>NZ_JBXYDZ010000003.1:3542500-4182500 GCF_057371075.1 Streptomyces sp. WAC03905
CTCCCTCCCGGGAGTGGCCCGGCCGCCCGAGGCGACGGCCCGACACCACTCACGCACAGGGAGAGCAGGACATGACGAGGATCTTCAGCGGGATCAAGCCGACCGGTCACATGACCCTGGGGAACTACCTGGGTGCGGTCCGGCAGTGGGTCGCGGCCGATCAGGCGCCGGACGACGCCCTGTTCTGCGTTGTCGACCTGCACGCCCTGACCGTCGAGCACGAGCCGGCACGCGTACGCCGGCTGAGCCGGCAGGCCGCGACGCTGCTGATGGCCGCCGGGCTGGAACCGCAGCGCTGCACCCTCTTCGTACAGAGCCACGTCGACGAGCACACGCGGCTGGCCTACCTGCTGGAGTGCACGGCGACCGACGGCGAGCTGCGGCGGATGATCCAGTACAGGGAGAAGGCGGCGAAGGCGCAGGCGTCCGGCGAAGGCGTACGGCTCTCCCTGCTCACGTATCCGGTGCTGATGGCGGCGGACATCCTGGCCTACGGGGCCGCGGAGGTCCCGGTCGGTGAGGACCAGCGCCAGCACGTCGAGCTGACCCGGGACCTGGCGGTGCGCTTCAACCAGCGCTACGGGCACACCTTCACCGTTCCGAGGGCCACCCTGCCGTCGGTGGCCGCGCGGGTCATGGACCTGCAGGATCCGACGTCGAAGATGGGGAAGTCCCACGCGAACGGGGCGGGGATCGTCTACCTCCTCGACGAGCCCGGGGTGGTGCGCAAGAAGGTGATGCGGGCCGTCACCGACAGCGGGGACGACGGGGTGCTCTACGACCGGGAGGCGCGGCCGGGGGTGGCGAACCTGCTGGACATCCTGGCGGCGTGCACCGGCGGGGATCCGGCCGCGCTCGCCGGCGGGTACAGCGGGTACGGGGCGCTGAAGCGGGACGTGGCCGACGCGGTGGTCGAGCTGCTGCGGCCGTTGCAGGAGCGGCACGCGGAGCTGGCGGCCGATCCCGCGCAGGTGGACAAGGCGCTGCGGGAGGGTGCGGGGCGGGCCAGGGAGCTGGCGCGGCCCGTGGTGGACCGCGCGTACGAGGCGATCGGGCTGCTCGCGCCGTAGCCGGGAGGACGGCCCCCGCACGGCGGGGGCCCGTACCCGTGGTTCAGCTGTTGCCGGTGGCGAGCTCGCGGCTGCGGTCGCGGGCGGCTTCGAGGGCGGCGATCAGGGCGGCCCGTACGCCGTGCTTCTCCAGTTCGACGATGGCGTTGATGGTCGTACCGGCGGGCGAGGTGACGGCCTCGCGGAGCTTGACGGGGTGTTCGCCGCTGTCGCGGAGCATCACCGCGGCGCCGATGGCGGCCTGGACGATGAGGTCGTGGGCCTGGGCGCGGGGCAGGCCGAGGAGGATGCCGGCGTCGGTCATGGCCTCGACGAGGAAGTAGAAGTAGGCGGGGCCGGAGCCGGAGAGGGCGGTGGCCGCGTCCTGCTGGGACTCGGGGACGCGCAGGGTCTTGCCGACGCCGCCGAAGATCTCCTCGGTGTGGGCGAGGTGCTCGGCGGTGGCGTGGCTGCCGGCGGAGATGACGGACATGGCCTCGTCGACGAGGGCGGGGGTGTTCGTCATGACGCGCACGACGGGGGTGCCGGGGCTGAGGCGCTCCTCGAAGAAGGAGGTGGGGACGCCGGCGGCGCCGCTGATGACGAGCCGGTCGGCGGGGACGTGCGGGGCGAGCTCGTCGAGGAGCTTGGCCATGTCCTGGGGCTTGACGGTGAGGATCAGGGTGTCGGCGCGCTTGGCGGCCTCGGCGTTGGAGACGGCCTCGACGCCGTAGCGGGTGCGGAGCTCCTCGGCGCGGTCGCTGCGGCGCGCGGTGACGAGGAGCTTGGAGGCGGGCCAGCCGCCGCGGATCATTCCGCTGAGCAGGGCCTCGCCGATCTTGCCGGTACCGAGGACTGCGACTGTCTGGGTCATGCCCGATTCACCTCGCCGAACTGTTCTTCCGCCTGGGCTGCGTAGGCGTGCGCGTACGCGTCCTCATCCTTGCACCCGGACCGGTGGCGGGGTCGCGGTGTCCGCAGTGCGGTCAGGCGGGTCAGGGGGTGCGGCGGCGGAGGGTGGCGGCGCCGAGGGCGAGGACGAGCAGGGCGCAGGCGGCGACGATCACGGCGTCGCGGACGAAGTCGGCGGTCATGTCGGTGTGGGTGAGGACCTGGGTCATGCCGTCGACGGCATAGGACATGGGCAGGACGTCGGAGATGCCTTCGAGTACGGGGTGCATGGTGTCGCGGGCGGCGAAGAGTCCGCACAGGAGCAGCTGGGGGAAGATCACCGCCGGCATGAACTGGACGGCCTGGAACTCGGAGGCGGCGAAGGCGGAGACGAAGAGGCCGAGGGCGGTGCCGAGGAGGGCGTCGAGCAGCGCGACGAGGAGGAGGAGCCAGGGGGAGCCGACGACGTCGAGACCGAGGACCCAGAGGGCGAGACCGGTGGCGAGGAGGGACTGGACGACGGCGACGGCGCCGAAGGCGAGGGCGTAGCCGGCGATGAGGTCGCCCTTGCCGAGCGGCATGGCGAGGAGGCGTTCGAGGGTTCCGGAGGTGCGTTCGCGCAGGGTGGCGATGGAGGTCACCAGGAACATGGTGATGAGGGGGAAGATCCCGAGGAGTGACGCGCCGATGCCGTCGAAGGTGCGGGGGCTGCCGTCGAAGACGAAGCGCAGCAGGGTGAGCATCAGCACGGGCACGAGGACCATCAGGGCGATGGACCGCGGGTCGTGGCGGAGCTGGCGCAGGACGCGGGCGGCGGTGGCGGCGGTCCGGGCGGCGTTCATCGGGTCTGCTCCTGGGCGGGGAGGGCGTTGGCCTCGTCGACGAGGCGGAGGAAGCCTTCCTCGACGGTGGCGGAGTGGGTGCGGGTGCGCAGGGCGTCGGGGGTGTCCTGGGCGAGGATGCGGCCCGCGCGCATGAGGAGCAGGTCGTGGCAGCGCTCGGCCTCGTCCATGACGTGGGAGGAGACGAGGATCGTGGCGCCGCGGGTGGCGGCGAGGTCGTGGAAGAGGGTCCACAGGTCGCGGCGCAGGACGGGGTCCAGTCCGACGGTGGGTTCGTCGAGGACCAGCAGCTCGGGGGTGCCGAGCAGGGCGACGGCGAGGGAGACGCGGCTGCGCTGGCCGCCGGAGAGGTTCCCGGCGAGGGCTCCCGCGCGGCCGGTGAGGTCGACGTCGGTGATGGCGCGGTCGACGGCGTCGGCGCGGCGGGCGGCGGCGGCCCGGCCGGGATCGAGGATCGCGGCGAAGTAGTCGAGGTTCTGGCGGACGGTGAGGTCGTCGTAGACGGAGGGTGCCTGGGTGACGTAGCCGATGCGGGAGCGGAGGCCGGGGTGGCCGGCGGGGTGGCCGAGGACGTCGAGGGTGCCGGTGACGTGGGCCTGGGTGCCGACGACGGCGCGCAGGAGGGTGGACTTGCCGCAGCCGGAGGGGCCGAGGAGGCCGGTGATGCGGCCGCGGGGGACGTCGAAGGCGATGTCGTCGATGACGGTGCGCGGGGTGCGGCCGGTGCCGCGGCGGACGGTGAGGCCGTGGGCGTGCACGGCGGCGGCCGGTTCTGCACCGGCCTGCTTATTCATCATGTGATGAATAATGCTCCTGGCGGTGCCGGGGCGTCAATCGGCGGGAGGTCTACTTCTTGCGCTTGGGGCGGCGGGCGGCCGGGTTGCCCGTGCGGGTGCTGCGGCGGCGCTCGTAGTCGGCCAGGGCGCGCTCGTACTCGCCGCGGCGGACCTTCTCGCCGGGAGCCTCGACGAGGCAGCGCAGGGAGTACGCGATGAGGGAGCCGATGAAACCGATCGTCTTGAGGCCCTTGAGGGCGGCCTCGTCGGAGGACGGGGCCGGACGCCGGTTGTAGGCGTCCCAGGTCTTGACGAAGGCGATGGCGCTGGAGATCGCGAAGAGGACGACGACCGAGATGCTCAGGAAGGGGCCGACGTTGCCGATCTCCAGGCCCTCGTAGGACAGGCGCAGCAGCACGGCGGCGGCGGTGGCCGTGACCAGGGAGCCGACGGCGAGGGCGGCGCGGCGCAGGCCGTAGCCGCTCTCGTGGTTCACCCAGGTGGTGCCGAAGTACCGGATCGGCTCGGGCTGCGGGCCGGTGGGGACCGTCGGCGCGGGCGCGGGCGCGGCCGAGGCCGCCCGGGCCGGGGCGGGCGCCCCGGCCGCCGGCTCGGCGGGGGTCTGGTCTCGCTGGTCGTCGCTCACAGCGGCGATTATCCCCCGCCGGGCCGGCCGGGCCGGGTGTGTCTCACGTGTCAGACGGGTCGCGCCCGTACCGGTCGCCCACCCGGCCGACGGGCGCGGCGGGCGGGCCGGGCGGGCGGGCCGGGCGGGCGGGCCGGGCGGGCCGGGCGTCAGCCGCAGTGCGTGACCACGAAGCCGTCGCTGCCGGTCCGCACGTACGTGTCGGAGACGAACCGGCCGTTGCCGATGCAGTCCCAGATGTCACTCGTGCCGTACGGGCCGGAGACCGTGGTGCCCTCGGTCTGGCAGCGCAGCGTGACGGTCGCGCCGAGCGGCAGGACGTCGATCACCGAGTAGTTCGTGCCGGGACCGCTGCGGACGTTCAGCCGGTAGCCGGGAGCGACCGGATAGGACGGGTAGCCGGAGCCGGACGTCAGGCTCTGGACTTGGCTCGAATCGTTCTCCACCGACATGCGAAATCTCCCCCCATGGGCGTTGCCGGGCGCAACTCGCGCAGGGTAGCAGGACCTTGGAGATGCGTACGGGTCATCGACTAGGCTCCGGCGGGGGTGGTGAGCGGTGCATTCGCTGCGCGCGGACTACGCGGGCTTTCCGGAGTACGCCGGGCAGTACCGGCTCGAATCGGTGCTCGGTTCCGGGGGGATGGGCGTCGTCCACCTCGCCACGTCCGGGTCGGGGCTGAAACTCGCCGTCAAGATCGTGCATGCCGAGCACGCCGTCGACCCGGAGTTCCGGGCCCGCTTCCGGCAGGAGGTCGCGGCCGCGCGGCGGGTGAGCGGGGCGTTCACCGCACCCGTCGTGGACGCCGACCCCGATGCCGAACGGCCTTGGATGGCCACCCTGTTCATCGACGCGCCGACGCTCGCCGAGCGGGTACGGGAGCGGGTGCTGGACCGCAGTGAGCTGGCCCGGCTCGCCGCCGGGCTGGCGGAGGCGCTGCGGGACATCCACCGGGCGGGCGTGGTGCACCGGGACCTCAAGCCGAGCAACGTGCTGATGGCGCCCGACGGCGTACGCGTCATCGACTTCGGGATCTCCCGGCCGGCCGACAGTGACCTGCGGACCGAGACGGGCAAGCTCATCGGGACGCCGCCGTTCATGGCGCCCGAGCAGTTCCAGCGGCCCCGCGAGGTGGGGACGGCCGCCGACGTCTTCGCCCTGGGCGCGGTGCTCGTGCACGCGGCGACGGGCCGCGGACCCTTCGACTCCGACAGCCACTACCTCGTGGCGTACCAGGTGGTCCACAGCGAACCCGATCTGACCGGGCTGCCGCGGCAGCTCGTACCGCTCGTCGAGCGCTGCCTGGCCAAGGACCCGCAGGACCGGCCCACCGCCGCGGAGCTGATCGCGGAGATGCGGGCGGTCGCGTACCCGACGGCCGAGGACACCCAGGCCTTCATCCCCCGGCCGCGCGAGCCCGACGGGGCCGAGCTGCTCACCCACCGCAGGGAGCGCGTCCCGGACGGACCGGAACCGGGTACGCCGCGCCGGCGGCGGGCACGGATCGCCCTCGCGGCCGGGGCCGGGCTGCTGCTCGCGGGCGGCGCCGTCGGCGGGTACCTGCACTTCGGGCCGGGCGCCGGAGCCTCGCCCGCCCAGATCGCCGGGAAGGCCGATCCGGCGGCCGCCCCCGCGCCGGGAAAGGCCTTCGCCCCCTGGTCGGTCCCCCTGGGCACGCCCGGTACGGGCAGTCGCATCGGTGCCTGCTCCTGGCAGGCGGACGCCCTTTACTGCGCCGGACCGGGGCTCGCCGCGGCCCGGCTCGACCCCGCGGACGGCACGGCGGTGTGGCGGGTCGAGGCGCCCGCCTCCGCCCCGGCCAAGGGGACGACGGCGCCGGGCGCGCCCCTGCACGCCGGCGGACGGGTCCTCGTCGTGGTCCCGGGCAGCGAGACGCTCCGGGCCCTGGACCCGGCGACGGGGGCGGAGCGCTGGCGGCACGGGCTCCCCGCCGGTGCGCAGCCGGTGGCAGCGGGCGGTCAGGTGCTCCTGGTGGGCACGAACGGCAGCGTCACCGCGCTGGACGCGGCCGCCGGCACGACGCGGTGGACCCGGCAGATCGGCGGGGTCGGCTCCGTGTGGTGGACCGGCGGCGGGCCGGAGGGCGGCGCCGCGCCCGAACTGTACGTGGCGACGCCCGACGCCGGCGGTTCCACACAGCTCGCCGCGGTCGACCCGGCGACCGGCACCGTCTCCCGGCAGTTCCGGACGGCGGGGCGGCTGCGGCCGGTGGGGGCGGCCCGCGGGGCCCTGTACCTGATGGACGTCGACGCGTCAGGCCGGACCACGGCCGTCGTGCGCGCCGATCTCGCGGCGCAGTCGGCACAGCGGGTGCGGCTCACGGCGCCGCTGTTCGACGCGGAGGCGGCGGTGGACCGGGACGGGGTCACGTACCTGTTCGGGACCTCCGGGGCGCTGGTCGCGGTCGGCGCCGACACAGAGCGGTGGCGGCTGGAGACCGGCGTGACGGTGGCGTCGCGGCCGGTGGTCGCCGACGGCCGGGTCCTGCTGACGGCGCCGGACGGCCGGCTGCTGGCCGTCGACGCCGCCGCCGGCCGGCCGGTGGGCCAGACCCGCGCGCGGATGGCCGACGGCAGGGACACCTACGCCTCGACGCTGCCCGCGCCGGTGGCCGGTGGCGGGCGGGTGTTCGCGGGCGCGCCCGACGGCTCGGTGTTCGCGGTGGACGCGGGCGACCCGGCCAGGTGGTGACGGCGGGCGGACCGGCCAGGTGGTCACGGCGGGCGGACCGGCCGGGCAGTGACGGCGGGCGAGGTCGCGCAGCAGCGCAGACACGCGGGCGCCCCCGCACCGGCTCGGTGCGGGGGCGTCGCTGTCGGGGGGCCTGCCGGGGGGTCAGCCCAGCCGCGTGACGTCGCGGACCGCGCCCTTGTCGGCGCTGGTGGCCATCGCGGCGTAGGCGCGCAGGGCCGCGGAGACCTTGCGCTCGCGGTTCTTCGGGGCGTAGACCCCGCCGAGGGCCTCGTGCCGGGCGGCCAGGGTGGCGTCGTCGACGACGATCTCGATGGAGCGGTTCGGGATGTCGATGCGGATCAGGTCGCCGTCCTCGACGACGGCGATGTCACCGCCGGACGCCGCCTCCGGGGAGGCGTGGCCGATGGACAGGCCGGAGGTGCCGCCGGAGAAACGGCCGTCCGTCACCAGCGCGCAGACCTTGCCCAGGCCGCGGCCCTTGAGGAACGACGTCGGGTAGAGCATCTCCTGCATGCCGGGGCCGCCCCGCGGGCCCTCGTAGCGGATGACGACGACGTCGCCCGCCTTGACCTCCTTGCGCAGGATCTTGTCGACGGCCTCGTCCTGCGACTCGCAGACGACCGCCGGACCCTCGAAGGTCCAGATCGACTCGTCGACGCCGGCCGTCTTCACGACGCAGCCGTCGACGGCGATGTTGCCGCGCAGCACCGCCAGGCCGCCGTCCTTGGAGTACGCGTGCTGCACGGAGCGGATGCAGCCGCCCTCGGCGTCGAGGTCGAGGGTGTCCCAGCGCTCGGACTGGGAGAAGGCGGTCGCGGAGCGCACGCAGCCCGGGGCCGCGTGCCACAGCTCCATGGCCGTGTCGCTCGCCGTGCCGGAGCGGGCGTCCCACGTGCCGAGCCAGTCCTCCAGGCCCTCGGAGTGGACGGTCGTCACGTCCTTGTTGAGGAGCCCGCCGCGGTGCAGCTCGCCGAGGATCGCCGGGATGCCGCCGGCGCGGTGCACGTCCTCCATGTAGTACGTGCCGCCGGGCGCGACGTTGGGGGCGACCTTGGCCAGGCACGGGACGCGGCGCGAGACGGCGTCGATGTCCTTGAGGTCGTAGTCCAGGCCCGCCTCCTGCGCGGCGGCCAGCAGGTGCAGGATCGTGTTGGTGGAGCCGCCCATGGCGATGTCGAGGGCCATGGCGTTCTCGAAGGCCTCGCGGGTGGCGATGTTGCGGGGCAGGACGGACTCGTCGCCCTCCCCGTAGTACCGCTTGGTGATCTCCACGACGGTGCGGCCGGCGTCCTCGTACAGGGCGCGGCGGGCGGTGTGGGTGGCGAGGACCGAGCCGTTGCCCGGGAGGGCCAGGCCGATGGCCTCGGCGAGGCAGTTCATCGAGTTGGCGGTGAACATGCCGGAACACGAGCCGCAGGTGGGACAGGCGTTCTCCTCGATGCGGAGCACGTCCTCGTCGGAGACGTTCTCGTTGGAGGCGTCCACCATGGCGTCGATCAGGTCGAGCTTGCGGACGGTGCCGTCGACGAGGACGGCCTGGCCGGCCTCCATCGGGCCGCCGGAGACGAACACGGCCGGGATGTTGAGGCGCATGGCGGCCATCAGCATGCCGGGGGTGATCTTGTCGCAGTTGGAGATGCAGATCAGGGCGTCGGCGCAGTGCGCCTCGACCATGTACTCCACGCTGTCCGCGATCAGGTCGCGGGACGGCAGGGAGTACAGCATGCCGCCGTGGCCCATCGCGATGCCGTCGTCGACGGCGATCGTGTTGAACTCGCGGGGGATGGCACCGGCGGCGCGGATGGCGTCGGAGACGATCCGGCCGACGGGCGCCAGGTGGGTGTGACCGGGGACGAACTCCGTGAAGGAGTTGGCCACCGCGATGATCGGCTTCCCGATGTCCTCGCTCGCTACGCCCGACGCGCGCATCAGGGCGCGGGCACCCGCCATGTTGCGGCCGTGGGTGACGGTGCGGGACCTCAGCTCGGGCATGCGGTTCACTCCCCATGAGTGCGGCTGGCCCTACGGTCGGCCGCGACTGCGGATATGGCTCAGCTACGAGGCTACGCCCACCGCCCGCGATCCGGACGGCGTGTCCGTATGGCGGGACGGGCGGCTCAGTCCTCGGTCAGGTACCGCTGAAGCGTAGGGGCCACGAGCGCCACGATGTCCTCCGGGTCCGCCGACGCGAGGGGCTCCACGCGCAGGACGTAGCGCAGGATCGCGATGCCGACCATGTGGGAGGCGGCCAGCTCGGCGCGGAACGTCGGATCGGGCACGTCGAGGTCGGCGGCGACCCGTTCCAGGACCCTGCGCAGCACCAGCCCGCGCAGCACCTTCGCGGCCGCCTCGTGCGTGAGCGCGGACCGGATCACGGCGAGCAGCGGGGCCCGGGTGACCGGGTTCTCCCACACGCCGAGGAAGTAGCGGGCGAGGCGCTCGCCGATGCCGTCCGGCCCCTCGCCGATCACGGCCGGGACGACCAGGGCCGGCTCCATGCTCATCTCGATGGCCGCGGCGAACAGGTCGTCCTTGCTGCCGAAGTAGTGGTGCACCAGCGCCGGGTCCACCCCGGCGACCTTCGCGATGCCGCGCACGGACGTCTTGTCGTAGCCGCGTTCCGCGAACACCTCCCGGGCCGCGAGCCGGATCCGCTCCTGGGTGCCCGGACCCTCCTCGGCCTCGTCCTGCCGCGGCCGGCCCGGACCCCGGCGGCGCGGCGCGCCCTGCCCGCTCACGGCCGGCGGGCCCGGTCGTGCCGGCCTGCGGTGGCCAGGTGCAGGCGCGTGAAGGCCAGCGCCTCGGCCAGGTCGGCCTCGCGCTCGGCGGAGGACATCGCGCGCCGCGTGTTGACCTCGATCACGACGTGCCCGTCGAAGGAACTCCGGGCGAGGCGTTCCAGCAGCTCGGCGCAGGGCTGCGTACCGCGCCCCGGCACCAGGTGCTCGTCCTTGGCGGAACCGTTGCCGTCGGCGAGGTGCACGTGGGCGAGCCGGTCCCCCATCCGGTCGATCATCGCGGTGGCGTCCGTGCGGGCGGTCGCGGTGTGCGACAGGTCGACGGTGAAGTGCCGGTAGTCGTCCTTCGTCACGTCCCACTCGGGGGCGTAGGCGAGCATCTCGCGGTCGCGGTACCGCCACGGGTACATGTTCTCCACCGCGAACCGGACGTCGGTCTCCTCGGACATCCGCCAGATCCCGGACACGAACTCCCGCGCGTACTGGCGCTGCCACCGGAACGGCGGGTGCACGACGACGGTGGACGCGCCGAGCCTCTCGGCCGCCGAGCGGGCGCGCTGGAGCTTGACCCACGGATCGGTGGACCACACCCGCTGGGTGATCAGCAGGCAGGGCGCGTGGACGGCGAGGATCGGCACCTGGTGGTGGTCCGACAGGCGGCGCAGCGCGTCGATGTCCTGACTGACCGGATCCGTCCACACCATCACCTCGACGCCGTCGTACCCGAGGCGCGCGGCGATCTCGAAGGCGGTCGCCGTGGACTCCGGATAGACGGAGGCGGTGGACAGGGCGACCTTCGCGGTGGGGATGCGGACGGGTTCTGCCACGGGGACAGGGTACGGGGCCGACGCCCGCCCGGTACGTGACGGGCGCCACGCGGACCCGGTTCCGGCCGTCACATGAGGCGGAAGAAGAGCGTGTCCTGGGTGTACCAGTCGAGGTCCCTCGTGGCGCGCTCCCACTCCTCGTGCTCGGCTTCGAGCCTGTCGGCGAGTTCCTGCACGTCGTGGCGGAAGTCCGGGTCCATCCGGCCCAGGACGGCCCGGTAGGCGTCGGCGGCGTCCCCGGTCCGCGCGAGCGGCAGGTGCCCGATGGCCGGGTAGCCGTCCACCGACCAGGGGACGTCGGGGAATTCCGCGGGCGGCCCGCCGTAGAGGAACCGGTGGGGCAACAGCTCGTCGGGCACCCCGAGGCGGCGCATCTCGTCGTCGACGAGCCCGAAGAAGGTGCTCGGCCCGGAGTACGTGCCCAGGTGCGAGCCGTCCGAGGCGTTGGCGTCGATGACGAGCTGCAGGGCGGTGGTGTAGGCGTTGCCCGCACAGGCCGCGTCCGAGTCGGTGTGCCCCGCCACGAGGTGCTCCAGCGCCTCGGGCACCGACAACCCCCAGTCCAGGCCCTGCTGGTCGAGACGCTCCTGGCGGGCCCGCGCCCGATCGCGCATGAGCCCCAGCCGCCGCAGCTGATCCGCCGTGAGATCGCCCTTGCCGCCGAGGTAGACGAGCACGTCGGCCTTGTCCGCCGTCGAGCAGGAGATGTCGTGACTCATGGTCACCATCCTGCCCCCGCCGTCCGGTCAGGATGACCACCGAGGTGCCGGAGCACGTCCTGCGCGCGCTGGTCGAGTGGGTTGGCGACCCGGCGGGCGGGCCGTCAGGCCGTCAGTTCTCCACAGCGGTCGGCAGTATCCAACCGGCAGAACCTCTCCGGAGCCGTCCCACGTGACCAGTCCGGACACCTCACGGCCGGTACTGGCGGGAGCTGCCCCAGACCCGAGGCCGATGTCCGCGTTTTCGGCGCCGTGCGAGCAACCCCTGCGGGGATACAACCTGCATCCCTTGGCGCAGGTGCAGCGGAACACCATCTGTCCGTACCCGACGGACAGATGGAGGTCCCATGACCGAGAAGGACGAAGACTCCTGGCCGGAGGACTTGCAGCAGGCCGTGCGAAGCCTGTGCCGCCTCGGGTTGCCCGTCCCCAGCCAGGAACTCCTCGAACGGGCGCGAGTCGGCTGGGAGCGGTTCATCGGATGCATCGATGACTGAAGGCTACGAGTACGTCCCGCACGCGCTGCTCCGTCGACGCGTACGCGATATCGCGTCCGGCGTCGAAGGCGAACTGATGGCCGTGATCAACGAGGACGTGTCGACCACGCTCGTCCCCCACTGGATGGAACTGGCCTACATCCGGGGCCCCTCCGGCCGTGAGTTCTCCACAGCGGTGGACAACATCGAACCAGTCCCGGACGAGCGCCGGACGCGGTCGGACGGGAGCACGTAGCGATCGAGGGCGGCCTGTGCCCGGCCCAGGAGGCTCGCAGACGCCGTAGGGCGGGAGCGCGTAGCGATCCGAGGCGTGCCGGGCCCCGGCCCGGCAGTGCGACGGGCCCGAAGGCCTCCTGTCGCCCGGCCCGTTCTTGCGGGGGCTTCCTGGCGGTCCTCGGATTGTCCGTGGCGGGACGGGCGGTCAAGGGTGGCCGAAGGCCATCGCGCAGCGACGCGACCGCAGGGAGCGCCCTTGAGGGACCGGCCCGACACGGAAGACGATGGGACTGACGGGAAACCCCGGCACGCCGCCGACCCCGCTCGGGCGGCTCGACCTCACCGAAGCCACCGCCCGGCAGCCGACCGGCACCCGCGACACCACCGCCGTGGGCGGGGTGGGCAGCCCCCGGCCCGGGGGAGGGAGCCGCGGGGGTGAAGGCGCCGGGCGCGCGTACCCCCGTACACCGCACCGCCCCCCGGCCCCCCGCCCCCCGCTACGCCTGGGACGCGGCCGGGGTCGGGAGGTGGTCCAGGCGGCGGAGGATGACGCCCTCGCGCAGGGCCCACGGGCAGATCTCCAGCTCGTCCACCCCGAAGAGGTCCATCGTGGCCTCGGCCACCAGGGCGCCGGCCAGGAGCTGGTTCGCCCGGCCCTCCGAGACGCCGGGGAGGGTGCAGCGCTGGGCCGTCGTCATCGCGGCCAGACGCGGGACCCATTCCTCCAGGGCCTTGCGGCTGAGGTCGCGCTGCACGTACAGGCCGTCGGCCGAGCGGGCCGCGCCCGCGATGCGGGCCAGCTGCTTGAACGTCTTCGACGTCGCCACCACGTGGTCCGGGGCTCCGAAGCGGTTGAACTCGCGGACCGTACGGGCGATCTCCGTCCGCACGTGCCGTCGCAGTGCCCGGATGTCGACGGCGTCCGGCGGGTCGCCCGGCAGCCAGCCCGCGGTGAGCCGGCCGGCGCCCAGGGGGAGCGAGACGGCCGCGTCGGGGTCCTCGTCGATGCCGTACGCGATCTCCAGGGAGCCGCCGCCGATGTCGAGGACCAGCAGCTTCCCGGCGGACCAGCCGAACCAGCGGCGGGCGGCGAGGAAGGTGAGCCGCGCCTCGTCCTCGCCGCTCAGCACGGGCAGGTCGACGCCGGTCTCGGCCTTGACCCGGGCCAGGACCTCGTCCGCGTTCGTGGCCTCGCGCACCGCGCTGGTCGCGAAGGGCAGCACGTCCTCGCAGCCCTTGTCCTCGGCGGCCTGCACCGCTTCGTTGACGACCGAGAGGAGCCGCTCGACGCCCGCGGGGGTGACGGCGCCGGCGTCGTCGAGGAGCTCCGCCAGCCTTATCTCCACCTTGTGCGAGTGCGCGGGCTGCGGGCGCGCACCGGGGTGCGCGTCCACCACCAGCAGATGGACGGTATTCGAACCCACATCAAGGACACCGAGTCTCATAGGGGGAAACGCTACTGCGAGGAACACTCAGGGGTTGTGTAAGGGGCGCTTAGGCTTGGGTTTGTGCCAAATACGAAGAAGGCCAACAAGACCCGGTCGCAGAAGGACACGGGCAAGGACTCAGGCAAGAACCCGATCAAGAGCACGGGCGGCGCCAAGGGCGGCAAGGCCGGGAAGGGCAAGGCCGTGGCTGATGAGAAGGGGCTCGATTTCCCCCGGGCCTGGGTGGAGTTCCCCGACCCCGCCGACGACGAGCAGGTCTTCCGCTGTGACCTGACCTGGCTGACCTCCCGCTGGACCTGCATCTTCGGCAGCGGCTGCCAGGGCATCCAGGCGGGCCGGGCCTCGGACGGCTGCTGCACGCTCGGCGCGCACTTCTCCGACGAGGACGACGAGAAGCGCGTCGCGGAGCACGTGGCCCGGCTGACGCCGGAGCTGTGGCAGTTCCACGACGTCGGCAGCGAGAGCGGGTGGACGCAGAACGACGACGACGGGGAGAAGCAGACCCGTCGCTGGGACGGCGCGTGCATCTTCCTGAACCGGCCCGGTTTCCCCGCCGGGTCCGGCTGCTCGCTGCACATCCTGGCGCTGCGGGAGGGCCGGGAGCCGCTGGAGACCAAGCCGGACGTGTGCTGGCAGCTGCCGATCCGCCGGACGTACGACTGGATCGACCGGCCCGACGACACCCGGGTGCTGCAGGTGTCGATCGGCGAGTACGACCGCCGCGGCTGGGGCCCCGGCGGCCACGACCTGCACTGGTGGTGCACGTCGGCGACGTCGGCGCACGGCGCCGGTGACCCGGTGTACGTGTCGTACCGCGCCGAGTTGACGGAGCTGATGGGCAAGGAGGGCTACGAGGCGCTGGTGGAGCTGTGCGAGGCCCGGCTGGCGTCGCTGCTGCCGATGGCTCCGCACCCGGCTGACCCGGCGCCCTAGGGTCCGCCCCCCGGAAGCAGCCGCCCCGCGTGCTCAGCCGCCCGCGGGGCCCGACGGTGCGGGGTCGGGCGCGGGGGAAACCGTTCCGCCTGGGCCGTCCGTCGGGGTCGGCGCGGGTGTCGGGGACGGCGGCGGGATCGTCGGTTCCGTCGGGGCGGCCGTCGGCGTGGGCCCCTGCGTCTGGTCCGGCGTCGGCGTCGGGCTCGTGGGCTGCGTCGGCTCGGGCTGCGGGGTCGGGGTCGACGCGGGCCGGCCGCGGCCGCGGATGGAGACCACCGCACCGGTCGGATCGACCCCGACGCGGGCGGTCCAGGCGCCGACGGGCTGCGCCTCGGGGTCCACGGCGATGTGCAGGGTGACCGATTCTCCGGGCGCGAGCGTGCCCGCGGTGCGGCTCGCGCGCAGCCAGGGCGCGTCGGACCAGAGCCGCCAGTCCACCGGGGCGCCGCCCGAGGCGGTGAGGGTGAGCAGCGTGAGGGCACCGCGCGAGGAGGCGCCGACCGAGAGGTGGCCGGGGGTGCCGGCCTGGTCGGGGGTGGCCGGCGGGCCGGTGCTGATCACCTCGACGGAGACGTCGGAGGAGTCGCTGCTCTCGGCGAAGCCGGGGCTGCTGGTGGTGCCGGTGGCGTTTCCGGTGTTCTCGTAGGCGGTGAGCGGCCGGCCGTCGATGCGGGAGGTCGGCAGCTCGCTCTCGCTGGCGGAGATACGGGTGGAGCCGTTGCCGGCGGATTCGCCCGTGCCGTGCTCGCTGCGGTACGAGGCCCACAGCGCCAGGACCGGGGCCGCGACGACGGTGGCGACGACGGTGGTCGTGACGGCGCGGGCCCGCAGCCGGTCGCGGCGGGCGGCGCGGTCCCTGGGGTCCATCGGGAAGCCGGTGCGGTCGAAGCGGGGGCCGGGGCTGCGGCCGCGGCCCCGGCCGGAGCGGAGCATCGCCGCGTGGACCGCGGTGCGGGGGGCGGGTACGAGGGGCAGCGCGGCGGTGTTGACGCCGCCCGATCCGGGCCAGGGGGCGGCGGCGCCCACGCGTTCGGCGACGCGCCGGCACCGGGGGCAGTCGTCGACGTGGCGGACGAGTTCGGCGCGCAGGGTGCTGGACAGCAGCACGTCGCCGTGGCCGCCGTTGCCGTCCGCGTCGCCGCCGGTGAGCTGGGAGACGCCGGGGCAGCTGCCGGTCTCGACGACGGCGAGGGCGGCGCGGGTGCGTTCCACCTCGCAGGCGGCTCCGGTCAGGAGCTCGCGGGCGGCGGCGGGGGGCGTGCCGAGGACGGCGGCGAGTTCGGGGACGCCGAGGCGGTGGCGGACGGCGAGTTCGAGTGCCTCGCGCTGCGCGGGGGTGGTTCCCGCGGCTTCCGGCCAGGCCAGCCGGGCCAGCTCGGTGCGGCGGTAGGCGCTGACGTCAAGCTGCCGACGGCCCTCGGCGGACGGGCCGTCGTCCGCCGCACCCCCCGGCGCTCGGCCGCCCTCTGCGTGCTCCGGCGCACGCCGGGCGGAATGCGCTCCCTGGCGTACGCGCCGCTGTTCCGCCAGGCGGCGGAGACAGCCCCAGCGGGCGAGCGCGTACAGCCAGGCCCGCCGGTCGCCCTCGTCGGGGCAGCGGCCGGGATGGCGTTCGGCCACGGCCAGGACGTCTCCGAGCACGTCGGTGGCGGTGTCGTGATCACAGAGGACCGACAGGCAGTACGTGAACAGGCCGTCGAGGTACGGCTCGTGCCGGAAGGGGCGCGGCGGCTCCTCTTCTTGGTGCGTGCGCCCGTGCGCCCGGTGTGCGCCGGTGCGCGGTGAGGGTGGTGCCTGGTCGCTGCTGTTCACCTGGCGACCGTAGGCGGCGCGCCGGGGGCGCCCTGGAAGCCTTCCCCGGTTTTAGCCCTTATGGGTGAACAGATCGTTGACGCGCTGACGGCGGGCCTGACGGCGGGTTTGACGACGGGTTCAACGACGGGCTTGACGACGGCGACCGCGTCGGCGGGACGACCACCGCGGCGGGCGCCCCCGTCTGCGGTACGGCCCCGGCGGCGGGCGCCCCGGCCCGCACCGCGCACGGGGCTGTCGGTGCGGGCGGCTACCGTGAGCGGCATGGCTGCCCGCACTGCTCGCTCATCCGCCAAGGACCGTCCGTCGTACCGCTGCACCGAATGCGGCTGGACGACGGCCAAGTGGCTCGGCCGGTGTCCCGAGTGCCAGGCCTGGGGCACCGTCGAGGAGATGGGGGCGCCCGCCGTACGCACCACAGCGGCCGGCCGGGTCTCGACCGCCGCGCTGCCGATCGCCCAGGTCGACGGGCGGACGGCGACCGCGCGCAGCACCGGCGTGGACGAGCTGGACCGCGTCCTCGGCGGCGGGCTGGTGCCCGGCGCCGTCGTGCTGCTGGCCGGCGAGCCCGGCGTGGGCAAGTCGACGCTGTTGCTGGACGTCGCGGCGAAGGCATCCAGCGACACCCACCGCACGCTGTACGTCACGGGCGAGGAATCGGCGAGCCAGGTGCGGCTGCGGGCCGACCGCATCAAGGCGCTGAGCGACCACCTGTACCTCGCCGCAGAGACCGACCTGTCGGCCGTGCTCGGCCACCTCGACGCCGTGAATCCGTCGCTCCTCGTCCTGGACTCCGTACAGACCGTCGCCTCCCCCGAGATCGACGGGGCGCCCGGTGGCATGGCCCAGGTGCGCGAGGTGGCGGGCGCGCTGATCAGGGCCTCCAAGGAGCGGGGCATGGCCACCCTCCTCGTCGGCCACGTCACCAAGGACGGCGCCATCGCCGGTCCCCGCCTGCTGGAGCACCTCGTCGACGTGGTGCTGAGCTTCGAGGGCGACCGGCACGCGCGGCTGCGGCTCGTGCGCGGCGTGAAGAACCGGTACGGGGCGACCGACGAGGTCGGCTGCTTCGAGCTGCACGACGAGGGCATCACCGGGCTCGCCGACCCGAGCGGGCTGTTCCTGACCCGGCGCGCCGAGGCCGTTCCGGGGACCTGCCTGACCGTGACCCTGGAGGGGAAGCGGCCGCTGGTCGCCGAGGTACAGGCGCTGACCGTCGACTCGCAGATCCCCTCACCCCGGCGGACCACCTCCGGCCTGGAGACCTCGCGCGTCTCGATGATGTTGGCCGTGCTGGAGCAGCGCGGCCGGATCACCGCGCTCGGCAAGCGCGACATCTACAGCGCCACCGTGGGCGGCGTGAAGCTCACCGAGCCCGCCGCGGACCTGGCGATCGCGCTCGCGCTGGCCTCCGCCGCCAGTGACGTCCCGCTCCCGAAGAACCTGGTGGCCATCGGCGAGGTCGGCCTGGCCGGCGAGGTGCGGCGGGTGACGGGCGTACAGCGGCGGCTGGCGGAGGCTCACCGGCTGGGCTTCACCCACGCGCTGGTGCCGGCGGACCCGGGCAAGGTGCCGCCGGGGATGAAGGTCACCGAGGTCGCCGACATGGGCGACGCGCTCCGGGTGCTGCCGCGCGGACGCGCCCGTACGCCGGCCAAGGAGCGGGCGGCGGCCGCGGAGTAGGGCCCCCTTCGCCGCTCCGGTCCGCGCCGGACACGGCCGGGTGACCGACCGGGCCCCCGGCGGGTGACCGACCGGGCGCCCGGCCGTGATCGAAGCGTCCGGCCGTCATGATCGACCCGGCCGACCGGCCGGTCGCCCCGCTGGTCAGGGGTCCGTGCGGGCCCCCGCCGGGCCCTACCTGGCCAAGCCACGGCGGGGCCGCAGCGCGCGCCGGTAGACTTTGTGCTGGTCCGCCCGGCCGTACGCACGTCCTCGTGCCCCCGCGCTGGGCGGCGCAACCCGCGACCGGAGGAGTGCAGTGGCAGCCAAGGACGGGGCATCAGCACCCGGGAAGTCCGGCGCGAGCTCCAAGCACGACGCGCTCATGCGCGCCTCGCTGAGCGCGGTCGCACCTGGTCAGCCCCTGCGCGACGGCCTGGAGCGGATCGTCAGGGGCAACACCGGCGGCCTCATCGTCCTCGGCATGGACAAGGCCGTCGAAGCGATGTGCACGGGCGGCTTCGTCCTCGACGTGGAGTTCACCGCGACCCGGCTGCGCGAGCTGTGCAAGCTCGACGGCGCGCTCATCCTCGACAAGGACCTCACCAAGATCCTGCGGGCCGGCGTCCAGCTCGTCCCGGACGCCTCGATCCCCACGGAGGAGACGGGTACGCGCCACCGCACGGCCGACCGCGTCTCCAAGCAGTGCGGCTTCCCGGTGGTGTCGGTGTCGCAGTCGATGCGGCTGATCGCCCTGTACGTGGACGGCGAGCGGCGGGTCCTGGAGGAGTCCGGGGCGATCCTGTCGCGGGCGAACCAGGCGCTGGCCACGCTGGAGCGGTACAAGCTGCGCCTCGACGAGGTGGCGGGCACGCTGTCGGCGCTGGAGATCGAGGACCTGGTCACGGTGCGCGACGTGACGGCGGTCGCGCAGCGGCTGGAAATGGTCCGCCGGATCGCGACCGAGATCGCCGAGTACGTGGTCGAACTGGGCACGGACGGGCGACTGCTGTCCCTCCAGCTGGACGAGCTGACGGTGGGGATCGAGCAGGAGCGGGAGCTGGTCATCCGGGACTACGTGCCCGAGCCGACGGCGAAGCGTTCCCGCACGGTGGACGAGGCGCTGGCGGAGCTGGACGCCCTGACCCACCCGGAGCTCCTGGAACTGCCCATCGTGGCGCGGGCCCTGGGCTACACCGGCTCGCCGGAGACGCTGGACTCGGCGGTGTCGCCGCGCGGCTACCGGCTGCTGGCGAAGGTGCCGAGGCTGCCGGGCGCGATCATCGAGCGGCTCGTGGAGCACTTCGGCGGTCTGCAGAAGCTGCTCGCCGCGAGCGTCGACGACCTGCAGACGGTGGACGGCGTGGGCGAGGCGCGGGCACGGAGCGTGCGCGAGGGGCTGTCGCGGCTGGCGGAGTCGTCGATCCTGGAACGGTACGTCTAGCCCGCGGCTCTGCCCGGCCGACCGCCGCGGGGTCCGGTGCTGTTCGGCGCGCCCGCCGTCCCTGGGCTCCGCCCCGGCCCCCGCGACTCAGACGCCGGCGGGCGCCGGGATGCCGCCCGCCGCGGTTTCGGCTCGCCACCGGGGCTCCGGGGCTCCGGCTTCAGTCCTGCTTGAGGACGAACGAGGTGCGGGCCACGGGCATGCCGGGGGACTTGGCCTCGACGACGTAGGTGTCCGGGGCCGCCGACCCCGCCGGGGGCGACTGGCACTGGTCGGCCGCGCTGAACCTGCGGTCCCAGTCCAGCGCCTGCTTCGTCTCGCCCTGTGCCGGGACGCGGAAGAAGGCGTTGCCCGCCCCCGTCGGGCAGTCGGCCGAGGACCACACCGCCTTGTTGCTGCTTGCCTGAAGGATGGTCAGGACGGCCTGCTTCGGGCCGAGATCGACCTTGCAGGTGGTTCCGGAGATGTTGCGGGCGACCAGTTCGAGGCGGGGCTTCTCGTTCGCCTCGTACTCGTTCTTCGCGCTCTTGACCTCCCACTGCAGCGCGCTCGTCGCGCACGTGGGGAGCGGGGAGTCCGCGGGGACCGCCGCCGGGCCGGCCGCGCCGCCGCTGCCGGCGGATCCCGAACCACCGCCCGCGCCCGTGCCGCTGCCCGGTTCGCCGTTCTTGCCCGCGCCGCCGCCGGAGCCGCCCTCGGACCCCGTCGTCCCGCCGCCACCGGACTCGGGTCGCCCGCCGGGGGCGGCGCTGATGGCCGGACCCGTACCGGACGGGCCGGGCGTGATCGAGGTGACGGGATCGGGGCGGCCGCCGCCCTTCCCGTTCGTACTCGTCTTCCCCCCGCCGGAACTGACGGTCCATACGGCGAGGAGCGCGAGGAGCGCGACGACGGACGCCAGCACAGCCCTCCGTCGCCAGTAGATGGAGGAGGGGAGCGGCCCGACCGGATTGCGCAGAGATCCCACGGAGGGAACCTTACGAGAGTTCGCGGCCCGATCAGTGCCCCACATGCCGCGTCCGGGACTCGATTTGCCGATGATCATCCTGCGGGCCCAAGCGGAGGCGGTGAGAACCGGCCAAAGGGCTGACATGGAGATTAATCCGGCTTGTGTACGTTCGGTGACCATGGACACCTCCGGCCTCTACCGCGTCGTCACCGGCTCCGCCGCTTCCGCACCCGTGTGGGTGCAGCGGGCGTTCGAGGTCTGGACGGGTTACGGCCTGCTGCTCTGCGGGGTGCTCTTCGCCGTCGTCTGGTGGCGGGCGCGCGGCGGGGGCGACGCGCGGGCGGTGGCGCAGGCCCTGCTCGCCCCGGCGGCCACCGCCGTCGCCTACGCCGTCTCGGAGACCGTGAAGTCCTTGGTGGACGAGGAGCGTCCGTGCCGTGCCGTCGCCGGTGCTGCGGCCTCGCTGGTGCGCTGCCCGCCGCCCGGCGACGGGTCGTTCCCCAGCAACCACGCGGCCATCGCGGGCGCCGCGGCCGTCTCCCTGGTGATCGCCGTACGCCGGCTCGCGCCGCTGGTGGTGCCGCTCGCCCTGCTGATGGCCTTCTCCCGCGTGTTCGTCGGCGTCCACTATCCGCACGACGTGGCACTGGGCCTGCTGCTCGGCGGCTGCGTCGCCGCCCTCCTCGTCCTCGCGCTCACCGGCCCGGCCGCCGCCGGGGTCGGCGCGGTGCGGGCGGGCGGGACGCCGCCGGGCGGGACGCGGGCCCGCGGGATGCGGGCGGGCGCGTGGCTGACCGGGCCGGGTCCGGGCGGCGAGTCCGCCTCCGAGGTCCGAAACGTGCCAGGATGCCGTACGCCATGACTTCATCCCCCCCTTCCTCCCCCGACCTGTCCCCCGACGTGTCCCCCGACGTCCTCGACGCGTCCGCCGGCCCCTCCTCCCACGCGCTGCACTCCCCCGTCATCGCCTGGTTCGAGCAGCACGCCCGCGACCTGCCCTGGCGCCGCCCCGAGGCCGGCCCCTGGGGCGTCATGGTCAGCGAGTTCATGCTCCAGCAGACCCCGGTCAGCCGGGTCCTGCCGGTCTACGAACAGTGGATCGCCCGCTGGCCCCGCCCCGCCGACCTGGCCGCCGAGGCCCCCGGCGAGGCCGTACGGGCCTGGGGGCGGCTCGGCTACCCGCGGCGGGCCCTGCGCCTGCACGGCGCGGCCGCCGCGATAACGGAGCGGCACGGCGGCGACGTGCCGCAGGAGCACGCACAGCTCCTGGCGCTGCCCGGAGTGGGCGAGTACACCGCTGCGGCGGTGGCCTCCTTCGCGTACGGGCAGCGGCACGCCGTCCTCGACACCAACGTCCGCCGGGTCTTCGCGCGCGCGGCCACCGGTGTCGAGTACCCGCCGAACGCGACCACGGCCGCCGAGCGGCGCCTGGCCCGCGAACTGCTGCCCGAGGACGAGCCCACCGCGGCCCGCTGGGCGGCGGCCTCGATGGAGCTCGGCGCGCTCGTGTGCACCGCGAAGAGCCCGGACTGCGCGCGCTGCCCGGTGGCCGGCCTGTGCGCGTGGCGCCTGGCGGGGAAGCCCGCGCACGACGGGCCGCCGCGGCGCGGGCAGACGTACGCGGGGACCGACCGGCAGGTGCGCGGCAAACTCCTGGCCGTCCTGCGCGAGGCGATGGGGCCCGTTCCGCAGGCCGTGCTCGACACGGTGTGGAACGAGCCGGTGCAGCGGGCGCGCGCGCTCGACGGGCTGGTCTCGGACGGGCTGGTGGAACCCCTCGACGGCGGCCTCTACCGACTGCCACAGGGGCGGCCGCGGACGTGACCGGGCGTCGGCCGCGGACGTGACCCGGGGGCGGCCGGGGCGGTCCGGGAACGGACCGTGCACCGGGCCGCCACCGCCCGTAGCGGCACCTGAAGTCGAGTCAGAGATTCCGCTTGTATTCGCCAAACCCCAGCTCACGGGCGCTGTTACACAACCTATGGGTGTCCGTGCTCCCACCGAAGGCTGGCTCGCACAGGCCCGTGACAACCCCTCCGTACCGTCGTCCCCGTAAGACAGCGGTGGAGCGGTCGGACGGGAACGGAGGCGGTCTGAAATGGTGCAGGCGCATGGCGAGGTACTCGGGTTCGAAGAGTACGTGCGCACCCGGCAGGACGCCCTCCTGCGCAGTGCCCGGCGCCTGGTCCCGGACCCCACCGACGCCCAGGACCTCCTCCAGACGGCCCTCGTGCGCACCTACGGCCGCTGGGACGGCATCGCCGACAAGTCCCTGGCCGACGCCTACCTCCGCCGGGTCATGATCAACACCCGTACGGAGTGGTGGCGCGCCCGCAAGCTCGAAGAGGTCCCCACCGAGCAGCTCCCCGACGCGTCCGTCGAGGACGGCTCCGACCAGCGCGCCGACCGCGCCCTGCTGATGGACATCCTCAAGGTGCTCGCGCCCAAGCAGCGCAGCGTGGTGGTCCTGCGACACTGGGAGCAGATGAGCACCGAGGAGACGGCCGCGGCGCTCGGGATGTCGGCGGGAACCGTGAAGAGCACTCTGCACCGCGCCCTGGCCCGCCTCCGGCAGGAGCTGGAGAGCCGGGACCTCGACATGCGTGCGCTGGAGCGCGGTGACCACACCATGCGGTACGAGGGGCGTGAGCGGTGCGCGGCCTGAACGGCCAAGATCTGAACGGCAGGAGCTACCCCCCGCACTGCGGGGACGGGGCAATCTGTTGCTGGTGTCGGCGGGGACCATCGTCCTCGTCGGCACTGCCGTGTTCGCGGTCGGTTGCGCCACGGGCGGGACCGGACTGCGTGACGGCGGCCCCGCCCGTACCGACACCGTCGCCCGGACCGCGCCGTCCGGCTCGTCCCCCGCCGACGCCTCCTCGGCCTCGGCCTCCCCCTCCGGCACGCCCCTGAAGAAGGTGGACCCGGTCCGGCTGCTCATGGCGGACCCCAAGGTCGGCGCCGACGTCAAGAAGGACCTCAAGCCCTGCACGGGCAAGGAGTACCCGGTGGACGTGAGCTACGGGAAGGTCACCGGCGGCCCGGTCGCGGACATCGTCGTCAACGTCCTGTCCTGCGCCGACGCCCTGGGCCGCGGCACCTACGTGTACCGGGCGGACGGCGCCTCGTACGAGAATGTGTTCGCGGACGAACAGCCACCCGTCTACGGGGAGATCGACCGGGGCGACCTGGTGGTCACGAAGCAGGTCTACGGAAAGAGCGACGCGCTCGCCTATCCGTCGGGCGAGGACGTGATCACGTACCGGTGGAACGGGGAGAGGTTCACCGAGCAGGACCGGGTGCACTCGGAGTACAGCAACGTGGTCGACGGCGGCGTCCAGCCGGCCCCGGCCACGAGTCAGAAGAACTGAGCACTGAGCAAGAAGAACGAGGCGAGGCTTGCGCATGGCCGAGACCCATGTCCTGTTCGTGGAGGACGACGACGTCATCCGTGAGGCCACGACCCTGGCGCTGGAGCGCGACGGGTTCGTGGTCACGGCCATGCCCGACGGTCTCTCCGGCCTGGAGTCCTTCCGTGCGCACCGGCCCGACATCGCGCTGCTGGACGTGATGGTCCCGGGCATGGACGGCGTGAGCCTGTGCCGCCGCATCCGTGACGAGTCGACCGTTCCCGTGATCATGCTGTCGGCGCGCGCCGACTCCATCGACGTGGTGCTGGGCCTGGAGGCGGGCGCCGACGACTACGTCACCAAGCCCTTCGACGGCTCCGTGCTCGTCGCCCGGATCCGCGCCGTGCTGCGCCGCTTCGACCACTCCGGCGGCCCGCAGAACGGCGCCGCCGGCCCCGCGGACGAGGGCCCGGACGCCGAGCGCGGGGTGCTGTCCTTCGGCGACCTGGAAGTGGACACCGAGGGCATGGAGGTCCGCAGATCGGGCGCCCACGTGGCGCTGACGCCGACCGAGATGCGGCTGCTGCTGGAGTTCTCCTCGGCGCCCGGCACCGTCCTGTCCCGCGACCGGCTCCTGGAGCGGGTCTGGGACTACGACTGGGGCGGCGACACCCGCGTCGTGGACGTCCACGTCCAGCGCCTGCGCACCAAGATCGGACAGGACCGGATCGAGACGGTCCGGGGCTTCGGATACAAGCTGAAAGCATGAGACGGTTCACCCTGCGCACGGGGATCCGCTGGAAGATCACGCTCGCCATCGCCGCCGTGGGCGCCCTCGTCACGATCGCGCTGAGTCTGGTGGTGCACAGCGCTGCCCGGGTGTCGATGCTGGAGAGCGCGCGCGAAGTGCAGCTGGAGCGCGTGCAGTTCATCTCCCGCAACGCCGAGGCCGGGCGCAAGCCCCCCATGGGTGCCAAGCTCAACGACCCCGAACTGCCCACCGAGCTGCGGCACAAGGCGCAGTCGGGGCGGCGCGGGACCTACATCCAGGAGCGGCCGCAGGGCGTGCCCGAGGTGTGGGCCGCCGTGCCGCTCGGCAACGGGCAGGTGCTGTCGCTGCACACGCCGTTCCGGGAGAGCGCCAACCTGCTCCCCGACCTGGACCGGGCGCTCCTCGTCGGCGGGCTCGCCGCCGTCATCGGCGGGTCGGCGCTCGGCGTGCTCATCGGCGGGCAGATCTCGCGCCGCCTGCGCAAGGCGGCCGCCGCCGCGCAGCGGGTCGCCCACGGTGATCCCGACGTACGGGTACGGGACGCGGTCGGCGGTGTCGTGCGCGACGAGACGGACGACCTCGCGCGGGCCGTGGACGCGATGGCCGACGCCCTCCAGCAGCGGCTGGAGGCCGAGCAGCGGGTGACCGCGGACATCGCACACGAGCTGCGGACGCCGGTGACGGGTCTGCTCACCGCGGCGGAGCTGCTGCCTCCGGGGCGACCGACCGAGCTGGTCCGGGACCGTGCGCAGGCACTGCGCGCCCTCGTCGAGGACGTGCTGGAGGTGGCCCGGCTGGACAGCGCCTCGGAGCGGGCGGAGCTCCAGGACGTGGCCCTGGGCGAGTTCGTGAGCCGACGCGTGAAGGTGCTGATGCCGGAGGCGACCGTACGGATCGTCGCGGACGAGGTCGTCAGCACCGATCCGCGGCGGCTGGAGCGGATCCTGGGCAACCTCCTCGCCAACGCCGCGCGCTACGGGCGGCCGCCGGTCCAGGTCGACGTCGAGGGGCGGGTCGTGCGGGTCCGCGATCACGGGCCGGGCTTCCCCGAGGCGCTGCTGCGCGAGGGGCCGAGCCGGTTCCGCACCGGGTCGACGGACCGCGCGGGTGTGGGACACGGGCTGGGGCTGACCATCGCGGAGGGCCAGGCGCGGGTGCTGGGCGCCCGGTTGACCTTCCGCAACGTGGCGGCCCCCGGTGTCCTGGACCGCTCGGGGACTGCGGAGGGCACGCCCGTCGGAGCGGCGGCCGGGGCGGTTGCGGTGCTGTGGCTGCCGGAGCACGCGCCGACGGCGACGGGCAGCTTCCTGGTGTTGAAACCGCCCCAGGGCTGACGGACGGGGACCGGGCCGTGCCCCCGCACGGGTGCGTGTCTTAGGCTCCCTGCCATGACCGACGGCACGAATCCCCCGAGCAGCCCGCAGCCCGAGCCCGCCCACGGCAGCGGCGGATACGGGTTCCCGCCGGGACCGCCCGCCCAGAGCGGCTACGGCTACCCGTCCGGAGGCGAGGGCTACGGCTATCCGCAGTCCGGGCAGCAGCCGAACCCGTACCAGCAGGACGCGGGAGGGCAGCCGTGGCAGCCGGCTCCCGCTCCGGTGCCGGCCCAGCCGGGCTTCACGCGGCTGGCCGGTCCGGACATACCCGGCGCGTCGGACCAGCCGGACTGGGAGGCCATGGCCGACCGCTCCGAGGCGGCACGGCGCAAGAAGAAGATGTGGACGCTGGTCGGCGGGGCGACCGTGCTGGCGCTGCTGGCCGGCGGTGGGACGTTCTTCCTGCTGGCCGGGGACGGCGGCGGTGACGAGGGGACGAACGCCCAGCCCTCGGTGTCCGCCTCGCCCGAGCCGGAGGACTCGAAGTCGCCGGCCGCCTACACGGCGACCGTCGCGGGTGACGACACCCTGCTGCGCGACAGCTACGGCTCGATGGGCATCCGGCTGGGCTCCGACCTCAAGGTCGGTCCGCTCGGCAAGCGGTTCCAGGTCGTCGGCAAGGGCAACGGCAACTCGTGGGGGCAGTCCGCCGAGCCCGTCGTCGACGTCACCAAGAGCTTCACGATCACGGCCCGCGCCTACAGCTCCGCCACCAAGGGCTCGCGGATCGTCATGAGCCAGGGCGACGGGGAGTCCTTCTCCTTCGAGCTCGGCGTGAACGAGGTCAACGGCAAGCAGGCGTGGATCTTCCGCGTGCAGACGGGCGACAAGGGCGCCGCGGCGACCACGAAGACCGTCGCCGCCGAGGGGCTCACCATCCTCAAGACTCCGACGCTGGTGATGGCCACGTACGACGCGGAGAAGAAGAACATCGCCCTCTACGTGGACGGCAAGAAGGCCGGCGAGACCGAGGTGCCGCCCATCTGGCAGGCTCCCGGCCCGCTCCAGCTCGGCCGGTCCAAGCACCACAACATCTGGACGGGCCCGTGGCAGGGCGCGCTGCACAACATCAAGGTCTACAACGCGGCCTTCTCGGCGGAGCAGGCCGCCGCGTACAAGCAGGGCAAGCTCGGCCCGTCGCCGAAGCCGGCCCACGCCTGGCTGCTGACCTGACCTGACCTGACCTGACCTGGCCAGGCCGGGCCGGGCCGGGCCAGGCCGGATCCGATCCCTCGCACGACGACGCCGACCGGCCACAGGGGCCGGTCGGCGTCGGTCAGGTGCGGGGCGCGCGGGTCAGATGCTGACGCCGTTGGTGCGCAGGAAGGCCACCGGGTTGAGGGCCGAGCCGTAGTTCGGGGTGGTACGGATCTCGAAGTGCAGGTGCGGACCGCTGGAGTTGCCGGTGTTGCCGGACAGGGCGATGCGCTGCTTGACGGTGACCTTCTGGCCGACCTTGACCTGGATCTTCGACAGGTGCGCGTACTGCGAGTACGTGTTGTTCGCGTGCTTGATCACGATGGCGTTGCCGTAGGCGGGGCCGTCGCCGCCGCCGTTCGGACCGGCCTTGACGACGACGCCGGCGGCCGCCGCCTTGACGGGGGTGCCGACCGGGACGGCGAAGTCCTGGCCGGAGTGCTTGCGGGCCCACATGCTGCCGCCCTTGCCGAAGGTGGCGGACAGCGTGTACTTCTCCAGCGGCTTGTCCCAGAGACCGGCCTTCTTCTTCGCCGCCGCGGCTGCGTCGGCGGTGGCCGCGGCGGGAGCCGCCTGCGGGGCGTCGGCGAAGGCGGCGGTCGTCCCGGCCCCGAGAGCCAGCACAGCACCGAGGGTTGCGCCGACGGTGATACGGGTAGAACGGGTGATGACGCGCTTCGCGGACATAGAGCAGACCTCCGGGGCCGGGGACATGGGCGATCACGCCCGTCTCGGGCATGAAGTGACCCGGCACGCTCAGCCATGTGCCGGGTTGGCTCATCTTTGGTAACCCGGATGCCCGGAGTAACCCAAACCTCCCCGTTTACTACCGGGGCTCGTAGCCGTGCCGGGGTGACGTGGCCCGTTGACTGGGTTCACCTGCGACGGAGCCCTCCCCAGGCAGCCCCTCCCACCTACGAAACCCCCTAGTATGTCCGATTTATCCTGTGCGGCTTGTCACCGGGCCCCGCGACTCGGGACCGCGTGAATGTGACCGGCGCTACGCCTCGACCTCCGGGACGCACCCGCCTCGCTGCGCCGAACGGGACGCCGGCGGGCGTCATGGAACACGTCCGCCCGCCGTCGCTGCGGACCCTGCGCCCGTACCGACCGCGCGCAAAGGGGCGGCCCCGGAACCGATCGGTTCCGGGGCCGCCCCTTTGCGGTGCCTGGTGGCACCTACGCGTTACGCGCCCTTCGACAGGTCCGGGCCGGAGCCCGTGGCCTCGATCGGGGGGAGGTCGGGCAGGGCCGACTTCTCCTCGCCGCGGAAGGTGAACTTGGCTTCCTCGCCCTCACCCTCCTTGCCGACGACCACGATGTGACCGGGGCGCAGCTCGCCGAAGAGGATCTTCTCCGACAGCACGTCCTCGATCTCGCGCTGAATGGTCCGGCGCAGCGGCCGGGCACCCAGGATCGGGTCGTAGCCGCGCTTGGCGAGCAGGAGCTTGGCGTCACCGCTCAGCTCGATGCCCATGTCGCGGTCCTTGAGGCGCTCGTCGACCTTGGCGATCATGAGGTCGACGATCTGGATGATGTCTTCCTCGGTGAGCTGGTGGAAGACGACCGTGTCGTCGACACGGTTGAGGAACTCGGGCCGGAAGTGCTGCTTGAGCTCTTCGTTGACCTTCGCCTTCATCCGGTCGTAGCCGGTCTTGGTGTCGCCCTGCGCCGCGAAGCCCAGGTTGAAGCCCTTCGAGATGTCCCGGGTTCCCAGGTTGGTCGTCATGATGATGACCGTGTTCTTGAAGTCCACGACCCGGCCCTGGGAGTCGGTCAGGCGACCGTCCTCCAGGATCTGGAGAAGGGAATTGAAGATATCCGGGTGGGCCTTCTCGACCTCGTCGAAGAGGACGACGGAGAACGGCTTCCGGCGCACCTTCTCGGTGAGCTGGCCGCCCTCTTCGTAGCCCACGTAACCGGGGGGCGAACCGAAGAGACGGGAAACCGTGTGCTTCTCGCTGAACTCCGACATGTCGAGGGAGATCAGCGCGTCCTCGTCGCCGAAGAGGAATTCGGCGAGCGTCTTGGACAGCTCGGTCTTACCGACACCGGACGGGCCGGCGAAGATGAACGAGCCACCCGGGCGCTTCGGGTCCTTCAGACCCGCACGGGTACGGCGGATCGCCTGGGAGAGCGCCTTGATGGCGTCCTTCTGGCCGATGACCCGACGGTGGAGCTCGTCCTCCATGCGGAGCAGTCGCGAGGACTCCTCCTCGGTGAGCTTGAAGACGGGAATGCCGGTCGCGGTCGCGAGGACCTCGGCGATGAGCTCGCCGTCGACCTCGGCGACGACGTCCATGTCGCCGGCCTTCCATTCCTTCTCGCGCTTGGTCTTCGACGCGAGCAGCTGCTTCTCCTTGTCGCGGAGGGAAGCCGCCTTCTCGAAGTCCTGGGAGTCGATGGCCGACTCCTTGTCCCGGCGGACGGCCGCGATCTTCTCGTCGAACTCGCGGAGGTCCGGCGGCGCGGTCATCCGGCGGATGCGCATCCGGGAGCCGGCCTCGTCGATCAGGTCGATCGCCTTGTCCGGGAGGAAGCGGTCCGAGATGTACCGGTCGGCCAGCGTCGCCGCCTGGACGAGGGCCTCGTCCGTGATGGAGACGCGGTGGTGGGCCTCGTAGCGGTCGCGCAGGCCCTTGAGGATCTCGATCGTGTGGGGGAGGGAAGGCTCCGCCACCTGGATCGGCTGGAAGCGGCGCTCAAGGGCCGCGTCCTTCTCGAGGTGCTTGCGGTACTCGTCGAGCGTCGTGGCACCGATGGTCTGGAGCTCACCACGGGCCAGCATGGGCTTGAGGATGCTGGCGGCGTCGATCGCGCCCTCGGCGGCGCCCGCACCCACGAGGGTGTGGAGCTCGTCGATGAACAGGATGATGTCGCCGCGGGTGCGGATCTCCTTGAGCACCTTCTTCAGGCGCTCCTCGAAGTCACCGCGGTAGCGGGAACCGGCGACCAGGGCGCCGAGGTCAAGCGTGTAGAGGTGCTTGTCCTTGAGGGTCTCGGGGACCTCGCCCTTGACGATCGCCTGCGCCAGGCCCTCGACGACGGCGGTCTTGCCGACGCCGGGCTCGCCGATGAGGACCGGGTTGTTCTTGGTACGGCGGGACAGCACCTGCATGACCCGCTCGATCTCCTTCTCGCGCCCGATGACCGGGTCGAGCTTGGATTCGCGGGCCGCCTGGGTGAGGTTGCGGCCGAACTGGTCCAGGACGAGCGAGGTCGAGGGCGTGCCCTCGGCCGGGCCGCCGGCCGTGGCCGACTCCTTGCCCCCGCCGGTGTAGCCGGAGAGCAGCTGGATGACCTGCTGCCGGACTCGGTTGAGATCGGCGCCCAGCTTCACGAGGACCTGGGCGGCGACGCCCTCGCCCTCGCGGATCAGGCCGAGCAGGATGTGCTCGGTGCCGATGTAGTTGTGGCCGAGCTGGAGGGCCTCTCGGAGCGAAAGCTCCAGGACCTTCTTCGCCCGCGGGGTGAAGGGGATGTGGCCGGACGGGGCCTGCTGGCCCTGGCCGATGATCTCCTCAACCTGCTGGCGAACAGCCTCGAGCGAAATCCCGAGGCTCTCCAGGGCCTTAGCGGCGACACCCTCACCCTCGTGGATCAAGCCCAGGAGGATGTGCTCGGTGCCGATGTAGTTGTGGTTGAGCATCCGGGCTTCTTCCTGAGCCAGGACGACAACCCGCCGCGCGCGGTCGGTGAACCTCTCGAACATCGTTTATCGCTCCTCAGAGCGGTCGGGCAGTTCGGGGTCGGTCCCCGCCCTGTCCTTCCGCATGCTAGTCCCGTGGGGCGGGACAGCTCATTCCAACTGCCGACATCCGTCCACGGCTCACCCCTGCATCAGCGGGAAAACCGGCTTGAAGAGCCGACAACTGCTCCAACTCGATGGTGCGAGACGATGTTCCCGCAGGCCAGGCAGATACCCGTCATGCGTGTACGCCGACGGCGAACGGAAGCCGGTCAAATCAGCGTGTCGCCCCGATCCACTAGGAATGTCTTACCCGTAAGGGCTGACACTCCATGCCGGTGGCGCCGGTTCCCTCCGCTGAGGGCGAACAGAGTTCCGTCTCGAATGTGGGACTCCACCCCGTGGAGGTTTACGTTCCGCACATCTTCGAGTGCGGAACGTGACTCCTACCGTAACCCCCGCGCGATTCCGCAGTTGCTCCGGGTATGGCCGCAACCGTCCTGCCGACCGTCCCGCCGCCCCGTGCCGCGCCCGAGGAGGACGCGTACGCCGCCTGGTACGGGAGGGTGCTCGGCTGGACCGTCACGGGCGGGCCGCCCGTCCAGCTGGTCACCGGGATCGGCTTCGACGTGCTGGAGCTGCCGTCGGACGCCGGCACGGCGCTGCTGCGCCGGCCGGTCGCCACCGGTCCGGTGGCCGTGATGGGGCGCCGGATGCGTTTCCTGGTGGCCCCGGGGAGCGCGGAGGAGCTCGACGGGCTGCTCGACTGGCTGGAGTGGGGCGGGGTCGCCCTCGATCTGGCCGCCCTGGGTGCGGGCGGACGGATCACCGCCCCGGCTCCCCCGGGGCTGCCCCTGGGAGGAAGCCCCCGGGGGGCCGCCGTGTGGCTGCGACCCCCCGAGCAGGGGTGTGAGGCGCTGCTGCCGGCCCTGCCCGGTCCCGGACGGGCCGCAGGACCCGCTCGCGGGCCCGATCTCGTACGCCTGGTCGCGGCGGCGGCGACGGAGTGCCACCGGGCGCGGCTGGGGCGGCGTACGAACGGGGTCCGTCAGCCCTTGGCCTTCTCGTAGGCCTCACGGATCTCGGCCGGGACGCGGCCGCGGTCGTTCACGTTGTAGCCGTTCTCCTTGGCCCACGCGCGGATCTCGGCCGTGTCCGGGTTGCCCGTCGCAGCGGCGGCGCGGCCCTTGGCGCGGGCCGCGGTGGCACGGCCACCGGTGCGGCGGCCGCCCTTGGTGTACGGGTCGAGCAGACCGCGGAGCTTTTCAGCGTTGGCGGTGGTGAGGTCGATCTCGTAGGTCTTGCCATCCAGAGCGAACGTCACCGTCTCGTCCGCCTCGCCACCGTCGAGGTCGTCGACAAGAAGGACCTGAACCTTCTGTGCCACCGGGATTTCCTTTCATCGAAAAGCAGTACGCGGAAAGGAAACCGCTTTTGCCTGGAAAACACAAACCCCCCGGGAGAGGTTCGAGACCGCTACGGGGCGGGAAACGTGCGCGATTCGGACATAGGCCACAGGTGCGCGGAGCGCCGGAAAAGCTGAGGCCATCGATCAGAGGTGCAGAAGCATCCGACTGTTGCCCAAGGTGTTCGGCTTCACTCGTTCGAGACCGAGGAACTCGGCGACGCCCTCGTCATAGGAACGCAAGAGCTCCATGTAGACATCGGTGTCGACCGGGGTCTCGCCGATCTCGACGAAGCCGTGCTTCGCGAAGAACTCGACTTCGAAGGTGAGGCAGAAAACCCGGCTCACCCCGAGCGTGCGGGCGGTGCTCAACAACTGCTGGAGCACCCGATGGCCGACGCCGGCGCCCTTCAAGTCGCGGTCGACGGCGAGAGTGCGCACTTCGGCGAGGTCTTCCCACATCACGTGGAGTGCACCGCAGCCCACCACCTGTGAGTCGGAGTCGCGTTCCGCGACCCAGAACTCCTGGATGTCCTCGTAAAGGACGACGGGCGCTTTGTCGAGCAGGATCCGCTGCTGCACGTACTGGTCGAGGAGGCGGCGCAGCGCGGGAACATCGCGTGTGCGGGCACGACGGATCGTCACTGTTTCTGCGTGTGCAGAGGAAAACTCTCCCATGGCTGCGGACGCTATCGCCCCGGGGACCCCGGGTGCTCGGCGGACCGCCCCTCGGCTTCCGGTGGCGCGGAAGGTTCCGCGGGTGGTTCCGGGGAAGGTTCCGCGGGAGGTTCACCGGACGGCGGGGAGGGGGGTTCGGCGGAGGTGTCGGGGGCGGACTCGCCGTCGTACTGGACGACGCGGACGGCGTCGCGGAGGGCTTCGCGCTGTTCCGCGGACATCATGCCGAAGAAGGCGACGAGAGCGGCGGCGGGGTTGTCGCTCGTCGACCAGGCTTCGTTCATCAGTGCGGCCGAGTAGGCGGCGCGGGTGGAGACCGCCGTATATCGATAGGCGCGGCCTTCGGCTTCCCGGCGGACCCAGCCCTTCTGATGGAGATTGTCCATAACGGTCATGACCGTGGTGTACGCGATGGACCGTTCCTGCTGGAGGTCCTCCAGGACTTCCCGAACGGTGACCGGGCGGTTCCACTGCCACACCCGCGTCATGACGGCGTCTTCGAGTTCTCCCAAGGGGCGAGGCACACCAGCACGATAGTGCGGTTTGTGCGGAATTGCCCGACCATTCACCCGGCAACGCGCAACAAAATCGGGCGCACGGCCCGTACGGCCGCGCACCCGTGGGCGGGATCCCCTAGTTCTGCTGCTGGCGGGCGGCCTCGGCCCGGGCGATCACGGCGTCGACGGCCGCGTCCTCCTTGGACTTGTTGGAGCCGCCCTGGCTCTTCACGATCGTCACGACGAGGGCGATGAAGAACGCGGCCATCACGAAGGGGGGCACGAGCGCGGAGACGTAGTCCATGCCCCCAGCGTAGCCACCCGGGCCCGGGCCGGTCCGGGCGGCCCGGGCCCGTTCACACGACGGCGAGCCCGGACGGCGCGGACGGCGGGGGCGGGGTGGGCTTGCGGCGCGGCGGGAAGACCTCGCCGGGGGTGGGCACCGGTCGTTCCGGCCGCGGGCGCTCCTTGGGCGAGGGCGTCGGCCGCGGCGGCTCCTCGCGGCCGCCCGCGAGGGTCAGCCGGCGCGGGCGGTGCCCGGGGGTCGTGGTCAGGCGGCGCCGCACGGAGCGCTCCGCGACGACCCGGGCCCGCTCCAGCAGCGCCGCGGCGGCCGGGTCGGCGCGGAGCGCGCGCAGGGCGGCGAGGTCGTCGGGGGTCGGCTCGTAGCCCGCGGCGAGGGCTTCCCGGAGCAGTTCCAGGTAGCCCGGGAGGCTGCCGGGCAGGGCGTGCCGGTAGCGGGCCAGATCGTCCAGGAGGAAGGCTCTGAGCCGTCCCGCCTCCCGGACCGCCTCGTCCACCGACTGCGCGAGGCGCAGGCAGTCCTGGACCTCCTCGGCCGCCAGCGGCACCGAGGAGGACTGAAGGGCGTGGGCGAGCGAACGCCTGAGCACGTGCAGCTCGGCGGCGCTGAACGCCATGCCGCCGCGGGATCCGTAGGGCGTGGGCATGAGGCCGAAGATACGCGCTAATCGGACAAAATCCCCTCAGGAGGGGCAAGTCCGGCGCGGCGCGGGCCCCCCGGCGGCCGGGCCTCAGCCGGTCTGCTTGACCGCCCGCAGGAAGTCCGCCCACGCCGCCTGAGTGGTGGCGAGGACCAGGTGGGCCGGGTCGACCCGGTCGGCGACCTTCACGAGGGCTCCGGGGGTGACGGCGACGTAGACGCAGGCGTCGCCGTCGCCGCAGAACGAGGACTTCCGCCACGCGGGCTGAGCGGTCATGGTGTCTCCTCCGGGCACGGTGGCCGGTAAATGCGGTCAAGGGACGGTAACTCCGTGGCCGGTCCTCACCGGCGACTTTCGCGCAATTCGGCGTTTCGCCGCTTCCCTCCGGGGGTGCGGGTGGTAATCGGCGGCGCCGGCCCGTCGCAGGCCGACGGCCGTTCGGCGGGGACCGGCCCTGCCCGCGCCGACGGGCCGCGGCGGGGCCGGCTCCGGCCCGCGGGCAGCGCCGGACACGGGTCACCGCGGCCGGTACCCGCCCCGCGGGCCGGGTCAGATACGGGCCACGAAGGCCGAGACCGCGTCGTGGACATCGGCCCCGGTCCAGGACAGGCCCGGCTCGGTGACGTCCACCTCGGTCACGGCGAGGCCCGGCGGACCCCCGGGCGACCAGCGGCGGAAGAACACCGTGCCGGTCTCCTCGGCCTGCCGCAGACCGGCGTCCGTCAGCCGGTCGGGCTCGTAGGGCAGCCACACCTGGAACTGGTGCGTGTGCGGCTCCTCGGGGTGGACGCGCGACCAGGGGACGCCGGCCTTGGCCAGTGCCTCGCGCAGCGCCCCGGCCACCATCCGCGCCTGGGCCACGTACGACGGCAGCCGGGGCAGTTCCCGGTCCAGGCCGGCCAGCGCCGCCAGGGCCTGCGGGAACTGGCGGAAGACCTGGCCGCCGTAGCGGTGCCGCCAGACCCTGGTCTCCTCCACGAAGTCCCGCGACCCGGCCAGGGCCGCCCCGCTCAGGCCGCCGAGCGACTTGTAGAACGAGACGTACACGGAGTCGGCGAGCCGGGCGATCTCCGGCAGCGGGCGGCCGAAGTGGACCGTCGACTCCCACAGCCGGGCGCCGTCGAAGTGGATCGCGGCCTCCCGCTCGCGGCCGGCCTCCACCAGGGCCCGCAGCTCCTCCCAGGTGGGCAGCAGGAATCCGGCCTCGCGCAGCGGCAGCTCCAGCATCAGCGTGCCGAACGGCTCCCCGATGTCGCCGACCTCCTCCGGGGTCGGCTGGCGCGCCTCGGTCGTCGGGTGGACGACCCGCAGCCCGGAGACCGTCGAGAGGGCTTCGCCCTCCCACATCTCCGGGTGGCTCATCGGGTGCAGCGCCACGACCGGGTTGCCGGTCCGGCCCGCCCAGCAGCGCAGCGCGATCTGCTGCGCCATCGTGCCGCTGGGGAAGAACGCCGCGTCCTGCGTCCCGAGCAGCTCGGCCACCCGCCGCTCCAGCTCGGCGACGATCCCGTCGCCGTAGACGTCGCCGGGCGCGTCCATGTCGTACGGGGCGTCGGCGAGACGCGCCAGCAACTCGCCGACCGTGGCTTCGCGCGGGCTGCGTGTCAGGGTCCGCTCCGCCGCCCGCCAGGCCGCCACGAGCCGCGCCGTACGTTCCGTTTCCTCGTTGCCGTCGCTCATGACCCCCGATCCTCACCCCTCGTCCCCCGACCGGCCAAGACCCCCACGGGCTAGCATGGCGGCGTATCGTCCGGTACCCCCGCGGACTGGAACGGAAGGCATTCCCCGCGTGAATCATTCACAGCAGCCACGTCCTGCCCGGCTCGCCGTCGGCGTCGTCGGGGCGGGCCGCGTCGGCCCGGCTCTGGCCCGCGCGCTCCAGCAGGCGGGCCATCGTCCCGTCGCCGTGTCCGGAGTGTCCGACGCCTCCGTGCGCCGCGCCGCGCGGATGCTGCCCGACGTGCCGCTGGTGCCGCCCGGGCGGGTCCTGGAGCTGGCCGACCTGGTCCTGCTGACCGTCCCCGACGACGCGCTGCCCTCGCTCGTGGAGGGGCTCGCGGAGACCGGGGCGGTCCGGCCGGGCCAGCTGCTCGTGCACACCTCCGGCCGGTACGGGACCGCCGTGCTGGACCCGGCGCGCCGTGCGGGCGCCCTGCCGCTGGCCCTGCACCCCGCCATGACCTTCACCGGTACCGAGGTCGACGTGCAGCGGCTGGCCGGATGCTCCTTCGGCGTCACCGCCCCCGACGAGCTGAGGCTGGCCGCGGAGGCCCTGGTCATCGAGATGGGCGGGGAGCCCGAGTGGATCGCGGAGGAGAACCGCGCGCTGTACCACGCGGCCCTGGCCCTCGGGGCGAACCACCTGGTCACGCTGGTCGCCCAGTCCTTGGAGCTGCTGCGCAAGGCCGGGGTCGGGCACCCCGACCGGATGCTCGGCCCGCTGCTCGGCGCGGCCCTCGACAACGCCCTGCGCTCCGGCGACGCGGCTCTGACCGGGCCCGTGGCCCGGGGTGACGCCGGGACGGTCGCCGCGCACGTCTCGGAGCTGCGCCGGCACGCGCCGGGCACGGTCGCCGGATACCTGGCGATGGCCCGCACCACCGCCGACCGGGCCCTCGCGCACGGTCTGCTCAAGCCCGAACTCGCCGAGGACCTGCTCGGCGTACTCGCCGACACGGACCCTGACGGGGGCGACCAGTGACCGAGCTGCTGCTGCACACCGCAGATGAGCTGCACAAGCTTCCGCGCACCGGGCGGCGGGCCGTGGTGATGACCATGGGCGCCCTGCACGAGGGCCACGCCACCCTGGTCCGGACCGCCCGGGAACTGGCCGGGCCCGAGGGCCAGGTCGTCGTCACCGTCTTCGTCAACCCGCTGCAGTTCGGGGCGGGCGAGGACCTCGACCGGTATCCGCGGACCCTCGACGCGGACCTGGCGATCGCCGAAGGGGCGGGCGCCGACGCGGTGTTCGCCCCCGCCGTCGACGAGGTCTACCCGGGCGGCGACCCGCAGGTGCGGATCACCGCGGGCCCGATGGGCGAGCGCCTCGAAGGCGCCACCCGGCCCGGGCACTTCGACGGGATGCTGACCGTCGTCGCCAAGCTGCTCCACCTGACCAGCCCCGACCTGGCCCTCTTCGGCCAGAAGGACGCGCAGCAACTGGCCCTGATCCGGCGGATGGTGACCGACCTGAACTTCCCCGTCGAGGTGGTCGGCGTACCGACCGTCCGCGAGGAGGACGGGCTGGCGCTGTCGTCGCGCAACCGCTACCTCTCCCCCGCGGACCGGCAGACCGCGCTGGCCCTGTCGCGCGCCCTCTTCGCGGGGCGCGACCGGCTCGCCGCGCAGGCCGCGCTGCGGGCCCGCGCCGAGGCCGCCCCGGCCAGCGACGAGCGGGCCACCGCCCTGGCCCGGCTGGGCGAGATCCGCGCCTCGGCGGACGCGCACGCCGTCTCGGCGGCCTGCACGGGCCTGCCGGACGCGGTGCGGGCCGCGGCGGGCCACGTACTGGCGGACGCGGCCCGGTCGGAGCCGCCGCTCGTGCTGGACTACCTGGCGCTGGTGGACCCCCAGGACTTCACCGAGGCCGGTCCCGACTTCACCGGGCGGGCCGTGCTGGCCGTCGCCGCGAAGGTGGGCTCGACCCGGCTGATCGACAACATCCCATTGGAATTCGGAGCACACTCGTGAGCACCCCTGGCAGAGGCCCCGCCGGCAGCACGGGCATACGGCTGCACGCGCCGGCGCCCGGCTGGTCCCTCGACGCCGACGTCGTCGTCGTCGGATCCGGCGTGGCGGGCCTGACCGCCGCGCTGCGCTGCGCGGCCGCGGGCCGCCGTACCGTCGTGGTCACCAAGGCCCGGCTCGACGACGGTTCCACCCGCTGGGCCCAGGGCGGCATCGCCGCGGCCCTCGGCGAGGGCGACAGCCCCGAGCAGCACCTCGACGACACCCTGGTCGCGGGCGCCGGCCTGTGCGACGAGGAGGCCGTACGGCTCCTCGTCACCGAAGGCCCGGACGCCGTGCGGCGGTTGATCGACACGGGCGCGGTCTTCGACACCTCCGCCGAGACCGGCGAGATAGAGCTGACCCGGGAGGGCGGCCACCACCGCCGGCGGATCGCGCACGCGGGCGGCGACGCCACCGGCGCCGAGATCTCGCGGGCGCTGGTCGAGGCCGTGCACGCCGCGGGCATCGAGACGGTGGAGAACGCGCTCGTACTCGACCTCCTCCAGGACGCACAGGGCCGTACGGCCGGTGTGACGCTGCACGTCATGGGCGAGGGCCAGCACGACGGCGTCGGCGCCGTCCACGCCCCCGCCGTGATCCTCGCGACCGGCGGCATGGGCCAGGTCTTCTCCGCGACGACCAACCCGTCGGTGTCCACCGGCGACGGCGTGGCGCTCGCGCTGCGGGCCGGAGCGGAGGTCTCCGACCTGGAGTTCGTCCAGTTCCACCCGACGGTGCTGTTCCTCGGCCCGGACGCCGAGGGGCAGCAGCCGCTGGTGTCGGAGGCGGTGCGGGGCGAGGGCGCCCACCTCGTCGACGCGGACGGCGTCCGCTTCATGGTGGGCCAGCACGAACTCGCCGAACTGGCCCCGCGGGACATCGTCGCCAAGGGCATCATGCGCCGCATGCAGGAGCAGAGCGCGCAGCACATGTACCTGGACGCCCGGCACTTCGGCGCGGCGATGTGGGAGCAGCGCTTCCCGACGATCCTGGCCGCCTGCCGCTCGCACGGCATCGACCCGGTCACGCAGCCGATCCCGGTGGCGCCCGCCGCGCACTACGCCTCCGGAGGCGTCCGCACCGACCTGCACGGACGCACCACCGTCCCGGGCCTGTACGCCTGCGGCGAGGTCGCCTGCACGGGCGTGCACGGCGCGAACCGGCTCGCCTCCAACTCCCTGCTGGAGGGCCTGGTCTTCGCCGAGCGGATCGCCGAGGACATCGCCACGCAGGAGTACGGCGGGGGCGGCCCCGGCGTCCCGGTCCCCGCGACCGGTCCGCTGCAGCCCGCGGGGGCCCGGTACGAGGTCCAGCGGATCATGACGGACGGCGCGGGCGTGCTCCGCTCCGCCGCGTCGCTGGCCGCCGCGGCCGAGGCCCTGGAGGGGCTGTACGCGACCGCCCTGAACGAACTCGAAGCGCACGGCAAGACCGCCGAGCCGGGTGTGGACACCTGGGAGGCCACGAACCTGCTGTGCGTGGCGCGGGTCCTGGTCGCCGCCGCGCAGCGCCGCGAGGAGACCCGCGGCTGCCACTGGCGCGAGGACCACCCCGACCGGGACGATGCCCGGTGGCGCCGCCACCTGGTGGTCCGGCTCTCGGCCACCGAGAAGCGAGCCCTGGTCGTCGTACCCACCGACTCCGCGGACTTCCCGTCCGTGCACCCCCTGAGCACCCCGAGCCTGGAGCAGTGACCGTGAGCACCCCCGAACTCCCCCTCATCGACCAGAACGACGGCGGCTGCGGCGACGACTGCGCCTGCGGCGACGGCGAGGAGAGCGGCCTCGACCCGGCGCTCGCCGAGCTGCTCGCCGACGCGGGCCTGGACCCCGTCGAGGTCGAGGACATCGCCCACATGGCGCTCTCCGAGGACCTCGACGGCGGCGTGGACGTCACCACCGTGGCCACGGTCCCCGAGGACGCCGAGGCCGTCGCCGACTTCGTCGCCCGCGAGGACGGCGTCGTGGCGGGCCTGCGCATCGCCGAGGCGGTGTTCTCCGTGGTCTGCACGGAGGCGTTCGAGGTGGAGCGGCACGCGGAGGACGGCGACGCCGTCAAGGCCGGCCAGGTGCTGCTGTCGCTCCGCGCGCGGACCCGCGACCTGCTGACCGCCGAGCGCAGCGCGCTGAACATCCTGTGCCGGCTCTCCGGCATCGCGACGGCCACCCGCCGCTGGGCGGACGTCCTGGAGGGCACCAAGGCCAAGGTGCGCGACACCCGCAAGACCACGCCGGGCCTGCGCTCGCTGGAGAAGTACGCGGTCCGCTGCGGCGGCGGCGTCAACCACCGGATGTCGCTGTCGGACGCGGCGCTGGTGAAGGACAACCACGTGGTCGCCGCGGGCGGGGTCGCGCAGGCCTTCACCGCGGTGCGCGAGGCCTTCCCGGAGGTCCCCATCGAGGTGGAGGTCGACACGATGCACCAGGTCCGCGAGGTCCTGGACGCGGGCGCCGACCTGATCCTGCTGGACAACTTCACCGTCCCGGAGACCGAGGAGGCCGTCACGCTGGTGGCCGGCCGCGCGGTGCTGGAGTCCTCGGGCCGCCTCACGCTGGACACCGCGCGGGCGTACGCGGAGACCGGCGTGGACTACCTGGCGGTCGGCGGGCTGACCCACTCCTCGCCGATCCTGGACATCGGTCTCGATCTGCGCGAGGCGGTGTAACCCGTGCTCCTCACCATCGACGTAGGCAACACCCACACGGTCCTGGGCCTGTTCGACGGTGACGAGATCGTCGAGCACTGGCGCATCTCGACCGACCCGCGGCGCACCGCCGACGAGATGGCCGTGCTGATGCAGGGCCTGATGGGCATGCACCCGATGCTCGGCACCGAGCTCGGCGACGGGATCCACGGCATCGCGATCTGCTCGACGGTGCCGTCGGTCCTGCACGAGCTGCGCGAGGTCACCCGGCGCTACTACGGCGACGTGCCGGCGGTGCTGGTGGAGCCCGGCATCAAGACGGGCGTGCCGATCCTGATGGACAACCCGAAGGAGGTCGGCGCGGACCGCATCATCAACGCGGTCGCGGCGGTCGAGCTCTACGGGGGCCCGGCGATCGTGGTCGACTTCGGTACGGCGACCACCTTCGACGCGGTGTCCGCGAAGGGCGAGTACGTGGGCGGGGTGATCTCGCCGGGGATAGAGATCTCGATGGAGGCGCTCGGGGTACGGGGCGCCCAGCTGCGCAAGATCGAGCTGGCCCGGCCGCGCCACGTGATCGGCAAGTCCACGGTCGAGGCGATGCAGTCGGGCGTGATCTACGGCTTCGCGGGCCAGGTCGACGGGGTCGTGGCCCGGATGGCCAAGGAGCTGGCCGGGCCGAACGGCGACCCGGACGACGTCCGCGTCATCGCCACGGGCGGTCTGGCCCCGATGGTGCTGGGCGAGTCGTCGGTGATCGACGACCACGAGCCGTGGCTGACGCTGATCGGCCTGCGGCTGGTGTACCAGCGCAACGCGCCGAACTTCGAGTAGGCGGTCACGGTCCGGCTCCCGGCCGTCACGGTCCGGCTCCCGGCCGGCACGGTCCGGTTTCCTCCCGTCACGGGCGGGATCCGGGCCGTCCGGCCGCGCCCGTGCCGGCGCCGCGGGCGGGCGGTCCGGGCGTCAGCACGGGCGCGGGCGGGTCAGCATCCGGCGCAGGGCGGCCCTCCAGGGGTGGCGGGCCTCGCCGCCGTCCACGACGGCCCGGAACTGCTGGTAGGAGCGGGCCGCGCGGACCACGGCGACGTCGTCCCGGCCCGGCGGCGGGGGCATCGGGGCGCCGTGCTGGGACGCGCGGTAGGTGTCGATGAGGTACTGCTCGATCGCTGTCATGCATCCACCCTCACCCCGTCGGCCCCGTCCCGCACGACGGTTGACGTTCCGCGTCAACCGTCCCGGCCGAAAGCCGCTCCGGGCGCGGACGACCACTCGTCCGGCCGTCGTGCCGGGCCCCGCCCGGCCACCCGTACGGCGGCGCCGGGCGACCGGGCCGGACGCTCCCGACGTGCGGGAACGGACAGAATGGCCCGATGAGCGTCACCATCGACATCGCCGGTCTCCCCCACGAGCGGATCACCTTCGCGCCGTCCCCGCTCGCGGAGCTCTGCATGGCCCTCCACGCGCTCTCGCAGCCGGGGCACCACCCGCGGCTCGCCTCCTGGACCACCGCCACGTCGGCCGCGCTCGACCCGACTCTCGCGGACCGTCTGCTGGAGGCCGACTTCATGTGGCGCAGCTCCTTCTCCGACGTCTTCATGCCCTTCGCCGGGATCCCCGGTGGCGCCGGGCGGCCGGCGGGGACGCTGGCCGAGGAGCTCGACGTACTGGACCGCCTCGACGACGAGCGGTTCGTGGCGGCGGCCCTGGAGCACTGCTGGCCGGCGCTCTACAACGAGGGCGGCGGGCCCTCGCCGCTGAAGGACCCGGCGGCCCGGGCGAGGGCGCTGGAGGTGGCCGCCGCCCGCGGCCCGCGCCGGCTGGACTTCTCCGTGCGGCTGCTGGACGACCCCGCGGCCGTGCGGGTGTGGCTGCGCCGGCTCCTGGAGGACTGCGACGAGGCGTTCTTCGCCGAGACGTGGAAGCGCCTGGAGCCGGGGCAGAGCGCCGACGCCCGGCGCAAGGCCGAGCTGCTGCGCCGCAAGGGCCTGCCGGCCGCGCTGAAGGACGTCTCCTCGGCGCTGGACGTCGACGGGGCTCTCACCACCATCACCGCCGACAAGATGGTCCACGGGACGACGACGGCCACCGATCCGCGAATAGGCGCCGGCCTCGTCTTCGTGCCGACCAACTTCGGCTGGCCGCACCTGCTGGTGCTGCACGCACCGCACTGGCGGCCGGTGGTCCACTATCCGCTCGGCACCCCCGAACCGGCCTCCGGTCCGGGCTCGGTGGAGCTGCTCCAGCGGCGGATGGAGGCAATGGCGCACCCGATGCGGATGAAGCTGTGCCGGAGCCTGGCCCGCGCCCCGTACACGACGAGCGAACTGGCGACCGTGTACGGGATCACCGCGCCGGAGGTCTCGCGGCACCTGGCCGTCCTGAAGAAGGCCGGTCTGCTGCACACGCGAAGGCAAGGCCGCTATGCCCAGCACGAGTTGGATCTGACCGCGGTCGCCCGGATCGGCTCCGACTTCATCGAGGGCGTCCTGCGGTAGCCCCGTCCCGGCCCGGGGGGAGCAACGGGCCTGCGGTTGGCAGGATGTGACCGGCCCGGATTCACCGATATACGGAATTCATAAACCGAAAACAGCGAAAACTCTGGCCAGGATGGCCGCTTGCTGTCTAACGTGCGCTCACTGTTCCCCCACGTACCGCGCACCGCATCCGGGGGCCCGGCACTCGCGTCCCGCCGTGCCGCGCCCTGCTCCGCCCTGTCGTGCCCAGCTCCGCCTGCCCTGCTCGCCCTTGTCGTGGAAGGACCTTCATGCCCTCACGCCGTATAGCCGCAGCCACCGCCGCCCTGGCCGCCGCGGCCCTCGTCTCGCCCCTGCTGCTCGCCGGACCGGCCGGTGCCACCGGGAGCCCGCAGAGCGACGCCGCCAAGGGCGACGCGCTGGCCCGCAAGCTGGTCAAGGACGCGACCGGCAAGGGAGCCTTCAACCACCTCAAGGTCCTGCAGTCGATCGCCGACTACAACAACGGCAACCGGGCGGCCGGTTCCAAGGGCCACGAGCAGTCGGCCAAGTACATCGAGGCCGTGATGAAGGCGGCCGGCTACCAGGTCAGCCGCAACGAGTTCGACTTCGTCTTCGTCGAGACCATCGAAGAGAAGCTGACGGTGAACGGTGCGAGCGGGCGCGACGTGCCGATCCACCTGATGACCTACACGGCGAACTCCCCGGAGGGCGGTGTGACGGCCCCGGTGGCCGTCGCCCCGGTCGACGCGGACGGGACCAACGGCTGCGAGCCGGGCGACTTCGCCGCGGGCGCCTTCACGGGGAAGATCGCGCTGGTCAAGCGCGGCGGCTGCACCTTCGCGATCAAGCAGCAGAACGCGGCCGCGGCCGGTGCGGTCGGCGCGGTCATCTACAACAACACCGCGGGTGCCCTGAACGGCACCATAGGAGACCCCACCGCGGGCAAGGTCCCCACGGGCGGCATCACCCAGGAGGACGGCGAGAAGCTGGCCGCCGAGGCCGCCGCCGGGCCGGTCGAGGTCACCCTCGACATCCGCGAGCTGCGCGAGAACCGCAAGACCTTCAACGTCGTCGCCGAGACGAAGGGCGGCGACGCGAACAACACCGTCTTCCTCGGCGCGCACCTCGACTCGGTCGCGGCCGGCCCCGGCATCAACGACAACGGGTCCGGCTCGGCCGGCATCCTCCAGGTCGCCCAGCGGCTCGCGAGCGAGCAGAAGAAGGTCAAGAACAAGGTCAAGTTCGCCTGGTGGTCGGCGGAGGAGTTCGGCCTGCTCGGCTCCGAGGCGTACGTCGCCGGCCTGACGGACGCCCAGAAGAAGCAGATCAAGCTGTACCTGAACTTCGACATGATCGCCTCGCCGAACGCCGCCTACTTCGTCTACGACGGCGACGACTCCGACGGCGTCGGCTCGGGCCCCGGCCCGGAGGGTTCCGCCCAGCTGGAGAAGGGGATCACCGACTTCCTCGACTCCAAGAAGATCCCGCACGCGGGCACGGACTTCTCCGGCCGCTCGGACTACGGCCCGTTCATCGAGGTGGGCATCCCGTCGGGCGGCACCTTCACCGGCGCCGAGGGCATCAAGACGCCCGAAGAGGCCGCGAAGTTCGGCGGCCAGGCCGGTGTCGCCTACGACGTGAACTACCACGGCGCGGGCGACGACATCACCAACATCGACCAGAAGGCGCTCGACATCAACGTCGACGTCATCGCGAACGCGGTCGGCCACTACGCGCACGACCTCGCCCCGCTGTCGAAGCCGGTCGTGTCGAAGCCGACCCCCGGCGGCAGCGGCGGTGGCGGCGGCCTGCACACCGGCCACGACGAGGTGACCCAGTAGTCGCTCCGCCGCCGTAGCGCGGTGGTGTGCGGAGGGGCCGGACTCCCGAAGGGCGTCCGGCCCCTTCCGCATGCCGGAGCCCGGGTCACCACCCAGGCATCGGCTCCGGTTCCGGCTCCGGCTCCGGCCAGGGCGGGATGCCCACCGGCTGGACCAGCCAGCCGAAGGCGCCCAGACCGGACCGGGAGGTCAGCTCCGCCGCCTCACCGGCCGAGGCCAGCGCCCGGACGTAGGCCACCGGGTCCGAGGAGGCCAGGGCCAGCGGTGGCCTGGCGCCGGAGACCCCGAGGGCGGTCAGGGCCTCGCGCTGCGTCAGCAGGACCGCGTCCGGCCCGGCGCAGGCGTCCAGCGCGACGTGGGCGGTGACGTCGCAGGAGCCGTCCGGGACCGGCGGGACCTCCCGGCCGTCCCGGAATCCCGTCAGGGTGCCGTACGGGGGCCGCGCCTCCCGGGTGTGGGCGTAGTCCACCGCCACCGCCAGGCCCCGCTCCAGGGTCGAGACGGCCGCGGCCCAGGCCTCGTCGCGCGACCGGCCGATCTCGGCGCGGCCGCCGCCCGGCCACCAGCGCTCCAGCCAGGCCCGGTCCGCGTCCTCCAGCGGGCCGCCCCGGTCCTCCGTACCGTCCGGCGCGACCAGGACGTAGTGGCCGTCCTCGGCGACGTCCAGGGGGACGTTGTCCAGCCATTCGTTGGCGAACAGCAGACCGGTCACGGCCTCGGGCGGTTCCCCGGTCCAGCGGATCCGCGGGTCGAGCCCCTCCGGCCGCCGCGCCCGTTCCACGGCGTACGGGCGCACCCGCGCGGCCGTCGCCGGGTCCAGCGCGGCGAGCACCCCGGTCAGCAGCTCCGCCCGGCCTGCCCCCACGTCCACGAGGGCGAGCTCCGCCGGGTGCCCGAGGTCGGCGTCCACCCGGAGCAGCAGCCGGGCCACGGCCCCCGCGTAGAGCGCCGAGGCGTGCACCGAAGTACGGAAGTGGCCGGCCGGACCCGGGCCGCCGGGGCGCACGTAGAAGCCGCCGGGACCGTACAGCGCGGCTTCCATCGCGCTGCGCCACCGGACCGCCGCGCGGGGTCCACCAGGAGTGCTCATCTCCGAAGGCTATGCTCACCCTCCACCTTGGGGAGTATGTCCCCGGTGCCAGGTTCGGACCTCTGGTTGACTCCAGCACCTATCGCCGTTCCCTACGCTGGGTCACGTGCAGCGCCTCTACGACTTCCTCCGCAGACACCCGACGGGCGTCGACAGCTTCTGGGCTGTGCTCTTCTTCGGGGTCTCGATGCTGAACGTCGTGGGCGAGCCCGACATCAGCCGCCCCCTCAAGATCGTCGCGGTTCCCGTCGTGCTCGCGCTGAGCGCGGCCCTGGCCCTGCGCCGGAAGTGGACGCAGGGGACGTTCTGGCTCACCCTCGGGGCGGGCCTCCTCCAGCTGGGCGCGGGCATCATCGCCGGGTTCTGGGACATCGCGATGTTCGTGATCCTCTACACGGTGGCCGCGAGCGAGGTCCCGCGCTGGGTCTCGCGCACCGCCCTGGGCTGGGGGCTCGCGGCGGCGCCGCTGTACTTCCTGCGGCACGGCGTGGACAAGGGCAGCAACGACGTCGACAACGTCCTCTTCGCCGTCTTCATGATCGTCCCCTTCGTCCTGGCCTGGGTGCTGGGCGACTCCCTGCGCACCCGGCGGGCCTATTACGCCCAGCTGGTCGAGCGCAACCAGCGGCTGGAGAAGGAACGCGAGGCCCAGTCCAAGGTGGCCGTGGCCGCCGAGCGCGCCCGGATCGCCCGCGAGCTGCACGACGTCGTCGCGCACAACGTCTCGGTCATGGTCGTGCAGGCGGACGGCGCCGCGTACGTCATGGACGTGGCGCCCGAGCAGGCCAAGGAGGCCCTCCAGACCATCTCCGGCACCGGCCGCCAGGCCCTCGCCGAGATGCGCCGGCTGCTCGGCGTCCTGCGCACGGGCGAGCCGCAGGAGTCCGAGGACTACGTGCCCCAGCCCGACGTCGAGCAGATCGAGGTCCTGGTCGAGCAGGTACGGGCCGCCGGGCTCACGGTGGACTTCGAGGTCGAGGGCGCTCCGCGGCAACTGCCCAGCGGCGTCGAGCTGACGGCGTACCGGATCGTGCAGGAGGCCCTGACCAACACCCGCAAGCACGGCGGCCCCGACGCCAGGGCCAGCGTCCGGCTGGTCTACTTCGACGACGGGCTCGGCCTGCTGGTCGAGGACGACGGCCGGGGCGCGGCCCACGAGCTGTACGAGGACGGCGGCGCGGACGGCGCCGGACACGGGCTGATCGGCATGCGCGAGCGGGTCGGTATGGTCGGCGGAACCCTGGACGCGGGGCCGCGGCCCGGCGGCGGCTTCCGGATCAGCGCACTGCTCCCCCTGAAGAAGAGTTGACGAGGACGAGGACGAGGTAACTGATGTCCATCCGAGTGATGCTGGTCGACGACCAGGTCCTGCTGCGCACCGGCTTCCGGATGGTGCTCGCCGCCCAGCCGGACATGGAGGTGGTCGCCGAGGCGGGCGACGGCCTGGAGGCTCTGGAGGTGCTGCGGGCCACGAAGGTGGACGTGGTGCTGATGGACGTCCGCATGCCCCGGCTCGACGGCGTCGAGGCGACCCGTCGGATCTGCGAGCCCGCGGAGCACCCGAAGGTGATCATCCTGACCACCTTCGACCTGGACGAGTACGCCTTCTCGGGTCTGAAGGCGGGTGCGAGCGGGTTCATGCTGAAGGACGTGCCGCCGGCCGAACTGCTGGGCGCGATCCGCTCGGTGCACAGTGGTGACGCGGTGGTGGCGCCGTCCACGACGCGGCGCCTGCTGGACCGCTTCGCGCCGATGCTGCCGACGACGACGCAGGAGCCGGAGCACAAGGAGATCGAGCGGCTGACGGAGCGCGAGCGCGAGGTCATGCTGCTGGTGGCGCAGGGGCTGTCGAACGGTGAGATCGCGGCGCGGCTGGTGCTGTCGGAGGCGACGGTGAAGACCCACGTGGGCCGCATCCTGACCAAGCTGGGGCTGCGCGACCGGGTCCAGGTGGTGGTCCTGGCGTACGAGACGGGCCTGGTCCGCGCGGGCGGCGGGGCCGGATAGGGGGGCACCCCCGGTCCGGCCGTGCGCCTCGGCGGCGCCCTCAGGCGCCCGGTTCGAGGGGGCGCTTGTAGTAGCGCCAGGGGAACCAGCCCGCGCCGACCGGGATCCAGCCTTCCGATTCCATCCGCCGGTGCCGCGCGGCGGAGGGGAGCGTCACCCGGCAGTGCTCCCAGGACCGGTTCGACGCCTCGACCTCGTGGAAGAAGGGGCCGTAGCCGACCGTGTGCCAGCCGTCGCGTCCGGCTTCCTCCAGGGCGGCCATCTCGGTGAAGGCGGACAGGCCGGAGAGGGTGCGCCGCTCCGGGGCGTCCGGGCCGTCTGCGGACGCCGCCGGGGCGCCCGGGCCGGGCGCCGCTTTGCCCGCGAAGCGCTGCTGGGCGGCCTGGCGGCTCACGCCCAGGACCCGGCCCACCGCGTCCCAGCTGTGGCCGGCGGCCCTGGCGCCCTGGACGGCCTCGCGCAGCAGCCGGCTCGACTCCTCGGCGCCGACGCGCGAGGCGTCCACCAGCCGCAGGTATCCGCGGGGGTCGTGTTCGAGGGACTCGGCCAGCCCCTCGGGGGCGCCGAGGACGGCCGCGGCGATCCCCTCCCGGATCCGGTCCGCCTCGGCCGGCCGCAGCAGGGGTGCGTCGCTCATCGGCGCAGTCCGGTGAGCGGTTCGAGGGCGTCGAGGACGGCTTCGTCCCGGCGGGCGCGTTCCGAGTGCGCGTGGGCCCGGGCGGCCAGGCCGGCCGTGCCGGCGATGAGCACGAGGCCCGCGAGGATCAGGGCGACGGTGGCGGGGGTGCCGAGCCGGTCGCCGAACATCACCGACACGGCGGGCAGGAGCACGCCCAGCGGCAGGGCGCCGGCCGTGGACGGGCCGGCGGGGCGGTCGTCCCCGCGGTCCTTCGATCGCAAGATCAGCATGCGTCAAGAAAACCTTGACATGATCACCTTGTCAAGGTTCCGTTGACGTGAACGGTGGGTGCGCCCGGCGTCACCCCTCCGGGCCCGACCCGGTCATCCAGCGGTCCGGGCGGGCCGCCGCGCGGGAGGTGTGCGAGCGGGCGGCCTGCTCGTACAGCAGCCGCGCGGCCCCGGAGGCCTCGCGCAGCCGCGCGGTGACCGTGCCGTTCGCGCCGGTGTCCACGTGCACGTCGGCGACGCCCCGGGCGCGGGCCCACGGCCCCTGGGTGAACCGGACGCTCTGCACCTTGGCGTGCGGAACGATCTCCGTACGGCGGCACAGGCGGCCGTGCCGGGCGGCGAACACCTCCGGGGAGACCGCCAGGGCGTAGCCCTTCCACCACACCGGGACCACCCAGCGCGAACCGGTGCCCGGGGAGCCGGAGAAGGACAGGCCGGCCAGGTCCACCCCGGGCAGCACCCGGGCGATCACGGCGTGCGCGGCGGCCCGCGAGGCCACCGGCACCAGGACCTCGTTCTTCGAACCGGCCACGGCCAGCTCCACCCGGACCCGGTCGGAGCGCCGCCACAGCAGCGGCTCCACGATCCGTACGGTCTGCACGCGCCCCGGTGGCACGGTCTCGTGGGCCCGGTCCAGCATCCCGTGGTCCAGGCGCAGCCCGTCCGGGGACTCGGCGACCCGCCAGTCGTACTCCGTGAGGAAGCGGCCGACGGTGCCCGCCCAGACCGCGCCCAGCATCGGCAGCAGGGTGGCGACGGCCACCCACGGGCTGGAGCTGAACCACCACACGACGAACGGGGCGACGATCCCGCCGGCCAGCGCCGCCCAGACGCCGAGGCTGAGCGCCAGCGACACGGCGAGTTCGCGCGGGGTCACGCGCAGCAGTTCGCGCTGCGGGGCCTCCCCGAGGCGCACCGCCTCCTCGGGGGCGAAGCCGGCGGCGCGGGCCAGGAGCTCGGCGCGCAGGGCGACGGCCTCCTGCTCTCCGAGGAAGGCCAGCCGGTCCTTCTCCTCGGTGCCGATGACGTCGAGCCGCAGGCTGGCGACACCGGTCAGCCGGGCCAGCAGGGGCCGGGTGACGTCCACGGCCTGGAGCCGGTCCAGCCGGATGTGCGCGGTGCGGCGGAAGAGCAGCCCGGTGCGGATGCGCAGCTCGGTGTCGGTGACCGCGTAGTGGGTGAACCACCAGCTCAGGAAGCCGTAGACGCCGAACATCAGGATCACGCCGACCAGGGTCGCCAACCGCAGGAGCGAGGACAGGTCCGCGACCCAGCGCGCCGCCCGGTCGCCCTGCTGGGCGAGGACGCCGACGGTCGCCGCGATGGGCACCCAGGCCCGCCGCAACGGCGTGAAGGGATGCAGCCGCCGCTCGGCCACCGCCGCCGACGACTCCCCACCCGCCCCACAACTCCCCGGCCCACCGCCCACCGAACCCGGGCCCACCGGCTCGTCGCCCGCCGGACCGGAGGTCATCGGGTCGTCGCCCGCCGGACCAGAGGTCACAGGCTCGTCCCCCGCCGGACCAGAGGTCACCGGCCCACCGCCCACCGAACCCGGGCCCACCGGCTCGTCGCCCGCCGGACCGGAGGTCATCGGCTCGTCGCCCGCCGGACCGGAGGTCACCGGGTCATCGCCCGCCGGACCGGAGGTCACAGGCTCGTCCCCCGCCGGACCGGAGGGCATCGGCTCGTCGCCCGCCGGACCAGAGGTCACCGGCTCGTCGTCCGCCGGACCGGAGGTCACCGGCTCGTCGCCCGCCGGACCAGAGGTCACCGGCTCGTCGCCCGCCGGACCAGAGGTCACCGGCTCGTCGCCCGCCGAACCCGAGGTCACGGACCCACCCCCCACCGGCCCCGGGCACACCGGCTCGTCCCCCGCCGGACCGGAGGGCATCGGCTCGTCGCCCGCCGGACCAGAGGTCACAGGCTCGTCGTCCGCCGGACCGGAGGTCACAGGCCCGCCGACCTTGCCTCGCCGAGGGCGGCGAGGCGGTCGCGCAGCCGCTCCGCCTCGGCCGGCACCAGACCCGGGATCCGGGCGTCGGTGGCCGCCGCGGCCGTGTGCAGCTGCAGGGAGGCCAGGCCGAATCGCCGCTCCACCGGGCCCGAGGTGACCTCGACGAGCTGCATCCGGCCGTACGGGACCACCGTCTGCTCCCGCCACAGCACACCCCGGCTGATCAGCAGGTCGTCGGGACGCTCCGCGTACCGCCAGGACCGCCAGTTCCGGCCGAGGAGCACCCAGCCCCAGGCGCCCGCGGCGAGCCAGACCCCGCCCACCGCCGCCCACCCCGGGCCCGCGAACAGCCCGAGCGGCAGCGCGGTCGCGAGCGCCAGCAGACCGGCCCAGACCACGAGCAGCGTCCGCCGCATGGTGAGCAGTCCACCGGGCAGTCCCACCCACCGCAGGTCGCCCGTCCCACCCTTCGTCCCCGTATCCATTCCCCCACCTTAGGACTGAGACAATGCCCGCATGACGGAGACCACGGTCGGCATCGGCGGCGCGGCGGAGAGCACCGACATGGTGCTCAACATCGGCCCCCAGCACCCTTCCACGCACGGCGTGCTGCGCCTGCGCCTCGTCCTGGACGGCGAGCGGATCGCCAGCGCCGAGCCGGTCGTCGGCTACATGCACCGCGGCGCCGAGAAGCTCTTCGAGGCCCGCGACTACCGCCAGATCGTGATGCTCGCGAACCGCCACGACTGGCTGTCCGCGTTCTCCAACGAGCTCGGCGTGGTCATGGCCGTCGAGCGGATGCTCGGCATGGAGGTCCCCGAGCGGGCGGTGTGGATGCGGACGCTGCTCGCCGAGCTGAACCGGGTGCTGAACCACCTGATGTTCCTCGGCTCGTACCCGCTCGAACTGGGCGGCATCACTCCGATCTTCCACGCGTTCCGCGAGCGCGAGGAGCTGCAGGCCGTCATGGAGGAGATCTCCGGCGGCCGCATGCACTACATGTTCAACCGCGTCGGCGGCCTCAAGGAGGACCTCCCGGCCGGCTGGCTCGGCCGGGCCCGCGCCGCGATCGCGGACGTCCGCACCCGGATGGACGTGTACGACAAGCTGGTCCACGGCAACGAGATCTTCCGCGGGCGCACCCGCGGCGTCGGGGTCCTGCCCGCCGAGGCCGTCCACGCGTACGGGGTCTCCGGCCCGATCGCCCGTGCCTCCGGCGTCGACTTCGACCTGCGCCGCGACGAGCCGTACCTGGCCTACGGCGAGCTGCAGGACGTCCTGAAGGTCGTCACCCGCACCGAGGGCGACTGCCTGGCCCGCTTCGAATGCCTGCTGGAGCAGACCCACAACTCCCTCGACCTCGCCGTGGCCTGCCTGGACCGGATGGACGCCCTCCCGCCGGGCCCGGTCAACCAGCGCCTGCCCAAGGTCCTGAAGGCGCCCGAGGGACACACCTACGCCTGGACCGAGAACCCGCTGGGCATCAACGGCTACTACCTCGTCTCGAAGGGCGAGAAGACCCCCTACCGGCTGAAGCTGCGCAGTGCCTCCTACAACAACATCCAGGCGCTGGCCGTCCTGCTGCCGGGGCAGCTGGTCGCGGACATGGTGTCGATCCTGGGCTCGCTGTTCTTCGTGGTCGGCGACATCGACAAGTAGCCTCAATTCAAAGGGAGTAGAGCATTCCGCCCGTAGCGTGGCCGGATGATCCCAGACTCCTTCGAGGGCTACCTGCGCCGCCTCGGCGTCACCGCCCCCGGTGCTCCCAGTGCCGCCGGGCTGTTCGCCCTCCAGCGCGCACACCTGGAACGCATCCCCTACGAGAACGTCGACATCCAGCTCGGCCGGCCGCCGGGCATCGACCCCGAGCTGTCGGTGCGGAGGTTCGCCGCGGGGCGGGGCGGCTACTGCTTCCACCTGAACGGCGCCCTGGCCCTCCTCCTGGAATCCCTGGGCTACGACGTGACCCGGCACGTCGGCGCCGTGAGTGCCGACGCCTCGTCGCGGGAGGTCCGCGGCGACCACCTCGCCCTGACCGTCCGGGTCGGGGGCGAGGAGTACTGGGTGGACGCCGGGCTCGGGGACATGGGCCCGCACGAGCCGCTGCCGCTGCGTGCGGGCACGTACGACCGCAGTGGTTTCACCTACACCCTGGAACGGCTGGACCCGCTGGAGGGCGAAGGCCCGGGCTGGTCCTTCTTCGCCTCCGCGGGAGGGGCGCGACGGATGAACTTCCGCGACGCCCCCGCGACCACGGCCGATTTCGAGGGCATGCACACGTGGCTGTCCACGCACGAGGAGTCGCCGTTCGTGCGGGTCTTCGCGGTGTTCCGCCGGGACGCGGGCGGCGCGGACGCCCTGCGCGGGAAGGTCCTGACCCGCCTGGAGCACGGGAAGCAGGCGCACGAACGGGTGCTGTCCGGACCGGAAGAGCTGCTCGCCGTCCTGGGCGGGCTCTTCGGGCTGGACCTCCGCGACCTGACCTCCGCCGACCGGTCCGCCCTGTGGGCCCGGGTGGAACGGGTCCACGAAGTGTGGCTGGCCCGGCGGCGGGCGGACACGGAGCCCGTGCGGGACTGATGGTCGGTACGACAGGGCAGACTGGGGGGCATGTCCCACTCCCCCCGCCGGGCCTGCCCCGTCTGCGGACGCGACTGCGCCGTCACCGCGGGCCGTATCGCCCGCCACGACCCTCCCGCCCCACGGGACCGCGCGGACCTGGTGTCCTGCCCCGGATCCCGGGCCCGGGTGGTGCTCGGCGCCGCCGCCCCGACGCTGGACGGCTTCGTCCTGCCCGAATTCCCCGGGCAGCTGCCGCTCTTCTGAGGGAGCCGCTACGAGATCGCGGTGCGCAGGCGGACCACGTCGATCGGCTCGGTCTCGTCGTGGGCCGTCAGGTCGATGACCTGGCCCACCGCGCGGGTCTCCTCGGTCGGCGGCTTGAACTCCGGCTCGGCCGTCACCTGGGCGGCCTCCGCCTTGTGCACGGCGAGCGCCTCGGCGCCCACCACGTCCGCGAGGTCCTCGTTCTGGACCGCCTCGATCGCCGCGCGGGCCTGGGCGGAGTTCTTGGTGCCGAAGAAGTCGAAGCCGCCCTCGACGCGGGAGGCCGTGCGCCGCTGCGCCGCGTACGGGGCCACGGCCGCCGCCTGGCGGCGTGCCGGGACGGAGCCCGTGCCGGTCGCCGACACCGGCAGCTCGCCCACCGCCCGCGCGGTGGGCAGCGCCCGCTCCTGGGCCTTGCGGGCCAGGGCGGCCATGGCTGCGTGGGCCCGGGCATAGCCGAGGGAGGTGGGAGCGCCCGCCGAGGTGCGCTCCTCGGAGACGGCCGGGAGCTGCTTGGGATCGGCCGTCGCCGGGGCCGCGGCGGCCTCGATGGCCAGCAGCCGGCGCTTCTCCAGGGCGCTGGCGCGCTCGGTCTCGGCCGTCGCGTACCGGCGCAGCAGGGCGGCGTGTTCGCCCCGCAGGCCGGCCAGTTCGACGCGCTTGGCGCGCAGCTTGGCGTCGAGCCGGGCGCGCAGCATCCGGGCCTCTTCGAGGTCGGACTCCAGCTCGGCTATCCGCTCGTCGGTCCGCCACTCGTCCTTCACGCGCTCGCGGGCCAGTTCCGCGACCCGGCGGCCCGCCGCGCGGTCCCAGGACCGCATCATGACGGCGCCGGCGATCCCGGCGGCAGCCGCGACGGCCACGAGCAGCCTCAGCGCGGTCGCGTCGTCGGGGCCGGCCAGCAGCCAGGCCGATCCGGCGCTGGCGACGGAGACCGCGGCGACGGCCGTCGGGGTGAGCAGCCGGTGCAGGGGTTCGGGATTGCGGTGGCGTCCTCGGGGCATGGCCTGAAATTTACAGGGCGTAGAGGTCGTGTGGGATACCCACCCGGCAATCTGTTCCCGGGCAGTTACCCCACATTCCTCCACCAACCCGTAGGCACTACTTCTTCAGAAGGCCCTTGGACTCCAGGTAGCTCTTCGCGACGTCGGCGGGCTTGGCGCGCTCGGCGTCCACCTTCCGGTTCAGGTCGACCAGGTCGGCGGTCGTGAGGACCTTGGTCAGCTTGTCGAGGGCGGCCGCCACCTCGGGGGCCCCGGCGTCCTTGGCGTTGACCACCGGGAGGACGTTGTCGGCGTTCTGGAGCTTCTTGTCGTCCTCCAGGAGGACCAGGCCGAAGCTGTCGAGGGTGGCGTCCGTGGTCGTGGTGAGCACGAGCTGGTCGACGCCGTCCTTGACGGCCTGCTTGGCCTGCGGGGTACCGACGCCCTTCGGGTCCACACCGGAAACCTGAATTCCGTACGTCTTCGTCAGCCCCGGTCCGCAGAAGGGACGGACGGCGCATTCGTCACCGGCCGCGATCTTCACCTTCAGCCCCGACTTACCAAGATCGGAAAGCGACTTGAGGTTGTTCTTCTCGGCGAATTCCCTGGTGACGGCGAATGCGTTCTGGTCGACCGCGGAGCCCGCCGGGAGCACCTTCAGCCCGAGCGGCGCCGCGAGCTTCTCCAGGCCCGCCACCGTCGCCGCGACGTCGCTGGAGGCGACCGGCTTCTCCTCGGGCGCCTTGGGCCCGTTGACCTTGGCGTTGAGGAACTCCGCGAGGGTGGCCGCGTACTCCGGGACGACGTCGATCTCGCCCTTCTCCAGCGACGGCTCGTACAGCTCACGGTTGTTGACCGTCTTGACGGACGTGCCGTAGCCCGCGTCCGCCAGGACCTGCGCGTACAGCTCGGCCAGCACGTTGGACTCGGTGAACCCGGCCGCGCCGATCACCAGGCTGCCCTTGCCGCCGGCGGCCGGGGCCGCGGAGCCGCCGTCCTTGCTCTTCTCCAGGCTGTCGCCGCCGCACGCGGCCAGCGACACCGTCAGGGCCAGCGCGCCCAGGGACGCGCCGAGGACGCGCGTGGTCTTGGTCATGGAGTTGCTCCGTTCGAGGGGGAGAGAAGGACGGGGGGGACGGGGTCAGCGGTGGGCGCCGGTCCGGGGCAACAGCCGGTCCGCCGCCACCAGCACGCCCTCCACCAGCAGGGCGAGAGCGGCCACGAGCAGGGCTCCGGCGACGACCTGCGGGGTGTTGTAGGTGTTGAATCCGGCGGTGATGATCCGGCCCAGGCCGCCCTGGCCGACCATCGCGGCGATCGTGGCCGTGGCGACGACCTGCACGGAACCCGACCGCAGCCCGGTCATCACCAGACCGCGCGCGAGCGGCAGTTCCACCCGCCAGAAGAGCTGCCCGCCGGACATGCCCATCCCGCGGGCGGCCTCCACCACCGAGCGGTCCACCTCGCGCATACCCACGTACGCGTTGGTCAGCAGGGGCGGGACGGCGAACAGCACGAGGGCGGCGACGGTCGGCAGGTAGCCCGCGTTGCGCAGCGGGGAGACCATGAAGAGCGCCAGCACCGCGAAGACCGGGACCGCCCGGCCGACATTGGAGACGTTGACCGCGAGGGTGCCGCCCCGGCCCAGGTGGCCGAGGTACAGGCCGACCGGCAGCGCGATCGCGCAGGCGATCGCCAGGGCGATCCCGCTGACGTAGACGTGCTCGCCGAGCCGGTGCCAGACGCCGTTCTCCCCGGCCCAGTTGGCGCCGTCCGCGAGCCAGTCCCAGGCTCCTCCCGCCACGCCCATGCCGTCAGGCCCCCTTCGCCGGCGCGGCCGGCCGGGCACCCGCCCGGGTCCACGGCGTGAGCAGCCGCTGCAGGCCGAGCAGCAGCAGGTCCGCGACGAGCGCGAGCAGGACGCACAGCACCGAGGCGGTGAGCACCTGCGCCTTGAAGGAGCTGCTCACGGCGGGGGCGATGAGGTTGCCGAGACCGCCCTTGCCGACGATGGAGCCGACCGTGGTGAGCGCGATCGTGGAGACCGTGGCGATCCGTACGCCGGCGAGCAGCGCCGGCAGCGCCAGCGGCAGTTCCACCTGCCACAGCAGCCGTCCGGGGCCGTAGCCCATGCCGCGCGCGGCCTCCCGCACCTCCTCGGGGACCGCCTCCAGGCCAGCCAGCGCGTTGCGGACCAGGATGGTCAGCGAGTACAGCACCAGGCCGGTGACGACCAGCGCGGCCGACAGTCCGAAGACGGGCAGCAGCAGGGAGAACATCGCCAGCGAGGGGACCGTGTAGAGCAGGGTGGTGAAGGTGAGCACGGGCGCGGACCAGCGCCGGCCGCGGCGGGCCAGCAGGGCCAGCGGCACGGACACGGCCAGGCCGATCAGGACGGACACCGCGGTGATCCACACGTGTTCGACGGTGGCGTCGGTCAGTTCCTGCGAGCGGGAGGTGACGTAGTCCCAGCAGACCCAGTCGTTCGCCACCAGGCAGTTCTGTGCCGGCATGTCCCCCACCCCCCGTCATGAAACGTACGTGTGCTCGATCGCGCGGTCTTGGTCGACCCTAACCCCCACTGCCCCCGATGGCCGGAATCTTTCGCAGAGGGCAACACGCCCTTCACATTCGAACGGCGCCTGTGGGGAAAGATGGGTCCGTGATCCGATTCGAGCATGTGACCAAGCGCTACCCCGACGGGACGACGGCCGTCGAGGACCTGTCCTTCGAGGTGGCGGAGGGAGAGCTGGTCACGCTGGTCGGGCCGTCCGGCTGCGGCAAGACGACGACCATGAAGATGGTCAACCGGCTCATCGACCCGACGTCCGGGCGGATCCTGCTGGACGGCGAGGACATCGCCGCCGCCGACCCGGTCGAGCTGCGCCGCCGGATCGGGTACGTCATCCAGCAGGTCGGGCTGTTCCCGCACAAGACCGTGCTGGAGAACACCGCGACCGTGCCGCAGCTGATCGGCACCCCCAGAGCCGCGGCCCGCGCCCGGGCCGCCGAACTGCTCGAACTGGTCGGGCTGGACCCGTCGGTGTACGGCGGCCGGTACCCGGAGCAGCTCTCGGGCGGGCAGCGCCAGCGCGTCGGCGTGGCCCGCGCGCTCGCCGCCGACCCGCCGGTGCTGCTGATGGACGAGCCGTTCGGCGCGGTGGACCCGGTCGTCCGCGAACGGCTCCAGAACGAGTTCCTGACCCTGCAGAAGTCCGTGCGCAAGACGATCCTGCTGGTCACCCACGACCTGGACGAGGCCATCCGGCTAGGCGACCGCATCGCCGTCTACGGGACGGGCAGCATCGAGCAGTTCGCCCGCCCGGCCGAGGTGCTCGCGGCGCCCGCCACCCCGTACGTGGCCTCCTTCGTCGGCGCCGACCGGGGGCTCAAGCGGCTCGCCGTCACCACGGTCGCGGCCACCGACCTGACCCCCGCGGACGGGGAGGCGCCGGCCGCGTCGGTCCCGCTGGGCGCGACGCTGCGCGAGGCCCTCGCCGCCCTGCTCCAGGAGGACTCCGGGCGGATCGGCGTCACGGACCCGGACACCGGCCGGCTGGCCGGCGTACTCACCCCGCAGGACGTCCACCGGGCACTGCGCCGGGCGGAGTTGCAGGAGGCGTGAGAAAGGGGCTGAGCAAGGGCACGGGAAAGGGCCCGACCTGAGGTCGGGCCCCTGCTCCGCCGCGGTACCGCACGGCCGTCAGGCCTGGATCCGGCCGCTCATCCACATCAGCATCGGCGGGATCTCACGGCGCCACGTGTTGAAGTTGTGGCCACCGCTGTCGAGGATGATGGAGGAGACCCGGTCCGGGCCCTGCACCTTCTTGATGAACTTCTTGGTGTCCGCGAGGTTCGGCTCGCCCTTCTCGCTGCTGGTGACGAGGAAGGACGTACCGGCCGGCTTCTTGTGCTCCATGACGTGCAGGATGTCCGCACGCTTCTTCAGCTTCTCGTCCCCGTGGAACAGGTCACCGGTCGTCGGGTCGTCGGGAGCGTCGTAGTACGCGGACAGCCCCGCGGCGGCACCGAAGGTCTGCGGGTAGTGCGCGGCGATCTTCAGGGCGCAGTAACCCCCCGTGGAATTGCCGATGAAGCCCATGTTCTCGGGCTTCTTGCCGACCCGGAAGGTGTCCTGGATGGCCTGCGGGAGGTCCACCCCGAAGAAGGTCTCGGTCTGCGGTCCGCCGGGTATGTCGACGCACTCGGTGTCCCGCGGCGGCGCCACGGTGGGGCGCAGCATGACCAGGATCATCGGCTTCATCTTGCCCGCCTTGGACAGGCTGAAGGCCTTCATCGGGTAGTCGAGCCCTTTGATCAGGTTCTCGGCGGTGCCCGGGTAGCCGGTCAGGACGATGGACGCGGGGAAGTTCTCGTCCTTGTGCTGCGGCTGGAAGTACTCCGGCGGGAGCCAGACGTAGCCGGGACTCGTTATCTTCGACTTCTGCCCGGATATGGCAACCTTCAGGATCTGACCGCCCACCTGGGGCTTGGCACCACCGGGGACGTCCAGCTTCTGCTTGTCGACGACCTTGATGTCCTGGCTGCTCATCGAGTGGTCGACGACCTTGCCCATCGACGTCTCCTGACCGAACAGGTCGGCCCAGGAACCGTAGAACAGGAACGACTTGTTGGCCGCGAGCCCCACCGCCGAGAACAGTGCCAGCTGGGTCGCCAGCAGGAGCCCGATCCGGCCGGCGAACGCACGCCAGGTGCGGCCCGAGAGCTTCGGCCAGAACCAGAGGGTGGCCGCGAACAGCAGCACACCGGCGAGGACGGCCAGCGCCAGGACCGTATAACTGGTGAGACCCATGAGCAGTCAGTCGACTTTCTGATGGCAGGACTGGAAATTTCCGACGGAAGAGTGAACCCGCTGTCCGTCGATGTCGTCCTAAGGGACGCACCACACACCGGAGGCTGTCGCGGCCTTCGGCCACATGATCTCTCGCGGAGCAACGGGAAGCGATGTCTAGCAGGATAGATGGCGATAAGTCGGGACAGGTTCCGAGCAGGGTCCGCCGAATCCTCCGAGGCCCACAGCCGGAGTCGGTGCCCGGCCTGGTAGGTACGGCCGTCATGATCGTCGGCCTTCTGGACATCGCGGCGGGGGTGTTCCCGCGTTTCCGGCACAGCCGGATCCACGCGGTCACCGAGGTGCTGCCCGGCTCCCTCGGCCCCTTCGCGGCGGCCCTGTCCATCAGCGCGGGCGTACTGCTCCTGCTGCTGGCCCACGGTCTGAAGCGGCACAAGCGGCGCGCCTGGCGGGCCGCCGTCGTCCTGCTGCCCGCGGGCGCCGCGGCGCAGTTCATCTACCGCCACTCGATCATCGGAGTGGTCATCGCGGCGGTGCTCCTCGCCCTGCTCCTGCGCCACCAGGGTGAATTCAAGGCCCTGCCGGACCCGCGCAGCCGCTGGAAGGCCCTCGCGAACTTCGTCCTGATGAGCGCCGGCTCCATCGGCCTCGGCCTGGTCATCGTCAACGTCCACCCGGGCAAGGTCGTCGGCAGGCCCGGGCTGTACGAGCAGATCACCCACGTGGTCTACGGCCTCTTCGGCTTCGAGGGCCCCGTCGACTACGCCGGCCGGGTGTCCTGGACCGTCGGCTACTCCCTCGGCGCTCTCGGCATGCTGACCGCCCTCACCACCATCTACCTGGCCTTCCGCCCCGAGCACCCGGCCGCCCGGCTCACCGCCGACGACGAGGCCCAGCTGCGCGGCCTCCTCGCCAAGCACGGCGGCCGCGACTCCCTCGGCCACTTCGCGCTCCGCCGCGACAAGGCCGTCGTCTTCTCCCCCAGCGGCAAGGCCGCCGTCACCTACCGCGTCGTGTCCGGTGTGATGCTCGCCTCCGGCGACCCGATCGGCGACGTCGAGGCGTGGCCCGGCGCGATCGAGCGGTTCATGGAGGAGGCCAAGGCCCACTCCTGGACCCCGGCCGTGATGGGCTGCAGCGAGACCGGTGGCGAGGTCTGGACCCGCGAGACCGGCCTGGACGCCCTGGAGCTGGGTGACGAGGCGATTGTCGATGTCAAAGACTTCTCCCTCTCGGGCCGTGCCATGCGCAATGTCCGCCAGATGGTGAAGCGCATCGAGCGCAACGGCTACACCACCAAGGTGCGCCGGGTCAGCGAACTGACCGCGCAGGAGCTGGAGCAGGTCCGCGGCGCCGCCGAGGCGTGGCGCGGCACCGACACCGAGCGCGGCTTCTCCATGGCGCTGGGCCGGGTCGGCGACCCGGGCGACGGCGACTGCTTCATCGCCACCGCGCACCGCGTGGAGGAGGGTGACACCAGCCCCTTCGGCGACCTGAAGGCCATCCAGCACTTCGTGCCGTGGGGCAAGGACGGCATGTCCCTGGAGCTGATGCGCCGCGACCGCGGCGCCGACCCGGGCATGAACGAACTGCTGATCGTCGCCTCCCTGGAGGCCGCCCCGTCCCTGGGCATCGAGCGGGTCTCGCTGAACTTCGCGATGTTCCGCTCGGCGCTGGCCCGCGGCGAGAAGATCGGCGCCGGCCCCGTCCTGCGGATGTGGCGCAGCCTGCTGGTCTTCCTCTCCCGCTGGTTCCAGATCGAGTCCCTGTACAAGTTCAACGCGAAGTTCCGGCCGCGCTGGGAGCCGCGCTTCGTGGTCTTCCGCACCACCCGCGACCTGCCCCGCATCGGCTTCGCCGCGATGCAGGCCGAGGGCTTCGTCACGCTGGCCCTGCCGCGGCTCTTCGCGAGCCGCCGCCGGCCCAAGCCGGTCCGTACCTGCTCGCACAACCTGGTGGCGTCCGTCCCGAAGCAGGCCGAGCGCGAGGTCCAGGCCGCGTAGGCCGCCGCCGCCCCGGCTGCTCCGCCGTACCGCGACACCCCGAAGGCCCGGCAGGCCCCCTGCCCGGGCCTTCGGCGTACCCGGCCACCCGCGGGGCCGTGAGCCTCCCCTCCGGGGACGGCCGCCCGGGCGGGCCGGGGCCGGCGGGCCAGCCCTACCCTGGAGCCATGAACACGAAGCGCGGAGCCGCCGGCAGGGGCCGGGTCGCAGGACTGCCGGAATGGGACCGCTGCGCGGTCATGGGCGTCGTCAACGTGACCCCCGACTCCTTCTCCGACGGCGGCCGCTGGTTCGACACCACCGCCGCCGTCAAGCGCGGGCTCGACCTCGTCGCCCAGGGCGCCGACCTCGTCGACGTCGGCGGGGAGTCCACCCGCCCCGGCGCCTCCCGCGTCGACGAGGAGGAGGAGCTGCGCCGGGTCGTCCCCGTCGTGCGCGGCCTGGCCTCCGAGGGCGTCACCGTCTCCGTCGACACCATGCGCGCGGCCGTCGCCGCCCGGGCCGTCGACGCCGGCGCCGCCCTGGTCAACGACGTCAGCGGCGGTCTGGCCGACCCCGGCATGATCCCCGCCGTCGCCGCGGCCGAGGTGCCCTTCGTGGTGATGCACTGGCGCGGCTTCAGCGCCGGCATGAACAGCCTCGCCGTCTACGACGACGTCGTGGCCGAGGTCACTTCCGAACTGCGGTCCCGGATCGACGCGGTCGTCGCCGGCGGGATCGCCCCCGAACGGCTGCTGGTCGACCCCGGCCTCGGCTTCGCCAAGAACGCCGAGCACGACCTGGCCCTGGTCGCGCACATGGCGGACCTGCGCGCCCTCGGCTTCCCGCTGCTGGTCGCCGCCTCGCGGAAGCGTTTCCTCGGCCGGGTCCTGGCCGGCGGGACGGACGCCACCCCGCCGCCGGCCCGCGAACGGGACGCCGCCACCGCCGCCGTCTCCGCGATCGCGGCCCACCAGGGCGCCTGGGCCGTACGGGTCCACGAGGTACGCGCGACCGCCGACGCGGTTCGGGTGGCCCGCGCGGTGGAAGGGGCCCTGTGATCCTCATCGACCGACAAGGAGCCCAGTGAGCAGAACCGACATCGAAGCGGTCGAAGAGGTCAACACGGCCTTCTACGAGGCAATGGAGCGGGGGGACTTCGACGCTCTGTCGGCGCTCTGGCTGGAGGACGAGATCTCCTGCGTCCACCCCGGCTGGCCGGTGCTCTCCGGCCGCGGCGAGGTACTGCGCTCGTACGCGCTGATCATGTCCCACACCGAGTACATCCAGTTCTTCCTCACCGACACCAAGGTGGCCGTCACAGGCGACACCGCACTGGTGACGTGCACGGAGAACATCCTCAGCGGCGGCCCCGCCGAGGACGGCGGAGAGCTCGGCCCGCTCGTCGGTCAGCTGGTCGTCGCCACGAATGTGTTCCGACGCACATCCGAGGGCTGGCGCCTGTGGTCCCACCACGGTTCTCCGGTGCTCACGGAGTCCGACGAGGACGACGAGGACCCCGCTCCCTGACCCCTACGGCGGGGGCCGGACTGTTTCGCAGGTAAATTCGAAGTCGGACGACGCCGACCGCACTCGGCGCAGGCCCATGGCCGCGGGGAGCCCCGAGGCCGGAAGCACTTACGAAAGCAGGAGTGATTCGCGTGGATCGTGTCGCGCTGCGCGGCCTCAAGGCTCGCGGGCACCACGGCGTCTTCCCCCGGGAGCGCGAGGAGGGCCAGACCTTCATCGTCGACCTCGTACTGCACCTCGACACCCGCCCCGCGGCTGCCGGGGACGACCTGGCGAAGACCGTGCACTACGGGGTCGTCGCCGAGGAGGTCGTCGACGTGGTCCAGGGTGAGCCCGTCGACCTGATCGAGACCCTGGCCGAGCGGATCGCCCAGCAGTGCCTGAAGCACGAAGCGGTGGCGCAGGTGGAGGTCGTCGTCCACAAGCCGGACGCGCCCATCACCGTCCCCTTCGACGACGTGACCATCACGATCACCCGGAGCCGCGCATGAACAACGGACTGAACGCTCAGAGCGACCCCACCGTCCAGCCGGTGCCCGCCTCCGTCGTCGAGACGGTCGACGCGGCGGACGTGACCCTGTCCAACCCGAAATGGGCCGTCATCGCACTCGGCGCGAACCTCGGCAACCGCCTGGAGACCCTCCAGGGCGCCGTCGACGCCCTCGGCGACACCCCCGGCCTGCGGGTCAAGGCCGTCTCCCCCGTCTACGAGACCGAGCCGTGGGGCGTCGAGCCCGGCACGCAGCCCTCGTACCTCAACGCGGTCATCGCGGTGAAGACCACCCTGCCCCCGTCCTCGCTGCTGGAGCGCGGCCACGCCATCGAGGAGGCGTTCGACCGCGTCCGCGAGGAGCGCTGGGGCCCGCGCACCATCGACGTCGACATCGTCGCGTACGCCGACCGCGTCTCCGACGACCCGGTCCTCACCCTCCCGCACCCGCGCGCCCACCAGCGCGCCTTCGTGCTGGCCCCCTGGCACGACATCGACCCGGAGGCCCAGCTCCCGGGCCGCGGCCCCGTGTCCGCGCTCCTGGCCGGAATCGGCCTGAGCGGCGTCACGCCGCGCCCCGACCTGGAACTCCACCTCCCCGAGTAGTCGTTAGTAGCCTGTTCACGGCTACTCGCTGAAAGTGGGGAACGGGCAAGTGAAGCAACTGAGGCCGGGGATCCTGGCGGGCATCTTCGTGGTCGCCGGGGTCCTGTCCTGGGCGGGCGCCCGGCTGTGGAACGCGTACGGCACCCTGCCGGGCGTTCCGCTGGCCGCGCCCATCGTCCTGGGGGCCATCGCGGTGGTGCTGCTGGCCACAGCCCTGTCGCTGCGGGCCCGGCTCAAGGCCCAGCGGGAGCGCCGGCCGGGCGCCAAGGGCGTGGAGCCGCTGATGGCCGCCCGCGCGGTGGTCTTCGGCCAGGCCAGCGCCCTGGTGGCCGCCCTGGTGGCGGGCATGTACGGCGGCGTGGGCGTCTTCCTGCTCACGGACTCCCTCGACGTCCCGGCCCGCCGCGACCAGGCCTGGTACGCCGCCTTCTCGGTCCTCGCGGGCATCGCGGTCATCGCCGCCGCCCTCTTCCTGGAACGCGTCCTGAAACTCCCCGAGGACGAGGACCCGACCCCGCAGACCCCCGCCCGCGCCTGACCCGGACGCCCCCCCGCACGACGGTCCCCCTCCCTGGCGTCAGGGAGGGGGACCGTGGCGGACACCCCCTAGCGCGCCATGATGAGGCTCATCGCCTCAGCGCGGGTGGCCGTGGCACGGAGCTGGCCGCGCACCGCGGACGTCGTGGTCTTGGCGCCCGGCTTGCGGATGCCGCGGACCGACATGCACATGTGCTCCGCCTCGACCACCACGATGGCGCCGCGCGCGTCGAGGATCTCCATCAGGGAGTCCGCTATCTGCGTCGTGAGGCGCTCCTGCACCTGCGGCCGGCGGGCGAAGACCTCCACGAGGCGGGCCAGCTTCGACAGGCCCGTGATCTTGCCGTTCTCCGCCGGGATGTAACCGACGTGCGCGACTCCGTGGAACGGCAGCAGGTGGTGTTCGCACAGAGAGACGATCTCGATGTCCTTCACCAGGACCATCTCGTCGTGTCCCAGGTCGAACACCGTCGTCAGAACGTCCTCCGGCTTCTGCCACAGGCCGGCGAGGATCTCCCGGTAGGCACGCGCCACGCGTGCCGGGGTCTCCAGGAGGCCCTCGCGGTCCGGGTCCTCGCCGACCGCGATCAGGAGCTCACGGACCGCCGCCTCGGCGCGCTTCTCGTCGAACACGCCGATCGTGCCCTCGCCACCGGTCAGGGTCACTGGGTCGGTCATCTCATCCTCGTTCCTGTCCGCACACGCGGTCATACAAATGTGCCGCGCCCCCCAGGCTAGAACCTGGGGGGCGCGGCTTCCATTCCGGGTGGGTCGAGCCCGCCGTTACTCGGGGCGGTCCTCCGGAGCCACCTCGATGCCCTTCTCCGTGGAGACCGGCGCGACCGAGGCCGAGCCGTTCGCCGCGTTCGTCAGCTGCAGCTCCTTGGGGGAGAGCACCGGCGGACGGGTGGAGGGGGTGCGGCGGGAGGAGCCGGTCCACGCGGGGCGGGCCGGGCGCTTGACGATGGTCGAGAAGATCTCGGCGATCTCCTCCTTGCCCAGCGTCTCCTTCTCCAGCAGCGCGAGGACCAGGTTGTCGAGGACGTCGCGGTTCTCGACGAGGATCTCCCAGGCCTCGTTGTGCGCGGTCTCGATGAGCTTCTTGACCTCTTCGTCGACCAGCGCCGCGACCTCTTCCGAGTAGTCCCGCGGGTGCGACATCTCGCGGCCCAGGAACGGCTCGGTGTTGTCGCCGCCGAACTTGATCGCGCCGAGACGCTCGGTCATGCCGTACTGCGTGACCATGGCCCGGGCCGTGGCGGTGGCCTTCTCGATGTCGTTCGCCGCGCCCGTGGTCGGGTCGTGGAAGACCAGCTCCTCGGCCGCGCGGCCGCCCAGCATGTAGGCCAGCTGGTCGAGCATCTCGTTGCGCGTGGTCGAGTACTTGTCCTCGTCGGGCAGGACCATGGTGTAACCCAGGGCCCGGCCGCGGGACAGGATCGTGATCTTGTGGACCGGGTCCGAGTTCGGAGAGGCCGCCGCGACCAGGGCGTGTCCGCCCTCGTGGTACGCGGTGATCTTCTTCTCCCGGTCGGACATGATCCGGGTCCGCTTCTGCGGTCCCGCCACGACGCGGTCGATGGCCTCGTCGAGCATGTGGTTGTCGATCAGCTTCTTGTCCGAGCGGGCCGTGAGCAGCGCGGCCTCGTTGAGGACGTTGGAGAGATCGGCACCGGTGAAGCCGGGGGTGCGGCGGGCGACGGCGCCGAGGTCGACGTCCGGGGCGACCGGCTTGCCCTTCTGGTGGACCTTGAGGATCTCCAGACGGCCCTGCATGTCGGGACGGTCGACCGCGATCTGCCGGTCGAAGCGGCCCGGGCGCAGCAGCGCCGGGTCGAGGATGTCGGGGCGGTTCGTGGCGGCGATCAGGATGACGCCGCCCTTCACGTCGAAGCCGTCCATCTCGACGAGCAGCTGGTTGAGGGTCTGCTCGCGCTCGTCGTGGCCGCCGCCGAGGCCCGCACCGCGGTGCCGGCCGACGGCGTCGATCTCGTCGACGAAGACGATCGCCGGGGCGTTGGCCTTGGCCTGTTCGAACAGGTCACGGACACGCGAGGCACCGACACCGACGAACATCTCGACGAAGTCGGAACCGGAGATCGAGTAGAAGGGAACACCGGCCTCGCCCGCGACGGCGCGCGCGAGCAGGGTCTTTCCGGTGCCGGGCGGGCCGTAGAGCAGCACGCCCTTGGGGATCTTGGCGCCGACCGCCTGGAACTTCGCCGGCTCCTGCAGGAACTCCTTGATCTCGTGGAGTTCCTCAACGGCCTCGTCCGAGCCCGCGACGTCGGCGAACGTCGTCTTCGGGGTGTCCTTGGTGATGAGCTTGGCCTTGGACTTCCCGAAGTTCATGACTCGGGAGCCGCCGCCCTGCATCTGGTTCATCAGGAACAGGAAGACGACCACGATGAGGACGAAGGGCAGGAGCGAGAGCAGCACGCTCAGGAACGGGCTGGTCTTGTCCGGCGTGACGGAGTACCCGTCCGGGATCTGACCGGCGTCGTACTTGGTCTGGAGGCTCTGGGCGAGCTGGACGCCCTGATCCCCGATGTAGTTGGCCTGGAACTTGGTGCCGTCGTGCTTGCCGAGCTTCTCGCCTTGCTTGAGCTCAATCTTGATCATCTGGCTGTCGCCGGTGGTCAGCTTGGCTGTCTCCACCTGGCCAGTGTTGATCGCCTTGATGACCTCGCTGGTGTCCACCGACTTGTAGCCGCCGCCGGAGCCGACGACATTCATCAACACGACCACGGCGAGGACGGCCAGCACGATCCACATGACCGGCCCACGGAAGTATCGCTTCACGTCCATCCATACGGGGCGCCAGGCGCCCCGTCCCTCCTGCCCGTAGGTAAATGCTGCTGTGTGAGTAAAGACTGTTCTTCGGAATGTACCCCTGAATTGTCACCCGCGGCCCGTGGGACGGCTGACAGACCCGCCTTCCCCTGCTCCAACGGCGGGAACCGCCCCCAGGTTCCCCGGCGGCGCCGGGGATTCCCGGGGGCTGGGGCGGGGTCAGCCGCCGTAGACGTGCGGGGCGAGCGTGCCGACGAACGGCAGGTTGCGGTACTTCTCCGCGTAGTCGAGGCCGTAGCCCACGACGAACTCGTTGGGGATGTCGAAGCCGACCCACTTCACGTCGATCGCGACCTTCGCGGCCTCGGGCTTGCGCAGCAGCGTGACGACCTCCAGGGAGGCCGGCTGGCGGGAGCCCAGGTTCGACAGCAGCCAGGACAGCGTCAGACCGGAGTCGATGATGTCCTCGACGATCAGGACGTGCTTGTCCTTGATGTCGGTGTCCAGGTCCTTGAGGATCCGCACCACACCGGAGGACTGGGTCCCGGCGCCGTACGAGGACACCGCCATCCAGTCCATGGTGAGCGGGGTGGACAAGGCGCGCGCCAGGTCCGCCATCACCATGACGGCGCCCTTGAGCACGCCGACGATGAGCAGGTCCTTGCCCGCGTACTCCGCGTCGATCTTCGCGGCCAGCTCGGCCAGCTTCGCGTCGATCTCTTCCTTGGTGATGAGCACCGACTGGAGGTCGTTGCCCATGTCCTTCTCGTCCACCCGCATCACTTTCGTTGTCGGCCGGGGCTCCGGGGTGTCCCCCGGAGGACTCAACCGTGTTTCAGCACCAATCAGCCCTGCCGGATGACAAGTCTGCCACCCTGCCGCTGGGCCTCCACCCGGCCGGGCAGGTTGATGGCGCCCTGGCCGCGCCATCCGGTGATGAGGCGGTCGACTTCCTCGATGTGGCGGGCGAAGAGGGAGCCCGCGGGAGAGCCGGCGGCGACGACGGCCCTGCGCAGCACCCGGCGGCGGACGGCCGGGGGCAGGGCGTACAGCTTGGCGCACTCCAGGCGGCCGTCCTCGTCGCGTACGCCGCCCTCGGCCTCTGCGGCCCAGGCGTCCAGGGCGTCGGCGTCGTCGCGGGAGAGCTGGGCGGTGCGGGCGAGCGCCTCGACGACGCCTTTGCCGAGCGCCTTCTCCAGGGCGGGCAGTCCCTCGTGGCGCAGGCGGGAGCGGGTGTAGGCCGGGTCCATGTTGTGCGGGTCGTCCCAGACGGCCAGGGACTGGACCATGCACGCCTTGCGGGCGGTCTGCCGGTCGACCTGGAGGAAGGGGCGGCGGTAGCGGTGGCTGCGGCCGGGGCCGCCGGGGCCCTGCGAGACCTCGGGCATGCCGGACAGCGAGCGGATGCCGGATCCGCGGGCGAGGCCCAGCAGGACGGTTTCCGCTTGATCGTCCCGGGTGTGGCCGAGCAGCACGGCGGCGGCGCCGAGGCGGTCCGCGGCCTCGTCCAGGGCGCCGTAGCGGGCGTCGCGGGCGGCGGCTTCGGGGCCGCCGTCACGGCCGACGCGCACGGTGACGGACTCCACCGGGTCGAGGCCGAGGGCGGTCATGCGGGTGACGACCTCGGCGGCGCGCTGGTCGGAGCCGTCCTGCAGTCCGTGGTCGACGGTGATGCCGCCGGCCCGGATGCCGAGTTTGGGGGCCTCGAAGGCGAGGGCCGAGGCGAGGGCCATGGAGTCGGCGCCGCCGGAACAGGCGACGAGCACGAGTGGCGCGGTGCCCGCGCCGGTGCGAGGGTCGGCGCAGGGGACGGCTCCGGACGGGGTCCGGGGGCGGTCGGTGAGCTCGGTGAGGACGTCGTGGAGTACGCGGCGGACCGCCAGGCGTATCGCCGCGACCGCAGGATGGGGACCCATGTCCGGTGCCCTTCGATGGAGTTCGGATGCCTCGGAGGCTTCGGGGTGGTGTGCTGGGAGGTGCTTGCCCGGCTGCCCCCGCGGAACGGGAGGATGTCACTCTGAGTGCGTCGATGGTGACAGAGCCGAGCCGTTCCCCGAGCATCGCACGCCCTTATACGGCTCACGGTCCCTCGGACGGGTGATGCTGCTTCCCCCAGTGAGACATGTTTAGGCCTCTCCGTCACGTGTGGCGCGGGTGATCCCGGGGGAGGCGGCGGGAGCACCGGGGGCCGCCCCGGCGGTGCGGGGCGGGCCCGTGCTCCCGGAGGTCACTCCCCCTGGCCCTCTCCGCCCCCCTCGCTCCCCCTGCCGTGCACCCTGGCCACCCAGTCCGCGGGCCGGTCGATCTCCGCCTTGGTGGGCAGCGTGTTCGGGGAGGTCCAGACCCGGTTGAAGCCCTCCATGCCGACCTGGCCGACGACGGCGCGCACGAAGCGCTCGCCGTCGCGGTACTGGCGCAGCTTGGCGTCGAGGCCGAGGAGTTTGCGCAGGGCGGCGTCGAGGCGGCCCGCTCCGCTGGCGCGGCGCTGCTGGAACTTCTCGCGGATCTCGGCGACCGAGGGCACCACCTGGGGGCCGACGCCGTCCATGACGAAGTCGGCGTGTCCCTCCAGGAGGGACATGACGGCGGTGAGGCGGGCCAGGATCTCGCGCTGCTCGGGGGTCTGCACGAGTTCGACGAGGGAGCGGCCCTCGTCCCCGTGCTCGGCGTCCGGGCGGGCGCCGGCGAAGGACTGGGCGGCCTCCCGGATGCGTTCGAGGACCGTCATGGGGTCGACCTCGGTGGCGCCGAGAAACGTCTGGATTTCGCCTTCGAGGTGGGCGCGCAGCCACGGGACGGCCGTGAACTGGGTACGGTGCGTCTCCTCGTGGAGGCAGACCCACAGCCGGAAGTCGTGCGGGGCCACTTCCAGCTCGCGCTCGACGTGGACGATGTTGGGGGCGACGAGCAGCAGCCGGCCGCCCGTCGCCGCGGCCGGCAGGTCGCGGGAGACCGGCGCGAAGGTCTCGTACTGGCCGAGCACCCGGGAGGCCAGGAAGCTCAGCAGCATTCCCAGCTCGACGCCGGTGACCTTGCCGCCGACCGCGCCGAGCACCGCTCCGCCCGGGGCGCCGGCGCGGCGCTCCTGCATCTTGCCGAGGAGCGGCGTGAGCAGCTCACGGAAGCCGGCGACGTTGGCCTTGACCCAGCCGGCCCGGTCGACGACCAGGACGGGGGTGTCGGGGACGGCGGCGCCGTCCGGGATCATCCGGGTGAACTCGCGCACGTGCCGTTCCGAGGTCCTGGCGTGCCCGCGCAGTTCGGCGACGACGGCCCGCGCCTCGTCCCGGGTGACCTCCGGGCCGGGCCGTACCAGCCGGGTCGCGGTCGCCACCGCGAGGTTCCAGTCGACCATCTCCGCACCACTGATGCTCGTCATGCGTCAACCGTACGTGGGCGAGCCCTCCGGCGGACCCCCTACGGAGCGGCGGCGACGGCCGCGGCCAGCTTGTCGAGGCCCTTCTCGGCGCCCTCGGGCCCGGGGCTGTTGGCCGTGAGGAAGGCGAAGGCGAGGAGCCTGCCGGTGGAGTCGACGACCGTGCCGGACAGGGAGTTCACTCCGGTGAGGGTGCCGGTCTTGGCGCGGACCAGGCCGGCGGCCGGCGAGCTGCCGGCGTTGCGGCCGCGCAGGGTGCCGGTGAAGCCGGCGACGGGGAGCCCGGTGAGGACGGGCCGCAGCTCGGGGTGCCGGGGGTCGGCGGCCCTGGTGAGCAGGCCGGTGAGCAGGCCGGCGCTGACCTTGTCGGCGCGGCCCAGGCCGCTGCCGTCGGCGAAGCGGGAGCCGGTCACGTCGACGCCGAGGGCGGCGAGCCGGTCGGTGACCGCCTTCTCGGCGCCTTCGAAGCTGGCGGGCCGGCCGGAGGCGAGGGCGGTCTGGCGGGCGAGGGCCTCGGCGATGTCGTTGTCGCTGTTGGTCAGCATCCGTTCGACGAGGCCGGCGACGGGGGTGGACTGGGTGACGGCCAGCGGCTGGGCGCCGGCGGCGGGCTTGGCCCGCGCCGGTTCCGCGGTGACCTTGATGCCTCGTTCGGCCAGCAGGGTGCGGAAGGCGCGGGCGGCGGCCCCGGCGGGGTCGTCGGTGCGGTCGACGGGTCCGGAGGTGGAGTCGTCGGGGCGGCCCTCGTCGGCCGCGAGGGCGGTCACGGGGGCGATGTTGGGGTTGACGCCGATCGGGTGCCGGGCGGGGCCGGTGTAGAGGCTGTCGTCGTACCCGAGGGTCACGGTGTCGGTGCCGGCTGCCTTGAGGGCCTGGGCGGTGTCGGCGGCGAGGGCGACGAGGCTGCCGCCGGATCCGGCCGGGCTCTTCTTCTTCGCGGTGAGGGAGGGGTCGCCGCCGCCGACGAGGACGACCTGGCCGGGCGTGGTGCCGGGGACGACGGTGGTCCGGATGCGGTGCTCGGGCCCGAGGGCGGCCAGCACGGCGGCCGCGGTGGCGATCTTGACGGTGGAGGCGGGGGTCATCGCGTCGCGCGCGCCGGACTCGAACAGGACCTGTCCGGTGGCGGTGTCCACGACGGAGGCGGTGCGGACGGTGCCGAGGGCCGGGTCGGCCAGCAGCGGCCGCAGCCGGGCGGCGAGCCCGTCGGCGGGCGTGGCGGCGGCGGCCTGGCCCCGCGGGACGCCGGGGCCGACGGCTCCCAGCACTCCCGGGGCGCTGGGCGCGGCCTGCGGGAGGGCGCCCGGACCGGCCGCGCCACCGTGATCTGCGCCACCCGTGCGGCCCCAGGAGGCGGCGGCGTCCCGCTCGGCCTTACGCTGACCGGAGTCCCACGGACCGGCGGCGGCCACCGCTGCCACCGACAGGGCGAGGCCGGCGACGGCCGCACCCGCGGTGAGCTGCCACGTCTTGACCAATGGCACCTCGGACCAGCCCCTTTCGCGATCACACATATGCGTGAGGGACACTTAACCACTGCGTCTTGCCGCGAGCATGGCACCCCACCCGACAGGGCCGGGCCGGACGCGCACGCAGTTGAATCAATGCCGTCTCGAAGCAATGAAGCTGATCATGGAGGAGCAGGACGTGGAGTTCGACGTCACCATCGAGATCCCCAAGGGTTCGCGGAACAAGTACGAGGTGGACCACGAGACCGGCCGGATCCGTCTGGACCGTCGCCTCTTCACCTCGACCAGCTACCCGGCCGACTACGGCTTCGTCGAGAACACCCTCGGCGAGGACGGCGACCCGCTGGACGCGCTGGTCATCCTTGACGAGCCGACCTTCCCGGGCTGCCTGATCAAGTGCCGCGCCATCGGCATGTTCCGCATGACGGACGAGGCGGGCGGCGACGACAAGCTGCTGTGCGTGCCGGCCTCCGACCCGCGTGTGGAGCACCTGCGCGACATCCACCACGTGTCCGAGTTCGACCGCCTGGAGATCCAGCACTTCTTCGAGGTCTACAAGGACCTGGAGCCGGGCAAGTCCGTCGAGGGCGCGAACTGGGTCGGCCGCACCGAGGCCGAGGCCGAGATCGAGGCCTCGTACAAGCGCCTGGAGGCGCAGGGCGGCCACCACTGAGCTCGGCTCGGCGGCGGTGACGGGCCGGGGGTCTCCCCCGCGCCCCCGTGACACGGCGGGCGGCATCCCCTCGGGGGTGCCGCCCGCTGTCGTGTCCTCCCCGGGGTGCGGTCGGCCTGGGTATGCGGAGGGAGGAAACGATTCCGCATACTGATACTCCAGGTGATCACGGACTGGAGGACGCGTGGCGCAGGCCGACGGGGCAGAAGACAGGAAGCCCCTGTCCGACGAGGCGCACAGCGCCTTCACGCCGCCTCCGGGGATCGAGCCGGAAGCCCTGGAGGAGGACCAGCCCACCTCGGAGTTCGCCCTTCCGGCGGGTGCCGAGCCGGTGCTGCCCGAGCCCGAGGGATCCGCCTTCGCCGCCCCGGCCACCTATCGGGCCGCGCACTCCCCGCCCGCCTACACACCGGGCCAGGGCTTCCCCGTCGCGCGGATGAAGGAATCGCCCTGGCAGGACCGCATGCGCACGATGCTGCGCATGCCGGTGGACATCCGGCCCGTGCCGGAGCTGGTCCAGCGGCAGAGCGAGGCCGGACCCGCGGTGGGCCGCGTGCTCGACCTGACCCTGCGCATCGGCGAGCTGCTGCTCGCGGGCGGCGAGGGCGCCGAGGACGTGGAGGCCGCGATGTTCGCGGTGGCCCGCAGTTACGGGCTCGACCGCTGCGAGCCGACCGTCACCTTCACCATGCTGTCGATCACCCACCACCCCTCACTGGTGGGCGACCCGGTGTCGGCCAACCGGACCGTGCGCCGCCGGGGCACCGACTACAACCGGCTGGCGGCGGTGTTCCGCCTCGTGGACGACATCAGCGCGCACGAGATCGACGTGTCGCTGGAGGAGGCCTACCGCCGCCTCGCCGAGATCCGCCGCAACCGGCACCCGTACCCGGGCTGGATGCTCACCGCCTCCGCCGGGCTGCTCGCCGGGGCGGCCTCCACCCTCGTCGGCGGTGGGGTCCTGGTCTTCTTCGCCGCCGCGATCGGCGCCGTGCTCGGCGACCGGCTGGCCTGGCTGTGCGCGGGGCGCGGGCTCCCGGAGTTCTACCAGTTCGTGGTGGCCGCGATGCCGCCGGCCGCCATCGGGGTGGCGCTGAACATGACGGGCATCGACGTGAAGGCCTCCGCGGTGATCACCGGCGGGCTGTTCGCGCTGCTGCCCGGGCGGGCCCTGGTCGCGGCCGTGCAGGACGGCCTGACCGGCTACTACATCACGGCGTCGGCCCGGCTCCTGGAGGTCATGTACCTCTTCATCGGCATCATCATGGGCGTCCTGGTGGTGCTCTACGTGGGGCTGCAGTTCGACGCCTCGCCGCGGCCGGAAGAGGTGCTGCAGATCCAGCAGCGGCCGCTGATCCAGATCGCGGCCTCCATGGTCCTGGTCTTCACCTTCGCGATCCTGCTCCAGCAGGAACGCTCCACGGTGTGGATCGTGACCCTCAACGGCGCGGTGGCGTGGGTGACCTTCGGGGCGATGCACTACGCGGGCGGGATCCCGCCGGTGCCGTCCACCTGCGTCGCGGCCGGGCTGGTGGGCCTCTTCGGACAGCTCTTCTCCCGCTACCGCTTCGCCTCCGCCCTGCCGTACGTGACGGCCGCCATCGGCCCGCTACTGCCGGGCTCGGCGACGTACTACGGGCTGCTGCTGATCGCCGAGAACCGGCTGAACGAGGGTCTGGGCTCGCTGGTGAACGCCGCTGCCATCGCGCTGGCCATCGCCATCGGCGTGAACCTGGGCTCCGAGGCGTCGCGGCTGTTCATGCGCATCCCGGGGGCCGCGAGCGCCGCCAAGCGCCGGGCGGCGAAGCGGACCCGCGGCTTCTGACGGGTCCGGACACACGTACGCCCCCGCGAGCGGGGGCGTACGCGATGACCGGGGTGCGGCGCGCGGCGGGATCAGCGCTTGGCGTGGCGGCCGCGCTGGCCCGGGGACTGCGGGCCGGTGCCGTCGGCGGCCGCGACCGCGTCGGGCGCCTGACCGGCGTTGGCCTTGGACTCCTTGCGGGCCTTCAGCACCTCGAAGATCACGGGGATGACGGAGATGAGGACGATGCCGACGAGGATCGGCTCCACGTTGTCCTTGATGAAGGCGATCTGGCCCAGCCAGTACCCGGCGACGGTGACGCCCGCGCCCCACCCGATGCCACCGATGATGTTGTAGGTCAGGAAGGTGCGGTACTTCATCGAGCCGGCGCCCGCGACCATCGGCGCGAAGGTGCGGATGATCGGCACGAAGCGGGCGAGCACGATCGCCTTGGGGCCGTGCCGGTCCATGAACTCGTGCGCCTTGTCCAGGTTCTCCCGCTTGAAGAGCTTGGAGTTCGGCCGGTTGAACAGCTTCGGCCCGAAGAACTTGCCGATCATGTAACCGACCTGGTCGCCGATGATGGCCGCGGCGACGATCAGGGTGCAGACCAGCCAGAGCGGCTGCTTGATGTACTGCCCGTCCGCGACCAGCAGGCCCGCGGTGAAGAGCAGGGAGTCGCCGGGCAGGAAGGCGAAGAGACCCGACTCGGCGAAGACGATGACCAGGATGCCGATCAGGCCGAAGTGCGAGATCAGGTAGTCCGGGGACAGCCACTCAGGGCCGAGCGCAAGCGTATACACGGGTTCCGGGCTCTCCTGGATCGGGGGGAAGGCAGGGATGGGGGCGGTTTCAATTATCAACGCACACGACCCCCGCCCGGTTCCAGGTACCGGCGGGGGTCGTGCGGGTGACGTTCCGCTTACGCCTTGCGCACACCGTTCGCGAAGATCGCGTCCCGCAGGTGTGCGGCCATGCCCGGCTTCACCGCGTCGTAGAACGCCGTGAACCGCTCGTCCGCCACGTACATCTCACCGAGGCACGTGTGCATCTCGTACGGGCAGTCGTAGAACCACCGGTGGATGTGCAGGCGGTGCTCCTCGGCCAGGTCCATCGCCGCCTCGCCGTCGGCGGGTTCGCCCGCCTCCATGGCCGCCGCGTACCGGCGGCCCCACTCGGCGGACTCGTCCTGCATCCGCTTCCAGTCGTCCTTGGTGTACGAGGCCGCGCGGCGCCGGGACTCGGCGTACGCCTCGGTGTCGCCCCAGCGCTCCTCGACCTCCTGCGCGTACTGCTCGGGGTCCTGGTCCCCGAAGACCTCGAACTTCTCCTCGGGGGTGAGGTTGATGCCCATCTTCTTCGCCTCCATGGCGTGCTCGACGGCCTTGGCCATCTGCTGGAGTCGGGCGATCCGGTCGGTCAGCAGGGCGTGCTGCCGGCGCAGATGCTCCTGTGGATCCGATTGCGGGTCGTCCAGCAGGACCGCGACCTCTTCGAGGGGGAAGCCGAGCTCCCGGTAGAACAGGATCCGCTGCAGCCGGTCCAGGTCGGCGTCGTCGTACCGCCGGTGTCCCGCGTGGCTGCGGCCGCCCGGGGAGAGCAGCCCGATCTCGTCGTAGTGGTGCAGGGTGCGCACCGTGACCCCGGCGAAACCGGCGACCTGGCCCACGGAGTAGCCCATGTCCTTCCCTCCTCTGCTTGCGTACGCCCCTCACTGTGGTCCCTCACGCCGCGTGAGGTGCAAGTCCTCCGGCCGCTGTCCGCGGGCTACTTGCCGAGCGCCCGGAAACGGCGCACCGCGAGCGGGAAGAAGACCGCGAGCAGCAGGAGCGGCCAGGCGACCGCGAGCAGGGCGGCGTGGTCGGCGGCCCAGGACGGGGGCGCCGCGGCCGGGTTGCCGAACAGGTCGCGCACGGCGGTGGCCGTCGCCGAGAGCGGATTCCATTCCACCACCGCGCCCAGCCAGCCCGGCATCGACTCCGGCGTGGCGAACGCGTTGGACAGGAAGCCCACGGGCCACACCAGGATCTGCACCGCCTGGACCAGCTCCGGGCGGCCCGCGACCATGCCGAGCCAGATCCCGACCCACAGCATCGCCAAGCGCAGCAGCAGGAGCAGGCCGAAGGCGAGCAGCGCGGCGGCCGCGCCGCCGTGCCAGCGCCAGCCGAGCAGCAGCCCGACCGCGGCCAGGACCAGCAGGCCCACCGCCGACTGGAGCATGTCGGCGGCGCTGCGGCCGACCAGGACCGCCGAGGAGGACATCGGCATGGCGCGGAAGCGGTCGATCACCCCCTTGTTCAGGTCCTGGGTGACGGCCGTCAGGGTGGCCTCCAGTCCGAAGGCCATGGTCAGGGCGAGCATCCCCGGCACGAGGAACTCGACGTACTCCCCGTCGATCCCGCGCCCGCCCCCCACCAGGAAGCCGAACATCAGCAGCATCATGACCGGGAAGACCAGCCCGACGACCATCTGGACGGGCTGCCGCGCCCAGTGCGCCAGCTCGCGCCGGGTCATCGTCCACGCGTCCGAGACCACCCAGACCGCGCTCATGCGGCCACCTCCTCGCGGTCGGTCAGATGCAGGAACACCTCGTCCAGCGTGGGGCGCCGGACGGCGAGGTCGACCGCCTCGACGCCCGCCTCCTCCAGCGTCCGCAGGGTCCGGGCCAGGCCCGCCATCCGGTCCTGGACCGGGAAGCTCAGCGTCAGGGTGTCGGGGTCGACGGCGGGGTCGGGCAGCAGCCGCGCCGCCTGCGCCAGCCGGGCCGCGTCCCGCAGGACCACGACGATCCGGTCCGCGCCGACCAGGGCCTTCAGCTCGTCGGCCGTGCCCTCGGCGGCGACCCGGCCGCGGTCGACGAGCGCGATCCGGTCGGCCAGCTGGTCGGCCTCCTCCAGGTACTGCGTGGTGAGCAGCACGGTCGTGCCGCCGCCCACCAGGGAGCGGACGGCGCTCCACACCTCGGCGCGGCCGCGCGGGTCGAGGCCGGTGGTGGGCTCGTCCAGGAACAGCACGTCCGGGTCCGTGATCAGGGAGGCGGCGAGGTCGAGCCTGCGCCGCATGCCGCCGCTGTACTGCTTCACCGCCTTGCGGCCGGTGTCCGCGAGGCCGAAGCGCTCCAGCAGCTCGTCGGCGCGCAGCCCGGCCCGGCGTGCTCCCAGGTGGTGGAGCCGGCCGAACATCTCCAGGTTCTGCCGGCCCGCCAGTTCCTCGTCGAGGGCCGCGTGCTGGCCGAGCAGCCCGATCCGGGAGCGCACGGCCGCCGGGTCCGCGGCCACGTCGTGGCCGGCCACGCGGACCGTGCCCTCGTCGTGCCGGAGCAGGGTGCTCATGATGCGCACGGCCGTGGTCTTGCCGGCCCCGTTGGGGCCGAGCACGGCCTGCACGGTGCCGGGCGCCACCTCCAGGTCGAGCCCGGCCAGGGCCGGTTTGTCGCCGTACCGCTTGTGGACGCCTTCGACGGAGATCGCCAAAGCCTCTCCCTCCCTCATTAGTCAAGTTTGAATACCAGGACGCGCCAACGTAATGCCCGATCCCGAGCTAGTCAAACTTGATTAGGCGTAGGGGTTCTCCTGGCCCTCGGCCAGTACCCCGACGAACGGCTCGCCGCCCTCGCCCGCGAAGGAGTACGCGCCCCCCTCGATCCGGGCGATCAGCCCACGCGTCCACTCCGCCTCGGCGTCGGCGGAGTGGACCCACCTGTGCATGATCTCGCCGATGTGACCCAGGCTCTCCGGGCCGCCCTCCGGCGTGTAGTAGTCGGTCACCGAGGACCGCCAGACCGCCAGCTTCCCCAGCCGCTCGCGCAGCAGTCCCAGCACCTCGCCCCGCGGCAGGTCGACCATGAAGCCGATCGCCGCCGACAGCACGTCCGCCTTCTGGTCGTACGCCGCGAGTGCCTCGCGCAGCAGCCTGAAGTACTCCTCCCGGCCGGCGTCCGTCACCTCGTACTCGGTGCGCGGCGGTCCGCCCGCCGCGCTCGGCGCCACCTCGTGCGCGTGCAGGACGCCCTGCTTCGCCATCTGCTTCAACGCGTGGTAGATCGACCCCGGCTTGGTGTTCGACCACTCGTGGGCGCCCCAGTACTCCAGGTCGTTGCGCACCTGGTACCCGTGGGCCCGCCCGTGCTGGCGGACCGCGCCGAGGACAAGAAGCCGGATCGCTGACATGGGGCCAGGCTAAGCCCCTGCGCCGTCAGCCCATGGCCTTGGTGCCGTCGAGGGACTCGCGGACGATGTCCGCGTGGCCGGCGTGGCGGGCGAACTCCTCGACCAGGTGCAGCAGCATCCAGCGGATCGACACCTTGCCGTCCTGCGGGAACCACGGCGCGGGCGGCAGCGGGAAGGTGACGTCCAGGTTCGGCACGGAGGCGACGAAGGCCTCCGTCTCCTGCCGGACCCCGTCCCAGAACTCCAGGACCGAGGCCACCGACTCGCCCTCGACGAGCCGGAACGCCTCGCCCCAGCTCTCCTCGGTGCGCATCCGCTCGTTCGGCCGCTGCTGGGCCATGCGCAGCCAGTTCAGTTCGCACTCGGCCACGTGCTTGAGCAGTCCGGACAGGCTGAGCTCGCTGGCGCTGGGGCGGCTCGCGGCCTGCTCCTCGTCGAGCCCGACGAGGGTCTCGCGGAGCGCAGCCCGCTGGGACTCGACGAAGGCGAGGAGCGTGCCGCGCTCGTCGCCGGGAACCTCGGTGGACATCTGTGCCATGACCGGACCGCCTCTGCGTGGTGGTGCCGGGGGCCTCTCCCCCGACACCTCCTACGCTACGGAGCCTTGCGGTCAGATCCTGTCCTAGTTCCCGGGGCGGTCCGGCGCGTTCTCCTCGTCCGGCCGCATCGGGGGCAGCGCCGATGCCGGCTCCGGGAGCAGGGCCTTGGAGAGGTCCTGCTTGCCGGTCGGGTCGAGCCCGTACATCGCCTCGTAGATCTTGCGGACGGCCGGTCCGGAGGCCCCGGAGCCGGTACCGCCCTGGGAGATCGTCATGACGATGGCGTAGTCCTCGGTGTAGGAGGCGAACCACGAGGTGGTCTGCTTGCCCTGGACCTCGGCCGTGCCGGTCTTGGCGTGCATCGGGATCTGCTTCTGCGGCCAGCCCCCGAAGCGCCAGGCCGCGCTGCCGTCCGTGGCCACGCCGGCGAGGGCCTCGTCGATGTCGTCGCGCGTCTTGGCGCTCATCGGGAGCTTGCCCGTCTCCTTGGGAGCGATCTCCTTCACCGACGTCCCGTCGGCGCTGACGACCGCCTTGCCGACGCTCGGCTGGTGCAGGGTGCCGCCGTTGGCGATGGCCGAGTAGACGGACGCCATCTGGAGCGGGGTGACCAGGGTGTCCCCCTGCCCGATCGAGTAGTTGATCGCGTCACCCTCGCGCAGCTGGTTGCCCTGGCGGCAGTTCTCGTAGGCGATCTTCTCGGCGAAGCTGCCGTTCTTCTTGCCGTCCCGGCACCAGGCGTCCTTGTTGGCGTCGAAGAAGTCCTGCTTCCACTTCCGGTCGGGGACCCGGCCGGGCACCTCGTTGGGCAGGTCGATGCCGGTGCGCTTGCCCAGACCGAACTCGTGGGCGGTCTTGAAGAACCAGTCGTTCGGGTCCTTCTTCGGCTTGATGCCGCCGTCCTTCTTCCACTCCTGGTCCGCGATCAGGTAGTAGACCGTGTCGCAGGAGACCTCCAGGGCCCGGCCGATGGTGATGTCGCCGTGGCCCTGGGACTCGAAGTTCGTGAAGGTCTGGTTGCCGACCGAGTACGAGCTGGGGCAGGGGTAGCGGTTGTTGAAGGGGTAGCCGGCGTTGACCGCGGCGGTCGAGGTGACCACCTTGAAGATGGAGCCCGGTGCGGCCTGTCCCTGGATCGCGCGGTTGAGCAGCGGGTAGTTGGAGTCCTTGTCCGTCAGGGAGGCGTAGTCCTTCGCGGAGATGCCGCCCACCCAGGCGTTGGGGTCGTAGGTCGGGTTCGAGGCCATCGCCACGATCCGGCCCGTCCTGGTCTCCATCACCACGACCGCACCCGAGTCGGCCTCGTAGTTGCGGCCGGTGTTCTTGTCGTGGACCTTGCGGGCGTCGATCATCGCGTTGTTCAGCTCGCGCTCGGCGACCGCCTGCACGCGCGAGTCGATCGAGGTCACGATGTTCGAGCCGGGCTGCGCCGGGTCGGTCCGGCCCTGCCCGATGACCCGGCCGAGGTTGTCCACCTCGTAGCGGGTGATGCCGGCCTTGCCGCGCAGCTCCTTGTCGTACGTGCGCTCCAGGCCGGAGCGGCCCACCTGGTCGGAGCGCAGGTAGGGCGAGTCGGTCTTCTGCGCCTTGGCGATCTCCTCGTCGGTGACCGGCGAGAGGTAGCCGAGGACCTGGGAGGTGTTGGCCTGGTTCGGGGCGGCGTACCGGCGCAGTGCGGTCGCCTCGGCGGTGATGCCGGGGAAGTCCTCGGGGTGCTCGCGGATCTGCAGGGCCTGCTCGGTGGTCGCCTCGTCACTGACCGGGATCGGCTGGTAGGGCGAGCCGTTCCAGCAGGGCTGCTTGGTCTTGGAGTCGCAGAGCCGGACCTTGTCGACGACCTCCTGGGGGTCCATGCCCAGCACCCCGGCGAGCCGGGTCAGCACGGACTTTCCCTTGTCCTTCATCTTGAGCAGCTCGGTGCGGCTCGCGGAGACCACCAGGTGGGTGGCGTTGTCGGCGAGCGGGACCCCGCGCGCGTCGAGGATCGAGCCGCGCACGGCCGGCTGGACCACCTGCTGGACGTGGTTGTTCTTCGCCTCGTCCGTGTACTCCTGGCCGTTGCGGATCTGCAGGTACCAGAGTCGTCCGCCCAGCGTGAGCAGGAGGGAGAAGACCACGACCTGGATGACGACGAGCCGGTTCTGGACCCGAGGGGTCCGGCCGGTCTCCGGTATGTTGCTCACACTCGATCTCCCCCGGGCGGCTGCCTACGCCCGGCCGAGTCTAACTAGAACGGGAACGCCGTCCGTCCGTGCTGCACGGAGATCCACTTCTGGGTGGTGAACGCCTCGACCGTGGCCTCGCCGTTCAGCCTGCCCAGACCCGAGGCCTTCTCCCCGCCGAACGCCGCCAACGGTTCGTCCCCGATCGTGGAGTCGTTGACGTGGATCATCCCCGTCTCGATCCGCTGGGCGAAGCGCACGCCCCGCTCCACGTCCCGGGTGTGGACGGCGCCGCTGAGCCCGTACGGGGTCGCGTTGGTCAGCCGTACGGCTTCGTCCTCGCCGTCGAAGACCACCAGCAGGGCGACGGGGCCGAAGATCTCCTGGCCCAGCAGCGGGGAGTCCTCGGGGATCCCGGCGAGCACCGTCGGCTCGACCAGGTTGCCGCGCGTAGACCCCCGTACGAGCGCCCGCGCGCCGGATTCCACGGCCTGGTCCACGAGCGCGGTCAGGGCGTCGGCCTGGAAGGAGTTGATCAGCGGGCCGATGTGGGTGTCGGCCTCGCGCGGATCGCCGGTCCTCAGGGCGCGCACGCGCGCGGTGAACTTCTCGGTGAACTCCTCCGCGACGGAGGCGTCGACGAGGATCCGGTTGGCGGCCATGCAGACCTGGCCCTGGTAGACGAAGCGGCTGAAGACCGCCGCGTCCACCGCGTAGTCGAGGTCGGCGTCGTCGAGGACGACGAGGGCGCTGTTGCCGCTGAGCTCCAGCACCGTGCGCTTGAAGTGGCGGGCGGCGATCGCGCCGACGTGCCGGCCGACCCGGTCCGATCCCGCGAAGGAGATCACCTTGGGGACGGGGTGCGTCAGGAGCGCGTCGCCTATCTCGGCGATGTCGGTGACCAGGACGTTCAGCAGGCCGGCGGGCAGCCCGGCGTCCTCGAAGATCTTGGCGATCACGCCGCCGCCGACGACCGGGGCGTTCTGGTTGGGCTTGACGACCACCGCGTTGCCCAGGGCCAGCGCGGGAGCGACCGACTTCATCGTGACCAGGAAGGGGAAGTTGAAGGGGCTGATGACGGTGACGACGCCGACGGGCAGCCGCTGGACGCGGTTCTCCTTGCCCTCGACCGGCGAGGGCAGGATCCGGCCCTCGGGGCGGACGGCCAGCTGGAGCGACTCGCGGATGAACTCCATCGCGAGGTGGACCTCGTACTCGGCCTTGGGACGGGTCCCGCCGAGCTCGTCGATCATCGCCTCGACGATCTCCTTCTCGCGCTCCTCGGTGATCCGCAGGGCGCGCTCCAGGACCGCGCGTCTGATGTAGGGGCTGGTCCCGGCCCAGTCCCGCTGGGCGCGCTCGGCGCCGCGGTACGCCTGGTCCACCTGCTCGACCGTGGCCACGGTGATGGCCGCGAGCTTCTCCCCGTTGTACGGGTTGACGTCGATGATGTCCCACGAACCGTTGCCGGCCAGCCATTCGCCGTCGATGTACTGGTGAGCGAGATCGCTGAATATGGACATGCCATCCCTTACTGCGAGCGCGCACCCGTGCGCTGCACCGGAGACCGATCGGTCATCATGCACTGATCAGACGTCATACTACGTGCGGATCAAGACAGTTGGAGTAGGCCGCGGAGAAGATCCCGGGTCCGGTCGGGGTCGGGGCAGTCCGCCTGGAGCCGCTCCATCGCCCGCTCGTACTGCCCCACTTCCTCGTCCTTGTCCAGGTAGAGGGCACTGGTGAGCTGTTCCAGATAGACGATGTCCTGCAGGTCGGACTCGGGGAAGCGCAGCAGGGTGAAGGCCCCGCTCTCGCCCGCGTGGCCGCCGAAGGAGAAGGGCATGACCTGGAGCTGCACGTTGGGCCGCTGCGAGACCTCGATGAGGTGCTCCAACTGGCCGCGCATGACGTTGCGGTCGCCGTACGGGCGGCGCAGCGCGGCCTCGTCGAGGACGGCGTGGAAGACGGGGGCGCTCTCGGACACGAGCACCTTCTGCCGCTCCAGGCGCAGCGCGACGCGGCGGTCGATCTCGGCGGCGGTGGCGCCGGGCATGCCGCGGCTGACGACGGCGTGGGCGTAGGCCTCGGTCTGCAGCAGGCCGTGGACGAACTGCACCTCGTAGATGCGGATGAGCGACGCGGCGCCCTCCAGCCCGATGTAGGTCTGGAACCAGCCCGGCAGGACGTCGCCGTAACTGTGCCACCAGCCGGTCGCGTTGGCCTCGCGGACCAGTCCCAGGAGGGACTCGCGCTCGGTGCTGTCCGTGACCCCGTAGAGCGTGAGGAGGTCTTCCACGTCCCTCGCCTTGAAGCTCACCCTTCCCAACTCCAAGCGGCTGATCTTCGATTCGGATGCGCGGATCGAGTAGCCGGCCGCCTCACGGGTGATGCCGCGGGATTCTCGGAGTCGCCTGAGCTGGGAGCCCAGGAGGATGCGGCGCACCACAGAACCGCTTGTTTCTGCGGTCACTAGTACTGCCCTCCCCATCGCATTGGCGTGCGCGTGGTGTGCGCGGCGTCTCGGGGCCCCCGTACCCCAGAGGCCGCAGTCTGCCACCAAAACGCATCGGGCCGTACTCGTTCTGTAACGGAATCCCGTCTCCGCGAGAAGAAGTCCGTAAGTATGCGTAGGAAGAAATGAGCAAGAACCGTCACGTGAGCGGACAGGTCCGGCGCGTGCACGTGCATCTGCCCTTGCATCCGGCCCGAGCATTCGGAACGATGGTCCCCGCGCACCTGCGTGCTCTTCGCGCCGGCGCGGGACCCACCCCGCAGTTCTCTTTGGACACAAGCCACCGCTTCGTCCGCGAATCCCGGGAGTGCCTCGCATGGGGACGAATGGATCGACCATGCTCGAGCCGTTACGGCAGGGGCTTCCCCCGGTCGACCCCACGGCTGTCTCCGGGTCCGCCTCATGCGCTCTGCCCGCGCGGTTCGACGCGGTGCGGGGCGCACGTACTTTCACCCGCTCGACACTGTCCCAGTGGGGTCTCGACGACCGCTTCGACGATGTCGCACTGGTCGTCTCCGAGCTCGTCACCAACGCGCTGCGCCATGCCCTGCCCGAGGAGTCGCGGGGGCCGGACGCCGAGCCGGAGCCGCCGGTGCGGCTGCACCTGATGCGGTGGAGCACCCGGCTGGTGTGCGCGGTGCGCGACCCCAGCGAGGACCGGCCGGGCGGGGCCTTCTCGCCGGAGCGGACCGAGGAGAACGTCGACCTGGAGTCCGGGCGCGGGCTCTTCCTGGTCGACTCCTACAGCGACAGCTGGGGCTGGCACCCGCTCGCGGGGCGGCTCACCGGCAAGGTGGTCTGGGCGCTGTTCCTGCTCCACGACTGAGCCGCCCGCGCGGTCCGTTTCACGACGACTGGCCGGGACCGATCACTGCGATCGGTCCCGGCCAGTGCACGTGCATGGCTTGATGAGTGCGCCGTTCCGTCAGCCGATCAAGTGATCGAACTCGCCGTCCTTGACGCCCAGGAGCAGGGCTTCTATCTCGGCCGGTGTGTAGACGAGCGCCGGACCGTCCGGGAAGCGCGAATTGCGCATGGCTACGTCGCCTCCGGGCAGCCTCGCGAACTCCACGCAGGAACCCTGCGAGTTGCTGTGTCTGCTCTTCTGCCACGTCAGCTCAAACAAGGAAGCGAGTTCTGCAGCTGCCATCCCGTTGTACGCGTGGTCCACAGGAAGCCCCCGATAGTGCAGATGTCAACTCCACCGGATCATAGCTGTGTTCATGGGCTGCTGCATGCGCAGATGCACGTGCACGCGGGGTGTTCCGGTGATCACAGACAGGTCCGTCCTCAGGGGCCCAGGGCCTCGGACACCTCGTCGAGCGAGGCCAGCAGCTGTTCGGCGGCCCCGCGCAGCACCGCGGGCGCCGGCCCGGCACCCCGGGGCGGGTCCGCTCCGGCCGCCCCGCCGGTCCGGTCCACCCGCTCCGTGCACACCGCCCACACCGAATCCGCCAGCACGGCCCTGACCCGGTCCCACCGGGGTACGCGGCGCTCGCGCACCGCCCTGGCGCCCTCCTCGGTGTCCTCGCGCAGCGCCGAGGCCAGGGCGGCGGCGCCGGGGACCGGGTCGTGGCCGCGCTCGGGGAGGTGGGCCTCCAGGAGCATGGCGCTGCGGCCCAGCGCGGCCAGGGCCTCGCCCGCGTGGTCGGCGGCCGTGCGGGAGAGCCCCCGGTGGCGGACCGGCTCCCCCGCGGCCCGGTCCACGGCCTCGTGCCAGGCCACCCGGGCGTCGCGGGCCGCCAGCAGGGCCGCGCGCACGTCGGCGCGCCGGGCCCCGCCCGGGTCGGCGTAGTGGCCGAGCACGGCGGCGGCGTACCGCCCGTCGGCGGCGATCCAGTCGGCGAGGCGGGTCCGCAGCCGAGGGGTCTCCCAGGCCGGGTAGAGCGCGTAGCCGATCATCGCGAGCAGTCCGCCGACCAGCGTCAGCGCGATCCGGTCGGGGACGGTCTGGTCCCAGCGGACCCCGCCCATGCCGAGCAGGAAGACGACGTAGGCCGAGACGAAGAGCTGCGCGACGGCGTACCCGGTGCGCATCAGGGCGTACATCAGGTAGGCGCTGACCACCGCGAGGAGGCCGGACAGGTACATCCCGGGCCGGGCCACCTGCACGACGGCGGTGGCGACGCCGACCCCGACGAGGGTGCCGGCGAAGCGGGCGACGGCGCGGGAGTAGGTCTGGGTGAAGTCCGGCCGCATGATCATCACCGAGGCCATCGGCGCCCAGTAGGCGTGTCCCAGCGGCAACGCCAGCCCGATCAGCAGGCCCGCGCAGGTCACCGCGGTCACCCGCAGGGCGTGCCGCAGCACCGGCGAGCCGGGGCGCAGTTCGGCCCGCACCGCGCGCAGGGCCGACGGCACCAGCCGGGTGAGCGCGGGCCTCAGCATCGACTCGGCGGGATCGGCGGTGCGCCCGGAGCCCGGCTCGGCCGTCTCCAGTACGTCGTCCAGCAGGGCGGTGAGCCGGCGCGCGGCCCGCAGCGGCGCGCCGGTGAGGAGGTCCGCGGTGTCGGGGGACTTCAGCACGGCCAGCGACGGCGCGGGCAGGCTCACGGCCTCCCCGTGCCGGATCGCCCGCGCGACGGCGTCCAGGACCGCCCCGGCGGCGGCGAGCAGGTCCCGCACCCGGTCCCGGGCCGGGCCCTGACCCGGCGCCCCGACGGCCGGGTCGGCGAGCGAGGCCAGCACGGGCCGGATCCGCTCCGCGAGCCCCCGCGCCCCGTGCAGCTCGGCGGGGCGCCGCCGGGCCTGGCGGACCGTCACGGTGGCGGCGTCGCGGGCCTTCATCAGCGGCTGCGGGTCGAAGGGCGCGACGGGGTCCCGGCGCAGCCGGCGGGCGTAGTCGGCCTCGGCGGCCAGGGCGTCGGCCAGGGCGTCGCGCTGGGCGCCCCAGCGGCGGACGGGGAAGAGCACGATCAGCAGCGCCTGGACGACGCCGCCGGCCGCGATCATGGCGGCGTGCCCGGCCGCCTGCGCCACGGAGGTCGGCAGGGTGACGGTGACCAGCATGATCGCGACGTTGCCGGAGGCGATGATCCCGGCGGTGGGGCCGGCCGCCCAGAGCATGCCCGAGGCGAAGGTCCAGACGGCCAGCAGGGCGAGGAACAGGCCCGTGTGCGAGGCGCCGACGAGGTAGCCGACGAAGGTGGAGACCGCCAGGGTCAGTCCGGAGGCCAGGGCGAGGACGGGGCGCGGTCGCCAGGTCTGCTGGAAGGTGGCGATGGCCGCCATGAAGGCTCCGAAGGCGGAGCTGGCGGCCGCGCCCGGCCCGAGGAGGGCGAGCGAGGCGGCGATGACGACCGCGAGGCCGACGGCGGCGCGCAGGGCGACGAGGGGTTCCAGGCGGGTCCTCTCGACCGCCATGCCCGACCGGGCGGCGTCCCGCACTGCCCGCAACCAGCTCATGGCGCCGAGAGTAGCGGTTTTCAGGACTTCTTCAGATTTGTCCCGCGCCTTGCCCTGCCTGTTCCATGGGCCGGTCGCGCGAAGGGTCCCGAAGAGAAACCGGATCGTCCGAAAGGGGAACGCCCGTGTTCCGCAATGCCGCCCAACCCTGGCACCTGCTCGTCGTCCTGGTGGTCTGCCTGCTGGTGTTCGGTTCGAAGAAGCTGCCCGACATGGCCCGTTCGCTGGGGAAGTCGATGCGCATCCTGAAGTCGGAGGCCCGGGCGATGCGCACGGACGACACCCCCTAGCCGGATTCTCCCTGGCGCGGGGGGAGCTTCGGGCGGGGGCCGCCCACGTGGGCGCGGTCGGCGGCGGCCGTGCCGTCCTCCCATCCCGCGTGGTCGGTGGCACCGCGCAGCCGGGTGGTGGTGGTCCGCGGGAACATCTCCTCGGCCCGCGAGGTGACCGCCACGTCCCGTGCGACCAGGGCCGGCAGGTTGTCCGGGGCCTGCGCCGCCGTGTGTTCGGCGGTCTCGGCGAGGCGTTGGCCGAGCCGGCTCGCGTAGGCCAGCAGGAACGACTGCCGGAAGGTCTTGGTGCGCTTGCGGCCGCCCGAGCGCTGGGCGGCCTCCGCCCGGGTCATCGCGGCCGTGCCCTGCACGAGGAGCGAGGTGTGCAGCAGTTCCACCGCCTCCAGGTCGCTCTCGAAGCCGACCACCGTGGAGAACTCCAGGCCGCTGTTCCACACCGCCCGGCAGCGGTTGGCGGAGGCGACCGCGTCGAGCAGGACCGCCTTCGCCTCCTCGTACGGAGGCTCGACCCCGATCCGGCGGGCCGCCGGCACCTGGGCGGGGCGCTTGCCGCTCGCCGCCAGCACGGCCTCGTCGACGGTGTGCCGGGCCATCAGCTCCTGGGCCTTGGCACTCAGCGCCTCGGCCTCCTCCGGGTAACCGGTCGCCTCGGCCTTCGCGAGCAGGGCCCGGATGCGGCCCAGCATGCGCGGCTCGATGTGGGCGTGCTCCGCTAGCGCGTCGACCGGGTCGCCCGGCAGCGGGCCGACGGGCTCGATCGAGGGCAGCCGGATGAGCAGCCGCAGCACCTCCAGGAAGGCGGTGGCCAGCGTGAACCGGTCCGCCCGTTCCCGCTGCGCGAGGGCGTCGGCGTACTCCTCGTCGCCCTTCCACCACACCTCGGCGGTGGTCCAGCGCTCCGGGAGCCGGGCGTAGCGGCGCGCCTCCGCGGCGATCAGGTCGCCGGTGATCCGCCGGTGCCGCTCGTCGAGGTCGCGGCGGACCAGCCGCAGCACGTCGGCCGGCTGCCAGCCCCGCTCCCAGCCCTGCCGTACGTACGCCTCCCCGCGCGCCAGCAGCTCCCTGCCCACCCCGGGCCAGCACCCGGAATCGGCGACGAGCAGCGAGGCCCCGGTGTCCAGCCCGGCGTCGTCCTGGGCGTAGAGGGCTGCGGCGAAGGCCCGGTCGACGGTCTCGGCAGAGTTGCTCACACCTCTCAGCTTGGCATGTCCGCCCTCACGGCCCGCTCCCGGCCGACGACCGGGAGGTGTGCGCGAAGGCGGCCGCCGCCCGCGCCCGCCGCGCCGGGCCGGGGGACGGCCCGCCGCGGCGCGGCTGTCGGACCCCGGTGGGACACTCGCACCCATGAGCGACCGCACTCCCCGGTGGGCCCTCGCCGAGGACGGCGACGGCTGGTGGCACGCCGCCCCCGTGCACCCCGCGGACGCGGCGCGGGCGGGCGGGGCGCCGCTGCGCGTCCGTGATCCCGCCGAGGCGGTCCGCGGCGCCCCGCCCGGCACCCGCTGGGTCTGGCGGTCCACCGCCGCCGTGTACCCGCGCCTGCTCGCGGCCGGTGTCCGCGTCGAGCGGTGCCACGACATCGAGGACGCCGAGCTGCTGCTCCTCGGCCACGAGGGCCGCTCCGGCGAGCCCCGCTCGGCCGCGGCCGCCTGGGCGCGGCTCAACGACGCCCCCGTACCGCCCGATCCGCCGCAGCGCGCGGCCGACCCGCGCGCCCAGGACTCGCTCTTCGACCCGCAGCCCGCCGCCCCGCTCCCCCTGGACGCCCTGCTGGATGTCCACGCCGACCAGGTGCGGCGGCTCGGCGGGACCGCGCACCCCGACCGGATGCGGCTGCTCGTCGCCGCCGAGTCCGCGGCCTTCCTCGTCGCCGCCGAGATGAACCGGGCCGGCCTGCCCTGGCGGGCCGACGTGCACCGTGCCCTGCTGACCGAGCTGCTCGGCGAGCGGTACGCGGGCGGCGGTGAGCCCCGGCGCCTCGCCGAGCTGGCCGACCGCGTCTCGGCGGCCTTCGGCCGGCGGGTGCGCCCCGACCTGCCCGCGGAGGTCATCAGGGCCTTCGCCAAGGACGGCATCAAGCTGAAGTCCACCCGCCGCTGGGAGATCCAGGAGCTGGACCACCCCGCCGTCGAGCCGTTGATCGAGTACAAGAAGCTGTACCGGATCTACACCGCCCACGGCTGGAGCTGGCTCGGCGACTGGGTGCACGCGGGCCGGTTCCGCCCGGAGTTCATCCCCGGCGGCACGCTCACGGGCCGCTGGGTCACCAACGGCGGCGGCGCCCTGCAGATCCCGAAGGTGATCCGGCGGGCCGTCGTCGCCGACCCGGGCTGGCGGCTCGTCGTCGCCGACGCCGACCAGATGGAACCGCGCGTGCTCGCCGCGATCTCCCGCGACCCCGCCTTCATGGAGGTGGCCGGCCGGCCCGAGGACCTCTACACCGCCGTGTCCCGCCAGGGCTTCTCCGGAGACCGCGACAAGGCCAAGATCGCCGTCCTCGGCGCCGTCTACGGGCAGACCTCCGGGGACGGCCTGAAGAACCTGGCCGCGCTGCGCCGCCGCTTCCCCCGGGCCGTGGCCTACGTGGACGACGCGGCGAGGGCCGGGGAGGAGGGCCGGCTCGTCCGCACCTGGCTCGGCCGCACCTGCCCGCCGCCCGTCGGCTCCGGCGAGGGCGAGGAGGCGGGCGACGGGGGCGTCGACCCGGGCGGGGGCGGGCCCGAGGACGAGGCCGGCACCGCCCGGGACCGGGAGGACGGCTGGACGCCGGCCTACGCCTCCACCAACAGCCGGGCCCGCGGCCGCTTCACCCGCAACTTCGTCGTCCAGGGCAGCGCCGCCGACTGGGCCCTGCTGATGCTGGCCGCCCTGCGGCAGGCGACCGCCGGGATGCGCGCGGAGCTGGTGTTCTTCCAGCACGACGAGGTGATGGTGCACTGCCCGGCCGAGGAGGCCGGGGCCGTCGTCGAGGCGATCCGCGCCGCCGGCGACCGGGCCGGCCGGATCGCCTTCGGCGACACCCCGGTCCGCTTCCCGTTCACGACGGCGGTCGTGGAGTGCTACGCCGACGCCAAGTGACAGGACCCGGCGCCACTTCGGCGACACGGCCACGACACCCCTAGTTGCGGTCCCGGTTCCAGCCCGGTGCGAGGGCGATTCCCTTCAGCTCCTCCAGCGTGACCGCGGGCGTCGGGCGGCCGGCGGGGCCGTTCTGGTTCGCGGCGTTGAAGCCGGACACCGTCACCCGCAGGCCGTCGACCCGCAGGGTGTCCACGGTCCACTGGACCACGCCCTTGCCCTTCTCGGCAGACCCCTGCGTGATCCGGACCTTCGTCCCGTCGGGCTCGGTGGTGACGTCGGCGCCCGTGAAGCCCGAGGTGCTCTCCCCCTGGGAGACGTTGAGCTGGACCAGGGAGGTGCCCTTGCCGTCGTCGAGCACGGCGTACCCGTACGATCCCTCCCCGCCCCGGGAGGCGATCGGGATCCCGACCGGGACCAGCAGTGACTCCAGGGAGTCGGCTGCGCTCCGGTCCTTCAGCGGCGCGCCCGGACCGGCTTCCGGCCGGGCCGGCTCCGACTCCGGCTCCGGCTCGGCGGCCGGCAGGTCGTTCAGCGCCGCACGCCAGACCTGCGAGACCACCAGATCCTTCAACTGCGCGCTGTCCAGGGGCGGGGCGGGCCGGGTGACGGCCGCGTCCTTCTCCGCCGGGGCGTTCCACTCGGAGGCCTCCACCAGGAACCCCGCCGCGGTGACGAACACGGCCCGCCAGCACTTGGTGTCCACCCGGCGGTCGGCGTACTCGTACCCCTTCTCGATCAGGAGCCTCCCCCCTTCCGGCAGCGACTCGGTCCGGCAGTCGTCGTAGCCGCGGAGGGTCCTGTCCCCGCACCGGGTGAGCTGCTCGGCCCCGGTGCCCCGGGGGTCGATCCTGGAGAGGCTGACGGAGATGGCCGCCTTGCCCTTCCCGTCGTCGTACACACCGGCGACCGCCGCCCCCCCTTCGCTCTCCGTGCCGCGCGCATGGGTGGCGGTCACCGTCCCGCCCGCGGGCGCCAGTGCCCTCTCCAGGTCGGCCATCATCCGCTCGGCGCTGACCGCACCGGTGCCGACCCTCGGGTTCCCGGCCCCGCCGCCGGTCCCGCCGCCCGCGCCCGAACCGCCGGGCCGGGTCGGCGGCTGCGCCGCGACCTCCACCGCGTCCGCGCCGCCCGCGCCGTCGAGGAGGCCGCCGGTGTAGGCGCCGGCCGTCGCGATCAGGGCCAGGGCGAGCACGGCTCCGCCGACCACCGCGGCCCGGCGGCGTGCCAGCAGGCGCCGGCCGCGCTCCTCGCCGGCGTCCACCAGGGCGTGCCGGTCCGCCGTGAAGCCGTTCCCCGCCTGCCGGAGGGCCGCACCGAGATCATCTTCAAAGGGCATGAGGAACTAGACCTTCCGTTTCAAGGGTGGGGATGGGCCATGCGGAGGGGGAGGGGGGCGAGGGGTACGGCGCCCGCGGCGCCTTCAGAGTTCCGCGAAGGCGCCGAGGCTGCCGCCCAGCTCCTCCCGCAGCCGGGCCAGTGCCCGGGAGGTACGCGTACGCACTGCCGCCGAGCTGACGTTCATGGCATCGGCGGTCTCCTCGACGCTGCGGTCCTCCCAGTAGCGCAGCACCAGCACCGCCCGGTCCTTGGGCGCCAGCCGCCCCAGCGCCTCCATCAGCGTCATCCGCAGCACCGGATCCCCGCCGACCGTCGCCGCCTCCGCGGTGTCGGGGTACCGTCCGACCGGCCGCTCCCCCGCCGACCGGCGGCGGCGGTGCGTGAGGAAGGCCCGTACCAGCACCGTCTGCGCGTACGCCGCGGGGTTGTCCACGCGGGCGATCCGGCCCCAGTGGAGGTACATCCGGCCCAGGGTCTCCTGCACCAGGTCCTCCGCGAGATGGGTGTCCCCGCTCGCCAGCAGGCAGGCCGACCGGTACAGATGCCCCGACCGGCCCGCCGCGAATTCCCGGAACCCGTCCCTGCGACCCTGTCGCATCCGCTCCCCCTCGCGTCCGTCCCACTCCCATGACGCGACGGGCCCCGGGAATGTTTCACCCGTCGGCCGAAGTCACACCGGACAGGTCGTGGAAGTAGACGTGGAACTCCTCGCGGACGAAGCCCTCCGCCTCGTAGAGCCCCTGCGCGACCGTGTTGTCGTACGCGGTCTCCAGCTGCACGCCCGCCACCCCGGCGGCCCGGGCCCGGCGCAGCACCTCGCGCAGCAGGGCCCGGCCGGCGCCGGTGCGGCGGCCGGGCGGGGCGACGTACAGGTCGTTGAGGATCCACGCGGTCGTCAGCGTCAGCGAGGAGAAGGCCCGGTAGACCTGTGCGAAGCCGACGGTCCCGGCGCCGGGCACGTCGGCGAGCAGGACCAGGGACTCGTCCTTGGCGATCCGCTCCGCCAGGAACGCCCGTGGGGCGTCGGCGTCCTCGACCTCGACCTCGTAGAAGTCGAGGTAGCCGCGGAACAGCGCGGCCGCCGTCTCCACGTCCGCCTCCCCGGCCGGGCGGACGACGACGTCCGGTCCGGTCCGGTCGGACCGGTCGGCCTGCCGCTCTGCTGCCTGACCGCTCATGTGCCGCTCCCTCGGGTGTGTGTGCGTGGCGCGCCGCCTCGAAGCGCCCACGCTACGACGGGAGTTCCGGCCGGGGGCCGCTCAGTGCCCGGTCACGGGCTGGGCCGGCAGGGTGTAGACGTGCCCGGGGGTCACGATCTTGGTGATCGCCTGCCCGAGGAGGGTGCTGGGTTCGCTGCCGCGGTGGTCGGTGTCCGTGTTGAGCAGGACGACCAGGGTCGCCTGCGGTCCGGGCAGGTAGACGGTCAGCGACTGGTAGCCGGGCAGGGAGCCGTTGTGCCCGATCCAGCCCTGGACGTTGAAGATGCCCAGCCCGTATCCCGCGCCCGGCAGGGACGGCACAACCTTCAGACGTTCCGCCTGCGTGGCGGGCTTCAGCAGGGTGCCGGTGGCCAGGGTCTTCGCCCAGCTCCGCAGGTCGGAGAGGTCCGAGATCATCGCTCCGGCGGCCCAGCCCCAGGAGGGGTTCCAGTCGGTGGCGTCGGCGGTCTTCCCGGACAGCGTCTGGTTCGTGTAGCCCTGGGCGTGCGGGGCCGGGAACTCCGCGCCGACGGGGAAGAGCGTGTGCTTGAGGCCCGCGGCGGCGACCACTTCTCGGTTGATGTAGGAGTCGAGCTGCTGCCCGGTGACCTTCTCCACCACCAGCCCCAGCAGGATCAGGTTGGTGTTGCTGTAGTCGAACTTCGCGTTCGGTTCGAAGAGCACCGGGTGCTTGAAGGAGTACCCGAGGAGCTGCTGGGGGGTGAAGGGGCGGCGGGGGTCGGTCAGGAACGCCTTCCCGAAGTCCTCGTCCGCGGAGTAGTTGAACAGCCCGCTGCGCATGCCCGCCAGCTCGCGCAGGGTGATGCGGTCGCCGTTCGGCACACCGCTCACGTACTTCCCGATCGGGTCGTCCAGGCCCACCTTGCCCTCGTCGACCAGCTGCAGCAGGGCGGTCACGGTGAAGGTCTTCGTCTCGCTGCCGATCCGCATGTTCAGACCGGGGGACATCGGCATGCCCGTCGACTCGTCCGCGACGCCGAAGGAGCGGACGTACGTGCCCTTGCCGGGCGCCGACAGCGCCACGATCACTCCGGGCACCTTCGCCTCGGTCATGACCTTCCGGATCGCGGTGTCCAGCTCCCGCGCCACGGCGGGGGTCAGCTGCGGGAACTCCCCGGATGCGGGGGTCGGAGCGGGCGTCGGGGTGGGGGTCGGAGCCCCGGCAGGGACCGTCGCGGCCGACGGCGTCCGGGCGGACGCGCCCCACGCGTACGCCGCTCCCGCACCGGCGGCCACCGGCGACGCCAGCAGTCCCAGGGCCGCCGCGGCCACGGCCGCACCGCGCCAGGCTGTCCTCATGTCCGGCCTCCTCACACGAGCAGGACGAAGATCACGCGACGGGACGGAGCCCGTCCTCCACGCTAACCCCGCGCTCACGGGCGGGCGACCCGACCGGCCGCGTACTCCCTGCTCAGGCCCGGCTCACGCCCGGCTCACGCCCGGCGCGGTCCCGGTTCGCTCCGCGGCTCGCTCCGCGGATCCCGCCCCGGTTTCTCCACCGGTTTCCTCACCGGTTCACTCCCCGGTCCGGATGTGCTCGATCCGCACACATGCTCTATGTTGCAGAGGCAAAACACGGGGGCTCGGCATGGCGCACCTTCAGGAGCCGCGCCCTGGAGCGGTGGTAGGTGCTCGACGAGCCGGGACTGGGGCGACGGACGACAGATGGCACGGGACTACGACAGCCAGCTTCTGGAGTCGGTGGCGGTACGCCGCCGCAGGATGAGGGACGCCCTGCTCTTCGGCGCCCAGCGGGCGCGGCGCACGGCGGACGAACGGCTCGGCAAGCTCTTCGCCGGCATCGCCATCGCGGCCGTCCTGTGCGCGGGTTGCGTCGGCTGGTCCTTCGTCCAGCACACCCTCGCGAAGCAGAAGGCCGAGAAACAGCAGCAGCAACAGCAGGGCCAGCTGCAGCCGTACGGGCAGCCCGCGAAATCGCCGCAGCCGTCCGCTCCGGCGAGCCCGTCCGTGACGAAGTCCCCGAAGCCGCCGAAGAAGACGTCCCCGCCCACTCCCTCGCACACGGCCCCGTCGCCCAAGCCGGTGCAGTCGTAGAGGAAGAAGCAGCAGGCGTGCAGATCCGGGAGAGTTCACGGTCCGGCAGCGGCGCCCCGTCCCCCTTGGCCCGAAAGGTCGCAAACCCGCGATGATAGGTTCCCGCAAGTGGTGAGCACAGCAACGACTTCCCGGGCGCAACTGAGCCGGGTGACCCTGATCGGTGAGCGGCGCCGTGCCGACATGGTCCTGCCGTCCGACACCCCGATCGGCCAGCTGCTCCCGGACATACTCCAGCTGCTGGACGACCGGGCGGCGGCCCGGCCGCTGACCCGCCAGCTGATCGCGCCGGACGGCACCGCCCTGCCGCACGACAGCACGCTCGCGACGTCCGGCATAGCCGACGGCGCCGTCCTGCGCCTGGTCAGGAGCCATTCCGCACCGCCCGCCCCGGTGGTCCACGACGTCACCGACCTGGTCTCGGACGACCTCGACCTGCAGGCCTGGCGCTGGCGGCCCGCCGCCCGGCGGGGCAGCGCGGGCGTGGCGACCGTCGCCTTCACGGTGACCGCCGCGCTGCTCGCCCGGCAGGAGTTCGCCCTCGGGGCACTGGCCGGCGGCCTCGCCGTCGTCACGCTCGTCCTGATGGCGGCCGGTGCCCTCGTCTCGCGGATCGGCCAGGGCAACCGGGGCCTCGCGACGGCGCTCCTGCTCGCCTCCGGCGGCCTGGGCGTCCTCACCGCGTGGACCGCCGCCGACGCCCACGACTGGCCGGGCACGGCGCGGCTCGCGGCCGTCGCCGGTGCGCTCGTCCTGACGCTGGCCCTGCTGGGGCACTTCTCGCCGCTCGGCCGCGGCGGGCTCTTCGGAGCCGCGGCCACCGCCGTGATCACCGCCCTGTGGGAGGCCGTCGCCGCCGTCCAGGACGACCCGGCCCGGCTCGGTGCCGTCATGGCCCTCGTCTCCGTGGTGCTGCTCGGCCTGCTGCCGCGGCTCGCGCTGATGACCTCCGGGCTCACCGCCCTCGACGACCGCCGCTCCGGCGGCGCCTCGGTCAGCCGCCACGAGGTGGGCAACGCCCTCGCCGCCACGCACCGCGGGCTGGCCCTCGCCACGATCGTCACCGCGATCTCCGCGGCGGCCGCCGGCTGGCTGCTGACGCTCGCCGAGAAGCCCTCCGTGTGGACGGTCGCGCTGCCCTCGCTGGTCGCCGTCGTCCTGCTGTCGAGGGCGCGCGCCTTCCCGCTGGTGGCCGAGGTCGTGGCGCTGCTCGCCGCCGCGGCCCTGCTCGTCGTGCGCCTGGTGATGCTGTGGACCGGGCACGACGGGGGCGCCGGGCCGCTCGCCGTGCTGGTCGTGGCCGCGCTGCTGCCGCTGCTCGTCCTGGCGGTGCAGCCGCCGGACCACGTGCAGGTCCGGCTGCGGCGCACGGCCGACCTCATCGAGTCGGTGGGCATGGTGGGGCTCTTCCCGCTCGCCGTCGGGGTGTTCGGCGTGTACGGGCAGCTGCTCAACAAGTTCTGAGGAAGAGGGGCAGGGGCAGACATGCCGAACGCAGAGAACTGGCAGGGCGACGTCCTGCGCGACCTCCGGGGCGCGGCGCGGCCTCCGGCGCAGGGGCAGGGGCAGGCCGCGGGTCCCGCCGCGGCCCCCGCGCAGGGGCACCCGACCGCCGACCCGCAAGGCCCCGGCGCGGCGGCCCCGGCCGGGCACACCCCCGCCCAGCCCCCCGGCCACGGTCACCCCCAGGCCCCGGGCACCGAGCCGCAGGGCCCCGGCCCGGCGGGCCCCGGTGCGGGCACCGGCCCGCAGAACCCCGGCCCGGCAGGCACCGCGCCGCACGGCACCGGCGGGCACACCCCCGCACAGGACCCCGCGTACGGCCACCCCCAGCAGGGCCCCGGTGCGGGCACCGGCCCGCAGAACCCCGGCCCGGCAGGCACCGCGCCGCACGGCACCGGCGGGCACACCCCCGCCCAGGACCCCGCGTACGGCCACCCCCAGCAGCACCGGGCGCCGGGCGCCGCGGTGGCGGCGCCCGGGCCGCGGGGCGGCGTGCCGTCGCAGGGCCGCCCGTACCCCGAGGCGCCGGCGCAGCCCCAGCAGCCGCACCGCGCCGCGTACGCCCCCGCCGGGGCCGGGCGGCAGACCCGGACCCCCGACTCCAAGCCCGCCGTGGACCGGAAGCTCTCCGGCGCCGGCCGCAAGCCCCGGCACGGCGAGCCCTTCACCGCCCGCGCCCTGCGCGCCGTACGGAGAACCGTTTCCTCCTCGGCCGCCCGCGAGGTCGCCGAAGCCACCCGCGCCGCCGAGGTGCTCCAGCGGCCGGTGACCACCGGCCGCCAGATCGCCGTCACCTCCATCCGCGGCGGCGCCGGCAAGTCCACCGTCGCCGCCCTGCTCGGCACCACGTACGCGCACTACCGGCAGGACCCCGTCCTCTTCGTCGAGGCCGACCCGGCCCTCGGCTCCCTGCCGATCCGGCTCGGCGCCGAGAGCCTGCGCTGGACCACCGGCGACGTCGCAGACATCGTCGAGCCCCAGATGTCACTGCTCGACATCACCGGCTACCTCGTCCAGCTGCGCGACAACGCCTGGCTGCTGCCGGGCAGCCAGGGCCAGATCGGCGCGATGCTCGACACCCCCTCCTACGAACGGGCCATGGTCGCGCTGCGCCGCTACTTCGGCGTGACCGTCGTGGACTGCGAGACGCTCCCCGCCGAGGTCGCCCGCGTCGCCCTGTCCGCCTCCCAGGCCCGCGTCCTGGCCGCCCCCGCCACCCTGGACGGCGTCAGCAGCACCTACGCGGTCCTGCAGTGGATGCAGGGGCTCCCCCCGCACATGCTGGCCAGCACCTCCGTCGTCATCACCGAGCAGGCACCGCACTGCGGGCTCGACCTGGCCGACGCGGTCCGCACCCTGGAGGCGGCCGGGCCGAGCGTCCACGTCCTGCCGTACGACCGCCACCTCGCCGACGGCGGCCACATCCGTACCGAACTGCTCGCCCACGCGACCCGGCAGACCGCCGCCCGGCTCGCCGCGGACGTCTTCGAGCTCTCCCAGAAGCGCCACTGACGATGAGTACCCGACTGATCCACCGCCCGGCGCGGACCGTCAGGCCCCCGGCGCCGCCCGCCGCACGCACCATCGAGGCACCGCCCAACCTCCCCGAGGGGAAGGCGGGCAGCATCGCGATGTCGCTGCTGCCCGTGGCCGGCGTCATGTCGTCCGTCGTGATGATGACGGTGGTGCGCAACAGCCAGTTCGCCGCGCTCGGCGCGCTGATCCTCGTCGTCACCATCATCGGCTCGGTGGCACTGGTCTTCTCGCAGCGCGGCAAGGCCCAGCGCACCCGCCGCACCCAGCGCGAGGCCTACCTCGCCTACCTGGAGGACCTGCGCGAGGAGCTCTCCGCCGAGGAGCGCGACCGCGGCGAGCACGCCGACGTGCTCAACCCGCCCCCGCACGCCCTGTACGACATCGTCCGCGACCCGGCCCGACTGTGGGAGCGCCGCCGCACCGACGGCGACTTCCTGCGCGTGCGCGTCGGCACCGGCGAGATGCCGGTCCGGGACCTGCAGATCGGCCAGCAGGGCTCCACGGTCCTCACCCCGCCCGACCGGTTCATGCTGAACGAGGCCTCGGCCCTCACGGCCCGCTTCCGCAACGGCACCGAACTCCCGCTCACCGTGCCGCTGGACCGCATCGGCAACATCAGCGTCATCGGCCCCCGCGAGGACTGCCTGCGCGTCGCCCGCGCCCTGCTGGTGCAGGCCGCGGCCCTGCACGCCCCCGATGACGTGGCGATCGCGCTGGCCGTGCCCGGCGACCGGCTCCCGGACTGGGAGTGGGCCAAGTGGATGCCCCACCTCCTCGACACCGAGCAGCTCGACGGCCCCGTGGCCGCCCGCCGCATCGCCCCCTCCGCGGACCAGCTCGCCCGGCAGATCGGCCCCGAGCTGCGCCGCCGCGCCTCCTACGCGGCCGAGGTGCGCCGCGGACTGTCCGGCAAGGACGCCCTGTCCATGACGTCCCGGCTGCTCGTCGTGACCGACGGACACGGCGAGGACGCGGTCGAACTCCCCCGCCCCGACGACGCGGTCGGCCTGCGCGAGATGGGCGTCACCGTCCTGCACCTGCTCGAACAGCGCATCCAGGAACCCGGCCACGTCGGCGTGCGCATCACCGTCGACGGCGACCGGGTACTCATCGAGGACCTGCGCCAGGACGAGCCCATCAGCGCCCACGGCACCGTCGACGAGGTCGGCATCCCCTTCGCCGAGGGTTTCGCCCGGATGCTCGCCCCGCTGCGCCTGTCCGCCGAGTCCCTCGTCGACGCCCCGCTGTCCGGCCCCGTCGACTTCGCCGACCTGCTCGGCATCGACGACGTGGCCCGTCTGGACCTGGCGGGCCTGTGGGCCCCGCGCGGCGAACGCGCCTTCCTGCGCGTGCCCATCGGCATCAGCGACGCCCGCGAGCCGGTGCTGCTGGACCTCAAGGAGTCCTCCGAGCTGGGCATGGGCCCGCACGGCCTGTGCGTCGGCGCGACCGGTTCCGGCAAGTCCGAACTGCTGCGCACGCTCGTCCTCGCCCTGGTGGCCACGCACCCGCCGGAGGACCTCGCGCTGGTCCTCGTCGACTACAAGGGCGGTGCGACCTTCGCGCCGTTCGCCGACCTCCCGCACGTCGCCGGTGTCATCACCAACCTGGAGAACCAGGCCGGTCTCGTCGAGCGCGTCCACGCCTCGCTGGCCGGCGAGGTCAAGCGCCGCCAGCAGGTCCTCAAGGACGCCGGCAACGTCGCCGACATCGGTGACTACGCGGCGCTGCGCGCCGACCGCCGGCCCGACCTGGACCCGCTCCCGCACCTGTTCGTCGTCATCGACGAGTTCGGTGAACTCCTCACCGCCAAGCCCGACTTCATCGACCTGTTCCTGTCCATCGGCCGCATCGGCCGGTCCATCGGCGTCCACCTGCTGCTGTCGAGCCAGCGCATCGAGGGCGGCAAGCTCAAGGGCCTGGACACCTACCTCTCCTACCGGCTGGGCCTGCGCACCTTCTCCGCCGACGAGTCGCGCACCGTCCTGGACACCACCGACGCCTTCCACCTCCCGCCGCTGCCCGGCTTCGGCTACCTCAAGGTCGACACCAGCCACTACGAGCGCTTCAAGGCGAGCTACGTCTCCGGCGCCTACCGGGGGCCCGTGCAACGCGCCGAGGACGAGGACAGCGGCCCGCTCGCCCTGGAGTACGGGGCGTTCAACGCCCCGGCCGAGCAGGAGGGCGCGGGCGGCCCGGAGCCCTCGGCGCGGCGGCGCGAGACCGGTCCCACCGAGATGGGCGTCATCGTCGACCAGCTCCGGCACGCCGCCGGCCCGGTGCGCCGCATCTGGCTGCCCCCGCTGCCCGACGCGGTCTCCCTGGACACCGTCGCGGGCCCCCTCGACGTGGGCGTGCGCGGCATGCAGCTCGCCGGGCGCCGGGACCGGCTCGTGGTGCCGCTCGGCCTGCTCGACGACCCGACGAAGCAGTGGCAGGGCCGCTGGTACCTCGACCTCACCGTCGCGGGCGGGCACGCGGCCGTCATCGGCGGCCCGCAGTCGGGCAAGACCACCCTGCTGCGGACCCTGGTCCTCTCGCTCGCCCTGACCCACACCCCGCAGGAGGTCGGCGTCTACGGTCTCGACCTGGTCGGCGGCGGCCTCCAGACCCTGGCAGGCCTGCCGCACGTGGGCGGGATCGCCGGCCGCGCCGACCGCGAACGCGCGGCCCGCACCGTCGAAGAGGTCCGCACGATGCTCGCCCTGCGCGAGGACCTCTTCCGGGAGCACGGCATCGACTCCGTCGAGCAGCTGCGCACCCTGCACGCGGCCGGCCGGCTGCCGCAGCTGGCCTCCGCAGAGATCGTCCTGGTCATCGACGGGTTCGGCGCGCTGCGCGACGACTTCGAGGAGCTCGACGACGCCGTCGTCGACATCCTCAAGCGCGGCGGCGGCTACGGCATCCACGTGGTGGCGGGCATGCTCCGCTGGAACGACGTCCGCATCGCCGTCCAGTCGAACTTCGGCACCCGCGTCGAGCTGCGCCTCAACGACCCGAGCGAGTCCAGCATCGAGCGCAAGCTCGCCGAGACCCTCGCCCCCGACGAGCCGGGCCGGGTCCTGACCGACGGCAAACTGTTCGCGCAGGTGGCGCTGCCCCGCACGGACGGCCTCACCGACACCGCGGAGCTGGGCTCGGTGCTGGAGCGCACGGCCCGTACGATCCGCGCCACCTGGAGCGGCGACGCCGCCCAGCCGGTACGGGTGCTGCCGCACGTGCTGGAACCGCACCTGCTGCCCGGCCCGGTCGCCGAGCCGAAGCGGGTGCCGGTCGGCCTCGACCAGAGCGCGCTGGCGCCCGTACTGCTCGACCTGTTCCACCATGACCAGCACCTGCTGGTCATGGGGGACAGCGAGTGCGGCAAGACGAACCTGCTCAAGACCATCGCCCGCGGTCTCGTCGAGCGCTACGGCGAGGACGAGCTGGTCTTCGCGATCATGGACCCGCGGCGCAGCCTGCGCGGTGTGGTCCCGGAGGAGTTCAACGGCGGCTACGCCTACAACGCCAAGATGTGCGCCGGGCTGGCCGCGGGCATCGCCACCGAACTGGAACGGCGGATGCCCGACGACAGCGCCCCGCTGGAGGACCTGGAGCCGGGCAGCTGGGGCGGCGGGCCGCGGATCGTGGTCCTCGTCGACGACTACGACGTGCTGACCACCGCGGGCCAGTCGCCGCTGGCGCCGTTCGTCCCGTACATCCCGTCGGCGGCGGACATCGGCCTGCACTTCGTGCTGACCCGCCGCGTCGCGGGCGCCTCGCGCGGGATGTACGAGCCGCTGGTGCAGGGCCTGCGCGAATCGGGTGCCTCGGCGGTCGTCATGGCGGGCGACCGGAGCGAGGGCCAGCTGTTCCCGGGGGTGTACGCCGCCCAGCACCCCGCCGGCCGCGGCGTGCTCGTCCGCAGGGGCCAGTCGAACCGGCTGGTCCAGACCGTGTACACACCCGAGTGAAGGGCCGCAGGACCACATGACCAAGGACGTCGTCGCCCTGACCCGGCAGATGCCCGCCCCCGGGACAGTGCTCGCGGGCCTGCTCTCCGGCGGCCCCGACAAGCTGGTGGAGACGGCCGGCGAGGGGGCGGTCATCCAGCTGTGCGACGAGCAGGGGCGGCCGCTCGTCTCCGTCGAGGCACCGCTGCTCGTACAGGTCGAGGGGGAGGCGGAGCGGCTCCTCGGCGCCACCCCGCCGCGGGTGCCGTACTGGTGGACCGAGGCCCGCGCCACCACCGGCGTGCCCGAGGCCGAACGCCTCGCGGGCACCTTCGCGGCCCGCCTGGCCTCGCTGGCCGGGGGGAGCGCCTGGCCGCCGGAGCTGGCGCGGTCGGTGGCGGTGGTGCCGAGCGACGGGATCAGCGTGGCGCCGACGCCCGCCGCGGCGCAGCCCGCCGTCGACGTGCTGACCCCGAACGCCGCCGTGGTGATCATGGACCGGCCGGTCGTCGCGATGACGGCCTGGCTCTCCGACGCCTTCCGGGCCGCCGCCGCGGCCGAGCGGGGCCTGCAGATCGTGACCCCGCCCGGGACGGTGCTCTCCCCCGCGGTGCTGGCGAACATGCCGGAGTGGCCCTCGCGGTGGGTCGTCCGGGACCAGCGGGACGGGTACTACGACGGCCTCTCGGGTGCGGTGCTGCGCTGGCAGGAGGGCATGTTCGCCACGCTCGTGTCGCCGGACGCCACCGAGGAGGACCCGCGGACGCCGGTCGCCGCCACCTACAAGGAGGCGGTGAACACGCCCGAGCGGCAGCTGGCCCTCACCTTCCGCACGATCCACCCCGCGGACGACCGGCTGGTCCTCGGCGGGGCCCTGGAGACGGCCTGGCGCGAGCTGACGGGCGCCGCGCCGGCCGGTTGGGGCACGGCCGAGCCCGCCAACCTGCCCTGGTCGCCGGGCCGGCTGACGGACGTGGCCTTCGCGCGGGCCCCCGAGCCGACCTGGTTCGTGGTCGTCGGCGGTCCGGAGCGTCCCGGGCTCGCCACGGTGCGGGTCAGCCGTACGAAGGCGGGTGTCGAGGAGACCGTGACGATGGCGCTCGGCTACGGCGACGGGGAGGAGCCGCCGCTGGACGCCCTGCCGCGCGTGGCGGAGGCCCTCGTCACCCGGCACCGGCTGCAGTCGATGCTCGTACAGCTCCGCAAAGCCCGGCGTGACCTGCTGGTGCCGCCGCGCTTCGAGGGGCCGGGGGTTCCGCTGGCCTTCGTCCTGGGCGCGGAGGAGGTCCGCGGCATGCCGGACGACCGGGCCCGGCGCACTCCGCTGGCCGAGGCGCCGGTGCCCCTGGGGCCCAAGTCCCGTCCGGGCTACTACTACCCGCTGCCGGGCGATCCGTCGGACCTGGCGGGGTGGGCGGACTTCGAGCGGCTGACCCGGCATCTGAAGGGATCGTGAAGATGCCTGGCGGTTTGTCATGGGTAGGTCACAACTGTCTCGTTGCACGTTGCAGGTGCGATGTATGTTGATAGAACTGGTCATACTGGTGATCGATTGATCATCCGTGGAGAGTGCGGGGGAGTGTGGGATGAAGTTCGACATGGGGACTCAGGTTCTGACGAACCTGATGTCGGGGTCGCGTAACTCGAACACCGATCTGGGTTCGCTGATCAAGCAGCTGGTCGCCGCGGCGCAGCCGCTGGAGGGCAAGTTCCAGGGACAGGGCAAGGTCGCCTTCGACTCGTTCAAGCTGCGTGCGGACGACATCGCCAAGGAGCTCAACGCCTCGCTGGCGGCGATCCTGGGCGGCCAGTCGGGCATGGAGCAGGCGTTCGGGTCGGGTGACCAGGAGCAGGGCGAGAACGCCCGTCAGTCGCAGGGCGCGGCGAACTTCGACGCGGCCCGCTTCCGCGGCCGCTAGGACCGCCGCGGTTCCGGGTCTTCCTTTTTTCGAGTCTTCTTCTTCACGTTCACGGGGAGTGGGTTGTCATGGGTGCAGGTGGGACGGACCGTCGTGCGTACGACGTGGGCGCCTCGACGGAGGTGCAGGGCGGCATCAAGGGCGTGATCGGCCAGCTGGAGCAGGTCATCGCCGCGCGTGAGGCGCAGGTGTCCGCGGCGATGTCGGACTTCGCGGCGGACGGCGTGGCGGACGACTACCACGCCAAGGAGCTGCGCTGGAAGAACGCCTCGCAGGAGGTCAAGAACATCATCCAGCTGCTGAACACGACGCTGGAGAAGAACGACGCGACCGCGCGCCAGACGCTGCAGCGCGCGAAGGCCGCGGTCGACAACATCGGCTAGCAGGGTCGTTTCGGCGGGTCAGCGGGTCAGCGGGTCAGCGGGTCAGCGGGTCAGCAGGGAAGTCGGGTTCACGGGGGTGGGTCGTCCATGACGTCATGGGACATCAAGCCGCAGGGTGTGCAGGGTCAGTTGAAGACCGTCGGCGGGAACGCCGGCGAGCTGGAGAAGGCCCTGAACGCCCTGCTCACGGCCATGTCGGAAGCGGCGCAGGCCGCGGGGACGGCCGTGCCCGGCTCGCAGGCGGAAACGAAGCTGCAGGGCCCCGTGCCCGTGGGAGCACCGCCGCTGAGCCAGAAGGCGATGGGCCCGGTGGCCGCCGCGCTCGGCGAGTACCTGACCGCGCGCAAGCCGGAGTTCAAGTCGATGGCCGAGCGCATCGAGGCGTGCATCCTCGGCGCGGTGTCGGCGACGAACGAGTACCTCGAAGGCGACCTGGACCAGGCCAAGGCGGCCCAGGACGCGGCCAAGTCGGTGAACCTCGACATCCTGCGCGAGAAGACCGGGGGCAAGAAGTGAGCGGCAACGCACCGGTCGACCCGGCCGAGGTCCCCGTCTTCACGGGAGACCTGCCGACGCTGGACGCGAAGGTCAAGCTGATCTCCTCGGGCGGGGCCACGGTCTCGACGAAGGCCTCGGACGTCCACACCAGCTTCGGCGGGCTGCAGGCGTTCTACCAGGCACCGGAGGCCGACCAGCTGTTCGCGACGACCAAGCCGGTCTCGGACCTGGGCCTGAAGCTCAGCTCCGACATGTGCACGATCGCCGGCGCGCTCGGCACGTACTCGCGCGACGCGGCGCCCGTCATCAAGAAGCTGGAGAGCCTCAAAGCGGAAGCGGTGGCGTTCCGCGAGAAGACGGACAAGGACGACAAATGGCGTGAAGACGGCGACCTGATCGACGAGAACCTCGATCGCCGCAACAAGATCGCCGAAGTGTGGGCCGAGTTCCAGGAAGTGGAGCGCGCGGCCTACGCGAAGATCGTCGCCCTGGTCGGCGGGAAGCCGCTGCGGGTCAACGACGGCTCCAACGCCAAGGACATGTACGGCTACGACGCCGAGGCGATGAAGCAGTCCAAGTCCCTGCCCTGGGGCGACGCGGTGGAGGAGTCCATCCCGGCGTGGCAGATCTGGGAGCACGCCTGGGAGTTCGGCAAGGGCATCGTCGTCGACGGCATCTGGGGCACCCTCAAGGGCCTCGGCGGCCTCGTCGGCCTGCAGGGCTGGGACGTGTTCAAGCAGTCCTGGACGGGCCTCGCCAAGCTGGGCACCGGCCTGGCCATCTCGACGATCCCGGGCGTCGGCCCCCTCTTCCTCGCGGCACCGGACGACAAGCTGCCGTCGTGGCTGCGGGACTCCCGTACGGCGATGAAGGAGACCGGCAAGGCACTGCTCGCCTGGGACCAGTGGGGCTCGAACCCCTCCCGCGCGGCGGGAGCGGTCACCTTCAACGTCGTGACCACGATCTTCACCGGCGGCGCGGGCGGCGCCGCCTCCGGCGCGGGCAAGGCGGGCGCGGTCGCCAAGACCCTGTCGTTCGCGGGCAAGGCCGGGCACGTGATCGACCCGATGACGTACATCTTCAAGGGCGCGGGCGCGGGCTTCTCGAAGATCGGCGACGTGATGGCCGGTCTGCGGGGCATGGGCAAGCTCGAGATCCCGAACATCAACGTGGACGGCGTGGTCGCGCTCCCCGAGGGCGCCATCCACCTCCCGGACGGCGCGATCCACCTCCCGTCGGGCTCCGCGGTCCCCGACGGCGCGATCAAGCTCCCCGACGGCAACATCAAACTCCCCGAGGGCACGACGACCCTGCCCCCGGGCACGGTCAAGCTCCCGGTGGACGGCCCGCCGAAGTTCATGGACCTCGAAGGCAACATCTACAAGGCCGACGGCTCCCTCGACCAGAGCGGCGCCGCGGCCCGCCAGGAGCCGACCCCGGAGGCGGACTCGGGCGTACCGCGCACCGACGCCCCGAAGACGGACACCCCGTCCACCGCGAGGGTCCCGGAGCGCGAACTGGTCGGCGCCGGCGCCCGCGGCGGCGACAACGGCATCCGCCTCGGCAGCAACATCTCCGACCCGGTCCACGCCCTGGACAACGGCCCCCGCGGCGCCGACACCACCCCCGGCGGCCACGCGGGCGACCACACTCCGGGCGGCCACGCCCCGGACAACATGCCGCGCAACGACCTCAACAACCCGGGCGGCCCCCGCCCGGACTCCCCGACCCCGACGGGCGCCACCCACCCGGACGGCCCGTCCACGGCCGGCGCCCACGCCGACGGCCCGGGCTCCGGCGCCACCCACGCCGACGGCCCGGGCGGCACGGGCGGCACGCACCCGGTCGGCCCCGGCACGAACGGCCTCCCGGACGGTCCGGGCACCGGCGGCGTGGACGACGTGACCCGCGCCGGCGACGACGCCGCGCCTGCGAACCCCGCGACACCCCGAACCACGGTGGAGCGGCCCAGCTTCATGCGGGACGGCGACGACCCCTACGGACCCCCTGGGCAGCTCACCGACCTCCAGATCGAACAGATCCAGGCATATCGAGCAAATACCGAGCCCGGATATTTCGAAGAGTTCTACAAGAGCAATGGCAACCGGAAGAACCTGGACTTCAAGGACGAGAGCGGCATGACCCCGCCTCAGCTCACGAGGCTCGGCGACGACTCCCCCTGGATCCGGGCGAAGGACGCGCCTGCTCCCCCGAAGCCGCACTATCTCGACCCGAAATACGTGCACGAAGCGCCCGGCTCCGTGACGGACCCGGCCCGGCTCGCCGGTCTCAACAACGCGACGCGCAACCGGTTCTTCTCCGTCGTCGTGGACAAACTGAGCGAATTGTTCAAGCAGGAGGCGGACGCAGCTCACAAGCTTCACGGCACCGACGAAACCGCGCGCCACCTGGCAGAGGGCCGGGAATCGTACCGGCAGTACCACAAGTCAATGATCGAGGAGACGGGAGCGTACGGCGAGTACGTCGCGGAACACCACTACATCGCCGAACACCACGCCGGATCCACGAAGGAAGCCCTCGACGGCCCCAAGAACGGCAACGACCAGTTCGACCAGGTGTGGAAGACCCCGGACGGCAGGTACGTCGTGGTCGAAGCGAAGAGCAGCATAGACACCGACCTCGGCGCTCGAAATCTTCCGACCGGACGCAGGGTGTCCCAGGGATCTCAGGAATACTTCTTCGACATCATCCGCGAAATGCACAAGCGAGGTAAGAAGAACGATTCCGAGAGGATACTCGCGGAGGCGTTGGAAACGGCCTTCGACAATGGAACGCTCGAGTACGTCGTGGTCAAGGGTGACCGAAACGGCCTCCAGTACACTGGCTACCAGTACCAGCGCTTTGACATCAGCAAGAGGAGCCTCCGTTGACCGTCATCGTCGACCGGCATTTTTCACCGGGCGAAACGGAAGAGAAGTGGGCTGAATCTCTCGGCGAGAACCTGGCGCAGTCCATCGACAGGCTGGAGCAGCTCCCGCACTCGCTCGGACGCATCTTCGGCAAGTCGCTCCTGCATCTCCAGGCCCGATGCACGGTCGACCCCCGAGCGGCGAAGTTGGAAACCTGGGAGGCGGTGGTCAATACGCTTCAGCTGGGCGCCGCCGTCTTCGCGACCGCCGCGGGGGACCACGGGACCGTGCAGTGCCGCATCAACCGCAAGGTGCGCACGCTCCCGGCCACTGGTGCCGACGAAGGCTTCGCCGAACTCGGAACGTGGTTGACCACGTTCTGGCTCGCCGTGGTGTGCCGGGACCAGGACCGCCTCACCGAGCTGAGCCGATTCCCCCTCGACCGGATCGATTCCGGCGGATACGACGAGTTCGTTCGGCACTGGGTCGACACGCTGCAGACGTACTGGCTCCAGGGGCCCGGGCTCGTGGACAAGCTGACCCGTGCCGTCGAGATGTCGGCACCGGACGTCGCGGTGCAGACACCCCACGGTCTCCTGCAGGGGACACTCGCTCCGCCGATTCACCTCTTCTACCTCTTCATCACTCGGGACTCCGACGGTTTCAACGAGGCCTTGGTGAAGGCCCTGGAGCTGCACAAGGCGTACTGGACCGCCGACGAGGACCGGGCCGAGGACCCTGCCGGACACCTGGCGCTGGCCCCTCTGGCCGTCGCGTGCCTCGCCCTCGACGGAGGCATGCCGGTCGAGGTGGAATCGGGATACCTCCCCCACCACCTGCTCACCCGCGGCTGGGTGGGCGAGTTCCCCACGTAAGGCACGCATGACCGTGATCGTCCCCCGGCAGGACTATCCGAAGGACGACATGGCAGCGGTGGTGCCTGTCATGGAGCGTTCGGTGTCCTATGCGCTGGAGAAGTTCGAGACTTCGCACAACTCCAGGTCGGGCGCGGTCCGGGGTTCACTGAACGTCGCCCTCGTCCGCTCGGCCGTGGACCCCCGCGCGGCCCTGCGGGGGACCTGGGAGTCCTGGTACCTGGCCGCGCAGGTGCACTCGGCCGTCTTCACCGCCACCACCGCTCCCGACGGGGAGACCGTCGCCTGCACGATCCGCCGCGAAGAGCGCCGCCTGGCCACCACCGGGCCGCAGGCCTACCTCAACGCCAGCACGTGGATCAACGCCTTCTACCTCGCGATCATCTGCCGTGACGTAGCCGGCCTCAACATGCTGGCACGGATCCCGGTGTCCCTGCTGCGCGCCTTCGGCGGTCGCCTGGACGAGTACGCGTACGACTGGGTGGAGACCCTCCAGAGCTACTGGCTCCGCCGTGCCGACCTGGGCGCACACCTGGTGCGGGCCGTGAACCTGTGCGTTCCCGAGCAGGCCTCGACCCTTGACGGGGACGAGATGGCCAAGCTGTGCCGCCCGCCGATCATGATGCTCCACCGCTACCTGCGCGGTGACGCCGCCGGCTTCAACGAGTGCCTGGCCGACGCCCTGCGGCAGCACAAGGAGTACTGGACCGCCGACGAGGACCGGAAGGTGGTCATCCGCGGCGTCGTCGCCGTCGGACCGCTGGCGATCGCCTGCCTGGCCAAGGCCAACGGGATCCCGGTCGAGGTCGAGTCCGGTTACCTGCCCGCCGCCCTCCTCGACTTCGCCCGGCACGGCCAGTGCGAAGCGCAGCCGGGGCCGCACGCTTGAGGCCGGAGGGAGATCGCCGAGTTCATCGTCCCCAGGGGCGACGGCGACACCCTGATCGCCCTACTGCCCGTGCCGGCGTCGACCCGATCCGGTGGCACCGCCCTGCCCGTGTTCTGAGCCGTTGTCCGGGCTCACGCGCCGCCCTCAGACCCGGAAGGGGGGCTGCGGCCAGCGGTGGGGGCGGTGGGGGGCCCACCACCACAGGTCGCCCACGCCGACCAGGAGGGACTCCGCCGCCAGGTCGTCCCGGACGCCGGGGTCCACGCCGTCGGCCGCCGGGGAGGTACGGACCGCCTCCACCCCGGCGAGGTAGGCCGGTTCGTCGATCACGATCCGGTTCAGCGCGCCGGAGCGGTGGTCGCGGATCTCCAGGAAGCCGGGGCCGTTGCGGACGAGGCACTTGCCGAGGAAGAAGCCCTCGGCCCAGGCCGAGCGCAGATCCGCCGCGTCGGCCGGACCCTCGATCCCGGACGGCGGGTAGAGGTGGCTGAGGGTGAACGCCGACGGGCCGGACCGGGACGACCCGGCGCCCGGCAGCCGCACGCGCCAGTCGACCACGACGCCCCAGGCGGTCAGCTCCCGCACCAGGTCCAGGACCCGTACGGCGCAGAGCGGGTCGGCCGCGGCGGACAGGTCCAGCAGCGCGCTGAACTCGGCCCGGCGCACGCCCGTGCGGTACAGCTCGCGCGCGCTGCGCGCGGCGTCCGCGGCGGCGTCGGCGACGGCGACGCTGCCGAGGTGCATGCCGGGCAGGGTCCGCGCGTGGTCCCGGTAGTCCCGCCAGAGGTCGATCACCGGCTTGCGGACCGCGATCACGAGGCGTCCTCGTACGCCGGGCCGGGGGCCCGCGCGAAGTCCCGGGTCAGGTCCGGGGCGCAGCCGCCGAGCCGGGTCAGCTCCGCGTTGGTGCCCAGGGGCACCACGTGGACGTACCGGTCGGCGTCCTCGAAGAGGAGCCCGGCCTCGCCCCATTCCGCGAGCAGCTCGGCGACCCGGGCAGCGGAGACGCTGGCGTTGAAGCGGGCGCTGAGCCGGTGGGTCAGCGACTGCGCGCTCCGCGGGTCCTCCAGCAGGTGGAACGCTGCCACTTCGACCGGGTCCGTGATGCTCCGCGTCGTCCAGTCGAAGTCTTCCCGCCGGTTGGTCAGCACGATTCTCGATCCGATGTCGTAACGGGTGAGGCTGCTGTGCAGGTGCAGGTCGCGCCACCGCTCGACGGCGCCCGCGAGTTGCTTGGCCACGGTTTCGTCGATGCCGGCGTGCGGGGCGTCGAAGAGGTAGGCCAGGTCGTACAGCTCCGCCTCCGGCAGGTCGTACACGACCGCGTAGTGCGAGGCCGGCCGCAGCGGTGCGAAGCCCAGCTCCGGCCGGTCGAAGTAGGGGCTGAACCGCTCGATCTCGATGCGGGTGACGCCGTCCGGCGGGGTGAGGTGGGCGAGGGCGGGCAGCTGGCGGATCACCTCGGTGTAGTCGCGCTCCCGTTCGCCGGGGAAGCCGTAGAGGTAGTTCCACGTGGCCCACAGCCCGGCGGACTGGGCGTCCCGCAGGTGGCGGACGTTCTGGCAGCCGGTGACGCCCTTGTCCATCAGGCGCAGGACCCGGCTGCTGAGGCTCTCGATACCGGGCTGGACCTGGACGAGGCCGGCGTCGGCGAGGGTCTGCAGGTGGCGGTAGCGGAGGTTGGACTTGATCTCGTAGTGGAAGCGCAGGTCGTGGCCCCGCTCGATCAGGGCGGGCATCACGCTGCGCAGGTAGCCCATGTCGAGGATGTTGTCGACGACGAGGACGTCGAGCACCTGGTGGAGCCGGGTCTGTTCCAGGATCTCGTCGAGGAACGTCTCGGGGGCCTTGCTGCGGAAGGCCATCGACGATCCGTTGAGCCCGCAGAAGGTGCAGTGGTGCTTCTCGCCCCACCAGCAGCCGCGCGAGCCCTCCAGCACCAGCTTCGGCTCGATCCGGGAACGGGCCGCGGAGGTCTGCACCCGGGTGAAGTAGGGCCGGTAGTCCGGCTGCTTCAGCTCGCCCGGCGGGAGCGGCAGCCGGGTCATCTCGTTCGCCCGGTGCGCGCCGTCGGGACGGCGCCAGCACAGCCCGGGGACCGTCGCCGGCTCCACTTCGCCGCGGACCACGCCGAGCAGCGCGGGGAAGGCGCGCTCGCCCTCGCCGCGGACCACGTAGTCGACGGCGGGGAAGTTGCGGTGCAGGGCCGCGCCCTGCGGGCCGTCGCAGTTGGCGCCGCCGAGCACCGTGACGGTGCCCGGCGACAGCCTCTTGATCGCCGCGGCCGTGGCCAGGGCCGCCGTGTTCTGCTGGAACGTGGTGGTGAAACCGACCATGTCCGGCCGGGTGTCGGCGATCCGCACGGCCAGTTCCTCGACGAACCGCGCGGACGCCTCGTGGAGGGCCAGGGTCACGGCCCGCAGGTGCGGGCCGAGACCCTGCGCCATCCGCTCCTCGAACTCGCTTACCCGCCAGGCGGGAACGCCGTGGAGGGCGCTGGAGAACACCCAGTCCCCGTAGCCTTCGAAGTACGCGTGGCTGGCGAAGAACTCGTAGTCCTCGACACTCAGTCCGACCGCTTCCGCCGCCCAGTCGTAGAAGTCCAGGTTGGCGTTCACCGTCTCCACGTCCGCCCGGTGGGAGCGGCCGACGGAATGCAGGATCCCCAGCGCGAGGGACGGCGTGTCCAATGAGGCCCACGGCATGTTCACCAGAGTCACACGCATGTGCGGAGCAGCCCTCCGGCCTTTCTCAGAGTCCTTCCACCGCAAGGGTCCTGCGCACGCCGATGACGTCCGTGCCGGATCTCTTGCCCGCGGCCATCGCGCGTGGGTCGCTGACGATGGTGGTCTTCTTCACGATGGATCGCCGTCCGTTTCCGTGGTCAGTGGAGCGGTTGCAGAACCGGAACTCTAGACAGCGTCACTACCGGATTCCTTCCGGTCACTCTGCGTGCAACCAGGGCGAGGATCGCATCGAGTCGGTGGGCCGGGGCGGGCGTGCCGATGCAGGCGGCCAGTTCGGCGAGTTCCAGTCGCAGCACCTGTCCCGCGGCCCGGTCCTCCGCGTCCAGTGCCCGGCAGAGCAGCTCGACGGCGGAGAGCAGGACGTGGTGGACCGGTTCCGCGCCCAGCAGCCGGATCGACTGTGCCAGCCGGTCGACGGCCCGGTCGATGTGGCCGTCGGCGAGCTCCAGCGAGGCCAGTACGTAGAAGAGCTCACCCATCCCGAACTCCAGGTTCATGTCCCGCAGGACGGCGTGCCCCTCCTCGATGAACCGGCGCGCGGACGGATCGCGCAGCTCCAGCAGGCTCAGGCCGAGGGTGAGGCCGCTGAACGCCTCGTAGGGGCGGTCGCCCAGCTCGTGGAAGGCGGCGAGGGCGGTCTCCGCCTTCTCCCTCGCCTCCTGAAGCTCCCCGCGGTGGCGCAGTACGACGGCCCAGTGGCGCAGTGCCAGCGCTTCCTCGCGCCGGTTGCCGGCCAGCCGGGCGAGCCGGACCCCCTCCTGGAAGGCCGTCGAGGACAGGTCCCAGCGCCCCTGCTCGTAACGGATCGTGCCCAGTTCCCGGGCGGCGAGGGCCTGCGCGAGCCGGCCGGAGCAGTCCTCGGCCAGCTCCGCGGCCCGCGTCACCTCGGTGAGGGCGTGTCCCAGGCGGCCCAGCGCCCGCAGTGCCCCGGCACGGATCACCAGGCACTCGCTGCGCGGGGCGGCGGCGCCCAGCTCCTCGAAGACGGCGGCCGCCCGGTCGACGAGTTCCAGGCCGGCCTCGGGGTCCCTGCGGATGCACCGCAGGTTGGCCAGCCGCAGGGACATCACGCCGACGCCGAGGGCGTCGCCGTCGGCCTCGGCCGCCGCCAGGGCGAGCCGGTGGCCGGCCTCCCAGTCGTCGTAGAGGTGGCGCAGCTCCAGGAAGTCGGTCGTGCTGTCGGCCAGTTCCCACGCGGTCCGGCCGAAGCCGTTGGAGCAGGCCATCGCGACCGCGGACGCCAGTGCGGGGCGCTCGGCCTCGAACCAGAGGTAGGGGTCCTCGACGATGTAGTCGACGTCGGAGCGGTCGAAGCCGTCGTAGCGTTCCGTCGCGCCCCGCGCCGCGGCCGGCCATTCCTGGGAGCGCTCACCGGAGATGCGCCGCGCCGCCGTGGTGGACAGGGTGAGCCACCCGTCCAGCACCCGGGCGAGCGCCTCGCGGCACTGCGCCTGCGAGTACTCGGCCTGCGCCCGCTCCTTGGCGTACAGGCGGACCAGGTTGTGGTAGCGGTAGCGGGTCTGTCCGGCGACGTCGCACCCGATGACGTCGAGGAGCTGGGTGCTGACGAGTTCCTCGATCAGGTCCTCGGCCTCGTCGATGCTGATGCGCAGCAACGGTGCCAGTAACCAGGACGCGAAGTCCGGTGCGTCGATCAGGCCCAACAGGCAGAACGCCTCGCGTTCGCGCGGCCCCAGCTCCTGGTAGCCGGTCGCGAGCGTCGCCCGCACCTCCAGGTCGCCGGAGACCAGGACGTCCAGCCGCCGCCGCTCGTCGGCGAGGCGCCGGGCGAAGCGGGTGATGCCGCCCTGGGAGTGCTGGGCGAGCCGCGCGGCCGCGATCCGTACGGCGAGGGGCAGGTAGCCGCACAGCCGGGCGATCTCCGCGGTGGTCGCCTCGTCGCCGAGCACGCGGTGGCGTCCCGCGATCCGTTCGATGAGCGCCCCGGACTCCTCCGCGTCGAACACGTCGAGGTCGACGTGGGTGGCGGACTCCAGGCCGCTGAGCCGGGGCCGGCTGGTGATGAGGACCACGCAGCCGGGTGAGCCGGGGAGGAGCGGTCTGACCTGCGCCTCGCTGACGGCGTCGTCGAGCAGGATGAGCATGCGGGAGGAGGCGGTCCGGCTGCGGAAGAGTTCGCTGCACTCCTCCAGCCCGTCGGGGATGCCCTCCTCGCCGACGCCGAGCGCGCGCAGGAAGCGTTTGAGCGCCACCAGGGGGTCCAGCGGCCGGGTGTCGGCCGTGCGCAGGCGTATGTACAGCTGCCCGTCGGGGAACTGCTCGGCGACGCGCCGGGCGGCCTGCACCGCGAGGGTGGACTTGCCGACCCCGCCCTTGCCCGAGAGGGCGACGAGGGCCAGGGACTCCTTGTCCCCCGTCATCAGCGTCTCGCGGATGCGGGCGACCTGGTCGGCGCGTCCGGTGAAGTCGGCTATGGAGGGCGGCAGCTGTGCCGGTACGACCGGGACGATCGGCGACCAGACGCGCTCGGGCGCCTCGTCGGGCGTCTTGCGGGGCAGGTCGAGGCCGGGGCCGCCGACCAGGATCGCCTCGTGGAGGCGCTGGAGGTCGCCGCCCGGCTCCAGGCCGAGTTCCTCGGCCATGAGGGTGCGCCCGGCCTGGTAGACGGCGAGGGCGTCGGCCACCCGGCCGCAGCGGTAGAGCGCCAGCATCAGCTGGCCGCGCAGCCGCTCCCGCAGCGGGTGCTCCCCCACCAGCGCCTTGAGTTCGCTGACGAGTTCGCCGTGCCGGCCCAGGGCCAGTTCCGCCTCGATGCGTTCCATGAGGACGCCGATCCGCCGCTCCTCCAGCGCCGGCGACTCGGTCCGGATCAGCTCTTCCGTACCGTCGGCCAGTGGCTCCCCCCGCCACTGGGCGAGCCCGGCACAGTACGCCTCCAGGGCGTCGAGCCGGCGGTCCTCGGCCAGTGCCGCCCTCGCGTCGGCGACGGCCCGGTCGAAGGTCCGCAGGTCGAAGCGGTGCTCGCCGAGCTGCAGGCGGTAGCCGTTGCCCGAGCGGATGATCAGCTCGGGGCCCAGCTCGCCGCGCAGCTGGGACACGCACTTCTGGATCTGGGCCACGGCCGTCGGTGGTGGCGATTCCCCCCACAGGATCGCGACGAGTCGTTCCACCGGGACGACGTGTTCGGAGCGGAGCAGCAACGCGGCGAGCACCGATCTGGTCTTGCGCCCGTGCAGTCTGACTGCGAGTCCGTCACGCCATGCCGTGATCGGCCCGAGAACACGGAACTCGAATGTCACTCAGCTCCCTCCTGGCCCCGTCCGCCTTGGGCGGCAACGGGACACCGCCCCCCACCTGTTGACCTGCGTTTGTGGACGATACCGCACGGTCGGAAGCCCGGCGGAAGCCAACCGGTAGCGGTGAGTGAAAAGCTCATTACATCCCGGACGCCGACGGAAGCTGCAGTTCAAATGACCAGAAATGCGGACACCGAAGGTGCGGCTACGGACACCGCCGGCATCGCGCCGGCAAGCGACCTCACCGGCCCGGAAGCCACGGGGTGGGCGGTCCCGCACGCAGCGGGGGCCCTCAGCGACGGCGCGTTCTTCGCCGGCCGCCACGCGGCCGGGCCGTTCTCCGACGGCGCTTGCGCGGATGTGCAGGCGGTCTCCCGTCCGTGACCCAGCCGGCATGCCCTCCGGCATGCCCGTGCCATTCAACTTTGGAGGATCAGCGTGCACGATGCCTATGACGTTCTCTGCGTCGGATACGGACCAGCGAACGTCGCCGTCGCCGTCGCGTTCGAGGAGCTGTGGCCGCAGGCCCGGGTGAAGTTCATCGAGCGGGAGCCCGGCCCCTACTGGCAGCGCGCCATGCTCCTGGACGGCTCCGACATCCAGAACAACCCGCTGCGCGACCTGGTGACCCCGCGCAACCCGCGCAGCCGCTACACCTTCACCAACTTCCTGCACGAGCAGGGCCGGCTCTTCAAGCACCTCAACCTGCCCTCCCACTACCCGCTGCGCAAGGAGTACGCGCGCTACGTCCAGTGGGTCGCCCAGAACGTGCGGGCGGACGTGGACTACGGCCGTGAGGTCACCGGCATCGACGTGACCGCGACCGGCGACGGCCCGCTCGTCGAGGTCAGCACCGCCGACGGCACCACCTACCGCGGACGCTCCGTCGTGGTGGCTCCCGGCCGCACCCCGAACGTCCCCGAGGTCTTCGCCGGCGTGCCGGCCCCGCACCTCTTCCACACCTCCCAGTTCCTGCCCAACATCGCCGACCTGGACCGGGACTTCGACGGCACGCTCGCCGTCGTGGGCGCCAGCCAGAGCGCGGTCGAGGTGGTGCTCGACCTGATCGGGCGCTTCCCCGCCGCCCGCATCGTCAACGTGATGACCGGCTTCGGCTACCGGCTCAAGGACACCAGCCCCTTCTCCGAGGAGGTCTACTTCCCGGAGTTCGTCGAGTACTACTTCCACGCCTCGGAGGAGGGCAAGAAGCGGCTGCGCGACCAGCTGCGGCCCACCAACTACTCCGCCGCCGACGCGGACGTGGTCAGCGCCCTCTACATGCGCATGTACGAGGACGAGCTCGACGGCCGCGAGCGCATACGCCTGTGCACCAACCGCCGTGTCGAGGCCGCGGAGCGCACCCCCGAGGGCGTGGCGCTGGACCTCACCGAGCACATCACCGGTGAGCGCGAGCGCATCCACGCCGACCGCGTCGTCCTCGCCACCGGCTACCTCGACCTGGGGATCACCGGCCGGACGGAGCAGCTGCCGCCGCTGCTCAAGGACCTGACGCAGGTGCTCGGCGTGACGGACGGCCGGCCGCTGTCCGTCGGCTACGACTACGGCGTGGTCCCCCACCCGGCCTTCGAGGGCGAGGTCCCGCCGATCTTCGTCAACGGGCTGTGCGAGTCCACGCACGGGCTCGGCGACGCGGGCTCGTTCAGCCTGCTGGCGCTGCGCTCCCAGGCCATCGTCGAAAGCCTTGAGCGGCGCCTGGTCGCCGAGCAGGGCGCTGCCGACCTGGTCGCCGCCCGGGCGTCCGGTTCCGAGATCTGAGAGAGACGATCATGCAGACGCTCGAAGCGACCTCACCGAGACCGGCGGTCGACCTCACCCAGCCCGGACCCAACGGACGCGTGCTGCTCGACAGCCAGGCCGCCACCGAGTCCAACGCCCGTACCTACCCGCGCCGGATCCCGGTCGCGATCGCCGAGGCGTCCGGGTCCCACATCACCGACGTCGACGGCCGCCGCTACATCGACTTCCTCTCCGGCGCGGGCGTCCTCGCCCTGGGCCACAACCACCCGGAGCTGGTCGCGGCGGTGACCGCGCAGCTGCCGAAACTGACGCACGGCCTCGACTTCCCGACCCCGGTGCGCGACGAGTTCAAACGCCGGCAGATCGGGATGCTCCCGGAGCACATCCGGGACGACTACAAGATGCACTTCTGCGGGCCCACCGGCTCCGACGCCGTCGAGGCCGCGATCAAACTGTGCAAGAAGGCGACCGGCCGCGGCCAGGTCGTCGTCTTCCAGGGCGCCTACCATGGCTCCACCCAGGGGGCCATGTCCCTCACCTCGGAGCACGCGCCCAAGACCGGTCTGCACAACCTCCTCCCGGGCATCCACTTCACGCCGTACTCCTACTGCCACCGCTGCCCGATCGGCCTCGCCCCCGACAACTGCAGCACCAACTGCGCCGAGGTGCTGGTCAACACGCTGACCGACACCCACGGCGGCGTGCAGCTGCCCGCCGCGATCATCATGGAGCTGGTCCAGGGCGAGGGAGGCGCCATCCCGGCCCGCCGCGAGTTCGTCCACCGGGTCGCCGACACCGCCCGTGAGCTGGGCATCCCGCTGATCGTGGACGAGGTCCAGACCGGCTGCGGCCGCACCGGCACCTGGTTCGCCTTCGAGCAGTACGGCATCACCCCCGACGTCGTCGTCGCCTCCAAGGGCCTGTCCGGGATGGGGCTGCCCGTCGCCGCCATCCTGTACCGCAAGCACCTGGACACCTGGACGCCGGGCAGCCACATCGGCACCTTCCGCGGCAACAACCTCGCCTTCGCCAGCGCCAACGCCTTCCTCGACGTCGTCGAGCGCGAGGACCTGCTGGCCCACGTCCGCAAGATCGCCGACCACCTGCTCGGCGAGCTGACCGTGCTCGGTGACAGCCCGCTGGTCTCCGACGTGCGCGGCCTGGGCCTGATGCTCGGCATGGAGATGGCCGCCGCTCCGACCGCGGACGCCACCCAGGTCGCCGCCAGGTTCCAGCAGGAGGCACTGCGCCGGGGCCTGATCGTCGAGCTCGGCGGCCGGGGCGACAGCGTCGTCCGGCTGCTCCCGCCACTGAACATCACCGTCGAGGTCGCCGACGACGCCGTGGCGATCCTGCGCGACGCGCTCGGCACCCTCGAGGCGGAACTCGCCGCGGAGGCCGGCCGATGAGCACGATCGTGTCCGGACGGGCCGGCCGCGCCGCGCATCGGCATCGTCAACCTGATGCCGAACGCCGAGCAGTACGAGAACTGGCTGATGCCGCAGCTGTCCCTGTCGGGACCGTTCGAACTGCAGTGGATCAGGATCTCCTCCCGCCGCTACCACCTGGACGACCCGGCCCGCATCGCCGCGACGTACCGCACCTACAAGGAAGCCACCGCCGACGCCCCGCTGGACGGCCTGATCGTCAGCGGCGCCGCGGTGGAGCACCTCCCCTTCGAGGAGGTGCGGTTCATGGACGAACTGAACGACATGGTGCAGGACGTCCACGCGCAGGGATCGCCGCTGCTCGGCCTGTGCTGGGGCGCGATGGGCGTGGGCCACCTGGTCTACGGGCTGCCCAAGGACATCTACAGCGCCAAGATCTCCGGCATGTACGAGACCGAGCTGCTGGCGCACGACGGTCCCGTCGCCTCCTCCCTCGACGACCGGTTCTGGTCGACGCACAGCCGCTTCGCCGGCTTCGACGACAAGGCGCTGGACGCCAGCACCACCGTCCGCGCGCTGGCCCGGGCCGAGGGCGCCGGCACGGTGATCGCCGAGTCCTACGACCACTCCGTGCTCATGCACACCGGCCACCCCGAGTACTACGGCTCGCGGCTGGCGGAGGAGTACCGCCGGGACGTGGACCAGCAGGTGGCCGGCGTACGGGCACCGGTCGGCGTCGACCTCGACCGGCCGCTGCGGCTGTGGCGCAGCCACAGCCTGGCGTTCTTCGCGAGCTGGGTCCGGCTGGTCGGCGACCAGTCGGCCGCGCGCTAGAGGACGGGGAGGACCAGTGTCACCTGTGTCACCCCTGTCACCCCCGTCCGCGACGGGCCCGTCCGGACGCCCGCTGCGCCCGGTGGTGTGGAAGTTCGGCGGCTCCTCGGTCGGCGACATGGACCGGCTGCGCCGGGTCGCCCAGCGACTGGTGGAGGCCAGGCGCGCGGGGGCGGACGTCGTCGCGGTCCTGTCCGCGATGTCGGACACCACCGACGACCTGCTGGAGATGGCGAACGTCCTCACGACGCAGCCCGACGCCCGCGAGCTGGACGCACTGCTGGCCGTCGGCGAGTCCATGTCGTGCGCGCTCGCCGCGATCGCCGTGCACGAGCTCGGCGAGCGCGCCGTCTCCCTCAACGGCCGCCAGGCCGGAGTGCTGACCGACACGGCGCACGGCAACGCCCGTATGCAGTCGATCGACCCGGCCCGGATCGTGGCCGCCCTGGAACAGGGCCTGATCGTCCTGGTCACCGGCTACCAGGGCGTCACCGACGACGGTGACGTCACCACGCTGGGCCGCGGCGGCTCGGACGCCTCGGCCATCGCCGTGGCGGCCGCGCTGGGGCTGCCCGCATGCGACATCTGGACCGACGTCCCGGGGGTCTTCACCGCCGACCCCCGGGTGGTCCCCGACGCACGGCGCCTGGACCGGCTCAGCCACGAGGCCATGCTCCAGCTCGCCGAGGCCGGAGCCCAGGTGATGCAGCCGCGCGCGGTGGAGCTCGCGGCGGCGCACGGAGTCGCCATCCACGTCCGCTCCTCGTTCACCGGCGAACCCGGCACGTGGATCACAGAAGTCAGGGAGGAGAACGACATGTTCGAGACGGCCCGCATCATCGGCGTCGCCCACCGCCGCCACGACCCGCTCTACCAGGTCGACGGCCTGACGCCCGCACAGGTCTCGGCGGCCCTCGACGGCCACGGCCTGCCGGTCGGATCCATCATCGGCAGCCCGGGCGAACTCCGCTTCACCTCGCCGGGAGCCGAACCGCAGGCGGTCATCGCCGCCCTCGGGGACATCGGTGCCGCCGTCGCGGTGCACGACGAGGAGCTGGGCAGCGTGAGCGTGGCCGGGGACGCCTGCGGCAACCGCTCCGAGGTCACCCTGCGGATCCTGGAATCCCTGGAGCGCACGGGGATCCGGCCGGTGCTGGTCACCAGCACCCCCAGCCGGGTCTCCTGCCACGTCGCCTCCGGCGTGGTCGACGAGGCCGCCCGGGTCCTGCACAGCGCCTTCGGCCTGCACACCGACGCGGCCGCCCCGCAGCCCGTCGGCGCCGGACGAGCGGGCTGAGGGGGCGGGAGCATTGACCACCACGCAGGGGCGTGAGGACACCGCGGGCCGACGCGGCGTCCTCGCCAACCGGGACTTCGTCAAGCTCTGGAGCGGGCAGACGGTCTCCCTCGTCGGCTCGCAGGTGACCGACATCGCGCTGCCGCTGGCGGCGGTCATCACCCTGAACGCCAGCGCGTTCCAGATCGGCCTGCTCAACGTCGCCCGGTTCGCGCCGTACGTACTGGTGACCCTGCTGGCAGGGGTCTGGTTCGACCGGCGGCGCAGGAGGCCGACCCTGATCGCGGCCGACGCGGTCCGGGTGCTGCTGATCGGTGCCCTGCCGGCGGCCCACCTGCTCGGCGTGCTCTCGCTCCCGTGGCTCTACGTCGTCGGGTTCCTGGCCGGCGTGGCGACGGTCCTGTTCGACGTCGGGATCCTCTCCTACATCCCGGGACTCGTCGACAAGGACGACCTGGCGGACGCGAACAGCAAGATGACGGCCAGCTACTCGGTGGCCGGCATCGCCGGCCCCGGGCTGGCCGGCTTCCTGGTCGGCGCGCTGACCGCGCCCGTCGCGCTGACCGTCGGCGCCGCCACCTACCTGGCCTCGGCCGTCGCCCTGTGGTGGATCCGCAGGCCGGAGGCCGAACCCGAGCGGCCCGCCGAAACGAAGTCGGTGCGCGCCGACATCGTCGAGGGCCTGCGCACGGTGGTCGGCAGCCGCATCCTGCGGCACCTGGCGACCCAGTCGGCCGTCTTCAACCTGTTCGAGAACGTCATGACCACCGTCTTCCTGGTCTACGCGGTCAGGACGCTGGACATGAGCCCCTTCCAGCTCGGCCTGGTCGTCGGCGCCGGCTCCGTCGGGGCCCTGCTGGGCGCGACGTTCTCCGGGCGGATCAGCAAGCGGCTGGGCTTCGGCCCGGCGCTGCGCCTGGTCACGCTGCTGGCCTGCCTGTCCCCGGTACTGCTGCTCATCCCCGGTGACCGCGGCCTGTTCTCCCTGGTGCTCCTCGGCGCGACGCTGGCCGTGCACGGCTTCAACCTGGCCGTGTTCAACGTCAACTCGCTCACCCTGCGCCAGACCGTCACCCCGGCCCGTCTGCTGGGCCGGATGAACGCCAGCTACCGGCTCATCCTGTACGGCACGATCCCGCTCGGCGCGCTGCTCGCCGGCTCGCTGGCCTCCGTGTTCGGACTCCGGGCCGCCCTGGCCGTCGGCGTCGCGGGCATCGCCCTGCCGGCGGCGTGGATCACCTTCTCGCCCGTCTACCGGCTGCGGGAGATGCCCCGGGGTCCCGTCGACGCGGACCAGCCCACAAGCGTCGCGTAGTCACGCGCGGCCGAGTCGTGACCGCGCCCCGGACGCTGCACCATCCACTGCCTGAAAGAAGGACTACCCAGTCATGTTGACCGATTCCCAGCGGGCCGCGCTGACCGCCAGGCTGCGTCGCACGGCCCCTCCGATCTCCTCGATCCCCCGCCGCTCGCCCGCGCTGCAGGACCTGCCGCTCTCGTACGGACAGGAGCAGCTCTGGTTCATCGACCAGCTGGCCCCCGGGGAATCCACCTACACCATCGCCGGCGCCGTCCGCATGACCGGCGCCCTCGACCGCGCCGCCCTCGGCGCGGCCCTGGACGCCCTCGTCGCCCGCCACGAGGCGCTGCGCACCCGTCTGGTCACCGTGGACGGCGCGCCGGTCCAGGTCATCGACCCGGCCGCGCCGGTCGACCTGGCCTTCGTGGACCAGCGGCACGTCGCCGCGGACGAGGTCGAGGAGGCCTGGCGCGCGGCCGCCCAGAAGGAGACGGCCCGCCCGTTCGAGCTGGACCGCGGCCCGCTCTTCCGCGCCCTGCTGCAGCAGCTGGCCGACGAGCACCACGTCCTGCTGATCACCGTCCACCACACCGTCTTCGACGGCTCCTCCTTCCCCGTGCTGCTGGCGGAGCTGTCCGAGTCGTACGCCGGCGCCGTCGCCGGGACCGGTGCGCGGCCGGCCGAACTGCCCGTTCAGTTCGCCGACTTCGCCGTCTGGGAGCGCGACCGCCTGCAGGGCGAGACCCTGCAGCAGCTGACCGACTACTGGAGCGAGAACCTCCAGGGCGCGCCCGTCCTCCAGCTGCCGACCGACCGCCCCCGTCCGCTGGTGCAGACGTACCAGGGCACGACGGAGTCCCGGGACCTCGGCGACAAGGTCCTGACCCGGCTCACCGCGCTGGGCCGGGACGAGGGCGCCACCCTGTTCATGACCCTGATGGCCGCCTACCACGTCCTGCTGCACCGCTACAGCGGCCAGGACGACATCGTGGTCGGCACCGTCAGCGCCAACCGCAGCCGCCCCGAACTGCAGCCGGTGATCGGGTACCTGATCAACACCCTGCCGGTCCGGGTCGACCTGTCCGGGGACCCCACCTTCCGCGAGGTCCTGGAACGCACCAAGACCGCCACGCTGGGCGCCTTCGGTCACCAGGACCTGCCCTTCGCCAAGATCGTGGAGGCCGCCAAGGCTCCCCGCGACCCCTCGCGCTCCCCCGTCTTCCAGGTCGGCTTCATGCTCTCCGACGACCAGAAGCGGGACCTGCGGCCCGCCGGCATGACCTGGGCCTCCGAGGAACTCCCGGCCGAGGCGGCCAAGTTCGACCTGCTGGTCTCCGCCGTCGAGAGCGGCGGCCGGCTGGGGCTGAACCTCAGCTACGCCACCGCCCTGTACGACGCGGCCACCGCGCAGCGTCTGCTGGGCCACTTCGAGACGCTGATCGACGGCCTGCTGGCCGAGCCCGACGCCCGCATCTCGCAGCTCCCGATCATGACCGAGGCGGAGCTCCACCAGAGCTCGTCACCTGGAACAGCGACAAGGCCGACTTCCCCGACTGGAACCTGCACCAGGCCTTCGAGGCCAAGGTCGCGGCGCACCCCGACGTGATGGCCGTCGAGCTCGACGGCGAGGGCCTGACCTACGCCCAGCTCGACGCCCGCGCCAACCAGGTCGCCCGCCGGCTGCGCGAGCTCGGCGTCGGCCCGGAGTCGCTCGTCGGCGTCAGCATGCAGCGCACGGTGCGCCGCATCGTCGGTCTGATGGGCATCCTCAAGGCCGGTGGCGGCTACGTGCCGCTGGACCCGGAGTACCCGGCCGACCGCCTCGCCTTCATGGTGGAGGACGCGAAGATGAGCGTCGTCCTCACGGACGAGGCCAGCGCGTCCGCGGTGCCGACCCAGGACGTCACCGTGCTGGACCTGGACCGGTCCTGGAGCGAACTCACCGCGCTGGACGACTCCCCCGTCGAGGCCCTCGCGAGCCCTTCGGACGTCGCGTACGTCATCTACACCTCGGGCTCGACCGGCCGCCCCAAGGGCGTGGTCGTCGAGCACCGCAACGCCGTCAACTTCTGCTACGCCGAGATCGAGTTCTGGCCGCTGGGCCCGGGCGACCGGATCCTGCAGTTCGCCTCGCTCAACTTCGACGTGTCCGTCCTGGACATCTTCGGCGCGCTGCTGTCCGGTTCCACCCTGGTCCTCGGAAGCACGCAGACCCTGCTCTCCCCGCCGCGGCTGGCCGACCTGATCCGCGGCGAGGGCATCACCTTCATGTGCCTGCCCCCGGCCGTGCTGAACCTGCTGGCCGAGGAGGAGTTCCCGAGCCTGCGCGTCGTCATCGCCGGCGGCGAGGCCTTCTCCTCCGAGCTGGTCCGCAACTGGGCGCGCCCCGGCATGCGCTTCATCAACGGCTACGGCCCGACCGAGACCACGGTCGGCTCCACCATGGCCCGTTGCCAGGACGACGGCATCGACCCGCCGCCGATCGGCCTGCCGCTGACGAACTACACGGCGTACGTACTGGACAAGCACCTCAACCCGGTCCCGGTCGGCGTCGCGGGCGAGCTCCACATCGGCGGCGCCAGCGTCACCCGCGGCTACCTGGGCCGGCCGGAGCTGACCGCCGAGCGCTTCGTCACCGACCCCTTCAGCGACGTTCCCGACGCGCGCATGTACAAGACGGGCGACCTGGCCCGCCGCCTGCCCGACGGCAACCTCCAGTACCTCGGCCGCCTCGACCACCAGGTCAAGATCCGCGGCCTGCGGGTGGAGCTCGGCGAGATCGAGGCCGTGCTCGCCGCCCACCCCTCGGTCGCCCAGGCCATCATCATCGTCGGTGAGGACCAGGCCGGCCAGAAGAACCTCATCGGCTACGCCCGGACCAACCCCGACGCGCCCGCCATCACCGTCGGCGACCTCCGGGCGCACCTGGGCGAGGCCCTGCCCGCGTTCATGGTCCCGGCCCACCTGATCATCCTGGACACCTTCCCGCTCAACGCGAACGGCAAGGTCGACCGCACCGCGCTGCCCGCCCCGGACAGCGCCGGGGACGCGGGCGACTACGTCGCCCCGCGGACCATCCTGGAGACGGTCCTCGCCGACATCGTCTCCGACATCCTCAAGCTCCAGCGGGTGGGCATCGAGGACAACTTCTTCGAGATGGGCGGCAACTCCCTCCAGGCGATGCAGGTCATCACCCGCCTGCGCAAGGACCTCGGCGTCGACACGGACGTGACCGCGATCTTCCTCGCGCCCACGCCCGCCCGGCTCGCCGCGGCCCTCGTCTCCAAGCACGGCCTGGAGGACGCCCCGCTCGACGAGCTGGACGACATCGAGGCGCTGGAGGAGGTGGCCGGCCCGGCCGCCCCGGACACCGTGTCCGTCACGCCCGGTTCGGACACGATCGTGCCCCTGTCGGAGCGCACCGACGGCGACCCGCTGTTCCTCGTCCACGCCGTCGGCGGCACCGTGTACCCGTACTTCGGTCTGATGCAGGAGCTCCAGGACCGCTACCGGGTGCTCGGCGTGCAGGCCTCGGGCCTGCGGGCCGGTACCGCACCGCGCCAGGACCTGGCGGAGATGGCCGACGCGTACACCGAGGCGATCCGCCAGGCCCAGCCCTCCGGCCCGTACCGGCTGGCCGGCTGGTCGATGGGCGGCCTGCTGGCCCTGCAGATCGCCCGCCGGCTGGAGGCCTCGGGCGCCGAGGTGGCCCTGGTCGGCCTGCTGGACACCCCGTACTCCGCGGACGACGTCTCCGGGGTGAGCGAGCAGGCCTTCGCCGCCCAGTTCGTCCTGGACGGCGCCCGGGCCCTCGGCCCCGACGCGGGCGAGCTGCCCGACCCGAAGACCACGCCGGTGGCCGAGCAGCTGCGCTGGTTCGGCGAGAAGCTGACCGGCGGGACGGGCGACGCGGAGGAGGTCCAGGCGGACATCAACCGCAGGTTCCAGGTCTTCAAGGCCCACATCACCCTGATCGGCGGCCACCGCCCCGAGCCGGTGTCGGCCCCCGTCGTGGTGGTCTCGGCCGAGCAGTCCCCGGACCTCTCGGCCGAGTGGACGGCCCTCCTGGGCACGGGCACCCGCACCGTCCGGGTCCCCGGCGACCACTACACCTTCCTCCGCACCCCCGGCGTACAGGGCGCCGCCGAGGCCCTCCGCACCGCGGACCAGCACTGACAGGAGCCGGTCCGGCCTTGATTTCCTGAACAACTCCCGCCCCGGGTCACGTATTCGGTGACCCGGGGTTCGAGTTTTTCGATCTTTTCGCTGTGGTTCAATGAACGCTCCGTGATTCGGTTTCTCGCGGGTGGTGCAGCGTTGATCAAGGAAAATACCTTCGAGGCCACTTCGGTGCTGCTCACCGAACTGCTCGACACCCAGCCGCGGTACCGGAGCCGGTGGCGCGCCCGCGTCCAGCGGGACCGTTCGGGCGGCCGGGTGAGCATCGCGGCCGTGGCCCAGGTACTGGCCGAACACCTGTGGGAATCAGGCGAGTTCCCCGAGTCGGAGCACTCTCTCGCCCGCAACCTGAAGGACCGCGTCCGCCGGGCGCTCGACGGCACGTCGATCACGGCGGAGACGCTCGCATGGCTCATCGACGCCTTCCGGATGGAAGAGCGCGACGCGGAATGCCTGCGGGCCACTCATGAAAGCGATTCCGGCAGCCGGCCCGACGGAATCTCCGACGCCGTCCGGGAACCCCGGAAGATGTTCAGGCGCCAATGGCATCGAACGGTGACGGTATTCGAACGCTATTTCCTCGACCATGACCGGCAGCTGGCCGAACGGCGGACGAAGCACGTGATCATGGCCCTGGAGGACGGGGTCGACAGCTACTTGTTCAACCACGAGCCCTCCGTTCGGTCCATCGAGGTGACGCACGGAGGAACCCTGGGGCCGGAGCACCGCTACGACGGCCTGGTGTCCCACGAGATCATGCTCCCGCACCCCCTCAAGCGGGGTCAGCGCACCTCGTTCGAATACCGGACCCTCTACCGGCCCGCCCCGCATCCGCCCCAGGAGGTACGGCGCCCCGCCCGCGGCCGCATCGAGAACTTCGACATGGCCGTGCACTTCACGCCCCGCCGACTGCCCCGCCGGCTCTGGTGGGCGACCTGGTCGGACCACCACCTCGGCGAGCCGGTGCAGTTGGAGCCCGTCCAGGTGTACGACAACGGCAGCGCGCACCGCTACGTGCCCATCGTCGAGCGGTCGGTGGTCGGATTCCGCTGGAACTGGTGAGCGGCGGGCACCACTTGGCCGGTCAGGCGCCGCCGCGATGCGCCGTACGCACGCGCCGTGCGCCATAAGTGCGCCATGCGGCGTGTTCACTCCCCCTGTCAGTCAATCGGACGATCTCGGGGGGACACCGTGGGAATCCTCAACCAGTTCGACGTCATCGACTCCTTCAACCAGCTCATCCCCGGCGCGGCCGGACACTCGGACGGCTACCTGCGCGAGGTCGCCAAGGCGACCCAGGAGCAGGGCCTGCCCGTCGAGATGAACCTGGAGAACAACTCCGACGGCCTGTTCGCCGCGATGCGCGGGCAGGGCGCCCGCCGGTTCCTCGTCGTCCAGCCCCTGGACCGCAAGGCCCGGGGCCTGCGGATGATGCACTTCGGGTTCCCGGTCGGGACCAACCTCACCGCCGGCTGGCTCCTCACCGGTACCACCGGCAGCCTCAAGCTCTTCGACTACCTCGACCTCACCGCGGTCATCGAGTCCGTCCACGGACTCGCCGTCGTCCCCGCGCTCTACAGCGTCGCGGACAGCACCGGCTTCGCCCGCGCGGAGATCCGCAAGTACCAGAGCGGGTTCTTCGGCGTCTGAGCCGCACCGCGCCACCCTCCGCGTCCCCGACCACCCGAGCCGCACGGAAGGACAGCCATGGGCTGGGTCCTCTTCTTTCTCTACGTCGCCGGCATCATCGGCACCACCCGCTACGCGATGAACCTCTTCGGCCTGCACTGGGCCGACATCAACGGATCCGGTCTGAACGGCATCGGCTCCCGCTTCAAGACGATGGTGCCGGGCGCCTTCTGGCCCATCGGCCTGCCGATCCTCCTCCTCGTGGCGCAGCAGCGGCAGGAGCGCCGCCGGGCCTCCCGCCAGGACGTCGCCGACCTCATGGGCGGCGACGAGGCCCCTCGCAACGCCCCCGCACCGCAGCCCCAGCACCGCACCCGCAACCCGTTCGACGACGTCTGAGCCGTCGGCGCCCGCTCTGCGCACGCTCTCCCGACCCACTCCCGAGGACACGCTCTCCCGACCCCCTCCCGAGGAGGTGACACCGTGCAGTGGCCCCCGAACGTCCGCCAGGACACGGCCGTGATCTGGGCCGACAGCGACTCCTTCGCCAAGCCGCCCTGCTGGGCCACCGCGGCGGCCCGGATCGTCGCCGGACCCCGCGCGCCCGAGACGGACCGCCCCGTGGAGAGCGGCGCGGCGATGCGCGCGGTGTCCACGCGCATCGTGCGGGCCCTGGAGGGCTGGGTGAACCGAGCCGCTCTGGAGGTCCGCTACACCTCGCCCGCCCCCGGGCGCCCCCTGGGCATCGACTGCCACCTCGTCGCCCGCGCCGCGGGCGGCACGCCGTACGACGCCGAGGCGGCCGCCGCACAGTTACTTGGCGCGGTGGCACGGCTGCTGCCCCCGGGATTCGTCGTGGAACCGGCCGAACCGGCCGCCCTCGTCGTCCCCGCGGGCGCGGTGACCTGCGCCGAGGTCCGCCGCCTGGAGGAGGTCGTCGTACCCGCCCTCGACGGCTACTCCGCCGCCGAGTACTACTACCTGCCCGGTCGGCTGCACGGCGACGGCTCCGCCTGGGACCCCTTCCAGCGCGCCCTGCTGCACGCACCCTCCCCCGTACTGGTCAGCCTGGTGTTCCTGCCGACCGCGCTGTCCGCGCTGGAGAGCGACGCGTACGGGCACCTGTGCTCCGCCCTGGAGTACGAGTCCACGCCCCGCACCGTGCAGGACTACCTCGGACCGCTGGAACTGCCGCCCGACGACAACGCCCGCCGCGCCCTGGAAGCCTGGCGCCGCTTCGGGGACAGCCCGGCCAAGGTCCTGGCACGGGCCACGGTCGTCGGCGACCGGGCCACCACCGACACGGTGGCCGCCACGCTCGCGGCGGCCGTCGGATCGTCGTACGACGTGACCGAACGGGCCAGGTCCGGCGGTGTGAGCATCGTCCGGCCCGGTGACGCGGGGGAACTCCGGCTGGCCGCCCAGTGCCTGGCCGGCGGCTCCATCGCGCCCTGGGGCGGCCACTTCCTCTGGGGGCTCCCGCAGGCACCCGAGTCCATCCGTCGCGTGCCCTACCTGTTCGGGGCCGAGGAAGCCGCCTCGATGCTCGTCCTGCCCGTCCCCGGACCGGACGGCTGCCCCGGTCTGGAGGTGTCTCCGTCCGCGCTGGAGCAGGTCACTCCGGCTCCCGCGACCGAGCCGGACACCCCCGTGCTCACCCTCGGCGACCGGATCAGCGGCGGCCCCGCGGCCGCCGTCCGCCTCCCCCTCGACGACCTCGTCAGCCACGGCCTGATCGTCGGCGCGCCCAACACCGGGAAGTCGACCACCCTGCAGAGCCTGCTCGTCCAGCTCTGGCGGGACCACAAGGTGCCGTGGCTGGTCATCGAGCCGGTCAAGACCGAGCACCGCGGCATGCTCGCCGTACCGGGCATGGAGGCCCTGCGCATCCACACCCTGGGCGACTCCCGGCGCGCCCCCTGGCGGTTCAACCCCCTCCAGCCGCCCGGCGGCACCACCGTCCACGCCCACATCTCGTCGCTGATGGCCGTCTTCCGCGCCGTGGTGCCGGACATGGACGGCGCACTGCCGCTCATCCTCGAACAGGCCTTGGAGGAAACCTACGTCCGGGCGGGCTGGGACGGCGGGCGCACCCTGTCCGGCCGGGTACCGACCCTGCGCGCCCTGCTCCCCGTCCTCGACACCCTCCAGGACGACAGCGACTACCGCGGCCAGGCCCTCAACGTCTTCCCCGCCCTCGCCACCCGCGTCCGGGCCCTGCTCGGCGGCGAGCACGGCTACATGTTCGACACCGTGGAGGAGACCGACTGGGCCGGTCTCCTCGACCGGCCCGCCGTACTGGAACTGGCCTCCATGGCGGACCCCGCCGCGATCGACATGACCCTCGGCTTCCTGCTCTCCCAGGTGTCCGCCTTCGCCCGGTTGCGCGGCAGCCAGAACCGCCGACTGCGCCACCTCATCGTGCTGGAGGAGGCCCACCGCGTCTTCGCCCGTCCGACCGGCGGCCCCGAGCGCCGGTCGGCGGAGGCGGTCTCCGCCCTCGCCAACGCACTCGCCGAACTCAGCTCCTTCGGGCAGGGCTTCGTCCTCCTCGACCAGGTGCCCGAGCGCCTGGACGAGGCCGCCACCGCCCTCACCGGCGTGAAGATCATGCATGCGCTGCGCAGCGAACAGAGCCGGCAGGCCGTGCTCGGCGACATGGGCGCCGGCCCCGCTCCGCGCAGGACGCGGCCGCGCTCCGCCGCGGCCAGGCCCTCGTCGCCACACCCCGCACCACCGACCCCCTGCTCGCCGCGATCCGGCCCGACCCGGCCGTGGACACCGCGCGCACCATCGACGACGACGCCGTCGTACGTCACATGGCGGAGCCGACCCGTGCCCTGTCCCGGCTGCTGCCGTACGAGCTGTGCTCCCGCGACATCTGCCGGGACGGCTGCGCACCGCAGCGCAGGGGACGGGGCCGGGCCCTCGCCTTCGCCCGGCGCCGTGCGGAGCGCGCCGAGGCGTACCGGACACCGCGCGGCGAGCCCCGCCGCGCGCCGGCCCTCGGCGACCTCGCCCGCTCCATGGCCGTTGCCTGCGCCGGCGACGTCGCCGGTACGTACTGCGCGATGGTCCACGTCGACCTCGACCGGCCGCTGCCCGGCCTGACCCCCCAGCGCCGGCAGTCCGATCTCACGGCGGTCGTCCACAAGCAGGCGGCCCGGACGGGAGGCACACCGTGATCCTCCACGACACGCCCGAGGACGAGGCGGACCACCAGGAGGTGCTGCGCGGGGCCCTCGACGACCACCTGGACCTGCACCCCGACCACCACCGGGAGCGGGGCCGGGTCTCGGACTTCCAGGACCGGGGCCCGGAGTACCGCGAACCGGCCGACCGGCTGCCCCCGTCCGGCGTCGACGTGCTGAGCGACCTCTACCGCGAGGAACTGCGCGACGTGGGGCACGCCATCGACAAGCACACGGGATGCTCCCTCGACGAACTGCGGGAGTTCGGTTCGTACGCCTCGGAGGCGGGCGCCTCCTCCTTCGACACCCCCGGGCAGGCCGCGGACGCCGTCAACGACGCCCTGTACGACTCCACCGACGAGCTCGTCACCTGGCTGGTCGGCGACGACCCGCGCCCCTTCGTCTGCGACGCCGACCTGGGCCGCGCGACCGGCCGCTGGGCCCGCGGGAGCGACCACGCGGACGGCATCGAGGTGACCGGCGTCCGCGTGGTGCTGGCCAGGGACACCGATGATCCGCGCGGGTACGTGTTCCGCACGGCGTTCCCGATACCGGCGGACCACGTCCGGAGCGCGGGGCGGCGGCGGCCGTGAGGGACATCCGGCAGCAGGTCACCGTCGGCATCGTCTGCCTCGTGTGGCTCGCGCTCGCCCTGCTCACCGGCGAGACCCTGTCCCCGACACCGCTGCGGCTCTTCTCGGCCGCCGGAACCACCGTGGCCATCGCGGCACTGGCCTACGACAGGTCCCTGTGGCGGTGGAAGCTCGTACGCCGCTTCACCGGCACCCCCCTGCTCCACGGCACGTGGCGGGGCGAGGTCGTCACCTCCGTCCTCCGCGAGGACGGCACCCCCGTGCCCCCGATCCCCGCCGTCCTGCACGTGGTGCAGACCGCCTCCCGCATCAGCGTGTCCCTGTTCACCGCGGACTCCCTGTCCACCTCCAGCCACGCCTCGCTGCTGCGCGGGGACGACGGGCGGTGGTGCCTGCGCTGGCAGTTCACCAACCAGCCCCGCCCGGGCGCCCGGCAGCGCAGCCAGCGCCACCGCGGCCTGGCGGAACTGTGGATCGGCGCCGTCCCCGGCGAGGGGCTGCGCGGCGAGTACTTCACCGACCGGCGGACCTACGGGGAACTGAGCCTGGCGGAGTGGAGCCCCCGCGGCTACGGCAGCGCCTCGACGGCCCTGGCAGCCACCGACTTCGCCCCCACCACCCCGTACGCCACCAGCTGACGCAAACAAGAAACCCCAGGTCACAAGACCTGGGGTTTCGACTGAGCCGCCTTCGGGATTCGAACCCGAGACCTACGCATTACGAGTGCGTTGCTCTGGCCAACTGAGCTAAGGCGGCACCGCTGGTTCGACAAGAATTCCCCCGGAGAGGTGCTCTCATCAGCAGCGGCGCCAAGTCTACAGGGTGCGGGGGTGTGCACCGAACCAGGTTCCGCCCGGCCGGGCATTCGCCGCAAATCCGGCGTCTGCCGTGTCCGGGCGGCGGCCCGTCAGCACTTCTTGCCGGCCGCCGGGGGCTTGCCCTCCAGCAGGTAGCGGTTGATCGCCGTGTCGATGCAGTCGCTGCCGCGGCCGTACGCCGTGTGGCCGTCGCCGTCGTAGGTGAGGAGGGTGCCCGAGTCGAGCTGGCCGGCCAGCGACCGGGCCCACTTGTACGGGGTCGCCGGGTCGCGGGTGGTGCCCACCACCACGATCGGCGCGGCGCCCTTCGCGGTCAGCGGGCCCGCCTGGCCCGTGGGCTTCACCGGCCAGTACGCGCAGTTCAGCGCGGCCCAGGCGAGGCCCGCGCCGAAGACCGGGGAGGCCTTCTTGAAGGAGGGGAGCGCCGCGTCGACCGCGCCCGGGCCGTCGAAGGCCGCGGGCTGGTCGAGACAGTTCACGGCGGCGTTCGCGAACATGAGGTTGGCGTACTTGCCGTCCGCGCCGCGCTCGTAGTAGCTGTCGGCCAGGCCCAGCAGGCCCGCCCCGTCGCCGTTCATCGCCGACGTCAGTGCCTCGCGCAGCTGGGGCCAGGCGTTCTCGTCGTAGAGCGCCGCGATCACCCCGGTCGTCGCCAGGGCCTCGCCGAGCGGGCGGCTCTCGTCGCCGCTGGGCACGGGCTGGGCATCGAGCTTGCGAAAGAAGTCCTGCAGGCGGGCGCCCACCTGCTCCGGGGTGCCCGTGCCCAGCGGGCAGTCGGGCTGCTTCGCGCAGTCCTTGGCGAAGGAGGTGAAGGCCGTCTCGAAGCCCGCGGTCTGGTCCCGGTTGAGGTCGAGTGCGGCGCGGGTGGGGTCCATCGCGCCGTCCAGGACCAGCCGGCCGACCCGGTCCGGGAAGAGGTTCGCGTACGTCGCCCCCAGCAGGGTGCCGTAGGAGGCCCCGACGTAGTGGAGCTTCGAGTCGCCGAGCACGGCCCGCAACAGGTCCATGTCGCGGGCGGCGTCGACGGTGGACACGTGCGGCAGGACCCGCTTCGAGCGGGCCTGGCAGCCGGCCGCGAACTCCTTGAAGGCGGCCACCAGCTCCGCCCGCTCGGCCTCGTCGTCCGGGGTCTGGTCCACCCGGGTGTACTTGTCCATCTCCGGGCCCGTCAGGCACTCGACGGGGCTGCTGCGCTGCACGCCGCGCGGGTCGAAGGAGACCATGTCGTACTGGGCGCGGACCGGGGCGGGATAGCCGATGCCCGCGTACGCCTGGAGGTAGCCGATGCCGGAGCCGCCCGGGCCGCCCGGGTTGACCACGAGCGAGCCGAGGCGCTTGCCGGGGCCGGTCGCTGCGCGGCGGGCCACCGCGATGTCCACGTCCTCGCCGGAGCCGGGGTTCGCGTAGTCCAGCGGGGCCTTCATCGTGGAGCACTGGAAGCCGGGGACGCCGCACTCGCGCCAGGTCAGCTTCTGCTCGTAGTACGGGCGCATCGCGGCGGCGTCGGGGGACGGCTGCACCGACGGCGTCCCGCCGGCCTCCCCCCGCGCGGAGGCGGCGACCTGGAGCTTCTCCGATCCGCCCGAGGTGCATCCGGAGAGCAGCAGCCCGGCCGCTGCGATCACGGTCCCGGTGGTACGCAGCGCGCGACTGGTGTCCATCCTCGGAGCCTACGTCCTGGCGGCGGACGCGGGCGGGCCCGCTGCGCCGGACGGGGCCGGGCCTTCCGGGGCGGCCGCCGGGCGACGCACGGACCGGGCCCGCTCCCGCTGCGGCGGCCGGTTCCCCCGTAAGGGTGAGCCCGTCAGCCGGGGACCTATCCCCTGGCGGGGTCAGCCCGCGCGCAGCGACATGGTCATGGCCTCCACCGCGAGGAGCGGGGCGACGTTGCGGTCGAGGGCGTCCCGGCAGGCGATGATCGCCTCGATCCGGCGCAGGGTCCGCTCCGGGCCGGAGGCCCTGGCGATGCGTTCCAGGTCCTGCCTCACGTCCTCGTTGGCGAGGGCGAGGGAAGAGCCGAGCTGGAGGGCCAGGACGTCGCGGTAGAAGCCGGTCAGGTCGGTGAGGGCGAGGTCGAGGCTGTCGCGCTGGGTGCGGGTCCGGCGCCGCTTCTGCTTGTCCTCCAGCTCCTTCATCACGCCCGCCGTGCCGCGCGGCATCCGCCCGCCCGTCCCGGCGGCGGCGCCGAGGGCCGCCCGCAGCTCCTCGGTCTCCTTGGTGTCGACCACCTCGGCCACCTGCTTGGCGTCTTCGCCCGCGGCGTCCACCAGCTCCTGGGCGGCCTTGAGGCAGGCTCCGATGTCGTCCACCCGGAGGGGGAGCTTCAGGACCGTCGCCCGGCGCTCCCGGGCCGCTTCGTCCGTGGCCAGGCGGCGGGCACGGTCGACGTGCCCCTGCGTGGCGCGGGCGGCGGCCAGGGCCACGGCCGGCTCGACGCCGTCGCGGCGCACCAGTGTGTCGGCGACGGCCGCGACGGAGGGGGTGCTCAGGCTGAGGTGCCGGCAGCGGGACCGGATGGTGGGCAGCACGTCCTCCAGGGAGGGCGAGCACAGCAGCCAGACCGTGCGCGGCGCGGGCTCCTCCACCGCCTTCAGGACCGCGTTCGCGGACTTCTCGTTCAGCCGCTCGGCGTCCTCGACCAGGATGATCTGCCAGCGGCCCGTGGCGGGGGACGTGTAGGACTTGCGGACGGTGTCCCGCATGTCGTCGACGAGGATCTGGCTGCCGACCGCGGCGATGCCGGAGACGTCGGCGTGCGTGCCGACCATCGTCGTGTGGCAGCCGTCGCAGAACCCGCAGCCCGGCTCACCGCCGAGGGCGCGGTCCGGGCTGGTGCACTGCAGGGCCGCCGCGAAGGCCCGGGCGGCGGTGACCCGCCCGGAGCCGGGCGGGCCGGTGAAGAGCCACGCGTGGGTCATCTTCGACGCGGCGGGCGGCGCGGTCCCGTCCGTGGCGGCCGTGACCAGCGCATCGGCGTCGCGGGCGGCGGCGGCCAGCTGCGTCTGGATCCGCTCCTGACCCACCAGTTCGTCCCATACGGGCATGCCGCCCACCACCTCTCACTCTCCGTGCCCCCATTGTCGCGGGCGCCACTGACACTTCCGTACGCCCGCCTCAGCGGCGGCGGCGCGCCCCGCGTCCGCCCTCGTCGTCGTCCTCGTCGTCCCCGCGGCGGCCGAGCAGTTCGTCCGCGAGTGTCGGCAGGTCGTCGAGCGGGGTCTCCTCCGCCCAGTCCGGGCGGGGGCGGCGCGGCCGCCCTTCGTCGTCGACGACGGGGAGCTCGCGGGTCCGGTCGTTGCTCGAATCCCGGAAGATGCCCGACGGGACCCGGTCGGCCGGGTCCTCCTCGGGGCGCCGGGCCGTCGGCCGCGTGGCGGAATGGGCCCGCGCGCCGCCACCGGAGCCACCGGCCGGGCCGCCGCCGGAGCCGCCGCCCTGGCCGGAGCCGCGACGGTCGTCGGGGCGTACGGGTGGCAGCACGGCCGTCTCATCGGCCGGACGCACCGGTGGCAGCACGGCCGTCTCGTCAGCCGGACGCACCGGCGGCAGCACGGCCGTCTCCGCCGCGTCGGGCGCGGCGGCCGCCGGGTCGACCTTCGGCACCGGGACGGTCTGGGTGACGTCGTCCGGCCGCACGACCCGCTTGACCGCCGGGGTCTCGACCGTCACCGCGTCGTCGGGGTGCGGCTCCTTCGTCATGTCGATCCGGGGCGCCGGCGCCGCGGCGGAACCCGTGCCGGGACCGGCGGCCGGAGCGGCCTGAGCCGCCTGGGCCGCCGCGGCGGCCTGGGCCTCGGCCGCGGCTGCGGCAGCCGCCGCCCTCGCGGCCGCCTCGGCCGCCTGCGCCTCCACCAGCCGGCGCGCCTCCTCGGCCTTCAGCAGGGCCTCCTCGGCCCGCCGCTGCTTCTCCAGCCGCCGTTCCTCGGCCTCGGCCCGCAGCCGGGCCTCCTCCTCGGCCTGCTTGCGCAGCCGCTCGGCCTCCGCCGCGCGCGCCTTCGCCTCGGCCTCCGCGCGCAGCCGCTCGGCCTCGGCCCGTGCGCGGGCCTCCTCCTCCAGGCGCAGCCGCTCCTCCTCCGCCTTGCGGGCGGCCTCGGCCTCGGCCCTGATCCGCGCCTCCTCGGCCTCGCGGGCCAGGCGCGCTTCCTCCTCGGCGCGCAGCCGCGCCTCCTCGGCCTTGCGCGCGGCCTCTTCCTCGGCCTTGCGCCGCGCCTCCTCCTCGGCGAGGCGCCGGGCCTCCGCCTGCGCGGCCACCTCCGCCTCGGAGAGCGGGAGCATCCGGTCCAGCCGGTGCCGTACGACGGTGGTCACCGAGTCCGGGTCCTGTCCGGCGTCGACCACCAGGTAGCGGCCGGGGTCGGCCGCGGCGAGGGTCAGGAAGCCGGCCCGCACCCGCTGGTGGAACTCCGCCGGCTCCGACTCCAGCCGGTCCGGCGCCTCCGTGAACCGCTCGCGCGCCGCCTCCGGCGACACGTCGAGCAGCACGGTCAGGTGCGGTACGAGCCCGTCGGTGGCCCAGCGCGAGATGCGGGCGATCTCCGTCGGGGAGAGGTCGCGGCCGGCGCCCTGATAGGCGACGGAGGAGTCGATGTAGCGGTCGGAGATGACGACCGCGCCGCGCTCCAGGGCCGGGCGCACCACCGTGTCCACGTGCTCCGCGCGGTCGGCCGCGTACATCAGCGCCTCGGCGCGGTTGGACAGTCCGGCCGAGGAGACGTCGAGCAGGATGGAGCGCAGCCGCTTGCCGACCGGGGTGGCGCCGGGCTCGCGGGTCACGACGACCTCGTGCCCCTTGCCCCGTATCCAGTCGGCGAGCGCCTGGACCTGGGTGGACTTGCCCGCTCCGTCGCCGCCTTCGAGGGCGATGAAGAAGCCGGTGGCGGCCGGGGCCTGGAGCGGCTCCCCGCCGCGCAGTGCGTCCCGCAGGTCACGGCGCAGCGGCACGCCGCTGCGGTCGTCGGCCTTGGTGAGGACGACGACCGCGACGGGCAGCAGGAGCGCGCCGACGAGCATCAGGGTGAAGGCGGCGCCGCCGTGCGAGAAGACGATCTCGGCGCCGGTCAGCCGGTGCGGGCCGATCACCGCGGCCAGGACCGGTGCGGCGACGGCGCCGACGGCCACGGCCACGCGTACGACGGCTTGGAGGTGCTCGGTGACCCGGGCCCGGCGGAACTCCTCGGTCTCCTGGTCCAGCAGCGTGTGCCCGGTGTTGGCGGCGATGCCCGCGGTGGTGCCGGCGAGCAGCGAGAGGAGCAGCACCGTCGCCGTGTCCGGGACGAGACCGCTCAGCAGCAGCGCCAGACCGGTCACCGCTATGGCGAGGGCCAGCAGCCGGCGCCGGGACAGGCCGGGCAGCACCTTGCCGGCCTGGGTGGCGCGGATGCCGACGGCGGTGCCGCCGACCAGCGCGAGGACGAAGAGCGCGAAGGCGGCCGGGCCGCCGCCCAGGTCGAAGGCGTGCAGGACCGCCACGGCGGCCGCGCTGGACACCGCTCCGGCGACCGCGGCGCAGCTGAGGACCAGCAGGGGGACGGCGCCGGTTCGGCCCTTGTCGGGCCGGTCGCCCGCCTTGGGCGCGCGCAGGCCCTCCAGCGGGGAACGGGGCCGCGGGGTCGTCCCGGTGGGCAGCACCAGCGGCAGCAGCAGGGAGACCGACGCGGCGAACAGGCCGGAGGCCACGTACGAGCCGAGCGCGGCCTGGTTCGCGGCGAACCAGTCCACGCCGAGGCCGAGGGCCTTGCCGACGAGGGTCGCGGCGAGCAGCGCGGCCGCCGCGACGGGCAGCGCCGCGAACGCGGTCCGCAGGGTCAGCCGGCGCAGCGCGTCCAGGTGGTCCGGGAGCGGCCGTACGGTGGCCCCCTCCGGCGGCGGCTCCGGCAGCAGGGCGGGCGCCGCGCTCTCCTTGGCCAGCGTCCACAGCCGTTCGGCGGCGCCGGAGACGAAGACGGTGGCCAGCAGCGCGATGAGCGCGTCGGCCGGGATCCAGTCGAGCCACAGCGGAGCGACGACGAACAGCGCGAGGCGGACCCCGTCGGCCCCGATCATCGTCCAGCGGCGGTCCAGCTTGCCGCCCGCGCCGACGAGTCCGGTCAGAGGGCCGAGCAGGACGGCGCCGAAGAGCAGGGTGGCGAGGATCCGGACGCCGAAGACGGCGGCGACGGCGAGGGCGGCACCGCGGTATCCGCCGCCGAAGGCTCCCTCGGTGGCGGCTGCCTGAAGGGCCAGCAGAACCAGCACCAGCAGGGCGAGGGCATCACCGATGCCGCTCACCAGCTGGGCGCTCCACAGCCGGCGCAGCCGGGGGGTGCGCAGCAGTGCGCGCACCGCACGCTCGCGGGAATCCGCGGCTAGGGCTTCGTCGTAGGTGGGGTTCGCCGGGGCGGTCACGACCGCCGGCTGCTCGGCTCGCGTCATCCGCCCAGCCTATCCGCTGCGCTTGGCGGCTGCGGAGGCCTGTGGACAAGCCCGGGTGTGACCCCCGACCCACCTCACGCAGGCCACCTGCCGCACCCGCCCTCCGTACCCCGCTCGCCGGGGCGAGCCCGGCCCGGACGCACGGGAGCCCCGCGCCGGGGCACGGGGCTCTCGTGGTGACTGCTTGCCGGGTGACTACTCGTCCGCGGCCGGAGCGGCGGCCGTCTTCTTCGCCGCCGTCTTCTTCGCCGCCGTCTTCGCGACCGTCTTCTTCGCGACCGTCTTCTTGGCCGTCGTCGTCTTCGTGGCGGCGGTCTTCTTCGCGGCCGCGGTCTTCGTCGCGGTCGCCTTCTTCGCCGGAGCCTTCTTGGCGGCCTTCTTCGCCGTCTTCTTGGCCGGGCCCTTCGCCCGCTTCTCCGCGAGCAGCTCGTAGCCCCGCTCCGGCGTGATCGTCTCGACGTCGTCGTCCCGCCGCAGCGTCGCGTTCGTCTCGCCGTCCGTCACGTACGGCCCGAAGCGGCCGTCCTTGACCACCACCGGCTTCTCGCTCACCGGGTCGGTGCCCAGCTCCTTCAGCGGCGGCTTGGCCGCGGCCCGCCCGCGCTGCTTGGGCTGCGCGTAGATGGCGAGCGCCTCGTCCAGCGTGATCGTGAAGAGCTGGTCCTCGGTCTCCAGCGACCGCGAGTCCGTGCCCTTCTTCAGGTACGGGCCGTAGCGGCCGTTCTGGGCCGTGATCTCCACGCCCTCGGCGTCGGCGCCGACGACCCGCGGCAGCGACATCAGCTTCAGGGCGTCGTCGAGGGTGACCGTGTCCAGGCTCATCGACTTGAAGAGCGAGGCCGTACGGGCCTTGACCGCGTTCTTGCCGGTCTTCGGCGTGCCCTCGGGCAGGATCTCCGTCACGTACGGCCCGTAGCGGCCGTCCTTGGCGACGATCTCGTTCCCGCTGACCGGGTCCTTCCCGAGCTGGAACTCGCCGCTCGGCTTGGCGAACAGCTCCTCGGCATACGCGACCGTCAGCTCGTCCGGCGCCATGTCGTCGGGGACGTCCGCGCGCTGGTGGCCCTCGGCGTCCTTCTCGCCCCGCTCCACGTAGGGCCCGTAGCGGCCGACGCGCAGCACGACGCCCTCGCCGACCGGGAAGGAGGAGATCTCCCGGGCGTCGATCGCGCCCAGGTCCGTGACCAGCTCCTTCAGGCCGCCGAGGTGGTCACCGCCGGCCGGTACGACCTCGGTGGCGTCCTCGGAGCCGAAGTAGAACCGCTTCAGCCACGGCACGGACTGGGCCTCGCCCCGCGCGATGCGGTCGAGGTCGTCCTCCATCTTCGCGGTGAAGTCGTAGTCGACGAGCCGGCCGAAGTGCTTCTCCAGCAGGTTGACCACGGCGAACGAGAGGAAGGACGGCACCAGGGCCGTGCCCTTCTTGAAGACGTAGCCGCGGTCGAGGATCGTGCCGATGATCGACGCGTACGTCGACGGCCGGCCGATCTCCCGCTCTTCGAGCTCCTTGACCAGCGAGGCCTCGGTGTAGCGGGCCGGCGGCTTGGTCGAGTGGCCGTCCGCCGTGATCTCCTCGGCGGACAGCGCGTCGCCCTCCGCGACCTGCGGCAGCCGCTTCTCGCGGTCGTCGAGCTCGGCGTTGGGGTCGTCCGCGCCCTCGACGTACGCCTTCATGAAGCCGTGGAAGGTGATGGTCTTGCCGGACGCGCTGAACTCGGCGTCGCGGCCGTCGGACGCCCGGCCGCCGATCTTCACGGTGACGCTGTTTCCGACCGCGTCCTTCATCTGGGAGGCGACGGTGCGCTTCCAGATCAGCTCGTACAGGCGGAACTGGTCGCCGGTCAGGCCCGTCTCGGCCGGGGTGCGGAAACGATCACCCGAAGGACGGATCGCCTCGTGCGCCTCCTGCGCGTTCTTGACCTTGCCCGCGTAGACACGCGGCTTCTCCGGCAGGTAGTCGGCCCCGTAGAGCTGGGTGACCTGCGCCCGGGCGGCCGCCACCGCGGTGTCGGACAGCGTGGTGGAGTCCGTACGCATGTAGGTGATGAAGCCGTTCTCGTACAGCTTCTGCGCCACCTGCATCGTCGCCTTCGCGCCGAAGCCCAGCTTCCGCGAGGCCTCCTGCTGGAGCGTCGTCGTACGGAACGGGGCGTACGGGGAGCGGCGGTACGGCTTGGACTCGACGGACCGGACGGCGAACGAGGCGCCTTCCAGCGCGGCGGCCAGCGCCCGGGCGCCCGCCTCGTCGAGGTGCAGCACCTCGCTCTTGAGCTGCCCGTTCGCACCGAAGTCACGGCCCTGCGCGATGCGCTTGCCGTCCACCGTGTTCAGGCGGGCGACCAGCGACGACGGGTCGGAGGGGTCGCCGGCGCGGCCGGTGGCGAAGGTTCCGGTCAGGTCCCAGTACTCGGCGGTGCGGAAGGCGATGCGCTCGCGCTCCCGCTCGACGACGAGGCGGGTGGCCACCGACTGGACGCGGCCCGCCGACAGCTTCGGCATGACCTTCTTCCACAGGACCGGCGAGACCTCGTAGCCGTAGAGGCGGTCGAGGATGCGGCGGGTCTCCTGGGCGTCGACCATGCGCTGGTTGAGCTCGCGCGGGTTGGCGACGGCGTCGCGGATGGCGTCCTTGGTGATCTCGTGGAAGACCATCCGGTGGACGGGGACCTTGGGCTTGAGGACTTCCTGCAGGTGCCACGCGATGGCTTCGCCCTCGCGGTCCTCATCGGTGGCGAGGAAGAGTTCGTCGGACTCGGCCAGCAGCTCCTTGAGCTTGCGGACCTGGGCCTTCTTGTCGGCGTTGACGACGTAGATCGGTGCGAAGTCGTGCTCGACGTCCACACCGAGGCGGCGGACCTCGCCGGTGTACTTGTCGGGGACCTCGGCCGCGCCGCTGGGGAGGTCGCGGATGTGCCCGACGCTCGCCTCGACGACGTATCCGGGGCCGAGGTAGCCCTTGATCGTCTTCGCCTTGGCTGGGGACTCGACGATGACGAGTCGGCGGCCGCCCTTTGCGGTCTCGCTAGTCGGGGACAACTTGGCTCTTCTCTCCGGTCGGCACTCGGTCGCAGTACGGCGACGCTGCGGAGTGTGACGGTACAACCCGCCCCCGTGTCAAACGGCACAAGCCCGCAACGGCCACTCGAACGGTAACCCGACAAGTGCCGTTTCTGCCGCCCGGATGCCGCGCCCGACCCTTCCCGATCACCGGGCCGGGTGGCCGGGGGGCCGTCTGGCCCCGCCCCCGCACCCCGCCCCGCGGGGGCTCACGGGGCCGGTGCCGCGGCCGCGGCGGACTCCCCGCGGCGGCGCACCGGCCGTGCGGCGCGCCGAACCCGAAAGGTGGCGAAGCCCTCACCGGAGCCCCCCCTGAAAGCCCTCGCGCGAGCCCGGCCGCAGCCTTTGCGCGGACCCCGCCGCAGGCCTACCGAAAGGCTCCGCCGGCAGCACCCCGCGAGGCCCCGCCGAAAGCGGAACAACTGCTTCGACCATGCGGAACCACTGCTTCGACCATGACGGGGCGCGCACCGGCGCCCCGGCGCACCACGGGCGGCGCGCGCTCCCGTCCAGGCCCGCAGAGCGGCCCCGAACAGCGGGAACACGGCCCCCGCGAAGATCGCCGGACCGCGTTCCGCGCCGTTCCCCTCACCCCCCGGGGCCACTCCCGGGACCCCCCCGGACCCCGCTGTCCTCCACCCTGCCGACCCCGGGCATACGCAGGGCGAACCCCCGGTTACATCAGGGTGTCGGCTCCTGCCCCGGGCGCGCCGCGGGCTCCAGGAAGCCCTGCTCGACCAGCAGCCGGATGGCCTCCGGGGTCCGGTCCCGCAGCACCACGGGGTCCTCCTGCATCAGCTGGGCGATCGCGTCCAGGATCCGCCCGGCGCTCAGTGAGCCGTCACACACCCCCGCGAAGCCCGCGCCGACCGTGTCGACCTTCGTGGCGCGCCGCATGCCGCGGTTCTGCCGGAGCACGACGTGTTCCGGGTCCTCCGCGCCGGGCGGGCCGACCTGCTCCTGGACCACTTCCTCCACCAGCGTGAAGTGGGCCTCCAGCAGGGCGGCGTCGTCGTGCCGGCGCAGGTAGTCCTGGCGGGCGAAGTGGGCGAGGACGGCATCGCCGAGCGGCTGCTCCACCGAGTGCGGCCATTCCTCGATCACGATCGAGGGCTCGGCCGCGTCCGTCCGGCGCAAGGTGATCCATCCGAAGCCGACGGACTTCGTCCTACGGGCGTCGAACTCGTCCAGCCAGTCCTCGTAGCGCCGCGCGTACTCGGCGGGGTCGGTGCGGTGGTCGCCCGCGTCACGCAGCCACAGCTCCGCGTACTGCGTCACGTCCTGCACGTCACGCTGCACGATCCAGGCGTCGCAGCCGCGCGGCACCCAGGAGCGGAGCCTGTCGTGCCAGTCCTCGCCCTCCACGTGCTGCCAGTTGCCGAGGAACTGCGCGTAGCCGCCGGGGTTGAGCCGCGCGCCCGCCTCCTGGACCAGGGTCCGGCACAGGTCGTCGCCGCCCATCCCGCCGTCGCGGTAGGTCAGACGGGCGCCGGGGGAGATCACGAACGGCGGGTTCGACACGATCAGGTCGTACGTGGCCCCGCCGACCGGCTCGAAGAGCGAGCCGGTGAGCAGCTCGGCCTCCGGCGCCCCGGAGAGCGCCAGCGTCAGACGGGTGAATCCGAGCGCCCTGGGGTTGACGTCGGTGGCCGTGACCCGCGTCGCGTGCCGGGTGGCGTGCAGCGCCTGGATGCCGGATCCGGTGCCGACGTCGAGGGCCGAGCCGACCGGGGTGCGCACGGTGATCCCGGCCAGGGTGGTGGAGGCTCCGCCGACACCGAGGACGACGCCCTCCTCGCGGCTGCCGATGCCGCCGGCCCCGCCCACGGCGCAGCCGAGGTCCGAGACGATGAACCAGTCCTCGCCGTCCGGGCCGCCGTACGGGCGCACGTCGACGGTGGCGTGCACGGTGTCCCCGCCGTCGGCGGCATCCCCGCGCCGCAGCCAGCCGTCGGCCAGGGCGGCCTCCACCGGCATCGCCGCCGCGGCGTGCGCGTGGGGCACGGGCTGCTGGAGCAGGAACAGCCGGACCAGGGTCGCGAGCGGGCCGTCGCCGCCGCCCCGGGTGGCGCACAGGGCGGGCACGGTCTCACTGCGGGCCAGCGCGGCGTAGGCGGGGGCGCCGAGGAGGTCGAGCAGCCCGTCGGCGGTGAAGCCGGCGGCCAGCATGGCGCTGCGGAGCCCGGCGGCGTGGTCGGGGGTGGGGAGGCTGGTGGTACTCACGGGTCCATTGTGTCCGCTGGGCACCGTCCTGCGGGTCACCACGGGCCCGTACGCACGAACGGGCGGCCGGGGCCCCTCGCGGGAGCCCCGGCCGCCCGGGTCTTCGTACGGCGCTGCGCGGCCCTGCGGGTCAGGGTTACTTGGGCGATGCCGAGGGCGCCGCGACCTGGCAGCCCTTCTGGCTGTTGATGGCCTTGTCCAGGCCGCCCTCGTTGAGCGTGGCGAGCGCGTCCTGGCCGCCCTTCGTCGCCGCTTCCAGACCGCCCGCGACCTCCTTGAGGCCGTCGGCGAACTTCGTCTGGTCCGCGGGGTCGAGGGTGTCCATCTTCGCCTTCAGGTCGGCGTACCCCTTGGAGGTCGACTCGAAGCCCTTGACCGCCGCCGCCTGGGTCGTGGCGCCGTCCTTGACCGGCGGCACCCCCGCCTGCTGCAGGGCGCTGCCCATCGTCTTGTACGACTCGGACATGGTCGCGAAGGCCGCCGCGTCGGTCTGCTTGACCTCGTCGGGCTTGCTGCTCTCCGTCGCCACCCGCTTGATGTCGGCGTTGGCGGTCTCGATCTTCTTGAGTTCGGGCTGCCACTGGTCGCAGACCTTCTTGGCCCAGGCGTTGGCCTTCTCGTCGCCGTCGTCTCCGCCGCAGCCGGACAGGACGAGCATCAGCACCGCACTGCCCGACAACGCGGCCGCAAGCTTCTTGTTCACCGGATTGGTCCCTTCGAAGGCTCTCGGCCCGGAAGATACACGCCTGCCATCGGGGGACGCAGAAAGGCGGACGGACGGCGCGTCAGTCCGCGCCGCCCGTCCGCCGTTCGGGCGCACGACCGGCCCTGCCCGGCCCGGCCCGTTCTCCGGTCGGTGCCTCGGTCAGGAGACCGTCGCCGGGTCCGCCGACTGGGCCACCCGCTCGGCCGTCCCGTCGGTCTCGTCGCCGACGGCGATGCCGCGGCGCTTGGAGACGTACACGGCGCCGATGATGACGCCGATCGCGAGGACCGCGACGATCGCCCGTACGGTCGCGCTGGTGTCCTCGCCGAAGCTGAACTGCACGACGGCGGGCGCGATCAGCAGCGCCACCAGGTTCATGACCTTGAGCAGCGGGTTGATCGCGGGACCGGCGGTGTCCTTGAAGGGGTCGCCGACCGTGTCGCCGATGACGACCGCCTCGTGCGCCTCGCTGCCCTTGCCGCCGTGGTGGCCGTCCTCCACCAGCTTCTTCGCGTTGTCCCACGCGCCGCCGGAGTTGGCGAGGAAGACCGCCATCAGCGTGCCCGTGCCGATGGCGCCGGCGAGGAAGGACCCGAGCGCGCCGACGCCGAGGCTGAAGCCCACCGCGATCGGCGTCAGGACGGCGAGCAGGCCGGGCGTGGCGAGCTCGCGCAGCGCGTCCTTGGTGCAGATGTCGACGACGCGCCCGTACTCGGGCTTCTCGCTGTAGTCCATGATCCCGGGGTGCTCGCGGAACTGGCGGCGCACCTCGTAGACCACCGAGCCCGCGGAGCGGGAGACGGCGTTGATGGCGAGGCCGGAGAACAGGAAGACCACGGCCGCGCCGAGGATCAGCCCGACGAGGTTGTTGGGCTGGGCGATGTCCAGGCTGAGGTTCATCTCCCCGGCCTTGGCCCCGACTTCCTTGACTGCGGTGGCGATCGCGTCGTTGTACGAGCCGAAGAGCGCCGCGGCGGCGAGCACGGCCGTGGCGATGGCGATGCCCTTGGTGATGGCCTTGGTGGTGTTGCCGACGGCGTCCAGGTCGGTGAGGACCTGGGCCCCCGCGCCCTCGACGTCGCCCGACATCTCGGCGATGCCCTGGGCGTTGTCGGAGACGGGCCCGAAGGTGTCCATGGCGACGATGACCCCGACGGTGGTGAGCAGACCGGTGCCGGCCAGGGCCACCGCGAAGAGGGCGAGCAGGATGGACGTGCCGCCGAGGAGGAACGCCCCGTAGACGCCGAGACCGATGAGCAGCGCCGTGTAGACGGCCGACTCCAGGCCGACGGAGATGCCGGCGAGGACGACGGTCGCGGCGCCCGTGAGGGAGGACTTGCCGATGTCCCGGACGGGGCGCCGGTTGGTCTCGGTGAAGTAGCCGGTGAGCTGCTGGATCAGGGCCGCCAGCACGATGCCGATGGCGACGGCGACGACGGCCAGGACGCGCGGGTCACCGGAGTGGTTGGAGATGGCCGCGTTCTCGACGCCGACGAGGTCCTTGTAGGTGGCCGGGAGGTAGGCGTAGACGGCGATCGCGACCAGCACCAGGGAGATCACGGCCGAGATGAAGAAGCCGCGGTTGATGGCGGTCATTCCGCTGCGGTCGCTGCGCCGCGGCGACACGGCGAAGATGCCGATCATCGCGGTGACGACGCCGATGGCGGGGACGATCAGCGGGAAGGCGAGGCCCAGGTCACCGAAGGCCGCCTTGCCGAGGATGAGCGCGGCCACGAGGGTGACGGCGTAGGACTCGAAGAGGTCGGCCGCCATTCCGGCGCAGTCTCCGACGTTGTCGCCCACGTTGTCGGCGATGGTCGCGGCATTGCGCGGGTCGTCCTCCGGAATGCCCTGTTCGACCTTGCCGACCAGGTCGGCGCCGACGTCGGCGGCCTTGGTGAAGATTCCGCCGCCCACGCGCATGAACATCGCGATCAGGGCGGCGCCGAGACCGAAGCCCTCCAGGACCTTGGGGGCGTCCGCGGCGTAGACCAGGACGACGCAGGAGGCGCCGAGGAGACCGAGGCCGACGGTGAACATGCCGACGACGCCACCCGTGCGGAAGGCGATCTTCATCGCCTGGTGGGAGACCTCGGTCAGGTCCTTGGCGGGCTCGCCCTCGGCCGGGGTGGCCTGCCGGGCCGCGGCCGCGACGCGGACGTTGGCGCGGACCGCGAGGCGCATGCCGATGTAGCCGGTGGCCGCCGAGAAGATGGCGCCGACGAGGAAGAAGGCGGAGCGGCCGGCCCGCTGGTTCCAGTCGTCGGCGGGGAGCAGGAAGAGCAGGAAGAAGACCACGACGGCGAAGATGCCGAGGGTGCGCAGCTGTCGGCCGAGATAGGCGTTGGCGCCTTCCTGGACGGCCGCGGCGATCTTCTTCATGCTGTCGGTCCCCTCGTCTGCGGCGAGGACCTGGCGGACCAGGAACTGCGCGACGACGAGAGCGACGAGTGCCACGGCCGCAATGACCATCACGATGAGCCGATTGTCATCGGTTAGTACTGCGGATGCCAGTTCAGCGGTGCTGTCCGGCGCGAGAGGGGTGAAGAGCCCCGTCATTCGTCCTCCTTGACGTGATGAGCTCAAGATGTGGACGGATTGTAGGGAGCGCGCCCCGATCAAAACAGTGCGCAGGAAACACAATTGGCGTGCTCCTGCTCCTCAGCAATAGATCGCGTCACTCCAATACCCTCGAAAGCGGTAATGGGGCAAAGGCATTGACGGATCCTCATTGATCCAGAGGAATGAAAAAGGCCCTGCTCAGCAGGGCCTTGATAAAGATCAGAAGATAAGAGGTTCAAGCGCGCCGGTGATCTCAGTGAAGATCGGGGGACGGAGAAACGGGCCAGCTCATCCGGATGGTCCCGCCCGATTCCCCACTGGTCACCTCGACGTCGTCGACGAGCCCACTGATCACCGCGAGACCCATCTCGTCCTCGGTCTCCACGTCGGGGTCCTGGACCGCCTCGATCCCGGACACGGTCTCTGCGGGGCCCCCGCCCGGGCCGGGAACCTCGTCGCCGACCTCGATGGAGAACGCCTTGTCCTCTTCGGTCAGCACCACCCGCACGGGCGCGGTCAGCCCGTTCGTCCGGTGGAGTCCGACGGCACGCGAGCAGGCCTCACCCACGGCGAGGCGGACCTCGTCGAGGACGGCTTCCTCCACACCGGCCCTGCGCGCCACGGCGGCCGCGACCAGGCGGGCCGTCCGGACGTGTTCGGGCTGGGCGCTGAAGCGCAGTTCAACGGTGGCCATGCGCGTCCCCCTCGGACTACGGGCGTGCCTTGACAGGGGCCCGGGCCATCCGTGGTCCGGTACCCCCGCTCTCCTTGCCGGCCCCCAGCTGCCCGGAGACTGCCGGGGGCCGCCTGGAGCCGTCAGTCGGTGGCGTTGACGGCGTCGTCCACCGAGGTGTGGATCGGGAACACCTTGGTCAGACCGGTGATACGGAAGATCTTCAGAATGCGCTCCTGGTTGCACACCAGGCGGAGCGAACCCTCGTGCGCGCGGACGCGCTTGAGTCCGCCCACGAGCACACCGAGTCCGGTGGAGTCGAGGAAGTCCACTCGCTCCATGTCGACGACCAGGTGGTAGCTGCCGTCGTTCACCAACTCGACCAACTGCTCGCGCAGCTTGGGCGCGGTATACACATCAATCTCGCCACCGACCTCCACGACCGTACGGTCGCCGACAGTGCGAGTCGACAGGGACAGGTCCACGGATCCTCCAGCACCTTGCTATCGAGCGGCGCCCCCCAGGGGCCTCCCCACCCGAAGGTAGGTGAGGGATTGGCTGCCGCAATGGCATTCAATCACTTACCGGCAGGCGCGCACGACGCCTTCCGACCATTGTCCCGCACGCCGGTGACACACTCGGTTCCGATGGCCAACACTCACGGTCCCGGACGGCCCACGGCAGACGCGGACTCCCGACCCACCCCCGGCACGGTCCTGGACCGCCTGTCACGGGGGCCTTTCCGCTCTGCGCGCATCACCCATACGGAGCACTTGCCCCCTCGGGCGGGCCGTCATGCAGTCTGGCCCGACCGCATCCGGTCGGATGTCGTCGCCGCCATCCAGTCCGCCGGGATCGGCCATCCGTGGGAACACCAGGCCGCGGCCGCCGAACACGCGCTGGACGGCGAATCCGTCGTCGTGGCCACCGGGACGGCCTCCGGCAAGTCCCTGGCGTACCTGGCACCCGTGCTCTCCGCCCTCGTGGACGGCGCTCAGGCACCGAACGGCAGGGGCGCCACCACCCTGTACCTGGCCCCCACCAAGGCGCTGGCGGCCGACCAGCGGCGCGCCGTGCGGGAGCTGGCCGCCCCGCTGGGCAACGCCGTCCGCCCGGCCGTGTACGACGGGGACACCCCCTTCGAGGAGCGGGAATGGGTCCGCCAGTACGCCAACCACGTCCTCACCAACCCCGACATGCTGCACCGCGGGATCCTCCCCGCCCACCCCCGCTGGGCCTCCTTCCTGCGCGCGCTGCGCTACGTGGTGATCGACGAGTGCCACACCTACCGCGGGGTTTTCGGCTCCCACGTGGCCCAGGTCCTGCGCCGGCTGCGGCGGCTGTGCGCCCGCTACGGCTCGCAGCCGGTGTTCCTGCTGGCCTCCGCCACCGCGAGCGACCCCGCCGCCGCCGCGTCCCGGCTGACCGGCGTGCCAGTGACCGAGATCACCGACGACGCCTCGCCGCGGGGCGAGGTCGTCTTCGCCCTCTGGGAACCCCCGCTGCTCACCGAGCTGCGGGGCGAGAAGGGCGCTCCCGTGCGCCGTACGGCCACCGCGGAGACCGCCGACCTGCTGACCGACCTGGTGGTGCAGGGCGTCCGTACGGTCGCCTTCGTGCGCTCCCGGCGCGGCGCCGAGCTGATCTCCGTGATCACGCAGGAGCGCCTCGCGGAGGTGGACCGGTCCCTGCCCCGGCGGGTCGCGGCCTACCGGGGCGGCTACCTGCCCGAGGAGCGGCGGGCCCTGGAGCGGGCCCTGCACTCCGGCGAGCTGCTGGGGCTGGCCGCCACGACCGCCCTGGAGCTGGGCGTGGACGTCTCCGGCCTGGACGCCGTGCTGATCACCGGGTACCCGGGCACGCGTGCCTCCCTGTGGCAGCAGGCGGGCCGGGCCGGGCGCTCGGGCCAGGGAGCCCTGGCCGTGCTGGTCGCCCGCGACGACCCGCTGGACACCTACCTGGTCCACCATCCGGAGGCACTGTTCCGCCAACCGGTGGAGGCCACCGTCCTGGACCCCGACAACCCCTACGTCCTCGCCCCGCACCTGTGCGCGGCGGCGGAGGAGCTGCCCGCTGACCGAGGCCGACCTGGACCTCTTCGGCCCGACCACCGAGGAGCTCCTCCCCCAGCTGGAAGCGGCGAAGCTGCTGCGCCGCCGGGCGTCCGGCTGGCACTGGACCCGCCGGGAGCGGGCCTCGGACCTGACCGACATCCGGGGCGGCGGCGGCCGCCCGGTCCAGATCGTCGAGGCCTCCACCGGCCGGCTGCTGGGCACGGTCGACGAGTCGGCGGCCCACACCACCGTCCACGAGGGGGCCGTCCACCTCCACCAGGGCCGCACGTACCTCGTGCGGCACCTGGACCTGGAGGGCTCGGCGGCCCTCGTGGAGGCGGCCGATCCGCCCTTCTCCACCACGGCCCGTGACACCACCTCCATCTCCGTCCTGGAGACCGAGACCGAGATCCCATGGGGCTCGGCCCGGCTCTGCTTCGGCTCCGTGGAGGTGACCAACCAGGTCGTCTCCTACCTGCGCCGCAAACTGATCACCGGCGAGGTCCTCGGCGAGGCCAAACTGGACCTGCCTCCCCGCACCCTGCGCACCAGGGCCGTCTGGTGGACGGTGACCGAGGACCAGCTCGACGAGGCCCGGATCAACCCGGAGATCCTCGGCGGCGCCCTGCACGCGGCGGAGCACGCCTCCATCGGCATGCTGCCGCTGTTCGCCACCTGCGACCGCTGGGACATCGGCGGCGTGTCCGTGCCGCTGCATCCCGACACCCTCCTCCCCACGGTCTTCGTCTACGACGGCCACCCCGGCGGCGCCGGCTTCGCGGAGCGGGCCTTCCACACGGCCCGCGCCTGGCTGACGGCCACCCGCGATGCCATCGCCGCCTGCGAGTGCGAGGCCGGCTGCCCCTCCTGCATCCAGTCCCCCAAGTGCGGCAACGGCAACGACCCCCTCCACAAGCGCGGCGCCATCCGCCTCCTGACCCGCCTCCTCTCCGAAAGCCCCTGACCGGGGCCCTGCATTGCCTTCCAGTGCCCGCCGCCCCCTGCCGAGGCCCCGGCTGCCCTGGACCGCCACCCGCCGGGGGGCGAGCGGGAACGGTAGGCCCCAGGGCGCCCGGCGGCCCGCGCGTGTCGCCAGCCGCTCCGGGCCGGCCTGCCGGGTCGGGTGGCGTGTCCTCGGCCGCTCCGGGCCGGCTGCCGGTCCGGGCGTGTCCGTGGCCGCGCCGGGACGGCTGCCGGCCCGCAGTCCCGCCGGGGCTCAGGGCGGTGCGTCTGGGGGCGGTGGGTCTCGGCGCGGTGCGTCTGGGGGCAGTGCGTCTCGGGGCCGTGGGTCTCGGCGCGGTGGGTCTCGGGGCGGTGGGTCTCGGGGCGGTGGGTCTCGGGGCGGTGGGTCTCGGGGCGGGCCTGCGCGGGCACGGATGCCGGGGGTGAAGGGGCCCGCCGAGACCCGAGCCTCCACCTCGGCGACCTCGCCGCCGACGTGGCACACGGCAAGCTCCGCACCCTGCGCCCGGGCCACCCGGCGCGCCGTGCCGCAGGCGGTGTCCGGGCCGTGCGCCCAGGTCGCCGCCGCCGCGAGCGCTGCCAGGTCGGCTGCCGCCGCCGCCCGGTGGCGGGCCACGACGGCCTGTCCGAGCAGCAGCACGCCCCCGAAGACAGCCCCCAGCACCGTCGCCACGAGCGCCGCCCAGACCGTCGCCGAGCCCCGGTCCCGGCTCACGGCGGCGGCCCCACGCTGTCCTCGGCGAGCGCCACCGCCTGCGCGCCGAGCCTCAGCGGCACCCCGGCCGGCCCCGGAGCCGGCGCCATCACCCGCACCCGCCAGAGATCGCCCACCCGCTCCAGCTCCACCCGCGCCCGCGGTGGCGCGGCCTCGCGAGCCGCCGCCACCGCCACCTCCGTCGGCTCCGACCTCGACGCCGCTCGGGCACCGGCCCGGGCCGCGTCCACGCACCGGATCTGCCCGGCGGCCGCCATCAGCGCCCACACCAGCATGGCCGCGAAGAGCACCAGCGCCGGAATCACCAGGGCGGCCTCGGCCGTCACATATCCACGGTCGCGCATTCCACGGGCTCCCCGGGACTTCCCCTCAGAACGGCACATCGAGTGCCTTCCCGATGGTCGACTGAAGGGCCGTGGCGACGACTTCACTCGTCACCACCTTGTAGAGAACAGCCGCGAATGCGCAGGCCGCGATCGTGCCCATGGCGTATTCCGAAGTGGACATCCCCGCGTCGCTCCGGCGACCGCCGAGCGCCGTCCGCACACGAAACCAGATGATCCTCATGGCAACCTCCTGTGTATTTCCGTTTTTGATGTGTGGTCAATGCGACTTCAGTGACTGGAGAGAAGTCCCGAGGCCATACCGATCACCACCGGCGCGACCCCGATCGAGAGAAAAGCGGGGAGAAAACACAGCCCCACCGGGGCGGTGACGAGGACCGCCGCCCGCTGCGCCCTGGCTCCGGCCCGGCGGGCCCGCTCCTCCCGCAGCCCGGTGGCGAGCCGGGACATCGGCTCCGCCGCGGGCGCCCCGGTCCGGGCGGCACGCTCCAAGCAGTCGGCAAGCGCCCGGGCCCCCGGTATCTCCGCCAGCCTTCCCCACCCGGCGCCCGGTTCGCCGCCGAGCCGCAGCTCCGCCCCGGCGCTCGCAAGCCGCTCGCCCACCGGGCCACCCAGCGACTCGCCCACCACCTCCGCGGCCTCCACCGGCCCGGCTCCGGCCGCCAGGCACGCGGCCAGCAGGTCGGCGGCGAACGGCAGCTGGCGCTCCGCCTCCCGCGGATCCAGCCCGGCCGGCCGTCGTGGCCGGGCCTGCCAGCGCCCCACCCCGACCGCCAGCAGGCAGCCGACCACCACCCCGGCCACCCCGCCCACGAGCACCCAGCCCGCCAGCACCGCCCCGCCCGGACCGGCCCACGCCACCGCCGCCCGCCGCAGCGCGGCACCGGCCACCGGCCCGCGCGGCCGGGGGCGCGCCCCCAGCAGTGCGGCGGTCCTGCGCCGGACGGCACGCGCCCGGACCCGCGCCACCATGGCCGACACCATCCACAGGGCCGCCGCCACGCCCAGAACGATCCCCAGCCTGTGGACGAAGAGCCCGCCCATCACCGCTCCCCCGCCCGGACGATCCGCCGGCACCACAGCAGCCCCAGCGCCTCCAGCACCCCGCCCGCCGCCAGACAGCCCCATCCCATGGGCGTGTGCAGCAGCACCCGCAGCGGATCCGCGCCCAGGCCGGTACCGATCAAGAGGCCCACCAGCGGCAGCAGGGCGAGCACCAGCACCGTCGACCGCGCCCCCGCCAACTGGGCCCGCAATGACTCCTCCCGGTCCCGTTCGGCCCGCAGGGCTCCCTCCAGCCGGTCCAGTCCGGCGGCCAGCCCCGCTCCTCCGTCCACCGACACACGCCAGCAGGCGGCCATCCCGGCCAGCCCCTCCGCCCCCCGCTCCCGCGCCGCCTGCCGCAGGGCTCCGGGCACGTCCCCGCCGAATGCCGCAGCCGCCAGTACCCCCGCCTCGGCCGCACCCGGCCCGCCCGGAGCCGCGGCCGTCCTCCGCAGGGCCGCCATCAGTGCCTGGCCGGGCTGAGCCCCGGCCCGCAGTTCTCCCACGGTCGCCCCGCACAGGGCCACCACCTCGGCGGCCCGAGCGGACCGGGCCCGCTCGCGCGCCCGCACCCGCAGCCATCTCCGTACCAGGGGCACCGCGGCCGCTCCCGCCAGCAGCGGGAGCACCGACCCGCCCAGGACCGCGATCACCAGGGCGCCCCCGAGGCAGGCCCACTCCCGCCACCGCTCGGCCCGCACCCGGACGGCGCCCAGCAGCACCTCGCGCCGCGGCGGCCCGCACCCGAGCGGCGCCCGCCCCCCTCCGGCGAGTACCGCCCGGGCCCGCCGGGACACACGGTCGCCTCCGGCGCTTCCCCAGACGGCCGCGCCCGCGCACAACACCCCGGCGAACAGCGGCACGGGCAGCCCCGCCCCGGCGCTCACCGGGCACCCCGCAGCAGTGGCCGCAGCCGCTCCCAGCCCTGCTCCCGTACGAAACCCCGGGCGCCCCACCGCAGCGCGGGCACGGTCACCACCAGTCCGGCGGGATCCCGCTCCAGCACGTGCACCTCGGCCACCCGGCGCCGCCCCTCCCGGTCCCGCACCAGGTGCAGTACCAGGGTCAGCGCGGCGGCCAACTGGCTGTGGAGGGCGCCCCGGTCGAGTCCGGCGGCCGTGCCCAGCGCCTCCAGCCGGGCCGGGACATGGGCGGCGGCGTTGGCGTGCACCGTGCCGCAGCCGCCCTCGTGGCCGGTGTTCAGGGCGGCGAGCAGGTCCGCCACCTCGGCTCCGCGCACCTCGCCGACCACCAGCCGGTCGGGCCTCATCCGCAGCGCCTGGCGGACCAGGTCCGCCAGAGTGACCAGACCGGCCCCCTCCTGGTTGGCCGGGCGGGTCTCCAGCCGCACCACGTGCGGATGGTCGGGGCGCAGTTCGGCCGAGTCCTCGGCGAGCACGATCCGTTCGGCGGGCCCCACCAGCCCCAACAAGGCACTGAGCAGGGTGGTCTTGCCGGTCCCCGTTCCGCCGGAGACGAGGAACGACAGCCGGGCCTCCACCATGTCCCGGAGCAGCCGCTGCCCGCCGGGCGGCAGCGTGCCCGCCGCGACCAGCTCTTCCAGCGTGAACGCCCGTGGTCGCACCACCCGCAGCGACAGGCAGGCCGAGCCGACCGACACCGGCGGCAGCACGGCGTGCAGCCGGGTCCCGTCGGGCAGCCGGGCGTCCACCCACGGCCGGGCGTCGTCAAGTCGCCGGCCGGCCACGGCGGCCAGCCGCTGGGCGAGCCTGCGCACGGCCCCCGCGTCGGCGAAGGTCACCCCGGTCAGCTCCAGTCCGCCGCCGCGGTCCACCCACACCCGGTCGGGGGCCGCCACCAGGACGTCGGTCACCGCCGGATCGGCCAGCAGCGGCTCCAGGAGACCCGCGCCGACCAGTTCGGAGCGCAACTCGGCCGCCGCTCCCAGCACTTCCGCGTCGCCCAGGAGCCTGCCCTGGGCGCGCAGGGCCGCCGCGACCCGCGCCGGCGTCGGCTCCGCCCCGCTCTCGGCGAGCCGCCTGCGCACCGCGTCCAGCAGTACGGCGCTCATGCCGGCACCCCCTGGGCGGCGCCGAGGGCCCGCTGCCAGAAGCCGTCGCAGAATCGGGCCAGGGCTCCGCGCTCCTGCGACCCCGGCGGCTCCCCCTCGGCCACCCGCCCCGGGAGTCCCACCTCGACCGGCACCTCACCGGCCAGTGGCGCCCCCAGCAGCCCGGCGACGTCCTCGGGATCCAGCCCGCCGGGGCAGCGTCCCCGTACGACGACGCGGACGTCCCGGGCCACCATCCGCACCCCGGCGGCCACCCGGCCCGCCGCGGCCACCGACCTCAGCTCGCCGGGGACGACCATCAGCACCAGGTCGAGCTGGGACAGCACCTCGGCCACCGCTTCGTCCACCCGGCGGGGAAGGTCGACCACGACCACGCCACCCCGGCGGCGCGCAGCGGCGACCACCGACCGCACGGCGGCGGGCGGCACGACCACCCGGTCCCCCCGGTCCCAGCTGAGCACGCGCAGCGCGTGCAGTTCGGGCAGGGACTCCTCCAGCGCACCGGCGCCCACCCGCCCCCGGGAAGCCGCGAAGTCCGGCCACCGCAGCCCTTCGGCGCATTCGCCGCCGAGCAGCACGTCCATGCCGCCGCCGAGGGGATCACCGTCGATGAGCATGGTCCGTTCACCCGCGCGGGCGGCCCGGACGGCCAGGGCGCAGGCGAGGGTGGAGGCTCCCGCCCCGCCGCTGCCCCCGATCACGCCGACCGCGAGGGCGGGCGGCCGGCCCCTTCGACGACGTCGGCGATCCGGTCCACGAGCCGGCTCTCGGCGTCGGGAAGGCGCAGCACCCCCTCCGCCCCGATCTCCACGGCCCGCTGCCATACGAGGGGGTCGTCGAGGTCCCGGCCGACGAGGAAGACCCCGGCCCTGCGCGGCGCGCCCCGCACGCGGCGCGCGGCGTCGTCCCCGACCAGCACCAGTGGGGCCGACTCCCAGCCAATTCCCGTTTCATTGAGGCCAATTGGCGAAACCGGCGCCGCACCGTCGCCCGCTTCGGGAGCGGCCTCCGCTTCGACGCCCCCGCCACCACAGCCCGGCGGTGCGTGCAGCACGTGCGGATCGGCTCCCGCCGCCGCGCACAGCCTCAACAAGTCGTCCAGCAGCAGGGGGTCCTCGGTGATGATCAGCGGCCGCCCCCCGGCGGGCGCGGCCGCGACCGCTCCCGCAGCCGCCCTCTCCCCACCCGCCGCCCTTCCGGTCATCACGGCCTTCGGCGTTTCGCACGACTTCGATCGAGCCACGATCTCCGCCCCCTTCTCACTGCAAATCCCAGCGCCGCGGACTTCGCGGCTGGAATCACCGTGCAGCGATCCGGAAAAAGAAGTGGATCTTGCCCAATAACTGTGGACAACCCATCGATTGTGAATAACCCGGTCACCCTCACAGGTGAGTTCCGGAGCGCGGCGGAACCACTACGCAGCGTGACGAGTTCGACGTGGTGAGGGCGTGCGGCGGACGGGCCGCACCGAAGAGGAAGGACCAGGAGAATGGTCGTTCGGGGCCGAGGCCGTGGACGCGAACCGCGTCCGGACAAGCGACGACCCCCGCCGGGGGGGAGAGCGGGGGTCGTCCCCACGGTCCGACTCGGGGGGGGAGGAGCCAGACCGGGTTAGCACGGTCGCGAACGATCCGTGACTTCCATGGTGTACCCGAGAGCCCTCTCAGGCAAACCCACGCGCCACACCTTACGCCGAATGGTGGGCGCATATGCTCGGGGCGTGGAAAATCAGCCCTTGCCGCACTCCTCGCCCCGCACCGCAGCCTTCTTCGATCTGGACAAGACGGTCATTGCGAAGTCGAGCACCCTGACGTTCAGCAAGTCCTTCTACCAAGGCGGCCTGATCAACCGGCGAGCCGTGTTGCGCACCGCCTACATCCAGTTCATCTTCCTCGCCGGCGGCGCCGACCACGATCAGATGGAGCGGATGCGGGAGTACCTGTCCGCCCTCTGCAAGGGATGGAACGTGCAGCAGGTGCGGGAGATCGTCGCCGAGACGCTGCACGACCTCATCGACCCGATCATCTACGACGAGGCCGCGTCCCTGATCGAGGCCCACCACACGGCCGGCCGCGACGTGGTGATCGTGTCGACGTCCGGCGCGGAGGTGGTCGAGCCGATCGGGGAGATGCTCGGCGCCGACCGGGTCGTCGCCACGCGCATGGTCGTGGGCGAGGACGGCTGTTTCACCGGCGAGATCGACTACTACGCCTACGGGCCCACCAAGGCCGAGGCCGTGCGGGAGCTCGCCGAGTCCGAGGGCTACGACCTCTCCCGGTGCTACGCCTACAGCGACTCGGCGACCGACATCCCGATGCTGGAGGCGGTCGGACACCCGCACGCCGTGAACCCCGACCGTGCGCTGCGCCGCGAGGCCACGGCGCGGGATTGGCCGGTGCTGGTCTTCAACCGGCCGGTGCGACTCAAGCAGCGCCTCCCCGGACTGTCGATGCCGGCCCGCCCGGCACTGATCGCGGCGGCCGCCGTAGGCGCGGCCGCCGCCACCGCCGGGCTGGTCTGGTACGCGAGCCGGCGCCGGGCCGCCCTCTCGGCCGCGTCCGCCTGAAACGGCCCCACCTGTACCGGTTCGGGCTGTCCGGTTCATCCCCGCTCGTCCTGGAAAGTAAAAAGTGGAGCCAGGGGTTTCGCCCGGGAGCAAAGCGGAGTACAAATAAAGCAACGGCCCGCGAGACCAAAGAACATCCGAGAGGATCATCTTTAAAACGCAGTAAGGCCCACGGACCGAAGCATGAACGCCGAGCACCCACGCGACGTCGACCCGTCGATTACGGGCCAGCCGCACCAGGTAGCGGGCAAAGCACCCGACCTGATGGGCACATTTCGAGGACGCTTGGTACCTGGGCGTGAATGCCAGCGGCGACACCAGAGCTAGACGGTGTCGCCGCAACCCATGTCGGGGCCTGTGGCCGACCGATCCCGGACCGGCCGCGGGCCCCGCGCAGGCTCAGGCCGCGCCGCGCTGCAGCGCCTCGCAGACGGCCGTCGACTCACGCACCCCGAGCTCGATCGCCCGACCGCAGTGACCGATCCAGGCGGCCATGCCCTCCGCGGTCCCGGACAGGTAGCCGCCGAAGGCCGCCAGGTAGGCCTCGGTCCCCTGCTCCGCGTGACCCACCTCCGCCGGACAGATCGCCTTGGGGTCCAGCCCGCTGTTGATCAGGACGATGCGCTCGGCGGCCCTCGCGACCAGCCCGTTGTAGGAGCCGAACGGCCGCAGGGCCAGCAGCTCGCCGTGCACCACCGCCGCCGTCACCAGCGCCGGGGCCGAACCGCCCGCGATGACGATCCGCGAGAGGCCGTCCAGCCGTCCGGCGACCTCGTCGGCATCGGGCAACGGAGACTCCACCAGGGGCTCGTCCACCGGCTCGCCCGCGAGGCGCGGACGTCCCACCACGTCCCCCTCGGCCGTCGAGCCGACCGCCACCAGGTGCAGGCGCGCCAGGACCCGCAGCGGCGACTGGCGCCAGATGCTCAGCAGCTGGCCGGCCTCCGCCGTGAGGCGCAGGGCGGCGCCCACGGTCAGCGCCTCCGGCTCGGAGCCGAAGTCGGTCCGCCGGCGCACCTCCTCCAGCGCCCAGTCCGCCCCGGACAGCGCCGCGCTGCCACGGGCGCCGCGCAGCGCGGCCTCCGAGGTGATCTCACCGCTGCGGCGGCGCATCACCCGGTGCCCGTAGACCCGGTCCACGGCCTTGCGTACGGAATCCACGGAATCGGCGACACCCGGCAGCCCGGCCAGGGCGGCCAACGGGTCAGAAGCGCTACTCATAAGTAGGGAGCCTACGACCGCGCGAGCACGGTACCGACCCCTCCTTGGAGTGGTCTTCTTCACTCAGCTTGACAACACAGTGCTACTTACCCACTACGCTTGGTGAACATGAAGATCGCTTTCGTGGGAAAGGGCGGCAGCGGCAAGACGACCCTGTCCTCCCTCTTCATCCGCCACCTCGCCGCCAACGAAGCCCCCGTCGTCGCGGTGGACGCCGACATCAACCAGCACCTGGGCGCAGCGCTCGGGCTCGCCGAGGACGAGGCCGCCGCGCTGCCCGCCCTGGGGGCGCACCTGCCCCTGATCAAGGAGTACCTGCGGGGCTCCAACCCGCGCATCGCGTCCGCCGACACGATGATCAAGACCACTCCGCCCGGACGGGGCTCGCGCCTGCTGCGCGTCACCGAGGACAACCCGGTCTACGAGGCCTGCGCGCGCACGGTCCTGCTCGACGGGGACCCCGTACGGCTGATGGCCACCGGGCCGTTCACCGAGGCCGACCTGGGCGTGGCCTGCTACCACTCCAAGGTCGGGGCGGTCGAGCTCTGCCTCAACCACCTCGTCGACGGTCCGGACGAGTACGTGGTCGTCGACATGACGGCGGGCTCGGACTCCTTCGCCTCGGGCATGTTCACCCGCTTCGACGTGACCTTCCTCGTCGCCGAGCCGACCCGCAAGGGCGTCTCCGTCTACCGCCAGTACAAGGAGTACGCCCGGGACTTCGGCGTCGCGCTCAAGGTCATCGGCAACAAGGTGCAGGGCCCCGAGGACATCGAGTTCCTCCAGGACGAGGTGGGCGAGGACCTGCTCGTCACCGTCGGGCACTCCGACTGGGTGCGGGCGATGGAGAAGGGCCGCCCGGCGCCCTTCGAACTGCTGGAGGCGACCAACCGGTTCGCCCTCCAGGCGCTGCAGGACGCCGCCGACGACTCCTACGCGCACCGCGACTGGGCCCGGTACACCGAGCAGATGGTGGACTTCCACCTCAAGAACGCGGAGAGCTGGGGCAACACCAAGACGGGTGCCGACCTGGCGGAACAGGTCGACCCCGACTTCGTCCTGCGCGAAGGCCTCGACGCCCTCGATGCGTTCGACGACGGCGCGGGCGTCGAGGAGATCGTCAGCCCTCGTCCCCAGACCCCTCGGCCGGCTCCGCAGCCGGCTTGACGCCCGCGGGGGCGGCCGGCGGCGCCGGCGGCCCCGCCGTCAGGAACTTCGTCCAGCCCTCCTTCGGTGCCTCGCCGACGTCGAGGGTGCGCATCCACTCCAGGACCTTCGGGTCCTGGGCGTCCAGCCAGTCCACCAGCTCCCGGAACGGCACGCAGCGGACCTCCTTCTGGGTGCACATGCCCTTGATCGACTCCTCGACGGCACGCATGTAGGTGCCGCCGTTCCAGGACTCGAAGTGGTTGCCGATGATCAGCGGCGCCCGGTTGCCCTGGTAGACGCGGTCGAAGGCCTGCCGCAGGCCGTCCCGCATCTGGTCGCCCCAGTAGGTGTGCTGCGAGGGGTCGCCCTGCGACGTCGTCCCGGACTGGTTGACCATGTAGTTGTAGTCCATGCTCAGCGTGTCGAAGGCACGGCCCGGCATGGGCACCAGCTGGAGCGGGACGTCCCAGAGCCCGTCCGTCTTCTTGGGCCAGATCTGCTTGCTGATCCCGCTGGAGTCGTAGCGGAACCCCATGCCCTTCGCCGCCAGCATGAAGTTCTTCTGGCCTTCGAGGCAGGGGGTGCGGGCGCCGACGAGTTCCTTGTCGTAGTCGAAGGGGAGCGCCTCCTCCTGCTTCAGGCCCGCGTTGGTCTTCCAGTTCTTGACGAAGGACTTGGCCTGGCTGATCTCGCTCTTCCACTCCTCCACGGACCAGGTGCCGACACCGCCGTCGGGCCCGCAGAAGTGGCCGTTGAAGTGGGTGCCGATCTCGTTGCCCTCCAGCCAGGCCCCGCGGACCTGTGCGGCGGTGTCCTTGATGCCCTGGAGGTCACCGAAACCGATGTCGGAGCGGCCCGGCGCATGCTGGGGGGCGGTGTAGAGGAAACGCTTCTCCTCCGGAAGCATGTACACGCCGCTGAGGAAGTACGTCATGCGGGCGTTGTACTTCTTGCCGACCTCGCGGAAGTGCGAGAACAGCTTCTGGCTGTCCTCGCCGGCCCCGTCCCACGAGAACACCACGAACTGCGGGGGCTTCTCACCGGGCTTCAGCTTCTGCGGCTTCACGACGTTCGGCTGCGGGCCGGTGTACGCGGTCGAACCGTCGCCGATGGGGCGGTTGACACTGCCGGGAGCCTCGGCAGCGCCCTTCCGCGCGTTCGGACCGCCGGCGGGCGGGGACTTCGCGGGTTCCGAGGCGGTGCACCCGGCCACACCCAGGACCAGCGCCGTGGCGACCAGGCCGCCGGCGATCTTCTTCGTGGCGGCGATCATCCGCCCCACCTCTCCCTCGCAGTTCCATCGCAGGACTTCCGCGCCGCAACGTCCCATGCGGTCCACCGTGAGGAAGGTATGACAAGCCGGACAAAATGCTTAATCACTCCTGGGTGCTAATTCGTAAGCCATTTGCCCGAATTCTCCACCACTCATCTTTACTCTCCATTACCGTTCATTTACCGAGTGTTGAGATTCCCGCCCCTTCGACCCTCATCCCAGAGGAGACGGGACCCGATGACAGCCACTTCCCCCACCCGCGCGCCCCGCACGGTGCGCAAGGACTTCCCGGCGGACCTCTCCGCCTCCATCGCCGTCTTCCTGATCGCCATGCCGCTCTCCCTCGGCATCGCCCTGGCCACCGGGGCCCCGCTCCAGGCGGGTCTGGTCGCAGCCGCGGCGGGCGGGATCGTGGCCGGACGCCTCGGTGGCGCTCCGCTCCAGGTGAGCGGACCCGCCGCCGGACTGACCGTGGTCACCGCGGAGTTGATCCAGCGGTACGGATGGCGCACCACGTGCGCCATCACCGTGCTCGCCGGGATCTGCCAGCTCGGCCTCGCCGCCCTGCGCACCGCCCGCTCCGCGCTCATGGTCAGCCCGGCCATCGTGCACGGCATGCTCGCGGGCATCGGCGTGACCATCGCACTGGCCCAGCTGCACATCGTGCTCGGCGGCACACCCCAGAGCTCGGCCGTGGCGAACGTGCTCGGCCTGCCGGCGCAGTTGGCCGACCTGCACCCGGTGGCGCTCGGGGTCAGCGCCCTGACCCTGATCGTCCTGCTGGGCTGGCCGCGGCTGCCGGGACGGACCGGCCGCGCCCTGCGCAAGCTGCCGGCGCCCCTCGCCGCCGTCGCCTCGGCCACCGCCTTCGCCGCTCTGGCCGGGCTCAGCCTGCCCCGGGTGGACCTGCCGTCCTGGCGCAGCCACGCACTTCCCGAGATGCCCGAGGGGCCGGTCCTCGGGCTCATCGCCGCCGTCCTGACCATCACCCTGGTCGGGAGCGTGGAGTCCCTGCTCTCGGCCGTCGCGACCGACAAGCTGATCGCCTCCGAGCGGGGCACGGACGACCGCCCGCCGCGCGCCGACCTCGACCGCGAACTGCGCGGCCAGGGCGCGGCGAACATCGTCTCCGGAGCCCTGGGCGGGCTGCCCATCACCGGTGTGGCCGTGCGCAGCGTGGCGAACGTCAAGTCCGGTGCGGCGAGCCGGAAGTCGTCGATGATGCACGGCTTCTGGGTGCTGCTCGCGGCCTTCCTGCTGGTCCCGCTGCTCGATCTGATTCCGCTGGCCACGCTGGCGGCCCTGGTGATGGCGGTGGGCGTGCAGATGGTCAACATCACGCACCTGCGCAGCGTCACCCGGCACCGGGAGGCCCTCGTCTACGGGACGACCATCGTCGCAGTGGTGCTCGGCGGAGTGCTGGAGGGCGTGGCCGTGGGCATCGCGGTGGCCGTCGCGCTGGCCCTGCACCGGCTCGCCCGGACCCGGATCAGTCTGGAGCACCTGGACGGCGGGGTCCACCGGGTGCGGGCTCGCGGGCAGTTGACCTTCCTGGCGGTGCCGCGGCTGAGCCGGGCACTGAACCAGATCCCGCACGACGCGCACGCCGTGGTCGAGCTCGACGGCTCCTTCATGGACCACGCGGCGTACGAGACGATCCAGGACTGGCAGCAGTCCCACCTGGCCCACGGGGGCACCCTGGAGGTCACCGGCCGGTCCGGGCAGGCCGCCCGCATCACCGGGGCGGACCCGGCCGCGGCCGGCGGAGCCGGATCCCCCGACGGGCCGGACGCGGCGGACGGGGCCGACGGCACCGGGAGCGGCCACGTCACCCCCCACGCCGAAGCCGACCACCCGGGCGGCCGCCCCGACCGGTCGGACCGGTCCCGTCGCGGCCAGCACCGCGGGACGCACGCGTGCTGCCGCCCCTGGACCCCATGGCAGAACCACTGCGACCACCGCGCGACGAGCACCCGTGCCGCCACCGCCGCGTCCACGGCGGCAGCAGCAGCCACGGACGGGCAGGACGCGGCCCGGGGCGACGGAACGCCGGAGCTCTCGCCGGCGCGCCGGCGGCGCGGCGCCGGCCAACTGGCCAGCGGGATCAGCGCCTTCCAGCGGGACACCGCACCGCACGTACGGGACGAGCTGGCCCGGCTGGCCCGCGAGGGGCAGCGCCCCTCGCAGCTCTTCATCACCTGCGCGGACTCCCGGCTGGTGACCAGCATGATCACGGCGAGCGGCCCGGGAGACCTCTTCACCGTCCGCAACGTCGGCAATCTCGTGCCGCTGCCCGGCGCCGAGTCCACGGACGACTCCGTCGCGGCGGCCATCGAGTACGCGGTGGACGTGCTGAAGGTCGACAGCATCACCGTCTGCGGGCACTCGGGCTGCGGTGCCATGCAGGCCCTGCTCAGCTCGACGCCCGACGCGCCCGTGACCCCGCTGCGCCGCTGGTTGCGCCACGGGCTGCCGAGCCTGGAGCGGATGGGCAGCCGCCACCACGCCTGGGCCCGGATCTCGGGCCGGCTCCCGCCGATGCCGTCGAGCAGCTGTGCCTGACCAACGTGGTCCAGCAGCTGGAGCACCTGAAGGCCCACGAAGCCGTGGCCAGACGGCTCGCCGAGGGCACCCTGGAGCTGCACGGGATGTACTTCCACGTGGGCGAGGCCCAGGCGTACCTGCTGTCCGAGGGTGAGGACTTCTTCGACTGCCGCGTCTTCGACACCGTCGGCCAGCACGCCTGAACCGATACCCTCCGGTATCCGTGCCATCGACTGGCCCCTTCCCGCGCCCTGCAGCGGGCAGGGGCCGTTCGCACGCCGTTCTCGTGCGGGCCGTCTGCGTGATATAGGTCTAAACCAATTTCAGGTTACCCCTTGTCACCTGGGCCGCAGACTGATGAGCTATGCCCGGGGACACAACGGACACCCTGGGAAAGGGAGATGTCGTGAGCAATGAGAGCCTGGCCAATCTGCTCAAGGAGGAGCGGCGGTTCGCACCGCCCGCCGATCTGGCCGCCGCCGCCAACGTGAAAGAGGCTGCGTACGCACAGGCCGACGCGGACCGGCTGGGCTTCTGGGCCGAGCAGGCCCGGCGGCTGACCTGGGCGACCGAACCGACCGAGACGCTCGACTGGTCGAACCCGCCCTTCGCGAAGTGGTTCGCCGACGGCAGGCTGAACGTCGCGTACAACTGCGTCGACCGCCACGTCGAGGCAGGCAACGGCGAGCGCGTCGCCATCCACTTCGAGGGCGAGCCCGGCGACAGCCGCGCGATCACCTACCGCGAGCTCAAGGACGAGGTCTCCAAGGCCGCCAACGCCCTCACCGAACTGGGCGTCCAGGCCGGCGACCGCGTCGCCGTCTACCTCCCGATGATCCCCGAGGCGGTCGTCGCCATGCTCGCGTGCGCCCGCATCGGCGCCGCGCACTCCGTGGTCTTCGGCGGGTTCTCCGCCGACGCCGTCGCCTCCCGCATCCAGGACGCCGACGCCAAGCTGGTCATCACCGCCGACGGCGGCTACCGCCGCGGCAGGCCCAGCGCCCTGAAGCCCGCCATCGACGAGGCCGTCGCCAAGTGCCCGCAGGTCGAGCACGTGCTCGTCGTGCGCCGCACCGGCCAGGACACCGCCTTCACCGAGGGCCGCGACGTCTGGTGGCACGACGTGGTCGGCCGCCAGTCCGCCGAGCACACCCCGCAGGCCTTCGACGCCGAGCACCCGCTGTTCATCCTCTACACCTCGGGGACGACGGGTAAGCCCAAGGGCATCCTGCACACCTCCGGCGGCTACCTCACCCAGGCGGCGTACACCCACCACGCCGTCTTCGACCTGAAGCCGGAGAGCGACGTCTACTGGTGCACGGCCGACATCGGCTGGGTGACCGGACACTCCTACATCGTCTACGGGCCGCTCGCGAACGGCGCCACGCAGGTGATGTACGAGGGCACCCCGGACACCCCGCACCAGGGCCGCTTCTGGGAGGTCGTGCAGAAGTACGGCGTCACGATCCTCTACACGGCGCCCACGGCCATCCGTACGTTCATGAAGTGGGGCGACGACATCCCCGCGAAGTTCGACCTGTCGAGCCTGCGCGTCCTGGGCTCGGTCGGCGAGCCCATCAACCCCGAGGCATGGGTCTGGTACCGCAAGCACATCGGCGGCGACCGCTGCCCGATCGTGGACACCTGGTGGCAGACCGAGACCGGCGCGATGATGATCTCCCCGCTGCCGGGCGTCACGCACACCAAGCCCGGCTCCGCCCAGCGCGCCCTGCCCGGGATCGCCGCCACCGTGGTGGACGACGAGGCGCACGAGGTCCCGAACGGCGGGGGCGGCTACCTGGTCCTCACCGAGCCGTGGCCGTCGATGCTGCGCACCATCTGGGGCGACGACCAGCGCTTCATCGACACCTACTGGTCGCGCTTCGAGGGCAAGTACTTCGCGGGCGACGGCGCCAAGAAGGACGACGACGGCGACATCTGGCTGCTCGGCCGGGTGGACGACGTGATGCTGGTGTCGGGCCACAACATCTCCACCACCGAGGTCGAGTCGGCCCTCGTCTCGCACCCGTCGGTCGCCGAGGCGGCCGTGGTCGGGGCCGCCGACGAGACGACCGGCCAGGCCATCGTGGCCTTCGTCATCCTGCGCGGCAGCGCCTCGGAGACCGAGGGCCTGGTCGCGGACCTGCGCAGCCACGTGGGCAGCACGCTCGGCCCGATCGCGAAGCCCCAGCGGATCCTGCCGGTGCAGGAGCTGCCGAAGACCCGCTCGGGCAAGATCATGCGTCGCCTGCTGCGCGACGTGGCGGAGAACCGCGCGGTCGGCGACGTCACCACGCTGGCGGACTCGTCCGTCATGGACCTGATCCAGAGCAAGCTCCCGGCCGCGGGCAGCGAGGACTGACGCGCCGAGACACTCGGGAACTCTCCGCGACACTCCGGGACCGGAAGGGGCATGCGGCGCGACGCGCCGGGTGCCCCTTTCGCGCATAAAGTGATGATCGCCGGATACGCCCTCGCGTACACCCTGTAAAATATTGAAAGCGTAAAAGAAAGACCACAGGGTGCGCCGGGAAGTCTGGTCGGCAACGAGTTCCGCCATGCCGTCCAACCGCCCCCGGAGGTGCCCCTCGTGGCCGCGCCCAGCCCCGCCCACCACAAGAGCCGCAAGCTGCTCGGCCGTCTCTCGCTGCCCGAGAGCCGCTACATCGCCGATGCCCTGCGCACCGAGACGGTGGGTGGCGTCCTGCTGCTCGTGGCCGCGATCGCCGCCCTGCTCTGGGCCAACATCCCCGCCCTCGCGGACAGCTACGCCAGCGTGCGGTCCTTCCACATCGGACCCGCCTCCCTCGGCCTGGACCTCTCGCTCCAGCACTGGGCCGCCGACGGACTCCTCGCCATCTTCTTCTTCGTCGCCGGCATCGAGCTCAAGCGCGAACTCGTCGCGGGCGACCTGCGCGATCCCAAGGCCGCCGCCCTCCCGGTGATCGCCGCCCTCTGCGGCATGGCCGTGCCCGCGCTCGTCTACGCACTGGTCAACCTCACCGGCAACGGATCGATGGACGGCTGGGCCGTCCCGACGGCCACCGACATCGCCTTCGCGCTCGCCGTCCTCGCCGTCATCGGCACCTCCCTGCCCTCGGCCCTGCGCGCCTTCCTGCTGACCCTCGCCGTCGTCGACGACCTCTTCGCGATCCTGATCATCGCGGTGTTCTTCACCAGCGAGATCGACTTCCTGGCCCTCGGCGGCGCCCTCGTGGGGCTGGTCCTCTTCTGGTTCCTGCTGCGCCGCGGCGTCCGGGGCTGGTACGTCTACGTACCGCTCGCTCTGGTCATCTGGGGCCTCATGTACAACAGCGGCGTCCACGCCACGATCGCCGGCGTGGCCATGGGCCTGATGCTCCGCTGCACCCGCCGGGACGGCGAGGGGACCTCTCCCGGCGAGCACATCGAGCACCTGGTCCGGCCCGTCTCCGCCGGTCTCGCCGTGCCCCTCTTCGCGCTCTTCTCCGCCGGGGTCTCCCTCTCCGACGAGGCCATCGCCCAGGTCTTCACCCGCCCCGAGACCCTCGGCGTGGTCCTCGGCCTCGTCGTCGGCAAGGCCGCGGGCATCTTCGGCGGGACCTGGCTGGCCGCCCGCTTCACCCGGGCCGAACTGAACGAGGACCTGGCCTGGCCGGACGTACTCGCCGTGGCCACGCTCGCCGGCATCGGCTTCACCGTCTCCCTCCTCATCGGCGAACTCGCCTTCGCCGGCGACGCGACCCTCACCGACGAGATCAAGGCCGCCGTCCTGCTCGGCTCCCTGATCTCCGCCCTGATCGCCTGCGTCCTGCTCAAGCTCCGCAACCGCCGCTACCGGTTGCTCACCGAGGCCGAGGAGCGCGACGAGGACCACGACGGCATCCCGGACATCTACGAGGAGGACAAACCCGAGTACCACCTGAGGATGGCGAAGATCTACGAGGACCGGGCCGCGGAACACCGCCGCAAGGCGGAGGAGGCGGCCGCCGCCGCGCTCCAAACCGCAGCCGGGTCCACCACCGAGGCCGACCGTCCGGCATGATCTGAGTGACGACGCAGGACCGACGCGGGACAGCCGCACGCCGGCCGGTCGGCGGCCGCGGGGACAGCCGCCCGGCAGCAGACGACAGAGGGAGAGAGCGATGAGCGCAGTGGACCAAGAGGCGCAGGGAGCCGAGCGCACACTCGGCCAGCTGGTCGCCTCGGCCACCGCCGAGATGTCCGCCCTGGTTCACGACGAGATCGCCCTGGCCAAGGCGGAACTGCGCGAGGACGCCAAGCGCGTGGGCAGCGGCTCCGCCTCGATCGCCGCCGCGGGGGTGTTCGCGGTCTTCTCCCTCCCGGTGCTGACCTTCGCCGCGGCGTACGGGATCCACAACCTCGGGCTCGGCCTCGCCTGGTCCTTCCTGATCGTCGGTGGCGCGTTCCTGCTGATCGCGGGCGTCCTCGCGCTGATCGCCGTGCGGAAGTTCAAGAAGGTCAAGCCGCCGGAGAAGTCCATCGCCTCGGTCAAGCAGACCGCCGCGCTGGTCGGGACCGTCAAGCCGCACCCGCGGCCGGTCAGTGACAAGGCTGTGGGTGTGGCACGCTCGTCCTCATGACAGCGCCCACGCCGGACCCCAGCATTCCGCCCACCGCTGCCACGGCGGTGCGGCTCGACCTCCCCGGCGGGGAAGCGGTGACGCACCGGGACGTGGCCGCCAACGGCGCACGCTTCCACGTCGCCGAGCTCGGTGACGGCCCGCTGGTCCTGCTGCTGCACGGCTTCCCGCAGTTCTGGTGGACCTGGCGGCACCAGCTGACCGCGCTCGCCGACGCCGGGTACCGGGCCGTCGCGATGGACCTGCGCGGGGTCGGCGGCAGCGACCGCACCCCGCGCGGTTACGACCCCGCCAACCTGGCCCTCGACATCACCGGAGTCGTACGGTCGCTCGGCGAGCCGGACGCCGCGCTCGTCGGGCACGACCTGGGCGGGTACCTCGCCTGGACGGCGGCCGTGATGCGGCCCAAGCTGGTGCGCCGGCTCGTCGTCTCCTCCATGCCGCATCCCCGGCGGTGGCGCTCGGCGATGCTGTCGGACTTCGGTCAGACCCGGGCGAGTTCGCACATCTGGGGCTTCCAGCGGCCGTTCGTGCCCGAGCGGCAGCTCGTCGCCGACGGCGGGGCCCTCGTGGGCGACCTGATCCGCGACTGGTCGGGGCCGCGACCTCCCGAGGAGGAGGACCTCGCCGTGTACCGGCGGGCGATGTGCATCCCGTCCACCGCCCACTGCTCGATCGAGCCGTACCGCTGGATGATGCGGTCCATGGCCCGGCCCGACGGCCTGCAGTTCAACCGACGCATGAAGCGGCCGGTCCGGGTGCCCACGCTGCACCTGCACGGTTCGCTCGACCCGGTGATGCGCACCCGCAGCGCCGCGGGATCCGGCGAGTACGTCGAAGCCCCCTACCGGTGGCGGCTGTTCGACGGGCTGGGGCACTTCCCGCACGAGGAGGACCCCGTCGCCTTCTCGACCGAGCTGGTCAACTGGCTGAAGGACCCCGAGCCGGACCGCTGACCACCCGCTGCACGAACGGCAGTTCACCCGGCCGTTCGTCTTATGAGCATTCAATTGCCCGGCGCATAGGCCAATTGGCCGCCCCGCGGGGGATTACGGACCTTGGGGCCCGGGCACAGCTCGGAGTATGAGCTGGACGCACGACCACGGTGACACCGCGCACGAAGGCAGCCCTGCAGCTACGCCGGGCACGCACGAGAGGGTCGGCCGGTACGGCCACGACCCACACCTGGGAATCCCCCGCATCCTGCGCCGCCGGGCCCGCTGGATGTCCGCACGTCTGCGGCACCCACGGAGCTAGGCCGTGTCTTGCGGATCAGGCCGCGACCCGGCCTGATCCGCAAGACACGGCCCGGGGCCCGTCGGGGCGCCGTGTCAGAGGGCGGGGCGCCGTGTCAGAGGGCGCAGCCCTGGCTGTCGACCCGGCGCTCGGCGGTCCGGCCGTTCTGGATGTCGTCGCGGATCTCGTCCACGGTCAGCGCGTAGCCGGTGTTCGGGTCGTCGAGGGACTTGGCGAACACCACCCCGTACACCTTGCCGTCGGGGGTGAGCAGCGGGCCGCCGGAGTTGCCCTGGCGGACCGTCGCGAACAGCGAGTAGACGTCCCGTCGGACAGTACCGCGGTGGTAGATGTCCGGTCCGTTGGCATTGATCCGGCCGCGGACGCGGGCCGCGCGGACGTCGTACGCGCCGTTCTCCGGGAAGCCGGCGACGATCGCGTCGCTTCCGCTCGCCGCGTCCTTGTCGGTGAACTCCAGCGGGGGCGCCTTCAGCTTGGGCACGTCCAGGACCGCGATGTCGCGCTCCCAGTCGTAGAGCACGACCTTGCCGTCGTACAGCTTGCCCTCGCCGCCGATCTGGACGGTCGGCTCGCCGACGCCGCCGACGACGTGCGCGTTGGTCATGACCTTGCCGGGCGCGAAGACGAAGCCCGTGCCCTCCAGCACCTTGCTGCAGCCGGGCGCCGTACCGACGACCTTCACGATGGAACGCTTGGCCACCTCCGCGACGGGGCTGGTGGCGAGCGCCGGGTCGGGCGCCCGCACCTCGGTGATCGGCTCGTTGGAGAACGGGCTGAACACCTGCGGGAAGCCGTTGCGCGCGAGCGTGGAGCTGAAGTCCGAGAACCAGTTGTTCGCCTGGTCGGGCAGCACGCGCGAAACGCCCAGGAGGACCTTGGAGTTGCGGACCTCCTTGCCCAGCGTGGGCAGGGAGGTCCCGGCGAGCGCCGAACCGATCAGCCAGGCCACCAGCAGCATCGCGACCACGTTGACCAGGGCCCCGCCGGTGGCGTCGAGCACGCGCGCGGGCGTCGTGGTGATCTGGCGGCGGAGTTTGCCGCCGAGATGGGTGGTCAGCGCCTGCCCGACGGAGGCGCAGATGATGATCGCCACGACGGCGATGACGACGACCGTGGTGGACACCTGGGTGCCGTTGTCCGTCACCCGGTCCCAGATCAGCGGGAGCAGGGCAACGGCGACGAGGCCACCGCCCAGGAAGCCGATCACCGACAGGATGCCGACGACGAACCCCTGGCGGTAGCCGACGATCGCGAACCACACGGCGGCGAGCAGCAACAGGATGTCCAGCACGTTCACGTGGGCCACCGTCTCACGCGTGCCAGTCGAGCGGGACCTGACGTGATCGGTCCCACGGACGTTCCCAGCCGGCGAAGTGCAGGATCCGGTCGATCACCCCGGCCGTGAAGCCCCAGACGAGGGCCGACTCGACGGTGAATCCGGGCCCCAGGTGACCGCGCGGGTGGACCGTCGTCACCCGGTGCTCGGGGTCGGTGAGATCGGCCACCGGGACCGTGAAGACCCGGGCGGTCTCGGCCGGGTCCACGGCGCCGACGGGGCTCGGGGTGTGCCACCAGCCGAGGACCGGCGTCACGACGAACTCGCTGACCGGGATGTAGAGCCGGGGCAGCACCCCGAAGAGCTGCACCCCGGAAGGATCGAGTCCGGTTTCTTCCTCGGCCTCGCGCAGCGCGGCCCGCAGCGGGCCGGTGGTCTGCGGGTCCCCGTCCTCCGGGTCCAGCGCACCGCCGGGGAAGGACGGCTGGCCCGCGTGCGAGCGGAGGGTGCCGGCGCGCTCCATCAGCAGCAGCTCCGGGCCCCGGGCCCCCTCGCCGAAGAGGACGAGGACGGCCGATTGACGGCCCCGGCCGTCCTCGGGCGGCAGGAAGCGGCTCAGCTGCCGCGGCTCCACGGTCCGGACGGCCTTGACGACGGGATCGAGCCAGTCGGGCAGCCCGACGGTGGTGACGGCCGGGCCGCCTCCTTCGCGCACTCCCGCAGTGACCCCGGCCTCGTCCCGTGTACCGCGCGTCATAGGCACCTCTGTCCGCGTTCTACTGTCAACAGCGTCTCCCACACCGCAAACGCGGTCCGGGTACCGAATCGTTCCTAGGACGTGCGCCTAGGCCTCCTGCGCCTCCTGCACGGCCCCCGCGCCCAACGGCGGGGCCGGCAGGCCCGGATAGTCCGGCGGCGGGCTCAGCCGCTGCCCCGGCTGGCCGCCCTTCTCGTACTTCAGCAGCTTCTTCGCCTTCTCGGGGTCGGTTTCGCCCTCGCCGTACGCCGGGCAGAGCGGGGCGATCGGACAGGCACCGCAGGCGGGCCTGCGGGCGTGGCAGATCCGGCGGCCGTGGAAGACGACCCGGTGCGAGAGCATCGTCCACTCGCTCTTCGGGAAGATCGCGCAGATCTCCGCCTCGACCTTCTCCGGGTCCTCCTGCTCGGTCCACTTCCAGCGGCGCACCAGCCGGCCGAAGTGGGTGTCGACGGTGATCCCGGGCACCCCGAACGCGTTGCCGAGGACCACGTTGGCGGTCTTGCGGCCGACGCCCGGCAGCTTGACCAGGTCCTCCAGCCGGCCCGGCACCTCTCCGCCGTGGTCGTCCCGCAGCGCCTGCGACAGGCCCATCAGCGACTTGGCCTTCATCCGGAAGAACCCGGTCGGGCGGATGAGCTCCTCCAGCTCCTCGGGGACTGCCGCCGCCATGTCCTCGGGGGTCGGGTAGGCGGCGAAGAGGGCCGGCGTCGTCTGGTTCACCCGCAGGTCGGTGGTCTGCGCCGACAGCACCGTCGCGACGAGCAGCTCGAAGGGGTTGCGGAAGTCGAGCTCCGGATGGGCGTACGGATAGGTCTCGGCCAGCTCGCGGTTGATGCGGCGCGCCCTGCGCACCATGGCCAGGCGGGATTCCGGCTTGGCCTGCTTCGGTTTCTTGGCCGAAACTTTGCCCTGAGGGGCAGTCACTGCCTTCGGGGGCACCTCCGAAGGCGGCTGTTCGCCCACAGCTGAATTTTTGGCGTCCGTCACTCCTGAGGACCCCTTGGCCTGTGCTCTCACCGGCTTATTGGACACCCGGCCAGCCTAAGGCCGGCCGCTGACACCCGCCCGGACCTCAGGTAACACCACTCCGATTGGCCTCTCGCCGCACAGCACGCCCGTCCGTCCGGCATCCTTGTGATTGATCGCACTGTTTGAGCCGTCCGGCAAAATGGGGAGCGGTCCCCTGAGCAGGTCGACATAGGAGAGAGACTCGTGGACGACGTTCTGCGGCGCGCCCCGCTGTTCGCGGCGCTCGATGACGAGCAGGCCGCGGAGCTCCGCGCCTCCATGGGCGAGGTGACCCTCGCACGCGGTGACGCCCTGTTCCACGAGGGCGACCCCGGCGACCGGCTGTATGTCGTGACCGAGGGCAAGGTGAAGCTGCACCGCACCTCCCCCGACGGCCGCGAGAACATGCTGGCCGTCCTCGGCCCCGGCGAGTTGATCGGCGAGCTGTCGCTCTTCGACCCCGGCCCGCGCACCGCCACCGCCACCGCGCTGACCGAGGTCAAACTGCTCGGCCTCGGCCACGGCGACCTCCAGCCCTGGCTCAACGCCCGGCCCGAGGTCGCGACCGCGCTGCTGCGCGCCGTCGCCCGGCGCCTGCGCAAGACCAACGACCAGATGTCCGACCTGGTCTTCTCCGACGTTCCCGGCCGCGTGGCCCGCGCGCTCCTCGACCTGTCGCGCCGCTTCGGCGTGCAGTCGGAGGAGGGCATCCACGTGGTGCACGACCTCACGCAGGAGGAGCTCGCGCAGCTCGTCGGCGCCTCGCGCGAGACCGTGAACAAGGCCCTGGCCGACTTCGCGGGCCGCGGCTGGCTCCGCCTGGAGGCGCGCGCCGTGATCCTGCTGGACGTGGAGCGCCTCGCGAAGCGTTCCCGCTGACGCCTCGGCACCTCTTCGGAAGGGCCCTGTCCGCACCGGGCAGGGCCCTTCCGCGCACCCGCCGCAGCTCCGTTCGCGGGGCCGCGTCCCCGGGTCCCCCGCGCCTCGTACGCCGGAGGGGCCGACGTGTGCACAGTGGAAGCATGGAGCACAGGGGTCTGGACGCGTACGGGTACTTCGAGCGGGAGGGCTCCCTCGGACAGGTGCAGGGCGCGTTCCGCGAGGTCGTGGCCGCCGCCCGCGAGCGCACCGCCGAGGCGTACGGACGCCGGCTGCACAGCGCGTACCTCTACGGGTCCGTGCCGCGCGGGAACGCCCTGCCCGGGCGCTCCGACCTCGACCTGCTGGTCGTCCTGCATCGCGCCCCCTCGGACGAGGACCGCGACACCGCCGAGGTCCTCGCGCGCGGCCTCGACGAGGACTTCGGGCAGATCGACGGGGTCCGCGTCCTGCTCCACGACAAGGGCACCGTGCTGAGCGAGGAGGAACGATTCGACCTGGGCTGGTTCCTCGCCTGCCTGTGCACCCCGCTGCTCGGCGCGGACCTGGCCGAGCACCTGCCGCGCTACCGGCCGGACAGCCTGCTCGCCCGGGAGACCAACGGCGACCTCGCCGCGCTCCTGCCCCAGTGGCGCTCCCGGCTGCGGGAGGCCTCCTCCCCCGAGGAGTACCGGCGGCTGAGCAGCCTGTTCGCCCGGCGCCTGGTGCGCACGGGATTCACCCTGGTCATGCCGCGGTGGGGCGGCTGGACCAGCGATCTGACCGAGTCCGCGGAGGTCTTCGGCGCCTACTACCCGGAGCGCGCCGCCCAGATGCGGGCCGCTGCCGCGGTGGCACTGGACCCGGTCGGGGACCCGGCCGTGGCCCGCGCGTTCGTCGAGGACCTCGGGCCGTGGCTCGCGGACGAGTACACGGCGCGGCACGGCACGAAGACGCGCACCGGGCGTCCCGCGGCGGCAGCCGGGGAGTGACCTCCGGGTCGGGTACGGAACGGGCCCGTCCACCGCGGGCAGGAGCCCCCGGCCCGGTAGGGGGCCGGCGCTACTTCCCGGACGCTGCCTGGTCCTGCTGCTCGGTGACGGCGAGGGCCTCGACGGCCAGCTTGGCCTCCGCCAGTCCCGCCCCGGTGATACGGCGGTAGCTCTTGATCGCCGAGATCAGCCGGTCCTCCCGGATCAGGGCCCGCACCCCGTCCATGCCCGCCGGCTCCGGCTCCTCGATGCCCAGATGGTCCATCAGCAGCGCCAGGCGGCGCTCCGCCCGGTCCGCCTGCATCTGGAGGCCCTTCACGCGCAGCGACACCGTCGAGGTGATCCACCCGGCCGTGCCTATGAGCATCACGAGTAGGAAGACGGTGTTCATTCGGGCCCCCCGGGGATCAGTCCGTGATCTTGAAGGTACTCGAGCTGAGCCCGCACGGACCACTGCGCCGCCGACCACAGGGAGCGGTCCACGTCCGCGTACACCTGGGCGACGACCGCCTCCGGGGTGGTGAAGCCGTTCTCGACGGCCGTCTCGACCTGCGCCAGCCGGTGCGCGCGGTGGGCGAGGTAGTACTCGACGGCGCCCTGCGCGTCCTCCAGGACCGGCCCGTGCCCCGGCAGGACCGTGTGCACCCCGTCGTCCACGGTGAGCGAGCGCAGGCGGCGCAGGGAGTCCAGGTAGTCGCCGAGACGGCCGTCGGGGTGCGCGACGACCGTGGTGCCGCGGCCGAGGACGGTGTCGCCGGTCAGGACCGCCCGGTCGGCCGGCAGGTGGAAGCAGAGCGAGTCGCTGGTGTGCCCGGGCGTCGGCACGACGCGCAGCTCCAGGCCGCCGGTGCGGATCACGTCGCCGGCCGCCAGGCCCTCGTCGCCCAGGCGCAGGGCCGGGTCCAGCGCGCGGACCTTGGTGCCGGTCAGCTCCGCGAAACGGCCGGCGCCCTCCGCGTGGTCCGGATGGCCGTGGGTGAGGAGGGTGAGCGCGACCCGCTTGCCGGCCGCCTCGGCGGTGGCGACGACCGCCCGCAGGTGCGCCTCGTCCAGCGGGCCGGGGTCGATGACGACGGCGAGGTCCGAGCCGGGCTCGGAGACCAGCCAGGTGTTGGTGCCGTCCAGGGTCATGGCGGAGGCGTTGGGCGCCAGGACGTTCACGGCGCGGGCGGTCGCCGGCCCTGAGGTGACGGATCCGCGGGGCTGTCCCGGCAGTGCGGCGGCGTCGCTCATGCGGGCTCTCCCGGGCCTCCGGGGCGTCCGAGGCGGACGCGCTTGGTGAATTCGTCGTGGCCCGGCCAGCTGAGCACCACCTCGCCGCCCTCCAACGCGGCCCGTGCCAGCACCGGGGCGAGGTCCTGGGCGGCCGCCGCGGTGAGCGCGTCCGCGGCCCTCCCGTACGGCTCCAGGGAGCGCAGCGTCGAGATGGTGGGCGGCATCATCAGCAGCTCGCCCTTGTCGTAGCCGTCGGCCGCGTCGGCGGGACGGATCCAGACGGTCCGGTCGGCCTCGGTGGAGGCGTTGCGGGTGCGCTGGCCCTCGGGGAGGGCGGCGACGAAGAACCAGGTGTCGTAGCGGCGCGGCTCGAACTCCGGGGTGATCCAGCGCGCCCACGCCCCCAGCAGGTCGGAGCGCAGCCACAGACCGCGGCGCCGGAGGAAGTCCGCGAAGGACAGCTCCCGCGCCACGAGGGCCTGCCGGTCCGCCTCCCAGTCGTCGCCGGTGGTGTCGCCGACGACCGTGTCCGGGGCCGGGCCGGCGAGCAGGACGCCCGCCTCCTCGAAGGTCTCCCGCACGGCGCCGCACACGATGGCCTGCGCGGTGCGGGGATCGGTCCCGAGCCTGGCCGCCCAGTCCTCCTGGGAGGGTCCCGCCCAGCCGACGTGGTGCTCCTCGTCGCGGGGGTCCACCCCGCCGCCCGGATAGGCGTACGCGCCGCCGGCGAAGGCCATGGAGGCCCGCCTGCGCAGCATGTGGACGACGGGGCCGCCGTCCGGGGTGTCGCGCAGGAGCATCACGGTGGCGGCGAGCCGCGGTGGCACCGGGGTGAGCGCGCCGTCCGCGAGCGCGCGGATCCGGTCGGGCCATTCGGGCGGGTACCACTGGCCCCCGGCGGGGGGCTGCTGCTGACCATTCGGCATGGCCGGATGCTACGGCCATCCGGCCCGATGTTCGAGGGCCCCCTCCCCGGCGCCTCGGCGCGCCGCCGAGGACGAACGGGGCGCCACGACGCGGAGCCAGGGGGCGGGCGGGCCCGGGAGAGCGGGCCCCGGGCGCGCCTGAGGGGCCGGTTCGGGGCGCGGGGCGGTGGACGGCACCGCGCCCCGGTACGGGCGGCTGCCCGCAGGGGTCAGGCTCCGGGGACCAGCTCGACCTGGATCTCGACCTCGACGGGCGCGTCGAGCGGCAGGACCGCCACGCCGACCGCGCTGCGGGCGTGCACGCCCTTGTCGCCGAGGACGGCGCCCAGCAGCTCGCTCGCACCGTTCAGCACACCCGGCTGACCCGTGAAGTCGGGGGCCGAGGCGACGAAGCCGACGACCTTGACGACACGCGCGATCCGGTCGAGGTCACCGACGACCGACTTGACGGCGGCCAGGGCGTTCAGCGCGCAGGTCGCGGCCAGTTCCTTGGCCTGCTCCGGCGAGACCTCGGCGCCGACCTTGCCGGTGACCGGCATGCTGCCCTTGACCATCGGGAGCTGGCCCGCGGTGTAGACGTAGGCGCCCGACCGCACGGCCGGCTGGTAGGTGGCCAGCGGCGGGACGACCTCGGGCAGGGTCAGGCCGAGCTCGGCCAGCTTCGCGTCGACGACGCCGCTCATGCCTTCTCCCGCTTGAGGTAGGCCACGAGCTGCTCGGGGTTGTTCGGGCCGGGCACGACCTGGACGAGCTCCCAGCCGTCCTCGCCCCAGGTGTCCAGGATCTGCTTGGTGGCGTGGACCAGCAGCGGGACCGTCGCGTATTCGAACTTCTTGGTCATGGGAGCGAGGGTAGTGCCTGAGATGCGGGGCTCATGCGCGCCCCGGGACCCGAGTGGTTAGGCTCGGGCGGTGTGAGCAGGCTCCAGGTGGTCAGCGGCAAGGGCGGCACCGGCAAGACCACGGTCGCCGCAGCACTCGCGCTTGCCCTCGCGCGCGAGGGCAGACGGACTCTTCTGGTGGAGGTCGAGGGCAGGCAGGGGCTCGCGCAGCTCTTCGGCGCCGAGGCACTCCCCTACGAGGAGCGGAAGATCGCGGTGGCGCCCGGCGGGGGCGAGGTGTTCGCGCTCGCCATCGACGCCGAACGGGCGCTGCTGGACTACCTCCAGATGTTCTACAAGCTCGGCTCGGCCGGCCGCGCGCTCAAGAAGCTCGGCGCCATCGACTTCGCCACGACCATCGCCCCTGGCCTGCGCGACGTGCTGCTGACCGGCAAGGCGTGCGAGGCGGTGCGCCGCAAGGACAAGGCCGGGCGGTACGTCTACGACCACGTGATCATGGACGCGCCGCCGACCGGGCGGATCACCCGGTTCCTGAACGTCAACGACGAGGTGGCGGGCCTGGCCCGGTTCGGCCCGATCCACAACCAGGCGCAGGCTGTCATGAAGGTGCTCAAGTCCCCCGAGACGGCGGTGCACCTGGTCACCCTGCTGGAGGAGATGCCGGTCCAGGAGACCGCGGACGGCATCGCTGAACTGCGCGGGGCGGGGCTGCCGGTGGGGCGGGTCGTGGTCAACATGGTCCGGCCGCACCATCTCGACGAGGACACCCTGCGCAGTGCTGCCGAGGACCACCGCACCGGGGTCGCCAAGGCGCTGTCCCGGGCCGGCCTGGGCGGCGCGCGCCGCGGCGGGCTCGCCGAGCGGCTGGTCGACCCACTGCTCGCGCAGGCCGCCGAGCACGCGGGCCGCGTGGAGCTGGAACGCGCGCAGCGCGCCGTACTGGCGGACCTGGACCTGCCGACGTACGAACTGCCCCTGCTCGGGGCGGGGATGGACCTGGCGGGGCTGTACGAGCTGGCCAAGGAACTCCGGAAGCAGTCGGTGGACGAATGAGCGCGGTACGCGAGGGGCACGAGGGACGGCGCGAGGAACGACGCGAGGGAGTGGACACGGTGGGCCTGGACACTCCGCCGCGGCTGGCCGTCGACCGGCTGCTGGACGACCGGGAGACCCGCATCATCGTGTGCTGCGGCGCGGGCGGCGTCGGCAAGACCACGACGGCCGCGGCCCTGGGCGTACGGGCGGCGGCGCGCGGGCGGAAGGCGGTCGTGCTGACCATCGACCCGGCGCGGCGGCTCGCGCAGTCGATGGGGATCGACTCGCTGGACAACACCCCGCGCAAGGTGGCGACCGCCGGCGGGGGCGACGGTGGGGACGGGAGCGAAGAGGCCGCGGACGGCGGCGAACTGCACGCCATGATGCTGGACATGAAGCGCACCTTCGACGAGATCGTCGAGGCGCACGCGGACGCCGAGCGCGCCCGGGCCATCCTCGCGAACCCCTTCTACCAGTCGCTGTCGGCCGGCTTCGCGGGGACGCAGGAGTACATGGCCATGGAGAAGCTCGGCCAGCTGCGGGCCCGGGACGACTGGGACCTGATCATCGTGGACACCCCGCCGAGCCGGTCGGCGCTGGACTTCCTGGACGCGCCGAAGCGTCTCGGATCCTTCCTGGACGGGAAGTTCATCCGGGTGCTGATGGCGCCGGCGAAGGTCGGCGGCCGCGCCGGGATGAAGTTCCTGAATGTCGGCATGTCGATGATGACCGGCACCCTCAGCAAGCTGATGGGCGCATCGCTGCTGAAGGACGTGCAGACCTTCGTGGCGGCGATGGACACGATGTTCGGCGGCTTTCGCACGCGCGCCGACGCGACCTTCCGGCTGCTCCAGGCACCCGGTACGGCCTTCCTGGTCGTCGCCGCGCCCGAACCGGACGCCCTGCGCGAGGCGGCGTACTTCGTCGAGCGACTGGCCGCGGAACGCATGCCGCTGGCCGGTCTGGTGCTCAACCGGGTGCACGGCAGCGGCGCTGACCAGCTGTCCGCCGAAAGGGCGTTGGCCGCCGCAGAGAATCTTGAAGAAGGCGGCATTGTCGATCAGGAGTCCGGGAAAGCTGGACTTCGTGACACGGCCGCCGAACCCCCCGGCGCCGATGACGACACCACGGCCGTCGACCGGATCACGGCAGGACTGCTGCGCCTGCACGCCGAACGGATGCAGGTGATCGCGCGTGAGCAGCGCACGCGTGATCGCTTCACCTCGCTTCACCCCGAGGTGGCGGTGGCCGAAGTGGCCGCCCTGCCCGGCGATGTGCACGACCTCGCCGGGCTGCGGGCCATCGGAGAACGACTCGCGGCCGGGGTGCCGGCCGGAGCGTAGGCGTTCGTACGAGTGTGGCGGCCGCGTGATCTACCCGGCTGCCGCGTACGTCTCGTACGCAACGTCGATCTCCGCGTCTGCATCCATGGTGAGGATGCCCGTGCTGCGCTCGTACTCCGTACGGGCGGTTTCGAGCAGCCGTCGCCACGAGGTGACGGTGGGACGCCGGCGCAGCAGCGCACGTCGTTCCCGCTCGGTCATTCCGCCCCACACGCCGAACTCGACGCGATTGTCGAGCGCATCGGCCAGGCATTCGGTCCGCACCGGACATCCGGTGCACACCGCCTTGGCCCTGTTCTGTGCCGCTCCTTGAACGAACAGTTCATCCGGATCGGTAGTGCGGCAGGCTGCCTGCGCACTCCAGTCGGTAACCCAGCCCATCCCGGCGCCGTCCTCTCCCGAATCGAGGCTCCCCCACGGCGGTAGCGGCATATTCACCGCTGCCAGTTGAGGACGTTACGGAAGGCGGGCACAGTGCAACACCCCCGACGGGCCCAATCTTGAATGGTCCGAACGGACTATGGGTAAGCGGCAGATCACCCGACGGAGTGATCCGGCGACATGCCCGACCATTCCGACGATTCGGGTCCAATCGGCGGATCGGGATCACCGGGGCAACGGGATTCGGACATCAGTCCACCCCATTCGGGAAGGGTGAAAATCAAGCCGAGGGGTTGATGTCGCACCGGACAGCTGTGACAGTTGGGGCCAGCTTAGGCCAAGGCATTCGCGTGTGTCCGGCGAATCAGAACGTAGGCTGCCCTCCATGGGAAAGAAGCGCTCGGGCGGCGGGCTCACCGGGAGCCAGCAGGCCGCCAAGTTCCTCGGGGTGTCGGTTCTCTCCGGAGTCGTGCTGGCGGGCATGGCGATTCCGGCTGCAGGCGCCCTGGGACTGGCCGCCAAGGGCACGGTCGAGGGATTCGACGAGATCCCGGCCAATCTCAAGACGCCACCTCTGAGTCAGCGGACCACGATCCTGGACTCCGAGGGTGGCTTGATCGCCACGGTCTATTCGCGCGACCGGCAGGTGGTCCCGCTCACGTCGATCTCCCCGTACATGCAGAAGGCGATCGTCGCGATCGAGGACTCGCGTTTCTACGAGCACGGCGCGGTCGACCTCAAGGGCATCCTGCGCGCGGTCAACCGCAACGCGCAGGAGGGCGGCGCGGCGCAGGGCGCGTCCACGCTCACCCAGCAGTACGTGAAGAACGTCTTCGTCGAGGAGGCGGGCGACGACGAGACCAAGGTGCGCGAGGCCCAGGAGAAGAGCCTCGGCCGCAAGATCCGCGAGCTGAAGTACTCGATCCAGGTCGAGGAGGAGCTCGGGAAGAAGAAGATCCTCGAGAACTACCTCAACATCACGTACTTCGGTCAGCAGGCCTACGGCATCGAATCCGCGGCCCAGCGCTACTTCAGCAAGCCGGCCAAGGACCTCACCCTGGACGAGTCCGCGCTGCTGGCGGGCGTCGTGCAGTCGCCGAGCCGCTACGACCCTGTGAACGACAACCAGGAGGCGACCAAGCGCCGCAACATCGTCCTCCAGCGGATGGCCGACACCAAGGACGTCTCGCAGGCGGAGGCCGACGCGGCGAAGGCCAAGCCGGTCACCCTGAAGGTCACCCGGCCCAAGAACGGCTGCATCACGGCGGTCAAGGGCGCGGGCTTCTTCTGCGACTACGTCCGCAACTCCTTCCTGACCGACCCCGTCTTCGGCAAGACGCGCGAGGAGCGGGCGAAGCTCTGGAACAAGGGCGGCCTGACCGTACGCACGACCCTGGACCCGCAGTCGCAGGACGCGGCCAACGAGTCGATCAAGGACCACGTCTACAAGGAGGACTCGATCGCGACGGCCGTGACCATGGTCCAGCCGGGCACCGGACGGGTGCTGGCGATGGGCCAGTCCAAGCCGTACGGCTTCGAGAAGAACGAGACCACGATCAACTACTCCGTGGACAAGCGGATGGGCGGCTCGAACTTCGGCTTCCAGGTCGGCTCGACCTTCAAGCCGTTCATCGCCGCCGCCGCCCTGGAGCGGGGCATGCCGCCGACGAAGGTCTACGGCGCCCCCAACAAGATGGACTACCCGAGCCCGATCTCCCGGTGCGACGGCTCGCAGTACGTCAACACGCGGAAGGAATCCGCGGAGAACGAGACCGAGGACGAGGTCGGCCCGTACGCGCTGCGCACGGCGATGGAGAAGTCCATCAACACCTACTTCGTCGAGATGATCTCCGAGATCGGCCTGTGCCCGGTGTCGGAGATGGCGCAGAAGCTCGGCGTCGTCCCGGCGAGCGGCGCCAAGCTGGCCGACGGCCCCGCCATCGCGCTCGGCTCCGAGGAGATGTCCCCGCTGACGATGGCCAACGCCTACGCGACCTTCGCCAACCGCGGCGTCTACTGCACCCCGGTCGCCATCGAGTCGATCACCGACGCGCACGGCAAGGCGCTCGCCGTGCCGAAGACCAAGTGCGAGCGGGCGATGTCGCAGAACACCGCCGACACCATCAACACCCTGCTGAGCGGTGTGGTCGACTCCGGTACCGGTGAGCGGGCCGGTCTGACCGACCGCGACAGCGCGGGCAAGACCGGTACCACGGACTCCCGCTACAACGCCTGGTTCGTGGGCTACACCCCGAACATCTCCGGCGCGGTGTGGGTCGGCTCGGGCGGCGCGAAGAAGATCACGATGGAGAACATCGTGATCGGCGGCAGGTCCTTCGAGAAGGTCTTCGGCGGTGGCCTGCCCGGTCCGATCTGGAAGGACGCGATCACGGGCGCACTGTCCGGCCGTGAGGCCCTGCGCTTCACCACGGTCCACATCGCCGAACCGAGCGTCCCCTCCGGCGGCTCCCGCGGGAACAAGCCGTCCGCCAACCCGAACCGCCCCGGCAAGCCGGGCGGTGACGGCAAGCCCGGCGGGCGTCCCGGCGGCCAGAACGCGGGCCAGACGGGTGGCCCGGGCGGCGGCGCCACGGGCGGCGGCGGCAATCCGGACAACCCCTTCCCCGGGATCACGATCGACCCGGGCACCGTGATCGGCGGCACCGACGGCCCGTAGCGGCCGCCGCGAGGCGTCGAGCACGGGGCGTCATGACACGAGGGAGGGCCCCCGCCGGATCCGGCGGGGGCCCTCCCTTCGCTTTCGATGTGCGCGTCCTGCAGCTCCTGCGGGTTCTACGAGAGCGCCTTCTTCACGGCGGCGGCGACCCGCCCGCCCTCCGCCAGCCCGGCGACCTTCGGGGTCACGATCTTCATGACGGCCCCCATGGCCCTCGGCCCCTCGGCACCCGCCGACCGGGCCTCCTCGACGGCCTCCGCCACGATCCCGGCGAGCTCCTCGTCGGAGAGCTGCTTGGGCAGGTAGGTGTCCAGGAACTCGCCCTCGGCGGTCTCGCGCGCGGCCTGCTCGGGACGACCGCCCTGGGCGAAGGCGTCCGCGGCCTCGCGGCGCTTCTTCGCCTCCTTGGCGATCACCTTGAGGACTTCCTCGTCGGAGAGCACACGGGCCTCCTTGCCCGCGACCTCCTCCTTGGTGATGGCGGCGAGGGTCAGGCGGAGCGTGGACGAGTGCAGCTCGTCGCGCGCCCTGATGGCGGTCGTGAGGTCTTCCTGGAGCTGGGCCTTGAGCGTGGTCATGCAGGTGAGTGTGCCAGGTGCCGGGACGATGGCGCCCACCTGTTTTCCGGTCTGCGACGATGGGTCCATGCGTGCGCGTTACGGAGTACCCCTGAAAGCGGCTGCCGGAATCGCTGCGGTGGGGGCCGCGGGTGTGGCCTATGCCGCCGGTTTCGAGGCGCGGTCCTTCCGACTGCGCCGGATCACGGTGCCCGTGCTTCCCCGGGGGATGCGCCCGCTGCGCGTGCTCCAGGTCTCGGACATCCACATGGTCGGCGGGCAGCGCAAGAAGCGCGCCTGGCTGCAGTCGCTGGCCGGCCTGCGCCCCGACTTCGTCGTGAACACCGGTGACAACCTCTCCGACACCGAGGGCGTCCCCGAGGTCCTCGACGCGCTGGGCCCGCTGATGTCGTTCCCGGGCGTGTACGTCTTCGGGTCGAACGACTACTACGGGCCGCGGCTGCGCAACCCCGCGCGCTACCTGGTCGAGAAGGTCCAGGGCCGGCACGGCCTGAACGGCAACAAGCCCGTCGTCGGCGCCGTGCACAACCCGTGGGAGGAGATGCGGGACGCCTTCGACGCGGCGGGCTGGCTGAACCTCACCAACACCCGGGCCCGGATGAAGCTCGAAGGCCTGGAGCTGGCCTTCACCGGGCTCGACGACCCGCACATCAAGCGGGACCGGTACGAGAGCGTGGCCGGCGGCCCCGAGGCGGACGCCGACTTCTCGCTGGCCGTGGTGCACGCCCCGTACCTGCGGGTCCTGGAGTCCTTCACGGCCGACCGGTACCCGCTGATCCTCGCGGGCCACACCCACGGCGGGCAGCTGTGCATCCCCTTCTACGGGGCCCTGGTCACCAACTGCGACCTGGACACCGACCGGGTGAAGGGGCTGTCCACGCACGAGGCGGCCGGCCACCGCTCCTACCTGCACGTCTCGGCGGGCTGCGGCACCAACCGCTTCACCCCGGTCCGCTTCGCGTGCCCGCCCGAGGCGACGCTCCTGACGCTGACCCCGAAGGAGTAGCGACCGCGCGCCCACTCCGCGAAAACCGGATTTCGTCTCCGGCGAGAGGTCCGCTAAAGTAATCGATGTCGCCAGGACAGCAACACTTCAGGGCGACGATCGGGGTGTAGCGCAGCTTGGCAGCGCGCTTCGTTCGGGACGAAGAGGTCGTGGGTTCAAATCCCGCCACCCCGACAGAGCAAGACCAGGTCAAGGGCCTGATCCGGGAAATCGGATCAGGCCCTTCCTGCGTTTGTGGCGTGTGTGGGGGTGCGTCAGTAGGGGCGGGGCGACATGATGTGGGGCTCGATCGCCGGGGCCTCGAAGACGCAGCGGGGGATGCCCGGGCCCGGGGTGGCGCGGACGGAGACCTTCGTCGGTGGGTCCGTCGGCAGCTCGATGCGGACGGTCACGGGGTGGTCGTGGTGGGTCGTCGCGTGACCCGTCTCCTTGCCGTCGACCAGGACCTCGACGACCGCGGTGCGGCCGGTCTGGACCGTGGCGCTGACCGAGTGCCCCGCGTGGTCGATGTGGAAGTGATGCCGCCGCCTCATGAGACCGCCTCCCGCCGCTGCCCCCGCATCCCAGCGTAGCCAACGGCGGCTAGGAGCTCTCGTGGAGCGCGGCCAGTTCGGTGCGGGCGAGGGCCGGCAGGGTCGCCGAGCCGGCCGCCGCGGAAAGGACCGGGGCGAGGTGGGCGAGGACCGCCGCGACCGTGGTGAAGGGACCGACCGGGCGGAGCAGCCAGATGCGGCCGCGGGGGCGCGGCGGGAGGCCGAGGGCGGCGAGCGCCTCGTCGGCCTCCCGGTCGAGGTCGCGCAGGTCGGGTTCGGACAGCGGGGCGCACTCCACTCCGGTGATGTGGCCGTGCCCGTCGAGGGCGGTGTCCACCGCCCAGTGGGTGGAGCGGTCGGGGATCCAGGTGCGGGCCGCCGGCGGCCAGACGTACGGCAGGAAGACCCAGCGCAGGTCCTCCGGGGCCGGCTCCCAGCCGAGCACCTCCAGCTCCCGCATCTCGGGCAGCCGGTCCGCATCCAGTTCGCTGCGGCCGGTGCGGCGCTGTGCGAGCGGGTGCGGTGTTCCGTCCTCGTCCCACGACATGCGGGCACGCTATCCGAAGCGGCGCCGGATCCCCGTGACCCTGCGCCGGTGCCGCGGCCGCCGGAGCCGCGTCACGCGTCCAGGGGGTTGGACGCGATGCGGGCGGCCGCGCCGCCGGCGACGTAGGCGGCGGCCGCGCAGTCGGGCTTGCGCCGGGCCTGGTCCTCGACGAGGGCGGTGAAGGCGGGGCCGAAGCCCGCCCGGGGGTGGGCGGTGAGGAGGCGGGCGGTGAAGGAGGGGTCGAACTCGGCGACGCGCAGGCCGGAGACGTCGGCGCTCGTGCCCACCTGCAGGAGGTGGCTCTCGACGTCCTCGGCCGCGCTCACGTCGTCCCGCATGTGCAGGACGATGATCTCCTCGGCCCGGGCGCGGCGGGCCGCCGGCCAGCCCAGGCCCGCCGTCAGGACGCGGGCCACGTGACCGCCCGCCTCCTCGAACGGCAGCGTGTGGCTGTCGAACGGCGCGGTCAGGCCCAGGTCGTGCAGGAGGGCGGCGACGTAGAAGAGCTCCGCGTCGTGGTCGAGGCCGTGGTCGGCGGCGTACCGCGCCCCGAAGGCGTAGGAGCGCACGGAGTGGTTCAGGAGCGCCGTGTCCGCGTACTCGGACGCGATGTCCAGGGCGGCCCGGGCTGAAGGGGTGTCAAGCGTCCAGGTCATGGCACGTCAGCGTAGGCGGCGGGTGAAGTCGACGTCCGACGGGGGCTCCCCCGGCCAGGACAGCCGGGCCGGCGCGGGCCGGGTCTCGGCGAGGACGCAGCCGCGTGAGACCACGTACCGGGGGCGCACCTGGCGGCGGAGCGCCTCCTCGGGGGTGGGCGCGGGAAGCAGCACGAAGGAGGCGGGGGCGCCCTCGGTGATGCCGTACTCGTCGGCGTCGAGGCCGAGGACCCGCGCCGCACGGTCCGTCACCATCGAGAAGGCCACCGGGAGGTCGTCCGCGCCGGTGAGCTGGGCGGCGTACAGGCCGACGAGGGCCGTCTGGAGGGGGTTGGCGGTGCCGAGGGGGTTCCACGGATCCATCACGTCGTCGTGCCCGAAGGCCACGTTGACCCCGGCCGCGAGCATCTCCCGGACCTGGGTGAGGCCGCGCCGCTTGGGGTAGCCGTCGAAGCGGCCCTGGAGGTTGAGGTTGGCGAAGGGGTTGGCGACCAGGTTGATGCCCGAACGGGACAGGAGCCGCTGGAGTTTGAAGCCGTAGGCGCCGTTGTAGGAGCCCATCGCCGTGGTGTGGGAGGCGGTGGCGCGCTCGCGCAGGCCCGAGCGCAGGGCGAGCATGGCCAGGACCTCGACGAAGCGGGACTGCTCGTCGTCGATCTCGTCGCAGTGGGCGTCCACGCGCAGACCGTGCTCCTCCGCCAGGGCGAACGCGGTGTGCAGCGAGGCGACACCGTCCTCGCGGGTGTCCTCGAAGTGCGGGATCGCGCCGACCACGTCCGCGCCGCGCGCGACGGCCTCGCGGAGCAGGGCCTCGCCGTCGGGGAAGGAGACGATGCCCTCCTGGGGGAAGGCGACGATCTGCAGGGTCATCACGTCCCGCACCCGGTCGCGGACCTCCAGCAGCGCGTCGAGCGCGGTGAGGGACGGGTCGGTGACGTCGCAGTGCGTACGGACGTGCAGCACGCCGTGCGCCGCCTGCCAGCGCAGCACCTCCGTGGCCCGGGCGACGACGTCCTCGCGGGTGAGGGTGCGCTTGCGCTCGCTCCAGCAGGCGATGCCCTCCCACAGGGTTCCGGAGGCGTTGGGGCGCGGCTCACCGGCGGTCAGCACCGTGTCGAGGTGGATGTGGGGTTCGACGAAGGGCGCGCTGAGCAGGCCGCCGTGCGCCTCGACGAGGAGGCCGGTGGCCGGCGGTTCCTTCTGGTCGTCATGGGGGATCACCCGCGCGATGCGGCCGTCCTCCCCGACCTCGACGTCGGACAGGCCTGATGTGTGCAGCAGCCGGGCGCCCCGGACGATCATCCGCATGGCGCCAGCGTACGGACGAAGCCGCTCAGCCGCGCTTGGCCTGGGCCTTCTGCTGCATGCCGCGCGTCTTGGCCGCCGTGGAGTGCGCGTCCCTGACCGCGGCCTTCGCACGGGCCTCCGCCGCCGTGTTCTTCGCCAGCGCGCGCTCGGAGTCCTGGTGCATGTGGTGGCCGGTGCGGGCCTTCTTGGCCATGGTCGTTCCTCCTTGAATACGGGTTCCACTCTGCGCCCGTTCGGAGCAGTCGGCATCCCGGAGGGCGGTGCGGCAACAATGGGCGCATGACCAGCGACAGCGAGATCACCCCCGAGATGCCCGACTGGGAGAAGCGGTTCCGGGCGCCGCGCGTCGGGCTGCCCGAATGGGCCGAGGACGCACCGGACCGTTCGCTCTTCGTCTCCAACGCGACCGGCACGTTCGAGCTCTACGCCTGGGACCGTGCGACCGGCGAGCAGCGGCAGGCCACCGACCGCCCCAACGGCACCACCGACGGGACCCTGTCCCCCGACGGCGAGTGGATCTGGTGGTTCTCCGACACCGACGGCGACGAGTTCGGCACGTGGGTGCGCCAGCCCTTCGCGGGCGGCCCGGACGAACCGGCCACCCCCGGCCTGGAGCCCTCCTACCCTGCGGGGCTGGCCATCGGGCGCGACGGCACCGCGGTCGTGGGGCGCTCCACGGACGAGGACGGATCGACGGTCCACGTGGTCCGCCCGGACGGTTCCGCCCCCTCGGTGATCTACCGGCACCGCGAGTCCGCCGGCGTCGGCGACCTGTCCTACGACGGCACGCTCGTGGCGATCGAGCACACCGAGCACGGCGACGCCATGCACTCGGCGCTGCGGGTCCTCACCGTGGACGGGGCCACGGTCGCCGAGCTGGACGACTCGTGCGGGGGGACGGAGGAGCTCGGCCTGGAGGTGCTCGGCTTCGCCCCCGTCGCCGGTGACACGCGGCTGCTCATCGGCCACCAGCGGCGCGGCCGCTGGGAGCCGCTGGTGTGGGACGTGGTGGCCGGCACCGAGCAGGACCTCGCGATCGACCTGCCGGGCGACGTCAGCGCCGAGTGGTATCCGGACGGCTCCGCGCTGCTGATCGCGCACGGTTTCGAGGCGCGCAGCGAGCTGTGGCGCTACGACCTGGCCGCGGGGGACCTCGTACGCGTGGACACGCCGCCGGGGACGGTGAGCGACGCCACCGCGCGGCCCGACGGGACGGTGGAGTACCTGTGGTCCTCGGCCGCCGAGCCCTCGGCGGTACGGTCCACCGCGGGGGGTGTCGTCCTGGACCCGCCGGGCTTCCGGCCGCCGGGCTCCCTGCCGGTGGAGGACGCCTGGGTGGAGGGTCCGGGGGGCCGGATCCACGCGCTCGTGCAGCGTCCCGCGGGCCGCGGCGAGGGCCCCTTCCCCACGGTCTTCGAGATCCACGGCGGTCCGGCCTGGCACGACAGCGACGCCTTCGCCGCGGCGCCGGCGGCCTGGCTGGACCACGGCTTCGCGGTGGTCCGGGTCAACTACCGGGGCTCGACGGGCTACGGCCGCGCGTGGACCGACGCCCTCAAGCACCGGGTCGGCCTGATCGAGCTGGAGGACATCGAGGCGGTCCGCGCGTGGGCGGTCTCCTCCGGCCTCGCGGACCCGGCGCGCCTGGTCCTGTCGGGCGGCTCCTGGGGCGGGTACCTGACGCTGCTCGGCCTGGGCACGCAGCCCGGGGCGTGGGCGGTCGGGCTGGCCGCCGTACCGGTCGCGGACTACGTGACGGCCTACCACGACGAGATGGAGGCGCTGAAGGCCCTGGACCGCACGCTCTTCGGCGGCACGCCCGAGGAGGTCCCGGACCGCTTCGAGGCGTCCTCGCCGCTGACGTACGTGGACCGGGTGACGGCCCCCGTGTACATCGCGGCCGGCGTCAACGATCCGCGCTGCCCGATCCGGCAGATCGACCACTACGTGGACCGGCTCGTGGCGCGCGGGGCGGTGCACGAGGTGTACCGCTACGACGCGGGGCACGGCTCGCTGGTCGTGGAGGAGCGGATCAAGCAGGTCCGGATGGAGCTGGAGTTCGCGCTGAAGCACCTGCCCGCCCGACCCTGAGGGCGGGTGTCCGGTGCACCCCCCGTACCGTGGTGGGGTGCACCGGTTTCTCCTGACCCCGCGGTGGTGGGGGATCAACGTCTTCGTCGCGCTCGCGGTCCCCTTCTGCCTGTTCATGGGGACCTGGCAGCTCGGCCGGTTCGAGGCACGCGTCGACAGCCACCGGGAAGCGACCGCCGAACGGCCCGTGGACCAGGTGGCCGCCCCGCTGGACTCGCTGCTCCCGGTCGACACGCAGACCTCCGGACGGCTGGCTTCCGCGTCCGGTGAGTACGGCGAACAGATGCTGGTGCCCGAGCGGCGGCTGGACGGCGCGTCCGGTTTCTACGTCCTGACCCTGCTGAAGACCGACTCCGGCAAGGCCGTCCCGGTGGTCCGGGGCTGGCTGCCGGGGGTGGCCGACCCCGCCAGGGCACCGGCCGCGCCGACCGGCCGGGTCGAGGTGACGGGCGCCCTGCAGGCCTCGGAAAACGCGGGCACGAAGGGGGTCCACGCGCAGGGCGGTCTGCCCGCCGGGCAGCTCGGTGTGATCGCGGCGGCCACGCTGGTCAACCTCGTCCCGCACGACCTGTACGACGCCTGGCTGACCGTTCAGACGCCGATGGACGGGATGCTTCCGGTGCCCGCGCAGGCTCCGACCAACACCGGTCTCGACCTGAAGGCCTTCCAGAACCTCGGCTACACCGGCGAATGGTTCGTCTTCGTCGGCTTCGTGCTCTTCATGTGGTTCCGGCTCTACCGCCGCGAGGTGGAGACCCTCCGCGACGCTGAGGCGGGCCTGCTCGACCCGTCCTCCCGCGCCGCGGACGCCGGCGCCGGCACTGGGGCCGACGCCGGCGGCGCGGAGGGTCAGTCGTCGATCGGGATCGCGCCCGTCCGGTAGACCGTTCCGCCGCAGGCGTCGGGGATGGACGTCCGCGTCGTCGGCGCGCCGCTCGCCGGCGGGGTGTGGGACACCTCGACGACGCTCGGTGCCGTGCCCGTCCGGGGCTCCGACGCCGCGCCGCTGCCCGCGCCCGCCGAGGTGCCGGCCGTGCCGGTCTGCGGGGGCTTGCCGGACCCGTCCGAGGCGCTCGCCGTACAGGGCTGGCCCGGCGGCACCCACGCGAAGCGGACCTCGTAGGACTTGTTCGGCGGGAGCACCACCACCGACGCCTCCGCCGACGGGTCGGGCAGCAGGCCGCTGCCTGGGCCGCCCGCGGTGTGGCCGACCACGGCGACCCCGGAGCCCGGGCCGACCGACGCGACCGACGCGGAAGCCGCGGTCACGGTGTCCCGGCCGGTGACCGCGCAGCCCTGGGACGAGACGTTGGTGACCCGGAAACCGCCCGCAACCCGGCCGTCGCCCTCCGGATTGCGCACGAAGCCCACGACGCCCAGCTGTTCGGCACCGCACCCGGGCACGCCCGGCGCGGCCACCGGCGGCATGGGGCCCGGCCCCGCTCCCGTGCCGGCCGCGGAGCCGGCGGGCCCGCCCGAGGCGCCGGTGCCCGCCGGGCCCGACGTCAGGCCGCCCGTCGGGACACCGCCCTGCGAGGGGTCCGGCTGCCCGGTGGCGCCGCCCGTGTCGGGGGAGCCGCCGACGGAGCCGCCGGCCTTCGGGTAGGACCCGTATCCGTTCTGGTGCGGGTCGGACGCGCCGTCCTGCTTGGCACCGGACTGCGCCTCGTGCCCGGCCATGGCCTGGCGGTCCGCGGACGTACCGCCGTCGCCGCTCAGGTGCAGGGCGGCCGGGATCGCGGTCCCGGCGAGCAGCGCGGCCGCGGCCGCGCCGACGACGGCCCGGCGCCTGCGCGCCCGGCGCGCCGGGACGGCGCACCGCAGCCGCTCCAGCGCGTCCTCGGAGGGCTGCAGGCCCTCCACGGCGCCGCGCAGGAGGATGCGCAGTTCCTCTTCGCCGCTCGCGCCGCCGGGCGCCGTGTGGTCGTCCATCATGACTGCGCAGCCTCCATCGCCACCCGCAGCGCGGCAATCCCCCGCGATCCGTACGCCTTGACCGAGCCGAGCGATATTCCGAGGGTCTCGGCGACCTGGGACTCCGTCATGTCCGCGAAGTAGCGCAGCACCAGCACCTCGCGCTGGCGGCGCTGGAGCCCCCGCATCGCCTTGATCAGGTCGTCCCGTTCCAGCTGGTCGTAGGCGCCCTCCTCGGCGCTCGCCATGTCCGGCATGGGCTTCGACAGCAGCTTGAGGCCGAGGATGCGCCGGCGCAGGGCGGAACGGGAGAGGTTCACGACGGTCTGGCGCAGGTACGCCAGGGTCTTCTCGCGGTCGCGGACCCGGTTGCGGGCCGAGTGCACCCGGATGAACGCCTCCTGCACGACGTCCTCGCAGGAGGCGGTGTCGTCGAGGAGCAGCGCGGCGAGGCCGAGGAGGGAGCGGTAGTGCGCCTGGTAGGTCGCCGTGAGGTGGTCGACGGTCGTTCCGGCCACCACGTCGGCGACCGCTTCGGTCGCGGGCCCGGCCGTCGCGGCCCCGTCGGTCGCGGGCCCGTCCGTGGCGGGCCCGTCCGTGGCGGGCCCGTCCGTCGCGGGCCGGTCGGTCACAACGGCTTCGGCCGCGTCGTCCGTGCCGCTACCGTCGTCCTCGGCTCTGTCGCGCTGCGTGGGCACGAGGCCGCCCGGAAGGGGTGCCGCGGTCCGTGCGGGGGCCTCGGGGGTCCCCGTCGGCGGGACGGGAACGATCACGGGAAGACCGCCGCCGGGCGTGCGGAAGCCCCGGCGCGGCGGGAGGATCCCCGTGCGTGCCGGTGGGACGGCCAGTTCGAGCAGTGCCTCTGCCACGCCTGTAGGACACGCGTCCGCCCGTCAGGGTTGTACGCGCGTGGAACCCTCGGCAGAGAAATCCGTATTGCGCTCATGCGTACCCGCTCTTCCCGATTGCCCCGTCCAGCGAAACGGCAGTCGGGCCATCACCTTGATCAAGGGATCGGCACCGATCCTACAAAGCGAATTACGCAAATTCACCTGCGATCAGTTCCGCGATCCGTGTGGCATTCAGCGCCGCCCCCTGACGGAGATTGTCGGCGCAGACGAAGAACTCCAGGGCGTAGGGGTCGTCGAGCGAGGCCCGCACCCGCCCCACCCAGGCAGGATCCGTCCCGGCGGCGTCCACGGGCGTGGGGAACTCCCCCGCCGCGGGGTCGTCCACGAGCACCACGCCGGGCGCGGCCTCCAGGATCTCCCGGGCCTGCGCGGCCTTCACCTCGTTCTGGAAACCGGCCCGCACCGTCAGCGAGTCCCCGGTCAGCACCGGCACCCGGACGCACGTCACCGACACCGGCAGCGCCTCAAGCTGGAGGATCCGGCGGGTCTGCGCCCGTACGGCCAGCTCGTGCGAGGACCAGCCGTCCTCGTCCAGATCGCCGCACCACGGGACGACGTTGAGGGCCACGGGCGCCGCGAAGGGGCCCGTGTCCTCGCCGACGGCACGGCGCACGTCGCCGGGCTGCTCGCCCAGGGAGGTGCCGGCGACCAGCGACAGCTGGCGGCGCAGCGTCTCGGCGCCGGCCCGGCTGGCGGCGCTCGCCGCCTGGTACGTGGAGACCGCCAGCTCGGTCAGGCCGTACTCGGCGTGCAGCGCGCCCAGGGAGGCGATCATCGCGGCGGTGACGGTGTCCGGAGCGGCGACGATCCCGCGCGGCCGGATCCGCGCCGTGTGGGCGTTGACCTCGGGTACGACGAGCGGCACCTCCGGATCGTCCCGGAAGGCGGCGGACTGGTCGACGACGACCGCGCCGCGCGTGGTGACGACGGGGGCCCACCGGGCCGAGATGTCGGCCGGGGTCAGGAAGACGGCGACGTCGCCCGGGCCGAGGCCGTCGAAGGCGTCCTCGGTGAGGGCGAGCACCTCGCACTCCTGCCCGCGGACGGACAGCATGCGGCCGGCCGAGCGCACGGAGGCGATCAGGCGTATGTCGCCCCAGACGTCCGCCCGCTGGGACAGCATCCGGAGCAGGACCGAGCCGACCGCTCCGGTCGCCCCGACGACGGCGAGTGCCGGAGCCGGGGTCGACCGGGGGGCAGTCATCGTCCGGTGCCTCCGTAGACGACCGCCTCGTCGCTGTCGGAGTCGAGGCCGAAGGCCGTGTGCACGGCGCGGACGGCCTCGTTGACGTCGTCCTGGCGGGTCACGACCGAGATGCGGATCTCCGAGGTGGAGATCAGCTCGATGTTGACGCCCGCGTCGGACAGCGCCTGGAAGAACGAGGCGGTGACGCCCGGGTTGGTCTTCATGCCGGCGCCGACCAGGGAGATCTTGCCGATCTGGTCGTCGTAGCGCAGGGAGTCGAAGCCGATCGCGGCCTTCGCCTTTTCCAGGGCGTCGATGGCCTTGTGGCCCTCGGCCTTGGGGAGCGTGAAGGAGATGTCGGTGAGGCCCGTGGAGGCCGCGGAGACGTTCTGCACGATCATGTCGATGTTGATCTCGGCGTCCGCGATGGCGCGGAAGATCGCCGCGGCCTCGCCCGGCTTGTCCGGGACGCCGACGACCGTGATCTTGGCTTCGGAGACGTCGTGAGCGACTCCGGAGATGATGGCGTGCTCCACCTGCGCGTCCCCTTGCGGATTCTCGTTGCTGACCCAGGTGCCCGGCAGTCCGGAGAAGGACGAGCGGACGTGGATCGGGATGTTGTAGCGGCGGGCGTACTCGACGCAGCGGTGCAGGAGCACCTTGGAACCGGAGGCCGCGAGCTCCAGCATGTCCTCGGAGGAGATCCAGTCGATCTTCCTGGCCTTCTTCACGACGCGGGGGTCCGCGGTGAAGACGCCGTCGACGTCGGTGTAGATCTCGCAGACCTCGGCGTCCAGCGCCGCGGCGAGCGCCACGGCCGTGGTGTCTGAACCGCCCCGGCCGAGGGTGGTGATGTCCTTGGAGTCCGCGGACACGCCCTGGAAGCCGGCGACGATGGCGATGTTGCCCTCGTCCAGCGCGGTGCGGATACGGCCCGGCGTGACATCGATGATGCGCGCTTTGTTGTGGACCGAGTCGGTGATGACGCCTGCCTGGCTGCCGGTGAACGACTGGGCCTCGTGGCCCAGGTTTTTGATCGCCATGGCCAGCAGGGCCATGGAGATCCGCTCTCCGGCGGTCAGCAGCATGTCGAATTCGCGCCCGGCAGGCATGGGTGAAACCTGCTCGGCGAGATCGATCAGCTCGTCCGTCGTGTCGCCCATCGCGGAGACCACCACGACCACTTGGTGGCCGTTCTTCTTGGCGTCCACGATCCTCTTGGCGACGCGCTTGATGCCCTCGGCATCGGCTACGGAGGAGCCTCCGTACTTCTGCACGACAAGGCCCACGTGCGCTCCTCGCTCAGTCCGTCTCATTGCTGGTGCAGTCTAACGAGCGACCGCGATCCGACCGCCTCGTACCACATCATGAGACGAAAAGATCAAAGTCCGGGTTCCCGCGCCGCAGCGGTCACCTGCGGCCCAGGCCGCCGAGTTCCTCCGCCATGACCTGGCCTGCCTGTTCGGCGAGGTCGTCCTCGGTCAGGTCCTCGTCGGTGTCGAGGCCGTCCAGGGCGGCGAGGGGCTGGTCGAGGCGCACGTGCGCGATCAGCGACTGAAGGGCGCGCAGGGTCGCCGAGGCCGTCGGGCCCCAGTTGGTGAAGTACGAGAACTGCCACCACCACAGCGCCTCGGTGATCCGGCCGGCCTGGTGGTGGATGAGGCCGTGTCGCAGGTCGGCGACGACGTCCGCCAGGTCGTCGGAGATCCGGTGCGCGACCGGCGCCTTGCGCGGCTCGTAGGGGTCGAAGACCTCCGAGTACACGTCGACGGGCTCCAGCATGTGCGCGAAGCGCTCGCGCAGCTCGTCGACGTCCGGCTCCGGGCCGAGGTCGGGCTCGTAGCGCTCGTCGGGCAGCACGTCCTGGTACGCGCCCAGCCGGCCGCCCGCGAGCAGCAGCTGCGACACCTCCAGGAGGAGGAAGGGCACCGCGCTGTCCGGGTCCTCACCCTTGGCCACCTCGGTGACCGCGACGATGAACGACTCGATCTGGTCGGCGATCGAGGCGGCGAAGTCGTCCGGGTCCTGGCCGAGTGCGTGCAGCGTTGCGTCAGACATCGAGAAGTCGCCTTCCTTCAAAGGCCCGCCCCAGCGTGACCTCGTCCGCGTACTCCAGGTCTCCCCCGACGGGGAGCCCGCTGGCCAGGCGGGTGACCTTCAGGCCCATGGGCTTGATCATGCGGGCGAGGTAGGTGGCGGTCGCCTCGCCCTCCAGGTTCGGGTCGGTGGCGAGGATCAGCTCGGTCACCTCACCGTCCGCCAGGCGCGCCAGCAGCTCGCGGATGCGCAGGTCGTCCGGGCCGACGCCCTCGATCGGGCTGATCGCGCCGCCGAGGACGTGGTACTTGCCCCGGAACTCGCGGGTCCGCTCGATCGCGACCACGTCCTTCGGCTCCTCGACGACACAGATGACCGTCGCGTCCCGGCGCGGGTCGCGGCAGATGCCGCACCGCTCCTCCTGCGCCACGTTCCCGCACACGGCACAGAAGCGGACCTTGTCCTTGACCTCCAGCAGCGCGTGCGCGAGGCGGCGGACGTCGGTGGGCTCGGCCTGCAGGATGTGGAAGGCGATCCGCTGCGCGCTCTTGGGCCCGACGCCGGGCAGTCTGCCCAGTTCGTCGATCAGGTCCTGGACCACGCCTTCGTACAACGGACTGCCTTCTTTCGTCGGATGGAGCGGATGCGGGTGGAACGGGAACGGGAACGGGAACGGGAACGCTGGAGGGTACTGCTAGAACGGCAGCCCGGGAATCCCGCTGACGCCGCCCAGTCCCTGCGCGAGGGGGCCCAGCTTCTGCTGCTGGAGCGCCTGGGCGTTCTCGTTGGCGGCCTGGACCGCCGCGACCACGAGGTCGGCGAGCGTCTCCGTGTCCTGCGGGTCCACCGCCTTCGGGTCGATCACCAGCGCGCGCAGCTCGCCGGAGCCCGTGACGGTCGCCTTGACCAGGCCGCCGCCGGCCTGGCCCTCCACCTCGGTCCGCGCCAGCTCCTCCTGGGCCGCGGCGAGGTCCTGCTGCATCTTCTGGGCCTGCTGGAGCAGCTGCTGCATGTTGGGCTGGCCACCACCGGGAATCACAGGGCACTCACTTCCGTACGTCGGTACCGTCGGGACCTTCGCGGCCCCGAGACCTTCGGAACGCTTGGTCAATCCGAGCCTACGTGCTCCCCGCGCGCCGCGCCCTACGCCGTGAGGACCAACTCTTTCGAGTGAGAGTCGGGGCGTGCGCGTACCTGATGGAGCCCTCCTTGCGAGCGGAAATCGCGGGATTCGTTGTCCATCGCCCGCCATTCGAAGGTAGGAAGAGCATGCGCATCATTGCGCACACGCGCACCACCACACGTCAGCGCAGGCAGAGGGAGTGCCGGGTGAGCCAGCCCGAGATGCAGCCCGAGGGGCCACCCCGGGATCCCCGGGAGGAAGGCGGCGGGCCGATGCCGGCGGGCGATCTGACCGGACGGCCCTTCCCCCTCGGGGACTGGGGGGAGCCCGCCGAGCGGCTCGACGAGCTCTACCGGCGGGTCGAGGCCGACGCGCTGCGCACGGCCGAGTGGTACCTCTCCGACCGCGCGTGGAAGCGCCGCGGGGCGCGCGTCCTGCGTGTCGGCGCGGCCCTGGGGGCCGTCACCGGCGCCGCGATGCCGGTTCTGGAACTGACGGGGTCGGCGCCGGGCGGATCGACGTACGGGTACCTGGCCCTGCTGCTGGGCGCGGCCGCGCTGGCCTGCGACCGGTTCTTCGGGCTGACGTCGGGGTGGATGCGGGACGTGGCCACCGCCCAGGCGGTGCAGCGCAGGCTCCAGACCCTCCAGTTCGACTGGGCGTCCGAGAACGTCCGCGAGGTGCTCGGTCCCACCGAGGGCACCGCCAGCGAGGCCGCCGAGCGGTGCCTGACCGTGCTGCGCCGCTTCTCCGAGGACATCACGGAGCTGGTCCGGTCGGAGACGGCGGACTGGATGGTGGAGTTCCGGTCCGGACCGGCGCCGCTGGTGATGCAGTCGCTGGGGGGCCCCGGGGCGCGCGCGGACGCGTACGTCCCGCCGGCCCGCTTCCCGCTGCCGCCGGGCACCCGCCCCAACATGCCGCGCCAGCGGCCGCCGGAGCAGCCGCGCTGATCCGGCCGCGGCGGCGGGGCAGGGCCGCCCCGCCCCCGGTCAGCTGAAGATGATCATCGAGCCCTGTCCGAGACTGCGCGTCGCCGCCGCGTGCAGTCCCAGCCAGACGTGCCGCTCGCGGGCGAAGGGGCTGCCGTCGTAGGGGATCGGTCCCGCGGGCTCCTCCAGGGACGTGGGCCGCCCCGGCGGCGCCGGCGCCGCAGGCGGGTTCCCCGGGTCTATCCCGATGGCGGGGGCGACGAACAGCAGCTCCCGCAGCAGTCCCTGTGCGGACCCCAGCGGTCCGCCGCCGGCCAGCAGCTCCTCGTTCGCCAGCGGCGCCGGGAAGTCGACGGGCACGTAGGCGCCCGCGTGGTCGTAGTGCCACACCAGGTGCGACTGCTGCGCGGTGGGCTCGAACATCTCCAGCAGCTGCTCGTAGTCCCCGCCCAGCTCGTCCACCGGGGTCACCGGCAGTCCGCAGAGCTGGAGCAGATAGGCCCGTCTCAGGAAATGGAGGGCGTCGTAGTCGAAACCGGCGACCGGGGCGACGTCCCCGCTCAGACCCGGCATGTACGCGAACACGGGCACGGACGGGAGTCCGGCCTCACCCAGCGCCTTGTCGTACGAGGCGATCTCTTCCGCGAAGGGGTTGTCGGGGCTGTGGCACAGCACGTCGACAAGGGGGACCAGCCACAGGTCACAGGCCACTCGGCCTCCGATCAGTCGTTGTCGCCGATGCCGCCAGCGTAGTGTGCCGGACACCCTCCGCGAAGGGGTGCGCAGAACTACGGGCGCGGGAGGCCCCCGGGAGTCAGAGCCGGGCGGCCCAGGCCAGGGCGTGCTCGTTGTAGCCCCGCACGATGCGGCGCACCGCGTCGGCGTCCGCCAGCGTCACGGCGTCGACCAGAGCGCTGTGTCCGTCCCAGAGCGCTTCGCGCAGCTGCTCCTCGCGCTGGAGGTGGGGGACGGCGAAGACCCAGCACTGCACGCGGATGCGGTGCAGGAACTCGGTGATGTAGGTGTTGGCCACGAGCCCGCTCAGTTCCCGCCAGAAGCGCAGGTCGTAGCCGATCAGTACTTCCAGGGAGCCGCTCTCGGCCGCCCTGCGCGCCTCCTCGCCGCGGCGGCGCACCGACACCAGCATCTCGCCGGAGCCGGGGGCCGTGCCCCGTTCCGCGAGCCGGCGGAAGATGCCGTCCACGACCAGCGCACGCGCCTCGATCATGCCGCGGAAGTCGTCGACCGTGAAGACCCGCACCCGGAAGCCGCGGTGCTGGACCAGTTCGAGCAGCCCCTGGGCCGAGAGGTCCACGAGCGCCTCGCGCACCGGGGTCGCGGAGACCTCGTACTGCTCGGCTATCTGCTTGACGGTGAACTCGGTCCCCGGAGGCAGGCGTCCCGCGAGCACCTCGTCACGCAGCGCGTCCGCTATCTGCTGGCGAAGTGTGGTGCGGGTGACAGCGCCGCTGCCTGGCATAGGGGTCCGTCTCCTGTCGTAGAGCTCCGGACACCATAGGCCAGGCACCGAGGCCGAAACCGGACGGTTGGTGGTGGTTATGTGCGGATCCGACCCGCTGTGAAGACGAGAATCACACCGGCTCGAACCGGCCACGCCGCACCACCGCCGTCCGGCCACGCGCACCACCGCTTCCGGCCGCGCCGTCCGGCCCGCCCGTTAGGCGGTGGTGTGGCGGTCGGCGACCGTCAGCGCGTCGTCGAGCAGGGCCAGGCCCTCCTTCGCCTCCGCCTCGGTGATGGTGCAGGCGGGGACCACGTGCGTGCGGTTCATGTTGACGAAGGGCCACAGGCCGGAGGCCTTGCAGGCCGCCGCGAACTCGGCCATGGGGGCGTTGTCCGCACCGGCCGCGTTGTACGGGACGAGCGGCTCGCGCGTCTCCTTGTCGCGTACGAGTTCCAGGGCCCAGAAGGCGCCGAGGCCGCGGACCTCTCCGACGCAGGGGTGGCGCTCGGCGAGCTCGGCGAGCGCCGGGCCGATCACGTTCTCACCCAGGTGGGCGGCGTGCTCGACGACGCCCTCCTCCTCCATGGTGGTGATCGTCGCGACGGCGGCGGCGCAGGCCAGGGGGTGGCCGGAGTACGTCAGTCCGCCGGGGTAGGGGCGGGTGGCGAAGGTCTCGGCGACGGCGGCCGAGATGGCGACGCCGCCGAGCGGCACGTAGCCGCTGTTGACGCCCTTGGCGAAGGTGATCAGGTCGGGGGTGACGTCCCAGTGGTCGGCGGCGAACCACGTGCCGGTGCGGCCGAAGCCGGCCATGACCTCGTCGAGGACGAAGACGATGCCGTGGCGGTCGCAGAGCTCGCGGACGCCCGCGAGGTAACCGGGGGGCGGGACCATGATGCCGGCGGTGCCGGGGACGCTCTCCAGGATGATCGCCGCGATCGACTGCGGCCCCTCGAAGGCGATGGTGTCGGCGAGGTGGGCGAGGGCGCGCTCGCACTCCTCGGCCTCGGTCGTCGCGTGGAAGGCGGAGCGGTAGAGGTACGGGCCCCAGAAGTGCACGACGCCGGCGGCGGCCGTGTCGGACGGCCAGCGGCGCGGGTCGCCGGTCAGGTTGATCGCGGCGGCGGTGGCGCCGTGGTACGAGCGGTAGGTGGAGAGCACCTTGGCGCGGCCCGTGTGCAGACGGGCCATGCGGACGGCGTTCTCGACGGCCTCGGCGCCGCCGTTGGTGAAGAAGATCTTGTCCAGGTCGCCGGGGGTCCGCTCGGCGATGAGGCGTGCGGCCTCGGAGCGGACGTCGACGGCGAAGCCGGGCGCGAGGGTGCACAGGCGCGCGGCCTGTTCCTGGATCGCGGCGACGACCTTGGGGTGCTGGTGGCCGATGTTGGTGTTCACCAGCTGGGAGGAGAAGTCGAGGTAGCGCTTGCCCTCGTAGTCCCAGAAGTAGGAGCCCTCGGCCCCCGCGACCGCGAGCGGGTCGATCAGGGCCTGGGCGGACCAGGAATGGAAGACGTGCTTCCGGTCTGCGTCCTTCACGGCGGCAAGGGTGTGCGGGGTGACATGAGGGGTCATGGCGCCACGCTAGAAGTGCGCAGGTGGGGAGGGATATCGGCGGACTGTATGGGGGTGGCGGGCCGGTCTCGGCAGTCTGTCTGCGCCGCCGGAGCACCCACCTGCCATGTTGACAGCATCCTGTCGTTATGACAGTCTCTTGTCATAGGCGCTTTTCGTGGACGTTCCCGCGGGCGCCGCAGGCACCACGCACACCAGGCACCACGCACCCCGCACCACGCACCACGCACCAGGCACCACCCGACGCCGGAGGCGACACATCATGAGCGAGACCGCCGCACGCAAGCCCGTCCACCTCGCGGTCTACGACACGTACGCGGACTGGGAGACCGGCCACACCACCGCACACCTCACCCAGCGGGGCCACGTCGTCCGGACGGTCGGCTTCGCCGCCGGGACGCCGGTCACCACGATGGGCGGCGTCCGCATCCAGCCTGACCTGGGGCTCGCCGATCTGCGACCGGAGGACTCCTCGCTGCTGATCCTCACCGGCGCCTCGCTGTGGGACACCAGCGACGACCTGGCCCCCTTCGCCGTGAAGGCCCGGGAGTTCCTGGCCGCCGGAGTGCCGGTCGCGGCGATCTGCGGAGCCACCGCCGGTCTCGCCCGCGAAGGCCTGCTGGACGACCGGGCGCACACCAGCGCGGTCTCCTTCTACCTGGCGGAGCAGCCCGGCTACGGGGGCGCCGAGAAGTACGTCGACGCCGACGCCGTGACCGACGGGGACCTGATCACGGCCGGTCCGACGGAGCCGGTCGCGTTCGCACGCGAGGTCTTCGCCCGCCTGGACGTCTACAAGCCGGACGTCCTGGACGCCTGGTACGGCCTCTTCCACCACTCGGACGAGAGCGCGTACCCGGTCCTGATGGCGGCATCGGCGGCCGGCGATGCTTGATCCGCTGTCGCCCGCGGCCGGGTCGACCCGCACCCGGCAGGACCTGCTGAGCCGCACCGCGCTCGGGGTGTTCCGGCTGAACGGCCAGTTCCTCTCCCTCTCCGAGGAGCTGGCACGGCCCGCCGGACTGACCGCCGCCTGGTGGCAGGTGCTGGGCGCGGTGCTGCGGGAGCCGCTGCCGGTCGCGGGGATCGCCCGGAGCATGGGGATCACCCGGCAGAGCGTCCAGCGCATCGCGGACCTGCTCGTCGCCAAGGGGCTCGCGGAGTACGCGCCGAACCCCGCGCACCGGCGGGCGAAGCTGCTGCGGCCGACGGCGGAGGGCCGCGTGGCGGTGGACCGGATCACCCCGGGCCACTCGGCGATGGCCGCCCGCCTGGCGGCGGAGCTGGGTGACACGGCCTTCGCGGAGACGGTGCGGGTCCTGGAGCGGCTCGCCGCGGCCCTGGACACACTGCCCGCACCGCGCGATCCGTCGGATCCGGACGGTCCGGGAGGGCCGGGAGGGCCGGGAGAGCCGGACGAGATCTGAGGCCTTCGGGGCCCGGCGGTCCGGGGAGCCGGGGCCCGCGCACTGGGGTTCGAGCGCCGGGGGGTTCGCGCACTGGGGGCCCGAGCGGCGGGGGTTCGCGCACTGGGGTTCGAGGGCGGAGGACAACCCGTGCGGGGGACCCCGGCAGGCAACCGGCGAGCGCCCCCAACCGTCTTTCCCGGCGGAGCTGTTCGGCCCGCAGGGGGAGGACCACCCGGCCATGGAACAACTGCATCCGCACGACCCGCACCGCATCGGCCCGTACCGTCTGCTCTCCCGTCTCGGCGCGGGCGGCATGGCCCAGGTCTACCTCGCCCGCTCCGACCGCGGCCGGACCGTCGCGGTCAAGCTCGTCCACCCCGGCACGGACTCCCTCGAAGAGTTCCGCATCCGGTTCCGCCAGGAGGTCGCCGCGGCCCGTCGGGTCGGCGGCGAGTGGACCGCCCCGGTCCTCGACGCCGACACCGAGGCACCGACCCCCTGGTTCGCCACCGACTACGTCGCCGGGCCGAGCCTGCGCCGGGTCGTGGCCCACGACTTCGGCCCGCTGCCGGACCGCTCCGTGCGGATCCTCGCCGCGGGCCTCGCGCACGCCCTCCAGGACATCCACCGCGCCGGCATCGTCCACCGCGGCCTGAAGCCCTCGAACGTGCTGATCACCCTCGACGGGCCGCGCGTCATCGACTTCGGCATCGCCCGCGTCCCCTCCGGGTACGACACCGGCCCGACCCGGGCCGGCGAAGTCGTCGGCTCCCCCGGCTTCATGGCTCCCGAGCAGCTCCGCGGCGAACCGGTGACCGCCGCGTGCGACGTCTTCTGCCTCGGCGCGGTCCTGGCGTACGCGGCCACCGGGCGGCTGCCCTTCGGGGACGCGGAACAGCCCGGCGGCCTCGCGACGCTCCTGTTGCGCAGCACCGGGGCGGAACCCGACCTGGCGGGCGTACCGGCCGAGCTGCTCGGCCTCGTACGGGACTGCCTGCACCCGGATCCCGGCGCGCGGCCCGGGCCCGCGGAGCTGCTGGGCCGGGTGGGCGCCGACGGCACCGTGGCCGACGGGAGGGCCCTGGAACCCTGGCTGCCGGCCCCACTGGTGGCCCGGCTCGGGCGGCACGCCGTACAGCTGCTGGACCGTGAGGACGCCGGGCCGGACCGCGCGGTGCCCGCGCCGCCGCCGCTGCCGCCCTCGTACTCCGCGCACCCCGCCCCGGAACCGGCACGTCCAGCCCGGCCCCGGACCGCCTCGACGGCGCTGCTCCTCGCGGTCGCCGCGGTCGTCGCGGGCCTGTCGGCCGGCACCGTGTACGCGGTCATGAGCGGGGCCGAGGATCCCCGGCCGCCCGTCACGAGCTCCCGTACGCCTTCGACCACGGGCTCGGGGACGGCCCCGGCTCCGGGTTCCGTATCGGGTTCCGTACCGGGTTCCGCATCGGGTTCCGCATCGGGTTCCGTATCGGGTTCCGCCTCTGCCTCCGCCATGGGATCCGCGCCGTCTCCGGCCCCGGTGGGCGGCGGCCTGCCGGAGGCGTACGTGGGCACCTGGCAGGCCGTCCGCGGCAGCCAGACCTGGCGGCTCACCCTCGCGCCCGGCGGCACCGGAGACCCGGTCATGTCCCTGTCCGTCCAGGACCCCGGATTCGCCTGCGCCTGGACCGCGCCCCTGCAGAGCGGGTCCGATCCCGTGGAGCTGGACGCCTCCACCGTCACCTCGGGCGCCCCGCCGACCTGCACCGCGGGCGGCCGGAGCCGGCTCCGGCTGCTGCCCGACGGGGCCCTGCGCAGGGAGCTCGCGGGCAGCGACGGCCCCCCGCTCGACTACCGCAGGCAGTGACCGGCACCGTTGGTTTGTGTCGAGGTCAATAAGCCTGCAAGTAAAGGTTGTTGCCCGCGGCCGGGCTGCCGGACACTGCGGCACATGGAGCCGTTGAGGGTAGTGGCACGACTGTGGGAGCGGATCGAAGCACGCGACTGGGACGGTGTGGCCGGGCTCATCGCCGAGGACGCCGTCATCGAATGGCCCGTGAGCGGTGAGCGCATCGTCGGTCGCGCCAACTTCATCGCCGGGAACAGCGACGACGGCTACTCCGACGAGAAGCCGGTGCGCGTGCTCCGCATCCTGGCCGACGGGGACCACGTCGTCACCGAGGTGGAGATGCCCCAGGACCACGTCGTCTACCGGGCCGTCTCCCTGTGGACGGTGCGCGACGGGGAGGTCGTGGAGGCGCGGGAGTACTGGACCAGCCCCGGCCAGGACCCCGCCCCCAGCTGGCGGGCGGGTTACGTCGAACCCCTGGCGGCAGACTGAGCCGCCTGCTCGGCGTCCGCGCGTGCGGCGGGGGCTGGACCGGGTGACGGGGGTCGTCCTCGTCGGCTTCGGGGTGCGGGTCGCGACGACGTGAGGGGCCGGGCGCAGCGGTTCAGGCCATCAGGCCGACGCCATCGCCGAGCCGGTCCAACTCCTCGGTGATCGCCGCGCGCAGGACGTCGTGGCGCGGACCCAGCGCATGCTCCGCGCCGTGCCAGTACTCGTCCCCGTAGAGCCATACGGGTCGCCGGACGCGGTCGTCGGGCTCCCAGTCGTAGCGGGGCCAGACGTGGGCGTGGAGGTAGGGGTCGGTGTTGCCGAGGATCTCGATGTTGACCCGGCGGAAGGCGGGGTCGAGCCGTGCGCAGGCCCGCTCGACGGCCTCGGCCAGCCGGTCGGTGTCCGCGAGGTACGCGGCCCTGCGCGGCCGGGGCAGGTCGGAGAGCCGGGTCACGGCCGGGTCGTCGGTCAGCAGGACCGAGTAGCCGGGGAGGAACTGCCGGTCCCCGATGACCGCGAAGCTTGCGGTGAGGCGGCGCAGGACGGTGGGGTTGGTACCGCGGTGCGCGCTGCCGATGCGGTCGCTGCGGAAGTCGTCGACGTTCACCGGTCAGCTCCGTACGGGTGTGTGTGGCGCGGGCGGTGTGCCTCGGAAGTATCCCCTGTCATACCTGAGAGCTACGTAGCAACAGAGCTCTGCGGCGGGACGCCGACGAGGGGCGGGCATTTCTAACTTCGGTGGTGGAGAGGGGCGCTGACGGCCCTTCCCGGCGACCGGAGGAACACATCATGACCACGGGGACGGCACCGGCGACGGATACGGACGCAGGTGCGGGCACGGACGCAGGTGCGGGCACGGACGCAGGTGCGGGCACGGGCGCGGGTGCGGATGCAGCCGCGGGTGGGGATACGGGCGCAGGTGCGGGTGGGGGTGCGGGCACGGGCGGGAGTGCGGTGCGGGCCGCGGGGGGCGCTCGGGCCGTGGGGGCGGGTGGGCGGCTGCGCCGGACGCTGCTGGCATCGCTGGTCGCCGCGGCCGTGATCGTCCCCGTGTCCGCCGCCGCCTCCGCGCAGGTCCCCGCCCCGGCGCCCGCCGTGTTCGCGCAGGACGCACCGCCCCGGAGCCGTTACGCCGCCAACCGCGACAACCTCTCCGAGGCGGTCCGGAGGGCCGAGGACGCCGGCCGCTCCGGCCGGGCCGGCCGGCTGCGGGCCATGGCGGCGGGCGGCGCGGCGCAGTTCCTCGCCTTCGACGGCCGCGGGCGGGGCCGGGCCGTGGAGGTGTTCGGGGAGCTGGAGACGGCCGACCGGATCGCCGTCCTGGTGCCCGGCTCCGACACGACCCTCGACACGTACGAGCGGTTCCGGTCCGGCGCGGTGGCCCTCCAGCAGCGGCTCCGGGCCGGGCATCCGCGCTCCGCCGTGGTCGCCTGGCTCGGGTACGACACTCCGGGCACGGTCAGCACGACCGTGCTGACCGCGGACCGGGCCGACCAGGCCGCTGCGGAACTGGCTCCCTTCCTCGACCGGTTGCGGGACCTGGCGGCACCCGGCTCCCGTCTGTCGCTGCTGTGCCACTCCTACGGCTCCGTCGTCTGCGCCCGGACCCGGACGGGCCCCGCGGTCGGTGACATGGTCTTCTACGGCAGCCCGGGCACGGGGGCCGGATCCGCCACGGAGTTGCCGACCGCCGCCCGGATCTGGGCCGGCCGGGGCGGAGCCGACTGGATATCCGGCGTACCGCATGTCCGGCTCGGGGGGATCGGCTTCGGCACCGACCCGGTCGATCCCGCCTTCGGGGCGCGGGCCCGCCGGGGGCGGGGGCCACAGCGACTACCTCAAGCCGGGCACCCGTTCGCTCGACGCCCTGGCCTCCATCGTCCTCGGTACCGCTGCCTCGCAGGAGGCTCCCCGTGCCTGAGCTCCGCGCCCGCTGGGCCGCTCTGGCGGCGGGCATCGACGCGGCCACACCGGCCGGCCGGGACCGGGCCGTGGACGGGCTCCGGGCCCTCGCGATCCTCGGGGTGGTGCTCGGCCACTGGCTGGTCACTTCTCTGACCGCCGTCGACGGCGGTCTGCGCGGCACCAGCCCCCTGACGTACCTGCCCTGGCTGGCGCCGTTGTCCTGGGTGTTCCAGACGCTGGCCGTCTTCTTCCTGGTCGGCGGCCATGTCGCCGCCCTCGGGTACGCCTCGGCGCGCGAGCGGGGCGTCTCGTACGGGGCCTGGGTCGGGCAGCGGCTGGGCCGGCTGTTCCGGCCGGTCGCCGCGGTGCTCGTGCTGTGGACGGTCGTGGCGGGCGGCATGCTCGTCGGCGGCGCGGAGCCGGACACCGTGCGGACGCTGGTGAAGCTGGTCCTGTCGCCGCTGTGGTTCCTGCTGGTGTTCGCCGCTCTCACCGCCGCGACCCCGCTCGTGGCCCGGATCAGCCCGGTCTGGCCGGCCGCGGTGGTGGCCGGTGTCGACCTGTGGCGCTTCGGAGCGGGCGGGCCCGAGTGGATCGGCTGGGTCAATGTCGCCGCGGGCTGGCTGGTGCCCTTCACCCTGGGGGCCGCGTGGGCGCGCGGGGTTCTCGCCCGGCGCGGCCGTCTCCGGCTGCTCGTCGCCGCCGGCGCCGCGGGGGCCGCCGCGCTGGTCCTGTGGGGCGGGTATCCGGCGTCCATGGTGGGCGTGCCGGGAGCGGCCGTCTCGAACCTGAACCCGCCGACACTTGCCGCGGTCGCGTTCGGACTGGCTCAGTGCGGGCTGGCCCTGCTGTTCCGCGACCGGCTGGCCCGGCTCATGCGGAGGCCGGCGGCCTGGGCGAAGGTGGCGCTGCTGAACCTGTCCGCCATGACGATCTTCCTGTGGCACCAGACCGCCATGATGGCCGTCACGGCCCTCGGGCTGCTGGTCTCCGCCGACCTGCCCGGCCTGCACACCGCGCCCGACTCGTTGGGCTGGACAACGGCGCGGCTGCTGTGGCTGCCGGTGTTCGCGGCCGCGTTGGGACTCTGCTGGACGGCCTTCCGCATCCATGAACGGCCCGGCCGCCGCGTCCCCGGCCCTTCCGCCAAGGAGATCACCCATGCCTAGGCTGACCGACGTGAACGATCGACGTGTGCCGACGGCCGGGCCGAGGAACCCCGCGCCGGCCGAAGGGTCAGGTCCGTGGCTGTCGTCGGCCCTGGACCTGTTCACGCTGCGGCGCGATCCGCTGCCCCGGATGGGCCGGCCGCGGTGGCTGGCCCGGCTGCCGCACGTACTGGTCGCCTACGCCGCGGTGTTCTTCGGATTCCTCACCACCGAGCAGCTCATGGACCACTACCACGTCAAGGGCGGCCCGCCGCTGGCCGTCGCCCTGTTGACGGCCTTGTCCGTCTGGCTGGCGATGTTCCGCCCGATCGCCGCCTGGTGGCTCGCGCTGCTCGCCGCCGGCTGGATCGCCTGGATGATCCACGATCACGTCGGGCAGGGACAGACCTGGCCCTGGACGCCCGGTGGGACGTTCGCGTTCGCGCCCGTGCTGCTGCTGGTCGCCCTCCGGGTGACGCCGCGGGTGACCGTATGGGTCGTCGGCATCTCCGTCGCCCTCACCGGGGCCGCCGAGCTGGCCTTCCGTCCGGACGGGAGTCAGATCTCCTCCATGGGGGTCACCGTCCTCTTCGGCTTCGTCGGTCTCCTCGGGTACGCGCTGCGCGCCCTGCGGCTGGCGCGCGGCGAACTGGTCGAGCAGGAGACCCTCACCGCGGAGGAGCGGGCCCGGCGCACCGTGCTGGAGGAGCGCAGCCGCATCGCCCGTGAACTGCACGACGTCGTCGCGCACCACATGTCGGTGATCTCCATCCAGGCACAGGTCGCCCCGTACCTCGTGGACGACCCGTCCGACGAACTCAAGGAGAACCTCGCGGGCATTCGGGAGAACGCGCTGGAGGCCCTCACGGAGTTGCGGCGCGTCCTGGGCGTGCTGCGCTCCGAGCAGCCCGACGGTCCCGCGGCCCCGCAGCATCCCCAGCCGACGCTCGCCGAGCTGGACGGCCTCGTGGACAACGTGCGCGGGGCGGGGCTGGAGGTCACCACCGCGGTCGCGGGCATCCGACGGCCGCTGGCGCCCGGCGTGGAGCTCACCGCGTACCGGATCGTGCAGGAGGCTCTCAGCAACTGCCTGCGGCACGCGCCCGGTTCCCGGGTGGAGGTCGGCGTCGCGTACGGGCCGCACGAGCTGCACCTGTGTGTCGCCAACAGCGCTCCCACCCGGCCGGCCGCGCCCTCGCGGGGAGCGGGGCACGGTCTGCTGGGGATGCGGGAGCGGGCGGGCATGCTGGGGGGCGAACTGGCCGCGGGCCCACGGCCCGACGGCGGGTACGAGGTCAGCGCAGTGCTCCCGATGGACCCCCGGAACCCACCCGCCGGCCCGCCCGCCGGCGACGGCCCCGAGACGAAGAAGGCACCATGAGCACCCCGATCAAGGTGATGATCGCCGACGACCAGATGATGGTGCGGCAGGGCTTCACCGTGCTGCTCAACGCCCAGCCCGACATGGAGGTCGTGGGGCAGGCGGTGGACGGGGCGGACGCCGTCGCGAAGGTCGCCGAACTGACCCCGGACGTGGTGCTCATGGACATCCGCATGCCCGGCATGGGAGGCATCGAGGCCACGTCCGTGATCACCCGGGACCTCGGCGCCGCGGTGAAGGTGCTCGTACTGACCACCTTCGACCTCGACGAGTACGTGTACGAGGCGCTGCGCGCCGGGGCCTCCGGCTTCCTGCTCAAGGACGCCTCGGCCGATCAGCTCGCCGAGGCGGTCCGGGTGGTGGCGGCCGGCGAGGCGCTGCTCTCGCCGAACATCACGAAGCGGCTGATCGCGGAGTTCTCGCGGCTGGGGGCGCCGCGCGCGCCGTCGCGGGCCCGGATCGACGCGCTGACCGAGCGGGAGACCGAGGTGCTGTCGCTGATCGCCCAGGGCCTGTCCAACGCGGAGATCTCCGAGCACCTGGTCCTGGCCGAGCAGACGGTGAAGACCCATGTGAGCCGGATCCTGGTGAAGCTGGGGCTGCGGGACCGGACGCAGGCGGCGGTGTTCGCGTACGAGAGCGGCCTGGTCCGCCCGGCGGGCTACTGACGGACCCGAGTAGTACTTGAGAGGGACCCCGGGAAATCCCCTTCAGCGGCGACGCGGACGACAGCGGTACAGACCTACGGTGGTGTGTATGACCGAGACGACCACCGGGGGGACAGCCCGGACGCCTGAATTCCGACTGGCATCGGAGGTGATCGCGACCCTGCGCCAGGACCTCGTCACCGATGCCTTCGCCTACCGGGCGCTGCCCTTGGCGGGCGGTCCGGGACGCTTCACGCGATGGCTCCCCCGGGGGATACGCCGGTATGCGCCGTGGCGGCAGCATGCCGCGGTGGGCGTGCTGGCCTTCGTCGCCGTGCTGTTCACGGCGGAGGGGCAGTCGAGCTACCTGGGTGATCTGGGCCGGCTCATCATGGGGCTGATAGCCGCGGCTCCCATTTTGATGACGCTGGTGCGGCCGGTGGGCGCGTGGTGGGCGGCCGTCGCGATGACGGTGGTGCTGGCGGCCCTCGGCGGCGACAGCAGCTGGCCCTGGACCCCGGGGGCCTTCGTCTCCTACATCACGGTGATGGTTCTGGTCACCCTGCGGACCGGTCCGCGGGTGGCGGCCTGGATGTGGGCGTTGACTCTCGCCCTCGGCACGGTGCTGTCCGTGGTGTTCAACGGCCAGTGGGGGTCGAACGCGCCCGAGATGGCGGTGACCTCGGCGTTCGCCCTGGTGATCGCGAGCAGCATCCAGATACGCCGGCACGCCAGGGCGGAGGTGAGCGCGCAGCAGGAGGTCACGGCCGTCGAGCGGGACAAGCGGACGCTGCTGGAGGAGCGGACCACGATCGCGCGGGAGCTGCACGACGTGGTGGCGCACCACATGTCGGTGGTGGCGATCCAGGCGGAGGCCGCCCCGTACCGGGTGAAGAACCCGCCTCCGGAGCTGGAGGCGGCGTTCGTCACCATCCGGGAGAACGCGGTGGCGGCGCTGACGGAGCTGCGGCGGGTGCTGGGCGTGGTGCGCTCCGCGGACTATGAGGCTCCGGACGCCCCGCAGCCGACCTTGGCCTCGCTGGACGGGCTGCTGGCCAATGTCCGCGAGGCGGGGCTGAGCGTGGAGAAGACGGTCACGGGTGCGGTGCGGGAGCTGCCGCAGGGCGTGGAGTTGTCGGCGTACCGGATCATCCAGGAGGCCCTCAGCAACACGCTGCGGCACGCGCCGGGCGCGGCGGCCGGGGTGGAGGTCTCGTACGTGCTGGGCGGTCTGGGGATCCGCGTCGTCAACGAGGCGCCGACCGGGGACGTGCGGCCCTCGGCGGGGGCCGGACACGGCATCACCGGGATGCGGGAGCGGGTGGCCATGCTGGAGGGGGAGATGACGGCCGCGGGGACGGAGTCCGGCGGGTACGAGGTCGCGGTGTTCATTCCGGTGCGCAACCGGGCGGAGCAGGTGCAGGAGCCGCGGGAAGGGACGGCATGACGATCAAGGTGCTGATCGTCGACGACCAGATGATGGTCCGTGAGGGGTTCTCCGTTCTGCTGAACGCCATGGACGGCATCGAGGTGGTGGGCGAGGCGGTCGACGGCCGGGAGGCCATCGCGCGGGTTGCGGCGCTGCGGCCGGACGTGGTCCTGATGGACATCCGGATGCCGCAGATGAACGGTCTGGAGGCCACGCGGGAGATCGTCGCCGCGGACACGGACGCGAAGGTGCTGGTCCTGACGACCTTCGACCTCGACGAGTACGTGTACCAGGCGCTGCGGGCGGGAGCCTCCGGCTTCCTGCTGAAGGACGCTTCGGCCCGTCAGCTGGCGGACGGGGTACGGGTGGTGGCGGCCGGCGAGGCCCTGCTGGCGCCTTCGGTGACCAAGCGGCTGATCGCGGAGTTCTCGAAGATCTCCGAGGCGCGCAAGCTCGCGGATCCGGCGGGGGTGGGTGAACTGACGGAGCGGGAGACGGAGGTGCTGATCCTGATCGCGCAGGGCTTGTCCAACGCGGAGATAGCCGACCGGCTGATCGTCGCGGAATCCACGATCAAGACCCATGTGAGCCGGATCCTGGTCAAGCTGGGCCTGCGGGACCGGACGCAGGCGGCGGTGTTCGCCTACGAGACCCGTCTCGTGACACCGTCCTGATCCGGAGGGTCAGCCGTGGGAAGCCCTTAGTCTGCGGGGATGGGCTTTGATCCGTGGGATGCCGCGTTCGTCGCCGATCCGTACCCGGCATACCGGGAGTTGAGGGAGCAGGGGCGGGCCATCTGGTGCGAGGCCACCGGGCAGTGGCTGGTGCCGCACTACGCCGATGTGAGCGCGCTGTTGCGGGACCGGCGGCTGGGGCGGACCTACCTCCACCGCTTCTCCCACGAGGAGTTCGGGCAACAGGCTCCGCCGCCGGAGCACGAGCCGTTCCACGTGCTCAACGGCAACGGCCTGCTCGACCTGGAGGATCCCGCACACGCGCGGGTGCGCAGGCTGGTGGCGAAGGCCTTCACTCCGCGGACGGTGGAGCGGCTCGTGCCCGCCGTGCAGCGGATGGCCGGGGAACTGGTGGGACGGCTGCTCGCGGACGGCGGCGGTGACCTGCTCGCCACGGTCGCCGAGCCGTTACCGGTGGCCGTGATCGCGGAACTGCTGGGTGTGCCGGAGGCGGACCGGCCGCTGTTGCGGCCCTGGTCGGCTGACATCTGCGGAATGTTCGAGCTCCGGCCGGACGAGGAGACGGCGCGGCGTGCGGTGCGGGCCGGCATCGACTTCAGCGCCTACCTGCGGGAGCTGATCGCCGAGCGGCGCAGCCGCCCGGGGGAGGATCTGATCTCCGGACTGATCGCCGCCCACGATGAGGAGGGGCGGCTCAGCGAGCAGGAAATGATCTCCACCTGCGTCCTCCTGCTGAACGCCGGACACGAGGCCACCGTCAACACCACCGTCAACGGGTGGTGGGCACTGTTCCGCAACCCCGCTCAGCTCGCCGCGCTCCGCGACGGCCACGATCCCGAAAAGTTGTCCACAGCTGTGGATGAACTCATGCGGTACGACACTCCCCTGCAGATGTTCGAGCGCTGGGTGCTGGACGACATCCGCGTCGGAGACACCGAGATCCCCCGCGGGGCCGAGGTCGCCCTGCTGTTCGGCTCGGCGAACCGGGATCCCGCGCGCTTCGACGACCCCGACGTGCTGGACCTCGCACGCGCCGACAACCCCCACCTGACCTTCGGGGCCGGGATCCACTACTGCCTGGGGGCGCCGCTGGCCCGGCGGGAGCTGGAGGCGTCCTTCGGGGCGCTGCTGGCGGACGGGATCCCGCCGCTGCGGCTCGTGGAGGAGCCGCAGTGGCGGGACGGGTACGTCATCCGCGGGCTGGAACGCCTGCTCGTGGAGTTCTAGGGGAACGACACTAGGCCGTCAGGTCGCGGTGGCGCAGGGCGGCGAGGCCGGCTGCCGTCAGGGCCGCCGCCAGGGCGGTCAGGGCCGACAGCGGGGCCCAGGAGAGGGGATCCGCGCCCGGGAGCCGGGGCAGGTGGGCGAAGGGCGAGAGGTCCAGCACCCCTTGGGGCAGCTCCAGTGCCGGACCTACCCACCCCAGGGCCAGGGCCCCGCCGGCCACCGCCCAGGCTGCCGGCGTGTACGCGGGGAGCGCACCGTACAGCAGCGCCGCCAGCGCTGCGATCACCCACACCGCGGGCAGCTGGGCGAGGGTGGCCACGACCGTCGCGCCCGCCTCGCCGCCGTGCCCGAGGCCGAGGCCCAGCCCCGCCAGCAGGAGCAGCAGCGCCGAACCGCCGAAGGCCACGGCCAGGTGGCCGCCGGCCCAGCGGATCCGGCCGACGGCGTTCGCGAGCAGCGGCTCTGCCCGCTGCCCCGACTCCTCACCGCTCAGCCGCAGCACCGCAGATACCGCGTACAGGGCGGCGACCATGCCGAACAGCCCGGCCATGGTGGCGAGGAAGGCGTCGGTGAGCCCGCCCTGTCCGCCCATCCGCTCGATGATCTCGCGGGTCCTGGCGTTGCCGCCGACGATGTCCGCGGCGCCGTTCGCCATCGCGCCGAAGACCGTCCCGGCGACCAGGAAGCCCGCGCTCCAGCCCGCGAGGGAGCCGCGCTGCAGCCGCCACGCCAGCGCGCCCGCCGTACCCAGCCGCCCCTCGGCCTGTCCCGGCCGGGACGGCAGGAAGCTCATCCCCACGTCGCGGCGCCCGGCCAGCAGGTACCCCGCGCCCACCTGCGCCCCGACGGCGGCGGCGAGGAGCAGGAGCACCCACCAGCGTTCGGCGGCGAAGGCCCGGACGTTCTCCACCCAGCCGAGCGGTGAGAGCCAGGTCAGGACGGACCGGCCGCCGGGCGTTCCGGCGTCACCGGCGGACTTCAGGACGAAGGCCGCGCCGAGCACGGCGGCCGTGAGCCCCTTGGCGGCCCGGGCGCTCTCGGTCAGCTGGGCGGCGACGGCGGCCGTGCCGGCGAAGAGCATGCCGGTTCCGGCGAGGGCCAGCGCGAGCGCGACGGCGCCCGCCGCTCCCTGCCCGGCGAGTCCGCCGGCGACGAGCAGGGCGAGGCAGGAGTTGGCCACGAGGGCGGCGAGCACGGCGGCGGTCAGCGGAGCGCGACGGCCCACCATTGCCGCGGAGAGCAGTTCCTGACGTCCCGTCTCCTCTTCCTCGCGGGTGTGCCGGACCACGATGATCAGGCTCATGACAGCCGCGAGGACCGCGCCGAAGACCCCGGCGCGCCAAGCGGTCAGCCCACCGAGGGTGTCACCGAAGACCGGGCCGTACAGCGCGCGCACGGAGCCGTTGGCGTTCATCGAGGCGGCGACCTCGGCACGTTCGGCGGCGGTGGTGTAGACGCTGCCGAGCGAGCCGGGCATGCCCGCCACCAGGAGCGTCGTGGCCAGGACCCAGACCGGCATCATCACCCGGTCACGGCGCAGGGCCAGCCGCAGCAGGGCGCCGGTGCCCGTGAAGGCGCCGGTGCGCCCTGCCCCCGGCCGCCCCGGCGCTGCGGGGCTCCCCGTCGCCGGCCGCCCCGCCGCTGCCGGGCGCGCCGCCGGCCGTCGCGCCGCCGGCCGTCGCGTCATCGGTCGTCGCGTCATCGCGCGTTCGCCTCACCGTCGGTGTAGTGGCGCAGGAAGAGTTCTTCGAGGGTGGGCGGGGTCGCGGTCAGCGAGCGCACGCCCGATGCGGTGAGGGAGCGCAGGACGGCGTCCAGCTTGTCGGTGTCGGCCTGGAGACGGACCTTCAGCCCGCGCACCTCGACGTCGTGCACGCCCGGCAGGTGCGCCACGCCGTTCGGCGGGCCGGCGAGCTCGGCGCTGATCGACGTACGGGTGAGGTGGCGGAGTTCGGCGAGGGTGCCGGTCTCCACCGTGCGGCCCTGGCGGACGATGCTGACGCGGTCGCATAGGGACTCGACCTCGCTGAGGAGGTGCGAGCTGAGCAGGACGGTGCGGCCGGCGGCGCGGGCCTCGGCTACGCAGCTCTGGAAGACCCCCTCCATCAGCGGGTCGAGGCCGGAGGTGGGCTCGTCGAGGATGAGCAGTTCGGCGTCGGAGGCGAAGGCGGCGACGAGAGCGACCTTCTGCCGGTTGCCCTTGGAGTACGTACGCCCCTTCTTGGTGGGGTCCAGCTCGAACCGCTCGACGAGCTCGGCGCGGCGCGCCCGGTCGAGGCCGCCGCGCAGCCGCCCGTACAGGTCGATGACCTCACCGCCGGAGAGGTTGCGCCACAGGGTGACGTCGCCGGGCACGTAGGCGACGCGTCGGTGGAGCGGGACCGCGTCGGCCCACGGATCGCCGCCGAGGAGCTGGGCGGCGCCGGAGTCGGCGCGCAGCAGGCCGAGCAGGATCCGGATGGTCGTGGACTTGCCGGCGCCGTTGGGGCCGAGGAAGCAGTGGACCTCGCCGGTGGTGACCGAGAGGTCGAGCCCGTCCAGTGCGCGGGTGCGGCCGAAGGCCTTGCGGAGGCCGACGACGCTGATTGCCTTCGTCATGTTTCTGAACGTACGCTGCTTTCACAAATTTGTGAAGCTTACGAATGTCAAGAATCGCGTAAAGTCAGGAGGGTGGCGAACGACATGGTGACGACGGACGGGGACGGGACCGCTGACGCGGCCACCGGGCGGGACGAGCGGGACGAGCGGGACGAACGGGATGCACGGGACGAGGGAGCGGTCTCCCGGTTCGTGGAGCGGTTCGCGGCCCAGCTGACCGAGGCCGGGATGCAGCGGATGGCCGCGCGGGTCTTCGCGCAGCTGCTCGCCAGCGACGGGGGCGCGATGACCTCGGCGGAGCTGGGCGAGGCGCTCCGGATCAGTCCGGCGGCGGTCTCCGGCGCCGTGTCCTACCTGACGCAGGTCAACATGGTCAGCCGCGAACGCGAACCGGGCTCGCGACGGGACCGGTACGTCCTGCACAACGAGCTCTGGTACGAGACCTTCACCCGGCGCGACCAGGTCCTCACCCAGTGGGAGAAGACCCTGCGCGAGGGCGCGGCCGGCCTCGGCGAGGATTCGCCCGCCGGAGCGCGGGTCGCGGAGACGGCGGCGTTCTTCGAGTTCATGCAGGGCGAGATGCTGGGCCTGATGGACCGCTGGCGCGCCCACCGGGCGACGCTCGGCCTCGGCTGACCCACCGCCGCCCGGCATCGGCTAGCCCACGGCCGCCCGGCCTCGGCCGCCTCACCGGCGCTCGACCTCGGCCGCCTCACCGGCGTCGGCCTCGGCCGGTCGGCAAGCGCCGTGCCCGACGGCCGACGCCGCGGAACGGGCCGCGCCGGCCGTACCGCGCCGGCCGGGCCAGACCCAGCCGGCCCGAGTCCGGGACCCACAGGACCCCGCCCCGCGCCGGGTCACCCGCGAGCCGCACCCCCCGCACGGACGTGGCCGGCGCCCTGCGGGGCCACGGGCGCGGCGGCAGGACCCGACGGCCCAGCACCCCCAGGGTCAGGACCCCCGCGCCCTCCCCGAGGACCAGCACCGGCGCCCGCCACCCCACCCGTACGACCTCGGCCTCGTACGGGACCCAGCGCACCGCCGGGTCCCGCAGGACCCGCCGCACCCGGCGCCCGGCGCACAGCTCGCGCACCCCGAGCACCACCGGGGCGAGCAGCACCGGCAGCGCCACCGGGCGCGTGAGCACCGCCGCGACCACCGCGGGCCAGCAGAACACCGGCAGCAGGCAGAGCAGCAGCGCGTCCCGCCGCCAGTCACCCAGCGCCTCCCGCACCGCCCCCGCCGGCACCTCCGGCCCTGCCGGCACCTCCGCCCCCGCCGGCACCCCGGCCAACGCCGCAGCCGGGGCCGGCCGCGTCACCGGGGCAGGGTGAGCGTCCATGCCCCGGGGCGCAGCGTCCACGTACGCCGGCGGACCGGGCCGGCCATCGCTCCGTCGGCGCGGTAGCGGAAGTCCGCGCCGGACACCGTCACCGTCTTCGCCCGGGCCGTCACCGTCGAACCGCCGAAGCCGCCGCCCGTGCGCACCGCGACCTCCGCCGGTTCGCCGTCGCCCCACGTGCGCACCGACACGTCCGCCACGGGCTGGTCCACATCGGCCAGCAGCACCCCGTCGGCCTCCACCCGCAGCCGGTGGTGCCCGCCGCCCGCCGCGACCGGACGTACCAGCGTCCGCACCAGCGAGCGGTACGCGCTCCACACCGACGGCCCCGCCGGCCCCGGGACGCCCCGCTCCGGCCCCCGCAGCGGCGGGATCCGCAGCGCGCCGAGCACCACTCCGTCGCTGTCGTCGACCAGCAGGTCGCACAGCCGCACCGAGCCGTCCAGCACCGCCCGGGCCGCCGCGACGGCCGACTCGGGCACGCCCAGGGACCTCGCCAGCGCCAGCGACCCCACGGGTCCCACCGGCACCAGCGCCAGCGCGCCCTCGCCCAGCCCCCGCTCCCGGTGCAGCAGCCCCACGGCCCGCGCCAGGGCCCGGTCGTCACCCACGATCACCGGCTGCCGATGACCCCGGCGGGCGAGCGCCCGCGCGAATTCCTCCTGCGAATCCGGGAGGCAGATCTTCGCCGCCGCGCCCGCTGACAACACATCTTTCGCGATCCGCACGGACTCGCCGTCAAGACGGCGGGCGACCGGGTCGACGAGCACCAGCAGACCGCCTACCGGCGCGCCCGCTTCGCTCATGGCGGGCTCTGGAGCCGACACCTCGGTCCTTCCTCGGGTAGCATCTTTGTGCAAGAGGCCCTTGCGCTATTGCGCCAGGGCCTTCGTCTATTCCGGGGCAACCCGTCCGACGGCTCAGCCCGCGTACATCGTCGTACGCCCCCTGACCTTGGACATGCCCCATCCGGAAGAGGTGTACGCCTGTGCCCGCTCTTGTGCTGCTCGGAGCTCAGTGGGGTGACGAGGGCAAGGGAAAGGCCACCGACCTGCTCGGTGGATCCGTTGACTATGTAGTGCGCTACCAGGGCGGCAACAACGCCGGCCACACGGTCGTCGTCGGCGACCAGAAGTACGCGCTGCACCTTCTCCCTTCCGGCATCCTCTCCCCCGGATGCACCCCGGTCATCGGTAACGGCGTCGTCGTGGACCCGGCCGTCCTGCTCTCCGAGCTGCGCGGCCTCAACGAGCGCGGCATCGACACCTCCAAGCTGCTCATCAGCGGCAACGCGCACCTGATCACGCCGTACAACGTCACCCTCGACAAGGTCGGCGAGCGCTTCCTCGGCAAGCGCAAGATCGGCACCACCGGCCGCGGCATCGGGCCGACGTACGCGGACAAGATCAACCGCGTCGGCATCCGCGTCCAGGACCTCTACGACGAGTCGATCCTGACCCAGAAGGTCGAGGCGGCGCTGGAGGGCAAGAACCAGCTGCTGGCGAAGCTCTACAACCGTCGCGCGATCGAGGCCGGCCAGATCGTCGAGGAGATGCTCCAGTACGCGGAGCAGATCAAGCCGTACGTCGCCGACACCACCCTGATCCTCAACAACGCGCTCGACGAGAACAAGGTCGTGCTGTTCGAGGGCGGCCAGGGCACCCTGCTCGACGTCGACCACGGCACCTATCCCTTCGTCACCTCGTCGAACCCGACCGCGGGCGGCGCCTGCACCGGTACCGGCGTCGGCCCGACGAAGATCAGCCGCGTCATCGGCATCCTCAAGGCCTACACGACCCGCGTCGGCGCGGGCCCGTTCCCGACCGAGCTGTTCGACCAGGACGGCGAGGACCTGCGCCGCATCGGCGGCGAGCGCGGTGTGACCACCGGCCGTGACCGCCGCTGCGGCTGGTTCGACGCACCGATCGCACGGTACGCCACCCGCGTGAACGGCCTCACCGACTTCTTCCTCACCAAGCTGGACGTGCTGACCGGTTGGGAGCAGATCCCGGTCTGCGTCGCGTACGAGATCGACGGCAAGCGCGTCGAGGAGCTCCCCTACTCGCAGACCGACTTCCACCACGCGAAGCCGATCTACGAATACCTCCCCGGCTGGTCCGAGGACATCACCAAGGCCAAGACCTTCGAGGACCTGCCGGCGAACGCCCAGGCCTACGTCAAGGCCCTGGAGGAGATGTCGGGCGCCCCGATCTCCGCGATCGGCGTCGGCCCCGGCCGCACCGAGACGATCGAGATCAACTCGTTCCTCTAGGCGGCACCCGCAGTGCCACGGAAGGGGCGGCGCACCGTACGGTGCGCCGCCCCTTCCGCGTACGGCGGACCGTCTCTCGGCGGGCGGGGTCCGGGTGGGCGGAAATATGATGGGCACGTCCTTTCGGGCGGCGGAAGCAGGGATGGATGCACCATCGTCGGAGCCTTCCATGAGCCGGCGCCGTCCCCCTCGGGTGGCCAGCGCCGACCTGCTGAGCATGCTCGGTCGGCTGACCGCGCAGGCACGGCAGGGCGTGGAACTCCAGCAGGCCCGCGTGGAACTGGCCGAGGCCCTGCAGCGCGAAATGCTGCCCACCACACTGCCCTGCCTGCCCGGCCTGCGGACCGCGGCCCGGTACTCGCCCGCCCGGCACGGCCTGGACATCGGCGGCGACTGGTACGACGGGTTCCGGCTGCCGGAGGGGGCGCTCGCCTTCTGCATCGGCGACGTGCAGGGGCACGACGTCGACGCGGCCGCCTTCATGGGGCAGGTCCGGATCTGCCTACGGGCCGTGGCGGCCGTGGTCGTCGATCCCGGCGAGGTGCTGAGCCGCGCCAATGAGGTGCTGCTCTCGATGAACCGCGACCTCTTCGCGACCTGCAGCCTGCTCCGCTTCGACCCGGACACCTGGGAGCTGGAGAGCGCCCGGGCCGGGCACGTCCCCGCGGTGTGGGCGACCGTGGACGGCCAGTACGGCATAGCCGAGGACAACGGCGGGCTCCCGCTGAACCTGGTCCCCGGCTCGGCCTACGCGGTGACCCGGCGGCGGCTGACCGAGGCGGGATCGATCGTCCTGCTGACCGACGGCGTGGTCGAGGGCCCGAGGTTTCCGCTGGAGGTGGGGCTGGAGCGGGTCCTCAAGGTCGTCCGGGAGGCGGCGGGCACCGACCCCGCCGAGCTCGCCGCCGAGGTGATGAAGGTGGCCGACTCGACGGGCCACGCCGACGACGCGGCGGTGCTGGTCCTCAGCCACGACGCGGCCGCACCCGGCCCGGGCACCGCCCCCGCGAGCCCGGGGCCCGATCGACATGACACCCGCTAGCAGCCGGCGCTAGCGCGTGTCACGCCGTACCCGGCCCGCGGACTGTTGTCTGATGCTGTAGTGCGCACCGAGGGATGGCGACGATGGCGGCGGCCGGCCGAAGTACTCGTGCTGATCCTCGCCGTCGGCGTCGCCTACTACCTCGGGGGGCGGATCGGTCTGCGCCAGAGCGTGACCGTCGACGGGGCCCAGGTCACGCCGCTGTGGCTGCCCACCGGTGTCGCCCTGACCGCCCTGCTCTGGCTGGGCCCGCGCGTCTGGCCCGGGATCTCCCTGGGCACCTATCTCGCCATCGAACGCATCAGCGATTTCGACCTCAGCGACCTCGGCATCCTCGCGGGTAACACCCTCGCGCCGGTGTGCGCGTACCTGATGCTGCGCCGGGTGGACTTCCGCCTGGAGATGGACCGGCTGCGGGACGCGCTGGCGCTGGTCTTCCTGGGCGGTCTGCTGCCGATGCTGATCAGCGCGACGGCCGGCACCTGCACCCTCGTCCTCACCGGCGATCTGCCGTGGAACGGGTTCTGGCCGGTGTGGTCGGCCTGGTGGGTCGGGGACGCCATGGGGGTGCTCGTCCTGACCCCGCTGCTGCTCGTCCTGCGCCGGGCCCGGCTGCCCCGGGACGACTACCGGCTGGTCGAGGTGTCGGCCCTGGCGGTCACGTCCGTGGTCGTCACCCTGGTGGCCACCCGCAGCCACCTGTCGGTGCTGTTCCTCGTCTTCCCGCTGCTGATCTGGGCGGCCGTGCGCTTCCAGTTCGCCGGGAGCGCGCCGTGCGCCCTGCTGATCTCGGTCCTCGCGATCTCGGCGGCGAACGACCACGTCGGGCCCTTCGTCGACTACGGCCTGCTGGAGCTCATGGTCAACCTCCAGGCCCTCAACGGAGCGGCCGCCCTGACCGGCCTGCTGCTGTCCGCGCTCGTCACCGAGCAGAACAACGTACGGCTGCGGATCGAGCAGGTCTGCGAGGACCTCGCCGAACTGGTGGAGCACCTGGCCCCGGGCGGCAGACCGATACCCCCCGAACAGCACTGAGCGCCCCGGGCAGGCCGTCCCCCGGGGCGCTCGGCGGTGGGTCAGTTGCTCTCGTAGTAGCCGAAGATGTCGACGACGAGGTCGGTGTTGTCCCAGCCCTGGTTCCAGTAGTCGACGATGCCGTTGTTCCCGGCACCGGCCTGGACCAGGTTCGGGACGGTCCTGCCGGCCGTCCAGTTCAGGGTCGAGGCGGTCGGACGCTCCGGGAAGACCTGCTTGCCGTCCCGGTACTGGTCCCGCGTGTTCGGGTCCGGGGCGACCGACAGGAACCCCGCGCCGGCGGTGTTGGTGACCGTGGTGTTCAGCACGAAGCCGGCGATGCCGGGCTCGCCCACGGACAGCGGGTGCCAGATGTAGCCGCGGCCCTGCATCGGACCGTGCGGCCAGCGGGGATCGCGGGTGTCGAGGAGCCGGACCGACGTGATCGGCATGTAGGCGGCCTTGCTGTCGCGGCTGTAGAAGCCGACGACGTCGACGATCACGTCCGTGCCGGCCCAGGCACCGTTGCGGACGTTGATGGTGCCGTCGGGGCCGACGGGCACGATCACGGCGTTGGCGACCGTCTGGCCCGCGGTGAAGTTCAGGTTGGACGCGATCGGGGCGCTGCTGCCGCCCGGGAAGACGGACAGGTGGCCGGCCTCCTTCGGGTTGGTCACCGTCACGTTGAGCGCCACGGCCGTGATGCCCTCCGGGACGCCGCGCAGGCCGCTGATCCGGGTGCCGAAGGTCTTCTGGCCGGGCACCTGGCCGCGGCTGGTGCCGAGGCCCTCGCGGGTGTCGACGAAGCGGACCGGGGTGACGGGGGTGTAGCCGCCGGCCTCGGTCCGGGTGAAGTAGCCGGTGACGTCCGCGATCAGGTCGACCGACTGCTCGCCCCGGTTGGCCAGCTCGACGTAGCCGTTCTTGCCGACCGGCACGATGACCAGGTTCGGGACGGTCTGGCCCGCCTCGAAGTTCACGTTCGAGGTGGTCGGCCGCTCGGTGCCCTCGGCGAAGGCCGTGACGTGGCCGGCACTGGTGGTGTTGGTGACGGTCACGTTGAGGGCGACGGCGGTGATCCCCTCCGGTATCCCGCCGTTGCCGCCGACCTTCACCCGGGTCGAGCCGTACGGGGCGACCTTGCCCTGGGCCGCGCCCGTGCCGTTGCGGGTGTCGAGCAGACGGGTCGGGGCGTACGGGACGAAGTCCGAGCCGGCGGTCATGAGCTGGAACTCGTTGACGACCTCGGCCCGGTTCGCCGGGTCCGTGACGGTGACCTTGACGGTGTACTCGCCGAGTTCCGCGTAGGTGTGGCTGTTCTTCAGGACGGTCGATCCGTACGCGTCCATGCCGTCGGTGCTGCCGTCGCCCCAGTCGACGGTGACCTTCAGCGTGGAGTCCGCGCTGACGACGGTGGTCTCCAGGTCGAACGCGTGGGCCGTGGTGGCCGCGGCGTTCAGGACGAGGGCCAGGTCCGGGTTGCCGGCCGCCTGCTGGGCGGAGACCCCGCCCTTGGCGCCGGGCAGGGCCTTGCGGACGGAACGTTCCGCGGGGCTCTTGAAGGTGCTCAGGTTCGGTGCCGCGGCCTTGGCCAGGTCCACGGCGGGCGCGCTCACCCCCGGCACGGCCGGCTCCGCGGCCCGGGCGACGCCCGGGACGAAACCGACGGTGGCCGCGATGACGGCGACGGATACTACGAGACGGCGACTGCGCACCGGTCCCCCCATTTTTGAACGTGCTCAGGTCTGGATTTCAGAGTACATAGATCTCCGGCCCGGCCATCGCCAATACCCGGGCGATCGGGTGGAGTTGGCGCATTTCTGTCCCGAACTGATCACCGTGTCCGACGGGACCGGGTCCGGGACGCGGGGCGGGGCAGGACGGAGCGGAGGCGGGGCCCCGTCCGATCGTGAGATCGGACGGGGCCCCGTCGTGTCCCGCGGGGCGGCGGATCAGTACGCCTCGTAGGTCCCGAAGACGTCGACGATCAGGTCGGCGTCCTTCCAGCCCTGGTTCCAGAAGTGGAGGATGCCGTGCTCGCCGCCGCTCGCCTGAACGAGGTTGGGGACGGTCCTGCCGGCCGTCCAGTTCAGCGTGGAGACGTCCGGACGGGGCGGCACGGGTGCGTCCGGACGGTCGTTGTGCAACCACGGGAACGGGCTGGGCGCGACGGAGAGGAAACCGGCCTCGGTCGTGTTGGTCACCGTGGTGTTCAGCACGTAGGCCTCGCCGCCCCGGGCCTCGGGGCTGCCCCACTTCGCGATGTATCCGCGGGCCGGCAGGCGCCCGCCGGGCCACCAGCTGTTCGGATCCCGCGTGTCGAGCACGCGGTACGGGCCGTAGGGTCGGTAGGCCGCCTTGCCGTCCTTGGCGTAGTGGCCGACGACGTCGACCACGACGTCCGTGCCGGCCCAGGCACCGTTGAAGAAGCTGATCCGACCGTCGGGGCCGACCGGCACGATGACCGCGTTGGCCACCGTCTCCCCGGCGGCGAAGTTCAGGCTGGACGCCGTCGGGGGCTGGTCGCCACCCGGGTAGACCGAGAGGTGACCGGCCTGCTTCGGGTCGGTCACCGTCACGTTCAGCGCGACCGCCGTGGCGTTCGCGGGCACCCCCTTCAGGCCGCTGACCTGCGTGGAGAACGTGCCGCGCGAGGAGACCTGGCCCTTGGCCGCGCCGAGGCCCGCGCGGGTGTCGACGAAGCGGACCGGAGCCATCGGGGTGTAGCCGCTGGACGAGGACCGGGTGAAGTAGCCCGTGACGTCGGCGATCAGGTCGACCGTGCCCCAGCCGCCGTTGAACAGCTCCACGTAGCCGTCGGTACCGACGGGCACGATGACCAGGTTCGGGACGGACTGGCCGGCCGTGTAGTTGAGGTTCGACGTGATGGGCTGCGTGGAACCCTTGCCCGGGAACACCGTGACGTGGCCGTCGGTGGTGGTGTTGGTGACCGTGACGTTGAGCACGACCGCCCGGACGTCGGCGGGGATCTTCGCGTTCTCCGCGATCTTCACCCGGGTGCTGCCGCGGGCGGGGACCTTGCCCGCCTTCACGCCCGTTCCGTCACGCGTGTCCAGCAGCCGGGTCGGGGCGTGCGGGGTGAAGTCGGAGCCCGGGGTCAGGTACATGAACCCGTTCTCCGCCGTGACGCCGTTGACGGCGTCGGTCACCGTCACCGCCACCTGGTACTCGCCGACCTCGGCATAGGTGTGGGAGAAGACCGGCTCGGCCGAACCCCTGACGGTCTGCTTCTCGGTCTTGCCGTCGCCCCAGTCGACGACGACCTCCAGGGTGACGTCCGCACTGGTGATCCTGGGGTTCAGGTCGAGCCCGAGCGCGGTGTGGCTGGTGCCGCCGAGGCCGACGGCGAGGTCCGGGTTGCCCTCGCCGGGCGCCGCCTGCGGAGCCGCCGCCTTCCCCCCGGCAGCACCCCGGACGGTGCGGACGGTTCGGTCCGCAGGGCTGTGCCAGGTCTGGACGGCAGCCCGCTCGGCCTTCTTCCCCTCTGCCCCGGCAGGCCCGGCCGGGCCCCGCACGACGGGCGCGGTCGGCCCGTCGGCGGCCGAGGCCGTGCTCGGGACGAGCCCGAGACCCGCCGCCACGAGGGCAGCGGTCGTTACGAGTCGGCGATTGCGCACCGGCCCCCCCATTTTTGTGTGTTCTTTAATGCGAACTGATCAAGTCTTGATCAGAGTACCCAGCGCGCCGGCGATCGCCGTCATGGGTTTCCGCCCTGGCCAGCGGGGGCGTGCGGAGGGGTGGGGTCCGCTACCAGGCCAGCTGGGCGATCTCCTCCGCGACCACCGCGCAGGCGTCCGCCGCCGGGTCGATCAGGGGGAAGTGACCGACCCCGTCGAGCAGCGTCAGCCCCACCGTCTCGCCCGCCTTCGCCGCCGCCGCCACGTACGCCTCGGCCACCTGCTGCGGGACCACGATGTCGTCCCGGCCCTGGACGACGGCCGTGGCGATGCCGGTCGGCAGCAGGGACGCCGGGTCGGCGGACGGGAGCCGCTCGTCCCAGTGGGCCGCCCCGCCCAGCAGCTGCGCGCTCGCCCCGCCGCACACGCCCAGCTCCTCCGCCACCGCGAGGTCCGCGATCGGCGCCAGCGCCACCACCCCGCGCAGCATCGGCGGCGCGGGCAGCCGCCAGGGGGAGCCGTACGGGAGCACGTGCCGGGCCGCGGCCCACAGTGCGAGGTGGCCGCCCGCCGAGTGGCCGGTGACGACCACGCGGCGGACGTCGGCCTGCGGCAGGGCGGTCGCCGCGATCCGGGGGAGGGCGTCCATCGCGGCGGCGACGTCGTCGAAGGTGTCCGGCCAGCGCCCTGCGACCGGCCCCTCGGCGTGCTGGTGCGGCAGGGAACTGCCGCGCCGGTACTCGACGTTGGCCACGGCGAAACCGCGCCTTGCCAGGAAGTCCGCGAAAGGGGTCACGTGTTGCCTGTCGTAGGGCGCCCGCCACGCTCCGCCGTGCAGCAGCACCACCAGCGGGACCGGGCCGTCGCTCGTCCCGCGCGGGGCGTAGAAGTCGACGACGTGGTCGGGGTGTTCGCCGTACGCGGCCGTCGCGTCCGGGGCGACCGCCGGATGGGCGAAGGCCGAGGCGGCCTCGGCGGCGTCCCGTTCCACGGCGGCGGGGTCCGTCATCGGCTCAACCTTTCGGTAACGCGTGGGACAGCGGGGACAGATGTTCCGGTGTTCCGGCAGAGCGGGACCGTATCAGCCTGGAACACGCCGTTCCGTGCGGGGAGCGGGATGCGACGGGGCGGACGGAGCCGTGGCCCCGTCCGCCCTGCGATGTGACGTTTCGCTACCGCGTCACCCGAAAACGTGACCCAGCGTGCGCGCCGCGCGCTCCACGTCGGCGAATCCGACGTAGAGCGGGGTGAAGCCGAAGCGCAGGACGTCGGGTGCCCGGAAGTCGCCGATGACGCCCCGGGAGATGAGCTCCCCCATGACCTCACGGGCGTTCTCGGTGCGCAGCGAGACCTGGCTGCCGCGGAGTACGTGCTCGGCCGGGGTGACCGGTTCGACCAGGCCCTGCGGGACGTACGCCGCCACGCATTCGAGGAAGAAGTCGGTCAGGGCGAGGGACTTGGCGCGCACCGCCTCGACGGACACGCCGTCCCAGGCGTCGAGCGCCGCCTCCAGCGCCAGCATGGACAGGATGTCCGGGGTACCCACGCGGCCGCGGGTCGCGCCCCGCGCCGCCTCGTAGCCCGGCGTCATCGCGAAGGGGTCCGCGTGACCGTTCCAGCCGGGCAGCGGAGAGTCGAAGGCGTCCTGGTGCCGGGCGGCGATGTACAGGTACGCGGGGGCGCCGGGGCCTCCGTTGAGGTACTTGTACGTGCAGCCGACCGCCAGGTCGACGCCGTGCGCGTCGAGGCCGACGGGCAGGGCGCCCGCGGAGTGGCAGAGGTCCCACACCACGACCGCTCCGGCCGCGCGGGCCGCCGCCGTGAGGCCCGGCAGGTCGTGCAGCCGGCCGCTGCGGTAGTCGACGTGGTTGAGGAGCACCACGGCGGTGTCCGCGTCCATCGCCTCCGCCGCCCGTGAGGGGTCGACCGGGACGACGGTCAGCCCAGTCAACCGGGCCGCCGACTCGGCGATGTAGCCGTCGGTGGGGAAGGTGGCGGCGTCGACCAGCATCCTGGTCCGGCCGGGGCCCGCGAGACGGGCGCCCCCGACGAGGGCCTTGAAGAGGTTGACGCTGGTGGAGTCGCCGACGACCACCTGGCCGGCGGCGGCACCGATCAGCGGGGCGATCCTGTCGCCTATTCGCTCGGGGGCGGTCCACCAGCCGCTCTCGTCCCACGAGCGGATGAGGAGCTCGCCCCACTGCCGGGAGACGACGTCCGCGGTGGTCGCGGCGACACCGGCCGGGAGGGCTCCGAGGGAGTTGCCGTCCAGGTAGACGACTCCGTCGGGCAGGGTGAAGCGCTCGCGCAGCGTGCCCAGCGCGTCGGCGGCGTCCAGGGCGGCCGCGCGGTCACGCAGCCCGGCGGCGCGGTCCGATGAGGTCGCAGAGGTCGTGGAGGTCGTGGAGGTCGCGGAGGTCGTGGAGGTCTCAGACATGGCTGCGCGCCGTCCAGAGCTCCGGGAAGACGTTCTTGGTCGCGCGCTTCTCCAGCCAGGCCACGCCGGCGGAGCCGCCCGTGCCGGTCTTCGCGCCCATCGCCCGGCGGGTGGCGACCAGGTGGTCGTTGCGCCAGCGCCAGACCAGCTCGGCGACGTCGGTGAGGACCTCCCCGAGGCGGTGGAGGTCGAGGTTCTCGTCCGGGGCGGCGTACAGGCCGGTCCAGACGGCCTCGACCTCGGGGGAGGCCTCGTAGCGCAGCGACAGGTCGCGGTTCAGGACGGACTCCGGGACCGGCAGGCCGCGGCGGGCCAGGAGGCGCAGCACCTCGTCGTAGAGGCTGGGCTCCTGGAGGGCCTTCTCCAGCTCCGCGTGGACGCGGGGCGCGCCGCGGTGCGGGACGAGCATGGAGGCGGACTTGTCGCCGAGCAGGAACTCCATCCGGCGGTACATCGCCGACTGGAAACCGGAACCCTCGCCGAGGGCGCCGCGGTAGGCGTTGAACTGCGCAGGGGTGAGCTGGGCGAGCGGGCGCCAGGAGGAATTGAGGGCTTCCAGCTCACGAAGGGAACGTTTCAGCGCGTCCATCGCGACCGGGATGCGGTCCTCGCGCAGCGCCTTCGCCGCGGTTTCCCACTCATGGACGATGACCGTGAACCACAGCTCCATGACCTGGGTCGTCACCAGGAAGACCATCTCGCCCGGATCGTCCGAGCGGAGCTGCTGGAGGTGGGTGAGGACGTCCGCCTGGACGTAGTCCTCGTACGGGGTCGTGCCGTCGAAGTCGAGGTTCGGGGTGTCCCCGCCGACTCCGGAGGCATCAAGGGTGTTCGACATCGCTGTCTCCTCGACACGTGCTTCCGGGTAGCGGTCCGCTCCTTCCGTGAGGTGAGTGGAGCCCCGGTCCCCTGCCCGCATCATAGGACCCCGTCGCGCCGACGCTCCAGCGGGGAGTGACGCAGACCACACGGCGTGCCCGCGCGTCACTCCCCGCCGTACGGGCTCAGGCGCTCAGCGTGTCCGCGGCCGTCGGGGACGAGTCGCGCAGGAAGGTCGTGCAGCGCTCGTACTCCTCCTTCTCGCCGATCGCTCCGGCCGCGCGGGCCAGGGCGTGCAGGGCGCGCAGGAAGCCGCGGTTCGGCTCGTGCTCCCACGGGACGGGGCCGTGGCCCTTCCAGCCGGCGCGGCGCAGCGCGTCGAGACCGCGGTGGTAGCCCGTACGGGCGTACGCGTACGACTCCACCGTGCGGCCGGCGGCGTAGGCCTCGTCCGCGAGCACCGCCCAGGCGAGGGAGGAGGTGGGGTGCGCGGCCGCCACCTCGACGGCCGGGGTGCCGGCGGCGACGGCCTCGCGGCCGGGCTCGTCGGGGAGGTGGGTGGGGGCGGGGCCCCCGAGCAGGTTCTGGTGAATGGACATGCCCCCAGTCTGCCGGTTGCGGTGATCCGCGGAACCCGCCCTCCGTCCGCCCCGGGTCCGACCGGTCACCCCGACGGCGCGCTCCGGACACGTCGCGCGAGGTCCGCCCCCGGGGCGGGGCCGGTGAAGGTGGACGGCCCGGCACGGCCGGTGACGGCGGAAGGCCCGGCGCCGTCCCTGGGGGACGGGGCCGGGCCCTGTGTCGGCTGCCCGCGGCGGCGGCTACTTCAGCTTGGTACCGCTGGAGCGCAGGTTCGCGCACGCCTCGGCGACGCGCGCGGCCATGCCCGCCTCGGCGGCCTTGCCCCAGGTGCGGGGGTCGTACTTCGACTTGGTGCCGACCTCGCCGTCGACCTTCAGGACACCGGCGTAGTTGCTGAACATGTGGTCCACGACCGGGCGGGTGAAGGCGTACTGGGTGTCGGTGTCCAGGTTCATCTTCACGACGCCGTTCTCCAGCGCGGTGGCGATCTCCTCGGCCGTGGAGCCCGACCCGCCGTGGAAGACGAAGTCGAACGGCGAGGCCTTGCCGAACTTCTCGGCGACACCGGCCTGGAGGTCCTTGAGGAAGCTCGGGGCGCAGGACGACGTTGCCCGGCTTGTAGACGCCGTGGACGTTGCCGAAGGAGGCGGCCAGCAGGTAGCGGCCCTTCTCGCCCAGGCCCAGCGCCTCGGCGGTACGGATCGCGTCCTCGACGGTGGTGTACAGCTCGTCGTTGATCTCGTGGCTGACGCCGTCCTCCTCGCCGCCGGTCGGGGTGATCTCGACCTCAAGGATGATCTTCGCCGCGACGGCCTTGGCGAGCAGCTCCTGGCCGATGGCCAGGTTGTCGGCCAGGGTCTCGGCGGAGCCGTCCCACATGTGCGACTGGAAGAGCGGGTTCAGACCGCGGGCGACGCGCTCGGCGGAGATGTCCAGGAGCGGACGTACGTAGCCGTCCAGCTTGTCCTTGGGGCAGTGGTCCGTGTGCAGCGCGACGGTGACGTCGTACTTGGCGGCGACGATGTGCGCGAACTCGGCCAGGGCGACGGCGCCGGTGACCATGTCCTTGTTGTGCTGGCCACCCAGGAACTCCGCACCACCGGTGGAGATCTGGATGATGCCGTCGCTCTCGGCCTCCGCGAAGCCCCGCAGAGCGGCGTGCAGGGTCTGGGACGACGTCACGTTGATGGCCGGGTAGGCGAACTTGCCTGCCTTCGCCCGGTCGAGCATCTCGTTGTAGACCTCGGGGGTTGCGATGGGCATCTGTCCGCTCCTTGGATGTGCGGGGAGTGTGCTTATTGCGGGCCCTGACCTGGGGGCGACGTCATCGTCGCGCCTATCTTTCCAGACTCCGCGCAGGGGTCCAGCCCACCGGTCTCACGTGGTGGGCGAACGGCCCGGGATGTTTCACGTGAAACATCCCGGGCCGTTGGGAAAGGCCAGGTCAGACCGGCTTCAGGAGCGGCCGGGGACCTTCGTCCCCCGTTGTCGCTGTGGCTGGTCAGGACAGTCCGAGGTCCCCGAGGCGGTAGCCGGTGAGGTAGGGCAGGCCCGCCTCGGCGATCGCGTCGGCCGCACCGCGGTCGACGATCGTGGCGACGGCGACGACCTCACCGCCGGCCTCGCGGACGGCCTCGACGGCGGTGAGCGGGGAACCGCCGGTGGTCGAGGTGTCCTCGACCACCAGGCAGCGCTTGCCCTTCACGTCGGTGCCCTCGATACGGCGCTGCATGCCGTGCGCCTTCTGCGCCTTGCGGACGACGAAGGCGTCCAGGCGCTGACCGCGCGCGGCGGAGGCGTGCAGCATCGAGGTGGCCACCGGGTCGGCGCCGAGGGTCAGACCGCCGACGCAGTCGAAGTCGAGCTCGGCGGTGAGGTCGAGCATGACCTGGCCGACCAGCGGGGCCGCCTCTCCGTCGAGGGTGATCCGGCGCAGGTCGATGTAGTAGTCGGCCTCCCGCCCGGAGGAGAGGGTCACCTTGCCGTGCACGACGGCCTTGTCCTTGATCTGCTGCAGAAGCGCATCGCGTACGTCACTCATGCCGACGAGCTTAGGGGGTGTCACGTCGCGGGCCGTGCGAGCCGCCGCCAGGTCCAGGTCGTGGAGACCTCCAGCGGGTCCACGGGGGTGACCAGGCGCGGAGCAGTGTTGATGCCGTTCGGCGGGCCGGACTGCGGCTCGACGCAGACGGCTTCGGCCTGCTCGTCGTAGACGACCACCCACGCGGAGCGGCTGGTGACGCGCAGCTGGAGCGTGCCGGGCCAGGTGAGGGTGACGTCGACTCCGTCGGGCATGCCGAAGCAGTCGTCCCAGGGGCCGGGCCGCCGGTCGATGCGCCTGCCGGTGGGGAGGTGGTCGGCGCCGCGTTCCTCCTGCCAGGCGGGGTCGAAGGAGAGCTCCACGTCCTGGCCGCCGAGGTTGCGCAGGAACCAGGGGTGCCAGCCGGCCTGGGCCGGGAAGGAGTCCCCGTACGTCTCGACGCCCATGGTGAGGGTCAGCGAGTCCTCGGCGAGGGTGACGACCTGGGTGACCCGGCCGGGGGTCGGCCACGGGTGGACGAGGTCGTAGGTGAAGGCGGCCTCGGTCGCGGTGGCGCCTGCCGGGCGCCAGCGCGCGTCGCGGCCGAAGCCGTGGAGGGCGTGCGGCGGATGGTCCAGGGGCATCTGGTGCACGGTCGCACCGTCGTGGAACCGGCCGTCCTTCATGCGGCCGCACCACGGGACCATCGGAAAGGATCCGTAGCGCGGTCCCTGGCGCAGCAGTTCCGTCCCGTCGATGCGCAGACTGCTGATCCGGCAGCCGTTCTCCTGGTCGACCGTCACCTCGGCGCCGCCGGCGCTCAGTTGCGTACTCATGCGGTCGACCCTAGGGGGTGTCGTCGATCAGGCGGGTCCGCGGGCGGAGGACCGGGTCAGCGGCGACGCCGCAGGGCCCTGCCGATGACGACGGCCGAGGCGAGCGCGAGGGCGGCGGCCGGGGCGATCCAGCGCAGGCTGTCGCCGGTGGCGGTTGCGGCCTGCGCGGGCACCGGGGCGTACCGGCCGCGCGGGGGCGCGTGGTCCACCTCCTCGGCGCTCCGGCCGATCATGGTGCGGCGGGCGTGGGCGGCCTCGGCCGGGGGCCGCGGAGCCCCGTTGGCGCCGAGGTCCTCGAACCCGCCGGCCAGGAACGGGTCCAGGGCGGGGTCCAGGGACGGCGGCGGCACCTCGGTCTCGAAGACCGTGGCGCTGACCTCGGTGACGTCGTCGTCGGACTCCGCCGGACCGTCGCCCCCGGCGGCCTCGGCCTCGGCGACGGGGTCGCTGAGCGCGGACCCGGCGGCGAGCTGGCGGGCGGCCCGGTCGAGGAGCCTGCGCAGGGCGGTGTCCGCGGCGTCGGGGTCGAAGGCGGCCGCGCGGCCGTCGGCGGTGGCACGGCCGGTGAAGTCCAGCCGGGTCCCGCCGGGAGCCGGGGTCAGCCGCAGGCCGAGGGAGAACGTCACGGTGCCGCTGCCGCGCACCTCGGCGCCCTCACCCTCGAAGGTGAAGTGGTCGGGCGCCCCTTCGGTGACGGCCGCGGATCCCCGGTAGGTCACGGTGCTCCCGCCCGCCCGCACCTTCAGCCGCCCGGAGAGCGGCCCGGCGCCGGTGTCGGCGTCCTGCTGGAGTCCCGGTACGCACCGGGCCACCAGGGCGGGGTCGCGCAGCACGGCGCGGAGGTCGTCTGCCGGTACCGGGACGAACACCTGATGCTCCATGCGGTCGAGCCTACGGCCTGGACCGCACCGGGTCACGAATACCGCGGATGCGGCAGCGTCGACGGCGGAAGTCCGCCCACCCGGGTGCGTTCGGCGTCGCGCGCCGCGTCCTGCAGGGAGCCCGTCGACAGCGAGCGCAGCACCGGCGTCTCGCCGTCCACGCGCAGCCGGGGCTCCTGGTCGCGGGCGGCCAGGACGAAGCCCCAGTCCCGCGGCGGCGCGCCGGTCCCGCCGAGGGGGGAGCGGTCGGGTCCGGCGGCGAAGCCGGTGAGGCGGCCGCCCGCGCTGTAGGGGGCGGTGTGCAGGCCGGCGGCGCGGAGGGTGGAGTCGACGGTCCAGTACGTACGGGGGCGCGTGGCCAGCGGTCCGGCGTGCACGGCCATCCGGCCGCCGGGGGCCAGGGCCCGGGCGGCCAGTCCGTAGAACTCCTGCGAGTACAGCTTCGTGCTGGGGGTGATGCCCGGGTCGGGGAGGTCGGACACGATCACGTCGAAGCGGTCGTCCGCGGCGGGTCCGCGCAGCCAGTGGAAGGCGTCGTCGGTGACGACGGCCAGGCGCGGGTCGGCGTACACCCCGGCGTTGAGGGCGGAGAGCATGGGGTCGGTGCGGGCGAGCCGGACCACCCCGGGGTCGACCTCGACGACGGTGACGGAGGCGACGTCCCGGTAGCGGAGCACTTCGCGGGCGGCGAGACCGTCGCCGCCGCCGAGGACGAGGACGCGGGCGTGCGGGCCGGTCATCGCAGGGTGGACCAGGGCCTCGTGGTAGCGGTACTCGTCGTAGCCGCTGACCCGCAGCCGTCCGTCGAGGTACAGGTCGAGGGAGCGCGGGGAGCCGGTCGGCGGGCCGGTGAGGACCAGTTCCTGCACGCCGGTCTGCACGGCGACGCGCACCTCGGAGCCGTAGACGGCGCGCCGGGCGACCCGCTCGAAGTCGTCGGCGAGGAGGGTCGCGGAGGCCAGCGCGACCAGGACGGTGAGGTTCGCGGCGACGAGCAGCCAGCGGCAGCGCGGGGTCAGGTCGCGGCGGAAGAGCCACAGGACGAGGCCGCCGCCGACGACGGCGTTGACGGTTCCGGTGAGCATGGCGCCGGTGAGCTGGCCGAGCATCGGCAGCAGCAGGAACGGGAAGGCGAGACCGCCGACGAGGGCGCCCACGTAGTCGGCGGCGAACAGGTCCGCGACGGCGCCGCCCGCGTCCTGCCTGCGGATCCGCTGGATGAGGACCATCAGCAGCGGGATCTCCGCGCCGATGAGCATGCCGATCGCGAAGGAGAAGGCGACGAGCGCCGGGCGGGACTCCCCGAGCCAGGCGAAACTCGCGTACAGCGCTATGGCGGAGAGCCCGCCGAGGAGGGCGAGTCCGGCCTCGATGACGCCGAAGCCGAGGGCCGGCCGGTGCCGGAAGCGTTTGGCGAGCAGGGAGCCGACGCCCATGGCGAAGACCATGACGGACAGCACCACCGACGCCTGGGTGACGGAGTCGCCGATGAGGTAGGTGCCCAGGGCGAGCAGCTCCAGCTCGTACACGAGCCCGCAGGCGGCGCAGACGAACACGGTGGCCAGGACCAGGAGTCGGCCGGTCCGGGGCCGTACGGGCAGGGCGGCCGTGACGGTCTCGGCGCCTCCCGGCTCCGGAGCCGGGAGAACCCGGCGCGGGACGGAACGGTCGATCATGAAGCGAACCGTACGTCACCGCCCACTCGCATCCGGTCACCCACATGGGTGCAACTGGTGCACCGATTGGGCCAGTTGGCGTAACCACATCGCACCCCGCACCGCGACGCGCCGGTCGGCCGCACACCGGCGCACGCGGCCGGCCGCACACCGGCGCGCGGTGGGCCGCACACCGACGGGCGGTGGGCCGCACACCGTCCCGTCGGGCCCTCCTCGCCCGGACGGCCTACAGCAGGGCGGGCGATTCGAGTGCGGGCGCCGGGGCGCCCACCCGCACCCCGATCCGCGTCCGCGTGGCCACCAACTGCCCCTCCTGCGGGTACGCGTGCCAGGTGCGCCACCGCACCTGGCCCTCGTAGCGCTGGGCGAGCATGGCGGTGAAGGCGTGCGGGCTCCCGGGGAACGTCCCCGCTAGCCCGTTCGGGTGGTCGGCCACCAGGGCGAGCAGCTCCTGGGCCCGCCCCGCGAAGGATCCCCGGGACAGGGTCTCGACCCGCGCGGCGAACTCGTACTCCCAGTCGCCCACCCGCTTCGCCACGCCGAGCGGCAGCGGCGTACTGCTGCCGGGCATGCAGGCGACCGTCTCCGAACAGAGCACGTCCTTCTCCTCCAGCAGAACCTGATGGGAGGCCCCGAGCAGGCGCAACTCGACCTTCGCACCCGAAAGTTCGAGGTTCAGCACGGCCAGGGCGGGCAGCCGGTCCCGACCCAGGGCCCAGGCGAGATCGGCGGCACGCGTGTCGGTGTATGAGGTCTGGAGGGTCGTGAGCATGAGTCGGCTCCGCAAACGCGCGAGGGAGATGGGCCGGGGCCCGCCAGCGGTAGCAAGCACGGGTGGGGGGACACCGGCACGGGTCCACAGGAAGTCCAGGGAGGTCCGAGGACTGGTCTACTCAACCGAGGGAATCATGAAAGGCACGGCACTCACAGCGTTTTTACCCAACTTGACGGGGTTTACATCCCCCCGGGGGCTCGGCAGTTCACGTGTTCAACCCGTTGCGTCCCGCGCGTCGGCATGCATGGAGAACGCCCGGGGCGTCCGACGGGAAACGGCCCGTCGGACGCCCCGGTCAGGACGGCGTCGGCTGCCCCGTGTCAGCTGCCGCCGCCACACCCCCCGCCCCCGCCCCCGCAGGAGGAGGACGAACCGCAGGAGGAGGACGAACCGCACGAGGACGACGAACCGCAGCCCCCCGACGAGCCGGAGTCCCCCGCCCACCAGCTGCCCCTGCCGCTGCGGCGGCGCCGCTGCCGGCGCGGGCGCGAAACGTGCGCCGTCCTGGACCGGACGAGCCGGCTCCACAGGAAGACGATCCCCAGACACAGCACGAGCACGACCAAGACGAACTCCATGTCCGCCCCTCTCTCACGCCCCGGTCCTCCCGGGGAGCGGGATCCCCGCGTCCCGCGTGGGGTGGGGATTCCCACGGCCCGCACGGCCCAAAGCACACTTGAGCAAGTCCAGAGGTTGCCCGCAGGATGACGCCCATGAGCGCACCCGTGAGCAGCGACCGCCCCTTCCTCAACCGCCGCCTGGCACCCTTCGGCACGACGATCTTCGCGGAGATGTCGGCACTGGCCGCGCGCACCGGGTCGATCAACCTCGGCCAGGGCTTCCCCGACACCGACGGCCCCGCACAGATCGCCGAGGCGGCCTCCCGCGCGGTCCTCACCGGGCTCGGCAACCAGTACCCGCCCGGGCCCGGCGTCCCCGAGCTGCGCGCCGCGATCGCCTCGCACCAGCAGCGCTTCTACGGCCTCTCGTACGACCCCGACAGCGAGGTGCTGGTCACCGCGGGCGCCACCGAGGCCATCGCCGCCTCCCTCCTCGCCCTCCTGGAGCCCGGTGACGAGGTCATCGCGCTCGAACCGTTCTACGACTCCTACGCCGCCTGCATCGCGATGGCCGGCGCCACCCGCGTCCCCGTCACCCTGCGCCCGCACGGCGGGACCTTCGCCCTCGACCTGGACGAGCTGCGCGCCGCCGTCACCCCGCGCACCCGGCTGCTCCTGCTGAACACCCCGCACAACCCGACGGGCACCGTCCTCACCGCGGACGAGCTCACGGCGATCGCCGCGCTCGCGGTCGAGCGCGACCTGCTGGTCGTCACGGACGAGGTGTACGAGCACCTGGTCTTCGAGGGCTCCCACACCCCGCTGGCGGGCTTCCCCGGCATGCGCGGGCGCACGGTCACCATCAGCAGTGCGGGCAAGACGTTCTCGTTCACCGGGTGGAAGGTCGGCTGGATCACCGCGCCGCCGGAGCTCGTCTCCGCGGTCCGCTCGGCCAAGCAGTTCCTCACCTACGTCTCCTCCGGCCCCTTCCAGTACGCCGTCGCGGAGGCCCTGCAGCTGCCGGACACCTACTACGAAGCCTTCCGCGCCGACCTCGCCGCCAAGCGCGACATCCTCGCCGACGGCCTCGCGGCGGCCGGCTTCGAGGTCTTCCGCCCGGAGGGCACCTACTTCATCACCACCGACATCACGCCCCTCGGCGAGAAGGACGGCCTCGCCTTCTGCCGCGCCCTGCCCGAGCGGTGCGGGGTCGTCGCCATCCCCAACCAGGTCTTCTACGACGACAAGGCCGCCGGCGCAACCCAGGTGCGCTGGGCGTTCTGCAAGAGGACCGATGTCCTCCGGGAGGCCGCCGACCGGCTGCGCCGCCTCTGATCCGGACCCCGGTGGCCCCGCCCGTCACGGGCGCGGCCCTCGTCCCCCGGCGGCGTGCCCGATTTCACCGGAGCTTCCGGAGCCATTCACCCACGGTGGGGCGCGGGGCCGCTTAGGGTGCCCGAGGCTCCTCCTGGTCCGGATGGGCGTCCTCACGCAGCGCAGGAAGTCGGGGTAGATGACGGCGACGGGCAGTGCGTCTGTTTTCGTGCGGCCGCGGGACGTCAGGGCCGTCGGCGTGCCCACCGCCGCGCTCGCGCTCGGCGTGTTCGCCGCGGTCCGTGTCACCGGAGCCGCCGTGCTGGCCCTCGCCGCGTGGTGGGCCGGGCGCAGCCCCGTACGGGTGCTGGGGCACTCCTGGGACTCCGTCTGGTACCTCGCCATCGCCCGGCACGGCTACGGCCGTACCCAGATGTGGCCCGCCACCGGGCTGGTGCAGAGCGACTACGCCTTCTTCCCGCTGTACCCGGTGCTGGTACGGCTCTCCGGCGGTGGCGAATGGGGCGCGCTGCTGATCGCCTGGACCGCGGCCGCGGTCGCCGCCGTCGGCGTGTACCGGGTCGGTGAGCTGGTGGCCGGACGGCGCGTCGCGCTACTGCTGGTCGCGCTGTGGGCGGTGGTCCCGCACGCGGTGGTGCTCACCCTCGCCTACACCGAACCGCTGCTGGTCGCCCTCGCCGCCTGGTCGCTGTACGCGCTGCTGCGCGAGCGCTGGCTGCTCGCCGCGTCGCTGGCCCTGGTCGCGGGGCTGACCCGGCCCACCGGGATCGCGGTCGCCGCGGCCGTGTCCGTCACGGCCGCGCACGCCCTGCTCGTGCGAAGATCCCGGGCGCCCGGGGTGTGGGCGGCCGGGCTGCTGGCCCCGGCGGGCTGGCTGGCGTACGTGGCGGCCGTCGGGGTGCGCCGGCACGACGTGGCGGGTTACTTCACCGTGCAGCGCCAGTGGGGCTCCCGCTTCGACGGGGGCGGCTACGTGCTGTCGGCCCTCTGGCGGGTGCTGAGCGGCGGCCCGGTGGCGCTCGCCACCGGCGTCACCGCGGTGCTGCTGGGGGCGGCCCTGCTGCTGGCGGTGCTGCTGCTGGTCCACCGCCCGCCGCTGCCGCTGCTCGTCTACACCGCGGTCCTGCTGGTGATCACCCTGGGCGGGGCCGGCTACTTCGAGTCGAAGCCGCGGTTCCTGCTCCCGGCGTTCCCGCTGCTGCTGCCGCTGGCCGCCGCGATGGCACGAGCCCGGCCGCGCTCCGCGGTCGTGGTGACCGCGGGGCTGGCCGGGCTCAGTTACGCCTACGGGGTCTACCTCCTGGTCTTCGCCAAGACGCCCCCGTGAGGAAGGGACCGCGGGATCAGTTGTCCCCGCCGTCCTCTTCCTCGCCGTCGGCGGAGTCGATGTCCTTCTCCAGTCCGAGCTGCTCCGTGAGCCACTTGTCGAACTCGATGGACGCGCGGACCCAGCTGACCGTGGAGGACACGAAGTGCTCCAGGTTGACGCCGGTGCCGATCAGCATCTGCGCCTCGCCGATCAGACGGACGGAGCCGTCGTCGTGCGTGTGGCTGTAGACCTTCGGCCACAGGGTGCGACGGTTCCAGTCGTCGATCGACTCGAGGAGCTGCGGCTTCTCGTCGATCTTGTGCGGACGGTCGTAGAAGGTCCGCACCGAGAAGACCTGCTGCTCCGCTTCGCCGCGGAACATGAAGTACGTCCGGAACTCCTCCCACGGCGCCGCGAGGTCACCCTCGTCGTCGACGACGTACTTGAGCTCCATCTGCTCCAGCAGCTGCTTGACCAGATCCTGGTCGGGGACGACGGGGCCCGCCGGTCCTGTGGCCTGCGGATCGGGCTGCTGCCCTCCGAAGTTCGGAATCGAGGCCGGGTCGATGCTCACCGTGTACTTCCCTTCGTGCGGATACTTGCATCCTCCCCCATCCCGCCCACCCCATGTCCAGCCCGACGGCCACGGATCCGCTGCGGGCGGACAGGAGTGCACCCCGCGCACGTTCCCGTACGCGGGGTGCCCGGTCCCGTACCAGGTCAGAGCTGCTTGCCCACCAGCAGTTCGTCGCCCGCCACGTCGACGCGCACGGTGTCGCCGTCGCGCACCTCGCCGGAGAGGATCTCCCTGGCCAGCCGGTCACCGATCGCCGTCTGGATCAGGCGGCGCAGCGGCCGGGCGCCGTACGCCGGGTCGTTGCCCTTGTCCGCGACCCAGGCCAGGGCCTCGGGGGTGACGTCCAGGGTCAGGCGCCGGTCGGCGAGGCGCCGGGCGAGGCGGCCGATCTGCAGCTCGGCGATGTGCGCCAGCTCGTCCCGGCTCAGCGCGGAGAAGACCACCAGGTCGTCCAGCCGGTTGAGGAACTCCGGCTTGAAGCTCGCCCGGACCACGTCCAGGACCTGCTGCTTCTTCTGGTCGGCGGGGGTGGCCGGGTCCATCAGGAACTGGCTGCCCAGGTTCGAGGTCAGGATCAGGATGGTGTTGCGGAAGTCGACCGTCCGGCCCTGGCCGTCCGTGAGCCGGCCGTCGTCCAGGACCTGGAGCAGGATGTCGAAGACCTCCGGGTGGGCCTTCTCCACCTCGTCGAGGAGCACCACGCTGTACGGGCGGCGCCGGACGGCCTCGGTGAGCTGGCCGCCCTCCTCGTAGCCGACGTAGCCGGGCGGGGCGCCGACGAGCCGGGCCACGCTGTGCTTCTCGGAGTACTCCGACATGTCGATGCGGACCATGGCCCGCTCGTCGTCGAAGAGGAAGTCGGCGAGCGCCTTGGCCAGCTCCGTCTTGCCCACGCCCGTGGGGCCGAGGAAGAGGAACGAGCCGGTCGGCCGGTCCGGGTCGGCGATGCCCGCGCGGGTGCGGCGCACGGCGTCGGAGACGGCCCGTACGGCCTCGGTCTGGCCGATCAGGCGGCGGCCCAGCTCGTCCTCCATGCGGAGCAGCTTCTGGGTCTCGCCCTCCAGCAGGCGGCCCGCGGGGATGCCGGTCCAGGCGCCCACCACGTCCGCGATGTCGTCGGGCCCGACCTCGTCCTTGACCATGGAGTTCTTGGCGCTCTCGGCGGCGGCCTCCTCCTCGGTGGCCTCGGCCAGCTCGCGCTCCAGCTGCGGGATCTCCCCGTAGAGGAGCTTGGAGGCGGTGTCGAAGTCACCGTCGCGCTGGGCGCGCTCGGCCTGGCCGCGCAGGTCGTCCAGGCGCTCCTTGAGCTCGCCCACCCGGTTGAGGGACTGCTTCTCCTTCTCCCAGCGGGCGGTCAGGCCGCGCAGCTCCTCCTCCTTGTCGGCGAGGTCCTTGCGGATCTTGTCGAGACGCTCGCGGGAGGCCGGGTCGGACTCGTTGTTCAGCGCCAGCTCCTCCATCCGCAGGCGGTCCACCGAGCGCTGCAGCTCGTCGATCTCGACGGGCGAGGAGTCGATCTCCATGCGCAGCCGGGACGCGGCCTCGTCCACGAGGTCGATGGCCTTGTCGGGCAGGAAGCGGGAGGTGATGTACCGGTCGGAGAGGGTCGCGGCGGCGACGAGCGCGCTGTCGTTGATGACCACCTTGTGGTGGGCCTCGTAGCGGCCCTTGAGCCCGCGCAGGATCGCGATGGTGTCCTCGACGGACGGCTCGGCGACCAGCACCTGCTGGAAGCGCCGCTCCAGCGCCGGGTCCTTCTCGATGCGCTCGCGGTACTCGTCGAGGGTGGTCGCGCCGACCATGCGGAGCTCACCGCGGGCCAGCATGGGCTTGAGCATGTTGCCGGCGTCCATCGCGGAGTCGCCGCCGGCGCCCGCGCCGACGACCGTGTGCAGCTCGTCGATGAAGGTGATGATCTGGCCCTCGCTGGACTTGATCTCCGCGAGGACGGTCTTGAGCCGCTCCTCGAACTCGCCGCGGTACTTCGCGCCGGCGACCATCGCGCCGAGGTCGAGGGAGACGAGCCGCTTGTTCTTCAGGGACTCGGGCACGTCGCCCTTGACGATGCGCTGGGCCAGGCCCTCGACGACGGCCGTCTTGCCGACGCCGGGCTCGCCGATGAGCACCGGGTTGTTCTTCGTACGGCGCGACAGGACCTGCACGACGCGCCGGATCTCGTGGTCGCGGCCGATGACCGGGTCGAGCTTGCCGTCGCGGGCGGCCGCCGTGAAGTCGGTGCCGAACTTCTCCAGGGCCTTGTACTGGCCCTCGGGGTCGGGGGTGGTCACCCGCCGTGCTCCTCGTGCGTTCTGGAAGGCGTCCAGCAGCTTCTTCGCCGTCGCGCCCTGGGCGGAAAGGACCTCACCGGCCGCGCCGCCCTTGGCGGCGACGGCGATGAGCAGGTGTTCGGTGGAGAGGTAGTCGTCGCCGAGCTTGCCGGCCTCGCTGTCGGCCTCGGCGAGCACGGCGAGCAGTTCGCGCGTGGGCTGCGGGGGCGCGACCGTGGAGCCGGTGACGCTGGGCAGCGCGGCGAGCAGGCGTTCGGCGCCGCTGCGCACGGCGGCCTGGTCGGCGTCCGTGGCGATCAGCAGATCGGTCACGTTCTCGTTGTCCTCGCCGGCGAGCAGCGCCAGCAGCAGGTGCGCGGGGGTCAGGTCCGCGTGGCCTTCCTTGACGGCCCGGCCGGTGGCCGCGTTCAGCGCGTCACGGCTCTTGTTGGTCAGCTCGGCGTCCACTGCGCCTTCTCCTCTCCGGGAAGCAGACTGGTCTGACAGAGTCAGCGTATGCAAAGTTGAGTCTATTCCACTCAAGGCACCTGAGGGGACCGCTTTGGCCGTACCCTTCGGCCCATGTCCCATGACGTACTCAACCCGACGCCCGAGTACCTCGCCTTCTGGCGGGAGCGGCACGTCTGCACGCTGACCACCCCGCGCCCCGACGGCTCCCCGCACGTGGTGCCGGTCGGCGTGACGTACGACCCGGAGGCCGGCCTGGCCCGGGTGATCAGCAACAAGCACAGCAAGAAGGTCCGCAACGTCCTGGCGGCGCAGGAGGCGCCGGACGGACGGGGCGGCGGGGCCCGCGTGGCGGTCTGCCAGATGGAGGGGCGCCGCTGGGCCACGCTGGAGGGCCGTGCGGTGATCCGCGCGGACGAGGCGTCGGTCGCCGACGCGGTGGCGCGCTACGCGGAGCGGTACGGACGGACGCCGTCACCCAATCCCGACCGCGTGGTCATCGAGATCACCCTGGACCGGGCCATGGGGCGCGCCTGAGCCGTTGATTCTTCATCTTGTCCGGTTCACGCACTGGACGGGGGCATCACAACGGCGCCATCGTGGTCAGGTCCACGATGGCGCCGTTGTGTGGGGGTAGCACCTGAGCGATCTGGAACGACGGGGGAATCGCTTCAGGCACTGCGGGGGGTGGCGGTGGTGATGTCGGGTTCGAAGAGCTGGTGGTCCCGCTGATCGAGATTGACGAAGACCATTCCGTAGCGCACCTCGCAGCGCACGGGCTGCGGCGCGCCGCGCGGGCGGCGCAGGCACCGGTAGGCACGTACGTCCTCGTCCTCCTCGCGCACGATGACGATGGGCTGGCCGAACAGGGTGACCATCAACGAGTCGCCGGGGTGGGGGATGGCCGTGGCGAGGTCGATGAACTGCCAGCCCGAGCGGTAGGCCGACGCCATTTCGCGGCGGAAGCCGCGGTCGTCGGGGGTCACGCGGACACCGTCACAGGAGCCTCGGTCCAGCCCGTGTCGTCCTTACCGCCCAGCTCGGCGGCGGTCCAGCCGGTGTCCCCGTACTTGCCCACGGGCGCCGTGGTCCAGCCGGTGTCGAACTCCGTGCTGGTCAGGCTCGTGCCCTGACCGTCCCTAGCGCTCCCCGCGTCACTTTCGACGGCGCTGACTGCCCCAAAAACCGCAACGGCGGAGAAACCTATGGCAAGCACCGAGCGAAGCATTCTCTTGTACATGGTCGGCTTCGTCCTCACTTGATGGAATCCTCTCCCCCGCGTGTCAGACGATGGCTCATTCAGGCACGTCAATGCCACAGGGACGATGCATCATGTTCTTGCATGTTCAGGACCCTGGGGGGTGGAGATTTGACGCGAAACCAGACAAAGGCGACACATCCCCACCCCGTCACGTCCATGTGCGCCGAGGGGACCCGGCTCTACGCGGCTGCCCTGAGCACCGGCCGGATAGCCCGGGGAGAGATCCAGAACGCCCCCTGCCTGCTGGAACTCGCCCTTCTGCAGCCCGACCCCGATGACGCGAACCAGCTCCGCCCGGTTCCTCCGTCCGTGGCTTTGGCTCAACGGCTCCATCCGATTGAACGCGAGATCCAGGACCGCCGACGCAGCGCTGTAGATCTCACCGACACTTTCGAGCCTTTCCTGGCCATCAGCGCACAGAGCCCGGCCAACACCCACGCCATCACGGTGCTGGAGGGTTTCGAGCGGATCAACGCCGCACTGAACCTCGCGACGGCCGAATGCCACACCGAGGTGCTGACGGTCCAGCCGGGCGGAGCGCGGCCCTCCGAGGCCCTCACCCAGGCCCTGGAGCGCGACCAGCCGCTGATCGACCGCGGGGTCAGCATACGGACCCTCTACCAGCACACCGCACGGCACAGCCAGGGCACCCTCGCCTACGTGGACCGGATCTCCACGGGCAAGGTCGAGATCCGCACCCTCGAAGAGCTGATCGAACGCCTGATCATCTTCGACCGCACGGTCGCCTTCATCCCCGTGAGCGACGACCGCCGGGTCGCCCTGGAACTGCGCCACCCCGGCCTCGTCGACTACCTCATCAAGGTGTTCGAGCAGCTCTGGCACCGCGCCGTACCGCTCACCGAGGAGGTGACGTACCGCAGCACCCCCGGCGGCGTCACCGGCGTGCAGCGCACCATCGCCCAGCTGCTCATCGAGGGGCACGTGGACGAGGCCATCGCCCGCCGCCTCGGCATGAACGTCCGCACCTGCCGCGCCCACATCGCCAAGCTCGCCACCACCCTCGGCAGCGGCAGCCGCGCCCAGCTCGGCTACCTCATCGCCCAGTCCGGCATCCTGGGCCGCCCCTCCACCCCCGAGGACTTCGAACACCCGGGCCACGACCCGGGCCGGGAAGGCCTCTAGAAAGCCGTCAGGCCCCGCCCTGGGAGGGGCGGAGCCTGTGGGGGTGCTTCCGGGGCCGGGACGGCCCGCCGGTCAGTCCATCGGCCGCTTGGGGCCGGGACGCCAGACCACCAGGGCGCTGCCCGGCTGCGGAGGCTGGTACGGGACCAGGTCACGCCGGTACGAGGCGTGCACCTGGGCCTCGCGGGCCCGCAGGGTCGCGGCCGCGCCGTCCACCGCCGCGGAGAAGCTCGGCGACGCGCTGCTGGAGCGCGGCGACCTGGTTCTCCAGTTCGATGATCCGCTTGATGCCCGCCAGGTTGATGCCCTCGTCCTGGGACAGCGCCTGCACCGTGCGGAGCAGTTCGATGTCCCGGGCCGAGTAGCGCCGGCCGCGGCCGGCCGTACGGTCCGGGGAGACCAGGCCGAGCCGGTCGTACTGGCGGAGGGTCTGCGGATGCAGACCCGAGAGCTGGGCGGCCACCGAGATCACGTAGACCGGGGTCTCGTCGGTGAGTTGATAGGCACTTCCCAGACGGGAGGACTGTCGTCGGCGGCCGTCCATGTCATGCTCCCTTCGCGGACTCGAACAGCGCGGAGCGCGGGTCCTGCGACTCCGTCGCCTCGCGGTACATCTCCAGCGCCTCGCGTGCCTGGTCGGACAGCTCGGTCGGTACCGCCACCTCGACGGTGACCAGCAGGTCCCCGCGGGTGCCGTCCTTGCGGACCGCTCCCTTGCCGCGGGCCCGCATCGTACGCCCGTTCGGGGTGCCCGGGGGCAGTTTCAGCGTCACGGAAGGACCGTTCAAGGTCGGGACCTTGATGTCGGCGCCCAGGGCCGCCTCCGCGAACGTCACCGGGACGGTCACCGTGAGGTTGTCGTCCTTGCGGCCGAACACCGGGTGGGTCCCGACGTGCACCACCACGTAGAGGTCGCCGGCGGGGCCGCCGCGCTCGCCCGGGGCGCCCTTGCCGCGCAGCCGGATCCGCTGGCCGTCGGAGACGCCCGCCGGGATCCTGACCTGCATCGTGCGCGAGCTGCGGGCACGGCCGCTGCCCTTGCAGACCTCGCAGGGGGTCTCCGCGATCAGGCCGCGGCCCTTGCAGTCCGCGCAGGGGTCGGTCAGCGAGAAGCCGCCGCCGCTGCCCCGCGAGACCTGGCCGGTGCCGACGCAGGTCGGGCACACCCGGGGCGTGCCGTTCTTGTCACCGGTGCCCGAACAGGCCTTGCAGGGCGCCTGCGAGGACATCCGCAGCGGGACCGTGGCCCCGTCCACCGCCTCCGTGAAGGAGAGGGTGACCTCCGACTCGATGTCCTGGCCGCGGCGCGGCTGGGTGCGGGTGCCCGCACCCGGGCCGGCGCCGCGGTTGAAGAGGCCGCCGAAGACGTCGCCCAGGCCGCCGCCGAAGCCGCCTGCCTGACCACCCTGCTGGGTGCCGCCGAACAGGTCGCCCAGGTCGAAGTTGAAGGAGCCGCCGCCGCCCGGCCCCGGGCGGAAGCCGCCGTTGCCGAACAGCGCGCGCGCCTCGTCGTACTCCTTGCGCTTCTTGGCGTCCCCGAGGATGTCGTTCGCCTCGGAGATCTCCTTGAAGCGCTCCTCGGCCGAGGCGTCGCCCTTGTTGGCGTCCGGGTGGAACTCGCGCGCGAGCTTCCGGTACGCCTTCTTGATCTCGGCCTCGGTGGCGTCCTTCGGGACACCGAGGACCTTGTAGTAGTCCTTCTCGACGAAGTCCTTCGTGCTCATCCCCGGTGTCCCTCCTCCCGTGCCTCTACCTGTACTGCGTCAGCCCTTGTCGGCTGCATCCGCGTCCTCGCCGGACGGCTTGTCGCCCTCCGCGGACTCGGACTTGGGGGCCGCGCCCGGCTGGGGCTCGGCCACCGCGACCCGCGCGGGACGGATCGTACGCTCGCCGATCCGGTACCCCGGCTGCAGGATCGCCACGCAGGTCGTCTCGGTGACGTCCGGCGCGTACGAGTGCATCAGGGCCTCGTGGACCGTCGGGTCGAAGGGCTCGCCCTCCTTGCCGAACTGCTGCAGGCCCATCTTGGCGGCGACCGTCTCCAGCGACTCGGCCACCGACTTGAAGCCGCCGACCAGCTCGCCGTGCTCCCGCGCCCGGCCGATGTCGTCGAGCGTCGGCAGGAGCTCCGTCAGGAGGGACGCGACCGCGATCTCCTTGACGGTGATCCGGTCCCGCTCCACCCGGCGGCGGTAGTTCTGGTACTCCGCCTGGAGTCGCTGGAGGTCCGCGGTGCGCTCACCGAGCGCGGTACGGGCCTGGTCCAGCTGCGCCAGCAGGGCCACGTCCTGAGTACTGTCCCCGGCCGGGGCCGCCCCCTCCGCCGTGTCGGCGGAGTCGGCGGCCTTCGGCTCGGCGTCGTCCTGAGCGGCGTCGGCGGGGACTTCGGGCTTCTCGTCGAAGCCCGGGGTCTCCTCCGACATCAGGCAGCGCCACCCTTCGGCTTCTCGTCGTCGACGATCTCGGCGTCGACGACGTCGTCGTCGGCCTTGGCCTGACCCGCGTCACCGGCAGCGGCGCCGGCGGCACCCTGGGCGGCCTGGGCGTCGGCGTAGATCGCCTGGCCGAGCTTCTGGCTGACCGCGGCGAGCTTCTCGGTCGCGCTGCGGATCTCGCCGGTGTCCTCGCCCTTGAGCTTGTCCTTCAGCTCGGCGACGGCGGACTCGACCTCGGTCTTGACCTCGGCCGGGACCTTGTCCTCGTTGTCCTTGACGAACTTCTCGGTCTGGTAGACCAGCTGCTCGCCCTGGTTGCGGGACTCGGCCGCCTCCTTGCGGCGCAGGTCCTCGTCCGCGTACTGCTCCGCCTCCTGGCGCATGCGGTCGACCTCGTCCTTGCCGAGCGAAGAGCCGCCGGTGACGGTCATCTTCTGCTCCTTGCCCGTGCCGAGGTCCTTGGCCGTGACGTGCATGATGCCGTTCGCGTCGATGTCGAAGGAGACCTCGATCTGCGGGACGCCACGCGGGGCCGGCGGCAGGCCGGTCAGCTCGAACATGCCGAGCTTCTTGTTGTACGCCGCGATCTCGCGCTCGCCCTGGTAGACCTGGATCTGCACGGACGGCTGGTTGTCCTCGGCCGTCGTGAAGATCTCGGACCGCTTGGTCGGGATCGTGGTGTTGCGCTCGATGAGCTTGGTCATGATGCCGCCCTTGGTCTCGATGCCGAGGGACAGCGGGGTCACGTCGAGGAGCAGGACGTCCTTGACCTCACCCTTGAGGACACCGGCCTGGAGGGTGGCGCCGATGGCGACGACCTCGTCCGGGTTGACGCCCTTGTTGGCTTCCTGACCGCCGGTCAGCTCCTTGACGAGCTCGGCGACGGCCGGCATGCGGGTGGAGCCGCCGACCAGGACCACGTGGTCGATCTCGGACAGCTGGATGCCGGCGTCCTTGATGACGTTGTGGAACGGGGTCTTGCAGCGGTCGAGCAGGTCCGCGGTCAGCTGCTGGAACTGGGCGCGCGTGAGCTTCTCGTCCAGGTGCAGCGGGCCCTCTGCGGACGCCGTGATGTACGGCAGGTTGATCGTGGTCTCCGTGGAGGAGGACAGCTCGATCTTCGCCTTCTCGGCGGCCTCGCGCAGGCGCTGGAGCGCCATCTTGTCCTTGGAGAGGTCCACGCCGTGACCGTTGGCGAACTGCTTCACCAGGTAGTCGACGACGCGCTGGTCCCAGTCGTCACCACCGAGGTGGTTGTCACCGTTGGTGGCCTTGACCTCGACGACCCCGTCACCGATCTCCAGGAGCGACACGTCGAAGGTGCCGCCACCGAGGTCGAAGACGAGGATGGTCTGGTCGTCCTTGTCGAGACCGTAGGCCAGGGCGGCGGCCGTCGGCTCGTTGACGATGCGCAGGACGTTCAGGCCCGCGATCTCGCCGGCCTCCTTCGTCGCCTGGCGCTCGGAGTCGTTGAAGTAGGCCGGGACGGTGATGACCGCGTCCGTGACCTTCTCGCCCAGGTACGCCTCGGCGTCGCGCTTCAGCTTCTGCAGGATGAAGGCGCTCATCTGCTGCGGGTTGAAGTCCTTGCCATCCAGGTTGATCTTCCAGTCAGTGCCCATGTGGCGCTTGACGGAGCGGATGGTCCGGTCCACGTTCGTGACCGCCTGGCGCTTGGCCACCTCGCCGACGAGGACCTCGCCGTTCTTGGCGAAGGCGACGACGGACGGCGTGGTCCTGGCGCCCTCGGCGTTGGTGATGACGGTGGGCTCGCCGCCTTCCAGAACGCTGACGACGGAGTTAGTGGTGCCCAGGTCGATGCCGACCGCACGTGCCATTTCGATTCCTCCAGCTGACTTGAGTGGAACAGACTCAACCATGCCGTACCGCCGCTCCCGCGTCAACAGAACTGAGTCGGGTCGGCTCAACCTTTAGCTGCCCCTTACGCGCAACCTGGGGTTCTCCGACGGGCGGGGCGGCCGGACGAGGGACCCGCGCCGCGCGGCGCGCCGGGGCCGCGACACCCGTGGGGCAGCGTGCTGGCATGCCCCTCACACCCACCGCCCCCCGGCTGCGGACGCGCCTGCCCGCGGCCCCGCCGGCGAAGCGGGTGTTCGACCTCACCGGGGCGGCGCTCCTGCTGCTCCTGCTCGCGCCGGTGCTGGCCGCGGCCACCGCACTGGCGTACGCGACCACCGGCGGGCGCCCCTTCGCCCGGGAGGCCGCGGCCGGCCTCGCCGGACGCCCGTTCCGCACCTGGCGCTTCGACACGGCCGCGGCGGGGCGGACGGGAGCGCTGCTGGAGCGGTGCGCCCTCGACGGGCTCCCCGGACTGCTGAACGTGGTGCGCGGCGAGATGTCGCTGGTCGGCCCGCGCCCGCAGGCCCGTACGGACCACCCGGAACGACTCCTCGTACGCCCTGGAATGACCGGTTTGTGGCAGGTGAGCGCGCGCTCCGACCTCCCCTGGGAGGAGATGGCGCTGCTCGACCGGCATTATGTGGAGAACCACTGGCTCGGGATGGACCTGGCGATCCTGGCGCGGACCCCGCGGGCGGCCTACCGACAAAGGCTCGCCTGAGCGACACAGATCACCGCACGCTCAGCTACATTGCGGCGTCGGGAATGGGTAACCTCAAGCCTTGACTTCATAAGTTACCGCTTAGTAAGTGCCGCCCGAGGAGCCCTCCCATGCAACTCGCCGCGATCATCGTGTCGCTGGTCCTGACCGTGGTCGGCGTCGCGCTGCTCGCACGAGCCGTGGCGCAGATCTACCGCTTCGTGAAGATCGGTCAGTCCGTGCCGGCCGGCAGCCGCACGGACGACCCGAAGGCCCGGACGCTGACCCTCGTCCGGGAGTTCCTCGGCCACAGCCGCATGAACCGCTGGGGCATCGTCGGCTTCGCGCACTGGTTCGTCGCGATCGGCTTCCTGACGCTCCCGCCGACCCTGGCCCAGGCCTACGGTCAGCTCTTCCAGGCCGACTGGACCCTCCCGGTCCTGGGCGGCTTCCTGCCGTTCGAGCTCTACATCGAGTTCATCGGTCTGATGACGGTCGTCGGCATCCTGGTCCTGATCGCGATCCGCCTGCTCAGCCTGCCCTCGCGGGCCGGCCGCAAGTCGCGCTTCGCGGGCTCGAAGGCCTGGCAGGCGTACTTCGTCGAGTACATCATCCTCACCATCGGCCTCGCGATCCTGTGCCTGCGCGGGCTCGAGGGCGCGATCCACCACGTGGACGGCTGGGAGCCGGCGTACGCGATCTCGTACCCGCTGGTCATGGCCTTCGACGGGCTGTCGGCGAGCGCCCTGCAGAACGCCATCTACTTCACCGCGATGATCAAGATCGGCACCTCGCTGATCTGGATGATCGTGGTCTCGCTCAACACCAACATGGGTGTCGCGTGGCACCGCTTCCTCGGCTTCCCGAACATCTGGTTCAAGCGGAACGCCGACGGCGCGTCCGCGCTGGGCGCGCTCCAGCCGATGACCAGCGGCGGCAAGGAGATCGACTTCGAGGACCCGGGCGAGGACGACAACTTCGGCGTCTCCCAGGTCGAGCAGTTCTCCTGGAAGGGCATCCTCGACTTCTCCACGTGCACCGAGTGCGGTCGCTGCCAGTCGCAGTGCCCCGCCTGGAACACGGGCAAGCCGCTCTCCCCGAAGCTGCTGATCATGTCGCTGCGCGACCACGCGCACGCCAAGGCCCCCTACCTGCTCGCCGGCGGCGGCAAGGACATGGAGGGCAACGAGAAGGCCACCGCCGAGCAGCTCGCGGGCGTCCCCGCCGCGGCGCTGGCGGAGGCCGAGCGCCCGCTGATCGGCACGGTCGAGGAGAACGGCGTCATCGACCCGGACGTGCTGTGGTCCTGCACGACCTGCGGTGCGTGCGTGGAGCAGTGCCCGGTCGACATCGAGCACATCGACCACATCGTCGACATGCGCCGCTACCAGGTGATGATCGAGTCCGCGTTCCCGTCCGAGGCGGGCACGATGCTCAAGAACCTGGAGAAGAAGGGCAACCCCTGGGGCCTGGCGAAGAAGCAGCGCGTCGAGTGGACCAAGGAGGTGGACTTCGAGGTCCCGATCATCGGCAAGGACGCGGAGGACCTCTCCGAGTTCGACTACCTCTACTGGGTCGGCTGCGCCGGCGCCCTGGAGGACCGGGCCAAGAAGACCACGAAGGCCTTCGCGGAGCTGCTGAACATCGCGGGCGTCAAGTTCGCGATCATGGGCGGCGACGAGAAGTGCACCGGTGACTCGCCGCGCCGCCTCGGCAACGAGCCGCTGTTCCAGCAGCTGGGCCAGGAGAACGTGGCCATGCTGAACATGGCGTTCGGCGAGGACGACGACGACCCGGAGACGAAGAAGCCGAAGTCGGCGAAGCGGATCGTCTCGACCTGCCCGCACTGCTTCAACACCATCGCGAACGAGTACCCGCAGCTGGGCGGCGAGTACGAGGTCATCCACCACACGCAGCTGCTCCAGCACCTGATCGACGAGGGCCGGCTGACGCCGGTGACGCCGGTCGACGGTCTGATCACGTACCACGACCCGTGCTACCTGGGCCGGCACAACAAGGTCTACACGCCGCCGCGCGAGATCATGTCGGCCGTCCCGGGCCTGCGCCAGCAGGAGATGCACCGCCACAAGGAGCGGGGCTTCTGCTGTGGCGCCGGTGGCGCGCGGATGTGGATGGAGGAGCGGATCGGCAAGCGCATCAACAACGAGCGCGTCGACGAGGCCCTGTCCCTGAACCCGGACATCGTCTCGACCGCGTGCCCGTTCTGCCTGGTCATGCTGACCGACTCGGTCAACGGCAAGAAGAACGAGGGCCAGGCGAAGGAATCCGTGCAGGTCGTGGACGTCGCCCAGCTGCTGCTGGAGTCGGTCAAGGCCCCGGGCCCGACGGAGGCGGAGCTCGCCGCCCTGGCGGCGGAGGCGGAAGCGGAGGCCGCAGCGGCGGCGAAGGCGGAAGCGGAAGCGGCGGCGAAGGCGAAGGCGGCCGAGGAAGCGACGGCCAAGGCAGCAGCGGAGGCGGCGGCAAAGGCCGAGGCCGAGGCGAAGGCAGCGGCGGAGGCCGAGGCGAAGGCGGCAGCGGACGCCGAGGCACAGCCGGAGGCCGAAGCCAAGGCAACGGCCGAGACCGAGGCGAAGGCCGGGGCACAGCCGGAGGCCGAGGCACAGCCCACCCCGTCCGAGCCGAAGGCCGAGGCGGACGCCAAGCCGGCCGAGGCGGAGCCGAAGGCTGCCACGGAGGCTGAGCCCAAGCCGAAGACCCAGGCGACGCCGCAGGCCGAGGCCAAGAACGAGTCCGAGGCCCCGGCGGCCGAGGCGGAGGCGAAGGCCGACACGGAGGCCGACACCGAGCCGGAGGCTCCGGCCGACGGCGGCGCCGAGGCCGAGCCGAAGCCGAAGGCGAAGGCCGAGGACGCCAAGTAGCCACCAGCTACGGCAGCACGCACACACCGGAACGGCCGGTCCCCACCCCGGGGGCCGGCCGTTCCGGCATTGCAGCAGCAGCCCCGGGCCCGACCCGCAGGGGCCCGGGGCGACCACCGAGGTCCGGACCGCGGCCGAAGACCGCACCCACCGGGTGGGAACTCAGCGGGCCGAGGTCACGGCCGCAGGCCGAGACGGCGTGCGCGGCCAAGGCCGAGCCCCGGCCCGGAGGGCTGACACGGGCCGCAGGCCGGCGACCCGAGCCGGAGGCGAAAGCCCACTCGGCACCACGCCCACCGGAACGGCCGGTCCCCACCCCGGGGGCCGGCCGTTCCGGCATTGCAGCAGCACCCCCGGGCCCCACCCGCAGGGGCGCCGCAGAGCGCCGGAGTCCGGCCGAGCCAAGGCCGAGCCCCGGCCTGGAGGGCTGACACGGGGCCGCAGGCCGGGCCGACCCGAGCCGGAGGCGAAAGCGCACTCGGTACCACGCACACACCGTTCCGGCATTGCGGTGCGTCAGTGCAGGGCGGTGAAGCCGAGTCCGGCGGCGTTCGTCGACGCGGCTCCGCCGACGCCGTGGCCCGTCCGCTTCGGCGCGGCCACCGTGTACTTCTCGATCAGCCTGCCGTCGAAGTCGTAGACCCAGCTGTTCCCGCCGCGCTCGCCGTCGATGACGACGAACTTCACGCGCTTGCCGTCCTGGACCAGCTTGTACGTCCAGCCGTCGCTCTGCGTGCTCGGACGCTTCAGGTCGACGGCCCCGAGGACGTTGCCGGTCGGCATGGAGATCACGGCGTACGGTCCGCGCCGCCCGTCGACCAGCTTCGCGATCCTCCCGTCCGGCAGGGCGACCCGTACGGAGCTCTCCGCCTTCCCGTGCTCGCGCACCTCCGGCTTCGGCGCCGGCTTCGGCGCCCCGTCCAGCCACGACGTCACCGTCCCGTTCGGATGGAGCACCACGTGCAGGCCGTTGCTCTGCCCGTACGCCGCCGCGCCGCCCCGGCCGACCAGGGTGTCCAGCTTGGCGCCGCCCGCGTGGATGTCGGCCTCGAAGTGGGCCCCGCCGACCCGGTAGACCTTGGCGACGGAGCCGTCCGCGAGCTTCACGGCGGTGACGAGGGTGCGCGCGGGCGCCACCCGCGAGTCCACCGGCGGCTGCCCGGGCACGTCGGCCGGGGAGTCCGCGAAGGCGGCCCCGGCCGGGAGCGCCAGGACGGTGGCCGCGCCGGTGATGACGGCGGCGGTACGGAGGGTGGTTCGGCGAGTGCTGCGCATGATGGGACTCTTCCTCGGGCTCGTTCGTGTTCGTTCGTGCTGCGTGGAGTCGACGCAGACGAAGCTACGGGCCCGATATGTGCGTATTCCATCGGCAATGTAACGAAGAGCCGCAGAACGCTACGCAACCACGTAAACCGGACACCCGCCCGAGCCTCTCCAGGGGTGGGGACCACCCCCCGGGGATCCCCTAAGGGATGTCACAGGTCAGCCGCAAAGCGTGCCTTATCCGGCTCCCCGGCCACCGGAGCCCGCCGGACCAGGTACGTTCGATCACGTGGCTGGATTCAGGATGGGACGCGGCCGGGACAACAACCGCGCTCCCCAACAACCCCCGCAGCAGCAGCAGTCGTACGGTCAGCAGCAACCGCCGCCGTACGGCCAGCCGTCCTACCCTCCCGCCGGCGGGCCGCCACCGCAGCAGCAGTGGCCGCAGCCGAACGCCGGGGGCCACGGCGAGCCGGAGTACTTCGACCCGTACGGGCAGCAGCACCCGCACGCGCAGCAGCCCCCGTACGGCCACGGCGGAGGTGGCGGCGGCGGTGGCGGCAACTACAGCAACGACAATCCCGGGCACACCCAGGTCTTCGCCGTCGGCGAGGACCCGTACAGCCAGGGCGCGACGTACCACGCGGGCGCTGCCGCGGCGGCACCCTCCGGGCCGCGGCTGCCGTGGAAGGAACTGCTCCGCGGCATCGTGACGCGGCCGGGCCAGACCTTCCTCCAGATGCGCGACTACCCCGTCTGGGGTCCGGCGCTGATCGTGACCTTCCTCTACGGTCTCCTCGCGGTCTTCGGCCTCGACGACGCCCGCCAGGACGTGATCAACGCGACCCTCTCCAAGGCCGTCCCGATCGTGCTGTCGGCCGGCGTGGCCTTCGTGATCTGCGGTCTGCTGCTGGGCGCGGTCACGCACACCCTGGCCCGCCAGATGGGCGGCGACGGCGCTTGGCAGCCCACCGTGGGCCTGTCGATGCTGGTCATGTCCATCACGGACGCCCCGCGCCTGCTCTTCGCGGTGTTCCTCGGCGGCGACAACATGATCGTCCAGGTGCTGGGCTGGGCGACCTGGGTCGCCGCCGGCGCCCTCTTCACCTCGCTGATCAGCAAGTCGCACGACCTGCCGTGGCCCAAGGCGCTCGGCGCCTCCGCGATCCAGCTGATCGCCCTGCTGTCGATCATCAAGCTGGGCACGATCTAGGCAGGACGCACCACGCCCACGCGCGAGGGGCCCCCGGCAACAGCCGGGGGCCCCTCGCGCACGGCGCGCAACCGCGACGACCAGACGATCAGGCGTCGAGGACCTGGCCCTCACGCTTGACGACGGGCGGCTCGACCGACCACGGGAAGTTGATCCACTCGTCGGTCTTCTTCCACACGTACTCGCACTTCACGAGGGAGTGGGACTTCTCGTAGATGACGGCGGAGCGCACCTCGGCGACGTGGCCGAGGCAGAAGTCGTGCACCAGCTTCAGCGTCTTGCCGGTGTCGGCGACGTCGTCGGCGATGAGGACCTTCTTGTCGGTGAAGTCGATCGCCTCGGGCACGGGCGCCAGCATGACCGGCATCTCCAGCGTGGTGCCGACGCCGGTGTAGAACTCCACGTTCACCAGGTGGATGTTCTTGCAGTCCAGGGCGTACGCCAGGCCGCCGGCGACGAACACGCCGCCGCGGGCGATGCTCAGGATGATGTCGGGCTCGTAGCCGTCGTCGGCGATGGTCTGCGCCAGCTCGCGCACGGCTGCGCCGAAGCCCTCGTAGGTCAGGTTCTCGCGTACTGCGTCGCTCATGCCTCGTGCCTCACCTGGGTGCGGTGGAAGTTCTGGAAGGAGCGCGAGGCGGTCGGCCCGCGCTGCCCCTGGTACCTGGAGCCGTACCGCTCGCTGCCGTACGGGAACTCCGCGGGCGAGCTGAGCCGGAACATGCACAGCTGCCCGATCTTCATGCCCGGCCAGAGCTTGATCGGCAGCGTGGCGAGGTTCGACAGCTCCAGGGTCACGTGACCCGAGAAGCCCGGGTCGATGAACCCGGCGGTCGAGTGCGTCACGAGGCCGAGGCGGCCCAGGCTGGACTTGCCCTCCAGCCGGGAGGCGATGTCGTCGGGCAGCGAGATGACCTCGTAGGTCGACGCCAGGACGAACTCACCGGGATGCAGGATGAACGCCTCGTCCCCCTCGGGCTCGACCATCCGCGTCAGGTCCGGCTGCTCGACCGCGGGATCGATGTGGGCGTAGCGGTGGTTCTCGAACACCCGGAAGAACCGGTCGAGACGCACGTCGATGCTGGAGGGCTGCACCATCGCCTCGTCGAACGGGTCGATGCGAACCCGTCCGCTGTCCAGCTCGGCCCGGATGTCTTTGTCAGAGAGAAGCACCTCCCGAGGATACGCAGAGCGCGCGGGCCTCCCCCAATCGAGAGGGACCGCCCGCGCGCCCGGCCGTACGTCTCGCACCCGCGCTCAGCGCTTGGGCGCACCGCCGACGGGCACGGCCTGCCGCAGGCGCGCGCACCGCGGACACCGCAGCAGCCGCCCGGGCCCGATCCGGCCGGCACCGAGGTGCTGCAGCGGGAAGGAGGCGGTACTGAAAACGTGCCCTTCGGCACAACGGACGACGGTGTGCTCCATCGAGTCCCTTTCCCCAACGAGCCATTCTGCGACGAATCGCCACATTAGGGGATGATCCGCACCCGCTCCAGCCGCCGCGCTCCGCACGACACGGTACGCCCCAACTCCCGCTCCCACACGCCCCGGTGCACACGACAGACAACAGCGACCCCGCGGCACATTCGCCGGGGGTCGATCATGGGGTAGAGTGTGCAACGGTAGGGATCCAGGCAACTGGCCCTCTGCGCGGATGTAGTTTAATGGTAGAACATGAGCTTCCCAAGCTTATAGCGCGGGTTCGATTCCCGTCATCCGCTCCACGACAAAGCCCCAGGTCAACGACCCGGGGCTTTTGTGTTGTCTAGATCTATTCAGAAATCCCGCACTACTTGACCCCTAACCGGCGTGCTCAGCTGCCTTCTGCCGGGCGGGCCCGCACAACGGTGCCCCCGACGGAGGGAAGAGAGTCCGACCGCCTCGACAAACCGAGGCCCAGCCATCGGGAACCCTCGCGTCCGAGCTCTCACTCCAACCCGGTGGCTTCGAGATGGGCGAGGAAGGCCGCAACGAGTCGGGGCCGCGTCACTTCGGGGACTGTGGCGTCGGGCAGGTCCTCCTCCAGCACCCATGCCGTGTTGAACGTCATCGCCACGCCCTCCGGGACGACGTGCTCCCGGAGCCAGCCGACGAAGTTCGCAGTCGCTCGGGCTGTGGAGTCGAGGATCGAGATGCCTTCGGGCCGGATCCGCGCGTACCCTTCCAGCTCTTCTCCTTCGAGGGTGATGCCATAGTGCATGGCCGATCCTCGGATCTGTCCGCCTTCCTGGATCCGGATGAACTCGTCCGGATCGCGCTCCAGGAGCCTGGCCTTCAGGCTGGCGTACGTCAGCCCCCAGGTCTGGCCCTCTATGGGGGTGAAGACATACATGGTGCGCAGTTCGGCGAGCTGGGACGCGTCCACGGTTGTACTCCTTGGCGTGCAGGGTGGGTCAGGGAACGTAGCGGGCATAACCCTTGACGCCGTATGCCGCCGTCATCACGCGCCAGTAGGCGACTGAGTCGGATTTTGTTGGTGACCGTTTCCACTCCGCGCATCTCGGTGTTGCGGGGATCGTTCAGTGCGGCGGCGTACTTCTGCAACTCGTTCCGGTCGGGGTCGAACAGGAACTCCTTCTTTCCCGTCCGGTGGTTGGCATGGGCTCTTCGAGCGCCCGGTAACACTTCTTGCCCGGATTGTTGACGTACTTGGCTTCGACTGCCATGCCATCGCTGTCGCGGAAGCCATCCACCATCAGAGTGGTGCCCTTGCCCTTGCCCGTGCCGGGGGCGATGGGCACTTCGTACTCGGGATAGCCGGCCACCCGCAGTTGATAGGCGACCTCAGCGGGCCGGCCGCCCGAGACGTCGCCCGCACGCAGCGAGTTCAGCCAGGTCTGGAAGTTCTGCTGCTGCGGCACCGTGAGGGGAGGGAACCGTGGATTGCGTGGTGTCGGGGGCACTGTCGGCTGCACTCGTGGCCCGTTCGCGGGGCGGTAGGCCACTGGGACCAGCTGTCCCTGCCGCCGTACACGAAGTGGATGCGGGGGGGGGATGACCGACATCCGGCCGTGGCTGACCGGTCCGGCCATCGGCTGTCGCGGATCACGGCTCGTCCCGACCGCTACGAGCCCTGGGCGCTCCAGGTCGTCGAATTCTCCGGCGTCGCATCGCCGGCATCACCGCCCTCCGCGACACCGCACGCGTCTTCCCGCTGTTCGGCCTTCCGGATCGGCTGAGCGCCGAGTCCGGCCCCGGCGTCCCGGCCTGATCACTCGCCGCTGTCCTCCGCCGGAGGGCCGACCAGCCGAGCAGTCACCGCCGTCAGCCACAGGAGGCCGAGGGCGGCGCCTGCGGTGAACGCCAGGACGGAGGCAGCCGAGGCCATGAAGCCGGCCAGCACGAGCGCGGGCACGACGCGGGACGCGACGCCCCAGCCCCGCAGGCCCCGGGCAGCGAGCGGACGGGCCAGGACGACGAAAGCGGCGCACAGGGCGAGATAGCCGATCATTCCACCGAGCATGTGGACCGCGCCGTGCGCGCTCATCCCGGCCGCTTCGGGCGATCCTGCGGGGAAGCCCGCCCCGGCGTCGGCGGGGAAGGCCGCCGCGACCCAGAAGGAGACGCCGAAGACGCCGACCATGGCCGGCCCCCACGTTCCGCCCGGCGCGCCGCGCAGCGCCCGCCCGAGTCCCGCCGCACCGAGGATCAGCAGCGCCCCGGTGAGCAGGAAGTTCGCCGTCTGGAGCCAGCCCGACTCGCCGAGTGCCAGCTGACTGATCGCGTTCCTGCTGAAGTCGAATCCGTCGCGCGCGAAGCCCTGGGCGAGCCCGGCCGCCAGGAACAGCGGACCCGCGACCATGCCGCCGGCCACGGACCACGGTGCGACGGGCCGTGAGGCGGGCACCGCACGGGCTCGGCGGGTCGGAGCGGGGAGCGTGTCAGTCATGGCAGGGCCTTCCTCGCGACAGGGTTCTCGCCCATATGACCGACGGCGGAGGGCGGAGTCATCGCTCCGCGCAGTGTGCGCCGGATCACACCCGCCCGGCCGGCCCCCCGCGCGGCCCACGTGGTGGTGGAGCACCGCGATCGCGGACTCCGAGGTGCGCCGGCCCACGAGGATGCCGGTGCCCGTCGTCGCCGTCATCGCGAGGAGGCTGATCGTCTCCGTGCGGGCGTCGGCGTCGAGGCTGTCGATGAAGGGAGCAGCGCCTCCACCGTGGCGCGCGGACCCGGGTCCGGGCCGAGATCGTCGCAGCGGCCGGGCACGGCCGGCAGATCGACCACCCCGACGTGGTCGACGCGCGGATGCCGTCCGTCATGGAGGACGCCGACGCCCCCTACCAGGGCCCACTGGACGAGACTTCCCCTGTTCGTCCACAACCCCCGGGCCGGGGGCCGGGGGCTGGAGTCGGGGCGTCAGGCGTGTTCGTCCGAAGGCTGGCGGGTGGGCTGGACCGACCAGCCGGGCGGTTCGTCGCCGCCCGAGTCCTCGTCGTGCTCCGCGTCGGCGGCTGTGGGGTGGATCCTGCCCGGTGCGTGGTGGACCGGCGCGTACACGGCGTAGAGCTGCAGGGGCTCGTCACCGATGTTGGTGACGTTGTGCCACGTGCCGGCGGGTACGAAGATCGCCCATCCGTCCTCGACCTCCCGGTCGAAGTCGAGCCGGTCCTTGGCGGGCCCCATCTGGACGCGGCCCCGCCCCGCGTCGAGGCGCAGGAACTGGTCGGTCTCCGGGTGCGCCTCCAGGCCGATGTCCTCGCCCACCGGGATCGACATGAGGGTCAGCTGGAGGTACTTCCCGGACCAGGCGACCGCGCGGTAGTCCGGGTTGTCGATCGTCGCCTTCTCCAGGTCGAAGCTCTGCGGTTCCGGCCCGATGTCCTTGATGGTCACACGTTCTCCCAGTCGACGAAGGGTGCGGTGCGCGGCGCGCGGTCGCGGCCTTGCGCCGGCCCGCGTCAACGTTCTCAGAGAACCGGGCTGTTCCGGCACACCACACGCCCCGGCCCGGCCCCGGCCCCGGGCCCGCCTTCGACGATCTGTGACGAAAGTCTGACGTCGCCCGCGCCTCCCTGGCCGGGCGCGCCCCGTGGTGGTCGACTCAAGGGGTGACGAAAGACGACACCGACACCACCGACGACACCGAGGGCGCCCCCGTCGGGCGCCGTCTGGTGCTCGGCATGATCGGGCTGGGCGCCGGGAGCCTCGTCGCCGCGCCGTACGCGCAGCGCGCGACGGAGACCCTCCTCGGCGCCGCCTCGGACAGGGATCCGACCGGACTGCTGCCCAACGGAGGCGGCTTCCGCTACTACTCCGTCGTGTCCTCCGTCCCGCAGAAGAACGGGCAGAACTACCGGCTCACCGTGGACGGTCTGGTCGAACGCCCCACCACGTACACCCTCGACGCGCTGCGGGAACTGCCGCAGACCCGCGTCGTACGGGACGTGCAGTGCGTCACGGGCTGGCGGGTCCCCCGGACGCCCTTCTCCGGCGTCGGGCTCTCCCTCCTGCTCGACGCGGCCGGAGTGCGGCCGGAAGCGAAGGCGATCCGCTTCACCTGCTTCGACGGGGTTTACAGCGAGAGCCTCACCCTCCCGCAGGCCCGGCGTGACGACGTGCTGGTCGCCCTGCAGATGCGGGACGAGCCGGTCAGCCACGCCCACGGCGGCCCGGTCCGGCTCTACGCGGCGCCGATGTACTTCTACAAGTCGGCGAAATGGCTCTCCGGGATCACGCTCACGTCCGAGGTGCGGCCCGGCTACTGGGAGGAGCGGGGCTATGACGTCGACGCCTGGGTCGGTGGATCCAACGGGCGCGGTGACGCACCCACGGTCTGAACCGGCTGGGCGGGTGGGCCGGTTCACCCGTGCCGAGCGCGCGGTCCATCGCGCGACGGCCGGCCTGCTGCTGCTCTGTGCGGCGACCGCGGCCGCCCTCTACGTCCCGCAGATCGCCGAACTCGTCGGCCGCCGCGCCCTCGTCGTCACCGTCCACGAGTGGGCCGGGATCCTGCTGCCCGCGCCCTTCCTGCTGGGCCTCGCCTCTCCCGCCTTCCGGACCGATCTGCGGAGGCTGAACCGGTTCGGGCCGCACGACAGGAAGTGGCTGCGCGCGGTGCGGCGCCGCGACCGCCGCCGCGGGTCCCGGCCGGCGGGCAAGTTCAACGCCGGGCAGAAGATCTACGCGTCGTGGGTGACCGGCGCCGTCCTCGTGATGCTGGCGACGGGACTGCTGATGTGGTTCACGCACCTGACGCCGCTGGTGTGGCGCACGAGCGCCACCTTCGTGCACGACTGGCTGGCGGCGGCCATCGGCATCGTGGTGGCCGGGCACATCCGCATGGCGCTCGCCGACCCCGAGGCGCGCCGGGGCATGCGTACCGGGTCGGTCGACCGCGCCTGGGCGAAACGGGAGCACCCGCTGTGGCTGGGGGACGACCCGCGGGACGACCCGGAACGCGGGCCGGAGGACCGGGCCGCCTGACGGCCGCGGCGCGGGCGCCGGATGCGTTCCGCCGGGTGGGGCGCCGGTGCCGGTCGCCGTGTCGGCGTGGGCGCGGGCGGCGGCGCCACGAGGATGTGGCCGACGTTTCCCGGGAGCTCCCGCGAGTACCGTGGGAGGGGCATCCGGGGGCCGCACCGGCGGATGGGGATGACAGGCGTGTCGACATCAAGTCACGAAACATTCGGCGCACCCTGCTGGGTCAGCCTCATGGCGCGCGACGTCGGCGCGGCACAGGCCTTCTACAGCGCGGTCCTCGGCTGGCGGTTCGGCAACGACCGGCTCGGCGGGGGGTTCGCCGTCGGCTTCGGCGACGGGGTCCCGGTGGCCGGCCTCGGTTCCATGCCCGCCGGCGTCACGGTCCCGGTCGCCTGGACGCCGTACTTCGCCGTGGACGACGCCGACGTCACCGCCGCACGCATCCTGGAGCGCAGCGGCACGGTCGCCGTCGGCCCCCTCGCCTTCGGTACGGGACGGGCCGCGCTCGCCTCCGACCTCGACGGCGCGGTCTTCGGGATCTGGCAGGGCGACGCCATCCCCGACTGGGGCATGGGCGCGGAGGCTGCGCCGGCCTGGCTCGAACTGCGCACCCGGAACGCCTTCGACGCCGCCATCTTCTACGGCGAGGTCCTGGAATGGGCCTGCGCCCAGGCGGGCTGCTGCGAGGTCGCCTACGTGGAGGCGGACCAGCGCATCCTGCTGCGCCACGGCGGCCGTACGGTGGCCCGCCTGCACGGCGGCACGCTCGCGCAGGCCCCCGATCCGGAGCTGCGACCGCGCTGGCAGGTCCACTTCCGGGTGCCCGACCTCGAAACCGCCGTCAGGGCCGCCACCGCCCTTGGCGGCAGCGCCGTCTCCGTGGCGGACTCCGGCCCCGGCCCGCACGAGGTCACCCTGCGCGATCCCGAGGGCGCGCTGTTCGGCGTCGTCGGACCGGCCGCGTCCGTTCCCTTCTGATCCCTTCCGATCCCTTGTGGTCCCTTGTGGTCCCTTCCGTCGCCTTCCATGTTCTTGCGATACCTTCCGACCCTTTCCGACCCTTTCCGAGCTTGCCGAGCTTTCCGGCCCCCTTCCGGGCCGCGGCCTCCTCGTCCCCTCTGCCTTTCGGCAGAGGCGCAGATCGGCCGCAGGGTCCATGCCCGCGCCCGGCCCGGCGTCGATACTGGTCAGCGTGGTGCCCCTCAGCTCTTCGCCTCGTCACGCCCGCCTCCGCCCGGTCGCGGAGACGGCCGGCGTGGGCCTCGTCGGCCTGGGCGTGTACGCGGCGGTCGGCCGGCTCGGGTACCTGCCGCACCCTCCCGCGCAGCTCCTCGTCCTCGCCGCGGCCGCCGGGCTGTTCGCGCTGCGCCGCCGGTTCCCGGGGCCCGTGCTCCTGGTGCTCGCCGCACTGACCGGCCCGGTGCCCGCCGTCGGGCCGGTCACGGCCGCCGCCGCCTACTCCGTGGCCCGCCGGATGGCCCGGCCGCGTCTGCGCGCCCGGCTGCTCGCGGCTGCCGGAGCGCTCCTCGTGGTCGGCGCGACGGTGGCCGGACCGCGGCTCGGGCCCGGGTCCGCGGCGTACGGGCTGGCCCTCGGCCTGGTCCTCGCGCCGACCGCCGTGGTCGTCCCCGGCCTGGTCGGCACGGTGCGGGGGCAGCAGGGGCGCCTGCTGCGGGCCCTGCGCGAGCGCGGCGACGCGGCCGAACGGGCCCGCCGGCTGGCCGACAGCGAGGCCCGGACCCACGAGCGGTCCCGCATCGCCGCCGAGATGCACGACCTGGTCGGGCACCGGCTCAGCCTGGTGTCGCTGCACGCCGGCGGGCTGGAGCTGGCCCTGGAGGGGGCGGCCCCGCAACTGCGCGAGGAGGCCGTCCTGGTGCGGCGCACCACCCGCGACGCCATGCGCGAGCTGCGCCAGGTGCTCGGTGTCCTCGGGCCCCTCGCCCGCGACACCGGCCCGGACGCCCTCACCGACGCGACCGGCACCCGCGCCGACATCGAGGCCCTGGTCGCGCAGTCCCGCGACGGAGGGATCGCCGTGCGGCTCGACTGGGCGGGGCCGGACCTCGACTCCCGTCCCGCTGCGGTCCGCCGGGCGGTGCACCGCGTCGTACGGGAGGCCCTGACCAACGTGCACCGGTACGCGGCCGACGCGCACGTCACGGTGGCGGTCGAGCACGACACCGCCGCTCCGGCCGCCGCCCACGGCGGGCAGGTGCGGGTCACCGTACGCAACGGGGCGCGGCCCGGGCCGCCCGCGCCGCCACCGGTGGAGGAGCTGGGCACCGGGCGCGGCCTGACCGGGCTGCGCGAGCGCGTGGAGCTGCTCGGCGGGACCTTCGAGGCGACCCCCCTGCCGTCCGGCGGCTTCCGGGTGGCCGCGGCCGTGCCCGCCGAGCCGGCCCAGCCCGGCAGCGGCCCCTCCCCCGGCGGGCGCACCGGGGCGGCGGGGACGACCGCGGCGCCCGCCCCGCACCCGGCCACCGCGACCCGGGGCCCGGACCCGGCGGCTCACGACCCGGTAGCCGCGCACGCGGCGCGCCCGGCCCCGGCGGCTCACGACCCGGCGGCGTCGGACGCGCCGGCCGCGGACCCGGCGGCTCAGGTCCTGGTGGCCCCGGCCGTCCCGGACCCGGACGGGCGCCGGACCGCCGAGCTGCTGACGCTCGCCTTCGGACTGGCGGCGCTGTCCGCGCTCATGGTCATCGGGATCGCCTTCGTGTACGCCGCCCAGCCGGCCGGCCGCTCCGGCCCGCCCCCGCTGCCGCGCGTCGGCATGACGTACGAGGACGTGGCCGGGTACGGCGTGCTGGACAACGCGGCCGTACGGGCCGCCGCCACCGGCCACGAGCCGCCGCGCCCACCCGGTACCGCCGGCTGCGTCTACCCCTTCAACGGCGCCACCGAGCGGCACCCCGGAGGCCTGCTCATCGCCCGCTACTGCTTCGACGCCGCCCGGCGGCTGATCGCCATCGACCGGTTCGACGTACCGTCGGTCCGGGACGCCACGCCCTGGGAGACACCGTGACCGCACCCGCCCGGCCCATCCGCGTGCTGCTCGCCGACGACGAGACGATGATCCGGCACGGTGTCCGCCTGATCCTGCGGCACGCCGGCGACATCGACGTCGTCGCCGAGGCCGCCGACGGGCGGCAGGCCGTCGAGCTGGCGGCCGCCCACCGGCCGGACGTGGCCCTGGTGGACGTCCGGATGCCGGTCTGCGACGGCCTGGCCGCGATCGCGCCGCTGCTCGCCCTCGATCCGGCGCCGCGCGTGGTGATGCTGACGACCTTCGGCGACGAGGACAACGTCGTCCGGGCGCTGCGGGAGGGGGCCGTGGGTTTCCTCCTCAAGGACGAGGGCCCGCAGGAACTGATCGCCGCGGTACGGGCGGCGGCCGCCGGCGACGCGGTGCTCTCCCCGGGCGTGACCGGGTCGGTGATCGCCCGGATGCTGCGCGGCGGCGACCGGGACGGCCCCGGCGCCGCGGCCACGGACGAGCGGATCGCGCGGCTCACCGTCCGGGAGCGGGAGGTCCTGTCGATGCTGGGGGAGGGACTGTCCAACCAGGACATCGCCGGGCGGCTCGGGATCGGGATCGGCACGGTGAAGACGCACGTGGGCGCGATCCTGGACAAGACGGGCTCGGCGAGCCGGGTGCAGGCCGCCCTCCTCGCCCACCGGACCGGCCTGGCCTCCTGACCACGGGGCCCCGGGGGCGCTCCTTCCGGACCCGCCCGGCTCGCGAGGGCCGCACGCGCCCGCCGCACGGCCCCCGACACCGTGGGGCGGCGGCCGGCGCGAAGCCGTCGTGCCTGTGACCAAAGGCGGAGACCCGGCGGCCCCGGCTGGGCCCGGAGGCAGAGGCGGCCGGCCCTGCGCCCTCCCTCGGACAGAGCCCGAATCCCGCCTCCAGCACGATGTCCGTGCAGGTCAGACCGGTGAGCATGGAATGCGTCCCCCGGTCCGGCCACCCCTTCGGGTGCGGACCGACGCATCTCCCACCCGAGGCGGAGCACCCATGTCGCAGTCCTCTCCCCATCCCCGGCCGGCCGCCGGCGCCACCGGTCTCACGAAGGTGTACGGGAAGGGGGAGACCCGGGTGACCGCCCTGGACGCGGTGACGGTCGACTTCGCCCGGGGCCGGTTCACCGCCGTCATGGGCCCCTCCGGCTCGGGCAAGTCCACGCTGATGCACTGCCTGGCCGGGCTGGACACGGTGACCTCCGGCTCGGCGCGCATCGGCGGCACCGAACTGTCCTCGCTGACCGAGAAGCAGCTCACCGCACTGCGCCGCGACAAGGTCGGCTTCGTGTTCCAGGGCTTCAACCTGATGCCCACCCTGACCGCGCTGGAGAACATCACGCTGCCGCTGCGGCTCGCCCGGCGCCGGCCGGACGCCGCCTGGCTGGAGGCCGTGGTCGCCACGGTCGGCCTGGCGGACCGGTTGGGCCACCGCCCGGCCGAGCTGTCCGGCGGACAGCAGCAGCGGGTCGCGGTGGCGCGGGCGCTGGTGTCCCGGCCGGAGATCGTCTTCGCCGACGAGCCGACCGGGAACCTCGACTCGCGCTCCGGCGCCGAGATCCTCGGCTTCCTGCGCGACTGCGTAAGGGAGTTGGGGCAGACGGTGGTGATGGTCACGCACGATCCGGCGGCCGCCTCGTACGCGGACCGGGTCGTGTTCCTGGCCGACGGGCACGTCGTCGACGAGCTGCACGAGCCGTCCGCCGCGGCCGTGCTCGACCGGATGCCCGGCCTCGCGAGCTGACGCCCTCCCGCTCCTCCCCTCCGATTCGCGGACCCGCTCCTCCCCTCCGGTTCGCCGACCCGCTCCTCCTCTCCGGTTCGCCGACCCGCTCCCGACCGCTCCCCGACAGCTCTCCGAAAGCCTCCCCATGCTGCGAACAGCCCTGCGCAACCTCCTCGCGCACAAGGCCCGCCTGGCCATGACCGTCCTGGCGGTGTGCCTCGGTGTCGCGTTCGTCTCCGGCACCCTCGTCTTCGCCGACTCCTCCGCCGCCGCCCACCGCGCCGCCGCGTCGAAGAGCTTCGCCGGCGTCTCGGTCACCGTCACCCCGAAGGACTCCCCGGACGCACCCCCCGGCGAGGACCGCTCGAACGCCCTGGACGACGCACTCGTACGGAAACTGGCCGCCGTACCCGGCGTTGCCGCCGTACGGCCGGCCGCCGACGGCTCGGCCACCCTGTCCGCCGCCGACGGCACCCCGCTCCGGGCCGGCAGGGCCTGGGCGAACCTCGGCGCCGCCCACGTACCGGACGGCAGCGGCCGGGACCCGCGGTACCCGCTGACCGAGGGCCGGGCCCCGCGCGACGGCGACGAGATCGCCGTGGACCGGGGCACCGCCACCGCCGGCCGGTACCGCATCGGGGACATGGTCACGCTGGCCACGGACGGCCCGGTCATGACCAGACGGCTCGTGGGCATCGTCGCCACGGAGGACACCCGGGTGACCGCGGGCGGCACCCTCGTCCTGTTCGACCGGGCCACCGCCCAGCGGCTGTTCGCCGCGCCGGGCCGGTACACCGGGATCGACCTGACCGCCGCGCCCGGCACGAGCCAGGCCGAACTCGCCGGCCGGGTCGTTGCCGTACTCCCCGCCGGCCGGGCCGAGGCCACCACGGGCGCCGCCCAGGCCGCCCAACAGGCCCTCTACGTCGGCACCCTGACCCGCGGCCACGCCAAGCTGCCGCTGGTCTTCGCCGGGGTCTCGCTGTTCATCGGGTCCTTCCTCATCGTCAACACCTTCACGATGCTCGTGACGCGGCGCACCCGTGAGATCGCGCTGCTGCGGGCGATCGGCGCCTCACGCCGCCAGGTGGCCGGCTCCGTGCTCGCCGAGGCCGCCCTCCTCGGACTCGTCGCCTCCGCCGCCGGTTTCCTCCTCGGCCTCGGCGTCGCCGCCGTCCTGCCCGGCCTGCTCGGCACCGCGCAGGACGCCCTGCCCGACGGGCCCCTGGTGATCGGCCCGCGGCCCGTCGTGGCCGCGCTCGGCGTCGGCGTGGGCGTCACGGTGCTCGCCGCGTGGCTGCCGTCCCGGCGGGCGGCGCGGGTCGCGCCGGTCGAGGCGATGCGCTCGGCGCAGCAGCCGCCGTCCGCCGCGCGCTCGCGGATCCGTGCCGCCGCGGGTCTGGTCCTGCTGGTCCTCGGCGCGGGGCTGCTGGTGTCGCTGAGCGGCGTGAAGGACGCCTCGGAGCAGAACCTCCAGGACGCGATGCTCGCCTGCGGCGTCCTCGTCGTCGCCCTGATCGTGCTGGCGCCGCTGCTCGCCGCACCGGTGATCCGGCTGGTGGGGCGGTTGACCGGCCGCTTCGGCCCGGTCGGTCACCTCGCCCGGGAGAACGCCCTGCGCGACCCGCGGCGCACCGCCGCCACCGCCTCCGCCCTGATGATCAGTACTGCGCTGGTGGCCGGGCTGGCCGTCGTGGGGACCTCCACCGCGCGGGCCCTGGACCGGCAGGCAGCCGCCGGCCTCGGCGCCGACTACGTGATCGGCACCCGCACCCCCACCACCGGCGTCGACCCGGCCGCCGTCGAGCGGGTCGCCGCCACTCCCGGGGTGCGGACCGCCGCGGCCGTCGCCGACGCGCCGGTGTTCATCGGCGGCGGGGTCCGGCAGATCGCCGGCGTGGACCCGGCGGCCGTCGACGCCGTCCTGCGGCTCGACTTCACCGGCGGCTCCGCCGCGGACCTCGGGCCGGGCCGGATCGCCGTCTCCGCCACCCTCGCCCGCGAGCAGGGCCTGGCCACGGGCGACCGGATCGAGGCCCGTGTCGGGCACGGCAAGGACCCGCGCCCGTACACGGTCGTCGGCGTCTACCGGGACAACCCCGTCGCGGGCGACGCCCTGGGCGACCTCGGCGAGGTACGCCGCGACGCCTTCCTGCCCGGCTCCGTCCAGCGGATCCTCGTCCGCGCCGAGGACGGCGCCGCCTCCGACGCCGTGGCCAAGGGGCTGCGCACGGCGGTGGGCGCCAACCCGCTGCTGAAGGTGCAGGACCGGGCGGCCCTCGTCCGCGAGGCCGCGGGCAGTGTCGGGGAGCTGCTGACCGTCATGTACGGGCTGCTCGCGATCGGCGTCGTGATCAGCGCGCTGGGCATCGTGAACACCCTCGCGATGTCCGTCTCGGAGCGGACCCGGGAGATCGGCGTGCTGCGGGCCATCGGCATGGACCGGGCCGGCGTGCGGCGCATGGTCCGGCTGGAGGCCGTGATCGTCGCCGGCTTCGGCACCCTGCTGGGGCTGGTGGGCGGGGTGTTCAGTGCCTGGGCCGTCGGCTCGCTGGCGAACGGGGCGGTGGCGCAGTACGCGTTCGTGCTGCCGTGGGGGACGCTGCTGCTGGTGTGCCTGCTGTCCCTGGCGATCGGCACGGCCGCGGCGGTCGTCCCCGCCCGCCGGGCGGCATCGCTGAGCCCGCTGCACGCCGTGGCCGGAGGCTGAGGGACGGGCCCGTCGGGCCCGTTGGGCCGTCCGGGGCGGCGTCACCTGGAGGGCCCAGCCGAACAGGCGCGGCGGCGGGCGGCCCGGGTCCAATGGCAGGGTGCGGCCCTTCGCCGCGCCCTGCCGTGCACCGTCGTCCCCGGGAGAGCCATGAGCGAGCCGTCCCCGTCACCCGGTGACCCGCCCGGCGCGGCGCCGACCGCCCCACCGACCGCGGCCCGGAGCGGCGGGTCCCGGGGCGGGCGGATCGCCAAGAGCGCGGTGTCGGCGGTGCTGATCACGCTGACCTGCATCTTCGTGCCGATCTCCCTGCTCACGGTCTGGGTGCACGACATCGTGCTGGACACCGACCGGTACGTCTCGACGGTCCAGCCCCTCGCCTCGAACCCGGCGATCGAGGAGGCCGCCGTCCACCGCATCACGAAGGCGGCGGACGTACGCGTGGACGGTTCCCAGGTCACGGCCGACCTGGCGAAGTGGCTGGAGGCCCAGGGGCTGCCGCCGCGGGTGGGCGCCGCGGTGAAGGCGCTGGGCCCGCAGCTGGACTCGGCCGCCGACCAGGTCGTCTCCAAGGTGGCGACCCGCTTCGTGGAGAGCGACCGCTTCGAGAAGGTGTGGACCGTGGCCAACCGCGCCGCCCACAACGCGGTGGTGCACGCGCTCACCGGCAAGGGGCGCGGTGCCGTCGGTGTCGACGGGGGCACCGTCACCCTCGACGTCGGCGAGGCCGTCGACAAGGTCAAGGACGAGCTGGTGGCCGCCGGGGTCTCCCCCGCGTCCAAGATCCCCGAAGTCGACAAGCAGATGGTGCTCTTCCAGAACGACGAGCTGGGGAAGATCCGGGGCGCGGTGCGTCTCCTGGACGTCCTCGGCAACTGGCTGCCGGTCGTCACGGTCGTCCTCGGGGCGGCCGGAGTGCTGCTCGCCCGGCGCCGGCGCCGGGCGCTGGTGACCACCGCCCTGTGCGCGGCGTTCGCCTGCCTGCTGGTCGCCATCGCCCTGGTCGTGGGCCGCCGTTACTACCTCGACCACCTCCCCCCGGAGGTCCAGTCCCCGGCCGCGGCGGCGGCCGTCTTCGACACGCTGGTGCGGTTCCTGCGGGTCAGCCTGCGGACCGCGATGGTGCTCGGCGTCGTCGTGGCGCTCGGCGCCTACCTGTCCGGGGCGGGCCGGCTGCCGCGCGGCGTGCGCGGCCGGGCCGACCGTACGGCCGACTCCGCCGCCCGCTGGGGCGCCGGACACGGGGTGCGCACCGGGACCGCGGGCCGGTGGGTGGAGGCACACCGGCACGCGCTCACCGTGGGCGTCCTGCTCGTCGTCGCGCTCGTGTTCGCGCTGTGGAACCACCCGACCGTGCTCACGGTGCTGCTGCTGGTGCTGATCCTGCTGGCGGTGCTCGCCGTACTGGCCCTGCTCGCGGCCGGCGGCCGTGTCACCGACGACACGGCCGGCGCCGGTGGCGGCGGCGGGGGCGGCGGCGGAGGACCGGCCGGTCCTCCGCCCCCGCCCCCGGACCGGGCGTGAGCCCGCGGGCCGCCCGGGATCAGGCCAGGATCCTGGCCTTCGCCCGGTCGAACTCCTCCTGGCTGATGTCGCCCTTGTCCTTGAGCGCGGCGAGTTTGCTCAACTCGTCCGCCGAACCGCCGCCACCGCCGGTGCTGCCGGCAGCCTGCTGGACGTAGGAGCGGAAGGCCGCCTCGTTGTCCTTGATCTGCTTGGCGTCCCGTTCGTGCATGCTGCGGCCGCGCGCGATCACGTAGACGAACACGCCGATGAACGGCACCAGCAGCACGAGGATGAGCCACCCCGCCTTCCCCCAGCCGTGCAGGCTGTGGTCACGGAAGATGTCCGTGATGACTTTGAAGAGCAGGAAGAACCACATGACCCACAGGAAGAACCACAGCATCGTCCAGAAGAGGTTGAGAAGTGGATAGTCGTCCATGCCCGACTCCGATCATGCACGTGGTACTTCATTGATACAGGCGGGTGAGTTGCTCCGCATGCGGAGCGAATGCCGCATCTTTTGCCGCCCTGCGGGGGCGGGGGAACGATGGACGCATGAGCATTCCCCTACCGGTCCCCGAGGAGGGGTCGATCCACCGACGGGGAAAAGCCGATGGTGCTTGACCTGATCGTCATCGGGCTGATCATCACGCTCTATCCGCTGCCCGTCATGGCGTTCGTGCTGGTGGTGTCCGCGCCCGGCGGCCTGTGGAAGGGGCTCGCCTTCATCCTGGCCTGGCTCGGCTGCCTCGTCGCCGTGATCGCCGTCGTGCTGCTCCTCACCGGTGGCCAGCCACCGCCGCCGCGCTCCCCGCCGTCCACGGCCGGTCTCGCGGTCCGGCTGGCCATCGGCATCGGGCTGGTCGCCTACGCCGAGTACCGGCGCCGGCGGCGGCCCGCGGCCGGCGCGGCACCCGCCTCCGAGGGGGCCCGGCCCGGCCCCGCCGACGAGGACGCACACCCGATCACCTCGCGCATGGACCAGGCGTCGGCGTGGTCCGCCGCCGGGCTCGCGGTGCTCCTCCAGCCGTGGGGCATGGTGGGTGCGGCCGCCGCCACCGTCGTCGAGGCGAACCTCTCCGACAGCGCCACGTACCTGGCGCTGTTCGGCTTCTGCATCCTGGCGTCCGCCACGCTGCTGGCGATGGAGCTGTACATGGTGTTCGCCCCCGAGCGGGCGGCGCGGGCGCTGACGGGGATGCGGGCGTGGCTCTCCGACCACAAGGACCCGGCGATCGTCCTCGCCTGCCTCGTCCTCGGCCTGTGGCTGGTCGGCCGGAGCCTGTACGACCTCACGCGCTGACGGGGTGCGCCTCCCGGCGCCGGCTCCGGTCGCCGGATACGGGCCGGGCCGTTCTCCTGAAGGCATGGAACGCAACGCAGCCCGTCGCCGCAGGCGCGCCCTGCTGGGCCACTGCCTGCGCGCGACGGCCGCCGCGGGCCTGCTCACGGCCCTGTACTACCTGTCACCCCTGGACGGCGGCTTCGGCGTCCTGACGGTCCTGACGCTCGTACTGGGGCTGCTGGCCTTCGGCCTGCTGACGGCCTGGCAGGTCTCGGCCATCGCCCGTTCGGAGTATCCGCGGCTGTCGGCCCTGGAGGCGATGGCCACCGGCGTACCGCTGTTCCTCATCGTCTTCTCGGCGACCTACTTCATGCTCTCCGAGAGCGTGCCGGGCAGTTTCTCCGAGTCGTTGAACCGCACGGACGCCCTGTACTTCACGGTCACGGTGTTCGCGACCGTGGGCTTCGGCGACATCGTCCCGGTCACGGGCACGGGGCGCGTGCTGACGACCGTGCAGATGGTCGCCGACCTGATCGTGGTGGGCGTCATCGCCAAGGCCCTCTTCGGCGCCATGAAGGTCGCCATGCGCAAGCGGAGCGGCGGGGGACACGCGGGCCCTCCCTTCGTGGACGACGAGGAGCCCTGAGCGGCGGAAGGCCCCGCCCGGGGGTCCGGACGGGGCCTGCTGCGCGGAGCGGGGCGGGCGTTCAACCGGTCGTCAGCACTTGAGACCGGCGGAGGCGTTCGTCGCGGCCTGGTCCAGCTGCTGGATCTGCGGCTGGAGCTGGGTGAGCGCGTCCTTGCCGGTCGTGTCTCCCGGCAGGTTCTCGTAGCTCTTCTTGAGGTTCTCGGCGGCGGACTGCACCGCGGAACGCTCCGCGTCCTTCATCTTGCTCGCGTTCTCCTTGACGTCCTCCCAGTCCTGCTGGACGGCGTCGTAGGCGTCCTTCATCTGGTCCTTGGTGGCCACGGCGGGGTCGAGGGCCTTCAGCTTCGCGTTGTCCGCCTTCAGCTGGTTCAGGTCGGTGCACAGGTCGGCCGCGGCTTCGGTGGCCTCCTCGGCGGGGGAGGAACTGTCGTCGGAACACGCGCTGAGACCGAACACCGCGCTGAGGCAGAGCACACCGATCACCGGCAAACGCTTCATGGAGGGGCCTTCCTCGATCAGGGCGAACCAGGCGTACGGGACCATCCGGTACTACGACAAAATATGCACAACCGGACACGCTCCGCATCCGCACCGATCCGCCCCGAGACCGCCCCGCGACCGGCCCGCCGCCCGCCCCGCCACCGTCCGCGCCGGCCGGGAGGCCGCTAGGCGGCGGGCTGGATGTTCTGGTTCAGGTGGAAGAGGTTGTCCGGGTCGTACGCCCGCTTGACCTCCGCCAGACGGTCGTAGTTCCCCTTGTAGTTGGCCCTGATCCGGCTCTGGTCGTCCTCGGCCATGAAGTTGATGTAGCCGCCCTCCTCCGAGTGCGGGGCGGTGGCCTCGTAGTAGTCGCGGACCCAGGCGGTGTTCGCCTCGTTGTCGGCCGGGTCCGGCCACATGCCGGCGATGACCGTGGCGAAGGAGGCGTCGCGGTAGGCGAAGGCCGTGTCCTGCGGTCCGACGCGGTGGCAGGCGCCGTTGATCGGGTAGATGTGGACCGTCGAGTTCACGGCGGGCAGCTTCGGGCCGTGCACCAGGTGCGCCTCGATCGCGGAATCACTCAGCTCCGTCACGAAGTTGGCCTTCCAGTAGTGCTGGAGACCGGGCGGCACGAGCGCGTCGAAGGCGCCGTTGAGCGCCGGGTACGGCATGGGACCGACGTGCTCCGCGACCACCGGGGCGAAGTCGTGGAAGGCCTGCAGGGCCCGCTCCCCCTCGTCGAGCGGCCCGGCCCAGCACGCCACGATCAGCGCGAACGGCTCACCGTGCCGGTCCGCCGGGATGAACGGCAGCGGCGGGGCCAGCTGGAAGGCCGGGAAGCCGCCGAGCTGCTCCGGGGCGTCGGCGATGTAGTCGGCGAAGGAGCGCAGCACGGTGGCCGCGTCGTCCAGCTCGAAGAGCATCGGGCCGCCGTAGACGTCCTTGACCGGACTGAGCCGGTACTCGAAGGAGGTGACCGCGCCGAAGTTCCCGCCGCCGCCGCGCAGCGCCCAGAACAGGTCGGGGTTCTCTTCCTCGCTCGCCACGAGGATCCGGCCGTCCGCCGTCACCACGTCGGCCGAGATCAGGTTGTCGCAGCTCAGACCCAGCCCGCGGCACAGGTAGCCGATGCCGCCGCCGAGGGTGAGCCCGCCGATGCCGGTGGTGGAGATGATCCCGCCGGTGGTGGCCAGCCCGTAGGCGTACGTCGCCGCGTTGAGGTCGCCCCAGGTGGCGCCGCCCTCCGCGCGCGCCGTACGGCGGGCGGCGTCGACGCGTACCCCGCGCATCCCCGACAGGTCGGCGACGACGCCGTCGTCGCAGGTGCCGAAGCCGGGCACGCTGTGGCCGCCGCCTCGCACGGCGAGGTCGAGCGCGTTGTCCCGCGCGAAGTCGACCGCTGCCACCACGTCACCGGCGTTGGCGCAGCGCACGACCACGGCCGGCCTCCGGTCGATCATGGCGTTGTTGACCGCGCGCGCCTCCTCGTAGGCGGCGTCGTCGGGGGCGACGACCGCCCCGCGCACCCGTTCCCGCAGCTGGTCGATCGCGAGCTTGCCCATGACCATCGCTCCTCGTCCTTCGTACCTCGCCCGCACGCCGCGCCGGGACGCGGGCGCCGGGTGCTGCCCCTACGTCCCCAGGTGGCTGAAGCCCACCTCGAAGTGCTCGACCGCGACGACCTGCTGGCCCTCCCGCCGGGCGGTGTCCTCGCGGATCCGGTGGGCGAGCTCCTCGCTGTCCCGCATGCTCCGCTCGTCCTCCCACAGGGTCAGCGACCTCGCCTCACCGGTGGCCCGGTCGACCAGGTAGTAGACGCCCCGGAAGCCCGGCGCGTCCTGCACCCGCCGGACGATCTCCTCCGAATGCGCGCCCAGGTCCCCTTCCGCGGGGACGGGGGAACCCTGGTAGGTGCTCAGCCTCGCGAACATCAACGGCAGTCCTTCCTGGCCGGGCCGCCGTCGGGGGACAGGCGGCTCCACGACCAGCGTGCTCCGGCAGGCCGCGCCGCGCATGCCGGAGCGGCGCGACAATGGTGGCGGGTACGCGTCTGCCGGATCACGCTGCGGAGAGGCGGGACGTCGAGGTGTCGTACATAGCTGTGACCGCCCTGAGCCATGTCGGCCTGGTCCGCGAGCACAACGAGGACAGTCTCGTCATCGGGCCGTGGACCCTGTGCGGGACCGTGACCCAGAACCCCCAGACGCTGGTGTTCCCGCTCGGCAGGCCACTCGTCGTCGCGGTCGCCGACGGGCTGGGCGGGCAGCCGGCGGGGGAGGTGGCCAGTGAGCTGGTGGTGCGCCAGCTGTCCTCCCTCGGCCCCTCCCTGGACCGTGCGGAGGCGGTCGCGGGGGCGCTGGACCTGTGCAACGACGCGGTGCACGCGGCCGCGGACGGCCGGCCGGACCTGACGGCCATGGGGACGACGGTCGCGGGTGCCCTGGTCCTGGGCGAGTCGCTGCTGGTGTTCAACGTCGGCGACAGCAAGGTGTTCCACGCGGCGCGGGACGGCCTGCACCAGGTGAGCGTGGACGACAGCCCGCCCCCGGCGCCCGGGCACCGCACCACCTCCGCCGTCACGCAGGTGCTCGGCGGCAGCCGCGGGCCGAGCCCGATCACCCCGCACATCGGGACCTTCCCGCTGGCCGAGGGCGATCGCTACCTGGTGTGCAGCGACGGGCTGACCGATCCGGTGCCGGACGACGCGATCGAGGAACTGCTGCGGGTGCACGACGACGGCAGGGCGGCCTTCGAGCTGTGGAAAGCCGCTATCGACGCGGGAGGACCCGACAACATCACGCTCGCGCTCGTGCGCATCGGCGCCTGATCCGGTGGCGCATTCATAGGATCTAATGGCCGGATATCTTGTTCCGCGACGCCAGAATACGGGACGGGAAGGCTTTCCCGGCCCACCGGTTTCCCTGTGCTACGGTGACGGCAGTTGCGGTTGTGGTCCCCAAAAAGCTTACAAGTGCTCTCACCTTATTCTCGGTGGGTGCACTTTTCATTTCCGGTACAGATTTCCGGTCGGGGCAATCATCTCGTCGACGCCGGGTCCGCACAGTGCGGCCCGGGCACTGCCCCAAAGGAGAACTCGCATGGCATCCGGCACCGTGAAGTGGTTCAACGCGGAAAAGGGTTTCGGCTTCATCGAGCAGGAGGGTGGCGGCGCGGACGTCTTCGCCCACTACTCGAACATCGCCACGTCCGGCTTCCGTGAGCTCCAGGAAGGCCAGAAGGTCACCTTCGACGTCACCCAGGGCCAGAAGGGCCCGCAGGCCGAGAACATCGTTCCCGCCTGACACTGACGCCCACGCCGGCGCCGGGCCCCGTGCCCGCGTCGGCGCGCGAGCGAACGGGCCCGCGGCCCGCACCCCTGCGTGCGGGCCGCGGGCCCGTTTCACCGCCGTCGGGAATCGGCCGCCGCAGCGCCGGAAGCACCACCCGGGGGCGGGACCGCTTGCTAGAGTCCCTGCCCATGTCGATCCCTGACGACCTGCTCCGCGACCTCGCCGCCATGGTCGAGTCGGAACAGACCAATCAGATGTCCCTGACGGTGGTCGTGAACGGCGCCGTCATCACCGGCCGCCTCGCCCCCGAACGCGTCTGGCGCCAGCGCGTGGCGGAGGTCCTGCGGGACTCCGACCAGCTCGGCCCGTTCGCCGAGGTGTTCAGCTCCCCCGGAGGCGGGGCCGCGGAGCCCGGCGACCCGCCCTCGCACCTGCACTTCCACGTGGCACGCATCCTGCAGGGCCCGGTGGGGATCCCCGAGACCGGCGGGATGTACCGGATCGCCCTCGACAACGTCAGCGCCTGGACGGTCGGGGACTTCAGCTACTCCGACAAGTAGCCTCCACCCCGTCCAGCACACCGCGGACGGCCCCCGCGCACCGGCGCGGAGGCCGTCCCGGTCCCTCGGCGTGCTCCTTGCAGGGAGGCACCCGGCGCGGACACCTCCGGACGCCGGCGCGGCCTCGGCCGCCGGGGCCCGCGGGCCCGTCGGGTCGAAGGACGCCACAGGGGCCGCCGCCACGGTCACGCGCAGGACGCATTCACTCGAAACGAAAGACACGTTCCCCCCGGCCGTAGCGATTGCCGGAATGCGCGCACCGCCCCATTTCCTCCCCGAGGCGGCCGGCGCCAAACTGACGCCGAAGCGGCTGGAATTCACCCTGGCCGGTCACCACACCGACGCGACTCCCATCGGATCCTCATGCCAACTGGCCGCATTTCGGGTCCTTCCGGCGCCCCGCCCCGACGAAACGGCACTGTCCCGGGGGCACATCACGCAATGGCCGCCTGCGGATTTCGACGCCGGCCCCCTGGACGCACGGGACGAGGACCGAAACGGCGTCGAAATCGGCGGACCACGACTGCCGGCCCCGCCGATCCTGCCGGCGCCCGAACCGGGTCGGGTGCTCGCGTCCGAAGACCCCGCGGCGCGGGCGACCCCCGCCGCGTCCACATCCTGGACTATTACCCTCGTTTCATGAACGCAGAAGCCGACGCCCTCAGGACCGTGAAAGACGCTGACCGGAAGCACGTCTTCCACTCCTGGTCGGCGCAGGAACTCATCGATCCGCTCGCCGTGGCCGGCGCCGAGGGGTCGTACTTCTGGGACTACCAGGGCAACCGCTACCTCGACTTCTCCAGCGCCCTCGTCTACACCAACATCGGCTACCAGCACCCCAAGGTCACCGCCGCCATCCAGGAGCAGGCCGCCAGGCTGTGCACGGTCGCGCCCGGCTTCGCCGTCGACGTCCGTTCCGAGGCCGCCCGGCTGATCGCCGAGCGCACCCCGGGCGACCTCGACAAGATCTTCTTCACGAACGCCGGCGCCGAGGCGGTGGAGAACGCCGTCCGCATGGCCCGGCTGCACACCGGGCGCCCCAAGGTGCTGTCCGCGTACCGGTCGTACCACGGCGCCACGTCCACCGCGATCAACCTGACCGGCGACGCCCGCCGCTTCGGCAACGACTCCGCGACGGCCGGCGTCGTGCACTTCTGGGGGCCCTTCGCCTACCGCTCGCCCTTCTACGCGGCGACGCAGGCCGAGGAGTGCGAGCGGGCCCTGCGTCACCTGGAGGACACCATCGTCTTCGAGGGACCGCAGTCCATCGCCGCGATCATCCTGGAGACCGTCGGCGGCGCCCCCGGCGTCCTCGTGCACCCCGACGGATACCTCGCCGGGGTCCGCGCGCTCTGCGACCGCTACGGCATCGTCTTCGTCCTCGACGAGATCATGGTCGGCTTCGGGCGCACGGGGAAGTGGTTCGCCTCGGAGCACTGGGACGTCACCCCCGACCTGATCTGCTTCGCCAAGGGCGTGACCAGCGGCTACGTACCGCTGGGCGGGGTGGCCGTCTCGGCAGCCATCGCCGGGACCTTCGCCCGCCGGCCCTACCCGGGCGGCCTGACGTACTCCGGGCACGTGCTGGCCTGCGCGGCCGCCGTCGCCACCATCAACGTCATGGAGGAGGAGGGCGTCGTCGAGCAGTCCGCACGCACCGGCGCCGACCTCCTCGGCCCCGGTCTGCGCGCCCTCGCCGAGCGGCACCCCTCGGTCGGCGAGGTCCGCGGCCTCGGCACGTTCTGGGCGCTCGAACTCGTCCGCAGCAAGGAGACGCGCGAGCCGCTGGTCCCGTACAACGCCGCCGGGGCGGACAACGCGCCGATGGCGGAGTTCGCGGCCGCGTGCAAGAAGGGCGGGCTCTGGCCCCTCGTCGCGGGCAACCGGATCCACATCGCCCCGGCCTGCAACATCGCGCCGCACGACGTGGAGAAGGGGCTGCGGATCCTGGACGAGGCCCTGACGGTGGCCGACGCGCACACCGTCTGACCTGCTCTTCTGTGGGGTCGCCCAATCCGCTGGTGCCGGTGTTCGGAGGATCCGTGCGGTGGTCAACCCGCCGCGCGCGTGCTGCAATCCGTGCAGGCCACCAACGCCAGAACAGGCCGAGCACCTACGGACCGGGATGCACGTCAGTCCCGGGGCGGCCCCTCGGGGCCGAACGGCGGGGAGCGGGACGACCGCTGGACGCCGGGCGTACGGGATCCAGAAGTACGGACTCCGTGTTCCCGAGTACCCGAAGGAAGACAGCATGAGCAAGCACGTCCTGGCACAGAACCAGTACGGCAAGGCCGAGAACCGCATCGTGAAGGTCACCCGCAAGGGCAACGACGGTTCCTGGCACGAGATCCGCGACCTCAACGTCTCGGTGGCGCTCCGCGGTGAGTTCCGCGACGTCCACCTGACCGGCGACAACGCCAACTGCCTGCCGACCGACACCACCAAGAACACGGTGTACGCCTTCGGCAAGGAACACGGCATCGAGTCCCCGGAGGCCTTCGGCATCCTGCTCGCCAAGCACTTCGTCTCCTCGCAGGCGCCGATCCGCGAGGCCCAGATCCGCATCGAGGAATTCGCCTGGGAGCGCATCCCGGTCCCGACGCGCAAGGAGCAGCACTCCTTCGTCCTCAAGGGCCAGGAGGTGCGCACCGCGCAGGTCACCTACAGCGAGACGACGGGGCTGCAGGTCATCTCGGGCCTGAAGGACCTGACGGTGATGAACTCGACGAACTCCGAGTTCCACGGGTACATCAAGGACAAGTACACGACGCTCAAGGAGGCGTACGACCGCATCCTGGCGACCAAGGTCACCGCACGCTGGGCGCACTCGGCGCTGGCCGCCGACGACCCCGGCCACGACTGGGACCAGTCGTACAAGAAGGTCCGCAAGCACATGCTGGAAGCCTTCGCGGAGACGTACTCCTACTCGCTCCAGCAGACCCTGAACCAGATGGCCGAGCGCGTGCTCGACAACTGCCCCAAGGTCAACGAGGTGCGGCTCAACCTGCCCAACAAGCACCACTTCCTCGTCGACCTGGAGCCCTTCGGCCTCAAGAACGACAACGAGGTCTACTTCGCGGCGGACCGCATGTACGGCCTGATCGAGGGCACCATCCACCGTGACGGCGTGCGGCCCGTGATCGCGACGTCCGACTGGATCGTGGCGTAGGACGCGTCCGGCAGCACGCGCCGTCGTGAGCCGGGCCCGCACCGCGTCGCGGGGTGCGGGCCCGTTCCCGTGGCCGCCCTCCCGCTACGCCGTCCTCCCGGGCCCCGGCAGCTCGTCCTGCGCCCGGCCGACGAGGAGGTTCCAGCGCCCGGCCCGCCCGGTCAGGGTCGTCACCGACTCCGGGCGTACGTCGAGGCGCCAGAAGGCCGCCGCGGGCAGCTCCAGGGCGTGCACCACGGCCGCCCGTACGACGGCCTGCTCGACCTCGGCCCGGTGCGTGCCCGGAGCCAGGCCGGCCAGCTCCGCCCCGACGCGGGCGATCAGCGCGTCCAGGGACTCCCCGCCCGGCGGCGCCCAGGCGGGGTCCGTCAGCCAGGCGTTCAGGTCCTGCGGGGCCTCGGCCGCCACCTCGTCCAGGGTGCGTCCGGCCCACTCTCCCGTGTCCAGACCGCGCAGGCCGTCGTACCCGGGGCAGGGCGGTGCGTGACCGAAGCGGCCCTGGCGGGCGGCCGTGTCCAGCGGGGGGCGCACGAGGAGGAGGCGCACCGACTGACTCTTCATGGGGGGAGCGTAAGCCCGGTCGGTTGCCGGACCTCCCCGGGCGCCCCCGGCCGTCCGGACCGGGCGGGGACGACTTTCGGCCTGGCCCCCGGTTTTCTAGCCGACCGGGCCCTTGTGCCCACCCGTTCACCCAAGGAGGCTGTGCAGCCGACGAGTTGATGATGAAGGGGTCGATAGTCCATGGCGACGGCGATCAGGGAATGGCGGGGCTGGACGGGTGCCGCACCCTTCTGGCTGAATTCCTTCCTGCTGCTCCTGGCTCCCTGCTGCGCCGTCACGCTGTTCGGCCAGATCGGCATCATCGCCGCCCTGGCCGCACTGGGCGGCCTCGCCCGCCACCTCTGGTACGGCGACTACGGCCACCCGGCGGTGCACCTGGCCGCCGTGGCCATGGGGGCGGGCACCGCGGCCGTCGTCATGTGACCCCGCGGGCCGGGGCTCGCGGTGCCGTCGGCCCCTCACCCGTTCGGGCGTATCCGCGCCGGGCCCGGCGGCCGGCGGCCCGGACCGGCGCGAGCTGCGAAGACTCCCCGATCGTGCGGGGACACGCCCGTGACTCCGTGTCAGTCCTCCGTGTTGCACGGTGTGCCGATGGGCAGAGGAAGTGTCCACTGCTCACATGACCCGGCCGCACGAGCCGGACAGGAGGGAATCCCATGCCCCGCGCCAAGTGGGTGGTCGCCTCTCTGACGGTGGCTCTGCTGGTCACCACCGTCGTGGCGTTGCAGCGGACGGAGGGGGCGGCGCCGGCCGCAGCGGCGACCACCGACGACGCGCTGCCCTCACGGGCGCTGGGGCTGTCCGGCCATCGCCGTCTCGTCCGGGAGCTGGAGCAGTCCGGCGGGAACCGTCCCGGTGAGGTGGCCCGGCCGCACAGGATCGCCGCGGGGCCGCTGAGGACCGTCTCGGGGCCCCTGCGGGCCGCGCGGCCCCTGCGGTTGCGCATCCCGAGCCTGGGCGTCGACGTGCCGTTCGGCGGGGAGGACGAGCAGGCGTCCTGGGACTCGGCGGGGCCGGCGCCCGGAGCGGCCGGCACCGCGGTGGTCACCGGAAGCGGTCTGCGGCTGGGGGAGTTGCGGCGGGGCCGGACCATCGAGATCCCGCGCGCGGACCGGCGTACGGCCGTGTTCACCGTCGTCGGGGTCTCGCCCGGCAGGGCTTCCGGACGCGATGACCTGCCCGGCCGGGCCCAACTGCGCGTGATCGGCGGCGAGACCGCCGTGCTGGCGAGGCTGACGGGACACCGCAGCAGCAGTTGACACTGGCGGACTGTCAGCCGTGTGGTGTGTCTTCGTCCCCCGGTCGGCTGCTTCTGGGGGTCCGTCCGGGAGTCGCCCGGTGTGGCGGGGCAGACCCCTCGCATGACCTGGAGGCGACACGCACGCACGGCACTGACGAGGGCGCTCACCGCGGCCTGCGTCGTGCTGCTGTGCGTGTTCGGTGCCGGTCCGGCCGGCGCGGCCGCCGCCGAGCACCGCCCGGCCTCCTCGGCACCAGCCGAGCCCATGGCTCCCGCCGAGCCCGGTGAACCCACCGAGGGCTCCTCCGATCCGGCCGCCGGCCCCGAGGCCCGCGCGGCCGTACGGGCACCCGCACGCGGGCTCCACGGCGTACCGCGGACGCCGCTCGCGGTGTTTCACGTGAAACAGGGCGATGCCCCGGGGTGCGGGCCGCGTGCGGGAGCGGCGGCCGAGCCCGCCCCGGCCCTGCGGACGGTGCGGAGTGTGGTTTTGCGCTGCTGAGCGGACCGAGTCCCCGGCGCATCCCCACACCCCCCTGAGCACCGTGAGGTTCCGCATGCCCATCGACCCGTACGCCGCCCTGAACGCCATGCTCCGTGCCGAGGTCTCCCGCTTCGCGCCGCCCGTGCGCCAGGCCGAGCCCAGCACTCCGCCGAAGACCCCGGCCCCGTCGTCCGTCGAGGACGAGGGTGATCCGCAGCGGACCCCGGCCGCGTAGGACCGGCCGGCACGCAGCGAGGGGCGCCGGCTCCCCCGTCCCGCTCACGGGCGGCGGAGCCGGCGCCCCTGCGCGTACCGGGCGGGCGCCCGCGCTCAGTCCTCGTGCGTGTAGTAGCGGTAGAAGGCGGTCGCGCCGACGCCCACGGCGACCGCCAGGCCGATCACGACGGACTTCAGGATCGATTCGTCGGTGAGGCTGTGCAGATAGCCCACCGCGATACCGCCGAAGGCCCCGTAGGCGGCGGCGTGGACCTCGCGCATCATCCGCGGGCCGATCCTGGCCAGCGCGAACATGATCCCGGCGAAGATCACGCCGCACAGGATCCCGTAGAAGACGTTGGCGACGGTCACCGGTCCTTCCTGGCGCTCGATGAAGGCGCACCAGACGCCGTAGACGAGTCCGAGGAGCAGTGGCCGCACGTAGGCGCCCTTGCTCAGGTGGGCCATGTCCGCCATCTGTCGGTGCTGCCGCGGGGCAGCGGGTGCCGCATGTGCCATGACGGGCTCCTCTCTCCCATCATCCAGGGCACACCCGCCGCCGGGGACCGGCAAGTGGATCAGCGGTCAGGGCGTGCGGGCCGCCACGGCTTCGCACGGTCGGCCACCCGCCCGCAGCAACACCGCTCGCGCCCCGGCCCGTCGCCGCTTTCCCTGGTGACGTGCGCACCATCCTGTCGGCGGTACTCATCGTGCTCGTGGCCCTCATGGTGCCCGCCGGCGCCGTCGCGTACTGGGCCGACCGCGACCTGGGCGACGCCGGCCGCTACACCGCGGCCATGTCGCCGCTCGCCGAGAACCCGGCGGTGCAGGAGGTCGTCGTCACCCACACCGCCCGCGCCCTCACCGGGCAGATCGACGCGGGCCCCTTCCAGGCCGGAGTGGACGCCCTGCTCGGCGAGGCACTGCACTCCTTCGCCGACACCCCCGCCTACCGGACGGCCTGGGACGCGGCCAACCGCGCCGCCCACGCCGCCTTCCTCGACGCCCTCACCACCGGTCACGGCAACGCCGTCACCATCGACCTCGCGCCCGTCGTCGCCCAGATCAAGAGCGAACTCGTCGCCGACGAGGTGCCCTTCGCGGACCGCATCCCGGTGACCCGGCTGTCGGTGGAGGTCATGGAGTACGACAACCTCGGCGCTCTCCGGAAGGGGTTCCGCATGCTCCAGATCGCCGGCGTCTGGCTCCCCGTACTGACCCTGCTCCTGGCCGTGTCGGCCGTCGCGGTCGCCGTCCGCCGGCGGCGCGCCGTCATCGCCACCGGCCTGGGACTGGCAGTCGGGGCCGTACTGCTGTGGATCACGGTGGAGGTGTGCCGCCGCCTCACGCTGGACGACCTGCCGGCCGACATCGACCGCGCCGCGGCCGGCGCGGTGTACGACGCCCTCACCGCGTTCCTGCGCACCACCGCCTGGGTCGTGCTGCTGATCGGGCTCGCGGCGGCCCTCGCGGCATGGGTGACGGGACGACTGCGCCGCACCCCATAAGCTCGGAAGGTACAACACGCGCAGAACGGCGCAGAAGAACGCAGAAGAACCGAATCGCGAGCGGCGGCACGGAAGCGGGAATGAGCACCGAACGCACCGAACACATATCGTCGCGGCGCCCCCGGCACCACCCGCTGGCCCCGCCCGCCTGGCTGCTCCGGGGTCTGAAGCCGACCACCGCTCCGGTCCCCTGGGCCGCCGCGGGACGAGCCGCGGTCGCGCTGTCCGTCCCGCTCGCCGTCGGCTTCGCCCTGAACGAGCCCGAGTACGGCGCGCTCGCCTCCATGGGCGCCCTGTCCGGGGTCATCGGCGACACGGCCGACGCCTACCGGATGCGCGTCCTCAACATCGCCGTCCCGCAGCTCTTCGGCGCCGTCGGGGTGACCCTCGGCACGCTGGTCTACGGCCACGGCTGGGTGGCCGTCGGCGTGCTCACCCTGATCGCCCTCGTCTCCGGGATGATCTCCTCCATCGGCACGGTCGCCTCCGTGTCCGGACTGCTGCTCCTGCTCAACGCCGTGGTCGGCGCCGGGCTCCCGATGCCGCAGCCCTGGTGGACGGCCCCGCTGCTGCTGGGCGCGGGCGGACTCTTCGTCCTCGCCCTCACCCTCCTGGGATGGCCCCTGCGCGGCCGCCGGCCCGAACGGGCCGCGGTCGCCGCCGCCTACCGGGCCCTGGCGGACACCCTGGAAGCCGCCGGCGGCCCGAGCGACCTCTACGACGAGCGGCGCCGCCGGGTCACCCGGGAACTCAACCAGGCCTACGACCTGATCCTGGGCCGCCGGGCCCGGGTGCACGGCCGCAGCCCGTCCCTCGTCCGCATGCTGTCCCAGCTCAACGTGGTGATCCCGCTGGTGGAGGCCGCGCCCGCCGCCCACCTGCGCGGTCGGCCGCTGCCGCCCGGGATCCCCGCGGCCGTACGGGAGCTGGCGACCGCCGTCGAGGAGGGCCGCACCGAGGCGCCCGTACTGGACCTGCCCCCCGCCCGCACCCCCGCCGAACGGGCCCTCGACGCGGCGCTGCGGCACGCCGCGACCATCGTGCACCTGGCAGAACCGGACCCTTACAACGTCGACGACCGCCTCGGCCGGCCCGCCGCGCTGCGGGTCCGCGCCCGCCGGGCGGTGCGCGACATGATGATGTCCGGGACGTCCTGGCGCTACGGACTGCGGCTCGCGCTGTGCGTGGGCCTCGCCCAGTCCCTCGTGTCGGTCGTCGAGATCGAACGGTCCTACTGGGTCGCGCTGACCGTCACCTTCGTCCTCAAGCCGGACTTCGGCTCGGTGTTCTCGCGGGCCCTGCTGCGCGCGCTCGGCACCGCCCTCGGACTGGTCGTGGCGGCCGCCGTACTCTCCGAGGTACCGCGCGGCTGGTGGGACGTGCCGGTGATGATGGTCCTCGGGGCGCTGATCCCGGTCTTCTCCGCCAAGGGGTACGCCTTCCAGACCGCCGCGATCACCCCGGTGATCCTGCTGCTCTCGGACCTGCTCAACCACCAGGGCTTCGACCTGATCCGCCCCCGCCTGCTCGACAGCCTGATCGGCTGCGCCATCACCCTGATCGCCGGGTACCTGCTGTGGCCCGAGAGCTGGCACACCCGGATCGGGGACCGGCTCGCCGACACCGTGGACGACGCCGCCCGCTACGTGGAACGCGCCTTCGCACCGGCCGCGGACGACGCGGCGCTCGCGGCCGCCCGGACCGGCCGCCTCCAGGCCCGGCGGCGGCTCTACCGCGACCTGTCGGGCGTCCGCAGCGAATTCCAGCGGGCCCTGACCGAACCGCCGCCGACCGGCACCCGCGCGGCCGCCTGGTGGCCGCTGGTCGTCGCCGTCGAACGCATCGTGGACGCCGTCACCGCCGCCCGGGTCCGCGTCAACCACGGCGCCCCGCCCCCGGCACCCGAGGAAGTGGCGGCGATCGCCCGGCAACTGCGGGACCTGGCCGTCCGCGTCCGCAGCAGCACCACCCCGGTCCTGGGCGAAGGGGAACCGGAGGGCGAGGATTCCGGCGTCCTGGCACCCGTGCACCAGGAACTCGCGGCGGCCCGCGGCATCACCCAGCCGGAGCGCTGACCGGGCCGCACCGGACCGAACGGGGGAGCATCGGAGCATGTACCGCGCACCGGCCGCCGTCACGGTCCTCGTCCTGGCCCTGGCCCTGGCGGGGTGCGCCGACGTGGAAGGGCTCCAGAACGAAGGCGACCTCGGCACGGTGCACGCCCCGCAGAGCCTGTGGCAGGACATCCGGCCCGACCCGCCCGACGCGGCCCAGAGGCCGGGCACGGCCGCCGTCGTCCCGGACCTGCCCAAGGTCCCCGACCTGCACCTGCGCGAGGTGAACCCGGTGAGCGTCGTACGCGCCGACGTCACCTCCGCCACGGAACAGGACCGCGGTACGGGCCTGCTCGTCGACCCCCGGGCCGTCCAGCGCGTCGCGCTCTGCACACAGGCTGTGGACGGCGGCCCCGACTGCCCGGTGCGCCCCGCGGTCTACCACGACCTGACCGGCAACGGCCGGGAGGAGCTGATCACCGCCCTGGACCTCGACGGCCGGCTCAGCGAGCTGCGCGTCTACACCGTCCAGGACGACGGGCGGATCGCCCGGATCCTGTCCCGGCGGGCGGTACTGGAGGGGGTGGAGGTCGCCGCGGAACACCTGGCCGTCCGCGAACCGACGTCGAACCCCGCCTACTACGCCGTCTCCGACTACGTGTGGGACTCCAAGGCCGGGATCATGAACCTGAGCCAGCTCACTCTCGACGACTGCGCGTCCCTCACCGGTGTCCCGCTCGGCCCGGACGCACGCCGATGCACGCGCTGAGCAGCCTGCGCTGGAAGATCGCGCTGACCACCACGGCGGTGTGCTGCATGGTGGCCGCCGCACTCGGGGTCCTGGTGCACAACGTCGTCGCCCGGCAGATCGTCGGCGAGGTCCGCAAGGACGCGGACGCGGCCCTGGAGCACGCCCTCAGCCACTACGAGTACGGCACCACGCACGGCGACGTGAACATCGTCCTCGCCCCGACCCAGCTGCCACGCCCGCTGCGCGACCTCGTGGCCCGCGGCGACACCGGAAGCATGGTCGGGACGTTCGACGGCAAGCCCGTCATGTGGGCCGCGGCCCCCGCCGACCAGCGGGCCCTCGCCGTCTGGATCCCGTTCGAGGGCACCCGCAACCGGCTGCGGGACATCGACACCGCGATCCTCGCCTCCGCCGCGCTGGCAGCCGGCGTGGTCGCGCTGGCCGGCCTGTTCCTCGCCGACCGGATCAGCCGCCGCCTCGCGACGACCGCCGCCGTGGCCCGCCGGATCAGCGCCGGGGACCTGGACGCGCGGGTGGGCTTCCCCTCCCGCGCCGACGAGCGGCGCTCGGGCCGCCGCTCCCGGGACCGGGACGAGGTACGGGACGTGGCGCAGGCGCTGGACCTCATGGCCGGGTCGCTCCAGGAACGGCTGGAGGCCGAGAAGCGCTTCACGGCGGACGTGGCGCACGAGCTGCGCACCCCCCTCACCGGGTCGCTGGCCGCGGCGGCGCTGCTGCCCGAGGGCCGCCCCAAGGAAATGATCAACGACCGGCTGAAGGCCCTGCACCTGCTGACCGAGGACCTGCTGGAGATCTCCCGCCTGGAATCGGGCGTGGAGCGGGCCGACCTCGCCCCGGTGGAACTGGGGCGGGCGGTGGAACGGGCCGTCTCCGGAGCGGGTCCCGCCGTCTCGGTACGGGTGATCAGGGACGCCGCGGTGCTCACCGACCGGCGGCGCCTCGACCGGATCCTGACGAACCTGCTGGTCAACGCGCACAAACACGGCCGGCCACCCATCGAGGTGACCGTCGAGGGCCCCGTGGTGACGGTACGCGACCACGGGCCCGGCTATCCGACCGAACTGATCGAGCAGGGTCCCCAGCGCTTCCGCACAGGAGACCCCGGACGCGGGCGGGGCCACGGGCTGGGACTCACGATCGTGGCGGGCCAGGCAGCCGTCCTGGACATCGACCTGAGCTTCGCCAACGCCCCGGACGGGGGTGCGCTGACGACGCTCAGGCTTCCCGTCGGACGGCTGCCGGAGGGAAGCTGACGCGCCGGGCAGACGCTGCACGCGATGTGTGTTTCACATGAAACATCTGCTCGGCGCAGGGAATCAGACGCCGATGTTCTTGCCGTCCTTGCGCCAGACCGAGACGACGGCCGGACGGACGATCCTGCCGGGGCCGTCGGGCCACACCGACTGGGGCTTCTCGACGGACGCGCCGTCGATCTCGCCCGGGTGCTGGACGGAGACCAGGACGCGCTTGTCCTGGATCAGCGGGCCGCAGGTCTCGGCGCCGCGCGGCACGGTCAGGAACTGCTTGAGCTCGCCGCGGCGCTCACCGGCCGTCGCGACGCCGAACAGGCCGTCGTGGGAGCCGAGCTGGTTGCCGTCGGTGGAGATCCACAGGTTGCCGTGCGGGTCGAAAGCCACGTTGTCCGGGCAGGAGATGGGGCTGACCCTGTCCTTCGGGAAGCCCGCGAAGTAGGTCGCCGGGTCGTTCGGGTCACCGGCGACCAGGAAGAGCCGCCAGGCGAAGCCGTCGCCGGCCGGGTCGTCGAAGTTCTCGGCGAGCTCCAGGATCTGGCCGTGCTTGTTCAGGTTGCGCGGGTTGGCCTCGGTGGCGCCTTCCTTGCCGGCCTTGCCGCGGTCGGTGTTGTTGGTCAGCGCGACGTAGACGCGGCCGGTGCGCGGGGAGGGCTCGACGTCCTCGGGGCGGTCCATCTTGGTGGCGCCCACCTTGTCGGCTGCCTGGCGCGTGAAGACGTACACCTCCTCGGCGGTCATGCCCTCGACGTGCGAGACGTTGCCGGTGGCCAGCTTGATCCAGACGCCGGATCCGTCGAACTCGCCGTCGGCGGGGAGCTTGCCGGTGCCGTCGAGCTCGGCGGCCGGGCTGTCGCCGGTGAGCTTGGCGACGTAGAGGGTGCCTTCGTCGAGCAGCGTGAGGTTGTGCTCCTTCGCCGCGCGGGAGTTGCCCTTCTTCATCTGCTTCGACGAGACGAACTTGTAGAAGTAGTCGAAGCGCTCGTCGTCGCCCATGTAGACGACCGGACGGCCGTCCTCGGTCAGGCGGGGCTGTGCGGCCTCGTGCTTGAAGCGGCCCAGTGCGGTGCGCTTGCGCGGGACGGAGTGGGGGTCGTAGGGGTCCAGCTCGACGACCCAGCCGAAGCGGTGCGACTCGTTGGGCTCCTGGGCCACGTCGAAGCGCTTGTCGAAGCGCTCCCACTTGCGCTCGGTGGCACCGGTGGTCATCCCGTAGCGCTTCAGGCGGGCGGCCCGGGTGGGGTCGGTGACCTGGCCGGCGTTGGCGAAGTACTGGTTGAAGTTCTCCTCGCCGTGGAGGGTGGTGCCCCACGGGGTGGTGCCGCCCGCGCAGTTGTTGAGGGTGCCCAGCACCTTCGTACCGGTGGTGTCGACGGAGGTCTTCAGCAGAGCGCTGCCCGCGGCCGGCCCGGTCATGCGGAACTCGCTCGTGGCCGTCAGACGGCGGTTGAGCTGGTGGCGGGTGACCGCGGTCAGCTTGCCGCTGCGGTGGTCCTCCTGGACGACGACCACGGACAGGCCGTGCGCGGCCCAGGCGATCTCGACCTGCTCGCGGGTCGGGTTGGCCGGGTCGTACGCCTTGAACATGAGGTTCTCGTCCGTGTACTCGTGGTTGGCCACGAGCAGCTGCTGGCGCTCGTAGTCGCCGCCGAGCGGGAGGAGGCTCAGGAAGTCGTTGTTGTAGCCGAACTGACCGGCTTGCGCGGCGGCGGTCTGCTTGTCGGCGTTGAAGCCCGGTGCGCCCTTGACGATCGGGTCGCCCCAGCGGATGACCACGTTCTGCTCGTGGCCCTCGGGGATGGTGACCTTGTCGTCGGTGTTCGGCGCGACGGCCTTGAAGCGCAGGCCGCGGGCGGCCTCGCCGCCCTTGCCGGCACCCGGGGTCTCTGCGGTGGGGGCCGCGTTGGCGGTCTGCCCCGGGCCGCTGAGCGCGACGGCCGAACCGGCCGCGGTGGCGACCGTCACGACGGCGGCGGAGCGCAGCATCGAGCGGCGGGAGTAGGCACGGGCTATGACATCGCCCGCGTACTCGTTGTCGCTTGTGTTCGGCACCTCGTGGAAGCAGGCGTCGCCACAGCGGTAACGACAGGTGAGAGCGGAACGGCCGCTCCCATGCGGGTTGCCGATGAACGGCAGAAGCTTGCGCACGAGTGTCCTCCGAGTAGCTGCGTGGCCGCCGACAACGTGTCGGAACAATCCAGCCGCGACGGTAGGCCCGGGTTGCGCCGAAGCGGCGGCGCGGGGATGAACGATGGGTGAACCCGGCACGTCGGAGCGGCAGTTCGGGATCGGTGTGCGCGCCCCTGGGAGGCGGACGCCACGAAAGGCGCCCCTGCCGAAGATCCAGCCGGGCGGCCGATAACCTTACGTGTCCACTCTGGGCAGGGATCAACCGCGCAGCACGGACAAATGACGCACGCACTCATGCGAAAGGCCTGGCCCATGGGTATTCGGAGCTTGTTGCGCAAGGTGTTCGGACGGTCTGCGGAACCGGTTCCGGAAACTTCGGACGCCACCTCGGCGGGTGTCCCGAACCAGGCGGAACGCAACCCCCTGGACGCCGCCGCCGAACTGGTGGCGGCGTCCTTCGACAACCCGACGGTTCCTCCGCAGACCACGCGGGACCGCGAGGCGGGCACGGTCCTGACCGCCCCCGCCCCGGCGGCCGACCCCACGGTCCCGGAGGCCCGCCGCCCCTCGCCCTCGGCGAAGCCCGCGGCGCCCGAGGCACAGCCCGCCGAGCCGGCCGCCGCCGCCGAGCCGGAGGCTCAGGACTTGGCACCCGCCGCCGCAGCGTCGCAGGCGCAGCCCGCCGAGGCCGCCGTCGCCGAGCCGGTCACGACCGATGCCCCGGAGGCCGAGGTCGCGCCGCAGGCGGCGGACGAGACCCCGGCCGTCGCCGCGGAGCAGGCCGCGCCGGAGGCGGACACCACCACCGCCGCGGAGGCGCAGACCCAGGACGAGGCCCCCGCAGCGGCGGAGGCGCAGCCCGCCGAGCCGGAGGCCCAGGACGAGGCACCCGCCCCCGCAGCGGCGCAGGCGCAGCCCGCCGGGGCCGCCGCCGTCACGGAGCCCCAGACGCAGGCCGACGCGACTGTCGCGGAGCCCGCGCCGCAGGCCGCGGACGAGACTCCGGCCGTCCCCGCGGAGCAGGCCGCGCCGGAGGCGCACATCACCGCCGCCCCGGAGCCCGCCGAGCCCGAGGGTCAGGTCGGCGCCCCTGCTCCCACCGAGCCGGTCGTCGCCGCCGCGCCGCAGGCTCAGGACGAGGCACCCGCCGTCGCGCCGGTCGCGACCGATGTCCCGGAGGCCGAGCCCGCGGCGCAAGCCGCGGACGAGACCCCGGCCGTCCCCGCGGAGCAGGCCGCGCCGGAGGCGGACACCACCGCCGCCACGGAGCCGGGCGTCACCGCCGCGCCGGAGGCAGGGGTTCAGGGGCCCGCTCACGCGGCTGCCGCCGTGCGGCGGCGGGCGCCCGGGGTGGCGGCCGCGTACAAGGCCGCCGGGCAGGTGCTCAGGGGCAAGGGGAAGGCCGGCGCCCGCGCCAAGGTCTACCTCGTCCTCGACCGCTCCGGCTCGATGCGCGGGTTCTACAAGGACGGCAGCGCCCAGCACCTCGCCGACCACGCCCTCGCCCTCGCCGCGCACCTGGACGACGAGGCGACCGTGCACACCGTGTTCTTCTCCACGGACGTGGACGGCACCGCCGACCTGACCCTCGACAGCCACTACGGCTCATGGGTCGAGGGCCGGCACGCCGAGCTCGGCCGGATGGGCCGCACCAGCTACCACGTGGCCGTCGAGGCCGTCGTCGAGCACTACCGCAAGGACGGCGGCGAGGGCCCGGCCCTGGTCGTCTTCCAGACGGACGGCGCCCCCGACAACCGTCAGCCCGCCCGGCAGGCACTGACCGAGGCCGCCACCGCCGCCCCCGGCATCCACTGGCAGTTCGTCGCCTTCGGCGACCACGACTCCAAGGCCTTCGACTTCCTGCGCAAGCTGGACGCCGAGAACGCCGGCTTCTTCCACGCCGGCCCCGCCCCCGCCGAACTGACCTCGGCCGCCCTCCTCAAGGGCGTCCTGGGGAACTTCTAGGCACAACGGCGGAAGGGCCCGGGGGCATCGCCCGCCCCCGGGCCCTTCCGCGTCCGGCTGTCGCTCAGCGCGCCGCGTCGGGGTGGACGGACTCGGTGACCGGCTTGGCGTCGGCCGCCTTCGTCTCGACCGGCTTGCGCAGTGCGATGTTCAGCTCACGCAGGCGGGCCTCCTCCAGCACCGTCGGCGCGCCCATCATCAGGTCCTGCGCGTTGCCGTTGAGCGGGAAGGCGATGGTCTCGCGGATGTTCGGCTCGTCGGCCAGCAGCATCACGATGCGGTCCACGCCCGGGGCGATGCCACCGTGCGGCGGGGCGCCGAGGCGGAACGCGCGCAGCATGCCCGCGAACTCGCGCTCGACGGTCTCCGCCTCGTAGCCGGCGATCGCGAAGGCCTTCAGCATGACCTCGGGCTCGTGGTTGCGGATGGCGCCGGAGGACAGCTCGATGCCGTTGCAGACGATGTCGTACTGCCAGGCCAGGATGTCGAGCGGGTCCTTCTCCTCCAGGTCCTTCATGCCGCCCTGCGGCATGGAGAACGGGTTGTGGGAGAAGTCGATCTTCCCGGTCTCCTCGTCCTTCTCGTACATCGGGAAGTCGACGATCCAGCAGAAGCGGAAGACGTTCTCCTCGAAGTGGCCGGCGCGCTTGGCGGCCTCGACCCGGACCGGGCCCATGATCTTGGAGACCTCGTCGAACTCACCCGCGCCGAAGAACACGGCGTGGCCCGGGACCAGGCCCAGGCGCTCGGTGAGGACCTTGACGTTCTCCTCGGTGAGGAACTTCGCGATCGGGCCGGTCAGCGTGCCGTCCTCGCCGACGCGGACCCAGGCCAGGCCCTTCGCGCCGAGGGAGATCGCGTACTCGCCGAGGCCGTCGAAGAACTTCCGCGGCTGGGCGGCGGTGTCCGGCACGGCCAGGGCACGCACGTGCTTGCCGGCGAACGCCTTGAACTCCGAGCCCTCGAAGACGTCGGTGATGTCGACGAGCTCCAGCTTGGCGCGCAGGTCGGGCTTGTCGTTGCCGTACTTCAGCATCGACTCGCGGAAGGGGATCCGCGGGAACGGCGAGGTGACCTCGCGGCCGCCGCCGAACTCCGTGAAGAGCTCGGTCATCAGGCGCTCGATCGGCTGGAAGACGTCCTCCTGCTCGACGAAGGACATCTCGACGTCGAGCTGGTAGAACTCGCCCGGCGAGCGGTCGGCGCGGGCGTCCTCGTCGCGGAAGCAGGGCGCGATCTGGAAGTACCGGTCGAAGCCGGAGATCATCAGCAGCTGCTTGAACTGCTGCGGGGCCTGCGGCAGGGCATAGAACTTGCCCGGGTTCAGGCGGGACGGCACCACGAAGTCACGGGCGCCCTCGGGGGAGGTCGCGGTGAGGATCGGGGTCGCCATCTCGTTGAAGCCGAGGGCCACCATCTTCGAGCGGATCGAGGCGATGACCGCCGACCGCAGCATGATGTTGCGGTGCATGCGCTCGCGGCGCAGGTCGAGGAAGCGGTACTCCAGGCGGCGCTCCTCGTTCACACCGTCGTCGGTGTTGATCGTGAAGGGGAGCGGGGCGGCGGCGCCGAGCACCTCGACCGCGGAGACCTCGATCTCGATCTCGCCGGTGGGCAGGTCCGGGTTGACGTTGTCCGCGCCGCGGGAGACGACCTTGCCGTCGATGCGGACGACGGTCTCCTTGGTGACGCTGCTGAGGGCCTCGTTCGCCGCGGTGCCGGGGCGGGCGACCAGCTGCGTGATGCCGTAGTGGTCGCGCAGATCGATGAAGAGGATGCCGCCCAGGTCTCGACGGTTGTGCAGCCAGCCGCTCAGTCGGACGTCGGCGGCGACGTCAGAGGCGCGGAGCTCGCCGCAGGTGTGGGACCTGTACCGATGCATCAGTCATCCAGTTCTACGCGATACCAGGGTGGATTCAACCGTCCCAAGGTTACCGTCCGGGACGGCGGCGGGTCGGGCACTGTCGCCCGCCTGCGCAAATGGGCCCGACACCGTGCGAACAGGCACGTACCGGATGCGACCTGTAAAGATGACCGGGTGCGCACCGAGGATGTCCTGGCCGCCGTCGGCACGGGTCTGTGGAAATGGGACAACGCCTCCGGGACGGTCTCCCTCGACGCGGAGGCCGCCCGGCTCCTCGGGCTGCCCGCCGAACCGGTGGTGCTGCCCGAGGTCGCCGTGCGTTCCCGCTTCCACCCGGTGGACTGGAACGAGATCAACGGGATCGTGAACCTGGCCGTCGCCGAGGGCACCCTCGCCGAGGCACGGCTGCGGATCATGGACATGGACGGCCGAGTCATGCGGACCGTGCGCAGCCGATCCAAGCCCCTGGAGAGGTGGTCGGCCGACGGCACCCTGGACTACGAGCTGATCGGCACCATCCAGGAGATCGCCGAACCCCAGCCGGGCACCACGGCCGTCCACACGCCCATCACCGGCGACTGGCGGCGCTCCCGGGAGGCCTTCCTGCTGGACGCGGGCCGGGCGCTGGCGGAGGCCCGCTCCACGGCGGAGGTGCTGCGGGTGGCCGCCTCGTTGTCCATGCCCGGCTTCAACCCCGACGGGCTCGCCGTCTTCGGCGTGGCCGGGGACCGGCTGTCCGTCATCGGGCACCACGGGCACGACGCCGGGGACGAGGGCCCCTTCACGGACATGCTGCTGGAGACGGACTACCCGGCCGCCGAGGTCGTCCGGACCGGCCGGGCGATCTACCTGCCGTCCCCCGAGGACTACAAGCGGCGCTTCCCTGCCACGTGGCCGCTCGCGCAGCGCTTCGACCGGGTGTCGTGGGCCTTCCTGCCACTGATCGTGGCCGGACGGACCATGGGCGCCTGGATGGCCGCGTTCAGGCAGCCGGCGTCCTTCTCCCCCGACGAGCGGTCCGTCCTGACGACCGTGGCCCGGATGCTCGCCCAGGCGCTCCAGCGGGCCGGGGTGGCCGAGTCCGAGCGGGAACTCACCACCGGCCTGCAGCGGTCGATGATGCCGCAGCTCGGCCCGGAGATCCCCGGCATGCGGATCGCCGCACGCTACGTCCCCACCGGCGGCGGGCTCCAGGTCGGCGGCGACTGGTACGACATGATCCCGCTGCCTTCGGGCCGGTTCGCTCTGGTCATCGGCGACGTGCAGGGCCACGACGTCCGGGCGGCCGGCCTGATGGGCCAGCTGCGGATCGCCGTACGGGCCTACGCCTCCGAGGGGCACCGGCCGGACGCCGTGCTCTCGCGGGCCTCCCGCTTCCTCGCCGGGCTGTGCGCCACCCAGGAGTCCGGCGCGCAGGAGGACCCGGACGCGCAGAGCCCGCGGTTCGCGACCTGCCTGTACGTGGAGTGCGACCCGGAGACCGGAACGCTGGAGGTGGCCCGCGCCGGCCACCCCGACCCGGCGGTGCGGATGACCGACGGCACGGTGCTCATGCGGCCCACCGCCGGCGGGCTCCCCCTCGGGATCGTCCCCGACACCGACTACCCGACGACCCGGTTCACGCTGGAGCCGGGCGAGACGATGATGCTGTGCACCGACGGGCTCATCGAGACCGGCGGGCACGACCTGGACACCGGCTGGGCCCGGCTGCGCGCCGTCCTGGAGGCCGACACGCACGAGGCCGGCGGCCCGGAGCCGGAACATCTGGAAACGCTGGCCGACCTGCTGGTCCAGGCCGTGCACGGGCCGTCCTCGCACCACACCACCGGCCCGCTGGCCGACCGCCGCGAGGACGACATAGCCGTCGTCCTGCTGTGCCGCGAGGGCGGGGGCTGCGGCTGCGGCAGCCCGTCGCCGCACCCGGTCCGGCCGGCCCGCCGCACCATGCTGACCGTGGCCCAGGCCGAACCGGAACGCATCGCCGGGGCCCGTCGGCAGGTCCGGGAGCTGCTGCACGACTGGGCCGACGAGGAGCAGGTCGACTCGGCGGTGCTGATGGTCTCCGAGATGGTCACCAACGTCCTCATGCACACGGACGGCGACGCCCTGCTGGTCGCGGAGGCGGTCGGCGAGCTGGGCGGGCGCCGGCTGCGCGTCGAGGTCGCCGACTCCAGCGACGAGCTCCCGCACAAGCGGCACCCGGGCGAGATGGCGTCCAGCGGCCGCGGGGTCCTGCTGACGGAGATGCTGGCCGACGCGTGGGGCGTGGACCCGCGCGGCGAGGGCAAGTCGATCTGGTTCGAGCTGTACGAGCAGTCCAAGCGGCCGGACGCCTAGGGGGTGTCCGGCCCCGGACACGACGCAAACGGGCCGTCGCCCCCGTGCCAGGGGGCGCGGCCCGTGGTGGTGCGCCGGTGGCGCCGTGGCGCCGTGGACGGTCAGTCCTCCGCGGCCTCGCCCGTGCCGCGGTGGCCCAGGCCCGTGCGGGCCGTGGTGGGGATGCGGCCCAGGCGGCCGGCCTGGAAGTCGTCGAAGGCCTGCTGGAGCTCCTGCCGGCTGTTCATGACGAACGGCCCGTAGTGCGCCATCGGCTCCCGGATCGGGCGCCCGCCGAGGAGGACGATCTCCAGGTCCGGGGCGTTGGAGTCCTGCGACTCGTCCGCCCGCACCGTGAGCGATCCGCCCTCGCCGAAGACGGCCGTCTGCCCGGTGTGCAGGGGCCTGCGGTCCTCGCCGACCGCCCCGCGCCCTGCCATCACGTACGCCAGCGCGTTGAAGTCCTCGCGCCACGGCAGGGTGATCTGCGCACCCGGTGCGACGGTCGCGTGGATCATCGTGATGGGCGTGTGGGTGATGCCCGGACCCTGGTGGCCGTCGATCTCACCCGCGATGACGCGGAGCAGGGCGCCGCCGTCCGGGGTGGTCAGGAGGGTGACCTTGCCGCCGCCGATGTCCTGGTAGCGCGGGGGCATCATCTTGTCGGAGGCCGGGAGGTTCACCCACAGCTGGAGGCCGTGGAAGAGCCCGCCGCTGACGACGAGGGACTCCGGCGGGGCCTCGATGTGCAGCAGGCCCGAACCGGCGGTCATCCACTGGGTGTCGCCGCCGTTGATGGTTCCGCCGCCGCCGTTGGTGTCCTGATGGACGAAGGTTCCGTCGATCAGGTACGTGACGGTCTCGAAGCCGCGGTGCGGGTGCCAGGGGGTGCCCTTCGGCTCGCCCGGCGCGTACTCCACCTCGCCCATCTGATCCATCATGATGAACGGGTCGAGGTACTGGTAGTTGATCCCGGCGAACGCGCGCCGCACCGGGAATCCCTCACCCTCGAACCCACTCGGAGCGGAGACGACGGCCAGCACCTTGCGCGGGACGACCGCCTGCGGCTCGGCCACGCGCGGAAGCGTCAACGGGTTCTCAACAGTCACTGCGGGCATGGTCAGGACCTCCTTCTGATCCGAGTTTAGTTGAAACTCGAACTTTCTGCCACACCCCACAGAACAGAGTGGCCCCCGGGGACATTCCCCGGGGGCCATTCCCCCCTTGACCTGCGTGTCCGTGGGCGGTGCCGGGACCCCCGTACCCGGCGCCGCCCCAGGAGGACGCGATCAACAGGGAGTTGACGGGCGACGGGTCCTCGGGCCCGCCGTCGCCCGGCTGCACCGTGGGCCCGCAGTCGGAGACCACGTTCGGGCCCGCATGGTTGTAGGGACGGTGCACACCCGCTCACCGGCACGTCCCGTCGGCCGGGGGCGGGACGCCCCCGCCGCACCGATGCTCCGACGCGGGCGCCCGGCCCGCGACCCTTTCGGGCAGGGCCGAAGCGTCGGTCAGACGCCGCTGTGCAGGAGGTCCACGCCGAGGCCGGTCACCGCGTGCAGGACGGCCCGGCCGTCCCGCTCCGTGGTGATCAGGCCGGCCGCGCGCAGGGTGCGGGTGTGCTCGGACACCGAGGGCAGGCTGATGGCCAGGTCCCGGGCCAGTTCACTGGTCGTGCGCCGCTCCACCAGCAGCTGCAGCACCGCCGCCCGGGTCCGGCCCAGCAGGGCGTCCAACGGGCTCCCCGCCGGCTCGGGGGAGGTCAGCGGCAGCGGGGTCAGCGCCGGGTACAGCAGGACGTACGGCCCGTCCGGGTGCTCGGCCACCAGCGGGCGGCCCGTCCAGAACGGCGAGGGCATGAGCACCAGCCCGCGCCCGCCGAGGCGCACCTCGTAGTGCGGCGGACGGTCCACCTCGAAGACGGCACCCGACCAGCCCGCCGCCGGGTGCGTACTGGCCAGGCACGCCCTGATGCCGTGCGTGGCCAGCAGCCGCGTGCGCCAGGCGACGTCCGCCCGGAAGGACTGCCGGATCCGGGCCCGTACCGGGGCCACCAGCACCTCGTGCGCGGACCGGACGGCCCCGTCGAGCTGGTCCCAGGCGTCACGGTCGCCGCCCCACAGCGCGCGCAGCCAGGAGTCCGGCCCGGGGGCCCGGGCCGCGGCGCGGGCGAGCTGCGCCGCCGTGAGGCCGGGGGCGGCGTCCCGTACGGCGGCCATACCCTCCTCCAGCGTGCGCGCGTACGGCTCCATGAACGCGGGGTTGTCGCCGTCCGGCCGGAGCAGGTCCAGCAGCGGCAGCGCACGGTCGGGCAGTTCCCTGCCGACACGGCCGCGCCAGCGGCCGAAAACCGCCTGCTCGTCCCGGCGCTGCCAGGCGACGAGCGCCATCGCCGTCTCCACCAGGGGCAGCGGCTCGCTCGCGAAGGTGACGTTCAGCAGGTCCTCGGTCGTGAAGTGCACCCTCAGCACGGTCCACCCCCGGGGACGTCGGCCGGAACGGCGTCTAGCCGTACATGCGGCGCATGGCGAAGTCGACCATCTGCTCGACCGCCTTGGCGTCGAAGACCATCCGGTGGTCGCCCTCCATGTCGAGGACGAAGCCGTAGCCGGTCGGGAGCAGGTCGATCACTTCGGCGCCGGTGATGACGAAGTACTTGGACTCCTTGCCGGCGTACCGGCGCAGCTCCTTGAGCGTGGTGAACATGGGGATGACCGGCTGCTGCGTGTTGTGCAGCGCCAGGAACCCGGGGGTCTCCCCGCGCGGGCAGTAGACCTTCGAGGTGGCGAAGACCTGCTGGAAGTCCTCGGCGGACATGGACCCCGTGGTGAAGGCCCGTACGGCGTCCGCGAGGGAGGGAGGGGACGGCTCCGGGTACAGCGGCGGCGCCTGCCCGTAGCCCTGCGGGGGCTGCTGAGGGGCGTACTGCTGCTGGGCGCCCGGGTTCTGGTCATAGCCGTACATGCGGCCACCCTACCGAGCGCCCACCCCCATACCGGCCGGTACCGGCCACCGATGCCCTGCGGGGTGCGGTCAGCAGCCCTTGAGCGCGGCCACGAAGGGCGCCCAGGCCGCCGCACTGACCACGACCACCCCACCGTCGGGCCGCTTGGAATCCCGCACGGGCACGACACCGACGAGGCCGTCCGCCACCTCGACGCAGTCGCCGCCCGTGCCGTTGCTGTAGCTGCTCTTGCGCCAGGTCGCGGCGCTCAGGTCAATTCCGCTGCTTGCCATCTCGGTAGTCCTCTGCCGCGGCGTCGAGGAGGGCCAGGGACGCCTCCGGCGGCAAGGCGGCGGCCCTCAGCAGATCGTAAGACCTGCGGTACTCCTTCACGAGGGCCGGAAAGTCGATGAGTTGGCCGCTGTGCAGGCTCTCCAGGTAGACCACGGGCGGCGCCTCCGGGAAGGTCATCAGCTTCGCCATGCCCATCATGAGCGCGTGCGCGGCGGTCGTTTCCGGGACGATCTGCAGAATGGACCTCGTCCGGCGGACCACCGCCGCGATGTGCTCCAGCAGCTCCGCCATCTGCGGCGCGGGCAGGGCCGGGCGGCGGAGCACCGACTCGTCGAGCACCACCCAGAAGTCGGGCGGACACTCGCCGTCGAAGAGCTTCGCCCGGCCCATCCGGGCCGCCACCAGCGTCTCGATCGTCTCGTCGGACGCCCGGGGCATGGCGGCGCGGCTGATCGCCCGCGCGTACGCGGGGGTCTGGAGCAGCCCCGGCACGAGCATCGGGGCCCACTCGTCGATGGTCTCGGCGAACGGCTCCATCTCCGCGACGTCCGCGAAGTACTCGGCGTGCCCCGACTGCCTCGCACGGCGCGCGTCTTCACAGCGGCGCTCGAAGAAGCCGTCCGTGCCCAGCCTCGCGTCCACGTGCCGGGCCAGGTCCAGCGGCATGCGTCGCTCACCACGCTCGATCTGGCTCAGGAAGGGCACCCCCCGGAAGCTCCCCTCCGCCAGCTGGTCGAGCGTGAGACCGGCCGCCTCCCGCTTGTAGCGCAGCTCCGCGCCGTAGAAGGACGGCACGTTCGCCGACGCGTCCGGGTCCTTGCGAGCCGGCACAACCCACCACCGCCATTTGCCACTTGTCCAGCGCAACCGGAAACCCTTCCCACGGTAGGCGGCCGGGCGGCAGCCTGTGAGGACTTCGTCACACTGCGCCACGAAAGGCCTGCCATGAGCGACCACCCCCACGACCGCGAGGCCGCCGCGGCCCTCACCGCACTGCGCGGCGCGCTCGCCGCGCACGGGATCACCCTGCCCTCGCTGGACCTGCACCTGCCCTCCTACGCCGGGCGCTACGGGACACCGCCGCTCATCGCCCTCGGCAACTGCAACCCGGCCACCGCGCGGCGGATCGCGACCGCTCTGGCCAAGCCGTGAACGAGTTCGTGATCCGGCTGTCCGCCACCGCCCGGGCCGCCCCGATGCTGCGGCACGCCGTACGGGAGCACCTCGGGGCGGGCTCCGGGGACGCCGAACTGTGCGTGACCGAGCTGCTCGCCAACGTCGTCCGCCACCTCGGCGAGGGCACGCCCGTCACCCTGCGGGTCAGCGGAAGGGCAACCCGTACGCGGGTCGAGCTCACCGATCCCGATCCGCACGCGTGGCCCGTGCCGCGCCCGGCGGCCGAGGGCGACGAATCCGGGAGGGGGCTGGCCCTGCTCGCCGCGGTGGCGCTGCGCTGGGGAGTCACGCAGGGGCAGGACGCCAAGACCGTGTGGTGCGAGCTTGACCCTGATCACAGTCCCCGTGGAAGGGTTGCCGTTATTACCGGCGGGTAGCATCATGACGTTACCGATTGGTATGTACGAGGAACCTGTCTCCCCGAGCCTTAACGGAGCCGTCGCCATGGGGCACTACAAGTCGAATCTCCGCGACATCGAGTTCAACCTCTTCGAGGTGCTCGGCCGCGACCAGCACTACGGCACCGGTCCGTTCGAGGAGATGGACACCGAGACCGCCAAGAGCGTCCTGTCCGAGATAGCCCGCCTCGCCGAGAACGAGCTGGCCGAGTCCTTCGCTGACGCCGACCGCAACCCGCCCGTCTTCGACCCGGAGACCAACACCGCGCCGGTCCCCGCCTCGTTCAAGAAGAGCTACAAGGCCTTCATGGACTCCGAGTACTGGCGTCTGGGCATCCCGGAGGAGATCGGCGGCACCGTCTCCCCGCGCTCCCTCGTCTGGGCCTACGCGGAGCTGCTGCTCGGCTCGAACCCGGCCGTCTGGATGTACTCCTCCGGCCCGGCGTTCGCCGGCGTCCTCCACGAGGAGGGCAACGAGGCGCAGAAGAAGATCGCCCAGATCGCCGTCGAGAAGCGCTGGGGATCCACCATGGTCCTCACCGAGCCGGACGCCGGCTCGGACGTGGGCGCCGGCCGCACCAAGGCCGTCCAGCAGGAGGACGGCTCCTGGCACATCGAGGGCGTGAAGCGCTTCATCACCTCCGGCGAGCACGACATGGAGGAGAACATCCTCCACTACGTCCTCGCCCGCCCCGAGGGCCACGGCCCGGGCACCAAGGGCCTGTCCCTCTTCCTCGTCCCGAAGTTCCACTTCGACTGGGAGACCGGCGAGCTGGGCGAGCGCAACGGCGTCTACGCCACGAACGTCGAGCACAAGATGGGCCTCAAGGCCTCCAACACGTGCGAGATGACCTTCGGCGACCGGCACCCCGCCAAGGGCTGGCTGATCGGCGACAAGCACGACGGCATCCGCCAGATGTTCATGATCATCGAGTTCGCGCGCATGATGGTCGGCACGAAGGCCATCGCCACGCTCTCCACCGGCTACCTGAACGCGCTGGAGTACGCCAAGGAGCGCGTGCAGGGCCCGGACCTGGCGAACTTCATGGACAAGACCGCACCCAAGGTCACCATCACGCACCACCCCGACGTCCGCCGCTCGCTGATGACGCAGAAGGCGTACGCCGAGGGCATGCGCGCCCTCGTCCTCTACACCGCGACCGTCCAGGACGACATCCAGGTCAAGCAGGCCGCCGGCGAGGACGCCTCCTCCCTCATCGGCCTGAACGACCTGCTCCTGCCGATCGTGAAGGGCTACGGCTCGGAGAAGTCCTACGAGCAGCTCGCCCAGTCCCTGCAGACCTTCGGCGGCTCCGGCTACCTGCAGGAGTACCCGATCGAGCAGTACATCCGCGACGCGAAGATCGACACCCTCTACGAGGGCACCACGGCCATCCAGGGCCAGGACTTCTTCTTCCGGAAGATCGTCCGAGACCAGGGCGCCTCGCTGAACATCGTCTCCGAGACGATCAAGAAGTTCCTGGCCGAGGGTGTCGGCGGCGAGGAGCTGGCCGGCGCACGCGACGCGCTCGCCAAGGCCGCCGTGGACCTGGAGGCCATCGTCGGCCAGATGATCGTCGACCTCACCGCCACCGGCGAGGACGTCAAGAACATCTACAAGGTCGGCCAGAACACCACCCGCCTGCTGATGGCCTCCGGCGACGTGGTCGTCGGATACCTGCTGCTCAAGGGTGCCGCCGTGGCCGCCGAGAAGCTGGCGACCGCCTCCGCGAAGGACGTCCCCTTCTACACCGGCAAGATCGCCGCCGCGAAGTTCTTCGCCGCGGAGGTCCTCCCGGGCGTCTCGGTCCAGCGCCAGCTGGCCGAGGCCGTCGACAACTCCCTCATGGAGCTCGACGAGGCCGCCTTCTAGGAGGCCGCCCCGCCCGCGGCACTGCCGCGCCGCGCCCGCACAGCGGCCGGGTCCCCCGCACAGGGACCCGGCCGCTGCCGCATGCACGGGCCCCGCCCACCGGCGCCCTGTACTGCGGCTTTCCCCGATGTCAGTCGTTCATGGGACGCTCGTAGGCATGAGTCCACAGGATCAGCACGGCAGCAGGGGGTACTCCGTCCCCACCGGGCGGCCGTACGCCCTCAAGGAGCTGCAGGCGAGCCTGGGCAGCCTCGGCGACCACCTGCGCGAGCTGTACGAGGGCGCGCACCCCGCCGAGTACGACACCATCGCCGACGCGCTGTACGTGGCCTTCCAGACGGCCGCCGGACTGGCCCCCGCCAGGAGCTACACCGGCTGCCCCGAACACCCCAACGGCGCCCTCGACCCCGAGGCCCCCGAGGGCTGGGGCCGCTGCCTCCTCTGCAACGACCGCCGACGCCTCGGACAGCGCCACCGCGGCGGCCCCGGCGCCGCCCCCGCCGGAGAGCAGCGCCGCCTGGGCTACCCCGTACCGGACGGCCCGTACACCCTCCAGGCTCTGCGCGCCCACCTGCGCACCGTCGAGGACCAGCGGTTCCACCTGGGCCTGTCCTCCCCCGCCGAGGACTTCGTCCGCATCGCCGACGACCTCCACCGCGCCTTCATCGTGGCCCGCGAACTGTCCCGCCCGCGCAACGCCTCGGGCTGCTCCGAGCACCCCGGCGCCCCCATCGACCCCGACGCACCCCCCGGCGAGGGCTGCATCTTCTGCGCCGGACGCAGAAGACGCGCCCAGCGCTCCCCGCAGATCCCGGAAATGCTCCCGCGCATCCGCCGGGGCGAGCGCAGGCAGCTGCAGCGCCGATTCGACCGCCCGCCGGGTTGAGGAACGCCCGCTCCGCCCGGCGACCCGCCCGGTCCGGCCATGACGGACACGGCCCCGGCCCTCGTTAAGGTGAACCACTTGGCATCCCCCCTCCCCGACGGGAGGGGGTTCCCACACTCACGAGTGGGGACTTCCCGTTCCGCCGCGGACCGCCCCGACCGAGAGGAGGACTCCCGATGAGGTCTCAGATCCGCTCCACAGGCAGCAGCAGCCGGGCCGGCGGCCGGACGACGGCCCGCGGCGTTCCCGTCACGGTCGTGAGCGCTCCCGCACGCCCGCGGCCCTTCCGCGGCGCGGGCGGCCGGCGGCCGGAAACGGCACGTGAACGACCGCTTCGCACAAGGACTCCCCACACCCCGGACGCTAGGGTCGGGCACGATCCGAACACCAGCACAGGTCACAGCCTCACGCTGCGGCAATCCTCCGCAGCGAGGCTCCGAGCCGGAAATGCGTTTCCTCACCCGGCTGCAGCCGGGGGCTTCCACACAAGGGAAATACGATGAGCTCTCCCGCCCGCTTCGACCGCGGCCACACCGACGATCTGATGACCTTCCTGACGGCCAGTCCGTCGCCGTACCACGCCGTGGCCAACGCCGCCGAACGGCTGGAGAAGGCAGGCTTCAGGCAGTTGTCGGAGACGGACGCCTGGGATGCGGGCACCGGAGGCAAGTTCGTGCTCCGCGGTGGCGCGCTCATCGCCTGGTACGTCCCCGAAGGGGCCTCCCCCCACACGCCTTTCCGCATCGTCGGCGCCCACACCGACTCGCCCAACCTCCGGGTCAAGCCGCTCCCCGACACCGGCTCGCAGGGCTGGCGGCAGATCGCGGTCGAGATCTACGGCGGGACCCTGCTCAACACCTGGCTGGACCGGGACCTGGGCCTGGCCGGACGGCTCACCCTGCGCGACGGCACCGAGCGCCTCGTGAACATCGACCGCGCGCTGCTGCGCGTGCCCCAACTCGCCGTGCACCTCGACCGGTCGGTGAACAGCGACGGCCTCAAGCTCGACAAGCAGCGGCACATGCAGCCGATCTGGGGCCTCGGCGAGGCGCACGAGGGCGACCTCATCGCGTTCCTGGAGGAGGAAGAGGGCCTGGAACACGGCTCGGTGGCCGGCTGGGACCTGATGGTCCACTCGATCGAACCGCCCGCCTACCTGGGCCGCGACCGCGAGCTCGTCGCCGGACCCCGGATGGACAACCTGCTGTCCGTGCACGCGGGCGTCGCGGCACTGGCCGCCGTCTCCGGCGCCGCGAAGCTCGACCACATCCCGGTGCTGGCCGCCTTCGACCACGAGGAGAACGGCTCGCAGTCGGACACCGGCGCCGACGGCCCGCTGCTGGGCAACGTGCTGGAACGTTCAGTCTTCGCCCGAGGCGGCACGTACGAGGACCGCGCGCGGGCCTTCGCCGGCACCATCTGCCTGTCCTCCGACACCGGGCACGCCGTGCACCCCAACTACGGCGAGCGGCACGACCCCACGCACCACCCGCGGGCCAACGCCGGCCCGATCCTGAAGGTCAACGTCAACCAGCGCTACGCCACCGACGGCAGCGGGCGCGCGGTGTTCGCCGCCGCGTGCGAGCGGGCCGGCGTGCCGTGGCAGACGTTCGTCTCCAACAACTCGATGCCGTGCGGCACGACCATCGGCCCGATCACGGCCGCCCGCCACGGCATCCAGACCGTGGACATCGGCGTCGCGATCCTCTCGATGCACAGCGCCCGCGAGCTGTGCGGCGCGGACGACCCGTACCTCCTCGCCAACGCCCTGGTGGCCTTCCTGGAGGGCTGACCCCCAGGAAGGCCCACGGGCACCCGCAGTGCGCCGCGGCTATCCCTCGTCGTCCATGCCCGCGAGGACGAGGGGCAGCCGGGAGGCGCCGTCGGCGGTGACGCGGACGGGGACGCCCCAGTCCTGCTGGTGGACGTGGCAGGCGGGGTACTCGTTGGCCGGGTCGTCGTCGCAGGACGCCGCCATCGCCGAGACGTGCAGCACGCCCTCGGTGACGTCCGGGTTCAGCGCGAGCTTCCCGGAACAGGTCCGTGCCCGTGCCCTCGCCGTCCGCCAGCAGCTCCGGCGGCGTCGAGGAGACGAGCAGGCGCGTGGAGGGTCCGTAGCGGGTGTCGAGCTTCTGGCCGCTCGGGGCCCGGAAGACCACGTCGAGGCGGAGCGTGCCCGGCGCCACCTCGGTGGCGGCACGCCGGGTGCGGTGGGCGACCGCGTCCACCCGTACCGCCTCCTCCGGCAGGCGCAGCCGCGTCAGGCGGTGCCGGGCGGACTCGACGACCACGATGTCCCCGCCGACGAGCACGGCGTCGCTGGGCTCGCGCAGGTCGGTCGCGAGGGTCGAGACCTCGCCGGTGGCGGGGTCGTAACGGCGCAGGGCGTGGTTGTACGTGTCGCACACCGCGACGGAGCCGTCGGGCAGGGCCGTCACCCCGAGCGGGTGCTGGAGCAGCGCCTGGGCGGCGTCGCCGTCCCGGTGCCCGAAGTCGAACAGGCCCGTGCCGACGGCGGACGTGACCGCGTAGCCCTCGTCGGTGGGGTGGACGTAGCGCAGGGCGCTGGTCTCGGAGTCGGCGATCCACAGCCGGTCCCCGGCGGCGGCGAGCCCGGACGGCTGCGCGAACCAGGCCTCGGCGGCCGGCCCGTCGTGCAGCCCCTCGTTGGTGGTGCCGGCGGCGACCTCGACGGTCCCCTCCGCCGGGTCCCAGGTCCACAGCTGGTGGACACCGGCCATGGCGATCCACACCTTGCCCTGCCACCAGGCCACGTCCCACGGCGAGGACAGGTCCACCTCAAGGGCGGGCCCGGAGGTCGGCGAGCCCTGCCACCACTGCCGGCCGGTGCCGGCGACCGTCTCGACGGCGCCGGTCTCCAGGTCCAGGACCCGCAGCGCGTGGTTGACGGTGTCGGCGACGACCACCCGGCCGTCGGGCAGCAGCGCCAGCCCCTGAGGCTCGCTGAAGCTGTCGCCGGCGAAGCCGCGCTCGCCGCTGCCGATGCGGCGTACGACGCTCTCCCCGTCGGCGGCCAGCTCGACCAGCTGGTGCCGGGTGGAGTCCGAGACGAGGAGGTTCCCACTGGGCAGGAGCAGCGCCTTGCCGGGGAAGCGCAGGTCGCTCGCGACGGGCTCGGGCGCCACGTACGGGCCGTCGCCGCGCCGCAGGGTGCCCTTGGCCTCGTGCTCGGCCTCCAGCTCCTCGACGAGCCTGGCGATGGCGTGGGCGTGCCCCTCGCCGGCGTGCTGGGCGACGACGTACCCCTCGGGGTCGATGACGACGAGCGTGGGCCACGCGCGGACGGCGTACTGCTTCCAGGTGGCGAGCTCGGGGTCGTCGAGGACGGGGTGGTGGACCTCGTAGCGCTCGACGGCGTCGACGACGGCCGCGTGCTCGGCCTCGTGCACGAACTTCGGCGAGTGCACGCCGATGATCACGACGGTGTCGCGGTGCTTCTCCTCCAGCTCGCGCAGCTCGTCGAGAACGTGCAGGCAGTTGATGCAGCAGAAGGTCCAGAAATCCACAACAACGCACTTACCTCGCAGGTCAGCGAGGGTGAGATCTTTCCCGCCGGTGTTCAGCCAGCCCCCCTTGCCGATCAGCTCGGGGGCACGGACACGGGCACGCTTGCGGGGTGCGGGCGCGGGGGTGGGCGCCGGAGCAGCATCGTTCATCCTTCAAGCTTGCCATCCGCCCGTGTACGCAGGATCACGCCGGTGCGAACCGCCTGCTCAGGGCATGCGCTCCACCACGGCGACTTCCGAGAACTCCCGCAGGAAGGTCATGTGACCGGTCCGGCCCGTGTGCTCGATGCACATGTCGGTACACACGTCCGCGTTCCCGGTCGGCGAGGCAGGCCACTGACAATCCGGGTTCAGGCACCGTGCCGTCGCCGTCGTCTCCGCCGAGGGGTGGCGGTGCATGACGTAGCTGACGTACCGGAGCACGGCCCTCACGGTCATGTCGCTTCCCCGGGGTGCGGGTGGTTCCGGAGCTCCACGTTGCAATCACTGGCCGTGGAGTGGTCGCGCCGGTGACGGGCGTCCCGGCGCCGTGCGGCCAGGGCGGCGCAGACCCCGCAGCCGGCCGCCGGTACGGGGTCCGGGGCTGTTCTCAACGGCAGCTCTACCGGGGGTTGCGCGTACGTGATCGTCTTCACGGCCCCGCTCCTCGTTTCGTCGTGTAGCGGCCACGCTAGGAACGGCGGAGCTGCGACTCCCAGGAGATTGCATGAGGTTGCACGGTCGTCACCTGAGCGTCTGAATGGCGCTGGTGATCAGCGCGCGGGCCTTCGCCCCATGGACGGCCATCTCGGCCAGTTCGGTGAACGTGTCCGCGTACGCGGCAACCTCGCTCGGCTGGGTCAGCGTGAGGTAGCCGGAGACCAGCTCGACGTTGACCTGTGCCGTGTCGAAGATCCAGAACCCTTCCACCGGCATCCGGGACCGATCGGTCCGCGTGGGCACCACACCCAGGCTGACGCTGGGCAGGGAGCCGACCGTGAGCAGGTGGCCGAGCTGTTCCTCTTGGACGTCCGGCCCACCGAGACCGTTACGCAAGACCGACTCCTCAACCAGGAACGCGAACCGGCGGTCGCCCTCGTAGAGGACGCGCTGACGCTCCATGCGCACGGCGACGGCATCGGCCACGTCATCGACCTCGACCCGCCTCCGCTGAACGGCACGCAAGACGGCTTCCGTGTAGCCGTAGGTCTGGATCAGGCCCGGAACGAACCACGAGGAGTAGGCGCGGAACCGGTGGGTTCGCTCGAAGAGCGGGAGACGGGCTTCCTGGGCCTGCTTGAGCCCAGTGCGCTCCATGCGCCGCCACCCGACCCACATGCCTTCGACCGTTCGCAGCGAGGCGATCAGGTCGTCCGTCTGCCCTTCGGCCCCACACGCGCGGCACCAAGCCCGGATGTCGTCGGCGGACGGAGGCGTACGGGCGTTCATGATCCGGGATGACTTGGACGGGTGCCATCCGCAGAGCCGGGCGAGATCGCGCCCGTTCAGGCCGGAGTCCCGGCATAGCTCAGCGAGTCGGTTCGCCAGCGCCTGCCGGGCCTGCTGGGCACTCGAAGAGGGAGAGACAGCCATGGTGGTGACCGGTCAGCGCGGCTTGTACTCCTCGTGCGGGATGGCGCGTTGCCAGACGGCCTGGAACGCCGTGGTGCACAGGTGGACCCGTGCAGGATCGTCGGTGTACTCCCGCCCGTCTTCGTCCAACTGGCCCTCTCCGGTGAAGTGGTGGAAGAGGGCTTGGATGCCGTCGAAGACCCAGAAGTCCGTACCTGGCAACGCCAAGTCCGTCGTCTGCCGGCGGGGCAGCCACCGGACCATCTCACCCGCAGCGAGATTGGTGAAGGTGCAGTCGTACTCATAGCGCACGTAGTCACTGATCGGCTCGGACACGATGCGGACCCGGCGGACCACCACTCCGCGCGCCGTGGCAGCACTCACCGCGTCGTGCCAGCCGCCCCACCACGACGACCGATCAGCCGGGTCCAGCCGTTTACCCTGCTGCCAGGCAAGGAACTCCGGGTCATCGAGCATGTAGCTGTCACGCACCTCAAGATGCACGGCCGAGTGCTGCGCGCGGGCCAGTGCGTTACGCGCGGGTGGCTGCACTTCCGGCTTCTCCGTTCTCGTCCGGGCGCGGGATGTACTTCAGCATCACCGCAGGGAGCCTGATGATCGTTTCGTGGTCCGGCACGTCCGTGGAGTGCCCGGGGATCGAGCCGATCTCCTGGCAGGCCCTCACCTCTTCCGACGTCGCTTTGTACGACTGGATCAGCAGGTCACCGGTCTCCTCATCAAGCCAGATGGTCGGGGACTCGTCGGTCGGCGTGTTCGGGATGATGCCGAGGAACCTTAGGTTCACGATCACTCCAGGTGTCGAGTCGGTTGCACGAACGTGCACGAGCCTCACTCCTGCGGCTGACCGGCGCAAGAGGGCGTCAGGACAAGCTTGTTGGTTCACGGCGCGGGTACGGCGAAGCCCCCGACAGCCACCCAGCACGGGCAGCCACCGGAGGCTCCAGCAACCTTTCGCACAGCCTATGACCCCTTAACGGGGGCATTCCCAGGGTTTCAAAGAGGCCCTTTCCCAGTGGCCGCAAGGGTCGGCAGTCCAAAAACGGAGCCGCACCCAGGGCGCGTTTTCCGAGCTGGGGCCGGGGTCGCAGTGGGGGCTGCGCCTGAACTTTGGACATCCCGGGTGACGAAGTGACGGAATGACGATTATTTCTGATCCACTCATAGAAACAACAACACTTCTATAAGAGGTAACGGAGGGAGAGCGTCACTTCGTCACGCGTGTCCGCTGCCGACAGCCGGAGGGTTACGCCGGTGCTCAGGTGACGCTGTCGGCATCCAGCTTCGCCCAATGGATCTGGATGCGTTGCTCAGGGATGATCCGCTGTCCGCGCACTCCCTTGGTCACTTCAACCCGGTCTATCGCGAGTGACAACCGGCCGCGCCGGTCTTCGTTCGTGGCCTCAGCCCACGCCTCACGCAGGATGAGGCCGTCAAGCATCGGCGACACGTCCACGGACGGCATGGGGAGCTTGCGAAGATCGGCGCCGAGCCCTTCGATGCGTCCCCTCAGTCGCTCTGCAAGCCGGTTGTAGCGCTCCACGGCTGCGGGGCCACTGAACTCACCGCGCACATATCGCGCGTCCTCCAGATCGGCGAGGCGGGCTTCCTCATCCTGGATCTCAGCAGTAAGCGCATCACGTTTCGCGAAGGTCTCCGGGTCCACGCGGTGGACCCAGCGGTCTGCGATCGCGACAAGCAACGGGTCGTCTGGTTCGAGCGCTGGGAGCTTCGTGAGGAACTGTTCCGTCACGTACTGGTCAACCGCTTCAGCCAGCGCTGATGCTCCGATGCACTGGTTACCCGCGCGGCGAGCCATGCACTGGTAGCTGCCTCCCACCCGGTGCATCCGGCGACCACAGCCGGGTACCGCGCAGTAGACGAGTCCCGTGAGCAGCGCCGTCCCCTCGGGCTTCGGCCGCCGCTTTCCTGCGTGTACGAACGTCCTGGATTCCAGGGTGCGGATGATCCGTTCACGCTCTCCGACCGTGATGATCCCCTCGCCGATCTCGACGGTGTCCAGAGTCTCGGGATCGCGGTACGGGAAGACCCTGCCCGTGTACTTCCGCTCGCCGTCGTCCGTCTCGACGGTCTCGGTCTCCGGCATCAGGCCGGCGAACGCCGGGGAGCGCAGGAGCTGCATGATGCTGGCCGCGTTCCACTGCCCGCCTCTGGGCGAGAGAATCTCGTACTCGTTGAGAAGTCGGGCGATCTTGACCAGCGACGTTCCGGCGAGCGCTTCGTCCGCGATCAGCCGGGCGTAGACGGCGTGCTCCGGGTCGTGGACGAGCTTCTTGGCCTGCGGGTCGATGAGCAGCCCGTACGGAGGCTGTCCGCCGATCCACTGACCCTTGCTGCGTAGGTATCGCTTGGCATGGCCGACGCGTGTGCCGAGATTCTTCGATTCGGATCGGGCGAGTTCAGCGAGCATCGCCACGACCATGCGTGCCGAGTCGTTCGAGGTGTCGAGACCGTCCACGACTGAGACGAGACGGCCGCCGGCCTTCTCGATGTCGTCCAGCACCTTGCCGACCTGGCCGATGCCCTTGCGGGACAGGCGGTCCAGTTTCCAGACGATCAGCGTGCCGACGACGCCCGCCGTGACGGCCGCCAGCGCGGCGTCGAAGCCCTTGCGCTCAACGGTCTTGTAGCCGGAGCGCCCTCTGTCTATGTGGACCTTGCGGACGGTCAGTCCGTTGCGTTCGGCCCAGGCACGGCAGTCTGCTTCCTGCCGTTCGATTGCGGTCTTGCCGTCCCGGTCAAGAGACAGGCGGAGGTACAGGTCACAGATCGTGTCTTGGTGCACACAATCAGTGTGACGAAGAGTTCGGTGGTCCGTTGTCAATTCTCAAAAGTCGAGGATCGTGATGCGTCCCCGCAGGTCGGAGAGGGTCAAGTCCTTCCCGCCGGTGTTCAGCCAGCCCCCCTTGCCGATCAGCTCGGGGGCACGGACACGGGCACGCTTGCGGGGTGCGGGCGCAGGGGTGGGCGCCGGAGCAGCATCGTTCATCCTTCAAGCTTGCCATCCGCCCGTGAACGCCCGGTCACGCCGGTACGACGCCCCCGCGGGGCGGGGCACCCGTAGGGGTGACGACGGTGGCGGCGGCCGCGTGGGAGCGTGGTACCGACCGCGTCGTCAAGCGCAAGCGGTACGCCGCGTACGGGGCGCCGCTCTATCTGCTCGTCGACCGGCCGGAGCGGTCCGTCACCCTGTTCGCGGAGCCCGGGATCCTGGGGTACACCAAGGTCGACGGGCCGCATCCCCTCGGGACGGCCGTGCGGCTGCCGGAGCCGTTCGGGATCGTCCTCGACACCAGTGGGCTCTGAGCTGCCGGTAGCGTGCGGGGGGTGACGGACAGCGGGGGGAGCGGGGGGCGGATGTTCGAGGCTTTGAGTGCCGGTGCCGTGCGGAGTGCCGCGCAGTTGCGCGAGCTGTACGAGGAGCCGGGGGAGATGGCGCGGCGCAAGGCCGTGGACCGGATCCACGAGGCCGCGCGGGCGGTCATCGGGCGGTCGTCGCTGGTGTTCGTGGCCAGCGCCGGGGCCGGTGGGCACTGTGACGTGACGCCCCGGGGCGGTCCGCCCGGGTTCGTGGCGGTCCTCGACGAGTTCACCCTCGCCGTCCCCGACGCCACCGGCAACAAGCGGCTCGACACCGCCCACAACATCGTGGAGACGGGCCGGGCCGGGCTGATCTTCGTGATCCCGGGCCGCGCCACCACGCTGCGCGTGAACGGGCGGGCCTGCGTCTCCGCCGATCCGCGGCTGCTGGAGCAGCTGACCGCGGTGGGCAAGCCGCCGCGCAGCGCGATCGTCGTGGGGGTCGAGGAGGCTTACCAGCACTGCCCGAAGGCGTTCCTGCGCAGCGGCGCCTGGAAGCCCGAGCAGTGGCTCGCCGAGGACGCCGCCCCCAGCTCCGCCGAGGTCACCCTCGCCCACCTGGACATGCCCGGTCTGACGGTCGAGGACATCCGCCGGCAGGAGCACGAGTCGCTGCTGTACCGCTACGAGTAGTCGAACAGGGCGCTCAGGCGCGGCAGTCGGGTCGCCAGTTCGGCCGCGTCGTCGAAGTCGAAGTCCCAGGACGGGTCCAGCGGCGGGTAGCTGATCGTGAAGGAGTCCGCCGGGAGTTCTCGGCCGGTGGCGCTCTCGTAGGCCCTCCAGGCGATCGAGAGGGCGCCCTCGTCCCACAGCTCCAGGCCCTCGGCGGCCGCCTCGCGGACCGCGGGGTGGCCGGCGAGGGAGTCCGGGTCGGCCAGGGCTGCGTCGAAGACCGAACGGCCCTGCATGAGGAGCCAGCCGCGGAAGTAGTCGAAGCCGTCGTCCGAGCAGCCGCCGTTGATCATGTAGGCCGCGGCCCAGAGCGGGCTGCGGTAGGACTCCGCGAGCAGGTCCCACAGCACCTGCTGGGCAGCGGCTATCTCCGCCCGCGGCCGGGCCGCGAGCAGCTCCCCGGCGCGCCGCGCCACCGCGTCCCCGCCCGCGTCCCCGCCCGCTTCCGCCTCCGCCGCCGTGTCCGTGCGGGCCGTCTCGATCAGCTGCCAGAACGTCGTCTTGTCCATGGGAAGAGCCTGGCATCCGGCTCTGACATCAGCCGAGGAAGGAGTGGAGGGACCGGGTGAGGGCGGTGACGAAGGCGTCCTGGACCGGCTCGGGCACGAGGTCGAGGGACAGGTACGGGTTGAGGTCCTCCAGCTCGACGAGGAGCAGTTCGCCGGAGGGCGCCCGGCAGGCGTCGACGCGCTGGATGCCGTGGCCGAGGGTGTTCCACTCGACGAAGGAGCGGGCGAAGGACAGGTCCGCGCCGGTCGGTTCGTAGGGGCGCAGCTCCCAGCGGCGGGCCGGGTCGGGGGCGTGGAGCGCGTACTGGAAGGCGTCGTCGACGAAGTAGAAGGACACCTCGTACGCGAAGTCGATGCGCGGCTGGATCAGGACGTCCCCGGCGGGGCCCGCCGGGGTCGCGGTGAAGGTGAGGCCGATGGAGTCGGCGCCCTGCTTCGGCTTGACGACGTACTCGGGCACCTGGGGCAGTTCCGCGAGCCGGGCCGGGTCGTCGACGGTCGGGATGACCGGGTAGCCGGCGGCCGTCAGGTCGAGGAGGTACTGCTTGCCGGCCATGTCGGCGCGGCCGGTGAGGGGGTTGTAGACGGGCGTGCCGGTGGCGAGGGCCGCGGCGCGGAAGGCGTCGTACTCCTCCTGGTAGTGCAGGACCGGCCCGCTGTTGCGGACGATCACGGCGTCGAAGCCGGGCATCAGGGCGCGCGCGTCGGCGGGGTGGCACAGGGCCAGCGCGAAGTGCCGGCGCAGCCGGGAGGTGAGGAATATGTCCTCGTCGCAGTAGCGGCGGCCGCGTGCGGGGTACGCCAGGTCGGTCACGTAGAGGAGTGGCATGAGGGCAACCTATCGCGGGCACTGATCAGCGCATGAAATACCTCGTACGGGACAAAATGCTGGCCATCGGGGACGATTACTGGATCGAGGACGAGGACGGGCGGCACGCCTTCCTGGTCGACGGGAAGGCGCTGCGGTTCCGGGACACGCTGGAGCTGAAGGACCCCGACGGCCGGATCCTGATCACCTTGCGGGAGAAGCTCTTCGCCTTCCGCGACGCGATGACCCTGGAGCGGGACGAGCAGCGGCTCGCGGTGATCCGCCGCAAGCGCTTCTCGCTGCTGCGCAACCACTTCCGGGTGACGCTGGTGGACGGCACGGAGCTGGACGTCAGCGGCCGGATCCTGGACCGGGAGTTCAAGGTCGAGTACGACGGGGAGCTGCTCGCGCTGGTCTCGCGGCAGTGGTACCGGGTGCGGGAGACGTACGCGGTGGACGTGGTCCGGGAGGACGCGGACGCGGCGCTGCTGGTCGCGGTCGCGGTGTGCGTGATCCGGATGGCCGAGAAGGAGCGGGAGGACGACGCCCCGGGCGACTGAGTACGCGGCCCGGGTGACATGAGCATCCGCGCCCATGCCGCCGCGACGGACCGGCGGCGATGATCGTGTCCGTCCCCGCGGCGGGACGCCGTCCCGCCACCGGACCACGACCGGACCGGGGCACCACGGCATGCAGCACTGCACACTGCACCACGGAAGGAACCCCTGCGGTGAACCCCAGCACTCACGCGGCCCCGTACGGTCCGTGGCAGTCCGCGCAGTCCGCGCAGCCCGCGCGGCCCGCGGCGCCCGTCCGCAGGCACCGGGCCGGCGTCGTCGTGCTCGCCGGCCTGCTCTGGGCGGTCACCGCCCTCGCGGTCTGCCTGATCGGCGGCCTCGCCTGCATCGCACTGTTCTGGACCGCCGCGGCCGGCGAGCCCGCCGCCGGTCCGGTCCTGCCGCTCCTGCTGATCCCGGCGGGCGCCGCCGGGATCGTCGCCCTGGCCCGCGTCCCCCGGGTCCGCGACCTGTCCGCGTCCGCGCGGATGCTCCTGCTCGGTGCGGTGGCGTGCCCCGTTCCGACCGCCCTCGCGCTCTGGTTCTGGTTCCAGGGCGGCTGACCGGCTGCCCGGCTGCCCGTCAGCGGTTCAGGCGGCGGTCCAAGAGGGCCGGGAACTGCGCGCGGGTGTCGGGGACCTTGGCCGGGTCCAGGTCCACGGTGAGGACCTCCTCGCCGGGGCCGGCCTCCGCCAGGACCTCGCCCCACGGGTCGACGACCAGGCTGTGCCCGGCCTGTTCGACGCCGGCGTGGGTGCCGGCCAGCCCGCACGCCAGCACGTACGACTGGTCCTCGACGGCGCGCGCCCGGTTCAGCAGCGTCCAGTGCGAGCGGCGGCGCTCGGGCCAGCCGGCGGCGACGATCATCGTGGTGGCGCCGGCGTCGACCAGGCCCCGGAAGAGTTCGGGGAAGCGCAGGTCGTAGCAGGTCGCGATGCCGAGGGTCTGTTCCGGCAGCTCCACCGTGGTCAGGGAGTCGCCGGCGGACATGAGGACCGCCTCGCCCTGGTCGAAGCCGAAGCGGTGGATCTTGCGGTAGGTGGCGGCCAGCTCGCCGGCCGGGGAGAGGACGAGGGCGGTGTTGTAGAGGGATCCGTCGCCGGCGCGTTCCACGACCGAGCCGGCGTGCAGCCAGACCCCGGCGTCGTGCGCCGCCCCGGACATGGCCTCGAAGGTGGGTCCGTCCAGCGGCTCGGCCTCGGTCTCGAACTGCTCGTAGGCGAACGCCCCGACCGTCCACAGTTCGGGGAGCACGACGAGGTCGGACCCGTCCTGCTCCCGTACGAGATCGGCCGCACGGGCGCGCCGGGAAGACACCGACTCGCCCTCGTTCACTGCGATTTGGATCAACGAGGCGCGCACACTACCACCGTCCTGGCGTTCAAGCCGTCAACTCGGGCCTACGAATCGTCACACGAAAGCACTGCCGGGGTGCTCACAGGCAGCGTAGTTTTGGAAACTGAGTCCACTGCTTCCGAAACGCGCCACTGAACGACGCCACTGAACAGCACCGCGAGGGGTCCCGTTGACCGTCCATCCGCATCCCACCCTTCAGCCCTATGCCGACGCGTGGACGCACTCGATCGAGGCGATATCCGAGCTGGTCCTCCCCCTGGCGGAGAGCGAGTGGAACCGGGCGACTCCGTGCCCCGGCTGGTCGGTGCGCGACGTCGTCTCCCACATCATCGGCATCGAGTGCGAGCAGCTCGGGGACCCGCGGCCGATCCACACGGTGGCGCGGGACCTGCGGCACGTGGTGGACGAGTTCAGCCGGTACATGGAGGTGCAGGTCGACGTACGGCGCCACCACACGGCGCCGGAGATGACCTCGGAGCTGGAGTACACCGTCATCCGGCGCGCGCGGCAGCTGCGCAACGAGAAGCGGGATCCGGACACGATGGTGCGGGGGCCGCTGGGCGATCAGGTGACCCTGGAACACGCACTGCGGCTGCGGGCGTTCGACGTGTGGATCCACGAGCAGGACCTGCGGTGGGCGCTGGGCGCGCCGGGGAACTGGGACGCGCCGGGTGCCCACGTGGCGCGGGACGTGCTGCTGTCCGGGCTGCCGAAGGTGGTCGCGAAGCGGGCGGGCGCCCCGGCGAACTCGGCGGTGGTGATCGACGTGCACGGGCAGCTGGAGTTCATGCGGACGGTGCGGGTGGACGCGGACGGCCGGGGCACGGTGGACAAGTCGCCGTCGCTGGGTCCGGCGGTGACGCTGACCATGGACTGGGAGACGTACGTCCGGCTCGCGGCGGGCCGGGTGCGGGCGCACACGGTCGCCGACCGGGTGAAGGTGGAGGGCGACGGACAGCTGGCGGAGGCCATCCTGACGCAGTTCGCCGTGACCCCCTGACCGCCGGGCCCCCTGACCGCCGGGCCGCCTGACCGCCGGGCCGCCGGACCGCCGGGCCGCCCTAAAGCGTCTCGCGCCCCGCTGTTTCCGGCAGGGGGTGCGCGGTGGACCGCGGCTGCGGTTCCGCCTCCGGGCCGGTCCGCTGTGCGGGCCGGGGTACCGGCGGTGCAGCGGGCGAGGGTACGGCTGCGTGCGCGGGGACGGTGCCGCGGCCGCGCGCGGCTTCGCGGGCCAGTGCCGCGCGGCGCAGGCTCAGGATCCGGGTGACTCCGAGCGCTTCGAGCACGAACACCGTGGAGAAGGCGATGCGGTAGTCGTCGCCGGTGGCGTCGAGCAGGACGCCCACCGTCAGCAGGGTCGTCATCGAGGCGATGAAGCCGCCCATGTTGGTGATGCCGGAGGCGGTGCCCTGGCGCTCGGCCGGGTTGGCGGGCCGGGCGAAGTCGAAGCCGATCATGGAGGCCGGGCCGCAGCCGCCCAGCACCAGGCACAGGGTGATCAGCAGCCACATGGGTGCGTGCCCGCCGGGGTGGGCCAGGACCGCCCCCCAGAGCAGGGCCGTGAGGGCGACCGTCCCCAGCGCGAGGGGTATCCGGGCGGACTGGCGGCGGCCGATGATCTGGCCGTAGACCAGTCCGAGCACCATGTTCGAGGCGACGACCAGCGTCAGCAGTCCGCCCGCGGTGGTCCGCGTCAGCCCCTGCGCCTCGATCAGGAAGGGCATGCCCCACAGCAGCAGGAACACCATGGCGGGGAACTGCGTGGTGAAGTGCACCCACAGGCCGAGGCGGGTCCCGGGTTCGCTCCAGGACTCCTTGATCTGGCGCCGTACGAAGCCCGTGCCGCCGGTCCGGGCAGCCGGCGCCGGCTCGTGGCCCTCCGGGTGGTCGCGCAGGAAGAGCACCAGCGGCACCAGCACGACCAGCCCGGCCGCCGCGCTGCCGGCGAAGGCCGCGGTCCAGCCGACCCCGTGCAGGACGGGCGCGAGGACGAGGGTGGAGACGAGGTTGCCCGCCATGCCGACGAGCCCGGCCAGCTGCGCCATCAGCGGCCCGCGCCGGGCCGGGAACCAGCGGGTGCCGAGCCGCAGCACGGAGATGAAGGTCATCGCGTCGCCGCAGCCCAGCAGCGCGCGGGCGGCGAGGGCCGTCTCGTAGGAGGGGGACAGCGCGAAGCCCAGCTGCCCGGTGGTGAAGAGCACCGCGCCCAGCGTCAGCACCTTCTTCGTGCCGAGCCGGTCCACCATCAGGCCGACCGGGACCTGCATGCCGGCGTACACGAGGAGCTGGAGCAGGGAGAAGGTGGACAGGGCCGAGGCGTTGACGTGGAAGCGGTCCGCCGCTTCGAGTCCCGCCACGCCCAGGCTGGTACGGAAGATCACCGCGACGAAGTAGACGGCGACGCCGATGCCCCAGACGGCGACGGCCTTCCCGCCGCCCGGCGGGTCCTTCAACTGCCCGGCGCCCGAGGACCCGGCGCTCACAGGCCCGGCCCCCGGACCAGCGACTCGACGCGGCCGATGTGCCCGCGCACCGCGGCGGCGGCGGCCTCGGCGTCCCCGGCACGCAGTGCGTCCAGGATCTCGGTGTGCTCGGCCAGTGTCCGCTCCAGCCGGTCGGGGTGCGCGTGCAGCAGGGCCACGCCCATCCGCAGCTGCCGGTCGCGGAGTTGGTCGTAGAGCCGGCACAGGATCTGGTTCCCGGCGCTGCGCACGATCTCGGCGTGGAAGCCCCGGTCCGCCGCCATCATCGCGGGGAGGTCCCCCGCGGCGGCGTGCCGGCGCTGCTCGTCGAGCAGTTCTCCGAGCCGGTCCAGCAGGCCCGGTGGCGCGGGCACGGCCCTGCGCACGGTGAACTCCTCGACCAGCAGGCGGGTTTCGAGGACGTCGTTGATCTCCTGCGCGGAGACCGGCAGGACCAGGGCGCCCTTCTTCGGGTACAGCCTCAGCAGCCCCTCGGTCTCCAGGCGCAGCAGCGCCTCGCGGACCGGGGTCCGGGACACCCCCACCGCCTCGGCGAGTTCGCCCTCGGTGAGGAGGGTGCCGCCTTCGTAGCGCCGGTCGAGCACCCCGTGCTTGACGTGGCGGTAGACGCGGTCTGCGGCGGTCGCGGTGCTGGTGGCGGCGGACATGCGCACAGCATAGATACAACACAGGTGCAAGGAGTGGTCCGGTCCAGGATGTGGACCCGCGGTGCGGCCGGTGCGACCCGGCCGCGCCTCTCCGACCTCCGCCGCGCCCCTCTGCACCGAAGGATGTACGGCGCCTTCGTCCGCCCGCAGGACGTACTCGGCCCGGCGCGCCGGAAGCCTGGAGACATGGCCGACACCCTCGCCCCGGTGGTCCGCACGACCACCCGGCTCCCCCTCCTCGACGTCCTGCGCGGCGCCGCGATCCTCGGCACCCTCATGACCAACGTCTGGATCTTCGCCTCCCCCGGCTCGGAGTGGAGCGTGCTCCAGGGCGGCCTGAAGGCACCCGACGCGCTCGCCGACCCCTCCGCCGCGAACATCGCCGAGGCCGTCTTCCGCTTCCTCGCGGACGGCAAGTTCCTGGCCCTGCTCACGGTCCTGTTCGGCGTCGGCCTGGCCATCCAGTACGACTCCGCCGCCCGGCGCGGCGAGCCGTGGCCCGGCCGCTACCCCCGGCGCGCCGCCTTCCTCTTCGTCGAGGGCACCCTCCACTTCGTCCTCGTCTTCGCCTGGGACGTGCTGATGGGGTACGCCGTGACGGCCCTGCTCGTCGCCCGGCTGCTGGCCCGCTCCGAGCGGGTGCGGCGCACGGCCCTGTGGACGGCCGGCGCGGTGCACCTGGCCCTCATGGGCCTGCTCACCCTCGACGCCGTGACCCGCCCGGACGGCGCGCCGCAGCCCCCGGACCCGTCCGCCGTCGGCCTGTACGCCCACGGGAGCTGGCCGGAGCAGGTCGCCTTCCGCCTGGAGCACTTCGCCGTCCTGCGCATCGAACCCGTCATCTCCTTCGGGCTGCTGGTCTTCCTCTTCCTCCTCGGCGTGCGCCTGCACCGCGCCGGCGCCTTCGCCGCCACCGACGGCGGCCGGCGCATCCGGATCCGGCTGGCCGCCTGGGGCCTGGGCCTCGGACTGCCGCTGAACGCCGCGACCGCCCTCGGCGGCGACGACTTCTACCTCCTGGGCCGCTACGGCGCCGCCCCGCTGCTCGCCCTCGGCTACATCGGCCTGCTCGGCACCGCCCTGGACCGGCGGTGGCTCCCCGGCGCCGCGAGCCGCGCCCTCGGCTCCGTCGGTCAAACCGCCCTGTCCTGCTACGTCGCCCAGAACCTGCTCTGCGTGCTGCTCTGCTACGGCGTCGGACTGGGCCTGGCCGAACGGCTGGCCGGCAGCGGCCCCTGGTGGGTGATGGGCCTGTGGGCGGGCGTGGGCCTGACCCTGGTGGCCGGGTCGCGGCTGTGGCTGCGCCGCTTCGACCGCGGGCCCCTGGAGGCCCTGCAGCACACGGTCCTCAGCCCTCGCCACCGCCCTGCCGCCTGACCTCCACGTCCAGCACGAACTCGTCGTAGGGGGCCTCGGCCGGATAGGGCGGCCGGACCTGCGCGAAGCGGATCCTGGCCCGGCCCCCGCCCGGCGGCCGGGCCCGCACGACGTAGCCCAGCTCCACCGCCGCCCCGGGCGGCGCGCCGGCGCCCGCCGTGCCCGGGGCCGGCTCCACCGAGACGACGTCCGCGTCCCCCGTGACCTGCCAGGTCCACACGTACCCGCGCGCCCCGCGTCCGGTGAGCCGCAGCTCGTACGGCTCACCGGGGTCCAGCACGACACTGCGTACCTCCACGCCCGCCCGGTCCTCTCAGACGGGGCCGATCACCGGCCCTTCGTGCCAGCCCGCGCCGTCGCGCCAGTAGTGCTGGAGGCGGCGGTCGGTGCGCAGGACGACGACTTCCAGGTTGAACCCGAAGCTGCCCTGGAGCATCCCGGTGACCGCGGCGACGTCGTGGCCGAAGACCGCGCCGCGCCGCCACGGCGAGCCGCTCGCGTTGCCGCGCCACCAGTGCTCGACCCGGCCGCCCGCCACGGCCACGCACAGTTCGTAGTTCCCGGCGGTGTCCTCGTCGGCGGCCCCGTACTGCCCCTCGATCAGGCAGGGCGCGGAGGTGGCGGGCGTACCGCTGCCGAACACCTCCCCGGCGCGCCAGGCGAAGCCGTCGGGGTCGTCGCGCCACCACAGCTGCATGAGGCCGTCGGTGCGGGCGGCGACCAGGTCGAGGTGGCGCGAGCGGGTCTGGACGAGGGCGGGGCCGTAGTGGGCGATGCCGGAGGCGAAGCGGCCGCCGTCGTTCCAGGTCCAGGGGGCGCCGTTGATCCGCCACCAGTGGTTGAGCCGGCCGTCGGCGGTGCGGACGACCACCTCGAAGTTGCCCGGCTTGCCGTAGTCGCTCTGGATGAACGCCGGGGTGGAGCCGACCGCCGCGTCCCCCGGGCCGAAGGCACCGCCGTCGCGCCACACGGCGGCGGACTGCTCGTAGTACCAGTGGCGCAGCCGGCCGCCTGTGGTCACGTGCAGGGACTCCATGTTGCGGTTGTAGGTGGTGCCCGTGAAGGCGGGCTGGCCGGAGGCGTCGTTGGCGAAGGTGCCCGCGCGGGCCCAGGCGAAGGGCGCGTCGCCCTCCCGCCACCAGTGCTGGAGCCGGGCACCCGTGGTGGTGGCGAGGAGCTCGAAGTTGCGGTGGGCGCGGCCGTTGCCGCTCTCGTAGACGTTGCCGGTGTGCAGCCGGCGCTTGGTCCACGGGTCCGGATTGGTGCCGCGCAGCCCGCACTTGGCCCAGTGGTCGATGGCGACCTCGCCGTAGGCGATCCGGCCGTAGCCGCCCACGTGGTAGCCCGTGCCCCAGGAGTTCTTGAACAGCCAGCAGCCCGCCGCGTCGTCATAGCCGACGACCAGCACGCAGTGGCCGCCCGCGAGCCGGTCGCTGGTGCGGTGGTAGACCCCGGAGCCGAGCCCGAAGAAGTCGTCGTAGACGTCGAAGCAGGCGGTCAGCGGGCCGACCGTGTCCAGCCACACCTTCTGCTGCTCGACGTCGCCGAGCCGGACGTAGTCGGTGACCCGGACGGTCCGGCCGGACCGGTCCCAGCTCGGCGTGTACTCGGCGCGCCAGGCGTCGCGCCGGGCGGCCGGCAGCCCGGCGGGCGGGGTGCTGTACGGCCAGCAGTCCGGGTCGGCGAGGCCGCCGTTGGCCGTGATCCAGTCCAGGGCGGTCTCCGGGTTGCTGCCCTGGCCGCAGCTGAACCGCAGACCGTCGTGGACGTCGCCCTCGGAACGCTCCGCCCACACGTCGTGCTCGATGCGCGCCATGGACTCCACCAGGCCGGCGGCGCCGAAGGCCCAGCAGGAGCCGCAGGGGTTCTGGTCCTTGACCTTGGTGATCCACGGCCAGCCCCAGCGGTTGCGCCAGTCCACGGCGGCGGGCCGGGCGCCCGGGACCGGGCCCCCCGCCCCGGCTCCGGCGAGCAGCCCGTGAGCGGCGCGGCGGCGGGTCAGGTGGGGATTGCCGCTCGCGTGCCCGACGAGCCCGCGCAGATCGATCGTGCCCGCCTCGGCGGCGGGCGTCAGGTTCGCGCCGGGCTCCAGACCGAGCGAGGGCCGCGGCACCGGGTCCTCGTCGGCGAGGTGCTCCGACACCGACCAGCGCGCCCCCCGCGCACTCAGCTGCGCGCGCAGCTCCCCCACCGTTTGAACAGACTCCTGCGGCATGGCGGCCCCCCGGCTGCGACCGTTCGGATCAGAGATCCGGGGAGCGTCCCTCCCCCGCCGGGAAGCGTCAAGGGGGTCCGCGCGGTCGCGCGGTGGCACGCGGGGGGCGTGCCGCGGCCCCGTCCGGCCGCGGTCAACTCACCCGGCGGACAGGGCCGTTCTGATCTCGGCCACGGACGGGTTCACCATCGGGGGCCGGCCGGCGACGACCACCGTCGGCACGGTCTCATTGCCGTCGGCCACGCCGCGGACGAAGGCCGCCGCGTCGGGGTCCCGCCAGATGTTGACCTTCCGGTAGGGGATCCGCGCCGCCCGGAGCTGCGTGCGGAGCTTGATGCAGAACACGCACCCCGGCCGCCAGTACACGGTCACGGCCGCGTCGCCGCCGGTCCCCGCCGTGCCGAACCGTCCCATGCCCCAACCCCCTTGACCGTGCCCCACCTGTCCCGACGACCGTACCCGGGGGAAGGCGGAACGGGCCCGCCGGGTCGGTGAGGGGTCCGTATAAGGTCCCCGTATGGGCACCTGGATCGCGCCGAGCGTCATCGAGAGAGAGCTGTACGAGGCCAAGACCGCGGGCGACTGGGCCGCGTACTTCGACGTGCTCGCGCGCGCCCAGCTCTTCCTCGTGCAGCCCCGCGTGCAGGCCGACGCGCACCCCGACGCGGTCTTCTTCCACCCCACCCCGGACCGCATGCTCGTCGTCCGCACCGCCGGCATGCTGCCCGCGCCCACCCCCGAGACGGTCTTCGAGTCCCGCAGCCTGGGCTGGTTCTCCAAGGTGTGGGCCGCCGACGACCCCGCCTTCCTCGCCGTGAACCCGGGCTCGCCCGCCGAGGCCTACCTCACCACCACCCCCGCCGACCTGGCCCGCTGGCGCGCCCACGCCGACGCCGCGCCCCGCTACGGCCTGCCCGAGGGCAGGGTGCACGCCCTCTTCACCGGCGGGCCCCTGCACGGCGACATCGCGCACGGCCTCGCCGTCGGCGCGCATCTCGCCGTCACGAACGGCGAGTTCTGGAACGCCCTCGCCTACCACGGCAGCGGCTACCGGCACGAGCGCCGCCGCGTCGCCAAGAGCTGGAGCATCACCGACCGGGCCGACTGGCTCGCCACCCTCGAAGAGCTCCTGAACACCTCGGTGGTCAGCCCCGTCTGGGAGTTCGCGCTGCGCGTCCGCCGCGTCCTCGCCTCCGACTTCGCGGGGCCCGTGGACGTGGAGCACTGGCGGCACGCCGCGGAGGCGAGCATGCGCCGCAACGCCGAGCGGGCCGCCGAGCCGCAGCTCACCCCCGACGGGGTCACGGTCGCCCGGCCCCGCCCGGCCGCCGAGGTGGAGGGGGAGATAGCCGGTGTCAGGCGCCTCATAGGCCGGATAGCCCGCTACGAACAGCGCTTCCGGGCCGACGGACTGCTCCCCGAGGACGGCTGGGTCCGCTCCGTCGAGGCGTGGGACCTCGGCCGCGCCTCCCAGATGGCCCGCTGGGGCATCGGCTGCCGCTACGGCACCCTGCACGAGGCGGAGAAGGCAGTCCTGCGCGCCGGGGAGTCGGCCCGCGGGACGTACCGCTCGTGGGAGGAGTTCTCCGCGGGGTACGTCCTGGGCCGGTGCCTGCACTTCGACGAGGAGGAGTTCGGCACCTGGTACACGGGTGCCCTCGCCGCCCACGTCACGCTGACCACCGACCCCGCCAGCCCCTGGCGCAACATCCCTTGGAAGTGATTGACCTCGGGTAGTCGTCGTCCCGGCCGGCGTCCGGCCGCGTCGCACGCCGTACCGCAACTAACCTCGCTCCCATGACCGTTGAGCTGAACGAAACCGTACGGGGCCTGCTGGACGCGCCGCATCCCGCCGTCCTGTCGACCATCAACCCCGACGGGAGCCCGCAGAGTTCCGTGATCTGGGTGACCCGCGACGGGGGCGACCTGCTGATCTCCACCGAGCAGGGCCGCCGCAAGGAGCGCAACATCGTGCGCGACGGCCGGGTCGGCCTGACCGTCTTCGACCTGGCCAATCCCTTCCTCTACGCCGAGATCCGCGGCACCGCCACCGTCACCGAGGACGTCGGCAGGGCGGTGGCCGTCCGCATCGCCGAGGAGTACATGGGCCCGGGCGCCGGCAAGGAGTACCAGGACGCCCCGCCGGAGGACGTCCGCGTGGTCGTCCGCATCACCCCGACCAAGGTCCTCGGCAACGCCGCCCGCTAGAAGTGCTCTTGTCGGCACGCCGGATCAGGGTCCCCGCCCCGCTACGGCAGGAGGGCCCTGGTCCGCGTCCACGCGTCGACCGACGTCGCCAGGGGGCCGTCGTCCGGCAGGTGGGGGCGCAGGGCGGTCAGCCACGGAATCAGGTTCTTGATGCGGCGCAGGTGGCGGATGCGGTGGTGCGGGAGGTCGCGCCAGGTGCGGCCCTGGGCCGCCGCCTGGGGCGGGGTCAGGTCGATCAGTGCCAGCAGCTCCCGGCACAGGTCCACCGGGTCGCCGCCGCGGTCCGGGCCGAACTGCTCGATCAAGTACACCTGAACGTGGGCCAGTTCGGGCGCTCCGGCCAGTTCGGGCGTGGCTTCGGCCGCCGCGCAGCGGTGGGTGGCGGCCAGGGCCACCCGGCCCCAGCGCAGCCGGACCCCGTCCGCCAGGCGCTCGTCGCGCATCCGTACGCCGGCCAGGACGCGCAGGGTCCGGGGCTGCGGTTCGTCGCGCAGCGGCGGGTCGGTGGCCAGCCAGGCCTCCAGGTCCTCCAGCGCGTGCCCGTCGGGCGGCACCGCGGTCAGCACCTGTCCCCGGGAGAGCAGCGCGACCATGGCGCCGCTGAGGCGGACCTTCGCGGTGTGCCCGGCGTCGAAGGAGTGGACGGGCCGTCCGTGCCGCTCGATGTGGCGCAGGCACATCCGCGACGCGCCCACGGCGTAGACCTGCCCGGCGCGGGCCACCCCGCCGATGCAGCGGACCACGCACACGCCACCCGTGACGTCGGCCTCCTCGACGGAGTAGACCTGCAGTTCGGCCATGGACACCCCGGCCCCCTTCCCCCGGCGGCAGGTTACCGCCCGGGGCGGGCCGGATCACCGGCCCGGGGCCTCCAGGACGAGCCGGACCTCGGTGACCCGGTAGCCCGCGCGGTCGAAGGCGGCGGCCATGGGCAGGTTCACGGTGTCCGTCGTCGCGGTGATGCGGTCGGCCCCCTCGGCGGCGTGGAAGCGGGTGATCTCGGCGAGGACCTCGTCGATCAGGCCCCGGCCGCGCTGCTCCGGTACGACACCCAGGTAGCCGACGTTGCGGTGGTACGGGGTCGCGGAGGGCACGGCCAGTCCCGCGAGGCGGCCGTCGGGCAGGTGGGCCAGGCGCCACCAGGAGCGCTCGCCGGGGCAGTCGCGGTAGAACGCGAAGTCCTCGCGGGCCAGCTGCTCGGCGTCCATCAGCTCCAGTTCGTGCCGGGTGGCCAGGTCGAGGCTGCCGCGGGAGAGCCGGACGAAGGCGTCCAGCATCTCCTCGTCGCTGCCGTCGCGGAAGACGAGGCGGCCGGTGGGCTCGGCCGTCCCGGCCGCCGGGGTCCACTCGTAGCGCAGGCGCTCGATCTCGCGGGTCAGGCCGGTCCGGTGCGCCGCCTCCCGGCGCCAGGCGACCGCCGCGGCCAGCCCGGGGTCGGTGTGCCAGCCGCGGGGCAGCGAGATGTTGTAGCCCGGGCGCCTGCCGAAGGCGGTGTGGCCGGCGTCCAGCAGCCCGGCGGCGACCGCGGCGGGGTCGGCCACCCCGGCCCGCACCTGGAGGCAGTCGAGCGCGATCGGCTGCGCGCTGTCGGCCCGGCCCCACCACAGGGCGCGGGCGAGGACCTCCCCGTTCTCGTCCTCGGCGGTCCAGGTCCACTCGGGGCGCATCCGCTTCCCGGCGAGTTCCTCGCGGATCCTCTCGGCGGTCAGGGCGGGGACGGGGCCGTCGGCCGGGTGGGCGACGGCGCGGTCCAGGTCTGCGGGGTCTGCGGTGGCAGCGCGGAAGAGCATCCGCCGATGATCACACGGTGCCTCCCGGCCCGACCGGGGATTCCGGGCCCGGCAACGGCCGACGGCCGGCCTCCTCGGGGGAGACCGGCCGTCGGCCGCGTGAGCGGGTCGGCTACGACCAGGTGATCAGCCGACGGGGGTGTTCCAGGACCGCCGCGATGTCGGCGAGGAACTTGGAGCCGAGCTCGCCGTCGATGAGGCGGTGGTCGAACGACAGGGCCAGGGTGGTGACCTGGCGCGGCTTGACCTTGCCCTTGTGGACCCACGGCTGGAGCTTGATCGCACCGACCGCGAGGATCGCGGACTCGCCGGGGTTCAGGATGGGCGTCCCGGTGTCGACGCCGAAGACGCCGACGTTGGTGATGGTGATCGTGCCGTTCTGCATGTCGGCCGGGGAGGTCTTGCCGTCGCGGGCCGTGGCGACCAGCGAGGACAGGGACTCCGACAGCTCTCCCAGGGTCTTGGCGTGGGCGTCCTTGATGTTCGGGACGATCAGCCCGCGGGGCGTGGCCGCCGCGATGCCCAGGTTGACGTAGTGCTTGAGCACGATCTCCTGGGCCGCCTCGTCCCAGGACGCGTTGACGTCCGGGTTGCGGCGGATGGCCACCAGGACGGCCTTGGCGATCAGGAGCAGCGGGTTGATCCGCAGGCCCGCGAGGTCCGGGTCGTCCTTGAGCTCCTGCACCAGCTTCATCGTGCGCGTCACGTCGAGGGTGATGAACTCGGTGACGTGCGGCGCGGTGAAGGCGGACCCGACCATGGCCTGGGCGGTGACCTTGCGGACGCCCTTGACCGGGATACGGGTCTCGCGCTCCGGGGTCCCGGCCGCCGGAGCGGCCTCGGCGACCACGGCCTGGGCCGGGGTCTGCGCCGCGGCGGGGGCCGCGGCGGCGGGGACGGTCTGCGGGGCGATCGCCGCGGCGGCCGCCGCGTGGACGTCCTCCCGGGTCACGACGCCGCCGTCGCCGGTCGGTACGACCGAGGCCAGGTCGATGCCGAGGTCCTTGGCGAGCTTGCGCACCGGCGGCTTCGCCAGCGGCCGCTCACCGGTGGGCTGGGCCGGGACGGCGGGGAGCACCGGCGCGGCCGGGGCGGCGGGCGCCGCGGGGGCGGCCGTGCCGTTCTGCGCGGCCGTGGTGGCCGTGGCCTTGCGCGGGCGGCGCTTGGTGGAGGCGGTGGAGACGCCGTAGCCGACCAGGACGGGCTGGCGGGCCTCGGCGGCGGGCTCCTCGGCCGGAGCGGCCGCGGCCGCCGGAGCCGAGGCAGCGGCCTCGGCGACGGGCGCGGCGGCCGTCTGGACCGGTGCCCCGGCGCCGGCGTCGCCGGTCTGCACCGAGATGATCACCTGGCCGACGTCGACCGTGGTGCCCTCCTCGAACAGGAGCGCGTGCACGACGCCGTCGAACGGGATCGGCAGCTCGACGGCGGCCTTGGCCGTCTCGACCTCGCAGACGACCTGGCCGTCGGTGACGGTGTCACCCGGCTGGACGTACCACTTGAGGATCTCGGCCTCGGTGAGGCCCTCGCCCACGTCGGGCATCTTGAATTCGCGGATGGTCATGGAACGCGGCTCCTCAGTACGCCAGCGAGCGGTCGACGGCGTCGAGCACCCTGTCCAGGCCCGGCAGGTACTCGTCCTCCAGGCGGGCCGGCGGGTACGGGGCGTGGAAGCCGCCCACGCGCAGCACCGGGGCCTCCAGGTGGTAGAAGCACCGCTCGGTGATGCGGGCGGCGATCTCCGAGCCCACGCCGAGGAAGACCGGCGCCTCGTGGACGACCACGAGCCGGCGGGTCCGCTCCACCGACGCCTGGATCCCGTCGAAGTCGACCGGGGACATCGAGCGCAGGTCGAGGACCTCCACCGACTTGCCCTCCTCGGCGGCCGCGGCCGCCGCCTCCAGGCAGACCTTCACCATCGGGCCGTAGGCGGCCAGGGTGAGGTCGGCGCCCTCGCGCACCACGCGGGACTTGTGCAGCTCGCCCGGGATGGCCTCGGTGTCGACCTCGCCCTTGTCCCAGTAGCGGCGCTTCGGCTCGAAGAAGATCACCGGGTCGTCGCTGAGGATCGCCTGCTGGAGCATCCAGTAGGCGTCGCTCGCGTTCGACGGGGAGACCACCTTCAGGCCCGCGACGTGCGCGAACAGCGTCTCGGGGGACTCGGAGTGGTGCTCGACCGCGCCGATGGCGCCGCCGTACGGGATGCGGACGACGACGGGCAGCTTGATCTTGCCCAGGGCCCGGGCGTGCATCTTCGCGAGCTGCGTGACGATCTGGTCGTACGCCGGGAAGACGAAACCGTCGAACTGGATCTCCACGACCGGCCGGTAGCCGCGCAGGGCCAGGCCGATGGCGGTGCCGACGATGCCCGACTCGGCGAGCGGGGTGTCGATGACCCGCTCCTCGCCGAAGTCCTTCTGCAGGCCGTCGGTGATGCGGAAGACACCGCCCAGCTTGCCGACGTCCTCGCCCATGATCAGGACCTTGGGGTCCTGCTCCAGGGCCTTGCGCAGCGACTCGTTGAGCGCCTTCGCGATCGACATCTTCTCGACAGCCATCAGTGACCCTCCTCGGCCGGCTCGAAGGACGCGAGGTAGGCGGCGAACTGCGCGCGCTCCTCGTCGACGAGCGCGTGCCCGTCTGCGTAGACGTTCTCGAAGATCGCCATGGTGTCCGGGTCGGGCATGGCGCGCACGGCCTCGCGCACGCGCTTGCCCATGGCCTCGCTCTCGGCCTCCAGCTCCTCGAAGAACGCCTCGTCGGCGCCCCCGGTCGCCAGCAGGTGGGCCTTCAGCCGCTGGATGGGGTCCTTGGACTCCCAGGCGGCCCGCTCCTCGTCCCGGCGGTACTTCGTCGGGTCGTCGGAGGTGGTGTGCGCCCCCATGCGGTACGTGAACGCCTCGACCAGGGTCGGGCCCTCGCCGCGGCGCGCCCGGTCCAGGGCCCAGCGGGTCACGGCCAGGCAGGCCAGGACGTCGTTGCCGTCGACTCGGACGCCGGGGAAGCCGAAGCCCTGCGCGCGCTGGTAGAGCGGCACGCGCATCTGGCGCTCGGTCGGCTCGGAGATCGCCCACTGGTTGTTCTGGCAGAAGAACACCACGGGGGAGTTGTAGACCGCGGAGAAGTTGAAGGCCTCCATCACGTCGCCCTGGCTGGACGCGCCGTCGCCGAAGTAGGCGATCACGGCCGCGTCCGCGCCGTCCTTGGCCACGCCCATCGCGTATCCGGTCGCGTGCAGCGTCTGCGAGCCGATGACGATCGTGTAGAGGTGGAAGTTGTTGAGGTTCGGGTCCCAGCCGCCGTGGTTGACGCCGCGGAACATCCCGAGCAGGTTCGTCGGGTCGACCCCGCGGCACCAGGCGACCCCGTGCTCGCGGTAGGTCGGGAAGACGTAGTCCGCGTCGTTCAGCGCCCGGCCGGAGCCGATCTGCGCGGCCTCCTGGCCCAGGAGCGAGGCCCACAGGCCCAGCTCGCCCTGGCGCTGCAGGGCGGTCGCCTCACCGTCGAAGCGGCGGGTCATGACCATGTCGCGGTACAGCCCGCGCAGGTCCTCGGTGGTGATGTCTGCGACGAAGGAGGCGAACTCCGCGTTTTCCGCGTTGTCGACCCGTTCCCCTTCGGGCGTCAGCAGCTGTACGAGCTGAGGTTCAGCGTCCTGCGTCTGCGCGGTGGCAGCGGCGGGCTTGGCGGCGCTCGCCGCACCTGCCGCCCGCTTGGTGCCGCTGCTGCGTCGCGGCTTGCGCGCGGCAGTGCTCTCCACGGTCACTTGTGCTCCTCCGTCGGTCCGGCACCCGGGTTCTCCGGGGTCCAGTGCGGCTCACCTGCATCCGTAACGAGCGCACGGGGTGGGTGCGCGTCGCGTACGGGATTCAGGCGTGACAGGCGTCCCGGCGAGTGCCCTGCGCAATGCACGTTACCCAGTGCGCCGCATAACTGCGAAACCCCGTTTGACCTGCGTTTTTGCTTGGATTTCCAAGTAAATCCGCAGCGGCGGGAACAACCACTGGTCACAGCCTTGCAGGGGCCGGGAACAACGGCACGTTATCCCGGGTAACTCCGGCAGGGAAGGGGTGAGTGTGTGAAACTGACTTCGTGCGCGAAGACGGAAAAATCAAGGTATTCCTCCTGGACGACCACGAAGTGGTCCGTCGGGGCGTCCACGAGCTGCTGTCGGTCGAGGAGGACATCGAGATCGTCGGCGAGGCCGGTACGGCCGCCGATGCCCTGGTCCGCATCCCCGCCACCCGTCCCGACGTGGCCGTCCTCGACGTCCGGCTGCCGGACGGCAGCGGGGTGGAGGTGTGCCGCGAGGTGCGCTCCCGCAACGAGGACGTCAAGTGCCTGATGCTGACCTCGTTCGCCGACGACGAGGCCCTCTTCGACGCGATCATGGCGGGCGCCTCGGGCTACGTGCTCAAGGCGATCCGCGGGAACGAACTGCTCAGCGCCGTGCGTGACGTCGCCGCCGGCAAGTCGCTGCTGGACCCGGTCGCCACCGCCCGCGTGCTGGAGCGGCTGCGCGACGGCAAGGGCGGCAAGGGCGACGACCGCCTCGCCAACCTCACCGAGCAGGAGCGCAAGATCCTCGACCTGATCGGCGAGGGCCTGACCAACCGCGTCATCGGCGAGCGCCTGCACCTGGCCGAGAAGACGATCAAGAACTACGTCTCCAGCCTGCTGTCCAAGCTGGGCATGGAGCGCCGTTCCCAGGCCGCGGCCTACGTGGCCCGCCTGCATGCGGAGAAGCGGTAGCACCCCGGGGCCACCACCAGGCGTGCAACCGAAGTGTGGTGTCGTACGGGGCGGACCATTTCAATTCCCCGGACCCCCGCCAAGACCTCGCCGTTCACGAAATGCGGACCCGGGCCGAAGAGTTCCCGTTCTTCCGCGGTCGGCTCGATGACCTGCGCCGTTCCGGTGAACTGCACCGGCCCTCGTACGGGAACGGGCCCGGCGGAATGGATTCCGCCGGGCCCGTCCCGTGCTCACTCCGCGCTGTCGGGCCCCGGCGGGGGCTGGGACTTGGTGGGCGGGTTGGTGACCGGGGCGCTCTTGGTCGGGCTGGCGGTCGCGCTCGCCGTCGCGCTCTTCGTCGCCGACGCGGTGGGCGACGTCGTCGCCGACGCCGTGGGCGACTGGCTCGCGGTCTGCGTCCGGGTGCGGGTCGGCTGCACCGGGGTGTCGTTGCTGTTCGACGGCGCGGTGTCCGTCGGCTGGCGCGACTGCGTGGGGTCCGGCGAGTCGGACGCGCTCGGCTTGTCACTGGGGGCGGTCTGGGTCGTCCCCGGGTCCTTCTTCTGGCCGCCCCCGCCACCGCCGACGCTGCTGACGGCGTAGGCCACGCCGCCCGCGATCGCGACGATCGCGAGCACCGCGAACAGCCACATCTTCCACCGGCCGCCGCCGTTGCCGCGCCGGTCGTCGTAGGCCTCGTAGCCCCCGCTGTGACCGCCGCCGTGGCCGCCGGGGCCGCCGGGGAAGGCCGTGCCGTCGTCCGGGTTCAGCGGCGGCACCATCGGCTGCTGGAACTGCGAGGTCGAGGCGTTCGCGGGGTACCCGTGCCCGCCGCCGGCCCCGCCCACCGGCATGGCCGTGGTGGCGGCGGCGCCGCCGCGGCCGTGGGGCAGCGCCATGGTGACCGGGCCGGTGTTCCAGGTACCGGTGTTCGGCCCCTGGTCGTGCAGCATCTGCAGCGCGTACTGGACCAGCCCGCGCATCTCCTCGGCGCTCTGGAACCGGTCGTCCGGGTCCTTGGCGAGGGAGCGCATGACGAGGCCGTCGAGCTCCTGCGGGATGTGGTGGCCCTCGGGCAGCTGCGAGGGCGGTACGGGCGCGTCCTGGACGTGCTGGTAGACCACGGAGAGCGGGGTCTCACCGGTGAACGGGGGCCGCAGCGCGAGGAGTTCGTACAGCAGGCAGCCGGTCGCGTACAGGTCGGAGCGGTGGTCCACGGCCTTGCCGAGGGCCTGTTCGGGCGAGAGGTACTGCGGGGTGCCCATGACCATGCCGGTCTGGGTCATCGTCGCCTGACCGCCGTGCAGGGCGCGGGCGATGCCGAAGTCCATCACCTTGACCGCGCCGGCGTCGGTGATGATGACGTTCGCCGGCTTGATGTCGCGGTGGACGATGCCGTGCTGGTGCGAGTACGCGAGGGCTTCGAGCACGCCCGAGACGATGATGAGCGCCTGCTCGGGACCCGGGGCCTCGGCACTGATGAGCAGGTCGCGGATGGTGCGGCCCTCGACCAGCTCCATCACGATGTACGGGACGGTGTTCGGGCCGACCCGGTCCTCGCCGGAGTCGTACACGGCGACGACCGCGTGGTGGTTGAGCCCGGCGACGGACTGCGCCTCGCGCGTGAAGCGGGCCTTGGACACCGGGTCCTCGGCCAGGTCGGCGCGCAGCAGCTTCACGGCGACGGTGCGGCCCAGCCGCACGTCCTCGGCCGCGAACACCTCCGCCATGCCGCCGCGGCCCAGCCGGTGCGTCAGCCGGTAACGACCGTCGCCCACCAGGCCACCGTCGCCCCAGTGCTCAGGACCATCGGTCATCCCGGCGCCGTTTCCCTCGGGTTCGGGTGCCATCAGTCCTCGCCGTCGTATCTCTCGGCCGCCGCTCAGCGGTGTCCTCTTTATTGGTGCTCCGGTGAACGCTACAGCCTCCGAACCGGTCGCCGTTCGGACAAGGCCACCCTGTGCACGTGTGGTCACGGAACGGGCACCTGGCTTGACGTGTGCTTGCCCTGGGGCAGACTGGGCGCCACGTGCGCCACGCCGGGGGCGCGGGGACACACGCCGAGGGGAACCAACAGTCATGAGCCAGGACGCCACTCAGGGCCAGTACGCGGGCGGCTCTCTGGCCGGTGGCCGTTACCAGCTGCGGGACTTGCTGGGGGCCGGCGGCATGGCCTCCGTGTACCTGGCGTACGACTCGGCGCTCGACCGGCAGGTCGCCATCAAGACCCTGCACAGCGACCTCGGCCGGGAACAGTCCTTCCGCGAGCGCTTCCGCCGCGAGGCCCAGGCTGTAGCGAAACTGTCGCACACGAACATCGTCTCGGTCTTCGACACCGGTGAGGGCGAAGTGTCGTTCGGCGACGGCCGTTCCGGCGACGGCGCGGTGATGCCGTACATCGTCATGGAGTACGTGGAGGGCAAGCCGCTCGGCTCGGTGCTCGACGCGGACGTCCGGCAGTACGGCGCCATGCCGGCGGACAAGGCGCTGAAGGTGACGGCCGACGTGCTGGCCGCCCTGGAGACCAGCCACGAGATGGGGCTCGTCCACCGCGACATCAAGCCCGGCAACGTGATGGTGAACAAGCGCGGCGTGGTCAAGGTGATGGACTTCGGCATCGCCCGCGCCATGCAGTCGGGGGTCACCTCGATGACGCAGACCGGCATGGTCGTCGGCACGCCGCAGTACCTCTCGCCCGAACAGGCCCTGGGGCGCGGCGTCGACGCCCGGTCCGACCTGTACTCGGTCGGCATCATGCTGTTCCAGCTGCTGACGGGCCGGATCCCGTTCGACGCGGACTCGCCGCTGGCCATCGCGTACGCCCACGTGCAGGAGGAGCCGGTCGCCCCGTCCTCCATCAACCGGTCGGTGACGCCCGCGATGGACGCGCTGGTGGCGCGTGCGCTGAAGAAGAACCCGAACGAGCGCTTCCCGACGGCCGCGGCCATGGGCGACGAGGTCGCGCGGGTACTGGGCTCCGGGCAGACCGGGGCGCCGGTCATCGTCCAGGGCCAGGGGCCCCTGAGCAGTGGCGCGGGCGTGTCCTCGGCCGTGTTCCCGCCGGTGGACTCCGGCTTCCAGGCTCCGCCGCAGTCGGTGCAGCAGCCCTACCAGGCGCCGCACAACCCGACACCGGCCCCTTACGCGCCGACGCCCGCCCCGCAGCCGCACGCGCAGGGCGGCTACGCCTACCCGCACACGCCCCCGCCGCAGCAGGGCTACGCGCCGCAGACCCCGCCCCCGTACACGATCTCCCCGACGGGCACGGCGGGCCCGTCGGGCTCCGGTGGCGGCAAGCGGAACATGCCGGTGGTCGTGGGCGCGGTCGCGGTGGCGCTGCTGGCCGTGGGCGGTCTGATCGCGGCGATCTCGATGAACGGGGACGACAAGGACAAGGGGGACGCCACGGCGGATCCGGGTGCCTCCGCCTCCGCGTCGGCGAAGGCCGGGTTCAAGGGCCCCGACGTCTCGCGCACGATCGACCCGAAGAAGTGCTCGGACCCGGTGAAGCACTACAGCGAGGCCGGCAAGTACTCGGCGCCGGACCTCAAGTACAAGAACCTGCTGTCGGTCAAGGCCTGCATCCAGGCCTCGGGCGGCAAGTACACGATCGTCCAGAAGGACGAGGCCGTGTACGGCAAGGACACGGTGCTGAGCCAGACCCCGAACGCCGGGGACAAGATCAACAAGGAGGGCACGGAGTACACGCTGACCGTGTCCACCGGCAATCCGGAGTAGCCGCCCCGCGCGGACGCACGACACACCGGCATCCCGGACACCCGATAGGGCGTCCGGGATGCCGGTTTTGCCCCACTATGTAAATCTGAGCGCATATCGCTGACTCCAGCGAGCACGCCGGCCGCTCGGGACGGGAGGGGCTCCCCGTGATCCAAGGCTTCCGTCCTTCGCGCTGGCTGGCGTGCGCCGCGCTGGCCGCCGCCGCCCTCGCCCCCGCCGCCTCCGCGTACGCGGGCCCCCTCGGCCCGGTCCCTCCCCACCGCGCCCCCGCCGAGCGCGTCGCACCGTACGCCGCCCGTGCGGTGGCCCAGGCGGTGACCCGGACGGCCGCCCAGGCGGCGCGGGCGGCCCGGCCGGCGTACACCGCGGCCTTCGAGCGGGAGGACGAGGGCGAGGACGTCCACGAGGAGCTGGCCGGCAGCGCCGCGGGCGTCGGCCGCGAGCGGCCGGGCAGGCCCGCGGGGGAACCCGCCAACCCCGAGCTGCTCATCGCCTCCCGGCCGCTGCCGGTCCGTCCGCGCACGGAGGCCACGCCGCCCCCCGCCGCGCCCACGCCGCCGCCGCGGGCCCAGGCACGACCCACGGCCATCGGGCCGACCGTGCGTGACGACGTCAGCGCGCTCGGCACCGGCCCGAACGACCGCGCCGCGGACCTGGCCGCGCACATACTGCCGCTCGGTACGGGATTCGCCCTGATGGGACTGGGTCTGGGCTATCTGGGCGTACGGCTGCGCCGGGGCGCCTAACGGCCGCACCGGGGACCGGACACCGCCGAAGCCCACCCCAGAACGGTTGCCCTGCGTGAACATACTCGGTATACATACCGAGTATGTCGATCCGTCACGGGCTTCTCGCCCTGCTGGAACGGGGTCCTCGGTACGGCTCCCAGCTGCGCACCGAATTCGAATCCCGGACCGGCTCCACCTGGCCGCTCAACGTCGGGCAGGTCTACACGACCCTCGCCCGTCTCGAACGCGACGGCCTCGTCGCACCCGACGGCGAGGACGCCGCGGGACACACCCTGTACGCCATCACCGACACCGGGCGCGCCGAGCTGCGCGAGTGGTACGAGCGTCCCGTCGACCGGGCCAACCCGCCCCGTGACGAGCTGTCCATCAAGCTCGCCATGGCCGTGGGAGCCCCGGGCGTGGACATCCGCGCCGTCATCCAGTCCCAGCGGCACGCCACCATCCGCGCGATGCAGGACTACACCCGGCTCAAGGCCACCGCCCTCGCGGCGGTCGAGAACGGACAGTCCCGCGAACGCGACGACGTCGCCTGGCTGCTGGTCCTGGAACAACTGATCTTCCAGACCGAGGCCGAGGCCCGCTGGCTCGACCACTGCGAAGCCCGGCTCGTCCGGCTCTCCCTGCCGGCCGACAGGAGGGCCTCCGCACCCGAACCGCCCCAGGCCGCCGCCGAGACCACGGCTCCGACCACCACCGACCGGCCCCGCAGCGCCCGCACCTGGCGCCGCTGAACCACCGTTCCAGGGGGGAACCCTCATGTCCGACCAGCGCCAGTCCCGGCAACCCGTACTGCAGTTGGAGCGGCTCGTCCGCACCCACGGCAGCGGCGCCACCGAAGTGCACGCCCTGCGCGGGATCGACCTCTCCGTCCACCCCGGCGAACTCGTCGCCGTCATGGGCCCGTCCGGCTCAGGGAAGTCCACGCTGCTGACCCTCGCGGGCGGCCTCGACGTCCCCAGCAGCGGCAGGGTGCTGGTCGAGGGCACCGACATCACCACCGCGAGCCGCAAGCAGCTGGCCGCCCTGCGCCGCCGCAGCATCGGCTACGTCTTCCAGGACTACAACCTGATCCCGGCCCTCACGGCCGCCGAGAACGTGGCCCTGCCGCTCGAACTGGACGGCACCTCGGCCCGCAAGGCCCGCGGCGCGGCCCTCGCCGCCCTGGCGGAGATGAACCTGGGCATCCTCGCCGACCGCTTCCCCGACGAGATGTCCGGCGGCCAGCAGCAGCGCGTCGCCATCGCCCGCGCCCTCGTCGGCGACCGGCGCCTCGTCCTTGCCGACGAACCCACCGGCGCCCTCGACTCCGAGACCGGCGAGTCCGTCCTCGGCCTGCTGCGCTCCCGCTGCGACGCGGGCGCTGCCGGGGTCCTCGTCACCCACGAGCCGCGGTTCGCCGCCTGGGCCGACCGCGTGGTCTTCCTCCGCGACGGCAGCGTGGTCGACGAGACCCTGCGCAGCCACGCGGACTCCCTCCTCTCCGGGCAGGCGGGCGGCCAGTGACCTCCTCGCCCCAAGGCTGGTACCACTCCTGGGTCGCGGCCCTCCGGATCGCGCGCCGCGACGCCTGGCGCGCCAAGGGCCGCAGCTCCCTGGTCCTCGCGATGATCGCCCTGCCGATCGTGGGCGTGAGCGCCGCCGACCTCACCCTGCGCAGCGCGGAACTCACCCCCGACCAGGCCGTCACCCGCGTGGTCGGGGCCGCCGACGCCCGGGTCACCACCTCGTACGTGGGCGGGCCGATCCACCAGGTGCCCGACGGATCGAACTTCGTGCCCGTCACCGGCTCCGACAGCGCCGACGCCCCGGCGCGGGTGGAGGAGGAGACCCCGGAGCAGGTGGCCGCCGCGCTTCCGCCCGGGAGCCGGCTGCTGAAGGACTCCAGCGGCTACGGCAAGGTCCGCACCCGGCACGGGATGCTGGAGACCGACCTGCGCGAGACCGATCTGCGCGACCCGCTGGCCGAGGGGCTGTTCACGCTCGACCGCGGCCGGCTGCCCGAGCGGGCGGGGGAGGTCGTCGCGACCAACGCCTTCCTGGAGAACTCCGGCCTGTTCGTCGGCTCCTCGGTCACCCCGCGCGGCAGCACCTCCGCGTACAAGATCGTCGGTGCGTACGAGCTGCCGGACGACCTCAAGAAGATCCAGATCACCGCCGCGCCCGGGAGTCTGGTCGCCCCCCTCGACGAGGCGCTCCGGACCTCCGGTGGCACCGGGGTGATCTGGGAGAACTCCTACCTGGTCAAGGTGGGCGGCGACGGTTTCACGTGGAACATGGTCCAGGCGGCCAACGCCAAGTCCCTGCTCGTCGTCTCCCGCGCCGTCGCCAACGACCCGCCCGCCGACGCCGACGTCCCCCTCTACCGGCAGGAGCCCAAGGAGCAGTTCCGGCGCAACGGCGGCGACGCCACCGAGATGGCCGTCCTGGCCACCATCGTGGGCCTCGCCATGCTGGAGATCTGCCTGCTCGCCGGACCGGCCTTCGCGGTCGGCGCCCGCCGCTCGCGCCGCCAGCTCGGCCTGGTCGGCGCCAACGGCGGCGACCGGCGCCACATCCGTTCCATCGTGCTCTCCGGCGGCCTGGTCATCGGCGCCGCGGCCGCCGTCTCTGGCACCGCGATCGGCATCGGCCTGACGGTGGCGCTCCAGCCGCTGCTGGAGGAGCAGCTCGGCAACCGCTTCGGCGGTCTCGACTTCCGCCCGCTGGAACTGGCCGGCATCGCCGTGCTGGCGGTCGTGACCGGGCTGCTGTCCGCCATCGTCCCCGCGGTCACCGCTTCGCGGCAGACGGTTCTGGCGTCGCTCACCGGGCGCCGCGGAGTGCGCCGCTCCAACCGGGTGCTGCCGGTCATCGGCCTGATCGCCGTCGCCCTCGGCGCCGGGACCGCCCTCTACGGCAGCGCCGCGGACCTGGGCTCCGCCGTCGTGGCGGGCGGCAGCGCGCTGGCCGAGCTGGGCATCGTCGCCCTCACCCCGGTCCTGGTCGGCCTCTTCGGGCGGCTCGGCCGCTGGCTGCCCCTGTCACCGCGGCTCGCGCTGCGCGACGCCGTGCGCAACCGGGGGCGTACGGCCCCCGCCGTGGCCGCGGTCCTGGCCGCCGTCGCCGGCACCGTCGCGGTGGCCACGTTCCAGCACAGCAGCGACATCCAGAGCCGCCACGAGTACCGCGCCGACCTGCCGCACGGCACCGGCCGCCTGCTGACCTCCGAGAACGGCGCCTACAAGGAGGTCCCCGCCCTGCGCGAGTCCCTGGCCAAACAGCTTCCGCTGGCCCGGCGGGCGGACGTGGACCGGCTGGTCGTGGGCAAGCCGGGCTGTGAGGAGTACACCCGGGACCCCGAATGCGGCCGTGCCCAGATCATCACGCCCAAGGACCAGCGGTGCCCGCTCTACGAGGGCACCGGGGGCTCCGCCGACTTCAGCGCGGAGGAGGCCCGCCGGCTGCGCCAGGACTGGCGCTGCAAGGGGGCGACGCGGGGCACGCGGTACTCCACGGTGGTCGCCGACGAGAAGCTGCTGAACGTGCTCGCGGTCACCGACCCGGGCGCGGTGTCCGCCCTCCAGCAGGGCCGTGCCGTCGCCTTCGACAAGCGCCAGGTCAAGGACGGCAAACTGACCCTGCGGATCATCACCGGGCCGGACGAATCCTTCTCGGGTCCGGCGAGGGAACCGGCCGGCGTGGACAGGACCGTCCCCGTGCACCTGGTCCCGGACGGCACCGAGGGGTGGGGTCTGGAACTGGTCCTGCCGCCCGCGGCGGTGCGGGCCGCGGGGCTGACCACGGCGCCGATCGGCTCGTACTTCTCCCTCGACGGAGCGGCATCCTCCGAGCAGCGCCAGCGGATCAACGGGGACATCGACCGGATGGGCGTGGACGCCTCCCTGCAGATCGAGGCGGGCTACGAGGGCGACGACAGCCTGGTCCTGCTGGCTCTGACCGTCTTCGCCGGTCTGGTGACCATCGGCGCGGCCGGCATCGCCACCGGCCTCTCCCAGGCCGACGCCGAGGCCGACCTGAAGACGCTGGCCGCGGTGGGGGCCGCGCCGCGGGTGCGGCGGACGCTGAGCGGCTTCCAGTGCGGGGTGGTGGCCCTCATGGGCGTCGTCCTGGGCTCGGCGGCCGGGATCCTGCCCGCGGTCGGCCTGCGCCTGACGCAGCGGCGGGAACTGGAGGCGTTCGCCCAGCGCGCCGTCGACGACGGCTTCTCCCTGGCGGGCGAGTCCGTTCCGTTCGTACCGATCGCCGTGCCGTGGGAGACCCTCGCCCAGCTGCTCGTCGTGGTCCCGCTCGGCGCGGCCCTGCTGGCGGCGCTGGTCACCCGCTCCAGCGGTGCGCTGGCGCGCCGGGCCGCGGGCTGAGTCCGGTGCCCCCGTACAGGGTGGATCACGCCTGTACGGGGGCACACCGAGTGAGAGCGAAGGTGTGCGAGAGAATGACGGCATGGAGATGCCGAGGAGTGAACGGTCGCAGGACAGTCCCCCGCACGTCCTGATCGTGGGACAGGACGGGACGGCGGTCGGCGACGCCGATGACGAGTCGCGCGAGGTCCCGGTGACGGAAATGGTCGAACAGCCCGCCAAGGTCATGCGGATCGGCAGCATGATCAAGCAACTCCTGGAAGAGGTACGCGCCGCGCCCCTCGACGAGGCGAGCCGGGTCAGGCTCAAGGACATCCACGCCGCCTCCGTGAAGGAGCTGGAGGACGGACTGGCCCCCGAGCTGGTGGAGGAACTGGAGCGCCTGTCCCTCCCGTTCACCGAGGAGGCCATCCCCTCCGAGGCGGAACTGCGGATCGCGCAGGCCCAGTTGGTGGGCTGGCTGGAAGGCCTCTTCCACGGCATCCAGACCGCACTGTTCGCACAGCAGATGGCTGCGCGGGCCCAGTTGGAGCAGATGCGCCGCGCACTCCCGCCCGGCGGACCCCACGACGACGAGGAAGACGGCGGCCACGGCGCGATCCGCTCCGGCCCGTACCTCTAGCCTCCGGCGACCAGCAGGACCAGCGGGCCCGGCCCGCGCCCCCCGGGGCGCGCACCGGGCCCGCCCCCGTGTCCGGCCCCGCCGGGTCCGGCCCGCCGGCGCGCACGGGGGACAAGCCGCCGGTAAGTGGGGTGCCGCACGGCGCAGATGGGCCCCCCCATACTCGGGACATGAGCTATGACGCGATCGTGCTGGCCGGCGGCGCCGCCCGGCGACTCGGCGGGGCGGACAAGCCCGCGCTGAGCGTCGGCGGCCGGGCGCTCCTCGACCGCGTCCTCGACGCCTGCCCGGACGCCGGCCGCACCGTCGTGGTCGGCGGCCGACGGTCCACCGCGCGCCCCGTGCGGTGGACCCGTGAGGACCCGCCCGGCGGCGGCCCCCTCGCCGCGCTGGACGCAGGGCTGCGCGACACCACCGCCGCGCTCGTCCTCGTGCTCTCCGCGGACCTGCCGTTCCTGGACCGGGACACCGTACGGGCCCTGCTGGCCGCGCCCGACGCGCACGGCACGGACGGAGCCGTGCTGCGCGACCCCGGCGGCCGCGACCAGCCGCTGGTCGCCGCCTACCGGGCCGAGCCCCTGCGCCGCGAGATCGCGCTGCTCGCCGCCGAGCACGGCGGCCTCGGCGGGCTCCCGCTGCGCGCGCTCACCGCGGAGCTGGCGCTCGTTCCCGTCGCCGCGCAGCCCCTCGCCGCCTTCGACTGCGACACCTGGGACGATCTCGCCATCGCCCGCGCCCGGATCAGGGAGCATGGAACCGTGCTGGACCAATGGATCACCGCCGTCAAGAACGAGCTGGGCATCGACCTCGCCGTCGACACCAAGACCCTGCTCGACCTCGCACGCGACGCCGCCCACGGCGTCGCCCGGCCCGCCGCCCCGCTGACCACCTTCCTGGTCGGATACGCGGCCGCCCAGGCCGCCGCCACCGGAGCCGACCCCGCCCGGGCCGTGGCCGAGGCCTCCCGCAAGGCCGCCGACCTGGCACTGCGCTGGGCCGCCGAGGCGGAGGCCGACGCCGCCGCCGGAGAGAACGGCTCGGGATGACCCCCACCGACTCCGCCGAGCAGGACCTCGACGAGGCCCTGGCCCTGGTCAGCCGTACCCCCGCGGCCGGCGGCGCGGGCGGCCACCGGGCCGCCGCCTGGCCGCGGGCCCGGGACGTCGCCGCCCACGCCGGGGCCGGGGTGCGGGCCCGTACCCATGACGTGCCCCTCGCGGGCGCCCTCGGCGAGGTCCTGGCCGTCTCCCTGGACGCGCTGACCGACCTGCCGTCCTTCGACACCTCCGCCATGGACGGCTGGGCCGTGGCCGGCCCCGGCCCGTGGCACGTCCGCGCCGGCGGTGGCGTCCTGGCCGGCTCCGGCCGGCCGGAGCCGCTCGCCGACGGCGAGGCCGTCCGGATCGCCACCGGCGCCCGGATCCCCGCCGACACCACCGCCGTCATCCGCAGCGAGCACTGCAACGAGGCAGGTGGCCAGCTCTTCGCCGGCCGGACCGTCGTCACCGGCCAGGACATCCGCCCGCGCGGCCAGGAGTGCCGTTCGGGGGACCTGCTGCTGCCCGCCGGTTCGCTGGTCACCCCCGCCGTCCTCGGCCTCGCCGCGGCCGCGGGCTACGACGCGCTGACCACCAGGCCCCGCCCCCGCGTGGAAGTCCTGGTACTGGGCGACGAGCTGCTCACCGAGGGCCGCCCGCACGACGGGCTGATCCGCGACGCCCTCAGCCCCATGCTGGACCCGTGGCTCACGCGGCTGGGCGCCGAGGTCACCGGCACCCGGACGCTCGGCGACGACCCGGACGGGGCCGCGGCCCTGCTGGAAGCCGTCACCACGTCCACCGCCGACGTCGTGATCACCACCGGGGGCACCGCCTCCGGCCCCGTCGACCACGTCCACCCCGTCCTGGAGAAGGCCGGTGCCCGGCTGCTCGTCGACGGGGTGGCGGTCCGGCCGGGGCACCCGATGCTGCTCGCGCGGGTCGGCGACGCGGCCGACGGGCGGCACGTGGTCGGCCTCCCGGGCAATCCCCTCGCCGCCGTCTCCGGCCTGCTGACCCTCGCCGAGCCGCTGCTGCGCGCCCTCGCGGGCCGCCGCCCTCGTCCGCGGTACACGGCACCCGTGCGGGGCGACGTGCCGGGCCACCCGTACGACACCCGGCTGGTCCCGGTCCGGCTCGACGAGGAGCACGCCGTACCGCTGCGCTACCACGGCCCCGCGATGCTGCGAGGCGTGGCCGCCGCGGACGCGCTGGCCGTCGTACCGCCCAAGGGCGCCCGTGCCGGGCAGGAGCTGGAAGTCCTCGACCTGCCGTGGGCTTCGGGAGGATGTTTCACGTGAAACTGCCCGGACAGGACGCCATGGCCCGCGGAGCCGACGAGAAGCTCGTCTCGCGGCGCATCAAGCTGCCCAAGCGCATCGTCGAGCATCCGCTGCGGCAGGTCGCCAAGCGCCTGCTGATGGCCTTGTTCGTCCTCTTCCTCACGGTCTTCATCGTGTGGCTGGACCGGGACGGCTATCACGACAACGCCAACGAGACGGTCGATCTGCTCGACTGCTTCTACTACGCCACGGTGACGCTGTCGACGACCGGATACGGCGACATCGTCCCCTACAGCGACAGCGCACGGCTGATCAACATCATGCTGATCACACCGCTGCGCGTGCTGTTCCTGATCATCCTCGTCGGTACCACCCTCGAAGTCCTGACGGAACGGACGAGGGAAGAGTGGCGGCTGAAGCGCTGGAGGAAGAACTTGCGCGAGCACACGGTCGTCGTCGGCTTCGGCACGAAGGGCCGTTCGGCCCTGCAGACGCTGCTGGCCACCGGCCTCTCCAAGGAACAGGTCGTCGTCGTCGACCCCAGCGCCAAGGTCATCGACATGGCCAACGCCGAGGGGTTCACGGGCGTGGTCGGCGACGCCACCCGGTCGGACGTCCTGCTGCGCGCCGAGCTTCCAGAAGGCCCGTCAGGTCGTCATCGCCACCCAGCGCGACGACACGGCGGTCCTGGTCACGCTGACGGCCCGGCAGCTCAACCGCGGCGCGAAGATCGTCGCCGCGGTGCGCGAGGAGGAGAACGCCCCACTGCTGCGCCAGTCCGGGGCCGACGCGGTCATCACGAGCGCGAGCGCGGCCGGCCGCCTGCTGGGTCTGTCGGTGCTCAGCCCGAGCGCCGGCACCGTGATGGAGGACCTGATCCAGCAGGGCAGCGGTCTGGACCTCATCGAGCGCCCCGTCCGCAAGTCGGAGGTCGGCAAGTCGGTGCGCGACACCGAGGACCTGGTCGTGAACGTGCTCCGCGGCCACCGGCTGCTCCCGTACGACGACCCGCACGCGAGCCCCCTCCAGCTGACGGACCGTCTCATCACCATCGTGCGGGCGGCGTCGTCCACGGCTCCGCGGACGACGCTGGGTCCTGCCGAGTAGCCGCGCCGTGGCGTAGCCTCCGGGCCATGCATGCGATCACCATCGAGCAGCCCGGCGGCCCCGAGGCCCTCGTCTGGGCCGACGTACCCGATCCGGTGCCGGGCGAGGGCGAGGTCCTCGTCGAGGTCGCGGCGAGCGCCGTGAACCGCGCCGACGTCCTCCAGCGGCAGGGGTTCTACGATCCGCCGCCCGGCGCCTCGCGCCATCCGGGGCTGGAGTGCTCCGGGCGGATCGCCGCGATCGGGGCGGGGGTGTCCGGCTGGTCGGTGGGCGACGAGGTCTGCGCCCTGCTGGCCGGCGGCGGCTACGCCCAGCGGGTCGCCGTGCCGGCCGGGCAACTTCTGCCGGTCCCGGCGGGGGTGGACCTGGTCACGGCGGCGGCGCTGCCCGAGGTCGTCACGACGGTGTGGTCCAACGTGTTCATGGTGGCCGGACTGCGCCCCGGCGAGACCCTGCTCGTGCACGGCGGGGCCAGCGGCATCGGGACGATGGCGATCCAGCTCGGCAAGGCGGTGGGCGCGACGGTCGCGGTCACGGCGGGCGGCCCGGAGAAGCTGGCCCGCTGCAAGGAGCTGGGGGCGGACGTCCTCATCGACTACCGCGAGCAGGACTTCGTGGCCGCGGTGCGGGAGGCGACGGGCGGGGCCGGGGCGGACGTGATCCTGGACATCATGGGAGCCAAGTACCTCTCCCGGAACGTGGACGCGCTGGCCGTGAACGGCCGTCTCGCGGTCATCGGGCTGCAGGGCGGGGTGAAGGCCGAGCTGAACCTGAGTGCGCTGCTGGCCAAGCGGGCGGCGATCACGGCCACGTCGCTGCGGGCGCGGCCGCTGGAGGAGAAGGCGGCGATCGTCGCCGCCGTACGGGAACACGTGTGGCCGCTGGTGGCCGCCGGCCGGGTGCGGCCGGTGGTCCACGCGGCGTTCCCGATGCGGGACGCCGCCGAGGCGCACCGGGTCATGGAGTCGAGCACCCACGTGGGCAAGCTGCTGCTCACGGTGTGAGCGGTCCTCGGGGCTCCGGACCCGGCTCCGGCTTCGGCAGCGGCTCCGGCTCCGGGCCCCGCGCGTCGGCGTTCGCGGCGCGGGGTCCGGGGCCGGGCTCCGGCCCGGCCCGGACCGGCTACAGGGTGCGCAGGAGGACCGCCGGGGACTCCACGCAGTCCGCGACGTGGCGCAGGAAGCCGCCCGCCGTGCCGCCGTCGCAGACGCGGTGGTCGAAGGTGAGCGACAACTGGACGACCTTGCGCACCGCCAGCTGCCCCTCGTGGACCCACGGCTTGTCGATGATCCGGCCGACGCCGAGCATGGCCGCTTCCGGGTGGTTGATGATCGGCGTGGAGCCGTCGACCCCGAACACCCCGTAGTTGTTCAGGGTGAAGGTGCCGCCCGTCAGATCGGCCGGGGCCAGCCTTCCGGCACGGGCCAGCTCGGTCAGCCGCGCGAACTCCGCCGTCAGGGATTCCGGGTTGCGGCCCTGCGCGTCCCGTACGACGGGGACCACCAGGCCCCGCTCGGTCTGCGCGGCGAAGCCCAGGTGCACCGACGGGAGCCGGACGATCTCCTTGGCCGCGAGGTCCACGGTGGAGTTCAGCTCCGGGTACTTGGCCAGCGCGGCCGTGCAGATCCGGGCCAGCAGCGCGAGCACCGAGATCTTGGGCCCGCCCACGGCGTTCATCGCGGCCCGGGCCGCCATCAGCTCGGTGGCGTCCGCGTCGACCCAGCAGGTCGCGTCCGGAATCTCCCGGCGGCTGCGCGACAGCTTCTCGGCGACCGCTCCGCGCAGTCCCTTGAGCGGGACCCGCTCGCCCTGCGGTGCCGCCGCGACCGGCGCCGGGGCGACGGCCGGGGCCGGCTCCCGCAGCGCGGTCAGGGCCGCCTCGACGTCGGCGCGCAGGATCAGGCCCTCCGGCCCGGAGCCGTGCAGCGCGCGCAGGTCCACCCCGTGGTCCTTGGCGAGCTTGCGCACCAGCGGCGAGATGACGGGCACGGGCCCGGGGTGAACGGGCGGAGCGGGCGGAGCGGCGGGAGCGGCCGGGGCCGCCGCGACGGGGGCCGGCGCGGCCAGGGGCGCCGACACCGCGGCGGTGACGGGTCGCACCCGTCGCCGACGCGCCGGGCGCGAGTGGTCCGAGCCGTAGCCGATCAGCGGCCGGGGAGCCTCGCCGGAGGCTTCGCCACCGGTGGCCTCCGCGGCCCCGGCGGGCACCGACTGCGCACCCACCGCCACGGTGATCAGCGGGGCGCCGACGGGCAGCTCCTCGCCCTCCTCGCCGAAGCGGGCGGTGACCACGCCGCCGTACGGGCAGGGCACCTCCACCATCGCCTTGGCCGTCTCGACCTCGACGACCGGCTGGTCGATGGCGACGACGTCGCCGACCGCCACCAGCCACCGCACGATCTCGGCCTCGGTCAGGCCCTCGCCGAGGTCGGGCAGCTTGAATTCCATGACCTGCGGCATCAGTTCTCCCACTGCAGGCGGGCCACGGCGTCAAGGATCCGCTCGACGCCGGGCAGGTGGTACTTCTCCAGCATCGGCGGCGGGTACGGGATGTCGAAGCCCGTCACCCGCAGCACCGGGGCCTCCAGGTGGTGGAAGCACCGCTCCGTGACGCGGGCGGCGATCTCCGCGCCCGGGCCGCCGAAGCCGCCCGCCTCGTGGACGACGACCGCGCGCCCGGTGCGGCGTACGGACTCCACGACGGTCTCCTCGTCGAAGGGGACCAGGGAGCGCAGGTCGACGACCTCCAGGTCCCAGCCCTCCTCGCGGGCCGCCTCGGCCGCCTCCAGGCAGACCGGCAGCGACGGGCCGTAGGTGATCAGGGTGGCGCTGGTGCCCGTGCGCCGGACGAGCGCCTTGCCGATGCCCGGGACGGCGGCCGGCGCCTGGGGCGACCAGTCGGCCTTCGACCAGTACAGCCGCTTGGGCTCCAGGAAGACCACCGGGTCGTCGCTCGCGATCGACGCGCGCAGCAGCCCGTAGGCGTCCTCGACGGTCGCCGGGGTGACCACGGTCAGGCCGGGGGTGGCCACGTAGTACGCCTCGGAGGAGTCGCAGTGGTGCTCGACGCCGCCGATGCCGCCGCCGTAGGGCACGCGGATGGTGATCGGCAGCGGCATGGCGCCGCGGGTGCGGTTGCGCATCTTCGCGACGTGCGAGATCAGCTGCTCGAAGGCCGGGTAGGCGAACGCGTCGAACTGCATCTCCACCACGGGCCGCAGCCCGTACATGGCCATGCCGACCGCCGTGCCGAGGATCCCGGCCTCGGCGAGGGGGGTGTCCGTGCAGCGGTCCTCGCCGAATTCCTTCGCCAGCCCGTCCGTGATGCGGAAGACCCCGCCCAGCGTCCCGACGTCCTCGCCCATCACGTGGACGGTGGGGTCCTCGGCCATCGCGTCGCGCATCGCCCGCGTCAGGGCCTGCGCCATCGTCGCGGGCTTGGCCCCCGTCTTCGCGGACTTCGCCGCCACCGTCGTCACGCCTGGTCCTCGGCTTCCAGCTCGGCACGGAGCATGGCCGCCTGCTCGCGCAGGCGGTCGGTCTGCTCCGCGTAGACGTGCGCGAACAGGTCCATGGGGTCCACCACCGGATCGGCGTTCATCCCGTCGCGCAGGGACGCCGCCATCGCCTCGGCCTCGTCGCGCGCGGCCGTGATGCCCGCCTCGTCGAGGATCCCGCGGGCGGTCAGCTCGCGCTCCAGCAGGTCGATCGGGTCGTGCGCCTTCCACGCCTCGACCTCGGCGTCACCGCGGTAGCGGGTCGCGTCGTCGGCGTTGGTGTGCGCCTCCATGCGGTACGTGACGGCCTCGATCAGGGTGGGGCCGCCGCCGGCCCGGGCCCGCCGGACGGCCTCGGTCAGCACCTCGTGCATCGCCGCGATGTCGTTGCCGTCGACCAGCCGTCCCGGCATGCCGTAGCCGACGGCCTTGTGGGCGAGCGTCGGGGCCGCGGTCTGCTTGGCGAGGGGGACGGAGATGGCGAAGCCGTTGTTCTGCACGAGGAAGACCACCGGGGCCTGCCAGACGGCCGCGAAGTTCAGCGCCTCGTGGAAGTCGCCCTCGCTGGTGCCGCCGTCGCCGACCATGGCGAGGGCGACGACGTCGTCGCCGCGCAGCCGCGCCGCGTGCGCCAGGCCCACCGCGTGCGGCAGCTGGGTGGCGAGCGGGGTCGAGAGCGGGGCTATGCGGTGCTCACGCGGGTCGTAGCCGGTGTGCCAGTCGCCGCGCAGCAGGGTCAGCGCCTGTACGGGGTCCAGCCCGCGCGCCACGGCCGCCAGGGTGTCGCGGTAGCTCGGGAAGAGCCAGTCCTGCTCCTCCAGGACCATCGCGGCAGCGATCTCGCAGGCCTCCTGGCCGACGGTCGAGGGGTACACGGCGAGCCGGCCCTGCTTGGTGAGCGCCGTGGCCTGGGCGTTGTAGCGACGGCCGCGCACCAGTTCGGCGTAGCAGCGGCGCATCAGCGCGGGGTCGAGGCGGTCGGCCGCCTCGGTGCCCAGCACCCGGTGGGGCTCGGCGTCCGGGAGCAGCGGGGCGGCGTCCGTACGGGGCCTCCAGGCGGGCGGCGGGGTGGATCGGTGGGACGCACCGGCACCGGGCAGCTCTTGGACCGTCATGGCGGCGTACACCTCCTCGTGGGAAGCGGGCAGGGGTGGCCCCGGGTGTGAGGCCCCTCACCTACCGATTGTTCGGTTGCCCGCGCAATTTGGCTACAGGCGGCTCCAGGCTGTGGACAAACGGGCGCCGGGGCTCTGGGATGGACGCAGGACGTCCAGGAGAGGGAGGCATCGGGCCATGCCGGATGAACAAATGGCCGCAGCGGGTTCCGCACCGGCCCCGCCGGGGGCCGCACCGGGAGCCTCCGTGGTCCCGCCCGTCGCACCCCGGCCCCTGGACCCGATCGACCGGTCGATCATGCGACTGCTGCAGGCGGACGGCCGGGCCTCCATACGCTCCGTGGCCGAGCAGGTGCACGTCTCGCGCGCGAACGCGTACGCGCGGATCAACCGTCTGATCGACGACGGGGTGATCCGTGGGTTCACGGCCCGCGTGAACCACGAGCGCGCGGGCCAGGGCGCCTCCGCCTACATCACCCTGAAGATCGTCCAGAACTCCTGGCGCACGGTCCGCGAACAGCTGCGCGAACTCCCGGGCGCCGCGCACATCGCCCTGGTCAGCGGCGACTTCGACGTCCTGCTCCTGGTGCACACCCCGGACAACCGGACCCTGCGCGAGCTGGTCCTGACCCGTCTGCAGTCCATCCCGGAGGTGCTCTCGACGCGCACCCTGCTGGTCTTCGAGGAGACGGACCTCCTGGACACCGGTCCCGTCCCGCCCGGCCCCCCTTCGCCGATCACCGAGGAGTAGCCCGTCCGGGTGATGACGAAGCCCCCGGCGCGGCTGTTTCCGGCCGTGCTCGGGGGCGGTGCGGGGTGGCGCGGAGACGGAGGTCAACGGGTGGTGCGCAGGCCGTCGAAGGCCATGTGGACGACCGCGTCCGCGAGCTGCTCCGGGCCGGTGCCCGGGTGCGGGCGGTACCACTCGACCAGGGAGTTCACCATGCCGAACAGGAGGCGGGTGGCGAGCCGGATGTCCACGTCCGCCCGCAGGTCGCCGTCCGCGGCGGCGGCCTTGAGCAGGTCCGCGACCTGGTGGTCGAATTCCCGGCGGCGCTCCAGCGCCCACCGCTCGGTCCGGGTGTTGCCCCGTACCCGCAGCAGCAGCGTCACGTAGGGCAGCTCGCCCACCAGCACCTCGACGGTGCGGCGCGTGACGTACTCGACGCGCTCGACGGCCCGGCCGCGGACGGCACGGGGCTCCTCCAGCACCGCGAAGAGCCCGTCGAGGGCGCGGCTGACGGCCCGCCGCAGCAGTTCCTCCTTACCGGTGACGTGGTGGTAGATCGAGGACTTCGAGATGCCCGCGGCCTTGGACAGGTGCTCCATCGAGGTGCCGTCGTAGCCGCGCTCGTTGAAGACCTGGACGGCCACGGACAGCAGCGTCTCGGGGGTGTAGGTGTCGCGCTTGACCGTGGTCACCGCGTGCCCTCCTCGTCGTCGGCCGCGTAGCCCAGCTTGAACAGCGCCAGCGAGGGCGCGTACCGGCCGCCGGGGCAGCGCTCGTCGAGGTGGTGCAGCAGGTCGTAGGCCCAGTCCCGGCCCAGTCGCTCGTGCCAGGCGGAGGGGCCCAGCGGGTAGTTGACGCCGAGCCGCATCGCGGTGTCGATGTCCTCGGCGGAGGCCACGCCGCGGGCGACGGCGTCGGCGGTCAGATCGATCAGCATCGCGACGGTCCGGGCGACGATCATGCCGGGGACGTCGCCGATGACGGAGACCTGCTTGCCGAGCTTCTGGAAGAGGCCGATCGCCTCGGAGAGGGTGCGCTCGCTGGTGTCCTCGCTGGCGGAGAGCGCGATCCGGGTGGCGCCCCGGTAGTCGAGGGCGAGGTCGAAGTAGACGACGTCGGCGAACTCGACGGAGGTCTTGCCGTCCGCGAGGACCAGCTGTCCCTCGCCGGGAAGCTGGATGTACGGGCCGCCCTGCTCGGTGGCCGTGACCGCGATCCCGGCCTCCTGGAGCAGGTCGGTCAGTTCGGCGGCGGGGCCGAGGTCACCGACGACGGTCACCTTTTCCGGGGCCTCCTCGGGCCCGGCGGTGTGCGGCTGCGCGGCGACCGCCTCCGGACCGTACGGGAACCAGCCGTGCCCCGACTTGCGGCCCAGGCGGCCCGACTGGACCAGCCGGCGCTGCGCGAGGGACGGGGTGAACTTGGGGCTGCGGAAGAAGGACTCCCACACCGAGCGGGTCACGGCCTCGTTGACGTCCTGCCCGATCAGGTCGGTCAGCGCGAAGGGGCCCATCTTGAAGCCGCCGCTCTCGCGGAGCACGGCGTCGATGGTGGCCGGGTCGGCGCCCTGCTCCTCGTACACCGCGAAGGCCTCGGCGTAGAAGGGGCGGGCGATCCGGTTGACGATGAAGCCGGGGGTGTCGGCGCAGCGGACCGGCGTCTTCCCCCAGCCGAGGACCGTGCGGTACGCGCGCTCGGCGGCGTCCGGGTCGGTCGCGGAGCCGCTGACCACCTCGACGAGCGGGAGCAGCGGGGCCGGGTTGAAGAAGTGCAGGCCGACGAAGCGGCCCGGGTGCGCGAGAGGAGCGGCCAGCTCGGTGACGGAGAGCGAGGAGGTGTTCGTGGCGAGCAGCGCGTCCGGCTCCAGCACCTCTTCGAGGGCCGCGAAGAGCGCCTGCTTGATCCCGACGTTCTCGACGACCGCCTCGATGACGAGGGCGGCCCCGGCGAGGTCGGCGAGGGCCCCGGCGGCGGCGATCCGGCCGACCGCCTCCTCGGCCTCGGTCCGGTCCAGACGGCCCTTCGCGGCCATGCGCTCGACACGGTCCTGCACGATGCCGACGCCGTCGGAGGCGAGGGCGGCGTCGATGTCGTAGATCAGCACGCGGTGACCTGCGAGAAGGGCGACCTGGGCGATGCCCTGGCCCATGGTTCCCGCGCCGACGACCGCCACTGTGCGGGACCGCTCGATTGCTGTCATGTACTGATCCTCCCGCACCGACTTGTCCACAGGTCCGCCGGGCCCTCTTGTCCCGACCGATCGTTCGGTTACTCTAACTCCAGTCTGCTCTCCTTCGCCCGGCTCAACGAGGAGTTGGTCCCTGATGGCCGCCGAGCTCACCGTCCCCCAGCTGTCCGCCAAGCACCGGCCCACCCTGGACCAGGCCCTGTCGGCGATCCGCAGCCGTGCCTACTGGTCCCCGCATCCCGAACACCCCAAGGCGTACGGCGAGACGGCCCCGGCCGACGGGCTCGCCGCCTTCGAGGCGCTGCGCGGGACCCGGCTGGACCTCGGCCAGCCCGGCACCGACGGCTGGACGGGCGCCGAGAGGTCCCCGTACGGCCCGGAGCTCGGCGTCGAGTACCCGCACGTGGACGTGGACGTGCTGCTGCCCGCGATGAAGGCCGGCATGGCCGCCTGGCGCGACGCGGGACCGGAGGCGCGCGCCCTGGTCTGCATCGAGATCCTGGCCCGCATCTCGGCCCGCACCCACGAGTTCGCGCACGCGGTCATGCACACCAGCGGCCAGGCCTACATGATGGCGTTCCAGGCCGGTGGTCCCCACGCGCAGGACCGCGGCCTGGAGGCCGTGGCGTACGCGTACGAGGAGCAGACCCGGGTCCCGGGCCAGGCCGACTGGTCGAAGCCGCAGGGCAAGAGGGACCCGCTGGAGCTCGGCAAGACCTTCACCGCGGTCCCCCGCGGCATCTCCCTGATGATCGGCTGCAACACGTTCCCGACCTGGAACGGCTACCCGGGCCTGTTCGCCTCGCTGGCCACCGGCAACCCGGTGCTGGTCAAGCCGCACCCGCGGGCCGTGCTGCCGCTCGCGCTGACCGTGCAGGTGGCGCGCGAGGTCCTCGCGGAGGCCGGCTTCGACCCGAACCTGGTGGCGCTCGCGGTCGAGCGTCCGGGCGAGGGCATCGCCAAGGACCTCGCCGTCCGCCCCGAGATCAAGCTGATCGACTACACCGGCTCCACGGAGTTCGGCGACTGGCTGGAGGCCAACGCCCGCCAGGCGCAGGTCTACACGGAGAAGGCGGGCGTCAACACCGTCGTCCTGGACTCCACCGACGACTACAAGGGGATGCTGGCCAACCTGGCCTTCTCCCTGTCGCTCTACAGCGGCCAGATGTGCACCACCCCGCAGAACCTGCTGATCCCGCGCGAGGGCATCGCGACGGACGCCGGCCACAAGTCCTACGACGAGGTCGTGGCCGACCTCGCGGCCTCGGTCGGCGGCCTGCTCGGCGACGACGCCCGGGCCAACGCGCTGCTCGGCGCGCTGGTCAACCCGGACGTCAAGGCCCGTCTGGAGGCGGCGGCCGGGCTCGGCGAGGTCGCGCTGGCCTCCCGCGAGGTCGCCAACCCCGAGTTCCCGGACGCCGTGGTCCGTACGCCGGTGATGGTCAAGCTGGACGCCGCCAAGCCGGACGACTCCGCTCCGTACCTCTCGGAGTGCTTCGGCCCGGTCTCCTTCGCGGTGGCCGTGGACTCCACGGCGGACGCGCTGGAGCTGCTGCGCCGCACCGTGCGCGAGAAGGGCGCCATGACGGTCGGCGCCTACACCACCTCCCCGGACACCGAGCGGGCCGTCGAGGAGGTCTGCCTGGAGGAGTCCGCGCAGCTCTCCCTGAACCTGACCGGCGGGGTCTACGTCAACCAGACGGCGGCCTTCTCGGACTTCCACGGCTCCGGCGGCAACCCCGCGGCGAACGCCGCGCTCTGCGACGGCGCCTTCGTGGCGAACCGCTTCCGCGTGGTGGAGGTCCGCCGCCAGGCGTAGCCGGTGCGCCCCCGCTCAGGCGTCGGACGCGCCGGGCGGGGGTCCGCCCCAGTGGAAGAGCGTCATGGCCACGCTGGTGGCCAGGTTGTAGCTGGAGACCTGCGGGCGCATCGGCAGTGACACCAGGTGGTCGGCCCGCGCACGCAGCTCGGGGGAGATCCCGTGCCGTTCCGACCCGAAGGCCAGCAGGGCGTCGTCCGGGAGGGTGAGGCCGCGGATGTCCTCGCCCTCCGGGTCGAGCGCGTAGAGCGGCCCGGGCGGCAGCTCCTCCAGGGTGAGGCGTTCGACGGTGGTGGCGTAGTGCAGCCCGGCGCCGGCCCGGACCACGTTCGGGTGCCAGGGGTCCAGGTCGCCGCGGGTCACCACGCCGGTGGCCCCGAAACCGGCGGCCAGGCGGACGACGGCTCCGACGTTGCCGAGGTTGCGGGGGTTGTCGAGGACGACGACCGGCGCGGGCCGGGGCGTCCGCGCCAGCCCCGCCAGGCCCGCGGCGCGGTCGGGCCGGACGGCGAGGGCCGCGACCCCGGTGGGGTGGACGCGGGGCAGCAGCTCCTTGAGCACGGCCGGCCGCACCATGCGGGCCACGTCACCCTCGACGTCCGGTGCCAGCTCCCGGGCCAGTGCCCGTACGGCGGCGGGATCGTCGGCGACGATCCGGCGGACGTCGGCCCCGAAGCGCAGGGCGTGCTTCAGCGCGTGGAACCCGTCGAGGAGCACGAGGTCCGCGCGCCCGGCGTCCTCCCGCCACTGCCGCACCGTCTCGTCCCCGCCCGCCCGCTCATCCATCCCCCGACCCTACGCCGCGCCCCACCGCCCCCGACCCCGCCGCCGCCCGAGGCACCGACTCACGCAGTCCCCCCCCCCGGCGTTTGGGGCGCGGGGTCCGGGGGCGGAGCCCCCGGTGCTTCAGCCCGGCCGGCGTTCGAGCACCGGACCGGCATCGGGATCGGCGTCGAGGTCCGGATCCTGGTCAGGGTCCGGGCGGAGCCCGGTTGCGGGAGGGGGCGGGGCGGGGGAAGGCCCCGCCGGACCCCACCGGGCCCGCAGCGCGGCGGCCCGGGCCCCGAGCCACACCAGGAAGACGGTCGGCAGGAACACCGCATCGGCGGCGATCATCGCCAGCGAGAAGAACGGCAGCCCCAGCAGCACCGCGATCCCCGCATGCTCCAGCATCATCAGCACCAGCAGGACGTTCTTGATCCGCCGGTTGAAGAGCGTGAACGGGAAGGCCACCTGCACCACCACCGTCCCGTACGACAGCAGCATCACCAGGGTCCCGCTGCCCGCCACCAGCGCGGACAGCGCGGGCCACGGCGTGAAGTAGTCCAGCCCCAGGGGGTAGTACAGCGCCGTGCCGTCCTGCCACCGCGAGCCCTGGATCTTGTACCAGCCGGCCGTCGCGTAGATCAGGCAGACCTCCGCCATGATCACCAGCATGCCCGCGTTGTGCACCAGGTTCGCCAGGACGTCCAGGGCGGCCCGCCCCTCGCCCTCCGGGTCGTGGCGCTCGACCAGCCACCACAGCCCGCTGAGCACCCAGACCGCCGCGAACGCCGCCAGCCAGCCGTGACTGAACCGCCCGGTGGCCGCCCCGTACGCGAGGACCGCACCGAGTACCCCCCACAGCAACGGCCCGGCCGCCCCCGCCGTCCTGGAGCCCCGCACGCGCGCCCTGCGCGCGTCCAGCGACCACACCTGCGCGCACCGGGTCAGCACCAGGTAGATCGCCACGAGGTGGATGACGTTGTCGCCGCCGTCGCCCATGAACACGCTGCGGTTCTGCAGGGAGAGCACGCCGACCATGAAGACCACGGACGTCGCCCGCGTCCGCCAGCCCAGCAGCAGGCCCGCGCTCGCCAGCACGGCCACCGCGTAGACGGTCTCGAACCACAGGGTCGAACCGGACCAGGTGACGATCGTGAACGCGCCGTTGGTGGCGAGCAGCCGCTCCGCGAGGTCCTGGCTCCACGGTCCGTCGGGGCCGTACAGCTCGGCCCGGTGGGGGAACTCCCGCAGCAGGAAGAAGAGCCAGGTGGCGGCGAAGCCGATGCGTACGACGGCGCTCTGGTACGGGCCGAGCGCCCGCCCGCTGACCTCGGCGACGGCCCGGGCCAGGGTGGCGCGGGCCCGTCTCACACCTTCCACCACGGCAGCTCCCGGTAGTAGGTCTGGGTGTCGGTGGTGTCGGTGCTCCAGCGCGGGGCGGGCACGGCCGTCGTCGCCGAGCGCAACTGGATCCGCAGGACGTGCCCGCCCCGGTGCTCCGCAGCGAGCCGGTTCATCGCGATGCGCCGCAGGTACTCCTCGGACAGCTCGCCGCGCTCCCCGACGGGCTTCTCGTCCTCGTCGTGGGAGCCGGTGTAGAAGTCCCAGGCCCGGCGCAGCTCGTTCTGCTCGGTGTGGCTGGGCAGCAGGCTGTGCCGGATCGCCGCCGCGTCCTCGGCGCTCAGGTCTCGCCAGCCGGTGGTGACCAGCTCGCCGGCGGCCGTCCGCACCTCGGCGCGCACCTCGACGGCGATGTTCTGCTGGAGGGGGTTGGGCGCGAAGAGCTTCCAGTTCTGTTCGAACTCCGGATAGACCCAGGCGTCGATCGTCCCCGCGTGCTGCCTGCTCAGCGTGTTGGACGGAGCCACGTGCAGGAAGACCAGGGCAAGGTGCGTGCACGCGGCCAGCCCGACGGCGCCCAGGGCCAGGGCAGTCACGACCCGGTACGGGGTCGACAGGCCGGCGATTCCGGGCGCCCGCGGGGGTGGCGGAGCGGGCCGTTCGGCGAGCTCGTGCCCGTTCGAATCCATCCCGCCCCGATCGTCCGGCGTCCACAGGGTTGACCACAGAGGTTGACACCCTACGGGCCGCCGTCTCACCATTGAAGCGAATGAACCGAACGATCGGTCGGTCGGGTGGGCGACGACCGACAAACACTGACAAGGGGCCGGAATGGTGGCAGTGACCCCGGAAACGGGCCCGGACGCGGCCCTGGGGACAGACGCGACGGACGGGACGGGCATGACGGCTGACCTGGGCGCACAGCTCGCAGCGGCGTTCGACGCCGCCGTGGCGGCGGACGAGCGCGTGGAGCCGCGCGACTGGATGCCCGAGCAGTACCGCGCCTCCCTGGTCCGGCAGATGGCGCAACACGCCCATTCCGAGATCATCGGCATGCAGCCCGAGGCCAACTGGATCACCCGGGCGCCCTCGCTGCGCCGCAAGGCCATCCTCATGGCCAAGGTCCAGGACGAGGCGGGCCACGGCCTCTACCTCTACAGCGCGGCCGAGACCCTCGGCACCAGCCGCGACGAGCTCCTCGACAAGCTCCACTCGGGGAAGCAGAAGTACTCCTCGATCTTCAACTACCCCACCCTGACCTGGGCGGACGTCGGTGCGATCGGCTGGCTCGTGGACGGCGCGGCGATCACCAACCAGGTGCCGATCTGCCGCTGCTCCTACGGCCCCTACGCCCGCGCCATGGTCCGGATCTGCAAGGAGGAGTCCTTCCACCAGCGCCAGGGCTTCGAGCTTCCTCATGGCCCTGTCCAAGGGCACCGAGGAGCAGCACGCCATGGCGCAGGACGCGGTGGACCGCTGGTGGTGGCCCTCGCTGATGATGTTCGGCCCGCCGGACGACGAGTCGGCGCACTCGGCGCAGTCGATGGCCTGGCGCATCAAGCGGCACTCGAACGACGAGCTGCGCCAGCGGTTCGTGGACATCGCCGTCCCCCAGGCCGAGGCCCTCGGCCTGACCCTGCCCGACCCCGACCTGAAGTGGAACGAGGAGCGCGGCCACCACGACTTCGGCGCCATCGACTGGGCCGAGTTCTGGGACGTGCTCAAGGGGAACGGCCCCTGCAACGAGCAGCGGATCAGCCAGCGCCGCAAGGCCCACGAGGAAGGCGCCTGGGTGCGCGACGCGGCCGCCGCGTACGCGCAGAAGCAGGCGGCACAGCAGCCGGCGAAGCCCGCCGGACAGAACGAGGAGGCACGGGTATGACGCAGAACTGGCCCCTGTGGGAGGTGTTCGTGCGCTCGCGCCGCGGCCTCTCGCACACGCACGCGGGAAGCCTGCACGCCCCCGACGCGGAGATGGCCCTGCGCAACGCCCGCGACCTCTACACCCGGCGCAACGAGGGCATCTCGATCTGGGTGGTCCCCTCCACCGCGATCACCGCCTCCTCGCCGGACGAGCGGGACCCCTTCTTCGCCCCGTCCGCCGACAAGCCGTACCGGCACCCCACCTTCTACGACATCCCGGAGGGGGTGAGCCACCTGTGACCGGCCTCGACACCAACGCCGACACCACCACCGCGGCGGCCCTCGCCCTCGGGGACGACGCGCTGATCCTCTCCCACCGCCTCGGCGAGTGGGCGGGCCACGCGCCGGTCCTGGAGGAGGAGGTCGCCCTCGCCAACATCGCCCTCGACCTGCTGGGCCAGGCCCGCATCCTGCTGTCCATGGTCGGCGACGAGGACGAGCTGGCGTTCCTGCGCGAGGAGCGGTCCTTCCGCAACCTGCAGCTGGTCGAGCAGCCCAACGGCGACTTCGCCCACACCATCGCCCGGCAGCTCTACTTCTCCGTCCACCAGCACGAGCTCTACACGGAGCTTCGCCCGGGGCGACGGCCCGTTCGCGCCGCTCGCGGCCAAGGCCGTCAAGGAGACGGCGTACCACCGCGACCACGCCGAGCAGTGGACGCTGCGGCTCGGCGACGGCACCGAGGAGAGCCGGACGCGCATGCAGGCGGCGCTGAAGGCCCTGTGGAAGTTCACCGGGGAGCTCTTCCAGCCGGTGGAGGGCCTCGACGGCGTGGACTGGGCCGCTCTCGAAGAGCGGTGGCTGGCCGCGCTGACCGACGTCGTGGACCGGGCCGGGCTCACCCTGCCCGAGGGTCCGCGCACCGGCGCCTGGGCGGCGGGGGCGGGCCGCCAGGGTCTGCACACCGAGTCCTTCGGCCGGATGCTGGCCGAGATGCAGCACTTGCACCGCAGCCACCCGGGGGCGTCATGGTGACCACCGCCGACGCCACGACGACCCGCCTGGAGGCCGAGCTGGCCGCGCTGGCGGGCTCCGTCCCGGACCCCGAGCTGCCGGTGCTCACCCTCGGCGAGCTGGGCGTGGTGCGCGGGGTGCGGATGCACGACGACGGCCACGCCGAGGTCACCCTCACCCCCACCTACACCGGCTGCCCGGCCATCGAGGCCATGTCGGCCGACATCGAGCGGATCCTGACCGACCACGGCATCCCCGCCGTGCGGGTGACCACCGTGCTGGCCCCGGCCTGGTCCACGGACGACATCAGCGCCGAGGGCCGCCGCAAACTGGCCGAGTTCGGCATCGCCCCGCCCCGGCCGCACGCGGCCGGCGGTCCCGTCCCGGTGACCCTGTCCGTCCGCTGCCCGCACTGCGGATCGACCGACACCGAGCTGCTCAGCCGCTTCTCCTCCACCGCGTGCAAGGCGCTGCGCCGCTGCACCTCCTGCCGCGAACCGTTCGACCACTTCAAGGAGCTGTAGATGGCCGCCCCCCGCCACGGCGCGTTCCACCCGCTGACGGTGGCGGAAGTCGACCGGCTCACCGACGACTCGGTGGCGCTGACCCTCCGGGTCCCCGCGGAACTCCGCGAGGACTACCGGCACGCCCCCGGTCAGCACCTGACGCTGCGCCGCACCGCGCCCGAGGGCGGCGCCGAGGTCCGCCGCACCTACTCGATCTGCTCGGCCGCCCCGGCGGCCGACGGCCCGGGTCCCGCGCACCTGCGCGTCGGGGTGCGGCTCGTCGAGGGCGGTGAGTTCTCCACGTTCGCGCACAAGGAGATCACCGCCGGCGACGTGCTGGACGTCATGGTCCCGGCCGGGCGCTTCGTGCTGGACCCCGTCGCGGCCCCGGCCTGCGGGCACTACGCCGCGATCGTCGGCGGCAGCGGGATCACGCCCGTGCTGTCGATCGCGGCGAGCCTGCTGGCCGCGCGGCCCGACGCCCGCTTCTGCCTCGTGCGCAGCGACCGCACGGCCGCTTCGACGATGTTCCTGGAGGAGGTCGCCGACCTCAAGGACCGCTATCCGTCGCGGTTCCAGCTGGTCACGGTCCTCTCACGGGAGGAGCAGGAGTCCGGGCTGCCCTCCGGCCGGCTGGACGAGGAGCGGCTGGCGGCCCTGCTGCCCGCGCTGCTGCCGGTGGCGGAGGTCACCGGCTGGTTCCTGTGCGGGCCCTACGGCCTGGTGCAGGGTGCGGAGCGGGCCCTGCACGGGCTCGGCGTCGCCCGCAGCCGGGTGCACGAGGAGATCTTCCACGTCGAGGACACCACCCCCGCGCCGGTCCGCGCGGCGGCGTCCGCGGCCGCCGCGGCCGCCCGGGTCACCGCACGTCTCGACGGCCGCTCGGGCACCTGGCCCGTGCAGGAGGGGGAGTCGCTGCTGGACGCGGTGCTCCGCAACCGCGCGGACGCGCCGTACGCCTGCAAGGGCGGCGTCTGCGGAACCTGCCGTGCCTTCGTGGTGTCCGGCGAGGTCCGGATGGACCGGAACTTCGCCCTGGAGGCCGAGGAGACGGACGCGGGCTTCGTCCTGGCCTGCCAGTCCCACCCGGTCACCGAGGAAGTGGAGATCGACTTCGACCGCTAGGGGGTGTCCCGGCTGTCCTCCCCTGTCCATTTTCAGGAACGTGTTCTATCTTGACGCACCGTCAGGTCAGAACGGGAGGACAGGCAGTGGACTTCACCTTCACCGAGGAGCAGCGGGCGGCCGTCGAGGCGGCCCGGGCCGTGTTCGCGGACGTCGCGCCCGACGGCGTGCCCAGCCCCGCCCTCACCCCGGGTGCCGTCGCCGACGACTTCGACCGCCCGCTGTGGGCCAGGCTCGCCGCGTCCGACCTGCTCGGCCTCGTCCTGGCCGAGGAGCACGGCGGCGCGGGCCTGGACACCATCGCCCTGTGCCTCGTCCTGCGCGAGGCCGCCCGGGTGCTGGCCCGGGTCCCGCTGCTGGAGCACTGCGCGACCGCCATGGCCGTCCAGGCACACGGCAGTCCCGAACTGGCCGCCGCCCTGCTGCCCGGCGCCTGCCGCGGCACGCTGGTCCTGACCGCCGCCGCGCACGGCCGCTCCGGCCACGACCCGGCCGAACTCGCCGTCACCGCACGGCTCGACGGCGACGCGTGGATCCTGGAAGGCACCCAGACCGCCGTCCCCTGGGCGCACACGGCCGACTGGATCGCCGTACCGGCCCACACCGGCCAGGGCGACGCCGTCCTCGCCCTGGTCCCGCGCACCGCGGACGGGCTCGCCCTCGCCGAGCAGGTCTCCACCAGCGGGGAACGGTTCGCCGAACTCGCCCTGGACGGCGTACGGGTGGAGCCGAGCCACCTGATCGACACCCCGGGAGCCTGGGAGCGGCTCCACCAGGTCCTCACCACCGGGACCTGCGCGCTGGCGCTCGGTCTGGGCGAGGGCGTCCTCGGCATGACGAGCCAGTACACCAGCAAGCGCGAGCAGTTCGGCTTCCCGGTGGCCACCTTCCAGGCGGTCGCCGTCCAGGCCGCCGACCGCTACATCGACCTGCGCGCCATGGAGGTCACCCTGTGGCAGGCCGCCTGGCGGCTCGACGCCGCCACGCGCGGCGCCGGCGGTCCGCTGCCCACCGCCGGTGACGTGGCGGTCGCGAAGATCTGGGCCTCGGAGGGCGTCCGCAGGGTCGTGCAGACCGCCCAGCACCTGCACGGAGGCTTCGGCGCCGACACCGACTACCCGCTGCACCGCTACCACGCCTGGGCCAAACAGCTGGAGCTCCAGCTGGGTCCGGCCGCCGCGCACGAGGAGGCCCTGGGCGACCTGCTGGCCGCCCACCCCCTCGCCTGAGCCGGCCCGAGCCGGTCCGAGCCGCCGGGCCCCGCGGGGCCCGGGGCAAGGCTTCAGAGGACGAAGGCCGGGTTTCCGTTGTCGGTCACCATCGGCCGCCCGGCACCGTCCCAGGCCTGCATCCCGCCGTCGACGTTCACGGCGTCGATGTCCTGGCGCACCAGGTACTGGGTGACCTGCGCGGAGCGCCCGCCGACCCGGCACATCACGTACACGCGGCGACCGTCCTCGACGGCCTCCGTCAGCTCGCCGAAGCGGGCCACGAAGTCGCTCATCGGGATGTGCAGAGCACCCTCGACGTGCCCGGCCGCCCATTCGTCGTCCTCACGGACGTCGAGGACAAAGCCTTCGGAGGGCACCGCGGCGGCGTCCACCGAGGGAAGCGGTCCGAAGTTCATAACTGTCGCCTTCTCTCTTCACAGGTCTGCCGCCAACCTATCCGACCCGCCGGCCCGGCCACGTCCGTAAGGGACGCCCGCAGTCACTCGGCGGCGAGCTCGGCCGCCAGCAGTGCCTCGCGCTCGGAGACTTGCGCCAGCAGCTGCTCCGCGATCTCCTCCAGCAGCCTGTCCGGGTCGTCGGGAGCCATCCGCAGCATCGACCCGATGGCGCTCTCCTCCAGCTCCTTCGCCACGAGCGCCAGCAGCTCCTTGCGGCGGGCCAGCCACTCCAGCCGGGCGTACAGCTCGTCGCTCTCGCCGGGTGCGGAAGCCTCGGGCGCCGGCCCGGCCGCCCACTCCTCGGCCAGCTCGCGCAGCAGACCCTCGTCGCCCCGCCCGTAGGCGGCGTTGACCCGCGCGATGAAGGCGTCGCGGCGCTCCCGCTCGCCCTCCTCCTGGGCCAGGTCGGGGTGGGCCTGGCGGACCAGCTCGCGATAGAGGCGGCGGACCTCCTCCGAGGGCCGGACCCGCTCCGGCGGCCGCACGGGCCGGTCGGTGAGCATCGCGGCGGCGTCGTCGGAGATGCCCTCGGATCCCAGCCAGTCGTGGAACAGCTCGTCCACCCCGGGCATCGGCATGACCAGCGAGCGGGCGTCGCGGGCCCGCCGCAGGTCCTCGGCATCCCCGGTGCGCGCCGCCTTCGCCTCGGCGATCAGCGCGTCGAGCTCGTCGAGCCGCGTGTACATGGGGCCGAGCTTCTGGTGGTGCAGGCGGGAGAAGTTCTCCACCTCCACGCGGAAGGTCTCCACCGCGATCTCGAACTCGATCAGCGCCTGTTCGGCGGCCCGTACGGCCCGCTCCAGGCGCGCCTCGGGGCGCTCCTCGCCGGTGACGGAGGAGTCGCCGGACCCACCGGGGACTGTCTGCTCAGGGTGCTCGGTCTGCTCGCTCACCCGGCCAGGGTACGGCCCGCCCGCGCGGGCGATGTTTCACGTGAAACATCGCCCGCCGCGCAGCGGCCCGTGCCACCGGGCGCCCTACACTCCGGCTTCCGCGGCGATCCGGCCGGCCCGTACCGCGGCCACCAGGTCGGCGTGGTCGGCCTCGGTCCGGTCGGCGTAGGCCACGGCGAAGGCCGCCACCGCCTCGTCCAGCTCCTCGTTCTTGCCGCAGTACCCGGCGAGCAGCCGGGGGTCGACGCTGTGCGCGTGCGCGCGGGCCAACAGGGCCCCGGTCATCCGCCCGTAGTCGTCGATCTGGTCGGGGGTCAGCGCCGCCGGATCCACGCTGCCCTTGCGGTTGCGGAACTGGCGGACCTGGTACGGCCGCCCCTCCACCGTGGTCCAGCCGAGCATGATGTCGGAGACCACCTGCATCCGCTTCTGCCCGGCCACCACCCGGCGGCCCTCGTGTTCCTCGGGAGCCGGGGTGAAGCCCAGCCCCGGCAGGTGCGGCAGCAGCACCGAGGGCCGTGCCTCCTTCACCTGCAGCACGAGCGGCTCGCCCCGGTGGTCGAGCAGCAGGACCACGTAGGAGCGGGTACCGACGCTCCCGGTGCCCACCACGCGGAAGGCCACGTCGTGGATCGCGTACCGGGCCAGCAGCGGCAGCCGGTCGCCCTGCAGGGTGTGCAGGTAGGGGCCGAGCGAGGCCGCCACCGCCGCCGCCTCCGCGTCCGTGACACGGCGCAGCACGGGCAGCGCGTCGACGAAGCGGCGGCCGCCGTCCGGCGCGATCTCGGTGGACTTGGTGGCGAACCGCGCCGAGGTGTTGTTGCGGGCCTTCTCCGAGACCCGCTCCAGGGTGCCCAGCAGATCGCGGGCGTCGGCGTGCGAGACCAGTTCCTCGTCGGCGATGGCGTTCCACGCGTCGAGCGCGGGCAGCTTGGCCAGCAGCCTCATGGTCCGCCGGTAGGCGCCCACGGCGTCGAACGCGGCCGCCCGGCAGGTGTCCTCGTCCGCTCCGGCGACCCGGCCGGCCAGCACCAGCGAGGCCGCCAGCCGCTTCACGTCCCACTCCCACGGACCGAACACGGTCTCGTCGAAGTCGTTCAGGTCGATGACGAGCCGGCCCCGCGCGTCCCCGTACAGGCCGAAGTTCGCCGCGTGTGCGTCGCCGCAGATCTGTGCGCCGACGCCGGTCACCGGACCGCCCGACAGGTCGTGCGCCATCAGCCCGGCGGCCCCGCGCAGGAACGCGAAGGGGTTGGCGGCCATCCGGCCGACCCGTATCGGCGTCAGGTCCGCCACCCGCCCGGCGTTGGACTCCTTCACCGCCCGCACCGCGTCCGGCCGCCCGGCCGGCACCGTGAAGCCTGCGTGGGCCGCCCTCGGCAGGCGGGCGCGCAGCGCTTTGCCCGCCTCCTTCGGCGAGTCCGCCGCCACGCGCGGTGCGAACCCCGCCACGTCCGGAATCCGCTGTCCCGCTGTCGCCGCCATCGGCGTCGCCCCCACCCGTTCATGTGATCGCTTCGAGAACGGGCTGACCGTATCTACAGCCCGGCGTCCCTGGCCAGCAGTGCCGCCTGAACCCGGTTCTCGCAGCCCAGCTTGGCCAGGATCCGGCTGACGTACGTCTTCACGGTCGCCTCGCTCATGTGCAGGCGCCGGCCCGCGTCCGCGTTGGACAGGCCCTCCCCGAGCAGCGCCAGGACGCCCCGTTCCCGCTCGCTCAGCTCGGCGACCCGGCGGCGGGCCTCCTCACCCCGCCCGGCGGCCCTCCCGGACGCCAGCTGGTCCACCACGTGCCGGGTGGCCCCCGGCGACAGGTAGGCGTCCCCGGCCGCGGCCGCCCGGACCGCCCCGATCAGCTCGCCCGGCGCCGAGTCCTTCAGCAGGAACCCGGCACCGCCCTGGCCCAGCGCCCGCAGCACGTTCTCCTTCTCGCCGAAGGTGGTGAGGATCAGGGCGCGCACCTCCGGCGCGGTCCGCCGCAGCTCGCCCAGCGCGGTCAGCCCGTCCATCACGGGCATCTGGATGTCGAGCAGCATCACCGCGGGGGCGTGGGAGAGGGCCAGATCCACCGCCTCCCGGCCGTTCGCCGCCTCCGCGACCACCTCGATGTCCGGCGCCGAGGTCAGGATCATCCTGATCCCGGCCCTGATCAGCGGCTCGTCGTCGGCGATCACCACTCTGATCACTTCGGCTGTCACCCCCTGCTCCTACTGCTTGACCTCGTACGCCTGCTTGTCCACGAGCTTGCCGTCCTTGAAGCAGAACCGGAAAACCAGCTCCGTGGACAGGGAGTTGCCGCTCTGGTCGTCGGCCAGCAGCACCAGGCACTGCGCGCCCTGCGGCCGCGGCGGCCCCTTCCGGTCGGCGCCCGCGGTCAGGAAGCTCTCGCCGCTCGGCAGCCGCTCGCGCACCGCCGTCTCGCTCTCGCCCACGTGCACGGCGTCGTACTCGTCCCGGCCGATCATCGAGTCGCCCGCCGAGTCCAGCAGCATCACCGCCGCGGCGACCATCACGATCACCAGCACCACCACCGCCGCGAAGGCGATCCCGCAGCCCATCGCGATGCCGCCGGTGCGGCTGGGCACCCGTACGGCCAGCTCCCGGTCGACCGCCGCCCAGTCCATCGGCTGCTGCTCTCCGCGGCGCCCGCGCGCCCGGGGCTGCGTGAGCTTCTGCGCCTGCGCCCGCTGGCCGAAGTCGTCGGCCACGTCCTGGGCGCCGGCCTGCTCCGCTCCGTACGGGAGCACCCCGGCCACCCGGAACCCGCCGCCCTCGGCGGGACCCGCGTGCACCATGCCGCCGACCAGCCGGGCGCGCTCGCGCAGCCCGGTCAGTCCCTGCCCGCCCGACACCACGTCCTCGCCGGGGCCCGTCGACGGCCCGTTGGCGATCTCCACCACCAGCGAGTCGTCCTCATAGCGCAGCTCGACCGTGATGGGCGCCCCGGGAGCGTGCTTGTAGGCGTTCGTCAGGGCCTCCTGCACGATCCTGTACGCGGCGTGGTCACAGGCCGCCACCAGCGGCCTGGGCCGCCCCGAGGTGGTCATCCGCACCTCGGTCCCGGCGCCCCGGGCCGCCTCCACCACCCCGGCGATCCCGGCCACGCCGCGCGCCGCGGGCTGGGCCTCCTCCACCGGCTGGGGCGCCTCCACGCCGTCGCGCAGGATGCCGACGACCTCGCGCAGTTCGTGCATGGCGGAGACCGAGGCCTGGCGCAGGACGCCCACGGCCTCCCGCTGACGGTCGGTGAGCTCGGGATCCACCTCCAGCGCACCGGTGTGCACGGAGATCAGCGCCAGCTGGTGGCCGAGGCTGTCGTGCATGTCCTGGGCGATGCGCTGGCGCTCGCGCAGCCGCGCCTGCCCGGCGACCATGGTCCGCTCGCGCAGCAGCTGGCCGTTGCGCTCGTGCAGCGCGGCGAGCAGGGTGCGGCGCTGCGACCAGTACCGGCTGGCCAGCCCCGGCATCACGGTGACCGCCAGGAACATCAGCGTGGAGAACACCACCACCAGCAGCGGTCGCATCAGCGACCACTGGTCCAGGACGCTGAAGGCGATCGACGCCACGAAGGCCAGCGTGAACGCTCCCAGCGCCCGGCCCACGCCGACGATCCGCCGCCCGGAGGACCAGCCCAGCAGCGGCAGGACGAAGAACAGCCCCGGCAGGGCCGTGCTCAGCGCCGAACCGGCCACGAGCGTCGTCGCCGGCAACCGCCTGCGCAGCAGCGTCAGCGCCACCACGACCACGGAGCCCAGCAGCATCCGCCGCCCGCTGCCCCCGTCGAGTTCCTCGACGCCCAGCCCGAGGATGGCCAGCACTCCGGCGAGCGCGAGGTCCCCGGCCAGCATCCGCCGCGTCCACGGTTCGGGGCCCCTGAGCCAGTCCAGGCCCGCACGTGTCTTCGCCATCACATCCACGCGCCCGACCCTAGACACCCGCGCCGGCGCCCGGCCGCCCTCTTTCGTCTCACCCGCCGCGACGAAAGTCGGACCTGGCGGGAGCAGTCGGAGCCGTGCGCGCCCCCGGGCCGGTCCCGTCGTGACCGACGCCACACCCCGCACACCGGGCGGCGTCCGCCCCCATGTCCCGCGTCACGCGCACCCGGTGGCGGGGCCACGTTGCCGGGGCAAAGCGAAACGGCCGCCACTGCTTTCGCAGTGACGACCGTCTCGTCGATGTGGGCGAGGGGGGATTTGAACCCCCACGTCCCGAAGGACACTGGCACCTGAAGCCAGCGCGTCTGCCGTTCCGCCACTCGCCCGAGCAGCGTCCCAGTGGTCTTCCCTTTCGGGCCGTTCCCCTGGCGACGTCGAAACATTAGCACGTAGAACGGGGTGGATTCACATCGCTTTCCCCGGGGGCATACGCCCTGGTGCGGACTGCCCCTCCCGCACTCCGCTCCCGGTGCGGGACACTGTTCCCGGAGCGCCCCTACGATCGCTTGTGAGGACCAACACTCGTCCTCACAGGAGCGATGGGGAACCACCCGAATCCGCCACGCGTGGATACGATCAGTAAGCAGTACAGGGCGACAACGACGGAGGAGGTGCCCCATGGGAGTTCTGAAGCGGTTCGAGCAGCGACTCGAAGGTCTGGTGAACGGCACCTTCGCCAAGGTGTTCAAGTCCGAGGTCCAGCCGGTGGAGATCGCCGGAGCCCTCCAGCGGGAGTGCGACAACAACGCCACCATCTGGAACCGCGAGCGGACCGTCGTCCCCAACGACTTCATCGTGGAACTCAGCGCCGGCGACTACGACCGCCTGAGCCCCTACTCCGGGCAGCTCGGCGACGAGCTCGCGGGCCTCGTCCGCGACTACGCCAAGCAGCAGCGGTACAGCTTCATGGGCCCCATCAAGGTCCACCTGGAGAAGGCCGAGGACCTCGACACCGGGCTCTACCGGGTCCGCAGCCGCACCCTGGCCTCCAGCACCTCCCAGCCGCAGGGGGCGCCGCCGTCCCCCGCCAGCGGCTACGGCTACCCGCCGGTGGCCGCACCTCCCATGCCCGCCGGCCCGCCCCCGGGCGGGCCCGGCGCCCGCAGGCCCGCCCCCGGCGGCCCGGGGCCCGCGGCCCCGGCGGGATCCGGCGGCCCGCGGCGGCACTGGATCGAGATCAACGGCACCCGCCACCAGATCTCGCGCGCCACGCTCGTACTCGGCCGAAGCACCGAAGCCGACGTGCGGATCGACGACCCCGGCGTATCGCGCCGGCACTGTGAGATCCGGACCGGAACGCCCTCGACGATCCAGGATCTCGGGTCCACCAACGGCATCGTGGTGGACGGGCAGCACACCACCCGCGCTACGCTCCGCGACGGCTCGCGGATCGTCGTGGGCAGCACCACCATCATTTACCGGCAAGCCGAAGGGTGAAGCGGGGGCAATGTCAGAGCTGACCCTGACGGTCATGCGGTTGGGTTTCCTGGCCGTTCTGTGGCTGTTCGTCATCGTGGCCGTCCAGGTCATCCGCAGCGACCTCTTCGGAACGAGGGTGACCCAGCGCGGCTCCTCACGCCGCGGCGGCGCCTCCGGGACCCCGCAGCAGGGCGGCCGCCAGGCCTCGCCCCCGCAGCAGCGCCAGCGCCGCGGTGCGCCGACCAAGCTCGTCGTCTCCGAGGGCATCCTCACGGGAACCACCGTGGCCCTCGCGGGACAGACGATCACCCTGGGCCGCGCCCACGACTCCACGATCGTGCTGGACGACGACTACGCGTCCAGCCGCCATGCCAGGATCTACCCCGACCGTGACGGCCAGTGGATCGTCGAGGATCTCGGGTCCACCAACGGCACGTATCTCGACCGGACCCGGCTGACCACCCCGACGCCCATTCCGCCGGGCGCACCGATCCGCATCGGCAAGACCGTCATCGAGCTGCGGAAGTAGTACGAGAATGAGCGAGCGGAGCGAGCGCGCGGCGGTGATCCGTGCCACCGAGGACACGGACACGAGCGCGCTCCCGACCGGAGGGTGGGCAGTGTGGCTCGAGACCGGTTGTACCCGGAGGAAGCTTCGTCGACAGGGCAGGTGCGCATGAGTCTGTCCCTGCGGTTCGCCGCCGGATCCCACAAGGGCATGATCCGCGAGGGGAACGAGGACTCCGGCTACGCCGGCCCGCGTCTCCTGGCGATCGCCGACGGCATGGGCGGCCAGGCCGCCGGCGAGGTCGCGAGTTCCGAGGTGATCTCCACCCTCGTGCAGCTCGACGACGACGTCCCGGGCTCCGACCTCCTCACCTCCCTCGCCACCGCCGTGCAGCGCGCCAACGACCAGCTGCGCGTCATGGTCGAGGAGGACCCCCAGCTCGAGGGCATGGGCACCACCCTCACCGCCCTGCTCTGGACCGGCCAGCGCCTCGGCCTCGTCCACGTCGGCGACTCCCGCGCCTACCTGCTCCGCGACGGCGTCCTCACGCAGATCACCCAGGACCACACCTGGGTGCAGCGCCTGGTCGACGAGGGCCGCATCACGGAGGAGGAGGCGACGACCCACCCGCAGCGCTCCCTGCTGATGCGCGCGCTGGGCAGCGGCGACATCGTCGAGCCCGACCTCTCCATCCGCGAGGTCCGCGCCGGCGACCGCTACCTGATCTGCTCCGACGGGCTCTCCGGCGTCGTCTCCCACCAGACCCTGGAGGAGACCCTCGCCGACTACCACGGCCCCCGCGAGACCGTGCAGTCCCTGATCCAGCTCGCGCTGCGCGGCGGCGGACCGGACAACATCACCTGCATCGTCGCCGACGTCCTCGACACCGACAGCGGCGACACCCTCGCCGCCCAGGTCAGCGACACCCCGGTGGTCGTCGGAGCGGTCGCGGAGAACCAGCACCAGCTCTTCGACGGCGGCAACGCCATGCAGTCCGCCGCCGGCCGCGCCGCCGGCCTCGGCCGCCAGGCCCCCCCGCCCGCAGGCTCCTTCGGCCCGCCCGGCAGCGGTGACGCCCCCGGCTACGGGTACGGCGACCAGGGCCAGGGCGGTGGCGCCTACGGCTCCTTCGGCGAGGCCGACGGCTACGACGGCGACTCCGGCTACGACGACTCGTACAACCACCCCCGCAGGCGCCGCAGCAAAGGGCGCAAGTGGACCACCCGCACACTGACCCTGCTCGTCGTCGCCGGTGTCATCGGCGGCGGCCTCTACGCCGGCTGGCGCTGGACCCAGACCCAGTTCTACGTCGGCGTGAAGGGCGAGCACGTCGCACTCTTCCGCGGCATCAGCCCGAAGCTCGGACCGCTGGAGCTCTCCAAGGTGGAGACCGACCGCCCCGACATCGAACTGAAGTACCTGCCGCCCTTCAAGCGCAAGCTGGTCGAGGCCACCATCAGCGAGGGCAGCCTCGACGGTGCCCGCAAGAAGCTGGACGACCTCGGCGTCCAGGTCTCAGCCTGCAAGAAGGACGAAGAGCGCAGAGGCGCCGAGGCGCAGAACAGCCAGACACCCGGCCCCAGCCTGACTCCCGAGGAGCAGCAGCTGGTCGGCCTGTGCGGAAAGTAGCCCGCGGGCGCAGGGGGCCTGCCACACCATGAGCGTTGTCACCAATACGACCACCATCGGCGCCATCGAGCTGCCGAGCCGGCGGAACACAGAGCTCGTGCTGCTCGCCTTCGCCGTGGTCATCCCGATCTTCGCCTACGCCAACGTGGGTCTGGCGATCCACGGCGAGCTGCCCCCCGGCATGTTCGCCTACGGGGCCGGTTTCGCCGTCCTCGCCGGCATAGCGCACTTCGTCGTGCGCCGGTACGCGAAGTACGCCGACCCGCTGCTGCTGCCGCTCGCCACCCTGCTCAACGGCCTCGGCGTCGTCCTGATCTGGCGCCTTGACCAGTCGGAGCGGCTGCAGAACCTCGCCAAGCGCAGCTTCGGCGACTTCTCGCCCTCCGCGCCCCGCCAGATGATGTACACCGCGCTGGCGATCGCCCTGTTCGCCGCCGTGCTGCTGATCCTCAAGGACCACCGCGTCCTGCAGCGGTTCACGTACATCTCCATGGCCGGCGCGCTCGTGCTGCTGATCCTGCCCGTCGTCCCGGGCCTGGGCGCCGACGTCTTCGGTGCCAAGATCTGGATCAGCGTCGGCGGCTTCTCCATCCAGCCCGGTGAGTTCGCCAAGATCGTGATCGCGATCTTCTTCGCCGGCTACCTCATGGTGAAGCGCGACGCGCTCGCGCTGGCCAGCCGCCGCTTCATGGGCCTCTACCTGCCGCGCGGCCGCGACCTCGGCCCGATCCTGATGATCTGGGCGATGAGCCTGCTGGTCCTGGTCTTCGAGAACGACCTCGGTACCTCGCTCCTCTTCTTCGGCATGTTCGTGATCATGCTGTACGTGGCCACCGAGCGCACCAGCTGGATCGTCATCGGTCTGCTGATGTCGGTCGGCGGCGCCGTCGTGGTGGCCTCCTTCGCCAGCCACGTCCAGGCCCGCGTCAACGCCTGGCTCGACCCCTTCGGCTGCTACACCACCTCGGGCGCCTGTGAGCAGGTCGGCCAGTCGATCATGAGCTTCGGCTCCGGCGGCGTCCTCGGCGCCGGATGGGGCCAGGGCAACTCCGACCTCATCGGCTTCGCCGCCAACTCCGACTTCATCTTCTCCACCGTCGGCGAAGAGCTCGGTCTCTCCGGCGTGATGGCCTTCCTGCTGGTCTACGGGCTCATCATCGAGCGGGGCGTGCGCACCGCCCTCGCCGCCCGCGACCCCTTCGGCAAGCTCTTCGCCATCGGCCTCTCCGGCGCCTTCGCGCTCCAGATCTTCGTCGTCGCCGGCGGAGTCATGGGGCTCATCCCCCTCACCGGCATGACGATGCCCTTCCTCGCGTCCGGCGGTTCCTCCGTCCTCGCGAACTGGATCCTCATCGCCGTCCTCATCCGGATCAGCGACACCGCCCGCCGCCCGGCACCGGCTCCCGCCCCGTCCCCCGACTCCGAGATGACCCAGGTGGTCCGCCCGTCATGAACAAGCCCCTGCGCCGCATCTCGCTGTTCTGCGGGCTGCTCGTCCTCGCGCTGCTGATCCGGACCAACTGGCTGCAGTACGTCCAGGCCGAGGAACTCAGCACGCGCAAGGAGAACCGACGGGTCCAGATCGCCCAGTACGCCACCGAACGCGGCAACATCATCGTCCAGGGCGAGCCGATCACCGGGTCCGCGGTGACCGACGGCAGCGACTACAAGTACAAGCGCACCTACACGAACGGGGCCCTGTGGTCCCCGGTCACCGGGTACGCCTCGCAGGCCTTCGGCGCCACCCAGCTCGAATCGCTGGAAGACGGCATCCTCACCGGCAACGACGACCGGCTGTTCTTCGACCGCACCATCGGCATGTTCACCGGCGAGAAGAAGCAGGGCGGCAACGTCGTCACCACGCTCAACCGCGCCGCGCAGCAGGCCGCCTTCGAGAAGCTCGGCACCAAGAAGGGCGCCGTCGCCGCGATCGACCCGCGCACCGGTGCCATCCTCGCGCTGGTCTCCACCCCCTCGTACGACCCGTCCACCTTCGCCGGCAACTCCAAGGCGGACGAGAAGGCCTGGGTCGAGCTGAAGGACAGCGAGGACAAGAAGCTGGTCAACCGCGCCCTGCGCGAGACCTACCCGCCCGGTTCCACCTTCAAGGTGGTCACCGCCGCGGCCGCCCTGGAGCACGGCGTGGTCCAGGGGATCGACGACCCGACGGACACCCCCGAGCCGTACATCCTCCCGGGCACCAAGACCCAGCTGCCCAACTCCCACACCGGGTGCGAGAAGGCCAGCCTCAACGAGGCGCTGCGCATCTCCTGCAACTCCGTCTTCGCGAACCTCGGTGACAAGGTCACCCGCGACAAGATGGTGGAGACGGCGGAGAAGTTCGGCTTCAACAACGACAAGATCGACACTCCGGTCCGCGCCTTCGCCAGCGTCTACGACAAGAAGATGGGCAAGGACGGCAACGCCCAGAGCGCGATCGGGCAGTTCAACACGGCAGCCACGCCGCTGCAGATGGCCATGGTCACGGCGGCGATCGCCAACGACGGCAAGCTGATGAAGCCCTACATGGTGGACAACCTCACGGCCCCCAACCTGGACATCATCGAGAAGCACGAGCCGCAGGAGATGAGCCGGCCGCTGTCCGCGGGCAACGCGCAGAAGGTCCAGCAGATGATGGTCAACGTCGTCGAGAAGGGCACCGGCGAGAAGGCCAGGATCAAGGGCGTGACGGTGGGCGGCAAGACCGGTACCGCCCAGCACGGCGAGGGCAACAAGAAGCGTCCGTACGCCTGGTTCATCTCCTACGCCGAGAACGCGGACGGGACCTCGCCGGTCGCCGTCGCCGTCGTGATCGAGGACAGCGAGGGCACCGCCCGCGACGACATCAGCGGTGGCGGTCTCGCCGCTCCGGTCGCCAAGGCGGTCATGGAAGCGGTGCTGGGAAGCCAGGGGTGAACACGGGGGTCACGGACCGGAATACGTGACGCAGGTCACTGATTCCGGCCCGGATCCGAGCGTACGGTACCGGTCCAGTATCAGCCTGTGGCCACGAACCGATCACGGACGATCGGCCGGTAGCCTTTGCGCGAACAGCACACCGCCGGACCACACACAGGTGCGGTCGGGACTGACGGAGAGGGCTGCAACGTTATGGAAGAGCCGCGTCGCCTCGGCGGCCGGTACGAGCTGAGCCACGTGCTCGGCCGCGGTGGCATGGCCGAGGTCTACCTCGCCCACGACACCCGGCTCGGCCGTACCGTCGCCGTCAAGACCCTGCGCGCCGACCTCGCCCGCGACCCGTCCTTCCAGGCCCGGTTCCGGCGCGAGGCCCAGTCGGCCGCGTCGCTGAACCACCCCGCGATCGTCGCCGTCTACGACACCGGCGAGGACTACGTCGACAACATCTCCATCCCGTACATCGTGATGGAGTACGTCGACGGCTCCACCCTGCGCGAGCTGCTGCACTCGGGCCGCAAGCTGCTGCCCGAGCGGACGCTGGAGATGTGCATCGGCATCCTCCAGGCCCTCGAGTACTCGCACCGCGCCGGCATCGTGCACCGCGACATCAAGCCCGCCAACGTGATGCTGACCCGCACCGGTCAGGTCAAGGTCATGGACTTCGGCATCGCGCGCGCCATGGGCGACTCCGGCATGACCATGACGCAGACGGCCGCCGTGATCGGCACCGCCCAGTACCTCTCCCCGGAGCAGGCCAAGGGCGAGCAGGTCGACGCGCGCTCCGACCTCTACTCCGCGGGCTGCCTGCTCTACGAGCTCCTCTGCGTGCGGCCCCCGTTCGTCGGCGATTCCCCGGTCGCCGTGGCCTACCAGCACGTACGGGAAGAGCCGCAGCCACCGTCGAACTTCGACCCCGAGATCACGCCCGAGATGGACGCCATCGTCCTCAAGGCACTGGTCAAGGACCCCGACTACCGCTACCAGTCCGCGGACGAGATGCGCGCCGACATCGAGGCCTGCCTCGACGGCCAGCCCGTCGCCGCCACCGCCGCCATGGGCGCGGCCGGCTACGGCTACCCGGACCAGGGGCACGGCTACGGCCCCCAGGGCTACGACCAGCCCACCACCGCCCTGCGCACGACCGACGCGGGCGCCCAGACGTCGATGATGCCGCCCATGCCCCCGGGCGACGGCGGCTACGGCTACGGCGACCAGGGCCACGGCGGCTACGACCAGGGCCAGAACCGCCGTCAGAACCAGAAGAAGAGCAGGGCGTCGACCGTGCTGCTCGTGGCGGCGGGCATCCTCGTCCTCGTCGGCGCGATCCTGATCGGCCGCTCCCTGTTCGGGGACACGGCCGACAACCGGCCCAACGTCCCGAAGGTCGTCGGCCAGACCTTCGAAGAGGCGAGCAAGAGGATCATCAACTCCAAGCTCCAGGTGGCCAAGGGCGCCGACGCGCCCTGCGAGGACCAGCCCAAGGGCAACGTCTGCAAGCAGGAACCTGCAGCCGACACCAAGGTCGACAAGGGCACCACGGTCACGCTGTTCGTTTCCTCGGGCGCCCCGAAGGTCTCCGTCCTCGACGTGCTCAACATGAAGTTCGAGGACGCGGAGAAGGCGCTCAAGGACAAGGGCTTCCAGGTCGAACGCAAGTCCCAGGAAGCCGACCGCACGCCGGGGACCGTCCTGGAGCAGACCCCGAAGCCGGGGACCGAGGCGGAGAAGAACAGCGTGATCACGCTGACGGTCGCCAAGGAGCAGTCCAAGTCCGAGGTCCCCGACCTCAAGGGCAAGACCAAGGACGAGGCGGAGAAGGCCCTCAAGGCCGTCAACCTCCGGCTCGGCAGCGTCACGGAGTCCGAGCAGCCGGGTGCCGCTCCGGGCACCGTGATCTCCCAGCAGATCGCGCCGGGCCAGCAGCTGGAGCAGAACAAGGCGGTGGGCATCACCATCGCCAAGGCCGCTCAGGCGACGGTCGTCCCGAACTTCGCCGGCCGGACGCTGGGCCAGTACAAGAACGACCTGCAGCGCGCCAACCTGCGGATCGGCATCGTCGCCGGCCCGTCGGACGACAACGCGCTCGTGGTGAACACCGACCCGCAGCCCGGTACCCCGGGCACCTCGGGGCAGGCCGTGAACGTGGCCACGATCGCCGGACAGCAGGACGGCGGGAACAACAACGGCGGTCTCTTCGGGGGCCTGACCGGTGGCGGCGGCCGCCGCTAGCGCCGACGCGGTACGGCACGACGCAAAGAGGTCCGGCTCCCCTCGCCCGAGGGGGGCCGGACCTCTTTGCGTACGACGCCCCTCGCGACCGCCCGTTGAGGCGGCCCGGGGCCGGGCGGCTCTGGGCGGGCGGCTGCGGCCCTCCCGGGTGCGTCCGGGGATCCTGTGACCCCTGGTCCCTCACGGCCGCTCCCAGGGCCCCTGGAGGACGCCTCGGGCCTGCCCTCAGCGCAGCTCCGCCGGGGGCGTGCGCTTCGCGTCCACCTTCTCGGTGCGGACCAGCTCGCCCCACACGATGTACCGGTACTTCGAGGTGTAGACCGGCGTGCACGTGGTGAGCGTGATGTAGCGGCCGGGGGCGGTCCTGCCGGACTCCTTGGGCACCGCGTTGATCACGTCGGTGTTGTACTTCGAGGTCTGGCGCAGCTCCGCGAAGACCTTGTAGACGTACCAGGTGTCCCGGGTCTCGAAGACGACGGCGTCGCCGTTCTTCACCTTGTCGATGTTGTGGAACTTCGCCCCGTGGCCGTCCCGGTGCGCGGCGAGCGAGAAGTTCCCCTGCTCGTCCCACGGCAGCGCCGACTTCACGGGCTCCGTGTAATAGCCGGCGACGCCGTCGTCGAGGACGTCCGGCGCCGTGCCCGCCTTGACGAGCACCTCGCCGTTCTTCATCGCCGGGACGTGCAGGAAGCCGACCCCGCCCCGGGTGTCGAGCGCCCCGGGCCCGGCCTGCCGGGGGGCCGGGTCCTGCCACTGGCGGCGGACCTCGTCGCCCCGCGCGGCGGCCTGCCGGTCGGCGAGCACGTTCGTCCACCACAGCGAATAGGCCACGAACAGGCCCAGCACCAGGCCCACCGTGATCAGGACCTCGCCCAGCAGGCTCAGGAACCCGGCGAGCACGCTGCGGCTGCCGGCGGTCGGGGCCGCGGCGCGGCGGCTGGCACGAGACACGGCTTGATTCGTCCTTAGCTGGTCAGCGCGGGCGGCGGGCCCTGGCTGCGGGGGCGTTCCTCGGTCATCCTGCCCCATACGATCATCCGGTAGGTGCTGGTGAACTCAGGGGTGCAGGTGGTCAGCGTGATGTAGCGGCCCGGAGAGGTGAACCCCGAGCCCTCCGGCACGGGTTTGATCACCCCGACGTTCGTCGGCGGCGTCTGCGCCAGCGACGAGGTCGTCTCGTACGTGTAATAGGCGTCCCGGGTCTCGACCACGACGGGGTCCCCGGGGACCAGCCGGTTGATGTAGCGGAACGGCTCCCCGTGGGTGTTGCGGTGTCCGGCCACCGCGAAGTTGCCCGGTTCGTCGGCGGGCATCGCGGTCTTCAGCGCGCCCTCGGCGTAGTGCCCGACCATGCCCTTGTCCAGCACCTTCGGCTTGCTGACGCCCTCGGCGACGGGGACCTTCACGTCGAGCTTGGGGATGTGCAGGATGGCGAAGCCCTGGCCCGGCTCGAAGGCCGTCACGGGCGGGGCGGCGGCGCCGCCGTCCGGCGCCCGCTCCCAGGTCTGCAGCAGGGAGCCGGCGGCGCCGTTCGCCGTCCGCTGGGCCAGCAGGTTCGTGTACCAGAGCTGGTAGGCGACGAACAGCAGCATCACCAGGCCCACCGTGATGAGGAGTTCCCCGCCCAGCCGGCTCGCGATGACCGCCGGGCCGCCGGACGCCGGCCGCTTGCGCCGCCGCCCGCCCCGCCTCCGGGTGTTCCTGGCGGCCCGTTTCGCGGCCTCCTGAGCTGCCCTGCGCCGCGCGGCCCGGCCCTCCGTGGGGGGCGCGGACGGCGCGACCGTCGTCACGCGACGGCCTTGCCCACCACCGGGGCCAGCCCCACCGAGCGCTCCACCGCGCCCGCGTCACCGCAGCGCACCAGCCAGTTCGCAAGCATCCGGTGGCCCCACTCGGTCAGCACCGACTCGGGGTGGAACTGCACGCCCTCGACGTCGTGCTCCCGGTGGCGCAGGCCCATGATGATCCCGTCCTCGGTCCGGGCCGTGACCTCCAGCACGTCGGGCAGGGTGCCGGGCTCCGCGGCGAGGGAGTGGTACCGGGTCGCGGTGAACGGCGAGGGCAGTCCCGCGAACACGCCCAGGCCCTCGTGCTCCACGGGCGAGGTCTTGCCGTGCAGCAGCTCGGGGGCCCGGCCCACGACGCCTCCGTAGGCGACGGCCATCGACTGCATGCCGAGGCACACGCCGAAGACGGGGACCCCGGTGTCGGCGCAGTGCCGGACCATGTCGACGCAGACGCCCGCCTCCTCCGGCGTGCCCGGCCCCGGGGAGAGCAGGACGCCGTCGAAGCCGTCCTGCGCGTGGGCGAGGGCGACCTCGTCGTTGCGCAGCACTTCGCACTCGGCCCCGAGCTGGTACAGGTACTGGACCAGGTTGAAGACGAAGCTGTCGTAGTTGTCGACCACCAGAATGCGTGCGCTCACGGAGTGGCTCCCGATCCCTCGTCCACCGTCACGTCGTTGAACGGAAGGAGGGGCTCGGCCCACGGGAAGACGTACTGGAACAGCACGAAGACCACGGCGAGGACCAGTACGAGAGAGATCAGCGCGCGGACCCACGCGTTGCCCGGCAGATGCCGCCAGATCCAGCCGTACATACCGCCTGATTCCTTTTCGTCCACATTCGTTCACCGCACCGCGGGGGCGGTACGCGAACAGACTAAAGCCAGCGGCCCGGCGGAGGGGTCACCTGAACGAAGCCCCCGGTCCGCCCTGTCCGGCGGGGCGCGTCCCGGTCAGTTCCGCCCACACCACCAGCCGGTGGCTGTGGCCCCACTCGGGGTCGCAGGTGGTCAGCGTCAGGTAGCGGCCGGGGGCGGTGAAGGGGGACTTCGGCGGGACCGGATCGACCACCGCGACGTCGGTGGGCAGGGTGCGCAGGGGCCCGCCGCGGATCGTGTACGTGTACCGGGTGGCCGCGTCCTTCAGGATCACCTCGTCCCCCGGGCGCAGCTCGGGGAAGTCCTTGAAGGGATCTCCGTAGGTGCGGCGGTGTCCGGCCACGGAGAAGTTCCCGACCGCCCCGAGCCGGGCGGTGGAGGCGTAGTGGCCGAGGCCCTTCTTCAGCAGCTCGGCATCCGTGCCCTCCAGGACGGGCCGGACCCAGTCCGGGCCGAAGCGCGGTACGTACATTTCGGCGAAGGCCCGGCCGGGGGCGTACGGCGGCTCCTCGGGGGCGGTGGCCGGGGCGGTCGGCAGGGCGGCGGCCGGCGGGGCGGCCGGCGGGGCCTCCGCCGCTGCCCAGCGGTCGCGCAGCCGGGCGATCTCACCGTCCGCGGCCCGGTCCGCCTTGACCCCGGTCCACAGCAGGACGTAGACGACGAAGAGCACGATCAGCGTGCCGGCCGTCAGGCACAGCTCGCTGAAGGTCCGTACGGCCAGGCGCAGCAGGGCGTCGGGACGGACCCGGTCACGGGGTGGTGGCCACCGGCTTCGCATAGTGGAGGTCCACTGTGCCGGAGTAGGCGGGAAGTGTCAGTGCCTTGTGCTCGTCCACTTTCCAGCCCAGGCCGTAGGCGTTCACGTACAGCTGGTAGTTCTGCAGGGCGGGGGAGGCGGCGAGGGCCTTCTTCAGCGCCGCCGGGTCGCCGACCGCGGAGATCTTGTACGGGGGCGAGTAGACGCGGCCCTGGAGGATCAGGGTGTTGCCCACGCAGCGCACGGCGCTGGTGGAGATGAGCCGCTGGTCCATGACCTGGATGCCCTCGGCGCCGCCCCGCCACAGGGCGTTCACCACGGCCTGGAGGTCCTGCTGGTGGATGACCAGGTCGTTGGGCTGCGGCTCGGGCACGTTGGGGATGCGGGCGGTCGCGTTCGGCGGGGCGTCGTTGAGCGTGACGGTCAGGCCCTTGCCGGAGAGCTCCTCGGTACCGGAGGCGGCGCGCAGGGCGGCCAGCTTCGCGTCCTCCGCCGTGGTGCTGCCGTCGTCGCGGTCGGCGAGGGCGTCCACGCGGCCGCGGGCCAGCGCGGTGCTCTCCTCCAGCGCGGCGTTGTCCTGGCTGCGTTCCTTGATCAGGTCCGAGAGCTTGAGGAGGGAGGCGTCCGTCCGGATGTTCGTACCCTTGGAGGTGTTGAAACTGGTGACGAAGAGCAGCCCGGCCAGGGCGAAGACGGCGGCCGTCAGCAACCCGATCGGCCTGGCCCGGCGACGGGGACCCGCGGAGGAGTCGTCTGAATTGCTCAACGTACCCTTCTCCTTCAACGCCACAGGTCCACTACGCTAACGGACGCCCGGGGCAGGCAAGGTCCCCAGCGCATCGACAGGAGAGCCCCTCGTGCCGAAGTCACGTATCCGCAAGAAGGACGACTACACGCCGCCGCCCACGCGGCAGCCGCAGAACATCCGGCTGACGAACCGCAGCTGGGTCGCCCCGGTCATGCTGGCGTTCTTCCTGATCGGCCTCGCGTGGATCGTCGTCTTCTACGTGACCGAGACCCAGCTGCCGGTCGAGGCCCTGGGCAACTGGAACATCGTGGTCGGCTTCGGCTTCATCGCGGCGGGATTCGGCGTTTCCACCCAGTGGAAGTAGCACCCCGCAGGCCCTGACGGAAGCTCTCCCCATGAGTTATCCACAGCGTCATCCACACCTGAGGAAAAGACAGAAGATCTGTGGATAACTCTGTGGAGAGTTGACGCCGGTGTGATCAGGTGAGTTCCGCCGTACGGAGCATGACCAGCGCTGCTGCCAGCAGGAACACCGCCGCACAGGTGCCCCACTGGACGAGTGCGCGATGCTTTCCGGCCGTCGGCGTGAGCATGCCCAGCCCCACCAGCGCGCCGGTGATCAGACCGCCGACGTGCGCCTGCCACGACACGCGCACGGCGCCGCCGAACGGCACGAAGGTCAGCACCAGCATCAGGACGACCATGATGATCACCGGCCGCATCTCGTACCGCAGCCGCCGGGCGAGCACGACCGTCGCCCCGAGCAGGCCGAAGATCGCCCCGGAGGCGCCCACGGTCGGGGCGTTCGGCGCGGTGAGGAGATAGACGAGAGCGCTCGCACCGAGGCCCGAGAGCAGGTAGACGGCGAGGTAGCGGGTCCGGCCGAGTGCCGCCTCCAGCGGACCGCCGATCACCCACAGGGCGATCATGTTGCTGATGATGTGCCACCACTCGACGTGCAGGAACACCGAGGTCAGCAGCCGGTGGTACTCGCCCGTGGACACGCCGTGGACGGGGCCGCCGAAGTACTCGACGTAGCGGCCGAGCAGCCCCAGCCGTACGACCAGGTCCGGCGCCAGCAGGCCGGCGAAGAAGACCGCGACGTTGATCCCGATGAGGATCTTGGTGACCAGCTGGGGATCCTCGGCGACCACACCGCCCGCGATGGTGCGCGCCGCGTTGGCGGCGGGACGGTGACCGGTCCCGGAGCCCTGTCGGACGCACTCGGGGCACTGGAAGCCGACCGAGGCGCTGATCATGCACTCCGGGCAGATGGGGCGCTCGCAGCGCGTGCAGGTGATCCCCGTGTCGCGGTCCGGGTGGCGGTAGCAGCCGGGCAGACGGTCGGTGTCCATCGGTCCCCTCGGTCGGCGGCGGCAGGGGGTGCGCCCCGCCGGTGCGGTACGTATCCAGTACGGACGGGCGGGGCGGAAAGGTTCCCGGGGCGGACCGGGACGGAGCGGACGGGTCGGGGCGGCTCGGCGCGCCCGGCCCGGTGCCGGGCGGTGCGGTGGAGCGGTGGAGCGGTGGAGCGGGGTACCGCTCCGGCCCGTCAGCGCTTCTCGACGACGACGGACTTGATGATCACGTCTTCGAGCGGGCGCTCGGTGCGCGAGTTGGTGGCGCCGGCGGCGATGGCGTCCACGACCTTCCGGCTCGCCGGGTCGGTGACCTCGCCGAAGATGGTGTGCTTGCGCGTCAGCCAGGCGGTGGGGGCGACGGTGATGAAGAACTGCGAGCCGTTGGTGCCCGGGCCGGCGTTGGCCATGGCGAGCAGGTACGGCTTGGTGAAGGCCAGGTCGGGGTGGAACTCGTCCGCGAACGCGTAACCGGGACCGCCGGTGCCGTTGCCGAGCGGGTCGCCGCCCTGGATCATGAAGCCGCTGATGACGCGGTGGAAGACGGTGCCGTCGTAGAGGGGGTCCGTGGTCTTCTGACCGTCCGTGGGACGGGTCCACTCGCGGGCGCCCGTGGCGAGCTCGACGAAGTTGCGGACGGTCTTCGGCGCGAAGTTCTCCAGCAGCTCGATCTCGATGTCGCCGTGGGTGGTCTTCAGGGTGGCGTAGAGCTTCTCGGCCACGGATCTGCCTTCCATAGTCATCACTGTCGGTCCAGATGGTCGCACGGAGCGCTCCGCAGCACTGAAATCCTCCACCCGTATGCCCTGTCACGCATGCCTGTCGCGGCTATGGCAGGCATGATCCGTCAAAGGGTGGAAAGGTGAACTGTGTCCGCCACCGAGGAGGAGGATCCCGTGACCGGCAAGGACAGCGCGCGCCTGGCAGCCGAGAGCGCCAGGGAGAGCGTGCGGTACGCGGCTGAAATGGTGGCGCCGTACGCGGAATCCGCCAGGGACGCTGCGGTGCACTACGCACACGAGGCCAACGAACGGCTGTCGCCGATGGTGTCCCAGGCTGCCACCGGCGCCGCGCGCCAAGCCCGGATGACCTACGACTGCCATCTGCACCCACGCCTGAAGGCGGCGCGGGCGCACGTGCCGCCACCCGTCGACCGGGCTGCGACGAAGGCGGTGCACCAGACGCGTCTGGCGGCCCGTCAGGCGGCCGACTACACACAGCCGAAGATCGAGAGCGCCCTCGCGGCCGCGACGCCCGTGGCCGAGGAGGCCGCGGCGCGGTCGACCGCGGCCCTGGCGGCGCTGCGCGGCCAGGTGACGGCGAAGGAAGTGCAGAAGCTCGTGCGCAAGCACGAGCGGGCGCAGCGCCGCGGCCGGGTCCTGAAGGGCGCCGCGCTGATCGGTCTGCTCGCGGCCGGCGCCTACGTGGCGTGGCGCTGGTGGGACCAGCAGTCGAACCCCGACTGGCTCGTGGAACCGCCGGCGGCCACCGAGTTGTCGGACCGCGACGCCGCTCCGGCGAACTTCGACGACGAGCTGGCGGAGAAGGAGCGCGAGGCCGGTTCTCCGGGACCGGAGGCCGGCTCCGGCCTCTAGGCCCTGTCGTCAAAGTTGCACCTGGCCCGCGGCGCCCGGCACCGCACCTCGCCGCGTTGTCGGGGCGCCCACGTACGTCCAGTACTCGGGCGCCCCTCCGCCTTGCGATGCACGGCACCGGACACCGCGGGCCTGACCGGCGCCACTTTGACGACAGGACCCAGGCGCCTTCCCTCCGGGCACGTTGGGACGCGGTGGGGCCCGGACCCCTGAGGGGTCCGGGCCCCACCGCGTCCGCCTGCGGCGTCAGCTCGGGAGGGTCAGCACCGCGCCGGGCGGCACGAGCTCGGGATGGTCGCCGATGACTGACCGGTTCATGGCGTAGAGCTCGCGCCAGCGTGCCTCGTTGCCGAGTTCGCGGCCTGCGATCGCGGCGAGCGTGTCGCCCTGCTTGACGGTGTAGGTGCGCGGTGCGGCCGCGGGCCGGCGCTTGCCCAGGGGGGCCGCCGGCACCGCCTTGTGCGCGGCCGAGCCGGGCGTCGGCGTGTGCGCCGCCCCCGGCCGGGTGGGCGTCGGCGCGGGCTTCGGCATGGCGGCGGGCCTGGGCGGCGCGGGCACGGCCTTGTGCGCGGCCGAGCCGGGCGTCGGGGTCGCGGGGGCGGGCCCGGGCCCGGGCGGCGCTGCGGCCGCCATCCGCTCGGCAGCGGCCCTGGTCGCCGAGGCGGCGTCGGCCGCGGCGCTCCTGGAGGGGCCCGCCCCCTTGTCCGCCCGCTGCCGGACCTGTTCCTGCGCCTGCTTCTTGTCGGACTTGAGGAAGTCGAAGATTCCCATGTCTGTACGCCTCCGGCGTGAGGGTCCCCCCTGGTGTTGTCGATGCCCTTTCCCCACTGTCCGCCACCTGGCGGCGGGCGGCCCGGTGACGGGGCCGGCCGGGGGACGCGCGGCCGCGGGAACGCGCCGGGAAAGGACCGGGAAGACGTGCCCCGAGCATCGTGGGACACGATCGAGGAGAAGACTGTGATCATCAGACAGGCCGCGGAGCGCGTGCTTCTGGTCGGGCCGGGTCCGGGGCTCCTGCACGCCGCGGTCGTGGCGGGCCTGGACGTCCGGGTGGTGACGGACCCGGCGGCATGGCCCGCGGGCGTGTCCTCCCCCTCCGGGCCGGCGCCGGAGCGGATCCTGCGGGCGGACTTCGACGACGCCGCCGCGCTGCGGACCCTGGTGACCGACACCGTCCGGCGGCACGGCATCGGCCGCGTCCTGTACCTCGCGAGCGATCTCGCCCGGGGACTCGGTGCCGGTGCGGCGGCCGCCGCCGAGGAAGTGCTGCGGGACCTCGCCGTACCCCGCCCGGGTCCCGGGGGCGGGCTGCCGGACGCGGTCGCGGTCCGCCGCGTGCTGAACCAGAGCCGGACCTCGGCCGTCCGCGCCGAGGAGGCGCGGACCGTGGCCGGGGCCCGCGCCCTCGCCGAGGACTTCCCGCTGCCCGTGGTCATCAAGTCCGCGGACGCGTCCGGCCGGTGGTGGACCGTACCGGTGCACGACCGCACCGGACTCGACCGGTGGGCCGAGCGGGCGCGCGGTGCCCGCCACGGCGCGCCCTTCCTCGTCGAGGAACTCCTCACGGGTCCGAAGTTCCACGTCGAGACCCTCACCGTCGACGGCATGCACCTGGTCGCGGGGATCACTCCCGACGGGAACGCGTCCCCGCTGCCCGAGGCGGAGCTCGCCGGGATCCGTGCGACCGTCCGGGCCCTGCTGGACCTGGTCGGCTACGAATGCGGCACCACGCGGACGGACGTGCTGGTCGGAGCACGGGGATCCCGCATCGCCGCGGCCGTGGAGCCGGACCGGGAACGCCACCGCGACGGCCCTTCCCGCGCCGCCGCCGCGGCCGGTAGCGAGAGGGGAACGGACCGGTAAGACCGTGGGCCAGTCTGTGTCCTGTCGAAAGCGGCCCCGCCCCGCGGGAGCCGCGCACCGGGCACCACCACCAGGGGGTTCAGCACATGCGCAGCAAGCTGGTCGGACTGATCGGGATCTTCACCGTGGCCCTGGTGACCGGAGCCGGCGTGACGGGCCCGACGGCGGAGGCCGGTCAGCCCACCCGGTACGAGGTGCTCGCGGACGACAAGGGCCCGGGCGCCCCCTCCCCGCGGCCCGCCCCCTGACCGGGCCCTCCCCGGCCGGCCGCCGCACAGGCCGTGGAAGTGCCCCGTACCGCGGATCCGGTACGGGGCACTTCCACGTGCGGGATCAGTAGGCCCGGCGGTGCGCCGGCAGGTCCATGGCCTCGAACAGCGCCTCCGCCGCCGTGCGGTGTCCGGCCGCCTGCGAAGGGTCCCCGAGCGCCTCGGCCGCGTGCGCGAGACCCACCAGGGCCGCCGCCTCCTCGGCCCGGAAGCGCATCGGTGACGCGATCTTGTGGGCGTGGGCGTGCAGGGCCCGGGCCGTCGCGGGTTCGCCCCACGCCGCGTGGAGCCGGCCCAGGACGTTCTCGACCTTGGCGAGCCGGATCGGGGCCCCGCTCGTACGGCCGAGGAGCAGGGCCCGCTCGGCGAAGGCCCGCGCCGCCACGCCGTCCTCGCGCTCCTGGGCGACCCGGGCGGACAGCGCGAGCACCAGGGCGACGTCCCCCGGCGACCTGGTCTCGTCGCACAGGTCCCGGGCCCGCTTCAAGGTGGCGTCCGCGTCCGTGTACTCCTCCACGCCCACCTGCGCGAAGGCCAGGTCGGTCAGGGCCGCGATCACGTTGCTCCGGTAGCCGAGCCCGCGCCCGACCCCGATCGCCCGGCGGGCGGCGGCAGCCGCCTCCCCGTAGCGGCCCCACCGCTCGTACAGCGTGCTGAGCGTGCTCAGGGTCTCGGCCTCGGCGCGCGGGTTGCCCAGGTCCCGGGCCATCGCCACCGACCGCTCCAGCAGCGGCAGCGCCTCCGCGTACCTGCCGAGCATCGACATCAGCAGCCCGATGGTGGAGTCGCTGTTCGCCTCGGTGTGCCGGTCTCCGGCGCGCACCGCGGTGTCACGCGCCTCCGTGGCCACCTCCAGGCCCTCCTCGAAGCGGCCCAGCTTCCAGCAGGCGGCCCCCAGATTGGCCAGGCTGATGCCCAGCAGGGCGGGATCGCCGAGCCGGCGGGCCGAGGCGACGGCCAGGTGCCCGACGCTCCAGAACTCGTCGAGCTGTCCCTGCGCGTGCAGGTGGAAGCCGAGGTTTCGGCTCAGACAGGCCGCGTACCGGTCGTGGCCGGACCGTTCGGCGAGGGACACCGCCGCGAGCAGTCCCGCCTGTTCCCGGTCGAACCAGCTCACGGCCTCCTCGGCGGTCCGGAAGGACGGCCGCTCGCCCCCGTAGGGCGGGATCCCGGTGGGCCGCTGCTCACGGCCGGGGAAGAGCACCTCGCAGGCGGCGTCGGAGGTCGTCATGTAGTAGCCGAGGAGCCGCTCGACGGCCACCGCGTCGTCCTGCGCCGTCGCCGGACCCCGCAGGCTCTGCGCGAAGGTGCGCACCAGGTCGTGGAAGGCGTAGAGCCCGATGTCCGGTTGCTGTACGAGATGGACGTCCAGCAGGAACTCCAGGGCGTCCTCGGCGTCCCGGACCGTCGTGCCGAGCAGCGCAGCCGCCGAGTGCACGTCGGTACCGGCACACGGGTACAGGCTGAGGATGCGGAACGCGGTGCGGTACTCCTCGTCCATCGCCAGGTACGACAGGCGCAGGGTCGCCGCGACGCTGCGCTCGCCCGAGCTCAGCTCGTCCATCCTGCGGGTCTCGTCGCGCAGCCGCTCGACGAGGTAACGCACGGTCCAGCGGGGCCTGTTGCGCAGCCTCGCCGTCGCGATCCGCAGCGCGAGCGGCAGGTGTCCGCACAGTGCGGCCAGTTCGGCGGAGGCCTCCGGTTCCGCGGTCACCCGGGCCGCGCCGAGCGTCTCGGTCATCAGGCTGGCGCTGTCCCCGGGCTCCATCATCCCGACGGACACCCACTCGACGCCGTCGAGGTCGAGGAGCCGGCCACGGCTCGTGATCAGGACCAGGCAGCCGGGCGAGGCGGGCAGCAGCGGCCGGATCTGCGGGGCGTCGACCGCGTTGTCGAGCAGCAGCAGCACGCGCCGGCCGTCCAGCTTCGCCCGCCACAGGGCGGTGCGGCCCTCCAGGTCCTCCGGGATGCGGTCGCCGGGTGTGCCGAGGGCGCGCAGCAGGCCGTCGAGCGCGGCGGCGGGCGAGACGGGGCTGCCGCCCGGGGTGAAGCCGCGCAGGTCGACGTGGAGCTGCCCGTCCGGGTAGTGACCGGCCAGGCGGTGGGCGGCGTGCACGGCGAGGGTGGTCTTCCCCATGCCGCCCATGCCGTCGATGGCCACGATCCGGGAGTACCGCTCACCGCCGCGGCAGGCGGCCCGCGCGTAGTCGAGGAGCCGGCCCAGCTCGCGGGCACGGCCGGTGAAGTCGGGCAGGTCGTACGGCAGGGTGCAGGGAGCCTCGTCCGGCGCGGCCCCGCCCGGAGCGGGCGGCAACCGCTCCTGCTGCGAGGGCGGTTGCGACGGCAGCTGCGACGGCGCCTGAGGATGCGGCAGTGCCTGCGGCCGCGGCAGCGCCTGCGGCTGCTCGGAGACCGGTTCGGTGGAGACCGGTCCCCCGGGCAACGGGCTTGCGGTGCGCACCGGTTCGGACCCCTCCGGTGCGGACTCCTCCGGTACGGGTCGGCGGGCCCCGGGGGCGGGGCGTTCCGGCGCGGCGGGGCGTTCCGGCGCGGCCAGCTCCGGTGCGTCCCGCAGGATCGCCTCGTACAGTCTGGCCAGCCGGGGCCCGGGGTCGATCCCGAGTTCGTCGACGAGCAGGTCGCGGACCTCCCCGTACTCCTTGAGCGCCTCGGCCTGCCGTCCGGAGCGGTACAGGGCCAGCATCAGCTGCCCGCGCAGCGTTTCCCGCAGGGGGTGCTGGATGATCAGCGCGCGCAGGGCGGAGACCAGCTCCCCGCTCTCCCCGAGCCCGAGGGAGAGGTCGAAGAACTGCTCGGCCGCGGCCAGCCGGCGCTCCTCCAACGCCGTGGCGGCGGCCTCGATCACCGGCCCGCCCGTGCCGGACAGGACCGATCCCCGCCAGAGGGCCAGCGCGGACCGCAGGTGCTCGGCGGCCGCCGGGCGGTCGCCCTCCCGCAGGGCCTGCGCCGCCGCGCGGGACAGCGCGTCGAACTCCAGCAGGTCGACCTGTCCGTCGGTCACCACGACCCGGTAGCCCGGGCCGTCGGTGGCGATCACCGCCGTTCCGGTGGGGATGCGCCGGCGCAGGTCGGCGACGGCCTTGCGGACCTGGTGCGCGGCGGTGGCCGGCGGGTCCTTCTCCCAGGTCGCCTCCACCAGCCGGGCCACGGGCACCACCCGGCCCGATTCGAGCAGCAGCATGCACAGGACGCGTTCCTGGATCGATCCCCCCAGCCGGAGCCGTGCCCCGCCCGCCCAGCCCTCCAGCGAGCCGAGCACGTTGAAGCGCGGAAGGTCCCCCTCAAGACCCCCCGTGCTTCTCTCCCAGGTCCCCGAATCCGCCCCCGCCATCGGACATCCCCCCGTCAGCACAGGCCCTGACCAGGCCCGTGTCAAAGGATCATAGGGCGTCCCTCCAGCACGCGGTAAGCATCCGGGAGCGGATCAGGAAGGCCCGCGCGGACAGTTCACGAGCAGCCTGACCAGGCGGTGGACCGTGCGCATGCCGAAGGAGACGAGTGTGGGAAGACAGGAGCGGCCACTGGCCCCCGACGCCGGACCCGTCACCGCGTTCGCCCGGGAACTGCGCATGCTGCGGACCGCCGCGGGCAGCCCCGGCTACCGCGAGATGGCGACCCGGGCCATGTTCTCCGCCTCGGTGCTCTCCGAGGCGGCCGCCGGATACCGCCTCCCGACCCTCCAGGTGGCCCTCGCCTTCGCCGAAGCGTGCGGCGGCGACCGCGCCGGCTGGGAACGGCGCTGGCACGAGGCGGCCCGCACCGGCGGCGACGACGGCGCGCCCCGCCCGGCGGCCAGGACCGTCCAGGCGCACCAGGAGAACGAACTGCGCGCCGCCGACGTGCGGGCCCTGCTCCCCCCGCCCGCGCAGCTCCCGATGGAGCCGCACGCCCTGGTGGGACGGGACGCCCTGCTCGGGCGGGCCCGGTCCCTGACCGCCCGGAGCCCCGGCGGGGAGCTGCCCGTGGCACCGCTGGTGATCAGCGGTCAGGTCGGCGCCGGATCGTCGGCCTTCGCGCTGCGCCTGGCCCACGAGCTGGCGGCGGGCCTGCCCGACGGGCAGCTCTGGGCGAACCTGGACCCGGCCGGCGGCGGACCCGCCGACGCCGCCGGCATCGCGGGCGGGTTCCTCCGGGCACTGGGCATCCCCGCCGACCGCGTCCCCGCCGATCCGGGGCAGCGCATCGGCTTGTACCGCTCCCTGCTCAACCGCCGCCGCCTGCTCGTCGTCCTCGACGGCGTACGGCACGAGCACCAGGTACGGGAGCTGCTGACGGCCGCGCCCGAGAGCCGCATCCTCATCACCAGCCGCTCACGGCTGCTCGGCCTGGACGGGGTGCGCCGGATCCGGGTGCCCGCCCTGCAGCGGCACGAGTCCGTGGAACTGCTCGCCCGGCTGCTCGGCGGCGACCGGGTCGGCGCCGAACCGCGTGCCTGCCTGCTCCTCGCCGATGCCTGCGGTGACCTGCCGCTTGCGCTCAACCTGGCAGGTCGGCGCATCGCGGCCCGCCCGGAGTGGATGCTCCAGCACGCGGTGACCGACCTGATCGGCGACCGGCGGCGCGACCCCGTCCGCTTCCTGGCGCGGCTGCGGGTCGGCGACGAAGCGCTGGCCGACCGGCTCGACGACGCCTACCGGCAACTGACCCCGTGGGCCCGCCTGCTGCTGCGGCAGTTCGCCGGCTCCGAGGAGCCTCCCTCGGTGGACGACGTCCTGTACGACTCCACCGAGGCGCTCGCCGCCCTGGTCGAACGCTCCGCCCAGTCGGTCGAGGACCTCCTCGAACGGCTCCTGGACGCCGGGCTCCTCGACCACGCGGACCTGCCCGGACAGTACGGACTGACGCCGATGGCACGCGCGTTCGCCCTGACCCGGCCGGACCCTACGGAAGGCGCCCCGCCCGCCGCACCCCGCGCCGGGAGCCCCGTGCCCGTCCGGGTCTAGGGAGTGACGTCGAAGGAGCGTCGGCCGGTCAGCCGGTCCGCGAGCGACCGCGCGACCAGCGGCGCGAACTCGAAGGACGTCCCGCCGCAGGCCGCGTACGCGTGTCCCGCGCCGCCCAGCGCGACCACCGGCGGGCCGCCGTCCGGTGCGAAGGCCGTGGAGTAGGTGTCCTCGGCGGCGGTCACCCAGGCCGAGCCGAAGCCGGGCAGGACGTCGCCGAACTCCCGCTCCAGGGCGTGCTGCCAGTACGGGTCGGTGGCGTGGTCGGTGACCTCGTCCACCACCCGGCGGACCGCGGCCGAGGTGAGCCTGAGGCCCGCGCCGGCCACCGGCGGGACCAGCCGGGCCCCGCCGGAGGTGCCGAGGGAGGCGACGGCCGGGGTGGCGGCCCACGCCCGCGCCTGGTGCGGTGGGACCCGGCAGTGCAGGAAGGACTGCCGGTAGAGGGTCAGCCGCTCGGCGACGCCCTCCGGCAGCAGGCCGCGGGAACGGGCGCCCGCCGCCACGAGCACCGCGTCGCCGTGCAGTTCCCGCCCGTCGACGAGGCGTACGGTGCCGCTCGCGCCGTCGACGGCGGTCACGGCGCGGTGCTCGACCAGCTCGACGCCCCGCTGCCACTTCAGCCAGCCGGCGCAGGCGGCGAGCACCCGACCGGTGACCAGGACGCCCGCCCGCTCCTCCAGGACCGCGCCGAGGCGCCCGTCCGGGTGCAGGTGCGGGTAGCGGTCGGACAGGTCGGCCGCGGTCAGCTCCCGGGCGGTGCCCCCGGCGTTCTCGACCAGGGCCGCGCCGTCCGCCGCCGCCGCGGGCGGCAGCAGGGTGAGGGCGCCGGTCCGCTCGTAGAACCGGGTCAGGAACAGCTCTTCCAGTTCGCCCCAGCGGCGGTGCGCGCGCAGCGCCGCCCCGGTGGTCCGCGGGTCCGCGGGGTGCAGGGCCCGCAGGATCCGGCGCCGGCCCGGCGAGGCGGCCCCGCGGTCCGGGACCGAGCCCCGGCCCACGACCGTGACCCGGTGCCCGTCGAGCACGCACTCAACCGCCGTGAGCAGGGCGACCGCCCCGCCGCCCACGACCGTCACCCTGGCCGCCATCCCGGACCCCCAAGTGGCCTTCATCCGTCGGGAACTTCCGGTTCTCCGACCGCCGACCGGTCCCAGTGCACGGCACGCCCCGGTTGTCCGCAACGATGCCGGGTCCCGGACAATCAAGGCCCGCTCGTGCGGGGGCGGCGTCAGCGCACCGGCCAGCGCTCCAGCGCCGCGCGCAGCCCGTCCGGGTCCGGGCCGTCGGCGGCCCAGGCGACGTGGCCGTCCGGGCGGACCAGCAGCGTGGTGCGCAGCGGTCCGGCGGGGGCGACGCACCGCAGCCACTCGCCCGCCGGCACCGGCCTGCCCCGGGTGACCAGCACGAAACCGCCGCCGCGCAGCGCCTCGTACAGCCGTCCGCCGCCCGTGAGCCGCAGGTCGGGCACCCGGCGGCCGGTGAGCGGGTGGCTCCCGCGCGGCGCCGGGTAGGCGATGCCGATGCCGGACAGCAGGCGCTCCCCCACGGCGGTGACCGAGCCGAGCCGGGAGACGACCGGCAGGGCCAGGGCGCGCAGGGCGCGTGCGGGGCCGCCGCGCGGAGCGTTGAGCACGCCCCGGGTGATCGCTCCGGAGACGCGCAGCGCCTGTTTCCCGACGGGGTGGCGCTCCAGTTCGTAGGAGTCGAGCAGCGCCTCCCCGGCGCGGCCGCGGGCCACCGCCGCCAGCTTCCAGCTGAGGTTGGCGGCGTCCTGCAGGCCGGTGTTCATGCCCATGCCGCCGGCCGGCGAGTGCACGTGCGCGGCGTCGCCCGCCAGCAGTACCCGGCCCTCGCGGTAGCGCACGGCCTGCCGCTCGTCGCTGTGGAAGCGCGAGATCCACCGCGGGTCGTGCAGGCCGTAGTCGGTGCCGAGCACGCGGCGCAGCAGCCCGGACAGCTCCTCCACCGCCAGCGGTGCGTCGTCGGGCCTGTCGTCGCCGGCGATGCGGCCGATGGCCCGGTACCAGCCGTCGCCGAAGGGGACCAGGGAGGCGAAGCCGTGCTCGTTGGAGTTGGTGGTGACGGCGTCCACGGGCACCTCCCGGAGCCGGACGTCGGCCAGCATCACCGAGCGCACCACCGACCGGCCGGGGAAGTCGATGCCGGTCAGCCGCCGTACCGTGCTGCGCACCCCGTCACAGCCCACCACGTAGCGCGCGTCGAAGCCGCCGGCGCCGGCCGTCTCCACCTCCACGCCGTCGTGCCTCTGACGCAGGGCCACCACCTCGGCGCCCCGCAGGATCCGCGCTCCGGCGGCGACGGCGCGCGCCTCCAGCAGTTCCTCCAGGTGGTACTGGGGGGTGATCAGCGCGAACGGGAAACGGGTGCGCAGCCGGTGCAGGTGCAGTTCGAGCTTGCCGAACACCCCCACCACGGGCGCCGTCCGGCCGCGCGCGACCAGATCGTCGGCGATCCCCCGCGCGTCCAGCACCTCCAGGGTGCGGGCGTGCACCGCGAAGGAGCGGGTCATCCCGCGCGCGGCCCGGGCGTCGGCGTCCGCCCGCCGCTCCAGCAGGGTGACCCGTACGCCGGCGGCGGCCAGGTCCCCGGCCAGCAGCAGGCCGGTGGGGCCCGCCCCCACCACCAGTACGTCGGCGGTTCCGGTCATGGTCCGTCCTCCTCTCGCCGTCCGCCGCTACGCGGGGGTCGCTGCCACGATCATGTGCTGGTACGAGTTGACCGGGCGCACGTCGTGGACGACGAGTCCCGCCCCTTCCACGAGCCCCAGCAGCCCCTGCCGGGTGTGCTTCCTGCCGCCGACGGTGAGCAGCATCCGCAGATCCATCGCGGTGCTGAAACGCCGGCCGGGGCCGTCGTCGACGAAGTTCTCGACGATGATCACGCCGGCCCCCGCGGGGGCCGTCCTCACGAGGTTGGCCAGGACCACGACCGCGTCCTCGTCGTTCATGCCCAGGATGTTCTTGAAGACGTACGCGTCGACGTCGGCCGGGATCTCCTCGCGGCAGTCGCCGGCCACCAGCCGGACCCGGTCGGCGAGCGCCCCGCCCGCGCGCAGGCGGGCGTCCGCGCCCGCGACCACGTCCGGCCGGTCGAACAGGATCCCGCGCACCTCGGGGTGGTGCTCCAGGAGCGAGGCCAGCAGGAAGCCCTGCCCGCCGCCGATGTCGGCGACGGTCCGTGCGCCGGAGAGCGGCAGGGCCGCGGCGACGGCCGCGGCGGACTGGCGGCTCGCCTGGGTCATCGCCCGGTCGAAGACGGCGGCGGACTCGGGCCAGGCGACGTGCACCTGCTCGAAGAACTCCCGGCCGTGCAGGTCGACGAAGACGTCCTTCCCGGAGCGGACCGACTCGTCGAGCCGGCCCCACAGCTCCCAGGTCCACGGTTCGGTCATCCACAGCACGAGCTGGTCGAGGGCGTCCGGGGCGTCCGTGCGGAGCAGCCGTGAGACGTCGGTGTGGACGAAGCGGTCGCCGGCCTCCTCGGCGAAGACCCCGTAGCAGGTGAGCGAGCGCAGCAGGCGGCGCAGTGCGTCCGGGTCGGCGCCCACCTCCGCGGCGAGTTCCTCCGCCGTCGCGGGGGCGCCGGCGACGGCGTCGGCGAGGCCGAGCTTCACGGCCGCGCGCAGTGAGGCGGCGCAACTGGCGCTCAGGGCGCGCTCCAGCAGTCCCAGCACGTCCGGCTCGGCGCCGGGTGCGGTGTCGGGTGCGGCGCCGGGTGCGGTGTCGGGTGCAGTGTGGCGTGCGGTGTCGGGTTCCGTGGTCACGGTGGAACTCCTCATGTCCGGGAGGTGGTGTCGATGGTGCCGGGAAAGTGGGCCGCGATGGTCTGCCGGACCCCTTCGCGCCAGGTCCGCCCGCAGGCGCCGGCGATGCTCCTGCGGCGGGTGTCGTCGTAGGCGCCGACGGCGCGGGTGACGTCGCTCGGTACGAAGTCGACGGGCACCCCGGTGAGCCGGGAGACGTGGGTCATGAGGTCCTGTACGCCGACGACCTCGTCCCCGCCCCAGTTCACGACGGTGGCGGGGGTCCCGGCCGCGGCCCACAGCCGGGGCACGTGGCGCGCGATGTCGTCGGTGTGGATGGGGGAGCAGTAGTGCTGACCCGCGCGGGGCACCGCGATCGGTTCCCCGGCCAGCATCTGCCGGAAGAAGATGACCGGGAGTCCCCCGTGCCCGTGCGGTCCGTAGGCGACGTTGAGCCGCGCGATGGTCGTGGGCAGGCCCAGCGTCACGGCGAGCGCCCGCACGGCACCCTCGGTGGCGAGCTTGCCGACCGGGTAGGTCGGCAGCCACGGGGACTGCGTGCCCAGCGCGTCGGTCTCGGTGTAGAGGTGGTCCAGTGCCCGCGGCGCGTAGAGCGCGCTGGTGGAGACGTACAGGAAGGCCTCGGCGGACCGGCAGTGGGTCATCAGGCGGCCGGTGGCCACCGAGTTGACCGCGACGACGTCCTCGAAGTCCCCGCTGCCGCGCTCGACGGCCGCGTGCAGCACGTGGGTGAAGTCGTCGGGTACGCCGTCCAGCGCGTCCGCGGCCATGTCCCAGTGCCGGGTCCGCGCCCCCCGCTCCGTGAGCCGGCGGGCCGTCACGGGGTCGGAGAAGCGGCCCAGGCACCACACGTCGTTGTGCTCGGCGAGCGTCTCGGCGACGGAGCGCGCCACCAGCCCGCTCGCCCCGGTGATCAGGATCTTCTTTCCGGTCAGCATGCGGGCCCGCCGTCCCGGCCGTCCGCGCGGACCGGTCCGCTCAGGGCCCGGTCGAGCTCGGCCCGCAGGACCGCCTGGAATGCGGCCACGTGCTCCGGCCCCATGAGGGTGTAGTGCTCGCCGGGGACGTCGATGTACCGGGGCTTCTCGCGCGTGAAGTCCTCCCAGCGGCTGAGTTCGCCGTTCAGCCAGTCCTGCTTGGTGCCGCGCAGCGGGATGGCGTAGAAGACGCTCATGGCGGCGACGCTGCCGGACGGGTGGTAGGTCCGGCCGAGGCCGGTGAGGCCGTCGGCGAGGTCGGCCCAGGCGGTGAACCGCTCCAGGTCCAGGTCGAGTTCGGCGAGCCGGTCGGCAGGTGCGATCGCCAGCAGGTGGCCGAGCTGCTCGCGCCGGCCCAGCGGGCGCAGTTCGGCGGGCAGCGTCCTGGCCTGCTCGGCGGAGACGAGGTCCAGGAACATCGCCAGATTGACGGCGGTCTCGACGAAGTCGAGTTCGTCCATCCGGTACTTGATGTGCGGGGGCAGGTTGAAGCTGCCCAGGAAGTCCACGCGCTCGCCGTCGGCCTCCAGCCGCTTGGCCACTTCGAAGGCGACCGCCGCGCCGAAGGAGTAGCCGGCGATGGCGTAGGGGCCGTGCGGCTGCCTGGAGCGGATCGCCTCCACGTAGGTGCGCGTCATCTCCTCGAAGCTCTCGAACGGCTTCTCCCCGGGGTCGAAGCCGCGTGCCCGGAGGGCGTAGAAGGGCCGTTCGTGGACGAAGTACTTGGCCAGGTTGACGAAGACGAGCACTTCGCCGACCCCGGGGTGGATGCAGAAGAGCGGTGTCCCGTCGCCGCTGGTCTGCAGTGCGACGACCGGGTCGTAGGGGGGACGCTCCGCGCTCCGGCCCGCCTCGATGCGGGCGGCCAGCGCGCGGACGCTGGGCGAGGTGAGGATCGCGAGCACCGGCAGGTCGGCGTCGGGAAAGCGCTGGGCGACCAGGCTCTTGAGACGCAGGATGTCCAGTGAGGTCCCGCCGAGGTCGAAGAAGCCGGCCGTGGCGCTGATGGCGGACGGTTCCACCGCGAACAGTTCCGCGTACAGCTCGGCGAGGGTCCTCTCGACGGCTCCCTCGGGGGCCACGTGCCCACCGAGCTGCCGGGTCACGAGGTCGCCGACCGCCGCCACGTGCTCGTCGAGGTCGCCGGCCTCCAGCCGGCGGCGCATGAGCGACCGGGGGATCTTGCCCAGGCTCGTCCTGGGGAAGGCGTCCTTGGGCAGCGGCAGGAGCAGCGCCGGACGGAAGCCCCAGTGCAGGACCACGCTGTTCCTGACCGCGATGAGCAGCCGGTGCAGCGCCGCCTCGTCGCGGGCGACGGCCGGGTCGGCCGCGAACGCCACCGCGAGCTGTTCGGTGTCGCTGCCCCGCGGACGGGTCGGGAACGCGGCGACGAAGGACTTCTCGACGCCTTCGAGGCCGTCGAGCACGGACTCCAGGTCGTGGCTGTAGTAGTTGACGCCGTTGACGATGATGCTGTCCTTGCTCCGGCCGACGAGGGTCAGCCGGCCCCCGGAGAGCCGTCCGAGGTCTCCGGTCCGGAACCAGCCGTCCGCCGTGAACGCGGCCTGGGTCGACTCCTTGTCGTTGAAGTACCCCGACGTGATCATCGGCCCCGTGAGCTGTACCTCGCCCACCTCGCCGTCCGGGAGCGGTGTGGCGCCGTCCTCTTCCGCGATCCTGATCCGCAGGCCGCCCACCGGCCGGCCGACCGACGCGAACTCGGCTCCGCGGTCGGCGTCGGGGAACTCCCGGTTGTAGATGCTGCCGGCGCACGTCTCGGTCATCCCGAAGGCGGGCCAGAGCGCTCCGCGGTGCAGCCCGTACGGGGCGAGCCGCTCCAGGAAGCCGGTGCCCGTGGCGACCGGGTTGGCCTCACCGCCCGAGACGATGTGCCGCAGGCAGGAGAGGTCCAGCGGCTGCGGGGCGGACGCCTGGTCGAGGGCCTTGTTGATCAGCCCGAGCAGGAAGTTGGGGGTGAAGGTCATCGTCACCCGGTGGGCGTCGATCAGCTCCAGGAAGCGGAGCGGGTCGGCCAGCACCGGGGCGGGCGGGACCTGCAGCTGGTCGGCCCCCACGGACAGCGGGAGCAGGTGCGCTTCGAGCAGGGCGGCGACGTGGTCGTAGGAGATCCAGTTGAGCGTCACGTCCTGCGCGGTGAGCGACTGCGCCTCCGCCTTCGCGGCCATCGCGGCGAGGAGGTTGCGGTGGGTGAGCCGGACCGCCTTGGAGGCGCCGGTGGAACCGGAGGTGAGGACCAGCAGAGCCACTTCGTCGGGGGCGGGCGCGGCCACGGCCACGGTGCGCGCGTCCGTGGCGGTCGCGGCCCGGGAGAGGTCCTCGACGGTGGTGACGGCCAGGTCCCCGACGGCGGGGAGCACCGCGCGGGTCCGGCTGTCGGTGATCAGGAGCGGCCCGTCGAGCAGGGTGTCGACGTGGGCCAACTGCGCGGCCCAGCGCTGCGGGTCGTTCTGGACGGGGACCAGCGGGCACACGGTGATCCCGCCGAGCAGGCAGGCCCAGAAGGCCGGGAGGAAGTCCTCGGTCCGCTCCAGCAGCAGCGCCACGACCCGGCCGGGGCGGGCCCCCGCCCCGCGCAGGGAGCCCAGCAGGCGCAGCGATGCGTCGAGCAGCTGCGGATAGGTGAGGAGCGTGTGGTCGAGGGGCCGTTCCCCCGAGCAGTGGCGCACCCCGTGCTCCGGGTACCGCGCCGCCGCCCTGACGAGCAGCCCGCCGAGGGCCGCGTCCTCGGCGGCTCCGCCCTCGACCCCAACGGCGTGACCTGTGGGTAAGCCCTTGCTTGTCGTCATGGTGTCTCTCCTTCGCGTGGCCGCCCGGGGGCATGCCGGGGAGCCGCACGGCGCGGCGCTGCAGGACAGCGCCGTCCGCGCGGCGGGATTTCCCGGGGGCTCGCGGGCGTGCGGGAGGCACGGCGCGCCGGCTCACGGCGGCCGCACGTGCCGGGTGGTCAGTGGTTGGCGCGGATCAGGTCCAGCAGGCCGGGGAAGCGCTCGTCCAGTTCCGTCCGGCGCAGGGTCGCCGCCCTGCTGTTGCCGCGGTCCACCTGTCCCACCAGGCCCGCCTCGCGCAGCACCTTGAAATGGTGGGTGATCGTCGACTTCGAGACCGGCAGGTTGAAGGACGCGCAGGTCCGCGCCGTGCCCTCCGGCTCCTTCAGCAGGGCGGAGACGACCGCGTAGCGCAGGGGGTCGGCGAGCGCGCTCAGTACGGCCGGCAGGCTCATCTCCTCGATGGAGGGGTGGCCATCCTCATCGGGCATCGCATGCTCCTTCCTGAGGTACGGGTTGCATCATACCTCTCTTCTGTGTCAGCTTAAGGTTCGATCCAAACCGTACCTGGTCGCGCCGTCGGCCGGGCCGAGCCTGGAGTTGTGCCCCCATGAGTACGCAGACCACGTCGTCGGCCGCGCCACCTGTGCAGGCGGAGGGGCAGCCGGGCCGCACCCTCACCCTCGCCGCAGTGCTCCTCGCGGTGTTCGTCGTCCCCATGTCGATCTCCGGAACCGCCGTCGCACTGCCCGACATCGGCGCCGACACCGACGCCGGCCTCGCCCCCCTGCAGTGGGTGGTGAACGCCTTCAACGTCGCCTTCGCCTGCTTCACGCTCGTCTGGGGTTCCATCGCCGACATCGTCGGCAGGGTCAAGGCCTTCGCGGCCGGCGCCGCCGTCTACGCCGTGGCCTCCCTCGCCAGCGCGCTCGCCACCAACGTGCTCTGGCTGGACGGCGCCCGCGCCCTCGCCGGCATCGGCGGCGCGGCGATCTTCTCCTGCGGCGCGGCGATCATCGCCACCGTGTTCGACGGCCCGGCCCGCGCCAAGGCGTTCGCCCTGTTCGGCACGGTCGCGGGCGTAGGCGTGGCGATCGGCCCCTCGCTGGCCGGCGTACTCGTACAAGGCCTCGGCTGGCGCTGGGTGTTCGCGGTGCACGCCGTCGCCCTCCTCCTCGTCCTGCTGGCGGTGCCCGCCATCGCCAAGGCCATGCCGGCCGACGGCGGCAGCGGCGCGCGCATCGACGTGCCCGGCAGCGCGCTGTTCGTCGTCGCCATGGTGCTGCTGACCACCGCCATCGTGCAGGGCTCGCAGTGGGGCTGGGGCAGCACCGGTGTGCTGGCGCTGTTCGCCGGCGCCGTCGTGGTCCTCGCCGTGTTCGCGGCCGTCGAGAACCGCAGGGAACACCCCATGCTGGACCTGAGCGTGCTGCGCAACCGGCGGTTCGTCGGCCTGTGCCTGGTGCCCGTCGCGGCGTCCTTCGGGTTCGTCACCATGCTCACCTACCTGCCGAGCTACCTGACCGCGGCCACCGGCCGCGACACCGGCGCAGCCGGCCTGATCATGCTGCTGCTCACGGCGCCCGTGCTGGTCTGCCCGATGCTCGCCGCGAAGCTCGTCACCCGCGGGATCTCCGCGCTCACCCTCATCTACGTCAGCCTCGCCTGCCTCGTCGTCGGCGATGTGGCGCTCACGCTCTTCTCGCCGGACGTGAAGGTCCTCGTCGTCGCCCTGCCCATGCTCGTCACCGGCGCCGGCATGGGCCTCTCCGCCGGACTCGTCGACGGCCAGGCGCTGGAGCTGATCGACCCGGCGAAGGCCGGCATGGCCGCGGGCTTCCTCAACACGCTGCGGCTCGGCAGCGAGGCCATCGCCGTGGCGGTGTACGGATCGGTCCTCGCGACCGTCCTCGGCACCCGCATCGAGGACGGCATCGGCGACTACGCCGGCGCCGGGAACGCCGACCAGGTCGCCGACCAGGCCGCGGGCGGCGACTTCGCCCGCGCCACCGAGGTCTCCGGCGCCGTGGACACCGAGGGGTTCGGCCACTTCCTCGCCCAGTCCTACGACTCCGCGTTCCACACCGTCCTGTGGGGACTGGCCGCGGTCTGCGTCGTGCTCTGCGCCGTGGTCGCCGCCCTGCTGCGCGGCGGCCCCGCCAAGAACACCGCCTGACCGTGCCGTGAGCGGGGGGAGCGCGCACCGCGCTCCCCTCCCGTTCCGCACGACGTCCCCGAGACCGGCCCGGCGCCCCGATTCCCCCGTCAAGGCGCCGGGCCTCCCGCGTTCACCCGCGCCGCCACCGCGCTTGCCGCGGCCCACCGTGTCCGACCGGCGGGGCGGCCCCAGGAAAGGACCCGCGCCCCCATGAACCGTGCCCTCCGAGGCCTCCGCCCCGCCCCCGTACAGGCCCAGGTCCTGGTCGTCGGCGGCGGACCGGTCGGCATGCTCACCGCCGCCGAGCTCGGGCACCACGGCGTCGCCACCGTCGTACTCGAAGCCGAACCGCGGACCCTCGACCAGCCCAAGGCCGGCACCCTGCACGCCCGCACCGTGCAGGGCCTCGCCCGGCGCGGTCATCTGCCCGCCCACCCCGCGACCGAGGACCGGCTGCGCCGCAGTTCCGCCGACGCCTTCCACTTCGCGGGCATGCCGGGGCTCGTCATCACCGCACCGGCCACCGAGCCCGGACCCATCGTCGGGCGCTCGCAGGCCGACCTGGAGCGGGACTTCGAGCAGCGGGCCCGCGCCCGGGGCGTCACCGTGCTCCGCGGGCACCGCGTCACCGACATCCACCAGGGCCCCGACGCGGTCGAGGTGACCGCCGAAGGCCCGGACGGCGTACGGCGCTTCACCGCCGAGTACGTCGTCGGCGCGGACGGCGCCCGCAGCTTCGTGCGCGAACGGCTGGGCTTCCCCGAGGACACCCACCCCGCGACCGTGTCCGCCCTGCTCGGCCTGGTACGGCTGACCGACCCGGACCACGTGCCGTACGGCTGGCACCGCACCCCGCGCGGCTGGACGGTGGCGGGCGTCAACCCGTACGGGCACAGCCGGTTCATCACGATCGACTTCCGCGGCCCGCACCCCGACCGGCACTCCCCGCTCACCCTCGAAGAACTGCGCCACGAGGGCGAACGCATCCTCGGCCGGGACGTGCCGATGGCCGACCCGGTCTTCTTCTCCCGCTTCAGCGACTTCGCCCGCCTGGTGCGCGACTACCGCCAGGACCGGGTGTTCCTCGCCGGCGACGCCGCCCATGTGCACTTCCCCGTGGGCGGGCAGGGCCTCAACCTCGGTCTGCAGGACGCACTCAACCTCTCCTGGAAACTCGCCCACGCCCTCGCGGGCACCGCGGGCAAGGACCTCCTCGACACCTACGACGCCGAACGACGGCCCGCCGGACAGCGCGTCATCGACAACACCCGGGCCCAGCTGGCCCTCATGCGGCCCGCCCCCGGCCTCGACCCGCTGCGGGACCTCGTCACCGAGCTGCTCGGCCTCGACGAGGTGAAGGGCCGCCTCGGCCACATGATCAGCGCCCAGGAAACGGCGTACACCTCGCAGGGCGGCCTCGGCTCCCGCTGGGAGGGCCGCTTCCTGCCGAACCTGCCGCTCACCACGGACGACGGCCCGACCGACCTGATCCGGCTGCTGCTGCCCGGCCGCCCCCTGCTGATCCTGCTCGGCGAGGACGGCGGGGTCCACCGCGAACAGGCCGCGCGCTGGGCCCACGTACTGCACACGGTCCCCGCCACGAGCGCCGTCCCGTTGCCCTGGGACGCCGTCCTCGTCCGGCCCGACGGATACGTCGCCTGGGCCGCGGACGGCGGCTCGCTGGCCGACACGCTGCGCCAGTGGTTCGGCGAGCCCCGCTGACGGGCACGGCGAAGGGCGGGCACGGATACCCCGTGCCCGCCCCCTCCCGGCGCCGGATCAGCCGCGGTCCCGGCTCACCACCGCACGGGCAGCGACGTCGGGCGCCGCAGCACCGTCCCGTTGTCCCAGGGGACGTCCGCCGGGTCGACGGCCAGGGCCAGGTTCGGGAACTCCTGGGCCAGCCGCGTCAGTACGGCAACGATCTCCATGCGGGCGAGTGCGGCGCCCATGCAGTGGTGCATGCCGTAGCCGAACTGCAGGTGCCGCTTGGCCGGCTCGCGGTCGGGGTCGATGGTCAGCGGGTCCGGGAACGCCTCGGGGTCCCGGTTGGCGGCGAAGGCGTCCGGGTAGACCACGGTGCCCTGCGTCACGACGCCCTCGCTGGTCTCCAGGTCACGGCCGGCGATCCGGGGGAACGCGGAGATCGCCCCCAGCGGGATCAGACGGATCAGTTCCTCGGCCAGACGCGGGGCGATCGACGGGTCGTCGGCGAGCCGGCGCCACACCGCGGGCGCCGCGAGCAGCGCATACAGCGACTTGGTCAGCACGGACACGACGTTCTGGTCGCCGCCGAGCAGCGAGCCGAAGAAGATGCCGGTGAGTTCGGCGTCGTCCAGCGGCGGCTCGGCCCGGTCCCGGTCGCCGCGGAACCGGTCGATCAGGCCGCCGGGAACGACCGGCCGCTCCCCGGTCACCAGGTCATGGACGTAGCCGTACACCCGGTAGAAGTGCTCCACCAGGTCCGGCACGTCCTCGTGCGAGGCGATCTGCACGATCCGCGAGGACGGCCGGAAGTACGGCACGTCCTCGATCGGGAAGCCGAGGAAGTGCGCGTTGACGGTGACCGGGACCGTGTCGAGGAGGTCGGCGAAGAGGTCGGGGGACGCGCTGGAGCGCAGCCGCCGGATGCCCTCGTCCACCACCTCCGCGATCACCGGGCGCAGCCGTTCGGTGCCCGCGGCGCTGTAGTCGGCCGCGACGAAACCGCGGATGCGGGCGTGGTGCGGGGCGTCCAGGTTGAGCAGCAGTTCCTTGGGCATCACGGTCGGCAGGAAGCTCGGCCCGCCCTCGACGTTGGTCTCGGTACGGCCCGACGCCGGGTCGGTGAGCACCTTGTGCACGTCGGCGTAGCGGGTCAGGTGGGCCACCTTGTGGCCGCTCGGCAGCTGGATCAGCGGGACGCCGCCCGGACCGCGCTCGTCGAGCACGGTGAACGCCGGGACGGGGTCGAGGTGGGGTATGTCCGTGACGGTGACGGCCGCGGACGTGACGGTGGTGGTCATGTGTGCTCCGTGGGGAAGAGTGGTGCGTCAGACGAGCGCGGGCAGCCCGGTGAGGCCCGCCAGCTCGCGTACGGTCCGGGCGTTGTTGCGGAAGTGCACCGCGCGCCAGCCGACGGACCGCGCCGCGGCGCAGTTCTCGGCGAGGTCGTCGATCAGCACGCACTCGGCGGCCGGCACGCCGGCCTCCTTCTCCGCCCGCCGGAAGATCTCCGGGTCGGGCTTGCGGACGCCCACCACGCACGAGTCGACGATGCAGTCGACCTCGCCGACGGGTGCGACGATCGCGCGCCAGTAGGGCTCCCACTCGACGACGTTGTTGCTGAGGATCCCGACCCGGTAGCCGTGCTCCTTGGCGTGCCGGGCCGTCGCGACCATCACCGGATTGGCGCGGACCCCCTCGAACCACTGCCGGCCGAACTCCTCGAAGCGCGCACGGGACAGGTCGATGCCGGGGTGGGCCTCCCGCAGGACGCGGACCATCGCGCGTCCCCACTCGGCCTCGGTGAGCAGGGCCAGTTCGAGGGGTGCCAGGGGTTCGACGCCCAGCTCGGCCGCGACCGCGGCCAGCGCGGTCTTCATCTGACGTGGCGTGATGCCCGTACGCGCGTGGTACGAGTCGAAGAGCTCGTCGAGCGGCGGCGAGAGCACGCCACCGAAGTCGAACCAGATCATGGGCTGGGGCACTGCGGTGTCTCCTTGTGTCGCCCGGATACGGGATACGGGCTCTCAGGCGCCGACGGGGGCGGAGAAGAACCGGTTCAGCAGCGCCCCGCCGATCGGGCTGGTCAGAGCGAGGTGCACCCGGGCCCGGGCGATCTGCTCCTCCTGGGTCATGGTGATCTCGAAGGCCACCGTGTCCGGGGTCGGCGATTCCACCACCCGCACCAGGCAGTCCGTGGGCAGTTCGAACTCGCCGAAGCGGGTGAAGTCCGTCTCCACCCGCGTGAGCACCAGCCCCTGCGGCGAGAGGCCGAACAGCTCGTGCGCGGCGTGCACCGCGGACTGGCGGAAGCCCTCGAAGATCAGCGCGCCCGGGATGTGGTCGAGCGGGTGGTCGAAGAGGGCCGGGTTGGCCTGGTCGACGACGATCTGGGTGAGGACCTCGTGCTCGCGGACCTCGGTTTCGGACAGGACCACGTTGTGCGGGGAGACACGGCCGACGGACGCCGGCGGTACGCGGCGCCCCGTGTGGTGCGGGCGGGCGGTGTCGAGGTCGAGCAGGGCGCGGCCCTTCTCGCGCATCCGGTCCCAGGCCCGGCCGGGCATCCACTGGCAGGTGGTGCGCATGGTCGCGGCCTCGCGCCCGTCGACCGTGAGGACCATGTCGAGCGTGCTGCCGGTGACGACGCCGTCGCGGTGCTTCAGCCCCGCCTGCCGGGCGTGGATCCGCGCGTGGCCCGGCCGGGTGCCGATGTGCAGGGCGGTGAGGTCGGTGACGATCATCTCGCCGCCGTTGAAGATGAACTTCTCGTCGATCGCGGCGTCGAGGAAGGTGTGGGCGGCGTAGATCGACGCCTGGCGGAAGACCTCGACGAGGAGCAGCGGGTCGTAGACGGCCGGCGAGGCGATCTGGTCGCTGTAGTAGCTGTGCACGCGCGGGAGTTGCGCGGCGATGAGGTATTCGTCCTCGGCCACCCGGACCGAGTCCGTGAGGAACACCTCGCAGACGGCCGCTCGGTGCACAAGGGCCCGCGTCACGGTGCTCGCGTAACTGAGTTCGGTGGCCAGGGTCGTGGACATGGCTGAGTTCCCCCTCTTGCATGCAGGTACGTCTCCAAACGGAGGTACGCATATGACCGTACCTTGCGGAAGGGCCCGCCCACCGTGGCGTACGCCACTCCGGAGCCCTCGGACCCCGCCGCTTTAGCGAGACTTCAGCCGGTCCAAACCCGCCGACCGGCCGTGGAGTTGCCCCGAACGCGCGGCCCCGCACCGATAGGTGTATCCACCATACTTTCGGACGGGCGCCGGCCCGGCAACGACATGGACGCCTGCACTACCGGCCCCCTGCGCGGGTCCGCGGGGGCAGCCCGGGCGGGAACGGACGGGCAGACCTCACGCCCCCGGGAGACACCGCTGGGGTCGAGACCGGGGCGGCGGCCGCCGACCGGCACTAAAAAAATGCCCTCCGACCCGCGTTTCCGCAGGTCGGAGAGCATCTGAATGTGGAGCCTAGGAGATTCGAACTCCTGACATCTGCCTTGCAAAGGCAGCGCTCTACCAACTGAGCTAAGGCCCCTCGGAACTGGACGCACCCCTCCCGCGTGCGGGATGTGGTCGTTCCGCAGAACAGAGTACCGGGTCTACCCCCTCATCTCGCAAAATGATAGGGACTCCCGCCCTGCGACCACTCTCCGTAAGATGCTCGCGAGGTTCGCACCAGCGAAGGGGAGTAGTAAGAGTGGACGCAGTGCAGCAAGAGGCCACGGCCAGAGCCAGAGAGCTTCAGCGCAGTTGGTACGGGGAGCCGCTGGGAGCGCTCTTCCGTCGGCTCATAGACGACCTCGGCCTGAACCAGGCCCGTCTCGCTGCCGTACTCGGGCTGTCGGCGCCCATGCTGTCCCAGCTGATGAGCGGCCAGCGCGCCAAGATCGGCAACCCTGCGGTCGTCCAGCGCGTCCAGGCCCTCCAGGACCTCGCCGGACAGGTGGCCGACGGCAGCGTCAGCGCGGCGGAGGCGACCGACCGGATGGACGAGATCAAGAAGACCCAGGGAGGATCCGTCCTCAGCAGCAGCGGCCAGACCACCACCGGCTCCGGCGCACCCACCGTCAAGCGCGTGGTCCGCGAGATCCAGTCGCTGCTGCGCTCCGTCTCCGCGGCCGGCGACATCATCGACGCGGCGAACAGCCTCGCCCCCAGCCATCCGGAACTGGCAGAGTTCCTCAGGGTCTACGGAGCGGGCCGCACCGCCGACGCGGTCGCCCACTACGAGGCGCACCAGAACTGACACGCACGACGCGGACAACGGGTGACGGGGGACGGGCGCAGCGATGGGTGAGGTCTTCGCCGGCCGGTACGAGCTGATCGATCCGATCGGGCGCGGTGGCGCGGGTGCCGTATGGCGGGCCTGGGACCACCGCCGCCGCCGCTACGTCGCCGCGAAGGTGCTCTTGCAGAGCGACGCCCACACGCTGCTGCGGTTCGTCCGGGAGCAGGCGCTGCGGATCGACCACCCGCACGTACTGGCTCCCGCCAGCTGGGCGGCCGACGACGACAAGGTCCTCTTCACCATGGACCTGGTCGGCGGCGGCTCCCTCGCCCACGTGATCGGGGACTACGGCGCCCTCCCGCCCCGCTTCGTGTGCACGCTGCTCGACCAGCTCCTCTCGGGCCTGGCTGCCGTGCACGCGGAAGGCGTGGTGCACCGCGACATCAAGCCGGCCAACATCCTGCTGGAGGCCACCGGAAGCGGGCGGCCGCACCTGCGGCTGTCCGACTTCGGCATCTCCATGCGCAAGGGCGAGCCCCGCCTGACCGAGACCGACTACGTGGTCGGCACGCCGGGCTATTTCGCACCCGAGCAACTGATGGGCGCCGAGCCCGACTTCGCCGCGGACCTCTTCGCCGTGGGACTGGTCGCCCTGTACCTGCTCCTGGGCAGCAAACCCGACTCCCGGGCGCTGGTGGACCACTTCCGCGCCCACGGGACCCCGGACGCCCCGCAGGGCGTCCCCGCCGTGCTCTGGGACGTCATCGCGAACCTCCTGCAGCCCGACCCCCAGAGCCGCTTCCGGACCGCCACAGGGGCGCGCAAGGCCCTTGCCGAGGCCGTCCAACTGCTGCCCCCGCCCGCCCCGGACGAGGATCCGGTGGAGGTCTTCGACCAACTCGGCCCGCTCCCGCCCGGCTTCGGCCCCGACGGCCCGACGGGACCGGTCCCGCCCGCTCCCGGAACCCCGCCGTCCACCGCGCCCGCGTCCCCGCCGGTGTCCGCTCCCGCAGCCCCGCCGGTGTCCCCTCCCGCCGCCGCGCCGCCGTCCACCGCGGGCGCTCCCGCGCCGGGCGGGCCGGCCGCCGTGACGGTGGCCGCGGAACCCGTCCGTACCGACCCCCGCAGCTCCTCCGCCACGGCGCCCCCCGTCCCGCAGCAGGCCACCCCGGCGGCCCCGGCCCCCGCGTACGGGCCCCCGCCCTCGTACGGGCCTTCGGAGACGGGCAGCTTCCACCTGCCCCCGCCGGCCGTCCCCGCGGCCGCGCCGGTCCGGACGCGCGGCGCCGTCGGCCCGCCCCCGCCGAAGGCGGTGGCCTCGCTGCTCGCCGCGGCGCTGCTGTGCTTCGCGGTCGGCGTCTGGGCCCTCACGCAGATGTAGCGCCGCGCCCCCGCCGCCCGAGCCAGACCCAGCCGCCCAGCACCGCCAGCAGCACCGCCCCGGTGCCGAAGCCGGCGCCCGCCACGACGCGCATCAGCGAGCGGGTCCCGGCCGCCTCGGCGGCCTCCGGCGCCGTGAGCCCCTCCTGCGCCGCCGCCCGGTCGGCCGCCCCGACGGCGAAGCCGCCCGCGGCCGGATCGCCCTGGTACGCGGGCGCCTTCGCCGGGGTCCCGGTGACCTCCAGCCGCAGCGTCAGCGGGACGGGGACCGCGTCCTCGGTGAAGTCCGCGACCTTGCCGCCCATCGTCACGGCGACGTAGTACCAGCCCGCGACGCTCACCGGCTGGACCTCGCGGTCGCTGGAGAATCGGTTCGCGTAGCCGACGGGCGGGGTCTTCTCCAGGGTCACCCCGGCCTGCACCCCGTCGTAGGAGGTGCTCTTGCCCGCGACCTGGCCCCGGTACGGGGTGTAGAGGGTGACGGCCAGTCCGCCCGAGGCGGAGGTGAACTTCTTCGTCACCCGGGCCGCGGACAGCTCGGCCCCCAGGCCCAGCTGCTGCCCCCAGTCCAGCGGGACGCGGTACCAGCGGGTCTGCCCGGGCCGCATCTCGTCGCGCCACACGCCCGGGCCCAGGGCCCGCGCGTCGTTGAAGCCGGTGCCGCCGGCCCGGCCCACGGCCTCGGTGCCGGGCAACGACGGGGCTCCCGTGGGCAGACCGCTGGGCGCGGTGGTGGGCCCCCCGGCCGCGCGTCCGGGCTCGCGCTGGACCTTCAGCTCCAGCGGCCAGGGCCTCTGGTCGGAATCCTTGGCCGACGTCCGGGTGACCTTCGCGTAATAGACGCCGCCGGGCGCGCAGTCGGCGTCCTCGGCGCCCCGGCGGACCCCTGCGGCGGCGAGGGGCACCGCGTCGTAGCCGAAGGTCGCCCGGCCCGTGCTGCCCGGGCAGGAGCGCCCGGCGGTGGTCATGAGCTCCACCTCGATGCCGTCGCTGCCGGAGACCTCGGCGCCCGCCGGCGGCCTGACCACGGCGGAGACGTAGGTGTCGGAGCCGTCCTTCTCCAGGACGAGCCGGTAGAGGCGCTCACCGGGCCCGATCGTGTCCCCGTAGGTCTTCCCGGCCTCGATGAGCGGGGCGTCCGCCGTGGACGGCCCGCCCTCGACCGGCCGGGCGCCGTCGGCGGCGCGGTAGACGGGCAGGGGCCGGGGCGCGGTCCCGTCGGCGTACGCGGTCACGGTGACGCCGGACGCACCGGTCACCGCCATGCTGAGGGCCGCCGCCCACACCGTCGTCCGTGCCCGACCCATCACGACCCCCGAGTTCGCTACCGCAAGCCAAATCTTTGCATAACGCAAGTTTTCGTCACAGAACAGCACAAAGCCCCGGCCGCAGCGGCAGCCGGGGCTTCATGAACTCAGCCTTCGGTCTCACACACCGGAACCAGAGGGCACGGAGTCGGTTGCCTCCGTCCACAGGTCCTGCTCGGCGCGGTCCGCCTGGATCTGGCGGTACACGAGGAGCCCGCCGATGGCGGCCAGTGCGACCAGGAGCAGCTTCTTCACCGCGCGACCTCGTCTTTCGTTGACGTAGGGGACTTCTGGCGCCCAACAATACACACCGACCGATACCGATCGGTGACCTGCCGGTGCGCCAACTGGCCCAACGACGAAGACCCCCAGGCCTTGGCCTGGGGGTCTTCGACACTGTGGGGCTAACAGGATTTGAACCTGTGGCCTCATCCTTATCAGGGATGCGCTCTAACCAACTGAGCTATAGCCCCATCCGCGCTGCGCGCTGACTCCTGAAGATTAGCGCACAGACCCGGTCAGGCCAAAATCCGTTCCCGGGGGGCGTCTGCGCAGGTCATCCGACCCCTCGCAGCCGCTCCTCCGGGAGGCCTACTCGTCCTCGGCGAGGGTGAGCTCGACGCCGCCGACGAAGCCGGCCGACAGGTTGTAGATGAACGCGCCCAGCGTCGCCAGTGCCGTCGCCAGCACCACGTCGATCACCGCGATCACCGACGTGAAGATCAGCACGCGCGGCAGCGACATGAACGCCTGCAGGTCGAAGCCGTTGCCCTCGTTCGACCCGGTCGCCTCGCTGATGGTGCCGCCGACGGTCGAGAAGACGCCCATGGCGTCCATGACCATCCACAGCACGGCCGCCGCCACGATCGTGCAGATGCCCAGCGCGATCGACAGCAGGAAGCTGACCTTCATCACCGACCACGGATCGGCCTTGGCCACCCGCAGCCGCGCCTTGCGCGTCCTGGGGGCCGTACGGACCGGCGTGCGCGGCTTGCGCTGGGTGGCGGGCGCACCGCCGCCGCGCGGCGCACCCGGGCCCGCGGGCGCCGCGTAGGCCTGCGGCGGCTGGTACGGCTGCGCGGGCTTGTCCGCGCCTGCGACGGCCTCGGCCCCGGTCTCCTCCGGCGCCTTCGGCCCTCGGGTGTCCGTCACGGTTCCCCCCTGGGAGTCCGCGGCGGGGCCACGGGCACCGTTCGCTCCAGTCTTGGCCGGTCCGGCGCCCGTGGCTCCACTCACGACTTACTCCTCGTGCTCCCCGGCCGAAGGCTGCGTGCCCTCGGCGGCCTCGGCGGCCGGTGCGTCGGCCGCCTCGGTCTCGTTCTCGTCGACCTCGACCTCGTCAGCTTCCTGACCGGCCTCGGCGTTACGGGCGATGCCGACCACGGCATCGCGCTTGCCCAGGTTGATCAGCTGGACGCCCATGGTGTCACGGCCGGTCTCCCTGACTTCATTGACGCGCGTGCGAATCACACCACCGCTGAGCGTGATGGCGAGAATCTCGTCCGTTTCGTCCACCACGAGCGCCCCGACGAGCGACCCGCGGTCCTCCACGATCTTCGCGGCCTTGATACCCAGACCACCACGACCCTGGACGCGGTACTCGTCGACCGGCGTCCGCTTGGCGTAGCCGCCGTCGGTCGCGGTGAAGACGAACGTACCGGGCCGGACGACGCTCATCGAGAGCAGTTCGTCTCCTTCTCGGAAACTCATGCCCTTCACGCCCGACGTCGCACGGCCCATCGGGCGCAGCGCGTCGTCGGTCGCCGTGAAGCGGATCGACTGCGCCTTCTTGCTGATCAGCAGCAGGTCGTCCTCGGCGGACACCAGCTCGGCGCCGATCAGCTCGTCGTCGCTGCCGTCCTCGGTCTCCCGCAGGTTGATCGCGATCACGCCACCCGAACGGGGCGAGTCGTAGTCCTTCAGCGCCGTCTTCTTCACCAGGCCGCCCTTGGTGGCCAGGATCAGGTAGGGCGCCGCCTCGTAGTCGCGGATGGCGAGGATCTGCGCGATCTTCTCGTCCGGCTGGAAGGCCAGCAGGTTCGCGACGTGCTGACCGCGGGCGTCGCGGCCGGCGTCCGGCAGCTCGTACGCCTTGGACCGGTAGACCCGGCCCTTGTTCGTGAAGAACAGCAGCCAGTGGTGCGTGGTGGAGACGAAGAAGTGGTCGACCAGGTCGTCCTGCTTCAGCTTCGTGCCGCGCACGCCCTTGCCGCCGCGCTTCTGCGAGCGGTAGTCCTCGGTCTTGGTGCGCTTGACGTAGCCGCCGTGCGTGATCGTGACGACGATGTCCTCTTCGGCGATCAGGTCCTCGATGGACATGTCACCGTCGAAGGGCACCAGCTTCGAACGCCGGTCGTCGCCGAACTTCTCGACGATCGCGGCCAGTTCCTCGCTGACGATGGAGCGCTGGCGCTCCTCCGAGGCCAGGATCGCGTTGTACTCGTTGATCTTGGCCTGGAAGCTCGTCGTGCTCGGCGACGATCTTCTGGCGCTCCAGGGCCGCGAGGCGGCGGAGCTGCATCTCCAGGATCGCGTTCGCCTGGATCTCGTCGATCTCCAGGAGGCCCATCAGGCCCTCGCGCGCGATCTCGACGGTGTTGCTGCGCCGGATCAGCGCGATGACCTCGTCGATCGCGTCCAGCGCCTTGAGCAGACCGCGCAGGATGTGCGCGCGCTCCTCCGCCTTGCGCAGGCGGAAGCGCGTACGACGGACGATGACCTCGATCTGGTGCGTCACCCAGTGGCGGATGAAGGCGTCGATCGACAGCGTGCGCGGCACGCCGTCCACCAGTGCCAGCATGTTCGCGCCGAAGTTCGTCTGCAGGTCGGTGTGCTTGTAGAGGTTGTTCAGCACGACCTTGGCGACGGCGTCGCGCTTGAGGACGATCACCAGGCGCTGGCCGGTCCGCGAGGACGTCTCGTCGCGGACGTCGGCGATGCCGCCGACCTTGCCGTCCTTGACCAGGTCGGCGATCTTCTGCGCGAGGTTGTCGGGGTTGGTCTGGTAGGGGAGCTCCGTGACCACCAGGCACTGGCGGTTCTGGATCTCCTCGACCGCCACCACCGCGCGCATCGTGATGGAGCCGCGACCGGTCCGGTACGCCTCCTCGATGCCCTTGCGGCCCACGACCAGGGCGCCGGTCGGGAAGTCCGGGCCCTTGATGCGCTCGATGAGCGCGTCCTGGAGCTCCTCGTGCGTGGCCTCCGGATTGGCCAGGTACCACTGCGCGCCGTCCGCGACCTCGCGCAGGTTGTGCGGCGGGATGTTGGTGGCCATGCCGACCGCGATACCGGCGCTGCCGTTGATCAGCAGGTTCGGGAAGCGCGCCGGCAGGACGGTGGGCTCCTGGTTGCGGCCGTCGTAGTTGTCCTGGAAGTCGACGGTCTCCTCGTCGATGTCCCGGAGCATCTCCATGGCCAGCGGCATGAGCTTGCACTCGGTGTAGCGCATCGCGGCCGCCGGGTCGTTGCCCGGGGAGCCGAAGTTGCCGTTGGAGTCCACCAGCGGCATGCGCATCGACCACGGCTGGGCCAGGCGGACCAGGGCGTCGTAGATGGAGCTGTCACCGTGCGGGTGGTAGGTGCCCATGACGTCGCCGACGACGCGGGCGCACTTGTAGAAGCCCTTCTCGGGCCGGTAGCCGCCGTCGTACATCGCGTACAGCACGCGGCGGTGCACCGGCTTGAGGCCGTCGCGCACGTCCGGCAGGGCGCGCGAGACGATGACGGACATCGCGTAGTCGAGGTAGGAGCGCTGCATCTCCGTCTCGAGCCCGACGGGCTCGATGCGCAGCTGCGGCTGCTCCTCCGCGGGGTTCTCTGCGGTGGGAGTGGTTTCGTCGGCCATTGCTGGTCAGAAGTCCTTTCAGGCGGCGGTCAGCGGAGCCGACTCAGATGTCGAGGAAGCGGACGTCCTTGGCGTTGCGCTGGATGAAGGAGCGCCGCGCCTCGACGTCCTCACCCATCAGCACCGAGAACAGGTCGTCGGCCTGCGCCGCGTCGTCCAGCGTGACCTGGCCGAGGACGCGGTGGTCCACGTCCATGGTGGTGACGCGCAGTTCCTCGGCGTTCATCTCGCCCAGACCCTTGAAGCGCTGGATCGAGTCTTCCTTGATCCGCTTGCCGTTCTGCTTGCCGAGCTCCACCAGCGCGTCGCGTTCGCGGTCCGAGTACGCGTACTCGAAGTCGTCGCGACCCCACTTGATCTTGTAGAGCGGCGGACGGGACAGGAACACGTGACCGGCCTCGACCAGCGGCCGCATGAAGCGGAACAGGAAGGTCAGCAGGAGGGTGTTGATGTGCTGGCCGTCGACGTCGGCGTCCGCCATCAGGATGATCTTGTGATAGCGGAGCTTCTCGATGTCGAAGTCCTCGTGCACACCGGTGCCGAAGGCGCTGATCAGCGCCTGGACCTCGGTGTTCTGCAGGATCTTGTCGATGCGTGCCTTCTCGACGTTCAGGATCTTGCCCCGGATCGGCAGGATGGCCTGGTACATCGGGTTGCGGCCGGACTTCGCCGAACCGCCGGCGGAGTCACCCTCGACGATGAAGATCTCGCACTTGGTGGGGTCGTTCGACTGGCAGTCGGACAGCTTGCCCGGCAGGGAGGCGCTCTCCAGCAGGCCCTTGCGGCGCGTCAGGTCGCGGGCCTTGCGGGCCGCGACGCGGGCCGTCGCCGCCTGGATGGCCTTGCGGACGATGTCCGCGGCCTCGACCGGGTTGCGGTCGAACCAGTCGTTGAGGTGCTCGTGGACGACCTTCTGCACGAAGGTCTTGGCCTCCGTGTTGCCCAGCTTGGTCTTCGTCTGCCCCTCGAACTGGGGCTCGCCCAGCTTGACCGAGATGATCGCCGTCAGACCCTCGCGGATGTCCTCGCCGGCGAGGTTGTCGTCCTTCTCGCGGAGCAGCTTCTTGTCCCGCGCGTAGCGGTTGACCAGACCGGTCAGCGCCGCGCGGAAGCCCTCCTCGTGGGTGCCGCCCTCGTGCGTGTGGATCGTGTTCGCGAAGGAGTAGACCCCCTCGGTGTACTGCGAGTTCCACTGCATCGCGATCTCGACCGAGAGCATGCGCTCCTTGTCCTCGGCCTCGACGTCGATGACGGTCGGGTGGATCAGCTCGCCCTTGCGCGAGTTGAGGTACTTCACGAAGTCGACGATGCCGCCCTCGTAGTAGTACTTCACCGTGCGCGCGGTGGGCTCGGCCGTGTCCGCGTCGGGGTCGTCCGCGCCGACCGTGGCCTTCGCCGACTCGCGCTCGTCCGTCAGCGACAGGGTCAGGCCCTTGTTGAGGAAGGCCATCTCCTGGAAGCGCCGCGACAGCGTCTCGAAGGAGTACTCGGTCGTCTCGAAGATGTCGCCGTCGGCCCAGAAGGTGACCGAGGTGCCGGTCTCGGCCGTCTCCTCGTTCTTGGCCAGCGGGGCCGTCGGCACGCCGAGCTTGTAGTCCTGGGTCCAGCGGTGGCCGTCCGTCCTGACCTCGACCGCGACCTTGGTCGACAGGGCGTTCACCACGGACACGCCGACGCCGTGCAGACCGCCGGAGACGGCGTAGCCGCCGCCGCCGAACTTGCCGCCCGCGTGCAGGACCGTCAGGACGACCTCGACGGCCGGCTTCCCCTCGGACGGAACGATGCCGACCGGGATACCGCGGCCGTTGTCCACGACGCGCACCCCGCCGTCGGCGAGGATCGTCACGTCGATGGTGTCCGCGTGCCCGGCCAGGGCCTCGTCGACCGAGTTGTCGACGACCTCGTAGACGAGGTGGTGCAGACCACGCTCACCCGTCGAGCCGATGTACATACCCGGCCGCTTGCGGACCGCGTCCAGGCCCTCGAGGACCTGGATCGCACTGGCGTCGTAATTCTTCTCGTTGGAGTCGCCGGAATCGGCCACGAAGCGCCCTTTCTGGCACAGCGCAGCCCCTGCTCCGGACCCAGCAAGTGCGCCAGCGGAGCGGCCGCGTCGATCTGCGTTGTCTGCGTGATCCCGCAAATGGGCGGGATTGGCTCCAGTCTACCGGTACCACGGACATGAATGGGGGTTTGCCGGTACCTGAGTCCGCATGTGCCGCCCTGAACCTCCTCTCTCCGACTCCCCACATCCGGACAGGGGCTCAAAGAGGCTCACACGGGCACCCAGCGCTTCGGCCTGTCAACCTCCGGCTACCGTGAGGGACGCCACCCGCCGACGCGGGCACGCCGGCCGCCCACGGGTGCTACTCACCCGTAGGTATCGCCGGGTCCGGTGCTCCCCGGAGCCCGCCAGGGGCCGTACCCCTTCGGGCGTCCGCCCGGTCCCTGCACCTTGATCAGGCGGACCGTGCCCTGCCCCAGATCCGCGTTCAGCCGCGCCACCAGCTGCGGGGCCAGCAGCTTCAGCTGCGCCGCCCACGCCGAGGAGTCGCACCTCACGACAAGCTCACGGTTCTCGTACCGCTGCGGTTCACAGTGCGCCGCGATCTCCGGGCCGACGATCTCCGGCCAGCGCTCCATCACGCCCGCCACGGCCATCGGCATCTCCCAGCCGCGCTCGGTGCGCAGCCGGTCCAGCGCCGCCATCAGCGGCATCGGGTCCCGGCCGTCCGCGCGGGCGCCCGAACGCAGCCCCGGCTGCTGCTGGCGCTTGCGGCCGGCCGCCGCGTTGCCCCGGGCCCGCGCCTGCTCGCGGGCCGCCGCGAGGGCCTGGCGGGCCAGGTCCACCCCGGAGGCCTCCGGGGTCCTGCGGCCCTGCCGCGGATCCTCGTCCTGCCGCGGATCCTTGCCGTGCTCGTTCACAACCGGGTCACCTCACCGCCGGACACCCCGAACCGCGCTCCCACCAGCACACCGGGGACGTCGTCGTCCACGGCCGCCGTCACCAGTACCTGCTCACCCGGCGCCACCAGCTCCGCCAGCCGCTCCCGGCGCCGCGCGTCCAGTTCCGCGAACACGTCGTCCAGGACCAGCACCGGCTCGCTGCCCTCCGAGCGCAGCAGCTCGTAGGAGGCCAGCCGCAGGGCCAGCGCGTACGACCAGGACTCCCCATGGCTGGCGTAGCCCTTGGCGGGCAGCTCGCCCAGCCGCAGGAGCACGTCGTCGCGGTGCGGGCCGACCAGCGTCACGCCCCGCTCGATCTCCTGCTTGCGCACCTCCCCGAGCGCGGCGAGGAGCACCTCGTACAACGCCTCCCGGCCGCGCGCCGCACCACGGTCGACGCTCTCGCCGGCCGAGCTCCTGTACGTCAGCCCCAGCGGGCCGCCGCCGGGCGCGAGCTGCTCGTACGCCTTGTCCGCCAGCGGCAGCAGCGTCGCGATCAGGTCGAGGCGCTGCGCCAGCAGCTCCGCGCCCGCGCGCGCGAGGTGCTGGTCCCACACGTCGAGGGTGGACAGGTCCATCGAGCGGCCGCCGTGGCGGCGGGCCATCGCCGCGGACTTCAGCAGGGTGTTGCGCTGCTTGAGCACGCGCTCGTAGTCCGAGCGGACCCCGGCCATCCGCGGCGAACGCGCCGTGACCAGGTCGTCGAGGAACTTCCGCCGCTCGCCCGGATCGCCCTTGACCAGGGCCAGGTCCTCCGGCGCGAACAGCACCGTCCGCACGATCCCCAGCACGTCCCGCGGTCTGACCTGCGAGGACCGGTTGATCCGGGCCCGGTTGGCGCGGCCGGGGTTCAGCTCCAGCTCGACGAGCTGCTGGCGCTCGCCCTGGGTGACGGCCGCGCGGATCACGGCCCGGTCCGCGCCCATGCGGACGAGCGGGGCGTCCGAGGAGACGCGGTGGCTGCCGAGGGTCGCCAGGTAGCCGACCGCCTCGACGAGGTTGGTCTTGCCCTGGCCGTTGGGCCCCACGAAAGCCGTGACGCCCGGGTCGAGGGGAACCTCGGCCCGGGCGTACGAGCGGAAGTCGGCCAATGAGAGATGCGAGACATGCATACGGCGCCGACCTCCCCCGGCTTTCCACTGCTCTCTGGTGCTGTGCTGCTGAACTGCTACTTCTTCTCGACCGCGTGGCCGCCGAACTGGTTGCGCAGCGCGGCGATCATCTTCATCTGCGGCGAGTCGTCCTGCCGCGAGGCGAACCGCGCGAACAGCGAGGCCGTGATCGCGGGCAGCGGCACGGCGTTGTCGATCGCCGCCTCCACCGTCCAGCGGCCCTCGCCCGAGTCCTGCGCGAAGCCGCGCAGCTGCTCCAGGTGCTCGTCCTCGTCGAGGGCGTTCACGGCCAGGTCCAGCAGCCAGGAGCGGATCACGGTGCCTTCCTGCCAGGAGCGGAAGACCTCGCGGACGTCGGTGACCGAGTCCACCTTCTCCAGGAGCTCCCAGCCCTCGGCGTAGGCCTGCATCATGGCGTACTCGATGCCGTTGTGGACCATCTTCGCGAAGTGGCCCGCGCCGACCTTGCCGGCGTGCACGGCGCCGAAGTCGCCCTCGGGCTTGAGGGCGTCGAAGATCGGCTGGACGCGGGAGACGTGGTCCTTGGCGCCGCCGTACATCAGGGCGTAGCCGTTCTCCAGGCCCCACACACCGCCGGAGACACCGCAGTCGACGAAACCGATGCCCTTGGCCGCCAGCTCCTCGGCGTGCTTCTCGTCGTCCGTCCAGCGGGAGTTGCCGCCGTCGACGACGATGTCGCCGATCGAGAGCAGCTCGGCCAGCTCGTCGACGGTGGACTGCGTCGCAGCGCCGGCGGGGACCATCACCCACACGACGCGGGGGGCCTGCAGGCTGTCCACGAGTTCCCGGAGGCTGTGGACGTCCGCGAGGTCCGGGTTGCGGTCGTATCCGATGACGGTGTGGCCTGCGCGGCGGATGCGCTCGCGCATGTTGCCGCCCATCTTGCCGAGACCGACGAGACCAAGCTCCATCAGGTGGTTCCTTAAGCGTTGTGGCCGTCTTTGCCGGGGCTGCCCCGGCACGTGTCCGCGCGGGACGGGCGGGGGCCTCCCACCGGGTCCGAGCCTACGCCGGGCCGCGGCGACGGGCCCCGCGGGCGCTCCATGCGACCGGTCCGGCTTTCCGGCTTTCCGGTTCTCCCGGAGCCCTCCCCAGCCTGTGGACGACGGCGGGCCCGGTCCGCAGCAGCGTGCGAGACCGGGCCCGGCGTCGACGGGTGGGGCGTCAGCCGGACAGGCGCACCGGCATGATCAGGTACTTGTAGGCCTCGTCGGCCTCCGCGTCGACCGCGGGGCGGCCGCTGAGGAGCGCGGGCTTGGTCGACGTGGTGAAGCTGAGCTGGGCCACCGGGGACGCGATCGCGCTGAGGCCGTCCAGCAGGAAGGTCGGGTTGAAGGCGATCGAGATGTCGTCGCCGTCGAGCTGCGCGTCGACCCTTTCCACAGCCTGTGCGTCGTCGGAGGAGCCGGCCTCCAGGATCAGCACCCCCTGCTCGAAGCTCAGGCGGACGGGGGTGTTGCGCTCGGCCACCAGGGCCACGCGCTTGACGGCCTCGACGAACGGCGCGGTCTCGATCACGGCGACGGAGTTGAACTCCGTCGGGAAGAGCGTCCGGTACTTGGGCAGGTCGCCCTCGAGGAGCCGGGTGGTGGTGCGGCGGCCGGCGCCCTCGAAACCGATCAGGCCCTCGCCCGCGCCGGAGCCGGAAAGCGCCAGAGTGACGGTGTCACCGCTGGTCAGCGAGTTGGCGATCTCCTGGAGCGTCTTGGCGGGCACCAGGGCCACGGCCGACGCCTCCGGGTTCTCGGGCTTCCACAGGAACTCGCGGACCGCGAAGCGGTAGCGGTCGGTGGAGGCCAGGGTGACGCGGTCGCCCTCGATCTCGATGCGGACACCCGTCAGCACCGGCAGCGTGTCGTCGCGGCCCGCGGCGGTGGCGACCTGCTTGGCGGCGGCGGCGAAGACCTCGCCGGGCACGGTGCCGGTCGCGGTGGGCATCTGCGGCAGGGCCGGGTACTCCTCCACAGGCAGGGTGTGGAGGGTGAACCGCGAGGAACCGCAGACCACGGTCGCCCGTACACCGTCTGTGGAAATCTCCACGGGGCGGTTGGGGAGGGCGCGGCAGATGTCGGCGAGCAGCCGGCCGGAGACGAGGACGGTGCCGTCCTCCTCCACGTCCGCCTCGACCGAGACCCGCGCCGAGACCTCGTAGTCGAAGCCGGAGAGGCTCAGGGTGCCTTCCTCGGCCTTGAGCAGCAGGCCCGCGAGGACGGGCACCGGCGGCCGGGCCGGGAGGCTGCGGGCCGCCCAGGCCACCGCCTCCGCGAGTACGTCGCGCTCCACCCGGATCTTCACCGGAACCGCCTCCTGCTGTTGCTCGCTCGTCTGCCGGCCTTCGTCGTCGGCTCGTCGATGCCTCGACCGATGCCGGGGACCAGTCTGACGTACGGCGCCGACACTCGGTGCGGCCGGCGGTCAAGTCGGGAGCGGAGCGTCGGGGCGGGCGACCGACGAGTTGTGCACAGGGCCTGCTTGAAAACCGAAACCGGCCTAACTCTCCATGGGGGTAGTAGTAGGGCCTGTGGAAACGGTGGATAAGCCCGTCGTCGCAGGTCAGACCGCATTTTTTATCCACCGGGCCTGTGGGTGGCGCCGGTGGACAACCCGGTGCTCCTGTGGAGAACGAAAAGTTCTGCACAGGCTGTCCCCAGGTGCCCCTGGTTACTCCACAGGTGTGTCCCCAGCTTTCCCCCGGTACTCCACAGCCCAAACGTCTACATCCGTGTGACGGCTTTCACTCCGGGCGGTGAGAGGGGGTGGCGGGTTGCCGAACAGTGGACAAGGGTGTGGAGAAGTCCGCAGAACCTGTGCACAGCATGAGGGAACCTGTGGGGTGGCGGTGGACAACGTCGTGGACAGGGCTGTGGAGAAGATTTTCGTCCACAGGCTGTGGATAGCGCTTGCGCACAAATCCACAGGGTGCTGACCAGGGCTGATGGATCCTCACCAGGCAGCCCTGTGGACAGATTGTGGGTGACGCGGGCGGTCCCCAGGGTGTGGACGGAAGAAAGTCGCCGAATCTGTGGATGAGTTGCTCCGCGGGGGGCGTATTCGAACAGGTCAGGGGCGCACGCACGAAGAAGGGCGCCCCCGTTGTGGACCGGGAGCGCCCTCGAAAAGCGTTTGAAGGGGCCTGTCAGCCGTTCTTGATGCGGTTGGTGAGCTCGGTGACCTGGTTGTAGATGGACCGCCGCTCGGCCATGAGCGCGCGGATCTTGCGGTCCGCGTGCATGACCGTGGTGTGGTCGCGGCCGCCGAACTGCGCCCCGATCTTCGGCAGGGACAGGTCGGTGAGCTCCCGGCACAGGTACATCGCGATCTGCCGGGCGGTGACGAGGACCCGGCTGCGCGAGGAGCCGCACAGGTCGTCCACGGTCAGACCGAAGTAGTCCGCGGTGGCCGCCATGATGTCGGTGGCCGTGATCTCCGGTGCGCTGTCCTCGCCGCCGGGGATGAGGTTCTTGAGGACGTCCTCGGTGAGGCCCAGGTCGACCGGCTGGCGGTTGAGGCTCGCGAAGGCCGTGACCCGGATCAGCGCCCCCTCCAGCTCGCGGATGTTGCGCGAGATGCGGGAGGCGATGAACTCCAGTACCTCCGGCGGGGCGTTGAGCTGCTCCTGGACGGCCTTCTTGCGCAGGATCGCGATGCGGGTCTCCAGCTCGGGCGGCTGGACGTCCGTGATCAGGCCCCATTCGAAGCGGTTGCGGAGCCGGTCCTCGAGGGTGACGAGCTGCTTGGGCGGCCGGTCGGAGGAGAGGACGATCTGCTTGTTGGCGTTGTGGAGCGTGTTGAAGGTGTGGAAGAACTCCTCCTGCGTCGACTCCTTGCTCGCGAGGAACTGGATGTCGTCGACGAGCAGGATGTCCATCTCGCGGTAGCGCTTGCGGAACGCGTCGCCCTTGCCGTCGCGGATCGAGTTGATGAACTCGTTCGTGAACTCCTCGGAGCTCACGTACCGCACGCGGGTGCCGGGGTAGAGGCTCCGCGCGTAGTGCCCGATGGCGTGCAGCAGGTGCGTCTTGCCCAGGCCCGACTCCCCGTAGATGAAGAGGGGGTTGTAGGCCTTCGCCGGCGCTTCGGCCACGGCCACCGCGGCGGCGTGCGCGAAGCGGTTGGACGCTCCGATCACGAAGGTGTCGAAGAGGTACTTGGGGTTGAGCCGGGCGGTCGGCTCCAGCGGGCCCGAGGTGGAGCCGCCGGACGGCGCCGGCGGCGCTGCCGGCCGGCCGGGGGCCTGGCGGGAGGCCGGCTGCTCGTAGGACTGCTGCTCGTACTGATGGCTCTGGTGCGCCTGGTGGGACTGGTGCGACTGCTGCTGCTCGTACGGGGACTGCTCGTACTGCTGCTGTTCGTACGGCTGCTGTTCGTACGGCTGCTGGTCGAAGGAGCCCTGGTCGTACTGCTGCTGGTCGTAGCCCGAGGGTTCCGCCTGCTGGAGGTAGCCCGGCTGCGGGGAGGCGTAGGGGTCGCGCTCGGGGAAGCCGCCCAGGCGCGGCTGCTGCCAGCCGTAGTCGTCCTGCTGGCCGCCGCGGGGCCAGGCGCCGGGCTCGGGGCGCGGCTGCTGGTAGTCCGGATAGGCCGGGCGCGCCGTGGGGAGCTGGTCGTCCGCGGGGCCGCCGCCGGGGCCGCCGCCGCCCTGGCGCTGGCCGCCGTACGGCTCGTAGCCGCCCTGCTGCGGGGCGGGCGGGGCGGAGGGGGCGGGTTCGCCGGCCGAGTCGTCCACGGTGATGGCGATCCGGATGGGGCGGCCGCACTCGCGGCTGAGCGCATCGCTGATCAGCGGGGCGAGGCGGCCTTCGAGGACGCGCTTTCCCCATTCATTGGGGACGGCCAGGAGGGCGGTGTCGGCGACGAGGGCCAGGGGCTGGCACCGCTCGACCCACTGCTTGTCCTTGGGCTCGATGCCCGGCTGTCCCTCCCCGAGGAGCTTTTCCAGCACCCTTGGCCACACTGCGGCAAGATCGGCAGGTACGTCAGCCACAGAGCACGCTCTCTCACAGGGGTCCCACGAATGTGTGGTTCTTTGGGACGGTCGGGACAAAAAATCCGGGGTCAGGCAACGGTAGTCAGGCCAGAGGCTGCGGTTCAAGTCGTTGTCCACAGCCTGTGCACAGTGCGGGGTCGGGCAGGCTCGGTTTGACCGGATGGCGTAGCCGCGCGTACCGTAACGAGGTCGAGTTGTCGATGGCTGCTGCCGCCTGCCTACCGATGGGCGAAGGTCACTGATAGTGATCAATTAGCGGTGCCACTCGGGCGAACACGCGAGTTTCCTCGTGGGCGCACGGTGACAGCCAGGCGATGTCCCGCCACAACGATTCATTCTCTGGAGCCCCCGAGTGAGCAAGCGCACCTTCCAGCCGAACAACCGCCGTCGTGCCAAGACCCACGGCTTCCGCCTGCGGATGCGTACCCGTGCCGGTCGCGCGATCCTGGCGAACCGCCGTTCCAAGGGCCGCGCCGCCCTTTCCGCGTAACAACGCGCAGGTCGTGACGTCGTGCTGTCTCCCGAGAATCGGCTGAGGCGGCGCGAGGACTTCGCGAGCGCGGTACGCCGAGGACGCCGGGCCGGTCGCCCACTCCTCGTCGTCCACCTACGTACAAGCGGTGCAACGGACCCGCACGAGTCGGGGGAGATCGATCCCTCGTCGCGTGCGGGTTTCGTCGTCAGCAAGGCCGTGGGCAACGCCGTCGTACGGAACAGGGTGAAGCGTCGCCTTCGCCACCTGGTCCGCGAGCGGCTCTCACAGCTGCCCGCCGGTAGCCTGGTGGTGGTACGAGCGTTGCCCGGAGCGGGTGATGCCGGCCCCGATGAACTGGCCCGGGACCTGGATGCCGCTCTGGTGCGGCTCCTGGGAGGCGTGGCTCGATGAAGTACCCGCTGCTCGCTTTGATCAAGCTGTACCAGTGGACGATCAGTCCGCTGCTCGGGCCGGTGTGCCGCTACTACCCGTCGTGTTCGCACTACGGGTACACGGCCATCGACCGGCATGGTGCGGTGAAGGGGACAGCGCTGACCGCCTGGCGGATCCTGCGGTGCAATCCGTGGTCCCCGGGCGGTGTGGACCATGTCCCACCCCGTAAACGCCCGCGTTGGCACGAGCAGCTGCGCAGTGCGTTGCGTAGATCTCGCAATGCTCAAGGAGCCTGATTAGTGGACACGATTGCCAGTCTGTTCAGCTTTATCACTTACCCCGTCTCGTGGATCATCGTCCAGTTCCACTCGATGTACGGGGCGATCTTCGGTGAGTCGAGTGGGTGGGCCTGGGGCCTGTCCATCGTGTCCCTGGTGATCTTGATCCGTATCTGCCTGATCCCGCTCTTCGTGAAGCAGATCAAGGCGACGCGTGGCATGCAGGCGCTCCAGCCGAAGATGAAGGCGATCCAGGAGCGCTACAAGAACGACAAGCAGCGTCAGTCCGAAGAGATGATGAAGCTGTACAAGGAGACGGGTACCAACCCGCTCTCCTCGTGCCTGCCCATCCTGGCGCAGTCCCCGTTCTTCTTCGCCCTCTACCACGTGCTGTCGAACATCGCCGATGGCAAGGCCGTCGGCGCGATGGACCAGCAGCTGGTCGACAGCGCTCGCGCGGCCAAGATCTTCGGTGCTCCGATCGCGGCGAAGTTCATGGACAGCCCCGAGAAGGTCGCGGCCCTGGGGGCCACGCTCACGGACGTCCGCATCGTGACCGCGGTCATGATCATCATGATGTCGCTGTCGCAGTTCTACACCCAGCGTCAGCTGATGCAGAAGAACGTCGACCTGTCGGTCAAGACGCCGTTCATGCAGCAGCAGAAGATGCTGATGTACATCTTCCCGGTGATCTTCGCGGTCATGGGCATCAACTTCCCCGTCGGTGTCCTCGTCTACTGGCTGACCACCAACGTCTGGACCATGGGTCAGCAGATGTACGTGATCAACCAGAACCCGACGCCGGGCAGCAAGGCGCAGGACCAGTACCTGACGCGGCTGCTCAAGCACGCCACCTCGCACGGTGAGGTCAAGGGCCGGGGCAGGAAGAAGATCGTCGCCGGCATCGTGGCCAAGGGTCCGGACCGCAACGACAACGAGCGGAAGTTCATCACGGCCCTGTCGAAGCAGGGCTTGGCCGCTCAGGCGGACGGTTCCGTGATCAAGAGTTCCGAGACCACGGCGGACTCGGATGCGGCCAGCGGCGGTGCCGCCAAGCGGCAGCAGCCGAAGCGGCAGACGAAGTCGCAGCGCCAGACGCCCAGCAAGCCCTCTCCCAAGAAGTAAGAAGGAGTCCCTCCCGTGACGGAAGGCACCACCACCGCCGCCGCTGAGAGTGGCGACACCCTGACCCGCCTCGAGCAGGAGGGTGAGATCGCGGCCGACTACCTCGAGGGTCTGCTGGACATCGCCGACCTCGACGGTGACATCGACATGGACGTCGAGGCCGACCGTGCCGCTGTGTCGATCGTCAGTGACTCCGCCAGCCGCGACCTGCAGAAGCTCGTGGGCCGCGACGGTGAGGTCCTGGAGGCACTCCAAGAGCTGACCCGTCTGGCCGTGCACCGGGAGACCGGGGACCGCAGCCGGCTGATGCTCGACATCGCCGGGTTCCGGGCGAAGAAGCGCGAGGAGCTGGCGGCCCTGGGCGCCAAGGCCGCGGAGGACGTGAAGGCGTCGGGCGAGCCGCTGAAGCTGGCGCCGATGACCCCGTTCGAGCGGAAGGTCGTCCACGACGCCGTGGCGGCTGCCGGTCTGCGGAGCGAGTCCGAGGGCGAGGAGCCGCAGCGCTTCGTCGTTGTGCTCCCGGCCTGATCACCGGCATGTGTGTTCGGCCCCGTCTGTGTCGCAGGCGGGGCCGATGTTTGTCAGCCTGGCATGTGAACGACGCGGCATCCTGAAGACGTGGTCTTCAGGACCACGAGGTACGGAAGGACGGTCCCGTGACGGAGGCAGCTGAGCTTCCCGAGGCGCCCGAAGAGGCGCGCGCGGTGTTCGGTGAGTTTTTCCCGGAAGCTGTGCGGTATGCGGAGCTGCTCGCGGACGCGGGAGTCAAGCGCGGCCTGATCGGCCCGCGTGAGGTGCCGCGGTTGTGGGAGCGGCACCTGCTGAACTGCGCGGTGCTGTCGGAAGTGGTGCCCCAGGGCGTCACTGTCTGCGATGTGGGTTCCGGTGCGGGCCTGCCCGGCATCCCGCTGGCACTGGTGCGACGGGATCTCAAGATCACACTGCTCGAACCGCTGCTGCGGCGGACGACCTTTCTCCAGGAGGCCGTGGAACTGCTGGGCCTCGACCACGTCACGGTGGTGCGCGGGCGGGCCGAGGAGGTCCTCGGCAAACTCCAGCCGGTGCACGTGGTGACGGCGCGTGCGGTGGCTCCTCTGGACCGACTGGCCGGCTGGGGCGTTCCCCTGCTGCGCCCGTACGGAGAGATGCTGGCGCTCAAGGGCGACACCGCCGAGGAGGAGCTGGTGACGGCGAAGACGGCCCTGACGAAGCTCGGTGTGGTGAAGACCTCGGTGCTGCAGGTGGGCGAGGGCCTGGTTGATCCGCAGTCGACGGTGGTGCGCGTCGAGGTCGGAGAAAGCCCCGGAGGGGTGAGGTTCGCGGCCAAGCGGGCTAAGGCTGCCAGGGTCGGCCGAGCTCGCCGCCGTCGTTGATTCTCTGGTGCTGTGGGGCCCAAGCGGATATTTCGTCTGTGTTGGGCCCTATAGGTATGGATTTCGGAGTGTCGTAGAGGCCTGAAGACTCCGTCCGGGCATCGTGTTTCACGTGAAACGTCGCTCTCTGCTGCACGGAATCATCAGCCGCGGTCGTGCGGCCGCCTCGCCCCTCCAGCGCAAAGACGCAAGGGGGACGGAGTTGTCCACATCGGTGGATTCATCCACAGGAGTACGGGCCCCGCTGGTTCGCGACCCCGGTGACATGGCAGGCTCTGTTCATCGCGAGCCTGATGTCGAGGAGAGTGACACCGTGCGGTCCGACGCCAACCTCGCGGGGCCGATGGCCGACCCGGTCCCCGGTCCCCGCTCAGAACCGGTGGGTGAAGACGTTTCACGTGAAACATCGCCCCCACCCCTTGTAGACAACGAGACCCCCATCGGTCGAGCCGCCCAGCAGGCGGTGGAGGCCATGGGACGCTCCGGTGCGGCCATGCCCCGCCCGGAACAGACCCGGGTCATGGTGGTCGCCAATCAGAAGGGCGGCGTGGGCAAGACCACGACGACCGTGAATCTGGCGGCCTCACTGGCTCTGAACGGGGCACGGGTCCTCGTGGTCGACCTCGACCCGCAAGGCAACGCGTCCACCGCTCTGGGCATCGACCACCATGCTGACGTGCCCTCCATCTACCACGTGCTGGTGGACAGCCGGCCTCTCCTGGAGGTCGTCCAGCCGGTCGTGGACGTGGAGGGGCTCTTCTGCGCGCCGGCCACGATCGATCTGGCAGGTGCGGAGATCGAGCTGGTGTCGCTGGTGGCGAGGGAGAGCCGGCTCCAGCGGGCGATCCAGGCCTACGACCAGCCTCTCGACTACATCCTGATCGACTGTCCCCCCTCCCTCGGATTGCTGACCGTGAACGCCCTGGTCGCGGGCGCCGAAGTGCTGATCCCGATCCAGTGCGAGTACTACGCGCTGGAGGGCCTCGGTCAGCTGCTGCGCAACGTCGATCTGGTGCGGGCCCACCTCAACCCGTCCTTGCACGTGTCGACCATCCTGCTGACGATGTACGACGGCAGGACGCGGCTGGCATCGCAGGTGGCGGAGGAGGTGCGCAGCCACTTCGGCAAGGAGGTGCTGCGCACGAGCATCCCCCGGTCGGTGCGTATTTCCGAAGCGCCGAGCTATGGGCAGACGGTGCTCACGTATGACCCGGGTTCCAGCGGTTCCCTCTCCTATCTGGAGGCGGCGCGAGAGATCGCGTATCGGGGGGTCGGAATGCAGTACGAGTCCCAGCACGCCCACCTGGGCGCGGGCATGAACAGCACGCAGAGTGCGGTGGAGGGGATCCAGTGAGTGAGCGACGTAGAGGTCTGGGACGGGGGCTCGCTGCACTGATCCCGCAGGCTCCGCAGGAGAAGACGATGCCGACGAGCAGTGCCGGTTCCACCTCGCCGGCGGCGGTACCGGAGCTGACGTCCGAGCGCGGGATCGCGGCGGCGAAGCTCGCGGCGCTGGCGCAGGCCGATGTTTCACGTGAAACATCCCTGGCGGTCGTCACCGTGGACGAGTCGGCGGTCGTCCCGGAGCCGGAGCCGGAGCCGGCGCGGGAGCCTGAGCCTGAGGCGAACGTGGTGGCGGGAGCGATGTTCGCCGAGCTTCCGATGGACACCATCACGCCGAACCCGCGGCAGCCGCGCGAGGTGTTCGACGAGGACGCGCTCGCCGAGCTGGTGACCTCCATTCAGGAGGTGGGTCTGCTCCAGCCGGTGGTGGTGCGCCAGTCGGCGCCCGGCCGCTATGAGCTGATCATGGGTGAGCGTCGCTGGCGCGCCTGTCGGGAAGCCGGGCTGGAGTCCATTCCGGCGATCATCCGTGCGACCGACGACGAGAAACTCCTGCTGGACGCGCTGCTGGAGAACCTGCACCGGGCCCAGCTCAACCCGCTGGAGGAGGCCGCGGCCTACGACCAGCTGCTCCAGGACTTCAACTGCACGCACGACCAGCTGGCCGACCGGATCGGCCGTTCGCGTCCTCAGGTGTCGAACACCCTGCGTCTGCTGAAGCTGTCGCCGCCGGTGCAGCGCCGAGTGGCAGCCGGGGTGCTCTCCGCGGGGCATGCGCGGGCGCTGCTCTCGGTGGACGACTCCGCGGAACAGGACCGGCTGGCCCACCGCATCGTGGCCGAGGGGCTGTCGGTGCGTGCGGTCGAGGAAATCGTGACGCTGATGGCCTCGGAGCCGTCGAGTGCGGTCAAGCCGAAGGGTCCGCGTGCCGGCGCCCGGGTGTCGCCTGCGCTCAGCGAGCTGGCGACGCGGCTGTCGGACCGCTTCGAGACCAGGGTGAAGGTGGACCTCGGCCAGAAGAAGGGGAAGATCACCGTCGAGTTCGCCTCGATGGAGGATCTGGAGCGGATCCTCGGGACGTTGGCGCCGGGCGAGGGCCGGGTGCTGGATCAGGGCCTCGCCGGGGAATGATCTCCGGCTGGACCGAGGGGCGGATCATGCCGGTGACAACCGGCGGTCCGCCCCTTCGCTTTGCTGTCGAAGAACGAGGGACCAGTGGATACGATGCCGTCATGGGTCGTCGGCTGGTACCGCTCACGCTGGACAACCTCCAGGATCTGCCCCGACGTTGCCGGTCCTGCGTCTTCTGGGAACTGGATCCCGTCAGCGGTGAGGCCGCTGTGAAGGCGGGCACCTCGGCGGAGGAGAAGGAGGCGTGGATCTCCGCTGTCCTGCTGGAGTGGGGGTCCTGCGGCCGTGTGGTCTACGTGGACGACGTGCCGGTGGGCTTCGTGCTCTACGCACCGCCGGCCTACGTCCCCCGGGCCACCGCCTTCCCGACGAGTCCGGTCTCGCCGGACGCCGTGCAGCTGATCACCGCGTGGATCATGCCGGGATACCAGGGGCAGGGGCTGGGCCGGGTCATGGTGCAGACGGTGGCCAAGGACCTCCTGCGCCGGGGGTTCCGGGCGATAGAGGCTTTCGGGGATGCGCGGTGGGAGGGGCCGGCCTGCCTGCTCCCGGCGGACCATCTCCTGGCGGTGGGCTTCAAGACCGTACGGCCGCACCCGGCTCATCCCCGGCTGCGCCTCGAACTGCGGTCCACCCTGTCCTGGAAGGAAGACGTCGAGCTGGCGCTGGACCGGCTGCTGGGCGCGGCCCGCAAGGAGCCGGCACTGCGACCGCTCTGAGCGCCGTACGGAAACGGGCCCGCCCCTCGAAGGGGCGGGCCCGTTTCACGTGAAACATCTGCCGTTGTCAGGCGGTCTTGACCTCGACGAAGTCGGAGAGGTCGCGCAGGATGGCGGCCTTCGGCTTCGCACCGACGATCGTCTTGGCGACCTCGCCGCCCTGGTAGACGTTCAGCGTCGGGATGGACATGACGCCGTACTTGGCGGCGGTGGCCGGGTTCTCGTCGATGTTGAGCTTGACGATCTCGATCTGGTCGCCGTACTCGGCGGCGATGGCCTCGAGGGACGGTGCGATCTGGCGGCACGGTCCGCACCAGGCGGCCCAGAAGTCCACCAGTACGGGCTTGTCGCTCCTGAGGACCTCGGCGTCGAAGTCGGCGTCGGTCACGTTCTTGAGGGTGCCGGCCACAGCGGCCTCCTTGTTCTTCCTGCGGGGTGGGGTGTAGGGACGGTGCGGTATCGGACCGGTCAGACCGCCGCGTGGGCCGCCTTCTCGGCGTCCGCGAGGGCGGCGAGGAAGCGCTCGGCGTCGAGGGCGGCCGAGCAGCCGGTTCCGGCGGCGGTGATGGCCTGACGGTAGGTGTGGTCCACGACGTCGCCGGCGCCGAACACACCGGTGACGCTGGTCCGGGTGGAGGGGGCGGAGACCTTGAGGTAGCCCTCGTCGTCGAGGTCCAGCTGGTCCTTGAACAGCTCGGTGCGCGGGTCGTGGCCGACGGCGATGAAGAGGCCGGTCACGGGCAGCTCGGAGGTCTCACCGGTCTTGGTGTTGCGCAGGGTGAGGCCGGAGAGCTTCTGCTCGCCGTGGATCTCGGCGACCTCGCTGTCCCAGGCGAACTTGATCTTCGGGTCGGCGAAGGCACGGTCCTGCATGGCCTTCGAGGCGCGCAGGCTGTCACGGCGGTGGACGATCGTGACGGACTTGGCGAACCGGGAGAGGAAGGTGGCTTCCTCGATCGCGGTGTCGCCGCCGCCGACGACGGCGATGTCGTGGTCCTTGAAGAAGAACCCGTCACAGGTCGCGCACCAGGAGACGCCGCGGCCGGAGAGCGCGTCCTCGTTGGGCAGGCCGAGCTTGCGGTGCTGCGAGCCGGTGGTCACGATGACGGCCTTGGCGCGGTGCACGGTGCCGGCGGTGTCGGTGACGGTCTTGATCTCACCGGTGAGGTCCACGGACACGATGTCGTCCGGAACCAGCTCGGCGCCGAAGCGCTCGGCCTGGGCACGCATGTTGTCCATGAGGTCCGGGCCCATGATCCCGTCCTGGAAGCCCGGGAAGTTCTCCACGTCGGTGGTGTTCATGAGGGCACCACCAGCGGTGACGGCGCCTTCGAAGACCAGCGGCTTGAGCGAAGCGCGTGCGGTGTACAGGGCGGCGGTGTAACCGGCCGGCCCGGAGCCGATGATGATCACGTTTCGAACGTCGCTCACGGGTTTCTTCCTCGTCTCTGCGGACTGCGTGCTGCCTACCGGGGGCCGGTGCGGACTCTCACCCCACCCAACGGATCCTACGGCGCCGGCATTCCCCACCCGTCGCGGTGCGGAGGTGAACGGGTCAGCTTCGGGGATAGCTGTTCCTCAGGAGGACTTTTCCCGGGGCTGTCGAGCCGGAGTTCTCGCATGTGGTGTCGACGAGGTAGGCGTCCACGCGGGAGGTGTCCTGCGGGTGCGGCAGGACGAGGAGGTAGACCGCATCGCCCTGGTAGCTGCCGCGTTCGGCGGCGAGCGGTGCCTCGGACCGGCCGGTCGCGTCCTGGACGCAGCCCGGGATCGCCGATGCCACCCGCTTGTCCCCGGGAGCGACACCGGGAGCGCCGGTGGTGTCGTCCATCCCGAAGGTGTTGTTCTGCTCGCCGGGGGCGGTCTTGGCGGCCGTTCCCGGAGCGACGAGCCGCTGGACGCTGTCTTCGAGCCCCTGCGCGGTGTAGGCACCGTCGGCGGGTGCGCTGACGGGAGGGTGCGCGGCGGAGTCCGAGGCTGCGGTGTTGGGGTGGGGAGCGCCGGAGAAGTCGACGAACAGGAAGAGGCCGAGAGCGCAGACGGCAGCGCCGGCCAGGCCGCCCAGAACAGCGATCCGACGTCGGGCGCGGCGCCGGCCGGGACCGGTGGGGCCGCTCGGGTGCCCTGTCGGCGATGTTTCACGTGAAACGTCGCGGGCTGTAGTACGGGGGCGAGGAGCCGGGGTGGCTTCGTCCCGTGGCTGGGTCGCGTCAAGGAGGGCCTCGGCGGCGAGGGCCGCGTCGATGCGTCCTGCGATGTCGCCGGGCATACGGGCGGGCCCGGGGAGCGTGCCCAGGAGGCCGCGGATCTCCTGCAGGGAGGAGTGCACGTCGGCACACAGGGCGCAGTCGTCGAGGTGACGGCGGATCTCCGCCGTACGGGCCGGGGAGAGCAGCCCTTCGGTCAGGTCGGAGATCTCCGAGACGTCCGGGTGCCGGATCGTGCCGGTCGTGCCGGGCGCGTCAGTCGCAGGGCTCATGGTCGTCCACCTCCGCCCTTCACAGCATCTGGGTCTGGTTGCCTGGGTCCTGCCGCTGGTGGGACGGGCGGGCCCGGCGTCCGGTTCCTTCCCCCCTCGCCGGTGGTGTTATCCCCGGCATTCGCGCGCAGATGAGTGAGGAGCGGCAGGAGTTTCGCCCGGCCGCGGGCGCACCGGCTCTTCACGGTGCCGGTGGGCACGTCGAGGATGCCGGCCGCTTCGGCGACGGGGTATCCCTGCATGTCGACGAGGACCAAGGCGGCTCGCTGCTCCTCCGGGAGGGTCCTGAGGGCGGCCAGGAGCTGGCGGTGGAGGTCCTCCCGCTCCGCGGGTGCTTCGGCGGACTCGTGAGGCTCCAGAAGGCGCTCCAGGCGCTCCGTGTCGTCCAGGGGCGCCGTCCTGCGCGAGGCGGCCTTGCGGGCACGGTCAAGGCAGGCGTTGACGGTGATCCGGTGCAGCCAGGTGGTGACGGCGGATTCCCCGCGGAACGTGTGCGCGGCCCTGTACGCGGACACCAGGGCGTCCTGCACGGCGTCCGCGGCCTCCTCCCGGTCCCCGAGCGTCCGCAGCGCCACGCCCCACAACCGGTCCCGATGCCGCCGCACGAGCTCCCCGAAGGCATCAGGATCCCCGGCCGCGTGCCGCTCCAGGAGCTCCTGGTCGCTGCACGCGCCGGGTGTCGTGTCGTTCAACGGTTCGCCCCTCCCGTGGTGCGGTCAGCCCGAGAACTTCACATCCGTGATGGCCTGCTTGTATCCGGAACCGCTGAAGTCATCGGCCGGCGCCTGCGGCATGGCGGTGATCCACACAAGCACGTACCGCGTCTTGACGGGTTTCTCGGCGGTCAGCTGGAGGCTGGTATCCGAGCTGGAGACGCTGGCGATCTTCGACATGGAGCCGACGGAGCCCTTGGGGGACTTGGCGTCGGTGGCGTAGAGGGTGAGCGTGGTGTGAGGGCCGCCGTACTTCAGCGCTATCGAGGCTGCGCTGACGTCCTGTTCGGACCCGAGGTCGTACACAATGCCGAGGCCGTCCTTGATCTTCACCTCGGGGCCGTCGATGTAGCTCTTCGTCCGCCAGTAGGAAGCGGCGTCGCCGTCGTACGTGTTCGTGACGTCCTCGGCGTTCTGCGGCTTGCCGTCCGGGGCGTACTCCTGGGCACCCGTGATCGTGAGGGGGGTCGGCTCCTTCTTCTCCTCCCCGTTGTCGTCGGTGCCCGGCTTGGTGGTGTTGCTCGTGCCGCTGTCGCCCTTCTGGGTGCCGCGTTCCAGGAGGGTGTCGGCCAGTTGCCAGCTGCCCAGGCCGAGGGCGGCGATGAGCAGGGCTGCCACCCCCCACTTGAGCGCGCGGCCGGTACGGCTCTGCAAGGGCGGCGGCGGGGGTGCGACCGGCAGGCTCTGGACGGTGGTCACGCCGGGCGGCGTGGGGCGGCCGTAGCTGCCCTGCTGGTAGGTGGTGTGCTGGTACTCCGGCGGCGCCGTGAAGGCGGGCTCCGGCGGCCGGATGCGGGGCATCGCGGCCACGGCCTTGGACAGCTCCTCCGGGGTGGTGCAGGCCGGTTCCTGCCGGGAGGCGGTGGCCCCGTCGTTGGCGAGGGCACGCATGGCGAGCTCCCCCAGGCCCCGGTGGACCCCGGCGCGTACCTGGTCGGGGGCGATCAGGCCGACCCCCTTGGGCAGACCGGTGAGGCCGTACGCGTCGCTCTCGTACGGCCAGCGCTGCGTCAGGGCGGCATACAGCAGCGCGCCGATGGCTTCGGTGTCGGCGCGCTGCGGGGTCTCGCTGGTGATGCCGCGCAGCGCGGCGTTCACGGCGAGGCCGCGGATGCGCCACTGGCCCGTGGATGTCCGCAGTATCGCGCTCGGCGTAAGCCGCAGGTGCGCGAGCCCCTCGCGGTGCGCGGCGGCCATGGCCTGGGAGACCTGGCTGACGAGCTGGTAGGCCTCATGGGCCTCCAGCGGGCCCACGGCGAGCAGCGCGGTGAGTTCGGTGGCGTCGGGCAGCCACTCGTGGACGACGTAGACGAGGTCGTTCTCTTCCACGGCGTCGAGCACCTGCACGAACCGCGGATCGCCGAGCAGGGCGGACGAGCGGGCGGCGGCCAGGACGGAGCGCGCCCGCGCGTGGTCGGCGGGCATCAGGTGCACGCCCACGGCGCGGCGCAGCTTCTCGTCCATCGCGCGCCAACTGCTGAATCCGTCCACACGGGTGACGCACTCTTCCAGCCGGTACCGTCTGGCGAGCTTGTGGCCGCTGTGGAGTTCGGGTGCGGCCGTGGAGGCCGGGGTCGTGCGTTCGCCGTCCTTTTCGGGCATGGGTCCGTCCGCGGCTCGTCCGTTCTGGGTGTCCACCCCGTCGGACGTGGCCCTTACCGCCTGAGCGGCAGACGGCTCGTCGCCGTCGTTGTCGGCCACGTCGACGGCAGCCGTGCTACGTTCCGCCACCGTCGTTCCTGCCTCCCCATCCGTTGCGCGCTGTAGGCCAGTCTGCGAAGCCATGCCAATTGTGCCCACAGTCCGACGCTATGCACGACACACGAAAGGGGGCGACGGTTGTGCGCATCAGCGCCCCAAACGTCCTCGGACCATTCCGACCATCGCGTTGAGCTCTTCGATCCGCATCCGCTTGGCGGCGATGAGGAACACGGCCGCCAGGGCGATACCGCCGGCGATCAGGGCAGTGGCGGAACCGAGGACTCCGCTGCCGAGCCACTGGGTGACGCCGAACGCGGCCGCTCCGGCCACGGCGGCGGCCGGGACGCAGGCGCCGGTGAGGCGGGCGTAGGTGCGCATCACGTGGGCGCCGTCGAGGTCGCCACCGAGCCGGGTGCGCAGGCGGCGCCAGGCCACGCCGACGCCCACGGCGTAACCGAGACCGTAGGAGGCCGCCATGCCGACGACCGCCCAGCGGGCGGGGAGCACGAAGAAGGAGATCGCCGAGCCCGCCGCGTTGACCGCGGCGACGATGACGGTGTTGTAGAACGGCGTGCGGGTGTCCTCGTAGGCGTAGAAGCCGCGCAGGACGACGTACTGGACGGAGTACGGGATCAGTCCGAGGCCGAAGGCCATCAGGACGTAGCCGATGTTCTGGGCGCCGGCGCCGGAGCCCGCGTAGAGCAGTGTGGCCATCGGGACGCCGAGCGCGAGGAACGCGAAGGCGCAGGGCACGATCGCGACGGCCGACGTGCGCAGCCCGTAGGAGATGTCGTCGCGGACCGCGGCGGCGTCCCCGTCGTGGGCGGAGCGGGAAATGCGGGGCAGGACGGCCGTCATGACGGAGACGGTGATGATCGCCTGCGGCATCTGCCACAACAGCAGTGCGTAGTTGTAGGCGGTGATGCCGGTACCGGGGTGGCCCTGCTTCTCGGCGACCGAACCGGCCCAGGTGGCCAGCTGGGTGACGATGACGAGGCCGACCTGGTTGGCGAGGACGAAGAAGAACGTCCACTTGGCCAGACGGGCCGCCTTGCCGAGGCCGTGGCCCTTCCAGTCGAAACGCAGACGCGGCGTGAAGCCGGCGTCGCGCAGGTACGGGAGCATCGCGAGGGCCTGGACGGTCAGGCCGAGGAGGGTGCCCAGGCCCAGCAGGCGGACGCCTTCCGGGGTGACGGTGGTGGCGTTGACCCCGGAGGTGGTGAAGCCGCCGAAGGCCCAGATGAAGGCGCCGAAGGTGGCGATGACCACGATGTTGTTGAGGACCGGGGTCCACATCATCGCGCCGAAGCGGCCGCGGGCGTTGAGGATCTGACCCAGCACCACGTGGACGCCCATGAAGAACATGGTGGGCAGGCAGTAGCGCGCGAACGCGACGGCCACGTCCATCTGCTGCGGGTCGGATGCGATCTTCGGCGACATCATCGTGATGAACACCGGCGCGGCCAGGACGCAGATGGTGGTGATGCCGGCCAGCAGGACCACGACGAGGGTCAGCAGCCGGTTGGCGTACGCCTCTCCCCCGTCGTCGTCGTTCTTCATCGCGCGGACCAGCTGCGGGATGAAGACGGCGTTGAGGGCGCCACCGCCGACCAGGACGTAGATCATCGTGGGCAGCGTGTTGGCGATCTGGTACGTGTCGTTGAAGGTGCCGACGCCGATCGCCGCGGCGATGACCAGGGTTCTCAGGAAGCCGGTGATGCGGGAGACGATCGTTCCCGCGGCCATGAGCGCGCTGGATTTGAGCAGGCTCGCGGCGCGTCCGGCGGGCTTGGCCGGCGCCGGGGCGGCGACAGGAACGTCCTCGACGGGGGTGCGCGGAGCCGCCTCCTGGTCCCGGTAGAGGTGCGCGAAGGCGTCCGGCTCGGGCTGATCCTCCGCGGCGCGGGTGACGAGGGAGTCCACGCCCACGAACTCGGTGGTGGTGGCGTGGTCGCCGTACGGCAGGTGCCGGGAGGGACCGTCCGGCTCGGGCGGCGGGGTCTGGGCCCAGACGCGCGGATCGGGGGAGTACAGGGGCGCGGCCGGCGCCGCGTACAGCGGACCGGGTTCCTGGAAGGTGCCGGGGGGCGGCGGCGGGTGCGCGGCACGGTCGTAGAGGACCTCGCCCACGGGGTCCTGGGCGGACAGGTCCTGGGACCGGTACGGGTCGTAGTCGTAGGCATCCTGGACATACGGGTCGTGTTCCGGCGCGGGCGCAGGCGCGGGAACCTGCCCGGGCACCGGGGTGCCCGGGGCAGTGCCCTGGGAGGGCGCAGGCCCGCCAGTGCCCTGCGCGCGGTCACCGTCGTACGGCGCGTTCATCGAAACCCCACCTCATCGTCCCCAGGCCGACCGGCCACGGCATCGCTCAACGGTCCACTGTCTCACTCGTGCCGGACCCCTCGGTGCTTTGCGGTTCGGTGTCCAGGGACTCGTCACTCGGCTGCGTGCTCTCCTCGGCGGCGGCGCGCGCCGCGACACGCTTGCGGCTGGCGTACATCTTGATGCCCGCCAGGACCAGCAGGAGCACGCCGCCGGCGATCACGAGCATCACGGTGGGAGTGATCTCGGTGGCCTCGACGGTGAACCGGCGTTCCTTGCCGTAGGGGACGCCGTCCTTGGTGAAGAGCTGCGCGGTGACTTCGACGGGTCCGCTCGCCGTGGCGTTGGCGGGGAACTTCACGGTCTGCGTGTGATCGCCCTGCACGGTGACCTGCTGCTCCGCCTGACCGCTGCCGTTGAACATCAGGCGGGACGGGTTGGCGGACTTCACGCGCAGGACCAGGTCGTGCACGTCCTGCACGAGGCTGTTCTGGACGCTGACGGGGATGGTGGCGCTGTGTCCGGACAGAGTGGCGTCGGACTTGGGGATGACCTTGACCTTCTCGGTGAGACCGATCAGGTATTCCTGCACCTGGTCCCGGTAGAGGCGGGCTTCGTCGGGCCGTCCTCGCCAGGAGGTCGCCATCTCACGGTTGACGGTGTTGCCGAAGGGGATCTCCACGCGGTCGGGCGCGGCGAGGATCACCTTGAAATGGTCCAGCGTGTTCTGCGTGGTGCGGATCTTCTCGAAGGCCGACACCGGCAGTTCCTGCTTGCGCAGGTCCTCGGGGTACTGACCGGCACCCGGCACCTGGGTGGTGGCGCCCGGGTCGGGCTTGGCGGCGGCCGCTGCCTCCAGGTCCGCGGGCTGCGTCCAGCGGCCCCCCTGGAGGCCGCGTATGGCGGCGGCCATGCTCTGCGCCTGGCTGATCGTGGGCATCCGCTGCGGAGCCACGACGAAGCTGCGCGGTTCCTCGGCCCTCTGCAGGTTCAGGGCGAGGCTGTGGGCGAGGAACCGCTGCACGGCGAGCGTGGCGCTCCCTGCGTTGAGCATGTCGCCCTCGAACGCGGTGGACAGCTCGGCGTCCGCCACGACGGCGGTGGTGCCGGCGCCGATGGGCCGGGCGGCCGACGGCGTGTAGCCGAGGGCGCCGCTCTCGACGAGGCTGTCGCTGCGGGTCAGGACGTTGTGGGCACCGGCCGAGGTGGCGACGTTCACGATGGACGGATCGATGGCGCCGTTCACCGGCCAGGAGAAGTCCGTGGACGCGGGGACGTGCAGGACCGTCTCGACGGCCTGCTTCGCCTTGTCGGTGGCCGGGCGCAGCTGCCCCAGGGTGCCGGAGACGTCCTTGCCGTGGTGGGCGAGGGAGGCGAGGTCGGGGTCGGCGTAGGGCAGGGCGACGACCTTCTTGCCCTGGACGGCCGCCTCCAGGGAGCTCAGCCACTGCTCGGCGACGGCCTTGTTCTTGCCCTGGACGGTCTTTCCGTTGGGGCCGCGGACCCGGTATCCCTTGGTCATCGCGTCGACGGTGTAGAGCAGGTCGGGGTCGATGACCCAGGTGATCGGCAGGTCCTTGCCGAGGGTGACCATCTGCTCCAGACGTCCGCCCGACCGGAGCTCCTCGTAGAGGGAGTCGTCGAGGAACACCGGCGTCTGGAGCTCGTCGGAGCCGGTCTCCGCCGTGACGCGGGTGGTGGAGATCAGCGGCCACACGTAGGTCAGCTGGGAGCGCTTGCCCGCGGCCTCCGGCTGCCAGGGCAGGAAGGTCCGCTTGATGCCCAGCACCTGCTCGGACGGTCGGCTGTCGGTGACCCCGGACACCGAGACACCGAGCGGGTAGACGCCGTCCTTGTCCAGTTCGAGCTTGCTGACCGGGACGGTGAGCGTGAAGTTCTGGGTGACCTTCGACGGCAGGGAAGCGATCTTCACCGCGTACGCCGAGTCGATCTCGCCCGGGTCGGTTCCCGCCCGGAAGCCGTTGCGGTCGGCCGTCTCGTCGATGGAGGACCGGTCCGAGAGGGCGGGGCCGACCCGCAGGCCGACGTGGGCGTCGGTGATCGTCTCGGAGCCGGTGTTGACCACGGTGCCCTGGAGGGTGAGGGTGTCGCCCTTCACAGGGGCGCTGGGCGCCATGGAGACCAGCTGGACGTCCACGGAGGAGGCCGGTGCGGCCTCGGCCTGCAGGGCGGGGGCGTAGACGAGAGCGGCCAGCACGGGGGTCCCGGCGAGCAGGACGATCGCGCGCCGCAGCCACCGGCGCCGGACAGGGGCGGGGGACGCCCCTTGGATGTCTGCCGCCTCGGCCACGCGCTAGCCCGTCCCTAGAAGTGTCAGTGGTCGTCTTTTGTGCGTCCACGAATGGTAACGAGGTGCGCTGTGTGCGAGTGCCGCCCCTTGCTCCACATGATCGGCTCGGGCCCGGGGCGGCCGGGTACCGGGGTCCCCGATAAACGGGGCGGTCCCCGGTGGGCCGGGCACGTACCCTTTTCAGTTGTGCCGAACGCCAACGAAGACAACCCCAGTGCCCTGAGTCAGGTGCAGCGCCGTGCGGTCAGTGAACTGCTGCGGGTCGCTCCTGTCGCCGACGAGCTCGGCCGCCGGTTCCAGGAGGCGGGCTTCCGCCTCGCCCTGGTCGGCGGGTCCGTCCGCGATGCGCTGCTCGGGCGTCTCGGCAACGATCTCGACTTCACCACCGACGCCCGCCCCGAGGACGTCCTCAAGATCGTCCGGCCGTGGGCCGACTCCGTCTGGGACGTCGGCATCGCCTTCGGCACCGTAGGGGCCCAGAAGAACGCGCGCGTCGGGGACGCCGTGCGGAACTTCCAGATCGAGGTGACGACCTACCGGTCGGAGGCCTACGACCGGACGTCGCGCAAGCCGGAGGTCTCCTACGGAGACTCGATCGACGAGGACCTCGTGCGCCGTGACTTCACGGTCAACGCCATGGCTCTCGCCCTGCCCGAGCAGGAGTTCATCGACCCGCACGGTGGCCTGGAAGACCTGGCCGCGGGCGTGCTGCGCACCCCCGGGACTCCCGAGGACTCCTTCTCCGACGATCCCCTTCGGATGCTGCGGGCGGCGCGGTTCTCGGCGCAGCTGGACTTCGAGGTCGCCCCGGAGGTCGTGGCGGCCATGAAGGCGATGTCCGAGCGGATCGAGATCGTTTCCGCGGAGCGGGTCCAGGGCGAGCTGAACAAACTGATCCTCTCCGCCAACCCGCGTCGCGGTCTGGGTCTGCTGGTGGACACCGGGCTGGCCGACCGGGTGCTGCCCGAGCTGCCGGCGCTGCGGCTGGAGAGTGACGAGCACCACCGCCACAAGGACGTCTACGACCACTCGCTGATCGTGCTGGAGCAGGCGATCGCGCTGGAGGAGGACGGCCCGGACCTCGTGCTGCGTCTCGCCGCCCTGCTGCACGACATCGGCAAGCCCCGTACCCGCCGCTTCGAGAGCGACGGCCGGGTCTCCTTCCACCACCACGAGGTGGTGGGGGCGAAGATGACCAAGAAGCGGCTGACGGCGCTGAAGTACTCCAACGACATGATCAAGGACGTGTCCCGGCTGGTCGAGCTGCACCTGCGCTTCCACGGTTACGGGGACGGCGAGTGGACCGACTCCGCGGTGCGGCGCTACGTCCGTGACGCAGGGCCTCTGCTGGAGCGACTGCACAAGCTGACCCGGTCCGACTGCACCACCCGCAACAAGCGCAAGGCCAACGCGCTCTCCCGCACCTACGACGGGCTGGAGCAGCGCATCGCGCAGCTCCAGGAGCAGGAGGAGCTGGATGCGATCCGGCCCGACCTGGATGGCAACGAGATCATGCGCGTCCTGGACGTCGGCCCGGGGCCGGTGATCGGCAAGGCTTACGCCTTCCTGCTGGAGATGCGGCTGGAGAACGGCCCGATGGGCCATGACGCCGCGGTGATCGCCCTCAAGGAGTGGTGGGCGGCCCAGGCCTGACCCCAGGGCGCGGGTGTCGATGTTTCACGTGAAACATCGATACCCGCGGACCGGGAGGGGCGATGTTTCACGTGAAACATCGACTACGTCGGCCGAGCATCACCGCGGTCAGGGCGTAGAGGGCGGAGACGCAGACGAGCAGGACCACGGAGCGTCCGTCGACGGGGAGCATGAGGGCGGCCACGGCCGCCGCTCCGACGAAAGCGACGTTGAACAGCACGTCGTACACCGAGAAGACCCGGCCGCGGTAGTCGTCGTCCACCTGCGACTGCACTTCGGTATCGGTGGAGATCTTGGCGCCCTGGGTGGCGAGACCGAGGACGAACGCGGCGACCAGCATCGGCCCCGGAGCGAAGAAGAGGCCGAGGGCCGGCACCAGGACGGCGGAGCCCGCCGCGCAGGCGGTGATCCAGCCGAGGGTGCCCAGCCGCCCCACCATCCAGGGGGTCACGACCGCGGCCGCGAAGAATCCGGCCCCCGAGGCGCCGACGGCGACGCCCAGGAGGGCGAGTCCCTCGGCCTCGGTGTCCGACCAGGCGTAGCGGCACAGCATCAGGAGCATGACGAACAGGGCGCCGTAGCAGAACCGCATCATGGTCATCGCGGTGAGAGCCCTGGCCGCCCGGCGCCGGGCGGCCAGATGCCGGAGGCCCTCGGCCATGCCCCGCACGGTGAGGGCGATGCCCTGGGCCAGCGAGGGATGGACCTGCCCCGCGCGGTGGTCCGGGCCGAGCAGTCCGATGGCCAGGCGCAGGGAGACCAGGGCCGCACACAGGTAGAGACCGGCTCCGAGCAGTACGACGAGGGCGTTGGAGCCGGAGGCGAGCAGCCGCACGAGGAAGGCCAGCCCTCCGCCGGCCACGGCCGCGAGGGTTCCCGCGGTGGGGGAGAGAGCGTTCGCGGTGACCAGCTGGTCGGCTCCGACGACACGGGGCAGCGAGGCGGCCAGGCCCGCCAGGACGAAGCGGTTGACCGCGGTCACGGACAGCGCCGAGGCGTAGAACAGCCAGTCGGGCACGTGCGCGACGATCAGTACGGCGGTGATGCAGGCGAGGAAGGACCGCAGCAGGTTGCCGTAGAGGAAGACCTGGCGACGGCGCCAGCGGTCGAGCAGCACACCGGCGAAGGGGCCGATCACCGAGTAGGGCAGCAGCAGTACCGCCATGGCCGAGGCGATGGCCGCCGGGGAGGTCTGCTTCTCGGGGGAGAAGACGACATAGGTGGCGAGCGCGACCTGGTACACGCCGTCCGCCGCCTGGGAGAGCAGCCGTACGGCGAGCAGATTGCGGAAGTCCCTCAGGCGCAGGAGTACGCGCAGATCACGTACGACAGGCATGAGGGAAAGGGTCACATACGCGGAGGGTCCCCGGGCACATTGCCCGGGGACCCTCCGCGGAAGAACAGCCGAAGTCCAGGTGTCGCCCGGACCCGCGGGGTTCGACTAGCGCTCGACCTCGCCCTTGATGAACTTCTCGACGTTGGCCAGGGCCTCGTCGTCGAAGTACTGGACCGGCGGGGACTTCATGAAGTAGCTGGACGCCGACAGGATCGGGCCGCCGATACCGCGGTCCTTGGCGATCTTCGCGGCGCGCAGGGCGTCGATGATGACACCGGCGGAGTTCGGGGAGTCCCACACCTCGAGCTTGTACTCGAGGTTCAGCGGGACGTCGCCGAAGGCGCGGCCCTCGAGGCGGACGTAGGCCCACTTGCGGTCGTCGAGCCACGCGACGTAGTCGGACGGGCCGATGTGGACGTTCTTCTCGCCGAGCTCACGGTCGGGGATCTGCGAGGTGACGGCCTGCGTCTTGGAGATCTTCTTCGACTCGAGGCGGTCGCGCTCGAGCATGTTCTTGAAGTCCATGTTGCCGCCGACGTTGAGCTGCATGGTGCGCTCGAGACGGACACCGCGGTCTTCGAAGAGCTTCGCCATCACGCGGTGCGTGATGGTGGCGCCGACCTGGGACTTGATGTCGTCGCCGACGATCGGGACACCGGCCTCGGTGAACTTGTCGGCCCACTCCTTGGTGCCGGCGATGAAGACCGGGAGGGCGTTGACGAAGGCGACCTTGGCGTCGATGGCGCACTGCGCGTAGAACTTCGCAGCGTCCTCGGAACCGACGGGCAGGTAGCAGATCAGGACGTCGACCTCGCGGTCCTTGAGGACCTGGACGACATCGACCGGGGCCTCGGCGGACTCCTCGATGGTCTGGCGGTAGTACTTGCCCAGGCCGTCGTGGGTGTGGCCGCGCTGGACGGTCACACCGGCGTTCGGGACGTCGCAGATCTTGATGGTGTTGTTCTCGCTGGCGCCGATGGCGTCCGAAAGGTCGAGGCCGACCTTCTTCGCGTCGACGTCGAACGCGGCGACGAACTCGATGTCACGCACGTGGTAGTCGCCGAACTGGACGTGCATCAGCCCGGGGACCTTGGACGCCGGGTCGGCGTCCTTGTAGTACTCGACGCCCTGCACCAGCGAGGCGGCGCAGTTGCCCACGCCGACGATGGCTACGCGAACCGAACCCATTCCGGTTGCTCCCTGTTTGTTCTCGGACAAGGCCTGCAAGATGCAGCCCTCATTTTTCGGTTTCGTCGGACGGACCTGATCGTCTCCGATCCCGTCCCGCCCGCTCACTCTCGATGAGCTCGTTCAGCCAGCGCACTTCGCGCTCCACGGACTCCATGCCGTGCCGCTGCAGCTCAAGCGTGTAGTCGTCGAGGCGCTCCCGCGTTCGGGCGAGTGAGGCGCGCATCTTCTCCAGGCGCTCCTCCAGCCGGCTGCGGCGGCCCTCCAGGACCCGCATCCGCACGTCTCGTTCGGTCTGGCCGAAGAAGGCGAAGCGGGCGGCGAAGGACTCGTCCTCCCAGGTCTCGGGTCCCGTGTGGGAGAGGAGCTCCTCGAAGCGCTCCTTACCCGCGGCCGTCAACCGGTAGACGATCTTGGCGCGGCGCCCTGCGAGTGAAGCGGCGAGAGCGTCCTCCGGGGCATTGCCCGGTTCTTCGATCAACCAGCCGTTGGCGACGAGCGTCTTGAGGCAGGGGTAGAGCGTCCCGTAGCTGAAGGCTCTGAACACTCCCAGCGAGGTGTTGAGCCGCTTGCGCAGCTCATAGCCGTGCATGGGGGATTCGCGGAGCAGGCCGAGGACGGCGAACTCGAGGATGCCGGAGCGTCTGCTCATCCGCCTGCCTCTCCTCCACCCCTGAGTCTTTATGTCGAGCTGATGTATCGACTCGATACATCCAGACGATAGAACGGGCCGCCTTCATCGACAAGGGGAGACATGGTGACCGGCATCACATCACCGATTCGCACCAGCCAGGTTGCCTGATTTGGGGTGAACTTCGGCACTGGGCGGGTTTTGACCGTGCGTAGTCTGTGCGCCATGACACCGGGGGGAACCGGAATTCATCTGCCGCTTCCAGGCCACTCGCCTGCCCGAGGAGTAGTCGTTCGATGAGCGAGCACCGCCGCAAACCGCCGCAGCCCCAGGGCGGGGGGCGGGCCTCCGCCCGCCGCGCCGCCCAGCAGCGCCCCGGCAGGGGTGCCCCGGCCGGACGTGACGTCCCCACGGCGTCACACAGCGGCCCGTACGCACAGCAGCCCGCCCAGGGCAATCGCGCCGACGCCCGCCGGGCGGCGCAGAGAGGGTCCTCGGGCCGCGGCAGAGGCGCTGCGGGGAGCGCGCGCGGCGCCGGCCGCCCGGACAAGCGGCTCATCAACTACCCGCGGTCCGACCGGGACGGCTGGAAGCGCTTCGTGCCGTCCTGGAAGCTGGTCTCCGGCACCGCCCTCGGTTTCTTCGCGGTCATCATCGCCGGTGCCGGCATCGGCATCGCCATGGTGAGCACGCCGGACCCGAACAAGGCCGCCAAGGCGCAGAACAACGTCTTCTACTGGGCCGACGGCACCCAGATGGTGGCGACGGGCGGTTCCATGAACCGGCAGATCGTCCCCATCTCCAGCATTCCCGGGTCGATGAGGGACGCCGTGATCGCGGCGGAGAACGAGTCCTTCGAGACGGACAAGGGCGTGGACCCCATGGGTATCGCCCGCGCCGTCTGGAACATGGGCACGGGCGGCTCCACGCAGGGCGGATCGACCATCACCCAGCAGTACGTGAAGAACACGTACCTGGACTCCGACCAGACGCTCAAGCGCAAGGTCACCGAGCTCTTCATCGCGATAAGGCTCGGCGTCTCCGAGGAGAAGGACACCGTCCTCGCCGGGTACCTGAACACCGCCTACTACGGCCGGGACGCCTATGGCATCCAGGCCGCGGCCCGCGCCTACTTCGGCAAGGACTGCCAGGACCTGAACCCCTCCGAGAGCGCCTTCCTGGCGGCGGTCCTCAAGGGCCCCAACCTCTACAACCCGGACGGCGGCATCGGCGCCGCCGCCACCCCCGAGCTCAACGAGGACCGCGCAAGGAAGCGCTGGGCCTGGGTGCTGGACCGCGAGGTCGAGGTGGGTCGCATGGACCCGGCGGAGCGGGCCAAGTACATGGACTTCCCGGCGCGCGTCGAGTCGGAGCAGGCCCGCGGTATGACGGGCCAGATCGGCTACCTGGTCGACACGGCCAAGGCGTACGTGATGAAGACCAAGGGCATCACCGCCGAGCAGATGGCCCTGGGCGGCTACCGGATCAAGACCACCTTCGAGAAGCCGAAGGTGGACGCCATGGCCAAGGCGGTGGAGGACATCCGCGCCGGCCTGATCGACGAGAAGAAGCGCCCCGAGACCGACACCTTCGTACAGTTCGGCGCCGCCTCCGTGGACGTCAAGACCGGCGCGCTCGTCGCCCTGTACGGCGGCCCGGGCTGGGACCAGAAGTACTTCAGCAACAACGCCAACACCAGCGGCGTCCCGGTCGGTTCGACCTGGAAGCCGTACGTGCTCGCGGCGGCCATGGAGTACGGCACCCAGAACTCCAACGGCAAGGGCATCTCGGTCGACAGCAAGTACCAGGCCAACGACCTCACGGTGATCAACAACCGCGAGGGCAAGCCGCTGCGCGACGCCTCGGGCCAGCCGTTCCGGCAGAAGAACGAGAGCCCCACGGCCTTCGGATACGTGACCCTCAACGAGGCGATGGAGAAGTCCATCAACGTCCCGTTCGCCCAGCTCGTCTTCGACGTCGGCCACGACAAGGTCAGGAACGTGGCGAAGTCCACGGGCATCCTGGAGGAGTCGATCAACCCGAACACCGACGCCTCCTTCGCCCTGGGCACCTCGACCCCCAGTGCCATCCGCATGGCCGACTCCTACGCCACGTTCGCCGCCTCCGGCATGCACCGCGAGCCGTACTCGGTGACGGCGGTCGAGAAGAACGGCGAGAAGCTCACCGGCTTCGAGGCCCCCAAGGACCAGCGGGCCATGGACAACGCGGTCGCGGACAACGTCACCAAGGTCCTGGAGAACGTCGTCGAGAACGGCACCGGCAAGAAGGCCAAGAAGCTGGGCCGGCCCGCCGCGGGCAAGACCGGCACCACGGACGAGAACAAGTCCGCGTGGTTCGTCGGTTACACGCCGGAGCTGTCCACTTCCGTGGTCCTCTTCCGCACCGACCCCAACTCGGCGGAGAAGAAGCTCATCTCCATGAAGGGCGTGGGCGACATCCCCTCCCTCCACGGTGGTGACATCCCGGCCGAGATCTGGACCGAGTACATGGCCGAGGCCCTCAAGGGCAAGCCGGTCAAGGAGTTCCCCGAGGCCGAGGACATCGGCGTCACCGCCGACTCGGCCGGCGCCCCCTCCCCCACCCCGGTGGCACCCGCGTCCCCGTCGCCGTCCCCGTCGTCGCTGCCCCCGAGCTTCCCCGCCGCCGTCGCCGAGCCCGTCCAAGGGCGGCGGACGGCCGTGCAAGCCGTGGGAGCTGTACTGCGACCCGGAGACCGTGCGCGGCGGTACCAACGAGGGCGGTGCGAACTCCGGCACCAACACCGGGATCATCGGCGGACCCAGCGGATCGCCGTCCCCGTCGCCCAGCGGCAGACCCGGCCGCCCGGGCGGCCTGACCGGCGGAACCAACACCACCGGCACCACGCAGGACTGATCCGCCCGACCCGCAGGCCCACGGAAGGCCGTCGCACGCACAGTGCGGCGGCCTTCCCCCGTGCCCGGCCACGTACGGCAGGATGAGCCCCATGACGAAGGTGCACGAGGACCGCCCCGTACTGCCCACGCAGCAGGACGAGGTCGCCGCAGCCGGCAGTGAGCTCATCGGCGGCCCGCTCGGCCGCTACGCCCGGCTCGGCGGCCACTGGCTGGGACCGGTGCGCGTCGTGGCCCTCGTCGCCATCGGGATGTTCGCCCTCGGCATGGTGCAGAAGCTGCCCTGCTACGACTGGGCGTGGTTCCGCGGCGCCACCTCGCAGTACACCCACGCCTGCTACTCCGACATCCCGCACCTGTACGCGGTCCGCGGCTTCGCCGACAACCTGACGCCCTATTTCGACCGGCTGCCCGGCGACATGGAGTTCCTGGAGTACCCGGTGCTCACCGGGCTCTTCATGGAGATCGCCTCCTGGCTGACCCCGGGCAGCGGCTCCATGCAGCACCGCGAGCAGATGTACTGGATGGTCAACGCGGGCATGCTGATGGCCTGCGCGGCGGTCATCGCCGTCTGCGTCGCCCGCACCCACCGCCGCCGGCCCTGGGACGCCCTGCTCTTCGCGCTCGCGCCCGCATTCGCCCTGACGGCGACGATCAACTGGGACCTGCTGGCCATCGCGCTGACCGCGGCCGGGATGCTGATGTGGTCCCGCGGACGCACGGTCCTCTTCGGTGTCCTCATCGGCCTGGCCACCGCCGCCAAGCTCTACCCCGTCCTGCTGCTCGGAGTCCTCTTCGTCCTCTGCTGGCGAGCCGGCAAGTGGCGCGCGTTCGGTCTGGCGACACTGGGCGCGGCCCTGGCCTGGATCGCGGTGAACCTGCCCGTCATGCTCTTCGCCTGGGAGGGCTGGACGAAGTTCTACACCTTCAGCCAGGAGCGGCCCATCGACTTCGGGTCCGTATGGCTGCTGATCTCCCAGCGCTCGGGCAACCCCCTGCACGACGCCAATACCTACGCGACCGGGCTGACGCTCCTGCTCTGCGGCGCCATCGGACTGCTCACCCTGACCGCCCCCCGCCGCCCGCGCTTCGCGCAGCTGGCCTTCCTGGTCGTCGCAGCCTTCATCCTCTGCAACAAGGTCTACTCACCGCAGTACGTGCTGTGGCTGATCCCGCTCGCCGCGCTGGCCCGGCCGCGCTGGCGGGACTTCCTGATCTGGCAGGCCGGCGAGGTCGCCTACTTCCTCGGGATCTGGTCCTACCTGGCGTACATCAACAGCGGGGACAAGCACCAGGGCCTGCCCGTGGAGGGCTACCAGCTGGCGATCGCCGCCCACCTGCTGACCACGCTCTACCTGTGCGCCGTCATCGTCCGCGACATCCTCCTCCCGGAGCGCGACGTCGTCCGTCAGGACGGCTCCGACGACCCCTCCGGGGGCGTGCTGGACGGGGCCGAGGACGTGTTCGTGCTCTCGGACGCAGCGAGGGCGCCGCGGTACGCGGCGCCCTCGGAGGGACAGCGGGTCGACTGGGGCACCGGCCCCGGCCACTGACGGTTCGGCTCAGGCGTCGAGCACCCGGTCGAACTGCGTGGTGGTGTGGCGCAGGTGCGCCACCAGCTCGTCGCCGACCTTCGGCTCGGTCGCGTCGGCGGGTACGAACAGGATCGACACCTGCATGTGCGGCGGCTCGGCGAACCAGCGCTGCTTGCCGGCCCACACGAACGGCGACAGGTTCCTGTTGACCGTGGCCAGACCGGCCCGGGCGACGCCCTTGGCCCGCGGCATCACTCCGTGCAGCGCCTTCGGGGCCTCCAGGCCCACACCGTGCGAGGTACCGCCGGCGACGACGACCAGCCAGCCGTCGGAGGCGGCCTTCTGCTGCCGGTAGCCGAAGCGGTCCCCCTTGGCCACGCGCGTGACGTCGAGCACCGAGCCGCGGTACTGGGTGGCCTCGTGGTCGCCCAGCCACAGCCGGGTGCCGATCCGGGCCCGGAAGCGGGTCTGCGGGAACTGCTGCTGGAGCCGTGCCAGCTCCTCGGCGCGCAGGTGGCTGACGAACATGGTGTGCAGCGGCAGCCGGGCGGCGCGCAGCCGGTCCATCCAGCCGATGACCTCCTCCACGGCGTCCGAGCCGTCGGGGCGGTCCAGCGGCAGGTGCAGGGCGAAGCCCTCCAGCCGGACGTCCTCGATCGCGCCGTGCAGCTGGCCGAGGTCCTGCTCGGAGATTCCGTGGCGGCGCATCGAGCTCATGCACTCGATGACCACGCGCGCGCCGACCAGGCTGCGGACCCCGTCCAGCGAGGAGACCGAGCGGATGACCCGGTCCGGCAGCGGCACCGGCTCCTCGCCCCGGCGGAACGGGGTGAGCACGAGCAGGTCGCCGCCGAACAGGTCCTTGATGCTGGCGGCCTCGTACGTGGTGCCGACGGCGAGGACGTCGGCACCCATCCGGGTCGCCTCCTCGCACAGCCGCTCGTGGCCGAAGCCGTACCCGTTGCCCTTGCAGACCGGGATCATCCCGGGGAACTGGTCCTGGACCTGCTTCTGGTGCGCACGCCAGCGCGCGGTGTCGACGTAGAGCGTGAGCGCCATGCCCGTCCGGGACCTCTCCTGGGAAGCTGCGCAGGGCAGCGGAACTGTGTGGGGGAAAGCGGGTGGTCAGGGTCAGCGCCGCGACATGTAGATGTCGAGCGCCTTGTGCAGCACCTTGTTCAGCGGGAAGTCCCACTCGCCGACGTACTCCACGGCTTCGCCGCCCGTACCGACCTTGAACTGGATCAAACCGAACAGGTGGTCGTTCTCGTCCAGCGTGTCAGAAATTCCGCGCAGGTCGTAGACGCTCGCACCGAGTGCGTACGCGTCGCGCAGCATCCGCCACTGCATCGCGTTCGAGGGCCGGACCTCGCGCTTGTGGTTGGCCGAGGCCCCGTAGGAGTACCAGACGTGCTGGCCGACGGTGAGCATCGTGGCGGCGGCCAGCGGCTCTCCCTCGTGCGTGGCGATGTACAGGCGCATCCGGTTGGGGTCCTCGGAGTTGAGGGCCGTCCACTGGCGCTGGAAGTAGCTGAGCGGGCGCGGGCGGAACTTGTCGCGCTCGGCCGTGATCTCGTAGAGGTGCTGCCAGGTGGGCAGGTCGTCGTAGCCGCCCTGGACGACCTCGACACCCGCCTTCTCCGCCTTCTTGATGTTGCGGCGCCACAGCTGGTTGAAGCCCTTGAGGACGTCGTCCAGCGAGCGGTTGGCCAGCGGGACCTGGAAGACGTAGCGCGGCTGCACGTCGCCGAAGCCGGCGCCGCCGTCCTCGGCCTGCTGCCAGCCCATGCGGCGCAGCTTGTCGGACACCTCGAAGGCGCGCGGCTCGATGACCGAGGCCTCCACGTCGCGCAGGCGCTTGACGTTCGGGTCCTGGATGCCGGCCTTGATGGCGGCCGAGTTCCAGCGGCGGATGACGACGGGCGGGCCCATCTTCACGGTGAAGGCGCCCTGCTGCTTGAGGTGGGCCAGCATCGGCTGGAGCCACTCCTCCAGGTTGGGGGCGTACCAGTTGATGACCGGCCCCTCGGGGAGGTAGGCGAGGTAGCGCTTCACCTTGGGCAGCTGCCGGTACAGCACGAGTGCCGCTCCGACGAGTTCCTCGGACTCGTTGAACCAACCGAGGTTCTCGGAACGCCAATCGTTCTTCACGTCGGCCCACGCCGGGACCTGGCAGTGGCTCGCCGAGGGCAGGCTCTGGAGGTAACCCAGATGCTGCTCTCGGCTGATGGTCCTCAGGGACAGGCTCATGCGGGGCGTCTCCTCGGCGGCTTCGCTGGCTATGGCGCGAAGCCTACTGCGACAGGGGCGCCACCCTTCTGGGGGACGGGCCGTGGGCCCGGGCCGGAGTGCGGCCGGCGCCCTGCCGAGGAGGTGCCGCGGGCAGCCCGGTCAGCCTCCGAACAGGCCGCCGTGGAACATGCCGAGGTAGAAGCCGATGGCAGACGCGCCAAGGCCGATGATCAGGGCGAAGCGCTCGCGTGTCGTGACGGAGACGAACTGTCCGTACGCGCCCGTCAGGATTCCGATCAGCCCGGCCCACGAGCTGATCAGGTGCAGGTTGTGGAAGAAGGCCGTGATGAACGCCACGACGCCGAGGGTCAGAGTGACCGCCATCAGGGTGTCCTGCAGCGGGTGGGGCTTGCCGTCGGTGGAGAGCAGGGAGATCTGAGGGGGCCGCATTGCCTGTGCCATCGGAAGGCACCTCCTGGCTGAAGCTGGCGGTGCTGCGGGTTGTCTCCGGCAGGGGGCCGGGGGCATAGCACCGAGCACACCCGATGGATACAGATTGTGGCCCTCTCCTGCCGGATTTCAACCGGAAGGACGCGAGCAGGTAGTCTGTACAGCTGCGCGGTGTCTGCTCTGCGGACGCCGTGCTCACGCATCACGACCCTCCTGTCACGGAACGACCGTGGCCGCTGAGTCCAAAGGAGGTGGGTTCCACATGCGTCACTACGAAGTGATGGTCATCCTCGACCCCGATCTCGAGGAGCGCGCTGTCTCCCCGCTGATCGAAAACTTCCTCTCCGTCGTCCGTGAGGGCAACGGAAAGGTCGAGAAGGTCGACACCTGGGGCCGTCGTCGTCTCGCTTACGAGATCAAGAAGAAGCCCGAGGGCATCTACTCGGTCATCGACCTTCAGGCCGAGCCTGCGGTCGTCAAGGAGCTTGACCGACAGATGAACCTGAACGAGTCGGTTCTCCGGACCAAGGTCCTTCGCCCCGAGACCCACTGAACTTCGGTTCAGCGGTAATCGGGATCGAGTAGCACAGCAGCCCAGCAGCAATCCCCGCCGAGAGGTTCATCCATGGCAGGCGAGACCGTCATCACGGTCGTCGGCAATCTCGTCGACGACCCCGAGCTGCGCTTCACCCCCTCGGGTGCGGCGGTCGCGAAGTTCCGTGTCGCGTCCACCCCCCGCACCTTCGACCGTCAGACCAATGAGTGGAAGGACGGCGAGAGCCTGTTCCTGACCTGCTCGGTGTGGCGGCAGGCGGCGGAGAACGTCGCCGAGTCCCTCCAGCGAGGCATGCGCGTCATCGTGCAGGGCCGGCTGAGGCAGCGGTCGTACGAGGACCGTGAGGGTGTCAAGCGCACGGTCTACGAGCTGGACGTCGAGGAAGTCGGCCCCAGCCTGAAGAACGCCACGGCCAAGGTCGCCAAGACCACCGGTCGCGGTGGCCAGGGCGGATACGGCGGCGGCGGTCAGCAGCAGCAGGGTGGCGGCGGCTGGGGCGGAGCCCCCAGCGGCGGCGGCCAGCAGGGCGGCGAAGCTCCCTCCGACGACCCGTGGGCGTCCAGCGCGCCGGCCGGTGGCCAGCAGCAGGGCGGCGGCGGGGGCGGTTGGGGCGGAAGCTCCGGCGGTTCCGGCGGTGGCTACTCGGACGAGCCGCCCTTCTAGGGCAGCTCCATCCAAACTTCTTGATCACACAGGAGAGACACAATGGCGAAGCCGCCTGTGCGCAAGCCTAAGAAGAAGGTCTGCGCGTTCTGCAAGGACAAGACCGCTTACGTGGACTACAAGGACACGAACATGCTGCGGAAGTTCATTTCCGACCGCGGCAAGATCCGTGCCCGCCGCGTTACCGGCAACTGCACGCAGCACCAGCGTGACGTCGCCACGGCCGTGAAGAACAGCCGTGAGATGGCGCTGCTGCCCTACACGTCCACCGCGCGATAAGGAAAGGGTGACCGACTAATGAAGATCATCCTGACCCACGAGGTCTCTGGCCTCGGCACCGCCGGCGATGTCGTCGACGTCAAGGACGGTTACGCTCGCAACTACCTGGTCCCGCGTGGTTTCGCGATCCGCTGGACCAAGGGTGGCGAGAAGGACGTGGCGCAGATCCGCCGCGCCCGCAAGATCCACGAGATCGCGACCATCGAGCAGGCCAACGAGGTCAAGGCCAAGCTCGAGGGCGTGAAGGTCCGTCTGGCCACCCGCGCGGGTGACGCCGGTCGCCTCTTCGGCTCCGTGACCCCGGCCGACATCGCCACGGCGATCGAGTCCTCCGGTGGCCCGAAGGTCGACAAGCGCCGCGTCGAGCTGGGCTCCCCGATCAAGACCCTCGGTTCGTACCAGGTCTCCGTGCGTCTGCACGCCGACGTGGCCGCGAACGTGGGCATCGAGGTCGTTGCCGCCTAAGGGCTGCACATGAAGGGCCGCACCCCACGGGGTGCGGCCCTTCGTCGTTTTCTGGGCTCTGCGTGCCGGTCGGCCGACGATGTTTCACGTGAAACACGGCGGCCGCAGCCGATACGACGACCACAGAGCGGGTGTTTCACGTGAAACACCTACCGGGTGGCTCCCGCGACCGCCCACCGGCCTGAGCGGGCCCGCAGCTGGAGCGTGACCATCCGGACCAGCATCATCAGGGTCATGGCCCACCAGAGCATCGTCAGGCCGCCGCCCAGAGCGGGGACCAGCAGTGCGGCGGGGGCGAAGGCGGCAAGCGTCACGAGCATGGCCCTGGCCAGGTAGCGTCCGTCGCCGGCGCCCATCAGTACCCCGTCCAGTACGAAGACGATGCCGGACACGGGCTGGGAGAGGGCCACCACCAGAAGGGCGGGCAGCAGGGCGTTCTCGACGGCCGGGTCGCTGGTGAACAGCGGAATGAAGACCGGGCGGGCGAGGACCACCAGCAGGCCGAGCACGATGCCCGTCGCGATGCCCCACTGCACCATCCGGCGGCAGACGGCCTTGGCGCCGTCCGTGTCGCCGGCGCCCAGGTAGCGGCCGATGATCGCTTGTCCGGCGATCGCGATGGCGTCCAGGGCGAAGGCGAGCAGGCTCCACAGGGAGAGCAGGATCTGATGGGCCGCGATGTCGGCGTCGCCGAGCCGGGCGGCCACGGCGGTCGCGATCATCAAGATGGCGCGCAGGGACAGCGTGCGGACCAGCAGTGGAGCGCCGGCCTGGGCGCAGGCACGGATTCCGGCGCTGTCGGGACGCAGGGAGGCGCCGTGCCGTCGGGCACCGCGCACGACCACGAAGAGGTAGGCGGCGGCCATGGCGCACTGCGCGAGGACCGTGCCCCAGGCGGAGCCGGCGATGCCGAGGCCAGCGCCGTAGACGAGGGCGACGTTCAGGACCGCGTTGAGGGCGAAGCCGCCGATCGCCACGTAGAGCGGCGTACGGGTGTCCTGGAGGCCCCTGATCACCCCGGTGGCCGCCAGGACCACGAGCATCGCCGGGATGCCGAGGGCGGAGATGCGCAGATAGGTGATCGCGTGCGGGGCGACGGCGTCGGAGGCGCCGAAGAGGGAGATCAGCGCGGGCGCGGCGGAGAGTACCACGGCGATGACGGCCACCCCGAGCAGCAGAGCCAGCCAGATGCCGTCCATTCCCTGCCGGATGGCCGCTTGCAGGTCTCCCGCACCGACCCGGCGGGAGACGGCCGCGGTGGTGGCGTAGGCCAGGAAGACGAAGACGCTCACGGCGGTGGTGAGCAGGGCGGCGGCGATGCCCAGGCCGGCCAGCTGCGGGGTGCCGAGGTGTCCCACGATGGCGCTGTCGGCCATGACGAAGAGGGGTTCGGCAACGAGGGCGCCGAAGGCGGGGACTGCGAGAGCGAAGATCTCCCGGTCATGCCGTCTCGGCCCAGCCGTGGGTGCTGCGAGGGCCTGTGTCATGCGACCAATCTAATCTTCCACAGGTAATGGACGCAACACCTGATGGATCCTTACCAAGGTGCTGGCTTGCAGGTTCTTCCCGCCTCGTTGGAGGCGTTCTCGAGAGCGCGCCGAACAATTTTCGCGCCCGCCGTCCGTGGATGAGGAAATCGCAGGTCAGCCGGGGTAACGGGGTGCCCCGGGTGATTTTGTCCACAGCGTCGTCCCCCGGTCCGTGCACAGCTTCCGGGGAGTTACCCACAGCATTGGCGCCGTCATCCACATCTCATCCACAGAGCCTGTGGATAACAAGATTGGCTGACGCCGCTCCCGGCCCTACCGTGGGGCGTTGCCCGACTCGCCGAGAGCGGATTCGGGTGCCCCAAATGTCAGAGCCGTGTCGTAGAAAGAGTCGCACGGCGAGGTCCGCGCAGCGGACGGGAGGAGGCGGCCCGGTGAGCATGCCCGAGCCCATGGACGACCCCTGGGCCGACAGTGGTCCGAGTGACCGTCTGCCCGCCCGTCCGCGCCGTAACGGAGAGGGCCGGGGCCGCGGCGACGAGCAGCACGACCGAGGTCGTGAGGGCGGCTCCTGGGACGGTGGCGGCTTCGAGCGCGTCCCCCCGCAGGACCTCGACGCCGAGCAATCGGTGCTCGGCGGCATGCTGCTCTCCAAGGACGCCATCGCCGACGTCGTCGAGGTCATCAAGGGCCACGACTTCTACCGGCCGTCGCACGAGACGATCTACCAGGCCATCCTCGACCTGTACGCCAAGGGCGAGCCGGCCGACCCGATCACCGTCGGCGCCGAGCTGACGCGCCGCGGCGAGATCAGCAAGGTCGGCGGGGCTTCCTACCTGCACACCCTGGTCCAGTCCGTGCCGACGGCGGCCAACGCGGAGTACTACGCGGAGATCGTCCACGAGAGGGCCGTCCTTCGCCGCCTGGTCGCCGCCGGCACGAAGATCACGCAGATGGGATACGCGGCCGACGGCGACGTCGACGAGATCGTCAACAGCGCCCAGGCCGAGATCTACGCCGTCACCGAGCAGCGCACCTCCGAGGACTACCTGCCACTGGGCGACATCATGGAGGGCGCCCTCGACGAGATCGAGGCCATCGGCTCGCGCAGCGGGCAGATGTCGGGCGTCCCCACCGGCTTCACCGACCTGGACTCGCTGACCAACGGCCTGCATCCCGGCCAGATGATCGTCATCGCCGCCCGCCCGGCCATGGGTAAGTCCACCCTCGCGCTGGACTTCGCGCGGGCCTGTTCCATCAAGAGCAACCTGCCCAGCGTGATCTTCTCCCTCGAAATGGGGCGCAACGAGATCGCCATGCGTCTGCTCTCGGCCGAGGCCAGGGTGGCGCTCCACCACATGCGTTCGGGCACGATGACGGACGACGACTGGACCCGGCTGGCCCGTCGGATGCCCGACGTCTCCGCCGCCCCCCTCTACATCGACGATTCGCCCAACCTGTCGATGATGGAGATCCGGGCCAAGTGCCGTCGGCTCAAGCAGCGCAACGACCTCTCGCTCGTCGTCATCGACTACCTCCAGCTGATGCAGTCGGGCGGCTCGCGCCGGCCCGAGAGCCGTCAGCAGGAGGTCTCGGACATGTCCCGAAACCTCAAGCTGCTGGCGAAGGAGCTGGAGGTCCCGGTGATCGCGCTGTCCCAGCTGAACCGTGGTCCGGAGCAGCGAACCGACAAGAAGCCGATGGTCTCCGACCTGCGTGAGTCCGGCTCGATCGAGCAGGACGCCGACATGGTGATCCTGCTGCACCGTGAGGACGCGTACGAGAAGGAGTCCCCGCGCGCCGGTGAGGCCGACCTGATCGTGGCCAAGCACCGAAACGGCCCCACCGCGACGATCACCGTGGCCTTCCAGGGCCACTACTCGCGCTTCGTGGACATGGCCAACACGTAGCATCCGATCATGGATGAGTCTGCCCAGGACCGTGAACTGCTCCCCACCACCCGGCGTGCGCTGCGGCACCGGCTCGCCGTCGCGCAGAGCGCCGGCCGGGCGCCGTCCGTCGTTGCAGCCGTACTGCGCGGCGGAGAGGTGGTATGGGAGGGCTCCCGGACCTCCGTCGAAGGGCACGGCCCGGACGGTGACGTCCAGTACCGGATCGGGTCGATCAGCAAGACCTTCACCGCCGTCCTCGTCATGCGCCTGCGGGACGAAGGGCTGCTGAGGCTCGAGGACCCGCTGGAGAAGCATCTGCCGGGGACGGCCGCCGGCCGGGTGACCGTCTTGCAACTGCTCGCCCATACCGGCGGGCTGGCCGCGGAGACCCCCGGAGAGTGGTGGGAGCGCACCCCCGGTACGCAGCGGCCCGAGCTCGTCGACGTGCTGGGCGAAGAGCCCTTCAAGCTCACTCCCGGCACCCGGCACCACTACTCCAACCCCGGTTACACCCTGCTGGGTTCACTGGTGGAGGCAATGCGCGGCCGGCCCTGGGAAGAGGTCCTGCGCTCCGAGGTGCTGGAGCCCCTCGGCCTGGACCGTACGAGCGGGCTGCCGCAGGCTCCCCACGCGGGTGGTTGGGCGGTCCATCCGTGGGCCGACGTGATGATGCCCGAACCGCTGGAGGACCTGGGGCTGATGGCCGCGGCCGGTCAGCTGTGGTCCACGACCCGCGACCTCGCACGGTTCGCCGACTTCCTGCTGCGCGGTGACGAGCGGGTCCTGAGCGCGGAGTCGGTACGGGAGATGCGCCGGCCGGTGGCGCCGCCCGAGCCCGGTTTCGCCGACTTCGGATACGGACTGGGGATGCAGCTGATGGCCCACGGTGCGCGCCGGCTGGTGGGCCACAGCGGCTCGCTGCCGGGGTTCCTCGCGGGGCTGTGGCTGAGCGAGGCGGACGACGTGGCGGCGGTGGTCCTGGCCAACTGCACGTCGGGGCCGGCGGCCACGGCCGTGGCCGCCGACCTCGTCGGGATCGTGGCGGACGCCGAGCCCCCGTTCCCGCCGCCGTGGCGGCCGTTCCAGGAGGCGGACCGAGTGCCTCTGGAGCTGTGCGGGCCCTGGTACTGGGGGACTTCGGCCCAGGTGGTGCGGCTGATCGCGGACGGTACCCTCGAACTGGCGCCGGTCGGCGGGGCGGGCCGCACGGCACGCTTCCGGGCCGAGCCCGACGGCAGCTGGACCGGTCTGTCGGGCTACTACGCCGGGGAGACCCTGCGGGCGGTGCGCCGGGAGGACGGCTCGGTGAGCCACCTCGACCTGGCGTCCTTCGTGTTCACGAGGGAGCCGTACGACGCCGCGGCCCCGGTGCCCGGCGGAGTGGACCCGCAGGGCTGGCGCGGCATCGGCTGACCGGCCGGGCCTCAGAGGACGAGCTCACGCTCCAACGGCGTGCGGAAGCGCGGGGTGACGCGGGCGTCGCCCACCCAGTCGGAGAGGCGGGCGGCTTCGGCGGTGATCGCCTCCCGGGCGGTGCGGCCGGGGTCGGCCAGCAGCCGCCAGACGATCTCACCGTCCGGACGCTGCGCCCAGCCCCCGACGATCTCGCCGTTCCACCACACGGTGGGCCCGATGTTGCCCGCGTAGTCGAACAGTGCGGGCCGGTGGGCGGCGTCGAGGTGGAAACCCCGGTCGGACCACCCCATGCCGGCGGGGTCGAGCGCGGGCAGCAGCGCCGCCCAGGGTTCCGGGGCCGGCTCGGGCGCGGTGTCCCCGGGACCGACGAGGGCCGTGCTGCCGTCGTCGAGGCGTACCTGGTCGGGACCGACGGCCGCGAGGGCCTTGCGGACGTCGGTGAGGCTCCAGCCGGTCCACCACTTGAGGTCGGCCTCGGTGGCCGGGCCGTACGCGTGCAGCCAGCGGCGGGCGATCTCCGCGCGGGCCTCGGCTGCCGGTACGGCGGGCCAGGGATCGGTGTGGACCCAGCGGAACTGGCTGGAGGTCCACGATCCGCGTGGCCGGTCCCGGCGGATCCGGCCGTCGGCGGCCAGCAGCCGGATGACCCGGGTGGCGACCCCCTGCTCCGTCTCGTACTTCTTGCCCCGCCCGAGGGTGATTTTCTGCCGCAGGTCGGGTAGGGCGGCGGACAGCTGACTGCCGGTGAGCGGTCCGTGGGTGTCGAGGGTGTCCAGCGCGGCGGTCTCCACCCGGGCCAGCCACTCGGCGTCGAGTCCCTGCCCGTCCTCGTCGAGGTGCTTGAGGAAGGTACGGCGCTCCTTGACGGCGATGCCACGAGCGGTCGACGCGTCGACGTAGGGGGCGAGTTCCGAGGACACCGCGAAGAGGGTGTTGCGCATGCTGAGCAGCCGGACGAGCCCGACGTCGTCGTAGAGCGCCTGCTCGACGGTCCCGGGTCCGCCCTCGGCGAGCCGGGCCCGCGCGGAGAGGAAGACGGTCGCGGCGTCGGTGGCGTGCAGGGCGACCACGGCGTCCGCCGCCCCGGCGACCGTCGTGGCACGGGCCGACGGAGCCAGCCGGTGGCGTCGGCCGAGCCGGCTGCGGCGTTCCGTGGTGCTGATGAGGGGGAGACGGGCGCTCATCTTCCCGATCGTAGGCCGGGCCGCCGACGGAGAGCTGCGGCCCGGCCCACGGCGGTGGGTCAGAGCTGGAGCTTGAACCCGACGTGCGACGCCGCGAACCCGAGCCGCTCGTAGAAGCGGTGGGCATCGGTGCGGGTCACGTCCGAGGTCAGCTGGACGAGCGTGCAGCCTTCGGCCCGGGACGTCTCGATCGCCCACTCGATGAAGCGGGTGCCCAGTCCGCCACCCCGCTCGTCGGCGTGGACGCGGACGCCCTCGATGACGGAGCGGGTGGCGCCCTTGCGGGACAGGCCGGGGACGATGGTCAGCTGGAGGGTGCCCACGACCCGGTCGGCCCGCACGGCGACGACCAGGTGCTGGTTGGGGTCATCGGCGAGCCGCTTCAGGGCCGTGCGGTAGGGGGTGAGGTCTTCCGGGGACTCGCGGGTGGCACCGAGTGGGTCGTCGGCCAGCATGGCGACGATGGCCGGGAGATCGGCTTCGGTGGCGGGCCTGATCGACAGTTCGGGGGAATGGGTCACGAGGAGCTCCTCTCAGCCGGCGGCCACGGTCAGCGGTGCCCAGCGGCGGGTCCAGTCGCCGGGGAGTTCGGGGATGTCCCGGGTCATCACGGCGTTGAAGGCCACGGACTCCAGCCCGCGGCCCTTCAGCCACGCCAGCAGTTCCTCGTGCCGGACGTCCACATCGGTGCGCAGGACCCGGTCCGTGCCCTGGGCGAGCGCGGTGATCAAGGACTTGGCGGTGCCGGTGTCGCGGGCGATGAGGGGCCCGATGACATGGGTGTGCATGTTGGGCCAGGCGGCGGCGTATCCCGTGAGCGTTCCGTCCCCGCTGGGCTCCTCGCAGACGAGCAACTGGTCGGCGAAGGCGGGCAGCCGCGTGATCATGTGCGTGCGGTCCGCTCCGAAGACTTCGGCGTCCAGGTGCAGGATGCGCGGAAGATCGTCGGCAACCGCGGGCCGCACCCGTGTAATTCCGTGAGCGGCCGGGCCGCCTTCGTCATGGAAAGCGCCCATCAGCATTTCGGCGCGCCCCGTGGTCTTGAACCCGAGCTCCTCGTAGAGCGGGCGCCCGTACGGTGTGGCGTGCAGGGTGAGCGGGAGACCCTTGAGTACGTCATTGCAGACGTGGACCATCAAGGTGCGCCCCAGGCCCTGTCGGGCGTAGCGGTCGGCCACGAGAACCATGCCGATGGCGGCGAGTCCTGGCCCGGCGGAGGTGCTGCCGTACCGGGTGACGACGCAGGCGGCGGCGAGGCCCCGGCCGTCCGGAGCATCCACGCCGAAGCCGTTTCCGGCGGCGAGCAGAAGTCCCCACTTGTGGTCCTCGCGGAGCCAGCCACGATCTTCGGACAGGTCGGCGCAGCGGTGGAGATCGTCCACGGTCAGCGCCCGGATCGGCAGATCGGTGATGTGTGGTGGTGTCACCGGCCCAGACTGGATCATGGGCGTGGGCTCGTCCAGAGGATTTGAGCCGATGTTTCACGTGAAACATGAGTGTTCGGGCGACTGCGCGGGCCGTCGCCCCCCCCGTGAACGCCGGAGCGGTGTTTCACGTGAAACACGGTGTTTCACGTGAAACCAAGCCACTAGCCTCGGGCTATGACGCGCCTGCACCTCTTCGACCTCGACGGAACCCTGATGTACGGCTCGGCGGCTCCGGTGGAGATTTCCCGCCAGCTCGGGGTGAGTACCGAGATCGCCGCACTGGAGCGGTCCTTCGCCGCGCGGGAGATCGGGCCTCACCAGTTCTCGGTGGCGGTCCACGCTCTGTGGGCCGGGCTGACGCAGGAGCACGTCCGGGCCGCGTTCGACGGGGCTCCCTGGCTGGCGGGCATCCGGGACGTCTGGCAGGAGATCAGGCAGCGTGGGGAGTACTGCGCGGTGGTCTCCCTGTCGCCCTCGTTCTTCGTGGAACTGCTGCTGGAGTGGGGCGCGCATGCCGCCCACGGGTCGGTCTACCCGGAGGTGCCGTTCACGCGGCCCGTCGAGGAGGCCGGAATCCTGACCCCGGAGACCAAGGTCGTGGTGGCCGACCGGCTGTGCGAGCAGTTCGGGGTGACCCGGGCCGACTGTGTGGCGTACGGGGATTCGGCGACCGACATCCACCTCTTCGAGGCGGTTTCCGTTTCGGTGGCGGTCAATGCGCGACCGCATCTGGCCGCGCGTGCGAGCCACGTCTACGAAGGGCGGGATCTGCGGGAGGTATACCAGCTCGTGGCGGTGGCACGCCCGGGAGTTGACGCATCTTAGGAGGAAAGTGGGTTCGAAACGCGGATTTTCCGCGTTTCCCCGCGGGCCTCTGGGACGGCTGGCACGCTGTGAAACCCGGAACCACGGCTTCATAGACCGTGGCGTGTGCAGACCGACCGAGATGCTCGAAGCGAGGCACCGCATGGACGCTCCGCCCACCAGATCGGCCAGACGCGAAGCGGCCCGGATACCCTCCGAGGGCGGTACGGCCGAGCCCTCACCGGATGCCGTACTCATCCGCCGGACCCTCGCGGAGATCGCCCCGGTCGCCGACAAGGTGACCTCGTACTTCTACGCCCTGGTCTTCACCGGGCATCCCGAGGTGCGGGACATGTTCCCGGTGGCCATGGACACGCAGCGCGACCGCCTGCTGAAGGCCCTGCTGACCGCCGCCGAGCACATCGACAACCCCGAAGTACTCGCCCCCTACCTCTGCCGCCTGGGCACCGGCCACCGCAAGTACGGCACCATGGCCGGCCACTACCCCGTGATCGGTGAGGCGCTCGTCGGGGCGCTGGCCCGGTTCGCGACGCTGAGCTGGGGACCGGAGACGGAGGCCGCGTGGGTGCGGGCGTACACCGCGATCTCCCAGATCATGATCGACGCGGCGGCCGCGGACGAGGTGAAGAGCCCCGCCTGGTGGCACGCGGAGGTGGTCTCCCACGAACTGCGCACGCCTGACATCGCCGTGCTGACCGTCCGCCCCGACCAGCCCTACGCCTTCCTGGCCGGCCAGTACACCAGTCTCGAGACCCCGTGGTGGCCGCGGGTGTGGCGGCACTACTCCTTCGCCTCGGCCCCCCGCGCCGACGGACTGCTCTCCTTCCACGTCAAGGCCGTCCCCGCGGGCTGGGTCTCCAACGCGCTGGTGCGCCATGCCCGCCCCGGCGACGTGCTGCGTCTGGGGCCGCCGGCCGGGTCGATGGTGGTGGACCACACCACGGACAACGGCATGCTCTGCCTGGGCGGCGGCACGGGTATCGCCCCGATCAAGGCGCTGATCGAGGACGTGGCCGGACACGGGGAGCGTCGGCCGGTGGAGGTGTTCTTCGGGGCCCGCAGCGACAGCGACCTGTACGACAAAGACACCCTGCTGGGGCTGCAGCGCTCGCACCCGTGGCTGTCGGTACGGCCGGTGGTCGGTGACGGGCTGGCGGGACAGCTGCCGCACGCCGTGGGTGAGCACGGGCCCTGGAGCTCGTACGACGCCTTCATCTCGGGACCACCGGCGATGATCCGCAGCGGGGTGGACGAGCTGCTGCGGATCGGCATCCCCGGCGAACGGATCCGGCACGACGCCGTCGAGGAACTGGCGGGCATCGCCGGGTGAGACCGGCGGGCACGACCGGTCCGGGACCGGCGGCGGCCCACCGGCCCCGGAGCGGCCTCAGCCCAGGTCGGGCGCGTGCATGGCGCGCACGCCCTCGATGTTGCCGTCCAGGTAGTGCCGTAGGGACAGTGGGACGAGATGGACCACGGCGATGCCCACCCGGCTGAAGGGCACGCGGACGATCTCGTACTCCCCGGCGGGCTCGTCGACCTCGGGGCCGTGCCGGAGGCTCGGGTCCATCGATTCGAGGCGGCAGACGAAGAAGTGCTGCACCTTCACGCCGGTCACTCCGCCATCGGCGATGTGCTCGACGGTGTCGACGAAGCAGGGCACGACATCGGTGATCTTCGCGCCGAGTTCTTCGTGGACCTCTCGGTGGAGGGCGTCGACGACGGTGGCGTCCGAGGACTCCACTCCCCCGCCTGGGGTGACCCAGTACGGGTCGACGCCGGGCTTGGTGCGTTTGATGAGGATCAGGTCGTCACCGTCGAGCAGGATCGCGCGGGCGGTGCGTTTGACCACGGGACGTTCGGTCATGGGAGAAGAGTGGCCCACCGCTCCGCTTCTGAAACGCGCCACGGGCCGGAAACAGGGGGCTCACCAGTGCACGGCGGCGTCCAGCAGCCGCGCGCGCGCCCGGGCGAGGTGGGTGAGGGAAGGGCTCCCTGCTCGCAGGACCAGGAACCACGTGCGCAGCGGGGGTACGGCAGGCTCCGCCACGGCTGTGATCCGGCCGCTGTCCAGGGCGTCCTGGCACAGGTACCGGGGCAGCACCGCGAGTCCCGCGCCGGCGAGGACGCATTCCAGTACGGCGCGCAGGTCGGGGGCGACCACGGTGGCCGTCAGGGACCTGGCGGTCGGCAGGACATCGAAGACGGCGCTCCAGTAGCGGGTGACGAGCGGCAGGGTCTCGTGGACCTCGACGAGCGGGATGCCCTCCAGAGCCCCGGGACCGTCCTCCCGCAGCCGGTCGGTGTCGACGAGGGCGGCCCAGTAGGGGGCGGCGACCAGGACGTGCTCCTCGTCGCACAGCGCGGTGGCGGTGAAGGGGCCGCCGCGCGGGTGGGCGGTGGTGACGACGAGGTCGTGGTGGCCGGCGGCGAGCCCGTCGAGGACGGTCCCGGAGTCGCTCTGCAGGGTGGCGCGCAGGGTGTGGCCCTGGCCCACGAGGGGTGCCAGGGCGGGGAGCACGCGCAGCGACAGGAACTCGGGCGGCCCGGCGACGTGGAGGGACCGCAGTCCGCCGGTGTCCTCCCGCTCGGCCTCGGTGATCCGGAGCAGGGCGTCGAGGTGCGGGGCGGCTTTGTGGGCGAGTTCGTCGCCGACGGCGGTGGGAGTCACGCCGCGGGCCCGGCGGTGGAAGAGCGGCCGCCCCAACTGGCGCTCCAGTGTGCGGATCTGCGAGGTCACGGCGGGCTGGGACAGTCCGAGGAGGGCTGCGGCGCGCGTGAACGAGCCCGCCCGGTGGACCGTGACGAAGGTGCGCAGCAGGGCCAGATCCATCGCGACACCTCTCGGTGGGGGTCTACAACTATAAATATGCAGATAGGCCCCTGTCGCTACCGTGATTGGACTCTGACGCAGAGTCAATTAGCCTTGTCGGGTGGTTCTTCGCGCGCGGAACCCGGGGCGGTCCGAGCCACTAGGGGGGAGGCTCGGACCGCCCTTTCCACGGCTGCGTCAGCGATCGTGACCAGCCGGGCCGAGGGCCCGGTCGAGGGCGCTCAGGACGTCCGCGACCAGGTCATCGGTGTCCTCCGCCCCGGCGGAGAAGCGGATGAAGCCCTCGGACACGGCGTCGCCGCCCCATCGTCCGCGCCGCTCGGCGGTGGACCGGACGCCGCCGAAGCTCGTGGCGTCCTCGACGAGGCGCAGGGCGGTCATGAAGCGTTCCGCGTGCGCCCGGTCGGGCAGCGTGAAGGAGACCACCGAGCCGAAGCCCCGCATCTGGCGGGCGGCCGTCTTGTGGGAGGGGTCCGTCGTCAGTCCCGGGTAGCGCACGCCGCGTACGTCGCGGCGCTCGCTCAGCGCCTCCGCCACGGCGAGGGCGTTGGCCCACTGGCGCTGCGCGCGCAGTTGAATCGTGGCCAGCGATCGGTGGGCGAGCCAGGCCTCCATGGGGCCGGGGATCGCACCGACGATCTTGCGCCATCCCCGGACGCGTGCCGCGAGCTCCGGGTCGCGGCACACGACGTATCCGAGCAGCAGGTCGCCGTGGCCGGTGAGGCCCTTGGTGCCGCTGGCCACGGAGAAGTCGGCGCCGAGTTCCAGAGGCCGCTGCCCCAGCGGGGTGGCGAGGGTGTTGTCCACGGCGACCAGGGTTCCGCCGGCGTGCGCGGCCTCCGCGAGGCGTCGTACGTCGCAGACGTCGAGGCCGGGGTTGGACGGCGTCTCGATCCACAGGATCCGGGCGCCGTCGAGGACCTCGATCTGGGCGTCCGAGCCGGTGGGGGCGGTGCGCACGTGGATCCCGTACGCCTCCAACTGCTCCCGCACCAGCGGCAGAGCCTGGTAGCCGTCGTCCGGCAGGACGACGGTGTCGCCCGTGCGCGTCTGGGAGAGCAGAACGGCGGAGACCGCCGCCATGCCGGAGGCGAACACGATGGTGTGCACGTCCTGGCCGGGGGCTTCCAGTTCCCCGATCGCCCGTTCCAGCAGGGTCCAGGTCGGGTTGGTGTCGCGCCCGTAGGCGTAGGGGCCCTCGACGTCCCCGGGGAGGTGGAAGTGGGCGGCGAAGACCGGCCCGGGCAGGGGCGGTTCGTTCTTGACCGCCTCGGGCAGACCGGCGCGTACGGCGCGGGTGCCGTCACCGATCGACGCGGGGGTCCTTGCGGGGAAGTGCTCGTTCACGCGGTGTGCTCCTTCATCGCCTCGCGTACGGCGTCCAGCAGGCCGGGGCCGGCCGCCTCGATGAGTTCCAGGCATTCCTCGAACCCGTCGACCGACCCGTAGTAGGGGTCCGCTACGTCGTACTGCCCGGCCGCGGCCGCCGGATCGTAGGACCGCAGCAGCCGTACCTTGGCGGCGTCCTGTGCGGTGGGTGCGAGTGCCCGCAGGTCCGCGAGGTGCCCGGCGTCGAGCGCGATGACGAGGTCGAGGCGGGAGAACCAGGAGGAACGGAACTGCCGGGCGCGGTGGTCCTGCGCGTAGCCCGCGGCCTCCAGGACGGAGATCGTGCGCGGGTCCGCGCCGTCGCCCTCGTGCCAGCCGCCGGTGCCGGCGCTGTCCACCTCGACGAGGGCGCCGAGTCCGGCCCGTTCGACCTGGGCGCGGAAGACGGATTCGGCCATGGGGGAGCGGCATATGTTGCCCGTGCACACGAAGCAGACGCGGTACATGCGCGGGCCGCTCAGTTCTTGTCGGGCAGGACCATGTTCACGGCCCAGGAGACGACGGAGATGATCAGGCCGCCGAGCAGCGCGGTCCAGAACCCGTCGACGTGGAAGCTGAGATCGAGCTGCTTGGCCAGCCACGAGGTCAGCATCAGCATCAAGGCGTTCACGACCAGCGTGAACAGCCCCAGGGTGAGGACGAAGAGCGGCAGCGAAAGCAGCTTCACGAGCGGCTTGACGATCAAATTGACCAGGCCGAAGACCAGGGCGACCAGGATCAGGGTGAGCGTCCGGCGGCCGAGACTGCTGCCGTCGTCGAGGGTGATGCCGGAAAGCAGCCACACCGCGACGGCCAGGGCCGCCGCGTTGGCGAGCGTCTTGACTACGAAATTCGTCATGTGTCTGATCGTGGCAGAGAAGATCCCGGTGGGACATCCGCGGATCAGCGGATGCGAGGGAACGATCGAGTACAAGGGGCACAACCACGATGAAAGCCTTCCGGCTTGACGAGCTCGAAGCGGAACGGGCCGCCAACGACGGCGCCTATCTGCAGTTCCTGCGCGAGCGGAACATGTCGGTCGGGCTGTACGCGCTCGACGCCGGCCAGACCGATCCGCAGCGGCCGCACGGTCAGGACGAGGTGTACTTCGTCGTCAGCGGAAGGGCCTCGATCACGGTCGGGGAGGAGACGACCACCGTGGCGCGCGGCAGCGTGGTCTACGTTCCGGCGGGCGTCGTGCACAAGTTCCACCACATCACCGAGGACCTGAGGGTGATGGTGGTGTTCTCCCCGCCGGAGGGCTGACCTGCCCCGCGGTTGAGGGTCGCGCCCCTGATCCCCCTAAGGGGCGGATCAGGGGACTCCGGGGGCTCGCGGTCCCCGATCGGAGCCGGCGCGCTCCTAGCATCGGGAGCAGGAAGTCACCGACGGGAAGACCGGGAAGAGGTCGAGGACATGAACGGCATCCGAGAGATATTCGCAGGCATGCCCAGGTGGGTGAAGTGGGTCGCGGTCCCGCTGCTGGCCCTGTTCGTCTTCGGGGGTGTCATCACCAGCATCCTGGGCGCACTGATCTCGCTCGCCTTCAAGCTGCTCCTCTTCGTCGGCCTCGTCGGCGGTCTGATCTTCGTCGTGAAGAAGGTCGGCGGCGGAACGTCGAAGTCCTCCTCCGGCGAGTGGTAGGCGAGTGGTCGGTGACGGGCGGGGGCGGCTGCCGGATTAACCCAGCTGAGGGAACGTGACGCTTTCGACCGCTCACGGCCCCGGAATCGGTGGATAGAGTCGCGATCTGTGCCGTTCCCTGGGCACCGAGAGCCGCTATCACCCCTGACCTGGGGTGATGCCGACGACCCGCCGAGCGCGACCCCCAGGACCCGGCATGCGCGGGGGTGGCCCCCGCCGAGCGGGTCACCCCTCAAGGCCCGCCGCCATGCCTGGGGGTGAGCTGTGTCTCCGGTCCACAATGCCGGTGTGCCGACACTGATCGGTTCGGTGCAGAGGGCGCTGAGGCTGCTGGAAGCGGCGGGATCCCACAGCGGGGGAGCCCCCGCCAAGCAGCTGGCGCGTGAGGCCGGGCTTCCGCTCCCCACGGCCTACCACCTGCTGCGCACCCTGACCCACGAGGGCTATCTGCGCAGAGAGTGCGGAGTCTTCGTACTCGGCGCCGCGGCCGGCAGGCTGGCCGACGGGGGACTCCAGCAGAAACGTCGCAGCATGATCCTCGACTCGCTCGCGCACTTCCGCGACGTGGTCGGGGCCCCCGTCTACTTCGCGGTCTACCGCGAGGGTGAAATCGAGGTCGTGGGCGTCTCGGACACCCCGGGCAGCCCCGCGTGCGAGGAGTGGGCCGACTTCCGGGAGACGGGATACGCGCACGCCATCGGGCAGTGCCTGCTCGGGCAGCTCGACGAGGACGCGCGCAAGGACTATTACGACCGTCATCCGGTCGAGGCCATCACCCCTTATACCGTGCGCGATCTGCGTTCCTTGGAGAACCGGATCGGGGCCCTCGGGCGAATGCAGCCTGTAATCGAGCGGCAGGAATATGCCCTCGGCACGGTCTGTGCGGCCATCCCCATCACAGCCGGGGATGTGGCCGCGACCATGGCCATTTCTTTGCCCCTGCATCAGGAAGATCGATTGCTGTATGTAGTCGATCGACTACGGAGTGAAGTAGGCGCGCTGTTGAGCACCCTCTCGTTCTCTATCAGTATCTGAAAACTCACTCCTTGTGATCTGCTAGCGCTTCCACCACTCTTGTCAAGAGGGCCCTGGGGGATCATTCCTGGCCACTTCCACTACAGCGGGGTAGTCAATGCGCGAGTCGGTACAGGCAGAGGTCATGATGAGCTTCCTCGTTTCCGAGGAGCTCTCGTTCCGGATCCCGGTGGAACTCCGGTACGACGCCCGTGATCCCTATGCAGTCCGCCTTACCTTCCACCTTCCCGGAGACGCGCCCGTGACCTGGGCGTTCGGCCGGGAGCTCCTCCTCGACGGCATCAACAAGCCATGCGGTGACGGCGATGTGCACATCGCCCCCACCAGCCCCGAGGAGTTGTCCGACGTCCACATCCGGCTCCAGGTCGGTGGCGACCGGGCCCTGTTCCGTGCCAGTGCGGCCCCGCTCGTCGCGTTCCTCGACCGGACCGACCGGCTCGTTCCGCTCGGACAGGAGCGGAACACGGGCGATTTCGAGGAACACCTGGACGAGGCGCTCGGCAGAATCCTGGCCGAGTCGAAGCAGAACGAGCAGAACGCCGGCTGAACCTTCCGTTCAGCGCTTGCGCCGCCGGCCCCGGCCGCGGACCGGTCCCGAGGCCGGTACGGCGGCCGGTGCGGCGGCGGAGGATTCCGGCCGGTCGGCCGAGACCACCAGAGCGGCCAGCGCCGTCGTCACGGGCACCGAGGCCACCAGCCCGATCGAGCCCACGAGGGTCCGTACGATCTCCACCGCTACCAGCTCGCTGTTCGCCACCGACCCCATGCTGCTGTTGGCGATCGAGAACAGCAGGAGCAGGGGCAGCGCGGCGCCCGCGTAGGCCAGCACCAGGGTGTTGACCACTGACGCGATGTGGTCGCGCCCGATCCGGATGGCCGCCCGGTACAGCGACCGCGGTCCCATCGACGGGTCGGCCTGGTGGAGTTCCCAGACGGCCGAGGTCTGCGTGACCGTCACATCGTCCAGGACACCCAGCGATCCGATGATCACGCCGGCGAGCAGCAGGCCGCTCATGTCGATGTCCGGGTAGAGCCCGTGGATCAGCCCCGTGTTGTCGTCGGTGTTGCCGCTGAGGAACGCCCAGTCGATGAACACCGAGCCCAGCAGGCCGATCAGCAGCAGCGAAACGAGCGTGCCGAGGACCGCGACCGATGTACGGGCGGTCAGGCCGTGGCACATGTAGAGCGCGATCAGCATGATCGCGCTCGCCCCCACCACCGCGACCACCAAGGGGTTCGACCCCTGGAGGATGGCGGGGAGGATGAAGAGCGTCAGCACGCCGAAGCTGACCACCAGGGCGATCAGCGCGAACAGACCGCGCATCCGCCCGACGAGCACGACCGACAGCGCGAAGATGCCGGCCAGCACCGCCAGCGGCAGCTTGCGGTTCACGTCGATCACCGAGTACTGGAGGTCGCGGGGCGCGTCCGGGGCGTACGCCACCACCACTTCCTGACCGTCCGTCAACTGCCGTGGCGCGCCGGGCTGGACGATCTCCACGAAGGTGCGTCCCTTGTCCGGGCCGCTCCCGATCTCGACGGTGGCCTTCTTGCACTCGCCGCTCTGCGCGCCCTTGGCCCCGCCGCCCGACGGCCCGGAGGTCCCGCCGGCCGCCGGCACCTGGGCCGCGTTCACGGATTTGCAGTCGACCTGCTCCAGCGAGACGACCTTGGCCTGCTGGGTCTGCCGGTCGAAGCCCACCCCGGTGCGCTCGTGGGCGGGCGTGCCGCCCGGCCACAGCACCACCAGCCCGACGAAGACGGCGGCGGCGAAGGGGATCAGGACGGCCGCAATGACCTTGCGCAGGTGCTTCGAGACGGGGGCGGCCGGTCCGTGGCCATGGCTGTGGGAATGACCGTGGGAGTGCCCGTGGCCGTCGTGCGCGTGGCCGGAGTGGACGCTGGGCTCAGTGGGCTCGGTGGGGGGCTGCGGCGAGGACGTCACCAGCAGATCATCGCAAGAGATGAGGGGGCCCACTGTTCAGCACGCCATGGATGACGCTAGCGTGGGGGCACCTTTGCACAACGCGGGAGCTCGGAGCACCGGGCTGAGAGGGCGCTGATCACCGTACGCGAACACGATGCGTACGGGAGGAGGCTGCGCCGACCGCCGAACCTGTTACCGGGTAATGCCGGCGTAGGGAGATCAGGTCTCATGACCATTCAGGACGCACGCACGCCTGCCGTCGGCCAGGAAGCCGACGGCTCGACCGAGCGCAAGCCGGGCTGGCACAAGGGCTACGTGGCGGGCTCCCGCCCCGACATCCGGGTGCCGGTCCGCCAGGTCCACCTCACCAACGGCAAGGACGTGACCCTGTACGACACGTCCGGCCCGTACACCGACCCGCAGATCGAGACCGATGTGCGACGGGGCCTCGCGCCGCTGCGCGAGAACTGGATCATCGGCCGCGGCGACACCGAGGAGTACGCCGGCCGCCCGGTCCGCCCCGAGGACGACGGCATCAAGCACACCTCGCCGCGCGGTGGCCTCAAGAACCTCGACGCGGTCTTCCCGGGTCGCCCCCGGCTGCCCCGCCGCGGTCGTGACGGCGCCGCCGTCACCCAGCTCGCGTACGCCCGCCGGGGCGAGATCACCCCGGAGATGGAGTACGTCGCGATCCGCGAGAACGTCTCGCCCGAGGTCGTCCGCGAGGAGATCGCCGCGGGCCGCGCGGTGCTCCCGGCGAACGTGAACCACCCCGAGATCGAGCCGATGATCATCGGCAAGAAGTTCCTGGTGAAGGTCAACGCCAACATCGGCAACTCCGCCGTCACCTCCTCCATCGAGGAGGAGGTGGAGAAGATGACCTGGGCGACCCGCTGGGGCGCGGACACGGTCATGGACCTCTCGACGGGCCGCAACATCCACACCACCCGCGAGTGGGTGCTGCGCAACTCCCCCGTCCCGATCGGCACCGTGCCGCTCTACCAGGCGCTGGAGAAGGTCGACGGCCGCGCCGAGGACCTGACCTGGGAGATCTACAAGGACACGGTCATCGAGCAGGCCGAGCAGGGCGTCGACTACATGACGGTCCACGCCGGCGTGCTGCTCCCGTACGTGCCGCTGACGGCCCGCCGCAAGACCGGCATCGTCTCGCGCGGCGGCTCGATCATGGCCGCGTGGTGCCTCGCGCACCACAAGGAGAACTTCCTCTACACGAACTTCGAGGAACTCTGCGAGATCCTGGCGGCGTACGACGTCACGTACTCCCTGGGCGACGGCCTGCGCCCCGGGTCCATCGCGGACGCCAACGACGCGGCCCAGTTCGCCGAGCTGAAGACGCTGGGCGAGCTCAACACCATCGCCAAGCGCCACAACGTCCAGACGATGATCGAGGGCCCGGGCCACGTCCCGATGCACAAGATCAAGGAGAACATCGACCTTCAGCAGGAGATCTGCGAGGAGGCGCCGTTCTACACGCTCGGCCCGCTGACCACGGACGTGGCGCCCGCGTACGACCACATCACCTCGGGCATCGGCGCCGCGATGATCGCCTGGTGGGGCACGGCGATGCTCTGCTACGTCACGCCCAAGGAGCACCTGGGCCTGCCCAACCGGGACGACGTGAAGACCGGCGTCATCACGTACAAGATCTCCGCGCACGCCGCGGACCTGGCCAAGGGGCACCCGGGCGCGCAGGAGTGGGACGACGCCCTGTCCGACGCGCGGTTCGAGTTCCGCTGGGAGGACCAGTTCAACCTGGCGCTGGACCCGGACACGGCCCGTGAGTTCCACGACGAGACCCTGCCCGCCGAGCCGGCCAAGACCGCGCACTTCTGCTCCATGTGCGGACCGAAGTTCTGCTCGATGAAGATCTCGCAGGACATCCGCCGTGAGCACGGCGGGGACCTGAAGGCGGACGAGATCCAGGCCGGTATGGCGGCGAAGTCCGCCGAGTTCGCGGCTTCGGGCAACCGCGTCTACCTGCCGCTGGCCGACTGAGGCCGTTCGGCAGGCCGACAGTTCGGACCCGGCTGACGGGCGGACCCGCGACCCATGGGGGGAGTCGCGGGCCCGCCCGTTTCTGCGTGCCGTCCGGGGGACGCGGGGACCATTGGTGTCAGATCGATAGTCCGATGAGTGGACTTGTCTGCGAGGTGTTTCGGGGCTCCGCGGGCGGGTTTCTCACGCTACGGGTGTGGCCGGAGAGGCCCACCGCCGTCGATCGCTCGATCGGTTTCGAGAAGGAGTGGTATGCGCCCCGAGAACAGGACCAGGTCGCCGCTGGGCCCGCTGCCGAGGAGCAGTTGGCGCAAGGCGGGCACGCTCGCGTCGCTCGCCCTGGTGATGATGGGAATGGCGAGTCCCGCCGTCGCCGTGGCGCAGAGCGTGCGGGCCGCCGAACGGGTCGGCGCGGCGGGCCCGATGGGCGGGGACCACTGCGAGCCGGGCGGGCACCGCCCTCACCACCCTCACCACGGTCGTCCTGACGACCGTCCGGAGGAGGGCCCGGACCAGGGACCGTACGGCGACCCGCAGTTCGACCCGGACGAGGGCCCCTGGTCGGGGATTATGGCCGGCCCGCGCGGTGACGATCGGTGCGAGCCGGGCCTCCCCGGCCCGACGGGCCCGACCGGCCCCAGTGGCGCGGACGGCGCGACGGGGGCGACCGGAGCTACGGGTCCGGACGGGGCCACCGGTGCCACAGGTCCCACGGGTCCGGACGGGCCCACGGGCGCCACGGGTTCGGACGGAGCAACGGGCGCCACGGGTGGGACAGGTGCGACCGGCGCAACGGGCGCGACCGGTGCGACCGGTGTGGACGGTGCCACGGGTGCCACCGGAGCTACCGGTGCGCCGGGGACCAACGGCACTGATGGTGCAACCGGTGCGACGGGTACGGATGGTGCGACGGGTGCGACCGGCGCCACGGGTGCGACTGGGGCTACCGGTACGAACGGCGCGACGGGTGCCACCGGGGCGACGGGTCCGACCGGTACGAACGGTGCCACCGGGGCGACGGGTCCGACCGGTACCAACGGTGCGACCGGCGCCACCGGTCCGTGCAGCGACATCGACAGCACCGTTCCGTCGAACACCGAGTCGTTCAACGCCGTCCTCACGAACGGCCTCGCCTACGCCGGCCGGGCCGTCCTGCCCGGCGGCGTGCCCGTCTGGCAGAACCTCACGGACGCGGACAACCCGAACTTCCCGTTCGGCAGGGCCTGCGGCATCTCCATCGTCGCCCAGGGCCCGAACTCCTACATCAAGGTCCTGACCACGGACAACAGGGTCTACCAGACGCACGGCGACACCAACGGAGCGAACTTCGTCTGGGACGAGCCGTGGGTCGAACTGACCCCGGGCCCGACCGGAGCCCTGCGGGGCAAGGACTTCAAGGGGGACACGATGCGCGGAACCCCCCTCAACCGCACCCGCTGACGCACGCGTGAAGAGGGGCCGGACACATCCCGCGCCGGGCATGCGTCCGGCCCCTCGGCCGTGCGGGAGCGCCCGGCCCTCAGGCCACCACCTGGTACTCCGGACCGAGCTTGGACAGCGCGAACGCGCGGTTCTCCCCGACCCGTTCGCGCTGGCCCTCCGGCAGCCGCCCCTCCCGCAGGAGCCGGTCGCAGCACTCCAGCGACTCCTCGTACGCGCCGACCCAGTACGCGGAGACCGCCAGCTCGTCCAGTGCGCGCCACTCGTACCAGTCGAACTCGACGAACAGGATGTCGTCGGGACGCGGGATCCGAGCCGCCTGACGGGCGAACAGGTACGCCAGCTGGAAGCGGCTGTCGAGACGGCACAGGCGCGCCAGGTCGCCCAGCGCCTCCGCCCGCCCGGGACGGCTCTCGTGGGCGCGCAGGTAGCGGTCCATGACCTCGGCCGGCGGACGCCGGAGGCCCGCCGCGAGCCGCGCCGCGTACAGCTGGGCGCAGAAGGCCTCCTCGGCGAAGCCGCCCATGGACGCCCGCCGGTCGTAGGCGGCCAGGGACTTCTCCGGCTCACCCGCGTCGCGCCAGCTCTGCGCGAGATAGAAGGCGTAGCGCGCGTTTTCCGGCTCTTCCAGCAGGCCCTTTTCGAGGATCGCGGCGTCGCGGAGGTACTTCTCCCGGTCGCCTCCTTCGCCCTGGCGGGCTCCGCCGCCGACGACGCGGATATGGAAGCCTTCGAGAACCCCCCGGGTGAACGGCGCGTCGCAATCGAGGTACTCGTGCAGGACGCCGACGTATTTCCAGGGCAATCGCGTGGACACCAGAGCGGGGCGCCAGTGGATGATGGGCCGGTGGTGCACCGCGATGCCGTACGAATCGAAAGTGAGCTCCGGCATCCGGAATCCGGGGTCGATGTCGATGACGTCGTCCGCGTCGACGAACAGCAGGTAGTCGGCCTCGGCGCGGGCCAGGTCGATGGCTTCGGTGCGGCTTCCGTCGAACCCCTTCCAGGGGCGTTCGTGCAGTTCACCGGGGAGATCGCCGAGGAATTCACGGATGATCCCCTGGGTGCCGTCCGTCGACCCGGTGTCCACGATCACCCAGGTGTCGATCAGGGGTCGTACGGATTCGAGACAGCGCCTGATCACCGCGGCCTCGTTCTTCACGATCATGTTCAGGCAGATTTTTGCTTTCAAGGATCCCGTCCCCGGAAGTGGTGAAGACGACCGTGAGGCGACGGTAGGGATCCCGCCAGGGGGGTGCAAGGAAGCCACGATGTGAGCCGCCATTGGGGCTTTATTGATAGTCCGATGAGATGACTGCCGCGCGGGGCGGTCGGCTCCGTCCATGAGGTGTACCGACCATGGCCGAGGCGGCCCGCCCGGGCCGATCGCACAACGTTCGATCCGGTTTCGGAGAAGGAGCGGCACATATGAGCCCCGTGAACAGGACCAGGTCACCTCTTGGCCCGGTGATCCGGCGGAATGCCGTCGTGAAGGGAGGTACCCTCGCGTCCCTCGCCCTGGTGGTGGCGGGTATCGCGAGCCCGGCCGTAGCCACCGCGCAGAGCTTCCAGTCGGCCGCGACGGTCCGGTCGGCGGGTCCGACCGCCGGCGGAGGCTGCGAGGCGAAGGAGGACTCGAGCTGGAGCCCGCGGGCTGCGGACACCAGGCTGGCGGGTCCGCGCGGCGGCGACGACTGCGAGGGCCAGCGGGGCCCGACGGGTCCCACGGGTCCGCGCGGCCCGCAGGGCGAGCCCGGCGAGGACGGTCAGGACGGCGCGACCGGCCCCACGGGAGCGACCGGTGCCACGGGAGCGAGCGCCTGCGTCGACATCGACTCCGTCCGGGACAACAACGACCGCGAGTTCAAGGCGGTCAACCCCGGCGACGGCAACACCTACGCCGGCGTCCGTGAGCTGTCGATGGGCGGCACGGTCGTGGGCCCCTGGACCTGGTACGACCTCACCACCAACCCCGTCGGCAACTACCCGGCGGGCGCCTGCGGCGTGTCCATCGGCCACCAGGCCAACCGCCTGGTGATCGAGGTGGTGACCACGGGAGGCCAGATCTGGGAGACCTTCTGCACCGTCAACCCGGGCACGCCCGACACGCTCACCTGCAACGGGGTGTGGAACCTGGACGTGCCGCAGCCGGACCCGAACGACCCGGACCTGCGCCGGACGCCCGCCGCGCCTCCGGTCCGCCCCATGGACCCCAACCACCTGCCCAAGAGCCTGAAGTAGGGCGCTGAGCGGCCGGAGGGGGCTACTCCGGCCCGCGCTCGGGGCCGCCGAAGTCCGGGCTCGTGAAGTCCGGAGGCGTGTAGCCGGGAGGGGACCCCTGTGAAGAGGGTCCCGGACTGGTGAAGTCGGGCCGGGTGTACCCCAGACTGGGGATGCGCCCGGCCCCTGGCGTGCGGGGGGTCGGAAAGCCAGGGCCCGCGCTCGGATCGGCCAGGGCGTCCCGCAGGAACGGGATGATGCCCCGCTCCAGCAGGGCGTGCCGCCAGGCCTCGCGGGCCCGCGCCACCTCGTCGGGTATCGCCTCGGTCTCGTCCGCCGCCACCTCGGTCGCGCTGTTGCGGACGGCCGTGACCAGCAGTCCGATCACGGCGACGAGCAGGGCGGCCGCGGTGAGCGCGCCGAAGAGCCAACCCGCCGTCAGCATGGTCTGCGCGAAGGCCGGTTCGGGCTCGATCATCTTCAGGATGTAGCCGACGAGCAGGAAGATCAGCATGGCGGTGCCGGCCAGGACCGGCGCGAGGACCGCGACCACGGCGCTGACGCCCGCGCCGCCGCCGTTGCTCCGCTCGCCGTCCTCGTCCGCCGTCGTGCCCGGCGCCGAGAGCATCGTGTCGCGTCGTTCGCCGCGGACCTTCACGTAGTGGCCGTACTCGGCGGCCGCCGCGGCCGCCAGCAGGGCGCTGGCTCCCTGGGCCATCGTGCGCAGCTGTTCGGCGTTCAGCCGTTCGCCGAGGGTGGCGAGTTCGGGCCGTTCGCCCGCGGCGCGCAGTGCCTCGTCGATGAGCCGGTCGAATTCTGGTCGGTCTTCGGTCAGCAGGTGCGGAGCGCTGGTCATGTGCATCCCCCGATGCTCCGTAGCAGCCGGTTTGCCCGCGTAGACCCGGGCGCCGGCTGAAAACGGAGGAGAGCCTGCTACGGATAGAGCGATGGTAGAGCGCCCACGCCACGCCGTGACAGGGGGTTTCCGGAAATACCCCTCTGCGTAAGCTCTCAGTCGCTCAGCGGAAGTCGTACGACGAGCAGCTTGCCCGCCATCGTCACGCCGCCGTCCATCGCGATGGCGAGACCGTCGGCGTAGACGTGCGGGCCGTCCACGGCCTCCGGTCCGCGCGATTCGTCGCCGTCCTCGGCGCCCACTTCGCCGAGCAGGTACGGGATGGGGCTGTGGCCGTGCACGACGCGGTGTCCGCCGTAGGTGTCGAGGAGTTCGCGGACGGCCTGCGGGCCGGTCTCCTCGTCGCGGAAGGCGAACCGCTTGGTGAACTTCCGGAAGAGGTCCCAGGTGATGTCGACGTCGCCCCGGTTGAGGAGCTCGTGGATGGTGTCGTTGACGTCCTCGATGGAGTCGCCGTAGTCGAGGTAGGCCGTGGTGTCGGAGTGCAGCAGCAGGTGGCCCTCCTCCAGGACGGCCGCGTCCAGCCGCGACATCCACTGCAGGTGCACGTCCTGCAGGCGTTCCATGTCGGTGCGCTGGCCGCCGTTGAGCAGCCAGGCGGCCTGGAAGGTGGCGGTGCCGGCGCCGGAGACGACGGGCGTGTCGCCGAACCGCTTGGCGCCGATGAGCAGCAGTTCGTGATTGCCCATCAGGGCCTTGCAGTAGCCGCCGGCGGCGGCGGCCTCGGCGGACAGCCGCATGACGAGGTCGATGACGCCGATGCCGTCGGGGCCGCGGTCGGTGAAGTCGCCGAGGAACCAGAGCCGGGCGTTGCCCGCGGACCAGCGGCCCTCCGCGTCGATCAGCCCCTGGGCGCGCAGTTCGGTGACGAGTTCGTCGAGGTAGCCGTGGACGTCGCCCACGACGTACAGGGGGCCGGGCCCGGCGACGTCCTGCGGGACGTACTGGACCTGGACGGTGTCGCCGGGACCGCCGGGCGCGCCGGAGCCGATGACGGGGAGGTCCCGGTAGGTCGGGGTGTAGCCGTCGGGCTCGTCCTCCTCGGGGCCCTGGCCCGTCGCGTGCACGGGCTCGGCGTCGGCGTCGGCGTGCGCCAGGGGGTGCGGGGCGCCCTGGGGACGCGCGTGCGGCTCCTCCTGGCGCGGGTCGTGCCGTGGGTCGTGGCGCGGGTCCTGACGCGGATCGTGGTGCGGGACCGGCGGCGTGGGGGGCGCGGGGGGCGCGGGCGGCTGCGGCGCGAAGTCGGGCTGCCGCGGTACGGAGGCCTGCGCGGCGTCCTCGTAGTACGCGGGGTACTCGCCGTACACGGGGGCCTCGTCGGGCATACCGGTGGATACGGCGTACTGCGCGGCGGGTTCGGTGACTGGCACCCGGAAGTCCCGCAGCGTTTCCGTCCGCATCGCGGGTCCCTGACCGGCCCCCTGAGTCATCGACCCCTCCACCACCGTCGCGCTGCCGTACACCTGCGGACCCTCCTGACCTCCGGGGAGGAGGGTCCGTGATGTCGTGCGCCCATCATAGGAATGCAGCTCGCGCTGTGTGACGCACCAGGGGTGGTGAATCCTTTGCGGAGCGTAAGGTTCCTACCGTTTTCTCCCGATATCGGCGTTGCTGAAATCTTGGACCGACCGCCGATCAGGCCGACCGGACGGTCCGGCGGTCAGTCCTGGGCCGGAGATCGGGGCGGGCTGACGGTCGTGCGGGGCTGCCTGCGCTGCGACGAGGTACGGATGATCAGCTCGGTCGGGACGACCTGTTCGACCGGTCGTCCGGTGTCCACGCCCTCGATCGCGTCGATGAGCAGCTGCACGACGGCGGTGCCGATGCGGCGCGGTTTGAGGGACAGGGTGGTGATGGGCGGCTCGGTGTTGGCGTACACGGTGGACTCGCTGCAGCAGACGAGCAGCAGGTCCTCGGGGACGCGCAGGCCGTAGCGGCGGGCGGCGGCCAGCAGGTCGGTGCCGTTGGGGTCGAAGAGTCCGTACACGGCGTCGGGGCGGTCGGGGCGGGCGAGGAGCCGGTCGGCGGCCACGGCGCCTGCGCACGGGTCGTGGGCGGGGTAGGACTCGTAGACCGGGTCCTGTCCGACGCGCTCGCACCAGTTGAGGTACGCGGTGGTGGACAGGCGGGTGTAGGTGTCGGTGGTGGTGCCGGTCAGCAGCCCGATCCGGCGGGCGCCGGCGGCGGCGAGGTGGTCGAGGAGACCGAGTACGGCGGCCTCGTGGTCGTTGTCGACCCAGGCGGTGACGGGGAGGGAGCCGGCGGGCCGGCCGTCGGAGACCACGGGCAGGCCCTGGCGGACCAGCTCGGTGACGACCGGATCGTGGTCGGAGGGGTCGATCACGACGGTGCCGTCGAGGGCGACGTTGGACCACACGTCGTGGCGGGAGGTGGCGGGCAGGATGACGAGGGCGTAGCCGCGGGCGAGCGCGGCCGAGGTGGCGGCCCTGGCCATCTCGGCGAAGTAGGCGAATTCGGTGAAGGTGAAAGGTTCATCCCCGTACGTGGTCACGGTCAGGCCGATGAGGCCGGACTTGCCGGTACGGAGGGTTCGGGCGGCGGCCGACGGGCGGTAGCCGAGCCGGTCGGCGACTTCGCGAACGTGGCGGCGGGTGGCGTCGGGCAGCCGTCCCTTGCCATTGAGCGCGTCGGAGACCGTCGTGATGGAGACGCCCGCCGCGGCGGCCACGTCCCTGATGCCGGCCCGGCCCTGTCGGCCGGCGGCCCGCCGGGTGGTCTCGGTCCGGCTCACCTGATGCTTCCCTGCTGCTGTCATGGCGAGCCGATAGTAGGGCTCGGTGGGGTGGGTGGTCCGAGTGCATATGCACGCGTTGACAGGCACGTTTCTGCATGGTTCGCCACCCCCAATGACCTTGGAAACAAAGGCGTTTGATCGCGGATGCAGGTGGTGGGGCTTGTCGTCGGGACCGGGCATGCCAAAGCGGCGCAGTTTCGGATCGGTCGCAACTCACCTGCACGAGGGATGCGCGCCACGGCGCAGGCCACCGGCGCGCGCATATATGCGCGCGCTCCCCCGCATTCCAGGCGCCCCCATTCTCGGAACGGCGGAATCCTCATAAGGTGAGCAGTATTGAGTCGACGGCGACGTCGTACGGGACGGTCGAGGAGGACCTGCGGTGAGCGAGAACAGCCCGAAGCTGCGCGCCGAGCTGGACGGCATTCCGACATACAAGCCCGGCAAGCCGGCTGCCGCGGGCGGGCCCGTCGCGTACAAGCTCTCCTCGAACGAGAACCCGTACCCGCCGCTGCCGGGCGTGCTGGAGAGTGCCGTCACGGCGGCGGGGGCCTTCAACCGGTACCCCGACATGGCTTGCACCGGCCTGGTGAACGAGATCGCCGAGCGGTTCGGAGTCCCGGTCGAGCACGTGGCCACGGGCACCGGCTCGGTGGGCGTGGCCCAGTCGCTGATCCAGTCCACGGCCGGCCCGGGCGACGAGGTCATGTACGCCTGGCGCTCCTTCGAGGCGTACCCGATCATCACGCAGATCTCGGGTGCGACCTCGGTGCAGGTCCCGCTGACCGACGGGGACGTGCACGACCTGGACGCCATGGCCGCGGCGATCACCGAGCGGACCCGGCTGATCTTCGTCTGCAACCCGAACAACCCCACCGGCACCGCCGTGCGCCGGGCCGAGCTGGAGCGCTTCCTGGACCGGGTGCCCTCGGACGTCCTGGTGGTCCTGGACGAGGCGTACCGCGAGTTCGTCCGTGACACGGACGTCCCGGACGGCATCGAGCTGTACCGCGACCGCCCCAACGTCGCCGTGCTGCGTACGTTCTCCAAGGCGTACGGGCTCGCCGGCCTGCGGGTCGGCTTCGCGGTCGCGCACGAGCGGGTGGCGGCTGCGCTGCGCAAGACGGCGGTCCCCTTCGGCGTCAGCCAGCTCGCACAGGACGCGGCGGTGGCCTCGCTGCGCGCCGAGGACGAGCTGATGGGGCGGGTCGGGGCGCTGGTGTGCGAGCGGACGAGGGTCCACGAGGCGCTGCTGGCGCAGGGCTGGACCGTGCCGGACACGCAGGCGAACTTCGTGTGGATGCGGCTGGGCGAGCGGACCGTGGAGTTCGCGGCCGCCTGCGAGAAGGCCGGTGTGGTGGTCCGGCCCTTCGCGGGCGAGGGCCTGCGGGTCACGATCGGTGAGCCCGAGGCGAACGACCTCTTCCTGCACACGGCGGAGGCGTTCTTCAAGGAGCTCTAGTCTCCGGTAGTCCGGTAGTCCGGTAGTCCGGTAGTCCGGTCTCCGGGAGCCGGCCCCGGGCGCTCAGGTCTTCCGTGGGCGCCGACGGGTGGGCGGGGTGGTTCAGGCCACTTCCACGCGGACGGGATCGCCGTCGCGAACGGTGGACAGCAGGCGGGGGTCGCCGTCGAACGAGCCGAGCACGTTGCACGGGCTCGCCAGGCGGCTCTCGCCCCCGCGGGAGATGGGCGTCGGACCGTAGGGCAGCGCGAGGGCGTCGCCCTCGGTCCAGAACGCGACGGTGCCGGGCTCGACGACCTGCCGGGCATCGTGCTCCAGGGCGACGGAGACGCCGGTGTCGAAGTAGACCTCCTCGCCCCACGTGTGGGCGGAGGCCGAGATCGGGAGGGCCTCGGCCAGAGCCTTGCTGGTCGGGGTCTCGTCCAGGGTCGCGGTGAGCTGGCCCGCGGGCCAGGAGATTCGAATCTGCATGAGCTGCATTCAACAATCTGTTGAATAGATTCGCCAGAGGGGTACCCCGGGTGAAGGAGGCCGAAAGTGGTGCGCCATAATGCTTGTGAATGTGAACGCGTTCACAAGCGCGTCTGCTTCCTCCCGGTTTGAGTGGGCTCCGGAAGTGGATCTCCCTTGTGATCACGGCGACACGAAGGAGACGAGGACGTGGACCTGGCTCTGGCGCCAGAAACCCTGGCGCGCTGGCAGTTCGGCATCACCACCGTCTATCACTTCCTTTTCGTGCCCCTCACGATCTCGCTCGCCGCGCTCACGGCCGGCCTGCAGACCGCATGGGTGCGCACCGAGAAGGAGAAGTACCTCAGGGCCACCAAGTTCTGGGGAAAGCTTTTCTTGATCAATATCGCGATGGGTGTCGTCACCGGCATCGTCCAGGAGTTCCAGTTCGGCATGAACTGGTCCGACTACTCGCGGTTCGTGGGTGACATCTTCGGTGCCCCCCTCGCCTTCGAGGCGCTGATCGCCTTCTTCTTCGAGTCCACCTTCATCGGCCTGTGGATCTTCGGCTGGGACAAGCTGCCGAAGAAGATCCACCTGGCCTGCATATGGATGGTGTCCATCGGCACCGTCCTGTCCGCCTACTTCATCCTGGCGGCCAATTCCTGGATGCAGCACCCGGTCGGCTACCGGATCAACGAGGAGCGCGGCCGCGCCGAGCTCACCGACTTCTGGCTGGTGCTGACCCAGAACACCGCGCTCACCCAGTTCTTCCACACCATCACGGCCGCCTTCCTCGTCGGCGGCGCGTTCATGGCGGGCATCTCCGCCTACCACCTCGCGCGCAAGAAGCACGTCCCCGTGATGCGCAGCTCTCTGCGCCTGGGCCTGGTCGTCCTGATCATCGCCGGCATGGGCACGGCGATCAGCGGTGACCTCCTCGGCAAGGTCATGTTCAAGCAGCAGCCCATGAAGATGGCCGCCGCCGAGGCCCTCTGGGACGGCGAGGCACCCGCGCCCTTCTCCGTGTTCGCCTACGGTGACGTCGAGAAGGGCCACAACAAGGTGGCCATCGAGATCCCCGGCCTGCTGTCCTTCCTCGCCAACGACGACTTCACCTCCTTCGTCCCGGGCATCAACGACGTCAACAAGGCCGAGCAGGAAAGGTTCGGGCCGGGCGACTACCGGCCCAACATCCCGGTGGCCTACTGGGGCTTCCGCTGGATGATCGGCTTCGGCATGGCCTCGCTCGGCATCGGCATGCTGGGGCTCTGGCTGACCCGCAGGAAGTTCCTGCTCCCGCCGGGGCTGCGCACCGGTGAGGACGAGGTGCCGAACCTGGTCCTCTTCAAGAAGGCGCTGAGCCCCAAGTTCGGCAACCTCTACTGGATGGTCGCCCTCTGGACGATGGGCTTCCCGCTCATCGCCAACTCCTGGGGCTGGATCTTCACCGAGATGGGCCGCCAGCCGTGGGTGGTCTACGGAGTCCTGCGCACCCGGGACGCGGTCTCGCCGCACGTCTCCCAGGGCGAGGTGCTCACCTCGATGATCGGCTTCACCCTGCTCTACGCCGTGCTGGCCGTGATCGAGGTCAAGCTGCTGGTCAAGTACGTCAGGATCGGCCCCCCGGAAGCTCACCGAGGCCGACCTCAACCCGCCCACCAAGATCGGCGGGGACGACAAGAACCCCGACCGGCCGATGGCCTTCTCGTACTGAGGCTGAGGAGAACGCACCATGGAGCTCCACGACGTCTGGTTCGTCCTGATCGCCGTCCTGTGGATCGGCTACTTCTTCCTGGAGGGCTTCGACTTCGGCATCGGCGTACTGACCAAGCTGCTCGCCCGCGACCGTACGGAGAAGCGGGTGCTGATCAACACGATCGGGCCCGTGTGGGACGGCAACGAGGTCTGGCTGCTCACCGCCGGCGGCGCGACCTTCGCCGCTTTCCCCGACTGGTACGCCACGCTCTTCTCCGGCTTCTACCTGCCGCTGCTGCTCATCCTGGTCTGCTTGATCATCCGCGGCGTGGCCTTCGAGTACCGGCACAAGCGCCCCGAGAACAGCTGGCAGACCAACTGGGAACACGCGATCTTCTGGACCTCGCTGATCCCCGCCTTCCTGTGGGGCGTGGCCTTCGCCAACATCGTGCGCGGAGTGAAGATCGACCAGAACAAGGAGTACGTCGGCAGCGTCCTCGACCTGCTCAACGTCTACTCGCTCCTCGGCGGCCTGGTCACCCTCTCGCTGTTCACCTTCCACGGCGCGGTCTTCGCCTCGCTCAAGACCGTCGGTGACATCCGGGACCGCGCGCGCGGAACGGCGACCGTGCTGGGCCTCGTCGCCGCCGTGCTCGCGCTGGTCTTCCTGATCTGGACCCAGGTCTCGCGCGGTGACGGCAAGAGCCTGGTCGCGATGGCCGTGGCGGTCCTGGCCCTGCTCGGGGCGCTCGGCTTCAACCTGGCGGGCCGCGAAGGCTGGTCGTTCGCCCTGTCCGGGATCACCATCGCCGCCGCCGTGGCGATGCTCTTCCTGACGCTCTTCCCGAACGTGATGCCCTCCTCGCTCGACGCGGGCTGGAACCTCACGGTCACCAACGCCTCGTCGAGCCCGTACACCCTGAAGATCATGACCTGGCTGGCCGCGGTGGCCACCCCGCTCGTGATGCTCTACCAGGGCTGGACGTACTGGGTGTTCCGCAAGCGGATCGGGACACAGCACATCGTCGACGCGCACTGAACCGCGACGCGTCTTGAGCCTGGAGGGATGTTTCACGTGAAACCGATCGACCCGCGCCTGCTCCGGTACGCCCGGTCCACCCGCTTCTTCCTGGGGGCGGTGGTGGCCCTGGGGCTCGCCGGGGCGGGGCTGGTCGTCGGTCAGGCGATGCTCATCGCCGAGATCGTGGTCGGGGCCTTCGAGGAGGGGCTCGACGGAGCGGCCCTGCGAACGCCGCTGCTGCTGCTCGCGGCGGTGGTGCTCGGCCGGGCGCTGATCGCCTGGCTGACGGAGCTGGCCGCGCACCGCGCCGGCGCGGCGGTCAAGTCGGAACTGCGGCGGCGGCTGCTGGACCGGGCCGCGGAAGCTCGGGCCCGGGCAGCCGGTCGGCCGGCGGACCGGGTCGCTGGTGTCGCTGGCCACCCGGGGCGTGGACGCGCTCGACGACTACTTCTCCCGCTACCTGCCCCAGCTGGGGCTCGCGGTCGTGGTGCCCGTGGCGGTGCTCGCCCGTATCGTCACCGAGGACTGGGTGTCGGCGGCCATCATCGTGGTCACCCTCCCTCTCATCCCGGTGTTCATGATCCTGATCGGCATGGCCACCCAGTCCCGGATGGACCGCCAGTGGCGGCTCCTCTCGCGACTGTCGGGGCACTTCCTCGACGTGGTGGCCGGTCTTCCCACACTGAAGGTCTTCGGCAGGGCGAAGGCGCAGGCCGAGTCGATCCGGAAGATCACCGACGACTACCGGCGGGCCACGATGCGGACGCTGCGCATCGCCTTTTTGTCCTCTTTCGCCCTGGAGCTGTTGGCGACCCTGTCGGTCGCGCTCGTGGCCGTGACCATCGGCATGCGGCTGGTCCACGGTGAACTGGACCTCTACACCGGCCTGGTCATCCTGATCCTGGCCCCCGAGGCATACCTGCCGCTGCGGCAGGTGGGAGCGCAGTACCACGCGGCCGCGGAAGGGCTGTCCGCCGCCGAGGAGATCTTCGAGGTCCTGGAGACCCCCACCGCCTGCCCGGCCGGTACGGCGCAGCTGCCGTCCGGCACGCCCCTGCGGATCGAGATCGAGGGAATCGCCGTCCGCTACGAGGGACGGGACGAGGACTCTCCCCGTCCGGTCTCGCTGACCGTCGCGCCGGGGGAGTGCGTGGCCCTCACCGGCCCGAGCGGGGCCGGCAAGTCCACCCTGCTCCAGGTGCTGCTGGGATTCGTGCGGCCGACCGCCGGGCGGATCCGGATCGCCGGTGCGGACCTGGCCGAACTCGCCCCGGAGCACTGGCGGGAGCAGATCGCCTGGGTGCCGCAGCGGCCGCACCTCTTCGCCGGGACCGTCGCCGAGAACGTCCGGCTGGCCCGCCCGGAGGCCAGGGACGGCGAGGTCGCCGCCGCGCTGCAGGACGCCGGGGCCTGGGAGTTCGTGTCCGCCCTGCCGCGCGGTGCCGAGACCCTGCTGGGCGAGGGCGGTACGGGCCTCTCCGCCGGGCAGCGGCAGCGGCTGGCGCTGGCCCGGGCGTTCCTGGCGGACCGCCCGGTGCTGCTGCTGGACGAGCCGACCGCTGCCCTGGACGGCGAAACCGAGGCGGGCATCGTGGACGCCGTCCGGCGGCTCTCCGCGGGGCGGACGGTGCTGCTGGTCGTGCACCGGCCGGCCCTGCTCGCCGTCGCGGACCGGGTGGTCCGGATGACGGCCGGTCCCACCCATGAGGGTCCCCGCCCCGCGGCGGCCCCGCTCGCAGGGCGGCTCCCCCGCCCCGCGGTGACCGGGGCCGGGGAGCTCGCCCCGGGCGATTGCGACCCGGACGCCGGAGAGTGGATCCTCGGTGCCGCCGCCGAGCGGGTGAGGCCCGGTGGCACGTCCGACGCGGGGGGAGCCGATCCGCTGCGCCGGGTGCGGGCGGTGGCCAGGGCATGGCAGGGCCGGTTCCGGCTGGGGCTGCTGCTCGGGTCGCTGGCCGTCGGCTGCAGCGTGGGCCTGATGGCCGTGTCGGGCTGGCTGATCTCCCGGGCCTCCGAACAGCCCCCCGTCCTCTATCTGATGGTGGCCGTCACCGCGACCCGCGCCTTCGGACTGGGCCGCGCCGTCTTCCGGTACGCGGAGCGGCTCGTCTCGCACGACGCGGTCCTGCGGATGCTCGCCGACCTGCGGGTGTCGGTGTACCGGCGGCTGGAGCGCATCGCGCCCGCCGGGCTGCGCGAGCACCGCCGCGGAGACCTGCTGGCCCGGCTGGTCGCCGACGCCGACGCCCTGCAGGACTACTGGCTGCGCTGGCTGCTGCCCGTCGGCACCGCGGTGCTCGTCGGGACGGGCTCCGTCGCCTTCACCACCTGGCTGCTGCCGGAGGCCGGAGCGGTGCTCGCCGTCGGCCTCGTTGCCGCGGGTGTCGCAGTGCCGCTGGTCAGCGGTGCCTGCGCCCGCCGTGCGGAGCGGCGGCTCGCACCCGCCCGGGGCGATCTCGCCACCCGGGTGGCCGACCTGCTCACCGGCACCGCGGAGCTGACGGTGGCCGGGGCGCTGGAGGACCGCAAGGGCCGGGCCCGGGAGAGCGACGGAGCCCTGACGCGCATCGCCGCCCGGGGCGCCGCCGCGGGCGGGCTGGGCGGCGGGCTGTCCGCCCTCGTCTGCGGGCTCACGGTCGTGGCCGCCGCGGCCGTCGCCGCGAACGCGGTCCACGACGGACGGCTGTCCGGGGTCGCCATGGCCGTCGCGGTCCTGACGCCCCTCGCCGCCTTCGAGGCGGTGAGCGGACTCCCCCTCGCCGTGCAGTACCGCCAGCGGGTGCGCCGGAGCGCCGAACGGGTCTACGAGGTGATCGACGCCCCCGTCCCCGTCGTCGAGCCGGAGCGGCCCGCCGCCGCTCCTGCCTCCCCCTTCCCGCTCACGCTGACCGGGCTCACCGCCCGCCACCCGGGCCAGGAGCGGGATGCGCTGCGCGGGCTGGACCTCACGCTGGAGGCCGGCCGCCGTATCGCCGTCGTCGGTCCCTCGGGCTCCGGCAAGACCACGCTGGCCCAGGTCATGCTCCGCTTTCTGGACCCGGCCGAAGGCTCCTACCGCCTGGGCGGCGCCGACGCGCGCGCCTTCGACGGCGACGACGTACGGGCGCTCGTCGGCCTGTGCGCCCAGGACGCGCACCTCTTCGACAGCTCCGTGCGGGAGAACCTGAGGCTGGCCCGGACCGGGGCGAGCGAGGAACAGCTGCGGGACGCCCTCGCCGCCGCCCGGCTGTTGGAGTGGGCGGACGGCTTGCCGGACGGACTGGACACCCTCGTCGGCGAGCACGGCGAGCGGATCTCGGGCGGCCAGCGCCAGCGCCTGGCCCTGGCCCGGGCGCTGCTTGCGGACTTCCCCGTCCTGGTCCTGGACGAGCCGGCCGAGCACTTGGACCTGGCCACGGCGGACGCCCTCACCGCGGACCTGCTGGCCGCGACCGAGGGCCGGACCACCGTGCTGATCACGCACCGGCTGGCCGGCCTGGAGGCGGTCGACGAGGTGCTCGTGCTGGACCGCGGCGAAGTCGTCCAGCGGGGCGGGTACGCGGAGCTGGCCGCCGTCGAGGGGCCGCTGCGCCGGATGCTGGACCGCGAACGGGAAACGGACGGGAGGTTGGCCAACTTTCCCCTCTAATGGGTACTAACTAGGCTCAAGGGCATGTCAGCGCAGCCGTCGCAGGAATCACCGGATCCCCTGCCGGATCCCTCGCCGGGAACACCGGACCCCTTGGTGGCAGCCACCCGGGCCACCAAGAGCCTGCACGGCCTGTCCACCGAGCTCACGGCCCGGGTGCCGCAGCTGCTGGAGGCCATGCGGTCGGTCGGCACGGGCCTGGAGCTCCATTCCACGCTCGACCGCATCTGCGAGACCGCGGCGGAGCTCGCGGACGCCCGGTACGCGGCGATCGGAGTCGTCGACACGGAGGGCCGCGGGCTCTCGGACTTCGTCACGCACGGGATCAGCCCCGAGCTTTCACGGAAGATCGGCCACCGTCCGGACGGGAAGCGTGGCCTGCTCGGGGCGTTGATCTCGCACTCCGACACCGTGCGGCTCGCCGACCTGACCAAGGACCCGCGCGCGGCGGGCTTCCCGCCGCACCACCCGCCCATGAAGACCTTCCTCGGCGTCCCGATCCGGGTGCAGGGGGAGATCTTCGGCAACCTGTACCTGGCCGAGAAGAACGGCGGGGTCGAGTTCAACGACTACGACCTCCACATGGTCCGGGTGCTGGCCACCGAAGCTGGCATCGCCATCGGCAACGCCCGCCTGTACGAGGCCGCCACCCAGCGCGAGCGCTGGATCGACGGTTCGGTCGCCGTCACCACCGCCCTGCTGTCCGGCGGGGACGCCGACGACGCCCTCGCGGTGGTGGCCGAGCAGGCCCGCCGACTGGCCGACTCGGCGGCCGGGATCGTCCTGCTGCCGGCCGAGGACGGCGGCATGGAGATCGTCGCGGTGTCGGCGGACAACCCCGCCACGTCGCTCGGGGTGGTGATCCCGGCCGAGAGCGCGGTGGTGGACCACCTGTTGCGGGGGGAGCCGGTCTTCACCGACGACGCCTCGTCGGACCCGCGCATGGTCAGCCCGCTCACCAGCCAGTACGGCCCCTGCATGATGCTGCCGCTGCACAGCGGGGGGCGGGTGCTGGGAGCGCTCGTCACCCCGCGCGCCCGCGACAAGCGACCCTTCACCGAGGCCGAGCGGACCCTGGCCACCCAGTTCGCCTCGCAGGCGGCGCTCGCGCTGATGATGGCCGAAGCCCAACGCGACCGGGAGCGGTTGGCGGTCTTCGAGGACCGCGACCGGATCGCCCGTGACCTGCACGACCTCGTCATCCAGCGGCTGTTCGCCACCGGAATGATGCTGGAAGGCGCCGCGCGCCGGTCGATCGTCCCCGAGGTGCGCGACGGCGTGGGCAAGGCCGTCGACGAGCTGGACGTGACGATCCAGGAGATCCGCACCGCGATCTTCGCCCTCCAGCAGGGGCCCGCGGAAGCCCCGTCGGGCCTGCGCACCCGGGTCCTGCGGGAGATCAACATGGCGGCCGTCCCGCTGGGCTTCAAACCCGCCCACCGCTTCCTGGGGGCGGTTGACACCGTCGTCGGCGAGCTGGTGGGCAAGAACCTGATCGCCGCGTTGCGCGAGGCCCTGTCCAACGCCTTCCGGCACGCCGAGGCGTCCCGGATCGAGGTGGTCCTGGACTGCACCGTCACGTTGCCCGACGGCAGAGCCGGGGTCCGGCTGGAGGTCGCCGACGACGGGGTGGGCATCCCCGCGAGCGGGCGGCGCAGCGGCCTGCGCAACCTGCGGCGGCGGGCGGAGTCGCTGGGCGGTACGAGCTCCTACGGTCCCGGCATCGGGGACGGCGGCGGCGGGACCACCCTGGTGTGGGAGGCCCCGCTCCACTAGGCCTGGTGCCGCGCGAGGCGTTCGGCCAGGATGCGCTCGATGACGAGGGCGACCCCGTCCTCGTTGTTGGCGACCGTCCGGCCGGACGCCGCCGTGATCACGTCGGGGTGGGCGTTGCCCATCGCGTAGGAGGTGCCGGCCCAGCTGAGCATCTCCACATCGTTCGGCATGTCCCCGAACGCGACGACCTCGTCGGGCGAGATGCCCCGTTCGGCGCAGCACAGCGCCAGGGTGCTCGCCTTGGACACGCCGTGCCCACTGATCTCCAGCAGAGCGGTGGGGCTGGACCGGGTGATCGACGCGTACGCGGACGCGGCGGAGCGGGCCAGCGCGAGGAACTCGTCCGGTGTGATCTCGGGGTGGTGCGCGAGCAGCTTGAGCACGGGCGCGGCGCTCTCGCCCGCGTCCTCGCTGAGCAGCTCCTCGGCGGTCGCGAGCGTGGCGCCCGGGTCCTTGAAGAAGGGCGGATAGTCCGGTTCGTAGTTGATGCCGGTGGTCAGCTCGACCGCGAACGACGTACCGGGCGCCGCTGCCCGCAGCGCGTCGACGACGGAGAGCGCGGCCTCCCTCGGGAGGGCCCTGACCTGTACGAACTCCCGATCGGCGTGCAGGTCGACCACTGCCGCGCCGTTGGCGCAGATCGCCAGGCCATGACCGTGGACATGGTCGGCGACCACATCCATCCACCGGGCGGGGCGGCCGGTGACGAAGAAGACCTCGATCCCCGCCTCCTCGGCAGCGGCCAGGGCGGCGACGGTACGCGGCGAGACGGACTTGTCGTCATGCAGCAGGGTGCCGTCGAGATCGGTGGCGATGAGCCGGGGCGTGGGGATTGGCCCGTCCGGGCGCTGAGGAGCCGAGGTCACGGCTCCATCTTCGCCCATACGGGCGGAGGACCGAACCATGATCAAGCCAGGCTGCCGCCGGGACCGATGTTTCACGTGAAACAGCCTGTTTCACGTGAAACATCGGCCCGCCGTACGCTCGACGCATGAGTCTGCGTCTGAGCACGGTGATCCTTCCGGTACGTCGATGGCACGAGGGGGGCCGGGACCAGTGGCTGCGGGCCGAGCAGCTCGGCTTCCACACGGCCTACACCTACGACCACCTGTCGTGGCGGACCTTCCGCGACGGCCCCTGGTTCGGTGCCGTGCCCACCCTGACCGCGGCGGCCGCCGCCACCGAGCGGCTGCGTCTGGGCACGCTCGTCACCTCGCCGAACTTCCGTCATCCCGTGACCCTCGCCAAGGACCTCATGACCTTGGACGACGTCTCGGGCGGCCGTGTCACCCTCGGCATCGGGGCCGGCGGCAACGGGTTCGACGCCACGGCGCTGGGCCAGGAGGCCTGGTCCCCGCGTGAGCGGGCCGACCGCTTCGCGGAGTTCGTGACGTTGCTGGACCGGCTGTTGACCGAGGGCTCCGTGAGCCACGAGGGCACCTTCTACTCGGCCGATGAGGCCCGCAACATCCCCGGTTGTGTGCAGGAGCCCCGGCTGCCGTTCGCGGTCGCCGCGACCGGCCCGCGCGGCCTGCGGCTCGCCGCCCGGTACGGGCAGGCGTGGGTGACCACTGGTGACCCGAAGCTCTTCGAGAACGGCACGCCCGAGCAGTCGCTGGAGGCCCTGCGCGGCCAGCTGGAGAGGCTCGACAAGGCCTTCGTGGAGATCGGCCGGGCGCCCGAGCTCATGGAGAAGATCCTGCTGACCGGCTTCACGCCCGAGGCCAACACGGTGCTGGAGTCCGTGGACGCGTTCGTCGACTTCGCGGGCCGGCACCGCGAGCTGGGCTTCACGGAGCTGGTCATCCACGCACCGATCCCCGACTCCGACTTCGCCGCCGACGAGGCCGTCTTCGAGAAGATCGCCGCCGAGGCCCTGGCGCAGCTCGACAGCTGATCCCCGCTCGTCGCCGCTCCCGGCTCGGGAGCGGCGACGACGTGGGGCGCCCTACCGTCACCCGCTCCGGCTCTGCAACTGCTCCAGCAGCCGTTCGGCGGAGGGCAGGAGCCAGTCCGGTACCTCGTCCTCGGGAAGCGTCCGGGCCTCGCCGATCAGCGCGCGGACACGGTCCGCACCGGCTGCCGCGTCGCCCCGTTCCTGCTCCGTCCAGGCGGCGTTGTTCAGGCACTGGAACCAGTCCCGCAGGTGGTCGGGCCCGAGTTCCGCGTAGGTCCGGCAGGCCCGGTTCCACAACTCGATCTCCTCCCGGCGCAGTGCGTCGACCTCGGTCGGGTTCAGCGGTGCCGGGCCGGAGGGACCCGGCTCGTCGTCCCCGTCGGTCTCGTCGGCGGTGGCGACGTACCGGTCGAGCACCTGCGCCAGCTGGTGCCAGGTCTGGGCGAGTTCGGCCCGCAGGGCGGGGACTCCGGGGTCGGTTGCGAGCGCCGCCTCCAGGACCGCGGCGGCCTCCTCCATGCGGCGGCGGGCACCGCCCACCGTTGCGTCGGTGATCTCCTCGCGCAGGCCCAGCCAGGCCAGGGAGCGCAGCACCCGCACCTCGGCGACGGGATCCGAGTTCGTCCTGCGGTGCAGTTCCAGGGCCCGTTCGTAGGCGGCGACGGCCTCCCCGGCCAGCCCCGCGTCGTCCAGGGTGTCCGCCGCCGACTGCGCGAGGCTCGCCTGCGGACGGGGGTCCTCCCAGTTCCGGGTCACCTCCGCCGCCAGCAGGTACTGCTCCGCCGCGGGGCGCAGCTCGCCCAGGCGGCGCAGCAGGTCGCCCAGGAACTCCCGAACGAACACGGTCTGCTCGTCGCCGTGCTCCAGCAGGTCCGGCAGGGCCGACTGCAGCACCTCGGTGGCCTCGGCGGCGCGGTCGTCCCGTGCGTAGGACCTGGCCAGCAGCAGCCGGGCCTGGGCACCGCCGTCGGCGCCGGGACCGGCCCGGTCGAACCAGTGCGCAGCGGTCAGTGCGTGCGTCGCGGCCTCCTCCGCGTCGCCCCGGCGCAGCAGGATGTCGGCGAGGGTCAGCCGTACGGTGCCCTGCGCCTCGGCATCGGTCACCTCGGCCGCATGCTCCAGCCCGGCGCGCGCCGCCTGCTCTGCCTCGTCGGTGCGGTCCAGAGACATCAGCACCCCGGCGCTCAGCACCAAGGGGTCCACGGCCTGCCAGGGCCGACCCGCCGCGACCGCCCGAGCGGCGCTCGCCGCCAGCAACGGCAGGGCGCGTTCCGGGTCGCCCTGGGCCAGGGACACCCGGCCCAGCATCTCCTCGGCCTCCGCCACCAGGTCCGGCGCCGTGTCCTGGTGGACGGAGACGAAGTCGGTGAGTTCGGCGGCGAGTTCGGCATGACCGTGCGTGTGGTCGCCCTCATGTGAGGGGCCTTGGTGGTGGTGTCCGCCCGGCCCCGTGGTCTCCACCGTGCGCAGGTAGGACTCCAGGCGGATCGCGGACAGTTCCGCGAGGGCGATCCGCCGTGCCCGGAGCGGTTCGGTGGGGTCCAGTGCCTCGGCGGAGCGCAGGGCGGTGCGCAGGAGTTCACGGATCTCGGCGGGTGCGGCACCGGACTGGGCGGCCGCGCCGGCCAGGCGCAGCTCCGCGAGCGCCGCCCGCTCTGCCCGGCCCAGAGCCCGGTACTCGTCCCGGACGGCGGCCAGCAGTTCGCGCGCCTCCTGCGCCCCACGCCGCGCGGCGGCCAGCGCCTGCTGGTCGGCGAGGTCCGCGCGGACCAGCCGGTCCGTCTCCGGCCGGCCGTCCAGCCGGGCGGCGACCTCGGACCACAGGGCGTCCGCACCCGGATGTCCCAGGTCCCGGGCGTTGCGGGCCCGCGCCACGAGCTCGGCGAAGCCGGCGGGCGTCACCGTGTTCGCCCCCGTCTCCCCGGTCTTCCCGGACACGGAAGCGGTGCCGGAGCCGTCGGCGTCGGCGGTGGGGGAAGCCGGCCGGGGCAGCCCGGTACTGCGCACCCCCAAGGGCAGCTCCTCCGCCAGCGGCTCCCGGCCGACCCGCGCCAGGAACCGCTCCGAGACCCGGGTGGTGCCGTTGCGGGCGTCGAACTGCCCGGCGATGTCGAGGCAGCCGGTGTGCAGCACCTCGTACAGCTCGGAGACGGTGCGGGGGGTGCCCTCGTAGGGGACGGTCGGGAGATCCCCGTGTCCCAGTTCCTTCAGGCGGTGCAGCAGGACGAGGATGCCGCCGTGGAAGGCGAGTTGATCGTCGAGGTTGGCGAGCGGCGCGACGTGGGCGGCGTGTTCGTGCAGGATCTCCAGACCGCGCGAGGTGTTGCCGGTGAGTGCGCAGAACTCGATGTGCCGTCCCACCGACGGCAGCAGGCTCTCGTTGCCGCGGGCCATGCGGTAGCCGCGCAGGTGGTTCGCACGTGCCGTGTCGGTCCGGCCGAGCCGTAGCAGCGGCAGCAGTGAGGAGGCGAGCACGCGGTGCGGTTCCTCGGCGCACACCAGCTTCCCCGTCAGCACCGGCTCCCACAGGGTCAGGGCCTCGGCGTCGTCGCCGCGCAGGATCGCGTACTGGCCCTGGCCCCCGAGCTCGCAGGCCTGGCAGTCGCTCATGTCGTCGCGGTCGGCCGCCAGCCAGCTCCGGAACGCCCGCTCCGCGCGCGCGTCATCACCTGTCGCGTGGGCCAGCCACAGTTCGGCGTCGCGCACGGGCCGCTCGCTGTATCCGGCGAGCCGGTAGCGGCGCTCCATCTCCTCCAGCCAGCCGGTCGCCGACGCCAGCGAGATGCCGGGAGAGTCGGCGATGGCCGTCGCCACCCACTTGAACTGCCAGAACAGGGAGTGGGTCTCCCATTCGGAGAAGGCCGCCGGGTCCTTGTCGTACTCCTGGAGCAGGCGCGCGAAGGGCACGAGGATCTTCGGCGACTCGGAGCTGTAGAGGTAGGCGTTGATGAGGTTGTCCAGGGCCTCGCGGAACAGGGCCCGGTCGCCGTCGGCCTCGGCCGCACCGGCCAGGACCTCGGCGTGTGCGTTGCGTGCGGCGCCGTTCGGGGCTTCGCGGTTCTCGGCCAGTCCCCGCACGATCTCCTCGCGCGTCAGGGTCGTCACTTCTGCTCCTCCTCGCCGTCGTGGGCGTCGGTGGGGCGCCCGGTGGAGGGCGCGGTGGGGTGCGTCGCCCACTCCAGGAGCCCGAGGAAGGCCCGGTTGAGCAGGGCGGAGTCGGCGGGGCGCAGGGGCCGCTGGGACATCAGCAGGGCCTGCCCGTAGAGCGATTCGACGGCGGTGCCGGTCAGCGCCTCGTCCTGCAGGCCGGAGATCCGGCGGATCAGCGGATTGTTGTGGTTGAGGACCAGGCGGGCCCGGGGCGCGGATCCGCGCAGCGACCCGAGGATGCCGCTCCAGAGGGAGTCGGCACTCTCCAGCGCGGCGGTGCGGTCGCGCTCCTGGCGGGCCTGGCGGTCGTCCAGGTAGAGCGCGGGGACGGTGACGGGCTGGAAGGCGCGCAGCACCACGTCGCAGCTCTGGGGTTCGAGGCGGGTGCGTGCGGTGGCGAGGAAGGGCGCGAGCGCCAGTTCCGCCGCGGTGGGCACTGGGTCGAGCCGTTCGGTGACGGCCCCGGCGTCCAGTTCGGTCACCTTGAGTTCCGGCCGTACGGCGGGCAGCAGGGCAAGCAGGTCCGCGTCGTAGGTGTAGCCGGCGTTGATGACGCCGAGGCCGTGTGCCGCGGCGATCGGCGCGATCTGGCGGAACTCCTCGACGGTGCGGGTGAAGTGGATGTCGGTGTGCGCCGCCGCGAACTCCTGCAGGCTCATCGAACCGGCGCTGGTCTCGAACGGCAGCCACGGGAGCATCAGCCCGAGCAGTTCGGAGTCGTGGCGGGCCATGGACTTCACGCCGAGGTGGTGGACCCGCAGGAAGGCGGCCAGGCGTTCGGGGTCGCTGGCCGCGAGTTCGGCGAGCCAGCCGCGGATGCGTGCGCCGAGGGCTTCCCGGACGGCGGAGAGGGTCTCGTCGTCGTACAGGTTCTCGCGGGAGGCGGTGGGACGCAGGGTGTCGGTGTCGATGACGGCGCGGACGAAGAACGCCCAGTCCGGGAGGAGGTTGTCGGCCCGGTGGGTCAGCAGCATGCCCTTGAGGTGGACCCGGTGTCCGGCCCGGTGGGCGGGGCTGGTCGGGTCGGGCAGGACGTACGCGACGCCGCGGACACCGGCGACGGGCAGGTCGAGGTCGATGCTGTCGAGCGGGCTGAAGCCGAAGAGTCCCGCGCAGTGCCCGGCCAGGGCGACGCGGCGGGCGTCGGGGGTGGGGAAGGCGCGCTCCCACACGGCGGGCCGGTCGGTGACGGGGCGCGGTTCGCCGCCCTCGCCGTCGTCGAAGGTGATCTCGTGGGGGAGCAGGGAGCCGTAGTCGCGGGCCAGCTCCTCGACCTTGGCCGGGACGGTCCACTCGGCCGTCCCGGGCCGGGCCTCCAGGATGACCGTGGTGCCGGGCTCGGGGCGGGCCTCGTGGGGCAGTTCGCGCACCGTGTAGGAGCCGTCGTCCGTGGCCAGCCATTCCACCGGTGCAGCCTGCGGGTCGCGGGCGGAGCGGGTGACGACGCGGATCCGGCGGGCCACGACGAAGCATGCGAGCAGTCCGATGCCGAACTGTCCGAGGAAGTCGTGGCGGGTGGCTTCCAGGGCCCGGTCGTGGACCTCGTCCTCGCCGGCGCGCTTGGAGCTGCGGCCGATGGTGGCGAGGAAGGTGTGGGCCTCGGCGGCGGTCAGGCCGATGCCGCTGTCTTCGACGGTCACCCGGCCACCCGAGGCCGAGAGCCGGATGCGGACCTGTGCCTGCGGGTCGATCGCCCGGCGCGCGGTGACCGCGTCAATCGCGTTCTGCAGGAGTTCGCGCACGTAGACGCGCGGGCTGGAGTAGAGGTGGTGGGAGAGGAGGTCCACCAGGCCGCGCAGATCGACCTGGAAGCTGTGGGGCGCGGGCGTGGGCGGGGATGTGGGGGCGGACGTGGGTGTGGACGTCATGGGGCGTCACCTCGCGTGCGTGCGTGAAGGGTTCGGCGATCGCGAGGTCCCCCCCTCACTGATCCCGGAGTGGGACACACATTAGGGGGATGGTCCGACAAACTCCGCGCGATTTCAGGCGCCGGCGGAGCAAGGTGCCGACCGGGTCACGGGAAGCGCAGGAACTGCGGGGGTACGGCCTCCACCAGCCACACCCCGTTGGCGCTGATCCGGAAGACGTGCCCGGCCGCACGCATCGCCCCGGCGTCCACGCCGAGTACGAGGGGCCGGCCGCGGCGGGCGCCGACCCGGGTCGCGGTCTCGCGGTCGGGGGACAGGTGCACGTGGTGGCGGGCCATCGGGCGCAGGCCCTCGGCGCGGATCGAGTCGAGGGCCGCGGCCACGGTGCCGTGGTAGAGGTACGCCGGAGGCTCGGCCTCGGGCAGGTCCAGGTCCACGGCCACGGTGTGGCCCTGGCTGGCGCGGATGCGGGTGCCGTCGACGGCGAACCGCTGCTTGTCGTTGGCGGCCACGACGTGGTCGAGCTCGGCGCGGCTGACGGGGAAGCCGTGCGCGGCGGCGGCGCGCAGCAGGTCGTCGATCTCCACCCAGCCGTGGGGATCGAGCGTCAGTCCGATCCGTTCCGGTTGGTGCCGCAGGTGTTTCGCGACGTATTTGGAGACCTTCACGGTGCGTCTTTCGTCCATGAACCCCAGCGTGCCCGCTCCGCGGGCCCCTCGGCAGCCGATTTTTGCCGGCCGCCCGAGGTCGGAGGCCCTCTATCGTCATTCCAAGATGCGGAATATATTTTCCATTATCACTCTTGCCCTGGGGGGAACCCATGACAGCCCATACCTCTCTGCCACGCCGTGCGGCTGCCGAGCTGATCGGGACCGCCGGCCTGCTCGTGGTCGTGATCGGCTCCGGGCTCAAGGCCGCGGAGCTCAGCCCCGACACTGGTGTCGCCCTCATCGCCAACTCGTTCGTGTCGGCGATCGGCCTGGGCCTGATCATCACCCTCCTCGGCCCGCTGTCCGGGGCCCACCTCAACCCGGTGGTGACCCTCACCTCGTGGTGGGCCCGCCGCACCGGCGGTACGGGCCTCGGCGGCCGCGAGGTGTCCGTCTACGTCGCCGCCCAGACGGCCGGTGCCATCGGCGGCGCCGTGCTCGCGGAGGCCATGTTCGGCCGGACCCCGGGCACCTTCGCCACTCAGGTGCGCGACGGCGGGCACCTGCTCGTCGGCGAGGTGGTCGCCACCGCCGGCCTCGTCCTCGTGATCCAGGGTCTGGGGCGGATCGGGCGCGCCGGGCTGGTACCGGCAGCGGTGGCGGCGTACATCGCGGCCGCCATCTGGTTCACCTCCTCGGGCTCCTTCGCCAACCCGGCCGGCACCATCGGGCGCAGCTTCAGCGACTCCTTCACCGGCATCGCGCCCGGATCGCTGCCCGGCTTCCTCGCCGCCCAGCTGGCCGGCGGGATCCTCGGCCTGGCCCTGGCCGCCCTCCTCTACGGGACGGACGGCAAAACCGGACCGCAGCCGGGCGGAGCGGCCGTACCGGCCGGGCTCCCCGGGGTCGCCACGGTGGACGGTGAGGGGCCCGACAGGGCCGCGTACCGGACCGTGGGCTGAGACGCCTGCTCAGTTGCCCACAGGAAAGGGGCAGTTGTCCACAGCCGTTTGGGCGGGTTTTGACGGCAAACGCGTGATCCGCCCTGTGGAACCTGTGGACCGATCTCCGGTGGGTGCGCTACCGGCCGGCCCGGCGCGCCAGATCGTTCATCGTCCGGGCCTGCAGCTCCCGCTCGGTCGCGGCCCGCACGAACTCCGCCACGTGGTCCGCGCCGACCAGTTCCTGCACCGCCCGTACCGTCCCCGCCGGCAGCGCCACCGGGGAGGACCCCGTCGGCTGCGGCGTGCCGGCCGTCCCCAGGTGACGCTGGAGGTGCCGGGTCGCGAAGAGCCGCATGGCCCGCGCCAGCTCCGCGTCCACGGTCTGCTGCGCCAGCGGGCGCAGCCGCCGCACCATCGTCGCCGCCTCCGCGGCGTCCGCGTCCGTGGGCGGCACCTGCCCGAGGTAGCGCGCGAAGACGTGCTCGGTGGTGAACTCCAGGAACCGCGAGGCGATGTGCTCCACCTGGCCGCGCAGTTCCCGGAGGTGCCCGGTGATCGCCGCGAGCGGCACCCCGGCCGCGTACAGCTCGGCGGCCACCGCGAGCTCCTGCGGGGAGGGCACCAGGAACTGGTCCGGGCGCCCCGGGATCCGCTCGAGCACGCCCAGCTCGCAGGCCTCGCCCACCGCGTTGTCGTCCGGCAGGCCCCCGAACCGTTCGTTCAGCTCGTCCCGGCTGATCCGGGCCGCCTCCTCGTCGGTCCACGGCCCGTGCACCTCGGCGACCAGTCCCAGTACGCCGCCCAGCCCGCGCCCCGCGTCCCAGGCCTCCAGCAGTTCCTTGATGGAGGCCAGGGTGTAGCCCCGGTCCAGCAGGTCGGCGATCTGGCGCAGCCGCGCCAGATGCGTGTCCCGGTAGACGTTGGAGCGGCCCCGCCGCTCCGGCTTGGGCAGCAGACCGCGGTCCTGGTACGCGCGGATCGTGCGCACCGTCGCTCCGCTGTGGTGCGCCAGATCCTCGATCCGGTACTCGGCTACCGCCTGATCGGACAATCCCGGCTCCCTACGACATGGCGGCTCGGCAGCCCGCGCCGGCTGCGGCCCGGGCGGCAGGTGGCGCCGCAAGGTACTCGACCGCCCTGCGCAGCGAGACCTCCTGCGAGGGATGGTACGACTGCCGGAAGTAGCGGGATATGGCCGTGCCGGGCTCTCTCCACGGAGGTGGGACCACAGCCGCCTCCCCGCTCACAACCTGGGCTCCACCCGGGCGATGCGGCGCAGGGCGCTCGGCGCGAAACGGGACATCCACAAGGCCCCCTTGGACTCGGGCGTGACCGGCACGACCGCCTCGTTGCGGACCACGGCGCGCAGGATCGCGTCGGCCACCTTCTCCGGCGGGAAGTTGCGCAGGCCGTACAGCCGCGAGGAGCGCTCCTGGCGGCGCTTCTGCTCGGCCTCGTCCACCCCGGCGAAGCGCGAGGTGGCGGTGATGTTGGTGTTCACGATGCCGGGGCAGATCGCGGAGACACCGATGGACTGCGAGGCGAGCTCCGCGCGCAGGCACTCCGACAGCATCAGCACGGCGGCCTTCGAGGTGCTGTAGGCGGGCAGGGTGCGGGAGGGCAGATAGGCCGCGGCGGACGCGGTGTTGACGATGTGCCCGCCCTGGCCGCGCTCCGCCATCTGCCGACCGAAGATCCGGCAGCCGTGGATGACGCCCCACAGATTGACGTCCAGGACCTTCTTCCAGTCCTCCGCGGTGGTGTCGAGAAAGGCTCCGGACAGGCCGATACCGGCGTTGTTGACCAGGACGTCGACGATCCCGTACTCGGCGGCGACCTTCGCCGCCAGCTTCTCCATCGCCTGCTCGTCGCTGACGTCCACGCACTCCGCCCACGCCTCGGGGGCGCCGACGAGCCGGGCCATGTCGGCCGTGCGGGCCGCGCCCTCCGCGTCGCGGTCCACGGCCACCACCCGCGCCCCGGCCTCGGCGAAGGCGAAGGCGGTGGCCCGGCCGATGCCGCTGGCCGCTCCGGTGACCAGGACCAGCTGGCCGCCGAACCGCTCGGCGTACCTGGCCGGTGCCTTCGGCCGGGGCGCCCGCGCGGCCGGCTCCTCCCGGGCCGTGACGAACTCGGTGATCCAGGCAGCCAGCTGGTCCGGCCGGGTCCGGGGGACCCAGTGCTTGGCCGGCAGGGTCCGGCGCAGCAGGTCCGGGGCCCACCGCTCCAGACCGTCGTAGAGCCGCTCGGACAGGAACGCGTCCCCGGTCGGGGTGATCAGCTGCACCGGTACGTGGGCGTAGGCGTCGGAGCGCGGCCGGCGCAGCCTCGGCCGTACGTTGTCGCGGTAGAGCCAGGCGCCGTGCGCCGCGTCCGACGGCAGCGACGCCGTCGGGTAGGAGCCGGCCGATACCTTCTCGACGCGCTGCAGCATCGCGGGCCACCTCTTCCCGAGCGGTCCGCGCCAGGCCAGCTCCGGCAGCACGGGCGTGTGCAGCATGTAGACGTACCAGGACTTGGCGCCCTGTCCGAGGAGCTGCGCCGCCGCCCGCGGGGTCGGCCGCGCCGTGCGCTGCTTGATCCAGTGCCCGAAGTGGTCCAGGGAGGGCCCCGACATCGAGGTGAACGACGCGATCCGGCCCTCCGTGCGGCCGACCGTCGCGAACTCCCAGCCCTGTACGGAACCCCAGTCGTGGCCCACCAGGTGCACCGGCCGGTCCGGACTGACGGCGTCCGCGACCGCGAGGAAGTCGTCGGTCAGCTTCTCCAGGGTGAACCCGCCGCGCAGCGGCTGCGGCGAGGTGGAGCGCCCGTGGCCGCGTACGTCGTAGAGCACCACGTGGAAGCGGGTCGCGAGCCGTTCGGCGACCTCCGTCCACACTTCCTTGCTGTCCGGATAGCCGTGCACCAGCATCACGGTCGGGCGGCCCCTCTCGCCGAGTTCGACCACGCACAACTCGATCCCGCCGGTGCGCACCCACTGCTCCCGCGCACCCGCGAGCTCCGCCGCCCCTGCTCCGCTCACGCCGCTCATGCTGCCTTCTCCTCCTCGGCCCAGCGCCGCACGTGCGGCAGGTCGTCGTCCAGCCAGAACGCGCTCTCCTCGGGGTCCCGGGAGTCGGTGACCACCAGGATCTCCTCGAACTTCGCGCCGGTCCCCCGGAAGCCGAGATGCGGCTCCACCGCCCACAGGCCGGGCTGCGGCGGGTGGTCGGAGAAGTGGTACGGGCTCCACAGCGGGGACCAGCCCTCACGGTGCCCGTGCAGGGCGTCACTGGCCAGTCCCTTGAGGGACTGGGTGCCGAAACCGAACACCGTCGGGGACCAGCGCCGCTCCCTCACCCGGTCGATCTTGTGGGCGATCACGCCGAAGGGATAGGCGCGGTGCCGGTTGGCGTACCCCTGCCGGTTCATCAGCCGTTCGACGTCCTCGTAGATCTCGCGCAGGGAGCGGCGCTCGCGCACCTGCTCCAGGATCAGCGTCCGGTGCGCCCTCAGATCGGACATGAGGCGGTCCTGCACCGGATTCAGGCCGAGGCTGCCCGAGTAGCCGATGTCGGCTGAGAAGCCCTTGTAGACCGGTGCCATGTCGAGGATGAACGGCATCCCCGGCTCCAGCCGCCGGTTGGTCGGGAAGAACTGCAGCGGGATGCGGAAGTCGGCGAAGGCGGTGCGGTCCCCGAACCAGGCGAACGGCAGGTGGAACCAGTCCCGGACGCCGCGGTCGCGCAGCCATGCGCGCTGCATGCGGGCGGCCTCGCGCTCGGTGACTCCGGGACGCAGCTGTGCCGCGACCGCCTCGGCGCACTCGTACGAGAGGCGCTGTACCTCTCTGAAGCCGCTCAGGTCGGCGTAAGGACGTCCGGAGCCCCGCCCGGAGTGCGGTCCGGGGTGTCGCGCGGTGCGTTGCCTGGTGTCCCCAGCCATGTCAGCCGTCCATCCGTAGAGCCGTGCGCGCCCGTAAGTTGACACTGATGAATGTGACAATGGCCGGAGATCACGTCAAGGGCCGTGCACGGACCTGTGGACAAAGTTGTCCGGTCCACATCAGCCTCCAGTACGGGTATGTACGCCGGAAGGCGGAGACCGGATCCAGCTCCAGGTCTGACGCCTGGCGGGAGCCACACCACTAACGTCGGTTCCGTGACCGTCATCGCGACTGAAAGCCTGAGCAAGCGGTACCCCCGAGTGACCGCCCTCGACCGGCTCTCCCTGGACATCGGACCCGGCGTGACCGGGCTCGTGGGCGCCAACGGAGCCGGCAAGTCCACGCTGATCAAGATTCTGCTGGGACTGTCCCCCGCCACCGAGGGCAGCGCCGCCGTGCTCGGCCTCGACGTCCATACGCATGGCAGCGCCATCCGTGAACGCGTCGGGTACATGCCCGAGCACGACTGCCTGCCACCTGACGTCTCGGCCACCGAGTTCGTCGTCCACATGGCGCGCATGTCCGGACTGCCGCCGACCGCGGCCCGCGAGCGCACCGCCGACACCCTGCGCCACGTCGGGCTGTACGAGGAGCGCTACCGCCCCATCGGGGGCTACTCCACCGGCATGAAGCAGCGCGTCAAGCTCGCCCAGGCACTCGTCCACGACCCCCAGCTGGTCCTCCTCGACGAGCCGACCAACGGCCTGGACCCGGTCGGGCGCGACGAGATGCTCGGCCTGATCCGCCGCGTCTACACCGACTTCGGCATCTCCGTCCTGGTGACCTCCCACCTCCTCGGTGAGCTGGAGCGGACGTGCGACCACGTCGTGGTCGTCGACGGCGGCAAGCTGCTGCGCTCCAGTTCCACGAGCGACTTCACCCAGACCACCGCGACCCTCGCGGTCGAGGTCACCGACTCTGACGCCCACCCGGACGGCACCGCCGCCCTGCGCAAGGCCCTCACCGAGGCGGGGCTCACCCTGCACGCCGGCGAGGAGCAGGGCCTGCCCGGAGCAGGCCACATCCTCCTCGTCGAGGCCACCGGCGAGCACACCTACGACACCGTCCGCGACACCGTCGCCGAGCTGGGGATCGGCCTGGTCCGCATGGAACAGCGCCGCCACCACATCGCGGAGGTCTTCCGTGACAACGACCAGCCCGCGTACACCGCTCAGCAGAAGGGAGCCGGTTCCGATGGCGCCTGAGACGTCGACGCAGATCCACAACATCGGCTACCGGTCCTACGACGGACCGCGGCTCGGCCGCGCCTACGCCCGCACGTCGCTGTTCTCGCAGTCCCTGCGCGGCGCCTACGGGCTCGGCCGGTCCGCCAAGTCCAAGGTCCTCCCGATGCTGCTCTTCGCGGTGATGTGCGTTCCGGCGCTGATCATCGTCGCGGTGGCCATCGCGGTGCCCGGCTCCACGGACCTGCCGATCAAGTACACGACGTACGCCCTGACCACCCAGGTGATCATCGGCCTGTACCTCGCCTCCCAGGCGCCGCAGTCCGTCTCGCGCGACCTGCGCTTCAAGACGGTCCCGCTCTACTTCTCGCGGCCCATCGAGCGCGTCGACTACGTCGTCGCCAAGTACGCGGCCATGGCCTCGGCCATGTTCATCCTCACGGCGACCCCGCTGCTGATCATGTGGATCGGCGCACTCCTGGCGAAGTTCGACTTCGTCGACCAGACCAAGGGATTCGGGCAAGGAATCGTGTCGGTTCTGCTGCTGTCGCTGCTCTTCTCCGGGATCGGTCTGGTGATGGCCGCGCTCACCCCGCGCCGCGGGTTCGGCGTCGCGGCGATCATCGCGGTCCTTCTGATCCCCTACGGGGCGGTCACCGCGGTGCAGGGCATCGCCTACAGCACGGGGAACCCGGGAGCCATCGACTGGCTGGGCCTGTTCTCCCCGATCACCCTGATCGACGGCGTGCAGACCGCGTTCCTCGGCGCCACCTCCGCCTTCCCCGGCGGTGAGGGCCCCTCGGCCGGCACCGGCATCGTCTACCTGCTCGTCGCCCTCGGCCTGATCGCCGGCTCCTACGCCGCCCTGATGGCCCGCTACCGGAAGGCCGGGCTGTGACCACCATCGACATCGACCACACCTCCCGCTGGTTCGGGAACGTCGTCGCCGTCAACGACGTGACCATGCGCATCGGTCCCGGCGTCACCGGACTGCTGGGCCCCAACGGCGCGGGCAAGTCCACGCTCATCAACATGATGGGCGGATTCCTCGCCCCCTCAACGGGCACCGTCACCCTCGACGGCGCTCCGATCTGGCGCAACGAGCAGATCTACAAGCAGGTGGGCGTGGTGCCCGAGCGCGAGGCGATGTACGACTTCCTCACCGGCCGTGAGTTCGTCGTCGCCAACGCCGAACTCCACGGCCTCGACGACGCGGCTGCGCAGCGCGCACTGGCCACCGTCGAGATGGAGTACGCGCAGGACCGCAAGATCTCCACCTACTCCAAGGGCATGCGCCAGCGCGTGAAGATGGCGTCCGCCCTCGTCCACGACCCGTCCGTGCTCCTCCTGGACGAGCCGTTCAACGGCATGGACCCCCGTCAGCGCATGCAGCTGATGGACCTGCTGCGCCGCATGGGCGACGAAGGACGCACCGTCCTGTTCTCCTCCCACATCCTGGAGGAGGTCGAGCAGCTCGCCTCCCACATCGAGGTGGTCGTGGCCGGACGGCACGCCGCCTCCGGCGACTTCCGCAAGATCCGCCGCCTGATGACGGACCGCCCGCACCGCTACCTCATCCGCTCCTCCGACGACCGGGCCCTCGCGGCGGCCCTGATCGCCGACCCCTCCACGGCCGGCATCGAGGTCGACCTCAAGGAGGGTGCGCTGCGCATCCAGGCCGTCGACTTCGGCCGCTTCACCGAGCTGCTGCCCGTCGTGGCCCGACAGCACGGCGTCCGGCTGCTGACGGTCTCGCCCTCCGACGAGTCCCTCGAGTCGGTCTTCTCCTACCTCGTCACGGCCTGAAAGGAGCTGGCACCCATGTACAACCCCACCGTCGCCCGGCTCACCTACCGGGCCCTGCTCGGCCGGCGTCGCGCGCTGATCCTCTTCGCACTCCCCGCCCTGCTGATCGTCATCGCCGGGGTCGTCCGTGCCTTCGTCGGTGTGGACGACAAGGTCGCTGCGGATCTCCTCGGGGGATTCGCCCTCGCCACGATGGTCCCGCTGATCGGCGTGATCGCGGGCACCGGCGCCATCGGTCCCGAGATCGACGACGGCTCCATCGTCTACCTGCTGGCCAAGCCGGTGAAGCGGCCGACGATCATCATGACCAAGCTGATCGTGGCCATCGCCGTCACCATGGCCTTCTCCGCGATCCCCACCCTGATCGCCGGATTCATCCTCAACGGCAACGGCCAGCAGATCGCCGTCGCCTACACGATCGCCGCACTCGTGGCCTCGATCGCCTACAGCGCACTGTTCCTGCTGCTGGGCACGGTCAGCCGGCACGCGGTCGTCTTCGGCTTGGTCTACGCCCTGATCTGGGAGTCGCTCTTCGGCAGCCTGGTCTCGGGTGCCAAGACCCTGAGCGTGCAGCAGTGGGCCCTGGCCCTGGCCGAGAAGGTCGCCGGAGAGGGCTACGTGGACGCCACCGTGGCACTGCCCACGGCCTCGGTCCTGCTCGTCGTGGTCACCGTCGGAGCGACTGCCTACGCGGGTCAGAAGCTGCGCCGTCTCACCCTGGCCGGCGAGGAGTAGGCCCGGCCCCGGTAGTCGCGCCCCAGTGCCCCGCCCGGCCCATCGGCCGGGCGGGGCACAGCTTTGCGGGTCATCATCGGTGCATGAGCGAGCGAACCGACCCGGAGCCTTCCCGGCCCCTGCGGTCCTGGATACGTTCCTCGCCCGGAACGCACATCTGGCTGTTGATCATCGCCGTGACCAGCGTCGTCGTCGCGATAGCCCCGGACCAGGTGGACCGGGTCCTGCTCCACCGCAACAGCAGCAACATCCACCAGCTGGTCCAGCACCCCGTCCGGGCGCTCATCAGCAGCGCCTTCTGGATAGCCAACCCAGCGTCGCTGGCCCTCTACGCCGTGCTCTTCGAGGTGTTCCACGCTCCCGTCGAGCGTTGGCTCGGCACCCTGCGCTGGTTCGCGATCGTGGCCACCGCCCATGTCGTCGCCACCCTGATCAGCCAGAAAGTCCTTCTGACGGCCATCCAGGACCACCGCGCCCCGCGCAGCATGACCCACGTCGTCGACATCGGCGTCAGCTACGGCCTCGCCGCATCCATCGGGGTCCTCACCTACCGGCTCCCCCATCCCTGGCGATGGCTCTACCTCGCCGGCGCGATCGCCTTCTTCGGGATCCCCCTCGCCACCGGCGGCACCTTCACCGACCTCGGCCATGCCATCGCGCTGTCCGTGGGGCTGCTTGCCTGGCCGCTCACGCGCCACGTTGTTTCACGTGAAACACCGCCTGTTTCACGTGAAACGTGACCAGGCGCGTCACTCAGCCGGCCTCCGCCCTGACGATGCCGTGCTCCCATGCCCACGCGGCGATCCCCACCCGGTTCCTGGCCCCGGTCTTGGCCTGGACGTTCGCGATGTGGGTCTTGGCGGTGCCCGCCGTGATGAACAGCTCCGCGCCGATTTCGGCGTTGGTGAGCCCCCGCGCCACCAGCCGAACGATGTCCAGTTCCCGCTCTGTGAGCGGGTGGATCACGGGCCGGGATTCCGGAACGGGCTGCGTCAGCCGGCTCAGCAGGCGCACCGTGATCTGCGGACTGATCAGGGTGTCCCCCGCCATCGCGGCCCGTACGCCCTCGATGAGCAGCGTCGGCCCGGACCGCTTCAGCAGAAAGCCGCAGGCGCCGTTCCGCAGTGCGGTGTGGACGTACTCGTCGAGGTCGAAGGTGGTCACCACCACCACCCGCGTCTCGGGCGCCAGCAGTCGGGTCACCTCCAGCCCGTCGAGCCGTGGCATCCGGATGTCCGCGAGCACCACGTCCGGCCGCAGCCGCCGGGCCAGCGCGACCGCACTCTCGCCGTCCGCCGCCTCCGCCACGACGGTCATGTCCGGCTGCGAATCGAGGATCAACCGGAAGCCGCTGCGGATGTCCTCTTGGTCGTCGGCTATCAGGATGCGAGTGGTCACGCCGACATGATCACCTGCGGGCGTCCTCCCGCACCGGGAAGACGGCGCAAACCCGCCACCCCCCGTACCCGTCCGCCTCCGCCCGCAGGGTTCCACCCGCCGCCTCCACCCGTGCGCGCAGACCCGCCAGCCCGGTACCGCCCCGCCTGCGGCGGGGCAGCAGCCCGGCCCCGCCGCGCGGAGCCGCGGAGTTGGTCACGCTCAGCTCGGTGCCTACGTCGGTCCGGCGTACGCAGACCCGGACCTCAGTCGCCCCGGGGGCGTGCCGGCGTACGTTCGTCAGCGCCTCGACCGCCACTCGGTACGCGGTGGTGTCCGCCTCCCGTGACAGCTTCCCCACGGCCACGGGGTCGGAGTCCAGGGCCCCGCCCTCGAACCGCTCCACCAGCTCCGGCAGCCGGGCCAGCCCCGGAACGGGAGCCGTCGGCCCGGCCGCGGCCTCCTGCAGCGCGTGCACGGTGCGGTCCATGGAAGCCAGCGCGCTCAGCCCCGCCGTCTCGATCCGCTCCAGCGCGCGGACCGCCTGCCCGGGGTCCTGCGCGGCCACGAACCGAGCGGCCTGTGCCTGCACCACGATGGCGCTGACGTCGTGCGCCACGAAGTCGTGCAGGTCCCGGGCCAGTTCCAGTTGCTGATCGCGCCGCGCATCCCGGACGGCCCGCTCCATCCGATTCGCCTGGCGGCGCAGGTAGCCGCCGGCCAGTACCGCCCCGAGCGCCGGGACGGCCCAGAAGCCCGCCACCCCGCAGCGCTCCAGCCACGATCCGCTCTCCCACACCAGCGGCACCGGCCACACCGAGACCGCGACCACGCCGAGCACACCCGCGACCGCCCCCGGACGCAACGGCGCCCAGCGGGCCACCACGGCGAGCAGCAGGAGCAGCACGCCCGCCCAGACCAGCAGCCACGTCGCGGGCACCCCCAGGAGGGTCCCGGCGATCCCGGCGAGCGCGGCCGAAGCCAGTAACGGGGCCCACACAGCACGCAGGTTGACGCTCATGCGCCGACCCTACGAGCGCCGGCCGCCGCCCGGCCATCTCCCGTTCGGCCGACCCGCGGGCCCGGCGATGCCCACCGGACCTGCTGATCGGCGGATGGCCTGTGGCGGCTCGCGGTCGGCATCCCCATGGGCTGGGGCCCGGCAGCGATCTGCACCACTCGTACTACCCGGGGCGGGAATCCCTGGTGCTCGTCCTCGTCACTCTCCTGCAGGAATGCCTGGGCCTGTTGAGCCTCGGTCTGGTGCGGCGCTGGGGCCAAGAGCTGCCCCGCCGGATCCCCGTGCTCGGCGGGCGTCGCGTTCACCCGCTGATGGCGGTGGTCCCCGCAGCACTGGGCGGGCTCGCGCTCACCTGCATCACCTGCCTCGGTGCCGCGACGTGGGCCGAAGTCAACGCCGCGAACCCCGACGCGCCCACCGGACTCGCCCGGTGCGTTTTCACCCTGTCCTACGCCCCCCTGCTGCTGTGGGGGCCGCTGCTGGGCGTGCTGACCGTCGCCTACTGGAGGCGCCGTCGGATTCACGGCTGATGCGCGGAAATTCGCTGGTACGCGGCTTCGGGGCGGGGCAGAGTGAGTGATGCGGGGAGCAACAAAAGGTCCGGGGCAGCCACTTCGAGCGCGCCTACTGGCGCGGGCTGCCCCGGACCTCTCTCACGTCCTGCGTACTGGGGGGTGTCGTGCCGATCAGGCCGGGCTCGCGGCGCCTGCCACCTGATCCGGCCTGATCGACAAGACACCCACTAGCCAGCGCCCAACAGGCGCTCCAGCACGACCGCGATCCCGTCCTCCTCGTGGGAGGTCGTCACCTCGTCGGCCACCGCCTTGAGTTCCGGATGGGCATTCGCCATGGCGACTCCGTGAGCGGCCCAGCCGAACATCGGGATGTCGTTCGGCATGTCGCCGAAGGCGATCGTCTCCGCAGCCTTCACCCCGAGCCGGCGCGCGGCCAGCGAGAGGCCGGTGGCCTTCGTCAGGCCCAGCGGCAGTATCTCGACGATGCCGGGGCCGGCCATGACCACGTCGACCAGGCTGCCCACGGTCACCCGGGCCGCCTTGACGAGCTGGTCGTCGTCCAGCTCCGGGTGCTGGATGTAGAGCTTGTTGAGGGGAGCCGTCCACACCGCGGCCGTGTCCTCCAGGTAGAGGGCCGGAAGGCCCTCCTGCACCTGGTAGCCCGGCCCGAACAGGACCTCCCCGTCGACCCCGTCCCGGCTGGCGGCCAGGGCCAGTGGACCGACCTCCGCCTCCAGCTTCGACAGCGCGAGCCCGGCCAGCTGCCGGTCCAGCGTCACGGAGGTCAGCAGCCGGTGCGCACCCGCGTCATAGACCTGGGCACCCTGCCCGCAGACGGCGATCCCCTTGTAGCCGAGATCGTCCAGTACGTGACGGGTCCACGGCACGGCGCGGCCGGTGACGATGATGTGGGCCGCGCCCGCCGCGGTGGCCGCGGCGAGCGCCTCCCGGGTGCGTTCCGAGACGGTGTCGTCGCCACGCAGCAGCGTGCCGTCGAGGTCGGTCGCGACGAGCTTGTACGGGAACGGGACCGGGCTCACTTGTTGATCGGCTCCAGCACCTCGCGGCCGCCGAGGTACGGACGGAGCGCCTGGGGCACCCGTACGGAACCGTCGGCCAGCTGGTGGTTCTCCAGGATCGCGACGATCGTGCGCGGGACGGCGCACAGGGTGCCGTTCAGCGTGGACAGCGGCTGGGTCTTCTTGCCGTCGCGGTAGCGGATCGACAGGCGGCGGGCCTGGAAGCTGTCGCAGTTCGAGGCGGAGGTCAGCTCGCGGTACTTGCCCTGGGTCGGGATCCACGCCTCGCAGTCGAACTTGCGCGAGGCGGAGGCGCCCAGGTCACCGGTGGCGACGTCGATCACCTGGAACGGCAGCTCCAGGCTGGTCAGCCACTGCTTCTCCCACTCCAGGAGCCGCTGGTGCTCGGCCTCCGCCTCCTCCGGCGCGACGTACGAGAACATCTCGACCTTGTCGAACTGGTGCACGCGGAAGATGCCGCGGGTGTCCTTGCCGTACGTACCGGCCTCACGGCGGAAGCAGGGGGAGAAGCCGGCGTACCGCAGCGGCAGCTGGTCCCCCTCGATGATCTCGTCCATGTGGTACGCGGCGAGCGGGACCTCGGAGGTGCCGACCAGGTAGTAGTCGTCCTTCTCGAGGTGGTAGACGTTCTCCGCGGCCTGGCCGAGGAAGCCGGTGCCCTCCATGGCGCGCGGGCGGACCAGCGCCGGGGTCAGCATCGGGATGAAGCCGGCCTCGGTGGCCTGGGCGATGGCGGCGTTGACCAGTGCCAGCTCCAGCAGGGCGCCCACACCGGTCAGGTAGTAGAAGCGCGAGCCCGACACCTTGGCGCCGCGCTCGACGTCGATGGCCCCCAGCAGCTCGCCGAGTTCCAGGTGGTCCTTGGGCTCGAAGCCCTCGGCGGCGAAATCACGGATGGTGCCGTGCGTCTCCAGGACGGTGAAATCCTCTTCGCCGCCGACCGGAACGTCCTCGTGGACGATGTTTCCGAGCTGGAGCAGAAGGCGCTTGGCGGCTTCGTCGGCCTCGTTCTGCTCGGCCTCGGCGGCCTTGACGTCCTGCTTGAGCTGCTCGGCCTTCTTCAGCAGCTCCGCCCGCTCCTCCGGAGAGGCCTTGGGGATGAGCTTGCCGAGGGACTTCTGCTCATTGCGCAGTTCGTCGAAGCGCATGCCAGAGGACCTGCGGCGCTCGTCCGCGGAGAGCAGGGCGTCGACGAGTTCGACGTCCTCTCCACGAGCGCGCTGCGAGGCGCGGACACGGTCAGGGTCTTCACGGAGCAGCCGGAGGTCAATCACCCCTCCAGGCTACCGGGCTGGGCTTCCTGGGATCACACCGATATCACGCTGCGTGTCGCTATGTCCTAATTGCAACGAATGGATAAGTCTTGATCGCTGACCGGAAGTGACCCCTCTCCGGCTGTCAATAAAAACGGGCCCATTCCCCGAAAAGGGGCACAATGCGGGGTCTCGGGCGGGCTCTGAGCAGGGCCGGAGGCGGTTCTTGTCCACAGGAATTGTGACCGTCCGCAGCTTATCCACAGGCTGTGTGCTGCCTCTGTGGATACAGGAATAGATCATTCCTGATCGGTGGGCGGCCAAGGCGAATCAGGGTTCAAACCGCCCCCACACACTCATTCGGGTGGGAATGACTCGCTCCAAAGAGTTGAACGGTGATGCGGTGGTGACGACGTTCACCTACCGCTTCCCCACACGAAACCTTGGTCCCCCGACCGATTTGTCGACCTTGTCGTGCCGCTCTGTCGACTTGTCCCCAGGTAGCCATCTCCACCTGTGGATAACTCTGTGGACAGTGGACGACGCTACGCCCGGCCGTCGAGACAGCGCGCCAGCCAGTCGGAGGCAGCCGTGAAGTCGCCATCGGAGGTCCCGGCCCGCGGAGAGCGGACGTCACTCTGAGCGACGCCGGCCCGCGGGTAGGAGCCGAGGAAGCGGACCTGCGGACAGGTCCGCTTGAGGCCCATGAGGGCCTCGCTGACCCGACGGTCCGAGATGTGGCCCTCCGCGTCGACGGCGAAGCAGTAGTTGCCGATGCCCTGTCCGGTCGGACGGGACTGGATCAGCATCAGGTTCACCCCGCGGACCGCGAACTCCTGGAGGAGCTCCAGCAGTGCACCGGGGTGGTCCTCGCCGAGCCACAGCACGACGGAGGTCTTGTCCGCCCCCGTCGGTGCGGCCGGCCGCGCGGGACGTCCCACCAGGACGAACCGGGTCTCGGCGTTCTCGGCGTCGTGGATCTCTGTGACCAGGGGGACGAGGCCGTAGGTGGCGGCCGCGAACTCGCCCGCGAAGGCTGCGTCGAAGCGTCCCTCCTGCACCAGCCGGGCGCCGTCGGCGTTGGACGCCGCCGACTCCCACACCGCGTCGGGCAGGTTCGCCCGCAGCCAGTTGCGTACCTGGGGCTGCGCGACGGGGTGCCCGGTCACGGTCTTCACGTCGGACAGGGCGGTCCCCGGCCGTACGAGCAGGGCGAACGCGATGGGCAGCAACACCTCGCGGTAGATCATCAGCGGTTCGCCCGAGGCCAGCTCGTCGAGGGTGGCCGTGACGCCGCCCTCCACCGAGTTCTCGATCGGGACCAGCGCGGCCGCGGCCTCGCCACCCCGTACGGCGTCCAGGGCGGCCGGGACCGACACCATCGGGACGAGTTCCCGGGTCGCGGCTTCCGGCAGGGTGCGCAGGGCGGCCTCCGTGAAGGTGCCCTCGGGACCGAGATACGTGAAGCGGGTGGCTGACATGCGATCAGCCTAATGCCGGGGTGCCGGCCACCGCGGTGCTGTTCACCCTTCGAGCAGCCGCTGCCCCACGTACTCGCCGCTGCGCGGGCCGGGCGGAACCGCGTACAGGCCGCTGGACTCGTGGCGGATGAACGCCGACAGCGCGTCGCCGCGGTCGAGCTTGCGCTGGACGGGCACGAATCCTCGTAGCGGGTCGGCCTGCCAGCAGATGAACAGCAGCCCGGCGTCGGGGGCGCCGTCGGGTCCGATCCCGTCGTGGAAGGAGAAGGGGCGCCGCAGCATGGCGGCCCCGCCGTTCTGTTCGGGGGCGGAGATACGGGCGTGCGCGTTGGACGGGATGACGGGCTTGCCATCGGCGCCGATCTTGTCGAGCGCCATCTCGGTGGTCTCCCCGCCACCCGTCAGCGGGGCACCGGTGGCCTTGGTCCGGCCGATGACTTGCTCCTGCTGCGCGAGGGACTGCTTGTCCCAGTCGTCGAGCAGCATCCGGATGCGCCGCACCACGGCGTACGAGCCACCGCCCATCCAGGCGTGCTCCGCGGGCCCCGGGCCGGCGGCGGGTACGAAGATCCGCTGGTCGAAGTCGGGCTCGGAGGGCTTGGGGTTGCCGGTGCCGTCGACTTGGCCCATGAGGTTGCGGGCCGTCATCGGAGTGCCGGTCGCGCCCGGGGACCGGTTGAAGCCGTTCATCTGCCAGCGCACGCGCGCGGCGTCCCCGGCGTCCTTCTGCAGCGCGCGCAGGGCGTGGAAGGCGACGAGTCCGTCGTTGGCGCCGATCTGGACCCAGAGGTCGCCGTTGCTGCGCTGGGCGTCGAGCCGGTCGGAGGAGAAGTCCGGCAGCGGGTCCAGGGCGACGGGCCGACGGGCACTGAGGCCCGTGCGCTCGAAGAAGGAGTGGCCGAAGCCGAAGGTGACGGTGAGGGAGGACGGCCCGGCATCGAGGGCGATGCCGCTGTCGGCGGTCGGTGCGGTCTCGCCCGCCATCAGCCGCCGAGCGGTGTCGGACCAGCGCCGCAGTAGCGCGGCGGCCTCGGTGCGGCCCGCTCCGGCGGCCAGATCGAAGGCGACGACGTGCCCCTTGGCCTGCAGGGGCGTGGTGATGCCGGCCTGGTGGTCCCCGTGGAACTGCACCTGGGTGGCTCCGAGGGAGGAGAGGCTCCCTGCCGCGCCGGCGGCGGAGCCGCTTGCGGAGCCGGCGAGCGCGGAGTGGGCCAGGGCGCCGCTCGCGCCGCCGAGAGCCAGGCCGGCGGCGCCCGCGGCGCCGACGGTGCCCAGCAGCCGGCGCCGGGAGATCTCGATGTCGGGGTTGCTCTCGGTCACGCTGGTCAGCCGATCTTCACGGTCTTCTGGACGGTGGTCTGGTCGATGTCGGACGAACGGACGGTCACGTCGATGCGCCATTCGCCGGCGAGCGGCAGCTGGACCCCGGATGCGGTCCAGTGCCCGGGGGCGGCCCGGTCGGGCACGACCGGCAGAGGACCGATGTCCTTGGCCGGCAGGGTGAAGGAGACCTTGATCTCGGGGAGGTCGAAGGGCTGTCCGTCGCCGTTGTCCGCCCACAGGTGCAGGGTGTTGGCGCCGACCCGGCCCGGATCGAGCTCCAGCCGCACCGATCCCCTGCCGTTCTGGCCGCCGGTGTCGAACGGCAGGGTGATCTTCACAGCCCGGTCGGGGACGGCGGTGGCGCTGGAGCCCCGAGCCCCCTCCTGTTCGACGGTGCGCCCCGGCTCGGTGCTGGTGAGGACGGTGGTCACCACGAGCAGGACCACGGCGATCGCCGCCTCGGCGAGGACCGAGCGCCGCAGGCCCGCGCGGTCCGGGTCCGCGTCCCGTACGCGCTTCTCACGAGCGCTCTCCAGAGCGGCGCGCTGCCGGGCGAGCTGGGCGGCCCGCTCCGGGTTCGCAGGGATGGTGGTGGTGGCCGCGGGCGATGTTTCACGTGAAACATCGTCGGCTGCGGCCGCCTTCGCGCCCACCCCGGTGTCGGGACCTTCGAGTGCCGCGGCGGGAGTTTCGGCGAGCCGGGCGGTCCACCTCCGCGACATGGAGGCGACGGCGACGAGAACGGCGACCAGGGCGATTTTGAAGAGGAGCAGCCGTCCGTAGTCGGTGTCGGTGAGGGCGGACCAGCTGCCGGTCTGACGCCAGGTCTGGTAGACGCCGGTGACGGCCAGGACCACCACGCTGACGAAGGCGACCCGGGAGAAGCGCCGCACCGCCGAGCGCTCGATCCCGGGGACCTTGTGCAGTGCGACCAGTAGTGCGGAGAGCCCGCCGAGCCACGTGGCGACGGCCAGCATGTGCAGGATGTCCGCCGGCATCGCGAGACCGGGCTGGATCCCGGTGGAGGCGTGCTCGGAGAGGGCCCAGGTGGCCGCGATGCCGCAGGCGACCACCGTGCCGCCGATGGCCAGGCCGAAGGTGAGGTCGCTCGTGTCCCTGTCCTCCGCCTCGCCGTCGGTGTCCTGCAGGCGGCGTGCGTACACGCCGAAGAGGACCGCGACGAAGAGGGCGGCCGCACCCAGCAGGAGCAGGCGGGACACCAGCGACGCGCCCGTCTTGGTCTCCAGTACCGCCCGCAGCCCGTCCAGGTCGAAGGCGTCGGCGAACCGGCCGGACCCGGTGTAGGGAGTCCGGAGCACCAGCATCGCCAGGGTGGCGGCGGTCAGGGTGACCCACGCCCGCACGACGAGCTTCTGGAGCGGACGCTCGGATGCGCCACGGCGCCAGCACAGCAGGATGAAGGCCGCGCCGCCCACCAGAACGGTGAAGCCTGCGTAGGCGGCGTAGCGGGCGATGCCGTAGGCGATCCCGACCGGCCCGCCGCCCGCCGTCGTGGTGGGGAGGGAGACCTCGGTGGCCGAAGGCGCTCCGATGGAGAAGGTGAACGCGCCGGAGATCGGGTGGCTGTCGGCCGAGACGGCCTGCCAGGCGACGGTGTAGGTGCCGTTGGGCAGGCCGGAGTGCAGGGCGGTGCCGTAGCGAACGGTGCTGCCGCTGCACATGTCGCGGAGCTCACCCGTGTCCACCCGCCGGCCCTGGGGGTCGAGGACGCGGATCGAGTCGTCGCCCATGGCGACCTGCTCCGAGAAGGAGAGGGTGACCTGGGCGGGGGCCGTGGCGACCACCGCCCCGTCCGTCGGGTCGCTCGCGGTGAGTGCGGCGTGTGCCGTGGCCGGGGAGGCCGCGGTGAACAGGGTCGCCAGCAGGGCTGCGAGGACCAGCGCGAGCCGGGGCAGCAGTGCCGTGGCTCGGGCGCGGGCCGGAGAGGGGGCGGTGGCCGTCATGGCGTGTCAGTCCTCGGTCCGTCAGTGGCCGCTGTGGGCCGTGGATGTCGGAGCCTGCGCGTTGTACGTGCGGTCCTTCACGTCCAGCTCGACCTTGACGGAGCCGGCCTTCTCGAAGCGGAGCTCGACGGTGACCTTGTCACCGACCTCGGGGGTGTTCTTCAGCCCCATGAACATGATGTGGTTGCCGCCGCGCTCCAGCCGGAGCTCGCCGTTGGCCGGCACGTCCATCGACTGGACCTGCTGCATCTTCTGGTCCTTGGTCTCGTGTATCTGGAGATCGTCGGAGAGCGGCGAGGTGGCACCGGTGAGCTTGTCGGCGGTGCCGGAGCCGTTCTCGATGACCATGAAGCCGCCGGCCATCTTGTCGTTGACCGGCTGCGGCATGAAGGCGCCGCTGACGGTCATCTTCGGCTCGCTCTCGCCGGAGCAGCCGGACAGGGCGAGGGCTGCCGTCAGGGAGAGGGCGGCGGCGAGGATGCGGGTGGTGCGGGCGGTCACGGGTTCTCCCCCTTGATGAGCTTCGGCAGGTCCTTGGCGTAGTCGTCGACGGTCGTGCCCTCGCCGTAGAGGACGTAGCCCTCATCGGTCTTGGGCGAGAACGCGATGACCTGCGCGCCGTGCATGGAGACGACGCTTCCGTCGGCCTCCTTCTTGGCGGGATCGATGCCGATGCCGAGGGTCCGGGCGGCGGCCTGGATGGTCGCGAAGTCGCCGGTGAGTCCGGTGAAGGACGGGTCCTGGGCCTTGAGCCACGCGCCGAGGGACTCCGGAGTGTCCCGCTCGGGGTCGGTGGTGACGAAGACGACCCGCAGGTTGTCCTGGTCCTCCTTGGAGAGGCTCTTCTTGGCGACCGCGATGTTGCTCATCGTCAGCGGGCACACGTCGGGGCAGTTGGTGTAGCCGAAGTAGATGAGCGTCGGCTTGCCCTTGGTCTGCTCGCGGAGGTTCCACGGCTTGCCGCTGGTGTCCGTCAGGACGAGTTCCGGCTTGTTGAAGGGGCGGTCCAGGACGGTGGCGGCCTTGTCGCCGCTCTGGCCGCCCGCGATCTGGGTGACCCCGCTGCTCTTGGCGGGCTCGGAGCCGCCGCAGGCGGTCAGGGTGAGGACGGCCGCGGCGAGGAGCGCGGCGGCCGTCACACGAGTGGTGCGCATGGAGGGATGTCCCTGTGATCGGGGATGTGGTGATGCGGAAGAGGTACGGAGCGACGGCGCCCGAGGGCGTGGCCCGTCAGGCGGAGCGGCGGCGCGAGGCCACGCCGAAGGCGACACCGCCGAGTCCGACGACGATGCCGGCGATACCGAGGGCGCGCGCCGTCGTGTCGGAGGCGTCGTGGTCGGAAGCGGCCTCGTCGTGGCCGTGGCCCGCCTCCTCCCCGGCGTTCTTCGCCTCGTCGGTCTTGGCGTCGGCGTGGTGGTCGTCGGCCTTCGCGGCGGTCAGCTTGAGCACGGGTGCCGGGGTCTGCGGCTCCGCGGCGCCCTCCTTCGGCTCCTCGATCCAGCGCACGACCTCGTTGTTGTCGTAGGTCTGGATCGCCTTGAAGACCATCCGGTCGGCGTTCTCGGGGAGCTTGCCCACGGACACCGGGAACTGCTGGAACATGCCGGGCCCGATCTTCCCGCCGGACCAGGTCACCTTGGTGACGACCTCGGCCACCTGCTTGCCGTGCACGGTCAGCGGCTTGTCGAGCTTGGTCTTCTCGACGTTCACGGTCCAGCCGGGGACGTCCTGCGGCATGACGGAGGTGAGGGGCTGGTCGACGGGGAAGTTGACCTCGAGCTGAGTGGTCGAGGCGTTGTCGCGCTCGTTGGGGACCTTGAAGTTGAGCGTCGCGTACCCGCCCTTGGCGGCTTCGCCGACCGGCTGTACGCCGACGTGTGCGAAGGCGGTGCCGGAGAGGACGAGGACGGAGCCGGCGGCGAGGGCGGCGGCGAAGGAGACGCGAGAGGTCTTCATGGCAGGAACACTCCACGGAAGCAGGGGTGACGGTTGCTCCGCACGCGGGCGCGCGCGGAGTTGCGCGGCACCGGTGCTCCCGGTGTGTGTCCCGGGGGAGGTGGGTGCCGCGTCAGGCTGCGAGGGTGAACGCGACGGGCGGTCCGCGGCGGACGACCGTGTGCTGCAGTGCTTCCCGGCCGGTGGAGGCCGTGGGTCCGGCTTCGGCCCGGCGACCGGTCCGCGGGGTGCGGTCCGGGGCGCCGAGTCCGGCGCCGAGGGCCCGGACGAAGGCCAGCGCGGCGCGCAGCGGGCGTACCGGGGCCGCCCCGGTGGTGAGCCGGGACAGCTCGACGAGTCGGAAGAGCGCGGCGTCGCCCCGGCCGAGCAGCCAGCCCGCGACGAGGGCGGCCAGCAGGTGCCCGAGCATCATGGCCGGGCTGAACAGGCCGTTCCCGGGTGCGGCAGTGACGGCCTGCGCCGCATGCGCGTGCACCCCGTGGCCCTGCTCCGCGACCTGCCCGGTCTGTGCGGCCAGGGCGGCCGGGTCCAGGCCCGCGGCCTCCAGGATCCGGCGGGCGTCGGCCGGGCTCGGCGGGATGGAATTGCCCCCGCACACCAGCCGGGCGGCGAGTTCCGCGAGCGAGGCGTCGGTTGCGCCGTCGGCGGTCTGTTCGGCCGCGGCGCCGTGCTGGCCGAGGCCGAAGAGCACGTGCAGGGAGAGCTGCCCCGCGGCGAGCCCGGCGGCGAGGCCGGGCAGCGTCCGGCGGCGCCCCGCGAGCGGGGCCGCGACGGCGAAGACGACGAGGAATCCGATGCCCAGGGACCACCACGGCACGGTGGCGCAGGACGCCAGGGCGTGCCCGGCCGCGGACAGCACGACACAGACCGCGGTGAACACCGCGGCCCGGATCAGCCGGAGGCCGGCTCCGGCGTGCGTCGCGTGGGGGTCAGACATGGCCGGGTCATCATCGCACTGCGCCGATGCCCTCCATACGGCAGGTCCGGAAGGTCCGCATGGACCCGCTCTGCGAAGGCGGTACCGACAGGTCCGCATCCGGCCGCCCACCCGGGCCGCACGACACGGCGTACACCGCCCGCCGGGCGAGCCGCATCCGCCGTACGGGGACTCCGGGGTCCCGTACGGCCCAAGGGCGCTTACGGGCCCTCGTGGGCGGCAATAGGTATCCGTATGAGCATCTGGTGGTCTGTCCACTTGAGGCGCGAAGCCGCGAGCGTGTCGCTCGCCAGGCGACTGCTGCTGGGGACGATGGAGACCGCGGGGGTGGACCCGGACATCTCCTTCGATCTCTCGGTGGCGCTGAGCGAGGCCTGCGCGAACGCGGTGGAGCACGGCGGGGGCGGCGGCCTCACGGACGAGACCGGGGCGTATCACGTCACGGCCTATCTGGACGGGGACTGCTGCCGCATCGAGGTGACCGATTCGGGTCCGGGGTTCCCGCCCGCCACGGTGGCCCGCCGCAGACCCGCCCTGGCCGAGCACGGCCGGGGCCTGCACCTGATCGCCGAGCTCTCCGACCACGTCCGGTTCCGCAACCGGCCGGGCCGCGGCGCCGTGGTGAGCTTCGACAAGGTGCTGAAGTGGCGCGACGACGCGCTGCTGGAGGTGTCCTGACACGTCGGTGGGCGGGACCCGTTCCGGGATCCCGCCCACCGAACACGCTGCGGCCGCGGCGAGGACGCCCGCCCGCGGTCGTCAGCCCTTCAGGCGCGCCATCCAGGCCTCGACATCGGTCGAGGAGCGGGGCAGACCGGCCGACAGGTTCCGGTTGCCGTCCTCGGTGACGAGGATGTCGTCCTCGATCCTGACGCCGATGCCCCGGTACTCCTCGGGGACCGTCAGGTCGTCGGCCTGGAAGTAGAGACCCGGCTCGACGGTGAGGCACATGCCCGGCTCCAGCGTGCCCTCCACGTACGCCTCGGTGCGCGCGGCGGCGCAGTCGTGGACGTCCATGCCGAGCATGTGGCCGGTGCCGTGCAGGGTCCAGCGGCGCTGCAGGCCGAGCTCCAGGACGCGCTCGACCGGGCCCTCCAGCAGGCCCCATTCGACGAGCTTCTCCGCCAGCACGCGCTGGGAGGCGTCGTGGAAGTCGCGGAACTTCGCGCCCGGCTTCACCGCGGCGATGCCGGCTTCCTGCGACGCGTAGACCGCGTCGTAGATCTTGCGCTGGATGTCGGTGAACGCACCGTTGATCGGCAGCGTGCGCGTGACGTCGGCGGTGTACAGGGAGTGGGTCTCCACGCCGGCGTCGAGCAGCAGCAGGTCCCCGGAGCGGACGTCACCGTCGTTGCGGACCCAGTGCAGGGTGCAGGCGTGCGAGCCGGCGGCGCAGATCGAGCCGTAGCCGATGTCGTTGCCCTCGACGCGGGCGCGCAGGAAGAAGGTGCCCTCGATGTAGCGCTCGGACGTGGCCTCGGCCTTGTCGAGGACCTTCACGACGTCCTCGAAACCGCGGACGGTGGAGTCGACGGCCTTCTGCAGCTCGCCGATCTCGAAGTCGTCCTTCACGGCGCGGGCCTCGGAGAGGTAGACGCGCAGTTCTTCGTCGCGCTCCTTGGTCACCTTGTCGGTGAGGGCCGACTCGATGACCGAGTCGTGGCCGCGCACGGCCCGCACCGGGCCCTCTGCCTCGGCGAGGGCCTCGGCCAGTTCGCGGACGTCCTTGGCGGGAAGGCCCAGGAGCTGCTCGGCCTCGGCGAGGGAGTGCCGGCGGCCGACCCACAGCTCGCCCTGGCCGGACAGCCAGAACTCGCCGTTCTCACGGTCGGAGCGCGGCAGCAGGTAGATGGTCGCGGTGTGCCCGGCCGGACCGGCCGGCTCCAGGACCAGCACGCCGTTCTCGGTCTGGTCGCCGGTCAGGTACGCGTACTCGGTCGAGGCGCGGAAGGGGTACTCGGTGTCGTTCGAGCGGGTCTTCAGACGGCCCGCGGGGACGACGAGGCGCTCTCCGGGGAAGCGCTCGGACAGCGCGGCGCGCCGGGCGGCGGTGTGCGCGGCCTGCGCGATCGGCTCCAGGCCGTGCAGCTCGGTGTCCGCCCAGCCGGTGCGCATGTTCTCGGCGAGTTCGTCGCTGACGCCCGGGTACAGACCGTTCTTGCGCTGCTTGTGCGTCTTCTTGGGCTGCTCTTCTTCCGGGGTCTCCGGGGTGAGCTCGTCAGCCACGTCTTCTCCTCAGCTACGACGGTACGGACCTGGGTGGGGACCTCATCCATCGTATGCGTGTGCGGGGAAGCCGTGGTCCGGATCATGCGGGTTGTCACGGTCCGGGCCCCCGGCGATCACTCGAAACGGGCTGCCAGCAGCACGATGTCCTCGGGGGCGTCGGTCGGTCCCCCGTCCGGCAGCACGGTCCGCAGGACGTGGTCGCACAGGACCGCCGGATCCTCGCGGGCGGCGCGGGGCGCCCCGGCGGCCGCCGCGTACAGCCGCGCGTACGCGCGGTCCATCGGGTCGCCGGTGTGGCGCAGCAGCCCGTCGGTGTAGAGCAGCACCGTTTCTCCGGGCGCGGGTTCGATCTCCATGCTCGGCGCCTCCCAGCAGGACAGCATGCCCAGGGGGGCCGAGAGCGAGGTCTCCACGTACTCGGTGCGGTGCTCGCCGACGAGGAGGGGCGGGGTGTGTCCGGCCCCGGCCATGATGATCTTGCTGCTCCCGTCGCCCTGAGGTCCCCCGGCGGGCTCGCAGTAGGCGAAGAGCGCCGTGGCCGAACGGGCCGGCTCGGTCAGCCGCAGCAGCAGTTCCAGGTCGGACAGGACGGCGACGGGGTCCTCGCCCTCCATGACGGCGTAGGCGCGCAGGGAGGCGCGCAGCCGTCCCATGGCTGCGACGGCGCTCGGGCCGGACCCGGTGACGGAGCCGACGGCCAGTCCCAGGGTGCCCTCGGGCAGCGCCAGCGCGTCGTACCAGTCGCCTCCGCCGCGCGGTCCCGTGTGGTGGCGGGCGGCGAGCTGCACCCCGGGGATCCGGGGGAGCCGGCTGGGCAGCAGTTCCTCCGCGACGGTGGCCAGGCGGGTGCGGGATCGTTCCACCTCGAGCATCCGGGCCAGGTGCTCGGCGGCGTGCCGTACGTACAGTCCGGCCAGGTCGCGCTGGCGGTCGTTCGGTTCGGCCTGCTCGTCGTAGAGCCATACGGCGGCGCCGAGCCGCCCGGTGGCCTCGGCGGTCAGCGGGAGCGCGTAGCTGGCGGCGTACCCCAGACGCGCGGCGACCTCGCGGTGACGGGGGTCCACCGGCGCGGCGAACCCGCCGGTGCCGGGGGGCGCGTCCGGTTCGGGGAGGAATTCGGAGCCGCCCTGGGCGTCGGGGAGTCCGTCGAGGATCCGCCCGTAGGAGGTCGCGCTGCGCGGCACGGTCTCGATGTGCCCCAGTTCGGCGTGGCCGAGGCCGAGGCCGATGGTGGTGGTGGGACCGAGCCCGTCGGACGGTTCCAGGACGATCAGGCCGCGGCGGGCGCCGACGAGGGAGGCTCCGGCGCGCAGGAACTCGTGGAGGGAGGTGTCGAGGTCACCGGCGCGGGCGAGGCGTTCGGTGAGTTCGTGCAGGGTGGTGAGGTCCGAGACCATGCCCGCCAGGCGGTCCTGGATGAGGCTGCCCGCGGCCGGCGGCGGAGCCGGAGCCGGGGTGGTCCGGGCGGGCGGGGGCGCCGCAGTGTGCGGCGACGCCGTGACTGCTGGATCGATTCCAGCCACTTTCGGCAGATGCGGGGCGCTCATGGCATCCGCCTTTCCACCTGGTGCGATTCGCCAAATAGCATCGCAAACCCCCAGATCGTGCTGCGCCGCCATCAAGGAATCCACATCTACACGCACACATGGATGCATGTCCAGCATTGCCCAGGTGGGAATCCTGGTGTCCGTGAGGCGGCAACTCACCGTCGGGCCAAGGCTAGAACTTGGCCGGAAAAAGCTGGAAGCAGTCGGTTTTTGAGGTCGACTGGACGAGCTCCGCAGGGGGGTCGGGTACGTACTCGGTGTGGGCCGAGGTCAGTTGGCGTACCGGGAACCACTCGGTCGCGGGTCGTCGTCCTAAGCGGCGGCAGTCGGTCTCGGCAGTCGGCGCGGGTCGCGCTCCATCCCCGCCGGACGTTTGATGGACCCGTAAGAACTGCACGAACCGTGTGGACCTGCTTCCGGCGGACAGTGACGCGAAACCCTGTACGTGTGGTGAGTCTCCGGTTGCATGGTGTGATGTGGCCCTCGGCGTTCAACGGAAAGGAACGAGCGCACATGCGCGAGATCCTCGGAAGGCGTCTCCAGCGGCTCCGCGATCGCTTTCAGTCCCTACGCCCCGACCGGGTACAGAGCGGCGGCACTCCCTCCCCCCTCGAAGCGGCGCTCACCTGCGCCACCGCCTACCAGTGGCCCGTGCTGCCCGGCGTCGGCCGGTCCGGTACGGACGGCGCGCGCTGTGCCTGTCCCGATCCCGACTGCGCCGTCCCCGGCGCCCATCCCTTCGACCCGGGCCTGCTGGCCGCCTCCACCGACCCCCGCATGGTGGCCTGGTGGTGGACCAACCGGCCCACCGCGCCCCTGCTGATGGCGACCGGCGGGTCGGCTCCGTGCGCGGTGAGCCTCCCGGCCGCCCCGGCCGCGCGGGCCCTCGTACGACTCGACGCCCAGGGCATGCGCCTCGGTCCGGTCGTCGCGACGCCGACCCGGTGGGCGCTGCTCGTCGCGCCGTACTCGCTGGAGCGGCTCGGGGAACTCCTGTACGCGAAGGACCACGTGCCCTCCTCGCTGCGGTTCCACGGCGAGGGCGGCTACCTGCTGCTGCCTCCGTCCGCCGCGTCCAGCGGCGGCCAGGTGCGCTGGGAGCGCGAGCCGCGTCCGATGCCCCCTCGGCGGGTGGATCCGAAGTCCCCCGGCACGCGGGCGTCGCAGACCGCGGGCGCACGGCTCTGGCTGCCCGACGTCGAGGCGGTCGTGGACGCGTTGGTGGAGGCGAGCAGCGGGGCGCCGGGCGGCGGCAGCCGGCTCGCGTACTGACCTGCGACGGCCCTCCGGATCACTCGTACGGGTGCCAGCGGGACCGGTTTCCAAGGGAATTGGGCGCGGGGATCTCCGCGCCCCTTTCCCGCGTCGCTATCTTCGGCGAATGAATCTCCGCCTGATCGGTATCGGCGCCGGTGTGCTGATCATCTTGTCGCTCCCGCTCGCCGGCGCGATGGCCGGGCCGGATTTTGCCGGTCAGGACGACGGAAAGGGGGGCGGCCTGTTCAGGACCCTCGGCTTTTCGCAGCCCTCTCGTACGGCCCCGGAGTCGGGAGCCCGCCCGGCGGCGCCCGCCGCGACCGATCCGTCCGGCCCGGCGGAGCAGCCCCGAACGGATTCCCGTTGCGGCCCCGAGTTGTCCTCGCCCCACGGAGTGGAGGCGCAGACGTGCGTGGTGGTGGCCGAAGGCCGGACGTGGGGCAGGAGTTACTACCGGAACACGAGTGGTCGCGCGCTGGATGCCGTGCTGACGGTGATGGGGCCTGCGGGGCGCACGGTGCAGATCGCGTGCGCGGTCGGTGCCGGTGACGAACCCGGTTTGTGCGAGACGCCCAAAGAGAACTCGGCCGGGGAGCCGGAGAGCTACTCCGCAGTTGCGGAGTTTGCAGTTCCGGATGATGAAGGACAGCTGCTCTTGCGGTCCGGAAGCAACTCACCGGCACCGGGCGACGGTTGAGTACCGCCTAAAAACAAGGGCCCGGTCGCTGGCGACGGGGGATGCACCAGCGACCGGGCTACAAGAACGGTAACAAGAGATCGCCTGTACGCAAATTCGATCTCTGATATTCAGACACCGATTTGCAGACGATTAGCGGGAGTTGTGACTCCGGTCACCGGCTCCGCGCGGGGACTCGACGTCAGCTGAGGGTCACCTGGCGGTTGGTCAGACCGCCGCGCGCACGGCGCTCCTCGGTGGTCAGCGGAGCATCCGCGGCCAGCGCCTTGGCCAGCCGCTCAGCCAGTTCCGCCGCCGGCTTCTCGACGTCGTCGGCCGTCACTCCGGTCGGCAGGTCCCAGACCGGGACCATCAGCCCGTGGGCGCGGAAGGAGCCGACGAGCTTGGTGCCCTCGCCCAGCGAGGACGTGCCGGCCGCGTGCAGGCGCGCGAGGGCGTCGAGCAGCTTCTCCTCGGGGTGCGGCATGACCCAGCGCAGGTGGTTCTTGTCCGGAGTCTCGCACCAGTAGGCGGCGTCCACGCCGGTCAGCTTGACGGTGGGGATGGCGGCCGCGTTGGCGCGCTCCAGCGAGGCGGCGATCTCCGGGGACGCGTTCTGACCGCTCTCGGATTCCGGAATCCAGAATTCGAACCCGGTGTGGACAACCGGCTCGAAACCGCCGTCGGCGTCGAGGAGATCCTGAAGTCGGGGACCTTCGGCGGGGACCCGTCGGGCGGCGACCGGAGTACCCGGCTCCGCGACGAGCGCGCGCTCCAGGGTGTCGGCCATGTCGCGGCTCAGGTCACCGGAGGAGGTCTCGTTCTGCAGGCCGAGCAGGACGGACCCGTCCTCGCGGCGCAGCGCCGGCCAGGCCATCGGTAGGACGGTCACCAGTGTGACGGAGGGGACGCCCTCGGGCAGCCCGCCCTTCAGCGACAGCGGGATGGTGGCCGCGGGTACCAGCTCGCGCAGCGCGACCCAGTCGCACTCGCCCGGCAGGCCCTCGAAGGGGCGCCGTACGTGCTCGGTGACGGCGTGCGCGGCGGCTGCGCCGTGGCAGGCCTTGTAGCGGCGCCCGGATCCGCAGGGGCAGGGCTCGCGTGCGCCGACAACGGGGATCTCACCGCTGTTGAGCTGCGGCTTTGCAGACTTGGCTGCGGGGCGCTTCTTGGCCATCGTGCGTGTCTCCCGGTTGCGGCGGTACGGCGTCGTGTCTGGGCGCGAGCCTAGCCGTTCGTACCGCCGGAACCGGTGGGGTGCGGCCGGGAGCACGGTCGGCGTGCGCTCCCGGGCGGCCGCCCGTGCGGATGACCGGTACTGCTGTGCTGGTACTGAGCTGTTGTGCGGTCAGGGATGCCGGTGCCAGGGTGTTCCGGGCGGCGGATCCACGGGTTCAGACATCGAGATCGTCGAAGGCCGTGCTGAAGTCGATCGCCGGGGGCGCAACGCGCGTAGCGAAATCCTCGTGCCGGGGCCCACAGGCGACGACCACCCAGACGGTGACCTCACCCGCCGCTCCGTCCCGGACACCCCAGTCCTGGGCAAGGGCGCTGATGATGTTCAGCCCCCGGCCGCCGCGAGCGGTGACCGAGGGCGTGGAAGGAACGGGCCGGGTGGGCCCACCCCCGTCCGTGACCTCGACCGTCAGCCGTCCCGCCCTGTCGACGCGCCACGCGGCGCGTATCTCCCCGTCCCCGACTTCCCGCGCGCCCAGGGGCCTGCCGTGTCGGCAAGCGTTGCTGAGCAGTTCGGAAAGGATCAGTACGGCATCGTCCACGACCGTTTCGGCCACCCCGCTGATGCGCAATTGCTCGCGCATCCGGTGCCTGGCCTCACCCACGCCCGCAGGACCATGGCGTACGTCCATGCACGACGACGTGGGCACTTCTTGTGCCACCACCAACGCCACCCCCGGAACCTCCTTAGCCCCACGCATGGTCTGGATGCCCCTTTGGCCTGGACCGGAAACCGCCGGAGCGGGCCGCTCTGACGCATTCGCGCCGACCGATTGCGGAGCGGATGCGCCGGGGCACACCCTGTGACGGACGGGTGGGGGGTGGCGGGTGCGCAAATCGGTACTTCAGCGCCCCAGTTGGGACAGAACTTGGCGGGGCCTGTTCGTGATGATCGCTTCCACGCCCATGTCAGCGCAGAGCTGAACGTCTTCTGGATCGTTCACTGTCCATACGTGCACGGAATGGCCTGCGCCCTGGAGCTTGCGGATGAAGCCGGGATGATTGCGGACGATCCTCATCCCGGGGCCCGCGATCGTCACTCCGGCGGGCAGGCGCCCGTCGCGCATCCGGGGCGAGATGAACTGCATCAGGAACACGGTCGGGACCGTCGGCGCGGCGGCGCGCACCCGGTGCAGGGACCGCGCGGAGAAGCTCATGACCCGGACGGGGTGGGGGCCGCCGGGCGGCGGGGCGTCCAAACCGAAGCGCTTGAGGAGGAACAGGAGGCGCTCCTCCACCTGTCCGGCCCAGCGGGTCGGGTGCTTCGTCTCGATCGCGAGCTGTACCGGCCGGCCGGCGTCCGCGACCAGCTCCAGCAGGCGTTCCAGGGTGAGGACGGAGGTGCGCTCGGGGTCGGCGTCCCAGTCGGGGGACTCCTCGCGGTCCTTCCAGGAGCCGAAGTCGAGGGCGGCGAGATCGGCCAGCTCCAGGGCGGAGACGGCACCGCGGCCGTTCGAGGTGCGGTTCACGCGGCGGTCGTGGACCAGCACCAGATGGCCGTCGGCGGTGAGCCGGACATCGCATTCGAGGGCGTCGGCGCCGTCCTCGATGGCCTTGCGGTAGGCGGCCAGGGTGTGCTCGGGGGCGTCCTCCGAGGCGCCGCGGTGGGCGACGACCTGGATGGTGCGCGGCATTGCGTGGGTCACCGGGTCATGGTGCCACCGTCAGCCCCTTGGCCGCCTGGGTATGACCCTGCGAGTGCGTCTGAAATATCCGACATAAAGAATGGGGGCAGATGCACAGGTCCGGCTTACAGTGCTCTGACGGGGCATGGGAAAGGCTTTGCCCTGGAACTTGTACGGCACGTCGAACGTTCAGCCGGATCGATATCGCCAAGATTCTGCAGCTGTGTGTGACGAGGAGAGAGAGCTGTGAGCACCGAGAACGAGGGCACCGCGGCCCCCACACCCCCCGCGGCCCCGTCCGTAACCCCTGCTCAGGGCTCCGAGACGGCGGCAGCGGGCCCCGCGCCCGCTCCGCGGCCGGACCACGCCCCGCAGGACGCGGCCGCCCCGGCGGCCCCGGTCGCGCCGCCTGCCGCGCCCGCCGGTCCGGCGCCCGCCGCCGGTGAGCAGGCGACCCAGCAGCTTCCGCCGACGCCCGCGCCCGGCACCGAGCCGACCCAGCAGATCCCGCCCGCTCCGGCGGCACCCGCCTACGGCCACAACCCCGGCTACGGCCAGGACCCCGCTTACGGGCAGGCCCCCGCCCCGGCCGCGCACGGCGCCGAGGGCTGGCCGCCCCCGCCGCCCACCGTGCCGGCGTACGGCGCCGGCGGCGCCGGCGGCCCCGTCTGGGGCGCCCACCCGACCGCCGACGGAGCCCCCGGACCCAAGTCCAAGGGCAGGGGCGGCATGATCGCGGCCGTGCTCGTGGCGGCCCTCGTGGCCGGTGGCATCGGCGGCAGCGTCGGCTACTGGGCAGCCGAACGCAGCAACAACGGCAGCGGCTCGACCACCATCAGCGCCACCAACACCCCGAAGGACCTCAAGCGCGAGGCGGGCTCCATCGCCGGACTCGCCGCGGGCGCCCTGCCCAGCGTGGTCACCATCGAGGCCTCGGCCGGCGACGGCGAGGGCGGCACCGGCACCGGGTTCGTCTACGACCAGCAGGGCCACATCCTCACCAACAACCACGTGGTGGCCTCCGCCGCGAACGGCGGCAAGCTCTTCGCGACCTTCTCCGACGGCAAGCGGTACGACGCCGAGGTGGTCGGCCGCGCCCAGGGCTACGACGTCGCCGTGCTCAAGCTGAAGAACCCGCCGGCCGGCCTCAAGCCGCTGGCGCTCGGTGACTCCGACAAGGTCGCGGTCGGCGACGCCACGATCGCGATCGGCGCCCCGTTCGGCCTGTCCAACACGGTCACCACCGGCATCGTCAGTGCCAAGAACCGCCCGGTCGCCTCCGGTGACGGCACCGGCAGCAAGAACTCGTACATGAGCGCGCTCCAGACGGACGCCTCCATCAACCCGGGCAACTCCGGCGGTCCGCTGCTCGACGGCCGCGGCGCGGTCATCGGGATCAACTCCGCGATTCAGTCGGCCGGGAACGGCGGCTTCGGCGGCGGCCAGGCCGGTTCCATCGGCCTCGGATTCGCCATCCCGATCAACCAGGCCAAGAACGTGGCCGAATCGCTGATCAAGACGGGCAAGCCGGTCTACCCGGTGATCTCGGTCTCCGTGGACCTCCAGGCCAAGGCCGAGGGCGCGAAGATCTCCGAGCAGGGTGCGGCCGCCAACGAGCTCGTCGACCCCAACGGCCCGGCCGGCAAGGCGGGCCTCAAGCCGGGCGACGTCATCACGGCCTTCGGTGGCAAGCCGGTGGACAGCGGTCCGACCCTGATCAGCATGATCTGGACCTACAAGCCCGGCGACACGGTGAAGCTGACCTACCTGCGCGACGGCAAGCCGACCACCGTCGACATCACGCTGGGCTCGCGGGTCGGCGACAAGTAGCACCACCGGCCGCGGCTGTGGCCCGGTGACGAGGGGCCGGGGGCGGGATTCCGCCCACGGCCCCTCCAACGTCCGCTTATGCTTCGCTGGTGTTCGATTCTCGGCACATACGGACGTTCCACACGGTGGTCGCCTCCGGTTCCTACTCGGCGGCCGCTCGCGTGCTGGGGTACACCCAGCCCGCCATCACCCAGCAGATGAAGGCGCTCGAACGCGCCGTCGGCACCCCGCTGTTCACCCGTGTGGGCCGCAAGATGCAGCTCACCGAGGCCGGTGAGTCCCTGTCCCGGCACGCCGAGACGATCCTCGGCAACCTCTCCGCCGCCGAGGCCCAGCTCCGGGCGTACGCCCGCCTGCGTACCGGCCGCGTCAGACTCTGCGGCTTCCCCAGCGCCAACGTCACCCTCGTCCCGGAGGCCCTGAGCAGCCTGGCCAAGGACCATCCCGGCGTGCAGGTCGAACTGCTGGAGGGCGAGCCGCCGGAGTCGCTGCGCCGGCTGGAGCGCGGAGAGTGCGACATCACCCTGGCCTTCACCTATCCCGGCCTGCACGAGGAGATACCGGCGGAGGTCGCCGAGGTCAGGCTGCTGGAGGACCAGTTGACGGTGCTGCTGCCGACCGGGCACCCCCTGGCCCGCCGCCGCGCGGTGCACCTGGCCGACCTCGCCGAGGAACGGTGGATCGCGGGCTGCCCGCGCTGCCGGGCGAACCTGTTGCACGAGTGCGCCGAGCTGGGCTTCGTGCCCGACATCCGCTTCGCCACCGACGACAACCTGGTGGTGCAGAGTCTGGTGGCCCAGGGCCTGGGCGTGGCGATGATGCCCGCGCTGGTCCTGCCATCGCTCTCGCTGAACCGGGTCTGCGGGCGGGCGCTCCAGCCGGCCGCCCGCCGGCACATCGCCGCGTACGTCTACCGCGACCATCTCCGTATCCCGGCGACGGCCGTGGTGCTGAACGCGCTGAAACAGGTGGCCGCGAACCGGGTCGGATGCTGAACTGCCGCCTCATCCATAAGCGCTGCTTGGGATTTCCGGTCACAACTGTCGTTGGACGCGATGGAAGGACGCCCGCACGCTGCCCGTATGACCACCACCACACCGGCCCGTACCACCACGAGGATGGCCGCCCTCGTCAGTGAGATCCGCACGGTCGTGGAGCGGGGGCTGGCTCCCGACCTCACCGCCTACCTGGTGGGCGAACGGCTCGCGCCGCATCTGGGGGCGCCCGACCTGCTGACGCCGACGCAGCAGGAGGGCGACTCGGAGCGCTACCGGCAGCACATCCTGCATGCCGAGTCCGACGGCAGTTTCTCCGTGGTGGCGCTGGTGTGGCTCCCCGGGCAGGAGACCTGCATCCACGATCACGTGTCGTGGTGCGTGGCGGGCGTGCACCAGGGCGAGGAGAGCGAACGCCGCTTCCGGCTCGCTCCCGGCGCGGGCCCCGCCCGCCTGGTGGCGACGGAGGACGTGGTCAACGCCGAGGGCGAGGTCTGCGGATTCGCGCCGCCCGGGGACATCCACAAGGTGCGCAACTCCTGTTCCACCAAGGCGATATCGGTGCACGTGTACGGCGCCGACGTGTCCCGGCTGGGTACCAGCATCCGTCGCGTCTACAAGCTCCCCGTCGACTGATGGCCCTCCTCCACCGCCCGCAGAGCACGGCGGTTCGGCCTGTTTCACGTGAAACATCCACTCCCTGGCCCGGGTTGGCACTGGCGGCGGGCGGAGCATTCATCGCCTGGTGCATCCACCGCCTCATACCGGAAGTACCGATGCTGACGGCGTCGGTGGTGCTGGGCATCGCGGTGGCCCACGTCCCCGGGTCGCGCACCTGCGTACGAGGAGCCGCACGGCCCGGTCTCTCCCTGGCCGGCCGCAGGCTCATGCGGATCGGCATCGTCCTGCTGGGCCTCAGCCTGGGGCTGGACCAGGTGCTCCGGCTGGGCTGGACCACCGTTGCCATGGTGGTCGGCGTCGTCGCGGCGACCTTCTTCGGAACCCTCTGGATGGGGCGCCGGCTCGGGCTTCCGGGCGATCAGCCGCTGCTGATCGCCACCGGGTACTCGATCTGCGGGGCCTCGGCGATCGGTGCGGTGAGTGAGGTCTCGGGCAGCGACGAGGAGGACGTCGCGGCCTCCGTGGCATTGGTGACCCTCTGCGGGACCCTCGCCATCGCCGTACTCCCCCTCCTCCAGGACCCGTTGTCGCTCTCGGACGTGGCTTTCGGCCGCTGGGTCGGTGCCGGTGTCCACGATGTCGGCCAGGTGGTGGCGACCGCGCAGACGGCCGGCCCGGACGCCCTCGGCGAAGCGGTGCTGGTCAAGCTGATGCGAGTGGCCCTCCTGGCTCCCCTGGTGGCGGCGGTTGCCTTCGCGGTACGGGCCCGGCGGCGCGGGGTGCGCACCCCCTCGGGGCGAAGGCCCGCCCCGGTGCCGCTGTTCGTGGCCGGGTTCCTGGCGGCGGCCGCGCTGCGCGCCACCGGAGTGCTGCCCGACGTAGCGCTGGAATGGGCGCACACGGCACAGGAGGCGCTGCTGGCGGCGGCTCTGTTCGGGCTGGGGAGCGCGGTGCACCTGCCGACGCTGGCCCGGACCGGTGGACGAGCGGCGGCGCTGGGGCTCGGCGCGTGGGTGGTCGTCGCCGGAGTCTCCTACGCGGGCGTGATGTTCACCGTATGACGCTGCAACGGCCGGGAGTTGGCCATTTCCTGGCCGGAACCGACCGAACGTTCTGACCGACCGCTGACTTTGACGCGGTGCCGTGCCACTCTGCCCCGGCAAGCCGCACCACGTACGCCGCACCACGCACAGCCGATCCGCACCGACCGCTCTTCACCCCCACCCTGCCCGGCTCCGACCGGTCCGGGCACGGCAGAAGGAGTCATGCGTGAATCGTCATCGCACGGCGTTGTCCGTCCTGCTCTCGGCGGGCGCCCTGGTCGCGGGCGTCCTGACGGCGGCCACCCCCTCGACCGCGGCGGACGCCCCGGCGTCCTTCCGGCAGCAGCACACCCAGGGCTTCTGGACCGCCGAGCGGATGCGGGAGGCCGTTCCGCTCGACGTGACGGCGGTTCCCGGCGCGGCCCGCGCCGCGGCGCCCACCGCCGCGGCGCCCACCGCCATCGCCCCGACCGCTGCCGCGCCTGCCGTATCCCCCACGGCGTTCCCGCAGGCGGGCGGTGCCTGGACGGGTGGCGGCGCGGTCGTGAAGACCTCGGGCCGGGTCTTCTTCACGATGGGCAGCCGCACCGCCTCCTGCTCGGGCAACTCGATCACCAGCGCCAACGGCAGCACGGTGATGACCGCCGGCCACTGCGTGAAGTACCAGGGGGCCTGGCACACGAACTGGGTCTTCGTGCCCGGCTACGACAACGGGTCGGCGCCCTACGGCCAGTGGTCGGCCACCAAGACCTTCGCCACCGACCAGTGGGCGGCGAGCGAGGACATGAACATGGACGTCGGCCTGGCCGTCGTCGCGCCGCTGAACGGCCAGACCCTCAGTCAGGCCGTCGGCGCCCAGGGGGTCCTCTTCAACGGCGGCTACAACAAGAAGATGTACTCCTTCGGTTTCCCGGCCGCGGCCCCGTACGACGGAACGAAGCTGGTCTACTGCAGCGGCAACAGCGGCAAGGACTTCCTGCTCACCAAGGACCACGGCCTGGGCTGCAACATGACCGGCGGCTCCAGTGGCGGCCCCTGGTTCCAGGACTTCAACGAGGCCACGGGCCTGGGAACGCAGGTTTCGGTGAACAGCTTCGGCTACACCTTCCTGCCGAACCGCATGTACGGCCCGTACCTCGGCAACGAGGCGAAGGCCGCCTACGACAAGGCCCAGAGCTCCTGACCTCACCGTCGCCCGCCATCCCCGCCCGGCCGGTACTCTGTACCGGCCAGGTGGGTTGCCCGAGCGGCCTAAGGGAACGGTCTTGAAAACCGTCGTGGCGCGAGTCACCGTGGGTTCAAATCCCACACCCACCGCAGACGAACGGCCCCTGACCGGTATGACCGGTCAGGGGCCGCTTGCGTGTCCGGTGGGCTCGGTCGGGGGTAGCGCGGCGGGAGAAATCTCGGATTGCGGGTCAGCTGCCGGTATGCCGAGGGCAAAGTAGCAGGTCAGAGCCTGTTTCAGGCGGCGCTGGGGAGCCTGCCGCACCGAGAGGTGCGAGGCGGCGAAAGGCCGGATTGGTCCTTCTGAGTGGTGTTTGTCGGAAGATCGGCGCGTGTGATGAACGCGGTGCGCTTGCCCCCACATCATGACGAATGTATTCAGATCCGCCCGTCGGAACATCGCGAATCGAGGCACTCCGTCATGACTGACCGCACCATCCTCACGTCGATCTGGACCTCCGTCCTCGCGGCCCTCGTGGCCGTCCTCTCCGCCCTCGGCTTCGGCGGCAAGACCGCCCCGGCCGCCGCCGCCCCGGCCGCCGGCGCCACCGCGGCGACCGTCACCGCCGCCGTGCGCCGGCCGGTCGTCACGGCCCCGCGGAGCTGGCGGGAGATGATGCGGGGCGGTTCGCTCCCGCCGACCCTGAAGCAGCGCATCCGCGCCGAGGCGCACGGCAAGACCCCCGGTGTCCGCCGATCCACCACCGCTGCGGCCATGGGCGCCGACCCCGGAACCGCCACCCGCGTCCAGAGCTCCGCCGGAGTACCCGCCGCGCGCACCCTGGTCCCTGCGGCGGCCCCCGCAGCTCGCGAGGCGCTGGCCCTCGCCGCGTAGCCCCGGTGGCCGGCCCCCTTGGTTCCCGTACGGGCAGGCCGGACGAACGAAGCGGAACCGCAGGCACAGCAGCACGGATGTATCGCAGCACCAGGTACGTCAGCAGCACGGAATACGTCGCAGCACCAGACGCATCGCAACACCGGGTACGTCAGCAGCACCAGGCACGTCAGTCGAAGCAGGACCACGGACGGAAGCACGGCACGCGAGGAAGCAGCAGCGTAGGCAGGCGCTGGAGCCCGGTCGGTCACGACCGCGGATCGCGCCACGCGGTGTCCCGGCAACGGGGCACGGATGGATCACCCCGGCGTGCGCCGGGGAGCGTGCCGGGGGCGTGAAGCTTGGCATTGCAGGGCCGCAGGCCCGGGAGACGGTGGGGTTCCCGGACGGAGCGGCCCTTTTCGGCATGTCCGGGCGCGGTGGCCTGGCGAAACGTTTCCCTGATGCGGGCGTCGCCAGCATCATCGGCAGCGGTGTGGGGGGCGGCAACAACGGCAACTCGTCCACCTCGCAGCAGGTGGCCACTGGCTCCGGCGCCTCCAACCAGCGCAACGCCGCGCAGGTCAACGGCTCGGCCTTCACCGCGGTCCACCAGGCCAACACCAACCTGGCGGTCGACTTCCACCCCGGGTGGTAACAGCGGCATCAGTCGCTCCGCATCGTGAGGGCGCCCGTGCGACCGGACCGGCTGGGGTCCGGTAGCGCGGGCGCCCCCGCGCGTGCCCGGCTTCCGCTCCCCTTCCCGACCTTGACACCGCGGGCAGATCTGACGGACAGTCAGGTACCTCGATGATGCGATGCCGGGAGGCCTGCGCCGTGCACCTCGCCCCGACCGAAGGCCAGTTGCGGCTCCGTGCCGAACTGCGCGCGTACTTCAAGGAACTGCTGCGCGACGGGGTGCCCGAGGAGCCGGCCCGCCAGCGCGCACTCCTGCGCCGCATCGGGGCCGACGGGCTGCTCGGCCTCGGCTGGCCCGTCGAGTACGGCGGACAGGGCCGGGGCGCGGACGAGCAGTTCGTCTTCTTCGACGAGGCCTACCGGGCCGGTGCCCCGGTGTCCATGGTCACGCTGAACACGGTCGGCCCGACCCTGATGAAGTACGGGACGCGCGAGCAGAAGGACCACTTCCTCCCCCGGATCCTCGCGGGCGAGATCGTCTTCGCCATCGGCTACTCAGAGCCCGAGGCCGGCACCGACCTTGCTTCCCTGCGCACCCGGGCGGTCCGCGACGGAGCCGACTGGCTGGTCGACGGACAGAAGATCTTCACCTCCAACGCCCAGAACGCGGACTGGATCTGGCTCGCCTGCCGGACCGACCCGCAGGCCCCGAAGCACAAGGGCATCTCGATCATCCTCGTCCCCACCGACGACCCCGGCTTCTCGTGGACCCCTGTCGACACCGTCGGCGGCCTCACCACCACGGCGACGTACTACGACTCCGTCCGCGTACCGGCGGGGAACCTCGTCGGCCCCGAGCACGGCGGCTGGGGGCTGATCACCAACCAGCTGAACCACGAGCGCGTGGCCCTCGCCGCCATCGGCATGCAGGCCGAGGACTTCTACGCACACACCCTGCGCCACGCCCGGACCCCCGACCCCGCCACCGGAGAGCGGCCCGCCGACCTGCCCTGGGTGCGGTCCCGCCTCGCCGAGGCCCACGCCCGGCTGGCCGCCGTACGCCTCCTCAACTGGCGACTCGTACAGGACGTGGGCAGTGGCGGCCTGGCCCCCGGCGACGCCAGCGGCGTGAAGTTCCTCGGCACCGAATCCGCCGTCGAGGTGTACCGAATGTGCCAGGAGGTGGTGGGCGAGGAGGCGCTCGTACGGGGGCCCGCGGCCTTCGCGGGCGGCGAGCTGGAGCGGATGAACCGGGCCGCGCAGATCAACACCTTCGGCGGCGGGGTGAGCGAGGTCCAGCGGGAGATCGTCGCGATGATGCGGCTCGGCATGAAGGGGAGGAAGCGATGACGGTGGAAGCAACCGGCACGGCCGAGGAGGCGGACCGCTTCCACGCGCTGCTGGCGGCCTTCGAGGGACGGCCTGCCGCCACCGCGGGCCGTGGCAAGGACGCGGTCAACGAGCCGATGATCCGGCACTGGTGCGAGGCGATGGGCGACGACCACCCCGCCTACACCGGGCCGGACGCGGTCGCTCCCCCCACCATGCTCCAGGCCTGGACCATGGGCGGGCTCTCCGGCCACTCCGACCGCTCCTCGGCCTACGACGAGCTCCTCGCCCTCCTCGACGGGGCCGGCTTCACTTCCGTCGTCGCCACCGACTGCGAGCAGGAGTACCTCCGTCCGCTGCGCCCCGGCGACACGATCACCTTCGACGCCGTCATCGAGTCCGTGTCGCCGCGCAAGACGACCAAGCTGGGCACCGGCCACTTCGTGACGACCCGGATGGACGTCCGGGCGAGCGGGCAGCCCGCCGGCACCCACCGCTTCCGGATCCTCAAGTACGCGCCCGCCGCACGACCGGCGAAGGAGCCCGGAGCCCGCCCGGAGGCCGCGGCGCGACGCCCGCGGCCCGTGGTCAACCGCGACAACCAGGGATTCTGGGACGGGGTGCGGGAGCACAGACTGCTCATTCAGCGCTGCACCTCGTGCGCCACCCTCCGCTTCCCCTGGCTCCCCGGGTGCAATACCTGCGCGAGCCCCGAATGGGACACCGTGGAGGCCTCCGGTGCCGGCACCGTGTTCAGCTTCGTCGTCATGCACCACCCGCCCTTCCCGGCCTTCGATCCGCCCTACGCGGTCGCGCTCGTCGAGCTCGCCGAAGGGGTCCGCGTGATCAGCAACATCACCGGCGTCCCGTACGACAAGGTGCGCATCGGCCTGCCCGTCCGACTGGAGTTCCTGCGCGTCGACGACGACCTCGAACTCCCCGTCTTCCGCGGGAGCGAGGGCTGATGGACTTCCACCCCACCGAGGAACAGGCCGCCGCGGCCGGTCTCGCCGCCCGGATCTTCACCGACCTGGCCACCCACGAACGCCTCGCCGCCACCGGCACCGGCAGCGACGCGGAACTGTGGAAGGCCCTCACCGCCGCCGGACTGGCCGCCGCCGTCGAGGAGATCGGCCTGCTGGGGCTGGTCCTGCTGCTGGAGGAACAGGGCCGCGCCACCGCGCAGGTCCCCTACGCCGCCACCTGCGCGTACGGCATCCTTCCCGTGGCCGCCCACGGCAGCGCGGAGCAGCGCGCCCGTCTGCTGCCCGCGCTCGGCAGCGGGGAAGCCGTGGCCACCGGAGCGTTCCCGGCGCGCGGCCGGATCACCGCCGACGACGGCCGGCTCAGCGGCGCCGCCCCGGCCGTTCCCTGGCTGCGCGACGCCACGCACGTACTGGTCCCGGACACCGAGCGGGCCCTGTGGCTCGTACGGACCGACGCGCCCGGCGTGCGGACGTCCCCCGTCGAGACGACCGCCCCCTGGTCGGCCGGCCGCCTGGTCCTGAGCGGCGCCGAGGCCGAGCGCCTCGGGTCCGAAGGCGCCTACGAGGCCACCCTCGCCGCGGCGCGCACCGCCTTCGCCGGACTCCAGGCGGGCGTCTGCGCGGGCTCGCTCGCCCGCGCGGTCGACCACACCTCCACCCGTGAGCAGTTCGGCCGGCCGCTCTCCACCAACCAGGGCGTCATGCTGCGCGCGGCCGACGCGTACATGGACACCGAGGCGATCCGGGTGACCACGTACGAAGCGGCCTGGCGCATCGACCAGGGGCTGCCGGCTCACGAGCACGCGCTGACAGCGGCCTGGTGGGCCTCCGAGGCGGGCAAACGGGTCGTGCACGCGGGCCAGCACCTGCACGGCGGTATGGGCGCCGACCTGGACCATCCGGTCCACCGGCACTTCCTGTGGGGACGCCAGCTGGACGCCTACCTGGGCTGCGGCAGCGAGCTGCTGGCCGAGCTGGGAGCTTCGATAGCCGAGGGAGAACAGGCATGAACGTCGGCGACACGCTGCCGCCACTGGAGATCGCGGTCACCCGCACCCTGATCGTCTCGGGCGCGATCGCCTCCCGCGACTACCAGGACGTGCACCACGACACGGCGCTCGCACGGGAGAAGGGCTCCCCGGACATCTTCATGAACATCCTGACCACCAACGGACTGGTCGGCCGCTACGTCACCGACCACCTCGGGCCGCGAGCCGTCCTGCGCAAGGTGGCCATCCGCCTCGGCGCCCCCAACTACCCGGGGGACACCATGACCCTCACCGGCACCGTCACCTCCGTGGTCGGCAACACCGTCGAGATCCGGGTCCTCGGAGCCAACGGGATCGGCCGGCACGTGTCGGGAACCGTCACCGCGGAGGTGGCGGAATGAGCGTCCGCAACCGGGACCGGCTCGGCGGCGCGGCCGCGATCGCCGGCATCGGCGCGACCGAGTTCTCCAAGGACTCCGGCCGCAGCGAGCTCAAGCTCGCCGTCGAAGCCGTGCACGCGGCCCTGGACGACGCCGGACTCACCCCTGCCGACGTCGACGGCATGGTCACCTTCACCATGGACACCAGCCCCGAGATCACCGTCGCCCAGGCTGCGGGCATCGGGGAACTGTCCTTCTTCTCCCGCATCCACTACGGCGGGGGTGCGGCCTGCGCCACCGTCCAGCAGGCCGCCCTCGCCGTCGCCACCGGGGTCGCTGAGGTCGTGGTCTGCTACCGCGCGTTCAACGAGCGCTCCGGACGCCGCTTCGGCTCCGGCGTCCAGCAACGCGAGGCCTCGGCGGAGGGCGCGGCGCTCGGCTGGTCCCTGCCCTGGGGGCTGCTGACCCCCGCGTCCTGGGTGGCCATGGCCGCCCAGCGGTACCTGCACACCCATCACCTCACCCCCGACGCCTTCGGGCACGTCGCGGTCACCGACCGGCGGCACGCCGCGAACAACCCGGCCGCCTATTTCCACGGGAAGCCGATCACCCTCGCCGACCACGCCGCCTCCCGCTGGATCGTGGAACCGCTGCGGCTGCTGGACTGCTGCCAGGAGACCGACGGCGGCCAGGCCCTCGTCGTCACCACGACCGAGCGGGCCCGCACCCTGCGCCACGCGCCCGCCGTCATCACCGCGGCGGCGCAGGGCGCCGGCCGCCGTCAGGAGGGCATGACCTCCTTCTACCGCGACGACCTGACCGGCCTGCCGGAGATGGACGTCGTCGCGCCCCAGCTGTGGCGCACCAGCGGGCTGCGTCCCTCCGACATCGACGTCGGCATCCTCTACGACCACTTCACCCCCTTCGTCCTGATGCAGCTGGAGGCGTTCGGTTTCTGCAAGCCGGGTGAGGCCGCCGACTTCGTGGCCGCGGACGCGCTCGCCCTCAACACCCACGGCGGCCAGCTCGGGGAGGCGTACCTGCACGGCATGAACGGCATCGCCGAAGCCGTCCGCCAGCTGCGCGGCACCTCCGTCAACCAGGTGGCGGGAGCCGCGCGCGCACTCGTCACGGCCGGTACCGGCGTGCCGACGTCCGGGCTGATCCTCGGCGCCGACGGCTGAGACCGTGGTCCGTGCCGGGCCCCGCCTCCTCCACCTTCAGGGGGTGGGGATGGCCCTACTCCTACAACCTGAGACGGACCCCCCATCGGCACCTGCGGCCGATTCCAGGGCTGGCGGGCGCTCCTAGCGTGGAGACATGACCCCGCCTGTGTGCACGCTCGCCTCGAACCCGACGCCGTACCCGTCGTTCTCGGCGTACGTCAGGACCCGCGGCACGGCCCTGCTGCGCACGGCGCGCTCCCTCACCGCGAACCCCTGCGATGCGGAGGACCTGCTCCAGACCGCCCTCGCGAAGACGTACGTGGCCTGGGACCGCATCGAGGACCACCGCGCCCTGGACGGCTACGTCCGCCGGACCCTGGTCAACACCCGTACCTCACAGTGGCGCAAGCGCAAGGTCGACGAGTTCGTGTGCGACGACCTCCCGGAGACCGAGCCCGCCCCCTCCTCCGACCCCGCCGAGGCCCAGGCGCTGCGCGACGCGATGTGGCGTGCGGTGACCCGGCTGCCCGACCGGCAGCGTGCCATGGTCGTCCTGCGCTACTACGAGGACCTCAGCGAGGTGCAGACCGCAGAGCTGCTGGGAGTCTCGGTCGGTACCGTCAAGAGCGCCGTCTCCCGGGCGCTGGGCAAGCTCCGCGAGGACCCGGAACTCACCCCGGTCCGCTGATACGGCAGAGGCGCCCCGTGAAACCAGGGAATGTTTCACGTGAAACACGAGGCGGTTTCTACCCTCGGGTAGTGACAGACCGACCGGTATGTGCGCAGAATCGGCAGCATCCGTAGCCGCCGCAGCGCCGCAGCGCTCACCGGGAGGACGCTTTGCTCAGCACCATGCAGGACGTACCGCTCCTCGTCACCCGCATACTTCGTCACGGGATGACGATCCACGGGAAGTCCCAGGTCACGACCTGGACCGGGGAGGCCGAGCCGCACCGCCGGAGCTTCGCCGAGATCGGCCTCCGCGCCACCCGCCTCGCCGGAGCCCTGCGCGACGAGCTCGGAGTGCAGCAGGACGACCGGGTCGCCACCCTCATGTGGAACAACGCCGAGCACGTCGAGGCGTACTTCGCGATCCCCTCCATGGGCGCCGTCCTGCACACGCTGAACCTGCGGCTTCCCCCGGAGCAGCTGGTCTTCATCGTCAACCACGCCGCGGACCGGGTCGTCCTGGTCAACGGCACGCTGCTCCCGCTGCTCGCACCGCTGCTGCCGCACCTGCCGACCATCGAGCACGTCGTCGTGACCGGTATCGGCGACCGCTCCGTGCTCGACGGCCTGAACGTGCGCGTGCACGAGTACGAGGAGCTCCTCGAAGGTCGCTCCGACAGCTACGACTGGCCCGAGCTGGACGAGCGCCAGGCGGCCGCCATGTGCTACACCTCCGGCACCACGGGGGACCCGAAGGGCGTCGTCTACTCCCACCGCTCGCTCTACCTGCACTCCATGCAGGTCAACATGGCCGAGTCGATGGGCCTGACCGACAAGGACACCACCCTCGTGGTCGTCCCGCAGTTCCACGTGAACGCCTGGGGCCTGCCGCACGCCACCTTCATGACCGGCATCAACATGCTGATGCCGGACCGCTTCCTGCAGCCCGCCCCGCTCGCCGAGATGATCGAGCGGGAGAAGCCCTCCCACGCCGCGGCCGTCCCCACCATCTGGCAGGGCCTGCTGGCCGAGGTCACCGCCAACCCGCGTGACCTGACCTCGATGAAGCAGGTCACCATCGGCGGCGCGGCCTGTCCGCCCTCCCTGATGGAGGCCTACGACAAGCTCGGGGTCCGCGTCTGCCACGCGTGGGGCATGACGGAGACCTCCCCGCTGGGCACGATGGCGCACCCGCCGGCCGGTCTGAGCGCCGAGGAGGAATGGCCCTACCGGATCACGCAGGGCCGCTTCCCCGCGGGCGTCGAGGCCCGTCTCGTCGGCCCGGCCGGTGACCTGCTGCCCTGGGACGGCACGTCGGCCGGCGAACTCGAGGTACGCGGCAACTGGATCGCGAACGCCTACTACGGCGGTGCGTCCGGCGAACCCTTCACGCCCGAGGACAAGTTCAGCGCGGACGGCTGGCTCAAGACGGGGGACGTCGGCGTCATCAGCCCCGACGGCTACCTCACCCTCACCGACCGTGCCAAGGACGTCATCAAGTCCGGCGGCGAGTGGATCTCCAGCGTCGAGCTGGAGAACGCGCTGATGGCGCACCCCGAGGTCGCCGAGGCCGCGGTGGTCGCCGTACCCGACGACAAGTGGGGCGAGCGGCCGCTCGCGACGGTCGTCCTCAAGGAGGGCGCGACCGTGGACTACACGGGACTGCGCGAGTTCCTCTCGCAGTCGATCGCCAAGTGGCAGCTGCCGGAGCGCTGGACGATCATCGAGGCGGTACCGAAGACCAGCGTCGGCAAGTTCGACAAGAAGGTGATCCGGCAGCAGTACGCGGACGGCGCGCTGGACGTGACCAAGCTCGTCTGACGCCCCGGGTACGGAAGGACGCCCCGGGACGGGAAGGGCCTACCCCCGCGTGAGCCATGGCCGCAGCAGCCTGCTGACGGCGGGCATGGCCACGTAGGTCATCAGCGTGCTGAACACGACGGCGAAGGCGGCCGTCCGCAGCACGAAGTGCAGATCCACCAGGTACGGCCCGAGCACCGCGTTCCCGGCGAGCGAGATCGGGAAGATGGCCAGCCCCGAGCTGATCGCCATCTTCCACCGCGGCGGCGCGGGCCGGGTCGTACCCGGCTTGGCGAACCAGGTCTCCATGCCCTGGAGTTCCCGCCGGGCTATCTCCGTGTGGTGGTGGCCCAGGCAGTTGGAGAACCACTGCGCCCGCTCCGGAGAGTCCTGCCAGCGCTGGAAGGCGGCCTGGTTGCGGAAGCGGTGGACCAGGAACCACGGCCCGCCCTCCGTCGCCGGCCGGAAGAGCCCGTAGCCCAGGTGGTCCGGAAAACCGGCGGCCGTCTCCAGGATCCCGTGGGCCCAGGCCTCGAACGTCTCCTCGTGCCCGGGCTCCACCTGTCGCGCGATGAGCAGGTTCACCTCCCCGTTGTCGGCGGGAACGGTGTGCTCGGTCGTGTTGATGATGGCCATCGGGCCAGGATCGCTAGTTGGTGCCGATCTTGGCCAGCAGGTCCACGATGCGGCCCTGGACGTCCGTGGTGGTGGCCCGCTCGGCGAGGAAGAGCACGCTCTCGCCCGAGGCCAGCCGCGGCAGTTCGGCCGGATCGATGCCGGTCGCCGTGTAGACGACGAGCGGAGTCCGGTTCAGCTGGCCGTTCGCCCGCAGCCAGTCCACGATCCCGGCCCGCCGGCGGCGCACCTGCATCAGGTCCATGACCACCAGGTTCGGCCGCATCCGTGTGGCCAGCTCCACCGCGTCGGTGTCCGCGCCCGCCCGGGCGACCTGCATGCCGCGCCGTTCCAGGGCGGCGGTCAGCGCCGTCGCGATCTCGTCGTGCTCCTCGATCAGCAGCACCCGGGAGGGGTGCTGCTCGCTGTCGCGCGGGGCCAGCGCCTTGAGCAGCACGGCCGGATCTGCCCCGTACGCCGCCTCGCGCGTGGCGTGGCCCAGCCCGGCCGTGACCAGTACGGGCACCTCGGCGGCCACGGCGGCCTGCCGCAGCGACTGCAGGGCGGTCCGGGTGATCGGGCCGGTCAGCGGGTCGACGAACAGCGCGGCGGGGAACGCGGCGATCTGCGCGTCCACCTCCTCGCGGGAGTGCACGACCACCGGGCGGTAGCCCCGGTCGCTGAGCGCCTGCTGCGTCTGCACGTCCGGAGCCGGCCACACCAGCAGCCGACGCGGGTTGTCCAGGGGCTCCGGCGGGAGTTCGTCGTCCACCGGCTGCGGCACGGGCCGGTTGACCACCTCGACCGCACCGCCGGGACCGTCCAGCGGCTCGGGACCCTCGTCGGCGCCCGCCTCGGGGGCGCCTATGGCGAAGGCGCGGCCCTGCGGGCTGGGCTCGGCGAGCCGGCGGCGCCGCCCGGACCCGGAGGCCCCGGCGGGGGACGTCGCGGGGGACGCCGCGGCGGGGTCGACCGCGATGCCCTGGCCGAGGGTGCCCAGCGCGCGCACACTGATCGGCTGCGCGGCCTGCGCCTGCGCGGGAGAGTCCTGCGCCTGGCGTGCTCCGGGGACCGCGACCTGGCCGGTGGCGCCGTCGTCCTCGGCGGCGGTACGGGCGGCGGGAGCCGGCCACGCGGGAGCACCGGACAGCGCGCGCCGCCGCCCGGTCGGGTTCTCGGCGGTGGCGTCGGACGCAGCGGCAGGGGCCTCGGGCTCGCCCGCGGGGGAGCCGAGCGCCCGGCGGCCACGGCGTCCGGCCGGTGCCTCGGCGTCGGGTGCGGCCTCGCCCCCGGAGGCACCGGGACCCGCGGGGGCGGCCGGAGCGGCGGGGACGGGGGCCGGACCGGCCGGCAGCGCGAAGCCGCCCTCCGGTGCGACGGGCCGTGCCGGGACGGGCGTCGGGCCGAGCCCCGTCGCGGGGACGGGACCGCCCGGCTGCGCCGGACCCAGTGCCCGGCGCCGGCCGGCCGGGTGCTCGGTCACCGGCACCGGGGGCACCGCCGGTACGGGCGGCAGCGCGGGCACGGCGGTGCCCTGCGGCTGCACGGGGCGACCGGTGCCGCCCTGGCCGTCGGCACCGCCGCCCGCGCCGCTGTCGTCACCTGCCCGGCCGCGCCTGCGGCCGGTGCCGAGGCCCGCCGGGTTCACCGGGGACTGCGCGAGCTCGGGCCCCGCGGACGGTTCGGCCTCGCCCGCCCGCCGGCGGCCCGACGACAGCGCCAGCGCGCCGCCGCCCTGCCCGCCCTGCGCGGCCTGGGGTCCCGCGGCCTCGTCCTCCAGGAAGGCGTCCACTCCGCGCCGGCCGCGCCGGCCGCCGGAAACCTTGCCGGGGGCGGCCCCCGGGGCCGTTCCGGCGCCGTCCGGGCCGGTGGCCGCGGGGGGCTCCTCCGCCGGTTCGGGCAGGGTCACCGTCCCGGCACCCGAGCCGAGCGGCAGTTCCAGCACGTAGGCCCCGCCGGGCGCGCCCGGGACCTCCACCGTCTGCAGTACGCCGCCGTGCGCGGCCACGATGCCCCGGACGATCGGCTCGTGGACCGGGTTGCCACCCTCGTAGGGCCCGCGCACCTCGATCCGTACGACGTCGCCCCGCTGCGCGGCGGCCACCACGATCGTCGAGTCGCTGTACCCGCTGCCCTGACGGGTCTTGCCGGTGGCGTCCACCCCGGCGACGTCCGCCACCAGGTGCGCGAGGGCGGTCGAGATCCGCTCGCCGTCCACCTCGGCCTCGATGGTCGGCGCGTGGACGGCGAACTGCGCGCGCCCGGGCCCGATCAGCTCGACGGCGCCGTCGACGCCGGCCGTGACCACGCCGTTGATCAGGACCTTCTTCTTGGCGAGCTTCTCGCGGCCGGCGTCCAGGCGCTGGAAGCCGAGCACGTTGTCCACCAGGGTGGTCATCCGCGAGTAGCCCGCGGCCAGGTGGTGCAGCAGCTGGTTGGCCTCGGGCCACAGCTGGCCCGCGTCGTCGGCGGCCAGGGTCGCCAGCTCGCCGCGCAGCTCGTCCAGCGGGCCGCGCAGGGAGTCCCCGAGGACGGCGAGCAGCTGGGCGTGCCGGGCGGCCAGGGCGTCGTAGGGCCGGCGGTCGGTGAAGGTCATCACGGCGCCCACGAGCTGCTCCCCGTCCCGTACGGGAGAGGTGGTCAGGTCGACGGCGACCGGCTGACCGGCCTTGTTCCACAGCACCTGCCCGCGTACGCGGTGCTTGCGCCCGCTGCGCAGGGTGTCGGCGAGCGGGGACTCCTCGAAGGGGAAGGGGGAGCCGTCGGCGCGGGAGTGCTGGACCAGGCCGTGGAGTTCGCGGTTGCCGAGGTCGGTGGCGCGGTAGCCGAGGATCTGGGCGGCCGCCGGGTTGACGAGCACCACCCGTCCGTCGGTGTCGGTGCCCACGACGCCCTCGGCGGCGGCGCGCAGGATCATCTCGGTCTGCCGCTGGGAACGGGCCAGCTCGGCCTCGGTGTCGACGGTCTGGGAGAGGTCCCGGACGACGAGCATCAGCAGCTCGTCGCCTGTGTAGGTGGGTTGCGGCTCGCGGTAGGCGTCGCGGCCGTCGAGGTGGGCGCTGGTGACCTCGACGGGGAACTCCGACCCGTCGGTGCGGCGGGCCACCATCCGCTTGGGTGTGGTCCGCCCGCCCTCGTCCTCGCCGGGCCGGCGCATGGAGCCGGGAATCAGCTTGGAGTCGAATTCGGGCAGGAGGTCGAGCACGCCCCGTCCGACGAGCCCCGTGCCGGGGCTCTCCATGACCTCGAGCGCGATCGAATTGGCGTTCACGACCGTGCCGTTGGCGTTGACGAGCAACAGCGCGTCCGGAAGGGCGTCGAGTATTGCTGCGAGGCGAGCAGCGCCTCGGGATGGCCTGCTGCTCACGACGAGCTTCCTCCCTGACCAACGACTACCGGCAAGTCACGGGAGGAGTCTAAGGCCACGGGCTCGCGGCGGGGTGGCCGATGTGGGGTCGGCGATGCCGCTCGTCGGCATCCTCCCAGGTCAGGAACGCCCACTCGGAAGCAGAGGTTCCAACTCGTCCCAGCGCTTGATTTCGCATCCGTCCGTCCGGCGGAAGGTGGCGTTCACCTTGTGTCCGTTCCATGTTCCGGTCACGCGCGCGGTCGCGGGTCCCCCGTACTGCTTGGTGCAGATCTGGTCCGGGGGGACGGGGGTGAAGGGGTCGCGCCCCTCCCGGGCGAACTGGTCCAGCCGTGCGCAGGCGCCCTCCGCCTCGGGGTGGTCACCGCCCACCGGCCCGCATTCGAGCTCGTACTCGCGGTCGAGCTGGCGGTTGCCGGTGTCGGCCATGGTCATGGTCAGCCGGTCGGGCGGGGACAGCAGCGCTCCCAGGGGCAGCGGGGGCAGCGGTCCGACGGCCGCGGTGGCCAGGGCCGAGGTGGCGGCGAAGGCGGCGAGACGCAGCATGGGGCACTCCAGGTCGTCCGTACGTCATTCGCCTGACCAACGACGTGAGCGCGCCGATGTTGCGTGCGGAGGGGCCTTTAAGGCTTTGCCCTCGGCCCGTCCCGCCTAGTACCGTGGGAGCGGATTGGTGAGGGGCCCTGCGCCTGTGTCATCATCTGCACGCACCTTCGTACGCGTGGGTGTGCTGGAGGCGTCGCCTAGTCCGGTCTATGGCGCCGCACTGCTAATGCGGTTTGGGTCTTACCACCCATCGAGGGTTCAAATCCCTCCGCCTCCGCAGTTCATCGAAGCCCCGGTCCTGACGGACCGGGGCTTCGATGCGTTCGGGGGCTTGCGCGAAGGCCCGTCCCTCGTGGCCGATGTGGGCGCTCAAGCCCGGCCCGCCTCTTGCGCGACCTCGCACGGATGATCTCCATCCACGGCGTTTCCGCAGGTCAGGATGGGTTTGGGTAATGGATTTCGCGTCCCGGCAAGGTCCATGTATTGTTGTTCTCGCAAGGCCAACGGGGCGAAAAACCCCGGGAAGCCCAAGCACTCGTAGCTTAACGGATAGAGCATCTGACTACGGATCAGAAGGTTGCAGGTTCGAATCCTGCCGAGTGCACAGCAGGCCAGAGGCCCCGGACGAAAGTCCGGGGCCTCTGTCGTATGTCCCGGACGTGCCGGGCGGGACCTCCCGGATCTCCTCCTTGTTGGGGAGGGGGTCCCCCGGAAGATGTCAGGGGCGGGATGGCTCTGGCGGGGGACGCCGGCTACCCGGTGGCGTCGGTACGGTTCTTGAAGATCGCCCGAAGTCGAGAACGGGGGCACTCATGGGACTGTTCGGAAATGCGCACACCGTCGACCCCGTGTCGGCGCAGCGGGACTACGCGCGGCTGCTGGGGCAGGGGGAGCAGGTCCACGCCGCCTTCCTGCTGATCCGGGACACGATCCTGTTCACGGACCGGCGGCTGGTGCTCGTCGACAAGCAGGGGATCACGGGCAAGAAGGTGGAGTACCACTCCGTCCCCTACCGGAGCATCACGCACTTCTCCGTGGAGACGGCCGGGCACTTCGATCTCGACGCCGAGCTGAAGATCTGGATATCCGGCAGCTCGACGCCGATCGAGAAGACCTTCACCAAGGGCGTCGACGTCTACGAGGTGCAGGCGATCCTGACGCAGTTCGTCGCCCGGTAGCCGGACGTCCGGCCGGTCTCAGAGGACCCGGGGCAGGCCGGTCACCGACATCACCAGTGAGTAGAGCGACGTGGTGGCGGTGATGAAGAGGCGGTTGTTCCTGGGTCCGCCGAAGGCGATGTTCGAGACGGGCTCGGGGACGCGCAGGCGGCCGATCAGGGTGCCGTCCGCCGCGTGGCACCGGACGCCGTCCTCCATCGCGGCCGCCCACAGCCGGCCCTCGTCGTCGAAGCGGATGTTGTCGACGCCGGGGCAGGCCGTGAAGACCCGGTCGCCGCTGAGAGTGCCGTCGTCGGCGACCTTGAAGGCGCGGATGTGGCCCGCCCTGGTGTCCGCCGCGTACAGCTCGCTCTCGTCGGGGGAGAAGACGAGACCGTTGGGGCCGAGGAAGCCGTCGGCGACCATGCGCACCTCTCCCGTCGAGGGGTCGGCCCGGTAGAGGTTGCAGGATCCGATCTCGCTGGGCGCGCGGCGGCCCTCGTAGTCGCTGGTGATGCCGAAGTCCGGGTCGGAGAACCATACGGAGCCGTCCGAGCGGACCACGGCGTCGTTGGGGCTGTTGAGCCGCTTGCCGTCGAAGCGGTCGGCGATGACGGTGATGCTGCCGTCGGGTTCGGTGCGGGTCACGCGGCGGTTGCCCTGTTCACAGGAGATCAGGCGGCCTTCGCGGTCGAGGGTGTTGCCGTTGGAGTGGCCGGCGGGCGAGCGGAAGACGGAGACCGCCCCGGTCGCCTCGTCCCAGCGCAGCATCCGGTCATTGGGGATGTCGCTCCACACCAGCTGTCGCCAGGCCGGCAGGTACAGCGGGCCTTCCGCCCAGCGGCAGTCGTCGTAGAGCCGCTCCAGCCGGGCGTCTCCGTTCGCGCAGCGGCCGGTCTTGAAGCGCTCGTCCAGAATCTCGTACAAGGTGAGGTCGGCTATGGCAGACATGATTCCCCCTGAGAGCAGATGGCCGAAGAATGTTCGGCTCGATGGTGAGATTGCAGGATCAGGTACCGTCTTCGCAAGGGTTTTCCGGCCCATGAGAGGAAGATTGCGTGGACGACATCGACCGGGCGCTCGTCCTGCGCCTGCAGCAGGACGCCGGCCAGTCCTACGCGGCCCTCGGGACGGCTGTCGGGCTTTCGGCCGGGGCCACCCACGAGCGTGTGCGCAAACTGCGCGAGCGCGGGGTGATCCGGCGGACCACCATCGACGTCGACCCGGCGGCGGTCGGCAGCGGGGTCCTCGCCTACGTGATGGTCGACTCCAACGCGTGGATGGGCGAGTCGGCGGACGACTTCGCCGCCATCCCGGAGATCCAGGAGGCGCACATCATCGCCGGCAGTGCGTCGGTGCTGGTGAAGGTGCGTACGGCCTCGACCGAGCAGCTGCAGGACGTGCTGCGCCGGCTCTACGCGATCGACGGCGTCAGCGGTACGCACGCGACCGTCGTCCTGGACACCTTCTTCGAGCGGCCGCTGCCGCTGTGACGTGGTGGTGCACCGGGATTCGGTGGAAGGGCTCCGCCCCCGTCATCGGGTGGTACGGCCAGGGGCGCGGCGAGCGGGTGAGCGCACCCGTGTACGGGCAACGGCTGGCCTTCGCGGCACGCGGCAAGCGCCACTGCCTGGGCGTGCGGCGGGCCGGGAAGCGGACGCCCTGCCCCACCACCGCCCTGGTGTCCGCCCGGGGAGGGAGCGCGCAGTGCCCCGCATGCGCCCGTCTCGACCGGTCGTTCTCCGTGGCGGCCGACACCAACGCCGCCGATCCGCGGACCTACCGGGTCTATCTGGCCTGGTTCGGGCCCGGCATGGTCAAGGTCGGCATCACCGCCGAGGAGCGCGGCTCCGCCCGGCTGCTGGAGCAGGGGGCGATGACGTGGACCTGGCTGGGGCGGGGGCCGCTGATGGCGGCCCGACGCACCGAGGAGCTGCTGCGGGCGGCGCTCGGGGTGCCCGACCGGATCGCGTACGCCCGTAAGCGTGCGGTCCGGGCGCACCTGCCCGGCGCGGCGGAACGGGCGGGGGAGGTCGCCGAGCTGCACGGCCGGGCGGCGGCGCTGTCCGGGTGGCCGGAATCCCTGGAGCGGCTGAGGTGCGAAGTCACCGATCACGCGGCCGTGTTCGGTATGGACGGCTGGGCGGGGCTGCCGGCGCCGGACCGGGTGATCGCGGAGATGGCGGACGGCCGGGCCGTCGTGGGTCGGCTGGTCGGCGCCGCCGGGCCCGACCTGCACTTCGAGGACGGGCTCGTGGTCGATACCCGTCTGCTGGCCGGCTGGGAGCTGGCCCCTCCCGCCCAGGGAGCGGTGACCTCCGCGCCGGTGGTGCGGATCCCGCCCGTCGCCGCCCCTCCGGCCGGGCAGGACGGGCTGTTCTGACGTTGCGGACGCCGCCCGACGCGCGGGATCATCAGGGTCCACGGTGGAGGTGAGCGCCCTGCGCGCCAGGTCAAGACTTGGATCCCTTTGGCCGTCCGGAGCCGATCCGGGTGGACACGCCGGGTGCCCTCCACCGAGGGTGGAGGGCATGACCACTCAACCGGTGGCGGCCTTTGAACCGCCCTACGTCATGGCCGTCTTCAGCAGCGTCCGTACCGCGGACGACACCGGGTTCGACGAGCGCAACGACCGCATGGAAGAGATCGTCCGGGCGATCCCCGGATACCTCGGCTACGAATCCGCGCGCAATCCCGGCGGCCTGGGCATCACCGTCGCCTACTTCCGGGACCACGAGGCCCTCACGGTGTGGCGTGAGGACATGGAGCACCAGGCGGCGATGAAGAAGGGCCGCGCCGACTGGTACGAGAGCTACACCCTGCACGTCGCCACCGTCGAGCGGAGCCACGGCTTTGTCCGCAACGGCTGATGCGGTGCGGGCCTTCCGTGCGCGGCTCGGGCTGCCCGGACTGGTCGACGTCCACACGCACTTCATGCCCGAGCGGGTCCTGGAGAAGGTGTGGGACTACTTCGACGCGGTCGGCCCGCTGACCGGCATGGAGTGGCCCATCACCTACCGGCACGAGGAGGAGCAGCGCGTCGCGCTCCTGCGGGAGTTCGGGGTCCGGGCCTTCACCTCCATGCTCTACCCGCACAAACCGGAAATGGCCGCCTGGCTCAACGCCTGGTCCGCCGAGTTCGCGGCCCGCACCCCCGACTGCCTGCACACCGCGACCTTCTACCCGGAGGAGGGCGTGGCCGCGTACGTCCGCCAGGCCGTCGCCTCCGGTGCCCGGGTCTTCAAGGCGCACCTCCAGGTCGGCGGCTACGACCCGAACGACGACCTGCTGGACCCCGTCTGGGGCCTGCTGGCCGAGGCCGGCATCCCCACGGTGATCCACTGCGGCTCCGGGCCGGCCCCCGGCAAGCACACGGGCCCCGCACCGATCGCCCGGCTGCTGGCCCGCCATCCGAGGCTGCCGCTGATCATCGCCCACATGGGCATGCCCGAGTACTCGGACTTCCTCGACCTCGCCGACCGCCACACCGAGGTGCGCCTCGACACGACCATGGCCTTCACCGACTTCTCCGAACGGCTGAGCGGCTTCCCGGCCGGAGACCTCGGACGGCTCGCGGACCTCGGCGACCGGATCCTGCTGGGCACCGACTTCCCGAACATCCCGTACCCCTACGAGCACCAGCTCGTCGCCCTCGAACGACTGGGTCTGGGGGACGACTGGCTGCGGGCGGTCTGCCACGACAACGGTGCCCGCCTCTTCGGCCTCGACGGCTGACCCCTTTCTCAGGGAATTCACAGGTTGGGGCAAGAACGCTCTCAGAGGCGCCGGGGAGCGTGTCCGTATGACTGCGACGACCACCTCCCCTGCGTCCACGTCCACCAGCAACCACACGGCCCTGGTCCGGCCCGACGGCGGGCCCTGCCGGGTGCTCGTCGTCGACGACGAGGCCTCCCTCTCCGAGCTGCTGTCCATGGCCCTGCGCTACGAGGGCTGCGAGGTACGCAGCGCCGCCGACGGGGCCGGGGCGCTGCGGGCCGCGCGTGGCTTCCGTCCGGACGTGGTGGTCCTCGACGTCATGCTCCCCGACATGGACGGACTCGCCGTCCTCGGCCGGCTGCGCCGCGAGATCCCGCAGGTCCCCGTCCTGTTCCTGACGGCCAAGGACTCGGTGGAGGACCGGATCGCAGGCCTCACCGCCGGCGGCGACGACTACGTCACCAAGCCCTTCAGCCTGGAGGAGGTCGTGGCCCGGCTGCGCGGCCTGGTGCGGCGTTCGGGCGCGGCCCAGGCGGCGCGCGGCGGCTCGGTCCTGACCGTCGGCGACCTGCGCCTCGACGAGGACAGTCACGAGGTGGTGCGGGACGGCCGGGAGGTCCACCTCACCGCCACCGAGTTCGAGCTGCTGCGCTACCTGATGCGCAACCCGCGGCGCGTGCTGAGCAAGGCGCAGATCCTGGACCGGGTCTGGTCCTACGACTTCGGCGGGCAGGCCAATGTGGTCGAGCTGTACATCTCCTACCTGCGCCGCAAGCTGGAGAGCGGCCTCGGCCTGCCGTCGATGATCCACACCCGGCGCGGCGCCGGCTACCTGATCAAGCCGGCCGAGTAGTGGCACCGCGCGGGAGCCGGTGGCCGGGCGGGCGCCGGCCCTGGTCCCTGCGGACCCGGCTCGTCGTCTCGGCCGTGGCGCTGATCGCCGTGGTGGGGGCGGCCATCGGGACCGTCACCACCCTCGCGTTGCGCTCGTACCTGGTCACCCAGCTCGACGAGCAGCTGGACACCTCCATGAGGATGGCCGCCAGGGCACCGGGCGGGAAAGCCGCCCGGGAGGGCAGCGCGGGCTTCGTCATGCCCCCCGGCAGCCCCCTGGACGCCGCCGGGGTCCGGCTGGACCCCACCGGAGCGGTCCTCGCCAGCGCCCGCAACACCCGCGGTGAGGGATGGTCGCCCGACCAGGCGCCACCGGCCCTCACGGAGGCCCAGAGCACGACCCTCACCCGCGCCGCGCTGAAGGCCGCGGAGGCATCGCCCGGGCGGGCGGTGGGCGCGGACCTGCCGGGCCTCGGCGCCTACCGGGTGCTGGCCTCCCCCGACCGAGGACTCGTCCTCGCCTTCCCGCTCCGCGAGGTCGACTCCACCGTGAGCACCCTGGTCGGGGTCGAGGTCTGCGTCACCCTCGCCGGCCTGATCGCCGCCTCGCTCGCGGGACAGGCCCTGGTCGGGGTCGCTCTGCGGCCGCTGCGCCGGGTCGCCGCCACCGCCACCCGGGTCTCCGAACTCCCCCTGCACCAGGGCGAGCCCGCCCTCCACGAGCGGGTCCCGGACGCCGAGGCCGACCCCCGCACCGAAGTGGGCCAGGTCGGCGCCGCCATCAACCGGATGCTCGGCCACGTCTCCTCCGCCCTCACGGCGCGCCAGCAGAGCGAGACGCGGGTACGCCAGTTCGTCGCCGACGCCAGTCACGAGCTGCGCACGCCGCTGGCCTCCATCCGCGGCTACGCCGAACTCACCCGCCGGGGCCGCGAGGAGCCCGGTCCCGACACCCGGCACGCCCTGGGCCGGATCGAATCCGAGGCCACCCGGATGACCGGTCTGGTCGAGGACCTGCTGCTGCTGGCCCGGCTCGACGCGGGCCGCCCGCCGTCCGTCCACACGGCCACCGACACCGACCTCGCCCCGCTCGTCATCGACGCCGTCAGCGACGCCCGCGCCGCCGGGCCCGAGCACCACTGGCGCCTGAACCTGCCCGAGGAGCCCGCGCCCGTACGCGCCGACGCGGCCCGCATCCAGCAGGTGCTGGTCAATCTGCTCGCCAACGCCCGTACGCACACGCCGCCCGGCACCACCGTCACCGCCCATGTTTCACGTGAAACATCCACCGTCCGGCTGCTCATCGAGGACGACGGCCCCGGCATCGCGCCCGAATTGCTCCCCCGCGTCTTCGAGCGCTTCGCCCGGGGTGACGCCTCCCGCTCCCGTGCCGCCGGTTCCACCGGTCTGGGGCTGGCCATCGTCCAGGCCGTGGTCACGGCCCACGGCGGGAGCGTCGGCGTGCGGAGCGAGCCGGGACGGACCCGCTTCGAGGTCGTCCTGCCGCTCGCCGGGGCCGATGCAGAGGCGGATCCGGACTCACAGATGGGCCACAGGCTCAGCACACTGAGGTGACAGGCGGCCCCGCGAGGGTCGGAGCATGCCAACCGACACCTCCCCCGGGGCCCTTCCGGTACGGGCGCCCCTCGCGCTCGTACCGGGCGAGCCCGTCCTCGACGTGGTGATCCCGGTCTTCAACGAGGAGAAGGACCTCGGGCCGTGCGTGCGCAGGCTGCACGACCACCTGACGCGGACCTTCCCCTATCCCTTCCGGATCACGGTCGCCGACAACGCGAGCACCGACCGCACCCCCGAGGTGGCGGCCGGACTCGCCGCGGCGCTGGACGGCGTCCGCAGCACCCGTCTGGAGGAGAAGGGACGGGGCAGGGCCCTGCGGACGGTCTGGTCCGGGTCCGACGCCCCCGTCCTCGCCTACATGGACGTGGACCTCTCCACCGACCTGAACGCGCTGCTGCCGCTGGTCGCCCCGCTGGTCTCCGGCCACTCCGACCTCGCCATCGGCACCCGCCTGGCCCGCTCCTCCCGCGTCGTGCGGGGAGCCAAGCGGGAGTTCGTCTCCCGCGCCTACAACCTCCTGCTGCGGTCCTCCCTCGCCGCCCGGTTCAGCGATGCCCAGTGCGGCTTCAAGGCCATCCGGCGCGAGGTCGCCGAGCGGCTGCTGCCCTTGGTGGAGGACACGGGCTGGTTCTTCGACACCGAACTGCTCGTCCTCGCCGAGCGGGCCGGGCTGCGGATCCATGAAGTGCCCGTGGACTGGGTCGACGACCCCGACTCCACCGTGCACATCGTCAAGACCGCCACCGAGGACCTCAAGGGCGTCTGGCGCGTGGGCCGGGCCCTGGCCGTCGGAGCCCTCCCGCTGGACCGGCTCGCCCGCCCGTTCGGCGACGACCCGCGCGACCGCACCGCGGTGCCCGGCGTCGACGGCGGACTGGCCCGCCAGCTCATCGGCTTCTGCACGGTCGGAATCCTCTCCACCCTGCTCTACCTGGTGCTCTACTCCGCCTTCCGGGGCGGCGCAGGCCCTCAGCTCGCCAACGGCGCAGCCCTGCTGCTCTCCGCCGTGGCCAACACCGCGGCCAACCGCCGACTCACCTTCGGCGTCCGCGGCAGGAAGCGGGCCGTACGCCACCAGGCCCAGGGGCTGGTGGTCTTCGGCATCGGCCTGGCCCTGACCAGCGGCTCCCTCGCCGCCCTCGCGGCGGCGACGCCGGATCCCGCGCACGGCACCGAGCTGGCCGTCCTCATCACCGCGAACCTCGCAGCCACCGTGCTGCGCTTCCTGCTCCTGCGCGCCTGGGTCTTCCCCGAGCGACGCACCACCGATCCCCGCACAGCCACTTCCAAGGAGGGCCGATGACCACGGCAGCATTCCCGCTCTTCCCGGCCGCCGTGACCGGTGCCGCCACCTCCCGGCCCCGCTGGGAACGCCCCGCCCTCGCCGGGCTGCTGATCGCCACCGCGGTCCTGCTCCTGTGGGACCTGGGCGCCTCCGGCTACGCCAACTCCTTCTACTCGGCCGCCGTCCAGGCCGGGAGCGAGAGCTGGAAGGCCTTCTTCTTCGGCTCCTCCGACGCCGGCAACTCCATCACCGTCGACAAGCCCCCCGCCGCGTTGTGGCCGATGATGCTGTCGGTCCGGCTCTTCGGTCTGGGCTCCTGGCAGATCCTCGTGCCGCAGGCGCTGATGGGCGTCGCGACCACCGGCGTGCTGTACGCCTCCGTACGCCGCCAGTTCGGGCCGGGAGCCGCGCTGCTGAGCGGCGCCGCCTTCGCGCTGACGCCCGTCGCCGCGCTGATGTTCCGCTTCAACAACCCCGACGCGCTGCTCACCCTGCTGCTGACCGTCACCGTGTACTGCCTGCTGCGGGCCCTCGAAGGGGCGCACACCCGCTGGCTGCTCTGGGCGGGGGTCGCGGTCGGCTTCGCCTTCCTCACCAAGACGCTGCAGGCCTTCGTCATCCTGCCGCCGCTCGCCCTGCTGTACGCCGTCTGCGCGCCCACCGGGCTGCGCCGCCGCATCGGGCAGCTGCTGCTCGCCGGGGGCGCGACGGTGGTCGCGGGCGGCTGGTGGGTCGCCGTCGTCGAGCTGTGGCCCGCCTCCTCCCGCCCGTACATCGGAGGTTCCCAGCACAACTCCTTCCTGGAGCTGACCCTCGGCTACAACGGCCTCGGCCGGATCAACGGCAACGAGACCGGCAGTGTCGGCGGCGGGGGTGCGGGAGGCCCCGGCGGCGGTGGACGCTGGGGGGAGAGCGGGATCGACCGGCTGTTCTCCGGGACCATCGGCGGACAGATCTCCTGGCTGCTGCCGGCGGCCCTGGTCCTGCTCGTGGCCGGACTGGTGATCACCTGGCGGGCCCGCCGCGCCACCGACTCGGTGGACGGCATGGCACGCGCGGCGTTCCTGGCCTGGGGCGGGTCGCTGCTGATCACCGCGGTGGTCTTCAGCTACATGCAGGGCATCTTCCACGAGTACTACACCGTGGCGCTGGCACCGTTCGTGGCCGCGCTGATCGGCATGGGCGTCGCCGTCCTGTGGGAGGAGCGGGGCAGCGTGGCGGCCGCCGTCACCCTCTCCGGCACGCTCGCGCTGACGGCGGTGTGGTCGTACGTCCTGCTCGGCCGCGCCACCGGCTACCTGCCGTGGCTGCGCTGGGCGGTGCTGGTGGGCGGGCTGCTCGCCGCGGCCGCGCTGCCCTTCGCGGGGCGTGCCGGGCGGCGGGTGCTGCGCGCCACGGCGGGGCTCGGGGTGGCGGCGGCTCTGGCCGGGCCGTTCGCGTACTGCCTGACCACCGTGAGCACCGCGCACACCGGCTCCATCGTGACCGCCGGTCCTGCGGTGGCCGGAGGCCGGGGCGGCCCCGGCGGAATGACGGGCGGCCCGGGCGGACCGGGCGGCTTCGGTGAACTGCGTCAGGGCGGTCCGAACGGCCAGGGCGGCCAGGCGGGCGGCCCGGCCGGCGGTCCGGGCGGCGGACCGGCGGGCGGGCAGCAGCCGGGCGGCGCGCCGCCGCAGGGCGCCGTACCGCCGGGCGGTCAGGGCCAGGGCGGCATGCCCGGTGCGGACGGCCGCGGGGCCGGGCGGACGGGTGGCTTCCCCGGCGGGATGACGGGCGGCGGTCCCGGCGGGGGCGCCGGCGGTCTGCTCAACGGGGCCCGGGTCAGCGCCGAGGCCGAGGCGGCCCTCACCGCCGACGCCGACGCCTACACCTGGGCGGCGGCGGCCATCGGATCGCAGAACGCGGCGAGTTACCAGCTGGCCTCCGGCGTACCGGTGATGCCGGTCGGCGGTTTCAACGGCAGCGACCCCTCGCCCTCCCTGGAGCAGTTCAAGGAGTACGTGCGGGACGGGAAGATCCACTGGTTCATCGGCCAGGCCGGCACAGGCACAGGCACAGGCACAGGCACAGGCACCGGCACAGGCACCGGCACGGGCGCGGCCGAGGACGGCGGGCGCCGTGGCGGCGGCGGTCCGGGAGGACCGGGCGGCGGCACCAGCACGGAGATCGAGAGCTGGGTCAAGGCCACCTTCAAGGCGTCCACGGTGGGCGGAGCCACCTTCTACGACCTGACGGTGCCGGCGTCCTGATGCCTCGTCACCCGAACTGATCCACGGGGCACGCCCCGAGGTCGTGTCCCGCTAGCATCAAGAGGGCGGACCGGGCATTTCGGGCCGGTCCATCTGTCGCGAGGAGGGTGCCCGCATGGTGACCGCGGCCGATCCGGGCGAGACACGGACCAGCGTCTGGCTGGTGGCCAGACCCGCCCCACCCGGCAGACGGCGCCCCGAGGCACCTTCGGGGCTCGACCGGGAGCGGATCACCGCAGCCACCGTGCGGCTGCTCGACGCCGACGGGCTGGCCCGATTCTCGATGCGGCGGCTCGCCGCGGGGCTCGGGGTCACGGCGATGTCCCTGTACTGGTACGTGGACACAAAGCACGACCTGCTCGAACTGGCCCTGGACCGGGCCCTGGGCGAACTGGCCCCGCCGGCCGGGACCGCCGCCGTCCGGAGCACCGGGGCCGCCGGGGCCGCCGGGGCCGCCGGGGCCGTCGGGAACGGCGGCCCGGCCGGGGCCGGCTGGCCGGGCGGTCTGAAGGAGCTGGCGCGGGGCTACCGGCAGGTGCTGGTGGCCCACCCGTGGGTGGCTCCGCTCAGCGCCGCCTATCCGAACATCGGCCCCAACGCGCGGGCCTTCGACGCCGCCCTCCAGCGGCTGATGGACGCCACCGGACTGGTGGGTGCCACCCGGACCGGCGCCCACCTGGCCGTCCGGCAGTTCCTGCACGGTTGCGGGGGCGCGGTCCGGCGGACGCCCGAGGGCGATTTCTGCCTCGCGCTCGACGTCCTGATCGCGGGCATCGAGGCCCGGACCACCGCCTGAGCGCGACCGAGCGCCGCCGGAGGGCTCCGGCGGCGCTCGGTCGGGATGCTTAGGCCCGGGCGGCCACGGGGGTCAGGCCTTGACGGCGTCCGTGACCTCGGCGGCCGTGACCTCCTGCGAAGCAGCCGCCGGGGTGTGCACCGCGGGCTTCGACTTCAGGGCGACCTCCTTGATGAACACCACCAGCACCAGGCCGAGGAGCGCGAACGGGGCGGCGTACAGGAAGACGTCGCCGACGCCGTGCCCGTAGGCGGACTCGATGACCTCGCGAAGGGGTGCGGGCAGCTTGTCCAGGTCGGGGATCCCGCCCCCGGCCGTACCGTTCTGGCCCATGGCCGCCGCGGCCTTCGGGCCGAGGGCCGCGAGCCCGTCCTGCACGTAGTCGGTGACCCGGTGGGCCATGACCGCGCCCAGCGCCGAGACGCCCATGGCGCCGCCGAGGGAGCGGAAGAAGGTGACGACCGAGCTGGCCGCGCCCAGGTCCTCGGGAGCCACCTGGTTCTGGGTGGCGAGGACGAGGTTCTGCATCATCATGCCGAGACCGAGGCCGGTCACCGCCATGTAGACCGCGATGTGCCAGTACGGGGTGTCGTGGCGCAGGGAGCCGAGCAGGCCCAGTCCGGCCGTCAGCAGCACGCCGCCGGAGACGAGCCAGACCTTCCACCGGCCCGTCTTGGTGATCACCTGACCGGAAACGGTGGACGAGACGAAGAGGCCGGCGATCATCGGGATCGTGAGGACCCCGGACATCGTGGGGGACTCGCCACGGGCCAGCTGGAAGAACTGGCTGAAGAACACGGTCCCCGAGAACATTGCGATGCCCACGAAGAGCGAGGCCGTCGAGGCGAGGGTGATGGTCTTGTTGCGGAAGAGCCGCAGCGGGATGATCGGGTCGCTCGCACGGGACTCGACGAGGACGAAGAGCAGTCCGAGGACCACCGAGCCGCCCGTCATCGCCCAGGTCTGCCACGAGACCCACGCGTAGGAGTCGCCGGCCTGGGTGACCCAGATCAGCAGCAGGGAGACGGCGGCGCTGATCAGGAAGGCGCCGAGCCAGTCGACCTTGACGTCGCGCCGGACCACCGGCAGCCGCAGCGTCTTCTGCAGGACGATCAGCGCGATGATCGCGAACGGCACGCCGACGTAGAAGCACCAGCGCCAGCCGAGCCACTCGGTGTCGGTGATGACGCCGCCCAGCAGCGGGCCGCCGACGGTCGCGACGGCGAAGACCGCGCCGAGGTAGCCGCTGTACCGGCCGCGCTCGCGGGGCGAGATCATCGCGGCCATGACGATCTGGGCGAGGGCCGAGAGGCCGCCCACGCCGATGCCCTGGACCACGCGGCAGGCGATGAGGGTGCCGGTGTTCTGGGACATGCCCGCGACCACGGAGCCGAGGACGTAGATCACCAGGGATATCTGGACCAGCAGCTTCTTGCTGAAGAGGTCGGACAGCTTGCCCCACAGCGGGGTGGCAGCCGTCATGGACAGCAGGGCGGCGGTGACCACCCAGGTGTACGAGGACTGGGTGCCACCGAGGTCGCTGATGATCTGGGGCAGGGCGTTCGAGACGATCGTGGAGGACAGGATCGCCACGAACATGCCGAGCATCAGCCCGGAGAGCGCCTTCATGATCTGGGGATGGGTCATGTCCACGGATGTGGACACGGGGGCGGTCGTCGTCTCCGACTGGGCCATGTCTTTCCTTCCGCTAGAAGCTCGATCGGAGTCGGGCCAGCAGGGTGTTGAGTACGTCGATGTCCTGGGCGGACCAGTCGTGGAGGGCTCTCTCCAGGGCTGCCGTGTACCGCGCGCCGATCTCGGCGAGCAGCGCCCGTCCGTCCGGGGTGAGCCGCAGGATGCGGCAGCGCCCGTCGACGGGGTCCGGCTCGCGCTCGATCCAGCCGCGCTCGGCGATGTGGGTCACGTGCCGGCTGGTGACCGAGATGTCGACGGCCATGAGGTCGGCAAGCCTGCTCAGCCGCATCTCCCCGTGCCGGTCGAGGACGGTGAGCACGGCGGCGGCGCCGGGCGGGCAGTCGGCGGGCAGGTTGCGGGCGAGCTCGCGCTTGACCGCACCGATCCCGGTCAGCCGGCCGGCCAGCTCCTCGTGCGGAGTGGTCCGTGTTGTCTGTGTCGGCACCGGGCGACCCTCCATCTTGTTGCTTCAGGCAACCATAGAAGCAGGTGGTTGCTACAGGCAAATGAATCCGGGGGTGGAGGCGGTAAAAGAATCGGAAAACCGGCTAGGGTCCTGCTCCATGGCTGAGAACCACAACTCACAGGTCCCCGAGGGCAACTACGACCCCGCGGGCAGCACACAGATGTTCCGTGCCTTCGTCGAGGAGGCCGCACCCGCCCGGCAGGCGGGCCCGGGGGCGCGTCAGCAGCGCCGCGCCGAGCAGGAGGCGTCCAAGGCGTCGGGTGCGGGCGTGAAGGTGGGGCTCCTCGTCGCGCTCGTGCTCGTGATCGGCGCCGCCGCGTGGATGGTCCTGCGCTGAGGCCCGGTACCGCCTCCCGGGAGGTCCACCGCGATCAGCTCCAGGTCGCGGTGACCTTCCGGGTGTCCACGTGCATGCCCAGTGGCACCCGCCAGGCCTCCAGGCACACCGTGTAGGTCTGCGTCTTCGAGGCTCCGCCCGCGAGGGGCACGGGCAGCGGCTGGGTCGTGGTGATCGTGGCCCAGTCGACACCGAGCGCGCCGATCACGTGCGTCGCGAAGCTGACCGTCCCCGCGCGGGCCGCGGTGGTCCCGGTGTTGGTGAAGGTGACGGTGACCCGCTCGCACCAGCGGTCGGCGGCGGCGGCCCGGGCCGGCGCCGACAGCGTCAGGTGCGCCGGGGTGGCGGGGGGCGTGGCCGGGGGTGTCGTGCCGGGCCTGCCGGGAGAACCGGTGGGGCTTGTCGGACCCGTCGGACCCGTGGGGTTCGCAGGACCGGTGGGACCCGTGGGCGTCGTGGGGGCGCCGGGAGCGCCCGGTGGCGTGGTGGTGCGGCCCGGGCCGCCTGCGGCGCCCGGGGCGCCTCCGGAGCCGCCGGGTGCGGCGGCCGAGGCTCCGCCCGGGGTGGAACCCCCCGCGCTCCCTGCTCCCGGGGGAGTGGCCGACGTAACCGAGGACTCCGTGGATCCGCCCGCCGCGGACGGGTCGCCGAGCCGCTGGAGCTCCACTCCACCCCGAGGTGCGACGTTCTCCCCGGCCCCCCGTTCGGGGCCCGGGGCGGCGGCGCCCACGGCGGAGAAGCCCTCGCGCGCCGGGCCGCCGCAGCCGGTGAGGCCGGCGGCGGCCGCCGTGCAGCACAGGGTGAGCAGGGCGACGGCCGCTCGCGATCCCTTTCGCATCGCGCCAGTGTTCCTGACGGGTCGTCAATTGGGAAGCGTCCGGCACCGGCTCGGGCCAACAGTCGATCCGGGCCCCCGCGTCGGCCCCGCGCCTGTCGTCGCGCCTGTCGTCGCTTCGGGCGTCGCGTCAGTCGCCGATCAGGCCCACGCGCAGCTGCGCGAGCGTGCGGGTCAGCAGCCGGGAGACGTGCATCTGGGAGATGCCGACCTCCTCGCCGATCTGCGACTGCGTCATGTTCGCGAAGAAGCGCAGCATGATGATCTGCCGTTCCCGGGGCGGGAGTTTGGCCAGCAGCGGCTTCAGCGACTCGCGGTACTCGACGCCTTCGAGCGCGGTGTCCTCGTAGCCGAGGCGGTCCGCGAGCGAGCCCTCGCCGCCCTCGTCCTCCGGGGAGGGCGAGTCGAGCGACGAGGCCGTGTAGGCGTTGCCGACGGCGAGGCCGTCGACGACGTCCTCCTCCGAGACCCCGAGCACGGCGGCGAGTTCCGGGACGGTCGGCGAGCGGTCCAGCTTCTGGGCGAGCTCGTCGCTGGCCTTGGTCAGCGCCAGGCGCAGTTCCTGGAGCCGGCGCGGGACGCGCACGGACCAGGAGGTGTCCCTAAAGAATCGTTTGATCTCGCCCACGACGGTCGGCATGGCGAACGTCGGGAACTCCACGCCGCGTTCGCAGTCGAAGCGGTCGATCGCCTTGATCAGCCCGATCGTGCCGACCTGGACGATGTCCTCCATCGGCTCGTTGCGGCTGCGGAAGCGGGCGGCGGCGTAGCGCACGAGGGGCAGGTTCAGCTCGATCAGGGTGTCGCGTACGTACGCCCGTTCGGGACTGTCCGCGTCCAGCGTGGCAAGTCGCTGGAAGAGCGAGCGGGAGAGGGTGCGGGTGTCGATGGCTTCCGAGCGTTCGGCCACTGCCGGCGGCGTCACGGGCTTTACGAGCGTGAGCACCTTGGAGCTGCCCTGGTCTACGGACATGCCACCCCCTTGAGGTCGCGGACGGTCGCGTACGGAGCGCCCGTCAGAGGAACGCAGCTTCCACCTGAATACCGGAGGCGGGGCCGCGGCAAACGCGGTTCAAGCAGAATGTCACATGTCGGCAACACGCTGTAGCGCCAAGTCGACATATATCTCCGACGACAGAAAGGGACAGAACGTGATCAGCCCGTTCTGTCGGGAAACGCGTGAATGATCTCCACCCGTTCCGGTTACGCCTCGATCCTGTTTGCGGATCTCAGTCGGGCGAAACTGCGCGCCAGCAACCGGGAGACGTGCATCTGCGACACCCCCAGCTCGGCACTGATCTGCGACTGCGTCAGGTTGTTGTAGTACCGCAGGAGCAGGATCCGCTGTTCGCGCTCGGGCAGTTGTACGAGGAGGTGGCGGACGAGGTCGCGGTGTTCGACCCCGGCCAGCTCGGGATCCTCGTAGCCGAGGCGGTCCAGCAGTCCGGGCATCCCGTCGCCCTCCTGGGCGGCCTCCAGCGAGGTCGCGTGGTAACTGCGCCCGGCCTCGATGCAGGACAGCACCTCGTCCTCGGTGATGCGCAGCCGCTCGGCGATCTCGGCGGTGGTCGGGGTGCGGCCGTGGAGCGTGGTGAGGTCCTCGGTGGCGGCGTTGACCTGCACCCACAGCTCGTGCAGGCGGCGCGGCACGTGGACGGTGCGGACGTTGTCGCGGAAGTACCGCTTGATCTCGCCCACGACCGTCGGCATGGCGAAGGTCGGGAACTGCACGCCGCGGTCCGGGTCGAAGCGGTCGATGGCGTTGATCAGGCCGATGGTGCCGACCTGGACCACGTCCTCCATCGGCTCGTTGCGGCTGCGGAAGCGGGCGGCCGCGTACCGGACCAGCGGGAGGTTCGCCTCGATCAGGGCCCCGCGCACGCGCGCGTGCTCGCTGCTGCCCGGCTGGAGGCCCTTCAGCTGGCCGAAAAGGACCTGGGTGAGGGCCCGGGTGTCCGCCCCCCGGCTCGTCGGTCTCGGGGCCGCTGGGGCTGTTGGGGCTGCTGTGGCCGCGGGGACGGCCGCCGGGGGGTCGGCCGGGTGGCCGGCCAGGGTGCCGGTCGGGTGGTCGGCGAGGGTGCCGGCCGGGGGTCCCTCGGGCGACTGCGCCGGGCGGGCTCCCGTCCGGGGTTCCTGCTGGGGAGGTACCTGGGGGTCCTGTCGGGGTGGCATTTGAGGCGCAGTACTGGCCGGCACGGTCACGCCACCCCTTCAGTCAACTCATCCGTCAAAAGCGGTCATAGCATCACAAGAGATGTGCACTGTGTGCAAGCACCGTATATCTCCGTGTTGAGGGCAAGTTGGGCATATCGGGACATTATGCCTGGCGGGAGGTACGCAAAAGCCCCCCACCCGTCGAGTGGGGGGCCGGAAGTCCGGGAACCGCTTCGGCGTACGGGTCAGCGCACCAGTTCGGTTATGAACTCGCCGATGCCGGAGGCGGCATCCGATATCCCCTGGAAGCCTATTTCCACGATCTCGGCGGCTCGCTTCGGCTGGGTGATGATCACGAAGAGGGCGAATACGGTGAGGGCACCCGTGATGAGCTTCTTGGTGTCCACGTGCGGGCGGCCTCCCCAACCGGTCCTTGCAAGTCGGGTGAGTCTAACCGGTCAGGTTTGGGCACTCACCTGTCCTTTAAGGACCAATGGCCCAGTGGTGCGGGCCCTTTGCCGGGCGGGCGACGGGTGCGGTGGGCACAGGATGGATGTGAGCCCACCGGTTCTGGCAGGAAACCGGTGGGTGAGGGACAGGGCCTCACTGCGGGGTCCGGGCCGCGAGCTTCCCCCTGACTGCGGCACGGACCGGCAGGCCCGTCCTCCTCGGGGGAAGTGGCTTGTCCCCCCGATGCCACTTCCCCCGTCCTACGCGTCGATGGCCCCGACCCCGGTCGGGGCCTTCTTCGCATCCCGCCGAGGGGCGGCGGTCGCGGTCACGGCTACTGGATGGCGCCGGCCAGGTCGGTGAGGGGCTGGACGGGGGCGATCACGGGCGCCAGCTGGTTGGGCAGGTCCATCAGCGCGTTGAGCCCGTTCGCGCCCTCGCCGACCTTGCCGACGACCTCCTGGACGGACGCGGGCTGGGTCCCCGCGGGCATCCCGGGAGCGGGGATCGGTACGTCCGGGAGGGTGAGCGGGGAGATCGGGGCCGTGTCCGCGGAGGCGGCGGGTGCGGCGAGGCCCGCGGCGGCCCCCGCGAGGGCGAAGGCGGCGAGGATGCGCTGGGTCTTGGTCATGCCGTGACAACGGCCGACGGGGCGGGCGGTCACGCCGCTGTCCTCCGGAGGGCCGATCCGCGGGCCGCCGCACGGAGCGCGCCCGGGGCACCGGACTGCGGGACGCCAGGGCCCCGACGCACCGCCGAACACGCCGAAAGCCCCGTCCCTTGCGGGGCGGGGCTTTCGAACGGAGCGGTAGTGGAGGGATTTGAACCCCCGATGGGTTGCCCCATACTCGCTTTCGAGGCGAGCTCCTTCGGCCACTCGGACACACTACCGAGATGGATCCTAGCCTAAGGAACCCCATCCGCCGAAATCGGTGCCCGCGAGCCCCGCCACGGCCCGCGTGCCGGGTCCTCCCGGCCCGCAACGCGGGTCGCACCACGACTTCGTCGCGAGCCCGGTCACAGGTCGCGGAAGAACTCCGTCAGCTGACGGGCGCACTCGTCACCGAGCACACCGCGCACCACCTCAGGCCGGTGGTTGAGCCTCCGGTCCCGTACGAGGTCCCACAGCGACCCGGCGGCGCCCGCCTTGTCGTCGTCCGCGCCGTAGACGACCCGGGCGACGCGCGACTGCACGAGCGCGCCGGCGCACATCACGCACGGCTCCAGGGTGACCACGAGGGTGCATCCCGGGAGCCGCCATTCCCCGAGCTTGGCGGCGGCCCTGCGCAGCGCCAGGACCTCGGCGTGGGCCGTGGGGTCGCCGCTCGCCTCGCGCTCGTTGTGCCCGGTGGCGAGGACTTCCCCGGCCGGGCCCAGCACGACGGCGCCGACCGGCACGTCGCCGGCCGGCACCGCCCGGGCGGCCTCCTGGAGCGCCAGGCGCATGGAGTCCCGCCACGGGTCCCGTACGGGGTCGACGGGATCGGTGGTGTCGGCGGTGAGCACTAGCGGACGGCCTCCAGGACCTCGGTGGCGCCGAGGGACTCGGCGATCTCCGAGAGGGCGTCTCCGTCGAGGGTCATCAGTTGCTTGTTGGTCACGCCGAGGTCGTCCAGCAGCCGGGGGTCGCCGAGCGGACCGGCCGGTACCGGCTCGGAGCCGGTACCGCGCTCCCCGTCCTCGTCGGAGTCCTCGTCCGTGAAGGCGGCGACGGCGTCCTCCTCGCCGTCCTCGGTGCCGTCCAGGTCCAGCTCGTCGAGTTCGTCGTCCTCCTCGTCGCTGCCCAGCAGCTCTTTGGTCAGCATCGAGCCGTAGGAGCTGCGGGCGGCCGCGGCGGCGTTCGACACGTAGTACCGCGGGTCCTCCTCGCCGTCCACGCGGACGACGCCGAACCAGGCGTCCTCCTGCTCGATGAGGGCGACCACCGTGTCGTCGTCGACAGCGGCGGACCGGGCGAGATCGATCAGATCACTGAGGGACTCGACGTCGTCGAGTTCCATGTCGCTCGCTTCCCACCCGTCTTCGGTGCGCGCGAGCAGTGCGGCGAAATACACCGTGACTCTCCCACTGGTCTTAGGCGTGCCGGTTGGAGGTCCCCCCGGCCGGAGGTTGGGACATGGCGGCCGTGCTGCGCGCCGCCTGCCCCGCCCAATCGGCATCGTGGCAGAAACAGCGGCTTTGCGAGAGGTCTTCCGCGCTTGCGTCGTGCCGCGCCGTGCCCCGCCGGGGCCGGTGCGGGGTTGCGGCGCCGGGGCGTTCCGGGGTCGGCGGGGGTCGCGCCGGTCGTCCGACCGGCCGCTCGTGTCGCGCCGGTCGTCCGACCGACCGCTCGTGTCGCGCCGGAGCGCGCCGGGTTCACCAGCGGAACGTGCGCATGCGCATCTGCTGGCGCATACGGGCCGCGCGGGCCCGGCGGGGCTGTACGCGATCGCGCAGGGCGCGGGCCTCCATCAGGTCACGCAGGAACTGGGCGCGGCGTGCTCGGCGCTGCGCCGCGGTCTCCGGAGTGTCGTCGATCGGCTGCGTGTCGGGCATCGGCCACCACCCTGGGCTGGTCGGTCGTTTCCCCCTGCACCCACCTTCCCCCGGACAGGGCGTTTGATGCCACCCCCGTGCAGGTCAGACGTCGTCCTTCAGGGTCGGGACGATCGCCACCGGGCCGTGCGCGTGGTGCAGTACGGCATGCGCCACGGAGCCGATCTGGAGCGACAAGGCCGTGCGCCGCGGGTGGTGGCGGCCGACCACCACCAGGGCCGCCGACCGGGAGGCGTCGACCAGTCGGCCGGCGGGGTCGCCGGGGACGGCGGCCTGCTCCACGGGGACGTCCGGGAAGCGCGTGCGCAGCGGCTCCAGGCGCTGCGTCTGGGAGCGGAGCATCTCCCGTTCGGCCGGTACGCCGTCCCCCTCGTCGGCGAGTCCCTCCGGCGGGATCACCTCGAAGGGCCGGTCGATCACCAGGGCCGGCGCGGGCGGGACGGCGTACGCGGAGACCACCTGGACGGTGGTCCCCCGCACGGCCGCCTCCGTGAAGGCGAAGGAGAGCACGTCGTCGGGGGTCTCGGCGGCGTGCAGCCCGAGCACGACGCGTCCCGCGGACTCGTCCGGGCCGGCCGCCCCGGCGTCGCGGTCGGCGTGCGGGACCACCACGACGGGGCACGGGGCGGTCGAGGCGACCGCCCTGCTGCTCGATCCGAGCAGCAGGCTGGCGAAGCCGCCGCGGCCGCGGGAACCCATCACGAGCATCAGCGCCCCCGCTCCGATCACCCGCAGCGCCTCCGGCACGGAGCCCTCCAGCGACTCGTAGCGGACCCCGTCGGGGAGCGCGGCCTCCGCGCCCAGGACGCCGCGGACCCAGTCGTGCACGGGGTCGGGGTACTCGTCGGGCTCGGAGGCGTCGTGCAGCGCCGCCCGACGGCCCGCGTACAACTGGGCGTGATCGGGCAGTACATGGGCGATGAGCAGCCCGGTTCCATGCCGCAGGGCGGCGCCCCGCGCCCACTGGAGGGCCTTGAGGCTGTGCTCGGACCCGTCGACGGCTGCGATCACCGGTGCGTGGCTCATCCGTCCAGCGTGCTGGGCCTCCGCGCGGGTCGCATCCGCAGGCCGCGGCGGGCGTGGCCGCCGCTTCGGACGCGAGGCGGGCGCGTCAGCGCGTAGCCTTTTGGGTGCAGGTCGCGTCGGGCGGCCGTTTTTGCAGGTCGCAGGCTGAGTTTTGGAGGATGTTGTGCGTTTGCAGGTCGTCGATCACCCCTTGGTGGCGCACAAACTCACCACCCTGCGCGACAAGCGCACCGACTCCGCCACGTTCCGGCGCCTCGCCGACGAGCTGGTGACCCTGCTCGCCTACGAGGCCACCCGCGACGTGCGCACGGAGCAGGCCGACATCGAGACCCCGGTCGCCCCGACCACGGGCGTGAAGCTCTCCGCCCCCCGGCCCCTGATCGTCCCGATCCTGCGGGCGGGCCTGGGCATGCTGGACGGCATGGTGCGGCTGCTGCCGACCGCCGAGGTGGGCTTCATGGGCATGGTCCGCAACGAGGAGACCCTGGAGGCCTCCACGTACGCGACGCGCATGCCGGAGGACCTCTCCGGACGCCAGGTCTACGTCGTGGACCCGATGCTCGCCACCGGCGGCACCCTGGTCGCGGCGATCCAGGAACTGATCAAGCGCGGTGCCGACGACGTCACGGCCGTGGTGCTGCTGGCCGCGCCGGAGGGCGTGGAGGTCATGGAGCGCGACCTGGCGGGCACGCCGGTGACCGTGGTGACGGCCGCGGTGGACGAACGCCTCAACGAGCACGGCTACATCGTCCCGGGCCTCGGCGACGCCGGCGACCGGATGTACGGCTCGGCGGAGTAGGCCCCGGCGGCCCGGCGTCCGGCGCCGGGCCGTCCGCTCAGCAGTTCTTGGCGGGCGCGGGCGCGGGGTTGGCCAGCAGGGCCAGCGCCTTGTCCGCGTCCTCCTTCGTGCTGAGCTCCTTGAAGGCGTCGCCCAGGATCAGGTCGACGTCCGCGGTCTCACGGGTGTCGGTCTGCTGGGTGGTGCCGGCGAGCTGGGTGCCCAGGACGGCGAAGACGGCCTTGTCGGTCGTCGGGGAGCCCAGCAGTATCCCGGTACCGGGGACCTTCTTGTCGAAGTCGGCGGGCGCGTTGCCGACGCTGCCGATGACGAAGCCGCGTTTGGCGAGTTCGTCGCCGACGGCCTTGGCCAGGCCCGCGCGGGGAGTCGCGTTGTAGACGTTGACCGTGATCTCGCCGGGCGGGGGGAGTACGACCGCCGGTTTGGCGGGGGCGGACGCGGTGGCGGCGGCCGCCTGGGCGCCGCCCTTGGCCGCGGCCGCGGGGGATTTCGTCGGGCAGTCCTTGGCGCCGGCAGCCGTGTTCCGCTTCGGGCTGTTGCCCTGGAACACGTCGATGAGCTGCAGTGCCCCGTAGCCGACCAGGGCAAGCGCGATGACCGAGCCGAGCACGGCGACGACGATGCGACGTCGGCTCCGCTTACGGCTCATGCGGGGGTAGGCGGTCCCCGTGACGCGGTACTTTCCGCCCATGCCGGGGGGAGTGAGCATGCTCATGGGCGCAGCGTAATGCGACCTGGTGGCGATGCCTACTAAATGATCTGCTGATAGGTCAATGGTGACCCGAAAGGCGCAATCTACGCGAAGCGTCAGTCCATCTCGAGGACGCGGGCGTGCAGCACCTGACGCTGCTGCAGGGCCGCGCGGACGGCGCGGTGCAGCCCGTCCTCCAGGTAGAGGTCGCCCTGCCACTTCACGACGTGGGCGAAGAGGTCGCCGTAGAACGTCGAGTCCTCGGCGAGCAGCGTTTCGAGGTCCAGCTGGCCCTTGGTCGTCACGAGCTGGTCGAGCCGGACCGGGCGCGGCGCGACGTCCGCCCACTGCCGGGTGGTTTCCCTGCCGTGGTCGGGGTACGGCCGCCCGCTTCCGATGCGCTTGAAGATCACACGGAAAGCCTACCGGGCCCGTGCCTGCGGGCGCAGCCTCGCAAGGGTGGTGCAAAAGTGGCAGACAGTGCTATTTGGGGAGTGATCCATGAGCGAGAGCACCGACGCCGCCGCCGCGGACCCGACCGACCCGGCCGCGCAGATCGCCGCCGGGTACGCGTTCACCGGACCCGCGCTCGATCTGGGGGCCCTCCTCTGGGACGGCGCGTGCCTGCCCGACCGCCAGATCCGCATCCCCCTTCCCATGCTCAACCGGCACGGGCTGGTCGCCGGCGCCACGGGCACCGGCAAGACCAAGACGCTCCAGCTCATCGCCGAGCAGCTGTCGGCGAACGGCGTCCCCGTCTTCCTCGCCGACATCAAGGGCGACGTCTCGGGGATCACGGCCCCCGGCACGCCCGGCGGGCGGATCGACGAGCGGGCCCGCGACGTGGCCCAGAGCTGGGAGCCCACCGCGTTCCCGGGCGAGTTCTACTCGCTGGGCGGGATCGGCCCCGGCATCCCGGTCCGGTCCACCGTCACCGCCTTCGGCCCGGTGCTGATGTCGAAGGTGCTCCAGCTCAACCAGACGCAGGAGCAGTCCCTCGGCCTGATCTTCCACTACGCCGACACCAAGGGCCTGGAGCTGATCGACCTCAAGGACCTGCGCGCGGTCGTCGCCTTCCTCGTCTCCGACCAGGGCAAGGCGGAGCTCAAGGGCATCGGCGGGCTGTCCACCGTCACCGCCGGGGTGATCCTGCGGGCGCTGACCGCCTTCGAGACGCAGGGCGCCACGGAGTTCTTCGGCGAGCCCGAGTTCGACACCGGCGAGTTCCTGCGCACGGCCCCCGACGGCCGCGGGGTGGTCTCCGTGCTGGAACTCCCGGCGGTGCAGGACAAGCCGCAGCTCTTCTCCACCTTCCTGATGTGGCTGCTGGCCGACCTCTACAACGACCTGCCCGAGGTCGGCGACCTGGACAGGCCCAAGCTCGTCTTCTTCTTCGACGAGGCCCACCTGCTCTTCAGCGGCGCCTCCAAGGCCTTCCTCCAGTCCGTCACCCAGACCGTGCGGCTGATCCGGTCCAAGGGCGTCGGCGTCTTCTTCGTGACCCAGACCCCCAAGGACGTGCCGGCCGACGTCCTCGGCCAGCTCGGCAACCGCGTCCAGCACGCCCTGCGCGCCTTCACCCCCGACGACGCCAAGGCGCTGAAGGCGACCGTGAAGACCTTCCCGCACTCCGCCTACGACCTGGAGGAACTGCTCACCGGACTGGGGACGGGAGAAGCGGTCGTCACCGTGCTCAGCGAGAACGGCGCCCCCACTCCGGTCGCCGCGACCCGCCTGCGCGCCCCCCAGTCGCTGATGGGGCCCGTCGCGGCCGACGACCTGGAGCGGGCCGTGCGGGCCTCGCTGCTCTGGTCGCGCTACGCGGAGCCCGTGGACCGCGAGTCGGCGTACGAGAAGATCAGCGCCGAGCAGGCTGCGGCGGAGGCGCAGGCGGAGGCCGCCGCGGCGGCGGCCGAGGCCGAGAAGCAGGCCGAGGCCGCGCAGAAGCAGGCCGCGCGGGCGGCCGGGGGCCGCGCCCCGAAGGCCGCCCCGTCGCTGGCCGAACAGGTCGTGGGGAGCGGGCTGTTCCGTTCGCTGGCCCGCTCGATCGGCACGCAGCTGGGCCGGGAGATCTCCCGCTCCGTCTTCGGCACGGCGCGCAGGCGCAGATGACGCGGTGACAGACTCGCCCCATGCGGACCGAACTCACCGACACCACGTCCAGCAAGGTCAACCGGGCGCTGCTCGCAGCACGCCGGGCGATAGGCAGCCCCACCATGGGGCTCGTGCTGACGCTCGTCGTCGTCACCGACGAGGAGAACGCCTACGACGCCGTACGCGCGGCCTCCGAGGCCTCGCGCGAGCACCCCTGCCGCATCATCGCGGTCATCAAACGGGTCTCGCGCGGCCCGCACAAGCTCCGCGCCAGCCGGGTGGACGCCGAGCTGCGGGTCGGGTCGGACGCCGGCACCGGCGAACTCGTCCTGCTGCGCCTGCACGGGGCGCTGACCGATCAGGCCGGGTCGGTCGTCCTGCCGCTGCTGGTGCCCGACGCGCCGGTGGTGGCGTGGTGGCCGGCCGACGCCCCCGCCGACCTGGCGCGGGACCCGCTGGGCGCGCTCGCGCAGCGCCGGATCACGGACGCGGCCGCCGCCTTCGACCCGGTGGGCGTGCTCGGCGAACGCGCCGCCGGCTACCAGCCCGGGGACACCGACCTGGCCTGGACCCGGCTGACGCCGTGGCGGGCGCTGCTGGCCGCCGCCCTGGACCAGAAGCCGCTGCCGGTGACCGGTGCGGCCGTGGAGAGCGAGCCGGACAACGCGAGCGCCGAGCTGCTGGCGCGCTGGCTGGAGGACCGGCTGGGGGTCCCGGTGGACCGGGTCGCGACCGACGGCCCCGTCGTCACGGGGGTGGTGCTGCGCACCACGGGCGGGGAGATCCGGGTGGACCGGCCCGCGGGCGCCCTGGCCACCCTGATCCTGCCGGGGAGCCCCGACCGCAGGGTGGCCCTGAAGATCCGCAGCGGCGCCGAACTGATCGCGGAGGAACTGCGCCGCCTCGACGCGGACGTGGTCTACGGCTCGGCGCTGCGGCGGCGGCCGCTCCAGGCGGGGCTCTCGGCGTAGTGGTTGTCGTAGGCCGTGGAGCTGTCCTTGATGTCCTGCACGGTGGCCTCGCCCGCGTTGACCCGGCCGAGGAGGCGGTAGTAGTCGAAGCGGCCCATGCCGGGGGTGAAGCCGACGAAGACGCTCGCCGTGTGGCCGGCGGCGGGGGCGAAGGCGTGCTTGACGCCCGGCGGGATCGCGATGAAGTCGCCGGCGTCCAGGGTCTGGATCTCGTCGCCGACCAGGACGTCGAGGCGCCCGGAGGTGACGTGGAAGAACTCGGTGGCCCTGGTGTGGAAGTGCACCGGGGCGCCCGCCGCGCCCTCCTCGAAGGTGGCCGTGTTGCAGGTCAGTTCGGCGGTGTCGGTCAGCAGGGTGATGGTGCTGCCGGGGGCGTCCTGGATGGCTTCGGCGGTGGCGGCGCGGGTCGCGATCTCTGTCATGTCCCCCAATCTACGGTCGTGATCGACCGGACTCAGGGGTCAATCGGGGCCGTGTCTGGCCGGTCAATTCCGGCCGGGGGTGGTGTGCTCCCGGCCGGGTCCGGGCCTGCCGGAAGCCGCGCCCGAACCGGCCCGGGAGCCTGACCGTGGGCGGACCCGGGGCTCGCAGGTGGCGGGCCCGGGGGGTCGCAGGGGGCGGGCCCGGGCCCGGGGATCGCCCCGGTCAGGCGCCGCCCGCCGCCTTCGCCGCCTTGGCGGCGGCCTTCATCTCCTGCTTGTGCGCCCGCACCTTGGCCAGGGACTCGGGCCCGGTGATGTCCGCCGCCGAGCGGTAGACGTTCGCCTGGCCGTAGCCGCCCGCGGCCTCCCGCCAGCCCGTCGGCCGCACCCCGAAGCGCTTGCCCAGCAGGGCGAGGAAGATCTGCGCCTTCTGCTCGCCGAAGCCCGGCAGCGCCTTGAGGCGCGCCAGCAGCTCACGCCCCGTGGAGGCGTCGGCCCAGACCGCTTCGGCGCTCCCGTCGTAGTGCTCCACCAGGTACCCGCACAACTGCTGGATCCGCGTCGCCATCGAGCCCGGGTACCGGTGCACGGCGGGCTTCTCCGAGAGCAGGGCGGCGAAGGCCTCCGGGTCGTACGCGGCGATCGTGTGCGCGTCCAGGTCGTCGGAGCCCAGCCGCCGGGCGATCGTCCACGGCCCCGAGAAGGCCCACTCCATGGGCACCTGCTGGTCCAGCAGCATTCCGACGAGCGCGGCGAGCGGGCTGCGGCCGAGCAGCGCGTCGGCCTCGGGCTGCTGCGCCAGCCGGATGGTGATGTCCTTGTCCATGGCTCCAGCGTCCCGCGCGGGCGCGCTCCCCGCGCGGTCGGCACACCGCGCGCCTAGCGTGAGTACGACGACAGCCGCGAACGAGCCGAGGAGTCGATCGATCATGCACGAGTTCCCCGAAGGCGCGCCGTGCTGGGTGGACGCGATGTTCAGCGACGTGGAGGGCGCCAAGACCTTCTACGGCGACGTGCTGGGCTGGACCTTCGGCGAGTCCAGCAGCGAGTACGGCAACTACACGCAGGCCTACTCCGACGGCAAGGCCGTCGCGGCCGTCGTGCCGCCGATGCCGGGGGTGGACGCGCCCTCGCAGTGGTGCCTGTACTTCGCCTCCCCCGACGCGGCCGCCACCGCCGGGAAGGTGACCGCCAACGGCGGCGAGGTCCTCATGGGCCCGATGCAGGTCGGCGGCTTCGGCACGATGCTGATCGCGAAGGAGCCCAGCGGCGCCGTCTTCGGCGTCTGGCAGCCCGGCGAGCACAAGGGCTTCGAGAAGATGGGCGAGGCGGGTTCCTACGCCTGGGCGGAGGTCTTCACCCGGGAGCCGGCCGAGCCGGACGCCTTCCTGACGAAGGTCTTCCCCTACGCCGCCGAGCAGATGGACCCGGGCGACGACCCGGAGGCGGCCGACATGGACTTCAAGGTCTTCAGCGTCGGCGCCCCGGGGCGGCCGGTGCTGGGCCGGATGAAGATGGACGCCGACTTCCCGGCGGACGTGCCGCCGTACATCCAGGTCTACTTCGGGGTGTCGGACTGCGACGAGGCGGTGGCGAAGACGCAGAAGCACGGCGGAAAGCTGCACTTCGGCCCGATGGACAGCCCGTTCGGCCGGTTCGCGGCGGTCACCGACCCGCAGGGCGCCGCCTTCGCCGTGATCGACATGTCGACGACGGTCGGCGAGATGCCGACCTTCGGCTGACCGGCGCCCGGTCCCACCGGGTCGTGACCCGGTCGCGGCGCCGGAAAAGTCGAAGGGCCCCGCTGCAAGCAGCGGGGCCCTTCGACAACGTGCCCGGTGAGGCACTGGCGGAGGATACGAGATTCGAACTCGTGAGGGGTTGCCCCCAACACGCCTTCCACATGTTCGTACGCCCGTCCGGCTGGGCCCGTATCCGTCCTGACCTGCGGCGGGTCGTCCTGGGTGGCCTCGTCCGGATGGCCTCGGACGGAGGTGAACGGAACCAGAACTGCAACCAATGCCCGGCTACTTGCGGCTCTCCGGGCCGTACCACTGGAGCGGCTGGCCGGTCACCGCGGCGATGCATTCGAAGTCGTGGTCGCCATGCAGGAGGGTGAGCCCCTGCAACTCGGCTGTCGCGGCGACAACAAGGTCCACCGCACCGGCGCTGCGGTGCTTACCTTGCTTGGTGAGGGCTTCCTGGACCTGCCAGGCCCGGTCGTAAGCGCGGTCGTCGACCGGGACCCAGCCGAAGAGCAGCCGCATGTCTTCGATGCCGCGCGCCCGGTCGGCAGCCGATCGGGCGCTGTAGAAGAACTCCAGCTCGGTGATGGGACATGTGGCGATCAGCCCGGCGGCCGCCGCCTGGTCCCAGCCGTACTGCTCCGCGTCGCCTCGCATGAAGCGGGCGAGCGCGCTGGTGTCGATCAGGTAGAGAGCGGCATTCACCGTCGGTAGTTCCGCTTGTCCTCGAAGAGTGTCAGATCGAACGCGCCTTCGTCGGCCGCGGCGCGCAGGCGAGTCAAAGCCAGCGCCCGCCGCCTGTTCTCCAGCACCTCGCGCAGGGCCGTGTTGACCGTCTCCTTCTTGGTGCTGGTTCCCAGCGCCTTGGCCACGTCTGCCACCAGCTCGTCATCGAGGTCAATCACTGTCCGACTCATGTGCACCTCCTTTATATCAAGTATGGAGGCAACTATATCTCCGATGGTGCATCGATGCCATGGAGTCACGCCGGCATGACGCTGTGGATCCGGGAGAGGGCGAAGACACGTTCGTCTTCTCGCAGGTGGCACCAGGCTTCGAGGTAGGGCGGGTCGAGTTCGAGGCGGCTGAGGGTGCGCACTGTGCGGTTGCCGGAGGTGGCGACGTATTCGACGGTGAGGGGCGTTCCGGCGTCGATGGCATGGGCGAGCTGGCGGACATCGGTGTAGGACAGCCGCTTCGCGCACCCGGCGACGATCTCCTCGGTGTCGGTGCCGAAGGGGACCCCGCTGCCGAAGGGGTCGGGGTCCGGGGTGGTGGGCGGGGCGGTGAGCAGGCGAGCGGCCAGGGTGTTCGGGTCGGCGCCGGCCGGTGTCCTCACGGTGTGGCTGACCGCGTTGTGGCGGTGGGTGCCCGTACCGGCCTTTCGGGGGGTCGGTACGGCGGCGGCCCTCTGTGGTCGGGTCTTCTCGATGCGTACGGTTCCGTCGGCGGTCTCGGCGACGGGGGCGTAGCCCTCGGCGCGGAGCGCGGCGAGGGTCGCGTCGAGCGGGCTGCGGCTGACGAGCACCGTGGGCGCGAGCTGTCGGAGGCCGAGTTCGGTGAGCTTGCGGTGGGCGGCGAGCTCGGCGAGCAGCGCCGGCTCCTCGCCGTGGATGACGCAGGCTGCGGGGGCGACGCGCGCGCGGCCGTGACTGCGTGCGGTGTCGGCGATGAGAAACGACAGGGGCTGGGGCAACGGTCCGGTAGCGACGGCGGCCAGATTGGCTGTGAGGTCGTCCGGTGTGTCCCCGGCGTCCAAGGCCCGGCGGACGCTGTCGGCAGTGAACCGCCAGACCGAGGCCGTGCCGCTGGTTTCGCGGTCGGCGACCGAGTCCAGCAGCGCGGCGAGTCGTGCCGATGGAGTGCCGGTGACGACGGCGGTGAGGTCGGCGCCGATCCGTGCTGTCCGGGTGGCCGTGGGCAGGAGCCGCCGGCACACGGCGGCCAGTGCTGAGACGTCGTCTTCCAGCAGGGCGTGGCCGAGGGGGGACAGGGCGCCGCGGGCGAGCACGCCGACCAGCTCGGCCTCGCGGATCAGGGTGGCGAACGGTGTCCCATCCAGGGGTGACGCGTCGGCGAGCGGGCGATGCCAGGCCACCAGCGGCCCCAGGTCCGCGGCAATGGTCGCGCCGTGCCCCGCCGGAACCTGCGACGTCGCGTGGAGCAGTCCGTGCCGGGCCTGCAGGCAGCCAGGGCAAGGAGGCGCTCCCGCGAGGGCGGGGAGCGCCTTGTTGTCCTCGTCACGCGCCTGGGTGGGGGTGAGCGCCAGGTTGTGCCATGCCTGGAGCAGTACGGCGAGTCGCTCGGCGGGCTCCTGCTCCGCCCAGGCGTCGTATGCCCTGGTGGGCGCCACACGGTCGCCGTCCCGGCCCAGTAGTCCGGCGGCGTACGCGGTCTCCAGGACGATGCGGACCACGGTGTCGTCGGCCTGGGACGCCTTGCCGATCCGGGCCAGTTCACGTGCACCGATCCCACCGGACTTGAGCCTGGCCGGCGGGGAAGCGGAGCATGCCGACAGGACAGAGGTGGCCTGGGCGGCGAGTGCCGTGGTCGCGGCTGCGGCCTCCCGTTCCACCTCGGCGGCGCCAACGGGCGCCATCCGTGTGGAAGGCGGCAAGGGGGCGAACGGGGCGTGCCAGTCCGGCCCGCGCAACGCCAGCGCGACTTCGACGGGCATGCGCGCGGGGCCGTACCGGTGGCGGTCCACGACCAGGAGCCCCCGGTCGAGTGCCCATCGGGCGCCGGGTTCGAGGTCGGGCCCGGGTGATCCGAACATGATGAACTGCCGCTGCCCCGCCGCGGATTCCGCTCGGCGGACAAGCAGCTTCTCTGTGACTGCCGGTGCCCGTGCCACCAGTGTGACGATGGCTTGCGGGTCGCTGTGGTGATCCACCAAGGCCGCCAGTCGCTGCTGCTTGGTGCCAGGTGGCTTGATGCCGAGGGTCACGAGCATGGTGCGCAGCTCGTCCGAGGTCACGCTTGCCAACAGTTTCTCCAGGGGGGCGTCCAGCCCCAGGGGTGCGTCCCACGCCTGCCGCAGGGGTGCGGCCATGTGGAGTGCTCCGGTGCCGTCCGGCCACACCAGTGCGTGATCGGCCAGCACCTCCAGCGTGGAGTCCAGCCGACGGGCGGCTTCGCCGCCCGTGGCACCCAGCAGCTTCGCCAGGGCATCGCGCGACGCCGGTCCTCCCAGCGCCGCCAGCGCCTCGGCCGCTTGCAGGCACGGCAGGGGGAGCTGCGGCAGGGCCACCGCTACCGACCCCGGGCGCTGGAGGCGGTCGGCCAGCTCCCCCACCGTCCGCGGCTCGGGAGATGACGCCGCGTCCTTCCGTAGAGCGAGCACACGCGCCAGGCGTGGAGCGTCCAGGCTGCCCAGCCAAGACCCCAGCGTTGATCGGGATTTCATGGGACACCTCGTCGAACCGGGCCGGAGCAGCACCGAAACCGCTCCGGTGCAGAGTTCAAGGATGGTGCCTTCGCCGGGGTCGCGGGTGCGGAACCGGGGTTCCTCCCCGATGTCAGCGCTTGGAGGGCGGCGTCGTCTACGGATGCGCCGAAAGGGCTGGATTGAGGTGATGTAAACGCAACCAGAAGTGCAACCACGGCATGCCGAAGAGCCGGACCGCAATCAGCGGTCCGGCTCTTCGTTTCGCCTGTTCAGGCGGCTGCGGAGGATACGAGATTCGAACTCGTGAGGGGTTGCCCCCAACACGCTTTCCAAGCGTGCGCCCTAGGCCTCTAGGCGAATCCTCCGCGGCAAACAATACAAGACGTGGAGGGGTGCTCGCGAACGTGATCGTCCGGAGGCGATCGGCCGGAGGGCGAGGTCGGGTCGCGGTCGGGGGCGGGGTCGATTCCGGGGGCGGGGATCCGCTAGGGTGGGGCCCAGCCCCTCACGTGGCGCTATCTCACCCAACTCCCCCAGGGCCGGAAGGCAGCAAGGGTAAGTGGGCTCTGGCGGGTGCGTGGGGGGCCCTTTGCGTTCCCGGGGCCTTGCCGGAGCGGGCCCGTGGCGGCGGCGGGCCGCCGTTGTCGGTGGGCCCGGATAACCTCGTAGACGTGTCGTCCCTTGCGCTGTACCGCCGCTACCGCCCCGAGTCGTTCGCCGAGGTCATCGGTCAGGAGCATGTCACTGCACCCCTGATGCAGGCCCTGCGGAACAACCGGGTCAATCACGCGTACCTGTTCAGCGGGCCGCGCGGGTGTGGAAAGACCACCAGCGCGCGCATCCTCGCCCGGTGCCTGAACTGTGAGCAGGGTCCCACTCCGACCCCCTGCGGGGAGTGCCAGTCCTGCCAGGACCTCGCCAGGAACGGGCCGGGGTCCATCGACGTCATCGAGATCGACGCCGCCTCGCACGGTGGTGTGGACGATGCCCGCGACCTGCGCGAGAAGGCCTTCTTCGGCCCGGCGTCCAGCCGCTACAAGATCTACATCATCGACGAGGCGCACATGGTCACCTCGGCGGGCTTCAACGCCCTGCTGAAGGTGGTCGAGGAGCCGCCGGAGCACCTCAAGTTCATCTTCGCCACCACCGAGCCGGAGAAGGTGATCGGGACCATCCGGTCCCGGACGCACCACTACCCCTTCCGTCTCGTGCCGCCCGGCACCCTGCGCGATTACCTGGGCGAGGTCTGCGGACGCGAGGGCGCCCGCGTCGAGGACGGCGTGCTGCCGCTCGTCGTGCGCGCCGGCGCGGGCTCCGTGCGTGACTCGATGTCCGTCATGGACCAGCTCCTCGCCGGCGCCGGCGAGGAGGGTGTGACGTACGCCATGGCCACCTCCCTGCTCGGCTACACCGAGGGCTCGCTGCTCGACTCCGTCGTCGACGCCTTCGCCTCCGGGGACGGCGCGGCCGCCTTCGAGGTCGTCGACCGGGTCGTCGAGGGCGGCAACGATCCGCGCCGGTTCGTCGCCGACCTGCTGGAGCGGCTGCGCGACCTGGTCATCCTGGCCGCCGTGCCCGACGCCGGGGAGAAGGGGCTGATCGACGCCCCCGCCGACGTCGTGGAGCGGATGCAGGCGCAGGCGTCCGTGTTCGGGGCCGCCGAGCTCTCGCGCGCCGCCGACCTGGTCAACGCGGGCCTCACCGAGATGCGGGGCGCGACCTCGCCACGGCTCCAGCTGGAGCTGATCTGCGCCCGCGTGCTGCTCCCCGCGGCCTTCGACGACGAGCGCTCCTTCCAGGCCCGGCTGGACCGCCTGGAGCGCAGCGGGGCCGCCGCCTTCGCCGCCGCGCCGCAGGGCACGGCCCCCGCGATGGGTTACGTGCCCGGGCCCGAGGCGCACGCCATGGCGCCCGCCGGACCGGGCGGTGGTCCCGCCGCCGCGCGGGCCGCCGCCGTCCGTGCGCCGGCGCCGGCTCCCGCCGCGCCCCCCGTCGCCGCCGAGCCGGTACGTTCCGCCGCGCCGCCGGAAGCCGTACCGGCCGCCGCCGCGCCCGCAGCACCGGCCGTCGCGCCCGTGCAGACCCAGCCCGCCCAGCCCGCGCCCGGCGCGTGGCCCGGGGCCGCGCAGCCCGGCAGCGGAGCCCCGGCCGCCCGGCCCGCCGCCGCGGCCCCCGCGCCCGGTGCCTGGCCCAGCGCGGCCTCCCCCGGACAGGGCGCCCCCGCCCCGGCGCAGGTTCCGGCCACTCCGGCTCCGGTGTCCGCCGCCCCGGCGGCGGCCGCCCCCGCACCCTCCCCCGGCATGGCCGCCGGCGCCGGGCAGGTGCAGGCGATGTGGCCCGGCGTCCTGGACGCCGTCAAGAACCGCCGCCGCTTCACCTGGATCCTGCTCAGCCAGAACGCCCAGGTCACCGGCTTCGACGGGACCACCCTGCAGCTCGGCTTCCCCAACGCCGGAGCCCGCGACAACTTCGCCAGCAGCGGCAGCGAGGACGTGCTCAAGGCGGTCCTGGCCGAGCAGTTCCAGGTCAACTGGAAGATCGAGGCCGTCGTCGGCGGCTCCCCGGTCCCGCCGGGCGGCCCGGGCCCGTCGTCGTACGGGGCGCCGTCCGCGCCCGCCTACAGCCCGCCGCCCCCGCCGCAGCAGCAGGCCCCGGCCCCGCAGGCCCCGTCCGCACCGCCGCAGCAGCAGTCCCAGCAGCACCAGCAGTCCCAGCCGCCCCAGCAGTCGGTCTCCGCCCCGCCGCCGCCCGTACAGCAGGCCCCCCCGCCGGTGGCTCCCGAGGACGACTTCGCGGAGGACGACGACCCCGACCTCGTCGAGAGCGCGCTGACCGGACACGACCTGATCGTGCGCGAGCTCGGAGCCACCGTTGTGGAGGAATACACAAACGAGTAGGCGGTCCCGGTTGGGTGGCCGCACGAAGCCCGCCCCGCCGTCCGGGCTAGGCTGGGCGGCGTGAAGGTCCTCGTCATCGGCGGCGGCGCCCGCGAACACGCCCTGTGCCGCTCTCTGTCCCTCGACCCCGACGTCTCCGCGCTGTACTGCGCTCCCGGCAACGCCGGCATCGCCGAGGTGGCCGAGCTCCGCCCGGTCGACGCCCTCGACGGCGGAGCCGTCGCCGCGCTCGCCACCGAACTCGGCGCCGACCTGGTCGTCGTCGGGCCGGAGGCCCCGCTGGTCGCCGGTGTCGGTGACGCCGTGCGCGCGGCCGGCATCCCCGTCTTCGGCCCGTCCGCCGAAGCGGCGCAGCTCGAAGGCTCCAAGGCCTTCGCCAAGGACGTGATGGCGGCGGCCGGGGTCCCGACCGCGCGCAGCTACGTCTGCACCACCCCGGAGGAGGTGGACGCGGCCCTCGACGCCTTCGGCGCCCCGTACGTCGTCAAGGACGACGGTCTGGCGGCCGGCAAGGGCGTCGTGGTCACGGACGACCTCGCCGCGGCCCGCGCGCACGCGCTCGCCTGCGACCGCGTGGTCATCGAGGAGTACCTCGACGGGCCCGAGGTCTCCCTCTTCGCCATCACCGACGGCGTGACCGTGGTGCCGCTGCAGCCCGCGCAGGACTTCAAGCGCGCCCTGGACGACGACCAGGGTCCCAACACGGGCGGCATGGGCGCCTACTCCCCGCTGCCGTGGGCCGACCCGAAGCTGGTCGACGAGGTCATGGAGCTCGTGCTCCAGCCGACCGTGGACGAGCTGCGCCGCCGCGGCACCCCCTTCTCCGGGCTGCTCTACGCCGGCCTGGCGATCACCGGCCGCGGCACCCGGGTCATCGAGTTCAACGCCCGGTTCGGCGACCCCGAGACCCAGGTGGTCCTGGCCCGGCTGCGCACCCCGCTCGCGCGCGTGCTGCTGAACGCGGCCAAGGGCACCCTCGCCGACGAACCGCCGCTGGTGTGGCGCGAGGACGCGGCCGTCACCGTCGTCATCGCCTCGCACAACTACCCCGACACCCCCCGGACCGGGGACCCGATCGAGGGCCTGGCCGAGGTGGCGGCCGAGGACGCGCCCGACGCGTACGTGCTCCACGCCGGGACCCGGCGCGAGGGCGACGCCGTCGTCAGCGCGGGCGGTCGGGTGCTGTCGGTGACGGCGACCGGTTCCGATCTGGCGCAGGCCCGTGAGAAGGCGTATACGGCGGTCGCGCGCATCCGGCTGGACGGCTCGCAGCACCGCACGGACATCGCGGCGAAGGCGGCCGGGCTCGGCTGAGCAGCGGCTCCGCGGACCCGCGGGCCCGGTGCGCGCGACCCGCGCCCGGGCCCGCGGGCATGTCCGCGTGCGACTGCATCCGGCCTCGTTCGAACGCACCCAGCTTTACCCAAAGCCATTCCATCGGGTGATCGTCCCCCCGTCTGCCTGACGGCCGGGCGTGCCCCAACTAGGGTGCGGCGCAAGCATTCCGGCACTTGGCCCACCGACCTTGCGATGTCAGTGGCGGGTGTCACAGTGGGGGAGTGAGCAACGCAGCCGCAGGGCAGAGGGGGTGAGACCGGCCGTGTCCGGATTCGGTTCGACCATGGAGGCGGGCGTTCCGTCCGCACGGTCCCGCGCCTTGGCCGTGCTGCGCGTGCGCAGCCGGGCCCTGGCCGTCGCACTGCTGCCCGCCGCCGTGGCGGTGGTGCTGGTGGCCGCCCGGGCCACGGGCCGGCTGGCCGGTGCGCCCTGGGGCACCGTGACCCTCGTGGTGTGCGCGGTCGCGGCGCTGGTGCTGCTGCTCGGCGGGACCTTCGCCGCCGTGGTGCTGCGGGCGAGCCCGGCGGTGACGCCGACGGTGCCGCTGTCCGAGGCCGCCGCCCCCGATCTCTACCGCCTGGTGCGGGACCTGGCCGACCGCATGGACGTGCCGCCGCCCTCCGCGATAGCCCTGACCCCGGACTGCGACAGCTGGCTGGAGGACCGCACCCACGCGGCCCACCGCCGGGCCGGCATCAGCCGGCGGCCCCCGGTCCGCGGCCGGTGCGGCTCCCGTGCTGGTGATCGGCTCGCCGTTCCTGTGGTGGATGCGGGTCGCGGAACTGCGGGCGGTCCTCGCGCCGGTCGTCGCCGGTACGGGCCCCTCCGCCCACCCGGACATAGCCGACGCGCGCGGCTTCGTACGGGGTCTGGACGCCGCGGTGGACGTGGGCGGCCGCCGCGGGCTCGGCTGGATCGCCGCCCCGGCCCGGCTGCTGCTGAGGCTGTGCCGGACGGACGCCGCCGAGATGGAGCGCGGGGTGGCCGCCGCCGCTTCGGACCGTGCACAGGATGTGGACTACGGGCTGCGCATCGTCGCCCAGGAGCAGGTCGGCCTCGCCTATGCGGGCTGGGACCGGCTGCTGACCCGGGTCGCCCTGCCCGCCTGGCGGATGGGCCGCTGGCCGGCGCACCTGGACGCCGGGGTGGTCTCGGCGCTGACCGAGCTGTCGCGGCGGGACCGGCTGGCCGAGGGCTTCACCTCGCGGCTCGGCGAGCGGCCCGCCTGCGACCTGCTGGAGCAGCCCGGCGCGATCGACGAGGCGACCTCGCTGCTGGCCGCGCGGCTCTTCCACGGAGGTCCGGCCGAGGCCGGGCCGGACTGGTCGCCGGTGGAGTGGACCGCCTATCCGGAAGAGGTCGTGGACCGCACCTGGCGTGCGGAGGCCGCCCGCCTGCACGCGGCCCTGGACGCGCTCGTCGGTCCCGGGGGCCGGCCCCCGGGGTCGACCGGGCCGCACGGCTCCACCGGAACCACCGCGGCCGCAGGCTCCGCGAGCCCGGCCGGTTCCGGCCCCGTGGCCCCCGCCGCGCGGGCTTCCGCCGCTGCCGGAGCCGCCGGTTCACCCGCTGCTGCCGCTGCTGCGGGACCCGCCACGATCGAGGCGGCCGACGCCGCGCCGCCCGCCGTGGACGGCTTCGCCGGGCCCACGCTGGAGCGGGTGCTGGGCTGTCTGACGAACGCCGCGGGAGAAGGGGCGCTCGGTGAGGCCCTGGCGGGCCGGCTCAGCGCCGACCTGGCCCGCGAGGAGCGCGCGGCGGGATCCGCGGCCGGGGCCGGGGAGGCCCGCGGCGCCGACGCCGTACCGCTGTTCCCGCTCCAGCCGCCGCGCAGCGGCCGGGACCTGCTGGCCGACCACGTGACGGCGATGGTGTGCTGCGCCGCCGTGGACTCGGCCGGGGCGGCCCCCGGCATGGACTGGCTCGACGGTCCCGTCCTGCTGGTCGGCGGCGACCGCCGGACCGATCTGGCCCCCCGGGTGCTCTGCCTGGTCGAGGACGGCGACCCGGCGCCCCTGCGGGAGTGGCTGTCGGCCCTGGGTGTCCGCACGGAGAAGCCGGTCCGCCTCGTCTGAGCCGATCGTGGTCGGCCGGGACGGTTCCGGTCGCGCCAATTCGCGACGAACGGTGACGGACTGCGTGCGTAATGTGATGTGCTGGGACCGGTCGCGGCTGGATGACCCCGGAGCGGATGTCCGAGAAGTGCCGCACCGGCGCAATGCGCGCCATGCACCGAGGCGATGCACGCCGGCCGGGGGAGCGAGGGAGGGGAGCGGTCATGGGTACGGACCAGATCCGGCGTTGGGAGTCGGGTGCGCTCGCGCACGCGGTGAACGACCCCTTCGGGCAGGGTCCCCTGCCCTGGTTCCGGGGCAGCGAGCTCTACTTCGACGACACCGGTCAGGTCGTCCCCTGGTACGTCGACCCGGCCGCCGCGGCCGCCGGGACCGGCCAGATCCCCCGCGCCCGCGGCAACGGCGGCCCCCGCACGGCCGACGACGTGCACCGCCAGATCAAGGGCTTCGCCTCGAACGGCGCCGTCGCGCCGGGCGAGGCCATCGACTTCCACATCACCGTCGACCCGCCCCAGCAGTTCTCCGTCGACGTGTACCGGATCGGCCACTACGGCGGCGACGGCGCCTCGAAGATCACCACCAGCCCGCGCCTGTCCGGCATCGTCCAGCCCGCCCCCCTCGCCGCGGACCGCACCGTCTCCTGCCACCACTGGTGGCTCTCCTGGCGCCTGCAGGTCCCGTCGTACTGGAGCGTCGGCGCGTACGTCGCCGTCCTGACCACCGCCGACGGCTACCGCTCCCACATCCCGTTCACGGTCCGCGACGACCACCCCGCCGACCTGCTGCTCCTGCTCCCGGACATCACCTGGCAGGCGTACAACCTCTACCCGGAGGACGGCCGGACCGGCGCGAGCCTCTACCACGCCTGGGACGAGGCGGGCCGGCTCCTCGGCGAGCAGGACGCGGCCGTCACCGTCTCCTTCGACCGGCCCTACGCGGGCGCCGGGCTGCCCCTGCACGTCGGCCACGCCTACGACTTCATCCGCTGGGCCGAGCGCTACGGCTACGACATCGCCTACGCCGACACCCGCGACCTGCACGCCGGCCGCGTCGACCCCACCCGTTACCGCGGCCTGGTCTTCCCCGGCCACGACGAATACTGGTCGGCGCCCATGCGCCGCGCCGTCGAGCGGGCCCGCAGCCACGGCACCTCCCTCGTCTTCCTCTCCGCGAACACCATGTACTGGCAGGTCGAGCTGGCCCCCTCGCCCTCCGGGGTCGAGGACCGGCTGCTCACCTGCCGAAAACGCCGCGGACCCGGCCGTCCCAGCCTCTGGCGCGAGGTCGACCGCCCGGAGCAGCAGCTCCTCGGCATCCAGTACGCGGGCCGGGTCCCGGACCCGGCGCCGCTGATCGTCCGCAACGCCACGCACTGGCTGTGGGACGCGACCGGCGCCGGGGAGAACGACGAGCTGCCCGGCCTGGTCGCGGGCGAGGCCGACCGCTACTTCCCGCGCACGCAGCTCCCCGAACACCAGGACCGGATCCTGCTCGCGCACTCCCCGTACCTGGACACCGAGGGGCAGCGGCGCCACCAGGAGACCTCCCTCTACCGGGCGCCGAGCGGGGCGCTGGTCTTCGCCTCCGGGACGTTCGCCTGGTCGCCGGCCCTGGACCGCCCCGGCCACGTGGACGAACGCGTGCAGCGCGCCACGGCCAACCTCCTCGACCGGATCTGCAAGCGCGACTGACGCGGCTGCGCACGCCCGACTGCGGCGGCTGCGCAGGCGTGACCGACACGGCTCCACCGACACGGCTGCCCCCGCCCGACGCACCCCTGTCCGCGGGAGGGGGCGCCGGTGCGCGAGAATCGGTGTGCGCTTCATACAGAACCACAGGGAGACCCCGTGTCCGGATTCGTCGAAAAGCCCGAGCCGGTTCAGGTTCCGGGCCTCGTCCACCTCCACACCGGCAAGGTGCGCGACCTCTACCGGGACGAGGACGGCCGCCTCGTCATGGTCGCCAGCGACCGCATCTCCGCCTACGACTGGGTGCTGCCCACCGAGATCCCGGACAAGGGCCGCGTCCTGACCCAGCTCTCCCTGTGGTGGTTCGACCAGCTCGCGGACCTCGTCCCGAACCACGTCATCTCCACCGAGCTGCCCGCAGCCGCCCCCGCCGACTGGGCCGGCCGCACGCTGGTCTGCAAGAACCTCGACATGGTCCCGGTCGAGTGCGTGGCCCGCGGCTACCTCGCCGGCTCCGGTCTCGCCGAGTACAACAAGACCCGTACGGTCTGCGGACTGGGCCTGCCCGAGGGTCTCGTGGACGGCTCCGAGCTGCCCGGCCCGATCTTCACGCCGGCCGCCAAGGCCGAGGTCGGCGAGCACGACGAGAACGTGTCCTACGAGGAGGTCGCGCGCACCACCGGTGTCGAGACGGCCGCACTGCTGCGCCAGACCACCCTCGCCGTGTACTCCCGGGCCCGGGACATCGCCCGCGAGCGCGGGATCATCCTGGCCGACACCAAGTTCGAGTTCGGTTTCGACCCGAAGGACCGGACTCTGGTCGCCGCGGACGAGGTCCTGACCCCGGACTCGTCCCGCTTCTGGCCGGCCGACCAGTGGGAGCCGGGCCGCTCGCAGCCCTCCTTCGACAAGCAGTACGTCCGCGACTGGCTGTCCTCCGCGGCCTCCGGCTGGGACCCGAAGGGCGAACTCCCGCCGCCGGCCCTGCCGACCCAGGTCGTCGCGCAGACCCGCGCCAAGTACATCGAGGCGTACGAGCGCCTGACCGGCACGGACTGGGTGTAGGAACGAGAGAAGCCCCGGTCCGAGGACCGGGGCTTCTTCCTTACAGAGCGGACAACGCGACTCGAACGCGCGACATCCACCTTGGCAAGGTGGTGCTCTACCAACTGAGCTATGTCCGCAGGCGCCGTAAGGCGAGACCTACTATACCCAACCTCGCTCCCGTGCGAGACGCACTGCGGTGTGCCGGTTCTCGGCACCCAGCTTCGTGGCCGCCGAGGAGAGGTAGTTGCGCACCGTCCCCTGCGAGAGCGAGGCCCGTTCCGCGATCTCCGCGATCGGCGCGCCGTCCCCCGCGAGCTCCAGTACCTCGGCCTCCCGGGCGGTCAGCGGGGAGTCCCCCGCGCTGATCGCGTCGGCCGCCAACTCCGGGTCCACGTAACGGCCTCCGGCGTGCACGGTCCGGATCAGTTCGGCCAGCCGCTGCGCCGAGACCGTCTTCGGGGCGAAGGCCCGCACGCCCGCGGCCAGGGCCCGTTTCAGGTGCCCGGGCCGCCCGTGACTGGTCACGATCATGACCTTGCAGTCGGGGAGTTCGGCGCGCAGCGTTGTGGCGACGCTCACACCGTCCGCCCCCGGCATCTGCAGGTCCAGCACCGCCACGTCCGGCCGGTGCGCCCGGGCCATCGCCAGCGCCTCGGGCCCCGAGGCCGCCTCCGCGACCACGAGGAGGTCGTCCTCCAGCGCGAGGAGCGCGGCCAGCGCCCCGCGGATCAGGTGTTCGTCGTCGGCGAGCAGTACGCGTACGGGGCTCACGCCCGCACCTCCAGTTCTTCCAGTCGTGGGCCGGGGATCTGTGCCCGCAGCCGGAACAGGCCGTCGCCGACCAGCCCGGCCTGCAGCGTCCCGTCCAGTGCGGCGAGCCGTTCGCGCAGCCCGGCCAGCCCCGAGCCGGGCGGCCCGGCCGGGGCTCCCGGGGCCCCGTCGTTCTCCACCACCAGCGTCACGGATCCGCCCTCCAGGGCCGTCAGCCGGATCTCGCAGCGCTGCGCGTCCCCGTGCCGCAGTACGTTCGTCGTGGCCTCGCGGACCACCCAGCCGAGTGCCGACTGGACCTCGGCGGGCAGTTCGGGCCCGGCGCCGAAGTCGACGCGGCAGTCCATACCGGCCGCGGTGAGCACGCCGCGCGCACCTTCCAGTTCCACGGCGAGGTCCGCTTCCCGGTAGCCCCGCACCACGTCCCGCACCTCCCGCTGGGACTCCTGGGCGATCCGCTGGACCTCGATCATCTGCTCCACGGCCTCCGGCCGTTCGCGGCGGGCCAGCTGGACCGCCAGCTCGCTCTTGAGGGCGATGACGGCCAGGTTGCGGCCCATCACGTCGTGCAGGTCGCGGCCGAAGCGCAGCCGCTCCTCCGCCACCGCGAGACGGGCCTGGACCTCGCGGGAGCGGTCGAGCTCGTAGACCGTGGTCAGCAGCCAGGCGGAGAACCCGCAGGTCGCGCCGAAGAACAGGCTGCCCAGCAGCACGCCGAGGGCGTACCCGAGTGCTTTCGTGACGGGCATGCCCACGGCCAGGACGGCCAGTGCCGTCGTCAACGCGGCCGCCGACGGGACGTACCACATGCGCTTGACGGACCGCAGGCACAGCACCAGGGATCCGGAGGCGAACCAGGTCAGCCCCGCCACCAGCGTCGGTGCCACGGCCGCTTCGGTGATGTGGCCGGTCGCTCGGAGGATCAGGACGCCCACGGCGGCGGCGGCCGTCACGGCGGCCGTCGCCACCGCCAGCCGGGTGGGGCGCTCGCGCCGGCCCACCACCCAGTGCAGCGCCTTGGAGGTGAGCACCCCGCACAGGACCGCGTGGGCGCACAGCAGCACGAAGAGCGACACGGGCACCACGAAGGAGCTCCTGCCGGCCGCGGAGGCCACCGGTGCCACTCCGAAGGACGTGATCTCCAGGAGCACGAAGAGGTGGAACGACCCCCGCGTGTACAGCTCGATCTTCCCCGCACTGCTGCGGTTCTTCCACCACCCCGTCAACTTCGGCACAGGCCCGTCCCCCGACTCGTTCTAGCGGCGCGGTTCCCAGCGGAACCACCGCTGGACAGCAAACACGCTGATCACGATCCAGACCAGCGTGGTGAGCGCGGCCCCCAGCAGGTCCCCGCCCGCCGCGCCGCCGCTCCAGCCGGCCCGCACGAGCGTCATCACACCGCTCAGCGGCAGCAGTTCGCACACCGGGGCGACCGCATCGGGCAGGGAGTCCACCGGCGCGAACACCCCCGAGCCGAGCACGCTCGCCAGGAACAGCGGCAGCGTGGTGAGGCCCGCGGTCTCCACGGTGCGCGTGAAGGAGCTGGTCAGCGCGGACAGCGCGGCGAGCAGCAGGACTCCGGCCAGGACGGCCGCCGCGATCAGCAGCGGGTGGCGCGGCGGGCCCACGTCCAGGACGGCCGCTCCGGCGACCGCGAGGACGGCGATCTGCGCGAGCGCCAGGGCGGCGGCGGGCAGGGCGGTACCGGACAGGATCTCCACGTCGCTCGCCTCGCCGGTCCGCAGCCGCTTCAGGACGAGTTCCTCGCGGCGTGCGACGTAGGAGGAGACGAGGTTCATGTGGACGACGAGGAGCAGCACCATCCCGGTCCCGCCGGTCAGGGTGGCCTCGCCGACCGCCCGGGCACCCTCGGAGTCGTCGAGGGAGGAGCGCAGGACGAACACCATCGCCAGCGGCATCAGCAGGGCCAGGGCGAGCGTGGCCCGGTTGCGCACCAGCAGGGTGAGTTCGGAGCGGCCCAGTGCGGTGATCCGGCCGGCGTTCAGGGTGAGCGTGTTCATCGGGTCCCCGCCATCGTGTCCTCGGTACGGCCGCCGGCGCCGCGGCGGCTGTGTGCGATCTCCAGGAAGGCCTCCTCCAAGGAGGCGGACCGGGCGTCGAGTCCGGCCAGTTCGACGCCGGTCTCCCGGGCCCAGCCGAGCAGCTCGGTCAGGTCGGCCTGGAGGCGTGCGGTACGGATCTCCACGCGCTGCCCGGAGGCCGCCGCGCGCAGCGTCAACGGGAGCCGGGCCGCGGGCACCCCGGCGGGCAGGGTGAAGCGGATCCGGGCCGGCCGGGTGGCGGTCACCTCGGCCGGGGTGCCGGACAGGACGAGCTCGCCCTCGTGGAGGATCGCGAGGCGGTCCGCGAGTTCCTCGGCCTCCTCCAGGTAGTGCGTGGTCAGCAGCACCGTGGTGCCCTGCGCGCGCAGGGCGCGGACCAGGGCCCAGGTCTCCCGGCGCCCCTCGGGGTCCATGCCGGTGGTCGGCTCGTCGAGGAAGAGCACCTCGGGCCGGCCGAGCAGGGCGAGCGCCAGGTCCAGGCGCCGCCGCTCACCACCGGACAGCTGCTTGACGCGTACGGAGGACCGGGCGGCCAGGCCGACCAGTTCCAGCACCTCGGCCGCCGGGCGGGCACCGGTGGTGACCCCGCCCCACATCCGCACGGTCTCGGTGACCGACAGGTCGGAGGGGAAGCCGCCCTCCTGGAGCATGACCCCGGTGCGCGGACGGACCTCGGCCCGTCGGGCGTACGGGTCGAGGCCGAAGACGCGGACCTGTCCGCCGCTCGGCGCGGCCAGTCCCTCCAGCAGCTCGACGGTGGAGGTCTTGCCCGCGCCGTTGGTGCCGAGCAGGGCGAAGACCTCGCCCCTGGCCACGGAGAAGGAGACGCCCCGTACGGCCTGGAATCCCCCGGAGTAGCCGCGGCGCAGGTCCCGCGCTTCGATCACGGTGTCAGTCATGACCCAAGCGTCACGGCCCCCGGCGCGGCCCGGCAGTGCGGGCTGTCACGGCCGGCGATGACATTTGTCAGGGTGTCCGGCGGCGCGGTGCACGGAATACGAGGAAGGCCCCGATCGCAATGATCGGGGCCTTCTTCTCACAGAGCGGACGACGCGACTCGAACGCGCGACATCCACCTTGGCAAGGTGGTGCTCTACCAACTGAGCTACGTCCGCAAGCAGTGCACTGCCGGGGCAGTACGTGCATCACTCTACCCGATCCACCGGAGTGGTCGGAAAGTCATGCAGAGCGGGTGACAGGAATCGCACACTGCGCCTTCCCTCTGGAAGAGGGATGTTCTGCTACTGAACTACACCCGCACGACCTCGGAGGCTCTGACCTGCGGCCTCGCCCCTCGGCGTGATCCACACATTAGCCGAAGGGAGGGGGTGGATGGCAAATCGGCCCTCAGTGGGCCGCGTTGTAGGCCTCGTAGATCTTCTTGGGGATGCGGCCCCGCGGCGGCACGTCGTGCTGGTTGGACCGGGCCCAGGCGCGGACGACCGCCGGGTCGGGGGCGACCGAGGTGTGCTTGAAGGTCTTCCCCGAGCGCGACTGGCGGCGGCCGGCGGCCACGAACGGCTCCAGGCTCTTCCGCAGTTTCTTTGCGTTGGCCACATTGAGGTCGATCTCGTACGACTTACCGTCCAGGGCGAACATGACCGTTCCGCCGCTTCTCCGCCATCGATGTCGTCGGAGAGCGTGACCACTACGCGCTGCGCCACGGATATCGGTCCCTTCGTGCGACGCCGCCAGCTGCTGACGTGCGGCGATGTCGCCTGTTCGGATGTTTTGGGGCAATCCAACTTTCGGCCGGAATCCCGGTTGATTCCTTTGTACCCCGATTCCCATTGCATTGCGAAGCTCAGTTAATTCTCTCCGCGTGTCCCGCCGCAATGCCGGGTACGTGGTTTTCCTGGGGATTTTGCGAAGCGTTGGTGAAGCCGAAACGGCGCGGTGATCAAGGCCGTCCGATATCTACCCGCGTAGAAATTTCGGCCGGGTACGCTGATGGAACCGCCTTGCACCAACCACCTCATCGGGAGTGCCAGTGGCACGCGTCGTAGTCGACGTCATGCTCAAGCCGGAGATCCTCGACCCCCAGGGCCAGGCGGTGCAGCGTGCACTGCCGCGCCTGGGCTTCGAGGGCATCGCCGACGTCCGTCAGGGGAAGCGCTTCGAACTGGAAGTGGAGGGACCGGTCGACCAGGCCGCCCTCGACCGCATCCACAAGATGGCCGAAACGTTCCTCGCCAACACCGTCATCGAAGACTTCACCGTGAAGGTCGAGGCCTGACGGTGACCACTCGCATCGGTGTCGTCACGTTCCCCGGAACGCTCGACGACCGTGACTCGCTGCGCGCCGTCCGCCTCGCGGGGGCCGAGCCGGTCCCGCTCTGGCACCGCGACAAGGACCTGCACCAGGTCGACGCGGTCGTCCTCGCGGGCGGCTTCTCCTACGGGGACTACCTGCGCGCCGGGGCCATCTCCCGCTTCTCGCCGGTGATGGAGACCATCATCGAGCAGGCCAGGGCCGGCATGCCCGTCCTCGGCATCTGCAACGGCTTCCAGGTCCTCACCGAGGCCCACCTGCTGCCGGGGGCGATGCTCCGCAACAACCACCTGCACTTCATCTGCCGCGACCAGAAGCTGCGGGTGGAGAGCGCGGAGACCGCGTGGACCGGCGACTACACCGCCGGCCAGGAGATCTCCGTACCGCTCAAGAACATGGACGGCCGGTACGTCGCCGACGAGCGCACGCTCGACGAACTGGAGGCCGAGGGCCGTGTGGCCTTCCGATACCTGGACGTGAACCCGAACGGGTCGCTCCGCGACATCGCCGGGATCACCAACGCCCAGGGCAACGTCGTCGGTCTCATGCCGCACCCCGAGCACGCGGTCGAGCCGCTGATCGGGACCGGCGGCACCGACGGCCTCCCGTTCTTCACGTCGGTCCTGAAGAAGCTGGTCAGCGCATGAGCCTCGACACCGTCAAGAACGCCACCGAAACCCCGGACGCCTCCCAGCCCTGGAAGGAACTCGGCCTCAAGGAGGACGAGTACGCCCGGATCCGGGAGATCCTCGGCCGCCGCCCGACCGGCGCCGAGCTGGCCATGTACTCGGTCATGTGGTCCGAGCACTGCTCGTACAAGAGCAGCAAGGTCCACCTGAAGCAGTTCGGCGAGAAGGCGCCCGAGAACGACGCCATGCTCGTCGGCATCGGCGAGAACGCCGGCGTCGTCGACGTCGGCCAGGGCTACGCGGTCACCTTCAAGGTCGAGTCGCACAACCACCCGAGCTACATCGAGCCCTACCAGGGCGCGGCCACCGGCATCGGCGGCATCGTCCGCGACATCCTCGCCATGGGCGCCCGCCCGGTCGCCGTCGTCGACCCGCTGCGCTTCGGCGCGGCCGACCACCCCGACACCAAGCGCGTCCTGCCGGGCGTCGTCGCGGGCATCGGCGGCTACGGCAACTGCCTGGGCCTGCCCAACATCGGCGGCGAGGTCGTCTTCGACGCCTGCTACCAGGGCAACCCGCTGGTCAACGCAGGCTGCATCGGCGTCATGAAGCACGAGGACATCCACCTCGCCCAGGCCTCCGGCCCCGGCAACAAGGTCATCCTCTACGGCGCCCGCACGGGCGGCGACGGCATCGGCGGCGTGTCCGTGCTGGCCTCGGAGACGTTCGACGACTCGAAGCCCACCAAGCGCCCCGCCGTCCAGGTCGGCGACCCCTTCCAGGAGAAGCTCCTCATCGAGTGCACCCTGGAGATCTTCAAGGAGAAGCTGGTCGCGGGCATCCAGGACCTCGGCGGCGCCGGGCTGTCCTGCGCCACCTCCGAGCTGGCCTCCGCCGGCTCCGGCGGCATGCGCGTCGAGCTCGACACCGTCCCGCTGCGCGACGCGACGCTCTCGCCCGAGGAAATCCTCATGAGCGAGTCGCAGGAGCGCATGTGCGCGATCGTCGAGCCGCAGCACGTCGACCGCTTCATGGAGATCTGCGAGAAGTGGGACGTCATCGCCACCGTCATCGGTGAGGTGACCGAGGGCGAGCGCCTGGAGATCTTCTGGCACGGCGAGCAGATCGTGGACGTGCCCCCGGGCACCGTCGCCCACGAGGGCCCGGTCTACCACCGCCCCTACGCCCGTCCCGACTGGCAGGACGCGCTCCAGGCCGACGACGCGGGCAAGCTGCCCCGCCCGCAGACCTCCGAGGAGCTGCGCGCGCAGGTCCTGGCCCTGGTCTCCTCCCCGAACCAGGCCTCCAAGTCCTGGGTCACCGACCAGTACGACCGCTTCGTGCAGGGCAACACCGTCCTGGCGCAGCCCGAGGACGCGGGCATGGTCCGCATCGACGAGGAGTCCAACCTCGGCGTCGCCATGGCCACCGACGGCAACGGCCGCTACGCCAAGCTCGACCCGTACACGGGCGCGCAGCTGGCCCTGGCCGAGGCGTACCGCAACGTCGCCGCGACCGGTGCCAAGCCCCTGGCGATCTCCGACTGCCTGAACTTCGGCTCCCCCGAGGACCCGGGCGTCATGTGGCAGTTCGCCGAGGCCACCCGCGGTCTCGCGGACGGCTGCCTGGAGCTGGGCACCCCGGTGACCGGCGGCAACGTCTCGCTCTACAACCAGACCGGCGACGTCGCGATCCACCCGACCCCGGTCGTGGCCGTGCTCGGCGTGATCGACGACGTCAACCGCCGTACGCCGATGGCGTTCGCGGAGGCCGGCCAGCTGCTGTACCTGCTCGGTGACACCGCCGAGGAGTTCGGCGGTTCGGCGTGGTCGCAGGTCGTCCACGACCACCTCGGCGGACTGCCGCCGAAGGTGGACCTGGGCCGCGAGAAGCTGCTCGCCGAGATCCTGATCTCGGCCTCGCGCGACGGCATGATCGACGCCGCGCACGACCTGTCCGACGGCGGCGTCATCCAGGCGCTCACCGAGTCCTGCCTCAAGGGCGGCAACGGCGCGCGCGTCGTGGTCCCCGAGGGACTGGACGCCTTCACGTTCCTCTTCTCCGAGTCCGCGGGCCGGGCCGTCGTGGCCGTCCCGCGCAGCGAGGAGCTCCGCTTCACCGACATGTGCGGTGCGCGCGGCCTGCCGGTCGCCCGCATCGGCGTGGTGGACGGCGACGAGATCGAGATCCAGGGCGAGTTCAGCCTGTCCCTGGCCGAGCTCCGCGAGGCCCACGAGGCGACGATCCCGGCCCTGCTGGCCTGATCGGCGGCCCGAACGGCCCGAACACGACCGGGGCCCCGCACGGATCATCCGTGCGGGGCCCCGGCCGTGCACCGCCGAACCGGCCGTTGCGATTCCGTGGCACGACGGCCCTGGCGCCCGGACGAGCGCTCCGCATACTGACCGCGTGAGCATCGTCAAGCACCTGCCGGACGCCGCGATACCCGACGGCGGCGCCCCTCCCTGGCACGTCAAGGACGCCCAGCGCTGGCTCGACGCGCGCGTCCCGGCCCTCTTCGCTCCCGTCACCACCGGCTGGATCCTCGTGCCGCTGGTGCTCCTCTCGCTCTCCCTCCTGGCCCTGTCCGACTCGGACGCCCCCGGACGCGGCACCTCCTGGGCCGGCTACGTCCCGGTCGTCCTCCTGCTGTCCCTCCCCGCCTGGTACCGGTTCCTGCCGGCCGCCACCCTGCTGTCCGCCCCCGTGATCGCCACGGATGCCGTACGTGACCTCTCCGCGCTCGACCCCGCCGACGACGCCGGCCTCGCAAGCGCCGTACTGGTCCTCGTCCTGTGCGCCTGGGCGTTCACCGGGTCCGCGCTCCGGCTGCGCGCGCGGCGGCGGCAGCGCGCGCTGTTCCTCGCCGCCGCCGGGGGCACCCGCGCGGCGATCCCCGAGAACCTGCCGGACGGCCACCGCCGCCGCGGGCGGCGGCTCCTGATCGCCGGGGCGGCGCTGTGCCTGGCCGCCGGCGCCGTGCTGGCGTGGACCCTGGCGCAGGACCTCGGAGCGAGTCCGCAGGACCCCTTCGACGGGACGGACTCGCAGGTCACGGCCCTGCTCCTGCTCACCCCCGGCGTCCCGCTGCTCGGCCGGGGCCTCACGGCGCGGCGCGCCGCCCGGCGGCTGCACCGCGGGCCCCAGCCGGTGGTCCGCGTCGGAGTGCGCGCGGTCCTCCTCGGCCCGCTCTGGCTGGTCGCCGACGCCGACACCACGACCGCCCCGCCGCTGATCGCCTTCCGGGACCGGTTCGACGACCGGCACCGCCGCTCCCGGGCCACGACCCTCCTCGCCGGAGCGGCGGACCGGCTGCGCACCGACCACCACGACATCGACGCGCGCGCCGAGCCTTACGAGGCGGTGATGTACGGGGTGCCCTGCGAGGGCGCCGAGGTGATCCTGCGGCACGCCGTCTACGGCGACGACCGCACCCTCACCGACGCCGTCTGCGCCGTGCCGCTGATGCCCTTCCGCCGGCACCGCCTGCGCCCGTGGCGTCCGGCCCGCACCTCCCACACCCTCAAGCGGCGGGCCGAGGACGAGAAGCGCAGGCAGCGCGCGGCCGATCGGTCGAGCGGCTCGGGAAGTTCCTGCGGATCCTCCGGCGGCTGCGGCAGCAGCTGCTCCAGCAGTTGCGGCAGCAGCTGCGGCGGCGGCTGCGGCGGCGACTGATCGGGCAGACTGCGGGCATGGCACCCAGGACCCGCAAGTACGACGACGCCAAGATCAGGGCGGCCGTGATCGCACAGTTCGGCCATGTCCGACGGGCGGTCCGGGAGTTGGGCCCCGAGCAGCTGGAACGCCCCAGCGGGCTCGGGGACTGGACCGTCGCCGACCTCGCCGCGCACGTCGCCTGGATCGCGGAGTCGCTGGCCGCGGGACTCGCGCGGCCGCCCGCCGCCGTCCCCGAGCTGACCGCCGTCGAGTGGCCCTTCGCCACCGCCTCCCTGGCCGGGAAGATCTCCGAGGCGGCCCGGGAGACCCTGACCGGCGCCCCCCTGCCCGAGTTGTACGACCGGGCGGCCGCCGCCATGGCCCGGGAACTCGACGCCAACCCGGGCGGGCGCGTGCTCCGGCTGTGGGTCGGGGACATGACCCTGGCCGACTTCCTGGTCACCCGGACCGTGGAGCTGGTCGTCCACACCGACGACCTGAACCGCGCCGCAGGGCTGGACATCCCGGTCGAACGGCAGGCACTGGCCGCCTGCACCCGGCTGCTCGCCGACTCCCTCGCCCTGCGGGCGCCCGGCGGGTCCGTCGAGGTGCGCATCCCGCCCTTCGCGGTGGTCCAGTGCATCGAGGGCCCGCGGCACACCCGCGGCACCCCGCCGAACGTGGTGGAGACCGACCCGCCGACCTGGATCCGGCTCGCCACCGGCCGTACGACCTGGGCCGCGGCGCTCGACGGAGCCGGCGTGCGGGCCGGCGGCGAACGCGCCGACCTGTCGGCGCTGCTGCCCCTGATGAGCTGAGCGGGGCCGCGGAGATGAGGGAACCGACCACCCGGCGCATCCGTCCCAGGGACATGTGTACCCTCCGGCACGTCCACATCCCCGCGGGGCTGGCCCTCGTACTCGCCCTCGCCGCGGCCGGCTGCGGCCAGGACGGGCAGGGCGCCGGCGCGGGCGCGGTGCTGCCCGACCCCGTGGGCCGCTGGTCCGTGGAGTCCCTGACCACGGGCGGCCGCACCCTGCACGCCCCCGAAACGGCCCGTCTCGACATCGCCGAGAAGGAGATCAAGGGCAACTACGGCTGCAACGGCTTCACGGCCACCGCGGCCTTCGCGGGCACCTCCGCGGTGACCGTGACGCCCGGCGCCACGACCACCATGGCCTGCGCGGACATGGAGTTCGAGACGGCCTTCGCCAAGCTGCTCACCGGACGGCTGACCATCGACCGCGGCCCGGACCGGCTCACCCTGAAGACCGCCGACGGGAGCACCATCGCCATGACCTCGGAGCCGGCCGTCCCGGACGCACCGCTGACCACGGTCGAGTGGACCGTCCAGTCCCTGATCAGCGGCGGGTCGGTGTCCTCACTGCCCGCCGGGGCCGCCGGCACGGCCAGGTTCACCCTCGCGGCCGACCTGACCGCGAGCGGCACCCTCGGCTGCAACCGGTTCAGCGCCCCGGTCACCCGCGACGGGGACCGGCTCACCTTCGGGCCGCTCACCACCACGCGGATGGCGTGCGACGGCCCGGCGGGCGAGGTCGAGCGGAAGCTGACCGAGCTGTTCGCGAGCGGCCCGCTCACCTCCAGGATCGAGGGCCGCCGGCTGACCCTCACCGCCGCGGACGGCGAGGGCCTGGTCGCCGAGGCCCCCTCCGACGCCGAATAGCCCGGAAGCCCGACACGATCTAGACCGGATAGGGCAGCAGGCCCGCGTCCACGGCCTCCCAGGCGGCGCGCAGCTCCGCCAGCCGGGCCGGTTCGGCGGCGGCCCGGTCGGCCTGTTCGCGGATGTCCGCGGCCAGGTTGAACAGCTGGTCGCGGCCCGCCTTGCCGCGGTAGTACTTCCAGTCCCCGCGGCGCAGCGCCCGCTCTCCGCGGACCCGCCAGAACAGGTCCCGTTCGGGGGCCTTCTCGCCGCGCAGCAGGTACCCGGCCAGGCTGGCGCCGTCCAGCGGGTAGGCCGGGTGCGGGCGGGCGCCGGCGATCTCCAGCAGGGTCGCGGTCCAGTCCGGGCTGAACACCGGCACGTGGCTGACCTGCCCGCCGTCCAGCCGGGCCGGCCAGCGCACGATGTTCGGCACCCGGATGCCGCCCTCCTGGAGGGAGGCCTTGCTGCCCGACAGCGGCCAGGTGCAGGAGAACCGCTCACCGCCGTTGTCGCTGGAGAACACCACGACGGTGTGCTCCTCCTGTCCGGCCCGCCGCAGGGCCTTCAGCACCTCGCCGACCGACCGGTCGAGGTCCTCGACCATCTCCTTGTACTTCTCGACCGAGCCCCCGTCCTGGTGCCACAGGGCGCGCCCGTCGCCCGCCCTGATCCGCCGGACGATCTCGGCGCTCTGCGCGGTGTCCCCGTCGGCGATCCACGGCCAGTGCGGGGTCGTGAAGTTCAGGTTCAGCAGCCAGGGCCGGCCGTGGTGGTCGCGGGAGACGTACTCGCTCGCCCGCTCGGTGATGATCCGCGTGTAGTAGCGCAGGTCCTTGTACTCGGCGTCGCCCTCGTAGAGGTCGTACTCGCCGCCGAGGCCCAGCTTGGAGTAGTACTCCAGGGCCCCGCCGAAGTTGCCGAAGAACTCGTCCCAGCCGGACTTCGTCGGGCTGTGGTCAGGCAGGTGACCGGCGTGCCACTTGCCGATCAGCGCGGTCGCGTACCCGGAGGCCTTCAGCAGCGAGGCCAGCGTCGGGTGGGTGGGCTCCAGCCCGGCGGACCTGTCGGCGATCGGCTCGGCCAGCCCGCCCCTGGTCCGGGCCGGGTAGCGGCCGGTGTAGAGGCTGAACCGGGTCGGCGAGCAGGTGGCGGAGCCCGAGTAGGCGTCGGTGAAACGGACGCCCTGGCGGGCGAGCCGGTCCAGCTCGGGGGTCTCGATGTGCGGGGAACCGTAGGCGGACAGGTCGGCCCAGCCCAGGTCGTCACCGAGGATGAACAGGATGTTCGGGCGGCGCGAAGGGCGGCTGCGGGCAGCCCGGAACTCCCGCTCCCGGGGGCCCGCCTCCCGCTCCCCGGCGGCCCGGGCGGGGGTCGCGCCCAGCCCCACGGCGGCGGCCGCGGTCACACCGACGGCGCCCGTGAAGGCACGCCGGGACAGTTCGTTCTCGTACGAAGACACAGGTACTCCAAGGCGCGGTCCGCCGGCCGGCTCCGGGCGGGGCGCGGGACGGCGCGCGGCACGGGGGAGCGGGGCGGGGCGGAACGGAAAAGGGAAAAGGAGAGGAAGAGTTGTGACTACGCGCAGCGGCGACAGATGGCGCTCGCGACACGGACGAGGTCCACGTGCCGGCGCTCGACGAGGGTGACGGCGCGGTCACCGAGAGGCTGCATGGACCGAGAGCCTGTACGAATGCCTTCGTAGGTGTCAACAAGGTGATCGAATACCGAGACGGAGGCGTCCCGTCACCCTCTGTGCTGTGACATTTCCCGGCCGTCCCCAATTCGGACCAGTGGTCGATCTCGCCTACACTCGGGAGCGTGCCTCGTGGTGATGGACGACTCAACCACGACCTGCTCCCCGGCGAAAAGGGCCCCCAGGACGCTTGCGGCGTCTTCGGTGTCTGGGCTCCGGGTGAAGAGGTCGCCAAGCTCACCTACTTCGGACTGTATGCGCTGCAGCACCGTGGACAAGAGTCCGCGGGAATCGCTGTGAGCAACGGTTCCCAGATCCTCGTCTTCAAGGACATGGGACTCGTTTCCCAGGTCTTCGACGAAACCTCCCTCGGTTCGCTCCAAGGTCATATCGCGGTCGGTCACGCCCGCTATTCGACCACCGGCGCATCCGTGTGGGAGAACGCGCAGCCCACTTTCCGCGCGACCGCCCACGGCTCCCTGGCCCTGGGTCACAACGGCAACCTGGTGAACACCGCCGAGCTCGCCGAGATGGTCGCCGACCTCCCCCGTCAGGACGGCCGTGCCACCCAGGTGGCCGCGACCAACGACACCGACCTGGTCACGGCCCTGCTGGCCGGCCAGGTGGACGACGACGGCAAGCCCCTGACCATCGAGGAGTCGGCCGCCAAGGTCCTCCCTCAGGTCAAGGGAGCCTTCTCGCTGGTGTTCATGGACGAGGGGACCCTCTACACCGCCCGTGACCCGCAGGGCATCCGCCCGCTGGTCCTCGGCCGCCTGGAGCGCGGCTGGGTGGTCGCGAGCGAGACCGCCGCCCTCGACATCTGCGGCGCCAGCTTCGTCCGCGAGGTCGAGCCGGGCGAGCTCATCGCGATCGACGAGAACGGTCTGCGCACCTCCCGATTCGCGGAAGCGAAGCCCAAGGGCTGTGTCTTCGAGTACGTCTACCTGGCGCGCCCGGACACCGACATCGCCGGCCGGAACGTCTACCTCTCGCGTGTCGAGATGGGCCGGCGCCTGGCCAAGGAAGCCCCCGTCGAAGCCGACCTGGTGATAGCGACGCCGGAATCCGGCACGCCCGCCGCGGTCGGATACGCGGAGGCCAGCGGGATCCCGTACGGCTCGGGCCTGGTCAAGAACGCCTACGTCGGCCGGACCTTCATCCAGCCCTCGCAGACGATCCGCCAGCTCGGCATCCGCCTGAAGCTCAATCCCCTCAAGGAAGTCATCCGGGGCAAGCGCCTGGTGGTCGTGGACGACTCGATCGTCCGAGGCAACACCCAGCGCGCGCTGGTCAAGATGCTCCGCGAGGCCGGTGCGGCCGAGGTCCACATCCGGATCTCCTCGCCGCCGGTGAAGTGGCCGTGCTTCTTCGGCATCGACTTCGCCACCCGGGCCGAGCTCATCGCCAACGGCATGACGGTCGAAGAGATCGCCACGTCGCTGGGCGCGGACTCCCTCTCGTACATCTCGATCGACGCGATGATCGAGGCGACGACGATCCAGAAGCCCAACCTCTGCCGTGCCTGCTTCGACGGCGAGTACCCGATGGAGCTCCCCGACCCGCAGCTCCTCGGCAAGCAGCTCCTGGAGACCGAGCTGGCCGGCGGCGCGGACGCCGCCGACGCGCTCCGTCGCCCGTAAGTCCCCGGCTCGACCTGCGCGGGGCCCTGTCTTTCAGGCTTTTCCCAGGGCCCCGCACCAACCGCAGTAACGACACGAAAGCTCTCTCCTGTCATGACAGAGAAGACCACCGGTGCCAGCTACGCAGCCGCGGGCGTCGACATCGAAGCGGGAGACCGCGCCGTCGAGCTGATGAAGGAGTGGGTGAAGAAGACGCAGCGCCCCGAGGTCCTCGGCGGCCTCGGCGGGTTCGCCGGCCTCTTCGACGCCTCCGCCCTCAAGCGGTACGAGCGCCCCCTCCTCGCCTCCGCCACCGACGGGGTCGGCACCAAGGTGGACATCGCCCGCCAGCTCGGCGTGTACGACACCATCGGCCACGACCTGGTCGCGATGGTCATGGACGACATCGTCGTCTGCGGCGCCGAGCCGCTCTTCATGACCGACTACATCTGCGTCGGCAAGGTGCACCCCGAGCGTGTCGCCGCCATCGTCAAGGGCATCGCCGAGGGCTGCGTGCTCGCCGGCTGCGCCCTGGTGGGCGGCGAGACCGCCGAGCACCCCGGTCTGCTGGGCCCGGACGACTTCGACGTGGCGGGCGCCGGCACGGGTGTCGTCGAGTACGACCGGCTGCTCGGCGCGGATCGCATCCGTACGGGTGACGCCGTCATCGCGATGGCGTCGTCCGGCCTTCACTCGAACGGGTACTCGCTGGTCCGTCACGTCCTCTTCGACCGTGCCGGCATGTCGCTCGACCGTCACGTGGAGGAGCTCGGCCGGACGCTCGGCGAGGAGCTGCTCGAACCCACCAAGATCTACTCGCTGGACTGCATGGCCCTCACCCGTACGGCCGAGGTGCACGCCTACTCGCACATCACCGGCGGCGGCCTGGCGGCGAACCTGGCCCGGGTCATCCCGGACCACCTCCACGCCACGGTCGACCGTTCGACCTGGACCCCGGGTGCGATCTTCGACCTGGTCGGCAAGGCCGGGCAGGTGGAGCAGCTGGAGCTGGAGAAGACCCTGAACATGGGCGTCGGCATGATGGCCGTCGTTCCGCAGGAGTCGGTGGACGTGGCGCTGACCGCGCTGGCCGACCGGGGCGTCGACGCCTGGGTCGCGGGCGAGATCCTGGACCGCGGCGACCACACCGAGGGCGCGGCCCTCACCGGTTCCTACGCGAGCTGAGCAGCACTGAAACCCGGCCCGGGGCTATGCCCTGGACCGGGTTTCAGTCTGTGCCGTGTCGTGCAGACGCCTCAGGGCGTCAAGCGCCGCGACGCTGAGCCGACGGACCGGACTCGTCGTCCTCGTCGTCGTCATCGCTGTTGTAGAGATCCGCGTACCTGGCGTACGGGTCGTCGTCGTCATCCATCTCGTCATCGACTTCGACCGGCTCGCTGATCTGCAGCGGCTCTGTCGGCGATGCGCCCAGCTCATTGGCCAGACGCGAGAGGTCAGTCCCGCCGCTGTTGTACTTCAGCTGGCGGGCGACCTTTGTCTGCTTGGCCTTGGCCCGGCCGCGCCCCATGGCTCGACCCCCTCGGTGACGGGGCTCGACGGCCCCAGAGTCTGACACGCGTTCATGGTTCGGAGCGGGCTCTCCGTGGAGAGACCGTCCGTAGGGGTTTAACGGTACCTGCTTCCGCGGCCATACGGTACGCCGCCCGCATGACGCGCCCCGGTGCAGAACCAGCAAGGCGCCCCGTCCTCGCTGGTCAGCTGCGATTTTAACCCGTTCCTGGCGGGCGACCCGCCGAAGTGCAGTGAGTTCCGTCTCGCCGCACGCCGGCGGGCCTTCCCCAGGGCCCCTAGGAGGCCGTCACCGGGAGGGTCCGGCGGCCGTCGGCCATGCGCTGCTCGGCGATCCGGTCGGCCGCGGCGGCCGGCGGAATGCCGTCGGCCTTCGCACGAGCGAAGATCTCCAGCGTGGTGTCGAAGATCTTCGTGGCCTGCACCTTGCACCGGTCGAAGTCGAAGCCGTGCAGCTCGTCGGCGACCTGGATGACCCCGCCCGCGTTGACCACGTAGTCCGGGGCGTAGAGGATGCCGCGGTCCGCGAGGTCCTTCTCGATGCCCGCGTGGGCGAGCTGGTTGTTGGCCGCGCCGCACACGATGGTGGCGGTGAGGGCCGGGACCGTCTCGTCGTTCAGGGCGCCGCCGAGCGCGCACGGGGCGTAGATGTCCAGGCCCTCGACGCGGATCAGGGCGTCCGTGTCGGCGACCGCGGTGACCTTGCCCGGGTGCTTGTCGAGGATGCGCTGCACCGACTCCTGGCGGACGTCGGTGATGACGACCTCGGCGCCGTCCTCCAGCAGGTGCTCCACCAGGTAGTGGCCGACCTTGCCGACGCCCGCGACGCCGACCTTGCGGCCGCGCAGGGTCGGGTCGCCCCACAGGTGCTGCGCGCTGGCGCGCATGCCCTGGAAGACGCCGTAGGCGGTGAGCACCGAGGAGTCGCCGGCGCCGCCGTTCTCGGGGGAGCGGCCGGTGGCCCAGCGGGTCTCGCGGGCGACGACGTCCATGTCGGCGACGAAGGTGCCGACGTCGCAGGCGGTCACGTATCGGCCGCCGAGGGATTCGACGAACCGGCCGTAGGCCTCCAGGAGTTCCTCGGTCTTGATGACGTCGGGGTCACCGATGATCACGGCCTTGCCGCCGCCGAGGCCGAGACCGGCCATGGCGTTCTTGTAGGACATGCCGCGCGAGAGGTTGAGCGCGTCGCGCACGGCCTCCTCGTCCGAGGCGTAGGCGTGGAAACGCGTACCACCGAGGGCGGGGCCCAGGGCGGTGGAGTGGATCGCGATGACGGCTTTCAGGCCGGTGGCTCGGTCCTGGCACAGCACGACTTGCTCGTGGCCGCCCTGCTCCGTGCGGAACAGGGTGTGCAGGACGCCGTCGGTCATTTCGGTCACGGTGGTGACTCCCATGGAAGAGATGCGGCGGGAAGACGCCCCCCTGCGGGTGGGGGAGGGCGTGCTGGGAGCAGCGTAAGACCTGTGGGCCGGATGGGGGTGACCTGTCCGGGGATCGAAACACTCCCGGAGTACGGGAGGGGGCCGGGCCGGTGGCGGGCGGCCCGGAGGTGAACCGGGCCCCTGAAGGGGGGAGTACGTCAGGGTGACCGAATCCTCCGATCCGCTGCTGCCCTCCGCCCGCTCGGCGCCGGCCGTCCCGTACGCCTCCTACCTGCGCGTCTACGAACCCCTGGCCGCTTTCGCGGAGCCGGAGCGCACGCACTGGGCGCGGTACGCCCGGCGCGGGACGGCCCCGACCGCCCAGGACGAACTGCGCCGGTCGCTGGCGGAACTGGTGCGGGTCCCCCTGGTCGGGGTACCGGCGCACGAGAGCGCCGACGCGTTCACGGCACAGGTCGACGGGGTGCTGCTGGTCTGCCCCTGGCGCACCCGGCTGCGCGGCTGGCTGGCGCTGGAGGAACTGGCCGAGCAGTTCCCGCCGCCGGTGCTGGACGCGGCGCTCCCGCCGGCGGCCCGCCGGCGGGCGGCCGAGGAGTACGGGCGCTGGCGCGAGCGGAACCCGGACGCGCGCCCGTGGATCCGTACGGGGGTGTGGCAGATCCCGCTGCGCTGGTTCGTGCTGGTGGCGGACGAGGAGCGGGAGTACGTGCCGGGGGAGCTGCTGCGCTACCGGACGCCGATGGTGCAGGCGCGCCGGCGCCTGGCCCGGGCCCTGCGCACCCTCCGCGCCGCGGAGGGGTACGGGATGCTCGCCGAGGGGCTGGTGGAGGTGGGGAGCTGGCTGGAGGAGTTCCATCCGCGCTCAATGGTCGAGCTCGACTACGGCGGGCTGGTGCACGCCCTGCCCGCGGACCTGCTGGCCGCCGACCACTCGGCGGGGGACCTCGCGGCGGGCATCGCGGCCCTCCGGGCGGGTGACACCGACGGGGCGGCGGACACCTGCGCTGGGCTTGCGGAGCGTTGGAGGGCCGTCCGAGAGCGGCTTTTCGCGAATTAGGCCGAAAACCGCCGGTGTGGCTGGTTTCACCTTTTGGCAGTCCGTACGTACCGTCGCGTATCGGTCGTTCGGTCAAAACTGGCTGATCAGAGGCCCGATCGTGGCATTTGGGACGTAGTGCCAGGACCTACGTCCCGATACGGGCCATTGGCCCAAGCGTGACGGACCGCACTAACCACACCCTTGCGCCCTTCCCCTACCCTCGTGCCAAAATAGGACAAGGAGTCCGGGGAGGGTTCCTTCCGCCCAACTAAGGGCGGAATGCTCGGCATTGCACTCTACGGGGGGTCTGACGACTCCTGATCGCTCTGTGACTGATCGTCACAGTGGGGTGACTGTCCGTTATGGGACGGTCCATCGGGCTTCCGCCGCTGATGAACACCTCGGAGGGCAATTCCGTCGGTTTGGCCGTCGAGGCTGGACGGATGGTGTAGTTGTAGTGCCGAGGACAAGCCGTTCGTCCTATAACCGACTCGGCCCGCGTATGTCCATTTCGGGCAACGCGGGCCAAGGTGCAGAATTTAGAGGAAAGAACCGAGATGGTTCGGTTCTCCCGAGGAGGCCGCTCATGACCGCTCGCACCCCTGATGCCGAGCCGCTGCTGACCCCGGCTGAGGTTGCCACGATGTTCCGCGTGGACCCGAAGACGGTCACCCGCTGGGCCAAGGCTGGCAAGCTCACGTCCATCCGCACCCTGGGTGGACACCGCCGGTACCGCGAGGCCGAGGTCCGCGCACTGCTGGCGGGAATTCCGCAGCAGCGCAGCGAGGCCTGAGGTCGCGTAAACACCCCGCTTTAACGGGTCGCTGTCGGGTCCCCCAATCCGATGAAAACCCACATTGCTTCATACGACCCGACCTGCCCCAACAGGTCCCGGGTCGTTCGATCGCGCTGGACTCCGCCGGGTCCAGCGCGATCTTTTTATGCCCAGGTCAGGGGGGTGCCGGAAGCCGGTCGACTGTCCGATCGGGTGGGTACCATTGCACATATTAAATCGAGCGTGCGTATGGATGCGATAAAAGTGTGAGTCCGAAAAACTCGTGCGGTGACACCCGTCACAGATGATCACTCTTGTACATCCGGCAATGCACCCCGTAAAGGGGAAGTGGCTCGCGGTGGCCATCACGCGAACGGGGGATTCGCGGAAAGGGAGAGACACGGGGTGCCGTCGGGGTCCACGCGTCGGCCGGTCGCACGAGCCGCCCGGCGCCCTCGCCTCACCTTCGCCCTCACCCTCGCCCCCGGCCCTCCCCCGGGGCCTCCTCGGCGCCCTCGTCCTCGTCCGGGCCGCGGACGGTGGGCAGTCGGGCCGCCGGAGCCCCAACCCGCCCGGGCGGCCGCGCCCGCCAACGCGTCAGGGCCCGTATCCCCTGGGGGATACGGGCCCTGACGTTGTTGCGATCCTGACGGGACTTGAACCCGCGACCTCCACCTTGACAGGGTGGCGAGCTAACCAACTGCTCCACAGGACCTTGATTCGCGGCCGCTCTGCGGCGGCTGCGAAACAGACTGTACAGCAGCTCAGGGGGTGCGGTCGAACCGATCAGGGGGCCGCCGCGTCCACCGCCTTCACGATCCGCTTGTCGGAGATCGGGTAGGCCGTGCCGAGCGCGTGCGCGAAGTAGCTGACGCGCAGTTCCTCGATCATCCAGCGGATGTCGGTGACGGCGGCGGGGACGGGCCGCCCCTTCGGCAGCTGCTCCAGCAGCCACGCGTACTCGTCCTGCATCTCGTGGACCTTCTGCATGCGCGTCGTGTCGCGCTGGACACCCGTGGGCATCTGCTGGAGCCGCCGGTCGGCCGCCACCAGGTAGCGCATAAGGTCCGGCAGCCTGCGCAGCCCGGTGAGCGTCACGAAGCCCGCCGGCATCAGGGCTGCCAGCTGCGTCCTGACGTCCTGGATGTTCGCCACCAGGGCGAGGCTGGAGGTGGCCTTCAGGCGCCGCTCACAGGCCTGCCAGGCGGCCAGCACCTGCTGCACCTGGTTCACCGCGCGGACGGTCGTGTCCACCAGGTCGGCGCGGACGGCCTCGTAGAGCCTGCGGAAGCCCGCCTCGTCCCACGCCGGGCCGCCGTGGTCGGCGATGAGCTGGTCGGCCGCCGCCGTCGCGCAGTCGTCGAACAACGCCTGGACGGAGCCGTGCGGGTTCCTGGAGAGCGCCAGCTTCTGCTGGTTGCCGAGGTGGTCCGAGGCGAACTTCGCCGGGTTCACCGGGATGTTCAGCAGGATGAGCCGGCGGGTGCCGAGCCACATGGCCCGCTGCTGCTCAGCCTCGGTGTCGAAGAGCCGTACGGAGACGCTCGCTCCGTCGTCCACGAGCGCCGGGTAGGCCTTGACCGGCTGGCCGGCCCGCCGGGTCTCGAAGACCTTGGTCAGGGTGCCGATGGTCCAGTCGGTCAGCCCGGTGCGCTCCACCGACTCCCCGCCCGCCCGCTCGGCGGTGGCCGCCGCGGCCTTGGAGAGGGCCTGGCGGGCCTTCGGCTTCAGCGCGAGCCGCAGGGCCTCCAGGTCCTTGTCCTCGGCGATCTTGCGGCGCCGCTCGTCGACGATCCGGAAGGTGATCTTCAGATGGTCGGGGATCCGGGCCAGGTCGAAGTCATCGGCCGAGACCGGCACGCCCACCATCCGCTGGAGCTCGCGGGCGAGGGTGACCGGCAGCGGTTCCTGCAGCGGCACGGCCGTGTCGAGGAAGCGGCCCGCGTAGTTCGGTGCGGGCACGTAGTGCCGGCGGATCGGTTTGGGCAGCGAGCGGATCAGCTCGGTGACGACCTCCTCGCGCAGCCCCGGGATCTGCCAGTCGAAGCCCTCGTCGGTGACCTGGTTGAGCACCTGCAGCGGGATGTGGACGGTCACGCCGTCCGCGTCCGCGCCCGGCTCGAACTGGTAGGTCACCCGGAACTTCAGCTGCCCCTGCCGCCACGAGTCCGGATAGTCGGCCTTGGTGACGCCGGCCGCCTTCTCCGTGAGCAGCATCTCCCGCTCGAAGTCGAGCAGTTCGGGCTCGTCGCGCTTCTTGTGCTTCCACCAGGAGTCGAAGTGCGCCCCGGACACCACGTGCTCGGGGATCCTCTGGTCGTAGAAGTCGAAGAGGGTCTCGTCGTCCACGACGATGTCGCGGCGCCGGGCCCGGTTCTCCAGCTCCTCCACCTCGGTGAGGAGCTTGCGGTTGTCGGCGTAGAACTTGTGGTGGGTCCGCCAGTCGCCCTCGACGAGCGCGTTGCGGATGAACAGCTCGCGCGAGACCTCGGGGTCGATCCGGCCGTAGTTGATCTTCCGCTGGGCGACGATCGGCACGCCGTACAGCGTGACCTTCTCGTACGCCATGACGGCCGCCTGGTCCTTCTCCCAGTGCGGCTCGCTGTAGGTGCGCTTGACCAGGTGCTGCGCCAGCGGCTCCACCCACTCGGGCTCCACCTTGGCGTTCACCCGGGCCCACAGCCGGGAGGTCTCCACCAGCTCGGCCGACATCACGAACCTGGGCTGCTTCTTGAACAGCGACGAGCCCGGGAAGATCGCGAACTTGGCGCTGCGGGCGCCGAGGTACTCGTTCTTGTCGGTGTCCTTGAGCCCGATGTGCGAGAGCAGTCCGGCCAGCAGCGAGACGTGGACGACCTGCTCGGGGGCGTCGGCCTCGTTGACGTGGATGCCCATGCTCTTGGCGACCGTGCGCAGCTGGGAGTAGATGTCCTGCCACTCGCGGATCCGCAGGAAGTTCAGGTACTCCTGCTTGCACATCCGGCGGAAGGAGGAGGAGCCGCGCTCTTTCTGCTGCTCCCGGACGTAGCGCCACATGTTCAGGAACGACAGGAAGTCACTGGTCTCGTCCTTGAACCGGGCGTGGTGCTGGTCGGCCTGGGTCTGCTTGTCGGAGGGCCGCTCGCGCGGGTCCTGGATGGACAGGGCCGCCGCGATCACCATGACCTCGCGGACGCAGTTGTTCTTGTCGGCCTCCAGCACCATGCGCGCCAGCCGCGGGTCGACGGGCAGCTGCGACAGCCGGCGGCCCGTCTGCGTCAGCCGCTTCTTCGGATCCTTCTCGGCCGGGTCCAGTGCCCCGAGCTCCTGCAGGAGCTGCACGCCGTCACGGATGTTGCGGTGGTCCGGCGGGTCGATGAAGGGGAACTTCTCGATCTCGCCGAGGCCGGCGGCGGTCATCTGCAGGATGACGGAGGCCAGGTTCGTGCGCAGGATCTCGGCGTCGGTGAACTCGGGACGGGCGTTGAAGTCGTCCTCGGAGTACAGCCGGATGCAGATGCCGTCGCTGGTACGGCCGCAGCGGCCCTTGCGCTGGTTGGCGCTGGCCTGCGAGATCCGCTCGATCGGCAGGCGCTGGACCTTGGTGCGGTGGCTGTAGCGCGAGATGCGGGCGGTGCCGGGGTCGATCACGTACTTGATGCCCGGCACGGTCAGGGAGGTCTCGGCGACGTTGGTCGCGAGCACGATCCGGCGGCCGGTGTGCTGCTGGAAGACCCGGTGCTGCTCCGCGTGGGAGAGGCGGGCGTAAAGGGGGAGGACCTCGGTGAAGCGGAGCTTCTTCTTGATCAGCGCGTCGGCGGTGTCACGGATCTCGCGCTCGCCGGAGAGGAAGACCAGGATGTCGCCGGCGCCCTCGGCCTGGAGCTCGTCCACGGCGTCGCAGATCGCGGTGATCTGGTCGCGGTCGGACTCCTCGGAGTCCTCTTCGAGGAGCGGCCGGTAGCGGACCTCCACCGGGTACGTCCGCCCGCTGACCTCGACGATCGGGGCGTCCGCGAAGTGGCGGGAGAACCGCTCGGGGTCGATCGTCGCGGAGGTGATGACGACCTTGAGGTCGGGCCGCTTGGGCAGCAGCGTCGCCAGGTAGCCGAGCAGGAAGTCGATGTTGAGGGACCGCTCGTGGGCCTCGTCGATGATGATCGTGTCGTAGGCGCGCAGCTCGCGGTCCGTCTGGATCTCGGCGAGCAGGATGCCGTCCGTCATCAGCTTCACGAAGGTCGCGTCCTGGTCCACCTGGTCGGTGAACCGGACCTTCCAGCCGACGGTCTGCCCGATCTCGGACTTCAGCTCCTCGGCGATGCGCTCCGCGACCGTGCGGGCGGCGATCCGGCGGGGCTGGGTGTGCCCGATCATGCCCCGGACGCCGCGGCCCAGCTCCATGCAGATCTTGGGGATCTGCGTGGTCTTGCCGGAGCCGGTCTCACCGGCGACGATCACGACCTGGTGGTCGCGTATCGCCTCGGCGATCTCGTCCTTCTTCTGGCTGACGGGCAGGTTCTCGGGATACGTGACCTCCGGCATCCGCGAGGCACGGCCGGCCAGTCGCTCGGCGGCCTTGGCGGCCTCCGCGGCGATCTCGTCGAGCACGGCCTGCTTGGCCTCGGGCTTACGGATGCGGCGGGCGCCTTCGAGGCGGCGGCCGAGGCGGTGCGCGTCACGGAGGGAGATCTCACCGAGAAGCGTCTGCAGGGCGGCGAAGGAAGTAGACATACCTGATCGAGGATCTCACCTGGGCCCTCCGGCTGGCGAACGCATTTGTCGGGTGGACCCGTACCATTTCGGGACGAGTCCCTCGGCCGCGCGAGTGAGAGGCAGCCCACCTTGTACCGCCCCCGCCTCTTCGGCTGCGCCGTGCTCGCGGTCCTGGCGGTGCTGTGCGGCGGGACGGCCCCCGCCGCAGCCGGAACGCTTCTGCCCGGGTCCGGCCACTCCCCGGTCCGGGCCGCGGCCCCGTCGGCCTCCGACGCCTCCCGGGCGGCGCCGCCGCCCGACCGGCCCCGCGCCGATCCGGCCGTCCCCGGCGGCGGCCCCTCCTGCGCCCCCGCGGCCCCCGGACAGGGCGGCACTCCCGGCGTCCCGACCCGGGCCGGCGACCACGCGCAGGTCCCGTCCGGCCGCCCGGTGCCCGCGGCGGCCCGTCCGTACGCCGACCCGCCCGTACGGGTACGCGTACGGGCTCCCGACCGGCCCGCGCCCGGTCCGGTGGAGCTGTCCGTGATGCGGGTCTAGAGGGTGTCGGTCCCTTTCACCGGTCCCCTCGTCACCCGTATCCCAGGAGCACTCCCATGCCCTCTTCCCCGTCCAGGCCGAAGCCCGGTTCCCAGACCAAGGGCGCGTCCGCCGCGAAGCCGTTGCTGATCGCGGCGGGGGTCGCCCTCGCCGCCGTCACCCTCGGCCTCGTCTCCTGGCAGGCCACCGCCCCCGCCGAGCAGGGCTCCGCCGGCTCCTCGTCCGAGGCCGCGCCCCGCAGCGACACCTCCGCGGCCCTGCGGGCGCTGGCCCGCCGGGAGGCCGGCGACAAGCTCGCCGTCGGCCGCGCGGACGCGCCCGTCGTACTCATCGAGTACTCCGACTTCAAGTGCGGCTACTGCGGCAAGTTCGCCCGGGACACCGAGCCCGAGCTGGTCAAGAAGTACGTCGACAGCGGCACCCTGCGCATCGAGTGGCGCAACTTCCCCATCTTCGGCGCCGAGTCGGAGGCCGCGGCCCGGGCCGCCTGGGCCGCCGGCCAGCAGGACCGGTTCACGGCCTTCCACACGGCCGCGTACGCCAGCGGCTCCAAGGAGAAGGGCTTCGGCGAGCCGCGGCTGCTGGAGCTGGCCCGCGAGGCGGGGGTGCCCGACCTGGACCGCTTCAAGGCCGACATGGCCGGCGAGCAGGCGGCGGCGGCCCTGAAGAAGGACCAGGAGGAGGGCTACCGCATCGGCGTCACCTCCACCCCGTCCTTCCTGGTCAACGGACGGCCGATCGCCGGGGCCCAGCCCCTCGACGCCTTCACCACCGCCATCGCGCAGGCCGAGGCGGCGGCGGAGCAGTGACCGACATCGGATACCTGGCCGCCCTGCTCGGCGGCCTCCTGGCGCTGCTCAGCCCCTGCAGCGCCCTGCTCCTGCCGGCCTTCTTCGCGTACTCGATCGACTCCACCTCGCGCCTGCTGGCCCGCACGGGCATCTTCTACGCGGGCCTCGCGAGCACCCTCGTACCGCTGGGGGCGGCCGGCTCGTACGCGGGACGGTTCTTCCACAGCAACCGCGACCAGCTCGTCCTGGCCGGCGGCTGGCTGATCATCGTGCTCGGGGTGGCGCAGATCCTGGGCCTGGGCTTCGCCCCGCGGCGGATCTCGGAGCTGTCGGGGCGGATCCGGCCCACCACCGCCCTGTCCGTCTACGCGCTCGGCGCGGTCTACGGGCTGGCCGGCTTCTGCGCCGGCCCGATCCTGGGCAGCGTCCTGACGGTCGCGGCGGTCAGCGGCAGCCCGGTCTACGGCGGGATGCTGCTCGCGGTCTACGCCCTGGGGATGGCCGTACCGCTGTTCGTGCTGGCTCTGCTGTGGGAGCGCTTCGAGCTGGGCCGCAAGCGCTGGCTGCGCGGCCGGGCCTTCCGCGCGGGCCGCTTCGAGCTGCACACGACCTCGCTGCTGTCCGGGCTGTTCTTCATCACCCTCGGCGTGCTGTTCCTCGCCTACGACGGGGCGAGCGCGCTGCCGGGGCTGCTGGACGTGGACGACTCGTTCGCGCTGGAGCAGCGGGTCCGGTCAGTGGCCGGGTCCGTCCCGGACGGGGCGCTGCTGGCCCTGGTCGCCGTCGGCGCGGCGGTCTTCGGCGTCGTGCAGTGGCGCCGTCGCTCCGGCGGCCCGGCGGGCGAGGCCGAGTGACGCAGGAAGGCCCCGTCCGACGGACGGGGCCTTCCGATGGTGGCTGGGGCCGGGGTCGAACCGGCGACCTATCGCTTTTCAGGCGATCGCTCGTACCAACTGAGCTACCCAGCCACGAAACCGTTTCCGGTTTCAGCGATCCTGACGGGACTTGAACCCGCGACCTCCACCTTGACAGGGTGGCGAGCTAACCAACTGCTCCACAGGACCTTGCAGTGTGCGAGAGCAAGTCTTGCACACGGTAATGCGTACCCCCAACGGGATTCGAACCCGTGCTACCGCCTTGAAAGGGCGGCGTCCTGGGCCACTAGACGATGAGGGCTAAAGACCCACCGGGCACTTCTTCAGCGCGTCGGGGACGTGAGAAGCATATGGGATCCGGGGAGCTATCGCCAAAACGGTTTCCCCCGGAGCGACAATGGCCGGGTGCTGGAGATGACGCGCGAGGAGTTCGAGGAGCTCGTCGCAGAGGCCCTGGACCGCATCCCGCCGGAGCTGACGCGGCTGATGGACAACGTGGCGGTGTTCGTCGAGGACGAACCGCCCGCCGACGACCCCGAGCTGCTCGGGCTGTACGAGGGGACCCCGCTGACGGACCGCGGCGAGTGGTACGCCGGGGTGCTGCCGGACCGGATCACCATCTACCGCAATCCCACGTTGCGGATGTGCGAGGACCGGGAGAGCGTGGTCGCGGAGACGGAGGTCACCGTGGTGCACGAGATCGCCCACCACTTCGGGATCGACGACGAGCGGCTGCACGCGCTGGGGTACGGGTGAGCGCAGAGGGCTCCCGGCCCGGCCCGGGCGCCGAGGCGATCGACCCGGACGTCGACCTGCACGTGCCCGCGCAGCGGGCCGAGCCGCAGGGCCGGGTCCTCGCGGCGGTGGCCGTCGGCGGCGCGGTCGGGGCGTCGGCGCGGTACGGGGTCTCCCTGCTCTGGCCGGCGGCGCCCGGGGCGTTCCCGTGGGCGACCCTGTGGGTCAACGCCTCGGGCTGCGCGCTGATCGGCGTACTGATGGTGCTGATCAGCGAGGGCGGGCGGGCCGCGCCGCATCCGCTGCTGCGGCCCTTCGCCGGGGTCGGCGTGCTCGGCGGCTTCACCACCTTCTCCACCTACGCGCTGGACTTCTCGCGGCTCCTCGACGAGGGGGAGGCGGGGACCGCGCTGGCCTACGCGGGGCTGACGGTGGTGGCGGCACTGGGCGCGGTGTGGGCGGCGGCCTCGGTGACCCGGACCGCCCTGCGGCGCCGGGGGCCGGACCGGGCGGCCCGGTGAACTGGCTGCTCGTCGTGGCGGGCGCGGTCGTCGGCGCTCCGCTGCGCTACCTGACGGACCGTGCGGTGCAGCAGCGGCACGACTCCGTCTTCCCGTGGGGCACCTTCGTCGTGAACGCCTTCGCCTGCCTGGTGCTGGGGGTGCTGACCGGCGCGGCGCTGGCGGGGGCCGCCTCCTCGGGGGTGGCGCTGCTGCTGGGGCCCGGGCTGTGCGGGGCGCTGAGCACGTACTCGACGTTCTCCTACGAGACGCTGCGGCTGGCGGAGCGCGGGTGGGGCTTCCTCGCGACGGCGAACGTCGCGGTCTCGGTGCTGGTGGGGCTGGGCGCGGTGCACCTCGGCTCCCAGGTGGCGCGACAACTGTTCGCCTGAAGGCGTGTCCCATACGGGGTAAAGGGAGTTGGGCACATCGACCCGCTCCTGCGGGCCTTCGTCCCCAGGCTCCGGAGGTGCCCCCGTGCGCCAGTTGTCCGCTTCCCTCCGACTGGCCGTCACCGCACTCGCGGTCGCGGCGACGGCCGGCTGCATGAGCGTCGGTGAGGACGCGGCGAAGCCGGGGCCGTCGGCCGCCGCGGACCGGCGCACCGGCTCCGAGGCGGGTGCCGGTACCGCCTCCGGGCGGGGCTCGGGCGTCCACGGCAACGGACACGGCGCGAAGAACGGTACGGGGAGCCAGGACGGCACGCCCAAGGACGACGGCAAGGCCTCCGGGGCCACCGGGGCGTCCCCCAGCCCGGGCGCGCCGAGCGGGGCGCCGGGCGGGTCCGCGCCGTCGCCGGCACCGGGCGGCGGCGCCGGCGGGCAGGGCCACCAGCAGCCGTCGACGGGAGGCTCCGGCGGTGCGGGCGGTTCCGGTGGCCCGGGCGGGCCGGGCGGCGCTCAGCAGCCGGCGAGTCCGACTCCGGAGCCGCCGCTTCCGACGCCCCCTGTGACGGAACCCACGCCGAGCCCGTCGAGTCCGCAGCCGGAGCCCAGCACCCAGGCGGCACCGCAGGCGTAGGCGGGAGCTGTGCCGCACAGCCGGTCGAGGGGGGTCGTTTGTGCAGGTCAGCGTGGATCCTGTGGAAGCGACTTGCCAGACCCGGGGGAGGGTGCGTATGGTTATAGATCGTTTGATCCCATTGCCCGGCGCCGAATCCGAAGAGCGCCGTGTGGCGCGTACTCTCCCTAGCCGTGGCTGACCGCATTGAGGCGGTCGATTTGCGATTCACGGAGTTTGGGCGCGTGCCGAGACTCCGGAAGGTTTCGCATTTCGCATGTCCATTTCCAGTTCTGACCGTTCCGTCATGCCCGAGAACGACTCCAACGAGATCATCGACGCCGAGGCCCTCGTGGTCACCGAGGCCATCGAGGCCGCAGAGGCCGAGGGGATCATCGAGGCGCTCGAGGCCGACGTGAGCGGCGAGTCCTTCCAGGACTCCGACGACGACTTCGACGCCGATGCCGACGCCGAGCCCACGATCACCTTCGGTGACCTGGGTCTGCCCGAGGGCATCGTGCGCAAGCTCGCCCAGAACGGTGTCACCACCCCCTTCCCGATCCAGGCGGCGACCATCCCGGACGCCCTGGCCGGCAAGGACATCCTCGGCCGCGGCCGCACCGGCTCCGGCAAGACCCTCTCCTTCGGTCTGCCGACCCTGGCCACGCTGGCCGGCGGCCACACCGAGAAGAAGAAGCCCCGCGCGATCATCCTCACGCCGACCCGTGAGCTCGCGATGCAGGTCGCGGACGCCCTCCAGCCGTACGGCGACGTCCTCGGCCTGAAGATGAAGGTCGTCTGCGGCGGTACCTCCATGAGCAACCAGATCTACGCTCTGGAGCGCGGTGTCGACATCCTCGTCGCCACCCCGGGCCGCCTGCGCGACATCATCAACCGCGGTGCCTGCTCCCTGGAGAACGTCCAGGTCGCGGTCCTCGACGAGGCCGACCAGATGGCCGACCTGGGCTTCCTGCCCGAGGTCACCGAGCTGCTCGACCAGATCCCCGAGGGCGGCCAGCGCATGCTCTTCTCCGCCACCATGGAGAACGAGATCGGCACCCTGGTCAAGCGCTACCTGTCCAGCCCGGTCACGCACGAGGTCGACAGCGCCCAGGGCAACGTCACGACCATGACGCACCACGTGCTCGTCGTGAAGCCGAAGGACAAGGCGCCGGTCACCGCCGCCATCGCCGCCCGCAAGGGCCGCACCATCATCTTCGTCCGCACCCAGCTGGGCGCCGACCGCATCGCCGAGCAGCTCGTCGAGGCCGGCGTCAAGGCCGACGCCCTGCACGGCGGCATGACGCAGGGCGCCCGTACCCGTGTCCTCGCCGACTTCAAGGACGGCTACGTCAACGCGCTCGTCGCCACCGACGTCGCCGCCCGCGGCATCCACGTCGACGGCATCGACCTCGTCCTGAACGTGGACCCGGCCGGCGACCACAAGGACTACCTGCACCGCTCGGGCCGCACCGCCCGTGCCGGCAAGTCCGGTGTCGTCGTCTCCCTCGCGCTGCCGCACCAGCGCCGCCAGATCTTCCGCCTGATGGAGGACGCGGGCGTCGACGCCTCGCGCCACATCGTCCAGGGCGCCGGCGCCTTCGAGCCGGAGGTCGCCGAGATCACCGGCGCCCGTTCGCTGACCGAGGTCCAGGCCGACTCCGCGAACAACGCCGCCAAGCAGGCCGAGCGCGAGGTCGCCGAGCTGACCAAGCAGCTGGAGCGCCTGACCCGCCGGGCCGGCGAGCTGCGCGAGGAGGCCGACCGCCTCGTCGCCCGCTCCGCCCGTGAGCGCGGCGAGGACCCGGAGGCCGCTGTCGCCGAGGTGGCCGAGGCCGCCGAGGCCGAGGTCGCGGCTGCCGCCGCTGCCGCTGCCGCCGAGATCGCCGCCCAGGAGCGCCGCGAGGAGAACCGCGCCCAGCGCGACGACCGCGGCAACTACGAGCGCCGCGACAACCGCGGTGGCGACCGCGGTGACCGTGGCGGCTTCCGCCGCGACGACCGCGGTGACCGCGGTGACCGTGGCGACCGTGGTGGTTTCCGTCGCGATGACCGTCCGTCGGGTGGTTTCCGTCGTGACGACCGTCCGTCGGGTGGTTTCCGTCGTGACGACCGTCCGTCGGGTGGTTTCCGCCGCGATGACCGTCCGTCCGGTGGTTTCAACCGTGACGACCGTGGTGACCGTGGTGGCGACCGTGGTGGTTTCCGTCGCGATGACCGTCCGTCGGGTGGTTTCCGTCGTGACGACCGTCCGTCCGGTGGTTTCAACCGTGACGACCGTGGTGACCGTGGTGGCGACCGTGGTGGTTTCCGTCGCGATGACCGTCCGTCGGGTGGTTTCCGCCGCGATGACCGTCCGTCCGGTGGTTTCAACCGTGACGACCGTGGTGACCGTGGTGGCGACCGTGGTGGTTTCCGTCGCGATGACCGTCCGTCGGGTGGTTTCCGCCGTGACGACCGTCCGTCCGGTGGCTTCAACCGTGACGACCGTGGTGACCGCGGTGGCGACCGTGGTGGTTTCCGCCGTGACGACCGCCCCTCCGGCGGCTTCGGCGGCCGCCGTGACGACAAGCCGCGCTGGAAGCGCAACGGCTGACACCGTCTGAGCTGAACCCCTGACAGGGCCCCCACGACTCCGGTCGCGGGGGCCCTGTCGCGTGTTGCTACGATCCGAACTTTGCGCCGGGGGGACACGGCGGGAGCGCATCCGCGACCACCCCCCGCCGCTTCGCTTGGGGGGATGGAACACATGAGACGGTCACGTGTGCTGGGCGCAGCCGCGCTCGCACTGGCCACGGGCATCGGCGCCCTCACCGCCGTACCGGCCGCCGCAGGACCCGCGGCCGCCGACGAACTGACGATCGCTCCGCTGCCGCATCAGGAGCCGTCGCGCGAGTCGTTCATCAAGGCCGGGCCGAAGGGCATCACGCTCGTCCGGCCGGGGACCGGACCCGGCAGGTGGTACTGGAAGAGCTTCGAGGACGGCCGCGAACTGCCGCTCGCCGACTGCCCCTCAGGGCCCTACGGCGTGTCGCTGAGCCACGGCGACTCCGTCGGCTGCGAGTTCCGCGACCAGCCCTCCGCGACCGCGGGTCCGCTGACCCTCATCGACCAGTCCACCGGCCACAGGGAGACCCTCGTCCCGCCGGCCGGCCGGTCCTGGACCACCACCTTCTCGCCGACCCAGGTGCTGGCCACCGAGCGGGACGCCCGGGGCAGGTTCGTCCTGCACCTGATCGGCCGTGAGAACGAGCCGCGCAAGGACGTCACCGTCACCGCGCCGGAACCGATCGCGGCCGATGCGTTCTGGGTGCGGACCGCCGACGAGAAGGGCGCCCTGATCACCTACCGGTCGGCCGACGGCCGGCAGATCCTCGCCCTGCTCGACTACGCCCGGGCGACGCTGACGCCGCTGGCCCTGCCGGACGGCGCGACGGACCCGATCAGCGTCGACCACTCGCTCGGCTCCCAGTGGGTCACGCTGCGCAAGAACGGGTCCGCCACGGCGACCCTGCTCTCCCGTGCCGACCTCACCGTGACGCGCACCGTCAACACCGGCAGCTCGCACGGGAACTCGCACGCCGTGGGCGACTGGGTGGTCTCGCAGGACTACAACGGCCAGGACAACAAGGTCACCGCGGCACCCGTCGGCGGCGGCGCCCCCCGGACCCTGCTCGCCCGGTCGGAGTTCGGCCTGCACACGGGCACCGACGGCGCCGGGTACATCGACGGCGGCACCGACTCCAGCCACTGGGCCACGTACCGGATCACGCCCGGCCCCGACGGGGCCCCGGTGCTGACCAGGATGAGGGACCTGCCGCCGAACCCCGCGGACCGGTTGACCCTCAGCCTTGCCCAGGGGCGGCTCCTCGCAGGGCAGCAGGACCCCACCCGCAGCCTCCAGGGCTACACGGTGCCGGTGTCCGGGACCTCCCCGGCGAAGCAGACCCCCGACTGGAGCTGCGACGAGAAGCAGGACGAGCGGCTCTGCACGCCCCGGGCCGAACTCCCCGGCTGGACCGTCCCCACGGGTGACGGACGGATCGTCTCCCTCTCGACCAAGGGCGAGGGCGCGTGCGGCAGCCCCGTCAACCGCTGCGGGGTCGTGCTGAACGTACGAGAGACCCGCCCCGGCGGCACCGTCCGCCAGGTGCCCCTGCCCGGCACCGACGCGATGTACCCGTACCTGATCGACAGCGCCTCGGGCCGGTACGTGCTGTTCACGGTGACCGAGAACAAGAACTCCCGGGCGGTGGTCGCCGACATCGACGCCGGGAAGCTCCTGGCAGTCAGTCCCTCCCCGGTCGCCACCCTGTGGGGCTCCCAGCTCTGGGACCGCGGGGACGGGAACACCGTGACCGCCACCGACCTGAACACCGGCGGGCCCGTGCGCCACCAGGCCCTAGGCGCGCCCTGCCGCCCGGAAGACCTCCAGGTTTCCGGGGACTGGCTGTACGCGCAGTGCCCCGCCTCCGCGGGCGGTCCCGCCGCCTTCGACATGACCTCCGGCAAGCGGATCCCGCTGCCCTTCGCACCCGAGAGCGACCGCGTGAAGCTGGGCGACGGCTACGTCGTTCGCCAGGGGGGCGTCGGCCTGGAGGTCTACAACCTGCGCTCCGGCACGGCCGTGCGCGAGCGCGAGATCGCGCAGGAGTTCAGGACGTACGGCAGCGACTGGACGGTCGACCGGTTCGGCGGGCGCCTGGCCTACACGGACGCGGGCCGGACCGTCCACCTGGTCGGTGTGACCGGCAACGCCTCACCGCTCGCCCTCGTCGACCAGGACGTCGCCGCCACCGCGGACTTCAGGCAGGTGAAGACCTGGCAGGCCCGGTGGTGGCCGTCCAAGCCGGTGTCCTCCTGGAAGCTGACGGTGCGCAACAACACCTCCGGCATCACCACGGTCGTGGGCACCGGCACGGACGCGCGCGGCCTGATCGCCCCGGCGTGGGACGGCAAGTCACCGACCGGCTCGTACCTCTTCTCCGGTGAGTACGAGTGGAGGCTCACCGCCCGCCCGGCCGACGGCCGCGGAGCCGAACTCAGCACGTCCGGGACGGTGTCCGTGACCCGTCCCCCGGCCGGTGTCCGGCCGCCCGCGCGCCCCTGAACCGACGCCGACAGGCCGGTCGGTCGATACCCGATCGGCTGACCGGCGCTGTCCGGCTATGCTCTGGGGTGAGCACCCGGAGGGCCATTAGCTCAATTGGCAGAGCAGCGGACTTTTAATCCGTTGGTTGTCGGTTCGAGTCCGACATGGCCTACCGCTCCCAGCGCCCCGTCCGCCCCGCGCGGACGGGGCGCTGTGCTGTGTCCGGGGCGGGCGGCGTGCGGGCCGTAAACCGGATGAGCCCCGCGGGCGGCGGCGGTAGCGTCGCCGCCGTGACTCCGGTTCTGCGTACCGAACGCCTGCTGCTCGACCCGTACACGCCCGGGGACGAGGAAGCCTTCGTGGCCCTCTTCCAGGACACCCGGGTCTCCCGGTGGATGGGGGACGGCCCCACCACCGAGGCTGAGGACCGGGCCCTGTTCGGGCGGGTCTTCACGATGGTCTACGCCGAGGACCTCTTCGACGTCTGGGCCGTACGCCGGGACGGGCGGCTGGTCGGGCACGCCGAGATCAAGCGGACCGACGAGGTCGACGGCCACGAGATCATCTACGCCCTCGCCCCCGAGGCCTGGGGATCGGGCCTGGGCACCGAGATCGCGGAGGCGGTCGTCCGGCACGCCTTCGACGGCATGGGCCTGACCGAGGTGCACGCCACGGTGGCCGCGCCCAACACGGCGTCCCTGGCCCTGCTGACCCGCATCGGCTTCACGCACGTCCGTGACGTGCGCGAGGACGACGGCTCCACCACCCGCGTCCTGACCCGCCACCGCGAGCCGGCCGCCGCCCGACCGCGTCCGCACGCAACGTGAAAGCGCCCCGCCCGAGGGATCGGGCGGGGCGCTTCGGGGTGTGGGGAGGTGCGATCAGGCGTTGGTGCGGCGGCGACGGCCGAGCCAGGCGGCGGCCGCGCCCAGCGCGACCAGGGCCACGGCGAGGCCGGCGTACAGGCCGGTGGACGAGCCGGCGCCGGTGCTGGCCAGGGAGCCCGTGGAGGAGCCCGTGGTCGTCACGTTGGCGTTGCCGGTGGTCGTGGCGACGGCCTGCTGGACGGCGGGGGAGGAGGAGGTCGACGCGGTCGGGGACGGGGTGGTGGTCGGGGTGGTCGGGTTGGTGGTCGGGGCGGTCGGCTCGGGGGCCGGCTCCGCGATCGGAACCAGCGGGAACTGCACGGAGACGGTCTTCAGGGGCCAGGTGTTGCCCTCGGCCTGGCGGACCTCGGCCTCCATCGTGATGACGGTGCGCTTCGTCAGCTTGGTGTCCCGGCCCAGGCTGAGCCGCAGCGGCTGGGTGTGGACGCCGGAGGCGGCGCCGAAGCCCTTGGCGATGTCCGGCAGCTCGTAGCGGCTGTCCTTGGCGTTCAGGTCCTGCCAGCGGCCGTCGATCAGGGCCTGGAGGCGGAAGTCGGCCTTCTCCTCGCCGGGGTGGGACAGGGTCAGGCTGGTGGCGAGCGGGACGTCGAAGGTGCCGTCGCCGGTGGCCTGGTAGTTCAGGTCGAGGTACGCGCGCTGCTCCTGGCCGTCCTTGCCCGAACTGACCTGCTTGAACCAGGTCTTCAGCTCGCCCGTCTTGATCTGCGGGTCGACCTTGAAGAGGTGGGAGTCCGCGCCGCCGGGCGCGACGGAGTTGTTGTGGCTGGTGGCGGTGAAGTTGAAGTCGCCGTTGTTGGTGGGGTAGTTCGCGCCGAGGCCGAGGGTGACCTTCCAGGTCATCTTGCCGTTCGCGGGGATGTCGAAGCCCTGGCCGGGCTCGCCGGCGGACGGGGAGAACAGGCCCTGCCAGCCGCCGTCCTGCTGGCCGACCGAGGACTTGGTCGCCGGGGCGTCCACCGCCTCGACCTTGAAGACGACGTCGTCCTTCTGGAGCAGGCTCGGGCCCTTGGCGTCGAGGAGCATCCACGGCTTGTACTCGACGGCCTTGCCGGTCGGGTTCTTCACCGTGAGGTCGAAGGTCTCGGTGGCGCCGCCGCGGGTCAGCGGGCCGCTGGGGACGGGAGCGCCCATCTCCGTACGCAGCACGGCGTGGTCGTCGGCGGCGGGTGCGGCGGACGCGGCGGTGGCCGAGAGCGGCAGCAGAGTGGTGACGACGCCGGCGACGACTGCGATGGCGGCTGCGGTGCGAACGGACATGGTGGACTCCCCCCGGGAATCACGAGGGCGTCGGCGGGGTGCCGAGCCGGTGGGTGTGGTCGGTGTCGCCCGGCCGGTCCGTGTTCCCCCTGGCCCTGGCGACAGATGAATCTTCACCCGGATCCATTCGCGGAACCATCCCTGCAGTGTCACCGGCGTGCAACAGAGATGATCTTCATGCTCGGGATGCCTGATTCAGGCCGGATTCAGGCCGGATTCATGCCCTTGACCTGCGCCGATGTGGATCCGGATGCGGGGCGGCGGTTAATTGGCGAAGGGTCCGTCCGCGATGGCGTAGAGTTGTGTTCACCGACGCGGGGTGGAGCAGCTCGGTAGCTCGCTGGGCTCATAACCCAGAGGTCGCAGGTTCAAATCCTGTCCCCGCTACTGAAGACGAAGGCCCGGTTCCCTTGGGAGCCGGGCCTTCGTCGTGTCCACGGTCTCCGCCGTGCCCCGGGCCACCCGGTCCCCGGCCCGTACCCGTCCCCGTCCCCGTCACCCGCACGGCCGCCGCCGGGTCGCCGTACGCCCTCACCTGCGGCCAGCCTTGAGGGGCGCGGCGGCGGCCCCGCACCCGTGGCACGGGACCGGGCGGCAGGAGAGCGTGTGGTGGGGCTGGGCCGGAAGGGCAGCGGCGGGTGGCGGGCGTCCCGTCGCGGGAGCGGCACGGCCCGGCGGGTGCTCCGGGCGCTGCCGGGCGTGCTGATCGCCGCCGGTCTGGTCTTCGACCTGCTGACGCCGCCCAGTTTCACGGGCTCCCCGTCCTTCTCCGCGGCCCCGCTGATCGCCGCCCCGTTCTACACCCTGTGGGCCACGGCCCTGACCTGCGTCCTGGCCGTTCTCACGGTGTTCCTGCTGCACCTCCACCACGGCACGAGCTGGACGGCCCAGGGGCTGACCGAGCTGGCCACCATGGTGACCGTGTCCGCACTGGCTCTCCTGATCAACCGCGTGGTGCGGCGCAGCGGCGAGCGGCTCGCCTCGGCCCGCGGGATCGCCGAGGCCGCCCAGCGGGCGGTGCTGCCGAAGCCCGCCGGACGCATCGGAGGGCTGGACGTCTGCGCCTCGTACGAGGCCGCGCAGGCCGACGCGTTCATCGGCGGGGACCTGTACGCGGTCCAGGAGACCCCGTACGGGGTGCGCCTGGCGGTGGGGGACGTACGGGGCAAGGGGCTGGGGGCGGTCGAGGCCGTCGCGGTGGTCCTCGGGGCGTTCCGGGAGGCCGCGGAGACCGAGCCGACGCTGGAGGCGGTGGCGCAGCGGCTGGAGCGGGCCCTGGCCCGGGAGGGGGCCCGGCGGGAGGGCCTGGACGCGGTGGAGGGGTTCACGACGTGCGTGCTCGGTGAGGTCCCGCCGGACTCGGAGGTGCTGCGGCTGCTCAACCGGGGGCACCCCGAGCCGCTGCTGCTGTACGGGAACGGGGACCTGGCGGTGCTCGCCCCGGCGGAGCCGGCCCTGCCGCTCGGCATGGCGGACCTGGGCGGCCGGCCGGGCCGGTCCCAGCAGTGGGCGTTCCCGGCCGGGGCCACCCTGCTGCTCTACACGGACGGGCTGACGGAGGCCCGGGACCGCGCGGGCGCGTTCTACGATCCGGCGGCCCGGCTGCGCGGCCGGGTCCTGTCCGGGCCGCAGGCCCTGCTCGGCGCGCTGAGCAGCGACGTGCGGCGGCACACGGGCGGCGGGACGACGGACGACATGGCGCTGCTCGCGGTGGGCCGGCCCGGGCGGCGGTGGCAGGAGCGAAGCCGGATGGAGCGGCGGCGGGCGTCCGTGGTGATGAGGCGGGCGGACGATCCGAGGTGACAGCACGTAACCGAACAAGCGCTGTGCGCAAACCTATTGACGGGCAGTCATGAAACGCTTGTGGCCGACGAGATGGGTGACTCCTGCAATTTTTGCCCGAGTTGGTACAGGAATGAGGTGGAAAGGAATGGCCAAAGCAAGCCAGCCCGTGGCCAATTGATGAGAACGATCAAGCGCAACAGCTTGGAATCACTCCCTCACTTCTATTACCTTTCGATAACGCAGCGCGGTCGTCCCGGCCGTCGCAAGAGACGGCACCGTGCGCGTGCGTGCCCATGAGGAGTGTGCCCCGGTGGCCTCCAACCCGCCTGCTCCTGAAGGCACCGAGATCCAGGAGCCGCCGACCGCGGGTGCCTGGGGCGAGTGGAACCCCACCGAGGACTCGGTCCGTCCCGTCCGGGGCAAGCACCGTGTCGCCAAGCAGCGCGGGGGACTTGCCCGCAGCTCCACCGTCCTCGGCGTCGGTGTCATCGCCGCCGTCGGCGCCGGCGGCATCGCCACCGCCCAGGACCGCCCCCAGGTCGCGATATCCCTCCCCTCCCTCCCCGGCCTGGTGACCGGGGACAACGACCGCCAGGACCAAGGGGGTTCCGGACCGGACGCCGACGCCGACCGCGGTACGACGACCGGGATCATCGCGCAGCAGGCCGACCGCGGCGCGGACGCCGGCGAGCTGCTGCGCAACCGCATCCTCCAGCAGGCCGAATCGCAGCACGACGCCGCCGAGGCGAAGGCCCGCGCCGAGGCCGAGCGCGCCGCGCAGGTCGCGGCCGCCCAGGAGGCCAAGGACAAGCTGGAAGCGGCCCGCCAGGCGGCCGAGGAGGCCAAGTCCCAGGCCGAGGCGAAGGCCGCGGAGGAGGCCGAGGCCGCCAGGAAGGCAGCCGAGGCCAAGGCGGCGCAGGAGCGCCCCGCCGCAGCGGTCGGAAGCTGGGCCCTGCCCACCTCCGCCTACACCCTCACCTCGCACTACGGGGTCTCCGGCTCCATGTGGTCCTCCGGCCACCACACCGGCCTCGACTTCGCGGCCCCGACCGGAACCCCCGTCAAGGCCGTGGGCGCGGGGAAGATCACCTCGGCCGGCTGGTCCGGGGCGTACGGATACCGCATCGTGCTGGAGCTCGCGGACGGCACGGAGGTCTGGTACTGCCACCTCTCCTCGATGTCCGTGACCTCCGGTTCGGTCGGCGCCGGCGACACCATCGGCCGGGTCGGCGCCACCGGGAACGTCACCGGACCCCATCTCCACCTGGAAGTACGCAAGGGCGGATCGACGACGGACCCGCTGGCGTGGCTGGAGTCCAAGGGTCTGGACGTCTGAGGGCCGGCAGGGCCGCCTCCGGTCGCCGAGGCCTTCGCCGGGTCCCCCGCCGCTCCTGTTCGCGGTCTCTCCGGCGCGGCGCGGGGACAGCCACCGCGGGCGCCGGCCGCAGGGGGTCGAACCAGGGCGGAAGCAGCTCCTCCAGCACCGCGGCCCGGGCCAGCGCGGGTCCCGCCGTCGCGCGGCGCTGCCACAGCCGCTGCAGTAACTCCCGCTCGCGGGCCGCGAAGTCGGCCTCCCTCAGCGGCCCCCCGCGGCGCGCCCGGTTCCGCAGCAGTGCCAGGGCCGCGGCATCCGCCTCGTAGCGGGCGACCGCGCGGGCGGCGGCCCGGCCCCCGCTGCGCCGCGCCAGCGACCGGGCCAGCGACCGGGCCGGCATCGACGCCAGGGCGGGCACCTCGGCGGGGGCCAGCCAGCCCGCGGCCGCGTACAGCGCCAGTTCCCCGGCGACGGCACGCAGCCGGCGCTGCCGTATCCGCACCGCCAGCCACACCAGCACCCCGAACATCGGGACCATCACGCAGACGTACATCACGTAGAAGCCGTGGTCCCCGAACTGCGAGGAGCCGTTCCACAGGGCGTGCAGGCCCATGGCCGGCGCCAGTCCGAGCAGGGGCAGGCAGATCCGCCGCGAGCGGCGCGCGCTGACCGCGGCCGCGCCGAATCCGAGCCCGGTGAGCACGGTGAACAGCGGGTGCGCGAACGGCGACAGCACGATCCGTACGAAGAAGGTCGCCGCGGTCACCGAGTCCAGCACGCCCGTGCCGTCGGCCAGGTCCTGAACGAAGGCGTTGCCCAGGTAGAGGATGTTCTCGGTGAAGGCGAAGCCGGTGGCGGTGAAGCCCGCCGCCACGAAACCGTCGGCCGGGCCGGTGAAGTGCGGTCTGCGGAAGGCGAACACCAGCAGCAGCGCGGCCGCCTTGACGCTCTCCTCCACCACCGGGGCGATGGCGATCGAGCCGAGGTGGTCCGCGCCCGAGGGGTCGGCGGTGGCCGCGGCTATCCACTCGGTGGCGAAGTTGTTGGCCAGTATGGCGATCAGCGCCGCGGTGCAGGCACCCCAGCCGAAGCAGAACAGCAGCTGGGACCAGGGCGCGGGCGCGGCCCGGCCCAGCCACCGGAAGGCCGCCATGAGAGGGGCCACCGGCAGCACGGCCAGACCGAGACCGACGAAGAAGCCCGGGGTGCCGGTCTGTTCCCGTACGAGTTCGAGGATGGCGATGCCGGTGGTGGCGAGCAGGACGAGGAGCACGCACGTGCGGGCCGTGGCGGACGGACGTGCGAGCACGGGGCGGAGCGCTCGGAACACATCATGACCCTAGCGATCCGCCCTGACACGCGCGGTGACGTTGTCAGTTCTCCGTGCGACGGAAGAGCAAGTCGTGTACGACGTGCCCCTTGTCGAGGCCCTGCCCCTCGAAGCGGGTGAGCGGCCGGAAGTCGGGGCGCGGCGCGTAGCCGCCGTCGGCCTGCGTGTTCTCGAAGTCGGGGTGCGCGGTCAGTACTTCGAGCATCTGCTCGGCGTACGGCTCCCAGTCGGTCGCGCAGTGCAGGACGGCCCCGGGGGCCAGGCGGGTGGCGGCCAGGGTGAGGAACTCGGGCTGGATCAGCCGGCGCTTGTGGTGGCGGGCCTTGGGCCACGGATCCGGGAAGTAGACGCGGATCCCGGCGAGCGAGGCGGGCGGGAGCATCTCGCGGAGCAGGATGATCGCGTCACCGTTGGCGACGCGCACGTTCTCGAGCCCGCCGCGCTCGGCGAGCGCGAGGAGGTTGCCCTGGCCCGGGGTGTGCACGTCGGCGGCGAGGATGCCGGTCGCCGGGTCCGCGGCGGCCATCTGCGCCGTGGCCTCGCCCATGCCGAAGCCGATCTCCAGGACGACCGGGAGGCCGTCGAACAGTGCCTTGAGGTCGATGACGGAGTGGCCGTCGATGTCCAGGCCCCAGGTGCCCCAGAGCCGCTTGAGGGCTTCGCCCTGGCCGGTGGTGACCCGGCTGCGCCGGGGCTGGAAGCTCCGGATCCGGCGCTCGTGGTGCGAGCCGGCCGGGTCCGGCGCGGGGCCGTCGGGGAAGCGGGGCTCGGTGCGCCACTTCGGGGGCACGTACGAGTTCGCCTCCGGCGCGGCGTCGGCGGCGTAGTCGGCGACGGGGGCGTCCGGGACGGCGGGCGGCGTGGGGTTCAGGGACTCAGACACAATGCGCTGATTCTACGACGGGGCGGTGCTCCCCGCCGGGCGCCGTGGTGGCCCCCGCGGGGTGGCGCCGACGGCGGGGGCGCCCGCGGCGGGGCGCCCCGGCAGGGTGCGGGGTGGACCGCTCGGGCCGGCCGCGGGGCCGGCTCAGGCCGAGCCGAGGGTGCGCAGGGCGCGGGTGGCGATCTCGCGGCCGATCGGGAGGGAGGCCGTCGCCGCCGGGGAGGGGGCGTTGAGGACGTGGACCGTGCGCGGGGCGTCGCGGATCAGGAAGTCGTCCACCAGGGTGCCGTCCCGCAGGACGGCCTGCGCGCGGACTCCGGCCGCGGCCGGGCGGAGGTCCGCGGCGTCGACGGCCGGCAGCAGGCGGCGTACCGCCCGGGTGAAGGCCTGCTTCGACAGCGAGCGGCGGATCTCGCCCGTCCCGTACCGCCAGTGCCGGGAGGCCATGCGCCAGGCGCCGGGCCAGGCGAGCTCGTCCGCGATGTCCCGCGGGCGCACCGTGGACCAGTCGTAGCCCTCGCGGGCCAGCGCGGGAACGGCGTTGGGGCCGACGTGGACGCCGCCGCCGATGCCCCGGGTGAGGTGCACCCCGAGGAAGGGGAACGCCGGGTCGGGCACCGGATAGACCAGCCCGCGGACCAGTTCCGGACGGGCCAGGTCGTAGTACTCGCCGCGGAAGGGGATGATCCGCATGCCCGGGTCGTCGCCGGCCAGGCGGGCGATCCGGTCGCAGTGCAGGCCCGCGCAGTTCACCAGCGTCCGCGCCCGGAACACCAGCCCGGACGTCGTGCGCACGGCCACCGCCGAGGCGCGGCGCGAGATCAGGTCCACCTCGGCGCCGTAGACGATCTCCGCGCCCGAGGACTCCGCGAGCTGGGCGCTCACCCGGCCGTAGTCCACGATGCCGGTGCTGCCGACGTGGATCGCGGCCAGGCCCCGCACCTGCGGTTCGTACTCGGTGATCTGGGCCGGGCCCAGCTCGCGCACCGGGATGCCGTTCTCCCGGCCGCGCTGGACCAGGGCGTGCAGCCGGGGCAGCTCCTCGCGCCCGGTGGCGACGATCAGCTTGCCCGTCACCTCGTGCGGGATGCCGTGCTCCGCGCAGAACTTCACCATCTCGGCGGCGCCGCTCACCGCGAAGCGCGCCTTCAGCGAGCCCGGGCGGTAATAGATCCCGCTGTGGATCACACCGCTGTTGCGCCCCGTCTGGTGCCGGGCCGGGCCCGACTCCTTCTCCAGGACGATCACCCTCGTCCCCGGAGCCAGACGCGACAAGGCGTGCGCCGTCGACAGGCCGACGATCCCGCCGCCGATCACCAGCACATCGCAGTCCACGCCACCGCCCACGCCGACACCTCCCACCCCTGCATACTGCACCCCCGTACCGACAACGAGGCCACGCGGGTCTACGCCTGAGCCACGAGGAGGGGCCGGGCCCGCTCGCGCAGCTCCGCGACGCGCGGTTCGTCCCCGTAGGGTTCCAGGCGGTGCAGCAGGTCCCGTACGTATTCGGTCGTGCGGGCCGAGGAGATCCGGCCCGCCACCTCCACCGCCCGGGTGCCCGCCGCGCAGGCCGCGTCCAGATTGCCCGACTCCAGTTCCGCGACCGCGCTGACGACGAGCCGCAGCCCGTGGGAACGTACGTACTCCTCCGTGGGCCGCGACAGCGCCTGCTCGGTGAAGCGCCGCACCTGCCGGGGGAGTTTGAGGTCGCGGTAGCATTCCGCCGCGTCCGCCGCGAACCGGTCGTACGAGTAGAAACCGAGCCAGGTCGGGTCCACGTCCCCCTCGCGGGAGCGCTCCAGCCAGCCCTCCGCGGCGCGCAACGCCGCCCCGGCGGCCGCCGAATCGCCCGCCTTCGCGTGCGCCCGGGCCTCGACGAGGCGGAAGAAGCTCATCGTGCGCGCGGTGGCCAGGCCGCGGTTGCGTTCGACGGCCGCCTGCGCGAGGTCCACGCCCTCGTCGGGGAAGTCCCGGTAGGTCGCCTGGAGGGACATCGAGGCCAGCACGTAGCCGCCGAGCGGTACGTCCGCCGCCGCGCGGGCCAGGCGCAGCGCCTGGATGTAGTAGCGCTGCGCGGCTTCCTGCTGGCCGGTGTCGAAGGCCATCCACCCGGCCAGCCTGGTCAGTTCGGCCGTGGCGCCGAACAGGGCCCGGCCCACCTCGTCGGTGTAGGAGCCGAGCAGCAGCGGTGCCGCGTCCACCCGCAGGCACTCGGGGACCATCGACGAACGCCAGTCGCCACCGCCGTACTTGGAGTCCCAGCGGCGGGCGTCCTCGGCGGCTTCCCGGAGCTTGGTCACGTCGCTGTGGCCCACCCGCTGGACGTGGTCGCGCGGCGTTTCGGCGCCGTGCGGCGCGGGCACAACCGTGGACGGCGGACCTGCCGGGCCCGCCGGACCTGCGGGGCCGGCCGAGCCCGCCGGGGCGGTCATCGGGCCCGTCGCCGGTCCGGTCGTACGGCCTGCCGGGGTCGAGTCCGTCGCGGTCCGGGACGCCGCGGGCGTGGGCGACGACCGCGGCGACGGGAGGTCGCGGGCGGGCGCGTCCTGAACCGGAGCACCGAGCGCCTGGGCACCGGGAATCGGAGCACCGAGCGCTTGGGCACCGGGAATCGGAGCACCGAGCGCTTGGGCACCGGGAATCGGAGCGCCGTGAGCCGGGGCGCCGGGAATCGGAGCGCCCTGAGCCGGGGTGCCGAGTGCCTGGGCGCCGTGAGCCGGCGCGGCCGCGGACGGGGGGCGGTGGTGTGCCGGACCCGCCGGTTCCCGCGCGACCGAGCTGTCGGCGGGAGATATCAGCCACCGTGAGGCGGGCGTCGCGTACGCCGCCACCGAGAACGAGCCCGCGAGCGACTGCCAGATCCCGCCACCGCCGCGCCGCCCGGCGAGGTCGAGCCGGTAGAGGTCGGTGGCCGAGCGCACGGCGGCCCCCACGTCCCGCGGGAAGGCCAGCCCCACCTCGGGCGCCGGGTCCGCGTCCGCGAGGCCGATCTCGTGCAGCGGCACCGGCCGGCCCAGCTTCGCGCCGATGGCCGCGGCGATCAGGTGCGGTGCGGCGCCCTGCGGCACCATGCCCTTCGACACCCACCGGGCGACCGACGTCTTGTCGTACCGGAGCGTCAGGCCGCGCTGTGCGCCGAGGTCGTTGACCCGTCGGGCCAGCCCGGCGTTGCTGATGCCCGCGAGGGCGAGGACGGCGCCGAGCTTCTCATTGGGCTCGCGGAGCTCCCCTGGACATGCGCCACCCCTCGTCACACGCGGAACGCAGACGCCGCCGGGGCATAGGCGCCCGGCATTTCGTAAACCCAGCGTAGTTCCCCGCCTCCCAAGCGTTAAGGGCCTTACTTCCGTATGGCGGGATTGTTGTCCGTTTGCACAGTCCGCCCCGGGGCCGGTGCCGGGGCGCACGTCCCGTGGCGTGCTCCGCCCGTGTGGCCGTGCGCCCGCCCGTGCGCTCTGGCCGGTCCCCGGACCCGGCGATTCGATGTGCGGTGCGTGGGTCGGCCCGCTGCACGGACCGGGTGGGCCGGGGGATGCCGCTGCCTCAATCCCCGCGGGTGGCGGAACGGTCCGGGGGGCGGAACGCGCCTCCCGGACCGCGCCCGCGCGCCGGGCGCCGGGCACCGCGCCACGGCTCTCCGGGCGGCCGAAGAATGGCCGAAAGCGACCTATGGGGCGGTGGGAACGGAACGCCAAATACCGCGTGGACGGGGCGTGTTCCTTTGCGCGCGCGCCCCCTATAACCCCTCTCGCACGCCTGTCCCGTGGCAGCATGGACCCGAGCCACCGGGGTCCGGTCGGCCGCGCCCTCAGCGCGGTCCGTGCTGCCCGTGCCCCGTTCATGTGCCCACGGGCTGGGGAGGCGGCGGTGCGCTGGTTGGTGGGGTGGAGCAGTATCGCCGCGAGCTTCGGCACGGCCGGGCGCGTCTCCGGCCCCGCACACGGTCCCGGCCATGGGCCGGGCGGCTACGGGCCGGGCGGCTACGGGCCGGGCGGCTACGGTGACGACGTGCCCGTGCACGGCGGCATCGCGGACGCCGCCCACGCGGCCGACCCGGGCGCGGACGCGGAACGCACCGTCCACCCCGTTGGCTCCCAGCTGCTCTGGGGCGACCCCGACCCCCTCTGGGCCGTCGGCGACTGGCGCCCCGACGAGATCCGCACCGTCACCGCCGACCCCGCCGACCCCTTCACCCGCCTCGCCGTGCTCGGCTGCTGCGGCGCGACCGACGCGGAGCTGCGCAGGGCCCTGTACGCGGCCCGCGGCGGCGCGCTGCGCCACCTCACGCAGTGGTCCGGCAGTTACACCGCCGTGGTCCAGGCCGGCCGCCGCATCACCGTCGTCGGCGACCTCGCGGGCGCCCGGCCCGTGTTCTACACCCCCTGGGCGAGCGGCACGGCGTACGCCACCGCCGCCCTGCCGCTCGCCGACCTCATCGAGGCGCAGCTCGACATCGGCCATCTCGCCGCCCTGCTGGCCTGCCCGGACAGCCCCGAGGCGCTGGGCGACGGCACCCCGTACGCGGGCGTCCGCCGCATCCCGCCCGGGCACGCCCTCATCCTGCGCGAGGGCTCACGGGAGATCACCGGCTACGAGCAGGTGGCCTCGCTCGCCGTAGCCGCGCCCGAGGCCGACGCCGACCGCGCGGTGGAGGGCGTGCGGGAAGCGTTGGTGGACGCGGTGCGCGCCCGGCTCACGGCTCCGCGGCATGCTCCCGAGACGCTGCCACCGTACGATCCCGGCCCCGTGCCCGGTATGGGCCCGGCCGACCGGCGCGCGGCCCGCGGCGGGCCGGCCCCGGGGGTGGGCGCCGACCTGTCCGGCGGCAGCGCCTCCGCGACGCTCGCCCTGCTGGCGGCCGGACTGCCGGGGGCGCCGGGCAGCCTCACCAGTCCGGCCGGGGCCAGGCTGCTGGCGGTCACCTTCAACGACCTGGCCACCCCGCAGGGGCGCGAGGAGGAGCTGGAACGGGCCAGGGCCGTCGCGGCCGACCCGCGCCTCCACCACGTCGTGGTCGCCGCCGCGGCCGAAGCCCTCCCGTACGCCGAACTGGACGGCCCGCTCACCGACGAACCCGGCCCCTCGCTGGTCTCCGCCGCCCGCGAGCGGCGCCGGCTCGTCGCCGGAGCGGCCGACCACTTCACCGGCCACGGCGCCCGGCAGGTCCTCGACGCCCACCCGGCCCGCATGGCCGACCTGTTGATGGACCGCCGACGCCGGCACCTGCTGCGCCCGGTGGCGGCGCTGGCGCGTTCCGCCTCCGCCTCGGGAGCCGCCGGGGAGTCCCTGCTGGTGCCGATCACGGTGTACTCGGCCGCCCGCAGGCTCGCCCGTACGACGTACCGCGCGGGCATGGAGGCGGCCGCGGCCAGGCTGCGCGAGGGCGGGGTCACCGAGCGCGCCTCCGGTCCGGTGGACGCTTCCCTCGCCGCGCTGACCTGGTCCCGGCCGGGTCCGGCGGCGGGCTGGCTCACGGGGGAGGCGCTCGCGGAGGTGTCGATCCGGCTCGCGGCCGCGGCCGGGCGCCCCCCGCTGTCGCTGCGGCCGGGCGAGGCCAGGGCCCGTTCCGTGCTGGCCCGGCACGCCGCCGACCACCGGGTCTTCGAGCAGGCCGTGGAGGTCCGCAGCCAGCGGCTGCACGCCCCCTTCCTCGACAACCAGGTCGTACGGGCCGCCCGCGCCCTGCCCGAGTCCCTGCGCGTGCAGCCCGGAGCGCGGGCGGAGATCCTGCGCAGCGTCCTGTACTCGGCCGGGGTGCGCGAACTCCCGCCGGGCTGGGGCGCCACCTCACACACCCCGAACGAGACGGCGACCGGGCTGGGGCTGCGGGCCGCCCTGGGCGACCTGCTGGACCTCTTCGAGGCCCCGCTGCTCGCGGACGCCGGGCTGATCGAGGCCAGGGTCGTGCGGCAGGCGCTGCTCGACGCGGCGGAGGGGCGCCCGGTGCCGCTGGACGGGCTCGCCGAACTCGTCTCGATGGAGCTGTGGCTGCACCGGCTGCTGGCCCGGCGGGGCACCTGCTGGACGGGGACGTCCGCGGCGCGGCGCCGGGCCGTGCCGGAGGGGGTCCCGGTGCACCGGCCGGCGCTGTCCTGACGGTCCGGGCCCGTCCTCAGACGCCGCCGAGGACCAGGGCGGTCGCGATCGCCGGGCCGAAGGCGCCGCCCAGCTGGTAGCAGAGGGCGAACAGGCCGATGGCCGTGGGGCGCTGGGGGTCGGGGACGCTGGAGGCGGCCTGCACCGACAGCACGGCGTTGGCGCCGGTCGCGCCGAACACGCCGCCGAGGGTGGCGACCAGGAGCAGCGGGCCCCCGCTCGCGAACACCGCGAGGAGCGCGGCCAGCGTGCCGGTCGCGACGAGGACCGTGCGTACGGCCGTCCGCCCCAGGCGCGCGGAGACCGCCGCCGCGTCAGCGGCAGCTGATCACCGCGTCGGCCCAGCTCGCCAGCGTCGGCAGGCTGCCCGGCCCGGCCTGTTCCACCACCAGCCGCAGCGACTTGCGTCCGGTGAGGGGAACCTGGACGGCCGCCGGCGGATCGTCGTAGCCGAGGGCACCGGACTGCCACAGCCGCTGCCCGTCGGCGTACACGGAGAACCGCACCGCCCCGTCCGTGAACAGCGACAGCCCGTCCACCCCGGCCCACGCCGAGAAGTCGGTGCACTGCCGGTTGAGCGCGATCTCCACCGAGGAACGCGAGTTCACGGTGATCCCCTGCGCGAACCGCCGGTCGCCCACCCGCAACCCCCACCGCTGCCACACCCAGCTGCTGCGCCAGGTCTGCAGCTCCGGCCCGCTGTGGTCGCCCTGCACCGCATACGGGAGCGCGGCCAGCCGGAACGCCTGCGGCGGCTGCGGAACGGGTGGCGGCGACGTCGGCTTCGGACCGGGCGTACTCGGAGTCGGCGCGGGCGCCGGCTTCTCCCGGCTGGGGGACGGTGACGGCGACGCCGAAGGCGTCGGCGCGGCCGGGGACGGCGAGGCCGCGGCCGACGGCGTCGGCTTCGGCGACGGCGGTACGGAGGCAGGCGCGGGCGGCGGCTCCTCGCCCGGGCTCGGCTCCACCGAAGGCGAAGGCGAAGGAGAGGGCGGAGCCGCGGCGGGCGCCTTCGGCACGGCCGGAGCCGTCACGCTCGGCGCGGGCTTCGCCCGGGCCTGGGGCTCCGGCTCGTCCCCGGACAGCGCGAACACGACCCCGGCGGCCGCGGCCACCGCGATACCGGCGGCGATGGCTGCCTTGGCCGGCAGCCCCAGTCCCTCGGAGGCCAGCGCACCTCCGACCGCGGACCCCGACCCACCGGACCCGGCAGCGCCCCCCGCCGCCCCGGCGGCACCTCCGGCAGCCCCGCTCCCGGCGGCACCCCCTGCGGCCCCGGCCGCACTGGCAACGGACCCGCCCCCGGCGGCCGACCCGCCGGCGGCGGCCGCCGCGGCACCCGCACCGCCCGCGACGGCGGCCCCGCCGGCCACCACCCCGGCGGCCTTCGCCGCGTACCCGGCGGCGAACCACCCGATGACCGCGACCGGAAGCAGCGCGGGAATGCCCGCGTTGACGTCCTTGAGCTCCCCGGCGGCCAGCCGGCACTTGACGCACTCCTCCAGGTGCCCGCGCAGCCCCCGCTCCGCCCGCATCCGCAGCCCGCCGCGCGCATACGCGCCCAGCCGGTCCGCGTACCGCGCGCAGTCGCCGCCCTCGCTCAGGGCCGAACTCACATGCGCTTGCAGATAGGCCTGCTTGAGCCCCTCCCGGGCCCGACTGGCCAGCACCGCGGTCGCGTTGGCGCTCAGCCCGAACAGCGGCGCGATCGCACTCGGCGAAGCCTCCTCGACGGTGGTGTGCCACAGCACGGCCTGCCACCGCTCGGGCAGGCTCCGGAAGGCCTGCACGGCCAGCGACTGCTCCGCCACCCGCATCGCCCGTACGTCCGCGCCCAGTTCGAGGGTGCCGTCCCCCGACAGCCCCGACATCCCGGCGCCGCTTTCGGTACGCGCGGCCGCCTGCTCCGCGAAGACGGCGAAGTCCTCGACGAGGTGCTCCCGCCTGGCCGTCTTGGCCCAGGTCGCGGCGACCCGGCGCACGGTGGTCAACAGATAGGCCCGCACCGACTGGTCCGGCCCGGCCCCACCCCGTACCGCCTGCAGGGTCCGCGCGAACACCTCGGCGGTCAGGTCGTCGGCCGTGTGCCCGTCCCGGCAGCAGGACCGTGCGTAGCGCCGCACGGAGTCGGCGTGGCGACGGAAGAGCTCCTCGTAGGCACCGTCGTCGCCGCCCCGCATCCGAGCAATCAAGTCACCGTCGGACGGCGGCAGATCGCCCCCGGCGGACCCGCCCGGTACGGAGGACCCCGACGAACGCGCGTGCCGCCCGCCCGGTTCGCGCTGGGCCGGCACCTGCCGCGCGGGCAGGCTGCCCGCCTCGGTCTCGCTCCCGGCACCACCGGGTGACTCTTCACGCCCGTCAACGCTCATCGCGGAAGCCCCCGCACGACATGCTCAACCGGTCCACCGATCAAGCGTGTCACATGGCGGACACGCGTCGGACCCGTCTGCGCACCATCCACCCGTCCGGGCAGGTTTCGGCGCAGCGCGGACCAGCCCGACGGCCGTTCGACTCGGTCCCACGACCGGCCCGCCGGCCCACACCGCCCCGGTGCCGGACCGCGCACCCGCCGACGGGCCGCGGTGCCGGACCGCGCACCCGCCGACCGGCCCGGTGCCGAACCGACAGGCGCACGACGTCGGGGAACGACGGGCGCAAGCCCTCCGCACCGACGGGCGCAAGCCCTCCGCACCGACGGGCGCAAGCCCTCCGCACCGACGGGCTCACGCCCTCCGCACCGACGGGCTCACGCCGTCCGTACCGACGCGCTCACGCCCTCCGTACCGATGCGTTCACGCCGTCCGGGAACGCAGCCCCTCCAGCAGGATGTCGAGCAGCCGCGACGAAGCCGCCGCCTGCTGCGCCGGGTCCGGCAGCGCGGGCGCCGCCGTCGCTATCACCAGCAGCACATCGGCCACCGTGACATCGGCACGCAGCTCACCGGCCTCCCGCGCCCGGTGCACCAGCCGACCGACGACCTCCAGCAGCGCACCCGCGCCCGAGTCGTCCGACGGCTCGTCCTCCGCCGCGCCCCGCGTCGACCCCACGACCCGCAGTCCGGGAGCCCCGGCCGTCTCGGCCGCCTGGCGCTGGTGCGGGACCCGCGCCTCCTCCGCCTCCTCGGCCGCCTCCTCCGCGGTCGAGCCGACGCGCAGCACCTGCGGCGGCAGCAGCCGCCCGGCACCCGAGGCCACGGAGGTGCGCAGGAAGCGCGACAGCGCCTGCCACGGCTCCTCCTCCTGGCCCAGCGCGGTCCTGGCCTGCTCGGTCAGCCGGGCCGTCTCCTCCTCGGCTATGCGCCGCACGAGGACGTCCTTGCTCGGGAACCGCCGGTACACGGTCCCGACACCGACCCGGGCGCGGCGCGCCACGTCCTCCATCGGAGCCCCGTAGCCGAGCTCGCCGAAGACCTCGCGGGCCGCGCGCAGCACGTGCTCGAGATTGCGCTGGGCGTCGACGCGCAGGGGCGTGGAGCGACCCACACCGTGCGTGGTCGGGCTGGTCATGGCGCGACCGGTGCTCTCGACCGAGAGCGCGGTCGCAGAACCATGGAAATCGGAAATGTTCATATGTATCCCCCGGTAATCATTTGTCTCCCCCCGGAGACACTCCCCGCCTTCACGCCGAGGGGAGCCACGGTCTCAGGCCCGGTCCTCGACGAGATACGAACATAGTTGAGCCAGAGTCAATTCAGAAGAGGCAGCCCCGGACGGACCACCGCCCGATCGGAGCATTCACCCCCACTTTTCCCTCCCATGCCCTCGGAACCTGTCTCTCCGCCCGCTCTGACCTGCGAACTTCCGCCCCCGGCGGAGCTCCCCCTCCCGCCCCGTCCCAGGGCCACCACCGGTCACACAATTTGTCGGGCCTGTGGACAAACTCCCGGCCACGTTGCGTCATGGGATGGTGAAGGCTGCTAACTCCCGGGGCACGGCCCCCGGTACCCCGCCCCGCACGCGCATCCTGATCGTCGGCGGCGGCTACGTCGGCATGTACACGGCGCTCCGGCTCCAGCGAAAGCTGAGAGCGGGAGAAGCCGAGGTCACGGTGGTCACGCCCGAGCCGTACATGACGTACCAGCCCTTCCTCCCGGAGGCGGCCGCGGGCGCGATCTCCCCGCGCCACGTCGTGGTCCCGCTGCGCCGCGTACTCGGCAAGTGCCGCATCGTCATCGGCCAGGCCACGCACATCGACCACGCCAAGCGGACCGCCACCGTCAACACGCTCGCCACCGCCGACGAGAACACCGGCCCCATCGAGCTGGAGTACGACGAGCTCGTCCTCGCGCCCGGTTCCGTCTCCCGCACCCTCCCCGTGCCCGGCCTCGCCGACTACGGCATCGGCTTCAAGACGGTGGAGGAGGCCATCGGCCTGCGCAACCACGTCATCGAGCAGATGGACATCGCCTCCTCCACCCGCGATCCCGACATCCGCGACGCCGCCCTCACCTTCGTCTTCGTCGGCGGCGGCTTCGCGGGCGTCGAAGCCCTCGGCGAGCTGGAGGACATGGCCCGCTACGCGGCGCGGTACTACCACAACATCAAGCCCGCGGACATGAAGTGGGTCCTCGTCGAGGCCAGCGACCGCATCCTCCCCGAGGTCGGCCTCGAGATGGGCGTCTACACGGTCCGCGAACTGCGCAGCCGCAACATCGACGTCCGTCTGGAGACCAGGCTCGAATCCTGCGAGGACCGCGTCGCCGTCCTCAGCGACGGCGCCCGCTTCCCCACCCGCACCATCGTCTGGACCGCCGGCGTCAAGCCCCACCCGATCCTCGCCGCGACCGACCTCCCCAAGAACGAGCGGGGCCGACTCGTCTGCACGTCCTTCCTGACCGTCGAGGGCGTCGAACACGCCTGGGCCGCCGGCGACGCCGCCGCCGTCCCCGACATCACCGCCCCGCCCGGCACCGAGGGCCCGCGCCGCGAGTGCGCCCCCAACGCCCAGCACGCGGTCCGCCAGGCCAAGGTCCTCGCCGACAACCTCCTCGCGGCCCTGCGCGGAGAGGTCCTGACCGAGTACGCCCACAAGTACGCGGGCTCCGTCGCCTCGCTCGGCCTCCACAAGGGCGTCGCCCACGTCTACGGACGCAAGCTCAAGCGGTACCCCGCCTGGTTCATGCACCGCGCGTACCACCTCAGCCGCGTCCCGAGCTTCAACCGGAAAATGCGCGTACTCGCCGAATGGACCCTCTCCGGCCTCTTCAAGCGTGAGATCGTCTCCCTTGGCTCACTCGAACACCCCAGGGCAGAATTCGAACTGGCTGCAGGCGGCGGACCCAAGGCAGCACCCCCGCCCCTCGCCCCCAACCCCCCGCAGAACGGCCAGGGCTGACGTTGTCAGTGTGGTCGGCCACACTGGACGTGTGACCATAGGTGGGCTCACACCTGCACAGAGTGACATCGTCCAGTCAGCGACCGCCCACGAGCGACACAGCGACCACTCGCGACACCACGAGGCTTGAACGCAGTGAACTTCACGCGCTGGAGCGCCCGGTTTCCCGGAACGCAGCGCCGCGCCGCCGCCCGGTCCGAACATGCCGCCGCCCAGGCCAAGCGGGGCGAAGGCGCGGTCCCGGCGGCCCGCGGCGGCCGCCCCGACCCCGGCGCGGAGCGGTCCGCGCCCGCCGCCGACGGCCACCCCGCCGACCCCACCGTCTCCGGCACCGGGAGCGGATCCGGACCGGGCAGCGGCTCGGCCGGCGGCAGCGGGCCGGGCACCGCCAGCGGTCCGGGCACCGGCGCCGCCCCCGCCCGGCGGACGGGTGTCCTCGCCCCCGTGCCCTCCCTCGACGAACTCTCCGTACGCGAGGTCCTCGGCCGGCTCCCCGCCCTGGTCGCCCTCGTGCACGGCCCCGAGCACCGCGTCGCCTACGTCAACGACGCCTACACCGCCGGTTTCGGCACCCGCACCCCCGGCGCTCCCGCCCACGAGTCCCTTCCCGAGCTCGGCGCGCTCGGCCTCCTCCCCCTCCTCGACCAGGTCCAGCGCAGCGGCAAGCCCCGTACCGCCAAGAACCGCACCGCGCCGGGCGGCGGCAGCTCCTACACCGTCACCTGCACCCCCGTCGAGTTCCCCAGGCCGACCGGCCCCGCACACGGAACCGCGACCGGGACGGGAACCGCGACCGGGACGGCGGCCGGGGCCGGGACCGCGGCCGAAGCGGACGCCCACCACACCGGCATCCTGATCCACCTCGCCGACGTCACCGACCACGCCGAAGCCGTCGACCGGCTCCGCGCCAGCGAACGCCGCCAGCGCGAGGCCGCCGTCACGCTCCAGCGCTCCCTCCTCCCGCAGGAGCTGGAGCAGCCCGACGACCTGCGCATCGCCGCCACCTACCAGCCCGGCGGCACCGAGGCCGCCGTCGGCGGCGACTGGTACGACGTCATCACCCTCGGCGCCGGCCGCACCGCCCTCGTCATCGGCGACGTCATGGGCCGCGGCGTCCGCGCCGCCGCCGTCATGGGCCAGCTGCGCACCGCCGTGCGCGCCTACGCCCGCCTCGACCTGCCCCCGCACGAGGTGCTCCAGCTCCTCGACGGACTCGCCGCCGAGATCGACGCCAGCCAGATCGCCACGTGCGTGTACGCCGTCCACGACCCCAGCGAGGGCCTGCTCGCCTACGCCTCCGCCGGCCACCTCCCGATCCTGGTCCGCGACGAGCACGGCACCGTCCGCAGAGCCGCCGACCCCACGGGCCCGCCGCTCGGCACCGGCGGCTGGCTGCACACCTCCGGCACCATCGCGCTCGGCCCGGGCTCCACCGCCGTCCTCTACACCGACGGCCTCGTCGAGCGCCGCGGAGAGGACATCGACGAGGGCGTCGCCGCCCTCGAACGCGCCCTCGCCGGCGCCCAGGGCACCCCGTCCGTCATCTGCGACCGCCTCATGCGCGCCCTCGGGGTGGACGCCGACCACGACGACGACGTCGCCGTGATGGTGCTCCAGCAGCCCGCCCGCGCCGGCGCGGACGCCGAGCTCTTCCACAACGCCGCCCTGGAACTCCTCGGCGGCATCGAGGCCGCCCCGCGCGCCCGGGCCTTCGCCCAGGGCGTCCTCGCCTCCTGGCGCTTCCCCGTCGAGCTGTGCGACCTCGGGGTCCTCGCCGCGAGCGAGCTCGTCGCGAACTCCCTCCAGCACGGCACCCCGCCCATGCACCTGCGGCTGCGCCGCACCGACCGCCGACTGATCATCGAGGTCACCGACGGCGACGACCACCTGCCGCGCCGCCGCCGCGCCGAACCGGCCGACGAGACCGGCCGCGGCATCTCCATCGTCGCGACCATCGCCTCCTCCTGGGGCTCCCGCCGCACCCCGGGCGGCGGCAAGGCCGTCTGGTGCGAGTTCGCCCTGCCGGACAAGTAGCCCGGCCCGCGCCGCACACGCACGAGGCCCCGGTCCACCAGGACCGGGGCCTCGTGCACACACCTGCGCACACGTCCGTACCCGACTACACGGCCACGGGCTCCTTCACCGCGACGGCCGGACCGCCCTGTGCCACGACCCTGCTCGCCAGCACCGGGTTGTCCTGCATCGGCGTGAGGCCCTTGCCGAGCCGCAGCGCCAGCCCCGCGATCCCGAGCGACACGAGCACGAAGACGGCGATGTAGAGCATCGGCACCCCCGCACCGAGCGGCACCCCGAGCGGCCCCAGCGCCAGCGCCATCTGCTTGACCAGCGCGAAGGCCGAGTTGTACTGACCCACCGAACCCTCGGGCGCCAGGTCGGCGACCAGCGGCGCCAGGGTCGGCGACAGCATGGCCTCCCCGATCCCGAAGAGGGCGTACGTGGTGATGAACGCGGCGGCGGCCATCATCGCGCTGCCGTGCCCCAGACCCGAGAACCCGGCGATCAGCCACGCCCCGGTCCAGATCAGCCCGACGAGCGCGATCACCCGCGACCGGCGGCGCTTCTCGACCAGCTTCAGGACGACGAACTGCGCGAGCACGATCGCACCGGTGTTGGCGGCGAGGGCGAAACCGAGGGTCGAGGGGGAGATCCCCGCTGCCTCCGTACCGAAGGCGGCCAGACCCGACTCGAACTGCCCGTAGCAGGCGAAGAACACCACGAAGCCCAGCACGCACAGCTGCACCATGGCCTTGTGCCGCAGCAGCCGCTTCCAGCCGCTGCCGCCCGCCTGCGACGGGTCCTTCGGCAGGGCGTCCTTGATGCTCGGCACGTGGGGCAGCCGCACGGTGGCGACGACACCCGCCAGGACCAGGAACATCACGGCCTCGATGCCGAACAACAGGGTGAAGCTCGCGGGCCGGCTCTCGTCGACGATCTGACCGCCGAGGAGACCGCCGATGCCCAGGCCAAGGTTCTGCATGAAGAACTGGAGGGCGAAGGCACGGGTCCGGGTGGACGGCGTGGAACACCACACGATCATCGTGGCCAGCGCCGGCTGCATCACGGCCTGACCGGCGCCCAGTGCCAGCGCGGACAACAGGATGGGCACGATCCCCGTGGAGAGCCCGAGCGCGAGCGCACCGGCGGAGGCGGTGAAGGCCGCACCCATGACCACGGGCACTGGCCCGCGCCGGTCGATGACCCGTCCGGTGAAGGGCAGCGCGACGAGGGCGCCCAGGGCGAAGGCCACGAACGCGCTCGTGGCGGCCATGGAGCCCAGACCTCGCACCTGCGCCACATAGATGTAGAGGAACGGAACCGTGAAGCCGATGCCGAACGCGGTCAGCGCGTTGCCGGCCTGGATCCGCCGCATCGCGGCGCCCATCACCTTGGTCACTTCTCACCTGCCTTGATAACTGAAGACTGAAGA
>NZ_JBXYDZ010000003.1:4187500-4192500 GCF_057371075.1 Streptomyces sp. WAC03905
GTAAGGCGATGTATACGGACTGACGCCTGCCCGGTGCTGGAACGTTAAGGGGACCGGTTAGTGACCTTTCGGGGTTGCGAAGCTGAGAACTTAAGCGCCAGTAAACGGCGGTGGTAACTATAACCATCCTAAGGTAGCGAAATTCCTTGTCGGGTAAGTTCCGACCTGCACGAATGGCGTAACGACTTCTCGACTGTCTCAACCATAGGCCCGGTGAAATTGCACTACGAGTAAAGATGCTCGTTTCGCGCAGCAGGACGGAAAGACCCCGGGACCTTTACTACAGTTTGATATTGGTGTTCGGTTCGGCTTGTGTAGGATAGGTGGGAGACTTTGAAGCCCCAACGCCAGTTGGGGTGGAGTCGCCGTTGAAATACCACTCTGGTCGTGCTGGATGTCTAACCTCGGTCCGTGATCCGGATCAGGGACAGTGTCTGATGGGTAGTTTAACTGGGGCGGTTGCCTCCCAAAGGGTAACGGAGGCGCCCAAAGGTTCCCTCAGCCTGGTTGGCAATCAGGTGTTGAGTGTAAGTGCACAAGGGAGCTTGACTGTGAGACCGACGGGTCGAGCAGGGACGAAAGTCGGGACTAGTGATCCGGCGGTGGCTTGTGGAAGCGCCGTCGCTCAACGGATAAAAGGTACCCCGGGGATAACAGGCTGATCTTCCCCAAGAGTCCATATCGACGGGATGGTTTGGCACCTCGATGTCGGCTCGTCGCATCCTGGGGCTGGAGTCGGTCCCAAGGGTTGGGCTGTTCGCCCATTAAAGCGGTACGCGAGCTGGGTTTAGAACGTCGTGAGACAGTTCGGTCCCTATCCGCTGTGCGCGTAGGAATATTGAGAAGGGCTGTCCCTAGTACGAGAGGACCGGGACGGACGAACCTCTGGTGTGCCAGTTGTCCTGCCAAGGGCATGGCTGGTTGGCTACGTTCGGGAGGGATAACCGCTGAAAGCATCTAAGCGGGAAGCCTGCTTCAAGATGAGTATTCCCACCTCCTTGAGAGGGTAAGGCTCCCAGTAGACGACTGGGTTGATAGGCCAGATGTGGAAGCCCGGTAACGGGTGAAGCTGACTGGTACTAATAGGCCGAGGGCTTGTCCTCAGTTGCTCGCGTCCACTGTGTTAGTTCTGAAATAACGAACAGCTGTGATTACACACCAGCGTTCAAATTTCATAGTGTTTCGGTGGTCATAGCGTTAGGGAAACGCCCGGTTACATTCCGAACCCGGAAGCTAAGCCTTTCAGCGCCGATGGTACTGCAGGGGGGACCCTGTGGGAGAGTAGGACGCCGCCGAACAATCATTGTGGGAAAGCCCCGCACCTTCTGGTGCGGGGCTTTTCTGCGTTCACGGGCCGGCCGCGGGCTCTGCTGGGTATCCTGACCCTGCGTTCCCTGGAGGACACGATGACAGCACAGCAGTGGGAAGACGGCGGACCGCTCGTCCCCCAGCCGGCGATGACGCGGGAAGCCCTGCGGGATGCCGTACGACGGATCGACATGGCGAACCTGGCCGTGCTCGACAAGGAATGCAACGAAGCCTTCGACCGCGCCGCGGAGACGGGCGCCATCAACCCGCTGCGGTTCTTCCTGATCAAGTGGGCCACGCACGTGGCGATCCACCGCTGGCCAGCCCGCTCGGCGGCACTGCACGAAGCGGAACGCATCGCGGGGGACCCGGCGGCCACGGAGGAAGAGTTCCGCGCCGCCATGGAGACGAGCAGCCGCATCCTGGCCGAGGCCCAGCGCGAGATCGGTCAGTGACCCCGCGGGGCGAAGGTGTGGAGAGCGACACCGGATGGGCATGGGAGTGCGATCCCAGCCGACTGTGGGTGCTGGGCGACATGCCGGCGGCACAGCAGGAACTCGTGGGCGCCATCATGGACGGCCTGGTCGACCTCGCCGCGATGGCCATCGACCCCAAGGACGGCAGCCTCTACGAAGATCCCCACCCCATGCGGCTGCGTACGTACGAGGACGAACACCTCATGGTCTGGTACCAGACCATCCCCCACCGCAGGCGCGTCTACCTCAAGCGCGTCAACCTCTGACCCGCCCAGCAGCCGGTCCCGACCGCGCAGAGCCGAGGCTCCCCGACCGATCTACGACCCGACCCCCCCCGCAGCCAGCTGTTCGTAGGCACAAGGCCGACACCGCGGGCATCCAGATGGTTGAGGAGGGGCGCCAGGGGGGTGCACCTGGACGAACCCTCCGCGTCGGTCAGAAGCCGCCGAAATGCGGTGAAGCCGCTGTAGGACCAGGAGACACCCGGCCCGTTGCCGTATCTGTCGGTCGGGAACAGGACCAGTCCCAGGTGCGGATGTGACCTCCTCACTTGCCGAGCACACGGGATCGGGCACGTACGGCGCCACCTGCAACCGAATGATCTACACGGACACGCACAGAGGCAGGGCCGTCCTCGACAGCCCGTACTCCGGTTTGAGCTCGCTTTCAGTCCGGCAAGCTGCTGACGGCGCTCCGGTGCGCAGGTACGGACACGGTCTTCATCGACAGCCTGGGGCCTATGCGCGCTCCCGCTGGACCGGGTCGGGAGCGAGGGGCTCGGGTCCGCCCCAGGCGCCTCCTGCGAGTCAGGCGCCGTGGAGGCCCCACTCCGCGAGCCCGCCGCGGACGTGAGCTGCGAAGCACTGCTGAGGACAAGGGCCGCGTCCGCGCCACTATCCACAGGTCACCCCCTGCACTTCGGGTATGGGCTCGAACCCACCGAGACACAGCGCCTCTGTTGCCGCCCCTGGACCGTCGTGACGACTCTGGCCCGCCGACAGACATGGGCGGCCAGATGCCGGCGGCGAGAGTGAGGAGTCGTTGTCCGGTGCGCGCGAAGACTCCGGCCGGGGTCCTGCCGCCGTGTTGTTCCAGGCTGAGCTGGCCTTTGCACGTGTCGATGGCGGCCTCGATCCACTGGCTGAGGCGAGCGATCCTCCCGTGCTGGACCCGGCTCGTCCTTGCGGTCCGGCCGCACCGCTCCACCAGGGCGGCCATCACCTCCCACTCCCCGATCCTGGGGCCGGCCAGGCACCAAGTGACGGGCATCCCCTCGGCGGTGGTGACCAGGTAGAGCCGGAATCCCCAGAAGAAGCGGGAGTGGCTGCGGCAGTAGCCGTATCCGCAGTGCCCCGCGGGAGCGCCTCGATGGATTCGAACGGCCCACGAGTTTCCAGTCCGGAGCCATGCCGACTCCGCGGAGACCGCTCGCGAGCGTTGTCGGCAACAGGGGCTGTCAGCCCGTGTTCATACGATCACGGCATGTCTGATGCCTTCACCGTCTTGTGGACCCATGACACCTGCCGTGCGCTACGCAAGGCAGGGCGTGTGGGCGAGCGACCGCCGGTCGCCTTCAGTGGCGCTCACTCCTCCCTGCCAGCGTGGACGGGTGCCCGTCCTGGGGACGAGGTATACGCGCTGCACGTCAACCAGCGCGAAGTGTTCGTGGTGAGTCAGATGCGAGTGATCGACGCGGAGCGCCGCGATTGCTGCGGCATAGCCCCTACCGGCTGGGACGCCCCTGCGTATCCCGGTCACGACGACTGGTCGATGCTCGGCGCCGGCGGCTGCGGGGCCCAGGCAGTCCACGTGGACGCGACGCCCGTACGCTTCGATGTACCCATCTCCGGTGAACTACTTGCAAGCCTGACCTGGCGCAACCGGCGAGGGCAGACCCGCGGTCTGAAGTACGTGGTGGATGGTCGTCTCGAAAGATCGATCAGCCTCCAGGGGTTCTACCGTCTGACCCCCGAGGCCGCTGGCGATCTGGCGGACGTCGTCAGCAGTTCTGCCCCCTGACACTGATCGGCGAGCGAGGCATCAGCACTCAGCGCACTCCCAGCCGCAGCTGCGGAAAGTCGGACAGGACCGAGCTCCGCTGCGTCCCGAAGTGGTGAACCTCTATCTGTTCTCATGCGCTTGTCGGAGGCCGCCTGTTGTCTGGGGGCAGGTAGCGGAACGGATCCAGTGGCGGGCCGAGGGGAAGCCGAGCAAGACCTGGGCGACGGCCAGGCCCAGCAGTGCGGACTCACTCCTCTGGGGGCAGGATGCTGGAGCCCGGGTGGCTTCCGTTGGCAGCCTGGGCAGGAGCGCGGCCAGCGCGGCGCGAACCGTCGGCCCGTGATGATCAAACCGGACGAACCCCGCAGGCTCGGCGTCCCTGCCTCCGAGGCACGCTCCCGTAGGGGAAGTTGTCTCTCGAGAGCATGCAGGAACGGCTCACTCATTGAGGGGGCCGCGGTCGCCACCGCGGTGGCGACCTCCGCGCTCGACGTGTGCCGGCCCTCTGTCGTGTTAGGAGACCACCTCTTCGTGCACTGGGGGCCTGGTCCTACCCACTTCCTCCTCGACGGCACCACAAGCTCGAAGCGCCCGCCGCCGTCGGCCGACCGGTGAGGCTCCTCGACCCGTGCGGTCAACCGCTGACCGCACGGGTGACGAGCACTACCGTCACGCGGCTGGCGTGGGCCACAGCCGCGTTTTGACTCCTCCTGGGCACGGTTGTAGAGTTGAGCAGTTGCCTGGAGCGGAAGCGCTCGGCAGCAGCCCCCACAGGAAGCACTTTCAAGTGGGAACACTCGACTCTTCATTCGGGAATCGAAGCCGGGGAAATCCGGTGGAAAACTTCTGATAGAGTCGGAACCGCCGGAAAGGGAAACGCGCAAGCGGAAACCTGGAAAGCGCCGAGGAAATCGGACACGAAAGAGTCTGATAGAGTCGGAAACGCAAGACAGCAGAACGAAAGCCCGGAGGAAAGCCCGCGAGGGTGAGTACGAAGGAAGCGTCCGTTCCTTGAGAACTCAACAGCGTGCCAAAAATCAACGCCAGAAGTTGATACCCCGTCCACTTCGGTGGATGAGGTTCCTTTGAAAAAGTCCTGTCGGGCCTTCGGGCACTGGCAGGCGACACAACACAGCGAGGACGTTGTGGCGCGTCGGTCATATTCCGACATGATGCGCCCGCTCTTTCGTGGTGTTCACCCGATTACGGGTAAAC
>NZ_JBXYDZ010000003.1:4195000-4845000 GCF_057371075.1 Streptomyces sp. WAC03905
TAGCGGTGTGTAGCGAGGTTAACCCGTGTGGGGAAGCCGTAGCGAAAGCGAGTCCGAACAGGGCGTTTGAGTTGCACGCTCTAGACCCGAAGCGGAGTGATCTAGCCATGGGCAGGTTGAAGCGGAGGTAAGACTTCGTGGAGGACCGAACCCACCAGGGTTGAAAACCTGGGGGATGACCTGTGGTTAGGGGTGAAAGGCCAATCAAACTCCGTGATAGCTGGTTCTCCCCGAAATGCATTTAGGTGCAGCGTCGTGTGTTTCTTGCCGGAGGTAGAGCACTGGATAGGCGATGGGCCCTACCGGGTTACTGACCTTAGCCAAACTCCGAATGCCGGTAAGTGAGAGCACGGCAGTGAGACTGTGGGGGATAAGCTCCATGGTCGAGAGGGAAACAGCCCAGAGCATCGACTAAGGCCCCTAAGCGTACGCTAAGTGGGAAAGGATGTGGAGTCGCAGAGACAACCAGGAGGTTGGCTTAGAAGCAGCCACCCTTGAAAGAGTGCGTAATAGCTCACTGGTCAAGTGATTCCGCGCCGACAATGTAGCGGGGCTCAAGCGTACCGCCGAAGTCGTGTCATTGCAGCAATACTCCCAACGGAGGCTGTGATGGGTAGGGGAGCGTCGTGTGCCGGGTGAAGCAGCAGCGGAAGCTAGTTGTGGACGGTTCACGAGTGAGAATGCAGGCATGAGTAGCGATACACACGTGAGAAACGTGTGCGCCGATTGACTAAGGGTTCCTGGGTCAAGCTGATCTGCCCAGGGTAAGTCGGGACCTAAGGCGAGGCCGACAGGCGTAGTCGATGGACAACCGGTTGATATTCCGGTACCCGCTTTGAAACGCCCAATATCGAATCAGGCGATGCTAAGTCCGTGAAGCCGTTCCGGACCCTTCGGGGAAAGGAAAGTGGTGGAGCCGACGAACCAGACTTGTAGTAGGTAAGCGATGGGGTGACGCAGGAAGGTAGTCCAGCCCGGGCGGTGGTTGTCCCGGGGTAAGGGTGTAGGCCGAGGGGTAGGCAAATCCGTCCCTCATACAAGGCTGAGACCTGATGCCGAGCCGATTGTGGTGAAGTGGATGATCCTATGCTGTCGAGAAAAGCCTCTAGCGAGTTTCATGGCGGCCCGTACCCTAAACCGACTCAGGTGGTCAGGTAGAGAATACCGAGGCGTTCGGGTGAACTATGGTTAAGGAACTCGGCAAAATGCCCCCGTAACTTCGGGAGAAGGGGGGCCATCACTGGTGATCGGACTTGCTCCGTGAGCTGGGGGTGGCCGCAGAGACCAGCGAGAAGCGACTGTTTACTAAAAACACAGGTCCGTGCGAAGCCGTAAGGCGATGTATACGGACTGACGCCTGCCCGGTGCTGGAACGTTAAGGGGACCGGTTAGTGACCTTTCGGGGTTGCGAAGCTGAGAACTTAAGCGCCAGTAAACGGCGGTGGTAACTATAACCATCCTAAGGTAGCGAAATTCCTTGTCGGGTAAGTTCCGACCTGCACGAATGGCGTAACGACTTCTCGACTGTCTCAACCATAGGCCCGGTGAAATTGCACTACGAGTAAAGATGCTCGTTTCGCGCAGCAGGACGGAAAGACCCCGGGACCTTTACTACAGTTTGATATTGGTGTTCGGTTCGGCTTGTGTAGGATAGGTGGGAGACTTTGAAGCCCCAACGCCAGTTGGGGTGGAGTCGCCGTTGAAATACCACTCTGGTCGTGCTGGATGTCTAACCTCGGTCCGTGATCCGGATCAGGGACAGTGTCTGATGGGTAGTTTAACTGGGGCGGTTGCCTCCCAAAGGGTAACGGAGGCGCCCAAAGGTTCCCTCAGCCTGGTTGGCAATCAGGTGTTGAGTGTAAGTGCACAAGGGAGCTTGACTGTGAGACCGACGGGTCGAGCAGGGACGAAAGTCGGGACTAGTGATCCGGCGGTGGCTTGTGGAAGCGCCGTCGCTCAACGGATAAAAGGTACCCCGGGGATAACAGGCTGATCTTCCCCAAGAGTCCATATCGACGGGATGGTTTGGCACCTCGATGTCGGCTCGTCGCATCCTGGGGCTGGAGTCGGTCCCAAGGGTTGGGCTGTTCGCCCATTAAAGCGGTACGCGAGCTGGGTTTAGAACGTCGTGAGACAGTTCGGTCCCTATCCGCTGTGCGCGTAGGAATATTGAGAAGGGCTGTCCCTAGTACGAGAGGACCGGGACGGACGAACCTCTGGTGTGCCAGTTGTCCTGCCAAGGGCATGGCTGGTTGGCTACGTTCGGGAGGGATAACCGCTGAAAGCATCTAAGCGGGAAGCCTGCTTCAAGATGAGTATTCCCACCTCCTTGAGAGGGTAAGGCTCCCAGTAGACGACTGGGTTGATAGGCCAGATGTGGAAGCCCGGTAACGGGTGAAGCTGACTGGTACTAATAGGCCGAGGGCTTGTCCTCAGTTGCTCGCGTCCACTGTGTTAGTTCTGAAATAACGAACAGCTGTGTCCATGCCAGCGTTCAAATTTCATAGTGTTTCGGTGGTCATAGCGTTAGGGAAACGCCCGGTTACATTCCGAACCCGGAAGCTAAGCCTTTCAGCGCCGATGGTACTGCAGGGGGGACCCTGTGGGAGAGTAGGACGCCGCCGAACAATCATTGTGGGAAAGCCCCGCACCAGCCCGTTACGGGTTCGGTGCGGGGCTTTTCTGCGTTCACGGGCGGGTTCGGTCAGGGTGCTGTGCCATGCCGAAGCGGGCCAGGTAGTGCCAGACCCGCTTGAGGGCCTGTTCGTCGTGCCGGCCCGTGCGGGCCTCTTCGCCCAGGACGTGGGGGGCAGCAAGCCGTCCACGGCGATGTCCGCGCCGAGGTCCACGTACTCCTGGCCGCGGTATTCGGGGTGGCGGCGGAGTTCGTCGACCGGGTCCAGGGGCTGGCCGAAGGAGCGCGCAGTGACGTGTTTGATGGCTCTGACGTGCAGATTCGTGGGTGTGGTCTTGTTGATGGATGGTTAGGATCACCGCTCATGAACGAAGTGCAGCATGTGATACGTCCGGTCCGTGCCGAGGAGTGGGAGCAGGTCAAGGAGCTGCGGATCGCCGGGCTCAAGGATCCGGCGGCTCCGGTCGCCTTCCTGGAGACGGTCGAGCAGGCCGAGGGGCACCCCGACGAGTTCTGGCGGGGGCGGGCCGAGGGCGCGTCGCGAGGGCGGGCCGCCCGGCAGTTCGTCGCCGAGGCGGCGGACGGGCGGTGGGACGGGTCGGTGACCGTGCTCGTCGAGGAGGGCGGGTCCGTCGACTTCTTCGACCAGGACGTCGAGCGGACGCAGGGCCATGTGGTCGGGGTGTTCGTACGGGCCGAGCAGCGCGGGACCGGGCTGACCGAGGCCCTGTTCGCCGCCGCCCTGGACTGGGCCTGGGGGCTGGAGGAGCCGGCGCTGGAGCGGGTACGGCTGTTCGTGCACGAGGACAACGGCCGGGCCGGCGCGTTCTACCGGAGGTACGGCTTCGAGCCGACCGGCGTCGTGGTGCCCGTACCGGGGAACCCGGGCGCCAAGGAACTGGAGTACGTGCTGCGGCGGCCCGCGGGTTAGGGGGCGGCTACAGGTCCGCTCCGGGCCAGCGGGAGCGGGCCTGTTCGCGGCTGCGGCACAGGGCCAGGAGGGGGAGCGTGTCCCCGGTCAGCAGCTCCGGGAGCTGGGGGATCGGGGCCACGGCCGCCACGTCGTCCAGCACCAGGGAGAGTGGTGGGTCGAGCCGACCGTGGGATGACCGTGCGGCCATGCGGCGGCCGTGCTCGACCACGTGAGAGGCGAGTGCGGTCAGCAACGGCATCGCACCCGGGTGGGTGCGGGGGTCCTCCAGTGCTTCACCCACCAGATAAAGGGTTCCCCCTTCGGCGACGAACGAAGCCAAGGTGAGGGCATCTGTTCGGTTCGGATTGCAGGCTTCGCGGATGTGGATCGACGTCAGGCAGGAGAGGGCACGGGCCGTCAGGGCCAGGGCGAGTTCGCGGCGTTCGGGGTGGGCGGTGAGGGCGCTCTCCAGTTCGCCGGCCGCGCCCGCGGCGGCCTGGGGGTGGGTGCGCAGGATGCGGACCGGGTCCTGGGCGCTGTTGCCCTGGGCCCAGCGGTGCAGCTGCTTGAACGGTCTGCCGTCCAGGGCGGCGGCCTGCAGCCAGCTGCGCAGGAGCGTTTCGGCGGTGTCGGCCACGGCCGCGTCCATCCGGGCCTGCGGGCGTACGGGGGCCAGCAGGGCGATCGCGCGGGCGGCGGCGGTGTCGCGGTCGGCGCAGCCGTCGGCGGGGTTCCAGTGCAGGCGGGCCGGGGTGTCGCAGAGGTGGGAGGGGTCGTAGAGGAGTACCGGGCCGAGTTTGGCGCGGGCGTCCTTGGTCTCGGCCCAGAGGGCGGGGGAGGACGTCACGACGAGGGCGGCTCCCTCGGTCTCCCCGATGCGCTGGGTGGCGGTGCGGAGGCGGTCGTCGGGGGCGGCGTACGTGATCCCCCGCGGGGTGGCACCGGGGGTGGCGGTGGGGGCGACCGTGGGGGCGACGGCCGGGGTGACGGCCGGGGTGACGGTGGCAGCTGTCGGCCGGGGCGCGTAGCCGAAGCCGTAGCGGTAGGCCTCGTCGTTCGGGCCGGTACGGGTGGCGGGGGCGCCGCCCCCGGGCCCCCGCGTCTCGGACGGCGGCGGGGCCGGGACGGGCGCTGCGGGGGCGGGTACCGGGCGGTGCTGGTCGGGGACGCTGCCCCCGGGTTCCTGCGGCTCGAACGCCGGCGAGGCGGGAACGGGCGGCGTGGCCGGCAGAGGGTGCGCCGGAGCCTGCGTGCGTGCGGCGTTCGGGTTGCCTGGGGCGCTGCCACCGGGCCCGTGTGCTTCGAACGCCGGAACGGCTGCCGCGGGTGCTGGTTGTGCGGCGAGGGCGCGGCGGGACTTGGTGCGGGCCACCACGCCGATCACGAAGACCGTCAGGACGAAGAGGATCAGCAGCTGGCTGACGAACAGGCCCCAGAAGAGGCCCCAGCCGGAGAGGGCCGTGGGGTCGGTGTCCGGCCAGGCGCCCGGGATGTCGTGGGGCTGCGCTATCAGGGCGCGGACGGCTGCCGGGGTGCGGGTGAAGGTGACGGTGTCGGGCCAGAAGCCCTTGGCGAAGAGCGCGGCCAGGCCGGTGGCCGTCCAGACGAGGACGGCCAGGCCGAGGAGGAAGGCCAGCAGGGCGACCAGCAGGCCGTCCGGGACGCCGCCGCTGCGCGCGGAGGGGTCCGTACGTCGTGCGTCGTGCATGGTCAGGCCACCGTGGTCGCGGATCCGGGGCTGCCGCTGCCGCGGCTGCGTTCGATGGACAGGGCGCGTTCCTCCGCTTCCAGTTCGGCGGCGAGGAGGTCGGCGGGGAGGCGGGTCGGGGTGGAGGACTCGGTCATGGCGCGGTCGGTGAAGACCAGGGGGCGTTCGGCTTCGGTGATGAGGTGTTTGACGACCTGGACGTTGCCGTTGACGTCCCAGACGGCGATGCCGGGGGTGAGGGTCGGGATGATCTCCACCGCCCAGCGGGGGAGGCCCAGGACCCGGCCCGTGGCCCGGGCCTCGTCGGCTTTCTGGGCGTAGATCGTTCGGGTCGAGGCCATCTTGAGGATGGCGGCGGCTTCGCGGGCGGCGGCGCCGTCGACGACGTCGGAGAGGTGGTGGACGACGGCGACGAAGGACAGGCCGAGGCGGCGGCCGAACTTCAGGAGGCGCTGGAACAGCTGGGCGACGAAGGGGCTGTTGATGATGTGCCAGGCCTCTTCGACGAGGAAGATGCGCTTCTTGCGGTCGGGCCGGATCCAGGTGTGTTCCAGCCAGACCCCGACGATCGCCATGAGGATGGGCATGGCGATGGAGTTGCGGTCGATGTGGGAGAGGTCGAAGACGATCAGGGGGGCGTCGAGGTCGATGCCGACGGTCGTGGGGCCGTCGAACATGCCGCGCAGGTCGCCGTCGACGAGGCGGTCGATGACGAGCGCGACGTCGAGGCCCCAGGCCCGGACATCGTCTATGTCGACGTTCATGGCGAGGGCCGATTCGGCCTCGGGGTGGCGCAGTTGCTCGACGATGTCGGTGAGGACGGGCTGGCGGTCGCGGATGGTGTCCACGACGTGGGCGTGGGCGACCTTGAGGGCGAAGCCGGCGCGTTCGTCGAGGCCGTGGCCCATGGCGACTTCGATGATGGTGCGGAGCAGGGCGAGCTGCCCGGTCGCGGTGATGGCCGGGTCGAGGGGGTTGAGGCGGATCCCGGAGTCGTTCGCGGCGATGGGGTCCAGGCGGATGGGGGTTATCCCCAGCTGCTGGGCGATGAGGTTCCATTCGCCGACGCCGTCCTCGCCCTGGGCGTCGAGGACGACGACCTGGCGGTCCTTGAAGCGGAGCTGGCGCAGGACGTAGGTCTTCTCCAGGGCGGACTTGCCGTTGCCGGATTCGCCGAGGACGAGCCAGTGGGGGGCCGGGAGCTGCTGGCCGTACAGCTGGAAGGGGTCGTAGATGTAGCCCTTGCCGCTGTAGACCTCGCGGCCGATGATGACGCCGGAGTCGCCGAGGCCGGGGGCGGCGGTGGGGAGGTAGACGGCTTGCGCCTGCCCGGTGGAGGTGCGTACGGGCAGGCGCGTGGTTTCGACTTTGCCGAAGAGGAAGCTGGTGAAGGCGTCCGTCAGCGCTGTCATGGGATCTCGCATGGGCGGGTCTTCCCTCCAGCTAGCGTCGGATGCCGGTGGCGAACGGCAGGGTGTTGACGAAGGCGCGGTGGTGCTCGCGGTCGCACCATTCCAGCTTCAGGTAGGACTTGCCGGCCGAGGCGCGGATGGTCCGCTTGTCGCGGGCGAGGGCCTCCGGTGAACGTGAGGACACCGTGATGTACCCGACCAGGTTGACTCCGGCAGCGCCGCTGGCGAGATCTTCACCCCTCTGGTCGAGTCGGCCGTGGGCGGCGATGTCGCGGGGGTCGACGGTGCGGTTCATCTTGGCGGCGCGGGAGGCGTCGGCCTCGTCGTTGGTCTTCTCGGTGAGCATGCGCTCGATGGCGACCTCGGTGGGTTCCAGGTCCATGGTGACGGCGACGGTGCGGATGACGTCGGGGGTGTGGACGAGGAGGGGGGCGAGGAAGTTCACGCCGACGGGGGTCATGGGCCATTCCTTGACCCAGGCGGTGGCGTGGCACCAGGGGGCGCGGGTGGAGGACTCGCGGGTCTTGGCCTGGAGGAAGGTCGGTTCGACGGCGTCGAGTTCGGCGGGCCAGGCGTTGCGCTTGGTCATGGCCTGGATGTGGTCGATGGGGTGGTCCGGGTCGTACATGGAGTGCACGAGGGAGGCGAGGCGGCCCTGGCCGAGGGGCTGGCGGACGCGGATGTCGGCTTCGGCGAGGCGGGCGCAGATGTCGGTGAGCTCGCGGGCCATGACGATGGCGAGGCCGGAGTCGCGGTCGAGCTTGCGGCCCTTGTGGGGGGTGGTCGCGCGGGCGATGGTGACGGCTTCGGCGGCCAGGTCGCGGGTGTAGTGCATGCAGGCGACGAGGTACGCGCGGTGCTGCTCGGAGGAGGTGGACACCATCGACTGGAGCTGGTCGTAGGAGTCGCGCAGCCAGACGGGGGCCTGGGTGTCGCCGCGCTGGGCGACGTCCTTGGCGTGGGCGTCGGGGTCGGCGGGGAGGGTGCGGGCGAGCATCTGGAGGCGGGTGACGAAGCCGTCGCCGTTGGCGACGTGCTTGAGGAGGGTGCCGAAGCGGTCGACGAGGGCTTCCTGGTCCTCGCTGTCGCGCAGGCCGACGCCGGGGCCTTCGATCTCGATGGCGGCGGTGACGGTGCGGCGGTCGGCGTGGAGGAGTACGGCGATCTCGTCGGGGCCGAAGGGGGCGGCGAGCCAGTTGATGCGGCCGATGCCGGGGGGCGGGCCGACCTCGACCTCGCGGCCGTCGGCGGCGCGGATGCCGGCTTCCATGGCGCCGGAGCGGTAGGTGGTGCCGCGGCGCAGGGTGCGCTTGTAGCTGCGGCTGATCTCGAACCAGCGGTAGAAGGTGCGGCCCTTGTACGGGACGTACACGGCGGCGAGCGCGAGGAGCGGGAAGCCGACGAGGCTGACGATGCGCAGGGTGAGGTCGGGGACGAGCAGTCCGCTCATCATGCCGAAGAACGCCCCGGTGATGATGAGGGCGATCTCGCCGGTCTCGCGGTTCTTGCCGACGATCGCGTTCGGCCGGGCGCGGCCGATGAGATACGTGCGGCGGGGCGCGACCGGGTGCAGCTGGTGGGACTGGGTCGTCAACGCCCGTCACCTCCTGTGTTCCTCGTGCTCGAGCTCGTGCGGGGCGGGGGTGCGGCGGAGGGGACGGATCCGCCGCCGCCGGCGCCGCCGCCGGAGGTGGGGCGGCTGCTGTGGGCGGCCACGCCTCCGGAGAGGGGGTTGGCGGGGCGGGGGGCGCTGCCGCCGCCGTCGCCTCCGCCTCCGCGGTGGGCGCCGCGGCTGCTGTGGGTCTTGATGCCCTGGGAGACGAGGGAGGCCGGGGAGCTGATGACGGCGGCGGCCTGGGCTCCGTCGGTGGCTTTGCTGCGGCCGGCGCGGGCGGAGGCGATCTCGTCGCCGAAGCCGGGGACGAAGCGGTAGATCATCGCGGAGGCGAAGATCGCCAGGAGGATGATGGCGAGGCCGGTGACGACGGCGGAGAAGGCGTTGGGGCCTTGTTCGCCGGTGAGGGCTCCGGCGAGGCCGAGGACGATGACGATGACCGGCTTCACGAGGATGACGGCGATCATGATGCCGGCCCAGCGGCGGACGTGGCCCCAGAGGTTGCGGTCGACGAGGCCGGAGTAGACGACGACGCCGAGGAGGGCGCCCACGTAGAGGAGGGCGGCCCGGATGAAGAGTTCGAGGAAGAGGATGCCGGCGGCGAGGACGGTGACGAGGGCGACGACGATCAGCATGATCGGGCCGCCGCCGATGTCGTCGCCCTTCTTGAGGGCCTCGGAGAAGGAGCCGAAGAAGACGTCGGTCTGGCCGCCGGTGGCGGAGGCGATGACCTCGGTGACGCCGTCGGTGGCGGAGACGACGGTGTAGAGGATCAGGGGGGTGAAGGCGGAGGCGAGGACGGTGAGCCAGAGGAAGCCGATGGCTTCGGAGAGGGCGGTGGTGAGGGGGACGCCGCGGACGGCTCGCTTGGCGACGGCGAAGAGCCACAGGACGAGCGTGAGGATGGTGGAGGCGGCGAAGACGACGGCGTACTGCTTGAGGAAAGTGGCGTTGGTGAAGTCGACGTTGGCGCTGCCCTTGACCGCTTCGCTGAGCTTGGTGACGATCCAGGCGGCGGCGTCGGCGCAGCCCTTGGCGAGGGAGGCGAGGGGGTTGAGGGCGTCGGCCGGGTCGCTGGGCGCGAGGCCGGTACGGGGGGCTCCGCCGCCTTCGCCGCGCTCGCAGTAGTCCTTGGCGGGGCCGCGGATGAGGTCGCAGGGGTTGTTGCTCGGCTGGGTGCTGGGGGTGGGGCTCGGCGTGGGGGCCGCCACCGCACGAGTGGCCAGGAGGACGACTGCGGTCTGCACGACCGCCATGGCGGCCGTGACCTGCAAGCCGCGACGGCTAGCGCGCATAGGTGAACCCCCCGAACTGTGAAACTGCCGCGGCCATTTCCTCCGCGGTGGCGGCGGATTGGTCCCTGCCCACGGGGGCGGGACCGTCCTTCTGCGTGTAGTCGGAGACTCTCCAGTCGCCATTGAGCCACTTGAGCTCGAAGGTGTTCGTGTACCAGCTCTCGGAGACGGGGTTCTTCGACCCCTCTCCGGCGAGGCCGAACAGGGCCGAGTACCAGACGGAGACGGTGGCGGTGTCGCCGGCGAACTTCTCCACCTTCGTGCCCACCGGGTTCGTGCGGGAGATGAAGGTCTGGTTCTTGGGAGCTTTGCCTGCGGCGTCGAGCCCGATTCGAGCCAGGAAACCCGGGTCCGCGTAGATCTTGTCGAGGTCGTTCTGGCGGGCAGTGGCTACGTCCGGCAGGTAGACGGTCTGGACGATCGTCTGGCGGCGGGCGGCGTCGAACATCGCGTCGGAACCCAGGGCGACCGCGTAGTTGGCGGCCGCCGATTGGGCGCCCTGTTCGTCGTGGGCGAAGCCCTTGGGGATGCCCGCGGTTTTGCCGGTGACCGGGTCGGTGCCCGTGGCGGTGGTGGAGGTGGAGGAGGGGGTGTCGTCGGTGGGTTTGGCGTCGGGGGTGTCCGGGGCCTGGTTCGCGAACGCGATGGCGGCGATCAGGAGGACGACCACGCCGACCACGGTGACCAGGCTGCGGGGGGCGCGGGAGGTGCGGCGGGCGGGGCCGTACGGGTCGGCGGGGGCGTCGGGGAGGCGGGTGCGGGTCTGGCCCGTGCCGCCGACCTCGCCGTAGCCGGCGCCGCCGTACTGGTCGTCGTTGCTCATTCCGTTTCCGCCCCCTCCGCGTCGTACGACGGTAGCGCTGGTTCCCGCGTGGATGCGGTGTGGTGAGTCCTCATCAGGTCGGGGCCACCGGTGGTCGGTCGGGCTAGACGGCCATTCCGTAGACGATCGTGAAGAGCGTGCCGAGGGAGCCGATGATGAAGACGCCCGTGAGGCCGGCGACGATCAGCCCCTTGCCCTGTTCCGCGCTGAACGTGTCGCGCAGGGCGGTCGCGCCGATGCGCTGTTTGGCCGCGCCCCAGATGGCGATGCCGAGGCAGAGGAGGATCGCCACGGCCATGACCACCTCGATCATGACCTTCGCTTCGTTGCCGAGACTGCCGAACGGCCCCCAGTTCGGGGCGATTCCGCCGATGATGGTGGTGATGTCGCCCTTTTCGGCTGCCAGGATCATGTAACTCACCGCCCCTGTATGGGTAGTTCCGGATGCCCGCTGCCCGACGGCAGGGGTCACGCACTATCTTCGCTGATGAAACCGCCGCCGTCGTCGACTTGTCGGCTCTCTTTACCCGATCTCGCGGCCCGTGACCGTCTTCCGCGCTCTGACCTGGGCCGGGCCGTCGTCCATCCGCAAGAACGTGCGGTCACTCTGTGTATCACGGGGGGTGACGCCGGGCAATGATTGTCCTCTCGGCGTACGGGGGGCGGGGCGAGGGGCCGCCGTTCGGAGCAGCGGGGTCGCGTGTCGTTGGGCCGACCCGCTGACATAAGTCCGACATTCCGTCAGTATTCCATCCGTACAACGGATCGCGGGTGAAGCTCCACGTCGTCAGACAGGACGACGCAGGGAGTGAAGGATGGGTTCCGTGTTCAGGGCGGCCCGGCGCGTGTGGCCGGCCGGTGGTCTGGCCGTGCCGTTGGTGCTGGTGCTCGGGGGTGTCCAGGCGCCCGCGGCGGCGGCCGTGCAGGAGGTCGCGCCGGTGGTCGCGCCGGTGGTGGCGCCGGGGATGGCGTCGGGGGTGGCCGAGGTGTGCGGGAAGACCGGGACGGCTGCCGCGAAGGGCAGTCCGAAGGGGACGCCGGGTGGCCGCGGTACGGCTTGTCCGACGCAGCGCGGGGGGCCGAAGCCGAAGCCGAAGCCGGAGCGGGGCCCGGCGGGGCCGCCCGGGCCGCCGGGGCCGTGCGTGGACATCGACACGGTCGGGGTGCCGGGGTCGATGTCGGGTGCCGAGTACAGCGCGGCGCTGAGCCGGGGCCGGACGTACGTCGGGTACCGGAGCGCGCCGACGGGTGCGTACGCGTGGAAGGACCTGACCAACTACCGGCAGACGCCGGGGTATCCGCGGAACGCCTGCGGGGTGGCGGTCAAGGTCGCCGACCGGGTCTACGTGAAGGTGCTCACCACCGGCGGGGCGGTTTTCGAGACCTCGTGCACGCTGACGCTGACCTGCACGCTGGGCTGGGCCGCGGTCATCAATCCCTGAGGCCGCCGGGTGTGCTCGGGGCTGCCGCGTGTGCCTGGGGCTGCCGGGTGTGCCGGGGGCGGCCGGCGGGCCTGGGGGCCTGGGCCTGGGTCGGCCGTGCGGGCCTGGGTCCGCGGCGGCGCGGGACTGGGGCCGGGTTGTCAGTGGGGTGCGGCAGGCTGAAGGGATGACGACTACCTGGACTCTTGCGGATCTCGAGGCGGCCATCCGGGCGGGATGGTCCGCCGAGACCTGCGAGCCGGCCGACATCAGCCGGGTGCCCTGGACCGCGGAGAATCCGGCCTGGGGGCAATGTGACATCACCGCGCTGGTCGTGCAGGACCTCGTGGGCGGGGACCTGGTGCTGGGCGAGGTGTTCCAGGAGGGGCGGCAGGAGGGCTACCACTGGTGGAACCTGCTGCCCGGTGGCATCCGGGTCGATCTGACGCGGGAGCAGTTCCGGCGGGGTGAGACGGTCACGCCCGGGCGCGTGGTGAAGCGGCCGGGCGGTCGGCTGAAGCGGCGCTGGGAGGAGTACCAGCTGCTGCGGCAGCGGGTGATCGACAAGCTGGGACCGCTGCCGGGGGTGATGGTGGCGCGGGACGGGCGGCGCCTGGTCTACACGGACTTCGGCGGGCCGGGGGCTCCGCTGCTGGCGCTGCACGGGCACTTCGGGACGGGGGCGGACTTCGAGCGGCTGGCCCGCGAGGTGGGTCCGGCGTGGCGGGTGATCGCCCTGGACCAGCGCGGGCAGGGGGAGTCCGACCGGGCGGGGGAGTACACCCGCGAGGGGTACGTCGCGGACGCGGTCGCGCTGTTGGAGCACGTCGGGCTGGGACCCGCGGTGGTACTGGGGCATTCGCTGGGCGGGGTCAACGCCTACCAGCTGGCCGCGCGGCGGCCGGACCTGGTGCGGGCGGTGGTGGTGGAGGACATCGGGGCGGTGGTCGACGGCGACCTGTCGTTCGCGCGGGCCTGGCCGCGGCGGGCCACGACCCGGGCCGGGTTCCTGGCGGGGGTGGGGAGCTCCGCGCCGTACCTGGAGGGTGCGGTACGGGAGTACCCGGACGGGTGGGGGGCCGCCTTCGAGGTGGAGGACATGGTCGAGTCCCAGCGGGGGCTGAACGGGGACCACTGGGAGGACTGGCTGCGCGTGGACGCGCCGACGCTGCTGGTCCGGGGGGACCGGAGCGGAGTGCTGTCGGCGGAGCACGCGAGGGAGATGACGGTGCGGAGGGCGGGCGTGCGGCTGGTGGAGTTGCCGGCGGGGCACGCGGTGCGGGTGGGGGACCCGGAGGGGTACTTCGCCGCCGTGCGGGACTTCCTGGCGCGGGTGGGCCGGGCGACCACCGTGTGACCGCCGCCGCCGCTTCGCCGGGCCGGCGTTCCGCCGTCTTCGCCTGAACGCCGTTCCGGTGGGCCGCCGCCGGGCCGCCGGGCTGGCGTTCCGGTGGGCCTGCCGGCCTGCCGGCCGGGGCTTAGGGGGTGTCCGGCGGATCATGGCCGGGCCCGGCCCGGCCCGCCCGGCGCCGCGCCTTGCCGCGTTGTCGTCGGTCGCCGACGCTCCGCGTCGACTCCCTCCTCCGCCTTGCAATCCACAGCACCGGACAGCCCGGACTGTCCGACCTTGATCCGCCGGACACCCCCTAGGGCCGGCCCCGGGCCGCCGGCCGTGGCGGAGGTGGGTGGGGCTGATGTGTCTCTGTGCTGCTGGTGGTGGGCTGGGCCCTGGGTCGGCTTCGCCGGACGTCGAGGGCGTCGGGTTGGCGGCGCGGCCGGGGTGGGTGATGAGGGTGCCGGCCGGTCCGTGGGCGGGCTCTGGTTCCGGGGCGCTGCGTCGCTGCTGGGGAGCGGGTTCAGCTGCGTCGGCGGGCGCGGGTGCCGGGGCTGGAAGAAGGGGGACTGCGGATGCCTGGCCCAAGGGTCGGCCGGGTGTCGGGTGCCGGGTGCCGGGTGCCGGGTGCGGGGTTGGCGGTGCCGCGTGGACGGGGCTGGGGCGTGGGGTGGGGCAGGGCCGGGCAGTGCTGCCGGGTGATCCGCTGAGGGTCTGGGCTGCGCCAGCCCGAGAGGGCCCGGCAGTCTTCGTTGCCTGGTGGCTTTCGCTGTCCGGCGGCTTCCCCTGCCTGGTGGCCTTCGTTGCCTGGCGGCTTTCACGGCCCGGCGCGGCCTCCGCCGCCTGCGGCTTTCACTGCCCGGCAGTTTCCGCCGCCCGGCGTCTCGGCTGCCCGGCAGTTTCCGCCGCCGGCAGTCTCCGCCGCCCTGCGTCTCGGCTGCCCGGCGGCTTCCGCTGCCCGGCGGCTTCGCTGCCCGGCAGTCTCCGTCGCCCGGCAGCCCCCGCTACGCGGCAGCCGCGGTGTTGCCAGCGTGATGCCTCGGCGCCGTCAGTTTCCCGTGCCACTGGCCATCTGCGGGCCGGGCGGCAACCTCGTCACCCCGGGCCGGTCACCGATCCGGCGGCCTCCCGCGCGGCGTGGCTGCCCTGACGCGCACGCCCCGGACCGCCCCGCGGCGCCGGTCACCTGCACCCGGTACGGCTCGCCGCGGGCGACCGGCCGCCTGCCCACACGGCTCAGCAGTTGGCGGCATCCACCGTCGGGGCGCCCGGCCGTACCGTGCAGGTCTGCGTCCCGTGGTGCCGGGAACGTCTGCGGGTCAGGATCCCGTCGGCGCGGCGTGGGTGGGCGTGTGATCGGGGTCACGGGAACTGGGGCCGGGGTGGCGGACAGCCGACAGGAGTGACCACAGAGATGCGAACTCGGGTGCGGTCCGGGGATCCGGACGCCTATGCGGAGCTGTTCGACAGCTACTCCCGCACCCTCTACAACCACGCCTTCCGGATGACCGGGGACTGGGCCGTCGCCGAGGACGTCATGTCGGCGGCCTTCCTGGAGGCGTGGCGGCTGCGCGGCAGCGTCGACCCCGAGGGCGGCTCCCTGCGGCCCTGGCTCCTGGGGATCACCACCAACATCGCCCGCAACCACTGCCGCAGCAACCGCCGCTTCCGGGCCGCCGCCGCGGCCGCAGCGGCGGCGGCCAGTGCCGGGGCCGTGCCCGACCACGCCGACGACGTCGCCGGGCGGCTGGACGACCGGCGGCAGATCGCGGCCACGCTGGCGCAGCTCGGTGCGCTGCGCCGGCCCGAGCGCGAGGTGTTGCTGCTGTGCTTGTGCGAGGGCCTGGAGTACGCCGAGGCGGCCCGGGTCCTCGGCATTCCGGTGGGCACCGTGCGGTCGAGGCTGTCGCGGGCCCGTACGAAGCTGCGCAGGCTCGCCGACGCGGAACTGAAGAAGAACGGACGGGAACTCGCGGCCCGGTCCCGACAGGCATATGAGGACCGCGCGAAGGCGGTCCGGTCCGCACAGGAGGGAATCTGATGAACGCCGACCTTTTCCGGCGCCGCCCGGCCGGCCGGGAGGACGACTCGCTCCCCCTGCCGTTCGCCGAACGGGAACTTCCCGCGGGCCGCCACCAGTTCCACAAGGAGCGACTGATGGCCCGGATCCACGAAGACCTCCGAACCGCTGACGCCGAGACCGCCCCCGTGACCGTCCGCAGGACGGGAGTGCGCAGCCCCCTCCTGCGCCGCGGGATCCTCGTACCCCTCGGGGCCTTCGCCCTGGCGGGCGCGCTCGCCGCCGGTTTCCTCACCTACGTGGACCGGGGCGACGCGGACGGAGCCGGTTCCACGATCGCGACGGGCCCGGCCATGACCACCCGGATCGGCACCGCCGATGCCAAGGGCACGGAGCAGCTCCTGGACCGCATCTCCCTGGCGGCGGCCTCCGCGGGTCCCGGGGTGCAGGTGCGGCCGGACCAGTTCATCTACATCGGCAGCAAGACGTCCCACACCTACGTGAAGAGCGTCGGGGACAAGGACGTCCTGGTCAGCCAGGAGCTGCACATGCGGCACACGTGGAACTCGCCGGACGGCCTCAAGGGCTGGCTGATCGAGCCCGGCAACACCGGCCCGAAGGGCGTGACGCTGGAGGGGAAGAACGAGAGGGGCGAGACGCCGACGCCGTACCTCAACGCGCCGACGCACGACTACCTCGCCGCGCTGCCCACCGACCCCGACGTGCTGCTGAAGAAGATCTACGAGGAGACGCGCGGGATGGGGCGCGCCCCCGACCAGGAGGCCTTCACCACGATCGGCGACCTGCTGCGCGGCAGTTACCCGCCGGCGGAACTGGCCGCCGCGCTGTACAGGACCGCGGCGAAGATTCCCGGGGTGGTGACGGTGGACGACGCGGTCGACGCGGCGGGGCGCCACGGGGTCGCGGTCGCCCGGCTCGACGAGACGACCGGCCAGCGGGAGGAATGGATCTTCGATCGGCAGACGCTGGAGTTCCTCGGGGAGCGGGTCGTGCAGGTGCGGGGGGACGCGGGTGAGGGTGGGCTGATCAAGGAGGGCACGGTGGTGTCCACCAATGCCGTGATGACGCGGAGCGTCGTCGATCGGATGAAGGAGATTCCGGCTCCTTCGGGCGGCTGACCGCTGCGAGTGCGAGTGCGGGTGCGAGTGCGGATGCGGGTGCGGGTGCGGCGCCGTTGCCGGGGGCGCTGCCCCCTGGCCCCCGGCCTCCCGGCCCCCGCGCCTCAAACGCCGGCGGGGCTGGATCGGCCGGGCTCCGTGCATTGGCCGGGCGCCGCACCGGGCTCCGGGTTTCAGGTCCAGTGGGTGGGGCGGGTCAGGGACGACGGGATGCGGGTCGTGGGGTCGCCGTGGGCCGCGTTCAGTTGTGGCTGGGTGAGGAAGACGGCCTCGCGGAGGTCCGCGCCGCGCAGGTTCGCGTCGCGGAGGTCCGCGCCGATCAGGTCGGCCGTGCGCAGGTCGGCGCGGGAGAGGTCGGCGGCGATCAGGTAGGCGCCGCGGAGGTTCGCCCCGCGCAGGTCGGCCCCGGAGAGGCGGGCGCCCATCAGGTCGGCGCCGCGGTGGTTCTTCTTGCGGCCCGGGACCTTGGCGCGGGCCAGTTCGCTGGTCTTCAGAAGCAGCGTGTTGATCCGTCCCCGCAGCGCGCCGACGTCGAGGTCCGCGAGGGCGCCGGCGTCGGCGCGCGTCCACTCCTGCGTCTCGGCGAGTGCGCGGCGCAGTTCGGGGTGGACCGGGGCGGCGGCCGGGAGGGACAGCGCCTGGTCGACGTAGAAGAGCAGCTCGTGCAGCTGCCGCATGACCGGGAAGACCTCGAACATCTCCCCGCGGGTCTCGGGGTGGCTGCGCCAGTCGCGACCGCCGAAGGTGACCTGGGAGACCTGCTGGCCCGCGCCGAAGCAGTCGAAGACCGTGCAGCCGGGGAAGCCCTGGTCGCGCAGCCCGGTGTGGATGCCGCAGCGGAAGTCCTGCCGGAGGTTCTTGCAGGGGGTTCCGGCGGGCTTGTTCACGGCGAAGTCGGTGGACTTGGCGAACGGCAGGGCGACGCAGCAGAGCGCGAAGCAGTTCGCGCAGTCGGCTTGCAGCAGGGGCAGGCTGTGGGGCTCGTGGGACACGCCTTCATTGTCGCCGGTCGGGTGGGTGGGGTTCATCCGGTGGCCGCTCCGCGGTACGCCGGCTGCCGTCGCTGCCGTCGCTGCCGTCTCGGCCGTCTCGGCCGCGTTGGCCGTCTCTGTCGTCCCGACCCCTTCGCGGGGTGGATCCGCAGGTTGTCGGCCTGTCGGGTGCCGGGCGGGGGTGCGTGCGGCAAGTGGTGGACGGGAGTAGGGGGTTGATCGTCGGGGGGCGGGCGGCGAGCATCGCCCTATGACAGAAGTGATCGCAGTTGCCGTCATCACCCTGCTCGCCGTGATCAGTCCGGGTGCGGACTTCGCCATGGTCGTGCGCAACAGCTATCTCTACGGGCGGCCCACGGGGCTGTTCGCGGCCGCCGGGGTCGCGGCCGGGGTGCTGGTCCACGTCTCGTACACGATGCTGGGGGTCGGCCTGCTGATCGCCTCTTCCACCGCGTTGTTCACCGTGATCAAGCTGGCGGGTGCGGCGTATTTGGTGTGGATCGGGATCCGGACCTTCCGGGCGCGGGCGGAGGTGACCGTGGACCTGGAGTCGAAGCCGCAGCTGACCCGGCTGGGGGCTATGCGGTCGGGGTTCCTGACCAACGTGCTGAATCCGAAGACGACGTTGTTCGTGGTGTCGACCTTCACGCAGGTGGTCGATCCGGGGACGCCGCTGTGGCAGCAGGCCGGATACGGGCTGTTCATGTCGGCGGCGCACCTGGGGTGGTTCGGGGCCGTGGCGGTGTTCTTCTCCGTCTCCAGCCTGCGTGAGCGGATGCTGAAGGCGCAGAAGACCTTGAACCGGGCCATCGGTTCGGTGCTGGTGGGGCTGGGGGTGGGTCTGGGGTTCGCCCGCTGACCCGTCTCCCGGGGGCTGGTGGGCGTGGTTACCAGTCGGTAGCGTGACGGGCATGGGTGCTGCCGAGGGGTACGAGGTGTCCAAAGAGTACGAGGTGTCCCAAGGGTCCGAGGTGTCCGAGGGGCACACGGCGTACGAGGGGTTCTTCGAGCGGTTCGGGCCCGGGCGGTTCCGGGCCACCGAGTGCACGCGCGGGCCGTGGGACGCGGCCTCGCAGCACGCCGGTCCGCCGGCGGCGCTGCTGGGGCGGGCCGTCGAGGAGCGGCCGGGCGCGCGGGCCGACATGCGGATCGCCCGGATCACGTACGAGATCCTGCGCCCGGTGCCGATCGGCGAGCTGGAGGTCACCACCTCCGTGCTGCGCTCCGGGCGGAGCACGGAGGTGGTCGAGGCCGCGCTCGCCCCGGTGGGCGCCGCGCCCGTGATGCTGGCGCGGGCCCTGCGGATCCGGGTCGCCGAGGAGTCCGTACCGGCGGTGGTGAGCGGTCCGCAGCTGCCGGCGCCGGGGGAGGTGGGAGTGACGCCGTTCTTCCCGGTGCCGTGGGAGATCGGCTACCACTCGGCCATGGAGACCCGGTTCACCGAGGGCGCCTTCGTCGAACCGGGGCCCGGTACCTGCTGGATGCGGATGAAGGTGCCGCTGATCGCGGGTGAGGGGACCAGGCCGCTGGACCGGGTGCTGATCGCGGCCGACTCGGGCAACGGCATCAGCGCGGTGATGGACTTCGGGGCGTACGTCTTCGTCAACAGCGACCTGACCGTCCACCTGCACCGCCACCCGGTGGGCGAATGGGCGTGCGTGCAGGCCCGTACGAGCGTGGACGCGGCCGGCATCGGGCTCGCGGACGCGCGGCTCCACGACGAGAAGGGCCCGATCGGGCGGAGCGCGCAGAGCCTGTACGTCGCGCCGCGCTGAGCCGGGTGCCGTGCCAACCCCGTTGCGGTGCGCGGGAGTCGGTGTGGCAGCCTCGTGCGGATGGAGGCATTGAGGGGGACCGATCCGGCCCGCATCGGGGAGCACGTGCTGCTGGCCCGGCTGGGGGCCGGGGGCATGGGGCAGGTGTACCTGGGGCGTTCGCCCGGCGGCCGGCTGGTCGCGGTCAAGGTGATCCGGGACGAGATCACGGGGCATCCGGAGGCGCTGGCGCGGTTCCGGCGGGAGGCCGGGACGGTGCGCGCGGTCAGGTCGGCCTACACCGCGAACCTGATCGACGCCTCGCTGGCGGCCCCGCCGTACTGGCTGGCCACGGAGTACGTGGCCGGACCCACGCTGGGCCGGGCGGTCGCGGAGCGCGGGGCGCTGCCGGCGGAGACCTGCCTGCGGCTGTTCGCGGCGCTGGCGGAGGGACTGGCGAGCGTCCACGCGTACGGGGTGACGCACCGGGACCTGAAGCCGCACAACGTCGTGCTGGGCGCGCAGGGGCCGCAGCTGATCGACTTCGGGATCGCGAAGGGCGTCGGGGCCACCGCCCTCACCCAGGACGGGCAGGCCCCGGGCACGCCGGGGTTCACCGCGCCGGAGGTGCTGGTGGGCGGCGGGACGGGGGACGACGGCCCGGCGGACGTCTTCGCGCTGGGCGCGACGATGGCGTACGCGGCGACCGGGCGCCCGCCGTTCGGTACGGGTGATCCGGCGACGGTGAGCTACCGGGCGGTGCACGAGCCGGTGGACCTGGCCGGGGTGGAGCCGGGTCTGGCGGGGCTGATCCAGGCCTGCGTGGCGAAGGACCCGGGGCGGCGGCCCGGGCTGCGTGAGGTCATCGCCCGCTGCGGGGTGCGGGACGCGCTGGTCGACGACCCGGCGTACCGCGGGCTCGGCGCGCTCGCGGAGCCCGTCCCGGCGTCCGTACCCGTACGCGTATCCGTACCCGTACCGGCGGAGGCCTCGGCCGCGCTGCACGCGGCGCCGACCGAGGGGCCCGGGCTGGTGCCCGGCCACCCCCCGACAAGGGGTGGGCGGCGGCGCGGCGTCCGGGTCGTGGTCGGGGCGGCCGCGGTGGTGGCCCTCGCCCTGGCGGCCTGGCAGCTGCTCCCGCCGGCGGGGGACGGGGGAGACGAGGGGTCCGGCGCCGGCGGGGCCTCCGCACAGGGGCGCACGGACGCACGGGCCACCCCCGAGACCGCTCCGGCCGCCCCGCAGGGCGGTGGCAAGCCGCCCGCCGAGTACATCGAGGGCAACAGGGTCTCGCGCTACCTGTGGACGGGCGCCCCCGATCCGGTGCAGGCGGCCCAGGGCATCGGCCAGTGCAACCAGCCGGCGGAGGAGAAGACGCCGGGCGCCGGGTTCCAGTCGGCCGTGTCGACGACGAGCCGGGACGGGGTGCCGGGCGGATCGGCGAGCATCAAGATGCGGATCAAGTACGCGGAGATGGAGCGGAGCAGGCCCGCTCCGTACTACGTGTCGGTGGCGGTGAAATCGCCGCACGACATCGAACCGGACACCGGCAAGCCCTTCCCCACGGACAACCGGGCCGTCGGATACACCAGCAAGCCGGTCGACATCTACACGCACTGGCAGTCGGGCGGTGACGTGGAGCTGACGTATCCGGACGACTTCACGATGCACGGCGGGGGCAGGACCTGGCCGGCCGTGCCCCTGTCCGCCGACCGCGGGGACTGGACGGTGGTCTTCTACCACGTCGAGGATGACCCTGCGAAGTACGCGAGCATCGCCTGCACGGGCTTCCAAGTGGGGTAGTAGGACATGCGACACGGCCGAATCGCACGTTGAAGTGACCGGGATGGGGGAGGGTTGACGGGTGCGCAGATTCTGGATGGCCGGCGGGATCGGGATCGGGCTGTGTCTGACCTTCGTGGCGCTCCTCGTCGTGGGGACGTACTCGGCGGCGGCGGGACTCGTGGGATCGGGTGCCGGCGGCCGTGCCGTGGGCCTGACCAAGGGTGCCGTGCCCGCGAAGTACCAGGCACTGGTGGAGAAGTGGGGCACCCTCTGCCCGGCCATCAGCCCGCCGATGCTCGCCGCGCAGCTGTACTCCGAGAGCGGCTGGAACCCGAGCGCCGTCAGCCCGGCGGACGCGCGGGGCATCGCGCAGTTCATCCCGGGCACCTGGGCGGGTCACGGCATCGACGGGGACGGGGACGGGGACCGGGACATCTGGGACCCGAACGACGCGATCCCCTCGGCCGCTTCGTACGACTGCGAGCTGGCCAGGGACGTGCGGAGCGTGCCCGGTGACCCGACGTCGAACATGCTGGCCGCCTACAACGCCGGCGCCTACGCGGTCATCAAGTACGGGGGCGTGCCGCCGTACAAGGAGACCCAGGGGTACGTGAAGGCCATCACCACCCTGGCCAAGAGTTTCGCGCGGCCCGTGGGGCGGGTGGCGCCCTCGCAACAGGCCGCCGGGGCGATCTACTTCGCGCAGAAGCAGCTGGGCACGCCCTACCTGTGGGGCGGCAACGGTACGCCCGACCAGGACGGCCGGTTCGACTGTTCGGGGCTGACCAAGGCCGCGTACGAGACGGTCGGGATCCAGCTGCCGCGCGTGGCCAACGACCAGTACAACGCCGGTCCGCACCCCTCGCGGGACGAACTCCTGCCCGGAGACCTGGTGTTCTTCTCCGATGATCTGACGAACTCGCGCGAGATCCGGCACGTGGGCCTCTATGTGGGCGGCGGTTACATGATCAACGCTCCCTTCACCGGGGCCGTGATCCGCTTCGACAAGATCGACACTCCCGACTACTTCGGGGCGACCCGGGTGACGAAGGACGGGGCGGAATCCCTTCCGGAGCGGGCGGCCGCCGGCCGTCCGGCGTAGCAACTCTCCGTGAGGCAAAGGCCCTGAGCTGCGACGACCAGTCACTCTTCGATAACGTTGCCGTGATCATTCGGTGGAGAGTGGAACCCGGCCGTCAGAACGGGCGTTCCATGAACGCGGGGGTTGATCAAGTGGGTGTCGAAGGGGCGCGCACCCGGGTGCGCCCGCAGGGGAACCACGGCAAGAGCAAGGGGCCGCGTCACCATGGCTGGACTCACGACAGGTGGGCCGAACGTGGATGTCAGCCTGCTGTACGAGGTCAACGGAGCGGCCCGGCGCGCCCCGTCGTGGCTGGACACGGCCGTGAGCCTGGCCGGTGAGTACGGGATCCTGCTGGCCCTGGTGCTCCTGGTCCTGTGGTGCTGGCGAGGCGCCCGCCGGCAGGACGGGAACACGGCCGCCGAGACCTTCACGGCGCTCGTGTGGGCCCCCCTCGCCGCCGGTCTGGCCCTGCTCGTGAACGTCCCGCTGCGTGAATTCGTCGGCCGGCAGCGGCCCTTCCGCCAGCACGAGGGGCTGCAGGTCCTCGACCCCGGCTGGGGCGCGGGACTCGGGAACACCGAGTACTCCTTCGTCAGCGGTCACACCACCGTGGCGATGGCCCTGGGCGTGGGGCTGTTCGTGGCCCACCGCAGGCTCGGGCTCGCCGGGATCGCGCTGGCCCTCCTCGAAGGACTCAGCCGCGTCTACATGGGCGTCCACTACCCCACCGACGTGATCGGTGGTCTCGCGCTCGGTACCGCCGTCGTCCTGGTCCTCGCGCCGCTCGCGCTGGCGCTGCTCAACCCCCTCGTCCGGGCGGTGGCCGCCTCCCCGCGCTTCGGCCGGCTCGTACGGGCCGGTGGTCGGGCACGGCCGCTGCCGGTCGGCCTCGCGCAGCCCCGGACCCCACCGACGGGCCAGCGCACCCAGGACAACGACCTGGCCGCCTGACGCCCGACACCTGGCGCTCCTCGTCTGTCGCCCGTCGCCGTCGCCTGTCCCCCGTCTGTCGCCCGTCGCCCGTCGCCCGACGGAAGGGCTGCCGGCGGGTCAGCCCGTCCCGTACGAGTCCCACACGGCGAGCAGCGCCGCCGTCAGCAGGCACAGCGCGGCCACCCCGAAGCACACCAGGACCGCCCGCGGGCGGGGCCGGGGCGTCACTGGTCACCCGCGTCGGTGTCGCCCTCGCGGCGGTAGCGGGAACGCAGCCAGAGGCCGGTGCCGAGCGCGGCGGCCGAGGTGAGCCCGATGGCCAGCGCCACGTCGGCCGGGCCGTCCGCCGAGCCCACGGGTCTGGCCCACGCCGCGGCGGCCGCGGCGGCCGGGGCGAACACGAGGAGCAGGGCCCAGAGGAGGGCCGCGAGGCGGGCTGCGGAACCAGGCATGAGTCAAGGGCATCCGCTGTCGCGCCCCCCGGCCAGCCGGGCCGTCCGAACGGGCGAGACGCCCTGCCGGCGCGGTCTACGGAGGGCCCGCGGTCCCCGCGGCCTCGTGGGCGGTGGCGTCCTTCCGGGCGAGGTCGCGGGAGCGGCGGGCCGGCCCCTTCCAGCCGCAGGTGCAGACGGCCAGACAGAACGATCCGCGGTCGGCGGTGGAGGTGGTGTGGCCGGTCGGCTGCTGCTGGGGCCTCGGGGGCGGTACGGCGGCCGGCGCGGGCACCGGGGTCGCGTCGATGTGCGGTTCCACTTCTCCACGGTACCGGGGGCACTCGGGGGGCGGGCAAGGTGTGGGCCCGTGACGGGAAACCCGGGGCCTCGTTAACCGGAGCGGGTGGGGACCTCGGGCAAACAGCGGTCACGCGTTGGGGGTTGGCAGGCGATGGTGGTTCACCGGCACAGGCTGCTGCGCGGGCGCGCGGCTGAGGTGGTGCTCGCCGCCGGAGTCACCCTGGCGGTCACGGCGACGGGCGGGTGCGCCGTCGGCAGCGCCGCGAGCGACGACCGGTCCCCGGCGGAGGCGTCGGCGGAGGCGTCGGCGGCCGTCCGCGGCGCCGCCGACGCGCTGGCGCGCACGGGCAGCGCCCGGGCCCGTACGGCGATGGAGATGGCCACGGGCGGGACCCGGGTCACCATCCGCGGCGAGGGCGGCGTCGACTTCAAGAAGCGGATGGGGCAGCTCCTGGTGCTGCTCCCGGCCGACGTGAAGGGCGAGGACGAGCACCGGCCCATCACCGAGCTGCTCGTGCCCGGCGCGCTCTACATGAAGAACCGCGGCGCGGGCGTCCCCGCCGACAAGTGGGTGCGCGTCGACACGACGACCCTCGCCGACGGGAACCTGGTCACCGGCGGAGCCACCGACCCGCTGGTCGCGGCCGAGCTGCTGCGGGCCGCGCAGCAGGTGACGTACGTGGGGGAGACCGAGGTGGCGGGCACCAGGGTGCGGCACTACCGGGGGACCACCGACATCGGGCGGGCGGCCGGGAGCGCGCCGGCGGAGATGCGCGGGGCACTGGAGGCGGCGGCGAAAGGGTTCAGCAAGGACACGGTGCCCTTCGACGCCTACCTCGACGAGGAAGGGCGGCTGCGGAAGGTCAGGCACCGCTTCACCTACGTCAACAATGGCGTGATCGATGTGTCGTCGACCACGCTCCTGTACGGATTCGGGACGCCGGTGACCGTCGTATTGCCCGCGAGCGGGGACATTTACGCCGGAAAGATCGCCGACTAGCGGGGCGGGCGGGCCGGGAGCGGCGCGATCGGGCCATGGCCGGGTATCCGGAAATGGTCCATCCGTGTCATGCGGGGGGAGGGGCGTCCTCCCTACGCTGAGAAGCCGGGCGCCGGCAAGTGGTGCGGCATGACCGATGACGGCCGGTGGCCGGTGGCAGATTGAGGTGACACGCGTGACTCCCGCAGGCGGTACGACGGTGCAGGACCACGTGGCGCTCGCCGAGATCGAACTGTGCGGTGAGCTGATCATCGCCGCGTCCGCGGCGGCCGAGGAGCGGCTGAGCCTGGACCGCATCGACGAAGTGCTGCTGGGCCGCTAGGTCCTGTCGTCAAAGTGGCGCCGGTCAGGCCCGCGGTGTCCGGTGCCGTGCATCGCAAGGCGGAGGGGTGCCCGAGTACTGGACGTACGTGGGCGCCGCGACAACGCGGCGAGGTGCGGTGCCGGGCGCCGCGGGCCAGGTGCAACTTTGACGACAGGGCCCAGGGGGTGTCCTGCCGAGACACCCCCGGGCTCCCGCCCGCCGCGGGCGGGCGGGCGGGGCCGGGCGGCTCAGGTGCGCAGGAGCCGGGCGATGGCCTTGGAGGCCTCCTCGACCTTGGCGTCGATCTCGGCGCCGCCCTTGACCGCGGCGTCGGCGACGCAGTGGCGCAGGTGCTCCTCCAGCAGCTGGAGCGCGAAGGACTGGAGGGCCTTCGTGCTCGCCGAGACCTGGGTGAGTATGTCGATGCAGTAGACGTCCTCGTCGACGAGCCGCTGGAGGCCGCGGATCTGGCCCTCGATCCGGCGCAGCCGCTTGAGGTGCTCGTCCTTCTGGTGGTGGTAGCCGTGGACGGCGCCGCCGTCGTGGGAGGTGTCGGGGGCGGCCGCAGTGCCCGCTCCGGCTCCGGTGCCCTCCGCCTCGATGGTCGTCATGCGTCCTCCCGTGGTCGAACGAGCGAGGGGAATGCATACCCCTCATGGGTATAGGGTACCGGGCTCGCGCCCGAGAGGCAGGGGCCCGTGTTCCTCACTCTGCCTGATGGAGGACACTGGGGAACCGCCGGTTAGCCGTGGCCGGGGGATGCGCCTAGCATCAGCCTGACCGAATCCAATGCACCCCGAGGACCTCACGTGCGATTTCGTCTGACCCCCAGGGAGACGAGCTTCTACGACATGTTCGCCGCATCCGCGGACAACATCGTCACGGGCTCCAAGCTCCTGATGGAACTGCTCGGAGCGGACTCGTCCGCCCGGGCCGAGATCGCGGAACGGATGCGGGCGGCGGAGCACGCGGGGGACGACGCGACCCACGCGATCTTCCACCAGCTGAACTCCTCCTTCATCACGCCGTTCGACCGCGAGGACATTTACTCCCTGGCGTCGTCGCTCGACGACATCATGGACTTCATGGAGGAGGCCGTCGACCTGGTCGTCCTCTACAACGTGGAGGAGCTCCCCAAGGGCGTCGAGCAGCAGATCGAGGTGCTGGCGCGGGCGGCCGAGCTGACCGCCGAGGCGATGCCGCACCTGCGGACGATGGACAACCTCACCGAGTACTGGATCGAGGTCAACCGCCTGGAGAACCAGGCCGACCAGATCCACCGCAAGCTGCTCGCGCACCTGTTCAACGGCAAGTACGACGCCATCGAGGTGCTGAAGCTCAAGCAGATCGTCGACGTGCTCGAAGAGGCGGCCGACGCGTTCGAGCACGTCGCGAACACGGTGGAGACCATCGCGGTCAAGGAGTCCTGAACCTCGTGGACACCTTCGCTCTGGTCGTGACCATCGGTGTCGCGCTCGGTTTCACGTATACGAACGGTTTTCACGACTCCGCGAACGCGATCGCCACGTCCGTCTCCACACGGGCCCTGACCCCGCGTGCGGCGCTCGCGATGGCGGCCGTGATGAACCTCGCGGGCGCCTTCCTGGGCAGCGGGGTGGCCAAGACGGTCAGCAGCGGCCTGATCGAGACGCCCACGGGCTCCACGGGCATGTGGATCCTCTTCGCGGCGCTGGTCGGCGCGATCGTCTGGAACCTGATCACCTGGTACTTCGGTCTGCCCTCGTCCTCCTCCCACGCGCTCTTCGGCGGCATGGTGGGTGCGGCGCTGGCCGGCGGTACGGAGGTCATCTGGTCGGGCGTGGTCGACAAGGTCGTCATCCCGATGTTCGCCTCGCCGGTCGTCGGCCTGGTCGCCGGTTTCCTGGTGATGGTGGTCATCCTGTGGATGTTCCGCCGTGCCAACCCGCACAAGGCCAAGCACGGCTTCCGCATCGCGCAGACCGTCTCGGCCGCGGCCATGGCGCTCGGCCACGGCCTCCAGGACGCGCAGAAGACGATGGGCATCGTCGTGATGGCGCTGGTCATCGCCGACGTCCAGACCGCCGACGACCCGATCCCGGTCTGGGTCAAGATCGTGTGCGCCGTGATGCTGTCGCTGGGTACGTACGCGGGCGGCTGGCGCATCATGCGGACGCTCGGCCGCAAGATCATCGAGCTGGACCCGCCGCAGGGCTTCGCGGCGGAGACCACCGGTGCGTCGATCATGTTCGGCTCGGCCTACCTCTTCCACGCGCCGATCTCCACCACGCACGTGATCACCTCGGCGATCATGGGCGTGGGTGCGACGAAGCGCGTGAACGCGGTGCGCTGGGGCGTCGCGAAGAACATCATCCTGGGCTGGTTCATCACGATGCCGGCCGCGGCGCTGGTGGCGGCGGTCAGCTTCTGGATCGTGAACCTGGCCTTCGGCTAGCGGTACCGGACGCAGCGCGACGAAAGCGGGCCGGCTCCCCCCACCCAGGGGGAGCCGGCCCTCTTCTTTCTTCCGTCCCGCGGTGGCACCGCCATGCAGCACCGCGGGACGTCTCGCACATCTCGCCCTAGCCGAAGCGGCCCGAGATGTAGTCCTCGGTCGCCTGCACGGACGGGTTGGAGAAGATCCGGTCCGTGTCGTCGATCTCTATGAGCTTGCCGGGCCGGCCGACCGCCGAGAGGTTGAAGAAGGCGGTGCGGTCGGAGACGCGGGCGGCCTGCTGCATGTTGTGCGTCACGATGACGATCGTGAAGCGCTCCTTCAGCTCGCCGATCAGGTCCTCGATCGCCAGGGTGGAGATCGGGTCGAGGGCGGAGCAGGGCTCGTCCATCAGCAGGACCTGGGGCTCGACCGCGATGGCGCGGGCGATGCACAGACGCTGCTGCTGGCCGCCGGAGAGGCCGGAGCCGGGCTTGTTCAGGCGGTCCTTGACCTCGTTCCAGAGGTTGGCGCCCTGGAGGGAGCGCTCGACGATGTCGCCGAGCTCGGACTTCTTGAAGTTGCCGTTCAGCCGCAGGCCCGCCGCCACGTTGTCGAAGATCGACATGGTGGGGAAGGGGTTCGGGCGCTGGAAGACCATGCCGACCGTGCGGCGGACCGCGACGGGGTCCACGCCGGCGCCGTAGAGGTTCTCGTCGTCCAGCATGACCTTGCCCTCGACGCGGCCCCCGGGGGTGACCTCGTGCATGCGGTTGAGGGTGCGCAGGAAGGTGGACTTGCCGCAGCCGGAGGGGCCGATGAAGGCCGTCACCGAGCGGGGTTCGACGGTCATCGAGATGTCGTCGATGGCCTTGTGGTTGCCGTAGAAGGCGGACAGTCCGCTGACGTCGATTCGCTTCGCCATGGGGGTCACTTCGCTTTCATACAGTCGCGTCAGCGACCGGTCTTCGGGGCCTTCCAGCGGGCGATGCCGCGGGCCACCAGATTGAGGATCATGACGAAGGCGATCAGGACCAGCGCTGCGGCCCAGGCCCGGTCGTAGGAGGCGTCACTGCCGACCTTGTACTGCTCCCAAATGTAGAGCGGGAGCGAGGACTGGGCGCCTTCGAAGGGGTTGCCGTTGATCAGCTGGGTGCCGAAGACCAGCAGCATGATCGGGGCGGTCTCGCCGGCGATGCGGGCGACGGCCAGCATCAGTCCGGTGGCGATGCCGCCGATGGCGGTGGGGAGGACGACCTTGAGGATCACGCGCCACTTCGGCACACCGAGGGCCAGAGCGGCCTCGCGCAGCTCGTTCGGGACGAGCTTGAGCATCTCCTCGGTGGAGCGGACGACGACGGGCATCATCAGGATCGACAGGGCCATCGCGCCGGCGAAGCCGGAGGGTCCGAAGCCGAGGGCCAGGTTCCAGGTCGTGAGGATGAACAGGCCCGCGACGATGGAGGGGATGCCGGTCATGACGTCGACGAAGAAGGTGACGGCCTTGGCGAGCGTGCCCTTGCCGTACTCGACGAGGTAGACGGCGGTCAGCAGGCCGATCGGGGCTGCGATCAGGGTGGCCAGGGCGATCTGCTCGATGGTGCCGAGCAGCGCGTGGTAGACGCCGCCGCCCTCCTCGAAGCTGGTCACGCCGTTCATCGAGTGGCTGAGGAAGTCGCCGCTGAAGACCTCGATGCCGCGGCTGATCGTGGTCCAGATCAGCGAGAGCAGCGGTATGACGGCGAGGACGAAGGAGACCCACACGACGGAGGTCGCGATGCGGTCCTTGGCCTGGCGGCGGTTCTCGACCACCGCGCTGGCGGTGTAGGTGATCGCGACGAAGAGGAGGGCGGCGATCAGACCCCACTGGATCTTGCTGTGGAGGTCGAAGACGAGGCCGATGCCGCTGCCGAGGGCGATCGAGAGGACCGCGATGCCGGCCGGGGCCCAGCCGGGCAGGCCGCCCCGGGTGAGGCTGGTGGGGGCGGCGGACCGGGGGGCCCTGGAGGGCCGGTGGTCCTGGAGTGCGTGGCTCATCAGGCGTTCGCCCCCGAGAAGTCCTTGCGGCGAGCGATGATCAGCCGAGCTGCACCGTTGACCAGCAGGGTGAGCAGGAAGAGGACCAGACCGGAGGCGATCAGCGCGTCGCGGCCGAACTCGTTGGCCTCGTCGAACTTGGCGGCGATGTTCTGCGCGAACGTGCCGCCGCCCGGGTCGAGGATGTGACCGGAGATCAGGAAGCTCGGCGAGAGGACGGTGGCGACGGCCATGGTCTCGCCGAGCGCGCGGCCGAGGCCGAGCATCGAGGCGGAGATGACGCCGGAGCGGCCGAAGGGCAGCACGGACATCCGGATGACCTCCCAGCGGGTCGCGCCGAGGGCCAGGGCGGCTTCCTCGTTCATGCGCGGGACCTGGAGGAATACCTCGCGGCTGACGCTGGTCACGATCGGCAGGATCATGATCGCGAGCAGGATGCCGACGGTGAAGAGCGAACGCGCGACGCCGACCTGGGTCTTGTCGAAGACGTAGGTCCAGCCCATGTACTCGTCGAGCCAGAGGTTCAGGCCCGCCAGCTGCGGGACGAGGAAGAGGGCGCCCCAGATGCCGTAGATGATCGACGGCACGGCGGCCAGCAGGTCGACGACGTACGCGATGGGGGCGGCCAGCTTGCGCGGCGCGTAGTGCGAGATGAACAGGGCGATGCCGACGGCGATCGGAACCGCGATGACCATCGCGATGATCGAGCTGACGACGGTGCCGAAGAGCAGGACGGCGATGCCGAAGACGGGCGGGTTGGCGGACGCGTTCCAGTCGAAGGTGGTGAGGAAGTTGCCCTCGTTCTTCGACAGGGCGATCGAGGCGCGGTAGGTGAGGAAGACGGCGATCGACGCCATGATCACCAGGAGCAGGATGCCGGAGCCCTTGGAGAGACCCGCGAAGATCTTGTCACCGGCGCGGCCGGTGGACCTCGTGCTCGTGGAGACGGGCGGAGCCGTGTCTATCTGGGTGGGTGTGGTGGAAGCCATGGTCTTTCCGGTCTGTGTGGGGGGCAGGCCCCCTGGCGGCGGTGCACCGGATTCCCCCGGGTGGAGGGGAAGGGTCTCCGGGTCCGGCCCGCCCCGTCCCCGGACGGGGGGAGGGGCGGACCGGGCCCGGAACTCAGGACTAGCTCAGCGAGTTGACGACCTCGCGGACCTTGGCGTTGATCTCGGCGGGGATCGGCGCGTAGCCGTTCTCCAGGAGGATCTTCTGGCCCGCGTCGGACGCGGTGTAGTTCAGGAAGGACTTGACGGTGGGCAGGGTCTCCGCCTTGTTGCCCTTGTCGCAGACGACCTCGTAGGTGACCAGGACGATCGGGTACGCGCCCTCGGCCTTGGTGGTGTAGTCGAGCTTGAGCGCGAGGTCCGAGCCGGTGCCGGCGATCTTGGCGGCGGCGATGGCCTTGGAGGCGTTCTCGCCGGTGGCCTTGACCGGGGCGGTGGCGCCCGTGTTCAGGTCGACCGTCTTGATGCCCTGGGCGCTGGCGTAGGAGAGCTCGAAGTAGCCGATGGCACCGTCGACCTGCTTGACCTGGGTCGCGACACCGGAGGAGCCGGAGGCGCCGAGGCCGCCCGGGGCCGGCCACTTCTTCGCGGCCTCGTACGGCCACGCGTCACCGGCGGTGGCCTTGAGGTACTTGCCGAGGTTCTCGGTGGTGCCGGAGTCCTCGGAGCGGTGGAAGTGCTGGATCGCGGTGGAGGGGAGCGTGACGCCGGGGTTCAGCTTCTTGATCGCCTCGTCGTCCCACTTCTTGATCTTGTCGTTGAAGATGTTGGCGATCGTGGCGGCGTCGAGGTTGAGCTTGTCGACACCCGCGACGTTGAAGCCGAGGGCGATCGGGCCGCCGACCATGGGCAGGTCGATGCCCTGGCCGCCGGTGCAGATCTTCTTCGACTCCTCGACCTGCTCCGGCTTCAGCGCCGAGTCGGAGCCGGCGAAGCCGACGGTGCCCTGGTTGAAGGCGACGATGCCCTCACCGGAGGAGGACGACTTGTAGTTGACCTCGACGCCGGAGCAGGCGGCCATGTAGTTCTTCACCCACAGGTCGACCGCGTTCTTCTGCGCGGAGGAGCCGGAGGCGAGCAGCTTGCCCTTGGCGCCGTCGCACTTGATGTCGCCGGCGGCCGGAGCGGCGGCCTTCGTGGCGCCGTCGCCGGTCTTGCTGTTGTCGTCCGAGCCGCACGCCGTGAGGACCAGGGCGCCGGACACGACAAGCGCACCGAGGGCGGAGGCACGAAGCATGTTCTTGCGCTGAAGCTTCACTTTCGGGTGTTCCTTCCAGAAGCCGCCGGCCGCTTTCCGTTCGTACCGGGCGGCGTGCGAAGAGGACTACTGCGTCGGGTCGCGCGGTCCGGCCGCCCGCTCTGCGGGCCGCCGTCTCCGTGCACGACCGAAATTAGGCAGAACAGGTGAAGCACCCGACCGGAGCGAGTGAACGGACGGTGAACCGTGGCGGACGACCCGGTGCGTTCCGGGGCGTCCGCGCACACTTTCCATCATCCGTTGTCCCGCCGTTACCTCGGTGTGACCGCCGCGGGTTCCCGCAGCCACAGGTGCTGGAAGTCGGTCCGGGCGGCTTCGACCTCGTGCCGCTGGTCGGCGTGCAGGACGCCCAGGGCGTAGGCCGTCGCCGGGGCGATACGGGGGGTGCGGGCGGCCGTGGCGGAGGCCGCCGCGGCCTCGGCGGCGTCCCGGTGGCGGTCCAGGGCCTCACCGGCGGCCGCCGCCAGGGTCACGTCCTCGCCGAGGACCTCCCGCGCGTACCGGTGGACGCGCAGGAGGCGGCGCACCTCGTGCCAGAGGCCGTCGTGGTCCGCGTCGTACGGGCTCGGCGCCGCTTCGCTGCCGCCGGCCGGCGGCAGCGCCGAGACGGCGGCGGACAGTCGGGTTTCGGCCACGGCCGCCAGGGGCACGAGGACCTCCCGCACCCGGCCGCGGGCCGCGGCGGCGTCGAGCGGGACCTCGGAGGCGAGCACCGCCACCGCGTCCGCCACCGCGTGGAAGCGGGACGAGCCGAGCGCCTGGAGGGTGGCCGAGTGGGCGCGCGTACGGGCGAGGGTCAGCTGGCGGTCCAGGAGTGCGCCGGCGCGCGCCGAGCCCACCGTCAGCGCGCCGGCCGAGCCGCGGGGCGCCGGGAGTTCGGGGGAGCCCGACAGCCGGTGCAGTGCGTCCATGAGCCGGGCCAGCCGGGCGGCGTGGGCGTGCTCGTCGGCCAGGGTCGAGGACAGCCACACCAGCTCGGTGCGCAGCCCGTCGGCCCAGGAGGTCTCGGTCACCCCGCGGAAGGTGGCCAGTGATCCGCTGATGCGGCGCGCGGCCCCCCGCAGGCCGCGCGCCGCGGCGCCGCTCTCGGCGGGGTCGGCCCCGCTCGCGGCGCTCGCGCTGTACTGGCGCATCCCCCGTAGGAAGGCCGTGGCCTGCGAGCGCAGGTACGTGGCGAGCACGTCACCCGCGTCCGCGGCTGGGTCATGGTTTGGCTGAGCCACGCCGGCGCCTCCGGGCGTCTATGAGCGTCTCCTGTACGTGCCGCAGCGGCTGGCCGTCCGCGTCCGTGCTGTGCCGGGTCCACTCGCCGTCCGGGCCCAGGTGCCAGGAGGAGGTGGCGTCGGACATGCCGGTTTCCAGCATCCGGTCCAGTGCCGCGCGGTGGGCCGGGTCGGCGACCCTGACCAGTGCCTCGATACGGCGGTCGAGGTTGCGGTGCATCATGTCGGCGCTGCCGATCCACACCTCCGGCTCGCCGCCGTTGCCGAAGGCGAAGACCCGGGAGTGTTCGAGGAAGCGGCCGAGGATCGAGCGGACCCGGATGTTGTCCGAGAGTCCGGGGACGCCGGGGCGGACGGCGCAGATGCCGCGCACCCAGATGTCGACGGGTACTCCCGCCTGGGAGGCCCGGTAGAGCGAGTCGATGAGGGCCTCGTCGACGATCGAGTTCATCTTCAGGCGCACGTACGCGGGGCGGCCGGCCCGGTGGTGGGCGGCCTCCTTGTCGATCCGCGCGATGAGGCCGTCCCGCAGTGAGCGGGGGGCGACCATCAGCCGGCGGTAGGTCTCGCGGCGCGAGTAGCCGGACAGCCGGTTGAACAGGTCGGAGAGGTCCGCGCCGACCTGCGGGTCGGCGGTGAGCAGGCCGAGGTCCTCGTACAGGCGTGCGGTCTTGGGGTGGTAGTTGCCGGTGCCGACGTGGGCGTAGCGGCGCAGCTGGTCGCCCTCCTGGCGGACGACGAGGGAGAGCTTGCAGTGGGTCTTGAGGCCGACGAGTCCGTAGACGACGTGGCAGCCGGCCTCTTCCAGCTTGCGCGCCCACTTGATGTTGGCCTGCTCGTCGAAGCGGGCCTTGATCTCGACGAGGACGAGGACCTGCTTGCCGGATTCGGCGGCGTCGATCAGGGCGTCGACGATCGGGGAGTCGCCGGAGGTGCGGTACAGCGTCTGCTTGATGGCGAGGACGTCGGGGTCGGCGGCGGCCTGCTCCAGGAAGCGCTGGACCGAGGTGGAGAAGGAGTCGTACGGGTGGTGCAGCAGGACGTCGCGCTCGCGCAGGGCGGCGAAGATGTCGGGGGCGTGCGCGGACTCGACCTCGGCGAGGTCCCGGTGGGTGCCGGCGACGAACTTCGGGTACTTGAGCTCGGGACGGTCCAGGGAGGCGATCCCGAAGAGGGCGGTCAGGTCCAGGGGCCCGGGCAGCGGGTACACCTCGGAGGCGTTGACGTTCAGCTCCTGCACGAGGAGGTCCAGGACGCCGGGGTCGATGGACTCCTCGACCTCCAGGCGCACGGGCGGGCCGAAGCGGCGCCGCATGAGCTCCTTCTCCAGGGCCTGGAGGAGGTTCTCCGCGTCGTCCTCCTCGACCTCCAGGTCCTCGTTGCGGGTCACGCGGAACATGTGATGCGCGAGCACCTCCATGCCCGGGAACAGCTCCTCCAGGTGCGCGGCGATGACGTCCTCCAGCGGGACGTAGCGCTGCGGGGAGGCCTCCAGGAAGCGGGAGAGGATCGGCGGGACCTTGACCCGGGCGAAGTGGCGGTGGCCGCTGACGGGGTTGCGCACGACGACGGCCAGGTTGAGGGAGAGGCCGGAGATGTACGGGAAGGGGTGCGCGGGGTCCACGGCCAGCGGGGTCAGCACCGGGAAGATCTGGTTCCGGAACAGCGTGAAGAGGCGGGCCTGCTCCTTCTCGGTGAGGTCGGGCCAGCGGATCAGGTGGACGCCCTCCTCGGCCAGGGCCGGGGAGATGTCCTGCTGGAAGCAGGCGGCGTGGCGGGCCATGAGTTCGCGCGAGCGCGTCCAGATGAGGTCCAGCACCTCGCGGGGCTGCAGGCCCGAGGCCGATCGGGTGGCGACACCCGTCGCGATGCGCCGTTTGAGGCCGGCCACGCGGACCATGAAGAACTCGTCGAGGTTGCTCGCGAAGATCGCCAGGAAGTTGGCGCGTTCCAGGAGCGGGGTCGTCGGGTCCTCGGCCAGCTCCAGCACCCGCTCGTTGAAGGCGAGCCAGCTGCGCTCCCGGTCGAGGAAGCGGTTCGGGGGGAGTTCCCCGCCGTCCTTGTCGTCGTAGGCGTCCAGGTCGGCGTCGAGGTCGGGGTCGAAGTCGGCGTGCGGGCGGTGCGCGGCGATGGAGCCTATGCGGGCGTGGGCCGCGGCGACGGGCGCCTGGGCGGCGGGCCGGTCGGTGCCGTTGCCCTGGCCGGCGGCTTTCCCGGTGTCCTTGGCGGTGTCCTTGGCGGTGTCCTTGGCCGCGGACCTGCCGCCGGTCCTGCCGGCCTTCTCGGCGGCGGGCGCGGACGTGGGGGACGGGTGCTGGGCGGGGACCTCGGTGGGGCCGGCGCTGGGCTTGTGGCTCATGACTCCATTCTTCCGCGCAAGCGGCAGGACAGGCGCGTCGGACGTGTCGGCCGTCGGTCGGAGTCGGGGCTGCATTGGGGGAGAGTCGCAAGCGCTTCTGAATGCCCGGTTAATGGCGCATGGCTTCCCGGCTCCGGCTGGCGCACGAGTCCTTCCCGGGGGCGCGGATCGTGCCCGGGCAGGGGGGTGTGCGTGCTGGTGCGGCGGCGTCGCCGGGGCGCTGCCCCGGCCCCCGCGCCTCAATGCCGGCGGGGCTGAATGAGGCGGCGGGGCCGGATGAGGCGCCGGGTGCCGGAAGGGCGGAGGGCCGGGGCCGTCAGCTTTCCGTGCGGTACATCAGGTCGACCTCGTGGGTGGTGAAGCCGAGGCCCTCGTAGACGGCGAGGGCCGCCGGGTTGTCGGCGTCGACGTAGAGCATGGCCGTGGGCAGGCCCTGGGCCGCCAGGTGCTGCAGGCCGATCGCGGTGAGCGCCTTGCCGAGGCCGCCGCCCTGGGCGCCGGGCAGGACGCCGACCACGTAGACCTCGCCCAGCTGCTGCTCCGCGTGGACCTTCGTCCAGTGGAAGCCGACGAGCTCCCCGTCGCGCTCGGCGAGGAAGAAGCCCTTGGCGTCGAACCACGGCTGCGCGACGCGGTCGTCGAGGTCGCGCTGGGTGAGCGAGCCCTGCTCGGGGTGGTGGGCGAAGGCGGCCGCGTTCGCCGCGAGCCAGGCCGCGTCGTCGGTACCGGGCTGGAAGCTGCGTACGGTCACGCCCGGCGGGAGCACCGGGTCCGGCAGCGGCGCCCCCTCGGCCAGGGGCCGGCGCAGCTGGCGCAGCTCGCGGAAGAGGGTCAGGCCGAGGACCTGGGCGAGGTGCCGGGCGGCGGACTTGCCGCCGTGGGCCCAGACCCGCAGCCGCTTGCCGGAGGCGGCCAGCAGGGCCGTGCCCATGGCGCGCCCGTGGCCGCGGCCGCGCAGGGCGGGGTGGACGACGAGTTCGGCGGCCGGGGCCTCCACCGGGTCGGTGTCCTCCAGTTGCCCGTACGCGGCGAGCCGGCCGCCGTCGGTGAGCAGGAAGTGCCGGATCCCCGCGCGCGGCCCGCCGCGCAGCTGGAGCCTTCCCTGCTCGGACACGGCGGTGGTGCCGTCCGTCCGGGCCGCGTCCTCGATCAGGTCGAGGACCGCGTCGGCCTGTTCCCCCGTCAGCTCGTCGAGGGTCTGAATCTGCCGTCCCGGCTCCCGGGCCGCGCTTGCGTCAGTCATGGAACGAGCCTACGACCGTCGCGGCCGCCGGGCGGAGTGCGGGCGCGGGGTCGGTCCTTCTTCTGCGCGTAACCAACGCGATACCCGTTACCCCCTGGTAGAGCTACGCGCGTTGACCTTAGGCTTCGGCGGACCTCCCAAGCAGTATCGCTGTCCACAAAGGGGACTAAATGTCAGCGACGCCACAACGGCACCGCCGAAACCGCCGGTTGACCTTCGCCGCCCTCGCCGTCACCGCCGGGGCCGGAGCGATGGTCGCGGCCGCACTGCCGGCCGGTGCCGCGAGTGGTGGCGGTGCGGCCAAGAGCCGGACCGTCGACGTGCAGATGCTGTCGTTCAACGACTTCCACGGCACCCTGGAGCCCCCGCAGGGCTCCTCCGGCACCGTGACCGAACGTCAGGCCGACGGCACCACCAAGGCCATACCCGCGGGCGGGGTCGAGTACCTCGCGACCAGCCTGCGCGAGGCCCGCAAGGGCCACGAGTACTCCGTCACCGCCGCGGCCGGCGACATGATCGGCGGCAGCCCGATGCTGTCCGGGCTCTTCCACGACGAGCCGAGCATCGAGGCGCTGAACAAGCTGGGCCTGAACGTCTCCAGCGTCGGCAACCACGAGTTCGACGAGGGCAAGACCGAGCTGCGCCGCATGGCGTACGGCGGCTGCCACCCGGTCGACGGCTGCTACGAGTTCGGCAAGGAGTTCACGGGCTCCACCTTCCAGTACCTCGCGGCGAACGTCACGGACGAGAAGACCAAGCGCCCCCTGATGTCCCCCACCTACGTGTGGAAGAAGGGCGACGTCAAGATCGGTTTCATCGGCGTCACCCTGGAGGGCACTCCGGACGTCGTGACCGCCGAGGGCGTCAAGGGCCTCAAGTTCGGCGACGAGATCGAGACGATCAACAAGTACGCCGCCGAGCTGAACAAGCAGGGCGTGAAGTCGATCGTCGCGCTGATCCACGAGGGCGGTCTGCCCGCGAACGGCGCGTACAACTACGACTGTGACGTCCCGGGCGCCGGCGCCGGCATCTCGGGCGCGATCGTGGACATCGCCAAGAACGTCGACGCCAAGGTCGACGCGCTGGTCACCGGCCACACCCACCAGGCCTACGCCTGCAACATCCCCGACCCGGCGGGCAACCCGCGCGCGGTGACCTCGGCGGCCTCGATCGGCCGTCTGTTCACGGACACCACGCTCACCTACGACCGGCAGACCAAGGACATCGTCCGCACGCCGGTCAGCTCGCCCAAGCCCGTCAACAAGGTCGTCACCCGGGAGCAGCCCAAGGCCCCGGACATGACCGAGCTGATCGGTCGCTGGAACGCCCTCGCCGCCCCGATCGCCAACCGCCCGCAGGGCTTCATCTCGGCGGACATCCCGGGCCGCGGTTCGGCGGAGCTCGAGAAGCCGCTCGGCGACCTGATCGCCGACGCGCAGCTGGAGGCGCTCGCCCCGGCGGACAAGGGCGGCGCGCAGCTGGCCATCATGAACCCGGGCGGCATCCGCTCGGACCTCGCCTACAAGGCCTCGGGCGCCGAGGGCGACGGTGTGGTGACCTACGGCGAGTCCTTCACGGTCCAGCCGTTCACCAACATGATGAACATCGTGGACCTGACCGGCGCGCAGCTGATCACCGCGCTGCAGCAGCAGGTCAGCGGGCCGGTCAACGGGGCGAGCCCGAAGATCCTGCAGGTGTCGAAGGGCTTCACGTACACCCTCGACATGACGAAGGCGGGCGCGGACCGCGTCGTCGTGGACTCGGTCCGGCTCAACGGTGCCGCGATCGACCCGGCGAAGACCTACCGGGTCGCGATGAACGAGTTCCTCGCGGGCGGCGGTGACGGCTTCACCGTCCTGAAGGAGCACAAGAACAAGCTGGTCGGCGCGTCCGACCTGGACTGCTTCAACGCCTACCTGACGAACAACTCCTCGGCGTCCGCGCCGATCGCCCCGCCGGCGGCGAACCGGATCACCGTCATCAAGTAGCACCCGGAGCAACACCCGCGCAGAGCGCGCCCGGAGGGGCGGTGGGCCGGTCGGCCCGCCGCCCCTCCGGCGTTTCCCCGTGCATCCCCGTGACGCGGGGACCGTGGCGGGCGAGGGGTCAGAGGGCCGCCAGGAAGGTCCCGACGGCCCGGTGGAAGCCGTCCGGGTCCGTGAACGGGACGAAGTGGTCGCCGTCGAGGGGCGCGTAGGAGGTGTTCGGGCGACGGGCGGTCATCGCGTCGGCGACGGGCCGGGTGAGCGCCTGGCTGCGGGTGCCGTGGATCAGCAGGGCCGGGCAGGTGCTCGCGAGCCAGGTGTCCCAGTGGTCGCCGGCGCAGGCGTGGACGGAGTCGAGCATGTCCTGCGGGTGGTAGGCCAGGCGCCAGCCGGTGCCGTCGGGCAGTGGGCGCAGTCCGTCGGCGACGAAGGGCGCGGCCGGTCCGGCGGCGGCGAGGAGTTCCTCGCGGGTGGCGGCGGTGTAGGGCAGGCCGTCGAGGAAGTCGAACCAGTTCGGTCCGTCGGGGATGCGGATCTCGACGGTGGCGTCGACGCCGACGAGTGCGGAGATCCGGTCGGGGTGGGCCGCGGCCAGGTGGTAGGCGTTGAGTCCGCCGAGGGAGTAGCCGAGGAGCGGCACGGGACCGTCCGGGCCCAGGTGGTCCAGGAGGGCGACGGCGTCGCGGACGTAGCCCTCGCGGCGGTAGTCGGGGGCGCGGTCGGAGTCGCCGTGGCCGCGCTGGTCGGGGGCGATGACCCGCCAGTCGTCACCGAGGGCGGCGGCGAGGCCGGTGAAGGCGAGGGCTTCGGACATGCCGCCGTGCAGGGCGAGGAGCGGCCGGCCGGTGCCGCCGAAGTCCAGGTAGGAGAGGGTCCGGTCGTCGATCTTCAGCTCGTGGCGCATGTTCCTGCCTCCCGCGGATGCGTGGATCTGTGCGATGGGCCTCAGACTGCCAGTGTTTGGGCAAGCGCGCAATACGGTTGTATTGCGCGCTTGCCCAAACACTGGCGCGGCTACGATCCCGGCATGGGAAATCGCGAGGAACTGCTGGCCGGAGCCCGGCGCTGCCTGGAGGAGAAGGGCTATCTGCGGACCACCGTGCGCGACATCGCCACGGCCGCGGGCGTGAGCATGGCCGCGATCGGCTACCACTTCGGTTCGCGCGAGGCCCTGCTCAACCAGGCGCTGTTCGCCGCGATGGAGGAGTGGGCCGCCGGCTCCGGGCGGCTCGCCGGGCAGGGCGGGACGGCAGGGGAGCGCTACGCCGACACCTGGGACCGCAAGATCCGGGACTTCGGCGAGATGCGCTGGCTCTGGCTGGCCTCCGTCGAGGCCTTCGTGCACGCCCAGTCCTCCCCCGAACTGCTCGCGATCCTGGCCGAGGGGCAGCGCCGCAACCGCCGGACGGTGGCCGCGGCGCTGCGCGGGGTGCCGGAGGCGGAGGTGTCGGAGGCGGACGTCCGCGCCCTCGGCTCGCTGCACATCGCGCTGTTGAGCGGGGTGATGGTGCAGACCCTGACCGATCCGGAGCAGGCGCCGGACGGCGGGGAGTTGCTCCGGGGGCTGAGGGAGATGGCCGGACTGCTCGAAGACTGACGGCTACCGACGGGTAGTAACTGTGACGTGTGCACGCCATAATCCGGCCATCACCGGGTCGGCGAAGGGGCGGGCATGGGTACGGTCACGAGCACGGGCAGGGCCGCGAGCACGGCCGCGAGCACGGGCGCGAGCGCGGGCGCAAGCGCGGGCGCGGGCGCTGGCATCGGAACGGGCATCGGCCGGAGGGCGTTCCTGGCCGGAGCGCTGGCCGCGGGAGCCGCCGCCGGACTCGGCCTCGCGTCCGCCCCGGCCGCCGCCGCGGCCCTCGGCACCCAGGACTGGATGGCCGGCCTCGGTGACTCCACCGCCCTCCAGCGGATGACCATTCCCGGCACGCACGACTCCGGCGCCACCAAGGGCGGGCTCTACGTGGCCTGCCAGAACACCTCGATCGCCCAGCAGCTCGACTCCGGCATCCGCTTCCTCGACGTGCGCTGCCGGGTCACGGGCGGCTCCTTCGCCATCCACCACGCGGCCTTCTTCCAGGACCTGATGTTCGGGGACGTCCTGGTCGCCTGCTGGAACTTCCTGGCCGCCCACCCCTCCGAGACCGTCCTGATGCGCGTCAAGCAGGAGTACTCCGGGGAGAGCGACGCCACCTTCCGCGCCGTCTTCGACGACTACCTGGACCACCGCGGCTGGCGCCCCCTGTTCCGCATCGCCGACACCCTTCCCACCCTCGGACAGGCCCGCGGCAAGGTGGTCCTGCTCGCCGACAACGGCGGCCTCCCGGGCCTGCGCTACGGCGACGGCAACGTCTTCGACATCCAGGACGACTACAACACCGAGCCCTTCGCCAAGCGCGGCCGGATCGAGAACCACTTCCGCAAGGCCGTCCAGCAGCCCGGCAAGCTCTTCGTCAACTACGTCAGCACCGCCGCCTACATGCCGCCGCGCTGGAACTCCGACCGCCTCAACCCGCAGGTCCACGGCTTCGTCGACGGCGGGGAGATGGCCGGCCGGACCGGGCTGGGCATCGTCCCCATGGACTTCCCCAACACCCGCTCCGGCCTGGTGACCTCACTGATCCGGCACAACTGACGGCTCGGAGGGGGGCGGTGTCGGCGCCCCCGGGATCCGGAGCACCGCCTCCGTACCGGGGCCACCGTCCGCCGCCGCCCGCAGCTCGGCGCCGCCGCCCGCGCGGGCCGCCGTACGGGCCACGATCGACAGGCCCAGCCCGCTGCCCGGCAGGGCGCGGGCCGACGGGGACCGCCAGAACCGCTCGAAGACGTGCGGCAGGTCCTCCGCCGGGATGCCCGGCCCGTGGTCCCGTACGGTCAGCTCGCCCGCCCGCAGGGTCACCTCGACCGAACCGCCCGGCGGGCTGAACTTCACCGCGTTGTCCAGGACGTTGACCACCGCCCGCTCCAGCGCCGCCGCCTCGCCCCGTACGTACCAGGGCTCCAGGTCCGAGGCGAAGGCCAGCTCCGGACCGCGCAGCCGGGCCCGTGACAGCGCCGCCGCGGCGATCTCGTGCAGCGCGACCACCTCCAGCCGGCCCGGTACGGCCGCGTCCGGCCGCGACAGCTCCTGCAGGTCCCCGATCAGCGAGGCCAGCTCCGTCATCTGCGCCTTGACCGAGGCCAGCAACTCCCGCCGGTCGTCGGGCGGGATGGCGCGGCCGGTCTCCTCGCTGCGCGCCAGCAGCTCGATGTTGGTGCGCAGCGAGGTCAGCGGGGTGCGCAGCTCGTGACCGGCGTCGGCGATCAGCTGCGCCTGCCGCTCCTGGGAGGAGGACAGGGCCGCGGTCATCGCGTTGAAGGACCGCGACAGGCGGGCGATCTCGTCGTCGCCCTCGTCGGGGATCCGGACCGTCAGGTCCTCGGTGCGGGCGATGTGCTCGACGGCGTCGGTCAGCTCGTCCACGGGCCGCAGCCCGGTACGGGCCACCCACAGGCCGGCGACGCCGGCGCCGACGACCCCGATGCCGGAGACGAGGAGCAGCACCCAGGCCAGGGTCGACAGGGGCTTGTCGATGTCGGCGAGCGGTTTGGCGATGGAGACGCCACCGAAGACCTGACCGGTGTCCGGGGCCACCACCGGGATGGTGAAGACGCGCATCTCGACGCCGGCGGAGGTCGTCACGGTCTGCAGGGTCCGGCCCCGCCGGCCCGCCGCGATCTCCTTGTCGGCCTCGGTCACCGGCAGCGCCGTCGGTCCGGCCACCCAGCAGTGGCGGCCGTCGGGCAGGACGATCTGGACGGTCGCGCCCAGGTTCCCGGCGGTCTGCTGCCGGGGCTGCTGCGGGGGCGGGAGACAGTCGTTCTGGATCACGATCCGGTTCACCTCGGCGCCGACGTTCGTCGCCATCAGGGAGCGGTCGAGCTGGTCGCGCAGCTGGGTGCGCACCATGAACCACGACACCGCCGCGACCGCGGTCACCGCGAGGGCCACCGCCACGGCGACCAGCAGGGCCAGTCGCGAGCGCAGCGGCAGCGTGCGGAACCGGGCGACCGGGCTCACTCGGGCCCGCCCTCGGCGCGCAGGACGTAACCCACCCCGCGCACGGTGTGGACCAGGCGCGGCTCGCCACCCGCCTCGGTCTTGCGGCGCAGGTACATCACGTACACGTCCAGGGAGTTGGAGCTGGGCTCGAAGTCGAAGCCCCACACGGTCTTGAGGATCTGTTCGCGGGTGAGGACCTGACGCGGGTGCGCGAGGAACATCTCCAGCAGGGTGAACTCGGTCCGGGTCAGCTCCACCTGCCGTCCGGCCCGAGTGACCTCGCGGGTCGCGAGGTCCATGCGCAGGTCGCCGAAGGTCAGGGCGTCCTCGTGCGGGTCGGCGCCGGTCCGCGGGGCGGCGTAGGAGCTGCGGCGCAGCAGGGCGCGGACGCGGGCGAAGAGCTCGTCGAGTTCGAAGGGCTTGACGAGGTAGTCGTCGGCGCCCGCGTCGAGGCCGGTGACGCGGTCGCCGACGGTGTCGCGGGCGGTGAGCATCAGGATCGGGGTGACGCTGCCGGAGGCGCGCAGCCGGCGGGCCGCGGTGAGCCCGTCCATCCGCGGCATCTGGATGTCCAGCACGATCAGGCCGGGCGCGTAGGTGGCCGCCTTGTCGAGGGCGTCGAGGCCGTCGACGGCGGTCTGCACGGCGTAGCCCTCGAAGGCGAGGCTGCGGCGCAGGGCCTCGCGTACGGCCGGTTCGTCGTCGACGACGAGGATCCGCGCTTCGCCTTCGGCGGCATTCATGGATGGGTCTCCCAGGTGTGGTGGTCGGCCGGTGGCCCCGACGTGCTCCGGCGCCTCCAGCCTCGCACGGGGCGGGCGCCTAGAAGGAGGTGCCGAAGCCGTTGGCGAAGGAGTCGCCGGAGGTGCCGGTGCCCTCGGAGGATCCCTTGCCGCCGGGGCCGCCCTTGCGCAGGGAGTCCAGGTCGGCCTTGATCGTGTCGACCGGGATGGCGAAGCCGAGGCCGACGCTGCCCGCGGCGGATCCGCCCGAGGAGGGGGAGTAGATCGCGGACGGCATGCCCACGATCTCGCCGTTCATGTTGACCAGGGCGCCGCCGGAGTTGCCCGGGTTGAGGGAGGCGTCCGTCTGGAGGGCCTTGTACGAGGTGGTGTCCGAGCCGGTGTTCCCGTTGAACTGGCGGCCGCCGAAGGAGAAGGGCCAGCCGTCCTCGCCCTGCCCGCGGCCCTGCGGGGAACGCTGTTCGGACTTGGGGACCTTCACCTCGCGGTCGAGGGCGGAGACGATGCCGCTGGTGACGGTGCCGGTGAGGCCGTCGGGGGAGCCGATGGCGACGACCTGGTCGCCGACCTTGACGCTGCCGGAGTCGCCGAGCCTGGCGGGCTTCAGGCCGCTCGCGCCCTGGAGTTTGATCAGGGCCAGGTCCTTGTCGGGATCGGTGCCGACGATCTTGGCCGGGTACTTCTTGCCGTCGCTCATCGTCACCTGGATCTCGGTGGCGCCGTCCACGACGTGGTTGTTGGTGGCGATCTCGCCGTCGGCGGTGAGCACGATGCCGGAGCCCGTGCCCTGGCCGGAGCCGGTGCGGGTGTCGATGCGGACGACCGAGGGGCTGACCTGGTCGGCGATGCCGGAGACGGTGCCGGTGCCGGTGCTGGACTGCGAGACGTTCGTGCCGTTGACCCCGCCGGCGGCGGTGGCCTGCCGGTCCATCAGCTGCTGGACGGCGGCCGCGGTGCCGCCGCCCACCAGGGCCGCGGCGAGCGCCACGGCGGCCAGCAGGGCGACGGGCCTCTTCGCGCGCCGGTCGGGTGCGGCGTGGGCCGGCCCCTGCGGGGCGTCGGTGCCGCCCTCGCCGCCGGTGCCCGCCGGGACGGTCTCGCCGACGATCACCGGCGGCACCGGCGGCCGGTGCGCCTCGTGCCAACCGGGCGCGGCCGGGGGGTAGGCGGGCGGCGGCGGATACGCCCCGGTCCCGGTCCCGGCTCCGGCCTCGTGCGCCAGCCGGTCGCGTCCGCGCTGCCAGTCCTCGCCGAACGGCGCGTGCTGGGGGCGGTGTTCCTGCGGGTACTCGCCTTCGCGGCGGAAGCTCTCGGTCATGGGACGACTCTCCCCGCCGTTGATGAGAGCTTCCTGAGTCCGGCCTGAGAAGCCCGACAGAACCGCGTATGCCCGATGTAAGGGCGCTTCCCGTTGCCCCGCCGTGCGCTGCCTCGAACGCCCCGTCCTCCTGAACCGGAGCGGCGCCGCGGCTACCGGCAGCCGCAGGAGCGGCGGATCACCAGGGCCGACGGGAACTGCTTGAGGCGTTCGCGGCGCGAGCCCGCCACGCGCAGCCCGTCGTCCAGGACGAGGTCCACCGCCGCGCGGGCCATCGCCGGGCGGTCCGAGGCGATCGTCGTCAGCGGCGGGTCCGTCAGGGCCGCCTCCTTGACGTCGTCGAAGCCCGCCACGGCCAGCTCCCCGGGCACGTCGATGCGCAGCTCGCGCGCGGCGCGCAGCACACCGATCGCCTGGTCGTCCGTGGCGCAGAAGATGGCCGTCGGCCGGTCCGGCCGTGCCAGGACCTCCAGGGCGACCGTGTACGCGTCGTAGCGGTTGTACGGGGCCTCGATCAGCCGGCCCTCGATCGAGCGGCCCGCCTCCAGCATGGCCCGGCGCCAGCCCTCGACGTGGTCGGCGACCGGGTCGCCGACCGACGGGGTGTTCTCGATGCCGCCGATGCAGGCGACGTACTCGTGACCGTGCTCCAGCAGGTGCCGGGTGGCGAGCTGGGCGCCGCCGATGTCGTCCGTGACGACCGCGACGTCGTCGATCGCCTCCGGGCGCTCGTGGAGCAGCACCACGCGGGCGTCCCAGGCCTCGATCTCGCTGGCGGCCTGCTCGCTCATGCCCTGGCTGACCAGGATCAGACCGGAGACCCGCATCCCGAGGAAGGCCCGCAGGTAGTGGACCTCGCGCTCGGTGCGGTAGTCGGAGTTGCCGACCAGGACCATCTTTCCGCGCTCGGCGGCGGCCTGCTCGACCGCGTGCGCCATCTCCGCGAAGAACGGCTGCCGGGCATCGGGGACGATCATGCCTATGAGGTCGGTGCGCCGCGACGCCATCGCCTGGGCGACCCGGTCCGGGCGGTAGCCCAGGTCCTTGATCGCGGCGAGGACACGCTCGCGCGTGGCCGGGGCGACCGGCCGGGGTCCGTTGTTGATGACGTAGCTCACGACGGCGGTAGAAGTACCCGCAAGTCGCGCTACGTCATCCCGCGTCACCTTGGCCACGCGCGGCAGTCTACGCGGGGTGACCTACCTCTGGGCAGGGCGTCCTGAAGACCGGACGATCACCGGCCCCCTAGGCCGACCGGGTGGTGGCCCCCGACGCCCGGACGGTACCCTCCGCGGCCGCCTGCGCGGCGACCTTGGCCGCCGCCTGGGCCGCGGCCTCCGCCGCCGCCCGCTCGACCTTCTCCGGCGTGACGAAGCGGTAGCCGACGTTGCGGACCGTGCCGATCAGCGACTCGTGCTCGGGGCCGAGTTTCGCCCGCAGCCGCCGTACGTGCACGTCGACCGTCCGGGTGCCGCCGAAGTAGTCGTAGCCCCAGACTTCCTGGAGCAGCTGGGCGCGGGTGAAGACCCGGCCCGGATGCTGCGCGAGGTACTTGAGCAGCTCGAACTCCTTGAAGGTGAGGTCCAGCACCCGGCCCTTGAGCTTGGCGGAGTACGTGGCCTCGTCCACCGACAGGTCGCCGTTGCGGATCTCCATGGGGGAGTCGTCCGAGCCGAGCTGCTGGCGGCCCGTGGCCAGCCGCAGGCGGGCCTCGACCTCGGCGGGGCCGGCGGTGTCCAGGAGCACGTCGTCGATGCCCCAGTCGGCGGTGACGGCCGCCAGGCCGCCCTCGGTGACCACGAGGACCAACGGACAGCCCGGGCCGGTGGAGCGCAGCAGCTGGCACAGCGACCGGACCTGGGGCAGGTCGCGGCGGCCGTCGACGAGGATGACGTCGGCGCCGGGGGTGTCCACGAGGGCGGGGCCCTCGGCCGGCGCCACCCGGACGTTGTGCAGCAGCAGGCCGAGTGCGGGCAGCACTTCGGTCGACGGCTGCAGCGCGTTGGTGAGCAGCAGGAGCGAGCTCATGACCGACCACCTGCCCGGGCCGGACGGTGGTGCACGGATCGCTGGTCCATCACGTCGGTTCCTCCTCGGTCCCGTCGAGGACGTGCGCGGTACTGCTTCGTACGTGTCGCCTGGTGCCCGCGCGGCCCCGCGCCCCGGGAGTCCGCTCGGATACCACTGTTCTCGGTTCGTTCAACGTGCTGAAAGCACAAAAGGACCCGGGGGCCACATTGCCCGGATCCTCTCGCCAGCAGAATAGCCCACCCGTCGTTTCGGGGCCGAGCCGTCCCGCGTCGTCTTCTGTGGTTCCTGCCACCCTCCTGCCACGTTTCCCCCGGCGTATGCACCGGTTTCACCGGATCGGGGGCCCGCGTCCGGGTGCCGGCCGCCCGCCCGGGCGCACGCACGGCGCGTCGGGGCACGCGGGGGGCGGCGGCGCGAGGGGCCATCATGGAGGCCGACGGTAGAGAGCCGACGATAGGAGCTGCAGTGGCAACCGGAACCATCCGCTACTGGGCGGCGGCCAAGGCCGCCGCCGGGACTGCGGAGGAGCCGTACTCGGCGCGGACCCTGGCCGAGGCGCTCGAGGGCGTGCGGGAACGCCACCCCGGGGAGCTGACCCGGGTCCTGCTGCGCTGCTCCTTCCTCGTGAACGAAGAACCTGTGGGCAAGCGCCCGCACGATTCCGTCCCGCTGACCGAGGGGGGCACCGTCGAGGTGCTCCCGCCGTTCGCGGGCGGGTGAGCGGGAGCCGATGAGTACGCCTGAGGAACAGCAGCGCCGGCAGTACGCGCAGCAGCAGTCACCCCAGCAGTCGCAGCAGTCGCCGGAGCCGCAGCAGCCGCCGCAGGACCCGTACGGGACCCAGACCTGGCAGGCCGACACCTGGGACACCGGCTACCAGCCGGTGCACCCGCCGCTGGGCGGGGTGCCGGGGCAGCCGGTCGCGCCCGACGGCTGGTTCCGGGACGAGGCCGGGACTCCGGCGCCGGCGCCGGCCGACGGTACGGGAGTGCCGTGGCCGGACGGCTCGGCCGGGGCCTACCCGCCGTACCAGGAACACCAGGAACACCAGAACCACCAGAACCACCAGTGGCAGCAGGGCCACGTTCCCGCCCCGGAGCCGCAGGGCATGGCTCCGGAGGGCTGGTTCCGCGACGAGGCCCCGGCCGCCCCGGACCCCGCCCCGGCTCCCGCCCCGGCGCAGGACTGGTCGCAGGGCGGTCCGGGCGGTCACGTCCAGGGCGGTCACGTCCCGGGCGGTCACGTCCCGGGCGGTCACGGTGCGGGTCTGCCCGCGTCCGCGCCCGCCTCCGCCGCCGAGACGGCCTACCTCCCGCCGTACCCGGGTCCCGGGCCTGAGCACGGCGGCGCCGCGGAGCAGACCGCCTACCTCCCGCCCTACTCCGAGCCCCAGCCGCGGTCCGCGGCCCCGGAGGGCTGGTTCCGCGACGAGGCCCCGGCTCCGTCCGCGCAGGCGCCCGCGTCCGCCTCCGCCGCCGAGACGGCCTATCTGCCGCCGTACCCGGGCGGCCCCGGGCCGGAGCAGGGCGGTGCCGCGGAGCAGACCGCCTACCTGCCGCCGTACCCGGGTCCCGGGCCGGAGCCGGGCGCCGCCGCGGAGCAGACCGCCTACCTGCCGCCCCAGGCGGTGACCGACCCGGCCCGGGACCAGGCCGACCCGGCCCCGGCCGGGAGCGCCGCCGAGGCGTCGGAGGCCGCCGCCGACTGGTCCCCGCCCACCGTCGGCGGGAACACCCTGCGCGCGGTGGACCCGGCCCAGGCCCGTGCCGAAGGCCGGTCGCCGATCATCGACCCCGGCCCGCAGTCGGCCGTACTGACCGCCGCCCTCGGGCTGCTGCTCTCGCTGGCCGCCGTCCTCGGGCAGTTCGCGCTGCTCGTCCCGCTGATCGCGCTCCAGGGCCTCACCGCGGCCGGCTGGTTCCGGCTCAACGGCATGTGGCCCGCCCGGCAGGGCATCGCCCTCGCCTTCGCCGGGGCCCTGGCCGCCGACGCGGCCGTGCTCGCGGTGGAGGACGCGTACGGCGCCGGGGCGATCGTCGGCACCCTCGGTGCCTGGGTGCTGCTCACCCTCGTCCTCCAGCTGCGCAGCCACGCGGACCCCGACGAGCGGATGTACGGGCTGATGGCCTCGGTGGCCTCGGCCGCCCTCGCGATCATCTGCGCCGGCTACCTGGCCGCCGGCACCGCCGCCGTCACCGTCGGCGCGGCCGCCGTCGCGGTCGCCGTCTTCGTCCGCGCGCTGCCGCTGCCCACCGCCACCTCGGTCGGCGTCTCGCTGGCCTCGGCCGCCGGTACGGGCGTCGCGGTCGGCGGGCTCACCTCCGTCGGGGTGGGCGGTGCGCTGCTCGGCCTGGCCGCCGGGGTGTGCGCCCTGGTCGGGCTGCGCGTGGCGGCGTACGACTACCCGTCGAAGTTCGTGCACATGACGGCCGGTGTCGCGCTGCCGCTCGCGGCCGCCGCTCCCGCCGTCTACCTGATCGGGCGGGTGGTCGGCTGACACCCGGGGCCGGTGCCGGGCTGATACCCGTCCGGCGCGGAGCATGGTCAACTAGAACGCACGTACCGATTAGCAGGGGGAGGGCGCGTGCGGGTTCTGCGTGTCGTTGTGATCGTCGGAGTGGTGCTGGCCGCCTTGTTCACCGGGGTGGACCGGTGGGCGGCCGGCTATGCCGAGAACCGGCTGGCCGAGCGGATACAGGCCCGCCAGGGGCTGGCCGGCAGCGCCGAGGTGGAGATCCACGGGTTCCCCTTCCTCACCCAGGCGCTCAGCCACGACCTGGACCGCGTCGACCTCGGCCTGCGGGGCGTCGAAGTCATGGCGGACGGGCGCAAGACGCGGCTCGCGCAGCTCGACGCGAGCTTCCGCGGCGTCAAGCTGAACGGTGACTACAGCGGCGGCACGGCCGAGCGGGCCACCGGTACCGCCCTCATCACCTACGCCGACCTGACCGCGGCGTCGCAGACCGGCGCGACCCTCTCCTACGGCGGCGCACCCGGCAAGGTGAAGGTCACCGCTTCGGTGGACATCGTCGGCCGGACGCTGTCGCGCAGCGTCATCTCGACGATCACGCTCGTGGACTCGCCGGACTCCAAGGGCGGCAAGATCGTCCGGGTGCACGCCGAAGAGGTGCCCGGCGAGGGCATCCCCGGGCTGGAGCGCCAGGTGCGCAAGCGGACGGACTTCGACCGGGACCTCGGCACCGGGCTTCCGGCCGGGCTCCAGCTCTCGGCGCTGACCTCGGACGAGGCCGGAGTGCACCTGGCGCTGGGCGGCTCGAACGTGGTGATGGCCGGATCGTGAGACGGAGCGGTCCGATCCGCAGAAGGACGGGCCGCGGCGAGGGGCCGGAGGGGCGCCGGGGCGCCCCGGTCGCCGCTCCGCATCCCGCCATGCGGACGATCCTGTCTCGAAATATGACACACCGGTGACAGGGCGGCTGATTCGTCCCTACGATCCATGGCTATGAAGCATCAGCAGGCGGACCTCACGAAGCGACGGGCAGTAGACCTGTGTCGCGTCGCCGCCATGCTCTGTCGATCCATGTGACGTGTGAGCGCATCCGCTCCATCAGCCGGACGACGGCCCCGACAGGCCTTTCCCGCGTGACCGCACCTGCCTCCTGACCCCTGACGCCTCCCCGCGCAGGAGACCGAGCGCACCCGCAGGCACGCAGCACAGCGCAACCCGCACCGCCCCGCCGCACACTGCCCCGGAGGAGAACACCATGAGCCGCAGCGACGTCCTCGTAGACGCCGACTGGGTCGAGGCCCACCTGAACGACGCCAACGTCGTCATCGTCGAGGTCGACGAGGACACGTCCGCGTACGACAAGAACCACATCACCAACGCCGTCCGGATCGACTGGAAGAGCGACCTCCAGGACCCGGTCCGCCGCGACTTCGTGGACCAGGAGGGCTTCGAGAAGCTCCTCTCCGCCAAGGGCATCTCCAACGACGACACCGTCGTCCTCTACGGCGGCAACAACAACTGGTTCGCGTCCTACGCCTACTGGTACTTCAAGCTCTACGGCCACCAGGACGTCAAGCTCCTCGACGGCGGCCGCAAGAAGTGGGAGCTCGACTCCCGCGACCTCGTCGACGGCAAGGACGTCCCGAACCGCCCGGCCACCCAGTACAAGGCCAAGGCCCAGGACACCTCCATCCGCGCCTTCCGCGACGACGTCGTGGCCGCGATCGGCTCCCTGAACCTGGTCGACGTCCGCTCCCCCGACGAGTTCTCGGGCAAGCTGCTCGCCCCGGCGCACCTCCCCCAGGAGCAGTCGCAGCGCCCCGGCCACGTGCCGAGCGCCCGCAACATCCCGTGGTCGAAGAACGCCAACGACGACGGCACCTTCAAGTCGGACGACGAGCTCAAGGCCCTGTACGAGGGCGAGCAGGTCGACCTGGCGAAGGACACCATCGCCTACTGCCGCATCGGTGAGCGCTCCGCGCTCACGTGGTTCGTGCTGCACGAGCTCCTGGGCCAGGAGAACGTCAAGAACTACGACGGCTCGTGGACCGAGTACGGCTCGCTGGTCGGTGTGCCGATCGAGCTCGGCCCCAACAAGTAATCCCCGGGCACGCGACGCCCTCGTAGTACGACCTCTCCAGGACAGGACAGAGAACATGTGTGGAGCACAGATCGGCGGGCCCGACCTCGCGACCCTCAAGCCCGGTGAGACCGCGATCCAGGGCCAGGTGACCAAGGACGGCGAGCCCGTCAGCGGTTACGTGCGGCTGCTGGACTCGACCGGCGAGTTCACCGCCGAGGTCCCGACCTCGGCCACCGGCCAGTTCCGCTTCTACGCCGCCACCGGCTCCTGGACGCTGCGCGCGCTCGTCCCGGGTGCCCAGGCGGACCGTGCCGTCGTGGTCGCCGAGGCCGGCGGCGTGACGGACGTGGCGATCGCGGTCTGAGCACCGCACATGTGATCGCCTGATCGAACGGCCGAAGGGCCGCACCCCCGGGGGTTGGACGCCACTGGAACGGGGTGCGGCCCTTCGTGCCGTTCCCCGCCAGGACGGGCCGACCTACCCTTGGAGGCATGTACGCCCGGCGCCGGCGCGCCTACTTCCTGATGATGGGCGGATGCCTGGTCCTCTTCGTCTCCGCCTGGGCCTTCGTGCGCCTGTGGTCGGTCGAGGCCGCCGTGGCCATGTGCGTGGTCGCCATGGTCATCCCGCCGGTCGCCGCGATGGTCGCGAACCGGCGCGGGCCGGAAGACCGCTGGTGGGACGACCCCTCGGGCGATCCGAAGTCCGACGAGTGGTGGGACGAACTGGACGGAAAGCGGCGACGCGAGGACTGAAACGCCGCGAGACGAGAACGTGACCCGGCTTCGTACAACTGCTTCCCCCCGCTGCGGGTCATGGGGTACGCGCGGGTAACCAGCCCGCGCCTCCGGTTGTGTGGGGGACCCTTTTGGAACACGTACAGACCACCTCTGAGCAGCAGAAAGAGGGGGAGAGCGGACCGGAGTCGGACACTTCGGTCCCGCGCCGTCGCGGGAGACGCACGGTGCTGCTGATCGCGGGCGCGGCCGTGCTCGGCGTCCTCGCCGGCACGGTCACCGGCTACGCGGTGCAGTACCAGCGCGAGCCCACCGCGCTGCCGCCGCTGGCCCAGCAGAAGATGGCCGGGCCCAAGCCGGCGGCCGTGAACGACGCGACGAGCCACCGCTCGATCAACGCCAACCGCTGGCACAAGGCGGACGAGGACCTGGCCAAGAAACTGCTGGACCTGCCCAGCGGTGCCCAGGACAGCTTCTCGGGCCCCCTGTCCACGGACGCCTTCTCGGCGGACTACTTCCTGGAGCCTTCCCAGGCGGTCGGCTCGCTCATCCGCCAGGGCAAGCGCCTCGCCACCGCCCGGTGGTCCGAGAACGACCGGAACTTCATCGAGATCAACCTGCTCCAGTTCCGCGACCGCGGCGGCGCCGACGAGTTCTACACGGAGATCGTCAAGTACATGCCCGACAAGGAGCACGCGGGCAACACGGGCAAGGACCTCCCGGGGGCCCCGGCGGACTTCGGCCACCTGTGGATCGACTCCAAGGCGCACGAGGAGCCCGGCTACCACCCGCTCCGGCAGGGCCGGGCCGTGGTCCGGCGCGGCGACATCGTGATGAGCATCGAGTACACGAACAACCGCGGCGAGGTCGACGAGAAGGCCCTGGTCGAACTGGCCAAGCGACAGATGGAGCGGCTGTGAGCGAGCAGCAGAACGCGACCGGGCCCGAGTCGGCGCCCGCACCCGAACCGGCCGCCGCACCGGCGGCGGAGCCCGTGGCGTCCTCCGCACCCGCGGCCGGGCCAGTGGCCGTGCCCGCGGCCGAGCCGGTGGCGGCACCCGCGGCCGAGCCCGTGGCGGCGCCCGGCCCCGCGCCCGTGCGCAGGACGAAGCGGAGGACCCTCGCCCTGGTGGCGGCGGCCGTGGGCGTCGTCGTCCTCGCGGGCGCCGGTGTCGCCGGTGCCGCCGCGCTCTCCGGAGCCGACCGGACCTCGCCGACGCGGTACTGGCTGGCCGAGGACCACACCACCGGCGGCACGCCGGCCCCGGTCCCGTCCGTGCCGCCCAACGAGCTGACGGGCAAGTTGATGCCGCTGCCCGCCGAGTACTGGGCCGGCCCCGACCTCGACCCGGAGGGCAACGACTACTACCTCCCGAGCGACAAGGCGCTGCAGAGCTTCAAGGGCGCCCGCACGGGCCTGTCCAGCAGCGAGCGCTCCGAGCGGGACAAGGCGCTGGCCGACCTGAAGATCAAGGGCATGGCCGGGCGCAGCTACGCCCGTACCGAGGGCTACGGCGCCGCCGTCGCCGAGATCCGGCTCGTCCAGGCCGATCCGCAGCAGCTGGCCAAGTTCGGTGAGTTCAGCAAGAAGCTCATCGAACTCACCGGTGGTGGCGGGGCGCCCCCGGTGGACGGCTACCCGCAGGCCAAGTGCGGGCTGGACGACTCGCTCAAGGGCGGGAAGGACGGCAAGGAGAAGATCGAGGCCCTCGACTGCGTGGCCGTCGAAGGGGACGTCCTCGTGACCTTCCGCATGTACGGGAGCAAGGGATTCGCGGCGAAGGACGCCGCGAGCCTCTTCAAGCAGCAACTCGACCACCTCAAGTCCCCCGGGGAGTCCGCGTGAGCGAGCAGAAGACCACCGCCCCCGAGGCCGTCCAGGCGACCCCCGAGGCGGCGCCCGCGCCGGTGTCCGCCGCCGTCCCCCCGCCCGCCCCCGACGCCGGGCCGGCGGCGGCGCCCGAGGTCGCCCCCGCGTCCGGCGCCGAAGCCGCCCCCGCGCCGCAGAGCGCGCCCGACGGTCCCTGGGCCGCCGCCCCGGAGGCGCCCGCCCCGCCCAGGGACCGGCGGGCCCTGCGCGCCGTCCTGCGCTGGACCGCCGCCGTCGTCGCCTTCGCCGCGGTCGGCGCGGGCACCGCGTACGGGATCACGGCCGCGGAGCGCACCGACGTCCCGGGCCTGTCCACCGAGGGCGACGGCCGCTGGACGTTCCCCGAGCTCTCCGCGCCCGCGCTGCCCGCCGGAGCCCCCCTGCCCCAGGGCCCGGACAACGCGGACGGCACGCACTACGCGCAGCTCACCGGCTTGCTCCTGCCCGCTCCCCGGGGCGCCAAGGCCGATGACGCGGTCAAGGCGGACAAGGACGGTGCGGTACCGGTCGACTCCTTCCTGGAGGAGTACGCGCCCGAGGCCCGCGAGAAGCTCAAGACCTCCCTCGAATGGGACGGGCTGCGGCAGCTCGTCGGCCGGGGCTGGACCACGGCGGACGGTACGCGCACGCACGTCTACCTGCTGCGCTTCCACTCGTCGGGCTTCGTGGACGCCTTCAAGGGATGCGACAGCAACGCCCAGCTGGCCGGCGTCTCCGCCCTCGACCTGGACGACCTCTGGAGCAAGGCCAAGAACACGCAGATGAACAGCACCGCGCTGGACTTCCCCGGGGCCGCCAACTTCGACGGCACCGACCTCAGCGTGTACCAGGAGGTCAAGCCCCTCACCGGCGAGGAGCAGACCAAGGTCGGCTGCCTCCGGACGGGTGACGTCCTGGGCATGGTCGTCCAGACCCGCAAGGGCGAGGTCGCACCCGTCCCCTTCCACCAGACGGTGATCCTGCAGAGCCAGCTGCTGAGCTGACCTGCGGGCGGGAGCCGTACGGCCCACCTCACACCGTGCGTCGGTCCCCGGGCCAGTAGGCTTGGGGACCGGCCCCGTACAGCCCCGAAACGATTCCGAGGAGCACCCCGTGCTTGAGGCAGTCTTCACCTCCCTGCTGGTCCTGGTCTGCGTCGGCGTCATGGCCTTCACCGGCCTGGCCGTCAAGAAGCTGTACCAGGGTCAGCGCTGAGCACCGGCTCAGCTGACCGCCCCGGAACCCCTCCCACAGATCGCCTGAGCAGCCATTCATGATCCAGATCCCGTCCGACCTGAACCCGGGCCTCGTCCCCCTCGCCTTCCTCCTCGGCAACTGGGAGGGTGCGGGAGTCTTCGACTTCCCCGGTGAGGAGAAGTGCAACTTCGGCCAGGAGGTCGTCTTCAGCCACGACGGCCGGGACTTCCTGGAGTACACCTCCCACACCTGGGTCCTCGACGCCGAGGGCAACAAGGTGCGGCCGCTGGAGTCCGAGTCGGGTTACTGGCGCATCGACAAGGACCGCAAGGTCGAGATCGTCATGGTCCGCGACCAGGGCGTGGTCGAGGTCTGGTACGGCGAGCTCGCCGATCAGAAGCCCCAGATCGACCTGGTCACCGACGCGGTCGCCCGCACCGCGGCCTCCGGCCCGTACAGCGGCGGCAAGCGGCTCTACGGCTACGTCAAGAGCGACCTCATGTGGGTCGGCGAGAAGGCCACCCCGGACGTGGAGCTGCGCCCGTACATGTCGGCCCAGCTCAAGAAGGTCGTCACGCCCGAGGAGGTCGCCGAGATGGCGCGCAACCTCCCGGACATGCCGGACGACGGCATCGCCTTCTTCCGCTGAGCGGAAACCTCCACAGGCCTTGCACGAAAGGGGACCGCGGGCTCGACCGCGGTCCCCTTCGCACACATACACTGGCGGGGTGGTGAGCACCGAGAGCGCCGAAGGAACCCCGGGCACCGACTGGAAGGCCGACCTGCGCCAGCGCGGGTACCGGCTGACCCCGCAGCGCCAGCTCGTGCTGGAGGCCGTCGACGCGCTGGAGCACGCCACACCGGACGAGATCCTCGCGGAAGTGCGCAAGACGGCGTCGGGGGTCAACATCTCCACCGTCTACCGGACGCTGGAGCTCCTGGAGGAGCTGGGTCTCGTGTCGCACGCCCACCTCGGCCACGGCGCCCCCACCTACCACCTGGCCGACCGGCACCACCACATCCACCTGGTCTGCCGCGACTGCGCCGACGTCATCGAGGCGGACGTGGAGATCGCCGCGGAGTTCACCGCGAAGCTCCGTACGACCTTCGGTTTCGAGACCGACATGAAGCACTTCGCGATCTTCGGGCTGTGCAGGAAGTGCGCCGCCGAGCAGCGTGCCGCGTCCGCGTGACGGGGTCGTAGGCTTGGTCGCATGACCAGCAGCCCCTTGCTCCATCTTCCCGGCGCCGTCCCGGCCGAAGGCCGCGACGAGGGCGTCGCCGCCCACTACGGCGAGCTGTACGGCGAACAGCGCGCCCTCGCGGACGGCCGCGGCTTCGTCGACCTCTCGCACCGCGGGGTCGTCTGCGTCACCGGACCGGAGCGGCTGAGCTGGCTGCACCTGTTGATCACCCAGCACGTCACCGAGCTCCCGGCCGGCCGGGCCACCGAGGCGCTGATCCTCTCCGCCAACGGCCACATCGAGCACGCCCTGTACCTCGTCGACGACGGCGAGACCACCTGGGCGCACGTGGAGCCCGGCACCCAGGGCGAGCTGATCGCCTACCTGGAGTCGATGAAGTTCTTCTACCGCGTCGAAGTCGCCGACCGCACCGAGGACTTCGCGGTCGTCCACCTGCCGGCCGGCTCCATCGCCGAGATCGCGAAGGACCTCGTCGTCCGGGAGACCGCGTACGGCCGTGACGTCTTCCTGCCCCGCGGCGAGCTGGAGGCCTTCGCCGCCGCGCACGGGCCGGCCGCGGGGCTCCTCGCGTACGAGGCGCTTCGCGTCGAGGGGCACCGGCCGAGGGTCGGCCTGGAGACCGACCACCGCACCATCCCGCACGAGCTGGGCTGGATCGGTACCGCCGTGCACCTGCAGAAGGGCTGCTACCGCGGCCAGGAGACGGTCGCCCGCGTCCACAACCTCGGCAAGCCCCCGCGCCGCCTGGTCTTCCTGCACCTGGACGGCTCCGAGGTGGTCCTCCCGGCCCACGGCGCCCCGGTACGGCTCGCCGCGGACGGTGAGGAGGGCCGCCAGCTGGGCTTCGTGACCACCGCCGTGCGCCACCACGAGCTGGGCCCGATCGCCCTCGCCCTGGTCAAGCGGAACGTCCCGGTCGATGCCCCGCTGCTGGTGGGCGCCACGGCCGCGGCGCAGGAGGTCGTCGTCGCGCCCTGACGCGCCGCGCTAGACGTCGACGACGATGGTGAACGGGCCGTGGTTGGTCAGCGACACCCGCATGTCCGCCCCGAAACGGCCCGTCGCCACCGTCGCGCCCAGCGCGCGCAGCCGCGCGACGACCTCGTCGACCAGCGGCTCGGCGACCGGACCGGGCGCCGCGGCGTTCCACGTGGGGCGCCGGCCCTTGCGGGCGTCGCCGTAGAGCGTGAACTGGGAGATCACCAGCAGCGGTGCGCCGGTGTCGCTGCAGGACTTCTCGCCCTCCAGGATCCGCACGGACCACAGCTTGCGCGCCAGCACCGCCGCCTTCTCCGGGGTGTCGTCGTGGGTCACCCCCACCAGCACGCACAGCCCCTCGCCGACGATTTCGCCCACGGTCTCGCCGTCGACGACGACGCTCGCACCGTCCACCCTCTGCACCACAGCTCGCATACCACCTGTGTACCAGCCTTGCACCCGTCCGGGGCCGATCGGGTGGAGTGGGACTGCACCGGGGCCACGGAGAGTGGCACGATGCACGCAGGCGGTGCGGGTGCGCCGCACCGGTCGAGGGGACGGACTCGTTCGTATGAATACTTCTGGTACCTCCGTACCTGCCGTACCTGCGTCACCAGCTTCCGTCGCAGCTGCCGCGGTCCGACCGCCCGCGCAGCGCACGGCCGAGACGCAGGAGCAGGGGCCGGCGGCCCCGGCCAGCACCCTGGGGCTGCCCGAACTGCGCGCGCTGCGCCGCGACGCGCAGCGCGACGAGGCCGACCTGAGCTACGTACGCAGACTCCTGCAGGGCCGGATCGACATCCTGCGTGCCGAACTCGCCCGGCGCACCGACCCCGAGGCGCCGGTGGTGGACCGGCTCTCGGTGATCCTCGCCGACGCCCCCTCCAGCCGCAGCGCCTCCGCGCGGCACGTCACCCTGGGCACCCCGCACGGCGAGGAGTACCGGGTGCTGGCGGCGGAGATGCTCGCCGACGTGGAGCTGTCGGACCTGGAGGCCCGCACCGACGGCGAACTGCACGACGGGATGGGGCGGCTGGTGCGCTACGAGCAGCAGGTCTCGCGGCGCCGGCAGCAGCTCCAGCGCACGGTGGACGAGTGCAGCGCGGAGATCACCCGGCGGTACCGGGAGGGAGAGGCGCAGGTCGACGACCTGCTGGCCTGAGGAAATTCGGGCGACCCGCGCCGGTGGTGGCGGTTAGCGTGGGCCGCTATGAGTGCTGACGTCCGGCCGATCGCCGAATCCGAACTCCCTGACTGGCTGCGCGCCGTCAACACCGGTTTCCTGACCGCGACCCGGGTGACGGACGCCGATGTCGCCCAGCGCGCCAAGTACCACGACCTCGCCCGGGTGCAGGGCGCGTTCGACACCGACACCGGCCGGTGCGTGGCGGCTTTCCGGTCCTTCGCGCAGGAGCTGACCGTGCCCGGCGGCGCGGCCGTCCGTGCCGGCGCGGTCTCCAACGTGGGCGTGCTGCCCACGCACCGTCGGCAGGGCCTGCTGACCCGCATGATGCGGGCCGAGTTTGCGGCGGCCGCGGCGCGCGGCGAGGCGGTGGCGACGCTGATCGCCGCGGAGTACCCGATCTACGGGCGGTACGGCTTCGGTCCCGCGACCTCCCTCGTGGAGTGGGAGATCGACGTCCCGCGCACCGGGCTGGACCGGCGGCTGGCGGCCCCCGTGGACGGCGGCCGGATCGAGCTGGTGGACGCGGCCGACTACCGACGCCTCGGCCCCGGGCTGCACGACCGGCTGCGGGCGGCCGTCCCGGGGGCGGTGAACCGCGACGAGCGCTGGTGGAACCTGGCCACGGGGCTGGAGGAGTCCTCGCACCGGCCCTACAAGGAGAAGTTCCACGCCGTGTACCGGGCGGCGGACGGCGAGGTGGCCGGAATGGCCGTCTACACCGCCGACGACCACTGGACGGACGCGAAGGTCCCCCTGAACACCGTGCAGGTGCGGGACCTGCTGGCGCTCACCCCGCAGGCGGAGCGGGCGCTGTGGCAGTTCCTGTGCTCGATCGACTGGGTGCAGAAGGTCCGCACCGGCTACCGGGCGCCCGACGACCTGCTCCCCGACCTGCTGCCCGACCCCCGGTCGGCGCGCGTGGTGACGTCCGCGGACTTCCTGTGGGTGCGGGTGCTGGACGTCGTACGGGCGTTGGGCGCGCGGACGTACGAGGCGCCGGGGGTGCTCGTGCTGGAGGTCGCCGACGAGGCGGGCCCGGCGGCCGGCCGCTACCGGCTGGACGCGGCGGCGGGCGTGTGCGGGCGCACGCAGGACGCGGCCGACCTGCGGCTGGACGTGTCCGCACTGGGATCCTTGTACCTGGGTGACGCGTCCGCGGCGCGGCTGGCCGCGCTCGGGCGGATCACCGGGGAGCGGCCGGGCGCGGTGGCGCTGGCGGACGCGGTGTTCCGCACCGCGCGCCGTCCGTGGTGCCCGGACGTCTTCTGAGAACGCCGAGGACCGAGTTGTGACGTCACTTGTGGAACTTGCGGAATCCCTGCGCGCGGCCGGCTGCGTCTTCGCGGAGGAGGAGGCGGAGCTGCTGAGCGGCGCCGCCCGGGACGACGGGCACCTGGCGGAGCTGCTGGCCCGCCGGGTGGGCGGCGAGCCGCTCGAACACGTCGTGGGCTGGGCGGAGTTCTGCGGGCTGCGCGTGGAGGTGGGCGCGGGGGCCTTCGTACCGCGCCGGCGCACCGAGTTCCTGGTGCAGGAGGCGCTGGCGCTGACCCGGCCGGGCGCGGTGGTGCTGGACCTGTGCTGCGGGGTCGGCGCGCTGGGCGCGGCGGTGGCGGCGCAGTCCCCGGGCGGGGTGGAGCTGCACGTGGCCGACATCGACCCGGCGGCGCTGGCGTACGCGCGGCGCAACGTCGCCCCGTACGGCGGCCGGGTGTGGGAGGGCGACCTGTACGCCGCGCTCCCGGACGGGCTGCGGGGGCGGGTGGACGTGCTGGTGGTCAACGCCCCGTACGTGCCCACGGAGGAGATCGGCCTGATGCCGTCGGAGGCCCGCGACCACGAGCCGCTGGTCTCGCTGGACGGCGGGGCCGACGGTCTGGACGTGCACCGCCGGGTCGCGGCGGGCGCCCTGCCCTGGCTGGCGCCGGGGGGCCGTCTGCTGATCGAGACGAGCGCGCGCCAGGCCCCGACGACGGCCTCGGCACTGACCTCGGCGGGCCTCGCGGTCCGCGCGGTCACTTCGGAGGAGCTGTACGCGACGGTGGTGATCGGCACGGCCTGACCCGGGGTGCGGGTCCCGGGGGTCCGGGGCCGGAAATCTCTGTGGGCCGGGCCGTCACACGTGGGGGCCGGGGCGGGTCAGGGGAGTGAGGCAGGCGGGAGACCTGACCGGCGCGGTCCGCGCCGGCGTCCGTCTGCGAGGAGTTCCGGATGTCCACGACGGCTGTTGTCTTCGCTCTGGTCGGTGCGTTCATGGTCGGCTTCTCGGCGGCTTCGGTGTTCCTGAAGGCGACGTGGGTGGTCGAGCCGCTGGCGCAGTACGGGGTCCCGCGGGCGTGGTGGGTGTGGCTGGGAGCCGCGAAGGCGGCGGGGGCGGTGGGCCTGGTGGTCGGGGTGTTCGTACCGGCCGTGGGCGTCGCCGCGGCGATCGGGATCGCGGCGTACTTCGCGGGAGCGGTGTTCACGGTGCTCCGGGCCCGGGCCTACGCGCACGTGCCCTTCCCCCTGCTCTACGCGGCCCCGGCGGTGGCGGCCCTCACCCTGGGCTTCAGCGGCTGACCGCTGTGCCTGCGCGGAGGAGCCGCAGCGGCGGGCAGCCGACCTGCGGCTCAGACGCCCAGCAGCTCGGCTGCTCGAAAGCGGACCTCGGGGGCTGGATCGTCCAGGCGCGCGACGAGCCGCGGCGACAGGACAGCGGTCGGTGAGCGCCACTGGGACAGCAACCTGCCCGCCTGAACCAGGGCACCGATGCGCTGTCCGTCGTCGTGGTGGTCTGCCAGCAGGCTGAGCAGGCCGAGCAGGCCGAGCAGGCCGAGCAGGCCGAGCAGGCCGAGCAGGCCGAGCAGGCCGAGCAGGCCGAGCAGGCCGAGCAGGCCGAGCAGGCCGAGCGTGAACGCGGCACCGGGGCCGGGGATCAGCTCAGCAGCCCGGAGACGGACACCTATCACACCGTTCCGTACCGAGCTGGTGTGCCGCTGCCGGCATCGCCATCGCCACCAGTTCCAGCATCGCGCAGCGGCTCGGCACCTGCGGTGCCGCAGCCAGGCGGATGACGAAGGGCGGCCGAGGCGGCGGCGCCCGCGGCAACACGGCGGCGCGGGAGATGTTGCAAGCGTCTGCTTGCAAAAGTTAGCGGTGTCGGGCAGGATCTGCGGCATGGCATCGCTCAACGTCGGAAACCTCGGCGAGTACCTCCGTGAGCAACGGCGGCAGGCGCAGCTCTCGCTGCGGCAGCTGGCCGACGCCGCGGGGGTGTCGAATCCGTACCTGAGCCAGATCGAGCGCGGGCTGCGCAAGCCGAGCGCGGACATCCTCCAGCAGCTGGCCAAGGCGCTGCGGATCTCCGCGGAGACGCTGTACGTGCAGGCCGGGATCCTCGACGAGCGGGACCGCGACGAGGTGGAGACGCGAGCCGTCATACTCGCCGACCCGTCCATCAACGAGCGGCAGAAGCAGGTGCTGCTCCAGATCTACGAGTCGTTCCGCAAGGAGAACGCGCTCGAGGAGCCGGCCGTTCCCGTCGCCCCCGACGTTCCCGATCGTCCCGACGTTCCCGCTGACGAGATGCCGTCGAAGACCGACTGAAGTTGATCCGGGAGGACCAGCACATGGCCATCGCCGATGACCTGAAGAAGACCCTCACCGACCCCACCCCCCTCTACTTCGCCGCCGGCACCGCCGATCTCGCCGTGCAGCAGGCGAAGAAGGTCCCGGAGCTCATCGAGCAGCTGCGCGCCGAGGCCCCCGCGCGCATCGAGGCCGTGAAGAACACCGACCCCAAGGCCGTCCAGGACGCGGTCACCGCCAAGGTCGCCGAGGTGCTCGGCGCGATCGACCCGAAGAAGATCGGGGAGACCGCCCAGGACCTGGCGCTGCGCGGGGTCGGCGTGGCCGCCGAGTACGCGGTGCGCGCCAAGGAGACCTACGACAAGGTCGCCGAGCACGGCGAGCAGGCCGTACGCACCTGGCGCGGCGAGGTCTCCGACGAGATCGTCGACATCGCCGTCGTCGTCGAGCCGCGCCCCGAGTCGAAGCCCGAGGCGCAGGCCGAGCCGGCGGCCGAGGCCGCCGCCGACGAGCAGCCCGCCGCCAAGAAGCCCGCCGCGCGCAAGAGCACGGCCAAGAAGGCCGTCGTCACGGCGGACGACGCGAGCTGAGCCGCACGCCCGCATGGGCGACCACGGGCCGGGCACCCTTCATGGGCCCGGCCCGTTGTGGTTGATGGAGGGGCGTGTGCCGGTAGCGTGGAGTGAGGCGGCACCGGAAGGTCCGTACGCGAGCGGGAGAAGGCGGTCGAAGCGATGTTGATGGACGGGTTCGATCGAGGGGTGGTCCCGCTTCTCGGGCTCGCCATGCTGGTGCTCGCCGTCGTGGCCTTCGGGTTCGCGCTGGTGGCGCGGGACGACGCGTACCGGGCGGCCGACAAGCAGAGCAAGACCTTCTGGCTGGTCATCCTCGGCATCACCGTGCTGGTGGACGCCTTCCTGGGGATGCTCTTCCTGGAGATCGCGGGCCTGGTGGCCACCATCGTGTTCTTCGTGGACGTGCGGCCGGCCCTCAAGCAGGTCTCGGGCGGCGGCCGCCGCAGCGGCGGGAGCAGCAGCGACGGCCCGTACGGCCCCTACAACGGCGGCCGGTAGGCGGGCCCCGCGGGGGCGGGTCAGCCCTCGGAGCGGGAGAGCAGGACCACGGCCACGTCGTCGGTGAGCTCGCCGCCGTTGAGGCGGCGTGCCTCGGTGACGGAGGCCTCCAGCAGGCCCTCGCCGCTCAGACCGAGGTCCAGGTGGCGGTTGATCATCTCGACCATGCCGTCCTGGCCCAGGCGTTCCCTGCCCTCGCCGATCCGGCCCTCGATGAGGCCGTCGGTGTAGAGCATCAGGCTCCAGGTGCCGCCCAGCTCGACCTGCCGGCGCGGCCAGCGGGCCCGGGGCAGCAGGCCGAGGGCCGGGCCGCTGTTCTCGTACGGGAGGAGCCGCGCGCGGCGTCCCGGCCGGGAGATCAGCGGGGCCGGATGGCCGGCCAGGCACAGGCCCGCGCGGCGGCCGTCGGGGGCGATGTCGACGGTGCACAGCGTCGCGAAGATCTCCTCGCACGGGCGCTCCACCTCCAGCACCTCCTGGAGGGTGGCCAGCAGGTCGTCGCCGCACAGGCCCGCGAGGGTCAGGGCGCGCCAGGCGATGCGGAGCTCGACGCCGAGGGCGGCTTCGTCGGGGCCGTGCCCGCAGACGTCGCCGATCATGGCGTGGACGGTGCCGTCGGGGGTGCGGACGGTGTCGTAGAAGTCGCCGCCGAGGAGGGCCCGGCTGCGGCCGGGGCGGTACCGGGCGGCGAAGCGCAGATCGGAGCCGTCGAGGAGGGGCGTGGGGAGCAGGCCCCGCTCCAGGCGGGCGTTCTCCTGGGCGCGCAGTTTCGATTCTGCAAGCTTGTACTGGGCGATGTCGGCCCGTTTTCTCTCCACGGCGTAGCGGATGGCGCGGCTCAGCAGCCGGCCGTCGAGCTCGTCCCGGAAGAGGAAGTCCTGGGCGCCGACGCGGACGGCCTCGGCGGCGCGCTCGGCGTCGTCCTCGTCGGTGAGGACGAGCACGGCGTGACGCGGGGCGAGGCGCAGCACCTGGTGGAGGACGGCGAGCTGCGGGTCGGCGCCGGTGGCGGCGGTCGTGGCGGTGGTCGTGGCGGTGGTCGTGCCGGTCGCCGCCGTGGCGGTCGCGACCGGGCTGCGGGTGCCGAAGCCGGCCCCGGAGCCCGAACCGGAGCCGGTGCCCGCGCCGGGCAGCGACAGGTCGAGCAGGATGCAGTGCACGTCGGGGGTGAGCAGTCGCTCGGCCTCGGTGAGGTTGCGCGCGCTGCGGATCCGGATGCGGTGGCCGTCGGTGTCGAGGATCTCGGGGACGGTGAGTCCGCCCGCGGGGTCGTCCTCGATGACCAGGAGGGTCAGGGCGGTGGGCTGAGGGGTCGCCTGCGCGACGCCGACGCCCATGGAGGCAGGCGGGGCGGCGGTGTGCAGAACGGCCTGACCGCTCTCCGTGGCGGGGGTCTCCCTCTGCCGCGGTACGGGTACGGGCATCGTTTCCGGTTCCTTCCCTCCCCCCGAGGGTGCGCTCGTCCGGCAGACCCTAGCGGTCCCTGCCCCGCGAACGGAATGCCGTTCTTGGCGCGGGCCTCCGTCATATGCCGTCATCACGGGGGAAAATCGGCCTCACAGGATGACAAAGGTCACGGCGGGGGCTGCGTTCCGTCCCGCCCAACGAGACGTGCCCCACACCCCCGGGGTTGCCTCTGCCCGGCCGCCCGCGTGCCGCACTCCGCCGTCTGCGGGCCGTTGGCCGGCTCGCCCCGGCCGGTGCGTGTGCGTTCCGGGCGCGGGCGGTGGCCGGGCTCGCCCTGGCCGGGCGGGGCCGGAAGGTGCGGTGGGGCGGTCGGGCGGTCGGGCGGTCGGGTTGTCGGTGGCTTCGGGTCGGGCGGTGCCCCTCCGGGGGCTCTCCTCGGCTCGGCGCGCGCGGCCCTGTCCCGGCCGTGCGGCCGGTTCGCGCCTCGTCCTGCGGGGAGCCCCCGCAGTGTCCCCGCCCGACGGCCCCGGACTCCGCCAGGGTCGGGGTGCGGGGACGGTGGGGGGTGTCCCCGCAGGACGAGGCGCGACCACCGCCCGACAGCCGGGACGTGGCCGCGCGCGCCGAGCCGAGGAGACACCCCCCGGCGGTCCCGCACCCGACCCCCGTCCGGACCCCGCCCGGGGGCACCGAACCCAGCCCCGCCGGCGTTTGAGGCGCAGCCACCCGCCCGCACCCGGAATACCCGCGCACCGCCCGGCCAAGGCCGCCGCCCGACAAGGCCGCCGCCCGGCCAAGGCCGCCGCCCGGCCAAGGCCGCCGCCCGGCAAGTCCGCCGCCCGGCCAGGGCGGACACGGCCGACCGGCGCCGGAGGCGTTACGCGTCCGGGCGGACCACTGCCTTGATCGGCATGGAGCCGGCGCCGGCCAGGGTGATGTTGCGTCCGGGGCGCGGGGCGTGGACCATCGCGCCGTCGCCCACGTACATACCGACATGGCTCGCGTCGTCGAAGTAGATGATCAGGTCGCCCGGCCGCATGTCCTTGAGCGCGACCTTCGGCAGCAGCCGCAGCTGTTCCTGCGAGGTGCGCGGGATCCCGCGCCCCGCCGCGCGCCAGGCCTGCGAGGTCAGGCCGGAGCAGTCGAAGGAGTCCGGGCCGACCGCGCCCCACTTGTACGGCTTCCCCATCTGCGCCGTGGCGAACTGCACCGCGCGCTTGCCCGCGTCCGTCGCCTTGCCGTTGACGTCCTTCATCGCGCCCGTGGACAGCCACGCCGTCTGCGCCCGGTACTGCGCTTCCTGCTCCAGCTGGATCAGTCGGGCCTTCTGCTCGGCCTCCAGCTTGCTCTCCAGCTCCTCCGCCGCCTTGATCTTCTCCTCGATCTGCTTCTTGGAGTCCTCCTGCTTGACCCGGTTCTCCTCCAGCTTCTTCCAGCGCTCGCTCGCCTCCTCCGCGTAGCGCTGCAAGTCCGTCTGGGTGCGGTCCAGTTCGGACAGGAGGTCCGAGGCGGCCTTCTCGCCCTGCCGCAACCGGTCGGCGCCGTCCAGGAACTGGTTGGGGTCCTCGCTCAACGCCAGCCGGGCGCCCGGCGGCAGGCCGCCCGAGCGGTACTGCGCGCGGGCCGCGGCGCCCGCGCGGCTCTTCAGCGTGGCGATCCGCTCCTTGCCGGCGACGATCAGGTTGGCGATCTCGACGATCTTGTCCGACTGGGCCTTGGTCTCGGCCTCGGCGAGGTTGTACGCGTCCGTCGCGGTGCCCGCCTGGCGGTAGAGCTCGTCGATGTCCTTGCGGACCTGCTCCAGGGACTTTCCGTCCGGCCCCGGTGCGGGCGCGGGCGACCCCGGTACGGCCGGTGCCGGGGCCGGAGCCCCCGGTGCGGCCGGCGCCGCGTGCGCCGTGCCCGTCGCGAGACCCGCCGTCAGCACCGCCATCGCGCACAGCAGTACGAGAGAGCTCGCGCCCCGTCGTCGCCCTACCGACCCCATGGTCCCCCCAGGCACCCGAGTCAGACCTGGTCTCAGATCTGACTATTCATCAGTAACTTCGCACTGCCATCGGGATGGTGCCACGAGTCGATGAAATCCGACACCCTTGTGGATGCCGTTTCGATCTTGTCTGCCCCAACGGACCCCGAGCCCTGCCCCTCACGGATCAACGGGGCACCCCCGCCCCCGGTTCCCCGCCGCGCCGCATTCACCCCACGGGGCGCAACGCCTCCCAGCGCAGCGTCAGTTCCCCCTGCCGCCACCGCACCGGCCCGTCCGCCAGCGGCCAGTTCGCGGACAGCGCCCGCGCCGTGCGGATCCAGCGCTGCCGCGCCCCGTACGAGGCGTACGGGGCCGCCGCCGCCCACGCCCGGTCGAAGTCGCGCAGGAACGCGTGCACCGGCTCGCCCGGTACGTTCCGGTGGATCAGCGCCTTCGGCAGCCGCTCCGCCAGGTCCGACGGGCGCTCCAGCGAGCCCAGCCGGGTCGCGAAGGTCACCGTGCGCGGCCCCTCCGGGCCCAGCGCCACCCACACGTGCCGCCGCCCGATCTCGTCGCAGGTCCCCTCCACCAGCAGCCCGCCCGGCGCCAGCCGCGCGCACAGCCGCGCCCACACCTCGGCGACCTGCTCCTCGTCGTACTGGCGCAGTACGTTCGCCGCGCGGATCAGCATCGGGCGCTCCCCGCCCTCCAGCGGGACCTCGAAGCCGCCGTGCCGGAAGCTCAGCCCCTCCCGCTCGTACGGCTTCGCCCCCGCCACCCGCGCCGGCTCGATCTCGATGCCGACCACCCGCACCCGCGGCGCCGCGCCCCGCAGCCGCGCCAGCAGCTCGACCGCCGTCCAGGGCGCGGCCCCGTACCCGAGGTCCACCGCCACCGGATCCCCGGCCCGCCGCAGCTCCGCCCCGTGGACGGCCGCGATCCAGCGGTCCATCCGGCGCAACCGGTTCGGGTTCGTCGTCCCGCGCGTCACCGAACCCACAGGACGGCCGGAGGCACGACTGGGTGAGGGTGACGGGGTACTGCGGGAGGCCATGGGGCGAGGGTAAGCGGAGCGCCCCCTCGCGGTGAAAACCGCCCGCGGGCGGCGAAAACCGCCCGCACACCCCGGGGACCGCGCGGCGCACCCCAAGAAAGCACCAAGAAACGGGGGAGCGCGCAGGAAATCCGGGCGCCCCGGAATGCGGGGGACGGCCATCCGGGTTGCACTCCTTGCAGGGCGTCCTACGCGCCCCCGCAGTCATGCGGTCATGCCGTCCGTCATGTCGTGCCTCAGGGCGTCCGGCATGCCGTCCGTCGTACCGAACCAGCCAGCGTCCGAGCGAGCGTCCGAGCGCGCACCGTCCGAGCCGAGAGGAAGCGCTTCCTTGAGCCAGTACGTGTCCCGCCTCGGCGGCAGCCTCAGCGGGCGCCTCGCCGCCGCCCGCGCCGCCACCCGTCACGAACCGCCCCGGCTGCGCCTGCCGGCCGTGGGCCACCACCGCAAACCGCGCCGCGTGGCCATGCTCAGCGTGCACACCTCACCGCTGCACCAGCCCGGCACCGGCGACGCCGGCGGGATGAACGTCTACATCGTGGAGCTGGCCCGCCGCCTCGCCGCGATCAACATCGACGTCGAGATCTTCACCCGTGCCACCACCGGCGGGCTCCCGCCCGTGGTCGAGCTGACCCCCGGCGTCCTCGTGCGGCACGTGGACGCGGGGCCGTACGAGGGCCTCGCCAAGGAGGAGCTTCCCGGCCCAGCTGTGCGCCTTCACCCACGGCGTGATGCAGGCCTGGGCCGGCCACCGCCCCGGCTACTACGACCTCGTCCACTCCCACTACTGGCTGTCCGGGCACGTGGGCTGGCTCGCCGCGCAACGCTGGGGCGTGCCCCTCGTGCACGCCATGCACACCATGGCCAAGGTCAAGAACGCGGCGCTGGCCGAGGGCGACACCCCCGAGCCCGCCGCCCGCGTCATCGGCGAGACCCAGATCGTCTCCGCCGCCGACCGGCTCATCGCCAACACCGCCGAAGAGGCCGACGAGCTCGTCCGCCACTACGAGGCCGACCCCGCCAAGGTGGCCGTCGTCCACCCCGGTGTGAACCTCGACCGCTTCACCGTCGGCGACGGCCGGGCCGCGGCCCGCGCCCGCCTCGGCCTCCCGCAGGACGCCGTCATACCCCTCTTCGCCGGCCGCATCCAGCCTCTGAAGGCCCCCGACATCCTGCTGCGCGCCGTCGCCGTCCTCGTCGACCGCGACCCCTCGCTGCGCCGCCGCCTCTTCGTCCCCGTCGTCGGCGGGCCCAGCGGCAGCGGCCTCGCCAAGCCCGAGGGGCTGCAGAAACTCGCGGCCAAGCTCGGCATCGCCGACCTCGTGCACTTCCACCCGCCGGTCGCCCAGGACGGCCTCGCCGACTGGTTCAGGGCGGCGTCCGTGCTGGTCATGCCGTCCTACAGCGAGTCCTTCGGGCTCGTCGCGATAGAGGCCCAGGCCGCCGGCACCCCGGTGCTGGCCGCCGAGGTCGGCGGGCTGCCCGTCGCCGTCAACGACGGCGTCACGGGGATCCTCGTACCCGGGCACGACCCGGCGGACTACGCGCGGCAGCTGCGCCGCTTCGTCGACGAGCCCGGCCTCGCGGACCGGATGGGGGCCGAGGCGGCGCGGCACGCGCAGTTCTTCGGCTGGGACACGGCGGCCGCCGGTACGGCCGACGTCTACACGGCGGCGATGCACGATCATCGCCGTCGCGTACGCTCCCACCATGGCTGACACCGCCGAGATCATCGAGAGCACGCTCACCGGCGCGGAGCTGGGCTGGGAGAGCCCCCACCCGGGCACGTACGTCGTCCAGCTCCCCGGGACGCGCAAGCTCAGCACCACCTGCTCGATCCGGGTCGGCCGGCACTCGCTGTCGGTCAACGCCTTCGTGATCCGCCACCCCGACGAGAACGAGGCCGGCGTCCACCGCTGGCTGCTGGAGCGCAACCTCAAGCTGTACGGGATGGCGTACGCCGTGGACCGCCTCGGCGACATCTACCTGACGGCCCGCCTGCCGCTGTCGGTCGTCACCCCGGAGGAGCTGGACCGGCTGCTCGGCACGGTGCTGGAGGCCGCGGACGGGTCGTTCAACACGCTGCTGGAGCTGGGCTTCGCGAGCGCGATCCGGCGCGAGTACGAGTGGCGGGTCTCGCGCGGCGAACCGACCTTCAACCTGGACGCCTTCAAGCACCTGACGCGGCCGCAGGACGAGTCGCCGGCCGCGCCCGGCGGCGGCCCGGCCGACTGACGCGGCCGGCCGGCCGGGCCGCCACGGGCGCGCCCCCGGTCAGCCCACCCGGCCCGGGCCGGACCCCGTCGCATCGGGAAGCGCCGCCGGCTCGGCGAGCGGGGGTGCGGTGAGCACCGGCTCGGCGAGTGCGGGTGCGGTGAGCGCCGGCTCCGGGAGTGCGGATGCGGTGAGCGCCGGCTCCGCGAGCGCCGGGGCGGTGGGCAGCGGTTCCGCCGCCTGCGGTGCCGCGGCGGGGCCGCCGCCGGCCGCCGCCGGGCCCGTACCCCTGTCCCCCTCGGGCAGGTTCCGCATCAGCAGCCAGTAGCCGGCCGCCGCCACCGTGCCCAGCACACCCGTGGCCGCCCACAGCCGGTCCGCACCCCACCGGTCGATCATGAAGCCCGCCATCAGCGGCGCCACCAGCGCGGCCACCGCCCAGGACATCGTGTAGACGCCCTGGTAGCGCCCGCGCCCGTGGACCGGCGAGAGCCGTACGACGAGACTCATCTGGGTCGGGGAGTTGACGATCTCGGCGAGCGTCCACACGCACACCGTCAGCGCGTACGCCCACACCGGTCCGGCGAAGGCCGTCAGCGCGAAGCCGTACCCGGCCAGCAGGGCCGAGACGACCAGCAGTTTCTGCGGGTCGCGGTGCTCGATGAGGCGGGTGACGGGGATCTGCAGCACCACGATCAGCAGGCCGTTCACGGCGATGACGAGCCCGTAGTCCCCGGGTGAGAACCCGGCGGACCCCATCGCGACCGGCAGGCCGACCGAGCCCTGGGTGAAGATCAGCGAGATCAGGAAGGACAGGCCGACCACGCCCATGAACCGCCCGTCCCGCAGCACGGTCCCGAGCCCGATCCCCGCTCCGGCGCCGCCCTTCCCTGCGGGCGAGCCCGAGGACGCGCCCGAGGCGCCGGACGCGCCGGCCCCGCCGCCCTGGGGCCGGGACTCGGGCAGCTTGACGTAGACGAGCACCGCGCAGGCCAGCGTCAGCGCGGCCTCGCCCAGGAAGCCGGCCAGGTAGCTGTACTCGGCGATCAGGCCCGCCGCGGTCGCGCTGACGGCGAAGCCCAGGTTGATGGCCCAGTAGTTGAGCGCGAAGGCCCGTACGCGGTCCTCGGGACGGACGATGTCCGCCATCATCGCGGCGACCGCCGGGCGGGAGGCGTTGGAGGTCGCGCCGACCAGCAGGGCCACCGCCGCGATGGCCGCCGGGTGCTCCATGAAGCCCAGCAGCGCCACCGAGAAGGCGGTCGAGGCCTGGGCCGCCAGCAGCGTGGGGCGCCGCCCCAGCCGGTCCGTCATCACACCCGCGACGAGCGAGGACACCACGCCGCCCAGCCCGTGGAGGGCGACGACGAGCCCCGCGAAGGAGGCCGAGTAGCCCCGGTCCAGGGTGAGGTACAAGGTCATGAAGGTGGCGACGAAGGCCCCGAGCCGGTTGACGAGCGTGCTCGTCCAGAGCCACCAGAACGCCCGGGGCAGACCCGAGACGCTCTCCCGGACGGCCCGTATGAGACGGTCTGCGGACATACGGAATCCCCCCGGCGGTGTAAGTGTCGCTATACCGATCGGCACATTACGAGGGGGCGGGCTCCGAGCGCCACCCAATTGACCCGAGCCGTCAATCGACACCCGCGCGCGTCCATTAGGCTCGTACGCATGGCCGACGCACCGTACAAGCTGATCCTCCTCCGCCACGGCGAGAGCGAATGGAACGCGAAGAACCTGTTCACCGGCTGGGTGGACGTCAACCTCACCGAGAAGGGCGAGAAGGAGGCGGTCCGGGGCGGTGAGCTGCTGAAGGACGCCGGCCTGCTGCCCGACGTTCTGCACACCTCCCTCCAGAAGCGCGCCATCCGCACCGCGCAGCTCGCGCTCGAGTCCGCGGACCGCCACTGGATCCCGGTGCACCGCTCCTGGCGCCTCAACGAGCGCCACTACGGCGCGCTGCAGGGCAAGGACAAGGCGCAGACCCTCGCGGAGTTCGGCGAGGAGCAGTTCATGCTGTGGCGCCGCTCCTACGACACCCCGCCGCCGGTGCTCGAGGACGGTACGGAGTTCTCCCAGTCCGAGGACCCGCGCTACGCGTCGATCCCGAACGAGCTGCGTCCGCGCACCGAGTGCCTCAAGGACGTCGTCGAGCGCATGCTGCCGTACTGGTACGACGGCATCGTCCCGGACCTGCTGGCGGGCCGCACGGTCCTGGTGGCCGCGCACGGCAACTCGCTGCGCGGTCTGGTCAAGCACCTCGACAGCATCTCGGACGAGGACATCACGGGCCTGAACATCCCGACCGGCATCCCGCTCGTCTACGAACTGGACGCCGACTTCAAGCCCCTCAACCCGGGCGGCACCTACCTCGACCCGACGGCTGCCGCGGCCGCCATCGAGGCCGTCAAGAACCAGGGCAAGAAGTAGCCCGCGGCGTTGCGCCGGAGCCCCCGTCCGCTGTTCGGCAGCGGGCGGGGGCTCTTCGTGTCGCGGCCGCGGTCAGCCCCTGGCGGTCGGGGCGGGGGTGGTCCTGCGCCACTCCTCGCCGATCGAGCGGATCAGGGCCGGGTAGACGCCCGCGTAGCGGAAGGGCTTGATGGCCAGCATGTAGGCGGCGCCCAGCAGGCCGTTGGGTTTGACCAGGACGGCCATCTGGCCGCGGTGGCCGCCGTGGCCGTCCGGGACCCAGCCGATGTGCAGCACGCCGTGCATGGTCTTGTTGGCGATCTCCGCCGCCCACTCGTCGCGCGTCTGGTAGACGGACGTGAACGGGGCCGCGGTGAGGTCCGGGCCGCGGTCGCCCTCGCGGAGGTCCGCCGGCAGCCGGTCCCGGAGCGTCGGCACCCGTGAGCGCAGGCCGCCGGACGGCTCGTCCCAGCCGAGCAGGGCCCCGAGCTTCCAGCGGATCGCGAAGAGCGCCCGCCCCGCGCGGGAGGGGACGGGGTCGCCCGTGCCGCGCGCGAACTGGCGGACCAGGCGCGCCAGGTCGTCCGGGCCGCCGGGGGTCGGCAGGGCCCACACGTCTTCGAGTCGGAAGTCGCCGGCGATCTCGTGGATGCGCCAGGGGCGCGAGGTGTGGGCGGTGCTGGGGAGTCTCATGTGCTGGCCCCTATCTATACGATGCCGTATAGATCGAGACTAGCACTCCTCTATACGGCACCGTATACACGGGCTCCGCAACGAGGAGTGAGGAGGACACACCCATGGGTACGACCCGCACGCCACGCGGCAAGTGGATCGAGGAGGGGCTGCGGGCGCTGGCCGCCGGAGGCCCCGACGCCGTCCGCGTCGAGGCGCTCGCGCAGGCCCTCGGCGTCAGCAAGGGCGGTTTCTACGGCTACTTCGGCAGCCGCGGCGCGCTCCTCACCGAGATGCTCGACACCTGGGAGCGGGAGGTCACCGAGGCGGTGATCGAGCTGGTCGAGAGCGGCGGGGGAGACGCCCGGGCCAGGCTGGACCGGCTGTTCACGATCGTCGCCTCCTACGAGGAGGGGCCGGTGGTGGGCGTCGACGCCGACCTCGCGATCCGCGACTGGGCGCGCCGCGACGAGGCCGTCGCCGAGCGGCTGCGCCGGGCGGACAGCCGCCGCATGGAGTACCTGCGCTCACTGTTCCGCGCCTTCTGCGCCGACGAGGACGACGTCGAGGTCCGCTCCCTGATCACCTTCTCCCTGCGGATCGGCTCCCACTTCATCGCCGCCGACCACGGCGGCCGCAGCCGGGCGGAGGTCATGGGCCTGACCCGGACCTGGCTCCTGCGGTAGGGACCCGGAAGGCCCCCCGCCTGCGGGACGTCCGCGGGCAGGGGGCCTCTGGGGGTACCGGGCGCGGTGCCGGGCCGGGTGGGCCCGGTCAGCCGCCGCACTGGCAGGGGGCACCGGACTGGCAGCCGCAGCCGCAGCCGGAGCCGCAGCCGCAGGCCGCGAGCAGCGGGAGCCGCAGCGGCTCGGGCTTCGGCGGCTGCTCCTGCTCCGGGGTGATGGGGACGGGGGAATCGGGCATGGTTCCTCCTCGGAGAGGCGGTGCCCCGCGGCGTACGGGACTTCGTGCGACTGGCCGCCTCGCCCTCATTCATGCCCGGCCGGACCGGCGCGTCAACGGCGCACGGAAGCTCGGTTCGGCCTGCCGGCTGGCGCCGCCCGGGCGCTTTCCGTCAGACGCCCTCGATCTGGGTCGGCTGCTGGAGGTCGTCGGCGTGCTCGCCCGTCACCAGGTACACCACGCGCTTGGCCACCGACACCGCGTGGTCCGCGAAGCGCTCGTAGTAGCGGCCGAGCAGCGTGACGTCCACCGCCGTCTCGATGCCGTGCTTCCAGCGGTCGTCCATCAGGTGCTGGAACAGCGTGCGGTGCAGCTGGTCCATCTCGTCGTCGTCCTGCTCCAGCTGGAGCGCCAGGTCGACGTCCTTCGTGATGATGACCTCGGCGGCCTTCGCCATCAGGCGCTGCGCCAGCTGTCCCATCTCCAGGATCGTCGCGTGCAGGTCCCGCGGGACGGCACGGTCCGGGAAGCGCAGCCGGGCGAGCTTCGCCACGTGCTGGGCCAGGTCGCCGCTGCGCTCCAGGTCGGCGCTCATGCGCAGCGACGTCACGACGATCCGCAGGTCGGTGGCGACCGGCTGCTGGCGGGCCAGCAGCGCGATGGCACGGGCCTCCAGGTCGTGCTGCAGGTCGTCGACCTTCTGGTCGGCGGCGATGACGCTCTCGGCGAGCTTGAGGTCGGCATCGAGCATGGACGTCGTGGCCCGCCCGATCGCGGAACCGACGAGCCGGGCCATCTCGACCAGGCCTTCTCCGATCGAGTCCAGTTCCTCGTGGTACGCGTCGCGCATGTCTCGTGTCCCTCTCTAGGCCTACTGGTACTGCTGCTGCCTACTGCTGCGGTGGTGCCCGGGGCGGTCCGGGGGTGGCCTTCCGCCCCACGTTGACACGGTGAGCCGCAAACGCGTCCGACTCCGGCACCACAAGTGAATCAACCCCGTCGCCAGGGTGAACTCTGGGCGACGACTGTTCGAGGTGCCACCCGAACGGCTGTGGAAGTGTCGTCGCGCCTGCTTAACCTGGATCCATGGACGTGAACGCGGCGGTCGCCGCAGCTGCAGCGATCGCCGGTCTGTGCACCGGCGTCATCGCGATGCTGGCGTTCCGCTGGAGCGAGCGCGACCAGGCCCGCCCCACCCGGAGCTCCATGCGCCCCGACATCAACGCGGTGCTGCCGCCCGGCGTGGACACCGTGCTGTCCGTGCTCCGCTCCTCGGCCGTGGTCCTCGACGAGGGCGACGCCGTCGTCAAGGCCTCGTCCGCCGCCTACGCCCTCGGGCTCGTGCGCGGCGGCAAGCTGGCCGTCGAGCCCATGCTGCACATGGCCCGCGACACCCGCCGGGACGGGGAGATACGGCAGGTCGAGCTGGACCTGCCCCGCCGCGGCACCGGCCGGGGCGAGGCCCTGGCCGTCTCGGCGCGCGTCGCCCCGCTCGGCTCCCGCCTGGTGCTCCTCCTGGTGGAGGACCTCACCGAGGCACGCCGCATCGAGGCCGTACGCCGCGATTTCGTCGCCAACGTGTCGCACGAGCTGAAGACCCCGGTCGGAGCGATCTCGCTGCTGTCCGAGGCCGTCATGGACGCGGCCGACGACCCCGAGGCGGTCACCCGCTTCGCGGGCCGCATGCAGATCGAGTCCACCCGCCTGATCAACCTCGTCCAGGAGCTGATCGACCTCTCCCGGGTGCAGAACGACGAGGCACTGGAGGACGCGGAGCCCGTACGCGTGGACACGCTGGTGGCGGAGGCCATCGACCGGTGCCGCCACACGGCCACCGCCAAACAGATCACCATGGCCGCCGGCGGCACCGCCGACCTGCGGGTGTGGGGACACCGGGGGCAGCTGGCGGCCGCCCTCGGAAACCTCGTCGAGAACGCCGTCAACTACAGTCCCGCCCGCACCCGCGTCGGCATCGCCGCGCGCCGGGTGACGGCCCCCGGGGGAGACCTGATCGAGATCGCCGTGACCGACCAGGGCATCGGCATCCCGGAGAAGGACCGCGAGCGCGTCTTCGAGCGCTTCTACCGCGTGGACCCGGCCCGCTCCCGCGCCACGGGAGGCACCGGCCTCGGCCTCGCGATCGTGAAGCACGTGGCCGCCTCGCACGGCGGCGAGGTGTCGGTGTGGAGTTCCGAGGGCCAGGGCTCCACCTTCACCCTGCGACTGCCCGAAGCGGCCGCTTCGGCCCCGGCGGCGGCCCCCCGCACGCACCCGACCCCAGCCTGAACCAGAACCGCTCCAGCCATTCCTGCCCCGGAGGTCCTTCCGTGACCCGAGTGCTCGTCGTCGAGGATGAGGAATCCTTCAGCGACGCCCTGTCCTACATGCTCCGCAAGGAGGGCTTCGAGGTCGCCATCGCGGCGACCGGCCCCGACGGGCTCGACGAGTTCGAGCGCAACGGCGCCGACCTCGTCCTCCTCGACCTGATGCTGCCCGGTCTGCCCGGCACCGAGGTCTGCCGGCAGTTGCGCGGCCGCTCCAACGTTCCCGTGATCATGGTGACCGCCAAGGACAGCGAGATCGACAAGGTCGTCGGGCTGGAGATAGGAGCGGACGACTACGTCACCAAGCCCTTCTCCTCGCGGGAGCTGGTCGCCCGCATCCGCGCGGTCCTGCGCCGCCGCGGAGAGCCGGAGGAGGTCACCCCGGCGGCGCTGGAGGCGGGCCCCGTACGGATGGACGTGGACCGTCACGTGGTCACCGTCGCCGGCGGCAAGGTGGACCTGCCGCTGAAGGAGTTCGACCTGCTGGAGATGCTGCTGCGCAACGCGGGCCGCGTACTGACCCGCATGCAGTTGATCGACCGGGTCTGGGGCGCCGACTACGTCGGCGACACCAAGACCCTCGACGTCCACGTCAAGCGCCTCCGCGCCAAGATCGAGCCTGACCCGGGTGCCCCGCGTTACCTGGTGACGGTCCGCGGCCTCGGCTACAAGTTCGAGCCGTAGGCCCCGAGGTACGTGCGAAGGGCCCCCGTCCGCCGGTGCGGAGGGGGGCCCTTTCCGTGCGTGTACGGACGCGTACGGAGCTGCGTCGTGACCCGGGTCAGTGGCCTGCCGCGTGCGAGGCGGAGCCCGACGGCGAGGCGGCGGCGCCCGAGGCGCTGCCGGACGGGCTGGCACCGGCGGCCGGGGTCGCGGCCGGGGAACCGGAGGGCGAGCCGGAGGGGGAGCCCGACGGGCTGCCGGACGGGGCGGCGGCGGACGGGGCCGCCGACGGGCCGAAGCCCGCGTACATGCCGGTGGCCGGGACCACGAAGGCCTGGAGCTCGACGCCGCCCGTGCTGCTCAGCTGGAAGACGACCTTCTGCACGTCGCCGTTCTTGGCGGCCTCGGAGCCGTTCTCGACCACGGCGGAGGCGTTGCCCGCGCCGCCGAGCACCACGGAACCGCCGGCCGGCACGGTGATCTTGCCGCCGCCCTCGGCCGGCTTCAGCACGACCTTGCCCTTGCCATCCGCAAGGGTGATGCCGTCAAGTGTCTGCGCCTTGGTGCCGTTGTTGAAGACGGTCGCCGAGACGACGGCCGGGCCCTTCTTGTCCTTCTCGCCCTGGGTGATCACCAGGGCGTTCTGGATCTCGATGTCGCCCTTGGTGACGGCGGCGTTGTCCGGCTTGATCTGGAGAGTCTGCGCGTCGTTGCCCGCACCGCATGCGGCCAGCGAGGCGATCGAGAACACGACGGCGGTGGCGGCGAGGGCGCCGCGTCGAAGGCTGCGGCTCACGGCGGCGGCAACTCCTTGGACGAACGGAAACGGAGGGTGGGCTCTCCCGGCAACCGCTGGGAGGTACCCCCGGAACGGCCGAGGCGAAGCCGCTCTAAGGGTGTGTCAGCGCGCTTAGGTTACCGAGCCGCCGCCCCGCCCCCGCACCCGACCCTCCGCAGGGCGGCCGCCGCCCTGGGGGTGGTCCACGATCTTGCATTCCGGCCGGGGTCCACCTCGCCGTTCGGCTTCCCGTTCACCTCGCCGATCATGGGGCGCTCGCATATCGTGCGTCCCCGCGCGTTGATCAATTCCGGGATTCCTCCGAACGCGGCGCGGTGATCAATTCCGGATTGGGCCGGAACCCGCTCCCGCACGCGCGCTCGCCAGCCGAACGGAGCAGTTCGGTTTCGCGACTCTCAACCCGGCAAAACGGGACGTACGTCACACTGGTGGGGGTGTGCGGCGGGTGTAGCGTGGCCCTTTCGCCCGGTCCGCGCAGCGCCCCCGACCTGCGAATACCCCCTTCCGGAACCCTTCCGCAGCACGTTCCTGTTGCTGTTGTCAAGCCCCGAGATGTGCCCTGACCTGCGAAAACGCCATTCATAACGGTCAGTTCTCGTGTTACCCTGGATAGCCACGGAAGGGGTACCTGTCACATGACGTTCAAGGTTGGCGACACCGTGGTCTATCCCCATCACGGGGCCGCGCTGATCGAGGCCATTGAGACTCGCCAGATCAAAGGCGTGGACAAGACCTACTTGGTGCTCAAGGTCGCCCAGGGCGACCTGACGGTTCGTGTGCCTGCGGACAATGCGGAGTTCGTCGGCGTTCGCGACGTAGTCGGCCAGGACGGGCTGGACCGGGTCTTCGAGGTGCTTCGTGCACCGTATGCAGAAGAGCCGACGAACTGGTCCCGGCGCTACAAGGCAAATCTGGAGAAGCTCGCTTCTGGCGATGTCATCAAGGTCGCCGAAGTGGTGCGTGACCTGTGGCGTCGTGAGCGCGAGCGCGGGCTCTCCGCGGGCGAGAAGCGCATGCTCGCGAAGGCGCGCCAGATCCTGGTCAGCGAGCTCGCGCTCGCTGAGAACACGAACGAGGACAAGGCCGAGGCCCTCCTCGACGAGGTGCTCGCGTCCTGACGCGAGGCCCCGTGCACGGTGTGCACAGCTTGCCGCGGTGCCCGATGACAAGGTTTCTCCTCCGGGAGAGACCTGTTGCCGGGCGCTGCGGCATGTCTGTATCCGTACCTCTTGTTCCGATACCTCTTGCCCCACCCGTACCGCTGGTGCCCAGCCTGCCCAGCCGTACGCATGAAGTACTCGTCACTCTGCACTTCTCACTGGCGTGCCGGGTCCGGGCAGCCTGCTCGACCGGTCGTCACGGAAGGGGCGAGGGGCGTCGCACCCGGCACCCTTGAGGCCATACCCATGTCGGCCGAAGTCACAAACCTGGCTCGGAAACCTGGCTCGGAGCTACTGATGTCTGACGTAACGCGCCCCCGCCGCACGGCCGCGGTGATCCCGGCCGCCGGCCGCGGCGTACGCCTCGGTCCCGGCGCCCCCAAGGCCCTGCGGGCCCTCGGAGGCACCCCGATGCTCGTCCACGCGGTCCGCGCGATGGCCCGCTCCCGCGCGGTGTCCGTCGTGGTGGTCGTCGCCCCCGCCGCCGAGGCGGCCGAGGTGCGCCTGCTGCTCGCCGAGCACGCGCTGCCCGAGCGGACCGAGGTCCTGGTCGTCCCCGGCGGCGATACCCGGCAGGAGTCCGTACGGGCCGGCCTGGACGCGCTGCCGCAGGACGTCACCTCCGTACTGATCCACGACGCGGCTCGCCCGCTCGTCCCGGTGGACACCGTGGACGCCGTCGTCGAGGCCGTGCGCGACGGCGCCCCCGCCGTTGTCCCCGCGCTCCCGCTGGCCGACACCGTCAAGGAGGTCGAGCCCGGCGGGCCGGGCGAGCCAGAGCCGGTCGTCGCCACGCCCGAGCGGGCCCGGCTGCGCGCCGTGCAGACCCCGCAGGGCTTCGACCTCGCCACGCTGCTGAAGGCGCACGCCGCGATCGCCGTGGACGGCGAGGGCGCCACCGACGACGCCGGCATGGTGGAACGCCTCGGCGTCCCCGTCGTGGTGATCCCGGGACACGAAGAGGCCTTCAAGGTCACCCGTCCGCTCGACCTGGTCCTCGCCGAGGCCGTACTCGCCCGCAGGAGGGCCACCGATGCCTACTGACCCCGCCGCGCCGCTGATCCCCCTCGTCGGGATCGGCACCGACGTGCACGCCTTCGAGACCGGCCGCGAGCTGTGGTGCGCCGGCCTGCTGTGGGAGGGCGAGGACGGCCTCGCCGGGCACTCCGACGGCGACGTCGCCGCGCACGCCGCCTGCGACGCCCTCTTCTCGGCCGCCGGAGTCGGCGACCTCGGCGCCCACTTCGGCACCTCCCGCCCCGAGTGGTCCGGCGCCGCGGGGGTCACCCTGCTCGCGGAGGCCGCCCGGATCGTGCGCGCGGAGGGCTTCGAGATCGGCAACATCGCCATCCAGGTGATCGGCGTACGCCCCAAGATCGGCAAGCGGCGCGAAGAGGCACAGAAGGCGCTCGCGGCCGCCGCGGGCGCCCCCGTCTCCGTATCGGGCACCACCACCGACGGACTGGGCCTCACCGGCCGTGCCGAGGGTCTCGCCGCCCTCGCCACCGCCCTCGTGTACCGGACGAACCGGGCCTGAACGCCCGCCGGGACGGCACATCTTCGGCAACAAAGCGGCCCCGCGGCCCCAAAGGTCGCGGGGCACTGCTACAGGCGCACTACCCTGGATGCCGTGACTATTCGCCTGTACGACACCAACGCCCGGCAGATCCGCGACTTCACCCCGCTCGTTCCGGGCTGCGTCTCGATCTACCTCTGTGGTGCCACCGTGCAGGCGGCCCCGCACATCGGGCACATCCGGTCGGGTCTCAACTTCGACATGATGCGCCGCTGGTTCGAGTACCGCGGCTACGACGTCACCTTCATCCGCAACGTCACCGACATCGACGACAAGATCATCACGAAGTCGGCCGAGCAGGGCCGCCCCTGGTGGTCCATCGGCTACGACAACGAGCAGGCATTCAACAACGGCTACGACGCCCTCGGCTGCCTGCGGCCCACCTACGAGCCGCGCGCCACGGGCCACGTCCCCGAGATGATCGAGATGATGCGCGGTCTGATCGAGCGCGGTCACGCCTACGAGGCCGACGGCAACGTCTACTTCGACGTGCGATCCTTCCCCGGCTACCTGAGCCTGTCCAACCAGGAGCTCGACAACCTGCTCCAGCCCTCCGGCGAGGGCGAGACGGGCAAGCGCGACCCCCGAGACTTCGCCATGTGGAAGTCCGTCAAGCCGGGCGAGCCCTCCTGGGAGACCCCGTGGGGCCGCGGCCGTCCGGGCTGGCACCTCGAATGCTCCGCCATGGCGCACAAGTACCTCGGCGAGGCCTTCGACATCCACGGCGGCGGCCTGGACCTGATCTTCCCGCACCACGAGAACGAGATCGCCCAGGCCAAGGCCTTCGGCGACGCGTTCGCGAACTACTGGGTCCACAACGCCTGGGTCACCATGGCCGGCGAGAAGATGTCCAAGTCCCTCGGGAACTCGGTCCTCGTCTCCGAGATGGTCAAGCAGTGGCGCCCGATCGTCCTGCGCTACTACCTCGGCACCCCGCACTACCGGTCGATGATCGAGTACAGCGAGGAGGCGCTGCGGGAGGCCGAGTCGGCCTTCGCACGCATCGAGGGCTTCGTCCAGCGCGTCGTGGAGAAGGCCGGCGGCCCCGTCGAGGCCGCGAAGGAGGTCCCCCCCGCCTTCGCCGAGGCCATGGACGACGACCTCGGCGTCCCGCAGGCGCTCGCGATCGTCCACACCACCGTCCGCCAGGGCAACAGCGCGCTCGCCGCCGACGACAAGGACGCGGCCATCGCCCGCCTGTCCGAGGTGCGGGCGATGCTGGGCGTCCTCGGTCTGGACCCGCTCGACCCGCACTGGGCCGGTGAGACCGACCGCGGCGAGGACCTCCACGGCGCCGTCGACACGCTCGTACGCCTGGTCCTGGACCAGCGCGAGTCCGCCCGGGCCCGCAAGGACTGGGCGACCGCCGACGCCATCCGCGACCAGCTCCAGCAGTCCGGCCTGGTCATCGAGGACAGCCCGACGGGGCCGCGCTGGACGCTCGGCGCCCGCTGAGCCCCCGGCACCCGGAGCAGTCCGACTGTGCCGCCCGGCCTTCCGGGCGGCACACTCTTCATACGTACATATCGCAGCATCAACGAAAACAGGTAGAGGTCATGGCCGGGAACAGCCAGCGCAGGAACCGCCGCACGTCCAACAAGAAGGGCGCGACGATCGGCAGCGGTGGCCAGCGGCGTAAGGGCCTGGAGGGCAAGGGCCCCACGCCCAAGGCCGAGGACCGCAAGAAGCACAAGGCGAACCGCATCGCCAACGCCATGGCCCGCCAGGCGGCCAAGCGCCGCCCCGCCCCGCGCCGCGGCGGCCCGAAGGGCACCAGCGAGATGGTCGTCGGCCGCAACCCGGTCTTCGAGGCGCTGCGCGACGGCGTCCCCGCCACGACCCTCTACGTCCAGCAGTTCATCGACAACGACGAGCGCGTACGCGAGGCGCTCCAGATCGCCGGCGAGCGCGGCAACATCAACCTGATGGAGGCCCCGCGCCCCGAGCTCGACCGGATGACCAACGGGCTCAACCACCAGGGCCTGGTCCTGCAGGTCCCGCCGTACGAGTACGCGCACCCCGAGGACCTCACCGACGCCGCCTACGACAACGGCGAGGACCCCCTCATCGTCGCCCTCGACGGCGTCACCGACCCGCGCAACCTCGGCGCGATCGTCCGCTCCGTCTCCGCCTTCGGCGGCCACGGCGTGGTCATCCCCGAGCGCCGCGCCGCCGGCATGACCGCCGGTGCCTGGAAGACCTCGGCCGGTACCGCCGCCCGCACCCCGGTCTCCCGCGTCACCAACCTCACCCGCGCCCTGCAGGAGTACAAGAAGGCCGGCATCGCGGTCGTCGGCCTCGCCGCCGAGGGCACGCACGAGGTGCAGGACCTGGAGGCGCTCGGCGGTCCGGTCGTCATCGTCGTCGGCTCCGAGGGCAAGGGCCTCGGCCGCCTCGTCGGCGAGAACTGCGACTACCTCGTGCGCATCCCGATGCCGGGCGGCGCCGAGTCCCTCAACGCCGGTGTTGCCGCGGGCGTCGTGCTCTACGAGGCGGCCCGCCGCCGCGCCACGCAGCCGCGCACCTGATCGCCTTGATCCACTTGGCTCACGGAAAATGACCCGTGAGCGTGCCACCCCGCCCGTTTCGGGCGGGGTGGCTTGATCTTGACGGGTCTCGGACAGATCCCTGATGTCAAGGCAGTGTCCTAAACACTGATCACTCGGTTAGATGAGTGTGGACACCAGAACGTCAGGGTTCGACGACCAGCCCGCGCTGAGCATGGTCAAGGTGCCGTGCGACCCCGCACAGGTCATCGTCAACCACGCCAGCTTCCGCGTGCGGCTCGCACCGAGCCCGAGCGCGCGTTCCAAGCCCGCGAAGGCCCCCGGCCGCGCGCCCGTCCTGGGCGGCGCCGTGGTGGCGGCCGCCGGGGCCACCCGCCGCCGGGCCCCCGTGGTCTGGAGCGGCAAGTCCGACAGCGGAGACGCCGCCGCGGCCATGGGCGGACTGCTCCAGGCAGTGCGCGAGGCCGGGCGCGGCCACGACGAGTACGACGGCGGAGCCACCCAGGTCATCCCGCGCGTCGACATGGCCCACGACCTCGCCGAGGACACCCTCGCCACGCCGACCGTCATCGGCCAGCGCAGCTACGGGGACCCGGCCGAGACGCGCCCGCTGGCCGCCGTACGGGACCTCCCGTACGAGCAGCCGCCCGGTTCCGGGGCCGGCGGCGCGCCGGAAACCCGGCGCCCCCCGGCCGACAACCGCGGGCAGGCCTCCTACTACCCCGGCCGCCGGATGAACCTCGGGGTCGTGCTGCTCCCGCTGCGCGTCTTCCTCGGCTTCATCTCCATCTACGCCGGCATGGGCAAGCTGTGCGACCCCGTCTACTTCGACGGCGGCGAGCGCGGCTCCATGGTCACCTGGCTGCACACCCTCACCCCGTGGGCGCTGGCCGAGCCGCTGCGCGACTTCGCGCTCGCGCACCCGGTGGGCGCGGGCCTCAGCGTGGCCTTCCTCCAGGTCATCGTCGGCGTGCTGACGGTCTTCGGCCTGTGGCAGCGGTTCGCCGCCTGCTTCGGGGCGCTGCTGTCCGCCGCCCTGCTGATGACGGTCAGCTGGAAGACCGTCCCGGCCTACGACGCCCCCGACATCATCTACCTCGCCGCCTGGAGCCCGCTGATCATCGCGGGCGCCCCGGTCTACTCCCTCGACGGGCGGCTCGCGGGCGAGGCCTGGCGCACCCTCGGCCCCCGCTCCGAGGTCTGGCGGCTGCGCCGCCGCGTACTGCGGCGCGGGGCCGTCATGGCGACCGTCGTCTGCGGCCTCACCCTGCTCATCGGCTCGCTGCTCGGCGGCGCCGTCCGCTCCACCACCGTCGTCACCGTCCCCGGGCCCGGCCAGGCCCCCAGCAACTACCTTCCGGGCCGTCCGCTGCCCCAGGCGCCGGCCAAGCAGCAGCCCGCACCGCAGCAGCCGAACCGGCAGTCGTCCTCGCCGACGCCCTCCCCGTCCGAGCCGTCCGCCAAGGCCGGGAAGACGGCGTCCGGCGCGCCCTCCCGGGGGACCGCCGGGACGGGCTCGGAGTCGCCGACGGCGACCCGGGGCGCGACCGGCAAGCAGCAGACCCCGCGCAGCACGCCCCGGCAGTCGACGGCGCCGAAGTCGTCGTCCTCCTCGTCGGGCAGCAGCACGCGCGGGGGAGGCACCACTGCGACCAAGCAGCCCGGCCTGATCGGCGGGCTCATCGGCTGAGCCCTCCGCCAGGGGCCGGCCCGCAGGGGCCCGGGACGCGAGAGCGTGCCGGGCCCCTGCGGTGTGTCCGGGGCGGTGGTCGGGGCGCGACCGAGCCGTGGCGGGGGCCCGGGCGGGGCGCTGGGCGGGGTCCTTGGCGGGTCCTCGGCGGGTCCTCGGCGGGTCCTTGGCGGGAGGGGCCGGGCGGGACCGGGGGGCGCGGCCCGGGGGTGGCGTGTGCTGCGGGGCCTCAGGAGCCCGTCTGCGCCGCCAACTCCCGTGCGGCCTCGGTCAGGTCCTTGGCCGTGTCGATCGCCCGCCAGTAGGCGCCCTGGGGCAGCGGGAAGCCGGCCAGCCGCCGCTCCCGCGCCAGCCGCGGGAAGGTGGTGCGCTCGTGGTCCCCCAAGTCGGGGAGCAGCGCGGCGAATTCGGGCCCGAAGACGTACACGCCGGCGTTCACCGGGTAGGGCGACGGCGGGGCCTCGATGAAGTCCAGTACGTGCCCGAACTCATTGGTCTCCACCACCCCCCACGGGATCCGCGGCCGGGCCAGCGCGAGCGTCGCCACCGCCCCGCGCTCGGTGTGGAAGGCGGCCATCTCGCGGAGCGAGAAGCGCGTCCAGACGTCGCCGTTCGTCGCGTACCAGGCCCCGTCGGGGTCGGGGAGGTGCCGCGCGGCGTACTTCAGGCCGCCGCCGCGCCCCAGCGGCTCCTCCTCGACCACGGTGGTCACGCGGAGCGGCAACGGGGCTTCGGCCAGCCACTCCTGGAGCACCCCGGCGAGGTGCCCGCAGGAGACCACGGCGTCGGTGACCCCTTCGGCCGCCAGCCAGGCCAGTTGGTGCCCGATGATCGGCAGCCCGGTCCCCGGGATCTCGACCATCGGCTTGGGGCGGTCGTCGGTGTACGGACGCAGCCGCGACCCCTGGCCGCCCGCCAGGACGACTGCCTGGGCGGGGGCGGCGGGGAACGCGGCTGCGGAGGGGGCGGATCGGGGGTCGTCGTCGGTCATGACGGCCAGCGTAGGGACGGGTCGCGTCAGCCCATGGAGGCGACGCCGGAGGCGTACGAGGTGTCGCAGACGGGCCGGGAGAACGACTGGGCCTTCGTCGGGCCGTACGCCTCGACGGCGGCGCGGCCGAGCGCACGGGCGATGCCCACGCAGTGCTCGGCGAGCGACGGGCGACGGTTCACCTCCTGCTGGAGGTGGGTCAGGACGTCACCGGGCGCCTGGCCCTGCTGCAGTTCGCCGACGAGCTGGGTGCGCAGCACCTCGTGGGCGGCGCGCGGCTTCGCGGGCGTGGAGACGCCCTCGGCGGACGCGGTGACGAGCTGGGAGGAGGAGGTGTCCGCCCAGGGGACCATGGTGACCGCGAGGGTCCCGGACAGGACCAGGACGACGGGCAGGACCAGGGCGAGGGAACGGCCGATTCGGCGGGCAGTGTGGGTCACGAGGGCGAGAGTAGCGCTCGGTGAGGATTTGGCGACATTTAGTCACCCTGTCGGGGGATGGTTCGACGTGGCTTTTCGAATTGACGGTTGACGGACGCGTCCGAATGGCCCGGTCTGCCGGGGTTCCTGGGGGGTGCTCTTCCGCAACGGACGGCGGAGGGGCGCCCCTTGCGCGGGACGCCCCTCCAACTCCTTTTCCGGTACGACTAGTCGGACAGTCGCTGTCCGGAAGACGTCGAGAAGACGTGGATCTCGCCGGCCCGCGGCACGATGTGCAGGCTGGAGCCCTTCTCCGGGACCTGGCGGCCGCCCACGCGGACGACGAGGTCCTGCGAGCCCTCGGCCGCGGAGGTGGAGCCGTAGACGTAGCCGTCGGCGCCGAGTTCCTCGACGACGTTCACGGTGATGGTCAGGCCGCCGGTCTCGGCGACGTCGAAGTGCTCCGGGCGGACGCCGACCGTGACGGTGCGGTCGCCGGCGTCGGCCGCGGCGGACAGCGCCGCGCGCGAGACCGGGACGACGCTGTCGCCGAACTTCACGCCGCCGTCGGTGATCGGGACCTCGACCAGGTTCATGGCGGGGGAGCCGATGAAGCCGGCGACGAAGAGGTTCGCGGGGCGGTCGTACATGTTGCGCGGGGTGTCGACCTGCTGCAGCAGACCGTCCTTGAGGACGGCGACGCGGTCGCCCATCGTCATGGCCTCGACCTGGTCGTGGGTGACGTAGACGGTGGTGATGCCGAGGTCGCGCTGCAGGGCCGCGATCTGCGTGCGGGTGGAGACGCGGAGCTTGGCGTCGAGGTTCGACAGCGGCTCGTCCATCAGGAACACCTGCGGCTTGCGGACGATGGCGCGGCCCATGGCGACGCGCTGGCGCTGGCCGCCGGAGAGCGCCTTCGGCTTGCGGTCGAGGTACTGGGTCAGGTCCAGCATCTTCGCCGCGTCCTCCACCTTCTTGCGGATGGTGGCCTTGTCCTCGCCGGCGATCTTGAGCGCGAAGCCCATGTTGTCGGCGACGCTCATGTGCGGGTACAGCGCGTAGTTCTGGAACACCATCGCGATGTCCCGGTCCTTGGGCGGCAGGTGGGTGACGTCGCGGTCGCCGATGCGGATGGCGCCGCCGTTGACGTCCTCCAGACCGGCGAGCATGCGCAGCGAGGTGGACTTGCCGCAGCCGGAGGGGCCGACGAGGACGAGGAACTCGCCGTCCTCGATCTCCAGCTCCAGCTGGTCGACGGCGGGCTTGTCGCCGCCCGGGTACAGACGGGTCGCCTTGTCGAAAGTGACAGAAGCCATGGTGAGGAATCCCTTCTACCGGCAGGAACGTGCCGGACGATCCGAGTGGAAGGTCTAGTCCAGAAACCGGACTCCGCCCGACGCTACCTCCCGTGACGGCGTCTGTCAGCACTGCGGGGGTGTGGGATTGTCGGTGCGGCCTGCTTCCATGCGCCCGTGAGCGTGTACGAGATCCTCCCGGCCCTCCCCGACGTCCCCGTCCTGCGCGACCGGTGCCGGGCCCTGGCCGCGCTGGAGACGGTGATGGACACCCGGGACCAGTTCTTCGCGTACGCCGCCGACTGGTCCGAGACGGAGGAGGCGGCCCTCATGGACAACGGCTCGGGCGACGACTACGCGATCGTCTTCTCGGCGGCGGGCGCGTACGCGCGCGGCTTCGCCCACGAGTCCGCGATGAGCCCGTGGGCCGGCGACGACCTGGAGGTCTGGCCGGGGCTGCTGGACGCCGTGCCCGAGGCCTTCCGCCCGTACGTGACCGAGCCGGCGTTCTGCGACGACGACGACGACGGCCCCGCCGTCCCACGCGTCACCGTCGTGTTCTGGCGCGAGGCGGAGGACGGGGCGTGGCACACGGGACCGGTGGAGATCCCCGGCGGTCCCGGCGGCTACGGCGACGGCGCCCGGGCCCTCTTCGAGGTGCTCGCGGCGGGCACACCGGAGGCCTACCGCGACTTTGCCGAGGAGTATCACGAGCGGCCCATGGACCTGGACGCGATCCGTCACGTGTTCGCCCTGCGTCCCCTCACGGGCGACGTGGTCAAGGCGCTGAACCCGCAGGCCGACCCCGGCGCCGTGGCGGAGGCCGTTGCGGCGACGGGGTACCCCGTGGGGGGCCGGCCAATGTGATGGCAGGGGGAATCGCGTGCTGTGTAGAGTGATGGCGGCTTCGCTCGGCGTGCGCGCGAGTGGGTCGTGCCTCCTTAGCTCAGTCCGGCCAGAGCAACGCACTTGTAATGCGTAGGTCGTCGGTTCGAATCCGACAGGGGGCTCCGTGAACCCCAGGTCACCTGTCGTGACCTGGGGTTTTTCGTGCCTGTGGGCTGCGGGCGCGGTCGGGGGCGGGGGTCGGCGCGGGGGCCAGCCTGTTCGAGTGGTGGTGCTCGGCCGGAAGGGGGGCTCCCCGCGGCCGGTGTGATCATGGGCTTCGCTGAGGGAACCCTGCCTCGACTGGATCAGCCGGGCGGCCGGCTGCGGGAGAAGTGAGGAGCCTTCATGGCGTGTTACGGGCAGAGCAGCGTACGACGTGTGCTGACGGGCGCGGCGATCGGCCTCGTCCTGGCGGTCACCGGCGCCGCGGGACCCGCGCAGGCGTCCACGGGGACGGCACCGGCGTCGAAGGCGCGTGCGGTGTGCCCGCCGACGCCGCTGTGGGCCAACACCGGCGGGAACGACCAGCGGCTCATCCAGTACGACACGACGGGCAACGCGCTCAGCAACGTCCCGCTGGCCCGCGACTACGGCGACATCGCGTTCAGCCCCAACGGTTCGACGCTGTACGGGGTGGACTTCCCCGGGGCCGCCGGCGCGACCTCGCTCTACACCATCGACCCCGTCACCGGTGCGGAGACGTCCGGCCGGCCGGTCTCGGGGCCGCTGGCAGCGGTGACGTCGACGCCCGCCGTCAACGGCCTGACCGCCCGCGCGGACGGAGCACTGATCGCCGGCTCGTTCAATTCGAGCCAGATCTTCCTGATCGACCCCGCCACGGGCGTCTCCTCGCTGTTCCCCGCATCCTTCCCGGCCGGCGTCGTCTCGGCGGGTGACTTCATCACCCTCGACGACGGCGACGTCCTGGCCTTCGGCGCCACGGGCGCCGGAAGCCTCTCCCCGGTGTTCCGGATCCGCCCCGACAACACCGTCGTCCAGATCGGCACGGTCCCCCAGACCTTCGGCGCGGCCAAGTCCGCGGGCAGCGTCTACGCCTTCGCCTCCAACGGCGACATCAACCTGCTGACCAGCCTGCCCACCACGCCGTCGACCGCGCCGCTGCCGGTGACGACCGTCGAGGCGACCGGCCGCGGCTTCTACGGGGCCACCTCCGCGCAGGACAGCGGCGGCTGCGTCGTGCCCGCCTACACGGTGGCGAAGTCGGCCTCGCCGACCGGCCCGGTGAACGAGGGCAACACCGTCACCTACCGGCTCGCCGTCACGAACACCGGCACCGTCGCCGCGAACGGCGACTTCACCGACGACCTGAGCGACGTCCTGGACGACGCCACCTTCGTGCCGGGCTCGCTCACCTCCACCAGCGGCTCCGCGGACCTCACCGGGAACACGCTGTCCTGGACCGGCACGCTGGCACCCGGCGGCACCGCCACCGTCAGCTACCAGGTGCGGGTCAACACCCCGGACACCGGCGACCGCACCCTGGTCAACTACGTCGCACCCACCGCGCCCGGCGGCTCCTGCTCGTCGGCGCGCACCTGCTCCGTCACGATCCACGTCAAGAAGAGGCACGACCACAAGGACTGCGACAGGCCCGGCCACGATCACGAGCCCGGGCGCGAGCACGGTCACAAGCCCGGGCACGACGGCTGACGCCTCCCCGCGGTGAAGCGGCGGGCCCGGTACGCGTCACGCGTGCCGGGCCCGTTTGCGTCCGTGCGGTCAGTGGCGGCCCGAGACGCGGTCGGCGAGACGGGCCAGGGGGGACGTCGTCGGGGTGTGGGTGGCGGCCTCGCGGCGGTCCGCCTCGCGGTAGGCGGCGTAGAGGGCCTGTACGCCGAGCCAGCGGAAGGGCTCCGGCTCCCAGCGGCGGACCCGGTGGTTCACCCACGGCAGGGTCGTCAGCCCGGTGGACTCGCCGAGGACCAGGTCGCGCAGGGTACGGGCGGCGAGGTTGGAGGTCGCTACGCCCGAGCCGACGTAGCCGCCCGCCCAGCCCACGCCGGTGGTGCGGTCCAGGGTGACGGTCGCGCACCAGTCGCGGGGGACGCCCAGCACGCCCGACCAGGCGTGGGTGATCTCCGTGCCGGCGAGCGCCGGGAAGAAGGAGAAGAGGAGGTCGCGGAGCGACGCGACCGTGGCCGGCTGGGTGCGGCCGTCGTGGTCGGTGCGCGAACCGAAGCGGTACGGCACCCCGCGCCCGCCGATCGCGATGCGGTCGTCGGCGGTGCGCTGGGCGTACATGTACGCGTGGGCCATGTCGCCCAGGACCTCGCGGCCCGACCAGCCGAGCCTCGCCCACGTCTCGGCGGGCAGCGGGGCGGTCGCGATCATCGAGGAGTTCATCGGGAGCCACGACCGCCTCTGGCCCTTGAGGGCGGCGGTGAACCCTTCCGTGCAGCGCAGGACGAAGGGGGCGCGGACGGTGCCGTAGGGGGTCACCGCCCGGCCCGTGGCGATCTCCGTGACCGGGGTGGACTCGTGGATCACCACGCCGAGGCGTTCGCAGGCCGCGGCCAGGCCCCGGACCAGCTTGAGGGGGTGGATGCGGGCACCGTGCGGGCTCCAGCTGGAGCCGACCGCGTCGGCGATGTCGATACGCGCGCGGGTGGCGGCGGCGTCGTGCAGTTCGCGGTCGGTCTCGCCGAAGGCGAGCTCGGCGGCGTGGAAGGCCCGCAGGCGGCCGAGCTGGGCGGGGGTGCGGGCGACTTCGAGGACGCCGCCGCGGTGGACGTCGGCGTCGATGCCCTCCTTGGTGGTGACGTCGACGACCTCGGCGACGGTCTCGTTCATGGCCTGCTGGAGGCGGGCGGCGGCGGGCCGGCCGTGGAGGGCGGCGTAGCGGTCGCGGCCGGCGATGCCGTTGTAGAGCCAGCCGCCGTTGCGGCCGGAGGCGCCGTAGCCGCAGAACTTCTGCTCCAGGACGGTGACGCGCAGGTCGGGGGCGGCCTGCTTGAGGTAGTAGGCGGTCCACAGGCCGGTGTAGCCGCCGCCGACGATGACGACGTCGGTGGTGGTGTGGGCGGTGAGGGGCGGGCGGGGCGGGGTGGTGGGGGCGTCGGTCGCGTACCAGAAGGAAATGCCGCCGTTGATCGTCATGGGAGAGTTGCTACCCGGTTCTCCGCTCGGGGCGCCAGGGACGCAGTGTCGGGGGGCGGGGGCTGATACGCGGCTGGCTGCCGCTTGCCCTGCGGGCGGCTCGGCGGTGCGGGCGGGTGTTCCGGGCGCTGCCCGGACCCGCGCCTCAAACGCCGGCGGGGCTGGTTGGGCGGGGTCTCGGTGTGGGGTGGTGCCCCGCACGAGGGTCTCCTCGGCGCGGCACCCCGTACCGACCAGGCCGACCCGGATCGACGATCCAGCCCCGCCGGCGTTTGAGGCGCGGGTCCGGGCAGCGCCCGGGCACCGGCCCGGTGAGCCCCCCGTAGGGTGCGGGCATGATCCGTAGTGCGGAAGTGGCCGATGTCCCCGTCATCCACGCGATGATCCGTGAGCTCGCGGAGTACGAGAAGGTGCCGCACGAGGCGCGGGCGACCGAGGAGCAGTTGCGGGAGGCGCTGTTCGGGGTGCGCCCGGCGGTGTTCGCGCACGTGGCGGAGAGCGCGGACGGGGAGGTCGTCGGCTTCGCGGTGTGGTTCCTGTCGTTCTCGACGTGGCGCGGGGTGCACGGCATCTACCTGGAGGACCTGTACGTACGGCCGGGCGTGCGCGGTGGCGGGTACGGCAAGGCCCTGCTGGCGGAGCTGGCGCGTACGTGCGTCGAGCGAGGCTACGAGCGGCTGGAGTGGTCGGTCCTGAACTGGAACGCGCCGGCGATCGCTTTCTACGAGGCCCTGGGGGCGCGGCCGCAGGAGGAGTGGTCGGTGTACCGGCTGACGGACCGGGCGCTGGCGGAGCTGGGCCGACAGGCATAGCCGGAGGGTGTCAATGCGCTGCCGTGACCCTTTTGCGCATAGCCCGAATGGGCTATCTTCACATAGTCATAACTGGCGTACTGTGCACTGTTGTTGAGATGGCGGCGCGCGCCGCCGATCGGCAAGGAATCGTCCCGTTGGCCGGCTGACCTTCCGGAGCGTGCCGTGTCCGAGATCGAGTCGAAGAAGCCATTTCTGGAACTCCGCGCGGGAGGATTCCACCTCGTGGTGCAGAAGGCGCCCGTGCGCCTGATGAGCCTGCTGGCCGCGGTCGGTTGCTCCGGATTCACTGCGTGGTGGACGTCCCGATGACCGCGCCCGCGCTCCGCCGAAGTCAGGGTTCGAGGACGACCTTGCCCGTTGTGGACCTGGCCGGGGGCGGGGACGGGGCGGACGGTCAAGCGCGCGGGCCGTTGTCAGTGCCGTCGGTCACGATGGGGGGCATGGTGCGAAACGGGCGGCAGCAGTCGGTGAAGGCGGCGCGGAGGCCGGAGCTGCGGCTGCCGGGGCTGACGGCCTGGGAGGGGCCGGAGCTGGAGCCGGACGGGGACTACGACGGGCTGGAGTTCGCGGACCTGGATCTGGCCGGGCAGGAGGGGGCCGGGGCGCGGTTCATGGACTGCGCGGTGCGGCGGTGCGCGCTGGACGAGGCGGGGCTGGCGAAGGCGCGGATCCTGGATTCGGTGCTGGAGGGGGTCCGCGGGGTGGGGACCGACCTGTCGGGGGCGTCGCTGCGCGACGTGGAGCTGGTGGACGCCCGCCTGGGTGGGGTGCAGCTGCACGGGGCCGCGCTGGAGCGGGTGGTGGTCCGCGGCGGCAAGATCGATTATCTGAACCTGCGCAAGGCACGGTTGAGGGACGTGGTCTTCGAGGGCTGCGTGCTCGTGGAGCCGGACTTCGGGGACGCGGTGCTGGAGCGGGTGGAGTTCCGGGACTGCGCGCTGCGCGGTGCGGACTTCTCCGGGGTGCGCATGACGGAGGTGGATCTGCGGGAGGCCTCGGTACTGGAGATCGCGCGGGGGATCGGTGCGCTGGCCGGGGCGGTGATCAGTCCGGCGCAGCTGTTCGACCTGGCCCCGGCGCTCGCCGCGCAGCTGGGGGTGCGGGTGGTGCCGTAGGCGGCACCGGGCGCCTCGTCCGTCCCGCCGACGGGGTCACCCGGTCGGGTCAGGCGGGCGCGGACGACTGCGGCGGATGGCCGAGTGTCCGGATACTCGGCCGGGCGCCCGCCGTGTGCGCTGCCTACCGTCGCAGGCAGACGCACCGGTGCCCGAAACCCGTGGAGGTGTCATGACCCGTCGGTTCCGCCGCCTGACGGCCGCCTGCTGCGGCACGGTCGCCGTCGCCCTGCTCGTCGTGGCGGTCTTCGTCGGCACGCGGCCGCCGCGCGCGGGGTCGGGATCCCGGCCCGGGGGCGGTGCGGGGAGCGAGGCCGGCGGGACGGCCGTGGGCGCCTACCTCCACTACGGCTCGCCCGGTGTCGAGCGGATGGCGGAGCTGTCGCGCTGGCTCGGCGGTACCGAGCTGCGCGCGGGGCACACCTACCTGCCGGGCGACACCTGGGCGAACATCGAGGGGGCGCCGGACTCCCTGCGCACGTGGGCGCGGTGGCGCCGGGAGAGGGCCGACCGGCTGTTCGTCCTGAACGTGCCCATGCAGGAGCACAACGAGGCCGGGACACCCGACGACGGGGTCGCGAAGCTGATCCGCGCCGGCGCGCGGGGGGCGAACGACGAGCACTTCCGGCGGCTGGCCGCGCGGCTGGTCGACCTGGGGGTGCCGGACACGGTGATCGTGCTCGGGTGGGAGATGAACGGCTTCGACTACGCCCACCGTTGCAGTCCCGACCCGGAGAACTGGAAGACGTACTGGCGGCGCATCGTGGCCGCCATGCGGTCGGTGAAGGGGCAGCGGTTCCGGTTCGACTTCGCCCCGAACCGCGGGCGGGACGCCATCGCGTGGACGAGCTGCTACCCCGGTGACGACGTGGTGGACATCGTCGGCATGGACTCCTACGACCAGGAGCCCGGCGCCACCTTCGACGAGCAGGTCGCGCAGCCCTACGGGCTCCGGCAGCAGGTCGATTTCGCGAAGGCGCACGGCAAGCGGATCTCGTACCCCGAGTGGGGGCTGTTCCGGCACGGCGACAACCCCGACTACGTGCGGGGCATGCTGGCCTGGTTCGCCGAGCACGAGCCGCTCTACCAGAGCATCACCGACTACTGCCCGCACGGTGTGTGGCAGTGCGGGGAGAACCCGCGGTCGACGCGGGTCTTCCGGGAGTCCCTCTCCGGCGCGGCAGGCGTGACGGGCGCGGCAGGCGCGGCAGGCGCGGTAGGCGCGGCGAGTGTGCCCGGCGTGTCCGGCAGGCGTTTCTGACTACGCCGGTACGCGCGGGAAGCGGGCCTGGAGGGTCCAGATGGCCGGGTTGTCGCCGAGGCCGTCGTGCATGTCGATCAGGTCCGCGAGCAGGTCGTGCAGGAAGTCGCGGGCCTCGCGGCGCAGCAGCCGGTGGCTGAAGGTCAGCGGGGCCTCCTCGGCGGGCATCCAGTCGGCCTCGACGTCGACCCAGCCGAAGCGGCGCTCGAAGAGCATGCGGTCCGTGGACTCGGTGAAGTCGATCTCGGCGTACTGGCGGTTGGCGGAGCGGCTGCCGCGCGGGTCCCGGTCGAGCTGCTCGACGATGTCGCACAGGGCCCAGGCGAAGTCCAGGACCGGCACCCATCCCCAGGCTGTGGACACTTCCCGGTCCGAGTGGGTGTCGGCGAGGTACACGTCCCCGCAGAACAGGTCGTGGCGCAGCGCGCGGACGTCCGCCGAGCGGTAGTCGGTCTGCGGGGGGTCGGGGAACCGCCGGGAGAGGGAGTAGCCGATGTCGAGCACGTACCCGATGGTGTCACGGGTCCCGGGGTGTCCCCACCTGGGCGTCAGGAGGGCAGGAGGCGCTGTTCCTTCGCGACGGAGACGGCGCCCGCGCGGGTGTCGACGCCGAGCTTGTCGTAGATGCGGCCCAGGTGGGTCTTGACCGTGGCCTCGCTGATGAACAGGGCGCGGGCGATGTCGCGGTTGCCGAGGCCGCGGGCGAGCTGGCCGAGGATGTCGAGTTCGCGGTCGGTGAGGGTGGGGCGGCTGCCGCGCATGTGGGCCATCACCCGGCTCGCGACCGGTGCGGAGAGGGTGGTGCGGCCCTGGGCGGCCGAGTGGATCGCGGCGAAGAGCTCCTCGGGGCGTTCCGCCTTGAGGAGGTAGCCGGTGGCGCCCGCGCCGATGGCACGGGTGATGTCCGCGTCCGTGTCGTAGGTGGTGAGGACGAGGACGTGCGGGGGCCGCGGGAGGGCGGTGATGCGGCGGGTGGCCTCGACGCCGTCGATGCCCTCGCCGAGCTGGAGGTCCATGAGGACCACGTCGGGGTGCAGCTTGGCGGCCAGGGCGACGGCCTCCTCGCCGCTGCCGGCCTCGCCGAGGACTTCGATGTCGGGTTCGCTGCCGAGAAGGGCCAGGAGGCCGGCGCGGACCACCACGTGGTCGTCGCAGAGCAGGATCGTGGTCATGGAGCGGGCTCCAGGGGGACGGCCGCGGAGAGGACGGTGCCCTCGCCCGGCGTGGATTCGATGGTCAGGGTGCCGCCGAGCCGGCGGACGCGGGCCCGCATCGCCGGGAGGCCGTGGCCGCGCCGGTCGGCGTCGGTGCGGGATCCGGTGCGGGGTCCGGTGCGGGGTCCGGATCGGGGACCGGTGCCGGGTTCGGTGCCGGGTTCGGTGAAGCCGTGGCCGTCGTCGGCGACGTCGAGCACGACCTGGTCGCCGAGGAAGCTCAGGGTGAGCGCGGCCGTACGGGCGCCGGAGTGTTCCCGGACGTTGGCGAGGGCGCCCTGGGCTATGCGCAGCAGGGCGGACTGGACGCGGTCCGGGAGGGGGGCCGGGGTGCCTTCGAGGTGGAAGCGGACCTCGATGCCGGGGCCGGCGTCGAGGGCGCGCAGGGCGTCGGCGAGGCCGGCGCCGTCGGCGAGCTCGGACGGGGCCAGGTCGTGGACCAGTCGCCGGGCCTCGGCGAGGCCGTGGGCGGCGATGCCGGTGGCGGTGCGGACGTGCCCGCGGGCGGTGGCGGGGTCGGTGTCCCAGGTGCGGTCGGCGGCCTGGAGGAGCATCTGCTGGCTGGAGAGGTTCTGGGCGAGGGTGTCGTGGATCTCCATGGACAGCCGCTGGCGTTCCGCGAGGGTGCCTTCGCGGCGCTCGGTGGCGGCCAGCTCCCGGCGGGTCCGGATCAGGTCGTCGATCAGGGCGCGCTGCGCCTGGGCCTGGCGTTCCATGTGGACGAAGACGGCGGTGGCGAGGGCGGCGACGGCGGGTGGTGCGAGGAGGAGGTTGGGGTCGAAGGACTTGGACAGCTGGAGCTGGGCGGTCACGACGAAGGCGGTGAGGAGGGCGACGAGGACGATGGCGGCGCGTGGGGGGAGGGTGCGCAGGGCGGTGAAGAAGAGGGGTACGGCGCACCAGGCGAAGCTCGGCGCGAGGACGACGAGGACGACCCAGGTGGTGACGACCAGGCCGAGCCAGAGGAGGCGGCGGCGGGTGGGGGCGGCGCCGAGGGCCGGGCCGAGTACGTAGAGCAGGGCCAGGGTGATGCTGAGGGCGAGGACCCATGGGGTGCGGGGTTCGCCGGGGTGGCGCAGCAGGAAGCGGGCCACGGAGGCGCCGAGGAGCAGGAAGAAGGCGGTGTGCGCGACCGTCGCGAGGGTTCGGGTGTCCGGCCTGATCGCGGGGTGACTCACCGGTGCTCCTGGTGTGGGGGGATTGCGTCCATTGTCGCCTGCAGTGCCGCTCCCGGGGCTCCGCCCGGGGCCCCCGCGCCTCAAACGCCGGCGGGGCTGGAAGAGCGGGGCTCCGCCCGGGGCCCCCGCGCCTCACACGCCGGTGGGGCTGGAAGAGCGCGGCTCCGGCCCGGGCCCCGCGCCTCACACGCCGGTGGGGCTGGAAGAGCGGGGGAGGTCCGGGGTCATGGTTGCCCCGCCGGGAGGCGATGCGCATCGGCCGATCGGTTGACCCCCGGGTCAGCCGGTGCGGTGGACGGGGCGAGCCGGTACGGGGACGGGGCGGAGGGGGGTGCGGGCACAGGCTTGGAGCAGTGAAGGAGCCGGTCCGACCGGCCCGGGCCGATCCGATGGCCTCACCGCGTCACCGAAGCCACCGTTCTCAGGAGCTGCAGAGATGAACACCCGCACCCGCGTCCTCACCGGTACCGCCCTCGCCGTCGCCCTGGGCGCCGGGGCCTTCGGTGCCGTGAGCGCCAGCGCGACCCCCGCCGCCCCCACCACCGCTCAGGCCGCCGCCGTCGCGGGGAAGAAGGACGGCCCGAGCGACAAGAACTTCACGACGACGACCCACCTGACCGTCGACGCCGCCACCCGCGCCGCCCAGGCCGCCCTCAAGGCCGCCGCGGACGAGAACCAGAAGGTGACCGTCGCGGTGGTGGACCGCAACGGCAACACCATCGTCACCCTGCGCGGCGACGGCGCCGGCCCGCAGTCCTACGAGTCGGCGCAGCGCAAGGCGTACACCGCCGTGTCGTGGAACGCCCCGACCTCGGTGCTCGTGGGCCGGCTGGCCCAGGCCCCGAACCTGAAGGACATCCCCGGCACCCTCTTCCTCGGGGGCGGCACCCCGGTCCAGGCGAACGGCGCGCCCGTCGCCGGCATCGGTGTGGCCGGTGCCCCGAGCGGCGACCTGGACGAGAAGTTCGCCAAGGCCGGCGTCGACGCGCTCGGCAAGTAGAGTGCGCGGTTTGCCCGCTTAGGATCGAGTGTGTGGACCACCGCGCGCTCACCCGCCTCGCCGCCCCTGCCGTCGCCGCCCTGCTCGCCGTCACCGCGGCGTGCACGGGAGGCCCGGTGCAGGGGCGGCCGGGTGCGTCGGGGCTGCGCGACCCGTACTTCCCCAAGGCCGGCAACGGCGGTTACCAGGTCGAGCACTACGGGCTGGACCTGGACTACGACCCCGCCGACGGGGTGCTGCACGGCAGGGCCGTCATCACCGCGCGCGCCGAGCAGGGGCTCAGCTCCTTCAACCTCGACCTCAGCGGTCTGCGCGTGGAGGACGTGAGCGTCGACGGCGAGGGGGCCCGGTTCAACCGGACCGGCAACGAGCTGACCGTGCGCCCGGCCGACGACCTGAAGAAGGGCCAGGTGTTCCGCACGGAGGTCGAGTACAGCGGGCGGCCCAAGGCCCTCACGGACGCGGACGGCTCGAAGGAGGGCTGGATCGCGGGCGAGGACGGCGCGGTCGGCGTCGGCGAGCCGGTCGGGTCGATGACCTGGTTCCCCGGCAACCACCATCCCGGCGACAAGGCCGCCTACGACATCACGATCACCGTTCCACGCGGCTACGAGGCCGTGTCGAACGGGGAGTTGAAGTCCCGGACCGACGGCGGCGACGGCCGTACGCGGTTCGCGTGGCACAGCCCGGAGCCGATGGCGAGCTACCTGGCCACCGCCGTCGTCGGCCCGTACGAGGTGACCACCGGGCGGACGCCCTCCGGGGTGTCCCTCTACAACGCGGTCTCGCCGGAGGAGGCGGCCGCGAGCGAGCGTACGCTGGCGCGGCAGGCGGAGATGCTGGAGTGGGGCGGCCGCCGGTTCGGCCCCTACCCCTTCGGTACGGCGGGTGCGGTCGTCCTGCCCGCCGGGACCCTCGACTACGCGCTGGAGACGCAGACCAAGCCGGTGTACCCGGGTGCGCCCGGCGACGAGGCGCTGGTGCTGCACGAGCTGGCCCACCAGTGGTTCGGCAATTCGGTGTCGCCGAAGACCTGGAAGGACATGTGGCTCAACGAGGGCTTCGCGACCTACGCCGAGTGGCTGTGGGACGAGGACCACGGCGGGCCCACGGCGCAGGAGCACTTCGACGCCCTCATGACCGGTGACACGGACGTGGACGAGGCCGCCGGTTCCGACTGGGCCGCCTTCCCGCCGGCCGATCCGCCCGGTCCCGAGGACATCTCGGGGAGCCCGGTGTACCAGCGCGGCGCGATGGTGCTGCACCGGATCCGGCAGGAGGTCGGCGACGAGAAGTTCTTCGCGATGGTGCGCGGCTGGGCCACCGACCACCGGCACGGGAACGCGAGTACGGCCGATTTCACCGCCTACGCGCAGGAGCGGACGGGCCACGACCTGAAGAAGGTCTGGGACGTCTGGCTGTACGGCGAGGGCCGCCCCAAGTAGGCCGTGCCCGGCACCAGGGGCCCTAGGTCCTGTCGGACCTAGGCCGGGCCGAGGGGCTTGCGCAGCACCGTGCAGTCGCGGCCCAGTTCGCGGTCCTTGGCCCGGCGCAGGGGGGAGTAGCCCTGGGAGCGCCAGAAGGCCAGGGCCTTCGGGTTGTTGTCCAGTACGGCGATCTGCAGGCCGATGCGTCCGGCGGCGCGGAAGCGGTCCTCGACGAGGGTGGCCACGGCGCGGCCGTATCCCTCGCGGTGTGCGGTGGCGTCGATGAGCAGCAGGCCGATCCACGGGTCGTCGTCCGCGGGGGCGGCGGCCGGGTCGTGGGCGAGGGTGGCGGCGAGGCCGACGAGGCGTCCCGCGCTGCGGGCGAGGAGGATCTCGGCGCTGTCGTGGGCGAGTTCGTCGGCGAGGGCGGCCGCGACCTGTTCCACCGTGATGCGGTTCGGATCGGGGAAGTCGCCGCTGAGTTCGAAGAACGCGTGGTTGGTCGAGTAGAGGGCGGCGATCTCGGTCAGGACCGGGCCCGGGAGGGCGCCGTCCACGGGGACCAGCGGTTGGAGGATCACCTGTGGAACGGTAGCGAAGCCCCCTCCCCGGACGGCCGGGAGGGGGCTTCGCCCGCGCCGGTGTCCCGGGGCCGGCCTCGGCGGCCGGCCCGGTCCTGCGGAGCAGGACGGCTCAGACGTTGACGCCGAAGTCCTGGGCGATGCCGGTGAGGCCGGAGGCGTAGCCCTGGCCGACCGCGCGGAACTTCCACTCCGCGCCGTTGCGGTAGAGCTCGCCGAAGACCATGGCGGTCTCGGTCGCCGCGTCCTCGGAGAGGTCGTAGCGGGCGATCTCGGCGCCGCCGGCCTGGTTCACCACGCGGATGTAGGCGTTGCGGACCTGGCCGAAGTTCTGGCTGCGGCTCTCGGCGTCGTAGATCGAGACCGGGAAGACGATCTTGTCCACGTCGGCGGGGAGGCCCGCGAGGTTGACGTTGATGGCCTCGTCGTCGCCCGCGCCCTCGCCGGTGCGGTTGTCACCGGTGTGGACGATGGTCTGGTCCGGGGTGGACTTGTTGTTGAAGAAGACGAAGTGGCCGTCGGAGACGACCTTGCCCGTCGCGTTGACGGCGATGGCCGAGGCGTCGAGGTCGAAGTCGACACCGGTCGTGGTGCGGACGTCCCAGCCGAGACCGACCGTGACGGCAGCGAGGCCCGGGGCCTCCTTCGTGAGCGAGACGTTGCCGCCCTTGGACAGGCTGACAGCCATGGGAATGTCCCTTTCCTCATCCGACATGCACGTACAGGCGGTCAAACTACCGCTGACCCCTATAACGCGACGAGAGGCCCGTCGGGTTCCCGCTCCGCATTCCGGATGACGGCAAATGCGGGTGACGCGGACCGGGCGGGCACGGATCATAGGGGCATGCCTGGTCCTTATGTCATCCGCGGTTCGGTCGCGCTCCCCGAGGGGGAGCTCTCCTGGCGTTTCTCGCGGTCCTCCGGGCCCGGCGGGCAGCACGTGAACACGTCGGACTCGCGCGTGGAGCTGCTGTTCGACCTGGCGGCGACCAAGGCGCTGCCCGAGGTGTGGAAGGAACGGGCGCTGGAGCGCCTCGCCGGCCGGCTGGTGGGCGGGGTGGTGACCGTACGTGCCTCCGAGCACCGCTCGCAGCTGCGCAACCGGGAGATGGCGCTGGTCCGGCTGGCCTCGCTGCTGGCCGAGGCGACGGCGCCGCCGCCCAAGCAGCGCCGGCCGACGAAGATCCCGCGCGGGATCAACGAGCGGCGGCTGCGGGAGAAGAAGGCGCGGGCCGAGACCAAGCGGGGCCGCACCGGCCGGGACTGGTAGCGGCGGGGCTTCGTCGGCCGAAGGGGGCGACCGCGACCGGTGGCCGTACCCGGTCCGCTGCCGGCCGTGGCCGGTTCGCCGGCCGAAGCAGGCCCGGTGGCCGTGGCCGGTCCGCTGGCCGTGGCCGGTGCGGTGGCCGGGAAGGGAGCGCGGGCCGGGTTCAGCCCAGGTGCCGGTAGCGCCCGCGGAAGTACGTCAGGGGCGCCGAGTCCGGGGACGGCAGCGCGGCCGTCAGGACCCGGCCGATGACCAGCGTGTGGTCACCCGCCTCGACGCGTTTCTCCGTACGGCACTCCAGGGTGGCGAGGGCGCCGCTGAGCAGGGGCGCGCCGGAGGCCTCGCCCCGTGCGTACGGGAGGTCGGCGAAGAGCAGCCGGTCGCTGATGCGCCCCTTCATGGCGAAACGGCCGGCGATCTGGAGCTGGTGGTCGGCGAGGACGGAGACCGCCCACAGCGGCTGGTCCGCCAGCAGGTCGTCCATGCGGGAGCCCTCGCGCAGGCTCACCAGCACCAGGGGCGGCTCCAGGGACACGGACATGAAGGCGGTCGCCGTCATGCCGACGTCCTCGCCGCGCGGGCCGTCGGCCGTCAGCGGGGGCTCGTGGGCGGTGATCAGGCACACGCCCGCGGCCAGCCGGGACATCGCGTCGCGGAACTCGTCGTTGCTCACCCCCTCAGCATGGGGGCTGGCGTCGGGCGGGACGGGTACGGGGGTCGTCTTCAGCACGGTGAAACGCTAATCTCGCCCTCCCGTGGCGCACATCGGGCCCTGGTCCGAGTCGCGCCCCCACCCCTCGGCCTAGGCCCAGGCGTATCGTTTGCTCACGAGAATGAGGGGGAGCGCTCCCAGTCCGAACCTCCGCAACGCGCACCGTTATTCATCTCATGTGACTTGAGTCACAGAGGGCAAGATTTGTTGACCCTGTGTACCTGCCGCACAGCTCACTGTGATTCAGTGGACGGGACACCGCAACGAAACGCCGATGACAAACCTGGAGTTGCTGTCGAGGTCTCGGGGAGAGCGAGCAATGGAGACCGAGTCGGAGCCGTACGTCCGTCTTGCGACCCTGCGGCAGCTGCACCGGGTGGTGGCCGATCTCAATACGGCCCGGAGCCTGGCGGACACTCTGCAGACCGTCGTGGACGGCATCGTCGTGGGCCTCGGCTATGAACTCGCCTGTGTCAACCTCGTTCGCCCGGACGGCGATCTGGTCGTCGCCGCATTCGCCGGCGACCCCGCCGCGGAGGCACTCATCACAGGTCGCGTGGGGTCCCGCGCCTCGTGGGAACGCCGTCTGACGATGGGTGAGTGCTGGGACGGACTCCGCTTCATCCCGCACACCGAGGGCTGGGTCCTCCTGGAGGACGACGTCCCCCAATGGCACACCGACGGCCCCGATCCGCGCTTCGAGGACGAGTGGCACCCGGAGGACCGGCTCTACGCCCCCATGTACGCGTCCGGCGGGGAACTTCTGGGTGTCATTTCGGTGGACAGGCCGCGCAACGGCCGCCGGCCCGGGGCCTGGGGCCGCGAAGCGCTCCAGATGTACGCCTTCCAGGCGGCGATTGCGATCAGCAATGCCAGGCTCCGGGCGAACATGCAGCGCGCCCTCGTCCGGCTGGAACGCGAGCAACAGGCGCTCCGCGCAAGTGAAGAGTCGTTCCGCCAGGCCTTCGAGTACGCGCCCAGCGGCATGGCCATCGCCGAGATGGGCGGGGACCAGCACGGGCGGCTGCTGCGCACCAACGACGCCCTGTGCCGGCTGCTCGGCCGCCCCGCCTCCGTACTGCGCCGCTACTCCTTCTCCGACCTGGTCCACCCCGAGGACATCGGCACCCTGCTGCGCACCTCCGCCGAGGGCGGCCGCGCCGAGCTGCGCCTGGGCCGCCGGGACGGCACGTACGTCTGGGTCTCGCTGCGCAACTCCGTCGTGGCGGACGCCGCCGACGGGCCGCGCTTCCTGCTGACGCACGTCGAGGACATCGAGGAGCGCAAGCGCCACGAGCTCCAGCTCGCCCACCGGGCCAGCCACGACTCGCTGACCGGCCTGCCCAACAGCGCCGAGCTGCGGGCGCGGCTCGGCGCGCGGCTGTGCCGCAGGCCGCAGTCGGCGCGGGCGAGCGCGATCGAGGCCCTGGACGCGGCCTTCGAGGGGCGGGACGGATACGGCGGGCAGCCGGGCCAGGCGGGTCAGCCGGGCCAGGTCGGCCCCGACGGGTACGAGGTGCGGGCGGAGGCGGGTGGTGCCGGTGAGCACGGCTTTCAGCCCGACGGCCCCGACCGGTACGGCGGCGCCGATCCCTTCGACTTCCCCGGCGCGCCGACCGCCCCCACGGACGGGCCGTACGACCACCACGTGCACACGGTGGCGCCCGCCACGGACGTCGACGACGGGACGAAGGGGCTCGCGGTGCTCTTCTGCGACCTCGACGGCTTCAAGTCGATCAACGACCGGTTCGGGCACCACACCGGTGACGCGGTCCTGATCGAGGTCGCCCGGCGGCTGACGACGGGCGTCAGGGACGGGGACACCGTCGCCCGGCTGGGGGGTGACGAATTCGTCGTCCTGGCCGACGGCCTCGGTGCCGCGGACGCCGCGGACCTCGCCGTCCGGCTGCGCAACGCGATCATCCCGCCGATCCGCGTGGACGGCCGTGCGGTGCGCGTCGGCGCCAGTTTCGGGATCGGCTGGGCCAGCTGCGGCATGTCGGCGGACGAGGTGCTGCGCTCCGCCGACCAGCGGATGTACATCGAGAAGAGGTCCCGTTCCAAGGCGCACCGCCGGGCGGGCTGAGCCGGTCCGTCGCCCGTAGGTGCACCTGTTCGGGGTAGGCTCCCGTGGGTCGAAAGGAGTGACCTGCGATGACGACGCCCGCGAACAACGGCTCGCACGGTGGGGCGAACAAGCCCGAGGACGATGATCCGTTCGGCTATCTCTACGAGGATGGCCAGGCGGCCGGCGCCACCCCGCCCACGTCGGGCGGCGGGTACGGCTACCCCGGCGGGTCGTCCGGCGGTCACCCCGGTGCGCAGCCCGGCGTCCCCCGTACCTCGCACCACCAGGTGCGGACGGTCGGCGAGCGCAGGAACGGCGGCGGGCGCGGCCCCGTGCCCCAGCAGAGCCCCGGCTACCAGGCCCAGTACCAGGCCCCCGAGGCGCTCCAGGCGGGCGGCTACGGCGTTCCGCAGCAGCCGCAGGCTTCGCAGACCCAGACGATGGGGCATCCCGGCGGCGGTCACGGTGGCCACGGCGGTCGCGGCGGTGCCGGTGCGTCCGGCCGGCGCGGTCTGCTGATCGCGGCCGTCGCGGTGGTCGGCGCCGTGGTGATCGGCATCGGCGCGGCCCTCGCCTTCGGCGACAAGGACAAGGACGAGAAGCCCCAGGACACCGCGAACGGCGGCCAGCAGTCGGCGGCCCCGCAGGACCCGGCGAGCCCCGCCCCGAGCACGAAGCCCTCCCAGGCCCCGCTGCCGAAGGCCGACTTCGGCGGCAGCGGCATGTCCCTCACGGGCGGCGCGAACCTGCAGAACACGCTGCCGGGTGCCAAGAGCGAGAACGGCCAGTACGTGACCGGCCTGAACGCGATCGGTGCGGCGGCCACGTGGTCGGTGGACGTGCCGAAGGCGGGCAAGTACAAGCTGAAGATGACCTACGGGGTGCCCGGCAAGGACGCCAACACCACGCTGACCGTCAACGGCGAGGCGCAGACCCGGCCGGTCAACATGGCGAACTTCTCCAAGGCCGCCGCGGGCGACTGGGCCAAGGGGTGGACGAACACCTACTCGCTGGTGGACCTCAAGCAGGGCCCCAACACGATCAAGATCTCGTGCGAGGCCAACAACCAGTGCGACGTCGTCCTCGACCAGCTCTGGCTCGAACAGGGCTGACCCGGCCCACCGCCGGATTCAGGCGGGTGTGACCTTCACCGACCCCCGGACCTCCTCGTAGGTGCGGGGGTCGAACTCGCCCGCCACCGGGGCCAGGACGGTGGCCGCCGAGAGGGAGACCGCGCGGGTGAGGCGGGCCGGCCAGTCGAGGCCCTCGGTGAGGGCGGACAGCAGGCCGGCCACGGCGGAGTCGCCGGCTCCGGTGGGATTGCCGGACAGCGGGCGCGGCGGGGCCGCCTGCCAGGTGCCCTCGGCGGTGGCGGCCAGCAGGCCGCCCGGGCCCAGTGAGGTGACCACGGCGTGCGCGCCGCGGCGGCGGGCGTCGCGGGTGGCGGGGAGCGGGTCGCGGGAGCCGGTGAGCTCGGCCAGTTCGGCGGCGTTCGGCTTGATGATCTCGGGGCGGGCTGCGATTCCGCGCCGCAGGGCCTCGCCGCTGGTGTCCAGGAGTACGGGGACCCCGGCCGCGCGGGCGGCCCGTACGAGCACGGCGTACGCGCCGACGGGCACGCCCGGCGGGAGGCTGCCGCACAGGGCGACCGCCCGCGCCCGGGCGACGAGCGCCTCGTAGTGCGCGAGGAACCGGGACCACTCGGCGGACGTGATGAGCGGGCCCGGTTCGTTGAACTGCGTGGTGTCGCCGGAGGTTTCGTCGACCACGGCCAGGGTTCGGCGCGAGGCGCCCGCGCAGGGCAGCAGGGCGTCCACCACCCCGGGGGAGCCCGCCAGCATGTTCCGTACGACGGAGCCGACCGGGCCGCCGGCGAAGCCCGTGGCGGTCACCTCGTGTCCGAGGGCGGCCAGGACGCGGGCGACGTTGAGCCCCTTGCCGCCGGGCCGTTCGGTGACGGTGGTGACCCGGTGCGAGGCGTGCGGAAGCAGCCGCGGCACGCGGTACGTGACGTCGAGCGCGGTGTTGAGCGTCACGGTCAGGATCATGGGCACTCCCGGGTCTGTTGCTGCCGGGATCATGCCAAACACGAGGCGGTCGGCCCAGTCCCGGGGGCCGACCGCCTCGTCCGCTCCAGCCGCTCGGCCGTCAGGGCCGCTTTCAGAGGCCGGGGCTGACGACCCATTCGCCGCGCCGCATGACGCCCCGCACGTCGAAGGCGGCGTCCAGGACGACGAGGTCCGCGTACTTGCCGGGCTCCAGCGAGCCGATCTCGTCGTACAGGCCGAGCAGCTTGGCCGGGTTGGCGGAGATCGCCTGGACCACGGACTCCACCGGCAGTTCGTCGAGGGTCACCGAGCGCTTGAAGGCGGTGTCCAGGGTGAGCGTCGAGCCGGCGATGGAGCCGCCCTCGACGAGGCGGGCCACCCCGCCCTTGACCTCGACCTCCAGCGGGCCGAGGTGGTAGGTCCCGTCGCCGAAGCCGGCCGCGTCCATGGCGTCGGTGATCAGCGCCACGCGGTGCGCGCCCGCGTGGTGGAAGGCCAGTTCGAGGGCGGCGGGGTGCAGGTGCGTGCCGTCGTTGATCAGCTCGACGGTGATGCGTTCGTCCTCCAGGAGGGCGGCGATCGGGCCGGGTTCGCGGTGGGCGAGCGCGGGCATCGCGTTGAAGAGGTGGGTGGCGACGGTCGCGCCCGCGTCGATGGCGGCGCGCGTCTGCTCGTAGCTGGCGTCGGTGTGGCCGATCGCGGCGACGACCCCGTGCTCGGCGAGCAGCCGTACGGAGTCGAGGCCGCCCGGCAGTTCGGTGGCCAGGGTGAACATGCGGGCGGCGCCGTGCGCGGCGTCGATGAGCTTGCGGACCTCGGCCGGGTCGGGGTCGCGGAGCAGGTCCTCCTTGTGCGCGCCCTTGCGGCAGGGGTTGATGAAGGGCCCTTCGAAGTGGATGCCGGCGATCTCGCCCGCCTGCGTCAGTTCGGCCAGCAGCCCGGCCCGCCGGGCCAGTTCGTCCAGGTCGCCGGTGACGGTGGAGGCGACCAGGGTGGTCGTGCCGTGCGCGCGGTGGGTGCGTACGCCCCGGAGCACGTCCTCGGCGGTGCCCGAGGTGAACGAGGCGCCGCCGCCGCCGTGGTTGTGCATGTCGACGAAGCCGGGGACGATCCAGTGGCCGGTCAGGTCGACGATCCCGGCGTCCTCGCGCGCGCTGCCGGCGATGCGGTCGCCGTCGACGATGACCCGGCCGCCCGCCACGGTCCCGGTGGGCAGCACCACCCTGGCGCCGGAGAGAACGGTGCTGTGTGCGCTTCCGGACATCAGGCCGGTACCTCCGTGGCGAGTAGGTCCCAGGCGAGCAGCCCTGCGCCCAGGCAGCCGGCGGTGTCCCCGAGGGCCGCCGGCACGATGTGGGGGAGCCGCTGGAACGTCACGCGCTCCTCCACGGCCTTCCGTAGTGGTGTGAACAAGGTTTCCCCGGCCTCGGCGAGCCCGCCACCGATGATCAGCGTGCGCGGGTCCAGCAGGGTGATCGCGGTGACCAGCCCGTCGGCGAGGGCGGCGACCGCGGCCAGCCAGACCTCGTGGGCGCGTGCGTCGCCGGATTCGACGGCCTTGGCGCAGTCGGCGGCGTCGGCCGCCGGGTCGCCGGAGGCGGCCGCCCAGGCGCGGCTGACGGCGGCCGCGGAGGCGAGGGTCTCCAGGCAGCCGCGCTGGCCGCAGCCGCAGTCGGGGCCGCCGGGGCGGACCACGATGTGTCCGATCTCGCCCGCGTACCCGTGGGCGCCGGCCTCGATGCGGCCGGCGATGCCGATGGCGCCGGCGATGCCGGTGCCGAGCGGCACGAAGAGGAAGCGGTCGGCGCCCCGGCCGGCGCCGATGCGGCCTTCGGCCAGTCCGCCCGTGCGCACGTCGTGGCCGAGGGCCACGGGGATGCCGCCGAGGCGCGCGGTGAGCAGCGCGCGCAGCGGTACGTCGCGCCAGCCGAGGTTCGCCGCGTAGACGGCGATCCCGTGGTCGGCGTCGACGATGCCGGGGACGGCGACGCCGGCGGCCGAGGCGGCCCGTCCGAAGCGTTCCCGGCCGGTGGCGAGGAGCTCGGCGGCGAAGTCCTGGATCGTCTCGACGACGGCGTCGGCGCCCCGCTCGCGGCCGGTGGCGCGGCGCGCTTCGTGCAGCAGGGTGCCGTCGGCGGCGACGAGGGCGGCCTTCATCCCGGTGCCGCCCACATCGAGGGCGATGACGTGTTTCACGGGTTTCACAGAGACAGTCTCGCGTGCTCGGCGGGGAAAGGTCTAGTCCATTGAGGGGGATTGTTGAGTGACCATACAAATCGGGCGTGCTGATGGGGAGCCCGATGTGGACGAGCCGCCAAAGTGGTGTAGACCTTACGTGGATCGTACGTACAACAAGGGGTGGATCGATACCTGTGAAGGGCCGTTACCTGAGCCTGGCCGCGTCGGGCGCCGCGCTGTGCCTGACCGCTGTGACGCTGACGGGCTGCGGAGCCGTCGACGGACTCACCGGAGACAACGAGGTGACCCTCCGGGTCGTGGCGGCCGACTACGGGGACAATCCGCAGAACTCCTCGACGGCCTACTGGAAGGGCCTCGCCGACGGCTTCCACAAGGACCACCCCGGCATCAAGGTCGAGGTCCAGGTCTTCTCGTGGTCCGAGGTCGACGCCAAGGTCGCCGAGATGGTCAAGGCCGGCAAGGCCCCCGACATCGCGCAGATCGGCGCCTACGCCGACTACGCCGCCGCCGACAAGCTGTACTCCACGGCCGAGCTGCTCTCGGTGAAGACCGAGGCCGACTTCCTCGCCCCGCTCGCCGACGCCGGCAAGGTCAAGCAGACCCAGTACGGCATGCCCTTCGTCTCCAGCACCCGGCTGCTCTTCTACAACGAGAAGCTCCTCACCGACGCCGGTGTGATCGGCAAGGACGCCAAGGGCTGGCAGCCGAAGAGCTGGGCGGACCTGGAGGCCGCGGCCAAGAAGCTCAAGGCGGCGAACGTCCCCACCCCCTTCGCGCTGCCGCTGGGCCGCGAGGAGGCGCAGGCCGAGACGATGATGTGGATGCTCGCGGGCGGCGGCGGCTACACCGACAACGAAGAGGGCTACTCCCTCGACTCCGCCGACAACGTCAAGACGCTGGAATTCCTGCGCGACAAGATGGTCGGACAGGGCCTCACCGGCCCGGTGGAGCCGGGCGGGCTGGACCGGCAGGCCGCCTTCGAGGCCTTCACCAAAGGCGAGGTCGGCATGCTCAACGGCCACCCGACGCTGATGAAGCAGGCCGAGGCCAAGGGCGTGAAGTACGGCATGGTCACCCTGCCGACGTCCGACGGCTCCCCGCAGCCCGCCATGGGCGTCGCCGACTGGGTGATGGCCTTCAAGAACGGCCACCGCGCCGAGACCGGCAAGTTCCTGGACTACCTGTACCAGCCGGACAACGTGACCGCCTTCACCGACAAGTACGACCTGCTGCCGGCCACCACCACGGGCTACCAGGCGAAGCAGGCCGCCACCAGCGGTCCCGCGGTCCGGCTGAAGCCCTTCCTGGCGGCGCTGCCCGGCTCACGCCTGTACCCGGCCGGCAAGAAGTCCTGGGCGGGCGTCAGCGAGGACATCAAGCAGAACATCGGCAGGACCGTCCAGCCCGGCGGACAGCCCGCCAAGGTGCTGGAGGACATCGCCACGGCGGCCCGCGCGGCGGACCCGCGCTGACCCGGCGCCGCCGACTGTCGGACGGCGGCGTTAGTGTGGCGGTATGACGGACGAGGGGCGGCTGACGGCCACGGAGGCCGCGGTGCTCGCGTACGAGGGACGCACGTGGCCGGGGCCCGGAGCCAAGGAACGGGCCATACGGGAAGGACTGGGGATGACCCCCGTCCGCTACTACCAGCTGCTCAACGCCCTCATGGACGACCCGCGGGCACTGGCCCACGCCCCGGGCACCGTCAACCGCCTGCGCAGGATCCGCGAAGCCCAGCGAGCGAGGCGGTAGCCGTAGCCGTCGTCCCCCCGGCCCGTTAGGGTCGTGCGTATGGGGACCCATCCGCACGACCTGCCGATGCCCGACACCGCAGCCGGACGCGAGGGGCTCGAAGCCCTGCTCCGCGCACCCCGCCGGTCCGTGGTCGCCCTGGACTTCGACGGCACCCTCGCCGACATCGTCCCGGACCCGGACCAGGCCAGGGCACATCCCGAAGCCGTTCCCGCGCTCTCCGCGCTCGCCCCCGAAGTGGACTCGGTGGCCGTGGTCACCGGACGCCCGGCGGGCGTCGCGGTCCGCTACGGCGGCTTCGCCGGGGTGCCCGGACTGGAGCACCTCGTGGTCCTCGGCCACTACGGCGCGGAACGCTGGGACGCCGTGACGGGCATAGTCCACGCCCCCGCCGAGCACCCCGGGGTGGCGGCGGTACGGGCCGAGCTGCCCGGGTTCCTGGACTCGATCGGTGCCTGGCGCGGCACCTGGATCGAGGAGAAGGGCCGGGCGCTCGCCGTCCACACCCGCCGCGCCGAGGACCCGGCGGCGGCCTTCGCGGCGCTGCGGGAGCCCCTGACCGAGCTGGCCGCCCGGCACGGGCTGATGGTCGAGCCGGGGCGGGCGGTCCTGGAAGCTCAGGCCCCCGGGCATGGACAAGGGCGTCGCCCTGACGGAGTTCCTGGCGGAACGGGACGCCGAGACGGTGCTCTACGCCGGGGACGACCTGGGCGACCTCGCCGCGTACTCGGCCGTCGAGAAGCGCAGGGCCGAGGGACTGCCGGGGCTGCTGGTGTGCAGCGGCTCGGCGGAAGTGCCCGAACTCGCCGCCCGCGCCGACCTCGTCCTCCCCGGACCGGGCTCCGTGGCCACCTTCCTGGCCGCCCTGGCCGTGGCCCTGCGGAGCTGACCCTTCGCTGCCGGGCGGCGCCGCTGCGGGGGCGCCGCCCCGGGCCCCGTGCCTCGAACGCAGGCGGGGCCGAATCCGTCAGGCCTCCAGGGCCGTGAGCTGGGCGCGGAACCAGGCGGCCGGGGGGAGGGCGGTCGCGGCGGCCGCCAGGCGCTTGGTGCGCTCCTCGCGCTCGGCATCCGGCATGGAGAGCGCCGCGTGCAACGCCTCGGCCGTCGCCGACACGTCGTACGGGTTCACCGTCAGCGCGTCCTCGCGCAGCTCCTCGTACGCCCCCGCCCCCGTCGACAGCACCACCGCGCAGCCCGCCTCCGACACCACCGGGATCTCCTTCGCCACCAGGTTCATCCCGTCCCGCACCGGGTTGACCAGCGCCACGTCCGCCATCCGGTAGACCGCCAGCGAGCGCGCGAAGTCGTCCTTCACCGACACCAGCACCGGCTGCCAGTCCTCCGTGCCGAACTCCGCGTTGATGTCCGCGGCCAGCTCCGAGACGGCCGCGGTGTAGTCCCGGTACACCTTAAGGTCCTGCCGCGACGGGTACGCCGAGGCCAGGTGCACCACCCGGCCGCGCCATTCGGGCCGGACCGTCAGCAGCTCCCGGTAGGCGTGCAGGCCCCGCAGGATGTTCTTCGACAGCTCCGTCCGGTCCACCCGGGCGATCGTCCTGCGGCCCGCGACCTCGGCCCGCAGCTCCGCCAGCTTCTCGTCCACCTCCGGCCGGTGCGCGAGCGCCCGCAGCTCGTCGGCGTCCACGCCCAGCGGGAAGACGGCCACGCGGCGTTCGTCGTCGGGGTGCGCGGCGTCCGCGAAGGCGTCGGCCCAGGCCCGGGTGTGGAAGCCCACCACGTCCGCCCCGGCCATCCCCCGCACCAGCTGCTCCCGGACGTCGCCCGGGAGCATGTCCAGGAACTCCCGCGACGCCCACGGCGTGTGCGTGAAGTGCGCGATCCGCAGGTCCGGACGCAGTTCCCGCAGCCGGCCCGGGACCAGCGCCAGGTGGTAGTCCTGCACCAGGACGCGGGCCCCCTGCTCCGCCTCCTCGGCGAGGGCGCGTGCGAAGGCCTCGTTGTACGCCGCGTACGAGGCCCACCGGCGCCGGAACTCCGCGTCGAAGACCGGCTCGCGCGGCACGTCGTAGAGGTGGTGGTGGGTGAACCACAGCACCGAGTTCGCGATGCCGTTGTACGCGTCGTCGTACATCGTGGGATCGATGTCCAGCATCCGGACGCCCGGTTCGGAGACGTCCCTGCGGACCGCCTCCCGGTCCGCGTCCGACAGCGCCGCGCAGATCCACAGGGCCCCCGGCTGCTCCGCGAGGGCCGCCGAGAGTCCGGACACGAGACCGCCCCCGCCGCGCCGGGCACTGAGGGTGCCGTCGTCGGAGAGGGTGTAGGAGAGCGGGCCGCGGTTCGCCGCGACGAGTACCTGAGAAGCCATGCGCCGAACCTAGCCCGGCCCGCGCTCGCTCAAACGTATGGACACGTCACGCGGCACGTCACGCGACGTGCCGCCGGCCGTACTCCTGGACGCCCAGCATCGGCGGCCGCTCCTCGGTGTCCACCGGGTGGGTGCGGGGCACGAAGCCCTCCGGCCCCCGCTCGAACTGGGTCAGCTCCGGCCGTACGAGGTGCCCGCGCGAGAGCCGTACCTGGGCCGTCCGGTAGATCGCCGCGGCCATCCGGCCCAGCGCCTGACCGTCCTGGTGGCGGTGCAGCCGGACGCCCACGTCCACCTGGGCCAGCGCGTCCAGACCGACGGTGTGCAGGGCGTCGACCAGCAGGCCCAGCTCGACGCCGTAGCCGACCGGGAAGGGCAGCCGCTCCAGCAGGGAGCGCCGTACGGCGTACTCGCCGCCCAGCGGCTGGACGAAGCCGGCCAGCTGCGGCCAGTGCAGGTTCAGCAGCGGGCGGGCGACCAGCTCGGTCACCCGGCCGCCCTGGCCCGGGGCGTCGCCGAGCGGGCGCTCGTACATCGCCTTGACGAACTGCACCTCGGGATCGGTCAGGAGGGGGCCGACGATGCCGGAGACGAAGGCGGCGGAGAAGTCCCGCAGGTCCGCGTCGACGAAGCAGACGACGTCCCCGTCGGTGACCAGCAGCGAGCGCCACAGCACCTCGCCCTTGCCGGGCAGCGCCGGGATCCGCGGCAGGATCTCGTCCCGGTGCACCACCCGTGCGCCGGCCTTCGCCGCGACCTCGGCGGTCCGGTCGGCCGAACCCGAGTCGATCACGACCAGCTCGTCCACGAGGGGGACCGGCAGTCCCTCGATCAGCTCACGCCGGATCACCTCGACGATCGCGCCGACCGTCGCCTCCTCGTCCAGCGCGGGCAGCACCACGCTGACCGTGGTCCCGGCCGCCCGTTTGAGGTCGAGCAGCTGGTCGAGCGGTCGGTCGGCGGCGGACCAGGAGCGGTCTGCCAGCCAGCGCTCCACCTCTTCCAGCACCCTCAGCACTCCCTGCGTGTCGGCGTTATGGGCCTTTATGTGATCCATCTCGCGGTTCGGACGGCTGTCTCAACCGCCCGGCCCTTCGGTTACAGTCTTGAACAACGCGAAGGACCACCGCATGCCGGGGGTCCCCCGCGTACAAACGCACCGGCGCGCCACAGAGCGCGTGTGCCGGTGCCATACCGCTCATCCAGAGGGGCAGAGGGACACGGCCCGTTGAAGCCCCGGCAACCCTCCAGTCGGTTCTCGCGATCGCGCAGCAGCGCTCGTCGACGAGGTCCCCGGCTAGGGAAGGTGCCAATTCCGTCTCATGGCGAAATGCGCCATGGGGAAGATGAGGAGAAAGGGCCTCGCCATCATGGCTGCACAGACTGTCGCCACCTCTGTCGATCTCGGACCTGCCAACGGCCTTTCCTGTCGTGAGTGCGGTACCCGCTTCGAACTCGGTCCCATCTTCGCGTGCGTCGAGTGCTTCGGACCGCTGGAAGTCGCCTACGAGCTCCCCACCGGTGACCCCGAAGCCCTGCGGGCGGCGATCGAGGCCGGCCCCGACAACATCTGGCGTTACGCGCCGCTGCTGCCCGTCCCCGCCGACGTGGCCTCGAAGCCCAGCCTGAACCCCGGCTTCACCAAGCTCGTCGACGCGCGGAACCTGGCCAAGGAGCTGGGCGTCACCGGCAAGCTGTACGTCAAGGACGACTCCGGCAACCCGACGCACTCCTTCAAGGACCGCGTCGTGGCGATCGCCGTCGAGGCCGCCCGCGCCTTCGGCTTCACCACCCTGTCCTGTTCCTCCACCGGCAACCTGGCCGGCGCCGTCGGCGCCGCGGCCGCCCGGGCCGGCTTCCGCTCCTGCGTGTTCATCCCGCACGACCTGGAGCAGGGCAAGGTCGTCATGGCCGGGGTGTACGGCGGCGACCTGGTCGGCATCGAAGGCAACTACGACGACGTCAACCGCTTCTGCTCCGAGCTGCATCGGCGACCCGCTGGGCGAGGGCTGGGGCTTCGTCAACGTCAACCTGCGCCCGTACTACGGCGAGGGCTCCAAGACCCTGGCCTACGAGATCTGCGAGCAGCTCGGCTGGCAGCTGCCCGACCAGCTCGTCATCCCCATCGCGTCCGGCTCGCAGCTGACGAAGATCGACAAGGGTCTGCAGGAGCTGATCAAGCTCGGCCTCGTCGAGGACAAGCCGTACAAGATCTTCGGAGCCCAGGCCGAGGGCTGCTCCCCGGTGTCGACCGCCTTCAAGGCCGGTCACGACGTGGTCCGCCCGCAGAAGCCCAACACCATCGCCAAGTCGCTCGCGATCGGCAACCCGGCGGACGGCCCGTACGTCCTGGACATCGCGCGCCGCACCGGCGGCTTCGTCGAGGACGTCAACGACGAGCAGGTCGTCGAGGCCATCAAGATCCTCGCGCAGACCGAGGGCATCTTCGCCGAGACCGCGGGCGGCGTGACCGTCGGCGTGACGAAGAAGCTCATCGAGAACGGGCAGCTCGACCCGGCGCTGACCACCGTCGTCCTCAACACCGGTGACGGCCTCAAGACCCTGGAGGCGGTGGCCGCGGACAGCGGGCAGACCGCCACCATCCGCCCCAGCCTGGACGCGTTCCGCGCCGCCGGCCTGGCCTGACCACCCTCCACGCACTACCGGAAAGGCAGTAGCGCCATGAGCGTCAACGTCCGCATCCCCACCATCCTGCGCACCTACACCGGCGGTCAGGCCGAGGTCCCGGCCGAGGGCGCGACCCTCGCCGAGGTCATCGCGTCCCTGGAGCAGAACCACCCGGGCATCGCCGCGCGGGTCCTGGACGACCAGGGCAAGCTCCGCCGCTTCGTGAACGTCTACGTCAACGACGACGACGTGCGCTTCGAGGGCGGGCTGGAGGCGGTGACGCCGGACGGCGCCGGCGTCTCGATCATTCCTGCCGTCGCGGGCGGCTGCTGATCCGGGGCTGAGTCCCGGCCAAGAAACCGAAATTACCCCCTCCGCTAAAAGCGGAGGGGGTAATTCTGCTTGATTGGGCACGGTAGAGTTGGGGAAGTCCCCTCCGCTGGACTTGCCCGCTGCATATGAACGGGTCGCGTGAGGGTCGACATCGGGTCAATGTGCAGGTGCGGTATGGGGCTTTGGCGAGATATGTCTGGCCCGAGTTGCCCTGGAAGATGCCAAATTTTCACTCTATTTCAATGTTTCTCGGTGTCCAGATTTCTCGTCGGATTGACCTGTTGCAGACAGCACTCGCGCAGATACATTCAGCCTCGGTCGAAGCGTTCCGACGCAAGTTCTGACCCGGTAACGCGAAGTGCGTTCCCGCGCAAGGGCCAGTAATAGGGGAGTTAGGCATGGCTCAGGGCACCGTCAAGTGGTTCAACGCGGAGAAGGGCTACGGCTTCATCGCGGTCGACGGTGGTGCGGATGTGTTCGTCCACTACAGCGCCATCCAGATGGACGGGTACCGCACCCTTGAAGAGGGTCAGCGGGTCGAGTTCGAGATCTCGCAGGGCCAGAAGGGTCCGCAGGCGGACATGGTCAAGCTCGCGCTCGGCTAGTCCCGGAGCCTCGACCACCGACGCTCGGTCTTCCGTCGAAGACCCGGAAGATCCACGAGGGGCCCACATCCCGGTCACGGGATGTGGGCCCCTCGCGTGTCGCCCGCCGCGCGCCCGCCCCGTCCTCGAAGCCGCTTGCACTCTCGGGGGTCGAGTGCTAATCATTGGCGTTAGCACTCTACGAGTGAGAGTGCTACTGAAACGAGGACCGGGTCGGTGAGGCCCGCAGGGTCCGGTGGGAAGGAACCGCCGGGCACGCAGGCCGTCCGTCGCGGGCGCGGGCGCGGTCCTGGGAGAAATCCACCGCTGTCCGGGAGGACCACTTCAGATGGCCAAGATCATTGCGTTCGACGAGGAGGCCCGTCGCGGTCTCGAGCGTGGGATGAACCAGCTCGCCGACGCCGTCAAGGTCACCCTTGGCCCCAAGGGTCGCAACGTCGTCCTTGAGAAGAAGTGGGGCGCCCCCACGATCACCAACGACGGCGTCTCCATCGCCAAGGAGATCGAGCTCGAGGACCCGTACGAGAAGATCGGCGCCGAGCTGGTCAAGGAAGTCGCCAAGAAGACGGACGACGTCGCCGGCGACGGTACGACCACCGCCACCGTCCTGGCCCAGGCGCTCGTCCGCGAGGGCCTGCGCAACGTGGCCGCCGGTGCCAACCCGATGGCCCTCAAGCGTGGTATCGAGAAGGCCGTCGAGGCCGTCTCCGCCGCCCTGCTCGCCCAGGCCAAGGATGTCGAGACCAAGGAGCAGATCGCTTCCACGGCCTCCATCTCCGCCGCCGACACCCAGATCGGCGAGCTCATCGCCGAGGCCATGGACAAGGTCGGCAAGGAAGGCGTCATCACCGTCGAGGAGTCCCAGACCTTCGGTCTGGAGCTGGAGCTCACCGAGGGCATGCGCTTCGACAAGGGCTACATCTCGGCGTACTTCGCCACCGACATGGAGCGCATGGAGTCGTCCCTCGACGACCCGTACATCCTGATCGTCAACTCCAAGATCGGCTCGGTCAAGGACCTGCTGCCGCTCCTGGAGAAGGTCATGCAGTCCGGCAAGCCGCTGCTGATCATCGCCGAGGACGTCGAGGGCGAGGCGCTCTCCACCCTCGTCGTCAACAAGATCCGTGGCACCTTCAAGTCCGTCGCCGTCAAGGCCCCGGGCTTCGGTGACCGCCGCAAGGCCATGCTCGGTGACATCGCCATCCTCACGGGCGGCACGGTCATCTCCGAGGAGGTCGGCCTCAAGCTGGAGAACGCGGGCCTGGACCTGCTCGGCCGCGCCCGCAAGGTCGTCATCACCAAGGACGAGACGACCATCGTCGACGGTGCCGGCGACAGCGACCAGGTCGCCGGTCGCGTGAACCAGATCCGCGCCGAGATCGAGAACTCCGACTCGGACTACGACCGCGAGAAGCTCCAGGAGCGCCTCGCGAAGCTGGCCGGCGGCGTGGCCGTCATCAAGGCCGGTGCCGCGACCGAGGTCGAGCTCAAGGAGCGCAAGCACCGCATCGAGGACGCCGTCCGCAACGCGAAGGCGGCCGTCGAGGAGGGCATCGTCGCCGGTGGTGGCGTGGCCCTGCTGCAGGCCTCCGCGGTCTTCGAGAAGCTGGAGCTCGACGGTGACGAGGCGACCGGCGCCAACGCCGTGAAGCTCGCGCTGGAGGCCCCGCTCAAGCAGATCGCCGTCAACGGTGGTCTCGAGGGTGGCGTCGTCGTGGAGAAGGTGCGCAACCTCCCGATCGGTCACGGCCTGAACGCCGCGTCCGGCGAGTACGTCGACATGATCGCCGAGGGCATCATCGACCCGGCGAAGGTCACGCGCTCCGCGCTGCAGAACGCCGCGTCGATCGCCGCGCTGTTCCTGACCACCGAGGCCGTCATCGCCGACAAGCCGGAGAAGGCCGCGGCCGCTCCGGGCGGCATGCCGGGCGGTGACATGGACTTCTGATCGACTGAGGTCGATCGGCTGTTCTCGAACGAGGGCGGCACCCCCACGGGGGTGCCGCCCTCGGGCGTTCCGGCTGCCCGCCGATCAGAACGCGGTGTCGAGTGCGAAGTCGAACGGTGCGGGGACGCGCAGCGGCTCGCCGAAGGACACCGTCGTCCGAGCGCGGTAGCCGTGCGGCGACGTGTCGTGGAGACAGGTGATCTCCGAGTCCTGCATGTCGACCACCAGGTAGACCGGCACGAGGCGTCCGTAGACGTCGAGCTTCTCGTTCCAGTCGGCATCCCTCGTGGACACCGAGGTGAACTCCGCTACGAGTGACAGCGCGGCTCCGTCCGCGTGCCTGCCGTCCTCCTCGAAGGCGCACCCGTCCGCGACGAAGAGATCGGGGCAGAAGGCGCGCTCCGCCTCCGGAAACCGGAAGAGGAAGGGAGCAACGTCCGCGTAGTGCCCCTTGGGCGCGCGCGCCTGGAGCTGTTCCCGGAGCACACGCATGGGGCGGTAGTAGCGCAGCTTGGAAAACGGTGACGCGACGATCTTCCCCCGGATGAGCTCGGCCTTGAAGCCGTCTGGCGTGTCCATCTCCGCGACCGTGCGCAGGAGGTCTTCGAAGTCCGGCGGTGCCGGCGACGTCTCTATGGGTGTGGCCCGCTCGATCATGATCGTCACCGTATTCCTCCGGATGGCGTGCAGCGCTGAGCCCGTGCCTCGTTTCAGGCTAGTGCCGCGGCCTGTGCCCCGCCCGGCCCTTACGGCTCTCTCCTCCGATCGGGCGGTGAAAACCGCTGGCCGGGGCGGGCGGGCCTGTGTGACCGTACGGCCCATGGGTCACTGCGTCTCTCATCCCGTTCCGCGCGCCACCACGCCCGTCGAGCCCGGGCGGGGCTGAGCGGGGGTGGGGGGCTCGCGGGCCTATGCCGTGTACCGGACCGACGACCTCGGGGAGGCGTACCGGCGGGCGCGGATGCTGTGCGGGCGGATGCGGCCGCTCGAACCGGAGATGTGGCTGTGCGCGCGGACCGGGAGCGTCGCCGAGGCACGGGCGATGGCGGCGCTGCTGCCGGCGGGGATGTTCGACCCGTCGGACTACTGGGCGGCGGCCGACACCTGGTACCTCGGTGCCGAACTGCCGCGCGACGACCGCGAGCTCGCGGCGGCGCTGCCGCTGACCGTCGACGCGTACGCCGCCCCCGGGCCGGTGGAGCAGGCGTTCCTGCGGGCACTGCGCGGAGGGGCGGCCACGATGCTGTGGCGGGGGGCCTGGCCGGACGTGCCCGGCATACCGTCCGCGTCGGCCGACCCGACGGACCAGCGGGTGGAGCTGGACCTCAACGAGGAGCATCCCGACGGCCGGCACACCGTGTACGTGCACTTCGCGACCGCCGACGACGCGGGCGCCGCCCATCTCGCGGCCTTCGTCGGCGGGAGCGTGCTCGGGCCCGTGCAGGCCGGGCGCTGACGGTGACCGGACCGGGGACGCCGGTCCGCATAGGCTGGACGTATGGCTGACCTCTTCGTCAAGATCTGCGGGCTGCGGACCGCGCCGGACGTCGACGCCGCGGTGGCGGCCGGGGCCGATGCCGTCGGCTTCGTCTTCGCACCCGGCAGCCCCCGTACGGTCGACGCCGCGACCGCGCGCGAGCTGGCGGCCCGGGTACCGGACCCGGTGCTGACCGTGGGCGTGTTCCGCGGGCAGTCCGTCGAGGAGGTGCGCCGCTTCGCCGAGGAGAGCGGCGTACGGGGCGTGCAGCTGCACGGCGAGGAGGGTCCCGGGGACTTCGCGGCGCTGCGCGCGGAGGGCCGCACTCTGCTGCGGGCCACCGCCGAGCGGGTGGTGAGGTGTGGGGAGTACGGAGAGGACCTGCTGCTGCTCGACGCCCCGGACCCCGGCTCCGGGAAGCCGTGGAACTGGGGGTCGGCGGACTTCACCGCGCCCGAGGGCCGGTGGCTGCTGGCCGGCGGGCTGGATCCGGGCAACGTGCGCGAGGCGCTCGCCGCCACCGGGGCCTGGGGGGTGGACGTCTCCAGTGGCGTCGAGCGGGAGCGCGGGGTCAAGTCGCCGGAGCTGATCCGGTCCTTCGTCGACGCGGCGCGCCGGGCCCGGGGTTAGGACGCGGCGGTCCGGAGGGCCTTGAGGGCCGTTTCGAGGGCCTGGTCCGCGGGGGCGGGGAGGTCGGGCAGGACGCCGACGCCCTCCCAGTTGCCGCCGGTCACGGCGTTGATGGTGCGGGCGACCGGAACGGTCACCTGGATGTGCTCGGTCAGCGTGTGCCGGACCGTGGGGTGGGCCCCGCCCCGGGTGGTCTCGCCGACGAGGGTGGCGCGGCCCTGCGACTGCAGGGTGTAGGCGACGTCCTCGCCTCCGGAGAAGGTGATGGCGCTGGTCAGCACGTACACCGGCCGGTCGAGGTAGCGGGGCGCGGGCAGGTGCGCCGTGGTCCAGAACTGGCGGGTGGTCCCGGTGGGCCGGTCGTAGATGTCGTGCAGGTGGACCTGGTCGTCGGCGAGGAAGTAACTGCTCCACATGGCGGCTCCCTCGGGCGCGCCGCCGAGGCAGGAGCGCAGGTCCAGGACCAGGGCGGAGCTGCTCGCGACGAGCTGCATGGCGGCGCCGATCACGGCCGCGCCCTCGTCGGCGGTGGCTATCCGGGTGATCTCGATGAGTGCGACGCCGTCGTCGAGCCGCTCCACGCGTCGTACGCCCTGGTTCTCGGCGCGCAGCAGCGCGAGGAACCCCGCGCGTCCCGCGTCCTGGTCCTCCGGCTCCAAGGAGAGCGGCTCCTCGACCCACAGGAGCCGCAGGTGCCGGTCCGGGCACACCTCCTGGAAGTCGGCGGTGACCGCCTGGCAGAGGGCCGGGCCGTCCAGGTCGGCGTACGCGCCGGACGCGAGGCGGCGCCGGATCGCGGCGCCGGTCTCCACGGCCTTCTCGGGGAAGACGTAGCCCGTCTCGATCTGCTGCAGGGCCTGCTCGATGATCTCTTCGTTGTGGGGCACGGTGGGCATGCTAGATCCCGAACAGCGGCCTGCCCAACGGTATTTGGCCGTGGGACGGCGCATGGGATCCGGGGCGCGGGGCAACCGAGCGGTGAGGACGCTCCGTCGTTTCAGGAGGTGGTTGCGGTGCGCCGGAAGAAGGTGCTGGACTCCTTTCCCGCCAGTGACCCTTACGGCAGTTGGCCCGCCGAGGAGTACGCGGCCAAGTGCCGGGAGCGGGGCCAGCGGGCGACCGTCGTGATGGACCTCGACCGGGACGCCTTCCTCGTCGTGGCCCTCGACGCCGACGCGCCGCACCGGGCGGCGTGACCCGCTCCGCTGCCGGCCCCCGCCCTCACGTCAGGAGGCCGCGCGCCAGATCGTCATGTCGGCCCTGAGCCAGCTGGGGTCCTTCGACAGGCCCGGGGCCGACTTGATGCCGATGACGAACAGCGCGATGTCCCCGGAGGGGTGCCTGACGCAGACCTCGCTGCCGGCCGCCATGACGTGCAGCGTCAGGTCGTGCTCCCTCGCGTGCTCCAGCTCCTCGCGGCACGTCGCGAGGTTGCCGGTGCCGGCCTTCTGCGGCATGGAGAAGATGCTGTCGTCGCTCTCCATGCGGCAGCCGCTGGCCGGCCCGCACTTCATGCGGATGTCACCGGTGCGGTCGCCGTCCTCGTGCTGCACGGGTTCGGTGAAGCTGATCGAGTTCTTCTCGTTGAGCTCCAGCCCGGGGTAGGGGACGGGCACGGGCGGTCGCGACGCGCTCGGCGTGGGCGTGGGGACAGGTGCGGGGGCGGTGCCGGCCGGTGCCGCCGCCGGGCCGGACGCCTTGGCCGCGGCGGCCTGCGGCCCGGCCGAGCGGTCCGTCCCGTCCATGAGCTTCCAGCCCAGGCCCGCCAGCGTCAGCGCGCCCGTCAGCGCGGCCGCCCCGGCGATCCGCGCGGCGCGCCGCCGCTTGTGCACCGACGCGGGCGCCGGTACCGCGGGGGCGTGCGATCCCGCCCGCGCGTCCGGTGCGGTGGGCGTCCGCGACCCCGTCCGCGCCGCGCCGGCGCCGGTGTCCGGGACCGCGGACGTCACCTGCCCCGGCTCCGGCGCCGCGGCTCCCGCCGGGCCGACGGTCACCGCCGCGGCGTCCCGCGCGGCCGGACCCGGTATCGCCTCCTCCGGGCCCGTGACCTCCCGCCAGACGGCCGGTCCGCCGCCCGCGACGGCCTCCTCGCCCAGGTAGTCGCGGCACCACGCGAGGATCTCCGCCGGAGTGGCCCGCTCCTCGGGGGCGGTGGCCAGGCAGAGTGCGAACAGCGGCCGCAGCGGTTCGGGCAGTTGGGTCAGGTCGGGTTGGGAGTGCACGATCCGGAACAGCACGGTCATGGACGGACCGTGGCCGTACAGCGGCTTGCCGAGCGCCGCGAACGCCGCGGTCTGGCCCAGGGCGAAGACGTCGGTGGCGGACGTGGTCTCGCCCGCCAGCCCCTGCTCGGGCGCCATGTACTGGGGCGTCCCGATGGTGTTGCCCGTGGCGGTGGCGGTGAGGCCGGAGGCCTGCGAGATACCGAAGTCGATGACGCGGGGCCCGTCGGCGGCCAGGAGGACGTTCGACGGTTTCAGGTCGCGGTGCACGACGCCCGCGCCGTGGACGGCCACGAGGGCCTCGGCCACGCCCGCCATCAGCCACACCACCGCCGCGTCCGGCAGCGGCCCGCGCCGGGCGACGGCCTCCGACAGGGAGGGGCCGGGCACGTACACGGTGGCCAGCCAGGGAGGTGTGGCCTCCGCGTCGGCGTCGATCAGCTCGGCGGTGTACGCCCCGCGGACCCGTCGGGCGGCCTCCACCTCCCGGCGGAAGCGCCGCCGGAAGGTCGGGTCCTCGGCCAGCTCGGGATGCACCACCTTGAGGGCGACGGGACGGCCGCCCTGGGTGTGCGACAGGTAGACCCGGCCCATGCCGCCCGACCCGAGCCGGGCGGCGAGCCGGTAGCCGCCCACGGTCCGCGGATCGTCGGCCCGCAGCGGCTGGAACGCCTCGGTCGCGCTGTTCATCGGTCTCCCCCCGATCCCTGCCGGACCAACCGATGAGTTGATCCACGCAACCCTAAGCGCCGGGCGGGTACGGGGCGATGCCGGGGAGCCGGTGCGGCCGGGTGCGGGTGCCTGTCAGCCGGCCGTGCCGAAGGAGGACGCGCCGCCGTCCTCGTGGATGGACTCCACGCCGGGGATGACGCGCAGGGCCATGACCTGGCCGGGGCTCAGCCGGGCGGAGAAGCCGTGCAGGGCCGTGCTGTAGACGTAGTCGGGCGAGGCGCCCACCATGCCGGCGACCCGCGCCGGGTCGACGTCCTTGTGGACGGTGACGATGTACGGGGCTTCGTCGGAGGCGGCCGTGCGGGGTACGGGCACGGGCGCGGCCGTGGCGGCACCGGCCACGGGCAGGACGGCGACGGCGGCCAGGACGGCGAGGGCGGCGGGCAGGGTCCGGCCCGCTCGGCTCAGGAGGATGCGCATGCGTGGAGGGCATCACGCACGGCCGGGCCGGTCAAAGACCTCCCCGGGTGTGGCGGGGGCACGGGCGGCGCACCGGCCGTGCGCCCCCTGAGGTGGTGGCGGACCGTACGGGTGATCCTGCCGGGCGGCCACCGGCCGCGCCGGCCGGGGCCACGGGCCCGGCGGCACAGGCGATCAACCCTTTCTGCAGCGTGCCGGACACGCCGTTCCGGTGGGACCGCGCGCCGATCGGCCGTGCGGGGGCCACCGTTCAAGCCGCGCCGGGCCCGCACCGATGCGAAGGGTGGGCCGCTCCCGCGGAGGCGTTCGACGCCGCGGGCGCGGCTCCCCCATTTCGCTTGCCCCCCGAACGGGAGCTTTCCTCCATGCGCGTGCAGCTGAAGGCCGTCCGGCACCTGCGCGGAGTGCAGTCGGTGGCGCAGGACGCACGGGGGACCGCGCCCCGGCGCCAGGCTTCGACGCCATCGGCGACGGCCGCAACAGCGCGGACTGCAACGGCCACGGCACGCACGTCGCCCTCGGCTGCGACGGCAAGGGCCCCTGGTCGGGGATCATCGCGGGCCTGGACTGGGTGGAGGACGTCATCCAGAACCTCAGCGGCAGCGGCCCCGACAAGCTGTTGTTCACCAAGGGTCTGTGATGGAGCCGGGTCACAGGCTGGCGAGGAACGCCTCCCAGGCGGGCCCGCCGAAGGTGAGGTGGGGCCCACCGGGCACCTTTGAGTCCCGGACCGGCACCAGTGCGCCGGCGCCGGCCTCGCCGTGGGTGGACTTCCGCCAGGTGGCCATCTCCAGGCAGTTGCCGCCATCGCCGCCGCTGTAACTGGACTTGTGCCACGTGGCCGCTGACACGTCGTACTCAGGCATGGTGGTCACGTTCGTACTCCTCCGCCACGGACTCGATCAGGGCCAACGACATGCGTGGTGAAAGCGCACTGGCCGTGAGCAGATCGTAGGTCAGGGTGTGGCGCCCGACCGTGGCTGGATCGTCGAACAACTGGCCCAAGCCGATGCCGTCGACGTAGACGAGTGGGGGAGCGTCCTCGAAGGTCATCAGCTTGAGCGAGCCATCCAGGCCGGCGTGAGCACCCGCGCTGAACGGCAGCACTTGCACGATGACCCGGTGCGACCGGATCAGGGTTGCCACATGCCGCAGGGCCTCAGCCAGCACCGTCTTGTTCTCTCCCACCCGACGGAGAACCGCCTCGTCGAGGACGCACCACAACAGTGGGGTAGTTGGATCACTCAGTAGCGCGGCTCGCGCAAGGCGGGTTTCGACGAGCTCGTCGATGACAGTCTCGGGAGCGGTGGGCTGGTACGCGCGGAAGACCTCCCGTGCGTACGCCTCCGTCTGGAGCAGGCCGGGGATCAGCTGGGGCGCGTACTCGCGGATGGCCTTCGCCAGAGCCTCCGCTTCGGCCGCGGCGGCGAAGTGGTCCGGGTACTTGGACTTGGCCGCCGCGCCGCAGTTGCGGACGAAGAAGCCGTTCGTGCTGAGGATGTCGTCCATCTGGCGCGCGAACTCGATGTGCATCCGGCGCGTGCCCGCTTCGAGCTGGCCGATGAACGAGCCGCTCACGAAGAGCGGTTCGCCCAACTCGGCCTGGCTGAGCCCCGCCGCTTCGCGGGCCACGCGCAGTTCGGCGCCGAGCAGGGCGCGGGGTGAGGAGGACGGGTCGAGGTTCTTACCTGCCATGGCAACTCCAAGGCCAACAGGTGGGGTTGTTCTCGGTGCTTCCTTGAAAGGCTAGCCAGCTGATCACCACTCTGTGTGCAGAACCTGACCACTCAGAGTAGAAAGGTGACATGTCATGGTGCTCACCCCCACGGAACGGATCCGGGCGGCCGAGGAGGCCGTACGGGAACTGAAAGAGGCCCTCGACGGGGTGGGCGTCGTGTTCCCCTCCCTGGGCGTGGAACGGGTCTCGGCGGCCGGCACGTACGGGCTGCCGCTCATCGACCTCGGGCGCTGCAATCTGGACACCGCGCTCCGGCTGGCCGCCGTGCTCCATGAGCGGGCCCATCCATGAGCGACTGCGACCGGCCCCGGGTGGAGGCGGCGCTGGAGGGGTTCTTCGAGGTGGCCCGGAGCTGGGAGTTCGAGCTGGCCTGGAAGCTGTGCTGGCTGGAGAAGGACTTCGCCGACGCCGGGTGGCAGGGCGGGCCGCCGGCTCCTCCGCCGCCGGGGTGGCAGCGGTTCACGCTGGTCCACGGCGCTGTCGGCGATCCGCGCCACGACGCGCTCCGGGCGCGGCCGCCGCAGGGCTGCGTGGTGGACGAGTCCGAGGGCTGTTTCACGCTGCGCTGCGAACGGCCCGGCGGGCGGCTGCTGGACGCCGTCGCCGCGACGTGCGCCGAGATCCGGGACGAGCACGGGCTGCTGATGTCCGGGCTGGGAGCCGACGGCTCCGGCGACCGGGGCGCGCTGGACCTCGGGCGGCTGCTGCTGATGGCGGCCGACCGCGGGCCGCTCGTCGGCTACTCGGTGGACGACCTGGCCCGCTTCCTGCGGGCGGCGGGCGGGGCGGACGATGCCGGAGCGTGAGGGGTGCACCCGGTAGCCGGGTCGGGCGGGGGCGCTACGGGGACGTGTCCGTGCGCAGGCGGGCGTGGAGGTGTTCGTCGTGCCAGCCGTCCGCGTGGAGGAGGGCGCCGCGCATGGTGCCCTCCAGCGGGAAGCCGGCCTTCGTCGCCACGGCGCAGGAGGCCGGGTTGGCGACGGAGTGCGTGATGCGGAGGCGGTGCAGGCCGAGGTCGTCGAAGACCCAGCGGGCCAGCCGGTCGGCGGCCCCGACCGTCACGCCGCTGCCGCGGCCCGCGGGCAGCAGCCAGTAGATGATTTCGCCGCTGCCGCCCGCCAGGTCGATGTCGGCCAGGCCGATCAGCCCGACGGCCCGGCCGCCTTCGGGGGCCATGGCCCAGGTCCCGGACCTTTCGGCCTGCCAGCGTTCGTGCCAGAGGGCGATGCGGGCCTCGGCCCCGGCCGGGTCGAGGCGGCTCGGGCGGTTCCAGTGCCGGACGTCCGGGTCGCCGTGGGCCGCGACGAGCGCGGGGGCGTCGTCAGCGGTCCAGGGGCGCACGCGCATCCCGCCCGGCAGAGCGAACTCCGGCTGCCGCAGTGCGCGCATCCGGCCGGCGGGGACCACGGGAGGTATGGCGTCGATCATGATCCGATGATGCCGGTCGTTCCGCGGAAACGGGCGAGGAGCGCGCGGGACGCGGGGCTGCCCGCGTCGAAGAACTGCGTCGCCCGGGCGGGTGCGACGGACGGGCCGTGCAGGCGGACCTCGTGGCAGCCGAAGCAGAACTGCGCCTCGAACAGGGCGAGCGTGAGGGTGGCTTCGTAGGCGCGGACGGCCCAGCCGGGGTGGAAGCCGCAGCGGTGCTGTTCGCTTCCCGGCAGGGACGCGATCAGCGCCAGGGCGGATTCCGCCTCGGCCGCGGCCCAGTGGCCCACGGGGTCGCCGGTGAAGGGGCGGCCGGGACGCGTGGGCGGCGCCGTGAGGCGTACGACCTCGATGAGGGCGGTGGCGGCGACGGCCTCGGTGGGGAGCTCCATGCCCGCAGCATCCCCGCCGGAGCGGGGGTCAGGCCAGGGCCGGTTCCTTCGGGGGGCCGGGCACCGCGTCCGGAGCGTCCGGGGCGGGGTCGCTGTTGAGGTCGGTCAGCATCCGGCGGGTGAAGCCGAAGAAGTAGGTGGCGGCGAAGCCGACGAGGTAGCCGGTCAGCAGGCCGCCCGCGTAGATCGCGACGGTGACGCCCAGGCTCGAACTGCCGTCCAGCAGGGGGAAGAGGGCCCAGCCGGAGGGGCCGATGGCGGTGGAGCCGAAGGCGATGCCGAGCTGGTTGAAGAGGCCGACGAAGGCGCCGCCGGCCGCGCCGCCGACGCAGGCGGTGACGAAGGGGCGGCCGAGCGGCAGGGAGACGCCGTAGATCAGCGGTTCGCCGACGCCGAGGAAGCCCGCCGGGAGGGCGGACTTGATCGTGGCGCGCAGCGAGCCGTTGCGCGGGAGACGGCAGTGGACGGCGATGGCCGCGCCGACCTGGCCCGCGCCCGCCATGGCCAGGATCGGCAGCAGGACGGTGTGGCCGGACTGCTCGATGAGGGTGGTGTGGATGGGGATCAGCGCCTGGTGCAGGCCGAGCATCACCAGCGGCAGGAACAGCCCGCCCAGGACCAGACCCGCGAACGCGCCGCCGACGGACAGCAGCCGGTCGGCGAAGGTGCCGATGGCGGCGGAGGCCTCACCGGCGAGGAACATCAGGCCGAAGAGAGTGACCAGGCCCGTGATCAGGACGGTGAGGGTAGGGGTGACCAGGACGTCCAGGGACTCCGGGACCAGGCGCCGGCAGCGCTTCTCCACGTACACGGCGAGCAGGGCGGCGGCGAGCGCACCGAGGACGCCGCCCTGGCCGGGCCTGAGCTCCGTCCCGAAGGCGGTGATCTTCGCGACGCCGGGGAAGACGATGATGGCGGCGACCGCACCGCCCAGGATCGGGGTGCCGCCGAACTCCTTGGCGGTGTTGTATCCGACGAACACCGCGATCAGCGACATGAATCCGGACGCGATGGCGGCGAGTGCGGGGACCACGCCCGGCAGCCAACCCAGGTTCATGAGCAGGCCGTTCAGGCCCGCGATGATGCCGCAGCCGATGAGGGCCGGGATCAGCGGGACGAAGATGTTCGCGATGCGGCGCAGCATCAGCTTGAAGGGGGTGGCGTTGCGTGCCCTCTGCGCCTCCTTCAGGGCCGCGCCCTGCGCCGCGAGTTCGTCGGCGGTGACCGGGTGGGCGGCGGCGGAGGGAGCGGCCTGGCGGCCCTCCTCGACGAGGGCCTCGAACTCCGGGGTGACGCGGGCGACGGCGCCCGGGCCGAGCACGATCTGGTAGGTGTCGTCCTCCACCACGCCCAGCACCGCCGGGAGGGCCCGGAGCGCCGCGTCCTGGACGAGCGAGCGGTCGCGCAGCGAGATGCGCAGGCGGGTCATGCAGTGCGCGATCGAGGTGACGTTGTCCGGGCCGCCGACCAGGGGGAGGATCGCGGCGGCCGTGGCGCGGTTCTTGTCAGTGGACTCAGTGGACTCAGTGGACATGGTCGTGGTCGCCTTGCCGTAGGGGGTGGGGTCAGCGGGTCCGGGCGTGTGCCTCGGCGAGGGCCGCGCGGAGGTGGCCGCGGGAAGCGGCGAGGAGGGCGGCGGCGGTGGGTCCGTCGACCTCGCCGAGGACGACGAGGATGGCGTTCTTGACCTCGCCGCCGGTCGCGGTGAGCGCGGCCTCGATCTCCTCGTCGGGCGCGCCGGTGGCCAGGGCGACGATGCGGCGGGCGCGGGCGCGGAGCTTGTCGTTGGAGGAGCGCATGTCGACCATGAGGTTCCCGTAGGTCTTGCCCAGGCGGATCATGGTGATCGTCGAGATGAGGTTGATGACGAGCTTCTGCGCGGTACCGGCCTTCAGGCGGGTGGAGCCGGTGAGGAGTTCGGGGCCGACGACGACCTCGATGCCGTGGTCGGCGGCGGCGGCGAGCGCGGAGCCGGCGTTGCAGGAGAGGCCGACGGTGAGGGCGCCGCGGTCGCGGGCGGCGGTGACCGCACCGATCGCGTACGGGGTGCGGCCGGAGGCGGAGATGCCGATGACGGTGTCGTCCGGCCCGATGCGCAGCGCGGCGAGGTCCTCGGCGGCCAGCTGCGGGGAGTCCTCGGCGCCCTCGACGGCCTTGACCATGGCGGAGGGGCCGCCCGCGATCAGGCCGACGACGTCGGCGGGGTCGGTGTTGAAGGTGGGCGGGCACTCGCTGGCGTCGAGGACGCCCATCCGGCCGGCGGTGCCGGCGCCGGCGTAGACGAGGCGGCCGCCGCGGGCCATGCGCTCGGCGATCGCGTCGACGGCGGCGGCGATGCGGGGCAGCTGCGCGGCGACGGCGGCCGGGACGGTGGCGTCCTCGGCGTTCATGGTGCGGGCGATGTCGAGGGTGGACAGCCGGTCGATCTCGGCGAGCTCGGGACGGAAGGCCTCGGTGGTCAGCGTCTCCAGCTGGGCGCGGAGCTCGGCGTACGCGGTCATGGCAGGAGCCTCCGGGGCGGCGGGTCTGCGGGTCGGCAGTTCGGCGGTTCGGCGGGGTGTGAGGGTTTCGGCGGCCGGTGCGCCGTGCGGGTCGCCCGCGGGCGGCGCCGGGCTCGTACGGGGCCGGGGCCCGTGCCGGCGGAGTCGGCAGGGTCCGGCCCGCCCGGCGCGGTGTCCGGGTCGGCGTACCCGGGTGCGGGCGGGCCCGGCGGCGCGCCCTGCCCGAGCCGGAAGGGGCGGCCCGGGTCCGGCGGGTCGGAGCGGACTGGGCGGCCGGGGCGGCTGCGGCTGCGGGGCGGGGCCGCAGGCCGGGGGTTGCGTCCCCGGTCACGGGCCGACCGGGCGGAGGTCTCTCTCGGCTCCCTGGTCACGCTCGAACGCTATTTTCAGGCGGGGTGGCGGTCAATCCGCCATTGGGCCCACGAGGAGCGGCCTTCGTCAGCGGCTGTCGACAGGTCCACAATGGGCCCATGGACCGAACGACCCCCCTGGAACAGGCGCTGCACGTCGCCCGCGCACTCGTGCTCGCCGATCTCGCCGCCGGTGAGGTCGCCGATGCCGATGTCGTCTCCCTCGTCGAGGACTCGGTCACGCACCGCCGGTGGTGGGTGGAGCAGTGGCCGGAGGGCGTCGACTACCTGCCCGGGCTCGTCGCCCAGGACGTGCAGGACTCGCTGCTGGAGAAGTACGGGCGCTGGCCGCTGTGCCCGGTCTGCACCCACGGCGATCCGCACGCGCTGGACGTGGAGCCGGAGCTCGGACCCGACCCGCAATGGGTGTGCTCTGAGGCGGGCGTGAGAGTGGCCGCGGTCGGCGGCCTCGGCCCCGTCTTCGGCCTCCGGTGAGCCGTCGGTGACCGTGTACATCGACCCGCCGACCTGGCCGGGTCACGGCCGCATGTGGTCGCACCTGGTCAGCGACGTCTCGTACGGGGAGCTGCACGCTTTCGCGGCGGGCATCGGCTGTCCGCCGCGCGCCTTCGAGCGGGACCACTACGACGTGCCCTCGTACCGCTACGCCGACGCCGTCGCGGCGGGTGCGGTCGAGGTCGGCAGCAAGGAACTCGTCCGCCGCCTCACCGCGGCCGGCCTGCGCCGCCCGAAGGGCCGCCCGGCGGCCTGAATCGTGTCGTCACGGATTCGCGTGGACGGCGGGCGGCCACGCCCCGCGCCGGGGAACGTGCCGACCGCGCTCCGGGCCCGGCGGGCAGGCGCGGAGGGCCCTGCGTCCTACGGCTTCGGCGACGGGGACGTGGCCGGCGACGTCGAGGGTTCCGGGACGGCGTTGGGCTGGGCCGCCTTCGGGAGGGACCAGACGTGCTCCGGGGTCACGATCTTGGTGATCCTGTTGGCGACGAGGGAGCTGAGGTTGCCGAACTTCCCGTCGACGTCGGAGTTCACGACGATCACCAGGGTGGCCCGGTCCTGCGGGAGGCGGACGGCGATGGTCTCGTAGCCGGGCAGCTCGCCGTTGTGCCCGATCCAGCCGTCGATCGAGGCGATGCCGAGGCCGTAGCCCACGTCCGGGTGCCCGGTGGGCAGCATGCGCAGCCGCTGGGCCTGCGTGTCCGGCTCCAGGAGCCGGTCGCCGTCCGGCAGCCGCCCGTCGACCAGGGTCGGGACCCAGCTGTGCAGGTCGTCGATGGTGGAGATCATCGCGCCGGCCGCCCAGCCCCAGGACGGGTTCCACTGGGAGGCGTCGACGGTGGCGCCGTCCGGGGTGAAGTTCGTGTAGCCGTGCACGTACGGGCTGGTGATCTCCGCGCCGGTCGGCAGCGAGGTGGCGTCCAGACCGGCCGGTGCGAGGACGTTCTGCTCCAGGTAGGTGTGCAGGGGCTGCCCGCTGATCTTCTCCACGAGGAGGCCGAGCAGCACGGTGTTGGTGTTGGAGTACTCCCAGCGCGCGCCGGGCGGGAAGTTCGCCGGGTGCCGGAAGGCGATGTCCAGCATTTCCTGCGGCTTCCAGGCGCGGTAGGGGTCGGCCTGGTAGGTCGCCAGCATGCGCGGGTCCTGCGTGTAGTCGTACAGCCCGCTGCGCATGTCGGCGAGCTGCCGGACGGTGATGCGGTCGCCGTCGGGGACCCCGTCGAGATAGGTCGAGATCGGCGCGTCGAGCCGTACCTTCCCTTCGTCGACGAGCTGGAGGACGCCGGTGATGGTGAAGGTCTTGGTGACGCTGCCGATGCGGGTGTGCATGTCGGTCTTGATGGGGGTGCCGGTGGTCTTGTCGGAGGTGCCGAAGGCGCGTACGTAGGACTCGTCGCCGTCGACCCACAGGCCGACGCCCACCCCGGGGATGCCGGCCTCGCGCATGGCCGCGGTGATCGCGTCGTCGAGCTGCTCGGCGACCACGTCGTCGATGCCGACCCGGTCCGGCGGGGCGGCCGCGGGGGCCTGGCCCGCGCACAGCGCGGTCAGCAGGAGGGAGGCGGCGGCCACGACGGTGGGCGTGCGGTACCGGCCCATGCAGGATCACCTCTGACGCACGTCCCCGAGCGGTCTGCGGATCCCCGAGCCGACCTTTCCATCGTAGGAACCGGGCTCCGCGGCGGCGACCGGGACCGGGCGCGGCGCCCCGCGGACATCGCCCGCGCGAGGGAGTCCGCGCACCGGAGCCCGTGTTCCGGGCCGCCGGTGGCGGGGACGGTCCCAGGACCCAAGACACGAGCGGGAAAGGACCACACCCAACCCCACCCCACCCGCCCCGGGCACACGCTCACTCGGGCGGGTGAAAAATGGCAACTCGGCTGGCTTCGGGGCGGGTTGCCTGATCTACGCTCAGCGCGACGGACCCACCCACCACTGACATACGACGGCCCCCGCCGGGACTGCAATCCCGGGGCGGGGGCCTGACCACCGAGGAAGACAGCCCTTCCTGATGGATACCCAGAACACTAGCGTGCGCCCGCCCGCCCAGTCCCGTAACGGCGTGGAAAACCACCCGTCCCGGGGCACCCGCCCGCACACCCGCTCCGGTGGTGTCGTCCACGACAACGCCCGCCACACCAGCCGCTTCACGGTGATCGGCAACCACCTCGCCCAGCATGCCGAACTGTCGCTGCTGGCCATCGGCCTGGCCGTCCACATCCAGTCCCTGCCCACCGGTGCGTCCATCGACATCCGGACCCTCGCGGCCCGCTTCCCCGAGGGGAAGACCCGGATCGCCGCCGCCCTGCGCGAACTGGAGGCCCACGGCTACCTGCGCCGCACCTGTGAGCGCACGAGCAGCGGCCGCGTCGTCACCCGCACCGTCTCCTGCAACCAGCCGGGCCGCTCCGGGGCCGGGGACGGTGCGGGGCGCGGGGCCGGGGAGGGTACGGGGCGCGGTGCCGGGGAGGGTGCGGGGCGCGGTGCCGGGGACGGACCGGAGCCGCCGAAGCCGCGGCCCCGCCGCCCCGCCCGCCGGGGGGACGAGTCGCCGCGCCGCTCCCTCCCCGCCGTGCCGCAGCCCGCGTACCCGACCCCGGACCTGCTCGGGTCCGCCGTCGAGGTCCTAGCCGGGCTCCGCCGCGCGGACCCGCGCCTCCTGCTCTCCGCCGAGGAGGTCGACCACCTCGCGCCCGGAGTGGCGGCCTGGCTGGAGCGGGACGTGCCGCCGGGCGCTGTGCACCACGCCCTGACGGCGGGCCTTCCGCAGGAGCCCCTGCGCCGCCCGGCCGCCCTGCTGGCCCACCGGCTGGCCGCCCAGCTCCCGCCCGTCCCTCCGTACAGCGCCCCGGCGGCGCCGGACACCGTCAGACACCCGCTGCGGACCTGCGAGGTCTGCGACCGCGCCTTCCGCGCGGCCGTCCCCGGCCGCTGCCGCGGCTGTCTGACCGGGTCGCCGGAGGCCACGGCCCACCTCCCGGGCTGAACCAGCCCGCCCGTCCGCCGGGACCGCCCGCATGCGGTGGCCGGCAGGGCTTCGGCTCCCTCTCGGCGCGCCGCCCCTTCGCCTGTTGCGGGCCGTGACGTGCGTGCGATGAAGGAACTGGTGTGCGAAGAATTCCGCAGAACGGCTGTTACGTGAGCGGCTGGGCCGGGCGGGTGAGGCGGCGGAGAAGTGCGCCCCGTGGTGCGCCGGAGCGCGTCGACCCGGATGTCCGGTTTGCGGGGCGGATGGATGTAGCGGTCAGTGAATGTCAGGGGCACGTTCGGGTGGAATGGGTGCAGTGTCCAGGCGACTGTGACGGATATGTCCGTGTCCGGTAACCGGCGTCGGTGGGGGCTGCGGCGGGGCTCGTGCCGGGTCGAGAGTGTGGCCCTCGGCTCAACCGGGCCGACACCGAAAGCGCCTTCACCACCGTGTTTCGGCTGGTGGAGGGCTGTCCTTGAGGGGCGCCATCCATGTCTTCCGCTTCTTCCTCCGTACGCCGTATCGCCGCCACCGTCCTGGCCGCCGGCGCGATCGTCTCCGCCGCCGCGCTGCCGGCGGCCGCCCATGACGGCGACCGCCACCACCAGCAGCGGCCGCGGGTGGAGATCAGCCGGGTCCAGGCCGACAGCCCCGGACGCGAGGACCGCTCGAACCGCTCCCTCAACGCGGAGTGGGTGGAGATCCGCAACACCACCCGCAACCCGATCAACCTCCGCGGCTGGACCCTGCGCGACAGCGACGGCAACCGCTACCGCTTCAACAACGTCCGCATCGGCGCCCGTGACACCATCCGCATCCACTCCGGCAACGGCCGCGACACCCGCACGGACCTCTTCCAGGACCGCCGCGACTACGTGTGGGACAACCGCTCCGACACCGCCACCCTGCGCGACGACCGCGGCCGCACCGTCGACACCGAGTCCTGGGGCCGTCGTCGCTGACCTGCCGCGCGCGGGCCGGGCACCCATGCCGGAGGGCCTGCGCGACCTGACCCACCACCCGTAGCCGGACCAGGCGGTCACCGCCGCCGACCGGCCGCGAGCACGGGCCGTCGCCCCGACCGGGCGGCGGCCCGCACTGCTGCCCCCACCGGGAGGCGCCGTGCCGAAGTCCAGGAGGACGTGCAACGTGCCCTTCGCCGCCGCTACGGCGGCCCGAGCCGCCCCGCCCCGTCAGGCGCGGGCGGGGGTTTCGGCGGGGAGGGGGGATCCGCTGCCGGCGACCACGCGGTTCGTGCGCGGCGGCGTACGGCGGTCCAGGCGCAGGGCGGTCACGGCGAGGCCGATCGCGGTCAGCGTCATGGCGGCACCCGCCCAGGCGGTCGCGGAGAAGCCCAGGCCGGCGTCGATGACGGTGCCGCCGAGCCAGGGGCCACCGGTGTTGCCGAGGTTGAAGGCGGCCGTGGTGGTCGCTCCGGCCAGGGTCGGGGCGGCGCCGGCCACGTTGAACATGCGGGCGTTGAGCGCCGGGGCGGTGAAGAACGCCGAGACGCCCAGCAGGAAGGACAGCGCGATCGCGGCGACGGCGACCGGGGCCAGCAGGGCGAGCACGGTCAGGAAGACGGTGGAGGCGGTGATGCCCCAGATCATCACGCCGAACAGGTGGGCGTCGGCGACCCTGCCGCCGATGGTGGTGCCGACGAGCGCACCGATGCCGAAGAGGCCGAGGATCCACGGGACCCACTGCGAGTCCAGCCCGGCCACGTCCGTCAGCAGCGGCGAGAGGTAGCTGAAGGCGCAGAAGACGCCGCCCGCGCCCAGCGCGGTGATGCCGATCGCGAGCCACACCTGCCGGTCGCCGTAGATGCGCAGCTCGCGGCGGAGCGTCGGCCGTTCGGCGGGCAGCGGGATCCGGGGGATCAGCGCGAGGATGCCGACGAGCGCGACGGCCGAGGCCGCGGCGACGGACCAGAAGGCGGAGCGCCAGCCCAGGTGCTCGCCGAGGAACGCGCCGGCCGGGACGCCGAGGACGTTGGCGATGGACAGCCCGCCGATCATCACGGCCATCGCGCGGGCGTGCTGGTCCTTGTCGACCATGGCGATGGCGACGGCCGCGCCGACGGCCCAGAAGCCGGCGCAGGCGAAGGCCGCGACCACGCGGGAGGCGAAGAGGAGCGCGTAGGACGGAGCCAGCGCGCCGGCCACCTGTCCGAGGCCGAAGACGCTGATCAGGGCGATGAGAGTGGTGCGGCGGGGGAGGCGGAGGGTGGCCACGGCCAGCAGGGGCGCGCCGATGACCATGCCGATGGCGAAGGCGGATATGAGCAGGCCCGCCTGCGGGATGCTGACGCCCATGTCGTCGGCGATCGGCGGCAGCAGCCCGGAGAGCATGAACTCGCTGGTGCCGAGTGCGAAGACGGACAGGCCGAGGACGTAGACGGCGACGGGCATGCGGGGGCGTGCGGGGGCTTCGGGCATGACTGTCATCAACCGGCGCGAACGCGATCGAATTCCCCCGGGTGTGTCATTCCCGTGTCGGTGTCGTCAGGGTGGCCAGCTCGGCGGTGAGGTTCGCGCGGGCCGGGGACTCCCAGTGCTCCGTGCCGTGGGGGGTGCGGAAGAGCCGCGGCAGGTCGAGGAGCCGGCGCAGGACGGCGGCGCGGCCGGTGCGGAAGGCGTCGTCGGGTACGAAGCCGTACTCCTCGCGGACGGCGGCGGCGTAGGCGGCGTACGCCTGCGCGGAGCCGGCCAGCACGCCCAGGTCGGCGTCGCAGAGCACTTCGCCGTCGGTGTCGCCGGGGGCGGGGTCGTGGGTGACGGTGAGCCGGACCAGCCGGGCCACCTCGGCGGTGCGGGCGGCGTCGACGCCCAGCTCGGGCAGGGCCCGCTCGGCCAGGGCGGCGCTGCGTTCCTCGTTCTCGGAGCGGTCGGGACGGTAGACGGCGTCGTGGAACCAGGCGGCGAGCCGGACGGCGGCGGGGTCGGCGGCGTACGGGGCCAGGACGTCGATCCGCGCGAGTACGTCGGCCAGGTGCCTGGTGGTGTGATAGCGGCGCTGCGGCTCCGCCCAGGCGGCGAGGAGGCGGTCGGCGTAGGGGTCGGGATCGCGGTCGGCGGGGGCGCCGGCCTCGGCGACGGTGGCCCGCCAGCGGGCGCGGAGGACCGTCGTGTCGGTGTGCGGGGTGCCTATGTCCATGCGCACATTGTGGGGGTGGCGTGATTGTGCTGGTGGAGCCCGGCCGGGGGAACGTACCCTGGATATTGGACTAGACCTCTTTTGTGTGGCTTCTCGAAGGATGGGATCGAATGAGCAACCGTGCGCTCCTGGAGGTGATCGCCCTCGACGTGGAGGACGCGGTCGCGGCCCAGGCCGGTGGGGCCGACCGACTGGAGCTGGTCACCGACATGGCCGCCGACGGGCTCACCCCGGCGCGCGAGACGTTCGCGGCGATCCGGGCGGCGGTGGACATCCCGCTGCGCGTGATGATCCGCAAGGCGGACGGCTTCGCCGCGGGAGACGTGTCCGTCCTGGCCGCGACGGCGCGCCTGCTGCGGGCGGAGGGGGCGGAGGAGTTCGTCCTGGGCTTCCTGGACGCGGACGGCAGTCCCGACCTGGCCGCCGTCGAGGCGGTCGTGGCGGAGCTGGGCGGCTGCCCGTGGACCTTCCACCGGGCGATCGACCGGGCCGCGGACCGGGACCAGCTGCGCAAGGCGCTGGCCGACCTGCCGGGTCTGGACACCTATCTGACGGCGGGCTCGGCGGACGGGGTCGACCGGGGCCTGGCGGTGCTGCTCGCGGAGGCACGGCGGGGCGGCGAGCCGGGGTACGGGCCGCGGATCCTCGTCGGCGGCGGCCTGACGCTCGCGCACCTGCCGGTGCTCAGGGCGGGCGGGGTGGACGCCTTCCACATCGGCGGCGCGGCGCGCCCCGAAGGATGGGACGGGCCGGTCTCGGCGGCGGCCGTCGCCGAGTGGCGGGCGGTGCTGGACGGTTCCGGGGCTGCCTGCCCCGGCCCCGCCGCGGCGTAGGCCCGGGCCCCGCGGCCCCGCCGGCGAGCGCGGGGCGGGGTCCGGGGCGGGGCCGGCGCATCCGGCCCCGCCCCGGGCGCGCCGGCGTTCGAGGCGCGGGGCGGGCCCCGGAAGGCCCGGCCGGAGGCCGGGGGGCGCTTGCGCGGCGGCGCCGCGCGGCATGCGGCACCGGGCCCCGGGCGGCGGGGCCGGTCAGGCCAGGGCCGCGGGGAGGGGACCGGCGTGGAGGGCCGTGAGGCCCGAGACGGCTCGGGTGAGGCAGACGTACAGGCGGCGCAGCCCGGTCCGCTCGTCCGGCTCGCCGTCCACGATCGCCGCCGGCTCGTCCAGGACCACGTAGTCGTACTCCAGGCCCTTGGCCAGCGACGCCGGGACCAGCGTCAGGCGGGACTCGGCGGTCGTCTCCTCGCCGGGGGACAGGTACGGCAGGTCCGCCGCCAGCAGGGCCTCGGCCAGGGCGGGGATGCGGGCGTCCGCCGCGATCAGGCCGATCGAGCCCTCGTGCGCCAGGGACGCGCGGCAGGCACCGACCACCGCTGCGTCGAGGTCCGTGACCTCGGCGATCCGCAACGACCCCGGGGTCTCGCGGACCGAGGAGACCGGGGCCAGGCCCGGAGAGATCTCCGGCAGGAGGCGGGACGCGTAGGCGATCACCTCGCGCGGCACGCGGAAGCCGGCGGTCAGCTCCTCCAGCACCGCCTGCGGCTTGCCCAGGTGCGTCAGCGCCTCGTCCCAGCTGCGCGTGGCCCACGGGGTGGTGCCCTGGGCGAGGTCGCCCAGGACCGTCGCCGAGCCGGTCGTGCAGCGCCGTCCCACCGCCCGGTACTGCATGGGGGAGAGGTCCTGCGCCTCGTCGAGGACGACGTGGCCGAGCGAGTGGGTCCGTTCCACCAGGTCGGCGGCCTCGTCGATGAGGACCAGGTCCGCCGCCGACCACTTCGCCGACTTCACGCTGCGGTACGGCTTGGGCCACAGCAGGAGCTTCTGCTCGTCCGCCGTCAGGACGTCCTGCGCGTGGGCGGCGAGGAACTCCGGGTCGGAGAGCAGCCGCAGGACCAGCTTGGCCGGGTCGACGGGCGGCCAGACCTCCTTGACCGCCGCCTTCACCGCAGCGTTGCGGGCGACGGCGTCCTGGACCCGGTCGTCGGGGGCCTCGCCGGCCTGTTCCATGCGGACCAGGACGGCGTGCGCGATGCGCTGCGGGAGGGCGTCGCGGGCGGCGCCGTAGCGGATGTCGCGGTTCTGCAGCTCCTCGACCATCTCCTCCAGCTCGTACGCCGGTACGCGCCAGCGGCGCGAACCGCGGACCACCACCAGCGGTTCCGAGGGCCGGCCGACGTGGGAGCGGACCGCGCGGCGCAGCACCTCCGCCATGCGGGCGTCGCCCTTGACGACGGCGGTCCCCGCCGGGTCGGCGCCGCGCACCTCCAGGCCCTCGCGGGCGACGAGGTCGTCGACGGTGGCCTGCTTGACCTCCAGCTCGCCCAGGGCCGGGAGGACCTGCTCGATGTAGTGCAGGAAGGAACGGTTCGGTCCGATGACGAGGGTGCCGGTGCGGGCGAGGCGCTCGCGGTGCGCGTAGAGCAGGTACGCCACCCGGTGCAGGCCGACGGCGGTCTTGCCGGTGCCGGGGCCTCCCTGCACGCAGACGGAGCCGGACAGGCCGGAGCGGACGATCTCGTCCTGTTCGGGCTGGATCGTCGCGACGATGTCGCGCATGGGGCCGACGCGCGGGCGCTCGATCTCCTGCTGGAGCAGCTTGCTGACGGCGGCCGCCTCGGCGGGGTCGGAAAGGTGCTCGTCCTCGTACGCGGTGAGGTCGCCGCCGGTGTAGCCGAAGCGGCGGCGCAGGGCGATGTCCTGCGGGTCCTTCTTGGAGGCCCGGTAGAACGGCTGGGAGACGGGTGCGCGCCAGTCGATGACCATCGGGTCGCCGTCGGCGTCGTGGACGTGGCGGCGGCCGATGTAGAACTGCTCGCCGTCCGCGCCCTCGGCGAGATCGGCGCCGGGGGCGCGGAGGTAGTCGAGGCGGCCGAAGAAGAGGGGGGTGTGGGCGAGGTCGGCGAGGGCCTTGATGCGGTCGTCGATCTGGGCCTGGAGGACGATCGCGTTGACCCAGTTCGCGGTGACGTCGCGGATGTCGAGGGCCTCGACGTCCTCGCGCATGGCGCGCAGGGCGGAGCGGGAGGCGGCGAGGTGGGCCCGTTCGCGGCCGAGCGGGTCGGCGGCCGGGGTCGCGGCGTCGGGGGTGGTGTCGGGGGCGTGCGCGGGCACGGGTCTGCCTCCAGCGGCTGGTACGGAACAGATGCCCCCGGTTTCCGGCCGGCGGGCGGCTCTCCCCGATGAGGCGGTGGGAGGCGGCAAGAGCGGAGATTGTAGCCAGCGGGGCGCGCCCGCGCGAACGGTTTCCCCGGGCCGGAAAACCCCTGCCGGGTGGGACCTCCGTACGGGTGTCGTACTCGGGAGTGTCAGACCTTCGGGACAGGCCCCGGGGGGTTCTGTGCGACGTGAGGAGGAGGCGGGAGGCGTGGGGATTGGCTCTGCAGAGCGATGTGGATCGGCCGGCGGCGGCGCACCATGGATTCATGAGCACCGCAACCTTCACCCCCCTTCAGGGCGGCCGCCCGAGCGGCGCCACCGCCATCTCCGGCTCCACCCCCCGCCACCGGCTCGGCAGCATGCTGCGCGCCGCGAAGGTGTACGCGGCGGCCGCGGTGAGCGTCGTCGTGCTGGGCGAGTACGCCGAGGACGCGGGCGTCATACGCCGCTGAGGGCCCGGCCTCGGCCCGCTGCGGCCCTCCCCTGGCCCGCCCCCGACCTCGGCCCGCTCCGGCTCGTCCCTCGGGTCAGGCGCCGATCGCCTGGTAGACCGTGGTCCAGAAGTCGTGGATGAGCTGCGCCGGAGCCGCGGTGGTCAGCCCGACCTGCGTGAGCAGGACGCCGGTGATGCCGTTCTCCGGGTCGGCGTAGGCAGAGGTGCCGGTCCCGCCGTCCCAGCCGAACTGGCCGAGGGGCGCGTAGTCGCCGCGGTAGGTGCGCACCGCCATTCCGAAGCCCCAGCCGCCCTGCTGCCCCTGGCCGAAGGACACCTGGACGGCGCCCCGGGCGAGCGCCGACCGGGCGGCTTCCTGCTCGGGGGTGAGGCGGTTGGTGGTCATCAGCTCGACGGCGGGCCGGGACAGGACCCGCTCGGTGCCGTGCATGCCGTGGTTCAGCAGCATCCGGAAGTAGGCGTGGTAGTCGTCGACGGTGGAGACGAGTCCGCCGCCGCCCGCCTGGAAGGCCACGGGCGCGCTGTACTGTCCGGTCCTCGCCTCGTCCCAGACGGTGAACTCGCCGGTCTGCGGGTCGGGCGCGTAGCAGGGGGGCAGCCGGTCGATCTTGTCGGCGGGCACGTGGAAGCCGGTGTCCTCCATCCCGAGCGGATCGAGGACGCGCTCGCGCAGGAAGGTCTCGAACGGCCGGCCCGTGACCCGTGCGACGAGCACGCCGAGCACGTCGTGGCTGAGGTGGTACTGCCAGTGCTCGCCGGGCTGGCGCATCAGCGGCAGCGCGCCGAGGCGGCGCATCCACTCGTCCGGCTCGGGCAGCGGTGTGACGCCCTGGCTGAAGACGCCGCTCTCGAAGACCGCGTTCATGATCGGGGCGCCCAGTGCGGTCAGGTCGATGCCGAGGCCGAAGGTGGAGGTCATCAGGTCCCGGACCGTGATGGGGCGCCGTGCCGGCTCGGTCTCGTCGATCGGGCCGTCGATCCGCTTCAGGACCCGGCGGTCGGCGAGTTCGGGCAGCCACTGGTCGACCGGGTCGTCCAGGCGGAGTCGGCAGTCGTCGAGGAGGGCCATCGAAGCCGCCATGGTGACCGGCTTGGACGTCGACGCCATCCGGAAGATCGTGTCCCGGGTCATCGGGGCTCCGCCGTCGTGGCGCATCGTCCCGACGGCCTCGACGTGGGTCTGTCCGCCGCGGCCGACCAGGGCGACCACGCCGGGGATCCTCCCGGAGTCGACGTGCCGCGTCAGCACGTCGCGCACCTTGCGCAGTCCCGCTTCGGAGAAGCCGCCGTTGCCCCTGTCCATGATGAATCTCCCCGTGGTCGTTGTTCGGCATTTGCTGAACGATGTCGAAGCTACATTGCGTTTCTGAATCGGTCAACGGAATGGAGAGGGGTAAGTGCCCGTTTTTCCGGAGCGATCCGGGCTGTCGTTGCAATGAATGTGAAGCTGAATGCAATGCCCGGGTGGGCATTGCATTGCAATGAGCTGGAGGTGAACGCGTGCGGCCGGGGTGTCGGGGCGACTGATCCACTAGGGTCACGCGCGTGACCTTGAGCCCCACCTCCGGCCGTGCGCCGTCGTCCTTCGCCGGAGTGCTGGTGACGGGCTCGATGCTCGTGCTGGGCGTCCTGTGCATCGCGCTGCGCGTCCCGGTGGCCGACGCACTCGTGGAGGGCCTCTCCGCCGCCGAATGGCATCCGCCCGCCGCGTACCCGCCGTTCGCGGCGATCGCGTTCACGCCCGCCGCATGGCTGCCGGCCGGGTTACTGAAGGCCGTGCTCGTCCTCGGCAACGCCGCCCTGCTCGCCCTGCTGATCTCCCTGTCCTGCCGCCTCGCGGGGCTGCGGGCCAGGACCGGGCCCGTCCTGGCCGCCACCATCGCCGGGCTCTGGCTGGAGCCGCTGTTCCAGGCCCCGCTGCCCGGTCAGATCAACCTCGCCCTCGCCTGCCTGGTCCTGTGGGACCTCGGCCGCTCCGGCGCCGCCCTCGGCAAGGGCTTCGCGGTGGGTGTCGCCGCCGGAATCACCCTGACCCCGGCGGTCCTCGTCCTCTACCTGCTGGCCACCCGCCGGGTGCGGGCCGGGCTGACGGCGCTGGCCGCGCTCGCCGGCACCGCGCTGCTCGGCCGGCTGGTCCTCCCCGAGGAGTCCGCCGCGTTCTGGTCCCGGCACCTGGCCACCACCGGGCGCGCCCTCGTGCTGGACGGGCCCGGCCTGTGGGTGTGGTGCGTCCCGCTGCTCACCGTGCTCGTCGCACGGGCCCGGACGGCCCGCGGCGGAGCCGTCCGCCGCCGGTCGGTCAGTCGTTGGCCAGCAGCTCGTCGGCGTCCATGATCCGGTAGGCGTAGCCCTGCTCGGCCAGGAACCGCTGGCGGTGCGCCGCGAAGTCCTGGTCGATCGTGTCGCGCGCGACGACCGAGTAGAAGCGCGCCTCGTGGCCGTCCGCCTTCGGGCGCAGGACACGGCCCAGGCGCTGCGCCTCCTCCTGGCGCGAGCCGAAGGTGCCCGACACCTGGATGGCGACGGTGGCCTCCGGCAGGTCGATGGAGAAGTTGGCGACCTTGGAGACGACCAGCACGCTGATCTCGCCCTCGCGGAAGGCGTCGAAGAGCTTCTCGCGCTGCGCGTTGGAGGTCTCGCCCTTGATGACGGGCGCGTCGAGGTGCTCGCCCAGCTCGTCGAGCTGGTCGATGTACTGGCCGATGACGAGGGTCTGCTCACCCTTGTGCTTGCGCACCAGCGCCTCGGTGACCTTCCGCTTCGTCGCCGTCGTCGCGCAGAAGCGGTACTTCTCCTCCGTCTCGGCGGTCGCGTAGGCGAGCCGCTCCGACTCGGTCAGGTTGACCCGGACTTCCACGCAGTCGGCGGGCGCGATGTAGCCCTGCGCCTCGATCTCCTTCCACGGGGCGTCGAACCGCTTCGGCCCGATGAGCGAGAAGACGTCCGACTCCCGGCCGTCCTCGCGCACCAGCGTGGCCGTCAGCCCCAGCCGGCGCCGCGCCTGCAGGTCCGCGGTGAACTTGAAGACCGGCGCGGGCAGCAGGTGCACCTCGTCGTAGACGATCAGGCCCCAGTCCCGGGAGTCGAACAGCTCCAGGTGCGGGTAGACGCCCTTCCGCTTGGTCGTCAGGACCTGGTACGTGGCGATCGTGACCGGCCGGATCTCCTTGCGGGTGCCGGAGTACTCGCCGATCTCGTCCTCCGTCAGCGACGTCCGCCTGACCAGCTCGTGCTTCCACTGGCGGGCCGACACGGTGTTCGTCACCAGGATCAGCGTGGTAGCCCTGGCCTTCGCCATCGCGCCCGCGCCGACCAGCGTCTTCCCGGCGCCGCAGGGCAGTACGACCACTCCGGATCCGCCGTGCCAGAAGCCCTCGACGGCCTGCTGCTGGTACGGGCGCAGCGCCCAGCCGTCCTCGGCCAGGTCGATCGGGTGCGCCTCGCCGTCGACGTAGCCCGCGAGGTCCTCGGCCGGCCAGCCCAGCTTGAGCAGCGTCTGCTTGATCTGCCCGCGCTCGGAGGGGTGCACGGCCACCGTGTCCGCGTCGAGCCGCGCCCCGACCAGCGGGGTGATCTTCTTCGACCGCAGGATCTCCTCCAGCACCGGCCGGTCGGTGCTGGTCAGCACCAGGCCGTGCACGGGGTGCTTGGAGAGGGTGAGGCGGCCGTAGCGGGCCATGGTCTCGGCGACGTCGACGAGCAGGGCGTGCGGCACCGGGTAGCGGGAGTACTCCACGAGCGCGTCGACGACCTGCTCGGCGTCGTGCCCGGCGGCCCGGGCGTTCCACAGCCCGAGCGGGGTGATCCGGTAGGTGTGGATGTGCTCGGGCGCCCGTTCCAGCTCGGCGAACGGGGCGATGGCGCGGCGCGCCGCTCCGGCGAGCTCGTGGTCGACCTCGAGCAGGAGGGTCTTGTCGCTCTGGACGATTAGTGGACCATTCACGCGCGGCGCCCCGTTTCACTCAGGTCAAACCTCCAGTGTGCCGTACGGCGCCGGAGCTGGGAACACGGCGCTTCGCCGTGCCGCGCACCTTCGCCGGACCACGCGCCCAGGTGGGACGGGGCGGGCCGGGGGCCGAACGGGTCGGAGACGGGGGGTGACGACGTTGCGGCCGGATGATCGCCGAGGGGCGACATAGGGTGGCCGTCGCTCCCAGGCGACGACGTAGGACCGGACGCTCCTGACGAACGGGAACCCCATGACGCAAGCACGCCACGACCGCTCGCTCCTCTTCGGCTCCTCGGTCCCCGCCCACACGCCCGTCCACGACATCGGCCTGCTCGTCCTCCGGCTCGTCGTCGGCCTGTCGATGGCGGGGCACGGCACGATGAAGCTCTTCGGCTGGTTCGGCGGCCCGGGACTCACCGCGACCGGCAAGGGCTTCACCATGGCCGGCTACCCCGCCGGGGACGCCATGGCCGTCATCGCCGGGCTCTCCGAGACCCTCGGCGGCCTCGGACTCGCCCTCGGTCTGCTCACCCCGCTCGCCGGGGCGGCCCTGACGGGCGTCTTCATCAACATCCTCGACGTCCGGGGCTTCGCCGCCTACTTCCCGCCCAAGGGCATCGAGCTGGAGGTCGTGCTGTTCGCCGCGGTCATCGCCCTCACGCTCACCGGGCCCGGCCGCTACGCCGTCGACCACTACCTCCCGGTGCTGCGCGCGTCACGGCCCCGCTACCGCGTCCTCGCCCTGCTGGCGGGTGCCGTCGTCGGGTTCGCCGTCCTGCTCGTCCGCGACTGACGGCTCACGCCCCGATGTGCGGCAGCGGCCCCGACGGGTAGGGCGTCTCCACCGGCAGCAGGGCGCGCGCCGCGCCGGCCTCGCCCGCCCGGAGCAGGTCGTGGACGTCCCGCGCCAGCGGGGTCACATCGCGGATGGAAACCGTCCACTCGTCGGCGTACGCCCGCGAGGCCGGGCCCGACAGGCCCAGCTGGAGCGAGCGGTACGGCAGCGGGTTCAGGTGCAGATCGCGCTCGGGGTCCCACTGCACGCGGGCGGGCGCCCGGCGCAGCGACTCCTGCCAGGCCGCCCGGTCGGGGTGCACGCCCGGCTCGTAGTGCGACAGGCAGGCTGCGCGCAGTGCCCGGTCGAAGCCGTCTCGGGTGATCTCGACGGCCAGCACCGTCTCCTGGTCGGTCTTGGTGGCCCAGCCGCAGCGGTACATCATCCACAGGAACGACGGCTTGATCCACGTCATCCGCTCGCGCTTCCAGGCGGGCGGGAAGCGGTTGTCGCGGGCCGCGGGGAGGCCGAGGCGCGGGGCGTAGGCCTGGTAGACGGTGACGGTGGTGTCGGTGTGGGCGGCGCGGATCCCGCGGTGCGGTACGGATGGCATGGCCTCAGCGTCGTGGGCGGCGGGGGCGCGCCGCCAGCCGTTTTCCGTGCGGGTGCGGGTGCGGGTGCGGGTGCGGGTGCGGGTGCGGCGTCGTGGGCGGGGGCGCCGCCCCCGGACCCCCGCGCCTCAAGCGCCGGCGGGGCTGGAGGTGCCGGGGCTGGAGGTGCCGGTGGGGCGGGTGGTCAGGGGCGGGTGGTCAGGGGCGGGTGGTCAGGGTCAGAGGTGGTCCTCGGCCAGTTCCGCCACGCCCGTCACGCGGTGCAGGGCGTACGTGCGGACCTCGTCCGCCGTGTGGTCGTAGCCCGTGACGAAGCCGCCCTCGACCCGGACCGGGGCGATGACCCGCTGGCTCGCCGCGCCGTCCGCGTTCACGTAGCCGATCCACACCGCCGAGCCGGTCAGCGCCGCCGCCTGCACCGTCGCCAGGGTCTCCGCCGCGCTCGTGCGCGGCAGTTCGCCCGGCACCCCCGCCGCCGGCGCGGGCTCCTTGCGGACCGCCGTCGCCGCGAGGTCGCCCGCACGGATCGCCCGTACGGCCGCCCCCAGCAGCGTCGCGTCCGGCACCGGCGGGCCGTCCGGCACCGGGACCGGCGCCGACCGGGCCGGGGTGCGGTGGGCGTCGGCCCGCGCCACCAGGACGTCGCCGGTCCCCGACTCCGCCGCCGGCGCGTACCCCATCGCCCGCAACCCCTCCAGCAGCGCGGTGGGTTCGGCCCGCGCGGCCAGCACCGTCGGGGCCAGCCGTCGCAGCCCCAGCCCCGCCGAGCGCTTGTCCGCGAGGATCTCGCCCAGCATCGCGTCGTCGTCGCAGCGCACGTACGAGGAGGCCGCACCGACCCGCAGGTGCCCGTGCCGCCGCGCCACGTCGTCGATCAGGTACGCCAGCGGCTGCGGAACCGGCGTACGGCTGTGCTCCTTGAGGAAGGCGTGCAGGTCCGCGGCGGCATGACCGGCGTCCAGCGCCCGCCGCACCGAGCCCGGCGTGAACCGGTACACCGTCGCCCCGCCCTTGGACTCCACGTCCGCCAGCACGGCCAGGGTGTCCGCGAGCGGGCGGCGCAGCGGTCCCGGAGCCACCGCCGTCAGGTCGGCCTGCAGCAGGACGTGGTCCACCGGTTCCGGCAGCAGCGGCGCCAGCAGCGGCGCCGGGTCCCGGTGCTCCAGCAGGGCCCGCCCCGGCCCGGACAGCGCGCCCCGCCCGGTCACGCCGAGGACCTCGGCCTCGGTCAGCGCCCAGCCCGCGAGCCGGGCCCGCAGGTCGCTCGCCGTGCGGACGGGCCGCTCCCACGCCAGCCGCGCCAGCACCGCCTCGGGGTCGGGCGAGCCGCCCTCCGGCAGGTCCGCCAGGAGTTCCAGGACGCGCCGGCGCACCTCGGGCGCGGCGGAGCGGTCCAGTTCGGGGCCGAGCGCCGACAGCGTGCGCCCCTTCGCGTCCTGCTCGCCGACCAGGCCGGCGGTACGGGTGGCCGGGAGCCAGGCCGCCACCAGCACCGACCACCGCTCGGCGGGCGGCAGTTCGCGCCAGTCGTCGAAGGCCGGGGTCGGCGCGTACCGCTCGTCCGCCTCTCCGTCGCTGGCCAGCAGCCCGGCCGCGTAGGCGAGTTCGATCCAGAACGCCGCCGACGCCTCGGTGGTGTCCAGGCCGGCCGCGGCCCGCTTCAGGTCCCGTACGGACAGCCCGCCCGCCCGGAGCACCGGCGGACCGGTGTGCTCCCAGGACTTCACCAGTTCCTCGACGGTGGCCAGCGCGGCCAGCGCCTGCCCGGCGGCGTTCGCGTCCACAAGCTGTGGACGGTGCTCGCGGTGCGCGGGTACCGCCGGAGCCACGGGCGAGGTGTCCCGGTGCGCCAGCCCGCCGCGCAGGTGGAGCGCCACCTCGCGGGGCAGGACCACGGTCCGCGCCGTCGCGGGCAGCAGCAGCCCCCGGTCGCGCAGCCAGCGCACCGGCGGCGCGGGGTTCGGGGTCACCTCCCCGTACGGCGGCCCCCACACCAGCCGCCCCAGCACCTGGTGCGCCTCCGCCGGGGCCTCGTCCAGCAGCGCCGACATCCGCTCCGGGTCGGTGAACAGCCCGGTCAACGCCGTGACCGCGGACACCGGGTCGTGCGTGGCGGGCAGCCCGGCCGCCGCCACGATCTCCTGCACCCGGGTCGGCGACATCCCGGCCGTGGCCTCGGCGACGGTCGGTCCGAGCCCCGTCGGCGAAGGGCGTTGGGCGGACGGCGCGAGCAGCTCGCGGGCGGTGCGCACCAGGCGCAGCCGGTCCTCGTCGCCCCACACCAGGGCCTGGTCGCGCAGGGTGGCCAGGGCCCGGGGGAGCGCGGCGCGGGCCCGATCGTCCTCGCCGCCGGTCAGCAGCCCCTCCAGTACCGGGTACGGGCACGGGTCCGGGGCCACGGCGAGGGCCTCCGCCGTCTGCAGCGTGAACCGGTCCAGGCGTTCCAGCGCCCGCACCACCGACGCCCGGGTCCCGGCGCGCGTCGCGAGCTGGGTGACGTCACCTGGCACCGGGTTCAGCAGGTCGGGCCGGGAGTGCAGCAGGGCGGAGAGCGCGGCGTCGTCGCGGGCGCGCAGCGCCTCGGCGAGGGAACGCGGGGAGGTGGCCCCGGTCCCGCTCTCCGGAGCTGCCGCAGCAGTGTTTGGCTCGGGCACAGTCGCCTCCCGGTCGCGTCGGCCGGTCACGTCGGCCGGTCCCCATCCGGCCAACGGTATCCGCTGCGCCCGGGGCGGCTCCACGGGCGCACGCGCTACCTTCGGGAGAGGCGGTACGGGAGGAGCCTGGGCGTGGGGATCGAAAGCGACCACCTGGTCTACGAATATCTGAGCGCCGTCGGGGACTTGGCGCAACGCCGGCACCTCTCCTCCGGCGACCGGATGCGGCTCGTGGCGGGCCTGCGGGACGAGATCGACCGTCGGCGCGCCAAGTACGACCCGGAGACCCCCGCGGCCGTACGCCGCATCCTGGAGCGCATCGGCACGCCGGAGGAGGTCCTGGACACCCTCGGTACCCGGCAGGGCGCGGCGCCCGAGGCGGGCCCCGCCGAGCCGGTCCCTGCGGTGCCCGCCCAGCGCGCCCCGGGCCGGCTGCGCCTGCCCGGGGTCCCCCCGCCGCGGCCGACGCCGGAGCGGGAGCCGGAGAACGTACCGCCGCACCGGGCCGGGCTGGACGAGCTGGGCCCGTCCGGCGGCGCCGAGCCCGACTGGTGGCGGATGACGCCCGGCGCGTACGGGGGCGGTCCGCAGGTCGAGGGCTTCGCGGGCGGCATCGAGGTCCCCGACCTGTTCGAGGAGGGGCCGCAGGACGAGGACGCGGAGGACGGGGCGGCCCCGCCCGGGCCGCCGGACGGGCGTGCGCAGACCCTCGTGGGGTTCCTGCGCGAGCGGCGGCGGGCGAGGGCGGAAGCCGCCGCGAAGGCCGCCGGCGAGGCCGCCGGGAAGGCCGGGGCGCAGCCGGCGGCGGCTCCGGCCCGGCCGCGGCCCAACGCCTTCCTGCTCCTGGCCGCCGCGGTCCTCGTCGCCGGTGTGGTCAGCGGGCAGTGGCTGCTCCTCGTCATCGGCTGGCTCCTGCCGTACGCGTCCCGGGTGCTGCGCCCCGCCGAACGCAAGTGGGCCGTCTTCGGCCCCCCGGGCGTGGTCCTCGCCGGGGCCGCGGTGTGGCTGTGGGGCCGGACCAACGGGACCTGGGGCGAGACCCTGGCAGACGACCAGGTCGGCGGCGCGGTCCGCGGCATGGGGCCGTGGGTGCTGCGGGGCGCCGCGCTGGCGTCCGTGCTGTACCTGGTCTGGCGGGCCCGCCGCCGCTGAGGCAGCCGCCGCCGAGGCAGCCGCGGCCGGGCAGGGCGCGGGCGGCCGCCGGGCGGCGCGGCCCGAGCGCCGCCGCACCGGAAGGTTGCCCACGCGTTCCGGGGAGGTTCGCCCCGGCGTCCCCCGGGGTCCGCCCGCCTCGGCACAATGGGCCCCATGGACCTCACCGTCGGCTTCGACCTGGACATGACCCTCATCGACTCGCGACCGGGCATCCGGGCCGCATACCGGGCGCTGTCGGCCGAGACGGGCACGTACATCGACGCCGACGCCGCGGTCACCCGCCTGGGGCCCCCGCTGGACGAGGAGCTCGCGCACTGGTTCCCGCAGGCCCGTATTCCGGCCGTCGCGGACCGCTACCGGGAGATCTACCCGGACCACGCCATCGGGCCGACGCCGGCGATGCCCGGCGCCCGCGAGGCCGTCGCCGCGGTCCGGGCGCTGGGCGGCCGGGCGATCGTCGTCACCGCCAAGCACGAGCCCAACGCCCGCCTGCACCTCAAGCACCTCGGCATCGAGCCCGACGCGGTCATCGGCTGGCTGTGGGCGGAGGCCAAGGCGGGCGCGCTGCGCGAGCACGGCGCGCAGGTCTACGTCGGCGACCACATCGGCGACGTGCGCGGCGCCCGCGCGGCCGGTGCGCTGTCCGTGGCGGTGCCGACCGGGCCCTGCCCCGAGCCGGAACTGCGCGCGGCGGGCGCCGACGTGGTGCTGCCCGACCTCACCGCGCTGCCCGCGTGGCTCGCGCAGTACGTGGCCGCACAGCCCGTCTGACCGCTCGGCCCTCCGGCTCGGGCCGCCTCACCGCTCAGGCCTGGGAGGCCCGGGCCGCCTTGCGCTGCGCCGCCGCCGAGCGCAGCACGCCCGCGGCGGAGATCGCGAAGCCGACGCCCATCAGCATGCACACGGCCCACGCGTACGACGGGAACGGGTCGATGTCGAGGAACAGCGGAGCCATCGTGGCGAGGGTGGCGACGGCCCCGGCGATGAACACGATGCCGCCGGCCCTGACCAGTCCGTCGCCCGGCCGCGCTTCGTCTGAATGAGGAGTAACAGTCACCTCACCAGGGTAGTTCCCTGGCCGAAGCAGCCGACCGTGAAGGACCGGGGAACGTCTTGTCACCCGGCCCCCGACCATTAGCCTTGAGGTGGCGGGTCACACATGGCCCGCTGCGCTGTTGTCCGGAGCCGTTCGCGGCACTCCGGACCCCGACGAGCACAAGGACAGAGGACGGACGTGCCTACCGGCAAGGTCAAGTGGTTCAACAGTGAGAAGGGCTTCGGCTTTCTCTCCCGCGACGACGGCGGAGACGTCTTCGTCCACTCGTCGGTGCTCCCTGCCGGGGTCGATGCCCTCAAGCCCGGTCAGCGAGTCGAGTTCGGTGTCGTCGCCGGACAACGCGGTGACCAGGCACTTTCGGTGACCGTCCTCGACCCGGCGCCGTCCGTCGCCGCCGCCCAGCGCCGCAAGCCCGACGAGCTCGCCTCGATCGTGCAGGACCTCACCACCCTGCTGGAGAACATCACCCCGATGCTGGAGCGCGGCCGCTACCCCGACAAGGTGCACGGCACGAAGATCGCCGGCCTGCTGCGCGCGGTCGCCGACCAGCTCGACGTCTGACCCGCCCGGCGCACCCCGCGCCCCGCCCCCCGTACGAGGGCGGGGCGCGGTCGTGCCCGGCGCGGGAACCCCTACGGGAAGGCGAGCGCGCCCGGCGCGATGGCCGGTACCAGCCCCTCGGCCGCCGCCCGCGTCAGCAGCCCGCGCACCGCCGCGTAGCCGGAGTCGCCGAGGTCCGCCGTGAACTCGTTGACGTACAGCCCGATGTGCTGGTCGGCGACGGCCGGGTCCAGCTCCTGGGCGTGCGCGCGGACGTACGGGCGGGAGGCCCGCGGGTCGTCCCAGGCCATCCGGACCGAGGTGCGGGCCGACTCTGCCAGCTCGCGCAGCCGCTGCGCACCCAGCGAGCGCTTGGCGATGATCGCGCCGAGCGGGATCGGCAGGCCGGTCGTGGACTCCCAGTGCTCACCCATGTCGGCGAGGCAGTGCAGGCCGTAGTCCTGGTAGGTGAACCGGGCCTCGTGGATGACCAGTCCGGCGTCGACCCGGCCGTCGCGGACCGCCGGCATGATCTCGTGGAACGGCAGGACGACCACCTCGCCGACGCCCTCCGGCAGCACGTCGGCCGCCCACAGACGGAACAGCAGGTAGGCGGTGGAGCGTTCGCTCGGCACCGCCACCGTCTTCCCCGCCAGGTCCAGGCCCGGCTCCGCCGTCAGCACCAGCGGTCCGCAGCCGCGCCCGAGGGCCCCGCCGCACGGCAGCAGCGCGTACTCCTCCAGCACCCACGGCAGCACCGCGTACGACACCTTCAGCACATCCAGCTCGCCGCGCTCGGCCATGCCGTTGGTGATGTCGATGTCCGCGAAGGTGACGTCCAGGGCGGGTGCGCCGGGCACCCGTCCGTGCGCCCACGCGTCGAACACGAACGTGTCGTTCGGGCAGGGCGAGTAGGCGATCTTCAGCGGTTCACCGTCGACCACGGTGTTGCTCATGGCGTTCTCCCCAGTTCGCGAGTACGGGTCCCAGCACGCGGAAACCCTCGGCGAGCGCCGCCAGCGCGTCCCCGATCCGCCAGGCGGCGCGGTCGCGCGGCCCCACGGCGTTGGACACGGCGCGGACCTCCAGTACGGGCAGCCCGTGCGCGGCGGCGGCCTCCGCGACCCCGAAGCCCTCCATGGCCTCGGCACCGGCCATCGGGTGCCGGGCCGTGAGAGCGGCCGCGCCGTCGGCGGTCCCGGTCACGGTGGACACGGTCAGTACGGGCGCCAGCAGCGCTCCGGTCGCCTCGGCGGCCCGGGCGGCCAGCTCGGCGGGCGGCAGGTGCACGCTGCGCCCGAAGCCCAGTGCCGACACGTCGACGAAGCCCTCGGGGGTCTGCGCCCCCAGGTCGGCCGCGACGATCGCGTCGGCGACCACGAGGGAGCCGGGCGGGGCGGCGGGTGCGAACCCGCCGCCGATGCCGGCGCTGACGACTAGCCCGTAGTCGGTTCCGGCGAGGGCCAGCGCCGTGGCGGTGCCCGCGGCGGCGGCAGCCGGACCCACGCCGCCGACGAGCACGTCGAAGGCGATGCCCGGAAGGTCCCGACGGGTGATGAGGTACCCGCCGGGGAGCGTGCGCGGCTCAGGACCGGGACTGTCCGGATGGGGGGTCAGGCCGGTGAGGACGGAGTCCGACTCCGCCCCCACCGCCGTCACGACGAGCGCGCGCACCGGTGTCGTCCGGTTACTTGAGCTTGAGGTTGAAGGACCAGACGGCGAGCGGCTTGCCGTCCTCGCCGATCTGCAGGAAGGCGAGCTTCTTCGAGGTCGGGGCCTCGCCCTGGCCGCCCGTCGCGAAGACGTCGGCGTTCGGGAAGCTGCGGTACGTGCTCGACGAGGGCTCGGTGATCGGCTGGCCGTCGAGAACCGCCGACCAGCGCTTGCCGTCCTCGACGATCTCGGGCTCGACGCCGAGGCGCAGCGTCTCGCCGCGGCCGTACTTGATGGTCTTGGGGTTCTTGAGGTTCGTGAGGCACTCCTGGACCTCGTCCATGGAGAGCTCCTTGCCGTCGTTGTGGCAAGAGGCCTCGGCGGACACCGACGAGCTGCCGACCGTCACGGTCGCGAGCGGGGTCGGCTTGTCGCAGGCGGAGAGAAGGAGGAGGCCGGCGGACACGGCTCCGAGGGCCGCGACGCTGCGGCGGGCCCTACCCGAGAAAAGCGGTGCGGTCATGAGCCGAAGGCTATCGGGCCCTTGGGCTGCGCCGCTGCATGGGGTACCGCCGACCGGCGTGGCTCCCGCCGGTGGCTCCCGCGGGGGTGGCGGTGCGGTGCCGGGTGCGGCGCCGTTGCGGGGGCGCTGCCCCCGGGCCCCCGCGCCGCCGGCGGGGCTGGGATGGGCCGGCGGGGGCTGGAGTGGGCGGCGGGAGTCGGGGTCAGGCGACCTTGGGGCGGGACGGGCGTTGCCGGGGGTGGTGGTGGGGGGCCGACAGGGCACCGCGGACGGCCATCGTCGCGCCGAGCGCGACGATCGCGGCCGCCACCGCCATGCCCAGTACGCCGTTCAGCGGCAGGACGATGCCGATCGCCCCGCCCAGCACCCACGCCACCTGCAGAGCCGTCTCCGAACGGGCGAACGCCGAGGTCCGTACCGCCTCGGGCACGTCGCGCTGGATCATCGCGTCCAGCGACAACTTCGCCAGCGCCTGGCAGAACCCCGCCGTCGCGGCGAGCACGGCAACGAACACCCCGCTGTAGAACACCGCCGCCAGCACCGCCACGCCCAGCGTCACGCACAGCACCGACGCGACGATCACCTCCGGCGCCCGCGCCCGCAGCCACGCGCCCACCGCCGTACCGCAGGCGTTGCCCACGCCCGCCGACACCCCCACGATGCCCAGCGACACCGCCGCGCTCTGCCCCGCCAGCGGGTGCTCGCGCAGCAGGAAGGCCAGGAAGAAGATCAGGAACCCGGACAGCCCGCGCATCGCCGCGTTCGCCAGCAGCCCGCACAGCACGCTGCGGCTCACCGTCCGCAGACCCGGCCGCTTCGAGTGCGCCTCGTGCGTGGACAGCCGGGCGCGCCGCTCGCCCCTGGCCTCGTCCACCTTGTGCGGCAGCGTGAACGCCGCGAAGGCGCCGCCCAGGAAGATGACGCAGGCCCCGTACAGCGGCCACTGCGGCCCGATCGAGTTCAGTCCGGCGGCCACCGGCGCCGCCGCACCCGTGGCCAGCAGCCCGGCCAGCGTGACCCGGGAGTTCGCCTTGACGAGTGAGAATTTCGGTGGCAGCAGCCGGGGCACCACGGCACTGCGCACGACCCCGTACGACTTGGACGCCACCAGCACGCCCAGCGCCTCCGGATACAGCTGGAGACCCCCCGTCGCCACCACCGCCGACATCAGCAGCGCCAGCACCGCCCGCGCCAGCATCGCCGCCGCCATCGAGGCCCGCCGCCCGTGCGGGAGCCGGTCCAGCAGCGGACCGATCACCGGTGCCAGCACCGTGAACGGCGCCATCGTGATCGCCAGGTACAGGGCCACCCGGCCCCGTGCCTCGTCCGTGGGCACCGAGAAGAACACCGTCGAGGCGAGCGCCACCGTGATCATCATGTCGCCGGCGCCGTTGATCGCGTGCAGCTCGATCAGCTTGCCCAGACCCGATTCACCCGCCCCGTGCGCGTGCGTGGCCCGCCGGATCCCCTTGGCCGGACCGGTGATCGGACGGTGCAGGGCACGCCCGACAGCCCGGCCGGCCCGCCTGGCCGGTCCCGAGCCGTCGTCGGACGACCGTACGGGTGCCACACTCGACATAGTGCCCCACCCGGCCCCCGCGGGGCGCCTCCCGGCGCGTCGCGGAACCGGCGGCTTGTCCGCGAATCGGACCTTGCATGTGTGCCCAGGGCTTAAGAGGAGGTAGCGTGCGTAGCGCGCCACCGGCGGTTGCTCCTGGCCGCGCGCCTCTTCGTGATCCCGCAGAATGGATCGCAGTGAGGTGCGCCCGGAGTCCGATCGGGTGCGGACGTCGACGCGGCCCTCTGGTCCGCTCCGCCCGCGCCTCGTACGGACAGCACCACCGGGTCGTTGTGGACGACAGTACGGACGGCGCACACGTGAGACGGCGTAGGAGAGAACGAGACCAGTGAGTGCTGCGACGACGCGAAGCCGTACCCCGCGTACCCCCGACCGCCTCTGCGTCGAGGCGGTGGAACTCGCCCGCGCGGCCGCCGAAGAGGCAGCCTTCCCCGGTGTGGTGGGCGCACACGTCTCCGCGGTGGCGGAGGGCGACCGCGTCGTCACCCACTTCTTCGAGTCCAAGGAACCGGGATACCGCGGCTGGCGCTGGGCCGTCACCGTGGCCCGCGCCTCCCGCGCCAAGAACGTCACCCTCGACGAAACGGTGCTGCTCCCCGGCGACGACGCCCTGCTGGCCCCCGAGTGGGTGCCGTGGAGCGAGCGGCTGCGCCCCGGCGACATGGGCCCCGGTGACCTGCTGCCCACCGAGGCCGACGACCTGCGCCTGGAGCCGGGCTGGTCGGGCGAGGACGCCCCGCCGCCGAACTCCGTCGTCTCCACCGAGATGGCCGAACTGGTCGAGGCCGAGGACGCCGACGTCACCGACCGCGTGACGGTCCCCGCCCGCGGTTCCATCACCTCCGTCGCCGAGGAACTCGGCATGCGCCGGGCCCGCGTGCTCTCCCGGTACGGGCTGCACAGCGCGGCCGACCGCTGGGACGAGTCCTTCGGCGCGAAGACCCCGATGGCGCAGGCCGCACCCGCCTCCTGCGTCTCCTGCGGCTTCCTCGTCGCCGTGGGCGGCTCGCTGGGCCAGGCCTTCGGCGTCTGCGCGAACGAGTTCAGCCCGGCCGACGGTCGCCTGGTGTCGCTGTCCTACGGCTGCGGCGGCCACTCCGAGGCCGCGGTCATGCCGGCGCCGCTGCGCCCGGCGCCGCCGGTCCTGGACTCGATGGCCTCGGACGAGTTCGTCCTGCGGCCCGCCGCGGACACCGGCTCGGTCCCGGCCCCGGACGACCGGGCCGCGGACCTGGACCTCGGCCACTCGTAACCCGTACGGCCCTGCCGGCGGGGCGGCGGCCCCGCGCGTCAGTCCCGTGCGCGGCGGCGGAAGAGCCGCTTCGCACCGAACACCAGGACCAGGCCGCCCGCCAGGACCAGCGCGCCCTTGCCGAAGCTGCCCGTCGGCTCCGGTGAGGTCGCCGCGTCCGGCGGCGACCCCGGCTGCGGCGAGGCCGAACCGCCCGGCGAGGGAGCCCCGGCCGCGGGGACCGCGACCACCCGGCTGCTCGCGCCCTCCGAGCCGAACATCAGCGTGGAGCCGTCCGCGCTGTACGTCACCGACTCCGCCTGTCCCTGCCACGGCGCGTCCACCCGCTCCCCCTCGCCCTCCGGCCTGCCGTCCTTCCACGGGTACGTCCGCGCGGTGAAGTAGCCGCGCAGGGTCAGCCGGTTGCCGTCCGGGGAGAACGCCCCGTCCGTCACCCACGGGACGTCGGCGACCCGCCGGAAGACGTTGTCCGCGCCCGCCGACAGTTGCGCGGGCCCCTCGTACAGCCCGCCCCGGCTCTCGTCCTTGCTCGCGATGTAGACCCGGCCCGTCACCGGATGCACCATCAGGGACTCGGCGTTGCGCGGCCCGTCCTCGTACCGCACCGTGAACTGCGTTGCTCTGACGGTGACATCACCCAGTTGCCGCGGCTCCTGGAAGCGGTAGACCCACACGTGGTCCCAGGTGCCGCCCCGGTTGTCGCCGATGTCACCGACGTAGAGCTGCCCGTCCGGGCCCAGCGAGATCGCCTCGACGTCACGGGGCCTGCCGATGCCGGTCAGCGTCACCCGGGCCACGGTGGTGCCGGTGGCCGAGTCCACCGCGTAGACGTACGGGCCGTCGTCGCTGTCGTTGTGCGTCCAGTACACCCCCGGATGGAGCCTGCTGGCCGCCAGCCCGCTCGACTCCTTGATCCGCGGATCGGAGATGGTGAACGAGGACGCCCCCGGGGACTGCGCCGCGTACGCCGGGCCCGGCAGCACGACGAGGGCGGTGGCGGCGGCGAGGGCGGTGGCGGCGGCGGCCGCGAGGGCGGCGGCGGACGGCGGGGACGGGCGCATTCTCCCAGCCTGCCAGTACCTGCCGCGTGTCCGGCGTCACAGGTGTTTCCGCCGCGCGATCCGCGATGATGACCGGATGCGTTTCATGTTCGTCGGCGACTCCATGACCATCGGACGCGCCGGCGACTACACCTGGCGCTACCGGATGTGGCGGCACCTCGACTCCACCTTCGGCGGGCCCTACCGGATCGTCGGCCCGCGCTGCGAGGTCTACGACACCACCGCCGACGCCGCCGTCAGCCACGCGTACGCCGACCCGGGCTTCCCGGAGCACGCCCGCCGCCACCTCGCCGGCTGGGGCGAGGGCTGGCAGCACATGGCCCCCGTCATGCGCGAGACCGTCGCCGAGCACCGCCCGGACGTGCTCCTGGTCTCCCTCGGCCTGATCGACCTCGGCTTCTACACCGACGCCGAGCAGACCGCCGCCAACGTCCGCGGCTTCATCGCCGGCGCCCGCGAGGCCCGCCCCGCCATCCGCATGGTGCTGCTGCCCGTCATCCCGAACAGCCGGGCGGAGGAGGACGCCCCCTTCGCGGCCGAGGTGGACCGTTTCAACGACCTCCTCGCGAAGGCGGTCGCCGACCTCACCACGGACGCCTCGCCGATCCTGCTGGCCGCGCGCCCGGCCGCGTACGACATCCACCGGGACACCTACGACGGCACTCACCCGAACGCCTCCGGCGAGCACCGCCTGGCGGGCGAATTCGCCGCGGTCCTCCACCAGGCCTGGGGCCTCGGCGGCCCCTACCGCCCCGAGCACGACCCGTAACACGCCCTGTGCGCGGGGGTCTTGCTTTCCTTGGTTGTGCCAGCCGAGCGTGCTGCCGTGGCCGGCGATGGGCCACGGCAGCACGCAGCGCTACCCGATCACCAGGCGAAGGCCTCCGGGGACGGCCCCGGACCGGGGAAGATCTCGTCCAGCCCGGCCAGCACTTCCTCGCTCAGCTCGATTTCCAGCGCCCGCAGGGCGCTCTCCAGTTGCTCGGCGGTACGCGGGCCGACGATGGGGCCCGTCACCCCCGGCCGGGTGAGCAACCAGGCCAGCCCGACCTCGCCCGGCTCCAGGCCGTGCTTGTCGAGCAGGTCCTCGTACGCCTGCACCTGTGCGCGTACTGCGCTGTTCGCGAGGGCGTCCGCCGACCGCCCGGACACACGCCGACCGTCGACGGCCTCCTTTTTGATGACCCCGCCCAGCAGCCCGCCGTGCAGCGGGGACCACGGGATGACGCCGAGTCCGTACTCCTGTGCCGCCGGGATGACCTCCATCTCGGAGCGCCGCTCCGCGAGGTTGTAGAGGCACTGCTCGCTCACCAGGCCGACCATCCCGCGCCGGGCGGCAGTCTCGTTGGCCTGGGCGATCTTGTAGCCGGGGAAGTTTGAAGAGCCCGCGTAAAGGATCTTGCCCTGTTGGATGAGCACGTCCACGGCCTGCCAGATCTCCTCGAAGGGGGTCCGGCGGTCAATGTGGTGGAACTGGTAGAGGTCGATGTGGTCGGTCTGCAGCCGCTTGAGACTGGCTTCGACCGCCCGGCGGATGTTCAGAGCCGACAGCCGATCCTCGTTGGGCCAGGTGTCTCCCTCGCGCGACATCGAACCGTAGACCTTGGTGGCCAGCACCGTCTTCTCACGCCGGCCGCCGCCCTGCGCGAACCAGGTGCCGATGATCTCCTCGGTGCGACCCTTGTTCTCCCCCCATCCGTACACATTGGCGGTATCCACGAAGTTCAGGCCTGCGTCGAGGGCTGAGTCCAGGATGCCGTGGCTGGTCGGTTCATCTGTCTGAGGACCGAAGTTCATCGTGCCGAGGACGAGTCGGCTGACCTTGAGTCCGGTGCGTCCGAGCTGCGTGTACTTCATGGGACCCAAGCCAACTGCTTCGAGTGCACTTCAGGCAAGAGCGGCACGTGCCGCCGATGCGTTCGCAGCGTGCCGTGGCGAGGTGCCCACCTCAAGGGGAGGGAGCCCCACCGTCAGCTGTCGCTGTGCACGCTCGCCGTGTCGCGGACACGTCGCTCGAAGTCCATCGGGATGAGGACCTGCACACGGCCGCTCTCCTGCTGCCACATGCCGTCATGAGCTCCACGGGACGAGGCTCTTACAGCTGTGCAGGACGGGAGCTCCTCGGCGTGAATGACGGCCTTGATGCCAGCAGCCCGCAGTTCCCTGCCCTTCTCGTGCTGGGTCGACAGCTGCGCCCAACGTTCCCGGTAGGTCTCACCCGTCGGGATCTCGTCCCAACTGTCCGGCCGGGTCGGCTGCGCCATGAGCTGCTCGCGTTGCGCGTCCAGTCGTTTGTACGTTCTTTGGTACTCCTGTCTGCCCAGCTCACTGGAGTACAGGCCGGCTACGCGATCCTCCCGGAGTTCCGCCAGGGCGCGATTGGCCTCCTCGATGTCTCGCGTGAAGTCGACGCCCGGGCGGAAGACCCTTCGCACGATTTCGACATCGCCGGCCATGCGCAGGAAGATCTCCTCGACTGCGCCCTCCAGCACATGTGCTGCGATGCCTTTGTTGCCAGTGGGGCAGGGCTTGTGCGTGATGCGGGAGGCACAGCGGTAGTACGGCCAGCTCCGTCCCGGGCCGAGGTATGCGGGCTCCCCGCATGCGCAGAAGGCGACTCTGAGCATCGGGGAGCCGCCCTTCCTGCTACCACTGCGTTTGCTGGTGTTCTCGCTCAACCTCTGGTTGGCGAGGGCCCATTCCTCCTGCGAGATAAGCGGTTGTGCACGCTGCAGAGGGCGTCCTTCCAGGTCACGGACGAGGCGAGCCCGCTTCGTCCTCCGGCCGTTGATGACGACCTCCTCCGTCACCTCCATCTGGCCGAGTACGTTCAGGGAGCGCACCACTTTTGCCGTGTTCGCGGCAGTCCACCGACCTCCCTTGGGCGGCTTGCCGCTCCTGATCAGCTGCGCATCGAGCGACGACGGGGTCTTGCCAGGTTCCTCGTTGAGCCATCGTGCGATGCTGTTGGCCGACTCGCCCTCGATGATTCGACGGACGATCTCGCGCAGCGTCCCGGCGGTGTCCGTGCCATAGTCGTCCGGGACGAGCCGCCAACCCGCACCGTCGTCCCGCTTCTCGGCCCGGTAGCCGTAGGGAATCCTGCCCCCGCGCCATCGCCCCTCATTCACAAGATGCCTGTACGAGGACTTCGCCCGGGCCTTGATGGCTTCGAGTTCGCCTTCAGCGAAGCTAGCGATCAGGCTGAACAGCAGCTTGCCCATCGGGGTGCTCAGATTGATGCCGTCCTCAGCGGTGGCGACTTCCTTGCCATGCTTGTCGCACCACTCCAGGAGAGCGTGTACGTGGAGCACTCGTCGTGAAAGACGGTCGAGCTTCATCGCGCAAATGATGTCGTACGCGTCGGCACGAGACTGCTCCAGCGCGATCCGGTTCTCGATCGGGCTGACCTCTTTTCCGATCGTGGAGGGCAGCCACTCTCTGAATCCCGGACGTTTCCATGGTTCGACACCGCCCGATACGTCGACGTCTTCGGCCCAGCCGATGACCACGTGCCCGTTCCGGTCGGCCCATCGCCGAATAGAGAGGCGCTGGCGCTCAGGCGATGTGGTCTCGTCCGTGGCTCTGGACAGACGGACGACTCCCAGGACTCGTGACACTTGCTCTCCCACCCCATGCGGTGCCGGCGTGCGGCATCAAAAAGAATCGTTCGACGTGGCAAACGTGTACGGAAGAGGGAAGGACACGGGCGAGTCACTCGCCCTCGCGAGGAGCCCGTACGGGCGCAGGTGCAGGCGTACGAGGACCTGCTGGACAAGCACGGACTGGAGCCGGGCGAGGTCGGACTGGCGTGGCTGCTGACCCGCCCCGGGGTCACCGGGCCGATCGTGGGTCCGCGTACGCCGGAGCAGCTCGCCTCGGCACTGCGCGCCGTGGAGCTGGAACTGAGCCAGGAGGTGCTGGCCGGGCTGGACGAGATCTTCCCCGGCCCCGGGCCCTCGCCGGAGGCCTTCGCCTGGTAGGCGGCGGTCGTCCGCCGCGGCCGTCGTGGGGCTACTGGCCGACGGCGGCCGCCACGGCGACGACGAGGAACATCAGCACGAGCACACCGGCCATCACACGGTTTCTGGTCTTGGGATCCACCCGTCGAGCCTAACGCGGCAGCCCCCGCATCGTGGACGCAGGGGCTGTGCCGTGGTGGGTGGGCTGCCGGCCGTGGCCGGGCGGTCACTGCCAGCTCATGTCGCCGTTCTGGGCGGCGACCGGCGGCTTCACGGCGGTGAGCGGGGCGGCGGAGGCGACGGCGGGGGCACCGAGGACGAGGGCGAGGGCGACGACCGCGGCGGCCTTGGCGATGAGGGTGGTGTTCATGGTGTCCGGTGTCCCTTCGAGGTGCCCTGAGGCGTGACGGCGATGGCTTCCCGGTCGGTCCGGCGCCCCGCGGTGGCGCTGTCCCTTTCCGGTGAGACACAGCTAAGCCGCAGCTCAGCGGGGGGAGAAGGGGATTCGGCTGGCCCAAACCGTCCGTGGACGGATGAGGACAGGCGGCGGCGGTCAGCCGCTCCGCAGCTGCGGCACCGACATTGGCATCAGCGGGACGCCGACGTCGAGCAGCCGGGCGGGAGGCAGCGCCCGCGCGCCGAGCAGGCGGCGGCAGACGGACTCGGCGTGCCGCTCCGCCTCGGCGAGGGAGGCCGAGAGCAGGTAGAAACCGAGGGTGAAGTGCTCCGCGGACTGCGGATGCACGGCCAGGTGCTCCACCCGGTCCCGCGGGCGGAGCCCGGCCCGGGCCGTTTCGCGCAGGTCGACGGGCACTTCCGCCGGAGGAACCGTCCGCAGACGGGCGTGGACGAGGTACATGCCCCCACCGTCGCCCCTACCGGGCCGTGCGGGACACCGATGCGGCTGGCCGGTTGTGGCCGTGGACACATCTGGCCCGACGGTGCTTCTTTGAGATGATCTTCCCTATCGAAGTGCCAACGGGGTGGGGGGATACACATGTTGACCGAACTGGGCCTCGACGCGAGAGCCGAGGCCGTCTACCGGGCCATGCTCATGGAACCCGGATCGGGCGTGACCGCGCTCGCCGTCGCCGTGGGGATCGGCGAAGGTGACGTGCGCGAGGCGCTGGACCTGCTGAGCGAGCTGGCTCTGGTCCAGCCGTCGGCGAACGACAGCGGGCGGCTGCGGGCCGTCTCCCCGGACATAGGGATGGAGATCCTCATGGCCCGGGGCCAGGCGGAACTCGCCGCGCAGCAGCAGAGGCTGGAGGCGTCCCGGGCCGCCGCGGCGAGGCTGATCTCGGAGTACTCGGAGCTGCGCCCGGCCGCCAGCCACCCGGGGGTGGAACAGCTCATCGGCCTCGACGCGGTCCGCGACCGGCTGGTGGCGCTGACCCGTGAGACGAAGGAGGAGCTGCTGGCCTTCTCGCCGGACGCCACCCTGAGCGAGTCGGCGCTGGCCGCCTCCCGCCCCCTGAACCGGGCGCTCCTCGAACGCGGCGTGCGCATGCGCACCCTCTACCTGGACAGCGTGCGCAACAGCAGGCCCTCCGTCGAGCACGCCAACTGGCTGACGGAGCTGGGCGGTCAGGTCCGCACGGTGGCGACCCTGCCGACGCGCATGCTCATCGTCGACCGCAGGACGGCGCTGATCCCGGTGAGCGACGACTCCGCGGCGGGCGCGGTCGTCCTGACCGGGCACGGCATGCTGGTCGCCCTCTGCGCGCTCTTCGAGTCGACGTGGGCGGCGGCGCAGCCGCTGGCGGAGGTGGCGGTCCTGGGCCCGGACGGTCTGACGGCTCAACAGGCCGAAGCCGTGCGGCTGTTGGCGGAAGGGCATACCGACGACGCGATAGCCAAGCGGCTGGGCGTCTCCTCGCGCACGGCCCGGCGCATCGCCAACGACCTGATGGAACGGCTCGGCGCGCGCAGCCGTTTCGAGGCCGGCGTCCGCGCCGTCCAGGAAGGCTGGCTGCCGGCCCGCGCGTAGGGAGTGTCCGCAGGAAGCCGCCTGGCGGGACCACGAGAGTGGTCCGGCCAGGCGGCTTCTGCGTGTGCGGGGGAGTGGGGGTGCCGGGGGTGGGGGTGCGGGGGAGGGGCAGCGGGCGGAAGGAGGGGCCGGATCAGGCCATCGTGGCCAGGACCGGCCATGGCCCGTTCGGGCCAGTCGATCTCTCTTCCGCCCGGCCCGGGCAGCGGCGAATCTATTGCTTGTCACCGGGGCAGCCCCCCGGAGACGAGCACCGAAGGCCCTGAAAGCCCTTCAACGGACGCCACCGCGGGACGTCCTGGGGCGATGGGTTCACGCCATCAGATCATGTCGTTTCGGAAGGACGAAGCACCCCATGCGTACCGGAATCCTCAGGGCCACCGCGGTCGTCGCCCTCACCCTCGGCATCACCTCCGTCGCCCCCATGGCCTCCGCCCACGCCCCGGCCCACCCGGTGCCGGCGGTCGGAACGGCCGGGTCGGCGGGCACCGCCGGCGCCGGGCCGATCCAGGAGAGCGGCCGGCCGTAGCCACCGTCGCCGGCCGTAGCCACCGCCGTCGGCCGTAGCCACCACCGCACCACCGCACCACCCACACCACTCGCAGCCTCCGCACCACCGCGCGGGACCGCTGTGCCTGCAGGACAGCTGTCCGTCCGCCACGCCCCACACCTCAACACCGCATCCGTCGCACCCGCCGTACCGCCGGTCGAGCCCCCGCTCCCGGCCCCCAGACCTCCTGACCCGCCAGAACCGGAGCACAGCCATGTCCCGACACCTGCCCAGAACCCGCCACGCGGCCGTCGCCGCCCTGATCGCCGGCGCCGTCGCCGCCGGCACCGTGGTCGCCGTCGACTCCGCGGCGGTCGCCGCCCCGGCGGCCGTCACCGCCGAGCCCCCCGCGAACCCCGACTTCGGCAGCCCCGGCCAGGGCGAGGAGGAAGCGGTCGACGGAGAGTTCCGGGCCACGGCCTTCGCCGCGGCGACCACCACGACGATCACCCGCAGCTCGGTCATCGCCCGCGCCAAGAGCTGGGTCGGCATCGGCCTGGACTACAGCAGCGGCGGCCGTCACGGCGGATACCGCACGGACTGCTCGGGGTTCGTCTCGATGGCCTGGGACCTGGACTTCCAGCCGGCCACCAACTCCTTCGCCTCCCGCGGGGTGACCGAGTCCATCACCAAGTCGGAACTGAAGGCGGGCGACGCCCTCCTGGACGACGACGCCGGCTCCTCCGGGCACGTCGTCCTCTTCGAGAAGTGGGCCAACTCCGACCGCACGCAGTACTGGGGCTTCGACTTCACCCCCAGCGGTGTCCACCACCGCGTCTACGACTACCCGTACTACCCGGGTTACGGCCCCTACCAGCCCGTCCGCTACAAGAACATCGCCGACGACGTCACCGCCCCGCCGGCGCCCAAGCCCGGCATGACCGACCTCGTCGCGGCCAACATCAACGGCGACTCCGTGGACGACGTGGTCGGCGTCGAGGCCTCCACCGGCAAGCTGTGGCTCTACAAGGGCGCCTCCAACGGCACCATCGCCTCCGGCGGCAACCGCGTGGAGATAGGCAGCGGCGGCTGGAACGGCATGGCCAACCTGGCCGCCGGCGACTTCAACGGCGACCGCAAGGAGGACATCGTCGCGGTCGAGGAGGCCAGCGGGAAGCTGTACCTCTACCCGGGCACCGGAAGCGGCCTCTCCGCCCGCAAGGAGATCGGCTCGGGCGGCTGGAACGGCATGGCCGAGCTGATGGGCGGCGACTTCAACGGCGACGGCAAGGCGGACCTCGCCGGCGTCGAGAAGTCCACCGGCAAGCTGTGGCTCTACAAGGGCAACGGCGCCGGATCCGTCGGCGGCGGCAGCAGCCGCGTCATGATCGGCTCGGGCGGCTGGAACAGTCTGCACGACCTGGTCGGCATGGACATCAACAACGACGGCAGGACCGACGTCGTCGGCGCCGAGCAGGCCAGCGGCAAGCTCTACCTCTACACCAGCAACGGCACCGGCCTGAACTCCCGTACGGAGATCGGCTCCGGGGGCTGGAACGGCATGAACGACCTCATCGGCGGCGACTTCACCTCGAACGCGAACGACGACCTCGTCGGCGTCGAGAAGGCCACCGGAAAGCTCTACCTCTACCCGGGCACCGGCACGGGTCTGGGGGCGCGCAAGGAGATCGGCTCCGGCGGCTGGTAGCCCCACCGCCCACGGCATCTGCCCGCTCTTCTTCGCAACTCCCCTCCCTGACACCCTTTTTGGCACCCTCGTGCCGGTTTGGAAGCATTCCCATGTCTGTTGAGACCACCGCCACCTCCTTCTCCCGCCTGATGTCCCGCCGGGTCCGCATCGCCACCGGCCTGGTCTGCGCCACCGTCGCCGCCGTGGCCCTCTCCGCCGGCGGCGCGAACGCCGACGGCGGCCCGGAGGACCCGCACGGCGAGCTGCCCGTCCTGACCGCGGAGGACCTCGGGCTGCCCGAGGGCCCGCAGATGATGTCGGCCATGGCGGCCACCGCCGGCGACGACCGCCCCGACTTCCAGATGCCGTTCAAGTGCGGCGAGACCTGGCAGGGTGCCTCCCGCCCCAACCACAGCCCGTCCGCCAACGCGATCGACTGGACGCAGGGCGGCTCGACGCTCAACTCCCCCGTCGTGGCGAGCGCCGACGGCGTCGTGTCCAAGGTGAGGGACCTGGGCGGCACGAGCTACGGCAAGTACGTGGTCATCAACCACGGCGGCGGCTGGTCCACCGTCTACGCCCACCTCAACGGCTTCAACACCTCCACCGGTGCCACGGTCAAGGCCGGACAGCAGATCGGCATCGTCGGCAGCACCGGTGGGTCCACCGGCCCGCACCTCCACTTCGAGCAGCGCCACGACACCGTCGACCAGCGCGTCACGTTCAACGGCTCCCCCTTCGGCGGCTCCGACCGCTGGTCCAAGTCGCTGACCAGCAAGAACTGTGAGACCAAGGCTCCGGAGCCGAAGCCCGAGGGCCCCGGTGACGGGGGCGCCGGCTCCACCGGCATGGTCGACCTCGCCTCGGCCGACCTCAACGGCGACAACGTGGTGGACGTCGCGGCGGTGGAGGCGTCCACCGGCAAGCTGTGGCTCTACAAGGGTGCCTCCAACGGCACCATCGCCTCCGGCGGCAACCGCGTCCTGATCGGCTCGGGCGGCTGGAACGGCATGTCCAACCTGACCGGCGGCGACTTCACCGGCGACGGGAAGGACGACATCGTCGCGGTCGAGGAGTCCACCGGCAAGCTGTGGCTCTACAAGGGTGCCGACAACTCGACGATCGCGTCCGGCGGCAGCCGCGTCCTGATCGGTTCGGGCGGCTGGAACGGCATGTCCAACCTGACCGCCCTCAACCTCAACGGCGACAAGATCGCCGACCTGGCGGCCGTCGAGAAGTCCACCGGCAAGCTGTACCTCTACCCGGGCAACGGCACCGGCCTGAACGCCCGCAAGGAGATCGGCTCCGGCGGCTGGAACGGCATGTCGAACCTGACCGGCATGGACCTCAACAACAGCGGCCGCCAGGACCTGGTCGCGGTGGAGAAGTCCACGGGCAAGCTGTTCATGTACCCCGGTGACAAGGGCTACCTGAGCCCGCGCATCCTGATCGGCTCGGGCGGCTGGAACGGCATGTCCGACCTGATCGGCGGCGACCTGCTGAACTCGCAGCTCTCGGACGACCTGATCGCCGTCCAGAACTCCACCGGCAAGCTCTTCCTCTACCCGGGCACCGGCGCCGGCGGCCTCGGCGCCCGCAAGGAGATCGGTGTCGGCGGCTGGTAAACCCGCCGGTGACCAACTGGAGTGAAGACACGTGAGGCGGCCCGTCCCTGCAGGACGGGCCGCCTCACGGCGTTCCCGGTTCAGCCGGCCAGCGGCCAGGCGCGCACGGTCTCGTAACGCGGCTGCTCGCCCGGCACCCCGCCCACGGGCAGGTTGCTGCGGACCAGGCTCAGCGCGTCCACCTGCCAGGCCGTGCCCTCGAAGTCCGCCAGCGCGTCCAGGTACGGCCGCAGCGGCGGTCCGGCGTGGTGGCGGCTGCGGGCCAGTGTGAGGTGCGGGGTGTACCGGCGGTGCTGCTCCATGGGGACCCCGGCCCGCCGCGCGGCGGCGTCGGCCCGGTCGGCGAGGAGGCGCATCGCGTCGAGCTCCCCCGCGGCGCCGGCCCACAGGGCCCGGTCGCCGAAGTGCCCGCAGCCGTGCAGGCGCAGCGTGAACGGCGCCGTACGGCGGGCCGCCCGCTCCAGGCGGTCGTACAGGTCGGGCAGCACGTCCTCGCGCACCTCGCCCATGAAGGCGAGCGTGAAGTGCCAGCCCGCTTCGGCGGTCCAGGTCAGCCGGTCGTCGCGGACCGGCCGTACGGCTTCCCGGAGCGCGGCGACGGCCTCCTCGGGCGGCAGGACGGCTGCGAACAGTCTCATGCGAGGAGCGTATAGGGGTGCGGCGCCGCTGCCGGGGCTCCTGTCCCCGGACCCGCGCACCGCGAACGCCGGCGGGGCCGAGACGGCCCGGCGGGGTCCGGGCGGAGCCCCGTGAGGCGCCGGACCCCGCCGGAGGCGACGGGCTCAGGCCACCGTCACCAGTTCACGGCGGCGCGGAACGGCCGGGACGAAGGCCACCCCGTGCCGGCCGACGCGCAGCCGGAGGTTGCCGACGCGTGCCAGGACCACCGCGACGCCGATCGACGCGGCCAGGGAGATCAGCGCGCCCGAGGCCATGCCGATGCGCGCGCCGTAGGTGTCCGTGATCCAGCCCAGCAGTGGGGCGCCCAGCGGGGTGCCGCCGGTGAAGACCATCATGAAGAGGGCCATGACCCGCCCCCGCATCTCGGGGTCGGTGGCCATCTGCACGCTGGAGTTGGCGGTGACGTTCACCGTCAGACCGAAGACGCCGATCGGTACGAGCAGTGCGGCGAACAGCCAGAAGCCGGGGGCGAAGGCCGTCACGAGCAGCAGGACGGAGAACAGTGCGGCCGCGGCCACCAGCAGCCGCAGCCGGGAGTGTCCGCGCCGGGCCGCGAGCAGGGCGCCCGCGAGGGAGCCGGCCGCGATCAGGGTGTTGAAGAGTCCGTAGGTGCCCGCGTCGCCGTGGAAGACGTCGCTCACGAACGCCGACAGCCAGATCGGGAAGTTGAACCCGAAGGTCCCGATGAAGCCGACGAGTACGATCGGCCAGACCAGCTCGGGCCGGCCGGCGACGTAGCGCAGTCCTTCGCGCAGCTGGCCCTTGGCACGGGGCCGGGGCGCGACCGGGTGCAGCTCCTTCGTCCGCATCATCAGCAGGCCGGCGATGGGCGCGGCGAAGGACAGTCCGTTCAGCAGGAACGCCCAGCCGGAGCCGACGGCGGTGATCAGTACGCCGGCGATCGCCGGTCCGACCAGACGCGCGGACTGGAAGTTGGCCGAGTTGAGGCTGACGGCGTTGGCGACCTGGTCCTTGCCGACCATCTCGGGAACGAGGGTCTGGCGGGCCGGGTTGTCCACGACGGTGATCAGGCCGAGGAGGAACGCCGCGAGGTAGACGTGCCAGACCTGGACGTGTCCGGCGAGGGTGAGGGCGGCGAGCGCGATGCCGGTCAGGCCCATGGCGCTCTGGGTGGCGAGGAGCAGGGGCCGCTTGGGCAGCCGGTCGGCGAGTACGCCTCCGTAGAGGCCGAACACCAGCATCGGCAGGAACTGCAGGGCGATGGTGATGCCGACGGCGGAGGCGGAGCCGGTCAGGGAGAGGACCAGCCAGTCCTGGGCGATGCGCTGCATCCAGGTGCCCGTGTTGGAGACGACCTGGCCGGTGGCGAAGAGCCGGTAGTTGCGGATCTTCAGCGAGCTGAACATCGAGTTCCTGCTCGCGGGTGCCGCGGGTGCCGCGGGTGCCGCGGGTGCGGCGGTTCGCGCGGCGGTCGTGGGGGTGGATATGTGGCCGGGTGCGGAATCTGCTCCGTTTCCCGTACTCAAAAGCGTTCGCCTCCTGGCGTCGTTCCTTACAGGTGCGCGAGCTTCTCCAGGACGGGTGCGGCCGCGCGTAGCTTGGCCCATTCGTCCTCGGTCAGCTCTGCCGCGAGCCCGGCCAGGAAGGCGTTGCGCTTGCGGCGGCTCTCTTCGAGCATCGCTTCGGCCTCCTCCGTCTGGCGGACCACCTTCTGGCGGCGGTCGTCGGGGTGCGGTTCCAGCGTGACCAGTCCCTTGGCCTCCAGCAACGCGACGATGCGCGTCATGGACGGCGGCTGGACGTGCTCCCGCCGCGCCAGTTCACCGGGTGTGGCCTGGCCGCAGCGGGCGAGGGTGCCGAGGACCGACATCTCGGTCGGGCTCAGCGACTCGTCGACGCGCTGGTGCTTCAGGCGCCGCCCCAGCCGCATGACGGCGGAGCGGAGGTCGTTCACGGCGGCAGCATCGTAGCCATGGGAGAGGTCAGGCATGTATTTAGAATAACTCATTACTCTCGCTAAAGAACACCGGGTTTCCCGCTCATGCGCCCGGTATGTGCCACGTCACTCGTACGGGTGAGTGGTCGGCCGAAAGTGACCCGCGCGCGCACCCTGTGCCCCGACTCTTTCGCCATGGGGACACATGTGCTGAGCATGCGCATAGACGGGGAGCTCCTCGACAGGCTCCGGATCCATGCCGCCAAACGCGGAATGAGCGTCCAGGACTATGTGGTCCGGACGCTCATTCGCGACGACTTCGACGAGCGCTTCAAGGCGGCCGTCGACGAGACGGAGAAGTTCTACGGGCTGACGTGAGCCCGTCCCGCGCGCCGCGGGGCGTGCGGCTAACCGAGGCCCAGCGCGGGCATCGCGTAGTAGAAGACGAACACCGCCGACACGACGTACATGGCGGTCGGGACCTCACGGCCCCGGCCGGTCGCCAGGCGCAGCACGCTGAAGGCGATGAAGCCGATGCCGATGCCGTTGGTGATCGAGTAGGTGAAGGGCATCATCACCATGGCCAGGAAGGCCGGGACGGCGATGGTGAAGTCGCTCCAGTCGATGTCCCTGACCGACCCCGCCAGGATCAGGAAGCCCACCGCGACCAGCGCGGGCGTGGCGGCCTGCGACGGGACCATGGTGGCCAGCGGGGTGAGGAACAGCGCCACGGTGAAGAGGCCGCCCGTCACGACGTTCGCCAGGCCCGTACGGGCACCCTCGCCGACCCCGGCCGTGGACTCCACGAAGCAGGTCGTGGCCGAGGAGGAGGTCGCGCCGCCCGAGGCGACGGCGAGGCCGTCGACGAAGAGCACGCGGTTGATGCCGGGGAACTCGCCGGTCCTCTTGTCGATCAGCTTGGCCTCGTCGCCGACGCCCAGGATCGTGCCCATGGCGTCGAAGAAGCAGGACAGCAACACCGTGAAGACGAAGAGGATGCCGGTGAGCACCCCGACCTTCCCGAAGCCCCCGAACAGGCTGACCTGGCCGACGAGCCCGAAGTCCGGCGAGGCGACCGGGTTGCCCGGCCAGGCCGGAACGGTCAGGCCCCAGCCGGAGTCGGGCAGGTCGGCGACGAGCTGGACGACGACCGCGACGAGGGTCATGGCCACGATGGAGATCAGGATCGCGCCGGGGACCTTGCGGATCAGCAGGGCGAGGGTGAGCAGCGTGCCGATCGCGAAGATCAGGACGGGCCAGCCGTGCAGGTGGCCGTCGCTGCCGAGCTGGAGCGGGACCGTGGTGTGCGCGGCGTCCGGGATGCGGGAGACGAAACCGGAGTCGACCAGGCCGATCAGCATGATGAACAGGCCGATACCGATGGCGATGCCCTTGCGCAGGCCCAGCGGGACGGCGTTCATGACGCGCTCCCGCAGCCCGGTGGCGACCAGCAGCATCACGACGAAGCCCGCCAGGACCACCATGCCCATCGCGTCGGGCCAGCTCATGCGCGGGGCGAGCTGGAGGGCCACGACGGTGTTGACGCCCAGGCCGGCGGCGAGCGCGATGGGGACGTTGCCGATGACGCCCATGAGGAGCGTGGTGAAGGCGGCCGTCAGGACGGTGGCCGTCACGAGCTGGCCGCTGTCGAGCTGGTGGCCGTACATGTCCTTCGCGCTGCCCAGGATGATCGGGTTCAGCACGATGATGTACGCCATGGCGAAGAAGGTCGCGAAACCGCCGCGGACCTCGCGGGCGACGGTCGAGCCGCGCTCGGAGATCTTGAAATAGCGGTCCAGCCCGCCGGAGGGCTCCCGAGGGGAAGGCTCCGGAGCGGCGGGTGCGGGGGCGGGGGCCGGGGTGCTCATACGGTCCTCATTGGTGGTTCATACGACGAAAATGGGCCGCGCCCAAACCGTTTCAGTATGAACACATGAGAGAAGGGCCGTCCATCTCCGCGCGTAGACAGCGCGGCCCGTGGCGGGCCCGGCCGGAGGGGGCCGGACGGCCTCCCCCATAGACTTGCGGCATGGCGAAATGGATTGCGAAGCACGAGGCGCCCGAGCCCCTGGAGGGCCCCGTCGTCGCGACGGTCACGGGCGGCACGATCCTGTGGTTCGTCCTCTTCGTGGTCCAGCTCCCCTTCTACGGATGGTTCGCCGACCGCGGCCAGCTGTGGTGGGTCTGGACCTGTGCGGCCGGCGGCTTCCTCGGCCTGATCGGCATCTGGTACGTCCGCGGCCGCGAGGCGGCGCTGAAGCGCCATGCCGAGGCCGCTGCGCAGGCTCGGCAGGAGCCGGGCGGAGCGGCAGCCTGACGGGGCCCGCGGCCGGGCAGCTTTTCCCGGGCGGTGGATTCGCTCGGCCTGCGGGGTCACCCCGGAGTGTCCCCGGCCCCGCGGCGGGGTCGACCGGTCGCGGGGGCGGCCTCGGCTCCTCCTCGGGGACGATTCGGGTCATCCCGAGGTCGCGTCTTCGGGCTTCTCGGCGGGTGAAGCCATACAACCCCGCTTACCGTCGAAACCATGACGGAGCGGGCGAGGACGGACCATGACGGCCGGGAGCCGGGCGGCGGCCCCGGGACGGCCATCGACGCCGGGGCGGAACTCGACCCGGTGCACCCCGTGCGGCCACCGGCGCCCCGGTTCAAGCCGGGCGGACTGACCACCGCCGAGGTCGCCGAACGCGTCGCCCGCGGCGACGTCAACGACGTCCCCGTCCGCTCCTCGCGCTCCACCGCCGACATCGTCCGCGGCAACGTCTTCACCCGCTTCAACGCGATCATCGGCGTCCTGTGGGTGGTCATGCTCGCCGTCGCGCCGATCCAGGACAGCCTGTTCGGCTTCGTGATCATCGCGAACACCGGCATCGGCATCATCCAGGAGCTGCGCGCCAAGAAGACCCTCGACGGCCTCGCCGTCATCGGCGAGGCCAAACCCAGCGTGCGCCGCGACGGCCGGACCGCGGAGATCTCCACTTCCGAGATCGTCCTCGGCGACGTCATCGAACTCGGCCCCGGCGACAAGGTCGTCGTCGACGGGTCCGTCGGCGAGGCCGACGGCCTGGAGATCGACGAGTCGCTGCTCACCGGCGAGGCCGACCCCGTCCTGAAGAAGCCCGGCGACCTGGTCATGTCCGGCTCCTTCGTGGTCGCCGGCGGCGGCGCGTTCACCGCCACCAAGGTCGGACGCGAGGCCTACGCCGCCCAGTTGGCCGAAGAGGCCTCCCGCTTCACGCTCGTCCACTCCGAACTGCGTTCCGGTATCTCCACCATCCTCAAGTACGTCACGTGGATGATGATCCCGACCTCCATCGGCCTGATCATCAGCCAGCTCGTCGTCAAGGAGAACAACCTCGACGACGCCATCGCCCGGACCGTCGGCGGGATCGTGCCGATGATCCCCGAGGGGCTCGTCCTCCTCACCTCCGTCGCCTTCGCGATCGGCGTCATCCGCCTCGGCCGCAAGCAGTGCCTCGTGCAGGAGCTGCCCGCCATCGAGGGCCTCGCCCGCGTCGACGTCGTCTGCCTCGACAAGACCGGCACGCTCACCGAGGGCGGTATGGACGTCACCGAGCTCCGCCCGCTCGGCGGCGCGGAACCGGCGTACGTCAAGAAGGTGCTCGGCGCGCTCGGCGAGTCCGACCCGCGCCCCAACGCCAGCCTCCAGGCGATCATCGACGCCTACCCCGACAGCGCCGAGTGGCGGTGCACGGAGTCCCTGCCCTTCTCCTCCGCCCGCAAGTACAGCGGCGCCAGCTTCAGCGAGGGCGACGGCGAGAACAACACCTGGCTGCTCGGCGCCCCCGACGTCCTGCTGCCCGCAGGCGACCCCGCCCTCGACGAGATCAACGACCTCAACGAACAGGGCCTGCGCGTCCTGCTGCTCGCCCGCTCCGCCCGCGAACTGGACGACGAGGCCGTCGCCACCGGGGTCCGGCCGACCGCCCTGGTCGTCCTGGAGCAGCGGCTGCGCCCCGACGCCGCCGACACCCTGCGCTACTTCGAGGACCAGAACGTCAGGGCGAAGGTCATCTCCGGCGACAACGCGGTCTCCGTCGGGGCGGTGGCCGGCAAGCTGGGCCTGCCCGGCGCGCAGAACACCGTGGACGCCCGCAAGCTGCCCGCCGAGCAGGACGAGATGGCCGAGGTCCTCGACGGCAACTCCGTCTTCGGACGCGTGACCCCGCAGCAGAAGCGGGACATGGTCGGCGCCCTGCAGTCCCGGGGCCACACCGTCGCCATGACCGGCGACGGCGTCAACGACGTGCTCGCCCTCAAGGACGCCGACATCGGGGTCTCGATGGGCTCGGGCTCGGAGGCCACCCGGGCCGTCGCGCAGATCGTCCTGCTCAACAACAGCTTCTCCACGCTGCCGTCCGTGGTCGCCGAGGGCCGCCGGGTCATCGGCAACATCACGCGCGTGGCGACCCTCTTCCTCACGAAGACGGTCTACTCGGTGCTGCTGGCCATCCTGGTGGTGTGCTCGCAGGTCGAGTACCCGTTCCTGCCGCGCCACCTGACGCTGCTGTCCACCCTCACCATCGGCATCCCGGCGTTCTTCCTGGCGCTGGCCCCGAACAAGGAGCGCGCGAAGCCGCACTTCGTGAAACGGGTGATGCGGTACGCCATCCCCGGCGGTGTGATCGCGGCGACGGCCACCTTCGTCACCTATCTGATCGCCCGCCACCACTACACGGGCCCGGACGCCCTGCCCGCGGAGGCCAGCGCCGCGACGCTGACGCTCTTCCTGACCTCGATGTGGGTCCTGGCGATCATCGCGCGCCCGTACACGTGGTGGCGCCTGGCCCTCGTGGCGGCGATGGGCGGGGCGTTCCTGGTCGTCCTGATCGTGCCGTGGCTCCAGGACTTCTTCCAGCTCAAGCTGGTCGGAGCCACCGTGCCGTGGACGGCGGTGGCGGTCGCGGCGGCCGCCGCGACCCTCATCGAGTTCACCTTCCGCTGGGTGGACCGCAAGTTCCCCGCCTGACCGGCCTGACCGGCCCGACCGGCCCGACCGGCGGGGTCCTACGCCAGGCCGTCCGACTGCAGGCCCCTCAGGACGGCCTGGCCGAGGGTGTGCACCGCGGACTGGGGGCGGACCATCACCGTGAACTCCTTGATCCGGCCCGAGGCGTCGAAGTGCAGCATGTCGATGCCGTGGATCTCCTTGCCGTCCACCGTGGCCCGGAAGGGCAGGACCGACGCCGGCGCCTCGGTGCCGTCCGCACCGGTCTCGGTCGCTCCGTCGAAGTGGCCGACGTAGCGCAGGTCCTCGAAGACGCGCAGCAGGACCCCGAAGAGGCCCAGCACCATCGGCCTGCCCTCGAAGGGGCGGAACTTCACCGGGCTGTACAGCCGGATGTCCTCGGTGAACAGCTCCTCCAGCGCGGCCGGGTCGCGCTTCTCCACGGCGGCACGAAAGCGTTCGGCGGTCTCCGTCACGGGGTCCACGGCTCCTCCTGATACTCAAGGAATTGACTAGTCAGTTTCGTGAGTATCATGCGGGGGAGCACGAGGAAAAGGGAAGGGGCGGCCGCGATGGCCCTGCGACATGCCGTACTGGCGGCGCTGCTGGACGGTGAGTTCAGCGGCTACGAGCTGGCGAAGTCGTTCGACATCGGCGTCGCGAACTTCTGGCACGCCTCCCCCCAGCAGCTCTACACCGAGCTGGCCAGACTGGAGAAGGAAGGCCTGGTCGAGGGACGGCAAGTGGTCCAGGAGGCCCGGCCCAACAAGCGGCTCTTCCAGGTCACCGACGCCGGCCGGGCCGAACTGGAGGCGTTCGCGGCGGCGGCCGTGAAGCCGTCCGTCATCCGCGACGACCTCCTGGTCAAGGTGCAGACCGCCGACCGGATCGGCACCGCGCCCGTGATCGCCCAGCTGGAGGAGCGGGCGGCCGCCGCCGACGCCAAGATCGACCTGCTCGGCAGGGTGCTGCGCAAAATGCGCGGCGACCTCGCCGAGGAGGAGTTCCTGCTCCGCGGCGACACGATCGGCGGGTACCTGACCTGTCTGCGCGGCATCGCCTTCGAGCAGGGCCACCGCGACTGGTGCCGCCGCAGCGCGGCCGTCCTGCGAGAGCGAGAGAGGCGGGCCACCCGTGCCGACGCACACTGAGTACCGGCGTTACGTCGCCCTGGGCGACAGCCAGACCGAAGGCCTCGGCGACGGCGACGACACCGCGGGCCTGCGCGGCTTCGCCGACCGTTTCGCCGACCACCTGGAGGCCGCCCGCCCCGGCCTGCTCTACGCCAACCTCGCCGTACGGGGACGGCTCGCCGGCCAGGTCCGCGCCGAGCAGCTGGCACCCGCCCTGGCCCTGCGCCCCGACATCGCGACCGTCGTCGCGGGCGTCAACGACGTGCTGCGGCCCCGCTTCGTGGCGGCCGACACCGCCGGGCACCTGGAGGAGATGTTCGCCGCGCTCACGGCCGCCGGCGCGCACGTCGCGACCGTGACCTTCCCCGACATCGGCAGGATCGCGCCCCTCGCCCGGCCGCTGGCCCCCCGCCTGCTCGAACTCAACGAGCGCGTCCGCGCCGCTGCCGCCCGGCACGGGGTGTTCGTCGCCGAGACCGCCCTGCCGGCGGCCGTGGCGGACCCGCGGATGTGGACGGAGGACCGCCTCCACGCCAGCTCCCTCGGCCACGAACGCATCGCCGCCGCCCTCGCCCACGCCGTCGGCCTCCCGGGCAGCGACGACACCTGGACGCGGCCGCTGCCCCCGCCGGACGCACAGCGCCGCTCGGCCGTCGCCGCCGAACTGCGCTGGGCCACCGCGTTCCTCGGGCCCTGGCTGGGCCGCCGCCTGCGCGGCCGCTCCTCCGGCGACGGCCGCACCGCCAAACGCCCCGACCTCCTGCCCCTGCTCACGGGCGGCGGACAGCCCGGACCGTCCGACCTCGATCCACCGGGCACCCGCTAGTCGAACCAGCGGTCGCGGGCCAGTTCCGAGGTGCGGGACGGGTCCTCCAGCAGGGCCGCCACCTCGAAGCGGCGCGGCCACTGGCCCGCCGACCAGGCCAGGCCCGCCGCCACGCCCTCCAGGGTGGACGCGTGGAGGGTGCCGTCGGGCGTGCGCCGCCAGTCCAGCTCCGTCCCGCCCGCGACCAGTTCCTCGTGCTCGACGTACGTCGCCGGGGTCGCCGGACCCAGCAGGACCCGCACCGACTCCGGGACCTCGTGCTCCTCGCCCGGCGTGGTCACCTCCGCCGGGACCGTGTCCGACAGCCGGCGCACCTGCAGCAGGTCTGCCAGGTCGGCCGCCCGGGACGGGGACACCGGCAGCAGCGGCAGGCCCGCCGCCAGCGGCAGCAGGTCCGGGGCGTCCGCGATCACCGCGTCCGCCGCGTCCACCACGAGCACCTCGCCGTCCACCACCGCCCGCAGTTCGTCCGGCAGGGTCACCTGCTCGGGATCGAGATCGGCCAGCGCACCGTACAGGCCGTGCAGCTGGCGGTCCGTCACTTCGCGGTCCGGGTCGGCGAGCCGGCCCAGCAGCTCGGCCGCGCCGCCCGGCTCGTCCAGCAGGGCCGGCACGGAGGTCCGTACGCCCAGCGCCCGCAGCACCTGCTCGTCCTCGAAACCGGTGGCGTCCGCCGAGGTGTAGAGGCCCTCCAGCAGCGGGTCGCCGCCCGCCGCGCGCAGGCCCGCCGGGCGGCGGCCGTCCAGCACCGGGTGGTCGCGCAGCCACCACGCGGTGTACGGGCGCACCGACTGCGTCGTGCCGTCCGGCAGCAGGATCCGCACGGGCTGGGTCAGCGCGTCCCGCAGCGGCGGCAGCGCCAGCATGGCGAGGGCCTGCGGCCAGCAGTCGTCGTCGACGAGGTCCAGGTCGCGCACGGCGACCAGCTCGGTCGCCACCGGCGGCACGGGCAGGTCCGGCAACTGGTCCAGCACGTCCTCGCACCACACGTCCACCGCGTCCAGCAGGCCCGCGTCGTCCGGCTCGGCGAAATCGCCCTCGCGCGGCTCCAGTTCGTCCGGGTCCAGGACCACGTCGGTGGCGCGGACCAGCTGGAAGGTCGCCAGCACCCCGCACGCGGTCAGCGGGCCCCCGCCCCACCGCTCGACCAGGTCGGCGTCCACGTACGGGACCTCGTCCTCGCGGATCACCGACGCCAACGGCGAGTCCGGCAGCAGCAGTTCACCCGCGGGAGTCAGTTCCCCGTCCTCGTCGGGCAGGGCCAGCGCGCCCAGCCACGGCTCGTCGCCCGGCGCCAGCTCCGCGTCACGGACCAACCCCAGCACCACCTCGGCCAGTTCGTCGGCGTCCAGCGTGTCGGCGTCCTCGTCCCAGATCTCCCCGGCATCCAGGGAGGCCGCGACGGCCGCCCGTACCTGCGGGGTCGTCAGGACGGCGCGCGGCGTCGCCGGGAGGGCCCCGAGCTTCTCCAGCAGCGGGTGCGCCGCCTCCGGGTGGGCGACCTTCAGCCCCAGCCGGGCCAGGTCCGCGGGCGTCTGCGCGTACGGCAGCAGCACGTGGCGCGGCCCGATCGTGGTACGGCCGTCGGCGAGCGGCACGGGCAGCCCCGACAGCCGGTCCGGGTCCACCCCGGCGAGGCTGTCGTAGAGCCGGTACCACCACTCGGGGGTGCGCTCGATGCCCGCGATCCGCTCGATGGCGTCGCCCAGCGGGAGCCGCCCCACGCCCAGGGTGCGCAGCTCGGGGCGGCGTTCCAGCCCGGCCGGCAGCAGGGTCGGCAGGACCTCCGCCAGGACGCGTACCGTCTCGGCGCCCGCGCCCTCCACCACCTCGGCCTCGAAGGGGCGCAGGGCATTGCGCTCCTCCGCGTGCTCGGGCGGCGCGGCCGGCGCGAGGAACGCCGTACGGGGGAGGCGGCGCAGCACGGCGGCGCGCAGGGCCCCGTCCAGCTCGCCCTTGCCGAGCGGGCCGGGCACCAGGTCCACGAGCCCGGTGCTCACCGGGTCCCAGGAGCCGAGGAGTTCGGCGTACGCCTCGGCCGCGCGCTCCACGAGGAAGTCGGTCAGCGGTCCCGGCGCGGGGTGGCGCCGGCTGGTGTCCAGCGGCAGCGTCGCGATGAGCAGCGCCGGGATGCCCAGCGGCTCGTCGGTGGGGGTCGGGGCGTGCACCACGGGCGTGGTGGCCGGGCGCAGCGGGGCGCCGTCGGCGTCGACGGGCACCGCCCACGACACCGCCCAGGAGGGCCGCAGCCGCTCCTCGACGGGCCGGTCGGCGAGCAGCGCCCGCTCGATGGCGCCGCCGTGGCGGACGGTGCGCCAGCGGGTGGTCCGCGTACCGGAGCCGGTGGTGTCCTCGACGACGGTGTACGCGCCCTCGTCGCGGCGGTTCAGCGTGCGCGAGCCGGCGGGGGTCTCGACGACGACCTCGCACAACCCGGGCAGGGTCAGCAGCAGGGCGTCGTCGATACCGGCGAGCAGCCGCTGTACGAGGTCCTCGGCGGCGGCGTCGCGCAGCGGGAGGACCACGACGGTGTCGTAGCCCTCGGGGGCGGTCCCCTCGGCGGGCAGGGGGAGGCGCAGCAGCGGTACGTGGCCGTCGCGGCGGCGCAGTTCGTCGCCGAGGCCGGGGCTGCCGACGGCGGCCTCGCGGGCCAGCTCGCGGGCCTCGGCGAGGGACCAGCGGACGCCGCCGTGGCGGCCGAGCACCGCGGGCTCGTCGCAGACGGCGAGGACGGCGGCGAAGCCGACGCCGAACCGGCCGACGCTCTCCGCGGCGGGCTCGCGCTTGGCGGAGGCGCGCAGGGTGCTCAGGGACTCCACGCCCGTCGCGTCGAGCGGGGCACCGGTGTTGGCGACGGCCAGCAGCGCGGGCCCGTCCTCGCCCTCGTGCAGGGTGAGCCGCAGCCGGCCGGGCACCTTGGCGCGGGCGGCGGCGTCGGCGGCGTTCTGGGCCAGCTCGACGACGAGGCGGTCCCGGTAGCCGCCGAGGGCGAGGTCCTCCTCGGCGTTGGCGTCCTCGCGGAACCGGGCGGGGCCGGCGCCCCAGGCGTCCAGTACGCCGCGCCGCAGCCGGGCCGTGCCGAAGGGGTCCACGCCGCTCTGGGCCGCCGTCACTCGCACGCTCACGCCGCTGCCTCCAAGAATCGCCCCACGGAACTCCCGCGGAACTCCTGAAGGTATCGCGTGCCGGGCCACGCCTCGCCCGTGAGGTGGGCGAACACGACGACGTCGGTGTCCGGCGGCGGAGCGGGCGCCCGCGAGGAGGCCGGCGAGGCGCCCCGCACCCCCCGAGCAGCGGGAAGCCCCCGGCGACGACGAGTCACCGGGGGCTCCGGACGTGCCTGAGATCGCGGCTAGAGCTTCTCGATCACGTAGTCGATGCAGGCCGTCAGCGCCTGGACGTCCGCCGGGTCGATCGCCGGGAACATCGCGATGCGCAGCTGGTTGCGGCCGAGCTTGCGGTACGGCTCGGTGTCCACGATCCCGTTGGCGCGCAGCACCTTCGCCACGGCCGCCGCGTCGATGTCGTCCGAGAAGTCGATCGTGCCGATGACGGCGGACCGCTTGTCGGCGTCCTTGACGAAAGGCGTCGCGTACTTGGACGCCTCCGCCCAGCCGTACAGGTTGCGCGCACTGGCCGCCGTACGGCCCGTGGTGAACTCCAGGCCGCCCTGGCCGTTCATCCACTCCAGCTGCTGGTCCAGCAGGAACAGGGTCGCCAGCGCCGGGGTGTTGTAGGTCTGGTTCTTCAGCGAGTTGTCGATCGCCGTCGGCAGCGAGAAGAACTCCGGGATGTGCCGGCCCGACGCGTGCACGCGGGCCGCGCGCTCCAGAGCCGCCGGGGAGAACGCGGCCAGCCACAGACCGCCGTCGGAGGCGAAGGACTTCTGCGGCGCGAAGTAGTAGACGTCCGTCTCGGTGATGTCCACCGGCAGGCCGCCGGCGCCCGAGGTCGCGTCCACCAGAACGAGGGACCCGTCGTCCGCGCCCGCGACGCGCTTGATCGGCGCCGCGACACCCGTCGAGGTCTCGTTGTGGGTGTAGGCGTACACGTCCACGCCCGCCTCGGCCACCGGCTCGGGGTGCGTGCCCGGCTCGGAGGAGATGACCGAGGGCTCGTCCAGCCACGGCGCGAGCTTCGCGGCCTTGGCGAACTTCGACGAGAACTCGCCGAAGGTCAGGTGCTGGGACTTCCGCTCGATGAGACCGGCGGTCGCGATGTCCCAGAAGGCGGTGGAGCCGCCGTTGCCCAGGATCACCTCGTAGCCCTCGGGGAGGGAGAAGAGGTCCCGGAGGCCCTGGCGCACCGATCCGACCAGGTTCTTGACCGGGGCCTGGCGGTGTGAGGTTCCGAGCAGGGAGGTACCGGTGGCGGCGAGGGCGTCCAGCGCCTCGGTCCGCACCTTGGAGGGGCCCGCGCCGAAGCGTCCGTCGGCGGGCTTGATGTCAGCGGGAATCTGGATCTCAGCCACGAGCGGAGCGTATCGGGTCCGGGTCCACGCTCCGGAAGCGCGTCCACCGGATGAGACGCGGCGCGACGCCGATCGGACGGTGGCAGGCTGGGCCTCGTGACGACACCCGGTGAAGTCGAGCGGACATTGCGGGCGGAGCTGCGCGGGGAGGTGGATTTCGGCGCCGCGGCACGCGCCCTCGTGACCATGGACGCCTCCAACTACCGCCGCGTGCCCCTCGGCGTCGTCGCCCCGCGCGACGCCGTCGACGTCGCCACCGCACTGCGCGTGTGCGCCGACGCCGGCGTGCCCGTCGTCCCCCGGGGCGGTGGCACGTCCATCGCCGGGCAGGCCACCGGCGTGGGCGTGGTCCTCGACCTCACCCGCCACATGAACGCCCTGGTGTCCGTGGATCCGGCCGCCCGCACCGCCGTCGTCCAGCCCGGCCTGGTCCTCGACCGGCTCCGGGACGCCGTACGCCCCCACGGACTCACCTTCGGCCCCGATCCCTCCACGCACTCCCGCTGCACCCTCGGCGGCATGATCGGCAACAACGCGTGCGGCGCCCACTCCGTGGCCTGGGGCACCACCGCCGACAACGTCGCGGAGCTCGCCGTCACCACCTACGCGGGCGCCGCCCACCGCATCGGCACCGGCTGGGACGGCGCCCCCCACGGCCTGCGCGAACTGGTCGGCGCCCACCTCGGCCTGCTGCGCACCGGCTTGCCGCCCCGCTTCTCACGGCGGATCTCCGGCTACGGCGGCCTGGACGCGCTGCTCCCCGAACGCGGGGTACGGCTCGCCGAGGCCTTCTGCGGCAGCGAAGGCACCCTCGGGGTGGTCACCGAGGCCGTGGTGCGCCTCGTCGAACTGCCGCCCGCGCCCGCCCTCGCCGTCCTCGGGTACGCCGACGAGGGCGCGGCCGCGGACGCCGCCGCCGGGCTGCTGCCGTACCGGCCGCTGACGGTCGAGGGCATGGCCGAGGACCTGCTCGGCGGGGCGGCGGCCGTCGGGGGCGCGGCCGGGATGCCCCGCGGCCGGGCCTGGCTGTTCGTGGAGATGCCGGACGAGGGCGGGGCGCGGGCCGTGGCACGGGGCGCCGACGCGCTGGACGCACTGGTGGTCACGGACCCGGCGGGACAGCGGGCGCTGTGGCGCATCCGCGAGGACGCCGCGGGCACCGCGACCAGGACCCCCGACGGGCGGATGGCCTGGCCCGGCTGGGAGGACTGCGCGGTCCCGCCGGCCCGGCTGGGCGCGTACCTGCGGGACTTCCGGACCCTGCTGGCCGCCCACGGGCTGCGCGGCACCCCGTACGGGCACTTCGGCGAGGGCTGCGTCCACGTACGCATCGACTTCGACCTGGCCTCGGCCGCCGGCGTCGCCCGCTACCGCGCCTTCTCGGAGGAACTCGCCGACCTGGTCGTCGCCCACGGCGGGTCCCTGTCGGGCGAACACGGCGACGGGCAGGCGCGCGCCGAACTCCTGCCCAAGATGTACGGGCAGGACGTGATCCGGCTCTTCGGCGCGTACAAGGCCGTGTGGGACCCGGCGGGCGGCATGAACCCGGGCATGCTGGTCAGGCCCGCCCGGCTGGACGAGAACCTCCGCTTCGAAGTGCTCCCGGCCACGCCCTTCGCCACCGAGGTCGCACGGTGCGTCGGGGTCGCGAAATGCCGTACGGCCGAGCCCGGCGGGCCCGGCGTGATGTGCCCCTCCTACCGGGCCACCGGCGAGGAACAGCACTCCACCCGTGGCCGGGCCCGGCTCCTGCACGAGATGCTCGCCGGGGAGGTCGTCACCGGCGGCTGGCGCTCGCCGGAGGTCGCCGAGGCCCTCGACCTGTGCCTCGGGTGCAAGGGCTGCCGCAGCGACTGCCCGGTCGGCGTGGACATGGCCTCGTACAAGTCGGAGTTCCTGCACCACCACTGGGCCGGCCGGATCCGGCCGCTCGCCCACTACACGCTGGGCGGGCTGCCGGGGTGGCTGCGTCTGATCGCCCGCCTGCGGGCGGCGGGCGCCGTCAACGCGGCCGCGCGCCTCCTGCCGTTCCCGGTGCCGGGCCTCGCCCGCGAGCGCGCCCTGCCGCCCCTGGCGAGGCGGCCGTTCACGACGGGGATCGCGGGCCCGGGCCGCGCCCCGGCTGCCCCGGGCGGGGGTGCGGGCCCGGGTGCGGGGCCCGGTCGGGGTGGGGGTGCGGGCCCGGGTCCGAGTGCGGGCCCCGGCCCCGCGGGGGCCTCCGGCCGGCGGGGCGCCGGGCGGCCCGCCGTCGTGCTCTGGCCCGACACCTTCACCGAGTACCTCGCCCCCGAGGCCGGCCACGCCGCGCTCCGCGTGCTCCGCGCGGCCGGCCTGGACGTGTCCGTCCCCCGGACCCGCGGCCGGGTCTGCTGCGGCCTGACCTACCTCTCCACCGGCCGCCTCGACCGCGCCCGCAAGGTCCTGCGCCGGACCCTGGACACCGTCGGCGAGGTCCCCGGCCCGGTCACCGTCCTCGAACCGAGCTGCGCCGCGGCCCTGCGCGCCGACCTCCCCGCCCTGCTGCCCGACGACCCGCGCGCGGCCCGCCTGGCGGCAGCCGTACGGACCGTCGCCGAAACCCTGGAGGAGTACGCGCCGGACTGGCGGCCGCCCCGCCTGGACCGTCCGGTGGTCGGCCAGACCCACTGCCACCAGCACGCCGTCCTCGGGGACGCGGCGGACCGCCGGCTGCGCGAACGTGCCGGCCTCGTGGGGGAGCCCGCCGGAGGCTGCTGCGGCCTCGCCGGGAACTTCGGCTTCGAGCCCGGCCACCACGAGGTGTCGGTGGCGTGTGCGGAGGAGCAGCTCCTGCCGTCCCTGCGCGCGGCCCCGCCGGGCGCGCTGGTCCAGGCCGACGGGTTCTCCTGCCGGACCCAGATCGCCCAGCTGGGCGGGGTGCGGGCCCGCCACCTCGTGGAACTCCTCGCGGACGGGTTGGAGGACGGGCCGGAGGACGGGTCGTTGGCCGACACACGGCCTTAGTCAAGATGTAAGGAAAGAGAAGCGGCGACACTCCTTACCGGGGCTTAGGCTGGATGCATGCCCGCACCTACCGCGTCCCCGACGACCGCTCCCGCCGCCACGCTCCCCGACGCCTCCGCAGAGGGGGTCCGGTCCCGCTTCGGGCCGGTCGCACTGGTGATCTCGGCCGGCGTCTCGGTGCAGTTCGGGGCCGCCCTCGCGGTCATGATCATGCCCAGGGCGGGTGCGGCGGGCGTCGTGACCCTGCGCCTCGCGGCCGCCGCGGTCGTGCTGCTGCTCCTGTGCCGGCCGAAGGTGCGCGGGTACACGCGCTCCGACTGGGGCACGGTCGTCGCGTTCGGCGTGGCGATGGCCGGCATGAACGGCCTCTTCTACCAGGCCATCGACCGCATCCCGCTCGGCCCGGCGGTCACCCTGGAGGTGCTCGGGCCGCTCGCGCTGTCCGTCGTCGTCTCCCGCCGCCTGGTGAACCTGCTGTGGGCCGGCCTCGCCCTCGGCGGCGTGGTCCTGCTGTCCGGGCACGGCGGGGGCGGTCTCGGCTTCGGCTCGCTGGACCCGCTGGGCGCGGCCTTCGCGCTCGGGGCGGGCGCGATGTGGGCGGCGTACATCGTGTTCAGTGCGCGGACCGGCCGCCGCTTCCCGCAGGCCGACGGGCTGGCCCTCGCGATGGCCGCGGCCGCCGTCCTGTCGCTGCCGCTGGGTGTCGTCGAAGCCGGCTCGGACCTGCTGGTCCCGAGCACCCTCGCGTTGGGCGTCGGTGTGGCCGTACTGTCCTCCGTGCTGCCCTACACCCTCGAACTCCTCGCCCTGCGGCGGATGCCCGCCCCGACCTTCGCGATCCTCATGAGCCTGGAGCCCGCCATCGCCGCCACGGCGGGGTTCCTGGTCCTGGACCAGGCCCTGTCGACGCTGGACGCCCTCGCCATCGCCCTCGTCATCGCGGCCAGCATGGGCGCGGTGCGCTCCCAGATCGGAAAGCAGCCGGCCTGATGGACGTCATCACCTACCTGGAAGCCGCCCCCGAAGCCCGCCGGGCGGCCCTCGCCCGACTGCGCGAGCTGTGCGTGACGGAACTGCCGGGCTTCGTGGAGGGCATCGCGTACGGCATGCCGGTCTACGTGCGGGAGGGCGGGACGGAGGCGGAGATCGCCTGGGCGAACCAGAAGCAGTACATCTCCTTCTACCTGATGCGCACGGACGTCCGGGACTCCTTCGCGGACCGCCTGGCGGGCCACGACATGGGCAAGGCCTGCCTCCGCTTCCGCAATCCCGCCACGGTGGACTTCGGCCTCGTCCGCGACCTCCTCCGCGCCACGGCCGGGGCGGGCGGGGGCGGGGCGGGGTGAGGGGCGTACGGGGGTTCGCGTGCTCGGGGCACCGGCCCCCGCGGCGCCCCCGGACCGGGACGCCGTAGTCGGAGCGGCCCTGCAACCGGACCGGTGCGGCGTGCGTCATCTGTGGAGCGTGCGCCCGCCCGGACGGCCGCGGGGGACCGGCTGGGCGGGCGCACGGCATCAGCCGAGGGGCAGGTCCAGGTACGACGGGGTGGCCTCCGGCGAGGTGAAGGCCAGCGTCGCGCGGGGCAGGTTGGCGTCGGCGTAGAAGGGGTCGCGCGCGTCGATCACCAGCATCAGGCGGTGGCCGCGCCGCACGTCGTACGCCGTGGCCTGGAAGCTCGATGTCCGCGCTGATCAGGCTGTCCGGCGGAGACTTCAGGTCGCTGTACGGGGCGTGGGTGACGAGGTGGGCCGTGCCGTTCGGGGCCGTGTCGAAGAGGTACGCGACGAAGGTGGACCCCGGGTTCGCCGCCCGGTAGGTCACCCGGAGCCGGGGCGTGCCGCGCAGCCGGACGGTCTCCGCGGCAGGGTCGGCGGTCCAGACGGCGGCGACGGTGCGGTCGATGTCCTCCGTCAGGTAGGCCTTCGGGCGGCCGGCCATCTCCGCGTGGCCGGATTCGACGACCTGGTCGGCGACGGTCGCCGGGGTGTCCATCCCGCAGAGCACGGTCGCCGTCCAGCCGGCCTCCGGCTCGGGGCCGAGTTCGCCGCCGTCGGCGAGGTAGAACCGCTCCAGCTGTTCGGTGACGGAGGGCCAGGTGGGGCGGGGTTCGAGGGTCCTGCTCCACATCACCTCGCCGATGACCCGGTCCTCCTCGTCGATGCCGTTGGCGACGCCCTTCAGGTGGTGGTCGAACCAGCGGTGGGCGTCTGTCCAGATCCGGTTGGGCAGGCCGAGGAGGCCTGACATCTCCGGGCCGGAGTGGTCGCCCAGGGAGAGGGCGATGCGTTTGGGACCGGTCAGTTCGTTGAACATCCGCAGCGTCTGGTTCGCGGGGAAGAGCGTCTCGTGCCAGGCGTGCGAGAAGAAGACGGGCACCTGGCGGCGGTTGAGTTCCTTGATGTGGGTGAACGGCGAGCGGACCTCGGCCCAGCGCAGGGTGCCCCGGACGTCGCTCCCGGTCAGGACGTTGTCGAGGACGCTCTGCGTCTGCGGGCTCAGCCGGGCCCTCGCGGCCGCCTTGAGCAGGGCCTGCACGGCTGCGACGCGGCGGGTGGAGTTCTCGTGGAAGACCTCCCCGAGGTCGCTCCAGGCGCTGAGGGCGACGACGGCGTCGACGCGGGTGTCGTGCGCGGCCACGAGCTGGCTGATGCCCGCGCCGTACGAGACCCCGAGGAAGCCGACCTTCGTCACGGGCCCGGTGCTGCGCTCGATCAGGTGGTCCAGGGCGCGGCTGCCGTCGGCGACGTCGAGCGGGCCGGCCACCTCGGCCTGGCCCTCGGAGCCGGCGAAGCCGCGGGTGGAGTAGGCGAGGACGTCGTAGCCGCGGGCCGCGAAGAGGGTGGCCTGGACGGCGTACGCGAGCCAGCCCAGGCCCGTCCACGGCGACGGCATGACGATCATCGGGCGCGGCCGGGCACCGGTGTGCCGCCAGAGCGCCGCGTCGAGGAGGTCGCCGTCGGCGCCGGTCACCCTGCCGCGGGTGAAGACGGCCAGGGCGCGCGCCTCGGCGACCTCGGCGGCGCGGGCGGGCGGCAGCCCGGTGACGTCGCCGCTCTCCAGCGCGGAGACGAAGGCGCCGAGGGCGGTCGCGTCGAGTTCGGGATAGAGGGAGAAGGGGGGTCGGGCGGCTGGAGTCACGTCAGTTCATCCTCTGCGTCGAGTGACACGAACGTGGGCGCCCGCCCGGGCCCGGAGCGGAACGTTCAGTATCGACGGGCCATACGGTGACGTATCGCGGGTTTCCGGCGTACGGCCTGAACCGCCCTCCGCGGCCCCCGGCGGGCGCGTGCCGTGCAACCTGCGGGCGGTGCGGGTGTGGATCGACTGCGGCCGGACGGCGCCGGTTCGGTGCGGGTGGCGGGAAGGTGTCACCCGGTCGGAGACGGCCGAGAAAATCATGCAAGCGTGCTTGATTGTTTTCTTGGCTGCTGCCAGTCTTCCCTCACGCCGAGAAGGGGAGCGCACCGTGCCCGATCCGTCCGCCGTCGACGACGCCGTCGCCGTCTTCACCGATCTGCGCGAGGAGGGGCGGGAACTCGACGCCCTCGTCCAGCGGTTGCCCGGCCCCGACTGGGCCCGGCCCACGCCCGCGCCCGGCTGGAGCATCGCCCACCAGATCGCCCACCTGCACTGGACGGACCGGGCCTCGCTGCTCTCCCTCACCGACGCCGCCGGCTTCGGCCACATGGTCGAACAGGCGCTGAAGGCCCCCGACTCCTTCGTCGACGACGGCGCCCGGGAGGGCGCGGAGCTGCCCCCCGCCGAGCTGCTCACCCGCTGGCGCGCGGCGCGCGACGCCCTCGCACGGGCCCTCGCGGCGGCCCCGCCCGACACCCGCTTCCCCTGGTACGGGCCACCGATGAAGGCCGCCTCGATGGCCAGCGCCCGCCTGATGGAGACCTGGGCGCACGGCCAGGACGTCGCCGACGCGCTCGGCGTGCGCCGCACCCCGACCGCCCGGCTGCGGCACGTGGCACGGATCGGCGTACGGGCCCGCGACTACGCCTACGCCGTACGCGGACTGCCGGCTCCCGACGGGGAGTTCCGGGTGGAGCTGACCGCCCCCGACGGCGCGGGGGTATGGGTGTACGGGCCGCCCGCGTCCCCGCAGCGGATCACCGGCCCGGCCCTCGACTTCTGCCTGCTGGTGACCCAGCGGGCCCACCGCGCCGACCTGGCCCTGACCGCGACCGGCCCCGACGCGGACCGCTGGCTCGACATCGCCCAGGCCTTCGCCGGACCGGCGGGCGCGGGACGGGAGCCGGGGGCCGCGCGGTGACCCGCCGCCCCCTCCTCATCGGCAACGCGTCCGGTTTCTACGGCGACCGCTCCAGCGCCTTGCACGACATGCTCACCGGCGGGCCGCTGGACGTACTGACCGGGGACTACCTCGCCGAGCTGACCATGCTGATCCTGGGCCGGGACCGGCTGAAGAACCCGGACCTCGGCTACGCCAAGACCTTCCTGCGCCAGCTGGAGGAGGGACTCGGCCTCGCGCACGAGCGGGGCGTACGGATCGTCACCAATGCCGGCGGCCTCAACCCGGCGGGACTCGCCGACGCGGTACGGGCGCTGGCGGCCAAGGTGGGCGTGCCCGTCTCGGTGGCGCACGTCGAGGGCGACGACCTCGCCGCCCGCGAGGCCGGAGCCCTGACGGCCAACGCCTACCTCGGCGGCGCCGGGATCACCGCCTGCCTGCGGGCCGGCGCCGACGTGGTCGTCACCGGCCGGGTCACGGACGCGGCGCTGGTCAGCGGTCCCGCGGCCTGGTGGTTCGACTGGGCGCCGGAGGAATACGACCGGCTGGCGGGAGCGGTGGTCGCGGGCCACGTCCTGGAGTGCGGCACCCAGGCCACCGGAGGCAACTACTCCTTCTTCACCGCCCACGACGTCCGCCGCCCCGGCTTCCCGCTCGCGGAGATCTCCGCGGACGGCTCCGCCGTCATCACCAAGCATCCGGGGACCGGAGGGGTGGTCTCGGCGGGCACGGTCACCGCACAACTCCTGTACGAAACCCAGGGCGTCCGCTACCTGGGCCCCGACGTGACCGCGCGCCTGGACACGGTCCGGCTCACCGACGACGGCCCCGACCGGGTGCGGATCTCCGGAGTGCGCGGGGAGCGGCCGCCGTCGACCCTCAAGGTGGGCGTGACCCGGATCGGCGGCTGGCGCAACGAGGTGGTCTTCGTCCTGACCGGCCTGGACATCGAGGCGAAGGCGGACCTCGTGCGCGCCCAGCTCGCCGACACCCTGGAGGGCGTCGCCGACGCCACCTGGACCCTGGCCCGTACCGACCACGAGGACGCCGACACGGAGGAGACGGCGAGCGCCCTGCTGCGCCTGGTGGTCCGCGACCCGTCCCCGGACCGGGTGGGCCGCGCCCTGACCTCGGCCGCCGTCGAACTGGCCCTCGGCAGCTACCCGGGCTTCCACGTCACCACCCCGCCCGGCCCGGCCCAGCCGTACGGCGTCTTCGCCTCGACCTCCGCCCCGGCCACGTCCGTCCCCCACACCGCAGTCCTCCCGAACGGCACCCGCCTCCCGATCCCGGCCGCAGTTCCCACCCCGCCGGGCGCATCTCCAGCCCCGCCGGACGCGCCCGGTGCGCCCCCGCCTTCGCCGGAGCCCGCCGCACCATCAGCCTCGCCGGCGTTCGAGGCGCGGGGGTCCGGGGGCGCAGCCCCCGCCGGGTCCGGGGCGGAGCCCCGGGAGACCGTCCGCGCCCCACTCGGGGCGCTGGCCGGGGCCCGCAGCGGAGACAAGGGAGGCGACGCCAACGTCGGCGTCTGGACCCGGTCCGGCCCCGCCTGGCACTGGCTGCGCGACACCCTCACTGTCGACCGCTTCCAGGCCCTGCTCCCCGAGACCCGCGGCCTCGCCGTGCACCGGCACGAACTGCCCAACCTCCGCGCTCTGAACTTCACCGTCACCGGCGTCCTCGGCGACGGCGTCGCCTCCGGCCACCGCTTCGACCCCCAGGCCAAGGCCCTCGGCGAATGGCTGCGCGCCCGCCACCTCGACATCCCCGCCGACCTCCTGCCCCCCGCCCCGCAGCCCGCCCAGGGCCCCGGCCCCGCGCCCGTATCCGCCCCGCAGCCCGCCCAGGGCCCCGCACCCGCCCCGGAGGGGACCGGCCCATGACCCGCCTGCGCACCACCGTCGACCCGCACGCCCCCGAGCACACCAGCGCCCGTACCGCCGCCCTGGAGCGCCTCGACGCCCTCGACGCCGAGCACGCCAAGGCCCTTCAGGGCGGCGGGGCCACGTACACGGCCCGCCACAAGAAGCGCGGCAAGCTCCTGGCGCGCGAGCGCGTCGAGCTGCTCCTCGACCCCGACACCCCGTTCCTGGAGCTGTCCCCGCTCGCCGCGTGGGGCAGTGACTACCCCGTCGGCGCGTCCATGGTGACCGGCATCGGCACGGTCGAGGGCGTCGAATGCCTGGTCACCGCCAACGACCCCACCGTCCGCGGCGGCGCCAGCAACCCCTGGACACTGAAGAAGGCACTGCGGGCCAACGAGATCGCCCGGCAGAACCGCCTCCCCGTCATCAGCCTCGTGGAGTCCGGCGGCGCCGACCTGCCCTCCCAGAAGGAGATCTTCATCCCGGGCGGCGCGATCTTCCGCGACCTCACACGGCTCTCGGCCGACGGCATCCCGACCGTCGCTGTCGTCTTCGGCAACTCCACCGCCGGAGGCGCGTACATCCCCGGCATGTCCGACCACACCGTCATGATCAAGGACCGTTCCAAGGTGTTCCTCGGCGGCCCGCCCCTGGTCAAGATGGCCACCGGCGAGGAGAGCGACGACGAGTCCCTCGGCGGCGCCGACATGCACGCCCGCACCTCCGGACTCGCCGACCACTACGCCCTCGACGAGTACGACGCCATCCGCCAGGCCCGCCGCATCGTGGCCCGCCTGAACCACCGCAAGCCGCACCAGGACCCGCCGAAGGCCGAGGAGCCCCTCTACGACCCGGAGGAACTCCTCGGGATCGTCCCGCCCGACCTCAAGACCCCCTTCGACCCGCGCGAGGTCATCGCCCGCATCGTCGACGCCTCCGACTTCGACGAGTTCAAGCCGCTCTACGGCACCAGCCTCGTCACCGGCTGGGCCACCCTCCACGGCTACCCGGTCGGCATCCTGGCCAACGCCCAGGGCGTGCTGTTCAGCGCCGAGTCCCAGAAGGCCGCGCAGTTCATCCAGCTCGCCAACCAGCGCGACGTCCCGCTCCTCTTCCTCCACAACACCACCGGCTACATGGTCGGCAAGGAGTACGAGCAGGGCGGCATCGTCAAACACGGCTCGATGATGATCAACGCCGTCTCCAACTCGAAGGTCCCGCACCTGTCCGTGCTCATCGGCGCCAGCTACGGCGCCGGCCACTACGGCATGTGCGGCCGCGCCTACGAACCCCGCTTCCTCTTCGCGTGGCCCAGCGCCAAGTCCGCCGTCATGGGCCCCCAGCAGCTCGCCGGAGTCCTCTCCATCGTGTCCCGGCAGTCCGCCGCGGCCAAGGGACTCCCGTACGACGAGGAACAGGACGCCGGGATGCGGGCCTTCGTCGAGGCGCAGATCGAATCCGAGTCCCTCCCCATGTTCCTGTCCGGGCGGCTGTACGACGACGGGGTCATCGACCCGCGCGACACCCGTACCGTCCTCGGCCTGTGCCTGTCGGCCGTCCACAACGCCCCCGTCGAGGGCGCCCGTGGCGGCTTCGGCGTCTTCCGGATGTGAGCCCGCACATGACCCCTCAGATCAGCTCCCTGCTCGTCGCCAACCGGGGCGAGATCGCCGTACGGATCTTCCGCACCGCCCGCGACCTGGGCCTGGCCACCGTCGCCGTCCACTCCGACCCCGACGCCGACGCCCTGCACGTCCGCACCGCCGACGCCGCCGTACGCCTCCCGGGCGCGGCCCCCGCCGACACCTACCTGCGCGGGGACCTGGTCATCAAGGCCGCCCTCGCCGCCGGAGCCGACGCCGTCCACCCCGGCTACGGCTTCCTCTCCGAGAACGCCGACTTCGCCCGCCAGGTCCAGGACTCCGGCCTGACCTGGATCGGCCCGCCCCCCGAGGCCATCGAGGCCATGGCCTCCAAGACCCGGGCCAAGGACCTGATGCGCGCCGCCGGCGTCCCGCTCCTCGACCCCGTCGACCCGGCCACCGCCACCTCCGCCGACCTGCCGCTCCTGCTCAAGGCGGCCGCCGGCGGAGGCGGGCGCGGCATGCGCGTGGTCCGCGACCTGGCCGCCCTCAAGGAGGCCCTCCACGCCGCGTCCGCCGAAGCGGCCTCCGCGTTCGGCGACGGCGAGGTCTTCGCCGAGCCCTACGTCGAACGCGGCCGCCACGTCGAGGTGCAGATCCTCGCCGACGCCCACGGCGCCGTGTGGGCCCTCGGCACCCGGGACTGCTCCCTCCAGCGCCGCCACCAGAAGGTCATCGAGGAGGCCCCGGCGCCCGGCCTGCCGGAGCCCCTCCGCGAGAGCCTGCACGCCGCGGCCGTCGCCGCCGCCCGCACCGTCTCCTACCGCGGAGCGGGCACCGTGGAGTTCCTCGTCACCGCCGACGGCCGCCCGTACTTCCTGGAGATGAACACCCGCCTCCAGGTCGAGCACCCCGTCACCGAAGCCGTTTTCGGCCTCGACCTGGTCGCCCTGCAACTACGACTCGCCGAGGGCGCCGCGCTGCCCCCGACACCGCCGGAGCCTACCGGCCACGCCGTCGAAGCCCGCCTCTACGCCGAGGACCCCGCCCAGGACTGGCGCCCCCAGACCGGTGTCCTGCACACCCTCGACCTCCCCGGCCGGGTCCGCGTCGACACCGGCTTCAGCGACGGCGACACCGTCGGCATCCACTACGACCCCATGCTGGCCAAGGTCGTCGCCCACGCCCCCACGCGCGCCGAGGCCGTCCGTGCCCTCGCCCACGCCCTCGCCGCAGCCCGCGTCCACGGGCTCACCACCAACCGCGACCTCCTCGTGCGCTCCCTGCGCCACCCGGAGTTCACCGCCGCACAGCTCGACACCGGCTTCTACGAACGCCACCTCGCCACCCTCACCGCGGACGTCCCGGACGCCGGCACGGCCGCCCTCGCCGCCGCACTCGCCGAAGCCGCCCCCGCCCCGGAGGCCTCCCTCGCCGCCCGCCTCGGCGGCTGGCGCAACCTCCGCTCCCAGCCGCAGACCCGCCGCTACACCTGCGCCGGCACCGAGTACGAGGTCCAGTACCGGCCCGTCGACCACCCGGGCGTTCGCGTCCTGTCCGTCGAACGGCACCTCGTCACCCTTGAAGTCGACGGCATCCGGCGGATGTTCCACGTGAAACGCAATTCGAACAACACCGAGGTCTACGTCGACTCCGCCCTCGGATCCCACACCCTCACCCCCGTCCCGCGTTTCCCCGACCCCCAGGACCGCACCGAACCGGGCTCTCTGTTCGCCCCCATGCCCGGCACCGTCGTCCGCGTGGCCGACGGCCTCGCCCCCGGCAGCCCGGTCACCGTCGGGCAGCCCCTGCTCTGGCTGGAGGCCATGAAGATGGAGCACCGCATCCTCGCTCCGGCCTCCGGCACGCTCACCGCGCTCCACGCCGTCACCGGCCAACAGGTCGAATTCGGCGCCCTGCTCGCCGTAGTCCAGGAGGAACCGCAGCCATGAGCTCCACCGTCGAATCCGCCGAACACAAGGCCCTGCGCACGGCCGTCGCCGCCCTCGGACAGCGCTACGGCCGCGAGTACCTCGCCCGCGTCGCCCGCGAGGGCGGCCACCCCGACGAACTCTGGGCCGATGCCGCCAAGCTCGGCTACCTCGGCGTGAACCTCCCCGAGGAGTACGGCGGAGGAGGCGGCGGCATCACCGAACTCTCCATCGTCCTGGAGGAACTCGGAGCGGCGGGCTGCCCCCTCCTGATGATGGTCGTCTCGCCCGCCATCTGCGGCACGGTCATCGCCCGCTTCGGCACGGACGAACAGAAGCGGACCTGGCTCCCCGGCCTCGCCGACGGCAGCCGCACCATGGCCTTCGGCATCACCGAACCCGACGCCGGGTCCAACTCCCACCGCATCACCACCACGGCCCGCCGCGACGGCGACGACTGGATCCTCACCGGCCGCAAGGTCTTCATCTCCGGCGTGGACATCGCCGACGCCACCCTCATCGTCGGCCGCACCGAAGACGCCCGCACCGGGCGCCTCAAGCCCTGCCTGTTCATCGTCCCGCGCGACACCCCTGGCTTCGGCCGGTCCGTCATCGACATGGAACTCCAGGCGGCGGAGAAGCAGTTCGAACTGACCCTGGACGAGATCCGCCTGCCCTCCTCCGCGCTGGTCGGCGACGAGGACGCCGGCCTGCTCCAGCTCTTCGCCGGCCTCAACCCCGAACGCATCATGACCGCCGCCTTCGCCATCGGCATGGGCCGCTACGCCCTCGGCCGGGCCGTCGAGTACGCGAAGACCCGGCAGGTCTGGAAGGAGCCGATCGGAGCCCACCAAGCCGTCGCCCACCCGCTGGCCCAGGCGCACATCGAACTGGAACTGGCCCGCCTGATGATGTCGAAGGCGGCCCAGCTGTACGACGCGGGCGACGACATGGGCGCGGGCGAGGCCGCGAACATGGCGAAGTACGCGGCGGGGGAGGCGTGCGTCCGGGCCGTGGACCAGTCCGTCCACACCCTGGGCGGCAACGGCCTCACCCGCGAATACGGCCTCGGCTCCCTCATCACGGCCTCCCGCGTGGCCCGCATCGCCCCCGTCAGCCGCGAGATGATCCTCAACTTCGTCAGCCACCAAACGCTGGGCCTCCCCAAGTCCTACTGACCCCCCGCGGTCGGCTCGGCGGTGCGGGCGGGTGCCCCAGTCTCTGCCCGGACCCGCGCGGTGCGCCCTGCGGTCGGCTCGGCGGTGCGGGCCGGTGTCCCGGGCGCTGCCCGGACCCGCGCGGTGTGCCCTGCGGGCGGCTCGGCGTGTGCGGGCCGGTGTTCCGGGCGCTGCCCGGACCCGCGCCTCAAACGCCGGCGGGGCTGGTTGGGCGGGGTCTCGGTGTGGGGTGGTGCCCCGCACGAGGATCTCCTCGGCTCGGCGCGTGCGGGCGGTTCGCGGCTGTACCCGGGGGTCGCGCCTCGTCCTGCGGGGACCCTCCTGCGTGTCCCCACCCCGCCGGTGGCGTGAGGGGAGGGGGGACGGGGCGGGGTGTCCCCGCAGGACGAGCGCGCGACCCCCGGGCACCACCGCGATGGCCCGCACGCGCCGAGCCGAGGAGACACCCCGCCGCGGCACCCCGCACCGTCCAGGCCGACCCGGACCGACGATCCAGCCCCGCCGGCGTTTGAGGCGCGGGTCCGGGCAGCGCCCGGGCATCGGCCCGCACACGCCGAGCCCCGGGCACCGGCCCGCACACGCCAAGCCGACCGCAGGGGGGCCGCACCCGTACCCCGGCCGCCCTCCGGGAGGACATACGCTCGGCCCGGAGGACCCCGAACACCCGCCGAACCGCTCCGGAGGAGCCATGGCCACACCCGTCCACGCCACCACGGCGGCCGGAGTCACCACACTCACCCTCGACTCCCCGGCCAACCGCAACGCCCTCTCCGCCGAACTCGTCGCCGCACTCCGCGCCGCCTTCGCCGCGGCCGGCGCCGATCCTGCCGCGCGGGCCGTCGTCCTCACGCACACCGGCGGCACGTTCTGCTCCGGGGCCGACCTCAAGTCCCCCTTCGACCCGGCCGACTTCGTGGGTCTGCTCCGCGAGATCGCCGAGCTGCCCAAGCCCGTCGTCGCCCGCGTCACCGGCCACGTCCGGGCCGGCGGCCTCGGCCTGCTCGGGGTCTGCGACGTCGCCGCCGCCGGGCCGCAGTCCTCGTACGCCTTCACGGAGACCCACCTCGGCGTGGTCCCCGCCGTCATCTCCGCGCCGCTCCTGCCCCGCATGGACCCGCGCGCCGCGGCCCGGTACTTCCTGACCGCCGAAGCCTTCGACGCCGCCGAGGCCGCACGGATCGGTCTGCTCACCCTCCACGGGGACGACGTCGACGAGGTCCTCGCGCCCGTCCTCGACGGCCTGCGCAAGGCCGGTCCCGAGGCCCTCGCCGCGACCAAGCGACTGGTCACCGCCCCCGTGCGCGCGGCCCTCGCCCAGGACGGCACCGCCCTCACCGACCTGTCCGCGCACCACTTCGCCTCCGCCGAGGCCCGTGAGGGCATCACCGCCCGCTTCGAGCGCCGGGACCCGTCATGGGCCCTGTGACCGACCACCCCGCCACGGCCGCCCCCGCCACGGCCGCCCCCGCCACGGCCACCGGCCCCAAGCAGGCGCGCAGCCGCGTCACCCGGCGCCACCTCCTGGAGGCGGCCGTGTCCTGCCTCGCCGAGCACGGCTGGGCCGGATCCACCGTCTCCGCCGTCGCCGAACGCGCCGGCGTCTCCCGCGGAGCGGCGCAGCACCACTTCCCGACGCGCGAGGACCTGTTCACCGCCGCCGTCGAGTACGTGGCCGAGGAACGCTCCACCGCCCTGCGCGACCTCTTCCACGCCGGCCCGGCCGCCCGCCCGGCCGTGGTGGAGGCGCTGGTCGACCTGTACACGGGCGCCCTGTTCCGGGCCGCCCTCCAGCTGTGGGTCGCCGCCTCCAACGAGGAGCAGCTGCGCCCCCGGGTCACCGAGCTGGAGGCCCGCGTCGGCCGCGAGACCCACCGCATCGCCGTCGAACTGCTGGGCGCCGACGAGTCCGTACCGGGCGTACGGGAGACCGTGCAGGGTCTCCTGGACATGGCCCGCGGCCTGGGCCTGGCGAACGTACTGACCGACGACGCCGCCCGCCGGGCCCGCGTCGTGGCCCAGTGGTCCCGGATCCTCGACACGACCCTGGGCTGAGCCGGCCGGGCCGGGAACGCGGCAGGGGCGCCGCGCCCCGGAGTCGATCCGGGACGCGGCGCCCCTGCGCGGTACGGCGGGCGGGCGGGCCGTCAGGCGGTGTCGGCGATGTCGGCGTAGCCCTCGATCTCCTGCGGGTTGCGGCGGCCCGGCCCGGTGTAGCGGGCCGACGGGCGCACCAGGCGGCCCGTGCGCTTCTGCTCCAGGATGTGCGCCGACCAGCCGGCGGTACGGGCGCAGCTGAACATGGAGGTGAACATGTGCGCCGGGACCTCCGCGAAGTCCAGCATGATCGCGGCCCAGAACTCCACGTTGGTGGCGAGCACCCGGTCGGGGCGGCGCGCGTGCAGCTCCTCCAGAGCGGCCTTCTCCAGCGCGGCGGCCACCTCGTAGCGCGGCGCGTCCAGCTCCTTGGCGGTGCGCCGCAGCACGCGGGCGCGAGGGTCCTCGGCGCGGTAGACGCGGTGCCCGAAGCCCATGAGGCGTTCGCCCTTGTCGAGGGCCTTCTTCACGTACGCCACGGCGTCGCCGGTGCGCTCGATCTCCTCGATCATGCCGAGCACGCGGGACGGCGCCCCGCCGTGCAGCGGCCCCGACATGGCGCCGACGGCGCCGGAGAGGGCGGCGGCCACGTCCGCGCCGGTGGAGGCGATGACGCGCGCGGTGAACGTGGAGGCGTTCATGCCGTGCTCGGCGGCGGACGTCCAGTACGCGTCGACGGCCTTGACGTGCTTCGGGTCCGGCTCCCCCCGCCAGCGGATCATGAACCGCTCGACGACGGACCCGGCCTTGTCGATCTCGCGCTGCGGGACCATGGGCAGGCCCTGGCCGCGGGCGGACTGGGCGACGTACGACAGCGCCATCACGGCCGCGCGCGCCAGGTCGTCGCGGGCGGTCTGCACGTCGATGTCGAGCAGCGGTTTCAGACCCCATACGGGGGCGAGCATCGCCAGCGCCGACTGCACGTCCACCCGGATGTCACCGGAGTGGACCGGGATGGGGAAGGGCTCGGCGGCCGGCAGGCCGGGGTTGAAGGCACCGTCGACCAGCAGGCCCCAGACGTTCCCGAAGGAGACGTGGCCGACGAGGTCTTCGATGTCGACGCCCCGGTAGCGGAGCGATCCGCCTTCCTTGTCGGGTTCGGCGATCTCCGTCTCGAACGCGACGACCCCTTCGAGCCCGGGTACGAAGTCGGACATCAGGCGGCTCCTCAGATAGTGCGAACACGCGCGGCTCCCGGCGTGACTCGCGGTCCGGCGCGGTCATCCCCGTTGATGCCCGGCACGGCCGATGGTCACCCGTGCGGGGGCCTTCGGACCGGCCCCAAGATTTTGGCGGCTGCGCCCCGCCTGCGGAAGCGTGACATACGGCACACCGCCGCCGGTCCACCTGCGGCAGGATGGCTGGCGTGACCGATCAGGACATTGACCCCGCCATGATGCGCAAGCAGTACCGCTCGGAGATCGTCCACGAGGAGAGCCTCGCCGAGGACCCCATGGAGCAGTTCGCCCGGTGGTTCCAGCAGGCGGCCGACTCGCACCTCTTCGAACCGAACGCCATGGTCGTCTCGACGGCCACCCCCGACGGACGGCCCAGCTCGCGCACCGTGCTGCTGAAGCAGTTCGACAGCCGGGGCTTCGTGTTCTTCACCAACTACGGGTCCCGCAAGGGGCGGGAGATCGCCGGGAACCCGCACGTCGCGCTGCTCTTTCCCTGGCACCCCATCGCCCGCCAGGTGATCGTCACCGGCACGGCGTCCCGTATCGGTCGCGACGAGACGGCGGCGTACTTCCGCTCCCGGCCGCACGGCTCGCAGCTGGGCGCCTGGGCGAGCGAGCAGTCGAGCGTGATCGGTTCCCGCGCGGAGCTGGACCGCCGCTACGCCGAGCTGGCCGCGCGCTACCCGGAGGACGAGGGCGAGCAGGTCCCGGTCCCGCCGGAGTGGGGCGGGCTGCGGGTGGTGCCGCAGGAGATCGAGTTCTGGCAGGGCCACGAGAACCGGCTGCACGACCGGTTGCGCTACGTCCTGGAGGGCGAGAAGTGGCGCCTGGAACGGCTCTGCCCGTAGCCCCTGGCCTCAGCCCGTGCCCGCGGACCTCAGCCCCTGCCCGCGGGCCTCAGCCCGTGCCCGCGCGGGAAAAGCAGACGACCCGCGGGCTCGGGTTCCTCTCCTGCAGTGAGAGGAGCCGGCCGGACGTGCCGGCGAGCCCGCGGGTCGGGTGACTGCTTGGGATTGGCGCCGGGCGATCCGCCGGGCACCGCACTGGGTGCGTTGCTGACGACGGGCCCTAGCCCGCAGCCACCTCACGCGTCCGGTTTCCGTACATTGCGGGAACCACCTCCCTTCTCGTGTACCTCAGAGCCTAGGCAGGCACGACGACGGCCACAACCGTTTTATTTCGCGTCCCCAATCCGGCGAAAGCGGTGTGGTGTGGGTCACGTTCGAGTTCAATGATCTGACGTGCCGCATACGCCAACACCTGCTGGGGGTTCCAGGTGAGTGCTTCCGGACGTGACGAGACCACCGACGATCTGCTCGCCGCGCTGCTGGACGGGATGGACGCCGCGCTGTGCGCCTTCGACTCCGACGGGGTGATCACCCACTGGAACCGCGAGGCCGAGCGGATCCTGGGCTGGTCCGCGGCCGAGGCCGTGGGACGCAAGGGGTTCGAGGGATGGGCGGTGCGGGCCGCCGACGCGCAGGACGTCCAGGACAGACTGATGTCGGCCCAGCACGTGCCCGGGCGGCAGGTCCACGAGTTCGCCCTGCTCACCAAGGACGGCGGGCGCGTCCTCGTACGGACGCAGTCGGCGGGGGTGCCGGCCGCGGACGGCTCGCCCGCCGGGGTGTACTGCGCCTTCAGCGAGGTGCACGCGCAGATCGACCTGGAGCGGTCCATCGCCCTGAGCGAGGCCCTGATGGAGGACGCCTCCTGGGGTGTCGTCCTCGTCGACGTCGACCTGCGGCCCGCCGTGGTCAACGCGCACGCCGCACGGGCCTTCGGCACCGGCCGCACCGCCGTGCTCGGCCGGCCCCTCGGGGAGCTGCTGACCCAGGGGGTGGAGGAGCTGGAGGGCGCGCTCCAGCACGTGCTCGCGGAGGGAGCGCCGCCCGCGCCCGTGGAGATGTGGGTGTCGGTGCGCACGGCGGAGGGCGTACGGCGCCGGTGCTGGCGCTGCGGGTTCGTGCGCCTGGCCTCGCCGCTCGCGGAGGAACCGGTGCCGCTGGGCGTCGGCTGGCTGCTCCAGGACGTCACCGAGGCACGGCAGGAGCAGCTCGACGCAGCGCAGGCACGGTTCCGTTCCCACCAGCTGCACCGGGCGGGGCGGGCCGCCGCCGAGTGCGAGGACCCGGCGGAGGCGGCCGCCGTACGGCTGGACTTCGCGCTCGCCGGTTTCGCCGAGCACGCGCTGCTCGACGTGCTGGCCCCCGCGGCCGACTCCGAGCGGCGCAGGCTCGTACGGTGCGCGGCGTCGCCGCCCGCGCTGCCCGGGCCCGGTTCGATCCCCGTGCGGTACGCGGCCGGGCACCCGGCGCTGCAGGCGCTGGACCGGATCGGCTCGGTGCGCACCAGCGCCCCGCGGGGCGAGGCGGACGCGGAGTGGGCGCGGGCCCGGCAGTGGCCCGAGGGCGCCGCGCACGTGCTGTGCACGGTGCTGCGCAGCCGGGGCCGGACCCTGGGGGCGCTGACGTTCCTGCGCGGGCCCTCGCGGGCGGCGTTCGAGCGGGCGGACGCGGCGTACGCGGAGGAGGTCGCGGCCCGCGTGGCGGCGGACCTGGACCTCGCGACGGGACGGGGGGCGGCGGGCTCCGGGGCGGACCGCGGAGCCGACCCGGGGGCGGACCGCGGAGCCGACTCCGGGGCCGGCCCCGGGGCGGGTGGTCAGTGACGGAAGAAGATCCGGTCGCCGTACTCCTGCATGACCCGGCCGTTCCACTCGTGGCCGCCGTCGACGTTGCCGGAGCGCAGCAGCGGGGGCTCCAGGCCGCGGGCGGCGAGTTCACCGGCGGCCGTGGCCATCACCGCCTGCATGATCGCGCTGGTGACGACGGTGGAGGCGGGGGCGAAGGGGGCGTCGATGCCGTCGAGGCTCAGCTCGGCGTCCCCGACCGCGATCTTGCTGTCGAGGACGACGTCGCAGTGGTCCTTGAGGAAGGTGCCGGAGACGTGGCGCGAGCGGGTGTCGGTGGCGTACGCGACCGAGGTGACGCCGATGACCTTGAGGCCGATGGCGCGGGCGTTCATGGCCATCTCGACGGGCAGGGCGTTGCGCCCGGAGAGGGAGATGATCACGAGGACGTCGCCGTCGGAGGCGGGGCTGCTGTCGAGGACGGCGCCGGCGAGGCCGTCGACGCGTTCCAGGGCGCTGCCCAGGGTGGCGGGCATGACGTCGACGCCGGCGGTGCCGGGGACGGCGAGGAAGTTCATCAGTGCGAGGCCGCCTGCCCGGTAGACGACGTCCTGGGCGGGGAGGGAGGAGTGGCCGGCGCCGAAGGCGAAGAGGCGGTTGCCGGCGGCGACGGCGTCGGCGACGAGGGTGCCGGCCTCGGCGATGCGCGGGGCCTCCTCGTCCCTGACCCGCTCCAGGAGGCCGATGGCGGCGTCGAAGAACTGACCGGCCAGCTTGCTCTCGCTCATACGCCGAAGGCCCTTCCAGGGGTGGGGTGCGTCCGTGTCCGCCGCTCACCGTGCGGTCTGGACCAAGGGCGTGTCAATACGGCCGTCAATCCGGTGTCCGAAGGCCCGGGGGGCGTTCGGGAGCGGTCTTGACCCACGGCACGGGACGGTTGTCCGCCCGATGCGTCAGAATTGGGGACAGGGCCAGCGCACGCAATCCGAGGGGCACGAATGTCCGGACTGATCGATACCACGGAGATGTATCTCCGCACCATCCTCGAGCTGGAAGAGGAAGGCGTGGTCCCCATGCGCGCCCGGATCGCCGAGAGGCTGGACCAGAGCGGGCCGACGGTGAGCCAGACGGTGGCGCGCATGGAGCGTGACGGCCTGGTGGCCGTCGCCACGGACCGGCACCTGGAGCTGACGGACGAGGGCCGGCGGCTGGCGACGCGCGTGATGCGCAAGCACCGGCTCGCCGAGTGCCTGCTCGTCGACGTCATCGGGCTGGAGTGGGAGCAGGTGCACGCCGAGGCCTGCCGTTGGGAGCACGTGATGAGCGAGGCGGTGGAGCGGCGGGTGCTGGAGCTGCTGCGCCACCCGACCGAGTCGCCGTACGGGAACCCGATCCCGGGACTGGAGGAGCTGGGCGAGAAGGCCGAGGCCGAGCCGTTCCTGGAGGACGGCATGATCAGCCTGTCCGAGCTCGACCCGGGTACCGAGGGCAAGACGGTGGTCGTGCGGCGGATCGGTGAGCCGATCCAGACGGACGCCCAGCTGATGTACACGCTGCGGAGGGCGGGAGTGCAGCCCGGTTCGGTGGTGAGCGTGACCGAGTCCCCGGGGGGCGTGCTGGTCGGCAGCGGTGGTGAGGCCGCCGAGCTGGAGGCCGAGATCGCCTCGCACGTCTTCGTGGCGAAGCGCTGACCCGTTCGGATCGGTCCCTGGTAGGGGTCGGTCCCGGCGCCTTGCGGCGCCGGGACCGGTCCTCCCCTGTGTGACCCGGAGCCCCGAGCTCTCAAGGTCTTCCCCACGGACCGTCTTCCCCGAGCGGCCCGCCTCCCTGCTGAAAGGATCTCCATCGGCAGCGGCGGCCAATCCTTGAGCAAGGTCACTCGAAAGAGCGGTGTTGAGGGCGAGAACCCCGTTTTCGAATGGGGGTTCGATAGTCTGGCGGGGAGCGAAGGGGGTGCATCTGCGGTGGTACAGCGCATCGATGTGACAGGGGCCGAGGGAGTCCGGCTGGCCGCCTGGCAGTTCCGAGAACCGGTCCCCGACGCAGATCCCCGCCCCGGCGTGCTGTTACTGCACGGCCTGATGGGCCGCGCCTCCCACTGGGCCGGTACCGCCCACTGGCTCGGCGAACGCCGCCGCGTCGTCGCCCTGGACCAGCGCGGCCACGGTCACAGCGACCGCCCGCCCGCCGGTGCCGCCCCGCCCACCGCCCTGGGCCGCGAAGCCTTCGTGGCCGACGCGGAAGCCGCCGTCGAACAGCTCGGCCTCGCCCCCGTCATCCTCATCGGCCACTCCATGGGAGCGCTCACGGCCTGGCAACTGGCCGCCCGCCGCCCGGACCTGGTCGCCGCCCTCGTCATCTGCGACATGCGGGCCTCGGCCCTCGGCGCGGCCTCCCAACGCGATTGGGAGGACTGGTTCCACCTCTGGCCCCTTCCCTTCCCCACCCAGGACGCGGCCCGCCGCTGGTTCGGCGAGGACGACCCCCGCGTGGAGCGCCCCGACCCCGGCCGCGGCGCCTTCTTCGCCGAGGTCATGCACGAGTCACCGGACGGCTGGCGGCCGCTCTTCTCCCGCCGCCAGATGCTGACGGCCCGCGAGACCTGGGTCCACGACGCGCACTGGGAGGAGCTGGCCCAGGTCCGCTGCCCGACCCTGGTGGTCCGCGGCCTCGACGGCGAACTGGGCCGCGCCGAGGCCCAGGAGATGGTCCGCGTCCTCCCGGCCGGCCGCTACGCCGAGATCCCCGACGCCGGCCACTACCTCCACTACGACCAACCGGCAGCCTGGCGTGCCGTCCTGGAACCCTTCCTGGACGACATCCCGGCCCCCACCCCCTGACCCGCACCGGCCGGGCAGCGGCCAGGACCCGCCGCCCCCTCCTGCTCGCCGCCCGCCGACACCGGTCCACCGGGAACGGGCCGGTCCCCGCCCCCACGAAAGGGGGCGGGGACCGGCCCGTTCCCGGCGCGGCTCGGCGGGCTCAGCCCTTGCTCACCGCCGACAGGATCTCCGGCAGCTTGCGCGCCACCGTCGGCGCCGCGAGCCGCAGCCCCGCCCAGGCCGCCAGCCAGCCCCAGGCCACGCCGACCGGGAGCACGACCCAGGAGGTGTCCCGGTGCGCGGCCATGTTCAGCCACACCGCCAGCGCGATCACCGGCGCGCACACCAGCGCCGACGCCAGCATCCCGCCGAGGATGCCGCCCCAGGCGAGCCCGGCCTGCCCCGGGGCGACGTTCTTGAACGCCCCCTCCGTCGGGATGGAGTACGGGAAGCGGGCCGAGGCCAGGGCTCCCGTGCACAGCATCGATCCCAGCAGGGCCAGAGCCACGCCCACGGCCGCCGGCAGCCCCTGCCAGTCGTCCAGCAGCGCGGCGGTGACCACGGTGACGAGGACCGTGTACGGGAGGGTGACCAGGCCCAGCGCGAAGGCGCGGGCGCGCAGCTCCACATACGCGTCCCGGGTGCCGGAGATGGTCTGCGCGACCATCCAGAACGCCGAGGTGTCCTGCCCGAACTGGTTGTACATCTGCACGCCGAGCATGCCCGCACCGAAGCTGCCGAGGTAGACGGAGCCGGTGCCCTGCAGCGCGTTGAAGACCGGCACGATCATGCCGATCGCCAGCGCCGTCACCCACGCCGACTTCGTCTTCGGGTCGCGCACGACGTAGCGCAGGGCGCGCTGCATCGAAGCGCCCGTCCGGCCGGACGGCAGCAGCGACCAGAAGCCGCTGCCGGCGCCCCCGCCCTCCTTGACCGGCCCGGAAGCGGAGATCGTCGAACCGTCCGGGGTGACCATCAGCCGGGTCAGGCTGCGCTCCCAGAACCACAGCAGTCCGGCCAGAGCGGCCAGGGTCAGCACCAGTTGGGCGGCCGCCCTGCCGTACGCACCCTCGCCCACGGAGTCCACCATGCCGACGGCGGTCGCCGGCGGCAGCCACCGCACCACCGCCTCGACGGGCTCCAGCGACGCCAGGCCGCCCGACTGGAAGAGGCTCTGGCTGGCGAAGTTGGCGAGCTGCGCGCCCACCGCGATGACCAGACCGCTCAGCACCGCCAGGTCGCGTCCCTTGCGGCTGGTCAGCAGCCGTACGTTGGCGGTCGCCACGGCCCGCGCGATGATCACGCAGCCGAGCAGCAGCAGCGGTACGGCCACCACCGCGGCCACGCCGCCCGCGGCGCCGCGCGCGACGGCTATCACCGAACCGACCGCCAGGCACAGCGTGAACAGCGGCCCGATGCCGATGAGCGAGGACGTGAGCAGCGCCGTCACCAGGGGCCGCGGCCGCAGCGGCAGCATCACCAGCCGGCTCGGGTCCAGCGTCTCGTCCCCGGTGGGGAAGAACAGCGGCATGAAGGCCCAGCCGAGCGCCAGGATCGCGGCCAGCAGCACCACCACGGTGCCCGCGTGCGCGTTGCCGCGCAGCAGGCCCAGGCCCAGCGTCATGAAGAAGCCGACCACCAGCGCGAACGCCAGCGACGAGAAGTAGGCGGCCTTGCGTTTGGAGGAGCCCTTCAGACCGTTGCGCAGCAGCGACAGCTTGATGCGGACGAAGATCGGGGTCAATGCGGTCGGCGCCGCGGACGGGGCGCGCCCGGCGGCGGACCCGGCCGCCCCGGTCACTCCGGAAGGCGCACCCGACGGCGTACCCGAAGGCACCCCCGGGGTGCCGGAGGCTCCGGCGGAGGCGGCGGGCGCGCTCATCGCGCGACCGTCCCGGAGGCGCCGCCGAGCCAGTCCAGCGAGTCCCCGGACGCGTCCCGCCCCTGCGCGCCGACCAGTTCGAGGAAGGCCGCCTGCAGGGAGGGCGCGGAGCCCCGTACGTCCGCCAGCGGGCCCGCGGCGCGGATCCGGCCGGCGGCCATCACGGCCACCCAGTCGCACAGCGACTCCACGAGCTCCATCACGTGCGAGGAGAAGACGACCGTGGCACCGGACGCGGTGTAACGTTCCAGCACTCCGCGGATGGTCTGCGCCGACACCGGGTCGACGCCCTCGAACGGCTCGTCCAGGAACAGCACTTCGGGGTTGTGCAGCAGCGCGGCCGCCAGACCGATCTTCTTGCGCATACCGGTCGAGTAGTCCACGACCAGCTTGTGCTGCGACCCGGCGAGATCGAGGATGTCCAGCAGCTGCGTGGCCCGCTTGTCGGTCTCCTCGCCCGGGAGCCCCCGCAGCCGGCCCATGTAGCCGAGCAGTTCACGCCCCGAGAGCCGCTCGAAGAGCCGCAGCCCCTCCGGCAGTACGCCGATCCGCGCCTTCACCTCGGTCGGGTCGGCCCACACGTCGTGCCCCGCGACGACGACCCGCCCCATGTCGGGGCGCAGCAGACCGGTCACCATCGACAGCGTGGTCGTCTTGCCCGCACCGTTCGGCCCCACGAGACCGATGAACTTGCCCGCGGGCAGCTCCAGGTCGATCCCCGCGACGGCCACCTGCTCGCCGAACCGCTTCCACAGCCCTTCCACGCGCACGGCGGACGGCGCGGTTCGCGCACCATCCGTCCTGTCCGCTCCACCCGTCGCATCGCCCTGGTCCGGCATGCGCCTGCCTCTCATCGCGTCCCCCTCGGTCGTTCCTCCTTCACGATAGGAGGAGGGGGAGAGGCCTCATCAGTTACTTATGTCATGAGTTTCCGGACGGACCGCCACCGGGCGCGGAGTTCAGCCCTGGCGGCGCCTGCGCTCCGCCGCCGCCTCGCTGCCGCACGCGTAGGCCAGCGCGTCGATCAGCTCCTCCGTGTCCGGGAGCCAGCGGTTCGCCGGCGTGGGCCGGCGCGCCCACTGCACCGCGCCCCGGCCGCCGTAGCGGGTGGGCGGGGCGGCCACGTACTCTCCCTCGCCGCGCGCGGCGAGGTCGAGCGAGGACGGCGACCACCCCAGCTTGCGCACGAGGTCCGCGACCTTCACCCCGGCGCCCGGCAGCACGAAGAAGAGCATCCGGTGGTCGGGCGTCAGCGTGACCGGCCCCAGGGTGCGCTGCATCCGCTCCAGCCGGGCCAGGGCCAGGAAGCCCGCGGAGTCCGGGACGTCGAGCGCGTCGAAGGTCCGGCCCGTCGGCATCAGGATCGACGCCTGCGGGTGCTTGCCCCACACACGCCGCACCTGCACCGCGCTGCCGGTGGCGTGCGCCGCCCAGTCCTTCACCGCCGGGTGCGCGCCGGGAGCCGGGCAGTCCGCCGCCCCGCAGGAACACAGCTCCCGGCCGTCCCCGGGCTCCAACCAGGTGCCGGCGAAGACATCCCAGTGCCGTTCTTCCGCGTACCGCACGGCATGGTCCAGCAGCTGCTCGCCGCGCTGCTTGGGGATGGGTGCGGTCTCCGTGACTCCCATGGTCTCTTCCACGCCCATCACAACTGCCCTAGTCACCCGGGGTTACGGGCGTGAACCAGCCCGCGCGCGGAGCATCGATCCTGCATACGGGGCGCACTGATGCATGTGTGGGGGCGCGTAGGAGGCCGGGGCGCTGTCGCTGGGTAGCGACACGACGCAGAGCGGAAGATTCTCCGCACATCAGGCGGGAAGTGATCATTCCAACGGATCACCCGCGGTCAGCAGGGGGTTTTCATGGCAGCCAGGCCTCTCGTCGCCCGCCAGCCGAACGAACGGCTGCAGGCGCTCATCCAGGAAGCCGGGTGCTCCAACGCCGGGCTCGCCCGGCGCGTGAACATGTGCGGCGCCGAACACGGCCTCGATCTCCGCTACGACAAGACCTCCGTGGCCCGCTGGCTGCGCGGCCAGCAGCCGCGCGGCAGGGCGCCGGGGATCATCGCCGAGGCCATCGGGCGCAAACTCGGCCGGACCGTCACCATCGACGAGATCGGCATGGCCAACGGCAAGAACCTCGCCTCCGGGGTCGGCCTGCAGTTCTCCCCGACCGTCGTCGGCGCGATCGAGCAGGTCTGCGAGCTGTGGCGCAGCGACGTCGGCCGCCGAGACTTCCTCGTGGGGTCCAGCGTGGCCGCGTCGGCGCTGGTCGAGCCGAGCCGCGACTGGCTGATCACCGGCGCCGACACCCAGGTGGCCCGCAGCGGCGGTTCGCGCGTCGGCATGTCCGACGTCGAGGCGGTACGGGCGACCACCGAGGCCCTCAAGGACCTCGACCACCGCTTCGGCAGCGGCCACGTACGGCCGGTGGTCGTGCACTACCTCAACTCGGTGGTGTCCGGCCTGATCGGCGGCTCCTACCGGGAGTCCGTCGGGCGGGCCCTGTTCGCGGCGGTGGCCCGGCTGACGGAACTCGCCGGCTACATGGCGGTCGACACGGGCCAGCCGGGCCTGGCGCAGCGCTACTACATCCAGGCGCTACGGCTGGCCCAGGCGGCCGGCGACCGCGCGTACGGCGGCTACGTCCTGGCGGCGTCCATGAGCCACCTCGCCGCCGAACTCGGCAACCCGCGGGAGATCGCACAGCTCGCGCGGGCCGCCCAGGAGGGGACGCGAGGCCAGGTCACCCCGCGGGTGGAGGCCATGTACTACGCCGCCGAGGCGCGCGGGCACGCGCTGCTGGGCGACGCCCGGGCGACGGGCGTGCTGTCCGCGCGGGCGGCGAGCGCACTGGAGCGGGCGGAGCCGGAGTCGGGCGACGACCCGGTGTGGATCCGCCACTTCGACGAGGCGTACCTCGCGGACGAACTGGCGCACTGCTACCGGGACCTGGGGCAGGGCGAAGCGGCGGCCCGCCAGGCGGAGGAAGCCCTGCGCGGCCTCCCGGCGGGCAAGGCCCGCCGCCGGGCCATCGGCCTGCTGCTGCTGGCGGCGGCGCAGGTGCAGCAGCGCGAGCTGGAACAGGGCTGCCGCACGGCGACGCAGGCGGCGGAACTCCTGGAGGGACTGCGCTCCAACCGGGGGGCTGAGTACCTGGAGGACTTCCGGACCCGCCTGGCCCCGTACCGGGAGGAGGCCGCGGTCCGCGAATTCGCCGCCCGGGTCGCCTGAGCCCGCCGCTTGAGCGCCCGCCGTCCGAGCTGGCGACCGGGGCGCGCCGCGCGAGCCTGCCGCCGGGGCCGAGAGCGCCGGAGGAGGCGACGGCCGGTAGGTCCTGTCGTCAAGGTGGCGCCGGTCAGGCCCGCGGTGGCCGGTGCCGTGCATCGCAAGGCGGAGGGGCGCCCGAGTACTGGACGTACTGGGGCGCCCCGACAACGCGGCGAGGTGCGGTGCCGGGCGCCGCGGGCCAGGTGCAACTTTGACGACAGGGCCCAGGAGGGGGCGCGGGTGGGCGGGGGCGTCGGCCGGGGCCGACGTCCGCGGCTCCACGGGCCCCGCCCCCGCTCCGCCGCGCGAGCAGGTAGCGTTGCCGGACGTTCCGTACGGTCGGGCGAGTCGGAGAAGGAGTCCCGGTGACGCAGAGCGGACAAGGGGGCGCACCGCAGCCCGGTGGCCCGTGGGACCCGGACCCGGCGTCCGGGTATCCGGCGTACCCCGAGCAGCCGGAGCCGCCCCGGCCGCAGCAGCCGCACCCCGGTGCGGCCTACGGCTACCCGCAGGCGTACCCCGCCCCGGACGCCGGACCCGGGCACGTGGTCGGCCCCGGCTACGACGGCCCCGGCGCACCCCACGGTTACGGCTACCCGCCCCTGCCCGAGGCCGTCACGCAGTACATCCCGCCCGTCCCGGCCGGCGCCGGCCACGACGAGGCGGCGACGCAGTACATCCCGCCGGTACCGCCCGTCCCGGCCACCCCCGGGCCCGAGGAGGCGGCGACCCAGTACATCCCGCCGGTGCCGGCGGCCCCGGCCACCCCCGGGCACGAGGAAGCCGCGACGCAGTACATACCGCCCGTGCCCGCGGCCCCCACCCCCGCGGCCTCCGGCGTCGAGGGCTTCGACGGCCTCTTCCGCGGTGACGACTCCGCCGGCCACACCCAGCACCTCCCGCCGGTCCAGGAACCCGTCCTGCGCGGCCGCCCGCCGCGGCCCCCGCACCCGCGCCGGCAGCAGCCGCACCCGCAGCCGCACCTCCAGCAGCAGTACGCCCCGCCCCCGCCCCCGCCGCCGGAGCCGTCCCGCAAGGTCTCGCCCGCGATCATCGGCGCCGTCGTCATCGGCCTCGCCGTGGTCGGCCTCGGCGTCGGCTCGCTGCTCGGCGACGGCAAGCCGCAGAACAACGACCCCGGCGCCGTCCCCGCCGCGCCCACCGCAGGCGGCGGCTCCGCCGCGCCCGCCGGCGAGGCGCCGGTCGACCCGGCCCGCCCGCAGGCCGTCCAGCTGGACAAGCTCCTCGCGGACAGCAACGACAGCCGGGCCTCGGTGATCAAGGCTGTGGAGGACATCAAGGGCTGCGCCAACCTCGACCAGGCGTCCTCGGACCTGCGCGACGCGGCCCGTCAGCGCGAGGAACTGATCACGCGCCTGCAGGAGTTGAAGATCGACAAACTTCCCGACCACGCCCGGCTGTCCGCAGCCCTGACCAAGGCCTGGCAGGCCTCGGCGGACGCCGACAACAGCTACGCCGCCTGGGCGGACGACGTGGAGGACGACAAGTGCAAGGACGGCAAGGCCAAGGCCACCAAGAACGCCTCCGACGGCAACAAGTCGAGCGGCGAGGCGACCAAGGCCAAGGAGTCGGCCGCGACCATGTGGAACACGATCGCGGCCAAGTACGGCCTCACCAAGCGCGACAAGTCCCAGCTCTGACCCGCGCGTGACGGGCGCGTGCCGCGGGCCCGTCAGGCCGTGCGCGGAGCCTGCACCAGGGTCGGTGTCATGTCCAGGGGCTGCTCGCCCGGCTGCGCGACGAGCCGCCCGGACCGGACGATCTGGAAGGTGACCTGCCCGTTGACGATGCGGGGGAAGCCGGCGACGGCCCGCATGTCCTGGTAGCGCCAGCTCAGGTCCGGGGTGAGGCCGCCGGTCTTCACCGGCTGGGACTCGTTCAGCGACCGCTTGACCTTGCGCGCGTCGATGCCCTCGCCCTCGTCGAAGCGCTTCACGATCTCCCCGAGGACCGTGTACGCGATCCAGGTGGTCTGCGCCCCGCTGTCGTCGGGGTCGACGGTGTCGTCGCCGAAGGCGAAGTCGGTGACGACCTTGCGCATGGGCTCCCAGAGGGGGTCGGACGACACCGGGTACCAGCTGGTGAGGTACGCGCCCTCGAAGGGGCTCTCCCGGCCGCCCGTGCGGTCCACCAGGGACTGGCTGACGCTGCCCAGCACGGAGGAGATCTGGGGCTTCTTGCGCTGCGGCTCGGTGCGCCGGAAGGCGTCGAAGAACGTCTCGGTGCGCTCGCCGAGGACGGCGGTGACGCAGCCCTTCTCCTTGTCCTTCTCCTTGCCGGTGCCGATGGTGTGCGCGATGGCCTCGCCGGCCTGCGGCTTGAAGTCGGCGGAATCCTCGGCGGCCCGGATGTCGGAGGCGTCGGCCATCTTGTTGGCGCGCAGTCCCGCGTTGAGCAGGACCGGCAGGGTGTCCCCGGCGAGGGTGTCGGGGCGGACCAGGGCCACCTGGTCGCAGGCGCGGCTCAGCTGGTGGCCGGCGCCGGCGATCAGGACGGGCTGGCCGCCGTTGACGGGATAGGAGAGCGGCGACTGGAACTCCTCGGAGGAGACTCCGTAGCCGCCGATGAAGGGGATTCCCTCCGCCTCCAGCGGCGCCATGAAAGCGCGGCCGTGCTGGCTGTAGGAGCCGACGACGGCGACGGCCCTCTCCGCGACGGCCTTGCGGGCGCAGTCGGCGGCGCCGCTGGGCGTGTTCTTCTCGTTGCAGGTCAGCACGCGGAGCCGGTGGCCGTTGATGCCGCCCCCGGCGTTGACCCAGCGCTCGTAGGCCTTGGCCATGCCGGTCATGCCCGGCATGTTCGTGGCCTTGGTCTCCTCCGGCGCGAAGGTCATGACGGTGATCGTTCCCCCGGAGCCCCCCGAGCCGCCGGGGAGCGTCCCGCACCCGGCCACGAGGCAGGCACCCGTCGCCGTGGCCACGAGGGTGCGCGAGAGGGATGCTGCACGTCGCGAGATGGTCATGTCCATGCACCATTCCGCCCCACGGGTAACTGTCGAGTGAGATGGACACAACATCCGGTGACGGTGAGGTGAATTGCGGGGGTGCGGTCCCTTGCGGGCGCTTCAAGATCGCATCGAAGGGGAACGTACGATCGAAAGCGTGACATTCGCCCAAGGTTCGAAGAACTCTTCCAAACGCGGCGGCCGCTCCTCCACCATGGGCGGCATGCCCCTGAACGACATGCCGTGGTGGCGCTGGCGCAGCAACGTGCGCTCGGCGCTGCACATGCTTTCCGATCCGGCCTTCCACGAGGACACCTGGCTGGCCGGCGACGAAGGGTACGGCGACGTCACCGACGCCGTGTACCGGCTCGTCGAGGACACCTGGCTCGACAGCTGGTCGGCCGAGAAGTACGTCGGCACGATCTTCCGCGACTCGCAGGAGGCGGCCCTCGTCGACCTCGCCGTGCTGCGCGTGCTCCGCATCCTCCACCAGGTCGGCCCCGACGCGCCCGTATCCGTCTACCTGGAGCACCACGCGTGGCCCGAGGCGGTCCGCGCCGCGCGCGAGGCACACGTACGACTGGCGCGGGCCGACGGGGACGACCCGGACGTACGGCCCACCTCGCTCGAAGTGTTGAAGATCCTCACCCGCGCGGTGTGAAAGGCTGTGCGGTCATGAGCGACCCGCACAACGAGGCCCAGGCCCAGCAGCAGCCCCAGTACGTCCTGACCGTGTCCTGCCCCGACAAGCAGGGCATCGTGCACGCCGTGTCGAGCTACCTGTTCATGACCGGCTGCAACATCGTGGACAGCCAGCAGTTCGGAGACCGGGAGACCGGCCTCTTCTTCATGCGGGTGCACTTCGAGGCCGAGCCTGCGGTCACGGTGGAGAAGCTGCGGGCGAGCTTCGCCGCCATCGGCGAGTCCTTCAAGATGGAATGGGAGATCCACCGCTCCGAGGAGCGCATGCGGATCGTCCTGATGGTGTCCAAGTTCGGGCACTGCCTCAACGACCTGCTGTTCCGCTCGCGCATCGGGGCCCTGCCGGTCGAGATCGCGGCCGTGGTCTCCAACCACACCGACTTCGCCGAGCTCGTCGCCTCCTACGACGTGCCGTTCGTGCACATCCCGGTGACGAAGGACACCAAGGCCCAGGCCGAGGCGCAGCTGCTGGAACTCGTACGCGCCGAGAACGTCGAGCTGGTCGTGCTCGCGCGGTACATGCAGGTCCTGTCGGACAACCTCTGCAAGGAGCTGAGCGGGCGGATCATCAACATCCACCACTCGTTCCTGCCGAGCTTCAAGGGCGCGAAGCCGTACCACCAGGCGCACGCGCGCGGTGTGAAGCTGATCGGCGCCACCGCGCACTACGTGACGGCCGACCTCGACGAGGGGCCGATCATCGAGCAGGAGGTCGAGCGGGTCGGCCACGAGGTCACCCCGGACCAGCTGGTGGCGATCGGCCGCGACGTGGAGTGCCAGGCGCTCGCGCGCGCGGTGAAGTGGCACAGCGAGCACCGCGTCCTGCTGAACGGCTCCCGCACGGTCGTCTTCGCCTGACCCCGCGCGCCCCGCACCGGCGCCGCGGACACGGCCACGGACACCTGCGACCGCGGAGGGCCCCGCCCGCGCAGGGCCCTGCGGGCCGCGAGGCCGTGCGGGCCGAGCGCGCCCGTGCGGGCGTGCCCGCCGGTCTTCCGGCCGGCTTGCCAGGTGCCGTAGCCGCAGGGTCCGTGGACGGTGGCCGTCCGGGCCGCATGGCAAGCCGCCCCCGTCTGCGTGGCGCGACCTCATGCGCAGGTGCCCCGGCGCATCCTCCCCACGGACGAGCGCACCCCCGGGGGCCGGGCGCCCCGGCGGGGCAGGCCGAGGGGGCGCGGCGTACCGGCCCACGGAACCCGCCCCGGATCGGCCCGTGAGGGCCGCGGAGGCCCGGGCCGGGCGGGCCGGGCGGTCCCGGCCGGACCGGCCCGTGCGGGCCCGCCGCAGGCGTTACGCGTCCGGGGCCTCCACCCCGCAGTACCCCGCGAACGCGGCCAGGATCTCGTCCTCCGAGATGCGGCCGTCGCCGTCGCTGTCGAGGCCCAGCGCCACCTGCTCGGCCAGCTCCGGCGCGGTCCCCAGGACGCGCAGCACCCGGGCCGCGGCCGGCGGCGTCGCACCGAGTCCGTCCTCGTCCGCCACCGCGATCACGGCCCGCAGGAAGGGCCGCGCGATCTCCGCGAACCGCTGCGGGTTGTCGCGCAGCCGCTTGGCCGCCCCCGTGATGAACTCCTCGCGGGACACCCGCTGGTCCCCGTCGACGTCAGCGATCCCGGCCATTCCCTGCCAGAACGCCTCGGCACCGCCGAAGACGGCCTGGCCCTTCTCCGACCGTGCGGCGGTACCGAATTCGGCCAGGACGGCCTTCGCGGCCGCGCTGAAGTCCTCCCGGTCGATGAAGCCGGACCCGTCCTGGTCGAAGGTGGCGAATCGGGCGGCGATCTTGCGCTCGTATTCTGCGCTGTCCATATGCGGCGTTCCACCTTCACGTGTGCGTGGGGTTCAGATCAAGACAAGGCAGGAGCGTACGGCCTAGTTGGCCTGCACGTTAAGCGAAGCGGTCAAGCAGGCGGCCGCATCGAACCCGCGCACGGGGAGCGCGGCGGGGCGCGTACGCGTGTACCCATACCCCTTGTGCCGCACCACCGTTCACGCCCTGCAACGCCCCTATCACGGAGGGCCTACTTCCGAGGGGAGCTTCGGCCAAAACAGGCGCGATCCGCCATGTGCCCACTACATTCGATGCGTCGACACACGGCTGGGGGCACTTATGCCGAAGGACGTACCACCGCGCTGGGACCGCCGCATGCAGCAGCGCCTGGCCCGCGGCGAGGCCGCCGCGCTCGGTGAGCTCTACGACCGCTTCGCGTCGCTCGTGCACAGCCTGGCGCACCGCGTCCTGGGCGACGAGAAGGCGGCGGACCGGATCACCCGCGAAGTCTTCGGCTACATCTGGGAGAACCCGGACGCCTACGACCCCAAGCAGGGCTCCATGCGCTCCTGGGTCGCCCGGATCACCCAGGGCCAGGCAGTGGCCCGGCTGCGCCAGGCCGAACTGGGCCGGGGCTCCCGCGAAGAGCTGGAACAGAAGGTGCGCAGCGCGAACGCCGCCGCCCGCGCGGACTACATCGTGACCTCCATGCCCGCGCCGCTGCGCGCCGCGCTCGAACTCGCCTACTTCAAGCGCCGCGACTACCGCCAGGCCGCCGCCGACCTCCGGATCAGCGAGGACGAGGCGCGCCGCAGGCTGCGGCTCGGGCTCCAGCTGCTGTCGACCGCCAACGCCCTCCCGCAGGAGGACACCGCCCAGCCCGGTCACGGCCCGCGCGAATACGGAACACCCCGATGAACGGCCCCGCCCAGTCGCCCGACGACGGATACGAGCGTCCCGGCGGCCAGGCCCGGATACCGGGCCCGCGCGGGGCCGCCGACGACCTCGACCCCGGCCACGCGCCGCATCCGCTCCCCTTGTCGCTGCCGGAGGCGCCGTCGTCGCCACCGTCGCCGCCGCCCTCGCACGCCGTGCTCAAGTCCCTGCTCGGGGCTTGGGCGCTGGCCGCCTGCTCGACCGAGGAGACCCGGGCGGTCGAGGACCATCTCACCGAATGCGCGCCCTGCGCGGAGGAGGCACTCCGGCTGCGCGACGCGGTCGGACTGCTGCACCCGGAGGAGACCCTCGACCTCAAACCGCTGCTGCGCTCGCGGGTGCTGGAGGACTGCCTCGGCAAGCGGCCCGCCCGCATTCCCGTCCCGGGGTGGGCGAGCCCGTACGACACCGAGACCGCGCGGCTCGACGCCCTGCTGCAGGACTTCGGCGACTCCGAGTGGCACACCCCCGTACGCCTGAAGTGGTTCGAGGAGGAACGGCGCCGGTCGCAGCGGACCACGGTGGCCGGCGTGATCGGTCACCTCCTGACCGTCGACGGGCTGATCGCCACCGCCCTCGGGCTGGACGACCCGCTGGGGTCGGACGCGCCGCCCGGCGGCCCGACCGTACGCACGGAGTACTTCTGGGGCGCGTCGTCGTATCCGACGACGCGCCACGTGCGCGAGCCGTGGCGGGAACAGGGCCACACGCTCGTCCGTACCGTGTCCTTCGCGGGCCGCGGCGTCGCCGAACTCGCCGTGGACTACGGCAGTTTCGCGCTGCCGCTCGGTGACGCCTTCCTGGAGCGGGCCTTCGAGTGCTGGGTGCACGCGTCGGACATCGCGGACGCGGTGGACTACCCGTACGAGCCCCCGTCCGGCCCGCACCTGTACCGCATGATCGACCTGGCGGCGCGGCTGCTGCCGGGCGCACTCGCCCAGCGCCGCCGTGCGGGCCTGGCGGCCCCGGCGCGCGGCCTGGTCGCGGCGGGCGCGCCCGGACGGACCCTGCACCTGGAGATCGAGGGCGCGGGTGGCGGCGGCTGGGACATCGCACTGGACTCGCCGGGAGCCAAGCCGTCGGCGGACCGCACGGTGGCGGAGATCGCCCTGGACGGCATCGAGTTCTGCCAGCTGGCGGCCGGCCACATCTCCCCGGAGGACGCGGCGGTGGGCCAGCACGGCGACCGCGAGGCGATCCGCGACGTCCTGTTCGCGGCGGCGTCCCTGAGCCGCCTGTAGGGCGGGCGTCCCCTGGCGGGCGGGGCGGGGCGGGGTGAGCGGGATGCGCCGAGGCGGCATCAGAGCCGGGCTGGGGGTTTCCCGTCAGTCCCATCGTCTTCCGCGTCGGGCCGGCCCCTCAAGGGCGCTCCCTGCGGTCGCGTCACTTCGTGATGGCCTTCGGCCACCCTTGACCGCCCGTCCCGCCACGGAAAATTCGAGGACTGCCAGGAAGCCCCCAGAAGAACGGGCCGGGCGTTCCGTTCCAGGGACGGGCAGATCACGGATGCGGGCCGGTGCTCGGGGTGCGCCCCAGATCGCTACGCGCTCCTGCCGGACGGCGTCCGCAGACCCCTGTGGCTGGGCATAAGCCGCCACCGACCGCTACGCGCTCCTCGACGACGGCGTCAGCGAACCCCTGCGGCTGGACATAGACCGCCATCTGTCGCGCACGCTCCTCGATCACGCGTCTGCGATCCGTCTGGGGCCGGACATCAGCGGCTGGCATCTGTGGCCCGTGGGTGACCCGTACCCGCGAACGTAATCCAGCATGTGTCACGGGCCGTGTCCCGTGTGCCAGAGTGCCCTTGAGGCGGTGGTGTCGAGGCGTCTCGACCACAGGCCTGGGTGTTCCGTGCGCATGATCAGCCAGGCGCGGTACGTGTTCTCCTTGGCCTGCTGAGTGAGACCTTCCCACCCCTTGGCTGATGCTGCGTCGGCAAAGCGGACTTCCCACTGTCCTGCCGGCGCTGGGGGCGCAGTCCGGTCGCCACGACCGGCCGTCAATGCATGTTCCTCGGGTCCGGGGCCTGGCCGTAGGCTGCTCCGTGGTCCTGAGTCAGTGCGGCCAAGAGCACAGGGTCCGAATGGACCTCCGCTGTGTGTTGCCAAGCGGTGAGCATGTGGGCGACAGACGCATGGTTGCCGATCGAGTCCGCTGCGCGCATGGTGTCGACCAGTTCGACGGCGAAGGCGTGGACATCCGGTTCTGGAAGGAACCGAACCCAGGGAAACGCCTCAGGCAGTATGTCGAGGAGCAGTTCCATGCTGCCGGGCTCTCGCCTCGCCATCGCTGACAGCATTCGCGTGGCGGCCGACACCACGGTTTGGTCCTGCTCAGCCTTGGCAGCCGTGGTGAGGACCAGATCCTCACCATCTCTTCGGTGCAGCACGAGGCGTGGGGATTCCTTCAGCCTGGCCAGTGTCTGCTTGTTCTTGTTGACCAGCTCGGAGAAATTCACAGCGGCGGTCTCGGCGCTCATGACTTTGAAGCTACTTCGAAACTGTCGCCCGTGCCATCGCCCGTAGGGGGGACATGCGCACCCCGAACGACCTGCGGACGCGTGATGGAGAAGCGCGTAGCGATCGATGGCGGCCTATGCCCAGCCCCAGAGGCTCGCGGACGCCGCCTGGCAGGAGCGCGTAGCGATCTGAGGCGCACCCCAACCACCGGCTCGCGTCGCTGAGGTGCCCGTCCCTTGATCGATGGCCCGGGCCGTTCTTCTGGGGGCTTCCCGACAGTCCTCGACTTTCCGTGGCGGGACGGGCGGTCAAGGGTGGAGCGCAGCGACATCGCGTAGCGACGCGACCGCAGGGAGCGCCCTTGAGGGGCCGGCCCGACGCGGAAGACGATGGGACTGACGGGAAACCCCAGGACGTCTCTGATGCCGCCCCGGTGGATTCCGCTCGCCGGGGTTCCGCCCAGCAGGCCACGCCGCCCGCCGCCCGCCGCCGCCCCCTACGCGTACCGCTCGCGGAGTTTGTACTTGAGGACCTTGCGGAGGGCTTCGTTGCGGGGGAGGGGGGTGAGGAGTTCCAGTTGCTCCGGGAGTTTGTGGGTGGCCAGGCCTTCCGTGCGGAGGTAGGCCGTGAGTTGGGCGAGGGTGAGGGGGGCGGCTCCGTCGGGCTGTTCGACGACCGCGCAGACGCGTTCGCCGCGGGTCTGGTCCGGGAGGCCGATGACGGCCACGTCCGCGACGCCCGGGAGGCGGTGGAGGAGGTCCTCGATCTCCTTGGCGGAGATGTTCTCGCCCTTGCGGATGATGACGTCCTTGCTGCGGCCGGTCAGGACCAGGTACCCGTCCGGGGTGAGGTGGCCGAGGTCGCCCGTGATCAGGTAGCCGTCGGCGTCGAAGACCTCGGCGGACTGGTCCCGGTCGAGGTATCCCCGGCAGACCGCCTCGCCGCGCAGGCGGACCTCCCCGTCGGTGTCCGGGGGGAGCGGGGTGCCGTCGGGGGTGGTGATGCGGATGGACATGCCGGCCGGGGGGCGGCCCTCGGTGGTGGCGAGGTTCTCGGTGGTGTCGTCCGGGGCGCCCATGGTGATCATGGGGACTTCGGTCATGCCGTAGCCGTGGGTGAGCTGGCAGCCGAGTTCGCGGACGACCGCGTGGTAGATCTCGGGCGGTTTGGGGGCGCCGCCGCCGGCGAGGAGGCGGAGGGTGGGGATGAGGGGGACGTCCGGGGCCTTGCGCTGCTCGGTGAGGAACATGGAGTAGAAGGCGGTGGATCCGCCGGCGACGGTGACGCCGTGCCGGCGGTAGCCGTCCAGGGCGTCCGGCATCGCGAACTTCTCGAAGAGGACGGCGGGGAAGCCGTACAGCAGCAGCATCACGGTGTAGTCCGGGCCGGCTATGTGGGCGTACGGGAAGGCCATCGAGCCGACGTCGGACGGGGTCAGGTGCAGGGCGTGCGCCAGGCAGGAGCCGCCGGCGATGAGGGAGCGGTCGGTGTGCAGGACGCCCTTGGGGTCGGAGGTGGTGCCGGAGGTCCAGTAGATCCAGCGGACGTCGGTGCCGGAGGCGGGCGGCGGGGGCAGTGTGCCGGGGTCGCCGTCGGGGAGGGAGTCGTAGGCGTCGAAGACACCGCGCGCGCCGAGCCGCCGGGCCATGGCGGGGTAGTCGTGGCCCCGCCAGACGCCGGGGGTCGCGAAGAAGTCGGCCTTGGCCTCGCGGAGCGCGAAGCCGACCTCGCGGTCGCGGTAGAAGGGGATGACGGGGGTCTGGACGGCGCCGATGCGGGCGAGGGCGGCGGAGAGCAGGACGGTCTCGATGCGGGTGGGGAGCTGCCAGGCGACGACGGTGCCGGGGCGGACACCCATGGCGTGGAGGCCTGCGGCGACGCGTTCGGAGCGGTCGCGCAGTTGGCCGAAGGTGAGGGTGCGGTCGGCGGCGGGGTCTTCGGCCGCTTCGATGAGGACGGTGCTGTCCGGGGTGAGTGCGGCCCGGCGGGCGATGAGTTCCCACAGGGTGCGGGAGCGGCTCAGTTCTGTCGCGGTCGCGGTGTCCGTCATCCCAGACCTCTCCTCGGCCAATAACTGACGGTTAGTCAGATCTGGCGCAGAGCGTAGAGCGCCGACGCTTGTCGGTCCAGGGGTGGCGGGGCTAGCTTGTTTCTGACGATCCATCAGATCGGCACGGCGTCGGCATGTCATCGGCACGGCACGGCACGGTACTGGCGCCGGATTGGCACCGGATTGGGGAGCCCATGGAACTGCCTCGGATCATCAGCGTCGACGACCACGTGATCGAGCCCGCGCACCTGTTCGACGTCTGGCTGCCCGCCAAGTACCGCGACCGCGGTCCCAAGGCGCTCACGGCCGGCATCGGTGAGCTCCAGTACACCGGCGGCAAGTACGTGATCACCATGGACCCGGACGGCCCGCCGACCGACTGGTGGATCTACGAGGACCTGAAGTTCCCGTACAAGCGCAACATCGCCGCCGTCGGCTTCGACCGCGACGACATGACCCTGGAGGGCATCACCCGTGAGGAGATGCGCCAGGGGTGCTGGGACCCCAAGGCGCGCCTGGCGGACATGGACCTCAACCACGTCGAGGCCTCCCTGTGCTTCCCGACCTTCCCGCGCTTCTGCGGGCAGACCTTCGCCGAGGCGCACGACAAGGAGGTCGCCCTCGCGTGCGTGCGCGCCTACAACGACTGGATGGTCGAGGAGTGGTGCGGTGACAGCGGCGGCCGGCTGATCCCGCTGTGCATCATCCCGCTGTGGGACATCGACCTGGCGGTGGCCGAGATCCGGCGCAACGCCGCCCGCGGAGTGCGCGCGGTGACCTTCTCCGAGATCCCCACCCACCTCGGGCTGCCGTCGATCCACTCCGGCTACTGGGACCCCTTCTTCGCCGTCTGCCAGGAGACGGGCACGGTGGTCAACATGCACATCGGGTCCAGCTCGCAGATGCCCGCGGCCTCCCCGGACGCGCCGCCCGCCGTCCAGGCGTCGCTCAGCTTCAACAACGCGATGGCCTCGATGATGGACTTCCTCTTCAGCGGTGTCCTGGTGAAGTTCCCGACGCTCAAGCTGGCCTACAGCGAAGGCCAGATGGGCTGGATCCCCTACGCCCTGGAGCGCGCGGACGACGTCTGGCAGGAGCACCGGGCCTGGGGCGGGGTGCGCGACCTGATCCCCGAGCCGCCGTCGACGTACTACTACCGGCAGATGTTCTGCTGCTTCTTCCGCGACAAGCACGGGATCGCCTCGCTCGACGTCGTCGGCCGCGACAACGCGACCTTCGAGACCGACTACCCGCACGTGGACTCGACCTTCCCGCACACCAAGGAGGTCGCCCTCGACCACGTGCAGGGGCTGGACGAGGAGACGGTCTACAAGCTGATGCGCGGCAACGCCATCCGCATGCTCGGCCTGGACCTGGACAGGCACCCGGCCGAGAACAGGGGCCGCTGATGGACCTGACGTACACCGACGAGGAGCGGGACTTCCGGGCCCGCCTGCGCGAGTGGCTCGCCAAGACCCTCCCCGAGCTGCCCGCCCGGCCGTCCCCGGACGACTGGCCCGGCCGGCGCGCCTACGACCTGGGCTGGCAGCGCAGGCTGTACGAGGCCGGGTACGCCGGCCTGCACTGGCCCGTGGACGCGGGCGGCCGCGGCGCCACCCCCACCCAGCACCTGATCTTCCTGGAGGAGACCGAGCGCGCCGGAGCACCGTACGTCGGCGCGAACTTCGTCGGGCTGCTGCACGCCGGCCCGACCATCGCCGCCGAGGGCACGGCCGCACAGCGGGCCCGCTGGCTGCCGCCCGTACTGCGCGGCGACGAGGTGTGGTGCCAGGGCTTCAGCGAACCCGGCGCCGGCTCCGACCTGGCCGCGCTGCGGACGCGAGCGGTCCGCGACGGCGACGACTACGTGATCACCGGGTCGAAGATCTGGACCTCCCACGCGGAGGTCGCCGACTGGTGCGAACTGCTCGTGCGCACGCAGCCCGTCAGCGCCGAGGTCCCCAAGCACCGCGGGATCTCCTGGCTGGCCATGCCGATGGACGCGCCGGGGGTGACCGTGCGGCCGCTGCGCACGCTCGCCGGGTCGACGGAGTTCGCCGAGGTGTTCCTCGACGAGGTGCGGGTCCCGGTCGCCGACCGGGTGGGCGCGGAGAACGACGGCTGGCGCGTCACCATGGTCACCCTGTCGTTCGAGCGGGGCACCGCTTTCGTCGGCGAGGTCGTCGCCTGCCGCCGGACCCTGGGCGAGCTGGCCCGTACGGCGAAGGCGAACGGCCGCTGGGACGACCCGGCGCTGCGGCGCCGGCTGGGCCGGCTGTACGGGGAGTTCGGCGCGCTGTGGCGGCTCACCCAGTGGAACGTGAGCGAGGCCCAGCGGTCGCAGGGCGGGGTCCCCGGCATCGGCGGCTCGGTCTTCAAGCTGGCCTACTCGCACGCCCGCCAGGAGCTGTACGACACCGCGGCGGAGGTCCTGGGGGCGGCGTCGCTGTCGCTGGAGGAGGAGTGGACCCTGGACCGGCTCTCGTCGCTCTCGTACACGATCGCGGCGGGCACGTCGCAGATCCAGCGGAACATCGTCGCCGAGCGGATCCTCGGCCTCCCGAAGGGGCGGTGAGCGGGATGGACTTCCAGCCGACGGAGGACCAGCGGGCCCTGCGGGCGGGCGTACGGGGCCTGCTGAAGGGCCGGTACGGGCGGGAGGCGCTGCGCGCCTCGGTGGACTCGGGCGTCGCCGTGGACCGCGGGCTGTGGCGGGAGCTGGGTGGGGCGGGCTTCTTCGCGCTGCGGCTGCCGGAGGCCGAGGGCGGTGTGGGGCTGGGGCTGCCGGAGGCGGCGGTCGTCTTCGAGGAGGCCGGGCGGGCCCTGGTGCCGGGGCCGCTGGTGGCCACGCACCTGGCCGCCGGGGCCGTGCCGGGGGCGGCGGCGGGGACGGCGGTGGTCACCGCCTTCGACCTGGGCGGGGACCTGGTGGCGTACCTGGCGGAGGCGGACGCGGTGCTCGGCGCGGCCGGGCTCCCGGACGGCGAGCCGGTGCGCGCTGCGGACCCGTTGACGCCGCTGCACCGGGTCCGGGGAGGGGGCGACGGCGGCGACGTCGCCGCGTACCTGACGGAGGGGGCGCTGCTGACGGCCGCGCTCCAGGTCGGGAGCGCGCTGCGGACGGTGGAGCTGGCGGTGCGGTACGCGGGGGCGCGGGAGCAGTTCGGGCAGCCGATCGGGGCGTTCCAGGCGGTCAAGCACCTGTGCGCGCAGATGCTGGTGCGGGCGGAGGTGGCCCGGACGGCGGTGTACGCGGCGGCGGTGACGGGCGGGGCGGGGGAGGTGGCGGCGGCGAAGCTGCTGGCGGACGGGGCCGCGGTCCGCAACGCCCGCGACTGCCTGCAGGTGCACGGCGGGATGGGGTTCACGTGGGAGGCGGACGTGCACCTGCACCTGAAGCGGGCCTGGGTGCGCGCCGAGCAGTGGCGGACGGCGGTGGAGGCCGAGGAGCTGCTGGCGGAGGAGCTGCTGTCGGCCGGAGCAGGTGGGGCCGGAGCAGCTGGAGCGCAGTAGCGGAGGCGCCGGGACGGGCCGTGTCCGGGGCGGCCCGGGGTGACGGGTGGGGCGGGAGGGGTACGGCGGCAACGACGCGGGACGCATGTCCGATTACAGAGAGTTGATATCGCTTTGTGTCCTGCGCTCGCCCCCTTACGGCCCGGAGTCAGGGGCTTGCTCCGGTACGCTCCGACGAATGCGAGCGGTTGAGCGGCGTGAGCGTCGCACAGTATGCACCACGCCTACTCTTTCGCGCGGGAATATGCCCGAAGCGCTTGTTGTGGTGTCTGTACGTCAACCATGCTGCTACGCAAGGGGGTCACGGTCGGTGATCCCGCCCCGTCGCGAGGCGAAGTGTCCGCCGGTTCGGATGGTGTGAGCGGTGCAGGTGCTTCAGGTGCAGCTGGAGGTAGGCGCGGATCCCGCCGAGGTCGGCCGGGCGCGTCGGTGGGCCCGGTCGCGGTTGGCCGGGTCCGGAATAGGGGACGACGAGCCGCTCGCCGAGACGCTGATCCTGCTGATCTCGGAACTGGTCACGAACGCGGTCGTGCACACGGGCTGCCCGGCCGTGCTGCGCATGCTGTTCGGGGGGCCGGGGGTGCGCGTGGAGGTCGCGGACGCGAGCGACCGGGCGCCGGCCAGGCGGCAGGCCTGCGGCGAGGACACCGGCGGGCGCGGCCTGGAGCTGGTGGACGGCCTGGCCGACCGGTGGGGCTGGCAGCGCGAGGGCGCGGGCAAACGCATCTGGTGCGAGATCGACCGCGCGCGGAAGGCGGAGTCGGACGCGGCGACGGGCGGAGCCTCGACGGAAGCCCCGTGCTGCACGTCGGAAATTCACACTCCGGTGCGGGAACCGCGCGTGTACCTCTAACGAGGTGTTGACGGTTCGTCACCTTTTGATCACCCTGGTGTGGAGCGATTCGACGCGAGGGGACGCCAAGGACACGCCTTGACGAGTGCGGGTCGCGGGGTGGCGGCTGCCGTGCCGCGCTCGGGGCGTGCACGCGCGCCGCCGCCACCCGCATCTCACGGAGCGGGTGGCGGGGGGCGCGGGCCGGCCGCCGGTGTCCGGGCCCGGGTGCCGCTGGGCGGGCCGGGGTCCGGGGCCGGAGGTCAGCCGTCGGTGCAGATCACGTCGTACGGGCGGCCCACCGAGATGGTCAGACGGATGGGGTCGGTGGTGCCGGAGGGGCACTCTTCCTTCGTCTTGACCAGACCGAGGACCTTGTGCGCGCCCGAGCCGCCGCAGGGGACCTCCTTGGCCTGCGAGGTCACGCAGTCGCCCTTCACGAGCTGGCCGCCGCCGGCGCCGGCGTCACCGGGGTGGTCGTTCGACACGTTGCGGCCGCAGACGGTGTTGGTGGGGATCCCGCTCGACTTGCCGCCGTTGTAGGAGATGCTCACCTCGATCATCACGTCCGTGCCCGGCGGGCACTGGATGGAGCCCGGCAGGATGCTGGCTTCCTTGATGTCGATGGCCTTGAAGGTGGCCCCGGCGTCGGAGCAGCCGGTCCGCTTGTAGGCGTCGGCGCCCTTGGACGGGTCGGGGCCGCCGCAGTCGCCGACCTTCCACGCGCTGGAGGTGTCGGAGGAGGACTCGGGGGACCCGGGGTCCTTCGCCGTCGGCTTGGCGGAGGGCGAGGAGGAGGCGGAGGTGGACGTGGACGACTTGCCGTCGTCCGCGCCCAGCACCTTGGAGGCGCCGTAGGCGCCGCCGACGACCAGGGCCAGGACCAGGAAGGTGACGAACTTTCCGCCCGAGCGCCGCGGCGGCACCGGGGTGAAGGGCGGCGGTGGCGGGGGCGGGGACGCCTGGTACGGGTTGGTCATGCGCTTCTCCAGTGCTGAGGGTGGTGAGGAGCGGGGGGTGACGCGAGAACGGTGACGCGTCATGGACACAACATGGTTCCACCCGGCGCGGCGCCCGGTCCGGCGGGGTCGGCGCGCCCTCCCCACCTGCGCGGACGCGTCTCAGAGGATGGCCACCGGAGCCACGGGCGTGCCGGTGCCCCCCACGAAGGGCTCGGGCATGGCGGAGAGGAGGAAGGCGTACCGGTTTTCTTCTGCACAGGCTGTGGACAACGTTTCGAGGTCCCAGTTCTGGCCCTGGTGCATGCCCATCTCCACCAGGTCGAGGGCGTGGACCGGCAGCCACAGGTTCTCGATCTCCGGCGGGAAGATCTCGAAGGTCAGGGTGTCGTTCGCGACGGCCGCCACGTCCCGTGCGTGGAACCACTCCGGCGTACGGACCGACAGGCCGGGGGAGGGGAAGCCGTAGCCGTGCTTGTCACCCGCCAGGTAGACCTGGATCTGACCGGTGCGGACCAGGACGACGTCACCGGCGCGGACGCCGACCCGGCCGAACTCCTCGGCCTCCGCCAGGTCCGCAGGGGTCACGGCGTGGTCGCCCGGCAGGCGGTCGAGGCCCTTCGCGCGGGCCACGTCGAGGAGCACCCCGCGCGAGACGATCGGAGGGGCCTTGTCGATCCCGCTGAATGCGGCCCGGCCGTGCGCGGTGATGGTTCCGGCGGGGCGGCCGTTGTAGATCCGGCCGGAGTGCGAGACGTGGGTGAGGGCGTCCCAGTGGGTGCCCGCCTGGAGGCCCATGCTGACGGCGTCGTCGCTGCACGCCACCGTGCCCGGGCCGAAGAGCTCCTGGTTGATCTGCACCATCGTGTGCAGCGGATTGATCCGGCCGGGGATCATGCCGACCTGGACGCCGTCCTCCTTCAGGGGGAGCGCCAGCGGGACGCGGCGGCCGCTGCGGATCTCCACGGCCGCGGCCCGTACCACCTCGTCGGTGATCAGGTTCAGGGTGCCGATCTCGTCGTCGGCGCCCCAGCGTCCCCAGTTGCTGACGCGCTTGGCGATGTCGTGGAACTCGGCGGGCAGGGTCATGGGCGTCGACAGCTCCTCGCGTGGATACCGGATGCGGATGCGGATGCGGATGCGGATGTGATGCAGATGCGGTAACGGGGGCTTGTGCTCGTGCATCTGACTGCCCATAGAATCTAACGGTCCGTCAGAAAACGCGGGAAGGGGCCGACGTGGGGAACTTCTTGGCAGGCAAGGTCGTCGCCGTCACCGGCGCCGGCCGGGGCATCGGACGGGCCGTGGCACTCGCCGCGGCCGCCGAGGGCGCCAAGGTCGTCGTCAACGACTACGGAGTCGGCATCGAGGGCGGGGAGCCCACCAGCGAGATCGCCGACGGCGTCGTGAAGGAGATCCAGGCCGCCGGCGGGCAGGCCGTCGCCGTCGCCGACGACATCTCCACCATGGCGGGCGGCCAGCGCATCGTCGACACCGCGCTCGCGCAGTACGGGCGCCTCGACGGGGTCGTCTGCGTGGCCGGCATCCTGCGCGAGCGGATGCTGTTCAACATGTCCGAGGAGGAGTGGGACCCGGTGGTCGCCACCCACCTCAAGGGCACCTTCACCGTCTTCCGCGCCGCCTCCGCCGTCATGCGCCGCCAGGGATCGGGCACCCTGATCGGCTTCACCAGCGGCAACCACCAGGGCTCGGTCGCCCAGGCCAACTACAGCGCCGCCAAGGGCGGGATCATCTCCCTCGTCCGCTCCGCCGCGCTCGGCCTGGCCAAGTACGGGGTCACCGCCAACGCCGTCGCACCCGTCGCCCGCACCCGCATGTCCGCGAACGTCCCCATGGAGCTCAAGGAGATCGGCGAGCCGGAGGACGTCGCGGCGCTGGTCACCTATCTGCTCTCCGACCGGGCCGTCGCCGTCGGCGGCGAGCGGATCACCGGTCAGGTCTACACGATCGCCGGCCCCAAGATCGCCGTGTGGGCGCAGCCGCGCGAGCTGCGCGCCGGATACGCCGACGGCTCCTGGACCCCGGAGAAGATCGCCGACTTCCTGCCCGGGACGGTCGGCACCGACCCGATGCCGATGCTGGCGCAGCTGGAGGCCATGGCCAAGGCGGCGGCCGCCAAGGACCGCCCCAACGCCTGACGGGGGGCGGCGTGGACTTCAGCTTCGGGGACGCGGACGAGGACCTGCGCGGCCGGGCGCGCGCATGGCTGGCGGAACACCTCGTGGGACCGTACGCGCGGGCCGTCGGCCTCGGCGGGCCGGGCAGCGAGCACGAAGGCGTGGAGGCCCGGCGGGAATGGGAGCGGGAGCTGGGCCGCGGCGGCTGGATCGGGCAGGGCTGGGAGGCCCCGGCCGGCGCCTACGGGCAGCAGCGGCTCTCGCTGACCGGACAGGTGGTGTGGGCGGAGGAGTACGCGGCGCTGCGCGCCCCCGGCCGGGTCGGGCACATCGGGGAGAACCTCCTCGCGCCCACCCTCATCGCCCACGGAAGCCCGGAACAGCGGCGCCGCTTCCTGCCCGCCATCGCGCGCGGCGAGGAGCTGTGGTGCCAGGGCTACAGCGAGCCGGGTGCCGGCTCCGACCTCGCGGGCATCCGTACGGCCGCGGTGCGCGACCCGGCCGACGGGCTGTTCCGCGTCACCGGGCAGAAGATCTGGACCTCCCTCGCCCGCGAGGCCGACTGGTGCTTCGTCCTGGCCCGCACCGAGCGCGGATCGCGGCGCCACCGGGGGCTGTCCTTCCTGCTCGTACGGATGGACCAGCCGGGCCGCGTGGAGGTCCGGCCGATCCGGCAGATGTCGGGGACCTCCGAGTTCAACGAGGTGTTCTTCGACGGGGCGGTGGCGGCGGAGGTCGTCGGCGCGGAGGGCGACGGCTGGGCCGTGGCCATGGGCCTGCTCGCCCTGGAGCGGGGGGTCTCGACGCTGGTGCAGCAGATCGGTTTCGCGGCCGAGCTGGAGCGGGTCCTCCGGCTGTACGCGGCCTCCGGCGCCGGCGACCCGGTGGTCCGCGACCGCCTCGTGCGCCAGTGGGCGGAGCTGCGCACCATGCGGTGGAACGCGCTGCGGACCCTCGGCGCGCGGGGCGGCCCGGTCGGGCGGGACGGTGGGGGCGCGCGGGGCGGTCCGGGCGCACCGGGGGATCCGGGCGCGCCGAGCGTGGCCAAGCTGCTCTGGGGCGGCTGGCACCGGCGGCTCGGGGAGCTGGCGGTGGAGGTCCGGGGCGCCGCGGCCGCCGCCGGGTCCGCAGCGTGGGCGCCGGACCTGCCGTACGAACTCGGACTCGACGAGGAGCAGCGCCTGTTCCTGTTCACCCGCGCCGACACGATCTACGGCGGTTCGGACGAGATCCAGCGCAACATCATCGCCGAGCGCGTGCTCGGCCTGCCGAAGGAGTCCAGGTGAGAGGCGTCGTGTTCGACGGCAAGCAGGCCCAGGTGGTCGACGACCTGGAGATCCGCGCTCCGGGGCCGGGAGAGGTGCTGGTCGCGATCGGGGCGGCGGGTCTGTGCCACAGCGACCTGTCGGTGATGGACGGGACGATCCCGTTCCCGCCGCCGGTGGTGCTGGGGCACGAGGGCGCGGGGGTGGTGGAGGCCGTCGGCGAGGGCGTGACGCACGTGGCGCCCGGCGATCACGTGTCGCTGTCGACGCTGGCCAATTGCGGGGCGTGCGCCGACTGCGACCGGGGCCGGCCGACGATGTGCCGCAAGGCGATCGGGATGCCGGGGCAGCCGTTCTCGCGGGGTGGCAGGCCCCTCTTCCAGTTCGCGTCGAACTCCGCCTTCGCGGAGCGGACGCTCGTCCGTGCCGTGCAGGCGGTGAAGATCCCCGCCGACATCCCGCTGACGTCGGCGGCGCTGATCGGCTGCGGGGTGCTGACCGGGGTGGGGGCGGTCCTGAACCGGGCGCGCGTCGGCCACGGCGAGAGCGTGGTCGTCATCGGCACCGGCGGCATCGGGCTGAACGTGCTCCAGGGCGCCCGGATCGCCGGGGCCACCACGATCGTCGCGGTGGACGCGAACCCGGCGAAGGAGGCGGTGGCCCGGCAGTTCGGGGCCACGCACTTCATCGACGCCTCCGCGGTGGCCGACTCGTCGGCGGCGGTGCGCGAGATCCTCCCGACCGGCGCCGACCACGCCTTCGAGTGCGTGGGCGACGTCAGGCTGATCCGCCAGGCCGTCGACCTCCTCGACCGGCACGGCCAAGCGGTGCTGCTCGGCGTGCCGGGCTTCAAGGAGGAGGCGTCCTTCCTCGTCTCGTCGATGTACCTCGACAAGACGATCATGGGGTGCCGGTACGGGTCCTCGCGCCCGCAGCGCGACATCGCGCTGTACGCGGAGCTGTACCGGCAGGGCAGGCTGCTGCTCGACGAGCTGGTGACGGAGGTCTATCCGGTCGAGGACTTCGCCAAGGCCGTCGACGACGCCCACCACGGGCGGGTGGCGCGCGGCGTGCTCACCTTCTGACCCGCCCGTACGACGACGGCCGGTCCGCCCTGAGGGGGTGGGCCGGCCGTCGGCCCTAGGGAAGCCCGCTCAGTCGGCGAGGCGGCCGAAGCGGCCCTTGTGGAAGAGGAGCGGATCGCCCTCGCCGGCCGCGCCCATGGCCACGACGCGGCCGACGACGATGAGGTGGTCCCCGCCGGTGTGGACGGCGTGGATCCGGCAGTCGATCCAGGCGGGCACGGCGTCGAGCCGCGGCGAACCGGTCACGGGGGCCGGAGTGTGGGTCACCCCGGAGAACTTGTCCGCGCCGCTGACGGCGAAGGACCGGCACAGCTCGCCCTGTTCGGCGCCGAGGATGTTGACGCAGAACACCCCGGCGCGGGCGATCCGCGGCCAGGTGGTCGAGGTGCGGGCCACCATGAAGGTGACCAGGGGCGGATCGAGGGACAGCGAGGCGAAGGACTGGCAGGCGAAGCCGGCGGGCGCGTCCTCGGCTTCCCCGGGCGGCGCGGTGATGACCGTGACGCCGCTCGCGAAGTTCCCCAGTACCGAACGGAATTCGGCGGGCGCGACGGGCGCCCGCTCGTCCTCGCCGACGGCCCTCAGATCGGGACGCGGCAGGGTGTCGACGGACTCGGTTTCCCGCTGCGCCGTGGCGGAGGTGGGGGAGCCGACTGACCTGAGGTATCGGACGACGGTGGCCGCCATCCCTGCATGTCCCATCACACCTCCGATTGAAGCTGACGGTTCGTCAGATGTGAACCCCGGTGCGCACCCGATCGCGATCCGGCTGTACGAAGGGTCCCCGGGTACGCCCGCGCGGGTGAAACCGGGCCGGTGGGCGGCACCGTGTCGCCGCTCGGGGGAGGAGGCTCGGCATCGTGGCAGCGACCCCGCAGCGCCCCCGCGCCGCCGTACCCCGGGAGGGACCCATGCTCGGCACCGACTTCCGTACCGGATCACCCAACTGGCTCGACCTCGGCAGCCCCGACACCGGCGCGGCCGCCGCGTTCTACGGGGCGCTCTTCGGCTGGGAGTTCGCCTCCGCCGGCCCCGGGACCGGCGGGTACGGCTTCTTCCGGCAGGACGGCAAGACCGTCGCCGCGCTCGGGCCGCTCACCGAGGAGGGCGCCCGGCCGGCCTGGATGCACCACTTCATGACCCCTGACATCCAGGCCACCACGGAAGCCGTCCGGGCCGGCGGCGGCACCGTCCGGATGGAACCCATGGACGTCATGGGAGAGGGGTGGCTGGCGCAGTTCACCGACCCGCAGGGCGCCGAGTTCGCGTGCTGGCAGCCCGGGAACACGGTGGGCTTCGGGGTCGCCTCCGCCGAGAACACCCTGGTGTGGGCCGAGCTCCACGTGCCGGACCCGGTCGCGGACATCGCCTTCTACGCCGGGCTGTTCGCCTGGCGGCACTCCGAGATGCAGGCGCCCGGGATGACGTACCGGGTCCTCAGCACCGCCGACGGCGACCTGGAGGACGCCTCCTTCGGCGGGGTCGCCCCGCTCGGCGAGGGCGCGGGAGGCGACGGCGGCGGCGGCCAGGAGGCCCGCTGGGTGCCCTACTTCCACGTCGCGGACGTCGACGCCACGGTCCTCCGGGCCCGGGACAACGGCGGATCCGTCGTCATGCCGGCCGCCGACGCACCGGGCGCCGGGCGGATCGCCTGGCTCGCGGACCCCGCCGGGGCGGTGTTCGCGCTGCTGAAGCCCGACCCGCGGATGTAGGTCGCGTCCCTCGGCTCGGACCTGATCAGCGACCCAGGTACTTCGGCGTGCGGCGCTCCACGAAGCTCGCCACGCCCTCGTTCGCGTCCGCCGTGGTCATGTTGATCTCCTGAGCGGTGGCCTCGGCGGCCAGCGCCGCCGCCCGCCCGCCGTCCAGCGAGGCATTGACCAGCTGCTTCGTCAGGGCGAGGGCGCGCGTGGGCCCCTGGGCCAGCCGCTCTGCCCACTCCCGGGCGGTGGCCTCCAGCTCCTCGGCCGCCACCACCCGGTTGACCAGCCCGAGCCGGGCGGCCTCGGCCGCCGGCACGGCGTCGCCGAAGAACATCAGCTCCTTCGCCTTCTGCGGGCCGACCAGCCGGGGCAGGAGGTACGCGCCGCCGCCGTCGGGAACCAGGCCGCGGCGCACGAACACCTCGATGAAACGGGCCCCTTCGGCGGCGACCACGAGGTCGCAGGCGAGGGCGAGGTGCGCACCGATCCCGGCGGCCGTGCCGTTGACGGCGGCGAGCACCGGCTTCTCGCAGTCGAGGACTGCGGTGATCAGGCGCTGTGCGCCGAGGCGGATCATGCGGGCCACGTCACCGGCGACGCGGTCGCCGGTGGTGGCGGGCCCGGTGGCGGCCCCGGTGGCGGGGCCGCCGCGCAGATCGGCGCCCGCGCAGAAGCCCTTGCCGGTGGCGGTGAGCACGACCGCGCGGACCGCGGGGTCGGCGGAGGCCTCGGCGAGCAGCGCGATGACGCGTTCGCGCTGGTCCCGGGTGACGGCGTTCATGGCGTCGGGGCGGTTGAGGGTGATCCAGGAGACGTTGTTCTCGGTGCGGTGGAGGACGGTCTCCTCGGGGGCGGCGGTCATGCGGGTGACTCCCGTTCAGGGGTGGGTGGGGCCGGAGGATCCAGCCCGCCCGGCGTTTGAGGGCACGGGCGCGAAGCGCACGTACGGGGTCCGGGGCCCCGCCCCGGGATACGGAGAAAGGGCGGGGCGGGGAGAGGCCCCGCGCGGCGGCGGCCCGGCGGCGAGCGCAGCGTCAGCGGCAGATGGCCAGGGCGTCCAGCGCCACCGCGCCCTGGCCCCGGGGGAGAACCATCAGGGGGTTGATGTCCAGCTCGGCGAGTTCGTCGCCGAGCTCCAGGGCCATGCGCTGGATCCGCAGGATGACCTCCACCAGCGCGTCCACGTCGGCCGGGGGCGCGCCCCGGACACCCTCCAGGAGGGCGTGGCCGCGCAGTTCGGTGAGCATCGCGCGGGCCTGGTCCTCCCCGAACGGGGGGACGCGGACCGCCGCGTCGTGCAGGACCTCGACGAGGACGCCGCCCAGCCCGACGGTGACGGTCGGGCCGAAGAGGTCGTCCTGGGTGACCCCGACGACCATCTCCACACCCCGTTCGACCATCTGGCAGACCAGGATCCCGTCGAGCGGGACGTTCTCGTAGCGCGCGATGTCGGTCAGCTCCCGGTACGCGTCACGGATCTGGCTCGCGGAGGTCAGGCCGATCTTCACGAGGCCGAGTTCGGTCTTGTGGCCCAGCTGCGGGCCGGAGGCCTTCATCACCACCGGGTAGCCGACCAGCCCGGCCGCGCGGACCGCCGCCGCCGCGCTCGTCACCAGCTGCTCGCGGGGCACGCGTATCCCGTAGGCGCGCAGGAGCTGCTTCGCGGCGTGCTCGCTGAGCTGCTGTCCCGGCCGCATGAGGGCCTGCGCCTTGCGGTACGAGGGGGAGGGCGTGCGGGGTGCGTCCTCGAAGGGGGAGCGGTAGCCGGCGGTGAAGCGGTGGTGGCCGAGGTAGGCGCGGACGGCGGTGATGCAGTTGCCGAAGGTGCGGAAGGTGGCGACGCGGGAGGAGCCGAGGAGGGTGGTGCGGTAGGCGTCCTCGGTGCCGACGGGGGAGCCCCAGATCACGCAGATCAGCTTGTCGGTCTGCTCGGCGGCGTCCACCAGGTCCTGGGCGAGCCTGTCGCTCATCGGGGGGAAGGGGCCGGTGATCGGGCAGATCAGGACGCCCACGCCGGGGTCGGCGAGGATCGCGTCGATGATCTTCCGGCCGCGCCAGTCACCGACCGGGTGGCCGCCGTTGTCGACGGGGTTGGCGACGTTCAGGTACGGCGGTATCCACTGGTGGAGTTCGTCCTGCTTGGCCTGCGAGAGGGTGGGCAGGGTCAGTTCCGCCTCGGTGGCCAGGTCGGAGAAGTGGGCGCCGGTGCCGCCGGAGATGGAGTACACGACGACGCCTTCGGCCTTCGGCCTGCGGGCGCGGGCGAGGAGGGCGGCGGTGTCCTGGAGTTCGTCGAGTCCGTCGACGCGGATGACGCCGAACTGGCGCATGGCGGCGTCCACGACGGTGTCGGCGCCGGTCAGCTTCCCGGTGTGGGAGGCGGCCATGCGGGCACCGGTCTCGGTGCGGCCGACCTTGACGGCGACGACGGGGACGCCGTTGCGGGCGGCGCGGTCGGCGGCGAGGAGGAAGGACCGGCCGTCCTTGAGGCCCTCGACGTAGCAGGCGATGGCCCCGACCTCGGGCTGCTCGGCGAAGTAGGAGATGAAGTCGGAGGTCTCCAGGTCGGCCTCGTTGCCGGTGGGCGCCCAGTGGGACAGCCGGATGCCCAGTTCCTGGAGGGTGTAGACGGGCCGGCCCTGGTGGCCGGACTGGGTGATCAGGGCGATCGCCGGGCCGTCGAGGTCGTCGCGGAACGCCTCGAAGGCGTTGAGGTTGGTGTTGGGGCCCAGCAGGCGCAGGCCGGAGCGCTCGACGGCGGCGGCGAGGCGTTCCTGCGCGGCGGCTCCGGCGCCGCCGGTCTCCGCGAAGCCGGAGGCGAAGGCGACGGCGAACTTCACCTTCGTGTCGGCGAGTTCCTCGATGACGGGCAGCGGGTCGGAGACCAGCAGGACGGCGAGGTCCACCTGTTCGGGCAGGTCGGCCACGGACGCGTGGCAGGCCAGCCCGAAGACGGTGGGGCGGGTGGGGTGCACGGGGTGGATCCGGGCGCCGACGCGCTCCGCCCAGGCGATGAGCTGGCGGGTGATGCCGGTGTTGGGTCTGCCCTCGGCGTCGGAGGCGCCGATGACGGCCACGGACTCCGGCCGGAAGAACCGGTCCAGGTCGGGTACGTCGGCGTGCAGCGGCCGCCCGCTGACGTCCACGGGGACCGCGTCGTCGGCGGAGGGTGCCGCCGACGAGTGGACGGCCGCCCTGGGGGTTTCCCCGCAGGCCTCGACTCGTGCGCGGAAGTCGGTGGTGAGGGTGCCGTGAGTAGATCCAAGCATCGTTCCGCCCGCTCCTGCTCGATGAACCTCGATGGAACTCAATAACTGACGCGTAGTCAGATTACTGAACTGACGTGCCGTCAGGAACAGGGCTGCGCAGGAAAGCTGGTGGAGGTGATGTGGTGAACGGTGGCAGACTTCGCCGGACCCGGTCCAGAGTGCACTTCCGGCCGAGATCGCCGACGACGCCCAGCGGGCTCCACGGTGGCCGAGGCCGCCCGCGGTCGCCTCGTGACCGATTCCATGGCTGCTGCGCGAAGGCCCGTGCCGCCCCGGCCGGCACCGGCAGCCGCGCCGCAGGGGAGTCGGGTGGCGCCGGCGCCTGCGCGACCCGGACCACCTCCTGTGACGGGTGGAGCCACGTGTCGGCGGGCCGGTGGGGCGGTGGGTCGGCGGGCCGAAGTTCCAGCGGCCGATGTTCCCGCGGCCGACGTGCCGACGCCCCGGTGCGCCTCACGGCCGCCGGTGCGCGCGGCTCAGGGGCGGGCAGCCCCCCGGGCCGCTCCCCGGGCCACCGCCTTGGCGATCTTCTCCGCGTCCAGGGCCATCTCCCGGAACATGCCGCTGATGGGGTTGCTGAAGCCGGTGAAGTACAGGCCGCGTGCCCCCTCCCCGGTGCGGGCGCCGTGCGTGCGGGGCCGGCCGCGCTCGTCCAGCACGCCGAGGTGGCCGACCAGCCCCTCCAGTCGGCGGTGGTACCCGGTGGCCGCGATCACCGCGTCGGGGGTGATGCGCGAGCCGTCCGCGAGCACCACCTCCGGCCCGTCGAAGGACTCCACTGCGGCCACCGGCTCCACCCGGCCGGCGCGCACCGCGTCGACCAGACCCACGTCCTGGACCGGGATCGCCCCCTCCTTGACCCGGCTGTAGAGGCCGGTGGCGGGGCGCGGGAGCCCGTACGCCGACAGGTCCGGGACCGAGGCCCGGGCGACGAGCGCGCCCAGCCGGTCCACGAGCCGCACCGGCAGCCGTCGCACGAGGATCCCGCTGCGCTGGGCGGGCCAGCCGGCGGTGGAGCGGCGCATGATGTGCGGGGCGGTGCGCACCGCGATCCGTACCCGCGCCGCCCCGCCCTCGGCGAGGTCGGCGGCGATCTCGGCGCCGGTGTTGCCGACGCCGACGACGAGGACGTCCTGGCCGGCGTAGGGCTGCGGGTTGCGGTAGTCGGCGGCGTGCAGCAGGCGGCCTCCGTACGACTCCACGCCGGCCCAGTCGGGCAGTCTGGGCGTGTGGTTGAAGCCGGTGGCGACCACGACGGCCGTGGCGGTCAGCACCCGCCCGCCGCTGGCGTGCAGGGTCCAGCCGCCGTCGACCCCGGGGGCGGGCTCGATGCGGGTCACCTCGACGCCGGTGACGACCTCCAGCTCGTGGAACTCTGCGTACTTCTCCAGGTAGCGCACGACGTTGTCGCGGGAGACCCAGCGGCCGAACCGGCGCGGCATCGCCAGGCCCGGGAGGGCGGACAGCCGGCGGGTGGTGTGCAGGTGCAGCCGGTCGTAGTGGCGCCGCCAGGAGGCTCCGACGGTGTCGGACTTCTCGACGACCACCGCGCGGACCCCGCGGGCGCGCAGGGCGGCGGCCGCGGCGAGGCCGCCGGGGCCGGCCCCGATGACGTACACGGGGCGGGGCTGGGTGGTCATGTCGACTGCTGCTGTGGGGACTGCGGGCATGAGGTGTGATCGTATCGCCACGCTGGGTTGATGGGTCTCGGACAAGGAGGGAATCGATTGCGGATCGGTCACGGCCGGGTTCGCCGGCCCGGGCGCGCGGAAGCCGTGGCCCGCCGGGGCCTTGCGGGATCGCTCCGCATCCGCTGAACTGACGTACCGTCAGATTAGTGGTGAGAGGAGTGGGGGCTGCCGATGCAGACCGTCTGGCTCAGTGGGGCCGAATGGCTCGCCGTGCTCCGGATAGGCCTCGGCCTGTGGTGGCTGGAGAGCTGGCGCCACAAGGACAAGAAGGGCTGGTTCGAACGCGGCACCGGCATCGCGTGGGCCGCCGACGTCGCGGACAAGCACCGCTGGACCTTCGTCAAGGGCGGCTTCCACCGGGTCGTCGCACCGCGGCCGAAGCTGATGGCGTACGTCGTCGTCTACGCCGAACTCGCCCTCGGCCTGGGCCTGGTGCTCGGCTTCCTGACCCCCGTCGCCCTGATCGGCGGACTCCTGCTGAACCTCCTCTACCTCGTACTGATGATCCACGACTGGGCCGAGCAGGGGCAGAACGCGATGATGGCGCTCATCTCGCTCGTCGCGCTCCTCGCCATGTCCTGGCAGACCTGGTCCCTCGACGCGGCGATCGGACTGTTCCTGTGAGCGGCACCGTGCGCCACGACCTCCCCGAGACCGACGACTTCACCCGCCCCTACTGGGACGCGGCGGCGCAGGGCCGGCTCCTGCTGCGCCGGTGCGGCGACTGCGGACGGGCCCACCACTACCCGCGCGAGTTCTGCCCCCACTGCTGGGCCGGCGAGGACCGGGTGGCGTGGGAGACCGCGAGCGGCCGGGCCACCCTCTACACGTGGTCCGTGGTCCACCGCAACGACCTCCCGCCGTTCGGCACGCGCGTCCCCTACACGGCGGCCGTCGTCGACCTGGCCGAAGGCCCGCGGATGATGACCGAAGTGGTGGACTGCGCGGCGGCGGACCTGCGCATCGGCATGCCGCTGACGGTCACCTTCCGCGAGGCCGCGGACGGGGTGTGGGTGGCGCTCTTCCGGCCGGAGACTCCCTGAGGTCGCGCGGATCAGACGCGATCCGCGACGACATGCCCTGGGGCGTGACCGACGGACCAGGACCGGCCCCCGCTCAGGGCCAGAGCAGCTCGCGGACCCAGGAGCCGCCCTCGATGAGCCGGTAACGCAGGCGGGTGTGCCGACGCGCGGCGTCGCCCTGGAAGAACTCCACCTCGACGGGGGCGAGCACGTACCGCGTCCAGGTCGGAGCCGGGGCGTCCGGCTCCGACCCGGCGCGCTCCCAGGCGGCCGCCGAAGCCCGCACCAGCTCCTCCACGGAGCCCAGCACCTCGCTCTGCCGCCCCGTGAGCGCGGCCGCGAGCGCACCGCGCGAGCGGACCGCCAGGTCCGCCCGGCTCTCCTGCGGACCGCACGCGGTGACCCGGCCGCGTACCCGCACCTGCCGGCCCACCGAGGGCCAGTAGAACCCGAGCGCCGCCTCCGGCCGCGCGGCCAGCTGCACGCCCTTGGCGCTCGTGACGTGCGAGGCGAAGTGCCAGCCCCGCCCGTCGACGTCGTGCAGCATCAGCGTCCGCACGTCGGGCCGCCCCTCGCCGTCCACCGTGGCCAGGCTCATCGTGTGCGGCTCCGGCTGCCCCGCCCGCGCGGCGTGCACGAACCACTCCCGGAACAACGCCACCGGCTCACCGGGCGCGGCCCCGGTGTCGAAGCCGGGGAGCGGGGAGTCCCACACGCGCAGGGCGTGCAGGACGGAACGGAATTCCTCGTCGCTGGTATCGCTGCTCATGGCGCCAGGCTAGGGGGGACGCGAGACGCAGGTCACACCGGCCCGCGCCGCCGCCCGTGTCACAGGGCGCCGGGCCATCTCGTCTCAGGGGTGCGGACACCGACGACGACGGAGGAGCACACCATGGACGCGCGACTGAACTACTTCGCCGGCGAGACCGCGGGCAAAGCCCTCAAGCACGTCATGGCGGCCGGCAAGGCGGTCAAGGACGCACCGCTGCCGACCGCGACGCAGGAACTCGTGGCCCTGCGCGTGAGCCAGATCAACGGCTGCGCGTTCTGCATCGACATGCACACCAAGGACGCCGCCGCGGCCGGCGAGACCCCGGTAAGGCTGCACCTGGTGGCGGCGTGGCGCGAGGCCACCGTCTTCACCGAGGCCGAGCGGGCCGCACTGGAACTCGCCGAACAGGGCACCCGGATCGCCGACGCCGCGGGCGGCATCGACGACGAGGCGTGGGCGAACGCCGCCAAGTACTACGACACCGAGCAGCTCACCGCCCTCACACTGCTGATCTCCTTCATGAACATGGCCAACCGGCTGAACGTCATCACCCGGCAGCCCGCCGGCGACTACCGGCCCGGGCAGTTCCACTGACCGGATCCGAACCGGCCCGACCCGGCCCGGTGACGGGCGGACACCGGGCCGGATCGGATGATCGTCGGAGGACGCCCGCGGCGCGTGCACGCGCCCGGGCCGGAGGACTTCAGGGGGAACCGGACGTGAGCAAGGTCGAGGAATTCGAGGAACTGCGGCCGCTGCTGTTCTCGATCGCCTACCGGATCCTGGGCAGCGTCGGCGAGGCCGAGGACGCCGTACAGGAGACGTGGCTGCGCTTCGACGCATCCGCGACCCGGCCCACGTCGACCAAGGCCTTCCTCTCGGCCACCGTCACACGCATCGCGATCGACGTACTGCGCTCCGCCCGCGTGCGGCGCGAGCAGTACACCGGCCCCTGGTTCCCCGAGCCCCTGCTCAGCGACCCGTACGAGGATCCCGCGCGCGCGGCGGAGTTGGCCGACTCGGTGTCCATGGCGGCGCTGCTGCTGCTCGAACGCCTCAGCCCGCTGGAGCGGGCGGTGTTCGTGCTGCGGGAGGTCTTCGCCTTCGGCTTCGACGAGGTCGCCACCGCCGTGGGGCGCTCGGAGGCGGCGTGCCGCCAGCTGCTGGTGCGGGCGCGCCGGCACATGGAGGCCGGCCGGCCGCGCTTCGCGGCCGACCGGCGCGAGCGGCAGGAACTGGCGACGCGGTTCTTCGACGCCCTCAGGGACGGCGACGTGGACGGGCTCCAGACCCTGCTGGCGGCCGAGGTGCAGCTCGTCGGGGACGCGGGCGGCAACGCCCCGCAACTGGCCAAGGCCGTCCTGGGCGCGGCGAACGTGGCCCGCCTGCTGGCCGCGTTCTATCCCTGGCTCGTGCGGATCGACGTGACGTGCGAGCCGCACGACGTCAACGGCGAGCCCGGCGCGATCTTCCGCGACCGCGATGGCAAGGTGCTCCACCTCATGGTCCTCGACGTGCTCGACGGCCGGATCCGCACCATCCGCGCGCTGGGCAACCCCGAGAAGCTCGGCCACGTCGGCCCGGTCGCCGACGCGTGGGCCGTGGCCCGCGAGGTGAAGGAGGCCCGCCGCCGGACGAGGACATCATCGTGAGATGTGACCCACGTCACTCCCGCTGTCCGCTCAGTTTCCGGCCCGCCGACGGTCATCACTACGACGGCACCGCGACGAAGACGTAGGAGACACCCATGGCCGACACCGTGAAGGGCCCCGCCAGCTACTTCCCGTCGATCGAGAAGAAGTACGGTCGCCCGATCGCCGAGTGGAAGGACCTCATCAGGACCTCGCCGCTCACCAAGCACATGGAGCTCGTCTCCTGGCTCAAGACGGAACACGGCCTGGGCCACGGCCACGCGAACGCCCTGGTGGCGGACACGCTGGCGGAAGGCAAATAAAGCCACCCGGGGGGCGGGGGCTCCGCGAGGGGCGGGGGCTTCGCGGTGGGGCGGGGGCTCCGCGGTGGGGCGGGGGCTCCGCGAGGGGGCGGAGGCTCCGCGAGGGGGCGGGATCCACTCGGCCGGCATCGGAGAGGTGCTGGGGTTTCCCGTCAGTCCCATCGTCTTCCGTGTCGGGCCGGCCCCTCAAGGGCGCTCCCTGCGGTCGCGTCACTTCGTGATGGCCTTCGGCCACCCTTGACCGCCCGCCCCGCCACGGAAAATCCGAGGACTGCCAGGAAGCCCCCAGAAGAACGGGCCGGGCGTTCCGTTCCAGGGACGGGGCGTCACAGAAGCGGGCCGGTGGTTGGGGTGCGCCCCACATCGCTACGCGCTCCTCGAGGACGGCGCCCGCAGGCCCCGTGGGCTGGGCATAAGCCGCCACCCATCGCTACACGCTCCTGTGGGACGGCGCCCGCAGATGTCGTGGGCTGGACATAGGCCGCCACCGATCGCTACGCGCTCCTCGATCACGCGTCTGCGGTCCGTCTGGGGCCGGACGGAGGCCGCCATCGATCGCTAGGCGCTCCCGTGGGACGGGCAGAGGCAGCCCACTACGGCCCGGCTTTCCCGATCACGCGTCTGCAGTTCGTCCGGGGCTGGCCGCGGGCCGCAGAAACTTTCCATCGCCCCTCGCGGAAGGCGTCCGACGCTTGTTCGCGGTCGGGACGGGAGAAAACGGCGGACCGGGGAGCGATCCATCGGCTCAGCCGATGCCAACCCCAGAGAGCGGGATGGTGGGCTCCCATCCGCCGGTACAGATAGGGGTGAATGGGGCATATTGGCGTCTTCCCGGGGCGCCCACCCACGCACACATGGATTGGGTTCGCTCCTGCCGTCGTCTGACGCTTTTCCACCCCGTGGGAGGGGCGGACGCCGTCTGCGCGGGGCGGTGGAAGGTTTCTGCGGCTTGCGACCCGCCCCGGACGAACTGCAGACGCGTGATCGAGAGCGCGCCGCGATCGATGGCGGCTTATGCCAAGCCCCAGGCGGACCGCGGCCGCGTGAGAGAGGAGCGTGCGCGACAGGTGGCGGCCTGTGCCCAGCCCAGGGGGCTCGCTGACGCCGTCGTCGAGGAACGCGTAAATCGCTGGCGGCTTATGCCCAGCCCAAGGGGCTCGCAGGCGCCGTCGTCGAGGAGCGCGTAGCGATTGGTGGCGGCTTATGCCCAGCCCAAGAGGCTCGCGGACGCCGTCTGGCAGGAGCGCGTAGCGATTGGTGGCGCACCCCTGGCCCCGCTGGGTGTCTCCGACACCCCGTCCCTTGATCGATGGCCCGGCCCGTTCTTCTGGGGGCTTCCTGGCAGTCCTCGAATTTTCCGTGGCGGGGCGGGCGGTCAAGGGTGGCCGAAGGCCATCACGAAGTGACGCGACCGCAGGGAGCGCCCTTGAGGGGCCGGTCCGACACGGAAGACGATGGGACTGACGGGAAACCCCAGGACATCTCTGATGCCGGCCGAGTGGATCCCGCTCCTTGCGGAGCCCCCGCTCCTTGCGGAGCCCCCGCTCCTTGCGGAGCCCCCGCTCCTTGCGGAGCCCCCGCTCCTTGCGGAGCCCCCGCTCCTTGCGGAGCCCCCGCTCCTTGCGGAGCCCCCGCTCCTTGCGGAGCCCCCGCCCCTTCCGCAGCCCCCCGCCCCTTCCCGCCGTCGTCTTTTCTAGCCTCGGCCCAGGAGGATCGTGGCCGAGGAGCAGAACCAGCCGCCTGTGCCCGACGTCAGGGCGACCTGGGGGAGGTGGCCGCCGGGTTTGGTGACCTGGCCCGCGCCCGCCTCGCCGCGGAGTTGGCGGACCGCCTCGACCAGGAGGAACAGGCCGCGCATGCCGGGGTGGCAGGCCGACAGGCCTCCGCCGTCCGTGTTGACCGGGAGTTCTCCCTCGCGCAGCAGCCGTCCCTTCTCCACGAAGGCGCCCCCTTCACCCTTCGCACAGAAGCCGAGGTCCTCCAGGGTCACCAGCGTCATGTACGTGAAGGCGTCGTAGATCTCCGCGAGATCGACGTCCGCCGGGGTGAGACCGGCCTGCTCGAAGGCGATGCGGCCCGAGACGGCGGCCGGGGAGACGGTGAAGTCCTCCCACTCCGACATGGTGGTGTGGGAGACGGAGGCGCCGGCACCCAGGACCCACACCGGCGCCTTCGCGGTGTCGGGCACGTAGTCCTCCGCGGCCAGGAGCACGGCGCAGCCGCCGTCCGAGCGGATGCAGCAGTGCAGTTTCGTGAAGGGGTCGGCGATCATCTCGCCGGAGAGGACGTCCTCGACGGTGATCGGGTCGCGGAACATCGCGTCGGGATTGGTCGCCGCGTTCGCCCGGGCCTGCACGGCGACGGAGGCGAGCTGCTCCAGGGTCGTGCCGTACTGGTGCATGTGGCGGCGGGCGGCCATGGCGTACTTGGAGATCAGCGTGTGGCCGTACGGGACCTCGAACTGCAGTGGCCCGCGGGCGCCGAAGGAGAGGTTCGAGGTGCGGCGCCGGGCCTTGATGTCGGCCCGGGCGGTGGATCCGTAGACCAGGAGCACGGCGTTGGCGTGGCCCGCGGCGATCGCGTCCGCCGCGTGCGCGGCCATGACCTCCCAGGTCGAGCCGCCGACGGTGGTGGAGTCGACCCAGGTGGGGCGCAGCCCCAGGTACTCGGCCACCTCGACCGGCGCGAGCGTGCCGAGGCCGGCCGAGGCGAAGCCGTCGATGACGGTGCGGTCGAGGCCGGAGTCGGCCAGGGCGCGCCGGGCGGCCTGCGCGTGCAGGGCGTACGGGGTGGGGCCGTCGACCCGGCCGCAATCGGACAGGGCGACGCCGACCACGGCGACCCGCCGGGCGGGCCGGGGGGCGGTTCCAGGTGTGAGTCCAGGCATGCGAGGACGGTACATCTGACGTATCGTCAGATGCTAGGCCGCGGCCTGGCTCCGGCCGTCCGGGGCTCCGGCCCCTCCGCGGCTCGGCCCCTTTCCCACCCGCCCCCCGCGGTCCGGCCCCTTCCCCGCCCTCGGCTCGACTCCCCGCCCCTCGCGCGGCCCGCCTCCCGGCCCCGCCCTCGGTCGCTGATTCCGCCCGTGGTCCACGCCCCCGGGCCGCCCCCGGCCGGCCCCCGCGCCGCCCCCGGGGTGCCCGTCCGGGCGCAACCCGGTCCCGTCGCCCCCTGTGCATCTGTCGCCTGCCGCCCTAACATGACGGCCCGTCAGATACGGGGAGGAGCCCGACGATGGATGCCGCCTTCACCGCGGAGCAGGACGAGATCCGGCGTACCCTGCGCGAGATCCTGGGCAAACGCTGCGGCCCCGACGAGGTCAAGGCCGCCGTCCGCACCGAGGCCGGATACGACCGCGAGCTGTGGCAGCAGCTCTCCCGGCAGCTCGGGCTGCCGGGCATCGCCGTCGCCGAGGAGTACGGCGGGGTCGGCTGCACCCCCGCCGACCTGGCGCTGGCCTGCGAGGAGACCGGGCGGGCGCTGCTGCCCTCGCCGCTGCTGGCCACCGCCGCGCTCTGCGTGCCCCTGATCACCGCCCTCGGTACGGCCGCCCAGCGCTCCGCGCTGCTCCCGCCGCTCGCGTCGGGCGGGCTGACCGCCGCCCTCGCCGTCCCCGGCCCGGCGCTCGCCACCGCCCTCGCGCTCACCGGTGACGACCCCGAGGGGCAGTGGTCCGGCGGCGGACGGGCCGGCGGGATCCAGGCCCGCACCGACGCGTCCGGCGGCTGGCGGCTGTACGGGGAAGCCGCCCAGGTGCTGGACGGACACAGCGCGCCCCTGCTGCTGGTCGCCGCGCACACCGGCGGCTTCGCACGCAGCCGCACGCTGTTGTTCCTCGTACGGGAGGACGCGCCGGGCCTTGTGCGGACCCGGCAGACCGTCCTCGACGAGACGCGCCCGCAGGCCCGGATCGAACTACGTGACGTGCCCGCGGAGTTGCTCGGCGACGGCGACGGCGAGGGCGACGGCCACGGCCACGGCCACGGCGTCAGTCACGACGTCAGTCACGACGTCAGCCACGGCGGCAGCGACGGCGCGGGGGCCGTCGGCGTGCCCGGGGCCCTCGCCGCCACCGGGCGGACCGCCGCCGCCGTGCTCGCCGCCGAAGCGGTCGGGGCGGCCGACCAGGCGCTCGCGCGCACGGTGGAGTACGTCCGCCAGCGCGAGCAGTTCGGCCGGGCCATCGGCTCCTTCCAGGCGGTCAAGCACCGGCTCGCCGACCTGTACGTGCAGGTACAGGCGGCCCGCTCGGCCGCCTACTACGCCGCCTGGGACCCGGCCCAGGGCGGCCTCGCGCTGGCGCAGGCGCTGGAGGCGCTGCGGCTGACGGCGGGAGAGGCGATCCAGCTGCACGGCGGCATCGGCTTCACCTGGGAGCACGACGCGCACCTCTACTTCAAGCGGGCGGCCGCCGACGAGTTGCTCTTCGGCCCCGTGCACCGGCTGCGGGCCCACGCCGCCGACCGCGCGGGCCTCTTCGCGCCGTCCCCGTCCCCGTCCCCCTCCGGGGCCGCGTCCCCGGCGTCCGGGCCGGCCGCCGGGGGCGCCTCCGCCTCCGCGTCCGCGTCCGCGTCCGCGTCCGCACCCGCATCCTCCGCCGCGGCCGGCGCCGCGTCCCCGCCCGCACAAGAGAAGGTGGCCGTCTGATGGCTCGCGTGGCTCCCGGCGTCAAGCTGATGCAGAAGGTCTCCTCGACCATGCTGTTCGCCAAGGTCGCACCCCACTTCATCCCCGCCCTGGACAAGGCGGTGCACAAGCTCACCCGAGGCAAGGTCATGCTGAGCGCCCGGATGCTGCCGGGCGTGATCCTCACGGCCAAGGGCGCGCGGACGGGCGAGCCGCGCACCACTCCGCTCGCGTGCATGCCGGAGGACGGCGGGACGAGCTGGATCCTGATCGGGTCCAACTTCGGCCGGCCCGGGCACCCGGCATGGACCGGGAACCTGCTCAAGCACCCGGACGCGGACGTGAGTTGGCAAGGGAGGGACATCGCGGTACGGGCCCGGCTGCTGGCGGGTGAGGAGCGCGAGGCGGCGTGGCGGGCGGTGCTGGGGTTCTGGCCGCCGTACGCGACGTACCAGGCGCGCATCGAGCGTGAGATCAGGCTGTTCCGCCTGGAGCGTCGCTGATCCCGGGCGGGGGCCGGCGCTGGCGCGGGGCCGGCCGGGGGAGGCGGACCCTGAGCGGGTCCGCCGTTACCTGGTCGGCTTCTTGCCGGTGATGCCGAGGTGGACGAGCAGGGCCAGGTTCGGCTTCAGCTCGGCCTGCTTGACCCCCCAGGCCTGGAAGCCCTTCTGGTGGGAGGCGACCGCGGCCAGCATCGCGACCAGTGAACCGGCCATCGCGGCGGGGCTGACGTCCTTGTCGACCTTGCCCTTGGCCTGGAGCTCCTTGACCGACTCCGTGAGGGAGTTGGTGACCGAGTTCAGGATCTTCATGCGGATCTTGTAGAACCGCTTGTCGCCCTCGGCGGCACCGAGGTCGACCACGCGCAGGATCGCGTCGTTGCGACGCCAGAACTCCAGGAAGCCGTCGACGAGTTCCTCGGCGGCAGACCACCCGGACTTGCCGATCCAGGTCCGGCCCTCGACGAGCGACGTCAACTGCGCGCCCTCGGTGGCCATTTGCTCGGCGATCTCCAGGACGGCGCCTTCGACGTCCGGGAAGTACTGGTAGAAGGTCGCGGGGGAGGTACCGGCCTTGCGGGCGACGTCGATCACCTTGACGTCGCGGTACGGCGAGGAGCTGAGCATCTCGCTGAGGCAGTCGAGCAGCTTCTGCCGCGTCGCCTGGCCGCGCCGGCCGGCGACACGCCCGTCGACGGTGCGTACTTGTCCTGTCATGCCGTCAGCTTACCGAGGGGTGATCGGCGCGCTATTCGGCCGCCTGCAAATGGGGTTACGGGGTCCCTGGCCTGGGTGGAAGGGCGTCCCGGGCGGCCGAACCGGCGGATTCGGGCCGGTGCGGCGCGCGGTGACGGCCCGGGTGCGGGGCGTGGTCGTGAGCCGGATGCGGAGCGTGGGCGCGGGCGCAGCGCGGGGCGCCGGCGCAGCGCGGGCGTGGCCGCAGGGCCGGGCGCCCCGCTGTCCCGGCCGGGTGCCCCGGCGTCTCCCGGCCGCGTGCCCCGGCGTCTCCCGGCCGCGTGCCCCGGCGTCTCCCGGCCGCCTACCCCGGCGTCTCCCGGCGGGGATTCCCCGCGGGCCTGACCGGGCGTGTCGCCCGGTTCCGCGGAGTTTCCCCCGAATAGTCTTATCAACAGGCTGTGGACAAGTTTTCGGGCGGATCATGGCTGGGAGAGGTGGGAGGGTACACACCCCCGCAGAACGGAAGGAACCGGGGCCATGGCCGCATTCGTGGAGGGCACACCCTGCTGGGTGGACGCCTCGCTTCCGGACGTCGAGGCGGGCAAGCGGTTCTACGGCGAGCTCTTCGGGTGGACCTACGCGGACAGCGCCGGCGCCGAGTACGGCCACTACACGCAGGCCTACAGCCGGGGCCGCAACGTCGCCGCCCTCGCCCCCAAGCCCGACGGCCGGATGCCGACGGTCTGGGGGGTCTACCTCTACACCACCGACGCCTACGCATGCGCCCAGCGCATCCGCGCCGCCGGGGGCCAGATGGTGATGGACCCGATGCCGGTCGGCCCGTACGGCACGGCCGCGATGGCCGCCGACCCCGGCGGAGCCGTCTTCGGTCTCTGGCAGCCCGGCACCCACCACGGCTTCGAGGCCCAGCAGGAGCCGAACACCTACTGCTGGAGCGAGGTCTACACCCGGGCCCGCGACGCCGTGGACGTCTTCTACGCCAAGGTCTTCGGCTACGTCCCGCAGGACCAGGACGACGCCGGCGTCGAGTACCGCATCTGGTCGCCGCCCGGCAAGGCACCCGGCACGGACACCGCCGTCCTGGGCCGCAGCCTGATCACCGACGCCTTCCCGGAGATCATGCCGGCGCACTTCCTCGTCTACTTCGCCGTCCCGGACTGCGACCGGTCAGTGGCGACCGTGCAGCGGCTCGGCGGCCGCGTCACCGCGGACCCCTTCGACACCCCCTACGGGCGCATCGCGGTCGTCGCGGACAATCAGGGGGCGGTCTTCGGGCTCCTCTCGGAACCCCGCGCCGGGGCGGGCGGGTAGCCGCCGCGGGCGGATCGCCGGGCAGATCACACCGCGCAGCTCGCCGTGCCGGGGCCGGACCCGGCCCGGGCCTGACAGAATCGGGGTTGCGCGACCCGGGCTGCGCCCCGGAATGAGACGCTGCACGGGGCACGGCCCCGTGCCGGTGGGAACGGGCCCGGTGAGTGGCCCGTACGGGGAGGTGTGGAGGCGAGTGGTGGAGCAGCTGACGCAGCACGACCCGAGACGGATCGGCCCCTTCGAGGTGCTGGGACGGCTCGGCGCCGGCGGCATGGGGCTGGTCTATCTCGCGCGGTCCGCGTCCGGACGGCGGGTCGCGATCAAGACGGTGCGCACCGAGCTCGCCGAGGACCAGCTCTTCCGCGTCCGTTTCACGCGTGAGGTGGAGGCGGCTCGCGCCGTGTCCGGCTTCTACACGGCTGCCGTGGTCGACGCCGACCCGCGGGCCGCCGTGCCGTGGCTGGCCACCGCGTACGTCCCGGCGCCCTCCCTGGAGGAGATCGTCAACGAGTGCGGGCCGATGCCCGCCCAGGCCGTACGGTGGCTCGCCGCGGGCATCGCCGAGGCCCTGCAGTCCATCCACGGCGCCGGCCTCGTCCACCGCGACCTGAAGCCGTCCAACGTGCTCGTCGTCGAGGACGGCCCGCGCGTGATCGACTTCGGTATCGCGAGCGGTGTCTCGAACACCCGCCTGACCATGACGAACGTCGCCGTCGGCACCCCCGCCTACATGTCGCCCGAGCAGGCGAAGGACTCGCGCAGCGTCAAGGGCGCCAGTGACGTCTTCTCGCTCGGTTCCACGCTGGTCTTCGCCGCGACGGGGCACCCTCCGTACCACGGGGCGAATCCGGTGGAGACGGTCTTCATGCTGCTGCGCGAGGGCCCGAACCTGGAGGGGCTGCCCGAGGAGCTGCGGCCGCTGATCGAGTCCTGCATGCAGATGGACGCCTCGCTGCGGCCGACCCCGGCCGATCTGCAGGCGCAGCTGGCGCCGCACCTGTTCGACGGCGGCGACGACAGCGGTACCGCGTCGGCGTGGCTGCCCGGCCGCGCCGTCGCGATGATCGAGGCCCGGCGCGCGGGCAACCGTACGCCCGCCGCTGCCGTGCCCGCGCCCGGCCGCGGTGGCGGTGCGGGGTCCCGCGGGCCGCTGTCCGAGCAGGCGACGCACCGCCGCCCGCGCGGCGCCGAGGGCTGGGTGGACCCGCGTACCGGCCAGGCCGTGCCGCAGCGCCCGCACCACCCGCCGCGGTCCCCGGTGCCGTCGGGCGAGCCCGTCCGCCTGGGCGGCTCGCCGGTGCCGATCGGGCCCGGCCCGTTCGCGACGGCCGCGGCGTCGGCCGCGCACGCCTCCGCCGTGGACTCGGCGACCGGCTGGGTCCGCTCGCCCGACGGGTCCGTACCCGCGCATGCGGCCGGACCGGCCGCGTCGTCCGTGCCGAGCCCCGGACCGGCCCCGGACAGCGGCCGCTGGCGGCCGTGGCGCTTCCGCATGTCGAACGAGGTCTGGGGCACCCCGACCGTCGCCGGCAACCTCCTCTACGTGACCTCCTTCGAGGTCCACGCGCTGGACGTGGCGAGCGGCCGCCGCCAGTTCAAGACCCGGGACGTCGCCTGGTCCATGGCCGTCGCCGACGGCCGGATCCACGCCTCCGACGGGCCCTCCCTGTACGCGCTCGACGGCTCCGACGGCTCCGAGCGGTGGCGGCTGTCCACCGACGCCTGGGTGTACGCGCTGCGCGCCGAGCGCGGCACCGTCGTCACCGCCACGCGCGGCGGCGGCGTCCAGGCCTGGGAGGCCTCCACCGGCCACAAGCTGTGGGAGCTGACCGGCGCGCAGAGCGACTTCGAGACGCCCGAGGCGGCGCCCGTCCTCCACGACGGCACCGTGTACGTGTGGCAGGACGCGCGGCTGCGCGCCCTGGACGCCCGCAGCGGCCGCGAGTCCTGGTCGTACCCGATCGGCGACGCGGGTTCCTGCGGGAACGTGCCCGTCCGGGTCACGCCCGCCCCGGACGGCAACGTGTACGTGGCGGCCGGCACCCGGGTCCTGTCGGTGGACCGGGCCTCGGGCCGGGTCCGCTGGCACTTCGAGGCGCCCGCGGTCTTCCTGGCCCCGCCGGCGTTCGCGCCGGGCGCGGCCGTCACGGGCGGCGGGGTCTACCTCGCCGACTACCTGGGGACCGTCTACGCCCTCGACGCTGCCACCGGCCAGGACCGCTGGCGGATCGCGACCGAGTCGCGGCAGTCCTCCGACCCGGTGCTCGTGGTGGGCGGCAACGTCCACCTGGGGGCGGGCAGCGCGCTCTACACGCTGGACGCGGTCACCGGCACCCCGAAGTGGCGGTTCGCGGCGGGCGGCGAGATCACGGGCCTCCCGGCGGTCGCGGACGGCCGGGTGCACTTCGGGTCGGCCGACCACTGCCTGTACACGCTGGACGCGGCGGGCGGCCAGCTGCGCTGGAAGCTGGCCACGGGCGGCGAGATCACGGGCGCACCGGTCGCGGAGGCGGGCGTGGTGTACGCGTGCAGCAAGGACCGCTGCGTGTACGCCCTGGACGCGGCGAAGGGCACGGGCACCCGTACGAGCGGGTGACCCGGCGGGGGCCGGGATCGGCCCCGCCGGGTAGCGCACCGCACCGGGAGTGACAGGATGGACCCCATGAGCAACGTCTACTTCGACATCAACATCAACGGCGCCCCCGCCGGCCGCATCGTCTTCAACCTCTTCGACGACGTCGTCCCGAAGACGGCGCGCAACTTCCGCGAGCTGGCCACCGGCCAGAACGGCTACGGCTACGCCGGCTCGGGCTTCCACCGCGTCATCCCCCAGTTCATGCTGCAGGGCGGTGACTTCACCAACCACAACGGCACCGGCGGCAAGTCCATCTACGGCGAGAAGTTCGAGGACGAGAACTTCCAGCTGAAGCACGACCGCCCGTACCTGCTGTCGATGGCGAACGCCGGCCGCAACACCAACGGCTCGCAGTTCTTCATCACCACGGTCGTCACCTCGTGGCTCGACGGCAAGCACGTCGTCTTCGGCGAGGTCGTCGAGGGCCAGGAGCTCGTCGACCAGATCGAGGCCCTGGGCTCCCAGTCCGGCGCCCCCAAGGGCAAGGTCGAGATCGCGGCCTCCGGCGTCGTCGACGCCGCCTGATCCCCACCCGCCGGCACGGCCGGTCGGCCCCGCCCCCTCCCCGGGGGCCGGGGCCGCCGCCGTTTCCGGGGCCGCCTGGTAGCGTGACCGGCCGTCTGTCCAAGGGGGAGGTGGTCGGCCATGGTGTCCGGGCGTCGGATCAGGTTCACCGCGGTACTGGTGGCCGTCGTGTTCGCACTGACGGGGTTCTCGTCGCACGGCGGGAGCAGCGGCGGGAAGAGCAAGAGCGGCAGCAAGGGCAGCGGCGGAGGCGGCTGCTCCAGCTCCAAGAGCAAGAAGAAGAGCCGGAGCGGCGGGAACGGCGGCACGGCCTCCGCGTCGCCCACCGCCTCCGCGAGTTCCGGTGGCGATCCGGCCAGCGTCGTCGTGGTCACGTGCACCGGCTCCGGGACGCCCGTCACCACGCTCCGGTTCACCTCGCGGCTCGACCGCAGGGCCACCGTCGAGGTCGACCTGCGCCGGGAGGGCGCCGGGGGCGCCGCCGTCGACTCCAGGACCGTCCAGGTGGATCTGGGGGCGCGCGAGACCCGTACGGTCGACGTGCCGCTCGACGACCCCGCGCGCGCCGCGGACGTCAGGAGCTGCCGACTGGGCGAGGCCACCACCCGCGGTTCGGGGCCGAGCGCCACCGCCACCCGTACTCCCGGCTCCGGCGCGACGTCCGGGGCCTCCACGGGCACGGGCGTGCCGAAGCCCGGCGCGAGCAAGTCCCGCAAACCCCGCTGACGGGACGCGTCAGCGCAGCCGGGGCCGGGGGGCGGAGCGGCGGTCCGCGAACAGACCGGCCTGGCGTTCCGGTGGCAGGTTGCCCAGGGCGATCAGCGCCGGGGCCTGTGCCAGGGCCTGCTGCAGGGCGGCCTGCTTCGCCGACCACAGCGCCCGTACGGTGCCCTGTACGGCCTCCGTCGGGAAGCCCGCCAGGGTCTGCGCCGCGCGCAGGGCGGCCGGGAGCAGCCCGTCGGGCCCGGCCAGCTCCGAGACCAGGCCGATCTCGTGGGCCCGGCGTGCGGAGAGCCGTTCGGCGGTGCCCATCAGGGACATCCGGGCGGCTTCGCCGAAGGGCATGCGCTGCGCCATGTAGACGGCCTCGTACGCGCTGACCATCCCGTAGGTGGTGTGCGGGTCGAAGAAGGTGGCCGTCTCGGAGGCGATGAGGAACTCCGACTCGCCCAGCAGGTAGAAGGCCCCACCGCAGGCCATGCCGTTGACGGCGGCGATCACCGGCTTCCACAGGTCGCAGGACTTGGGGCCGATCGTGAGGAGCGGGTCGTCGGCGGAGTAGGGCGAGGCGGGCTGCGGCACGTCGACGCCGCGGTCGATGCCGGTGCAGAAGGCGGCCGTTCCGGCGCCGGTCAGCACGACCGCCCGTACCTCCTCGGCGAACCGGAGTTCCCGCCAGGCCTCGCCCAGTTCCGCGGCGGTGGCCAGGTCGACGGCGTTGTGCCGGTGCTCCCGGTCCAGGGTGACGACCGCGACCCCGGTGGCCTTGTCGCGCTCCACCCGCAGGGTCATGACTTCTCCAGGAGCCAGCGCGGCACGGCCATCCCGCCCAGCTCGGTGAAGGCGACGTGGACGCGGGCGCCGATGCGCAGCCGGGCCGGGTCCACGGAGTCGAGCGGGGCGTCGGCGGAGGTCACCAGGTTCCCGGCGAGCCGGATGTGCGGGGCGTCGGCGAGCTCGACGAGGATCACGTTGTACGGGGCCTGCGCGGCGTAGGCGGGCAGCAGCGGCGGGTGGGGCCGTACGTAGGACCAGATGCGGCCGCGGCCGCTCATGCGGCGCCATGCGCTGTCGAAGGACCGGCAGTGCGGGCAGCAGGGGCGGGGCGGGAAGCGGAGCCGGCCGCAGGCGGTGCAGGCCTGGACGCGCAGTTCGCCGCGGGCGGCGTACTCCCAGAAGGGGGCGCCGTCCTCGTCGGGGACGGGCAGCAGGAGGCCGTCCGCGGGCGGGGCGGAGTGGGGTGCGGTGGTCATGGCTCGGTCAGCTCCTCAGCAGGATCGCGGACGTGGGGACGCCTTCGCCGGCCGTGACCAGGCAGGTCGCGGCGTCCGGGACCTGGGCGGTGGAGACGCCGCGCAGCTGTTTGACGCCCTCGTTGATCAGGTTGAAGCCGTGCACGTAGGCCTCGCTGAGGCCGCCGCCCCCGGTGTTGATGGGGAGCCGGCCGCCCAGTTCCAGGGCGCCGCCCTCGGTGAAGGCGGCGCCCTCGCCGCGTCCGCAGAAGCCGTAGCCCTCCAGCGAGAGGGGGATGAGCGGGGTGAAGGCGTCGTAGATCTGGGCGACGTCCACGTCGGCCGGGCCGAAGTCGGCCTGCTTCCACAGGTGGCGGGCGGCGGTCCAGGCGGGCCCGGACAGGGGGTCGTCGTTCCAGTAGTTGACCATGCCGTGGTGCTGGGCGGGCAGGCCCTGGGCGGCGGAGTGGACGTAGACGGGCCGGTGGCGGCAGTCGCGGGCCCGTTCGGCGGAGACGATCACGCAGGCGAGTGCGCCGTCGGTCTCCAGGCAGTTGTCGAAGAGGCAGAGCGGGTCGCTGATCATGCGGGAGGTCATGTACATCTCGCGGGTCAGCGGGCGCTCGTACATCATCGCGGCGGGGTTCTCGTTGGCCCGGTTGCGGCAGGCCATCGCCACGTTGAAGAGGTGGTCGCGGGTGGCGCCGTACTCGTGCATGTAGCGGCGGGCCAGCATGCCGATCTCGTCGGCGGGGCGCAGCAGGCCGAAGGGCCGGGTCCACTGGCCGGGGGTGGGCAGCTGGACGGTGGTGTTCTTCCAGGGGCGGGGGCCGGAGCCGCGTTTGCGGGAGCGCCAGGCGACGCCGACGGTGGCCTGGCCGGTGGCGACGGCGGCGGCGAGGTGGCCGACGGTGGCGCAGGAACCGCCGCCGCCGTAGCCGATCTTGGAGAAGAAGGTGACGTCGCCGGCGCCGATGGCCTTGGCGACCTCCACCTCGTCGGTCTCCTCCATGGTGTAGGAGGAGAAGGCGTCGACCTCGGACGGGTCGATGCCGGCGTCGGCCAGGGCCGCCAGGATCGCGCGGCAGGCCAGTTCCTTCTCGGACTGCGGCAGATGCTTGGCAAAGGCGGTCTGCCCGATGCCGACTATCGCCGTAGCGTCCTTGAGCGTTGCCGCCATCGCGACCTCCGGGGTGCGCCAGTACTGACAGCCGCGAAGGCTACAGCTAATCTGACGGATAGTCAGCTACTGGGTTCGCGGGAGGGTGACACGCATGGGCGACGACGGGCTGCGCGAGGACGTGCGCGGAGGCCTCCACGGGGGCATGGCCGGGGGCGTGCCCGGCGTGCCCGGTGGCGCGCTCGCGGGCGCGGACGAAAGCGCTCCGCAGGACGGGCACGGGGACGCGGCCGCGGACCCGGGCGCGGACCTGGGCGCGGACCCGGGTGGGGACCCGGGCGCGGAGCCGGGCGGGGACCGGCGCGGGGACCTGCGCTGGGGCACCGTCGCGGGGCTCGTCCGGTCGGCGGCGGCCCGGTACGCCGACCGCGAGGCCGTCGTCGACGGGCGCGTCCGGATCAGCTACGCGCAGCTCGGGGAACGCGTCGAACGGGCCGCGGCGGCCTGCATCGCCGCCGGGGTGCAGTCCGGCGACCGGGTCGCCGTCTGGGCCCCCAACACCCTGGACTGGATCGTCTCCGCGCTCGGCGCCGTCTCCGCGGGCGCCGTCCTCGTCCCCCTCAACACCCGTTTCAAGGGCACGGAGGCCGCGTACGTCCTGCGGCGCAGCCGGGCCCGGCTGCTCTTCGTGACCGGCACCTTCCTCGGCACCTCCTACGTCGCCTCGCTGCGCCGGGCCGCCGCCGAAGGGACCGGCCGCGGGCCGCTGCCCGGGCTTCCGCACCTGGAACAGGTCGTCGTGCTCGCCGAGGACGCCCCCGACACCTTCCGTACCTGGAAGGACTTCCTCGCGGGCGGGGACCGGGTCACGGCGGAGGCGGTCCGCGAGCGCGCCGCGGCCATCAACCCCGCCGCCCCCTCCGACATCATCTTCACCTCCGGCACCACCGGCAGCCCCAAGGGCGCGGTGATCACCCACGCCCAGTCCCTGCGCTGCTACGACGTGTGGAGCGAACTCGCGGGCCTGCGCGAGGGCGACCGCTACCTGATCGTGAACCCCTTCTTCCACACCTTCGGCTACAAGGCCGGGATCCTCGCCTGCCTGATGCGCGGGGCGACGATGGTCCCGCAGCCCGTCTTCAACGTCGACACCGTCCTCGCCAACGTCGCCGCCGAGCGGATCTCCGTACTCCCCGGGCCGCCCACCCTGCACCAGTCCCTCCTGGACCACCCCCAGCGCGATCACCACGACCTGTCCGCCCTGCGCCTGGTCGTCACCGGCGCGGCCGTGGTCCCGCTCCGGCTCGTCGAACGACTGCGCGGCGAACTGCGCATCGCCACCGTCCTCACCGCCTACGGGCTCTCCGAGGCGAGCGGCATCGTCACCATGTGCCGCCGCGGCGACCCCGCCGAGACCATCTCCGCCACCTCGGGCCGGGCCATTCCCGACACGGAGGTGGCCGTCCTGGACGGCGCGGGACGGCCGCTGCCGGCCGGCAGCGCCGGCGAGATCGCGGTCCGCGGCCACAACGTCATGCGGGGCTACTTCGAGGACCCCGACGAGACGGCGGCGGCGATCACCCCGGAGGGCTGGCTGCACACCGGCGACGTGGGGGTGCTCGACGAGCACGGCAATCTGCGGATCACCGACCGGATCAAGGACATGTTCATCGTCGGCGGCTTCAACGCCTACCCGGCCGAGATAGAGCAACTCCTCGGCCTGCACCCGGACATCGCCGACGTCGCGGTCGTCGGCGTCCCCGACCCGCGCCTCGGCGAGGTCGGCAGGGCCTACGCGGTCCGCCGCCCCGGCTCCACCCTCACCGCAGACGACCTGATCGCCTGGTCCCGCCGGGAGATGGCCAACTACAAGGTCCCCCGCACGGTGGAGTTCGTCACCGAACTCCCCCGCAACGCCGGCGGCAAGGTCCTCAAACGCGAACTCCGCGCCCGCTGACGCGACGGTCGGGGACAGGGGGTCAGCGGGCGTAGGAGCCCATGCCGACCAGGCAGTAGACGTACTGGTTGAGGACGAGGGAGCCGCGCATGTAGCGGTAGGAGAAGGCGTACTGGGTCTTGGGGTTGTCGTTGCAGCTGTTCAGGTCCGAGGTGCCGGGGATGCTCTCGATCACCCGGTAGTGCGCGTCGGAGGCCGAGCAGGGGACCTCCTCGACGCCGCTGACGCTGCGGGGCGTCGTGGAGTCCGGGAGTTGGCCGTTGAGGCAGGTGCCGCGGTCGAACGGGCTGGGCTCGGGGCTCGGCTCGGCGCTCGGTCCGGGGTCGTACGGGGTGGTGGCGGCCGCTTCGGGCGTCGACGGCCAGGGGGACGGCGTCGTGGGCGTGGGGGTCGGGGACCAGGAGGAGGACCAGGTGGGCGAGGAGTCGGCGGTGGGCTTGGCGTCCGAGTCGTCGTCGTTGCCGACCAGTAGGAAGAAGCCGATGACCAGGACCGCGGCGATGGCCAGCCCCGCCAGGCAGCCGCGCCCGCCACCGGTCGACGGGGCCGGGACGGGCTGCTGCGGTAAGGCGGCGGTCGTGGGCGGGGGAGCGATGCCGCCGGCTCCCGCGATCCACGCCGCACCCGCTCCGGAGACGTGGATGCGCAGCAGGACCTCCTCGCCGCCGACGCGGACCTTGACCAGGTCGCCGTGGCGGCAGGGCGGTATGCGCAGCCGGACCGTGCCGGTCGGCAGTTCCACGGGGAGGATCACACCGTAGGTCGCCTGCTGAGGGGTGATCGTGATGAGCATTTCCTGTGACGACACCGGCTGCTCCAGGGAGTGAGGGCGGTACGCAGGCTGCCTGACGGTTCCTCACGGATTGTGCCCGGTGTCCTGATGGTGACGCAGCCGTTCCGCCGAGTCAGCAGCGGCGGGCCAGGACCAGGCGCCAGCGCGGGGCGCCGCCGGCCTGGCGGCCGAAGTGCTCCAGCGGGACCGTCTCCACCGTGAAGCCCGCCGCCCGCAGGTCCGCGCGCACCCCGCTCAGCGGGAAGGTCCGGTAGTACATGACGAACGGCGGCCGCCAGACCGCGTTGCGCACCCGCATCGCGGCGTCGAAGCCGGCCACCGCCCACCACACCGGTGAGCTCACCGGGATCGGGGCGCCGATCGGGAACGCGAAGACACCGCCCTCGCGCAGCGCGGAGCGCACCCCGGAGAAGAGCGCGGGCCGCTCGGAGGGCAGGAAGTGGCCGAAGGCGCCGAAACTGACCGCGAGGTCGTAGCGGCCCGCCAGCCGGTCCGGCAGGGCCCGTGCGTCGGCCCGTACGAAGTCCACGCGGTCGTCGTCGGCGTGCGTGCGCCCGGCCTCGGCGAGCATGCCCGCGCTGAGGTCCACCCCGGTGACCCGCTCCCGGCACAGCCGCCGCAGCATCCCGATCCCGGCGCCCGTGCCGCAGCACACGTCCAGGCCGGCGCCGAAGCCGCCCTCCCGCTGGGCGAGGGTCTCCTCGACCGCGTCGAGCATCCGGTCCGGGGTGCGGAAGGGGGTGTGGTCGAACTTCGGCGCGAGCAGGTCGTAGCCCCGCTCCACGGAGGAGAGGCCCTGCACTGCCAGTTCGCGGACGCTCGGCCCGTGGGAGGAGAACACGCCCCCAGCCTAAGCCGCACCCGGCACCCCGGCCGGGAATCCGCCCGGGCGCACGTGTGCGGCGGTCGCGGTGGCTCCCCCTCCGGGCCACCGCGACCGCCGTTCCCCCGTTGCTCCCCCGTACTCCCCCGTGCCCCCGTTTCCCCCGTGGGCCCCCCGTAGGTCGTGCGCCGGTTACGGGCGCGGACCGGACGCGTGGTTGTCCAGCGTCCGGATCTCCTCGCCCCCGGCCTGCTCCTGATCGCCCTCGGCCGGTGGCTTGATCTCGATGCCCGACGCGTGGTTGTCCAGGGTTTCGATCTCGACGCCCGAGGCGTGGTTGTCGAGCGGCTTGACGGTGCCGTCGTTCGGCAGAAGGTTCTCGTTCGTCGTCATCGGTTCTCCTGATGGATGGGTGGGACCCGTTCGGCGATTCCCCCGATGACCGCCGAACGGGCAATCCTTCCAACCGGCCCGGATGTCCCCCGACGCACCGGGTCGATGCACCTATCGTGCCGTTCGGCGATAAACGAACGATGAACGCCTCGTTCAACCGGAGCCCGTGCGGATCAGGCGGCGATCTCCGTGGCCAGCAGGGTCTGCACCTCGGCCAGTTCGGCCGAACCCAGGTGCCTGAACACCGTCTCCGCGTCCCGCCAGCAGACCCGCGCCCGGTCCGTCTGCCCCAGCCGCCGCAGCGCCTTGCCCAGGACGGTCAGGACGGTCGCGCGCCGCCACTCCCCGCCGATGCCGCGCAGCGCGATGGCCTGCTCGGCGTGCGCGGCGGCCAGCGTGGGCCGGCGCGCCGCGAGATGGGCCTCGGCGAGCCGGAAATGGGTCACGCCCTCCCACAGGGGCTGCCGGTTGTCGTGGAACAGCGCCAGGGCCTCGGTGAGCTGCGCGAGGGCCTCACCGAGGCGGCCCGCCTGGGTGAGCGCGATGCCGAGCGCGTAGCGGCCGTTGGCCAGGCGCAGGGTCAGGCCCATCCGGTCGTAGATGGCGATGCCCTGCTGCGCGAGGTCTATGGCGCTGCTGAGGTGGCCCAGCTCCACGTGGATGCGGGAGAGGTTGCACAGGGCGCTCGCCTCGCCGACGTTGTTGCCGTCGGCGCGGAAGTTCTGGATGGCCTGCAGCAGGTACCGCTCGCCGTCCGCGTGCCGCCCCTCGTAGAGGGCGATGATCCCGCGGTCGTTGGGCGCCCAGCAGCTGGGCAGCGGGTCGCCGGCCTCGCGGGCCAGGGCCGTGGCCTGGCGGGCCTCGTCGTCGGCCTCGGCGAAGCGGCCGGCGACCAGGTGGACGTTGGTGAGGGTGGTGCGGGCACGGCCCTCGGCGTACGGGTCCTTGGCGGCCTGGGCGGCGTCGCGCAGGGCGGTCGCGGCCGACTCGTACTGCTTGGAGTTGGCGCCCGACTCGGCCAGGTCCTTGGCCGCCCACAGCAGGTCCACGCCCCGGCGCAGGACGGGTGAGTCACCGCCCCGTACGGACGCCTGCCGTACGCACGCCAGCAGCGGGCCGGCCTCGGCGTACAGCCAGTCCAGGGCGGTGCGCGGCTCGGCGAAGACCAGTCCGGGGTAGTGGGTGTCGGACAGGTGCGCGGGCAGCCGGTCGCCGGGGCGTTCCAGGGCGTAGACCCCGGATGCGGTGGCCAGGTAGAAGTCCAGGAGGCGGTCCAGGGCCGCCTCGCGCCCGCTCGGCGGCTGCTCGTCACGTTCGGCGCAGGCACGCGCGTAGAGGCGTACGAGGTCGTGGAAGCGGTAGCGGCCGGGGGCGGCGGATTCGAGGAGGGAGCAGTCGACCAGAGCCTCCAGCAGGTCCTCGGTGTCGTACTCGGGCAGGTCGAGTACGGCGGCGGCCGCGGACAGGGAGATGTCGGGGCCGTCGGCGAGGCCGAGGAGGCGGAAGGCGCGCTGCTGGGCCGGTTCCAGCTGGCCGTAGCCCAGCTCGAAGGTGGCCTTGACGGCGAGGTCGCCGGCCTGGAGTTCGTCGAGGCGGCGCCGTTCGTCGGCGAGCTTGGCGGCGAGGACGGAGACGGTCCAGGTGCGGCGGGCCGCGAGCCGGGAGGCGGCGATGCGGATGGCCAGCGGCAGGAACCCGCAGGCGCCGACGACGTCGAGCGCGGCCTGGCGTTCGGCGCGTACGCGTTCCTCGCCGACGATGCGGGTGAAGAGCTGGAGGGCCTCCTCGGGGCTCATCACGTCGAGGTCGACGAGATGCGCCCCGGCGAGGCCCGCCATGCGGACCCGGCTGGTGACGAGGGCGGCGCAGCCGGCGGTGCCGGGCAGGAGCGGGCGGACCTGGGCGGCGTCGCGGGCGTTGTCGAGGAGGACCAGGACGCGGCGGCCGTCGAGGGTGGAGCGGTAGAGGGCGGCCCGGTCGGCGGGGGAGTCGGGGATGGCGGTGTCGGGGGTGCCGAGCGCGCGCAGGAAGGAGCCGAGGACGGCCTCCGGTTCGGCGGGGCGGGCCTCGGTGCCCTGGAGGTCGACGTAGAGCTGGCCGTCGGGGAAGTGCGGACGGGCGGCGTGCGCGACGTGCACGGCGAGGGTGGTCTTGCCGACGCCGCCGATCCCGGCGAGCGCGGAGACGGCCATGACCTGGTCCTGGGCGCCGCCGGAGAGGATCGTGCCGAGCTCGGCGACGAAACTGGAGCGGCCGGTGAAGTCGGGTACGGTCGCGGGCAACTGGGCGGGCCTCACGTGAGCGGCCGCGGCGGCCGGGGCGGGGTCTTCCGCGCGGGCCAGGTCGGCGTCGGCGTTCAGGATGCGCTGCTGGAGGGCGGCGAGCTCGGGGCGCGGGTCGACGCCGAGTTCGTCCGCGAGGAGGCGGCGGGTGTCGGCGTAGACGGCGAGGGCTTCGGCCTGCCGGCCGCTGCGGTAGAGGGCGAGCATGAGCAGCTCGCGCAGCCGTTCGCGCAGGGGGTGGGCGGCGGTGAGGGCGGTCAGCTCGGAGACGGCCTCGGCGTGGTGACCGACCTCGAGGTCGAGGTCGAGGCGGGTCTCCAGCAGTTGCAGGCGCCATTCGGCGAGCCGGGTGCGTTCGGTCTCGGCGTGCGGGCCGGGGATCCCGGCGAGGGGTTCGCCCTCCCACAGGTCGAGGGCGCGGGACAGGAGCGTACGGGCGAGGCCGCGGTCACCGGCGGCCCGGGCCGCTTCGGCGTCGGCGGCGAGGCCGCGGGCGACGCCGAGGTCGAGGGTGGCGGCGGACCGCAGCCGGATGGCGTAGCCGCCGGACTCGGTGACGAGCAGGCCGGGGGCGACGACCTTGCGCAGGCGGGAGGCGTAGGTGCGGATGGTGGCCAGGGCCTGCTGGGGCGGGTCCTCGCCCCAGATGGCGTCGATCAGTTCGGGTGCGGTGGCGGTGCGGCCGTCGCGGAGCAGGAGTACGGCGAGCAGGGCGCGCTGCTGGGGGGTTCCGGAGGGCAGGGCCTCGGCGCCCCGCCAGGCGCGGACGGGCCCGAGGACGGCGAACCGGGACTCGCCCGCGGTGCCGCTCGCCGCGCCGCTCGCCGTGCCGCCTGAGGCGGGCCCGGCCGGACGCGGGGTGGTGTCCGCGGTGGTGTCGGCGGGTCGGCCGGTGGCGGGCTGGGCCGGACGCGGGGCGGTGGTCATGGCGGTGTCGGTGGCGCGGACGGTGGCGGGCTCGGCCGGGTCGTCCGCGGCGAGGCGGGCGGGCCGGGGGGTCCCGCCTCCGACGGCGTCGGCTGCCGGGGCGGCGGGACCGGTCGCGGCCGCGGCGGCCTGCCGGCCGGACGGGGCTCCGCCGCCGGCCGGGCGGCCGGTGTGCGCGGCGGCCGGGGCGGTGGTGGTCCCGGAGGGGGTGGCGCCCGTGCTCGTACCCGGTCCGGTCGTGGTTGCGGTTGCGACGGCGGTGGGCGCGGGGTGTGCGGTGCCGGCTCCGGTGGCCGCGGTGGCTTCCGGTCCTGTACCCGTCCCGGGTCCGGTTGCGGTGGCCTTCGGCCCTGCCGGTCCGGCGGGGGAGCCGCCGGTCTCCCGGTCCGAGCCGCGGACGGCGGCCGTGGGAACGGTTTCTGATGCGGCGGCAGCCGCACGGACCTCGGGGTGGTTCCGCGGGTGCGGGATGGCCGGTACGCCGTCCATCTGTCGTCCCCCCTGCCTTCCGTCGGTGTAAGGGCCAGTCTGCCCTGTCTCGCGCGTACCCGTCAGCCCGTCCATGACCGATCACCGACCAACTAGCTGACGGTTCGTCAGATCAGCGCTACCGTATGGGTCATGGAGACCTTCCCGAAGATCATCTCGGTGGACGACCACACGGTTGAACCGCCCCATGTCTGGCGGGACCGGCTCCCGTCCAAGTACCGGGACACCGGCCCCCGTGTCGTCCGCGCCCCCTTGAAGGAAATGACCTTCCTCGGCGGCAAGTTCGCTCCCGTCATGGGAGCGAAGGGCGACGACGGCCCCATCGGCGACTGGTGGGTCTACGAGGACCTGCACCGGCCCCTCACCCGCCTCGACACCGCCGTCGGGTACGACCGCGACGAGATCAAACTGGAAGTCATCACCTACGAGCAGATGCGCCCGGGATCCTTCTCGGTTCCCGACCGGCTCGCCGACATGGACGTCAACCACGTCCAGTCGGCCCTCTGCTTCCCCACCTTCCCCCGGTTCTGCGGCCAGACGTTCACCGAGGCCGAGGACCGTGAGCTGGGGCTGCTCGGCGTACGCGCCTACAACGACTGGATGGTGGAGGAGTGGTGCGGCCCCGACGCCCGGGGCCGTCTGATCCCCCTCACCCTGATCCCGCTCTGGGACGCCCGCCTCGCCGCCGCCGAGGTCCGCCGCAACGCGGCGCGCGGCGTGCGCGCGGTCGCCTTCTCGGAGATACCCCCGCACCTGGGCCTGCCGTCGATCCACACCGACGAGTGGGACCCCTTCCTGCAGGCGTGCGACGAGACCGGCACGGTCATCGCCATGCACATCGGGTCCTCGTCCCGCATGCCGTCCACCTCCGCGGACGCCCCGCCCGCGGTCGGGTCCACCATCACCTTCGCCAACTGCTGCTTCTCGATGGTCGACTGGCTGATGAGCGGCAAGTTCGAACGCTTCCCCAACCTGAAGATCATGTACGCGGAGGGCCAGATCGGCTGGATCCCGTACATCCTCGAACGCGCTGACGTCGTCTGGGAGGAGAACCGCGGCTGGGGCGGAGTCGCGGACAAGGTGCTCCGGCCGCCGTCGGAGCTGTTCGCGGAGCACGTCTTCGGCTGCTTCTTCGACGACGCTTTCGGCCTGAAGAACCTCGACTCGATCGGCGTCGGCAACGTCCTCTACGAGACCGACTACCCCCACTCCGACTCCACCTGGCCGAAGTCCCGCGAGGTCGGCGAGGCCCAGATGGGCCACCTCGCCCCGGACGTGGTGGAGCGCATCGTGCGCGGCAACGCGATCGACCTGCTCGGCCTCACCGCGGACGGCCTGTGGGCGGGAGCGGGACCGGTCGCCTGACGGCTCCGGTCACACCGGTGCCCGACGGCTCGTGACCGCGCCGACCCCCGGCGCGGTCACGAGGGCGAGCGCGACGGCCAGCCCCGCCGCCGTGAGCGCCGGCAGCAGCATCCGTACGTCCACGACGGCGACGAGACCGGCGCCCAGGGCCAGCGCCAGCGCGTTCGGTACGAAGACCAGGGTGTTGGCGGTGGCGGCCGTGCGCCCCACGACGGAGTCCGGGACCTCGCGCTGCACGGTGGTCAGGGCGGCGATCAGCACGCACGGCAGGCCCGCGCCGATCAGCGCGCTGCCCGCGAGGGCCGCCGCGTCGTACGGCACCGCCCGCGCGCCGCAGCCCAGCGCGAACAGGGCCGTACCGGCCGCCGTGAACAGCCGGACCGGCATCCGGCGCAGGAGCGGGCCCGCGACGAGCCCGCTCAGGACCGACCCCGCCCCCTGGACGGCGTACAGCACCCCCACGTAGGCGGGCGTGCGGCCCAGCACGTCGTCGGCGACGGCGTAGACCAGCGCGCCGTTGATCCCGGCCAGGAACATCACGGCGGCCGCCGCCGACACCAGCGGGCGCAGCACCGGCGAGTCCCACAGCCGCCGGCCGCCCTCCAGCGCCCGGACGAGGCCGCCCGGGTGCGGAGCGGTCCGGTCCGGTGCGTCGTCGTGCACCCGCAGCATCAGGAACAGGCCCGCCGCCAGCGCGAACGTCAGCGCGTCGAGCAGGGCGACGCCGTCCCCGCCGTACCGGGTGAACAGGGCGGCGCCCGCCAGCGGCGCGAGCAGCTTCATGCTCTCGCCGGCCGTCATCCGCAGACCGTTGAAGTCGCCGAGGAGGCGGACGTCGACCGCCTTGGCGACCAGGCCCGCCTCGGCCGCCTCGTGGAGCGTGCCGCAGGTGCCGTAGACGAGGAGGACGGCGAAGAGCAGCCACACCCGGCCTGCCGAGTCCACCAGGCACAGGACGGGCAGCAGCGCGGCCATGACGAGGCAGGCGGCCACGAGCAGCGGCCGCCGCGGCAGCCGGTCGGCGAGCACCCCGAGGGCCGGCCCGGCGAGGACCGGGGCCCACAGGGCGAACGCCGTCAGCGCCGCCAGGCTGTCCGAGCCGGTCAGCGACTTCACCCAGACCCCGGCGGCCAGCCACATCGCCGTCGTGCCGAACCCGGACACCACCACCCCGAGCAGGTAGAGCCCCGCATTGCGGTCCCGCAGGACCCGTCCGCTTCCCCAGTCGCGCATGGAGCCAGCGTGCGTTCTGAGGTGGGGGCGGCGGATCGGGCGGTTGCCCTATTCGGCGCCCGGGGCGCTGGGCCCGGCCGGCCTCGGTACCCGACGTCCGCGCACGCGGCGCGAGGGCCGCACGGGCGGCGCGAGGGCCGCACGGGCGGCGTGGCCCGTGCGGCCGCAGTGGGCTACTTCGGGGTGACCCACACCTGGCGCTTGTTCGTGTTGGCGGTGTGGAGCTGGACCACGGTGCCGTTGGCGGTCGCGCCGCCGGTCGCGTCGAGGACCTTGCCCGACGCCACGTGGACGATCTGCCCCTTGGCGTTGACCGACCAGCGCTGCGCCGCGGAGCCGTTGCAGTCGTAGAGGCTGATCCTGTTGCCGTTGGTGCTCGCGTTGCGCGCGTTGTCGAGGCACTTGCCGAGCGTGCGCAGGGTGCCGTCCTTGCCCAGGATCCAGGACTGGGCCGCGGTGCCGTTGCACGTGTAGAGCTGGATCTGCGTACCGTTGGCGGCCTTGCCGCCCTTGGCGTCCAGGCACTGGGAGCCGATCCCGCTCACGCGGCCCTGCGGGGACAGGGCCGCCCCGGCGCCCGCCGCGAGGCGGCGCAGGCCCTGGACGTCGAACTGCTGGACGTAGGTGCCCGCCCGCTTGTCCTGGTAGGCGTAGGTCGGGGAGCACATGACCGGGAACTGGCCCGAGTCGGTGCCCTTGACGCAGTCCCCCTTGTTCAGGCTGCGGTTGGCGTGGGTCAGACCCAGCGTGTGGCCGAGCTCGTGGCTGACGTGGTTGCGCATGTACGTCTCGCCCATGGCGGCGGTCGGCTTGCCGGCCGCGGTGAAGAACGAGTCATCGATGTAGGCGTGCCCGCTGGTCACCGTCTCGGCGACGGAGGAGCTGGTGAAGCCGCAGCTGAGACGGGCGGTGCCCGTGCCGTCGCGGACGACCTTCCAGCCGGTGCTGCCCATGGTGCCCTCGCCGGCCGGCGGCACGCAGGGGCGGTGCAGCACCCCGACGACCACCTCGCCCTTGGGCCGGACGTACTCCCAGCCGACCGGCCTGGTGTCGACGGTGACCGGCAGGTTCGTGATGCGGCGCAGGTCCGCGGCGGTCGCCCGGACGTACGGGCCGAGCCAGTCCGCGGACTTCTGGTCGTAGAACTTGATCGTGTAGCCGGCCGTCAGCCACTTGGTGGCGCCGCTCAGCTTCCAGCCCTCGCCCTGCGGTGGGGTGGGCCCGGCGGCCGGGGTGGCGGCCGCAGCAGCGGCGGACTTCGGGGCGGCGGACTTCGGGGCGGCCGGAGGTGCCGCCGTCGTCTGCGGGTCGCCGAGCGACATGACGCCGTTCCTGAAGACCGTCCCGTCGCTGCCGTGCAGGGCGGAGTCCTCCGCGTGGACGTCGGGTGCGTCCCCGGCCGGCGGGGCGCTGTCCGCGGAGCCGGTGGAGCTCGTGGTGCCAGTGGAGCTCGTGGTGCCAGTGGTACTCGTGCTGTCCTCGGTCCCGAAGGCGGTGGAGGGGAGCTGAAGGGTTCCCACGAGCGCGGCCGCGGCCGCCGCGGCCACGATGGATATCCGGTGCTTGCCTGTGAATCGCAAGTTGTCGTTGGCCTCTCGTCAAGATCCCCCTTCCGCGGGACCGCGCGGCGGCGGGGGCGGCGGGAATCGAGGCGATGATAGGCGAACCGGCCAAAGCCCCCTCATCAGGGGTGAGTTGGCCGGCATGCGAGGTCTGCCGGCGGTGACGGACCGGCTACACAGGGGTCGTCCCGTGCCTTGCACCCGGCCCTGCGGTCAAGGCATGCTTCGCCAGGGCAAAGCGGAAGGATCATCATGCCGGTGGACAAGCGGAACGTCGTGACGGCAGTGCTGTGCGCGATGGCAGCGCTGGGGGCGTCCGCGCTGGTGGCGGAGCTCGCGCCGCCCCCCGAGGCGGCGGCGCCCGCGCGGGCGAAGGCCGCGCAGCCCTCCCTCCTGGCCACGGCGCCCTCGCGCACGCACGCGCCGAAGCCGCAGCTGTCCTCCCCGCCCGCGACCACCCTGCCGCCGGCCGTGACGCCCCCGCCCGGGGGGCCCGCCGCCTTCACCGGGGCGCTGTTCACCAACGGCCTGGACAGCGACCACTTCTGCACGGCCACCGTGGTGCACAGCCCCGGCCGCAACCTCATCGTCACCGCCGGGCACTGCCTGCTCGCCGGGGACCAGGGCGACGGCACCGCCGTCTTCGCACCGGCCTACGCCAACGACACCGCCCCGTACGGCACGTGGAAGATCGAGAAGGTCTTCGAGGACGACCGCTGGGCGGAGGGCACGGACGACGACTACGACCTGGCCTTCGCCACGCTCGCCCCCGACGCCGAGGGCCGCAGGATCGAGGACGTGACCGGCGCGGCGGTGCTGGACACCTCCGGGCGGGCCGGCGAGGAGGTCACCGTCACCGGTTACCCCGCCGACCGCAAGATCCCCCGCACCTGCACGGCGACCGCGGTCCGTGAGAGCGCGACCCAGCAGCGCTTCGACTGCGCGGACTTCCCGGGCGGCACCAGCGGCAGCGCGTGGATCGCCCGCGACGGCAAGATCGTCGGCATCCTCACGGGCGGCGACACCGACGACGTCTCGACCAGCACGATCCTCGGCGAATACGCGTCCTCCCTCTACGCGAAGGCCACGACGTCCCGCTAGGTCCTGTCGTCAAGGTGGCGCCGGTCAGGCCCGCGGTGTCCGGTGCCGTGCATCGCAAGGCGGAGGGGCGCCCGAGTACTGGACGTACGTGGGCGCCCCGACAACGCGGCGAGGTGCGGTGCCGGGCGCCGCGGGCCAGGTGCAACGTTGACGACAGGGCCCAGGCGACCTGTGGCGCCGCGGGGCGGCGAGGGCCATGCGGGACGCGGAAACGCAACTTCGACAGGGCTCGCGGAGGCGGCTACCTTCGCGTCGATCGGCCGCCGTCGCACCGGAGTTGCTGCGGGCCGGGCCGATCCGGATCAGGCCCCCCGACCAGGGAGACGTATGCCCCGCCTCGCGCTGTACACCTTCGGCGTCCTGAAGTCGCCCCTCGCCGACCCCGGGCCCCTCACGCGGGAGTTCTACGAGCACGGCGAAGCCGTGTACCGGGAGCTCGCCCGGCAGCCCGGGTACCTCGCGCACGCCGAAGCGGCGGACACCGGCCGGGGCGTGCTCTTCGACGCGGACTGGGGCCCGTGGGGCGGCTTCGCCGTACCGGCCTGGTACGGCAAGGGCCGGACGGCGGACACCACCGCCCTGGCCACGACCCTCTCGCTCTGGACCGCCCCGCGCGCCGCCTTCGACGCCGTCTACGCCGGGCAGCACCGCGCGGCGCTGAACAGGCGCCACGACTGGTTCGAGAGGTCCGCCCACCCGAGCCACGTCGCCTGGTGGGTCTCCGACGACGCGATACCCACCTGGCAGGACGGCGTCTGCCGGCTGGAACACCTCCACGCCCAGGCCCCCGCACCCCACGCCTTCACCCTCCACCACCCGTTCATCCCCGAGGGCGCTCCGGTCGGGGTCAGGGGAGGAGGCCCAGGTGGACCGGGGCTTGGCGGGGGTGGGTGAGGAGGTCCGAGAGGCGGGGTGGCCAGACCGGTTCGTCGAGGGCGGCCAGGCGTTGGGCCGAGAGCCACTGCCAGTGGATGCCGGGGGACTCCAGGACCGGTTCGCGGCGGGGGCCCGTGGTGACGTAGATGTGCTCGTGCTGGCGCACCGGTACGCCCTGGTGGGTGAAGTCGTGCTCCCAGGTGCACAGGAGCCGTTCCGGGTGCAGGTCGGTCCAGCCCGTCTCTTCGCGCAGTTCGCGCCGCACGCAGTCCTCGGGGCTCTCGCCGGGGTCGATGCCGCCGCCTGGCGGCAGCCAGTGGATGCCCACCTCCACGTTGTTCTCGCGGAAGAGGAACACCGATCCTTCGGGGGACAGGATGACAACGCGCGCCGCGTGACGTGGAGTTCGCCTCATCGGTTCAGGGTACGTCGGTGATCGGCTCCGGGGGCGGGCTCGTCCCCGCGCCCCCGGAGCCGGTCACCGGTCGGACGGCCCGCTACGCCGTCGCCAGGGCCAGCGTCGGCGAGAGGCGGGCCGCGCGCACCGCCGGGTAGAGGCCGGCCAGCGTGCCGATCACCAGGGTGGCGGCGAAGCCGCCGCCGACCGCCCACGGCGGGACCACCCACGGCAGGTCACCGGCGCGGGCGTAGACCGCCGTGGCCGCGCCGCCCAGGACGATGCCCGCCAGGCCACCGAGTCCGGACAGGAGCAGGGACTCCGTCACGAACTGGATCCGGATCTGCCCCTTCGTGCCGCCCAGCGAGCGGCGCAGGCCGATCTCGTGCCGCCGTTCGAGCACCGAGATGATCATCGTGTTGGCCACGCCGACCCCGCCCACCAGCAGTGCGATCCCGCCCAGACCCAGCAGCAGGGTGCTGAAGGCGCCCTCGGTGGCGGCCTTCGCCTGAAGGGCCGCCGACGGGTCGGTGACCGAGACCGCGCTCGGGGTCTGCGGGTTGGCCGTGCGGGCGATCAGCTCGCGGACGGCCGCGACCCGGTCGTCCGCGGACCGCTCGTACACGGCCGTCGGGTGGCCGTCGAAGCCCAGCAGCCGCTCTGCCGCGTCCCAGCCGATCAGGGCGGAGCGTTCGATCTCCGGGGCCAGTGGGACCGGCCCGAGGATGCCGATCACGGTGAAGTACCGGCCGCCGATGAAGACCTGCTGCCCCGGTCCGGTGATGCCGAGCCGCCGCGCGGAGACGTCGCCGAGCACCACCGACGGGTAGCGGCCGGTGGCCGCGTTGAGCCAGGTGCCGCTCGCCATCGAGGCGCGCAGCGTCCCCAGCAGGTCGTCCTTGGCGGCCTTGAGCGCGATCCCGCCCGTCTCCGCCTTCGGGATGTTCTCGGAGCGGCGTACGGACTGCGCGACGTCCCCGGTGGTGCCGACCGACTCGACCCCCGGGATACGGGAGATCATGCCGGGCGCCTCCTCGGGGAGCGTGGTGTCCTGGCCGCTGAACACGCCCTGGCCGGGCGTCGCCACCAGCATGTTGGTGCCGAGCCGGTCGAGCTCGCGCAGCAGCTTGGCCTGGCTGGAGGAGGAGATGCCGACCACCGCGATCATCGTCGCGATGCCGATGGCGATGCCGAGCGCGGACAGGAAGACCCGCATCGGGCGGGCGCGCAGGCCCGCCGAGCCGACGTGCAGGACGTCCCGCGGGGACAGCCGCGGCGGACGCAGCCGAGCGGCCGGCTTCCCGGCGCGTGACCCCGTGCCGCGTGACCCCGCACCGCGTGGCCTCGTACGGCGTGGTCCTGTACGGCGTGACCCCGTATCGGGTGCTGCCGTATCGGGTGATCCCGTATCGGATGCTCCTGTACCGCGTGCTCCCGTACCGGGTGCTTCCGTGCGGCGGTTCATCGCGCCGCTCCGATCGGGGCGGCCGGGCCGGTGCGCAGGTCCGCGACGACCTCCCCGTCCCGGATGCGCACCTGCCGCGGCAGGCTCGCCGCGATCTCGTTGTCGTGGGTGATCACGGCGATGGTGGCTCCGTCCCGGTTCAGTTCGTGCAGCAGCTCCATCACGGACTCCCCGGAGGCCGTGTCCAGCGCGCCCGTCGGTTCGTCGGCCAGCAGCAGGTCGGGCGCGCCCGCCACGGCCCGGGCGATCGCCACGCGCTGCTTCTGGCCGCCGGACAGCTCGTGCGGCCGGTGCTCCATCCGGTCGCCGAGGCCGACCCGCTCCAGCGCCTCCGCCGCCCGGCGGCCGCGCTCCGCCCGCGAGAGGCCGCAGTACAGCAGCCCTTCGGCGACGTTCGCGCGGGCACTGATGCCGGGCACCAGGTGGAAGGACTGGAAGACGAAGCCGACGTGCCGGGACCGCAGGGCCGACAGGGAACGGTCCGACAGGGCCGCGATGTCGTGGCCGGCGATCCGTACGCCCCCCGCCGTCGGGCGGTCCAGGGTGCCGACGACGTGCAGCAGGGTGGACTTGCCCGAGCCCGACGGGCCGACGATGGCGAGGAGTTCACCGCCGCCGATGCTGAGGTCGACCCCGCGCAGAGCGGTGACCCCGCCCGGGTACTCCTTGGTGACCCCGGTCAGTTCCACGACCGGTTCGGGACGCGTCGTGGCCGTCACAGCCTGGGGATCCCCACCTGCATGCCCTCCTTGAGGGCGTCGCCGGTCACCTCGACCCGGCCGTTGCCGAACATGCCCAGGTCCACACGGACCTCACGGGCCCGGCCGTCCTCCACGACCTGGACGCCGAAGCCGCCGCCCGCGAGAGCCAGCAGGGCGTTGACGGGTACGGAGAGCACGCCCCTGCGGGTCTCGCCGGTCAGACCGACGGTCACCGGGGACCGGTCCGGGGCGTCGACCTCGGCCGGCTCGTCGAACGTGACGACCACCTCGACCTCGGCCTTCTTGTCGCCGCCGCCCGCCCCGCCCCCGCCGCCCGCACCCGGGCCGCCGGAACCAGAACCGGAGCCGGAGCCGCCGTCCGGCGCGGGCGCTCCCACCGACTCGATCTTCCCGGTGGCGCTGCCGCCTCCCGGCAGCCGCACGGTGACCGGCTCGCCGGCCTTCGCCGCCGCCGCCTTCGCCGCGTCCATCCGGAAGCGGACGATGCGCTCGGTGCCCGTCACCGTCAGCACCGGCCTGCCGGGCGCCGCCTCGTCGCCGACCGCCGCGTCCTTCGCGCGCACCCGCTGCGGACCCGAGGCGAAGGCGACGTCCTCCTTGCCGACCTCACCCGTCTGCGCCGCCTTGTGCGCCCTCTGCCACCGTTTGACGGCCGTCGTCGTCCCCGCCGTGAAGACCGGGTCCTCCGGGTCGATCCCGGTGCCGTACCCGAGGGCGAGGAGGTTCCGCTTGAGCTGTTTGACGTCGTCGCCCTTGTCACCGGCCTTCAGCGGCCGGTACATCGGCGTCGACCCGTACAGGAGCCGCACCGGGCGGCCGTTGACCTCGTACAGCTTCCCGTCCCGCTCGACCGCCGAGCCCTCGCCCGCCACCCACGTCAGGACGCCCGCGCCGCCGGCGTTGAGCTTGCGCTCCTGCGCGTAACCGAGCGTCCCCTCGGCCTGCAGGCCCGAGCTGAGGTCGCCGCGCTGCACCGGCGCGGTGGCGGGCGGCAACCCGCCCGTGCGCCGCTGCTGCCCCTGCCCGGCGTCGTCGCGTTGCGGCTGGGCCGTGACGACGTAGCCGCCGCCCGAGACGGCCAGTACGGCGGCCAGCGAGCCCAGCAGCCACTTGGCGCGCGTCCTCATCGGGCCGCTTCGCACTTCTTCTGGGCCTCCTCGAAGGCCTTCTCCTGACCCTTGGGTATCTCCACGGCGCTCCGGGCCCCGCCGTTGTACTCAGGGTCCTTGAGGGCCACGCCGTTGTCGCGCATGCACTGGATCCACTTGAGCTCCTTGTCCTTCTCCTCCTGCGAGGGCTCCTTGCCGGAGCCGTGGCCCTGCATCCCGCACGCCTTCATCGCCTCCTGCATCTTCTGCGGGTCGGCGCCGCCGCCCAGGGTCATCCCGCGCGGGTCCTGGCCCGGCTCGGGGTCGGGCACGTCCACGCCGTGCTCGCGCAGGCACTGGCGCATCTTCACGGCGCGGTCGGCGTCCGCCCCGGCCCCGCCGGCGGAACCGGCGCCGCCACCGCCACCGCTCGCGGAGGAGTCCTCGCCCTCCGAGGAGTCGTTCGCGCAGCCGGTCGCGAACAGGGTCAGCCCGGTGACGACCGCGGCCGTGGACATGATCAGGGATCGCTTCATGGGCCCGAGCCTGCGGTGAAAGGGCCTTTCGTTTCCCTCTCGCACCCTGCTTACAACGGCGAAACACCGACCTCCGGTAAAGAGGACGGCATGCGCGTACTGGTGGTGGAGGACGAGGAATTCCTCCGGGAGATGATCGCCGAGGGCCTGCGCCGCGACGCGCTCGCCGTCGACGAGGCGGGCGACGGCCCGGAAGCGCTGCGCCGGCTGCGCCTGGGCGAGTACGACGTCATGGTGCTGGACCGGGACCTGCCCGGCCTGCACGGCGACGAGGTCTGCCGCCAGGTCGTGCGCGAGCGGCTGCTGACCCGCGTCCTGATGCTGACCGCGTCGGGGACCGTACGCGACCGCGTCGAGGGCCTCGGTCTCGGCGCCGACGACTACCTCACCAAGCCCTTCGCCTACGACGAGCTCCTCGCCCGGGTCCTGGCGCTGGGCCGGCGCGCCCGCCCCGCGCTGCCCCCCGTACTGGAGCGGGCGGGCGTCGCCGTCGACACCGCCCGGCGCAGCGCGACGCGGGACGGGCATCGGCTGGCGCTGTCCCGCAAGGAGTTCGCCGTACTGGAGGCGCTGCTGCGCGCGGAGGGAGCCGTGGTCGGCAACGACGACCTGATCGAGCAGGTGTGGGAGCAGGACACCAGCTACTCCACCAACGCCGTCCGCGTCACCCTCAGCAAGCTGCGCGCCAAGCTGGGCGAGCCGCCACTGATCGAGACCGTGCCGGGCGCGGGCTACCGGATCGCGGTCCGGTGAAGCCGTTCCGGTGGTCCCCGCGGGTGCCGCGCACCGAGCGCGGCCGCCTCACCGCCCTGTACGGCTCGCTGCTGCTCCTGGCCGGCGGCGGTCTGGTCGCGCTGGTCTACGTCATGGTCGGGCAGGGCCTGTACGCGAGCGTCAGCGGCGCCGTCCGCACCGTCAGCCCGGCCTACGTCCTCCCCTCGCCCGGCGCCACGCCCGGCCCGCTGCTGCAACCGGGTCGCCTGTGCGAGCCGGCGCAGCGGCGGCCACCGGGCGAGGCGCCCACCGCCGAGGAGCTGAAGACGTACGCCTACACCCAGAACCTCTCGGACGCCGTCACCGAGGCGACCCGGCACCGGCTGCTGATGTACTCGCTGCTCGCCCTGGCCGTCTTCGCCGTGCTGTCGATCTGGCTCGCCTGGTGGATGGCCGGCCGGGTGCTGCGGCCGGTCGGCGTGATCACCGGGACGGCGCGCCGGCTGTCGGGGGAGAACCTCCACGAACGGATCTCCCTCGACGCCCCGCCCGGCGAGCTCAAGGAGCTGGCCGACACCTTCGACGCGATGCTGGGGCGGATGGAGCAGCTGGTCTCCGCGCAGCGGCGGTTCGCGGCGAACGCGGCGCACGAGCTGCGCACCCCGCTGGCCGTGCAGCGGGCGGCGGCCGAGATCGGGCTGGCCGGGGACCCGTCGCCGGAGAAGGTGGCCCGGATCCGCGCCAGGCTGATCGGGGTCGCCGATTCCAGCGAGCACCTGATCGAGTCGCTGCTGCTCCTCGCGGTGTCCGAGCAGGGGCTGGAGGCGACCGGTCCGGTGGACGTGGCGGCGCTCGCCGCCGCCGAGTCGGCGGCCTGCCCGCAGGAGGGCCTGACGGTCGTACGGACCCTCGCGCCGCTGACGGTGACGGGTGACCGGGTGCTGCTGGGCCACCTCCTGGGCAACCTGCTGGTGAACGCGGTGCGGCACAACCGCCCCGGTGGCCGGATCGAGCTGTGCACCTCCGCGGACGGCGAAGTGGCGGTGTCCAACACCGGTCCCGTGATCGACCCGGCGGACGTCCCGGGCCTCCTGGAGCCCTTCCGCAGACGCACCGAACGGCAGCACACCGCAGGTGAGGGGGCCGGGTTGGGCCTGTCGATCGCCGCGTCGATCGCCCGGGCGCACGAGGCGGAGCTGACGGCGGAGGCGAATCCGGGGCCGGACGGCGGTCTGACGGTGCGCGTCCGGTTCCCCGTGCCCGGCGTGGCGCGACCCTCGCGCACAACGCGGACAAACCATCTCTGATGGTGTGTTGAGGTACGGTCGGTTGAATGAGCAAGCACGCCCGAGCACGCTCCCGTCCCGCCCGTACGTCCCGGCGTACGGCCCGTCGCGCGGCCCTGGCCGCCACCCTCGGCCTGCTGACCTTCACGGCCGGCTGGGCGTACGTCGCCCAGGACCCCGACTCGGCCGCGGGCGCGGCGCAAGCCCGCGCGGACTCCCGGCCGCAGCCCGTGGAACGGGCGGCGCGCGACGTCCCGCGCTCGCCCCTGCAGGGCCTGTCCGGGATCAGCGAGCAGACCCTGGCGAGGATCCCGGCCGAGTCGCGCCAGCTGATCCTCGTCACCGGCAGGGCCGTCGACTCCTCGGAGTCCACCGCCGCCTTCTACACCCGTCCCGCGGCCGGGGCCGACTGGGTCAAGACCGACAGCTGGCCGGCGCGCAACGGCGCCCGGGGCTGGTCCACGGAGCGCACGTACGGCGACCTGACCTCGCCGCAGGGGGTGTTCGCGCTCACCGACGCGGGCGGTCTGCTGTCGGCGCCGCCGGGCACGCGGCTGCCGTACGACGAGGACGGGGGCTTCGTCGCCACGGGGCGCGGGGTGAACGGGGAGTCCCTGGCGGGGTCCTTCGACTACGTCGTCGCCATCGACTTCAACCGCCGCCCGGGCCGGTCCCCGCTGGACCCGGTCATGCCGGACGGCGAGGACAAGGGCGGCAACATCTGGCTCCACGTGGACCACGACGGCCCCTCCCAGGGCTGCGTGGGCATCCCCAAGGACGCCATGCGCAAGGTCCTGCAGACCCTGGACCCGGCGGCGAAGCCGGTCATCGTGATGGGGCCGGAAGGCTTCTGACGGGGGCGCGCGGGCCGCGCAGCAGCAGTCCGATGTAGGCCAGGTCGAAGACGCTGCACAGGACGCCGAGGCCGAGGATGAACGGGGCGTCCTGCAGGACGCCGAACAGCACGGTCGGGGCCAGGGTCCCGAGCCATTTGGCCACGCCGATGGTCAGGGACTGCCCGTGCGGTCCCCGTCTGGAGGCGTACAGGGCGATGAACAGGCCGGACATCAGGAGGTTCTGCAGGAACGCCGCGTACCGGGTCGCGTCGTGCACGCCGAAGTGGGCGAGGAACATCGCCTGCACGGCGAACCCGGTGCCGAACACCATCAGCGACCAGGTGGTGAAGAGCGGCCGGGTGACGAACCCGGGCAGCTCGGCGCGCCCGAAGCGCAGGTAGGTGTACACGATCACGATGTCGGCCGCCGCCCAGACGATGTTGACCACGCCCTGGGCGGAGAGGCCCTCCGTGACCCCGTGGACCGCGTAGATCGCCTCCCAGGCGAAGTTCAGCGAGAGCGCGGCGACCGGCATGGCGTACGTCCGGTCGCGCAGCCCGACGCGGACGGCCTCCACGTACACGACCGTCCAGGCGATTCCGCTGATGAGCGTGAGCGTCAGATCCACGGCCGAGACCTTAGGGGGCGTCGTGCCGATGGGGCCAGGCCCGGGGCGCACCACGCCGCATGCCCCGGCCGTCGTGACGCGGCTCTTGTCTGACGGAGCGTCAGGTACCACGATGGCCCGGCACCGACATGACGCATCGGCAGACGAAGGCGAGGCGGGCCGCCATGGCGCGCGTGTTTCCGGAAGGTCGGCTGGTCCACGGGATGCAGCTCCCGGTCCAGTCGCAGAGCACCATCTACGCCGAACCCTGGGAGGCGTCGGCCACCGCCGCCGACCTCGCCGCGATCGCGCGGGCCGCCGACCGGTCCGGCTTCGGGTACGTCGCCACCTGCGACCACGTGGCGATCCCGCGGCGGCTCGCGGGGCCCATGAGCACCGTCTGGTACGACCCGGTCGCCACCCTGTCCTTCCTCGCCGGGATCACCGAGAACGTACGGCTCATGAGCCACGTGGCGATCCTCGGCCTGCGCCATCCGCTGATCAGCGCCAAGCAGTACGCCACCCTCGACCACCTCTCCGGCGGCCGGCTGATCCTCGGCGTCGGCGCCGGGCACGTCCAGGAGGAGTTCGAGGTCCTCGGCGTGGACTTCGCGCGCCGCGGACCCGTCCTCGACGAGACCCTGGACGCGCTGCGGGCGGCGCTCGGGCCCGAGGAGTACCCGGAGTTCGAGGGCGAACTGTTCTCCTTCAAGGACCTCGGGCAGCTGCCCCGGCCCGCCCAGCAGCGGATCCCCGTCTGGGTGGGCGGTTCCTCCCCCGCCGCCGTGCGGCGGGCCGCCCTCCGCGGGGACGGCTGGCTCCCCCAGGGCGACCCGCGCGAGAAGCTCCCGGCGCAGATCGCCCGCATCCGCGAGCTGCGCGCCGAGGCCGGCGTGGAGACCCCCTTCGAGGTCGGCGCGATCACCGAGGCGCTCTACGTCGGCGAGCCCGGCTGGGACACCGGCCGCCGCACCCTCACCGGCAAGGCGGAGGCGCTCGCCGAGTCCCTGCGGGAGTACGCGGCGCTCGGCGTGGACCAGATCCAGGTCCGCTTCCGCAGTCGCGACCGCGCCGAACTCGTCGACCAGATCACCGCCTTCGGGGCCGAGGTGGCCCCGCACCTCAACGACTAGCGGCAGGGAGCACGGGCATGGGAAAGCTGGACGGGCGCGTCGTCGTCATCACCGGTGCGGCGCGCGGCCAGGGCGAGCAGGAGGCCCGCCTCTTCGCCGCCGAGGGGGCCAAGGTGCTCCTCGGTGACGTACTGGACGAGCAGGGCGCGGCGGTCGCCAAGGACATCGGCGAGGACCGCGCGCGGTACGTCCGCATGGACGTGAGCCGCGAGGAGGACTGGGTGGCCGCGACGGCCGCCGCGAAGGAGAGCTTCGGCCGGATCGACGGCCTGGTCAACAACGCGGGCATCCTGCGCTTCAACGAGCTGACCTCCACCCCGCTGGAGGAGTTCGAGCAGGTGGTCCGGGTCAACCAGGTGGGTGCCTTCCTCGGCATCAGGACGGTCGCCCCGGAGATCGAGGCGGCCGGCGGCGGCACCATCGTCAACACCTCCTCCTACACGGGGCTCACGGGCATGGCGTACGTCGGCACCTATGCCGCGACCAAGGCGGCGATCCTGGGCCTGACCCGGGTGGCCGCGCTGGAACTGGCGGCCAAGGGGATCCGGGTCAACGCGATGTGCCCGGGCGCGGTGGACACCCCGATGGCCAACCCCGGCCTGCTGGACCCCGCGAACATGACCGACGAGGCCCGGGACGCGATGGCGGAGCTGTACCGGCGGGTGGTCCCGATGGGCCGGGTCGGGCAGCCGGAGGAGATCGCCAAGCTGGCGCTCTTCCTGACCGGCGACGACTCCTCGTACATCACGGGCCAGCCGTTCGTGATCGACGGCGGCTGGATGGCGGGCGTCAGCATCCTGTAGCGAGGCTTGCTGATGGGTCGTCAGGTATTGACGCTCCGGGCCTCGCGGTGGAACAGTCGAGACATCGAATCTGACGCAACGTCAGAAACCAAAGGACGGTGAACCCCTTGGAATTCGGGCTCTTCGTGCAGGGATACGTGCCTGAGGCGCGGTCCAAGGTCGACCCCGAGGCAGAGCACAAGGCGCTCGTCGAGGAGACCGAATACGTCATCCAGGCCGACAAGTCCGGCTTCAAGTACGCCTGGGCCTCCGAGCACCACTTCCTGGAGGAGTACTCGCACCTGTCGGCGAACGAGGTGTTCCTCGGCTACCTCGCCCACGCCACCGAACGCATCCACCTCGGCTCCGGCATCTTCAACCCGCTCGCCCCGGTGAACCACCCCGTGAAGGTGGCCGAGAAGGTCGCCATGCTCGACCACCTCTCCCAGGGCCGCTTCGAGTTCGGCACCGGCCGCGGCGCCGGCAGCCACGAGATCCTCGGCTTCCTCCCGGGCATCGAGGACATGAACGGCACCAAGGAGATCTGGGAGGAGACCATCGCGGAATTCCCCAAGATGTTCCTCCAGGAGGAGTACGAGGGGTTCCAGGGCAAGCACTGGTCGCTGCCGCCGCGCAAGGTCTTCCCCAAGCCGTACGGCAAGGCCCACCCCGCCATGTGGTACGCCGCCGGATCCCCGTCCTCGTACGCGATGGCGGCCCGGAAGGGCCTCGGCGTGCTGGGCTTCAGCGTGCAGAAGGTCTCCGACATGGAGTGGGTCCTGGACCAGTACAAGACGGCCATCAGGGAGGCGAGGGCCATCGGCGCCTTCGTCAACGACAACGTGATGGTGACCTCCACCGCGATCTGCGCCGAGACCCACGACAAGGCCGTCGAGATCGCCGTCAACGCCAACATGAACCGCTTCCAGTCACTGGTCTTCCGCTACCACGACACCTTCCCGCGGCCCGAGGCGATCCCCGAATGGCCCGAGACCCTGCCGGAGTACAACGCGGAGATCATCGAGCTGCTGATCGCCGAGGAACTCCTCATCTGCGGCGACCCGTCGGAGGTGCGGGCCCAGTGCAAGCGGTGGGAGCAGGCCGGCGCGGACCAGCTCTCCTTCGGGCTGCCGACCGGCGTCTCGTACGAGGACACGATGACCACGATCAAGCTGATCGGCGAGCACGTGATCCCGCAGATCGACACGGACCCGGTGCACCGCACCACGCGCTTCCGCCAGTCCGCCTGACCCCCGCGGGGGCACCCACGGGGACGGCGTCTTCCCGGACCGCCGTCCCGCACCGGCCCCGGCCGGAGGCATGCCGAGGCCGCGGTCGCCCGGCGGCCTCCGGCCGGGGCACAGATCCAGCCTCGCCGGCGTTCGAGGCGCGGGCTCCGCCCCGGACCCCGCGCCTCGAACGCCGGCGGGGCTGAAAGTGTGAAGGGACGTCATGCTCGACCACCTGATCAAGGGCGCGACCGTCGTGGACGGCACCGGCGCCCCCGCCCGCGTCGCGGACCTCGGCATACGCGACGGCCGCATCGCCGTCATCGGCGAACCCGGCACCGTCACCGAAGGGGCCCGCACCAGCGAGGACGCCACCGGCCTCGTCCTCACCCCCGGCTTCGTCGACCCGCACACCCACTACGACGCCCAGCTCTTCTGGGACCCGTACGCCACGCCCTCCATGAACCACGGCGTCACCACCATCGCCGGCGGCAACTGCGGCTTCACCCTCGCCCCGCTGAACCCGGACCGCCCCCAGGACGCCGACTACACGCGCCGCATGATGAGCAAGGTCGAGGGCATGGCCCTGAAGGCCCTGGAGGAGGGCGTCGACTGGACCTGGTCCACCTTCGGCGAGTACCTCGACGCCCTTGAGGGGCGCATCGCCGTCAACGCCGGCTTCATGGTCGGCCACTGCGCCCTGCGCCGCCACGTGATGGGCGAGGACGCCGTCGGCGGACAGCCCACCCCCGAGCAGATGCAGCAGATGCTCGACCTCTTCCACGACGCCATGGACGCCGGAGCCTGGGGCCTGTCCACCACCCAGTCCTCCACCCATTCCGACGGCGCCGGCGCCCCCGTCGCCTCCCGGCACGCCCGGCCCGACGAACTGCTCGCGCTCTCCCGCGCCGTCGGCGAACACGAGGGCACCCAACTCGAAGCGATCGTCGCCGGCTGCCTCGACCAGTTCTCCGACGAGGAGATCGACCTCTTCGTCGACATGAGCGCCGCCGCCGGACGGCCCCTGAACTGGAACGTCCTCACCATCGACGCCGCCGTCCCCGAACGCGTCCCGCGCCAGCTGATCCCCAGCGAACGCGCCCGCAGGGCCGGCGGCCGCATCGTGGCGCTGACCATGCCCATCCTCACCCCCATGAACATGTCGCTCGGCACGTTCTGCGCGCTGAACCTCATCCCCGGCTGGGGAGAGGTCCTCGCCCTGCCCGTCCCCGAACGGATCGCCACGCTCCGCAACCCCGAAGTACGCGCCGAGATGCTGCGCCGCGCCGACAGCAAGGAGGCCGGAGTCTTCCGCCGCCTGGCCGACTTCGGCCGCTACGTCATCGGCGACACCTACAGCAAGGAGAACGAAGGGCTCTCCGGACGGGTCGTGAACGACATCGCCGCCGAACGCGGCCAGGACCCCTTCCAGGCCCTGGTGGAGATCTGCGCCAACGACGAACTGCGCACCGTGCTCTGGCCGATGCCCACCGACAACGACCCGGCGAGCTGGGCCCTGCGCGCCGAGACCTGGCAGCACGAGGACGTCATGCTCGGCGGCTCCGACGCCGGCGCCCACCTGGACCGGATGTGCGGGGCCCCGTACACGACCCGCTTCCTCGGCGACTGCCTGCGCGGCCGCAAACTGGTCCCGCTGGAAGAGGCCGTACGGATGCTCACCGACGACCCGGCCCGGCTGTTCGGGCTGCGCGGGCGCGGCCGGCTCGCCGAGGGCTACCACGCCGACCTGGTGCTCTTCGACCCCGAGCGCATCGAGGCCGGACCGGCCACCCTGGTCCACGACCTGCCCGGCGACAGCCCCCGCCTGGACGCCCGCGCCATCGGCATCGTCTCGGTCCGGGTCAACGGCGTCGAGACCGTCCGCGACGACGAGATCACGGGAGCCGTCCCCGGCACCGTGCTGCGCTCGGGCCGGGACACCAGGACGGTGAGCACCCGTTGAACACACAACCCCTCTACATCGGCGGCGAGTGGGTCGAGCCCGCCGGCGGGCACTACGAGGTGGTCAACCCGGCCGACGAGTCGGTCGTCGGACTCGCCCCCGAAGCCTCCCGCGAACAGGTCGCCGACGCGGCCCGGGCGGCGGCCGACGCCTTCGCGAGCTGGTCGCGCACCACCCCGCAGGCCCGGGCGGAGATCCTCGACCGAGCCGCGGACGTCATGCAGCGCGAGTTCGGCCCGTGGACGGCGCTCGCGCAGGCCGAGACGGGCGCGCCGGCCGGGATCGCGCGCGGCATGCAGGTCGGGGTGGGCGTCGCCCGCTTCCGCCGCTACGCCAGGGGCGCCCTGGAGCCGGTGGAAAGGGGGCTGCCGCCGCAGGTCACGGAAGCCGGACCGATGGGGCGGGCGGGCATCCTGGGCGCGCTGGAGGTCCGCCAGCCGGTCGGCGTGGTCACCTGCATCACCTCCTACAACAACCCGTGGGCGAACCCGGCCGGGAAGGTCGCCCCCGCCCTGGCCATGGGCAACACGGTGGTCGTCAAACCGGCGCCGCAGGACCCCCTGTCCGTGTTCAGGATGGCGCAGGCACTGCACGAGGCCGGGGTCCCGGCGGGCGTCGTCAACGTGGTCGGCGGGCAGGCGGTGGAGGTCGGCGAGGCCGCCGTGGACTCCCCGTACGTGGACATGGTGTCCTTCACCGGCTCCACGGGCGTCGGGCAGCGCATCGCGGAGGTCTGCGGCCGCACGATGAAGCGGCAGCTGATGGAACTCGGCGGCAAGGGCGCCGCGATCGTTTTCGAGGACGCCGACCTGGACGCGGCGGTCACGGGGATCGGCACCACCTTCTCGTTCTACTCCGGCCAGATCTGCACCGCCCCCACCCGCGTGATCGTCCACCGCTCGGTCTACGGGCAGCTCGTCGAGAAGCTCACCGGCTACCTGGCCTTCATGAAGGTCGGCGACCCGGCGGCGCCCGGCACGGTCGTCGGCCCGGTCATCTCGGCGGCGCACCGCGACCGCGTGGAGTCGTACGTCGAGCTGGGCCGGAAGGAGGGGGCGCGGGTCGCGTACGGCGGTGAGCGCCCGGTGGTGGGCGCCGGCCGCGGCTTCTACGTGGCGCCGACCCTGCTCGTGGACTGCACGAACGACATGCGGGTCGTCCGCGAGGAGATCTTCGGCCCGGTCGTCGTGGTGGTGCCCTTCGACGGCGACGAGGACGAGGCGGTCCGGCTCGCCAACGACAGCGACTTCGGGCTGCTGTCGTACGTGTGGTCCGGCGACGCGGCGCGCGCCTTCCGCGTGGCACGGCGACTGCGCGCGGGCGGCGTCGGCGTGAACACCATCGGCCGCAACATGGAGGCCCCGTTCGGCGGCTTCAAACGCAGTGGGGTGGGCCGCGACGTCGGCTCGTACGCCCTGCACGCGTACAGCGAGATCCAGTCGATCGTCTGGACGACCTAGTCGGGACCGCGGCTCCGGTCCGGCCGGGGGCGGTCGGCCCCCCGGCCGGACCAGGTCATGTCCGCGGGGCGGGTGGGGCGGTGCGGTAGCCGAGGGCCTCGGCCAGTTCGGTGTCGCCGCCGCCGAAGGCGGCGAAGACCTTCGGGTCGTCCGTCTCCAGCCGTCGCAAGGCGGCGGCCGCCCGGTCCCGGGGCGGACCGTCGTCGTCGGGCAGCTGCCATTGGAAGTAGAGCGACCCGCCGGTGCCCGGAGGCGGCGCGGACGGTTCGTACCTGAGATGGACCACCGCGGTGTCCGGGTCCCGCCAGTCGGTGCCGATCCAGTGCTGCGAGAGCTCCCACCGGGCCGTCAGCCCGGGACGTGCCCGCAGGCCCGCCGCGATCAGGCGGGCGGTGCTGCGGGCCGGCCAGCACCAGGAGTGGTCCCGTTCCGCACGTGCGAGTTCGGCGTCGTAGGCCTCCGCGTCGAAGCGGTACGGGGGCGGTGGCGGGCCGACCGCTCCGCGCCAGCCGTCCCACACCACCTCGTCACCGTCCCGGCGGACCGTCACGTACAGCGCTCCGCAGCAGCCCTCGGTGCAGTACGCCTCGGCGAGCTGCACCTCGCGCGGCTCCGGCCCGGCGCGCAGCCGGCCGCTGTCGAGCAGGTACTCGGGCGGGTTGCCCCTGCCCTTGCCGAACGCCGCGGGCACGAGCGGGATCCCGTCGACCAGGATCCGGGTCTCGACGGCGGAGGAGTCCGCGGACCCGTGGACGACGACGACCTCCCACCGCGGGCGGTCACGGTCCTCGGCGCGGGTGAAGGGGAGGTGCCGGTTGCGTCGGAACCAGTCCGCCCGCCGGTCACCGGGTACGGGCCCCGGCGCGGCCGCGGGCAGCAGCCCGTCCAGCGCGTCGAGCAGGGCACGGCGCCGCCCGGGCCGCCAGTTCAGCAGTACGGCCGGTCCGCTGTGCAGGTCGAGGGCGATCGACAGCAGCAGCGTCCGGTTCTCCTGGGTCGGGGGCAGCCGGTCCGCGTGCCGGACCAGGGCCTCGTACACGGCCCGGGCGGGCAGGTAGTCGAGGACGTCCGGCTGGTCGGCCATCCGGTGCAGCAGCCGGCCGGTCAGTGCGAGCAGCTCGGCGTCCTGCGGCCGGGCCCGGAGCAGCCCGCGCAGGTCGGCGGCCTCGGCGATGCGCCGGCCGAGCCACATGGCCCGAGGCTCGTCCGGCAGGGAGACCAGCGCGGACCGGACGGCCTCCGCGTCGCCGGAGGCGACCGCGTCGGTCAGCGGGGTCAGCTCCCCGGACCGGTCTCGGCAGCGGATGTACAGCAGGGCGGCTGCCTGCCGGTCGAGCGGGTCGAGGGCGGCGCTCGCGGCGTCCGCGAGACCGTGCAGCATGCCGAGGGCCTGGAGGGAGGGCACGTCCTCGGCTTCGCCCAGGCGGATCAGCAGGGCCATGCCGACGCCGACGGCCGCGATGTCGGTACCGGTGCGGACCAGCTGCCGGGCGGTCCGCCGGGCGGTGTCCTCGTCGGTGAGGGCGAGTCGTGCGGTGTGGGCGCGCAGGGTGCGATGGGGCATGGCCAGTTCGGCGGCTGCCCGGTGGACCGCCGCAGCGGCCCGTACCGGGTCGGGGTCGCGGAACAGGGGCGTGAGGGTGTCGGCGACTTCGGTCTGTGCCTGTTGCCACGTCAGGTCCGCGCGGCTGGGCTCCGGCGACCCATCCGGCAGCGGAAAGCCCCTGCGGGGGACGCGGCCGGTCGGCTCTGTGCCGTGGCGGAAGAGGGCGTAGTCGTGGAGGGAGGTCGTCCGGGAGGTGAGCGCCGGGCGCTCTTCGCGGGCGCTCACCGGGCGGGGTGGGACTCGATTCCGTAGGTCATGCCACGAGGGTGCCAGGCGTGATCATCCGGCGTCCAGCGAGAAAACGGCCTCGCCGCGGACGCGGCCGTTGACCTGGAGCTGCACCAGGTGCTCGCCGGAGTGGTAGCGGCGGGTGGTGATCGGTTTGAAGGAGTGCCGCCGGGTGCCGGTGAGGGTTTCGCCGGGCGCCAGCGGGCGGGTGACGAGCTTGAAGACCTTCGGGGTGCGGGTGCCGTTCGCCTTCGTGTGGTGCACGACGTAGTCGATCACCAGCTCGGCCGGCAGCTCGCCGGTGTTGGTGACGGCGTAGTCGAAGACGAGGTATTCGCCGACGGCCACGCGCGGGGTGGTGACCACCGGTCCGTGCACGGTGACGGGGACGTCCGGGGCGTGGCCGAGGAGGGTCAGCGCCTCGGGCGGCCGGCCTTGACCAGGGTGCGCAGGCCGTGCCGGACGACGCGGTCGGTGGTGTCGGCCGGTTCGGGTTCGGCCAGCCAGCGGGCCGCGGTCTCGACGGCGAGGCCGGGGTGGTCGCGGCTGATGTCGTTGAGGTGGTTGGAGACGGAGCGGCGGACGTACTCGGACGCGTCGCGGTGGAGGGCGTCCAGCACGGGCAGGGCGGGGCGCGGGTCGGCGACGAAGGCGGGGAGCTGCGGGGCCCACGGCAGCCGGGGCCGGGTGCCCTCGCTGGCGAGGCGCCGTACGTGCGGGTCCGGGTCGTCCGTCCACTTCCGTACGACGGCCAGGGCGCGGTCGGCGTCGGCCCGCAGGAAGGGCCGGACCGCGGATTCGGCGGTCAGCCGGGGCGTGAGGTCGTGCAGCAGCTCCAGCCCGGGCTCGAAGACCTCCAGCCCGCGGACGGCGACGGCCTCGTTGACGGGGAAGGTCATCCACCCCTCGAAGCCGGGTTCGGCGAGTGCGGAGCGGACGACGGCCTCGAAGGCGGGCCAGTCCTCGGGGAGGTCGGCGAGGACGGCGTCGCGGACGGCCGCGACCCGGCCGCTGTACGTCAGCCCGTCGAGGGCGGCGGCGCGGGCGGTCAGGGCGGGCGCGGTCCGGCGGCCGCCGGCGCGGGCGAGGATGCGGGCCAGGGTGGTGACGGTGTCCGCGCTGAGGAGTTCATCGGCCGTGGGCATGGGGACAGTCTCGCGGATCGCGCCGCCGGGCCGTGGTGCATTACCCCGTTACCAGTGGTCACCGCAAAGTCACGACGGAAAGTTTGGAAAAGTGCAAATCGGACATGCCTGCGGTTTCCGCATGCTGAAAGCCTCTTGGTCGCGCCTGTCGATTCGAGGTTGGGTGCCTGGGTGAACCTTTTATTAAGTGCTCGTGAACTGTTCCGGCCTCAGGATTCCAAGGCGTCGGGGCCGGTTCTCTTCCGGAGTTCGGTCCTCCAGATGTGGAATGCGCAGCATCTAACGTCCTGACCCATGACTCAGCTGGACGTTCGGCCTCGGGCCGGAGACACGGTAAGCGGCGTCGCCGACGGCGATGTCCGCGGCAAGGGCCTCGGCAAGGGGTCCGTGGGGCTCGTGGGCAGCGCCGTCATCGGCATCTCCACCGTCGCGCCCGTCTACTGCCTGACCTCGACCCTCGGCTCCACCGCCGGCGAGGTCGGCCTGCAGATGCCCGCGATCTTCCTCGCCGGGTTCCTGCCGATGCTCCTGGTCGCCTTCGCCTACCGCGAGCTCAACAAGGCCATGCCGGACTGCGGCACCTCCTTCACCTGGACCGTCAAGGCCTTCGGCCCGCGGATCGGCTGGATGTGCGGCTGGGGCCTGGTGATCGCCACGATCATCGTCCTCTCCAACCTCGCAGGCGTCGCCACCTCCTACTTCTGGCTGCTGGCCGGCGAGATCACGGGCAACCCGTCGATCGCCGCCCTCGACGACAACAAGCTCGTCCACATCGCCACCTGCCTGACCCTGATCGCCCTCGCGACCGCCATCAGCTACCGCGGCATGACCGCCACCAAGGGCGTCCAGTACGCCCTGGTCGGCCTCCAGCTCGTCGTGCTCGCCGTCTTCGTCGCGATGGCCTTCCAGAAGGCCTCCGCCGGCACCTTCGACACCGGCCTGGACTTCTCCTGGTCCTGGATGAACCCCTTCGCGGTCGAGTCCATGGCGGCCTTCACCGCCGGACTCTCGCTCTCGATCTTCATGTACTGGGGCTGGGACGCCTGCCTGGCCACCAACGAGGAGACCACCGGCTCCACGAAGACCCCCGGCCGCGCCTCGCTCATCGCGATGGTCGTCCTCGTCGGCTCCTACCTCGCCACCGGCGTCGCCGCCCAGATGGCCGTCGGCTCCGGCGGCGAAGGCCTCGGCCTCGCCAACGAGGAGACCTCCGACAACGTCTTCGCGGCCCTCGCCGGCCCGGTGATGGGCCCGGCCCTCGGCATCCTGCTCTTCGTCGCCGTCCTGGCGTCCGCCGCGGCCTCCCTGCAGACCACCTTCATCCCGGTGGCCCGCACCGTCCTCGCGATGTCCACGTACGAGGCGCTGCCGCCCTCCTACGCCAAGGTCCACCCCAGGTTCAAGACCCCGGGCCGGGCCACCGTCATGGCGGGCGCCGCCACCGGCCTCTTCTACACGGTGATGACCCTGGTCAGTGAGAACGTCCTGACCGACACGATCTTCGCGCTCGGCCTGATGATCTGCTTCTACTACTCGCTGACCGCCTTCGCGTGCGCCTGGTACTTCCGCGCCGAGCTGCGCCGCTCCGCCCGCGACCTGTTCTTCAAGGGCGTCTTCCCGGTCCTCGGCGGAGTCCTCCTGGCCGCGGTCTTCTGCAAGACCCTCTTCGACATGTGGGACCCGTCCTACGGATCCGGTTCCACCGTGCTCGGCGTCGGCAGCGTCTTCATCATCGGCGTCGGCCTGCTGGCCCTCGGCCTGGTGATCATGTTCGTCACCGAGCGCCGCAGCCCCGCCTTCTTCCGCGGCCAGGTCCTCACGAAGTCGACCCCGTCCCTGGTGGTCGAGGACTGACCCCACCCGGCCGCACCCGCGACGCCACCCGCCGAGTCATCCCAGCGGCCCCGGATCGATCCCCCCGATCCGGGGCCGCCGGCGTTCCCGGCGGTGACCTCGGGTGCGGGAGGTCGTTGGGACGGGCATGACTGCCTTGAAGCGCACCCTCGCCGCCCTGGTCCTGTCCGGGGGAGCCGCCCTCGCACTCGTTCCCGCCGCGCACGCCGCCGACGAGCCGTCCGGGGCCGCCCCGCTCGTCGGCCGGGTCGTCGACATCGCCGACCACCCCGCCCAGACCGTCCAGGACGCGAAGACGGCGGTCGCGGTGACCCAGGGTGCGGTCGGCTCCGCCACCAAGGCCACCGACAGCTCGCTCGGCGGCGCCGGCACGGCCCTGGGCGCCGGGCTGCCGAACGCCCCGAAGGTCGGCTGATCCGGAACGGACGGGGACGGGCCGGGATTGCGGCCCGCCCCGCTCGTTGAGCAGCGCATGATCCTCTGGTTGCTCAACAGCCTCAGCACGTTCGTCATCGCCGTCCTCCTGGTCGGCGGCCTCACCGGCCTCGCCGTGGCCGGGAGCGTGCTGGCCCGCCGCCGCTTCCCGCACCTGGCCCAGGGGGAGCACAACGAGATGGTCGGGATCGCGCTCGGCATGTTCGGCGCGATCTACGGCATCATCCTCGCCTTCGTCGTGGTCACCCTGTGGACGCAGCTGGAGACCACCCAGAACATCATCGCCTCCGAGGCCGGCGACCTCGCGGCCGTCGTGCGCAGCGCCGACGCCTTCCCCGCGGCCGACCGCGCGAGGGTGCACGCGGCCGTCGGCGCGTACGCCCACGCCGTCGTCGAGGTGCAGTGGCCCCTCATGCGCGAGGGCCGGCCGAGCTACGAGGCGACCGGCACCCAGACGCACGCCCTCTACCAGGCCCTCATGGCCTACGAGCCGCAAGGACCCCGCGCCGAGACCTTCTACGCCGAAGCCGCCTCCCGCCTCAACGACCTCAACTCGCAGCGCCGGGCCCGCGTCACCATGGCCGAGACCTCCCTGCCCGTCCTGCTCCAGGTGCTCGTGTACGGCGGCGCGCTCGTGATCGTCCCGCTCACCTTCCTCTTCGGGCTGCGCAGCCTGAAGATGCAGCTGCTCTTCGTGTCGGCCGTCGCCGGACTGATCGGCTTCAGCCTGCTGCTGGTGGTGGCCCTGGACCGGCCCTTCGCGGGCGACCTGAGCGTGAGCCCCGCGCCCTACAAGGAGGCCGCGCTGGCCCGGTTCTGGACGGCCGACGCCCCGGCGGATCAGCCCCGGGTGCGCGAGCAGAGCACCAGCCGGTAGCCGTCCGGGTCCTCGACGGTGACACCCCACTCGTCCCAGTACGGGTTGTGGGCGACGACCCGGGTCCCGCCGTGCTCGACGAGGCGCTGCACGAGCGCCTCGTCGGGCTCCTCGCCGAGGTACACCACGAAGAGGTCGTCGACCGTGGGCGCGGGCACCACCGGGTTCGAGGCGTCCCGGGTCAGCGCGAAGTGCCAGCCGCCCCCGGCCGGTCCCACCATCAGCAAGTCGTGTTCACCGGGCACGCTCTCGGCGCTCCGCCACTGCACCTCCAGCCCGAGCCCGTCGACGTAGAACCGCTCGGCGGCGGCCAGGTCCAGGGACGGGCGGGCGATACGGACATGGGCACGTGAATCGATCACGTCCGGCAGCGTACGGGGCGCGCCTCGGCAGGGCCGCGGTCGCCCCGGCGCTGTCCGGCACCGGGCTGGCTCCTCTCAGGGGCGCCAGCGCGGGGCGTCGTAGTCCGGGTCGTCGGGGCTGCCGAAGTGGAACGGCACGCCGAGGTGGTTCGCCAGGGTGCGGCCCGCCTCGGCGGCGGCCTCGGACGGGTCGCGGTCGTTGCGGCTGTAGACCGTGGCGAGGGCCCGTTCCTCGGCGGGCTCGTCCGTGATCGCCAGCAGGTTCACGAACCAGCCGTGGACGGTGTCTCCGTCCCAGACGGCCTCGACCGCCGCCACCCGCCCCGGCAGGCCGCTCACGAGGGCGGCCAGGGACGCCAGATCCAGCGGACACTCGGGCGTACGGGCGATCCGGTCGCCGAGGAGGACGTACCGCTCGTGGACGATCATCTCGGCGTCGTGCAGGCCGATCCCGCGGGCGCGCCCCGCGTCCCACACGAGCTTCACGGCCGGGAAGAGGGAGTCCTGGAGGACGTACCCGTCGACCTGGGTGCGGATGCCCGCGGGGAGCGTCTCCCAGAGGCCCTGGTCCTGGTCCTGGTCCTGTCCCTGGTCCTGCGGCTGTGCTGCGGGCATGCCCGATCCGTCCCCTCGATCCGTCCGGCTGTCATGGTCCAGGGCGGCCGGTCCCGCCGTCGAGGGGATTTCGGCGCCCCCGACAGGGACGGAATAGCTCCGCGTGCGGCGGGAGTTGCACGCCGCATGACGACCGACATACTCACCGACCTCACCGGCCTCACCGACCTCGCCGATGCCGACCGCTCGTTCCTCTTCGTCCTCGGCAGCTCCCGACCGGACGGCAACACCGAGATCCTCGCCCGGGCGGCGGCGGAGCAACTGCCGGCCGGCACCCCGCAGCGCTGGGTCGACCTCGCCAAGGACCCGCTGCCCGACTTCCAGGACGGCCGGCACGAGGACGGGACCTGGCCGGTGGGCGAGCAGGAGGAGGTGCTGCGCCGGCTCACCCTGGAGGCCACCGATGTCGTCATCGCCTCGCCGCTGTACTGGTACGCGGTCTCTGCCGGCACCAAGCGCTACCTCGACTACTGGTCCGGCTGGCTCGGAGTACCCGGCATGGACTTCAAGCAGCGGATGGCAGGCCGCACGCTGTGGGGCGTCACGGCGATGGCCGAGGAGAACGAGGCCACGGCGAACGGGCTGATCGCCAGCCTCAACAACACCGCCGCCTACATGGGGATGCGCTTCGGCGGCGTCCTGCTCGGCAACGGCTCCCGCCCCGGCCAGGTGCGCGCCGACGAGCGCGCGATGACCCGCGCCAAGACCTTCTTCGCGCGCGAGGCCCCGCTCGCCCGGTTCCCCGCCGAGGGGGAGACCGGGGAGCGGTAGCCGCGCCGCCGTTCAGCGGGTGGCGGTGACGCCGCCCAGGAACGCGGTCCAGGCGTCCGGGGTGACGGCCAGCTCGGGGCCGGCCGTCACCTTGGAGTCCCGGACGTGCACGGCGCCGGGGCAGGCGGCGACCTCGACGCAGTCGTCGCCCTGGCTGCCGCTGTACGAGGACTTGTGCCAGGAGAGGGCGACCTCGACGCAGTTGTCGCCGTCGCCGCTGCTGTAACTGCTCTTGAACCACCGGAGCCGGGAGCTCTTCACAGGGATCCTCGCATTCGCATCAACAGGCCAGCGCTGTCCGCCGGATTGAGGGCCTGAATGCGAAGTTTGGCATACCGCTGGTGGAGAAGGCTGATGTCCTTCGGGTCGGAGATGACCTGGCCCGTCTGCTGCCCCTCGGTGTAGCCCAGCCACTCGTGTTCATCGGTTTCCAGGAGCCGGAAGGGGCCGTCGGTGCCTGCGTGAACCGGCTGGACCAGCGGCATGATCTGGACGTCCACGTTGGGCAGCTCCCCGCACTCCAGGAGCCGGTCGACCAACTCCCGCGTCACCTGCGGCCCGCCCGTGCGGCGCTCGATCAGCGCCTGCTCGATGACGAAGCTGAAGAGCGCGTACGGGGTGCGGTGCAGCAGCTTCTGCCGCTCCAGGCGGACCGCGACACGGGCCTCCGCCTCCTCCGGGGTGGCCAGCGGCGGCACGTTCTCGATGAGGGCGCGGGCGTAGGACTCCGGCTGGAGCAGGCCCGGCACGGACCGGCACTCGTACGTATTGAGGGTGACGGCCAGCTCCTCCAGCTCCGCCCACCGCCGGAACCACGTCGCCAGGCCGCGCCGCCGCGTCAGCTGCTTCGCGGCGATGTCGATGACGCCGAAGGTGTCCAGGACCGCCTCGGTCTTGTGCACGAACTTCTGCGACGGGTGGCGTCGGCCCTGCTCGACCGAGCCGACGTACTGGACCGAGTAACCGATCAGCGGGGCCAGTTGCTCCTGGGTCAGGCCGGCCCGTTTGCGGGAGGCCTTGACCGTCTCGCCGAAGCTGCGCAGGTTGTCGTCCGGTTCGACCTCGCCGTCACCGCTGTCGTCGGCACGCACCATGGCGGTCACCTCCCCGACAGCAGATTCACGCACCGTGACCGCGCCTGTCCAGGAAGTGGACTCGTACAGTTGGTTTGTACGAGTCGGGGTGGTGTTGAACGACGCTGGTCGGGCGGGATGTTGGCGGCATGACCGCACCTTCCGGCCCTGCCCGGGCCCTCGTACGCGTGTTCACTCAGCGTTTCACCAGCACCCGCCGCGGGGCCCGGCTGGCCCGGCAGCTGGCCCTCGTCGAGCTCCACGACTGGGGCTTCCCCGAGTCCACCGGCCTGGCGGCCGACGCCGGGCTCCTCGTGGCCGAACTGGCCGCCAACGCCGTACGCCACGGGTGCGTCCCGGGGCGGGACTTCGAGCTGAAGCTGACGCTCCTGGAGGAGATCCTGCGCATCGAGGTCTCCGACGCCCGCGGCGACCGCCGCCCGGCCGTGCAGCCGCACGCGTACGGGGCGGAATCCGGCTACGGCCTGCGCATCGTGGCCGCCGTCGCCGCCGACTGGGGCGTCTCGGACCGCACCGTCGGCAAGACGGTCTGGGCGGAGCTGACCCGGCGGCGGTGCCCCCCTGCGGGAAGCGTGTAGGGGGCTTGTAAGCTCCGCCTGCCCGTCGTGTGACTGACACAGGACGAGGATCTGCTGAGCTGGGGGCTCCATGAGATTGCTGCCGTCGGGCAGAAGCATGCGCGAGAGACGGGGGAGGGGCAGGGCCGCGGTCGCGTCCGGGGCCCTGCTGCTCTCCGTGCTGGCGTCGTTCACCGGTCAGACCGGAGCCGCCGCGGCGGCGGAACGGCCGCCCGCCGCCACCACCTCACCGCAGTCCGGCGCTGCGGCCGGAGCCGCTCCCGAAGCCGGCCCTCAGGCCGCGCCCGCGCCGAAGCCCGGTTCGGCGGGCGACCGCGAAGCCGTCGTGCGCTCACTCCAGCAGAGTGGCCAGGCTGCCGGTGCCTGCCCGCCGGCCCTGCAGCCGAGCACGATCGTCACCTGCGCGGTCGAGGCGAACACGACGGCGTCCTTCTCCATCACGCTGAGCGCACCGGACCTGCTCGTCCTGCAGGTCGCCACGACGCCCGGGGTCCTCCGGCCCCAGCTGACCTCCCCCACCGGCGCCGCCGTGGCGTGCGAGCACGTGTTGGGTCCGGGCGACTACGCCTACGGAGCGGTCCGCTGCCCCGCCACCCAGGCGGGCACCTACACGATGAAGGTCGCGAACGGCACCGGCTCGCAGAGCCAGCTCTGGACCTCGTACCTGCCGCTGGTCTCCTCCACCGCCTGCAAGACCGTCGCTCCCGCCGACCGCACGCTCGGCGCTCCCAAGGTGTTCCAGGGAGCGCTGCCGGCCGGCTCGGCGGGTGACTGCTACGCGCTGGACCTGGTGGCCAACGACGTGCTCCGCACCTACTCGTCCTCCAAGGACGTTCACCACAGCGTCCACGACGCGACCGGCAAGCAGATCTGCGCCGACGTCAACGACTGGCGGAACACCGGCAGCGTCGCGCTGGACTGCAAGCTGACCGGTACCGCGCCGTTCCGGATGGCGGCGGTCAGTGCCCTCGGGGCGAGCCAGGCGGCGTACGACGTCACCCTGGCGCGTCTGTCCCGTCCGGAGGGCTGCACGGTGGTGGAGCCCCAGGCGTTCGGGGTCTCTCCGGACCTGAGCTCCGCGGTGGGCTGCCGGACCCTGCGGGCCTCCCAGCCCGCCTGGCACTCCTTCGGCCCCGTCGCCTCCGGTGCGGTCCCTGCCGGAAAGCTGTTCACCGCGGCCGGCGCCGACATGCCCCAGGTGTGCCAGCACGGCGGGTGCGATCTGCCCGCCGGCGACCACACTTGGGTGGCAGCTCCCCAGCCGGGGGCACCCGCGGCCTTCGGCATGGCCTTCCACTCCGCCAGGGAGACCCGGGGCTGCACCGCCACCTCGGACAACGGTCTCGTCGCCGGGCCGGCTACCGGCACCTTCGGCGGTCCCGGACAGAAGCTGTGCCTGACCCTGCCGACCGTCTCCGGCCAGGGCGTGTACCTGCTCGACAGGTCGCCCGCAGGCGGTAAGGCCGTGAACGCCGTGGTCTACGACGCGTCCGGCCTCAAGCAGTGCGAGTACTCCGGCTACCACCCCGTCTGCAAGCTGACCGGGACCGCGCCCTTCCGGGCCGTCCTGACCGGTGCGCCGTCGCAGGCGTACGCGCTGGCGGTCCACCGGACCGGCGAGGCCGCGGGATGTGCGGCCTGGCCGCGGACCGGCTTCGACGGCACGGTGGGGGTGGAGGTGCAGCTGACCTCGGACGGACGGCAGTCCTGCCTGAGCCTGCCTGCCGACCAGCACGCGGCCGCCGAGGTGCTGTCCTACTCCGAACCCTTCAACCGGCAGTGGGGGACCTTCTACGTCGCCGACACCGCGGGCAACGTCGCCTGCCTCGGCGGGGCGGTCCTGGCGTGCCCCCTCGCACCCGGTACCCCGTACACCGTCGTGCTGGTCGGACAGGCCGACACCTACAAGCTGGCACGGCGCGACATCTCGGGGACGGCGAACTGCACCGCCCCAGTGTCGACAAAGGTCGGCGGCCGGGCCACGCCCTTCGACCTGGGCTCGGCGCTCGACGCCCGATGCCTGAGGGTGAGCGGTGCCGCCACCGACAAGTTCTGGCTGAGCGCCAGGACGGCGGGCGGCAAGGACGACCCTTCGGCGACGCTGCAGGTGGTCGACGCGTCCGGCAAGTACCTGTGCGAGCAGTACACGGTGGCCTGCCGGGTCACCGGATCCACCTCGTACGTCGCGATCGTCCACAGCAAGAACCACGCGGGCAAGCCGATCCACACGGACGTGGACACCTGGAAGGTCGCCACGTCGGCGGGCTGGGCGCCGGAGTGCACCGCGAACCGGATCTCGGTGGCGGGCTTCCCGGACCGCAGCGGGGTCCTGACGGAGAACTCCACCGCCTACTGCGCGGTCATCGACATGAAGCCCTCGCAGAGTTTCGGCGTCGGTGTGCCGTTCACGACCAACGACCTGGCCAGCCAGGCAGCTCCCGAGCGGAGTCTGCTGGGCCCGGACGTGTGGGAGGGCACCGGCACCACGTCCAGGTACGGGTGCGATGGCCACGGCCTCTGCTCCACCCAGAGCGATGCCCGGGCCGGCCAGGCCGTCCTGATGCTGAGTGCCGGCAAGACGGCCCTGCCGGTCGAATTCACCATGGGCGGATCCTGCGTCACCACGTGCAGCGGGCAGCAGCCCAGCCCTTGGGTGTCCGGGATCAGCCCGGCCACCGGTCCCGCCGGGACGCGGAACCAGGCGGTCGTGCACGGGCAGAACCTCACCCTCGGCACGGAACTCATGCTGATGCCCACCGGCACGCAGTACGAACAGGGCCCCTACCTGAAGGCGCTGTCGGTGAGCCCGGACGGGACCTCGATGAAGGTGCTCGTCGACACGACCGGCCTTCAGCCGGGCCTGTACGACGTCGGGCCCTTCATCGGGCACAGGATCACCAAGGCGTACACGGTGACGGCGCCGACGACGGCCGCCAAGAGCCGCTTCGTACCGCACGGCCCGGCGCGGTTCCTGGACACCCGTGACGGCACCGGTGCGACGAAGCAGCGGGTCGGTCCGGGCGGGGTGGTCACCCTCCAGGTGGCGGGTGTGAAGGGCGTCCCCGCGAGCGGGGTGACGGCGGTGGTCATGAACGTGACGGCGGTGCTGCCGACCGAGGCCGGGCACGTGATGGTGTACCCGAACGGTCAGCCCAGGCCGTCGGTGTCGAACCTCAACTTCGCGCCCGGGCAGATCGTGCCGAACCTGGTGACGGTGCCGGTGGTCAACGGCAAGGTCGACCTGCGCAACAACGCCGGTTCGGTGGACCTGATCGCCGACGTGACGGGCTACTACACCGACCAGGCCGGCGCGGGCTCCGGGCTGAACCCGGTCACCCCGGCTCGGTTCCTGGACACCCGTGACGGCACGGGTGCGGCGAAGCAGCGGGTCGGTCCGGGCGGGGTCGTCACCCTCCAGGTCGCCGGTGTGAAGGGCGTCCCGGCGAGCGGGGTCACGGCGGTCGTGATGAACGTGACGGCGGTCCAGCCGACCGAAGCGGGTCATGTGACGGTCTACCCCAACGGGCAGGCGGCGCCGGGCGTGTCGAACCTGAACTTCACGCCCGGGCAGATCGTCCCCAACCTGGTGACGGTGCCGGTGGTGAACGGGACGGTGGACCTGCGCAACAACTCCGGCTCGGTGGACCTGATCGCCGATGTCACTGGCTACTACGCGGCCACCGGTTCGGCCTTCTCGGCCGGTGCGCCGGTCCGGCTGCTGGACACCCGGGACGGGACCGGCGCCCGCGCCGGAGCCGTCGGCGGGGGCGGCATCGTCAGCCTGCAGGTGGCCGGGGTCGAAGGAGTGCCGCTCACGGGAGTGACCGCGGTGGTCCTGAACGTCACCGTGACCAACCCCTCCCAGGACGGCCACCTCATCGTGCACCCGCACGGCACCGGGCGGCCGAACGTGTCGAACCTCAACTACACGGCGGGACAGACCGTCTCCAACCTGGTGGTCGTACCCGTGGTCGACGGCCGGGTGACGTTCTTCAACAACACCGGCTCGGTCGACGTGATCGCCGACCTGAACGGCTACTTCACGTCCTGAGGATCCGCGGAGGAGTGAACCGGGGCCCGTCCGATCGCACGATCGGGCGGGCCCCGCCGCTGTGCGGGGACCGGGAGGGGAGCGGTCAGAGGTTCAGAGGTACTGGGCGAAGTCGTCCAGGGTGCGCAGGATCTCCGGCTCGGGGGCCGAGGGGAGCTGGAGGACGACCTCCTCGATGCCGAGGTCGGCGTAGTGGGCGAGCTTGCCCGGGGTGGGCTGCACGGCGTACGGGACCACCTGGAGGGACTTCGGGTCGCGTCCGGCGGTCTCCCAGACCTGGCGGAGGACCGGCAGCGACTCGGTCAGGCCGCCGCCGCCGATCGGGAGCCAGCCGTCGGCGTGGTCGGCGACGGCGGCGAACAGCTTCGGGCCGGCCGCACCGCCGATCAGGGTGCGGGGGCCGTGCAGGGGTGTACCGGGGCGCAGTTCGCGCGGGGCCTGGGCGGGCTTGGGGTGGGCGCTGCTGGCCCGGACGGAGCAGTACTGGCCGACGTACGCCGTCGGTTCGGGCGCCCACAGGGCGCGCATCAGGGCCATCCGGTCGCGGACCAGGTCGCGGCGGGTGCGCCACTCGACGCCGTGGTCAGCGGCCTCCTCGACGTTCCAGCCGTAGCCGATGCCCAGGGTGAAACGGCCGTCGGAGAGGTGGTCGAGCGTCGCGACCTGCTTCGCGAGGCCGATCGGGTCGTGCTGGGCGACGAGGGTGATGCCGGTGCCGAGGTGCAGGTGCTCGGTGACCGCGGCCGCCTGGCCGAGGGCGACGAAGGGGTCGAGGGTGCGGCCGTACATCTCGGGGAGTTCGCCGCCCATCGGGGCGGGGGTGTCGCGGGAGGCCGGGATGTGGGTGTGTTCCGGCAGGTAGAGGCCGGAGAAGCCGCGCTCCTCCAGGATCCGGGCGAGACGGACGGGGGAGACGGTGCGGTCGGTGAGGAAGACGGTCGTGGCGATCCGCATGTGTGCTGGCACCTCCGGCGGCCGGGACGTGGAAACGCCACGGTACGGTCTGGCGCCCCGATTGTTGAGGGGGCGTCAGGTCCCGGCGGACGGTTTCCGTCAGGCGCGGGGGTAGCGGGCGAGCCAGCCGGGTGAGGAGGCGGAAGGGCTGTGGAGGGTCGGGCCCTGGGTCATCTCCAGGGCGAAGTCGTCGCACAGTTCGAGGAGCGTGGCGCGGCCCTCCAGCTCCGCGAGCCAGGTGGGCGGGAGGGCGGTCTCGCCGTGCTGTGCGCCGAGCAGTGCCCCGCAGAGGGTGCCGGAGGCGACGGAGTCGCCGCCGTGGTTGACGGCGAGGCGCAGGCCGTGGGCGACGTCTTCGGCGACGAGGGCGCAGTACACGGCGACGGCGAGGGCGTGCGAGGCGTCGGGGACGGGGGCGCCGGGGGAGGGCGCGGTGGGGACGGGCGCGGTGGGGTCGGGCGCGCCGGGGGAGGGCGCGGTGGGGTCGGGCGCGGTGGGGGAGAGCGCCGCGACGGTGTCCGGGCCGGGCGGGCCCTGGGTGACCGCGGCCATGGCGCGCTGGAGGGCGTCGGTGACGGGTTGGTGGCCGGGGCGGGCACCCAGCAGGCCCAGGCTGCGCTGGACGGCGGCGTCGAGGGAGTCGCCGCGGATCAGACCGTGGACGATGACGGCGAGCGCGCCCGCGGAGAGGTGCGCGGTCGGATGGCCGTGGCTCTGCGCGGCGCACTCGACGCTGAGCTGCAGGACGAGGGCGGGCTCCCAGCCGACCAGCAGCCCGAAGGGGGCCGAGCGGGCGGCGGCGGCCGCGCCGCGGGCGGCCGGGTTCTTGGGCTGGTCGAGGGTGGCGAGGACGTCGTCACCGAAGCCGGTCAGACAGGCGCGGTCAGGGGCGCGGCGGGCGTAGAGCCACTCCTGCTGCGCGAGCCAGCCGTTGTCCGCGCGGCGCTCGTCGGGGCCCCAGTCGTGCTGGGTCGCCGCCCAGCGGCGGTACGCACGGTGCACGTCGGTGGGCGGGTGCCAGGCGCCGGTGTCCCGGCGTACGTGGGCCCGTATGAGGCCGTCCACGGTGAAGAGGGTGAGCTGGGTGGCCGCGGTGATCCGGCCGCGGCGGCCGTCCGTGGCGGTGGGTCCGGCCGGGCCGTCGGGGCCGTGCGCCTCGCGGATGGCGTCGCGGGAGAGTCCGGCGAGGGGCGCGCCGAGGGCGTCGCCGAGTGCCGCGCCGAGGAGCGTGCCGCGGATCCGGCTGCGGAAGTCCTGCTGCTCGATCCGTCCCCAGAGCCCGGTGACGATCCCCCGCCCGAGCGTCCTGCCTCCGGCGGGCTCGGCGGAGCCCTGCGCCGCCCCGGCCCCTGCGTCTCCGCCCGGGCGGGCCGCTCCGGCACGGGCAGCCGGACCGGCACCCGCCCGTCCTTGGCCCGCGGCCGGGTGGCGGCCCGCGGGGCTGGGGCCCGCCGCCCCTGGGCCTCCGGCCGGGTGGTGGTCCGCGGGGCTTGGGCCTGCCTGCCCTTGGCCTGCGGCCGGGTGGTGGTCCGCGGGGCTTGGGCCTGCCGCCCCTGGGCCTCCGGCCGGGACCGCGTGGCCGGGGCCGCCCGTCTGTCCCTGGCCTGCGGCCGGGTGGTGGTCCGCCGGGCTGGGACCTGCGACCCCTGAGCCTCCGGCCGGGAGGTGGTCCGCGGGGCCGGGGCCTGGTTGTCCCTGGCCTCCGGCCGGGACCGCGTGGACGGGGCCCGCCTGCCCCTGGCCTGCGGCCGGGTGGTGGCCCGCCGGGCCGGGACCTGCCGCCCCTGGGCCCGCGGCAGGGTGGTGTCCCGTCGGGTTGGGACCTGCGACCCCTGGGCCTCCGGCCGGGTGGTGGTCCGTCGGGCTGGGGCCTGGCTGTCCCTGGCCTCCGGCCGGGACCGCGTGGGCGGGGCCCGCCTGCCCTTGGCCTGCGGCCGGGTAGTGGTCCGCCGGGCCGGGACCTGTGACCCCTGGGCCTCCGGCCGGGACCGCGTGGCTGGGGCTGCCCGCCTGCCCTTGGCCTGCGGCCGGGTAGTGGCCCGCCGGGCCGGGACCTGCGACCCCTGCGCCCCCGGCCGGGTGGTGGCCCGTCGGGCCAGGGCCTGCCGCCGCTGGGCCGGGGCCCGTCTGTCCCTGGGCCGCAGTCGGGGGGTGGTCCGTTGGGCTGGGGCCTGCGGTCGGGGGGTGGGGCGGCGGGCTCGGGGCGGGGGGCGTTGCCCGGCCCGCGGGCGGGCCCAGGTGCGTCAGGGGGCCGGCGGCCGGGCCGGCCGCGCCTGCGTGGTTGTCGCCCGTCGTGCCGTCGTTCGTACCGATCACGTCGTCCCCCCGGGGCCGCTGGCCGGCGTCCCTACTCGTGACCGCCGAGCATACGAAATCCGCACTGTAGTGGACAGGTTCGATCCGATCCGTAAGCAGTCCGCCGAGTGAACAGTTCCGGACGCCGCCTGGCTGATGGCACGTTTTGCCAGTCCTGCCACGTCGCGTTCACGCGACGTTCTCCCCGCCCGCCCAGCCTCGACCGCATGAAGAAGGCCCTCCTCGCCGCGACCGTCGTCGCCTGCGCGCTCACCGCTTCCCTGACCGCCGCCCCCGCCGCCCACGCCCACTCCCAGGCCCGTTCCGCCGTCCCGTTCACGGAGGCCACCGTCACCGCCGGGGCCGACGGCTCCTTCACGCTCGCGTGGAAGGCCCCCGGCAGCAAGCGGGTCGAGATCAGGGCGAACGGCAAGGTCGTCGCCAGGGGCGGCGCCCAGGGCCGGGCCGTGGTCACGGGGCTGCCCGCCGCCGACCGCCAGTGGTTCGACTTCGCACCGCAGCACGGCCGGGGCCTGCGCCTCGCCGACCGTCTCGTCAAGCTGGACGGCACCGCCAACTTCCGTGACGCCGGCGGCTACCGCACCACCACCGGCCAGTGGGTCCGCATGGGGGAGGTCTACCGCTCCGATGCCCTCGACAGGCTCACCCCGAACGACCTCGCCAAGCTCCGGCGCCTGCACGTCCGTACCGTCTTCGACCTGCGCATGCAGGACGAGCGGACCAAGGACGCCGACAAGGTCCCGGCCGGTGCCACCTACGTCGTCGCCGACGTCTTCGCGGGCTCCGGCTCCTTCCAGACCATGCCCCGGACCCCCGACGAGGCCGTCAGGGCCATGGTCGACGCCGAGCGGGCGATGGTCTCCGGCGACGGCGGCAAGAAGGCGTACGCGCAGGTCTTCGACGGCATCGGGCGGGACCGCTCCCGCTCCGTCCTCTTCCACTGCACCGCCGGAAAGGACCGCACCGGCTGGGCGGGCGCCGCCCTGCTGACCGCGCTCGGCGTGCCGCGCGAGACCGTCGAGGCCGACTACCTGGCCAGCAACGACTACCGCAAGGCGGCCAACGACGCGATCCTGTCCCACCTGCCCGCCCAGCAGGCCGCCGTCTACAAGCCGCTGCTCGACGTGCGCCCCGAGTACCTGAACGCCGGCTACGACGAGGTCGCGGCCCGGTACGGCTCCTTCGACCGCTACCTCAAGGACGGGCTCGGCATCGACTCCCGCGAGATGGAGCAGCTGAAGAAGGACCTCCTCGTCGGCTGACCGGCGGGGGAGGGGGGCGGGGCCCGCGCCGCGCACCAGCCCGTGCCCCGGGGCCCCGCCGCGTGCCCCGGGGCCCCGCCGCGTGCCCCGGGGCCCCGCCGCGTTCGCCGGGCCCCCCGCCGCGTGCTCCGGGCCCCCTCCCGCCCCCGGCCCGTTCAGTCCAGTACCGGCAGCAGCTCCGGCAGGTGCCCGTCCGAGGCGCGGGCCGCCCGCTGCCGCTCCTGCGGCACCTCCCCGTACAACGTCGTACGGGGCTTCGCGGGCCGGCCCGCCGCCTCCGCGACGGCCACCAGGTCCCGCACCGACTTGTACGAGCCGTAACTCGACCCGGCCATGCGGGAGATGGTCTCCTCCATCAGCGTCCCGCCGAGGTCGTTCGCCCCGGACCGGAGCATCTCCGCCGCACCCTCGGCGCCCAGCTTCACCCAACTCGTCTGGATGTTGGGGATGTGCGGGTGCAGCAGCAGCCGCGCCATCGCCGTCACCGCCCGGTTGTCGCGGACCGTCGGGCCGGGCCGCGCGATGCCCGCCAGGTACACGGGCGCGTTGGTGTGGATGAAGGGGAGCGTGACGAACTCCGTGAAACCGCCCGTCCGCTGCTGGATCCGGGCCAGCGTGCGGAAGTGGCCGAGCCAGTGCCGGGGCTGGTCCACGTGCCCGTACATCATGGTCGACGAGGAGCGGATCCCGAGCTCGTGCGCCGTGGTGATCACGTCGATCCAGTCCGCCGTGGGCAGCTTGCCCTTGGTCAGGACCCAGCGCACCTCGTCGTCCAGGATCTCCGCCGCCGTCCCCGGGATCGAGTCCAGGCCGGCCTCCTTGGCCGCCGTCAGCCAGTCCCGCACGGACATGCCCGTGCGGGTCGCGCCGTTGACGACCTCCATCGGCGAGAAGGCGTGCACGTGCATGCCCGGAACCCGCTGCTTGACCGCCCGCGCGATGTCGAAGTACGCGGTCCCCGGCAGGTCGGGGTGGATGCCGCCCTGCATGCACACCTCGACCGCGCCGACGTCCCAGGCCTGGGCGGCCCGGTCGGCGACCTGGTCCAGGGAGAGGGTGTAGGCGTCGGCGTCCGTACGGCGCTGCGCGAAGGCGCAGAAACGGCAGCCGGTGTAGCAGACGTTGGTGAAGTTGATGTTCCGCGTGACGATGTAGGTGACGTCGTCGCCGACGACGGACCTGCGCAGGTCGTCCGCGATCCGGCACAGGGCGTCGAGGGCCGGCCCGTCCGCGTGCAGCAGCGCGAGCGCCTGCGCGTCCGTGAGCCGTTCCGGGTCGTCGGCGGCCTGCGCGAGGGCGGCCCGTACGTCGGTGTCGATGCGCTCCGGGACCATGCCGGGCGCCGCCGCCTCGCGCAGGGCCTCCCAGTCGCCGTAGACGTGGTCGAAGTCCTCGCGGCGGTCGGTGGTGCGGCCCTCGGTGTCGATGGCGGTGTGCAGGTCCGTGCGCCCGGTGCCGGTGCGCCCGTACGCCGCGAAGCCCTCGTCCGGCTCCTGCCAGGGCCGGCCCTCGACGGTCGCGGACTCGTCCGCCAGGCCCGTCTCCGCGTCGGCCAGCGCCCGTACGTGCGGCAGCAGCCGCGGGTCCAGCCAGGGCTCGCCGCGCTGCAGGAACTCCGGGTAGATGGTGAGGCGTTCGCGCAGCTCGAAGCCGGCCGCGGCGGTCCGCGCCGCCAGCTCCTCGATGTGCGGCCAGGGGCGCTCGGGGTTGACGTGGTCGGGGGTGAGCGGGGAGACGCCGCCCCAGTCGTCGATGCCCGCGCCGATGAGCAGGGCGTACTCGGCGTCCACCAGGTTCGGCGGGGCCTGGATGCGGGCGCTCGGGCCCAGGATGTGGCGGGCGACGGCGATCGCCGCGGCCAGTTCCTCCAGCTCGGCGTCCGGCATGCCGCGCATGGCGGTGTCCGGCTTGGCGCGGAAGTTCTGGACGATGACTTCCTGGATGCCGTGGTAGCTGCGCTGGATGCGGCGCAGCTCGAAGAAGGCCTCGGCCCGCTCCTCGTAGGACTCGCCGATGCCGATCAGGACGCCGGTGGTGAAGGGGACGTTGGAACGGCCCGCGTCCTCCAGCACGCGCAGCCGGACGGCCGGTTCCTTGTCGGGGGAGCCGTGGTGGGGGCCGCCGGGCTCGGACCACAGGCGGGTGGCGGTGGTCTCCAGCATCATGCCCATGGACGGCGCGACGGGCTTCAGGCGCTGCAGCTCCGACCACGACAGGACGCCGGGGTTGAGGTGCGGCAGCAGACCCGTTTCCTCCAGGACGCGGATCGCCATGGCGCGGACGTAGGCGAGGGTGTCGTCGTAGCCGTGCGCGTCGAGCCACTCGCGGGCCTCGGGCCAGCGGTCCTCGGGGCGGTCGCCGAGGGTGAAGAGGGCCTCCTTGCAGCCCATCGCCGCTCCCTTGCGGGCGATGTCGAGGACCTCGTCGGGGGAGAGGTACATGCCGTGGCCGTCCCGGCGGAGCTTGCCGGGGACGGTGACGAAGGTGCAGTAGTGGCACTTGTCACGGCAGAGGCGGGTGAGGGGGATGAAGACCTTGCGCGAGTACGTGATGACACCGGGCCGTCCGGCGGCGGTGAGCCCGGCGTCCCTGACGCGAGCGGCGGAGGCGGCGAGGTCGGTGAGGGCCTCGCCGCGCGCCCGGAGCAGTACGGCCGCCTCGGCCGCGTCGAGCGCGACGCCGTCTCGGGCCCGTCGCAGCGCGCGGCGCATCGCGTTTTCGGTCGGAGCGTCACTCGGAGGGGTCATGTGGTGAGCATACGATCCGGCGCCGCGGCGGTGGACCCCGTCATCGCATCAGCTCACCGGCGTTGACCAGCAACGATTGGCCGGTAATCGCCCGGGCGCGGTCGGAGGCGAGGAAGACGGCGGCGTCCGCGACGTCCCCGTCGGTGGCGAGGTCGGGCAGCGCCATGCGGTCGGTGAGGCGGGCGAGCACCTCGGCCTCGGGCACGCCCTCGGTGTGGGCGGTGAAGGTGACGAAGGCCTGCACGGGCGGACCCCACATCCAGCCGGGCAGCACGGTGTTGACGCGTATCCGGTGCGGGCCGAGCTCACGGGCCATGGAGTACATGGCGGAGGTCAGGGCGCCCTTGGAGGCGGCGTAGGCGGCCTGCTGGACCTCGTTGGGTGCGGCGACGGCGGACTGCGTCCCGATGATCACGACCGATCCGCCGTTCTGCTTGAGGGCGGGCAGGCAGGCCCGGGTCATGCGCAGGGTGCCCAGCAGGTTGACGTCGATGATCTGCTGCCAGGTGCCGAAGTCGGCGTCCTCCAGCCCGCCGAAGTACGAGTCCCAGGCGGCGACGTGCACGACGGCGTCGACGCCCCCGAACCGCTCCCGCGCGAGGGCGGCGAGGGCTTCGCACTGCGCCTCGTCGCCGATGTCGGTGGCCAGGTGGGCGGTGTGGGCGCCGTCGGGGTCGATCTCGGCGGCGGACTTGGCGAGGTTCGCCTCGGTCCGCGCGCCGAGCACGGCGTTCCCGCCGTCCCGCACGACGGCGGCGGCCACCTGGTGCCCGAGCCCGGCCCCGACGCCGGAGACGATGACGGTCTTCCCTCGCAACAGCACGACGTACCTCCAGGCGGACCCGACCACATCTGACGGCCCGTCAGGTTACGGCGGCGCCGTGCCCAAGGGAAGAGCCGCGCACCAGCTCCCGCGTGTCCAGGGTGCGGCGGTCGGTCAGAGCGTCCGTGCGATGCCGCGCAATCGATTCACGGCGGCCGCGTAGTCGTCCCGGGCGCAGTCGTCGGCGGGCAGCGAGCCTGCGGCACTGCCAGCCAACTCCTCCGCCGCGCGCAGCAGGGTGGTCGCCAGCGTGGCTCGGCTGACCACTCCCACCTTTGCGGACGGCGATGCCACGCTGACGCCCTCCCGCACGGTCCTGAAGGTCAGCCTGAACGAGCTGTCGGTACCGACGAACGAGCCGACGGCGGTGCCGCCTTCCAGGAGGCTGCTCGTCACGTCGAGCAGATGGACGACGGCCAGGTGGATCATCATCCCCTGATCGGGGTGCTGTCCTGCGGAGTTCGCCTCACCCAGCTCTCCCCGCCAGCACATGTCCCCCAGGTCGAACCCGCTGGGGGCCCCTTGGCCGGGGCGAACCGAAAATTCAATGATCATGGAACATACGACTTTCCTACGGGGAAGAACGTGATGATTCGGTTTCCGTCCAACGAGTCGACCACTACTCGATATCTCGCCCTCATTCCGTTGACCACCATCCTCCTCTCGAACGTTTGAATGCGGCGGTCGGGTTCGGATACCCGGGCTCCCTTCTCGACGATCTTCTCCGCAGCCGCCTGAACTTGCTCCCTTGTGGTGGTCGGAGGCATGAGGTCTCCATGCCCGGACGAGTGGGTGCCGGATATGTGACGTTCATCAATGTGCTGCCACCCCTCCCTAGGGGTCCCGTCCTCCAACCGTGGTTTCACGCGGCACAGGGCCAGGCCGAACGGGTCGATCCACTCATAGGGATGAGGGCCGTACCAGTAGGGGTTTTCGCTTCCGGTCAGGCCCAGGGGGTCCGGGGTGAGGTAGCGGGCCGTTTCGGGGTCGTAGGTGCGGAAGTAGTTGTGGTGGAGGCCCGACTCCGGGTCGTAGTACTGGCCGGGGAAGCGGAGCGGGGTGTAGGCCGTGGCGTCGCGCGTCCAGGTGGTGGAGCCCCAGAGGGTGGAGCGGGCGCGCCACGCTATCTCGCCCGACTCGTCGACCAGCTCCCGCGGGGTCCCGATCAGGTCCGTCACGATGGCGAAGAAGCGGTCGTCCGTCGTGCCGAGGACGCTCTCCGCCTGGGTGAGGGGGTGCAGGCCGTGGTGGGTCCAGGTGAGGCTGACCGGGCCTTCCCGCTGCTCGCAGAGGGTGGTGCCGTCCCACGTGAAGAGGGTCTCCGCCGCCACTTCGCCGGTGGGCGTGAGGCGCTGCTTGGCCGTGCGCCGTGACAGGGCGTCGTAGCGGTAGCGCCAGCGCGTGCCGTCGGGCGTGGTGACCCCCGCCAGGCGGTCTTCCGCGTCCCACTCGTAGTGCCAGGTGTCCGGCTTGCGGGAGAGGCGGGTCTTCTGGCGCAGGACGGTCCGGCCCAGGGCGTCGTGTTCGTAGCGGATCGAGCCGGCGCGGGTGATGCGGGTGCCCGAGTACGCGCGGTCGCCGCGCGCCTCCGCACCCGGGTGGCGGTCCGGCCAGACCGCGGTGGTCTGGTTGCCGGCGTCGTCGTAGGCGTAGCGCTCGGACCAGTTGCCGGCGTCGACGCCGGTGACGCGGGCTGCCGCGTCCAGGGTGAAGGTGCGCAGGCCGGCCAGGGCGTCGTCGACCGCCGTCAGGCTGCCGTCGGCGCGGTAGCTGTAGCCGCGGCGCTGGAGCGTGCGGCCGTCCTGGCCCACCACGCGCTGGTCGGTGAGGCGTCCGACGGGGTCGTACGTCTGCACGAGGTCGACGTCCGCGCCGATGCTGCGGGTCAGCTCCCGGCCGGCCGCGTCCCGTTCGAAGGTCAGGGTGCGGCCCGATGCGCTGAGGGCGCTGCGGCGGCCCGCCGCGTCGTAGGTCCACGCCGAGACGGCCCCGGCCGGGGTGGTGCGGTGGGCCCGGCGGCCCGCGGCGTCGTAGGCGTATGTGAGCGTGCGCCCGTCGACCGTCTCCGAGACGAGGCGGCCGTACCGGTCCCGCTCCAGGGTCAGGGTGGTGCCGTCCGGCGTGACGGCCCCGGCGAGTTCGTCGAAGACGTCGTACTCGTAGGAGGTGACTCCGTCCGCGGTCTCCTTGTGCAGGAGGCGGGCCAGGGCGTCGTGCCGGTAGGTCGTCGTGGCGCCCAGTGCGTTCGTACGGGACGTCAGACGGCCCGCGGCGTCGTACCCGTAGGTCAGTGTGCGGTCGTCGAAGTCCGTCTCCTGGGCGAGGCGTCCCGCCTGGTCGTAGGCGTAGGTCCAGGTCAGCCCCTGGGGGTTGGTGACTTCCGTCAGGCGGAGCTCGGTGTCGTGGGCGAAGGAGTACCGGACGCCGTCGGGGCCGGTACGGGAGGTGAGGAGGTCGAAATCACCGTACTCCGAGAGGGTCACCCCACCGACCGGGTCGGTGTGGGCGGTGCAGTTGCCCTCGCCGTCGTAAATCCAGGACTCGGTGGCGCCGTCCGGCGTGTCGCGGCGCAGCAGTCGGCCTTCCACGCTCCAGGTGAGGAGGGTGGTCCGCCCGAGGGCGTCGGTGACGGCGGTGGGACGGCCGAAGGCGTCACGTGCGTAGCGGGTCGTCGCGCCCAGGGGGTCGGTGATCTCCACGGGCAGGCCGGCCGCGTCGCAGCGCACGCGCGTGACCGCGCCCAGGGGGTCCGTGACCGAGGCCAGGTGCCCGCGGGCGTCATGGGAGAAGCGGTGGGCGGCTCCGAACGGGGCGGTGGCGGAGGTGCGGTTGCCGCGGGCGTCGTACGTCATGCGCGTGACCCGGCCGTCCGGGCGGATCACCGCCAGGAGCAGGCCGAGAGCGTCGTACTCCGCACGCACCTCGCGGCCGTCCGGCCGCAGGAGCGAGGTGAGACGGCCCTGCTCGTCGTACACGTAGCGGGTCGTGTGGCCCAGCGGGTCCGTACGGGTCACCAGACGGTCGTACGTGTCGTGGGTGTAGTGGGTCGTTGCGCCCGCCGGGTCGGTCTCCGCCGTGATCCGCGCACGGTCGTCGATCAGGTACCGGGACACGTTCCCGAAGGAGTCGGTGTAGGTGGTGACGCCGTCCCCGTAGGCGAAGCGGACGTTCAGGTGGCCGTTGGTGCCGGACTGGGCGACGCAGCGGTGCCGCTCGTCGTAGGCGTAGTCGAAGTGGCGGCCGTTGGTGTCGGTCCAGGAGGTGATCCGGCCGAGGTCGTCGTAGCCGAAGCGGAGGGGGCGGCCGGAGGAGTTGGTGACCCGGGTGAGGTGGCCGTCGGTGTACCCGTAGCGCAGTACTTCTGTGCCGTCGGCCAGGGCCAGGCCGGTTATCCGGCCCTCGGACGAGGTCAGTAGGACCTCGTAGCCGCCGCTGTGCGACACGCCGGTCGGGGTACCCGCCTCGTCGTAGTCGAACGCGATCCATGCACCGTTGCGGTCGTCGAGTCGGGTCAGGAGCCCCTCGGCCGTGAAGTGGCGCACATGGCCGGACTCGTGGTCCGTGACGGTGTACCCGCCGTCCGCGTCGCGTACGAGGGGCCACCGCTGTCCGTGGCCGGGCAGTACGGGCGCCCCCGGCTCGGGGTGCGGGTAGACGAGCAGACTTCCGTCCTCGCGGACGAGGATCACGCCTTCCTCGTCGATCTCCAGGCGCTGGTCGGCGGTGGACGCCCAGGACGGGCCGAACCAGCGCCCCGCCCGGTACGAGGACTCGAAGGTCCGGCTGAAGACCAGCGGCAGCGAGCCGGGCAGGACCAGGTCGGTCTGGGGCAGGACCATGCGGCCGGTCGCCACGTCCACCGGGTCGCCCTTGCACGTGAGCTTGTCCTTGGCGCGAGCAGCCGCCTCGGCTTCGGCCGTGGCGCTGGCGCGTGCGGCCTCCTTGCTCGCGGTTCTCGCCGCTGCGTTGTCCGCGAACCGCATCGCTGTCCGCGCGGCGCCGGTGGCGCCCTTCGTCCCGAGGAGGTCGGGGACGAGACGGCCCTTGAACTCGCTGGGATCCTCCATGTAGCTGTCGATCATCGGACCGGGGATGCGTTCGGGGTGGGACGCCGTCGAGACGAGACCCGCCAGCGTCATGTTGACGTTCTGCTGGTAGTCCGCCGGGTGGGTGACGTTGTAGAAGTCGATGGGGTTCAGGCCGCGTGCGAAGTTCAGCGTTCCCGCCGCCCCCTTGACCACCCCTCCGACGAAGTGGTTGAGCTCGACCGCCTCCGAGCCCGCGTAGTCGGCGATCCCGGCCAGTAGCCGGTCCGTCGGCGGGGGCTCGGCCGGAGCGTGCTCCATGGCGGCCTTCAGGCCGTACTCTGCCGTCGTCGCGGCTTCGTCGCGCTGCCTGCGCGCCTCGTCCAGGATCTCCTGGGCGCGCTTGCGGCCCGCCGCGCCCGGGTCCGCGCCCTCCACCGGCTTCGGGCCCGGATCGCCGCCGTCCTTCGAGGCGGCTGCGTAGGCGTGCTCCTTGGCGATGTGGGCCTCGTGAGCTTCCTTCGTCGCCTTCACCGAGGCCTTGTGCAGGGCGATGGCCTCCTGGGCCTGCTTCTGCGCCCACTCGACCATGTCCGCGTACCGGGTGAGAGCGCCGGCGGCCGCCTCGCACGCGTCCGCGGCACGCAACCAATCGGCCGGGTGCATCGCGAACTTCTCGCGGAACGTGTCGGCGGCCTGACCCTTCCACCGGTCGGAGTCGAGAGCCTTCATGCCCTGGCCGACCCGTTCGAAGGCGGCCTGGAAATCGCCGAGGTGTCCGGCCGAGGCCCGGATCGCCTCCGGTTCGCCGTGGACCAGTTCGTCCGCCTGCTCGCTCTGGCCGAGCTGCTGCTCTCGCACCGAGGCGCCGAGACCGGAGGCGAGGTTGTCGCCGAAGTCCTCGACCGCGTCCGCCCAGCCGTGCGCACCGACACGGTCGAGCGCGCCGCCGACCTCGTCCGATGCCCGGTCCACGCCGTGGCCGATGACCTTCTTCGCCGAGTCGACCCCGGCCTCGATCTTGTCGAGGCCCTTGTCGACCAGACCGCCCCAGTCCGTCATCGGCCCTCACCGCCCGGCTGGGTCCCGGGGGCCTCGACGACCTCGGTCACCTCGGGGGCGGGGCCGACCATGTCTTCGACCACCCCGTCCACGTCGTCGCGCATTCCGGCGGCCTCGAGGAGCTGGTTGTGCATGAGGATGTCGGAGCTGTTCACGTCCCGGACCGCGGTCTTCCAGGCCTCGTTGCCGTTCTCCGTGGCACGCCGGAAGTCCGTCGGGTCGTAGTCCGCGTCGCGGATCTGGGTGAAGGGATTGTCGGAGAGCACCTCGCCCCAGTCCTTGTCGATGACGTCCTTCTCGGACGCGTGCGGATTGCCCAGCGCCGCGTTCGCCACGACCTTGAAGCTCCCCTGGATGTACTGGTCCTGCTCGTGCACCAGGCCTGCGGAGAGGCCCACCCCCATGGCGAAGGCATTGCCCTGTTGGACCAGCGAGCGGACGCCCCAGCCCCAGCGTTCGCAGAACGTGTGGAGGGTGGACGTCAGGCCCTCGTGCCCGGTCTCGATCCCGGACAGCCCCAGCTCGGAAAAGCCGCCGCCCATGCTCGCCTCACCGACCGACCCGAGTTCCTTCAGTTCCGCCAGGCTGTCCGTGATTCCCTTGGCGATCTGCCCGAGTGCCTGCTTCGAGACATCGAGATCCGCCCCGTCCCCGCTCACTGCGCCGCCTCCCCGTCCAGTGCCGCGGCATCCGGCACGATCCCGCGCACAGGCGGGAACACCATTCCGTCCGGCCCCGCCGCGTTCCATGCGACGCCGCACGGAAAGCCGACGGTGGCCACCACGTCGTCGAGGAGCCGCGCACCGACGATCCGGCGGTACGTCCACTCCCGGTCGCCCTCGCCCCGGGCCACCGCGAACCGGGCGAGCGCGTCCTCGTCCGAGAAGGCGCAGACCCAGTCCAGACCGCCGAGTTCGGCCGTCCACAGGCCGTCACGGTCGTCCAGCGGTACGAGGAGGAGCCGGCTGCGGAAGTCCGCCAACCGCTCCATGACCACTGCGCGCGCGTGCGCGGGCGTGCCGGCCTCGACCTGGGCATCGGCCGGCTCTTCCGGTGGCGCCGGCTGTGCGTGTCGCCGGCCGGCGTCGGCGCGCAGCAGCCCCCATTCGGCGTCGAAATCCACCCCTGGAACCCCCCGCGTTCGCGTCAATCGAACGTACCTTTGCATGTCGGGGTGGGGGCGGCCAACTTCACTGTTCGGTGGCGCACATGTCGCGCCAGGTGCACCGGGTTCACGTGCTCGCGGCGTCGGGCAGTGGAATTGCATGCGCAATGCCCGGGACTGTTGCCGTACTCGGCGGGCCGGGCGTGGGGGTTCGGGGGATGATCGGATGGAACGCATCCCGGTGGGGCCGGCGTCGTGCCGGGAACCGGTCGGAGGACGTGAGGACCATGTCGCTCTCGCACCCTGACGGCGTGCCGACGCGCGCCCGGCTGTTCGCTCTGCTGGCGCTGCTGTGCGCGCTGGGCGCGGTGGTGGTGCTCGTGGCGGCCGGTGAGGGCGGCGGGCTGGTCGTCGTCGTGGTCGGGGTGGCCGGAGCCGCGCTGACCGCCATGGGGACCTGGTGGGTGGTGGCCCACCGGGGGCCCGTCCGGCTGGCCGGGGCGGTGCTGGCCGTGGCCGCGCCGGTGGCCATCCTCGTCATCTACGCCCGGGCCGACCTGTGGCCCACGGCGCTGGCCGCCCTCCTGGTCTGGGCGGCCGCCGTGGTGTGCGCGCGGACGGCGCTGCGCGCCGCGCGGCCGCCCGCCGGCATGCGGGCGGTCGCCGTCGAACGCCCCCGGCACCCGGTGCTGATCATGAACCCGAAGTCCGGCGGCGGGAAGGTCGGCCGCTTCGGCCTCGTCGAGAAGGGCGAGGCGCTCGGTGCCCGTGTGGTGCTGCTCGACCCGGACGTCGTCACCGACGTCGCCGCCCTCGCCCGCCGGGCGGTGGCCGAGGGGGCGGACCTGCTGGGGGTGGCCGGCGGCGACGGCACCCAGGCCCGGGTGGCCGAGGTGGCGGCCGAGCACGGCCTGCCGTTCCTGGTCGTCTCCGCGGGCACGCGCAACCACTTCGCCATGGACCTCGGCCTGGACCGCGAGGACCCCGCCCGCTGCCTGGACGCGCTCGCGGACGGCGAGGAACTCAGGGTCGACCTGGGCTTCGTGGGCGGCCGCGCCTTCGTGAACACGGCCTCCTTCGGGGTCTACGCGGAGGTCGTGCAGCGCCCCGAGTACCGCGACGCCAAGGCGGACTCGGCGCTGAACGCACTGCCCGACCTGCTGCTCGGATACGCCGGCCGCACCCTCGAAGCGGCGACCGACGAGCTGCGCCTGGAAGGCCAGCAGGCCCTGCTGATCAGCAACAACCCCTACTCGTCCCCCGAACCGACGGCCGTCGGCGCCCGCCGCGCCCGCCTCGACCTGGGCGTCCTGGGCGTGGTCGGGATCCGGGTGAACAACGCCGCCCAGGCGGCCGACGTGGCACTGCGCGGCGCCCGGGCGGCGGGCCTGCACATCCTGACGTCCCGGCAGGTCGTGATCGGGTCGGACGCCGAGAGCATCCCGGTCGCCGTGGACGGGGAGGCCCTGACCCTGCCCACGCCCGTCACCTGCTCCGTCCGCCCCGGCGCCCTGCGCGTACGGGTGCCGAGGGAACGTCCCGGCGCCCCGCGGGCCGGTCCGCCGATGCAGTGGCGCGACGTCCTCGCGCTGGCCTTCCACCGGACGCCGGCGCGGTGACCCCGTGCCCGGGGCGCGGGCGCGGGCGTGGGCGCGGGAGTGGGCGCGGGCGTGACGGTGACCGGGGCGCGGGCGTGGCGTCCCGGGATGCCCGGTCTCCCGTACGGCGGCACAATGAGCCTTACCCGGTGATCCCGCTGTTCCCGCTGGTCGTGGCGGATAGGAGACAGCCGTGAAGGACCTCAAGTTCGAGCAGAAGAGTTCCCTTTCACGCCTCGAGGCCGCCGATCAGCTCTCCGCGCTCGCGGAGGCGCTGCGGCACGGCGGCAATGCCGAACTGGAACTCGGCCCCGGCAGGATGAGCCTGCGGGTCCCCGACGAACTCCGTACCGAGATCGAGGTCGAGGTCGGAGACGGGGAGATCGAGATGGAGATCGAGCTCAAGTGGCCCACCGCCACCTCGCGGTCCGGGGCCGCGTCCTAGTGGCCGCGGGCGGCCCGGAAGGGGCCCCGGAGGCGGGCCCCGGGGGTGCGGGCCCCGAGCGAGGGCGCGGGCACGACCGGGAGCCCGTCCTGGAGGAGGCTTCGTACGACGCGTACGAGGCCCCTCGGGCGGCTCGCGCCGGGATCCCGGAGCCCGAGGATCCGGTCGCGGCATCGGCCCCGAGGAAGCGCCGGGCGCGGCTGCCGGGGGAGGACGCCGAGGGGGACGGCGGGCACGCCCGCGGCGACTACACCGGCGCCGTCTACGGCTCCCTGCTCGCCGCCTCCGTCGTCGTCGGCGCCGGGACGCTCGGCTCGTTCCCGCGCCTCCAGCTCATCGCACTGCTGCTGGGCACCGGCGTGGTGTTCTGGGCCGCGCACGTCTTCGCCCGCCTCTTCGGCGCCCGCATGGTGGGCCGGCTCAGCTGGAGCGTGATCCGCCGCACCTCCCGGGAGGAACGCCCGATCATCGAGGCGGCCGTCCCGCCGGCCCTCGCCGCGGCCATCAGCCCGCTCTTCGGCCTCGGACCCCAAGGGATCGCATGGCTGGCCCTGCTGGTCGCCCTGGCCGGGCAGGTCGGCTGGGCGACCGTGGCCGCCAAACGCGCCGGCGCCTCGCGCCGGCTCATGGCCGTCGCCGGCGTCGTCAACCTCCTCCTCGGACTGGTCATCGTGCTGCTCAAGGTCGGCCTCAAGCACTGACCGCCGCGCGCCCCCACCGCGCCCCCCACCGCGCCCCCCACCGCGCCCCCCACCGCGCCCCCCGCCGCGCCCCCGGCGCCTCAGCCTTCGCCGTACTCCGCCAGCGCCGCACCGAGGCGGCCGACCCCCTCGGTGATCTCCTCCGGGGTGTGCGTCGTGAAGGACAGGCGCAGCGTGCGGGGGTCCGGGGCGCCGGTGTGGAAAGGGGCGCCGGGGACGAAGGCGACGCCGTGCGCCACGGCCGTCCTCAGCAGCGCCGTCGCGTCGTGGTCCGCCGGGAGCCGGGCCCACACGAACATGCCGCCCTCGGGCCGGTTCCAGTCGCAGTCCGCCGACAGGGTCCGGCTCAGGGCGCGCTGCAGGGCGTCGCGCCGCTCCCGGTACGCGCCGCGCACGCGCGCCACGTGCGCGTCCAGGTCGACGGTCGCGAGGTAGTGCGCCGCCGCCAGCTGGTCCACCGTGGAGGTGTGCAGGTCCGCCGCCTGCTTCGCGACCACCGCGGCCCGCAGGAGCGCCGCCGGAGCGCGCAGCCAGCCCAGCCGCAGCCCCGGCGCCATGATCTTCGAGAAGCTGCCGATCAGTGCCGTGCGGTCCTGGGCCCCCGGGTGGGCGGCGAGCCACGGCAGGTCGTCGCCCTCGTAGCGCAGATCACCGTACGGGTCGTCCTCCACCAGCCACAGACCGGACCGGGCCGCGACCTCCGCCACCGCCGTCCGGCGGGCGGCCGGCAGGGTGCGCCCCGTCGGATTCTGGAAGGTCGGGACCGTGTACAGCAGCTTCGGCCGCTCCCGCGCGACCAGTTCCGCCAGCGCGTCCGGCAGTACGCCCTCCTCGTCGCAGGGAACGGCCACCAGCCGCGCCCCCGCCAGGCCGAAGCACTGGAGCGCGGCCAGGTAGGTGGGGTTCTCGACCAGCACCACGTCGCCCGGCTCGATCAGGGCAGCGGTGACGAGGCTGAGGGCCTGCTGGGAGCCGGACGTCACCAGGACGTCGTCCGCCCCGGTCGGCAGCCCGCGCGCCGTGGCCCGCGCCGCGATCACGGCGCGCAGCTCCGGGGCGCCCTCCGTGGTCGAGTACTGGAGCGCGCGGCGCGCCGACAGCGCGAAGGCGGCGTCGTACGCGGCGCGCAGGCCCTCGGTGTCGAAGAGCTCGGGCGCGGGCAGGCCGCCGGCGAAGGAGATGACGCCGGGCCGCTGGGTGAGCGCGAGGATCTCGCGTACGGGGGAGCCCTCGACCGAGGTGGCGCGGGCGGCGAAGGCGGGCGGCGGGGCCACGGCAGCGGCATCGGGCGGGCTCGTGGTCGTCGCGGTGACGGCGGCGACAGCGGCAGCGGGCACGGGAACTCCTCCGGGAGACGGGTGCGCGCAGCGTAGCGAGAGAAGCGTGTAGATGACATGGATATTCCAGGGGGTGGACGCGTCGACGCCCGTGGGCCCCCGTGCCCTCGACTCCGCCCACCCCCTCCCGGTCTGACGCCACATCAGATAGACCGTTCCCATGACGACAGGAGAGCAGGACCCGCAGCAGGACACAGGCACCGGCACCCGCGTCGACGACTACGCCGCCCTGGCGGCCGTCGGCCCCTACGGCGTCCGCCCCGGCCATGCGCTGATCACCATGGTGGAGCCGCACCCGGGCCACGAGTACGCGTACAACCGCTGGTACGAGGACGACCACTACTACGCCGGCGCCATGGCCATGCCCTGGATGTTCGCGGGCCGCCGATGGGTGGCCACCCGGGAGCTGCAGGAGCTGCGCTACCCCGAGAAGTCGGCGGTCGCCCAGCCGGTCACCGCCGGCTGCTACATATCGACGTACTGGGTCACCGAGGGCCGCTACGACGAGCACATGAAGTGGACCGTCGGCATCAACAAACGGCTCAACCGCGACGGCCGCGTCTATCAGGACCGGACCCACGTCTTCACGGCCTTCCAGGACCACGCGGCCACCGTCTACCGCGACGGCGCCGCCGGCCCACGGGACCACCACGCGCTCGACCACCCCTACGCCGGGCTGGTGGTCCAGGTCGTCGACGCCGAAGGTCCCGAGCAGCGGACCCAGTTGCTGGAGTGGCTGCGCTCACGTGCCCTGCCGAGGCGGCTGCACGGCTCTCCGGCGGCCATGGTGACCGTCTTCCGGCCGACACCGCTGCCCGGTGACCGGATGACGTACGTCAAGCAGGTGGAGGGGGTCGACACGCGCCTCACGCTGCTGTGGTTCCTGGAGCAGGACCCCCGGACCTGCTGGGACCGCTTCCAGGGGATGGACGCGGAGGTCGCGGAGGCGGGGCTGGGGCGGGTGGAGTTCGTGGCTCCGTTCATCCCCACGGTGCCGGGCACCGACCGCTACGTCGACCAGCTGCGCTGACGCGCGCCGGCCGGGCATGGCCGAGCCCCCTCGGCCAAGACGGCGGATCGGTCGAGAGGGCTCAAGTCAGTCTCGGCGGGACGGTCGGGACGCGTCGTGATCTTCAGGCGAGGCGTCCCAGCCGGCCTTCGGTGACATCGGTGACGAAGGAGGTCCACGAGCCGGGCGCGAAGGTGAGGGACGGGCCGTCCTGCACCTTCGAGTCGCGCACGGCGATCGCCTCCATGACGGGGGACTTGACCTCGACGCAGGCGCCGTTGGCGGAGTAGGAGGACTTGACCCAGTTGTCGTTGGCGCCCTGGCGAATAGCCATGTTTCTCTCCGGTGAGCGAGTAGTTCCGGGGGTTCCGGTGTCGTGTCGGCCATTTCCGGCTGACGTGATCGACGCTACCCGCAGCTCCTGACGGGTGAAGGAGGCATTCACCCGACCGAGTGGCACATTCCATTCAAGCCTTCTGTGGCCGGGGATCGACGGTGTACCGTGCCGCCCCCGTTCCCGCCCGCCCCCTGCGTCACAGGACTATTCGCCTTTGTCCGCATATTCGTTGATGATGCGGAGGATGAACTCCCGTGTCCGGTCGACGCCCAGTGCCTGGGCGCGCAGGTGCTCGTACATCACGCTGTACTTCTGGACGTCGTTGGCCTTCTCCAGGTACAGGTCGCTCGTCACGCCCTCGATGTAGACGACCGTCGAGTCGGACGCGTCCGGGAACTCCAGGATCGCGTACTGGCCGTTCACGCCGGGGTGCGCGCCCAGCTCGAACGGCATCACCTGCACGGTGACGTGCGGCTGCTCCGACTGCTCTATCAAGTACTCCAGCTGCCGGATCATGAGTTGGGCGTCGCCCACGTGCCGGCGCAGCGCCGCCTCGTCGATGACCGCCCACAGGCGCAGCGGGCCGAGGTCGGGGTTGTTGTTCTCGGTCTCGGAGAGCCGCTTCTGGCGGTGCATCCGGACCTGGACGCGCTTGTCCACGTCGGCCGGGGCGGTCTCCGGCCACGCGCCGCGGACGAGGGCCTGGGCGTACTCCGTGGTCTGGAGCAGTCCCGGGATCACCAGGGGCTCGTAGGTGCGCAGGCTGGCGGCGTCCGTCTCCAGGCCGATGTAGACGCTGTACGGGATGTCGCCGAAGGCGTGCCACCAGCCCTGCTGGCGGGAGTCCTTCGCCATCTGCATGAGGGAGTCGATGAGCCGGCGGTCCTCGACCTCGTACACGTCGCAGAGGTCGCGGACGTCGCGCTGGCTGATCGAACGGCGGCCGTTCTCCAGCCGGCTGATCTTCGACTGGGAGACGAGGAGGCGCTCGGCGACCTGTTCGGCCGTCATGCCCTTGTCCTCGCGGAGCTTGCGCAGCTCCATTCCCAGTCGGCGGCGTCGGACGGTGGGATTGACATTGGACGCCACGTGAACGGCACCTCCGCCTTCTTCTGTAGTGCAGCTGTCTCTCTGCGTGGCTGATGTTCAGCAGACTGCCACCGAAGCGGGCGGCGCCGCTGGGGAACGGCGGGGAAAACACGCACGCGCGGGGTGACGGAGCCGACTGAACGGCTCCGTCACCCCGCGCGCTGGCGGTTCGGTGCGGTGGTGCGGTGGTGCGGCGGTGCTGTGTGCGGTGCTACGGCCGTGCGACGGTGCGGCGCTACGACGGTGCGGTGCTACGACGGCGCGGCGCCACGGCCGTGCGTCGTGCTGTGCGCGGCGTGCGGTGGAGCAGCGGTGCGATGGTGCGGTGGTGCGGTGGAGCAGCTGTGCGGTGGACCAGCGGTGCGGTGGCCGGCTGGATCAGTGCGCGGCCACGCGGGCCATCGCACCCGTACGGCGCGGCTGCAGCGGCAGGCCGCCCGCCGCGGGCCGGGCCTGCGGTGCCGGTGGCCGGTCCCGGCGTGGCTGTGCGGCCACACCGTTCTGGACGTCCATGACGGCGTGCGCCACGAGTCCGCCCATCGGGTCGTGCCTGATCAGGTCCCGCAGCCGGGACCTGGACGAACGCCCCTCGTTGCCGGGGTACAGGTGCTTGCCGAGACCGACCGCGTGGGCCAGCGCGGCGAGCGCCGCGGTCCGCGGGTCCGGCGGTACGCCGGTGCGGATCGCACTGTCGAGCCGGGCTCGGATCTCCCGGCTGATCTCCGTGTCCGTCGCCTGGTAGCGAGTCGTCGGCAAGACCCCGCACATCTGTCCCGCGACGGCATGGACCATGCCGCAGCGCTCCAGGTGGGCGAGGTAAATCTGACGGAGCCCCAGCCGGGGTCCGCCGATCCAGTGGACGGCCCGTACCGGGCTGCCGCGCCTGCGCAGCAGTTCCAGTGCGGAGTCCAGAGTCGGATCTCCTGTCGGCCGTGGCATCACCACGGCGATACGATCCCCATCAGGGGCTATCCGTCCTGCCAGAGCCAGCTCCACTAGCTGTGCCCCGGCCAGGCCGAGGTCGAGCGACTGCGGCTGCGCCGTGGTACCCGTGGCCGGGTCCAAGGCGAGCAGCAGAAGCTCCTCCGGAATTGTTCTGCGGCTCCTGCCCATCCATGCCTCCCCGCGTGGATGAGTGACAGGGTGACGCCTCTCACATTCATCTGTCGAGAGCGCGTGGTCGCTTTGTGGGGGAACCCGCAGCTATGTCGTTCTCGTCTGGCACGGGGGCGATGCCCCCGAGACGGGACACTGTTAGACATTCGGACAGCCGAACAATGGCGGCGATGAGGAGGAGCGGTGGCGGGCGAGTCCCCCGACAAGTCGGTAGATGAAGGAACGCCGGGGGCGGCGGAGTCGTCCGCGGAGCGCGACCCGAGGTTGTCGGTCTTCCGGCCGAGGGAATCCGAGGACGGCGCCGGGGTCGCCCGTAAGGGCGAAAGCGGAGCCGAGGCCGAGGCGGAGGCCGAGCGCGATTCCGGCGGTGGTGCGGAGTCCGGTGGCCGGGACGCGTTGCGCGAGGCGGTGGCGGCGTGGGTCGCCACCACGGAGTCCCCTTCCCCGGCCGATCCCGTGAACCCGGCCCCCGAGGAAGAGTCCGCGTCGTCGGACCCCGACGATGCCGCCGCCGCCGCCGCCGATGACGACGACGCCGCCGATGACGACGACGCCGCCGACGATGCGCGCCCCGCCGTGCCCCGCGCGAACGGTTCCGCTTCCGCCTCCGCTTCCGCCTCCGACGGAGCGGGTGATTCCGCTTCTGGCGCGCCGAAGCCGGCGGCCGCTGCGGTGAGCGGTTCGGGTGCTGCCTCCGGCGGGAAGGCCGGGGCTTCGGACGCCGACCGGCCGTCGGTCGAGGGTGACGCCGCTTCGGCGGGGTCCCGGGCGGATGCTTCCGCTTCCGGTGGTGCCCGTACGGGGTCGGGCGAGCGTGACGAGCGGTCGGGTGGATCCCGGGCGAGCGGTTCCGCTTCCGGCTCCGGCGAGGCGAAGCCCGCGGCCGCTGCGGTGAGCGGTTCGGGTGCTGCCTCCGGCGGGAAGGCCGGGGCCTCGGACGCCGACCGGCCGTCGGTCGAGGGTGACGCCGCTTCGGCGGGGTCCCGGGCGGATGCCTCCGCTTCCGCTTCCGGTGGTGCCCGTACGGGGTCGGGCGAGCGTGACGAGCGGTCGGGTGCGTCCCGGGCGAGCGGTTCCGCTTCCGGCGGGGTGGAGCCCGCGAAGGCGGACGGCGGGTCGGCTTCCGGCGAGCGCACCGCGGTGTTCCGTACGGTGAAGCCCGCCGAAGGCGGCAAGGGTGACCCGGCGGACGCGGACCGGAAGTCCGGGGACTCCGAGGCGGCGGACAGTGAGCGCACCGCGGTGTTCCGGGCGGTGAAGCCCGCCGAGGGTGGCGCGGCGAAGTCCCGTGGTGTGCGGCTGCCGAAGGGGGCGGCTCCCGCCGCGCCTTCCAAGCCCGCTGCGGACGAGCCCGCCGACAGCGAGCGCACCGCGGTGTTCCGGGTGCCGAAGGTGGACGCGGTGAAGCCCGACGACGGGCAGAAGTCGAAGCCCGCCGCCTCGAAGCCGACCCCCGCGCCCGCCGAGGACAGCGAGCGGACCGCCGTATTCCGTGCCCCGAAGCCCGACGCCCCGAAGCCCGACGCCCCGAAGCCCGACGCTCCGAAGCCCGACGCCCCGAAGCCCGACGCGCCCAAGCCCGACGCGCCCAAGGCCAGCACCTTCGTGCCGCTGCGCACCGAAGGCGGGGCGCCGCCCAAGGCGCCGGTTCCGCCCGCCCCGCCCGCACCGGGCTCCGCGGCGACCACCACCGAGCGGCTCGACCGCGGTGACCGCAGCGAGCGGACCACCCAGCAGCCGCTGCCGCCCAAGCCGCCGCTCGACATGCTGGCGGACCTCACGAACAACCCGCCCCCGCCGCCGAGCCCCCTGCGCACCGCCGTCCGCCGGATCAAGATCTACGCGCCGCTCGTCGTGCTCCTCGCGGTCATCCTGGCCGTCGTGCAGCTGGTCCGCCCGCTGCCCGAGCCGAAGCTCGTGATGACCGCGAAGTCCTCGTACACCTTCGAGGGCGCGGCCCCGCAGCTGCCCTGGCCCACCGAGGGCCAGGCGTACATGGCGGCCGCCGGCCTCGGCACGCTCGGCCAGTCCGGCGAGCAGAAGCCGGTGCCGATCGCGAGCGTCACCAAGTCGATGACGGCGTACATCATCCTGCGCGACCACCCCATCAAGAAGGGTGAGCAGGGCGCGATGATCGACATCGACAAGACGGCCGAGACCGAGGGCAAGAAGAACAACTCGACCGACAACGAGTCCACCCTCGACACGGTCAGGGAGGGCGACAAGATCTCCGAGTACGACGCGATCGCCGCCCTCATGATCCCGTCGGCCAACAACATCGCGCGGCTCCTCGCGCGCTGGGACTCCGGTTCCCAGGAGGCGTTCGTCAAGAAGATGAACGACACCGCCAAGGAACTCGGCATGACCAACACCACCTACACCGACCCCTCCGGTCTGGACGCGACCACGGTCAGCACCGCCGAGGACCAGGTGAAGCTGGGCCTGAAGCTCGTCGAGATGGAGACGCTGCTCGACATCACCAAGAAGCCGAACTGGGTCGACCCGTACGGCAAGAGCTGGCGCAACTGGAACGGTCTCACCGGACCCGCCGGCGCGCTCGGCATCAAGACCGGTACGACGACCAAGGCGGGTGGAAACCTCCTCTTCGCCGCGCAGAAGAAGGTCGGCAACACCAACCAGCTGATCGTCGGAGCCGTCCTCGGCCAGCACAAGCCGTCGATCATCGACACCGTGCTCGCCGCGAGCAAGCAGCTGATGACCGCCACCCAGAAGGCCCTCGACGGCGCGGTCGTCGTGAAGAAGGGCCAGGTCGTGGGCTATGTCGACGACGGGCTCGGCGGCCGGACGCCGGTCGTCGCCACTGCCGACGTGCAGGCGATCGGCTGGGCCTCGCTGACCGTGGACGTCAAGCTCGCGGACGGTGGTGGCAAGGTGCCGCAGACCGCCAAGGCCGGCACCGAGGTCGGCCTGCTGACGGTCGGCGAGGGCGCCAGCCAGGTGAAGGTTCCGGTGGCGCTGCAGAGCGACCTGACGTCGCCGGGCATCGGCAGCAAGCTGACCCGCATCGGCTGACCCCGGCCGACCGCATCGGCCGACCGCATGGGCTCACCTCGACCGTGAGCCGCAGCGGCCGACACGGCGGTCGGTACGAGCGCTGATCCGGCGCCCCGGGCAACCCCGGGGCGCCGGTGCGCGTCTAGCGAGTGTCCGCCGAGGTGCGGGTCCGGGCGCCCGGACCGGCGGCCGGGAGCGGGCTCGGGGAGACTTTGACGACGGTGTGGACCCGGGACGCAGATGCGTGCCGGTGCGGATCCATGTGTGGGGAGTGCGGCAGTGACCACCGCTGAGCAGCAGGGCCGGCGCCAGGGCGCCGTCCCGTCGGCCGACGGCGCCCCGGGCCCGGGCCCGGGCACCGACGCCCTGCCGCCGCGGCCCGAGCCGCACGAGGCACAGCAGCCGGGGGACCGGCTCGAAGCGCCCCAGCCGCCCGAGCAGCGCCGGCGGCGCACCCGCGCGCTCGACCCGCTCCGCCGGCACCCGGTGGCCGTCGCCACGCTCCTCGCCGCGGTCCTGCACGTCGTGTGGTTCTTCAGCTTCGCCAACAGCGGCGGCGACCTCGCCGCCCAGGACGCCTGGGCCGAGTTCGTGGGCCGGCATCCCGACTCGGCGTACAACCTCGCCTGGTACGGCGGCATGCACCCCGTCTCGTACAGCGTGGTCTCCCCGTACCTCATGCACATGCTCGGCGTACGGACCACGATGATGATCGCGGGCACCGTCTCGGCCGGGCTGCTCGCCCTGATCCTGACCCGCTGCCGCGGGGCCGTGCGGGAGCCCGTGTGGCCCGCCCTGGCCGGGGCGTACGGGCTGTTCTGCAACGCGCTCTCGGGCCGGGTCACCTTCGGGCTCGGCGCGATGTTCGCCCTCGGTGCGGTCGCGGCGGTCTTCTGCTGGCCCCGCAAGTGGGCGCACCGCCGCTGGGCCAAGGCCGCGGTGGCGGCCCCGCTCGCCGGGATCGCGACCGCCGCCAGCCCCGTCGCGGGCCTCTTCCTCGGGGTGATCGCGGCCGCGCTGTTCCTGAGCCGGCGGCGCCCGGGTGCGTACGCGCTGGGGCTGGCCCCGGTGGCCGTGGTCGGGCTGTCGGCCTGGCTCTTCCCGTTCTCCGGGACGCAGCCGATGAAGATCGGTTCGGCCGGGCTGCCGTTCGTGTTCGGACTGCTGATCTTCTTCCTCGTGCCGCGGCGCTGGAAGACGGTCCGCATCGCCGCCGCGGTCTACGCCCTCGGAGTGTTCCTGACCTGGGTGATCGACTCCCAGGTCGGTTCGAACGTCACCCGGATGGTGATGCTGTTCGGCGGCGCGGTGCTGCTCGCGGCACTCCCGTACGAGGTCCCGCGGTCGCGGCGCTGGTACGCGGTGCTGCTCGCGTTCGTCGGCCTGAACGCCTGGATCACCACCAACAGCATCACGGACATCGTCCGCACCACCCCGGTGGCCGCCTGGAACCGCGAGCTGGCCCCGCTCGTGGACCAGCTCCAGAAGGCGGGCGCCGACCGGGGCCGCGTCGAGGTGGTCCCCGTCAGCAGCCACCGCGAGTCCTCCGCCTTCCCGTCGTACGTGAACCTCGCGCGCGGCTGGAACCGGCAGGCCGACCTGGAGCGCAATCCGCTCTTCTACGACGACACGCTCACCGCCGCCGGCTACCGGGCCTGGCTGGAGCGCTGGGCCGTGCACTACGTGGTGCTGCCGGCCGACAAACCCGATTCGGGCGGTGAGGACGAGGCGAAGCTGGTGCGGGCGGGGCTGCCGTACCTCCAGCAGGTGTGGGGCGACGCGAACTGGCAGCTCTTCAAGGTCGACGCTCCGACGAACCTGGTGGCGGGGCCCGCGACCGTGGTGCGGGCGGGCGCCGACCAGCTCGTCGTCGACGTGAAGCAGGCCGGCCGCGTGCTGGTGCGGATCCCGCACTCGCCGTGGCTGGGCCTGGTCGACGGGGTGGGCAAGCCGGTGCCGCCGCCGCAGGAGACGGCGGATTCGAAGGCCCGGGGGGCCGTGCCGAAGGAGTTCGCGAACACCGCCGGGTGCCTGTTCAAGGCGCTGCCGGACGCCGAGGGCGACGTGTGGACGGAGCTGCTGGCTCCGGCGCCGGGGGAGTACCGGGTGGCGGCGAAGTACCAGCTGCCGCGGGGCACCCCCTGTCCGGAGGAGGTCGTCCGGGCGACGGTGGGACCGCCGGAGCGTCCTGCTCCGGCGACCGACTCGATTCCGTGATCCGGTGACCGGATTTCTTTACGTTCCGGTCCGGGTGCGTTGCTCCGTATATCTGCATACGATCCCAGTAGTCCGATTGGGTGCTTCCTGAGGGAGTTGACGACGGGATGAACAAAGAGCAGAAGCGGGACGTCCGGGCCGCCATTGCGAAGGCGCAGGAGGGTTCGCAGCCGCCGCGCTCCCCGGGTCACGGCTTCGACGGTCCTGTCCGGAGCAAGGTCAAGGGCGGACTGCACACGAAGGCCGCTCTCAAGCGGGCCGGTACCCCGCAGGGCGACCGCATCGGCGAACGCAGCAGCGGCCTGAGCTGATCCCGTTCCGTTTCCGGTTCCGGTTCGGGCGGGCGCCGGTACAGGGGTGCAGCGCCTGCCGACGGGCCCCGGCCCGATCCGGCTGGTTCTCGCGGGATCCGGCCGGATCCCGCCGGTCGCCCGCCCTCCCGCGCGCATTACCGTGACCTGACCATGAACGCATTGCAGCGCAGAGCGCGGCTGCGGCCGCGCCCGCGGCTGCCCGCCTGGACCTCGACCCTGACGTGGAAGGCCACGGTCTTCATCACCCTGATGTGCTGCGGGCTCGCGGCGCTGCTCGGATGTCTGGTGCACGGCGCCATGACCCGCCAGACCGTGGGCACGGCGCGGGAGAAGGCGCTGCTGAAGCTGGAACGGTCGGTCGAGGCGTACGAGGACGGCGCGCGCATGCCGCGCGGCGAGGGCATCGACCCCTCGGGCCTGCCCCCGGAGCTGCGGGCCCTCGCCGTCGAGGGGAAGCGCGGCACCGCCGTCGGCAGGCACCGCGGGCGCCCCGTGATGTGGGCGGCCGCGCCCGCCGAGCACGGCGGCGCGCTCGCCGTGTCCGTGGACTTCCGCGGGGCCGAGCGCACCATCGCCGATCTCGACCGGGCCATCCTCGGCTCCTCGGGCCTCGCCATCGGCGTCACCCTCCTCATCGGCGCGGTCGGCGTCACACGGATCACCCGGCGCCTGCACGTGACCGCGCAGGTGGCCCGCCGGATCAGTGCCGGCGACCTGGACGCCCGGGTCGGCGACCGGTCCCGCGCCAAGGACGAGGTGGCGGCGGTCTCCCGGGCCCTGGACACCATGGCCTCGTCCCTCCAGGGCAAGCTGGAGGCGGAACAGCGGTTCACCGCGGACGTCGCCCACGAGCTGCGCACCCCGCTCACCGGCCTGAACGCGGCCGCCGAGCTGCTGCCCCCGGGCCGCCCGGCCGAGCTCGTACGGGACCGGGTGCAGGCGATGCGCTCGCTCACCGAGGACCTGCTGGAGATCTCCCGGCTGGAGACGCGCAGCGAACGCGTGGAGCTGGACTCCTACGACCTGGCCGACCTGGCGGCCCGCACGATCCGCGCGTCCGGCACCGACACGGCCCTGACCGTGCTCGCCTCCCCGCGGGTGGAGACGGACCGGCGCCGCCTGGAGCGGATCCTGGGCAACCTCGTCGCCAACGCGCACAGCCACGGCGCGGCCCCGGTCACGGTGACCGTGGACGGCCCGGTCGTGACGGTGACGGACGCGGGGCCGGGCTATCCGGAGTACCTGATCACGACCGGCCCGCAGCGGTTCCGTACGGAGGGCACGAACAAGGGCCACGGGCTCGGCCTGACCATCGCCGTCGGGCAGGCCCGGGCCCTCGGCGCCACCCTCGCCTTCCGCAACCGCGCGGAGGGCGGCGCCGAGGCCCGCGTCGTGCTCCCGGCCCCCGCCTCCCCGCCCCGGCCCGACCCCCGCCCCGGCCGGGGGGACGACCGCCCGGAGCGCGCCGCCCGCTGAGTCCCGTACAACACGAAGAGGACCCCCGGCCGTTGAAACGGCGGAGGGTCCTCGACCGTGCCCTCGGCAGGATTCGAACCTGCGACACCGGCTTTAGGAGAGCCGTGCTCTATCCCCTGAGCTACGAAGGCGGGGGCTTGTCGGAAACCTTGCCGGAAACCCCAGAGGGATCGCGCGAACCGTCTCGACAAACATGCTGGTCAGATGACGTGCACACACCCGGGTCGAGATGCCCTCGCGGACACTTTCCCGGGCACACGCCTGGTAGCCGTCTGACCGCTGACAGCCTAGCGGATCGTGCTGGGAGTGGTCGCATGGATTGCCGTGGGAGTGGGCCTGAGGTGAACGCATCGTCGTGACCTGGGGTTTCTGAGCGTCTGGGGTGGTGGGTGGGGAGGCCGGGGGTGCTGCACGGGTGTGGGCAGGCCGCTGGAGCGTCCGTTCTGTTCCGCTTGCCATGGATGGGGCCTTTTTAACGGATCGACGGCCGCGCCCTGGGGTGGGCGCGGCCGTCGTGGGGTCGAGGGGTGTCAGGCGATGCGGAGGACCTGTTGGGCGTTGCTGCGGGCCTGGAGGTGGATCTGGTGGCTGGTGGCGTTCTGGGAGAGGGCGAAGCCGAGGACGAAGATCTTCTGGCGATCCACGCCGTAGGCGATCATGCGGCGGTTCCAAAGGCTCTGGTCGAACTGGCTGTGTACGGACTCGGAGTCGGCGCGGTAGGGGTAGAGGAGCTGGTGGGTGAGGCTGGCCTCGGGGATCTGCTGAAGGTATTCGGCTCGGTGGAAGCCGCGTTCGCTGTCGCTCTTGATGCGCTTGCCGGTGTCGACGCAGCGCAGGGTCCGGTCGGCAGGGGTGGTGGTGATGCCGACGGGGACGCGGTAGTCGTGGTCGCCGTGGCGGCAGGGGATCTTGAGGACGTGGTACCAGCGGCTCTTGGCGGCTCCGGCACGGTGCTCGAGCTTGGTGATTGGGAGGGGTTCGAGGATGCGGGTGCCATCGTCGATGCGGATGCTCTCGGCGATGCGGCCTTGGTCGCACCAGAGCTCGTGGCCGCTTCGGCAGGGGCTGATGCGTTCGTAGAAGACGGGGGCGACGGATCCGTGCTGCTTGTTGATGGCCAATAGGCCGGTCCGGGCGAGGGCGTCGCGGTGGACACCGCGGAAGGCTCCGTCGTAGACGACGCCCATGCAGTGGGGCAGTGCGTCCTTCAGCATGCGGAACTGGCGTACGGCGATGGCTGCTTCGTCTTCGTACTCGCCGCCGGCGACGTGGGCGAAGCTGAGGATGACACGGGTCCAGTAGCCGGTGTCGCGTCCGGAGGCGAAGAACCACTTGGTGCCGCGTACCCGCCGCTTCTCCTTCTCTCCGTTCTCGTAGTAGATGCGGGCGGCCGGGTCAACGCGGTGGTTTCGGATCAGGCCGGTGTCCTCGTCCGCGATCTCCATGGCGCGCGCTTTGGAGGGTGCCTTGGGGACGGTGGCGTCGCCGACGAGGAGCTGTCGGCGTTCGGGGCGGCTCCATACCTTGGGCGTGTCCGAGGGGAACAGCCCTTGGCTCAGGGCTTGCTGGGCGGCATACCTGCGGAACGCTTCCTCGAGTGCGTCAGCGGCCGGTACGAGGAGGTTGTTCAGGGCGTCCTGGTACTGCCCGCGGGAAGGTGCGGTGAGGGGCAGGGCTGCCGCTGCCCTGCGGCCCAGGTGGCGGCGGATGCTCGCCCGTACGCTGCGCCAGTCCTGGGGAGAGGCGAGGAGTCCTGTGGTGGAACGCTTGGACTTCGTCACCGGGGTGAGGGCGGCCATGATCAGGTAGACGATGCCCGGGTACTCGCGGGGGCAGCCGACGACGTTCGGCGGGGGCAGGAGTTCCGCCATCTCGTAGAGGAGCGGGTAGTCGAGGCAGTCGCGGACGCGCTCCGCGATGCTGCGCTGGTCCTGGTCGGTGAGCTGGCGTTTGCGGTTCGGGCGTTCGGGGTGGGGCTTGGGGGTTCCGAAAACGTCGTCAGGCACGGGCCGGGCCCCCGTCGGTGTAGGCGGGGTCGGTCTGCCAGTCGTAGCCGACGATGGAGGCGGCCCTGTCCAGGGATCGGAGCCCGAGCCTTCGGGCGGATTCCTCGATGCGGCCGGTCACTTCGAAGGTCTCGACGGCGGCACGGGTGGTGACGGAAGCCGGGGTGACGTCGGGTTCCCCGTCAAGGCCGATCCTGCGCAGCAGATCGCGGAGCGCGACACACGTGCGCGATTGCAGGGCCGGATCGGGTGCCGGGGTACAGGACACCGCGAGGCGCGCGGTGGTCTTGTCCGGGTGCTGAGCGAGGACGTGGCGGGCTCGATCGGCCAGTACGTGGCGGCTCCAGGCGTCCAGCCGGCACCAGCGGGGGTCGTATTTGCGCGCTCCGTGCATCCAGACGCGGCTGTGCGGCAGGTCGAGGTCGGCCACGACGCTGTGCCCGATCTCGCCGCTGTGCCCGCCGGCCAGGGCGAGGGCGGCCGCGGCTGCGTGCCGGGTCGGCCGGGCCGCGTATGCGGCGTGGTGGCGCAGCAGTACGGCCTCGTCTTCGGTGAGAGGGCGGGAACCTTCGTAGGTGCGGGCGGGCAGGACGATGTTGCGTGTCGGATCCTGGTCGCTCAGGCCGAGCTCGTGCAGGGTGCGGAAGGCGGTTCGCAAGACGCTTCGGCGGACTCGGCGGGTAGCCACCGCCGAGTCCGAGACGTGGCCGTGGCGGCTCCGGCCCTTCGCGTTCACGAAGTCCTCGGCGATGCCATCGGTGACGTCCGAGATGAGCAGTACGCCTCGCGCAGTGGCGTTCCGTCCGAACCTCTTGATGAGGAGACCGAACTTGTCGAAGGTCTGCTCGGACATCTCGTCGAGGGCGGTCATCTCCCGCCATGCGTCGATGACGAGGTCGATGGCATGGATGAGAGACAGGTCGCTTCCCATGATGACGGTCCTCCGGAGGGTCGGGGAGAGCAGTTCGACCCCTCCCCCGACCCTCTGACTGGGAAGATTCGAATGATTCATTGTGTTCCGTACTTGCACCATTACGGTGGGCATGTGTGATCTCCGCTGCAATCCGGCGTGGGCGAATGGATGAGGACGCGCCGAAGAGACCCCGGGCAGGACGGCCCGGGGCGTCACTCGGTGCGGCGGGGCGAGCCGGCCTGGCTAGGCGCGGGCCGCCGGTCCTCGGAGCGAGCTCACGAGGGTCCCGTAAGCCCGCATGGCCGCTACGAAGGTGTCGTCGGGTAGCGCCATGGTCTCTTCGACGGAGCTGAGGAACAGGCCTGATGCCGGAGCGGCTGGGGGCGGGGGTGTGGGGATGGAGCCCGGGAGGCGGACCAGTCCGTCCTTGGCGACGTGGACGATCAGGGCGTAGTCGAGCCAGTCCACCAGATAGAGCCCGCGTTCGGGCGCCGCTGCGGGCAGCCCTTGGCCGAGCTCTTCGGCGAGCGTGGTCCTCTGCCGCGGCCCTTGTCGCAGGAGGCGCTTGGCGGCCTTGGTGAACCAGGCGGACTGCCAGTGGTCATGCAGGAAGAGGCGAGCGCGGGCGGAGTCCTCCGCCCGGAGCCGCGTCAGCTGAAAGCCGGCATCGGTGACCGAAAGGGCTCCGTGGTGCGTCTCCAGCAGGCCGGCTTGACGAAGAAAGCCCTGCGAGGAGGAGATGTTGGAGGCGCTGAGCCCCACCTTGGCGGCGATCTCTGAGACCGGGATGGCCAGGCGGTCGTCGCCGCCCAGTTCGGCGACGGCGTCGACCACCTTCAGCTGTCGCAGGGTGGCCATTCCGCCGGTGGGCATGATGTTGCGGACTTTGTCTGCGGCACTCATCGAACACCCCCGTGGGGGTACTGGAGCGCCTGACCGCTGCTGGCCTGTAGGGGCCAGTGGTGCATGAATGCGTCGGATGGCATGGCGTGGGCCCTCATTTATGATCAAGTGCTGACTGCACAAAATTCCCGAGGGCCGGGTGGGCCGCTACTGCATGGCCTAGCCTGGAGGCGGCGCGTGGGCCCTCAGCTGACGTGTCACGGCGTCGCCAGGGTCTTGACCACCCAGGCGGCGCCTTTTTCTGTTGGAAGATGGCGATATCTACGTGCGCGGCTCCTTGCTGACCAGTCGGTAGAGTCCGCGGCCGACAATGAGGACCTTCCCCTTGGCCCGCATGTGGCTGGCGCAGTTGGTGATCTGCCGAGGTGTCGCGTCCGGACGCTCCAGCTGGGCATGGGCGACGATCTTGGAGGTCGGTGTATCCAGGCCGTCCGCGAGCGCTTCGAGGACCAGCTCTGTGAGGGACTTCTGCTCCGTGTCGACGCCGGAGGCCGGCCGCCCCGCCGCCTGATGTGGCACACCGGAGTCACGGGCGTCGGAGCCGGAGTTCTGCGGCTCCGCGGGATTCGGGCGATCACCTGGATTCGTCGGTGGATGTGAGGGCTGCTTCGCCCCCAAGAACTCCTCGGCCTGGCGAACCGTGTCGCTCACGGCCGACAGTCGTACGTCTGCCGCTAGGAGGGATCGCTCCGCCTCTTCAAAGCGACGTTGGAGGTCGGCCATCTCTTGTCGCACCTCGGCCAACACGCCAGTCGCGATGACCCATTTGGCGTGTTCCCCGGCCTGGATCTCGCGAAGGTGTTCAACGAGAGGGTGCGCGGACCCCGCTCCTGTTGTGGTCATGCTCCGCTCCCCTCGGATGATCCACCCACAAGCTAGCGAGCCTTCGCCCGCTCCGCAGGCAAATGCATAGATGCGAGCGTGCAGATTCTCTGGGGTTGGGTGCGACTCCGCCGTAAGTAAGTCGTGTTGGAGGCCATGTCTCTTATGACTTGCATGATGTCTCCGGTCTCGGTGCATCTGAGAACGCTTGCCGGAGTGGCGCATCGGGCGCGCGTAGTAGCCGAGTGGCGCGTGAGGGACCGGGTGGTGTCGTCGCCCGCCACCACGGAGCGCTGCCGAAACCCTGGAATGTGCCGCACGGACGGCTCGTGGACCCTTACGCTGTTCCGTACTTGCACCATGCAAGAGGTCTCCGTTGCGGGATCCGAGACAAGGGAAGGGTCGGCCCCATGGGTACGTGGGATGATCTCGGCATGCCCCGGAGCAGCAACGACAAGCAGCCGCGCGACTACGTCGTGGACGGCGCTTGGCCCAATGCGGCTCTCGCTCCTGATGCTCCGGTCAGTGCCTACTACGGCCAGTCCCTCTCCCGGAACCTCGCGCGGGCCATGTCCTCCACCGGGCATACGCTGCGCAGCCTCGCGGCAGCGACCGGCCTGACCCATTCGACGATCAGCAGGGTGCTCAACGGCAGGGTCATGCCGGACTCGGGCACGCTCGCCCGCTTGGAAGCGTCCTTCGGTTTCCAGATCTGGCCCGGGCCGGCGGCGCTGCCGCCCGCGCCGCCCGAGTCCTGAGATCGCCGACTACCCACCCGTTCGGTCCGCCCGGAGTGCGTCGCGCTCCCGACGGGCCATTCTTTTTCTTGTGGGTATGTATGCACCAGAGGTGCGGCGGCGTGTGGTGTATCTCGTGTGCTTCGACGACCTTCACCGGATGGGCCTTGTCCAGTACTCGCCGGGGCTCATGAGCCTCCCCATGGGCGCGTGTGCCCCGGGTGAGTCGTACAGAGCGGCTGCATGCAGACTCGCTGCCGGCTTGGCTTTCCGGTTCGGCGGCACGGTGGCCCGGCTGGATGGCGTGTCGCCCGGTGACGGCGCACATCGGAAGGCACGTCTGTTCACGATGCACGTCGAAGGCGGCCCCAGGCCATCACAGTTGTGGCTTCCGTGGCGCCAGGCGCTCGGGGAAGTGGCGCACCTCGGAATCCCGGAGTTCGAGCCGTTCCTGGAGGGCTACCTCGAAGGCTGGATCCCGGACGGATGGATCACGCTCACCTCGGATCGGCGGAACTGACCGGGTGGGGCTTCCTCGCCGCTGATGCCACGGCGAGCATCGTCGTGAGCAACGAAGTGGCGACGAGGACTGCGAAGAGCGGGGAGTACCCGCCGAACTGCGTGGCGAAGGCGGCTCCGGCCCAGGGAGCGAGGGCTGCGGCGATGTGGGTGGGTGCGCCGAGAAGCCCTGAGAGGCGGCCGTAGTGCGTGGTGCCCCAGCGGCCGGTGACCGCGGTGGCCTGTAGGAGCGTGAGGTTGCCGCGGACGTCTCCGGCGAGGATCGCGAGGGCGATCAGGAGCGGCATGGGGCCTGGGGTGAAGGCCAGTGATGCCGTGGTCGCACCGCCGGGGGCGATCAGGGTGGCGGTGCGGGCGGTGACCGAGGTGCGGGTCGCGAGGGCCGAGTAGAGGGTGCGGCCGAGGGTCTGGCCTGCCCCGCCGAGCCCCAGAGCCCAGGCGGCTTGCGTGGCTGTGGCTCCTCGTTCGGTGAGGAGCGGGATGAGGCCCATCACGACGGCGTACATGGCGAAGCCCGAGAGGGCGAATGCCACGGCCAGCAGGATGAAGGGGCGGCTGCGGGGTATGGGTGTGGTGCCGTCAGCGGTGGGAGCTTGCGGTGGGGCGGCCGGCCAGGGGGCGCGCAGGGCCAGGGCGTGGGCGGGGATCGTGACGGCGGCGAGGATCGCCGCGAGGACGGCGTACGTGGCGCGCCAGCTCAGGTGCTCCGCGATGACTGCCGTGAGCGGTGCGAAGACGGTGGAGGCGAGGGTGACGATGGTCAGGGCGCGGATGCGGTCCGGGCCCCACCAGCGGGTGAGGGCGGCGAAGGCGGGCGGGTAGAAGGTGGCGGCCATGGTCAAGTCGGCGAGCACGCAACCCAGTGTGAAGACGGCCAGGTTGGGGGCGGTCGCTATCACGAGGAGTGCGAGGGTGCCGAGGACGGAGCCCGCGGTCATCACCGCGCGCGGCCCTCGGTGGCTCAGGCCATCACGGCGATCCAGAGCCACACCGCCTACGCGCCCTCCTCCATCTCCCAGAAGGCAGCCCTCGGCGCCCTGACCGCCGACCTCACCACCGAGCTGGAACGCCGGCGACTGGAACTGGACGACCGCCACCTGATCACCATCAAGGCGCTCGCGGACATCCCGGGCATCGACGTCGACGGCGACCCGACCGGCGCGTTCTTCCTCCTCGCCGACATCTCGGGCACCTACGGCCGCACCCTGGCGGGCCAGACCATCACCTCGGCCGAGGTCTTCGCGGAACTCCTCCTCGCGGAGGCCAACGTCGCGGTCGTCCCCAGGTGCCGACTTCGCGGCCCCCAACCACGTCCGCATCTCCTACACCGTCCCGCCGGAGCGCCTGGCGGAGGCACTGACCCGTGTGGCTGACTTCGTGGCGCGACTTGGGAGGGATGTCGCGTAGGCCCCGAGTCAGGGCCAGGGAGTCTCCTCGACCTCGCCGGCCATGCCGCGGATTCTCGACAGGTTCTGATGCGGTCCGCGATAGCCCAGCGACTCGAGGACCAGCAGGGACAGGTAGTGCCGACTGAGTGCCCACGCCTCCGTGACGAGACCGGGTATCCGGTAGAGCTCCCTCTGGTCCTCCTCCGGGTGGACCATGTAGTTGCGGATCTTCGTCACCACGGAGGGCCCGTCCCAGACCCGTCCGGTCCGTCGGCGCATCTCGTCGGCGAAGGCGGCCATCGCGGGCAGATGGTTGCGGTCGATGGAGACTGCGACGTTGATTTCCCCGAGAACCTTCCGCAGCTTCGCGTGGGCAGGCCACAGGCGGGTGTTCTTGTACTCCGCGCGGGTGAGAACACCACGGACGAACAGACGCTGCCACATGGCGTGCTCCAGTCCGGCAGCGGCGATCATCACGCGCTGCTCCACGAATCCCTGGTCACGGATGGCCGTGATCGCGTAGCTGATCTGCAGCTTCAGCGGCTCCGCGAGCACGGGATCGGCCATCGCCGGGACGAGCCCGTCAAGGAACCTGCCGAGGGCTTCGATGTCCCACGAGTCCCACCAGCCGGAAGAGTGCCTGCGCGCAGGATCGCAGTGCAGGGCACCCCAGGACTCCCAGACGGCCTGCCCGTCAGCTCCGAGGCCGACAGGGAGGAGCGGAGCGGTCCAGCGACCGAGCGAAAACGACATGCCGAGGTGGAGGGCTGTGAGAAGGTGCGCCGCCTCACTGGCGGTGAATCGCCGTCCGTCCGCACGGCTGATCTCCATCACGTGCGTCATCCCATAGAGCCGGGTCTTGAGGAGTCCTTCCCAGACAGCGCGGTGGTCAGCGCGCACGTCCAGCACGATCTTCCAGCCGTCGACCTCGTGGGACCAGCGGCCCCCGGACCAGTACCGATCCGCACCCTCGATCCGATCGGTCAGGTGATGCTGCCCGGTGAACCGGGGGAGGTTGAACCAGTGGACCGCGATCCGGGCCAGAGGGGCCTTGCTGTCTCCCAGGACGGCTGCGTTGATCCAACCCTCGTCGAAACCGCGGACCCAGGCTTCCACCTCTGCCTCACCGTAGGCCCGCGGAAGCCGCAGGACGGCTGTGTCCTGGGTGTGCGGATGCGAGTTCGGCTCGGGGGTGACGCTCCAGTCGAGGCTGAGCACCGGCGAACACGCAAGGGTCACCTCGCCCGGCACTTCCGTGTCCCGCACTCCGCCGATCTGTCCCTGGTGCAGACCGATCGGCTCACCGATGTTGTTGAAGGGGTGGAACGGCTTCATGGGCGATAGTGCGGCGTCCCAGGGCGAATCGGACATGGCTCTCTCCTGCCTTCGGGGTCTACGGCCACCCCCGGAGCGTGACCTGGGGGCCGCCGTGCAGGAAGGCTAGTAGGGCACTGCCCGACGTGTGGACGAATTCGCCGGGCAGGTCATCGACGTGGACCCAGCGGATCTGGGAGTGCTTGTGGGGCTCGCGGTTCTCGGGCTCGCCGGTCCACTCGTGAGTGGCGAAGACGACCGTGAGGTAACCGTTGGGAGCCTCGACGCCCCAGGCGCCGTGGATGACGTGAACGACCTCCAGCGAGTCGGCCTCGACCGTGACGCCGGTCTCCTCATGGAGCTCGCGGACTGCGCTTTCGGTGATGGGTTCACCCGGCTCGCTCTTGCCGCCAGGCAGATCCCACAAGCCCCTCCCGAACTTGGCGTTCTCGCCGCGCTGGAGGAGTACGACGCGATTGGCGGCCCGGTCGTGGACGATGACCGCCGCGACCAGCAGCGTCATCGAGTCGAACGCCGCCTTGAGGGCCGGGGAGTGGCCGTTGGTCTGCTGAGTCACGGGGTTCCTTCGTCGGGCCGGCGACACGGCGGGCCGCGGCCGAATCTGTGGTCCTGCCTGCATCCGCGGCATCTGGTGAGTGGCAACTGACCTACAGGTCAAGGGGCGTGTCGTGAATCTTATAAAACTGACGCCTCATTTGCGGTAGCCTCCTTATAACTCCCCATCCATTCACCGGAGGCTCCATGGCTGTGCCCCTCGTTGCGCCCGTTCCCGATGGCGTCCATGTCCAGTTGGCGTCGCTCGGAACGAAGTTGGAGTATCTGCACCCGGCTCTGTATGCCGGCGAGGCGGCGCGGCGAACGGCCACCCCCAACCACCCCGCGAACACTGGCGGGACGCGTGCCTACCAGGAGCACGTGCGGATGCTGCGGGAAGCGCACATCCGCCACGAGGGGTGGAAACGACTTCTCCACGACCACCTCGAACTCGTCTGCAACCCGGGGAAGACGCTCGCCATCGGCACGATGGTCGGCGACGCGGCCACCGGTAACGCGAGCCTCCACCCCACCAACCTCCACAAGAGGGGCGCCGCCACGGAGCGCGCCGCCGAGTACAACGTGCAGCTCGGGCTCTTCCCGCCGCCCGTCGATCCGAACGAAGCCCTCCTCGACGAAGCCGAGGCCCTGAAGCTCAAGACCTGGTTCCTGGTCTCGTACCGAGTGAAGGCCGAGGGCGGAGTGCGGATCCACAGCGAGTTGTCACTGCCCGGCCAGGTCGATCGCGGGTTCGTGGTCAAGTGGGAGCAGCGGATTCCGCTACCGGTCATCGAGATGGACGAAATCGAACTACCGGACGAAGATGGACCCGACGAGATCGACATCCCCGTCGAGTTTCGCTGAGACCCATCATGTGGGGTGGCCGCGATACTGGCCGCCCCACCCGCACCATCCGGATCCCGAGGCAGTCTCACCATGGTGACCCCGTCCCGCATCACGCTGGCCCGAAAGCGCCGAGGCCTGACGCTCGCCGAGCTTTCCCAACTTGCGGGGGTCTCGCTTCAGAGCCTGTCCAACTATGAGACCGGCCGGACGGCACCCCGACGTACCACCGTGGAGCGACTCGCAGGCGCGCTCGGCTTCCCGGGAGACTTCTTCACAGGTCCGGAGATCGACGAGCTGCCCGCCGAGGGCATCTCGTGGCGTGCTCGAAGCAAGACCCCGGCCCGCACTCTCGACGCCGCGCGCGCGGCCGGAACGCTGGCCGCGCTCCTCTACGACTGGATCGAGGAACGCTTCCGTCTGCCGATCGCCGACCTCCCCTCTCTCGGCAAGCCCGACCCTGAGACCGCGGCCGAGATGGTCCGCACGACGTGGGGGCTGGGGAACGCCCCGGCACCGAACATGGTGCACCTACTGGAGGCGCACGGCGTCCGAGTCTTCTCGCTCGCGCCCGACTACGCGGAGGTCGACGCCTTCGCCGTCTGGCGCGGGAGAACCCCGTTCGTCTTCCTGAACACGAGGAAGTCCGCCGAGCGCAGCCGCTTCGACGCCGCCCACGAACTCGGGCACCTCGTCATGCACGGCACCGACCGCGAGTGCGCCGGCCCCGAGGCCGAGCGGCAGGCGAACGACTTCGCCAGCGCCTTCCTCATGCCCGCTTCGAGCGTGCTGGGCCACATGCCGACCGGGGCACACGTCGATCAGATCCTCAAGGGCAAGGCTATCTGGAACGTGTCCGCGATGGCCCTGACCTACCGCATGCACGACCTCGGACTACTCACCGACTGGCAGTACCGTTCCGCCTGCACCGAGCTGAGCCAGCGGGGGTACCGCAAGGCGGAGCCCGACGGGATGAAGAAGCGAGAGACGTCCCAGGTGCTCACCAAGGTGTTCCAGGGTCTGCGCTCCACGGGGATGAAACCGGCGGCGGTGGCCGCCGAGCTCGGCCTCACACCGGACGAGATGAACAAGATGCTCTTCGGTCTGACCATGACGATGGTCGACGGCGGCGGCCAGCGAGCCGCATCGGAGCCTCGGCGCGCGCTGTCCCTGGTGCCTTGACCGAGTTGTCAGCGACAGGTGCACTCCGATCGTCCCCCGCATTGCTCGGACCCAAGCCACAGGCAGTGACGACCTTCCCTCGCTGTACGGGACTGGGCTGCCTGGGAGATCCCGACGTGTGCTGAGCTGCGGTGATGGACTCCAATCCCCGTCCATGGGGCGGGACAAGCTGCAACTGCTGCTCCACCGCTGACGGGCCCGCTGCCTCGGAAGGTTCCGGAGACAGCGGGCTCGGGTATTCATCTAGTCAGCTCTTGGCTCCCAAGGGGGAGACCAGACCGAAGGCATGCCAGCGTTGTGCGTTGGAGCCATTGCAATCGAACAACACGAGCTGGGTGCCGTTGTCGATCCGTGCGTTCGGCAGGTCGAGGCAGCGGCCGGACTGCGGGTTGTAGAAGCCGCTCGTGGCTGTGGGGAGCCATTGCTGACCTCCGGTTCCCTCGCAGGCCGAGAGCTGGGCGGGGGTTCCGTTCGCGATGCCACCGCCTGCGGCGGTCACGCACTTGCCGACTACGCGCATCTCGCCGTTCTCACGGATATCGAAGAGCTGGGGGGCGCCTGGGTCGGGGTTGCAGTCCCAGATCTGGATGCGGTTGCCCTCAGCGGTGCTTCCGTGGTTGTCGTCGGCGCATTTGGTGGCGCTGACCGCGGAGACGAGGGTGGTGCTGCCGGCCGAGGGGACGGTGGAGTGGTTGAAGACTGCCACGTTGCTGATGCGCCCCTGGAAGAAGGACGAGGGCTGGCCGGCATTCTTGAAGCGGCCCAGGACCAGAGAGCCGGTGGCGTTCCAGGTATTGCCCTTGGCGTGGTGGCCGGTGCCGGCGAGGGTGCCGTTGACGTAGAGGGCGATCAGTCCGGTCCGGTCGTCGTAGGTGGCGGTGAGCTGGGTCCACTCGTTGACCCGGACCTTGGCGGCGTCGTTGACGACACTGGTCCGGTCGTAGTCCCAGTTGTCGTCGTCCTTCTTCGACAGTCCGAACTGCCACGTGCCGTCCTGGTCGTGCCAGATCATGAAGCCGCTGGAGCGCTGCCCGTCCTGGCTGAGGACGACAGACTTCTCCTGGGACTTGACCCAGGCGGAGACGGTGAAGCTGCGGGAGGTGTCGAGACCGGGGCCGGCAGCGGTGACGGTACCGGACGCTGCGCCGTCGAGGGCGACGACCTTGGTGGCCGCGCCCGCCACGGTGTCGTCGGCCCAGCTGGCGCCAGTGGCGCTGAGCGTGGCGTTGTTCCTGCCGCGCAGGTCGGCGGCCGCGGTTCCGGTGCCTTCGTTCAGCCTCCAGTGAGAGCTGGATATGCGGGCATCGCCCATCGTGCGGCCGGTCCTGAATCCGGTGACCTTCCCGGAGACTGCGGTGCCGTCCCAGGTACGCAGCCGGTGGAGGCTGTCCACGGCCCAGAGGTCGGGAATGCCGTCAGCACTGGTGTCGCCCGACGAGCCGACGATGGGATGGTCGGCTGCCTTGAGGCCGGAGCCGATCTTGGTGCGCTTCGTGTGGTCGCCGAGGGCGGCAGGGTTTCCGGCGACGTTCGCGTACTGGTAGACATCGCCGGTGATGTTGTCGCGGGCCCAGAGGTCGGGGAGGCCGTCTCCGGTGGCGTCCCCTGGGGCCAGCAGGGTGAGGTTGTCCCAACCGGAGGGGCTGAGCACGAGTACCACCGGATCGCGCAGTTCGCCCGTTGCACCGGCGCCCTGGAACAACACCAGCGAGCTACTCGTACCGTCGTTCTCCACCGTGAGCAGGTCATTACGAGGTGCGACGCCTGCTTCCGGCAGCGCGTCCCCGACGGCGAGGATCTGGTTTACCCGGGTCCAGTTCTCGGCGTACTCGCTTCCACACGGCCGGCCTGTCGCGGCGACGGTGCAGTCCTCTGTGTAGGGCCGCTGGACGGGCATGGCTTTGGCAGCGTGGTAGTAGAGGCCGCCATTGGCTGCGAGCCCGCCCTGGGTGAGAGAGTTGCGGTAGAGCGTGAGCTGTCCGTCGCGGTAGGCCCACAGGTCGTCGATGCGGATGCCGTTGCCCCCGCGGTGGGTGGTCAGCGTGCCCTTGCCCCAGCCCTTGCCTCCAGGGCTGTTGGCCGCGTTGGAGGCGATGACGCCGCCGGCGGCCGGGTCGACGGCGGTCGGGTAGACGACGAGATCGCCGTTGTCGGTGGGGGCGATGAAGTCGACCCGTTCGTCGCCGGTGATGTCGCCGAGGGTCGTCTTGGCGTTCGGGTTGTCGGGCACGTAGAAGGCGTACGTGTGCTGCTGCGAGCGGTTGCCCGCGCGATCCACTGACTGGACGCGAAGGATGTTGGTGCCCCAGGTCGTGGGGGTTAGTCTGATGGTGGCGCTTTCATCAGCGCTGACGTCGACCGAATTCGCGCCACCTACCGGGATGGTTCCGTTGAGAGCCCACTCGTAGGAGATGACTCCGCTGAGGGAGTCGGTGGACTTCACCGTGAAGGTCCCCGGCTGGCCGATGTGCTGCGTGGAGCCTGGCAGGGTGCCGGACGGCGGGTATTCCGCAGAGGTCACCACGGGAACCGACGGTGGCTGGGTGTCCATGGTGAAGGTGCACCCGGTGACCCAGTTGGAGGCCATGTCGCCGTCGCCACTCTGGACGTCCCATTTGTAGGTGTGGCCGTCCGCGAGGTTGGTGGGGTGGGCGGACACCCAGTGCGTTCCGCTTGCGGCTCCGACCCAGCCGCTGTCGAGGGCGAGGCTGGAGTCCGCGGTGTCGCGGACGACGAAGCGCGCGTCGTTGGGTTGCCCGTCCGGGTCGCCGATCCATGCGCCGAGGACGAGGCCGGCGTAGTTGGTGGCGCCAACCCAGCCACAGCCGTTGCCGTTCGGGTTCTTCGGAGTCGGGTACGTACCCAGCTCCCATGGGTCGTACGGGGGCCGGTTGTACTCGACGTACAGGAACGGCAGATCGTTCTTGTCGCGAGTGAACCGCTTGAAGGAACTGTTCCCACTGCTCTTAGACTCATTGGAGGCGAAGAGGCCGTAGGTGACGCTGCCGCGCCAGTGGTTGGCGGCGATGTGGTCACGCACGTCCCACTCGCCGCGGGTCGTGGAGCCGGGACAGCCGGGGCCGCCGGCGCTGTTGAGGGCAGTGGTGCGCAGGACCTCCCAGTCGCGCGGCTGGGTGTTCCAGGTGATGTCGGAGAGCAGCGGTTCGGTGGAGTGGAGGTCCACGTTGTAGGTCCTGCTGCACGTCGCGTCCGCCGCGTAGGACTGGGTGGCGAAGAAGGAAGCCTTCTTGATGCTCTTGTCGCCCAGGTCGCTGGTGTCGAGCTGGACGTAGTAGCGCTCCAGCCCGGTTCTGGTCCGCCAGCGCTGGTAGCCGACGCCGGGGTCGTATGTGTCGCCGTAGTCGTCGTAGCTGACGGTGGTGGGGTAGGCCTCCTGGACCCATGCCCAGTGCTGCGTGCCGCGGCTGGTGGGCTGCCAGGCCGGGTCGATGTAGACCGGGTACGCAGTGGCCGGGTCTGCCAGGAAGGTCTGGTCAGGGGTCAGGACGAGAGAATCCTTGCCCAGCTCGGTCCGGAGTCGGGACACCTTTGCGAAGTCCCCGGGGCCGTCGGTACCGGAGAGGGACTTTGCAGGCTCGTTGTCCGACCCGGTCGGCGTCGTGTTCTTGGCCGACTCGGAGAACGTGGTGGAGCCGGAGGACTTGGTCAGCGGCGCCCGGACCGGGGCAGTGGAGTCCCACATCGTCGGGGTGGGCGCTTGGAAGACCGTACGGCCGGAGGCGTCGGAGGCCTTCAGGTTGCCGTGGCCGTCGGAGGAAACGGTCACGCCCTGGCCCTTGAGGCCCGTAGTCAGTTTGGCGAGCTTCGGATGCTTGGCGGCTTCCGCCGACTTGACCACGAGAATCTGCGAGATTCCACCGGCCTTGTCGGCCGTCACCTTCAGATCGGTGCCCGGCACCACTTCGCGGTAGAGGGCGCTGTCGCCGTCCAGCGCAGGGGTGGGGAGCGGCTCAGGCCAGGTCAGCACCAACTGCTTGCCGTCCTGGTCCAGCGTGGCGAGCGGCGTGGTGCCTCCGCCCGACAGGGTCAGGCTGCCCACTGAGGCCTTCGGACGGAGCGTGCCGTCGGTCGCCTTGACGAGGGTGGCGTCGAGATCGACCCACTTGCCGTCGCGCTTTGTACGAAGGGGTGTGACGCTGCGCGTCAGGCCGAGGGAACCGTTCGGATTGGCCACCACGGTGTCGGTCTCGGTCGTCGCCGCCGCCACGGGTACGGGCTTTCCGGTGCGTTTGGCCTCCGCGAGGGCGGCCTCCTCTGCTCGCTCCCGTTCGGTACTAGGCCGCTTCGGCGGCGTTTGGGCGGCGGGGGCTGCCGATATGCCCACTCCGGATGCCGCTAATACGGTGGGCGCTCCGCCCACGGATGTGATGGTCAGGGCCAGCAAGACCATCCCTGCAACGGCGATCGGCCGACTGGCTGGTCGCCTCTCTCTCAGTGTGCCCCCCACGGCAAACTCCCCGGTCTGATAGATGGCTGTCAACTGGGCGTGAACGCTAACAGCCCTTTACTCCCAGCCGCTGCGGGTGCGAATCTGGAATCGCAGATTCCCTGGCGCTTATTTCCGCAATCGGGATCAATTGACTGACGTGATCGAGACAGCCTGCAGCCTGACGGGTAACTTTCGGTCATCTTTCGTCGATGTGTACGCCGGTGGGGCACCCCTTGTCTGAATTGCTCTCGATTTTGCGATTTGCTAACACGCTAGGCTGCCAGGCCAATTGATCCACTCGGCGACCGTGGGGGGAATGCCGTGTCGGTACCAGCGGCTGGATTTCAGCCAGTAAGAAGAAAATCGAAGATTAAACAGAGCGTCGCGATTCCGGTTTTAGTGGCGCTCTCGTTAGTCGTCGGAGCAGGCACGGCCGAGGCCGCGCAGTGGCAGCCCAAAGAGCAGCGTCGCTGGTCACCGGGCAGCCTGAAGAAGACCGAATCGGTCTCCGGGAAGAATGCCCCGAAAGCGGAAGTTAAAAATCCGAAGGGCGACGGGGCGCGAGCATGGCGGCCGGTGGACGTGTACTGGCCACCCGCTTCACGGGCGGAAGTGGACCTGGGCGCGGTGGCGTCCGTCCCTCCGCGCAGCAATCTCCTCGCCGCGCCCACGCCCTCCGGCGTAGAGGCACCTCCCGCCGCAGACCCGAGTCGCGCGGGTGCCGCTCCCGTCTGGGTGAGCTCGGCGTCGGCCAAGGACGGGCTGCGCACCGGTAAGGCCGCCGTGCAGGTCACGGACAGGTCGGGGGCGGAGAAGGCTGGTGTGCAAGGGCTGCTGCTCGCAGTCCGACCAGTCGGGGAAGCGTCGAAGGGCGGCCCTGTCAGGGTTTCGGTGGACGCCTCGTACGTTGCGGGAGCCTTCGGCGGCGACTGGCTGTCCCGGGCTCGCCTGGTTGCTCTGCCCGAGTGCGCGCTGACGTCTCCCGAGCGGGCGGAGTGCCGTACGCAGACACCCCTGCCGACCGCGAAGGACGGCAACCGGGCCGGCTTGCTCAGCACTGAAGTGACTCTCAAGGGCGCCTCGACAGCGGGCGGCGAGCGCGCCAGCAGCGCCTCGGACGCCGCAGGCGGGGCAACCGTGATCGCCGCATCAGCGGCTCCGGGCGGCCCGGCTGGTACCTACACGGCCACCAGCCTTGCCCCCTCCGGCAAGTGGACCAGTGGCAGCAACGCTGGCGGCTTCTCCTGGTCGTACCCGATCAACGTTCCCGACGGGCTGGGCGGTTCCAAGCCCGCTGTCTCCCTCGCCTACAACTCCCAGTCCGTTGACGGTCGCACCGCTGCCACGAACAACCAGGCCTCATGGATCGGCGAAGGATGGGACTACTCTCCCGGGTTCGTCGAACGGGCCTTCAAGCCATGCGCCAAGGACGGCCAGGCCGAATCGAGCGAGCAGTGCTTGGCCGGCCACAACGCCACCCTCTCTCTGAACGGCAAGTCCTCGACCCTCGTGCGGAATGACGCGACCGGCACTTGGCGGCTCGAGGACGACGACGCATCGAAGGTCGAACGGCTGACCGGCGCGGTCAATGGCGACAACAACGGTGAGTACTGGAAGGTCACCACCGCAGACGGTACCCAGTACTACTTCGGCGTGGGCCGAAAGCCGGGCACTACGACCGCTCCGCCGACGAACTCTGCCTGGACCACACCGGTCTACGGCAACAACTCCGGCGAGGAGTGCCACCAGTCCACCTTTGCCGCGTCCTGGTGCCAGCAGGCCTGGCGCTGGAATCTGGACTTCGTGGTCGACCCGCGCGGCGGGTTGATCACCCACTGGTACGACACGGAAACCAATCACTACAAGCGCGGGGCATCGGCTGCGACGCCCAACGGCGACCTCACCCCGTACATCCGAGGCGGCAGTCTGACCAAGATCACATATGGCTCGAAGCTTGCCGACGCGGACACCGTCAAGCCGACCGCCCAGGTGCTCTTCAACACCTCCGAGCGCTGCCTTCCCGAAAAGGACGTTTTCGACTGCGCCTCGGCCAAGCTGACCAAGGCCAACGCAACCAAGTGGCCCGATGTCCCCTTCGACCAGAAGTGCGCGGGCACGGGCACCTGTGAGAACTACTCCGCCACGTTCTGGACCACCAAGCGCCTCACCAAGATCACTACCCAGGTCCTGAACACCGCCGGCGGCTACGACAACGTCGACCTCTACGAGCTCAAGCACGAGTTCCCCAACCCCGAGGATCACACGGCGCCCGCCCTGTGGCTCTCCTCGCTGACCCGCACCGGTTACGACGGCGAGACCAAGTTCGAGAGCAAGCCCGTCACTTTCACGGGCAAGCTGAGGAACAATCGCGTCGACTCCAGTGTCGACAACAGGCCCGCGATGAACCGGCGCCGCATCGTCGGGATCACCTCCGAAACCGGCCAGGTCATCGACGTCGGATACGCGGACCCGGACTGCGCGCCGGGAGCCAGCCTGCCGTCCTCGAAGGACGCGAACACCACACGATGCTTCCCGGTCTACTGGAACCCGGACGACAAGAGTCCCAATGATCCGACCCTGGACTGGTTCCACAAGTACGTCGTCACACGCGTCACCGAGATCGACCCCTTCGGCGGTTCCCGCCCCCAAGAGACGCGGTACGAGTACGTCGGGGGCGCCGCCTGGCACCGGGACGACGAGGAACTGACCGAGGACAAGCGCCGGACCTGGAACCAGTTCCGCGGATACGAACAGGTCATCACGCGAGCCGGCACCGCCCCCGACGCCGTCTCCAAGACCACGAACTTCTACCTGCGCGGTATGGACGGAGACGTCAAGGCCGACGGCAGCAAGCGCACCGCCACATTCACCGGCCTCACAGGCAACACGGTCAAGGACAGCAACCCCCTTGCCGGCATCCTTCGCGAAACCCAGACCTTTGCCTCCGACGGCGGCGAACTCGTCACCGTGACCCAGAACGAGCCGTGGCTCTCCGGCGCCACCGCAACTCACAGCCGCGGTACGAAACTTCCCGCTCTCACGGCCCAGATGCAGCGAGAGGGCTCCTCCCAGGAGAAGAAGCTGCGTGCCGACAAGACGTGGCAGACCACCTCGGAGAGCGTGAAGTACGACGACACCTACGGCACGGAGCAATGGACCCTCGACCGGGCCGATGGCTTCCCGGACACCTGCACCGTGACGTCCTACGCCCGCAACACCGGCGCCTGGATGATCGACCGCGTCTCCGAAACCGTCGAGACTCGCAGCAGCGACTGCACCGCGGACGCGACGGAAGCGAACACCCTCGGTCGCACCCGCACCTATTACGACGGCCAGCCCCACGGCACTCTCACCGGATCCGGCCAGGTCACGAGTACTGAGGAACTGGACCGCTTCGAGTCCGGGCAGCCGAAGTACAGCGTGAAAAGCGCCACCACCTACGACGCCTACGGTCGCGTCACCAGTGCCACCGATGCCATCGGCGCCAAGACCACCACTGTCTACGAGCCGGTCGGGCCCGCTCCCGCCACCACGGTCAAGGTCACCAACGCCAAGGACTGGACGACGACGACGACCCTGCACCCGCTGCGTGCCGTGCCGGTCAAGACCGTCGACCAGAACAACCGCACCACCGAGGTGGCCTACGACCCGCTCGGCAGGACCACGGGCGTCTGGCTCCCCGGCCGCGCACGCAGCGCCGGCGCCAGCAAGGTCTTCGAATACGACCTCACCAACACGGCCGCGAGTTCCGTCACCACCCGGACGCTCCGCTCGAACCAGTCCTACGCGACCTCCATCGCAATCCTCGACGCGTTCGGACAGCAGGTCCAGGTCCAATCGACCCCGCAGAACGGAGCGGCAACCAGCCGTCTGATCACTGACACGTACTACGACAGCCACGGCCGTGCCTTCAAGACCAACGAGCAGTACTTCAACACCACATCAGACCCGGTGAAGACCCGCTTCATCGCCGACGAGAACATGGTTCCGGGCCAGAACGGCACCATCTACGACGGAATCGGCCGTCCGGTCGCCAAGATCTTCTCCTCCAAAGCGATCGAGCAGTGGCGCACCACCACCACCTACCCCGGCGCCGACCGCACCGACACCACACCGCCGAAGGGAGAAACAGCCGGCAGCGTCATCACCGACGCCCTCGGGCACACGGTCGAGCGGCGCAAGTACAAGTCCGCCAAGCCCGAAGGGGACTTCGACAGCACCCGGTACGCGTACAACCTCGACGGGAAACTCACCGGGATCACCGACCCGGCCGGGAACGTCTGGACCTACGAATACGATCTCCGCGGCCGCCAGATCCGCTCACTGGATCCCGACAAGGGCGCCTCGAGCGTCACGTACGACGACGCCGGGCGTCCCGTATCCACAGAGGATGCGCGCGGCACCAAAATTTTCACCAGCTACGACATCCTCGGCCGCCCCACATCCCGCAACCTGAACACCGTCGACGGCACCAAGCTGGCCACGTACGAGTACGACACCCTGCTCCCTGGCCAGCTCACCGCCTCCACCAGCTGGGTGGAGGGCAAGCCCTGGCGGCGGGAAACCACTGGTTACGACACCGGGTACCGGTCCACCGGGACCAAACTCACGGTCCCCGCAGGCGAAGGTGCGCTCACCGGCACCTACACCTCCGCCACCACCTACGACCCCATCACGGGGCTGGAGCGCCGCACCACGCTGCCCGCCATGGGCGGCCTGCCCGAGGAGCGCCTGAGCACCGGCCGCAACGTCAACGGTCTGCCGGTCTCCTACGGATCGGACAACGTCGCCTACGTCAACTTCACCGACTACGACGAGTTCGGCATGGTGCAGCGCACGACCTTCGGTGACGACCCGCGGCAGGTCAGCTTTACCCAGACCCGCGATCCCGCCACCGGACGTCTTCTGAACACTCAGCTCAAGAAGCAGGACTCCGGGTCACCCGTCGACATCACGGACTACACCTACAACCCGGTCGGCGATGTCACCTCGGTCACCAGCACCCAGGGCGCCGCACGCGAGACTCAGTGCTTCACGCACGACTACCTGCGCCGCCTGACTCAGGCCTGGACCGACACCGGAACCACAACAACCCAGCCCGGACCGTCCGTCCCCGGCATCGGCGCCTGCGCCAATGTTTCTCCGCAGCCGGGCAAGGTCGGCGGCATCGTGCCATACCACCAGTCCTTCACCTACGACGTGATCGGCAACCGCACCTCATCCACCGACCACGACCCCGCCGGCGACACGGCCAAGACTGTCACGACCACACACACCTACCCGGCGCCCAGGTCCCCGCGACCCCACGCTCCGACCGCCACCACCAGGACCACAGGGGCAGGTCCCTCCGTCAGCAAGGCGACCACCTACGACGCAGCAGGCAACACACTCACCCGCCCCGGTGCCGCTGACACCACGCAGACACTGACCTGGACGCCTGAAGGCAAACTCGCCTCGGCGACAACCGCAGCCGGCACGTCCACGTACCTCTACGACGCCGACGGCAACCGGCTGCTGCGCAAGGATCCGGGAAAGACCACGCTCTACCTCGGCTCGAACGAACTGACCCTCAACACCAGCACGAACGCGATGTCCGGCACGCGCTACTACGCCACCCCCGGCGGCACCACCATCGTCCGGACATCCGACGGCAAGATCTCCTACGTCGCCGCCGACCACCACAACACCGGCACCACCGCCCTCGACGCCGCAACCCTCCAGGTCCAGCGCCGCGCGACCAAGCCCTTCGGCGAGGAACGCGGCTCGGGGCCGGCCTCATGGCCCGGAGAACGGGGCTTCGTCGGAGGCACGCAGGACAAGAGCACCGGACTCATCCACTTGAAGGCCCGGGAATACGACCCGGTGATGGGCCGCTTCCTCTCCGTGGACCCGCTGATGGTGGCGGACGACCCGCGCCAGCACAACGGCTACCAGTACGGCAACAACAGCCCGCTCACCGAGTGGGACCCGACGGGTGAGGCCCTCCCGGAGTGCCAGAGCGGCATGTACAAATGCACCAACGGCAGCAATCCGTACGACTACGGCCACAATTACGAGAAGGAAGTCGCCATCGCCGGCGGCACGCTCGATGCAAAGTATGTGGCCCGCAAGAAGAGTTACCAGAGGGCGTGCCGCTTCGAATCCAGCTGCAAGTCGTCCTACGGCTACAACGCCCCCACCGCTAAGAAGGCAGCGAAGACTCCACCGAAGCAGAGTTGGTGGGACAAGAACAAGGGCCGAATTGTCCATCGAGCCATCAGTATCGGCGTCGGTTTCGGAGCAGGCCTCGCTGCAGTTGCGATCTGTGCCGGAACGGCCGGTATCGGCTGCGCCATCATCGCAGGTGCGGCGGTGGGGGTGCTGGTCGGGACTCCTGCACACTTGATTGCCGACAAGGCAATGGGGCATGAGACGTCCGGTGGTGAAGCGGCCAAGTATCTCGTTGGGTCTGCCGTAGGCGGCGGCTTCCAGGGAGGATTCCGTCAGATCATGGGAGCAGGCCCGCTTGGGGTTGGAGTTCAGGGGGTCCGACAGATGGCACCAGTCGTGGGCCGAGGGCTGGTCCATGGAGGGAAAGCTGTAGGCCACGCTGCGTACAGGGCCCTGGAAGCAACCGGTCGAGCACAGACGCGAGGATATGGCACGTGGAACTGAAGAGAGACGTCTCCCTGACCACCTGGCGGGCGCCTGCACACCGGGAGGCTGTGTATGCGAGCGGTCATACGCCTCTGGGTTCTGTAATCCTGACCAGGGGGCCTGGGGACCGCGAGCGCACCGAATCGGCCGCAGAGGCGTGGGAGGATTGGGCCGTAACCCTCCGGTCTGGGCAGCGCATGAAAGTCCACGGGCTTGCAGCTCCGGGATTCCCGGTCCGCAAGCGGCTTCGGTCGGGTGTGGCCGGCAGTGTGGAGGGTCAGCCTTTTCGAGTCATGGTCTCGTCTGCCTACCTTTGGTCGAAGCGTTCGGTCGGCCTCCGAGGGGACCACGGCGAGCTTGCGTTTACGACGACAGGCCTGGCCATGAGCTTGGCGGAAGACGGTGTCGTGCGGGGCGTGAGAAGGGGTGGTGGCTGGGAGTTCTCCGATCCCACAGCACCCGCCATTCTGGCTGCATGTCTGTTCGAGTGGGCTGAAATGGCCTACTTCCTCCGTACGCCGGGCCTTCGTCTGCTCTAGTCTCGATTGCTCATGGATCCTCGTCGGCAGCGCAGCAGGAATCAGGCCCGGCTGACACACATAGGCCCCCGGAGTGCGTCTCCGGGGGCCTAGGTCGGCCTCGCGCCTGAGCTGTGGGACTTCGCCCACCAATAGCAGGCCTGACCGGCCGCACTTCTAGCGGGGGAGAGGCAGAGAGAGGTGCTCAAGATCGATTTCTTAGCTTCGGAGGTTCCACTCGTAGACAACATCCTGCGCGGTTGCCACCTCTGCTGAGATCTCGCGTCCGTTAACAGCGTTTGCAATCTCCGGAGGGGCGGACGCGGTCGGGCGACACGCGGCAGCGAGCGACTCGGCAAAGCACTCCCAGAGCCACAACCTGCCACCGATGCTGGTTGAAGGATTCACTGCATCGATCCTCTCTGCGATGGCGGCAGGCTTACTCAGCAAGGTCCCGCGGCATTCCGCTTCGCGCCCCGGGTGGCTTTGGCCCTGTCTGTCCCGGGGACGCGAAGGCGGCCGTGACCGGTAGGCACGCCGTCGCGGTCTCCTCGGACGTCTGGGCGTCAGCCGCACCGTGGATTCCTACGGACGTCAGTCGACCCCTCTCAGGTAGACGCGGCTGCTCCGTTCGTCGATCTGCGCCACCGCGACCTTGAGCCAGTTCAAGTCGCCCTTGCAGGGAGCGCATACCTGCCCTTCCCTGACCTTGGGAAGCGAATCCGGTTCCGGCAGCCCCAGGCGTGCGAAGGGCGTAGCCGGTGTTGCCTCCGCGGGGAAGGGCTGCTCGCGCAGTCTGAGGGGCTGCTCCGGCTTCAGCTGGGTGAGGAAGGGGTCGACGGATTCCGTGGGCAGGACGAAGGACAGGATCAGCCCGTCGTCCTGGAACCCCCTGCGGTGCGCCGCCGCGGTCTGGGTCGCTGTCGAGGGGACCTCCACGTGCAGGGTCCGGGCGACGGACTCGGTGGTGGTTCCCTCGACCCAGTCGGACGTCCCCGGGTCCGCGGAGCGGCCGGTTTCCCTGCCGATACCACCGGACGCTCCGGAGCAACCGGTGGCGAGCGCGCCAAGCAGCACCGTTGCCACTGCGAGTACCGGGGCGCGTCCCGGTCGTCGTGCGCGGATCACCGGGCTGCCGAATTGCGGCCGATGTCCGTGCGGGTGCCGGTCCGCCCGGTGTCCTCGGGTGCGGGCCAGGATCCTCCTGCCGACAGGTCGTGCCGTTGTACCGAGCTGCTTCCTCGCATGTCGAACTCCCTGGCCAGTCCCGTTGTGTGCATGCGGGCCATGTCGGCATCGGTGACGGTGGTCGGTCCGATGGGCGTGGCCTTGCCTGGGTCCCAGTTGTAGCGGTCCCACACATTGACCTGGTACTCGATACTGACCTGCGGTTCCCCGTCGGGTCCGGGGACGGCGGTGACCACCCCGGTCGTATTGGTCATGCCGCTGCCTACGGCCAGGTACCAGTTGTTCGTGCCGTCCGGCCCCTTCTCGTGCTCGTATCCCGTACTGCTGGATTCCACGGGGATGGCGACGGGCTTGCCGCCCGATTTCTCGAAGGCTTCCAGCGCCTGTTGCCGCCACTCGTCCTGCTCTGCGGCCCGGATCTTCGCCACCGCGTCTCGGATCGACGGGTCGTCGGCGAGCATGCGGTCGACGTCCAGATCGAGCGTCTTGCCGCTGCCGTTGAGGTAGTGGTCCATGTGCCGGGCGGCGTCGGTCTTGCCCATGGCGTCGCCGGAGTTCGAGATGCCGTTGGCCTGGATCTCTTTCCAGTAGTCCGACAGCCCCGGGGATTCGACGTCGTACGGTCCGGCGCCGTCGTCCGCAGAGACCTGCTTGACCTGAGGGCGGAGCAGTCCGGCGGCAAGGAGGTCGTCCCGGTGCCGGGACCACAACTGGGCTCGGGCCTCGGGCCCGAGTGACTGCCAGAGCCGTTGCAGCTCCTTCCGCTGCTTGGTGTCGGCCTCTTCGCCGAGCCCGGCCAGTTTCAGTGCTCGGGGGAGCATCTCCTGGTCGAGGGAGGTGTATGTCGCATGGCCGGCGTTGTGCGGATCCGCGCCGTGGCTGCCGCGCAAAGCGCGTACGGCAACGGCGTCGACCTCGGCCGCGTGGCTCACCACTCCGCTCAGGGTGTCGGCGTACCAGCGCATGAGGTCCTGCTTGCGCTGGCCGGGACCGTCCACCTCGCAGACCAGGGCATCCTCGATCGTCACCGCTCCGCCTTGCCCCACACGGACGTTGAAGCCTGCCTCCTTGGCATCGGCGGTCACGTTCTTCGCCTGCTGCTGGATGGCCACCAGTTCGGAGTGGGCGTCCTGGAGGACGCTGAAGATGCTCTTGGCCTCCGTGTGGAGGTCCTCTATCTCCTTGACCGTCTTGCCGACGAAGGCGCGGGTCACACCGGCGTTCACGCCTTCCCAGCGAGCCCTCTCGGCTTTGGCCTTTACCCCGTCGCGCGCCTGTCCCCCCAGACTCTGCAGAGCGTCGGCCGTGCGCTTCCAGTCCTGCACGGCGGATCCCAGCTTCGTGAGGTCGAGTTCCATGAGGTCCGAGTAGTCCATGCCGTGCTCCCTACTTGAGGTATTCGTCGATACGGGAGACGGACACGGCCGAGCCGTCGCGGTTGCGGAGCGAGGCCGCGATGGCCTCGTCGTCCGCGGCGTGCGCCTTCTTGGAGTAGTCCAGGTGGTTCGAGATGTGGGCGCATGCCTGCAGGACCGTCTTCACCTGGGAGGTCCACACGGACACGGTGGTCTCCAGCTCGCCGCCGAGTGAGAAGCCGGCCGTTTTCAAGGATGCTGCGGCCTGCATCGTGGAGCCGCTTCCTGAGCGGTCGACGCTGGCGCCGGCAATGTCGGCCTGCTTCTGCAGTTGGCCATGCAGCAGGAAGGCCTCATGCCCGACTTCGCCCAGGTCATCCTGGTGTACAACCAGGTCGGCCTGACCGCCACCAGGTCCGCTGGCCACCTGGTTGAGGCGCATCGACACCGGTCGCTCGCCAGCCGCATCCACCTTCGCCTTTTCCCATTCGTCCCACACCATGGCGCCATTTGATCATGTTTGGACAGGTGAGGTAGGAGTAATGTGAGCCAGCTTTCACATGTGAACAAGATGGTCTTCCGGTTGACCATGACGACGGCCACGGCCACGGCCACGGTCACCGGCCCGCGTCGGAGCCTCGACGCGCATTGTCCCCGGGAGCGGAGCGGTCGCACGGATTGCCGCGGGACCGGGCGCGACCGGCGGCCCGCTCGACGTGCGCACCTCCGGAACGGGCCGGGGCCGGCCACCGGGTGTCGGATATCGTCCCTGCAGTGAAGCTCGTATCCCTCCTCACCCAGCGGCGGACGTCCGGCCCACCGGCCGGGCCGCGGGCCGCCACGTCCGGGGCCCGGCTGGGCTGGCTGGACGCGCTGCGCGGCACCGCCGCCCTGATCGTGGCACTGCACCACTTCGACGTGCTGCGGATGCTGCCCTTCGGGGGCGCGGTCTGGCGGCACTTCGACATGGGCCTCTTCGGCGTCATGCTCTTCTTCATCGTCAGCGGCTACATCATTCCCGCCTCCCTGGAGCGGCGGGGGGACGTGCGTGCCTTCTGGATCGGCCGGATCTTCCGGATCTACCCGGCCCTGATCGCGGCGTTCGTCCTCTCGTTGATGATGCTGCCGGACGGCGACGGTTCGGTCGCGTTGCTGCGCACCGGCGACGACCTGGCCTCGCTGGTCGCGAACGGTCTGATGCTCCAGGACCTGCTCGGCGTCATCAACGGCATGAGCGTCACCTGGACGCTCTGCTACGAGATGGTCTTCTACTTCCTCGTCACCGCCCTGTTCACCCGTGGCCTGCACCGGCACAGCGCGCCGATCGCGGTGGGCCTGGCCTGCGTGGCGCTGATGACCGGCACGGCCGTCGGCACCCGGCTGCTGAACACCGAACTCGGTTCGACCCGCACGCTCCTGCTGATCGTCACGCCGATCGTGCTCGTGGGGCTCGCCGGCGTGCTCAGCGGGAACCGAACGCTGACCGGGGTGGGCGCGCTCGTCCTCGGCGGCACCGGCCTGGTCCTGGTCACGCTGAACGGCCGGGCACCCGCCTTCGAGACTTGGATGATCTTCTCGACGATGTTCGCCGGGACCGTCGTGTACCGGGCCCAGCACGGGCAGCTCGCCCGCGTCCCGGCCCTGTTCGCCTGCGGGTCCGTCGTCGCCGCGGGCGTGCTGGTGGGGTGGTTCCACAACCGCGGCACGGTCCTCGAACTGACCTGGTCCTCCGGTTGGAAGGCCTGGTCGGTGGCCTACCTCGCGGCATGGGTGCTCTTCGCCGTCGGCTTCCTCCTGCGCGAGCGCCGGTTCCCGAAGGTGCTGACCTGGCTCGGTGCGATCAGCTTCTCCGTGTACCTGCTGCACGTCCCGGTGCTGCACACCATCCAACCGCTGCTGGGGGTTCCGCCGCAGCCGTCCTCCGCGCTCGGCAGGATCGCCTGGACGGCGATCTTCCTCGGTGTCGTGGTGGCCGTCAGCCACCTGATGTACCGGCTGGTCGAGATGCCGATGCAGCGCGCGGGCCGGCGGGTGCAGCAGGCGGTGGAGCGCCGCCGCCCCGCGGCCCCGCCGCAGGACTCCGCCCCGACCGCTGCCGAGCCCGAGCCCGCGCTCTCCGGGCCGCGGCGGGACTGAGCGGCTTCGCACGTACGCGATCCCGCCCCGGCCCCGCCCCGCCCCGGCCCGGTGGGCGGGGCGCCCCGCTGTGATGTCCGCCTCCGGCGGGCCGTGGCCCGGGAGCCGGCCGTACGGCTGCTCCCGGGCCACGGTCGTGCGGTGGATCAGTTGCTCTGGTAGACGCCGAACATGTCGACGACGAGGTCCGTCTGCTCCCAGCCCCGGTTCCAGAAGTCGATCACACCGGTCTTGCCGGTGCTCGCCTGGACCAGGTTCGGGACGGTGGCGCCCCTCGTCCAGTTCAGGTTCGAGGAGTTCGGCGGCGTCGGCCGCTTCCACGTCTCGTTGCCGTACTGCGCCCAGGTGTTCGGGTCGGGCGCGACCGACAGGTGACCGCTGCCCTGGGTGTTGGTGACCGTGGTGTTCAGGACGTACGCCGTGTTGTTCGGCCTGCCGTCCGCCAGCGGCAGCCAGCGGTAGTCCTGGCCCGGCACCGGCAAGTCCCACTCACGCGAGTCGTGCAGCCGTGTCGGGAGCACGGGCAGGTAGGCCGCCCCGCCGTTGGAGGTGTAGTAGCCGACGACGTCCACGATCACGTCGGCCGGGTCCCACGCGCCGTTGCGGACGGTGATCCTGCCGTCCGGGCCGACCGGGACGATCACCGAGTTCGCGATCGTCTGGCCGCCGCTGAAGTTCACGTTCGAGGTGTCCGGAGCCGACTGCCCGCTCGGGAAGAGCGTCAGGTGACCGGCGCCGCGCGGCCCCGTGACGGTCACGTTGAGCGCGACGGCGGTGACACCGCTGTACGGGACCCCGGCCTGGCCGGTGACCTGGACCGGGAACTCGCTGCGCCCGGCGACCGGCCCCCAGGCACCCTGGCCCGCACGGCTGTCGACGATGCGGGACGGCTCCAGCGCGGTGTAGCCGCCGGCGGCGGACCGGGTGAAGTAGCCGGTCACGTCCGCGAGCAGGTCCACGTCGCCGTAGCTGCGGTTGACGAGTTCGACGTAACCGTCCGCGCCCACCGGCACGATCGTCATGTTCGGCACGGTCTGACCCGCGACGAAGTTGACGTTCGAGGTGGTGGGCTGTTCCGTGCCGGACGGGTAGGCCGTGATGTGGCCGCCGGAACGGGGGCTGACGACGGTGACGTTGAGCGCCACCGCGGTCGCGTCGGCCGGGATGCCGCTGTTCCCGCCGACCTTCACCCGGGCCACGCCGTACGGGGTGACCGGGCGGTTGCCGCCGCCGACGCCGCTGCGGGTGTCGAGCAGCCGGGTCGGGGCGTGCGGGGTGAACTTGGAGCCGGCGGCCTGGACGTCGACGCTGTTGGTGGCGGTGACGTTGTTGTTCCGGTCGGTCAGGGTGACCGTGATCCTGTGCTTGCCGACCTGGGCGAAGGTGTGCTTCGAGGTCAGCAGCTCGGTCCTGGTGACCTGACGGGTGTCGGTCTTGCCGTCGCCCCAGTCGATGTCGACCCGGACCGGCGATCCGCCGCCGGTGTTGACCTGCGCGTCCAGGCTGATGCCGTGCGCGCTGGTGCCCGAGGCGGCCAGGCCGACAGAGAGGTCCGTGCCGCCCTTGGCCGCGGCGGCCGCGGCACCGTGGGACGTGCGGACCGTCTGCTCGGCAGGGCTGCGGAAGACGGCCGACTTCACCGCCGCGGCCGCAGCCGCGTCGATCGTGGCGGAGGCGCTCCCCCGGCGCTCCGCGGGCTGCTCTGCGGCCTGGGCCGCGGTCGGTACGAATCCGACGACTGCCGCTACGACGGCAGCCGAAATCATGACGCGGTGACGCTGCACCGGTCCCCCCTTGTTATTTGAACCAGTTCAGAAAATGAAGCGCGTTCAGGGTCGCACAGGGCTGCTGCTCGATGCGAACAGATTTCCGAAGTGTGTGAACGCCCTGCCGAAGGGGACGACGGGGCGTGCGTGGTGGTTGCACCGAAAGTGATCGGGTTCGTTCGAGGGGCGGACGGTGCCGCTGTGCGCCCGGCGGAGGCCGGCGGCGACCGGCGACGGTGCGGGCGATGGGGGTCAGGCCACCACCCGCGGCCGCGCCGCGTCGTCGAGCGAGCCCGGGTGTCCGGTCCCCCCGTGCCTCCGGGCCCTCGCTCCGACGTGCCAGCCGCTCTGCCGGCCCCTGTCGCCCCACTCGTGGTGCGGACGTCCCCCAAGGCCCCGGCGGCGGCTGTCAGTCGGGACCATACCGGCAAGCCCCGGCAGGGCGGGCCGGGTGTGGCCGGGTGTGCGGCCGGTGCCGGGACCGCGCCCGGCGATTTCGGCGGGCACGTACGGAGGGTGGCCCCCTGATCGCTTCCAGGGTGCGCCGGAGGTCCGCAGGGCCCGCCGCCCATGGGCTCCGGCGGGTTCCCGGGCGCGCGGCGGTCCACCCGGCCGGAGGTGAGGATGTCCGGTTCGGGGCGCTACCGGCAGCCGCCGCAGGTCACTTTCGAGCCGTTTGAATTTGGCTTGAACAGCTGGGTCGTGGTGGCGAGAAATAGTCGCTCGGGTGTGATGGGGAAACGGAATCGGGTCATCCCGGATGAGTGTGAGATGTGGCCGATTCGTGTGGAGCGTTCGTAATCCGGAGATTCCCTCTCGACACCTCAAGAGTTCCTCAGAAGGCAGTTGGGCGGCTTGACTCGATCTAGGTCCCCCATGAAAGATCTAGGGGTGCGGAGGGGGGCTGCACGTTGCGGGCCGGTTGTTCGCATCCCCTTCGTGGCGCAGAGATCTACCAGGGGGAATACCGTGAAGTTCCAAGTGCTCGGACCGGTTGAGATAGAGACAGAGGACGGGATCCAGGTTTCGCCGAGAGCGCTCAAGCTCCGCTCGCTGCTGGCGTATCTCTGTGCCCACCACGGCGAGGCCGTGTCCTCCGGCCGGCTCATCGAGGCCCTGTGGTCGGGCGCTCCCCCGCAGACCGCCTCCACCGCCCTGCACGTCTACGTGTCCAAGCTGCGCAAGCACCTCCAGAGCCTCGACCTCGACGCAGCCGCCCTCATCACCACGCAGCCGCCCGGATACAAACTCCGGCTCGTCGGGTGCGATCTCGATGTCTATGAATTCGACCGGCTGCTCGGAACGGCCCGGGAATTGCGCCGGAACGGCGAACGGGAAAAGGCCTCGAAAACCTTCGAGCAGGCCATTTCTTTGTGGCGCGGTCAGGCTCTGGAAGACCTGCGCAGCATTCCGGCTTTCGAATCCCTCGGTCGCCGGCTCGACGAGCGCCGTTCTTTCGCGCACGAGCAGCGTTTCGAGCTCGAACTCGAACTCGGGAATCACAAGGCTCTGGTGGGCGAGATATACGCGCTGCTCGACGACAGGTCGACGTGGGAGAACCTTTACGCCTACCTGATGGTGGCGCTCTACCGCAGCGGCCGGACGGCGGAAGCGCTGGCCACCTACAGCAGGGTCCGGCGGAACCTGGTCGAGGACCACGGGATCGAGCCCGCCCCCCGCCTCCAGCGGCTTCAGCACGCGATCTTGACCCATGCCCCGTCCCTGGACGACTGTGGCGCGGATCAGCTGGTGGGCGTGAACGCCGCATGAGCGCGGTGGCCCCGCTGCATAGGCTGACCATTGGTCAATCCGGATCCGGATCAGGGTCCATGGAACGAGGAGAATCACTGATGGTCGGGTCCCGCGTCCTTTCCTTCGGGCACTATCAGCCGTCAAAGGTTTTGACCAACGCCGATCTGGAGCAAATGGTCGAGACCAGTGACGAGTGGATTCAGAGCCGGGTCGGGATCAAGACCCGCCGGGTGGCCGCCGAGGACGAGTCCGTTTCGGACATGGCAGCAAAGGCCGCAGCAAACGCTCTGGCAAATGCGGGCCTGACGGGAGCGGACATAGATTTCGTCATCGTCGCCACCTGCACGGCGCAGGACCGCTCACCCAACATGGCGGCCCGCGTCGCCGCGGCCGTCGGCGCGAAGGCCCCGGCTGCCATTGACGTGAACACGGCTTGCTCTGGATTCCCACACGCAATGGCACTGGCGGACCAGAGCATTCGGACCGGCTCCGCCACCAAGGCCCTGGTCATCGGCGTGGAGAAGCTGACGGACTTCGCCGACTGGACCGACCGGACCACGTGCGTGCTCATCGGCGACGGGGCGGGTGCGGCCGTCGTCGTCGCCTCCGAGGAGTCCCTCATCAGCCCGGTCGTGTGGGGATCGGTACCCGAGATGGGGCACGCCGTGCGCATCGAGGCGCCGACCCACACCTTCGCCCAGGAAGGGCAGTCGGTCTACCGCTGGGCCACCACCGCCCTGCCGAAGGTCGCCCTGGAGGTGTGCGAGCGGGCCGGGGTCAAGCCCGAGGACCTCGGCGGCGTCGTCCTGCACCAGGCCAACCTGCGGATCATCGAGCCGCTGGCCCGCAAGATCGGCGCGGTCAACGCCGTCGTGGCCAAGGACGTCGTGGACTCCGGCAACACCTCGGCCGCCAGCATCCCGCTGGCGCTCTCCAAGCTCGTCGAGCGCGGCGAGATCCAGAAGGGGGCGCCCGTCCTGCTCTTCGCCTTCGGCGGCGGACTGTCCTACGCCGGCCAGATCATCCACTGCCCGTGACCGGGAAGGACGACGTGACCACGGTGAAGTCCCCCTCCACCGCCCCCTGGTGGCCGCTGCTGCGGCTGCAGACGGAGGCGGTCGAGCCGCGGCTGCGCCTGCTGGTGTTCCCGCACTCCGGCGCCGGCCCCAACACCCTCTTCCCCCTCGTCGAACCGCTAGCCGACGACGTGGAAGTGCTCGGGCTGTCGCTGCCCGGGCGCGAGCGCCGGTTCGGCGAGACCCCCGGCTGCCGTCTCGACGACGTACTCGACTCCGTCACCGACGAGGTGCTCGGCCGGGACCCGCTGCCCACCGTGGTCTTCGGCCACAGCCTCGGGGCGCTCCTCGCCGTCCGCGCCGCGCACCTCCTCGGCCCGCACTGCCGCGCCGCCGTCGTCAGCGGCCAGGTCCCGGGCCGGACCAGGCGCAGGGCGCACGCCACCAGCAGCGAGGAGGACGCCGTGCGGCTGCTGCGGGACGGCGGGGGCACTCCGGAATGGGTCATGCAGGACCCGGAGATGCTCGCCCACGTCACGCGCGTCCTGCGCGCCGACATCGACCTCAGCCGGGAAGCGGCCGTCGGCTTCGAGGACGTACGCCTGCAGGTTCCCCTGCACGTCCTGGGCGGGACGGCCGATCCGCTGGTCCCGCACGAACCGCTGGACGACTGGGCCGACCACACGACGGGCCCCTGCCGGGTCCGCCGTTTCGACGGGGACCACTTCTTCCTCCTCGCCGACGCACACCGCGGCGCTGTCGTGGACACCCTGCGCGAGGCCCTCGCGCACTGACCGGGCCCGGCCGGCCGCCGCCGCGCGGGAACACCCCCCGCGGCGGCGGCCGTTCCTCACGCCCCGTCCATCTCGGCGGCCAGGTGGGCGGCCAGGGCCACGGCCGTCGGGTGGTCGAAGGCCGCCGTGGCGCCCAGCCGCACACCCGCCTCCGTACCGAGCCGGCCGGACAGCTCCAGCGCGGTCAGCGAATCCAGGCCCAGCTCCCAGAAGTCGCGGTCCGCGGCGACCGCCTCCGCCCCGGAGTGGCCCAGTACCTCGGCCACCCGCCGGCGCACGATCTCGACCAGCTCCGCCCGCCGCTCCGCCGCCGGCAGTCCGCGCAGTGCCTGCCGCGGGGACTCCGCCCCCGCGGAACCGGCCGGCGCCGTCCCGCCGCCGACCGCCAGGCCCCGCAGCAGCGCCGGCAGGCGGCGCCCGTCGCCCCGCAGCGCGGCGGGTGCCAGGGCGACCGGCGCGACGATCGCCCCACCGCCCGCGCAGGCCGCGTCGAACAGTGCCAGGCCCTGCTCCGCCGAAAGCGGCGCCAGGCCCGACCGGGCCATGCGGGCCAGGTCCGCCGCGGCGAGGCGGCCGCCCATCCCCGCGCCGCCCCACAGCCCCCAGGCCAGGGACAGGCCCGGCAGGCCCAGGTCCCGCCGGTACCGGGCGAGGGCGTCCAACTGTGCGTTGGCGGCGGCGTAGTTGGCCTGCCCGGCACCACCCAGCAGGCCCATGACGGAGGAGAACATCACGAACGCCCGCAGCGGCGCACCCGCCGTCAGGCGGTGCAGGTTCAGCGCCGCCGTGGCCTTGGCCTCCAGGACCCGCTCCAGTCGGCGCGGGGTGAGTCCCGCGATCGTCGAGTCGTCGGTGATCCCCGCCGCGTGCACCACGGCCGTCAGCGGCCGGTCGGCCGGTACGTCCGCCAGTACGGCCGACAGCGCCGCGGCGTCGGAGGCGTCGCACGCCACGACGGTGGCCGAGGCCCCCAGGTCCGCCAGAGCGGCGACGAGCCGTCCGGCCCCCGGGGCCCGCGGCCCGCTGCGGCTGAGCAGCAGCAGGTCACGCACCCCGTGACGGCGCACCAGGTGCTCGGCCAGCAGGGCGCCCAGGGCGCCGGTGCCCCCGGTGACCAGCACCGTGCCGGGGCCGTCCCACGCGGCCGCGGCCGGCTCCTCACCACCACCGCCGCCACCGCCGCGGGTCAGGGCCGGGTGCAGTACGGCGCCCGCCCGGATCGCGGACTGCGGCGCCCCCGAGGCCACGACCGAAGCCAGGGCGCGCGCGTCGACCTCCTCGTCCGCGGCCACGTCGACCAGGACGAAGCGGCCGGGGTGCTCGGTCTGCGCGCTGCGCACCAGCCCCCACAGGGCGGCGCCGGCCAGGTCGACCACCCCGTCCTCGGGGGTCGCGGCCACCGCTCCGGAGGTGACGAAGACCAGCCTGCTGTCGCCGAGCCGGGTGTCCGTCAGCCACTCCTGGAGCAGCAGCAGGGTGCGCTGCGCGGCCGAGCGGGTCGCCCCGGCGGTGTCCGGGGTCTCGCCCCGCGCCGCCACGAACACGACGTCGGGAACCTCCCGCGCCGCGCCCAGCCCCCCGTCCAGGGCGAGCAGGTCCACGAAGGAGGTGACCGCGACGTCCCGCGCCTTGAACGCGGTGGCCAGGCCCAGGCTGTCGGAGCCCAGCACCGCCCAGCGCCCGCCGTCCACGGCCGCGGACCGGGTCCCGTCCTGCGTCCCCGTTCGTGTCCCCGTCCCCGTCTGAGGCTCCGTCCCCGTCCGCGTCCGAGGGGCCGGCGACCAGTCGACCACGAGCAGGCCGGCCGCCGGGTCGTCCCCGGCCGGCCGGGCCCGGAACACGACGGACTCCGCCGTCAGGACCGGCCGCCCGCGGTCGTCCGTCAGCTCCAGGGCGAACGTGCCCGCACCCGGCCCGGCCTCCAGCCGCACCCGGGCCGCTCCGGCCCCGGGGGCGTACAGCCGTACGCCGCGCCACACGAAGGGCAGCATGACCTCCCGGCCGCCCGCGTCGAGGGAGTCCACCAAGAAGGGGTGCAGCGCGGCGTCCAGCAGCGCCGGGTGCGCCGCGAACGCCGCCCCCGCGGGACGCTGGCCGTCCGGCAGGGCCACCTCGGCCCGCAGCACACCGCCGGAGCGCCGCATCGACCGAAGTCCCCGGAAGCCCGGACCGTACGCGAAGCCCAGCTCGGCCAGCCGCTCGTACGTGCCGTCCGGCAGTTCCTGCTCCGCGGCCGGGTGCACCACCGCCGGGGCGGCGGGCGCCGGTTCGTCCTGCGCCGCCGGAGCCTGCAGCAGGCCTCCGGCGTGGTCGGTCCACGGCTCCCCGCGGCCCGCCCCGGCCGGGCGGGAGTGCACCGTGACGGTGCGCGCGCCGTCCGGGCCGGGAGCCCCGACCTGGCAGCGCAGGTCCACCACCGTGCCCGGGGCCAGTTCCAGCGGGCGCCGCAGCACCAGTTCGGCGATCCCCGCGGCCCCGACGGCCGACCCGGCCCGCAGCGCCATCTCGACGAAGGCGGTACCGGGGACCAGGACCGTGCCCCCCACGACGTGATCGGCGAGCCACGGGTGGGTCTGCGTCGACAGCCGCGAGGTGAACACCAGGCCGTCCTGGCCGGGCAGTTCGATCTCCGCGCCGAGCAGCGGGTGGCCGCTCGACCCGATGCCAGCGGCGGCCAGGCTCCCGCCGGCCGGACCGGGCAGCGGCAGCCAGTACGCGGCGCCCCCGAAGGGGTAGGCGGGCAGGTCCACCCGGCGCGCGCCCCGCCCGGAGAGCACCCGGTCCCAGGCCACCGTCGTCCCGCGCACGTGCAGTTCGGCCAGGGCGCCGAGCAGCGTGGCCGGCTCCGGACGGCCCCGCCGGGCCGCCGCCGCCAGTACGGTGGCCCCCGGCTCGGGCAGGCACGCGCGGGCCATGGCGCCGAGCACGCCGTCGGGTCCCAGTTCCAGGCAGGCCCGTACGCCGTCCGCGTCGAGGGCGGTCATCCCGTCGAGGAAGCGCACCGGCAGGCTGACGTGCTCCACCCAGTACTCGGGGCCGCACAGCTCGGCGGCGGACACCGGTCGCCCGGTGCGGTACGACACGACGGGGATCCGCGGCGCGTGGTACGTCACCGACCGGGCGACGTCGGCGAAGCGCTCCAGCATCGGCTGCATGAGCGGCGAGTGGAAGGCGTGGCTGACGTTGAGGAGCTTGCCGCGCCGTCCCGACTTCCGGAAGTGGTGAAGGAGTTCGGTCACGACGTCCTCGTCCCCGGACACCACGACGGAGCGGGGGCCGTTGACGGCGGCGATGCCGGCGACGTCCTCGTGCCCGGCGAGCCGGCCGAGCACCTCGTCCTCGGGCGCGTGCAGCGCGGCCATGGCGCCGCCCTCCGGCAGGGCCCCCATCAGCCGGGCCCGGGCCGCGACCAGCGTGCAGGCGTCGGGCAGCGACAGCACACCGGCGACGTGGGCGGCGGCCAGCTCGCCGACGGAGTGCCCGAGCAGCCGGTCGGGGCGCAGCCCCCACGCCTCGACCAGCCGGAAGAGCGCGACCTCGAAGGCGAACAGCGCCGGCTGCGTCCACTCCGTACGGTCCAGCAGCGCGGCCCCGGCGGTGCCCTCCGGCGCGAACATCACGGGGCGCAGCGGGCCCTCCAGGAGCCCGTCGAGGTGTCCGCACACCTCGTCGAGCGCCTGGGCGAACACCGGGAAGGCCTCGTACAGTTCGCGACCCATGCCGGGCCGCTGGCTGCCCTGCCCGGTGAAGAGGAAGGCGAGCCGGCCCGGGGCGGAGGCGGCGGTGCCGCGGTGCACCGCGGCGTTGTCCGTGCCGTCCGCGAGGGCCGTCAGCGCCGCCGTGAACTCCTCGTGGCCGGTGGCGAGGACCACCGCGCGGTGTGCCAGGCCGGCCCGGCCGGTGGCCAGGGAGTGAGCGACGTCGGCCACCGCGGGCGGTCGGTCGCCGGTCACCGCGGCGCGCAGCCGGACGGCGCTCTCGCGCAGCGCGTCCTCGTCGGCGGCCGACAGCGGCCAGGCGACGGGCGTACCGGCCCCGGCCGGTGCGGCCGCCGGTGCGGCCGTGGGCGCCGGTGCGGGCGGCTCCTCGACGATCACGTGCGCGTTGGTTCCGCTGATGCCGAAGGAGGAGACGGCGGCCCGGCGAGGGGCCGCGGCCGCCGGCCATGGCCGGTGCTCCTGCAACAGCCGTACGCCGCCCGCCGACCAGTCGATGTGCGGGGAGGGGGTCGCGGCGTGCAGGGTGCGCGGGAGCAGGCCGTGGCGCATCGCGAGGACGGTCTTGATCACGCCGCCGACCCCGGCCGCGGCCTGGGTGTGGCCGATGTTGGACTTGAGGGAACCCAGCCACAGCGGGGCGTCGTCCGGCCGGTCCGGCCCGTAGGTGGCGAGCAGTGCCCCGGCCTCGATCGGGTCGCCGAGCACGGTGCCCGTGCCGTGGCCCTCGACCGCGTCCACCTCGTGCGGGGCGAGCCCGGCGGCGTCGAGTGCCGCGCGGATGACCTGCTCCTGGGAGGGGCCGTGCGGGGCGGTCAGTCCGTTGCTGGCGCCGTCCTGGTTGGTGGCGGTGCCCTTGACGACCGCGAGGACCGGGTGTCCGTGGCGGCGTGCGTCGGAGAGGCGTTCCAGCAGCAGCAGGCCCGCGCCCTCGCTCCAGCCGGTGCCGTCGGCGTCCGCGGAGTACGCCTTGCACAGGCCGTCGGCGGCCAGGCCGCGCTGGCGGCTGAACTCGGTGAACATCCCCGGGTTGGCCATGACGGTGACGCCTCCGGCGAGCGCCGCGTCGCATTCGCCGCGCTCGACGGCCTGCGCGGCCAGGTGCAGGGAGACCAGGGAGGACGAGCAGGCGGTGTCCACGGTCAGCGCGGGCCCCCGGAGGCCCAGGACGTAGCTGATCCTGCCGGATATGACGCTGGGTGCGGAGCCCGTGAGCAGGTGGCCCTCGGCGTTCCTGGGGGCCTCGTGCAGCGGGGGCCCGTAGCCGGAGGGCATGGCTCCGACGAACACGCCGGTGCGGTGGCCGCGGACCGACCGGGGGTCGATGCCCGCCCGTTCGAAGGTCTCCCAGGCCAGTTCGAGCATGATCCGCTGCTGGGGGTCCATCGCCAGGGCCTCGCGCGGGCTGATCCCGAACAGGGCCGTGTCGAATCGGGCCGCGTCCAGGAGGAAGCCGGCCCGGCGGGCGTACGTGGTGCCGGGGCGGGCGGGATCCGGGTCGTGCAGGGCGTCCAGGTCCCAGCCGCGGTCGGCGGGGAAGTCGGACATGGCGTCGCCGCCCTCGGTGACGAGCCGCCAGAGGTCATCGGGGGAGTCGACGCCGCCGGGGTAGCGGCAGGCCATCGACACGATGACGACGGGGTCGCCATCGTCCTCCCGCGCACCGCCGTCCTGCGGGGCGTCGGCGTCCTCCCGCGCATCGGCGCAGGCCGGTGCGGCGGGTGGGGACGCGGGCTCCTGCGGCCGGCCGCCGGCCAGCTCCCGCAGTCGCCGCGCGGTGGCGTCGGGCGTGGGGAAGTCGAAGAACAGGGTGGCGGGCAGCCGCAGGCCGGTGGCCTCGGCGAGGCGCCGCCGCAGCTGCACCAGGGTCAGGGAGTTGAAGCCGAGGTCGCGGAAGGCGCCGTGCGGGTCGACGTCCGCCGGCTCCGCGTGCCCGAGCAGCGCGGCCGCGTGGTCGAGTACGAGATCCAGCGGGTCCGCGCCGGACGGGCCGGCGGCCGCCGCCGCGGGCACGGCCCCGCCGGGCACGGGCTCGACGGGTACGGCCGGCCCGCCGGAGTCCCCGGCCGCGGGGCGCGGCCGGGTGCGCAGCCAGTGCCGGCGCCGCTGGAAGGGGTAGGTGGGCAGCGGGACCCGGCGGCCCCCGGCGGCCCGGGCCACCCCGGCCAGGTCCGCGGCGGCGCCGCCCGCGTGGGCCTCGGCCAGCGACAGCAGGAAGCGGTCCGGGCCGCCCTCGCCGCGGGCGAGCGTGCCCACCACGCCGACGTCGGTGCCGGACCCGGCCGGGCGCGACTCCAGGGTGTCGGCGAGCCCGGCGGCCAGCACGGCGTGCGGGCTGATCTCGACGAACAGGTCGAAGCCGGCGTCCAGAAGGGTCCGTGTCGAGCGGTCGAAGCGCACGGTGTCGCGCAGGTTGCGGTACCAGTAGTCGCCGTCGAGCGCCCGGGTGTCGAGGAACTCCCCGGTCGTGCTGGAGCAGTAGGGGACGCGGGACGCGCGGGGCCGGATGCCGCCCAGGGCCGCGCGCACCTCGTCGGCGACCGCCTCGACCTGCGGGGAGTGCGAGGCGTAGTCGACCGGAAGGGTGTGCGTACGGACGCCGGCGTCCTCGCAGACCGCGCGCAGGGCGGCGAGGGCGCCGGGGGACCCCCCGGCCACGGCCGACGAGGGGCCGTTGACCACGGCCAGGGCCAGCTCGCCCGGGTGGCGGGCGAGCAGCGGTTCCAGCTCCTGCGGGGACAGGGCCACCGACATCATCCCGCCGGTGCCCGCGAGGCGGACGATGGCCCGGCTGCGCAGGGCGACGACGCGGGCCGCGTCCTCCAGTGAGAGCGCCCCCGCCACGCAGGCGGCGGCGATCTCGCCCTGCGAGTGGCCGACCACCGCGTCCGGTTCCACGCCGTGCGAGCGCCACAGGGCGGCCAGCGACACCATCACCGAGAACAGCACGGGCTGGACCACGTCCACCCGGTCCAGCCCGGGCGCCCCCGGCGTCCCGCGCAGGACCTCCGTCAACGACCAGTCGGTGTGGGGCGCGAGGGCCGCGGCGCACCGCTCGACGGACGCCCGGAAGACCTCCGAGGTCTCCATCAGCTCCACCGCCATGCCCTCCCACTGCGAGCCCTGGCCGGGGAAGACGAAGACCGTACGCGCCGGGCGGCGGACCCGCCCGCGGAAGAGGCCCGGCGCGGGGCGGTCCTGCGCGAGGGCGTCCAGGCCGGTCAGGAACTCCCGCCGGGTGCCCGCCACGAGCACGGCCCGGTGTTCCATCCGGTCACGGGTGGCGGCCAGTGAGTAGGCCACGTCGGCGGGGGTCAGGCCGAGGTCGGCGGCGAATCGCTCGCCGAGGACCCGGGCCTGGTCGCGCAGCGCGGCGGTGCTGCGGGCCGAGAGCACCCACGGCACGACGGCGCCCGCGGCGCTCTCACCGGCCGGAGCGGCGGCGGACCGCGGCGGGGCCTGGCCGATGACCACGTGGCAGTTGGTGCCGCCGACGCCGAAGGAGCTGACCCCGGCCAGCCGCGGGCGGCTCCCGCCGGGCCACGCTCCGTGCTCCCGCTGGACGGCGAGCCCCAGCCGGTCCAGGGGCACCAGGTCGCTCGGCCGCTCGAAGTTGAGGCTGCGGGGGATCTCCCCGTGCCGGACGCTGAGGGCCGCCTTGAGCAGCCCGGCGATGCCCGCCGCGCCCTCCAGGTGGCCGATGTTCGTCTTCACCGAGCCGACCCGCAGCGGGCCGACGGCCTTGCGGCCGGCCGCGAAGACACCGCCCAGCGCCTCGGCCTCCAGCCGGTCGCCGCGCCGGGTGCCGGTGCCGTGCAGCTCGACGTAGCCGATGTCGGCGGCCGTGACGCCCGCCCGCCGCAGGGCGGCGCGGATGACGTCGCCCTGCGCGTCCGGGTTCGGCACGCCGAGCCCCTCACCGCGGCCGTCGTTGTTGACGGCGCTGCCGTGGATGACGCAGACGATCTCGTCCTCGTCGGCGAGGGCCCGGGCCAGCGGCTTGAGCAGGACCACGGCCGCGCCCTCGCCGCGTACGAAACCGTTGGCGCGGGCGTCGAAGGTGTAGCACTCGCCGTCCGGGGACAGCACCCCGAACTGCGAGGCGCGCACGGCGCTCTCCGGGATCAGGTTGAGGTGCACGCCGCCGGCGAGCGCGAGCTCGGACTCGCCGCGACGCAGGCTCTCGCAGGCCAGATGGACCGCGACGAGGGAGGAGGACTGGCCCGTGTCCACCGTCATGCTGGGGCCGGTGAGGCCGAAGAAGTGGGAGAGGCGGTTGGCGACGAGCGCCCGCTGCAGGCCGGTGAAGGCGTACGGGCCGATCGCCTCGGGTCCCTGCTGCGCGAGCAGGGCCTCGTAGTCGGCGGCGATGGAGCCGACGAAGACGCCCGCGGCGCTGCCGCGGACCTCGGACGGGCGCAGGCCGGCGTTCTCGAAGGCCTCCCAGCCCAGCTCCAGCACGAGCCGCTGCTGCGGGTCCATCGCCTCGGCCTCCAGCGGGGAGATGCCGAAGAACTCCGCGTCGAAACCGGCGACGTCGTCGAGGAAGCCGCCGCGCCGCGTGTTGACACGGCCCGGCCGCTGCGCGTCCCCGTCGTAGAACTCCTCGGCGTTCCAGCGGTCCGCGGGGACGTCCTTGACGGCGCTCGCCCCGTCCCGCAGGAGGCGCCAGAAGGCGCGTGGTCCGGCCGCGCCCGGCAGGCGGCAGGCCATGGCGATCACGGCGATCGGTTCGGCCGGCGCGTGCGGCTCCGGATGGCCGGCTGTGGTCCCAGGCTTGCTGCTCATCGCTCTCTCTCGTCCGCTCGTCCGCTCGTCTGTTCCGTCCGCCGGCCCGCCGCGTGTGCCGCCGCCCGCCGGTCAGTCCTTGAGGAAGTCCAGTACCCTGCCGATGACTTCGGGGTCGCCCAGGATCCGGCGGTGGCCGAGCTTGCTCGTGACGAGCAGCTCAGCCCGGTCGCCGTAGCTCGCGGCCAGCCTGCGGCCCTGGTCGACGCCGACCTCGCGGTCGTTCTCGTCGTGGACGACGAGGATCCGCGCCGTGACCTCCTCCGGCCGGTGGTCGGCGGAGAAGCGGTTCCAGACGTCCTGCTCGGGCGCGAAGAACAGCTCGGTGCGCCGGCGCAGCTCGGTGGCGAGCGCGGGGCGCAGGCCGAGCTGGCCGCAGAAGGTGTCCGGCAGCGACCCGAAGTCCGCCACGGAGGAGAGGGAGACGAGCCGCTCGGTGACGAGGCCGCGGCGGGCCGCCAGGTAGGCGGAGGTGCCGCCGAAGGAGTGCCCGATGACGGCGTGGAAGTCGCCGTACCGCTGCTGCATCGCCGTCATGACGGCGCCGTGCTCCAGGATGGTGCAGGTCGAGCCGCCCGACGAGCCGTGGCCGGGGGCGTCGTAGGCGACGGCGGTCAGGCCGAGCGCCTCGATGCCCGCGACGAAGCCGGCGAAGTTCGCGGCCCGCCCGCTCACGCCGTGCACCAGCAGGACGGGCTTCTCGCCGTTGCCCCAGCGGTAGGTGCGGATCTCGTGGCCGCCGACGGTGAGCGTCTCCTGCTCGGCGCGGTCGTGGACCTCCCGCTGCTCGGGCCGGACCGGGGTGCGGGGCGGCGCGCCGTGGAACAGCTTCCAGGCCGGGCCGCCGGCCGCCTTGACCGAGACGTACGACACGGCGTTGATGACGTTGCGTATGGTGCTGAGGGAAGCCATCCGGCTGCCTGCTTTCTCGCTGGTTCGGGACGGGAAGTGGGGGAACAGGCGCCAACACGACGCCCGTGGGCATCAGTTGACCTGACGCTCCCGGTCCTGCCAGAAACGGTCGCGCAGTTCCCGTCGGAGGATCTTTCCACTGGGGTTGCGCGGCAGCGTCTCGATGAACTCGAAACCGGACGGAATCTTGAAGTCGGCGACGGTGCCCTTCAGGGCGAGCACCAGCTGCCGCGGACTGACCTGGTGACCGGGCCTGACCACGACGAACGCGTGGATGGCCTCGCCCCACCGCTCGTCCGGGACGCCCACGACCGCCGCCTCCACCACGGCCTCGTGCCGGGCCAGCGCGTTCTCGATCTCGGCCGGATAGACGTTCTCGCCGGCCACGATGATCGTGTCCTTGATCCGGTCGCAGATGAACACGTAGCCGCCGTCGTCGAGGTAGCCGGCGTCGCCGGTGTGGATCCAGCCGTCCACGAGGGTGTCCGCGGTGGCCTCGGGCAGCCCCCAGTACGAGAGCATCCGCGACGGCGTGCGCAGGCACACCTCGCCGATCCCGCCCGTGGGCAGCACCCGGCCCGCCCGGTCGACGATCTTGGCCTCGAAGCCCGGGTAGGGCCGCCCGGCCGCCTTCAGCCGGGCCCCGCCGGCCACGTGCTCGTGCGGCGGCAGGCACACCGCGGTGTTCCCGGTCTCGGTGAGCCCGTAGATCTGGGCGAACTCGCAGCCGATCCGCTCCAGGCACTCCTGGAGCAGGCTCTCGGAGATGGGCGAGCCGCCGTAGACGATCTTGCGGAGGGTCGCGAAGTCGGCGGTGTCCGCGCCCGGTTCGGCCAGCATCATCTGCAGCATCGCCGGGACCAGGCAGGTGGTGCTGACCCCGTGCTCGCGGATCAGCCGCACCGCCTCGCCGCTGACGAACATCCGCATCGCGACGTTGGTGACGCCCGCGTTGAAGCCCTGCGTGGCCCACCAGAGGCCGCCGATGTGGAAACCGGGGATGCCGATGAGGCTGACGTCGTCCTCACACCAGTCGATCCACCCCAGGCCCTCGGACGCGAGGGCGTCGCGCACCTTGAAGAAGCTGCGGTGCGCGAGCACCACGCCCTTGGGCAGGCCCGTGGTGCCGCTCGTGTAGATCTGCGCGATCGGGTCGTCGGGTGAGGCGGACGCCTCCGGATCGGCGTCCGAGTGCCCCGCCTGCCAGGCGGTGAATCCGCTGCCCGGGCCCGCCGGGCCGTCGAGGGCGACGATCCGCACCTGCGAGGGCAGTTCGGCGGCCGCCTTGTGCGCGACGTCGAGGAACTCGTCCTCGACGAAGAGCAGCGCGGTCCCCGAGTCCCGCAGGATGTGGTCCACCTCGGAGGCCGTCAGCCGCCAGTTGATCGGGACCAGGACCGTACCGGCCTTCGCGCAGCCGAAGAGGATGTCGTAGTAGTGCTCCGACTCCTTGCCCAGGTACGCCACCCGGGAGCCGCGCACCGCCCCGGCGGCGTGCAGGGCGCGGGCCGTCCTGTTGCTGCGCCGGTGCAGCTCCCCGTAACCGACCTCGCGGCCCTCGCAGACCACGGCCGTCCGGTCCGGGCGTTCGGCTGCGTGGAAGGCCGCCGTACGGTCCAGCGTCTGCAACTGCGGGTGGTACATGTCCGGCTCCTCGCTCCTCAAGTCCACTGGTTGCCCTCCGGCCAGTACCGCCGGCCGCGTACGGGCGCCGGTCCCGGCGCCTGCCGCGGGGGTCCGTCCACGCCCTCCAGCAGGACGTGCGCGTTGGTTCCGGTGAAGCCGAACGCACTCACCCCGGCCAGCCGCCGCGGCGCGTCCGGCCACGGCTGCGAGGCCGTCGGCACCCGCAGGGCCATGCGCTGCCACGGGATCGCCGGGTCCGGCACGTCGAAGCCGGGCTGCACCGGGACCGTGCGGTGGTTCAGCGCCAACGCGGCCTTGATCAGGCCGGCCGCGCCGGACGCCGTCTCCAGGTAGCCGAGGGTGCCCTTGGCCGAGCCGACGAGCAGCTCGGGGGCGTCCGCCGCGTCCCGGCCGTAGACCCCCGCGAGGGTCTCCGCCTCGATCACCCCGCCCAGCTTCGAGCCGTTGGCCTGCGCCTCGACGTAACTCACGGCGTGCGGGTCGATCGCGGCGGAGCGCAGCGTGTCGGCGATGACCCGCCGCTGGCCCAGCGCGGACGCCGCGGCCATGGCGGGCCGGTCACCGTGCTGGTGGATGCCGCTGCCGCGGACCACCGCGTACGGGACGTCCCCGTCCGCCTTGGCGTCGGACTGCCGCTTGAGCACCAGCACCCCGCAGCCCTCACCCCGCACGTGCCCGTCGGCCGCCGCGTCGAAGGGCCGGCTGCGGCCCGTCGGCGAGACCATGCCCGCCTGGGCGAACACGGCCGTGGTGAACGGCGCCAGCAGCAGGTGGCAGGCGCCGACGACGGCGAGGTCGCACTCCCGGGCCCGCAGCGCGTGCGACGCCAGGTGCAGCGCGGTCAGCGCCGAGGAGCAGGCCGTGTCGACGGTGAGCACCGGCCCGCCCAGGCGCAGCCCGGTGGCGACGCGGGCCGCGGTGGCGCTCAGCGCGCCACCGGTGCCCATGTACGGGGACAGCCCCTCGGGCCCCACCCCGTTGCGCAGGCAGGCGTAGTTGTACTCGACGGTGCTCACCCCGGCGAACACGCCGACCCGCGCGTCGGTGCCGGGCTCCGCCCCCGCGTCCCGCAGCGCCTCGGCGGCCACCGTCAGCAGCAGCCGCTGCTGCGGGTCCATGAAGGCCGCCTCCTCCTCGCCGATGCCGAAGCGCTCGGCGTCGAAGAGGTCGATGTCCGCCAGGTAGGAGCCCTGGCCGAGCAGACCGGCCAGGTGGGCCAGGTCGGGCGCGGCCACGTTCCACCGGGGGCGGCCGGTGGAGTCGACGGGTATCCCGCCGGTACCGGCCACCACCCGGCCGTCCCGCAGCGCCTCCCAGTACTGCCGGGGGCTGTCCAGGCCGCCCGGCAGGCGGCAGGCGAGCCCGGTGACGGCGATGCCCTCGCTCTCGCGCAGCCGCTGCCGTGCCAGCATCAGGACCAGCTGCTTCTGGGAGAGCCCCGACAGGGACTCGATGTACTCCTTCACCGCGTCACAGGTCCATCAGGTCGGCGAGTTCGGCGTCGGCGTCCGCCTCGGACAGCTCCCGGACGTCCTTCGGCGCCCGGGGCTCGGCCGTCCCGTCGGCGGCCGGCGGGGCGATCTCCTGGTCCAGGTACTCGGCCAGCAGCAGGATCGACGGGTAGTCGAACACGATCGACGTCGGCAGCGGCACCTGGAAGCCCGCCTCCAGGGCGTTCTTCAGCTCGACGGCCACCAGGGAGTCGAGCCCCAGCTCGGTGAACTTCGCGTCCGCCGGTACGTCGTCCGCGCCCTCGAAGTGCAGCAGCACGGCGATCCGTTCCCGGATCAGCTCGTTGACCGTGGCCCGGCGCTCGGCCCGGGGCAGGGCCCGCAGCGCCTCCAGGTCGACGGTGCGCACCGCCGCGGCCGACGCCCGCGCCACCTCGCGGTAGAGCGCGCTGACCGCCGGACGGCCGGACGCGTACCGGTCCCAGTCGAACTCGCCGACGGTGACGTGCGACTCGCTGCCGCCCAGCGCCTTGAACAGGCACCGCGCGCCGTCCGTCGGCTTGAGGAACCGCATGCCCTGACCCTCGATGCCGCGGATCAGCTCGGCGCTGAGGTTCGCGGCCATGCCCACCTCGGCCCACGGCCCCCAGCCGATGCTGAGGCCGGGCAGGCCGGCCGCGGAGCGCCACTGCATCACCGTGTCGATGAAGGCGTTGCCCGCCGCGTAGTTGCCCTGCGCCACCGGTCCCAGCACCGAGGCCACCGAGGAGTAGCCCACGAGGAACGGCTCCTCGGGGAAGGTCCGCAGGACCCGGTCGAGCTGCCAGGTGCCGAACACCTTGGCCTCGAAGACCTTCTCGACGCATCCCCAGTCCATCGCCGAGATCGGCATGTCGGCCAGGACGCCGGCGCCGTGGAAGACGCCCGCGAGCGGCCTGCCGGACGCCTTGAGGTCCTCGGCGATGCGGAGCACGTCCTCGGCGCGGGCGATGTCGCCCTGGTGGGCGGTGACCGAGACCCCCTCGCCGAGGCCGGCCGCGATGGCCGCGGTCCGCTCGGCGGACACGGCCCGCCGGCTGACCAGGCCGATGTGCCGGGCGCCCAGGGCGACCAGGCGTTCGGCGGTGACGGTGCCGATGGCGCCCAGACCACCCGTGATCAGGTAGGTGGCGTCCGGGGTGATCTCCACGGGCCGGGCCGGGCGGTCGCCCGACGGGCCGAGGTCGATGACGAGCTTGCCGATGTTCGCCCCCCGGCTGAGGACCCCGAACGCCTCCTCGATCTCCTCCAGGGAGTACGTGGTCGTCGGGACGGGCCGGATCTCCTCCCGCTCCAGGAGGCCGGCGACGGTCTCCAGGATCTGCTTGTTCACCGCGCGCAGCTCGTGCTCGGGGAACTCGCTGAGGTCGAAGTTGTGGTAGGCCACGTCCGGACGCGCCTCGCGCGCCTGCTCCGCGGACCAGATGCCGATCTTGCCGAGCTCCACGAAGCGCCCGCCCCGGCCCAGGGCCCGCATGCCCTCGGCGATGTACTCCTTGTTCAGGCTGTTGAGGACGATGTCGACGCCCGCCCCGCCGGTGATCTCCATGATCCGCCCGGCGAACTCCGGGGAGCGGGAGTTCAGGACGTGCTCGACGCCCTGGGCGCGCAGCAGGGCCTGCTTGCGCGGGCTGGCCGTGGCGATGACCTCGGCTCCGGCGAGTTTGGCCAGCTGCACCGCGGCCTGGCCCACCCCGCCCGCGGCGGCGTGCACCAGCACCTTGTCGCCGGCCTTGATGCCGGCCAGGTCGTGCAGGGCGTAGTACGCGGTCACGTACGCGGTGGCCAGACCGGCCGCCTCGGCGAAGCCGACGTTCGCGGGCTTGCGCACCGCCATGGCCGACGGCACCGTCACCCGGCGCTTCATGCACCCGAGGTGGCTGAGGACGACCTCGTCGCCCGGGGCGAACTCGGCGTCCGGGCCGGCCGCGAGGACCGTGCCGGAGCCCTCGAAGCCCAGGGGCAGCGGCTGGTACGGCACGCCGGTGTCCTCGGCGTGCTGCTTGAGCAGGCCGAGCGCGTTGAGCACGTCCTTGAAGTTGAGGCCCGCGGCGTGCACCTGGACCTGCACCTCGTCCCCCTGGGGGGCGACGTCGGCCAGCGGCACCGGCCTGATGTTGGCGAACTCGCCGTACTCGGTCACGGTGAGCTCGAAGTTGTCGTCGTCCGCGGCGGCCGGCTCCACCGGGCGCAGCCGGCGCACGTGGCGGTTGCCCGCCCGGTAGCCGATCTGGAACTCCTCCGCCTCCGCGGCCAGCCACTCGTCGGCCAGCGACGGTGCGTCGCCGCCCTCCGGCAGGTCGACCAGGGTGACCTTGTACGTCGGGTACTCGCTCCACAGGGAGAGGCCGAAGCCCCACAGGGACGAGGCGGGCACGGCGCCGGCACCCGGCGCGGGCACGTCGCCCGGCAGCCGCTGGGCGCCCTCCGTGACGAGCCACAGCCGCTGTTCGCGGCCGAAGCCCTGCTGCTCCAGCGAGGCCAGCAGCGCGAGCAGGTCCCGGTAGTTGGCCTCGGACTCGGCGCGCAGCCGTTCCTCGGTGACCGGGCCCGGCTGGGCGCGCCAGAACCATGCGACGTCGGTGGGACGCCCCGCCAGGCCCTGGGCCGCGCGGGCCGCGGAGCCGGCGTCCGGAGCGAAGGCCAGGGAGACGTCCGCCGCCTCCAGGTCGTGGACGGCCCCGGCGAGTGCGCTCTCGTCCCGGCCGACGACCAGGATCCGGCGGGCTCCCTCGCTGCCGCGCCGCACCAGCGAGCGCTTGGTCCAGCGCGGGGTGTGGAAGAACCTGCGGCGGGGCCCGCCGGCGGTGTTGGCCACCCGCTTGAAGCCCAGGTCGCGCACGACGAACAGCGGCCGGTCACCCTCCAGCAGCACCAGGTCGGCGGTGAGTTCGCCGTCGGCGCTCTCCTCGCCGGTGATCCGCGCCAGGCTGCGCAGGGCGCCCTGCTTGGGCTTCTTCAGCAGCTGGAAGGTGCCGAACGCGACCGGGAGGTAGGTGTGGCCGTTGTCGAGGACGGCCGCGAGGGACTGGATGACGTTGTCGAGGACGGACGGCGGCATGTGCTCCACCGCGCCGGCCGCAGGCCCAGGAGCTGGGCGACGGCCACGCCGTCGCCCTCGCGGGACAGCAGCTCGATGCGGCGGAACTCGGGTCCGTACTCCAGACCGAGGTCGGCGAAGTCGGCGTACAGGTCGTCCGCGCGGCGCGGGGCCGAGCCGGCCCGCCGGTGTCGGCGGCGGCCCGGGCGGACAGCTCCGCCGCCGCCTGCTCCAGCTCGGGCAGCGGGGTCCAGCCGGCGGCGATCCGGGCGACGGCGTGCCGCCGCTCGATGGCCCGGCCGGCGCCTTCGACCCGGCTGACGATCTCCACCTCGGCGCCGCCGTCCGGCTGCTGCGTCAGGCGGGTGCGGACCTCGGTGGGCCGGTCCTCGGTGAGGATCAGCGGTTCGAGGATGTCCACGCCCTCCAGCGGCCGGCCGGTCTCGCCGTACACGGCGTCCTGGAGGGCCAGCAGGATCTCGACGTAGCCCGCTCCGGGGAACACCACCTGGCCCATGACCACGTGGTCGGCGAGCTCGGCCGGGCGGTCGGGGGCGAGGGTCGCGGCGAACTCCCGGACACCCCGCTCCCGTCCGGCGGGGTCGGTGACCTCCTGGCCGAGCAGCGGGTGGTGGACGCGCGAGGCGTCGGCCACCAGCTCCTTGGAGTGCCGGACGCCGTTGATCGGCAGCCAGTAGCGCTTGCGGTCGAAGACCGTGCGCGGCAGCGGGACGCGGCGGTGCGGGCGGCCCGCGTGGTAGCCGGCCCAGTCGACGTGCAGGCCGGCCGCGTAGACGTCGGTGAGCGCCTTGCGGGCCGTGGAGCCGGCGGTGTCCTGGGCGCCGGTGCTCGCCACCCACACGTGGTCGCGGGCGTCGAGGATGCGCCGGCCCAGGCCCAGCAGCGTCGCGGCGGGCCCGACCTCGATGAAGGCGTGGCGGCCGCGGGCACCGATGGTGGCCATCCCGGCGCTGAAGTCGACCGGCTCGCCGATGTGGCGCACCCAGTACTCGGGGGTGGCCAGTTCGGCCGGGTCGGCCACCGCGCCGGTCAGGTTGGAGACCAGGGTCAGCTCGGGCACCCGGAAGTCGATCGTGGAGACGACCTCGCGGAACGCGTCGAACACCTCGTGCATCAGCGGCGAGTGGAAGGCGTGCGAGACCGGCAGAGTCTTCGTCCGCACCTCGCGGGCGGTGAGCGCGGCGGTGATCTCGGCGAGCGATGCCGTCCCGCCCGAGATCACGCACTGGCCGGGGGCGTTGAACGCGGCGAAGGAGACGTCCTCGTACGGTTCCAGCAGCGGCGCCACCTCCTCGGCGGCCGCCGTCACGGCGACCATGCCGCCGGGGGCGGTCACCGACTGCATCAGCCGGGCGCGGGCGGCGACCAGCCGCACGGCGTCCTCCAGCGAGAACAGGCCGCCGATCGCGGCGGCGACGACCTCGCCGATGCTGTGGCCGATCAGGACGCTCGGCTCGATGCCCCAGCTGAGCCAGAGCTTCGCGGTGGCGTACTCCAGGGCGAACAGCGCCGGCTGCGTGTAGCGGGTCTCGTGGATCACCTCGGCGTCCTCGGCGGTGCCCAGGACGAGGTCCTTCACCGACCGCCCGACGGCCTGCGCGAACAGCGTGTCGCAGGCGTCCAGGTGCTCGCGGAAGACCGGGTACGCCTCGTACAGGGAGCGGCCCATGCCCGGGTACTGGGAGCCCTGCCCGGTGAAGAGCAGCGCGACCTTGCGCAGGTCGGAGGCGGCCGCGGGGGCCTTGTCCAGCAGCGCCTCCAGCTCGGCGCGGTCACGGACGACACCGGTCAGCCGGGTGCCGAAGTGGGCGCGGCCGATGTTGCCGGTGTAGCAGAGGTCGGCGAGGTCGGCGTCCGGGTTCGCGGCGAGGAAGGCGCGGTAGTTCTGCGTCTGGAGGGCCAGGGCCTTCTCGCCCTTGGCCGAGAGGGTGAAGACGTGCTCCGCGGGCTCCGACGGCTCCGGTGCGGGGTGCGCACCGCCGGCCGGTGCGGGCGGCTGCTCCAGCACGGCGGAGGCGATGGTGCCCTGGAAGCCGAAGGAGTTGATCAGGGCGCGGCGGACCGGCGCGGTCCAGGCGCGGCCCTCGTGCGGCACCTCGACGGGCATGGTCGCCCAGGGGATGTGCGAGGAGGGCTCGTCCGCGTGCAGGTGCGGGTAGATCTCGCCGTTCTGCAGCTGGAGCGCGGCCTTGACGACGCCGCCGATGCCGGCGGCGGCCTCCATGTGTCCGATGTTGCTCTTGAGCGAGCCGACGACGAGCGGCGCGTCCGCGGTGTGGGAGCGGGAGAACACCCCGTTGATGGCGCCCATCTCGATGGGGTCGCCGAGCGAGGTTCCGGTGCCGTGGGCCTCGACGTAGGAGACGTCGCCCGGCTCCAGCACGGCCGCGCGCAGCGCGGCCCGCATCACCTGCTCCTGCGCGGAGCCGTTGGGGACGGTCAGGCCGCCGCTCTCGCCGTCCTGGCGCACCGCCGTGCCGCGGACGAGGGCGATCACGCGGTCGCCGTCGCGCAGGGCGTCGGACAGCCGCTTGAGGACGACCATGCCGCAGCCCTCGGCGCGGCTGTAGCCGTCGGCCGAGTCGTCGAAGGTCTTGCACGTCCCGTCGGGCGAGAGCATGCCCGCCTGGGAGAAGACGATGTGGTTGCGCGGGTGGTGGATGGCGTTGACGCCGCCGCACAGCGCGATCTCGCACTCGCCGCGCCGCAGGCCCTCGACCGCGAGGTGCAGGGCGACCAGTGAGGAGGAGCAGGCGGTGTCGATGGCCATGCTCGGACCGCGCATGCCGAGGAAGTAGGAGATGCGGCCGGCCGCGACGCTGTGGGCCGTGCCGGTGCCGACGTTGGCGTCCAGCTCGTCGTAGGCCAGGTCGTCGATCTCGATGGTGTAGTCGACGCAGCTGATGCCGACGTAGACGCCGCCGTTGCCGCCGCGCAGCGCGGTCGGGTCGATGTTCGCGTGCTCCAGCGCCTCCCAGGCGGTCTCCAGTACGAGCCGCTGCTGCGGGTCGATGTACTGGGCCTCCTTGGGGGAGATGTTGAAGAAGCGGGGGTCGAACCGGTCGATGCCGTCCAGGAAACCGCCGCTGTGCGGAAGGATCTTGCCCTTGGCGTTCTCGCCGCCGGACGCGAACTCCGCCACGTTCCAGCGGGATTCGGGGATGGGGCCGGTCCCGACCCCGCCGGCGCGCAGGAACTCGGTGAAGCCCTCGGGGGTGTCGTTGCCGCCCGGGAAGCGGATTCCCGCCCCGACGATGGCGATGGGCTCGTACTTCTCCAGCATCAGCTCCTTGAGGAGCTGCTTGTGCTGCCGGAGAGCCTCACGGGACGCCTCCAGCTCATCCTGCTCATGGGCGGGCGTGTTGGGCACGGTCTTTCCTCCAGATCCGGCAGGGCCGCGAGGGCCCTGCCGGAGAGACGTGGTCAGGCCTGGTAGAGGTCGCTCAGCAGGTCGTCGACCAGGGACTTGCGCAGATCGGGTGCGGCGGGCGCGGCGGCGGTCGCCGGGCCGTCCACCGGCGCACCGTCCAGGGGCTGCGTGAGCAGGTGGTCCAGGAGCCGGTCGACCGTCGGGCTGCCGAAGAGCACGGACGTGTCGATCGTGACGCCGAGACCGGCCTCCAGCCGCTGCTTGATCTCGGTGGCGCGCAGCGAGGTCAGGCCCAGGTCGAAGTAGTTCTCGTCGAGCGGAACGGTTTCGTCCCCGGTCATCAGCAGGGCCGTACGGAACTCCCGGACCACGAGGGCCTCCAGTTCCGTCCGCCACTCCGACCGGGGGAGCCGCCGGAAGCGGTCGGCCGCACGGGGGTCGATGGTCATCGTTGCACCGCAGTCGTCGGATGGGTGATGGCGATCTTCACTTCGCCGTGGCAGTTGCCGCCGCTCTCGTCCCAGTACCGGCAGGCGGTGTGGACGACGAGCAGCGGCTCGCGGAGGTCGCTGCCCTCCCACTCCACGACGTCCAGGATCTGGATCTCGCCGGAGAAGTGGCGGCCGCGCATGGCCCGCTTGAAGGTGCTGCGGAAGTCGGTGATCAGGAAGTCGGCCAGCTGCCGCTGCCAGTAGTCGTCCATGGACCAGTGCGCGAAGGACTCCAGGAGCCCGTCCTGCACCGACTTCGCGATGACGTAGTACAGCATCTGGTTGTAACAGATGTTGAACTCGACGGAGTTGAAGTGCCCGGTGTCGTCGATGTAGCACGACTCCGGGATCTCGAACTCGCAGCGGGCCGAGACCAGCCCGGCCGGCCCGTCACCCCCTACCGCCACCTCGCACGACTTCAGGTACTGGCAGTGCTCCCGGTAGGGCTTGAGCACCCGCGCCAGCAGTTCGGTGTCGGTCATGATCAGTAGCGGATCGGGATGGCCTTGGGGGCGCGGATGAGGTAGGCCTCGCGCCACTGGACGGAGTCGGCGGGCGCGGCCAGTTCCAGGTTGGGCAGGCGGCGCAGCAGGGTCTCGATGGCGATGGCGATCTCCATGCGGCCCAGCTCCGAGCCGGGGCAGTAGTGCGGGCCCTGGCCGAAGGCGATGTGCGTGAGGTTGGGCCGGTCGAGGTCGACCTCGTCCGGGTTCTCGAAGCGCTGCGGGTCACGGTCCGCGGCGCCCATGGAGCACAGGACGACGTCACCCTTCCTGATCTCCACGCCGCCGATGGTCATGTCCTCGGTGGCGAAGCGGCGCACACCGGTATGGGCGGTGCCGTACAGGCGCAGCAGCTCCTCGACGGCGTCGGGGATCTGCTCCGGATTGGCGCGGAGCCGCTCCAGCTTGGGCCGGTCGTTCAGCAGGGCGAGCATGCCGCCGCCGATCATGCCGACGGTGGTGTCGTAGCCGCCGAGCAGGACCATGAAGCCCAGGCCGATCAGCTCGTGGTCGTCGAGGTGCTTGCCGTCGTCGTCCGTCCAGGCGATCCAGTCGGAGAAGATGTCGTCGCCCGGGTTGGTGCGCTTGTCGTCGATGAGCCGCTTGAGGAAGCCCAGCATCGTGGCGCCGGCCTCGCGCACGACCTCGGTGTTGATGCCCAGCATGGAGTCGGTCCAGTACTGGAAGTTCGCGCGGTCCTCGTCGGGGACGCCCATGATGTCGCCGGTGATGGTGATCGGCAGGGGCAGGGCGATCGCCGTCATGAGGTCGGTCTCGCCGGACTCGCCCATCGCGTCGATGTAGCCGTCGGTCAGCTCGGCCACGCGCTTGCGCAGGGCGCGCACGCGCTTGATCGCGAACGACTTGTTCATGAACTTGCGCAGCCGCATGTGTTCGGCGCCGTCTTCGGTGGCGACGGTCTTGGTGCTGAACTCGGCCGGGAGGGGCAGGGTGCGGTAGTCCTCACCGGCGTACTCGATGCTGCGGACGAGCCGCCGGTCGGCGAGCGCGTCCCGCGTCTCCTCGAAGCCCGTGACCAGCCAGGCCGGGAAGCCCTCGGGGGTCATGATGCGGTGGACGGGCCCCTTCTCGTGCAGGGACGCGTAGGTCCCGTAGGGGTCGTTCATGTACTGCTGGTCGAACACCTCATGGGCAACCGGGCACTGGGGAGCGGTCATTCTTCACCTCTGTAGAGCGGGACTCGTGGGGCCGGCGGGAGCGCGTACCGCGTCAGGCGCCGAGGCCCTCGTAGAAGGGGTACTGGTCGTACACGGTCACGCGGTGCGAGACGGCGGGCTCCGGCGTCGCGGTGTGCAGGGCCCGGTGGACGAGGCTGCGGTTGTCCCAGACCAGGAGGTCGCCCTGCTCGAAGGTCTGCAGGTGGATGTTCTCGTGCTCGAACGTGTCGTCCAGCTGGCCGCTCGCCTCCAGGAGGGCGGTCAGCAGGGACTTGTCCAGCGGGTTGCCGTCCGCGTCGATCAGACCGGTGGTGAAGCCCTCGCTGATGTAGAGGACGGTCTCGCCGGTGGCGGGGTGCTTGAAGGCGGTCGGGTGGGGCGACGGGGGCGTCTTGGCCTGGATCTCGTCGACCAGCTCACCGACGGGACGGTAGACGTCCTCGGGACGGATCTTGAAGTAGCGGCTGACGTTCTGGACCGCGCGGGTGCCCTCGACGGCGTGCTTCAGCTCGTCGGACAGGCCCTCGTAGGCGCGGCCCATGTCGATGAAGAAGGTGCCGCGGTTCTTCTTGGGGACGACCTGCGGGTAGATGAGGGTCAGCCCGAAGGGGTTCGGCATGAACTGGTAGTCCGCGTGCCAGAACTTGCCGGTCTTCGGGACGCCGACCTGGGTGCCGTCCGCGCTGGCCACGTTCGAGGACACGAAGATCTCGGAGACCTCCGGGTGCTGGTACATGGGCTCGTAGTACGTCTCCACGGTGCCGAGGCGGCGGCCGAGGTCGGCGAATTCCGGGGAGGAGAGGTGCTGGTTGCGCAGCACGACGATCTTGTCGCTGTACACGCGGTTCTTGATCTCTTCGAAATCCGCTTCCGTGGCGGTGGTGAGATCGAAACCCTCGACGGTTACGCCGAACTTCTTGTCTTCCTGGCGGAGAATCTTCACGAGAACCTCTCTCGGTGGTCAAGTCGCGCTCGGAAACGAAACTATCGGCGGCGGCTAAAGCCCTTCTTATTCCGTGCTTGTCGCCGCCCTGGTCCGGGATTCCTCCGCCGCCCGGCTCTTGACCGTCGCGGCGTAGAGGTCCACGTACTCCTGGCCGGTCAGAGCGGATATCTCCTGCGTGATCCGGGTCGTCACGGCGCGGCGCACGCGCCGGTCGTCCTCGCGTCCGGCGTGCTCGGGAAAGGCCAGCGGGGCGCCGAAGCGGACGTCGAAGCGGGAGACATGGAGCCGTTTGGCGCCGGCCGGGTGCACCCGCTCCGTGCCGGTCAGCCCGCAGGGGACCACCGGTGCCCCGCTCCGCAGCGCGATCCAGGCCGTGCCCGTGTTGCCCTTGTACAGGCGGCCGTCGGGGGACCGGGTGCCCTCGATGTGCACGCCCACCCCGTGCCCCTCGCGCATGATCCGCAGCGACGTCTCCAGGCCCGCCATGGTCGCGGAGCCGCTCGTGCTGTCCACGGAGATCATCCCGACGGAGCGGAAGAACAGCCCCTGCAGCCTGCCCTTGAGGCCCGGCATCTCGAGCCACCCCTGCTTCCCGACGAAGTACAGGCGTCGCGGCACCAGCAGGGCGATGAATATCGAGTCGAAAAAGGACAAGTGGTTCGCCGCGATGATGAAGGGGCCGGACTCCGGCAGGTTCTCGACACCGCTGACACGGGGCCGCAGGACGAGCTTGAGCGGAATGAGGAGAAGCCGCCTCAGCAGCATCCGGAGCATGTGCAGGTCTCCCTCTCTGAACGTCTCGGCCGAGCGTTCACCGGGAATATAGGAGGGGTCGACAGGGCGGGCAAGGCTGGTTTAGCGCCGCGGTCAGCGGGATGAAAGTGCCGCTTTAGCCGGGCGTAGTCCACCCGTTGTTAGGCTGCTGCGCGTTTCACTGCTCAGGATTCAGAGACGAGGATGTCGTGCCCCAGCCCGCCGATCTTGCTTCCGTCCGTGCCTTCGTCGAGCGCGAGCTCGTCGACTTCGGGGCGGAGCCCGACGCGATCACGGACCAGGCCAGGCTGGAGGAGCTGGAGATCGACTCGCTCGGCGTCGTCGAGCTCACCGCGTCCGTCAAGCGCGAGTTCGCCGTCGACGTCCCCCTGGAGGCGCTGACCAAGGACCTCACCGTCGCCGCGGTCGTCGCCCTGATCCAGGACGCGGCCGCGGTCTGACCGGACGGCGTCGCGCGGGGAGGGCCGGTCCCGGATCACCATCCGGGACCGGCCCTCCCGCGTACCCGCGGGACGGTCAGCCGGCGGACGGGTGTTCCGCGTCGAAGGGGGCGTAGCGACGCCGCTCCCACGGGTACGCCGGCAGGTCGACGACCCGGCGCGGCAGGTCCGGGAAGGCGGCGGCGGCGTCCGCCGGGACCTCGCTGACCTCCGGCGGGGTCCGGCCCTCGGCGACGGCGCTCAGCGCGGCCGCCGCCCGGTGCCGGTCGGCCGCCGCGACCCGGACGCGGGTGGCCAGGGCCGTGCGGCCGTGGGTGACGGTGTAGGCGAAGGCGGCGTACTCCTCGTCCTTGATGCCGCCCAGTCGGGCGGCCAGCCGTCCCGCGTAGGACCGCAGCGCGGCGGGGGTCCGGGCCGACACCTCGAAACCGGTCACGGCGACGGCGGCCGGCTCCGGCTCCGGATCAGGTGCGCCGAGTACCACGTGCGCGTTGGTGCCGCTCATCCCGAAGGAGCTGACGCCCGCGTAGGCCCCGGCGCCCGCCGGCCACGGTTCCAGCCGGGTCGGGATGCGGAAGTCCGTCCCCGACAGGTCGATCCGCGGGTTCAGCGTCGTGAAGTGCGGTACGGGCGGCACCGCCCGGTGCCGCAGGCTCAGCATGGCCTTGATCAGCCCCAGCACGCCCGCCGCCGACTCCGTGTGGCCCAGGTTCGCCTTGGCCGAACCGAGCAGGACCGGCGCCCCCGCGCCGCCGGGCCGGCCCAGGGCCGCCGCCAGCGCCTCCACCTCGATCGGGTCGCCCAGCGAGGTACCGGTGCCGTGCGCCTCCACATGGCCGATGTCGGCCGGCCCGAGGCCCGCCTCCGCCAGCGCCCGCTCCACCAGCCGGGTCTGCGCCAGCACGTTGGGCGCGGTGAAGCCCGAGGCCCGGCCGTCGTGGTTGACCGCCGAACCGTGGATGACCGCGTGCACCCGGTCGCCGTCGCGCACCGCGTCCGCGAGCCGCTTGAGGACCACGATGCCGCACCCCTCGGAACGGGTGAAGCCGTTGGCCCGCGCGTCGAACGGACGGCACACCCCGTCGGGGGACAGGGCGCCGGTGCGCGCCGCGAGCGCGGTCCCGTGCGGTGACAGCACCAGGTTCACCCCGCCGGCCACCGCGATGTCGCACTCCCCGCTGCGCAGCGCCTGCCGTGCCAGGTGGACCGTCACCAGCGAGGAGGAGCAGGCCGTGTCCACGGCCATGGCCGGACCGGTCAGGCCCAGCGTGTGCGCGAGCCGCCCGGCGGAGAAGCAGTGCCCGTTGCCGGTCGCCCAGTACGAGTCGGGCCCCTCGCGCATCCACTCGCGGTAGTCCTGGCCGGTGATGCCCACGTACAGGCCCGTCGCGGCGGCCGACGCCCGGCCGGCCGGGATGCCGGCGTCGTCCAGGGCCTCCCAGACCACTTCCAGCAGCATCCGGTGCTGCGGGTCCAGGGAGCGCCCCTCGCGGGGTGCCACACCGAAGAACGGGCCGTCGAAGTCCAGCACCCCGTCCAGGAACCCGCCCCGGTGCGGCACGTCGTCCCAGGCGTCCCCGAAGGGGGCCCGCCGCGACGGCGGGATCGGGCGCACCGCGTCCGTCCCCGACGCCAGCGCCGACCAGTAGCCGTCGAGGTCCTCGATGCCGCCGGGGGCCCGCAGGCCCACGCCGACCACGGCGACCGGCTGGGCGCCCCGCAGCGCCGCCAGCTCCTCGCGCAGGGCGCGGATGGTCTCCATGGCCCGGCTCACCGGGGTGGCGCGGGCCGCGCCCTGCGCCCTGCCGTCGTCCTGTGCCACCGTCAGGCCTCCTGTTCCGCGAGCCGCTCCACCAGCGCGCCGGCCAGCGGCCGCAGCGCCCCGTACGTCCACAGGAGCGTCGGCGACAGCCGCAGCCCCAGATCGGCCTCCAGCCGGTTGCGCAGCTCCAGGCTCATCAGCGAGTCCAGCCCGAGGGACTTGAGCGGCGTCTCGCGGTCGATGGAGTCCGCGGACAGCCGCAGCACCCGGCCGGCGAGCTGCCGTACGCGCTCCTCGACCACCGCGTGCCGCTCCCCCTCGGGGCAGCCGCCCAGCAACTGGCGGAAGTCCCCGCCCGAGCCGGTGCCCGGCTCCCGCGCGGTGCGCAGCAGGCTCCAGCTGGGCAGGCCCGCCGCCGCCGGGTACGTCTCGAACCAGCGCCGCGGGTCCAGGGCCACGTATCCCACGAGGCTCTCGCCGTCCGCGAGGAACGACTCCAGCGCCCGCCAGGCCTCGGCGGCCTCGAAGCCGTCCATGCCGCGGTCCGCGAGACGCTCACCGCGCTCGGCGGACCGGGCCGCCAGGCCGATGCCGTCGAAGGTGCCCCACTGGACGCTGAGGGCGGGTCGGCCCGCGGCCCGGCGGGCCACCGCCAGCGCGTCCATGTACGTGTTGGCCGCCGCGTAGGCGGACTGTCCGACGTTGCCGACGAGCCCGGCGGCCGAGGAGAACAGCACGAAGAGGTCGAGCGGGTCGTCCGCCGTCAACCGGTCCAGTTCGGCGGCTCCGTCGACCTTCGGCGCCAGCACCCGGGCCACGTCCGCCGCGTCGAGGTTGCGCACGACGGCGTCGGACAGGACGCCCGCCGCGTGGAACACGCCGCGCAGGGCGGGGAGTTCGGCCCGAATGCGGGCGAGGGCCAGGTCCAGGGAGGTGGCGTCGGCGACGTCCGCGTGCACCACCGCGACCTCGGCGCCCGCCGCGCGGAGCGCGGCGATGCGGTCCGCCGCCCGCGGTGACGGCTCCGAACGGCCCACCAGGGCGAGGGCGGTGGCGCCGCGCTCCACCAGGTGCCCGGCCAGGGAGAGCCCGAGGTCGCCCAGGCCGCCGGTGATCAGGTAGGTGCCGTCGGCGCGGAACCGGCCGTACGGCAGCGGGTCCGCCACCACCCGCTCGACGCTCTGCGGTCCGTACAGCACGAACTTGCCGATGTGGTCGCCGTGCGACATGGCGCGCAGCGCCTCGGCGGCGTTGCCGAAGGTGTACTGGGTGACGGGCAGGGCCGTGAGCCGGCCCGCCTCCACCTCGTCCCAGACCGCGCGGAACAGCCGGGCGAACCGCTGGGGCCGCCGCATGACGAGCCCCTCCAGGTCCACGGCCGCGAAGCTGACGCCCTTGCGGAAGGGCGCGAGGCCCAGCGTGCGCTCGCCGTGGATGTCCTTCTTGCCGACCTCGACGAACCGGCCGTCCTCGGCGAGCACCTCCAGTCCGCGCGCGATGGCGGCGCCGGTCAGCGAGTTGAGGACGACGTCGACGCCGCGGCCGCCCGTGCGCTCCAGCACGGCGTCCGCCCAGGACAGGTCGCGGGAGTCGAAGACGTGCGCGACACCCAGTTCCCGCAGGTAGGCGCGCTTGGCGGCGCTGCCCGCCGTCGCGATGACCTCGGCGCCGAGCATCCGGGCCACCTGGACGGCGGCCAGCCCCAGGCCGCCCGCCGCCGAGTGGACCAGGACGGTCTCGCCCGGCTCCACGCGGGCCAGGTCGTGCAGCGCGTACCAGGCGGTCGCCAGGACCAGCGGCAGCGCGGCGGCGTCCTCCTGCGTCATCTCCTCCGGCACCGGCCGGGCGTGGTCGGCGCGGACCGTCACGTGCGAGACGATCGCGCCGAACACGCACGCCACCACCCGGTCCCCGACGCGGAACCCGCTGGTTCCGGGTCCCACCGAGACGACCCGGCCGGAGCAGTCCCCGCCGAGCAGCTCCTTGCCGCCGGCCTCGTCGGGGTAGGTCCCCACGGCCTTCATCACGTCGATGAAGTTCAGGGAGGCCGCGTCCACCTCGATCTCGATCTCGCCCGGTCCCGGCCGCCGGCGCACCAGCGGCAGGTAGCGCAGGGACTCCCACAGCCCGGGCCGCGGGCCGGGGTGCAGCCGGAACGGCTGACGGCCCGTGTACGGCAGCGGCGCGGCGGTGTCGTCCGGGCGGTGCCCGCCCCGCTCCAGCCGGCCGGCCAGCCGCCGCTCCCCGCGGCTGAGGACCTGGTCCTCGCGCTCGGCGTCCAGGAGTTCCCGTACGACCCCGGCCGCCCACCCCTCGTCGCCCGCGGTGTCCACCAGGCGTGCCGCGAGCCCCGGGTGCTCGCCCTGCAGCACCCGTACGAAGCCCCAGTACAGGGCGGCGCCCGGGTCGGGCGCCTCGTCGGCCGACGCGGCCTGCGCCCGCGTGGTCAGCACCGTCAGACGGGGCGCCACCGGCCGGTCCGCGCAGGCCCCGGCGAGCGCGCCGAGCGCCACGAGGCCCGCCCGCTGCTCCTCCTCGCCCGCCGCCCGGTCCGGGGCGACGAACACCACCTCCCCGCCCTCGGCGGCGCGCAGCGCCTCGGCCCAGGCAGGCGTCGCGCCGGACCGGGTCCGCGGCAGCGTCACGGCGGTGCCGCCCAGCGCCCCGGCCACCTCGACGGCGGCGGCGCGGACCGAGTCCGGGCCGCACACCAGCCAGGGGCCGTGCCCGGCGCCCGGTTCCCGGCCTGCGTACGGGCGTTCGCGGAAACCGAACCGGTGCACGCGCTCGGGGGCCGGCCCGGAGCGCTCGCCCGTGTTCAGGCGGCGCAGCGCCAGCCCGCTCACGCGCGCCACCGGCTGGCGGTCCGGCCCGTACAGGGCCAGGTCGAAGAGCCCGTCCGGCCGGCGCACGGCGTGCACCCACAGCTCCGTCAGGTCCGAGGGCCGCCCCGGCAGCAGCGCGAGCCGCTCGATCGCGACGGGCACCACGGTGTCCTCGTGCCCGCACAGCGCGAGGGAGACCTGGAACGCCCCGTCCCACAGGGCCGGGTGCAGGACGAACCGGCGGGCGCCGGGCCGGCACTGCTCGGCCAGGGACACCCGGCCGAGCGCCTCGTCGCCGCGCACGCGCAGTTCCCGCACGCCCTGGAAGGCCGGGCCGTAGCGCAGGCCGCGGGCGGTGCAGGACCGGTAGAACGCCGCGGCGTCGTCGGCCGGTTCCCGCAGCAGTGCGCCGGGGAAGACCGGCGGGGCCGCCTGTTCGGCGCGGTAGGAGGCGTGCGCCGTCACGTGCCGCGTCCAGCCGTCGGCGCCGTCGGGCAGCGACAGCACCTCCAGGCCGGCGCCCTCGCCGGCGTCCTCCCGCCAGACACCGCCCAGGTGCAGCCCGCCGTCCGCGAGGGTCATGTCGCTGAGGAAGGACAGGCCGCGCAGCGACTGCGGGACACCGCCGGTCCGGGCGGCCGCCGTGCCCAGGCACAGCTCGATCGAGGCGGCCGCGGGCACGACGACGGCGTCGTGCACCTGGTGGTCGGCGAGCCAGGGGTGGGACGCGGTGCCGATCTCGGTGGTGCCGTGCCAGGTACCGGCCTCGGTCGGCAGCGGGGCGAGCGGGAAGGCGAACGCGGCCGAACGGCCCGCTCCGCGCTGCGGCGCACCGACCCAGTAGCTCTCGCGCTGCCACGGGTAGGCGGGCACGCCCGCGTCGCGCGACGTCGGGCGCGGTCCGTACGCCGTCAGGCCCGCGACGTGGCCCTGCGCGAAGCTCTCGGCGAGGTCCTCGGGGGCGCCGCGGTCGCGGTGCAGGGTGGCCAGCACGGCCGGCGGCTCCTTGCGCAGCGCGCCGATCTGCTCCAGCGCCGGCACCAGGACGGGGTGCGCGCTGACCTCCACGACGTGGGTGACGCCCTCGTCCAGGAGCGCGTCGAGCGCCTGCGCGAAGCGCACCGGGCGGCACAGGTTCTCCACCCAGTACGCGCCGTCCATCTCCGGGCCCGCCAGCTCGGCGGCGCGCACCGTGGACATGAGCGGGATCGCGCCCTCGCCGGGCCGGACGGGGGCGAGCACCTCCCGCAGTTCGTCGGTCAGGTCGAGCATGAGCGGGCTGTGCGAGGCGTAGTCCACGTTGATCAGGCGGCAGTACGTGCCGTCCGCCTCCAGGAGTTCCTTCAGCAGCAGCACCGAGTCGCCGTCGCCGGACAGGACGCAGGAGCTGGGGCCGTTGTGCACGGCGAGCGCCACGCAGTCCTCGAAGCCCTCCAGGGCGGCGGTGGCCGCGTCGGCGTCGAGGTCGACGGCGAGCATCCGGCCGGTGCCCGCCGCGGTGCGCAGCAGGACGGCGCTGCGCCGGGCCACGACGAGGGCGGCGTCCTCCAGGGAGAGGATCCCGGCGACGGTGGCTGCGGCGATCTCGCCCTGGCTGTGCCCGACGACGACGTCCGGTTCGACGCCGGCGGTGCGCCAGGCGGCGGCCAGGGCGACGGACACCGCCCACAGCACCGGCTGGACGATGTCGACGCGCCCCGTCCAGGCGTCGCCGTCGCGGCCGGTGAGCACCTCCGTCAGGGACCAGTCGGTGTGCGGGGCGAGCGCGGCGGCGCACCGGTCGATCACGGCGGCGAACTCCGGGTCCTCGGCGTACAGCCGGGCGCCCATGGCGGCCCACTGCGAGCCCTGGCCGGGGAAGACGAAGGCGGTACGGCCGCGGTCGCGGGCCCGGCCCGCGACGGTGCCCGGCGAGGTGGCGTCCGGGTCGGCGGCGTAGGCGTCGAGCGCGGCGCGCAGGCCGTCGCCGTCGGTGGCGACGAGGCCGGCCCGGAAGGGGAACTGGTCGCGCTGCCAGCCGAGGGTGGCGGCGATCTCCCGCGGTTGGGCGCCGGGTGCGTCCAGGGCCGCCCGGACGTCGCGGGCGCGCTGGACGAGCGCCGCCTGGCTGTGGGCGCTGAGCGGCAGGACGAAGGGCGCCCGGCCGCGGTCCGGCGGCGCGGCCCCGGTGGCGGGCGCCGCGTCGGCCGGCGGGGCCGCGGTGATCACGGCGTGGGCGTTGGTGCCGCCCCAGCCAAAGGAGCTGACGCCCAGGTAGACCGGGCCGCCGTCCGCGGGCAGCGGCAGCGGTTCCCGTACGACCTCCAGGCCCAGTTCGCCGAAGGGGATGTCCGGGTTGAGCTCGGCGGAGTGCAGGCTGGGCGGCACGACGCCGTTCTTCAGCGAGAGGACCGCCTTGAACAGGCCGGCGAGCGCTGCCACCGGTTCGAGGTGCCCGATGTTCGTCTTCACCGATCCGATGCCCAGCGGCCGGCCCGCCCGCTCGGGGGCCCGGCCCAGCACCCTGCCCAGGGCGGTCGCCTCGACCGGGTCGCCCGCCCGGGTGCCGGTGCCGTGCGCCTCCACGTACGCGACCCGGTCCACGGGGATGCCGGAGTCGGCGTAGACGCGGCGCAGCAGGTCCTCCTGCCCGGCCAGGCTGGGCGTCACCAGGCTGGTGCCGCCGCCGTCGTTGTTCGAGGCGGTCCGCACGATCACGGCGTGCACGCGGTCCCCGTCCCGGCGGGCCCGCTCCAGGGTCTTGAGGTAGACGGCGGCCACGCCCTCCCCGCGGACGAAGCCGTCCGCGCCCGCGCCGAAGGCGCTGCACCGGCCCTTGGGGGAGAGGCCGCCGAAGTGGGTCAGCCCGATGGTCACGTCCGGGGTCAGCATGAGGTTGGCCGCGCCGACCAGTGCGCCGTCGACGTCGCCCGCCCGGATCGCCTGGCAGGCCAGGTGCAGGGCGACGAGGGAGGACGAGCAGCCGGTCTCCAGGGTCAGGCTGGGGCCCGTGAGGCCGAGGAAGTAGGAGATCCGCGCGGACAGCATGTCGAGGGCGTTGCCGGAGATGGAGTGCTGGGTCGGCCGGGCCCCGCGGTCCTCGCGCAGCCGCTCGTAGTCCTGCCACAGGCCGCCGAAGTAGACGCCGGTCCGGGTGCCGCCCAGGCTCGCGGTGGGCACTCCGGCGTCCTCCAGGGCCAGCCAGCTGGTCTCCAGCATCAGCCGCTGCTGGGGGTCGAGGACCTCCGCCTCGCGCGGGGAGACCCCGAAGAAAGCGGCGTCGAACTCGTCGATGCCCTCCAGGAAGCCGCCGTGGCCCTGGATCTCCTTCTCCGGGTCCAGGGGCTGGTCGGTCTTCCAGCGGGCCGAGGGGATCGGGCGGATTGCGTCGCCGCGGTCCATGAGCAGGTCCCAGAACCGGTCCGTGTCGGGAGCCTCGGGGAATCGCCCCGCCATCCCCACGATGGCGATCAGCTCAGCCGGGTCGTGATGCACTTCCTACCTCCGTACGGCAGGGGGCCGGAGCTCCGGTTCTCCCTGGTTCGTTCATGGGTTCTGGTACGCGGGCCGGACGGACCGGCGGGCGACGGCCTACGGGGTGCGCAGCACCACGGCCGCGGCCTGGCCGTGCGCGTCGGTCGTCAGGACCAGCGCGGGCCCGCCCGCCAGGTCCCGCGGGCCGTCCGAGGTGGCGACGGCCGGCAGTTCGGGATCAGGGCCGCCGCGGCGCGCGGTGGGCGGGGCGCACCGCGCGGCGAGGGCCCGCGCGGTCAGCGCGACCTGGAGCAGTGCGGTGGCGCCGGCGCAGTCCCCGAGGGCCCCGAAGGGGCTGTGGACGGGGGTGCCGGAGCCGACGGCCCCGTGCACGGCGAAGGCCTCGGCGCGGTCGGTGTGCGGATCGCCGGCGGCGGAGGAGCAGACGAGGGCGAGGTCCCCCGCCCGGACGCCGGCCTCGCGCAGGGCCGCGGCGACGGCGGGGGCGGCGGCGCTCGCGCCGTCGGCGCCGCCGCGCAGGGTGCTCACACCCGCGATCTCGGCATGCGCCCGGGCCCCCCGGGCCCGCGCCCGGTCGGCGTCCTCGACGACCAGCACCACGGCCGCCTCACCGGGCGGGGCGCCGGTCCGGCCCGCGCCGAACGGCCCGGGTGCGCCCGCCCGTTCACCGGCGGCCAGCCGCAGCGGGTCCAGCACGTCCACGGCCGCCACGAGCACCACCTCCGCCTGCCCGGTACGGACCTGGTCGGCGGCGACGGTCAGCGCGTGCGCCCCGGAGCAGCGGCCGGCCGTGACGGTGACGATGCTGCCCTGTGCACCGGCGGCGATGGACAGGTCCGAGGCCGCGGCGTTCAGGCTGCCCTGCGGGCCCGCGTACGGGCTGACCAGCTCCGGACCGAGGGTCAGTCCGTCGCGCATCACCCGGAGGTAGCCCGTCAGACCGGCGGCGGCGGTGCCCAGGACGACGGCGGTGCCCTCCGGGTCCGGGGACGTCTGCGGACCGAACCCGGCGTCCTGCCAGGCGAGCATCCCGACCCGGGAGACCAGCAGGGACTCGCGGCTGAGCGCCCGCAGCCGCCTGCGGCCGAAGGCCGGTACGTCCGGCAGGTCGTCCGCGAGGGCGCCCGCCGTGGCCTTCACCACGCCCGGGTACAGGCCGTCGGTGGCCGCGGCCGACGTGAATCCGGTCCGCCCGGCCAGCAGCGCCTCCCAGGTCGCGTCGAGGCTGCCGCCGAGCGGGCCGGCCAGGGCGATGCCGGTGACGGCGGCCGTGGGGCTCATCGTGCGCTCCCTGCTGTGCTCATCCGGGTGAAGACGGTGCATGCGGTGTTGCCCCCGAAACCGAAGGCGTTGTTGACGGCGACCCGTACCGGCGTCTCGCGCGCCCGGCCGCGTACGACGTCGACGTCGCACTCCGGGTCCAGGTCGACCAGGTTGGCCGTGGGCGGGACGACCCCGTCGCGCAGCGCCAGCACGCACGCCACGGCCTCGATGGCGCTGGCGGCGCCCTGGGTGTGCCCGAGGGCCCCCTTCAGCGAGGTCACGGCGGGTGTGCGGGGCCCGAAGACGTCCCGCAGGGCCTGTGCCTCGACGCGGTCGTTGGAGGGGGTGCCGGTGCCGTGCGCGCTGACGTGGTCGACGCGGTCGGGGGAGATCCCGGCGGACTTCAGGGCCCGCAGCATGGAGCGGCGGGCGCCGCTGCCCCGGGGGTGCGGTGCGGTCATGTGGTGGGCGTCCGCCGCCGAGGCCCAGCCCGCCAGTTCGGCGTGGACGTGCGCGCCGCGCCGGCGGGCGTGCTCGTAGGACTCCAGGACGAGGGCGGCCGCCCCCTCCGAGACGATCAGGCCCGCGCGGTCGCGGTCGAAGGGCCGCAGGACGTCCGGGGCCAGTGAGCGCAGGCTGGCGAACATCATCATGATGCCGCTGGAGAGCTCGTCGACACCGCCCGCGATCATCACGTCGGCGCGGCCCGCCCGGATGGTGTCCGCGGCGTGCGCGAGCGCGCTGTTGCCCGAGGCGCAGGCCGTGGCCACCGCCAGGCCCGGGCCGTGGAAACCCAGTTCGCGGGCGACCGCGTCGGTGAGGTCCGGTGCCGGCCGCGGCACCGGGCCCGCCGCCCCGGCGCCGTCCGCGCCGCGGTGGAAGCCGGTCACGGCGGGTTCCAGTCCGGCGCGGCTGCCGAGGAGCGTGCCCAGGCAGACGCCGGCCCGGTACGGGTCTCCGGTCCACCGGTGGATGCCCGCGTCGGCGGCGGCCGCCGAGGCCGCGGCCCGGGCGAGCGCCAGGCTGCGCTCCCCGCCGGACCGCGGCGCGTCGAAACCGGTGACCTCGCCGGCCAGCGCGGCCGGGAAGTCGGCCGCGTCGGGCCGGGTCAACGGGCCCGTGCCCACCACCCCGCGGACCGCGGCGTCCCAGAAGCCCGCCACGGTCGTGCCGATCGGCGTGAGCACGCCGAGCCCGGTCACGACGACCCGTACGGGCCCCCTGTCCGCTGCCATCGCTGCCATCACCGCGCTCCCTCAGTTGCTGATGCCGCCATCGACCCGGATCACCTGTCCCGTGATGTAGGCGGCGCGGTCCGACGCGAGGAACGCCACGGTCTCGGCCACCTCCCCGGCGGTGCCGATCCGGCGGAGCGGGACCGTGGCGATGACGCCGTCGCGGGCCTTCGCCGTCATGCCGTCGGTCATGTCCGTCGCGATCAGGCCGGGTGCCACCACGTTGGCGCGGATGCCGAAGCGGGCCACTTCCTTGGACAGCGACTTGGTGAAGCCGATGATCCCGGCCTTGGAGGCCGCGTAGTTGGCCTGTGTGGCGCTGCCGCGGACGCCCGCCACGGACGACACGGTCACGATGCTCCCCCGGCCCTGCTTCATCAGGGTGAAGACGGCGGCCCGGCACACGTTGTAGGTGCCGGTCAGGTTGGTGTCGATGACGCTGGTCCAGGCGTCCTGGCCCATCGTCACCAGCGGGCCGTCCTGGACGATGCCCGCGCTCGTGACGAGCGCGTCGATCGCCCCGAGCCGTTCCTGCGTGCCCTCCAGGAAGGCCCGTACGGCGTCGGCGTCGGTCACGTCCACGGACGCGTCGAAGACCCGGCCGCCGTGCTCGGCGGCGAGCCGCTCGACCGCGTCGGCGTCGGCGGGCCGGGAGCGGTAGCAGTAGCCGACGTCGTACCCGTCGGACAGGAAGCGCTCCACGACCGCGCGGCCGATGCCGCGCGACCCGCCGGTGACGACCGCGACCCTGCGCGTGTCGTGCGGCATCAGGCGGCGAGCTTCTCGGCCAGCAGGTCGTGCACGACCTTGAAGGACCGCATCAGCTGGAGGTTCGACTCCTCCATCTTCACCTGGTACTTGCGCTCCAGGGTGACGAGGATCTCCAGCGCCAGCAGGGAGTCGACGTCGAGGTCCTCCTTGAAGTCGGCGGTGTCGGTCACCTCGGAGGGGTCGACGTCCAGGATCTCGGCGATGGTCGCGCGGAGGTCCTCGGTGTCCAGTGCGGCGGCGGTGCCGGTGGTCTGCTCGGGCATGATCGTTCTCTCCTGGGGTGGGTGTGCGGGGGCTGCGGGGAGGAGCCGGAGGGTCGGACGGGGGTCAGACGAGGCCCTCGCCGCCGTCGACGTCGATGACGTTGCCGGTCATCCACGACGAGTCGGTGGCCGAGAGCATGACGACGGCCTCGGCGACGTCCTCGGGGACCGTCAGTCGGCCGTGCGGGTTCGATTCGGTGGCGTAGCGGGCCAGGCCGTCGCTGCCGGGGATGCGCAGCAGCGCCGGGGTGAGGGTCAGTCCGGCGCGCAGGGCGTTCACCGAGACGCCGGAGGGGGCCAGTTCGACGGCGAGCTGGCGCACGTGCGAGGCCAGGGCGGACTTGGCGGCGGACACGGCGCCGTAGCTGGGCATCACCCGGCCGTCGCCGCGGCTGGTGAGCGCGAACACCTTCGCACCGCGCGGCAGCAGCCCGGCCACGTACAGGTCGCGCACCCAGTACACGAGGCTGTGGCCCATGACGTCGACGGTCATGTCCATCTGCCGCGGGGTGATGACGTCCTCCCGGGCCTCCCCGCCCTCCGCGCCGGGCTGCGGGAGGAAGGGCAGCAGGCTGCCGAAGGCGAGGGAGTGCAGCAGCACCCGTACGCCCTCCGGCCCGGCCAGCTCCTTGAGGACCGGCACCAGTTCGGCGCGGGTCTGCTTGCTGGCGGCGTTGACGTTGTGGAAGGACACCTGCACGCCCGTCGCGCGCAGCTCGGCCACCAGCTCGTCGGCCTCCTCCTGTTGCGCCGCCGTGCCGAAGTGGACGCCGAAAATGTTGGCGCCCTCCCGGGCCATGGCCAGGGCGGTGGCCCGGCCCATGCCGCTGGAGGCGCCCAGGATCAGGCACCAGGAGCCCTTGAGGGAAGTCAGCATGCGTACCTCTCAGTCGGTGTGTTGGGGGGTGTGTGCCGTGGCGAGCGCGACGTTGCCCGCGCGGGAGGCGGTGACGACGAGCCGGCGGCCGGCGCCCGCCGGGCCGGGGCGGGCGGCCAGCCGGACCACGGGGGCCAGGGCCCCGGCCCGCGCCCCGGACCGGCGCGTGGACACCGGTACGCGGTCCGCGCACCAGGAGCGCAGGGCGTCGGCGACGGTGTCGCCGACGGGCGAGGGGTCGGCCAGCAGCTCGACCTCGTCCGGTACGGGTCCGCCCGCTCCCAGCGCGTCCAGGGCCTGCCGTACGGAGTCCCGGGCGCGCCGGCGGCCCTCCGCGGCGGCCAGCGCCGGCGGCGGGACGAAGCGCAGTACGGTCCGCAGCACCGCGCCGCCGTCCGGTACGGGTCCGCCGCCCGGGCGCAGCACGAACAGGGCGGCGCCCGCCTCCGGTACGGCGTCCCCGGCCCGCGGATCCGGGGCCTCGGCGGCTCCGGCCAGGGTCACGGCGGCGCGGCCCGCGGCCAGTTCGTGGGCGGCCAGGTGCAGGGCCTCGACGCCCGCCGCCCGCGGCGAGGTCACGGTCAGGTTGAAGCCCTTGAGCCGGTGCTCGGCGGACAGGCGGCCGGCGATGAGGTTCACCGCGAAGTACGGCACGGCCATCGGACTGAGGGCTGCGGCGCCCTCGCGGCGTACGGTCTCGTCGACGGCCGCGTGCAGGGCCGCCACGGCGCTGTTGGTCCCGACGACGGCGCCGCGCAGCTCCGGGGCCGGCGCGAGCGGGTCGGCCACCCGGCCGGCGTCCTCCAGGGCCGCCCGGGCCGCCGCGAGCAGGTACTGGCAGGCCGGCGGCAGGTACTTGTACCCGCGGCCGAGCCGTGCCCGGTGGTCGAACCAGCACTCCGCCGGGCCGGTCCCCTCCGGCGGCAGGACGAGTCCCGCGCCGTGGACGACGGACTCGGCCACCACGACCCGTACCGTCACCGTGCCCCGCCCCCGAACACCATCGTGAAGTTGCTCCCGCCGAACGCGTACGCGTTGACCATGACGTTCGGCCGCCGCAGCGCGGTCGGCCCGTCCTGCGGCAGCCAGACCGGGCACTCCGGGTCCGGCTGCGCGAGCGGGACGTTCGCCGGGATCTCCCCGTGCCGGGCCATCAGTGCCGCGGACACGGCGGCGAAGGCGGCCGCCGCTCCGGCGGTGTGCCCGATGAAGGCCTTCAGGCTGAACAGGGGCGTGTGCGCGGCGCGTTCGCCGAGCACCTCCCGCAGGACCTGGTACTCGACCACGTCGTTCTGCCGGGTGCCGGTGCCGTGCGGGATGACGCACCCGATGTCGTCCGGCGCGCGCCGGGCCTGTGCCAGAGCCGCGCGGGCCACCCGCACCAGCTGCTCGCCGCCGGGATCGGGCGCGGTGGGGTGGTGGGCGTCGCAGCTCCACGCCGACCCCAGGACCCGGCCGTAGACGGGCCGGCCGGCCGCGGCGCGGGCGGACTGCAGGACCAGCACGGCGGCCCCCTCGCCGAAGACGGTCCCCCGGCGCCCGGCGTCGAACGGCCGGCAGGTCTCGGGGTCGGCCGCGCCCAGTCGGCTGAAGCTGGCCAGGGGCACCCGGGCGATGCCCTCCGCACCCCCGAGCAGCACGGTGTCGGCCTCGCCGCGGCGGATCAGGTCCACCGCGACGGACAGCGCGTACCCGCTCGCGGCGCAGGCGTTGCTCACGCTGATGTTCGGCCCGAAGGCGGCGAGTTCGGCGCCGACCGCGGCGGCGACGGAGAACATCGGCTCCCAGGACCCGGCCGGCCGGGCGGGCGCCTCCTCCCCGGGCAGTGCGCCGGGCGGGCCCCCCTCGCGGCCGCCGCTCTCGCCGACGGCCGTGCCGATGACCACGGCGGCCTCCGCGACCTCGTGCGCGGTCAGGCCGGCGTCGGCGACGGCCTCGCGGGCGGCGGTCAGCGCGAACCGCGCGGCACGGCCCAGGGCGCCGGGCGAGGCTTCCGCGGTGCCGCCGGCGGGCACCTGGTAGGCGAGTACGTCGGGCACGTGCTCGGTCAGACCCGGTACGGGGGCGGGCCGCGAGGCGGCGGCCTGCAGGCCGGTCCAGAACGCGTCCGCGGTGGCGCCGAGGCAGCTGACGGCGCCGATTCCGGTCACCAGGACGTCGGGGGTGGCAGAGGGGCGCAAGGGTCAACTCACTCTCGTGGGAGCCGCGGACGGCAGCGCGTACGGCAGCGCGGCCGGCCCTGCGGCCGACTCCGCGGACGGCTGCGCGGCCGGCCCGGCGATCAGCCGGCGGACGGCCTCGGCGAACGGTCCGGGCCGCTCGGTCATCGGGAAGTGCCCGCACTCCCGCAGCAGTTCGAGCCGCCCCTGCGGCAGCGCGGCCGCCAGCAGCCCGGCGTCCCGCGGCGGCGCGAAGCGGTCCTCCTCCCCGGCCACGACGAGCACCGGGAGGTCGAGGCGGGCGACGTCCACGAAGGGGCTGCGCAGATAGCTCTCCCAGAAGCGCGTCCAGCCGTACGGGCCGACGCGGTCGCGCACCAGCAGGGCCATGTCCCGGCGGGTCCGCGGGGACAGCAGGCGCGCCGAGGCGATGCCCAGTGCCTCCTCGAACACCTCCTGGAAGATGCCGAGGTAGTGGCCGGCGTCGTCCCAGCGGAAGTCGGCCGGGTCCCGGCGGTGGAAGGGCGACACGGCGACCAGGGCGCGGGGCCGTCCGGCGCGCGGGGCGCGGGCGAGGTGCTCGACGGCGAGGACGGCGGAGAAGGAGTGCGCGACGAGCACGTCGGCCCCACCGGGGACCGCGTCCAGGGCCCGTCCGATCCACTCGGCGGGGTCGCCGCGGTGGCTCCACGAGGTCGGGCCGGCCACTCCCCAGGGCAGCTCGGCCGTCCACAACTCCACTTCGGCCGGAGCGTGTTCACCGAAGGCCGTCCAGGCGGTCGCACTCGCGGCCAGCCCGTGCAGGGCGAGCACGCGCACCGGTCCTGCGACGCGGGCCGGCCGCTCCATGCGGACCGCGAGACCGTTCCCGCCCATTCGCACCCCGTTCCTGGATCATTGCGGCCGGTTCCTCGAAATAGTGGCGACGATCCGGAAATTGCGATTTGCTGCCAAGTCGACGGCGAGCGTACCGGGGGGATGCTAAAACGACACTAAACAGTTCTGTGGGCAAGTGTGTTGTGCCGGGTGAAGGCAGTACTTAAGGCGGGCTTTAGGGAGCTTTTTAGGGAGCGTGTTTAGGCTTTTGCGGAAGTCGAAACGAGGAGAGAGCGATGCTCGATAAGGTCATAGACCGGCTGCACGATCCAGCGGTCTACGCCCTGCCCGCCATGGCGTTGCTGATCGTGATCGAGATGCTGGCGATCAAGTTCGGCGACGACCACGACGAGCGGCCCGGATACGACCTGCGCGACCACCGCGCGAGCATCCTCACCGGCTTCGGCGCGCTGTTCTCGTCCACCGTGCTGCGGACCGTGGCGCTCGCGCTCTACCTGCTCGTGTACGAGTACGTGGCGCCCTGGCACCTGTCGTCCTCGTCCTGGACCACCTGGGTCGTCCTCTTCTTCGGCGTGGAGTTCCTCCTCTACTGGTACCACCGCGCCGCGCACGGCATCCGGCTCATCTGGGCCGGCCACCAGGTGCACCACTCCAGCCAGTACTTCAACCTCTCGACCGCACTGCGCCGCAAGTGGGCGCAGTGGTTCGAGAAGATGATCTGGCTGCCGCTCCCGCTGCTGGGCGTCCACCCCGCGCTGGTCTTCACGATGCACTCGGCCCACCTCGTGTACGGGCTCTTCGCGCACACCGAGAAGATCGGGAAGCTGCCCCGCTGGTTCGAGTACGTCTTCGTGACGCCCTCGCACCACCGCGTGCACCACGGCAACGACCCGGAATACCTGGACAAGAACTTCGGCAGCATCCTCATCCTCTGGGACCGGATCTTCGGCACCTTCCAGCCCGAGGTGCAGCGGCCCACGTACGGCCTCACCAAGCAGATCGAGACCTTCTCCATCTGGAAGATCCAGGTCCACGAGTTCGGCAACATGTTCCGCGACGTGCGCGGCGCGAGCACGCTGCGCCACAAGCTCGGCTACGTCTTCGGCCCGCCCGGCTGGAAGCCGGCCGCGGACGGCGCCGGCGGGCCGGCGGCTCCGACCGCCCCGGCGGCCGCGGGACAGCCGGGTGAGCTCCTGACATGAGCGGGCCGACCGGACACACCGCGGCCGCGGAGGGGCGGCGCGGGGCGCCCTCCCCGCCGCGCCGCGGGGTGCCCTCCCCCCCGCGCCGCGGGGTGCGGGGCCACCCCTGGCTCACCCTGCTGACCCTGTCGGTCGGCGCCATGATGGTCTCGCTCGACGGCACCATCGTCACCGTCGCCCAGCCCGCCATGCAGGCCGACCTCGACGCGAGCCTGACCGGCATCCAGTGGGTGACGAACGGCTACCTGCTCGCCGTCGCCGCCCTCCTCATCGCCGCCGGCAGGCTCGGGGACCGCTACGGCCACCGCACCGTCTTCCTCGTCGGCGCCGCCGGCTTCACGGTCACCTCGGTGGCCATCGGCGCCTCCGACAGCCTCTGCCCGGTCATCGCCCTGCGCGTCCTGCAGGGCGTGTTCGGTGCGCTGATGCAGCCCGCCACCCTCGGCCTGCTGCGCACCGCCTTCCCGGCCGACCGGCTCACCATGCCGATCGCCGTGCGCAGCGCCGTCATCGCCGCGTCCACCGCGGCCGGCCCCGTCGTCGGCGGCCTCCTCGTCGAACACGCCTCGTGGAGCTGGGTGTTCTTCCTCAACGTGCCGCTCGGCGCGCTGGCCCTGGCCCTCGGCGTCACCGTCCTGCGCGACGTGCGCGCCGAGCGGGACCCGGGCCGCCCGGACCTGACCGGCACGGTCGTCCTGGGAGCCGCGCTGTGCCTCTTCGTCGGGGGCCTGGCCACGGCCGCCGACCAGGGCCGTCCCGACGCGCGGACCCTGGCGCTGCTGACCGCCGCGCTGCTCCTCGGCGCCTTCTTCACCTGGTGGGAGCGGCGCACCGCCGACCCCCTCGTACCGCCCCGCCTCTTCCGGTCGACACGGTTCACCGTCGGCGTCCTGACCATGCTCGCCATGTCCTTCGTGATGTTCGGCGCGCCCTTCGTCCTGATCTTCTACCTGCAGAACGTGCTGGGGCTGACCCCGGCCGAGTCGGGCGTCCGCGTCCTGGGGCTGACCCTGCTGATGATCGTCGGCGCGCCCTTCGCGGCGATGTGGATCAGCCGGTCGGGACCCCGGGCCCCGGTGGTCGCCGGTCTGCTCGTCACCGCGACCGCCATGTGCGCCCTGTCCCGTCTCGACGCGCAGTCCGGGACGCTGGAGACGACGCTGTGCTTCTTCCTGCTCGGGCTCGGCTTCAGCCCGGTCATGGTGGGCGCCACCAAGCTCGTCATCAGCAGCGCACCGGTCGAACTGTCCGGTGTCGCCGGCGGCATGCAGCAGACGGCCATGCAGGTGGGCGGCAGCCTGGGCACCGCCACCGCGGGCGCCCTCGTCGCGGCCCACGCCGCGTCCGCCCTGCCCGGGCGCCTCGCCGCGGAGGGCGTCGAGATCGCCCCCGGCGCCCTGGACGGGGCCGTCCGCGCGGTGGCCGTCGGCCTCGCACCGGACCCGGGCACCGTGGACGCGGCACGCTCCACCCTCACGGACATCGCCCGGACCGTGTTCCTGGAGGGCATGCAGCACGCCCTGCTCGCCACCGCCGCGGTCGCCCTCCTCGGCGCGGTGGCGGGCCTCTTCGCGGGCCCCGGCCGGGCGGGCTCCGAGCACGCCGGGCCCGCGGACGCGGAACCCACGGACGCGGAACCCACGGACGCGCGGCACGCGGGCGGGGGGCGCGCGAAGTGATCGAGCGGATCCTGCCCGGGTGCGTCGCCAGCTCGGCGGAGTACGCGGACGTACTCGGCGCCGTGGCCCGCCTCCACCCGGAGGAACGGGCGGCCGTGGCGCGCGCCTCGGAAGGGCGCAGGCGGACCTTCGCCACCGGACGGCTCTGCGCCCGCCGCGCCCTGGACCGCCTCGGGGTGCCCGCCGGGCCCGTGCCCGCGGGCGGCTCCGGAGAGCCGCTGTGGCCCGCCGGGGTGGCCGGCGCGATCACCCACTGCGACGGCTACCGGGCGGCGGCCGCCGTCCGGTCCGCCGATCTGACGGGCATCGGCATCGACGCCGAACCGCACGTCCCGCTGCCCCCGGGAGTCCTGGAGGCGGTCGCGCTCCCGCACGAGCGCGCCCGGCTGCGGACACTGGCCCGGTCCGGGTCCGGTGTCCACTGGGACACGGTCCTCTTCAGCGCCAAGGAGTCCGTCTACAAGACGTGGTTCCCGCTCACCGGTCGCTGGCTCGACTTCACCCAGGCCGAACTGCGGTTCCACCCGGAACCGGGCCCGGCCACCACCGGCGGGGAGTTCCACGCACGTCTCCTGGCCGACGGCCCGGAAGTGGCCGGCCGTACCGTCCGGCATTTCGACGGCCGCTGGCTGGTGGCCGACGGCCTGGTATTCACGGCCGTCACCGTATGACCGGGAGCGCGGGCAGTGGGCCGTCATATCCGGCCCTTTCCTCCGCCCCGACCGAATTGAATTTCCGGCAATTGCATTATGTGGGCCGCCCCGATGATGCTGCGCCCCCTCACGCACGAATGCGGACAACAGGAGAATCGGCATGACTACTGGGACGACAGAGGCACGCGGGGACCACAGGACGACCGGAGCCCGGCAGCTCCGCGACCTCTTCGCCCGCCCCGGCACCGTACGCATCATCGGCGCGCACAACCCGCTCGGTGCGCGCCTCGCCGAGCGGGCCGGCTTCGACGGCGTCTGGTCCAGCGGCCTGGAGGTCTCCGCCTCCCAGGGCGTGCCCGACACCGACATCCTGACCATGAGCGAACTCCTCGCCACCGCGACCTCGTTGGCGGCCGCCGTCGACGTCCCCGTCGTCGCCGACTGCGACGCGGGCTACGGCAACGCCCACAACGTCATGAACATGATCCGCCGCTACGAGGCGGCCGGGATCGCCGGAGTGTCCATCGAGGACAAGCGCTTCCCGAAGGTCAACAGCTTCATCCCGGGCCGTCAGGAACTGGCCCCCATCGCCGAGTTCTGCGGCAAGCTGCGCGCCGCCAAGGCCGCCCAGACCACCCCGGACCTCATGGTCGTCGCCCGGATCGAGGCGCTCATCGCGGGCTGGGGCATGGACGAGGCACTGCGCCGCGGCGAGGCCTACGCGGCGGCCGGCGCGGACGCCGTACTGATCCACGCCAAGGGCAGCTCCCCGGAGCCGGTCCTGCGCTTCCTGGAGCGCTGGACCCTGCCCACCCCCGTGGTCGTCGTCCCCACCACCTACCACACCATCACCGCCACCGAACTGGCCGAAGCCGGCGCGAAGATGGTCATCTACGCCAACCACGGCCTGCGCGCGGGCATCGCCGCCGTCACCGAGACCTTCGCCTCGATCCTGCGCGACGACCGCACCACCGGCATCGAGGACCGGATCGCGCCCCTGGCCACCGTCTTCGACCTCCAGGGCATGCCGCTCCAGAAGCGCCACGAGGCCGAGTTCATCACCCCCTACGCCGGCCGCGCCCGGGCCGTCGTCGTCCCCGGCGCGCCGACCGCCCCCGCCGCCGGCCTGCTCGCCGAGCAGAGCGCCGCACTGCGCCGCGCGGACATCGAGTCGGTGTCCGCCACCGCCACCGCCGGGGACGACACCGCGGGGGTCCCGCAGGACGTCACGCTGCTGCCCGACGTGGCCGACGCCACCGGCGCCGTACTCGCCCTGGACGACGACGGCCTGAGCGGCACCGTGCTGGTCTCCGGAGACGTCTTCGTCGAGGGCGAGCCGCTGCGCCGCCTCGTCGCCGCGGGCGGCGACATCGCCGTCCTCGTCGACGTGTCCGGCGGACCCGGCGCCGCACGCCGCGCCGACGCGCTGCCCCTGACCCTGGACTCCGCGGCCCGCGACGGCCGACGGCTCGGCGGAGCCTCCGGCAGCGAGGTCCTCGCCGTCGCCGGCACCGGGGCGGACGCCGAGTTCGCCGGCGCCGCGGCCTTCTCCGCCCAGGGCTTCGCCGCACTGCGCCAGGTCGCCGAGAAGCGCCGCGCCGACGGCACCGACGGCACCCTGGCCGACCTGCTCACCGACCTGCTCGCCGCCGGGCACCGGGTCGGCGCGGTCGAGATCGCCTCCGGCTGGCTGGAACTGCGGACCGCACAGGACGTCGCCCGCGCCACCGGGCTGTTCGCCGCCCGGGAGAGCGGCCAGTGAGCGCCGCGGCCCTCCCGGCCCGCACCCTGGTCGACCTGCTCCGGGCACAGGGGCACGGCCCGTTCACCGGTGTGCCCTGCTCCTTCCTCGGCCCCGTCATCTCCTGCCTGGAAGCCGAACACCCGCAGGAGTACGTCATCGCCGCCAACGAGGGCGAGGCCGTGGCCCTGGCCGCCGGCGCCGTCCTCGCCGGACGCCGCCCGGTGGTCATCCTCCAGAACTCCGGCCTCGGCAACACCGTCAACCCGCTGACCTCCCTGTGCCACACCCTGCGCCTGCCGGTCCTGCTCCTCGTCACCTGGCGCGGCCGCCCCGGCCGGCCCGACGAGCCCCAGCACGAGCTGATGGGCCGGATCACCCAGGACATGCTGACGTCCATGGGCGTGCGCAACGAGGTGCTCCCCGACGACCCCGCGCTCCTCGCCCAACGCCTCGACGCGGCCGCCGAGCACATGGACAGCACCGGACTGCCCTTCGCGTTCATCGTGCCCAAGGGGGCCGTCGCCCCCTACGCGACGCCCGCCGCGGCCCCCGTACCCGCGGCCGGGCCGCCGCTGATGAAGCGGGCCGAGGCCATCGGCCACATCGTCTCCGCCATGGACCCCGAGACCCTGCTGGTCGCCACGACCGGCAAGACCGCCCGGGAACTGGAGCGGGACTGGGACCGCCCGCAGAACCTGTACGTCGTCGGTTCCATGGGCTGCGCCTCCAGCGTGGCCCTCGGCGTCGCCCTGCACGCCCCCGGCCGCCGCGTCGCCGTACTCGACGGCGACGGAGCCGCCCTGATGCGGCTGGAGGCCATGGCCACCATCGGCCGCCACGCCGGCACCGACCTGTGCCACCTCCTGCTGGACAACGAGTCCTACGAATCCACCGGCGGGCAGCCCACCGCCTCCGCCGGGGTGGACTTCGCGGGGATCGCCGCGGCCTGCGGCTACCGGGCCACCCACGACGTCCGCGACGCCGACGCCCTGCGCGCCGCCGTCCTGCGCGCCCAGCACGACGGGGGAGCCCACCTGGTCCGCGTCCGCATCGCCCCCGGCTCGGACCCGAACCTCGGCCGGCCGGCCCTCGCCCCGCCCGCCTCCGCCGCCCGATTCAAGGAAGCGATCGCCCGATGAACGACAGCACGCCGCCGCGCCCGCAGCGCCTCGTCCTGATGAACCCCGGCCCCGTCATCACCGACGACCGGGTGCGCACCGCGCTCGCCGGGCCCGACATGTGCCACCGCGAACCGGAGTTCTCCGAGCTCCTCACCCGCGTCCGGCACAAGACCACCCTCGCGGCGGGCGGCGACGACCGGCACACCTCCGTCGTCCTCACCGGATCGGGCACCGCCGCCGTCGAGGCCGCCGTCAGCTCGGCCGTGCCCCACGGCGGGGGACTGCTGGTCATCGACAACGGGCACTACGGCGAACGCTTCCGGCACATCGCGGACGCCCACGGCATCCGCGCCCACCGGCTCGAACTGGGCTGGGCCACACCCGTCGACCTCGCCGCCGTCGACCGGGCCCTGGCCGCCGACCCCGGCCTGACCCACGTCGGAGTGGTCCACCACGAGACCAGCAGCGGCATGCTCAACGACGTCGCCGCCGTGACCCGGATCGCCCACGCCCACGGCCGCGAGGTGGTCGTGGACGCCGTGAGCAGCATCGGCGCGGAACGCCTCTCCCTGGCCGCCGACGGCGTCGACTGGCTGGCGGGCTCCGCCAACAAGTGCCTCGAAGGCGCCCCCGGCCTCGGCTTCGTCAGCGCCGCCAGGGCCTCCTTCGAAGCCCTGGCCGGCCACCCCCGCCGCGGGTACTACCTCGACCTGCACCGGCACTACGCCGCCCAGGAGAAGGCGCAGGCCCCCGCGTTCACCCCGGCCGTCCCCGGCTTCTACGCCTTCGACGCCGCCCTCGACCTGGCCCTCGCCGAGGGCTGGGAGGCCCGCCACGCCCGCTACACCGCCCTCGCCAGGCGGCTGCGCGACGGCCTGGAGGCGCTCGGCCTGGAGATCCTGCTGCCGCCCGCCCAGCGGGCCGCCTCCCTCACCGCCGTCCGGCTCCCGGACGGCTGCGGCTACGCCGAACTGCACCGCGGCCTGCGCGCGGAGGGCTTCGTCATCTACAGCGCCCAGGAGCAGCTGGCGGCGGACTTCTTCCGGCTCTCCACGATGGGGCAGATGACGCGGCAGGACGTCGACCGCTTCCTCGCCGTGCTCGCCCGCGTCCTGCCGACCCGCGGCTGACGGCCGGCCCCGCGCCCCGGCAGATCTCCTCCGACCCCGAATGAGGTGCCCGTGACCACCCCCCGAGCTGACGCATCCGGCCGACCCGCGGCGACGCCCGAGCCCTACCGGCTCGCCGTGGTGGGGGGCGGGCCGCGGGCCACGTACGCCCTGGAGCGGCTGTCGGCGACGATCGACCGGCTCGGGGAGGGGCGCCGCCTGGAGGTCCATCTCTACGAACGCACCGGCGCGTTCGGCGCGGGCCGCGCGCACGCCCCCGACCAGGCCCGCACCAGCTACCTCAACCGCATCGCCGCCCAGGTGGGCTTCGCCGCCGACGAGACCGTTCCCGGCGCCGGACCGCTGCGCCCGCCCGCCGAGCGTCCCACCCTGCACGAGTGGTGCCGTCGCCGGTTCGAGGAGACCGGCGACCCGGACCTCGACCTCGGCCCCGAGGACTGGCCCAGGCGCTACGTCCACGGACTGGCCCTGCGCGACATGTTCGACGCCTTCGCGGCGGACCTGCGCCGCCACCCCGGCGCCGCACTCCACCTGCACCACGCCGAGGTCGTCGACATCGCCCCCACCGCCGACGACCGGCTGGAGGTCGTCACCGCCGACGGCGAGCGGCGCACCGCCGACGAGGTGCTCCTGCTGACCGGCCACTCCCACCACGACCCCGGCCGCTCCGCCGCGGACCGCCCGGCCACCGGCGGCGCCACCCGCCACGTACCGCACCCGTACCCGCTGGAGGAGCAGCTCGACGCCGCCGGCTGCGGACCGGACACGGTCGTCGGCTGCGAAGGCATGGGCCTCACCGCCATCGACACGATCCTGCACCTCACCGAAGGCCGCGGCGGCACCTTCCACCAGGACGGCCCCCGCCTGGTCTACCGGCCCTCCGGCCGGGAACCCGCGGCCATCGTGGCGTTCAGCGGCTCCGGCCTGTTCACCTTCGCCCGCCCCGACAACCACAAGCCCAGCGACGGCGGCGGCGACCACCCCGGCACCTTCCTGACCCGCGGGGCCGTCGACCAGCTGCGCGCCCACGTCGGCACGCCGCCGGGCGGCGACGGCACCGGCCTGCGGCAGCTGGACTTCGAACGCGACCTCCTGCCGCTCGTCGTGCTGGAGATGGCCCACCTGCACTACGTCACCCTCTTCGGCCCGGCCGCGGCGCTGCTGCTGACGCAGCGCGCCCTGCCCGGCTACCTGGCCTTCGTGACCGGCACGCCCGCCGACGGGCCCGCTGCCCTGACCGCCCCGCTGGAACGCGCCGTGGACGAGATCGCCGACGTCCTGGAGGGCGTTCTGCGCGGCAAGTGCGCGGTGTTCGGGGCCCAGGCCACCGTGTCCTGGCCGGTCCGGGACGTGCTGCTGCACTGGACGAGGACCGTCTACGGGCCTTCGGCCGAGGCCGGGGTCCGCCGGTGCGTCGACCGGTCCCTGCCGCCCGGCGCGGTCACCGACCCCCTCGACTCGGCGTCAGGCCTGGAGACCTACCTCCACGGCAACCGCTTCGACTGGCACCGCGCCGTCTCCCCGGTCCCACCCGCCGCCTCCCCCGAGGAGTTCCGCGCCTCGGTCGCCGCCTTCATGGCCCGCGACCTGTTGTGGGCGCGGCAGGGCAACCTGCGCAACCCCCACAAGGCCGCCGCCGACGGAGTCTGGCGCGACCTGCGCCAGGTCATCTCGTACGCCGTGGACCACGCGGGCCTGACCCCCTCCTCCCAGCGCCACTTCCTGGGGACCTACGTACGCCACCACAACCGGCTGGCCAACGGTGCCGCCGCCGGGATCATGGCGAAGATGGCCGCGCTCGTCGACTGCGGGCTGCTCGACGTCGGCGCCGGACCGGGAGCGCGCGCCCGCCTCGACGGCGCCACCGGGAAGACGGTGGTCGAGGGCCCGCACACGGGCCTGGCCCGGCCCGTCGACGTCCTGGTCGAGGCCCGCATGCACGCCTTCGACCCGCGGCTCGACGTCCTCCCGCTCTACCGCAACCTCCTCGACCGGGGCCTGGTGCGGCTGTGGCGCAACGAGTCGGCGGACGGCGAGGTCTTCCAGCCGGGCGGCCTCGATCTGAGTCCGGCGTTCCACCCCGTCACCCCCGACGGCACCCCGGACCGGCGGTTGACCGTCCTCGGAGTGCCCTCCGAGGGCGCCCGCTCCTTCCTGCTGTCCGCACTGCGCCCGAACGCCGACCACTACGTCATGCGGGACACCCTCGTCTGGCTGGACGCCTTCTGGCCCCGGGCCACCGCCCGCTGACCGGCCGGCGGGGGGCTCCGGAGGGAGCCGGGCCACGCGGGCGCGGTCCCGGCTCCGGAGTACGGTCCGTCTTCGCCCGGACGGGCGTCACGGGCGGGCGACGCGGATCTGGTAGCTGCCGTCGCGCAGTTCGCCCACCACCGAGATGCTGATGCCGGCCTTCTCGTCGGTGAAGGTCTCACCCGGCCGGAACGGCGCGTCCGACAGCTCGGCGTGCACGTTGGGCCGGCGCGTGCAGCCGCCACTCGCGTCCGAGCTGTCCGACACGGTCACCGGCCCGTGCCCGGTGTCCACCTCGGAGTCCACCTTGTAGATGAGCACGCCGGGCCTGCAGACCGCCTCGTCGTTGCCGGCCAGGGTGCGCACCTCCACGGCGTACCCGACGCTCTCCGACAGCGGTACGAAAGCCAGCTTCATGCCGCCCTCCACCGCCAGCGGCGTCAGGACGTGGTCGCTGGTGCCCGACTTCGAGGCGCAGGAGATCTGCGTGCTGTCCAGCCAGCCCAGCTTCCACTTGTGCCAGCCCATCAGGTCGTTGTTGGCACCCCAGTCCTCGCTCATGATGTCCCAGTGCCCGACGGTGTTCCCGCCGTCGGAGGTGTAGAGGTCGGGCAGTCCGAAGACGTGGCCGTTCTCGTGCGGGAGCACCCGGTAGCCGGTCTCCCGGTAGGTCCCGGAGCCGTCGTCCTGCCGGCTGTAGACGAAGGACGTGTTGGCCAGCGGGACCCCGTCGGCCATCGGCGCCTCGCCGTTGCCCGAGAAGGTCACCGACAGGACGGTGTCCAGGGCGGACGGCCCGGCGTTCGGCGTGACGAGGATGTTGATCAGGTCGTACCGGCTGAAGTCGACCTCGGAGTCGGCGGCCTTCGCGATGTGCTCGACGAGCTGGCGGTAGCCCGGTTCGTAGGAGGACCCGCGCTCGATCCCGTACGCCGCGAAGGGCATCGGCATCCGCAGCCAGGTCCGTATCGGGGCCTCGGCCCGGTAGGTCAGCCGCCCGTAGGAGCTGGTGCGGAACCAGTCGGAGGTCTGGGGGAAGAACTCCGCCAGCCGGTCCAGTGCCGTGCCCTCGCCCTTGGCGTCGGGGAAGTCGATCATCAGGTTCAGCGCCCGGACCTCACCCGTCGAGCGCGAGTACCCGGGCGGGGTCGGCATGCCCTCGGACATCTGCACGCCCATCGTCCCGGCGATCCGGCACGGCGCGAGCGCCGATTCCACGGTCGTGGCCACCGGACCGGCCGCGGACTGGCCCCGCCCGGATATCCCCGTGCTCGCCGTCGCGGTCACGCCGAGCGCCAGCGCGGTCAGGCCGATGTACGCACCGGTGAAGCGTGGTCTGCGTATCCGGTGGCGGGTCTGCGTCATGGAGATCGCCTTCGGGTCCGCGGCAGCCGGCCCTGTCCGGTCTGCGCCCTGTGGGCTCACCCTCCGCCGGGCGCGTCGCGCCCGCGCGTCGGGAGAGGCCAAACGGTGTCCGGCACCCCTCGGCAGCGTGACCCGGCTCACACGGGGGAGTGAAATAACCGGGGAGCGGTTCCCCGTTTGTACGTGAGTCCCGCCAAGCGGGGAGCGACTCCCCGTTTGGGGAGCCGGCCCGTACGTCCCGTCCGCCCGCCACCACCCGGAGAGGCTCCGCGATGAAGCGCCCCACCACGACCGCCGTGGCCGCCCCGCCCGTCCCGCAGTCGGCCGTGGACCCGGTGGACCCGGCGTCCGGCCGCTCCCGCGGCTGCCGCGGCTCCCGTGAGGGCGCCGTACCGCGGCCGCGGGCCGACGCCGTCCGCAATCGCGAGCGGATCCTGGCGGCGGCCCGCGAGGCCTTCGTCGCGCACGGTTCGGCGGCCCCCCTCGACGAGGTCGCCCGCCGGGCGGGCATCGGCAACGCCACCCTCTACCGGCACTTCCCCGACCGGGACGCCCTCGTCCACCACGTCGTGCTCTTCACCACGGAGCGGGTCACGGCCTCGGCCCGGGACTCCCTCGCCGAGGAGCCCGACGCCTTCGCCGCGCTGTGCCGGTTCACGCACACCGCCGCCGACGAGCGGATCGGCGCCCTGTGCCCGATGCTCGCCGACGGCTTCGACCGCGACCACCCCGAACTCCTCGCGGCGCGGACCGCCCTGGCCGCCGCCGTCGAGACCCTGCTGGCCGCCGGCCAGGAGGCCGGACTGGTCCGCGCGGACATCGGCGCCGGCGACCTGATGGTCGCCCTGTCCCAGCTCAGCCGTCCCCTCCCGGGCACCGCCTGCTTCGACACCGACACCTTCGCCCACCGCCATCTCCAGCTCTTCCTCGACGGGCTGCGGGCTCCGGCCCGCTCCGAACTGCCCGGCTCCTCGGCCACGTTGGAAGACCTGACGCTGAAAACCATGTGACACCACCAAAGCGTACGAATTAGCCTTTTTCAGTCATTCCGCACAGTGAAGTGGGTACCTCCATGCCGAAAACAGCCGCGACGTCCTTGCCGGCTGCCGACCCCAGCCGCTGGAAGGCACTCGTCTTCATAGCCCTGGCCCAGCTGATGGTCGTCCTCGACGCGACCATCGTGAACATCGCCCTCCCCTCCGCCCAGACCGACCTCGGCATCTCCGACGGCAACCGCCAGTGGGTCATCACCGCGTACGCGCTGGCCTTCGGCGGACTGCTCCTCTTCGGCGGCCGCATCGCCGACAAGTGGGGCCGCAAGAACGCCTTCGTCGTCGGTCTCGTCGGCTTCGCCCTGGCCTCCGCGCTGGGCGGCGCCGCGAACGGCGAGGCCATGATGCTCGGCGCCCGCGCCCTGCAGGGTGCCTTCGGCGCGCTCCTCGCACCGGCGGCCCTCTCCCTGCTCGCGGTGATGTTCACCGACGCCAAGGAGCGCGCCAAGGCCTTCGGCATCTACGGCGCGATCGCGGGCGGCGGCGGCGCCGTCGGCCTGATCCTCGGCGGCTTCCTCACCGAGTACCTCAACTGGCGCTGGACCTTCTTCGTCAACATCCCCTTCGCGATCGTCGCGGCCGTGGGCGCCTGGATGGTCATCCGCGAGCCCGCCGGCTCCCGCAACCGCGCCCCGCTGGACATCCCCGGCGTGGTCCTGTCCACCACCGGTCTCGTGGCCCTCGTGTACGGCTTCACCCGCGCCGAGTCCGCAGGCTGGTCGGACGCGGTCACCGTGGCCATGTTCGTCGCCTCGGCGGTGCTGCTGGCGGCGTTCGTCCTCGTCGAGTCCAAGGTGAAGTCCCCGCTGCTGCCGCTGCGCGTCCTGCTGGAGCGCAACCGCGGCGGTGTCTACCTCTCGCTCGGCCTGGCCGTCATCGCGATGTTCGGCCTGTTCCTCTTCCTCACCTACTACCTCCAGGTCGTGAAGGGCTTCTCGCCCGTCAAGACCGGCTTCGCCTTCCTGCCGATGATCGCGGGCATGATCGTGGGCTCGACCCAGATCGGCGCCCGCCTCATGACCCGCGTCGCACCGCGCCTGCTGATGGGCCCGGGCTTCCTGGTCGCCGCCGCCGGCATGCTGCTGCTGACCCAGCTGGAGGTCGGCTCCTCCTACCCGGCGCTGATCCTGCCGGCGCAGCTGCTGCTCGGCCTGGGCATGGGCACGGCCTTCATGCCGGCCATGTCCCTGGCCACGCACGGGGTGAACCCGGCCGACGCCGGTGTCGCGTCCGCCATGGTCAACACCTCGCAGCAGGTCGGCGGCGCCATCGGCACCGCGCTGCTGAACACCATCGCCGCCTCGGCCACCACGGCCTACCTGACCGACCACGCCGCCGAGGCCGCCGCCGGCGGCCCCGCGGCCCAGCTGGTGCAGGCGCAGGCCATGGTCGAGGGCTACGCCTCCGCCATCTGGTGGGCCGTGGGCATCCTGGCCGCCAGCGCGGCCATCGCCCTGGCGCTGATCAACACCGGTCGTCCGGGTACGGGCGACCCGGTGGCCTCCGGCTCCGGGGCGGGCTCCGCCGAGGACGCCGAGTTCAAGATCCCGGTGATCGCCCACTGATCCGGGCCGCAGGCCCGCGGGAATGACGGAACCCCCCGCTTGGTTCAAATTTGAACCAAGCGGGGTTAGTCTTTTCGAGGCAGCCCTGGACGACGACGGAGGAGCGCCCCATGATCCCGGCCCCCGCCCCCGCCCCCGATCCCGCACCCCGGCCCACCCCGGCCTCCGGAGGGACCCGCATGCCGGCGCTGTACCTCAGTCACGGGGCCCCGCCGCTCGCGGACGACCCGGTCTGGCCCGGCGAGCTGGCCGCCTGGTCGGCGGAGCTGCCGCGTCCCCGGGCGATCCTCATCGTGTCCGCCCACTGGGAGGAGGCGCCGCTGGCGCTCGGCGCCACCGCACCCGCCCCGCTCGTGTACGACTTCTGGGGCTTCCCCGAGCACTACTACCGGGTCCGCTACGACGCCCCGGGCGCCCCGGAGGCTCGCCGCCTCCGTGCGGGCGCTGCTGCGGGCCCCCGGCACGCCGGTGCAGGACATTCCGGACCGCGGCCTGGACCACGGTGCGTACGTCCCGCTCGTGGAGATGTTCCCGGAGGCCGACATACCGGTCCTCCAGATATCCCTGCCGACGCTGGACCCGCGCCGTCTGATGGACGTCGGCCGCAAGCTCGCCCCGCTGCGCGACGAGGGCGTCCTCATCGTCGGCAGCGGCTTCTTCACCCACAACCTGGCCGCCCTGCGCCACCCCGGCCCGGGTGTGCCGGCCTGGTCCGCGGAGTTCGACGCGTGGGGCCACGAGGCGCTGGCCGCCGGCGATCTGGACGCCCTGCTCGACTTCGAGGCCAAGTCCCCCTCCGGCCGCCTGGCCCACCCGCGCACGGAACACTTCGCCCCGCTCTTCGTCACCCTGGGCGCGGCCGAGGCCGCGGGCGACCTCGCGGCCCGCCGCGATCCGGTGGAGGGCTTCTGGATGGGCCTGTCGAAGCGCAGCCTCCAGTTCGGCTAGGGGGTGTCCGGGATCGAGACCTTGCGGCCGTCGATGACGTTCATGTCCTGCCGGGCGGCGTAGTCGCTTCCGGCCAGGAACAGCACGAGGCCGACACGCAGGTCGTTGGCCGTCCTGCCGTGTGAGCGGCGGCCGGGGGGCGACACTTCGATGGACCCCTCGATGATCTCGGCACGGAAGCCCTCGGGGAGTGTCTCGACTGCGGCCTGCCACGCCGGCCACAGGGCCTCGTCCAGGTCCGCATACGGACCGGTGGCCTCGGGGGCCGACTCATGGGCGAGTGCGGTCACGGGTGCAGCACCTCCTCCTCGAGTGTGGGCGTCGCCGACCCGGCGGCACAAGCGACGTTCCCGACGCTACGGAGGCCGCGTCCCGTGCCGCCGAAATATGCCCGGCCCTCACCCGAACGGGTGTCCAGGCAACCAGAAGCCGGTGGAGGCCGTCTTCAGGGACGGAGTGCAGCCGGGGGCGGCGCTGTTCCGGAGCGAACAGGGTCGGCCGAGCGTGACGGCCGTCTCACGGACCGGTGACCCCCACGGGTCCGTGGGCGAGGTCGGACCGGCCCCCGTTCCGGGTCTGACCTGCACCTCTTCGAGATTCCGCGGCATTCGGCCCCCGCTCGTGGCGGGGCAGGATACTGCAAGATCTCGAAGAAGAGGGACCAACGTGGGAATTCTGTCCCGTTTCCAGTCGTTGTTTCCTTCGAAAGCGGGCACTCGGGAGAGTGTCCGAGGGCGCACCACCGCACCGCCGGTGGCCGTCCGGCAGCCGCACCGCGACCGAACTCATCGCAAGGGAGCACGCATGGCAACCCGCGCCGTCGCCCGCCGTCAGTCCACGAGCAGCGCACGCGCTGTGGGCGGGGAGATCGCAGACCGCGACCTGGTCGGCATGTACCTGGACGAGATCGCGCGCACCCCGCTCCTCGACGCCGCCAGGGAAGTGGAGCTTCTCCCAGATCATCGAAGCCGGTGTCTACGCCCAGCAGATCCTCGAAGGCGCGACGGAGCGCGAGGGGGACGACCCCACCCGCGAGGAACTGCAGGCGCTGGCCGCCGAAGGGGAGCGGGCCAAGGAAGTCTTCATCCGCTCCAACCTCCGCCTCGTCGTCGCCGTCGCCCGGCGCTATCCGCGCAGCGGCCTGCCCCTCCTCGACCTGATCCAGGAGGGCAACGCCGGCCTGGTCCGCGCCGTGGAGAAGTTCGACTACACCAAGGGCTTCAAGTTCTCCACGTACGCCACGTGGTGGATCCGCCAGGCGATCACCCGTTCCATCGCCGACCAGTCCCGCACCATCCGCCTTCCCGTCCACCTGGTCGAGGAGCTCGGCCGGATCCGGCGCATCCAGCGCGAGTTCAACCGGGAGAACGGCCGTGACCCGGAGCACGCGGAGATCGCCGCCGAACTCGACTCCACGGAGAAGCGCGTAGGTGACGTCCTGGACTGGGCCCGCGACCCGGTCAGCCTGAACATGTCGGTGGACGACGAGGGCGACACGCAGTTCGGCGACCTCCTGGAGGACACCTCGGCGATCTCCCCGGAGCAGTCCGTGCTCTCGCTGCTGCGCAGCGAGGAGCTGGAGGACCTGCTCGGCAAGCTCGACCAGCGCACGGCGTCGATCATCAAGATGCGCTACGGGATCGACGACGGCCGGGAGCGGACCCTGACGGAGGTCGGCAAGCAGCACGGCCTGACCCGTGAGCGGATCCGCCAGATCGAGAAGCACGCCCTGCTGGAGCTGAAGCGGATGGCGCGCGACACCGGCTTCGACGCGGTCGCTTAGAGGCATCCCCGACACCGCCGTCGAGCCCCCCCCGTACGAGCCCCGGTGCCTATCCCCCCCAGGCGCCGGGGCTCCCCCCTGCCCCGGGCTCGCCCCTGCCCGGGGCCGGGCCCTCCGCCGACGCGGCGGCTACCCGTCGGCCGTCCGGGAGGAACCGGCGCCGCACAGCCGCGCCCCCAGCACCCGGGCGGCCTCCGCCAGAGAGCTCGGTTCCCGCACCGAGAAGGCCAGGCCCGTCAGGGCCAGCCGGGCCGCCAGCCACTCCGGCGCGTCCCGGCTGTCGAAACGGACCACGGTCGGGGTCGGGGTCCCTCCGGCCCCGCCCCCGGCCCCGCCCCCGGGCACGGCGGCGGCCCGCAGCCACTCCGGCAGCTCCGCCGCCCCCGCCTCGAAGGCGACCTCCACCGCGTACGCCTGCGCGCCGTGCGCCCCGAGCCCCCTGCGCACGAACTCCTGCGCGTCCATCGGCAGCTCGCGCGGCGCGAACCGGGCACCCGTGGCGAAGGCCTCGGCCACCCGGTCCACCCGGAAGGTCCGCCAGTCCTCCCGCTCCATGTCGTAGGCGACCAGGTACCACCGGCTGCCCGTGCTGACGAGCCGGTAGGGCTCCACCAGGCGCCGGGACTCCGCGCCGTCGCGCGCCCGGTAGGCGAACCGCAGCCGCTCCGGTCCCGCCACCGCCGCCGCCATCGTCGTCAGCGTCCGCGGGTCCACGCTCGCCCCGTCCCCCCGCGTCAGCGCGATCGTGGCGGACTGCAGCGCGCCCACCCGGTAGCGCAGCCGCGACGGAAGGACCTGCTCCAGCTTGGCCAGGGCCCGTACGGAGGCCTCCTCGACCCCCTCGATCGCGTGCCCGGCCCCGGCCCGCAGCCCCACCGCGATGGCGACGGCCTCCTCGTCGTCGAGGAGCAGCGGCGGCATCGCCGCCCCCGCCACCAGGCGGTAGCCGCCCTCGGCGCCGAGCGTCGCCTCGACCGGGTAGCCGAGCTCCCGCAGCCGCTCGATGTCGCGCCGGATGGTCCGCGAACTCACCCTCAGCCGCTCCGCCAGCTCGCTGCCGGGCCATTCGCGCGGGGTCTGCAGGAGGGACAGCAGGGACAGCAGCCGTGCCGGTGTGTCGGTCATGTGATCAGGTTGCCAGCGAAATAGGACACTCACTGACCTACATGCCGTCTAGGTTTCTCCTCATGACCACCGAGACGACCAGGACATCGCCCGAAAGAGAGAACGGGCCCGTACAAGAAGAGCGGAACGACGTAGCCCACGACGCACCCAGCTCGCCCCCCGACCGCCGCCGCTGGCTGGCGCTCGCCATCGTGATGACCGCGGCCTTCATGGACCTGGTCGACGTCACGATCGTCAACATCGCGATCCCGACCATGCGCCAGAACTTCGGCGCCTCCACCAGCGCGATCCAGTGGATCACCGCCGGCTACGCGCTCGCCTTCGCCGCGGGTCTCATCACCGGTGGCCGTCTCGGTGACATCTACGGCCGCAAGCGCCTCTTCCTCATCGGCATATCCGGCTTCACCGCCGCCTCGCTGCTCTGCGGCATCGCGGCCGACCCGGCCATGCTCGTCGCCTCCCGCATCCTGCAGGGCGGCATGGCCGCCATGATGGTGCCGCAGGTTCTGGCGATCATCCACGTCACCTTCCCGCCGCAGGAGCGCGGCAAGGTCTTCGGGATGTTCGGCGCGATCGTGGGCCTCGGTGCCGTCTCCGGCCCCATGCTCGGCGCGCTGCTCACCGAGTGGAACCTCTTCGGCCTCGAATGGCGCCCGATCTTCCTGATCAACCTGCCCGTCGGCATCGCCGGTGTGATCCTGGGCCGCAAGTTCATCAGCGAGTCCAAGGCCCCCCAGGCCCTGCGGCTGGACCTGGTCGGCGTCGTCCTCGCGACCCTCGCCCTGGTCATGCTGATCTTCCCGCTCACCCAGGGCCGCGAGAACGGCTGGCCGCTGTGGGGCTTCGTCTGCATGATCGCGTCGCCCTTCGTCTTCGCCGTGTTCATCGCCTATGAGAAGTACAAGATCAAGAAGGACGGTTCTCCGCTGGTCGAGCTGTCCCTCTTCAAGGTCAAGAGCTTCGCCGGCGGTATCGCGGTCCAGCTGACCTTCGGCATCGCGACCGGCATCTTCTTCCTGGTCTGGACGCTCTACATGCAGATGGGCCTCGGCTGGAGCGCGCTGCGCGCGGGCACCACCGGCATCCCGTTCTCCATCGCCGTCTCGGTGGCCGCCGGCCTCTCCGTCGAGAAGCTCGTGCCGCGCTTCGGCCGCAAGGTGCTCCAGGCGGGCGCCCTGGTCATGGCCGCGGGCCTGATCCTCTACATCTGGGAGTCCGAGCACTACGGCATGGAGATCGCGTCCTGGCAGATGGCCGCGCCGCTGGTCCTCATGGGCGTCGGCATGGGTCTGATCGTCGCCCCGCTCAACGACACGACGCTGTCCGAGGTGCCGCGCCGCGACGCGGGCTCGGCCTCCGGGCTGATCAACACCACCGGGCAGATGGGCAACGCCCTGGGCCTCGCCCTGACCTCCGTCGTCTTCTTCGGGCTGATCGATGACGACATGGTCTTCGGACCGCCCTACGTCGAGGCCTTCCGCGGCGCGCTCTGGTGGGTCGTGGGCGTGCTGGTCGTGATCTCCGTGGTCATGTTCATGCTGCCGCGCAAGGCGATCCCCATGGACCAGCGCGAGGGTGCGGCCGAGCACGCGGACGGCACCCCCGAGAAGGTGCCCGCCGGCTAGGTCCTGCCCCTGGCTCGCCTTCTCCTCCGGACATGTCCGCCCGTCGTGGGTGGGCATGTCCGTTTTTCTTTGTTTCTGTCCGTAAATATGCGTACGGTGGGGGTGAATCAACCGCCCGGGCATCGAACGGACGCAGAACCACATGTACGCACAGGAGCGCCGCCAGGAGATCCTCCGCCTGGCCCGCGAGGCCGGCAGCGTCGACGTGCTCTCCCTCGCCCACCGCTTCCAGGTCACCGCCGAGACCGTGCGCCGCGACCTCACCGCGCTGGACCGGGCCGGCCTGGTCCGCCGGGTGCACGGCGGGGGCATCCCCGTCGCCCGCCTCGACTTCGAGCCCGACCTCACCGAACGCGAGGCGACCGCCGCCGCGGAGAAGGACCGCATCGCCGCCGCCGCGCTCGCGCAGCTCCCCGACGGAGGCAGCATCGTCCTCGACGCCGGCAGCACGGTCTCCCGCCTGGCGGCCGTGATCCCCGTCGACCTCGCCCTCACCGTGGTCACCCACGCGCTGCCCGTCGCCGCCCGGCTGGCCGACCACACCGGCATCGACCTGCACATCGTCGGCGGCCGGGTCCGCCACCGCACCCGCGCCGCCGTCGACGCCTGGGCGCTGCGCGCGTACGCCGAGATCCGCGCCGACGTGCTCTTCCTCGCCACCAACGGCTTCTCCGCCGAAGGCGGCCTGACCACCCCCGACCTCGCCGAGGCCGCCGTCAAGCGCGCCGCGGTCGCCGCCGCGCGCCGCGTCGTCCTCCTCGCCGACTCCGCGAAGGCGGGCCAGGAGCACTTCGCGCGCTTCGGTTCCTTCGCCGACGTCGACCTCCTCCTCACGGACACGGGGCTCGACCCCGCCCACAGAGCGGCCATCGAGGCCGCCGGTACGGAAGTCGTGCTCGTATGATCCTCACCGTCACCCCCAACCCCTCCCTCGACCGGACCTACGAGGTGCCCTGGCTGGACCGCGGCCGGGTGCTGCGCGCCACCGGGGACCGGGTCGACCCCGGGGGCAAGGGCGTCCACGTCTCCCGCGCGGTGGCCGCCGCGGGTGTTCCCACGACCGCCGTCCTCCCGCTCGGCGGCGCCCCCGGCGTCCGCCTCGCCCACCTCCTCGGGGGCCAGGGCGTGGACGTCACGGCCGTCTCCATCGCCGGCCGGACCCGCTCGAACATCTCCCTCGCCGAACCGGACGGCACCCTCACGAAGATCGACGCGACCGGCCCGGAACTCTCGCTGCAGGAGTCCGCCCTCCTCCTGGACACCGTCCGCACCTCCCGCGCCGGCGCCTCCTGGATGGCCGGCTGCGGCAGCCTCCCCCGCGGTCTCGGACCCGGCTGGTACGCAGACCTGGTCGCCGCGGGCCGCACGGCGGGCGTCCGCGTCGCGCTGGACGCACCGGGGTCGGCCCTGCGCGCGGCCCTGCCCGCCCGTCCCGACGTGATCAAGCCGAACACGTCGCAGCTCTCGGCGGCCGTGGGCCGTCCGCTGTCCACCCTGGGCGACGCGGTCCGGGCCGCGCAGGAGTTGCGCGCCCGGGGCGCGGGAGCGGTACTGGCCTGCCTCGGCCGGGACGGCCTGCTCCTCGTCGGCGGGCAGGGCGCCTGCCACGGCACCGCGCAGACCGCGCAGTCCGCGCCGCCCGCTCCGGCCCGCCGCCGCACCGCGGGCGCCGCCGCCCTGGCCGGCTTCCTGATCGCCGGCGGCGACGGCCCCGGAGCGCTGCGCTCCGCCCTGGCCCACGGCGCGGCCGCGGACCGGCTGCCGGGACCGGCCATGCCGGCCCCCTCGGACCTGCGGCAGGCCGAGGTCCGCATCACCCGGGACCTGCCCCTGGACGCCCCCCTCGGCGAACCGGCGACGCCCTGACCCGCCGGACCCCCCAAGGGGTCTCGGCTCAGCCGACGCGGGCGCGCAGCTCCAGCGCCCCGCGGGCGGCGGCCTCGCTCTCGTACACCTCGCACATGTGCCGCCCGTCGGGCGTCGCCGTGTGCTCGACCTCCCACAGGCTCAGCTCGGTCCCGTCGAGCAGCACGAAGGCGTGCTCGTAGAGGTGGAAGCCCGCACCCCGCCCGTTCGGCAGGAACTGCCGCGTACCGAACGCCTGCGTGATGTGGTGCGCGTACGCCGCCCGCAGCCGCGCCGCCACCGCCTCGCCGGGCCGGTCCGGGTTCTCCGCGCGGCGCAGCACGCGCCGGGCGTGGTCGGCGGACTCCTCCACCACGTACTCCCGGTGCCGGGCGTGCGGCGCCCCGGCGGTGAACAGCGCGCCGAGGACCGCCGGGTCGTCGTCGTGCCCCTCCTCGCCCGGGAACGGCAGCGGATCGGACACCGCACCTGCGGCGGAGTCGCCGAACAGCCGGGCCACCGCCAGGCCGGCCTCCGCCCTGTCCGCGAAGACCTCGTGCCGCACGGCCCGGTCGCCCTCCAGCCGGTACGACAGCTCCCACAGCGCGACCGAGCCGCCGTCGGCCAGCAGGTAGGCGTGCCGGCGCGTCTCCCGCCAGACGCCCGCCGCCGGGTCGTGATGGGTGGTGCGGAGCGAAGAACTGTGGGCGAGCGCCGTACCGAGGCGCTCGACCAGCCGGTCGGGCAGGTCGAAGGAGTTGAGGGCGCGGCCGAGGAGTCGGTCGAGGTGCGCCTCGGTTGTCTCGTACGGATCGCTCAAGGGGGATCTCCAGGCCGTCGCAGCTTGTCACTTCGCGGACGCTCAACGTAACGCCTGGTTCTGACATCACGTCCGGGGTTCGGTAAAACGTCCGGGAAGCATCGGGGGTTCCCGCCACACCTTCAGGTCAACTTGCGTACGAATGGGCATGGTTGGACCCGGTCTGGGTGGAGGCGGGGGACTATGGGCCGCATGGCAACGAATACAGTGGGTGTCCCGCGCCAGCAGGGACGGCCCCGCAGTGCACGCGACGGAGAACGGGACGCCGCCCCGCGGGGCTTGGCGTGGCTGCTGGCCGTCACCGGCGCGGCCGGGGTGCTCGCCTCCTGGGTGATCACCCTCGACAAGTTCCTCCTGCTGGAGGACCCGGACTTCAAGCCCGCCTGCAGTCTGAACCCCGTGGTCTCCTGCGGCAGCGTGATGCAGAGCGAGCAGGCGCAGGCCTTCGGCTTCCCCAACCCCATGCTGGGGCTGGCCGCCTACGCCGTCGTCGTCTGCGTCGGCGCCGGACTGCTGGCGGGAGCCCGCTACCGCGGCTGGTTCTGGCTCGGACTGAACGCCGGCACGCTCTTCGGCACCGGCTTCTGCGGCTGGCTCATGGTCCAGTCGCTCTACGAGATCAACGCGCTGTGCCTGTGGTGCTGCCTGGCCTGGGTCGCGACCCTGCTGATGTTCTGGGCGGTCACCGCGCACAACGTCCGTACCCGGGTGCTGCCCGCCCCCGGCCCGCTGCGGGTCTTCTTCACCGACTTCGGCTGGGCCCCGCCCGCCCTGCACATCGGGGTGATCGGGATGCTGGTCCTCACCCGGTGGTGGGACTTCTGGACCGGCTGACCGCCGCGGGTGCGGCACGCGTGAGGGCCCCGGCAGCTGGACGCTGCCGGGGCCCTGTCACACACTTCCGCGGGCTCGGGGGCCCGACCCCCGCGCGGGGCGGGGGGAGCGGAAAATCAGCTGCCGACGGAGGCGTTGCCGGAGAGGACCGGGATGTTGTCCAGGATGTGGGAGAGCGGCTCGTCGCCCTTGGCCTGGGTGGAGTTCTCGGTGCACTGCTGGTTCTGCGGGTTGGACAGGACGTTGATGTCCTGGACGCCGATGTTGAGCGCGGCGATCAGCGACTGGGCGTTGACCTTCGCCGGCAGGCCGATGCAGGGCTTGTTCAGGGAGCCCTGGACCAGGCTGAGCTGCGGGCTCTGGTCGCCGTGCGTCTTCTGGTTGCCGTAGATCTGCTGGGCACCATTGCCGTTGACGGTGTTGACCCCGTTGTCGTTGCCGATGGCCATGGCCGGGGCCGCGGCAGCAGCGCCCGCGCCGACGGCAACGGCGGAAACCGCGGCGGCGGTCATGAACTTCTTGAACATCTTGATCCTTTTGTCGCACGAGTGCCCGCTGATGGAGCGCCCTGGTCAACTGGGCGGTCAGGGGGTTGGTTCCGCCGCTTCACTCAAACGGCCCGCGCGTCACGAACTTTTCCCCAGCCCGGGTGAGCCGCCTGCGGACACGTGCGCGAAGCCCGTACGCGGCCCCAGTCGAGCCGGCTCGTGTTGCGCTCCGTGCAAGGACTTCCCACGGTGAGTAAGGAGCGGTTCCGACCGGGTCCGCTCCCGTGTCCCCGTGTCCCCACGCGAAGGAACCCCCATGCACCGCACGAAGCCGTCCCGCGCCCGCCTCCTCGTCCCCTCGGCCCTCGCCGTCGTCATACTGACCGGCGCGGCGGCCCCCGCGAGCGCCGTCGACTCCGGCTCCGGCGCGGTGTCCACCAAGGCGGCCCCGGCCGGCCCGATCGACGACCTCGTCAACGGCCTCCTGCAGCAGATCAAGGCTCTGCTCCCGGCGGGCGTCACGCTGCCGGACATCAAGATCCCGGACATCGAACTGCCCGAGATCAAGCTTCCGGAGATCAAGCTCCCCGAGATCCCCGGCGTCCAACTCCCGGAGATCCCGGGGGTCGAGATCCCGCAGTTGCCGCCGCTCACCCCGCCGGCGCTGCCCGATCCGGCCGCTCCCGTGGAACTCGTGCCGGAGGTTCCCGAGGTGGAGATCCCCGACGTCCAACTCCCGGACGTCCAGCTCCCCGCCCTCCCGTAACGGCCGCCGGACGGCAACACGGTGACGACGATTGAGCCGAACAGGTCAGATCGTGTGCAGAACCGTGTCGTCCGGGAGTGTGGACCGTTTCGCTCGGTGTGAGCCCCGGAGCGGGGCGGAACGTCGAACAGAAGGTGCACTTCCCATGAACTCTGCCAAGAAGGCCGCCCTGGTCCTGGCCACCGCTGGTCTCGCCGCGGCCGGCGCCGCCGGCTCCGCCGTCGCCGACTCGTCGGCCGAGGGCGCGGCCGTGGGTTCCCCCGGCGTCCTCTCCGGCAACCTGGTGCAGGTCCCGGTCCACGTCCCGGTCAACGTCTGCGGCAACACCGTGAACGTGATCGCCCTGCTGAACCCGGCGTTCGGTAACACCTGCGTCAACAACTGAGGTCGGTTGCACAACTGACCGTGGGCGCCCCCGGCCTTGCCGGTGGCGCCCACAGTCTTGTCGGCAGGTGCCGGACCGGACCCCGTACGGAACCCGGCCGGACCCCGGCGGTGTGTCAGCCCTTGCCGCCGTTGAGCTGTACGCCGCCCAGCATCGGGGACGCCTGGGTGGCGCCGTTCGCGAGGCCGAGGACGGTGCCGGGCACGTCGTTGCGGGCCTTGTTGACCTTCTGGGCCGTGCCCACGACCTTGTTGACGGTGTCCCCCTGCTCGGCCAGCCCGTTGCCCACCGTCTGCGGAAGGTTCTCGGTCACGGGGGCGACGGCGTCCAGGGTCTCCGTCACCCCGCCGGTCAGGCTCATGGGGGGCATCGCGGCGGCCGGCCCGGCGGCGAACGCGGTGCCGGAGGCACCGAGGGCGGCGACGGAGCCGACGACGACAGCGGCGACCTTCGTGAGCTTCATTGGTGAAATCCTCTTCTTTCGTGGACAGAGGCGTCAGCGGCGACCGGCGCCGCTTTCCCCATGCGTAACGATTCCCGGGCCCCGTGGAAACGGAACGCGGGTACATGACAGCGGCCGGAGAATCCGACGAGGGATTCTCCGGCCGATATTTCTTCCGATTACCGGTATTGCCGGTCAGGCCACGCGCGAGCGCCGGTACAGAATGGCGCCGCCCAGGATCAGGGCCGAGGCGAGGATCGCCGCGGCCGCGGGCTGCCCCGCTCCGGTCTCGGCCAGCACGGGCGCACCGACCTGCGCCGGCGCCGGGGCGGGAGCCGGGGCGGGCAGCGGCGCGGGGGCGGGGGCGGGGGCAGGAGCCGGGGCCGGCGGCAGGTGGACGGGGGTGTCACCGGCGGGGGCGGACGGCGGCTGGTCCGCGGGCGGCGCCGCCTCGGGACCGGGTGCCGGGGCCGGGCGCTCCACCGGGTGGCTGCCGTGCGGCGGCGCGGGCGCCTCCTCCTCGACCGCGGGGCCCGGGCCCGGTGCGGGCGCGGGGAGCGTGTGCGGGGTCTCCTCCTCGACCGGCGGCTGCGGCTGCGGGAGCGGCTTCGGCGCCTCCGCGGCCGGGGGCTGCGGGGCGGGAGCCGGCGCCGGGAGCGGTGCGGGCTGCTCGGCGGGGGGTGCGGGCGCCTGCTGGACCGGTTCCGGACCGGGCAGCGGGGCCGGGTGGTCGTCCACCGGGTGCGGCATCGGGTGCGGGTGCTCGGGCGCGGGCGGGGCGTGGTGCGCCGGCGGGGGCGGCGCCGGGTGGTCGTCGCACTCCTCCTCCGCGCCCTGCTGCTGCCCGCCGGGGCCGCCGTAGCCGCCCTCGTGGCGCGGCTCCTCGTGGCGCGGCTTGGCGTGGCGGGGGCCCTCCTTGCGCGGGGCCTGCTGCTGCGGCACCTCCTGCCGCGGCACCTCGTAGCGTCGTTCCCGGCGCTGCTCCGGCAGGGCGTGGCGGCCCGGGCGCTCGTCGAGGTAGCGCTCGAAGGCCTCGGCGTGTTCGGGGCTCAGGTAGCGCCCGTAGTCGTGGCCCGCGTCGGTGTGCGAGCCGGAAGCGGTGGCGCAGGTGTTCCCCATCGCGGGATTGAGGGCCGCGCCGCCGTCCACGCTGTTGCCGCACACGTTCGGCGAGAGGGTGATCGGTACCGAGACGCTGTTGCCGGCGAGCACGCCCGGCGAATGCGAGACCTCGGCCGTCCCGGAAGCCGCGCAGGCCGCACCGGTCGCGATCGACAGCAGGCTCGAGGCGGCTGCCGCCGTGAGCATGCCCTTGCCGAGAACCTGTCGGCTCAGTACCTGTCGCATGGGTCCTTACCCTGTCTACCGGCGGGCGCCGGTGGTGTATCGGAGGTGGCCCCGGAGTGCACCGCCGTGCACTCCGGGGCCACCCCGAGGAGGTCTGCCCTTGCGGGCGCACGCGCTGCGTCAGGCGTTGACGCAGGTGTTGCCGAAGGCGGGGTTCAGCGCGCCCACCACGTTCACGGTGAGGGCGCAGACGTTCACGGGTACGTGCACCGGGACCTGGCCGAGGTTGCCGCTCAGGACGCCCGGGGAGCCGACGGCCGTGCCGGCGGCCACCGAGTCGGCCATGGCGGGGGAGGCGGCACCGGCTGCCATCAGTGCACCGGCGGCCAGCACCACTGCCTTCTTGTACGTCATTTCGTTTGTTCCTTCCCGCAGAGGCATATCCGCTGCAGCATGCACAACGAGCTGCCGGCGCAAAAGAAACCACGCTTTTCGAGAGGCGTCCGGAAATTCATCCCGATGCTCCGCCCGAATTCGGGCGACCGGTCTCCCGGATATTCACGTCGTGCATTTCCGCCGATGCGGTCCCGCCCGATATGCGGCGAGGCCGCCGCGACCCGAAGGTGCGACGGCCTCGCGGGCGCGGGGTGCGGTCAGCTGCCGGCGGAGGCGTTGCCGGAGAGGACCGGGATGTTGCTGAGGATGTGCGAGAGGGCCTCGTCACCCTTGGCCTGGGTGGAGTTCTCGGTGCACTGCTGGTTCTGCGGGCTGGACAGGACCGGGATGTCCTGGACGCCGACGTTGACCAGGGCCAGCACGGACTGGACGTTGGCCTTCGCGGGGAGCGCGATGCAGGGCTTGTTGAACGAGCCCTGGATGAGCGCCATCTGCGGGCTCATGTTGCCGTAGGTGGCCTGGTTGCCGTAGATCTGCGCGGAGTTGTTGCCGTTGACGGTGTTGATGCCGTTGTCGTTGCCGACCGCCATCGCCTGCGGCGCCATCGCGGCACCCATGCCCACGACCGAGGCGGCAACCGCGGCCGAGGCCATCATCTTCTTGATCATTGTCGTCCCTTTTTTGCAGGATTGCCCGGTAGTGGAGCACCCGGATCAACGGCCGGGACCCGGCTCGGGTTGCGTGGCTTCACCCGGATGCAGCCGTTTCGCGTGGTCCGATTGACGATCAGGCGTTCACTCAGGTGTTGCCGAAGGCGGGGTTCGGCGCGCCCACCAGGTTCGCGGTGAGGGCGCGGACGTTCACGGGCGCGTGCACCGGGACCTGGCCGGGGTTGCCGCTCAGGACGCCCGGGAACCGGCGGCGGGGCCGTCGGCCGACGCATCGCCCGGCGCGGAGGCGGGGCCCGCGCCGCCCATCAGCACGGCGGCGCCCCGGCGGCGACGGCGGCGACGGTGGTGCCGCGCACCAGCCTCTTCTCCATCCGCCTATTTTTTCGGTTCGAACAATGGTGCCCTCATAACGACCCGCCCGTTGCGAGGGTGCGTGCTATCGCCCAAAAGGCCGTACGAGCGAGTCCGACGTGATTTCCAGCCCGATTTCTGACAAAGTTCACTCCTGTTTTGTCCCCTTGATCGAAAATGGAGACAGGGTCATGGGTTCCTCCGGCAGAATCCTCGGCGCACTCGGCCTGCTGTCCTGCCTCGCACTTTCCGTGAACGCCCCCGCGGCCGTCGCCGCCGCACCCGCCCCCAGGGAGCTGCCCCGGGTCCCGTTCACCCAGCGTTACCAGGCCGTGCAGCACGGCGGTCTGGTCCGCGCCTCCAACTCCGGCATCAGCTGCCGCACGGAGCGGTCCCCGCAGGCGGAGCCGTGCGCCGAGGTCAAGCGGGGCGCGGCGGGGGTCAACAGCGACTTCGAGATGTTCTACAGCGAGGTCGACAAGGACCCGGACACCTACAACTCCACCCGGGCCGAACTCAAGGTCCCCCAGGGCGCGAAGGTCTCCTACGCCCGCCTCTACTGGGGCGGGAACCTGCGGGTGGGCGAGCAGAAGCCGCCGGAGGACAACGGCCGGGTGCTGGTCGCCGAGCCGGGCGGGGCGTACAAGGAGGTCCTCGCCGACACGGTGATGGGCCACCGCACGGACGCCGGCAGCGACGCCTACCAGGCGTCCGCGGACGTGACCCCGCTGGTGCGCAAGGGCGGCGCCGGGATGTGGACGGTTTCGCAGCTGAACATCGCCATGGGCCATTCCGAGGTCGGCGCCTGGGGCGGCTGGACGCTGGTCGTCGCCTACGAGCACCCGCAGGAGCCGCTGCGCCGGATCTCGCTGTGGGAGGGCTTCGAGTCGCTCGCCGCCCGGGCCGGTGACGGGACGGTGGAGATCGAGGGCCTGGACGCGCCGGCCGGTGCGGCGGGCAAGGTCGGGGTCGTGGGGTACGACGGGGACCGCGGAACCCTCGGGGACTCACTCATCGTGACGGCCGACAGCGGTCGCCGGGTGAGCCTCAGCGACGGAGAAAATCCTTTTAATGATGTTATGAATTCCACGATCACGGAATTCGGGGGCCAGCCGTTCGTGCGGCAGCCAGATCATATGAATAATCTCGGATATGACGCGGACGTGCTCGATCTCAGTCCCGCCCTGTCCGGTGGCGCCCGCAGCCTGAACTTCACGTTCACGGGCGAAAGTCAGGGTCATTTCCTCGGTGTGCTCTTCGTTCAGACAGACGCGCGCCGCTGAACGCAGGAGACCACTCCACGTGCCCACGCACTCCCGGGCGGCACAGCCCACGACCGTCCTCCACCTCGTACAGCCCGTCGACGGCGGTGTGGCCAGGGTCGTCACCGACCTCGTCCGAGCCCAGACCGCCGAGGGCATCCGCGCCGTCGTCGGCTGCCCGCCCGGCGGCACGCTCGGCGACGCGGCCCGGGCGGCCGGGGCCGAGGTGCTGACCTGGCGGGCCGGACGGTCACCCGGCCCGCGCCTTCCCGCCGAACTCGCCGGCGCCCGCGGGCTCCTGCGCCGCGTCCGGCCCGACCTCCTGCACGCCCACAGCGCCAAGGCGGGCCTGGCCGGACGCCTCGCCGCGCGCGGAACGCTGCCCACCGTCTTCCAGCCCCACGCCTGGTCCTTCGACGCCGTCGGCGGAGCCACCGCCGCGCTCGCCCTGCGCTGGGAGCGGTACGGGGCCCGGTGGGCCGACCGGGTGCTGTGCGTCAGCGAGGCCGAACGCCGCGCGGGCGAGACCGAGGGCATCACCGCCCGCTGGACGGTGATCCGCAACGGCGTGGACCTGGACCACTTCCGGCCCGGCGCGCCCGACCCCGGCCGCGACCGGGCCGAGGCCCGCGCCGCCCTGCCGCTGCCGCCCTCCTTCCCGCCCGACGGCCCGCTCGCCGTATGCGCGGGCCGGATCTGCGCCCAGAAGGGGCAGGACATCCTGCTGCGGGCCTGGCCCGAAGTGCTCGCGACGGTCCCCACGGCCCGTCTCGCCCTCGTCGGGGACGGCCCCGACACCGAACGGCTCCGGCGCACCGCCCCGCCGGGAGTGCACTTCGCCGGCGCCGCCACCGACATCCGACCGTGGCTTCGGGCCGCCGATCTCGTTGTACTGCCGTCGCGGTGGGAAGGCATGGCGCTCGCCCCGCTCGAAGCCATGGCCTGTGGCCGGCCCGTCCTGGTCTCCGACGTCAGCGGTGCCCGGGAGAGCCTGCCGCCCGGCCAGGGACACCAGTGCCTGGTACCGCCGGAGGACCCGACGGCGCTGGCCGAAGCCCTGGGACGGCTGCTCGCCGAGCCGCGGCTCCTCGCCGCACTGGGGGAGCAGGCCCGGCAGCACGCCCGGACCGACTTCGACGTGCGGCGGACCACGGACGCGGTCAGCGGCCTGTACCACGAACTGCTGGGCAGGCCCCGGCCCTTGAACCAGGAGCGCATCAGCCGATGACGATGGACAGCGCACCCGCCCGGCACACCGGGCAGGGCGGCACAGGGCCCGGCGGCAGCGCCTTCGCGCCCGCGCCCCACGCGGCGACCCGCCGCTCCGCGACCGCCATCCACCCGCCGCGCGGGCCCCGGGCCGAGCAGGCCCGGTCCGCCCTGCGGCCGCGGCGCGTCCGCCGCCGCAGCCGGGTGCTCCCGCTGCTCACCGCCGACGCGCTGGCCGCCGTACTCACCGCGGCGACCCTGCCCGCCCCGGCGGCAGTGCCCGTCGCCGCCGCGCTGCCCGCCCTGCTCGTCGCACTGCACGCGCAGGCGGGCCTGTACCGGCCGCGGCTCGCCCCCTCCGCCGTCCTCGAACTCCCGGCGCTCGTGGGGCGCTCCGCCGTGCTGTGGTGCGCCGCGGCCGCCGTCACGGCCGCCCTGACCCCCGCCCGCGCCATGGGCTGGAGCGTCCTGCTGACCGCCGTGTGCCTGCAGGCCGTGCTGGTCTGCGCCGGCCGCGGCCTCGCCAACCAGCTGCACCGCCGCGCCGCCGTGCGCCACCCCGCCTCCACCCTCGTCGTCGGACCCGGCGCCGGGGCGAGCGCGGTGGCCGCCGCCCTGCACAACCGCCCCGAGTTCGGGCTGCGCCCGGTCGGGCTGGCCGACACCGCGGCCGCCGCCGACGCCGACACCGGCGCCCTCCCGCTCCTCGCCACCCACGAGGACGTCCGGCGCGCGGTCATCCAGAACTCCGTCCGGCACGCGGTGTTCACCCGCCCGCCCGAAGCCGACGAGCGCACCGCCTCCCTGGTCCGGCTCTTCCACGACCACGGCTGCCGGCTGTGGCTCGCGGACCCGGCCGGCACCGCCAAGATCACCGGCATGCGGCTGGCCCACCCCGCCGACCAGCTGTGGGGATACGCCGTCCAGCCGCTGCTGCCGCGCCCGGCCCGGCTCCTGGAGCGCTGGGCCAAGCGCGTCCTCGACTCCGCGCTCGCCCTGGTCGCCCTGGTCGCCGCGGCGCCCGTCATGCTGCTCTGCGCCGCGGCCGTCCGGCTGTGGGACGGACCCGGTGTGATCTTCCGTCAGGAGAGGGTCGGCCTCTACGGTCGCCCCTTCACCCTCCTGAAGTTCCGTACGCTGCGCGCCGACGCGCACGAGGCCGCCACCCGCTGGACGGTCGCCGGCGACCGGGGGATGAGCCCGGTGGGGTCCTTCCTGCGCAAGTCCTCCCTCGACGAGCTGCCGCAGCTGTGGAACGTCGTCCGGGGTGACATGAGCCTGGTCGGCCCGCGCCCCGAACGGCCCTTCTTCGTCGCCAAGTTCTCCACCGTCCACCCCGGCTACGAGGCCCGCCACCGGATGCCCGTCGGCATCACCGGCCTCGCCCAGATCAACGGCCTGCGCGGGGACACCTCCATCGAGGACCGGGCCCGCTTCGACAACCACTACATCGACACCTGGTCGCTGTGGCAGGACCTGTGGATCCTCGCCCGCACCGCGGCCTCCTTCTTCCGCTTCCGGCTGGGGGGCAGCTGATGAGCCTCGCCGCCCCCCACCACTGGGCCCGGCCGGACGTCCCGGGCATGCTGCGCCGGCACTGGCCGCTGCTGCCGCTCGCCGCGACCGTGCTGTTCCTGCTCGCCCCGCTCCCGGCGGGGGACGCGACCGCCTCCGGGAAGGTGGGCCCGGCCGACGCCGCCTCGCTGCTGCTCGTCCTGGTCTGCGCCGTGCAGGCGCTGCGCGGCCGGGTACGGGCGCTGACCCCGCTGGGGGTCCTCGTCCTCGGGGCGCCCGCCGTCGGCCTCGCGGTCGCCACGGTCACCGCGGGGGACCCGTACGCGGCCCTGCCGGGCTTCGTCCGCTACCTCCAGGTCTTCGTGCTCGTCCCGGCCGCCGTGGTGCTGCTGGTCCGCGACGCGCGGGAGTTCCGGATCGCGGCCGGCTGCTTCGTGGTCCTGGCCCTGGTGCAGGGCGCGGTGGGAGTCGTGCAGTACGCGACCCACACGGGCGCCTCCTACCAGGGCGAGGACATCCGGGCCGTCGGCACCTTCGGCCCCGGCGACGTGATGGGCATGGCGACGGTCGTCGCCTACGGGCTGGTCGTCGCGACCGCCGCCGCCCTCGCGCCCGGTGTGCCGCCCCGTCTGCGGCGGATCGCCACGGGCTGTGCCCTGGTGCTCGTCCTGCCGCTGGTGCTGTCCTTCAGCCGGGGCGCCTGGATCGCCACCCTCTGCGCGGCCCTGCTGGTGATGGCGCTGGCCGGGATCCGGCGGGCGCTCACCGTCCTCGCCGCCCTGGCCGCAGCCGGGGTGGTCCTGGTGGGCGGGCTCGGCGTCGGCTCCGACATGGTCGCCGAGCGGCTGACCTCCATCACGCAGGTCTCCAGCGCCCCCGACCAGTCGGTGACCGACCGGTACACGATGTGGGCCGCCGCCGAGTCGATGTGGCGCGAGCGGCCGGCCGCGGGGGTGGGCCTCAAGGGCTTCCCCGCCCACCGTGACGGCCACGCCTCGCTCGGGCTCTCCTCCGGCAGCGACACCGCCGGCGCGGGACAGGCGTACATCCGCCAGCCGCTGCTCTCCCCGCACAACATGTACCTGCTGATCCTGAGCGAGCAGGGCCTGATCGGGCTGCTCGCCCTGGTCGGCGGCTGGGCGGCGCTGCTGGTCGCGGGACTGCGACGGCTCGCCTCCGGCACGGGGGCGCGGATGCGGGACTGCGGGCTGATCGCGACCGGACTGTTCGTGTGGCAGCTGACCGACTTCCTCTACGCCGACATCGGCGGCCCGTCCACCGTCCTGACCGGCGTGATCATCGGCCTGGCGGCCTGGTGGGCGCTCGCCTCCCCGGGCCCTTCCCCGGGCGACGCGGGGCCGCTGCGCGGGGGCCCGGCCCCCGAGAGTTCGAGCGGCCGGTGACGGGCGCCACGCCCTGGCGGCCCGCCCCCGGCCCCCCGGCCGGGGCGGGCCCCTCCCGTGTCCCGCCGCCCCCGCCCGTCCCGTTGGGCGGAGGGCCGGGCCCGACGTCCACCGGCCGGCGCGGCCGCGCCGGACGTGGGCCGGCGGACCCGGGTTTCGTCGCCGGAGGCCTGCCGGGCGGCGATCCCGCAGTGCGGGAACCGCGCTTCGGCTCCGTCGGATATCCGGGCGGGGCCCCCGCGGGCCGCGGGGTACGGGTGGCGGCGCGGGTCGCGAGCGGCTCCGCCGGCGCGCCCCGAGCCTCACGGGCAGCGGCCGGTGGCCGGCTCGGCGCCGAGTCCGCCGTACCCGCCGTACCCGGCGGCGGCCCGTTCGACGGCGAGCGCCGCGCGGGGGAGCCTGCCGTTTCCGCCGCTCCGGGCGGGGGCCGCCGCGGTGCCGCCCGTCGCCGCGGCGCGGCCCCCGCGTCTTCCGCGGCTTCCGCTCCCGACGGGAACCGGTTCGGGCGCGGCTCACGGGGGAACGACCCCGAGATGTCCGCCGAGCCCGCCGCAGGCGCACCGCTGGGGCGGTTCCTGGCCAAGGCCGCAGCGGTCACCGCCGGGCTCACCGCCGCCGGTTCCCTGCTCGGGCTGGTGCGCGACCAGACCATCGCGCACCTCTTCGGCGCCGGCCATGCCAGCGACGCCTTCCTCATCGCCTGGACCGTCCCCGAGATGGCCTCGACGCTGCTCATCGAGGACGCCATGGCGCTGTTGATGGTCCCCGCCTTCAGCCACGCCCTGGCCCGCCGGGCCGCCGCCCGGGCCGGACTGACCCGCACCGAGGCCCGGGCCCAGGACCCCGTACGGCTGCTGGTCGGGGCGACCCTGCCGCGGCTCCTCGTCTTCCTGGCCGCCGTCGCCGCCGTCCTCGTCGTCGCCGCTCCGGCCGTCGTCTCCGTCCTCGCCCCCGGCCTGCCCGACCCGGGGCTGGCCGTCGAATGCACCCGCCTGACGGCGCTGACCGTGCTCTCCTTCGGCATCGCCGGCTACTTCAGCGCGGCGCTGCGCGCGCACCGCTCCTTCGTACCGCCCGCCGCGATCTACGTCTCGTACAACATCGGCATCATCGCGACCATGGTGGCCCTGCACACCCTGTGGGGCGTGCGGGCCGCCGCCGCGGGAGTCGCCGTCGGCGGGCTGCTGATGGCGCTCGTCCAACTCCCCGCCTTCGTCCGCCACGTGGGCTTCGGCCCGCCGCGGGCCAAGCGCGCCGCCGCCCCGCGCAGCCAGCGCGACCGCGACCGCCCCACCCTCATCGCCCTCGGGGTCATCGCCCCGGTCATCCTCTTCGCCGTCTTCCGCCAGTCGCAGGTGCTCGTCGAGCGGTTCCTGGCCGCCTCGCTCCCCTCCGGGGCGATCTCGCACCTCAACTACGCGCAGAAGGTCGCGCAGATGCCGATGGTGCTGTCGCTGATGATCTGCACCGTCACCTTCCCCGTCGTCGCCCAGGCCATGGCCGCCGGGGAGCGCGAGAAGGCGCGGCGGCGGGTCGAGCAGGACCTGGCCCTGGCCGCCCTCGCCGTGCTGATGGGCACCGCGCTCGTCATCGGCTACGCCCCCCAGATCATCCAGGTCCTCTTCGAACGCGGCGCCTTCAGCCACCAGGACACCCTCGCCACCGCCTCCGTCATGCGGGTCTACGGACTCGGACTGCTCGGCCACTGCCTCGTCGGGGCGCTGTCCCGGCCCTTCTTCTCGACCGCCCGGCCCACCTGGTTCCCGGCGCTCGCGATGGGTGCCGGACTGCTCGTCAACGTCGTGGCCGGAGCCTTCGCCGTCCGCTGGTGGGGCACCTACGGGATCGCCGCCGCCAACGCCGCCGGCATCACCACCACCGCCGCCCTGCTGCTCACCGGACTCGGCCCGCGGATCATCGCCATCCACGTCCGCCGCGTCGCCGGCGGTATCGGACGGCTCGCGGTGGCCGCCGGCGCCGCCTGCGCCACCGGGTGGATCGCCGGACCCATGGTCCCCGACCCGCTGCTCAGCGCGGCCCTCGGCTGCCTGCTGGTCCCGGCCATGTTCTGCGCCACCGGCACGGCCATACGCGCCCTCGAAATCACCGCCCTGCCCGCTCAGATCTCCCAGTTCACGCAGAGGTTCCGCAATGTCCGCTGACACCGACACGGCTCCCGCCGCCGCGGTGGCCCCCGCCCGCCGGACCGCCCCGCCGTGGGTCCTGATGTACCACTCGGTCGCCGAGTTCACCGACCCCGCCGAGGACCCGTACGGGATCACCGTCACCCCCCTCGCCCTGGAGACCCAGCTGCTGTGGCTGCGTTCCCGGGGCCTGCGCGGGGTGTCGGTCGGCGAGCTGCTGCGGGCCCGGGCGACGGGCCGGGGGGCCGGGCTGGTCGGACTGACCTTCGACGACGGCTACACCGACTTCCTGACCCACGCGCTGCCGCTGCTCCGCCGCCACGACTGCACCGCCACCCTCTTCGTCCTGCCCGGGCGCCTCGGCGTGGACAACGTGTGGGACCCGCTCGGGCCGCGCAAGTCCCTGCTCACCGCCGAGGGCATCCGCGACGTCGCCTCCGCCGGAGTGGAGATCGGCTCGCACGGCCTGCTCCACCAGGACCTCACCGCGACCGCGGACGACGTCCTCCAGCAGGAACTGCGCGGCAGCCGCGACCTGTTGCGCGAGCTGACCGGAACCCTGCCCGAGGGGTTCTGCTACCCGTACGGGCACCTCGACGCCCGCGTCGTCGACGCGGTCCGGGCGGCCGGCTACGGCTACGCCTGCGCCATCGACCCCGGGCGGCTCGCCGGCCCGCACGCCCTGCCGCGCACGCACGTGAGCCAGGCCGACGGCGGGGTCCGGCTGCGGGCCAAGCACCTGCGCCACCAGGTCCGCGAGCTGCGACGGGCGGTGTTCCGGTGAAGTCGATGGAGTCGGTCAAGGCACTGCACGTCATCACCGGCCTCGGCGTCGGCGGCGCCGAGCAGCAACTGCGGCTGCTGCTGAGGCACATGCCGATGCGGTGCGACGTGCTGACGCTGACCAACCCCGGCCCGGTGGCCGAGGGGCTGCGCGCCGACGGGGTACGCGTCGTGCACCTGGGGATGCGCGGCAACCGGGACCTGGGGGCGCTGCCCCGGCTCGTGCGCTTCATCCGGCGCGGCCGGTACGACCTCGTGCACACGCACCTGTACCGGGCCTGCGTGTACGGGCGCATCGCGGCCCGCCTCGCGGGCACCGGGGCGACCGTCGCCACCGAGCACTCCCTCGGCGAGGGCGAGATCGAGGGCCGCCCGCTCTCGGGCGGGGTCCGGGCCCTCTACCTGGCCAGTGAACGTCTGGGCGCGGCGACCGTGGCCGTCTCCGACACCGTCGCCGCCCGGCTGGAGGGGTGGGGCGTGCCGGCCGCCCGGGTCCACGTCGTACCCAACGGGATCGAGGCCGTCCGCTTCCGTTTCGACGAGGGCGTCCGCCGGGCCACCCGCGCCCGCACCGGGCTGCCCGAGCGGGCCTTCGTGGTCGGCGGCGTCGGCCGGCTGGTCCCGGGCAAGCGCTTCGACGTGCTGGTCCGGGCCGTGGCCGCGCTGCCCGGCGCGCACCTGCTGCTGGCCGGGGACGGCCCGGAACGGGCGGGGCTGCGCAGGCTGGCCGCCGAACTCGGCGCGCAGAGCCGGATCCACCTGCTCGGGGAGCGGGACCCGCTGGGCGACAGCGCCGACGGCCGGACCCCCGGCATCCCGGCCCTGCTGGCCGCCATGGACGTCTTCGTCTCGCCGTCGCGGGAGGAGGCCTTCGGGCTCGCGGTCGTGGAGGCCCTGGCCGCCGGACTCCCCGTCCTGCACGTGACCTGTCCCGCCATCGACGACCTGCCCGCCTCCCAGGCCCCCGGCGCCCGCCGCATCGGCACCGGCACCGAGGAACTCGTCGCGGCACTGCGCGGCCACATGGAGGCGGGCGCGCGCCGGCTGCCCCCGCCGCCGGTCGTGCGCCGCTACGACATCGCGGGCAGCGCACGCCGGCTGCTGGACGTGTACGACCTCGCCCTCTCGTCGGTCGCGCCGGGCGCGGCGGGACCGGACCGGAGCACGGCGGGGACGGACCGGAGCCCCGCACCGGACACCGCCCCGCGACCGCCGGCGGGGCTGCCGGTGCCCGGGCCCGGCGCCCCCCGGCAGACGCCCGGCGCCGGCGCCTGACCCCCTACCCGAAGGGGTCCCGCCGGGACCCGCAGGAACCCACCTCCCTCCAGGAAGCGAGCACGACCATGGCCGACAGCGCCGAGAAGAAGTCCGAGAAGCAGGAGAAGAAGGCGGACCACCGCTCCGGGAAGAGGCCCAGGCGGCGCTTCACCCGGCCCCCCGTGTGGTGGCCGCTGCCCGCCTGCGCCGTGCTGGGCCTGGCCGCCGGAGGGGCGTACGGGGTGCTCAAGGCTCCCGAGTACGCCGCCACCAGCTACGTCGTCGCCGTCCCCGACGACACCACCGAGCCCGCCACCGCCCTCGGCTTCGCGCAGGCGTACGCCCGTATCGCCACGAGCAGCTCCACCCTCGCCTACGCGCAGCCCCGCGCGGGCCTCACCGCGCGTCAGCTGCGCACCCGGGTGCGGGCCGAGACCTCCCCCGAGTCACCGATGATCGCCGTCACCGGTACCTCCACGAGCCCCTCCGAGGCCGCCGACATCGCCAACGCGGTCGCCGACGCCCTGTCGCTCAGCAGCAACCAGGCCGCCAAGAACACCGGTGTCCAGCTGCTCCTCTTCAACCAGGCCGTGGCCCCCGCCGAGCCGGCCTCCCCGTCCGCCGCCATCAGCGGCGCCGTGGGGCTGTGCGCCGGCGGGCTGCTCGGCGGTCTGTGGCTGCTGGCCCGGCCCGGCCGCGCTCGGCGTCCCGAGGACGGCGTGGCGACGCCCGCCGCCGGTCCGGGCGCCCGGCCCGCGGCGGAGCACGGGGCCGCGGTCCCGGCCGAGGAGTACGCCAGCCTCCCCGCGCAGGGTGAGCCGGCCACGGCCAAGGAGAAGGAGTCCGTTCGATGAGTTCGGGCTCCGCCGGGGCCCTGTCGGTGACGCTGTGCCGCGACCCCCGGCAGTTCGCCGCGCTGGAGGAGCCGTGGAACCGGCTCGTCCGCGCGTGTCCCAGCGCCACCCCCTTCCAGAGCCACGCCTGGCTGCACTCCTGGTGGCTGACGTACGGCAAGGAAGGCCGGCTCCGGATCGTCCTCGTCCGGCGCGGCGGCGAACTGGTCGGCGCGGCCGCCCTGATGCTCGTGCACCGGCCGCTTCCGCTGCTGGTGCCCCTCGGCGGCCCGATCACCGACTACTTCGACGTGCTGGTGGCCGCCGAGCACGCCGCACAGGTCGTCCCGGCGCTCGCCCACGGGCTGCACCGGGCTGCCCGCGGCGCGGTGGTCGACCTGCGGGAGGTCCGCCCCGGGGCCGCCGCCGAGGAGCTGTACCGGCAGTGGCCCGGGGTCGGCAGCAGGCTCGCCGACTCCACGTGCATGGAGCTGCCGACGCTGCCGTTCGACGAGCTGGTCAAGCGGATGCCCGCCTCCGGCGCCCAGCGGGTGCGGGCGAAGCTGCGCAAGACCGACGCGGCCGGGATCGAGGAGCACGAAGCCACCGAGCAGGAGGTGCCGCGTGCGGTACGGAACCTGCTCCGGCTGCACGAGAAGCAGTGGCGCGGGCGGGGGGTGACGCCGGAGCACATGCGGCCCCGCTTCGCGGAGCACCTGACCCGGGCCACCCGGCGGATGGTGCGGGCGGGGGAGGGCCGGCTGACGGAGTTCCGGCTGGACGGCAAGGTCGTGGCCGCCAACGTCACGCTGCTGTCGGCGGGACTGAGCGGCGGCTACCTCTACGGCGCGGACCCGGACCTGCGGGAGCGCAAGGTGGACGTGGCGACGCTGCTGCTGCGCTACGAGGCCGGGCGGGCGCTGGAGGAGGGCCGGCCGGTGGTGAGCTTCCTGCGCGGCAACGAGCCGTACAAGAACCACTGGCGGCCGGCGACGGTCGTCAACCAGCGCTTCCTGATGTCCACCGGCGCGCTCGCGCCCCTGCTGCGGCTGCACGAGTCGCAGGTGACGGGGCGCGAGCGGGCGGTGGAGGCCCTGCGGGAGGCGCTGCCGGCCGCCAGGGACTGGCGGGCGCGGCTCAACGAGCTGCGGGTGCGATGACCCTTCCCGGTCTAGAAGGGCCAGAAGCCGGAGCCCTCGCCCAGGTCGATCTTGACGCAGATCGACTGCTTGCCGACGAGCTTGGACAGCCACTCGCCGAAGTTGATCGGGAGGCACCACTGCGTGTTGTTCAGCGGCGGCGGCGGCTGCTGCGGCTGCGGCTTGGCCGGCGTGGGCTCCGGTTTCGGCACGGCCGGGCTCGGGGTGACGGGCGTCGGCGCCACGGGCGAGGGCGCCGCGGGCGTGGGCTTCGGCACCTCGGGGCTCGGGGTGCCGGGCCCGGGGACCTCGGGGCTCGGCTCGGGGTCCGGCTCCAGCGGGCCGGGGCTGGGGTCCGCGGGTGTCGGGACCTCGGGGCTCGGCACGGCCGGGCTCGGCTCGGCCGTCGAGGGCTCGGGGAGCGGCGTCGGCACCTGCGGGGTGGGGACCTGCGGCGTCGGCACCTGCGGGGTGGGGACCTGCGGGGTGGGGACCTGCGGCGTGGGGACCTGGGGCGTCGGGACTGCCGGAGTCGGTACGGCCGGGGTCGGGACCTGGGGGGTCGGTACGGCCGGGGTCGGGACCTGCGGCGTGGGCAGGGACGGCGTGGGCACGACCGGCGTGGGCACCACGGGGGTCGGCACCACGGGCGTGGGCACGACCGGCGTGGGTACGACCGGGGTCGGGGTCACCGGAGCGGGCAGCTCGGGCGTCAGCGCCGACCGGAAGACCCGGGTGGACTCGGGGTTCTGCTTGCACTGCCACACGCCGTGCGGGCAGTAGTCGGTGATGGTGTGGTAGAGCGGCTTGTTCTGCGCGATCCAGCCCAGCATGCGCCGTACGTACTCGGGATTGTCCCCGCGCCGGAACAGCCCCCACTCGGGGTACGAGATCGCCTTGCCGTGCGCCCGCGCGAAGTCGACGTGTTTCTGGAGCCCGTACGGCTGGGAGATCTGGTCGTCGAAGGACTCGCCGGGGGCCTGGTCGTAGGAGTCCATCCCGATGATGTCGACGTGGTCGTCGCCCGGGTAGCACTTCGTCCAGCCGATCGCGTCCGTACCCCGGTTGGGCGCGAAGTCGAACGTGAACTTCTGGCCGGGCACGGCGCGCATCACGTCCACGACGCGCCGCCAGTACACCTTCCAGTTCGCCGGATCGGGGCGGCACCGGTGGGTGTAGGTGATGCCGTTCATCTCCCAGCCGAGCACGATCACCGTGTCCGGCACGCCCAGCGACACCAGCCGCTCGGCGAGCCTGCGGAAGTGCTCGTCGTACTCGCCGCGCGCGCCCGCCCGGATCAGCCGGGCCACTTCCTGGTCGGACACCCGTGCCTCGTTGCGCGCCTGCATGGGCACGTTGAGCACGAACATCCGGTCGTCGTCCGCGCGGCGCCAGCGCGCCCAGTCCTCCAGGAAGGACACCCTGCCCTCGATGCCCGCCCACTGGTCGCCGGGGAGATAGGTGTGACCGACCCGGATGTCCTTGCCGCCCAGCCACCGCGAGAGGTGCGCGATCCGGGCCACGCCGTTCGGCCCGTAGTCGAGATAGGCACCCATGGCGATGCCGGAGTGCCCGGCACGGTCGTCGTCCGGCGTCGCGAGGGCGGCACCGGTGGCGAGCAGTCCGGCCGTCACCGTGCCGATGCAGGTGCCTGCCAGTCGGCGGCGTGGTCTGGGCATGGCGTCTCCCGAGCTTTCCCGAATCGGTGTGCTTGCCAGAGACGTTAGGCATCACATCTGACGAACGGCCTGTTCGGTGACTGCCGCGTAGGCCATTAGCAGCTGCGCACCACCCCCGCTTGGTCCGACTAGGTGAAAGACACCGTTTCCATGCACGCGTTCGCCAACCATGTGCCCGCCGTTGTGCTCAGACTCGACCGCAATCCGTTCCACCACGGGACCCTCGGCGCCGTCAGATCCCTTGGCCGCAAGGGCGTGGAGGTCCATGCCGTCGTCGAGGCCGGGGGAGGTCCCATGGGGCGTTCGCGGTACCTGCGGGCCGTCCATCCCGGACCCGTCGGCGGGCTGGACCCGGAGGCGCCCGAGGCCCTGACGGAGTGCCTGGCGCGGGTGTCGGAGCGGATCGGCCGCCCGGCCGTGCTCGTCGCCATGGACGACCTGAGCGCCATCGCCGTGTCCCGGGTCGCCCCGCAGCTCCGCGACCGTTTCCGGATCCCCCATCAGCCCGACAACCTGCCCGCCCGCGTGGCCGACAAGGCCGAGCTGTCGAGGCTGTGTTCGCGGTGGGACGTACCGCACCCGCAGACCGTGGTCCCGGCCAGCGGTACGGAGGCGGCGGAGGCGGCCCGGCGGCTGGGCCTGCCGGTGATCGCCAAGTGGAGCCGGCCCTGGTTGCTGCCCACCGGCGCGGCCGGACTGCGCAGCACCACGCTCGTGCACACCACCGCCGAGGCGCGCCGGCTGTACGAACGCTCCGCCGAGGCCGGGAGCCGGCTGCTGCTCCAGCGGTTCCTGCCGGCCGGGCCGGACACCGACTGGTTCTTCCACGGCGCCTTCACCCGGGGCGGGCGCCCGCTGCTCGCCGGTTCGGGCCGCAAGGAGCTGTCCTGGCCGGTGCGTACGGGTCTCACCGCCGTGGGGCGGTGGCTGCCCGACCCGGCGGTGGAGGAGGCGGCGCTCAGGCTCGCCGAACGCCTGGGCTACCAGGGGATCCTGGACCTGGACTTCCGCCGGGACGAACGCGGCGTCTTCCGGCTGGTCGACTTCAACCCCCGCCCGGGCGCGCAGTTCAGGCTGTTCACGGACGCGGCCGGACTGGACGTGGTCCAGGCGATGTACCTGGACCTGACGGGGCAACGGGTCCCGCAGCCCACGGGCGGCGCGGGCCGGGTGTTCGTCGCAGAGAACTACGCGCTGCTGGCGGCGGTGCGGGGCCGGTCCCTGCCGCCCCGCTCCCCGGCGCCGGTGCCCGCGCCCGCGCGGCACGGCGGGGCCGCCGAGCGGGGGCGGGTCGAGGCGGCCTGGTTCGCGGGGGACGACGTCCGGCCGTTCCTGGCGATGCTCGCCGCGTTCCTGGGGCGTGGCGCGGCCAAGGGGGCGAGGGCCCTGCGCGGGGTACCGGCCCAGGGCCGCCGCACCGCGCGGGCGGTCGTCAGGGCGCCCCGGCAGCGCGGTCGGGAACAGCAGGACGGGACCGCCGGCGGGCCGGTGTCCCGCCCCGCGCCGCCGGAGGCTTCGGCCGAGCCGGACGAACTGGTGAGCCGTTGACCGGGCCCGGCCCGGCGGGCGGGGCCGGACGGGTGCCCCGCAGGTGACGATCGAGGTGGAGGAACGGCCGTGACGCGGATCGACGATCTCGTGGTGATCGGCGCGGGCCCGTACGGGCTGTCGATCGCCGCACACGCGGCCGGCGCCGGTCTGGACGTACGGCTGCTGGGGCGGCCCATGGCCTCGTGGCGGGACCACATGCCCGGCGGCATGTACCTGAAGTCGGAGCCGTGGTCCTCCAACCTGTCCGCGCCGGACGGGAGGCACACCCTGGCCGAGTACTGCGCCACCCTCGGAACGGTCGCGGAACACGGCACTCCGCTGCCCATCGGCACGTTCAGCGCGTACGGGATGTGGTTCGCCCGGCACGCCGGGCCGGAGGTGGAGGAGGTGACCGTCACGGAGGTGACCCCGCAGGGCGACGGCTTCCGCGTCCGCACCGCCGAGGGACCGCCGCTGCTCGCCCGTACGGTCGCCGTCGCGGTCGGGGTGATGCCCTTCACCCAGTACCCCGAGGCGCTGCGGGGGCTCCCGCCCGGCCACTCCTCGCACAGCAGCGGCCACCGGGACCTGTCCGGCTTCGCCGGCCGGGAGGTCGCCGTGCTCGGCGCCGGGCAGGCGGCCCTGGAGACCGCCGCCCTGCTGGCCGAGCAGGGCGCGCGGCCCTGCCTGGTCGCCCGGCGCTCCCGGCTGAACTGGAACACGGTCCCGCAGCCGCTGAGCAGGCCCGCGCTGCGCGCCCTGCGCGATCCGCACAGCGGCCTCGGCACGGGCTGGCGCAGCTGGGTGTGGTCGGAGCTGCCCTGGGCGGTGCGCCGGCTGCCCGCACCCACCCGCGAGCGGATCGCGTCGACCGCGCTGGGACCGGCCGGCGCCTGGTGGCTGCGGGACCGCTTCGAGGGGCGCGTTCCGGCGCTGCTCGGGCACGCGCTGCACCGGGCCGTGCCGGTGGGCGAGCGGACGCGGCTCGGGCTGACCACGCCCCAGGGCGAACCGGTGGTCCTGGACGTCGCCCACGTCATCGCGGCCACCGGCTTCGCCCCGGACCTGGACCGGCTGGAGATGCTCGACGCGGGGCTGCGCGCCGCGCTGACGACCGTCGGCGGCGGCAGGGCCCCGGAGCTGGGCCCCGGCTTCGAGTCCTCGTGGCCCGGGCTGTTCTTCGCGGGGCTGCTGGCGGCTCCCTCATTCGGCCCTTCCATGCGATTCGTGCACGGTGCGGGCTTCACGGCGGGGAGACTGGTGAGAGGAGTCCGCAAGCGCCTCGGTGCCCGGGGACCGCGGCCGGGCTCCCCCGGTGCCGCCCGGTCCGTCCCGGCCGGTTCGCCGGGACCGGGTGCGGGGGTGCCGCCCCCGGGACATCCGAAGACGTACCTGCGGTGAGAACCGCGGGGAGAAGGGGTCCGTGATGAGCGCTGAGCGAGCACAGGGCCGCGGCTGGGTACGCATTCCCGCCAGCCGCGGCGAACAGTCCGCCACGGCCCGGCCCGCCGGGCACGAGCGGCCCCCGTACCCGGCCCAGGCGTACCCGGCCCCGGCGTACCCGGCGCCGTATGCGGGCCCGTACGCCACGGCGTCCGCCGCCGACCAGCCCACGATCTACCTCTCCCTCGTCAAGCGCTGGCGGGAGGCCGGGCGCACCCTTCCGGGGCATCCGGACGAGGAGTGGGAGCGGCTGGTCTCCCAGCCGTGCTGGCCCGGCCGTTAGGGGGTGCGGACGGTGGCAGCGGCGGAGCGCGACGGGGACGGGCCGGCCCGGCGCGCCCCCGTGACCGACGCCGCGGAGCGGCTCGCGCTGAACGGCATGGGCAGCTTCGAGTGGGACCTCGGCGCGGGGACGGTGGCGCTGGACGAGGCCGCGATGGCCGTGTTCGACCTGGAGCCGGAGGAGTACGACGGCACCGCGGAGGGCGCCGCGCTGCGGATGCGCCCGGAGGACGCCGCCCGGCTGCGCGAGACCATCTCACGGGTCCTGGCAGAGGGCGGGGAGACGTTCGGCGCGTACGTCACGGTGCACCGCCGCGACGGCAGCGACCAGTGGACGCACACCACGGGCCGGGTGGTGCGCGACGGGGACGGGCAGGCACTGCACATCGCCGGGATCGTGCGGGACGCGGCGGCGGAGCTGGCCCACGCCACGCTGCTGCGCAAGCTGGAGGCGGCGCGCGCCCAGCAGACGACGATCGTGCAGCGCACGACCGAGGCCCTCTCGCGGGCGGTGACCGTCGACGACGTCACGGCCGCGCTGACCGGCGCCGGCGCCCTGGAACGGCTCGGCGCCGACGGGCTGGCCCTGGGGCTGGTCGAAGGCGGCACCATGAAGATCATCGCGCTGAGCGGGGAGTCGCTGGAGATCCTCAGCGAGCGCCGGTTCACCCGGATGGACGGGTCGCTGCCGCTCTCGCACGCGGTCCTGACCCGGCAGGCACGTTTCGTCACCTCGCTCACCGAGCTCGGCGACGAGTTCCCGCTCCTGGCGGACTACCTGAACCGCATCCGGTTCGACGCCGCCGCCTACCTGCCGCTGATCGCCCAGGCCAAGGCCATCGGCGGGCTGGTCCTCTTCTACCGGCGCCGCGAGGAGTTCAGCCCGGAGGAGCGCAACCTGTGCCTGGGCCTGGCCGGCATCGTGGCCCAGTCCCTGCAGCGGGCGCTCCTCTTCGACCAGGAGCGGGAGTTCGCCACGGGCCTGCAGGCGGCCATGCTGCCGCGCCGGATCCCGGAGATCTCCGGCGGCGAGATCGCGGTCCGCTACCACGCCGCGTGGAGCGGGCGGGAGGTCGGCGGGGACTGGTACGACGTGATCGCCCTGCCCCGCAACCGGGTCGGCATCGTCGTGGGCGACGTACAGGGCCACGACACGCACGCGGCGGCCATCATGGGCCAGCTGCGGATCGCGCTGCGCGCGTACGCGGGGGAGGGCCACCCTCCCTCCACCGTCCTGGCGCGGGCCTCGCGCTTCCTCGCCGAGCTCGACACCGAGCGGTTCGCCACCTGCATGTACGCCCAGGTGGACCTGGAGACGGGCGGGGTGCGCGCCGTGCGCGCGGGCCACCTCGGCCCGCTGATCCGCCACACGGACGGGCGAACGGGCTGGCCCAACGTGCGCGGCGGCCTGCCGCTGGGGCTGGCCTCGGCCTTCGCGCAGGAGGAGTTCCCCGAGACCCAGCTCGACCTGGTCCCCGGGGAGACGCTGGTGCTGTGCACCGACGGCCTCGTGGAGGAGCCCGGTACGACCATCACCGCGGGCATGGACGCCCTCGCCCACGCGGTGCGCAGCGGCCCCCAGGGCGCGGGGGCGCTCGCCGACCACCTCTCGGACCGGCTGTGGGAGCGCTGGGGGTCCGGGGACGACGTGGCCCTGCTGGTGCTGCGCAGGGCTCCCGACCCCGGCACGCACCGGGCACCGCGCATCCACCAGTACGTCCACCAGGCCGACCCGGAGGGCCTTTCCGAGGCCCGCTACGCCCTGCGCCAGGCCCTGCGCGACTGGGGCGTGCCGGAGCTGGCCGACGACGTGGAGGTCGCGGCGGGGGAGCTCCTGGTCAACGCCCTGCTGCACACCGACGGCGGAGCGGTGCTGACCATGGAGGTGCTCCCGGAGCCGGTGCGGCGGATCCGGCTGTGGGTCAAGGACCGCTCCAGCGTGTGGCCGCGCCGGCGCAGCCCGGGCGAGGCGGCCACCACGGGGCGCGGGCTGCTGCTGGTGGACGCGCTGGCCACGCACTGGGGCGTGGAGTCCCGGGGCGACGGCAAGGCGGTGTGGTGCGAGTTCGACGTCGGCGGCAGTTCCCGCGCCGCGGGGTGACCGGCCGGACACGCCGAGTTGTGGGCGGCGGGGGCCGGGGCGATGATGCCGCCATGGAACGGAACGCGCTGTGCGCAGGCTGAGCAAGGGTGCCGTGACCGGCATCCTCGCCGTACTCCTGCTGGCCGCCGGGGTGCCGACGGTCGTGGACTGGACGACCGGGCGACCGCACGCGGATCCCGGCTGCCAGGCGGTCGCCTTCATGTCGATGACGGGCGTCGCCCCCGAGTGCCGGTCCCGGTAGCGGCGGCTACCGGGAGGACGCGCCCCTCGTGCCGGGCACCGTTCAGTGCGCGCGGACCTCGACGTCCGCCGTGGCCTCGGCGACCGTGGTGACCGACTTCGGCATCAGGCCCGAGAGGCGGATCTCCTGGAGTTCGACGGTGACCACCGCACGGCCCGGGCGCACGTTCACCCAGCGGCCCGGGGCCGTGGCCACCCAGCGGCGCTCCTTGCCGTCGCACACGGGCTGCTCCGCGCCGACGCTCAGCCGGCCGCCCTCGTGCTCGACGGTCGCCTTGATCTGCATCGCCCCCGAGGGTGACGCCTGCTCGCAGTGGTACGAACCGGAAAGGGTGACGGTGCCGTCCGCGGCGACGTAGGCATCGTGATGTACGGAAATACCTTGATTGAAAACGGTGGCGCCGGCCGGAGCGCCGAACAGCGTGGTGGCGGCCAGTGCGGAGAAGGCCGCCAGGGCCATGCGGCGGGCGGGGATGCGCATTCTTCCTCCAGGGGGTGCGGACGGCGGTATTCCGCCGGAACGATTGTGCTGGCAGGTGGACGTACGCACTCGCTCCGCGCACTCGTGTCGTTGTGTGCAATTGCCCGCCCGGGCGCGTGAAACTGGCCGAAATACGCGCCCGAAGGGATCTTGCATGCGCCAGCCCGCCCTCCTTGCCCTCCCCGCCCTTCCAGCCCTCGCCCTGCTCCCGTTGCTGCTGTTCGGCGCCACCGCCTGCCAGGGCGTTCCCGAGGGAGCGGCCCTCGCCCCGGCCGCGGCGCCGGCCGTCCCGGTGGACGACGGGGCCCCGGGCGGCGAGGGCGCCCCGGTACGGCCCGGGGCGAAGGATGCCCATGTGGGTGACGCCGTACGGGTGCACGGCTCACAGGTCGGACGCCACCTGGAGGTCGTGCTCGGCGCCTTCGTGAACCCCGCGATCAGCGCGGACAAGGCCTTCGCCCCGTCCCCCGGCAAGCGCTGGGTGGCCGCCTCGATGTCGTTCGTCAACGTGGGCGGTGCCTCGTACGGGGCGCTCGGACGCATGTGGGCGCACGACGGCGCCGGGCAGCGCCACCCCGTGATCCCCACCGGTGAACTGACGACCGGCAAACCGATCGTCTTCGATTCCCTGGAGGTCGGTGAGCGGGCAGAGGGATGGGTGGTGTTCGAAATTCCGGAAAACGCGCGCATTGTGCGGCTCGAATACCAGGACGCGAACATCAGGGCGAATTCCGGAGAGGGATTCTGGGCCGTCTAGCCCGCCCGGGTGAAGGCTCGTGAAAGGCCCGGGCGCGGGACCACTAGGGTGCGGCGCATGACTTCTACTCAAGCCGAAATCGACCGGTCCCAGCTCGGCACCCTTTCGGTGCTCGCCTGGATCGGCGACCCCTCCGAGGCGCACGACATCCCGTACCTCCTCGCCTACACGCTGGGCGACGGCCCGGGTGGCCGGGAGGCCGGTGAGGCGGCGGCACGCGGGCTGCTGGAGGAGATCGGCCTGCCCATCGGCGACGTCGTCATGGACGGCACCCGCAACCCGGCGGGCTTCCCGGTGCAGATCCTGCTGGAGGGCAACCAGATCGCGCTCACCCTGCCCGGGATGAACGCGCAGTGCACCGCCCCCGACGAGTGGGTCGCCGCGGCGGACGAGAGCGGGCAGGCGTACTTCCTCTTCGCCACGCGCGCATGGCCCGAGGCGGTCCCGGGGCGCCCGGTCGACGCGGAGACCCTGCAGGCCTTCGCGGGCGACGAGGAGGTCCTCACGGGCAGCGCCCACTGCGTGCTCTCCGTGCGGCGCCTGCAGAAGTAGCGCCCCGCGCGCCGGGGCCCGCCCCACCCGCTCCGGCCGCCGGGCTCCCAGCCTGCCCGGTGGCCGGTCCCTCTCCGCCGGGGCGCCCTCCGCCGTTCCGACCTCCGCCGGGGCGCCCGGCGGGCCCCGGCGGCGTGGCCCGTCAGGGCCGCTCGAAGGCGAACCTCAGCGAGCGGACCCGGTTGTCGAAGTTCGAGCCCGCCAGGTCAGGCAGGCCCACCGCGCGCAGCCCGACCGGCCGGGTCAGCAACTCGCGGAACAGCGCCTTCATCTCCACCCGGGCCAGGTGCGCGCCCAGGCAGAAGTGCGGACCGCCGCCGCCGAAGCCCAGGTGCGGATTGGGCGAGCGGGTGATGACGAAGGCGTCCGGGTCGGGAAAGACCGCCTCGTCGCGGTTGGCGGAGGCGTAGTACAGGACCACCTTCTCGCCGGGCCGGAACGTCCGTCCGCCCAGGGTGTGTTCGGCGACCACCGTCCGGCGGAACTGGATGATCGGCGTCGAGTGCCGGATCATCTCGTCCACCGCGCCGTCCGCGTACGCCTCGTAGTCCGAGAGCAGCAGGTCCCGCTGGTCGGGGTGATCGGTCAGCAGGGTCAGCCCGTGGGTGATGGCGTTGCGGGTGGTCTCCACCCCGGCGACCATCAGGAGGGAGAAGAAGGCGCCGAGTTGGCGGGCGCCGAGGGCCTGTCCGTCCACGTTCGCGCAGACCAGCGCCGAGATCAGGTCATCGGTGGGGTGCTTGCGCCGCTCCCGGCCGATGCCTGCCACCATCCGCTGCATCCGGGCGAGCGCGCGCAGCCCGCGGCCGGGCATCCGCAGCCGGGACGCCAGGCCGCGCTCCACGCCGATGTTCTCGGAGGCGTGGTCGACCCGGTCGGCGATCTCGGCGCGGTGGCGCTCGGGGATGCCCATCATGTTGCAGATGACCTCCAGCGGCAGCCGGGAGGCCACCGCCGAGACGAACTCGTCGGGCCGGTCCGCCAGGACGTCGTCCACGATGCGGGCGGCGACCGCGTGGATGTCGGCCTCGGCCGCCGCGAGCAGGCGCGGGGTGAAGGCCCGCTGGACGATCTTCCGGAGCTGGGCGTGGTCCGGTCCGTCGAGATTGACCATCGAGTCGCCGAACAGGGCGCGGACCCAGCGGGCCGGTTCGGGCGTGGTCACGCCGGGAGCGCTGGCGAAGATTTTGGGCAGCCGGCTGGCCTCCTGCACGTGCGCGTGCCGGACCAGGGCCCAGTGCCCCGCCCCCTCGGGCACGAACACGGGTGCTTCGGCGGCGCGCAGACGGGCGAAGGCGGCGAGCCGGTGGGCGGGCGGCTGCTGCCAGAAGCCCGGCTCGGCCAACTCCCTACCGGGGTCGGTGCCGTGGCGTTGCGGCGGGAGGGTCATGGCCGGGTCTCCAGTCGGTGGCGGTTCGTCCTGCTCGTTCTGCGCTGGAGAACGGCGGCGGGGGCGCGGGGGTGACGGTCCGGCCGGTCCGCCGCCCCGCACGGTCCCGCTACCCGGCCCGCTGCCCGGTCCGGGTGGCCGGCCGCTCGGCCAGGACCATGCCGACGGTGACCGTGACCACCCCGACGAGGCCGGCGTAGAGGACGGCGTGGGTCCCCGTCCAGGTGCAGGCGAGGGTGACCAGGGCGGCGACCGGCAGCACGAGCTGCTGGGCGAGGCCGCGCTTGAAGTGGCGTGAGTGCAGGAACCACACCATGAACAGGAAGGCCGCCGCCGGGACCATCACGGCGGCGTTCGCCGCGACCTGGGAGATGTGCGCCTTGCCGACCGCGTGCTCGACCGCGACCTCGATGCCCGCACCGATCGCCGCACCGGACGCGAAGATCAGCAGGTGGCCGTAGCCCCACGGGATGGCCTCGCGGTTGGACGTCAGGTGCTCGTGCATGGGTACGGCGAAGTAGATCCACCACGCGGCGAACACGATCAGCAGCCCGCCCCCGGCGATGGGGAGCAGCACGTCGAGGGCCTCGTGCTCGTCGAGCGCCGACTTCACGGCCACGGTGCTCGCCGCGATGGTCTCGCCGAGCACGATGATGGTGAACAGCCCGTACCGTTCGACGATGTGGTGGGCGTGCCAGGGTGTCTGGTGGCCGCGCTCGGCGATCACCGGGACCATCAGCTCGGCCGCGACCAGTACCAGGAACAGCCAGCGCTTGGCGTCGTCGGACGCGAACAGCAGCCCCACCCAGCCGGCCTGGCAGATCACCAGCCCCGCCGCGTACTTCAGGGCCGCGGTGCGGGCGGTGCCGCTCTCCCCGGCGGCGGCCCGCAGCCACTGCGCCGTCAGCGCGACGCGCATGATGATGTAGCCGACGACGGCGACCGTCCAGTCGTTCTCGTCGAAGGCCTCGGCGACCCCGGCCGCGTAGACGAGGACGCCGGCGATCTGGACGAGGGTCGCGATCCGGTACGGCACGTCGTCGCAGTCGTAGGCGGAGGCGAACCAGGTGAAGTTCATCCACGCCCACCACACGCCGAAGAAGACGAAGAAGTAGCCGATCACCCCCGTCCCGGGATGGCCCTCCGCGAGCGCGTGCACGAGCCGGGCGCCGGCCTGGGCGATCGCGACGACGAAACAGAGGTCGAAGAACAGCTCCAGCGGTGTCGAGGTGCGGTGGTCCTCTTCGCGGCTGCGGGCGGTCATGGGGGAGTAGGCCATACCGGCCAGAAGACCAGAGGAACCGGCGTCCGGCAGGTCGGGCGCGCTGTCCGGGCGGCGGCTGTGCCCCGGGCGGACGCCGCGCCCCGGGCGGTGGGCGGAGACCGCGCCGCGGGGGGCGGCCGTACGGCGGGCGGCGGCCCGGACCAACGCACCGCGCGGGACGGGACCTTGTTCCGTCGGCCGCGGTGCCTTCTCCTCTGCCGCGGGCGGGGCGCCGCACCGGAAGGTGGATATGTCAGGACTCCCCTCGCAGTTCAGGACCCCGCCATGAGCACCGCCACGCAGGAGCAGGAAGCAGTCCACCGCCCGCCCGCCGCCGACCCGGCGCAGTACCGCCCCGGCCGCACCATCACCCGGTGGTCGCCGGAGGATCCGGCCTTCTGGCGCTCCACCGGCAAGCGGGTCGCCACCCGCAACCTGTGGATCGCGGTGCCGGCGCTCCTGGTGGCCTTCGTCGTCTGGCAGGTCTGGAGCATCACCGCGACCAACCTCACGGACGTCGGCTTCGGCTTCTCCCAGTCCCAGCTCTTCTGGCTGACGGCGGTCCCCGGCCTCACCGGCGGCACGGCCCGCATCTTCTACACCTTCCTCGGCCCGCGGATCGGCCAGCGCCGCTTCACGGCGCTCTCGACGGTCGTCCTGATCGTCCCGCTGCTGTGGCTCGGCTTCGCGGTCCAGGACACCTCCACCCCGTACGGCACGATGGTCGTGATCGCCGCGCTGTGCGGCATCGGCGGCGCGAACTTCTCCTCCTCGCTCGCCAACATCGGCTTCTTCTACCCCAAGCAGGAGAAGGGCAACGCGACCGGGATCAACGGCGGCCTGGGCAACCTCGGCGTCTCCGTGGTGCAGCTGCTCACCCCCGTCCTGATCACCTCCTCGGTCCTGGCCGTCGGCGCGGGCCAGAAGAAGGCGGACGGCTCGGAGATCTACCTCCAGAACGCCGCCTTCGTGTGGGTGCCGGTCCTGGTGGTGCTGGCGGCGGTGGCCTGGTTCGGGCAGAACGACCTGAAGGTCGCCTCCACCCCCTTCAGCCAGCAGAAGATCATCTTCAAGCGCAAGCACAACTGGCTGATGACCTACCTGTACGTCGGCACCTTCGGCTCCTTCATCGGCTTCGCGGCGGCCCTGCCGCTGCTGATCAAGACCACCTTCCCGGCGTACTCCGTGGCCGCCTACGCCTGGATGGGCCCGGCGCTGGGCGCGCTGGCCCGCTGGGCGGGCGGCTGGATCGCCGACAAGCTGGGCGGCGCCCGCGTGACGATCCTGTCCTTCGCGGGCATGGCCGCCTCGATCATCGGCGTGATCACCTTCCTGCCGGCCGGCTCCGACCAGGGCTCCTTCAGCGGCTTCTTCCTGTGCTTCCTGGCGGCCTTCTTCTTCTCGGGCATCGGCAACGGCTCGACCTTCCGGCAGATCCCCGTCATCTTCCGGGGACAGCACCTGAAGGGTCTGACGGAGGGCACCCCGCAGTACGCGGCCGCCCTGCGGCAGGCGGAGATCGAGTCGGGCGCCGTCACCGGTTTCACGGCCGGCATCGCCGCCTACGGCTTCTTCTTCATCCCGGCGATGTTCGCCAACTTCTCGGTGACGGGCGCGATGTGGGGCTTCGTGGCCTTCTACGCCTCCTGCGTCGCGGTGGCCTGGTGGTTCTACGCCCGCCCCGGCGCCGAGGCGCCGAGCTGACCGCTGATGAAACGCCCCTCGCGGGGGCCGGCGCCCGCCCTATTTTGTGAATGCCTTCACAAGCGCGCGAAGGACCTTCGGCCCCCGCGAAAGGCCAGGTCAGAGCCGGAGCGATGCGGCAGTGGCCGGAATCGTCAGGACCTCCGGTCCACGGCTCGGGACCAACGCGGCCGCAAATGATCGATCAGAAGGCGTGCAATGGAAGCACGCGAAGAAGCCGATGGAAGGTGCGGACGATGACGGTCACCCCCGAGCAGACCACGACGAACGGCGGGGCCTGGGAGGGCTTCCGGGGCGGGCTGTGGCGCGACGCCGTCGACGTCCGCGACTTCGTCCAGCAGAACTACACGCCCTACGAGGGCGACGACTCCTTCCTCACCGGCCCCACCGAGCGCACCACCGCCGTGTGGAAGGCCATCACCGACAGGTTCCCGGAGGAGCGCCGCAAGGGCGTCCTCGACGTCGCCCACGACGTCCCGTCGACGATCACCGCGCACGCCCCCGGCTACATAGACCGCGACAAGGAGCTGATCGTCGGCCTCCAGACCGACGCCCCGCTCAAGCGCGCGATCATGCCGTACGGCGGCTGGCGGATGGTCGCCGGCGCCCTGGAGACGTACGGCTACCCGGTCTCCGGGGAACTGGAGAAGGTCTTCACGCAGTACCGCAAGACACACAACGCCGGTGTCTTCGACGCCTACACCCCCGAGATCCGCGCCGCGCGCAAGGCCGGCGTCGTGACCGGTGTGCCCGACGCCTACGGGCGCGGCCGCATCATCGGCGACTACCGGCGCGTGGCCCTGTACGGCGTCGACCGGCTCATCGCCTTCAAGGAGCAGGAGAAGGAGGAGCTGAACTCCTTCCCCGCGGGCCACCGTTCGCTGGAGGAGACCATCCGGCTGCGCGAGGAGCTCGCCGAGCAGGTCCGCGCGCTCGCCGAACTCAAGGCGATGGCCGCCGCCTACGGTCACGACGTCTCCCGTCCGGCCGCCACCGGCCGCGAGGCCGTCCAGTGGCTGTACTTCGCCTACCTGGCGGCCGTGAAGGAGCAGAACGGCGCCGCCATGTCGCTGGGCCGCACCTCCACCTTCCTCGACGTCTACCTCCGGCGCGACATCGAGGCCGGCCGCCTCACCGAGGAGCAGGCCCAGGAACTCGTCGACGACTTCATCATCAAGCTCCGCATCGTGCGCTTCCTGCGGACCCCGGAGTACGACGAGCTGTTCTCCGGCGACCCGACCTGGGTCACCGAATCGATCGCCGGCATGGGCGAGGACGGCCGGCCGCTGGTCACGAAGACCTCTTTCCGCTACCTCCAGACCCTCTACAACCTCGGCCCGGCGCCCGAGCCGAACATGACGGTCTTCTGGTCGCCCCGGCTGCCGCGGGGCTTCAAGGAGTTCTGCGCCCGCGTGTCCATCGACACCTCCTCGGTGCAGTACGAGTCCGACGAGCTGATGCGCCCCCGGTTCGGGGACGACACCGCCATCGCGTGCTGCGTCTCGGCGATGCCGGTCGGCAAGCAGATGCAGTTCTTCGGGGCACGGGTGAACCTCGCCAAGACCCTCCTCTACGCGATCAACGGCGGCCGCGACGAGCGGTCCGGGGTCCAGGTCGGCCCCGAGACCGGCCCCGTCACCTCCGAGGTGCTGGACCACGACGAGGTCATGGCCAAGTTCGACGCGCAGATGGAATGGCTCGCCGCGACCTACGTCCACGCGCTGAACGTCATCCACTACATGCACGACCGGTACGCCTACGAACGCCTCGAGATGGCGCTGCACGACCGCGACGTGCGCCGGACCATGGCCTGCGGCATCGCCGGGCTGTCGGTCGCCGCCGACTCGCTGTCCGCGATCAAGCACGCCCGGGTCACCGCGGTGCGCGACGAGAGCGGTCTCGCCGTCGACTACCGCGTCGACGGCGCGTACCCGGCGTACGGCAACAACGACGACCGCGCCGACGGCATCGCGGTCCGTCTCGTCGAGGAGTTCATGAGGAAGGTGCGCCGCCACGAGACGTACCGCGGCGCCGAGCACACCCAGTCCGTGCTGACCATCACCTCCAACGTCGTCTACGGCAAGAAGACCGGCAACACCCCGGACGGACGCCGCGCCGGCGAGCCGTTCTCGCCGGGCGCCAACCCGATGAACGGCCGCGACACCCACGGATACGTCGCCTCCGCCCTGTCGGTCGCGAAGCTGCCGTACGAGCACGCCGAGGACGGCATCTCCCTGACCAGCACCGTCACCCCCGACGGGCTGGGCCGCACCCCGCAGGAGCGGATCGCGAACCTGGCGGGCGTCCTGGACGGGTACATGGCCGGTGACGGCTTCCACATGAACGTGAACGTACTGAACCGCGACACGCTCCTCGACGCCATGGAGCACCCCGAGAAGTACCCCCAGCTGACCATCCGCGTCAGCGGCTACGCGGTGAACTTCGTCCGGCTGACCCGGGACCAGCAGCTCGACGTGCTGGGCCGCACCTTCCACGGCTCGCTGTAGACAGAACAGGAGTGCCCGCCATGACCGTCCTCCTCGGCTCCCCGAGCACCCGCCCCACCGCCGCCCCCGGCGCCGTCCGCCGCGCCACGACCCCCGCCGACCCCCCGACCCCCGCCGCCACCCCGGCCGCCGCCGTGACACGGCGGCCCAGCGAGGGGTCGGTGCACTCCTGGGACCTGTCCACAGGTGTGGACGGGCCGGGCACCCGCTTCGTCACCTTCCTCGCCGGCTGCCCGCTGACCTGCCTGTACTGCCACAACCCCGACACCTGGCGGATGCGAGCCGGTACGCGCACCTCGGCGGACGACGTCATCACCGAGGCCGCCAAGTACGGCAGGTTCATCGCCGCGTCCGGCGGCGGAGCCACCGTCTCCGGGGGCGAACCCCTCCTCCAGCCCGTCTTCGCGGGCGAACTGCTGCACCGGCTGAAGCACGAGCTGGGCCTGCACACCGCCCTGGACACCTCCGGCTTCCTCGGCGCCCGGGCCACCGACGCCCTGCTGCGCGACGTGGACCTGGTGCTGCTCGACATCAAGTCCTGGGACCGCGAGACCTACCGCAGGGTCACCGGCCGCCCGCTGGAGCCCACCCTCCACTTCGCGCGGCGCCTCGCGGACCTGGGAAAGGAGGTGCACGTGCGCTTCGTGCTGGTGCCCGGTCTGACCGACGCCCGGGAGAACGTCGAGGGCGTCGCCGCCTTCGCCGGGTCCCTCGGCAACGTCTCCCGGGTCGACGTCCTGCCCTTCCACACCCTGGGCGCCGGCAAGTGGCAGGCCCTCGGCATGGACTTCACCCTCCGCGACACCCCGCCGCCGACGGCGCAGCAGACGGCGGCGGCCCGGGCGGTCTTCGAGGCACGCGGCCTGACAGCGGTGTGAGGCCCTCGGACCCCGTCCCCCGGCCCTCCTCGTTCGGCTCACTCCAAAACCTCACACAACGGGCTGAATCGGTATAGATCACCTAGCGTGGGGCTGTGCCCGAGCCATCAGAAGCCCTCGCCGTCCCGCCCCCGCCCTCCGGGCCCGCAGACGCCGCCGGGGCCACGGAAACCCAGTCGGTCCCGCCGCCGCCCGGACCGGGCCCACGACGGTCGGTCGCCGTGCGCGCCACCCTGGCCGGCACCCTCGTGTCACTGCTGCTCATCGCCGCGATCGTGCTGGGCAGCAGGCTGCTGAGGGACTTCGACTCGGCGCTGCTGCCCTACGCCGTCGCCACCGTCTTCCTGGCCTTCGGCGTGGCCTACCGGTACACGGTCTGGGTCTCCGCACCCGGTGCCCGCCGGCTGTTCCGCAAGGGCTTCGGCAGTTTCTTCTCCGCCGAGAACTTCCGCAGGGCCCCCACCGCCCTGCCGAGGATGATCGCCACCTACCTCGGCTTCCAGAAGTTCCTCGGCGCCCGCTCCCGCCCCCGCTGGATCGCCCACCAGCTGATCTTCTGGGGCTGCATCCTGGCCGCCCTCATCACCTTCCCGCTGACCTGGGGATGGTTCACCTTCACCTCCGACAGCGGATCCGGCCCCGGCTACGAGATGCGGATCTGGGGGTTCAAGGTCCTCGGCTTCAACGCGCTGGACATCGTCGGCTGGCTGATGTTCCACGGCCTGGACATCGCCGCGGTGCTGGTCATCCCCGGCGCCTGCTACTTCCTGTGGCGCAGGATGAAGGACCGCGGCGCCATCACCGGCCAGCGCTTCGCCTACGACCTGCTGCCGCTGATCTGCCTGATCGTGATCTCGGTGACCGGGCTGCTGCTGACCTTCTCGTCGATCTTCCTGCACGGCGGGGGCTACGAGTTCCTGGCCGTCCTGCACATGGTGTCGGTGGTCTTCACCCTCATCTACATCCCGTTCGGGAAGTTCTTCCACATCGTCCAGCGCCCGGCCGCCGTCGGCATGCAGCTCTTCAAGTACACCGCCCGGCAGGACGAGGAGGTCTTCGCCTGCAAGCGCTGCGGGGAGCCCGTCGACACCACCCCGTACGTGGAGAACCTGCGCGGCACCATGCAGGACCTGAAGCTCGACTTCAACGCCTTCGTCGAATACTGCCCGCGCTGCAAGCGGGTCCTGCGCGGCAACGCCTACCTGAGCCACGTGAAGAAGGGGTTCAAGTGACCGCGACCGATCCTCCGCAGGTTCCGTCCCGGCCCGCGCCGATCCCGCTCGACCCCTCGATCGCGCCGCCCGGTACCCGCAACTTCCGCGACGCGGGCGGCATCCCCGCCGACCAGTGGCACGCCGACCAGAACGGCGAGACCCTCGTCCCCACGCACTGCTGCTTCTGCGGGGTGCAGTGCGGGATGTACCTGCGCGTCGACTCCGGCGGGAAGGTCTTCGGCGTGGAGCCCCGCAACCACGACATCAACCGGATGCGGCTGTGCCCCAAGGGCCTCAACGCCTACCAGCAGGTCAACCACCCCGACCGGCTGACCGCCCCGCTGATGCGCCGCTCCCGGGAGGACACCTTCCGGGAGGTGTCCTGGGACGAGGCGCTGGACTTCACCGTCTCCGAGATCCGGCGCATCCAGGGCGCCCACGGCAACGACGCCTTCGGTCTGCTCGGCGGCGCCAGCCTCTACTCCGAGAAGACCTACCTGGTCGGCAAGTTCGCCCGGGTCGCCCTCAAGACCCGGCACGTCGACTACAACGGCCGGCTGTGCATGGTCAGCGCCGCGGGCGCCAACAAGCTCTCCTTCGGCATCGACCGGGCCGCCAACCCCTTCTCCGACATCCTCCTCACCGACTGCCTGCTGATCGCCGGGTCGAACGTGGGGGAGTGCTTCCCCGTCATGACCCAGTACCTCTGGGGCGCCCGCGACCGGGGCGCCTCCCTGATCGTCGTCGACCCGCGGGAGACGGCCGTCGCCCGCACCGCCGACGTGCACGTCGCCCTCAAGCCGGGCACCGACTCGGCGTTCTTCAACGCCGTGCTCCACGTCATCGTCGCCGAGGGGCTCACCGACGATGCGTACCTGGCCGCCCACACCACCGGCTGGGACGAGGTCAGGAAGACCGTCCAGGACTACCCGCCCGAGCGCGCGGCCGGCATCTGCGGCGTCCCCGCGGAGCAGATCGTCCAGGTGGCCCGGATGTTCGGCGGAGCGGCCAAGGCCATGGCCTTCCACGCCCGCGGGGTCGAACACCACTCCCAGGGCGTCGAGAACTGCCTGTCGATCATCAACATGTGCGTGGCCACCGGGAACCTCGGCAGGCCCGGCGCCGGCTACGGCACCATCACCGGTCAGGGCAACGGCCAGGGCGGCCGCGAGCACGGCCAGAAGGCCGACCTCCTCCCCGGCGGCCGCTCCATCACCAACGAGGAACACCGCCGCCAGATCTGCGCGATCTGGGGCATCGAGGAGTCCGAACTCCCGCTCGCCGGAACCTCCATGATGGAGATGGTCTGGCAGATGCAGCGCCAGGAGATCCGCGGCCTGATCGGCATCTGCAACAACCCCTTCGTCTCCCTCCCCAACTACGGCGCGGTCAAGCAGGGCTACGACACCCTCGAATTCCACGCCCAGTTCGACTTCTTCCTCTCCGAGACCGCCACCAACGCCCACGTCGTCTTCCCCGTCACGGTCTGGGCCGAGGACGAGGGCGTCATGGCCAACACCGAGGCCCGCGTCGTCAAGCACAACAAGGCCCAGGAGCCCCCGGCGGGAGTGCGCACCGACACCTGGGTGATGTGCGAACTCGCCAGGCGCCTCGGCGCCGGCGACAAGTTCGACTTCGCCGGTTCCCGCGAGGTCTTCGAGGAACTCCGCGTCGCCTCGGCCGGCACGGTCAACGACTACTACGGCATCACCTACGAACGGCTGGAGGAGACCGGCGGCATCATGTGGCCCTGCCCCAGCACCGAACACCCGGGCACGCCCCGGTTGTTCGAGGGCGGCAGGACCTACCACCCCGACGGCAAAATCCACCTGCAGGTCGTCGAGTGGCACGCGCCGATGGACCCCTACACCGAGGAGTACCCCCTCTCCCTCACCACCGGCCGGACCGTGGCGCACTTCCTCTCCGGCAACCAGACCCGCCGCCTGGGCGGCCTCGTCGAACAGACCCCGCGCCCGTGGGTCGAGGTCCACCCCTCGCACGGCTACCGCACCGGCGACCCGGTCCGGGTCGTCACCCGCCGCGGCAGCGAGGTCTTCCCCGCACTGGTCACCGAGGCCATCCGCCCGGACACCGTGTTCATCCCGTACCACTGGCCCGTGCCGACGGCCGCGAACGCCCTGACCATCGACGCCCTCGACCCCCGCTCGAAGATCCCCGAGTACAAGGTCTGCGCCGCCCGGATCGAGCCCGCCGACACCATCGACGAGGTGCCCGCACCGCCCACCGCCCCGGGCCACCAGGCCTACCCCGCAGCCCAGGTCTCCCGCACCGACCCCCTGCCCCCCACGTCCTCCCAGGGCCGTGGCACGGCGGAGAGGAGCTGACCCGCCATGATGGGCCGCACCATCTTCATCGACCCGGGCCGCTGCATCGGCTGCCAGGCCTGCGTCTCCGCCTGTCGCGAATGCGACTCCCACCGCGGCAAGTCGATGATCCACCTGGACTACACCGACCCCGGCATGTCCGTCGCCTCCCTCCCGACCGTCTGCATGCACTGTGAGGACCCGGTCGCACCCTGCGCCGAGGTCTGCCCTGCCGACGCGATCCTGGTGACCGCCGACGGAGTGGTCCAGCAGGCCGACACCACCCGCTGCATCGGCTGTGCCAACTGCGTCAACGCCTGCCCCTTCGGCGTCCCGAAGATCGACCTCCAGGCGAAGCTCCAGATGAAGTGCAACCTCTGCTACGACCGCACCGCCTACGGCCTCGCCCCGATGTGCGCCACCGTCTGCCCCACCGGCGCCCTCTTCTACGGAACCCTCGAAGAGCTCCAGGCGGAGCGCCCCGGGGTCCAGGTCGCCGACTCCTTCGCCTTCGGCGACGTGATGGTCAGCACCGGAGTGGCGATGGTCGTCCCCGCCGACAAGGTCCAGTGGCCCGTCCCCGGCGGCCTGCCCGTCGTAGAGGTGAATGGAGTCGACGTCCGATGAGCGTCACCGAACAGCCCGCCCCCGCACCGGGACCGGACCCCGCGGGCGACGAGGCCGCCGCACGGCTGCGGGACCGGATCAGCGCCGACTCCCTCACCACCCGCCGCGACTACCTGCGGATCGTCGCCACCGTCTCCGGCGGCCTCGCCGTCGGCGGTGTCGGCGTCGCCGCCGGCATCCTGCACCGGCACGGCGACAGCGACTCGATGCCCGAGCCGAAGAAGGTCGCCGACCGGATGCTGCCGGGCGAGTCGGTCGCCTTCCGCTATCCGGGGGACGAGGACCGCGCCCTCGCCGTCCGCCTCTCCGACGGCACCCTCGTCGGCTACTCCGCCGTCTGCACCCACCTGGCCTGCGCCGTGCTCTGGCGCGAGGACCGGGGCGCCGACGGCGAGCTGTACTGCCCCTGCCACGAGGGCGTCTTCGACGCGCGTTCCGGCGAGGTGACCGCCGGCCCGCCGCCCCGGCCGCTCCCCAGGATCTTCCTCACCGAGCAGCCCGACGGCAGCGTGTGGGCCATCGCCACCGCCCGCTCCGGGGAGCCCGCCAGGGAGGCCCTGTGCCGGCAGCTCGGCGATTCCCACCCCGAGATGACCCGGCAGCTCGGCTGCCCCGGCGCGGGCCGGGCCGCCGCGGACCAGAGGGGGCGGACATGAGCGACCGGCCGATCCCCCCGCGCCCGGACTACCAACCGGGCAGCGCCCAGCCGAGGCTGAACCGGCCCGTGCGGGAACGCTATCCGCAGATCCGCCCCACCAGCGGCTACGGAGACCCGCGGATCCGGCACACGGGCCCCGGCCCGGGCGCCGGCACCGAGCAGGAGCCGGAGCGGTCCTCGAAGCTGAACGCCCGTCTGGTGCTGGCCCTCACCGTCGTCGTCGGACAGCTCTGGGCGCTGACCGTCACGGTCAACGAATGGATGGAGGGCAACACGGGGACGGCCTGGTGGGGAGCGGGATTCCTGATCCTGTCGTTCCTCGTGGTGCTCGGACTGTGGCTCATCGACCCGAAGGACCGCTGATCACGGCCGGGCCACCACCCCGGGCGGCCGTACCCTGGAGGCATGAGCAGCACCCCCGCCTCCGAGCCGCAGCCCCCGCGCCCCGCCCCCGAGGCCCGGCAGCCCCGGCCGAAGCCGCGGATCGACTTCGACGACCCGCTGGACCAGCAGTCGTCCGACGACACCGACCGCGGCTGGGGCGAGCGGCCGCCCACCGGCGGAAGCGCTGCCGACCTGGCCCGCTTCCTCGACGAGAAGCCACCGCACCACATCTGACCGGCCGGCCCGGCCGGCCCGGTCAGAAGCCGTTGCGCGAACCCGCCTGGCCGCCGACCCCGCCGCCGCCCGCGCGCTGCGCGACCAGGGTGTCCCGGATCTCCTTGAGGACCTCCAGCTCGGTGATCTCGACGATCTCCTGGACGCCCTCGCGGGCCTTGCGGCGCGCCTCCTGCCGGGCCAGGTACTTCGCCATCGGCAGCACCATCAGGAAGTACACGACCGCAGCGGTGATCACGAAGGTCAGCGTGGCGTTCAGCACCGACCCCCAGAGGATCTCGACACCGGTCGGCTGTCCGTCGGGGCCGATGGCGCAGGGCGACTTCAGGCAGGACTTGTAGCCGTCCAGGCTCTTCGTGCCCACCGCGCCCACCACCGGGCTGATGATCCCCTTGACCACCGAGTTCACGATGTTCGTGAACGCGGCGCCGATCACCACGGCCACCGCCAGGTCGACCACGTTGCCGCGCATCAGGAAGGCCTTGAAGCCCGCCAGCACGCTTTCCTTCTTCTCGCTCATCGCTGAGCCCTTCTACACAGGAGCCGAACACGGAGCCAACGGTTCCGAAAGTTACGTCAGTCCGGCCGAGGTGTGTCCAATCGGCCATCACTTTGAGGTGAATTGACTGATCGTGCGTGCGGATCAGCACAACGTCACCGCCAGCCGCGTCGTTGCGCCCGCCCCCACCAGGACCCGCGCGGTCTCCCGCGGAACGGACAGCACGACCAGCGCGCCGCCGTCCCCGCCACCCTGCTCGACGGCGGGGACCTCGGCGACCCTGGCCCCCGCCGCCACCACCCGGGGCGGCTGCGCCCGCTCCGCCGCGACCACGTCGACCCGGTCCCCGGGCCGCAGCAGCCGCACGGTCGCGGCGTCCGCGATGCGTACGGGCGCCGACACCGTCCGCACGGCGGCCGCGGGCGGCGGCTTCACCACGGGCGGCGGCGCCCCCCGCGACGCCTGCGCCTCGGCACCCCCCACGGCCAGGGCCGCCGCCACGACGGCCAGGGCGGCCGAGACGGCCCGCCGCCGGCGCCGCACGGCCCGGCGCAGCCGTCCCGCCCCCCGCCCCACCCGCAGCGGCGGGAACGGCGGCACGGGACGCCGGGGCGGACACGCGGAGGAGGCCGCGCAGACGGGCAGCGGACGCGACGGCAGAGCGCCAGGGACGGCCGGGGCCGTGGAGCAGGACGAGGACGAAGGGACCATCGACGCACGGGACATGACGAGCACCACCAGACGGAGTGAGTTCCTGTGCCCGGACCCACCGCCCGGACACATCCCACGATCCGCCCTCCACCCCCGCCCCCGCTCCCGCCTGTGGACGGTCCCCAGCCTGTGGAAAACCCCCTCACCCTCCGGAGTGAAGCGCCCCCGACGCCCCGGTCCCCGACGCCCCCGCACCGGACGCCCCCGCACCCGCCGCCCCCGACGCCCCGGCCCCCGACGTCCCCGCACCCGCCGCCCCGGACGCCCCCGCCCCCGACGTCCCCGCTCCCGTCGGCGCCGGCCGTCCGTCCGGCACCCGGCAGGCTTCCGAGAAGCCCTGACCGGTCAGGCCGAAGGCGCTGTTGACGCGCGAGCGCCAGTTCTCCAGCGCGACCACCGCCGTGAGCTCCACGAACGCCGCCTCCCCGAGCCGCGCGAGAAGCGCCGCCGCGAGCTCGTCCGTGACCGCCGGCTCGGTCTCCGTCATGGCCTCGGCGTACTCCATGACCAGCTGCTCCTGCTCACTGAAGACCTCGCGGGCCTCCCGCCACCGCGGCACCCGCTCGATCTTTTCCGCCGCCAGCCCCAGCCCACGGCCCTCCCAGTGGCCGAAGTCCATGCACCACGAGCAGTTGATGCGGGCCGCCGCCGCCATCACGGCGAGGTGCTTGAGGCCGGCGTCCAGCGCGTTCCACTTCGCCGCCCGCTGTTCCAGGCGGACGTACGCCGTCAGCACGCCCGCGTGGTGCCCGTAGGCCAGGCCCGGTTCGAGCACCTTGCCGTAGGTGCGTCGCGAGTACCAGGCGCCGATGCGGTTCAGCAGGGTGCGGGGCGGGGTGAGCGAGATACGCGCCATGACTGTCATCTCCCGGAGCGGTCTGTCCCGACTGGGCCTTCACGGAGGAAGACAGGACAGCCGCCCCGGATGTGACGGCCCGGTGCGACGGAGCGGACTACGGGGAGCTCGATCCCCAGGTCCCAGCCGTCCAGTGCGTGCGTGCACAGGCAGTCGCGGGTCTGCGTGGGCGGCAGCGCGGCCACCGCGTCGAAGAGCACCTCGCGCAGCCGGCCGACGTTCTCGCCGAACACCTTCAGCACCTCCGTGTGGGAGACGCCCTCACCGGTCTCGGCGCCCGCGTCCAGGTCGGTGACCAGCGCCATCGAGGTGTAGCAGAGCCCCAGCTCACGGGCGAGGATCGCCTCCGGGTGCCCCGTCATGCCGATCACCGACCAGCCGGCCGAGGCGTACCAGCGCGACTCGGCGCGCGTCGAGAAGCGCGGCCCCTCGACCACGACCATGGTGCCGCCGTCCACCGGCTCCCAGTCCCGCCCGCGGGCCGCGGACACCGCCACGGACCGGCCCACCGGGCAGTACGGGTCGGCGAAGGTGGTGTGCACGACGTTCGGCACCGAGCCGTCCGGGAGCGGCACGCCGTCGAAGTAGGTCTGGACGCGCGTCTGCGTACGGTCGACCAGCTGGTCGGGAACGAGCAGCGTGCCCGGCCCGTACTCGGCGCGCAGGCCCCCGACCGCGCACGGGCCGAGCACCTGGCGGACACCGACCGAGCGCAGGGCCCAGAGGTTCGCCCGGTAGTTGATCCTGTGCGGCGGAACCGTGTGGCTGCGCCCGTGCCGCGGCAGGAAGGCCACCGAGCGGCCGGCCAGCTCGCCCACGTACAGGGAGTCGCTCGGAGGCCCGTACGGGGTCTCCACCCGGACCTCGGAGACGTCCTCCAGGAAGGAGTAGAAGCCCGAGCCGCCGATGACACCGATCTCTGCGTTCACCATGCCGCTCACCCTAACCGGGCATGCCTGAGGCCCCGCTGCCCGGTGGGGGCGGGCGGGGCCTCGGGAAGGAGCGTCAGGCGGCCGACGTGGAGCTGCTGCTCGTGCTCGACGACGTCGAGGAGGACGAAGCGGCGGGAGCGGCGGTCGAGGTCGAGGTCGACGACGAGCTGGAGGCGGGCTTCGATGCAGGGGTGCTGCTCGACGAGGCGCCGCGGCTGTCGTTCCGGTAGAAACCGGAGCCCTTGAAGACGATGCCGACCGCGGAGAACACCTTCTTCAGGCGTCCGTCGCAGTTCGGGCACACGGTCAGCGCGTCATCGGTGAACTTCTGCACGGCCTCAAGGCCCTGACCGCACTCGGTGCACTGGTACTGGTAGGTCGGCACGAATTTCCTCCTGGCACTCTCACTCAATGAGTGCTAACGACGCTCCATGGTGACGTATTCCGGCGGATCAGTCCACCGTCACCGGCACGCGGTGACCCATCCCACGCTCGTTCACCCGGTTACGGGGGCTCTGCGCGGGGGTGGCCCGGCCCGTCGTCGGGGCCGGTGCGACGGCCATCGCCGTGGTCGTGGCCGTGGCCGTTTCCTCGGCCTCGTGCCCGGAGGCCGACGCGTTCACGATCCGGCTCGGGGCCTTGGGGGCCAGCTTCGCCCGCAGCGCCAGCAGGGTGGCCAGCGCCAGCGCGGTGGCCGCCATCGGCACCAGGAAGCCGTACGAGGAGCCGTGCGCGTCGGTCAGCCGGCCGGCCAGGATGACCGCGAGGGCCTGCCCGAAGGCGATCGAACCGGTCAGCCAGGTGAAGGCCTCGGTCCGGGCGTTCGCGGGGACCAGCTGCTCGACCATCGTGTAGCCGGTGATGAGGGCCGGGGCGATGAACAGGCCGACGACCAGGCCGAGCGCGCCCAGCAGGAACACCGAGTGCGCGGCCCACAGGAGGGACGCGGCGGCGGTGAGGCCGACGTAGCCCAGGATCAGCCGGCGGCGCGGGCCGATCTTCCACGCGACGGCGCCCATGGCGATGCCCGAGACCATGTTGCCGGCCGCGAAGACGCCGTAGAGCAGGCCGTTGGCGCCGGGGTTGCCGATCTCGGCGGAGAAGGCGGCGAGCGAGACCTGCATGCCGCCGAAGACGGCGCCGATCCCGAGGAAGGCGAGGATCAGGACGCGCAGGCCCGGGTGCGACAGTGCGAAGGCGCGCTTCTCGCCGGTGGCCGACGGGGCGTGCGCGGTGGGCTGGGAGGAGCGGCGGGCCGCGAAGAGCAGACCGCCGATCAGCGTCAGCGTGGCCTCGGTGACCAGGCCGGCCGCCGGGTGGATGCCGGTGCACAGCGCGGTGGCCAGGACCGGGCCCACGACGAAGGTGAACTCGTCGGTGACGGACTCGAAGGCGGCGGCCGTCGGCAGCAGCGGCGAGCCCTCCAGGCGGGCGGCCCAGCGTGCGCGGACCATCGGGCCGACCTGCGGCACCGAGGCGCCGGCCGGGACCGCGGCCAGCGCCAGGAACCAGACGTCGGCGTCGGCCAGCGCCAGGGCGGCGAGGCCGGTGACGGACGCGGCGTGCGCGAGGACCACGGGCACCAGCACGGCGCTCTGGCCGAACCGGTCGGTGAAGATGCCCATCAGCGGGGCGGAGAGGGCCATCGAGATGCCGGTGACGGCGGCGACGATGCCGGCGCTGCCGTAGGAACCGGTGGTGTGCTGGACCAGCAGCAGGATGCTGATGGTCAGCATGCCGAAGGGGAGTCGCGCTGCGAAGCCGGGGAGTACGAAGCCGAGGGCGCCGGGCGTGCGCAGGAGCTGCCCGTAGCCGGGGCGGGCGGACGTGTCGGTCGTGACCGCGGATGTCACGGCCTTGCCTTTCCGCTGCCTGGTAGAGCATCCCCGTCTGCGGACGGTGCCGTGCTTTGTGAGCGGTCGCACCCGTACGTGTTGGGAGCCCCGAGAGCTGTCCTCTTGCGCATAACCGAGTGATACCTGGGCGCCCACTGCGGGAGGGTGCCACGGCCGCTTTGCGGTCGCGCCAGCTCTGCGTCAGGCAGAGTTGGTTCGATCTGTTGTGCCTTCATCGTACAGGGGAAGCCGATATCACGCCCTGTGATTGTGCTGACAAGCCCTCTCTTCACCTGGGATTAACCGGCCCGTCGCAGTGAAAGCTCCGTATATATCCGGATAAGAACGGGCAGATCTCTCCGAATCCGGCCGAATTAGAACGCCGCTCTAACGGCGCCCTCACGCCGCCGCAGCTGCTTTCGGACGTCTTTCTGACGTCCCCCCGCTCCGTCTAATGCGATCCGGCCCCGTTGCCGGTCCCCAGCCAGCCCGCCAGCTTGCCGCCCCGGGCCACCGCCCGCAGCCGCGCCTCCGCCGCGTCCCGGACCGGGTCCGTGGCCACCACCAGCAGCTCGTCCCCGCGCCGCAGCACGGTCGACGGCGCCGGTACGAAGCTCTTCGCGTCCCGGACGACCAGCGTGACCGAGGCCCCCGGCGGCAGCCGCAGCTCGCTCACCTCGACTCCGTGCATCCGCGAGGCGGGCGGGACGGCGAAGGACAGCAGGTGTCCGCGCAGCTTCTCCAGCGGCGCCGACTCGATGCCGAGGTCCGACGCGGTCTCCATCCCCCGCCCGAGGTCCAGCTTGCGCGCCAGCCACGGCAGGGTCGGCCCCTGCACGAGGGTGTAGACGACGACCAGCACGAAGACGATGTTGAAGACGCGGTCACTGCCCTCGATCCCGGACACCATCGGGATGGTCGCCAGGATGATGGGCACGGCGCCCCGCAGCCCCGCCCACGACATCAGGACCTGTTCCTGCCACGGGAGCCGGAAGGGCAGCAGGCTGACGAACACCTCCAGGGGGCGCGCCACCATCGTCAGCACCAGGCCGATGACGACCGCGGGCCAGAAGTCGCGGACCAGCTCGTGCGGGGTGACCAGCAGGCCCAGCAGCACGAACATGCCGATCTGGGCGATCCAGCCGAGCCCGTCGGCGAAGCCGCGCGTGGCGGGCCAGTGCGGGAGCCTGGCGTTGCCCAGGACCATCGCCGCCAGGTAGACCGCGAGGAAGCCGGAGCCGTGCGCCATCGCACCGGCCGCGTACGCCACGATGGCGATGGCCATCACGGCGATCGGGTAGAGGCCGGAGGCGGGCAGCGCCACGTGCCGCAGGCCGTAGGCGCCGAGGAAGCCCACGGCCAGGCCGATCGCCGCGCCGATGGCGAGCTCCAGGGCGATCTTGCCGATCAGGACGTACCAGTCGTCCACCGGGCCGACCGTGGAGAAGGCGACCACCAGGATGACGACGGGCGCGTCGTTGAAGCCGGACTCGGCCTCCAGGACGCCCGTGATCCGGGAGGGCAGCGGGACCTTCCGCAGGACCGAGAAGACGGCCGCCGCGTCCGTCGAGGAGACGACCGCGCCGATCAGCAGCGCCTGGCGCCACTCCAGCCCGACGAGGTAGTGCGCCCCCGCCGCCGTCACGCCCACGCTGATCGCGACGCCCACCAGTGACAGCATGATCGCGGCCGGCAGGGCCGGTCTGATCTCCTTCCACTTGGTGCCCAGACCGCCCTCGGCGAGGATCACCACGAGGGCGGCGTAGCCGATGACCTGGGTCAGCTCGGCGTTGTCGAAGACGACGTTCCCGATGCCGTCCTGACCTATGGCGACGCCTATGCCGAGGTAGATGAGCAGGCTGGGCAGGCCGCTGCGTGACGAGACCCGCACCGCGGCCACGGCGACGAGCAGTACGAGCGAGCAGACCAGCAGGAGCTCATTGAGCGTGTGGACAGTCAGCGGGCGGCCCTCCTCAATGCGCCCGGTGGATCGATCCTCCCGGCGACAAGTTCGGCAAGTAATTCGTTACCTTACCTAATCTTTGACGCGCCCTTTACGCGATAACCACATTGTGAAACGGGCACCCGCCCCTGTCCTCGGGACCGCAGGAGTCGCCGGTAGATCGTTTTCGGGCCGCCTCCCCGGCCCCCGCGGGATACAGGCCCTCCACACGGCCTCCACCCCTGGCGGATCAACGGAGTCGGTCCTGCGCCTATGGTTGCTCCCAGCACTCCCAGGACCACCCTGCCCCTCTAAGGACAGCGATGCCCGCCAACGAAACCGCTCCTCCCGCCAAGAAGAAGGGACGACGCGCCCGTCTGATCGTGCTCGTACTGGTCCTGGGACTCGTCGCGGGCCTCGGCTACGGGGCGTACTGGAGCGTGGACGGCGTGCGCTCCTCCTTCCCGCAGACGACCGGCTCCCTCGACGTGCCCGGCCTGACCGGCACGGTCGAGGTGAAGCGCGACGCCAACGGCATTCCGCAGCTCTACGCGGACAACGACGGCGACCTCTTCCGCGCGCAGGGCTTCGTCCACGCGCAGGACCGCTTCTGGGAGATGGACGTACGCCGCCACATGACGTCGGGGCGGCTCTCGGAGATGTTCGGCTCCGGCCAGGTCGAGACCGACGCCTTCCTGCGCACGCTCGGCTGGCGCCAGGTCGCGCAGGAGGAGTACGACACCAAGCTCTCCGCGGAGACCAAGAAGAATCTGCAGTCCTACGCCGACGGGGTCAACGCGTACCTGAACGGGAAGTCCGGCAAGGACCTCTCCGTCGAGCACGCCGCCCTCAAGCTCAGCGACGGCTACGCCCCCGAGAAGTGGTCCCCGGTGGACTCGGTGGCCTGGCTCAAGGCGATGGCCTGGGACCTGCGCGGCAACATGCAGGACGAGATCGACCGCGCACTGATGACGGGCAAGCTGTCGCAGGCGCAGATCGCCGAGCTCTACCCGCCGTACCCCTTCGACCGGAACAAGCCGGTCGTCGAGGGCGGCAAGGTCGACGGCGGCAAGTACACCCCCCAGGGCCAGACCGGGAACTCCGGCAGCGGCTCGGGCTCCGGTTCGGGTTCCGGCTCCGGCAGCGGCTCGGGCGGGAACGCCGCCTCCCAGGCCTCCGCCGCGGCGGGCACGGGCGACCCGACCGGCCTCGCCGGCAACACCGCCGCCCAGGGCGCGACCGTGGGCCTGCGCACCCAGCTGAGCGCCCTGGCCGACACCCTGGAGAAGGTCCCCGCGATCCTCGGCCCCAACGGCAGCGGCATCGGCTCGAACTCCTGGGTCATCTCGGGCAAGTACACGACCACCGGCAAGCCGCTGCTGGCCAACGACCCGCACCTGTCGCCGCAACTGCCCTCGGTCTGGTACCAGATGGGCCTGCACTGCCGCACCGTCTCGGCCCAGTGCAAGTACGACGTGGCCGGCTTCACCTTCTCCGGCATGCCCGGCGTGGTCATCGGCCACAACAACGACATCGCCTGGGGCATGACCAACCTCGGCGCCGACGTCACCGACCTCTACCTGGAGCAGATCAAGCCCGAGGGCTACGTCTACGACAACCGGGTGCTCCCCTTCACCTCCCGCGAGGAGGTCATCAAGGTCGCGGGCGGCGCCAGCAAGAAGATCACGGTCCGCACCACCAACAACGGCCCGCTCGTCTCCGACCGCAGCGAGGAGCTCGGTACGGTCGGCACCCGCGCCCCCGTGGACGTCTCCGCCCCCGACCGCGGCGACGGCTACGCCATCGCCCTGCGCTGGACCGCGCTGGACCCGGGCCGGACCATGGACGCGGTCTTCAAGCTCGACCAGGCCAAGAACTTCGACGACTTCCGCAAGGCGGCCGCCGACTTCGACGTGCCCTCGCAGAACCTGATCTACGCCGACAACAAGAACCAGAACGGCAACATCGGCTACCAGGCCCCCGGCCGCATCCCGGTCCGCGGCCAGGGCGACGGCCGGATGCCCGCCCCGGGCTGGGACTCCAAGTACGCCTGGAAGGGCGGCCGGGACGGCAACGCCGGCTACATCCCGCAGAACGAGCTGCCCTGGGACCTGAACCCCTCGCGCGGCTACATCGTCACCGCCAACCAGGCGGTCGCCGAGGGCGGGACCGGCGCGGGCAAGTACCCGCACCTGCTGACCACCGACTGGGGCTACGGCGCCCGCAGCCAGCGGATCAACGACCTCATCGAGGCGAAGACCAAGGACGGCGGCAAGATCTCGACCGACGACATGCGCACCATGCAGATGGACAACAGCAGCGAGATCGCCGCGCTGCTGACCCCGATGCTGTCGAAGATCCAGATCTCGGACCCCGGCGTGCGCGCCGCGCAGAAGCTGCTGGACGGCTGGAACTACACGCAGGAGTCCGACTCGGCGGCGGCCGCCTACTTCAACGCGGTCTGGCGCAACATCCTCAAGCTGTCCTTCGGCGACAAGATGCCCAAGGAGCTGCGGATCGAGGGCAGCTGCATGAACGTCCTCGGCAACGGCACCGGCCCCGCCGACGACCTGTCCAAGACGGTCCGCGAGTGCGGCACCCGGGACGCGGACTCGGCGCAGCCCGACGGCGGCGACCGCTGGTTCGAGGTGGTCCGCCGCCTGGTCAAGGACGAGAAGTCGGCGTGGTGGAGCGCGCCCGCCAAGGGCCTCAACAAGCCCGCCACCACCACCCGCGACGAGCTGTTCGCGCGGGCCATGGCCGACGCCCGCTGGGAACTGACCGCCAAGCTCGGCAAGGACCAGTCCACGTGGAGCTGGGGCCGGCTGCACCAGCTGAACCTGAAGAACCAGACGATCGGCACCGAGGGCCCCGGCTTCATGCAGTGGCTCCTCAACCGGGGCCCGTGGAACGTGGGCGGCGGCGAGGCGACCGTCAACGCCACCGGCTGGAACGCCTCCAGCGGCTACGGGGTCACCTGGGTGCCGTCGATGCGGATGGTCGTCAACCTCAACGACCTCGACAAGTCCCGCTGGATCAACCTCACCGGCGCCTCGGGCCACGCGTACAACTCGCACTACACGGACCAGACGCAGATGTGGGCCAAGGGAGAGCTGCTGGAGTGGCCCTTCGGCAAGGAGGCCGTCGAGAAGGCCACGGTCGACACCCTGACCCTCAAGCCGGCCGCCTCGTGACCGGCCGCCTCGTGACCGGCCGCCACACGAGCTGCCTCACGAGCTTCACGAGCTGAAGCGGCGCACCCCCGACGGGGTGGCCACCGCCTGGACGGGGTGGTCGTGCGGTTCCTCCGGGACCCGCGCGACCACCTCGTCGTCGTAGAGGAGCACCACCAGCGCCGGATGCGCCCCGGCCCGCTCCAGGCGCCGCAGCACCCGGTCGTAGCTGCCCCCGCCGCGGCCCAGCCGCATGCCGCGCCCGTCCACCGCGAGCCCGGGCAGCAGGACGGCGTCGGCACGCGTCACCGCGTCCGGCCCGAGCGCGGGGCCGTTCGGCTCCAGCAGCCGCATCCTCCCCGGGTGCGCCGCCTCGGAGAGGCTCTCCGGCCCCTCGTACGCCGCCCAGTCGAGGTCGTTGTCGGGCAGCAGGAGGGGCAGCAGCACCCGCTTGCCCGCCGCCCGCAGCGCGTCGAGGAGCGCACGGGTGCCGGGCTCGCCGCCGACCGAGACGTACGCCGCGACCGTGCGCGCGCCGGCCAGTTCGGGCAGTTCGAGGGCGGTGACGGCGAGCGCCGCGGCGGCCGTGCGGCGGGCGTCGGGGGACAGGGCGCGACGGGCCGCGAGGAGTTCCCGGCGCAGCTCGGACTTGGCGGACGCCGGCGGCGGTTTCTCTGCCACGAGAATCAAATTTCCTTCGAATCAGGGCATATGTGGACCTAGCAGCCGCGAACTCGTCGGACTTTCGGCAGGACCCACTATCGTTCTGGCCATGACTATGTTGCACCCCGTGATCAAGAAGGCCGTCATTCCGGCCGCTGGCCTCGGCACCCGCTTCCTTCCGGCGACCAAGGCGACCCCGAAGGAAATGCTCCCGGTTGTGGACAAGCCGGCCATCCAGTACGTGGTCGAGGAGGCCGTCGCGGCCGGACTCGACGACGTCCTCATGATCACTGGGCGTAACAAGCGTGCCCTGGAAGACCACTTCGACCGCAACTACGAGCTGGAGTCGGCCCTCATCGCCAAGGGCGACGACGATCGGCTGAAGAAGGTCCAGGAGTCCAGCGACCTCGCGACCATGCACTACGTCCGCCAGGGCGACCCGCGGGGCCTCGGCCACGCGGTGCTGTGCGCCGAGCCGCACGTCGGCCGCGAGCCCTTCGCCGTCCTCCTCGGTGACGACCTGATCGACCCGCGCGACCCGCTGCTGCGTCAGATGGCCGACATCCACGCGCGCACCGGCGGCACCGTCATCGCCCTCATGGAGGTCGACCCGGCCAGCGTGCACCTCTACGGCTGCGCCGCCGTCGAGGCCACCGACGAGGCGGACGTGGTCCGCATCACCGGTCTCGTGGAGAAGCCGGAGCCCCAGGACGCCCCCAGCAACTACGCGGTCATCGGACGCTACGTCCTCAACCCCGCGATCTTCGACATACTGCGGGAGACCGAGCCGGGCCGCGGTGGGGAGATCCAGCTCACCGACGCCCTGCAGAAGCTGGCCGCCGACGAGAGCGTCGGCGGCCCGGTGCACGGCGTGGTCTTCCGGGGCCGTCGCTACGACACCGGGGACCGCGGCGACTACCTGCGGGCCATCGTCCGCCTCGCGTGCGAGCGCGAGGACCTGGGCCCCGAGTTCCGCACCTGGCTTCACCGTTACGTCACGGAGGAGATGTAGCACCTTGAGCAGTTCCGCACCGCAGGACACAGGCCACCGTCTGTGGTCCGTGGACGAGCACCTCGCGGACGTCCTCGGGGCCGTCCGGCCCCTGGAGCCCATCGAGCTCCAGCTGCTGGACGCCCAGGGCTGTGTCCTGGTCGAAGACGTCACCGTGCCCGTCGCCCTCCCGCCCTTCGACAACAGCTCCATGGACGGCTACGCCGTCCGCACGGCCGACGTCCAGGGTGCGAGCGAGGAGTTCCCCGCGGTGCTGACGGTCATCGGGGACGTCGCGGCGGGCAGCGGCGAGCTGCCCACCGTCGGCCCCGGCGAGGCCGCCCGGATCATGACCGGTGCCCCGCTGCCGCCCGGTGCGGAGGCCGTCGTACCGGTCGAGTGGACCGACGGCGGCACCGGAGGCGGCGCCGCCGCGGGAATGGCCCCGGCCAGCGCCGCCCCCGAGCGGGCGGGCGGCGAGGTACGGGTGCACCGCCCCGCCGGGGCGCGGGCGCACGTCCGCGCGCGCGGCAGCGACGTCCAGGCGGGCGACCTCGCCCTCGCGGCCGGCACGGTCCTCGGCCCGCCCCAGATCGCCCTGCTCGCCGCCATCGGGCGCGGCACCGTCCGGGTGCGGCCGCGCCCGCGCGTCGTGGTCCTGTCCACCGGCAGCGAGCTGGTCCAGCCCGGCGAGCCGCTGAACGCCGGCACGATCTACGACTCCAACAGCTTCGCGCTGGCGGCGGCCGCGCGGGACGCCGGCGCCATCGCCTACCGGGTGGGCGCCGTCGCCGACGACGCCGACACCCTGCGCTCCACCATCGAGGACCAGCTGATCCGGGCCGATCTGCTGGTGACCACGGGGGGCGTCAGCGTCGGCGCGTACGACGTGGTCAAGGAGGCCCTCTCCGCGGTCGGCTCGTCCGGTTCCGCCGGCTCCACCGCTGCGGGCGACGGGGACGGTGACGCGGACGCGGACGTGGACGCGACCCGGATCGACTTCCGCAGGCTCGCCATGCAGCCCGGCAAGCCGCAGGGCTTCGGCACCATCGGCCCGGACCACACCCCGCTGCTGGCCCTGCCCGGCAACCCGGTCTCCTCCTACGTCTCCTTCGAGCTGTTCGTGCGCCCCGCGATCCGCGCCCTCATGGGGCTGCCGGAGTCCGAGGTGCGGCGGCCGAGCGTGCGGGCCGTGCTCAAGGCCGACGAGGCGCTCGGCTCCCCGGCCGGCCGCCGCCAGTTCCTGCGCGGCGCGTACGACGCCGAGGCCGGCACGGTCACTCCGGTCGGCGGATCGGGCTCCCACCTGATCGCCGCACTGGCCCACGCCGACTCGCTGATGGTCGTACCCGAGGACGTCACCTCCGTGGAGCCCGGAACCGAGCTGGAAGTGGTCCTGCTCGGCTGAGCCGCGCCGCAGCTCCGGACGCACCCGGGGCCGTTCCCCCGGGGCGCCCCCCGGGCGGCCCGTGCGGGTAGCGTGTGTCGCACCACACAGGCCCCCCGGGCCCAGAGCGGAGCGGCAGCAATGAGTACCGAGAGCAGGCTCACCCACATCGACGAGGCCGGCGCGGCCCGGATGGTCGACGTCTCCGCGAAGGACGTCACCACCCGGACGGCGCGCGCCAGTGGACGCGTACGCGTCTCCCCCCGGGTGATCGAGCTGCTGCGCGGCGAGGGCGTGCCCAAGGGGGACGCCCTCGCCACCGCGCGCATCGCCGGGATCATGGGGGCGAAGAAGACCCCCGACCTGATCCCGCTGTGCCACCCGTTGGCCGTCTCGGGCGTGAAGGTCGACCTGACGGTCGGCGACGACGCCGTGGAGATCCTCGCCACCGTGAAGACGACCGACCGCACGGGCGTCGAGATGGAGGCGCTGACCGCGGTCGCGGTCGCCGGACTCACCGTGATCGACATGGTGAAGGCGGTCGACAAGGGCGCCGTCATCACGGACGTCCGGGTGGAGGAGAAGACCGGCGGCAAGTCCGGCGACTGGGCGCGCTCGTGAACGCCCCCCGCGGCGGGGAGGCGCACGGCCACCACCCGGTGGCCGCGGCGCAGGCCGGCGCGGCGCCCGCCGGGGCCGCGGCACCGCTCGGGAGGGCGCTCGTCGTCACGGCGTCCAACCGTGCCTCGCAGGGCGTGTACGCCGACAAGGGGGGCCCGCTGCTGGCCGAGGCCCTGGAACAGCTCGGTTTCACGGTGGACGGCCCGCGGGTCGTCCCGGACGGCGATCCCGTCGAGCGGGCCCTGCGCGACGGCGTGGCCGCCGCGTACGACGTCATCCTGACCACCGGCGGCACCGGGATCTCGCCGACCGACCGCACCCCGGACGCCACCGCGCGGGTGCTGGACTACGAGATCCCGGGGATCCCGCAGGCGATCCGTGCCGAAGGCCTGGCGAAGGTGCCCACCGCGGCCCTGTCCCGGGGTCTGGCGGGAGTCGCCGGGCGCACCCTCATCGTCAACCTCCCCGGCTCCACGGGCGGGGTGCGCGACGGCCTCGCGGTCCTGTCCCGCATCCTGCCGCACGCGGTGGACCAGCTCCGCGGCGGCGACCACCCCGGACCGGCGGGACCTTCCGGGAGCCCGAGCTGAACGGCCCGACCTGGCCCGTGGTCCTGACCGACGGCGACGTCACGCTCCGGCCGATAAAACTGCGCGACCAGAAGGACTGGCGCGAGGTCAACCAGCGCAACCGCGACTGGCTCCGGCCGTGGGAGGCCACGATCCCGCCGCCCGCGCCGTGGGGGCCGGTCGTCCAGCGGCCCACGTACCGCCAGATGGTCCGTCACCTGCGGGCGGAGGCGAACGCGGGCCGGATGCTGCCCTTCGTCATCGAGTACCAGGGGCGGCTGGTGGGCCAGCTGACGGTCGCCGGGATCACCTGGGGCTCGATGTGCGCGGGGCACGTCGGCTACTGGGTGGACCGCGACGTGGCGGGGCGGGGCGTCATGCCGACGGCGGTCGCGATGGCGATCGACCACTGCTTCCGCAAGGTCGGCCTGCACCGGATCGAGGTGTGCATCCGCCCCGAGAACGGGCCGAGCCGACGGGTCGTGGAGAAGCTGGGCCTGCGCGAGGAGGGACTGCGTCCGCGCTACCTCCACATCGACGGCGCCTGGCGCGACCACCTCGTCTACGCGATCACGGCGGAGGAGGTGCCGGAGGGGCTGCTGCGCCGCTGGCACCGGTCGCGCCACTCGCCGACGCCGCCGAAATAGGGGGCGGACCGCCCGGGTGCGGCCACGACGATAAGCGAATATCTGTTCGAATTAATGGCCCGAGGTAACCGATTCGCCCATAACCTGATCCGAAGAATCACAAAAAAAGTCCGTGATATCAGCGAGATCGCGCGACACACCGGCCCAATTGGCCGATCCCCTCGCCCGCACCCCTCTACGGTGTGAGGTGTGAGCAGCAGCGGCCTCATCTACGCAGTCATTGTGGGGGCCTGGGCCGCCTACTTGGTGCCCATGTGGCTCCGGAGGCAGGACGAGCTGAACGAAGCCCGTCCGACGGAACGCTTCTCCACTGCCATTCGGCTGCTTTCCGGCCGGGCGGGAATGGAGCGCCGTTACGCCAAGGGGCTGCGTGAGCGCGGTGACGAGGAGGCGGACCCCCAGCCCCACGCGGACCCGGACGCCGCGACGGAAACGGTGAATTCCGTCGACGCCGACGCCCGGGCCCTCGGCGTGTCCCCGACCAGGGCGGAGCCGCGGGCGGCGGCCGCCGAGCGGGAGCACCGGGCGGAGCGGGCCCGGAGGGAACAACGCCTCCAGGTCCTCGCGCGCCGTCGGCGCACCACCGCACTCCTCTTCCTGGTCTTCACCGCCGGCGCCGTCGTCGCCGCGGTGGGCGGCCTGCGCTACCTGTGGGCCCCCGCCGTGCCCGCGCTCCTGCTGAGCGCGTACATCGCCCACCTGCGGGTGCAGGAGCGGCGGCGCTACGAGTTCACCATGGACCGGCGGCGCGCCGAGGCGGCCGCCCGGCAGTTGCGGGAGGACCGCCCCCGCCGCCGCCACCCCGAGGAGGGGGCGGAGGCGGGCAATGAACCGGACCCTGCTCCACCGGTCTCCCCGCAGGAGGCCGGACGGCGCGCGCTGGTCGAGCAGACGGACCACGCCGAGTGGGTGGACCAGCAGCGCGAGCGCGAACGCGGCCCCGTCCGCGGTGACAGCTGGGAGCCGGTCCCGGTTCCGCTGCCGACGTACGTGACGGCCCCGGTCGCGCCGCGGGCCACCGGCCCCGTGGCTCCGGACGCCTGGAGTGCGACCCGTTCCAGCACGGCCGAGCCGACCGAGCCCCGCCTGCGCGCCCAGCCCGCGGTCCCCGCCCCGGCGGCCCCGGCCGCCGTCGAGGACGAGCCGCAGGACCGGACCGCGCCACGCCCCCGCGGCCAGGGCCGCGGACGCACACCGCTGTTCGACCAGTACGAGAGCGAGGACCGCCCCCGGGCTGCGAACGAGTGATCGGTGACCTGCGCGGACCCTCGCGGATACGCGTTTTGGAGCACCGGCGCAGGGGTGCTAATGTTTCACACGTCGCAAGGGCCTGTGGCGCAGTCTGGTAGCGCACCTCGTTCGCATCGAGGGGGTCTGGGGTTCAAATCCCCACAGGTCCACAGACGACAGTTCGCGAGTAGCTCTCGTGAACGTCACGAAATCCCGCCCGGTCGCAAGACCGGGCGGGATTTCGGCGTTTCCGGGGGTTGTTGGGCCACGATGTGTTCATGACGATCGGTGGTGAACGGGACCTCGGCACGGCCCAGGCCTGGGAGGCGCTCGGCGGCGCCCCGGAACTCGTCGAACGGGTCCGGTACACGGGCAGCGGAAACCTCGCAGAAGGGCCGCTCCCGGTGCGGGAGTTGGCGCGAGCCACCGTCGCCGTCTGCGGACTGGCGGCGGGGGAGCTGGGCGCGGTGCGGGCCGGAGGCGAGGCGGAGGACCCCCCGCCCCTCGTGGTGGACGAGGGGGCGGTCGCCACGGCCTTCGTCAGTGAACGCCATCTGCGGATCGACGGCCGGCCGACGGTGGCCTTCGCCCCGCTCTCCGGCTTCTGGCGGGCCGCCGACGGCTGGGTCCGCACGCACGCCAACTACCCGCACCACGAAGCCGCGCTCGTACGGGCGCTGGGGCTGCCGTCCGCGACGCCGGAGGCGCTGGGCGCGGCGGTCGCCGCGCGGCCGGCCGTCGAGGTGCAGGAACTCGCCTACGGGGCGGGCGGTCTCGCCGTCGCCGTGGCGGAGCGGTACGGGGATCCGCAGCCGCTCGTGGAGACCGTACGGGGCGCGGGGGAGCCGGGGCGCGGGCGGCCGCTCGGCGGGGCGCCGTCCGGGCGTCCCCTCGCGGGGGTACGGGTGCTGGACCTGACGCGGGTCATCGCCGGGCCCGTCGCCACGCGCACGCTCGGGCTGCTGGGCGCGGACGTGCTGCGGATCGACGCGCCGGGCCTGCCGGAGGCGGACGACGCGTACGCGGACACCGGCTTCGGGAAGCGGTCGGCGCTCCTGGACCTGGCGGAAGCGGGCGACCGGGCGGCCTTCGAAGGGCTGCTGGCCGGGGCCGACGTGGTGGTGACCGGGTACCGGCCGGGGGCGCTGGAGCGCCACGGGCTGGGGGCGCGGGAACTGTTGGAGCGGCGGCCGGGGCTGGTGGTGGCCGAACTGTGCGCGTGGGGGTGGCGGGCGCCGGAGCCGTGGGCCGGGCGGCGGGGGTTCGACTCGCTGGTGCAGGCGGGCTACGGGATCGCCGCCGCGTGCGGGGGGCCCGACGGGGCGCCGGGGGTGCTGCCCGCGCAGGCGCTGGACCACGGGACGGGGTACCTGGTGGCGGCCGGCGTGATGCGGGCCCTGGCCGGGGGCGGCGGGCGGGGGCTGCGGTTCTCCCTGGCCGGGACGGGGTCGTGGCTGGTGCGGGGGCCGGCGCGGGCGGATGCTGCCGCTGCCGCCGGCGCCGGGGGGTACGCGGCGGAGCCGTGGCTGCGGGAGACCGGGTCGGGGTACGGGGTGCTGCGGCACGCCGTGAGCCCCTTCGGGGAGTGGGCCGGGGGGCCGTCGAGGTGGGGCACGGACCGGGCCGTCTGGCTCCCGCGACCCTAGGCCCTGTCGTCAAAGTTGCACCTGGCCCGCGGCGCCCGGCACCGCACCTCGCCGCGTTGTCGGGGCGCCCACGTACGTCCAGTACTCGGGCGCCCCTCCGCCTTGCGATGCACGGCACCGGACACCGCGGGCCTGACCGGCGCCACTGTGACGACAGGACCTAGGCCGGCCGCGCCGCCGCTGCGGGGGCGCGGCCTCCGTGCCCCGCGCCCCAGGCGCCGGCGGGGGTGGATCGGGGCGCTGCCCCCCGGCCCCCGCGCCTCAGGCGCCGGCGGGGGTGGCGGGGAGGGGGGAGTGGAGGGGTTTGGCCATGCAGCGGCTGGAGTCGTAGAAGCGGTAGAAGCCGAACTTCGGCGACGGGGCGTAGCCCGAGGAGAGGTAGAGGGCTATCGCCTCCGGCTGCTGGTCGCCCGTTTCGAGGACCATCCGCAGGCGGCCCGCCGCACGCGCGTCCTCCTCCAGGGTCGCCAGGATGCGGCGGGCCAGGCCGAGGCCCCGGGCCTCCGGGACCACGTACATCCGCTTGAGCTCGGCGTCGCCGTCCGAGTAGCCCTCGTCGTTCTGCTCCTGGCTGCGCCAGCCGCCGGTCGCCACCGGGGCGCCCGTGGTGTCGTACGCCACGATGTACCGGCCCCGCGGCGGGACGAACATCGCCGGGTCCAGGTAGGTGGCGTCGCCCTCGCCCTGGTACCGCACCTGGTATTCGAGCTGGACCTGGTCGTTGAGCCTGACCGCGTCCGGGTGGTCGTACGGCACGGTGCGGAGGTCGATCCCATGAGACATCCGAACATCGTACGGAACCATCCCGCTATGGTGCTGGGATGCTCACTGTGACCTCCGTGAATGTGAATGGGATTCGGGCCGCCGCCAAGAAGGGCTTTGGGGCGTGGCTGGCGGGATCCGACGCCGATGTGGTCTGCCTGCAGGAGGTACGGGCCGAGGAGGGGCAGATCCCGGACGAGGTGCGCTCTCCCGAGGGCTGGCACACCGTCTTCGCCCCGGCCGCCGTGAAGGGGCGGGCCGGTGTCGCGCTGTACACGCGGCGCGCTCCCGAGCAGGTGCGGATCGGGTTCGGCAGTGACGAGTTCGACGCCTCCGGGCGGTACCTGGAGGTCGACCTGCCCGGCGTGACCGTGGCCAGCCTCTACCTGCCCTCCGGTGAGGCGGGCACCGAGAAGCAGGACGAGAAGTACCGCTTCATGGGCGAGTTCCTGACCTACCTCACCGGGCTGAAGGCGCGGGCCGCGGCCGACGGGCGCGAGGTCGTGGTCTGCGGCGACTGGAACATCTGTCACCAGGAGGCCGACCTGAAGAACTGGAAGACCAACCGCAAGAACGCCGGCTTCCTCCCCGAGGAGCGCGAGTGGCTGGGGAAGGTCTACGCGCAGGCCGGCTACGTCGACGTGGTGCGCGAGCTGCACCCCGACACCGAGGGGCCGTACTCCTGGTGGTCCTACCGCGGCCGTGCCTTCGACAACGACGCCGGATGGCGGATCGACCTGCAGGTGGCGACCCCGGGCCTGGCCGCCAAGGCCGTGAAGGCCTTCGTCGAGCGGGCCGAGACGCACCCCGAGCGCTGGTCCGACCACGCGCCCGTGACGGTCGTCTACGAGCTCGGCGTCTGACCCGGCGCGGAGTCCGCGCCGGTATGCGGCGCGGAGGCCGGCAGGCGGTCCATCGCCATCGTCAGCTCCGCCTCGACCACGTTCTTGGCCAGCGGGCGCAGCCGCGTGAGCGCGTCCGGTGAGATGTGCTCCGAGATCAGCTCGGTGAACAGCAGCGCCATCGCGTCCGCGTGCTCGCGGACGCGGCGCCCCGTCTCCAGGACCGCCGCCAGCGGTACGCCCTCGCGGACCAGCGCCGAGGAGACGTCCAGCAGGCGGCGGCTGACGTGCACGATCGCGTCGCCGTCGACGGCGAGGTACCCCAGGTCGAGGGAGGCCGCCAGGTTCTCGGGGGTCACCTCGCCCTCGAAGTAGTCGGCCAGCTCCTCCGGGGTGAGCCGGACCGGGGTCTCCTCCGACCCGCCGATGCCGAGCAGTTCGCCCAGCTGGCCGACGTCGCGGCCCTTCTCGAAGGCGGCGGTCAGCTCGGCGATGCCGCCGAGGGTGTGGCCCCGCTCCAGCAGCCCGGCGATGGTGCGCAGCCGCGCCAGGTGGTGGTCGTCGTACCAGGCGATGCGGCCCTGGCGGCGGGGCGGCGGGAGCAGCTTGCGCTCACGGTAGAAGCGCAGGGTGCGCACCGGTATGCCGGCCGCTTCGGCCAGCTCCTCGGTGCGGTACTCGCGCACCGGCTTCTCCTGCGTCTCTTCCCGCGTCTCTTCCTTCGCCACGGATGAAGCCTATGCAGTACCGGCGGTAACTTTCCGGGTCCGCCCCCTACCCATGAGTACGGGGCTGCTCTACCCTCCCGATTGTGCCAGTAATTGCTGGCAGTGTTTCGATGGTGTGGTGCGTTGCGGCGTTGCGTGGCTGGAACTGCGGAACTGCGGAAGAGCGGAAGGCGGCGGGCATGGGCGGCATGGGCGGGCACGAGGTGCGCGAGCACGTACGCGTGGCGGTGATCGGGTCCGGATTCGGCGGACTCGGAGCGGCCGTGCGGCTGCGGCGCGAGGGGATCACTGACTTCGTCGTCCTGGAACGGGCGGGCTCGGTCGGGGGAACCTGGCGGGACAACAGCTATCCGGGGTGCGCCTGCGACGTCCCGTCGCACCTGTACTCCTTCTCCTTCGCGCCGAATCCGGACTGGCCGAGGACCTTCTCCGGGCAGCCGGCCATCCGGGCGTACCTGGAGCACGTCGCGGACACCTTCGGGCTGCGACGGCACATCCGGCTCGACTCCGAGGTCCTGATGATGCGCTGGGACGCGGACGAGCTGCGCTGGGAGATCGAGACCGCGCGGGGCGGGCTGACCGCAGACGTGGTGGTCTCCGCGACCGGTCCGCTGTCCGAGCCGAAGCTCCCGGAGGTCCCCGGGCTGGCGGACTTCCCCGGCAAGGTCTTCCACTCCGCCCGCTGGGACCACGACTACGACCTCACCGGCAAGCGCGTCGCGATGATCGGTACGGGAGCCTCCGCGATCCAGATCGTGCCGGCCATCGCCCCCGAAGTGGAGCGGCTGACGCTCTTCCAGCGGACCCCGCCGTGGGTGATGCCGCGCACCGACCGGGCGATCTCCGCCGTGGAGCGCTGGCTGCACCGGCAGTTGCCGTTCACCCGTGCCGCGCGCCGGGGGCTGCTGTGGGGCATCCGGGAACTCCAGGTCAGCGCCTTCACCAAGAGGCCGAACCAGCTCGGACTCGTCGAAGCGCTCGCCAGGGCGAACATGGCCCGGTCGATCAAGGACCCGGCCCTGCGCGCCAAGCTGACGCCCTCCTACCGGATCGGCTGCAAGCGGATCCTGCTCTCCAGCGAGTACTACCCGGCGCTGGCCCGGCCCGATGTGGACCTCGTCGCTTCCGGGCTGAAGGAGATCCGCGGCTCGGTCCTGGTCGCGGCCGACGGGACCGAGACCGAGGTGGACGCGATCATCTTCGGCACGGGCTTCCACGTCACGGACATGCCCATCGCCGACCGGGTGGTGGGCGCGGAGGGCAGGACCCTGGCCGACCAGTGGAAGGACGGGATGCAGTCGCTGCGCGGGGCGACGGCGGCCGGCTTCCCCAACTGGATGACGATCATCGGGCCGAACACCGGGCTGGGGAACAGCTCGATGATCCTCATGATCGAGTCCCAGTTGAACTACATGGCCGACTACCTGCGCCAGCTGGGCATGCTGGGCGGCAAGGTGGCGCTCGCCGCCCGTCCCTCCGCCGTGAACCGGTGGAACCGGCAGGTCCAGGCCCGGATGGAGCGGACCGTGTGGAACACCGGCGGCTGCACCAGCTGGTACCTGGACGCGAACGGGCGCAACACCACCGTCTGGCCCGGCACCACCGGTGAGTTCCGCCGCGAGACGCGCAGCGTCGACCTGGGGGAGTACGAGGTCGTACGGGCCGGGACGAAGGTGCCGGCGGTCGTCGTGGCCGCGGCGATCGCGGCCGCCGAGGGCGCGGCGTGAGCCGGCCGGCGCACGTCACCTCAGGCCCCTACGCCCCGCCCGTCGCACGGCGCGAACTCGTCGCCGTCTCCGCCGACGGCGCCCGCCTGCACGTCGAGGTGCACGGGGACGAGGGGGCGCCGGCGGTGGTGCTGTCCCACGGCTGGACCTGCTCCACCGCCTTCTGGGCCGCGCAGATACGGGCCCTGGCCGCCACCCACCGGGTCATCGCCTACGACCAGCGCGGACACGGGCGCAGCCCGGCCGCGCGGGAGCACAGCACCACCGCCCTCGCCGACGACCTCGTGGCCGTGCTCGGCGCGACCCTCGCCCCCGGCGAGCGCGCTGTCGTCGCCGGACACTCCATGGGCGGCATGACCATCATGGCGGCCGCCGCCCGGCCGGAGTTCACCGAGCACGCCGCGGCCGCGCTGCTGTGCAGCACCGGCAGTTCCGCCCTGGTCGCGCAGGCCCGGGTGCTGCCGGTGCCCGCCGGGCGCGTACGGACCCGTGTCACCGGCGCCCTCCTCGGGTCGCGCGCCCCCCTCGGGCCGGTCACGCCCGTCGCCCGAGCGGTCCTGAAGTACGCCACCATGGGCCCCGGCAGCGCACCCGACCGGGTCGAGGCGTGCGCCGCGATCGTCCACGCCTGCCCCGCCGGGGTGCGCCGCGCCTGGTCGCGGGTGCTGGCCGGGCTGGACCTCGACGCCGACGTGGCGCGGCTGACCGTCCCCACCGCCGTGATCGGCGGCACCGCGGACCGGCTCACGCCCCTCGTGCACGCCCGCGCGATCGCCGCGGCGCTGCCGCACTGTGTCGGCCTCACCGCGCTCACCGGCATCGGGCACATGACCCCGGTCGAGGCTCCCGAGGCCGTCACCCGCGTCCTGTCCGAGTTGACCGCCCGCCATCTCCACACCACCGAGAAGGAGAAGACACCGTGAGTGCTCGCAGGAGTCTGGAAGGCCAGGTCGCCGTGGTCACGGGGGCCGCCCGCGGGGTCGGTGAGCTGCTCGCCCGCAAGCTGTCCGCGCGCGGTGCGCGGATCGCGCTCGTCGGTCTGGAGCCGGAGGCCCTAAAGGAGGTCTCCGAGCGCCTGCACACCGACAGCGAGCACTGGCACGCCGACGTCACCGACCACGAGGCGATGGCGCGCGTGGCGCAGGAGGTCAAGGAGCGGTTCGGGAAGGTGGACGTCGTCGTCGCCAACGCGGGCGTCGCCGCGGGCGGGCCGTTCGCGGACTCCGACCCCGACGCCTGGCGCCGGGTGATCGAGGTCAACCTGATCGGCGGGGCCGTCACCGCCCGCGCCTTCCTGCCCGTGCTGACCGAGAGCCGCGGCTACTTCCTCCAGATCGCCTCGCTCGCCGCCATCACCCCGGCGCCCATGATGACCGCGTACTGCGCCTCCAAGTCGGGCGTCGAGGCCTTCGCCCACTGCCTGCGCGCCGAAGTCGGGTACAAGGGCGTGGGCGTCGGCGTCGGCTACCTCTCGTGGACCGACACGGACATGGTGCGCGGCGCCGACCGGGACGAGGTCATGCGGGAGCTGCGCCAACGGCTGCCGTGGCCGTCGAACCGCACCTACCCGCTGGGACCCGCCGTCGACCGGATCGTCGCGGGCATCGAGCGGCGCTCTCCGCACGTGTACGCGCAGTGGTGGCTGCGCGGGATGCAGGGGGTGCGCGGTTACCTGCCCGGGATCATCGCGACGGTCGGGCAGCGCGAGATGAAGCGCTTCGAGCCCCGGCTGTCCGGTGTCTCGAAGGGCCTCGTCGGGGCGGGTGGCGCCGCCGACGAGCAGGAGCGCACCCGCACCCGCAGCCACTGACCGGCCGGGCCACCCGGCACCCGGACGGGGCGCGACCGTCAACGGCGGTCGCGCCCCGTCCGTCGCGTCCGGCGCTCACTCCCGCGGCGGCAGCTTCGGACGACGCCGGTCCGGTACGTCGGTGTAGCCGGGCGGCATCGCGGCCGGGTCCTGTTCGAGCAGCTCCAGCGCCAGGTGCACGGCGTCGTCCATCTGGGCGTGCCGCCCCTCCGCCCAGTCGAGCGGGGTGCGCAGGATCTCGAAGTCCGGTTCCACGCCGTGGTTCTCCACCGACCACCCGTACTCGGGGAACCAGGCGGCGTTCATCGGCACCGTGATGACCGTGCCGTCGCCGAGGGTGTGCCGGCCCGTCATGCCGACCACCCCGCCCCAGGTGCGCTGGCCCACCACCGGGCCCAGGCCCAGCAGTTTGAAGGCCGCGGTGATCATGTCGCCGTCCGAGGAGGTCGCCTCGTCGGCCAGTGCCACGATCGGGCCGCGGGGCGCGTTGGAGGCGTAACTGACGGGCTGGGCGTCGCGCGTGAGGTCCCAGCCGAGGATGGAGCGGGTCAGTTTCTCCACCACCAGCTCGCTGATGTGGCCGCCCGCGTTGCCGCGCACGTCCACGATCAGTGCCGGACGGGACATCTCCATGCGCAGGTCGCGGTTGAACTGGGCCCAGCCCGAGCCGCCCATGTCGGGGATGTGCAGGTAGCCGCACCGGCCGCCGCTGAGCTCCCGGACCACCTGGCGGCGCTTGGACACCCAGTCCTGGTAACGCAGCGGGCGCTCGTCGATCAGGGGGACGACGGCGACCCGGCGGGGGCGGTCAGAGCCCTCCGCCGGCAGGAAGGTCAGCTCGACCGTGGTGCCGCCGGCCGCCGCCAGCAGCGGGTACGGGCCGGCGACCGGGTCGACGGGACGGCCGTCCACGTGGGTGAGCACCGCCCCCTCCCGGATGCCCGTTCCGGCCAGCGGGGAGCGGGCCTTGGAGTCGGAGGACTCGCCCGGCAGGATCTTGGACACCACCCAGGTCCCGTCCCGGGGGACCAGGTTGGCGCCGAGCAGGCCGATGGCCCGCTGGTAGTGCGGGGGGCCTTCGTTGCGGCGGGCCGGGGAGACGTAGGCGTGCGAGGTGCCCAGCTCGCCGAGGACCTCGCGCAGCAGGTCGGCGAACTCGTCCGGTGACGCGACCCGTTCGACGAGGGGACGGTACTGGCGCAGGACGCCGTCCCAGTCGATGCCGCACATGTTCGGGTCCCAGAAGTACGCGCGGATGATCCGCCCGGCCTCCTCGAAGGCCTGGCGCCACTCGGCCGCCGGGTCCACCTCGTGCAGGATGCGCCTCAGGTCCAGGTACACCGTCGAATCGCCGTCGCCCGACTCGGTGGCGGGGACCGCGCGCAGGTCGCCGTCGTCGTTGATGACGAGCCGGGTGCCGTCACCGCTGACCGCGAACCAGTCCAGTCCCGAGGCCAGTTCGCTCTTGCGGGCCTTGGTCAGGTCGAAGTGCTCCAGCGTCGGCTTGCCGCTGATGTCGTTGGGGTTGGCGAAGGTCTCGCCGAGCGCGCCCGAGATCGGCCACCGCAGCCAGACCAGTCCGCCGCCGTTCACCGGGTACAGGGCCGAGTACTTGGAGGCGCTCACGGGGAACGGGGTGACCCGGCTCTCCAGGCCCTCCACCTCGACGGTCACGGCGCCGCCCTCGCCCGAGCCCTCCGATTCCCCGTCGCCCGGGTCCAGTCCGCCCGCCGCGGGCCGCCCCTCGGCCGACAGCGCGAAGGGCGAGGGGGTGGCGGAGGAGAGCGGGACCAAATACGGGCGGCAGCCCAGGGGGAAGGACAGGTCGCCGGTGTGCACGTCGTAGACCGGGTCGAAACCGCGCCAGGACAGGAAGGCCAGATAGCGTCCGTCCCGGGTGAAGACCGGGTTCTCGTCGGCGAAGCGGCCGTTGGTGACGTCCACGACGGCGCGCCCGCCGGGCCCGGAGATGCGGGCCATCTTGATCTGCCGCAGCGAGCGCCCGATGCCCGGGTGCGACCAGGTCAGCCAGGCCCCGTCGGGGGAGAACGCCAGGTCGGTGACGGGGCCGTTGATGGACCGGATCAGCTCGGTGACCTCGCCGTCGGAGTCCTCCGTCGCGTCGACGAGCAGCAGCCGGCCGTCGTTCGAGGCGACGGCGAGGCGCTCCCCGTCCGGGTCCGAGAGCAGCTCGGTCACGCGGCCCAGCCCGCCGGACGCCAGGCGGCGCGGCTCCCGGTCCCCGGAGGCCCGCGGCAGGTAGGCGATCTCGATCGCGTCCTCGCCCTCGGCGTCGGTGACGTAGGCGACCTGCCCGCCGCTGCCGAGCATCTCCGGCAGCCGTACGCGCACGCCGGGGGTGTCGGCGATGGTCCGGGCCGGCCCGTCGCGGTGGGTCAGCCAGTACAGGCTGCCGCGCACCACGACGGCGCTGGCCCGCCCGGTGGCGTCCACGGAGAGCGAGTCGACGTGGCTGGCGGCCGGCACCTGGTAGGTGCGCAGGCCGGCGCGCGGTCCGCCGAGGCGGACCTGGAGCTTGCGCGGTCCGGCGTCGGGGGCGAGGGAGTCGACGAGCCAGAGGTCTCCGGCGCACTGGTAGACGACGCGCGAGCCGTCGCTGGAGGCGTGCCGGGCGTAGAACTCGTCGTGGTCGGTGTGGCGGCGCAGGCCGGTGCCGTCGGGCAGGCAGGAGTAGAGGTTGCCGATGCCCTCGTGGTCGGAGAGGAAGGCGATCCGGCCGCCCACGAACATCGGCGCGTCCAGGTGCCCTTCGAGGTCCTCCAGGAGCTGGCGCCCGTGGAGCCAGAGCCGGCCCATGGCGCCGCCCCGGTAGCGCTTCCAGGCGGCCGGTTCGTGCGGCGGTTTGCCGGTGAGCAGCAGGCTCTTGTGCTCGCCGTCGACGTCGGCGACCTGGATGTCGGACACCGGCCCCCAGGGCAGGCGCCCGCCGGGGCTGCCGTCGGTGGGCAGCTTGTAGGCCCAGGAGAAGTAGGAGAAGGGCTGTTCGTGCGAGGAGACCGCCAGGACGTTGCCGTCGGGGTCCCATCCGCACACGCGGGTGTCGGTGGCGCCCCAGTGCGTCAGCCGGCGGGCGGGGCCGCCGTCGACGGGCGCGAGGTGGATCTCGGGATCGAGGCTGCGCCACGTGGTGAAGGCGATGTGGCGGCCGTCGGGGGAGAAGCGGGGATGGCCCACCCGGGTGCGGTCGACGGTGACCCGCCAGGCCCGTCCGGGGGTGTGGCCGTCGGGGACCAGCGGGGCGACCCAGAGGTCGTCCTCGGTGGCGAAACACAGGAGGTCGTCGTGCAGGTGCGGGAACCGGAGGTACGCGACGTCGTGACTCACCCCCCAATGCTTTCCGTGTGAGGGGGGTGCGGCAACTCGTACTGGTGATCTGGTGATCCACGCCACCCCCTCCAGCGAAACGGAACGGTTTCGTTTCGCTTGGGGGAGGGGTATCGTCTTAAGCGTACGGAACAGTTTCGTTCGGATGGAGGTACGGGATGACCGAGGCGATGGCGGCCCGGCGCAGCCGCATCACGCCCGAACGGCAGGCCGAACTGCACGAGGCGGTCCTGGACCTCCTGCGTGACGTCGGCTACGAGGCGCTGACCATGGATGCGGTCGCCGCCCGTACGAAGTCCAGCAAGGCGACCCTCTACCGCCAGTGGGGGAGCAAGCCGGAGCTGGTCGCCAAGGCCCTGCGATGTACGCAGCCCGTCTCGCTGCGCGAAATCGACACCGGCAGTCTGCGCGGGGACTTCGCGCGCATGGTGGAGCACTCGGACGACGCGCAGATGGCCAAGGACACCGCGCTGATGCGGGGCCTGGCCCACGCCGTCCACGAGAGCCCGGAGCTCCACAAGGCGCTGCGGGACCTGCTGGTCGACCCGGAGATCACCGGGCTGCAGGTGATGCTGCAGCGCGCGGTGGACCGGGGCGAGATCGCTCCGGGGTGCCCGGCCCTGGAATTCGTACCGCACATGCTCATCGGGGCGTTCATCGCGCTCCCGCTGATCGAGGACCGGCCGGTGGACCGGGCGTTCCTCGGTGACTTCATCGACGCCGTGGTCTTCCCCGCCCTCGGCGTCTGAGCCTCCCCGTCCCCAGTCCCCGGCACGCCGTGCCGGCTTGCTGCTCCTGACACGCCGCTCTCGTCGTCGGGCCGGCTCCCCACGCCCTGATTCCTCGCGGATCCATCCCACGACCTGAACGGGAGAACCACCGACGTGGCCACCTTCCTCTACCGACTCGGCCGGGGCGCCTTCAGGCGCCGCGGGCTCGTCGCCCTCCTCTGGGTGGCGCTGCTGTTCGCCGCCGGATTCGGCGCGGCCTCGGCCGCCGCCCCGACCTCCGGGTCGTTCTCCATACCCGGCACGGAGGCCCAGAAGGCCTTCGACCTGCTGGACGAGAAGTTCCCGGGCATGGCCGCCGACGGCGCCACCGCGCGCATCGTCGTCAAGGCACCCCAGGGTGCGAAGGTCACCGACCCCGGCCCCAAGGCCGAGGTCGAGAAGATCGTCAACACGCTGAAGACCGGTCCGGGCGCGGAGCAGATCTCCTCCGTGGCCAACCCCTACGAGGTGCAGGCGGTCAGCCAGGACGGCTCCACCACCTACATCAGCGCCAAGTACACCGTCAGCGGCATGGAGCTGAAGGACGCCACCCGCGACGCGCTCAAGGAGTCCGGCGACGGCGCCAAGGCCGCGGGCCTGAACGTGCAGATCGGCGGTGACGCGCTGATGGTGGCCCCCGAGACCGGGTCCGGCGAGATCATCGGCATCCTCGTCGCCGCCATCGTCCTGGTGATCACCTTCGGCTCGCTGGTCGCGGCCGGCCTGCCGCTGCTGACGGCGATCATCGGCGTGGGCATCGGCGTCTCCTCCATCACCGCACTCGCCAACGTGCTGGACCTCGGCAACACCACCGCCACCCTCGCGACGATGATCGGCCTCGCGGTCGGCATCGACTACGCCCTCTTCATCGTCTCCCGCTACCGCGCGGAGCTCGCCGAGGGCCGTGAGCGCGACGAGGCCGCCGGCCGGGCCGCCGGTACCGCTGGTTCCGCCGTGGTCTTCGCCGGTCTGACCGTGGTCATCGCCCTCGTGGGCCTGGCCGTCGTGAACATCCCGATGCTGACCAAGATGGGCTTCGCGGCCGCGGGCACCGTGGTCATCGCCGTGCTCGTCGCGCTCACGCTGGTCCCGGCCATCCTCGGCTTCGCCGGCAGGAAGGTTCTGCCCGCGGGCGAGAAGAGCCGGCTGTTCGGCAAGGGCAAGCCCGCCGGCGCCGAGAAGAAGGCCAACGGCGGCACCCGCTGGGCCCGCTTCGTCCTGCGCCGTCCCGTCATGGTGCTGCTGGCCGGTGTGATCGGCCTCGGCGTCATCGCCGTCCCGGCGAGCAAGCTGGAGATGGGTCTGCCGGACGACGGCGCCCAGCCGGTCTCCACCACGCAGCGCCAGGCGTACGACCTGCTGTCCGAGGGCTTCGGCCCGGGCTTCAACGGCCCGCTGATGGTGGTCGTCGACGGGAACAAGGCCCTCGCGGACTCCACCGTCGACCGGATCAAGGGGCTGGAGGGCGTGGCCGCGGTCATGCCGGCGACCCCCAACGAGGCCGGCGACGCCTCAGTGATCACCGTCGTCCCGAAGGACCGTCCCTCCTCCACGCACACCGAGGAACTGGTCCACGAGATCCGCGACGGCAGCGGTGACGACGTCCTCGTCACCGGCGCCACCGCGATGAACATCGACTTCTCGCAGAAGATGAACGATGCGCTGCTGCCCTACCTGGCACTGGTCGTCGGCCTCGCCTTCCTGCTGCTGATGCTCGTCTTCCGCTCGGTCCTGGTCCCGCTCAAGGCGGCCCTCGGCTTCCTGCTCTCGGTGGTCGCGGCCCTGGGCGCGGTCGTCGCGGTCTTCCAGTGGGGCTGGCTCGGCTCCGTCTTCGGGGTGGAGCAGACCGGTCCGATCATGTCGATGATGCCGATCTTCATGGTCGGCGTGGTCTTCGGTCTGGCCATGGACTACGAGGTCTTCCTCGTCACCCGCATGCGTGAGGCGTACGTCCACGGCGAGCGGCCGGGCCAGGCGGTCGTGACCGGCTTCCAGTACAGCGCGCGGGTCGTCGTGGCCGCCGCCGTCATCATGATCGCGGTGTTCGCGGGCTTCATCGGAGCCAGCGAGCAGATGGTCAAGATGATCGGCTTCGGTCTGGCCGTCGCCGTCTTCTTCGACGCCTTCGTGGTGCGCATGGCCATCGTCCCGGCGGTGCTCGCGCTGCTCGGCCACAAGGCCTGGTGGCTGCCCAAGTGGCTGGACCGGCTGCTGCCGAACGTGGACGTGGAGGGCGAGAGCCTGCGCAAGCACCTCGCCGGCGAGTCCGCGCACGGCGAGGGCCCGGACAAGGACCGCGAGCTGGTCAACGCCTGACCTCCGCGTCAGGACGGCCCGGCCCCGTACCCCCGATCGACCGGGGGTACGGGGCCGGGCCCGTTGCGCCTATCGGGTGGGGGCGGCCGCGGCGTAGGTACGCCGCAGGAAACGGCGCAGCGCGGCGATGTCGAACTGCACGACCGCCACCCCCTCGGGGGAGTGGAACTCCACGACCGCCTGGACGCGACCGCAGGGCCACACGCGCACGTCACCGGTCCCCGTGGGAGCCTGGAGCCCCGCTTCGAGCAGGGCCCGGGGGAAGACCCATTCGTTGTCGGTGCCCTCGGGGGAGAGGTCGGCGGGGAAGACGATCCGGACGGCCAGCGGCTCGGCCGGGGTGAAACGCAGGGCAACGGGGATCGCCCGGTAGAGGGGGTCGTCCGTGATCACACGGGCGCGGACCCGCTCTTCGACGGGGGCCGCGGTCGCGGTCGCTGGGAGGTTCTCGGCGGGGGCTGACATCGACCAGACTCCTCGAATCGGAACATATCCGTCCGTTTGCCCTCCAGCCTCGCACATTCCGACGAAAACGCGCGACGCTATTTGTGACGGACCCGCTCTTGCCAACGGTTTGCAACTGGGCACTATTCTTGAACGGTTAAAGACCGTAAAGAAGCGGAGCCCACTCCATGCATGTGCCCGACGGATTCATCAACGCACCCGTGTCGGTGGCCGCCGGAGTGGCGGCGGCCGCGGCGGTGGCCGTCAGCCTCCGTGGCGCCCGCCGTGAACTCGACGAGCGGACCGCGCCGCTCGCCGGACTCGTCGCCGCCTTCATCTTCGCCGTGCAGATGCTGAACTTCCCCGTGGCCGCCGGTACCAGCGGCCACCTCCTGGGCGGTGCGCTCGCGGCGATACTCGTCGGCCCCTACACCGGCGTGCTCTGCGTGTCCGTCGTCCTGCTCATGCAGGGCATCCTCTTCGCCGACGGCGGCCTCACCGCCCTCGGCGTCAACATCACCGTCATGGGCGTCGTCACCGTCGTCACGGCCCACCTGGTCTTCCGCGGTCTGCTCCGCGTCCTGCCGCCCACCCGTCGCTCCGTGACCGTGGCCGGCTTCGTGGCGGCCCTGCTCTCGGTGCCCGCCGCGGCCGCGGCCTTCACCGCCGTCTACGCCGTCGGCGGCACGACGGACGTGCCCCTCGGCAAGGTGCTGACCGCCATGGTCGGCGTCCACGTCCTCATCGGCATCGGCGAGGCCCTCATCACCGCCGCGACCGTGGGCGCCGTGATCGCCGTACGGCCCGACCTGGTGCACGGGGCCCGCGGGCTGACCGCGCCGCTGAAGCTGCGCGTCGACGGCGCGCTCGTCGACGCGCCGCCGGCCGCCGCCACCGCACCCGCCCCCACCGGTGCCGGGTCGACGAAGAAGGTGTGGGTGACCGGCCTGGTCACCGCCCTCGTCCTCGCCGGGTTCGTCTCCTTCTACGCCTCCGCCAACCCCGACGGCCTGGAGAAGGTCGCCGCCGACAAGGGCATCGACGAGAAGGTCGAGGAGCACGCCGCCGCCGGCTCGCCGCTCGCCGACTACGGCGTCAAGGACGTCGACGACGCCCGCCTGTCCGGCGGACTCGCCGGCGTCATCGGCGTCGGCGTCACCGTCGTCGCCGGCACCGGGATCTTCTGGGCCGTGCGCCGCCGCCGCACGGAGGACGTGACCGCCACCGCCACCTCCACCCCGGTCGCCTGACATGGGTGCCGGCCACGCCCACAGGCTCTACCGCCCGGGCCACTCGCCGGTCCACACCCTGCCCCCGCACTGCAAGCTCGCCGCGACCTTCGGCTTCGTCCTCGTCGTCGTGTCCACACCGCGGGAGGCGGTGTGGGCCTTCGGCCTGTACGCCCTCCTGCTCGCCGGGGTCGCGGCCGTGGCCCGGATCCCGGCGGGCCTGCTGCTGCGCAGGCTGCTGATCGAGATCCCCTTCGTCGCCTTCGCCGTGCTCATGCCCTTCGTCGCCGAGGGCGAGCGGGTCGAGGTGCTCGGCATGTCCCTGAGCGTCTCCGGCCTGTGGGGCGCCTGGAACGTCCTCGCCAAGGGAACCCTCGGCGTCGCCGCGTCCGTCCTGCTCGCCTCCACCACCGAACTGCGCGCCCTGCTGCTGGGCCTGCAGCGGCTCAAGCTGCCGCCCCTGCTCGTGCAGATCGCCTCCTTCATGATCCGCTACGGCGACGTGATCGGCGACGAGCTGCGCCGGATGTCCGTCGCCCGCCGCTCGCGCGGCTTCGAGGCCAGCGGGATCCGGCACTGGGGGGTGCTGGCGAAGACCGCCGGCGCGCTGTTCATCCGCTCCTACGAACGCGGCGAGCGGGTCTACCTGGCGATGGTCAGCCGCGGCTACACCGGCTCCATGCCGGTGATCGACGAGGTGGTGGCCACCCGCGGCCAGTGGGCGTACGCGGCCGTGCTCCCGGTGACGGCCCTCGCCGTCTGTCTGATGGGATGGACCCTGTGACCGCTACCCCCGCCCCCGCCCCCTCGCTCGAAGTCGCCGGGCTCGCCTACGCCTATCCGGACGGCCACCAGGCCCTCTACGGCGTGGACCTCACGGTCGGGCGCGGCGAACGCGTCGCCCTCCTCGGCCCGAACGGCGCCGGCAAGACCACCCTCGTGCTCCACCTCAACGGCATCCTCACCGGCGGGGTCGGCACCGTGGCCGTGGCCGGGCTGCCGGTCGAGAAGCGGAACCTGGCCGAGATCCGGCGCCGGGTGGGGATCGTCTTCCAGGACCCCGACGACCAGCTCTTCATGCCGACCGTCCGGGAGGACGTCGCCTTCGGCCCGGCCGCGGCCGGCCTGCGGGGCGCCGAGCTGGAGGAGCGGGTCGGGGCCGCCCTGGACCAGGTCGGCATGGCCGGGTTCGCCGACCGGCCGCCGCACCACCTGTCCTTCGGGCAGCGCCGCCGGGTGGCCGTGGCGACCGTACTGGCCATGCGGCCGGAGATCCTGGTCCTCGACGAGCCGTCGTCCAACCTGGACCCCGCCTCGCGCCGCGAGCTCGCCGACATCCTGCGCTCGCTCGACGTCACCGTGCTGATGGTGACCCACGACCTGCCGTACGCGCTGGAGCTGTGCCCGCGCTCGGTGATCCTCAGCGAGGGGGTCATCGCCGCCGACGGACGCACCCAGGACCTGCTGTGCGACGACGGGCTGATGCGGGCCCACCGGCTGGAGCTGCCCTTCGGCTTCGACCCCCGTTCGGTATCGGTGGCATAAGCACCGGTCCGCGTTTGTTGGACCGCACGTGGACATCCAGGGTGTGGTGGCGGAGGGCTTTGAGCCCGTCAGGGACGCGTTCGTACGCAACTTCGAGGTGCTCGGCGACCGCGGCGCGGCCGTGGCCGTCTACCGGGACGGCCGCAAGGTCGTCGACCTGTGGGGCGGCACCCGGGACGCCGACGGCACCGAGCCGTGGACCGAGGACACCGCGCAGATCGTCCGGTCCGCCACCAAGGGCGTGGCCGCCGCCGTGCCGCTGCTCCTGCACCAGCGCGGGCTGCTCGACCTGGACGCGCCGGTCGGCACGTACTGGCCGGAGTTCAAGGCGGGCGGCAAGGAGGGGATCCTCGTACGGGACCTCCTCGCGCACCGCGCGGGCATTCCGGCCCTGGACCGCGGACTGACCGCCGCCGAGGCCGCGGACGGGGTGTCCGGGCCGCGCGCCGTCGCCGCACAGCAGCCGTTCTGGGAGCCCGGCAGCGGGCACGGCTACCACGCGCAGACCTACAGCTGGCTGCTGTCCGAGCTGGTGCTCCGGGTGACCGGACGCACGCTGGGCTCCGTCCTGGCGGAGGACATCGCCGAGCCGCTCGGCGTGGACTTCTGGATCGGTCTGCCCGAGACCGAGACCGGCCGGGTGGGGCGGGTGGCCCCCGTCGAGCCGCCGGAGAGCGCCGGGATGCTGAGGACCCGCCCACGCAGGAACGTTTCCGAGGCGTACGCCGACCCCGCCTCCCTCACCCGTCGCGCCTTCGCCGCCATCGATCCGCTGCCCGACGAGAACGCCCCCGCCTACCGGGCGGCCGAACTCCCCGCCTCCAACGGCATCGGCACCGCCCGCGCCCTGGCCCGCTTCTACGGGGCCACCATCGGCGTGGTCGAGGACGGGGCGCGGATCTTCACCCCGGCCACCACGGAGCTGGCAGCCCGGGAGCACTCCGCGGGCCCGGACCGGGTCCTGGTCGTCAACACCCGTTTCGGCGCCGGCTACATGCTCCACGGCCCCGCCTCGCCGCTGCTCTCGCCCGCCTCCTTCGGCCACCCCGGCCGCGGCGGCTCCCTCGCCTTCGCCGACCCGGAGGCCGGCATCGGCTTCGGTTACGTCACCAACGCCCTGGCCAAGTCGGTCACCGCAGACCCCCGCGCCCAGGCGCTGGTCCGGGCCCTGCGGTCAGCCCTCTGACGGGCCGGAGCCCTCGTCGTCATGCGGGGGCGCCAGCGCGGTGCCGGTGCGCCGCGCGAGGCGATGGCGGCCGCCGGCCGCACGGCACGCCGTGTCGGGCGCCGCGCCGGCGTCGGGCCGCCGGGCGGCCGGGCGCAATCGCCCCGTCCCGGGTCAGCCCGCGTTCAGGACCGCCGCGACGATCGGGCCGGCCGCCTCGCCGCCGTGGCCGCCGCCCTCGACCATCGCGGCCGCCGCCACGTCGCCGCTGAAGCCGGTGAACCAGCTGTCCGGGCTGGCGTCGGCGCCGCCGACCTCCGCCGAGCCGGTCTTCGCGCCCTTGTCCGAGCCGCGGACCGCGGCCATGGCCTCGCGCGCGGTGCCGCTGGTCGCCGTCAGCTTCATCATGCCGACGAGCTGCTGCTGCACGGAGGACTTCATCCGGCGCTCCGCCGTGGCGATCGTCCGGCCGTCGAGCTCCGGCGAGACGAGCAGCGGCTGGCGGAACACCCCGGTGCGGGCGGTCGCGGTGATGGACGCGACGTTCAGCGGGTTCATGGTGATCTGGCCCTGTCCGATGTACGCGGCGGCCGCCGAGGCGCCCGTCGCCGGCGGGACCTTGCCGTCGGTGGACTTGATGCCGGTCTTCCAGTCCAGGCCGATGCCGAAGACCTCCGTCGCCTCCTTTGGCAGCGCCGCATCGTCGTCGACGGGCTTGATCTGCTTGATGAAGGCGGTGTTGCAGGACCGGGCGAACGAGGTCGCGAAACTGGTGCCCGGCGGCAGGTCGAAGTTCTTGAGGTTGTGGAACTCCCGGCCCCAGGTCACCGTCTTCGGACACTCCGCCGGCTTGTCCGCGGCGACCAGGCCCCGGTCCATCAGCATCGCGGCCGTCACGATCTTCATCGTGGACCCCGGGGCGCGGTTGCCCCTCATCGCCGCGTTGAAGCCGTCCTTGCGGTTGTTCGCGACGGCCAGGATGTGCCCGTTGCTCGGCTGCACGGCCACCACCGAGGCCTCGGGGAACTTCGCGACCGCCTGTTCCGCCGCCGCCTGCACCTTCGCGTCCAGGTACGTCCTGAGGGTGCTGGGCTCGCCCTCGACCAGCGTGAGCAGGGTCCGCTTGGGAGCGTCCTTCGCCGCGGGCTCGATCCACACCTCGGCCCCGGCCCTGCCGCCCGCCTTGCTGCCGTAGCTCTGGCGCAGCTCGTCCAGGACCTGGCGCAGCAGGGGGTACTTCTCCGCGGTCAGCTCCTCGCCGTTGCGGTCCACCGCCTTGACGGGCGGGCTCGCGGGAGCGCCGGCGCGCAGCTTCTCGTCCTTCTGCAGCTGCGGGTGGATCACCGAGGGCTGCCAGTCGACGAGGGGCTTGCCGCTGGTCAGGCCGCGCACCACCGTGAGCTGGGAGTCGTAGGCGAGGGGCTTGGTCGTGCCCTCGTAGGTGATCTCCGCCTCGACCTTGAAGGGCACGGTCGTGCCGTTCGCCCGGCCCGGGGTGATCACGGCCTTGGAGACGTACGCCTTCGTCCGGAACTCCCCGACCGCGGTCTGCGCGGCAGCGGCGTTGTTGGTCAGGTCCGCCGCCCCCCGCTCGTCCCCGGCCGCCCACGCGGCGAGGAAGGCCTTCGCGGCCGCGTCGGCCTCCTTCTCCTTGATCGGGCCGCTGCCCCCGGAGAGGGCGGTGACCTCGTCCCCGTCCCCGCCGCCGTCCCCGACCAGCGCGTACACCCCGTATCCGGCACCGCCGACCATCGCGAGGAACACCCCGCCGATGATGGCGCCTTTCGCCGCCCCGTTCACTTTCGTCCTCCCCCATGGTCACGGCTCCTGAACGCGTTCAAAGAGCCCTTGGCTGCGACCTTACTCTGCGGAGTCGCCCGGTGTGCGGTTGTTACCGGACCGGAACATGTGGAGGGCCGTCCGCCGCATCCCGTCCACCGGCTTGGGGCCGGGCGCCCTCCGACCCCTGGGCTGCGGCCGTGACCTGGCTGACGGCGTACCTGTTCGCCGAGTTCCCGCGGATCCTGCGGATCGAGGGCACCACCCGCCAGGACAACGCCGCGATGCGGCGCACCTTCCGCCGGTGCGGTTACGTCAAGGAGGCCCACTACCGGGACGGGTGGCCCGCCGCCGACGGCAGCGCGGTCCACGACGCCGTCGGCTACGCGTTCCTGCGGCGGGACTGGTCCACCGGTACGACCACGCCCGCCCGGTGGGACGACGAGCCGTCCTGAACCGGTCGACGTGCACGGGCCGGAGCGGTGTTCTAGCGTCGGAAGGGCGAGGGCGACCGATGCGCGAGCCGGTCGCCCGCCCCCGGAGTCCCCGCTCCGCGCCGCCGCCCCCGCCCGTGGTCCGGCGCACCCGCGGATCGCGCGACCGACCCGAGAGAGCAGGTGCGTCCGCATGCGTCCGTCGGCCCGTATCCCCAGCATCCTCGCCGCCCTGGCCCTCGCCGCCGGAGGCGCCGTGGTCACCGCCCCCTCCGCGCAGGCGGACGTGAAGGCCTGCGAGCAGTACGTCGCCCAGCATGCCCCGAAGGCCAAGGACGGCGCCGCGGAAGCCTGCTACGAGGGCCAGATCGGCAACCAGACCAGCTGCGTGTCCAGCCTCGTCGCGGTCGGCGCGAGCAAGGACGCGGCGAACTCCGCCTGCGAAGCCTCCCGCTGACCGGCGACCATCGGCAACAACCACGACGGGCCCGGCACCTTTCGGTGCCGGGCCCGTCGTTTCGCCTGCTAGACCCAGGTGTCCAGCCACATGCGGCCGCGCCAGGAGTCCATGGGCAAGGTCTGGCCCGTGTAGATCGGCCAGAAATAGATGAAGTTCTGCGCCCTCTGTGACGCGTGCCCCTGACCTGCACGCTTTCTCTTGAGTGGAGGCTGTTCGGCCCTACTGGGCCGCCTCGGGGCCGTGATCTTGAATGGCCGTCTCGGCTAGCGTGCGTCGAACGGCTGTGACGAAGGCGCGGGTCGCCTCTCTGTCCTCCGACCCAGTCATGCCGTTCACTGCCGCTCGCGCGGCCTCGGCGTTGCCGCTTGCGACCGCCATAGACCAGGCGACAGTTCTACCTACAGTTCGTCCCCTGGCGCTGATGAGATCTTGTGCCTTATCGATCGGGTCATCGGGCCCCCACAGGGTGGCCTTGGCCACAGCGGTGGCCAAGTTCCTCACATGGCGTCCCATGCTGCTCACGGCGTCCTCGGACAATGCCGTCCCTCGGAGTAGATCTGACGTGCAGCCGTCGATTGCCATGGTGAGCACCAGATCCGCCTCCATAACGGCGCTGTACGCTAGGCGCCGCTGCTCCCGAACCCAATGACGATGTTCGGCGGTTGCCTGCCGGTCCACCTGAGTCCGTGCCGCCTCGATGGTCTTTTGTGCACCGACTCGCGCTCCGTAAGCCGTGGCGAGGCCGCCGATCCCTGCGCCTACGAGCCCGACTATGCCGGCAGCGACTGCAGCCATCCCCTGGTCCATCGCATCATTCTGACGGCGAGGTCTCGCGTCGTCAGGCGAAATCGGCAGTCAGGGACGGTGCGCCGCTGCCGAAAAGCGGCTGCGCGATTACTGGGGGGCCTCGCGCGTCTGGTCGAGGACCGACTGCGCTGTGAAGAGCACATCGAGAGCCCTACGGGTGCGGCCCTCGCTGCTGGGCATCAGGTGTGTGTACGTCCTCAGCGTGAAGCCCGGATCGGCGTGGCCGAGGTATTGGCTGAGGGCCCGGATGTTCTCGCCGGCGTCCAGCAGGACGGAGGCGTAAAAGTGTCGCAGTGCGTGCATACCGTGCTGCGGGGCGGAGGCGTAGCGCTCGCCTCCCTCGGCCGGAGGGATGATGCCCGCGACCGCGAGGGCGGGCTTCCACATGTGATCGTTGAAGTGGCTCACCCGGATGAACGTGCCGCTCAGACTGGAGAAGACGAGCGACCGCGTCACGAAGGGCCCGTCCGGTGTCCGCCAGGGCAAGGTGACCGCCACCGGCGGGTAAAGCTCGGAGTGCGCGCGCAGTGCCGCCGCAACAGATCTGGGCAGTGGCACGGAGCGCGCCTTGGCGCCCTTCGGCGGAGCAAAGACGTACTTGCCCCGGATGCGCTTGAGCTGGTGCTCCACGTGGAGCCACGCGCCGTCGTAGTCGATCTCCTCCTCGGAGAGCCCGAACACCTCGCCCTGGCGAAGGCCGCATCCGCCGCCGGCGTCGACAGTGGTCCGCAGATGTTGGGGCAGAGCGGCGCGCACCTCCCACACCTGTGCCGGGGTCCACGGCGTGACGCGCGGCGGCGCGGGCTTGGGGACCTGCACCGACCGGGCCCGGCACGGGTTCTTGGGCAGGAGGCCGTCATCCACCGCTGCGGCGAATGCGGCATTGACCGTGCCAAAGATGATGCGGCGGTGCGAGGAGGCCGGGACGTTCTCCTCCAGCTCACCCAGCCAGGTCCGGATGTGGCCCGGCTGAAACGACGGCATGGGGCGGGTGCCGATGTACGGATAGGCGTGCAGCCTCAGCCGCCGCTCCGCCGCCTCGCGGCTGTTGATCTCCGTCGTGTGGGTCTTCACCCACTTCTCGGCGAACTGCCGGAAGGTGATGCGGCTCGCCCGCGGATCCACGTACTGCCCTCGGGACATGTCAGCCGCGGTCTCGTTCAGCCACAACTCGGCCAGACGCTTCTGCTTATCCGGGAACGACTTGCTCTTTTCGGTGCCGTCGGGGCCGATGTACCGGGCGCGATAGCGCGCGCCGGCGCCGTAACGGTCGGTCTTGACCCGTCGGGTTCTGCCGTCGGTCCCGGTCTCGGTCTTGTACCAGCGGTCTTGGACGTGGCCGGCCACGTTGTGCCCCTTCATGGAACGCGAGCGGGGGCGGCCTTTGTGGGCCGCCCCCGTGGTGGAGTGGGTGGTCTAGGCGGCGCGCTGGGCGTCCGCGTTCATCTGGTCGTTGATCCAGCCGCGTACGGCTGTGGGGTCGTAGCGCAGGTGCTTGCCGACGCGGAAGCCGGGCGGCCCTGTGCGCTTCTTGCGCCACTGGTAGACGGTCTCCAGCGGTACGGCGAGCAGTTCGGCGATGTCGTCGGGGGTCAGGTAGCGGTCGGGGAGTCCGCCGCGCAGCGTGGCGCGAGGGTTCGAGGGTGTGGGCATTCGCTCTCCGTCTGGCCTTCTGGGGGATCCGCAACAGCCGCCACGCCGCAACAGTGCTGGTCAGCGGCGTGAGTTTGTGGCGGATTCGGGTTTTGTTGCGGATCGGTGCCGCCACACGCGGGGTGTGGCGGCACCTGGTGCTCGCGGGGACTATCCGGCGACGGGGAAGAGCTGTGTGGCGGCTTCCGCGTGCGTGTGGCGGATGGATGTGGCGGCTTCCGCCACAGATTCACCCCCTCTGACCTGCGGTGTGGCGGCTGTGGCGGATGTTGCGGACTTCTGGGGGTGAGGGGGGCAGTAGCGGGCCCAGGCGTCTGCCAGGTCTTCGGCGTAGTAGCCCTTGGGGGTGGCGGAGCCGACTCGGATCCCGCGGGGCTTGATGGGCTTGTTGGCCGCCGTGACGTACTGGCCGAGCATCTGCGAGAGCATCCGGGAGGTGAGGGGCCTGCCGTCCATGTCGGCCCAGGGGGCGTCGTCCATGCGCAGGAGGCATTCGAGGATGGCCGCGGTCGGCATCCGCTCCTCACCCCGGAAGACCTGATCCCGCAGATCCGTCAGCAGCCGGATCCCGAGGGAGGAGGCGTCGTTCTCCTTCGCGGCGGCGACCAGCTCCAGGCAGGCGGCGCGGGCTCGCTCGGGCCAGTCGCCCCCGGCGGCTTCGGCGACGGAGAGGAGCGGTTCCCACACGTCCGCCGGCCGGTCGGTGATTCCGTCGGGCATGACGGGCCAGGACTCGGTGACCCGCTTGCGGACGGATTCGGCCCAGGCGGCGAGGCGGTCGCGGAGGGCGTTGCCCTGCTTCTTGTGGATGCGCTCCCGCCAGGGCTCGCAGGACTCGTTGGGGGCCTTCTTGCGCATGCGGATGATGACGGAGCGGGTGAAGACGGTGTCGGGCAGGGAGCCGAGCCCGGCGAGGGCCACGGCGCTGAAGGCGGGGAAGCCTTCCACGGTCTGGTTGGCGCCGTCTCCGACGCACCGGTACATCTTCCGGCCCCGGGTGTGGCCGGCGTTGAGGAACTTGCGGAGGTTCTCGTCTCCTGCGGCCTTGGGGCCGAAGATGGTGTCGATCTCGTCGAAGAGGATCGTGGGCCGCTGGCCTTCGATTCCGGCGACGGACCGGAACAGCGCGGACTGCGAGGCGTCCACCGCGGCCATGGAGTTGGGCACGAGGGTCTCGATCACGTCCAGGGCGCGGCTCTTGCCGGACCCGGGCTCCGGGGAGAGGAACGCGATTCGCGGGGTGGCGTCGAAGGCGTCGAGCAGGTGCGCGTGCGCGTCCCACAAGGTCACGGCCACGTAGGCGGCCTCGCGCGGGAAGATGTTGAACCGGCGGTGGAAGGCCTCCACCTCGTCAAGCAGTGTGGCGCCGTCGATGGGCTCGGGCATGGGGGCTTCCCTCCGGGCAGGAGCGGACGGGGTGCGGGACGGGTCAGCGGAGTGCGGGTCAGAGCCAGAAGGGACGCCTTCGGCGACGCCCTCCGAGGCGCCCGTCACCGGTTCGAGCTGCGGCTGTTCGGCGTCCTCGGCGGCATGGTGGTGGAGAGGGCTCTTAGAGGGAGCGGGGGGTGGGGTGGTCATGCCGCGCTCCGGCCGCCGGCGGGGTTGTTGGCAATCGACCAGTCCAGCCCGCGGGTGATGACGTCGTCGTAGTAGCGCTCCGACTCGGTGGCGTTCCCGGCCGCTGCGCTACTAAGAGCCTGCTCAACCTCCATCCGGGTCAGGTCGCCCGACGCGATGAACCGCCCCAGAGCCCTCGCGGCCCTGAGCAGCGTGTCGTTGCGGGTCCCGTCCCCGGCGTGGGCGACGTTGTGCGTCTCGCTGTCCAGGGCCGCCCTCGCGTACCGGGACCCCTTCGCCGTCATCGGCATCGGCACGTCGCGGACCCGCTTGGGACGGGCCGTGAGCGCTTCGGCGAGCCATCCGGGCAGCGGGATGGGGCTGATGCTGTCCATGACCGTGTAGGCGCCGTCGGGGGTGTGGCTGCCGGGGGCGACGACATAGCCGCCCCAGCCGCGGGTGTCGATGTGCTTCCCGAGACGTCCGGCTGTGTTGCCGAGCCGGGCGCCGTCGGGCTGGGTGAAGTACAGGTGCATGCCGCCGCGGGCGGTCCGGACCCGGTAGGTGGTGGGGACGGCCTGCCCGGCGCGCTCGCAGAGCGCCTCAAACGCCGTTACGCCGTCAGGCGTTCCCTCTTCGTCTGTCGGCTTGAGTATGTCGAGGTCCACGACGAGCAGTCCGGACGGGCCGGTCGCGATCCCGATGTTGTACGGGGCGTGGGTCCAGGCGGCGGCGAGCAGGTCCGGGTCGGTCGTCGCGCGCTGCTCGGGGGTGCGGTGCCCGTGCGCGCAGCGGCCGGTGCCGGGGCAGGACCGCTCGGCGTGTCCGGCGGGCCGCTTGTCTCGGGGACGCAGGGGGAAGACGTGCCAGCCGCGCTGGGCGGCGGCGATGGCGTGGGCGAGCAGGTCCAGGCCCGCCAGGTCGATGCCGGTCAGGTCGCTCATGCCGAAACCTCCAGCCGGGCACGGGTGAGGAAGGCACGGCCGAGCCACTCCGAGAAGGCCGGCGGGATGGCCTCGGTGAGTTCCTCGCGGACGTCGGTCCAGTCGATGCCCATCGCCTGCTGCATCTCCGGGACAGTCGCCTTGCCGCCCCCGTTGCCGTAGGCGGCGACGTACGGCCCGTCGCGGTACTCGCCGTGGCGCCACCCGCGTACGTAGCCGCGGTGCTTGAGGTGCTTGGGCTGGGTGGTGGTCCAGCCGCCGAGTTCGAAGTTGCGGTGGCGCAGCACGCCGAGGCTGAACATCTCTCCGCAGAGGGTGATGTCCTTGCGGACGTCGGCCTTGCCGTCGGGCTGCTCGATCACGAGCGGCAGGCCGGACGCGTCCAGCAGGTCGCGGGTGGGGGCGACGAGGTCGACGTGTTCGCCGCCCCAGCCGCGGGACTTGTTGGTGCCGACGGTGAGCGCGCATCGCTTCTGGCAGGGCGGGGAAGCGTGGATCACGGCGTAGCGGCGGATCTCACCGGAGGCGATCAGGTCGGTGAGGATGGTCAGGGCGTCGCCCTGTCGGAACGCGAACGGGTAGTGGTCGGACCTATCGATCTTGTCGATACCCACGACCGTGAATCCGGCGTGGTGGTATCCCATTGCTGCCCCGCCGGCGCAGCAGAACCGGTCAAGGAGTAACGGCCGGACGCCCGTGTGGTCTCGCCGGATGTGGGTGGGGTGGGTCATGCTGGATTCCTCCACAGGTCTTGGATGGGTTGTGGATGAGGGCGGCCCCGGTCATTGGCGTGAGTGGGGGCCGCCCTCGTTGTGTTCAGTGGCGGGTGTGGTCGGTGGCCAGGTCGGTCAGCCGCTTGGCCTCGTTGGGGGCGACGTGGCGGTAGCGGACCGAGACGCGGCAGCCGGGGTGCGGGCAGCGCACGGTGCGGGTGCCGGTGAGGAGCGCGAGCGCGTCACCCACGCGCTCGGCCAAGGGATCGGGCTGGTTCACGCGGTGGCCTTTCAGCGGTTGTTGAAGGCGCCGGAGGCGCGGCCGAACATCCCGGACGCGGTGATGTTCTGGGTGATGTGCTGCACCGGCCTCCCACCCCGGCCGCCGCTGCGGCGGCCGGTGCGGAGGAGGAGCGCGGCCAGCCCGCCGGCGGCGATGACGGCGACGGTGGCCCAGAGGGCTTCGGCCATGGCGAGGACTCCCGGGGCGGCGTAGGAGATCCCGACCCCGGCCGCGGCGATCCCGCCGCCCAGAGTCGGGGCGAGGAGCGCGGTCGTCCTGGCCCAGCGCGGAATCGACTCCCGGACCGGTTCCGGTTCGGGAGTCGGGGCGTAGTGCGGCTGGGTGTAGGCGAGGGTGCGGATCCCGTTGGGGAGGGTCACCCAGTCGACGCCGGGCGGGATCTCGGTCGGCAGCAGAACGGTGTGCGGCTCGATCGGGCGGGGGCGGTGGATGGGGTCGCCGTAGCGGGTGGCGGGGGTGGCGATCGTGCGGTTCGACTCATGCACGTCGGGGCTCCTTCAGGCGGGGGTGGATGGCCGTGTGGGGTGCCTGTCATCCGGCCTGTCACCTGTCTGTCACCTGTCACCTGTCTGTCACCTGTCATCCGCAGGTCACAGCAGGGGTGACAGGCTCCCGAGCCGTCCAGGAGGAGGTCCGGGGAGGGTGTGACAGGTGACAGACAGGCGGCCGGGTTCAGGCTTCGGGGAGGTGGCGGCGGTGGACGTAGCGGGCCTTGCTGCCCTCTCCGACGCGGGTGATCTCGCCGGTCTCGGCCCACTCCTTCAGCCACCGCTGAATGACCGGCCGCCGGGTCCCGTAGGAGTTCTTCAGGTCCCGTTCCATCGCGGATGCGCCGGTGCCGGTGGGCCCGGCGGCGATGATCAGGTCGAGTGCGGCCTGTCGTGCGTCGGGCTGTTCCGGTTCCGCTGCCGGGCGGTCGGCCGTCCACGAGGACGGGTCGGACCAGTCGGTGAGCCCGTCGCTCTCGGCCCAGGCCTCGGGGTCTGCGGACGGCATCCGGAACATGGCCTCCAGCTCATCCGCTCCCGGGGTGGCCACCGGCCGCGGCTGGTCCCAACCCGCGGTGGCCTTCCACTGCCCGCCGCCCGGGCGGCCCGGCAGCGTCTGCGTGCCGGGAGCAGCCGGGGCGCCGGTGGTGACCGGGGCTCCCCACAGGTGGCCGCAGCGTTCGGTGCTCCAGCGTTCGGTGTAGGCGGGGCCGGCGGCTTGGAGGGAGACGGTGTCGAGGGTGGGGCGGCGGTGTGCGGTGGCGCGGGTGACGGCGTCGACGCCGGAGGGGGTGATGCGCCACTGCTGGGCGGTCTTGGGCTGCTTGCCCTCCGTCCCCACCAGCATCGAGCCGGGGCCGGAGAAGCTGTTTTCGGCGGTGAGGGCGCGCCATCCGAAGAGGTGGCCGAGTTCGGAGTCCTCGTTGGCGCCGGTGCAGACGCGGTTGGAGGCCATCTTCCGCACCATCGGGTCCGGCAGGACGTCCTGCGTGACCCGCAGCGCGGAAATCACGGCTCGGATGGCCATGGCGCGGGCGACGCGGATGACCTTCACGACCCCCGCCATGACCTCCTTCGCGGCCTTGGTGGCGGAGACCTCGGCGCTCTCGTCCATGATGATCACGATCTCGGGGATCTGCGGGGAGACGGGCAGCTTGTCGTCGTCCTCGTCCCGCATGTGCTGTTGGTAGGCGATCTTGCGGGCACTGGCGATGGCGATGGCCGCGTCGAGCATGAGCTTGGCCTCGGCCGGGGTGGACGCGAGCCAGTCCACCCCCGGTGCCGGAACCTCGTCGCGCCGGGCGGGGTCGGTCTGGGCTTCGCGCCAGGCGTGCAGCCAGGGCAGGCCGAGGCTGCCGGCGTTGAGGTCGATGACCCAGACGAGGGTGTCGTTGGTCTGCAGCAGTCGGGCGATCAGGGTCTGGAGCCAGTTCGTTTTGCCGCTGCCGGTGCCGCCGGCGACGACGGTGGAGGCCTGCCGCATGTCCAGCTCCGCCCGCCCTCCGTCCGACAGCAGGGCGATGGGGGCGGGGTTGTTGATGGTGGTGGTCTCTTCCATCTCTTCCACCGGGAACGGGATCTCCTGCCCCTGGTAGGTCTTGGTCGCCACCTCGATCAGCAGCCGTCGCCGCGACACCCCGGGGAGGACCTGGAGGCCGCAGCCGTCGGGGAGGTCGAGGTCGGAGGCGAGCGCGTCGGTGCGGTCGGCGACGTGCTTGCGGGTGACGCCGCCCTCGGGCAGTTCGATCTCGATGGTGTAGCCCATGCCGGAAGGCCAGTGCTCGATCCCCAGCACGCTCACGTTCTCCACCCGGCACACCCGGGCGATCCGCTCGACCCACTCCGCGGCGAGCGCACGGCGGGTGCCGATGGACAGGAGCAGCCGGCGGCGGGCCTGTTCGGTCTCCTCGTGCGCCGCGAACCCCGCCGCCAGCGTGCCCGTGGCGATCCCACCGACGAGGAGCGAGCCGAGACCGGTCAGCGTCACCGGACCACCCGCGGTGAGAGCCCAGCAGGACCAGGTGCCGGCCGCAGTCCAGCACGCGGAGCGGAACGCGACGGTGGCGCCGGTCAGCCGGTTCCGCCAGCCCGAGATCGACGAGCCGACCGCCCCGGCCGCGCCCGCGGCGAGCGCGTACCCGGACGGCATACCCGCGGAGTGGGCGAGGGCGGTGGTGACGAGGGTTCCGGCGGTGGCGTTAAGGGTGCCGGTCAGGATGCCGTGCGGGGCCTTCCAATCGACCCGCACGGTGTTCTTTTTGCTGCTCACAGGTGTTCTCTCCTTGCGATGACAGCGGCCTGCCCCCAGACGTGAGGGGCGGGCCGAACGGTGGTGCAGGGGGTTGGGGTTAGACGTTCCAGCGGCGTTCGCCGTCGATGCCGTTGCGGGGGTTCTCGATCCGCTCGATGTCGTCGGCGTGGACGCGCCGGTAGACGGTGCCGACCTCGTCCAGGGCACTGACCACGCGGCTCATGGCGCGGTAGCCCTCGCCGATCTCCTCCACCACCAGCGGGTCGACGGGGAGCTTCTCCTGCGACAGCTCCGCCAGAACCCGCAGGGTCTCCTGCACCGTGGACATGGCCTCGGGCAGGTCGTCGATCAGGGCCTGGAACTCGGCCATGTATTCGGGGTCGAACGTCGACGCGGCCTGGAGCATGACCTCGGCGGCGTCGGACAGGCGGGTGAACGCGGTACCGGACTCGGACACGATGCCTCCACTACGGTCGGCCCCCGCCAGAACGACGGGCCGGGACTTCACGGACTGCAGAACCGGCGCGAGCAGCCGGTCCTTGGGGCGGTTGGGGTTGTTCACCTGCGTCGCCGGAACCGGCACCTCGGGCTCAGTGCCGTCGGTGGCCGTGCCGTTGATCGCGGCATCGCGTGCGGCCTTCACCTGCCGGGCACGATCGGCCAGCCGCCGCCACACGGCCCGCACGTGCCGGGTGGTGACGCCGGGCTTCTTCCAGTTCCACACCCCCGACACCAGCCCGGCGCCCGCGGCCAGCAGCGCGCTGCCGGTCATCCGGGCGGCGTGCCGCAGGGCCGAGCGGCGCAGGGCCTTCTGCCGTATCGCCGCAGGCGTGGCCGTGGGCTTGGGGGTGCGGTTGCCGGCCGCGTCGAGGCCGGAGTGGCGGCGGGCCTTCGCCTCACCCCTCGCCACACGCCGTGCGGACCGCTCGGCGGCCTTCGCCGTCCGGGTCGGGGCGCCGGCGGTGTAGCGGGCGTGCCCGGCCCGGACCGCACCCGCTGCCGCGCGGACCGCGGCCCGCCGGGCCGCTTTGACCAGCCCGCCACCGGAACGGCGCTGCGGCCTGTCGGTACCGCCGGACGAGACCGGGCGGGACGTGGGGGTGCTGCGCTTGCTGCTGTGGCTGTTGGGCGCCCCGCCCGCGGGCGGGGCGGTCCGTCCCGTGCCCGGGTTCTGAGGTTCTCCGATCCGTCCGTCGGCGCGGCGGCGGCGGCCTAGGTTGCGGACCGCCGCCCGCATACCAGCGGCGGAAGATCCCGGGCCCTTGCCGAGCAGCCCGCCGGAACGCGGTCCGGTCGTGCGGTGGTGGCCGCCGCCCGACTCGCTCGGCGAGGACGGGGAACGGTCTCGGCCCCCGGCCGGGGTGCGCTGCTGGGGAAGGGGTTTGGGCTTGCTGGCCGCCCGGCGGGCGGCGATGCGGCGGACGAGGCCGGTGGCCGCGGCGGCGCTCACAACGACACCGGTCACGGCCAACCCGGCCGGACCGCCCACGGCCACCGCGCCGGCCGCCACCGCACCCAGGGCATTCGCCCCGGCCACAGCCAGCGGAACACCCGGCAACGGCGCCAGAACCTCAGAACCCTTGGGTTCGAGCGGAGTTGGAGCAGATGGTGCTTGCGGCACCACTTCGACGACTGTCTCGGTCATGCTGAACGTGCTCCTTCACGGGAGAGAGAGCCCGGCCGAAACTGTGGAAGGTGGACGGCCGGGCTCTCGTGCTGATCAGGCGACGCGCTGTTCGGGGTAGGCGCACGGGGTGCACATGCCGAGCGAGGCCGGGATCACGTATCCGGCATCGCGTTGGCAGGTCGGGCACCGGCGGCGGGCCGCATTGGCCTTCGCCAGGGCCGCGGCCCGCCGTTCGGTCATCGGGCGGACGGGTCGTGCCCGGTCGATCCGGTAGAGGTAGGCCACCAGCGGCCCGCGCCTGCGGCGGGGCCGCTCCAGCTGGGCGACGACATCCTGGCCTCCGGGGCGGAGGCCGAGGGCGCGGAGCTGTCGGCGGGTGGCGAGCCCGTCGGGGGCAAGGCGCCAGGGGTAGGCCGGCAGGGTGGCCATTAGCGGACGCGGTGGTAGGCGGCCCAGCAGGCCGCGGCATGTCCGTTGGCGTCGTCACGGGTGATGCTCAGGTGGTAGTCGACGTGGGCCTCGCCGCATCCGTGGCAGGACCAGCGGGCCCGGTTGACGGAGCCCGTGACGTCGACGGCGGCGCCGATCTGGTTGTGGAAGCGGATGAGCAGGTTGTCCGGCTCTACGGGTGCGGTGTTCGGGGAGAGCTTCACGGGGTGGCTCCTTCGAGGGCCGGGCGCGGGGTGGGGGAGGTGAGTTCGCGCTGTTCCTGGTAGCGGGCGGCGATCCACCCGGCGGACCAGCCGGTGAGTTCGACGGCCAGCCGCTGCGTCAGCCCCGCCGCGTACGCGGCCTGCACGACCTGCCGCGCCCGCGCCTCTTCGAGCCGACCGTTGGCGGGGCCGGCGGCGAGCAGTTCGACGCGCTCACGCTCCGCCCGCTCGGCCGCCTCCTGGCGTTCCTGTTCGGCGCGGCGACGGTCCTCGGCCGCGCGCTGGGCGGCGGCTTGCCGGGCAGCTTGCTCACGGGCCTTCTCGGCTTGCTCACGCTCGTGCTCACGGCGCTCACGCGCGTCCCGTGCCTCCTGCTCGGCCCGCCGCGCAGCCTCCGCACGGTCGGCCTCCTCACGAAGGATCCGGGCCCGCCGCTCGTCCGCTTCCCGGGCGAGCTTCGCCTCATGCTCACGCAGCTCACGCGCCTGCGCGGCCTCGTACTCGCGGCGTTCACGCTCCGCCCGCAGCCGATCCTGCTCGCGCTCCGCGGCCGCCCGTACGGCCGCGTCCCGCTGGGCCTGCGTGCGTTCCTCGGCGGCTAGAACGGCGGCGGTCAGGGCACGGCGGTAGGCCAGGCCGGCCTCGGCGGTGACGATCAGCAGCAGGGGTGCGACCGCGTGGACCGCAACCCCCACCATGTCCCCGACCAGGGCGGATGCCCCGATGTTCAGCAGGAGCGTCATGGCGCCGGTCATCCAGCGCAGTGCCACCGGCCACGGCCCGCCGTGCCCGCCCATCCGGGCCAGGACCGAGTCGAGACGGACCACGATGAGCACCGCCGCGTCCACGACGAGCGGCAGGATCGGTGCCGTCCAGTCCCACGCGTCCGGGGTGTGGGCGGCCATCAGCGGCGTGACCGTGAGGATCGAGTAGAGCATCGCCCCGCTCACGATCAGCCACGTCCCGAACGCCAACGCGCGTTCCGATGAGCGCAGATGAACATCGCTCACGACACACCCCCAACCACCGGTTCAACGGGCGCGAGGGCGATCAGGATGACCGGCGAGGACGGGTCGTCCACCCGCTCCCTGTCCTCGGTCCAGGACCACTCCGCACCATCCGTGAGCGCGAAGCCGAGCGCCGTGAGCGCCCGTGAGCGCTCCTGAACACTCGGCACGGACCGCCCCGCGAAGTAGTGCGTCGGCCAGTGCGCCACGCTGCCAGGCAGCGCTACGAACAGTCGCCACCGGCCGTCCCGGTGGACCAGGTGCGCGCCGCGCATCACGCCACCGCCGGCGGAACCGGGCAGCTCTTGTTCGCCGCGTCCCGGCGGGCCGCCAGCACCCTCCGGTGCGCCCGCCGGATCCGGCGGCCGTCGAACTCCGACGCCGGCCGGTCCAGCAGAACGATCAGCGCGTCCAGCAACTCGACCTCGGCCAGGACGACATCCATCTCGGCCTCGATCTCGTTCAGCTCCGCGTCCGACGGCTCCAGGTCGGCGGGAAGCGGGGTAACACCCGTGTGACGTGCAACGATGGACTTCATTGGGTCTTGCTCCTCTCAGACAGGAACGGGCCCGAACAGCAGCCCCGGTGTTCGCGCACCGGGGCTGCACGCCGTTGTGGAACAGGAAGAACTCCAGCTCCCCTCAACCTCGCCCGTTCACCGCGTGAAGGCGGTGGACGGGCGGAGGAGGCAGCCGGCGCGGCTAGTGCCGCGCGGGTGTCCCGATTCCGCGGATCACCGGCTTTCCAGGTGCGCTCGCGCGGCGGATCGGGGAGACGCGAAGGGCAACGTCGCCCTGCCGGTCCAGCAGGGCGACGGCCAAGGGTCTTAACCGGATCGCGAAGCCTCCTCAACGGCCGGTCAGATTGGGTGTGGTGGGCGTCATCGGCGGCCGTTGTCACGGCCGTCCGGTCCCGAGCCCACGGATCGGGTGCGTCATCATCACTGCTCTGACGCCAGCAGGCGGCCTGCACGAGTCGGTGCAGGATGGCGTGCCGCCGACGACATCACCCGGTCGTCTCGGGGGCGGTCTCACTCTTGCCGCCACGTGCGTTGGGGCCCCGCTGTACATCCCCACACCCGAGACCGGGTGGCGCCTGCCAAGCGCATAGGGGGAGCTGGCGTCCACCACGGCGGTTTGCCCCCGGGCCCTCGCCCTAGGCACCTACCGTGACCGCCGACTCGCGTCAGCCCCGCACGATCACTGTTCAGTTCTCAAAGACCTGCGACTCACGGCGGGACGTGGAAGGCCTGGGAAGGTCTCCCGTGCCTTGCGACACGGGGCCACGCCGGAGCACGTGAGATGCCACGCACACCGCCGAAGCGAGGCATGTACTACATGTCTCTCAAGGTGGCAGATCGAATCCGTGCCGTCAAGCGGCTCGCTGTTGGATGTCGGGTCCGCCGCCTTTCGCAGCGACGTGACCAGCATGGCTGGGATGTGCTGGACGTTGGACTCCGCGCATGTACGACTTGCGCCCTACTCGCTACAGTCCAACTCGTCCCAGGGCGTCCTAGGCGGGGGAGGTCGTATGGCCAACGAGAGGCTCCGCGGAGCCATCGTCGAGAGCAACCTCAAGCTGGAGCAGGTGGCGGAGCGTCTCGGGGTGTCACCGAAGACGGTGGAGCGCTGGATCAGCGACCCAAAGCGCAAGCCGTACAGGCGGTTCCAGTACGCGTTGGCGTCGATGCTGCGGCGAGAGGTCTCGTACCTCTGGCCGGACGAGCGGACTTCGGACGAGGTGACAGAGTCCAGCGGAGCCGAATTGGTCACCCTCTACCCGCATCGGTCGGTCGTCCCCGCCGCGGCTTGGACGAAGCTGTTTGCCGACGTGGTCTCTCACTTTGACGTGCTGGTGTACTCAGGATTCTGGCTCACCGAGGACGCGCAATTCCATCGGCTGGTCCGAGAGAAGTCGGCCGCCGGCGTGCCTGTCCGGTTCATGCTTGGAGATCCTTCGAGTCCTGCCGTCGCCATCCGGGGTGAGGACGAGGGAATCGGCGGGGCGATGGCCTCCAAGATTCGGAATGCTTTGGTGAACTATGCGCCCCTGTTCCGGCTTCCCGGAGTGGAGTTCAGGCTCCACGCGACGACGCTCTACAACTCGATCTATAGGGGCGATGACGAGTTGCTGGCCAACGGACACGTCTTCGGTGTCGGCGCCTACATGGCTCCGGTTCTTCACCTCCAGCGAGTTCCCGGGGGTGAACTCTTTGACACCTACGCGGAGAGCGTCGAGCGGGTCTGGGAGTCCGCTCGGCGGATCACGTCACCTACGGATTGAGGAGGCGCCAACATATGAGCCGAATTGATTACTTCCGTGACCCGAACGCCCCTGTGGCTAATTCGGTCGTGCCCTCGGTGACGGCCGTTGTGCGTGATGAGAAGGGTCGCCTATTGCTCATCCACAAGACCGACAACGACCTTTGGGCACTGCCTGGCGGTGGTCACGATGCTGGGGAGGAGATCGCACATACGGTCGTGCGAGAGGTCGATGAAGAGACCGGAATCCAGGTCGTCGTAGAAGACATCGTCGGCGTCTACACCGACCCCCAGCATGTCATGGCGTACGACGACGGAGAGGTGCGACAGCAGTTCAGTATCTGTTTCCGTGCGCGTCCCGTAGGCGGTTCTCTTCGCATAAGTTCGGAATCCAAGGAGGTCCGGTGGGTGGACCTGGCAGACATTGACACTCTCGATATTCACCCGTCAATGCGGCTCAGGATCGCCCACGGACTTGATGCTTCTCGGTCGGCCCCCTACATCGGGTGAGTAGAACTCCTTGCGGCCCCAAGAGGCTTTCCCGTATAGGGTGTGGGTCCCTCAAAGTGCGATGGTGCGGATAGCTTGGCGGCCGCTGCGGCAGGCTACATGAAAGGCTATTTAGTGAAAATATTTATGGATGAGTCGGGAAACGGAAATGCCTCCCAGCCGTTGATCGTCGGCGCGGTCGAACTGGGTGAGGATGCGGAAGATGTTGAGGCGAGAATTCGCGATTTGTACAAACGCCTAGAAGCGAGGAGTAGCCTGACCGGATTTGGCAGCTTCGAAGAATTCCGCAAGTACGGCTTTCACAGAGCGAACGATCCGGTGGAGATTTCTGTTCCATTTCTAGAACTGATGCGGGCCACCTTCTTTAAGACGTATATGGTCGTCACTAATCGAATGGGCGTCGCCGGTGGTACAGAATCCGAGCGAATCGAGTTTATGTATGTAAAGTTGTTGAGTGATGTATTGATCCGGCATCGCAATCGATCCGAGCTGTTTTGCTATATAGAGCAGAGCGAAGAGATGGCATCTATCATCGGCCGACTGTCGAATGCCGTCACCAAGCAGGCCCACAAAACAATCGGCCAAACGGCACCGCTGCCGAAATTGAATCTCGAAATGGTCGCCAAGCGCGATTACATGTCTACCGCAATTATCGACTATGTCATGGCAGCCGTAGCTAGGTGGCTTCAACACGGACGCACCTTGGACCCTACGGAGTGGGCTTACAGAGGATTCCGCGAGATTGAGCCGTCTATTTCTATGCTCTATTCGTTCGAGCATGGCCGCATTTCCAGTCGAAAGGACCCACTTCATTGACGTGTGGTATAGTCGCGCCCGAGGTAGGGTCGCGGTCAACGTTGTGCGCGAGTTCGCGTGCGTTGCATGATAGTCCTTGCACGGGAGTGTGGCCCTACCTCCTTACGTGCTACCGCAGGGGGGTCAGTGGATTTTTCGGTTGATCACCTGGCGGAGCAAGCCTTTTTGTCGGTCAAGGATCTGGAATGGCTATCCGCAAATCTTCCTGCGGGTGAAGGGATCTTCTACGTCCGGCGGGCGCATCGCAAGAAGCATGGCGGGATACGAGAAGTATTCGAGCTGAAGTCGCCATTCGATACGATTAGCAAGAATCTGCATCGAAGCTTTACGAGTCTGTTCTCGTATGAAGCTCCCGACCACGTTCACGGGTTCGTTCGCGGACGTTCCACGATCAGCAATGCCAGTCGGCACCTTGCAAAGAAGTGCGTCTTGCGCATGGATCTTGAGGACTTCTTTCCGTCTATTGGGGCCGCAACGATACGGGATTTGTTGCGAGAGCAAGGGTATGAGGAGAAGGCTGCGGAACTTGCCGTCAACCTCGTTACTATCGGCGGCAAGCTGCCGATCGGGCTGAGTACATCGCCCCTCCTGTCTAATCTGGCTTTCCTGAGCACGGACCGCTCCCTCGCTGAGTATGCGCGGTCGGAGGGTCTTTCTTTTACGCGATACGTGGACGATCTGACATTCTCTGGAGATGTCACTGACCGCCACTCGGCGGACATCGCGCGTATTCTCGACGACGCTGGCTGGTCGGTAAACACGCGCAAGACCGTCTTCATGCGCCGCGGCGGTCCGCAATACGTTACCGGTTTGTATGTCGGTGAATCGGACGGGCCGCGTATTCCGCGCAGGGTAAAGCGTAAGATGCGATGGATCTTGCACGTGATATCGAAATTCGGTTACGCCGCCTATATGACAGAGTTTGGCGGTAAGGACGATGGGATGTTTCGACGTCGCCTAATGGGCTGGGCGTGCTATATCGCTGCGGTCGAGCCAGATGTCGGCTACCCACTGCTGCGAGCTTTCGAGGTACTTGCTGATGAAGAGGAACTTGAAGGGGATGAAGAGGGTCTATGTGACCTGTCCTAGGCGTTCTTCGACACGATGCACGGCGGCGTGAATCTCTGGAGCAGCCCTCTGGATGAATCGGCCGACGATGGTATCCGGTCCATAGCGCCCGACGATTTCCGATACTCGGGCCTCTGAGGTGGTGTGTGCACCGTCGGGAGTCGTCGTCATGTCGCAGAACACGAGGGCGTCGACGAGGGACGGCTCCTCAAGCGCGAACTCCGATTCCAGCTCATGCCGGAGCCCGCGCTCCTCGGCTTCCAGAAGCGCGCATGAGTGGTGAGCGACCAGCCGGACGACTCGCTCGTCCACACCTTCCTGATCGCGGAGGAAGCGGGCGCCATCAAGGGGGTGGAACCCGGTTGCCGCGATACGAGGCGAGTAGCCCACATCGTGCAGCACTGCGGCCGCCTCCATGAGGGCAGCGTCGTCACCGAGGATCGGCGCCAGAGACCGGGCCCGCCCGGCAACCCCCAATGAGTGCGACCACCTGCGGGGGAGGGGCTCGGCGAGCAGGGCCTCAGCAAGGCCGTAAGCGTGGCGAGTCAGGTCGGTCGTTGTCACGGCTGAGAAACCCCCTTGTCGTCCGGTAGCGACCGGACGTGACGTCGGCGGGCGGGGCCCATGACGATGAGGCCTCGCCCTTCCATCTGCGCAATCGCGCTTCGTACGGCCGTCCTGGAGACTCCGAAGGCATCGCAGAGTTCCTTCTCGGAGGGGAAGATGTCACCCACCGTCAGGGCGTCGGCACGGAGTAGATCCGTCACGCGGTCGACCAACGGCCGTCGATCACCCGTACCGGTCACGTACCAGCCGGCGCCCTGGACGGATTCGATCAGGCCGTCATTCTTCAACGTCTTCAAGGCCCGTCCGATGGTGGATCTCCCGACGCCGTACGTGTGCATCAGCTCAGCCTCGGACGGAAGGGCTTCTGTGATCTTGCCCTTCTCGATCTTCTCGCGCAGAGCCTCGGCAATCGTCAGGTACGTCCCGCGCGGGCTCGGGTTCGGCACGCATCCTCCTTGATCCGATTCGCGCGGACGTCTGCACGACTCCCGCGCGGACCACTTTGACATGTCCTGGCGGCAGTGGAAGGGGGCCAAGGGCTGGGCCGTCTGTGGGCCGTCCCGGGGTGGCCGTTGGTGACCAGAGAGGGCCAGCAACGACCACCTCGGGCTACTCGGGTCCCGCCGCAGATTCCCCCGATCGGCCTGCTCACACCCAGGTGTCCAGCCACATGCGGCCGCGCCAGGAGTCCATGGGCAGGGTCTGGCCCGTGTAGATCGGCCAGAAATAGATGAAGTTCCACACGATCAGCAGGACCAGGACGCCCGCGCCGATCGCGCCCAGGGCGCGGCGGCGTTCCGAGGAGCCCGCCGGGCCCAGCAGGGCTCCGATCATCATCGCCACCGCCAGGCACAGGTACGGGACGAAGACCACCGCGTAGAAGTAGAAGATCGTCCGCTCCTGGTAGTTGAACCAGGGCAGCAGACCCGCGCCCAGCGCGCACGCGATCGCGCCCGCCCGCCAGTCACGGCGGAAGAACCACCGCCACAGCACGTACAGCAGCGCGAAGCAGCCCGCCCACCACAGCAGCGGCGTGCCCAGCGCCAGGACCTCGCGGGCGCACTTGCCCGCCGCGGTCGCCGGGCAGCCGTCGGTGCCCGGTTCGGGGGACTCGTAGAAGTACGAGACGGGCCGGCCCAGCACCAGCCAGCTCCACGGGTTGGACTCGTAGGTGTGCCCCGAGGTCAGGCCGACGTGGAAGTTGTAGACCTCGGTCTCGTAGTGCCACAGGCTGCGCACCCATTCCGGCAGGAAGGACAGCGAGCTGTTCTGGTCGTGCTTGGCCGCCCAGTCGCGCAGGTAGCCGCCCTTGCCGTTGTCCGGGCTGAAGATCCAGCCCGACCACGACGCCACGTACGTCACGACCGCCACCGGCACCGTGGACACGAAGGCGGGCAGCGCGTCGCGGCGCAGCATCGCCGCGTACGGGGTGCCCGCGCCGGCGGTGCGGCGGGCCGCGGCGTCCCACAGCACGGTGAGGATGCCGAAGAAGGCCAGGACGACGAAGCCGTTCCACTTCGTGCCGGCGGCCAGCCCGAGGCAGACCCCGGCCAGGATCCGGTACGGGCGCAGGCCCAGCCGCAGCGTCTCGGCGATCTTCGCGTCGGGACGGGTCCGGCCCTCGTCGTCCACCGGGAGCGCGTCCGCGAGCCGGGCGCGCGCCCGGTCCCGGTCGATGAGCAGCGCCCCGAACGCGGCGAGCACGAAGAACATCAGCACCAGGTCCAGCAGCGCCGTACGGCTCATGACCAGGTGCAGGCCGTCCACCGCCAGCAGCGCGCCCGCCAGGCAGCCCAGGAACGTCGAGCGGAAGAGGCGGCGGCCGATCCGGCACAGCATCAGCACCGACAGGGTGCCGAGCACGGCGGTCATGAACCGCCAGCCGAAGGGGGTGAGACCGAACATCCACTCGCCGAGCCCGATCACCCACTTGCCGACGGGCGGGTGCACGACGTAACCCGGGTCGACCGGCAGGGCGACCCCGTCCGGGTTGGCGAGGATCGACTTGTCGATGTCCTTGGGCCAGTTCGCCTCGTAGCCCTGCTTGATCGTGGCCCAGGCGTCCTTGGCGTAGTACGTCTCGTCGAATATCACCGCCTTCGGACTGCCGAGGTGTACGAACCGCAGCACGCCGGCGACCAGCGCCACCAGCAACGGACCGGCCCACGCCACGATGCGCTCCCAGGTGCCCCACACCTGCGGCGGAAGCCCGAAGGTCAGCCACAGCTGCCGGGACGGCTTCGCGTACGGGGGCACCAGGCGGGTGCGGACGTCCGCGTGCGGCGACGCGCCGGAACGCGGCGCGTAGCCGAAGCGGCGCAGGTCGCGCAGCCAGGTGGACGGCTCTTCTGCGCCGCCGGCCGATGCGGAGGACATGGCCCCCGCGGGGCTGGGCGGCGGCGTCGCGGTACTGGTCACCGGCACATCGTAGGGAAGAGATCTGTGTACGCCCCAGTGGCGTGGGGTGACGGGCCGTGCGACGCCGCGGGACTGAGAGGATGGGCGGGTGACGACTGACCAGCCCCACGGCACCGAACCCGCCTCCCCAGCCGCATCGGCCGACGGCCGGACGGGCACGCTCGTCCTCGCCGGCACCCCCATCGGCGACCTCGCCGACGCCCCGCCGCGCCTCGCGGCGGAGCTGGAGCGGGCCGACGTCGTCGCCGCCGAGGACACCCGGAGGCTGCGCCGGCTGACCCAGGGGCTCGGCGTGCACACCACCGGGCGCGTCGTGTCGTACTTCGAAGGCAACGAGTCGGCCCGCACGCCGGAGCTGGTCGAGGCGCTGGCCGGCGGGGCGCGCGTCCTGCTGGTGACGGACGCCGGCATGCCGTCGGTCTCCGACCCCGGCTACCGGCTGGTCGCCGCCGCCGTGGAGAAGGACATCAAGGTCACCGCGGTCCCCGGGCCGTCCGCCGTGCTCACCGCGCTGGCGCTGTCGGGGCTGCCCGTGGACCGGTTCTGCTTCGAGGGCTTCCTGCCGCGCAAGGCGGGTGAGCGCCTCGGCCGGCTGCGCGAGGTCGAGGGCGAGCGGCGCACGCTCGTCTACTTCGAGGCCCCGCACCGGCTGGACGCCACCCTCGCGGCGATGGCCGAGGTCTTCGGCGCCGAGCGGCGGGCCGCGGTCTGCCGCGAGCTGACCAAGACGTACGAGGAGGTCAAGCGCGGCGGGCTCGGTGAACTCGCCACCTGGGCCGCCGAAGGCGTCCGCGGGGAGATCACCGTCGTGGTGGAGGGCGCGCCGGCGGCCGGCCCCGGCGACGTGGACGACGAGGAGCTGGTGCGCCGGGTGCGGGTGCGCGAGGAGGCGGGGGAGCGCCGCAAGGAGGCCATCGCGGCCGTCGCGGCCGAGGCCGGGGTACCCAAGCGCGATGTCTTCGACGCTGTCGTGGCGGCAAAGAATGCGGCACGAAAGGCGCCATAAACCGGTAAAGAGCTAACCTGAAAAGCAAAGCTCAGACCGCGCGCCGGGCGCTTTGGGCATGAGTCGGCCAAAGGCCGTCCAACACTGGACAGGACCTGATGCGCTCCCGCCCGAAGAGGCGTCCACTGGCAGAGGCACCAGTGGAACAAGAGGAGCTGGCATGAGTGAGATCGCAGACACCCCGGTACCGGTCCAGGCCTCGGCCCCCGCGCGTTTTTCCAGCCCCGACGTGCAGACCGTGCACGAGGCCTATTCCTTCGCGTGCATGCGCTGCGGGTACGGCTGGGAGCAGGACTACCGCATCGAGCACCACGTCGACGGCCGGGGCGAGCCGTTCATCATGTACACGGTCGACGGTGAGCGGGTGCCCTCCCCGCTGTCCAACCCGACCTGCATGAACTGCGGCGGGCACGTCGTGCGGATCATGCGGGCGGGGCAGGTCTCCTCGGTCCTCGGAATGATCGACCACCTCTACCACCACCGCATCGCCCCCGGCATCGCCGGACCGGTGCCGGCCGGAGCGAACGTCCCCCGCACGCCCAAGCCCCGCGGGGCCGCCGAACCCCATGACGCCCCCGGACCCGTCGCCGTCAGCGAGGCCGAGAAGCGCGGGGGGCTGTTCTCCCGGCTGATGGGGTTCTTCCACCGGTCATAAGATCGGCCCCATGAGCTCTTCCTCCGCATCCAAGGACGCACTGCCGCCGCTGCCCGAGCCCCTGCGGGTGGCGGTCGCGGACTCGCACACCCACCTGGACATGCAGGCGGGGACCGTCGAGGAGGGCCTCGCCAAGGCCGCCTCGGTCGGCGTGACCACCGTCGTCCAGGTCGGCTGCGACGTGAAGGGCTCCCGGTGGGCCGCCGACACGGCGGCCGCGTACGACAACGTCCATGCGGCCGTCGCGCTCCACCCCAACGAAGCCCCGCGCATCGTGCACGGGGATGCCGACGGCTGGTCCCGCCAGGGCGCCCGGGCCGGTGGCGGCGAGTCCGCCCTCGACGAGGCCCTCGCGGAGATCGAGGCCCTCGCCTCCCTCGACCACGTCAAGGCCGTCGGCGAGACCGGACTCGACCACTTCCGGACCGGCCCGGAGGGCATGGCCGCGCAGGAGCGTTCCTTCCGCGCCCACATCGAGATCGCCAAGCGCCGGGGCAAGGCCCTCGTCATCCACGACCGCGACGCCCACGCCGACGTGCTGCGCGTACTGCGCGAGGAGGGCGCCCCCGAGCGCACCGTCTTCCACTGCTACTCCGGGGACGCCGACATGGCCCGCGAGTGCGCCGCGGCCGGCTACTACATGTCCTTCGCCGGCACCGTCACCTTCAAGAACGCGGCGCCGCTGCGCGAGGCGCTGGCCGTGGCCCCGCTGGAGCTGGTGCTCGTGGAGACGGACGCGCCGTACCTGACCCCCGCGCCGTACCGCGGACGGCCCAACGCGCCGTACCTCATTCCGCTGACGGTGCGGGCGATGGCAGCGGTCCGCGGGATCGACGAGGACGCGATGGCCACCGCCCTGGCGGCCAACACCGCCCGCGCCTTCGGCTACTGACCGGCCCCACCGGCCCGCCACGTAGGGTAGTCGTACGACTTTGTTCCGTCACGACTCCTCCGCTAGGGTGCCGTGCCCCAACCAGCGGGTGCCGGACCACCAGGGGAGCGAGCGTCGTGAGCGATACGCAGGGCAGCCACCGCCGAGGCGCTCCGGTCCCGGAGGAGGCGTACGGGAGCGCGCCCGGCGCCTGGCCGGCCGGCCCCCTTCCGGCCGCCCCCCTTGCGGCCGATCCCTGGTCCGCCGATCCGTGGACCGGCGCGCAGCAGGCCGGCAGCCCCGGTCCCGGAGGTTCCGGCCCCGCGGATCCGGCACCCGGCGGCCCCGTACCGGCCGGGGCCCCGTCCGGCGGCCTCGCGCTCGCCGACGCCGGGCCCGCCTCCTGGGACACCGAGCCCGCCTTCCCGGTGCCCGGTCCGCGCCCCGACGACCGGCGGGGCGGACGCCGCCGGCGCGCCGCCGAGCCCGCCGCCCGGGACGCCGAACGGCCCGGGCCCGCCTCCGCCTCCGCCTCCGCCCCCGGGACCGGCCGCCGCCGCGCCCCCCTGCCGACGCCGAGCCCGACCCCCACCCTCGCCGACCCCACCGCCCCGGGCCGCCGGGCCCGCGCCCGCACCGCCGTCGAGGAGCCGCCGGCCGGCACCGGCCGCCGCCGCGGCCCGGCCGCCCCCGTCCCGGTTCCCGTCGCCGTGCCCGCCGGGGCGGGCCACGGCCGCCGCCGCGCCGCGGGGCCGGTGCTCGCCGGACCCGCCGCGCCCGCCGCCCCCGGCGGCAACTGGCGGCGGATCGTGCCCCAGGCCCTCGTGGTCGCCTTTCTCGCGGGCGGCACCACGGCCTTCGTCGCCGCCGACAAATCCGTACGCCTCACCGTGGACGGAGTCCCCCGGGAGCTGCACACCTTCGCCGGTGACGTCGAGGAGCTGCTCGCCGCGGAAGGCCTCGACGTCGGCCCCCACGACCTCGTCGCGCCCGCCCCCGGCGCGCCCCTCGACGACGGCGAGGAGATCGTCGTCCGCTACGGCCGCCCCCTGAGGCTCACCCTCGACGGACAGCAGCGCCAGGTGTGGACCACCGCCCGCACCGTCGACGCCGCCCTGCGCCAGTTCGGCATCCGCCCCGAGGGCGCCTACCTCTCCGCCCCCCGCACCGCCCCCGTACCGCGCTCCGGCCTGACCCTCAGCGTCCGCACCGAGCGCAGCGTCACCTTCATGGCCGACGGCCGCGAACGGACCATCCGCACCAACGCCGCCACCGTCCAGGAGGCCCTCGACCAGGCCGGCATCACCCTCCAGGGCCAGGACACCACCTCCGTGCCGCCCACCGCCTTCCCGCGCGACGGCCAGACCGTCACCGTGCTGCGGATCACCGGCACCCGCGAGGTGCGCGAGGAGCGCATCCCCTTCGAGACCGAAAGGGTCAAGGACGGCGACCTGTTCGCCGGGACCGAGGTCGTCGAGCGCGCCGGGCGGCCCGGGGCGCGCCGGGTCACGTACAGCCTGCGCACCGTCAACGGAGTCCGGCAGAAGCCCCGCGCCATCGCCGACGAGGTCGTGCGCGAGCCCGTCACCCAGCTCGTCCGGGTCGGCACCCGGTCGCTGCCGAGCTCCGTCTCCGGCGCGGACGGCCTCAACTGGGGGGCCCTCGCCCAGTGCGAGTCCGGCGGGCGCGCCTCCGCCACCGACGCGTCGGGGACGTACGGCGGCCTGTACCAGTTCGACGTCCGCACCTGGCAGGGACTGGGCGGCAGCGGCCGGCCCCAGGACGCCCCGGCCGGCGAGCAGACCTACCGGGCGAAGAAGCTCTACGTGCAGCGGGGGGCGAGCCCGTGGCCCCACTGCGGCCGCAGGCTCACCTCGTAGGCCGCGGGCTCACCTCGTAGGCCGCGGGTGCACGTCGTGGGCCGCGGGTCCACGTCGTCGTCGGGACCGCTCCGCCGATCTGAGACGCTTTACCGGTGAGCACCGCAGAGCAGCAGCCCGATAACCCCGCGCCCAGCACCCCCGACGCCCTCCTCGGCCCCGCCGACGTCCGGGAGCTGGCCGCCGCCCTCGGCGTACGCCCGACGAAGCAGAAGGGGCAGAACTTCGTCATCGACGCCAACACGGTGCGCCGCATCGTGCGCACCGCCGAGGTCCGCCCGGACGACGTGGTCGTCGAGGTCGGTCCCGGCCTGGGCTCGCTGACGCTCGCGCTGCTGGAGGCCGCGGACCGGGTCGTCGCCGTCGAGATCGACGACATCCTGGCGGCCGCCCTGCCCGCCACCATCGAGGCCCGCATGCCGGCGAAGAAGGACCGGTTCGCGCTGGTCCACTCCGACGCGATGCTGGTCACCGAGCTGCCCGGGCCGCCACCGACCGCGCTGGTCGCGAACCTGCCGTACAACGTGGCCGTGCCCGTCCTGCTGACCATGCTCGACCGCTTCCCCAGCATCGAGCGGACCCTCGTCATGGTCCAGGCGGAGGTCGCCGACCGGCTGGCCGCCGAGCCCGGCAACAAGGTCTACGGGGTGCCCTCCGTCAAGGCCAACTGGTACGCGCACGTCAAGCGTGCCGGAGCCATCGGCCGCAAGGTGTTCTGGCCCGCCCCGAACGTGGACTCCGGACTGGTCTCCCTCGTGCGCCGCACCGAGCCGATCAAGACCAGCGCCACGAAGGAAGAGGTCTTCGCGGTCGTCGACGCGGCCTTCGCGCAGCGCCGCAAGACCCTGCGCGCCGCGCTGGCCGGCTGGGCCGGCTCGGCGGCCGGCGCCGAGGCCGCGCTGGTCGCCGCGGGCGTCTCCCCGCAGGCCCGCGGGGAGTCCCTGACGGTGGAGCAGTTCGCCGCGATCGCCGAGCACAAGCCCGCACCGGAGAGGCCCGCCCTGTGAGCACGCGCACGACGCCCGTCACCGTACGGGTCCCCGCGAAGGTCAACGTCCGGCTGGCGGTGGGCGCGGCCCGGCCCGACGGCTTCCACGACCTGGCCAACGTGTTCCTCGCCGTCTCCCTCTTCGACGAGGTGACCGCGACCCCGGCCGACGCCCTGACGGTCACCTGCGAGGGCCCGGACGCCGACCAGGTCCCGCTGGACCGCACCAACCTCGCGGCGCGCGCCGCCGAGATCCTCGCCGCCCGCAACGGCCTCTCCCCGCTGGTCCACCTGCACATCGCCAAGAACATCCCGGTGGCGGGCGGCATGGCGGGCGGCAGCGCCGACGGTGCCGCGGCCCTGCTGGCCTGCGACACCCTGTGGGGCCTGAGCACGCCGCGCGAGGAACTCCTCGACATCTGCGCGGAGCTGGGCAGCGACGTCCCCTTCAGCCTCGTCGGCGGCGCCGCGCTCGGCACCGGGCGCGGCGAGGTCCTCACCCCCGTGACCGCCGGTTCCTTCCACTGGGTGTTCGCGGTGGCCGACGGCGGCCTGTCCACGCCGGCGGTGTTCCGCGAGTTCGACCGCCTCACCGCCGACGTGGCGGTCCCGGAGCCGCAGGCCTCGCCGGAGCTGCTGACCGCCCTCGCCTCCGGCGACCCGGACGCGCTGGCCGCCACCCTGGCCAACGACCTCCAGCCGGCCGCCCTCTCCCTGCGCCCCTCGCTGCGGGCGACCCTGGACGCCGGGATCGCCGCCGGCGCCCTGGCCGCGCTGGTCTCCGGCTCGGGCCCCACGACGGCCTTCCTCGTCGCCGACGAGGAGGCCGCCCTGAAGGTGGCCGCGGCCCTCGACGCCTCGGGCACCTGCCGCACGACCCGCACCGCCTCCGGCCCCACCCCGGGCGCCACGGTCCTGGCGCGGTGAATCCCGCCCTCTCCGCCTGCCGTGTGGCCAGGCTTGAGGGCACCGTCGAGAGTCGTGCAGGAGGCAGTCCGATGACCGGGCCGGTGGCGGCCGGAACGCCGCTGATCCCCATGCCGGCGCTCACTCCCGCGGTTTCCTGATGTTCCTGGCGCCGGAGCGGCTGAGGGAGATCTCGGTCGTCCGGGTCGTCCGGCTCGGCTGACACGTACTCAGGCCGCGATTGAGTACCCGCGCCCTGTCGGGGGGTGGGCGGGGGCGGGCAGCGTGGGGGGATGACACCCAGCACGCGCGCCATGGCCGCCGCCACACCCGCCGACCGCGACCGGTACGTCGACCTGTTGCGCGTCGCCTCGCTCGGGACCGTCATCGCCGGGCACTGGTTGATGGCCGCGGTCAGTGCCGACGGCATAGGGAACCTGCTCGCCCTCGTGCCCGCCCTGCAGGTGCTCACCTGGGCGCTGCAGATCATGCCCGTCTTCTTCTTCGTCGGCGGCTTCTCGCACGCCCTCTCCTACCGCTCCCTGGCCCGCCGCGGCGAGGGCTCCGTCTACGCCGCCTTCCTGCGGGCCCGGCTGCGCCGGCTGCTGCGGCCCACCCTCGCCTTCGTCCTGGTGTGGGCCGCCGTCGCGCTCGCCGTGCAGCTCGCCGGGCGCGGCGACGGACCGCTGACCGGCGCCGCCCTGCGCCTGGTCACCCAGCCGCTGTGGTTCATCGGGATCTACCTGGCGATGGTCGCCTTCACCCCGCCGCTGCTGAAGCTGCACGAACGCCACGGCTGGGCCGCCTTCGCCGCACTGGCCGGCGCCGCCGCGCTGGTCGACGTACTGCGCTTCGCGCTCGGCGTCCCGTACGTGGAGTTCCTCAACTTCGCCCTCGTCTGGCTCGCCGTCCACCAGCTCGGCTTCCTGCGCGCCGACGGCCGCATCCGCCGGCCCGCCGTCCTCGCCGCCGCCGGACTCGCCTCGGCGGGCCTGCTGGTGGCGTTCGGCCCTTACCCGCTGTCCATGGTCGGGATGCCCGGCGAGAAGGTCTCCAACATGGCCCCGCCCACCCTGGCGCTCCTCTGCCACGGCCTGTGGCTCGTCGGCGCCGTGCAGCTCGCCGCCCGGCCCGCGGGCGCCTGGCTGGAGCGCCCCCGCGTGTGGCGCGCGGTCGTCGCCGCCAACGGGGTCGCCATGACCGCCTTCCTCTGGCACCTCACCGCCATGCTCGCCGTGTACGGGGCCCAGCTCGCGCTAGGCATGGAACTCCCGGCCCCCGCCACCGCCGCCTGGTGGGCGCAGGTCCCCGTACGGATCCTGGCCGCGGCCGTGCTGACCGGGGTGTTCGTCGCCCTCCTGCGCCGCTTCGAGGCCCCCGCGCCGGCCCCGGCGGCCGGCCCGGCGGGAGCGGCCGCCGGCCCCGTCGCCGCCGTCGGGACCACCCTGTGCCTGCTCGGCGTGCTGGGCCTGTCCATGACCGGCCTCGGCGGTCTCCTCGACGGCCACACCGCCACCCTCATCGCCGTCCCGGTCACCGCGCCCGCCGCGATCGCCATGGCGCTGGGCGGCGCCCTGCTGGTGGAACGGTCCGCCCCGGCCCGGAGGGTTAGGCTGAGGGGCTGATCCACACCCTTTCCCTGGAGCGCGTCTGATGGCCGTCAATCTGGTCAATGTCGAGGCAGTCAGCAAGGTGTACGGCACACGTACCCTGCTGGACGGTATCTCCCTCGGCGTGTCCGAGGGGGACCGGATCGGCGTCGTCGGCCGCAACGGCGACGGCAAGACCACCCTCATCCGCATGCTCGCCAAGCTGGAGGAGCCCGACAGCGGCCGGGTCACCCAGTCCGGCGGCCTGCGCATGGGCGTCCTCACCCAGCACGACTCCCTCGACCCCGCGGCGACCATCCGCCACGAGATCATCGGCGACATGGCCGACCACGAGTGGGCCGGCAACGCCAAGATCCGCGACGTCCTCACCGGGCTCTTCGGCGGCCTCGACCTGCCCGGCTTCAACCAGGGCCTCGACACCGTCATCGGCCCGCTCTCCGGCGGCGAGCGCCGGCGCATCGCCCTCGCCAAGCTGCTCATCGCCGACCAGGACCTCCTGATCCTCGACGAGCCGACCAACCACCTCGACGTCGAGGGCATCTCCTGGCTGGCCGGCCACCTCCAGACGCGCCGCTCCGCCCTCGTCTGCGTCACCCACGACCGCTGGTTCCTCGACCAGGTCTGCACCCGCATGTGGGACGTCCAGCGCGGTGAGGTCTTCGAGTACGAGGGCGGCTACAGCGACTACGTCTTCGCGCGGGCCGAGCGCGAACGCATCGCCGCCACCGAAGAGGTCAAGCGGCAGAACCTGATGCGCAAGGAGCTGGCGTGGCTGCGCCGCGGCGCCCCCGCCCGCACCTCCAAGCCGCGCTACCGCATCGAGGCCGCCAACGAGCTCATCGCCGACGTCCCGCCGCCGCGCGACAAGTCGGAGCTGATGCGCTTCGCCAACGCCCGCCTCGGCAAGACCGTCTTCGACCTGGAAGACGTCACCGTCCAGGCCGGTCCCAAGACCCTCCTCAAGCACCTCACCTGGCACCTCGGCCCCGGCGACCGCGTCGGCCTGGTCGGCGTCAACGGTGCCGGCAAGACCTCCCTGCTGCGCGCCCTCGCCGAGGCCGCCCGCACCCAGGGCGAGGCGCAGCCCGCCGCGGGCCGGGTCATCGTCGGCAAGACCGTCAAGCTGGCCTACCTCTCCCAGGAGGTCGGCGAGCTCGACCCGTCCCTGCGCGTCCTGGAGGCCGTCCAGCGCGTCCGCGACCGCGTCGACCTCGGCAAGGGCCGCGAGATGACGGCCGGCCAGCTGTGCGAGCAGTTCGGCTTCACCAAGGAGAAGCAGTGGACGCCGGTGGGCGACCTCTCCGGCGGTGAGCGCCGCCGGCTGCAGATCCTGCGCCTGCTGATGGACGAGCCCAACGTCCTCTTCCTCGACGAGCCCACCAACGACCTCGACATCGAGACCCTGACCCAGTTGGAGGACCTCCTCGACGGCTGGCCCGGCTCGATGATCGTGATCTCCCACGACCGGTTCTTCATCGAGCGCACCACCGACACCGTGATGGCGCTGCTCGGCGACGCCAGCCTGCGGATGCTGCCGCGCGGCCTGGACGAGTACCTGGAGCGCCGCCAGAAGATGATCGAGGCGGCCGCCCCGGCGCCCGCGCCCGCCGCCGCCGCGGCGAAGTCCAGCTCCTCGGGGGACTCGCGTGCCGCCAAGAAGGAGCTCCAGAAGATCGAGCGGCAGCTGAACAAGCTCGCCGACCGCGAGGGGAACCTGCACGCCCAGATCGCCGAGCACTCCACCGACTACGACAAGGTCGCCAAGCTCGACGCCGAGCTGCGCGAACTGCTGTCCGACCGGGACGACTTGGAGATGCGCTGGCTGGAGCTGGCCGAGGAGGCCTAGGTTCCAGCGGTCCTCGGGGCCAACTGGCCGGATAACGGCGGCATCACGGGCCGGTCCTCCCTTGGGAACAGGGGGCGGACCGGTCCGTTGCAGGACGGGCGTCAGTGATAGAAAGGTCATTCTCCCCGACCCCCCGAAGCCGAAAGTGCGCTGATGACCGAGCCGCCCCAGCCGCCGAACCAGCCGCCGACACCTTCCGGTTACGGACACCTGCCGGGCCCGCCCCAGCAGGGCTACGGATACCCGCAGCAGGGCGAGAACCCGTACGCGCAGCAGCCCGCGCACGGCGCGCAGCCGGCGTATCCGCAGCAGCCGCCCACCGTCCCGGCGTACCCGGCCCACAACCTGCAGCCGCCCGCGCCCGGTACGCCCGGCGCCCCCGGCATGCCGCCGAAGAAGAAGCCGGCCCTGCTCGTCGCCGCGTCGGTCGCCGCCGTCCTCGTCCTCGGCGGTATCGGCTACGCCGCCTTCGGCGGGGACGACGGGGACCCCGAGCCGCCCGTCGCCCAGGAGTCCGGCGACGCCAAGCCCTCCGGCTCCCCGTCCGTGGACGTCGGCGACGGCAGCGGCCCCGGCGGCAACCAGCAGACCGACCTCAACGCCGGGCGCAAGCAGGGCGAGGACAAGGTCCTCTGGCTCAAGACCACCAAGATCGACGGACCCGGCGCCGGCGTGGCCACCAAGGGTCAGTGGGTCGTCGGCGACACCGTGGCCAAGACCGTCGGCAAGACGATCAAGGGCTATGCGGTCGCCGACGGCAAAGAGAAGTGGACGATCACCTTCCCGGCGGCCATCTGCGGCATGACCCAGCGCACCACCGACGACGGCAAGACCGTGGTCCTCTACGCCGACAGCGCCTCGGAGACCGCCAACTGCAACCAGATCCGGATGGTCGACCTCAAGGCGGGGAAGGAGGGCTGGTCGAAGGAGGTGGCCAAGGAGAGCGCCTTCGACATGTTCATCGACCCCAGCCTCGCCATGACCGGGGACGTCGTCACCGTCAACCGGCTCACCCGCGCCACCGCCTTCAGGATCAGCACCGGCGAGAAGCTCTTCGGCAGCCCCGCCGAGGGCTGCGTGCCCGGCGCCTACGCCGCCGGCAGCGGCAAGCTGATCGGCATCGCCACCTGCAACGACCCCGACATGACCGTCGAGGTGCAGGACGCCGACCCGGCCACCGGCAAGAAGACCTGGACCTACCGCCTCCCCAAGGGCTGGAAGGTCTCCCGCGTCTACGCGCTCGACCCGATCGTCCTGCACCTGACGAACGCGTCCACGAAGGAGAACTCCGTCGTGGTCCTCGGCCCCGACGGCAAGCAGCGCACCACCCTCTCCGGCGAGGGCAACTTCTCCACCGAGTGCGGCATGAGCCACGACGACAGCCTCCAGGGCTGTGCCACCGCCGTCGCCGACGCCGGCACCCTCTACCTGTCCACCAAGGCCGACCTGGGCAAGGCCAACGAGATCGTCGCCTTCGACCTCGCCTCCGGCAAGGCCAAATGGCGCGTACCGGCGGGGGAGGGGCGCACCCTCGAACCGCTCAAGGCCGCGAACGGGCAGCTGATCGCCTACCGCAAGGCCGAGCCCACCACGGGCGGCGAGGTCCTCTCCATCCCGGCCGACGGCAGCACCCCCACCGCACTCCTGCGCCACCCGTCGGGCCCCTCCGCGCCGATCGAGAGCTCCTTCTACTCCCCGCAGGTCGACTACGCGGACGGGCGCTTCTTCATCTCCACGTCCCGCCTGCTCGCCCAGGACAAGGACGAGAAGCTCCTGATGGTCTTCGGCAAGTGAGGACCCCTCCCACGCCCCGTACGACGAGCAACCCGACGAGCCGCCCGACGAGCCGCCCACCGAGAGGCAACAGCAACCGATGAGTACCCCGCCGCCCCCCAGCCAGCCGCCGTCCGGCGGCTTCGGAGCGCCGCAGGATCCCCCGCCGGGCGGGTTCGGAGCGCCCACGCCGCCCGCCGGACCGCCCACGCAGCCCGCCGGGCAGCCGTCGCCGCCGCCCGGGCCGCCCTCGGCCGCCCCGCAGCCGCCCGCCGGCGGGCCCGCGTACGGCTACCCGCAGGCCGACCCCGGCTACGGCTACCCGCAGCAGCCCCCCGCGCCCTCCCCGTACGGCGCGCCGGCGCCCCCCGCCCAGCCCCCGGCAGGCGGTGGCGGCGGTGACAAGCGCACCCAGCTGATGATCGTCGGCGCGGCCCTCCTGGCCATCGTCCTGATCGTCGGCGGCGGCCTCTGGTACGCCTCCGGCGACGGCGGCGGCGGGACCACCGCGCAGAGCGACCCCAGTGCCTCCCCGGGCGGCGACAAGAACCAGACCTCCACGCCCGGCACCGAGAAGGTCCCCGGCAACCCCAAGTCGAAGACCCTCTACAACCAGCCGGCGCCCACGGTCGCCGACCTGGTCTCCGTCAACGGCTCCTGGCTGACCGACACCACCTACGTCAAGTCCGACGTCTCGAAGGTCGTCGGCTACAACCTCGTCGACGGCTCCAAGAAGTGGGAGGTCCCCCTCACGGGCGAGATCTGCGGCGCCACCCACCACATCAGCGAGAACAAGACCGCCATCATCTTCCGGCCCACCCAGCCCACGGCCGAGAACAAGTACCCGCCGTGCACCGAGGTCGGCGTCATCGACCTGGAGGCCGGCAAGCTCGCCTGGTCCGGCAACGTCAAGAGCGCCAACGGCGGCGACAAGCCCGTCCAGTTCTCCGAGATCACCGTCAGCGGCAAGACCGTCGCCGCGGGCGGCGTCTCCAGCGGCGGCGCCGCCTGGAACCTCGCCGACGGCAAGAACCTGTGGCAGCCCAAGGTCGACGGCGAAAGCTGCCGCGACACCGGCTACGCGGGCGGCGAGGCCCTCGCCGTCATCCGCAAGTGCGGCCAGCACCCCAACTACACGCTGAACGCGCAGCTCCTCGACCCGGCCACCGGCGCGCCCACCGCCTCGTACAAGCTCTCCCAGGGCATCGAGTACGCGCACATCGTCTCCACCAAGCCCTTCGTCGTCGGCGCCGACGTCGGCGACAACGCCAAGGGCGGCAAGGGCGTCAGCGACCTCTTCGTCATCGACCCCAAGGGCGAGCTGAAGGCCCGCATCCCGCTCGCCGCGGGCACCTTCGCCGCCAAGTGCGCCTCCACCGACGTCGAGAAGTGCTCGCACATGGTCGTCGGCAACGGCAAGATCTACGTGCCCTCCGCGGAGCACCAGGGCCAGTCCGCCACCGGCCGCACCAACGAGTTGCTCTCCTTCGACCTGGAGACCGGCAAGCAGACCACCGACCGCGCCGACGCGGGCGAGCGGTACACCATGTACCCGCTGCGCATGGACGGGTCGAACATCATCGCCTACAAGATCCCCCCGTACGACAAGGGCGGTCAGGTCGTCAGCATCGACGGCAGGACGATGAAGGAGACCCTCCTCATGGAGAACCCGGCCGACAAGGACATCCGGCGCGCCGAGACCTCCTTCTCGCCCGAGTTCTCCTCCGAGCTGCGCTACCACAACGGCAAGCTCTTCATGTCCAAGCAGAACGTCAGCAAGCCCTACTCGACCGATCCGGAATACCTCTTCGTGTCGTTCACCGCGAGCTGATCCCCACCGCACGCCCGAAGCCCCCGAACGGTCCGTACCGATCGGGGGCTTCTGCGCGGTATCCCCCGCGCGCCGTCGAACAAGCGTGTAGCTTGCCGGGGCAGAAGGGTGGGGGGTGGGTTCCTCAATGGGCGTACGCGTCGTGGTGGTCGACGACCACCGGCTGCTGGCCGAGGCACTGGCCTCTGCACTGAAGCTGCGCGGCCACCGGGTCCTGGCGGCCGCGGCCCCGGCGGCCGGCGCCGCCGAGCTGGTCATCAGCCGGGCCCCCGAGGTCTGCCTCCTCGGCACCGCCCACCCCGCCGAGCCGGGCGCCTTCGAGCCCGTCGTCCGCATCAAGCGCGAGCGGCCCCAGATCGCCGTGGTCGTCCTCGGCCCGGTGCCCAGCCCGCGCGGGATCGCCGCCGCCTTCGCCGCCGGCGCCTCCGGGTACGTCCGCCAGGACGAGCGCATCGAGGGCGTCGAACGGGCCCTGGCCAAGGCCAGGTCGGGCGAGGCGGCGATCGCCCCGCAACTGCTCCAGGGAGCCTTCGCGGAGCTCCTGAACCCCGCCGTCCAGCCCGACGACGAGGGCAGCCGGCTGCTGCGGCTGCTCACCCCGCGCGAGGTGGAGGTGCTCGTGCGGGTCGCCGAGGGCGAGGACACCCGGCTCATCGCGGCCGGCATGGCGATCGCCCCGAGCACCGCCCGTACGCACGTCCAGCGGGTCCTGATGAAGCTGGGCGTCGGATCGCGGCTGGAGGCGGCCGCGCTGGCAGCCCGTACCGGACTGCTGGACCGGGCCCTGCCCGTTCCCGGCCTCTCCTCCGCCCCGCAGCAGGGCTGACCGGGCGGCCGCCGGCGGCCGCCGCCGCCCCCGCCGATTTCCCCCACGGGTGCCGCATCGGGTAAGCCAGAGCCAGCACGCGCACGCACACGCGCGTGGTCCCCCGCGAGAGGCAGTAGGCGAGTGAGCAAGTACCTGGTAACCGGTGGCGCCGGATACGTCGGCAGCGTGGTCGCGGCCCACCTCCTGGAGGCCGGCCACGAGGTCACCGTCCTCGACGACCTCAGCACCGGCTTCCGCGTCGGGGTGCCGGCGGGCGCGACGTTCGTCGAGGGCCGGATCCAGGACGCCGCCCGGTACGTGGACCCCTCCTTCGACGCGGTGCTGCACTTCGCGGCCTCCTCGCAGGTCGGCGAGTCCGTGGTGAACCCCGGCAAGTACTGGGAGAACAACGTCGGCGGCACCCTCGCCCTGCTCGCAGCCATGCGCGAGGCGGGCGTGCGCCGGCTGGTCTTCTCCTCCACCGCCGCCACCTACGGCGAGCCGACCGAGGGCCTGCTCACCGAGACCTCGGTGACCGCGCCGACCAACCCGTACGGCGCCTCGAAGCTCGCCGTCGACCACATGATCGCGGGCGAATGCGTGGCGCACGGCCTGGCCGCCGTGTCGCTGCGGTACTTCAACGTGGCCGGCGCCTACGGCGAGTTCGGCGAGCGGCACAGCCCCGAGACCCACCTGATCCCGCTCGTACTCCAGGTCGCCCTCGGCGAGCGCGAGTCGATCTCGGTCTTCGGCGAGGACTACCCGACCCCGGACGGCACCTGCGTACGCGACTACATCCACGTGGCCGACCTCGCGGAGGCGCACCTGGCGGCCCTCCGGTCCGCCACCGCCGGGGAGCACCTCATCTGCAACCTGGGCAACGGCAGCGGCTTCTCGGTGCGCGAGGTCGTCGAGACCGTCCGCAAGGTCACCGGCCGGGACATCCCCGAAGTCGTCGCCCCGCGCCGGGCCGGTGACCCGGCGATGCTCGTCGCCTCCGCCCGCACCGCCCACGAACGCCTCGGCTGGACCCCGAACCGCTCGGACCTCACCGGCATCATCCAGGACGCCTGGAACTTCGCCCGCACCCACGCCTCTTCATAGGGCTCGGTTCGCCTCCGGGGCGCCGGTAGCCGGGGAGTGGGGCCGTACGTGCTCGAAAACCGCTCGTGCCTCGCGGTTTTCTCCGCGCGTTCGGCCCCACTCCCCGGCGCGCCCCTTCGGCTCACTCGCCCGTGCAGCGGCCCCCGTCGGGCCTCGGGGCGCCCGGCAGGGGCGTGCGCCCGGCGGGGGCGTGTGTGTCGGGACCACGCGCTGTGGCCGGGCGCTGCGCGCGGGCGCCCGGCGTGCGCACGCCGGGTGAAATGCCCCCCGTGCAACTGCCCATGGCACGCGCCCGCGCGCACGTCGCGCCCACAGCCGCCGATTCCGGCGATTTCCGGCCACGGCCGAGGCCCTTCGGAACGCACACTCCCGAAAACCGCCGGGAAAACTTCTGCTATTCGGCCAACCACGAGCCGGGCCCGGCCCTACGCTGATGCGTGACACCGGTGGGGGCCGGTGTTGATTCAGGGGTCGAGACAAGTCGGGTACGGCGTCCGGTCCGGGGTAGTGCAGATATGTCTCGGCGGCGGCCGGGTCATGCGGATCACCCGGTCCTGGCGCCGTACCCGCCGTCGTCCGTTCCCCTACCCTTGGGGGTTTTGTGGTTCGTATCCGGGTTCTCGTCGTCGACGATCACCGCATCTTCGCCGAATCGCTCGCAGCCGCGCTCGCGGCCGAGCCGGACGTGGACGTGTCCGCGGCCGGCAGCGGCCCCGCCGCGCTGCGCTGCCTCGAACGCGCGGTGGCCGAGGGCCGCCGCTTCGACGTCCTGCTGGTCGACGCCGATCTCGGCGCTGTCCCCGGGGCCGTGCCGGCCCAGCGGGAGCCGGGGGCCGGGCCCCCACCGCCCGCCGCGGACGGGATCGCGCTCGTGGCCGGCGTGCGGGTGGCCCACCCAGGAGTCCGTACGGTCGTCCTCGCCGAGCGCGACGACCCGCGCCGGGCCGCCCTCGCACTGCAGGCGGGCGCCTCGGGCTGGGTGGCCAAGGACTGCTCGCTCTCACGCCTGCTGGCCGTGATCCGCGGGGTCCTGCGGGAGGAGACCCACCTGCCGCCCGCACTGCTCACCGGAGTGCTCCGCGAACTGACCGCTGCGCGCAAGCACCGCACGGACAGCGAGCGGCTCGTGGAGTCCCTCACCCCGCGCGAACACGAGGTGCTGCGCTGCATGGTGGCGGGGCTGGGCCGCAAGGACGTGGCGGCCAGGCTGTTCCTGTCCCCGCACACGGTCCGCACCCACATGCAGAACGTGCTGGGCAAGCTCGGCGTGCACTCCACCCTGGCCGCGGTGGCGCTGGCCCGGCGGGCCGGCGTACGACCCGCCGACCTAACCGGGGATGTTGTCGAACGGAGCGGTCAACTGGCGTAGCAGCCCGGCGAGATCACCGCGCTGGCTCTGCGAGAGCTGGGCCAGGATCGCCCGTTCCTGGGCGAGCAGCCCGGCGAGCGCCTGGTCGGCGCGGTCCCGGCCCTCGGGGGTGAGCCGCACCAGGACCCCGCGGCGGTCGCTGGGGTCCGGGAGCCGCTCGACGAGGCCCTTCTTGGCCAGCCGGTCGATGCGGTTGGTCATGGTGCCGGAGGTGACCAGGGTCTGGGTCAACAACTGGCCGGGGGAGAGCTGGTAGGGGGCGCCCGGCCCGGCGCAGCGACGTCAGGACGTCGAACTCCCAGGGCTCCAGGCCGTGCTCGGAGAAGGCCAGCCTGCGGGCGCGGTCGAGATGGCGCGCGAGCCTGCTGACGCGGCTCAGCACCTCGAGCGGTTCCACGTCGAGGTCAGGGCGCTCCCGCCGCCATGCCGCCACCAGTCGGTCGACCTCGTCCTCCATGCCGATCAGTGTAAGGGGTCTGTCGATGTGAAGTCTCTTCATCCCGAGTATCTCGATTACGAGTATCTTGACATCGAGATATAAATGGAGCGAGCATGGGGCATGGAGGGGGCCGGAACAGATTCCGCTTCCGACCGCCCCGCCAGCAGGGAGGCTCGAACATGTATTCCGATACCGCGCGTGCAGGAACCCCCACGTCCACCGCGCCCTCCGCACCGACCTGGGATCCCCAGCAGTACCTCCGGCACGCCGGCCACCGCGCACGGCCCTTCCTCGATCTCCTCACCCGCATACCCGAGCTGCCCCACCGCCCCGCCCGCATCGCCGACCTCGGCTGCGGCCCCGGCAACGTCACCGAACTCCTCGCCACCCGCTGGCCCGAGGCCGTCATCACCGGCTTCGACCTCTCCCCGGAGATGCTGCAGCGCGCCACCGAGCAGTACGCCGGCCCCACCGCGGGCGGCGGCAGCCTCGACTTCCGCCACGGGGACATAGCCGGCTGGCTCCCCGAGGAGCCCTACGACCTGATCGTCTCCAACGCCGCCCTCCAGTGGGTCCCCGGCCACCCCGGCTCCTTCGGCGCCTGGATCAACGGGCTGCGCCCCGGCGGCACCTTCGCCTTCCAGATCCCGGGCAATTTCACCGCCCCCAGCCACGCCCTGCTCGCCGAGCAGTGCGACACCCCGCGCTGGCGCTCCCGCCTCGCCGGACACGGCGCCCGTTACATCCACCTGCTCGAACCCGCCGAATACCTCGCCCGGTTCACCGCGCTGGGCTGCACCGCCGACGTCTGGGAAACCACCTACCACCAGCTCCTCCAGGGCCCCGACCCCGTCCTCGACTGGGTCAAGGGCACCGCGCTGCGGCCCGTCCTCACCGCCCTCGGCGACGACCGCGAAGCCGTCGACGCCTTCCTGGCCGAATACCGCGACCGGCTGCGCGCGGCCTACCCGAGCGGGCCGCGCGGAACCGTCTTCCCGTTCCGAAGGATCTTCGCCGTCGCCCGCAAGGAGGCCTGACCGTGCTCACCGCCGTCGACCACGTCCAACTCGCCGCGCCGCCCGACTCGGAGGAACTGCTCCGCGTCTACTACAGCGGCGTCCTGGGCATGACGGAGATCCCCAAGCCGCCCGTCCTCGCCGCCCGCGGGGGCTGCTGGTTCGCCGCCGGCCCCGTACAGCTCCACCTCGGCGTCGAGGACGACTTCCGGCCCGCCCGCAAGGCGCACCCGGGCCTGCGGGTGACCGGCATCGAGGAGTACGCGCGGAGACTGGAGGAGCGGGGCGCCAAGGTCGTCTGGGACGACAACCTGCCGGGCCACCGCCGCTTCTACTCCGAGGACCCCGTCGGCAACCGGCTCGAATTCCTGGAACCGGACGAAGCGGCCACCCCGTAGCCCGCACGGCATGACGGCGCCCCGTCACCGGACCTCCGGTGACGGGGCGCCGTCATGCCGTGCGGGGGATCAGCTCTTGCGGCGGCCCACCAGCTGCGGCTTCGACTCCAGTCCGTCCAGCCCGTGCCACGCCAGGTTCACCAGGTGCGCCGCCACCTCGGCCTTCTTCGGCCTGCGCACGTCCAGCCACCACTGGCCCGTCAGCGCCACCATCCCGACCAGCGCCTGCGCGTACAGCGGAGCCAGCTTCGGATCGAAGCCCCGGGCTTTGAACTCCAGCCCCAGGATGTCCTCGACCTGCGTGGCGATGTCACTGATCAGCGAGGCGAACGTACCCGTCGACTGCGCGACCGGGGAGTCCCGCACGAGGATCCGGAAACCGTCCGTGTACGACTCGATGTAGTCGAGCAGCGCGAACGCCGCCTGCTCCAGCAGCTCCCGGGGGTGCCCGGCGGTCAGCGCGCCCGTCACCCCGTCCAGCAGCTGGCGCATCTCCCGGTCCACGACGACCGCGTACAGCCCCTCCTTGCCGCCGAAGTGCTCGTACACCACCGGCTTGGACACCCCGGCCTTCGCCGCGATCTCCTCCACCGAAGTGCCTTCGAAGCCCTTCTCCGCGAACAGGGTCCGGCCGATGTCCAGCAATTGCTGGCGCCGCTCCGCGCCCGTCATCCGCACCCGGCGGCCACGCCGGGGCTTGTCGCTGCTGGAATTACCGCCGTCGATCGCCACGCCCCCCATCATGCCGCGTTCGGCTCGTTTTCCCTGCGCCGGGCGTCGATGCGGGCCGCGGACGGCCACCTCACGTCCGTGGCCCACCCCAGCTGCTCGAACCAGCGGATCAGCCGCGCACTGGAGTCGACCTGCCCCCGCAGCACACCGTGCCGGGCCGACGTCGGGTCGGCGTGGTGCAGGTTGTGCCACGACTCGCCGCACGACAGCACCGCCAGCCACCACACGTTGCCCGACCGGTCCCGGGACCGGAACGGCCGCTTGCCCACCGCGTGACAGATCGAATTGATCGACCACGTCACGTGGTGCAGCAGCGCCACCCGCACCAGGGAGCCCCAGAAGAACGCCGTGAACGCCCCCCACCACGACATCGTCACCAGGCCGCCCACCAGCGGCGGGATCGCCAACGAGAAGATCGTCCAGAAGATGAAGTCCCGCGAGATGCGCCGGATCGCCGGGTCCTTGATCAGGTCCGGGGCGTACTTCTGCTGATCGGTCTGCTCCTCGTCGAAGAGCCAGCCGATGTGCGCCCACCACAGGCCCTTCATCAGCGCCGGCACCGTCTCGCCGAACCGCCACGGCGAATGCGGGTCGCCCTCGTGATCGGAGTACTTGTGGTGCTTGCGGTGGTCCGCGACCCAGCGCACCAGCGGACCCTCCACCGCCATCGAGCCCATCACCGCGAGCACGATCCGCAGCGGCCGCTTCGCCTTGAAGGAACCGTGCGTGAAGTAGCGGTGGAAACCGATGGTGATCCCGTGGCAGGCCAGGAAGTACATGAACACCATCAGGCCCAGGTCCAGCCAGCTCACCCCCCAGCCCCAGGCCAGCGGCACCGCCGCCAGCAGGGCCAGGAAGGGCACGGTGATGAACAGCAGCAGGGCGACCTGCTCGATCGACCGCTTGTTCTCGCCGCCCAGCGTCGCGGACGGCACAGGTGTCTCGGAGGGGGCGGAGGCGCCCTCGATCAGATCGGGACTGGTGGTCATGGGGTCCCCTGGGGGGTGAGGGATGTCGGCGGGCGCGCCGGTCACGAGACCCTACGGGTCCGTAACCTACGGCATCGTAAGTATGGCAAAGCGGGGGCCCCGGACAAGAGGAGCACGGCCACCGCAACCGCAGCGCGCCCGCGCGCACCACCCGGCCCGGCCGCCGTCGCCGGACCCCCGACGACTCGGTCAGTGAGACGTTTGCCCAGGCACGGGCACGGGACACCTATCCTGTTCCCCGTCGGACAGCGCGGTCCGCACGGGCAGCCCGAGCCACACCTCAGGAGCGGCGGTCCCCCGGACGGAGTCCGGCGGGTGCACGCCGCGCGGCCGGGAGCCCACCGCCCAGTAGCGCTCGAACACTGCAAGGAGCCGCACCTGTGAGCAGTGCTGACAAGGCCCCCCTGGCCGCCCAGCAGGCCCCCGTCACCCCGGCCGCCACCGCCAACGCGGAACTGCGCGCGGACATCCGCCGCCTCGGCGACCTCCTCGGGGAGACCCTCGTACGCCAGGAGGGCCAGGACCTGCTCGACCTCGTCGAGCGCGTCCGCGCCCTGACCCGTACCGACGGCGAGGCCGCCGCCGCCCTTCTCGGCGACACCGACCTGGAGACCGCCGCCAAGCTGGTGCGCGCCTTCTCCACCTACTTCCACCTCGCCAACATCACCGAGCAGGTGCACCGCGGCAAGGAACTGCGCGCCCACCGGGCCGCCGAGGGCGGGCTCCTCGCCCGCACCGCCGACATGCTCAAGGACGCCGACCCCGAGCACCTGCGCGAGACGGTCAAGAACCTCAACGTGCGCCCCGTCTTCACCGCGCACCCCACCGAGGCGGCCCGCCGCAGCGTCCTGAACAAGCTGCGCCGCATCGCGGCCCTCCTGGAGGAGCCCGTCACCGGCGCCGGCGACCGCCGCCGCCACGACCTGCGCCTCGCCGAGAACATCGACCTCGTCTGGCAGACCGACGAGCTGCGCGTGGTCCGTCCCGAGCCCGCCGACGAGGCCCGCAACGCCATCTACTACCTCGACGAGCTCCACGCCGGCGCCGTCGGCGACGTCCTGGAGGACCTGGCCGCCGAGCTGCGCCGCGTCGGCATCGAGCTGCCCCCGGGCACCCGCCCGCTCACCTTCGGCACCTGGATCGGCGGCGACCGGGACGGCAACCCCAACGTCACCCCCGACGTCACCCGCGACGTGCTGATCCTCCAGCACGAACACGGCATCACCGACGCCCTCGAACTCGTCGACTTCCTGCGCAGCCTGCTGTCCAACTCCATCCGCTACACCGGAGCCACCGAGGAACTCCTCGCCTCGCTCCAGGCCGACCTCGAACGCCTCCCCGAGATCAGCCCCCGCTACAAGCGGCTGAACGCCGAGGAGCCGTACCGCCTCAAGGCCACCTGCATCCGCCAGAAGCTCCTCAACACCCGCGAGCGCCTCGCCAAGGGCATCCCGCACGAGGAAGGCCGCGACTACCTCGGCACCGCCGAGTTCCTCACCGACCTCACCCTCATCCAGACGTCCCTGCGCGAGCACCGCGGCGGCCTCTTCGCCGACGGCCACATGGACCGCACCATCCGCACCCTCGCCGCCTTCGGCCTGCAACTCGCCACCATGGACGTGCGCGAGCACGCCGACGCCCACCACCACGCCCTCGGCCAGCTCTTCGACCGCCTCGGCGAGGAGTCCTGGCGCTACGCCGACATGCCCCGCGACTACCGGCAGAAGCTCCTCGCGAAGGAACTGCGCTCCCGCCGCCCGCTGGCCCCCACCCCGGCGCCCCTCGACGCCGCCGGTGCCAAGACCCTCGGCGTCTTCGGCGCCGTCAAGGACGCCTTCGAGAAGTTCGGCCCCGAGGTCATCGAGTCCTACATCATCTCGATGTGCCAGGGCGCCGACGACGTCTTCGCCGCCGCCGTCCTCGCCCGCGAGGCCGGTCTCATCGACCTCCACGCCGGCTGGGCCAAGATCGGCATCGTCCCGCTCCTGGAGACCACCGACGAGCTGCGCGCCGCCGACGTCATCCTCGACGAGATGCTCGCCGACCCCTCCTACCGGCGCCTGGTCTCCCTGCGCGGCGACGTCCAGGAGGTCATGCTCGGCTACTCCGACTCCTCCAAGTTCGGCGGCATCACCACCAGCCAGTGGGAGATCCACCGGGCCCAGCGCCGGCTGCGCGACGTCGCCCACCGCTACGGCGTCCGCCTGCGCCTCTTCCACGGCCGGGGCGGCACCGTCGGCCGCGGCGGCGGCCCCTCCCACGACGCGATCCTCGCCCAGCCCTGGGGAACCCTCGAAGGCGAGATCAAGGTCACCGAGCAGGGCGAGGTCATCTCCGACAAGTACCTCGTCCCCTCCCTCGCCCGCGAGAACCTCGAACTGACCGTCGCGGCCACCCTGCAGGCCTCCGCCCTGCACACCGCGCCCCGCCAGTCCGACGAGGCCCTCTCCCGCTGGGACGCGGCCATGGACACCGTCTCCGACGCCGCCCACGCCGCCTACCGCGAGCTCGTCGAAGACCCCGACCTGCCCGCCTACTTCTTCGCCGCCACCCCCGTCGACCAGCTCGCCGACCTCCACCTCGGCTCCCGGCCCTCCCGCCGGCCCGACTCCGGAGCCGGCCTCGACGGCCTGCGCGCCATCCCGTGGGTCTTCGGCTGGACCCAGTCCCGCCAGATCGTCCCCGGCTGGTACGGCGTCGGCTCCGGCCTCAAGGCGCTGCGCGACGCCGGCCACGAGGACGCCCTCACCGAGATGGGCGAGCGCTGGCACTTCTTCCGCAACTTCCTGTCCAACGTCGAGATGACGCTGGCCAAGACCGACCTGCGGATCGCCCGCCACTACGTGGACACCCTCGTGCCCGACCACCTCAAGCACGTCTTCGCCCGCATCGAGGCCGAGCACGAACTGACCGTCCGCGAGGTCCTGCGCATCACCGGGGGCGAGGAACTCCTCGACTCGCACCCCGTGCTCCAGCAGACCTTCGCCGTACGCGACGCCTACCTCGACCCGATCTCCTACCTCCAGGTCTCCCTCCTGGCCCGCCAGCGCGCGGCCGCGGCCCGTGGCGAGGCGGCCGACCCGCTGCTCGCCCGCGCCCTGCTGCTCACCGTCAACGGCGTCGCCGCCGGTCTGCGCAACACCGGCTGACCCGCCCCGCGGCACCACGCACAGGAGCCCCCGCACGGACCGGTGCGGGGGCTCCCGTCCCTCCGTGCGCCGACGTCAGGAGTTGTACGCCGACTGCGCGCGCTCCAGACCCTCGGCGACCAGGCACTCCACGGCGTCCGCCGCCCGGTCCACGAACCAGTCCAGCTCCTTGCGCTCCGTGGAGGAGAAGTCCTTCAGCACGAAGTCCGCGACCTGCATCCGGCCCGGCGGCCGCCCGATGCCGCACCGCACCCGGTGGTAGTCCGCGCCCATCGACTTCGTCATCGACTTCAGACCGTTGTGCCCGTTGTCCCCGCCGCCCAGCTTCAGGCGCAGCGTCGGGTAGTCGATGTCCAGCTCGTCGTGGACCGCGACGATCCGCTCCAGCGGCACCTTGTAGAAGTCCCGCAGGGCCGTCACCGGACCGCCCGACAGGTTCATGAACGACATCGGCTTGGCCAGCACCACCCGGCGGTTCGCCGGCCCGGGCGGGCCCATGCGGCCCTCGACCACCTGCGCCCGCGCCTTGTGCGCCTTGAACCGGCCGCCGATCCGCTCGGCCAGCAGGTCGACCACCATGAACCCGATGTTGTGGCGGTTCCCGGCGTACTCCGGCCCCGGGTTGCCCAGACCCACGATCAGCCAGGGCGCCGCGTCGTCCGACATCAAAAGCTCCTTACCGCCTAGAACGAGGACGACCGCCGTCCCGCTCCAGTGGAGCCGGACGGCGGTCGGTCAGCAACTGCTGAGGGGGAGGGGCGAGGCTCAGGCCTCGGCGCCCTCGGTCTCACCCTCGGCGTCGGCGGCCGGCTCCTCGGCCTGCGGGGCGACGACCTGCAGGACGGCGGTCTCGCCGTCGACGGCCAGGGCGGTACCGGCCGGCAGCTTCAGGTCGGAGGCGTGCACGGTCGCACCGGCCTCCAGGCCCTCGATCGAGACGGTGATCTCGGTCGGGATGTGGGTGGCCTCGGCCTCGACGGAAACGGCCGTCAGGAGGGTCTCCAGCAGGTTGCCACCGGCGGCCAGGTCGCCCTCGGTCACGACCGGAACCTCGACGACGACCTTCTCGCCCTTCTTGACGATCAGGAAGTCGACGTGGGTCAGGGTGCGCTTGACCGGGTGACGCTGGACGGCCTTGGGGATGACCAGCTCGGTGCCGTCGCCCGCGATGTCCAGGGACAGCAGGACGTTCGGGGTCTTGAGCGCCATCATCAGGCCGTGGCCCTCGACGTCGACGTGCTTCGGGGCGGTGCCGTGGCCGTAGATGACACCGGGGACGAGGCCGTCACGGCGGGCCTGACGGGCGGCACCCTTGCCGAAGTTGGAACGGCTGGAAGCGGAAAGCTTGACCTCGGACATGCTCACTCCTCGTGGGGTGATGGAAAAGGACACAGTCACCCGGCCTGAACGGCCTGCTACGAAGAGCGCGTCGATAACGGAGCATCCGCACGCAGAAGTGCGGCCTCCCTCGCCGAGCAACTCGGAGAGTGTACCCGGCGGGGAGGCCGCACTTCAAAAGGATCTAGCCGCAGCAACCGCGGGGGTCTACTGCTGCTCCTCGAAGAGGCTCGTCACCGAACCGTCCTCGAAGACCTCGCGCACCGCGCGCGCGATCATCGGGGCGATCGACAGCACCGTGATCTTGTCCAGTTCAAGGTCGGACGGGTCCGGCAGCGTGTTCGTGAAGACGAACTCGCTCACCTTGGAGTTCTTCAGGCGGTCGGCGGCGGGGCCCGACAGGATGCCGTGCGTCGCCGTCACGATCACGTCCTCCGCACCGTGCGCGAAGAGCGCCTCGGCCGCGGCGCAGATCGTGCCACCCGTGTCGATCATGTCGTCGACCAGGACGCAGACACGGCCCTTGACCTCACCGACGACCTCGTGGACCGTCACCTGGTTGGCGACGTCCTTGTCGCGGCGCTTGTGCACGATCGCCAGCGGGGCGTCCAGCCGGTCGCACCAGCGGTCCGCCACCCGCACACGACCGGCGTCCGGGGACACGATCGTCAGCTTCGTGCGGTCCACCTTGGCGCCCACGTAGTCCGCGAGGACGTTCAGCGCCGAGAGGTGGTCCACGGGGCCGTCGAAGAAGCCCTGGATCTGGTCGGTGTGCAGGTCGACCGTCAGGATGCGGTCCGCACCCGAGGTCTTCAGCAGGTCCGCCACCAGACGGGCCGAGATCGGCTCGCGGCCCTTGTGCTTCTTGTCCTGGCGGGCGTAGCCGTAGGACGGGATGATCACGGTGATGGAACGTGCCGACGCGCGCTTCAGCGCGTCGATCATGATCAGCTGCTCCATGATCCACTTGTTGATCGGAGCCGTGTGGCTCTGGATCAGGAAGCAGTCCGCGCCACGCGCCGACTCCTGGAAGCGGACGTAGATCTCACCGTTCGCGAAGTCGAAAGCCTTGGTCGGCACGAGGCCGACTCCCAGCTGGTGCGCGACCTCCTCGGCCAGCTCGGGGTGGGCGCGGCCGGAGAAGAGCATCAGCTTCTTCTCGCCGGTCGTCTTGATCCCGGTCACAGCACTGTCTCCTCAGACGTGTTGAAGCTGCTCGCCCCCATGTGCGTCCGTCCCGCACACGGTGAGCCAGCCGAATTGCGTGCACCTATCACGGTACGCCGTTCGAGACGTACCTGTTTCCGGTCAGTTCACCTCAGGGGCGCTCGGAGTCCTCCGAGGCCGCCGACTGCGCCGCGGTGGCGGCGGCACTTCCCGGACGCTTGCGAGCCACCCAGCCCTCGATATTCCGCTGCTGGCCGCGGGCCACGGCCAGTGCGCCGGGCGGCACATCCTTCGTGATCACGGATCCGGCGGCCGTGTAGGCCCCGTCCCCGATGGTGACGGGTGCCACAAACATGTTGTCCGACCCCGTCTTGCAATGCGAGCCGACGGTGGTGTGGTGCTTGTGCTCACCGTCGTAGTTCACGAAGACGCTCGCGGCGCCGATGTTCGTGTACTCGCCGATCGTGGCGTCTCCCACGTACGACAGGTGCGGCACCTTGGTGCCCTCGCCGATCGTCGCGTTCTTCATCTCGACGTACGTACCGGCCTTCGCCTTCGCCCCGAGGGTCGTCCCCGGACGCAGGTACGCGAACGGCCCCACGCTCGCCTGCGGGCCCACGACCGCGCTCTCGGCCACCGTGTTGTCCACGCGGGCTCCCGCACCGACCCGGGTGTCCCGCAGCCGGGTGTTGGGGCCCACCTCGGCGCCCTCGGCGATGTGCGTGGCGCCCAGGAGCTGGGTGCCGGGGTGCACGACCGCGTCCTGCCCGAAGGTGACCGTCACGTCCACGAAGGTACTGGCGGGGTCCACGACCGTCACGCCGGCGAGCATGGCCTGCTCCAGCAGGCGCGCGTTCAGCAGCGCGCGCGCCTCGGCGAGCTGCACGCGGTTGTTGATCCCCAGGATCTGGCGGTGGTCGCTGCCCACGGCCGCGCCGACCCGGTGCCCGGCCTCGCGCAGGATGCCGAGCACGTCGGTGAGGTACTCCTCGCCCTGGCTGTTGTCGGTGCGGACCTTGCCGAGCGCGTCGGCCAGGAGGGCCCCGTCGAAGGCGAAGACGCCCGAGTTGATCTCGCGGATCGCGCGCTGGGAGTCGGTGGCGTCCTTGTGCTCGACGATGGCGGTCACGGCGCCCCCGGCGTCGCGCACGATGCGGCCGTAGCCGGTGGAGTCGGGCACCTCGGCGGTGAGCACGGTGACGGCGTTGCCGTCGGCGGCGTGCGTCCGCGCCAGCCGGTCCAGGGTCTCCCCGGTCAGCAGCGGGGTGTCGCCGCAGACGACGATCACGGTGCCGTCGACGGGCCCGCCGAGCTCCTGGAGGGCCATGCGGACGGCGTGGCCGGTGCCGTTCTGCTCGTACTGGACGGCGGTGCGGACGTCGGCGTCGATGCCGGCCAGGTGCGCGGTGACCTGCTCCCGGGCGTGCCCGACGACCACGACGAGGTGTTCGGGGTCCAGCTCGCGGGAGGCGGCGACCACGTGACCGACGAGCGAGCGCCCGCAGATCTCGTGCAGGACCTTGGGTGTGGCCGACTTCATGCGGGTGCCTTCACCCGCTGCGAGTACGACGACGGCTGCCGGGCGGTTGGCGCTCACGGGTGTGCCCTTCGGCTTCGGGGGTGGACCCGTGAAGGATACCGGGGGGCCGGGGGCCCGAAACGAAGCCGGGTCCCGACCGCGATGGTCAGGACCCGAACGTGCGACAGCTCCCCCGCCAGGACTCGAACCCGGACATAAGGCACCAAAAGCCTCAGTGCTGCCAATTACACCACAGGGGACTATGTGCGACTGAACCGGACATTACTTCACTGTGGTCGAGCCGACGGCACCTACTATGCCGCACCGGCGCCCCTGGACGCGACGGTAAAGATCGGTGCCGTGCCGCGCCGTGCCGTACGCGTACCGCGGCACCCGTGGCCCGCGCTGCGGGAGTTGTCGCTGTCGGTGGTCTGTAGGGGCGCCTGCGTACGCTGGACGGCATGACCAGTACGGGGGAAGAGCAAGGCCTTGCCGGGCCGCCTTTGTGGTGGACGCGGAGGCGGGACGTCGCGGTGGACCTGGCGCTGACCGCGCTGTCCGCCGCCGAGTGCGCGTGGGAGGGGATCGGCTTCGCGCGCGAGGCCGGGATCCCCACGGCCGCCGGGGTGCTGTTCGGGGCCGTGGTGGGGGCCACGCTCGTACTGCGCCGGCGATGGCCGATCGCGGTGGTGCTCGTGGGGATCGCCGTGGCGCCGGCCGAGATGGGGTTCCTGCTGTCGGTGGCGGGCATGTACACGCTCGCCTCGTCCGAGGTGCCGCGGCGGATCATCGCCGGGCTCGCGTCGATGTCGCTCGTCGCGACCTTCATCGTCATGTACCTGAAGACGCGCGGCGACGTGGAGGCCGATCCGGCGCTCGTGGTCGCCCTGTCCGGCTTCGTCGCGATCGCCCTGACCGTGCCGCCGGTGCTGCTCGGGCTCTACATCGGCGCCCGGCGGCGGCTGATGGAGAGCCTGCAGGAGCGGGCCGACTCGCTGGAGCGGGAGCTGTCGCTGCTGGCGGACCGGGCGGAGGAGCGGGCCGAGTGGGCCCGTACGGAGGAGCGGACCCGGATCGCGCGGGAGATGCACGACGTGGTCGCCCACCGGGTCTCGCTGATGGTGGTGCACGCGGCCGCGCTGGAGGCGGTCGCGGCCAAGGACCCGGCCCGGGCGGCGAAGAACGCCGCACTGGTGGGGGACATGGGGCGGCAGGCGCTCACGGAGCTGCGGGAGATGCTCGGCGTGCTGCGGGCGGCGCCCAAGCCGGCCGTGGCCGCCGTGGCCGCGGCCGTGGCGACGGCGGGCCCGGCCGCGCTCGCGGGCGGCCCGGAGGAGGGGCCTTCGCTGGCCGAGCTGGAAGCCCTGGTCGGGCAGTCGCGGGCGGCCGGGATGGTCGTGGAGATGATCGTCCAGGGCGCGGGCGAGGACTACGCGGCGGAGGTGGAGCAGACGGCGTACCGCGTGGTGCAGGAGGCGCTCACGAACTGCCACAAGCACGCTCCGGGGGCGCGGGTCGTGGTGCGGCTCGCGCACCGCGACGGCGAGGTGGCGATGCAGGTGGAGAACGGCCCGTGCGAGGGGCCGGCGGACGGGGTCGGCCTCCCGAGCGGGGGGAACGGGCTGGTCGGGATGCGGGAGCGGGTGCTCGGGCTGGGCGGGGTCTTCGTGTCGGGCCCGACGGACGCGGGCGGCTTCCGCGTCTCGGCGGTCCTCCCCCTGCGCTGACCCCTCGGCCGGGGCCGGAGCCTCGGCCGTCACCCCGGCGGGAGCGCGAGGCGAGGGGGCTGGAGGCCCGTCAGGAGGAGGGTGAGGGCATCGTCGACGGTGGGGCCGAGGTACCAGTCGCCTGTGTGGTCGATGCCGTAGACGCGGCCCTCGCGGTCGAGCGCGAGGTGGGACTCCCCGTCGGCCTCGACCCCGAGCGGGCAGAGCTGCGTGGACAGGGCCCGGCCCAGATCGGCGAAGGTGCGCGCGAGGTGCAGCCCGGTGAGGGGGTCGATGCGCACCGGGACCGGGGCGATCTGACGGCCCGGGCCGGGGGCGGCGACGGTGAGGCCGCCGAACTCGGCCCAGGCCTCGACGGCGGCGGGGAACACCGTGTGCCGGTGACCCGCGGGGGTGGTGTGGTCCCGCAGGGCGTCGGCCCAGTACTCGGCCTGCTTGATGTCCCAGCGGCCGGGTTCCCACCCGGCGGTCCGCAGCGCGGAGTCCACCGCGACCGGGAAGCGGGTGGTCGAGGAGCGGTCGTAGGAGGCGGAGGTGGTCGTCATGGCTACTCGGCTGGGGTGAGGTCGACGGAGCGTACGCCGAAGTGGGCGAGGAGGGCGTCGCAGGAGCGGCAGGGGGGCGCGTAGCTGCCGTGGAGGGGGTCGCCGTCCTCGCGGATGCGCCGTGCGGTGATCTTCGCGTGCTTGAGGGAGCGGCGTGCCTCGCTGGGCGAGAGGGGTTTGCGGGACGCGCGCCGGGAGCGGGCGCCCTCGACGGCGGCCAGGTGGCGCGACAGCAGTATCGCCTCGGGACATCGGCCGGTGAAACGTTCGCGCTGGCCGCTGGTCAGGGTGTCCAGGAAGTCCTGGACGAGCGGGTGGAGCGTGGGCGGCTGGTCGGCCTTGCCGGCGGTACCGGTCAGGGTCTCGCCGCGTACGGAGAGGGCGGCGGCGACGGTGGGCAGGATGCCGTCCCGGCGGAAGCGCAGGACGGGTGGCACGGGCCGGCCGTCGCTGCTGCTCCAGCGCAGGCGTGGGTCCCCGGCGGGGCCGCCCGCTTCGGCTAGTGTGCCGGCCGCTCCGGCGGTGCCGTCGCCCGGATCCGTACGTGTTGCCGTGTTCTGCATGGTCGCGCTTTCCCTCCCGTGGCGGCGGTGGTGACCGCTTGCGCGCACGCCCCCGTGCTGCGGGGACAGCCTGCCAAATGTCATCTGTCATACGGAAGCGGGGTCGAATTTTCGTATCAATTCGGATGTTCCCGGCCCTCGGGCTGGTGTGCGGGTCGCGGGCGGGGGAGCCTCTTGTGCCAGCGCATAGGCTGTGGTGAACCAGCCAGATCCAGCAGGGGGCTACCGCCATGACGACAGGTCGGCTCGGGCAGCAGGCCGCGCCACCCAACGCCGCTTACTCGGGGCAGGTCGTGCATTTCCCGGACCCGGTCCGGGCCGCTCGGCATCCCCACGGAGTGCGGATGGACGGCGACGGGTATCCGGACTTCTCCGCCTACGCCCGCGCGGCGGTGGAGATCGCCGAGCCGCCCGAGGGCTTCGGCGTGGACGAGTTGCGGCTGACCGACTACGTGTCCGCGAACGCGGCGATGAAGGCCGCGGGGCACGAGCTGTGGGACACGGTCGGACCGGTGGCCACCCCGCACGGCTGGACCTGGCACCACGTGGCCGGTTCGCGGCGCATGGAGCTGGTCCCCGTCGAGGTGAAGGCACTGCTGCGGCACCACGCGGGCCTGGCGACGGCTCCGGTGGACCACGACAAGCGCGGGACGCGGCCGCTGCAGGAGGTGCGCCCGGCGCACATGGGCCTGCCGAAGACGGTGGTGTCGGTCGGTGAGGAGCAGGTCCAGGGGGTCGAGGAGGACCTCGGCTACCGGCTGCCCGAGGCGTACCGCTCGTTCCTGAAGGCCGCGGGCGGTTGCGCGCCGGTGGGCGCCGGTCTGGACGTGGACCTGGGCGTCCTGGTCGACCAGCCGTTCTTCACGGTGCGTGAGGAGGCCGCGATCAACGACCTCGTGTACGTCAACAAGTGCCTGCGCGACCACCTCACGAAGGACTACCTGTGCGTGGCCTTCGCGCAGGGCGGTCTGCTCGCGCTGAAGGTCAAGGGCGAGGACATCGGATCGGTGTGGTTCTCCCCCTACGACGACGCACGCGACCGGGACGGATGGTCGGTGCAGGAGCGCGTGGAGCGGCTGTTGCTGCCGTGCGGCGTTGATTTCGACGCCTTTCTGGAGCGGTTGGCGGGTAACCCGCCGGAACTGGAGACGGTGGCCGGTCTGATGGTGGACGGCGGATTCGCGCGTTCGGTTCCGGTGGCGCGCACCGGTTCGGATGAGGGGTGACGGCGCGATGGTGACGTTTGCGCAGGCGCAGGAGCGCGCCGAGGAGTGGATCAACGGGGACGTGCCCGCCTACCAGCACCGGGAGGTGCGCGTACGGGAGTTCGGGCTCGGGTTCGTGGTGTGGGCGGAGGACCGGGCGGCGGGCCCGGTGTCGGGGGGCGGCCGGCAGCGGCTGGTCATCGCCCGGGACAGCGGCGAGGTCACGCTGTGGCCGGGACTGCCGGTGGGTGAGGTGATCCGCCGGTACGAGGAGGAGTACGGGGCCGCGGCCGCGACACCGCCCTCGGAGGCTTCGGTTCCGCCGCCGCGGATCGACTCGGAGCAGACGTCGTTCATGCTGAGCCCGCCGGAGTGGCTGCAGGAGGCGGCGGACCGCGCGGGGATCCCGCGCACGCCGGCCGCGGCTGCGGGCGCGGACCCGGGCTCCGGCGCGGACTCCGGCTCCGGCTCCGGTTCCGGCTCGGCTTCCGCGTCGGCGCCGGCGCCTGCCGCGGAGTCCGGGCCGGTCGGGTCTCCCGCCGAGGTGCCGGGCGCCGCGGACGCGGTGCCGTTGCGTCGCGGTGGTGAGATCCCGTACGAGCCGACGGCCAACGACGGGGTCCCGGCGACGCCCGCGGCGGCCGTGCCGACCGGGGCCACGCCGTGGGCGGGGACCGATGTGAACGGCACCGACGACGCGTCCGTGCCGCTTCCGGCGACCGTGTTCGCGCCGCCGCTGTCCGGGTCGGACCTGGACGACGCCCCGGCGTCCTCCTCGGTGGCCTCCGAGGCGAAGACGACGCTGATGCCCGGGGGCAGCCAGCTGCCGAGGACCGCGATCGTGCCCGCCCTGGACCCGCCCGCGCCGGACTCGGCGTCGCAGGACATCGCCGACGCGCCGACCAGCAAGGCCCGTGTCCCGCGGCCCGGCGCCGCGGACGCTCCGGGTGCGGGGCAGCCGTCGACGCCCCCCGGCCCGCCCGGGGCCCCCGGTGCTCCCGGTGGCGGGCTCGATCACGCCGCGACGATGCTGGCCGGTCCGGCCGTGACGGGTCAGCCTCCGGCGCCTCCGGGCCCGCCCGGTGCTCCCGGGGCCGGTGCGCCGCAGCCCCCCGGTCCGCCCGGCCCGCCCGGTCCGCCCGGGGCCCCCGGGTCGCTGGGCCGTGGGCTCGACCATGCCGCGACGATGCTGGCCGGTCCGGCCGTGACGGGTCAGCCTCCGGCGCCTCCGGGTCCGCCCGGTGCTCCCGGGGCCGGTGCGCCGCAGCCTCCCGGTCCGCCCGGTCCGCCCGGGGCCCCCGGGTCGCTGGGCCGTGGGCTCGACCATGCCGCGACGATGCTGGCCGGTCCGGCCGTGACGGGTCAGCCTCCGGCGCCTCCGGGTCCGCCCGGTGCTCCCGGGGCCGGTGCGCCGCAGCCTCCCGGCCCGCCCGGTCCGCCCGGGGCCCCCGGTGGCGGGGCCCATCACGCCGCGACCATGCTCGCGGGTCCCGGCGTACCCCAGCCCCCCGGTCCGCCGGGGGCTCCCGGTGCGCCCGGGGCTCCCGGTGGCGGGCTCGACCACGCCGCGACCATGCTCGCGGGTCCCGGCGTACCCCAGCCTCCCGGCCCTCCCGGTCCGCCGCCCGGTGGGCCCGCGGCGCAGCCGCAGGCCCCGACGGGTGCGCCCACGGTCGGCCCCGGCTACCAGGCGGTGCTGCGCTACCGCGCTCCCGACGGCTCCGAGCAGCAGCTCATCCGCCGCTCGGCGCCCGGTACCCCGCACCCGGAGTGGCAGATCCTCTACGAGCTGCGCGCGATGAACGTGCCGCCGCAGCAGGTGCTGGAGCTGCACACCGAGCTGGAGTCCTGTGAGCTGCCCGGCGGTTACTGCGCCCGGATGATCCGGGAGACGTGGCCGCAGGTGCGGATCACGAGCGTCGCCCCGTACGGGCAGGACCACGCGGGCCGTCAGCAGGGCATGCGGCACCTGCTCACCCACCAGGGCGAGCTGCACCAGGTCGCCGACGGTCCGGCGCGGCCGGCGCCGGTGCGCGCGCCGCTGCCGCAGGTCCCGCTGCAGCAGGCGATCCCGCTGGAGGCCATCGGGCAGGAGCTGGCGGCGGCGTTCGGCCCGCAGGGCGTGTTCCGGTTCGACCAGCGGGCGGTGTCCCGCCAGGGCGTGCCGGAGATCGTGGCGCAGACGCTGATGTGGGCGGGGCTGCCGGTCGATTTCGGGCCGTTCTTCTGGGCGCAGGCGGTGCCGGGGCAGCCGGTGCCGACGCTGGCCGAGCTGGCGGGGCAGCGGCAGGTGCAGCCGGCGACGGACGCGGGCTCGTACCTCGTGATCGGCAGCGACTTCGGCAAGGCGCTGTGCGTGCAGTACGGGACCGCGCACATCGTGGCGGTGCCGGTGGAGGGTGGTCCGGGAGGTGCGCCGGTGCCCCCGCAGTTCGTCAACTCGAGCCTGCCGCAGTTCGTGCGCTCGATGGCGATGCTCGGTCACATGTGGCGGCTGCGGCAGCATCTGACGCCGGAGCAGGCGGGACGCTGGACCGTCGACTTCCAGGCGAATCTGGCGGGGCTGGACAGTGCGGCGCTGGCGTCGCCGGAGAGCTGGTGGTCGGTGCTGCTGGAGCAGATGTGGGACGGGTTGTTGTGACGGCCGTCTGAGGCGACGTGAGGTGCTCGGCGTGAGTGGCCGGGTCGGGACCCCTCGAAGGGGGCCTCGGCCCGGCCATTCGGGCTTCAGGGAGCAAATGGCGCATCCTTGACGGGAATCCCCGCGAGAGAGGCGCATCCAGGATGAGTGCACCCATTGCGACCGTGCGAGGTCGCGGCTACCGCATCGAAGAGGTCGACCGGTATCTCGCCCGGCTCTCCGGGAGCCGCGACGAGGCCTGGGAGCGGGTGGCGCGGCTGACGGTCCTGGCCAAGCAGATGGAGGCGGAGGCGGCACGCCTGCGCGAGGTGGTCGCCCGTCTCGCCCCGCAGACGTACGACGAGCTGGGCGTACGGGCCCGGCGGATCCTGCTGCTGGCGGAGGAGGAGGCGCAGTCCGTACGGGCGGAGGCGCGGGCGGACGCGGCCGCGACCCTGGACGCGGCCGGCGCGCGGGCCGAGCGGGTGGCGGAACTGGCGCGCGACGACGCGGAGGCGGTGCGGGAGCAGACCGAGGTCCGCGCGCGGCAGGGCCTGTCGCGGGCGGAGCGGGAGGCGGACGACCTGCGGGCGGAGGCCCGTCAGGACGCGGACGGGTGGCGGGCGGACGCGGCGGCGGCACTGGCGCAGGTGCGGCGGCGGGCGGAGGCGGCCCGGGTGGAGCGGGAGCGGGAGCAGGGGGAGCGCTGGGAGGCGGCCGGCCGGGAGTCGGCGGCGCGGGAGGCCGAGGCGGACGCGCGGCACGCGGAGGCGGAGCGGTGCGCGGAGGCCGTGCTGGCGGAGGCGCGGCGGGGGTACGCGGAGGCGGAGGAGGCGGCGCGGCACGGGCAGGAGGACGCGGAGGCCCGGGGCGCCGAGTCGGTGGCGCGGGCGAGGGTGGCTCAGGAGCGGATCGCACGGGAGACGGAGCGGGTGCTGCGCGAGCACGCGGAGGCCCAGGAGGAGATGCGGGCACACATGGCCCATGTGAAGGCGAGCCTGTCGTCGCTGACGGGGCGAGCCCCGGCGGAGGGCTGAGGCGGCCGAACGGGCGGACGCGGTCGCGGAACTGCTGACGGGCCCGCAGGCCGGCCAGGGGCGGGAGGGCGAGGTCCACGACTGCGCGCTGCTGTTCCTCTCCGCGCACCCGCGCCGCCGCCGGTGCGTCGCCGGAGTCCGCGTCGCCGGAGTCCGAGGCGCCGGAGTCCGAGGCGCCGGAGCCCGCGTGGCCCGCTACGACGCCCGCCACGACGAGGACTGGCCTCAGCCGTCCCGGGGGCCGGGCCGCGGGAGTGCCGTCGCGGTCACCCGGGCTGCTGGGCCGGGATCGTGGCGGGCTCGTAGCAGTACGGGTCGCTGCGCAGCCCGCGGGCGGTGACCACCAGGGTGAGCGGCGGGTGGGCCCGGGGCGGGAGGGGGGCGGTCAGGGCGCCCGTCAGGGGATCGGTCTCGGTGGGCACGGGGGCGCCGTCGACGGTGAGGCGGGCATCGGCGAAGCCGCCGCCCTCGACCGTGAGGCGGTCGCCGGAGACGGAGGCGCCGGTGATCACCGGGTTGGCGCGGGTGGCCACCTTGTTGACGAGGTACGCGCCCGCCGGTGCGCCCGTCAGGGCCCAGATCTCCTCGGGCAGGCGGGGCAGGCCGGCGCCCACGTCGGCGAGGAAGAAGAGGACGACGTAGAGCATCGTGATCGCGCTGAGCGTGACGTACTGGAGGTCGACGAGGTCGGTGCGGCCGCTGTCGTTCGCGATGAGCTCCCGCAGCGGGCGGCGGCCCGACGGGGTCGGCGGGGCGGCCGGTTTGGCCAGGCTGCCGTGCTCCACGCGCAGGCCGACGACGATCTTGGCGGCGATCAGCGCCACGTACGGGCCGCCGAGCAGCGGCAGGTACACCGTCGTCAGGGTGGACAACGGGCCGTCGGAGCCGCGGAAGTAGGTCACTCCGCCGCCGGCGGTGAGGCCGTAGCCCAGGACGGCGAGCAGCAGCCAGACCAGGATCACCGTCCAGGCCAGGGCGAGCGCGGTGGAGGTGGAGAGGCGGCCGTCGCGGCCGGTGATGAAGGCCGGGTGGCGGATCAGCCGCAGGCAGACCGGGCCGGCCAGCGCGACCAGTAACAGCAGTGCGAGCAGTGCGGATGCCATGGTGTCCCCCCGGATGACGGTGCTGCGTACGAGGGTCGCCGACTGCTCTGGCCATGACAAGGCGACACGACGGGCGTCAGTCGTCGCGCAGTTCGGGGAGGACGGGGAACCGCCTGGGCGCCACCAGGAGCAGGACCAGCAGCGCGGCCACGGCCGCCGCCGTCGCCCCGAGGAAGATGTGTTCCACCGCGGCGGCCACGGCCCCGCGCAGGTGGTCGGCGGCGGCCCGGGGGAGCAGGTCCGGGTGTTCCAGGGCCTTGGCCACGTCGTCCAGGTGACGCGGTAGTCCCGCGACGGGGGCGTCCGCCAGGCGGGCGGCGATGGTGGCGTTGGCGACGGCGGCGAGCAGGGCGGCGCCCACGCTCTGGCCGACCTGGCGGCAGAAGAGCACCGAGGCGGTGGTCGTGCCGCGTTCGGCCCAGCCCACGGTGGACTGGACCCCGACGATCAGCGGGAGCTGGAAGAGGCCGAGCGAGGCACCGAGCAGCAGCATGATCAGGGCGGGCTGCCAGGGCCGGGTGGGGTGGGGCAGCAGGGTGAAGGAGTACAGGACCACCGCGGCGAGGCCGATGCCGACCGCCGCGCTGTTGCGGAAGCCGATGCGCCGGTAGACGTGCTGGCTGAGGGCGGCGGTGACGGGCCAGCTCAGGGTCATGACGGACATGACGAGTCCGGCGCCTACGGGACCGAGGCCCAGGACGGACTGGGCGTACGTCGGCATGAAGACCATCGGGGCGACCATCAGCAGGCCGAGCGCGCCCATGGCCAGGTTGACGGCGGCGATGGTGCGCCGGCGCCACACCCAGCCGGGAAGGATCGGTTCCTCCGCCCGGCGTTCCACCCGGACGACCACGGCGGCCAGGACGGCGCTCGCGCCGAGCAGGCCCAGGGAGGGCGCGGACAGCCAGGGCCAGGCGACCCCGCCCTGGACGAGCGCGAAGAGCAGCAGGCCGCCGCAGCAGAAGACGCCCAGGGCGCCCGCCCAGTCGACCGGGCCGCGGCGGCCGGGGGAGCGTACGGGCTCGGTCAGGTGGCGGGTGATCATCCACAGGGCGAGGGCGGCCAGCGGCAGGTTGATCAGGAAGATCCACCGCCAGTGCGCGTAGGAGGCGAGCAGTCCGCCGAGGGCGGGGCCGGCCACGGCCGAGGTGGCCCAGACGCTGGACATGCGGGCCTGGATCCGCGGGCGTTCCTTGAGCGGGTACAGGTCGGCGGCCAGGGTCTGGACGGTGCCCTGGAGGGCGCCGCCGCCCAGGCCCTGGACGATGCGGAAGGCGATGAGGGCGGCCATGTTCCAGGCGGACGCGCACAGCAGCGAGCCGAGGAGGAAGAGGGCGATGCCGAAGAGCAGGACGGGCTTGCGGCCGAAGGTGTCGGACAGCTTGCCGTAGACCGGCAGGGTGACGGTGACGGCGAGCAGGTAGCCGGAGAAGAGCCAGGAGAAGACGGAGAAGCCGCCGAGGTCGCCGACGATCTGCGGGACGGCGGTGGCCACGATGGTGCTGTCGAGGGCGACGAGGGCCATGCCGAGCATCAGGGAGGCGACCACGGGGGTCGCGGGACGTCCCCCCGGCCGGTCCGTGCCGCCGCCCGCCGTGTCCGTCCCCGGGCCGGCGGCCCCGCCGGCCGTACCGTCCGTGGCCGGAACGGCGGCACCCGGGGCGGCGCCCGCCGGCCCGGCGGGTATGCCGTCCGGGCCCGCGTCCGTGCTGTCCGCTGCCGGCACCGAGATTCCTTCCCCCTGCACGTAGTTGCGGGTGACACCATCTCACCGCCTCCCGGCGGGCGGTATCCCCCAGGCCGTGTCGTCCGAAGGGCGGACAACCCCTAGGGGTCCCTCCGCACTACGGGCCAGGGGCGTTTCCTCCCGGCGGAGGAGGTGGCGGCGCGCGGCGTCTTCTTGACTGGAGCATACGAACCGGGGGGCCGGGTGGGGTTAACCCCCGGGTGGATACGGCTACGGGCACCAGCGCGCCGCAGGGCCCCGCCGCCGGAGACTCGTCCCGGCGGAACACGCACGCACGGACACGCACACGCACGCATTGCGAAGAAGGAGACAGACCGTGACAACGGCAATGACCGAAACCAGGCACGGGGGTACTGGAGGGCATGCTGCCGTCGCGGCCCGGGCGCGGAAGGTCGTCAAGGCCTACGGCTCCGGGGAGACGCGTGTCGTCGCCCTCGACGAGGTGGACGTGGACATCATGCGCGGCCAGTTCACCGCGATCATGGGCCCCTCCGGCTCCGGCAAGTCCACGCTGATGCACTGCCTCGCCGGCCTCGACACGGTGACCAGCGGGCAGATCCACCTGGACGACACCGAGATCACCGGGCTGAAGGACAAGAAGCTCACGCGGCTGCGCCGCGACCGGATCGGCTTCATCTTCCAGGCCTTCAACCTGCTGCCCACGCTCAACGCCCTGGAGAACATCACGCTCCCCATGGACATCGCGGGCCGCAGGCCCGACGCGGAGTGGCTGAACCGGGTGGTGGAGACGGTGGGCCTGGCCGGCCGGCTCAAGCACCGGCCGACCGAGCTGTCCGGCGGCCAGCAGCAGCGGGTGGCCGTGGCCCGTGCCCTCGCCGCCCGCCCCGAGATCATCTTCGGTGACGAGCCGACCGGAAACCTGGACTCCCGTGCGGGCGCCGAGGTCCTCGGCTTCCTGCGCCGTTCGGTGGACGAGCTCGGCCAGACCATCGTCATGGTCACCCACGATCCCGTGGCCGCGTCCTACGCCGACCGCGTCATCTTCCTGGCCGACGGCCGGATCGTCGACGAGATGCACGCGCCCACCGCCGACCAGGTCCTGGACCGGATGAAGGACTTCGACGCGCGCGGGCGGACCTCATGAGCAACACCGTCCTGAAGACCTCGCGGCGCAACTTCGTCGCGCACAAGGGGCGGATGGCGCTCTCGGCCGTCGCGGTCCTGCTCTCCGTCGCGTTCGTCTGCGGCACCCTTGTGTTCACCGACACCATGAACACCACCTTCGACAAGCTGTTCGCGGTCACCAACTCCGACGTGACGGTCAGCCCCAAGGCCGCCGAGAGCGGCGAGGAGACCCCCGACCGCGGCAAGCCCGAGATGCTGGCGGGCTCGGTCGTCGAGCAGGTCAGGAAGGCCGAGGGCGTCAAGAGCGCCGAGGGCGGCGTCGTCTCGATGGCCGTCACGGTGGTCAACGCCCAGAACGAGAACATGGGCTCGACCACGGGCGCCCCGACCATCGCGGGCAACTGGAGCGACAACGAGCTGAAGTCCATGAAGATCACCTCGGGGCAGGCGCCGCGCGGCCCCACCGAGGTGATGGTCGACGCCGACACCGCGAAGAAGCACGGCCTGAAGCTCGGTGACGAGCTGCGCACCATCGCCATCACCGGCGACATCCGCGCGAAGATCACCGGTATCGCCGCCTTCACCGTGACCAACCCGGGCGCGGCCGTCGTCTACTTCGACACGGCCACCGCCCAGAAGTCGCTGCTCGGCTCCGCCGACTCCTTCACGCACGTCAACGTCACCGCCAAGGACGGGGTGAGCGACGAGCAGCTCAAGACGAACGTCGCGAGCGCCCTCGGGGCGGACGCCTACAAGCTCCAGACCGCCAAGGAGGCCGCGGACGCCAACCGCAAGGACGTGGGCGCCTTCCTCGACGTCATGAAGTACGTCATGCTCGGCTTCGCCGGCATCGCCTTCCTCGTCGGCATCTTCCTGATCTTCAACACCTTCTCCATGCTGGTCGCCCAGCGCACCCGGGAGATCGGCCTCATGCGCGCCATCGGCGCCGACAGCGGGCAGGTCCTGAAGTCCGTGGTCGTGGAGGCCTTCCTGCTCGGCGTGGTCGGCTCGGTCCTGGGCGTCGCCGCGGGTGTGGGCCTGGCCGTGGGTCTGATGGCCCTCATGGGCCAGATGGGAATGCACCTGTCCACCGACGACCTGACGGTCGCCTGGACCACGCCCGTCGTCGGCATCGTCCTCGGCGTCGTCGTGACCGTCGTCTCCGCCTTCGTCCCGGCCCGCCGGGCCGGCAAGGTCTCCCCGATGGCCGCCCTGCGCGAGTCCGGAAGCCCCGGCGACAAGAAGGCCGGCCGGGTCCGCGCCGCCCTCGGCCTGGTCCTCACCGCCGTCGGCGGAGCCTGCCTCTACCTCGCCGCGACCGCCGAGAAGGCCGCGGCCGGATCCCTCTGGCTGGGACTGGGCGTCGTCCTCACCCTCGTCGGCTTCATCGTGATCGGCCCGCTGCTCGCCGCGGGCGTGGTGCGGGTGCTCTCCGGCGTGGTCCTGCGGCCCTTCGGGTCGGTGGGCCGGCTCGCCGAGCGCAACGCCCTGCGCAACCCGCGCCGCACCGGCGCGACCGCAGCCGCCCTGATGATCGGCCTCGCGCTGGTCGCCTGCCTGTCGGTGGTCGGCTCCTCGATGGTGGCCTCCGCGACCGACGAGCTCGACAAGTCGGTCGGCGCGGACTACATCGTCGCCTCCGAGTCCGGCCAGCCCGTCCTGCCGCAGGCCGAGCAGGCGCTGCGCGCCACCCCCGGCCTCGACCACGTCACCGCCTACCGGCAGCTGGAGGTCACGCTCACCGCGCCCGACGGCAGCACCGAGAAGACCGACGTCGGCGCGACGGACCCGACGTACGCCAAGGACATCCGGCGCAAGATGACCGCCGGTGAGCACGCGGACGCCTACGGCGCGGGCTCCATGTCGGTCGGCTCGCTCTACGCCAGCGCGCACGGCATCAGGACCGGTGACGAGATGACGGTCGCCTTCACCGGCGGCAAGACGGTCAAGCTGAAGGTCGCGGCCATCACCAGCGACGAGGGCAACCTCGACAAGGGCATGAAGTACGTCAGCACCGAGACCGCCCGGGCGAACGTCCCTGCGGACCGGATGCCGCTGCCCTTCATGATGCTGGCCACCGCGAAGGACGGTCAGTCCGACACCGCCGCGTACGCGTCGGTCAAGAAGGCGCTGAGCGAGTACCCGCAGTACGTCGTGCGCAACCAGGCCGACTACAAGCAGGCCCTGAAGGACCAGGTCGGCCAGCTGCTGAACATGGTCTACGGCCTCCTCGGCCTCGCGATCGTCGTCGCGGTGCTCGGCGTGGTGAACACCCTCGCCCTGTCGGTGGTCGAGCGGACCCGCGAGATCGGCCTGATGCGCGCCATCGGCCTCTCCCGCCGCCAGCTGCGCCGCATGATCCGCCTGGAGTCGGTCGTCATCGCCCTCTTCGGCGCCCTGCTCGGCCTCGGGCTGGGCATGGGCTGGGGGGCCACCGCCCAGCAGCTGCTGGCGCTGGAGGGCCTGAAGGTCCTGGAGATCCCGTGGCCGACCATCATCGGGGTGTTCGCGGCGTCGGCCTTCGTGGGCCTGTTCGCCGCACTGGTCCCGGCCTTCCGGGCCGGCCGGATGAACGTCCTGAACGCCATCGCGAGCGAGTAGCCGGCGCCGCGTTCGAACGGGGGTGGGCGCAGGCCCGGGACACCGCGTCCCGGGCCTGCGCCCTTGTCGCGGCGGGGTACGGGCCCGCTCAGCCGGTGGTGGCGCGCTGCATCAGGACCACGCCCCCGGCCTCGCCCACCAGGGTGTAGCGCTCGCCGGGGTGGAGCTGGGAGGCGTAGTGGGTCGGGTCCTCGCCGGCCCACTTGTTGCCGTTGTCGAGGGTGATCCAGTCCGGTACGACGCCCTTGCTGCCGCCGATCCACAGGACGCGGCAGCGGGAGGTCAGCCGGGTCAGCGGGGTGGTGTCCGCCTCCACGGTGGCCCCGTCGGGAATCCGGTCGAGGAGCCGTTCGATCGCGGTGACGCGGTCGGGCTTCTCGTAGGTGGACGCCTCCGTGAGCTTGGCGGTCGGCATGCTCGTCATGGCCAGGGCGAGGGAGGCGGCGAGCACCGCCGTGGGCATCTGGAGGGCGTAGGCGCGCAGCCGGGGCCGGTCGCCGCGGCGGACGGTGTCGATCGCGTCGACCAGGGCGAGCGCGACGACGGGCATCAGGACGGCGCTGTAGTGCCAGTCGGTGGACCAGTAGTGGTCGTCCCCGGACAGGAACCGCCAGCCGAGGGTGGGCGCGGCGACCAGCAGCAGCGGGGAGCGCAGGGCGAGCAGCCCGGAGGTGGGGATCAGCACCCAGCCCAGCGTGGCCAGCTTGGTGCCGAGGCCGGCGAAGGGCCCCTCCCCGTCGATCTTGTGCCAGTAGCCGTAGCCGTCGGTCGCGAAGGCCGGTATGAGAACGGTGAACACCAGCACGGCGAACACGCACGCGGCGGCCGCGACGCCGAGCGCGGTCACGGCGGTGCGCCGGTCGGTCGCGCGGGCGCGCCAGGCCACCACGACGGCCAGGGCGGCCAGCGTGAAGCCGAGGTCCTCCTTGACCAGGACCAGCGGCAGCCCCCACAGCAGGGCGGCCCGCCAGCGCCGGGCCAGGACCGCCTCCAGGGCGAAGGCCAGCAGCGGCACGGCGAAGGCGATCTCGTGGAAGTCGAACTCCACCGCCCGCTGGATGCCCCAGGACAGTCCGTACGCGACGCCGACGGCGATCCCGCGGGCCCGGCCCAGCAGGCGCCCGGCCGCCCGGGTGACGGGGACCGCGGAGAGCGCGAACAGCGCGGCCTGGACGACCAGCAGCGTGATCGGCCCGGGGAAGACCCGGTAGACGGGTGCGACGAGCGCGATGATCGGGCTGAAGTGGTCGCCGAGGATGTTCGCGCCCGGCCCCTTCAGGTCGGCGACGGGCTCCTGGAGGTGGGCGTACGCCCGGATCGCCTGCTCGAAGATCCCCAGGTCCCACGAGGCCCAGTCCATGCGGCGGAACCGGCCGACGGACAGCACCAGGTAGACGAGGAACAGCCCGCAGGCCACCAGCCAGGGTCCGGCCCGGCGCGGCCCGGCCGCCCGGGGCGGGGCCTGGGGGGCCGGTGCCGGGCGGGCTATGGCATCGCTCGTCACGGACTCGTGCTCCTCGGCCGTTCGGCGTGAACTCATGCGGACAGGGACGCGGCGAGCTCAGACGGTGGTTACGTCAACATCGTAAAGCGGGAGCAACGTCACAGGGGTGAGGTGGGTCGGGGCCCGCGCCGTGACCCGAATCCCTCGCGCGTCGTCGCGGGCGCCGTCGTAGGGTGGGAACCCCCGGCCCGTACGACGTGTCGGGTGCTTCGCGTTGCCCCCTCCACGCCCCCATCCCAGCCCCAGCCCCAGATCTCACCGGACGGAAAGCCTCCTCATGAGCCTGCACGGACTGCTCGACGCCGTCACCCGGGACGCCGCCCTCACCGAGGCGGTCACCGCGGCCGGTGACGGCAACCGCATGCACGTGGACCTCGTCGGACCGCCCGCCGCGCGTCCCTTCGCGATCGCCGCGTTGGCCCGGCGGACCGGGCGGACCGTGCTGGCCGTCACCGCCACAGGCCGCGAGGCCGAGGACCTGGCCGCCGCGCTGCGTTCCCTGCTGCCGCCCGACGAGGTGGCCGACTACCCGTCCTGGGAGACCCTCCCGCACGAGCGGCTCAGCCCGCGCAGCGACACCATGGGCCGCCGGCTCGCCGTACTGCGCCGCCTGGTCCACCCCAGCAAGGACGACCCGGCCGCAGGGCCCGTCAGCGTGATCGTCGCCCCCATCCGGTCCGTGCTCCAGCCGCAGGTCAAGGGCCTGGGGGAGCTCGTACCGGTGAGCCTGCGGCAGGGGGCGGGCGCCGATCTGGGCGAGGTCACCGAAGCCCTCGCCGCGGCCGCGTACGCACGCGTCGAGCTCGTCGAGAAGCGCGGCGAGTTCGCCGTCCGCGGCGGCATCCTCGACGTCTTCCCGCCCACCGAGGAACACCCGCTGCGCGTGGAGTTCTGGGGCGACGAGGTCGAGGAGATCCGCTACTTCAAGGTGGCCGACCAGCGGTCCCTGGAGATCGCCGAGCACGGCCTGTGGGCGCCGCCCTGCCGTGAGCTGCTGCTGACGGACGCCGTGCGCGAGCGGGCCCTGGCCCTCGCCGAGGCCCACCCGGAACTCGGCGAACTGCTCGGCAAGATCGCCGAGGGGATCGCGGTGGAGGGCATGGAGTCCCTCGCGCCGGTCCTGGTCGACGACATGGAACTGCTCATCGACGTGCTGCCCGCCGGGGCGATGGCCGTCGTCTGCGACCCCGAGCGGGTCCGGACCCGGGCCGCCGACCTCGTCGCCACCAGCCAGGAGTTCCTGATGGCGTCCTGGGCGGCCACCGCGGGCGGCGGCGACGCGCCCATCGACGTCGGGGCGGCGTCGCTGCGCGGCATCGCCGACGTCCGCGACCGGGCCCGCGAGCTGGACATGATGTGGTGGTCGATCTCCCCGTTCGCCGCGGACGACACCGACCTGGCCGCCGACACCCTCAAGCTGGGCATGCAGGCCCCGGAGGCCTACCGCGGCGACACCGCCCGCGCCCTGGCCGACACCAAGGGGTGGATCGCCGGCGGCTGGCACACCGTCTACCTCACCGAGGGCCACGGCCCGGCCGCCCGTACCGTCGAGGTGCTCGCGGGCGAAGGCATCGCCGCCCGGCTGGAGTCCGACCTGGACGTCCTGGAGCCCGGCCTGGTCCACGTCTCCTGCGCTTCGATCGACAACGGCTTCGTCGACCCGGCGCTGCGCCTGGCCGTGCTCACCGAGACCGACCTGACCGGGCAGCGGACCGCGAGCAAGGACCTCGGCAGGATGCCGACCCGCCGCCGCAAGACGATCGACCCGCTGACCCTGGAGGCCGGCGACTACATCGTCCACGAGCAGCACGGCGTGGGCCGCTACGTCGAGATGGTCCAGCGCACCGTGCAGGGCGCCACCCGCGAGTACCTCCTCGTCGAGTACGCCCCCGCCAAGCGCGGCCAGCCCGGCGACCGCCTCTACATCCCCACCGACCAGCTGGAGCAGGTCACCAAGTACGTCGGCGGCGAGGCCCCGACCCTGCACCGGCTCGGCGGCGCCGACTGGACCAAGACCAAGGCGCGCGCGAAGAAGGCCGTCAAGGAGATCGCCGGCGACCTCATCAAGCTCTACAGCGCGCGCATGGCGGCTCCCGGGCACACCTTCGGCCCCGACACCCCCTGGCAGCGCGAGCTGGAGGACGCCTTCCCGTACGCGGAGACGCCCGACCAGCTCACCACCATCGCCGAGGTGAAGGAGGACATGGAGAAGTCGGTCCCCATGGACCGGCTGATCTGCGGCGACGTCGGCTACGGCAAGACCGAGATCGCGGTGCGCGCCGCCTTCAAGGCCGTCCAGGACGGCAAGCAGGTCGCCGTCCTCGTCCCGACCACCCTGCTCGTGCAGCAGCACTTCGGGACCTTCTCCGAGCGCTACAGCCAATTCCCGGTGAACGTGAAGGCGCTGTCCCGCTTCCAGAGCGAGACCGAGTCGAAGGCGACGCTGGAGGGCCTGCGGGAAGGCTCGGTGGACGTGGTCATCGGCACGCACCGGCTGTTCTCCCAGGAGACGAAGTTCAAGGACCTGGGCCTGGTCATCGTCGACGAGGAGCAGCGCTTCGGCGTGGAGCACAAGGAGCAGCTGAAGAAGCTGCGGGCCAACGTCGACGTGCTGACGATGTCCGCGACGCCGATCCCGCGCACCCTGGAGATGGCGGTGACCGGCATCCGCGAGATGTCGACGATCACCACCCCGCCCGAGGAGCGCCACCCGGTGCTCACCTTCGTCGGCCCCTACGAGGAGAAGCAGATCGGCGCGGCCGTCCGCCGTGAACTGCTGCGCGAGGGCCAGTGCTTCTACATCCACAACCGGGTCGAGTCCATCGACCGGGCCGCGGCCAAGCTGCGCGAGATCGTGCCCGAGGCGCGGATCGCGACGGCGCACGGCCAGATGTCGGAGCAGGCGCTGGAGCAGGTCGTCGTCGACTTCTGGGAGAAGAAGTTCGACGTCCTCGTCTCCACGACCATCGTCGAGTCGGGCATCGACATCTCCAACGCCAACACCCTGATCGTGGAGCGCGGCGACAACTTCGGCCTGTCGCAGCTGCACCAGCTGCGCGGCCGCGTCGGCCGCGGCCGCGAGCGCGGGTACGCCTACTTCCTGTACCCGCCGGAGAAGCCGCTGACGGAGACCGCGCACGAGCGGCTCGCGACGATCGCCCAGCACACCGAGATGGGCGCCGGCATGTACGTGGCGATGAAGGACCTGGAGATCCGCGGCGCGGGCAACCTGCTCGGCGGCGAGCAGTCCGGTCACATCGCGGGCGTCGGCTTCGACCTGTACATCCGCATGGTCGGGGAGGCGGTGGCCGACTACCGGGCCGCCGTCGAGAACGGCGGGGTGGAGGAGGAGCCGCCGCTGGAGGTCAAGATCGAGCTGCCGGTCGACGCGCACGTCCCCCACGACTACGCGCCGGGCGAGCGGCTGCGCCTGCAGGCGTACCGGTCCATCGCGTCGGCCACCTCCGAGGCGGACATCAAGGCCGTCCGCGAGGAACTCACCGACCGCTACGGCAAGCTCCCCGAGCCGGTGGAGAACCTGCTGCTGGTGGCCGGGCTGCGGATGCTGGCACGGGCCTGCGGGGTCGGGGACATCACCCTCCAGGGCAACAACGTCCGCTTCGGGCCGGTGGAGTTGCGCGAGTCGCAGGAGCTGCGCCTCAAGCGGCTCTATCCGGGCACGGTCCTCAAGCCCGCGACCTCGCAGATCCTGGTCCCGCGCCCCAAGGCGGGCAAGATCGGCGGCAAGCCGGTGGTGGGCCGCGAACTGCTGGCCTGGACCGGAGAGTTCCTCACCACCATCCTCGGCTCGTAACCCTGCGCGGGCGCGGCCGGGGAGCTGCGTGCTCCCCGGCCGCGCCCGGCATGCCGGAGCGGGTCGTGCTGCGACCCTGCAACGGTTGCGCGCATCCCCTCACTGATGGCCGGGAACGCTGTATACCCTCAGACCCGAAACCCCTTCCGCACGGCCCGTCAGGAGCAGCGATGCACGGCCCCGGCCTTCCGCCGCAGCACGCCCCCCAGTCCACCTCGGGCAGCGTGGTGGCACTGCGCGTGGTGTTCACGCTGCTGCCCCTTCTGAGCTGCGGTTTCCTGGCGTGGGGCTCGATGCTGCGGCTGGCGCTGGTCACCCGGAAGTCCCGGGACTGGACGCTGCTGGTGGCCAGCGGTGTGCTCGCCGTCGTCTGGATGACGCTCATCCAGCTGGACCCGACGCCCGACGTCAACGCCTGGCAGGGCAATCTCGGCGCCGGTGGCTCGATCTTCACGGGCTTCGCGATCTGCGTGTACTTCCTCGTCGCCGACATCAAGCACCACGAGGCCGTCAGGGCCGCTGCGCCCGCGCCCTGGTACCCGGGGCAGACCACCTCGTACGGCCACCCGCAGCAGACCTCGCCGTCCTACGGCTACCCGCACGCCTCGCAGGGGCCCACCGTCGTCTCCGGCCAGACGCCCGCCGTCCCGCAGGTCCCGCCGCAGCCGACGCCGCCCCCGCGCATCGGGCAGGTCCGCGCCGAACTCGACGAGCTCAGCGAGCTGCTGCGCAAGCAGACCCCGCCGCCCGGCGGGCACCACCAGGACCCGAACCAGACCGCCTTCCGGGATCCGCAGCAGTGAGCGAACGCCTCATCGGAGACCGCTACCAGCTGGCGAGCATCCTCGGACAGGGCGGCATGGGCCAGGTCTGGACGGCGTACGACCGCCGTCTGGACCGGCGGGTCGCCGTCAAACTGCTGCGCCCCGACAAGGTCGCCGGCCCCGGCACCGTCGCCGAGGAGCTGCGCCGCCGCTTCGTGCGCGAATGCCGGGTCACGGCCCAGGTGGACCACCCCGGGCTCGTCACCGTCCACGACGCGGGCAGCGACGGCGACGAGCTGTTCCTCGTGATGGGCTACGTCGAGGGCTCCGACCTCGCCGACCACCTCGCCGCGCACGTGTCCGCCCACGGCCCGTACCCCTGGCAGTGGGCGGTCGCGGTCGTCGCGCAGCTGTGCTCGGTGCTGTCGGCCGTGCACGCCGTGCCGATCGTCCACCGCGACCTCAAGCCGCGCAACGTGATGGTCCGCCCCGACGGCACCGTCCTGGTGCTCGACCTCGGCGTGGCCTCGGTGATGGACACCGACACCACCCGCCTCACCAGCACCGGCACGCCGATCGGCAGCCCCGCGTACATGGCGCCCGAGCAGGCGATGAGCGGCGCCGTGGGCCCGTACACCGACCTGTACGCGCTCGGCGTGCTCCTGTACGAACTGCTCAGCGGCAACGTTCCCTTCGCCGGGTCCACCGCCCTGGGCGTGCTCCACCGCCACCTGTACGAGGCCCCCGTCCCGGTCCGCCCGCAGCGCCCGGAGGTCCCGCAGGAGCTGGAGGCGCTCCTGATGCGCCTGCTCGCCAAGGACCCGCAGGACCGGCCGTCCTCGGCGCAGGAGGTATACGAGGCCCTGAGCCCGCTGCTGCCGGCCCGCGACGGCCGCGGCCCGGCCCGCCCGCTCGACCCGACCCGGCCCTTCGTCCGCCCCCAGGCCCCCTGGCCGGACCGGGCCGCGGTGATCCCGCCGCGGCCGACCGCCCCGCCGACGACCACCCCGGCGGACACCCCCGTGCCGCCCACGTCCGCGCCGACGCCCACGCGGACCCCCGCGCCGGTGCAGGCGCCGCAGAAGCCTGACATCCCGGGCGCCGTGGACCAGGCCCGCACGCTCCTGGACCAGGGCCGGCTCACGCAGGCCGTCGACATCCTCGGCGGGATCCTCCCCGCGGCGGCCGCCGAGCACGGCGAGCACTCACCGGTGGTCCGCTCGCTGCGCAAGCAGTACGCAGCCACGCTGATGGACGACGGCCAGTACCGCCGCGCTCTGCCCGAACTGCGCCGCCTCGCCGAGGAGTTCCCGGTGGGCGACCCGCAGTCCCTGCGGTTCCGCTACGAGGCGGCGCAGTGCCTGGAGCAGCTCGGCGAGCCCGCCGCGGCCCTGGCGGAGTACCGCTCGCTGCTCCCGTACTTCGAGAACCGCTACGCCAACCCGGACCAGACCCTGCCGCTGGAGATCCGCCGCCGGATCGCGCAGCTGCTGCTGTCCCTCGGGGACCGGCCGGCGGCCCACGAGACCCTGGCCCGGCTGCTGTTCGACGCGGAGCGGCTGCACGGCCCGACCCACCCCTTCCCGTCGGAGATCCGCCGCACCCTGCAGTGGCTGAGCCAGGTCCGCTGACGGACTAGGCCCTGTCGTCAAAGTTGCACCTGGCCCGCGGCGCCCGGCACCGCACCTCGCCGCGTTGTCGGGGCGCCCACGTACGTCCAGTACTCGGGCGCGCCTCCGCCTTGCGATGCACGGCACCGGACACCGCGGGCCTGACCGGCGCCACTTTGACGACAGGACCTAGGGCGGGCCGGTCCCGCGGCTCCTGACGGCGGTGACCGCCAGGAGCGTCAGCGCCAGTGCCGCGACCGCCAGTCCGGGCAGCAGGCCCGGTGGGCGGAAGGAGCAGTCGACCCGTGTGGTGCCGGGGGCCAGCGGGACCGCGACCAGCCCCAGGTGCGCCGAGGCGGGCCGGTCGTTGCAGGTCCAGCCGGCGATCGCGGGCACGGAGAGGACCGCCGTCCCCGTGCTGCCCGCGGGCAGCACGGCCCGCACGCCCGAGGAGCCGACCCGGACCGAGGTCGCGGCCGTGGCCCGAAGGGCGGCCACCGCCGCGTCCAGGCGGGTGCGGTCCAGGCACGACAGGGTCCAGCGGGCGGGCGGGGCGGCGTCGAAGACCAGCGCCGAGGAGGCGCCGCGGGAGACGCCCAGCGGCTGGAGGGCGGCCCGGTTGCGGGGGGCGTTGCCGTTCAGACGGAGGGCCGGGCCGTCGGCGAGGCGGGCCGTGGCGTTGTACTCCGGTGCGAACAGGTAGGCCTCGGTGCCCGCGCGGCACACCCCGGGCGCCTGCGGATCCTCGTACACGCGGGCGCCCAGCAGCAGTTCCTGGTTGGCGAAGGGCGAGTCGCCGTAGGAGACGGGCGGGCCGGGCGGGCGGGTCGTCACCAGCGGGGGCACCTCGGCGCGCAGCACCGAGCCGTCCGGCCGCAGGCGGGCGCCGACGGCGAAGACGGCGTCGGTCACCGGGTTGTCGATGCTCTGGACGTTGCGGCCGCGCGAGGTCCAGCCGGCGCCGAGGGCGGCCATCGTCCGGGTGAACACCTCGGGCGTGTGGCTGCTGTAGTACGAGCCGCCCTCCCCGCCCAGCAGCAGCGGGTCGTTGCCCGACAGCGCGGGCCGGCTCGGATCGGTGCGGTACGCCGGCCAGCCCTCGGCGGCGCCCAGGGCCCGGGCGCGCGCGGTGTGGGCCGGCCCCCAGGACGGATAGTCGTCGAGCCCGCCGAGCTTGCCCCGGTGGCCGAAGGCGATGGTGGCCGCCGCCTGCGCGAGCAGGACCAGCGCCAGCAGCCCGGCCGCGGGCAGGACCGGGCGGCGCCTGCCGAGCGCCCACCAGGCAGCGGCCGCCGCCGCGAGGCCGCCCGCGAAGAGCGCGTACCCCCATGGCGTCGTCAGCGTGCTGCCGTGCGCCCACAGGGCGGCTGCCGCCAGGACGCCCGCCCCCGCGGCCAGCGCCGGCGGCCGCGGCAGGCCCCGCTCCACCGCCGTCCAGGCGGCGATGACGGCGATCCCGGCGAGGACGAAGGTCTGCCGGTAGGGACTGCCGTTCGGGGTGGCGAACACATGCCAGGCCAGATGGGTCGGCCCCCACTGAAGGGAGAGCACGACGGCCGCCGTCAGCCCCGTCCACCCCAGCCGTTCGCGCACCGGCACCGCCCGGTGGAAGGGCAGCGCGGCGACCAGCAGCAGCGTGCCGGTGCCGACGAAGACGGCCGGGGAGGAGAAGGAGTACGTGCCCGGCAGCAGCCGGGCGAAGAGGTCGGCCCAGGACACCGGCCGGAACTCCTTGACCCACCCCGGGTGGGCCTGCCCCGAGCTGAGGAACAGCGGCCACAGGACCGGCGCCGCCAGCGCGATGCCCAGCAGGGTGGTGCCGGCCGCCCGCGCGACCACCGCGATCCGCGTCCGGACGCCGTCCCGGGTCAGCACCACCCGTACCAGCAGCACCAGCGCGGCGCCCAGGGTCGCCATGTAGGCGGTGTAGAAGTTCGCCGTCCAGCAGACGGCGACGACCGGCGGGGCGAGCAGCACCCGCCGCCCCCGCAGGGCCCATTCGCCGGTGAGGCAGAGGAGGGGGAAGGCGATCAGCCCGTCCAGCCACATCGGGTTGTAGGAGGCCTCGATCACCGACCAGCCGCACAGCGCGTACGAGGCCGCGAGCAGACCGGCCGCCCACCACGGCCCCCGGTGCAGGGTGCGCAGCAGCCAGGCCATGGCCGCCGCCGCGGCGGCCGTCTTCAGCACGGTGACCACGTACACGGCCAGGTCGATGTCGGCGCGCGGGAAGAGGGCGACGAGGACCGAGAACGGGCCGGCCAGGTAGGTGCCGAGGTCGGGCAGGAAGCTCGTGCCGTATCCGGACTGCCAGTTGAACAGCAGCCCGCCCTGCGCACGGCCGTGCAGGAGGTCCCACAGGTGCGCGTGGAAGGGTACGAACTGGTTGCCGAGGTCGTTGACGCTGCGGTGGCGCGGTCCGTACGGGAAGACCCGGGCGGCGGCGTCCCCGGCGCACACGGCCACCGCCGTGAGCAGGGCGGCCAGCGCCGAACCGGACAGACTGCGGCGGCGCGGCGAGCGGTGCGGTGTCGACATGGTGGGCCGACCCTGGCAGGACCGGGGGACGCGGGAGTGGCCGCGGAGTGACCGCGACACGAACAGACACGTACCCCGGACACCCCGTGAATCGTTGGTCGAAGCGGTGGCCCGGGCCACCCTTACTGCATACCATCGATCACCGCACGGCCCTTGTGCATCGACGCACAATCTCCCGGCCCTGGAGGCTCCTTTGCACCGTCGCACTGCGCTCTCCGTCTCCGCCGCCCTGCTCGTGGCGGCGCCCCTGCTGTCCGCCTGCTCGGGCGAGACCCGGCCCGGCACCGCGGCCGTCGTCGGCGGTGAACGGATCACCACCTCCGCGCTCCAGGCCCAGGTCAACGACGTCCGCGCCGCGCAGAACCGGTCCGAGCACGCGGCGACGCTCATCTCCAACACCCCGCAGCTGGACCGGATCAAGCTCGGCAAGATGATCCAGCTGCGGGTGCTGGAGCGGGCCGCGCAGGACGCGGGCATCTCGGTCACGACCAAGGAGATCGAGGAGGCCCGCGCGGCCCAGGAGGGCGGCCGGGGCGCGGCGGCGCTGGAGCAGGCGGCCCTCCAGGGGCGGGTCCCGCTCGCCGCCGGGCAGATCGACGAGGAGGTGCGCTTCCAGCTGCTGCTCGGCAAGCTGAGCGAGCGCTACGGCGAGGACAAGATCATCGAGCCGCTCGCCAAGGCGTCGAAGGCCCTCCACATCGAGGTGAACCCCCGGTACGGGGCGTGGGACGCCCAGCAGGTCGGCCTCGGCCCGGTGGAGACCCCCTGGATCACCCAGCGCACGCGTCCCGAGCAGGCCCCCGCCGGAGCCTGACGTCCCGCGGCGGGGGTAGGTTCGGAGGGTGACCGACCACTCCCAGCCCACCGCCGCGCCCGAGCCCACCGGCCGGATCGTCCTGCTGACCACCAGCCACCGGGTCGCGCCCGGGGTGCTGTCCTGGCCGGCGTGGCAGACCCTGCACGCCGCGGACCGGGTACTGTGCGCCGACCCCGGCCACCCGCAGCTGCCGTACCTGCGGGAGGCGGGCGTCGAGGTCGAGTCCTCGGTCCCCGACGCGCACGAGCTGGTCGAGGCCTGCGCCGGCGGCCGGACGGTCGTGGTGCTCCCGGCCGGCGAGGGCGACCAGCGGCTCACCGACGGCCTGGCCCGGCTGGCCGGCTCGGGCCGGGTCGCCATGCCCGACCTGGAACTGCTGCCGGGTTCGTACGACCTGCCGGGCGCGCGCCTGCTCGACCTGGTGCAGGTGATGGACCGGGTCCGCCGCGAATGCCCGTGGACCTCCCGGCAGACCCACCGCGGCCTGGCCAAGTACGCCATCGAGGAGGCGTACGAACTCGTCGAGGCCATCGAGGACGGCGACCGGGAGGAGCTGCGCGAGGAACTCGGCGACGTCCTGCTCCAGGTGGTCTTCCACGCCCGGATCGCCGAGGAGGGGATCCCCGGCCCCGAGGACGGGGACGAAGGCGAAGGCGAAGGCGACGGCGACGCCGACGGTGACGAGGAGCGCCTCGGGGCCTTCTCCATCGACGACGTGGCCGGAGCCCTGGTGCGGAAGCTGATCCACCGGCACCCGCACGTCTTCGGCGACGCGCACGCCGAGACCCCGGAGGACGTCCACGCGCACTGGCAGCGCACCAAGGCGGTCGAGAAGCGGCGGGAGTCCGTCACCGACGGCGTCCCGGTGGGCCAGCCGGGCCTGGCGCTCGCGGCCAAGCTCGCGGGCCGGGCCCGCGCGGGCGGGGTGGCCGTCGAGCTGCCCCGCGGCGAGGGCATCGGCTACGAGCTGCTGGAACTGGCCGCGCGCGCCGAGGCGGAGGGCGTCGACCCGGAGACCGCGCTGCGCGCGGCGGCCCGCGTCTACCGGGACGCGATCCGGGCGGCCGAGGGAGTCGCGGCGGTCCCGGAGTAGCCGTCAGTACTCCCTCGGGGCTCGGGCCGAGGGGTCGTGCCAGTGCGGGGCCGGGCGGTTCAGCAGCCACTCGGCGAAGCCCAGCGGGCGGCCGCCCGGCCCGTGGCCGGCGGCCGGGACGGGTACGGAGTCGTGGAAGAGGTGCCCCGGGCGGGCGCCGAGCTCGGCCAGGAGCAGCGCCGTCTCGTCGATGAACGGCGCCGGCCCGCTGAGGTAGACGTCCTGGTCGGGCCACAGCCCCCGGTTGCTCAGCGCGGTCGCGAGCCGCTCGGTGGCCTCGTTGCGGGGCCGCCCCGGGGCGGGCGTGATGTAGGTGACGTCGAGCCAGCCGCAGGAGCTGCCGAAGGCGTCGATGAGCGGCCGGTCGTACAGGTGCGCGCAGTCCCGGGCCACCACGAAGAGCCGTACGTCCTGATCGGGTGGCCGGTCCGCGAGGTCCTCCAGCATGGCCCGGATCGGTGCCCAGCCGGTGCCGGCGGCGATCAGGCTGACCGGGCGGTCGGAGCGGCGGAGGGTCAGCTGCCCGCCGGCGGCGCCGAGGCGCAGGACGTCGCCGGGCCGGGTGTCGACGACGAGGGCGGTGCTGAGCCGCCCCCGGTCGATCCGGCTGACGTGCAGGTCGAGGGTGCCGTCGGGGCGGGGGGCGTTGCCGATGGAGTAGGTGCGCCAGATCCGCGGGACGCGGTCGCTGCTCACACTCGTGTACTGGCCGGGGAGATAGGGGAAGGGGGCGTGCGGCCGCAGGGTGAGCACGCCGATGTCCTGACCGTACTGCAGGTGCCGGACGACCTCCGCGTCCCACCACGGCGGGTCCTCGCTCGCGTCGGCCCCGGCGAGCATGGCGTCGGCGATCACCTGGTACGCCTCCGTCCAGGCCTTCTCGACCTGCGGGGTCCAGGCTTCGCCGGAGGTGGCGGCGAGCGCGGCGAGCAGGCTGGAGCCGACGACGGCGTAGTGCTCGGGACGGACCAGGAACTTGCGGTGGTCGCGCCCCAGGTCGCGCAGATAGGGGCCGAGGGTCTCGTCGTCGAGACGGGAGACGAGGTGGGTGAGCGCGGCGAAGAGCCGGTCCCGCTGGCGTTCCATGTCCTCGGCGGAGCCCGGGAAGAGGTCGCGGATGCCGGGGTTGTGCCAGAACAGGTGCGAGTAGAAGAACTTGACGGCGTGCTCGGCCCGTCGCTCGACCACCGCGAAACTGCTTTTCAAGATCCTCACATCCACACGACCGAAAGTAGGAGTGCCGGACGGGGCGAGGTCAAGCGTCGTCCGATCTGCGGACAGCCTCGACGAAGCAGTCATATGGGATGACGGGCCGGCGGGCCGCGGCCCGTACCGGGCCGCCGGTGCGCGGCGGCTACTGTCGTCGGCATGCACGATCAGTCGTCCACTCCCTCCGGCGGCGCGGCGCCCGAACTCTTCACGTGGGAGTTCGCGACCGACCCCTACCCGGCCTACGCATGGCTGCGGGAGCACTCCCCGGTGCACCGCACGAAGCTCCCGAGCGGCGTCGAGGCCTGGCTCGTCACCCGTTACGCGGACGCCCGTCAGGCCCTCGCCGACCAGCGGCTCAGCAAGAATCCGGCGCACCACGCGGAGCCCGCGCACGCCAAGGGCAAGACCGGCATCCCGGGGGAGCGCAAGGCGGAGCTGATGACCCACCTGCTGAACATCGACCCGCCGGACCACACCCGGCTGCGGCGCCTGGTGTCGAAGGCGTTCACCCCGCGCAGGGTCGCGGAGTTCACCCCGCGGGTGCAGGCGCTCACCGACCACCTGATCGACGCCTTCGCGGGGAGGGGGGAGGCGGACCTCATCCACGAGTTCGCGTTCCCGCTCCCCATCTACGCCATCTGCGAGATGCTCGGCGTACCGCGTGAGGACCAGGACGACTTCCGCGACTGGGCCGGGATGATGATCCGCCACGGCGGCGGTCCGCGGGGCGGGGTCGCCCGGTCGGTGAAGCAGATGCGCACCTACCTCGGTGAGCTCATCCATCGCAAAAGGGATGATCTGGGCGACGACCTGATCTCCGACCTGATCCGCGCGAGCGACCACGGCGACCATCTGACGGAGGGCGAGGCCACCGCGATGGCCTTCATCCTGCTCTTCGCCGGCTTCGAGACGACCGTCAACCTCATCGGCAACGGCGTCCACTCCCTCTTCATGAACCCCGTCCAGCGCGAGCGCCTGCAGGCCTCCCTGGCCGCGGGGGAGAACGAGCTGCTGTCCACCGGTGTCGAGGAACTCCTGCGCTACGACGGCCCCGTGGAGCTGGCGACGTGGCGGTTCGCCACCGAGCCGCTGACCCTCGGCGGCGAGCGCGTCGAGACCGGCGACCCGGTCCTGGTCGTCCTCGCGGCCGCCGACCGGGACCCCGAGCGGTTCGCCGACCCGGACACCCTCGACCTCTCCAGGACCGACAACCAGCACCTCGGATACGGGCACGGCATCCACTACTGCCTGGGCGCACCGCTGGCCCGGCTCGAAGGACAGACCGCGCTCGCGACCCTGCTGACGCGCCTGCCTGACCTGGAACTCGCCGTTCCGCCCCAAGAGCTGCGCTGGCGTGGGGGGTTGATCATGCGAGGGCTTCGTACTCTTCCCGTTCGCTTCACGGTTCAAAACACTTGCGCGGGATCTGATGAAAAGTCAGATCCTGCTTGAACTTGTGACAATCGTTCGAAGGCCGCTAGGTTCTGCCGTTACCCCGCTGTTATGCGAAAGGTGATCCCTCATGCTCTCCGGGAACGGCCGTCACAGACGCCCCCGCCAGGTCCCCGCGCTGGTCGTCACAGCCGGAGTCACTGGCTCTGCGCTGGCCATGCCGCTGCTCGCCGCCACCAGCGCCACCGCTGCCGAAACCACCACCTGGGACAAGGTGGCCGAGTGCGAGAGCGGCGGCTCGTGGAGCGCCAACTTCGGCAGTGGCGCCTACGGCGGCCTCCAGTTCACCCAGGAGCAGTGGCAGAACGCCGGCGGTCTGGACTTCGCGGAGCGGGCCGACCTCGCGAGCCGCTCGCAGCAGATAGCGGTGGCCGAGCGCGTGCTGGCCTCGCAGGGGCCGCAGGCCTGGCCGCTGTGCGCGGCCTCCGCCGGGCTCGACCAGCAGGGTCCGGCCGCGGTCGTCGACCCCGGTCTGCCCGGCAGCCCCACCGCGGTGGGCCCCGCCCCGTCCCGGCCGGACGACGCGGTTCCGTCCACCAAGGGCGGCAAGCCGGCGACCGACTTCGGGCTGTCGACCGAGGAGACCCCGAGCCCCTCGGGCACCCCCTTCCTGATCCCCGACGCGCCGTCCCTCGGGCTGCCCGTCATGCCCGCGCCCGACGTCCCGACGACGCCTCCGGCCGACCCGGGCACCCCGGTCGTCCCGACCGACCCGACGACCCCGCCGGTCGGCCCCACCGACCCGACGGCCCCGGTCCTCCCGTCGGACCCGGCCGACCCGACGGCTCCGACGACGCCCACGACCCCGCCGGTCACCCCGAGCCCGTCCCCGTCCGACCCGACCGCCCCCGTGGCACCGACGACCCCGGCGACCCCGGAGACCCCGGAGGCCCCGGGCGCCACACCCGTCGAGGGCAACGGCAAGCACCGCGGTGCGCCCTCCCCCGAGGAGAGCGCCCCGTCTGACGCCGTGTCGGACCCCGTCTACACGGTGCAGGCGGGCGACAGCCTGGCGACCATCGCGGTTGCCAAGGGCGTGAAGGGCGGCTGGAGCGGCCTCTATGCGGCCAACGAGCAGGTCATCGGTGAGGACGCCGACCTGATCAAGCCCGGGCAGAACCTGGATCTAACCACGTAATAAGGACAGTTGGTTCGCCCGGAAAGACCTTGATTGTCTGTTTTCGGCAAGTGAGACATGTGTCTCTTCCGGTCAACTGGCGTGTCCCGCCCGGGGGCTTCCGCAAACCCCGGTCTCACCTGCGCAAACACCCCTGCGGAGAGCGCAAGTAGGGGCCCTTTCTCCCCGATGTTCCTCGTTGAACATCGGGGAGAGCTGTGTCTACCTTCTGAATCGCTCGCCACCGCGAGCTCCTTCGACCGCATCGCCGAGTCCTGCCGGCGGACGGGGGGAACAGTCGTCGCGTAAAGCGCCGAAGGCAGGAGCGGGGGACCCAAGGTAGGTGCCGCGAGCGGCCGTTGAGAGACGGTCGTGCAGCGGCTTGGGGTTAAGCGGTGCGCTAGGTCGCACCGCCGGGCACTCACGGGCCCGAACCCGACAGCTCACCTCGTAGGCGTCGGTGAGGAGAAACCTCATGCTGCTTTCCGGCAAGGGCAAGCACCGTCGCGGCTCCAAGGCCGTCCGCATCGTCACGCTCGCAGGTGTCGCCGGTGTGGCCGTCGCCGCCCCCCTGATGACCGCGGGCGCCGCCAGTGCCGCCACCGCGTCCGAGTGGGACAAGGTCGCGCAGTGCGAGTCCGGTGGCAACTGGGCCATCAACACGGGCAACGGCTACTACGGCGGCCTGCAGTTCTCGTCCTCCACGTGGGCGTCGTTCGGCGGCAAGTCGTACGCCGCGCAGGCCAACCAGGCCTCGAAGGCGCAGCAGATAGCCGTGGCCGAGAAGGTCCTGAAGAAGCAGGGCAAGGGCGCCTGGCCGCACTGCGGCAAGGGCCTGTCGAACTCCTCGTACACCGGCGGCTCCTCCGAGACCCCGGCTTCCACGAAGCCGAAGGCCGAGCCGAAGAAGACCGAGACCAAGAAGACCGAGACCAAGGCCGCGCCGAAGAAGGAGACCAAGCGCGCCGAGGCCCCGGTCACCCGCTCCGAGCGCACCGAGGCCCCGGCCGCGCCGAAGACCGGCAACGGCTCGTACGAGGTGAAGGCCGGCGACACCCTGGGCACCATCGCCGAGGCCAACGGCGTCAAGGGCGGCTGGCAGCAGCTGTTCGAGCTGAACAAGGACATCGTCTCGGACGCCGACCTGATCTTCCCGGGTCAGAAGCTGAAGCTCAGCTGACCGCTGCGGCAATAGCCGCAAAAGCGTACGCAACGCGCAGAATTCCCACCGCCCGGCGCCCTTCCCCCCACGCGCCGGGCGGCGGTGTGTGCGGCAGCGGAACCCCCGTCACCCGGGGTCCTATGTCCGGGAAGAGGGGTATTCGGGCCCTTTTTCGTCCCAGGACCCGGGCGGTCGGCAGGGCGAGTGCCCGGATCCGGTTAGGCTCTAGTCGGCCAGGCCATCCCACGGCCTGACGCCACCGCACACCCAGCGTCACATCCCAGAAGGAGATGCTCGTGCCGTCCATCGACGTCGTCGTAGCCCGGGAAATCCTGGACTCCCGAGGCAACCCCACGGTCGAGGTCGAGGTGGGCCTCGACGACGGCAGCACCGGCCGTGCTGCCGTTCCGTCCGGCGCCTCCACCGGTGCCTTCGAGGCCATCGAGCTCCGTGACGGTGACCCCAACCGTTACATGGGCAAGGGTGTCGAGAAGGCCGTCCTCGCCGTCATCGAGCAGATCGGCCCGGAGCTCGTCGGCTACGACGCCACCGAGCAGCGCCTGATCGACCAGGCCATGTTCGACCTGGACGCCACCGACAACAAGGGCTCGCTCGGCGCCAACGCCATCCTCGGCGTCTCCCTCGCCGTTGCGCACGCCGCGTCCGAGGCCTCCGACCTCCCCCTCTTCCGCTACCTCGGCGGTCCGAACGCGCACCTGCTGCCCGTTCCGATGATGAACATCCTCAACGGTGGGTCGCACGCCGACTCCAACGTCGACATCCAGGAGTTCATGATCGCCCCGATCGGCGCGGAGTCCTTCTCCGAGGCGCTGCGCTGGGGTGCCGAGGTCTACCACACCCTCAAGAAGGTCCTGCACACCAAGGGCCTGTCCACCGGTCTCGGTGACGAGGGCGGCTTCGCCCCGAACCTGGAGTCCAACCGCGCCGCGCTCGACCTCATCATCGAGGCCATCAAGCAGGCCGGCTACACCCCGGGCACGGACATCGCGCTCGCGCTCGACGTCGCCGCGTCCGAGTTCTACAAGGACGGCCAGTACGAGTTCGAGGGCAAGTCCCGCTCGGCCGCCGAGATGACGGACTACTACGCCGAGCTCGTCGAGGCGTACCCGCTGGTCTCCATCGAGGACCCGCTGTTCGAGGACGACTGGGACGGCTGGAAGACCATCACCGACCGCCTCGGCTCCAAGGTCCAGATCGTCGGTGACGACCTGTTCGTCACCAACCCGGAGCGCCTGGCCCGCGGCATCGAGGAGGGCTCCGCGAACGCCCTGCTCGTGAAGGTGAACCAGATCGGTTCGCTGACCGAGACCCTCGACGCCGTCGAGATGGCCCAGCGCAACGGCTTCAAGTGCATGATGTCGCACCGCTCCGGCGAGACCGAGGACGTCACCATCGCCGACCTCGCCGTCGCCGTGAACTGCGGTCAGATCAAGACCGGCGCCCCGGCCCGCTCGGACCGCGTCGCCAAGTACAACCAGCTGCTGCGCATCGAGGAGATCCTCGACGACGCCGCGGTGTACGCGGGCCGCAGCGCCTTCCCGCGCTTCAAGGGCTAATCACGCTCTGCCTCCGTACGTCCCCGCACTCGGTCCCGTACCGTGTGCGGGGACGTATTGCGTAGTGCGTACCTAGGGGAGGCGGACCAATGGCCGGGAACCGGGATCGGTTCTCCACCTTCTCCACGGCCACGCGGCTCAAGCAGCTCGGTGAGCGGACCGCGGCCCACGTCTACCGCTCGCAGTCGCGCCGGCAGGTGCGCCGCAGCCGCCTCACCGGCAGGGCCGCGCTCCTGGTGCTCGTCCTCTGTACGCTGGTGGTCGCCCTCGCGTATCCGATGCGCCAGTACGTGTCCCAGCGCTCGGAGATCGCGGAGCAGCAGCGGGCCGCCGCGACGGCGCGGGAGCGCCTGGAGCGGCTCCGCGACGAGAAGGCCCGCTGGCAGGACGACGCCTACGCGGAACAGCAGGCGCGCAAGCACCTGCACTTCCTGCGCCCGGGGGAGGTCGGCTACATCATGAGCGACCCCGGGGCCCGGCCCCCGGAGCCGCACCGGACCGGCCAGGCCGGCTCGGACCGCCCCTGGTACTCCAACGTCTGGGACGGCGTCGACAAGGCCGACCGCCCCGGCGACTGAGCACGCCGGCACCGGAGCCCCGGGCATCCGGTACCGCAGTACCGCAGCACCCATCCACGAGAACGAAGAGACTTCCTCCAGGCATGCAGACGCCCCCGCCCCAGACCGACCGGACCGAGCCGACCGACGCGGACATCGAGGCGTTCGAGCAGCAGCTCGGCCGCCCGCCGCGCGGGCTGCGCGCCATCGCGCACCGCTGCCCCTGCGGGCAGCCCGACGTGGTGGAGACCGCGCCGCGGCTCCCCGACGGCACCCCCTTCCCGACGCTGTACTACCTGACGTGCCCGCGCGCGGCCTCCGCCATCGGCACGCTGGAGGCCAACGGCGTGATGAAGGAGATGCAGGCCCGGCTCGCCGAGGACCCGGAACTCGCCGCCGCCTACCGGGCCGCGCACGAGGACTACATCCGCCGCCGCGACGCCATCGAAGTGCTCCAGGGCTTCCCGAGCGCCGGTGGCATGCCGGACCGGGTCAAGTGCCTGCACGTGCTCGTCGGCCACTCCCTGGCCGCCGGCCCCGGCGTGAACCCGTTCGGTGACGAGGCCCTCGCGATGCTGCCCGAGTGGTGGGCCAAGGGTGCCTGCGTCACCCCGTGCGGCGAGAAGAAGGCGGAGGAGTCCGCGTGACCCGGGTCGCGGGCATCGACTGCGGTACGAACTCCATCCGGCTGCTCGTGGCGGACTGCGACCCCGCCACGGGCGAGCTGACCGAACTGGACCGGCGGATGATCGTCGTCCGGCTCGGCCAGGGCGTCGACAAGACCGGGCGCCTGGCCCCGGAGGCGCTGGAGCGCACCTTCGCCGCCTGCCGCGAGTACGCGGCGGTCATCGAGGAGTTCGGCGCCGAGCGGGTGCGCTTCGTGGCGACGTCCGCCTCCCGCGACGCCGAGAACCGCGAGGACTTCGTCCGCGGCGTCGTGGAGATCCTGGGCGTCGAGCCCGAGGTCATCTCCGGCGACCAGGAGGCGGAGTTCTCCTTCACCGGAGCCACCAAGGAGCTGACCGCGCACGAGCACCTGGAGCGGCCGTTCCTGGTCGTGGACATCGGCGGCGGTTCCACCGAGTTCGTGGTCGGCGACGACCGCGTACGGGCCGCCCGCTCCGTGGACGTGGGCTGCGTCCGGATGACCGAGCGCCACCTGGTGGTGGACGGCGTCGTCACCGACCCGCCGACCGAGGAGCAGGTCGCCGCCGTCCGCGCCGACATCGAGGCCGCGCTGGACCTGGCGGCCGAGACGGTCCCGCTGGCCGAGGCCCGCACCCTGGTCGGCCTGGCGGGCTCGGTGACCACCATCGCCGGGATCGCCCTCGGGCTGCCCGAGTACCGGTCGGCGGAGATCCACCACTCCCGGATCTCCTACGAGCAGGTCCGCGCGATCACCGAGCGGATGCTGACGGCCACGCACGCCGAGCGCGCGGCGATCCCCGTCATGCACCCCGGCCGGGTGGACGTGATCGGCGCGGGCGCGCTGGTCCTGCTGGCCATCATGGAGCGCACCGGCGCCCAGGAGGTCGTCGTGTCCGAGCACGACATCCTCGACGGCATCGCCTGGAAGACCGCAGAAGAGGTCGAGACGGACAAGCAGCGGTCTTGAGCCGCTGCACGGCTGAACGGTGGCGCTCCGGTGAGTTCACCGGAGCGCCGCTGCCGTGTTCGGCTTTCAGATGGTGCGGTAGACGTCGCGGCGGTCCCCGACCTTGACGACGAGGATGACGAGCTCGCCGTCCAGCACCTGGTAGGCGATCCGGTAGCCACCGACCCGGAGCCTGTAGAGGCCGGAGGGGCCGGTGAGCTTCTTGATGTCGGCGTCCTCGCGGAAGGGGTCCTCTCCCAGCGCGGTCAGGGCGGCGAGGATCCGCATGGCGGCCGGTTTGTCGAGCGCCCGGAGCTGCCGTTGCGCAGCGGTGGTGAACCGGAACGCGTACTTCACGCCGCGCCGTCACCTCGTTCGCTGAACAGGTCGGCGAGGAGCTCGGCCATGGTCACGGTCGGTCCGCCCTCGGCGAGCACGGCCTCTGCCTCGCGCGCCAGCATTTCGTCGGCCGCGTCTTCCAGCGCGTTGAAATCGGCGATCGGAACAAGGGCGGCCACTGGGGCACCGTTGCGGGTGATGATCGTCGGGGCGCCCTGTTCGGCCCGGTTGATGTGGTCCGCAAGGTGGGCGCGGGCTTCGCGCACGGTCACAGCGTTCGCACTCATGAATCAAGTGTACGCGCGTCTGTGTACACGTGTGATGCCGCGCCGACCCGGTATGGGTTCAAGGGAGAATGCTGGACGGCATCGCCCCCCTTGACGACGAGGATGACGCGCTCGCCGTCCTGGCCACGGGATGAAAGGTCATCGCGGGGTCCGACCCGGTGGATCGCACACGCAGCACGCCCGGGACGGATGAACGGTGGGGTGCCGTGCCCGTTTCGGTACCTTCGGAGGGCCCGTGAGGGGGCCTTGGACCCCGCGCCGCCGACCAGGTTCGTGAAGTTCTTCACAAGGAAAAGTTGCCTGATGGCGCACCGGAGGCCCGCATCGGGCCGTGCCAGGGGTGCACCGGGGCTACCGCGCGGGGTGTTCGTGCGATTCGCGGAGGCCGGCGACTGGGGTCGGTAGGTATCCACGAACCCGGTGGTCTACTCCGGTTTCGGCCTTGGAGGCCAGTTCAGGACGGGTGAACAACGACTCCCGCCACCCCTTGGTTCCCGGCGCGCGTCATGACGTCCGTCACGTGGGCGGCGGAGTGTAGCAGAGGCCTCCCGACTCCTTGTGAAGGGGCTCACGAGCAACACCCCATTGGGTGCTGGATACTCGTTCTCATGAGCACCACGGAGCGTCCCAGGATCCTCGTTGTAGGAGGTGGGTACGTAGGCCTGTACGCAGCCAAGCGCATCATGAAGAAGATGCGCTACGGCGAGGCGACCGTCACGGTCGTCGACCCGCGCTCGTACATGACCTACCAGCCCTTCCTCCCCGAAGTGGCCGCAGGCAGCATCTCGCCTCGGCACGTCGTCGTCCCGCTGCGACGCGTGCTGCCCAAGGCTGAGGTTCTCACCGGCCGGGTCACCAGCATCGACCAGGACCGCAAGGTCGCCCTCGTCACGCCGCTGGTCGGCGAGGCGTACGAGCTGCCCTTCGACTACCTGGTGATCGCGCTCGGCGCCGTCTCCCGCACCTTCCCGATCCCCGGCCTCGCCGAACAGGGCATCGGTATGAAGGGTGTCGAGGAGGGCATCGGCCTGCGCAACCACGTCCTCGAGCAGCTCGACAAGGCCGAGTCCACGACGGACGAGAACGTCCGCCGCAAGGCCCTCACCTTCGTCTTCGTCGGCGGCGGCTTCGCCGGTGCCGAGACGATCGGCGAGGTCGAGGACATGGCCCGCGACGCCGCGAAGTACTACTCCACGATCAAGCGCGAGGACATGCGCTTCATCCTGGTCGACGCGGCCGACAAGATCCTCCCCGAGGTCGGGCCCAAGCTCGGCACCTGGGGCAAGGAGCACCTCGAGTCCCGCGGCATCGAGATCTACCTCAGCACCTCCATGGACTCCTGCGTGGACGGCCACGTGGTGCTGAAGAACGGCCTCGAGGTCGACTCCAACACCATCGTCTGGACCGCCGGCGTCAAGCCCAACCCGGTCCTGGCCCGCTACGGCCTGCCGCTGGGCCCCCGCGGCCACGTGGACGCCCAGCCGACCCTCCAGGTCACGGGCACGGACTACATCTGGACCGCCGGCGACAACGCCCAGGTCCCGGACGTGGCCGCCCGCAAGGCCGGCGTCGAGAACGCCTGGTGCCCGCCGAACGCCCAGCACGCGCTGCGCCAGGCCAAGGTACTCGGCGACAACGTCATCTCGGGCATGCGGGGCTTCCCGCAGGCCGAGTACTCGCACTCCAACAAGGGTGCGGTGGCGGGCCTCGGCCTCCACAAGGGCGTCGCGATGATCGTCATGGGCAAGACGAAGATCAAGCTCAAGGGCCGGCTCGCCTGGTACATGCACCGTGGCTACCACGGCATGGCCATGCCGACCTGGAACCGCAAGATCCGCGTCTTCGCCGACTGGACCCTCGCGATGTTCCTCAAGCGTGAGGTCGTCTCCCTCGGTGCGCTGGAGACCCCGCGCGAGGAGTTCTACGAGGCCGCCAAGCCGGCGCCGGCCCCGGCCGTCGCCGCCGCCCCGGCCGAGAAGGCCAAGGCCTCCTGACCCTGCGTCGGGAACCAGGCCCCTTGGGCCGGTAGAAGGTACGACCCCGAAGGGGCCGCCCGCCATCCGTGGTGCGGGCGGCCCCTTCGGCGTACCCGGGGCCCCGGATGGGTAGACGGAGGGGTCGGAACTTTGTGGAGGTGCGCCATGACCGACGCCGCTCCGCGGCTGGCCGCTCTTGCCGAGACCCTGCTGGGCGGCCCCCTGCCCGTGCGCATCCGCGCATGGGACGGGAGCGAGGCCGGGCCGCCCGACGGCCCCGTCCTCGTCGTCCGGGGCCGCCGCGCCCTGCGCCGGATCCTGTGGAAGCCCGGCGAACTGGGCCTGGCCCGGGCCTGGGTGGCCGGTGACCTCACCGTCGACGGCGACCTCTTCGACCTGCTGGACCGGATCTCCGGTCTGCTCTGGGAGCGGGACCGGGCGCCCGGCCCCGCTCCCACCCCCCTCTCGCCCCGCCGGGCCGCCCTGCGCACGCTCCTGCCCCGACGCGCCGCGACCGCCGCGGACGCCGCCGCCGGCACCGCCGCGCTGCTGCGCGACGCCGACGCGCGGAGCGCCGTACGGGACCTCCTCACCCTGGCCCGCCCCCTGCCGGCGCCACCGCCGCCCGCGGAGGAGGCGGCCCGGCGCGGCGGCCCGCGGCACACCAGGGGCCGCGACCGGCAGGCCATCAGCCACCACTACGACGTCGGCAACGACTTCTACGAGCGGGTCCTCGGCCCGTCGATGGTGTACTCCTGCGCCTACTGGACCCCGGGCGCGACCCTGGAGCAGGCCCAGTACGACAAGCTCGACCTGGTCTGCCGCAAGCTCGCCCTGAAGCCCGGGGACCGGCTCCTCGACGTCGGCTGCGGCTGGGGTTCCATGGCCCTGCACGCGGCCCGCGAGTACGGCGCCCGCGTCACCGGCGTCACGCTCTCGCGCGAACAGGCCGTGTACGCCCGCAAGAAGGCCGCGGACGAGGGGCTGGCCGATCTGGTCGAGATCCGCGTCCAGGACTACCGGGACGTCAAGGACGGCCCCTACGACGCCATTTCCTCCATCGGGATGGCCGAACACGTCGGGGCCGACCGCTACCGCGACTACGCCCGCACCCTGCACTCCCTGCTGCGCCCCGGCGGCCTGCTGCTCAACCACCAGATCGCCCGGCCGCCGGAGGCCGACGAAACGGCCTACCGGGTGGACGCGTTCATCGACGCGTACGTCTTCCCCGACGGCGAGCTCTCGCCGGTCGGCACCACGGTCGGCGAACTGGAACGGGCCGGTTTCGAGGTCCGCGACGTGGAGGCGCTGCGCGAGCACTACGCCCTGACCCTGCGGGCCTGGGTGGCCCGCCTGGAGGCGCACTGGCACGAGGCCGTGGCCCTCACCTCGCCCGGCCGCGTCCGGGTCTGGCAGCTCTACATGGCCGCCTCCGCCCTCGGCTTCGAACGGGGGCGCCTCGGGGTCAACCAGGTGCTCGCGGTGCGCTCCGCGGGCCGCGGGGACTCGGGGCTGCCCCTGCGGCTGCGCACGTGGGGCGGGCAGCCGGACCGGGGGACGCCCGCCTAATCGTTCCTGCGCGCACGACGGGAAGGGCCCCGGGGCATGTCGCCCCGGGGCCCTTCCGTGTCCGCCGCCGTTCCGCGTGCGGTTCCTACTCGGTCTTGATGGCGGTCAGCATGTTCAGGCGGGCGGCGCTGCGGGCCGGCCACATGGCGGCCAGGACGCCGACCACGGCGGCCAGCAGGAGGAAGATCCCGATCCGGTCCCACGGGAGGATCAGCTCGTAGCTGGGCATGGACTTCGCCAGGGTGGAGCCGACGGCCCAGGCGAGGAAGATGCCGATGGCGACACCCAGGACGGCCCCGAAGAGGGAGATGACCACGGCTTCGAGGCGGATCATGTTCTTGACCCGGCTGCGGTCGAGGCCGATGGCCCGCAGCATGCCGATCTCCTGCGTCCGCTCGAAGACGGACATGGCCAGGGTGTTGACCACGCCGAGCACCGAGATGACCAGCGCCATGCCGAGCAGGCCGTACATGATGTTCAGCATCGTGTTGATCATGCCGCCCATCTCGTTGCGCATGTCCTGCTGGGTGGCGACGTTGATGGCGGGGTTCTTGCCGAGGGCGTCGACGACCTTCTGCTGGGCCGCCTTGGAGTCCCCGCCGTCGACGTTGACGTACACCTCGGGGATGTACAGGTCCTCGCTGTGGGCGGTGAGGATCTTGTCGTCGATGACGTAGGGGGAGAGCAGCCCCTCCATGTCCTTGTAGATCGCGCCGATCTTCACCGACGCTTCCTTGCCGTCGTCGTACTTCAGCTTGAGCGTGGTGCCGACGGTGAACTTCTGCTTCGTGGCGGTCTTCTCGGCGACCGCGACGTCGCCCTGGGCGAGGCTGTCGAGCGAGCCGCTCAGCACCTCGATGTTGAGGAGCTGGCCGATGGTGGCCGGGTTGACGCCCGACGCGGCCCGGAAGTCCCCGTCCACCAGGAAGTAGCCGGCCGACTGCGGGGAGACGGCCTTGATGCCGGGGGCCGTGGCGAGCGTCTCGGCCACGGACTTGTCGAGGCTGCCCGCGTCGGAGGACATGGAGACCCGGTAGTCGGCCTTGAGCTTCTCGGTGCTCATGCGGTCGACGACCTTGCCGACGGTGATGCCGAGCACGGACAGCGTGGTGACGAGGGTCAGGCCGATCGCCAGGGAGGCGGCCGTGACGGCGGTGCGCCGCGGGTTGCGGACGGCGTTCTGGGCGGCCAGCTTGCCGGGGACGCCGAACAGCTTCTGCAGCAGCGGGCGGACGGCGCCGATGACCGGCTGCGAGAGCAGCGGCAGCAGCACGATCATGCCGATCAGCATGAAGAAGGCGCCGCCGCCCATGGTCATGCGACCCGTGTCGCCGCCCTGGGACACGCCCAGGAAGACCAGACCGATGCCGCCGAGGCTGATGACCGAGCCGAGGACGTTGCGGATGAGCAGCGACTTCGAGGTGGCCGGCAGGTGGGCGCTGCCCATGGCGGCGACCGGGGCGATCCGGCCGGTGCGCCAGGCCGGCAGCAGGGCGGCGACCGTGGTGACGACGACACCGATGACGAGCGCGGCGATGACGGTGCCCGGGGCGATCACCGGAGCGCCGCCCGGGAGCTTGGCGCCGAGGGAGCCGATGACGGAGCGGATCCCGATCGCCAGGCCGATGCCGCCGAGCAGGCCGGCGGCGGCCGACAGGAAGCCGACGACGAGGGCCTCGGTGAGCACGGAGCGCATGACCTGGCCGCGGTTGGCGCCGACGGCGCGCAGCAGGGCCAGCTCCTTCGTGCGCTGGGTGACCAGCATCGTGAAGGTGTTGTAGATCAGGAAGATGCCGACGAAGAGCGAGATGCCGGCGAAGACGAGCAGCATCGTGCTGAGGTTGCCGAGGCCTTTCTCGATCTGCTTGGCCTGCTCCGCGGCGAGCGCCGCGCCGGTCTGCGCCTTGGTCATCTTGCTGTCGAGCAGCGGCTTGATGTCGGCGAGCAGCTTCTCGGGGGAGGTGCCGCTCTTCGCGGCGACCGAGAGCTCCTGGAAGTAGCCGGGCTTGAGGTAGAGCTCCTGGGCGACCTTGGTCTCGAACAGCACCAGGCTGCCGCCGGCCTGGACGGCGCCGTCCTCGGTGGTGAAGACGCCGGCGAGGGAGTACTCCTTGACCGGGCCGTTGGTGGCGACGCGGACCTTGTCGCCGACCTTGTAACCGCCCTTGTCGGCGGTGGCCCTGTCGAGGGCGACCTCGTCGGCCTTGGCCGGGCCCGCGCCCTGGACGAAGGCGTAGCGCGCGTCCTTGCCGTCCTTGACGGGCGTGAAGTTGGCGCCCTGGTTCGACCAGCCGGAGCCGATCAGCTTGCCGTTCTCGTCGCCGACGCCGGCGAAGCCGGAGACGCGGCCGGAGACGGAGTCGACGCCCGGGAGCGCCTTGATCCTGTCGACGGTCTGCTGGCCGAGGCCGGGGTCGCCCTCCTTCTCGCCCTCGTCGTTGCGGCCCTGGCCGTAGGAGGTGATCGAGACGGCGACGCCGTCGTAGCTCTTGGCGGACTGGCCGGAGAGGGACTTCTTGAGGGTGTCGGTGAAGACGAGGGTGCCGGATACGAAGGCGACGCCGAGGGTGACGGCGAGCACCGTCATCAGCAGCCGGGCCTTGTGCGCGAGGACGTTGCGCAGGGCGGTACGGAACATGGGGGATCTCAGTCCTGGGGCTGGAAGTCTGGAGGAAGGGCCGGGGCGGGACCCGGGATCAGCTGGTGCGGCCCTTGGCGTCGAAGGCCTTCATGCGGTCCAGCACGCCGTCGGCGGTGGGGCTGAGCATCTCGTCGACGATCCGGCCGTCGGCGAGGAAGATGACGCGGTCCGCGTAGGAGGCGGCGACGGGGTCGTGGGTGACCATCACCACGGTCTGGCCGAGCTCGCGGACGGAGTTGCGCAGGAAGCCGAGGACCTCGGCGCCCGAGCGGGAGTCCAGGTTTCCGGTCGGCTCGTCACCGAAGATGATCTCGGGGCGGGAGGCCAGGGCACGGGCGACCGCCACGCGCTGCTGCTGGCCGCCGGAGAGCTGCGTGGGCCGGTGGCCGAGGCGGCCGGAGAGGCCGACCATGTCCACGACGGTGTCGAGCCACTGCTTGTCGGGCTTGCGGCCCGCGATGTCCATGGGGAGCGTGATGTTCTCCAGGGCCGTCAGCGTGGGCAGCAGGTTGAAGGCCTGGAAGATGAAGCCGATCTTGTCCCGGCGCAGCTGCGTGAGCTGCTTGTCCTTCAGGGAGCCCAGCTCGGTGTCACCGATGCGGACCGAGCCCGCGGAGAAGGTGTCGAGGCCGGCGACGCAGTGCATCAGGGTGGACTTGCCGGAGCCCGAGGGGCCCATGATCGCGGTGAACTGTCCCTGGCCGAAGTCCACGGAGACGTTGTCCAGGGCGACCACCTGGGTCTCGCCCTGGCCGTACACCTTGGAGAGGCCGGTGGCGCGGGCGGCCACGGCCTGGGCGGTGTGCGGGGCGTAGTTCATGGTGGTCACGGGACGGCTCCTCGGTCTGTTGTGCGGGGACTCCTCCATCTTCACCGCGCCCTTACCCGCCGCGGATCAGCCGCCGTGCCTGTTCCCGGGCCCACTCGAGACTGACGGCGGGCGGGCGCGCCTCCTCCTCTGGTATGACAGGATCTCCGGCCGGAGATGACGTGCGCCCTGGTCGGCGGGCGGTGGCGCGAGGGGGCACCGGGTGCGGCCGGGGGTGGCCGGGGGTGGCGCGGAGGGTGGCGCGAGGGGTGGCGCGGGCCATCGAAATCCCGTCATTCCCGTACACGTGGTGATCGACGTCCAGAACGGGCCGACCGTGCATTCTGGGGCCTGACGGACCCTCAAGCGCCAATAAAATCAGACAACATCGGATAGGCGGCCGATCGGCGGCGAGTCTCTTGCGGATAGGCTCGGCACAGCGTTCAAGGCTTTTTCCACGGGGGCCGCCACGCCCTGCCCGGATGGTGGAATGCAGACACGGCGAGCTTAAACCTCGCTGGCCTTCGGGCCGTGCCGGTTCAAGTCCGGCTCCGGGCACTCCGCAGCTCTGGCGAGGTCGTCCTCGCGGCGGCGGCGAGGCTCCCTCGTTTATCCCCTGCGCTTCGCCATGCCTTCTCCTAAGATCCTCCTCCAGCAGTAGGGTGCTTTCTTTGCGAGCGCATTACTCTTGTTGCAAGGCCGCGCTCGGTGGCCACGGAGGAGTGAGATGAGGAGCAGTAACCCGGTCTTCTCGCGACGGGGGTTCAGCCGCGACAACGGTGGCTACGCGGGCTTTGACGCGCAGCACCAGCAGGCCGGGACCAACCCGTACGCGACGAACCCGTACGCGACCGACCCGACCACGGGTATGCCGCAGGCGCCGGCGCGCACCAACGCGATGACCATGGACGACGTCGTGAGCCGTACGGCCATGACGCTCGGCACGCTCATCGTGACGGCCACCCTGTCCTGGGTGCTGCTGCCCGTCGACCCGGCCAACCTGAACAAGTCGTACGCGATCGGCATCGGCGCCGCCCTGGTGGCGTTCGTCTTCGCGATGATCCAGTCGTTCAAGCAGAAGGCCGCCCCGGGTCTGATCCTGGCCTACGCGGCGTTCGAGGGCGTGTTCCTCGGCGTGATCAGCGCGGCCACCAGCACCTACTTCGGTGCCGGCGTGGTCATCCAGGCCGTGATGGGCACGATGTGCGTCTTCGCCGCCGTGCTCTTCTCGTACAAGATGGGCTGGATCCGCGTCACCCGCCGCTTCTACGGCTTCGTGATGGCCGCGGCCCTCGGCTTCATCCTCCTCATGCTCGCGAACACGCTGTTCGCGGTCTTCGGCGGCGGTGACGGCCTCGGCTTCCGCAGCGGCGGCCTCGGCCTGCTGTTCGGCGCCATCGGCGTCATCCTCGGCGCCTGCTTCCTCGCCCTCGACTTCAAGCAGGTCGAGGACGGCGTGACGTACGGCGCCCCGCGCGAAGAGGCCTGGCTGGCGGCCTTCGGCCTCACCATGACCCTGGTGTGGATCTACATCGAGATGCTGCGCATCTTCCAGATCCTCTCGGGCGACGACTAGCAGGACCGGCGGGCCTCCCGGCCCGCCCGGCCCGCAGGCAGCACGGGAAAGGCCCCGCGAGCACACCGCTCGCGGGGCCTTCCGCGCGTAGAGGGGACGACGGCAGTCGGGGGAGGGGTGGTCAGCCGAACCGGCGTGCGGCCCGGCGCAGGTCGTACTCGTGGATGATCGCCTTGGCCTGGCCGTACGACAGCTCGTGCGCGCCGCGCAGCCAGCTGACCTTCTCCTCGAACCGGACGAGGGAGGGGCCTTCGTCGACGGTGCGGAGCCAGTCGGACACTTCACGACCGGTGGTCAGGGGGATTCTGTCGATCATGTTGCGGTGGGTCTGCTCGGAGAACTCTACGGACATGGGCGCCTCCGGAGGTTTTGCCGTGCTGTTCTCTTCACGCCACCGTGCCGGAGAGTTCGCCCGTTGGCAATGGTGCCCGGGCGGCGCGTAAGGTCGGCCGGGTGCTTGACACTTCGCCCCTGAGCGCCGCCGTGGAACGTTTCGCCGACCGGCTGCGGGCCGCCCCGCAGAGCCGGCTGCAGCAGGGCGCCGCCGCCGCCGCACTGGACCTGGCCCGCGAGCTCTCCGTACGCGCGCAGCGGCTGGAGACCCCCGGGCGGCCGCCGCGGGAGATGCCCGACGCGGGCCTCTTCGTCGTCGGCGACCAGGTGGCGGTGGCCGGGCGGGACCTCGCCGAGGCCCTGCGCGGCGGGGCGGGCGCCCCGGACACGGCGAAGGCCCCGTCCGAGATGCTGGACGAGGCCGTGTCGCTGGTGGAGCAGGCGGAGATCAGAGCGATGCGATGACGCGGTCCGCGAGGATGTAGACGTTGCTGTCGGGGTCCTCGGAGTCACCGCAGGAGAAGGTCAGCGCGTAGGCGCCCGAGATGCCCGAGCCGCCCAGCAGGACCGGTGCGGTGCCCGAGCGCAGTGCCTCGGCGAGCCGCTCCGCGGTCTCCCGGTGGCCCGGGGTCATGCACAGCGTCGTGCCGTCCGTGAAGACGTACACGTCCAGCGTGCCCAGCGGGCCGGGGCGGACGTCCGCGAGGGCCGTACGGGCCTCCGCGAGCTCCTCCAGACGGCTCACGGTGCGCTCGTGGTCGGCGCCGGGGTGCGCGGCCTGGACCGGTACGAAGTCGGGGTGCGAGGGGTGGCGCCGGCGGGCGGCGGCCAGCTCGGCCGAATCCTCCGGGTAGCCCGGCAGCTCGTCGAGGGCCTCCTCGCCCAGGACCGGCTCCAGCCCCACCAGGTCGGCCTGGCGGGGCAGGAAGACCGGGTTGTCCTCACCGAGCCCGGACAGGCCGCCCAGCAGCGACGGCGCGTCGGCGGCGTCACGGGCCTCCTGCGCGGCCCAGAAGGCACGCGCCTCGGCCAGCTCGCGCTCGCGCTCCTCGGCCAGGGCCTCGGCCACGGCGGCTCGTATCTCCGCGGCGGGCGACTCGGCGGCGTTGCGGGCGTGCGGGACGGTCGTGGCCCGGGCGTGGACCGGCACCGCCAGCTCACTGCGCAGGGCGGTGACCTGCTTGCGCAGACCATGGACGGCGTGCAGAGCAGCAGCGCCCACGGCCGTGGCAGCGGCCGTGGTCAGCAGCAGGGCAAGAGACATGGCGCTCACTGACTAACTCCTGAGGTGATTCGATCCCCCGACTTCCTACATCAGAGTGTCCCGGCCTGGGAATGGCGTGCAGTGCATTACGTCACGAAATGGACAGGGCTTTCGTCACACCCTGGACCCTTGCGCAGCGCCTGACCTGCATAAACACCGATCCCCCAGGACATTGGTCACATCCTGGGGGAGATTCGGTCACAGGTCGGCCGCGACGGGATTAGAACCGGCGTCAGTACGGGCCGCGGGTCCATGGGGCGCCTGGCCCCATCCTTGATCCAGTAGCCGGGCCCTCACGGTGGGCCACGACCCGGCCCGGCTCCGCGGCTCGCGCTGTGCTTCGCCTGCGCTGCGGGCAGGTGCCGCGCTCGTTCCTCACGCGACCCCTACCCTCCGCTGCGGCTCGGCTCAGCCGCTCGTTCTGTTGGTCGCGCTGTGCTTCGCCTGCGCTGCGGGCAGGTGCCGCGCTCGTTCCTCACGCGACCCCTACCCTCCGCTACGGCTCAGCTCAGCCGCTCGATCACCATCGCCATGCCCTGGCCGCCGCCCACGCACATGGTCTCCAGACCGAACTGCTTGTCGTGGAACTGCAGGCTGTTGATCAGCGTGCCGGTCAGGCGGGCGCCGGTCATCCCGAAGGGGTGACCCACGGCGATGGCCCCGCCGTTGACGTTCAGCTTGTCGAGCGGGATCTCCAGGTCCCGGTACGACGGGATCACCTGGGCCGCGAAGGCCTCGTTGATCTCGAACAGATCGATGTCGCCGACCGTCAGACCGGCCCGCTTCAGGGCCTGCTTCGACGCCTCGACCGGGCCCAGGCCCATGATCTCGGGGGAGAGGCCCGTGACACCGGTGGAGACGATCCGGGCCAGCGGGGTCAGGCCCAGCTCGCGGGCCTTGGTGTCGCTCATGATGACCAGCGCGGCGGCACCGTCGTTCAGCGGACAGCAGTTGCCCGCCGTCACCAGGCCGTCGGGGCGGAAGACCGGCTTCAGGCCCTGCACGCCCTCCAGGGTCACGCCCGCGCGCGGGCCGTCGTCGGTGGAGACGACCGTGCCGTCCGGGGTGGTGACCGGGGTGATCTCGCGGGCCCAGAAGCCGTTCTTGATGGCCTCCTCGGCCAGGTTCTGGGAGCGGACGCCGAACTCGTCCATGTCCTGGCGGGTCACGCCCTTGAGGCGGGCCAGGTTCTCCGCGGTCTGGCCCATCGCGATGTACGCGTCCGGGAGCAGGCCGTCCTCGCGCGGGTCGTGCCAGGACGAGCCCTCGCTCTGCGCGACGGCCGCCGTGCGGCTCTCCGCATCGCCGAAGAGCGGGTTGTGGGTGTCCGGCAGCCCGTCCGAGGAGCCCTTCACGGACCGCGAGACCATCTCCACGCCCGCGGAGATGAAGACGTCGCCCTCGCCCGCCTTGATGGCGTGCAGGGCCATGCGGGAGGTCTGCAGCGACGAGGAGCAGTACCGGGTGATCGTGGCGCCCGGCAGGAAGTCCATGCCCATCTGCACGGCCACGATGCGCGCGAGGTTGTGACCCTGCTCGCCGCCCGGCAGGCCGCAGCCGAGCATCAGGTCGTCGATGTCACGCGGGTCCAGCTCGGGGACCTTCGCCAGCGCGGCCTGCACGATCGTCGCGGTCAGGTCGTCCGGCCGGACGTCCTTGAGGGACCCCTTGAAGGCGCGCCCGATGGGAGAGCGGGCGGTGGAAACGATGACGGCTTCGGGCATCGGGACTCCAAGGGGTGCGTCGTTGCGGGACCGCATGCGAAGTTACCGCCCCGTACGGTCGGGGTCACCGGCCCGGGGGTGTGATGCCGGTCGCTCCCACGGGCCCGGCCGGCCGCGGCCCGCACCCCCAAGGGTGCGCCACCCCGGCCGGCCACGGGCCCGCGGGCGGCTACGGGGCGAGCCCCGCCGCGTCCGGAGCCGCGGGAGCCGGGTCCTCGCCCGGTACCCGCCGCCGGCGGCGGTGCTTGAGCAGCACCCACGGACCGCGGGCCGCCGTGACCTCCGTACCCGCCTGGCCCGCGGCCGCCGACGCGGCCTTCGCCACCGGCAGCATGTCCTCGTCCCGCGACACGTCCAGCCGGTCCGACTCCGGCCACAGCGCGAGCGCCGCGCACAGGGTCGGCAGCACGGCCATCGCGGCCGTCGCGTACCCCTCCGCCGACGGGTGGTAGGAGTCCGGGCCGAACATCTCGCGCGGGTTCGCGGCGAACTCCGGGCCCAGCAGGTCCCCCATCGAGACCGTACGGGCGCCCAGCGCGACCACCCCTATGGTCTGCGCGGCCGCCAGCTGCCGCGACACCCGGCGCGCCAGCCAGCGCAGCGGCTGGTACACCGGCTCGATCGTGCCCAGGTCGGGGCAGGTGCCCACGACCACCTCGGAGCCCGCCAGGCGCAGCCGGCGCACCGCCGAGGTGAGCAGCCGCACCGAATGGGTCGGCGGCATCCGGCGCGTCACGTCGTTCGCACCGATCATGATCACGCAGACGTCCGGCGGCGGCGCGTCCCCGTCCAGCAGCAGTCCCACCTGCCGGTCCAGATCGTCCGACATGGCACCCGACAGGGCCACGTTGCGCAGCTCCACCGGCCGCTCCGCGACCGCCGCGAGCCCCGACGCCAGCAGCGCGGCCGGAGTCTGCCGGGCCCGCCGCACGCCGAGCCCGGCCGCCGTGGAATCACCCAGCATGCCCAGCCGCAGCGGGCCCGGGCTCTGCTCCGGGCCGCCGAACTCACTGCCGTACAGCCCGTCCGCCCGCGGCGGGTCCGGCAGCCCGGAGCCCACGGTGCGCTTGGCGAACTGCACCTCCGCCAGTACCAGCCCGACCGCGGCGGCCCCCACGAGTCCGATGCCGCCACCGCCGTACGCCGCCCCCGCCGCGATACGGCGGGCTGTTCTCGCCCTGGACACCTTTCAGGCCACCTCCTCGGTCCTCATTGACCCCTACCTGCCCCGTACACACGGTCGGCCAATCCCTTTCGGCATACCCTGGCGGTGCCTCCCGGAGAACCCGTGGAGTCCCCTCCTTGGAGAACATGGTGCAATTCCACGACTCGATGATCAGCCTCGTCGGCAACACCCCGCTGGTGAAGCTCAACCGTGTGACCGAAGGCCTGCAGGCCACCGTCCTTGCGAAGGTCGAGTACTTCAATCCCGGCGGATCCGTGAAGGACCGGATCGCCGTACGGATGATCGAGGCCGCCGAGCAGAGCGGAGCCCTCAAGCCCGGTGGCACCATCGTGGAGCCGACCAGCGGCAACACGGGTGTAGGACTCGCCATCGTGGCCCAGCAGAAGGGCTACAAGTGCATCTTCGTCTGCCCTGACAAGGTGTCCATGGACAAGATCAACGTGATGCGCGCGTACGGCGCGGAGGTCGTGGTCTGCCCGACCGCCGTCGACCCCGAGCACCCGGATTCGTACTACAACGTGTCCGACCGCCTCGCGCGCGAGCCCGGCGCCTGGAAGCCCGACCAGTACAGCAACCCGAACAACCCCCGTTCGCACTACGAGACCACCGGCCCCGAGCTGTGGGAGCAGACGGAGGGGAAGATCACCCACTTCGTCGCCGGCGTCGGCACGGGCGGCACGATCTCCGGTACCGGCAACTACCTCAAGGAGGTCAGCGGCGGGAAGGTCAAGGTCATCGGCGCCGACCCCGAGGGCTCGGTCTACTCCGGCGGATCCGGCCGTCCGTACCTGGTCGAGGGCGTCGGCGAGGACTTCTGGCCGACCGCCTACGACCCGAACGTGACGGACGAGATCATCGCGGTGTCCGACAAGGACTCCTTCCAGATGACCCGCCGCCTCGCCAAGGAGGAGGGCCTCCTCGTCGGCGGCTCCTGCGGCATGGCCGTCGTGGCCGCGCTGAAGGCCGCCGAGGGCCTCGGCCCGGACGACGTCGTCGTCGTCCTGCTGCCGGACAGCGGCCGCGGCTACCTCAGCAAGATCTTCAGCGACGAGTGGATGGCGGGCCACGGCTTCCTGGAGGAGGCCGGTCCCGCCGCGCGCATCGGTGACGTGCTCAACGACAAGGAGGGCGGCATCCCCTCCCTCGTCCACATGCACCCCGAGGAGACCGTCGGCGAGGCCATCGAGGTCCTGCGGGAGTACGGCGTCTCCCAGATGCCGATCGTCAAGCCGGGCGCCGGCCACCCCGACGTGATGGCCGCCGAGGTCATCGGCTCCGTGGTGGAGAAGGAGCTGCTCGCGGCACTGTTCGCGCAGCGCGCCTCGCTCAGCGACCCGCTGGAGAAGCACATGAGCTCGCCGCTGCCGCAGGTCGGCTCCGGCGAGCCGGTGTCCGAGCTGATGGCGGTCCTCGGTGAGGCCGACGCGGCGATCGTGCTGGTCGAGGGCAAGCCGACCGGCGTGGTGAGCCGCCAGGACCTCCTCGCCTTCCTGGCGAAGGCCCCGAAGTAACCGGCGTGTTCCGGCCGTCGCACAAACGGTACGGGCCGGACACGTGACAGCAGCACGGCCTTAACACGGCTCCGGCACAGTGGTGGTCGTCGGCAGGGAACCGGGATACCGGACCCGGCCGGCACCACCGACGGTGTTCGCGCACCCCCCGGAGCGGCTCCCGGACACGCGGACACCACGGACGCGGACGGCCCTGACCCGGCCGTGTCCTGCGCGGGGACCGCCGTCGTCCCGCCCCTCGCACCGCGAGGGTGCGGCGGTCCCCGCGCACACCCCTCTTTTTGGGCTCGGTTCGCCTCAGGGGCGCCGGATGCCGGCTCGTCGCCGGGTGGCGGTGCCGCAGGCGGGCGGCGGCGGTCAGTCCGAGGGGTCCGGCCGGGGGCGCCGCAGGCGGGCGGCGTGGATGAAGTTCACCCCCAGCACCCCCACCCAGGTCACCACCAGCCCCTTGAAGCCGGTCTGCACGGCGCCGATGGCCGACAGCGGCACCGCCAGGACCAGGGTGATGATCGCGAAGCCGAAGCGTTCGCCGAAGTTCCCCTCCGCCGGGCCGGCGGCCGCGTACGGGCTCTCGCCGCGCGCCGCGGCCAGCCGTTCCTCGGCCAGCCTGCGCCGCACCTGCGTGTCGACCTTCTCGACGAACGAGTCCACGAGGGCGGCCTCGTACTCCGGGCCCAGCTCCCGCCGGGCCTTCAGCGTCGCGTCGAGTTCCTTCTTCAGCTCTTGGGCGTGGGCGTCCATGCCCTCACCGTAGGAAGCGCCGCGGGCCCCGGCACTGGGGCTATCCCCCCTATCCGCATCGCGGGCACCGGCTTGCCCCGCTGCATAACCGCATGCAGAGTGCTCCGTGACTGAATGGACCACCGGGACGGAGGGGGACGGCCATGAGCGACAGCCCGGCGGCGCGGCTCCAGGCGCTGTTCGAAGGGCACCGGCTGACGCCGACCCAGCGGCGGATCGCGCACTGCATGGTGCGCGGGGCGGCGGAAGTGCCGTTCCTGTCGAGCGTCGAGCTCGCCGACCTGGCCGGGGTGAGCCAGCCGTCGGTGACCCGGTTCGCCGTGGCGCTCGGCTTCGACGGCTATCCCGCACTGCGCCGGCACCTGCGTGAGGTGGCTCCGGTCGAGCGGGCCGCCGCCGTGCGGGAGGACTCGTACAACGAGTACCAGCAGGCCGTGCTCGGCGAGATCGAGAACCTGCGGCAGCTCGCCCAGATGCTGGCCGACCCCGCGCCGGTGGAGGAGGCCGGACGGCTGCTCGCCGCCTCGACGCCGCTGCCCGTGCTCGGACTGCGGGCCGCGTCCTCGCAGGCGCGCGGATTCGCGTACTTCGCGTCCAAGGTGCATCCGGACGTGCGGCTCCTCGACGAGGGCGGCTCGATGATGGAGGACCGCATCGACGCGGCCCGCTACGAGGGCGCCACGGCGCTGCTCTGCTTCGCGCTGCCCCGGCACCCCCGCGAGGTCGTCGACACCCTGGAACGGGCGCGCGGGGCCGGCCTGACCGTGGTGACCGTCGCCGATTCGGCCTTCGCCCCGGTGGCCCGCCACTCCGACCTGCTGATCCCCGCCCCGGTCGGCACCGGGCTGGCCTTCGACACGGCGTGCGCTCCGATGCTGCTGGGCCGGGTACTGCTGGAGGCCATGGCCGACGCCCTCCCGGACGCCCAGGCCCGCCTGGAGGCCTTCGACACCCGCGCCGCCTCCCGCGGCCTGTTCGTGGAATGAGCCCTTGCCGATCCGGCAGGACCCTCGCTAGAGCAGGGCGTCGCCGAGGGCGCCGCCCGCCTCCGCCACGATGTCCGTGAGGGTCTGCGCGGGCCGGGCGAGGCGGAAGCGGACCTCGCCGCGCGGGGTCAGCGAGAAGCCGTGGACCGCCGGGCGCGGCAGGCTGTTGTAGCCGTAGTGGGCCGTGAAGAAGTACGCGCCGGTGTCCGGGACCGCGATCAGGTCGCCGGGGGAGAGCGGCGGCAGCTCGCGGGCGGCGGCGAGCAGGTCCCCCGCGAAGCAGGCCGGTCCCGCGACGTCCTGGGCCACCGGGGCGCCGGTCCTCGGGGTGCCCTTCGCGTCGTAGGGCAGGATCCGCACCGGCCAGGCGGCCGGGGCGTAGGCGGTGCGGGTCGCCAGTTGCACGCCGGCGTGCGTGAGGGCGATCGGCCGGGAGCCGCTGTGCTTGGTGTACTCGACCCGGGCCAGCACCAGCCCGTGCTTGGCCAGCAGGGACCGGCCGAACTCGGTGACCAGGCCGTACGAGCCGTCGAAGAGCGCCGGGACGGCCGCGCGCAGGGCGGTCACGTACCGGGCGTACGTCGGGGCGGTGGAGTCGGAGGTGAAGTCGACGGGCAGGCCGCCGCCGATGTCGAGGGTGTCGACCCGGCGCTGCCCGGCCGCCGCGTTGATCTCCTCGGCCAGGGCGTGCAGGTCCCGCACGCCCTGGGCGATCAGCTCCAGGGGGACGCCCTGCGAGCCCGAGTGGACGTGCAGGCGGGTCAGCCACGGCCGGTCCAGGAAGGCCCGTACGAGCCACTCGCGGGCCCCGGGGTCGCGCAGGGCGACGCCGAACTTCGAGGTGGACGTCGCCGTGGACAGTGCGTCGATGGCGCCCGCGCCGGTCTGCGGATTGATCCGGACGCCGACCGGGGACGTGGTCGGCGCCGCGGCGACGAGCGCGTCGAGGCGCTCCAGCTCCTGCCGGTTGTCGGCGTTGAGGGCGATCCCCAGGGCCAGCGCCTCGCGCAGCTCGGCCGTCGTCTTGGCGGGGGAGTCCAGGACCGTCCGGACCGCGGGCACGCCCGCCACCCGGGCCAGGGCCAGCTCACCCGGGCTCGCGACCTCGCAGCCGAGCCCGGCGTCCGCCAGCAGCCGCAGCACCGGGACGAGCGGGGCGGCCTTCACGGCGAAGGCGTGCAGGACGGGTGTGCCCGGAGCCAGGGCGTCCGCGAAGGCGGCCGTCAGGGCGGCCGCGGAGGCCCGGATCCCGTCCGTGTCCAGCAGGCAGACCAGGGGCTCCGCGCCTTCCGTCCCGCCCACCAGTCCCTGCTCGACGGCGGCCCGTACGACCCGGTCCCGGCGCGCGGCGGCGCCCTCGCCCTCCGTGTGTGCGGCCATGTCCGCCATCCCATCACCCGAAGGGGCACCCCGCAGCTGTTGACTGAATCTATTCAGGACGCGAGGATGTGAATGGAAACACCAACATCGGAGGAGGCACCCGCCATGTCAGGACCCCGCCCCGTACGCGCCGCGCGCGGCACCGAGCTCAGCGCCCTGGGATGGCAGCAGGAGGCCGCGCTGCGGATGCTCCAGAACAACCTCGACCCCGAGGTCGCGGAGCACCCCGACAAGCTCGTCGTCTACGGCGGCACCGGCAAGGCCGCCCGTGACTGGCGCTCGTACGACGCGATGGTCCGCACCCTGCGGACCCTCAAGCAGGACGAGACGATGCTGGTGCAGTCCGGCCGCCCGGTCGGCGTGATGCAGACCCACGAGTGGGCGCCGCGCGTGCTGCTCGCCAACTCCAACCTGGTCGGCGACTGGGCCAATTGGGAGGAGTTCCGCCGCTTGGAGCACCTGGGCCTGACCATGTACGGCCAGATGACGGCCGGTTCGTGGATCTACATCGGCACGCAGGGCATCCTCCAGGGCACCTACGAGACCTTCGCGGCCGTCGCGGCCAAGAAGTTCGGCGGCACCCTCGCCGGCACCATCACCCTCACCGCCGGCCTCGGCGGCATGGGCGGCGCCCAGCCGCTGGCCGTCACCATGAACGACGGCGTCGCCCTCTGCATCGACGTCGACCCGCGCGCCATCGAGCGCCGCATCGAGCACCGGTACCTGGACGTCAAGGCCGACAACCTGCGCCACGCCATCCAGCTGGCGGTCGAGGCCCGTGACGCCCGCAAGCCGCTCTCCATCGGCCTCCTCGGCAACGCCGCCGAGCTGCTCCCGCAGATGCTCGCCGAGGGCGCCCCGATCGACATCGTCACCGACCAGACCTCGGCGCACGACCCGCTGGCGTACCTGCCCGTCGGCGTCGACTTCGACGACATGGCCTCCTACGCCGCCAAGGACCCGGCCGGCTTCACCGCCCGCGCCCGCGAGTCCATGGCCAAGCACGTCGAGGCCATGGTCGGCTTCATGGACGCCGGCGCCGAGGTCTTCGACTACGGCAACTCCATCCGCGGCGAGGCCCAGCTGGCCGGCTACGACCGTGCCTTCGCCTTCCCCGGCTTCGTCCCGGCCTACATCCGCCCGCTCTTCTGCGAGGGCAAGGGCCCCTTCCGCTGGGCGGCCCTGTCCGGCGAGGCCTCGGACATCCACAAGACCGACAAGGCCATGCTCGAACTCTTCCCGGAGAACGAGTCCCTGCACCGCTGGATCAAGATGGCCGGCGAGCGCGTCCACTTCCAGGGCCTGCCCGCGCGCATCTGCTGGCTCGGCTACGGCGAGCGCGACAAGGCCGGCGAGCGCTTCAACGAGATGGTGGCCGACGGCACCCTCGCCGCCCCGCTCGCCATCGGCCGCGACCACCTCGACTGCGGCTCGGTGGCCTCCCCGTACCGCGAGACCGAGGCCATGCTCGACGGCTCCGACGCCATCGCCGACTGGCCGCTGCTGAACGCCATGGTCAATGTCGCCTCCGGCGCCTCCTGGGTCTCCATCCACCACGGTGGCGGCGTCGGCATGGGCCGCTCCATCCACGCCGGCCAGGTCACCGTCGCCGACGGCACCGCGCTGGCCGACGAGAAGATCCGCCGGGTCCTCACCAACGACCCGGGCATGGGCGTCATCCGCCACGTCGACGCCGGCTACGACATCGCCGAGACGGTCGCCGACGAGCGCGGCGTCCGCGTCCCGATGCGCGAGGGCGACGACGCGTGAGCGAGGCCGAGTTCACCCCCGCGGCCACCCCGGCCGCGGGCTCCGGCGGGGCGCCGTCGTTCCACGAGATGTGGGCCGAGCTGGCGCCCGTCGGCCGCCACGCCGACACCGGCGGCTACCGCCGCTACGCCTGGAGCGGGGCCGACGCCGACTGCCGCACCTGGTTCCAGGAGCAGGCCGAGGCGCGCGGCCTCACCTACGAGACCGACCGCAACGGCAACCAGTGGGCCTGGCTCGGCGACCCCCTCGCCGGTGACGCCGTGGTCACCGGCTCGCACCTGGACTCCGTCCCCGACGGCGGAGCCTTCGACGGCCCCCTCGGCGTGGTCTCCTCCTTCGCGGCCCTGGACGAACTGCGCAGGAGGGGCGCGGAGTTCTCCAGGCCGCTGGCCATCACCAACTTCGGTGACGAGGAAGGCGCCCGCTTCGGGCTCGCCTGCGTCGGCTCCCGGCTCACCGCGGGGCAGCTGACCAAGGAGAAGGCGTACGAGCTGCGCGACGCCGAGGGCATCTCCCTGCCCCGGGCCATGGAGGCCGCCGGATACGACCCCGACGCCATCGGGGCCGACCCCGATCGGCTCGGCCGCATCGGCGCCTTCGTCGAGCTGCACGTGGAACAGGGCCGCGCCCTGGACCTCTCCGGCGACCGGGTCGGCATCGCCTCCGCGATCTGGCCGCACGGCCGGTGGCGGTTCGACTTCCGCGGCGAGGCCAACCACGCCGGCACCACCCGGCTGGTCGACCGCCGCGACCCGATGCTCACCTACGCGGCGACCGTGCTGGCCGCCCGCACGGAGGCGGCCCTCGCCGGGGCCGTCGCCACCTTCGGGAAGATCTCCGTCGAGCCCAACGGGGTCAACGCCATCCCCTCGCTCGTGCGCGGCTGGCTCGACTCCCGCGCCGCCGACCAGACCACCCTCGACACGGTCGTCACCGCCATCGAGAAGGCCGCCCGCGAGCGCGCCGACCAGGACGGCATCGACCTCGACATCGTCCGGGAGTCCTTCACTCCGGTCGTCGAGTTCGAGCACGCCCTGCGTGACGAGATGAACCGGATCCTGGGCGGGTCCGTCCCCGTCCTCGGAACCGGCGCGGGACACGACGCCGGGATCCTCTCCGCCGCCGTCCCGACCGCCATGCTGTTCGTGCGCAACCCGACGGGCGTCTCCCACTCCCCGCGCGAGTTCGCCGCCGAGGACGACTGCGTGGCCGGCGTCCTCGCCCTCGCCGACGTACTGGAAGGCCTGGCATGTCGCTGACGACGTACTGGCTGGAGCACGCCTGGCTCGCCACCCATGTCGAGCCGGGCGTGACCCTGGAGGTGTCCGCCGAGGGGCGGATCGCCGCCCTGCGCACCGGCGCCGACACCCCGCCGCCCGGCGCGGAGGTCCTGCGCGGCCTGACCCTCCCGGGCCTCGCCAACGCGCACAGCCACGCCTTCCACCGCGCGCTGCGCGGCTCCGTCCAGGTCGGCTCCGGCACCTTCTGGACCTGGCGCGAGCTGATGTACCGGGCCGCCCAGAACCTCACGCCCGACAGCTACTTCGCGCTCGCCCGCGCGGTGTACGCCGAGATGGCCCTGGCCGGCATCACGAACGTCGGCGAGTTCCACTACGTCCACCACGCGCCCGGTGGCACCCCGTACGCCGACCCCAACGCCATGGGCGAGGCCCTCATCGAGGCGGCCGCCGCGGCCGGCATCCGGATCACCCTCCTGGACACCGCCTACCTCTCCTCCGGCTTCGGCGAGGCGCCCAACGCCCACCAGCAGCGCTTCTCCGACGGCAGCGCCGACGCCTGGGCCGAGCGCGTCAGCGCCCTCAAGCCCCGCGGGCACGCCCTGATCGGCGCGGCCGTCCACTCCGTGCGGGCCGTGCCCGCCGACCAGCTGGCCACCGTCGCCCGCTGGGCCGAGGAGCGCCGCGCGCCGCTGCACGTGCACCTGTCCGAGCAGACCGCCGAGAACGACGCCTGCCAGGCCGCCCACGGCCGCACCCCGACGCAGCTGCTCGCCGACCACGGGGTGCTCGGCCCGCGCACCACCGGAGTCCACAACACGCACCTCACGGACACGGACATCGCCCTGCTCGGCGGCACCGGCACCGGCACCTGCATGTGCCCCACCACCGAACGCGACCTCGCCGACGGCATCGGCCCGGCCACCCGGCTGCAGCAGGCGGGCAGCCCGCTGTCGCTGGGCAGCGACAGCCACGCCGTCATCGACCTGCTCGAAGAGGCCCGCGCGATGGAGCTGAACGAGCGGCTGCGCAGCCGTACGCGCGGCCACTGGACGGCGAACGCGCTGCTCACCGCCGCCACCGGGGACGGGCACGCGGCGCTGGGCCTGGCCGACGCGGGGCGCCTGGAGGCGGGCGCGCACGCCGACTTCACCACGGTCGCCCTGGACTCCGTCCGCACGGCCGGCCCCCTGCCGCGGCTCGGCGCCGAGACGGCCGTTTTCGCCGCCACGGCGGCGGACGTCCGCCACACGGTGGTCGCCGGCCGGCACGTCGTCCGCGACGGCGCCCACACCCTGGTCGGGGACGTCCCGACGGCCCTGTCCGAGTCCATCGCAGCCCTGCGAGCCTGACCGCGGCGCCTGCGGCGGGCCTGTCCCCCACCCCGACCCTTCCCGAAACCGGGCTCTGCCCGGACCCGGTCCTCCAACGCCGGACGGGCTGAAATCAGCCCGCCGGCGTTCGGGGCGCGAGGTCTGGGGCGGAGCCCCAGGAAACGGCGAAGGGGCGGGGTGAGGGAACGAACCCTCTGAGAGGAACCCCCATGACCACCACCGCCATCACCCATATCGGCAGCCTCGTCACCAACGACCCCTCCGTCGGGGACGGTTCCCCCCTGGGCCTGATCGCGAATGCCACCGTCGTCATCGACGGCGACAAGATCGCCTGGGTCGGCCCCGCGGACAGGGCGCCGGCCGCCGACCAGGCCTTCGACGCGCAGGGCCGTGCCCTGATCCCCGGCTTCGTCGACAGCCACAGCCACCTCGTCTTCGCCGGCGACCGCACGCAGGAGTTCAACGCCCGGATGTCCGGCCGCGCCTACTCCGCCGGCGGCATCCGCACCACGGTCGCCGCCACCCGCGCCGCCTCCGACGCCGACCTGGAGGCGAACCTCGTCCGCCACCTCGCCGAGGCCCTCCGCCAGGGCACCACCACCTTCGAGACCAAGTCCGGCTACGGCCTCACCGTCGCCGACGAGGCCCGCGCCCTGCGCATCGCCGCCGCGCACACCGACGAGGTCACCTACCTCGGCGCGCACATCGTCTCCCCGGACTACGCCGAGGACCCGGCCGGCTACGTCGACCTCGTCACCGGCGAGATGCTGACCGCCTGCGCCCCGTACGCCCGCTGGGTCGACGTCTTCTGCGAGAAGGGCGCCTTCGACGGCGACCAGGCGCGTGCCATCCTCACCGCGGGCGCGGCCGCCGGGCTGATCCCCCGCGTCCACGCCAACCAGCTCTCCCACGGCCCCGGCGTACAGCTCGCCGTCGAGCTGGAGGCCGCCTCCGCCGACCACTGCACCCACCTCACCGACGCCGACGTCGACGCCCTCGTGCAGGCGGCGGACACCACGGTCGCCACCCTGCTGCCCGGCGCCGAGTTCTCCACCCGCGCCCAGTGGCCCGACGCCCGGCGCCTGATCGACGCGGGCGCCACCGTCGCGCTGTCCACCGACTGCAACCCGGGCTCCTCCTACACGAGCTCCATGCCGTTCTGCATCGCGCTCGCCGTCCGGGACATGCGGATGACCCCCGACGAAGCCCTCTGGGCGGCCACCGCCGGCGGTGCCCGCGCCCTGCGCCGTACGGACATCGGCGTCGTGGCCCCGGGGGCCCGCGCCGACCTGGCCCTGCTGGACGCCCCCAGCCACGTCCACCTGGCCTATCGGCCCGGCGTGCCGCTCGTCTCCGCGGTGTGGCGCAAGGGCGTCCGCGCCTACTGACGAACGGTCAATTCGGGCCCGTCCTTTGTCTTCCCTCCGCAAGGCCCCGGGCGTACCTTGAGCCACCCATCTGATGTGTCGTCAGTTATTTGTGGCCCGAGGGGAAGACGAAGGTGTCCGACCGCAAACGCTCCACCGCGCTCGCGCTGGCCTCCGCGCTGGCCGGATCGGCGGTACTGCTCGCCGCCCCCGCGGCCCACGCCGCGGTCGTCGACGTGGCCTACGACTGCAAGACCCCGATCGGGGACAAGTCGGCCGTGTCGCCCATCGACATCAAGGCCGTCAAGCAGGGCGACGGCTACAAGCTGACGATGTCCTTCCAGAAGGGCGTCTCCTCCAGCCCCATCGAGCTCGGCAAGGGCGCGATGAGCCCCGGCGCCGTCATCGTCGTCGGCGGCGCCGAGAAGGCTTCCGTGCCCGTCTCCGGCCCGTCCAACTCCGAGGCCGTACCGCCCGACACCCCCATCAAGATCACCGATCTCTCGGGCACCTACACGCCCAGGAAGAGCGGCAAGGTCACCTTCACCGCCGGCGTGCTCACCATCAAGGCGATGGGCACGACGACCACCTGCACCCCCGGCAACAACCCGGGGCCCTCGCTGGAACTGGACGTCACCGCGGCCGGCGGTTCCGGAGGGTCCGGCACCCCGTCCGGCGGCGACGCACCGCCCGAGACCCTCCCGCAGACCGGACCCGACGACTCCGCCCTCGCCCTCGGTACCCTCGGCGGCACCGTGATGCTCACCGGCGCGGCCGGAGTGCTCTGGCTGACCCGGCGCGGCCGACGGGCCCGGTCCTGAACGGAGCGCCCCCGGCCATGCCCGTGCTCCACACGCTCCGGCGCGACGCCCGCCGCGTCCTCCTGGTCCTGCTGGCGGCGGCCGCGCTGCACACCGCCCCCGCGCCCCCCGCGGCCGCCGACGAACCGGGCTGGACCGCCGAGCCCGCCGCCGGAACGGCCGCCGCCCGGCCGCCCGGTGGCGCCCGCCCGTACTTCTTCCTGGAGGGCGCCCCCGCCGCCGTGCTGGAGGACCGCCTCGCCCTGACCAACACCACCGATCAGGAGCGCACCGTCACGCTGCGCGGGGCCGACGCCTACAACACCGCCGACGGGGCCCTGGCGATCCGCCCGGCCGCGTCCGGTGCCCCGGGCGGCGCCGGTGCGTGGTTCAGCTTCGGCGGCGGATCCACCGTGAGGATCCCGCCCCGCACCCGCGCGGTGGTCCCCTTCACCGTCACCGTGCCGCCCGCGTCCCCGCCCGGCGACCACCCCGCCGCCGTGATCGCCGCCGAAGCCGGCCGGCAGGTGGGCGTACGGGTCCACCTGCGGGTCAGCGGCCCCACCCTGGCCGCGCTCACCGTCGAGGACGTCGCCGTACGGGGCCGGGGCGGGGCGGCGGTGGTCGCCTACACCCTGGTCAACCGCGGCAACGTCGCCCTCGCGCCCGAGCTGGGAATCCGCGCCGACGGCTTCCTCGGCGAGGTCCCGGGCCGCGGCCCGCGCGCCGTGCCCGTCGAACTGCTCCCCGGCCAGCGGGTCGAGCTGACCGAGCCCTGGCCGGGCGCCCCGGTCCTCGACCGGGTCCGCGTGACCGTCACCGTGACCGCCCCCGGCGGGGCCCGGGCCACCGCCGCCGCCTCCGCCTGGTTCGTGCCGTGGCGGGCCGCCGGCTGGACGGGCCTCGGCCTGCTCGGCCTCGGCGGGACGGCACTGGCCGCGCTGTGCTCGGTACGCGGCCGCCGGCCGTGGCGCCGGCCGTGGCGCCGGCCGGCGGGCGGGGCACCGGGCGGACCCTCCGGGCCGCCCGGAGCGACGACCCCAGCACCGGAACACGAACTGACGGGAGCCTCCAGGTGAGCGCCATGGTCGGCGGCAAGATCGGTGGCAGGTCCGACGACGGGTCCGGCCGCGGGTCCGGCCGCGGGTCCGGCGGCGGTTCGGGCGGCAGGCCCGGCCCCGGGTCCGACGGCAGGGGCGGCGGCCCCGTCAGGGCCCTCCTGGCGGCGCTGGCGGCGCTGGCGGCATGCGCCCTCGTCCTCCTGCCCGCCGTCCCGTCGGCCGCGGACGAGGGCAAGCCCGCCGCCGCGCTCTCCCTCCAGGAGGCCGCCAAGGGCACCGGGCTCACCGTCACGGGCACCGGCTGGCGGCCCAGGACCCTGGTGATGCTGCTGGTGTGCGGGCAGAACATGATCGGCGGCACCAACAGCTGCGCCAACGCCGACGGGGCGGCCGTCTCCGTCGCCGAGGACGGACGCTTCAATGCCCAGCTGCCGGTGGTCGCACCGCCCAAGCCCTGCCCCTGCGTCGTCAACGTCACCTCCGTCAACGGTGACCGGTCCACCGTCGCGGTCCCCCTGAAGATCACCGACCACCCGGTGGCCGAACTGCCCGCCGAATCAGGCACCGGCCGCCTCGCGATGCTCACCGGCGTCCGGCTGGAGGGTGACGACGGGGTGCTGACCTGGTTCGGCGCCCCGCCCGGCCGGAAGTTCAAGGTCACCGTCGGCAACCTCGGCACCGCCCCCGTCAAGGACCCCGTCTTCCAGCTCGGCACCGCCCACGGCGTGTTCGCCCCCCTGTGGGAGGAGGCCCGCTGGAAGGGGACCGTCCCGCCCGGCGGCAAGGCGGAGGTCGCGCTCGACGTCACCCTCCCCGCGGGCGCCCACGGCGACTACACGATCTCCCTCAAGTACGGCGAGACCGTCGTGGCCACCCAGCCCTGGGGCGTGGCCCGCCCGTACGGGGTCCTGCTGTTCTGGGGCCTGCTCCTGCTGGTGGTCCCCGCCGCCCTCTTCCGTGCCGGCATGGCCGTCGTCGACAGGGTCCGGCCGCGCACCGGACACGGCGCCGGCCGTCACCGCGGCGTGCGGCCCGCCGAGGCCGCGGCCGCGGTGACGGCCCGGCTGCCCCGGCTGCCCACCGCGCGCCCGGCGGCGCGGGCCCGCACCGAGCGGCCGGCGCAGCCCCCCGAGACCACCACGGCGGTCCTGCCGTGGTTCACCCCGGACAGCGCGCCGGAGACAGCACCGCAGACGTCCGCACCGTCTGAGAACCGTTCGACGACGAAGGGACCATCGTGAAGAACCGACGGAGGGTGAGCGCGGCCCTGGTCGCGCTGCTGCTCGGCGGCGCGGGCCTCGCCATCACGGCTCCTACCGCCCAGGCCGCCGAGGCCACGTTCAAGGTCAAGTGCGTGCCGCCGGCCGGCGGCGGCTCCCCGGTGGAGGGGGAGACCACCGCCAAGGTCACCGCGCCCGCCACGGCCAAGGTCGGCGACGAGGTCGACGTGTCGTGGGAGACGGTCAAGCCGGCCTCGAACAACACGGACCTGATGGACATCCCCCAGGACTCCGTCCAGCCCACGGGCTGGATCACGGTCGGCGGCGGGGGCGGGGAGCTGAAGGTCGTCGGGGAGAAGAAGAACCCGCCGATCCCCAAGAAGGCCCCCATGCAGATGTCCACGATGAAGGGCAAGCTCAAGCTCACCAAGGCCGGAAAGATCAGCCTGACCCCCGGCAAGTACGACGTCGCCGTCTCCTTCCCCTTCGGCACCTTCGTCACCAAGTGCGCGCCGGTCGGCGAGGTCAAGGGCGGGGCCGTCATCGAGGTGTCGGGCGGCTCCACCGGCGGCACGACGACGGGCGGCACGACCACCGGCGGCACGACGACGGGCGGCACGACGACGGGCGGTTCCACGGCCTCGGGCGGCAGCGGCGGCGGGGGCGGCCAGACCGACTTCCCGGGCAAGGCGGTCGAGGTGTCCTTCGACTGCGGCGCGGTCGTCCCGGGAGGCATCAAGACCCCGGTCACCATCAACGCCAAGAAGAACGGCGGCAGCTACGACCTCACCGTCAAGACCGCCAAGGGCGCGATGGCGGCGCCCATGGCCCTGCCCGCGGGAGCCCTCAAGCCCTCGATGGACGTCAGGCTCGGCGGCGCCGACAGCGGCACGGTCAAGGTCTCCGGCCCGGCCAACGCCGAGCCGATCCCGGACAAGGCCCCCGTCAGCCTCAGCGACATGACCGGCACCTACAAGCCGGGCAAGTCCGGCAAGGTGACGCTCAGCCCCGACCAGCTGACGATCGACGTCACGATGGCGCCCGGCTCCACGCCGATCAACGTCCCCTGCAAGGCGACGAGCAGCGGCGTCTCCCTGGAACTGGACACCGCCGCCCAGCCGGGCGGCTCCGGCTCCTCGACCACCACCTCCGGCAGCACCACCTCGGGCGGCCTCGCCGAGACCGGCGCGGAGGACGAGGGCGGCATCAAGGCCCTCGCCCTCGTCGCCGGCACGGTGATCCTGCTCGGGGGCGCGGTGTTCACCTTCACCCCGTGGCGCCGCCTGCGCGGCACCCGCTGACACGGGAACGGCCCGGCACACCGGAAGGTGTGCCGGGCCGTTCGCCGCGACCGTGCGGGACGGATCAGTTCATGTCGCCCATCAGCGCGTTGACCTTCTTGCGGTACATGAAGATCGCGACACCGGCGGCGACTGCGGCGAACGCCTGGAAGAGGATCACGCCGACGCCGTTGAGCTGGACCTCGGCCAGACCGAGCAGACCGGTGATGCAGTCACCGGCGGTGACGGCCAGGAACCAGACGCCCATCATCTGGGAGGCGTACTTCTGCGGCGCCATCTTGGTGGTGACCGACAGGCCGACCGGCGACAGGCACAGCTCGGCGACGGTGTGCATCAGGAAGATGAGCACCAGCCACCACATGGTGACCTTGGTGTCGTTGCCGGCGGTCTGGCTCAGCGGGATGGCGAAGACGAAGAACGAGGCACCGACGATGACCAGGGCCACCGAGAACTTCACGATGGTGCTGGGCTCGCGGTTGCGGCGGGCCAGGGCCACCCACATGGCGGCGAAGATCGGGGCCAGGGCCACCACGAAGAGCGGGTTCAGCGACTGGAAGATCGTGGTCGGGACCTCCCAGCCGAACAGGGCGCGCTCGGAGTTCTTGTCACCGAACAGCGAGAGCGTCGAACCGCCCTGGTCGTAGATCATCCAGAAGACGGCCGCGGCCACGAAGAACCAGATGTAGGCGCTCATCCGGGTCTGCTCGACGGACGACAGGTCCTTGTCCCGCTTGATGCGGGTGAGGACGGCGACCGGGATGATCAGACCGGCGATGGTGATCGGGTACAGCGCCCACTTGATGGTGAACATGTCCGCGGCGACGACGGCGCCGTAGAAGACGGCGACGACTGCCAGGACGGCGAGGGCCTTGGTGATCACGGCCTTGCGCTCGGCGGCGCTCAGCGGGTTCGGGACCAGGCTGCTCCTCGGGCTCAGCGTGCGGCCTGCGAGCAGGAAGATCGCCAGGCCGATGCCCATGCCGACGGCGGCGAGCGCGAAGCCCAGGTGCCAGTTCACGAGCTCGCCGACCATGCCGATGCCGACCGGGGCGAGCAGGGCACCGACGTTGATGCCGATGTAGAAGATCGTGAAGCCACTGTCACGGCGCGGGTCGTCCGCGTCCTTGTACAGGTGGCCGACCATCGTGGAGATGTTGGCCTTCAGCAGACCGGAGCCGACGGCCACCAGCAGCAGACCGACGAAGAACGCGAGCTGGCCGGGGACGGCCAGCGCCACGTGACCCGCCATGATGACGAAGCTGGCGATGGCGACCGTCTTGCGGGCGCCCCAGACGCGGTCGCCGAACCAGCCGCCGGGCATGGCCATGAGGTAGACCATGGCCACGTAGACGGAGTAGATCGCCGTGGCCGTCGCCGCGGTGAAGCCGAGGCCACCGCCCTGGCTGCCGGTCGCGGCGTCGACGCCGCCGGAGACCAGGTACAGGACGAGGAGCGCACGCATGCCGTAGTAGGAGAAGCGCTCCCACATCTCGGTCATGAACAGCGTGGCCAGGCCGATCGGGTGGCCGAGGACGGTCTTCTCGTGAGCGGGGCTCGGTGAGGCCGTCGTCAGGCTGGAAGCCATGGTCGATCCTTGCTTGCTCGGGACGCTTCGGCTTCGTGAGCTCATCCGCGCCCGGTGGGGGGTGGCCGGCACCGGTGGACGGACTTCCCACCCCACGCCCGGGGGTCTCGCCCCCGTCGTATCGGGGGGTGAAGGGACGTCCGTAACCGGGATCCACGCCCACCCGCGCAGCATCGCGCGAGGGGCCCGGCCAACAGGTCATTCACTGTCGTCAAGGCCGGCCGGGTCAGTCCTCGATAAGACTGCCCGTCCGGTTCCGGACAGAAATAGAGACCTATGCGCTGTTTTTCGGCACAAAGGTCCCTGAGGTATTGCATCAGGCGTCTCGCCACCATACGACACGACACTGCGGCATATGAAAGGACTTGAGAGATGGATCACAAGGCGAGTCGGGAACCGTTCGACCATATTCGAAGGCGCTTAGTAGTCCATAAAGCCAGATCGGAAGGGGTCTGCGGGCAGGCCTCTCGATCCAGTCGCCGCGGACTACCATCACCCACATGACGCGTGTACTGCTCGCCGAGGACGACGCATCCATCTCGGAGCCCCTGGCCCGCGCCCTGCGCCGGGAGGGGTACGAGGTCGAGGTCCGGGAGGACGGCCCCACCGCCCTGGACGCGGGACTTCAGGGCGGCGTCGACCTCGTCGTCCTGGACCTGGGCCTGCCGGGCATGGACGGACTCGAAGTGGCCCGCCGGCTGCGCGCCGAAGGCCACGGCTTCCCGATCCTGGTCCTCACCGCCCGCGCGGACGAGGTCGACACCGTCGTCGGACTCGACGCCGGCGCCGACGACTACGTGACCAAGCCCTTCCGCCTGGCCGAACTCCTGGCCCGGGTCCGGGCCCTGCTCCGGCGCGGCGCCAACGAGGCCGCCCAGCCCCCCGCCACCCACGGCGTCCGCATCGACGTCGAGTCGCACCGCGCCTGGATGGGGGAGGAGGAGCTGCAGCTCACCGCCAAGGAGTTCGACCTGCTGCGCGTCCTGGTGCGTGACGCGGGCCGCGTCGTCACCCGCGACCAGCTCATGCGCGAGGTCTGGGACACCACCTGGTGGTCCTCCACCAAGACCCTCGACATGCACATCTCCTGGCTGCGCAAGAAGCTGGGCGACGACGCCGCCAACCCCCGCTACATCGCCACCGTCCGAGGCGTCGGCTTCCGCTTCGAAAAGAGCTGATCCCCGCAGATGCGCCGCCGCCTCATCCAGTCCACGCTCGCCGTGGTGCTCGTGGTGATCGCCGTCTTCGGGGTCTCCCTGGTCATCGTGGAGACCCGGACCATCACCAGCAGCGCCCAGGACCGGGTCGAGTCCGAGGCGCTGCGGCTGGTGAGCGTCGTCGAGGCGAACGTCCTGGAGAAGAAGCCGACCGACCCCGGTTCCCTCTCCGAGCAGCTCGACCCCGGCCACTACGCCCGGATCACGATCCCCGGGCAGCCGGCCGTCGAGGTCGGCGCGTCGATCCCCGACAGCGTCGTCCGCGGCACCGCGCGCGGCGAGCAGGGCGAGGTCGTCGTCGTGGAGGAGGCCCGCTCCACCGTGACCAGGGAGGTCGTGCGGACCCTGGCCGTGGTCGGGGCGGTGGCCCTGCTGGCGGTGGTGGCGGCCGTACTGCTCGCCGTACGGCAGGCGAACCGGCTGGCCTCCCCGCTCACCGACCTCGCCGAAACGGCCGAGCGGCTCGGCTCCGGCGACCCGCGGCCCCGGCACAAGCGGTACGGGGTCCCCGAGCTGGACCGGGTCGCCGACGTGCTGGACTCCAGCGCCGAACGGATCGGCAGGATGCTCACCGCCGAGCGGCGCCTCGCCGCCGACGCCTCCCACCAGCTGCGCACCCCGCTCACGGCGCTGTCGATGCGCCTGGAGGAGATCACGGTCACCGACGACCTGGACACCGTGCGGGAGGAGGCGACGATCGCCTTGACCCAGGTGGAGCGGCTCACGGACGTCGTGCAGCGGCTGCTCACCAACTCGCGGGACCCGCGGACCGGCTCCGCGGTCCCCTTCGACCTCGACGAGGTCGTCAAGCAGCAGGTGGAGGAGTGGCGGCCGGCCTACCGCAGCGCCGGCCGGGCCATCGTGCGGTCCGGCAAGCAGGGCGTACGGGCCGTCGGTACCCCCGGCGCGGTCTCCCAGGTGCTGGCCACCCTCGTGGAGAACGCGCTGATGCACGGCGGCGGCACGGTCGCCCTGCGCACCAGGGTGATCGGCAACCAGGCGGTGCTGGAGGTCACGGACGAGGGACCCGGCGTCCCGCCGGACCTCGGCAACCGGATCTTCGAGCGGGCCATCAGCGGCCGGAACTCCACCGGGATCGGCCTCGCGGTCGCCCGGGACCTGGCGGAGGCGGACGGAGGCCGCCTGGAGCTGCTCCAGACGCAGCCGCCGGTGTTCGCGCTGTTCCTCAGCCGTACCGCCCCCCAGCCGGCCGAGCCCGAGAAGACGGTCCGCTAGTTGTTCGCGGGCTCCGGCTCCGGCCGGGGCTCCGGCCGGCGCTCCGGCCTCGGCAGCGGCGCCGGCTCCGGCAGCGGCTCGGCGGCCGGCGGCGTCGCGGGCGCGGCGACCGGGGGCAGGGCCTTGAAGACCCAGGTGCGGTACGACCAGAAGCGGAAGACGGTGGCCGTGCCGATGCCGATGAACTTGAAGACGTTGCTGGCCAGCGGCCCGTCCCAGCCGAAGCCGTAGGTCGCGGTGTAGAGGACGCCGTTCTCGATGACCAGGCCGATCGCACTGAAGGCGGCGAAGAGGGCCATCTCGCGGGTGCGGCCGCTCTGGGCGCGGTCCCGGTAGGCGAAGTAGCGGAAGCCGAGGTAGTTCGTGGCGATGGCCACGACCGTCGCTATCACGCTCGCGCGGACCACCTGGAGATCGGTGGTGTGCCGGATCAGGTTGAAGACCCCCAGGTTGACCAGGACCCCCAGGCCGCCGACCGCCCCGAACTTGGCGACCTCTCGTACGAGGCCGCGTACGCGTTCGAGGACAGATCCGCCCTGCGTGGTCATCAGTAGGCCAGTCCTGTCGGTCACCGCCCCCTCACGGGGCGTCCGGTGTTCTCCGTCAACCCACCCATGCTAAGTCTCCCCCCGGTGCTCCGTCTGTGCCTTCCGGCACCCTGCGACGCACGGCACACCGGAGAGACACCCCCCGGGGCCAGGTCCGGATGGCGGAAAACCGGCGGATACCCTGGAGGAGTGACGTTCCCGGTAGTCGGCATGGTCGGCGGCGGTCAGCTCGCCCGCATGACCCACGAGGCGGGTATCCCCCTCGGCATCAGATTCAAGCTCCTCAGTGACACACCACAGGACTCGGCGGCCCAGGTCGTGAGCGATGTCGTCATCGGCGACTATCGCGACCTGGAGACGTTGCGCGCCTTCGCGCGCGGCTGTGACGTGATCACCTTCGACCACGAGCATGTACCCACCGAGCACCTGCGGGCCCTGGAAGCGGACGGCATCCCCGTCCGCCCGGGGCCCGACGCGTTGGTACACGCCCAGGACAAGGGGGTGATGCGCGCCAAGCTCGACGAGATCGGCGCGCCCAGCCCCCGCCACCGGATCGTGAGCGATCCGGACGACGTGGTCGCCTTCGCGGACGAGGTCGGCGGGTTCCCCGTCATCCTCAAGACCGTGCGCGGCGGCTACGACGGCAAGGGGGTGTGGTTCGTCCGCACCCCGCAGGACGCCGGGGCCCCGTTCAAGGCGGGTGTCCCGGTGCTCGCCGAGGAGAAGGTGGACTTCGTCCGCGAACTCGCGGCGAACATCGTCCGCTCCCCGCACGGGCAGGCCGTCGCCTATCCCGTCGTCGAGTCCGTCCAGGTGGACGGGGTCTGCGACACGGTGATCGCGCCCGCCCCGAACCTCTCCGAGGAGCTGGCCGGCGAGGCCCAGGCCCTCGCCCTGCGCATCGCGCAGGAACTCGGCGTGACCGGCCACCTGGCCGTCGAACTGTTCGAGACCCCCGACGGCCGGATCCTGGTCAACGAGCTGGCGATGCGTCCGCACAACAGCGGCCACTGGACCCAGGACGGGGCCGTGACCTCCCAGTTCGCCAACCACGTGCGCGCGGTCCTGGACCTCCCGCTGGGCGACCCGCGCCCCCGCGCCCCGTGGACCGTCATGGCGAACGTGCTGGGCGGTGACTACCCCGACATGTACGCGGCCTACCTGCACTGCATGGCCCACGACCCCCAGCTGAAGATCCACATGTACGGCAAGGACGTGAAACACGGCCGCAAGGTCGGCCACGTCAACACCTACGGCGACGACCTGGACGATGTGCTCGAACGCGCACGCCACGCAGCCGGCTACCTCAGGGGAACGATCACCGAATGAGCACCACCTCCACAGGCCCCGTCATCGGCATCGTCATGGGCTCCGACTCGGACTGGCCCGTCATGGAGGCGGCCGCCCAGGCCCTGGACGAGTTCGAGATCCCCTACGAGGTCGACGTCGTGTCCGCCCACCGGATGCCGCGCGAGATGATCGAGTACGGGGAGCGCGCCGCCGGCCGCGGCCTGAAGGCGGTCATCGCGGGCGCGGGCGGGGCCGCCCACCTGCCCGGCATGCTCGCCTCGGTGACGCCGCTGCCGGTCATCGGCGTGCCCGTGCCGCTGAAGTACCTCGACGGCATGGACTCCCTGCTGTCGATCGTGCAGATGCCGGCCGGGGTCCCCGTCGCCACCGTCTCGGTGGCCGGGGCGCGCAACGCCGGCCTGCTGGCCGTCCGGATGCTGGCCGCCCACGACCCCGAGCTGCTGGCCCGGATGCGTGACTTCCAGCAGGAGCTGAACGACCAGGCCACCGAGAAGGGCAAGCGGCTGCGCACCAAGGTCGCGAACGCGGAGTCCTTCGGGTTCGGCAAGTGAGCGCGGCGCAGCGTCTGGCGGAGGCGCGCGAGCTGCTGGCCGAGCACCCCGTCGTGGACGGTCACAACGACCTGCCCTGGGCGCTGCGCCAGCAGGTCCGCTACGACCTGGAGCGGCGGGACATCGCGGGCGACCAGTCCGCACACCTGCACACCGACATCCCCCGGCTGCGCGCCGGGGGTGTCGGGGCGCAGTTCTGGTCCGTGTACGTGCGCTCGGACTACGCCGGCGACGAGGCGGTCAGCGCCACCCTGGAGCAGATCGACGCCGTCGGGCAGCTGATCGACCGCTACCCGGGCGACCTCGTGCGGGCGCTGACGGCGGACGACATGGAGGAGGCCCGGGCCGCCGGCCGGATCGCCTCGCTCATGGGCGCCGAGGGCGGCCACTCCATCAACAACTCGCTCGCCACGCTGCGCGCCCTGCACCGGCTGGGCGTGCGGTACATGACGCTCACGCACAACGACACCATCGACTGGGCGGACTCGGCGACCGACGAGCCCCGGCACGGCGGGCTGACCGGCTTCGGCCGCGAGGTCGTCCGCGAGATGAACCGCGTCGGCATGCTGGTGGACCTCTCGCACGTCGCCGCGACGACGATGCGGGACGCGATCGAGGTGTCGGCCGCCCCGGTGGTCTTCTCGCACTCCTCCGCGCGGGCGGTCTGCGACCATCCGCGCAACATCCCCGACGACGTGCTGGCGCTGCTGCCGGACAACGGCGGCGTGGCGATGGCGACCTTCGTTCCGAAGTTCATCCTCCCGGCGGCCGTCGAGTGGACCCTGGCCGCGGACGAGAACCTGCGGTCCCACGGCTTCCACCACCTCGACACCACCCCCGAGGCGATGGCACTGCACCGGGCGTTCGAGGAGGCGCGCCCCCGGCCGGTGGCCACCGCCGCCACGGTCGCCGACCACCTGGACCACATGCGGGAGGTGGCCGGGGTCGACCACATCGGCATCGGCGGGGACTACGACGGCACGGCCTTCACGCCGTCCGGCCTGGACGACGTCGCGGGCTACCCGAACCTGGTCGCGGAACTCCTGGCACGCGGCTGGTCCCGGGCCGACCTGGCCAAGCTCACCTGGTCCAACGCGGTCCGGGCGCTGCGCGACGCGGAAGCGGTGGCCCGCGAGCTGTCGGCCTCCCGGGGCCCGTCGAACGCGGTGATCTAGGAAGGGTCCGCCCCGGCGGGCGTGGTGACCGGGAGTGACCCGTGGGTCACCCGATCGCCGCACCCGCCGGGCGTCCGCGCCGTCGCGCGTGGCACGGTGGCTGCACCTCCCTGCTGCCGCCGAGACCGGAGCGAACGCCATGGCCGACCTGCAGGATGAACCCACCTCCGTGGGCATCGGGGCCGAGCCCCTCCCGGCCCCCGCCGGACCCGAGACGAAGGCGAGCGCCCTCGACAGGGCCGCCGCGCTGCTGTCCGTCCACCCCGTCGCCGACGGGTGCAACACCCTGGTCTGGACCCTGCGCCAGAGCCCGTACCACGACATCGAAACCCCCGACGCGGGCGTCGACACCGACATCCCGCGCCTGCGGGCGGGCGGGGTGGGGGCACAGTTCTGGTCCCTGCTGGTGCCGCCGCAGGGCCGGGCGGGCGAGGACGGGGCCGGCGACCGGGCGGTCTCCGACGCCCTGGAGCAGATCGACGCGGCGCTGACCCTGGTCCGCCGCTACCCCGACAGCCTGCGCCTGGCGCTCTGCGCCGACGACATGGCCGACGCCCGCAACCGCGGCCGGATCGCCTCGTTCCTCGGCCCCGTGCCGGGCGGCGCGCTGGCCGGTTCCCTGGGCGCGCTGCGGGCCTTCCACGCACTGGGCGTACGGATCCTCGCGCCCGCGGGAGCGCCGTGGGCACAGGAGACGCTGACGGCCTTCGGCCACGAGGTGGTGCAGGAGGTGAACCGGCTGGCGGTCCTGCTGGACCTCGCGGGCTGCGAACCGGCGGTCGCCCGCCGGCTCGCGGGGGCCTCCAAGGCCCCGGTGATCATCTCGAACACGGCGGCCGCAGCGCTGAACCCGTACCCGGGGAACGTGCCCGACGAGGTGCTCCTCGCGGTGCGCGAGGCGAACGGCCTCGTGATGGTCAGCTTCGACAGCGCGCGCACCGGGGACTCCCTGCACGCGGTGGCGGACCACCTGGACCACGTACGGGCGGTCGCGGGCCCGGAGGGCGTCGGCCTCGGCGCGGCCTTCGGCGCCGAGCCGCCGGTCCTGCGCCCGACCGGCCTGAACGACCCCTCGGGCTATCCGCGGCTGATCGCGGAACTGCTGGAACGCGGCTGGCCCGAAACCGACCTCGCCCTCCTGACCTGGGGCAACGCCCAGCGCGTGATCCGCGACGTGGAATTCACCGCCCGCCGCAGGTCCGGCCCCGCCGGCGTCTGAGGCGCGGGGTCCGGGGTGGAGCCCCGGTTCGTTCGAACCCCCCGAGCAACCCCGCAGGGGTCAGGCGCGGGGCCGCCCCATGGCCCGGTACGTCCAGCCGGCGGCCCGCCACCGCACCGGGTCCAGCGCGTTGCGGCCGTCCAGCACCAGCCGGTCGGTCACGACGGAGGCGAGCTCGGCCGGATCGAGGTCGCGGAACTCGCGCCACTCGGTGAGGTGCAGGACCACCTCCGCGCCGCGGGCCGCCGCCAGCGCGGAGTCCGCGTACCCGAGGGTCGGGAAGACCTCACGGGCGTTGGCCATGCCCTTGGGGTCGTAGACGGTGACCTGGCCGCCCTGCAGGTGGATCTGACCGGCCACGTTGAGCGCGGGGGAGTCGCGGACGTCGTCCGAGTCCGGCTTGAAGGTGGCGCCGAGCACGGCGACCCGCTTGCCGAGGAAGGACCCGCCCACGGCCTCGCGGGCCAGCTCGACCATGTGACCGCGCCGCCGCATGTTGATGGAGTCGACCTCGCGCAGGAACGTCAGCGCCTGGTCCGCGCCCAGTTCGCCCGCGCGCGCCATGAAGGCCCGGATGTCCTTGGGCAGGCAGCCGCCGCCGAAGCCGATCCCGGCCCGCAGGAACTTCGCGCCGATCCGCTCGTCGTAGCCGATGGCCTCGGCCAGCTTGACCACGTCACCGCCGGCGGCCTCGCAGACCTCCGCCATCGCGTTGATGAAGGAGATCTTGGTGGCGAGGAAGGAGTTGGCGGCGGTCTTGACCAGCTCGGAGGTCGGAAAGTCCGTGACGACCAGGGGCGATCCTTCGGACATGGGGGTCTCGTACACCTCGCGCAGCAGCTTCTCGCCGCGCTCGCCCTGGACGCCGATCACGATCCGGTCGGGGTGCAGGGTGTCCTGCACGGCGAAGCCCTCCCGCAGGAACTCCGGGTTCCAGGCCAGCTCCACGTCCCGGCCCGCCGGGGCCAGCTCCGCCAGCTTCTCCGCCAGCCGCTGCGCCGAGCCCACCGGCACCGTGGACTTGCCGACGACCAGCACCGGCCGCGTCAGGTGCGGGGCCAGCGAGGCCATCGCGGCGTCGACGTAGGACATGTCGCACGCGTACTCGCCGTGCTTCTGCGGGGTGTTCACACAGACGAAGTGGACGTCGCCGAAGGCGCCGACCTCCTCGTAGGAGGTGGTGAACCGCAGCCGGCCGGTCGAGCCCGGCAGGCCGGCCACGTGCTTGGCCAGCAGCTCCTCCAGCCCCGGCTCGTACATCGGCACCCGGCCCGCGGCCAGCATCTCGATCTTCTCCGGCACCACGTCCAGACCGAGCACCTCAAAGCCCAGCTCCGCCATCGCCGCGGCGTGGGTCGCGCCGAGGTAACCGGTGCCGATCACAGTGATCCTGAGGGGGGCCATGGGTGCTCCAGAGGTGCGGGGCCGTTTGCGGCCACTGAGCATAGTCGGGCCCACCGGCGGGGACGGTCCCCAGGAGCGCCCCGGCAGCACCGCCCCTGTCACCAAGCTCACGTGGCCCGTCCATATCGCCATCCGTGACCGGGACACTAAGCTTGGGTTACTTAACGGTAGTTAGCATCACGTATCGCGTGTCATCACTGGGGAGTGAGAGATCTTGGCGGGTTCTGCCGACTTCGACCTGTACCGCCCGGCCGAGGAGCACGACATGCTCCGCGAGTCGGTCCGCTCGCTCGCCGAGGCGAAGATCCTGCCGTTCGCAGCCGCCGTCGACGAGGAGTCCCGCTTCCCGCAGGAGGCCCTCGACGCGCTGGTCGCCAACGACCTGCACGCCGTCCACGTGCCCGAGACCTACGGCGGTGCCGGCGCGGACGCCCTCGCCACCGTGATCGTGATCGAGGAGGTGGCCCGCGTCTGCGCCTCCTCCTCCCTGATCCCGGCCGTGAACAAGCTCGGCTCCCTCCCGGTGATCCTCTCCGGCTCGGAGGAGCTCAAGGCCAAGTACCTCGGCCCGCTCGCCAAGGGCGACGCGATGTTCTCCTACGCGCTCTCCGAGCCGGACGCGGGCTCCGACGCCGCCGGCATGAAGACCCGCGCGGTGCGCGACGGGGACTTCTGGGTGCTCAACGGCGTCAAGCGCTGGATCACCAACGCGGGCGTCTCCGAGTACTACACGGTCATGGCCGTCACCGACCCGGAGAAGCGCTCCAAGGGCATCAGCGCCTTCGTCGTCGAGAAGGGTGACGAGGGCGTGTCCTTCGGCGCCCCGGAGAAGAAGCTCGGCATCAAGGGCTCCCCGACCCGCGAGGTCTACCTCGACAACGTGCGGATCCCCGCCGACCGCATGATCGGCGCCGAGGGCACCGGCTTCGCCACCGCGATGAAGACCCTCGACCACACCCGCATCACGATCGCCGCCCAGGCGCTCGGCATCGCCCAGGGCGCCCTGGACTACGCCAAGGGCTACGTCCAGGAGCGCAAGCAGTTCGGCAAGCCGATCGGCGACTTCCAGGGCGTGCAGTTCATGCTCGCGGACATGGCCATGAAGATCGAGGCCGCCCGCCAGCTGACCTACTCGGCCGCGGCCAAGTCCGAGCGCGTCGACGGCGACCTGACCTTCTTCGGTGCCGCGGCCAAGTGCTTCGCCTCCGACGTGGCCATGGAGGTCACCACGGACGCCGTCCAGCTCCTCGGTGGCTACGGCTACACCCGTGACTACCCGGTGGAGCGCATGATGCGCGACGCCAAGATCACGCAGATCTACGAGGGCACGAACCAGGTCCAGCGGATCGTCATGGCCCGCAACCTGCCGTAGCCGCTCGGCGCAGCCGCGACGCGCACACCAGGACGACCTCCGGCGGTGGCCGGGGGTCGTCCGGCCGGGGGGCGTCCGGATACCACTAGGCTGTGCGCCGATCAGTGGTCGGCGCGTGGCCCCGGTGCCCGTTGCCTGGTGCTTCGGGGCGGGGAAAGTGTCCGTGGAACGCGAGATATCGGGGCTGCTCCGGCAGATCGCCCGCCGGGACGTCGTCGAGATCGGCCCCGGCTCCGCCGTGGGACGCATGGCGGCCCTGGTCCACGTGGCGGAGCACTACGGCTTCGAGTACGGGCGGTCGATCCGGACCGGGCACAAGAAGACGCTCGTCCTGACCCGGATGTACCGCGACCCGAGCCCCCGGGCCCGGGCCCGCGAGGCCGCCACCGTCGCCGCGTACCCGGCGGCCGGCAACGGCGGCGCGGTGCCCGGAATGCGGACGGGGTCGTTGAAACCCCTGCCCGGGGCGGGGGACGCGGTCGCCCGGGCCAAGGACCGGATCATGTTCGACGTCCTGACCTCCCACGCCGCGGACACGCCCCGCAAGGTGCTCGGCTACGTCATGTGCGCGGTCCTGGCGCTCGTCCTGCTCGTCTCCGGGAAGCCGCTCGTCGCGCTCGCCGGCGGCGGGGTCCTCGCGGCGTTCCTGACCGGCGCCTTCAAGCTCGGTGAGATCCGCCGACGGCAGATCACCGCCCGGCTCACCGCCGCCGGGTTCGTCCCGGTGCGGGACGATTCGGGACGGCCGGGCTTCCTGCGGCCCGGACAGCAACTGCCGGGCCACACCAATCCGTTCGCCGACTGACAGCGCGAACACCCATTCATTTCATGACAGACCGGGCAGTGCGCCCGTACGGTGCGCACGCCGGTCGACCCGTCCGGCACCGGCCCAGGGGCGCCTGCGGATGGGCTAAATTTGGACCTTCGTACGCCGTAATCGGTTGGGGAGAACGCAATGACGGAAGCGATCCTGCTGGTCGGCGGACAGGGGACGCGCCTGCGTCCCGTGACGGTGAACACGCCCAAGCCCATGGTCCCCACGGCGGGCGTGCCGTTCCTCGCCCACCAGATAGCCAGGGCCGCCGCCGCCGGTGTGACGCACATCGTCATGGCCACCTGCTACCTCGCCGAGGTCTTCGAGCCCTACTTCGGTGACGGTTCCGACTTCGGCATCAGCCTGGAGTACGTGGTCGAGGACGAGCCCCTCGGCACCGGCGGGGCCATCCGCAACGCCGGGCAGCGCCTGACCGGCGGCCCCGACTCCTCCGTCCTCGTCTTCAACGGCGACATCCTCACCGGCCTGGACATCGCCGGCCTCGTCGACGCCCACGAGGCGGCCGACGCCGACGTGTCCCTGCACCTGGTGCGGGTCGACGACCCGCGCGCCTTCGGCCTGGTGCCGACCGACCCCGACGGCCGGGTGCTCGCCTTCACCGAGAAGCCGCAGACGCCCGAAGAGATCATCACCGACCAGATCAACGCCGGCTGCTACGTCTTCCGGCGCAGCGTCATCGACTCCATCCCGGCAGGCCGCCCCGTCTCCGTGGAACGCGAGACCTTCCCGGGCCTGCTCGCCTCCGGCGCCAAGCTCCACGGGGTCACCGAGAACACCTACTGGATGGACCTCGGCAAGCCCCAGTCCATCATCCAGGCCTCCGCCGACCTCGTCCGCGGGGTCGTCCCCTCCCCGGCCGTACCCGGCCGCCGCGGCGAGTCCCTCGTCCTGCCCGGCGCGCAGGTCGCCGCCGGAGCCAAGCTGTCGGGCGGCACCGTCGTGGGCGCCGGGGCGCGCATCGGGGCCGGGGCGGTGGTCCAGGGCTCCATCGTGCTCGACGACGCCGTCATCGGCGCCGACGCCCAGGTCAACGCCAGCCTCATCGGCGCCCGCGCCGCCGTGGGCGCGCGGACCGTGCTGGACGGCACCGTCGTCGGCGACGGCGCCACGGTGGGCGCCGACAACGAACTGCGGTCCGGCGCCCGCGTGTGGTGCGAGGCGGAACTGCCCGCCGCCGCCATCCGGTTCTCCCCGGACGCCTGAGCCCGGACACCTGAGCCCGGACGCCTGAGCCCGGTCCGGGGAGCGCGTACGGCCGGGGCCCGGAGGCCCCGGCCCCGCCTCAGTTGCCGCGGACGGTGACCTTCTCGTCGTTCTGGATCTGCTTCACCAGCTGCTGCACCTTCGCCTTGTCCCAGACGAGGTTGCCGCCGCGCTGCCCGGAGATCGGCATGTTCATCGACACGCCGTCACCCCCGTTGACGCCCTTCATCGCGAAGAACATCCGGCCCATGTCGTACAGGCCCATGTCCTTGTCCACGACGAGGGTGTCCAGGCCGGCGCCCAGCATCGGGTAGAGCGCGAACGGGTTGAGGATCGTCGACGGGGTCGCGGCCTGGTTGGCCAGCGCCGACAGGAACTTCTGCTGGTTCTTCGTCCGCTGCAGGTCCGACTCGGCGAAGGCGTACCGGGTCCGTACGAAGGCGAGCGACTGCTCGCCGTTCAGCGTCTGCTTGCCCGCCTTGAAGTCGGCGCCGGACTTCTCGTCCTTGAAGCCCTCCTCGATGTCGAGCTCGACACCCCCCAGCGCGTCCACGATGTTCGCGAAGCCGGCGAAGCCGATCTCCGCGTAGTGGTCGATGCGCAGGCCCGTGTTGTGCTCGACGGTGCGCACCAGCAGCTCGGGGCCGTCCTCCGCGTACGCGGCGTTGAGCTTGACCCGCCGGCCCTGCGCGGGGAACTTCTTGCCGGACTGCGAGCCGACGAAGGAGGGGATCTCCACGTCGGAGTCGCGCGGCAGCGAGATCATGGTGTTCCCGCTGGAGCACTTCGCCAGGATCATCATCGAGTCGGTCCGCTTGCCCTCGGCCGAACCCGTGTGGAGCTTCTTCTTCTCCTCGTCCGACATGCCCTCGCGGCTGTCCGAGCCCACGATCAGGTAGGTCGTGCAGTCGCCCTCCTTCGGCCGTTCGATGACCTTGGAGAGGTCCACCTCGCGGCGCACCTTGGAGTCGGCCCAGAAGTAGGTGGAGACGGACGTCACCAGCAGGGCGGAGACCAGCACGATCGAGCCGATCTTGATGCGCCTGCGCCAGTCCGGGGCGGGGCCGGGCGCCCGCCCGGGGCCGCCGGGGCCCGACGGCCCGCCGGGACCCTGCGGCCGGCCCGGGGCACCGCCCGAGGGCGCGCCGTACACCTGGCCGGTGTTGTAGCCGCTGTCGTAACCGCCGTACGTGTCGTGGCCGCCCGCCTGCTGCGGGGGGACGCCGGGCGTGGGCACGGGCCCCGCCGGGCGCTGCGGTCGCGGCGGCTGCCCGGGCTGCGGGGGCCGCGGCGGCTGCTGGGGCTGCCGCTGGATGTGCCGCATCCGCTGCACACCTTCGGGCTGCGGACGCGCGCTGCCGCGTCCGTAGGCGTCGTCACGACCTTCTGGCCAGTCATTCATGCGCCCAAGAATGCCTGCCGGGGCGGCGCCTGCGACAGCCCGGGGGAGGTTCCGTACCTGTGCTGTTGCAGAGCTGATGCCTGCGCGGTCCAACTAAGGTGTGCGTATGACACAGATACCGGGCGAGCTGCCCGGGAAGCCGACCGCCGCCTCCCGGACGACCCTCAGCCACATCATGACCGCCAACGACACCAACCTCCTGGGCACGGTGCACGGTGGCGTCATCATGAAGCTGGTCGACGACGCCGCCGGCGCCGTGGCGGGCCGTCACTCCGGCGGCCCGGCGGTCACCGCCTCCATGGACGAGATGGCCTTCCTCGCACCCGTGCGCGTGGGTGACCTCGTTCACGTCAAGGCGCAGTGCAACTGGACGGGCCGCTCCTCCATGGAGATCGGCGTACGCGTCCTCGCCGAGCGGTGGAACGAGTCCACCCCCGCCACCCAGGTCGGCAGCGCCTACCTCGTCTTCGCGGCCGTGGACGCCGACGGCAAGCCCCGCCAGGTCCCGCCGGTGCTCCCCGAGACCGAGCAGGACGAGCGGCGCTACCAGGAGGCCCAGATCCGCCGCACCCACCGGCTCGCCCGCCGCCAGGCCATCATGGCCCTGCGCGAGGAGCGCGCCGCGCAGGGCTTCGACGACTGACGCGGCCCGGCGCGGGACCGCCGTACGGCGCGTCAGGGCCCGCACGGGCCCTCGCCTCCTCTTCAGCTCCCGCAGACCACCTGGTCGCCGCTGACGACGCCGAAGGTGCCCTGGTACGGGTCCTCCGCGCGCACCGGCACCACCTTGCGGTAGTCGGCGCCCGCGATCACCGTGACCGTCCGGCCCTGGCCCGCGACCGCGCGCAGCTCGCTGCCGGGCAGCGCGGTCGCCACCGACCGCGCCGAGCGGTCCCAGCGCGGGTCGTAGGTGATCACCGTGCGCTTGACGTCACGGCTGGCTCCGTTGCCCGGGGCCCGCGTGGTGTCGAAGCCGGTGGCGCGCAGCGCGCTGTCGACGCGTCCGCCCAGTCCGTCGATCCGCGTCCCGTTCTCCACCTGGACCCGCACCTGCGGCGGCGGCACGTCCACCGGCACCGCCACGGGCCGGCCGGCGGCCTTCCCCGGCCGGGCGGGGGCCAGCGGCCGGTCCTCGCGCAGCGCCTCGAAGAGCTTGGCCGCCTTCGGCTCGTCCCACTTCACGGTGGACCCGATGCCCTTCACCCGGAAGGAGGGGCTCCCGATGGGCACCGAGGCGAACTCGGAGGAGGAGGGCGTGAAGTCCCGCATCGCCTGCCCGAGCGCCAGCATCTGCTCCGAACCGAAGCCCTTGTCGGCACGGACCGAACCCAGCAGGGTGGAACTGAGTTCCTTGAACTTGACGGGGTTGAGCAGCACGCCGCCCCCGGTCGCCTGTTTGATCAGCGCGGCGACGAACCGCTGCTGGCGCTGCATCCGGCCGAGGTCGGAGGCGCCGTCGACGTGGCGCGAGCGTACGTACTGCAGGGCCTGGCCGCCGGTCAGCCGGTGGGTGCCGGGCAGCAGGTCGAGGCCGGTGTTGGGGTCGCGCATGGTCTTGGCGGTGCAGATCTCCACCCCGCCCATGGCGTCGACCGTCTTCATGAAGCTGGTGAAGTCGACCTCCAGGTAGTGGTCGATCTTCACGCGGGTCATGTTCTCGACGGTCCGCACGGTGAGGTTGGGCCCGCCCTCCGCGTACGCCGCGTTCAGCCGTACCGGGTGGCCCTTGTGCGCCTTGCCGGTGACCTGGTCGCGGTGCGCGGGCACCTCGGCGTAGCTGTCGCGGGGCAGGCTGACGACGCTCGCCCGCTCCTTGTCCGCGGACAGGTGCACCAGCATGATCGTGTCCGTGCAGTGGCAGGGCGCCCCGCCCAGGCGGTACTCGCGCTTCTCGTCGGGGCTGATCCTGTCCCGGCCGTCGGTGCCCACGAGCAGGAAGTTGAGGCCGTGGCCCGCCTGGGGGCGGTTCTTCATGTCCTTGAAGGGGTCCACCCGCTCGATCCCGGTGTCCAGACCGGTCATCACGGCGTGCCCGACGGCCCCGGAGCCCAGTACCGCCACCGACAGCCCGGCCGCCAGCCGCACCCCCCACCGGGGCCGGCCCTCGCGGCGCCGGGCCCGCCCGCCCCCACCACCGCGCCGTGCGCGCGGCGGCTCGGGCGGCCGGGCGGGACGGATGGGTCGGTGCGGCTGGGGCACGGCTGACACCTCCGCGGGGCAGCAGGGATACCGGTCACGGCCGGGCCGGGTCGGGAGCACTCAGCCCGCTGATTCGACAGAACAGTAGGCCCATACGATCAGCAGCTGTCCGTACCGATCACTCGGCGCGCACCCGGTTCCCCCGTACGCGGTAACGTGACACCGATACCCGACCTTGAAGGACCACATGCCCGCCCAGCAGCCCGCAGTCTCGGTGATCATGCCGGTGCTCAATGAGGAGCACTACCTCCGCGAGTCCGTCCGCCACATCCTGGAACAGGAGTATGCGGGCGAGATGGAGGTGGTGATCGCACTCGGGCCGTCCACGGACCGCACCGACGAGATCGCCGCCGAACTCGTCGCCGAGGATCCCCGAGTCCACACCGTCCCGAATCCCACCGGCCGGACCCCGGCGGCGCTCAACGCCGCCATCAAGGCCTCGCGTCACCCGATCGTGGTACGCGTCGACGGCCACGGCATGCTCTCCCCGGACTACATCGCCACCGCCGTCCGCCTCCTGGAGGAGACCGGTGCGCAGAACGTCGGCGGGATCATGCACGCCGAAGGCGAGAACGCCTGGGAAGAGGCCGTCGCCGCCGCGATGACCTCGAAGATCGGCGTCGGCAACGCCCCGTTCCACACCGGCGGCCAGGCAGGGCCGGCCGAGACCGTCTACCTCGGCGTCTTCCGCCGCGAGGCGCTGGAGCAGCAGGGCGGCTACAACGAGGAGTTCATCCGCGCCCAGGACTGGGAGCTGAACTTCCGCATCCGCGAAGCCGGCGGCCTGATCTGGTTCTCGCCCGAGCTGCGCGTCCAGTACCGCCCGCGACGCTCCGCCAAGGCCCTCGCCAAGCAGTACAAGGACTACGGCCGGTGGCGGCACGTGGTGGCCCGCTACCACTCGGGCTCCATCAACATGCGCTACCTGGCGCCGCCGACCCTCGTCTGCGCGCTCGCCGCGGGCGTGGTCGTGGGCGTGACCGTCAGCCCGCTGGGCTTCGCCGTCCCGGCGGGCTACCTCGCCGCGATCGCCGTGGGCTCCGTGCCCGCGGGCAAGGGGCTGCCGCTCAAGGCCCGGGCGCAGATCCCCGTCGCCCTGGCGACCATGCACCTGTCCTGGGGCTTCGGCTTCCTGACCAGCCCGCGCGCCCTGGCGGACAAGCTCATCGCGAGCCGCCGCCCGGCCGTGCTGCCCGGCGTCCCGCAGGCCTGAGACGCAGGCGAAGGGGCCCGGCGCGGGAGCTGCGGTCGTCCGCGGCGCCCGCGCCGGGCCCCTTCCGTGCGCGGACTACCAGGTGAAGCCGGGCTGGATCGGCATGCAGGCCTGGTCGTTGTCGCCGTTGAGCGCGTGGGCGGAGTCCGGTGCCTTGGTCGGGGCGGGCGCCGGTGCGGCCGGCGTGCCGCCGGACCTCCAGTCCTTGCCGACGAACACGACGATCCCGGCGACCTGGTCGGACTTCTGCACCGAGGCGGCGGGCAGGCCGAGGGCGGTGGCCACCGCGGCGGCGTCGGCCGCCTGGGCGTCGGTGGCGTAGCGGATCACCGAGGTGTCCTCCGCGCCCGTCTGGGTGTCGGCGACGACCTTGGTGAAGCCCTTGCCGGTCAGCAGGGCGGCGACCTCGCTCGCCCGGCCCTTGACCTTGACCTCGGTGCCGTCCTTGCCGCCGGTCGAGTTGCGGACCGTCACCGCGATCTTCGCGGGCGGCGCGGCCGTCGCCGCCGCGGAGGCGGTGGCGCTCGGCTGGGCGGGCGCCGACGGGGTGCCCGGGGACGCGGAGGCGGACGCGGCCGGCGAGCCGGAGCCCTGCCCGTCGAGCGCGATGTCCTCGCGGACCATCCGGAACAGGTCCTCGGCCTCGCCCGCCTTGGGCTCGACCCGCCCGTCCAGGCCGGGCTTGCTGCTGTAGACCCACGGCATCGTGGTCATGGTGATACGGCCCGGCGGGACCTTCTTGAGCTCCATGCTGAGGTCGAACAGCTTGTCGATCTTGTTGAGGCCGGTGTCGACGACCATCGCCTCGATCGCCGCCTGGGCCAGGCTGTTGAGCTTGACCGGGTTGCTGAGCTTGGCGTTCTTGCGGAACTCGCGGGCCATCGAGTTCATGTACTGGTGCTGGGCGTGGGTGCGGCCGATGTCGGTGCCGTCCTCGAAGCCGTAGCGGGTGCGCAGCCACTGCAGGGCCGTCTCGCCCTGGATGACGCTCGTGCCCTTCGGCAGTTTCAGGCCGGAGCCCTTGCCGTCCCGGGTACGGGAGTGCACGTTCTGCTCGACGCAGACCGGGACGCCGCCGATGGCGTCGGCCATCCGGACCACGCCCTTGAAGTCGATCATCATGAAGTGATCGATGGGGATCTTCGTCAGCTCGCTCCACGCGGCGACCGTGCAGCCCGGACCGCCGCGCTGGATGGACTCGTTCGTCTGGACGAGCCCCTTGCTGGCGGGGTACACCTTGCCGCCCGGCTCGGTGCACTTGGGCATCATCAGCATCGTGTCGCGCGGCATCGAGATCACGGACATGTTGCTGCGGTCCGCGGAGAGGTGCAGCAGCATCTGGACGTCCGCGAGCGGCGGCCCGTCGAAGGTGTCCGTGGCCCCGCCGAGGGCCTGGTTCTCCGCGTCGTTGCGGGCGTCGGAGCCGATGAGCAGGATGTTCAGCGGGGTCTGCCCGAAGGCGTTGGGCTTGGAACCGCCCAGCTTGTTCTCACCGAGGTTCAGCGCGTCCGTCTGGATGCTGCCGTTGAGGTGTCGGTAGTAGAGGTAGCCGGCCGCCGCCGTCCCGAGTATGAGCAGGGACAGGACCGAGGAGACCCAGCGCAGCACACGCCGGCGGCCCCGCCTGGTGGGACGGGAACCGCCCCGGCCGGCGGCCCCCGAGCCGCCCCTCTGCGGGGGCACCGTGCCGGGCGCGGCCGCCCCGCCGCCGGATATGTCCCCGTCGGCGCGGGCGCTCGCCCCCTCCTCCCGCACGTCGCTGTGCCTCACGCGTATCCCCCTCATGGTCCTTCTTGGTCGACATGGCGCCGGTCCGACCGGCAAGGTCCCGCTACTTGGCGCAGACGGCCTTGTCGGCCTGCGCCTGCTGGACGTCCTTGGGCAGTTCCTGCGGAACCGGCGGCGCCAGCGGGGAGCCCGGCTTCTGGAAGTCCGGACCCAGCGTCAGCTTCATCGGGGTCTTCGCCCCCGCGTCCGTCGTCCCCATCTTCAGCGCGGTGGCGGGCAGCCCCATGGCGTCCGCGAGCGCCCGGGCCTGGTCGGCCTGGTTGGGCGCGTACTCCAGCTGCGTGGCGCCGACCTTCGCCGGAGCGTTGCCCTGGTTGCTGGTCTTGGACATCCCCTTGGTGTCCTGCAGCCACTTCAGCGTGGTGGAGGCGGAGCCCGAGGGCCCGCCGCCGTTGTAGACGCTCACCCGTACGTCACCGGCGGGCGCCCGGTTGCCCTGGAGCAGGGCGTCCTGCTTGGCCTTCGCGTCCGCGTCGGCCGCCTCCTTCGCCGCCTGCTCCTTCTTCTCGACCTCCGTGAGCGAGACGTCCCCCCGGATCATCTGCAACAGCGGTTCCGCCAGGCCCTGGTTGACGACGACGGTGGCCTTGCGGTTCGCGGGCTCAGCGGGGTTGTCGAGCACCGGCATGGTCGTGAAGGTGATGTTCTTGAGGTCGATGTCCTTCAACTCGCCCGCAAGGTCGGTGAGTTTGTCGATGGACCCCAGGCCCTGGTCGACGGTCAGCGACTTGGTGGCCGCCTCCGCCAGCGAGAAGAACTTCTTCGGGCTGGTCAGCGTCTCCTTGGACTTCATCTCGCGCATCATCGACCCGAGGAACTGCTGCTGGGTCTTGATCCGGTCCAGGTCGCTCTCGTTGCCGAAGGCGTGCCGGGTCCGTACGAAGGCCAGCGCCTGCTCGCCCTCAAGCCGGTGCTCGCCCTGGGAGAGCTTGAGCTTGGAGTCCTGGTCGTCGACGGCCTTCTCCAGGCACACGGGCACGCCGCCCACCGCCGTGCTCAAGGTCTTCACCGCGTTGAAGTCGACCATCATGAAGTTGTCGACCTCTATGCCGGTGAGCTCCTTGACCGTGCGCATCGTGCAGCCCGCGTCACGGCCCTCCTGGCCCAGGCTGTTGTTGAAGCGCACGCCCTTGGTGCCGCGGATCGCCTTGGTGGTGCCGTCGGGCTGCTTCGTCGGGCAGTCCGGGATGTTCGTGATCAGGTCGCGAGGGATGGACAGCGCGGTGGCGTTGGAGCGGTCCTTGGCGATGTGGAACAGGATCGTGGTGTCGGCGTGGCCGACGCTGTCCTTGTCGCCGTAGCCCTCGTTGCCCGCACCGCTGCGCTTGTCGGTGCCGATGACCAGGATGTTGATCGCCTGGTCCTTCTTGAAGCCGCCGGTGCCCGCGCCCGCGATGTCGGTGACGCTGAGGTTGCCGTTGAGGTGGTCGTAGTAGAGGTAGGCCGCCGTGGCGCCGCCGACCAGTAGGAACGCCAGCGTCCCGCTGGTGATCAGCAGGGCCTTCTTGCGGCGACCGCCACCGCCGCCGCCCTTGCGGGAACGGCCGCCCCTGCGGCCCCCGGGCGGGGCGTCGCCGCGGCGCGGCTTCGGCACCCCGGGGGAGGGGGCGGTGGGTGCGGCGGGTCCCGACGAGGATCTGCGGGGCGCGCCCACCTTGGGCCGCTCTCGCGCTGCGGAGTCGTTCAACTGCAGCTCGTAGTGGCCGGTGCGGGGATTGAGCACCCACTGGTCTGCGGGGTCGATCTCGTCCGCCCGCCCACGGCTTTGCGCATCCACGGTTGCTCGAATCCTCCGTCGGGTGCCTCGCGACGCGCCTCCCCAAGGCGCACGGTCAACGATCCGGCTGCTGGTACCCGGTCTCCGGTCCGGCCGGGCACCGGATCGCTCACCTTATCCGTCCTGTTCGGCCGCAAACCATGGTGGTGACAAATTCCACTCCCCTTATAACGGGGTGAACCGCCCATCCCACTCGGTTCGGTCACCGGCTTTTGGGATTGCTTTACCGGCACTCTGCGTTCCCTGCGGTCGTTCCTGTGAAGGTAGGGATGGGTGCGGAGGGGGTCGAGGTTCCCTCGCGGGTCGAATTCCCTTCCGGAACCCCGTCGGTGGAGGTCGCGGCAGGGCTCGGGGCGGCCGCCGCGGGGGTCCGGGCGGCGTTCGAGGCCGACGGTTGCGGCGGGGTCACCGTCACCGGTCCGTCCTCCCGCAGCTGCCGGAACAGCCGTGTGGCGTCCGGCTCCACCAGCTCGTCCCGGTTGGGGTTGGGGGCGTAGGGCCGGCGCGGAACGGTCAGGAACGTGATGCGATCGGTCGGTATACCCCTTACGCCCCGTACGAGTTCGTACATGTTGCGCAGTGAGGCCAGCCCCGGATCGGTGGTCAGCGAGGACGTGGCGGCGTCCAGCAGCGGGTACAGCCGCGTCGGGTTCAGCAGTACGCCGTTGCTCTGGACCTTCTTGACGAGCGAGCCGAGGAACTGCTGCTGGCGGTCCATCCGTTCGGTGTCGCTGCCGTTGCCCAGGCTGTGCCGGGCGCGGACGAACCCCAGCGCCTGCTCGCCCCGGAGGGTCTGCAGGCCGGCGGACAGCTTCAGCTTGGCCTGGACGTCGTCGATCGGCTCGGCGAGACACACCTCCACCCCGCCGACGGCGTCGACCATCCGCTTGAACCCGCTGAAGTCGATGACCATGTGGTGGTCGATCCGGATGCCCGTGAGCTTCTCCACGGTGCGGATGGTGCAGGCGGCCCCGCCCCACTCGAACGCCCAGTTGAACTGCGCGAAGGCGGCGCCGGTCCGCTTCCCGTCCGACCGCAGGCAGGAGGGGATCTGCGTCATCAGGTCCCGGGGTATCGACACGGCGGTCGCACTCCTGCGGTCCTGCGGCAGGTGCAGCAGGATCGTGGTGTCCGAACGCTGTGTGCCCTTGTCCTCCCCGTACCCGGCGTTGCCCCTGCCCGACCGGGAGTCGGAGCCGATCAGCAGGATGTTCTGGGCGCCGGTGGCGAGGTGCGCCGGGCGTTCGCGCTCGTAGCGCGCCAGCTCGGCCGCGGCCGAGGTGTCCTCGGTGATGTTCCCGTCGAGCTTGTTGTAGAGCCACCAGCCGGCGGCCGTCCCCAGCAGCACCAGCAGGGCCAGCCCGAGACCGATCCAGCGCAGCAGCCGGTGCCTGCGGGTCCACGGGGGCCGTCGCCCGCCCCCGGCCGCACCGGTGCCGCCTGGTATGCCTGCGCTGTCCGTCACTGGCGTCCGTCCCCTCGCCGCTGCGAGCAGCCGTACGGGTGAGCACGGCCACTGCCGATCCTGCCCCCGGGGTGTCGGAGCAGCCCGGGGGCGGGGTCGTGTCTAGGGCCGTCCGGGTGACAGATCGGCGGTTCCGGGGATTGATCAGTGTGGGTGACGGCCCGGGCGCCGGTGTCAGACCGTATGGGTGACGCGCTCGCTCTCGGTCCGCTGGGCCAGCGCCTCCGGCGACAGCCGGTCCAGGTTCCGGCAGAGCACCACGGAGGCCCCGGCCGCCAGGGCGGCGTACAGCCCGGCGGACAGCCCCTCCCAGGAGTCGTAACCCAGCCCGGTCAGGATCCGGGACCCCTCGCCCAGGCCGAGCTTCGCAGCGTCCTCGCGGGCCCGGTCCACCAGGGCCGCGTGCGAGAGCTCCTCGCCGCCGACGACCAGCGCGGGGTCCTCGGGATCCACCGGGACGAACGGGGCGAAGCGGTCGCCCTGCCCCGGCACCTCCACCGCGTAGTCCGCGAAGCCGGCCGGGGGCTGCGGGAAGCGCCCGCCCAGCGGCCGCAGGGCGAGCGCCACCCGCTCGCCTCCGCAGGCGCGGGCCCGCTCCAGCGTGTCCGGACCGCTGACGACGAGGTCGGCGTCGCCCGGGTCCCCGCCCACCGACGCCACGACCCCGACCGAGTCACAGGCGAGCAGCCACACCGCGCTCTGCCAGTGCGCGGGCAGCAGCAGCGCGAGCCGGTCACCGGGCTCGGCCCCCAGGTCGCCCTGGAGCAGATTCGCGGTCTTGGCCACCCAATTGGCGAAGGTCGCGACGGACAATTCGACGCGTTCGCCGGTGGAGTCGTCGTAGAAGGTGACGAGCGGGCGGCCCGGATCGGCGGCGAGCGCGGATCGCAGCAGGTCGGCAGGGGTGCGGGTGATGGCGTTCACCCGGCCCAGCGTACGCGGGGCCCTCCCCCGTACGGGGGCCCGCCGCTCATCCGTACGGGGGAGGGGTATGCGCGGCGCAGCGGACGGAGCATCAGATCTCGGATGGCGCCCCGTGATGCGCGTGTTCACCATCCTTTTCATGCGTGGATTCCTTGCTTCCTCGATCGGCGTCGCGACGGCCGCCGCACTGGCCCTGCCCCTCGCGCTCCCGACTCCAGCACTCGCCGAAACCGTCCCCACGACCCCGGCCGGGTCCACCCAGTCGCTGCCCCTCGCCCCCGTCGGGCCCGCGGCGGACCGCAGCCCCGGTGTCCCCGGAATGAGCGCCTCGCCCCGCGGCCCCGAGACGCAGGGCCTGACCGCCCGTGAGGTCAAGACGTTCTCGCTGGTCGGTGTCGTCTGGGACGACGTCACCACCCAGCTCAACGGCCGCGTCCAGGTCCGTACGCGCTCCACCCGGACCGCGACGTGGTCCGACTGGCAGGACGTCGAGGTCCACAACAGCGAGCACGCGGCCGACCCCGACGCGGTGGAGCGCGGCTCCGGCCGGCTCCGGGGCGCCACCGCCCCGCTGTGGGTCGGGGAGTCCGACGGCGTGGAGGTCCGCGTCCAGGCGGAGACGGACGCCCCGGCCACCCGCGCGGGCGCCCGGCTGCCCTCGGGCCTGCGGATCGAGCTCGTCGACCCGGGCGCGGCGCCCGCCGGTCCCACCGACGGCAAGAACAGCGGCCCGGGCGACGACAAGGGCGAGGTGGCGCCCGGCCTGACGATGGCGATGGCCGAGGCCTCCGCGGCGAACGTGCCGCACGCCCAGCTGGGCGCGAACGAGATCACCGAGCTGAACAAGGCCGACTCCACCGCCGACGCCGTCTTCGCCAGCGACGGCGAACTGACCGCGGCGGCCGCCCCGTACATCGGCCCGCGCCCCCGGATCGTCACCCGCAAGGGGTGGGGTGCGGACGAGTCCCTGCGCGAGAAGGCCTTCGTCTACACCAACACCGTGAAGGCGGCGTTCGTCCACCACAGCGCCTCCGGCAACAACTACGCCTGCAAGGACGCCCCGGCGGTGCTGCGCAGCCTGTACCGCTACCACGTGGTCAGCAGCGGCTGGCGGGACTTCGGCTACAACTTCGCCGTCGACAAGTGCGGCACGGTCTACGAGGGCCGCGCGGGCGGCGTCTCCAAGCCGGTCCTCGGCGCGCACACCATGGGCTTCAACACCGACAGCATGGGCGTGGCGGTGCTCGGCACCTTCACCTCCTCCGCGCCCCCGGCCGCCGCCGTCGACGCGGTCGCCCGCCTCACCGCCTGGAAGCTCGGCCTCTTCGGCCGCGACCCGCGCGCGAAGACCACCCTGAAGTCGGGCGGCGGCAACCGCTACCCCAAGGGCCGCAACGTCTCGATGAACGTCATCTCGGGCCACCGCGACGGCTTCGCGACGGAATGCCCCGGCAAGCAGCTCTACGGCAAGCTCCCGACGACCCGCACCTCCTCGGCCAGGCTACAGGGCCGCCCGTAGCGGACTCCGGCCCGCCGCCCGCCCCCACCCACGGGCGGGCGGGGGCGGCACCGCCGAGCACTTAGGCTCGATACATGGCCGGCCGATTCGAACCCCTCAACCGCACCTCCGTGCGGGGTGGACGCACCGACGTGCCGCCGGGCCCCGCGAGCGCGGCCGGCGGCGGGGGAGCGACGCGCCGCTGGACCCCCGACGGCCCCGTCGACCTGGGGCTCACCCTCGGCCCGCTCCGGCGCGGCCCCGGCGACCCGACCTTCCGCGCCACCCCCGACGGTTCCGTGTGGCGCGCCACCCGTACCCCCGAGGGCCCGGCCACCCTCCGCGTCTCCCGGGCCGGCACGGGAGACGCGGAGATCGACGCCGAGGCCTGGGGCGCGGGCGCCGCATGGCTCCTGGACCGGCTGCCCGCGCTGCTCGGCGCCGACGACGACCCGGCGGCCTTCGTCCCGCGCCACCGCCTGGTGCACGCCAGCCACCGCAGCCGCCCGGGCCTGCGCCTGACCCGTACCGGGCTGGTCCTGGAGTCCCTGATCCCGACCGTCCTGGAGCAGAAGGTCACCGCCGACGAGGCCTACCGCGCCTGGCGCCGCCTCGTCACGTGGTACGGCGAGCCCGCCCCCGGCCCCCACGGGCTGAACCTGTCCGTCATGCCCGCCCCCCGGACCTGGGCCCTGATCCCGTCCTGGGACTGGCACAGGGCGGGGGTCGACGCCAAGCGCTCCGACACCATCGTCCGGGCCGTGCGCGTCGCCGACCGCCTGGAGGAGGCCTCGGGCATGGACCTGCCCGAGGCCGCACGGCGACTGGAGGCCGTCCCCGGCATCGGCCCGTGGACCTCCGCCGAGACCCTCCAGCGCAGCAACGGCCACCCCGACGCCGTCACCACCGGCGACCTGCACCTGCCCGGGATCATCGGCTACGCCCTCGTCGGTGACCGCGACACCGACGACGCCGCCATGCTGGAGCTCCTCGCCCCGTACGCGGGCCAGCGCCACCGCGCGGCCCGCCTCATCCTCCTGGCGGGCCGCACCCCGCCCCGCCGCACCCCCCGCATGTACCGCAGCGACATCGGCCGCTTCTAGGCCCTGTCGTCAAAGTCGCACCTGGCCCGCGGCGCCCGGCACCGCACCTCGCCGCGTTGTCGGGGCGCCCCAGTACGTCCAGTACTCGGGCGCCCCTCCGGCTTGCGATGCACGGCGGCACCGGACACCGCGGGCCTCACCGGCGCCACCCGGCGGGCCGGCCGCCGGCGCCGCCGCTCGGGTCAGCGGACCCGGATGAAGTCCTCCGCCGTCCGGCCCGGCCGCTGCGGCGGGGCCGCCGCCGGGTGGCCGACCGCCACCGTCCCCATCGGGTCCCAGTCGTCCGGCAGCTCCAGCACCTCCCGCACCACGTCCCGGCAGAACATCGTCGAGGACACCCACGCCGACCCCAGCCGCTCACCGGCCAGCGCGACCAGCAGGTTCTGCACGCCCGCGCCCATCGCCACCACGAACATCTCCCGCTCGGCGGCGTCCCGCCGGGCGTGCCCGTAGTGGTGCGCCCCGTCCGTCACCAGACACGGCACCACCAGGTACGGGGCGGCCCGCAGCACGTCCCCGCGGCGCACCCGCTTCGCGATCGACTCCTCGGACTTGCCGTCCGAGCGCAGGTCGGCGATCCACGCGTCGCGCATGGCGTCCAGCAGCCGGACCCGTGCGGACTCGGACTCCAGCAGCACGAACCGCCACGGGGTGGTGTGGTGCGGGGCGGGCGCCGTCACGGCCGCCGCCACCGCCCGCCGCACGGCGCCCGGGTCCACCGGCTCCGCCGTGAAGGCCCGTACGGTCCGGCGCTGCGTCACGGCCTCCCGTACGGCTTCCGAGGTCCCCAGCCGGAACATGTCGTCGGCCGGCGCGCGCACCAGGTCCCGCGCCGAGGCGCCCTCGCCCAGGACGTGTGCCAGGCCGCGCACGACGGCCACCGGCCGGCCGGTCGCCTTGCCCTTGACCAGGTCCCCGGCCGCGGCGAGCTCGTCCGCCGTCGCCACCACCGTCGCGCTCAGCGGATTGCCGTGGGCGTCGGTGCCGCCGCGCAGGTCGTCCAGGACCCGTACCCCGGCCGAGCCGATGGCCACGTCCGTCAGCCCGTTGCGCCACGGCCGCCCGAAGGTGTCCGTCACGACCACGCCCACGTCCACGGAGAGCGCCTCGCGCACCCCGGCCCGGATCGCGGCGGCCGAGGCGTCCGGGTCCTCGGGCAGCAGCAGCACCGTGCCGGTGGCGGTGTTGGAGGCGTCCACGCCGGCCGCGGCCATCACCAGGCCCTGCCGGTTCTCGACGATCCGCAGGGCGCCCCGGCGCGCGACGACCCGTACGGTCTCCGCGTCTATGGCGGCCTCGCGCGAGTCCGCCCGTACGATCCGGCCCTCGGCCTTGGAGACGATCTTCGAGGTGACGAGCAGGACGTCGCCGTCGCGCAGGTCGGGTGCGGCGGTCGTGATCAGCTTCGCCAGGTCGTCGCCCGGCCCGACCTCCGGAATGCCGTCGACGGCCCGTACCTCGTACGAGGGCGCCGCCGTCACCGAGAGGCCTCCGCCAGGGCCAGCGCGGCCCGGGCCATCTCGGCGGTGGCCTCCAGGTCGGTCATCATCAGCGGCACCGCGCGGCAGGTGATCCCGGCGGCCTCCACCGCGGCGACGGCGTCCGCGTCGGCGGTGTCGACGAGCCAGCCGTCGAGCAGGTCGCTCCCGTAGTGGAGGGCGACCGCGGCGGCGGTGGCCTCGACGCCGACCGCGGCGAGCACCTTGTCGGCCATCCCGCGCACGGGCGCTCCGCCGACGATGGGGGACAGGCCCACCACGGGGGCGTCGGCGGCGGCCACGGCGTCCCGGATGCCGGGTACGGCGAGGATGGTGCCCACCGACACCACGGGGTTGGACGGCGGGAGGACGATCACGTCGGCCGCGGCGACGGCCTCCAGTACGCCGGGCGCGGGCTTGGCCTGCTCGGCTCCCACGGGTACGACGGCCTCCGCGTCCACCGAGGCGCGCAACCGGACCCAGTACTCCTGGAAGTGGACGACCCGGCGCTCGCCGGTGCCCGCCTCGGTGATCGCGACGTGGGTCTCGACCCGGTCGTCGGACATGGGCAGCAGCCGTACCCCGGGCTGCCAGCGGTCGCAGAGGGCTTCCGTGACGGCGCTCAGCGGGTAGCCCGCGCCGAGCATCTGCGTGCGGACGATGTGGGTGGCGAAGTCGCGGTCCCCGAGGCCGAACCACGTGGGTCCGACCCCGTAGGCGGCGAGTTCCTCCTTGACGGTGAAGGACTCCTCGGCGCGCCCCCAGCCCTGGTCCTCGTTGATGCCACCGCCGAGGGTGTACATCACCGTGTCCAGGTCGGGACAGACCTTGAGTCCGAAGAGGTGAATGTCGTCACCGGTGTTGCCGATGACCGTGATGTCCGCGTCGGGCACGGCCGACTTCAGACCTCGCAGGAACCGGGCGCCGCCTATACCGCCGGCCAGAACAACAATGCGCATGCGGACAGTCTGTCAGCCGGGCGGTCGGGCGGTCGGGCGGCGGGTGGGCCCGCCGGCCGGGGGCGGGGCTCAGGCGGGGACGGTCTCGGACGCGGCCGGGGAGCAGCTGTGCATCGGCATCTCGGTCAGACCGGGGAAGTAGACGTGCAGGCTGACCGCGCCGTCGAGGGTGTCGTTGACGACCTCGTGGGCGTAGCCGGGGGCGAAGACGCGCTGGCCGCCCGCGCGGTGGGTGAGCGGTCCGCGGGAGGTGTGCTCGGTCAGCTCGCCCTCCAGGACCGTCAGGACGCCGGAGGAGGCGCCGTGGTCGTGCAGGCCGCTGCCCTGGCCGGGGACCCAGCTGAGCAGCCAGACCTCGTAGCCGGGTCCGGTGCGCAGCCGGTGGTACCAGCGGGTGGTGGCGTCGTACCGGACGAGGTGCTCCCAGGAGGCGCGGTCCTCGGCGATGGAGCGGGCCAGACCGACGAATTCGGCGACGGTGGCCGGGTGTTCGCGGGCGGGCTGGAGGAGGTGCTGGACGGCGAGGATGTCACCGGCGATCTGGAGGTCGCTCTCGACGGGCGCGGTCGCGGCGGGAGCGGCGGCGGTGCTTGCGGCGGTGGTGCTGTTCATCGGGGGATACCTCGACGGATGTCAGTCGTGCTGGCGGTCGCTGTGGGGGAGGGCCGGAGCTCTGGGGAGCCGGGGCTCCACGGGCATCAACAGCAGCAACAGCAACAGCGAACCTGGGCAGCGCACAGGAACCCACGAATGGGGGTCCGGGTGGCGGCTGCGGGCGCTGACATGCGAACAAGGAGACCGGGTACGGGGTCCGGCTGTCAACCCAATGTCCGGTTTGGGGTAAAAGTTTCACCTCATCCAGTTACTGTGAGCGGAGAAAGGTTTGTGCAGCCAATGGCGGGGCAATTGCGCTGCGCCGGGGCTAAACCTGATCTCGCCATGTCGTGACCTGAATGTGATCTGCGCCGCTCTTCGGGGCGGGCCGCAACCCCACTTCGGGGTGACGCGTGGATAACGGGTGAAGGTGACATCTGAAGACGCCGATGGCATGTGTCACGATTTTTGGCGATATGAACACTTACTGCATAGGCTTGGTTCCGCAGAGTGAATAAGGGGCCCAATAGCAGATCTCGGCTTGACTGCCCCGGAGCCACGCACTTGTAATTTCACTCGTGTCGTTACGTAGCAATGAGTGACGACGTGACCACGGGGACGCACCAACGGAGCGAGGGGCGCACATGACCGAGCTGTTTCAGGAACTGCTGGTCGAGGAAGCGGACGAGGAGCTCGGATGGCAGGAGCGCGCCCTGTGCGCCCAGACCGACCCCGAATCCTTCTTTCCGGAGAAGGGCGGCTCCACCCGCGAGGCCAAGAAGGTCTGCCTCGCCTGCGAGGTCCGCTCCGAATGCCTTGAGTACGCCCTCGCCAACGACGAGCGATTCGGCATCTGGGGCGGCCTGTCCGAGCGCGAGCGCCGGCGCCTGAAAAAGGCCGCCGTCTGACACCGCCGGAGCACCACCGGCCCGGTACCCGCAGCACCCCGCACGACATATCCGAATATCCGAGCACGACGTCGAGCACGACGCACGGCCGAACGACGCGCACCGCACACGGTCCGCCTCCTGCACCTTCCCCGCAGGAGGCGGACCGCCGCTTTGGCAGCCGTTAGGGTGGGGCGCTGTCCAGCAGCCTCCGAGGGCACACCACCCCCGGACCCCCGGCCGGAGGGCCCGTACCGCGATGTCCCTGCACAGCCAGTCGACGGCCTCCTACCAGGCCCCCGACACACCACAGTTCCCCCGGCACGTCGTCACCGCGGTCCTCGTCGCCCACGACGGCGCCCGCTGGCTGCCCCGGACGCTCGCCGGCCTCCTCGGCCAGGAACGCCCCGCGCAGAACCACGTCGCCGCCGACACCGGCAGTGCCGACGAGTCCGCCCGGCTCCTCACCGACGCCCTCGGCGACGACCGCGTCCTCCACCTCGCCCGCCGCACCGGATTCGGCACCGCGGTCGACGAATCCGCCCGCACCGCAGGCACCCTGAGCCCCGAGGACCTCCCGTACCTCAAGCGCCCCAGCGGCTGGGACCCCGTCAGCCGCACCTGGCGCGACGACGCATACGACCTCCCCGACCTCCCCCACGGCGAACCCGTCCAGTGGCTCTGGCTCCTGCACGACGACAGCGCCCCCGAACCCGACGCCCTCACCGAACTCCTCCGCGTCGCCGACGAGAACCCCGACGCCGCGATCATCGGCCCCAAGCTCCGCGGCTGGTACGACAAGAAGCAGCTCCTCGAAGCCGGCGTCACCATCGGCCGCAGCGGCCGCCGCTGGACCGGCCTCGACCGCCGCGAACAGGACCAGGGCCAGCACGACCAGGTCCGCCCCGTCCTCTCCGTCTCCACCGCCGGCATGCTCGTCCGCCGCGACGTCTACGACGACCTCGGCGGCTTCGACCGGCGCCTGCCCCTCATGCGCGACGACGTCGACCTGTGCTGGCGCGCCCAGAGCGCCGGCCACACCGTCCTCGTCGCCCCCGACGCCGTCCTGCGCCACGCCGAGGCCTCCGCCCGCGAACGCCGCACCGTCGACTGCGCCGGCCGCACCACCGCCGGCCCGCACCGCGTCGACAAGGCCGGCGCCGTCTACACGATCCTCGCCAACAGCTCCGCCCGCGCCCTGCCCTACGTCCTGCTGCGCGTCGTCCTCGGCACCGTCCTGCGCACCCTCGCCTACCTGATCGGCAAGGCCCCCGGCCAGGCCGTCGACGAGATCACCGGCCTCCTCGCCACCCTGCTGCGCCCCGGCCGCATCCTCGCCGCCCGCAAGGCCCGCAGCCGCCCCGCCGTCCCCGCCTCCGACCTGCGCCACCTCTTCCCCCCGGCGGGCGCCTCCCTGCGGGCCAACGCCGACCAGCTCGCCGGGTACTTCGGCGGAGACCGCCACACCGACTCCACCCCCGCCGGCCGGCACGGCGGCGGCAGCATCCTCAACGCCCCCGGCGAGGACGGCGACTACCAGGAGACCGAACGCTTCGCCCGCCTGAAGCGGATCGCGCGCAACCCCGCACCCTTCCTCTTCGGACTGCTCCTTCTGGTCTCCCTCGCGGCCTGCCGCGCCCTGATCGGCGGCGGCTCCCTCATGGGCGGCGCCCTGCTGCCCGCCCCCGACAGCGGCCTCGACCTGTGGAGCGTCCACACCGACGGCTGGCACCCCGTGGGCACCGGCTCCACCGCCTCCGCGCCGCCCTACCTGGCCGCCCTCGGCGCCCTCTCCACCCTGCTGTTCGGCTCCACCCAGGCCGCCCTGACCCTCCTGCTCGTCGGGTCCGTCCCGCTGGCCGGCCTCACCGCCTACTTCGCCTCCCGGCCGCTCGTCGAATCCCGGCTGCTGCGCGCCTGGGCCGCCACCGCCTACGCCTTCCTCCCCGCCGTCACCGGCGCCCTCGCCGGCGGCCGCCTCGGCACCGCCGTCCTCGCCGTCGTGCTCCCCCTCATGGCCCGGGCCGCCGTCACCGCCTTCGGCCTCGGCGAGCACGGCGACGCCGAACAGCGGCCCGGTTGGCGCGCGGTGTGGACGTACACGCTCCTGCTGACCGTGGCCACCGCCTTCACCCCGGTCGTCTGGCCGCTCGCCGTCCTCCTCGGCACCGCCGCGCTCGTCCTGCGCCGCGCGCAGTGGAAGACGTACGGCCTGCGGCTGCTCGCCACCCTCGCCGTCCCGCTGGTCGTCCTCGCCCCCTGGTCGCTGGGCCTGCTCACCCACCCCGGCCGTTTCCTCCAGGAGGCCGGACTGCCCTACGGGGCCGGCTCCGCGGGCGCCCTGGACCTGCTCGGCATCAGCCCCGGCGGCCCCGGCGCCGCCGCCCCCCTGCTGCTCGCCGGCATCGTCCTCGCCGCACTCGCGGCGCTGCTCCGCGCCGACCGGCAGTTCGCCGTCCGCACCGCCTGGGCCACCGCCCTGGCCGCCCTCCTCCTCGCCGTCCTCGCCAACCGGAGCGCCTGGGCCGGACCCGCCACCCTCGTCCACGGACTCGCCCTCCTCGCCGCCGCCACGGTCGGCGCGGACGGCGCCAAGGACCGGGTCGCCGCACGCAACTTCGGCTGGCGCCAGCCCCTCGCCGCCCTCATCGCCCTCGCCGCCGCCGCGGGTCCGCTCATCGCCGCGGCCACCTGGATGGTCGCCGGCGCCGACGGCCCGCTCCAGCGCCGCGACCCCGTGCAGGTGCCCGCCTTCGTCGCCGACGCCGGCGGCGACGACAACCAGACCCGCACCCTGCTCCTCCACCTCGACGGGCCCGCCACCGTCTCCTACAGCCTCGTCCGCGGCCCCGGCGGCCGCCTCGGAGACGCCGAGATCACCGCCGCGACCGGCGACGACCCCCGCCTCGACAAGGTCGTCTCCAACCTCGTCGCCGGCTCCGGAGCCGACCAGTCCAGCCAGCTCAGCGCCTACGCCATCCGCTTCGTGATGTTCCGCCCCGGCGGACCCGAGGACGTCCGCCGCGTCCTCGACGCCACCCCGGGCCTGAGCCGCCGCCACCAGCAGGACGGCACCGCCCTGTGGGGCGTCGAACCCTGGCTGCCGCGCGCCGTCATCGTCTCCGCCAAGCAGGGCGAGGCCCCGATCCCGGTCGCCGCCGGCCCCGTCGAGGCCCACGGAAAGATCCCCGCCGGCGAGGCCGGACGCGTCCTGCGCATCGCCGACCGGGCCGACGCCGGCTGGCAGGCCACCCTCGACGGCAAGCCGCTCAAGGCCAAGACCCTCGACGGCTGGGCCCAGGGCTTCGAACTCCCCGCCGGCGGAGGCCGCCTCGACCTCGTCCACGAGAACTCCCTGCCCCGCACCGCCTGGAACTGGACGCAGGGCCTGCTCGCCCTGGTCCTGCTGGTCATGGCGCTGCCCGGCCGGCGCGCCCAGCTCGACGACGACCTGCCCGAGGAGGAGGCCGCGCCCGCCGCCCGCCCCGGCCCGGGCGAGTCCGGCGAGGGCCGCCGGGCCCGCCGGCTCCGCGCCGGGGCGGAGGCGGACGCCGCCCCCGGCCCGGTGGAGACCGCGGCCGCCGCCGACCCGTACGCGCAGATCCCCGCCCAGCCGGTGTACGGCGAGGACTCCTACGCGTACCAGGCGTACGACGACCAGGGCGGCTACGCGTACGAGCCCCAGCAGCCCCAGCAGCCCCAGCAGCCCCAGCAGCCGGCGCAGCACCAGGATCCGTACCCGTACGAGCAGCAGCAGTACAGCGGCTACGACCAGCAGGGCCAGGCGCCCTACGGAACCCCGTACCCGCAGCAGCACCAGCAGCACCCGCAGCACCAGCCGGTCCACGACCAGGACGGGCAGCAGTACCCCTACCCGTACGAGTCCTACGAGCCGTACCCGCCCCACGACGTCCACGCACAGCACGACCCGCGTCCCGACGGGAGCCACCAGCAGTGAAGCAGCGCGCACCCCTGACGCTGGCGGCCGTGACCGCCGCGCTGGCCGCCCTCACCGGCGTCGCCGCCCTCACCGCGCCCGCCCCCGCGGGCGGGACCTCCGACGGCAAGGCCGCCGCCTCCGCCCGGATGCCGGTCGAACGGTCCCTGCTGGTCTGCCCCGGGCCCAGCTCGTCGGACATCGCGGAGACCACGTACACCTCGTTCACCCCCGGTGCCCCCGCCGGCGAGGGCAAGGGCTCGGCCCGGCTGCTCGGCGCGACCAAGGACGCCAAACCCGTCCTGGAGGCCAAGGAGCCCGGCAAGCCCGCCGGCGCCACCGCCAACGGAGCCGACGCCCCCGCCCTCACCGGCAGCGCCGACGGGTCCCTCGCCCCCGGCTGGACGGCGCAGCTGACCACCAAGGTCTCGGTCGGCCGCGCCCGGGGGGTGCTCGGCGTCGGCTGCACCGCACCCGGCACCGACTTCTGGTTCCCCGGCGTCAGCACCGCCAAGGGCCGCGAGGACTACCTCCACCTCACCAACCCCGACGACGCGGCCGCCATCGTCGACGTCACGCTCTTCGGCCCCGACGGCATGGCCAAGCCCGAAGCGGGAACCGGCGAGAACATCCGCGTCGACGCCAAGTCCACCAAGACCGTCCTGCTCTCCTCCCTCCTGCCGGCCACCCAGCTCGCCGACGCCACCGCCCACGTGACCACCCGGGCCGGCCGGGTGGGCGCTTCCGTGCAGGTCGCCGAGGAGAACGTCGGCGCCGACTGGCTGCCCGCGTCCACCGACCCGTCCGGCGCAGTGGTGCTGCCCGGCATTCCCGCGGACGCCGCCTCCGTACGGCTGGTCGCCTTCGTGCCCGGCGAGGAGGACGCCGACCTCAAGCTGCGCCTGGCCGGACGGGGCGGCTCCATCACCCCCGCCGGCAGCGAACAGCTGCACGTCAAGGCGGGCATGACCGCCGTCATGGACCTCAAGGACCTCACCCGCGGCGAGCCCGGCTCGCTGGTGCTCGGTCCCAGCGACGCCAAGAAGGCCGCCCCGGTGGTCGCGGCGGTACGCGTGGTCCGCGGCAGCGGCGCCAAGCAGGAACTCGGATTCATCCCGGCCACCCGGCCGGTCGGCGCGCGGGCCACCGTCCCCGACAACCGGCCCGAGGAGAACGGCACCCTGCTGTCGCTGACCGCCCCGAGCGCCGAGGCGAAGGTCAAGGTGACGGCGTCCCCGGGCACCGGTGGCGGCGAACCGGCCTCCCAGGAGGTCACGGTCAAGGCGGGCACCACCCAGACACTGAGTCTGGCCCCCGCCGGCGGGAAGGGCTCCTACGCCCTCACCGTCGAGACCGTTTCGGGCGGACCGGTCCACGCGTCCCGCATGCTGTCCCTCCCCCACGACGGCATCCCGATGTTCACCGTGCAGGGCCTCTCGGACGACCACTCCACGGTGTCCGTCCCCAAGGCCGTCCAGGACCTCTCCGTCCTGACCAGGTGACGGGCCGGACCCCCGTCACGGCCGGATGATCAGTCCTGGCCGTACCGGGGGTCCACCGTCTCGGGGGTGAGCCCGAGCAGCTCCGCCACCTGCTCCACCACGACCTCGTGGACCAGCATCGCCTTCTCGTCACGCGTCTTCGTACGGATCTCCACCGGCCGCCGGAAGACCACGACCCGGGCCGGCCGCCCCTGCCGGGACTCCGACACCGCACCGAGCGGAACCGCCTCGTCGTTCCAGCCGCCGTCCGGACCGCCCGGCGGCCCCGGCACGTCACCGACCAGGAACTCCACCTCGGACAGCTGCGGCCAGCGCCGCTCCAGCCGCTCGACGGAGTCCCGTACGAGGTCACCGAACAGCTCCGCCCGGCTCGCCGCCAGCGGCACCTGCGGAGGGGCCAGCGGACCGCGCATCCCGCGCCCGTGCCGGTCCCGCCGACGCGTTCTGGGCTCGCCGGGACCCCCCGCGGGGGGCTCGGCGGGGCAAGGGGGCAAAGGGGTGTCCGTCACCCCCGCAGGGTAGCTCCGAGCACGACACGGGGGAGGCAGCAGAGGTGGAGTCGTCGCGGCCCGGTCAAGAGTGCGGTACCGTCCAACGTCGTGAGCCTTGTACGTCGCTGTTCGCGCACCGCGTGCGGCCGCCCTGCCGTCGCGACACTGACGTACGTCTACGCCGATTCGACCGCAGTCCTCGGCCCGCTCGCCACATACGCCGAACCCCATTGCTACGACCTGTGCGCCGAGCACTCGGAGCGCCTGACGGCCCCGCGCGGCTGGGAGGTCGTCCGTCTGTCCGACGGGTCCGGTCCGTCGCGCCCCAGCGGCGACGACCTCGAAGCCCTGGCCAACGCCGTCCGTGAAGCCGCGCGCCCGCCGGGCCGCTCCGCCGGGCCCGGCACGACCGGCAAGGGCGGCCAGACCACCGGCGAGACCCGCCGCGGACACCTGCGCGTCCTCAGATCGCCCGATTCCTGACGCTCGGGTCATCTGCGGTGTCGCTGCGGGTTCAGGGTAGGTTTGCCCAACCGCACAGAACCTCAGGAGGGCAGGCAGTGGCCGCAGATCTTTCGAACATCGTCAAGGCGTATGACGTGCGTGGCGTCGTGCCGGACGAGTGGGACGAGTCCCTGGCGGAGCTGTTCGGTGCTGCTTTCGTCGAGGTCGTGGGTGGGTCGGCGATCGTGGTGGGGCATGACATGCGTCCTTCGTCGCCGGGTCTGTCGGCGGCGTTCGCGCGGGGTGCCGCGGCGCGTGGTGTGGATGTGACGTTGATCGGGTTGTGTTCGACGGATCAGCTGTATTACGCGTCGGGGTCGATGGGTCTGCCGGGTGCGATGTTCACGGCGTCGCACAATCCGGCGCGGTACAACGGGATCAAGATGTGCCGGGCGGGTGCGGCGCCGGTGGGTCAGGACACGGGTCTGTCGCGGATCCGGTCGTTGGTGGAGGGCTGGCTGGACGCGGGCGTTCCGGAGGTTGCTGCGGGCACGGTGGCGGGGACGGTGACGGAGCATGACTCGCTGAAGGGGTATGCGGAGCATCTGCGTTCGCTGGTGGACCTGTCGTCGGTCCGTCCGCTGAAGGTGGTGGTGGACGCGGGCAACGGGATGGGTGGTCATACCGTTCCGACGGTGTTCGAGGGGCTGCCGCTGGATGTGACGCGGATGTACTTCGAGTTGGACGGGACGTTCCCCAACCACGAGGCGAATCCGCTGGATCCGAAGAACATCGTGGATCTGCAGGCGCGGGTGCTGGCGGAGGGTGCGGATCTGGGTATCGCTTTCGACGGGGACGCGGACCGGTGTTTCATCGTGGACGAGCGGGGTGTGGGGGTGTCGCCGTCGGCGATCACGGCTCTGGTGGCGTCGCGTGAGCTGGCCCGTCATGGTGGGTCGGGCACGGTGATCCACAATCTGATCACGTCGATGTCGGTGCCGGAGGTCGTCCGGGAGAGCGGTGGCACGCCGGTTCGTACGCGGGTGGGTCATTCCTTCATCAAGGAGGAGATGGCGCGGACGGGTGCGATTTTCGGTGGTGAGCATTCGGCGCACTACTACTTCAAGGACTTCTGGAACGCGGACACGGGCATGCTGGCCGCGCTCCACGTTCTGGCGGCGTTGGGTGGTCAGGACGGTCCGTTGTCGGTGCTGGTGGCTTCCTATGACCGGTATGAGGGGTCGGGGGAGATCAATTCGACGGTGGCTGATCAGGCGGGTCGGCTGGCGGCGGTGCGGGAGTCCTTCGGTGGCCGTGAGGGTGTGACGCTGGATGAGCTGGACGGTTTGACGGTGACGGGTGAGGGGTGGTGGTTCAACGTGCGTGCGTCGAACACGGAGCCGTTGCTGCGTCTGAACGTCGAGGCGCGTGACGAGGTCACCCTGACCCGCGTCCGCGACGAAGCCCTGGCCCTCATCCGCGCCTGACCCGCCGGGCCGACAGCTCCCGGCCGGGCCGGTGTGCCGGCTCGCACTTTCCGGCGGGGTCCGCACATGCAGCCTCGCCGGCTCGCGCTTCCCGGCGGGGGCCGGCCTCTCCGGCTTCGCGTGCTCGGGCTTTCCGGCGCGGGTCCGCACATTCAGCCTCGCCGGCGTTTGAGGCGCGGGTCCGGGCGGAGCCCGGCACCGGCGCAGCCGGGGTCTGCCGCGGTCGGGCCCAGCGGTCCCAGCGCCACCGCAGCCGGGGTCTGCCGCCGCCGGGCCCCAGCGCCACCGCAGCCCGGGTCTGCCGGGGCGGGCCCCAGCGGTCCCAGCGCCACCGCGCCACCGCCGGGTCCCACCCCCGCCCGCCCCGGGCCGCACCGGCGGAGCCCCAGCGGTACGCTGACCACGCCATACCCGCCACGCCGTACCCGCATCGCCGAAGGGAACCCACCCCATGCCGCTCGAAGCCGGCCTCCTGGAGATCCTCGCCTGCCCCGCCTGCCACGCCCCGCTCGAGGACAAGTCGGCCGACGAGACCCCCGAGCTGCTCTGCACCGGCCAGGACTGCGGTCTCGCCTACCCGGTCCGCGACGGCATCCCGGTCCTCCTCGTGGACGAGGCCCGCCGCCCCGCCTGACCCACAGGCACCACCAGACGCAGACAGGTTCCCGTCACCCAACAGCCGGAGGCCGCCATGCTCGACGAGTCGCTCCTCGACGCACCGGACGATCTCGCCCGCGTCGACCGACGGGGCCTGCTCCGCGGCGCGGCCGAAGCCGGAGCCAGAGTCCGTACCGCGGCCCGGCACGCGAGCGAAGCGGGCATCGCCACCCTGCGCCCCGACGGCCGGCCCCGCGCGGTCCTGATCGCCGGGCCCGGCACCGCCGCCACCGGCGTGGCCGACCTGCTCGGCGCCCTCGCGGGCGCCTCCGCGCCGGTCATCCGGCTCGACCCCACCGGCGTCGCCCACGCCGCCGGGGCGCTGCGCTGGGCCCTGCCCGGCTGGGCCGGGTCCGTCGACCTGCTGCTCGTGGCCACCACCGACGGCACCGAGCCCGGGCTCGCCGTGCTCGCCGAGCAGGCGTACCGGCGCGGCTGCACCGTCGTCGCCGTCGCCCCCGAGCGCTCACCGCTCAGCGAGGCCGTGGACGGCGCGCACGGACTCCTCGTACCGATGGCCAAAGCCCCGTACCAGGAGTTCGACGAGTCGGCCGCCGCCGGCCCGGGCGCCCTGTGGGCCCTGCTGACGCCCCTGCTGCTGCTCCTCGACAAGGTCGGCCTGATCACCGCGGCCCCCGACACCCTCCAGCTGGTCGCCGACCGGCTCGACCGCACCGCCGAACGCTGCGGGCCCGCCATCGCGACCTACTCCAACCCGGCCAAGACCCTCGCCGCCGAGCTGGCGGACTCCCTGCCGCTCATCTGGAGCGAGGGAACCGGCGCCGGGCCCGCCGGCCGCCGCTTCGCCGCCACCCTCGCCGAGCTGGCGGGCCGCCCCGCGCTGGCCGCGGCGCTCCCCGAGGCGCTGCCCGCCCACGGCATCCTGCTGGCCGGCGACTTCGCCGCCGGCGCCGACCCCGACGACTTCTTCCGCGACCGGGTCGAAGAGCCACAAGCCCTTCGCGCCCGCGTCGTCCTGCTGCGCGACCGGCCGGCCGGCGGCCTCACCGCCGCCCCCGCCGCACGTGAACTCGCCCTCAGCCACGACACGGCCATCAGCGAGCTCGAACCGGAGGAAGGCGCCGAGCTGGAGCAGCTCGCCGAACTGCTCGCCGTCACGGATTTCGCCACCGCCTACCTGGCGTTGGCCTCCGGGGGACACAGCTGAGACTCGCGCACGTGCCCGGATCTATCCAGGAAGACGACGATGGACCGCCTGACCAACACGATCCGCCCCTACGCCTGGGGATCCACCACGGCCCTCCCCGCGCTCCTCGGTGTCGAACCCACCGGTGAGCCCCAGGCCGAGCTGTGGATGGGCGCCCACCCGGGCGCCCCGTCCCGCGTCGACCGCGGCGCCGGCGAGAGGTCGCTCGCGGAGGTCATCGCCGCCGACCCCGAGGGCGAGCTCGGCGCCGCCACCGTGGCCAAGTTCGGTCCCAGGCTGCCCTTCCTCTTCAAGATCCTCGCCGCCGGAGCCCCGCTCTCCCTCCAGGTCCACCCCGACCTGGCCCAGGCGAAGGCGGGCTTCGAGGACGAGGAGCGGCGCGGGATCCCGATCGACGCGGGGCACCGCAACTACAAGGACCCCAACCACAAGCCCGAGATGATCTGCGCCATCACGCCGTTCGACGGGCTGTGCGGCTTCCGCTCCCCGCAGGCGTCCGCCGACCTGTTCGAGGGCCTGGGCGTCAACTCCCTCAAGCCCTACGCCGACCTGCTGCGCGCCCACCCCGAAGAGGCCGCGCTGCGCGAGGTGCTGACGGCCGTACTCAGCGCCGACCGCGAGCAGATGGCCCGTACGGTCGCCGAGACCGCGGTCGCCGCCGGACGCCTGGGCGGCGCGTACGCCACGTACGCCGCCCTGGTCCACGAGTACCCGGGCGACCCCGGCGTCATCGCGGCCATGCTGCTCAACCACGTCCGACTCCAGCCGGGGGAGGCCCTGTTCCTCGGCGCGGGCGTCCCGCACGCCTACTTCGACGGCCTGGGCGTCGAACTGCTGGCCAACTCCGACAACGTGCTGCGCGCCGGGCTCACCCCCAAGCACGTGGACGTGCCCGAGCTGCTGAAGATCGTGCGGTTCGAGCCGAGCGACCCGACCGTCATGCGGCCCGAGGGCGACGGCGGCGAGGAGGTCTACGAGGCCCCCATCGACGAGTTCCGGCTCTCCCGCTTCCTCCTCGCGCCCGGCGGCGCCCCCCACGTCCTCCCGGACGGGGCCCCGCAGATCCTGCTGTGCACGGCAGGCTCCGTACAAGCCGGTGAACTGGCGCTGACCCCCGGCGGATCGGCCTTCGTACCGGCGGGCGAAAAGGTCGAACTGTCCGGAAACGGAACGGTCTTCCGGGCCACCGTGGTGGTCTGACGCGGCGTCCGCCCCAGGGGCTGCAACAATGTGCGGCCGTAGTCACTGGCCCAAGGAAGGACACCCTGCACCCATGAGCGCGTCGGGCGGTACCAAGGCGATCGTGGCGGCACTCGCCGCCAACCTCGCCATCGCTGTAGCCAAATTCGTGGCGTTCCTCTTCAGTGGCTCGTCATCGATGCTGGCGGAAAGCGTCCACTCGCTGGCGGACTCCGGGAACCAGGGCCTGCTCCTCCTCGGCGGGAAGAAGGCCCAGCGCGAGGCGACGCCGCAGCACCCCTTCGGGTACGGGCGCGAGCGCTACATCTACGCCTTCCTCGTCTCCATCGTGCTCTTCACCGTCGGCGGCATGTTCGCCCTCTACGAGGGCTACGAGAAGATCCACGAGCCGCACCCGATCGAGGCCTGGTACTGGCCGGTCGGCGTGCTGGTCTTCGCGATCGTCGCCGAGTCCTTCTCCTTCCGGACCGCCATCAAGGAATCCAACGAGATCCGCGGCAAGCTCACCTGGAGCCAGTTCATCAAGCGGGCCAAGGCCCCCGAGCTGCCGGTCGTCCTGCTGGAGGACTTCGGCGCCCTCGTCGGCCTGGTGCTGGCCCTCGGCGGTGTCGGCCTCGCCCTGCTGACCGGCAACGGCGTCTGGGACGGCATCGGCACCCTGTGCATCGGTGTCCTCCTCATCGCCATCGCGATCGTCCTGGCCGCGGAGACGAAGTCCCTGCTGCTCGGTGAGGCCGCCGGCGTCGAGGACGTCGAGAAGATCAAGGCCGCGGCCGTCGACGGGGACGTCGTCACCCGCGTCATCCACATGCGCACCCTGCACCTCGGCCCCGAGGAACTGCTCGTCGCCGCCAAGATCGCCGTCGAGGCCAACGACACCGCGACCGAGGTCGCCGACGCGATCAACGCCGCCGAGGCCCGCATCCGCGAGGCGGTCCCGATCGCCCGGGTGATCTACCTGGAGCCGGACATCTACCGCCCCGAAGCCGCCAAGTAGCACCCGTACGCACGCCAGGGCCCCCGCAGGCAACAGCCGCGGGGGCCCTCGGCGCAGGTCGGGCCTAGGGAACGTCCACCCGGGTGGCGCCCCAGACGGGTCCCTGCACCTCGGCCGGCCGGCGCCGCCGTGCCACGAGCGAGGCGATCCCCAGCCCGAGCCCGACGGGCAGGAGGCAGGTCCCCGCGGTGGAGACCAGGCCGAGGGCCAGCATCTGCGGAGCCTCCTCGTGGAGCCCGGAATCGATCCCGGTCACCGCCGACACCGGCAGCGTCCCCGCATGGGACTCCTGGTGGAACCGGGAGTCGGCCGAATTGCCGCGGTTGTCGCCGAGCACGAACATCCGGCCCTGCGGCACCGAGACGGCGAAGCTCACCCCACCGGCCCCGGGCTCGACGTCGCCCAGGTACGGCTCGTCGAGCGGCTTGCCGTTGAGCGTCAGCGCCCGGTCCCCCGCCGCGTAGGCGATGTGGTCCCCGCCCAGCGCCACGACCCGCCCGAGGAACGGGCCGTCGAACCCCCAGCCGGCCGGATCGTAGGTGATCACGTCACCGTGCCGGACCTCGCCGGGGTTCCTTTCCATCGCGAGCACGGTCCCCTCGGGGATCGTGGGCAGCATGTTCTCGCTGAACTGCTTGACCGGGGTGAACCGGCCGAACAGGTACACCACCGGTCCGAACGCCAGCGCCACACCGAGCACCAGCAGCGTGATCGCCCAGATCCCCCGTCTCCGCCCAGGCCTGCGTGCCATCGATCCCCCACCCCTCCCACCGACATGAACGGCCGGAAGACTACGGTCTGGCCGAAAGAGCCCGGTGGGCGGGGCGGGTCGCCCCACGCCGATCCGCGATCCGAACCCGACCAGTTACCCGTCCGCTGGGGCCGTCGCCGCCAATCGGTGTAGATTCGTCATCAGTGTCAGGCGTCGCTGCTGATGGCGGGTCGGGCGGTCCCTGCGACCGGCCGAGGGGAGAGAGGACCCCCGACGGACTGTGCTCGGTGTCCCGTCCCCAGGACGGCGCACGGACCAGCCGTACCCACCTCTCGAACCATGAGGAGCAGCACCCATGGACTTCAAGGTCGCAGACCTCTCCCTTGCCGCGTTCGGCCGCAAGGAGATCACCCTGGCAGAGCACGAGATGCCGGGCCTGATGTCGATCCGCCGTGAGTACGCCGAGGCCCAGCCCCTCGCCGGCGCCCGCATCACCGGCTCGCTGCACATGACCGTGCAGACGGCCGTGCTCATCGAGACCCTCGTCGCCCTCGGCGCCGACGTCCGCTGGGCCTCCTGCAACATCTTCTCCACCCAGGACCACGCTGCCGCCGCCATCGCGGTGGGCCCGAACGGCACCCCGGAGAACCCGCAGGGCGTCCCGGTCTTCGCCTGGAAGGGCGAGACCCTGGAGGAGTACTGGTGGTGCACCGAGCAGGCGCTGACCTGGCCGAACACCCCCACCGGCGGCCCGAACATGATCCTCGACGACGGTGGTGACGCCACCCTCCTCGTCCACAAGGGCGTCGAGTTCGAGAAGACCGGCTCCGCCCCGGACCCGTCGACGGCGGACTCCGAGGAGTACGCCCACATCCTCACCCTGCTCAACCGCACCCTCGGCGAGTCCCCGCAGAAGTGGACCCAGCTCGCGTCCGAGATCCGCGGCGTGACGGAGGAGACCACCACCGGTGTCCACCGCCTCTACGAGATGATGTCCGAGGGCACCCTGCTGTTCCCGGCGATCAACGTGAACGACGCCGTCACCAAGTCGAAGTTCGACAACAAGTACGGCTGCCGCCACTCCCTGATCGACGGCATCAACCGCGCCACCGACGTCCTCATCGGCGGCAAGGTCGCGGTCGTCTTCGGCTACGGCGACGTCGGCAAGGGCTGCGCCGAGTCGCTGCGCGGCCAGGGCGCGCGCGTCATCGTCACCGAGATCGACCCGATCTGCGCGCTGCAGGCGGCGATGGACGGGTACCAGGTCGCCACCCTCGACGACGTCGTCGAGATCGCCGACATCTTCATCACGACCACCGGCAACAAGGACATCATCATGGCCGCCGACATGGCCAAGATGAAGCACCAGGCCATCGTGGGCAACATCGGTCACTTCGACAACGAGATCGACATGGCCGGCCTGGCCAAGATCGACGGCATCGTCAAGGACGAGGTCAAGCCGCAGGTCCACACCTGGACGTTCCCCGACGGCAAGGTCCTCATCGTCCTGTCCGAGGGCCGCCTGCTGAACCTCGGCAACGCGACCGGCCACCCCTCCTTCGTCATGTCGAACTCCTTCGCGGACCAGACCCTGGCCCAGATCGAGCTCTTCACCAAGCCGGAGGAGTACCCGACCGAGGTCTACGTGCTCCCCAAGCACCTCGACGAGAAGGTCGCCCGCCTCCACCTCGACGCCCTCGGCGTCAAGCTCACCACCCTCCGCCCGGAGCAGGCCGCCTACATCGGCGTCCAGGTCGAGGGCCCGTACAAGCCGGACCACTACCGCTACTGATCCCGCCCCGGTCGCCCCGATCGGTCCGGATCAGCAGAACGTGAAGCAGGCCCCCGGCACAGGTGCCGGGGGCCTGCCCCGTATCCCCCTCCGACCCGAAGAAGAGTGCGCACCATGCCCCGCGGCCGCTACTCGCTCCACGACCCGCACGACCACACCCCCCTCGGCGAGGAGCACTTCCACTGCGCCCCCGGGCCCTCCGGCTGGCGCTACGTCTCCCAGCTCACCGCGCCGGGCGGCGACCACCGCGGCTCCGTGGACCTGGCGATCGACGAACTGGGCCGCCCCATCCGCCTGGAGGTCAACGCGGCGAGCTGGCAGGTCCGCGGCGCCGCACTCGACGGCGTCACCTGGGTCCGCACCGACCCCTCCGGCACCGAGGCCACCGAGGGCAACATCGCCGCACCCGGCTTCACCGGCACCTCACCGGCCTTCCTGATCGCCACGGCCCGCCTGCTGCGCCCGACCCCGGGCGCCCCCGCCACCCGCGTCCGGCTGCTCGCCCTCACCGACCCGGTCCTGGCCCCGCGCACGGTCGACCAGGCGTGGGCGCTGGTGGCCCGCGAGGAGCACCCCACGGACAGCGGACCGCTCCTGGTGGACGAGTACCGGGTCACCGCCCTGGACACGGGCGAGGTCCACACGGTCCACATCGCCGGTGACGTGGTCCTCTCCGCCCCCGGCATCGAACTGGAACACCTGGAAACCCCGCCCTCGGCCTTCGAGGACCAGTGACCCCTCAGGCGGGCGGAGCGAACCCGCCGGCGCGCGGAACCTCTGCGGGCACTACGGGCGCGGGGGCGACGTACGGCGACGGCCCGGGCGCGACGGGCGGCAGGAGCGGTACGGGCGCCGCGTGGGGGACGGACGCCACGGGAGGAGCCGCGGCCGCGGCACGGAAGGCCCGGGCGGCATCGCGCGACTGACGTTCGTGGACCACGGCCATCAGGAAGGCCGCGGCCGGCACCCCCGCCGGCGGCGGCGCCCCCGTACGCGCCACGAGATCGTCCGCGAGCCGCGCCGCCATCGCCGCACCCACCTGCGGATCCAGCTGGTCCATGCGCGTCAGGTACTGGCGGATCGCCAGCCACAGCCCGTCCGGTACGGCCGACAGGTCCAGCTGCGTGAACCGCCCGGCCAGCCACGGCGGCGGTGGCGGCACCGGCATCACCCGGGCCCCCGGCACCCGCTCCCGGACCACCAGGGTCCCCGCGAACACGTCTCCGAGCCGCCGCCCGCGGACCGACACCAGCGAGGCGATGGCCGCCACCGTGCCGAAGGTCAGCAGCAGCTCCACGACTCCCAGCGCCCCGCGCACCAGCGCGTGCCGGAACCGGATGGGCCCGCCGTCGTCGCGCACGACCCGCAGCCCGCAGGCGAGCT
>NZ_JBXYDZ010000003.1:4850000-6487500 GCF_057371075.1 Streptomyces sp. WAC03905
CCGACAATGTAGCGGGGCTCAAGCGTACCGCCGAAGTCGTGTCATTGCAGCAATAGGGCCAACGCCTGCTGTGATGGGTAGGGGAGCGTCGTGTGCCGGGTGAAGCAGCAGCGGAAGCTAGTTGTGGACGGTTCACGAGTGAGAATGCAGGCATGAGTAGCGATACACACGTGAGAAACGTGTGCGCCGATTGACTAAGGGTTCCTGGGTCAAGCTGATCTGCCCAGGGTAAGTCGGGACCTAAGGCGAGGCCGACAGGCGTAGTCGATGGACAACCGGTTGATATTCCGGTACCCGCTTTGAAACGCCCAATATCGAATCAGGCGATGCTAAGTCCGTGAAGCCGTTCCGGACCCTTCGGGGAAAGGAAAGTGGTGGAGCCGACGAACCAGACTTGTAGTAGGTAAGCGATGGGGTGACGCAGGAAGGTAGTCCAGCCCGGGCGGTGGTTGTCCCGGGGTAAGGGTGTAGGCCGAGGGGTAGGCAAATCCGTCCCTCATACAAGGCTGAGACCTGATGCCGAGCCGATTGTGGTGAAGTGGATGATCCTATGCTGTCGAGAAAAGCCTCTAGCGAGTTTCATGGCGGCCCGTACCCTAAACCGACTCAGGTGGTCAGGTAGAGAATACCGAGGCGTTCGGGTGAACTATGGTTAAGGAACTCGGCAAAATGCCCCCGTAACTTCGGGAGAAGGGGGGCCATCACTGGTGATCGGACTTGCTCCGTGAGCTGGGGGTGGCCGCAGAGACCAGCGAGAAGCGACTGTTTACTAAAAACACAGGTCCGTGCGAAGCCGTAAGGCGATGTATACGGACTGACGCCTGCCCGGTGCTGGAACGTTAAGGGGACCGGTTAGTGACCTTTCGGGGTTGCGAAGCTGAGAACTTAAGCGCCAGTAAACGGCGGTGGTAACTATAACCATCCTAAGGTAGCGAAATTCCTTGTCGGGTAAGTTCCGACCTGCACGAATGGCGTAACGACTTCTCGACTGTCTCAACCATAGGCCCGGTGAAATTGCACTACGAGTAAAGATGCTCGTTTCGCGCAGCAGGACGGAAAGACCCCGGGACCTTTACTACAGTTTGATATTGGTGTTCGGTTCGGCTTGTGTAGGATAGGTGGGAGACTTTGAAGCCCCAACGCCAGTTGGGGTGGAGTCGCCGTTGAAATACCACTCTGGTCGTGCTGGATGTCTAACCTCGGTCCGTGATCCGGATCAGGGACAGTGTCTGATGGGTAGTTTAACTGGGGCGGTTGCCTCCCAAAGGGTAACGGAGGCGCCCAAAGGTTCCCTCAGCCTGGTTGGCAATCAGGTGTTGAGTGTAAGTGCACAAGGGAGCTTGACTGTGAGACCGACGGGTCGAGCAGGGACGAAAGTCGGGACTAGTGATCCGGCGGTGGCTTGTGGAAGCGCCGTCGCTCAACGGATAAAAGGTACCCCGGGGATAACAGGCTGATCTTCCCCAAGAGTCCATATCGACGGGATGGTTTGGCACCTCGATGTCGGCTCGTCGCATCCTGGGGCTGGAGTCGGTCCCAAGGGTTGGGCTGTTCGCCCATTAAAGCGGTACGCGAGCTGGGTTTAGAACGTCGTGAGACAGTTCGGTCCCTATCCGCTGTGCGCGTAGGAATATTGAGAAGGGCTGTCCCTAGTACGAGAGGACCGGGACGGACGAACCTCTGGTGTGCCAGTTGTCCTGCCAAGGGCATGGCTGGTTGGCTACGTTCGGGAGGGATAACCGCTGAAAGCATCTAAGCGGGAAGCCTGCTTCAAGATGAGTATTCCCACCTCCTTGAGAGGGTAAGGCTCCCAGTAGACGACTGGGTTGATAGGCCAGATGTGGAAGCCCGGTAACGGGTGAAGCTGACTGGTACTAATAGGCCGAGGGCTTGTCCTCAGTTGCTCGCGTCCACTGTGTTAGTTCTGAAATAACGAACAGCTGTGATTACACACCAGCGTTCAAATTTCATAGTGTTTCGGTGGTCATAGCGTTAGGGAAACGCCCGGTTACATTCCGAACCCGGAAGCTAAGCCTTTCAGCGCCGATGGTACTGCAGGGGGGACCCTGTGGGAGAGTAGGACGCCGCCGAACAATCATTGTGGGAAAGCCCCGCACCTTCTGGTGCGGGGCTTTTCTGCGTTCACGGGCCGGCCGCGTGGACGATACAACGGACATCCGATGTCACCAGTCAGCGGGATAGCTCGTCAGGCTGCTCGTGTCCAGCGTCCAGCGGCCTGCGGTGACGGTGTCGCCGAACGCGTAGGGGACCGTCTTCCGGTAGTGCGTGCCGTCGGGTCCCAGTGACGGGTCGCTGTGTACCGTCACGGACTTCTTGTCCTTACGGGGATCCACGACGACGTACAGCGGCACTCCCATCCTGGGGTAGTCGTGCAGCTTGTCGCGGATGTCGGTCAGTGAGTTCGTGCGCGAGACCACCTCGACCACCAGTAGGACGTCGCGGGCGTTGACGACCTTGGCGGTGTCGTCGGTGTCCTCCTCGGCGATGACCATGAGATCGGGGACCTTGGTCAGGCCGGTTTGAGGATCACCCATGTTCGTGTCGTTGAGGGCCATGACCTCGGGTGTCTGGGCCTCGATCTGACGACGCAACCGCACCACGTTGAGCCCGTGGGGCGCCGTGGGGCTCATCATCGTGAGGAAGATCTGACCGTCGGTGGTCTGCACCTTCCACTGGTCCTCCTGCCGCTCGGCCAGTTCCGCGAGCTGCTCGGCGAAGTCGTGCATGCGGCGCAGCTGCTCGGGGGTGAGGTCGGCCATGGTGTCCTCCTGGTGGCTACCGGGCCAGCGTATCCAGCCAGGCCGTCGACCCGAGCGGAGCCGAGCTAGAGGCGGCCGGCGGCTTTGAGGGAGAGGTAGGCGTCGGCCAGGGCGGGGGCCAGGGTGTCCGGGGTGGCGTCGACCACGTGGACACCGTGGCGGGTGAGCTGGTCGGACGTGCGGCGGCGCTGGGCCCGGGTCTGGGTGGCGGCCGCGGCTTCGTAGACCGCGTCCACCGTGCCGCGGGAGCCGGCCATGGCCGCCACGCGGGGGTCGGCCACCGAGGCCAGCAGGACCGTGTGGCGCTGGGTGAGGCGGGGGAGGAGTGGGAGCAGGCCCTCCTCGACGGGGGCGGCGTCCAGGCTCGTCAGGAGGACCACCAGGGACCGGCGCGGGGCGTTGCGGAGGATGGTGGACACCAGCGTGCGGGAGTCCGTCTCGACCAGTTCCGGTTCGAGGGTGGCCATCGCGTTCACGAAGGACGGCAGCACGTCGGCCGCCGCCCGGCCCTGGACCTGGGCGCGGGGGCGGCGGTCGTGGGCCAGGAGGTCCACCCGGTCGCCGGCGCGGGTGGCCAGGGCCGCCAGCAGCAGGGCCGCGTCCATGGCGGCGTCGAGGCGGGGGGCGTCACCGACGCGGCCCGCCGAGGTACGGCCGGTGTCGAGGCAGATCAGGATGTGCCGGTCGCGTTCCGGGCGCCAGGTGCGGACGGCCACCTTGTGCTGACGGGCCGTGGCCCGCCAGTCGATGGAACGGGTGTCGTCGCCGGGGACGTAGTCGCGCAGGCTGTCGAACTCGGTGCCCTCACCGCGGGTCAGGAGGCTGGTGCGGCCGTCCAGTTCACGCAGCCGGGCCAGCCGGGACGGCAGGTGCTTGCGGCTGGTGAACGGGGGCAGGACCCTGACCGTCCACGGGACGGGGTGGGCGCCCTGACGGGCCCACAGGCCGAGCGGGCCGTAGCTGCGGACAGTGACCCGGTCCGCGCGCCGGTCACCGCGGCGGGTCGGACGCAGCCGGGTCGTCAGGCGGCGGCGCTCGCCCGCCGGGACGACCAGCTCGTGGCGGGACGCGGCCGTTTCCGTGCCCGGGGTCCAGCTGCTCGGGGGCCAGGCGTCGCGGACGCGGGCCCGGAGCGTGCGGCGGCCCGGGTTGGTGACGGTGAGGTGGACGTCCGCGGACTCGCCCAGGCGGATGGCGGTGTCGCCGGAGCGGGCCAGCACGAGGCTGCGTACCGGCGCGGCCAGGGCGTAGTCGACCGCGCACGCCAGCGCGATCGGGCCGTTGACCGCGAGCATGCCCGCCCAGCTCGGCTCCAGGACACCGACCGGAATGCTGCCGAGGGCCGCCAGCAGGGCGGCGCGTCCGGTGAGGGCCATCAGCGCGGGACGGGGACGTGGGAGAGGATCGCCGTGATGACGGCGTCGGCCGTGACGCCCTCCATCTCCGCCTCCGGGCGCAGCTGCACGCGATGACGCAGCGTCGGGAGGGAGAGGGCCTTGACGTCGTCGGGGGTGACGTAGTCGCGGCCGGTGAGCCAGGCCCAGGCGCGGGAGGTCGCGAGGAGCGCCGTCGCACCGCGCGGAGAGACGCCGAGGACCAGTGACGGCGATTCGCGGGTGGCGCGGCAGATGTCGACGACGTAGGCGGCGATCTCGGGGGAGACCGAGACGCGGGCGACGGCCTCGCGGGCGGCCCTGAGCTGGACCGGGCCGGCGACCGGGCGGATGCCTGCGGCCTTCAGGTCGCGGGGGTCGAAGCCGGCGGCGTGGCGGTTCAGTACGCCGATCTCGTCCTCGCGGGAGGGGAGGGGCACGGTGAGCTTGAGGAGGAAGCGGTCCAGCTGGGCTTCGGGGAGCGGGTAGGTGCCCTCGTACTCGACCGGGTTCATGGTGGCGGCGACGAGGAACGGCTCGGGGAGCCGCCGGGGCGTGCCGTCGACGGTGACCTGGCGCTCCTCCATCGCTTCGAGGAGGGAGGACTGGGTCTTCGGGGGCGTGCGGTTGATCTCGTCCGCGAGGAGGAGGTTGGTGAAGACCGGGCCGTCCTGGAAGGAGAACTCGGCGGTGCGGGCGTCGTAGACGAGCGAGCCGGTGACGTCGCTGGGCATCAGGTCCGGGGTGAACTGGACGCGCTTGGTGTCGAGTTCGAGGGAGGCGGCGAGGGCCCGCACGAGGAGGGTCTTGGCGACGCCGGGGACGCCTTCGAGGAGGACGTGGCCGCGGCACAGCAGTGCGACGACGAGGCCGGTGACGGCGGAGTCCTGACCGACCACGGCCTTGCCGATCTCGGTGCGGAGCGCTTCGAGGGAAGCGCGGGCGCTGTCCGCGGACGCGGCCGCGCCCGTGGACTCGGTGGCCGGGTACGTCATGACGTGCGGACCTCTCTTTCGAGGGCGTCGAGGTGGTCGGCGAGCGCGACGAGCGCCGCGTCGTCGGAGGGGGTGGTGCCGAAGAGGAGGGCGGTCGCGTCCCGCGGCTCGCCGGTCAGGCGGGCGGAGACGGCCGGGACCAGGGCGGCCGGGTCGTGGGCGCGGGTGGGCGGTACGCCGACCAGCGCGGCCAGGCGTTCGCGGGTGGCGGCCCGCAGGACGGTCGCCGCGCGGTCGCGGGCGCCGGCCTTGCGGTAGAGGCGGGCGCGGCCCTCGGTGGCCTCGGAGGCGCGGACGGCGACGGGGAGCCGCTCGGTGACGAGGGGGCCGAGCCGGCGGGCGCGCCAGAGGGCGGCGAGGACGGCGGCGAGGAAGAGCTGGAGCAGGGCCCAGGACCAGCCGGCGGGAACGAGTTCGAGGAGGGACTTGTCCTCGTCGGGGCCGGTGCCGGGGTCGGAGTCCGCGAGGGACGGCAGGTACCAGACGACGTCGCGGCGGGAGCCGAGGAGTTGGAGGGCGAGGGAGGCGTTGCCCTGCTCGGCGAGGCTCTCGTTGAGGAGGATCGTCTCGGAGCCGAGGAGGACGGTGTCGCCGCCGGTGGGGCCGGTGGGGAGGACGAGCAGGGTGGGGTGTCCGCCGCTGGGGTAGCAGGCGGTGGCTCCGGGGAGGGTGGTGGAGTAACGGAGGTCGCCGCCGGTGCCGGCCCGGCCGGCCGAGGTGGCGGCGGGCAGGGCGCAGCGGGGGTCGAGGTCGTCGGTCCCGGCGGAGCCCTCGGTGCGGACTCCCGGGGACAGATCGGTGAGGCTGTGGTCGCCGGGGGCGAGGAGGACGGTGCGGCCGCCGGAGAGGTCGATGGCCGAGCGGATGGCGCTGCGCTGGGTGGCGCCGAGGCGGTCCGGGTCGGTGACGAGGAGGGTGGTGCGGGGGCCGGTCGCCGCGGCGGCCTCGCGGGCGGTGGTGACGACGCGGGTCGCCACGCCGCGTTCCTGGAGGAGCTCGGCGACGGCGCGGCTGCCGGTGGGGTCGGCGGAGCGGGGGTCGAGGTGGCCGTGGCGCGTGCCGGAGTTGAGGGCCGCGAGGACGACGGCGCCGACGGCCAGGACGGCGACGATGGCGGCGGTACGGCGGATGGCTCGGCGGCGGGTTCCCGTGCCGGGGGCTCGGCCGTAGGGCGGGGCTTCGGCGGGCGCCGGGGCGGTCGCGGTGGGGCCGGGCGCGCGCCGGGGCGTCTCCTCGGGCGCCGAACGGTGCTCCGGCCCGGACGGTGCGGCGGTGGTGCGTTCGGCGCCCTGCGGGGAGCGCCCCGACACCCACCCGGCCCCGCCGGAGGTGTCGGTGACGCCGCTGGGGTCCGGCGGGAAGCCGGCCGGGTCGGAGCCACCGGCGGCGGGGGCACTCCGAGGGGAGCCCGCCCGGCCGGACCCGCCGGACCCGTTGATGGCGTCCGGCAGGGAACCGGCGGGGTACGGGTCGTCGGCGGCGGGGGCGTTCCGGCGGGAGTCGGACCCGCCGGCGCTGCCGGACTCGCCGGTGGCGTTCGGCGGGGAGTCGACCCGGTCGGGGGCGCCGGCGGCGGGGGCGCTCTGGGGGGAGCCTGCCCGGCCGGACCCGCCGGGGGCGCTGGTGGCGTTCGGCGGGGAGTCGGCCGGGGCGGGGTCGGCGGCGGAGGGGGTGTTCTGGGGGGAGTCGGACCCGCCGGAGTTGCCGGTGGCGTCCGGTAGGGAGCCGGTCGGGTCGGGGGAGGCGGCGCCGGGGGAGGTGGGGCCGGTCATGCGGCGGGTCCTGTCAGGAGCGGCTTCGTGCGGTCCAGAGCGAGGTCGAGGGTGCGCAGCCGGGCGTAGGTGTCGCGGTCCGCGGTGCGGCCGCCGTAGGTGACGTCGTCGAAGGTGCGGGCGGCGGCGCGGAGGTCGGCGGCGTGGGCCGGCAGGGAGGCGGCGGCTTCGGCGGCGGCCTCGTCGGCGGTGCGGCCGGGGCGGGGGTCCAGGAGGGTGCGTTCCTCCAGGGAGCGGACCACGGCGCGCATGCGTTCCTGGACGGCCTCGGTCCAGCGGCCGGCGGCGGCGTGGGCCTCGGCGGCGGTGCGGTGGTCGGCCGCGCTGCGGACGCCGTCGTCGAACAGGGTGTTCGCGGAGGTGGCGGCGCGGCGGGGGGAGCCGAGGCGCCACCACAGGGCGGCGACGGCCAGGACGACCAGGAGGAGGATGGCGACCAGACCCACGGCGCCTCCGGGGGCGGCCCCGGAGGCGGCGCCGAACAGGTCGTCGAGCCACTCGAAGAACGCGCGCAGGGCGCGGTCCACCAGGCTCGGGTCGTTCTCGTGGTACATCGGCTTGGACAGTTCGCGTTCGGCCGCCTCCTGGGCGGGTGCGCGCGGTGTCGTCACCGGTGGTGTCTCCGCGCCGGGCAGGAGTGCCGCGGCGCGGGTGATGAGGCCCCCCGTGCTCATCATCGGTGGGTCAGCCTCCGGTCGTGCCGTAGTTCTCGATGCCGGCCGCCCGGGCGAGTTCCAGGTCGAGGCCCTCGCGGCGGATGCGCTGGTCGACGTAGAGCAGGACGGTGACGCCGGACTGGATGGGCATGATGATCGTCTGGGCGATGATCAGGCCGATGCCGGAGAAGATCAGCGGTCCCCAGGCGGACGACGCGCTGCCGTCCTCCAGGGAGTCGATGCCGCCGCCGAAGGCGAAGAGGCCGATCATCTGGAACGGTGCCACGACCATCAGCGCGACCATGAAGGCGATCAGGCTGGTGAGGACCGTGATGCCGAAGATGCGCCACCAGGAGCCGCCGACGAGCTTCGAGGAGCGCGCGAAGGCCTTGATGACGGTGCTCTTCTCCAGCATCAGCGCGGGGGAGGCCAGGCTGAACTTGATGCCGAGCCAGATGATCAGCGGCAGCCAGGCGATGACGCCGACGACGGCGAGGCCGATGTTGCCCGCGAGGGCTCCCGGCAGGACCAGTACGGCGCCGAGCAGGATGATGCCGAGGGCCAGGAGCAGGGTCAGGCCGGCCAGGCGCAGCAGCTGGGGGCGGGCGTCGCGCCAGGCCTCGGAGACCGAGGAGTGCCGGCCCAGGATGGCGCGGCTGAAGATCATCGTGAGCATGGCGGTGACCACGATGGTTCCGAGGACCTGGATGAACTGGTTGACCACCGAGACGGCGAGCGTGCTGCCGAGGCTGTCGACGGCCTCTTCCGCGGTCATGTCCTCGGCCGAGGACAGGGGCAGGTCGCTCAGCATGAACTTCTGCACGAGCACGCCGATCACCTGGATGACCGTGGCGACGACCAGGGTGATCGGTACGACGGAGCGCCAGTGCGTGCGCATGGTGGCGACGGAGCCGTCGAGGATCTCGCCGAGGCCGAGGGGGCGCAGCGGGATCACTCCGGGCTTGGCGGCGGCGGTGCGGGCCCACTGGCCCGGGCCGCCGGGGTAGGAGTACTGGCCGCCGTACGGGGCGCCGGCCTGCTGTCCCCAGCCCGCGGAGGGCTGCGCCGGAGGGGGCGTGGGGTCTGCGGGGGGTGTCGCGCCGGGGCTCGACCACTGGCCGGGCGGGGGCTGCTCGGCGGACCACTTGGGGTCGCCGGTGGGCTGATCGGGCTGCTGCGCGCCGCCGTCGGTGGCCAGGCCTGGCGGGGGTTCCCTGCCGGTCGCCGTCGGACGGAGAGGATCCGGGCGTAGCCCAGCCCGGAGAGTCGTTCATCGTCGCTCCTTCACATCCACCTGCTGCGGCGGGGGCGCTGGTCGCTGCCATCGTGCCACGTGAGGACCCCGAACGGACCAGCCGTCCCCCCGGATCCCCGGTAGCCCGTACCTTCAATTGTCGCCCGGATCCGGGTCAGACCGGTCGAGCCGATCCCCACGCAGGTCCGAGGGGCGATTTCCAGCCCTTTTGGCTGTGGGGCAGCTCACCGCCGGGTAACGATTGGCTAATGGGATGATGTCAAACATGAAGGGACGCGTCCTCGTCGTCGACGACGACACCGCGCTGGCCGAGATGCTCGGCATTGTGCTGCGGGGAGAAGGTTTTGAGCCGTCGTTCGTAGCGGACGGTGACAAGGCACTCGCTGCCTTCCGGGAGGCGAAGCCCGACCTGGTGCTGCTGGACCTCATGCTGCCCGGACGGGACGGCATAGAGGTGTGCAGGCTGATCCGGGCCGAGTCCGGCGTGCCGATCGTCATGCTGACCGCCAAGAGCGACACGGTGGACGTGGTCGTGGGCCTGGAGTCCGGGGCCGACGACTACATCGTCAAGCCGTTCAAGCCGAAGGAGCTGGTGGCCCGTATCCGGGCCCGTCTGCGCCGGTCGGAGGAGCCCGCACCCGAGCAGCTGGCCATCGGTGACCTGGTCATCGACGTGGCCGGGCACTCGGTCAAGCGGGAGGGCGTGTCCATCGCCCTGACCCCGCTCGAGTTCGACCTGCTGGTCGCGCTCGCGCGCAAGCCCTGGCAGGTGTTCACCCGTGAGGTGCTGCTGGAGCAGGTCTGGGGCTACCGGCACGCGGCGGACACCCGTCTGGTGAACGTGCACGTCCAGCGCCTGCGCTCCAAGGTCGAGAAGGACCCGGAGCGCCCCGAGATCGTCGTGACGGTGCGCGGTGTCGGCTACAAGGCCGGACCCAGCTGACGTGCAGTCCGGCACCTCGGGCAGGGTCCGGGGCGGTTCCCGCCTGTGGACCGGCAGGCTGCTCCGTGACGGGGCGCCGGCGGGCCGCATGCTGCGGCTGTTCGTACGTTTCGTGCGCCGGCCGCTGCTTCCGGCCGTCCGGTTGTGGCGGCGCAACATCCAGCTCCGGGTGGTCGCCGCCACCCTGCTGATCTCGCTGTCCGTGGTCCTGGCCCTGGGCTTCGTCGTCATCGCGCAGGTCAGCAAGGGTCTCCTCGACGCCAAGGAGGAGGCCGCGCAGAGCCAGGCCGCGGGCGGGTTCGCGGTGGCGCAGGAGAAGGCCAATACGCCGGCGACGGTGGACGGGCCCGACGCGACCGACAACAAGGTCGGCCGTGACGCCAGTACGTGGATGAACTCGCTGGTCAAGCAGCTGGCCAGTGGCGGGCAGACCGCCTTCGAGGTGGTCGCGCTCGGGGCGGGCACCGGGGAGCAGCCCCAGCCCGGCGCGCAGGGCGTCCGGGGCGCCCGCGCCTCCGGGAACGTGGACCCGACCGCCAGTGTGCCGATCGGTCTGCGCCGGGCCGTCAACCGCGCCACGGGTACGTTCAAGACCTTCTCCGAGATCCGCTACACGAGCGGGGCCGACCAGAAGGAGCCGGAGCCCGCGCTGGTCGTGGGCAAGCGGCTGACCGACATCAACGGTGACCCGTACGACCTGTACTACCTCTTCCCGCTGACCCAGGAGGAGGAGTCCCTCAACCTGGTGAAGTCCACCATCGCCACCGCCGGGCTGTTCGTGGTCGTCCTGCTGAGCGGTATCGCCTGGCTGGTGGTGCGCCAGGTGGTGAGTCCCGTGCGGATGGCTGCGGGGATCGCCGAGCGGCTGTCGGCGGGGCGGCTCCAGGAGCGGATGAAGGTCACCGGCGAGGACGACATCGCCCGTCTCGGCGAGGCCTTCAACAAGATGGCGCAGAACCTCCAGAACAAGATCCAGCAGCTGGAGGAGCTGTCCCGGATGCAGCGCCGGTTCGTTTCGGACGTCAGCCACGAGCTGCGGACCCCGCTGACGACCGTACGGATGGCCGCGGACGTCATCCACGACGCCCGCGTCGACTTCGATCCGGTGACCGCGCGCTCCGCGGAGCTGCTGGCCGGGCAGCTCGACCGCTTCGAGTCGCTCCTCGCCGACCTGCTGGAGATCAGCCGCTTCGACGCCGGTGCGGCGGCCCTGGAGGCCGAGCCGATCGACCTGCGCGAGGTGGTGCGCCGCGTCATCGACGGGGCGGAGCCGCTCGCGGAGCACAAGGGCACCCGGATCCGGGTGCTCGGCGATTCCCAGCCGGTGATCGCCGAGGCCGACTCGCGGCGCGTCGAGCGGGTGCTGCGCAACCTCGTCGTCAACGCCGTGGAGCACGGCGAGGGCCGTGACGTGGTGGTGCGGCTGGCGTCCGCGGGCGGGGCCGTGGCCGTCGCCGTGCGGGACTACGGCGTCGGGCTCAAGCCCGGCGAGGCGACCCGCGTCTTCAACCGCTTCTGGCGGGCCGACCCGGCGCGGGCGCGCACGACCGGCGGGACGGGCCTGGGCCTGTCCATCGCCGTCGAGGACGCCCGGCTGCACGGCGGCTGGCTGCAGGCGTGGGGCGAGCCGGGCGGGGGCTCCCAGTTCCGGCTGACGCTGCCGCGCACGGCCGACGAGCCGTTGCGGGGCTCGCCCATCCCGCTGGAGCCCGAGGACTCCCGGGCGAACCGGGCCAGGGCCGCCGCGGACGCCGCGGCCGCCGCGGCCGCCGCCTCGGACGGTGCGGCGGAGCGGCAGACGGCCGAGGCCGGGGACCGCTCGCCCATACCGCCGCGGTCGCCGGTCGCGGGTGCGACGTCGGTGCCCGCCGACCCGACGGCCCTGCCGGGCAACGGGGCCCGGGTCGTGGCCCGCCCCGCCGAGCAGGCACAACAGGAGGATCGAGCCGATGGACGGTGAGCCCGTGGACGCGCGGTGGGGGAGCGCACGGGTGAGGGGGCCGCGCCGGCGCATCGTCCGGGCGTACGCCTTCGGAACGGCCGGGCTGCTGCTGGCCGGCTGCGCCTCGATGCCCGACAGCGGCGAGATCCGCGCGGTGCAGGCCTCGCAGGGCGTGGACTCGCAGGTGCGGGTCTTCGGTGTGCCGCCCGCGGACAAGGCCACTCCGGCCGAGATCGTCGACGGCTTCCTGGAGGCGATGACCAGCGACGACCCGCAGCTGGAGACCGCCCGCAAGTACCTGACGCCGGCCGCCGCGAAGTCCTGGAAGCCCGGCTCCGCCGTCACCGTGCTGTCCTCGGGCCTCAGCCGGGTCGCGGTGCGCGGTGAGAAGGACCCCGAGGGGCCCCGCTGGAAGGTGACCGGCAAGAAGCTCGCGACCGTCGACGAGCACAGCGCGTACCAGCCGCAGACCGGTGCCGGGGACTACGAGGAGCAGCTGCAGCTCGTCCAGGACGAGGACAAGCAGTGGCGCATCTCGACCCCGCCGAGCGGTCTCGTGCTCAGCGAATCGGACTTCCAGCGCATCTACATGCCGGTGAACAAGTACTACTTCGCGGGCGGCACGCTCGTCGCCGACCCGGTCTACGTCCGCCAGCGCACCGACCCCGACTCGCGGATGGACCCGACCACGCAGACCGTGCAGTCGCTGCTCGCCGGGCCGTCGCGGTGGCTCGCGCCGGTCGTGGAGTCCAGCTTCCCCACCGGTACGGAACTGCGTACGGGCACCAAGTCCCTCTCGTACGACGGCCAGAACACGCTGCGCGTGCCGCTCAACGACAAGGTGGGCAACATCGCGCAGCCGCAGTGCAAGAAGATGGCCACCCAACTCCTCTACACCGTCAAGGACCTGACGGGATCGCGGCTCGACCAGGTCGAACTGCTGCGCTCCTCCGACGACAAGACGTCGTCGCTGTGCTCGGTGACCTCGGTGAGCGCGGACGCGATCGCCAACCGGCCCAAGATCCCCGACTTCCAGTACTTCGTCGACAACGACAAGCGGCTGGTGCGGATGAAGCTCGACGTGAGCAGCGACGACCAGCAGACCCACACCGAGCCGGTGCCGGGGCCGTTGTCGACGCAGCCGCCGTTCAAGGTGAGTTCGGCGGCGGTGTCGCACGACGAGCGGCGCGCGGCCGTGGTCTCCGAGGACGGGCACGGGCTGTACGTGGTGTCGATGTCCGGGGGCGGGCCGATGCCGGCGCAGGTGCCGATCGGCAGGGGCGGCAAGGCGGAGACGCTGACGGCGCCGAGCTGGGACGCCTCGGGAGACCTGTGGGTCGCCGACCGGGATCCGCAGCACCCGGGGCTCTGGCGGGTGCCGGGCGGTACCGGGATGCCCGAGCGGGTGCAGGTGGCGGGCCTCGACGGGCGGCGGATCGCCTCGTTGAAGGCCTCGGCGGACGGTGCGCGGATCGCGCTGCTGCTGGAGGAGGCGAACGGCAAGAGCCTCTACATCGGGCGGATCGAGCGGCCCGACGCGAAGGGCGACGTCTCCGCCGTGTCGGTGCGCGAGCTGCGTCCGGCGGCCCCGCAGATGGCGGACGTGACGGCGATGAGCTGGGCGCCGCGGGGCCGGCTGCTGGTGGTGGGCCGCGAGAGGGGCGGGGTGCAGCAGGCCCGCTACATGCTCGCGGACGGCTCGATGGTCGCGGCGAGCCTGCCGGGGGCGACGGGCCTGTCCGAGGTCGCGGTCGCGGCCGCGGAGGACGAGTCGAAGCCGAAGCCGGTGGTGGCGTTCTCGGAGGACGGGATCGTGTGGCTGCCGCCGGGGGCGCAGTGGCGCACGGTGGTCGCGGGCGGCCGGTCTCCGGTCTATCCGGGCTGAGGTCCGTCCGGGCTGAGGCGCGGCGGCGGGGGCCGGGTGGCGGCTGCGCCCCGCGGCGCCCTGCGGGGCGGGCCGGGGCGGCCTTCGTCCACAGGGGTGGCGGGCCGGGGGCCGGGCCGTCAGGGTGGGTGCCATGCGGGGGTGGTGGCAGGAGCTCGCCGGGCTGGTCCTGCCGGCGGACTGCGCCGGGTGCGGCGCGGCCCGCGTGCTGGTGTGCGCCGACTGCGGGGGCGCGCTCAGTGGGGCCGCGGCGGGGCTGGTGAGCCCGTCTCCGCGGTTCGGCGGCCTGCCGGTGGTCCGGGCTGCCGCCGTCTACGAGGGGGCCGTACGCGCCGTCCTGCTGGCCCACAAGGAGCGCGGGGCGCTCCCGCTGTCCGGGGTGCTGGGCGGCGCGCTGGCGGCGGCCGTCCTGGCGGGCGGGCCGGGTCCCGGGCGGGGCGAGGTGGCGCTGGTGCCGGTCCCGTCGGCGCGGCGGCAGGTGCGGGCGCGCGGGCACGATCCGGTCCGCAGGATCGCCCTGGCCGCGGCGGGACGGCTGCGGCGGGCCGGGGTGCCCGCGCGCGTGGCGCCCGTACTGGGGCTGCGCCGGGCGGTGGCGGACCAGGCGGGTCTGGGGGCCCGGCAGCGCCGGGAGAACCTGGCGGGGGCGCTGGCGGTGCGGCGGGACGGGGCGCGGCTGACGCGCGGGGCCGGGATCGTACTGGTGGACGACGTGGTCACCACGGGGGCGACGCTGGCCGAGGCGGCCCGGGCGGTGCGCGCGGCGGGCCTGGCCGGATACACGGCGGGATACGGGGGCGGATCCGGGGCAGGCGCGGGCCGGAGGCCGGGCGGGGTGCTGCGGGCGGCGGTGGTGGCCGCGCCCGCGGGCTCCTTCGCGCGGACTCCCCGCGTCAAGGAGCGGTGACCTGCAACGTCCCCACGGGGAAAATCCCGTGAATAGATTTGGAACTGGAGGGGAAGGCCCATCGTTGCAGGTAGTACGAGGGAACGGCCACTGGACTGGAAGTACGGGCCAGTAGCGGGTGCCGACAACCGTCATACAGAGATATGTTCGGTTGTAAGGAACTCAGGAGGCTGTTCTCTCGACTCCGAAATCGGTGGGGTTCTGATCTTGCCGATGGGGGAGGAGGAGGTGAAAGTCGCCAAGTCCGAGGCTCCGGCCTTCACCGGAGTCTGGTGCGAAAGGGAGACGCTTCGCCCCGTCGGGCGGAGCTATCCGGGAACGGAGTTCTGCGTGGACATCGTCGTCAAGGGCCGCAAGACCGAGGTGCCCGAGCGGTTCCGCAAGCACGTGGCCGAGAAGCTGAATCCGGAGCGGATCCAGAAGCTCGACGCCAAGGTGATCAGCTTGGACGTCGAGGTGTCCAAGGAGCACAACCCGCGCCAGGCCGACCGTTCCGACCGCGTGGAGATCACCCTGCATTCGCGGGGCCCGGTGATCCGGGCCGAGGCGGCCGCCGCCGACCCGTACGCGGCGCTGGACCTCGCCCAGGACAAGCTGGAGGCCCGGCTGCGCAAGCAGCACGACAAGCGCTTCACCCGCCGCGGCAACGGCCGGATCCCGGCGGCAGAGGTCCCCGACGTCGTGCCGGGCGTCGCGTCGCTCAACGGCAGCGGCCAGGTGGTCACCGAGGAGAAGGCGGACGGGGTTCCGATCACCCGGATCGGATCCATCGAGGTGCAGGGCGAGGGCCCGCTCATCGTCCGCGAGAAGACCCACTCGGCCGCGCCCATGTCGCTCGACCAGGCCCTGTACGAGATGGAGCTGGTCGGCCACGACTTCTATCTGTTCGTCGACTCCGAGACGAAGTTGCCCAGTGTCGTCTACCGGCGTCACGCCTACGACTACGGCGTCATCCACGTGAACCCCGACGGGGCCTCCAGCTCGGAGGAGCCGCCCGGCGGCGCGGGTGGCGCGCTCGGCGGCTGAGCAGTCCGTTCGCTGCCCCCGCGGGACGCTCCGGCGTCTCCGCGGGGGCACCTGTATGACGGGTATGCGCCAGGAGGTCCGCCGGCATCCCCCGCGCCGTGGTGCGGGCATGGAATCATGGCGGGCAGTCAACCGGTCGGGGAACGCGTCCGGTTGGCCCGGCAGCTCAGCACATGCAGGGGGAGGGACGATGGCGGACAGCTTCGGTCCGGTACGCGCGGACAACGGCGCGGCCTGCCGCGGGGCGGACCCCTCGGAGGAGACCGCCGGCCCGCCGGCCGGGGAGCCGATCCGGGTGCTCGTGGTCGACGACCACGCGCTCTTCCGCCGGGGACTGGAGATCGTCCTCGCGCAGGAGGAGGACATCCAGGTCGTCGGCGAGGCCGGTGACGGCGCGGAGGCGGTGGACAAGGCGGCCGACCTGCTGCCGGACATCGTGCTCATGGACGTGCGGATGCCCCGGCGCGGCGGCATCGAGGCCTGCACCTCGATCAAGGAGGTGGCGCCCTCCGCGAAGATCATCATGCTGACGATCAGCGACGAGGAGGCGGACCTCTACGACGCGATCAAGGCGGGCGCGACCGGGTACCTCCTGAAGGAGATCTCCACCGACGAGGTGGCCACGGCGATCCGGGCGGTGGCCGACGGCCAGTCGCAGATCAGCCCGTCCATGGCGTCGAAGCTCCTCACCGAGTTCAAGTCGATGATCCAGCGGACGGACGAGCGGCGGCTGGTGCCGGCGCCGAGGCTGACGGACCGGGAGCTGGAGGTCCTCAAGCTGGTCGCCACCGGGATGAACAACCGCGACATCGCGAAGGAGTTGTTCATCTCCGAGAACACGGTCAAGAACCACGTCCGCAACATCCTGGAGAAGCTGCAGCTGCACTCCAGGATGGAGGCCGTGGTCTACGCGATGCGCGAGAAGATCCTGGAGATCCGCTGACCGCACCCCCTCGTGGGAGGGGGGCCCGGCCTCAGCTCCCCAGCGCCGTCAGCTCGGCCGTCACCGCGGCGGCCTCGGAGGCGGTCTGCGCGCGCTCCACGCGCACCGCGTCGCAGCCGACCCACTCCGCCGCCTCCCGCAGGGCCCGCGCCATCGGGGCCGCGGCCGCGGGGGACGTCAGCGAGAGCTGCCGGGCGACCAGCGTGCGGCCCTCGCGGGCCGGGTCGACCCGGCCCTGCAGTCGGCCGCCCGACAGCAGCGGCATCGCGAAGTACCCGTGTATCCGCCGGGGCTTGGGGACGTACGCCTCCAGGCGGTGCGTGAAGCCGAAGATCCGCTCGGTGCGCGGACGGTCCCAGACCAGGGAGTCGAAGGGCGACAGCAGCGTCGTGCGGTGGCGGCCCCGGGGAGGCGTCGCGAGCGCAGCCGGGTCGGCCCAGGCGGGCTTGGCCCAGCCCTCGACCTCGACCGGTACCAGTCCCGCGTCCTCGACCACCGCGTCGAACTGCTCCCCCTTGAGCCGGTGGTAGTCCGCGATGTCGGCGCGGGTGCCGACGCCGAGGGACCGGCCGGCCAGGGCCACCAGGCGGCGCAGGCACTCTCGGTCGTCCAGGTCGTCGTGGAGCAGCGCCCCGGGCACGGCCCGCTCGGGGAGGTCGTAGACCCGCTTCCAGCCGCGGCGCTCGCTGCACACCACCTCGCCGGTGTCGAGCAGCCACTCCACGGCGATCTTGGTCTCGGACCATTCGAACCACTCGCCGCCGTTCTTGGCGCCGCCCAGTTCGGTGGAGGTCAGCGGGCCGTCCGTCCGCAGCCGGTCCAGGACCGCCCGGGTCGAGTGCTGCTTGTCCCGGAGGACGTGCCAGCGGTGGCCGCGCGCCCGGTTGGCCCGGCGGCGGAAGGCGAAATGCGGCCATTCCTCGATGGGCAGGATGCAGGCCGCGTGCGACCAGTACTCGAAGGCGTGGCGCTCGGTCCAGTACGCCCGCTCCACGGTGTCCCGGCCGACCGCGCCGAGCCGGGCGTAGGGGATCAGCTCGTGCGACCGTGCCAGCACCGAGATGGTGTCGAGCTGGACGGCGCCCAGGTGGCGCAGGACCCCGCGGACCCCGCCGCGCCGGTCGGGCGCTCCGAGGAAGCCCTGCGCGCGCAGGGCGATCCGGCGGGCCTCGTCGGCGGACAGGGACACGGTAGGCGGCGGCAGGGTCATGCGCCGAGCTTAGGGGGTGCCACTGACAGCGGGCCCCGCGCGCCTACGCGGTGGGCGACGGCAGGTACGGCAGCTGCGAGGGCAGCCCCAGGTCGGAGGGGAGCAGGGCGCCGACCCGGCAGTCGCGCAGGGTGCCGCGGTGGGTGATCCCGGCGCGCAGGACCCCCTCGATCCGGAAGCCGGCCCGGTCGGCGACGGCACGGGAGCCGGTGTTGTCCGGCTCGGCCCGCCATTCCACGCGGCCGGCGCCCAGCTCGGTGAAGGCCCAGCGGGCGGCGGCGTCCACCGCCTCGGTCATGTAGCCGCGGCCCCGGTGCTCCTTCACCGCCCAGAAGCCGACCTCGAACACGGACTCGCCGCGCGGGTGCACGCCCACGGCCGCGACCAGCGGGCCGCCCGCCCCGAGCCGGACCGCGAAGCTGTACGCGGTGTCCCCGCGCCAGCCGGCCGGCACCGTCTCGTGCACCCAGGTGTCCGCGTGGGCGTGCGTATAGGGGGAGGGGACCTCGGTCCAGCGCTGGATCTCGGGGTCCTGGCAGGCGGCGTACACCTCGGCGGCGTCCTCGGGGACGAAGGGTCTGAGCACGAGGCGCCCGGTGGTCAGGGTGGTGGGTTCCATGCGCGGATTCTGCTGCGGCCGCGGCGCCGCGGGCCAACACTTTTCGGGAATCCGCCCGGGCGATGCGGCACCTTCGGTGTCCTCCGTACGTTCTCCATACGGGCACCCGTGCCCTCTGGGAACGGCGGACCTCCCGACGCGGCCGAGTCCTCGCTTACGATGGCCGTTGCGGTGGGGCCCACCTGCCGTGCCCGTGTACGTACAGTGCCCAGGCCCGACCGGCAAGGAGACAAACCTCGGTGTCCGTCTTCAACAAGCTCATGCGTGCAGGCGAAGGCAAGATCCTGCGCAAACTGCACCGCATCGCGGACCAGGTCAACTCCATCGAAGAGGACTTCGTCAACCTCTCCGACGCCGAGTTGCGGGCGCTCACGGACGAGTACAAGCAGCGCTACCAGGACGGTGAGAGCCTGGACGACCTGCTGCCCGAGGCCTTCGCGACGGTGCGCGAGGCGGCCAAGCGCGTCCTCGGCCAGCGCCACTACGACGTCCAGATCATGGGTGGCGCGGCGCTGCACCTCGGCTACGTCGCCGAGATGAAGACCGGTGAGGGCAAGACCCTCGTCGGCACGCTCCCCGCGTACCTGAACGCGCTGTCCGGCAAGGGCGTCCACCTGATCACGGTGAACGACTACCTGGCCGAGCGCGACTCCGAGATGATGGGCCGCGTCCACAAGTTCCTGGGCCTGTCCATCGGCTGCATCCTGGCGAACATGTCGCCGGCGCAGCGGCGCGAGCAGTACAACTGCGACATCACGTACGGCACGAACAACGAGTTCGGCTTCGACTACCTGCGCGACAACATGGCGTGGTCGCAGGACGAGCTGGTCCAGCGCGGGCACAACTTCGCCGTGGTCGACGAGGTCGACTCCATCCTCGTCGACGAGGCCCGCACCCCGCTGATCATCTCCGGTCCCGCGGACCAGGCCACGAAGTGGTACGCGGACTTCGCCAAGCTGGTCACCCGCCTGACCAAGGGCGAGGCCGGCCAGCCGCTGAAGGGCATCGAGGAGACCGGCGACTACGAGGTCGACGAGAAGAAGCGCACCGTCGGCATCCACGAGGCCGGTGTCGCCAAGGTCGAGGACTGGCTCGGCATCGAGAACCTCTACGAGTCGGTGAACACCCCGCTCGTCGGCTACCTGAACAACGCCATCAAGGCGAAGGAACTGTTCAAGAAGGACAAGGACTACGTCGTCATCGACGGCGAAGTCATGATCGTCGACGAGCACACCGGCCGCATCCTCGCCGGCCGCCGCTACAACGAGGGCATGCACCAGGCGATCGAGGCGAAGGAAGGGGTGGACATCAAGGACGAGAACCAGACCCTCGCCACGATCACCCTGCAGAACTTCTTCCGCCTGTACTCGAAGCTGTCGGGCATGACCGGTACGGCCATGACCGAGGCCGCCGAGTTCCACCAGATCTACAAGCTCGGTGTGGTCCCGATCCCGACCAACCGCGCGATGGTCCGCAAGGACCAGCCCGACCTGATCTACCGGACCGAGGTCGCGAAGTTCGCCGCCGTCGTCGACGACATCGCGGAGAAGCACGAGACGGGCCAGCCGATCCTCGTCGGTACGACGTCGGTCGAGAAGTCCGAGTACCTCTCCCAGCAGCTCTCCAAGCGCGGCATCCCGCACGAGGTGCTCAACGCCAAGCAGCACGACCGCGAGGCGACGATCGTCGCCCAGGCCGGCCGCCGCGGCGCGGTCACCGTCGCCACGAACATGGCCGGCCGTGGTACCGACATCAAGCTCGGCGGCAACCCTGACGACCTCGCCGAGGCGGAGCTGCGCCAGCGCGGCCTGGACCCCGAGGAGCACATCGAGGAGTGGGCGCACGCCCTGCCCGAGGCGCTCACCCGGGCCGAGGCGGCCGTGAAGGCGGAGTTCGAGGAGGTCAAGGGGCTCGGCGGGCTGTACGTGCTGGGCACCGAGCGCCACGAGTCGCGCCGTATCGACAACCAGCTGCGCGGCCGCTCCGGCCGACAGGGCGACCCGGGCGAGTCCCGCTTCTACCTGTCGCTCGGCGACGACCTGATGCGCCTGTTCAAGGCGCAGATGGTCGAGCGCGTCATGGCGATGGCCAACGTGCCGGACGACGTGCCGATCGAGAACAAGATGGTGACGCGTGCGATCGCGTCGGCCCAGTCGCAGGTCGAGACCCAGAACTTCGAGACGCGCAAGAACGTCCTGAAGTACGACGAGGTCCTCAACAACCAGCGCGAGGTCATCTACGGCGAGCGCCGCCGCGTCCTGGAGGGCGAGGACCTCCAGGAGCAGGTCCGCCACATGATGGACGACACGATCGACGCGTACATCGCGGCCGAGACGGTCGAGGGCTTCGCCGAGGAGTGGGACCTGGAGCGCCTGTGGAGCGCCTTCCGGCAGCTCTACCCGGTGAAGGTCACCATCGAGGAGCTGGAGGAGGCCGCGGGCGACCGCGCGGGCATCACCGCCGAGTTCATCGCGGAGTCCGTCAAGGACGACATCCACGAGCAGTACGAGGCCCGCGAGGCGGCCCTCGGCTCCGAGATCATGCGCGAGCTGGAGCGGCGCGTGGTCCTGTCGGTGCTGGACCGCAAGTGGCGTGAGCACCTCTACGAGATGGACTACCTGCAGGAGGGCATCGGCCTGCGGGCGATGGCCCAGAAGGACCCGCTGGTCGAGTACCAGCGCGAGGGCTTCGACATGTTCAACGCCATGCAGGAAGGCATCAAGGAGGAGTCCGTCGGCTACCTGTTCAACCTGGAGGTCCAGGTCGAGCAGCAGGTCGAGGAGCTGCCGGTGCAGGACGCCGCGCCGTCGCTGACGAAGGAGCCGGTGCCGGCCGCGCGTCCGGAGATCCGGGCGAAGGGGCTGGACGCGCCGCAGCGTCCCGACCGGCTGCACTTCTCCGCCCCGACGGTCGACGGCGAGGGCGGCGTGATCGAGGGCGACTTCGACAGCGACGCCGCCGGTGACGGTGACGGGATGACCCGGGCCGAGCGGCGCAAGGCCCAGAAGGCCGCGGGCGGTCGTCGCCGCAAGAAGTAACCCGCTGGTGGTCTCAGCGGCCGGCCGGGGCCGGGCACCTTGAGGGTGTCCGGCCCCGGCCGTCGCGCTCCCGCTGCCCGGCTCGGGCTGCCCGGCTCCGGCTGCCCCGCTTCCGCTGCCCGGCTCCCGCTGCCCGGCTCCCCGCCGGGGTGGCGGTTCGGTGCCGGGGGCCCGTGCGCTGCACGCCGCGGCGCCGCAGCGGGGGCGCTGCCCCCGGGCCCCGCGCCTCGAACGCCGACGGGGCTGAGACGGTGCTGCCGGCCCGGGATTCAGGGGCATGGGCCCTGGATTTCGATGGCCGCGCAGCGCCAGCGCAGGTCCGGGCCCTGTTCGAGGCGGAAGGCCATGGCCGTGACGCGGTCGCCGGTGGCGATGCGGGCGAAGGCCTCGATGACACCCGGGCCGGGGACGAAGCGGCCGCACCGGCGCACGACCGGGCGGAGGCGTTCGCGCAGGGGAGCCTCGGGTGCCAGCGTGACCAGCTGCTGGTAGGCGGGGCCGACGGTGTGGCCCAGGAGCGAATGGACCGGGCGCGTACCGCTGATCACCGCCAGCAGACGTTCGGCGAACCAGTGGTGCGGGCCGACGTGCGGCGGGCGCGCCGGTCCCCGCGCCCCGGCCGGCCCCGTGGGTGGTGTGGGAGGCGCCGGGCGGCGCTGGTCGCGCCGGCCGGCGGGCCGGGTTGCGGAGCGGCCCGCGGGGCGGCGGCCGCCGTTGCTGCCGATCGTGCCGCGCGTCGTGGTGTCCATCGCGATCTGCCCCCGAACAGGCCGGGCCCGGAGCGGTACCGGGCGGTAACTTGATGGGGACCTTCTACGGTCGGCGAACACGCTCCGCAACCACCGCCGCGCCCCGCCCCGCCGCCCGTGCGGTTCACCTATCCGAGTGCCCGCACCGCCGCCCCCGCGCCAGTCGGCCCCGGCGCCGGGGGCGTCGGGTGGACGGGGACCCGGAACGTTCCGGCAGCCCGATGGGGTACGGCGGCCGTCACCCCGGCGAACCCCTGCCGGCCCCCTCCGAGTCGTATCCTGGGGGCGTTTCCGACGACCGAAAGCAGCCGGCCATGCGTGTGTACGTCCCCCTGACCCTCCCCGCGCTCGCCGAGGTGCACCAGGCGGGTGAGCTGGGACCCGCCCCGCTGCGGGCGTACGCCGTCACCCCCGGGCTCCGCGAGTGGTACGTCTCCGACGACATGGAGGAGCTGGAGTACGCCGCCCTGGGCCGGGCCGCGGCCGCCTCCCTGCGGATGCTCGCCGCCGACCCCGGCGCGCCCCGCCGGCGGGTCGTCGTCGCCCTCGACGTGGACGACAAGGCCGCCACCGCCGCCCCCGGGGCCGACGAGACCGCCATCGGCCGGGTGGACCTCGCCGCCGCCGTGCGCCTCACCGTGGCCGCCGCGGTGCACGTGGACGCCGACGACGCCGGTGAGGACGTCGCCGCCGCCGCGCAGGCCCTGGCCGCCGCCGACGGCGGGGACGAGGACGCGCAGGTCACCGTCGACGGCGCCGAGGACCACGAGCTCCTGTGGTTCGGCGTGCAGGAGATCCCGGGGCTGCTGAAATGACGCTCGCGAACCACATCGTGTGGGACTGGAACGGCACGCTCCTCCACGACATCGACGCCGTGATCATCGCGACGAACGCCTCCTTCGCCGAGCTCGGCTTCGCGCCGATCACCCTGGAGACGTACCGCGAGCTGTACGTCGTACCGGTGCCGAAGTTCTACGAACGCCTTATGGGACGGCTGCCCACCGAGGAGGAGTGGCTCGTCATGGACGAGACCTTCCACCGCCACTACTGGGCCGCCGCCGCGGACTCCGGGCTCGCCGACGGGGCCCGGGAACTGCTGCGGGACTGGCAGCGCGACGGGCTCACCCAGTCCCTGCTCTCCCTCGCGCCCCACGACCGACTCGTGCCGCTGGTGCGGTCCCACGGCATCGACGGGCACTTCCTGCGCGTCGACGGCCGGACCGGCCCCTCCCACACCTCCAAGGCCGGACATCTCGTACGCCACCTGCAGGCCCTCGACGCGACGGGGGTGACCGCCGACCGTACGGTCCTCATCGGAGACGCGGTGGACGACGCCCTCGCCGCCGCGCACGTCGGCGCCCGCGCCGTCCTCTACACGGGCGGTTCGCACAGCCGCCGCAGTCTGGAATCAGCCGGAGTGCCGGTCGTGGACACCCTGGCCGAGGCCGTTCTGACAGCTCGCGAGCTGGCCGAATAGCGACTGGCCGGGCCGCTGCACGGACGGCCCGCCGCGTCGCTGGCCAGAGTGTCAAAGTTCCACCCCAAGATTTGTACAGATGCAGCGAATGACGACTTGGGGGTAGGTCGGGATAGCCTTGTACCCGTGATCAGCGCGATATCCCTCGGGGGCACTGGAGCCTCCGGCCTGCGCCCGGCGTACGACAGTGCCCGGGCCATCGCTGATCCCCGCCACCGGGAGCGCCGGCCGATCTTGGCTCATTCCCTCCCGGTCGGCTCTCACGACGGCATAGCGTCGATTCGGAACGGACACCCCGCCTCGCGGCGCTATGTCATTCCTTCCTTCACCTACGTCACGCAATGGCGCGCGACAGGAGCCAGAGGACATGCAGACCAAGCTGGACGAAGCAAAGGCCGAGCTGCTCGCACGGGCGGCCCGGGTAGCTGAGCACAGCCCGGCCGGGGGGCTACTTCCGACTGGGTCCGAGCAGGGAGAGCGGCCGGACCGGGACGCGGTCCTCTCCTACCTCCAGCGCTACTACCTGCACACGGCGCCCGAGGACCTCACGGACCGGGACCCGGTCGACGTGTTCGGAGCCGCGCTCTCCCACTACCGGCTGGCCGAGAACCGGCCGCAGGGCACCGCGAACGTACGCGTGCACACCCCCACGGTGGAGGAGAACGGCTGGACCTCCAGCCACTCCGTCGTCGAGGTCGTCACCGACGACATGCCCTTCCTCGTGGACTCCGTCACGAACGAGCTGTCCCGCCAGGGCCGCGGCATCCACGTCGTGATCCACCCGCAGGTCGTCGTCCGCCGTGACATCACCGGCAAGCTGATCGAGATCCTCGGCCCCGACTGCGACGCCCACGGGCCCCGCACCGCGCGCCCCCACGACTCCCTCGTCGAGTCCTGGATCCACGTCGAGATCGACCGCGAGACCGACCGCGCCGACCTCAAGCAGATCACCGCCGACCTGCAGCGCGTCCTGTCCGACGTCCGCGAGTCCGTCGAGGACTGGGAGAAGATGCGCGACGCCGCGCTGCGCATCGCCGACGGCCTGCCCGACGAGCCCACCGCCCCGGACCTGCGCGAGTACGAGCTCGAAGAAGCCCGTGAGCTGCTGCGCTGGCTCGCCGACGACCACTTCACCTTCCTCGGCTACCGCGAGTACAACCTGGTCGACGGCGACTCCCTGGCCGCCGTGCCCGGCACCGGCCTCGGCATCCTGCGCTCCGACCCGCACCACAGCGGCAAGGACGACGGCCACCCCGTCTCGCCGTCCTTCAACCGGCTGCCGGCCGACGCCCGCGCCAAGGCCCGCGAGCACCGCCTGCTGGTGCTGACCAAGGCCAACAGCCGCTCCACCGTGCACCGCCCCTCGTACCTCGACTACGTGGGCGTCAAGAAGTTCGACGCCGACGGCAACGTCATCGGCGAGCGCCGCTTCCTGGGTCTGTTCTCCTCCGCCGCGTACACCGAGTCCGTGCGCCGCGTACCGGTCATCCGCCGCAAGGTCGCCGAGGTCCTGGAGCGCGCCGGCTTCTCCCCGGCCAGCCACGACGGCCGCGACCTGACGCAGATCCTGGAGACCTACCCGCGCGACGAGCTGTTCCAGACCCCGGTCGACCAGCTCCAGTCCATCGTCACCTCGGTCCTCTACCTCCAGGAACGCCGCCGGCTGCGGCTGTACCTGCGCCAGGACGAGTACGGGCGCTACTACTCCGCGCTGGTCTACCTGCCCCGCGACCGCTTCACCACCGGTGTGCGGCTGCGCCTGATGGACATCCTGCGCGAGGAACTCGGCGGCATCAGCGTCGACTTCACCGCCTGGAACACCGAGTCGATCCTCTCCCGCATCCACTTCGTCATCCGCGTCCCGCAGGGCACCGAGCTGCCCGTGCTGACCGACGGCGACGTCGAGCGCATCGAGGGCCGTCTCGTCGAGGCCGCCCGCTCCTGGGCCGACGGCTTCGACCAGGCCCTCAACGCCGAACTCGGCGAGGAGCGCGCCGCCGAGCTGCTGCGCCGCTACGGCTCCGCCTTCTCCGAGGGCTACAAGGCCGACCACTCGCCGCGCGCCGCCGTCGCCGACCTCGTGCACCTGGAGAAGCTGCGCGGCAGCGACAAGGACTTCGCCCTGTCGCTGTACGAGCCCGTCGGCGCCGGCCCCGGCGAACGCCGCTTCAAGATCTACCGCGCCGGTGAGCAGGTCTCCCTGTCCGCCGTCCTGCCGGTCCTGCAGCGCCTCGGCGTCGAGGTCACCGACGAGCGCCCGTACGAGCTGCGCTGCGCGGACCGCACCAACGCCTGGATCTACGACTTCGGTCTGCGGCTCTCGGCGGGCGACCTCGGCGACGACGCGCGCGAGCGCTTCCAGGACGCCTTCGCGGCCGTCTGGAACGGCCAGGCCGAGAACGACAACTTCAACACCCTCGTGCTCAGCGCCGGCCTGACCTGGCGGCAGGCCGTCGTCCTGCGCGCGTACGCCAAGTACCTGCGCCAGGCCGGCTCCACCTTCAGCCAGGACTACATGGAGGACACCCTCCGCAACAACGTCCACACCACCCGGCTGCTGGTCTCGCTCTTCGAGGCCCGGATGTCGCCCGTCCGCCAGGCCGCCGGCAGCGAGCTCGTGGACGCCATGCTGGAGGAGCTCGACGGGGCCCTGGACCAGGTCGCCTCGCTCGACGAGGACCGCATCCTGCGGGCCTTCCTCACCCTCATCAAGGCGACCCTGCGCACCAACTTCTTCCAGCTCGACTCCCAGGGCGAGCAGCACGCCTACGTGTCGATGAAGTTCGACCCGCAGGCCATCCCGGACCTGCCGGCGCCGCGCCCGGCGTTCGAGATCTGGGTGTACTCCCCGCGCGTCGAGGGCGTCCACCTGCGCTTCGGCAAGGTCGCCCGAGGCGGCCTGCGCTGGTCCGACCGCCGCGAGGACTTCCGTACGGAGATCCTCGGCCTGGTCAAGGCGCAGATGGTCAAGAACACCGTCATCGTGCCGGTCGGCGCCAAGGGCGGCTTCGTCGCAAAGAACCTCCCCGACCCGTCGGTGGACCGCGACGCCTGGCTCGCCGAGGGCATCGCCTCGTACAAGATCTTCATCTCGGCGCTGCTCGACATCACCGACAACATGGTCGCCGGTGAGGTCGTCCCGCCGCGCAGCGTGGTCCGTCACGACGAGGACGACACCTACCTCGTGGTCGCCGCCGACAAGGGCACCGCGACGTTCTCCGACATCGCCAACGGCGTGGCGGAGTCGTATGGCTTCTGGCTCGGTGACGCCTTCGCGTCCGGCGGCTCGGCCGGCTACGACCACAAGGGCATGGGCATCACCGCCCGCGGCGCGTGGGAGTCCGTCAAGCGGCACTTCCGCGAGCTGGGCCACGACACGCAGACCCAGGACTTCACCGTCGTCGGCGTCGGCGACATGTCCGGTGACGTCTTCGGCAACGGCATGCTGCTCTCCGAGCACATCCGCCTGGTGGCCGCCTTCGACCACCGGCACATCTTCATCGACCCGACCCCGGACGCGGCGACCTCGTACGCCGAGCGGCGGCGCCTGTTCGAGCTGCCGCGTTCCTCGTGGGCGGACTACGACACCTCGCTGATCTCGGCGGGCGGCGGCATCCACCCGCGCTCGGCCAAGGCCGTCCCGGTCACCGCGCAGATGCGCGCGGCCCTCGGCATCGAGGCCGGCGTCACCAAGATGACCCCGGCCGACCTGATGCAGGCCATCCTCAAGGCCCCCGTGGACCTGGTGTGGAACGGCGGCATCGGCACCTACGTCAAGGCGACCTCCGAGACCCACGCCGACGTCGGCGACAAGGCCAACGACGCCATCCGCGTCAACGGCTCCGACGTGCGGGCGCAGGTCATCGGCGAGGGCGGCAACCTGGGCCTGACCCAGCTCGGCCGCATCGAGTTCGCCCGCAGCGGCGCCGGCGGCGAGGGCGGCAAGGTCAACACCGACGCCATCGACAACAGCGCCGGCGTGGACACCTCCGACCACGAGGTGAACATCAAGATCCTGCTCAACGCGGTCGTCGCCGACGGCGACATGACCGTCAAGCAGCGCAACAAGCTGCTCGCGCAGATGACCGACGAGGTCGGCCGTCTGGTGCTGCGCAACAACTACGCGCAGAACACCGCGCTGGCCAACGGCTCGGCGCAGGCGCCCAGCCTGCTCCACGCCCAGCAGCGGTTCATGCGCCGCCTGGAGGGCGCCGGACTGCTCAACCGCGAGCTGGAGTTCCTGCCCACCGACCGGCAGATCCGCGAACTGCTCAACAACGGCAAGGGCCTGACCCAGCCGGAGCTCGCGGTCCTGTTCGCCTACACGAAGATCACGACGGCGGACGAGCTGATCGCCACCGAGCTGCCGGACGACCCGTACCTGCGCCGTCTGCTGTTCGCGTACTTCCCGGCGGCCCTGGGCGACAAGTTCTCCGAGCAGATCGACGCGCACGCGCTGCGCCGCGAGATCATCACGACGATCCTCGTCAACGACACCGTCAACACCGGTGGTTCGACCTTCCTGCACCGTCTGCGGGAGGAGACCGGGGCCTCGACGGAGGAGATCGTCCGGGCGCAGCTGGCGGCCCGCGAGATCTTCGGCCTCGCCGACGTGTGGGACGCCGTGGAGGCGCTCGACAACAAGGTGGCCGCGGACGTCCAGACCCGGGTGCGCCTGCACTCGCGCCGCCTGGTCGAGCGCGGTACCCGCTGGCTGCTGAACAACCGGCCGCAGCCGCTGCAGATCACCGAGACCATCGCCTTCTTCGGGGAGCGGGTCGCCGGGGTGTGGGCGGAGCTGCCGAAGCTGGTGCGCGGTGCGGACCTGGAGTGGTACCAGCTGGTCATGGACGAGCTGACCGGCGAGGGCGTGCCGCAGGAGCTGGCGGCGAAGGTCGCCGGATTCTCCTCGGCCTTCCCGACGCTGGACATCGTCGCGATCGCGGACCGGACGGGCGTGGACCCGCTGGGTGTGGCCGAGGTGTACTACGACCTCGCCGACCGCCTGGACATCACGCAGCTGATGGACCGGATCATCGAGCTGCCGCGGGCCGACCGCTGGCAGTCCATGGCCCGCGCGTCCATCCGTGAGGACCTGTTCGCGGCGCACGCGGCCCTGACGGCGGACGTCCTGTCCGTGGGCAACGGCGCCTCGACTCCCGAGGAGCGCTTCAAGGCGTGGGAGGAGAAGAACGCGGCGATCATCGGGCGGGCCCGGACGACCCTGGAGGAGATCCGGGGCTCGGACGACTTCGACCTGGCGAACCTGTCGGTGGCGATGCGGACGATGCGCAGCCTGCTGCGCGCGCACAGCTGATCGTCCCTGCGTAGCCGAACGGGCCGGGCCCGGGACCGAAGTGGTCCCGGGCCCGGCCCGTTCGTGTTCCGTCCTGTCCGCGGGTGCGGTGCCGTTGCGGGGGCTCCGCCCCCGGGCCCCCGCGCCTCAGACGCCGGCGGGGCCGGGAGGGCGCCTCGCACGCCGGCGGGGCGTCAGCGGGTCGACTTCTCGTAGGCGGCGCAGACCTCGTCCGCCGGGCCGTCCATGCGCAGGACGCCCGAGTCCAGCCAGATCGCGCGGTCGCAGGTCTCGCGGACCGTGTTGATGGCGTGGCTGACCAGGAAGACGGTGCCGGCGCGTTCGCGGAGTTCCTCGATGCGGGCCTGGCTGCGCCGCTGGAAGGCGGCGTCGCCCGTGGCGAGCGCCTCGTCGATCATCAGGACGTCGTGGTCCTTGGCGGCGGCGATGGAGAACCGCAGGCGGGCGCCCATGCCGGAGGAGTACGTCCGCATCGGCAGGGAGATGAAGTCGCCCTTCTCGTTGATGCCGGAGAAGTCGACGATGTCCTGGTAGCGCTCGCGGACCTGCTGCCGGGACATGCCCATGGCGAGGCCGCCGAGGATGACGTTGCGTTCGCCCGTCAGGTCGTTCATCAGGGCGGCGTTCACGCCGAGCAGGGAGGGCTGGCCGTGCGAGAAGATCCGGCCGCGGGCCACCGGCTGGAGGCCGGCGACGGCCTTCAGCAGCGTGGACTTGCCCGAACCGTTGGAGCCGATGAGGCCGATGGCCTCGCCCTCGTAGGCGGTGAACGAGACGCCCTTGACCGCGTGCACCTCCCGCATCCCGGGGGTGGCCCCGCGGGAGAAGATCCGGCTGAGGGCGGCGGTGGCGCCGCCCTTGCGGGCTCCGGTGCCGTGCACCTGGTAGATGACGTGTACCCCGTCCGCGATCACGGTGGGTACCCGGGTGTCGTCAGCCACGTCCGTACGCCTCCTCTGCCCTCCAGAAGTAGATGAACCCGCCCACGCCCGCGAGGAGCGCCCAGCCGGCGGCCAGCAGCCACGCGTGGTGCGGCAGTGCGTGCGCGGGGAAGCTGTCGATCAGTGCGAAGCGCATGAGGTCGATGTAGACGGCCGGGGGGTTGGCCTTGAGGGCCGTCAGGACCCAGTGCGGGAGGTCGTTCTTGCCGATCATCTGGTCGATGGACCACATGACGCCCGAGGAGTACATCCACGTCCGCAGGACGAACGGCATCAGCTGGCTGACGTCGGGGCTCCTGCTGCCGATGCGGGCCATGACCATGGCGCAGCCGGCGGCGAAGAGGGCCGTCAGCAGGAGCGCCGGTACGGCCAGGAGCCAGGCGGCGCCGGGCCGCTGGCCGAAGGCGAGCAGCAGGATCACCAGGGCGGCCATGGAGACGAGCAGCTGCTGGAAGAGCTGCACGACGGTGGAGATGGGCAGGCTCGCGCGGGGGAAGTGCAGGGCGCGGACCAGGCCGAGGTTGCTGTGGACGGCGCGGGTGCCGGTGTTGACGGAGCTGCTGATGAAGTCCCAGACGAAGATGCCGGTGATCAGGAAGGGGACGTAGTCCGGCACGCCGTGGCTGGCCTTCAGCACGATGCCGAAGATGAAGTAGTAGACCGCCGCGTTGAGCAGCGGGGTCACCAGGTGCCAGACCTGGCCGAGTTTCGCGGTGCTGTACGTGGCCTGCATGCGGGCGTTCGCGTACGCGGACACGAAGTGGCGGCGCTGCCAGAGCTGCGCGATGTAGCGGGGGAGCGTCGGGCGGGCGCCGCTGAGCGTGAGGCCGTGGGCGGCGGCCAGCTGCGCGAGGTCCGCGGAGGCGGCGGGCGCTGTCTTGGATGCGGTCGCGGTGGTCACTGGGTTCGCTTTCGACGTGGGTCGGGACGGGTCCGTATCGTCGCTACGGCGAGGTTAGGGCGCGTGCCGTCGGAACGCAACCGTATCGTCGTGACGTGCCGCGGCTATGCTCTGTGCATGACCACGGATCCCGCCACCTCCGCCGCCTCCGCCCGCCGCGCTCCCGCCGGCGCCGCCGTCCTGCGCGAGGACGTGACGGAGGCGATCCGCAACGCGGTGCTGGAGGAGCTGGCCGCGGTCGGGTTCTCCCGGATGTCGATCGAGGGCATCGCGCGACGTGCCGGGGTCGGCAAGACCGCCGTCTACCGGCGGTGGAAGTCCAAGCTGCACCTGGTGCTCGACCTGGTCGGCGCCTTCGCCGTGGACGGCCTGCCCGTGCCGGAGACGGGCTCGCTGTACGGGGACGTACGCGCCCTGCTGGAGGTCATGTCGCACGTGCTGCGGCACCCGGTGGCCTCCGCGGTGATCCCGGACCTCCTGGTCGAGGCCTCCCGCAACCCCGAGATCGCGGACGCGGTCCGCGGCGCCCTCCTGGACGGCCAGCACCGCATGGCCCAGGGCATCGTCTCGGACGCCGTCGCCCGCGGCGAACTCCCGGCGGACATCAGCCCCGACCACGCCCTGGACCTGCTGATCGGCCCCCTCTACTGGCGCCAGGTCGTCGTCCGCGACGCGGTGACCCCCACCCACCTGGACACCCTGGCCCACCAGGTGGTGGCCGGCCTGAAATCGGCCTCCGCCGCCACCTGACGGGTCCGTGGCCCGACACCGGCCCCGCCTACGGCCAGACGCGCGCCAGTGCCGGCTCCGGGGACGGGGCGGGGGCCGAGGGGGCGGGGGCGCGGTCCGGGAGGGGGACGACGGGCGGGGTCGGGACCGGGTCGCCCAGGAAGACCCGGCGGACCACGCGCTCCGCCGCGTGCCCGTCGTCGTAGGAGCAGAAGCGGGCGCGGAAGGCCGAGCGCAGCTGCGCCGAGCGGGAGCCCTGCCAGTGGCCCGTGGTGAAGATGTCCACCAACTCGTCCTGGGTGCGGGCGACCGCGCCCGGCGGACACGACCGCAGGTCGAAGTACGTGCCCCGGGCGGCCTCGTACGCCTCCCAGTCGTCGGCGTGGATCACGATCGGCCGGTCCAGCGCCGCGTAGTCGAACATCAGCGACGAGTAGTCCGTGACCAGCGCGTCGGAGGCGAGGCACAGCTCCTCCACCGACGGGTGCGCGGAGACGTCCACGAGCCGCGGGTGCGGCTCCCACGTGCGGCCGGCGTCCGCGTACGTCAGGTGCGTGCGGACCAGCACCGTGAAGCGCGGGCCCAGCTCCTGCAGGAACCGCTCGAAGTCCAGGTGGTCCGGCCGGCTGCGGCGGTAGTCGCGGTGGGTGGGCGCGTACAGGATCGCCGTCGAGCCCGCCGCAATGCCCAGCCGCTCGCGCAGCTCCAGCACCTCCGAGCGGGTCGCCCGGTGGAAGACGTCGTTGCGCGGGTAGCCGTACTCCAGGGTCGTGTACGAGGACGGGACCGCCTTCTCCCACACCAGCGTGGAGTGCCGGTTCGCGGAGAGCAGGTAGTCCCACTGGTCGGCGCCGCGCAGCAGGCCCGCGAAGTCCGCCGTCGGAGTCGCCGCCGGCCGGTCCCGGAGGTCGAGACCGACCCGCTTGAGCGGGGTGCCGTGCTGCGTCTGCAGGAGCACCTGGCCGCGCCGCTTGACCAGGGCGCGGTCGAAGTTGACGTTCGTGACGAGGTACCCGGCCCGGGCCAGCGCGCTCCAGTACGCCGCCGAACCGGGGCGCAGCGCCACCGTCTGGCGGGGGAGGGTCCAGGCGTGTGCCGGGTCGCAGATCCACGCCGTCCGCATCCGGGGCGCCAGCTCCCGCAGCTTCGCCTCGATCGCCGCCGGGTTGCAGGCGTAACCGCCGTGCCAGTACGCGGAGAAGACCGCGAGCTCCGGGCGCAGCGGCAGCAGCCGCTGGATCCGGTAGTGCAGCCGCAGCGAGGTCTCGCGCAGGCCCCGCCCCAGGGCCGTGGCGGCCCGGCCCAGGGCCAGACCCGCCCGGCGCAGCACCGACAGCAGGCGGTAGGTGCGCCGGGTGCCCATCCGCATCAGGGCGTGCCGGATCCGGTCGGTGCGCGACAGGGACAGCGGCGGCGAACTCCGCCCGCCCGGGGCGCGGTAGCGGCGCAGCAGGGCGGAGGCGCGGGCGAAGAACTCGGCCCGGGCGGCGCGCGGGAGGCGGCGCGGGTCGGCGTGGACGGCGCAGAAGTGCTCGGCCATCCGGCGGTGCAGGGTGGAGCGCCAGCGCTCCAGCTCCGGCCGCCCGGCGAGGTACCCGAAGACCCGGTCGTACTGGTCGAAGATCTCCAGGTGGCGGGAGGTGCGGGTGGTCAGGATCGAGCCGGTCCGCCGCTGGCGGTAGTGCACGCAGACGCGGTCCAGGACGGCGACGGACTCCGCGGCCAGCAGCGCCGGGTAGGTCCAGGGGGTGTCCTCGTAGAGCCCGGGCGGGAAGGCGAGGCCCTCGCGCTCGACGTACTCGCGGCGGTACGCCTTGTTCCACACCACCATCAGCAGGGCGAGCAGGGCGGGCCGGTCGGCGAGCCGGAAACTGGCCGGGCCCTCCTCGGACAGCCGGTGGGAGAGCCGGTTGCGGACGACGTCCCCCGACCAGTAGGCGCGCGCGTAGTCGTAGACGAGGACGTCGGGGGAGCCGGTGGCCTTCAGCCGGTCGGAGATCGCCTGCAGGGCGCCGGGGGTGAGGGTGTCGTCGCCGTCGAGGAAGATCAGGTAGTCGCCGGTGGCCCGGGCCAGGCCCGCGTTCCGGGCCGGACCCAGACCCAGGTTGTGCGCCAGGTGCACCGCGGTCACCCGGGGGTCGCGCGCCGCGTACTCGTCGATGATCGCGCCGCAGGCGTCGGGGGAGGCGTCGTCGACGGCGATCAGTTCGAGGTCCGGGCAGGACTGGCTCAGGACCGAGTCCAGACTCTCCTGGAGGTAGGCCTGGACCTTGTACGCGGGCACGATGACGCTGAACCGGGGCACGGCACATCCAGGGGTCGGCGCGGGCATATGGCCCAGGAACCCCCGGCGTGGCGATCGGGTTACGGCGTACGCGGCATTCGGGTTACGCAGCGTCAACGCCGCACGTCAGGTGCACCGGAGACGGCTCACTTGACCGCGCCGGCCATCACCCCCGTGACGAACTGCCGCTGGAACGCGAAGAAGACGACGAGCGGGACCACCATCGACAGGAACGCGCCGGGCGCCAGTACGTCGATGTTGTTCCCGAACTGCCGCACCTGCTGCTGGAGCGCGACCGTGATCGGCGGGTTGGCCGAGTCGGCGAAGACGAGCGCCACCAGCATGTCGTTCCACACCCACAGGAACTGGAAGATGCCGAGCGAGGCGATCGCCGGGCCGCCCAGCGGCAGCACCACCCTTGTGAACAGGCGCAGTTCCCCAGCGCCGTCGAGGCGGGCCGCCTCCAGCAGTTCGCGCGGGATCTCCGCGAAGAAGTTGCGCAGCAGGAAGACGGCGAAGGGCAGCCCGAAGGCGGTGTGGAAGAGCACCACGCCCGCCGTGGTCTCGAACAGGCCGATGGTGCCGAAGAGTTCCGACACCGGGATCAGCGCCACCTGCACGGGCACGACGAGCAGCCCGACGACGACGAGGAACAGCCAGTCCCGGCCGGGGAACTCCAGCCAGGCGAAGGCGTATCCGGCGAACGCGCCGAGGGCCAGCACGAGCAGGGTGGCGGGCACCGCGATGGCGAAGGTGTTGAGCAGGGAGCCGGTGATGGTGTCGTTGGCCAGCAGCCGCTCGTAGTTGTCGGCGGTCAGCCGCGAGGGCGCGCCGAAGACCTGCCACCAGCCGCCGTCGTTCAGGTCGGTCGGGGCGACGAGGGAGGAGATCAGCAGCCCGAGGGCGGGCAGCAGCCAGAAGAGCGCCGCCACGACCAGGAACACGCGCACGGCCCCGCCGGCCAGACGGCCCGCGGCCCGTGATGCCCTGCCCGGCCCCCGCCGGGGCCGCCGCGCCCGGTCGTCCGGCGCCGCGTCGGAACGGCTCATCGGGCCCCCTCCTTGCGCAGACGGCGGATGTTCACCAGCATCACCGGCACCACCAGCACCAGCAGCAGGACGGCGATGGCGCTGCCCAGACCCGGATCGGCGTCGGTGCCGAAGGACGTCCGGTACAGCTGGAGCGCGAGGACGTTCGCGTCGTCCTGGACCGCGCCCGGTGCGATCACGAAGACCAGGTCGAAGATCTTCATGACGTTGATGACGAGCGTGACGAGCACGACCGCCAGCAGGGGCGCCAGCAGCGGGACGGTGATCCGCCGGAACACCTGCCACTCGTTCGCCCCGTCCACCCGCGCCGCCTCCAGCAGCTCGCGCGGTACGGCCGCCAGCCCGGCCCCGATCAGCACCATCGCGAAGCCCGCCCACATCCATACGTACGCGCCGATGACCGCGGGCGTGACGAGCGCCGGACCCAGCCACTCCACCCCGCCGTACGCCTCCCGGAAGTTGGCCGCGGGCAGCCGCAGCAGCGCCCCGTCGGCCTTCGCGGACAGGGTGAAGGTGCCGTCGGCGCGGGCCGTCGCCGCGTCCACCACACGGCCGTCCTTGACCGCCTCGATCCGCATCCCGGAGAAGCCCTGCTCGCTTCTGTCGACCACGTTCGTCGCGCCGCCCCCGCCGCGGGTGAAGTCCTGCCAGACGGTGCCCGTCACCTTCCCCGGCTCCGGCTCCGCGGTGCCCGCCGTACGGGTGCCCTCCGGCAGCGCCTCGGGAGCCACGCCGACCAGCGGGAGCAGCACCGGGCTGCCCGCGCGGGCCGGCTCGCGGGTCACGAAGGCGCCCCCGCCGGCGTCGGCCAGCGGCGAGTCCCGGCCCGGACGGGCCTTGGGGAAGGCCGAGGACTGCGCGAAGGTGTCGTGGACGCCGACCCAGACCGCGTTGGCGACGCCCCGGTCGGGGTCGTGGTCGTAGACGAGCCGGAAGATGATGCCGGCCGCCAGCATCGAGATCGCCATCGGCATGAAGACGAGCAGTTTGAACGCCGTTCCCCAGCGCACCCGTTCGGTGAGCACCGCGAAGATCAGCCCGAGCGCGGTCGCCGTGACCGGGGCGAGCACCACCCACACCGCCGTGTTCTTCAGGGCGGTGCGGATGCCGTCGTCGGTGAGGATCTCCCGGTAGTTGCCGGCGCCGACGAACACGTCGCCGGAGCGGTCGAAGAAGCTGCGGTAGAGCGAGTAGCCGATCGGGTGCACGACGAGCGCGCCGAGCAGCACGAGGGCCGGCAGGAGGAACGCCGCCGCCACCAGACGGCGGCGCCGGGCCTCGGCGGAGAGCCCGCGCGCGGCGGGGGCCGTCACCGGCTCAGTTCCCGTAGGCCTTGGCCGCGTCCGCCTCCAGTTTCGCCTGGGTGCCCGCCACGTCGGACGGGTTCGCCAGGAAGTCCTGCAGCGCCTTCCACTCGCCCGCGCCCGGGGTTCCGCCGAAGGCCGCCGGTGCCTGGTCGGACATGTCGAAGCGGAAGTCGTCGCCCGCCGCGATCAGCGCCTTGGCGATGCCCCGCTGGATGTCGTTCGGGTACGCCGCCGGGTCGACCGCCTTGTTCGGGGAGACGAAACCGCCCTCGCGGGCCTGGATCTGCGCCGCGTCCGCGGACGCCAGGAAGGTCATGAGCGCCTGCGCGCCCTTCGACGGCTTCAGGGCGACGGCCACGTCACCGCCCGAGACCACCGGCGCCTTCGCGCCGACCGCCGGGAAGGGGAAGACCAGGGCGTCCTCGCCGATCTTCGCCTCGGTCTGCGCGATGTTCACCCCGACGAAGTCGCCCTCGAAGACCATCGCGGCGGCCGGCCGGTCGCCGCCCGTGAAGGTCTGCGTCACCGATTTCGGGAACTCGGTGGCCAGCGCCCCGCTCGTACCGCCCGCGAGGAAGTCCTTGCGCCCGAACAGCTCGGCGAGCGTGGTCAGGGCCTGCTTGACGCTGTCGTCGGTCCACTTGATCCGGTGCTTGGCCAGCTGGTCGTACTTCTCCGGGCCCGCCTGGGAGAGGTAGATGTTCTCGAACCAGTCCGTCAGGGTCCAGCCGTCCGCGCCCGCCACCGAGACCGCCGGGGTGCCCGACGCCGACAGGGTGTCGGCCGCGGCGATCAGCTCCTTCCAGGTGGTGGGCGGCTTGACGCCCGCCGCCTCGAAGGCCTTCGCGTTGTACCAGATCAGCGACTTGTTGGCGGCCTTGTAGTAGACGCCGTACTGGGTGCCGTCGACCGCGCCCAGCGCCTTCCAGCCGGCCGAGTAGTTCTTGTCGAGCTGCGCCTGCGCCTCCGGGCCCACCGGCTGCGCCCACTTGTTCTGGACCGCTGAGACCAGCGCCCCGACCTGCGGCAGCAGCGCGACGTCCGGCGGAGCCCCGCCGGCGATCTTCGTGCCGAGGAAGGTGACGATCGGGTCCTGGGCCGGCACGAAGGTGACCGTGGCGCCCGTCCGCTTCTCGAACTCCTTGAGGACCTTGGTGAAGTTCTCCTGCTCGGGGCCCGTCCAGACCGCCGCGACCTGGAGCTTCTCCCCGTCCAGTTTCGGTAACTCCACCCCGGGCGCGGCCGTGCCGCCCTGCGGCGCCGCAGGCTCCTCGCCGGCGTCGCCCCCGCAGGCGGTGAGCGCCAGCGCGCCCGCGACGGCCAGCGTCGCCCACTTCAGCTGCGTACGGCCCGTTCCGTGCTCGCGCATGGCTCTGCCCCCGATACCCGTGGTGTGTCCCGGACCACAAGGTCTACGCCGACCCGCGCGGCCCCGCAATACCGCGTCGGGGGGACGGGCGCCGGGACCTGCCGCCCCGTCAGGGCGCCGGCGGGAACAGCACGGGTATCGCCGAGACCAGGTGCGCGGCCCGGTCCAGGGCGCTGGCCAGCAGCGCGAGGTCGGTCGGGCCGTTGCCCAGCTCGCGCACGGGCCGGCGGGCCGGCGGGTCGCCCATCCGCTCCCACTCCACCGGGACCACCGTCGGCCGCAGGGTCGCCGTCCGCGGGATCCGCCCCGTGACCCGGCCCGCCTGGAACGGCACCGTCCGGCCGTCCGCGAAGCGGAGCACGCCCCGGCCGGGCCCCGGTTGGTCGGGTGCTTCGAGTTCCACCCGCAGGGCCGCCAGCCGGGCCGGGCCCGTGTCGGCCGTGCGGTCCGGGCGGGACGTGCTCGCCACCAGGTGCACGCCGAGGCGGGCACCGTCGCGGGCCACCGCCTCCAGAGCCCGGACCACCGAACCGGCGGCGCGGCCGGCGCTGCCCAGACCGGGCGCGACCAGCGCGTCGAGGTCGTCCACCAGTACCACCAGGCGCGGCAGCGGGCTCGGCCCGACCGGATCCGTACGGGTGGCGGAGGCGCGCAGCCGGAGCGTCCCCGTCCGCACGGGCTCACCGTGGCCCGGCGCACCGGAGGGCGGGCCGCCGTCGCCGCGCACCTCGCCCGGGGCGGGCCGGCGGGGCGCGACCATCCGGCCGGACACCTCGCGCTGCGCGTGCCACTCGGCGAAGGGCACGCCGTCCAGCAGCTCGGCGCGCCGCTTGAGCTCGGCGCCCAGCGCCTGCGCGAACTCGCGCATGCGCAGCGGGTCGGAGGCGACCAGGTGGGCGGAGACGTGCGGGAGTTCGGTGCAGGACAGCAGCCCGTCGCCGCGCTCGCCGCCCGCCCCGTCGAGGAGGACCAGCCCGAGGCGGTCCGGCCGGGCGCCCGCGGCCAGCGACGCCGCCACCGACCGCAGCAGCTCGGTACGGCCGCTCCCGGCGGGCCCCTCGACGATCAGGTGCGGGCCGTCGTGGACCAGTTCGGTGCCGACGGGGCCGCGCCGCCCGCTGCCCAGCACGATCTCGGCGAGGCCGCCCTGGCCCTGTCCCTGGTCGGTGGCGGCCGCCCAGCGGGCCATCAGGGAGGCCGGGGTGGCCCGGGCCAGGCCCAGTTCGTCCAGCAGCCGCGCCATGGCGGGCAGCGTGGCGGCCGCGGTCCGGCGCGGGCCGCCGACCGCGCCGTCGGTGGGCCGCAGGGGTGCCAGGGCCCGGGCGAACCGCTCGGCCCAGGCGGCGGAGACGGCGTCGGAGACGGCGGTGCCCCCGGAGGGGACCGGCAGGCCGCCGCGGACCGCGAACGTCCGTACGGCCGTGGCCACGTCCCCGCTGAGCAGCGCGACCGCACCGCAGTCCCGGAAGGCGGGAGTGGCCGCGCAGGCGGTCTCGTACGTCTCGGTGACCGGGGAGGCGGGGGTGGCGGCCGGGGCCTCGGCGAGCGCCAGGACGTGGATCCCGGCGGCCGGGCCGTGCGAGGCCAGCCGGCCGGTGATGTCGCGCAGCGCGCCGGTCCCGGGATCGCCGTCGAGGACGAGGAGCGTGTAGGGGCCCGCGTAGGCCGCGGCGGCCTCCCGGACCCGCTCGGGGTCGGCGCTCGCCCAGTGCGTGCCGAGCGGGCCGTCGTCGAGGCGCCGGGTCAGCTCGGCCGTGCGGGCGGCGGCCTGGTCGCGGTCGTACGCGAGGAGCAGGCGGCAGTCCTGGCCGTGCCCGGGCCGCACGTGGGGCAGCCAGCCCAGCCAGCCCCAGTCGCGCCGCCGGTCGGCGAGCGGCCGCGCCCGGTCGGCGCAGACGAGCACGATCTCCAGCTGCCCCGGCGCGTGCAGCCCCGCGAGCTGGGCGACCACCCAGCGCGCGGCCCCGGCCAGCCGGGCCCGCGGGCCGGCGACGCCGAGGGCGCCGACGGCCGGCAGGGACACCCGGCTCCCGGCGCCGAGCCCGACCTCCAGCAGCGCGGCCCCGCCGTCCCGTGCGGACGTACGGGACCACAGGCGCCCGGTGGGACCCATCGCGGCCAGCAGGAGCGCGGCCGGGTCGTCGGGGTGCGGCGCGGCGGCGGTGGCGACGGTCTCCGGGGCGGCGTGCACGACGTCCTCCCCGCGCACCCACTTGCGCGCCCAGGCGCCGAGGCCCTTGCGGCGGCCGGATCCGGTCCGGGCCCCGTCCGGGGCGCCGGCGGCGGGCCCGGGGGCGCCCGGGTGGGCCGGACCGGTCGCGCCGGCCGGTCCGTACGGCCCGGCGGTGTCCGCGGCGGTGCCGGAGGCGCCCGGCGCCGCGCCGCGGACGGCGGTCGGCGCGGGCGCCCCGGGGGTCCCGTACGGCGCGGCGCCGGGGCCGGCCGGGCCGCGGGCGCCCGCGGCCGTCTCCGGGCCGTCGGGGGAGGCACCCGTGGGCCCGGTGGGACCGGTGGGGGCGGCGAGGGCCAGGTGGCCCTCCTGGTCGGGGGTCACCGGCAGCGCGGGCGCCCCGGCGGGCGCCAGCCGCAGGGTGGACTCGCCGACCCGCAGCAGGGCCCCCGGGGGCAGGGCGACGGGCTGGGTGCCGACCGGGGTGCCGTCGAGGGTGGTGCCGTTGGTGGAGTCCAGGTCGGCGACGGCGACCCGGCCGTCGCGGATCACCGTCACCGCGCAGTGCATCCGGGACACGTCGGGGTCGTCCAGCGGTACGTCGGCGTCGCCCGACCGGCCGATGCGGATCTGCCCGTCGTGCAGCAGGTGCACGCCGCCCGCGTCGGGCCCGGCCACGACGTGCAGCTGGGGTGCGCCGAGCCCGTCCTCGGGCAGCACGTCCGGCATCGGCGCGTGCAGTGCCACCACCGCGCCGTCCACCAGCGGCGGCTCGCCCAGCACCCGCCGCTGGAGGTCGAGGCGCTCGGAACCCGCGTACAGCACGACCGTGCCCCCGGTGTCGGGGCCGCCGACGGTGGCTGCGAGGCCGGAGGCGACCGCGGCCAGGGCGGTGCCGGCGGGCGCGGTGACGAGCACGTCACAACTCGCGGGGGCGGTCGCGGTCTGGTGGCCGCTGCGCGACCCGAGGACGGTCAGCCGGATCTGCATCGCCGTCAGCGGTCCCTTCTGCGCGGTGCGCGGTGTGTGCGCCCGGCAGGGGATCGTCGTGACACGACGGTCCGATCGCCCCCGCCCGGCACGGACGCGTCGTCCGGTCAGGTCTGCCCGGAAGGCGCGGCTCCCGTCCCGTGCCGTTCCGTACGGGTGCATCCTCGCACCTGTCGCGGACAACACGCCCGGCACCCGGCAATAAATGATCTTGATCTGCCGCGGGCCGGACCGGGGCCCGGCCGAAAGCGGACCACGAGCGGGGGAAAGAAGGGGAAAATCGCCTCCGGCATACCCCGAAAACGTCACCCTCCGTACATATGTGCGGCAACCAACCTCCGCGGACCGGCGTCTTCCCGGGGGACACCCCCTAGAGTGGGCCGGAAAAACCACTCGACGGAACGACCACAGCAGACGACAGCAGGGGAGCGCGAGACGTGCGGCCAGTCGGCAGTAAATACCTGCTCGAGGAGCCGCTCGGGCGCGGCGCCACGGGCACCGTCTGGCGTGCCCGCCAGCGGGAGACCGCCGGCGCGGAGGCCGCCGTGGCGGGCCAGCCCGGCGAGACCGTGGCCATCAAGGTCCTCAAGGAGGAGCTGGCCCAGGACGCCGACATCGTCATGCGCTTCCTGCGGGAGCGCTCGGTCCTGCTGCGCCTGACCCATCCCAACATCGTGCGCACCCGCGACCTCGTCGTCGAGGGCGATCTGCTGGCCCTGGTCATGGACCTGATCGACGGGCCGGACCTGCACCGGTACCTGCGCGCGAACGGCCCCTTCTCGCCCGTCGCCGCGAGCCTGCTGACCGCCCAGATCGCGGACGCCCTCGCCGCCAGCCACGCCGACGGCGTCGTGCACCGCGACCTCAAGCCGGCCAACGTGCTCCTCGACGAGCGCGACGGGCAGATGAAGCCGATGCTGACCGACTTCGGCATCGCCCGCCTCGCCGACTCCCCGGGCCTGACCCGCACCCACGAGTTCGTCGGCACCCCGGCCTACGTCGCCCCCGAGTCCGCAGAGGGCCGCCCGCAGACCTCCGCCGTCGACATCTACGGCGCCGGCATCCTGCTCTACGAGCTGCTCACCGGCCGCCCGCCGTTCGCCGGCGGCACCGCCCTCGAAGTGCTTCACCGCCACCTCAGCGAGGAGCCGCAGCGCCCCTCGAACGTGCCCGAACCGCTGTGGACGGTCGTCGAGCGCTGCCTGCGCAAGGAGCCGAACGAGCGCCCCAGCGCCGTGAACCTGGCCCGCGGCCTGCGCGTGGTCGCCGCCGGCATCGGCGTGCACTCCACGGGCGCCGAGGTGGAGGCCGCGCTCGGCGTCGGCGCCCTCCTCGCCCCCGACCCCTCGCCGGCCCCGGTCCCCGAGACCCCCGGCGCCGCGGACCCGACCCAGGTGCTGCCCTCCGGGGCGGGCTCCCCGGCGGGTGCCTACGACCCGAACGCCATGACCAGCGTCATGCCGCCGGTCGGCGCGGCCGACGCCACGTCGGTGCTCCCGAGCACCGGGGGCCCCGGGGCCGATCCGACCTCGGTCATGCCGCCCGTGCAGCAGCCCGACGCGCCGCACCCGTGGCAGTCGCAGATGCGGGCCGCCCGCGACCGCAACGAGCAGACGCAGATCCAGCACCTCACCCCCGAGGACGACCCGCTGCGCCGCCGTCCGCAGCGCCAGGCGCCCCCGCCGCCGCAGCACCGGCCGCAGCAGTACCGGCAGGGCCCGCCGCAGCAGCAGCAGTACCAGCAGCCGCAGCAGCCCCAGTACCGCCAGCCGCAGCAGCAGCAGCAGCCGCAGCAGCAGCAGTACGCGCCGCCGCCCCCGCCGCAGCACTACCAGCCGCAGCAGCGCCAGCCCCAGCCGTACCAGCAGCCGCAACAGCAGCAGCCGCAGTACCGGCAGCCGCAGCAGCCGCAGCAGGCCCCGCCGCAGCCGCCGGCCCCGCGCGAGCCGCGCGAGCCGCGCCGCCGCAGCGCCAACCCGGTGCGGATCCCCGGCCTCGGCTGCCTCAAGGGCTGCCTGGTGCTGATCCTGGTGTTCTTCGTGGCCGGCTGGCTCGTCTGGGAGCTGACCCCGCTCCAGGAGTGGATCGGCACCGGCCGCGGCTGGTGGGACCAGGTGTGGACCTGGGGTACGGACATCGTCGACTGGGTGACCGGCATCGGCGACTCCGCACCCGCCTCGGGCGGCTCGTCCGCTCCCTGAGGAGGGCCCAGTCACGCCGACTTCGTGGATTTGTCGACATCCAGGACGTGATTTCGTCCCCAGAAGTGAAGGTCGTCGCGAATCGGGCCCCCTGCTGGCCTCCGAAGCCCACGCGGCCGCGTAGCTTTGGGGCGTACGCCAGCCACTGAGGGAGCAGTCGTGGCACGGAAAATCGGCAGCCGGTACACCGCGCACCAGATCCTGGGGCGCGGCAGCGCGGGCACGGTGTGGCTGGGCGAGGGGCCTGACGGGCCCGTCGCCGTGAAACTGCTGCGCGAGGACCTCGCGTCCGACCAGGAGCTGGTCGGACGCTTCGTCCAGGAGCGCAGCGCCCTGCTCGGCCTGGAGCATCCGCACGTCGTCTCCGTCCGCGACCTGGTCGTGGACGGCAACGACCTCGCCCTCGTCATGGACCTCGTCCGCGGTACGGACCTGCGCACGCGGCTCGACCGCGAGCGTCGGCTCGCCCCCGAGGCGGCCGTGGCGATCGTCGCGGACGTGGCCGACGCGCTGGCCGCGGCGCACGCGGCGGGCGTGGTGCACCGGGACGTCAAGCCGGAGAACGTCCTGCTGGACATGCAGGGCCCGCTCGGCCCGGGCGGCGCGCACCCGGCCCTGCTGACCGACTTCGGCGTCGCCAAGCTGATCGACTCCCCGCGGCGGGCCTCCGCGGGCCGGGCATCGGCGCCCACGACCCGCATCATCGGCACCCCGGACTACCTGGCCCCGGAGATCGTCGAGGGACTGCCCCCGCGTGCGGCGGTGGACATATACGCCCTGGCCACCGTCCTGTACGAGCTGCTGGCCGGGTTCACCCCCTTCGGCGGCGGCCACCCGGGCGCGGTGCTGCGGCGGCACGTGACGGAGACGGTCGTCCCGCTGCCCGGGATCCCCGACGAGCTGTGGCAGCTGATGGTGCAGTGCCTGGCCAAGGGGCCGGCCTCGCGGCTGCGGGCCTCGGAGCTGTCGGTCCGGCTGCGGGACCTGCTGCCGATGCTGGCCGGGATGCCGCCGCTGGACGTGGACGAGCCGGACGACGCGGAGCCGGAGCCGGAGGCCTCGGAGGAGCCGTCCGCCGACCCGGTGCGGCGGCGCGGCGTGGTCCCGCTGGTACCGGGGTCGGCGACCGACTCCAACCGGGACACCCACACCTCGATGCGGGTGCCGGGGCCGGACGAGCTGGCCGGCGGGGCGCTGGGCACGGCCCGCGTCCCGAGGCCGGCCGGCGGTCACCGGCCCGGCTCGGCCCGCCACCGCGCCGAAGCCGCCCGCAAGCGGCGCCTGACCCTGTCGGCGGTCGCCGTGGCCGTGGCGGCCGCGGTCGGGCTGGGCGGCTGGCTGGCCTTCTCCGGGGGCGACGAGCCGCAGCCCCGCCAGGACAACAAGCAGTCGGGCCCGCGGCACCCGTAGCCGGGGGCGCTGCCGCCGGACCAGCGCCATGCCGGCCCCTCCGGCGTGTGGGGCCGCGGGTCCGGGCGGAGCCCGGGGAGACCGCCCCGACCCTGCCGCCCCGCCCGGGAGGGCCTACGCCGCGGCCAGTTCCGGGTGCCAGCGACGTGCCACGGCGGGGTGGGCGCGGACCCAGCCCTTCAGCTCGTTGCGGCCGTACTCGGCGTGCAGCGGGTTCGACGCGTCGTGGGCGACGCCCGGCGCCGAACGCAGGTACTCGCCCGGCACCGTCTCCACCACCGCGTCCAGCCGCGGGTTGTAGAAGAACGGCACCGAGAACCGCTCCACCGCCCCCGGCGGGCTGACCACCCGGTGGTCGGTCGCCGTCAGGTAGCCCTCGGTCGCGATCTCCAGCAGCTCGCCCAGGTTCACGACGAAGGCCCCGGGCATCGGCGGCACGTCCACGTACGCGCCGTCCCGGACCACCTGGAGGCCGCCCACCGAGTCCTGGAGCAGGAGGGTGAGGAAGCCGTAGTCCTTGTGCGCGCCCACGCCCTGGTCGGCACCCGACGGGGCGGATCCGGGGTAGCGGATCAGCTTGGTGTGCAGGTGGGGGCGGTCGAAGGCCGCGTCGAAGAAGTCCGCCGGGGCGCCGATCGAGACGAGCAGCTCCTGGAGCAGCCGGTGCGCCACCGCCGCCAGGCGGGACTGCCAGTCGAGGACCACGGTACGGAGCTCGGGGAGGGCCGCGGGCCACTGGTTCGGGCCCTCCAGCCACAGGTACGCCGGGTCGTCCGGGCCCACCACCGGTGCCGGCCGCTCCGCGCCCACGTCCAGCTGGTCGCGCCAGTCCGAGGCGCCGCCGGTCAGCTCGTGCCCGATCCGGGTGTACCCGCGGAAGTGCGGGGAGTTCAGATTGCTCACCGCGAGCCGGTCGGCCTCCGGCAGGGCGAAGAAGGCCCGGGTCAGCTCCAGGATGCGGGCGCTCTCGGCGGCGGTGACGCCGTGCCCGGTCAGGTGCAGGAAGCCGGTGTCCCGGGCGGCCGCGTGCAGCTGCTTCAGGAAGTCGGCCCGCTGGGCCGGGTCGTCGGCCTGGGAGAGGTCCAGGACGGGGAGGGAGTGCGCGGACGGCATGACGGCTCCGTTTCGGATGTCACGGGGTCCTGTTCCCCAGAGGTGGCGGGGCCGCGGGTGGGGCGGGGTCGCCGGCAGGGTTGGCGCCGGGACCGCTGGGGCCGCGTTACAGGACCAAGTCGGATCGGGGTGGATCAGGCTTGGGTGAGGTCCGGCGGCTGACAGCTCGTCGTCGTGACGCGCATGTAGTCCACATGGCGGCGCTTGACGAGGAGAACGGTCATACGGTGAGCGTACGCCCGTACGAGCCTTCATCAGAACGGGTGATCCGGCCTGCCCGGACGGGCTTGCCCGGGGACCGGCTACGCTGGACCCGTGGCAGTCGTCGATGTTTCCGAAGAGCTGAAGTCCCTCTCCTCGACCATGGGGTCGATCGAGGCCGTCCTGGACCTCGACAAGCTGAGGGCAGATATCGCCGTGCTCGAGGAGCAGGCCGCCGCGCCGTCCCTGTGGGACGACCCGGACGCCGCCCAGAAGATCACGAGCAAGCTTTCGCACCTCCAGGCCGAGGTCCGCAAGGCCGAGACCCTGCGCGGCCGCATCGACGACCTCGGGGTGCTCTTCGAGCTCGCCCAGGAGATGGACGACGCGGACACCCTGGCCGAGGCCGAGACCGAGCTGGCGTCCGTCCGCAAGGCGCTGGACGAGATGGAGGTCCGGACCCTGCTCTCCGGCGAGTACGCCGAGCGCGAGGCCCTGGTCAACATCCGTGCCGAGGCCGGCGGCGTCGACGCCTCCGACTTCGCCGAGCGTCTCCAGCGCATGTACCTGCGCTGGGCCGAGCGGCACGGCTACTCCACGGAGATCTACGAGACCTCGTACGCGGAAGAGGCCGGCATCAAGTCGACCACCTTCGTCGTCAAGGCCCCCTACGCCTACGGCACCCTCTCCGTCGAGCAGGGCACCCACCGCCTCGTGCGCATCTCGCCCTTCGACAACCAGGGCCGCCGCCAGACCTCCTTCGCGGGCGTCGAGGTGCTCCCGGTCGTCGAGACCAGCGACCACGTCGAGATCGACGAGTCCGAGCTGCGCGTCGACGTCTACCGTGCCTCCGGCCCCGGCGGCCAGGGCGTCAACACCACCGACTCGGCCGTGCGCATCACGCACATCCCGACCGGCATCGTCGTCTCCTGCCAGAACGAGCGCTCGCAGATCCAGAACAAGGCCAGCGCCATGAACGTCCTCCAGGCCAAGCTGCTGGAGCGGCGCCGCCAGGAGGAGCAGGCGAAGATGGACGCCCTCAAGGACGGCGGCAGCTCCTGGGGCAACCAGATGCGCTCCTACGTCCTGCACCCGTACCAGATGGTCAAGGACCTGCGCACGGAGTTCGAGGTCGGCAACCCGCAGGCCGTCCTCGACGGTGAGATCGACGGCTTCCTGGAGGCCGGTATCCGCTGGCGCAAGCAGCAGGAGCAGACCGCCTAGGATCACCCCGGCACGCGGGAAGGGCCCGGACACCACGAGGTGTCCGGGCCCTTCCGCTGCATGTGATCGGTACGCGGCGCGGGCACCGACGAGCACCGGCGTCGACCACCGCCCGCCCGCAGAGCGCCCGCTAGGCGGTCTGCTGGGCGACCAGGACCAGAGCTGCCACGAGGACCACCATGAGCACGATGAGCGCCACGGGGTTCAGGCCGGAGAAGGGGCCCTCCTGCTGGAGGCGCTCCCGGTTCGCCCGGCACACCGGGCAGCGGCCCTGGCTGACGGGAGCGGCGCAGTTCGCGCACACGAGCCGGTCATATGTCATGCGCTCCTCCTCTCGTCCCCTCGTCTTCCACTGCCTATAACGGCGTGGGGAACCGGACCGTTCCCCCTACCACTGTGCCAGCTTCGCCGACATTCGGCGCGGCCCCTCCGGGCAATCGCGGTCGGTACCCCCCTGACCACGGGATAAAGCGGACAAGTCCGGATGCCGGGTCCCCACCTCGCGCCCGTTCGCGTATGGTCACGCACACCTACTCCCGGCGACCGTGGTGCACCCGTGATCCGATTCGACAGCGTCTCCAAGTCCTACCCGAAGCAGAGCCGTCCCGCACTCAGGGAAGTCTCCCTCGACATCGCGAAGGGCGAGTTCGTCTTCCTGGTCGGCTCGTCCGGCTCCGGCAAGTCCACGTTCCTGCGCCTCATCCTGCGCGAGGAGCGGGCGAGCCACGGCCAGGTGCACGTCCTGGGCAAGGACCTCGCCAAGCTCTCCAACTGGAAGGTCCCGCAGATGCGGCGCCAGTTGGGAACCGTCTTCCAGGACTTCCGCCTGCTGCCCAACAAAACGGTGGCCGAGAACGTCGCCTTCGCGCAGGAGGTCATCGGCAAGCCCCGGGGCGAGATCCGCAAGGCCGTTCCGCAGGTCCTGGAGCTGGTCGGCCTCGGCGGCAAGGAAGAGCGCATGCCCGGCGAGCTCTCCGGCGGTGAGCAGCAGCGCGTGGCCATCGCCCGCGCCTTCGTCAACCGCCCGGCCCTGCTCATCGCGGACGAGCCCACCGGCAACCTCGACCCCCAGACCTCCGTCGGGATCATGAAGCTGCTGGACCGGATCAACCGGACCGGCACCACCGTGATCATGGCGACGCACGACCAGCAGATCGTCGACCAGATGCGCAAGCGCGTCATCGAACTCGAACAGGGCCGACTCGTGCGCGACCAGTCGCGCGGCGTCTACGGCTACCAGCACTGAAAGGCCCTTGAGAGTCATGCGCGCCCAGTTCGTCATGTCCGAGATCGGCGTCGGCCTCCGCCGCAATCTCACCATGACCTTCGCGGTCATCATCTCCGTGGCCCTGTCCCTGGCCCTGTTCGGCGGCTCCCTGCTCATGAGCGAGCAGGTGGGCAGGATGAAGGGCTACTGGTACGACAAGGCCAACGTCTCGATCTACCTCTGCAACAAGCAGGACGCCCAGGAGGCCGGCGCGGCCGCCAACAGCGGGGGAGGCGGCGCCGGCGGTGTCGCCACCTGCCGCAAGGGCGCCGTGACCGACGAGCAGAAGAAGCAGATCGAGTCCGAACTCAAGGCGATGTCCCTGGTCAAGTCGGTGACCTACGAGTCGGCGGACGAGGCGTACAAGCACTACCAGGAGCAGTACGGACACACCGCCCTGGCCTCCTCCATCACCCCCGACCAGATGCAGGAGTCCTTCCGGGTCAAGCTGAAGAACCCGGAGAAGTACAAGGTGGTCACCTCGGCCTTCGCGGGGCGGGACGGCATCCACACCGTGGACGACCAGCGCCAGGCGATCGACGACCTCTTCCGGATCCTGAACTACCTCAACATGGCCGCCGTGGGCATCATGGCGATCATGCTGATCGTGGCGCTGCTGCTGATCGTCAACACCGTGCGCGTCTCGGCGTTCAGCCGCAGGCGGGAGACCGGGATCATGCGCCTCGTGGGTGCCTCCAGCTTTTACATCCAGGTCCCCTTCATCATGGAGGCCGCCGTCGCCGGCCTCATCGGCGCGCTCTTCGCCTGCGTCATGCTCGTCTCCGGCCAGTACTTCGTCATCGACCACGGCGTCGGCCTGCGCGACAAGATCCAGCTCATCGACTTCATGGGCTGGGGATCGGTGCTGGCCAAGCTCCCGTACGTGCTGTTCATCGGCCTCCTGATGCCCTCCATGGCGGCCTTCATCGCCCTGCGCAAGTACCTGAAGGTGTGACAAGCGCCCCGTGAGCGGTCCGGTCAACCATCCGTACCGGCGCGGGGCTTGTCCTAGACTCGGCGCCATGCTGGGCTTGCCGAGTATTCCCGCCTTCTGTCTGCGGCCCCGCGACCCACGTCGCGGGGCCGTTTTGACGTTAACGTTCGTCGCCGTCGTCGCGGTCGGCGCGTTCACCGGCTGCTGGGTGCCCGAGGACGGCGCCGCGGCCGCCGCCCGCACGGACGCCGCCGCGCCCGGGGCCCCGCGTACGGAGGGCACCGCCGACCGCGAGGCGGTCGCCCGGGCCGCCGCCGAGGCCGTCGCCGAGGGCAAGTCCGGCAAGAAGGCGGCGCAGGAAGTGGTGAGCCGCAGCGGCGACCGCTGGGGCACCGTCTACGACCAGGGCGAGTACGCCGCCTTCGCCGAGGGCCTCGACGGGCACTGGACCGGCGTCGGCGTCTGGGCCGGGCGCGCCCACGACGGAGTGATCACGCTCGACGAGGTCCAGCCCGGCAGCCCCGCCGCCCGGGCGGGCCTGCGCGCCGGGGACCGGCTGCTGAGCGTCGACGGGCACCCCGTCACCGGGCTGGCCGTCGCCGACGTGGTCGCCCTGCTGCGCGGCACCGCCGGTACCCCCGTCGTGATGAACCTCAGCCGGGACGGCGCCGACCTCACCGAGACGGTCCTGCGCCAGCGGCTGCGCACCGAACCGGTGACCGTGCGGCAGCTCGCCGGCGACGTCACCGTCATCAAGGTCACCTCCTTCACCCGTGGCTCCGGGGAGCGCGTCAGGGCGGCCGTCCGCGCGGCGCCGCCCGGCGGCGGGGTCATGCTCGACCTGCGCGGCAACCGGGGCGGGCTGGTCGACGAGGCCGTCACGACCGCCTCCGCCTTCCTCGACGGCGGGCTCGTGGCGACCTACGACGTACGGGGCGAGCAGCGCGTCCTGAACGCCGCCCCGGGCGGGGACACCACCCGGCCGCTGGTGGCCCTCGTCGACGGCGGCACGATGAGCGCCGCCGAGCTGGTGACGGGCGCGCTCCAGGACCGGGGCCGGGCGCTGGCGGTGGGCAGCAGGACCTTCGGCAAGGGCTCGGTGCAGATGCCGACCGGCTTCCCGGACGGGTCGGTGGCGGAGCTGACGGTGGGCACGTACCGCACCCCGGCGGGCCGCAGCCTCGACGGAGACGGCATCACCCCGGACGTACCGGCGGGCGACCGGGTCGAGGAACGGGCGGTCACGGTATTGGGTGGCCTCGGGGTGGGTCCGTAGTGCGAAAATGACCGCACTATGGCTAAGGAAAAAGGGCGCAAGCTGATCGCCCAGAACAAGAAGGCGCGTCACGACTACGCGATCCTCGACACCTACGAGTGCGGTCTCGTGCTCACCGGTACCGAGGTCAAGTCCATGCGCCAGGGCCGGGCCTCGCTGGTGGACGGGTTCGTGTCGGTGGAGGGCCGGGAGGCGTGGCTCTACAACGTGCACGTGCCGGAGTACAGCCAGGGCACCTGGACCAACCACAGTGCCCGCCGCAAGCGCAAGCTCCTCATGCACCGGGAGGAGATCGACAAGCTGGAGCGCAAGGCCGACGAGTCCGGTCACACGATCGTGCCCCTGTCCCTGTACTTCAAGGACGGCCGGGCGAAGGTGGAGATCGCGCTGGCGAAGGGCAAGAAGGAGTACGACAAGCGGCAGACGCTGCGGGAGAAGCAGGACACCCGCGAGACGAACCGTGCGATCTCGGCGATCCGCCGCAAGCAGCGCGGTACGGTTTAATCTCCTGGCACGCGGTGGTCCACTTCGCGTACCATGGCGTCAGCACCGCCCTCCGGGGTGGAGCAGCTTGTTAACACAACATGGGGATGATCGGTTTCGACAGCGGATGTCGATGCAGGGGAAGCGAGCCGAGGAAGCGGCAATGATCTCGCTAACCACATGTCGCAAAAAATAATCGCCAACTCCAAGAGCGATAACTCCCGCTTCACCCTCGCTGCCTAATAACAGTGAGCTGAAGCCTCTGTGAGGAGCGTCAGCCCGGAAGTGGTCCCGGTCCGGATCCTGGCGTCAACTAGGGATCTAAACCTCTAGCCCCGGTCACGGGGGTTGGAGGGAAACCAAACAGTGACTGAGCCCGTCGGAGACTTGTCCGTGTGATCTCCGGGGCCGAGAAAAGCGCAGCGGACTGCGCTCGGAGAAGCCCTGCTTCTGCACCGTTGGACGCGGGTTCGATTCCCGCCATCTCCACTCATCCCATGTGGGCGAAGGCCCCGCAGCCCAGGCTGCGGGGCCTTCGTCATGCCCGGGTCCCGGCTCGGGGTGCGGCCGGGCTGTCAGTCCGAGGAGGGGTGGCGGGCCTTGAGGATCTCGGGGCGCCGCCACGGTCACCGGGTCGGTCGGGATGTCAGGGCGATCGCCAGGGCGATCAGGGCGGCCGCGGCCGGGACCGCGTAGGCGGTGACCGGGCCCGCGCCCTCCACGACCGAGCCCGCGCTCGCCGAGCCGACCGCGATGCCCGCGAAGATGGCGGTCACCGCCAGGGTCATGCCCTCGTTGAGGCGTCCCTCCGGGGTGCGGTCGTGGACTTGCGACATCGCGGTGACCATCGTCGGGGCCGTGGCCATGCCGGCCAGCACGAGGGCGCCGGCCAGGGCGGCCACGGAGCCGGTGGCCGCCGCGGCCCAGGGCAGGGTCATGAGGAAGGCCAGCGTGCACACGCAGGCCTTCAGCGAGCGGGCGCGCACGGTGCCGTAGAGCAGGCCGGCCGCGCAGGAGCCCGCCGCCTGGAGGGCGAGGACCAGGCCGGAGGCGGCGCCCAGGCCCTGGTGGTCGAGGTAGGCGATCGAGGCGACCTCCATCGAGCCGAAGACCACGCCCGTGACGAGGAACAGCGGGAGCAGCGGGCCCAGGGCGCGCAGCGGCGATCCGCGTCGCGGCGCCGCCGTCACGGGGGGCTGGGTGGCGCGGCAGGAGGTGAAGACGAGCATCCCGGTGAGCAGCAGCGCCGCCCCGGCGAGGGTGCCCGCCTCCGGGAGGACCACCCCGCACAGGAAGGCCGCCAGGACCGGGCCGAGCATGAAGCACAGCTCGTCCGCGGCCTGTTCGAAGGACATCGCCGTGTGGTGCGCGGCCGGGGAGCCGCGCAGCAGGTGCGTCCAGCGCGCGCGGGACATGCCGCCGATGTTGGGAGTGGTGGCGGTCAGGGCGTACGAGGCGAAGAGGGTCCAGGCGGGGGCGCCGGTGCGGACGCACAGGACCAGGGACAGGGAGCCCAGGACCGCGATCAGGGTGGCCGGCACGGCGATCCGGGCCTGGCCGTGGCGGTCGATCAGGCGGGCCGTCAGGGGTGCCACCACCGCCGTGGCCGCCAGTCCCGTCGCGGTGACCGCGCCGGCCAGGGCGTACGAGCCCCGCTGGCCGGCGATCATCATGACCGCGCTGACGCCGAACATGCCCATCGGCAGGCGGGCGAGGAGGTTACCGGCGGTGAACCCCCGGGTGCCGGGCAGCGCGAACAGCCGGCGGTACGGGCCCGGTGCCCGCCCGGCGGCACGGGTGCGGGCGGGTGCGGTGCCGGGAGCGGTGCCCCGGGCGGTGCCGGTGCCGGAGGCGGTGCCGGTGCCGGTGTCCGCGGGGGTGAGGACGAGGGTGCTGCCGGTGACGGTCATGAGGGGCATGGCACCACCCTCGGCGCGGGCGGGTGCCGCCGTCCAACACCTGTTCCGGAGCCATTCACCCGTTCCTGTTGTTAGTCTCCGGGGGTGATGCCCCGTGATGTGGACCCCCGGCTGCTGCGCGGGTTCGTCGCCGTTGCCGAGGAGCTGCACTTCACCCGTGCCGCCACCCGCCTCTACGTCGCCCAGCAGGCGCTGAGCCGTGACGTACGGCGGCTCGAACAGGCCCTGACGGCCACCCTGTTCGTCCGTACCACCCGCGCCGTCGAGCTGACCGCCGACGGGCACCGGCTGCTGCCCCTGGCCCGCCGCGTGCTGGCCGCGCACGCGGAGCTGGCGGGCGCCTTCGGAGCCGGTACGGCGGCCGGCGCCGCGCCCCGGCCGCTCCTCGTCGACCTCAACACCGACGGACCCGGCACCGCGCGCACCGTGCTGGAACGGGCCCGCGAACTCGCCCCGGACTGCGAGCTGATGGCCCGCTTCGAGAGCGGCCTCACCCACGCCGCCGCCGAGGTCGCGGCCGGCCGGCTCGACGTCGCCTTCGGGTACGCCGACGGCCTCGACCCCGTCCTGCGGGCACCGCTCGCGCAGCGGCCCGTACGGTACGAGCCCCTCGCCGTGCTGCTGCCCGAGGGACACGCCCTGGCCGGCCAGGAGTCCGTACCGCTGGACGCGCTGGCCGGGGAGACCGTGTACGCGGGCGCCGGGAACCCCCGGACGCTGGAGTGGACCGGGCTCGCACGGGAACTGTTCGCCGGGCGGGGGATCCTGATGGCCCCGCCCGCGCCGGTCGCGATGGGCAAGGAGGAGTTCCGCCGGGTCATGGTCAAGACCGGCCATCCGGTCCTGGCGACCGTCGGCTTCCTGGACATGCCCGGCTGCGTGAAGCTGCCGCTGACCGACCCGGTCCCGCTGTCGCCGCTGTCGATGGTGTGGCGCAAGGGCTTCGCCCACCCCGGCCTGGACGCCCTGCACGCCGCGGCCGCCGCCCTGGCGGCCGAACGGGGCTGGCTCGCGCCACCGGCCGACAGCTGGCTGCCCGCCCCGCTCACACACGGCCCGGGCGGCGGGTGAGAGCAAGGTTTCCCGGCGGTCATCCGGCGGGGACCGGGGCCGAAACGCGCCCTTCCTACGGTCGTCACCACGGACGCGACAGCTGTGGAGGCGTGTGATGACCGGTACGACCGCACCGCGCAGGCGGGGCCGGTGGATCGAGCGGTGGGATCCCGAGGACGAGACCTTCTGGAAGGAGACCGGCGAGCGCATCGCCCGCCGCAACCTGTTGTACTCCGTGCTCTCCGAGCACATCGGCTTCTCCGTCTGGTCCCTGTGGTCGGTGATGGTCCTCTTCATGGGACCCGAGTACGGCATCGACCCGGCCGGGAAGTTCTTCCTGATCGCGACCGCGACGTGCGTGGGCGCCTTCGTCCGCGTGCCGTACACCTTCGCCGTCGCCCGCTTCGGCGGCCGGAACTGGACCGTCTTCAGCGCCCTGCTGCTGCTCGCGCCGACGGTCGCCGCGATCGTCGTCATGGAACCGGGGACCTCGTACGGGACCTTCCTGCTCGTCGCCGCCCTCACGGGGGTGGGCGGCGGCAACTTCGCGTCCTCCATGACCAACATCAACGCCTTCTTCCCGCTGCGGAAGAAGGGCTGGGCGCTCGGCCTGAACGCCGGCGGCGGCAACATCGGCGTACCCGTCGTCCAGCTGGCCGGCCTGCTGGTCATCGCCACCGCCGGAGCCGGCCACCCGCGGCTGCTGCTCGGCGCCTACATCCCGCTGGTCGTGCTCGCCGCCGCACTGGCGGCCGTACGCATGGACAACCTGGCGCCCGTGCGCAACGACACCGGCGCGGTCCGCGAGGCCCTGAAGGACGCGCACACCTGGATCATGGCGTTCCTGTACGTCGGGACGTTCGGCTCCTTCATCGGCTACAGCTTCGCCTTCGGACTGGTCCTGCAGACCCAGTTCGGGCGCACCCCGCTGCAGGCCGCCTCGCTGACCTTCGTCGGCCCGCTGCTCGGCTCGCTGATCCGGCCGGTGGGCGGGGCACTGGCGGACCGCTACGGCGGGGCGCGGATCACCCTCGGCACGTTCGTCGCGATGGCCGCCGCGACCGGGGTGGTCGTCCTCGCCTCGCAGGGCGCCTCGCTGCCGGTCTTCCTCGTCGGGTTCGTGGCCCTGTTCGTGCTCAGCGGACTCGGCAACGGCTCGACCTACAAGATGATCCCCGGCATCTTCCAGGCGAAGGCACTGGCCCGCGGGATGAGCGGCGAGGGCGCCGCGGCGTACGGGCGGCGGCTCTCCGGGGCCTCCATGGGCCTCATCGGCGCGGTCGGCGCGCTCGGCGGACTGGGCATCAACCTGGCCTTCCGGGAGGCGTTCCGCACCTCCGGATCCGGCACGGCGGCCTTCGTCACCTTCCTGGGCTTCTACGCGCTGTGCTGCGCGGTCACGTGGTCGGTATACCTTCGCCGCCCGGCGGCGGTCACCGCAGAGGCCGCCGGGGCCCCCGCGAAACCGCAGCTCACGTCGGTGTAACCGGGGCGAAATACGGGTGAACCGAGTCCGACACGCCGAGTTGGCAGGCTCGGTCCACCCGTACCGCCCCCCATGCGTCAGTAGGCAGGTCACGATGGACGACACGAACACCGGCCCGCTCGCGGGCTTCACCGTCGGGGTCACCGCCGCCCGGCGGGCGGACGAGCTGATCGCGCTGCTGCGGCGGCGCGGGGCGGCGGTGCTGCACGCGCCGGCACTGCGGATCGTGCCGCTCGCCGACGACACCGAACTGCTCGCCGCCACCAAGGAGCTCGTCGCCCGCCCGCCGGACGTGGTCGTCGCCACCACCGCCATCGGCTTCCGCGGATGGATCGAGGCCGCCGACGGGTGGGGGGTCGGCGAGGAACTCCTGGCGACACTGCGCTCCACCGAACTCCTCGCCCGCGGACCGAAGGTGAAGGGTGCCGTCCGGGCCGCCGGGCTCGTGGAGGAGTGGTCCCCGCAGTCGGAGTCGCTCGCCGAGGTGCTGGAGCGGCTGCTGTCGGCGGGGGTCGCCGGCCGGCGGATCGCGCTCCAGCTGCACGGGGAGCCGCTCCCCGGCTTCGTCGAGGCGCTCCGGGCCGGCGGGGCCGAGGTGGTGGGCGTCCCGGTGTACCGGTGGATGGCCCCGGAGGACCTCGCGCCGCTGGACCGGCTGCTGGACGCGATCGCCGTCGGCGGGGTCGACGCCGTCAGCTTCACCTCCGCCCCGGCGGCGGCCTCGCTGCTGTCCCGCGCCGAGGAGCGCGGGATGCGGGAGGCCGTACTGGACGCGCTGCGCGGCGGCCTGCTGTCCGCGTGCGTGGGGCCGGTGACCGCGGTGCCGCTCCAGGCGCTCGGCGTGGACACCGTGCAGCCCGAGCGGTTCCGGCTGGGCCCGCTGGTGCAGCTGCTGTGCCGGGAGCTGCCCGGCCGGGCCCGGGTGCTGCCGGTGGCCGGGCACCGGCTGGAGATCCGCGGGCACGCGGTGCTCGTCGACGACGCCCTGCGGGCGGTGCCGCCCGCCGGCATGGCCCTGCTGCGGGCCCTCGCCCGGCGGCCCGGCTGGGTGGTGGCCCGCGCGGACCTGCTGCGGGCACTGCCGGGCGCGGGGCGCGACGAGCACGCCGTGGAGACGGCGATGGCCCGGCTGCGGGCGGCGCTGGGGGCGCCGAACCTCATCCAGACGGTGGTCAAGCGGGGCTACCGGCTGTCGCTGGACGCGGGCGGCGAGGACAAGTACGGCGGGCTCCCGCGCGACGCGGCGGTGACGGCCGGGGGAGGCCTGGGCTAGCGTGCCGGAATGATGATCATTGACGGGGTGGAGATGAGGGGCGTCACGCCGGACGACGCCGCCGCGCTGGCCGAGGCGTTCGCGCGGAACCGGGCGTACATGGCGCCGTACGAGCCGGTCCGGCCGGACGCCTTCTACACCGAGCGGGGGCAACGGGAGCGGATCGCGCAGCAGCTGGAGTCCCGGGAGGCCGGGCGGCTGCTGCCGTACGTGTTCGTCGACGCCGCCAGTGGTACGCCGCTGGGCACCATCAACCTCGGCAACATCCAGCACGGGCCGCTGAGCAGCGGCGGGCTCGGCTACTGGGTCGACGAGACGTGCCGGGGCAGGGGGCTGGCCACGGCCGGCGCCCAGGAGGTCTGCCGGATCGCCCGCGACGAGCTGCGGCTGCACCGGGTGGAGGCGGGCACCCTGGTCGACAACCTGGCCTCGCAGCGGGTGCTGGCGAAGGCGGGCTTCGAGCAGTACGGACTCGCGCCGCGCTACCTGCACATCGACGGCGCCTGGCGCGACCACCGCCTCTTCCAGCGCATCCTGCACGACGACCCGCCCGCCGCCTGAAGGGCTGTCCGGCGGATCGCGGCCGGGCCCGGAACGGGCGGCACCCGCCACCGGAGGTACCGGTTCGGGGGCTTCCCCCGCGGGCGGCGGACCGGCACTCTGGGGAGGCGCCCCACGACGCGAGGCGGTGACGGACATGCGGTTCGACTCCGGGCGGGTCTGCCTGGACCTGGTGGCCACCTTCGCCCCGCGCGAGGGCATCCCGGACGGCGACGAGCTGAGGCTGTGGCTCGCCGGGGCGGGGCTCGTGCCCGACCGGACGCCGCTGGCCCGGGTCGGCGCCGACTGGGCCGAGGCCTTCCGCGCCCTGCGCGCCGACGTCGAGGCCCTCGTACGGGCGGAGCTGTCCGGGACCGAGCCGGACGAGAGCGCCCTGGCCCGGGTCAACGCGCTGGCCGCCGGACCACCCCCGGGTCTGTGCGCCGTACGGGACCAAGAAGGTCACCTCGTGCGGGAGTTGTGCGGCGGCGTCGAATGCGGCGCGCTGCTCGCCGCCGTCGCCCGCGACGCCGTCGAGCTGCTGACCGACCCGGGCGACCGCGCCCTCCTGCGGGCCTGCGCGGGGGACGGCTGCACCCGCGTCTACCTGGACACCTCCCGCGGCCACCGGCGCCGGTGGTGCTCCAGCGAGCTGTGCGGCAACCGCGAGCGCGTCGCCCGGCACCGCCGGCGGCTCACGGCGTCCGGATCCCGGTAGTCGGCGTATCACTGAGCGAGACCCGTTCCGGAACGGGCGTGCGCGCAGGGGGCCGGTTCGCGTACGGTTGACGGTCGCCCATGCACGTCAGAAGGGGGCCTTGGTGGCCGCGCAGAATGCCGCTGTCGACAGCACGGCGGATTCCGTCCGCGATCGGGAGATCGCGGTCGAGCAGACGCATCTCGACCAGGTGTACCGACGCCTCGAGGAGAAGATCCACGAGGCCGAGTTCCTCATGAACGACGCCGCCCAGCGCGGCCAGGTCGGTACTCCCGGAGCCCTGGCCGAACGCGACGCGCAGGTATTCCGGGCGGGCATCCACCTGAACCGGCTCAACAACGAGTTCGAGGACTTCCTCTTCGGCCGCATCGACCTCGTGCTCGGCAAGGACGGCGAACGCGGCCCGGACGGCGCGTACACCTCCGTCGAGCCCGCCGACGCGGCGATCCGCGAGGACCTCACGGCCGACATCGCCGAGACGCTCCACATCGGCCGCATCGGGGTCCTGGACTCCGACTACGCGCCGCTCGTCATCGACTGGCGGGCGCCGGCCGCCGCTCCGTTCTACCGCTCCACGCCCAAGGACCCGGGCCGCGTCGTGCGCCGCCGCGTCATCCGCTCCAAGGGCCGCAAGGTGCTGGGCGTCGAGGACGACCTGATGCGCCCCGAGGTCACCGCCTTCCTCGACGGCCGGGAGCTGCCCGCCATCGGCGACGGCGCGCTCATGGCCGCGCTCGGGCGGGCCCGTACGCACTCCATGCGCGACATCGTCTCCTCCATCCAGGCCGAGCAGGACCTGGTCATCCGGGCCCCCGCCGCCTCCGTCGCCGAGGTCGCCGGCGGTCCCGGCACCGGCAAGACCGCGGTCGCCCTGCACCGCGCCGCGTACCTGCTCTACCAGGACCGCCGCCGCTACTCCGGCGGCATCCTCATCGTCTCCCCGACCCCGCTGCTCGTCGCCTACACGGAGGGCGTGCTGCCCTCGCTCGGCGAGGAGGGCCAGGTCGCCATCCGCGCGCTGGGCTCGCTGGTCGACGGCGCCGAGGCGACCACGTACGACGATCCGGCCGTGGCCCGGATCAAGGGCTCCTCCCGGATGCGGTCGGTCCTGCGCAAGGCCGTGCGCGGCACCCTGGAACTCGGCGACCGGGAGGGCCCGGCGCCCGACCGGCTGCGCGTCGTCGCCTTCGGCCGCCGCGAGGAGCTGGAGGCCGCCGAGCTGAACCGGATCCGCCAGAACGTGCTCGGCGGCACCGCACCCGTGAACCTGCTGCGCCCGCGCGCCCGCAAGCTGCTGCTCGACGCCCTGTACGCCAAGACGGGCGCGTCAGGCCGGCACAGCGACCCGGAACTCGCCGCGGAGCTGCGGTCCGCCTTCGACGAGGACATCTCCACCGAGGACGCCTTCATCGGCTTCCTGAACGCGTGGTGGCCCGAGCTGACCCCGCGCCGGGTGCTCGCCGCGATGGCCGACGAGCGCAAGCTCGGCCGCTGGTCGCGCCGGGACCTCAACCCGCGCGAGACCCGCCAGCTGGCCCGCTCGCTGCGCCGGGTGGGCCCGGACGGCAGCGGCCCGCTGTCGGTGCACGACGTGGCCCTGCTCGACGAGCTCCAGCAGCTCCTCGGCGCGCCCGCCCGGCCCAAGCGGAAGCGGGAGCTGGACCCCCTGGACCAGCTCAGCGGGCTGGAGGAGCTGATGCCCACCCGCGAGGAGACCCAGTGGGAGCGGGCCGAGCGGCTCGCGGCGGAGCGCACCGAGTACGCGCACGTCATCGTCGACGAGGCGCAGGACCTGACGCCGATGCAGTGGCGGATGGTGGGCCGCCGCGGCCGGCACGGCACCTGGACCGTCGTCGGCGACCCGGCGCAGTCCTCCTGGACGGATCCGGAGGAGGCGGCCGCCGCCCGCGACGAGGCCCTCGGGTCCCGGCCGCGCCGCCGCTTCACGCTCACCGTGAACTACCGCAACCCGGCCGAGGTCGCCGAGGTCGCCTCCCGCGTGCTGCGGCTGGCGATGCCCGGGATGGAGCCGCCGTCGGCGGTGCGCTCCACGGGGCTGCAGCCGCGGTTCACGGCCGCGGGGGGCGAGCTGGGCCCCGTGGTGCGGGAGGAGACCCGCCGGCTGCTGGAGCAGGTGGACGGCACCGTCGGCGTGGTGGTGGCGATGGACCGGCGCGCGGAGGCCGCCGGCTGGCTCGCCGACCTGGGCGGGCGGGCGGTGGCGCTGGGCAGCCTGGAGGCCAAGGGCCTGGAGTACGACGCGACGGTGGTCGTCTCCCCGGCGGAGATCGCGGACGAGTCCCCGGCGGGCCTGCGGGTGCTGTACGTGGCACTGACCCGTGCGACGCAGCAGCTGACGGTGGTCTCGGCCGAAGGGGACAGGCCGGACGCGGACGGGGTGCCCGAGCTGCTGCTGCCGTAGCGCGGCCGGGGGCCCGGGCCGGTCCGGGGGCGCGTACGGCCGTATGGTCCGCGGCCAGGCGCGTGGTCCCCGGAACGGACCGCGAGCAGGGGGATCACATTCGGCGATCCTTTGTTAGCCTGGGTACGGCACCGACTCGATCCAAGCCCCCGGGCCCAACCTTCGTCGCTCAGAGCGACCACTTGCCGCGAGGCGAGCATGGCGGGTCGGTGTCACAGACGTAGAGAAAACCAGGTCCGCGCTCCCCGTCCATGGGGGGCGCGGACCTGTTTCGTATGACCCCACCATTCCGAAGCCCTCTCATATCTCGTATGGTGGAAGAGTCTTTCCGAAATTTGTAGCTGGTTACCTTGTACCGGCTGGTAGGTGGGACGATCGGACAACAGGTCCTGCCGCACCTGCCTGTGGAGCGTGGGCCCTGTGTGTGAAGCGAACCAGGGACAGAAGAGGAAAAACGGCCATGGCAACGGCGCCCAGCGTCTCGTATTCGATGACGGTCCGCCTGGAAGTGCCCGCGAGCGGAACCGCGGTCTCCCAGCTCACCACCGCCGTGGAGTCCAGCGGCGGCTCGGTCACCGGTCTCGACGTGACCGCGTCCGGCCACGAGAAGCTGCGGATCGACGTCACCATCGCCGCGACCTCCACCGCGCACGCGGACGAGATCGTGGAGAAGCTGCGCGGCATCGAGGGCGTCAGCCTCGGCAAGGTCTCCGACCGTACGTTCCTGATGCACCTCGGCGGCAAGATCGAGATGTCGTCGAAGCACCCCATCCGCAACCGTGACGACCTCTCGATGATCTACACCCCGGGCGTCGCCCGCGTGTGCACCGCCATCGCCGAGAACCCCGAGGACGCGCGCCGCCTCACCATCAAGCGCAACTCCGTCGCAGTCGTGACGGACGGCTCCGCCGTGCTGGGCCTCGGCAACATCGGCCCGATGGCCGCGCTGCCCGTCATGGAGGGCAAGGCGGCCCTCTTCAAGCGCTTCGCCGGCATCGACGCCTGGCCGATCTGCCTCGACACCCAGGATTCCGACGAGATCGTCGCGATCGTCAAGGCCATCGCCCCGGGCTTCGCCGGCATCAACCTGGAGGACATCTCCGCGCCGCGCTGCTTCGAGATCGAGGCCCGGCTGCGCGAGGCCCTCGACATCCCCGTCTTCCACGACGACCAGCACGGCACCGCGATCGTCGTCCTCGCGGCCCTGACCAACGCACTGCGCGTGGTGGGCAAGGCGGTTGAGGACGTCAAGGTCGTCATGTCGGGCGCCGGCGCGGCCGGTACCGCCATCCTCAAGCTGCTCCTCGCGGCAGGTGTGAAGAACGCCGTCAGCGCCGACATCCACGGCGTCGTGCACGCGGGCCGCCCGGACCTCGTCGACGCGGCCGCGGACTCGCCGCTGCGCTGGATCGCCGACAACACCAACCCCGAGGGCTACACGGGCACCCTGAAGGAGGCCGTGGTCGGTGCCGACGTGTTCATCGGCGTCTCGGCGCCGAACGTGCTCTCCGGCGAGGACGTCGCCGCCATGGCGGAAGGCGCCATCGTGTTCGCGCTCGCGAACCCGGACCCCGAGGTGGACCCGGCCGTGGCCCGTCAGACGGCCGCCGTGGTCGCCACCGGCCGCTCCGACTTCCCGAACCAGATCAACAACGTGCTGGTCTTCCCGGGCGTCTTCCGCGGTCTGCTGGACGCCCAGTCCCGCACGGTGAACACCAGCATGATGCTGGCCGCCGCGACCGCCCTGGCGGACGTCGTCGGCGAGGACGAGCTGAACGCGAACTACATCATTCCTTCGGTGTTCAACGACAAGGTCGCCGGCGCGGTGGCGGGCGCCGTCCGCAAGGCCGCCTCGGCCGCGCAGAACGGGCCTGTGACGGGCCTCACGGCTCCCTGATCCCCGGCGCGTCGCGAGATGCGGGCCCGCCGGGCCGCCTCTAGGGTTTGCGGGGATGCCGGCGAGTTCCGCCGTTCGCTTCCACGGGTGCGGACGGAGCGTCACCGGGGCGTGACTGTGGCGCTTTTCGTGTGACCCCGGCGGGTGCCGGATTGGCTTTCCCGCCGCTGGTGGGGGCAGGATGCGTAACCGGGCGAGAGGGTCTGACGTTCAGACCCGGGTCCGGGGACTGTCCTAGGGCCCTGGCAGCATCGGCTTCGATCTCACGCCTCTAAGGCACGTTGAACACGGGAGTACAACATGAACCGCAGTGAGCTGGTGGCCGCTCTGTCCGAGCGCGCCGAGGTGACCCGCAAGGACGCCGACGCCGTTCTGGCCGCGCTCGCCGAGACCGTCGGCGAGATTGTCGCCAAGGGCGACGAGAAGGTCACCATCCCCGGCTTCCTGACCTTCGAGCGCACCCACCGTGCCGCTCGCACCGCGCGCAACCCGCAGACCGGCGACCCCATCCAGATCCCGGCCGGCTACAGCGTGAAGGTCTCCGCGGGCTCCAAGCTCAAGGAAGCCGCCAAGGGCAAGTAAGTCCTGCCCCGGCGCCGGGGACCGCGCAGGTCCCCGAAAAACGCCGAGCACGGCTGAGTGCAGCAGCAGTACGCAGAACGGTGAAGGGCGGCCACCCCGGACGGGGAGGCCGCCCTTTCGCCGTCCGGTGTGCGGCCCCGGCCGTCCGGCGCCGTCTCCCCGGCCGCACGGGCCCCGGCAGGCCCTGTGAGGCCCCGTCAGGGCCCGTGTGGAGCCTGCGGGGCGCTCCGAGAGCCGTCCGGTGGTCCCGGACGGCTCCCGGACGGCGCGCGGACACGCGAAAGCCCCCCGGGCCCTTGCGGGGCCCGGGGGGCTTTCGTACGCCCGTACGGGTGTGGGCCGTGGGGGCTAAACGAGGTCGCCGCCCGGGAAGCTCGACCTTCGCACCCAGTTCCACGAGCTTCTCCATGAAGTTCTCGTAGCCGCGGTTGATCAGGTCGATGCCGTGGACCCGCGAGGTGCCTTCGGCGGCCAGCGCCGCGATCAGGTACGAGAACCCGCCGCGCAGGTCGGGGATGACCAGGTCGGCGCCCTGCAGCTTGGTCGGGCCGGAGACGACCGCCGAGTGCAGGAAGTTGCGCTGGCCGAAGCGGCAGGCGGAGCCGCCCAGGCACTCGCGGTACAGCTGGATGTGAGCACCCATCTGGTTGAGCGCCGAGGTGAAGCCGAGCCGGGACTCGTAGACCGTCTCGTGGACGATCGAGAGGCCGGAGGCCTGCGTCAGGGCCACGACGAGCGGCTGCTGCCAGTCGGTCTGGAAGCCGGGGTGCACGTCCGTCTCCAGCGCGATCGCGTTGAGCGGGCCGCCCGGGTGCCAGAAGCGGATGCCGTCGTCGTCGATCTCGAAGGCGCCGCCGACCTTGCGGTAGGTGTTCAGGAAGGTCATCATCGAGCGCTGCTGGGCGCCGCGCACGTAGATGTTGCCGCCGGTCGCCAGGGCCGCGGAGGCCCACGACGCGGCCTCCAGGCGGTCCGGGAGCGCCTGGTGGTTGTAACCGCCCAGCCGCTCCACACCGGTGATGCGGATGGTGCGGTCGGTGTCCATGGAGATGATGGCGCCCATCTTCTGCAGCACGCAGATGAGGTCCTCGATCTCCGGCTCCACGGCGGCGTTGCTGAGCTCGGTGACGCCCTCGGCCAGGACGGCCGTGAGCAGCACCTGCTCGGTCGAGCCGACCGAGGGGTAGGGCAGGCGGATCTTGCAGCCGCGCAGCCGCTGCGGGGCCTCCAGGTACTGGCCGCCCTCGCGCTTCTCGATGGTCGCGCCGAACTGGCGGAGCACGTCGAAGTGGAAGTCGATCGGCCGGCCGCCGATGTCGCAGCCGCCGAGGCCCGGGATGAAGGCGTGGCCGAGACGGTGCAGCAGAGGACCGCAGAAGAGGATCGGGATGCGCGAAGAGCCCGCGTGCGCGTCGATGTCGGCGACGTTCGCGCTCTCGACGTGGGTGGGGTCGAGCACGAGCTCGCCCGGCTCCTCGCCGGGGCGGACCGTCACCCCGTGCAGCTGGAGCAGCCCGCGCACGACACGCACGTCACGGATGTCGGGAACGTTGCGCAGCAGGCTGGGTCCGCTGCCGAGCAGAGCGGCGACCATGGCCTTGGGCACGAGGTTCTTCGCACCGCGGACACGGATCTCGCCCTCGAGCGGGGTGCCGCCGTGGACAAGCAGTACATCGTCACTGATGCCGGTCATGAATCTCGCGTTCCGGAGAGGGGTGGGCAGGGGGCCAGGGAAAAGGGTAAGGGCCACCACCCCCTTGTTCGTAAGGCCGACGTGGCCGTAGGACTGTCATGAATTCGGCACAACACCCTCCGTATCCACCACATGGCGGAGCGTTGCGTTCCGCCCGCTTCGTCCGTACGCGCTCCTTGCTGCTGCCGTGCGCCCTGAGCTGCGGCCGATCCGATCTTCCCGCCCGCTCCCCGGAAACGGCGGATGTGCGGGATCATGGCGGCATGACCGAGGTGTCCTCCCTCACAGGGCGGCTGCTCGTGGCCACCCCCGCCCTCGCGGACCCGAACTTCGACCGCGCGGTCGTGCTGCTGCTCGACCACGACGAGCAGGGCTCCCTCGGCGTGGTCCTCAACCGGCCGACCCCGGTGGGCGTCGGCGACGTCCTGCTGCCCTGGGCGCCGCTCGCCGGAGCCCCGGGCGTGGTGTTCCAGGGCGGGCCGGTGGCGCTGGACTCGGCCCTGGGGCTCGCCGTCATCCCGGGCGAGGAGGGGCCGCTCGGCTGGCGCCGGGTGCACGGCGCGATCGGACTGGTCGACCTGGAGACGCCGCCGGAGCTGCTCGCCCCGGCCCTGGGGGGCCTGCGCATCTTCGCCGGCTACTCCGGCTGGGGACCGGGCCAGCTGGAGGAGGAGCTGGGCGAGGGCGCCTGGTACGTGGTGGAGTCGGAGCCCGGGGACGTGTCCTCGCCCGACCCGGAGCGGCTGTGGCGGTCGGTGCTGCGCCGCCAGCGCAGCGAACTCGCGATGGTCGCCACCTATCCGGACGACCCGTCGCTGAACTGACCGGCGCGGGGTTAAGTACCCTGGGTTCCATGAGCACTCTTGAGCCCGAGCGCGGGACTGGCACGGGGACCCTCGTAGAGCCGACGCCGCAGGTGTCGCACGGTGACGGCGACCACGAGCGCTTCGCCCACTACGTCCAGAAGGACAAGATCATGGCGAGCGCGCTCGACGGGACCCCCGTCGTCGCGCTCTGCGGCAAGGTCTGGGTACCGGGCCGGGACCCGAAGAAGTACCCGGTCTGCCCCATGTGCAAGGAGATCTACGAGTCCATGGGCCCCGGCGGGGACAAGGACAAGGGCGGCAAGGACAAGTAGTCCCGACCCGCTCCGACCGCCCTTCGCGGGACCGGGCCCCCGGACGCACCACGGTGCGTCCGGGGGCCTTTGCCGTGCCCGCGGGGCGCGTTAGGGTCGGCGCCACGAGCACCCGGCGGAACGTGCGTTGCGCAGGGCGCAACAGGTTGCCGCGAAGGGCTGACGCATGGACCTGATCCGCACGGGCCTGATCCCCGCACCCCACGTCGCCGTCCCCCACGAGGACGGCCGCCGCCACACCTTCGGCCCCGAGCCGACCCTCTCCGCCGGCCCCGGCACCGGGACCACCGCCCGGTGGCTGCGGCGCGAGCTGGGCGCCGCCACCGGCTGGGAGCTCCCGCCGCCCGCCCCCGGCACGACCGCAGGGCTGCGGCTGCGCCTCGACCCGGGCGCCGCCGACGGCCTCGGCCCCGAGGGGTACCGCCTCGACGTCGGCCCGGACGGCGTGGAACTCGCGGGCGCGACGGCGGCCGGACTGTTCTGGGGCGCCCAGACCCTGCGCCAGCTGCTCGGCCCCGACGCCCACCGCAGGGCGCCGCTGCCCGGCCGGGTCTGGAGCCTGCCGCACGGCACCGTCGTGGACGGCCCCCGCTTCGGCTGGCGCGGGCTGATGCTCGACGTGGCCCGGCACTTCATGCCCAAGGACGGGGTGCTGCGCTACATCGACCTGCTCGCCGCCCACAAGCTCAACGTCCTCCACCTGCACCTGACGGACGACCAGGGCTGGCGGATCGAGATCGAGCGGTACCCCCGCCTGACCGGCGTCGGCGCGTGGCGGGAGCGCAGCCGGTGGGGCCACCGGGCCTCACCGCTGTGGAACGAGACCCCCCACGGCGGCTTCTACACCCAGGACGACATCCGCGAGATCGTCGCCTACGCCGCCGAACGGCACGTGCGGGTCGTCCCCGAGATCGACCTTCCGGGGCACTCGCAGGCCGCGATCGCCGCGTACCCGGAACTGGGCAACACCGACGTCGTCGACACCGCGGCCCTCGGGGTGTGGGACGACTGGGGCATCTGCGAGAACGTGCTCGCGCCCACCGAGCCGGTGCTGCGCTTCTACGAGGGGGTCTTCGAGGAACTGCTGGAGCTGTTCCCGGCGGAGGTCTCGCCCTTCGTCCACGTCGGTGGCGACGAGTGCCCCAAGGACCAGTGGAAGGCCTCCGCCGTCGCGCAGGAACGGATCCGCGCGCTGGGGGTGGACGGCGAGGACGGGCTGCAGTCCTGGTTCGTCCGGCACTTCGACGGCTGGCTCGCCGAGCGCGGACGGCGGCTGATCGGCTGGGACGAGATCCTGGAGGGCGGGCTCGCACCGGGGGCGGCCGTGTCCTCCTGGCGCGGCTACGCGGGCGGCGTCGCGGCCGCCGAGGCCGGGCACGACGTCGTGATGTGCCCCGAGCAGCAGGTGTACCTGGACCACCGTCAGGCGGGCGGCGGGGACGAGCCGATGCCCATCGGGTACGTGCGCTCGCTGGAGGACGTCTACCGCTTCGAGCCGGTGCCGCCGAAGCTGTCACCGGAGGCGGCGGCCCATGTGCTGGGCGCCCAGGCCAACATGTGGACCGAGGTGACGCAGGACCAGGGGCGGGTCGACTACCAGGTGTTCCCGCGGCTGGCGGCCTTCGCGGAGGTGGTGTGGTCGCGGCTGCCGGAGCCGGGGGAGCGCGACTACGCCGGCTTCGAGGAGCGAATGGTGCCGCACTACGCGCGGTTGGACGCGCTCGGCGTCGGATACCGGCCCCCGGGCGGCCCGTTGCCCTGGCAGCGGCGGCCCGGGGTCCGGGGGCGCCCGATCGAGGGCGCGCCCCCGAACGTGTGACGCGGGGGCACGGTGCGACCTGAACGGAAAGCGAACGGGTCCGGAACTCTGGCTGGATGTCCCGCTATACGGGGAAAATCGGACGTTCCGGGTCCGGGTTCGGGACCGGGCGGCGGCGGGGAGCGCCGGGGCGCGCGGAGTCGGGCCGCGGGCCGGGTGCGGCCGGGGCGGGGCAGGCGGGTGCGGCGGGGAGGACCCTCGCGCCGGGCGGCCCGGAAGATGTGCCAGAGTTGCCACGTCCCGGCGGTGAGCACGTACCGTACGGCGGACAGGCGTGAGCGCCAGGACCGGGACATCGGGAAGGGGCAGCTGGGTTGACCACGCACGCACCGCACGCACCGCACGCACCTGATTCACCTCAGGGGGCTCAGGGGCGGCAGGCGGCGCAGTCCGTGACGCTGCCGGCCTCGCTCGACGAGGCCGTCGCGGCGCTCACCGCCATGCCCGCCGCCGTTCCCGTCGCGGGCGGCACCGACCTCATGGCCGCGGTCAACGCCGGGCTGCTGCGGCCCGCCGCCCTGGTCGGCCTGGGCCGGATCAACGAGATCCGAGGCTGGCAGTACCAGGACGGCCACGCGCTGCTCGGCGCCGGCCTCACCCACGCCCGGATGGGCCGGCCGGACTTCGCCGCCCTGATCCCCGCCCTCGCGGCCGCCGCCCGCGCCGCCGGGCCCCCGCAGATCCGCAACGCCGGCACCCTCGGCGGGAACATCGCCACCGCCGCGCCCACGGGCGACGCGCTGCCCGTGCTGGCCGCGCTGGAGGCCGTACTGGTCATCGTCGGCCCGGGCGGACAGCGCGAGATCCCGGTCTCGCACCTGCTGGCCGGGCGGGAGATGCTGCGGCCCGGCGAGCTCATCGGCTTCGTGCGGGTGCCGCTGCTGCACGCCCCGCAGGTGTTCCTCAAGGCCACCGGTCGGACGGGACCCGGGCGCGCGGTGGCGTCCGTCGGGCTCGTACTGGACCCGGCACGCCGGGGTGTGCGCTGCGCGATCGGCGCCGTGGCCCCGATGCCGCTGCGCCCCCTGGAGGCCGAGCAGTGGGTGGCCTCGCTGATCGACTGGGACGGCGGGCGGAGTCTGGCCCCCGAGGCGCTGGAGGCCTTCGGCGAGTACGTCGCGGCCGCCTGCGTCCCCGACCAGGGGGAACCAGTGGCTCCGGGCGTACTGCACCTGCGGCGGACGGTGGCCGTACTGGCACGGAGGGCCCTCGGAAGGGCGCTGACCTCATGAGCGAGAACGAGAACGAGAACGTGACCCAGGGGAACGGCACGGCGGGCTGGGGCTGGGAACCCGTCCCGCAGGGCGGCGAGTACGACTCGGACGCCACGGCCTTCGTGAAGCTGCCGCAGGACATGCTGGACGCGCTCGGCACCGGTGAGCCGCTCGCGGCGCCCGGACACGGCTACGTGCCGCCGCCGATGATCGTTCCGCTGGGCTCGGCGAGCACCGACCCGGCGGCGACCGGCACGTGGACGATCCCGGCGCAGTGGCCGGAGGCGGGCGGCGGTGCCTCGGGCGCGGACGCCGCGGGGGCGGGGTCCGGCGCCGGTACGGGCTCCGGGTTCGGGCCGGGGTCCGGGTCGGGGTCCGTGTCGGGTTCGGTGGGCGGGCCGATTCCCGCTTCGATCCCCATCCCGGCGTCGGTGGCGGCCGCGTTCGCCGAGCCGGAGCCGGAGCCGGAGCCGGAGCCCGAGACCGAGCCGGGGCACGACCCCGGTGAGACGGCGGAGTGGCGTTTCCCCGAGGCGGTGCACGAGCCCGAGGGGGCGCAGCCGGCGACCGGTCAGTGGGCCGTGCCCGACTTCGCGCCGCAGCAGGGCGACTACCGCACGGGCGGCCTGGACGCGGACTGGAGCCAGGCCCCGGCGACCCTGCCGGGCGGCGCACCGGCCCCGTGGGCCTACCTGACGCAGCAGCCGGCCACCGACCCCGGTCAGGCGCACGACCAGGACGCGGGCGTCCTGCCCGGCACGGACGAGGCCGCCGCGGCGGCCGCCGCTGCCGCCGCGACGGCGCAGGCCGCGGGACGGCTGCTCGGCGGGCCCGGCGTGGGCGCCGCCGGCCGTGGACCGCGGGTGCTCGGCGGCCCCGGGGTGGGCACCGCGCTGCAGGAGGCCGAACCCGCGCACGGGTCGGCCGCGGCGGCACTCGCGGGGGAGCGGCCCCATCCGGGAGCCGCGGCGGAGGAGCCCGCGGCGGCCGGCGGCGTGGACCTCTTCGGCGGAGCACGGGCCCAGGCGCCGGACGCGGACCCGGAGCCCATGGCACACGCCGAACACGACGGGCACGTCGAGCGCGACGGGCACGCCGAACACGACGGGTACGTCGAGCGCGACGGAGATGTCGAGCGCGACGGAGATGTCGAGCGGGCCGAACACGGCGAGCACTCCAACCTCTTCGGGCACTCGCAGCACATCGGGCACGCCGGCCAGGGCGAGTACGCCGAACACCCCGGGCATGCCGGACATTCCAGTCACTCCGGTCATTTCCTGCACTCGGCTGCGCCTGCCGGGGACACCGACGGGCACGGCTTCGCCGCCTTCGGCCAGGCACCGGAGTCCGCGCCGGCCCCGACCGCCGAGGCGGACGCGTCCGTGACGGACGCCTCCGCGACGGACGGCCACGGCTTCGCGGTACCGGACCGCGAGCCCGCGCCCGCGTCGCCCCCCGCCCCGGACGCGGCCCCCGCCCAGGACCGGGCGCCGGCGCCGGACCACGCCGACGCCGCAGGGCTGACGCCCGCCGAGGCCGCCCCGTCCCCCGAGGAGATCCCGGCCGGCTCCACTCCGCTCGCGGACACCGCCGACAGCCCGGCGGAGCCCCCGGTGGGGGGAACCGGCGAAGGGATCCCGGCCGGGGTGCCGGCGTACGAGGAAGAAGCGCATCCCGCCGCCGCCGTCCACCACGAGCATCCGCAGGCCTCCTACGTCCTGCGCGTCAACGGCGCCGACCGGCCCGTCACCGGTGCCTGGATCGGCGAGTCCCTGCTCTACGTGCTGCGCGAGCGGCTCGGCCTCGCCGGCGCCAAGGACGGCTGCTCGCAGGGCGAGTGCGGCGCCTGCGCCGTGCAGGTCGACGGCCGCCTCGTCGCCTCCTGCCTGGTCCCGGCGGCCACGGCGGCCGGCAGCGAGGTCCGCACCGTCGAGGGTCTCGCCACGGGCGGGGAACTCTCGGACGTGCAGCAGGCGTTGTGCAGGTCGGGTGCGGTGCAGTGCGGGTTCTGCGTGCCCGGCATGGCCATGACCATCCACGACCTGCTGGAGGGCAACCACGCCCCCAGCGAGCTGGAGACCCGCCAGGCGCTGTGCGGCAACCTCTGCCGCTGCTCCGGCTACGCGGGGGTCGTCGAGGCCGTCCGCGAGGTCGTGGCCGAGCGGGAGGCCACGGCGGCCGCTTCCGCCACTGCGGCCGCTTCCGCCGCGTCCGGGGATGCGGCGGCGCAGGGCAACGGCCAGGGCCACGCGTACGGGCAGGGGCACGCCCAGGGGCACGCCCAGCCGCAGGCCGAGGGTGCGTCCGAGCCGCGCATCCCGCACCAGGCAGCGCCCGGCGAGGGCGGCATCCACCACGGAGGCACGGCGTGAGCGGGCAGGACGCGGCGACCGCGACGACGGTCAACACCACGACGACCGCCCTGACGACGACCCCGGAACCGCCGGACGGTCCGCAGGTCCCGCGCGGCATCGGCGCCTCCGTCGAGGCCACCGACACCCGCGCCAAGACCGAGGGCACCTTCCCCTACGCCGCCGACCTGTGGGCCGAGGGCCTGCTGTGGGCCGCCGTGCTGCGTTCCCCGCACGCCCACGCCCGCATCGTCTCCATCGACACCACCGCCGCCGCCGAGATGCCCGGCGTGCGCGCCGTCGTCACCCACGCCGACGTGCCGGGCGCCACCACCCACGGCCGCCGGATCGCGGACCGCCCGGTGTTCGCGCACGACGTCGTGCGCCACCACGGCGAGCCCATCGCCGCCGTCGCCGCCGACCACCCCGACACGGCCCGGCTCGCCGCGGCCGCGATCACCGTCGAGTACGAGCTCCTCGACCCGGTCACCGACCCCGAGCAGTCCTTCGGCGCGGCCCCGCTGCACCCCGACGGCAACCTGATCCGGCACATCCCGCTGCGCTACGGCGACCCGGAGGCCACCGGCGAGGTCGTGGTCGAGGGCCTGTACCGGATCGGCCGCCAGGACCCCGCGCCCATCGGCGCCGAGGCCGGGCTGGCCGTGCCCCGCCCCGACGGCGGCGTCGACCTGTACACCGCCTCCACCGACCCGCACACCGACCGCGACCTGGCCGCCGCCTGCTTCGGCCTGGAACCGGACCGCGTCCGCGTCGTCGTGACCGGCGTGCCGGGTGCCACGGCCGACCGCGAGGACGCCGCGTTCCAGCTCCCGCTCGGCCTGCTCGCCCTGCGCACGGGCTGCCCGGTGAAGCTGGCCGCCACCCGCGAGGAGTCCTTCCTCGGCCACACCCACCGCCACCCGACCCTGCTGCGCTACCGCCACCACGCGGACGCGGAGGGCCGCCTGGTCAAGGTCGAGGCGCAGATCCTGATGGACGCGGGCGCGTACGCCGACGCCTCCGCGGAATCCCTCGCGGCGGCGGTGGCCTTCGCGTGCGGCCCGTACGTCGTCCCGCACGCCTTCGTCGAGGGCTGGGTGGTACGCACCAACAACCCGCCGTCCGGCCACGTCCGCGGTGAGGGCGCGATGCAGGTGTGCGCCGCGTACGAGGGCCAGATGGACAAGCTCGCGGCCGCCCTCGGCATCGACGGCGCGGAACTGCGCATGCGCAACGTCCTGGCGACGGGAGACCTCCTCCCGACCGGCCAGACCGTCACCTGCCCGGCCCCCGTGGCCGAACTCCTTCGTTCGGTGCGCGACTTCGAGCTGCCGTCCCTCCCGAAGGACGCCCCCGAGGACGAGTGGCTGCTGCCCGGCGGCCCGGAGGGCGCGGGCGAGCCGGGTGCGGTGCGGCGCGGCGTCGGCTACGGCGTCGGCATGGTGCACATGCTCGGCGCCGAAGGCACCGACGAGGTCTCCACCGCCACGGTGAAGGTGGTCAACGGCGCGGCGACCGTCATCTGCGCGGCCGTCGACACCGGGCAGGGCTTCGCCACCCTGGCCCGCCAGATCGTCCAGGAGGTCCTCGGCGTCGACGAGGTGGCGGTGGCCCCGGTGGACACCGACCAGCCCCCGGCCGGCCCGGCGGCGCACGGCCGCCACACGTGGGTGTCGGGCGGCGCGGTGGAGCGCGCCGCCAAGATGGTCCGCACCCAGCTCCTGCAGCCCATGGCGCACAAGCTGGGCATGTCGACGGAACTCCTGCAGATCCAGGACGGCCGCATCACCTCCTACGACGGGGCGTTCTCGATGACGGTCCCGGAGGCCATGGCCGGCAAGGAACTCTGGGCGACCGCCCAGTGCCGCCCCCACCCGACGGAACCGCTGGACGCGGACGGCCAGGGCGACGCGTTCGTGGGCCTCGCCTTCTGCGCGATCCGGGCGGTGGTGGACGTGGACATCGAGCTGGGCTCGGTACGGGTGGTGGAACTCGCCGTCGCCCAGGACGTGGGCCGCATCCTCAACCCCCGCCGGCTGGAGGCCCGTATCGAAGCGGGCGTCACCCAGGGCGTGGGCGCGGCCCTCACGGAGAACCTCCGTACGGTCGCCGGCCTGGTCCGCCACCCCGACCTGACGGGCTACGCCCTGCCGACGGCGCTGGACGCCCCGACGGTCCGCATCGTCAAGCTGGTCGAGGAGCGCGACGTGGTGGCCCCCTTCGGCGCGAAGGCAGCGAGCGCGGTCCCGGTGGTGACGACCCCGGCGGCGATCGCCTCGGCGGTCCGCGCGGCCACGGGCCGCCCGGTCAACAGACTCCCGATCCGCCCCTCGGCGGCCGTGGCGGCGCCCAACTCGTGACCGTGTGACCCGCATTGCACGTGCAACCCTGGACTTGGGCCTGTCGGTACCGGTCGCTAGAGTGATCGCCGAGAGTGTGGGCGCGCACGTGCGAACGGGTGCGAACGGGGACGGGGAGCGGCGCCGGGCGCCGCGACCGCGGGGAGACGGGGAGTCGGGGAAGCCATCGTGGCAGAGGACAACGGCGGAATTCTGGCGCAGGGCCTGTCGGGGGACATCGCGGCATCGATCAGAGCCCAGGCTGACGCCCAGGCAAGGGCAGCGGCCCTGCGCATCGAGTACGACGACCTGAAGGGCTACAAGACCCTTGTGGACGGCCTTCTGACGTCCCTTCAGGAATCTCCGGCGGACCACGGCAAGCTGGCCGACGGCACCCTGCCGACAGGCGCCCTGGGCCAGGGCTTCCCCGAGGCGGACAAGCTGTACGAGGCGTACAAGACGGTCCATTCGGAGCTGCAGAAGCTGTCGAAGGGGCTGGCGGACCAGATCGAGGGGCTGGGCATCGCGGTCCAGACCGCGAACGGCAGCTACGCGGATGTGGACGAGGAGCAGAAGCGGCGCATGGTCGTCATCGCGAAGCAGGCCCACGACCACTACGTCGCGGACCGTGACCCGCAAGCGAAAAAGAAGACCGACGGCCAGCAGCCGAACGAGACCTCGGAGGTTCCTCTCGCATGACGAACTTCGAGAACTACACGCACGGGCAGCTGCACGCGATGATCGAGTCGCTCGATCCGGCAAAGGTGTCGGCGCTGGGTACGAAGCTGACTGACGCCGCCAAGACGATCGAAGAGATCGGGAACAAGCTCAAGGACCACAAGGTCAAGGGCTGGGAAGGCGAAGCCGCTACGGCCTTCCAGAACTGGGTGAGCAGCGCTGGTAGTGCCACTTTGGTGCTGGCTGACTACAGCAAAGCGGGCGGCAAGTACATGGCCGAGGCGGCCCAGGTCATGCTCGAGGTCAAGCCGTCCAAGGACGGATCGGGGAACTTCCCCCCGTACGACGCGGCTGCGGACGCGAAGCTCAGGGAGAACCTCGCGACGTCCCGGGAGTACCACAACGACCCGGACGCGGTGCAGCTCGGCCAGGAGGCCTGGTCGAAGCTGAGTGGAGACCACGCACGCGCTGTAGACGCCATGAACAAGTTGGCTGGGGCGTACGACCAGTCCGCAGTGCAGATGGGTAAGGCGGAGATCCCTACGTTCCCGCCGCCGCCGGACGTTTTCGTGCCCCCAGCTGTTTATGGCTCGCAGGATTTGCAAAGGTCTGGCGGCGGGGCCGGTGGAGGATCCGGTGCGTCCGGCTCTTCGTACTCTCCGGTGGGCTCGGACAACCGATCGTGGTCGAGTAACCAAGACTCAGTGCTCGGGTACCAGCCAGAGCCGGGCAACCAGATCCCGTCGGTGCCTGTGCCGTCTATCAGCGATCGCGAGGTGGACGTGGATCTCGACACCGTCGCCGCGCTTCCGCCCCCTAGCGCGCCGCCTGTTACTGCGGCACCTGGCATCCCCACGGCCACGGGTCCTGCCGGGCCTACCCAAGGCCCCTTCGTCCCGCCTATGACCGTCGCCCCGGTCGGAGGCCTGAAGGGACCTGGTCCCTTTGCCACCGGTCCTGGCATTGGTCCCTACCCGGGCTTGGGTGGTCCTGGCGTTTCTCCTGGCGGCAAGGTCATCGGCTCGCCCGGGCTGCCCCCGCGTGACGCCGGCATCATGGGGGGACGTCCCGTGACGTCCACCGGTCCGGCTTCCGGCATCCCGCGGGGCACGGTCATCGGCGAGGGCACTCAGGCCGGCCGACCCATCGGCGGCGGGATGGGGCACGGCGCCGGCGGCCACTACGGCGGTGGCCAGGGAGGCATGCCGACCGGCCGCCGACTGGCCTCGGAGCCGGGTGGGGTCATGGGCGGTCGTCAGGCCGGTGCGGTTGGTCGTCCGATCGCGGCGGGCCAGCCGTTCACCCAGGGCGGTTCGGGCCTTGTGCGCAACGGCACTGGTCCCATGGGCCACGCCGGGGCGCAGCCTCCGAGTAGGCGTCGGGACAGCCAGGGGAGCGAGCGTCCTGACTACCTGACCGAGGACGAAGAGACCTGGCAGGGCACCCGTCGTGTTGCCCCACCCGTGATCGACTGACCAGAACGGACGTTGTACGAGATGCGCATGCGTAAGGCGACCGCGGCCCTGGTGGGCCTCCTGCTGGCCGGGGTCGCCGCGACCCCGGCCCACGCGGAGACCATCCGATCGCAGCAGTGGCATCTCGACGCCATGAAGGCCGACGAGATCTGGAATACAAGTACGGGCAGTGGCATCACCGTTGCGGTGATTGACACTGGGGTTAACCAGGTTCCGGAGCTCGAAGGCCAGGTCCTTCCTGGAAAGGCGTTCCCGGTAGGTGATGCCGAAGTGGGCCGGGACAACGATTACTTCGGCCACGGCACTGGCGTCTCCGCGATCATTGCAGCTACAGGTAAACACCCGACGGGCGACGGTGCGTATGGCCTCGCACCGGGCGCCAAGATTCTCCCTATCCGCATCCCAGACATGCTGGAAGCAGCATCGACGCCGTCCATGGTCGAAGCTATACGGTATGCGGCCGATTCGGATGCCAGAGTCATCAACATCTCCCTCGCTACTGGCGGGAAGCCGGAGGACGATCGGGATCGGGCTGACGCCGTGAAGTACGCGCTTTCCAAGGGAAAGCTCATCTTCGCCGGCGTCGGGAACTATGGGGACTCCACGAACGAGGTTCTCTACCCGGCTGCAACACCCGGAGTCGTGGGAGTTGGCGCGGTGGATTCAAAGGGCATGACGACCAAGGAATCGCAACACGGTCCACAGGTCGACCTGGTTGCACCGGGCATGGACGTCGTCACGGCTTGCAAGGGTAAGACCGGGGTCTGCAAAACCCATGGCACCAGTGACGCCTCCGCCTTGGCCTCCGCCTCTGCGGCGCTCCTCTGGTCCGTCCACCCCGAGTGGACCAACAACCAGGTCCTGCGCGTTCTGCTGAACACAGCGGGCAAGCCCTCCGAAGGGTTCCAGCGCAACGACTACGTGGGCTACGGCGCCGTCCGGCCACGCGTCGCATTGCAGACGCCCGGGGACCCCGGGCCCGCCGATGTGTATCCGTTGCCCGACCTGGCCGCCGCGTCCCAGGCCGGGGGCAAGTCGCCCTCGGCGGAGCCCTCGGTCGCGCCGTCCGCATCCGCTCCCCGGGCCGAGGAGGCGAAGGGGGGAAGCTCCCTGCTGTGGGTCGGGCTCGGGCTCGGGGCGTGTGTGCTCATCGGTGGGGCCGTTACCGCCGTCCTCGTGCGGCGTCGCCGCTGAGCGGATCCGACCCGGTCCACGCGGTGTCGGTCGGCGGCTCCCGCGCCGCCCAGCGGCATCGTGGCACGGCGGAGGCCGCCCGGGAGTGCGCCGGCTTCCGGGCGGCCTTCGGCCGAGGCCGTGACGCCGGGGTCGGCGGCGCGGCGGTGGCGATGTCCATGACCGTACGGGGAGGGCGCCCGGGCGGGAAGGACACGGGCCGGGACGCAACAGCACTGGCATGCGGCGTTCACAGTCCCGGGGAGTGTCCGGACGGCGAAGGCGCCGCCCGGGTGGCGCCGGCCGCCGACGGGGCGGGCGCGGCCGGGTCCGGTGCGTGCGCCGACCCCGCAGCCAGCGTGCGCGCCGGCCGCCCGCAGGGCGGACCCCGGCGGCAGCTGGGGGAGGGTTTGCGGATCCGGCCTAGGTCTCGGGGCCGAGGGCGGGATCCGTCGAACGGACAGGGTCGAAACGGGGCTGTGCACCTTACGCTGGGGCGATGAGCGCCCTCGAACCCCGCGTGCCCCAGAGAACCGCACCCCTCCCGACCCCGCCGCGGGACGGCGGTGTCATGGGGCCCGCGTACCGGACGCTCAGCATCGGGATCATCTCCGTCGTCTTCCTCATCGCCTTCGAGGCGACCGCCGTCGGGACGGCCATGCCCGTCGCCGCGCGCGAGCTCGACGGGATCGCGCTCTACGCCTTCGCGTTCTCCTCCTACTTCACGACCAGCCTCTTCGGCATGGTCCTGGCTGGCCAGTGGGCCGACCGGCAGGGCCCGCTCAAGCCGCTGACCGTCGGGATCGCCGCCTTCGCCTCCGGGCTCGTGGTCTCCGGGACCGCCGGCGCCATGTGGGTGTTCGTCTGCGGCCGCGCCGTGCAGGGCTTCGGCGGCGGGCTCGTCATCGTCGCGCTCTACGTCGTCGTCAGCCGGGCCTACGAGGAGCGGCTGCGGCCCGCGATCATGGCGGCCTTCGCCGCCAGCTGGGTCGTCCCCTCCATCGTCGGGCCGCTGGCCTCCGGCACGGTCACCGAGCACCTCGGCTGGCGCTGGGTGTTCCTCGGCATACCCGTGCTCGTCGTCGTCCCCCTCGTCGTCGCACTGCCCGCCATCCGGCGCAGCGCCTCCGGCCCCGTCGACGGCGAACCCCGGGCCGTCGACCGGCGGCGGATCCGGCTGGCGCTCGGGATCTCCGTCGGCGCGGGCCTGCTCCAGTACGCCGCCCAGGACCTGCGGTGGCTCTCGCTCGTCCCCGGCATCGCCGGCGCGGCCCTGCTGGTGCCCGCCGTGCTGGGGCTGCTGCCGCGCGGGACGTACCTGGCCCGGCGCGGACTGCCGTCCGTGGTGCTGCTGCGCGGGGTCGCGGCGGGGGCGTTCATCGCCGCCGAGAGCTTCGTACCGCTGATGCTCGTCACCCAGCGGGGACTGAGCCCCACCATGGCCGGCTTCTCCCTCGCGCTGGGCGGGCTGACCTGGGCGGGCGGCTCCTGGGTGCAGTCGCAGGGCCGCACGGCCCCCTACCGGGAACGGCTCATGGTCATCGGGATGGTGCTCGTGGCCCTGGCGATCGCCGCCGCCCCCGCCGTGCTCATCGAGTCCGTCCCGGTGTGGACGCTGGCGCTGTCCTGGGCCGTCGGATGCCTCGGGATGGGCCTGGTGATCGGCTCCACCAGCGTGCTGCTGCTGAAGCTGTCCCCGCCGCAGGAGGTCGGCGCCAACTCGGCCGCCCTGCAGATCTCCGACGCCCTCGCCAACGTCGTGCTGCTGGCCGCCGGGGGCGCCGCCTTCGCCGCGCTCGGCGGCGGAGCGGTCGGGGCCGCGCACGCCGTGACCGCCGACGGGGCGGGGGCCTCGCACCCCGCCGCCTTCGCGGTCGTGTTCCTGCCGATGGCGTGCGTGGCACTGGTGGGCGCGTGGGTCGCGACCCGGCTGGAGCCCGAGCCCGAGCCCGTACCCGCGGACGGCTGAGCCCGTACCCGCGGACGGCTGAGCCCGTACCCGCGGACGGCTGAGCCCGTACCCGCGGACGGCTGAGCCCGTACCCGCGGACGGCTGAGCCCGTACCCGCGGACGGCTGAGCCCGTACCCGCGGACGGCTGAGCCCGTACCCGCGGACGGCTGAGCCCGTACCCGCGGACGGCCGAGCCCCGCAATTCCCGTGCCCGGCCCGGCCCCGGCGGATACGTTCCCGTCATGAACGAGATCACCATCGGGCTCGCCGACGCCGAGTGGACGCAGCTGGTCGATCTGGCCGACGCCACCGGGTGCGCGCCCGAGGACGTCGTACGGGACGCCGTACGGGCCCACCTGCGGGCCGAGCGGGAGAACGTCGCGGAAGCGGCACGTCGGCTCGCCCACCGGCACGCCGACCTCCTCAAGCGGCTCGGCGAGTGAGGGGGGACCAGAGCATGAGCGCCGGCGTCCCCACCCGACACCTCACCCTCGCCGAGATCCTCGATCTCGCGGCCCTTGCCTGCCTGGCCCGGGACCAGCCCGTCGAACTGCGGGCCCCCGGGCTGCTGGAGTCGGCCGTGCACCGGCCGCGGGCCCGGATGTCGGGGACCCCGGCCTACGAGGACCCGTACGAGCAGGCCGCCGCGCTGCTGCACGGCATCGCGACGAACCACCCCCTCGTCGACGGCAACAAGCGCACCGCGTGGCTGGCGGCCGCGACCTTCCTCGCGGTCAACGGCGTCGACCTCGCCGACGCCGACCAGGACGCCGCCCACGACCTGGTCGTCGCCGTGGCCGCCGGCCACGAGACGGAGGTCGCGGCGATCGCCGCCCGACTGCGCTCCCTGTGACGGCCGATGTGACGCTCGCCGCACCGCCCGAGGTCACGGGCCTGTCCCTCCGCGAGGGACGGGCCCGCCCCGGTAGGGTGGCCCGGTTGTCCTACGTACGACCGCCTGCCCGTACCGAGTACGCCGAGAGCACGAACCGGAGACCGTGACTACTACCGCCTCCCACCACCTCTCACCCGCCTTCCCCGGCCGTGCCCCGTGGGGCACCGCCAGCAAGCTGCGTGCCTGGCAGCAGGGAGCGCTGGACCGCTACATCCAGAACCAGCCCCGGGACTTCCTCGCCGTCGCGACCCCCGGTGCAGGCAAGACCACCTTCGCCCTCACCCTCGCCTCCTGGCTGCTGCACCACCACGTCGTGCAGCAGGTGACCGTCGTCGCGCCCACCGAGCACCTGAAGAAGCAGTGGGCGGAGGCCGCGGCCCGGATAGGCATCCGGCTGGACCCCGAGTACTCGGCGGGCCCGCTCAGCAAGGACTACCACGGCGTCGCCGTCACCTACGCCGGTGTCGGCGTGCGCCCCATGCTCCACCGCAACCGCTGCGAGCAGCGCAAGACGCTCGTCATCCTCGACGAGATCCACCACGCCGGTGACTCGAAGTCCTGGGGCGAGGCCTGCCTGGAGGCGTTCGACCCGGCGACCCGCAGGCTCGCGCTGACCGGCACGCCCTTCCGCTCCGACACCAACCCCATCCCGTTCGTCACCTACGAAGAGGGCAACGACGGGATCCGGCGGTCCTCCGCCGACTACACCTACGGCTACGGCAACGCGCTCGGCGACGGCGTCGTCCGGCCGGTCATCTTCCTCTCCTACAGCGGCAACATGCGCTGGCGGACCAAGGCCGGCGACGAGATCGCCGCCCGGCTCGGCGAGCCGATGACCAAGGACGCCATCTCGCAGGCCTGGCGCACCGCTCTGGACCCGCGCGGCGACTGGATGCCGAACGTACTGCGCGCCGCCGACCAGCGGCTCACCGAGGTCCGCAAGGGCATCCCGGACGCGGGCGGTCTCGTCATCGCCTCCGACCAGGACTCGGCGCGCGCGTACGCCAAGCTCATCCGGGAGATCACCGGGACCAGACCCACCCTGGTGCTCTCCGACGACACCGGGGCGTCGAAGAACATCGACACCTTCAGCGCGAACGACGACCGCTGGATGGTCGCCGTCCGCATGGTGTCCGAAGGCGTCGACGTCCCCCGCCTCGCGGTCGGCGTGTACGCCACGACGATCTCCACCCCGCTGTTCTTCGCCCAGGCCGTCGGCCGCTTCGTGCGTTCGCGCAGGCGCGGCGAGACCGCCTCCGTGTTCCTCCCGACCATTCCCTATCTCCTCGGCTTCGCCAACGAGATGGAGGTCGAGCGCGACCACGTCCTCGACAAGCCCAAGAAGCAGGGCGAGGAGGACCCGTACGCCGAGTCCGAGAAGGAGATGGACGAGGCGAACCGGCAGGAGGACGAGGACACCGGCGAGGACGAGCAGATGTCCTTCGAGGCGCTGGAGTCCGACGCCGTCTTCGACCGGGTGCTGTACGACGGCGCCGAATTCGGCATGCAGGCGCACCCGGGCAGCGAGGAGGAGCAGGACTACCTCGGCATCCCCGGGCTGCTGGAACCGGACCAGGTGCAGATGCTGCTGCAGAAGCGGCAGTCACGGCAGATCGCCCACAGCCGGCGCAAGCCCGACACCGAGGCCGACCTGCTGGAGCTGCCCGCCGAGCGCCGGCCCGTCGTTTCCCACAAGGAACTGCTGGAGCTGCGCAAGTCGCTCAACACGATGGTGGGCGCCTACGTCCACCAGAGCGGCAAGCCGCACGGCGTGATCCACACGGAGCTGCGCCGCGTCTGCGGCGGGCCGCCGAGCGCGGAGGCGACCGCGGGGCAGATCCGCGAGCGCATCAAGAAGGTGCAGGAGTGGGCGACCCGTATGCGGTGAGTTCGACCGGTACGCGCCACGGGGTCCGTGCGGAGGTTCGCACGGACCCCGTCGTCGTCCCGCCGATCCCGCGCCTGTGCGATTCGTTGTCACGAATCGACACGTGAGGCGATCAGGAAACGGCACAAACAGGTAGCACGCGCCCGGATTCTGGACGAGCCCTTCCGCTGAGCGGACCTGCTCGCTACATTCCCCGCATCGAACGCACCGTGGCAGCGCCGCCGCGGGAGCGCAGCCGGTGCAATGGCCGCTACCGGCGGCCTCTCCTGTGCGCCGCCGTGGGACCGGCGGTGCGCGCCCGCGAGAGTCACCGCCGCTCACCGAAAGAGGGAGAGGCGTCGTGACCGCGGAGACCTCCCAGACTCTCGACCGAGGGCTCAGAGTCCTCAAACTGCTCGCCGACACCGACCACGGTCTGACCGTCACCGAGCTGTCCAACCGCCTCGGCGTCAACCGCACGGTGGTCTACCGGCTCCTCGCCACCCTCGAACAGCACGCCCTGGTCCGCCGTGACCTCGGCGGGCGGGCCCGGGTCGGGCTCGGGGTACTGCGGCTGGGCCGGCAGGTGCACCCGCTGGTGCGCGAGGCGGCCCTGCCCGCGCTGCGGTCCCTCGCCGAGGACATAGGCGCCACCGCGCACCTGACCCTCGTGGACGGCACCGAGGCGCTGGCCGTCGCGGTCGTGGAGCCGACCTGGACGGACTACCACGTGGCCTACCGGGCCGGGTTCCGCCACCCGCTGGACCGCGGGGCCGCGGGGCGGGCCATCCTGGCCGCCCGTCAGGGCTCCCTCATCGAACCGGGGTACACGCTGACCCACGGCGAGCTCGAAGCGGGCGCCAGCGGGGCCGCGGCGCCGCTGGTGGGCATCAGCGGGCTGGAGGGCAGCGTCGGCGTCGTCATGCTGGCCGACGCCGTGCCGGAGCGGGTGGGGCCGAGGGTGGTGGACGCGGCGCGCGAGGTCGCCGACGCCCTTCGCTAGACCGCGGGCCCGGCGGATCCGGGGGCTTTCCGTTTGCTTGCCGGGTGCGGCGCCGTTGCGGGGGCTCCGCCCCCGTGCCCCCGCGCATCGAACGCCGGCGGGGCCGGAGGGTGCGGCCGGGCCGGAATGCGTGGCGGGGGCCGAGGGCGCCTGCGGGGCTGGTGCGGCGGATAGATTGGGCGGGTGCTCTCTCGTCTCACACGTCTGCCGCGTCCCGCCGCCCTGGCCGTCTGCGCCCTGCCCGTGCTCGGGCTGTTCGCCGTCGCCGCCCTCGCGCCGCTGCCCTTCGTGGTCGCCGTGCCCGGGCTCACGGCCGACGTTCTCGGGTCCGACCAGGGCAAGCCCGTCATCACCGTGTCCGGGGCTCCGGTCCGGGACACCAGCGGACAGCTGCGGATGACCACCATCCGCGCCACCGGGCCGTCCTCGACGATGAAGCTGCACGAGCTCGCCGGCCACTGGTTCAGGACCGATCAGGCGGTCCTGCCCCGGGAGGTCGTGTACTCCTCCGGTGGAAGCGACGAGGAGATCGAGAAGCACAACCTGGAGGAAATGGCCAAGTCGCAGTCGGCCGCCGCCGATGCCGCCCTCGGCTTCCTCCACAAGGACCCCGAGGACGTGAAGGTCGACCTCAACCTCGCCGACGTCGGCGGCCCGAGCGCCGGGCTCCTGTTCTCCCTCGGCATCGTCGACAAGCTCGACGGTGACGGCAGCGGCGGCGACCTCACCGGCGGCCGCACCGTCGCCGGTACGGGCACCATCACCGCCGACGGCACGGTCGGCGCCGTCGGGGGTGTGGCTCTGAAGACCCAGGCCGCGCGGCGCGACGGGGCCAGCGTGTTCCTCGTACCGAGGGACGAGTGCGCGGACGCGCAGTCGGAGCTGCCCGAGGGGCTCCAGCTGGTGCCCGTCACTTCGCTGACGGATGCGGTGAACGCCCTGCGCGCACTGAACCGGGGAGAGCCGGTCCCGTCCTGCTGACGTCCGGCTCGCGCTCCATCCCGCGCCAGGACGGGAAGACCAGCGGAGCGAGCGTCGTGAGCAGGTACGCACCGCCGAAGAGCAGCAGCGCGGTGCTCACCCCGAGCCCGTCGACGAGCAGGCCCGCCGCGAGCCCGCCCATCGGCATCGTCAGCTCGCAGCCCGCCGTGGTCACTCCCGCGACCCGGCTGCGCAGCTCCTCGGGGACCCGCTCGTAGAGGACCGTGGACAGGATCGGGTTCAGCATGCCCACGCCCAGACCGGCCAGCGCCATCGTCACCGCGAGCGGCAGCGTCGTGTCGGTGAGGGCGGCCACCACGTAGCGGGTCGCGCCGGACATCAGGAAGGCCGTCGCGAACACCGCCCGGCGCGGGAACCGCTCGCCCCACGCCCCGTAGAGCAGGGCGCCCAGCAGCGCGAAGCCGCCGAAGAGGGAGATCATCAGGCCGATGGTGGTGGCGCCGCCGAGGACGTCCCGGCCGTGCACGGGCAGCAGGACCGAGGACCAGCCCTGGTCCAGGCCGTTGGTCATCATGACCATCACCGTGATGCCCAGGAGCAGCCGGGAGCGGGTCAGGAAGGCCCAGCCCTCGGCGAGTTCGGTCCGGTACGCGGCGAACGAGACCTTGCCCGCGGCCCGTTGCGGTTCGGCGGCCGGGACCCCGCGCAGGAAGGCGGAGACGAGCAGGGCGGACACGCCGAAGGTGGCGGCGTCCAGCAGCAGGACGGTCTCGGCGCCGAACGCCGCGATCAGTACGCCGGCCACGGCCGCCCCGACCATCCGGGCGCCGCGCGAGACCGCGTCGTAGAGGCTCGCGGCCCGGGAGAGGGTGGTGCCGGCGTGCTCGGCGAGGCTCGGCAGGAGCACGCCGCGGGCGGTCAGCCCCGGGGTGTGCACGAGGCCGCCGACGGCCATCAGCGCGCACAGCATCCAGAATTCGAGCACGCCCACGTGGTGGAGCAGGGGGATCGCACCGACCGACAGCCCGCAGATGAGGTCGGAGGCGGCTGAGACCCGGCGGCGGCCGATCCGGTCGATGACCGGTCCGCCGACCAGGGCGGCCACGATGACGGGCAGGGTGGCGCAGAAGGCGACGACGCCGGCCCGGCCGGCACTGCCCGTGGTCTGGAGCACGAACCACGGGACGCCGATCAGGGTGAGGGAACTGCCGGCTATGGACACGGTGTTGGCGGCCAGTACGGCGGCCAGCGGGCGCCGGCTCATGCGCCGTGGCCGTGGCCGGTGCCGCCCGGTGCTCCGCCGGTGCGGCGGGGGAGGGCGTGGGTGTGGAAGCGGACCGTCTCCATGCCCTCCTCGGCGGGCAGGTCGCGGTAGCTGTTGATCACGTCGTGCAGCCGGTGGACCAGCTCGTCGGTCTGCGCGGCGGTCAGCCGCAGCGTGAAGTCGCTGAAGTCGGAGCCGGTCCGCCACTCCGCGGGCCAGGTGTGCGAGGTGGTCAGCCAGGTGTCGAGTTCCTGCGCGTGGGTCGCGGCGATCTGACGCAGGAAGACGTCGGCGGCGGCGCGCGTGGACTCGTCCCCCTCGTCCAGCAGCGTCTCGTCGAAGCGGGTGCCCTCGTGCGCGGCCCGCCACCAGCGCTCGCGGCCCTTGCCGCGTTCGGGTGCGTCCTCCACGAAGCCGTGGGCGGCGAGCTGGCGCAGGTGGTAGCTGGTGGCCCCGCTGGATTCGCCGAGGCGCTCGGCCAGCCGGGAGGCGGTCGCCGGGCCGTCCTGCCGCAACATGGCCAGCAGGCGCATGCGCAGGGGGTGGGCGAGGCCGCGCAGGGCACGGGCGTCGAGGGCGCGGACGTCGGGCTCCACGGGGGTGCGGGACTCCGACGCCCCTGCGGGCGTCAAGGGTTCGGGCGTCTGCTGCGGCTTCTCGTTCCGGGTCATGGCATCACCGTAGAGTTGCAAAGGAACCTATGCAAGGGTTTCTTTGCAACGCATTCTTTGGAACTCCTCCCTCCGCGTCCCTCCTTCGGCTCCCTCCTTCGGCTCCCTCCATCCGTCCGTGCGTCCTCAGGCGCGGGTGTCGTCCTCCGCCGCCTGCTCCACCAGCGGGATGATCCGGAACGGCACCGGGTTCTCCATCACGATCGCCGTAGAGGCCCGGACGATCCCCTCGAAGCCGACGACACGGTCGATCACCCGCTGCAGATCGGCGTTGGACCGGGCCACCAGCCGGCACAGCATGTCCCCGTGGCCGGTGGTCGTGTGCAGCTCCAGCACCTCCGGGACCCCGTCCAGGTGCGCCCGTACGTCGGCGCCCTGGCCCTGCTTGATCTCCAGCGTCGCGAACGCGGTCACCGGATACCCGAGAGCGGTCGGATCGACCTGCGGGCCGAACCCGCGGATGACCCCGCTGGACTGGAGCCGGTCCAGGCGCGCCTGGACCGTCCCGCGGGCCACGCCCAGCCTGCGCGACGCCTCCAGCACCCCGATCCGGGGCTCGCGGGCCAGCAGGACGATGAGCCGGCCGTCGAGTTCGTCGATACCCATGGGTGCCTCCGGGTGCCCACGCGTGTCCGTGGGTGGTCATAGTGCACAGATGTTTCAGCCATGCTCCGGCTCTGCTGTGCAGTGTGTACAGTCATTCAGGAAACTATTGCGCAGCTTGTGGATCGGCGGGACTCTGCGCTCATGACTGAGTCTCTGGCGAACCTCGAAACCACCCCGCACACCGCGCGTGAGGCAGACCCCTTCCCGGTGAAGGGGATGGACGCGGTCGTCTTCGCCGTCGGCAACGCCAAGCAGGCCGCGCACTACTACTCGACCGCCTTCGGCATGAAGCTCGTGGCCTACTCCGGACCGGAGAACGGCAGCCGCGAGACGGCCAGCTACGTCCTGACCAACGGCTCCGCCCGCTTCGTGCTGACCTCGGTCATCAAGGCGACGACCGACCACGGCCGCTTCCTCTCCGAGCACGTCGCCGAGCACGGCGACGGCGTCGTCGACCTCGCCATCGAGGTCCCGGACGCCCGCGCGGCCTACGCCTACGCCGTCGCGCAGGGCGCCCGCGGCCTCGACGAGCCGTACGAGGTCAAGGACGAGCACGGCACGGTCGTCATGGCCGCCATCGCGACCTACGGCAAGACCCGCCACACCCTCGTGGAGCGCGGCGACTACACCGGCCCCTACCTGCCGGGCTACGTCGCCGTCGAGCCGATGGTCGCGGCCCCGGCCAAGCGCACCTTCCAGGCCATCGACCACTGCGTCGGCAACGTGGAACTCGGCCGCATGAACGAGTGGGTCGCCTTCTACAACAAGGTCATGGGCTTCACGAACATGAAGGAGTTCGTGGGCGACGACATCGCGACCGAGTACTCGGCACTGATGTCCAAGGTGGTCGCGGACGGCACCAAGAAGGTCAAGTTCCCGATCAACGAGCCGGCCATCGCGAAGAAGAAGTCGCAGATCGACGAGTACCTGGAGTTCTACGGCGGCCCCGGCGTCCAGCACATCGCGCTGGCCTCGAACGACATCGTCGCCACCGTCCGCACGATGCGTGCGGCGGGCGTGCAGTTCCTGTCGGTCCCGGACTCCTACTACGACACCCTCGGCGAGTGGGTCGGCGACACCCGCGTGCCGATCGACGAGCTGCGCGAGCTGAAGATCCTGGCCGACCGCGACGAGGACGGCTACCTGCTGCAGATCTTCACCAAGCCGGTGCAGGACCGCCCGACGGTCTTCTTCGAGATCATCGAGCGCCACGGCTCGATGGGCTTCGGCAAGGGCAACTTCAAGGCGCTGTTCGAGGCCATCGAGCGCGAGCAGGAGAAGCGCGGCAACCTCTGAGGTCGCGTCACACACGTGCCCCAGGCCCCCGGCGGACGCCGGGGGCCTGGGGCATGGCCTGCCGTCGGCCCCGGTGCGCGGGACCGGGCGCGGCGCCGCGTGGTGTCCTCCGGAGGGGAGTGGGCCAAAACGCGGCGCACCGCCACCCCGCGCACGGGGCCGTACGGGGCCGTGCGCCCGTGCGGGGTCAGCGGGTCGGGGAGGGCTTCGGGTCGGGCTTCGCCGCGGGCTTCGGCTTGGGGTTCGGCTTCGGAAGCTCCGGCTCGACCCAGGGCTCGACCGGCTGCAGGTGCTCCGGGCCGCCCGGGGGCGGCTGGCCGATCGACGCCAGCGCCTCCTTCGCCAGCGGCCCCCGCACCGGCGAGAAGTACGGGTTCGTCCGCAGCGCCTCCTGCAGGTGCCGCCGCGCCCCCGCCTCGTCGCCCAGGGCCCGCTCGATCATCGCCCGGTGGTAGGCGAAGTCGGCGCTGCGCAGCCCCGGCTCCGTCGCCTTCTTCGCGTACTCCAGGGCCGCCGCGTGCTCGCCCGCCCGGTGCAGTGCCCACCCCAGCGCGTCCGCCGCCTCCATGCTCTTGTGCCGCTCCCACTCCGCCGACAGCCGCCGCACCGCCGCCGCCGGATCCCCGTGGTCCGCCTCGTACAGGCCCAGGACCACGTCCTCGTCCACCCCGTTCGCGCCGTCCCGGGCCGCCATGGTCGCCAGCGCGGCGTACTGCGCCCGCGCCTCCTGCCCCCGGTCCAGCGACTCCAACAGCTCGCCCAGCTCCCGCGCCAGCTGCGGCACCGGGGTCCGCCCCAGCGCCATCCGGTAGTCCCGGACCGCCTCCCCGCCGCGGCCCAGCGCCGCCAGTGCCCGGGCCCGCCCGGCCAGCGCCTCCGCCTGCGCAGGATCCGTCCGCAGCGCCCCCTCGTACTGGCGCAGCGCCTCCGCCGCGTCACCCCGCTCCCATGACAGCTCCCCGAGCCGGAACAGCGCGTACGCCTTCTCCGCCGGCGCCTTCGCCGCGGCCGCCGCCGACTCCATCGACACCACCGCGTCCTCGCGCCAGCCACGGTCCCGGTAGACCTGTGAGGCCCTGATGTGCGCCACCAGCCCCGGCCGCAGCTCCAGCAGCAGCTCCATCGCCTTCTGGGCGCCCTTGTAATCGCCGAGTCCCGTGTACGCGTCCACCAGCACCGGGTACGCCGACCACCGCCGCGGCGCCTGCGCCCGCAGCAGCTCGCCCCACTTCCGGGCGGTCCCGAAGTCCCGCCGGGCATTGGCCAGCGCGCCCATGCCCGTCATCGCGTCGAAGTTGCCCTTCTCCGCCGGACGCACCTCCAGCGACCGCTTCAGGGCCTTCTCCGCCTTCGGGTACCAGGCCGAGTCCGCGGTCCGCCGCGCCTGTTCCAGGTAGGCGGAGCCCAGGACGGCCCACGAGGCGTGGTCGTCGGCGTGCGACGCCACCCACTTCTCCCGGTCCGCCACCAGCGCCACCACGTCGGTCGCCCCGGCGGGCGCACCCATGCCCACCGCCGCGGCGGCGCGCTCGCTCGGCCCCGGCGGACGGGCGTCGTCACCCGTCCGGGCCGGCCTGATCAACAGGGCCCCGGCGATCAGGACCACCGCCACCCCGGCGGCCACGAGCGTCTTGCGGCCGGTGAAGGTCACGGGCGGCGCCGGCGTCTGCGAATCGTCGTCGATACGGTCCATGGGGTCACTGTGCGTCAATATGAAGAGCAGGCCGGGGTGTCCGAAGACGGGCGCGGGCGTGTTCACACCGATGGCCCCGGGTGCCACGCTGGCCCCATGGATGATGACCTCTCCGCACGTCTGCGCGCGAGCCTCCTCGAAGGGCTCCCCGCCGACGCCCTCCTCACCGACCCGCAGGTGACCGCCTCCTACGCCACCGACATGGCCAGCTTCTGCGCCGCCGGCACCCCGGCGGTCGTCGTCCTTCCCCGGACCGTCGAACAGGTCCAGCACGTCATGCGCACCGCCACCGCCCTCCGGATCCCCGTGGTCCCGCAGGGCGCCCGCACGGGCCTGTCGGGCGGCGCCAACGCCACCGACGGCTGCATCGTGCTGTCCCTGGTGAAGATGGACCGGATCCTGGAGATCAGCGCCGTCGACCGGATCGCCGTCGTCGAACCGGGCGTCGTCAACGCCGTCCTCTCACGGGCCGTCGCCGAACGGGGCCTGTACTACCCGCCCGACCCCTCCAGCTGGGAGCAGTGCACCATCGGCGGCAACATCGGCACCGCCTCGGGCGGCCTGTGCTGCGTCAAGTACGGCGTCACCGCCGAGTACGTCCTCGGCCTCGACGTCGTCCTCGCCGACGGCCGCCTCCTGCGCACGGGCCGGCGCACCGCCAAGGGCGTCGCCGGATACGACCTCACCCGGCTCTTCGTCGGCTCCGAGGGCAGCCTCGGGATCGTCGTGCGGGCCGTCCTCGCCCTCAAGCCGGCGCCGCCCCGGCAACTGGTCCTGGCCGCGGAGTTCCCCTCCGTCGCCGCCGCCTGCGAAGCCGTCTGCGCCGTCATGGAGGCCGGACTGACCCCCTCCCTGCTGGAACTGATGGACCGTACGACCGTCCACGCCGTCAACGCCCTCGGCAGGATGGGCCTGCCCGAGGCCACCGAGGCGCTGCTGCTCGCCGCCTTCGACACCCCGCACGCCCCCGAGGACCTCACCGCCGTGGGCACGCTGTGCACGGCCGCCGGAGCCACCGCCGTCGTACCCGCCGAGGACGAGGCGGAGTCGGAACTGCTGCTCCAGGCCCGTCGGATGGCCTTCCCCGCGCTGGAGGCGCTCCGGCCCGCCACGATGATCGACGACGTGTGCGTGCCCCGCTCCCGGCTCGGGGAGATGCTCGACGGGACCGCCGCCATCGCCCGCGCCCAGGGCCTCCTCATCGGCGTCTGCGCGCACGCCGGCGACGGCAACACCCACCCCATCGTCTGCTTCGACCCCGCCGACGAGGACGAGACGCGGCGGGCGCGCGCATCGTTCGGCGAGATCATGGGACTCGGCCTCTCCCTCGGCGGGACCATCACCGGCGAACACGGCGTCGGCGTACTCAAGAAGGAATGGCTCGCCCGTGAACTCGGGCCGGTCGGAATGGAGATGCAGCGCGCCGTCAAGCAGGCCTTCGATCCACTGGCGCTCCTCAACCCCGGCAAGCTCTTCTGACCGTACGAGGCGCAGACCGGCCGGGTTGCGCAGGGCGCGCGGTATCCGGCGCCCGCGCGGATTGCGGGGGCCGCGCGGCGTGCGGGGACCGTTCGTCATCACAGGTCCCCGTCCGCCGACTCGTCCGACGGCCACGGGTCGCGCAGCCACAGGTCGTCGGCCGGGGTCGGGGTGAGCAGCTCCGCCAGCGCCGCGTCCAGGCCGAGCCGCTCGGACTCGCTGCCCGGCGGGACGACGTCCAGGGTCCGCTCCAGCCACGCCGACACCGACAGCGCCGGGGCCTCCAGGAGGGCGTCGCCGTCGGGGGAGCTGAGCGCCATGCAGAGCACGGCCTCGTTGTCGACCTTCGTGGGCCAGATCCGGACGTCACCGTGACCGCACGGGCGGAACACCCCCTCCACGAGCAGCTCGCGGGCGAAGGTCCAGTAGACCGGGGTGTCCGAGCCGGTGTGGAAGGTGACGTGGACGGCGTACGGGTCTTCCGTGAGGTAGAGCAGCCGTGCGGGCACGGGGATGCTGCGCTCGGGTGACAGGACCAGCTTCAGTTCCAGCTCGCGCTCGATGACGGGGTGGTGCATGACTGCCTCACTTCGGTTCGGTGCGTGGGGCCGGTTACCGCCCCACACCCGCAGAGAGCCCTCATGTGCCCGGGTATGACGCGACTTTCGGCGACGAACGCAAGATTGGCCGAATCCTGTCGGCTGGCCGAAAACCGTAGTGTGGAGTGACGTTCGCTCAATGGCTTGGATTCTCCCGTTACCGGACCTGTCGGCCCACGGTTCTTGGCTATGGTCCTCCCCTTGCACAAGCCTCAAGCCACGATCGGAGTTGGGGACATGACGGCCTCCCCTGGTGACGGCGAGCACGCGGCCCGCGAGGGCTACTATCCGGACCCGTCCATCCCGGGGTACATCCGGTACTGGAACGGCGCGGCCTGGGTCCCGGGTACGAGCCGCCCCGCCCCGGCGGCGCCCGCCCCCGTCCCCACGCCCGTCCCCGCCCCCGCCCCGGCTCCCGTCCCGGTCCGCCCGCTCACCGCCCGGGCTCCCCTCGGCGCGCCCGCCGTCCGCGCCGACGAGACGGGGCCGGTGTTCCTGGACGAGACCTCCGCGACCGAGACGCTGCCGGAGCCCGCGCCGCAACCGGGACCGGCCCCGGTGGTGTGGCAGGCCGACCCCGTGCACCAGGCCGGCTTCGGCGGGCCGCGCGACCGGCGGGTGTCCTGGGGCAGCCCGCAGGACGCCGAACCGGAACCGGCCACCGCCCCGGCGCCCGCACCCGCCCCGGCGCCCGCACCCGCCCCGGCTTCTGCGCCCGCCGCCGAGCCCGGGCAGCCGTCCGCCCGGGCCGCGGGGATCTCCCTGGCCCGTACGCCGTCCCCCGCGGCGGAGCCCGCGAGGCTCCCCGCACCGTCCGCGGGCATCCTGTCGGCGCGCTCCCCGGCCGCTCAGACCCCCGCGGCCCCGGCCGCCCCGGCATGGCCCGACGCCCCCGGCACGGGCGGCCCCGGCCCCACGGGGGTCACCTCCTCCTGGCCCGAGGCGACCCCGGCCCCCGCTGCCACCCCGGCCCCCGCTCCGACCCCGGCTCCCGCTGCGGCCCCCGCCCCGGCCCCCGAGCGGGCCGCCGCGCCCGCCCGGCCCGAGGTGTGGGAGCCCCGCCCGGCGGGCGTCCGCCCGAAGGTGCCGCAGCCCGCCGCGGACGCGGCCCCGGCGGCGGAGCCGGCCGCCGCCGGCTGGGAGCCCAGCGGGTCCGAGGAGGCCCGCACGGGCGCCCGTACCGGCCGGGCCGGCACGCCCCGGGCCGTCTTCGAGCGGATGGCCGAACGGGCCGTGCGCCCCGCCGGGCTGGTACGCCGTGCCCTCGCCCGGGCCCTGGACTCCCTCGTGCACGGCGCCGTGGCCGCCGCCGTCGCCCTGCCCCTGCTGCCCGGGGCCACCGCCCACGTCCAGGCCAAGGTCGACGCGGCCCGCGCGAGCGGCCGCACCACCACCGTCTGGCTGCTCGACGCGACCATCGCCACCGGCCTCGGTACGGTCTTCTCGGCCGTGCTCCTCTTCGGCCTCTTCTACGAGGTGCTGCCCACCGCCCGCTGGGGCCGCACCCCCGGCAAGAAGCTGCTGGGCGTCCGCGTGCTGGCCACCGCCACCCTGCGTCCGCCGACCTTCGCCGCGGCCCTGCGCCGCTGGCTCGTGTACGCCTTCCTGGGCCTGCCCGGCAGCCTGTGGTGCCTCGTGAACCGCCCCCGCCGCCAGGCCTGGCACGACAAGGCCGCCGGGACATACGTGGCCCGCTAGGCCCTGTCGTCAACGTTGCACCTGGCCCGCGGCGCCCGGCACCGCACCTTGTCCTGCCGGTCCCCCCGAACGGACGCGGTCCCGTTGCGCGGGTGGCGGACCCGGGTTCGACTCGGGCCATGAGTACCGACCAGCCGCCGCCGGGCCCGCCGCCCGAGGAAGACCCGTTCCGCAAGAAGCCCGAGGAACCGACGCCTCCGTCGGGCGGTTCGCCGTACGGTCCGCCGCCCCCCGCCGGCGGCGGTCCGCCGCCTCCGGGCGGCCCGGGTCCCGGCGGGGGGTACCCGCCCCCTCCGCCCCCGTACGGCGGCGGAGGCGACCCGTACGGCGGTGGCGGCGGCTACGGCATGCCCGACCCGCTGGCCGGCATGCCCCCGCTCGCCGACTTCGGCAAGCGGCTCGCCGCGCGCGTCATCGACGTGGTGATCGTCGCGATTCCGCTGTTCCTCATCCAGCTGGCCTTCGGCACGAACCGCTACGTGGTCGAGACCGACCGCGGCGAGGACGTCAGCGAGGTCTTCACCAAGTCGTACAGCGGCAGCGGTCTGCTGATGACCCTGATCTCGATCGTCTTCTACCTCGGCTACGACTGGTGGTTCACCAAGAAGGACGGCCGGACGGTCGGCAAGAAGGCGATGGGCCTGCGCGTCGCCATGCTCAACGACGGCACCGTGCCCCCTTCCGGGACGTCCCTGACCCGGGCCGCCGTGCTCTGGCTGCCGACGCTGATCTGCTGCTTCTGCCTGTGGCCCATCGCGCTGATCATCTCGATCCTCGTCGACAAGCCGTACAAGCAGGGCCTGCATGACAAGGCCGCCAAGACCGTGGTGGTCCAGGCGACCTAGGACGGCGCGCAGGCGCCGGACGCCCGGCGGGCGGCCTCCCCCGAGGAGGCCGCCCGCCGGCGCGTCCTGCACCCGCCGGAGGGCCGAGTCTCAGTGGTGGACGGGGTGTTCGGCCGGAGCCGTCCGCGGGTCGGGCACCCGGGCGCCCTGCGCCGCCCCGTCGGCGGACGCGGCGGCCGCGCCGGCGCCCGTACGCGCCGCGTGGCGGCCCCGGCGCCGGGGCGCGGGTACGGTGAGGGCGACGAGCAGGCCCAGGGCGAGCGCGGCGGCGGAGATGACCGCGACGCCGAGCCCGGTGCTCGTCTGCGAGAGCAGCAGCATGGCGATCGTCGACACGATGACCGTGGCGGACCCGTACGCGAGCTGTGCGGCAGTCGGACGCGGCATGGCGGTATCCGTCCTCGGTGAGGGGGAGGGGAAGTCGGCTCGACCGACGTCGGGCGTCAAGTGACTCCCAGACGGGATGCCCGGGGCGAGCCCCCGGTAAGCGTGACCTAACACACGGTGCCGGAGCACAGGGGGCGCACGGGGTCATTTCTCGCGCCCGGCCAGGGGGAGAAAGGGGACGGTACGGACCCGTATCGGGGTCGGGAAGGGGCCTTCGCCCCGTATGGCAGGGGAACGTCCGGATAGCGGAACTCCCTGACCGCATAGTGCAGTTGTAAGGTTCAAGTCAAGGTCTGTCTTTTCTCGCGTCTCTCCGGTCAAATGTCGTCACTTGAGACGCGCGCCGCGCGGAACCCCCCGCTCCTATGGAGAAGTTCCGAACTCAGACGTTGCGGCCGCGGGAGGGGAACGACATCAAGTGACCAGCAATTCCGCCAGACGGCGTGCGATTCGCGCTGCCGCCGTCACCGTGACCATGGCCGCCTGTGCGACCAGTGCAACCTTCTTCACCGTCACCGCGGCCCAGGCCGAGGGCAAGGCCTCGGCCGCCCCGGTGGCCGACCGGCAGGACCCGACCACCCCTGCCAAGGTCGTCGAGCACGACCTCAAGGGCCCGTTCAGCGAGCAGCAGGCCCAGCAGCGCAAGGCCGCCCTGGACCAGGTCCTCCAGGGCAAGAAGGGCGTCGAGCAGCGCGGCGCCTCCAAGGTCGTCAAGCTCGACGACAAGAAGTACGTCGAGCTCGGCCGCGAGAAGACCGACAAGATCTTCACGATCCTCGTCGAGTTCGGCGACCAGGTCGACAACACCACCATGCACGACCCGGACGGTCCCGGCCCCAAGCCGGCCGTGCCGAAGTACGGTGGCACGCCCGGTCCGATGCACAACACGATCGCGCAGCCCGACCGTGCGAAGGACAACAGCACGGCCTGGCGCAAGGACTTCAGCCGTCAGTACTTCCAGGACCTGTACTTCGCCAGCGGCGAGGGCAAGCACTCCCTGAAGACGTACTACGAGAAGACCTCCTCGGGCCGTTACTCGGTCGAGGGCGAGGTCGCCGACTGGGTCAAGGTCCCGTACAACGAGGCCCGTTACGGCTCCAACTTCTGTGGCCAGTCCAACTGCTCCAACGTCTGGGACACCGTCAAGGACGGCGTCACGGCGTGGGTCGAGGCGCAGAAGAAGGCCGGGAAGACCGACGCCGAGATCAAGGCGAAGCTGGCCCAGTACGACCAGTGGGACCGCTACGACTTCGACGGCGACGGCAACTTCAACGAGCCCGACGGCTACATCGACCACTTCCAGATCGTCCACGCGGGCGAGGACGAGTCGGCCGGCGGCGGCGTGCAGGGCCCCGACGCCCTGTGGGCGCACCGCTGGTACGCCTACGGCACCGCCGCGGGCAAGACCGGTCCGGCCAACAACAAGGCCGGTGGCACCCAGATCGGCGACTCCGGCATCTGGGTCGGCGACTACACCATGCAGCCCGAGAATGGCGGCCTCGGTGTCTTCGCCCACGAGTACGGTCACGACCTCGGTCTGCCCGACCTCTACGACACCACCGGTGGCGGCGAGAACAGCGTCGGCTTCTGGTCCCTGATGTCGGCCGGCTCCTGGCTCGGCACCGGCAAGGACTCCATAGGCGACATGCCGGGCGACATGACCGCCTGGGACAAGCTGCAGCTGGGCTGGCTGAACTACGACACGGCCAAGGCCGCGACGAAGTCCACCCACAAGCTCGGTGTGTCGGAGTTCAACACCAAGGACAAGCAGGCCCTGGTCGTCGAGCTGCCGAAGAAGAAGGTGCAGACGGACGTCGTCGCTCCCGCCGAGGGTTCCACCCAGTGGTGGAGCAACATGGGTGACGACCTCAAGAACACCCTCACCCGCTCCGTCGACCTGACGGGCAAGTCCTCCGCCGCCCTGTCCCTCAAGGGCTGGTGGGACATCGAGGCCGACTACGACTACCTCTACACCGAGGTGTCCACGGACGGCGGCGCCACCTGGACCGCCCTCGCCGGCACCGCCGACGGCACGGCCATCCCGGCCGACGCCTCCGGCAGCCCGTCGCTCACCGGTGTCTCGGGTGCCTGGAAGAACCTCAACTTCCCGCTCGACGCCTACGCGGGCAAGAAGGTCGACCTCCGCTTCCGCTACCAGACGGACGGCGGCGCGGGCGGCAAGGGCTTCACGGCCGACGCCCTCACCATCACCGCGGACGGCTCCGCGCTGTTCACCGACGGCGCCGAGAACGGCGACAACGGCTGGACCGGCAAGGGCTTCTCGCGGATCGGTGCCGGCTTCACCAAGGAGTACGCGCAGTACTACCTGGCCGAGAACCGCCGCTACGTCTCGTACGACTCCACCCTCAAGGTGGGCCCGTACAACTTCGGCTTCGGCAACACCAAGCCGGACTGGGTCGAGCACTACCCGTACCAGGACGGTCTGCTCATCTGGCAGTGGGACACCAGCCAGAAGGACAACAACACCAGCGTCCACCCGGGCCAGGGCCTGATCCTGCCGATCGACGCCAACGCCAAGCCCATGAAGTGGGCGGACGGCACCCTGCTGCGGAACAAGATCCAGCCGTACGACGCCACCTTCAGCGCGTACTCCACGGACGCGTTCACGCTGCACAAGAACGGCGAGTCGCTGTTCCTGAAGCCGAAGCCCGCGAACCTGGTCTTCGACGACCGCAACCCGGGCAAGTACTACTCCGACGAGAACCCGACCGGATCGGTGAAGGTCACTGACACCAACACCAAGATCAAGATCCTGAAGGAGACCTACGACGGTGAGGTCATGACCGTCGAGGTGGGTCCCTCGAAGAAGTAATTCGGTAGAACCGCAGGTCAAAGCATGATCGGCCGTCGCCCCCTAGCGGGCGGCGGCCGATCGCGTTTAGATGCCCCGGTACGAGGTTCTTATTGACGGGGGAGATGACTGCCGTGCCCGGTGGAGGTTTCGTCAGATTGCCAGGCGGCAGCGTGGTCGTTGCGCTCACGCTGCCGAGGCCGTCCGGTGAGGGCGGAAATGTCCGCGTGCTGGTGCACGCCGCGAACCGGGCCCGCGCCCTGACCAGGCTGCGGAACCTCGGGATGCGGGCCGTGTACCTGCGGGGCAACGCACAGCCGCCCACACCCGACGAGGTGACGGCCGTCCTGCACCACCCGGACGGCCTGCTGTGGCGCGGCGCACCCGACCGCGCCCAGGAGCTGTGGCACCCCATCCGGGCCCTCCTGGGCACCTGAGGGGCCGCCCGGGGCCGTGTCCCGGTCTACCGGGTCCGGGGCCCGGCCGTGCCCACGAGGGCCACACCGGCCGCACGGAGCTCCTCCAGGGCCCGCTCGGTGGTGTGCGGGGCCACGGCCGCCGTCAGGTCCAGCAGCACGCGCGTGGTGAAGCCGGCGCGGGCGGCGTCCAGGGCGGTCGCCCTCACGCAGTGGTCGGTGGCGATGCCGACCACGTCGACCTCGTCGACGTGCCGCTCGCGCAGCCAGGCCGCGAGGCCCTCGCCGTTCTCGTCCGCGCCCTCGAAGCCGCTGTACGCGGCCTCGTACGCGCCCTTGTCGAAGACGGCGGCGACCGCGCCGGAGGCCACGGCGGGCGCGAAGTTCGGGTGGAACCCCACCCCCTCGGTCCCGGCCACGCAGTGCACCGGCCAGGAGGTCTCGTAGTCCGGCTCGGCCGGGGGGTGCGCGAAGTGCGACCCGGGGTCGATGTGGTGGTCGCGGGTGGCGACGACGTGCCGGTACCCGGCGGTCGCCTGGCCGATCAGCTCGGTGATGGCGGCGGCGACGTCGGCCCCGCCCGCGACCGCGAGGCTGCCGCCCTCGCAGAAGTCGTTCTGTACGTCGACGACGATCAGTGCGCGGTGCATTTCGCGTGCCCTTCGGCTTGATGGTGTGCTGCGGCGGCCCTTGCGGGGGGCTCTTCCCCTGCCCCGCCCCTTCCCGAAACTGGGGCTTTGCCCCAGACCCGCGGGGCTCGGGGGCGGAGCCCCCGCAGCGGCGCCGCGCCGGTCCCCGGCTCTCCCGCCGGGCGGGCCCGCGGGGCTATGCGTACTCGGTGGGGATCACGGCCTCGCCGCGGGAGAGCTGGGTCGCGCTCAGCGGGAGGGACGCGCGCGCCGCGCGGTGCCGGTCGCGGGCCGCCTCCAGCGGCTCGCGGGCGACCACCTCGCCGGCCTTGACCAGGTGGGTCAGCAGCTGGTCGTCCGCCAGGGCCGCGGGAACCGGCCCCACGCCCACGACCTCCGCCTCCGCCACCCCCTCGGCGTCCCGGCGGCGGGCCGCCCACTTGCGCCCGCCGATCGACGTCTTCCCGCCCGAGGACTTCTTCGCCACCGGTGCCAGCGCCGCCTTCGGGTCCGCCGAGGTGGCCCGCGCGACCAGCTTGTAGACCATCGAGCACGTCGGGTGCCCGCTGCCCGTCACCAGCTGGGTGCCCACGCCGTACGCGTCCACCGGAGCCGCCGCCAGCGAGGCGATGGCGTACTCGTCCAGGTCCGAGGTGACCACGATCTTCGTCGAGGTCGCCCCCAGGTCGTCCAACTGCTGGCGCACCCGGTGGGCCACCAGCAACAGGTCCCCGGAGTCGATCCGCACCGCGCCCAGGTCGGTACCCGCCACCTCGACGGCGGTGCGCACCGCCTCGGCCACGTCGTAGGTGTCCACCAGCAGGGTGGTGCCGCGCCCCAGCGAGGCCACCTGCGCGGTGAAGGCGTCCCGCTCGCTGTCGTGGACGAGCGTGAAGGCGTGCGCGCTGGTCCCGACGGTGGGGATGCCGTACCGGAATCCGGCCGCCAGGTCCGAGGTGGAGGCGAAGCCGCCCACGTACGCGGCCCGCGCCGAGGCGACGGCGGCCAGTTCGTGCGTGCGCCGCGCCCCCATCTCGATCAGCGGGCGGTCGCCCGCCGCCGAGGACATCCGGGAGGCGGCCGCCGCGATCGCCGAGTCGTGGTTGAGGATCGACAGGATCACCGTCTCCAGCAGCACGCACTCGGCGAAGCTGCCCTCCACCCGCAGGATCGGCGAGCCGGGGAAGTAGACCTCGCCCTCCGGGTAGCCCCAGATGTCGCCGGAGAAGCGGTACGAGGCCAGCCAGTCCAGCGTCCGCATGTCGACGACGGCCCGCTCGCGCAGGAACTCCAGCACCGCGCTGTCGAAGCGGAAGTTCTCCACCGCGTCCAGCACCCGCCCGGTCCCCGCGACCACCCCGTAGCGGCGCCCCTCGGGGAGCCGCCGGGTGAACACCTCGAAGACCGAGCGTCGGTCGGCGGTGCCGTTGGCCAGGGCGGCCTGCAACATCGTGAGCTCGTAATGGTCCGTGAAGAGCGCTGTCGACGGCACGTCCACCGGCAGGCCCAGGTCCGCAGGGTTCATGGCGGCGATGCTAGCGCACATTTCGTCAAAGTGACGAGATGTGGATCCCGTTTGTGCAACGGGCCCATCACGGTGGCAGCATGGGACGAGTGAGTGTTGCTCCCCTTGAGATCGAACGCACCGAGTCGGCCGAAGAGACCTTCGCGGTCCCGGAACCCGACGTCCCCTGGGTGACCCTGGTGCACAACGACCCGGTCAACCTCATGAGCTACGTGGCGTACGTGTTCCAGGCGTACTTCGGCTACTCGAAGGACGTGGCGCACAAGCTGATGCTCGACGTCCACCACAAGGGGCGGGCGGTCGTGTCGAGCGGCTCCCGCGAGGAAATGGAGCGCGACGTGCAGGCCATGCACGGCTACGGCCTGTGGGCGACCCTCTCCCAGGACCGCACCTGATGGGCCGGTCCACCGGGATGTTCGAGTCCCTGAAGGGCGGCGGAGCCGCCATCGCGCTGGACGAGATCGAGATCTCCATCCTGCGTTCCCTCGCGGTCCAGATGCTGGAGCTGATCGGCCCCGGCGACCCCGAGCCGGCCGAGGACGCCGACCCGCTCGCCGCGCTGTTCGCCGAGGGGCCCACCGAACCGCCGTCCGACCCGGCGCTGGCCCGCCTCTTCCCCGATGCCTACGGCTCTCCGGACGGCGCGGGCGACGAGGGCGTGGACCCGCTGGAGCTCAAGGCCCGCGCGGCCGAGTTCCGCCGCTACACCGAGAACGACCTGCGCGCCCGCAAGCGCGAGGACGCGCTGTCGCTCGTACGCAGCCTGGACGCGATCACCCCGGCCGGTGACGGCGCCGCCGTGCTGGAGCTGACCGGCGAGCTGCCGCTGCGCTGGCTCGGCGGGCTCAACGACCTGCGCCTGACCCTCGCCTCCCGGCTCGACATCACCGAGGACGACGAGGGCGCCGCGCTCTTCCGGCTGCCGGACGACGACCCGCGCAAGCCGATGGTGATGGCGTACCTCTGGCTGGGCGGACTCCAGGAATCCTTGATCGAAACCCTCTGAGGAACCTCAAGAAGGAACACCGTTCGCTCAGCGGACGCTCAAATCCGGATAACGATCAGATCACCGCGATGCGGTGATCTGTCATGATCGCTGCGCTTTGTCCGGAAATTTTGATGCCGTGCACCACATTTCTCCCCCTCGGGCAGTCGTAAGCACGTGATAAATCTTCACGACCGCCGAAGGGACGCCACCCATGTCTCCCGGCCCGCTTGAACCGGCAGACCGCCGGGTGCAACTCCATCCGTATCCGGGGGGATCGAGGACCCGATCCGCAGCCAACGAAGGCGCGGGCCGGCAGTGGAGAAAGGCGCACCAGACATGACCTCAGTGCAGGTCGAGCAGCACGGCAACACGCCCGGCGAGGGCACCCAGGGCGATGGCGGCGAGGGCTACCACCGCACGCTCGGCGCCCGCCAGATCCAGATGATCGCGATCGGCGGAGCCATCGGCACCGGCCTCTTCCTGGGCGCCGGCAAGGCGATCTCCAAGGCGGGCCCCAGCCTGATCCTGGCCTACGCGATCGCGGGCCTGGTCATCTTCTTCATCATGCGGGCCCTGGGCGAGCTGCTCATGTACCGCCCCGTCTCCGGCTCCTTCTCGGACTACGCCCGCGAGTTCCTGGGCCCGTTCTGGGGCTACGTGACGGGATGGACGTACTGGCTGTTCTGGGTGGTCACCGGCATCACCGAGGTCACCGCGGCCGCGCAGTACATGTCGTACTGGACCCACGACAGCTTCCCGCAGTGGGCCTACGCGCTGATCTTCACGGTCATCCTCTACGCCGCCAACCTGATCTCCGTGAAGCTCTTCGGCGAGCTGGAGTTCTGGTTCTCCATGGTCAAGGTCACCGCCATCGTCGGCATGATCCTGATCTGCGCCGGCATCCTCACCATCGGCTTCTCCGACGCCGCCGACACCGCCACCGTCTCCAACCTGTGGAACGACGGCGGCTTCTTCCCCAAGGGCATCGGCGGCACGCTGATGACCCTGCAGATTGTGATGTTCGCCTTCCTCGCGGTCGAGCTGGTCGGCGTCACCGCCGGCGAGTCCAAGGACCCCGAGAAGACCCTCCCCAAGGCCATCAACACCGTGCCGTGGCGCATCGCCGTCTTCTACGTCGGCGCGCTCATCATGATCCTGTCGGTCGTCCCGTGGACGCACTTCCAGCCGGGCGTCTCGCCCTTCGTCGCCGCCTTCGAGCGCATGGGCCTGGGCATCGGCGCCGCCATCGTCAACTTCGTCGTCCTGACCGCGGCCCTGTCCTCCTGCAACTCCGGCATGTACTCCACCGGCCGCATGCTGCGCGACCTCGCCCTCAACGGCCAGGGCCCGAAGGTCTTCACCAAGCTCACCAAGAGCGGCACCCCGCTCATCGGCACCACCTTCTCCGCCGCTCTGATGCTCGTGGGCGTCTGGATCAACTACGTCGCCCCCGGCAAGGCCTTCGACTACGTCGTCTCCTTCGCCACCATCTCCGGCATGTGGGCCTGGATCATGATCCTGGTCTGCCAGATCCGCTACCGGGCCAAGGCCGACCGCGGCGAGCTGCCCGGCTCGAAGTTCAAGGCGCCCGGCGCCCCCTGGACGAGCTGGTTCGCCCTCGCCTTCATCGGCATGGTCATCGTGATGATGGGCGCCGACAAGGACTCCCGCGTCTCGCTGTACTGCGCGCCGCTGTGGGGCGTCATCCTCGGCGTCTCCTACCTGGTCATGAAGAACCGCGACCCGCGCGGCGCGGCCTTCACCAAGGCCTCCTAGCAGCGGCTCCCGGCCGCCTGCCTCGGCCGGGAACCCTGCCCCCGTGGACACCCTGTCCACCATGCGGGCCCTTCCGTACCACTCCTCGGTACGGAGGGGCCCGTCTGCTTATCCTGTCGCTCATGCTGACCCTCACCCAGGCCCTGTACGACCGGATCGTCGAGCACGCCCGCCAGGACCACCCCGACGAGGCGTGCGGTGTCGTGGCCGGCCCGGCGGGCACCGGCCGCCCCGAGCGGTTCATCCCGATGCTCAACGCCGCCCGCTCGCCCACCTTCTACGAGTTCGACTCGAAGGACCTCCTGAAGCTCTACCGCGAGATGGACGACCGCGACGAGGAGCCGGTGATCGTCTACCACTCGCACACCGCCACCGAGGCCTACCCCTCCCGCACGGACGTCACGTACGCGAACGAGCCGGGCGCGCACTACGTGCTGGTGTCCACGGCCGACGAGGACGGGCTCGGAGAGTTCCAGTTCCGCTCGTACCGCATCGTCGACGGGGTGATCACCGAGGAGGAAGTGCAGGTCGTAGCGGCCTACTGACCACCATGTGAGCAGAAGGCGTCCACGATGCGGGATCACACTCCAAACCGGGGACCGGGAATCGTTAACATGACCGCATGGTTCCCCACGACGTGAGCATCGAGACGCCCGGCAGGCTGCTGCTCGTGGCGCGGCTGCACGTCGACCTGTGCCGCCTCGCCAGCGCCATCTGTCCTGCCGCCTGAGCACCGGAGCCCTTCCGCGCGGAGGGCCGACGCACCGCGCGCCCGCACTCCCACGCACACCTGCCTACGTCCTGACGACTGGAGCCCAGCCATGGCCATCGAGGTCCGCATCCCCACCATCCTCCGCACCTACACCGACGGCGAGAAGGCCGTGAACGGTGAGGGCGCCACGCTCGCCGACCTCTTCGCGGACCTGGAGACGCGGCACACGGGCATTCGAGAGCGACTCATCGACCAGGCTGCCGGCGGCCAGCTGCGCCGCTTCGTGAACGTCTACCTCAACGACGAGGACGTCCGCTTCCTCGACGGCATCTCCACCGCCCTCAAGGACGGCGACAACGTCACCATCCTCCCGGCCGTGGCCGGCGGATCGAAGTAATGCGCTACGACTCCCCGCTGGCCGCCGTCGGCAACACGCCGCTGGTCCGGCTGCCCCGGCTGTCCCCCTCGGACGACGTCCGGATCTGGGCCAAGCTGGAGGACCGCAACCCGACCGGCTCGATCAAGGACCGCCCCGCGCTCCACATGGTCGAGCAGGCCGAGAAGGACGGACGGCTGCACCCCGGCTGCACCATCCTGGAGCCGACCTCCGGCAACACCGGCATCTCGCTGGCGATGGCGGCCAAGCTCAAGGGCTACCGCATCGTGTGCGTGATGCCCGAGAACACCAGTCAGGAGCGGCGCGACCTGCTGGCCATGTGGGGAGCCGAGATCATCTCGTCGCCGGCCGCCGGCGGCTCCAACACCGCAGTCCGGGTCGCCAAGGAACTGGCCGCCGAGCACCCCGACTGGGTCATGCTCTACCAGTACGGCAACCCGGACAACGCCGGCGCGCACTACGCCACCACCGGGCCGGAGATCCTCGCCGACCTGCCGTCGATCACCCACTTCGTGGCCGGCCTGGGGACCACCGGCACCCTGATGGGCGTCGGCCGCTACCTGCGCGAGCACGTGCCCGGCGTGAAGATCGTCGCGGCCGAGCCGCGCTACGACGACCTCGTGTACGGCCTGCGCAACCTCGACGAGGGCTTCGTCCCCGAGCTGTACGACGCCTCCGTGCTCACCACCCGCTACTCGGTGGGCTCGGCCGACGCCGTCACCCGCACGCGCGACCTGCTCCAGCAGGAGGGCATCTTCGCCGGCGTCTCCACCGGAGCCGCCCTGCACGCGGCGATCGGCGTCGGCCGCAAGGCGGTCGCCGCCGGCGAGACGGCGGACATCGTCTTCGTCGTGGCCGACGGCGGCTGGAAGTACCTCTCCACCGGCGTCTACACCGCGGCGACCACGGAAGAGGCCATCGAGGTCCTCCAGGGCCAACTCTGGGCCTGACCCCATCGGGGCTGGATCGCGCGCAGCGCGATTCCAGCCCCGTCGGCGTTTGAGGCGCGGGTCCGGGCAGCGCCCGGGAAACGGCGAACGGGCGGGGTGGGGAGAAGCTCCGCGCAGCGGCCGGGGCCGGTCAGGCCGAGAGGTGTTCCGCCAGGACGGCGGCGTGGCTGGACCCCGGGTCCTTGACGGCCGTCAGCAGGGTCACCGCCCCGTCCCCGACCAGCCCGCGCAGGCGATCCAGCTCCGCCACCGCCTCCGGTTCCGCCAGCTCCGCCTCGTACCGCCGCCGGAACTCCTCCGCCGAGCCCCCGTCGTGGAACCACTTCCGCAGCTCCGTCGACGGCGTGACCGCCTTCGGCCACTCGTCGACCCCCGCCGCCGCCTTCGCCAGCCCCCGCGGCCACAGCCGGTCCACGAGCACCCGCAGCCCGTCCGCCTCCGGCTCCGGCGGGTCGTACACGCGCCGCAAGCGGATCGCCGTCATCACCGACCGCCTCCCAGTCCCTTGACCTCGTCCCACACCGCCGGGTCCAGCATCCCCAGCCGGGCCCGGAACTCCCACAGCGACACCTCGTCCGGCCGGTCCGCCTCCAGGAAGGCCGCCCGGCCCTGCATCCCCACCGTGCCCGGCGGCAACGGGATCACCCCGGCCCGCCGGTCGTCGTACTTCGCGGTGACCCACGCGACCCGCGCCCGGTGCTCCCGTACCGGGCCGACCCCCAGAACCAGGCAGGTCCGGCCGTCCGCCAGCGTCCACAGTTCACCCGCCTGCGGGTGCGGCGGCCTGCCCGTGCCGTGCGCGGGCGGGGCCCGGCGCGTGCCGCCCAGCCGCCCCCCGGCGATCAGCATCACCAACGCCAGGGCCACGACCGCGGCCACCGCGGGCCACCAGGACGTGTCCATGTTTCGACCGTAGCCGTGCGGGAAGGCCCCGGCACGGCAACGCCCGTACCCACCGTCGCTCCCCCGGGTGACAGCGCAGGTGATTCCCCCCACAACGGCCTGCCGCGGAGGAGCGACCGGACGTTTCGCGCCTTACGCTCGACCCACGCACGGCCCGCATTCCGTCCACGGACCGTCCACGGAGGTTCACGCTCCATGAAGCTCACCGTCGTCGGCTGTTCGGGGTCGTTCCCGTCCGCGGAATCGGCCTGTTCGAGCTACCTCGTCGAGGCCGACGGCTTCCGGCTGCTCCTCGACATGGGCAACGGCGCCCTCGGGGACCTGCAGCGCCACTGCGGTCTCTACGACCTCGACGCGATCTTCCTGAGCCATCTGCACGCCGATCACTGCATCGACATGTGCGCGTACTTCGTCGCCCGCTACTACCGCCACGAGGGCGGCCGCTGCGGCACCATCCCCGTCTTCGGCCCCGAAGGCACCGAGAAGCGCCTGACCACGGCCTACGACGACGTCCCCGACGAGCGCTCGATGAGCGAGGTCTTCGACTTCCGGACCCTGAAGTCCGGGAACTTCGAGATCGGCCCCTTCCAGGTCCGTACCGAGCGGGTCGCGCACCCCGTCGAGTCCTACGCCATCCGCATCGAGCACGGCGGCCGCTCGCTCACCTACTCCGGCGACACCGGCGTCTGCCCCGAGCTGGGCCAGCTCGCCGAGGGCGTCGACCTCTTCCTCTGCGAAGCCTCCTTCACGCACGGCAAGGAGGACATCCCGGACCTCCACCTCAACGGCCGCGAGGCCGGGGAGTACGCGCACGCCGGCGGCGTCGGACGGCTCGTCCTCACCCACATCCCGCCGTGGACGGACCCCGCGCAGAACCTCGCCGACGCCCGCGCGGTCTACGACGGCCCGGTCGACCTGGCGTACGCGGGCGCGGTCTACGAAGTCTGAGCGGCACCCGTGAACATGCGCAAGCCCCCGCCCTCCCGGAGGAGAGAGCGGGGGCTTCCGTATGAGGCGGGGCTGCTTACTTGGCCTCGGCCTTCTGCAGCTCGGCGAGCTCCTCGTCGGACTCGCGGCCCGGGGTGGGGAGGTTCCACTTGATGATCGCGAAGCGGAAGATCACGTAGTAGACCGCCGCGAAGCACAGGCCCACGAGAGCCAGCATCCACGGCTTCTCCGCGATGCCCAGGTTGAGCAGGAAGTCGACCAGACCGGCCGAGAAGCCGAAGCCGTCGCGCATGCCCAGGGCCCAGGTGAGCGCCATGGAGATACCGGTCAGCACCGCGTGGATCGCGTACAGCACCGGGGCGATGAACATGAAGGTGAACTCGATCGGCTCGGTCACACCGGTGACGAAGGAGGTGAGCGCGAGGGAGAACATCATGCCGCCGACGACCTTGCGGCGCTCGGGGCGCGCGCAGTGGACGATCGCGAGGCAGGCCGCCGGGAGGGCGAACATCATGATCGGGAAGAAGCCGGTCATGAACTGTCCGGCGGTCGGGTCGCCGGCGAGGAAGCGGCCGATGTCACCGTGGACGGCGCCGGTGGGGGTGTCGAACGAACCGGCCTGGAACCACGGGAAGGAGTTCAGCAGGTGGTGCATGCCGATCGGGATGAGCGCACGGTTGGCGACACCGAAGATGCCCGCGCCGACGGCGCCCGAGCCGGTCAGCCACTCACCGAAGTTGTGCAGACCCGTGCCCAGGACCGGCCAGATGAGACCGAAGACGATGCCCGTGACCAGACCCGCGAGGGCGGAGAGGATCGGGACGAGGCGGCGGCCGCCGAAGAAGCCCGCCCAGTCCGGCAGCTTGGTCCGGTAGAACTTCTGGTAGAGCAGCGCGGCGATGATGCCCATCACGACGCCGCCGAGCACACCCGCGTTGACCGGCGCGTCCACCATGACGATCTTGCCGCCGACGACCTTGGCGACCTGGGGCAGGTTGCTGTCGGTGAAGGTGGCGAGGACCTTCTGGAAGACGAGGTAACCGGTGACGGCGGCCAGGGCGGTGGAACCGTCCGACTTCTTGGCGAAGCCGATCGCGATGCCGACGGCGAACAGCAGCGCCATGTTGTCGAGGATCGCGCCACCACCGGCTGCCATGTAGCCGGCGATCTTGAGCACGAACGTCGGGAAGACGTCCTTGTCGCCGAGCATGTCGTCCGCGCCCAGGCGGAGCAGGAGCGCGCCGGCGGGCAGCACGGCAACGGGGAGCATGAGGCTCCGGCCGATGCGCTGCATGACGGCCATCACGCCAGCGCCCTTCTTCTTTTCCGCCGCGGGGGCGGTAGCCGTGGACACAACTTCCTCCAGTGGGCAAGGCGACGCCGACGGGGAAAAGAACGGGGGACGGCGACGTCTCAGAAATGGGGGTACGCGGGCTCGGACAGGCCCGCGTGGTCTACACCAATCGTGGTGTAGACCAGTTGTAGCACGGTGAGGGATAGATAAGGAACCTTCGTTTTCCTGTGGTCTACGCCACACGGAACGGGTGCCGCCGCGGCCACCCCGGCACCCGCACCCACGGGCAGGACGAAGGCCCCCGGATCCGTGATCCGAGGGCCTTCGCGGGCCGGGCCGAACGGCCCTGCGGGCCGGGCCGGTTACGCCTTGGTGTTCTCCGCCTGCATCGCCTCGATCTCCTCGTCCGACTCCCGGCCGGGCGTCGGAATGTCGAACTTCGTGATCGCGAAGCGGAAGACGGCGTAATAGACGACCGCGAACCCGAGGCCGATCGGGATGATCAGCCACGGCTTCGTGGCCAGCCCCCAGTTGATGACGTAGTCGATCAGACCCGCCGAGAAGCTGAAGCCGTCGTGCACGCCGAACGCCCACGTCACCGCCATCGAAACGCCCGTCAGCACCGCGTGGACCGCGTACAGCGCCGGCGCGACGAAGAGGAAGGAGTACTCCAGCGGCTCCGTGATCCCCGTGACGAACGAGGTGAGCGCCACCGACAGCATCAACCCGCCGACCTCCTTGCGCCGCTGCGGCTTCGCGCAGTGCGTGATCGCCAGGGCCGCCGCCGGCAGGGCGAACATCATGATCGGGAAGAAGCCCGTCAGGAACAGGCCCGCGTCCGGGTCACCGCTGAGGAACATGTTGATGTCACCGTGCACCACCTCGCCGTTCGGCTTGGTGAAGCTGCCGAACTGGAACCACACCGGCACGTTCAGGAACTGGTGCAGGCCGATCACCAGCAGGGCCCGGTTCGCGACGCCGAAGATGCCCGCACCCCAGTAGTCCAGGCCCACCAGCCAGTCGGAGAAGCTCTCCAGTGCGGCACCGATCGGCGGCCAGATCCACAGGCAGAGCGCGGCAAAGGCGATCGCCACGAAGGCCATGATGATCGGGACGAGCCGGCGGCCGTTGAAGAAGCCGAGCCAGTCCACGAGCTTCACCCGGTGGTAGCGCTGCCAGAACCACGCCGCCAGCAGGCCCATGACGATGCCGCCGAACACCCCCGGATTCTGGAAGGTGTACTGCGCGAACGTCTCGTCCGGCCCCAGACAGCCGCCCCCGACGTCCTTCGTCCCGTCCGGGCACGGCACCGGGAACGCCCGCAGCACGCTGCGGTAGACGAGGAAGCCGGCCACCGCCGCCAGCGCCGTCGAACCGTCCGCCTTCTTCGCCATCCCGATCGCGACGCCGACGCAGAAGAGCAGCGGCAGGCCGAGGTCGGCGTTGAGCAGGGCGCCGCCCGCCGCCGCCATCACCTTGGCGATCTGCGGCCAGACACCGGTCCCCTCGGCGTCGATCAGCCCCAGCCGGTTCAGGATGCCGGCCGCCGGCAGTACCGCGATCGGCAGCTGCAGGCTCCGCCCCATCTTCTGCAGCCCCTGGTAGAGGCTGTTGCGCCGGGACGGTCGTGGTACTGCGGCGGTGCTGCTCGCACTCATCGGCGTCTCCCTGACCGGCACGGTTTTTGCATACGGCTTTTTGGATGCGGCAGCAGTTCCGTGCACACTGGTGTAGACCAGTTGTGGGCAGGTTGCTGCTGATCGTCATCATTCGGCAGGGACCGGACACGCGCTCGCGTAGATGGGCCAACCGTGCGTTACCGTGACAACGCGGGCCGTGCGGGTGGGTATCCATGTTCCGGCCGCTGAGACTCGTTCTTCGCATCACTCAGGGAGAAACACATGGCCACCAAGGCTGAGAAGATCGTCGCCGGGCTCGGCGGCATCGAGAACATCGAAGAGGTCGAAGGCTGCATCACCCGCCTGCGCACCGAGGTCGTCAACCCCGACCTCGTGGACGAGGCCGCCCTCAAGGCCGCCGGCGCCCACGGCGTCGTCCGCATGGGCACCGCGGTCCAGGTCGTCATCGGCACCGACGCCGACCCCATCGCCGCCGACATCGAAGACATGATGTGACCCGCACCCCCTGAGCCAGGGCCCACGGCCCGAAGCACCGACGGACCCCGTCCCGCACCCCGGACGGGGTCTTCGCGTAGGGGCGGGGTCCTTGCACGGAGGCGGGGTCCTCGCGCAGAGACGGGTCTGCGCGCAGAGGGGTGTCCACTAGGCTCGGACCCATGTCTCGCATCGACGGCCGTACGCCCGAACAGCTCCGCCCGGTCACCATCGAACGCGGATGGAGCAAGCACGCCGAGGGCTCCGTCCTCATCTCCTTCGGAGACACCAAGGTCTTCTGCACCGCCTCCTTCACCGAAGGCGTCCCGCGCTGGCGCAAGGGCAGCGGCGAAGGCTGGGTCACCTCCGAGTACTCGATGCTGCCGCGCTCCACCAACACCCGCGGCGACCGCGAATCCGTCCGCGGCAAGATCGGCGGCCGCACCCACGAGATCTCCCGCCTCATCGGCCGCTCCCTGCGCGCCGTCATCGACTACAAGGCCCTCGGCGAGAACACCGTCGTCCTCGACTGCGACGTCCTCCAGGCCGACGGCGGCACCCGCACCGCCGCCATCACCGGCGCCTACGTCGCCCTCGCCGACGCCGTCGCCTGGGGCCAGCAGAAGAAGCTGATCAAGGCCGGCCGCAAGCCCCTCACCGGCACCGTCGCCGCCGTCAGCGTCGGCATCGTCGACGGTGTCCCGCTCCTCGACCTCTGCTACGAGGAGGACGTGCGCGCCGAGACCGACATGAACGTGGTCTGCACGGGCGACGGCCGCTTCGTCGAGGTCCAGGGCACCGCCGAGGGCGAGCCCTTCGACCGCAAGGAACTCAACGCCCTCCTCGACCTCGCCGCCGGCGGCTGCGCGGACCTCGAAGCCATCCAGCGCGGCGCGCTGGGCCTGTAGCCGGGCAACCGGCGGACGCCCCCCGGCGTCCCAAGGAGCAACGGACACGACAACGGGCGCACGGTGCAACGACCGTGCGCCCGCCCGTGCCCGCCCACGCCCACGTCCACTTCGTACAGGTCCTCTCGGGAGAAACGCATGAAGCTCCGCATAGCGGCGGTCGCCGCGGCAGCCGTCCTGACCGTCTCGGCCCTCACCGCCTGCGACGCCATCTCCACGGCCATGGACTGCGCGAACACCGCCGTCGCCATCACGGACGGCGCGAACGACCTCCAGCAGGCCGTCTCCCAGGCGGGCAACAGCCCGCAGGACGCCAAGAACGCCCTCGACCAGATCGAGGCGAACCTCAAGAAGATCGGCGACCAGACCGACAACGCCGACCTGGGCAAGGCCATCGACTCGATGAACACGGCCGTCAAGAACGTCCGCACTTCCATCGACAGCGGCAACTCCGTCCCGGACATCCAGCCCGTCGCCGACGCCGCGAGCGAGATCTCCAAGGTCTGCACCCCGGGATAATGGGGGCATGACCTCGACGCCCAGCAGCCTGATCCTCGCGACCCGCAACGCGGGCAAAGTCTCCGAACTGCGCGCCATCCTCTCCGACGCCGGCCTGCCCCACGGGCTGGTCGGCGCGGACGCGTACCCGGAGATCCCCGACGTCAAGGAGACCGGCGTCACCTTCGCCGAGAACGCCCTCCTCAAGGCCCACGCCCTGGCCCGAGCCACCGGTCTGCCCGCCGTCGCCGACGACTCCGGCCTCTGCGTGGACGTCCTGCACGGCGCCCCCGGCATCTTCTCCGCACGCTGGGTCGGCCGCCACGGCGACGACAAGGCCAACCTGGACCTGCTCCTCGCCCAGCTCGGCGACATCGCCGACGAGAACCGCGGAGCCCACTTCGCGTGCGCGGCGGCCCTCGCACTCCCCGACGGCACCGAACGCGTCGTGGAGGGCCGCCTCCTCGGCACCCTGCGCCACTCCCCGTCGGGCACGGGCGGCTTCGGCTACGACCCGATCCTCCAGCCCGTCGGCGAGTCCCGCACCTGCGCGGAACTGACCCCGGCCGAGAAGAACGCCATCTCCCACCGCGGCCAGGCCTTCCGCGCCCTGGTCCCCTTCATCCGCGCCCTCCTGGACTGACGACACCCGCACACGCCGAAGGGCGGTGTTCCTGTGGGGAACACCGCCCTTTCGTCGTGGGCCCGGTGGGACTCGAACCCACGACACACCGGACCTAAACCGGCGCCCTCTCGGCCAGCTGGGGTACGGACCCGTGCGACCACCTTACTGGTCGCGGACAGCAGTCCGTTGCGAAGGGACGGCCTTGCGCCCCGGCTTGGCGAAGGTCAGGGTCTGGCTGTGGCACGAGGGGCACAGACAGCGGAGATTCGCTCGGCGATTGTCCAGCCGGTCACCGTTGACGTGATCGATCTCGAGGACGAGTCTGCGGCCGCGCCAGACGTCCCCGATACCGCACTCCGCACACACATGCGGGACGCCGACGTCGTCGAGGGCACGGCGGAGCGTCGCCGTCTTGGTGCGTGCGGATCCGTCGTCGAGCCGCCTGAGGATCTCCGCCGCGGACCTGCGCCCGGGCGATCGGCTGCCAAGGGCGTGTCCCTGCCCCGTGAAGTGCCCGGTCGCCAGCCCGTACTCCTCGATGCTGCGCCGTGCCTTGGCGCGTGCGGCTCCGTCGTACGGATGGTGGCCGAGCGCGCGCATGACGTCCGCCATGCTCTTCGACCCGGCGACTGCGGGTTCGATCTCGTCGCGGGCGAAGAAGCGGCGCGACAGCGCAGGGGGCCGGTGCGAGAAGTGCGACGTGTCGATCCCGAAGCGATCGAGCAGCTTGCCGATGTGCACAGGGGCACTGTTGTAGGGCTCGACGCCCATGAAAGAGAGCATCCCGGCGATGCTGTCCGTGCGGGCCGCCGCTTCCCGGAGCCGTTCCGCCGTGTAGCGCTGCCGGATCCTGACGGGGAGTGGCTCGTCCACGAAGTGGGAGGTGTCGATCCCGTAGTGGGCCAGCCTGGCGCCCACGTACCGGCGGGGGCCTGCCAGGAGCGGCACGCCCAGCAGCCTCAGCAGGTCGACCAGACTGGTGGCCCGGGGCGCGGTTCGGCTGAGCAGGTCCCTGGTGAACCTGACCTCGCTCATGCGGGCTTCCTCCCCTTGCGGCCACGGTAAGTGTCCGTGGTCGCGTGACAGTTGGGGCACAGGAGACGGAGGTTCTCCCGCCGGTTGTCCCACCACTCGCCATTGACGTGATCGACCTCGTGGCGGAGCGGCCTGCCGTTCCAGGACGGGCCGATCCCGCACTCGGCGCACACCTCCGGCACTCCGGCCTTCAGCAGCTGACGCAGGAGGCGCTCGCCCGGGACCCTGCCGTCCTGCGGCTTCCTGAGCGACAGAGTCGGCCCCAGCGCCCCCTTCGGACGGGGATTGCGGGTGGCGGCGAAATGGGACGTGTCGATACCCAGGGCCGCGATGCGCCGGGAGATGTGCGTCTGGTTGCCCCCGACGTTGCTGATGCCGAGGCGCTTGACCACCTCCACGACGGATGCGGACTCGGCCACCAGCTCCCGGAGCCGCGCCTCTGTGTGCCGTGCCCACGTGGTGGGGAAATGGGAGCAGTCGACCCCGCTCTCCCGCATCTTCGCCCGCAGGTAGCGCCTGCTGCCGCTGCTGGGTGTGCCCCCGCACCACCGGACGGCGTCGTCCCAGTTGTCCGTCCCGCGAGCTGCCGCTCGCAGCAGCTCCGGCGTGTACCTGACCCCCACGGCTCTCCCCTCCCGGCCACGCGTGCGGCCCTCGTACGGAGTAACGAGCCGGTGACCGGACGGGTGCGGCTCGGAGCGGCCGACAAGCGGAGCGGGCCGCGCCGGGTGGGGCGGCCCGCTCGGGGGTCAGATGGCCAGGTCCTTGAGGATCTTGGCCACGTGGCCCGTCGCCTTCACGTTGTAGAAGGCGTGCTCGACCTTGCCCGACTCGTCGACGACCACCGTGGAGCGGATGACGCCCGTGACCGTCTTGCCGTACAGCTTCTTCTCGCCGAAGGCCCCGTACGCCGCCAGCGTCTCCTTCTCCGGGTCGCTGACCAGCGTGACCTTCAGGTGCTCCTGCTCGCGGAACTTCGCCAGCTTCTCCGGCTTGTCGGGGGAGACGCCGATGACGTCGTAGCCGGCCGCGGCCAGGACGTCCAGGTTGTCCGTGAAGTCGCACGCCTGCTTCGTGCAGCCCGGCGTCAGCGCGGAGGGGTAGAAGTAGACGATCACCTTCCGGCCCTTGTGGTCGGCGAGCGAGACCTCGTTGCCGTCCGCGTCGGGCAGGGTGAAGGCGGGGGCGGTGTCGCCCGGCTGGAGTCGCTCGCTCATCTGACAGTCTCCTCGGGAGGGGATCGGTACGTCACGAGACTAAGCTGACAGACTGTTCACGGCGGACTACGCCCCCACACGATCACGACCACGACGACGGAGGCAGCGCGGTGTCGGAAGCCAGGACCCCCGCACAGATCGAGGCGGACATCGTCCGCCGCCGCGAGCAGCTCGCCGAGACGCTCGACGAGATCGGCGTGCGCATGCACCCGCAGACGATCATCGGGGACGCGCGGGCCCGGGTCGCCTCGACCGTCGACCAGACCGCGGGGCGGGCCTTCGCCTCCGTGAACCGCGTCGTGACCGACCTGCGTGACGGCATGCGGCACGAGGACGGGAGCCCGCGCCTGGAGCGCGTCGTCCCCGTCGCGCTGCTCGCGGTCGGTGTGGTCGGGCTGCTCGTGGTCTCGGCGCGCCGCAGGCGCGGATGACCCTGCGCGGTACGGGAGGCGTGCGGACAGGTAGGTTCGGGGCGTGAGCGAGAACACCACCCACGACAAGCTGCCCATCCGCATGCTGCACGACCGCGTGCTCGTGAAGTCCGACCTGCCCGAGGGCGAGCGGCGCTCCGGCGGCGGCATCCTGATCCCGGCGACGGCCGCGGTGGGCAAGCGGCTGGCCTGGGCCGAGGTCGTCGCGGTCGGGCAGAACGTCCGGACCGTCGAGCCCGGTGACCGGGTGCTGTACGACCCGGAGGACCGTGCCGAGGTCGAGGTGCGCGGGGCGACGTACGTGCTGATGCGCGAGCGGGACCTGCACGCCGTGGCCGCGGAGCGGCTGGAGGGGTCGGAGGACTCCACCGGGCTGTACCTGTAGCGGAGCGGCGGGAGGGGGCCGGTGGCGGAGGTCACCGGCCCTTTTCGCTGCCCTTTGCTACGGTGGGGGAGAACCCGACGAGACGCGCCGTACCGGGTACGACAAGACGACGCACCCCGTATCGCCCGATGTCTCGGAGGTGCCGTCATGGCCTGGGTTCTTCTTCTTCTCGCCGGTCTGCTCGAAGTGGGCTGGTCGATCGGCATGAAATTCACCGAGGGCTTCACCCGGCTCTGGCCCAGTGTGTTCACGGGCGCCGGGATCGTGGCCAGCATGGTGCTGCTGTCCTACGCCGCGAAGACGCTGCCCATCGGTACGGCGTACGGGGTGTGGGTGGGCATCGGCGCCGCCGGTGCCGCGGTGCTCGGTATGGCGGTGCTGGGTGAGCCCGTCACCGCCGCCCGGATCTTCTTCATCTGCCTGCTGCTGGTCGCCGTGGTGGGGCTCAAGGCGACCTCCGGTCACTGATCCCGGTCGCTGATCCCGGTCACCGATCCCGGTCACTGCCCCGGTTACCGGTCCCGCTCATTCGAGGAACGCCGACGGCGGGCGCGGGCCTCCGACGACGCCGCCGCCGTCGGAGCCGCCCGGGCCGCCGGTGCCGCCTTCGTCGCCCTGGCCGGTGCCATTGCCGGTGCCGGCATCGGTGCCCGTACCGCCGTTGTCCCGGCCGCCCTGGGTGCGGCCACCGTCCTGGCCGCCGTTGTCGCGGCCGCCCTGGGTGCGGCCCCCGTTGCCCTGGCCGCCGTTGTCCCGGCCGCCGTTGCCCTGGCCGCCGTTGCCCTGGCCTCCGTTGTCCTGCCCGCCGTTGTCCTGCCCCGCGTTGTCCTGGCCGCCGGACGGTGGGGTCGGCCGGGACGAGGGGGACGGGCCGTCCTCGTCCGGGGTCTCCTCGGGCGGGTTCGACTGCGAGGAGGGCGGCGGCGGGGGCGGTGCGGCGCCCGGCTGGAGGTCGAGGTCGAAGTCGACGGGGTCGGTGGCCTCCAGTGCGGCCTTCGTGTACGCGGCCCAGATCCGGGCCGGGTAGCCGCCACCGCCGATGCGGGATTCGCCGAGTGCCCCGTACAGCGATTGCAGCGTGCCGGTGTCGGGGTCCTGGCCCATCATCGCGACCACCGTGACCAGGTTCGGGGTGTAGGCCGCGAACCACGCCGAGCGGTCCAGCTCGCCGGTGCCCGTCTTGCCGGCGGCGGGGTGGCCGGCGGCGAGGGCGGCCGTGCCGGTGCCGTTGTCGACGACGCTGACCAGCATGGACGTGGTGGTGTCGGCGGCTTCGCGGCTGATGGCCTGGACGGGGGTCCGTTCGGGCAGGGGGATCTTGTCGCCGCCCTTCGCGATCTCCTCGACGAAGGTGTAGGGGGTGCGGCGACCGTGGTCGGCGAGGGTCGCGTAGGCCTGCGTCATGTCGAGGACGCTGGCCTGGAGGGTGCCGAGCGCCATGGCCGGGCCGACCACGAAATTCGGGGTGTCCTCGGGGACGCCCAGGTCGATGGCGGTCTTCTTGACCCGGGCGGTGCCGACGTCGACGGCCATCTGCGCGTACACGGCGTTCACCGAGAGGTCGGTGGCGGTGTTGACGGTGATGTTGCCGTAGGAGACCTGGCCCTCGTTCTCCGGGGCGAAGCGGATCCGGCCGCCGACGACGGGGCGCTTGTTGTCGCCGTTGTAGACCGTGTTGGGGGTGATCCTGCGGCCGTCCTGGGTGCGGGAGCCGTTCTCGACGGCGGCCGCGAAGACGAACGGCTTGAAGGTGGAGGCGACCTGGTAGTCGTGCCGGGTCGCGTTGTTGACGTACTGCCGGGTGTAGTCGACACCGCCGTACATGGCGACGACCTTGCCGGTGGCCGGGTCGATGGAGACGCCGCCGGCCCGCACCAGCCGGTCCGCCGTGCGGGTCTCGGGTCGGAGCTTGCCGAGCATCTGGTCGTCGACGGCCTCGACGAAGTCGGCCTGGCGGCGCCGGTCGATGGTGGTGCGGATGCGGTAGCCGCCCTCGGCGAGGGTCTTGTCGTCGAGGATCTCGCGGTCGAGGATGAACTCCTTCACCGCCTCGACGAGGTAGCCGCGCTGGCCGGACAGGCCGGCGGCGGCCCGTACCTTGCCGGGTTCGGGGAACCGCGTGGCGGCGCGCTCGGCGGCGGGCAGCCAGCCCTTCTTCACCATGCCGTCGAGTACGTAGTTCCAGCGGGCGAGTGCGCGGGGGCGGCTCTGCGGGTGGGAGACGACGTCGAAGGCGCTGGGGGAGTTCAGGAGGGTGGCGAGGTAGGCGCCCTCTGCGGTGGTGAGGCTGCCGACGTCCTTGCCGTAGTAGGCCTGCGATGCGGCCTGGATGCCGTAGGCGTTGCGGCCGAAGTAGCTGGTGTTGAGGTAGCCCTCCAGGATGTAGGCCTTCGACTTCTCGCGGCCGAGTTTGATCGCGATGAAGAATTCCTTGGCCTTGCGCTTGAGGGTCTGTTCCTGGCCCAGGTAGTAGTTCTTGACGTACTGCTGGGTGATCGTCGAACCGGACTGGGTGCCTTTGCCGGTGGCGGTGTTCCAGGCGGCGCGGACCATGGCCTTGGGGTCCACCGCCCGTTCGGAGTAGAAGTCCCGGTCCTCCGCGGCCAGTACGGCCTCCTGGACGGTCAGCGGGACCTGCGAGAGGGGCACGTTGACGCGGTTGACCTCGCCGTCGCGGGCGATCAGGGAGTCGTCGGAGTAGAGGTAGACGTTGGACTGCGCGGTCGCGGCGGCGTTGGCCGGGGGGATGTCGACCAGCAGGTAACCGGCCACGAGGCCGCCGCCGATCAGGAGGGCGAGGAGCAGGACGGTGCCGAGGACCATGCGCCAGGTGGGGAGGAGGCGGCGCGGGCCGGTCCGCCGCCGGCGGGCCTTCTTCCCGGCGCGGTCCGGACGGCCCGGGCGGTCCGGGTGGTCGAGGTGTCCCGGGCGGCCCGGTCCGTCCCGGCCGCCCGCGCCGTCCCGGCCGCCCGCGCCGCCCGCGGGCGGGGTGTCCGGGTCGCGAGGGGTCCAGCCCGCGGGTGGTGACGGGTCGCTCATCTCCAGGACTCCTCGACGCTGTTCGAAATATCCACTTCTGTACCTCATGGTGTCTACCCGATGGCCGGTGACAACCGCTCCGGACGGGGGTAAATCGGTCGCGTGGCTCGCCCCTCCGCACTAAGCTCGCGCGCTTTGGCCGACGTAGGAACGACGTGGAAAACGGAGGGGATACGGTGCGCCAGAGAGTGGCCCTTTACGGTGCGGTCGCGGCCGGCGGATTCCGGCGCTACGCCACCTACGGGACGGCGACCGCGGCGGGCGTGTTCACCAACACCGTCTTCGGGTTCATCGTCGCGTTCACGTACATCGCGCTGTGGGAGCAGCGCCCCGGCCTCGGCGGCTACGACCAGGCCCAGGCCCTGACCTTCGTCTGGGTGAGCCAGTCGCTGCTGGCCGCCGGGGCGTTGATCGGCGGCGGGTTCCACGAGGAGGTCCAGGAGCGGGTGCGTACGGGCGACATCGCCGTCGACCTGTACCGGCCCGCCGACCTGCAGCTGTGGTGGCTGGCGGCCGACATGGGCCGGGCCGCCTTCCAGCTGGTGGGGCGGGGACTGGTGCCGCTGGCGGCGGGGGCGCTGGTCTTCCGGCTGGCGCTGCCCACGGACCCGGCGCGCTGGCTGCTGTTCCTGGTGTCCGTGACGCTCGGGCTGGTGGTGGGCTTCGCCCTGCGCTACCTGCTGGGGCTGCTGGCCTTCTGGCTGCTGGACGGGTCCGGGATCAACCTGATGGCGACCGTCGCCTCGATCTTCTTCTCGGGGATGCTGCTGCCGCTGACCGTCTTCCCCGGCGCCTTCGGAGAGTTCGTGCGGGTCCTGCCGTGGGCGGCGATGCTCCAGGTGCCGCTGGACGTGCTGCTGGGCGAGCACGCGGGGGCCGGGGACGCGGCCGGCGCGCTGGGCTTCCAGGCGGTCTGGGTCCTCGTCCTGCTGGGCGCGGGACGGCTGTTGCAGTCGGCGGCGACGCGGAAGGTGGTGGTCCAGGGTGGCTGAGGCGGTACTGGAGCGGGAGTTCGCGGATCTGGAGGTGCCGCGGGCGCGGAGCCGGGTCCGCGAGGGGCTGCGCGGCTACGGCCTGATCGTGGCGATGTGGATCCGGTCGACGATGACGTACCGGACGTCCTTCGTCCTGTCGACGCTGGGGAACGCGGCGATCACACTGCTGGACTTCGTCGCGATCTACATCATGTTCTCGCACGTGGACGTCCTCGGCGGCTTCACGCTGCCCGAGGTCGCCCTGCTGTACGGGTCCTGCTCGGCGTCCCTGGGGCTGGCGGACCTGCTGCTGGGCAACACCGACCGGATCGGCGCCCGGATCCGCGACGGTTCGCTCGACACCATGCTGGTGCGTCCGGTGCCGCTGCTCGCGCAGGTCGCCGCCGACCGGTTCGCGCTGCGTCGGCTGGGCCGGGTCGGGCAGGGGCTGGGGGTGCTGGGCTGGGCGCTGTGGACGCTGGACCTGGAGTGGACGGCCGGGAAGGTGCTGCTGGTGCCGGTGATGCTGGTGGCGGGCGGGTCGATCTTCGCGGCGGTGATGGTGGCGGGGGCCGCCTTCCAGTTCGTCGCCGGGGACGCGGCGGAGGTGCAGAACTCCTTCACGTACGGCGGCTGCACCATGCTGCAGTACCCGCCGACGGTCTTCGCGACGGACCTGCTGCGCGGGGTGACCTTCGTCGTGCCGCTGGCCTTCGTCAACTGGCTGCCCGCGCTGTACGTGCTGGGGCGGCCCGATCCGCTGGGACTGCCGGGGTGGGTGGCGTTCCTGAGCCCGCTGGTGGCCCTGGCGGTGTTCGTGCCCGCGTCGCTGGCCTGGCGCGCGGGTGTCCGTTCGTACCGGAGCACGGGGAGCTGAGCCGTGGTGGATGATGCGCTGATCTCGCTGGACGGGGTCGAGAAGGTCTTCGAGGTACGGCGCCGGGTGGGCCTGGTACGCCGGGAGAAACGCCGGGTCAGGGCGGTGGACGGGATCAGCTTCGAGGTCGCCCGGGGGGAGATGGTCGGCTACATCGGGCCCAACGGGGCCGGGAAGTCGACGACGATCAAGATGCTGACGGGCATCCTGACGCCGAGCGGTGGCCGGCTGCGGGTCGCGGGCATCGACCCGGCGCGGGAGCGGGTGCGTCTGGCGCAGCGGATCGGGGTGGTCTTCGGGCAGCGCACGACGCTGTGGTGGGACCTGCCGCTGAAGGACTCCTACGGGCTGATGCGGCGGATGTACCGGGTGCCGCGGGCGCGGTTCGAGGAGAACCTGGAGCGGTGCGTGGACCGGCTGGACCTGGCGGAGCTGCTGGACGTGCCGGTACGGCAGCTGTCGCTGGGGCAGCGGATGCGCGGGGACATCGCGGCGGCGCTGCTGCACGATCCGGACGTGCTGTACCTGGACGAGCCGACGATCGGGCTGGACGTGGTGAGCAAGGCGAAGGTACGGGGCTTCCTGCGGCAGTTGAACGAGGAGCGCGGCACGACGGTGCTGCTGACCACGCACGACCTGCAGGACATCGAGCAGCTCTGCGAGCGGGTGATGGTGATCGACCACGGGCGGCTGATGTACGACGGGCCGCTGGGCGGGCTGCACGCGGCGGGGTCGGTGGCGGAGAGCGAGCGGACGCTGGTGGTGGACCTGGAGCGGGAGCTGGCGCCGATCAGCGTGCCGGGGGCGCGGGTGGTGAGGGTGGAGGGGCCGAGGCAGTGGCTGGCGTTCCCGGCGGGGGCGTCGGCGGCGCCGCTGGTGTCGGCGGTGGCGGCGGCGTACCCGCTGGTGGACCTGTCGGTGCGGGAGCCGGACATCGAGGACGTGATCGCGCGGATGTACGCGGGGCGGGGCTGAGCGGCGGGGTCCCGGCCGGGCCTCGGGGGTGCTCTCAGGGTTCGGTCGGGGGCGGTATCAGGGGCGGGACCATACAACTCCCGGGCGTGCGTGCATAGTCTGGTGCGTATGAGTGACGAGCGGCCGGAGAAGCCGTTGCCGGAGTTGAGGGCGTCGGATGCCGACCGGGAGCGGGTGGTGGAGCGCCTTCGGGACGCCGTCGCCGAGGGCCGGCTGGACATGGACGAGTTCGAGGAGCGGCTGGAGGCGGCGTACAAGTCCCGTACGTACGCCGAGCTGGAGCCGCTGACGGCCGACCTTCCGGCGCCGACGGGCCCGGCGGCCGCCCCGCCCGCGACGGTGGAGCCGGGCGGCTCCGCCTGGCCGGGCCGGATCGGCGGGACGGGGTCGTCGGGGCTGGCCGTCGCGGTGATGTCGGGCTTCCAGCGCAAGGGGCGGTGGACGGTACCGCCGCGCTTCGACGCGGTCGCGTTCTGGGGCGGTGGTGAGCTGGACCTGCGGGAGGCGGACTTCGCGCAGCGCGAGGTGGTGATCAACTGCGTCGCGGTGATGGGCGGGATCGAGATCACGGTGCCGCCCGGGGTGGACGTGGACGTGCGGGGCTTCGGCTTCATGGGGGCGTTCGACCAGCGGGACAGCCCGGGGCCGACGGAGCCGGGCGCTCCGCGGGTGGTGGTGACGGGGTTCGCCTTCTGGGGCGGGGTGGAGGTCAAGGTCAAACCCCCGAAGCGGCCGTCGCTGCGCAAGCAGCCGTAACGCTCCCCTCCGGCCGCTCCGCTCCCGCGGCGGGTGGCGGTGCTCGGGGCCGGCCTGCGGGCCGGTGGCTTCCGGGGCTCTGCCCCTGCGGCGGGTGGCGGTGCGGGGCCGGCCTGCGGGCCGGTGGTTGCTGGGGCTCCGCCCCTCCGCTCCCGCGGCGGGTGGCGGATCCGGGGTCGGCCTGCGGGCCGGTGGCTGCTGGGGCTCTGCCCCGGACCCCGCGCCTCAATCGCCGGCGGGGCTGGGTCTGGCTTCGTGATGTACGGGGCGGTGCCCCGCCGGAGTGTCTCCTCGGCTCGCGCGGAACCGTACTTCGCGGTTGTGCCCGGTGGTGCGCGCTCGTCCTGCGGGGACACTCCGCCGTGTCCCCACCCCGTCGCGGGGGGAGCGGGGACGGTGAGGGGTGTCCCCGCAGGACGAGCGCGCAACCCCCGGCCCACGACCGAGAAGGCTCGCGCGCGCCGAGCCGAGGAGACACCCCTCGGCGGCCCCGCGCACCGGCCCGCACCATCCAGCCTCGCCGGCGTTTGAGGCGCGGGGTCCGGGGCGGAGCCCCGGTGGCCACCGGTCCGGGGCGGCCCCGAGTACGCCTGCCCGCCGTCGGAGCGCAGGCGCGCCGAAGCCCCGCCGGCGTTTGAGGCGCAGGGTCTGGGGCAGCGCCCTAGAAACCGGCCGGGGGCCCCGGATCTGCTACCCGCCGCGGGAGCGGAGGCGCAGGGTCTGGGGCAGCGCCCTAGAAACCGGCCGGGGGGCCCGGATCTGCTACCCGCCGCGGGAGCGGAGGGAGCGGAGGGGGCGGAGCCCAGCACCACCGGCCGGGGCCGACCCCGGGTACGCCCCCCGCGGGAGCGGAAGGGCTCGGGGCCCGCCCACCCCGGACCGCCACCCGCCGCGGGAGCGGAAGGGCGTGGCGGGAACTCCACCGGGCTCCCAGGAGTCGGATGCTATGCAGACAAAACCGGCGCCCGGCGCCCCCGGGGGAAGGCAGGAGCACGTGGACGACCGCAGCACAGCCGGAGGCACCACCACGCCGCCGGCTCCACCACCACCGCCTCCGCCCCCCGCCCGCGGAGGGTTCGTGTTCAACGCCGCCGACGAGGAGCGCCGCCGCGGTGTCCGCCGGATGAAGGCCATCGCGACCGGCCTGCTGCTCCTGGTGGCGCTGGTCTACGTACTGGCCACGTACGCCGAGCACGCCGGCGCCGGCGCCTGGGCCGGCTACGTCGCCGCCGCCGCGGAGGCCGGCATGGTCGGCGCGCTCGCGGACTGGTTCGCCGTGACCGCCCTCTTCAAGCACCCGCTCGGCCTGCCGATCCCGCACACCGCGATCATCCCGACCAAGAAGGACCAGTTCGGGGCGACCCTGGGTGAGTTCGTCGGCGAGAACTTCCTCTCCTCCGACGTCGTCCGTGCCCGCCTCCACGCCCTCGGCATCGGCGGCCGGCTCGGCGCCTGGCTGGCGGAGCCCGCGCACGCCGACCGCGTCACCGCCGAACTGGCCACCGCCCTGCGCGGTGCGCTGACCGTCCTGCGCGACTCCGACGTGCAGGCCGTCGTGGGCGAGGCCATCACCCGGCGTGCCGAGTCCGCGGAGATCGCGCCGGGTCTGGGCAAGACCCTGCAGAAGGTCGTCGCCGACGGCGGCCACCGCCGCGCCGTCGACCTGGTCTGTGCCAAGGCGCACGACTGGCTGGTCACGCACGCGGACTCGATCACGGACGCCGTCCAGGGCGGAGCCCCCGGCTGGACCCCCCGGTTCGTGGACCGCAAGGTGGGCGAGCGCGTCTACAAGGAGCTGCTCCGCTTCGTGACGGAGATGCGGGACATGCCCGAGCACCCGGCGCGGGCCGCTGTGGACCGTTTCCTGCGGGACTTCGCGACCGACCTGCAGTCGGACACCGCGACGCGTGCGCGCGTGGAGCGCCTCAAGTCCGAGATCCTGGCCCGCGACGAGGTCCAGGACGTCATCGCGTCCGCCTGGTCCGCGATCCGCTCGATGATCATCTCGGCGGCGGAGGACGAGCAGAGCGAGCTGCGCCTGCGGGTCCGTTCCTCGCTGATCTCCCTGGGCGCGCGCCTGGCCACGGACGGCCGGCTGCAGGCGAAGGTGGAGGGCTGGATCGAGGGGGCGGTCGTCTACGTCGTCACGACCTACCGGCGGGAGATCACCTCGCTGATCACCGACACGGTGGCGGGCTGGGACGCCGAGCACACCTCCCGCAAGATCGAGGCCCACATCGGCCGGGACCTGCAGTTCATCCGTATCAACGGCACGGTGGTCGGCGCCCTGGCGGGCCTGCTGATCTACACGGTCTCCCGCGCGCTCGGCGCCTGACTCCGGCCGGGCGGTCCCGCCCGGGGCCGCCTGGCCGGAGTGCCGGTCAGGCGCGGTCGGAGACGGCCCAGGCGGTGGCGGCCACGACGGCCGCCGCGCCGACGACGGCGGGCCAGGCGCCGACCTTCTTGGCCAGGGGGTGCGCCCCCGCGAAGCCGACGAGGTACAGCGCCCCGAGCCCGGCCGCTGCGGGTACACCGCCGCTACGGTGCCACTCCCGTCCGGCCGCGAGGCCCGCTGCGCCGAGGACGACACCTCCAAGCGGGCGCTTCTTCGTCCACCGGGCGACGGCGTATCCGCCGACCAGCCCGGCTGCCGCCATCGCGGAACTCGGTACGCGTGCCATCTCGTACTCCCTCGTGCGTCTGTCCTATGAGCCGCCTTTTGCCGCGTACGAGGTTATCGTGACCGTCCCGCCATCCGGTGGGCGCCCAGCGCCCAAACCACCACAACCACGGCTCCGCCGATCACCCCATTGGGCACAGCGTCACGTACGGCGCGCGGAAGCACCGCCACCAGGCCGAGTACGAGCAGAAACGCAAGGGCACACCGGCCGGCAGCGCGAAGCAGTCTTTCCATGACTGCTCAACGCGCTCGCCGGCCTGCCGGCACGGATTAGCCGGATGGGCCGGACGGGCCGGACGGGCAACAGGACAGTATTGGGGTCGATTTGTCGCACACTCGCCGGATCCGCGCGATGCCCGCTTCCGGGAGCGCGGAGGGCATACATTCACTCTCCCTATCCAAAGGGGAAAATCCCCCATCCAAGCCATGAGGAGCCATGACACCGTGATCTGCTACGGACAGGCCATCCTCGACCTCACGGATGAACTGGTCGACACCTATGCCGACGTGTTCTCCGCCCCGCCGTGGAACGAGGACGAAGAAACCATTCGCCAGTTCGCCGTGCGCCTCCAGGCCGACACCCGGCGGGTCGGCTTTCGTACCGCCCTCGCGCAATCTCAAGCCGGTATCGACGGCTTCGCCACGGCCTGGGTCACCCCGTCCGCTTTCCCGGTCGGCCGCGCCTACGGCCAGGTCGCGGCGCAGCTCGGACGGGACCGCGTGAAGGAACTCCTGACCGGCGCGCTGGAGATCGACGAACTCGCCGTGCGACCGTACGCGCGCGGTCGCGGTACCGGGCGGGCGCTTCTCACTGAGATCACCGCCGACGCCCCGGACCAGCGCGCTTGGCTGCTGACCTCCCGCCTGGCCACCGATACCGTGGCGACGTACCGGCGGCTCGGCTGGCACGAGATCAAAGCGCGACCTGGCACCGAGACCGGCGTGATCGTTTTTCTGGCTCCCAAGCATCCCGGCCGCTAGCGGGTGTCCACCTGGCATGGCCGGGGCATCACCGCCCCATGATCAGCCCTCAGCAGCACCCCGAAGCATCAGTAAGCACCTCACGACGCCGGTACAACCTGGCCACTCGCCACCAGCTCATCGCCGCTGGCGTCCCCGGCGGCACGATTACCTCCCGTTCCCGCCCCGGCGGGCCCTGGCAACGTCTGCTTCCCAGGGTGTACCTCCTTCAGACGGGTCCCCCCGACCCGCGGCAACGTGCTCTCGCCGCTGTCCTCTATGCGGCCGAACCCGCCTCCGACCCTCTGTCAGGGGAGACGGCTGCCCTGACAGGCGGCGCCGCGCTCGCACTCCTCGGCATCCGCGACGCACGGTGCACTCCTGCCGATGTGCTGATCCGCGCCCCGCGGAGGCTGGGCGGCACCGCGGACGTCCGGCCGGTCCCGACCGCGCGGTGGCCCCGGACCATCACCGTCTCGGGCGTGCCCAGCACCCGGCCCATCCGGGCGGCCTCCGACTTCGCCGCCCGCTGCGAGGACGGTGACCGGCTCCGGTCGACCCTGGCCCACGTCGTGCAGGCCGGCTGGTGCCACCCGCAGGACCTGCACGAGGAACTGCGGGCTGCCCGCCTGCTCGGCCGACCGGCGGTCCGTGCCGCGGCAGCGGAGTTACTTGCCGGCGTCCGTTCGATCGCCGAGGCCCGGGCACGCGACAAGATCGAGAAGACGGACCTTCCGACCCCGCTGTGGAACGCTCGCCTGTACACACCTGAGGGGGCCTTCCTGGCCAGCCCAGACGCGTACTGGCCCGACGAGGGCGTGGCCCTGGAAGTCGACTCGGCGGAGTACCACTACACGCGTGACGCCTGGCACGCCACCCTCCGTCGTCGCCTGCGCCTGGAGGCGCACGGCGTCCTGGTGGTCAGTGCGACCCCTTCGATGATCCGGGACTCGCCCGCCGAAGTCCTGGCCGCCCTCCGTACGCTCCTCGCCCTTGCCGCCGCCCGCCTCGCCCCACCCGCGGCCCTGGTCCGCGGCCACCAGCAGCTCCCCCTTTTCCATGCGAGCTGATCACGGGGTGCCGCGTGTGGCGGCCTTGAGGAGGTACGCCACATCCTCTCCCCGGCCGGCGTGCCCCAGCGCGGCTGCGATGTTCAAGACCGCTTGTCGGTCGGCCCGTTCGCTGGCGCTCGAGAGGACGGACTCGGCAGCCTCATTCAGACCGGCGGTCCGGCAGGATTCGACTGCCTCCACGAGTTCGGCCGCGCTGAGGGTCCGCCCCGCTCGCCACAGCAGCAGGCCCGCGTCCCGATGCCTGCCGTCGGCGAGGTAGACATTGAGTGTCTTCAGCTCGGTCCAGCTGGTGTCGGGGACGGTCGTGCGCGGCCGGTCCCCCTCGTTGAGGGGGACCGGCCGCGCACGACGGGCCGAGGCTGCACTCACAGCAGCGCGAGAAAGGGATCGTCCGCTGCGCCGCCGCCCCCTTCTTTCAAGAGCGGACGGGCCAGCCGGACCGGCTGGTGACGGCGAAGCCGGCGTTTCGGGGATGGTGCCCGCAGCCTCCCCCGTAGGGACGTGAGGCACGCACGTGCAGTGCGGGACGCGGGCGAGGCGCCGCAGCTCCAGAAGCTCGGCCAGAGTGCAGGGCAACTTCACCGCTGCGGAACCAGAGGCGGACACTTCCTCCTCAATAGCCTCGAAGAAAGCCGTGACCTGCGGCTCTGTAGGTATGCGGCCGCCATTGAGGTGGTTGGAGAGGCTGGTCGGCACGAGGAAGCGCGACGCGGCGATCTCGGCCTGTGTGCGCGTGCTGCAGTCACGCAGCCTGCGCAGCATCAGAACCAGAACACGGTGCTCCGCCCCAAGGCTCAGGGGTAGTTCCTTCCACTTCCCGCTCTGTCGCGGCAACACAACTCCGTCCAACCGAATGCCGATACGTCGTCAAAGTCTTCCGGCAAGCGTCCAAAGGTGAACCGTCTCAAGTTTTCATCCGCCCTCGAAACCCCTGGAGGCCTGGATTTCGGCCGAGTTGCTGCGTCACAGTTGCGTCGTCCGCAGACAAGCCGGTGGGCGGGGTCTGCTCCGGCGCTGCGGACAGTTCACGGCTGGCGGGGAAAAGGAGATACGCGATGGGTCTTCCGTCCTGGGAGGACAAGAAGCTGGGCACGATGAAGCGTGCCGCGCTGTGGCTTGTCAGCGTGGTAGGGGAAGGGAACTCCTTCACGAAGGAAGAGGTGAAGCAGGCGTTCCCCGGGGTCAGCCAGGCCGACCGCCGCGTCAGGGACCTGCGGGACTTCGGGTGGCGGATCGATACGAACCGCGAGGATCTGACCCTCAGCCAGAACGAGCAGCGCTTCGTGTTTCCCGGCGAGCCCGTCTGGGAGCCCGGGAAGGGAACCAGGCCGGCTACGTCGCTCACTGACACCCAGCGCCGCGAAATCCTGGCGAGGGACGGACACCACTGCCGTTCCTGCGGAATCACGGCCGGCGAGACCTATCCGGGAACGTATGTGTCGGCCCAGCTCGACATCGCGCGGCGCCCGGTTCTCTGTCACGACGGAACGACCACCGTAGAAAACGTGGCTGAATGCAACCGGTGCCGGGTGGGCGGCCGGGGCCTGACCGCTGATCTCACCGGAGTCCTCGGGCGCCTGCAGGGGCTCAGTGGGATGGACCGCAAGACGATGGCCGACTGGGTGGCCGCTGATGCCAGGGAGTTCGCCGAAGTCGAGCGCCTCTGGGCGGATTACAGGACGCTGCCGGCCGATGCCCGGAACGCGGTCAGGGAAGCTCTCTCCCTTCCGTCGGCCGGAGGATAGGACCACATCCTGGGGCCGTACGTGAGTACGGCCCCAGGATGCACGCCCGCCAGGCGGGTTCCGTTACGTACCCATAGACAAGTCAGAGGAGAACCCACCGTGAGCATGGACTTCGGCCGGCCGCCCCGTGCCGCAGAGACACAGGAGCTGGTCGAGCAACGGCTGAAGGAAGCCAGCGGCGGCGGGCTCCAGGAGACGCTGACCGTCGAGTGGCGCACCAAGCCCACGGTGGTGCAGGTCATCGACATGCCCATTGAGCGGGTGTACTTCAACCCGGCCACGCACCGGATCCGGGCCCAGCGCAGCTTCGACCCGGACCGTGACCTGCAGCTGACGGATGATCCTTGGAGCACTGACAGTCAGGACTACCTGCGCTACCTCCTGCAGGCGCTCCCGTCGAACCCCGCTAAGCGGGACGGGGACTTCGACGAGCTCAAGCAAAGTCTCAAGGACTACCGACAGAACGAACCGGGCCTCGTCACGCGCGACGGGATCCTCGTCAACGGCAATACGCGTGTAGCCGCCCTGCGTGAGCTCGGAGTGACCAGCGTCAGGGTCGGTGTGCTGCCTGATTCCTGCACGTGGACGGACATTAACGCGGTTGAGCTGTCCCTGCAGCTCCGTCACGATACGCGTCGGCCGTACTCGTACATCAACAGACTGCTCACCATCGAGGAGCAGGCAGCGGCAGGCAGGCCACTCGCCGACATCGCCAAGGACTTCCGTATCCGCACGGAGACCGCTGAGCAGGACCGCTGGGTCCTCTCGACCCTCAACGATCTCGTCATGCGCTCCCGGACCGGGACTGCCCAGCTGAAGCTGATGGACTTTGAGGAGCAGCAGGAAAAGCTGCGCGAGTTGCACCGGGCTTACGCCAAGGCGGTGCGCCAGAACCCGGCGCAGGCAGACCTGCTGAAAGAGAACAAGCTTGCTCTGATCGTGCTGGAGTTCTCCAAGACTGACGTTCGCCTCGCCGACGTGGACTTCCGCACGCGCTACCTCCAGCGCCACCTTCCGGAGCAGTTGCAGAAGGCGCCTGACCAGGCTTCGGCTGCCCGGGTCATCCCGGGGCTCAACCGTTCGTTGCCGGGTGACAACCCGCAGGTACTGGCGGCGAAGGCGTTCACCGACACACTCCTGCGAGCCAAGGCGATGGTGAAGGCACTGGAGGGAGTGAGCGGGGAGGCGGCCGACGAGGCGGCCACGGTGTGGAAGCAGGCCAGGGAGGCGGTGAACGAGGCCCTCGTGCCGGCGGGTAAGGATGCGCGTGTGCGCAAGCGAAAGCAGGCGGCACCGGACCGTCTCCACGACGCAGTCCAGTCCCTCGAGCAGTGCGTGACGGACATGACGCTCGCGCGCGCCTCGCGCAACCTCGACGAGGAGCTGTTGGACGAGGCGATCCTCGCACTGAGGGCCAGCCTGAAGAAGCTGGCGCGCGAAGCGGCACGGATCGAAGAGCCCGGAGACGGTGTGCTGTGGCTGCTGGATGCCGTGCGGCAGGAGGAAGCGTGAGCGGGCCGTCGCTTCGCCTCGGCCTGGATGTCTCCCGGACCAACGCTCTGCTCAGGGCTTCCCATGCCTTCGGAACGGATCTGACGCATCTGGCGGCTGGTTTTCCAGGGGGTGGCCAGCGTGGCCCGCTGCTGCTTGAGGTGCCGCTCGATGACTTCCTGTCAGGCCTGCAGCTGCTGTCGGACTGGCCGGAACCGGAGTCCGTCGAGTGGGAGGAGGATCTGCTTGCCCTTGTCAGTGACGTCCTTGATGACGCTGACCAGGCCTCCAGGTATCTGGAGCGGGGATCCGAGGGGACCCTGGAAGCAGCGGATGAGGACACGGTCTTGTTGCCTGCGGCCCTGGGGCCGGGCTGGCGGGCGGACCTCACGGCTTTTCAGCGGCGTGACATTGCCAGACTGCTGGCGATGAGGCATGGGGCGAACTTCAGCGTTCCCGGCGCAGGGAAAACCCGTGTCGGTCTCGCGGTCTATGCGGCCATGAAAGAGCGCGGGACGGCCCGCCGTCTCCTCGTGGTGAGTCCTAAATCGGCCTATGAGTCATGGATATCAGAGAGCCAGGAGTGCTTCGAAGCGCCCCCCGTGACTACCGTCATGGAGAAGACTCCGGATCCGTACGCGGAGATCCTGATTGTCAACTATGAGCGGCTTGACCGTTCGCTGACGACTCTCGCAGGCTGGCTCCGCGCGGTGCCCTCCATGGTGATTCTCGACGAAGCGCACCGGATGAAGCTGGGTGCGCAAGGCACGTACGGAAGTGCCTGCATGGCACTCGGGCCACTCAGCCGGCGCCGGCTCATCCTGACGGGCACCCCGGCTCCCAACGGTGCACGGGACCTCGAGAACCTTCTGTCCTTCGTCTGGCCCGGACACGGCCGACGGGTCGTGACCCAGGCTGTGGCGGGAGGTGACCTTGCTTACGCGAGTTCGGTTCTCCGGCCGCTCTTCACGCGTACGACGAAGAAGGAACTCGGACTGCCTCCGTTCCAGCCGCTCATGCGCACAGTTCCGCTCGCAGGACTGCACCGGGAGATCTACGACGCTCTAGTGGGGAGGTTCACCACACGCGCCGAAATTTCCCGGGGCGATTTCGACGCGCTGGGCAAGGCCATGCTCAGGCTTCTCATGGCGGCCACGAGTCCTGCGTTGCTCGTGGAAGGAAGCAGCAAGTACGAGCCCCTTAATTTCCAGGTGCCGCCGCTGGATATCCCTGCTGACGAGTCGCTCTATACCCTGCTTCAGCAACTTCCCCAACACGAGATGCCGCCGAAGTACAGGGAGGTCCAGGAGATCGTTTCCCGGAACGCAGCAGCTGGGCGGAAAACCCTGGTTTGGTCCACCTTCGTGCGTAACATCACGAGTCTGGAGGTGCTGCTCGCCGAGTACCGTCCGGCGGTGGTCCATGGGGGCACGCAGGACCGGGAGGAGCAGATCTCCCGCTTCCGGCGGGACCCCGACTGCTTCGTCCTGATCTCCAACCCAGCCACGCTCGGTGAGGGCATCAGTTTGCACCATGATTGTCATGACGCCGTCTACGTGGACCGGGACTTCATGGCCGGCCGTTTTCTCCAGAGCCTGGACCGCATCCATCGCCTTGGCCTCGCTCCGGACGCTGAGACCCGCGTCACCGTCCTCGCATCGGAGGGGACGATAGACGAAGTGGTCGCCCTCCGGCTGTCCGAGAAGCTGGAGTTCATGGGGGGCATCCTCGACGATCCAGCGGTCCGTCAGCTCGGCGATCTGCAGGAGGAGCCGCCGATGGCTGCGGGCATGGACGAGGCGGACGTGCGGGCGCTGCTGGAGCACGTCGGGGCTGCGGCGGTCTCCTGAGACACCCTGAGACAGGTGTGCTGGCCAAGGCTGGCGTGCCCGTCTGGAGCGCGTGGCGCAGTGGTGTCAGTGGCGGATGCGACACTTGCCTGTCTGCATCTGCCACACCAGGAGGACTCGATGGGTGCCAGCGATCACACGCTGACCTCGATTGAGATTTGCGCCGGCGCCGGGGGGCAGGCCATCGGCCTCCACCAGGCTGGCTTCAGCCATCTCGCTCTCGTAGAGATCGACCAGCATGCGGTGGCGACGCTGCGCCGCAACGTGGCGGCGCGAGACGGCTGGGAATTCGAGCGCAAATTCTGCGACATCATTCTCAAAGATGTCAACGACTTCAAGCCGCTGGTGGACCTGGAAAACCCAGTCGAATATCTTGGGCGCCAGCTGCGGCGCGGAGAGCTCGGTCTTCTGGCTGGCGGTGTGCCGTGCCCACCGTTCTCGCATGCCGGCAAGCAGCTGGGCAAGGACGATGAGCGTGACCTCTTCCCGCGGATGCTTGATCTGGTGGACGAGCTCTACCCGCAGGCAGTGATGATTGAGAATGTCCGCGGAATCATGGATGACAAATTCTCTGAATATCGCGACTGGGTTCTCGCCCGCCTCCAGGGGGGACGGGCTAAGGATCCCCAGACCGGCATCGAAGAGGATCTCAAAGGCGCTGGGTATCGGGTCTGCGGCTGGAACGTCATCGAAGCGAGCGACTTCGGTGTTCCGCAGCTTCGCCCGCGGGCCATCCTGGTCGCGATCCGTGAGGACATTCTCGGATGCAGCGAGTTCACATGGCCGCAGCCACAGGGGGACATCGTCACCGTGGCGGACAAGCTCGGTCCGAGCATGGAGGCCCGATACAAGCCGTACATCGACCAAGGCGGAGTCGTCGGGCAGCGAGCGCACGACAAGCTGGAGAGGTGGAAGGGCAAGAGCGGGGCCATTGCGCCCACCCTGGTCGGCGGATCAAAGAAGCACGGCGGAGCAGACCTCGGTCCGAGCCGGGCCAAGGCCGCATGGCGCGACCTGGGTGTGAACGCCCTGGGAGTTGCCAACTCCCCCAAGGACGTGGACCGGAAGGACAGCAGCGAGCGTGACCTGTTCCGGGAAGATGGACCGATGCTGACCGTGAGCCAGGCGGCGCTGATCCAGGGCTTCCCGCCGGAATGGGACTTCGAAGGCGAAGAGGGGCGGGAAAAGCCGCTCCCGGGCAAGACAGCCCAGTACCGACAGGTGGGTAACGCTTTCCCGCCGCCCGTGGCGCGTGTCGTCGGTGAGGCGATCGCCAAGGTGCTGAGGTCCGCTGTACCAGCCGCCCCGAACGGCGACGACGCGGCCCTCTAGCGCTTGGGCATTTCCGGCCGGAGGCGCCGCTCGCCGACAACCGACACGATCGTCGCAGCGCAGGCATCGGACTGCTCGTGCTCCCAGAACCGGAGCACGAGCCAGCCCGCACCCTCCAGCTGCCGGTCGGTGTCGCGGTCCCGTGCGATGTTCCGTGCGACCTTCTCTGACCAATAGCCGGAATTGGTCCTGGGGGGTACGTAGTGCTCGGGGCAGCCGTGCCAGTAGCAGCCGTCGATAAAGACAGCGACCTTGGCAGGCCGGAACACCAGGTCGGCCGTCCTGCGGAGCTCTGGCAGCGGACGGGCCGCGACCCGGTAGCGCAGACCCCTGGCATGTACGAGCTGGCGGATCACGCGCTCTGGTTTGGTGTCGCGGCTGCGGATCGCCTGCATGTTGCGCCGCCGTGCGGCCGACGAAGCCCAGGAACCCGCAGGGGGCTGCCAGGGACCCTCACCCTTCATGGGCCTGACCTCCCTCAAGCCGCAGGGCGACCCAGTCTTCCGGACCCAGCGTGATCTTGTGAGCGGCAGCAAGCTCCTGCTGGTCGCGCCACTTCCCACACAGCAGCGTAAGACCGTCCTGGGCGAGGTGCTTCCTGATGTTGCGTGCCCGGCGCAGCGGGTCATGCCGGCCCGCCCCGACCGTAGTGATCACGCTGCGCGGGATGACGTGCCCCTCGAGGTAGCGGAACATCATTCTGAACCGCTGTTCCTGGCCTGGCCGCTTTGCGAGGACCAGGCCGGCCTGGTCCTCGGAGAGCAGGGTCAGGGGATTGACGGGAAGCGGTGTCCAGTCGTAGAGCGGCACGCTCCACTGGTCACGAGCGTCTACGGCAAGGCCGCGTTTGCCGTCGCGGTTGCCGCTGCCGCGGTACAGCCACGAACGGTGGGCCCGCACCAGCCACGAGCGGTGCCGCCCCCGCCCGATCTGTATCTGGGTGCAGATGCAGAGTTGGCAGTGCGCTTCTGACGGTATGGCCCAGTTCGAGCCGACAGTCGCCTTTATGTCGATGGGCACGTTCGCGATGTGAGTGTCCAGTGGCCGCGTCTTCGGCAGGCCGAAAGACCGCAGGACCTCGTACTCCAGCTTTGCACCGACGGACGCTTTCTCTCCGGGGTGGACATCGGGAGCCATCAGGTCATAGCGGCCAGTGCGTGCCCCGTCCAGCACGTAGTCAATGGAGTTGGCGATGGCGCTCGTGTACAGGCCGGCCACGTCGAAGAGCCGCAGCCAGTTCAGGACGGCCTGCACATCTGGGTCGTCGTCCGGTGCGAGCAGGACGTGTTCATCAGCGGCGTCGTTGGTGCAGGTCTCGCCTGGTCCCTGCAGTGCGAGACGTCCCTTGCTCATGCGCGTGCAGTCCCCGAAGGTTCCCCGTGGCACTCCGAGTACGGCTTGCCCGAGGTGCACCAGCAGGGGGCGGTGGGGGTGGGGGGCCAGGGGGTGGCCTTGCCGCGGGCTGCGAGGGTCGTGGCGTATTCGGCCAGCAGGCTGGGCGAGGCCGGGGAGGTCTTCTCCGAAGCCGCGAAGGCCTCGTACGAGGGGACGCTCGCCGTCACGATGCCCAGGTTCGTCGTGCCCGACGCGGCGAGGGCGCGCAGGGAGGTCTCGATGTCGCGCAGGTGCGCCTCGTGCGAGGCGTACTCCGAGCCGAGCGTCGGGTAGCTGGTCAGCAGCTCCGACAGTTCGCGCTGCGGCCAGTGGAGGATGGCCACCGGGAACGGGCGGGACAGGGCCGCGCGGCGGTCGCCCAGCTCGGCGCGCAGGCGGGCGATCTCCGCACGCAGCTCGGCCGGGTCGTCGGAGCCCAGGGCCCAGATGCGCTTGGGGTCGTGGAGCTCGTCGAGCGGGATCGGCCCGATGTGGCGGGTGTCGGCGACCATGTCCCAGTCGTCGTGCGGGCGCCCGAGGAGGCGGCGTACCCGGTGGCGGCCCGTCAGGAGGGCGGTGGTGGCCGGGGTGAGCGGGGTGGAGTCCGCGATCAGGAGGGTGGCGGCCTGGGTGAAGCAGTCCTCCGCCGCTTCCAACTCGTCGTGGGCCTCCAGAGCTTCCGCGATGACCTCCCACGGCGCCGGGTCCTTGGGGGAGGCGGCGCGGATGCCCGCGATGAGGGCGCGGGCCTCGGCCTCGTGGCCGTACTCCCAGAGGTTCGCCGCCTGGAGGGCCTTGATCAGGTGGGGGTCGGCGGGCGCGGCGGACAGGAGTCGGTCGTAGAGGGCGCTCGCCCGGTCCCGTTCGTCGGCCAGTTCGAGGTGGGCCGCGGCCTGGAGGAGCAAGGGCTCCTGGTCCTCGGGGTAGCGGGTCGCCGTGCGGATGAGGCGCTCGGCTTCGGCGATGTGCTCGGCAGGCGTGTCGGGGCGCATGGTTCACACCGTACTGCCGCTGGTCAGTTGACGGGGGAGGACTTAGGGTGCCGCCCGTGCGGGATCACATACCTGTGGTGGTTCAGGGGAGGGGCCGGCGGGCGCGCCGGGCCGGTCTCGTGGGGGTCCTGTGGGCGGCTGCCGAGCTGACCGTCACCGTGGGCGTGGTGGTGTTGTTGCTGGTGGTGCACCAGGTGTGGTGGACCAACCGGCAGGCGGCGGCCGCGGCGCAGGAGCAGGTCCGGGCCCTGGAGCGGGCCTGGGAGCGTGAGCCCGCCGCCGATTCCGGTCCGGCCGTGGTGGAGTCCCGCGGGCCCGCCGAGCCGTCCCCCTCTCCGGTCGCTTCCGCCGGGGTGTCGTCGTCCTCCCCTCCGGCGCGGGCGCCCGGTACGAGGGAGCCGGGGGCCCCGGGGGGCCGGGAGGGGGCGTACGCCGTGCTGCGCATTCCGCGTCTCGGCCTGGTCGTGCCCGTCGCGCAGGGCATCGACAAGCGGGCGGTCCTGGACAAGGGCTACGTCGGGCAGTACCCGGGGACCGCCGGGCCCGGGGCGCGGGGGAACTTCGCGCTGGCCGGGCACCGCAACACCCACGGCGAGCCGTTCCGCCGCATCGACCGGCTGCGGGCGGGCGACGAGCTGATCGTCGACCTGCGCGGGCGCAGGTACACGTACGTGGTGGACAAGACGCTGAGCGAGACGACGGAACGGGACACCGGAGTGATCGCGCCGGTGCCGCGCAGCGTGGTGAAGCCGGGGTACGGCTACGGCGAGCCGGGCGCCTACATCACGCTCACCACCTGCACGCCCGAGTACAGCTCGAAGTACCGGCTGGTGGTGTGGGGGACCCTCAGGTCCTGATGTCCGCCCCGCCGTTCTGTCGATGGGTTGTCGGCGGGCCCGGTTACCATCGATCGGGAACAGGGTTTCGAGAACGTCGAGCGGGGAGGGGGAGGTTCGTATGACCGGACCGCGACGCGACGTCGTCCCCTTCGCCCGGGTCCTCTCCGTGCTGCTGCCGCTCCTGGTGCTGGCCGGGGGAGCCCTCGGCCTGTTCGCCGGCGAGGGCGGGCTGGGCGCCGTGGTGGTGGCCCTCGCGGCGACCGTCGCCGCCGTCTCCGTGGGCGCGGAGGCCCTGGCGGCCGCCGCACGGCTCGTACGGCCCGTGCCGCCCCACCGCATACGCACCGCGATCCGTGATCGCGAGCAGCGCACGGCGTTCCTGCCGCAGCGCGATCCCGACGCCTCGGGCCGGTCGCGGCCCCGGGCGCCCGGCCGTCCCGTCCCGACGGCCGCGTAGGGGCGCGCAGTACCTCTCGCCTTCTGCTGACTGACCGATCACTGTTGTCGCCCCCTCGCGGGTCGTCACGCCGAAATGCACCTCTTTCGACGTTCGACGAGACCCCTCGGAGGGCCCACGTGTCCGTTTTCACCCACCTTGTTGTTGAGCTGGGCCGGCTTCTGGAGCCGGTGCTGGCAGAGTCCGCGACCGCTGCCGCCATCGTGCTGTTCACCGTGCTCGTACGGCTCGCCCTGCACCCGCTGAGCCGGGCCGCCTTCCGCGGCGCGACCCCGGTGGCCGGCTGCCTGCCCCTGCTGCTGCAGCTGCCGGTGTTCTTCCTGATGTACCAGGCGTTCTCCTCGGGGGGTGAGCTGCTGAGCCACCGGCTGTTCGCCGCGCCGCTGGGGTCCCGGTGGACCGAGGCGCTCGGGGACGGAGGGCCGTTCGGCGCGCGGGGGCTGGTGTTCCTCGGGCTGTTCGGGGCGATCGCGGTGGTGGCCGCGTGGAGTGCCGTGCGGGGGCGCCGTTCGGCGGCGACGGCTGCGCGGACGGCGGCTGCGGCCGCTGCTTCCGCCCCCGGGAAGAAGCCCGCGGCGGGTGCGGGCGTGCCCGAGCTGAGCGCCGAGCAGCAGGAGGTCATGCGCAAGCTGGGCGGCGTACTGCCCCTGCTGTCCTTCGGGACGCTGATCACCGCGGCCGTGGTACCGCTGGCCGCCGGGCTCTACCTGCTCACCACCACCGCCTGGACGGTGGCGGAACGGACCTGGCTGGAGCACCGCAAGGCCCGCGCCGCCGAGCGCGCCGCCGAGCCCGCTACGGGAAGCGCCGCCGAGCCGGCCGCCCGCCCCGTTACCGAGCCGGCCGCACAGCCCGTTGCCGAGCCCGCCCCCAGGAGCGCCGCACGGCCCGCCGCCGGGCGCGTCGCGAAGCGTGCGGGCCGGAAGCGGCGGCAGGCCGACGGAGCGTCGCGTTCCAGTCTGTGAACAGGGTCTTGCGGATTGGGTGGACATCTTGGAGGATCGACCAATCCTCCGATGGCCGCAACCCATCGTCCGGCCCGGGGCATGCCCATGGGTCGACCACCCACGACCACGGGAGAATGCCCATGAAGCTGCTGCGTGTCGGACCGGTCGGGTCGGAGCGCCCCGCGCTGCTCGACGGGGACGGGACCCTGCGGGACCTGTCCGGCCTGATCACGGATGTGGACGGCGCCGTGCTGGCCGACGACTCCGCGCTGTCCCGGGTACGGGACGCGGCCGCGTCGGGCGAGCTTCCGGTCCTCGACGCCGAGGGGCTGCGGATCGGCGCGCCCGTCGGCCGCATCGGCAAGATCGTGGGCATCGGCCTGAACTACTTCGGGCACGCGGCGGAGATCGGCGCGGAGCCCCCGGCCGAGCCGATCCTCTTCCTGAAGGCAGCGGACACCGTGGTCGGCCCCGACGACACCGTCCTGATCCCGCGCGGCAGTGTGAAGACCGACTGGGAGGCCGAGCTCGGCGTCGTCATCGGCAGCACCGCGCGCTACCTCGACTCCGCGGAGCAGGGCCTGGCGCACGTCGGCGGCTACCTGCTGGTCAACGACGTCTCCGAGCGCGAGTTCCAGATTGAACGCGGCGGCACCTGGGACAAGGGCAAGAACTGCGAGACCTTCACCCCGCTCGGCCCGTGGCTGGTCACCGCCGACGAGATCCCGGACCCCCAGGTCCTGGACGTGAAGCTGTGGGTCAACGGTGAGCTCACGCAGGACGGCAACACCTCCGACCAGATCTTCCCGGTCGGCGAGGTCGTCCGGTACCTGAGCCGGTTCATGACCCTGTACCCGGGTGACGTCATCGTCACCGGTACGCCCGCCGGCGTGGCGATGGGCCAGCCGGAGCCGAAGCCGTACCTGCGGGCGGGTGACGTCGTGGAGCTGGAGATCGACGGTCTGGGCCGTCAGCGCCAGGAGTTCAAGGGCGCCTAGCCGGCCGCTGCGGCCGGAGCGCAGCGAGGGGGAACGGGCGGGGCCGCCGCACCGGCGGCCCCGCCCGTCGCGCATGCACTCGACATGCCCGCGACCGGGGTGTCACGCGACCCCGGGCTCCGGCGTGACGGTGCAGCTCGACCGCCACCCCCTCCTGGGAGGACATGCGGGCCGCCTCCAGCACGTCGAGGCAGTGCGCGGCGTCGTGCGCCGTGACCGGGGCCGGCCCGCCCGTGCGCAGGGCTTCGGCGACCGCCGCGTAGTACGCCGGGTAGTCGCCCAGTTCCGTCGGTACGGGGGCGCCGCCGCCGGTCAGCGGGGACTCGCCCGATCCCACCCGCCCCCACAGGTGCGGAGGCTCCTCGCCCCAGGGCAGTCGTCCGTCCGGCCGCAGCCCCTCGCGCAGGGCGCCCTCCTGGGGGTCCAGGCCGTACTTGACGTAGCCGGCCCGGGAGCCGAGCACGCGGAACCGCGGCCCGAGCTGGGCGGTGGTCGCGCTGACGTAGAGGTGGGAGCGGACCCCGTTCGCGTGGGTGAGCGCGATGAAGGTGTCGTCGTCGGTCTCGGCGCCGGGCCGGCGCGCGTCGGTCTCGGCGTAGACCCGTACGGCCGGCCCGAACAGCACGAGGGCCTGGTCGACGACGTGGCTGCCGAGGTCGTACAGCAGACCGCCGATCTCCTCCGGGGCGCCCGACTCGCGCCAGCCGCCCTTCAGCTGTGGGCGCCAGCGCTCGAAGCGGGACTCGAAGCGCTGGATCTCGCCGAGTTCGTCGTCGGCGAGGAGGCGGCGCAGGGTCAGGAAGTCGTTGTCCCAGCGGCGGTTCTGGAAGACGGAGAGGAAGGTGCCGCTCCGGTCGGCCAGGGCCGCGAGCGCCCGCGCCTCCGCGGCGGTGGCGGCGAGCGGCTTGTCCACGACCACCGGCAGGCCGGCCTCCAGGGCGGTGGTGGCGAGCGGGACGTGCGTCTTGTTGGGGGAGGCGATCACGACCAGGTCGAGGTCGCGCTGCCACAGCTCGTCGGCGGTGGCGACGGTGTGGACGTCGGGGAATTCCGCGCGGGCCCGCGCCTGCCGGTCGGGGTCGGAGGTGACGACGGTGTCGAGTGCGAGTCCGTCCGTGGCGGCCACGAGGGGGGCGTGGAAGACGGAACCGGCGAGTCCGTAGCCGATGACGCCGACGCGGAGCGGTGAGGATGGTGCGGTGGGGGAAGCGGGTGCGCTGGGGGCGGGGGTGCTCATGGGCACCACTTTGGCAACAGTGTTGCCGAAGTGCAAGGAAGGTGGACAATGGGCTGGTGGACAGCGGCAGCAGGAACAGCGATCACGACGCTCACCGCGGTCAGGGCGGGCGCGGCGGCGCGGGCGGGCGTGGCGGCGTGGGCGGGCGTGACGGTCACGGCGGCCATGGCGGTCATGAGGGTCGTGTCGGCCACGGGGATGCCCACGGTCGGCGTGGCGGGGTGAACCTGCCGGCGCTGCGCGGCCACAACGAAGCGCTGGTGCTGGAACTGCTGCGCGGCGCCGGACCGGTGGGCCTGGGCCGCTCGGAACTCGCCGCCCGTACGGGACTCACCCCGCAGGCCGTCAGCAAGATCACCGCGCGGCTCGGCGCGGACGGCCTGATCGCGGAGGCGGGGCGCGCCGCGTCCACCGGCGGCAAGCCGCGCACCCTGCTCCGGTTGGTGCCCGACGTGCGCCACGCGGTGGGAGTGCACCTGGACCGGGACGCGCTCAGGGCGGTACGGGTGGACCTGGCGGGCCGCGTCGTCGCCGAGAGCGGCGGCGCGCTCGACTTCGCGGCCGGACCGGAGGCGGCGGTCGAGGCGGTGGTACGGGCGGTCGCGCGGGTCGGCGACCCGGCGGCCGGACCGCCGCTCGTGGGCGTCGGCGTGGCCGCGCCGGGGCCGCTGGACCACCGGGGCGGGGTGATGGGACGGGTGACGGGATTCCCGAGCTGGAAGGGCTTCCCGCTGAAGGGGGTGCTGGAGGGGCGGCTGGGCCTGCCGGTGGTGCTCGACAAGGACACGAACGCCGGTGCGGCCGCGGCCGCGGGAGCGTGGCTCCGGGCGACGTGGCCGGAGGCGGGGGCGGAGGCGGAGGCCGGAGCCGGGGTCGGGGTCGGGGCCGGGGTCGGTGCCGGGGTCGGGGCCGGGGGAGACGTGGTCGCGGGTCCGGACGCCTACCCCGGCGGAGGGCCCCGTACCTGCGTGTACCTGCACGTCGGGACCGGGCTCGGCGCGGGGCTGTGGCTGGGCGGCGGGGTCTACCGGGGGGCCCGTTCGGCGGCGGGGGAGTTCGGTCATCAGGTGCTCCTGATGGACGGCCCGCCCTGCCGGTGCGGGGCGCGCGGCTGCGTCGAGGTGCTGTGCCTGGAGGCGGTGGCCCGCGGGGATCTGCGGGGGGCGGCGCGGATCGTCGGCGAGGCCGCCGCCAACCTGGTCGCGCTGCTGGATGTTGACCGGGTGCTGCTCGGCGGGCGGGTGGTGGCGGCGGCACCGGACGTCTTCGTGGCCGGGGTCGGAGCGGTGCTGGCGGCCCGGGCACTGGATCCGGCCCGGCCGGTGGTGGCCCTGGCGGGGGCGGGCGTGGCGGAAGGGGCGGCGGAGATGGCGCTCGCGCCGCTGTTCGGGCGGGGGTAGCTGCCGGTCCTCGCGGGGGTGCGGGGCGCTGCGCAGCCGTGCCGTGCCGGGTGCGTTGCGGTGCGCTGCCGTGCCGGGTGCGGCGCCGTTGCGGGGGCGCTGCCCCCGGGCCCCCGCGCCTCAAACGCCGGCGGGGCTGGAGTGTGCGGCGGGGCTGGGTGGGGGTGTGGCGGGGCTGGGGGGTGCGCGCGGGGTTGGCGGGTGCGGCGTCGTTGCGGGGGTGCTGCCCCCGGGCCCCCGCGCCTCAAACGCCGGCGGGGCTGGAAGGTGTGGCGGGGCTGGGGGGTGCGGGCGGAGTTGGGGGGTGCGGCGTCGTTGCGGGGGTGCTGCCCCCGGGCCCCCGCGCCTCAAACGCCGGCGGGGCTGGGGGGTGTGGCGGGGCTGGGTGGGTGGGTCGGTGGGGGTGGCGGGGGTGGTGGTTGACGGGTGGGCTGATCGGGCGTAAACCGGGGGGACCCGGGCGTGGTGCGCGGAGCGGGGTCGCGCGTGCGTGGCAGGGTGCGGGCAGGCCGGGGTGTGATGGTCACCTCGTCCGACCATCGTCCTGTCCGGCGAGCAGCGAAGGTCTTCCATGCGACTGCGCAAAGTCCTTGCCCTCACCGCCTTCCTCTCCGCCGCCCTGGCCGCCGCCACCGCGTCCCCCGCCGGTGCGGACATCGGCACCGGCGGCGGTCCCCGCCCCGCCCCGGCGTTCCCCTCCCGCGTCCAGGCCACCTGCGGGGACGGCAAGAGCTCCGCCTTCCCCATCGGCGCGCGCATCCGCGGCGGTCCGGCCGTGTACCGCACCGGCGGTGAGCCGCAGACGTGGTTCCTGGACCTGACCAACACCACGAACTCCGAGTGCAAGGCCATCCACCCCGTCGTCGTCCTCACCGACAAGGCCCGCACGCTGCGCCCCGCCCACCTGCGGATGGAGTTCGAGGCTCCGGCCGGCACCCTGCCCGCCGGGCTGGAACACAGCGACCGCGACGAGGTCATCGCCGTCTTCGACGGCGGTGACGCCTTCCCCGGTTTCACCGTCGGCCCTGGCGGCACCCGCACCGTCAAGGTCACCCTCGCCTTCGCCCCCGACGCCCCCACCGGAGAGGTCGTCGCCGACGCCGCGCTGGTCCAGCGCAAGGGCGACGACGGGGACTGGATCGGGGAGGCCGGCGGCTACCGCTTCTCCGTCGAGCAGTCCGAGGACTCCGTCGAGGGCGGCTCCCTCGCGCACACCGGTCCGCGCGAGTGGGCGTACGGGGTCGGCGCCGTGGCCGCCCTCGCCGCCGGTGGCGGTCTCCTGCTCGGGGCCCGCCGGCTCCGTACCCGTACACCCGCCGACGGCCGCTGACGCCGGGTACGTCCAGCACCCTTAGCAACCCCCGGGCACCCCTGGCACCCCGGGCACGCCGAGCACCCCCGGGCACCCCGAGCAAACCCCCGGGCACCCCGAGCACCCCCGAGCAACCCCCGGGCACCCCGGGCCGGGAGACCCGGTCGGCCCGCATAGAGTCCCGTCGTGGAAAAGAACCTCCGGGGTCACCTCCCGGGTCACCGCCCCGGCTCTCCCGTGCGGTCCGGCATCCCGGAGCACGGCCGCATCCCCAAGTACTACGCCGTCAAGGCCCGGATCGCCGAACTCCTCGACGAACTCGGCGAGGGCGGGGTCCTGCCCACCGAGCGGGATCTGGCCGAGCGGTACGAGGTGTCCCGCGAAACCGTCCGGCAGGCCCTGCGCGAACTGCTGCTGGAAGGCCGCCTGCGCCGCTCCGGCCGCGGGACCGTCGTCGCCGGGCCCAAGCTGGAACAGCCGCTGTCCCTCGCCAGCTACACCGAGGGCGTGCGCCGCCAGGGCCGCCGGCCGGGCCGGCGGCTGATCGGCCTGGAGCGGTTCCCCTGCCCGTCCGACCTGGCGCCCGGGATCGGCGCCGAGTCCGGTGAGCCCGTCTGGCACCTGGAGCGGGTCCTGCTCGCCGACGACGAGCGCGTCGGCCTGGAGAGCACCTACATCCAGGTGGCCCGGGCCCCGCGCCTGGACGTCGATTTCCAGCCGGACTCCTCCTTCTACGGATACCTCCGCGACAGCCTCGGGATCTGCTTCGGCGAGGCCGACGAGAAGCTGGAGACCGTCCTCGCGACCCCCCGCGAGGCGCTGCTGATCGGCACCCCGCCGGCCCTCCCCATGCTGCTCATCCACCGTTTCTCACGGGACCAGGACGGCCGGCCGCTGGAGCGGGTGCGTTCGCTCTACCGTGGCGACCGGTTCAGCTTCACGACCCGCCTGCGCGCCGAATAGCCCGGCGCAGATCGATGCGTAATGGGCAGAAGCGGACACCGCAACATCACGGGTCGATAACGGGTCTGGTCCAAGCGTCGAGGGCTGTTCACCGGCGCGTCGCCGGGCCTATCACCCGGGGCCACGGGCCGCGCCCACCGTTGGCGGCGTGAGAGTCATAGTCGTCGGAGGCGGCGTGGTCGGCACCATGCACGCCTGGCAAGCAGTCGAACGCGGCCACGAGGTCGTCCAGATCGAGCGGGAGGCCGAGGCGCGCGGTGCCTCACTGCGCAATTTCGGCCAGATCTGGGTCAGTGGACGGGCCGGGGGCGAGGAACTCGACACCGCCCTGCGGGCCCGCGAACTCTGGGAGCGCATCGGCGCGGAGGTGCCCGGACTGGGCTTCCGCGCCATCGGCTCCCTCACCCCCGTCCGCAACGCCCGCGAGTACGCCGTCGCCGAGGCCGCCCTGGCCCGCCCGGATGCCGCCGCCCGCGGCTACGAACTGCTCGGCGCCGAGCAGGCGCGCACGATCAACCCGGCCCTGCGCGGCGCGTTCGAGGCCGCCCTGTGGTGCGAGCGGGACGCTGCCGTGGAACCGCGCACCGCCCAACTGCACCTGCGCGAGGCCCTGCAGAGGAGGGCAGGTGGCCGCTACACCTTCCTCCCCGGCCGCGAGGTGCGCGAGGTCACCGGTCCCGGCGCGGTCCGTGACGACCACGGCGACGTCCACCGCGGCGACGCCGTCGTCCTCGCCACCGGCGCCTGGCTCTCCGGCCTGGTCCGCGAACTCGCCCCCGACCTGCCCGTGCGCCGCGTCCGGCTCCAGATGATGCAGACCGCGCCGCTCGGCGAGGAGCTGACCACCTCCGTCGCGGACGCCGACAGCTTCCGCTACTACCCCGCCTACCGGTCCGCGGCCCTCGACGAACTGAACGCCGCACAGGCCCAGTCACCGGTCGCCGCCGCGCACAGGATGCAACTGCTGATGGTCCAGCGCCGCGACGGCGGCCTGACCATAGGCGACACCCACGAGTACGAGCACCCCTTCGCCTTCGACACCCTCGAAGACCCCTACGAGCACCTCACCGAAGTGGTCGAGTCCTTCCTCGGCCGCCCCCTGCCGAAGATCAGGCACCGCTGGGCGGGCGTGTACGCGCAGTGCACCGACACCGCTCGCGTCGTCCACCGCCAGCAGGTCGCCGACGGCGTCTGGCTGGTGACCGGACCGGGCGGGCGCGGCATGACCTGCTCGCCGGCCATCGCCGAATCCACCGCGAACGAACTGGGCTGGTAAGTCTGATGACCGACATCCCCGACACCACCGATACCCCCGACGTCCCCGACGTCCCCGACGTCACCCACACCACCGACACCCGCCGACTGGTCGTCCTCGACATGGCCGGCACCACCGTCGCCGACGGCGGCCTCGTCGAGCGCGCCTTCGAGCGGGCCGCCGAGCGCCTCGGCGTCGAGCCCGGCACCCCCGACCACGCCGAGAAGCTCCGGTACGTCCTCGCCACCATGGGCGAGTCCAAGATCTCCGTCTTCCGCCACCTCTTCGGCACGGAGGAACGCGCCCGGCGCGCCAACTCCGCCTTCGAGGAGGCGTACGCGGAGCTCGTCGACGGCGGCCTCGTCACCGCGCTCCCCGGCGCCCGCGCCGCGATCGAGGCGCTGCGCGCCGACGGCCGGACCGTCGTCCTGACCACCGGCTTCGCCCGGGTCACCCAGGACGCCATCCTCGACGCCCTCGGCTGGCAGGACCTCGCCGACCTGACCCTCTGCCCCGCCGACGCGGGCGGCCGCGGCCGCCCCCACCCCGACATGGTGCTGACGGCGTTCCTGCGCACCGGCGCCGTGGACGACGTACGCGACGTCGTGGTCGTCGGCGACACCGCCTACGACATGCTCAGCGGACTCCGCGCCGGCGCCGGAACGGTGGCCGGGGTCCTCACCGGCGCCCACGACCGCGCGACGCTGACGCGCAACGGCGCGACGCACGTCCTCGACTCGGTCGCCGCACTCCCGCGCCTGCTGCTGGAGTCGGCGTGAGCGGCATCCGCTTCGACGGGGTCAGCGTCGCCTACGACGGCACCACCGTCCTGGACCGCCTGGACCTGACGGTCGAGCCGGGCGAGGTGATGGCGCTCCTCGGGCCCTCCGGCTCCGGCAAGACCACCGCCCTGCGCGCCGTCGCCGGATTCGTACGGCCCGTCGCGGGCCGGATCCTCCTCGGTGGCCGGGACGTCACCGCGCTCCCGCCGCACCGGCGCGGCATCGGCATGGTCGTCCAGCAGTACGCGCTCTTCCCGCACATGCGGGTCGAGGACAACGTCGCCTTCGGCCTCAAGGCGCAGAAGACGCCCAGGGCCCAGATCCCGGGACGGGTCGCCGAGGCCCTGGAGATGACGGGCATGGCCGCCTATGCCCGCCGCCACCCGCGCGAGCTGTCCGGCGGCCAGCAGCAGCGGGTCGCCATCGCCCGCGCCCTCGCCATCCGCCCCGGCGTCCTCCTCCTGGACGAACCGCTCTCCGCCCTCGACGCGCAACTGCGCTCCGGGATGCTCGCCGAACTGGCCCGGCTGCACCGCGAACTGCCCGACGTGTCGATCCTGTACGTCACCCACGACCAGGTGGAGGCGCTGACGCTGGCCGACCGGATCGCCGTCATGGACCGGGCCCGCCTGCGGGACTGCGGGACGCCGCAGGAGCTGTACCGGGCCCCGCGCACCGAGTTCACCGCGTCGTTCGTCGGCAACGCGAACCTGCTCCCGGTGACGGTGGCCGAGGCCGGCGCGGTCTTCGAGGGCCGGGCCCTCACCCTCGACCGCGGGCGCGCGGCGCCGGGCTCCGCGGCCACCTTGTGCGTACGTCCGCACCTGCTCGGCCTCGGCGCCGGGCCGAACGCACTGAGCGGCACCATCGCCGAGGTGCAGTGGCGGGGTTCGACGCACCGGCTGTACGTCGACGTCGAGGGCCACCGGGTGAAGGCGGACCTCCCCGAACTGCGGGAGACGCCCGCGCCGGGGGACCGGATCACCCTGCACTTCGAGCCGCGGGACGCCGTCCTGCTGGCGGCGGGGGTCTCCCGTGCCTGACGCCTCGCGGCGAGCCCTGCCGCCCCGCCCGACCCCCGCCGTCCCCCACCCCTCCGCCCCGGCCGTGCCGGCGCCCGACCCGCCGGGCCGCCCCACGCCCGCCGGACCCCCGGCCCCGGACCGCGCGGCGCCCGGAGTGATGGGCGAGGTTCCGCCCACCGGCCCGGCGGTCAACGCCGCGCCGGGCTCCGGCGGAGCCGGGCCGACGCCCGCCCCGGCCGGACCCGGCGCCGAGCGCGGAGCCGGACCCGGCGCCGAGCGCGGAGCCGGACCCGGCGCCGAACGCGGTGCCGAACGCGGCGCCGGACCCGTCGGTACCGGCGACTTCGCGCCCGGTGCGGCACCGGATCACCGCTCGGTCGGCCCGGGCCCCAGGCCGGGAGGCCGGGTGCCGCGTGGGGTGTGGGCGTTGCCGCCCGTCGCCGTGCTCGCGGCGGTGTTCCTCTATCCCCTCGCGCTGGTCGTGCAGCAGTCCCTCACCCCCGACGGCGGTGGCGGTGCCTTCGACGCCTACGCCCGGGTCTTCGGCTCCCGCGCCTTCCTCGACGCCCTCGGGACCACCGTCTGGCTGGCCGTCGGAGCCACCGTCGGCTGCCTGGTCCTCGGCTTCACGCTCGCGCTGATCATCGCCTTCGTGCCCTTCCCCGGCGCCCGCGCCGTCGCCAGGTTCATCGACGTCTTCCTGTCCTTCCCCTCCTTCCTCATCACCCTCGCCCTCCTCTTCGTCTACGGCACCGTCGGCATGGCCAACGGCCTCGTCACCGGGTTTACCGGCGCCGCCGAGGGTCCCTTCCACTTCCTGACCACCCCCTGGGGCGTCCTCCTCGCGGAGGTCACGTACTTCACGCCCTTCGTCGTCCGCCCCCTCCTCGCCGCCTTCTCCCAGCTGGACACCGCCCAGCTGGAGGTCGCCGCGGGGCTCGGCGCGCGCCCCGCCCGCATCGTCCGCCGGGTGATCGTGCCCGAGGCCCTCCCCGCCCTCGGCGCCGGCGGCAGCCTCGTCCTCGTCATGTGCCTCAACGAGTTCGGGATCGTCCTGTTCACCGGCGCCAAAGACGTCACGACCCTGCCGATGCTGATCTACGGCAAGGCCATCCTCGAATCCGACTACCCGGCCGCCTGCGTGGTCGCCGTCGTCAACATCGCGATCTCCGTCGGCCTGTTCGGCGTCTACCGGGTGGTGAGCAAGCGTGCTGGTGCATAGCAAAGCCGGTCGCTGGGCCGCCTGGGGCCTCTTCGGCGTCCTCTTCCTGCCGCTCTTCGCGCTGCCCCTGCTCGTGGTCGTCGCTGCGTCCTTCGCCACCCACTGGTCCGGCGCCCTCCCGTCCGGCCCCACCACCGCGAACTACGCGGCCGCCGTCCGCGGCGAGTCCCTCCAGGCCCTCACCACCAGCCTGGTCACCGCCGTCGCCGCCAGCCTCCTCGCGCTCACCGTCGGAACCTGGGCCGCGCTGGCCGGGGCAGCGCTGCGCAAGCGGGGCAAGCGGCTGCTGGACGCGCTGTTCATGCTGCCCGTCGCCGTGCCGTCCGTGGTCGTCGGCCTCGCCGTGCTCGTCGCCTTCAGCCGCCCGCCCCTCCTGCTCAACGGCACCGGCTCGATCGTCGTCCTCGCGCACACCGTCCTCGTCACCGCCTTCGCCCACCAGTCGGTGTCGGCCGCGATCGTCCGCCTCGACCCCGCCTACGAGCAGGCGGCCGCCTCCCTGGGCGCCCGGCCCGCGTACGTGCTGTGGCGGGTCCGGCTCCCCCTCCTGCTGCCGTCCCTCACGGCCGCCGCCGGGCTCTGCTTCGCCCTGTCCATGGGCGAGCTGAGCGCGACGATGATGCTCTACCCGCCGGACTGGATGCCCCTCCCGGTCCGCATCTTCACCGCCACCGACCGCGGTTCGCTCTTCAGCGGCTCCGCCGTCGCCGTGGTCCTGATGACCACCACCCTGCTGGTCCTGCTGGCCGTCTCCCGCATCCGCACCGGGGCCTCCTACCGCTGACCCGCGCCCCTCGCCACCCCGCAGACTCCCTTTCCCCGTAAGGAAGTTCCATGCCCAGAGCACTCACGCCCACGCCCGTGCCCGTGCCCGCGCTCCGTGCCGTCGCCGCCACCGCCGTCGGCCTCGCCCTCACCGCCTCCCTCACCGCCTGCGGCGGCTCCTCCGCGGCCGACGCCAAGGGCTCCGAGAAGGTCGTCACCGTCTACAGCGCCGACGGCCTCAAGAGCGAGAAGGGCGACGGCTGGTACGACCGGGTCTTCGCCGACTTCACCAGGAAGACCGGCATCGAGGTCAAGTACGTCGAGGGCGGCTCGGGCGAGATGGTGCAGCGCGCCGTCCGCGAGAAGACCAACACCCAGGCCGACGTACTGATCACACTGCCGCCCTTCATCCAGCAGGCCGACGGCAAGGGCCTGCTCCAGTCCTACGTGCCACGGGACGCCGACAAGGTCGACGGCGCGGACAAGTCCACCGAGGGCAAGTGGACCTCGGTCGTCAACAACTACTTCGGCTTCGTCTACAACAAGAAGGAGCTCGCCGAAGCCCCCAGGACCTGGGAGGAGCTGCTGGACGCCCGCTACAAGGGCAAACTCCAGTACTCCACCCCGGGCGTCGCGGGCGACGGCACCGCCGTCCTCGTCAAGTCGATGCACGACTTCGGCGGCAAGGAGCCGGCGATGGACTACCTGAAGAAGCTCCAGGCCAACAACGTCGGCCCGTCCTCCTCCACCAGCAAGCTCGCACCCAAGACCGACAAGGGCGAGCTGCTCGTCGCCAACGGCGACGTCCAGATGAACTTCGCGCAGTCCAAGTCCATGCCGAACCTCGGCATCTGGTTCCCCGCGAAGGACGGCGGCAGGCCCACCACCTTCGCCCTGCCCTACGCGGCCGGCCTGGTCACCAAGGCCCCGCACTCCGAGAACGGCAAGAAGCTCCTCGACCACCTGCTCGGCGAGGAGGCGCAGAAGCTGGTCAGCGAGGTCGGCGGCGGCTTCCCGGCCCGCTCCGACGTCAAGCCCACCGACGCCAATGCCGTCGAACTCACCAAGCTGATGACGGGTGTCGAGGTCTTCGAACCGGACTGGTCGGACATCGACAAGAACCTCACCGCCTACGTCGACGCGTGGAAGTCGGCAACCGGAAGCTGACTGGTTGCTTCCAGGTCACCCTCCCGGTCACCCGCGACCGGCAGAGTGTGCACTGCATAACGGGTCTGGACCGAAGACCGCACCTTCGGTCCGGGCCCGGCGCCCGTCCCCGGCTCTCCAGGTCCCCAGCGCCTTCCTTCCACGACCACTCCCGGAGGAGTTCGTGTCCCCTGCCGTCCCCGCCGGACGCACCCTCGCCGTGGCCGTCACCGCCACCGCCCTGCTCGCCACCGTCCTCGGTACCCACACCGCGACCGCCGCCGCCACCACCGACAAGGTCCTCGTCATCGGCGTCGACGGCGCGGTCCTGGACCGCGTCAAGGCCGCCAACGCCCCCCACCTGCAAGGCCTGATGGCCCAGGGGCTGACCGCCCGCAGCACCCTCTACGCGAGCCCGATGGCCGCCCCCTCCTCGGGCCCCGGCTGGTCCACCGTCGCCACCGGCGTCTGGCCCGACAAGCACGGCGTGAAGGACAACTCCTTCGCCGGCAAGAACTACGCCGCGTACCCCGACTTCCTGACCCGCATCGAGAACGCCAAGCCGGCGCTCCACACCTACGCGGCCGCCGACTGGGAGCCCATCACCTCCACCGACCAGAACGGTCCCATCTTCTCCGCCAAGGTCGACAAGCGCCTCTCCCTGAAGGGCGACCGCGACGGCTACCGCACCGAGGACCCGAAGGTGGCCGCCGCGGCCGCCGCCGAACTGCGCGGACAGAACCCGGACGCGGCCTTCGTCTACCTCGGCGAGATCGACGCCGCCGGACACTCCTACGGCGCCGCCAGCCAGCAGTACCTCGACGCCGTCGCCCGCGTCGACGCCCTGGTCGGCCAGCTGCTCACCGCCGTCCAGAACCGCCCCACGTACGCCCAGGAGAACTGGAAGGTCCTGGTCACCACCGACCACGGCCACACCCCCTCCGGCGGCCACGGCGGTTCGACGACCGCCGAGCGCGGCACCTTCGTCATCGCCAAGGGTGCCGGGATCCCGGCCGGTTCGGTCCGCGACGACGTCAAGCTCGCCGACGTGGCCGCGACCGCCCTCGCGCAGGTCGGCGTCAGCACCTCCGGCATCGACGGGGTCCCGCTGAGCGCCCCGGACACCGATCCCTTCGACACCGTCCGCCCGGCCCTCCAGACCCGCGTGGACGAGACGGGCATCCCGGCCGGAGTGAGGGGCTTCACGCACACCCCGCCCGCCGGCTGGTCCGTCGACAACTCCAGGATGGGCACCGGCGGGGTCACCGAGTGGGCGGGCTGGGCCTTCGCGACCGACGAGTTCTGGACCCAGTCGCAGCGCGACCAGTGGCGCGAGCTGAACGTCCGCTCCCGTGACGTCTTCGCCGTCGCCGACTCCGACGAGTGGGACGACAAGGCCCACACCGGCACCTTCGACTCCACCCTCGTGACCCCCAAGTGGGCGGTGACGGGCGGCAGTACGCGCACCCTCAGCTTCCAGACGCACTACCGCCACGAGGCCGGCCAGACCGCGCAGGTCCTGGTCTCCTACGACGGCGCCGCCCCGACGGTGGTCAAGACCTACACCGCCGACGCCCTCGCCAAGACCGAGTCCCTTCCGCTCCAGGTCCCGGCCGGCGCCGGCGACGTCCAGGTCCGCTTCCGCTACAGCGGCACCAACAACTGGTTCTGGACCGTCGACGACGTCCGCCTGGGCTGAGCCCCTCCGGCGTCCGGGCCGTGGACGACCCTGCCGTCCACGGCCCGACCCGGATAGGGTGGCCACAGGTGGTACAGACCAGAAGTCGAGGTCGCGGGCAGAGCGAGAGCGGAGAGCAGTCCAGTGGGAGAGCGCAAGCCGATCGAATCGTGGCTGACGGACATGGACGGGGTCCTCATCCACGAGGGCACCCCGATCCCCGGCGCCGATGCCTTCATCAAGCGGCTGCGCGAGTCCGGCAAGCCCTTCCTGGTGCTGACCAACAACTCCATCTACACCCCGCGCGACCTGCAGGCCCGCCTGTACCGCATGGGCCTGCACGTCCCCGTCGAGAACATCTGGACCTCCGCCCTGGCCACGGCGAAGTTCCTCGACGACCAGCGCCCCGGCGGCACGGCGTACGTCATCGGCGAGGCCGGCCTGACCACCGCCCTGCACGACATCGGCTACATCCTCACCGACCACGAGCCCGACTACGTGGTGCTGGGCGAGACCCGTACCTACAGCTTCGAGGCCATGACCAAGGCGGTCCGCCTGATCAACGCCGGCGCCCGCTTCATCTGCACCAACCCCGACGAGACCGGCCCCTCCACCGAGGGTCCGCTGCCGGCCACCGGCGCGGTCGCCGCGCTGATCACCAAGGCGACAGGCAAGCAGCCGTACTTCGCGGGCAAGCCGAACCCGCTGATGATGCGGACCGGGCTGAACGCCATCGGCGCGCACTCGGAGACCAGCGCGATGATCGGCGACCGGATGGACACCGACGTGCTGGCCGGTCTGGAGGCCGGCATGCAGACCTTCCTCGTCCTCACCGGCCTGACCACGGAGCAGGACACCGAGAAGTTCCCGTACCGCCCGACCAAGACGGTCGCCTCGATCGCCGACCTGGTGGACCTGGTCTAGGGGGTGTCCGGCGGATCATGGCCGGGCCCGTCCGGGCGAGCCGTGGGGCCGACCGGGCGTCACGCGTTCGGGGCGTACGGCTGACACGTACGGCGCCGCTCCGGATGCGGCGGGGCGTGCCACGCGTGAATCTCCTTGTCGAGGAGGTTCACCATGCGCAGTGTTCCGATCGCTGTCCGCACCGCAGCCGTGGCCGCCGTCCTGGCGGCGTTCTCCGCGGTGTCCGCGCCGACCGCCCTCGCGGGCGAGGAGGACCGCGGAGGTCGCGGAGAACGCGGCAGCATCGCCGTCGACCCGAGCCCGGCCCACCCCGGAGCGCAGGTCAAGCTGCGTGTCCAGGGGTGCGACGGCAGCCGCGGAGTGGCCAAGTCCGCCGTCTTCGTCGCGGACGCCGACCTCTACGGGCGGGACGGCGGGCGTCGCAGCCCGCTCTACGGCGACGCGATGATCAGCTCGCACGCCTCGCCCGGATGGCACGCCGTCCGGGTGTACTGCGACGGCGACGAGAAGTTCACCGGCTCGGTGCAGGTCTCCGAGTACCGGCACCCCTCCCACCACGCCTCGCCGGTCTGGCCCGTCCACGCGGGCGGCGGCGGCATGGCGGACCACCCGGCGCAGGCCCCCGGCCTGGTCACCGCGGCCAAGAAGGAACACGGGAGCGACGGTCCGGGCACACCCCACACGGTGATCGGTGCCGTGCTCGCCGCGGTGGCCACGCTGGCCGTCGCCGGCCGGGCGCTGACCCTGCGCCGCCGCCGCAGCGGCGAGTGAGGGGACGGGCGTCACGTGGGCGAGTGGCGTACGGACGACGGGGCGAAGGCCTCCGCCGGGGGCCGGATGCTGACCTTCGCGGCCTGGTCGGTGCTGGTGCTGGGCCTGTGGCTGTGGGGCCGTGAACTCACCGTGCCGCCGGCCCCGCTCTCCGGGCAGGCCGGCGGGGCGGTGGTCGCGGGGCTGCCGGCCGCGCACGCCCCCGTCGCCGCGTCCCCGCCGCAGCGCGTCGACGTGCCGTCCATAGGCATCCAGGCCCCGGTGGTGTCCCGGGGCCTGGACAAGGACGGCGCGATCGATCCGCCGCCGTACGACAGCCCGGGCACGGTGGGCTGGTGGGGCCAGGGGGTGCAGCCGGGGGCTGCGGGGACGGCGCTGATGGTGGGGCACGTGGACACGCGGTCGAAGCCGGCGGTCTTCTACGGCCTGAGTTCGGCGCAGGCGGGCGGCAAGGTGCGCGTGGTGCGGGCGGACGGTTCCGTCGCCGAGTTCACCATCGAGGACGTACGGGTCTACGAGCGCGCGGACTTCGACGCGCACAAGGCGTACGGCCCGCGGGTCGCCGGCCGCGCGGAGCTGCGGCTGGTGACCTGCGGCGGGACCTACGACAAGGCGGCCAAGGAGTACACGGCGAACGTCGTGGTCTCCGCCTACCTGACGGGCGTGGGCACCCGCGCGGGCACGTCGGCATGACGGCCGGGTGACGGGCTGAAGGGCTGAAGGGCTGACGGACGGGCAGGACGGACGGAACGAGGAAGCCCCTCACAGCTTTCGCTGTGAGGGGCTTCCTCCGTCTGTGCGCCGCCAGGGACTCGAACCCCGGACCCGCTGATTAAGAGTCAGCTGCTCTAACCAACTGAGCTAGCGGCGCTTGCTGACAGGGAAAACTCTACCCCACCTGCGCGGGTGCTCGTGACCAGCCACGCCCGCCTTGTCCGATTAACCCATGTTTGAGGGGTTTATCGTGCACGATATGTCTGCGCCGACCGCATCTGATGCTTTATCAGGTGCGGCCCCGGTCGACCACTGGAACAGCAGGGGAGTGGACGGAACCGCATGACGATGCAGCCCCCGACGCATGTGCAGATGCCGATGCCCGCTTTCGAGGAGTACGAGCCCGAGGGCGACTGCGTGTGCCGGGGATGCGCCCAGCGCCGCCGCGCCCTCGCCCGGGCCCGCGCCATACCGCTCCGGGACGGGGGGCACCCCGCCGCGCGCGGGGCGCGCCGGGCGCTGGTCCTCGCCACCGCCGCCGGCGTGGTCCTCGGCGGTGGCGGCGGTACGGCGCTCGCCCTGAGCACCCCGGCCACGGGGCCGGTGGCCCTGGACGACCCCGGCAGCCCGCAGGGCGCCCGCACCCCCCTGCACGGCCCGAAGGGCAAGCCGGGCAGCCCCGGCGCCCCGGCCCGGCCCGGCGCCGTGAAGCGCATCGACCGCACGACGATCATCAACCGGGCGAAGCTGTGGCTGGACGCCCAGGTCCCGTACAGCATGTCCGAGTACTGGTCGGACGGGTACCGGCAGGACTGCTCCGGCTACGTCTCCATGGCCTGGAACCTCGGCTCGAACGAGTGGACCGGCAGCCTCGACAAGTTCGCCACCAAGATCACGAAGGATGAGCTGCTGCCGGGGGACATGCTGCTCTTCCACAACCCTGCGGACCCCAACAACGGCTCGCACGTCGTCCTCTTCGGCGGCTGGGTCGACCAGACGCGCACCCACTACGTCGCCTACGAGCAGACGCGCCCCACGACGCGGAAGCTGGCCACGCCGTACGGGTACTGGGCGAACGCGGCGAAGTACGTCCCGTACCGGTTCAGCGGAGTGACGGGCGGCGTCGCACCCCAGGCCCCCGGCACCGTCCCCGCACCGCCGGCGGGACCGAAGCCGGGCGACGCCGCCAAGACCTTCCCCGGCGCGGACAAGTTCGCCCCGGGCGCCACCAACGACCATGTGGCGCAGCTGGGCCGGATGCTGATCGAGCGGGGCGCGTACCGGTTCTACCCCAAGGGGGTGGCCGACCGGACGTGGAGCAACCACGACAAGCTCGCCACCCAGGCCTTCCAGCGCGCGCAGGGCTGGACGGGCGCCGACGCCGACGGCATCCCGGGCGCGCACACCTGGCGCCTGCTCGTCGACAAGCAGGGCAAGAACATCCCGCCGATCGTGGGCGCGGCACCCGGACCGGGCGGCGTACGGGCCTACCCGGGCGCGGCGGTGTTCCGCCCGGGCCAGTCCCACCCGGCCATCGAGGCCCTCGGCCGGCAGCTGGTGAAGAAGGGCTTCGGCAAGTACTACACGTCCGGCCCGGGCGTCCGCTGGAGCGAGGCGGACCGCCGCAACGTCGAGGCCTTCCAGCGCGCGCAGGGCTGGCGCGGGGCCGCGGCCAACGGCTATCCGGGCCCGGAAACCTGGCGCCGGCTGTTCGCATGACGGAGGTAACGATGTTCCCCACGCGCACCACGACGACGACGGGCACCCTCCGCGTCCCCCCGGCCGCCACGGCTCCCACCACCTTCGGCTGGGGCACCACCGACCTCCGTCCGGCCGAGCCGGCCCTGGGCGCCGTACCGTCCCCGACGGCGGCTCCGGACGCCGCCCCGGCCGCGGTGCCGGCGCCCGAGCCCGCCCTGGCGCTCCCGGCCCCGTCGCCGGAGGCCCTGCCGCTGGCCGCGCCGGCGGACCCGGTCCAGCCCCCGGCCTCCGTCCCGGGCCCGGCCGCCCAGCCGGCCGCGCACCCCGCGGCCCGCGCGTCCGACGTCGCCCCGCCGACGGCCGTGCAGGCCGGGCATCCCGGTTCGGCGGAGCCGGAGCCGGACGCCGCAGCCGCAGCCGCCCAGGCGTTGGCCACCCCCACCGCGGCCCCGCCCCGCACGGCGGAGCCCGAGGCCGTACACGCTTCCGGCCCGGTGTCGCGGCCGGAGCCGCACGCCGTAGCGGCCGCCGTTCGCGCCTCCGGCCCGCGGCTCGCGGCGGTGGCGGAGGCCGGTCAGGGTTTCCGTCCGGCGGAGCCGGACGGCGGGGGCGCGGCCGCCCAGGCGGTGGCCACCGCCTCCGCGGGCCCGTCCCGCGTGGGGCAGGCCGAGGGCGTTCACGCCTGCGGCGCGGTGTCCGGGGCCGACCCGCGGCCCGTTCCGACGGCGATGCGGGCCGGGGCCGTACACAACTCCGGTTCCCTGCCGGGTCTGGCGCAGCCGGAGCCCGTTCACGCCTCCGGCCCGGGGCTCGGGTCCGGCCCGCGGACCGCTGCGGTGGCGGAGGCCGGGACGGGTTCCCGTTCGGCGGAGCCGGACGGCGGGGTCGCGGACGGCCACGTGCCGCGTCCTGCGGCGACCTCCGGGCCGGCGGAGTCGCCGGGCGCGTCGGTCGACAGCGGGCAGGCCCCGCCCGCCGCGGAGGCGCCCGCGGAGGCGCCCGCGGAGGTGGGGGTGCCCGCCGCGCGGGGGCACGCCGAGCCCGAGGAGCGGCACGCGCGGGCCGGGGACGGGGCGGGCTCCGATGTCCCGCACCCGCACCCACCGCACCCGCACCCGCACGAGGAGCCCGGCGCCGCGCACTCCGGCGTGCCCGGCCCCGGCGTGGCCGAGATCGTCGCCCGCGCCGTGGCCCGCGGCATGGCGGAGGAGGAGGACACGCAGGACCTCCCCAAGGTCACCGTCTCCCACCGCGGTACCGCCGTCAGCGAGGTACCGGCCAACCTCCCCTTCCACGCCACGGCGCCGGCGCTCCCGCAGCCCACCCGTACCCGCAGGGCCACCGCCTCACCGCGGCCCGCCCCCGGCCGTCGCGTCCCGCGCGGCGACGACCGGCTCCGCGAGCACCGCGGCCCCGTGCTGCCCGGCTGGGTCGGCGTCGCCGTCGGCGGCCTCGCCCTCGCCGGCTGCGCGGCCGTGCTCTGGCGGGCCGGGGTCGTCCCCGCCCCCCTCGTGGCCGCCTTCGGCGCGGCACCCCGCGCCTACCAGGGCCTGCGCGCCACCCACTGGCCCCCGCTCGCCTTCCTCGGCATCGTCACCCTCGTCGCGCTCGGCGGCCTCGGCCGGGCCCGTACCGGGCACGCCTGGGTGCTCACCCTCTTCGGCCGCTACCGCGGCACGGTCCGCCGTACCGGCCTGACCTGGGTCAGCCCGCTCCTGCTGCGCCGCCGGGTCGACGTCCGCCTGCGGCACTGGCGCAGCGATCCGATGCCCGCCGTCGACTCCGGCGGACTCGCCCTCCAGGTCGTCGTCCAGGTCGTCTGGCAGGTCAAGGACACCGCCCGGGCCACGCTGGCCGTCGCGGACCACACGGAGTACCTCGCCGAGCAGGTCGAGTCGGCCATGGCCCGCGTGCTGTCCCAGCTCCCGGCGGACGCCTTCCACGAGGACGCCCCGACCCTGCGCGACGCCGAGGCCGTCGGCGACGCGCTGACCCGGATGCTGGCGGCCGAGACCGAGGCCGTCGGGATCGAGGTGTACTCGGCCCAGCCGACCCGGATCGAGTACGCGCCCGAGGTCGCCGAGGCCATGCGCCGCCGCCGGGTCGCCGCGATCGACGCCAAGCACCGGGACGCCGTGCTGACCTCGGTGGTGGACGCCGTCGACGACACCGTGCACCGGCTGACCTCGCGCGGACTCGTCGAGCTCGACGACTACGAGCGCAAGGCCCTGGTGAAGGACCTCACGGTCGCCTTCTGCACGGGGCGCACCGAATAGCGGAGCACGTGGCACGACGGAGACGGGTGGCCGGAAGTTACCGGACCACCCGTTTCCTCATTGGTATGGACATGGCCAACTCCCGTCAATAATCTGGAACTTGGTCTAGACCTGAACGCACCACCCTCCCCACACCCGCGCGCGCTCACCGGACTCCCCCCACGTTCAAGGAGCATCATGCGTCCCGTCCGCATGCCCCGAAGGGCCGGCGTCGCCGCCCTCGGCCTCGGCCTCGTCGCCGGTATCACCCTCATCGGCGCCCCCTCCGCCAGCAGTCACGGCTACACCGACACCCCCATCAGCCGCCAGAAGCTCTGCGCCAACAAGACCGTCTCCGACTGCGGCGCCATCCAGTGGGAGCCGCAGAGCGTCGAGGGCTTCAAGGGCTTCCCGGCCGCCGGCCCCGCCGACGGCAAGATATGTTCCGGCGGACTCCCGCAGTTCGCCGAGCTCGACAACCCGCGCGGCGGCGCCTGGCCCACCACCAAGGTGACCAGCGGCCAGAGCTACGCCTTCCGGTGGCAGTTCACCGCCAACCACTCCACCACCGACTTCAAGTACTACGTCACCAAGAACGGCTGGACCGGCACCAAGGCCCTCACCCGCGCCGACCTCGAACCCCAGCCCTTCCTCACCGTCGCCTACAACGGCGCCCGCCCCTCCATGACCACCGTCCACCAGGGCGCCATGCCGAGCGGCAAGTCCGGCCGGCACCTGATCCTCGCCGTCTGGACCGTCAACGACACCCCGATGGCCTTCTACGCCTGCTCCGACGTTCAGTTCTGACGATACGTCAGCTACCCTCCGGCGGCATGCGGACGACGACGACAGCACCCGAAACCGTCGCGGAGCTGCATCGCGCGCCAATGGGGCGACCACCGGCCCGGGCTGATGTACGAGGACGGCGAACGCCGCGTCCTCACCCGTCACCGGACCGCCCGGGAAGCCGCGGCGCGCGCCGCGCTCCTCGTCGACCTCATGCCCGCCGGGGCCGAACCGCACCTCGGGATCCTGCTCGACAACACCCCGGAGTTCCCGTTCTGGCTCGGCGCGGCGGCCCTCGCCGGGGCCGCCGTCGCCGGGATCAACCCCACCCGGCGGGGTCCCGAACTGGCCCGTGACGTCCTGCACACCGACTGCCGGGTCCTGATCACCGAGCCCGCCCACCTGCCGCTGCTGCGCGGCCTGGACCTGCCGGGCGTACGCGTCCTGGTCACCGGAACCGAGGAGTACGAGGCCCTCCTCGCGCCCTACGCCGCCGCCGAACCCGGCGAAGCCGCCCTGCGCGCGCCCGCCCCCGGCTCCCGGCTCCTCCTCTACTTCACCTCCGGCTCCACCGGCGCCCCCAAGGCCGCCGTCTGCAGCCAGGGCCGCCTCGCCGCCGCCGGGGCCTCACTGGCGCGCCGGTTCTCCGTCGGCCCGGACGACGTCCACTACGTCTGCATGCCGCTCTTCCACGGCAACGCCGTCATCGCCGACTGGCTCCCCGCGCTCGTCGGCGGCGCCGCGGTCGCGCTGCGCCGCCGCTTCTCCGCCTCGGCGTTCCTGGACGACGTACAGGCCTACGGCGCCACGTACTTCACCTACGTCGGCCGGGCCATCCAGTACCTGCTGGCCACCGAGCCCCGCCCCGACGACCGCGCGCACCGCCTGCGCCTCGGCTTCGGCACCGAGGCCGGGGCCGTGGACGCCGCCCGCTTCACCGAGCGCTTCGGCGTCCGCCTGGTCGAGGGCTACGGCGCCACCGAGGGCGGCGCCTCCGTCCAGCGCACCCCGGACACCCCGCCGGGCGCCCTGGGCCGCGCGGGCGCGGGGGACGACCTGGCGGTCGTCGACCCCGAGACGGGCCGGGAGTGCCCGGCCGCGCTCCTCGCCCCGGACGGGCGCCTGCTCAACGGCTCCGCCGCGATCGGCGAGCTCGTCAACCGCGGCCGCAGCCTGTTCGAGGGCTACTGGCGCAACCCGGACGCGGAGGCCGACCGCACCCGGGACGGCTGGTACTGGACCGGCGACCTCTTCTTCCGCGACTCCGCGGGCTTCCTCTACTTCGCGGGCCGCACCGACGACCGGCTCCGCGTCGACAGCGAGAACCTCGCCGCGGCGGTGATCGAGAACATCCTGGCCCGCTGGCCGGACGCGACCGCGGTCGCCGTCTACGGCGTCCCGGACGAGGTCGCCGGCGACCAGGTGATGGCGGCCCTGTCCCTCCGGGACGGCGCGGTGTTCTCCCCGGAAGCCTTCGAGGCGTTCCTTTCCGGCCAGCCTGACCTGGGTACGAAGATGGCCCCGCGCTACGTCCGCGTCGTTGCGGAGATGCCCGTCACGGCGACGAACAAGGTCCACCGCGTGACGCTGCGCCGCGCGGGCTTCCGCTGCCCGGACCCGGTCTGGCACCGCTCCCCAGCGGGGGGCTACACCCTCCTGACCCCCTCTGCGGTGTCGGCCCTCCTGGCGAGGTACGAGGCCCAGGGCCGCCTCGACCTCCTGCACCGCTGAGCCGGCCAGAACGGGCGGACCCCGCACCCCGGCGGCAATGGTTTGGAGCACCCCCGCGGACCAGGTAGTATTTTCTCTGTCAGCAGGCGCCGCTAGCTCAGTTGGTTAGAGCAGCTGACTCTTAATCAGCGGGTCCGGGGTTCGAGTCCCTGGCGGCGCACCTGTCCTTCGGGCGGTTTCCGGTTCACCGGGAACCGCCCGAAGTGTTTTCCGGCCCGGTGCGGGCCCCGCCGCCCCGGGCGGTCGCCCCTAGAGGGTGAGCGACAGCAGCAGCGGCGCGGCCTTCCGGTTCAGGGTGTCGGCCGCTGCCCGCAGTCGGTGCGCGTGCTCCACCGGCATCGACAGCGCCAGGCAGCCGACCGAGGCGCCCGCCGTGATCGGGACCGCCGCGCAGACCGTCCCCACGGCGTATTCCTGCAGGTCGAGCATGGGCACGGTGGCCGGCTGGGAGTCCAGCTTGGAGAAGAGGATCCGCTCGTTCACGATGGTCTTCGACGTGAGCCGGGCGATCTTGTGCCGGGACAGGTGGTCGCGCCGCCCGTTCAGGTCGAGCTGCGTCAGCAGGCACTTCCCCACCGCGCTCGCGTGCGCGGCCGACCGGAAGTCGACCCACTCGTGGACCTTCGGGGTGCGCGGGCTGTCCGCGAACTGCGTGATCCTGACCTCGCCGTCCACGTACCGGCTGATGTAGACGGCTGCGCCGACCGAGTCGCGCAGCCTGTCGAGGGTTTCCTGGAGCTTGTCGGTCAGCGCCTGCTGGCGGTCGGTGCCGGAGCCGAGCAGGACGAGGGAGTCCCCTATGGCGTACGCGCCGTCCGCCACCTGCAGCACGTATCCCTCCCGGCGCAGCATGAGCAGCATCGGGGCGAGATGGACTGCGGGCAGGCCGGTCTCACGCGCGATCTGCACGTCGGTCACACCACCGGTGTGACGTGCGATCGTTTCGAGTACGCGCAGTGCGTACTGCACCGAGTGGAACGGCGCGGTCGGCTCGGGCTTCAGCGCCACGGTTTCCCCCTACCAGGTTGTTACCGCTTGCCCTACCACGATAGCCATCAAGAGGCCCATGTGGAGCGCCTGTTGGGGAGATTGATGGCTCGATCACGACGGTCTGCCTGGATCTACGCCATTGGCATATGCCATGGTCACGCGCACTGTCCCGCGGTGCCGGGAATGCCCGGCGGTCGTTCAATGTTCGAGTTCTTCGTACGGTGTCGCACGGGCGCCGCACGCACGGGAAGAACGGGACGGGAGCGACGATGAGTGACGAACGGAACGGGCCGGCGCAGGAGAACCGTAGCGGCATACGGGGCACCGCCCTCGGCCGGGCACCCGTACCGCTCTCCGTCCTGGACCTCGTCACCGTCGGCGCCGGCAGCACCGCCCAGGCCTCCCTGCGCACCAGCGTCGCCATCGCCCGCCTCGCCGAGTCCCGCGGCTACCACCGCCACTGGGTCGCCGAGCACCACTCCATGCCCGGTGTCGCCAGCTCCTCCCCGGCCGTGATCCTCGCCCACCTCGCCGCGCACACCTCCCGCATCCGGCTCGGCTCCGGCGGCGTGATGCTGCCCAACCACGCCCCCCTCGCCGTCGCCGAGCAGTTCGGCACGCTGGAGGCGCTCGCCCCGGGCCGGATCGACCTCGGCCTCGGCCGCGCCCCCGGCACCGACGGGCGCACGGCCGCCGCGCTGCGCGGGCCCGGACGCCTCGAAGAGGGCGCGGACGAGTTCCCCCGCCGGCTCGCGGAGCTGACCCGCTTCCTCGACGACGACTTCCCCGACGGCCACCCGTACGCCCGGGTGCACGCCGTCCCCGGCCCGGTGCAGGGCCCGGCCGGGCGGCCGCCGCTGTGGCTGCTCGGCTCCTCCGGCTTCAGCGCGCGGCTCGCCGGCGAACTCGGCCTGCCCTTCGCCTACGCCCACCACTTCTCGGCGGCCGGCACCCTGCCCGCCCTCGACCTCTACCGCAGCAGCTTCCGCCCTTCGGCGGTGCTCGACGCCCCCTACGCCGTCATCGGGGTCTCGGCGCTCGCCGCCGACACCGACGAGGAGGCCCGCGCCCAGGTGCGTACGGGCGCCCTGTCGATGCTCCGGCTGCGCACCGGGCGCCCGGGGCTGGTGCCCACGCCCGAGGAGGCGGCGGCGTACCCCTACACCCCATTGGAGCGGGAGTTCGTCGACGGCTGGCTCGCGAACATCGTCCACGGCACCCCCGACGCGGTCGCCGACGGCCTCGACGACCTCGCGAAGCGCACCGGCGCGGACGAGTTGATGCTGACCGCCAACGCCCACAGCGGGGCCGCCCGGCTGCGCTCCTACGCACTCGTCGCGGACGCGTACGGCATGCCGGCCGAGCTGCCCGACGCCGACTGACCGCGCAATAACGGGGTTTGGCTGGTTCATTGCCAAAACCTTGCGGGAGCGTGTCTCAAGGGAACCTTAAACCGCTCGTCACCCGGGGTGGCGAGCGGTTTCTGATGTGCGCTCAGGTCTCTGACTTGGGGAAATGTGCCGGGAGTGGTCTAGTCCTTCTTTGGTCCGAACCATTGACGGGGCGTTGCGGTGATCGCTATCACTGCTTCCACCTGAACTTCCCGCTCTTCTCCTCCCACCCCCCGGAGGCAGTTCATGCCCATCCGTAAACCCCTCATCGCAGCCGCCGCCACGGCCGCGCTGGCAGCCGGAGCGCTTGCCTCCTTCGCGGGACTCGGCACGGCCCAGGCCGCCGACGCCGCGGCCGGAGCGGCGGCGGGCGGCGTCCGTATCGCCTACTACGACCAGTGGAGCGTGTACGGGAACGCCTTCTACCCCAAGCACCTCGACACGCGGGGCATAGCGGGCAAGCTGGACGTCATCAACTACTCGTTCGGCAACATCCACCCCACCGACCTCACCTGTTTCGAGGCGAACAAGGCGGCGGGCGACGACAACAACCCCAACGCCGGTGACGGCGCGGGCGACTCCTACGCCGACTACCAGAAGTCCTTCAGCGCCGCCGACAGCGTGGACGGCGTCGCCGACACCTGGAACCAGCCGATCGTGGGCGTCTTCAACCAGTTCAAGGAACTGAAGGCCAAGTACCCCCACCTGAAGATCAACATTTCGCTGGGCGGCTGGACGTACTCCAAGTACTTCCACGACGCGGCCAAGACCGACGCCTCCCGCAAGAAGTTCGTCGCCTCCTGCATCAAGCAGTACATCAAGGGCGACCTCCCGGTGGAGGGCGGCTTCGGCGGCGCCGGCACCGCGGCCGGCATCTTCGACGGCATCGACATCGACTGGGAGTACCCCGGCTCCGCCGGCGGCCACCTGGGCAACCACTACGGCCCCGAGGACAAGCAGAACTTCACCCTGCTGCTGCAGGAGTTCCGCAAGCAGCTCGACGCCGAGGGCGCGGCCAACGGCGGCAAGAAGTACATGCTGACGGCGGCCCTCCCGGCCGGCCAGGACAAGATCAAGTACATCGAGACCGACAAGATCGGCCAGTACTTGGACTACGCCAACATCATGACCTACGACATGCACGGCGCCTGGGACGGCGACGGGCCCACGTACCACCAGTCCCCGCTGTACCCCTCCGCGGCCGACCCGACCGACCCGATCGCGCCGGGCACCGAGAAGTACAGCATCGACAACGCCATCGACTCCTGGATCGACGGCAACCCCGCGTACGGCATCACCGGCGGCTTCCCCGCCAACAAGCTGACGCTGGGCTACGAGTTCTACTACCGCGGCTGGAAGGGCGTCCCGGCCGGCACCACCAACGGCCTCGCCCAGACCGCGACCGGCGGCTCCGGCGCACGACCGCTCAGCCAGCAGGCGGGCATCGCGCACTACAAGGAGCTCGGCGGCATCGTCGACAACCCGGCGACCACCTTCTGGGACGACCAGTCGAAGTCCTCGTACTTCTACAAGGACGGCGAGTTCTTCACCGGCCTGAACCAGAAGTCCATCCAGGCCCGGGTCGACTACGGCAAGCAGCGCGGTCTGGCCGGCGCGATGATGTACTCCCTGCTCGGCCTGGACAACAACGCCACCCTGCTGGGCCAGATCTCCGACGCCCTGGGCGGCACCACGGTCCCGCCGACCACGCCTCCCACGACGCCGCCGACCACCCCGCCGACCACCCCGCCGACGACGCCTCCCACGACCCCGCCGACCACGGGCTGCGGCTCGACCCCGGCCTACGTCGCGGGCACCGTCTACACCGGCGGCAGCGAGGTCTCCCACAACGGCCGCAAGTACAAGGCCCAGTGGTGGACGCAGAACGAGACGCCGGGCACCACCGGTGAATGGGGTGTCTGGAAGGACCTCGGCGCCTGCTGATCTCCCCCCACCCCGCGCCGAGCGACGCCTCCGCCCCACCCCTCCCGGGTGGGGCGGAGGTGTGTGACATGGTTGCCGCATTCCGGACACCGGACCGTAGCGCTGTCGCTACCCTCGGCCACAAGTCCGTCTTCCCGCTCGGGGGTGCCGTCCCATGGTCCTGGCCCGCGACATCGATCCCAGCGCCTCGCCGCTGGACTACTACAGCTTCGAGCTGCGCCGGCTGAGAGAAGAGGCGGGCCTGAAGCAGGCCGAGCTGGGCGCGATCATCTTCTGCACCGGTTCCCTGATCGGCATGGTGGAGAACGGCCGCCGCGTCCCGACCAGGGATTTCTCGGAGCGCCTGGATGCCGCCCTCGGCACGGGCGGAGTGTTCTCCCGCCTGGTGGGCCTCGTCCTGCGCAGCCAGCTGCCGCCCTGGTTCCAGGCATACGCTGAGATGGAAGCGCGAGCCGCATTCATCTCCACCTTCCAGTGTCAGCTGGTGTACGGCCTCCTCCAGACGGAGGATTATGCGCGGGCCGTTCTGGCCGTGGAGAAGCCCGACACCCTCGACGCTGCGGTGGCGGCGCGCATGGATCGGCAGCGCATCCTCGCCCGAGAGAGTCCGCCGGTGCTGTGGGTGGTACTGGACGAGGCGGCGCTCCATCGGGAGATCGGCGGACGGGAGGTCATGCACGACCAACTCGCCCACCTGTTGAACATGCAGGACCGCCAGTGGCTGGAAGTCCAGGTGTTGCCCTTCACGGCCGGCCAGCATGCGGGAATGATGGGCTCGTTCACCCTTCTGCGGTTCGATGGCAATCCGGACGTTCACTACAGCGAGAGCTACGACTCCGGCCATATGACTGCCAACCCGCAAGTGATCAAGGAGCGTTCGCTCGGCTACGCTCGCTTGCAGGCTGAAGCCCTCTCTCCCCGGGCGTCGGCGGAGCTGATCGCTCGCGTAATGGAGGAACGCTATGGGAACCATCCAGAACCTGACGAGCGTGCTGTGGCGTAAGTCGTCCTACAGCGGCTCCAACGGCGGCGAGTGCGTCGAGTGCGCACCCCTCGACGGCGCCGCCTGGCGCAAGGCTTCGTACAGCGGGAACACCGGCGGCGAGTGCGTCGAGTGCGCACCCCTCGGCGGCGCCGCCTGGCGCACGGCTACGTACGGCGGTGGCCACGGCCTGCCCGGCAGGGTCGCGGTGCGGGATTCCAAGAATCCCGGCGGGCCCACCCTGACCGTCGGGACGGAGGCCTTCACCGCCTTCGTCCGCAGCGTCTGACCTACGGCCGGCCCTGCTGGGCCGCCTTGAGGCCCGCTTCCAAGCGGCTCGTGGCCACCTGCCGCCTGACGGTACGGCGCGACAACCCGAGCCGCTTGCCGGCGGCCCCGTCCGTGACGCCCGGCGCCGTCCGGCAGCGGCCCGCCCCCAGGGTTACGGCCGCCTGCCGCGTCCGGCCCGAACAGGGTGACCAGGCAGGCCACGATCCCCGGGGGCGCTGGTGCACCGCGCGCCCAGACGGGAGCAACGGGCTGAGCCGCGCCCCTGACCGGGTCGGCCGTGCCGTCCCGGCGCGGTCGGGGCCGGTCAGACCAGGGGGTGCGGGGCCGGTTCGTCGGGGAGGGGGGCGGCCGCCGGGTCCGGTTCCACGCGACGGCCGATCATGCGGGCGATCACGTCCGGGGCCACGGCGCGGGAGTACAGCCAGCCCTGGCCGGTGTCGCAGCCGACGCGCCGCAGCCGGGCTGCCTGGCCCGCGGTCTCCACGCACTCCGCGGTCACCGTCAGGCCCAGCCGGTGCGCGAGCTGGACCAGGGCTTCGACGATGGTCTCGTCGGCCGGGTTCGGGTGCGCGCCGTCGTCGTAGCGGAAGCCCCGGACGAAGGAGCCGTCCAGTTTCAGCACCGAGACCGGCAGGCGGCTGAGGTACGCCAGGTTCGAATAGCCGGTGCCGAAGTCGTCGATGGCGATGCGGACGCCCATGTCGCTCAGCGCCTGGAGGGCCTGCAGCGGCCTGCCGGCCGACCCCATGACCGCCGACTCGGTCAGCTCCAGCTGAAGCAGCTGCGGCGCCAGGCCCGTCTCCGCGAGGATCTCCGCGACGTCACCCACCAGGTCGGAGTCCCACACCTGCCGCACGGCGACGTTGACGGACACGAAGACCGGGGTGTCGCTGGGCTGTTCGATCTGCCAGCGCCGCGCCTGCCGGCACGCGGTGCGCAGCACCCACTGCCCGAGCTGGACGATGGACCCGTCCTCCTCGGCGATACCGATGAACCGATTCGGCGTGAGCGTGCCGAACTGCGGGTGGTTCCAGCGCACCAGGGCCTCGACCCCGCGCAGTGCGCCGCTCTCCAGGTCCACCAGCGGCTGGTACTCCAGGGCGAACTCGCCCCGCTCCACGGCCGGCCGCAGCGTCGACGACAGCGCCTGCCGGGTCATGCGGTGCGCGTTGCGCTCCGGGTCGAAGAGGGTCCAGCGGGCCTTGCCGTCCGCCTTCGCCCAGTACAGGGTCGTGTCGGCGGCCTGCATCAGGCCGGTCGCCGAGGTGCCGTCCGTGGCCCGCTCCACCACGCCGATGGACGCGGACACCGACAGCCGCTGCCCGGCCAGGTCGAACGGCTCCTGCACGGCGGTCAGTACGCTGCGCGCGAGGTCGGCGAGCTGCTCGGTGCCGGTGGAGTCTTCCACGAGCAGGGCGAACTCGTCACCGCCGAGCCGTGCGACGAGGTGGCCGCCCCTGCGCCCGTAGCCGGACTGGTCGGCGCACTGGGTCAGACGGGCGGCGACGGCCGTCAGCAGCCGGTCGCCGACGCGGTGGCCGAGGGTGTCGTTGACGGCCTTGAAGCCGTCCAGGTCCAGGTAGCACAGGCCGATCCGGCCGGTGCCGCCGCCGTGCTCGTAGGAGGACGCCTCCAGGGCGGCGGAGAGCCGCTCGAAGAACAGCGCTCGGTTGGGCAGCCGGGTGACCGGGTCGTGCATCTGCAGGTGGCGCAGCCGGGCCTGGAGGTCGCGCCGGTCACTGATGTCGGTGACGGACAGCAGGACGTTCCCGGTGCCCGGTACGGGTCCGAGGGTGACCTCGGTCCACAGCGAGTGCCCGTCGGGGTGCTTGAGCCGGCGGGTGCAGCGCAGCCGGGCCTGACGGCCGCGCAGGACCTCCTGGTAGGCGGCCCAGGTGCGGGCCTCCGCGGCCAGGTCCACCAGGTCGGCGGCGGAGCGGTGGACGAGCGCCTGGGGTTCGCTGCCGAGCAGGCCGGCGAAGGCCTGGTTGGCGGTGACGACGTAGCCCTCGCGGTCGACGACCGCCATGGCGAGGTGGGCCGCGTTGAACGCGGCCCGGTAGTCGCGCAGATCGGAATCGGCGCGATGCTGATGCGATGCCGACGGCACTGCCGGCACGGACGGGTGACGCTCCGTAATGGCCGATCGGATGCTGTCGGCCGCCGAACCGGTTCCTTCTGAGGTTCCGCTCACCGTTGGCCCCGCAGTGTTCGTGAGTGTCCGTGCAGGAAAGTGTGCCGATCATAGAGGCTGCCGGGAGGCCCTATCCAGCGGCGTCACCGGTTGAGACGCGGGAGTTCGGCGTGATGACGGATCGTCGGACCAAGATCGCGTGATCGTTTCTGCGTGGGTCTGAGCGGGAGAGGGTCCCTGCTGATCTCGGGTGATCGGTCGTGACGTTCTGTAGGTGTCGACGTGAAGTCCGGGGGTCACCGGCTTGCCTCACCCCTCACTCGTGTGGGGCACCGGAACAGGGCATTAGTAAGACAATCGCCTCAAGGTGGCTAAACAGGTACGAATCCACCACCGGAGGTCGATGTGACGCGACAGCAGACACCCGGGGGAGTGGACCGCTCTCGCGTCCGAAGTACCGCTGCGGCGCTCACTTCCCTGACGGCGCTCGCCGCCATGTCGCTCGTCGCGGGTCCCGCGGTGGCCGATTCCGGCGCCGGGCCCTGCGCGCTGACCCGTACGGGCGCGCACCACTCCCTGGGGCTGGACACCTGGAACGGCGCCTACCCCAAACCCGAGCGCACCCTCGACGCGGTCATGGTCTTCCTCTCCTTCCCCGACCACCGGAGCACGGTGACGCCCGAGCTGCTCACCCGCGACTACTTCCCCGCCACCAGCGACTTCTTCGAGCAGGCCTCCTACGGGCGGTTCCGCCTGGCCCCGCACCCGCAGAAGCAGTGGATCCGGATGCCCCGGCCGTCCACCGCCTACGGGATAAAGCGTGACTGGGCCCCCGGCGACCGGGCCGCCTACCTGCGCGACGCCGTCGCCGCGGCCGACGCGCAGGTGGACTTCGGCAAGTACGACATCGTCTACTTCGTCGCCGACCCGGACGCGCCCGGGGTGGACTCGGACGCCACGAAGGTCGTGAACTTCGACCGCCCGATCGTCGCGGACGGCACGGAACTGCGGCGGATCGTCACCGTCTTCGAGCGCCACCCGCCCGACCGCAACGTGCTGGCCCATGAGACCGGACACGTCTTCGACCTGCCGGACCTCTACCACCGGCCCACCGACGGCAAGGGCGACTGGGACACCTACGTCGGGGACTGGGACGTCATGGGCAGCCAGTTCGGCATGTCCCCCGACCTCTTCGCCTGGCACAAGTGGAAGCTGGGCTGGCTGGACCCCGCCCAGGTGGACTGCGTCCAGTCGGGTTCCTCGCTGCACACCCTGCAGCCGCTCGGGCAGGCGCCGCCAAGCGGCGGCACGAGCGGCACCCGGCTCGCGGTCGTCCGTACCGGGCCCGGCAGCGCCATCGCCGTCGAGGCGCGGGGATCGTCCGGCAACGACGGCGACACCTGCACCGAGGGGGTCCTCGTCTACCGGGTGCGCAACGAGGCGGCGTCCGGCGGCGGCCCGATCGAGGTGCTGGACGCGCACCCGGCGACGGAGGCGTGCTGGGACCGCTCGGTGTACCCGCCGCTGGCGGACGCGCCGCTGGGCGTGGGCGAGACCTTCACGGTGCCGGGGGAGCGGATCACCGTCGAGGTGGCCGACCGCACCCGGTCCGGCGCGTACACGGTGAAGATCACGACATGACGGTGTGACGGCGCACGAAGAAGGCCCCCCACTCGCGTGGGGGGCCTTCTTCCGTCTGTGCGCCGCCAGGGACTCGAACCCCGGACCCGCTGATTAAGAGTCAGCTGCTCTAACCAACTGAGCTAGCGGCGCTTGCTGACGAGGAAGACATTAGCAGGAGGATCCGCGGAAGGAAAAATCGATATCCCCAGGTCCGGTCGGTGCGGCGGTGCGGGCCGCCCGTACGAAGGCCCAGAGCAGAGCCTCGGGCCCCGGGAGCCAGGGCTCCCGGGCGTCGGGCGCCACCAGCCACCGCGACGGGCCCGGGCCGGCGGCGAGCGGCGGCACGGTGACGGCGTCCCCGCGCCCGTGGCACAGGGGCGCCGGGGCGGGCCGGGAGGCCCCCCACTCCTCCCACGCCAGCAGGGCGGGCAGCCGGTGCGCGGCGCCGGGGGCTGCGAAGAGCAGCATCCGGCCGCGGTGCACCGCCACCGGGCCGGAACCGGGACCCTCGGCCCACAGCAGGTCCAGGACGCGGCGGCCGAGGACGAGGGGGACGTTGACGACGTCGAAGGCGGTCCCGCAGGGCAGGGTGGCCGGCAGGCCGGGGCGGGCCTCCCACAGCGCGAGGGTGCGGCGGGGGTGCGCGGAGGCCGAGGTGAGCCAGGCCGCGCCCTGCGGGGTGACGTGTGTGGCGGGCGCGGTGCGCGTGCGCTCGCCGCGGGCGTGGAGGGCGGTGCATCCGTGGGCCGTCGTCAGCGTCGTCATATGCCAAGGTCTACCCGCCGTAGCGGGTCGATCTCCAGGAGTCACCCAAACCGGGACGCGCGGGCCGGGTCTGGAGTATGGTGCCCCCCGCATATGACGCGCCGCGTCCGGACCCGGCCCCGCCCCGGCGGCTACGCGAGGTCGGCGCGGCCGTGCTGGAGGGTCTCGCCGAATTCGATCATCTTGCGGGCGTAGTCCTCGGTCCACTCCGCCTGCTCGGCGATGGCCGCGGCGGTGAGCCGGTCGAAGCGGCGCGGGTCGGCCAGCTGGGCCGCGGCCAGCGCCTGGAACTCCACCGCCCGCTCCTGCGCGGCCCGGAAGGCCAGGGTCAGCTCTGTCGCACGGGCCAGCAGCTCGCGCGGGTCCTCGATCGACTCCAGGTCGAAGAAGTGCTCCGGATCCGCCACGGCCTCCGAGGGCTCGAAGAGCAGCGGCGCCGGCCGCAGCCGCCGCTCGGTCCGCTCGGGCTCTGCCATCCCTGTCCTCCTGCTGCGCGTGCGAAAACCTTCCGGGCCACCGTCCATTGTCCAACGCCCCGCAAGGGCGCGCCCCGACGGGCGGGAACGTCTGTACGGCCGGTGAGGTGCACGTGCAGCCGGGGGGCCCGGTTGCGGGGGAGTCGCTCAGGTGATCGGCCGGCGCCGTCGCCGGTCACCGGACCGTGCTGACCGGCCGTCAGTCACGCCCCCCGTGCGCCCCTCTGGGCGGGTGCGCGTCAGACGGCGACGGCCTCCGCGTCGAGCTCGGCCGCGCGCTTCGCCGCCAGCTCGGCCACGTCGGCCAGGACGGCGGCCAGCTCGCCCGGAAGGGCTTCGGGGGCCTCGAAGCCCTCGGCGCCGATCAGCTTCGGGATGCCGGGGACCGCCACGGAGTGCTCGGCGGGCAGCATGCCGAGGCGGGTCAGGACCGGCAGCAGCATCTCGGCGGCCGGGGCGCCGCCGGTGGGGCCGGCGCTGTAGCTGACGATGCCGACCGGCTTGCCCTTCCACTCGTTGTAGAGGAAGTCGATGGCGTTCTTGAAGGGGGCGGTGAAGCCGCCGTTGTACATCGGCAGGACGAAGAGGAAGGCGTCGGCGGAGTCGACCAGCGCGCTCCAGTCGCGGGTGTGCTGGTGGGCGTAGTTGCCGGTGGACGCGTATTCGGGCTCGTCGAGGAAGGGCAGGGCGATCTCGGCGAGGTCGACGGGGGTGACGTCGAAGCCGCCGTGCGCGCGGGCCTGGCCGGCGACCCACTGGGCGAGCGGACGGCCGGAGGAGGTGGGACGGGTGGCGGCGGAGACGACGTGCAGGCGGATCATGGAAAGGGTTCCCCGTTCGATGCGGTTGTTGATGTGTCACCTAAGGAAAGCGTTACGTGAGTGACGTGTCAACCAGGTAGGTGATGTGTCACCGATCTGGCTACAGTGGACGCCATGACCCCCGCATCCCAGCCCCGCTGGCTCACCGAGGCCGAACAGGACGCCTGGTACGCGTGGCGACGGATGTTCCCGCTGGTCAACGCGGAGATCGCGCGCGACCTGAACCAGGACAGCGGGCTCTCCGAAGCCGACTACGACGTCCTGTCCGTGCTCGGTGGCACCGAGGGCCACCGCATGCGCATCAGCGCACTGGCCGAACTGATGCGCTGGTCGCGCAGCCGGCTGTCCCACCAGCTCACGCGCATGGAACAGCGCGGCATCGTCCGCCGCGAGGAAGTCGCCACCGACGGCCGCGGCGCCGAAGTGGTCCTCACCGGCACGGGCCTGGCGGCGATCACGGACGCCGCCCCGCTCCACGTGGACTCCGTACGCCGCCACCTGATCGACGTCCTGACCCCGGAACAGCTCCGGGCCCTGGCCGAGGTGGGCGAGGTGCTCCGCCACCGCTTCGGCGCCACCCGCAAGGGAAGGGACTGAGCGGAGCACCCGCCCGGACACGGCCTACGGACGCCAGGGCACCCGGTGTTCCGCAAGGTGCGCCAGCACCGAGTGGTTCGCCTCCCAGCCGTCCGGGAACTTCACCGTCACGCCCAGCTGCACCGGCTCCGTCGACGGATGGTCGTCCAGCAGCTCCGCTATGCCCGCCCGGGCCACCACCACGCACGCGTGCCGGTGCCGCGACGCCAGCACGCACAGCCGGCCCGTCTCCAGGTGGAAGGCCGTCGCGTCCGGCCGGCCCGACAGCGGGTGCAGGACCACCGTCAGGTCGTACTCGCGGCCCTGCAGCCGGTTCGCGGTGTCCACCGTCACCCCGCAGACCCCCAGCGAGGCCAGCGCCGCGCGGACCGCGGCCGCCTGGTCGCGGTGCGCCGTACCGACCGCGATCCGGTCCGGCGTCAGCGGCGCCGGCACCGGGGACTGCTCGTCCGAGGTCACCGCCCCCCGGTCCAGGGCCCGGCGCACCACCAGTGCCACCGCGCCGACCGCCTCCGGATCGGTGCGCGGCGTGTGCCGCGCCGGCAGCTCCAGCAGACCCCAGCCCGCCTCCGCCGCCTCGTCCAGCACCCGGTCCGGGCCGGAGCCGTCCGAGGCCACCCCGTAGGACAGCTTCCGCTCGCCCGGGCCCGTACCGCTGCGGAACGGCGTGTACGGGTAGAACGCCCGCGACACCAGCGGCGCCGCCGTCGCCGGGAGCCGCCAGGACACCGGCAGCCGGTGCTGCGGCAGCTGCGGATTGTGCGCCAGCAGCGTGCTCACCGCCGACGCCGAAGGGTCGTAGGACAATCCCGCCCACTGCTCCGCGCCGACCACGCTGAAGGGGTCCAGCTGCCCCGGGTCGCCCACGAACAGCGCCCGCTCGAACAGCCCCGCCACGGCCAGCAGCGCGTCCGAACGCATCTGGTACGCCTCGTCGACGATCGCGTGCTGCCACGGCTCGACGTCCTTGACGAACGCCCACTTCGCCGCCGTGGACAGGGTGATCGGCAGTTCCGCGAGGTCCCCCGGCTTCGCCGACAGGGACACCGACGGCAGCTCGCGCAGCGCCGGATCGTAGGCGTCCCCGTCGCTACTGTGCAGCCGGCCGACCCTCAGCTCCGGATCCTTCTCCGCCAGACGCAGCACCAGGTCGTCGACCTGCGCGTTCGTCTGCGCCACCACCATCAGCCGGCGGCCCGCCGCGGCCAGCTCCCGCGCCGCGCGCACGACGAGCGTGGACTTGCCGGCCCCCGGCGGGGAGTCGACGACGACACCCCGCTCCGCCCCGTGCAGGGTGTCGTGCAGGATCGCCGCGGTCGCCCGGGCGGCGGCGGCCCCCGGATCGTAGGCGGCCGGTGCGGACACAGGAGTCACAGGATGTCCTCGTCGGTGACGGCGTCGGGCAGGTGCACGGCGGCCCCGGACCCCGGCGGCCCGCCATGGGTCCACGGCGTCCGCTCCGGGTCCGGGAGCTTCGGACCGCCGCGCGCGTCGTGCTCGAAGAGCGTCCAGCACACCCGGTCACCCTTCTCCGGCACGGAACCCGGCTCCGGATCCCGGCCGCGGCCCATCTTGTCGAGGAGCCGCACCACCACCTGGCCGTCCTCCTCGAAGCGGACGAACTGCGCGCTCTGCGGCCGCCCGTCCAGCGAGCGGTACACCTTCGCCGCGCCACCGTCCGCGAGCTGCGGCCGGTCCTCCGTGGACACCGTCACCAGCGGGCGCGGACCGGGCCGCTTCGACTCCGTCCACTCCATCACCACCTCGGTGACCTCGCCCGCGAAGGCCTCGCCCGCCAGCCGCCGGCCCGCCATGACCAGCGGGTCGTCCAGCGCCTCCTGCGCGTCCAGGCGCACCTGCTCGGTCTCCCGCGTCGCGAGCTTCTGCGCCGCCGTCACCGCGTCGTCCCGGCGCGGCTGCGGCGGCTCGCCCGCCCGTACGCGGTCCCGGTGCCCGGTGTACGACCAGCGGTCACGCGTCCAGCGCTCCTCCACCCGCTCGCCCGCCGGCAGCCCGCGCAACAGGTCGATCGCCTCCCACGTCGCCCACCAGGTGCTCGACATCTGGTCCACCACCAGTCGGCGCACGGCCCGTTCCGCCGTACGGACCTCGCGGTCGTCGTCGCCGGGTCCGGCCGCCAGGGCCGCGCGCGCCGCGTCGTAGCGGGCGATCGCCGGGGCCAACAGCTTGTTGTCGAAGGCCGGGTCCGTGGCCGGGCCGGCCGGCGGGCACAGCAGCTGGCCGTGCTCGTCGCGGCCCAGCTCCGCCCGCAGGGCCGCCTCGGCCCCCGACCCGCCGCCGGACGGCGCGACCCAGGCCAGCAGCGCGCCCAGGTGCTGGTCCTCCAGATTGCTCTGGCCCGTAGCCCAGTGCCGCGACAGCAGATCCGTCGCCGACAGCAGCATCGACGAACCGGGCACCCGTGCCCGCTCGCCCAGGTGCGTGAACCAACGGCCCAGCAGCGGCACGCGAGACGGCGCGGGAAAGGGATTGTCCGGATCCTCCTCCGCCGTGCGCCGGAACCTCATCGACCGCCCCAGCAGCCGCACGTACTCGATGCCCGCGCGGCTCGGCACGATCACCTGCGGCGCGTCCACGCACAGCTCGGTCTCGACCTTGACGCGCTTGCCCGTCTCCGGATCGGTCTCGGTGCGCTCGGCCGGCTCGACGGCGTCGGCGTAGGCGTCGATGTGGGCCAGCACGTGGACCGCGAGGTCCGCGAGGAACGCCCAGCGCAGGTCGCGGTCGCGGGGCTGGGGTATCACGAAGACCCGCGGCTCGTTCCGGTCGGTGCCGACCATCGCACCCAGCGGGGCACCGGCCTCACCGGCCGTCGTCAGCGGTACCAGGACCAGCGGCTTCTCGCTCAGGTGGCGGTGTCGCACCGTCGTGAGCGGTTGCGCGTGACCGGCGCGGACGGCCTCCAGCCGGGCCAGGGTGCTCAGCAGGGGCATTCGGGGGACTCCGGAACGTGCGGGCGCGGACGGGGCAGGGCGGCAGCCGCTTCCAGGGCCTCGGCGCGCAGCCGGGCCGCACGGTGCAGCGCGGCGGCCGTGGGGTCCTCGGCACAGCCGGCCCCGGAAGCCGCCGCGAGGGCCGCCTCGACGGTGGTCAGCGCGCCCAGCTCACCCCGTACGGAACGGCCCAGCGTCGTCACCTCGTCGGCGGCGCGGGCCCGCTCCCGGCAGTGGAAGGCCAGCTCGCAGGCGGCCAGGCACTCGGGCGCGTAGGCGGCGTCCACCGCCGACACGGCCTCGGCCAGCTCCTCGGGGCTGCGCTCCGGATCGAAGGTCAGCCCGTCGGGCAGCGCGGCGGCCAGCTCCTCGACCCGGGTCAGCCGGTCCAGCTGGCGCCGGGTCACCGCCCGCTCGCGGCGGACGTCGACGGGCGCGGCGGTCGGCAGGTTGGAGAAGTCCTTCGGGCAGACCAGCAGCACGGTGTGTCCGACCTCGGCGCCGGCCAGCTTCTCGGCGGTCCGCTCCAGGGCCAGGACGTAGACGGCGGCCTGACGGGCCGCCGCGCCCACCTTCGCGGCGTCCGCGGCCGCGTCGATCATGGGGAACGACTTGATCTCCACCACGGTCCAGCGGCCGTCGGGGTGCACGACGACGGCGTCCGGCTCCAGGTAGGCCGGGGAACCGGCCACCTCCAGGGCCAGCATCGGGTGGTCCAGCAGCGTCCACGCCCGCGCGGCGGTGGCCTCGCGCAGGGCGAGCGCGGTCCGGGCGGCACGGCCCTCGGGCCCGGCGGCCGTCAGGTCGGGGACGCGGGCACCGGCCCCCGGCGGCTCGGCGGCCGGATCCAGGTGCCCGTGCACCAGCCGCAACAGCTCGGCACCGCCGTCGCCCTTGACCTTCGCCTCGAAGGAGTTCCCGCGGACGATGGCGAACTGCGACTGCCCGAAGGCGGCGGGCGAGCCGAGGGCCGTGGCGAGGGCGTGCTTGTCCACACCGGCGCCGTCGAGCAGAGCGCGTCTGCCGCATCCGGGGTTGGCGGCGAGGGCCGCCAGTGCCCGGGCGTCGAGCGGGCGGGGCTGCACGGCGGGGCCTCGCAGGCCGGCGAGCCGCTGACGCAGCGTGGTGGGCCGCGTGGGGTCGCTGGGCGGGTAGGAGCTCACCCGCGGAAGTGTCCCATCCGCCACTGACAATCGTGTGCGGAGTGGGGAAACGGGCCGGTGGGAGAGCGGGCCGGGGGCGTGATGGATGATGGACGGACCAGGAAACGCGCACCGACCGGGAGATACGCATGGCCCCCCGCATCCTGCTGGCCCGCCACGGCCAGACGGCGTGGTCCCAGCTCGGCAGGCACACCGGACGCACGGACGTGCCGCTGCTGGAGGAAGGCAGGCAGGGCGCGAAACTGCTCGGCGAACGCCTCGCCCGCGATCCGTGGCAGGGCCTGCCCGGCCTGGAGGTCCGCACCAGCCCGCTGGTCCGCGCGAGCGAGAGCTGCGAGCTGGCGGGCTTCGGGGTGCGGGCCGAGCCGTGGGACGCGCTGATGGAATGGGACTACGGCGACTACGAGGGCATGACCCCGGCCGAGATCCAGGCGGTCCGGCCCGGCTGGCTGATCTGGCGCGACGGCGTCCCGGGCGGGGAGTCCGTCGCCGACGTCTCGGCACGCGCCGACGAGGTGGTGGCGTGGGCGCGCTCGGCGGAGCGGGACGTCCTGGTCTTCGCGCACGGGCACATCCTGCGCACGCTGGCCGCGCGCTGGCTGGGCTTCGACGCGGCCTTCGGCGCCCGCATCCGCCTGGAACCGACCTCCCTGTCGGTCCTGGGCTGGGCCTACGGAGCCCCGGCCCTGGAACGCTGGAACGACACGGGCCACCTGGACGCGTAGCGCCGGCCGCCCTTCCGCTCCCGCGGCGGGTGGCCGTACTCGGTGCCGCCCCGGGCCGGTGGCCACCGGGGCTCCGCCCCGGACCCCGCGCCTCAATCGCCGGCGGGGCTGGATGTGCCCGGGCCGGTGGCCACTGGGGCTCTGCCCCAGACCCCGCGCCTCAATCGCCGGCGAGGCTGGATGGGGCGTCTCCGCTCCGCAGCGGGCAGCAGTCGGGGCCGGTGGTGCTGGGGTTGCGCGGGCCGGTGCGCGGGGCCGCCGAGGGGTGTCTCCTCGGCTCGGCGCGCGCGAGCCTTCTCGGCCGTGGGCCGGGGGTTGCGCGCTCGTCCTGCGGGGACACCCCTCACCGTCCCCGCTCCCCCCGCGACGGGCACGGCAGTGGGGCGGGGACACGGCGGAGTGTCCCCGCAGGACGAGGCGCCACCCCCGGGCACCACCGCGACTCGCCCGCGCGCGCCGAGCCGAGGAGACACTCCGGCGGGGCACCGCCCCACACCCAACCGACCCGGTCTAGCGGTCACCCCGGCGAAAGCCGCCCCGTCCCCCACCCTACGAAGCCCCCGCACCGCCATATCCAGCCCCGCCGGCGATTGAGGCGCGGGGTCTGGGGCAGAGCCCCAGCACACCGGCCCGCAGGCCGCCCCGAGCACCGCTACCCGTCGCGGGAGCGGAGGGGCGGAGCCCCAGCAGCCACCGGCCCGCAGGCCGCCCCGAGCACCGCTGCCCGCCGCGGGAGCGGAGGGGCAGAGCCCCAGCACACCGGCCCGCAGGCCGCCCCGAGCACCGCTACCCGTCGCGGGAGCGGAAGGGTTACAGGGAGGCGTGGCGGGTCAGGAAGGCTCCCACCCGGGGGGACCGCTGGTGGGGGACCAGGACCACGGCCGTCCCCGCGAGCATCGACCGCACCCGCGTCGACTGCACCTCGGCCAGCAGGTCCAGCACCCTCCCGCCCGCCCAGGCCGCCTCGTCGGGCGCGTCCGCCCGCGCGAGGTCACCGGCCAGCTCGGCGGTGTAGAGCGCCACGTTCCGGGCGAAGTGCGGGTCCTGCAGGTCCGCCGCCCGCCGCGCGTGCCGGGCCGCACGGGCGTGTTCCCCGAGCGCCGACCAGCAGCGCGCCTCCAGCGACTCCAGCTCGGCCTCGCCGAAGAAGGACATCCACTCGGGGTCGGCCTCCGCCGGTCCCCGCGCGAACTCCCGGTGGGCCCGCGTCAGGGACTCCTCGCACGCCTTGCGGTCCCCCAGCCCCGCCCACCCGCCGGCCTCCCGCAGCGCGAGCAGCGCCAGCAGCCGCGGCGAGCCGAGGGAGGAGGCGGCCCGCCGGCCCGCCTGGGCCGCCCGTACCGCCTCGCGCGAGCGGCCGGTGTCCCGGGCCAGGAAGGACATGTTGCTGAAGGCGTGCGCCTCCAGGGCCGCGTCCCGGGCCACCCGGGCCGTGGCCAGCGCCTCCGCGTAGTGCGAGCGGGCGTCGTCGAAGCGGCCGGAGTCGTGGGCCAGCCAGCCGACCGACACGGCCAGTTCGCCCGCGCCCGAGTGCAGCCGGTCCTCGGTGGACTGCCGCGTGGCACCGGCGTCGAGGAGGGCGTAGGCGGTGCGCAGCGGTTCGGCCGCCTTGCGGTAGAGGGCGTCGGCCCCGTGCCGGTCGTCCAGCAGCCGGATCCGGCGTACGGCGTCCTCGACGGCGGCCGCCTCGGACTCGCCGGCGCGGGCGGGCAGTCGGCGGGAGTCGCCGAGCAGGGTGAGGCCGAGCGTCGCGGCCGCCACGGTCGCGGAGCCGCCCGCCATGAACGCGCGACGCAGCACGTCGCTCTCCTTGGCACTGGAAGGGGATCGGGGGAGGGGGAGGGGGACGGGCGCGGACCCGGGGGTGTGCGGGCCGCGCTGCGCCGAGCGCCCGCGGACGGTTTCGCGGGGGGAGAAGCCGAGGTCGGCCAGGGTGTGGCCGGGGTACATGTGGAGGAAGACCCGCTCGTAGGCGTAGTTGGGGCAGCGGATCTCGCCGGACTCGACCCGCCCGATGTAGCGCGCGTCGCAGGAAACCGTTTCTCCGATCTCCTTCGCCGCCCGGCGCACCAGGGCCGCGAACTCGGCAGGGGAGTGCTGCCCGCGCAGCCGCCGGAACGTGGAGTTGGGTGAGTGGGGGAACGCCGCCATGGACGTGACCTCTCTGGCAAGGAACGCAGCGCCGGTGCGGGGCTGGTGGAGTGGGCCCGGCGCGCATGAAAGTACCGCCAGTGACGGGGTGTTCACGCGATGTTTAGCTACAAAACGGATATCTCACCCGCGATCCGCCATGAACTGCCATCCTTTGCGGCGTCTTGGTGCCGCACCCGTTGACGTTCCCGTGCGTTGAACTCATGCGGAGACGGATCGAGGAGGGGTTCCCCTTGGTGGAGGCCGGCATGGAGAGCACTGGAACGAGCACCGCACCCGAGCCCGGCGCGGCCCCGGACCTGGACCTTGACCTGGTGACCGTGCCCGCCCGGCAGGGCCTGGAGGCGGTGGACATCATCCGCCGCGCGGCCGACCGGTCCGGTCCGGTGGGGCCCGTCCTGCACGACGGGTCCGGCGGCACCCTCGGTTTCCTCGTCCCGTCCGGCACCGCCGACGCCTGGGACCTCCCGGGCAGCGCGTGCACCCAGTCCGACGGGCGGGGGATGCGCTTCGGCGACGCCGTCTCGCCCACCGCGGGCGCCACGGGCTGGCTGCTGCCGCCGGACGCCGTCGGGCCGGTCACCGATCCGGAGGTGCTGCGCGCGGCGCTCGGCGAGGCGGCCCGGCTGATCGAGGCCGCGGACAACTGCCGCTGACCGCTCCCGGCCGGCCGCCCCGCACAATGGGAGGGTGGCGGGCAAGGACAGGAACAAGGGCAGGCAGCGCGGGCGCGGCGGCGCGGAGCCGGTCGTCGGACAGGTGGACGGCGGACGGGCGGAGCTGGCGCCGGACCGGGAGCGCCCCGGTGCCTGGACGCTGCTGATCGACGGCGCCCCGCAGTCGCACGTCGACCTGGACGATCCCGCGTACCTGGATTTCTCCTACCAGCGGCGGATCGGCCACCTGATCGATCTCGCCGCGCCCGCGCGGCAGCCCCTGAACGTTCTGCACCTGGGCGGCGGCGCCTTCACCCTCGCCCGCTACACCGCCGCCTCCCGCCCCCGCTCCACCCAGCAGGTCGTGGAGATCGACGCCGCCCTGGTGGCCTTCGTACGGGAGCACCTGCCGCTGGATCCGCAGGCGCGGGTCCGGGTCCGGGCGGTCGACGCGCGGGCCGGTCTGGCCAAGGTGCCGGACGGCTGGGCGGACCTGGTGGTCGCGGACGTGTTCAGCGGGGCGCGCACCCCGGCGCACCTGACGAGCACCGAGTTCCTGGACGACGTACGCCGGGCGCTGGCGCCCACCGGGTGGTACGTCGCGAACCTCGCGGACGGTCCGCCGCTGACGCACCTGCGCGGTCAGATCGCGACGGCGGCGTCGCGCTTCGCGGAGCTGGCGCTGGCCGCGGACCCGGTGGTGTGGCGGGGGAAGCGCTTCGGCAACGCCGTGCTGGTGGCGGCGGACCGGGAGCTGCCCGTCGCCGAGTTCACCCGCCGCGTCGCGAGCGACCCGCATCCCGGCCGGGTCGAGCACGGCCGGGCCCTGGCGGACTTCGCGGGCGGCGCCGCTCCGGTCGCCGACGCCGCCGCGGTGGCCTCGCCCCAGCCCCCGCCCTCCGTCTTTCGTTAGAAAGATCAACACATCTACTTCCCGCGGCCGTTGTCGCTGCGTAGCCTGTTAACCCCTCCGAGGGCCACCCCCTCCTACGGCGATCCAGGAACGGCGACAGATGTCTGACATCCCCGCGTCCTCAGGTGCTCCGAACCCGAGCGCCCCCAGCACCGCGACTTCGGACTACACCCGCAGGCTCGCCCGCCTCGAACAGTCCGGGATCAAGCGGCTGCTGCCCACGCAGGCCCCGTACAGATGGAACCTGCAGCGGCTGGGACTGGGACGCGTCCTCGACATCGGCTGCGGGCTGGGCCGCAACCTGCTCAACTGCGGACCCGACAGCGTCGGCGTCGACCACAACCCGCACTCCGTGGCGCTCTGCCGCGAGCGCGGGCTGACCGCCTACACGCCCGAGGAACTGGCCGCGGCCCCCGACTGCGGGCCCGGGTCGTTCGACAGCCTGTTGGCCGCGCACGTGCTGGAGCACGTGGAGGAGGCGACGGGAGCGGCGCTGCTCGCGCAGTACCTGCCGCTGGTCAAGCCGGGCGGGTCGGTCGTCATGATCACCCCGCAGGAGAAGGGCTTCCACTCCGACGCCACCCACATCCGCTGGGTCGGGTTCGAGGAGCTGCGCGCCCACGCCGCGAAGGCCGGCGTGGCGGTACGGCGGACGTACTCGTTCCCGTTCCCCCGCCCGATGGGCAAGGTCTTCCCGTACAACGAGTTCGTACTGGTCGGCACGGTTCCGGCCTGACCCGGCGCAGCGGCCGCGGCGAGGCCCCGGCCCCCGGCCCCAGCCCGGCCGGGTCAGGGGTCGACGATCTCGACCATCGGCGGGTGGTCGTGCCAGGTGCAGAACACCGACACCTCGCGGCCGTCCCGGGTGAAGGTGACCCGGATCCAGAAGTCCTGCTTCCACACCTGCATGCGCCAGCCGGCCGCCGGTGTCGCCGAGACCAGTTCGGCCGAGGAGGCGCCGAGGGAGAAGGTGACCCGGCCGCCGGAGACCGGGTACGCCTGCACCTTCCCCGCGTCCTGGCCGATCGCCCGCCGGCCCTCGGGGGAGGCGGCGGGCTTCTGCGGCGGCTCGTCGGCGGAGGCGGAGGCGCCGGCGGTCGGCGACGCGGGCGGGGACGGCGGCGCGGAGGGCGAGGCGGACGGGGACGGCGACGCGGAGTCCGAAGGCTGCGCGCTGCGGGTCGAGGAGGACAGCGGCTGGGTGGCCAGGGGCACCGCGAGCGGCGGATCGTAGGCCGTGCCCGACATGACGGTGTGGACGCCCCACCAGCACAGCGTCACCGCCGCCCCGGTCGCGAGCATCCACGCCATGGCATGCACAAGTCCTCTTCGCATCAGGGCACATACTGCACCACGCGCCACAAGAGTGGCCCGACACCCCGTCCGGTCGCCCGGATGGACTACGGTGCGGCCCATGGCAAGTGTGCTCGTGGTCGAGGACGACCAGTTCGTACGTTCCGCCCTCATCCGGCACCTCACCGAGGCCTCGCACACCGTGCGCAGCGTCGGTACGGCCCTGGAGGCCCTGCGGGAGGTCGCGCACCACCGCTTCGACGTGGTCATCCTCGACCTCGGCCTGCCCGACCTGGACGGGTCCGAGGCGCTCAAGATGCTGCGCGGCATCACCGACGTGCCCGTGATCATCGCCACCGCGCGCGACGACGAGGCCGAGATCGTCCGGCTGCTCAACGACGGCGCCGACGACTACCTGACCAAACCTTTCTCCGTCGAACACCTCTCCGCCCGGATGGCCGCCGTCCTGCGCCGCGCCCGGGCCGCCGCCGGTGCCGAGCCGCCCTCGCGCGTCCTGCGCGTCGGCGGCCTCGCCATCGACCCGCTGCGCCGCCAGGCGGAACTGGACGGGGCGGTCCTGGACCTGACCCGCCGGGAGTTCGACCTGCTGGCCTTCCTCGCCGGCCGGCCCGGCGTCGTCGTGGCCCGGCGGGAACTGCTCGCCGAGGTCTGGCAGCAGTCCTACGGCGACGACCAGACCATCGACGTCCACCTGTCCTGGCTGCGCCGCAAGCTCGGTGAGACCGCCGCCCGGCCCCGGTACCTGCACACCCTGCGCGGGGTCGGCGTGAAGCTGGAGCCACCGCAGTGATGCCGCGATGAGATGGGCCCTGGTCAAGGTGTGCCTCGCGGTCACGGCCATGGTCGTCGTGGCCTTCGCCGTACCGCTCGGTCTCGTCGTCCAGGAGATGGCCAGCGACCGGGCGTTCTCCAACGCCGAGCGGCAGGCCGCCAGCATCGGCCCGACCCTGTCGATCACCACCGACCCGGTGCAGCTGCGCAAGGCCGTGGAGTCCACGCAGATGGGCGCCGCCCGGCGGATGGCCGTCCACGTGCCCGCGCTCGGCGACAGCGCCCCCGTGAGCATCGGCGAGGGCCGCGCCGGGGAGCGCGCCGTCGCGGAGACCCGGCGGATGGGCCGGGCCACGACGGCGAAGGTGTCCGGCGGAGGCTCCGCGCTGCTCCAGCCGACCGCGCTGGGCTCCGGGGACATCGCCGTGGTGGAGATCTTCGTACCGGAGAGCGAGGTCAGCAACGGCGTCGGCACGGCCTGGCTGGTCCTCGCGGGCGTCGGCCTGGCCCTGATCGTGGGCTCGGTCGCGGTCGCCGACCGGCTCGGCGCCCGGCTCGTCCGGCCGGCCGAGCGGCTCGCGGACGCCGCCCACCAGCTCGGCGAGGGACGGCTCGGGGCGCGCGTCCCCGAGGCCGGACCGAAGGAACTGCGCTCGGCGGCCCTCGCGTTCAACGCCATGGCGGACCAGGTCGTCGAACTCCTCGCCAACGAACGCGAACTGGCCGCCGACCTGTCCCACCGGCTGCGCACCCCGCTGACCGTGCTGCGGCTCAACACGGCCTCCCTCGGGGACGGCCCCGCCGCAGAGCAGACCCGGGCGGCGGTGGAGCAGCTGGAGCGCGAGGTCGACACGATCATCCGTACGGCCCGGGAGCAGCGGCCGGCCTCCGGCCTCGCCGGAGCGGGCGCGGGGGCCGGGTGCGACGCCTCCGAGGTGATCCGCGACCGGATGGACTTCTGGTCGGCGCTCGCGGAGGACGAGGGCCGCGAGGTGCGGCTGGCGGGCGTGGACCGTACGGTACGGATCCCCGTGGCGCGGCCCGAGCTGGCCGCGGCCCTCGACGCCATGCTCGGCAACGTCTTCCGGCACACGCCCGAGGGCACCCCCTTCGCCGTCGACGTCCACGACGCGGGCGACGCGGTGATCGTGCTCGTCTCGGACGCCGGCCCCGGCATCTCCGACCCGGACGCCGCGCTGCGGCGCGGCAACGACGGCGCCCGGGACGGCTCGACGGGCCTCGGCCTGGACATCGTGCGCCGGGTCGCGGAGTCGACCGGGGGCGACGTACGGCTGGGGCGATCGGTCCTCGGCGGCACCGAGGTACGGGTGTGGATCGGTCTGGACGGCCGGAGCGCGGGCGGACCGGGCACGGGCCGCACCGGTCGCGGCCGACGCGGCAACCGACGTAACCGGGGGCGCGCCACGCCGTGAGCGGGGGCGCGCCTAGCAGGCAGGATGTCCTCGTCTCGGTACGGTCCGCGGCATGGACACCCTCATCTTCGGCGGGCTCCTCGCCACGCTGATCGCCATGTACCGGGAGACGTCCCGGATGGTCGTGCTCGGGGCGTGGTGGGTCATGCTCATCGCCGTCTTCCTGCTGATGGCGCGCCACATCACCGGCAGCCTGGCTCTGACCCTGAGCTGGTGACCGTGGCCACGATCGAGAGCCTCATCCCGGAGACCACGCCCGACGCAGCGCCGCCGGGAAAGGTCCAGTACTGGTTCGCCTGCCTGTTCGCCGTCGGCTGGACGGGCGTGGTCTGCGTCGGCCTCTACCAGCAGTTCAGCGCGTGGGAGCATCCGTGCCCGCTGTGCGTCGTGCAGCGGATGTTCATGCTGCTGGCGGCGATGGGAGCGGCGTACATCGTCCGGACGGCGCTGCTGCGCGGCGCGGTGACGGGCCGCCACTACATGACGGGCTGGGGCCTGGCGCTGGTCGCGGTGGCCGGCGGCTCCTTCGCCGCGTGGCGGCAGACGACGCTGCACATCCTGCCGGGGGCCAAGGGCTACGGCAGCGAGGTGCTGGGCCTGCACCTGTACGTGTGGGCCCTGATCCTCTTCCAGGCGTCGGTGCTGGTCATCGGCGTCGTCATGGCGACCGCGCACACGACGGCGGACCGCAGCGTGCCGGCGACGGCGCCGGGGCTGCTGCGGACGGTGGGGCTGTTCGCGCTGTGGTTCCTGGGTGTCGTCATCGCCGTGAACATGGTGCTGGTCTTCCTGGAGGAGGGCTACCACTGGTTCCTGCCGGACGCGCCGAACCGGTACCGGTTCTTCGACGAGGTCGGGATGCTGGGGTAGGTCGTGTCCCGCCGGGTGCCCGCCCGGGCGCCCGTACCGACCGGAAGGAAGCAGCGGATGCGCTACGCAGTGCTCGGCACCGGGATCGTCGGCTGGACGGTGGCCGCCCGGCTCGACTCCCTCGGCCACCGGGTCGTCATCGGCACCCGGGACCCCGGCGCCACCCTCGGCCGGGCCGAGTACGCGGACTGGCAGGAGGTCCACCCCGGGATCGGGCTGGCCGGCTTCGCGGAGGCCGCGCGGGACGGGGAGGTGCTGGTCAACGCCACCGGCGGGCAGGTCAGCGTCGCCGCGCTGACGGAGGCGGACGCCGCGCACCTGGACGGCAAGGTGCTGATCGACATCGCGAACCCGCTGGACTTCTCGGGCGGCTTCCCGCCGGGCCTGGACCCGGTGGACGACGACAGCCTGGGCGAGCTGATCCAGCGGACGTTCCCGGGGCTGCGGGTGGTCAAGACGCTGAACACGATGAACTGCCAGATCATGGTGGACCCGGCGCGGGTCGCCGGCGAGCACCACGTGTTCGTCTCGGGGGACGACGCGGACGCCAAGAAGACGGTGCGCGAGCTGCTGCACTCCTTCGGCTGGCCGGAGGCGAGCGTCCTCGACCTCGGCGGCATCGAGACGGCCCGGGGCACGGAGATGCTGCTGCCGGTCTGGCTCCGCCTGATGGGCGCGCTCGGGCACACGGACTTCAACTTCCACATCCAGGGCGCCTGACGGGCCTGACGGGGCGGGCCGCGCAGGGACGACCCGGACGGGGGCGCACCTGTTGCCGCGCCCCCGGCCCGCGGTCAGGGTGGGCGTGACGGAAGGAGCCACGCATGAGGGTCATGCTCAGGGCGCACATGGACACGGTCGCCACCAACGAGTCCATCCGGACCGGCGGCCTGCCCGAGGCCATCCGGACGCTGATGGACAAGGTGCAGCCGGAGGCGGCCTACTTCGGCCTGCACGAGGGCGTGCGCTCCTGCTGGATCGTCTTCGACCTCCAGGACAGCTCCCGGCTGCCGTCCCTGATGGAGGACCTGTTCGTGCAGTTCAACGCGGAGATCGAGGTCGCCCCGGTGATGAACGCCGAGGACCTGGCAGAAGGCCTGGCGGCGATGAAGTCCTCGCCCTGACCTCCGTTTCGCTCACGTCGGTCCGGGGCCGCCGCTTGCGCCGGTCGGTGCGTCGAACCGGTTGCGCCCGCGAGCCGTCAGGGTCAGCGTCAGGGCGAGGGTCGCTGAGGCGGTGATCGCGGCGCACGAGACGGCGAAGGCGGCGCGGTGGCCGTGGGCGGCCGCCAAGGGGCCCGCGAGGGCCGCGGCCAGGGCCTGGCCCAGGATGAGGCCGCTGCCGATCACGGTCATGGCCTCGCCCATCCGCTCGGCCGGACCGGAGCGTTCCACCAGTCCGAACAGCGCGATCAGGTGTGGGGCCACCGCCAGGCCGATGCCCGCGAGGGCGAGCGCGGCCGCCCACGGCCCGGACACCGCGAGCAACGGCAGGGTCAGCAACGCCTGTAGGGCGATCGTCCACCGCAGCCGCCCGGCCAGGTCCGCGGGGCCGGGCCGGGCGACCGTGAGGAAGCCGGCGATGGAGCTGGTCACGGCCATGGCCGCCCATACGAGCCCGGCCGTGCCGGGCTCGCCCAGTGACGCGGCGAGCGCGTTGACGCCGGTGTTGGCCCCGCTCCACGCGGCCCCCTGCAGGACGGCCATCGTGAACAGCAGTGCCAGGCCGGGCGACCACAGCCGTACGCGGGCCCGCCCGCCCGGTGAACCGGCGGCAGGGCCCGGGGCGGTCGGGTGGACGGCGAACAGGGCGCCGAAAACCAGGATCAGGGCCGCGGCGAGGACGAGCGCCGAGGCGGGGTGGACGGCCACGGCCAGGACGCCGGCCAGCGCGGGGCCGACCATGAAGCCGACCTCGTCCAGGGTGGTGTCGAAGGACAGGGCCGAGCCGAGCAGCCGTTCGTCCCCGCCGGCCAGCCGGGCCCAGCGGGCCCTGGCGAGCGGGCCGACCTGGGGGACGGTGAGACCGGCCGCGGCGGCCGCCGCCAGGCGGGCGACCGGCGGCAGGCCGCCCAGGACGGCCGCGACGAGGGCGAGGAGGGCGGTGGCGTTCGCGGCGCAGGCGAGCAGGACCACGGGGCGGTGCCCGCGCAGGTCGGCGAGGCGGCCGATGGCGGGGCCGCCGAGGGCCTGGCCGAGCCAGAGCGCGGCGGCGACGGGGCCCGCGGCTCCGATGCCGTCGCGTCCGGTGACGAGCAGGAGCGTCCCGATGGGGCACAGGGCGGCGGGGAGCCGCGCGAGGAACCCGTAGAGGGGCAGGGCCGGACCGCCGAGGGCGAGCACCGCGCGCAGGCCGCCCGTGGACGCGGCCGGGGGAGCGGGCGGGGGAGCGGGCGCACCGGTGGACGCGGGGGCGGGCGCAGCCCTGGGCGTGGACGCGGGCGTGGGCGCAGGCGTGGGTGCGGGCGTGGACTGGGACACGGACAACCTCCGACCGCACGCCGACCCTCCCGTTTCTCCGGCGCGCACCGTTGCCCGTTGCGCCGCACCGTACTGTTGCGGCGGTCCCCGCGGAAGCCCTCCCGGGGCGGCTCCGTCAGTCCGGTTCGCCCGAGGTCAGCCGCTTGGCCTGGGCCCGTCCCACTGCGGCGGCGCGGTGCAGGTAGTCGGCGATGACGGCGAGTTCGGAGTCGGAGTAGCCCTCCAGAACGGCCCCGAAGGCGCGGCCAGGGGTGTCCCAGGCCGCGCCGATGCGCCGACGGGCCTCGGGGGAGAGGGCGACGAGGGAGCGGCGCCGGTCGTTGGGGTCGGCCTGCCGTTCGACGATGCCCGCTTTGACCATCCGGTCGACGAGGCGGGTGGCGGAGCCGGAGGTCAGGCCGGTCAGGCGGGCGATGTCGCCGGTGCTGACGGGGCCGGGCTCCATGTCGAGGAGGGCGATGCACTGCATGTCGGTGGGGTGCAGGCCGACCGAGTCGGCCATGGCCTGGTTGAAGAGGGAGTAGTCGGCGTAGTGCCGCTGGCTTTCGGTGACGATGCGCGCGAGCAGCTCGGCGCGGCTCCACTCATCACCCGTACGAGGGGAATCGGTTGACATCGGATTCTCCGTGCTCCAAATTTATCTGTGTGACGCAGAGGATGTGTAGTGCAGAATCTGTGTCGCGTAGTGATTCTACCGTCAGTGTCCGTCTCCACCACCACTTCGGAATGAGGACCCGTCATGTCCATTCTTGTGACCGGCGGCCGCGGTGCCGTCGCCCGCGGTCTCGGCCGTCTCCTCGCCGCCCGCGGCATCCCGTACCGGCTGGCCTCCCGCGACCGGGACAGCCCCGGTGCGGTCCACTGCGACCTCACCGATCCGGCCACCCATCCCGGCGCCCTCGCCGGCATCCGTTCCGTGTTCCTCTACGCCGAGGCGTCCGGCGTCGAGGCCTTCGTCGAGGAGGCCGTCACGGCGGGAGTGGAGCACGTCGTGCTCCTGTCGTCTTCCTCGGTACTGGCCCCGTATGCAGCCGACAGCCCGCTGTCGGCCTCCCACCTCGCCGTCGAGCAGGCGCTCGCGGCCTCCCCGCTGCGCACCACCCTGCTGCGCCCGGGGTCCTTCGCGAGCAATGCCCGTGGCTGGGCCTGGTCGCTGAAGGCGGGCCGGCCGGTCCGCCTGCCCCACCCCGGCGCGTACTGCGATCCCGTGCACGAGGCCGACCTGGCCGAGTCGGCCCTCGCGGTCCTCACCGACCCGGCCCTGTCCGGCCGGGCGTACACGCTGACCGGCCCGCAGTCGCTGACCTTCACGGCCCAGCTCTCGATACTCGGCGAAGTCCTCGGCCGCCCCATACCCTTCGAGGCCGTCTCGGCCGGGCAGTGGAAGGCCGAGGTCGACGGGTACATCCCGGGCCCCTATGCCGACGCGCTCCTGGAGTACTGGGCGTCCACCGACGGCGTTCCGGTCGAGATCACCGGCGCCGTCGAGGAGCTCACCGGCCACCCGGCCCGCACGTTCCGCACGTGGGCCGAGGACCACGCCGACGTCTTCGCGTGACGCTACATGACCCCCTTGCGGGCCAGGCGGCCGTACCAGTGGGCGCTGGAGCGCGGGGTGCGGACCTGGGTGTCGTAGTCGACGTGCACGATGCCGAAGCGCTTGCTGTACCCGTAGGACCACTCGAAGTTGTCCAGCAGCGACCAGATGAAGTACCCGCCCACGGGGGCGCCGTCCGCCAGCGCGCGGTGGACGGTGGCGAGGTGGGCCTCCAGGTAGGCGATGCGCTGGGGGTCGTGCAGGTCGGGGGCGTAGGCCGCGCCGTTCTCGGTGACCATCAGCGGCAGGCCGGGCGCCTCGCGGGTGAAGCGCATCAGCAGGTCGTACAGGCCCGTCGGGTCGACCGACCAGCCCATGTCGGTCCGTTCACCCGGGGGCTGGTGGAAGGCGACCGTGTCCGCGGCGGGCCAGGGGGAGTGGGAGGTGGCGCCGTGGCCGTCGGCGCGGGGGCCGTTGCCGTCCGGGGCCGCCGAGACCACCGCCGGGGTGTAGTAGTTCACGCCGAGGAAGTCCAGCGGCTGGCGGATCAGTGCCTCGTCGCCGGTGCGGACGAAGGACCAGTCCGTCAGGGCGGCGGTGTCCTCCAGGAGGTCCTGGGGGTAGGCGCCGTGCAGGAGGGGGCCGGTGAAGATCCGGTTGGCGAGCGCGTCGATCCGGCGGGCCGCGTCCAGGTCGGCCGGCGAGCCGGTCAGCGGGCGCACCGCGCTGGGGTTGAGGGCGATGCCGACCCGGGTGCGGGCCGGCAGGGCCGTCGCGGCCAGGCCGTGGGCCAGGTTGAGGTGGTGGGCGGCGCGCAGCGAGTCGGCGGGCGAGGTGCGGCCGGGGGCGTGCACGCCGGAGGCGTAGCCAAGGAAGGCGCTGCACCAGGGCTCGTTGAGAGTGGTCCAGAGTTCCACGCGGTCGGCGAGGACGTCCGCGACCTGGCCGGCGTACTGGGCGAAGGCGTAGGCGGTCTCCCGCTCCGGCCAGCCCCCGGCGTCCTCCAGCTCCTGCGGGAGGTCCCAGTGGTAGAGGGTCACGCAGGGCTTGATGCCGTGGGCGAGCAGTTCGTCGACGAGTGCGTCGTAGAAGCCGATCCCGCCGGCGAGGACGCGCGGCCAGGACACGGAGAACCGGTAGGAGCCGAGGCCCAGTTCGGCCATGAGCGCGACGTCCTCGCGCCACAGCCGGTGGTGGTCGACCGCGACGTCCCCGGTGTGGCCGCCGTACACCTTGCCCGGGGTGCGGCAGAAGGTGTCCCAGATGGAGGGCCCGCGCAGCGCGGCGGCGCCTTCGATCTGGAAGGCCGCCGTGGCCGTGCCCCACAGGAATTCTTCGGGGAAGCGGAGTTCTCCGCCCCCGGGGTCCGTCACGTGCGACGTCTGCGACGGGTCCGTCGTGTGCGTCGTGTGCGTCGTGTGCGTCGGGGTGTCAGTCATCCCTTTACCGCTCCCTGCATGATGCCGCCGACGATCTGGCGGCCGAAGACGAGGAACACCAGCAGCAGCGGGAGCGTGCCCAGGAGCGCACCCGCCATGATCACCGACTGGTCGGGGATGTATCCCCGGCCCAGCCCGGTGAGGGCCACCTGTACCGTCGGGCTGCCGTTCTGGGTCAGCGCGACGATCGGCCAGAAGAAGTCGTTCCAGGACATGACGAAGGTCAGCATCCCCAGCACCGCCATCGCCGGGCGGGCGGCCGGGAAGACCACGTGCCACATCACCCGCAGGGAACTCGCCCCGTCGGTGCGGGCCGCCTCCACCAGTTCCGTCGGCAGCGCGTGCACCAGGTACTGCCGCATGAAGAACACCCCGAAGGCGCACACCAGGGAGGGCAGGACGACCGCCTGGAGCCGGTCGGTCCACGACAGCTTCGCGATCAGCATGTACAGCGGCACCACGCTCAGCTGCGGCGGGATCAACATCGTGCCCACCACCAGCGCCATCAGCATCCGGCGTCCGCGGAAGCGGAGTTTGGCGAAGGCGAAGCCCGCCAGCGTGGAGAACAGGACCGTCCCGACGGTGACCGTGCCCGCCACGATCACCGTGTTCAGCAGGGCCGTGCCCATGTTGGCGTCGGTCCAGGCGATCTGCAGGTTGCGTCCCAGGTTCCCGCCGAACCAGAACGGCGGCGGGGTCTGCGCCAGCCGCGTGTTGGTGCGGGAGGCGGCGATCGCCGTCCACAGGAGGGGGAAGAGCGAACCAGCCGTGAAGAGGCCGAGCACCAGATACGTGAACCGGCCCGCGCGCAGCGTTCTCATCGGGAGTCCCCCCGTCCGCGCAGCAGCCGTGCCGCTCCGGCGATCAGCAGCAGGATCAGGAACATCGCCCAGGCGATCGCCGAGGCCCGCCCCAGGTGCAGGTTCACCCAGCCCTGCTCGTACAGGTACAGCCCGAGCGTCTGGAACTGGTGGTCCGAGCCGCCCGTCGCGCCGGCCCCGCCGTTGAACAGCAGCGGCTCGCCGAACAGCTGGGTCGCCCCGATCGTCGACACCACACAGGTGAAGAGGATCGTCGGCCGCAGCGAGGGCACGGTGACGTGCAGGAACTGCTGCCAGCGCGAGGCCCCGTCCAGCGCGGCCGACTCGTACAGCTCACCCGGTACGGCCTGCATGGCCGCCAGGTAGATCAGGGCGTTGTAGCCGGTCCACCGCCAGATCACGATGGTGGACACCGCCAGCTGGGAGGCGAAGGTGCCGTTCTGCCAGTCCACCGCCCCGAGGCCGACGGCCGACAGGGCCCAGTTGATCATTCCGTAGTCCCGGCCGAAGAGCAGCACGAAGACGAGGGTGGCCGCCGCCACCGAGGTGGCGTACGGGGTGAGCACGGCGACCCGGAAGAACGCCGAGCCCCGCAGCCGGTAGTTCAGCAGATGGGCCACGCCCAGCGCGATCGCCAGCTGCGGCACCGTCGAGAGCAGGCCGATGGTCACGGTGTTGCGCAGGGCGTTCCAGAAGAACTCGTCGTCCCACAGCCGGGTGAAGTTGCGCAGCCCGACCCACGTCATGGCGTCCGGGTCGGTCAGCTCCACCTGGTGCAGTGCCGCCCAGCCCGTGTACAGCAGCGGGAACAGGCCGAAGACGGCGAAGAAGAGGAAGAAGGGCGCCACGAAGGCGTACGGGCTCCAGCGCAGGTCCCAGCGGTAGCGGCGCGAGCGCCACACCTGGCCGGGCCGGCCCCGGCCGCCCCCCTCCGCCGCCGCCCGCTTCGGGTCGGCGGCGGAGGGGGACAGGAGTGCCGTCTCGTCCGTCACCGGCGCCTCACTGGTCCAGGGCGTTGTCGATGGCCTTCACCGCGGCGTCCCAGCCCTCCTGCGGGCTGCGGCCCTTCTGGTCGACCTGCAGCATCCCGATGTCCGCGAGGTTCTGCGCGATCACGAGGTCCTTCGGACCGACCACCGTCACCGGGATCCCCTGGGCCGCCTTCGAGAAGATCTCGCCGATCGGCGCCCCGCCGAAGTACTCGTGCTTCGCCCCCGACACCGACGGCAGCTTGTACGCGGCGCTCGCGCTCGGGAAGCTGCCCCGCTTCTCGAAGAGCTTCGCCTGCTGCTCCGGGGCCGTCAGCCAGGCCGCCAGCTTCGCCGCCTCCTCGGCGCGCTTGCCCGCCTTGGGGACCACGAGGAAGGAACCGCCCCAGTTGCTGGGCTTCGGCGCCTGCGCCACGTCCCACTTGTCCTTGCCCGACGGGCCCGCCTTGTCCTGGATGTAGCCGAGCATCCACGCCGGGCAGGAGACCGTCGCGAAGGCGCCGTTGGCGAAGCCCTGGTCCCAGCCGGGGGTGAACTGCTGGAGCTTGGCGCTGAGTCCCTCGGTGGCGAAGGACGCCGCCAGGTCGAAGGCGCCGCGCACCGCCGGGTTGGTCTTGTAGACGACCTTGCCCTGCTCGTCGTAGAACCGCTGGGCGCTGCTCCCCGTCACCGCGGCCATGACCCCCGACGCCGAGTCCACGAAGGCCTTGCCGTCGCCGGCCTTCGCCTTGTACGCCTTGCCCGTCTCCAGGTACTTGTTCCAGTCCCCGGCCCACAGTGCGCCGACCGCCTCCCGGTCCGAGGGCAGTCCGGCCGCCTCGAACAGGTCCTTGCGGTAGCAGATGCCCTGCGGGCCTATGTCGGTGCCGAGTCCGACGGTGGCGCCGCCCTTCGCCGCGGGCGCCGTGCCCTGCGCCCACTTCCACGGCAGGTAGGCGGCCTTGTCCACGCCGGGTGACTTGCCCAGGTCCACCAGCTTGTCGGCCTGGGTCGCGGTGATCTCGGCGATGTTGTTGACCTCGACCGCCTGGATGTCGGCGAGCCCGCTGCCCGTCCCCAGGTGCGTGAGGAGCTGGGGGTAGTAGTTCTCGTTGCGTTCGATGGAGGTCTGCTCGATGCGGATCCCCGGATTCTTGGCCATGTAGTCGTCGTAGAGCCCGGCCTCCTGGAGGCCGAAGGCCCCGAAGACGCCCACGGTCAGGGTGATGCCGCCCTTTCCGTCGGACGAAGGACCCGACTTCGGGTCCGTCTCGGGGTCCTGCGCGCACCCTGCGAGCAGCAGCGAGGCGGCGCCCATCGTGGCGACCGCCGTGACGAGGGTTCTTCGGGCTCGTGCTCGGGCCGGGGACTGGGCTCGCATGGTTCCTCCCTGGAGGGTGGGCGACAACGTGGGGGTGTCGTGTGACACAGTGTGGGAGCGCTCCCACAGTAGTCAAGGGGTAGATTCACAACCGGGAGGAAGCCATGAACGGGCACGGGCGCAGTGGGGGACGGCCGACGCTGGAAGAGGTCGCGGCACGCGCCGGGGTCGGGCGCGGCACCGTGTCCCGGGTGATCAACGGATCCTCCAAGGTCAGCGAGCAGACCAGGGCCGCCGTGGAGGCGGCCGTGACCGAACTGGGGTACGTACCGAACCGCGCGGCGCGCGCCCTCGCGGCCAACCGCAACGACGCCATCGCGCTCGTGATCCCGGAGCCCGAGGCCCGGTTCTTCGCCGAACCGTACTTCTCCGAAGTGGTCCGCGGCGTGGGGGCCGCCCTGGCGGAGACCGACATCCAGCTCGTCCTCACCCTCGCCGGGAGCGACCGCGAGCGCCGCCGCCTCGCGCAGTACCTCTCGGGGCACCGCGTCGACGGCGTCCTGCTGGTCTCCGTGCACGCCGGAGACCCGCTGCCCGAGCTGCTGGCCGAGCTGGGCATCCCGACGGTGATCAGCGGCCGCCGCTCCGCCGCCGAGACGCTGCCCTGCGTGGACTCCGACAACCTGGAGGGCGCCGCCGAGGCCGTGCGCCACCTGCTCGACCGGGGCCGCCGTACGATCGCCACGATCACCGGACCGCTGGACGTGTACGGGGCCCACTGCCGGCTCGACGGCTACCGGCAGGCCCTGGCCGCCGCCGGCCGCCCCGTCGACGAGCGGCTGGTCGCCGTCGCCGACTTCACCGAGGAGGGCGGCCGCCGGGCCATGCGCGAACTGCTCGAACGCAACCCCTCCCTCGACGCGGTCTTCGCCTCCTCGGACGTCATGGCGGCCGGCGCCCGGCGGGAGCTGCGCGCCGCCGGGCGCCGGATCCCGCACGACGTGGCCCTGGTCGGCTTCGACGACTCGGTGGTGGCCCGGCACATGGACCCACCGCTGACGAGCGTCCGCCAGCCCATCGAGGAGATGGGCCGGACCATGGCGAAGATGCTGCTGGAGCGCGTCTCGGGACGGCGGGGGAGCGCCGGGAGCACGGGCGGCCCGGCCGTCGTCCTGCAGAACAGACTGGTGGTCCGGGAGTCGTCCTGACCGCCCCGGCCCCGCGACCTGCAGAAGGCCCCCGCGACATGCAGAAGGCCCCGGTCCGCTTCCGCGGACCGGGGCCTTCCCACAGGGTGAGTGACGGGACTTGAACCCGCGGCCACCTGGACCACAACCAGGTGCTCTACCAACTGAGCTACACCCACCATGTCCGGTCGAAACCGACCGGCCGAAGAAAAGGGTACAGGGTCCGGGAGGGTGCTCGCTCCACCCTTTTCCCGCACCCCCTCCGGGGCCGGCGCGGCGGGAGCCTAGGCGCCCGCCGCCGTGTGCCTGGCCGCGATGCCGCGGGCGGTGTCCGAGTCGGGCCCGGGCTGCGGGACGAAGACCGCCTCCCGGTAGTAGCGCAGCTCGGTGATGGAGTCCTTGATGTCCGCGAGCGCCCGGTGGTTGCCGTTCTTCGGGGGGCTGTTGAAGTAGGCCCGCGGGTACCAGCGGCGCGCCAGCTCCTTGACCGAGGACACGTCCACGATCCGGTAGTGGAGGTAGCTCTCCAGCGCGGCCATGTCACGCAGCAGGAAGCCGCGGTCGGTGCCGACCGAGTTCCCGCAGAGCGGAGCCTTGCGCGGCTCCTTCACGTGCTCCCGTACGTAGGCCAGGACCTGCGCCTCGGCATCCGCGAGGGTGGTCCCGCCGGCCAGCTCGTCGAGCAGGCCGGAGGCGGTGTGCATCTCGCGGACCACGTCGGGCATGGTCTCCAGGGCCGCGTCCGGCGGGCGGATCACGATGTCCACGCCCTCGCCGAGCACGTTGAGCTCCGAGTCGGTGACCAGTGCGGCCACCTCGATAAGTGCGTCGTCCGTCAGCGAGAGCCCGGTCATCTCGCAGTCGATCCACACCATGCGATCGTTCATGTGTCCCACCTTATGCGGTCCCTTGCGGAGCGGACCGCATATGCGGAAGGTCCCCCGTCGGCGGTGACCGACGGAGGACCTTCGCTGTCGTACCCGTGGTGGGGGTTACGCGTGTTCGCGCAGGACCCGGCCCGGGGCGTACAGCTCCGTCACCGTGGGACCCGCCGCGGCCAGGGCCGCCGCCGCCCGGTGGGGCTGCGGAGTGCGCTGGTGCGGAACCGGCCCGCCGGCGATCTCCGAGACCTGGGCCACCTCCGCCTGCGGGCGGCGAGCCCGGTAGGCGGAGCGGTACGCGGCCGGGGAGGACCCCAGCTGCCGCCGGAAGTGCCCGCGCAGGGCGACCGGCGAGCGGAACCCGCAGCGTCCGGCGACCTCGTCGACCGAGTAGTCGGAGGTCTCCAGCAGCCGCTGGGCCTGGAGCACCCGCTGGGTGATGAGCCACTGGAGCGGCGCGCTGCCGGTGAGCGAGCGGAACCGGCGGTCGAAGGTGCGCCTGCTCATGTAGGCGCGGGCCGCCAGGGTCTCCACGTCGAACTGCTCGTGGAGGTGTTCCAGCGCCCAGGCGACGACCTCGGCCAGCGGATCGGCGCCGATCTCCTCCGGCAGTGACCGGTCGAGGTAGCGCTCCTGGCCGCCTGTGCGGCGCGGCGGTACGACGAGCCTGCGGGCCAGGGCCCCGGCCGCCTCGCTGCCGTGGTCGGTGCGCACGATGTGCAGGCAGAGGTCGATTCCGGCCGCCGTGCCCGCGGAGGTGAGCACGTCGCCGTCGTCGACGAACAGTTCGCGCGGGTCGACGTGGACGGACGGGTAGCGCTTGGCCAGCGTCGGCGCGTACATCCAGTGCGTCGTCGCGGGCCGGCCGTCCAGCAGACCGGCGGCCGCGAGCACGAAGGCCCCGGTGCACAGTCCGACGATCCGGGCCCCCTCCTCGTGCGCCAGACGCAGTGCGTCGAGCGCCTCCGGAGGCGGCGGTGAAGTGATGGAGCGCCAGGCGGGAACGACGACCGTGCCTGCCCGGGCGATCGCCTCCAACCCGTACGGCGCGGTCAGTTCGAGTCCGCCGGTGGTCCTGAGCGGACCGTCCTCTCCGGCGCACACGAGCAGTCGATAGCGTGGAACTCCCGCGTCCTGCCGGTCAATGCCGAACACGGATAGTGGAATGGAGCTCTCGAAGATCGGTCCGCCGCTGAAGAGCAGCACCGCGACGATCTCCCTGCGGCGACGCCCCGCGAGCTTCCGGCCGGCGTCTGCGACGACGGCGGTGGAATCCTGGCTCATGGCGCTAAGCCCCCCTTGGGTGTCGCGACTCCTTGGTCTGGTCGCACCTGCACGTTTCCCCTCGGCCTTGCACGTGGATCCCCCGCCGTAAATACATGATCGAATCTACTGCGTCCCGTGGTGTCGGCGTGACAAGTTCAGCACGCAGCGCTATGTCGACTTCTCAACTTGGCGAAAAGCATTCGATCAGGAAGCGTTCCACTCCGCTACCCGGGTGGGAAGCGCGGATCGCGGCCGTGGCCAGTACCCGTAGGGCTAGAACGCCCCCTGGCGAATGTCGTCGCTGGTGGTGGGGGGATCGGGGGGACATTCCGGCAAGGAGGGCACCCTGCCGGGAAGTTGGCTGAAAACGTGCGGGTGTGGGTGTGCGAATGAGTCAGTCGTGCGGGGGCCGGGTCACTCGTGCGGGGACGCGGAGTCGGAGGTGCGGCAGCCCCGGCGGCCCCCGGTGCCCTCGCGCGAGTGGCGCCGGCGCTGCGCGGACGCGGGACGCTCCTGCGCGCGGACGCGGGCCGCGGCCCGTTCCGAGTGCCGCAGGAGGACGAGGCAGGCGGCCGTGACGACGAACAGGCCGAGGGTGGCCACCGCGGCCCCGCCGAACGAGGTTCCGTAGACGACGAGGACCACCGGGACGAGCAGGCAGCTGAAGGCGGCCCAGCGCACGACGTCACCCGCGGGGTCGTCGTGGGGGCGTCCGGAAGGCTGCCCGGACGGGTGAAGCGGCTGACGCGCGGAGGCGGCGAAACGCGCGCCCGGGTCGGGGAAGTGGACGGACTGGATCGGCTGAGCTGGCTGGTCGGGGTGAACCGGATGGCCGGACACGGCGTACTCCCTGCGGGCTCTTCCTGAACGGTCGGACGCATGTCCAACGCCGCCCGGTGGGGCTCGGTCACTGCGCGCACGGGTGGCAACTCCCGCTTCCGTCACTGGCTGTAGGGGACAGCGGCCATTGCCAAGGCGCTCTCGCTCCGGCATGCTCCCTGGGACGCTCTCCAAGTGCGGCAAGCCCTGTGCAGGACAGGAGTGTCGCCGTACCCTGGTGGGTATGGGCTTGGGAAGATGCTTCCCGGACAGAGCTCCGTCACACTGCGTCGCCGAAATCGCCCCTGTTGCTTCCTCCAAGGACCTCTCCGCCGAGACACCCATGGCCGGTCACGAATTCTCCGAACCCGCGGACCGCAAGCGCAAACGGCTCGCCGACCCCGCGTCGGCCGCCGAGCCGCGCGCGGTGGAACAGACACGCTCGCCCTGCGACCCGGCCTTCCGGCACGGCGTCGTGGTGGGATTCGACGGATCCACCTCCAGTGAGCGCGCGCTCGCCTATGCGATCGGCATGGCCCGTCGCTCCGGATCCGGTCTGATCATCGTCCATGTCGCCAACCGGCTCCCCACCACCGTGTGGGCCGGCTGCGAGCCGCCCGTCTTCGTCGACGTGCCGGACCACCGCACCGAGGTGCTGGGGCTGGAGCTCGCCTGCGCCGACTACCTGGCGGAAGTGCCGTGGATCCTGGTCGAGCGCGGCGGTGACATCTGCCATGAGCTGGAGGAGGTCGGCCGGGAGTATTCGGCCGACGCCATCGTGGTCGGCTCCACGCACGGGATCGTCGGCCGGATCTTCGGCTCGGTGGCCGGCCGGCTCGCCAAGCGCGCGCAGCGACCCGTCGTTGTCATTCCGTGACCCTCTGTCAAGCCGATTGTGCGGTTGTGCACCCGTGTAAAGGGTAGATAAATGCTGCTGGGACGCAGCAAACAACTGCAGATCGAAGGGAGCCCGCCGTGGACAATGGTGTCTCTGCGGGAAGCACGGCCTCGACTTCGACCCTCGGGCACATCGCCCTGGGTCTGACCCTTCTCGCATTCGGTATCGGCCACACCGGTGTCATCGACGGCGTGTCCGCTGCCGGCTCCGTGTCGCTCGCCATGTACGTCGGCGGCGCCGCCCTCTTCCTCCTCGGCCTCCTGGAGTACCGCGGCGGCGACGGATTCAACGGCACCGCGTTCGCGGGCCTCGGCGTCTTCTGGTTCACCTGGGCCAAGGGTGCCGGCGGTTCGGCCTCCGACGAAACCGCCGGAACGTTTCTTGTCCTGTTCGCCATGCTCGCGCTGACCCTGACGGTCGCCGCGGCGAGCGGCCTGTTCAGCCAGGGCGTCTACGGCCTGCTGACCCTCTCCCTCGTCCTGCTGGCCATAGCCTCGTTCATGGACAGTGGCGCGCTGGCCAAGGCGGGCGGCTGGGTCGCCGCCGTCTCCGGGCTGCTGGCCTGGTACGGGGCGACCGCGGCCCTGGCGCACTGGCCGATGGCCCTGGGCAGGGCCCGGCGCAGCGACGGCGCGGTCGCCGCGGGCTGAGCGGTACGCGCAGAGCCCCCGTGCGCTGTGCGCACGGGGGCTCTGCCGTGTCCGGTGACGTCCGGGGCCGCTACTCGACGGTGACCGACTTCGCCAGGTTGCGCGGCTTGTCGATGTCCCGGCCCATGGCCAGGGCCGTGTGGTACGCCAGCAGCTGGAGCGGGATGCCCATGAGGATCGGGTCCAGCTCGTCCTCGTTCTTCGGGACCACGATGGTGTGGTCCGCCTTCTCCTGCTCGCGGTGGGCGACCGCGAGGATCCGGCCGCTGCGCGCCTTGATCTCCTCCAGCGCCGCGCGGTTCTTCTCCAGCAGGTCGTCGTCCGGGACGATCGCGACGGTCGGCAGCGACGGCTCGATCAGGGCCAGCGGGCCGTGCTTGAGCTCGGAGGCCGGGTAGGCCTCGGCGTGGATGTAGGAGATCTCCTTCAGCTTGAGGGAGGCCTCCAGCGCCACCGGGTAACCGCGCACCCGGCCGATGAACATCATCGACTTGGCCTCGGCGAACTCGGCCGCGAGCTTCTTGATGTCCTCCTCGCCGTCGAGGATCTCCTGGATCTGGGCGGGCAGCTTGCGCAGGCCCTCGATGATCCGCTTGCCGTCGGTGACGGACAGGTCCCGGATGCGGCCCAGGTGCACGGCGAGCAGCGCGAAGGCCACGACCGTGTTGGTGAAGCACTTGGTGGAGACGACGCAGACCTCGGGACCGGCGTGCACGTACACGCCGCCGTCGGCCTCGCGGGCGATGGCGGAGCCGACCACGTTGACGACGCCGAGGACGCGGGCGCCCTTGCGCTTGAGCTCCTGCACCGCCGCGAGCACGTCGTAGGTCTCGCCCGACTGGGAGACCGCGATGTAGAGGGTGTCGGGGTCCACGACCGGGTTGCGGTAGCGGAACTCGGACGCCGGCTCGGCGTCCGCGGGGATGCGGGCCATGCCCTCGATGAGGCCGGCGCCGATCAGGCCCGCGTGGTACGAGGTGCCGCAGCCCAGGATCTTGACCCGGCGGATGCCGCGCGCCTCGCGCGGGTCCAGGTTCAGGCCGCCCAGGTGGACCGTGCTGAAGCGGTCGTCGATCCGGCCGCGCAGCACGCGGTCGACCGCGTCGGGCTGCTCGGAGATCTCCTTGTGCATGTAGGTGTCGTGGCCGCCCATGTCGTAGGAGGCGGCCTCCCACTCCACGGTCTCCGGGGTGGCGTTCGTCGTCGTGCCGCTCGTGGTGTACGTGCGGAAGTCGTCGGCCTTCAGGGTCGCCATCTCGCCGTCGTTCAGGGTGACGACCTGGCGGGTGTGGGCGATCAGCGCGGCGACGTCGGAGGCGACCAGCATCTCCTTCTCGCCGATGCCGAGGATGACCGGCGAGCCGTTGCGGGCGACGACGATGCGGTCGGTGAAGTCGGCGTGCATCACGGCGATGCCGTAGGTGCCGTCGATGGCCTTGACGGCCTCGCGGACCTTCTCCTCCAGGGTGTCGGCCTGGGAGCGGGCGATCAGGTGGGTGATGACCTCGGTGTCGGTCTCGGACGCGAAGACGACGCCCTCGGCCTCCAGCTTGGCGCGGAGCTCGGCGGCGTTGTCCACGATGCCGTTGTGGACGACGGCGACCTTGTTCTCCGGGTCCAGGTGCGGGTGCGAGTTGACGTCGCTCGGCGCGCCGTGCGTGGCCCAGCGGGTGTGGGCGATGCCCGTGGTGCCGGCGAAGCGCTTGGGGACGCGGGCCTCCAGGTCGCGGACGCGGCCCTTGGCCTTGACCATCTTGAGCGCGCCGGCCTTCGGGCTGTTCACGACGATGCCCGCGGAGTCGTACCCGCGGTATTCCAGCCGTGCCAGGCCCTCCAGCAGCAGCGGTGCCACGTCACGCTTTCCGATGTAACCGACGATTCCGCACATACGGTCCTGCCCCTCCTGAAGTTCGGTTCGTGTACCCGTCGTCCGCCCGCGGCCGCGCCGGCCGCGGCCGGTCAGCCGTAGACGATGCGGCGCAGCTGCCGGAGCGAGAGCTCCGGGGGCGCCACGGCGCGGTGCGGCAGTTCGGCCGCGATCCGCTCGAAGATCTCCGCGTTCACGGCGCCGCCGGCCTGCAGCTCGCGGTGGCGGCGGCGGACGAAGTCCTCCGTCGTCTCGTCGAAGTAGGCGAGCACGTCGAGGACCACCCGGGCCGCTTCGCCCCGCTGCAGCGAGGTGCTGCGCACCAGGTGTTCGACGAGGTCGTCATAGGACGGGCGGCGGTCGAGCACCCGTAGATATTGACTGCTGTGGCCGCCCAAAGCAAAGATCCTGCCCGATTCCGGGCAGGATCCCTCTGGTCTGGACCAGCGGAATGGATGCATCCGGTCAGAATCTGCGCAAAACGGCCTGCTTGGCCGCGGCGAACTCGTCGGCCGTGAGCACCCCCGTCTGGTGCAGCTCCCCCAGTTCCCGCAGCCGTCGCAGCAGGGCGTCGTGGTCCTCCGCGACGCCGGCGGGCGCAGCGGCGAGCTCCTTCGGCGGGGCGTCCTCGACGGCGCGGTCGGACGCCGGCGCGGCCGGGTGCGGCAGCCGCAGCGCGACCGCCGCGGCGACCAGTGCCATCAGCGGGTCCTTCTTGAAACCGAACAGCTCCACCGTGTGCGGGTCGTACTTGGGCGCGGCGGCCTGCGGGGCGCCCGCCAGACCGAAGCGGAGCCAGCCGTTCTCCAGCCCCTTGGCCGGGGCCCACTCCACCGTCCGCAGGTCCGCGACCCGGAACTCGCGCGGGCCGCCGGAGCGCTTGGCCTCCTCGGTGGTCCAGTTCCACTCCAGCGCGACCCGGTCGCCGTCGAAGGTGACGGTGCCGTCGCCCGCACCCACCGCCATCGGCACGCTCGGGCCGGGCAGCAGGTAGCTCTCGCACGGGCCCGGATCCACCTGCTCCAGCAGCAGGGCGTTGCGCACCTCGTCCACGAAGTACTCCGCGACCCCCGTCCGGTCCGGCTCCACGCTCAGCCGGTACGGGTCGGAGGCCTCCGGCAGCCGCCCGCCCGTCACCTGGGTCAGCGGGTCGGCCCCCTCCCGCATCCGCAGCCGCAGGCGTCCCGCCTTGCGGCCCGGTTCGAAACTGATCCCCGCGAGCGCGCGCAACGGCACGAGCACTTCGCCCAGGGTCTGCCGCAGCAGCCCCACCCCCTTGTCGCGGCCCGGCACGATGCGCACCGCGTCGCCGTCGAACGTCCAGGTTCCGTCCTTCTGGATGATTTCCGCCATTCGACGATTCTCCCACCGCGCAGGACGGGCCAGTTGGCCTATACCTGGGCACATGAGAGTCCTGCGACGCGCGCTCGGCACCCTCCTCGTCCTCGGTGCCGTCTCCTGCACCGCCGCCCGCGGCGACGACGCGAGGGCCGGCGACGACCCGCCCGCGGCCCCCGCCCCCTTCGAACGGCTCCTGCCGGCGCCGGTCTCCGCCCGCGCGGAGGGCCCCGGCTACGCCTTCGGGCCCGCCACCGTGGTCCGTACGGGTCCGGGCGCGGGCGAGGAGGTCCGCCGGGTGGGAGAGCTGCTGGCGGAGCAACTGCGCGGGCCGAGCGGGCTGCCGCTGCCGGTCGTCGACGGGACGCGGGGCGAGGGGATCCGGCTCAGGATCGAGCCGTCGGCCGAGGGGGTGGGGGATGAGGGCTACCGGCTGCTGTCCGGGCCGAGCGGCGTCGATCTCGTGGCGCGGACCCCGGCCGGGCTGTTCCGGGCGGGCCAGACCCTGCGTCAGCTGGTGCCCGCGGCCGGGCCGGGGACGGTGCCGGGCGGTACGGTCACCGACCGGCCGCGGTTCGCCTACCGGGGCGCGATGGTCGACGTGGCGCGGCACTTCTTCACGGTGGAGCAGGTGAAGAGGTACGTGGACCAGCTGGCCCAGTACAAGATCAACACCCTGCACGTGCACCTCACCGACGACCAGGGCTGGCGCCTTGCGATCGACTCCTGGCCGCGCCTCGCGCAGTACGGCGGCGCGAGCGAGGTCGGGGGCGGGCCCGGCGGCCACTGGACGAAGGCGCAGTACCGCGAGCTGGTGGCGTACGCGGGCGAGCGGTACGTCGACGTCGTCCCGGAGATCGACATGCCGGGGCACATGAACGCGGCCCTGGCCTCCTACGCCGAGCTGAACTGCGACGGCAAGGCCCCGCCCCGCTACACCGGGATCAAGGTCGGCTTCAGCTCCCTGTGCGTCGGCGAGGAGCGGACGTACGAGTTCGTCGACGAGGTGCTCGGGGAGCTGGCGCGGCTGACGCCCGGCCGGTACCTGCACATCGGCGGCGACGAGGCGCACGCGACCCCGGCGGCGGACTACGCGGCCTTCATGGACCGGGCCCAGGAGGTGGTGGGCCGCCACGGCAAGACGGTGGTCGCCTGGCACCAGCTGGCCTCGGCGCGGCCGGCGGCGGGGGCGGTGCTCCAGTACTGGGGCCACGACAAGACCTCCGCGGCGGACCGGTCGGCCGTGGCGGCGGCCGCGAAGGCCGGGCACCCGCTGATCCTGTCCCCGGCGGACCGGGCCTACCTGGACATGAAGTACGAGGCGGCGACGAAGCCGGGCCTGGCGTGGGCCGGCCACGTCCCGGTGGCGCGGTCCTACTCCTGGAACCCGGGGGCCTATCTGGCCGGGGTGCCGGAGTCCGCCGTGCTCGGGGTGGAGGCCCCGCTGTGGACGGAGAACGTCGCGACGCGGGCCGAGTGGGAGCTGATGGCGTTCCCGCGGGTGCTGGGCCTGGCGGAGCTGGGCTGGTCCCCGGCGGCCGCCCTCGACTGGACCGCGTACAGCCGCCGCCTCGCGGCCCAGGCGCCCCGCATGGACGCCCAGGACATCGGCTACTTCCGTGCCCCGGACGTCCCCTGGACCCGCTGAGCGCCCGGGTCGCGGCCGTGGACACGGCGAAGGCGTGACCGCGAAGAGGGCCTTGGGCTTCGCGGTCACGCCGTCACACGGGCGGGGCGGGGCGGGTGCCGAGGGACCGTCTCGACGCCCGCCCCGCCCCGTGTCTCACCGTCGTGCGTAGGGCGCGACGGGGTTCTTGAGGTTGCCGACCAGCTGGAGCGCGGCGGACGGGTCGGAGAGGTCGACCATCTGCTTGTTGTTGCGCAGCTGGAGGCGGTTGAGGCAGGACAGCTGGAACTCCTCCGCGAAGAAGTCGTAGCGCTCGAACTTCTCCGCGAGGGCCGGCATGGACTCCTGGTAGGCGTGGGCGCAGTCGGCCACGGCCCGCCAGAAGGTCTCCTCCGTGCAGATGCCCTCGGTGACGAGGATGGAGGACAGGAAGCGGAAGAAGCAGTCGAAGACGTCCGTGAAGATCGACAGCAGCTTCATGTCCTCCGGGACGTCGGCCCGGATCCGCTCGACCGCGGGCGGCAGCACCGCGTCCGCGTCCATGATGACGATCTCCTCGGCGATGTCCTTGAAGATCGCTCGCTGTACGACGCCGTCCTTGATGACCAGGATGGTGTTCTCGCCGTGCGGCATGTACGCGAGGTCGTACTGGTAGAAGCAGTGCACCAGCGGCAGCAGGTAGGCCCGCAGGTAGGGCTTCAGCCACTCGGCCGGGGTGAGGCCGGACTCCTCGATCAGGGCGCCGACGAACGACGTGCCCTCGGCGTCCACGTGGAGGAGCGAGGCCATGGTCGCCAGGCGCTCGCCGTCCCCGAGGGAGTTCACCGGGGACTCGCGCCACAGGGCCGCCAGCATCTTGCGGTACGGCGAGTAGCGGTCGGTGGCGCGCTCGTACTGCAGGTGCCGGTAGCCGATCGCCGCCCGCTCGCGGATGATCGAGAAGTCGACGGACCGCAGGACGTCGTCGGACTCGATCAGCTGGTGCAGCCAGTCGTTGATGGTGGGGGTGGCCTCCATGTAGGCGGCCGACAGGCCCCGCATGAAGCCCATGTTCAGGACGGAGATGGCCGTCTTGACGTAGTGCTTGGTCGGGGTGGTGGTGTTGAAGAACGTGCGGATCGACTGCTGCGGGAGGTAGGCGTCCTCGCCCTCGCCGAGCAGCACGAGCCGGCGGTTCGCGATCTCCGCCGCGAAGGTGATCGTGGTCTTGTTCCACCACTGCCAGGGGTGGACGGGGAAGAACAGGTAGTCCGCCGGGTCCAGGCCCATGGTGCGCAGCTTCGCCGCGAACAGCTCGACGGCGGCGTCGCCCAGCTCGGCGCGCATGAAGCCGTCGTGCTCCAGGCCGGCGCCCGCCGTGAAGGTGGCGACGTCCTTGTGGGCCGCGGCCCAGATCAGGTGCACCGGGCTCGCGGCCTCGGGGGCGTACGCGTGGTACTCGTGGACGCCGAAGCCGAGCCGGCCGTTGTTGGCGACGAAGCAGGGGTGGCCCTCGGTCATGCCGGTCTCGATGTCCTGGAAGGAGGACTTCGCCAGCACGGCGGCGGGGATCTGCGGCTTGGTGTACTTGAAGGCCGAGCCCGCCAGGGTGGAGGAGATCTCCTCCAGGTAGACCGGCAGGACCTCCGCGCTCAGCCCCAGGGTCCGCTGGAACTCGATGTGGAAGTCGAGGGCGTCCAGCGGCAGCGACGCGCCGTCCCGCAGCCGGGTGATGCCCGCCTCGTCCACCGACCAGTGGTCGAGGACCTGCCGGGTGGCGTCGAAGTGGTACTCGACGGTGCCGTCGTCGGAGACGACGCGATAGCGGTCGCCGCCGAGGGAGACCGGGGTCAGGAGGCGCTCGTGCGCGAACTCGGCGAGGGCCTTGCGGACCAGGGCGCGGTTGGCCCGGTCCCACAGCTCGGGGGAGAGGTGGGTCACGGCGTCGGAGAGGTTCATATCGACACCCCCTGGGTGATGCCGGTGGCGGCCTCGAACTGGGCGCGGGTGCAGAAGCTCAGCAGCGCCTCCTTCTCCGGCTTGGTCACCCGGCGCTCCGGCACGAAGCCGACGGCCTCGTTCAGGGCGTGCACGGCGGTGTTGTCGACGTCCGGCTCGACGACGACGCGGACGGTCGCCGGGTCGGCGAAGACCGCGGCCATGACGGTGGTGATGACGGCGCGGGTGAACCCGTGCAGCGGCCGGTCGCTGGGCGCGACGAGGAAGTGCATGCCGACGTCGCCCGGCTGGGCGTCGTACAGGCCGACCAGCTCCAGCTCGCTCGGGTCGTACGTCTCCATCAGGAAGGCGGGGCGGCCCTCGTGCAGGCCGATGTAGGCCTGGTGGTGCTCGTGGGCGGCGATGCGCATGTACTCGCGCTCGACGTCCGGCAGCGAGGCGTCCTGCATCATCCAGAACGACGCCTTGGGGTGCGTGACCCAGCCGTGCAGCAGCTCCGCGTCGGCGAGCGGGTCCAGCGGGCGGATCGAGAAGTCTCCGAGGACGGAGTCCGTCCGGGAGTAGAGGGTGTCGGTGGTGCTCATGCGTGCGTGCCTTCCGGGGCGGCGAACTGCTGGAACGCGATGGACTTCTCGACCTTGTAGTACTCGCGGCCGAGCAGCTCACCGACGATGTACGCGTTGCGGTACGCGGCCATGCCCAGGTCGGGGGAGGTCAGGGAGTGGTTGTGGGTGGTGCCGTTCTGGAGGTACACCCCACGGCCCGTGGTGTCGACGCTGTAGTTGCGGGCGGCGTCCAGGCGCCCGCGGCCGTCGAAGTTCAGGCGGTCCCGGACCGGGTCCAGGAAGTCGGGGGTGCGGTACTTGTAGCCGGTGGCGAGGACCAGGCCCTCGGTGGTGAGGGAGAAGTCCCGCTCCTGCTCCTCCTGGCGCAGCCCGAGGGTGTAGGTGCCGGTGGTGGTGTCGTAGGCCGTGCTGTTCAGCGAGGTGTTGGTCAGCAGGGTCGTCGGCACCGCGCCCGGCATGCCGATCCTCTTCTGGTAGAGCAGGTCGAAGATGGCGTTGATCAGGTCGCCGTCGATGCCCTTGAAGAGGTTCTTCTGCTGGGTCTCCAGCCGGTAGCGGGTGTCCTCCGGGAGGGCGTGGAAGTAGTCCACGTACTCGGGGGAGGTCATCTCCAGCGTCAGCTTGGTGTACTCCAGCGGGAAGAAGCGCGGGGAGCGCGTGACCCAGTTGAGCTGGTAGCCGTGCACGTCGATCTCGGCGAGGAGGTCGTAGTAGATCTCCGCGGCGCTCTGGCCGGAGCCGACCAGGGTGATCGACTTCTTCTTCTGCAGCTCCGCCTTGTTGGGCATGTAGGCGGAGTTGTGCAGGAAGTCGCCGCCGAGGCCGGCGCAGGCGTCCGGGACGTACGGCGTGGTGCCGGTGCCCAGGACGATGCGGCGGGCGCGGTGGGTCCCGCCCTGGTCGGTGCGGACCTCGTAGACGCCGGCGGCCTCGTCGTAGGTGACCTCGGTGACGGAGGTCGAGTACAGGACGTTGTCGAGGCGGTCTGCGGCCCAGCGGCAGTAGTCGTTGTACTCGGCGCGCAGCGGGTAGAAGTTCTCCCGGATGTAGAAGGAGTACAGCCGGTCCTGGTCCTTCAGGTAGTTCAGGAAGGAGAAGGGCGACGTCGGGTCGGCCAGGGTCACCAGGTCCGACATGAAGGGCGTCTGGAGGTGCGCGCCGTCCAGGAACATCCCCGCGTGCCACTCGAAGTGCGGCTTCGACTCGATGAACAGGCCGCTCAGCTCGTCGATCGGCGCCGTCAGGCAGGCCAGTCCCAGGTTGAAGGGACCGAGACCGATGCCGATGAAGTCGTGGGGCTCAGTGGTGGACGGCAAGGGATTCTCCCAGGAACTGCTCGGCGTGTGCGGCGAGGAGGTCGAGGACGGCTGCGATGTCGGCCGTCGTGGTCTGCGGGTTGAGGAGGGTGAACTTCAGGTACTGCTTCCCGTCCACCTTGGTGCCGGCGACGACGGCCTCGCCGGAGGCGAAGAGCGCCTTGCGGGCGTGGAGCTGCGCCTCGTCGAGGATGTCCGCGGGAACGTCCTCGCCGGGCAGGAAGCGGAAGACGAGGGTGGAGATCTGCGGCGCGACGACGACCTCGAAGCGCGGGTCGGCCGTGATGACGTCGTAGCCGGCGGCGGCGAGGTCGATGACCTGGTCGAAGAGCGAGCCGACGCCGTCGGCGCCCATGATGCGCAGCGTCATCCAGAGCTTGAGTGCGTCGAAGCGGCGCGTGGTCTGGATGGACTTGTCGACCTGGTTGGGGATCCGCTCCTCGGCCATGCGGCGCGGGTTGAGGTAGTCCGCGTGGTACGTGGCGTGCTTGAGGGTGTCGCGGTCGCGGACCAGCATCGCGCTGGAGCTGACGGGCTGGAAGAACGACTTGTGGTAGTCGACCGTGACCGAGTCGGCGTGCTCGATGCCGTCGAGGAGGTGCCGGCGGGTGGGGGAGACCAGCAGTCCGCAGCCGTAGGCGGCGTCCACGTGCATCCACGCGGAGTGCTCGGCGGTGAGGCGGGCGATCTCGGGGAGCGGGTCGATGGACCCGAAGTCGGTGGTGCCGGCGGTGGCGACGACGGCCATCGGGAACAGCCCCTCGGCGGCGCAGTTCTCCAGCTCCAGCGCGAGGAGTGAGGTGTCCATGCGGCGGTTGCGGTCCACGGGCACGGAGATGACGGCCTCGTAGCCCAGGCCCAGCATGGCGGCCGACTTCTGCACGCTGAAGTGGCTGGCCTCGGAGGTGAAGATGCGCAGCTTGGGCAGGAGTTCGGCCTTGGTCAGGCCGATCCCGGCGTCCATGGCGCGCTTCATGACGGTGCGGCAGGCCTCGTCGCGGGCGAGCAGCAGCGCGTGGAAGTTGGACTGGCTGCCACCGGAGGTGAAGATGCCGTCCGCGTTCTCGCCGAGGCCGATGCGGCGGGTGGTCCAGTCGATGAGGCGGCGCTCGATGAGCGTGCCGCCGATGGACTGGTCCCAGGTGTCGAGGGAGGAGTTGACGGCGGCCATGACGGCCTCGCCGACCACCGCGGGGATGACGACCGGGCAGTTGAGATGGCCCAGGTAGCGCGGGTGGTGGAAGTAGACGGCGTCGCGGAGGTAGACGTCCTCCAGCTCGGCCAGCGCGGCGGAGGAGTCGCCGAGCGGGGTGTCGAGGTCGATCCCGTTGATGACCGGGGCGAGTTCGTCGACGGATATGCCGGTGTGGGGCCGTTCGGTGGTGGCGAGCTTGGCGGCGACGCGGTCGACGCCCTCGGTGACAGAACGGCGGTAGATATCCGCGGTCGTCTCGTTCAGCAGATGCTGGCGCATCAACTTTCCTCCGGGCAGGGGGGAGAAGGGGAGGGTGGGGTGTGTGATGTTTAGGTTAGCCTAACCTAATCGGAATGACCAAATGAAGATGGACCCTGGCTTCGGCCAGGGTCCATCTCGAACTGCTAGGGGGAGGCGCGGAACTGACTACAGCTCGGAGGTGGGGTCCTCGCTGGGAGCCTTGCCCGCGTACGCCTCGGCGAGGAGCTGCTCCTCGCTCGCACCGAGCCGCCAGTAGCCGGTGAAGCGCACCGAGCGGCGGTCGACGGAACGTTCCTGCACGACGTGGCGGCGTACCGCGCGGACCGTGCCCGCCTCGCCCGCCAGCCATACGTACGGGGCCTCCCCGGCCGGCGGCTGCGCCGCGCGGACCGCCTCCAGAACCCGGGCGGTCCGCTCCCGGTCGTCGCCGGCGCGCACGATCCACGTGATGTCCGCGTCGGCGGGAGTGCCGAGCCCCAGCCGGTCGTCCTCGTGCGGGACCTCGAACCAGGCCCGGACCCGGGTGCCCGCGGGCAGCCGGTCCAGGATGGCGGCCGCGGCCGGCAGGGCGGTCTCGTCCGCGTACATCCAGACCGCGTCGGTGCCGGCCGGCGGCTGGAAGCGCACGGACTTGTTCTCGGCGACGGCCGGGCCGATCGCCATGATGCGGCGTCCGGCGGCCGCGCGCCCGGCCCAGTGCGAGGCGGGCGAGACGTCCCCGTGCAGGACGAAGTCGATGTCGACCTCGACGGCGCCCGCCTCGTCGCGGCGCTGCTCGCGCACGGTGTAGGAGCGCATCACCGGCCGCTCCTCCTCCGGCATGGCGCGCCAGGCGGTGAACCAGGTGTCCTCGTCCGTGGACGGCAGCGCGGTGTGCTCCGTGCCGGCCGGGGGCAGGAAGAGCGACAAGCTCTGGTCGAAGCCGCCGGAACGGAAGTCCGCGAGGGACTCGCCGCCGAAGGTGACCCGCAGGAACGAGTGGCCCAGACGGCGCGTGCGGAGCACTTCGAGCGTGAAGAAGCGGAAGTGCGAGGCGGCCGGGGTGTCGGACGCGGTGGCGGTCATGCGGAGGGTCCCCCTGGAAGTCGGTGCGGCCGGAGCCGGGTCCAGGGCGTGTCCGGTGCGGACACGCCCTGGGGGCGGGCGCCCGGGGTCACCGGGCGCCGCGCGAGGGTCAGGAGACCTTCTTGGCGTTCTGGACGGCCTTGGCGAGGTCCTCGAGGATCTGCGCGCACTTGTCGTACGAGAAGATCGGCTCGGTGGTGCGCGGGGCGACCTGGCCGGCCTTCACGGCGGGCATCTCGGCCCAGGTGGCCTTGGCCTTCAGCTCCTCCGGCTGCAGGGTGCCGGTGCGGTTGTCGAGCAGGACCAGGTCGGCCTTGTACTTGCCGGCGTTCTCCCAGCTCAGGCTCTCGAAGAAGCCGCCCTCGTCGAGCTTGTCCGGGGTGATGAACTCGACGCCCAGGGACTTGAAGTACTTCAGGTCGGCCGAGGTGTCCGGGGTGGAGGCGTAGAAGAGGTCGGCGGAGCCGGAGCCGACGAGGACCTTGATGCCCGGGTTGGCCTTGGTGGCCTCGCGGACCTTGGCGGCGGCGGCCTCGAAGCGGGCCTTGCCGTCGACGGCGGCCTTGGCGTTCATGTCGGCGCCCAGGGACTTGGCGAGGTCCGCGGTGCGCTCCAGGGCCTTGTCCATGGAGACGTTGCCGCCGACACCGATCGCGGCGGCCGGGGCCACCTTCAGGATCTTGTCCTTGGAGGCCTCGGGCACGTACCAGTACGAGCCGTCCCAGGTGTTGGTGACGAGCAGGTCGGGCTGGAGGGCGGCGTACTTCTCGACGTTGAACTCGTCGTAGACGTTGCCGAGGATCTCGACCTTGGAGATGTCCATGGAACCGGCCTGGACGTCCGGCTTGCCGTCGGCGGTCTTGGTCGGGCCGAAGACGCCCTTGACCGGGACGCCGTAGTCGTACAGCGCGGCGGCGGTGCCGGTGAACGCGACGATGTTCTTCGGCGTGGACTTGGCGCTGACGTCCTTGCCGAGGTCGTCCTTGAAGGTCCAGGGACCGGAGGAAGCGGCGGCGGTGCTGCCCTTGTCGCCGTCCTTCGCCGAGTCGGTGCCACCGCACGCGGCGAGCGCGGCGACGAGGCCGAGGGCGCCACCCGCGGCGACGAAGCCACGACGGGTGAAGGAGAAGTTGCGGGACTTGGGCATAATCGATGTCCGTTTTCGTGCGTACCGGGGCGGCCACCAGCGTGCCGTTCGTGGGGAAGGTTAGCCTAACCTTGGCCGAAAACGGTAAGGGGGCCCTAAGTTTTTTTCGGGCCCCCTCTCACCACCCGCACGTGCGCGGGCCTTTGGGCTAGCCGGCGAAGCCCAGCTCGCGGGCGATCAGCATGCGCTGGACCTCGCTGGTGCCCTCGCCGATCTCCAGGATCTTGGAGTCCCGCCACATTCGAGCCACCGGGTACTCGTTCATGAAGCCGTAGCCGCCGTGGATCTGCGTCGCGTCACGGGCGTTGTCCACGGCCACCGTGGAGGAGTACAGCTTCGCGATCGCCGCCTCCTTCTTGAAGGGCTCCCCGGCGACCAGGCGGGACGCCGCGTCGCGCCAGCCGATGCGGGCCATGTGGGCGCGCATCTCCATGTCGGCGAGCTTGAACTGGATGGCCTGGTTGTCGCCGATCGCCTTGCCGAAGGCGTGGCGCTCCCGGGCGTACTTCACCGACTCGTCCACACAGCCCTGCGCGAGGCCCGTGGCGAGCGCGGAGATGGCGATGCGGCCCTCGTCGAGGATCCGCAGGAACTGGGCGTACCCGCGGCCCTCCTCGCCCACCAGGTTGGCCAGCGGCACCCGCACGTCGTCGAAGGACAGCTCACGGGTGTCCGAGGAGTTCCAGCCCACCTTCGAGTACGGGGCGGCCACCGTGAAGCCCGGGGTGCCGGACGGGACGATGATCGAGGAGATCTCCGGACGGCCGTCCGCCTTGCGGCCGGTCACGGCGGTGACCGTGACCAGACCGGTGATGTCCGTACCGGAGTTGGTGATGAAGCACTTCGAGCCGTTGATGACCCACTCGTCGCCGTCCTTGACGGCCGTCGTGCGGGTGCCGCCGGCGTCCGAGCCCGCGCCCGGCTCGGTCAGGCCGAAGGCGCCGAGCACCTCGCCCGAGCACAGCTTCGGCAGCCACTGCCGCTTCTGCTCCTCGGTGCCGAAGAGGTAGAGGGGCATCGCGCCGAGCGAGACGCCGGCCTCCAGGGTGATGGCGACCGAGGAGTCGACGCGGGCCAGCTCCTCCAGGGCGATGCCGAGGGCGAGGTAGTCCCCGCCCATGCCGCCGTACTCCTCCGGGAAGGGCAGGCCGAACAGGCCCATGCGGCCCATCTCGGCGACGATCTCGTAGGGGAACTCGTGCCGCTCGTACAGGTCGCCGATCTTCGGGGCGACCACGTCGTGGGCGAACGCCTCGACGGTACGGCGGAGTTCCTCGTGCTCAGGGGTGAGCCGGTGGTCGAGGGACATGGTGTGACTACTCCTTGTGGGAGAGGGCGCGGACGGTACGGGAGGGGCTGGGGCGTCCCAGCCGTTCGGCCATCCACACGCTCGTGGCGGTGAGGGCGGCCAGGTCGACCCCGGTCTCGATGCCGAGACCGTCGAGCATCCACACCAGGTCCTCGGTCGCGAGGTTGCCGGTGGCGCTCTTCGCGTACGGGCATCCGCCGAGGCCGCCCGCGGAGGCGTCGACGGTGGTGACGCCGTGCTGGAGCGCGGCGAGGGTGTTGGACAGGGCCTGGCCGTAGGTGTCGTGGAAGTGCACGCCGATGCGGTCGGTGGTGACACCGGCCTCGTTCAGCGCGGAGAGCAGGGCCTGGACATGGCCCGGGGTGGCGACACCGATCGTGTCGCCGAGGCTCAGCTCGTCACAGCCGAGGTCGAGCAGGGCCTTGGCCACGGAGACGACCTGGTGGACCGGGACGGCGCCCTCCCAGGGGTCGCCGAAGCACATGGACAGATAGCCGCGCACGTGCGCCCCGCCCTGCCGGGCCCGGGCCACGACGGGCTCGAACATGGCGAGGGACTCGGCGACGGTGCGGTTGAGGTTGCGGGAGGCGAAGGTCTCCGTGGCCGAACCGAACACCGCGATCCGGGTGGCCCCGAGGGCGAGCGCCCGGTCCAGGCCGCGCTCGTTGGGCACGAGGACGGGCAGGGCGGCGTCTACGTCCGCGAGCAGCGGGAGGAGCTGCTCGGCGTCGGCCAGCTGGGGCACCCACTTGGGGTGCACGAAGCTGGTCGCCTCGATGGTGCTCAGCCCGGCGGCGGCCAGGCGGCGGACGAACTCCGCCTTGACCTCCGTGGGGACGGCCGTCTTCTCGTTCTGCAGGCCGTCGCGGGCGCCGACCTCGTGGATGCGGACCCGGGCCGGCAGACCGGGGGCCGGGACGTGCATGGGCAGCCCGATCACGCGGCCTCCTCCTCGTCCGGGGTGACGACGGCCAGCACCTGGTCCATGGCGACGGTGGTGCCGGGCGAGACGTCCAGCTCGGTGACCGTGCCCGCGTGCGGGGCGGAGATGACGTGCTCCATCTTCATCGCCTCGACGACCAGCAGGCTCTGACCGGCCGTCACCTTGTCACCGACGGCCACCTTGACGACCGTGACGGTGCCGGGCATGGGGGCGGCGAGGGTGTCGGCCCCCGCGCTCGCCGCGCCGTGGGCGGACACGGGGTCGTGGCGCTGGACGTGCCAGGAGTCGGCGTCGCGCCCGATCCAGGTCCCCTCCGGGGAGGCGGCGTGGCTGAAGCGGTGGGTGACGCCGTCGAGTTCGACGGTGACGGTGTCGGGGGTGCGGCTGACGATCCGGCCGCGGGCCGGTGCGCCGCCGTCGAGCGCGTCCAGCAGGATCTCCGTTCCGCTGCCCGCGGGGCGCGTACGGACCTCGACCGGCTCCTGGCCGGGAAGGCGGAAGTGGTGCACCGTCCAGGCGGGCGTACCGCCCAGGCGCCAGCCGTCGGCGGCGTCGAACGGGTCGGTCCATCCCGTCGCCCGCTGCTCCGGCGCGGCGCCCGCCAGCAGCGCGGCGGCCGCGTACACCTCGTCCGGCACCCCCTCCGGCAGGAGGGACGGGAGGTCGCGCTCGACCAGGCCGGTGTCCAGGTCGCCCGACACCACGTCCGGGTGGGCCAGAAGCCGCCGCAGGAAGCCGGCGTTCGTCTGGACGCCCAGGATCACGGTGTCGGCGAGCGCGCCCCGCAGCATGCGCAGGGCGGTCGGGCGGTCCGGCCCGTGGACGATGACCTTCGACAGCATCGGGTCGTACGTCGACCCGACCGGGACGCCCGCCGTCAGGCCCGAGTCCGTACGGACCGCACCGCCCGAGGGCTCCGACAGGGCCAGGACGGTCCCGCCGGACGGCAGGAAGCCGCGCGCCGGGTCCTCCGCGCAGACGCGGGCCTCGATCGCGTGCCCGGTCAGCCGGATGTCGTCCTGGGTCACGGGCAGCGCCCCGCCGGCGGCCACCCGCAGCTGGAGCTCCACCAGGTCCAGGCCGGTGATCAGCTCCGTCACCGGGTGCTCGACCTGGAGGCGGGTGTTCATCTCCATGAAGTAATAGGAGGACGGGTCGCCGCCGGGAACGATGAACTCCACCGTGCCCGCGCCGACGTACCCGCAGGAGCGGGCCGCGTCCACGGCCGCCGCGCCCATCGCCGCGCGGGTCTTCTCGTCGAGCAGGACCGAGGGGGCCTCCTCGATGACCTTCTGGTGCCGGCGCTGCAGCGAGCACTCGCGCTCGCCGAGGTGCACCACGTTGCCGTGGGCGTCCGCCATCACCTGGATCTCGATGTGCCGGGGCCGGTCCACCCACCGCTCCACCAGCAGGGTGTCGTCACCGAAGGACGAGCGGGCCTCGCGGCGGGCCGCCGCGATCTCCTCGGCCAGCACCGCCTCGTCCCGTACGAGCCGCATCCCCTTGCCGCCGCCGCCCGCCGAGGGCTTCAGCAGGACCGGCATGCCGATCTCGGAGGCGGCGGCGACCAGTTCGGCGTCGGTCAGTCCGCTGCCCGAGGAGCCGGGGACCACGGGCACGCCCGCCGCCTTCACCGTCTCCTTCGCGCGGATCTTGTCGCCCATGAGGGAGATGGCGGAGGCGGGCGGCCCGATGAAGGCCAGTCCGGCGTCCGTGCAGGCCTGCGCGAAGGCGGCGTTCTCCGCGAGGAAGCCGTAACCGGGGTGGACGGCCTCGGCGCCCGTCCGCCTCGCGGCCTCCAGCAGCCGCTCCACCGACAGGTAGCTCTCCGCGGCCGGCGCCGGGCCGATGCGGACGGCCGTGTCGGCCTCCCGTACGTGGCGGGCGTCCGCGTCGGCGTCGCTGAAGACGGCCACGGAGCGGATGCCGAGCTTCCCGCAGGGTGCGGATCACCCGGACCGCGATCTCGCCGCGGTTCGCGACCAGAACAGTGCTGAACATCAGTGAGGTCCTCACGTCACACGTCACATACGGAAGATGCCGAAGCCCGAGTCGCCCAGCGGGGCGTTCGCGCACGCGGTCAGGGCCAGTCCCAGCACCTGCCGGGTCTCCATGGGGTCGATGACCCCGTCGTCCCACAGCCGCGCCGTGGCGTAGTAGGCGTTGCCCTGCTCCTCGTACTGGGCGCGGACCGGGGCCTTGAAGGCCTCCTCGTCCTCGGCCGGCCACTCCTGGCCGGCGCCCTCGATCTGGTCGCGCTTGACCGTCGCGAGGACCGAGGCGGCCTGCTCGCCGCCCATCACGGAGATCTTGGCGTTGGGCCACATCCACAGGAAGCGGGGGGAATAGGCCCGCCCGCACATCGAGTAGTTGCCGGCGCCGTACGAGCCGCCGACCACCACCGTCAGCTTCGGCACCCGGGCGCAGGCCACGGCCGTGACCATCTTGGCGCCGTGCTTGGCGATGCCGCCGGCCTCGTAGTCGCGGCCGACCATGAAGCCCGAGATGTTCTGCAGGAAGAGCAGCGGGATGCCGCGCTGGTCGCACAGCTCGATGAAGTGGGCGCCCTTCTGGGCGGACTCGGCGAACAGGATGCCGTTGTTCGCGATGATGCCGACCGGGTGGCCGTGGATCCGGGCGAAGCCGGTGACCAGCGTCTGGCCGAACTCGGACTTGAACTCCTGGAAGCGGGAGCCGTCCACGACCCGCGCGATGATCTCGCGGGCGTCGTAGGGGGTGCGCGAGTCGACGGGGACCGCGCCGTACAGCCCGGCCGGGTCCACCTTCGGCTCCTCCGGGGCCTCCACCGACCAGGGCAGCTCCCCGCGCCCGGGCAGGGTCGCCACGATGTTCCGTACGATCCGCAGCGCGTGCGCGTCGTCCTCCGCGAGGTGGTCGGTCACCCCGGAGACGCGGGAGTGGACCTCGCCGCCGCCGAGCTCCTCGGCCGTGACGACCTCACCGGTGGCCGCCTTCACCAGCGGCGGGCCGCCCAGGAAGATCGTGCCCTGGTTGCGGACGATGACGGCCTCGTCGCTCATGGCCGGCACGTACGCCCCGCCCGCGGTGCAGGAGCCGAGGACGGCGGCGATCTGCGGGATGCCGGCGCCCGACATGCGGGCCTGGTTGTAGAAGATGCGGCCGAAGTGCTCCCGGTCGGGGAAGACCTCGTCCTGCATGGGCAGGAAGGCCCCGCCGGAGTCGACCAGATAGAGGCAGGGGAGACGGTTCTCCAGCGCCACCTCCTGGGCGCGCAGGTGCTTCTTGACGGTCATCGGGTAGTACGTGCCGCCCTTGACGGTGGCGTCGTTCGCGACGATCACGCACTCGCGCCCGCTGACCCGGCCGATGCCCGCGATGACCCCGGCGGCGGGGGCGGAGCCCCCGTACATGCCCTCGGCGGCCAGCGGGGCCAGCTCCAGGAAGGGCGAGCCCGGGTCCAGGAGGGCGTCCACGCGGTCGCGCGGGAGGAGCTTCCCGCGGGCGGTGTGGCGGGCGCGGGCCTTCTCGCCGCCGCCGAGCCGGGCCGCGTCGAGCCGGGCGCGCAGGCCCTCGGTCAGCTCGCGGTGGGCGGCCTCGTTGGTCCGCCAGGCCTCGGACGCCGGGTCCGCGGCGCTCGTCAGCACTGGTGCCTGCTGCATCGGTCGAGCTCCCTTGCTCGTTCCAGGCGGTTAATGAGCGTTAACGCTCGTGGAGCTTAGGTTAACGACCGCTAACGGCCCTGTCTAGAATGGTTTCCCATGAGCACCAGAGCCGCCGCCCCGACCCGTCGCGAGCAGATCCTCAGCGAGGCCGCCCGCCTGTTCGCTGCGCGCGGCTTCCACGGCGTCGGCGTCGACGAGATAGGGGCCGCGGTGGGCATCAGCGGCCCCGGCCTGTACCGGCACTTCGCGGGCAAGGACGCCATGCTCGCCGAGCTGCTCGTCGGCATCAGCGAACGGCTGCTCACCGGCGGCCGGCACCGGGTGGCCGAGGCCGCGGGGGACCCGGGCCGGGTCCTGTCCTCCCTCATCGACGGCCACATCGACTTCGCACTCGACGACCGGGCCCTGATCACCCTCCACGACCGGGAGCTCGACCGGCTGCGGGAGGCCGACCGCAAGCTCGTACGGCAGCTGCAGCGCCAGTACGTGGAGCTGTGGGTGGAGGTCGTGCGGGAGCTGCACCCCGAGGTGGGCGAGGCGGAGGTACGGGTGGCCGTGCACGCGGTGTTCGGCCTGCTCAACTCCACCCCGCACCTGGCGGCCCTGGGGCGGGAGGCCACGGAGGCGCTGCTGCGCAGGCTGGCGCACGGGGCGTTCGGGGCGCTGTCGGCATGACCCGGGGCGTCCGCCGACCGGAATGGACGCGCCGCCTCCGGCCCGGCGGCGGCAGAATGGCCCGTATGCCGAAGCCGATAGAGACGTCCGACCGATCTGTTGCAACGCCGAGCCGCGCCGAACTCGTCGACCATCTGGTCCGCACGCGGATCGCGGGGCAGGTGGCGACGCCGCGCGAGAACAACCTCTCCCACTACCGCAAGCTCGCCAACGGCGACCGGCACTACTGGCTCGGCCTGGAACTCGGCGACCGCTGGAGCGACGAGCAGGACGTCCTCGCCGTGATGGCGGAGCGCTGCGGGGTCGTGGACGACCCGGGCTTCCGCCACGGCCAGGACACCATCGACCCGGAGCTGACCGTGGCCGGCCTGGACCGGCTGGCGGCGCGGCTGCGCAAGGCGGCGGCCGACCGGCAGAGCGTTCTGCTGGCCACCGGGCACCCGGGCGGCCTCCTGGACGTCCACCGGGCGACGGCGGCGGCCCTGCGGGCGGCCGGCTGCGAGATCGTCGTCATCCCGCAGGGCCTGACGGCGGACGAGGGATCGGTGTGGCAGTTCGCGGACGTCGCGGTCCTGGAGCGGGGCGCGACCCTGTGGCACACCCACTCCCCGGCCCCGATGGCGGCGATCCTGGACGCCCTCACGGCGGAGGGCCGCCCCCAGCCGGACCTGGTCGTGGCCGACCACGGCTGGGCGGGCTGCGCGGCCCAGCGCGGCCTGGACGCCGTCGGCTACGCCGACTGCAACGACCCGGCCCTCTTCCTCGGCGAGGCCGAAGGCACCCTCCAGGTGGCGATCCCCCTGGACGACCACGTCCGCGACCCCCGCTACTACGACCCGATGGTGGCGTACGTGCTGCACGCGGCGGGCCTGAGCTGACGCACGGGCGTTGCCCCGGCCCGCCCGCCGGACCGGGGCGCGCTGTCAGTGGGCGCCGTTAGCGTCGCCGCATGGTGAAGCCCCCGAAGAAGCGCGATCCGCTGTCCGTCCTGGCCGATGATCCCCGAGGGCGTTCCCTGGGGCTGGACCTGCCGCCGGGCGGGGTCGTGCGGAGGAGGTCCGGGCGGCACCGGTGGGGCAAGGAACCCGAGCCGCTGGTGTGGGTGTCCGACGAGCCGGTGGGCGTGGGCGCGCTCGCCGCGTACTGCGGCCCGCAGCTCGCCGCCGCCGGACTGCAGGCGGTGCTGCTGCAGGACCGGCCCGGGCTGGAACGCTGGTGGCAGGAGAGGGAGTTCGCGCCGGAGCGGATGTCCGATCCGGACGACCACCACGTCGAGCCCGTGCTGCGCGAGTTCTGGAGCAGGGTGGTGCCCGACCCCGCTGAGGGGGAGGAGGGCGATGAGGTCATCGCGCCCTTCGGCAGGGACTGGCCCGGTCTCGCGGTGACCGGCCCGCCGGACGGTCCCGACGTCCCGGACCCGCGGGCCGCGGCCTGCGAGCTGGCGGACGAGCTGATCGGGCAAGGACACCTTCCGAGTCCCCGGCTCGCGCTGGTCCCCGCCGGCCGCGGAGCCGACGTACCCACCGCGCTGGGCTGGGGCGGGCCGACCAACTACGAGAACGACACCGCCCTGATCAGCGTGGTGCTCCGGTCCTGGGAGGACCGCTTCGGCGCCCGGCTCGTCGCCCTCGGATTCGACGGCTCCACCTCTCGGTGGCGCTCCCGCCGCCCACGACCGCCCGCGCCCTGCCCGTCGCGGCGGAGCACTTCGCGCTCTCGCCCGACAACATCCGGCAGGGCTCCGGCAGCATCCGCGCCTACGCCGACGAGGCCGTCACCGGGCGCGGGCACTGGGGGTTCTGGTGGGACTGAGCCGCCTGCCGGATCAGGTGCGCGGGACGCGGACCACGCCCTCCTGGATGACCGTGATCGCCAGGCGGCCGTCCTGGGTGTAGATGCGGGCCTGGCCCAGGCCGCGGCCCCCGTGGGCCGACGGGGACTCCTGGTCGTACAGCAGCCATTCGTCCGCGCGGAACGGCCGGTGGAACCACATCGCGTGGTCCAGCGAGGCCCCGACGACGTCGCCCACCGCCCAGCCGCCGCGCCCGTGCGCGAGCAGGACGGCGTCGAGCAGGGTCATGTCGGAGACGTAGGTGGCCAGGCAGGTGTGCAGCAGCGGGTCGTCCGCGAGCTTGCCCTGGGTGCGGAACCAGACCTGCGAGCGCGGCTCCAGCGGTTCGCCGACCGTGCCCCAGGGCGGGGTGGTCGCGTACCGCAGGTCCACCGCGCCGCGTGCCTCCAGCAGGCGTTCGACGGTGCCCGGGTCGCGGAAGATCTCGCGGTACGGGGGCAGCGCCTGGAGGGCCGTCGGCAGGGACTCGGGGTCCGGCGCCGCGGGCATCGGGACCTGGTGCTCCAGCCCCTCCTCGTACGTCTGGAAGGACGCGGAGAGGTGGAAGATCGGCTGTCCGTGCTGGACGGCGACCACGCGCCGGGTGGTGAAGGACCGGCCGTCGCGGATCCGGTCCACGGAGTAGACGATCGGCGCGCCGGAGTCGCCGGTGCGCAGGAAGTACGAGTGCAGCGAGTGCGGCAGACGGTCCGCGGGCACCGTGCGCCCGGCCGCGACCAGGGCCTGGGCGGCCACCTGGCCGCCGAAGACGCGCGGCACCAGGGAGGTGCGGCTGGTGCCGCGGAAGATGTTCTCCTCGATCTGCTCCAGGTCGAGCAGATCGAGGAGATCCGTCAGTGCCTCGTTCAAGGGGACTTACAGACCCATCGACTTGGCGATGATCGACTTCATGATCTCGCTGGTGCCGCCGTAGATGCGGTTGACGCGGTTGTCGGCGTACAGGCGGGCGATCGGGTACTCGTTCATGTAGCCGTAGCCGCCGTGCAGCTGGAGGCAGCGGTCGATGACGCGGTGCGCGACCTCTGTGCAGAACAGCTTCGCGGAGGCGGCCTCGGCCGGGGTCAGCTCGCCGGCGTCCAGGGCCTCCAGCGCGCGGTCGGCGACGGCCTCGGCGGCGTCGACCTCGGCCTGGCAGGCGGCCAGCTCGAACTTGGTGTTCTGGAAGTGCGCGACGGGCTTGCCGAAGACGGTGCGCTCCTGCACGTACTGCTGGGCGAACCGGACGGCGGCCTTGGCCTGGGCGTACGCGCCGAAGGCGATGCCCCAGCGCTCGGAGGCCAGGTTGTGGCCGAGGTAGTAGAAGCCCTTGCCCTCCTCGCCGAGCAGGTCCTCGACCGGGACCTTCACGTCGACGAACGCCAGCTCGGCGGTGTCGGAGGTGCGCAGGCCGAGCTTGTCGAGCTTGCGGCCGATGGAGTAGCCCTCGGACTTGGTGTCCACGGCGAAGAGGGAGATGCCGAAGCGGCGGTCGTCCGCGCTCGGGGCGGAGGTGCGGGCGCAGACGATCACGCGGTCGGCGTGGACGCCGCCGGTGATGAAGGTCTTGGAGCCGTTGAGGACGTAGTGGGTGCCGTCCTCGGAGAGCTTGGCGGTGGTCTTCATGCCCGCGACGTCCGAGCCGGTGCCCGGCTCGGTCATGGCCAGGGCCCACATCTCCTCGCCGGAGACGAAGTTCGGCAGGTAGCGCTTCTTCTGCTCGTCGGAGGCGAGCATCTTGATGTAGGGCAGGGCGAGCAGCACGTGCACGCCGGAGCCGCCGAAGTTCACGCCCGCGCGGGAGGTCTCTTCGTAGAGGACGGCCTCGAACTTGTGGGTGTCCAGGCCCGCGCCGCCGAACTCCTCGGGCACGTTGATGCCGAAGACGCCCAGCTCGCCGAGCTTGTAGTAGAAGTCGCGCGGCGCCTGTCCGGCGGCGAACCAGTCGTCGTAGACGGGGACGACCTCGGCCTCGATGAAGGCGCGGATGGTCTCGCGGAACGCCTCGTGGTCCTCGTTGAACACCGTACGGCGCACGGCCGGCTCCCTTCGTCGCGGCGGTCCGCCGCCTAAATTAAGCGCTTGCTCAGACTAAGTTACCGACGAGTTGACCACGCTGTCCAGACTCGGTCGCACGCGCGTACGTCACACCCGTGGCCGGATCACGCCCGGCGCAGCGCGAACCACAGCTCCATCCGCACGTCCGGGTCGTCGAGGTCCCGGTCGAGCAGGGCCGCGGCGCGGCCGATGCGCTGGCGCACCGTGTTGCGGTGGAGGCCCGAGGCGGCCGCCGTGCGGTCCCAGCTGCCGTGGTGCGCCAGCCAGACGCGCAGGGTGTCGCGCAGCGCGGGGGAGAGCGGGCCGAGCAGGGCCTCGGCATGGGTCCGGGCCTCGGCCTCCCCGACCAGGCCCGCGAAGCCGGCCTCGGCGTGCCGGGCCAGCGGGGTACGGGCCCCCTCCGCGCGCTGGAGCGCGCGCCCGGCCTGGGCGTCCGCCGCGGCCAGCGCGTCCGGCGCCGCGGGGGCGCTCACCCCGAGCCGCCACCCGGGCTGCGCGCCCGGCTCCCGGTCGGCCAGCAGCCGCGCGCCGCCCTCGTGCGGGTCCAGCAGTACGGTGCCCAGCGCGGCCGCGAGGGCCTGCGGATCCCCGGTGCCGCGGGCGTGGACGGCGTACCAGGGCCCGGCGGTCAGGGCCGCGGCCGGATCCCCGTCGAGCAGCAGCCGGGTCAGGGCCGCCGCCTCCGTCCCGGCCGGCCGGTCGGCCGTGAGCAGGGTCAGCAGTACGGCGGCCACCGAGGCCACGGTGTGGTCGCCGGGCGCGCGGGCCGGGGTCGCGGTGCCCAGCGCGGCCCGCCCGGCCAGCGCGTATGCGGCCAGGTGGTGTCCGCCCGCCCGGTCCGTGGCCGTGGCGGGCCCGCCCTCGCGGCCGACCCGGACCAGCAGCGCGGACAGCGCCTCCCGGGCCGGGGCGGGCAGCTCCGGGCCCGCGGTCCGGCCGCCCGGCCACAGGGCGACCGAGCCGCCCAGGCTCGCGGCGAGCCGGGCCAGTACCGCCGGGACCGGATCGGGCCGGGCCGCGGCCGCGGCCAGGGCCTGCTGGGCCTCGGTGGTCCGGCGCAGCTCCCGGGTCCGGGCCTCCGCCATCAGGCGCCCCACCGCGCGGGCGACCGCCGAGAACGGGGTCCGCGGCGGAACCTCCAGCAGGGGCAGCCCGTGCCGGGCGCAGGCCTCGGCCAGCGCGGCCGGGACCTCCTCGTGCACCGGGGCCACGCCGAAGCCGAGGGCGGCCGCCCCCGCCCCGGCGAGCCGGGCCACGTACCCGTCGGGGTCCTCGGCGGGGCCCGCCCCGGCGGTCAGCAGCAGCTCGCCGCCGAGCAGGTAGGGAGTGGGATCGGGCATCTCGGAGGCGTGCACGCCGTGCACCCCGGCGGCGGCCGGCCCGGCGAGGTGCCGCAGGCCGAGCTTCCCGGTCGGCGAGCAGCGCGGCGAGGGGCACCGGAGGGGTGAGCGGCTCCCCGGCGGGTCCGTTGCCGTACTCCGGATCGCTGGGAAGGGCGGGCATGGATGCTCCATACACATCAGTAGGACCAGATGGATGAAACGTACACTCCCCACCCTCCCGCGGCCCGCTTACGCTCGAAGGACCGCACACGTCAGGCCAGAGAAAGAGGCACCAGCCATGAGCACGCAGCCGCGCGGACCCGTCGACTCCTCCCGCATCCCGCGCTACGCGGGCCCGGCGACCTTCGCCCGGCTGCCCCGGCTCGACGAGGTCGGCTCCGCCGACGTCGCCGTCGTCGGCGTGCCCTTCGACTCCGGCGTCTCCTACCGCCCGGGCGCCCGCTTCGGCGGCAACGCCATCCGCGAGGCCTCCCGCCTGCTGCGCCCCTACAACCCGGCGCAGGACGCCTCGCCCTTCGCGCTCGCGCAGGTCGCGGACGCCGGTGACATCGCGGTGAACCCCTTCAACATCAACGAGGCCGTGGAGACGGTCGAGGCCGCCGCCGACGAGCTCCTCGGCAACGGCTCCCGCCTGATGACCCTCGGCGGCGACCACACCATCGCCCTGCCGCTGCTGCGCTCGGTCGCCAAGAAGCACGGCCCGGTCGCGCTCCTGCACTTCGACGCCCACCTGGACACCTGGGACACCTACTTCGGCGCCGAGTACACCCACGGCACGCCGTTCCGCCGCGCCGTCGAGGAGGGCATCCTCGACACCGAGGCCCTCTCCCACGTCGGCACCCGCGGCCCGCTGTACGGCAAGCAGGACCTCGACGACGACGCCAAGATGGGCTTCGGCATCGTCACCTCCGCGGACGTCTACCGCCGCGGCGCCGACGAGGTCGCCGACCAGCTGCGCCAGCGCATCGGCGACCGCCCGCTGTACATCTCCATCGACATCGACGTCCTGGACCCGGCGCACGCCCCCGGCACCGGCACCCCCGAGGCCGGCGGCATGACCTCCCGCGAGCTGCTGGAGATCATCCGCGGACTGTCCTCCTGCAACCTCGTTTCCGCCGACGTGGTCGAGGTGGCCCCGGCGTACGATCACGCCGAGATCACCTCGGTCGCGGCCTCGCACACCGCGTACGAGCTCACCACGATCATGAGCCGTCAGATCGCGGCGGCGAAGGCGAAGTAAGAAGGGCACCCCGCACCCGTGACGCACGACCACGACCTGGTACTCCGTCCCACCGAGGCCCAGACGGCCGCCGCCCTGGCCCCGCCGCCGGGGCGGACGGGCGGGGACCTGGTCGTGGAGACGCTGCGTGCGCTGGGCGCCACCACCGTGTTCGGACTGCCGGGGCAGCATGCCCTCGGCCTCTTCGACGCGGTGGGGCGCTCCGACCTGCGCCTGGTCACCCTCCGGGTGGAGAACAACGCCGGCTTCGCGGCCGACGCGTACGGCCGGATCACCGGCGAGGCGGCGCCCCTGCTGCTGTCCACCGGCCCCGGAGCGCTGACGGCCCTGCCGGCCCTGGCGGAGGCGGCGGCGGCCTCCGCCCCCGTCCTCGCCGTCTCCTCCCAGGTCCCCGTCGCCGGTCTCGGCGGCGGACGCCGCGGCCACCTGCACGAGCTGCGCGACCAGGCCGCGTCCTTCCGGGACGTGGTCAAGTCCGTCCACGAGGCGCGCACCCCCTCCCAGATCCCCTCGGTGATCGCCGAGGCCTGGGAGTCCGCGCTCACCGCTCCGCACGGCCCGGTCTGGGTGGAGATCCCCGAGGACGTCCTGCGGTCGGAGACGATCGTCCCGCAGGTCACGGGCACGGACGCGACCCCGCACGAGCTCGCCCCGCGCCCCGAGCTGACGGCGGTGGCCGCCCACTGGCTCTCCCGCGCCTCCCGCCCGGTGATCATCGCCGGCGGCGGGGTCGTCCGCGCGGACGCCTCCGGCAAGCTCCGGCAGCTCGCGGAACGCCTGAACGCACCCGTGGTCACCACCTTCGGCGGCAAGGGCGCCTTCCCCTGGACGCACCCGCTGTCCCTCCAGTCCTGGCTGGAGGACCGCCACATGACGGACTTCCTCGAAGACGCCGACGTGCTCCTCGTCGTCGGCTCCGGCCTGGGGGAGCTGTCGTCGAACTACCACACCTTCTTCCCCACGGGCCGCGTCGTGCAGATCGACGCGGACCTCGGCAAGCTGGAGTCCAACCACCCGGCGCTGGGCATCCACGCGGACGCCCGCCTCGCCCTCCAGGCCCTGCTGGAGACGGTCCCCGAGCGGCGGGACGACCACGCCCCCGAGCGGGTCCGCCTGGTCCTGCGGGACATCGCCGCCCGCCTCGCCGACCAGGACCTCGCCCTGGAGCAGTCCCTGCTGACCTCGATCCGGTCCGCGCTGCCGGCCCGCTCCCCGTCCTTCTGGGACATGACGATCCTGTCCTACTGGGCGTGGTCCGCCTTCGACGCCAAGCACCCCAACACCATGCACTCGGCGCAGGGCGCCGGCGGCCTCGGCTACGCCTTCCCGGCCGCCCTCGGCGCGGCCGTCGCCGAGCCCGGCACCCCGGTGCTCGCCGTCTCCGGCGACGGCGGCGCGATGTACTCCCTCGCGGAGCTGGCCACGGCCCGCCAGCACGACCTGGACGTCACCTGGCTGATCGTCGACGACGGCGGCTACGGAATCCTGCGCGCGTACATGAGCGACGCCTTCGAGGGCCGCACCACGGGCACGGAACTCACCCGCCCCGACTTCGTCGCCCTGGCCGAGTCCTTCGGGGTCCCGGCCGCCACGACCACCCCGGAATCCCTGGCGGCCGACCTCGGCAAGGCCCTCGCCACCCCGGGCCCGTCGGTCCTCGTCCTCCCGGCCACCCCGAGGATGTTCGCCCCGACCCACCTGTGACCCCCCGGGCCGCCGGGTGGGCGGCCCGGGGGCCGGGAGGCGACCCGGGCGGCCCAACCGAGGGGCTCCCCGGGTGCGCCGGAGCCGACCTGCGTACACGTTCGAATCGTTGCGGCGGGATGAAATCCGCCGGTCGGGGCGTTCCCGCTTCCGGCAGGACAGGACCGAACGGGGAGGCCTACGTGGCGGCGGCACAGACAGCGGCGGGGGAGAAACAGGGCTGGGCCAGGAGGCTGGCCGCCTACACCTGGCGGTACCGGACCAACGTGCTCCTCGCGCTCGGCTCCTCGCTGGCGGGCATGGCCGTCATGGCGGTCGTGCCCCTGGTCACCAAGGTGATCATCGACGACGTCATCGGCGACCGGACCAAGCCCATGGGCCCCTGGGCCGGGACGCTCATAGCCGCCGCCCTGCTCGTGTACGTCTTCACCTACGTACGCCGGTACTACGGCGGACGCCTCGCCCTCGACGTGCAGCACGACCTGCGCACCGACATGTACGACACCATCTCCCGCCTCGACGGACGGCGGCAGGACGAGCTGTCGACCGGGCAGGTCGTCGGACGCGCCACCACCGACCTCCAGCTCATCCAGGGCCTGCTCTTCATGCTCCCGATGACGATCGGGAACTTCCTGCTCTTCGGGATGTCCCTCGGGATCATGCTGTGGCTGTCGCCGCTGCTGACCGTCGTCGCGCTGCTGATGGCCCCCGCGCTGTGGTTCATCGCCAAGCGCAGCCGCAAGAAGCTCTTCCCCGCCACCTGGTACGCGCAGGGCCAGGCCGCCGCCGTCGCGAGCGTCGTCGACGGCGCCGTGACCGGCGTACGCGTCGTCAAGGGCTTCGGGCAGGAGGAGCAGGAGACCGGCAAGCTCCGCGAGGCCGGGCGCCGGCTCTTCGCCGGACGGCTGCGGGCCATCCGGCTCAACTCCCGCTACACCCCCGCCCTCCAGGCCGTGCCCGCGCTCGCCCAGGTCGCCATGCTGGCGCTCGGCGGCTGGATGGCCACCGAGGGGCAGGTCACCCTCGGCACCTTCGTCGCCTTCTCCACCTACCTCGCGCAGCTCGTCGGTCCCGTCCGGATGCTCGCCATGGTCCTCACGGTCGCCCAGCAGGCCCGCGCCGGCGTGGAACGCGTCTTCGAGCTCATCGACACCGAGCCCGCCATCGCGGAGGGCACCCGCGAACTGCCCGCCGACGCGCCCGCCACCGTCGACTTCGAGGACGTGCACTTCGGATACGACCCCGAACGCCCCGTCCTCGACGGCTTCTCGCTCTCCGTCGCGGAGGGCGAGACCGTCGCCGTCGTCGGCGCCTCCGGCAGCGGAAAGTCCACCGTCTCGCTCCTGATGCCGCGCTTCTACGACGCCGACCGCGGCACCGTCCGCATCGGCGGCCACGACGTCCGCGAGCTGACCTACGCCTCCCTGCGCGGCGCGATCGGCCTCGTCCCCGAGGACTCCTTCCTCTTCTCCGACACCATCCGCGCCAACATCGCCTACGGGCACCCCGGCGCCACCGACGAGCAGATCGAGGCCGCCGCCCGCGCCGCCCAGGCCGACGGGTTCGTGCGGGCCCTGCCCGCCGGGTACGACACCAAGGTCGGCGAGCAGGGCCTGACCCTCTCCGGCGGCCAGCGCCAGCGCATCGCCCTGGCCCGGGCGATCCTCACCGACCCCCGGCTGCTGCTCCTCGACGACGCCACCTCCGCCGTGGACGCCCGCGTCGAGCACGAGATCCACGAGGCCCTGCGGGCCGTCATGGCCGGCCGGACCACCGTGCTGATCGCCCACCGCCGCTCCACGCTGGCGCTGGCCGACCGGATCGCCGTACTGGACCGCGGGCGGCTCGCCGAGATCGGCACGCACGAGGAGCTGGAGAAGCGCTCGCCGCTCTACCGCAGGCTGCTCACCGACCCCGACGCGCTCGGCGCCGGCTCGCCGCGGACCCCGGACGCCCTCGCGATGGCCGAGTTCGAGAGCGACCTCGACCGCGACCTCGAACGCGACATCGAGTTCGAGGCGGAGATCGACTCCGAGCCCGTCAACGCCAAGCGCAGGGTCCCCGCCGGGATCACCCCCGAGCTGTGGCGCCGCCGCGAGGAGCCCGAGGCGGCCGTCGCCGGCGCGCCCGCTCCGGGCACCGGGGCGCCCGGAGCCGGCCACTCCATGGCCGGCGCCGTCGCCGGCATGCCCGCCACCCCCGAACTGCTCGCCCAGGTGGCCGCGCTGCCGCCCGCCGACGACCGGCCCGAGGTGGACGAGACCCGCGCCGCGGCCGCCGAGGAGAGCTACGGACTGCGCCGCCTGCTGCGGGGCTTCTGGGCGCCGCTCGCCATCAGCCTCGCCCTCGTCGCCGTCGACGCGGGCGCCGGACTGCTCCTGCCGATCCTGATCCGCCACGGCATCGACCAGGGCGTGGAACAGGCCGTGCTCGGCGCCGTCTGGGTGGCCGCCGGGCTCGCCCTCGCGGTCGTCGTCGCCCAGTGGGCGGCACAGTTCGCCGAGACCCGCATGACGGGCCGTACCGGCGAGCGCGTCCTGTACGCGCTCCGCGTCAAGATCTTCGCCCAGCTCCAGCGACTCGGCCTGGACTACTACGAGCGCGAACTGACCGGCAAGATCATGACCCGGATGACCACGGACGTGGACTCGCTGTCCACGTTCCTGCAGACCGGACTGGTCACGGCCGTCGTCTCCGTCTTCACCTTCTTCGGGATCCTGGTCGCCCTCCTCGTCCTCGACGTCGAGCTCGCACTGATCGTCTTCGCGACCCTGCCCGTCCTGGTCGTCGGGACGATCGTGTTCCGCCGCAGGTCCGTGGCCGCCTACGAACTCGCCCGCGACCGGGTCAGCCTGGTCAACGCCGACCTGCAGGAGTCAGTCTCCGGCCTGCGGATCGTCCAGGCCTTCCGCCGCGAGGGCTCCGGCGCCACCCGCTTCGCCGAGCGCAGCGACTCCTACCGCGAGGCCCGGGTCCGCGGCCAGTGGCTGATATCGGTCTACTTCCCGTTCGTGCAGCTGCTGTCCTCGGCCGCCGCGGCCGCCGTGCTGATCGTCGGCGCGGGTCGGGTGGAGGCCGGCACGCTCACCACCGGCGCGCTGGTCGCGTACCTGCTCTACATCGACCTGTTCTTCGCCCCGGTCCAGCAGCTCTCCCAGGTCTTCGACGGCTACCAGCAGGCCACCGTCTCCCTCGGCCGCATCCAGGACCTGCTGCGCGAGCCCACGACCACCCCGCAGCCGCAGGCCCCGCGGGAACTGCCCGCGCTGCGCGGGGAGATCGCCTTCGAGGACGTCCGCTTCCAGTACGGGACGGCCGCCGAACGCGGCGAGAAGGGCGACGCCCTCGCCGGCATCAGCCTGCGCATACCCGCCGGGCAGACCGTCGCCTTCGTCGGCGAGACCGGCGCCGGAAAGTCCACCCTGGTCAAGATGGTGGCCCGGTTCTACGACCCGACCTCGGGCCGGATCACCGCCGACGGCGCCGACCTGCGGGAGCTCGACCTGACGGCGTACCGCCACCGGCTGGGCGTGGTCCCCCAGGAGTCGTACCTCTTCCCGGGGACCGTCCGCGACGCCATCGCCTACGGGCGTCCCGGCGCGAGCGACGCCGAGGTGGAGGCCGCCGCCCGCGCGGTCGGCGCCCACGCCATGATCGCCACCCTGGACGGCGGCTACCTGCACACCGTCGCCGAGCGGGGCCGCAACCTCTCCGCCGGACAGCGGCAGCTGATCGCGCTGGCCCGCGCCGAGCTGGTCGACCCGGACGTGCTGCTGCTCGACGAGGCCACCGCCGCCCTGGACCTGGCCACCGAGGCCCAGGTCAACCAAGCCACGGACCGGCTCGCCGGCAAGCGCACCACGCTGGTGGTGGCGCACCGGCTGACCACCGCCGCACGCGCCGACCGGGTCGTCGTGATGGACCGCGGCCGGGTCGTCGAGGACGGCCCCCACAGCGAACTGCTGGCGCGCGGCGGCCGGTACGCCGAGCTGTGGCGCACCTTCGTCGGGGAGGACGAGCGCGCCGCGGCCTGAACGGGCGGCGGGGCCGCCCCGGGGATCAGAACTCGCCGAACAGCAGGTTCCCCGGGGCGTCCTCGTCGGTGCCGGTGTAGTACTCGCGTACCGCGCCGAGGAGCTCGTCCACCGTCAGGCTGCCGTCCCCGTCCGCGTCGATCCGGTGGAAGAGCGCCTCGGTGTGGGCGGGGCTCAGGTCGGTGTCGAAGGCCTCCTGCGCCCGGTGGAACTCCTCGGGGCTGATGCGCCCGTCGCCGTCGGTGTCCACGATCGTGAGGATCGCCTGCATCATCGGACGGAACGAGCGGTCGTAGGCCGGGCCGCCCTGCGCGTACAGCCGGGTCATGCCCGTCTTGTACTCCTCGGGCGTGACCTTGCCGTCCCGGTCCAGGTCCAGCTCGGTGAAGAGGTCCTGCCAGAAGTCGGCCAGACCGCCCATCACCAGGGTGGCCTTCGGCGAGTCCGCGGGCTCCGCGAGGGCGGTCAGCAGCCGCGAGCCCAGCGCGATGATGTCGTCGGCGTCGATCACCCCGCTCCGGTCGGCGTCCAGGTGCGTGAAGGCGCGCGCCAGCTTGCGGTCGAGCAGGTCGTTCGTCATGTGAGTGCCTTTCACGGCTCCGTCCACATCCGCGTGGACACGTGGTGCGGGCTTGCGGTCACCTAGCGTAATCGTCCCGTGAGGCGCGAACTTCCCTACGGCTGCGCGGGAGTTGTGGATGCACCCGTACGAGGGAGGCGCGGGTCGCGGCGTGGTGGCCGGTCCTTGGCCGACGCAACCTTCCGGGGCGCCCCGGCGTCGTACGTCCGTGCGCACGTCGTCCGTGCGCGCGACCGATCGGGGGACTGGATGGTGCTGGAACGGAGCGGACGGGGCCGCCGTGCCGCGTCTTTGGGAGCGCTCACAACGGCCCTGTGGCTCTGTGTCGGCGGGCTGTTCGCCGGACCGCCGGTCCAGGCCGCACCCGCCGGGTGCGCGGGCCGGCTGGCCCGGACGCTGGCCTTCGACGCCGGTGAGCTGCACGTCTACAAGAGCCGCAAGCAGGCCTGCGCGGTGACCGTGGCCCGGACGCCCGGGGAGCGCCGGCGGATGGCGGTGAGCATTCAGCCGCGCGGCGGCGCGCCGGTGCGCGACGCGGGGCGTTTCACCCGGCATGCCGGTCCCGTCACTGTGGGGGCGATCAACCGCTGTGTGTACGTGAAGGGGAGCGTGGCAGGCGGTTCGGCCGACTCCGGCTGGATCCTGTGCTGAGGGTCAGTCCCAACGGGGTCTGTTCAGTGGCGTGTTGCCCCGGCTAGGTTCACGGCGACCGAAGTGAACTCAAGGGGAGGGCGAATGCGCAAGACGCTCGGATGGCTGCTGTCGCTCGTGGTGCTCATCGGCACCATGGGTGCGGCCGGCTCCACGGCACAAGCGGCCACCGCCGCGCAGCCGGCGGCCGCCGCGGACATCAAGGACCAGATCCTCGGCATTCCCGGGATGAGCCTGATCGAGGAGAAGCCGTACCCCGGCTACCGATTCTTCGTGCTGAACTACGAGCAGCCGGTCGACCACCGGCAGCCGTGGAAGGGCACCTTCAAGCAGCGCCTGACCCTGTTGCACAAGGACGTCTCGCGGCCGTCGGTGTTCTTCACCTCCGGCTACAACGTCAACACCAGCCCGCGCCGCAGCGAGCCGACGACCATCGTCGACGGGAACCAGGTCTCTCTGGAGTATCGATTCTTCACGCCTTCCCGGCCCGACCCGGCCAACTGGGCCAACCTGGACATCTGGCAGGCCGCCAGTGACCAGCACCGCCTCTTCACCGCGCTGAAGAAGATCTACAAGAAGAACTGGCTGGCCACCGGCGGCAGCAAGGGCGGCATGACGGCCACGTACTACGAGCGCTTCTACCCGCGCGACATGGACGGCGTCGTCGCGTACGTCGCGCCCAACGACGTCGTCAACAAGGAGGACTCGGCCTACGACCGGTTCTTCGCCAAGGTCGGCACCAAGGAGTGCCGCGACAAGCTGAACGCGGTGCAGCGCGAGGCACTGGTGCGCCGGGAGCCGCTGGAGGCCAAGTACGCCACGGCCGCCGCCGAGAACGGCTGGACCTTCACCACCGTCGGCAACCTCGACAAGGCCTACGAGGCCGTCGTCCTCGACTACGTGTGGGCCTTCTGGCAGTACAGCCTGCTGGCCGACTGCGCCTCGATCCCGGCCGCCGCCACCGCCACCGACCAGGAGATCTGGGACTCGATCGACGCGATCTCCGGCTTCTCCGCCTACACCGACCAGGGCCTGGAGACGTACACGCCGTACTACTACCAGGCGGGCACCCAGCTCGGCTCCCCGGACATCAAGCAGCCGCACCTGGGCAACCTCAGCCGCTACGGCTACCAGCCGCCGCGCAACTTCGTGCCCCGTGACATCCCCATGACCTTCCAGCCGGGAGCCATGGCCGACATCGACGCGTGGGTGCGCGACCACGCGAACCAGATGCTGTTCGTGTACGGCCAGAACGACCCGTGGGGCGCCGAGCCGTTCCGCATCGGCTACGGGGCCCGCGACAGCCACGTGATGATCGCCCCGGGCGCCAACCACGGCGCGAACGTCGCCAAGCTCATGGACGGCGAGAAGGCCCTCGCGACCGCCAAGATCCTCCAGTGGGCCGGGGTGGCTCCGGCCGCCGCGCTCGCCGACGCGGGCCGGGCGGCCCCGCTGGCGGCCCCGGACGCCGAGCTCGACCGGCGCGACCTGGAGCGCGAGCCGCAGCTGCGGCCGTAGACGCCGCACGGCCGGAAGTGACGAGGGCGCGTCCGCACGGTGCGGGCGCGCCCTCCGCCGTGTTCCCGGCCGGTGTCGGCCGGCCGGCTACAGCCCGTGGCCCAGCGGATAGCGGCCGGGGACGGGGACCGGGAGACGGCCCGCGGAACGCGCCGCCCCGGTCAGGACCCGGGCCGCCGCCCGCATCTCCGCGTCCCCCCACGAGTACGTCGCGAGTTCCGCCGCGCAGGCCGGCAGCCGGGCCGGGTCGTACGGGTTGCGCAGCGCCACCAGCACCACCGGGACGCCGGTGGCGATCAGGTCCGTCACGAGGGTGCGCTGCGGACTGTCGCCCTCCGGGACGTTGTACGTGCACACCAGCACCGCGGCGTTGCCGGCCGCCGCGGCCACCGCGCGCGCCGGCGGCACCGCCGTGGCCCGGCAGCCCAGCGCGGTCAGCTCCCGGGCCAGGACCACGGTGGGCGGTCCCGTGGTGGCGCTGGGGGAGACCGGGTCCGTCCCCGTGACCAGGAGGCGCGGCGCGGCCCCGGCGTCGAGCGGCACCAGGGCGCCGGGGTTCGCCAGCAGGGTCGTGGTGGCCGCCGCGATCCGGTCGGCGGCGTCGAGGTGCTCGCGCACGCCGACGACCGCGTCCACGGAGGCGGCCGAGGGGTGGGCCTCGTCGAACAGACCCCGGCGGGACTTCAGTTCCAGGATCCGCAGCACCGACTCGTCGATCCGGGCCTCCGTCAGCTCGCCCGACGCGACGGCGGCCAGCACGCTGCGGTGGGCGAGGGGCAGGTCCGGCGGGTTCAGCAGCTGGTCGCAGCCCGCCAGGAGGGCCCGTACGGGCACGCGGTCGTCGCCGTACTTCTGGCGTACCCCGGCCATGTCCAGGGCGTCGGTGACCACCACCCCCTGGAAGCCGAGGCGTTCGCGCAGGATGCCGGTGACGATCGGCCGGGAGAGGGTCGCCGGGTCCCCCGACGGATCGAGCGCGGGGAAGACGATGTGCGCCGTCATGACGGCGTCCACGCCGGCCTCCACCGCGGCCCGGAAGGGCGGCTCGTCGAGCTCCTCCCACTGGGCGCGGGAGTGCCGCATGACCGGCAGGCCGACGTGGCTGTCGGTCTCGGTGTCCCCGTGGCCCGGGAAGTGCTTCGCGGTGGCGGCCACGCCGGCCGCCTGGTAGCCGCGCACCTGGGCGGCGGCCAGCTCCGCGACGGCGCGCGGGTCCGAGCCGAACGACCGCACGCCGATGACCGGATTGGCCGGGTTGACGTTGACGTCGGCGACGGGGGCGTAGTCCTGCCGGATGCCCATGGCGGCCAGCTCGAAGCCCGCGATACGGGCCGCGCGCCGGGCGTCGGCGACGGAACCGGAGGCGCCGAGCGCCATCGCTCCCGGGAAGAGCGTGGCGGGCTTGCCGATGCGGGCCACGGCGCCGTGCTCCTGGTCGGTGGAGAGCAGCAGCGGGATCCGGGCGCCGGAGGTGAGGGCCGCCTGCTGGAGGCCGGTGGAGAGCGCGGCGATCTGGTGCGGGGTACGGGTGTTGTGGGCCCAGGCGAAGTAGACGATGCCGCCGAGGTGGTAGCGGGAGACCAGCTCGGCGGCGGTGCGCACGCCGAACGCGGCCCGGTTCTGCTCGGCGTCGGCCGGGTCGGGAGCGGTCGCGGAATGCCCGTACGCCCGGGAGACGAAGAGCTGGCCGACCTTCTCGGCGAGGCTCATCCGGTCCACGGCTCGCCGGAGTGCGGCCAGGTCGGGGCGGCGGCCCGGGGGGCGTTCGGGGTTGCGGGCGTCGGCGGAGTCGGCGGAGGCGGGGCGGGCGGTGCCCGAGGTGGCGGCGACCGCCCCCGCGGCCGTGGCGGCGGCCGCGGCGGCCGCGGCGAGCAGGGTCCGGCGGGAGGCGTGGTTCGGCACGGCCCGGACCCTACCGCTGCCGTCCGGACCCCGCCGGGCGTGTCGGTGCGTGTCGCCCTGCCGGGGCGTCCCGTCGGCCGGAGCCGGCGGTGCCGACGGGCCGGCCGCGGGCCGGGGTGTCTCCTCGGGCACCACGCCGGCCCGGTCGCGCCCGCACCGTCACGCCTGCGGGCGGCGCGCTACGTCGCGGACCCGGCCCGGCGCGGCGGCCAGTGGGCCTGGAGGGTACGGACCGTTTCCGTGATGGCCGGGCGGCGGGCGGCTCCGGCGCGCCACAGGGCGTACAGCCTGCGCACCGGGCCCGGTTCCAGCGGTACGGCCACGGCGCCCGGCGGCAGGACGCCGGTGCCCAGCCGGGGGACGACCGCCACCCCGAGCCCGGCCGCCACCAGGGCGACGATGGTGTGGTTCTCCTCCGCGACGTGCGCCACGTCCGGCTCGAAGCCGGCCGTGCGCAGCGTCCGCATCAGCCAGTCGTGGCAGACCCGGCCGGGCGGCTGGCACACCCAGCGCTGGCCGCCGAGGTCCGAGCGCCGGACGGTCCCGCGCGTGGTGAAGGGGTGGCCGGCCGGTACCACCAGGTCGCACAGGTCGTCCCCGATGAGGGCCTGTTCCACGCCCTCGGGCGCGGGCAGCGGGGCGATGTCCCAGTCGTGGGCCACCGCCAGGTCGGTGACGCCGCGGGCCACCAGGTCCACGGACAGGTGCGGGTCGACCTCGGTGAGCCGCACGTCCAGGGCCGGGTGCCGGGCGGCCAGCTCGGCCAGCACCCCCGGCAGCAGTCCGCGCGCGGCCGACGCGAACGCGGCGACCGTCAGCAGCCCGCTCGGCTGCCCGCGGCGCTCCTCCAGGGTGGTCTCGGCACGCTCCACGATGGCCAGCAACTCCTGCGCGGTGTCGGCCAGGTGGCGGGCCTCCTCGGTCAGGGCGACCCCGCGCCCGCGCCGCTCCAGCAGGGTGGTGCGGGTCTCCCGCTCCAGCTTGGCGATCTGCTGCGAGACCGCGGACGGGGTGTAGCCGAGGGCGGCCGCCGCGGCCGCGACCGAACCGTGGACCGATACGGCGTGCAAGGCGCGCAGCCGGGCGAGATCGAGCATGCCCCCATCCTATTCGTAAGCGGTGCTTCATCCATCGGGGAAGAGATTCGCGCTGGTGCTACATGGTTCACCGAGGTGATGCTCGGTCCATGCGTCCCGTACACACCGCACTCGCCGTGCTCGTCGCCGCCGTCTGGGGCTTCAACTTCGTGGTCATCGAGATCGGACTCGGCCACTTCCCGCCCCTGCTGCTGTCCGCGCTGCGCTTCCTCGTCGCCGCCCTGCCCGCCGTGTTCTTCGTCGGGCGGCCCAAGGTCGCCCTCAAGTGGATCGTGGGCGTGGGGATCGCCCTCGGCATCGCCAAGTTCGGCCTGCTCTTCACCGGCATGGACGCGGGGATGCCGGCCGGGCTGTCCTCCCTCGTCCTGCAGGTCCAGGCCGTCTTCACCGCCGTCCTCGCCGCCGTCGTGCTGCGCGAGCGGCCGGGCCCGGTGCGGGTGACCGGCATGGCCGTGGCGCTGGCCGGGATCGCGGTGGCCGCCGTGGACGGGGGGACCTCCGGGCCGGTGCTCGGCTTCGCCCTGGTCGTGGCGGCCGCCGCCTGCTGGGGCGTCTCCAACGTCCTGACCCGCAAGGCCTCCCCGCCCGACGCGCTGAACTTCATGGTGTGGGTGTGCACCGTTCCCGTGCTGCCGCTGTTCGGGCTGTCGCTGCTCCTGGAGGGGCCCGAGCGGGACCTCGCCGCGCTGCGGGCCCTGGACTGGTCCGGGGTCGGCGTCATCGCGTACGTCGCGTGGGTCTCGACCGTCTTCGGCTTCGGGGCCTGGGGCTGGCTGCTGCGCCGCTACCCGGCCTCGTCCGTGGCCCCGTTCAGCCTGCTGGTGCCGGTCTTCGGCATGTCCTCGGCGGCCCTGGTGCTGGGGGAGCAGGTGTCGGGCCTGCGCTGGGTGGCGGCGGTGCTGCTGGTCGGCGGGGTGGCCCTGACGTCCCTGGCCCCCGCGCGGCCCCGGGACCGTACGGCGGGCGTCAGCGCGGCGAGCCGTCCTGCAGGGGCAGCCGCCAGTCCTGTCCGATGAGGGAGACCCCGTACGAACGGTGCGGGCGCTCGGCGACCAGGGAGAAGCCGGCCCGCAGGTAGAGCTCGCGGGCGGCGGTCAGCACGTCGTTGGTCCACAGCACCAGCTCGCGGTAGCCGACCGAGCGGGCGAAGGCGACGACCGTGTCGACCAGCAGCCCGCCGATGCCGCGGCCGCGACCCTCCGGGTCGACCAGGAGCAGCCTGAGCCGGGCGGTGCCGGGGGCGCCGTCCTCCCGTACGCACATCACCGAGCCCACGGGCCGGCCGTCCAGCTCGGCGATCCAGACGCGTTCCAGGTACGGGTCGTGGTCCTCGGCGAAGTCCGCGACGATCCGGGCCACCAGGCCCTCGAACCCGGCGTTCCAGCCGTACTCGGCGGCGTACAGCGCGCCGTGGCGCTGCACGATCCAGCCCAGGTCGCCGGGCTCCGGGTCGCGCAGGCGCACACCCTGCGCCTCGGGGGCCTCGGGGGCCTCGGGGGCCTCGGGCGTCCGGGGTGCCGCGGGCGTGTCCATGGCGCCCGAGGATAGCGCGCGGGGCGGGCCGGGGGGACGTCGCGCGACCGCCGCCCCGCGCTGCGCCGTCCGGGTGGGCCGGGGGCGTTCCCGGCGGGTTACTTCCTGCCGCCGCCGAGGATCTGGCCCAGGAGGTCGGCGAGGCCGCCGCCCGCACCCGCGGGGCCCGCACCGGGCGCTCCGCCCGCCGGCGCTCCGGCGCCGGCCGGGGCGCCGGGGGTCTTGCCGGCGGCCGCGCGCTTGGCGAACACCGCCAGCACCACCGGGATCAGCATCTCGATGACCCGGCTGACGGTCGCCGCGGGGATGCCGGTCTTCTTCGAGACGGCGTTGGCGACGGGCCGGCTCAGCTTGGCCAGCACCCCGGCCATCATGCCGCCGCTCAGCAGCCCGCCCAGGCCGCCGCCGAGCGTGGAGACGCCCTGCAGCGGGGGCTCGGAGACCTCGGCGAAGGCCTGCCGCACCTCCGCGCCGTCCTCGTCGTCAGCGCCGGCCTTCTCCTGGAGGCCGCCGGCCATCGCGCCCACCGTCGTGGTCACGGCGTCGCGGGCGCCGGCGGCGTCCGTGCCGAGCAGCGAGGCGATCTCGTTCAGCCGGTCGTCACCGAGCTCGCCCAGCACGTCGTCCTGGAAAGAGGATTCGCTCATGCCTGAAACGCTACGTCTGTGCCGATTCACCGGCACCTCGGGTAGGCGTTGGGTAACGGAAACGTAAATCTGGGACTCCGGATGCAACCCTCCCGGGGGGCCGCGGGTCGTATGGTGCGTCGGCACTTCCGGGGAGGGATCTGGGGGGATCGGGAAGTCCGACGAGGGAGGGGTAACCGTGAGGGGGTCCGGCCGTGAGGCGGGACCCCCTTCGCGCTGTCCACAGGCCTGACGGGATGTCGGCGCCGCCCGGTAGCTTCGGGGCATGGCAACGGACGGGGTACGCGCGGCGGAGCGGCCGGCGGTGCAACTGGCGGTGGTCGAGGGTGTGCTCGAGCGCATCACCTACGCCAACGAGGACAGCGGCTACACGGTCGCCCGCGTCGACACCGGCCGCGGCGGCGGCGACCTCCTCACCGTGGTCGGCTCCCTGCTCGGGGCGCAGCCCGGGGAGTCGCTGCGCATGGAGGGCCGTTGGGGCTCGCACCCGCAGTACGGCCGCCAGTTCAGCGTGGAGAACTACCGTACGGTCCTGCCCGCCACCATCCAGGGCATCCGGCGCTACCTCGGCTCCGGACTGATCAAGGGCATCGGACCGAAGATCGCCGACCGGATCGTGGAGCACTTCGGCACCGCCACGCTCGACGTGATCGAGGCCGAGCCGAAGCGGCTGATCGAGGTGCCCGGGCTCGGCCCCAAGCGGACGAAGCTGATCGGGGCCGCCTGGGAGGAGCAGAAGGCCATCAAGGAGGTCATGGTCTTCCTCCAGGGCGTGGGCGTCTCCACCTCCATCGCGGTGCGCATCTACAAGAAGTACGCCGACGCCTCCATCTCCGTCGTCAGGAACCAGCCCTACCGGCTCGCCGCCGACGTGTGGGGCATCGGCTTCCTCACCGCCGACCGCATCGCCCAGGCCGTCGGGATCCCGCACGACAGCCCCGAGCGGGTCAAGGCCGGGCTGCAGTACGCCCTGTCCCAGTCCACCGACCAGGGCCACTGCTTCCTGCCCGAGGAGAAGCTCATCGCCGACGGCGTCAAGCTGCTCCAGGTCGACACCGGGCTGGTCATCGAGTGCCTGGCCGAACTGGCCGCCGACCCGGAGGGAGTCGTCCGGGAGTCCGTGCCGGACCCGCAGGGCGGCCCGGACCCGCTGACCGCCGTCTACCTGGTGCCCTTCCACCGGGCCGAGCTGTCCCTGGTCGGGCAGGTGCGCCGGCTGCTCCACGCGGAGCACGACCGGATGCCGTCCTTCCAGGACGTGGACTGGGACAAGGCCCTCGGCTGGCTCGCCGGGCGCACGGGGGCCGCGCTCGCGCCCGAGCAGCGGGACGCGGTCAGGCTTGCGCTGACCCGCCGGGTCGCCGTCCTCACCGGCGGCCCCGGCTGCGGCAAGTCCTTCACCGTGCGCTCGATCGTCGAGCTGGCCCGGGCCAAGAAGGCCAAGGTGGTGCTGGCCGCGCCCACCGGCCGGGCGGCGAAGCGGCTGTCGGAGCTCACCGGCGCGGAGGCCTCCACCGTGCACCGGTTGCTGGAGCTCAAACCGGGAGGGGACGCGGCCTACGACCGGGACCGGCCGCTGGACGCCGACCTGGTCGTGGTCGACGAGGCCTCGATGCTGGACCTGCTGCTGGCCAACAAGCTGGTCAAGGCCGTGGCACCGGGCGCCCACCTGCTGCTCGTGGGAGACGTGGACCAGCTGCCGTCGGTCGGCGCCGGGGAGGTGCTCCGGGACCTGCTGGCGGAGGGCGGCCCGGTGCCCGCGGTGCGCCTGACCCGGATCTTCCGGCAGGCACAGCAGTCCGGCGTCGTCACCAACGCGCACCGGATCAACACCGGTGTCCAGCCCATCACCGACGGCCTGCCGGACTTCTTCCTCTTCCCCGAGGAGGACACCGAGGCGGCGGGCGTGCTGGCCGTGGACGTGGCCGCCCGCAGGATCCCCGCCCGGTTCGGTCTCGACCCGAGGCGGGACGTCCAGGTGCTCGCCCCCATGCACCGCGGCCCGGCGGGCGCCGGCCACCTCAACGGGCTGCTCCAGCAGGCGATGACGCCCGCCCGGCCCGACCTGCCGGAGAAGCGGTTCGGTGGCCGGGTCTTCCGGGTGGGCGACAAGGTCACCCAGATCCGCAACAACTACGACAAGGGCGCCAACGGCGTCTTCAACGGCACGGTCGGCGTCGTCATCGGCCTGGACGTGGACGAGCAGCGCCTGACGGTGCGGACGGAGGAGGACGAGGAGATCGGCTACGAGTTCTCCGAACTCGACGAGCTGGCCCACGCCTACGCCGTCACCATCCACCGCTCGCAGGGGAGTGAATACCCCGCCGTGGTGATCCCGGTCACCACCGGAGCTTGGATGATGCTCCAGCGAAATCTGCTCTACACGGCGGTGACCAGGGCGAAGAAACTCGTCGTCCTCGTCGGGTCCCGAAAAGCCCTCGGCCAGGCGGTGCGTACCGTTTCCGCAGGCAGGAGGTACACGGCGGTCGCGCCACGGCTGTCCGGACGGATACCGGTGGGAAACATCACCTAGATGATCGATCATTTGGGGTTCCCGCCACCGTGCGGAGGGGGCAGGATGAGCAGGTTGGCGGCACTCAGTGCCGTCAGAAAGACCAAAGGCCGACCCCGAGTGCACTCTCCTGCGCCAAATGGGGGAAGGTAGAGGCAGTCAGGGCACCTCGAAGAAGAGGCACTACGTCGGTGAGGGATGACGTGAGCGACAACTCTGTAGTACTCCGGTACGCGGACGGCGAATACACCTACCCGGTGGTCGAGAGCACCGTCGGCGACCAGGGCTTCGACATCTCGAAGCTGCGGGCCCAGACCGGGCTCGTCACGCTGGACAGCGGCTACGGCAACACCGCGGCCTACAAGTCCGCGATCACCTACCTCGACGGTGAGCAGGGCATCCTGCGGTACCGCGGCTACCCGATCGAGCAGCTGGCGGAGCGTTCGTCCTTCATCGAGGTGGCCTACCTGCTGATCAACGGTGAGCTGCCGACCGTCGACCAGCTCGCGTCGTTCCGCAACGAGATCACCCAGCACACGCTGCTGCACGAGGACGTCAAGCGCTTCTACGACGGCTTCCCGCGCGACGCGCACCCGATGGCGATGCTGTCCTCCGTGGTCAGCGCGCTGTCGACGTTCTACCAGGACAGCCACAACCCCTTCGACGAGACGCAGCGCCACCTCTCGACGATCCGGCTGCTGGCCAAGCTCCCGACGATCGCGGCCTACGCCTACAAGAAGTCGGTCGGCCACCCGGTGGTCTACCCGCGCAACGACCTCGGCTACGTCGAGAACTTCCTGCGCATGACCTTCTCCGTGCCGGCCCAGGAGTACGACCTGGACCCGGTCGTCGTCTCCGCGCTCGACAAGCTGCTGATCCTGCACGCGGACCACGAGCAGAACTGCTCCACCTCCACCGTGCGTCTGGTCGGCTCCTCGCAGGCGAACATGTTCGCCTCGATCTCCGCCGGCATCTCGGCCCTGTGGGGCCCGCTGCACGGCGGCGCCAACCAGTCCGTCCTGGAGATGCTGGAAGGCATCAAGAACGACGGCGGCGACGTCGACGCCTTCATCCGCAAGGTGAAGAACAAGGAGGACGGCGTCCGCCTGATGGGCTTCGGGCACCGCGTCTACAAGAGCTTCGACCCCCGGGCGAAGATCATCAAGGCTGCGGCGCACGACGTCCTCTCGGCGCTCGGCAAGAGCGACGAGCTGCTGGACATCGCGCTCAAGCTGGAAGAGCACGCGCTGGCCGACTCGTACTTCGTCGAGCGCAACCTCTACCCGAACGTGGACTTCTACACCGGTCTGATCTACCGGGCCATGGGCTTCCCGACCGAGATGTTCACCGTGCTCTTCGCGCTCGGCCGCCTCCCCGGCTGGATCGCCCAGTGGCAGGAAATGATCAAGGAGCCGGGTTCCCGCATCGGTCGCCCGCGCCAGATCTACACGGGTGAGGTCCTGCGCGACTTCGTTCCCGTCGAGGCCCGCTGACCCGAGGCCTCCCGGCGCCGCGCACGACGCTGCGGCGCCGACCCGGGCTCACGAGAAGCGCCCCGCCGTCGATCCCCCCACGGGTCGACGGTCGGGGCGCTTCCCTTTTCCCCCCGAAACGGATTCCCCCCACGGGACCCGGATCGGGGCGTCCTTGAGCCGGGACCCGTTCGGGTCGGGAGGGCCGCTCAAAGCCTCCCGCGGGCACGTGTCCCGGCCGGCGGATGCCACGGAAAACCCCCAAGGTTTCCGTGGAACGTCCCCCAAGACGTTCCTGGCATCGCCCCATTAGACCTGTCGCGACCCCGGATGGTTACGTTGAGGTCACTGTGATCTGCGTCTCCCGTGAAGGAAGTGTGGGAACGATGCGAAGGCGATCCACTAGCGGAAGGACCGCAACCGCAGGCTGTTGGTCACCACGAAGACCGAGGAGAAGGCCATCGCGGCCCCAGCGATCATCGGATTGAGCAGGCCGGCCGCCGCCAGCGGGAGGGCGGCGACGTTGTAGCCGAAGGCCCAGAACAGGTTGCCCTTGATGGTGGCCAGGGTCCGGCGGGAGAGCCGGATCGCGTCCGCCGCCACCCGCAGGTCACCGCGTACGAGCGTCAGGTCCCCGGCCTCGATGGCCGCGTCGGTGCCGGTGCCCATGGCCAGCCCCAGGTCCGCCTGGGCCAGCGCCGCCGCGTCGTTGACCCCGTCGCCGACCATGGCGACCGTACGGCCCTCGGCCTGGAGGCGGCGCACGACGTCCACCTTGTCCTGCGGGAGCACCTCGGCGATCACCTCGTCGATACCGACCTCGCGGGCCACCGTCTCGGCGACGGCCTTGTGGTCGCCGGTCAGCAGCACCGGGGTGAGACCCAGTTCCCGCAGTCGGGCGACCGCTTCGGCGCTGGTCTCCTTGACCGCGTCGGCCACGGTCAGGACCCCGCGCGCCGCCCCGTCCCACGCGACCAGCACGGCGGTGCCGCCCTCGGCCTCGGCGGCCGCCTTGGCCCGCGCCAGCCCGGCCGGCAGGGTGATCGACCAGTCCGCCAGCAACTGCTCGCGGCCCACCAGCACGGCGTGGCCGTCGACCACGCCCCGGACCCCGAGACCGGCGAGGTTCTCGAAGCCCTCCGGCACGGGCAGGGTGCCCGCCCGGTCGGCGGCGGCGGTGGCCACGGCCCGGGCGATCGGGTGCTCCGAGGCGTGCTCCAGCGAGCCCGCCAGGCGCAGCAGTTCGCGCTCGTCGACCCCGTCCGCGGTGACGACGCCGGCGAGGGTCATCCGGCCCGTGGTGACGGTCCCGGTCTTGTCGAGGACGACGGTGTCCACGCGACGGGTGGACTCCAGCACCTCGGGGCCCTTGATCAGGATGCCCAGCTGCGCGCCGCGCCCGGTGCCGACCATCAGCGCGGTCGGGGTGGCCAGGCCCAGGGCGCACGGGCAGGCGATGATCAGGACGGCCACGGCGGCGGTGAAGGCGGCCGTCGGGTCGTCGGTGACGAGCAGCCAGGTGACCCAGGTCCCGAGCGCGAGGACCAGGACGACGGGGACGAAGACGCCGGAGATCCGGTCGGCGAGGCGCTGCACCTCTGCCTTGCCGTTCTGCGCGTCCTCCACCAGCCTGGCCATCCGGGCGAGCTGGGTGTCGGCCCCGACCCTGGTCGCCTCGACCACCAGGCGCCCGGAGGTGTTGACGGTGGCGCCGGTGACCGAGTCGCCGACGGCCACCTCCACGGGGACGGATTCGCCGGTCAGCATGGAGGCGTCCACGGCCGAGCTGCCCTCGACGACCGTGCCGTCGGTGGCGATCTTCTCGCCGGGGCGGACCACGAAACGGTCGCCGACGGCGAGCGCGGACACCGGGATGCGGACCTCCTGGCCGCCGCGCAGGACGACGACGTCCTTGGCGCCCAGCTCCAGCAGGGCCCTGAGGGCCGCGCCCGCCTTCCGCTTGGAGCGGGCCTCCAGGTAGCGGCCGAGCAGGATGAAGGTGACGACCCCGGCCGCGACCTCCAGGTAGATGGCGGAGGAGCCGTCCGCGCGGGACGTGCTGAGGTCGAAGCCGTGCCGCATGCCGGGCATGCCCGCGTGGCCGAAGAACAGCGCCCACAGCGACCAGGCGAAGGCGGCGAGCGTGCCGACCGAGACCAGGGTGTCCATGGTCGCGGCGCCGTGCCGGGCGTTGGTCCAGGCGGCCCTGTGGAAGGGGAAGCCGCCCCAGACCACGACGGGAGCCGCCAGGGTCAGGGAGAGCCACTGCCAGTTGTCGAACTGGAGGGCGGGGACCATCGCGAGCAGGACGACGGGCAGCGCGAGCGCGGCCGAGACCAGCAGCCGCTGCCGCAGGGCGGACAGCACCGGGTCGGGAGCCGCGGCCGGCTCCTCCTCGCCCGGCGCCGGGGCGGGCGGGGCGGGCGGCGCGGGTTCCTCGGCGGTGTAGCCGGTCTTCACGACGGTCGCGATCAGGTCCGCGACCTGGACGTCGCCGCCGTAGGAGACGTGGGCCTTCTCGGTGGCGTAGTTCACCGTGGCCTCGACGCCGTCCATCCGGTTGAGCTTCTTCTCGATGCGGGCCGCGCAGGAGGCGCAGGTCATCCCGCCGATCGAGAGTTCGACCGCCATTATCGGTCCGTCGTGCACTGTGCTGGTCATGTTCCGGCTCCAGGGGGATGGCCGGGCCGTACGGGTCCAGTATGAGCTGGCCGGCACGGCCCGGCGGGGTGCTGCGAAGTGCCGCGGGTGCTGCCGAAGGAGGGAGCGGGTGCCGCTCAGGCCCGGCCGGCGAACTCGTAGCCGGCCTCGTCCACGGCGGCGCGGACGTCCTCGTCGGCGAACGGGGTGGCGGAGACCACGGTGACCTCGCCCGACGCGGCGACGGCCTTGACCGAGGTGACGCCCGGAAGGGCGGAGACCTCGCTGGTCACCGCGCCCTCGCAGTGGCCGCAGGTCATGCCGGTCACCCGGTAGACGGTCGTGGTCTGGGTGTCCGTCTCGGCACTCATGTCGTTCTCCTCTTCAGGGGCGTGTCCGGTCACCGGGAGGGGTGGCCGATGACTCCACCGTCCTCCCGACGATCCGAGACTATACCCCTAGGGGGTATAAAGCGAGCATGGGCGTCCGGTCATTGCGTGCCGTGGCGGGCTCAGTCCTCCCGGCGGCCCCGGTTGCCGGGCCGGCGGGCCACCCAGGCCCGGACCGTCTCGGCGTACCAGTACGGCTTGCCGCCCTCGACGTGGTCGGGCGGCGGGAGCAGCCCGTGCTTGCGGTAGGAGCGCACAGTGTCCGGCTGGACCCGGATGTGTGCGGCGATCTCCTTGTACGACCACAGCTGTCGGTCGCTCATCGTGGACACCTCCTGCCCCACGCCGCCGGGCCGGCCGGGCGGCCGTCGGGGGATCCGGCGCGTGGACGCTGACGATCACTCGCGTTGTGCCCGGCGAACGACGCGGGACGAGCGCCCGGGAGGGGCTGTCGACCCCCTGTGACGGAAAACCCGCGTAACGCGGACATGCGTGACAGAAGGGCGACCCCTGTGACCGGAGAGTCACAGGGGTCGCACGAGAAGAGCGCAGCGCGCCCCGGGAGCCGCGGGGGAGGGCTCAGCGGTACAGGTCGGGCCGTTCCGCGAGCTCCACCACGGTCCGTACGCCGCCGCGCGCGGCCGCGAGGCCCGCCTCGGAGACGGCCGCCGCCGCGTAGCCGTCCCACGCGTCGGGCCCCGCCACCCGCCCGCGGGCGGCGGCGGCCACCCACCGCCGCAGCTGCCGGTCGTAGGCGTCGGCGAAGCGCACCGTGTAGTCCTGGTCGATCGCGCCGCCCCAGCGGCCCGCCGCCTGCACCACCATCGCGTGGCCGTCGCCGATCCGGGCGCTGCCCGCCTCGCCGACCGCCTCGCACTGCACCTGGTAGCCGAAACCGCAGTTGACGAAGATCTCCACGTCGACGACGGCCCCGCCGGAGGTCTCCAGCAGCACCATCCGGGGGTCGCTCAGTCCCTCCGGGGCGGCCGACGTCGGCCGCGGCGAGAGCACCGTCACCGCCGTGATCTCCTGCCCCAGCAGCCAGCGGGCCGCGTCCACCTCGTGCACCACGGAATCGCTGATCAGCATGTCGCTGGTGAAGAAGGACGGCGAGGAGGCGTTGCGGTGCCGGCAGTGCAGGAAGAGCGGACGGCCGATCCCGCCCGCGTCCAGCAGCTCCTTCAACCGCTCGTACTCGGCGTCGTGCCGCCGCATGAACCCCACCTGCACCAGGCGCCGCCCCAGCCGCTGTTCGGCCTCCATGACGCGCAGCGCCCCCGCCGGCTCCGGGGTGAGCGGCTTCTCGCACAGCACCGGCAGCCCCCGCCGCAGGGCCTGCAGGATCGCTTCCTCGTGGGCGGGCCCGGGGGACGCGATCAGTACCGCCTGGACCCCGGGCGCGGCTATCGCCGCCGCCGGGTCGGTGTGCGCGCTCGCGCCGTCGACGGAGCCCGCGACCTCCTTGACCCGGTCACCGTCCGGATCGGCCACGGCCACCACCCGCGCCCCGCCGACGGTCCGCCCGAACCGGCGCACGTGGTCCGCGCCCATCTTCCCGGTGCCGATGACGGCGATGCCGAGCGTGCTGGTCATGTCGTGTTCCCTCCGGAAGGTCAGCGGGCGCCGCAGGAGCGCAGGTAGGCACGGGTACGGCGGGCGATCGGCAGCGGCCGGTCGGGCGGACAGGGGTACATGTCCTGCTCCACGATCGCGAACAGGTCCACCCCCAGCCGCTGGGCCGCCGCCAGTACGGGCTCCAGCGCGGGCACACCCGACGGCGGCTCGCACATCACCCCGCGGCCCACGGCCGGCCCGAAGGGCAGCTCCTGCGCGACGACTTCGGCGAGGACACGCGGGTCCACCTGCTTGAGGTGCAGGTAGCCGATCCGCTCCGCGAAGGTCTCGACGGCCCGCACGCTGTCCCCGCCGCAGTACGCGTAGTGGCCGGTGTCCAGGCAGAGGGAGACCAGGCCGGGGTCGGTGGCGTCCAGGAAGCGGGCCACGTTCTCCGGGGTGTCGATGTGGGTGTCGGCGTGCGGATGGACCACGATCCGCAACCCGTACCGGTCCTGCACCTCACGGCCGAGGCGCTCGGTCTGGGAGGCCAGGTGGCGCCACTGGGCGGGGGTGAGGGTGCGGTCCTCCAGCACCTTCCCCGTCTTGTCGTCCCGCCAGAAGGAGGGGATGACGACGAGATGGGCGGCGCCCACGTCCCGGGTCAGCGCGGCGATCCGCGACACGTGCTCCCAGGTCTCCTCCCACACGGCGGGCCCGTGATGGAGTCCGGTGAAGACGGTTCCGGCCGAGACCCGCAGGCCCCGCGCGGCCGTCTCCTCGGCGAGGCGGGCCGGGTCCGTGGGGAGGTAGCCGTACGGCCCGAGCTCGATCCACTCGTAGCCGGCCTCGGCCACTTCGTCGAGGAATCGCCGCCAAGGGGTCTGCTGCGGGTCGTCGGGGAACCAGACACCCCAGGAGTCCGGAGCCGAACCGATGCGGATACGGGTCAACGCGGGCGGGGAGGACGTCATAACGGCCACCTTAGGGTGGAGGACGAGTGGGAGGACTGACTGTGACCGGCACCGGCGATCCGTATCCGTTCGACCTGATCACGATGGGCCGGACCGGGGTGGATCTCTACCCGTTGGCGACCGGCGTACCACTGGCCGAGGCGGAGACCTTCGGCAGGTTCCTCGGCGGCTCCCCGGCGAACGTGGCCGTCGCGGCGGCCCGTCTGGGCCGGCGGGTGGCGCTGATCAGCCGGACCGGAGCGGACCCCTTCGGGACGTACCTGCGCAATGAGCTGCGGGGCTTCGGGGTGGACGACCGGTGGGTGACCGAGGTCGCCGGGCTGCCCACGCCGATCACCTTCTGCGAGATGTTCCCGCCCGACCGGTTCCCCCTGTACTTCTACCGGCTGCCGAAGGCCCCGGACCTGGAGATCGCGGCGGACGAGGTCGACCTGGACGCGGTACGGGCGGCCCGCGTGTTCTGGATGACGGGCACGGGCCTGAGCGAGGAGCCCTCGCGGGCGGCGACGCTGGCCGCGCTGGAGGCCCGCGGGCGCGGCCGTCCCGGGGCCACGATGTTCGACCTCGACTGGCGGCCGATGCTGTGGCGGGAGAAGCCGGAGCCGTACTACGAGCGGGCGCTCGCGCACGCCACGGTGGCCGTCGGGAACGAGGAGGAGTGCGAGATCGCCACCGGCGAGTCCGACCCGTGGGCGGCGGCCCGGGCGCTGCTCGCCGCCGGAGTGGAACTGGCGGTGGTCAAGCGCGGCCCCGAGGGCGTGCTGGCGGTCCACCGCGACGGAACGGTGGCGCAGGCGCCGCCGGTCGCGGTGGACGTGGTCAACGGCCTCGGCGCGGGCGACGCGTTCGGCGGGGCGCTGTGCCACGGGCTGCTGGCGGGATGGGAGTTGGGGCGTGTCGTGCGGTACGCGAACGCGGCGGGGGCGATCGTGGCCTCGCGGCTGGCGTGCTCCAGCGCGATGCCGTTCCCGCACGAGGTGGAGGAGGTGCTGGCGCGTGCCGGTGGTGTCTGAGTGGGAGATGGACTGGACCCGGCTGCGGGTGCTGGCCCTTGAGCCGGGTGAGACCTACGGCTTCGAGGCGGGGGAGTGCGAGTGGATCGTGCTCCCGCTGTCGGGCGGCTGCGAGGTCCGCTGCCGGGCTCTGCCCGGACCCGCGCCTCAAACGCCGACGGGGCTGGGTGTGCCGGCGTTCGAGGCGCGGGGGTTCGGGGACGGCGCCCCCGCGGCGGAGCCGCACGTCTTCGAACTGCGGGGGCGCAGCGGAGTCTTCGCCGGGCCGACCGACTTCGCGTACGTGCCGCGGGACGCGCACACCGGGATCAGCTCCGCCGCAGGGGGCCGGTTCGCGCTCGCCGGGGCCCGCTGCGAGCAGCGCCTGCCCCCGCGCTACGGCCCCGCCGAGGCCGTCGCCGTCGAGCTGCGCGGCGCGGGCCACTGCTCGCGCCAGGTCAACAACTTCGCCGCCGCCGGCCCCACCGGCTTCGCGTGCGACCGGCTGATCGCCGTCGAGGTCCTCACCCCCGGCGGGAACTGGTCCTCGTACCCCCCGCACAAGCACGACGAGCACCACCCCGGCGAGGAGTCCCGCCTGGAGGAGATCTACTGGTTCGAGATCGCCCCGCACGGGGACGTCCCCGGCCTCGGGTACCAGCGCGTCACGCCCTCCCCGGCGGGGAAGACCGACATCCTGACCGAGGTGCGCACCGGCGACGCCGTGCTGATCCCGGACGGCTGGCACGGCCCGTCCATCGCCGCCCCCGGGCACGACATGTACTACCTGAACGTGATGGCCGGACCGGACACCGGCGGGCCCCGGGAGTGGCTCATCCGCGACCACCCCGACCACGGGTGGATCCGCGGCAGCTGGGACGGGCAGGACGTCGACCCCCGGCTGCCGTTCCCCCGAACAGGAGCGGAGGACCACCGATGAGGCTCACCGTCGCGCAGGCGCTCGTACGCTTCCTCGCCGCCCAGTACACCGAGCGCGACGGCCGCCGCCACCGGCTGGTCGCCGCGACCTGGGGGATCTTCGGGCACGGGAACGTCGCCGGGATCGGCCAGGCCCTCCTGGAGACCGGCGGCACCGGCCCCGGCGGCATGCCCTTCCTCCAGGGCCGCAACGAGCAGGCCATGGTGCACGCCGCCGTCGGCTACGCACGCCAGAGCGGCCGGCTGTCCACCCACGCCGTCACCACCTCCATCGGCCCCGGCGCCACCAACCTGGTCACCGGCGCCGCCCTCGCCACCATCAACCGGATCCCGGTGCTCCTGCTGCCCGGGGACACCTTCGCCACCCGCCCCGCCGATCCCGTGCTGCAGCAGCTGGAGGTGCCCCATGCCGGGGACGTCTCCGTCAACGACGCCCTGCGGCCCGTCTCCCGCCACTTCGACCGGGTCACCCGCCCCGAGGCCTTGGTCCCCGCCGCCCTCCAGGCCGTGCGCGTGCTCACCGACCCGGTGCAGACCGGCGCCGTCACCCTCGCGCTGCCGCAGGACGTGCAGGCGGAGGCGTACGACTGGCCCGAGGAGTTCTTCGCCGAGCGGGTCTGGCGCGTCCGCCGCCCGCGGCCCGACCGCGCCGAGCTGGCCGCCACCGCCGACGCCGTACGGGGCTCCGCGCGCCCCCTGATCGTCGCCGGCGGCGGGATCCGGCACAGCGGGGCGCAGACCGCCCTCGCCGCCCTCGCCGAGGCCACCGGGATCCCGGTGGCCGTCACGCAGGCGGGCAAGGGCGTGCTCCCGCACGGCCATCCCGCCGACGTCGGCGGGATCGGCCACACCGGCACGGCCACCGCCGACGCCCTCGCCCGGGAGGCCGATGTGGTCCTCGCCGCGGGGACCCGGCTCAGCGACTTCACCACCGCCTCGGCCACCCTGTTCCAGAACCCGGCCGTCCGTTTCGTCGGCCTCAACCTGGACCCGTACGACGCCCACAAGCTCGCCGCCCGCCCGCTGGTCGCCGACGCCCGGGAGGCCCTCGGCGAACTCGCGGCGGCACTGGCCGGCCACCGGGTGGACGCCGCGTACGAGGCGGCGTACCGGAGGGAGGCCGCCCGCTGGGACGCCGTCGTCGACCGGGCGTACGCCGTGCCCGCACCCGAGGAGGACCTCCCGCCCACCCAGGCCCAGGTGCTCGGCCTCCTCGACGCCCTCGTCGACGCCGGCGACATCCTGGTCAACGCCGCCGGCTCGCTCCCCGGGGACCTGCACAAGCTGTGGCGGGCCCGGTCCGCGGACCAGTACCACGTGGAGTACGGCTACTCCTGCATGGGCTACGAGATCCCCGCCGCCCTCGGGGTCGCGCTCGCCGCGCCCGGCCGGCCCGTGTGGGCACTGGTCGGCGACGGGACGTACCTGATGAACCCGACCGAGATCGTCACGGCCGTGCAGGAGCGCGTCCCGATCAGGGTGGTCGTCCTGGACAACCACGGCTACGCCTCCATCGGCGGTCTCTCGGGGGCGGTGGGCGCCGAGGGCTTCGGCACCGCCTACCGCTTCCGGGCGGCCGACGGCTCGTACACCGGGGACCCCCTCCCGGTGGACCTCGCGGCCAACGCGGCCTCCCTCGGAATGGCCGTCATCCGCGCCCGCACCGTACGTGACCTGCGGGAAGCCCTCATCGAGGCCCGCTCGGCGACGCGTCCCACATGTGTCTACGTACAGACCCGAACGCCCGACACTGTGTCGGGCCCACCCCCGGCACAGGCGTGGTGGGATGTTCCTGTGGCCGAGACCGCGACCCGCAAGGCGGCGTCCGAGGCCCGTGAAGAGTACGACCGGCAAGCCGCGCAGCGACGTCGCCATCTGTGAAGGAGCAATAGGCATGAAGACCGTCAACCACTGGATCGGTGGCAAGACCGTCGAGGGCGCGTCGGGCAACTACGGCCCGGTCACCGACCCGGCCACCGGCGAGGTCACCACGCAGGTCGCGCTCGCGTCCACCGAGGAGGTCGACGCCGCCGTACAGGTCGCGAAGGAGGCGTTCCTGTCCTGGGGGCAGTCCTCGCTGGCCGCCCGCACCAAGGTGCTCTTCGCCTACCGGGCCCTGCTCGACGCCAACCGCGACGCCGTCGCCGAGCTGATCACCGCCGAGCACGGCAAGGTGCACTCGGACGCGCTGGGCGAGGTCGCGCGCGGCCTGGAGATCGTCGAGCTGGCCTGCGGGATCACCACGCAGCTCAAGGGCGAGCTGTCGACGTCGGTGTCGAACCGGGTCGACGTCTCCGCGATCCGCCAGCCGCTGGGCGTCGTCGCGGGCATCACGCCCTTCAACTTCCCCGCGATGGTCCCGATGTGGATGTTCCCGCTGGCCATCGCCTGCGGCAACACCTTCGTCCTCAAGCCGAGCGAGAAGGACCCGTCGGCGTCCGTCAAGCTGGCCGAGCTGATGACCGAGGCCGGTCTGCCGGCGGGCGTGCTCAATGTGGTCCACGGCGACAAGGTCGCCGTCGACGCGCTCCTCGCCCACCCCGACATCGCGGCCGTCTCCTTCGTCGGCTCCACCCCGATCGCCCGCCACATCCACACCACCGCCTCCGCCAACGGCAAGCGCGTGCAGGCGCTCGGCGGCGCCAAGAACCACATGCTGGTCCTGCCCGACGCCGACCTGGACGCGGCAGCGGACGCGGCGGTCTCCGCGGCCTACGGCTCGGCCGGTGAGCGCTGCATGGCCATCTCCGCCGTCGTCGCCGTCGGCTCCATCGGCGACGCGCTGGTCGAGAAGATCCGCGAGCGCGCCGAGAAGATCAAGATCGGCCCCGGCAACGACCCGACCTCCGAGATGGGTCCGCTGATCACGGCCGCCCACCGCGACAAGGTCGCCTCGTACGTCAAGGGCGCGGCCGCGCAGGGCGCCGACGTGGTCCTGGACGGCACCGGCTACACCGTGGAAGGCAACGAGAACGGCCACTGGATCGGCCTGTCGCTGCTCGACCACGTGCGCACCGACTCCGACGCCTACCGCGACGAGATCTTCGGCCCGGTGCTGTGCGTCCTGCGCACGGAGACCTACGAGGAGGGCGTGGCCCTCATCAACGCCTCGCCGTTCGGCAACGGCACCGCGATCTTCACCCGCGACGGCGGCGCCGCCCGCCGCTTCCAGCTGGAGATCGAGGCCGGCATGGTCGGCGTCAACGTCCCGATCCCGGTGCCGGTGGGCTACCACTCCTTCGGCGGCTGGAAGGACTCGCTCTTCGGGGACCACCACATCTACGGCAACGACGGCATCCACTTCTACACCCGCGGCAAGGTCGTCACGACCCGCTGGCCGGACCCCTCGGACGCCCCCGCCGGCGTGGACCTGGGCTTCCCCCGCAACCACTGACCGCACGCCGCAGTCCCGCGCCGGCGCCCGCCCCGGACCGGCCCCCGCCCCCCCCGCGACCTCACCGCGGGGGGCGGGTGCCGTTCCGGGGCGGGATCAGAAGCGGGACCAGACGTCGGCTGCGGCCGTGTCGGCCCAGACCGCGTCCCCGTGGCCGTGGCCCGGGACCACGGTGAAGGAGACGTGCTCGTTGCCGCCCGCCCGGATCAGTTCCGCACCGCGCGGCCGGTCGCCGCGGCCCAGCTCGGTGTTGATCCAGACCACCTCGGCCGTGATGCGGTCCCAGGCGATGCCGTAGGTGGTGTCGTCACCCGCCCAGACCGCGGCGAGGTCCCGCATCAGGGCGGCCGGCAGGAGCCCGCTGCCGAGCTGTGAGGTCGCCGCGTGCCAGGTGGACAGCGGGGTGCGGGTCAGCGCGAAGCGGTCCTCGGCCGGCGTGGCGCCGAAGGCGTAGGTACCGGCGCCGTGGCCCCGGGTGTGGATCCAGTTCGCCGGCCCCGGGAGGGCGGCCGTGCGGATCAGCGCGAAGTGGGCCAGCCCGGCGTGGGTGAAGCGCCGCGCCGGGTCCGGCGGCCAGGGCGCCGGGGAGACGCCGTCCGGATCGGCGACCGCTTTCGCGATCACGGCCGCGAGCCCCGGATCGACGAAGGGGACCCCCTGCGCCAGCCGGGTGGCGTACGCGTCCCGGGTGTCGGCCGCCCGCTGCGCGAGCTCGCCCGTGTACGGCCCGGTCGTGTCCAGGGCCACGACCCGGCGCAGCCGCGGCGAGGCGTCGTGCGAGGCCGCGTCCAGCGCCAGCGCGGCCCCGGCCGAGTGGCCGACGTACTCGTACGGCAGCCCCAGTACGGCGTCCAGCGCGTCCACCACCCCGGCCAGGTCCCGGCGGTGCGCCTCCAGCCCCCACTCCGCGGAGACGTCGGCGGCCGCGGCGGCGTCCTCGCGCGGGGTGACTCCGACGACGAGCAGGCCGCGGCGGCGCAGCTCGTGGGCGAGGTGGCGCCCGCCCCGGCCGCCCGGGGTGAAGAACTCCGCCGCGAAGTTCAGGCCGCCGCCGGGCAGCAGGTACGCGATCCCCCGCGGTGCCCGCGCCGTGTCCGCGACCACGTCCACGGTGACGGGGGCCGGGCCGCCGTCGTCGAGCGGGAGGGTGAGGCGGATCCAGCCGTCGCCGGGCAGGTAGGCGGCGGTGCCGGTGCCCAGGGTGCCCTCGATGCGGGTCAGCAGCCCGATGCCCCTGGCCGCGTCGCCGTGCTGTCGTTCCGTCACAGGTGTCCCCCCTTGAGCCGGTGTCGGCCCTGAGCCGTGATGGCCGGATACCGTCACGTGGGGACACCCTCGCCGGTCAGCGCGTTCCAGCCAAGTCCAGGACGGCTTCGTCCTGTTCGCTCTCGGCGCGACGGCGCCGGCGCAGCACCCGTGCGGTGACGCCCGCGCCCGCCAGCACCAGGAGCAGGCCCACGGCGGGCCAGGGCACGGCGACGAAGTCGGTTTCGGACCGGGAGACGAGATCGGGGTGCGCCGCCGCGCCCGCGGTGATCCTGACCGTCACCCAGTCCGACTGGGGGGCGTCCGGCCACGGCTCGGTCAGCTCGATCCGCTGGCCGGGCAGCAGGGTCAGCTTCAGCTCACGTGCGGGCCGGTCCAGCACCCGGCGCCCGAACAGGCCCTCCGCGGCGACCGCCACCCTGGGCTCGACGACCACGTTGCCCCGGTTGACCAGCGCGTACGAGACGGTCGCCCGCGCGTCCTTGACCCAGGGCAGCAGCGGGGCGGACCGGCTGACCCGCACGTCCTCCACGCTCAGCCCGGGAGTGACCGGGCCGGGTACCCGGAAGTAGAGGCGGGCGCCCACCGAACGCTTCACCCCGACCTGGACCTTGCCCTCCCGCTGCACGCCCTCCACGGCGGTGCCCAGCGCCACGATCCCGCCCACGTGGTCGCCGGGCGTCGCGTCCGCCGGGACCTTCACCGTGAAGGGGATGTCCTTGCGTCCCTTGGCCGGCACGGTGACGGTGCCCGCCGCCTCCGGGGCCAGGGCGATCCACGCGCCGACGTCCTTCGGCCGCGTCTCCACCGGCAGCAGGGCGAACGCACCGCCCGCCGGGGTGTTCACGGCGTCGGTGGCGAAGACCTGGAACGTCAGCTCCCGGTCGGAGGAGTTCAGGACCGTCACGCTGTCGGTGAGGGTGCTCCCGGCCGCGCCCTGGTGGAAGAAGTAGGCGCGGTCGGTCATGGCGGCCCCGGCCGCGGGGGTCGGGAACACCCCCCACGTGCCGTTGTCCGCGGCCGTCGCCGGGCCGGCCGGCAGCAGCAGGCCCGCGCACAGCGTCAGCAGGCCGAGGAGCAGACCGTACGGGGAGGTGCGGGTGCGGCTGGGCGTACTGCTGCGGGTGCGCATGGGCGGTCTCCAGTCGGCGCGGAAAAGGGGAAGGGGTGGTGCGGCGCCGGAGCGCCGCACCACCCTGGTGGAGCGGCCGTGCGGTCGTGCGGTCGTCCCGCCGGGCGGGTGGTGGCGTCGTACGGCTCGACTCGCCGGGCGGGTCGTGGCGTCGTGCGGGCCGTGCGGGTCAGGCGATCGAGAAGGTGACGACCGTCTGGTAGGTGTCGGCGAACATGAAGGCCGGGAGCTGGATCATCCCGGCGCCGCCGACGGCGAACTCACCACCGGTCAGCTCGTCACCGCCGGCGGCCTGGGAGGCCACCTTCATCGGGACGTCGGAGATCGCGCCGGGCGTGCCCGCGGTGCAGGTGCTCGGGCTGTCCGGGTTGGTCACCGTGCAGGACGGCTGGATGCCGATCTGCGCCTTCGCCATCGAGTGGCCGGTGGTCTGGTTCAGGAACGGCGTGCGCGTCGCCGTCACGTCCCAGCCGAGCGAGCCGCCGCGGAAGTCCTGGACGGTCGCGGCGTTGAACACGCCGACCACCGACTGGGCCTTGCCGTTGATGGTGACCGCGCCGAAGCTGACGGCCGGCTGGCCGTCCTTCGGCCCCAGGGCCAGCGGTCCGGGGAGGACCTCGACGTCGACCGGGTTCTTCACGCCCGGCTGGTCCTCCATGAACACGAAGGACTTGTACGGGGTGATCGACCCGTCGATCCTGATCGCGTCGGCCTTCTTGGTGACCGTGATGTTGCAGGTCGCGGCGCCGGACGCGTCGGCCGTTCCGGTACCGGTGTCACCGGTCGCCGCCCCGGCGAGCAGGGCCGAGCAGGTGACCGGACCGGCCGGGAAGTTGGCGCCGTTCACGACGACGGCGGTGCCCGCCGGGCCGCTGTTGGGCGTCAGCCTCGTGGTGACCGGGTCCTTGGGCAGCGCCTCGACCGCGACCGACCCGAGCGGGGCGCTCGGGCGGGGCGCCGGGGTACAGGTGGTGGTGAACACCGACCCGGAGAGGTCCGCGTCGGTCACCGCGAGGTCGAGGGCGACCTGGACGGTCGTGCCCTCACTGCCGTCCGGGATCATGATGGTGCCGGAGAACGCCTTGGGGTCGAGCGGCTGCCCGGCGACGACGGACACGGTCTCCGGCGGGCTGGTCACGACCTGGGTGGTCGCGCCGACCTTGAGGGTGATCTTGGAGGTGTTCACCGTGGTGACGGAGAACGAGGGGATCAGCGGGCTCGCACCCGGGTCGATCGTGATCGGGACGACGTCGCCCGCCTTCGCGCCGTCGGGCAGCGTCACGGTCCAGTTCTGGTTGCCCGAGCCGTCCGGCTGCGGCGCCGGGGCGTCGCAGTTCTCGAAGACGACCGTGGTCCTGGTCGCGGCCTGCGCGGGGCCCGCCAGGCCCGCCACTGCGCCGGTGAGGGCCAGCGACAGGGCCCCCGCCCCTGCCAGCACTCTGCGTCGATGCGTTCTCGTACTCACTGGGTCGCGACTCCTTCGTCATGACGAACCCTCCCCCCACCCGCTGTGTGAGGGAGGCCGAGCCGGTGCGGTGGCCGATATTGACGCGTCACGGTGATGAGAAGTCAATGACTTGCTTTCGCGCGAAGCACACAGAAATTGATGGGCCATCAGGGAAGGGCTGATGGCCCATCGGGTACCGGCCGGTCGGGGTCGGAGCGGTAAGGGTCGCTCCGGCCGCCGGGGCGGCCGACGGTCGAGGCGTTATCCGGCCGTGTTCGACGGAGTTGCGGAAGGCGGAGCGGTGGTGGGGGAGCCGGTGGTGGCGGTGGGAGCGGTGGCGGTGGGAGCGGTGGGGGTGGCGGGATCGGGGGTGGACGTGGGTGCGTGGGTGGACGTGGGTGCGGGGGTGGGGGTGGCCGGGGTGGGGACGCTGGTGGGGACGTGCAGGAGGAGGTTCGGGGTGCCGGCCGGGAGCCCGGTGATCCGGTCGGGCACGGCGCCGCGCACCAGGGCCTCGGACACCTGAGCCGGCGTGCGCACCGTACCGCCGGCCAGGAGCAGCGCGGCGGCCCCCGCCACGTGCGGGGCGGCCATCGAGGTGCCGGAGGAGCGGGCCGTGCCGGTGGTGGAGTCCTTCCGGGCGGAGGTGACGGCCACGCCCGGCGCGAACAGGTCCACGCAGGAGCCGTAGTTGGAGAACGGTGCCCGGCGGTCCGCGGCGTCGGTCGCGCCGACGGTGAGGGCCTGCGGCACGGAGGCAGGCGATCCGCCGCAGGCGTTCCCGCGGTCGTTGCCGGCGGCCGCGATGAAGGTGATCCCGGAGGACACGATCCGCAGGACGGCGGCGTCGAGGGCGCGGCTGCGGCTGCCGCCCATGCTCATGTTGGCCACGGCCGGGGTGCCCGGGGCGCGGGCGGCGTCCTTGACCACCCAGTCGAGACCCTTGAGCATGCCCGACAGGCGTCCGTCGCCGCGGCAGTCGGCCACCTTCACCGAGACGAGGGACACGCCCTTGGCGACCCCGTAGGTCGCCCCGCCCACGGTCCCCGCGACGTGCGTGCCGTGGCCGTTGCAGTCCCGGGAGCCCTCCAGGAACACCGTGTTGAGCCCGGTCCGGGCGCGCCCGCCGAACTCCTGGTGGCGGGTGTCGATCCCGGAGTCGAGGATGTAGACGGTGACGCCCGCGGCCTTCGTGGCGTACGTGTACGAGCCGTCGAGCGGGAGCTCGCGCTGGTCGATCCGGTCCAGCGACCAGGGCGCGGGGCGCTGCGGCTGCGCGGGCGGGGTGTCGACGGCTCCGGTGGTGCGGAAGACGGTGTCCGGTTCCACGGAGGCCACCCGGGGGTCGGCGGCCAGGGCGGCGGCCCGTGCCGCCGTGGTGCGGACGGCGAAGCCGTCGAGTGCGGCCTCGTAGACCGCACCGACCTCGTCACCGGACCGGGCGGCCTCGGCGGCCAGGGCCCGGGCCGGGGCCCGCGAGGCGGTGTCCTTGAGGACGACGACGTACGGGAGGACGGCGTTGCCGGAGGCCGAAGGGGCCGAAGGGGCGGAAGAGGCCGAAGGGGCCGAAGGCGCGGAAGTGGCCGAAGGGGCGGCAGAGATCGAAGAGACCGAAGAGGCCGGGTCGGCGGCGGCGTACGGCGGCGGGGCGACGGCCGCGGGCGCGACCGCCAGCAGCGCGAGGGCGGGGACCAGCGGGACGAAGGGGATCATGCGGCCGATGCTCGGCGAGCGGCCGTACGGGCGCGCGGAGGGTGCGCCGAGTGGCCGCACGACACGCCGCCGCGCGGGTGCCCGCCGGGCCCGGCGGTGGGTGGGCCGTGGGTGCGCCGGACGGCTCAGGGGCCGATCGGCCAGCCGCGCATCGCGAACACGCCCTCGTCACGGGCCCCGGCGGCGTCATAGGTGGCCAGGGCGGCCTCGTTGTCGGTGTCGACCCCCACCCACATGCCGTAGCAGCCGCGCGCCTTCGCCTCGTCCGCGAGGGCCAGGGTCAGGGCGCGGCCGATGCCGCGGCGCCGGTAGCCCTCGTCCACGGACAGCTCGTAGAGGCACATCTCCGTGCCCTTGTCGGGGTGGACCATCTCGATGCCGGAGACCATCCCGGCGGGCACGCCGTCGACGTAGGCGATGAGCATCAGGTGCCCGGGGGCGGTGAGGAAGCACTCGGACCACTCCTCGCGGGCGGGCCCGTCGAAGAGGGACTCGGCGGCGGAGAGCTCGGCGGGGGTGAGGGCCCGGCGGATGTCCATGGCGGTCACGATAGTGCGCACGCGGCCGGTGGCGGGGCGAAGCCGGGCGCGGCGTGGCGGCGGCCCGGAAACCCCCGGCGGCCCGGGTGCGACGCCGACTAACCTGTCCGGGTCGCCGGAGACTTGAGGGCCTGGGGGGTCGCATCGTGAGGAACGCCGTGGTCACGCCGGAGGGCGACCGGATCCGCTGGGTCGAGCTGCCGGGCGAGGAGCCGGCGCGGGTGTACGTGCACGGCCTCGGCGCCACCTCGCCCGCCTACTTCGCGGCGAGCGCCACCCATCCGCTGCTGGCGGGGCGGCGTTCCCTGCTGGTCGACCTGCTCGGCCACGGGCACAGCGACCGCCCCGAGGACTTCGGTTACACCCTCGAGGAGCACGCCGACGCGCTGGCGGCTGCCCTCACCGGCGCCGGTGTGCGGGGCGCCGAGCTGATCGCCCACAGCATGGGCGGAGCGGTGGCGGTCGTGCTGGCCGACCGGCACCCGCACCTGGTGTCCCGGCTGGTACTCGTCGACGCCAACCTGGATCCGGTGCCGCCCCGCCCCGCGGCCCCCGGGAGCAGCGGGATCGCCTCCTACACCGAGGAGGAGTTCCTGGCCGGCGGCTGGGCCGAGGTGCGCGACAGGGCCGGCGACCACTGGTGGTCGACGATGCGGCTGGCGGGGCGGACCGCCCTGTACCGCAGCGCCGTCCACCTCGCGGCGGGCACCACCCCGACCGTGCGCGAGCTGCTGCTGGAGCTGAGCGTCCCGCGTACCTTCCTGCTGCCCGAGGCGGACGGCCCGCTCCCCGGCGCCGACGCCCTGCGGGCCGCGGGCGTCACCGTGGTGTCCGTGCCCGACTGCGGGCACAACGTCATGCTGGACAACCCGGCGGCCTTCGCCGAGGCCACCGCCGCGGGCCTGACCCCGTAGGCGCTTCTTCCGGCCGGTCCGTGCGGGCGGGGGACCGCCGCAGGGCGCCGGCGGCGAGGGGGGAACTCAACGCCTCCGCAGGCCCCTTGGACCCGCCGGCCCCTTGAACCGTGCGTAGGGACGTGCCGGTGGGCCGGCTAGCCCCGGGCGCGCGGGGACGTGGTGCCGTCGGTCCAGGCGTAGACCCGCTTGCCGCGGACCGCGACCTGGTACTGGTGGAAGTCCCGGCATTCGGTGCGCACTTCGGCCCGCACCGTGCGCGGCCACCACCGGGCGTGCAGGTCCGGGTCGCCCTGCGGCTTCGGGGTTCCGGCCGTGCACCGCGGGCCGTCCAGCGGGGTCTTGCCCAGGTCGAAGCGGATCAGCCGGGCCTCCCCGGTGGTGCGCACCCGTATGCGGACGTCCGTGGCGTCCTTGGGTATCCAGGAGGGCAGCGCGAACGGCGCTTCCGCACGGGCCGGGGCGTCGGCGGCGGTGGCGAAACGCTTGCCCTTCTCCTTGAACACCTTGTGGTCGATCGTGTCCGTGACGGGGTTGGGCGGCAGGTTGGGCAGGGCGAAGGCGGCGGTGGCGAGGACCCCCACGGTGGCGGCGGCGATGACGAGCGGGCGGCGGTTCATGCCTTCCAGTCTCGGCCGGGGGGACCGCCCCGCGCGTCCCTCCTCAGAACGAACCGGATGTTGTCCGCAGGTCTCACACGGCGTCATACCCAAGGGGTGCACCGCAGGGGGTGGGACGGTGGGCCCGGGCACGACACCCCCGAGGCGCCGCACAGTAACCGGCCGGCCCCGCGCCCCGTTGGCCCGGTGACCGTCCGCCGCCCGGCTCCCGAGGACCCCCATGCTCCGTCGTCGCCTCCTCCCCGCCCTCGCCACCGCCACCGCCACAGCGGTGCTCGCCCTCGCGCCCACGGCCTGGGCCGCGCCCGAGGTCCCGGCCGACAAGCCGCAGGTGCTGAGCCGCTGGACCCAGCCCAGCGCCGCCAGTTACGCGCAGTGGGCCGACGCGCGCGAGCACCGCGCCGCCTGGGCCGCGTACGCCTTCGACTGGTCGACCGACCAGTGCACCACCTCCCCGGACAACCCCTTCGGCTTCCCCTTCGCGGCGGCGTGCGCCCGCCACGACTTCGGCTACCGCAACCACCGGGCTGCAGGGACGTTCCCGGCGGCCAAGGCCCGGCTCGACGACGCCTTCCACGCCGACCTGAAGCGCGTGTGCGCCCGCTACACGGGCAACCGCAAGCGCTCGTGCGACGGCACCGCGTGGACGTACTACCAAGCGGTCAGGCTCCTCGGCATTTCCTAGGGGGGTCCGGCGGATCAGGGCCGGGTCCGGCCCTGATCCGCCGGCCGGACACCCCCTGGGTCACAGGCACAGGACGGCCACCCGTTGGACCTCGTTGTTGCCGAACCCGCCGCGGTTCCACGGCTGTTCCAGCGGCTGCGTGCGGCCCCCGGTGTCCGTGGCGCGGACGGTGAGGGTGTGGCGGCCGGGCGCGGCCGTCCACACACAGCGCCACGCCTGCCACGCCCACGGGTGCGGCTGCGGGGACTCCACCTCGGCCGGGATCCAGCTCCCGCCGTCGTCGGCGCTGACCTCCACCCGGGCGACGGCCCCGTGACCGGACCAGGCCCGCCCGTGCAGCCGCACGGGGCCGGGGCGCACGACGCGGGTGCGCGACATGAAGTCGGGGAAGCCCGGCGGAGCCATCAGCGAGCGCGGGGCGATCCGGGTGACGGGTTCGCCGGGGTCATCCGGATCGGCCGTCCGCCGGTAGCGGTAGGCCACGGACTGCTGGAAGCCGGTGAACGGCGCGTCGACGAGAGTGATCTCACGCAGCCACTTCACGTGTGCCATGCCGTACCAGCCGGGGACGACGAGCCGCAGCGGGTATCCGTGCTGCGGCGGCAGGGGCAGCCCGTTCATGGCGTAGGCGATCAGCACGCCGGAGTCGTCCCCGCTCGCGTACGGCAGCGGCAGGCTGCGCCGGTAGTCCTGCTCCACACCCCGCTCCACACCGTGGTCGGCGCCCGTGAACACGGCCTCCACGGCGTCGGACCGTACGCCCGCCCCGTCCAGGACGAGCCCCAGTGGGACTCCGGTCCAGTCGGCGGTACCCACCGCCTCCACCAGCCACGGCTGGCTGACCGGGCGGGGCGACAGGCGAGCCCGGCCGTTGCCCGCGCACTCCATCGTGACGCGGTGGGTGACCGCGGGGAACGCGCGCAGGGCGTCGAGGTCCAGGGACAGCGGCGTACGGACCCGGCCGCCCACCGTCAGGGTCCAGCCGTCCGCGTCGGCGGCGGGGATGTCGTAGTGCACCAGGACGTAGTGCAGCCCGGGCGGGGTCACCTCGTAGCGCAGGGCCTCCAGCGGCAGCCCGTGGTTGCGGGCCGCGAGCGCCAACTCCTCCTGGCCGATGCCCTCACCGGCCGCGGCGATCCGCGCCGGGCCGCTGACATCCCCCACGGACGCCTGTTCCATCCCCCCATCGTCGCGCGCCCCGGCCCGGGCGGCACGCCGGGCCCGTCAGGGGCGCCCCAGGTGCCGGGCGAACCAGGCGCGGGCCAGAGCCGCCACCTCCTCCAGAGCGCCCGGCTCCTCGAAGAGGTGCGTGGCTCCGGGCACGACGTCCAGCCGGTTCTCGCAGCGCAGCTCCCGCTGCGCCCGCCGGTTGAGATCGAGCACGGTGGCATCGTCGCCCCCGACGACGAGCAGGGTGGGAGCCCGTACGGAGGCCAGCCGGGGCCCGGCGAGATCGGGGCGGCCGCCGCGGGAGACGACGGCGCCGATGTCCGCGTCCGCGGCGGACGCGGCCCACAGGGCGGCGGCGGCCCCGGTGCTCGCGCCGAAGTAGCCGATCGGGAGGGCCGCGCGCCGGCGCAGCCAGGCGGTGGCGCCGGTGAGCCGGCCGGCCAGGGTCCCGATGTCGAAGACGTCGGCCCGGTCGGTCTCCTCGGCGGGCGTGAGCAGGTCGAAGAGGAGGGTGCCCAGGCCCGCCCGGTTCAGGTCCGCCGCCACCGCCCGGTTGCGCGGGCTGCGGCGGCCGCTGCCGGAGCCGTGGGCGAACAGCACGACCGCCCCGGCGCCCTCCGGCAGCACGAGGTCCCCGGCCAGGGGCAGGCCGCCGGCGTCCACCACGACCGCTTCGGCCCGCGGCGCCCGCCGGGCCGCCGCCCGCGCCAGCAGCGCGACGACCTCTTCGTCGGGGGTCTGGCCGAAGTCCCGGTACCACTCGCCGACCGCCCGGAAGGAGGGCGGCGAGGAGAGGCACACCACCTCGTCCGCGGCGCCGCGCAGCCGGGCGACCGCCTCGGGCGGCGCCACCGGGACGGCCAGCACCACCCGGGCGGCGCCCTGCGCCCGTACGACCTGGCAGGCGGCGGCGGCCGTGGCGCCGGTGGCGATCCCGTCGTCCACCACGATGACCGTCCGGCCGTCGAGGGGCTCCCGGGGCCGGTCGCCGCGGAACCTGCGGGCCTGCCGGGCGAGCTCGGCCCGCTCGGCGTGCTCGACCGCCTCCAGGTCCTGCGGCGTGACCCGGCCGGTGCGGACGATGTCCTCGCTGATGACCCGTACGCCGCCCTCTCCGATGGCGCCGAAGCCGAGCTCACGGTGGGACGGGACGCCCAGCTTGCGGACCACGATCACGTCGAGCGGAGCACCGAGGGCCCGCGCCACGGGGAAGGCCACCGGGACGCCGCCGCGGGGCAGGCCCAGTACGACGGGACGCGCCGCCTCCAGATGGCGGACGGCTCCGGCGAGCCGCTCTCCGGCGTCCGCGCGGTCGGTGAAGAACACGGGGTCCACCCCCAGCCCGAGGGAGACGGAAAACCACGCACGTGCCCTTCCGACGCAACCCCACGCCACGGCCTCCCGCAAGTCGGGCGCCCGCGTGCCGGCACGGGGAGCGCAGGGCCCGCCGGCGGCGGCCCGAAGGGGACGGAGGCCGTCCCGCGAGGCGGTGGCCCCGCCGCCCGGGCGGGAGTTGACACCCCGGCGCGGCATCCCCGCCCGCCGGGGCCGGTGTTGACCCGGACCGGCCCGAACGCCCCCCGAAGGAGCCTGGGCCGGTGCCCGCGGAACGGCTGTGACCTGCGCGAAAGCCCTCCGCGGAGGGAGGGCTTCGGTGGTGGAGAATGTGTGCCCCCGGCAGGACTCGAACCTGCGGCCAAGTGCTTAGAAGGCACCTGCTCTATCCACTGAGCTACGGGGGCCGGAAGGTGGCCGTGGTGGTCCTGGAGCCCCTGGTGGGGGTGGGACTTCGGTCCGTACCGGGTCAAGGATAGGGCTCCGGCCGCCTTGTCCCGGTTGCTTCACTCGCGGGCCACGATGTGGAGGTTCCGTGAAGCGGTCCCGATAATCGCAGGCAGGTGCGATTCTCGCATCGCTTTTGCGCCGCGGCGCCCTGGGTGTTGTGCACTCGTTATGCCTGCGCCCCACTCGTCCGTCGTGCCCAGAATGTCCCACCGGAGTCGCGCTCGGCGCGCAGGGGGCGTATAAGCTTCAAAAATGGTCCTAAATTGGGCATTCTTCGCATGTGGTGACCTTGGATGTTCGGCCTCAGCTGCTCGATGCCCTGTCCGCCCTGCGCGACCGGGTCGCGTCCGTACGTCTGCCGTTGCCCCTGCCCGGCGCCCCACGGGCCCGCCAGACGAGAGCCGAGCTGCTCGCGCAGCTCGACGACTACCTCGTACCGCGCCTGAAGGCGCCCGAGGCGCCCCTGCTCGCCGTCGTCGGCGGGTCCACCGGGGCCGGTAAGTCCACCCTCGTCAACTCCCTCGTCGGGCGTCAGGTCAGCGAAGCCGGTGTGCTGCGCCCGACCACCCGGACACCCGTGCTCGTCTGCCACCCCGACGACCACCACTGGTTCGCCGGGATGCGCGTACTGCCCGACCTGATGCGGGTGTGGGTGCCGCACGAGGACGACGACAGGCCCCCCAGAACCGCCTCCCGGGTCCGCGGCCGAGGCCACCTCGGCGCCCAGGGCGGCCACGAGACCCGTGAGATGCGGATCGAGACCGCCTCCAACCTGCCGCGCGGACTCGCCATCCTCGACGCCCCCGACATCGACTCCCTCGTGGTCGACAACCGGACACTCGCCGCCGAACTCATCTGCGCCGCCGACGTCTGGGTGATGGTCACGACCGCCTCGCGCTACGCCGACGCCGTCCCCTGGCACCTGCTGCGCACCGCCAAGCAGTACAAGGCCACCCTCGTCACCGTGCTGGACCGGGTGCCGCACCAGGTGTTGGCGGAGGTCTCCCGCCAGTACGGAGCCCTGCTCACCAAGGCCGGGCTGGGCGACGTACCGCGCTTCACCGTCCCCGAGCTGCCCGAGTCGGCCGGCGGCGGCGGACTGCTCCCGGCCAGCGCGGTCGCACCGCTCTTCGCGTGGCTCGCCCACCACGCGCAGGACCCCGCCGCCCGGCAGTACGCCGTCGGGCGCACCGCCCTCGGCGCCCTGGACTCCCTGGGCCGCCGGATGCCCGAACTGGCCTCCGCCGTCGCCGCCCAGCACGCCGCCGCCGTACGGCTGACCTCGGCCGTCGAGGACGCGTACCGGCGCGAGGGCAAGAGGGTCCGGGGCCGCCTCGACCGCGGGGCCGTCCTGGCCGGCGACGCGCTGACCCGCTGGCGCGGCTACCCCCTCGACACCAGTGCCGGGGAACTGCTGGACTCGCTCTCCGAGTCCCTCGCCGCACTGCTCCAGTGCGCCGTCGCCGCCGCCGACGAACGCATCGCCGAAGCATGGCGGCGCGAACCGGCCTCCGGCGCCCTGGTCGTGCCCGCCCCCGACAAGGAAGCGGCGGAACGTATCGGCATGGCCGTGCGCCGCTGGCGCCGCGTGCTGGAGGAACTGGCCGAGGAGGAGGTGGCCGGGCTCGACAGGCAGCCCGCCCCGGACGCCGAGGGCGTCGCCGCGCTGCTCGTCGCGGCTCTGCTCGGCGGCAAACGGGCCCGGCCCGCCGGGGAGAAGCTCGCGGAGCGGATCGGAGCCCAGGCCGCCCTGCGGCTGCGCGACAGGGGCGGGGAACTGGTCGGCGACCACCTCGACGAGGTGCTGCGCGGCGAACGCGACCGCCGCCTCGCCCCGTTGGAAGCACTCGACGTGACCCCCGAGCCCCAGGCAGAACTGATCGCCGCGCTGTCCGTACTGCAGAAGGAGAGGTGACGCCGTGACCGCCCTGACCGACCGCACCGACGACCGATGGGACGACGGGTTCATCGCGCGCTCCCGCCCCCGCCCCGTCGAAGCGGGCGACGAGGATGCCGCGGAGGCGGGCGACGAGGGCGACGAGGCGCTCGTACGGGCCGTCTCCGGCGCCGGCAGCGACGGCGGCAAGTCGTCCGCGCCCCCGCTCAGCCCCGAGGCGCAGGCCCTGCGCCAGCGCCTCGACGCGCTGCGCCAGCTGGTCGGGCTGTCCCGGACCCGGCTCGACGGCAAGACCCTCGCCGAGGCCGGACGGGTGCTGGACGAGGCCGCCGCACGCCGTGGGCTCTCGCCCCAGCACACCGTCGTCGCGATCGCCGGAGCGACCGGAAGCGGCAAGTCCACGCTCTTCAACTCACTCGCCGGGGTGCAGATCTCCGAGACCGGGCTGCGCCGCCCGACCACCGCCGCGCCCATCGCGTGCAGCTGGTCGGACGGAGCCGCCGGGCTGCTCGACCGGCTGGAGATCCCGGGGCGGCTGCGGCGCCGGCCCCGCGAGACCGCCGAGGCCGAGACGCTGCGCGGGATGGTCCTCGTCGACCTGCCCGACCTCGACTCGGCGGTCGGTGCCCACCGCGACCACGTGGACCGCGTACTGGCGCTCGTCGACGCCGTGGTGTGGGTCGTGGACCCGGAGAAGTACGCCGACGCGGTGCTGCACGAGCGGTACCTGCGGCCGCTCGCCGGGCACGCCGAGGTGACCTTCGTCGTGCTCAACCAGGTGGACCGGCTGCCCGGCGAGGCCGCCGACCTCGTCCTGGACGACCTGCGCCGGCTCCTCGACGAGGACGGCATCGCGCTCGGCGAGCACGGCGAGCCCGGCGCCACGGTCCTCGGACTCTCCGCCCTCACCGGCGACGGCGTGGGGGAGCTGCGCGAACTCCTCGGCCAGTTCACGCAGGAGAAGGGCGCCGCGACCCGGCGGATCTCGGCGGACGTGGATCGCGCGGCCGTCCGGCTGCGGCCGCTCTACGTCGCCGACGGGCACGCCGGACCCGAGATCGGGGAGGTGGCGCGCGCCGAGTTCGAGGACCGGCTCGCCGAGGCGGTCGGGGCCTGCGCGGCCGGGCTCGCCGCCGAACGGGCCTGGCGGCGCAACGCGGGCAAGGCGTGCGGGACCCCGTGGCTGCGGTTGTGGCGCTGGTACGAGAACCGGCGCGCTCCGCGCACCCTGGCGGGACTGGCGGCCCTCGCGGCCATCGGCGGCCGCGGTCAGACGGTCGCGCAGGCACCGGTCGAGGAGGAGGTGACCGCGCGTCAGCGGGTGGAGCAGGCGGTGCGCGTCGTCGCCGACGAGGCGGTCGCCGGCCTGCCCGAACCCTGGGCGCAGGCGGTGCGCGAGACGGCGGTGCGCGGTGCCGAAGGGCTTCCGGAAGCGCTGGACGAGATCGCGGTGACCCTCGGGGCCGCGGTCGCGGTGCCGACCGCGAAGCCGCCGCGGCCCGCGTGGTGGCCGGCGGCGGTGCTGGCCCAGGCGGCCATGACGCTGCTCCAGATCTTCGGCGGACTGTGGCTCGTCGGGCAGATCGTCGGGGTCCTTGAGCCCGAGCTGATGCCGCCGGTGCTGCTGATGGTGGCGGGCATCATCGGCGGACCGCTCGTGGAGTGGGCCTGCTCGATCGCGGCCCGCGGCCCGGCCCGCCGGTACGGGCAGGACGCGGAGCGCAAGCTGCGCCAGGCGGCCGCCGGGTGCGGACGGGCCCGGGTGCTGGAACCGGTGGCGGCGGAGCTGCTGCGGTACCGGGAGGTGCGGGAGCAGTACGCCACCGTCGCCGCAGGGGGGAGCCGGTTGTCCACAACCCGCCAGTAGTCCACAGGCCGGAGCGGGGGCCGGCCGCCGGGCGCAGCATGGGTCATAGCCCGTACGGATGGTCCGTGCGGGTGGTCCGTGCGGATGGTCCGTGCGGGCCGGAACGACGGGGGAGGGCGGCCGGGATGTACGACACCCAGGTGACGCTGGTGGGACATGTGGCGACGCAGGTCGACTACAAGGAGACGGCGAACGGTCCGTCGGCGCGGTTCCGGTTCGCGGTGACGCCGCGGTACTACGACCGGCGCAAGGACGCCTGGACGGACGGGGCCACGAGCTTCTACACGGTGTGGGCGCGGCGCACCCTCGCGGTGAACCTCGCCGGCTCCGTCGCGGTCGGCGAACCGCTGGTGGTGCACGGGCGGCTGCGCGTGCGGGAGGACCCGCCGGACGACGAGGGCAACCGGCGGTTCGGCGCGGAGATCGACGCGACCGCCGTCGGGCACGACCTGAACCGCGGCACGGCGGCGTTCAGGCGGGTGGTGAGAACAGATCATCATCCGCTGATGGACACTCAGAAGGCGGCGGTGGGCTGAGTGTTCGAGGCGGTTAGGATTCCCCGGTACTCACGGGCACCTGGGTCTTTGGCCCGAAGGGGAAGACTGTGTCGATTGCCGTTCCCGCATCCTCCACTCCTGCTCCTGCTTCAGCTCCCGCTCCCGCTCCTGCTGCCGGTCCGCCGGTTCCGCCGGCGCCGCTCGAACCGGCCGCCGCGGGCCGGGGCTCGGCGCGCCTGGCCGCTCGCGGCCGCGCTGCTGGCCGCGGCCCTCGCCGCCGCGCCCGGCGCCCGGGCCGCCGCCGACTCCGGTCCGGTGGCGCCCCGCGCCCCGGAGGGCGCGAGCGCCGTGCTGGACGGGCTGAAGACGTACGGGCAGGCGGTCCTCCACGCCGAGGACGGGTCGGTGCGGCAGATCCCCGCCGGCCTGTACGAGATGCGGGTCGACGGCGGCGGCATGCTGCAGACCTACGGGGTCGGCGTGGCGGGCAACGCCCAGCCGCAGGCCCGGTACTCCGAGAGCGGCTGGAGCGGCAGCCCGCTCGCGGGCAACGGGCAGGCGGGCCGGATCCGCTGGGTGCTGGAGCACTCCTACCCGCAGCTGAACGACCTGGCCGGGCTCGCCAAGGCCGCCGGAGCCGTGGGGCTCACCGCGGAGAGCGCGGCGGCCGGGACGCAGGTGGCGATCTGGCGCCTCGCGGACGGCGTGCGGGTCGAGGCCGCGGACCCGTCCGCCGAGAAGCTGGCCGACTACCTCCAGCGGGCCGCGGGGCAGATGCCGGAACCGCCCGCCTCACTGGGGCTGGACCCCGGCGACGTCTCGGGGCCGGTGGGCACCCGCCTCGGCCCGGTGACCGTACGCACCGGGGCGCGGAGCGTGTCCGTCGTCCCGGACGCGGCGGCCGCGGCCATGGGCGTACGGGTGGTCGACGCGCAGGGGCAGCCGCTGACCACCGCGGTCAACGGCAGCCGGCTCTACTTCGAGGTCCCGGCGGGCACCCCCGACGGGACGGCCACGGTCACCGTCCAGGGGGCGACCAGGGTGCCGGTCGGGCGGGTCTTCACCAGCGGTGTTCCCGCCCAGGCGCAGATCGTGGCCGGCTCCAGCGAGTCCGTGACCGCCGCCACGGCGCGGGCGGCCTGGCCGCCGCCCCCACCGCCCGGGGCCGGCCAGACCCCGGTGTCGGACCCGGGCCGGGCGGCGGGCTCGGACGCCGTCGCGCTGGGCGCGCAGTCCGCCGCGCTCGCCACCACCTCACCGGACGAGGAGCGGCTGGCGACCAGCGGCAGCTCGGCCGCCACGCCCGTCATCGCGTCCCTGGCGGTGGGCCTGGTCGTCCTGGGCGGCCTGGTCGTCCTCCTCCTGCGCAAGCGCCCGCTCGACGAGGAGGGACAGGAATAGGGAGAGGCGTACGGGAGCAGGAGGAGAGGAGTGGCCGAAGAAGGGATCCCGTACGGGATCCCGGGTAGAGGCAGGAAATGGTTGATCAAGAACTGACCTGGACCGGCGTCCTCGCGCGGTGGGACCGCCGGTTGTTCGACGCCGTGGCCCGCAGGCACTGGCCGGGCGCCGACCGCGTGCTGCCGCGCCTCGGGCGGGCCGCGAACCACGGGGTGCTGTGGGGCGGGGCCGCCGTGGCCCTCGCCGTCTTCGGATCGGCCGGGGCGCGCAAGGCCGCCGTGCGCGGCGCGGCCTCCCTCGCCCTGGCCTCCTCGACCATCAACACCGTCGGCAAGTGGTCCGTGCGCCGCCCGCGGCCACTGCTGGAGGGCGTTCCGGCGGTGCGGCGGCTGGCCGTGCAGCCGCACACCACCTCCTTCCCGTCCGGGCATTCGGCGTCCGCCTTCGCCTTCGCCACCGGGGTGGCGCTGGCCGCGCCGGGCTGGGGAGCGGTGCTGGCGCCCGTCGCCGCGTCGGTGGCCTTCTCGCGCGTCTACACCGGCGTGCACTACCCCTCCGACGTGGCGGCGGGCGCGGCACTGGGCGTGGGCGCCGCCTTCGTCGTACGCCGCCTCGCGCGCGACGTGCGGGAGGCCCGGGCCGTGCCCGGCGACGAGCGCAGGGCCATCGGGGCGCCCGCACTGCCCGAGGGGGCCGGTCTGACGGTCGTCGTCAACACCGGCTCGGGAACGGCCGCCGCCGTCCCCGGCCTGCTGCGCGCCCGGCTCCCCAAGGCCGAGGTGATCGAGTGCGAGGGCCCGGAGCTGCTCCCCGCCCTGACGGAGGCGGCCTCACGCGCCACCGTCCTCGGGGTGTGCGGCGGCGACGGCACCATCAACGCGGCCGCCACCGCCGCGCTGCGCGCCGACGTGCCCCTCGCCGTCTTCCCGGGCGGCACCCTCAACCACTTCGCGCTCGACCTCGGTCTCATCGGCCCCGAGGGCACCTGCGAGGCCCTGGAGCACGGGGAGGCCGTCCGCATCGGGGTGGGCCGCTTCTCCCCGGGCCCCGACGGGGAGCCCGGCTACTTCCTGAACAACTTCAGCATCGGCGCCTATCCGGAGCTGCTGCGCCACCGGCTGCGCTGGGGCCCGCGCATCGGCGGCGGCCCGGCCGCGCTGCTGGCGGCCTGGAAGGTCCTGCGCGCCGAGCGGCCCGTACGGCTGGACCTCGCCGGCCGCCGCCGCAGCGTGTGGCTCCTCTTCGCCGGCAACGGCACCTACCACGGCAGCGGCCCGAACCCCGGCCGACGCGACAGCCTGGGTGAGGGCCTGCTCGACCTCCGGCTCGTCTACGGCGGCGGGCGGCCCGGCCCCCGCCTGCTGGCCGCCGCCTTCGCCGGCCCGCTGAGCCGCTCCCCGGTCCATGCCGCCACGCACCTGCGCAGCCTGCGCATCGGCTCCGTCCCGCCCGGCACCCCGCTCGCCTTCGACGGCGAATACGCCAAAGCCCCGGGCGAGATCGTCCTCGACGCCCTCCCGGACGCCCTCACGGTCTACCGCCCCATCTGACCCGGAACGGACCGACGGGCCGCCCCGCCGCACCAGGCCGGGGCGGCCCGCCGGATGCCCATCAGCTGCCGGCCGGAAGCCGAGCCGGTCCGGCCGCCGCGTCCGCCACCCCGAGATCCGTCCGCATGGCGCCGAGCAGCCGCTCCCACTGGTCCCAGATCCGGGCGAAGTCCGCCCGTATCTCGTCGAAGGAACCGTCCGGATCGGGACGGCCCTCCTCCAGGCACATGATCCGCCGGTACGTCTCCGACAGCGTCCTCGTCATGTCGTTCAGCTCGGCCAGCACCCCCGCGGATGCCACCATCTGCGCTTCGGCCATGGCCGAGTGGTGATCGCGCCGGGCCTCCTCGACCACTCCGCGCGCCTCGTCGGTCACCGCGCCCTTGTGCACGGTCCACAGGAAGTTCAGCAGGTGGGTCCGGTAGCGGCGCAGGGCGGCGTTGACGTTCATGTAGCCCTCGCGCCGCCGGTCCAGCTCGGCGACCCGCTGCTCGCGCAGCCACTGGGCCTCGGCCTCCTGCTGCCGCTGGGCGAACTGCTCCACCTGGACACGGGCCGTCATGCGCTGCGACAGCACGGACGCGACGAGCGTCCCGGTGACGCCCACGACCGCCGCCGCCAGCCCTATGAGTGCGCTCCCCACCGCCCCCCCGACCACCACGCCCGACATCCCGGTGGCATCCTGCCCCGGCCCGGGCTGCTCTGACCTACCCATTCGCCCGCGGGTATGGACGTACGGCAAGATGGGGTGTATCTGCCCACCATCGATCTGCCGGACGGTTTCTCTTGGCTGAGTTCATCTACACCATGCGCAAGACGCGCAAGGCACACGGCGACAAGGTGATCCTTGACGACGTCTTCCTGAACTTCCTGCCCGGCGCGAAGATCGGTGTGGTCGGCCCGAACGGTGCCGGTAAGTCCACCGTTCTGAAGATCATGGCGGGCATCGAGCAGCCGTCGAACGGCGACGCCTTCCTGTCGCCCGGCTACTCCGTCGGCATCCTCATGCAGGAGCCGAAGCTCGACGAGTCCAAGACCGTCCTGGAGAACGTCGAGGACGGCGTCGGCCCGATCAAGCAGAAGCTCAACCGGTTCAACGCGATCGCCGAGGAAATGGCGACCAACTACACCGACGAGCTGATGGAGGAAATGGGCAAGCTCCAGGACGACCTGGACCACGCCAACGCGTGGGACCTCGACGCCCAGCTGGAGCAGGCCATGGACGCCCTGGGCTGCCCGCCCGGCGACTGGCCCGTCACCAACCTCTCCGGTGGCGAGAAGCGCCGCGTGGCCCTCTGCAAGCTGCTGCTGGAGGCCCCCGACCTGCTGCTCCTCGACGAGCCCACCAACCACCTCGACGCCGAGTCCGTGAACTGGCTGGAGCAGCACCTGGCCCAGTACAAGGGCGCCGTCGTGGCCGTCACCCACGACCGCTACTTCCTCGACAACGTCGCCGAGTGGATCCTCGAACTCGACCGCGGCCGCGCGCACCCCTACGAGGGCAACTACTCCACCTACCTGGAGAAGAAGGCCGAGCGCCTCAAGGTCGAGGGCAAGAAGGACGAGAAGCGCGCCAAGCGCCTCAAGGAAGAGCTGGAGTGGGTCCGCTCCAACGCCAAGGGCCGCCAGGCCAAGTCCAAGGCCCGCCTCGCCCGCTACGAGGAGATGGCGGCCGAGGCCGACAAGATGCGCAAGCTGGACTTCGAGGAGATCCAGATCCCGCCGGGCCCGCGTCTGGGCTCGATCGTGGTCGAGGTCAACAACCTCTCCAAGGCGTTCGGTGACAAGGTCCTCATCGACGACCTGTCCTTCACGCTGCCGCGCAACGGCATCGTCGGCATCATCGGCCCCAACGGCGCCGGCAAGACCACGCTCTTCAAGATGATCCAGGGCCTGGAGAAGCCGGACTCCGGCGAGATCAAGGTCGGCGAGACCGTCAAGATCTCGTACGTCGACCAGGGCCGCGCCAACATCGACCCCAAGAAGACCCTCTGGGCGGTCGTGTCGGACGAGCTGGACTACATCAACGTCGGCAACGTCGAGATGCCGTCCCGCGCCTACGTCAGCGCCTTCGGCTTCAAGGGGCCGGACCAGCAGAAGCCGGCCGGCGTGCTCTCCGGCGGTGAGCGCAACCGCCTGAACCTCGCGCTGACCCTCAAGCAGGGCGGCAACCTGCTGCTCCTCGACGAGCCCACCAACGACCTCGACGTCGAGACCCTGGGTTCGCTGGAGAACGCGCTGCTGGAGTTCCCCGGTGCGGCCGTGGTCGTCTCCCACGACCGCTGGTTCCTGGACCGGGTGGCCACCCACATCCTCGCCTACGAGGGCGACTCCAAGTGGTTCTGGTTCGAGGGCAACTTCGAGTCCTACGAGAAGAACAAGATCGAGCGGCTCGGCCCGGACGCGACCCGTCCGCACCGCGCCACCTACAAGAAGCTCACCCGGGGCTGAGGGGAGCGCTGAGGTCACGGCCATGGCCAGACACCACTACCGCTGCCCCCTGCGCTGGGCGGACATGGACGCCTTCGGGCACGTCAACAACGTCGTCTTCCTCCGCTACCTGGAGGAGGCCCGGATCGACTTCATGTTCCGCCTCGCGCCGGGCGAGGGCAGCGAGTCCTTCACGGGCGGCTCCGTCGTGGCCCGCCACGAGATCGACTACAAGCTGCCCCTCGTGCACCGTCACGAGCCCGTCCTCATCGAGTCCTGGGTGACCCGGATAGGCGCCGCTTCCCTGACGATCCGCTACGAGGTCAAGGACGAGGCGACCGAGGACCGGCCCGAGACGGTCTACGTGCGCGCGGAGACCGTGGTCGTGCCCTACAACCTCGCCGCCGGCCGGCCGCGCCGCATCACGGCCGAGGAGAGGCGCTTCCTGGAGGAGTACCTCGACGAGCCGCGTACCGAGGCCATCGCGGCATGACCGAGCAGCTGCGCTTCGCCGACACCGGGGAGGCGGCGGACCTCGCCGCCTTCCTGGGCCGGCTGGTGCACTACGACCGGGCCGCCGCCGTCCGCCTCCAGGGCGGCGGCGGCGCGCTCGGCGTCTTCGGACGGCCGCCCTCCTTCGAGGTCCTCGCCATCCGTACCGTCCGGCTCGCCGTCCCCGTGGCGGCGCCGCTGGACGTGACCGTCTCCGCCGGGGAACTCCTCGAATCCGTGGACGAGGCCTCGGCCGGGGCCACCGTGCCCGGGCCGGTCACCGGCCCGCCGTGGACCGGGGTGCTCCCGCCCCGCGGCGGCTGGCGGCACCTGCCGGGCCTGCCCGGCCCCGAGGCCATCGCGCGGGTCCTCGCGGCGTCCGTCGCCGAGTTCCGGGCCCGGGACGAGGCCCTCCCCGTGCAGCACCGGACCCGCTCCGAGCGCGACCGCATCGGCCGCGAGATCTGGTCCCGCTGCCTGGGCGACACCGAGCTGCCGCTGCGCGCCGCGCACGCCGCGCAGTCCCTGGGCTTCCTGCGGCCGGTACGGGCCACCGTGTCCGCCGCCGCGTCCCCGTCCGGCGCCGCCCCCGACCCCGTGGCGCTCCTCGCCGCCGGGAGCTGGCTGCGGCTGCGCACCCCGTACGGTTCCGTCGCGACCCGCAGCCCCGGCGCCACCGGAGGCCTCGGCGCCTTCCGGGTCAGCCCCGTCTGACCCGCAGCGCCCCGGGACCGGCCGCGCCGCCGGCGGTCAGCCCGCCGTGTTGATCATCGACGCGGCCGCGTACGTCAGGTACTTCCACAGCTGCGCCTCGTGCTCCGGCGCCAGCCCCAGCTCGTCCAGCGCCACCCGCATGTGCTTCAGCCAGGCGTCGTGGGCCGCCGCGTCCACCTGGAACGGCGCGTGCCGCATCCGCAGGCGCGGGTGGCCGCGGTGCCGGCTGTAGGTGCTCGGACCGCCCCAGTACTGCATGAGGAACAGCGCGAAGCGCTCCTCGGCGGGCCCGAGGTCCTCCTCCGGGTACATCGGGCGCAGCAGCGGGTCCTCCGCGACGCCTTGGTAGAAGCGCCGCACGAGGCGACGGAAGGTGTCCTCGCCGCCCACCTGCTCGTAGAAGGTCTGCTCCTGAAGGCTGCCCCGCGGAATCTCATTCACCCGACCATCGTCTCAGACGCCCGGCACTGCCCGGGGGCCCCTTCACGTCGCACGTGACGGCCGGGCGCAGGACAGTGGAGGCATGGGCGCACACACCGCACGCACCGTACGCACCGAGACGCGGGACCTGCGGGAGACCGCGCACGCCGCCCAGGTACGGGAGCTGACCGCCGCCGGCGTACTGGACGACCCGCGCTGGCGGGCGGCCTTCGCGGCCGTGCCCCGGCACGTCTTCGTCCCCTACTTCTGGACCGACCGCGGCGCCGGTCACGAACGGCTCTGGGCCGAGGACCCCGACCCCGGGCAGCGGGCCCGCTGGCTGCGCGGCGTGTACGTCGACACCCCGCTCGCGACCCGGCTGCGCGACGGCCGGCTGGTCTCCTCCAGCAGCCAGCCCTCCCTGATGGCGAAGATGCTGGCCGCCCTCGACGTGCGGGACGGCGACGACGTCCTGGAGATCGGCGCGGGCACCGGCTACAACGCGGCCCTGCTCAGCCACCGCCTCGGCGACGAGCACGTCACCACGGTGGACCTGGACGAGGAGATCACCGAGTCCGCCCGGACCCACCTGGCCCACCTCGGCTACCACCCCACCGTCGTCACCGGGGACGGCGCCCGAGGCTGCCCGGCGCGGGCCCCCTTCGACCGGATCCTGGTGACCTGCAGCCTCCCGCTGGTCCCGCACGCCTGGCTCGGCCAGTGCCGCCCGGGGGCGCGGATCCTGGCCCCGCTGTCGACGGGGCTGATCGCGCTCACGGTGCGGGACGCCGATTTCGCGGAGGGCCGCTTCCTGCACACCGCGGCGTACTTCGTCCCGCTGCGCGGGGCCACGGCCGTACCGCCGCCCGACCGGATGGCGATGGTGCGCGGACTCCCGTACGAGCTGGTGGAGAACGAGCGCTTCCAGTTCATGCTCGTGCTGACCGCAGGGGTACTGCACCCCCGCGAGGCCCTGGACCTGTGGCGCAGCGAGGGCCGGCCGGGCCGCGAACGCTTCGGCGTCTCCGTCGGCCCGGAGGGCCAGTGGTCGTGGCTGGACGATCCCCAGGGGCCCTACGTATGGCCCCTGGGACAGGGGTGATCAGCCGCGGCGGATGGTGATCGTGGTCCAGGCGCCCACGTGGACGCGGTCGCCGTCGGCGAGCGGGACCGGGACGTAGGGCTGGATCGGGTCCTCGCCGCCGTTGATGGTGGTGCCGTTGGTGGAGTTCTGGTCCACCACCGCCCAGCTCATGTCGGGCTGCTGCACCAGTACCGCGTGCTGGTGGGAGACGCCCGGGTCCTCCGGGGGCACCGACAGGTCGATGTCGGGGGACTCGCCCGTCGAGGCGCGGCGGCGGCCGATGGTGATCTGGCCGCCGGACAGCGGAAGGTGCTGCTCCGGGGAGTACGCGGGCAGGTTGAGCCCGGTCGCCTCCGGTCCGCTGCGCTGCATCATCGCCATGAAGTACGAGCGGTCCGGGCCGATCGTCGCGGTCCAGGAGCCGCCCTGTGGCGGCAGGGGCTGGTACGGCGGCGTCTGGGGCTGCTGCCGGTACTCCTGCTGGTACTCCCGCTGCTGCGGCGGCGGGGGCTGCTGCTGGTACTGGGGCTGCGGGGGCTGCGGAGCCTGCTGGTACGCGGGCGGCGGCTCGTGCGCCGGCGGCGGCAGCATCCAGTCGTCCTCGCGCTGCAGCGGCTCGGCCGGCCGGTTGACCCGGGACGGCCGGGAACCCTGGTAGTCGAAGTGGTCCTGGGCGTACGTGCCCGGCGAGGGCACCGGCGGCGGGGGCGGGCTGCCGGGACGCGGCCCCGCGGGGGCACCGGCATGGGTACCGGGGCCGGGCGCCGACGGCCCCGGGTCCGTGGCCGGGGGCGCGTACGAGGTCGCGGAACGCGTCAGGTAGTTGTACCGGCACTCCTCGCAGAACGGGGCCATGGCCTCGCGCGGGGTCCGGCACTGCGGGCACAGCTCGGCCTGGGCGGTCGGTTCACCGGCGGTCGGGGGGAAGCCGTAGCCGTAGGAAGGCACCGCGGGGGGTCCCTCCGGGGCACCCATGCGGTGGCCGCAGACCTCGCACCAGTCGTCGGAGGCGGACTGGTGCCCGTTCGGGCAGGTCGGCATGGCGGCTCTTCCCCCTTCTTCTCCCTGCGTCATCGCGGGAGGCTCTCAGAACTTCTTCACTCGGACGGTCTGCGTCGAACGTGTTTCGAGCGTCATCTCGTCGGCGTCGGCGACCTTCGCTTTCAGCCGCACAGTACCTGCCACCGCGTCCACCACATCCACCACCTTCGACAGGAGTCGTGCTGTGTCGGCGTTGCCGGAGACGCTCGCCAGTTGTACGGCCCGTCCGAGTTTGGCCGTAGCACCATCGACATCGCCCATTTTGCGGGCTTCGAGGCCCTGCTGGATAGCCTGCGCCAGCTCCGCCTGCCCCGTGTAGTGGGCGACCTGCGGGTTGATGGCGGTGGAGGCGGCGAGGTCGTTCGTCCACACCGCGCGCACCAGGCCCTGGCCCAGGACGGCCTCGGGCCGGCCGCCCGTCGCCGGCCGGACGAGCGTGACGCGGGAGGCGAGCATCTCCTGGCCGACGGCCGCGCCGGGGACGCGTACGCACACGTGGTACTCGCGGGACTCGTCACCCCACGACCCGGTCGGATAGTCCCCGGCGCGCGGGCCCGTGTCGGTGCGGCGGGCCGTCAGGTCCTGGACGGCCGGCGCGACCTGCTTGACGTACTGGATCTCCACGCCGACCGGGGTCCACAGGCGCAGTGAGACGTCCGCGACCTCCTTGCCCATGACGTTCTCCATCAGGGACGTGAAGTCCTCGGTGAGGTGGGCCGGGTCGGCCACGATGTCGGCGGATCCGAGCAGGGCGCTCGCGATGCCGGTGACCTCCTTCACCTCCCAGTCGGTGCCCACACCGCGGGCGTCGCAGGTGAAGCGGCCCGCGCAGGCGTCGAGGGTGGCGCGCAGGACGGCCGGCTCCTCGTGCTCGTTGCGCCCGTCGGTCAGCAGGATGCCGTGGCGGATGGCGGCGGTGGAGCCGCGCAGCAGGCCGTCGGCCAGGCGCAGCCAGGTGCCGATGGCGGTGCCGCCGCCCGCGCCGAGCCCGCGCAGGGCCTCCTTGGCCCGTGCGCGGGTGGCGGGATCGGCGACGGCGAGGCGGCCCTGGCCCGGATAGACCTCCTTGGCCACGTGCGTGCCGGCGACCACGGCGAACGCGGTGCCGTCGCGCAGGGTGTCGATCGCCGCGGCGGTGGCCTCGCGGGCGCCGCGCATCTTCTCCGGCGGGTACTCCATGGAACCCGAGCAGTCCACCATGATCACGACGGCGGCCGTGCCGTCGGCGGCCGTGCCGTCGGCGGGCGTGCCGCGGGTGACGCTGCCGCCGCCCGTGGCGGTGACGGTGACGATGGCGTGGACGTCCCGCCCGCCTTCGGGAAGGAACTCGTTCTGGTACACGTCCACGCTGAAGCGCGGTGCGCTCGGCTTGGCGAAGTTCGCCATCGGCAGGACTCCTAGAGGGCTCGGGCAGGCGGGTCAGACCTGCGGGCGCGCTTCCACTTCCGGTTCCGGTGCTGCTGCCGGTCCGGGCTCCGGTGCCGCTCCCGGTTCCCGTTCGGTCTGCGTGGCGAAGGGCACGACGGCCACGGTGATGTTGTCGTGCCCGCCGCCGTCGAGGGCGTGGCCCACGAGCACCTGCGCGCTGTGCAGCGGGCGCACCGCCGCGTCGGCGGGCAGGACCTGCGCCATCTCCCGCGCGGACTCCGCGTAGTTCCACAGTCCGTCGGTGCAGACCACGACCACGCCGGGGTGGTCCGGCTTGAAGATCGCGGTGTGCGGTTCGAGGTCGTAGGCGTCGGCCCCGAGCCAGCCGGTGATGGCGTGCGCGCGGACGTCCGCGTAGGCCTCGGCCTCGCCCATCAGGCCGGCGGCGACCATCTGGGCGGCCCAGGAGTCGTCCTCGGTGAGGCGGCGGGGCAGCGCGGCACGGTCGTCGGGCACCCAGTAGGCGCGGCTGTCGCCGACCCAGCCGATGGTCAGGAGGCCGCCGCTGACGACGGCGCCGACGAGGGTGCAGGCGGGGGCGTTCTGCGCGCCGGGGACCTCCGGGGCCAGGGCGTCGACCGCCGCGGCGGCGGCCAGGATCGCCTCGTGCATGGCCTCCTGGGGGTGGGCCCCGCGGGGCAGCGCCTCCAGCAGCGCCTCGTTGGCGGCGGCGGCCGCGGCGGCCGACGCCTCGTCGGGGCGGCTGGCGGAGGAGACCCCGTCGCACACGATGGCCACGGTGGCGGCGGAGCCGTCGGCCAGGGCGGTGGCCGACACCGCGAACGAGTCCTCGTTGCGGTGGTGGCGCAGCCCGCGGTCGCTGACGGCGGCGACGCTGCCGAGCTCCTCCTCGACGTGGTCGCGCTCGCGGGGCTGGGCGTGCCCGCAGTGCTCGCAGTACCCGTCGGTGTCGACGTGCCCGGCCCGGCAGGCCACGCAGGTCTTCCCGCCGGGCGCCGCGCCGGACGGGGGCGGGCCGTCGTACCCGCTCTCGTACGGGTTCTCGTGCGGGGCGGCGGGCGGTGTGCCGGGATGCCCGTCGGCGGGGTCGCCGCCGGGACGGTCGTGGCGGGTCTCGGGGCCGTACGGGGTCTCGTGGGCCGGGTACGCGGCTCCGGCCGCGCCGGGCCGGGGCTCCGGTTCCTGTTCCGGGTGCCGGTCGTGCTCCGGCCGGTGCTGGGCCGGGGGCGCCGGGGTGGCGGCCCAGTCGGCCGGGTCCCCCACCAGGGTCGGGGCCGCGGCGGCCGCGCTGCCCCAGCCGGGGGCGGGTTCACCCGCGCCGGCGGAACCGTGCGGCGCGGCCGGGGTCGGCCCCCCGTACCCGGCCGCCGGAGCGGCGGGTGCCGGCGCCGGTGCCGGCGCCGGGGGAGCCGGTGGCGCCGGCGGGGCGGGCGGAGCCGGTGGCAGGGGGACCGTCGGGTGGTCCGTGGACGCCGCCGGGGGCGAGGAGGTCAGGGCGTAGCCGCAAAGGCCGCAGAAACGGTCACCCTCTTCCAGGGGCTCCGCGCAGCTGGGGCAGCACGACGGCCGGTGCATCGACATCAATCACACCCACGTCCGGGGACGGAAACGGTTGGCCCGTTCCACCAGTTCGATCCTCTCCTCGCCACGCCGTGCCAGCCGTGCGAGGACGCGGTACGAGCGCTCCAGTCCGAAGCGCAGGCCCCGCTCGTCCAGTTGGCTGCCGAGCAACGAGGTACGACCGGGGTCGGCACCCCGGCTACCCGACAGTACCCAGTCCAGGGCCGAGCCCAGAACCTCCGTCGCCAGCGACTCCTGCCGTTCCGGGTCCAGCCCGAACCTCCGCAGGGCCTCCACCTGGTCGGCGGCCGCCGAAAGATCCGCCAGCAGCGGCTCGTCCGGTGACCGGTCGCGCAGACGTGCGCGTACGGCCGCCACCCGCGCGGCGGTGTAGTGGATGGACGCCTCCGGTACGGATTCCAGCGTGCGCACGGCTCCGTCCCGGTCGCCGGCGGCCAGTTGGACCCGTGCCAGCCCGAAGGCCGCGCTGACGAACCCCGGATCGGTGATCCAGACCAGGCGGTAGTACTCGGCGGCGTTGTCCAGCTGGCCCAGCACCTCCGCGCACAGCCCGAGGGCCAGCTTCGGCGCGGGCTCCCCCGGGAAGGCGTCGTAGATCGCGTCGAAGGACAGCGCCGCCGTCTCGTCGTCCCCGGTGGCGAGGGAGGCGATGCCGCGGGCCCACACCACGCGCCAGTCGTCCGGGTGGCGGGCCTCCAGCTCGGCGAGGGCGTCCCCGGCCGCGGACAGTCTGCCCAGCTCCAGCCGGGCCCGCAGCTCCCGCAGCCGCAACTCGGCCGAGTCGGCGGGCGCGGAGGCGAGCGCGCCGAGCAGGTCGGCGGGCGCGGAGGCCAGCAGGCCGGTGAGGAAACCGGCGTTCGGGTCGGCGGCGTCCACCAGCGGTACGGGCAGTGCCAGTGCGCTGCCGCGGGCGTCGAGCGTGCTGGCGGTGCGGCCGCCGCCGGCGGGCGGCACGGTCAGGGGCGCGGGACCCGCGGTGGGCGCGGGAGCCCGCCGGGCCCGGGGCACGGCAGCCCCCGCCACATGCGTGGCGGTGGTCCCGAGCCCACCCCTGCCGGGGGCCGCGCCGGGCAGGCCGGCGCTGGCGGGCCCGGACGTGCCGCCCGGCGGGGTGCCCGCGCCACCGGAAGCGGGGGACCACGGTCCGGGCGCGCCGCCCGCGACGGGGCCGGACAGGCCGGCGCCGCCCGGCGGGGTGCCCGCGCCCGGGGCGGGTGCGGCCGCGCCGCCGGGGGGCCACGGTCCCGGTGTGCCGCCCGCACCGCGCGGCCGCGGCGCGGTGGCGCCCTGCGCGGCCGAAGCCGGTCCGCGGCCGAGGAGGGCCCGGAGGGGGCCGGCGGGGCGGGTGGTGAGCGGGCGGTGGCCCAGGCGGGAGACGACCGTGTCGGAGGTGCCCGTACCGGTGAACAACAGGGTGTCCGGGACCCGCAGTTCCGGGCCGAACAGGGTGGACAGCTGCGGCCGCGGACGGCCCGTCTGCAGCGCGACCACCTCCCGCAGCACACCCGTCAGCTGGTCGGCCATCTCCTGCGCGGAGGAGAACCGCCGTCCCGGGTCCGGGTCGGTCGCCCGGACCAGCAGCCGGTAGAAGGACTCGTACCGCCGGAACACCTCGATGTGCTCCGGATCCGGCAGTGAATCCACGAACACGTTGGTGTAGCCCTGGAAGTCGAAGGTCAGGACGGCCAGCGTCCGCGCCACCGTGTACAGGTCCGACGCCACCGACGGCCCCAGCTCCGCGACCTCCGGGGCCTGGTAGCCCACCGTGCCGTAGATGGCCGACTCCTCGTCGTCCATCCGCCGCACCGCGCCCATGTCGATCAGCTTCAGCTGGTCCTGCTGCTGGATCGCGTTGTCGACCTTGAAGTCGCAGTACAGCAGGTTCCGGCTGTGCAGGTGGCCCAGCGCCTCCAGCGCCTCGATGCCGTACGCGCACGCCTGTTCCACCGGCAGCGGGTCGCGCCGGCCGTCCGGCCGGCGCCGCTCGTTCGCGATCTCCTTCAGCGACTTGCCGCCGACGTACTCCATGACGATGTACCCGTCCAGCGAACCGGTCCGCTGGTCCAGGTGCTCCACGAAGTTGTAGATCCGCACGATGTTGGAGTGCTCGATCTCGGCGAGGAAACGCCGCTCCGAGATCGCGGCCTCCATCGCGTCCTGGTCCCCGGTGTCCAGCAGGCCCTTGAGGACCACCCACCGGTCCGCGACCGCCCGGTCCACCGCCAGGTACACCCAGCCCAGACCGCCGTGCGCGAGGCAGCCCGCCACCTCGTACTGGCCGCGCACCACCTCACCGGCGCGCAGCTTGGGCACGAAGGAGTACGGGTGCCCGCACTTGGTGCAGAAGCCCTCCGTCCGGCCCGGCCGGTCCCCGCGGGCCCGGCCCACCGGGGCGCCGCAGTCCGAACGCGAGCAGAACCGCTTGCGCTCCGGCACCTCCGGATTCTCCAGGACCGCCGCCGAAGGATCGGGACGCGGTACCTCCGGCACGTTGACCAGGCCGGCGCCCAGCCGGCTGCGCCCCGAGGAGGAGGCGGCCGAGCCCGAACTGCGCACCGACACCGAACGGGTGGAGCCCTGGCCGCCCGTGAGCGACCGCGAGAGCCGCCCCGACACCGAACGGCGCGACGAGGAGGAGCGCGAGGAACGCGCCGACGCCGAGGAACGCGCCGAGCCGTGGGACCCCTGGGAGCCCTGTGACCCGTGCGAGCCACGGGAACCGCCGGATCCCAGGGAGCCGCGGGCGGCGCTCGTCATCCCCGTCGGCGGCGACACCAGCTCCTCCGCGCCCGCCGCGATCGACCCGACCGGGGCCAGGCCGCAGGTGTCGCAGTACAGCCCGCCGCCGCCCATGTCCTCGTACGATCCCGGGCAGCCGGGGCGAACGCACGCTGCTCCGATCATGCTCATGCGTCCTCCGTCCCCGGCCCCTCGGGCCGGACCGTCTCCTCGGGCCGCTGCCGCGGCACCAGCGACTCGGCGGCCGCCTGCTGGTAGCGCAGCACGGCCTGTTCGGCGGCCCGCAGGTCGCAGGGCGCGCTCCACAGCATCCGCCGGGCCACGTCGTACCGCTCGATCAGCAGGGGGTCCTCCGCGAGCCCGTGCCGGGTCACCTTCGCCCTGTAGGCGTCGAGACGCCCGCGCAGCTCGGCCCGTACGGCCAGCGGCGCCGTCACCGCGGTCAACGATTCACGGGCCCGGCGCAGTTCCTCCTCGGCCCGCTCCTCCAGGGACTCCAGCAGCGGCGAGAGCCGGTGCCAGCGGGCGTGGCGGCGGTGCTCGGCGGCCGCCGCGAGCTGCTCGTGGAGCACCGTCGGCGGGCCGCTGACCACGGGCACCTCGGACGCGGCGATCTTCGCCAGCACCTCGCCGCGCGCGGTCCGTGCCTCCGCCAGGGTCCGGTCGGCCCGCGAGAGCACGTCACGCAGGCTGATCAGCCGCTGCTCGGCGTCCTGCCGGACGTCCAGGACCGCCTCGACCTCCCGCCGTACGTCCTCCAGCGCGAGCGCGGCCCGGTCGTAGCGGTCGGTGTCCGGGCGGCCGCCGCCGGGCGCGGAACTCCCCGCGCCGGGACGCCAGAAGGCCAGCGGATCCGCGATCACCCGGGTGCGCAGCTCCGTGAGTTCGGCGGTGATGTGCTCCAGGTCGTCGCCCGAGGGGTGCTCGCCCGGGCGCACGCCCACGGAGTGGGCCAGCGAGCGGGTGCGGTGCAGTTCGGCGGCGAGCAGGTCGATGCGGGCGGGCAGCGCCGACCACACGGCGTCGGCGGCGACCACCACGTCCAGCGAACGCGCGTAGAGGTCGTTCATCCGGGTCACCAGCTCGGCCAGGGAGAGGCGTTCCGCGAGCGCGGCGCCCTCCGTCGCGGCCCCGGCGATCAGGACGCCGGGCCCGCGCAGCCGTTCGGTCAGCTCGACGAGGTCCTCGCGGTGGGGCCAGCGGCGCCGCTCGCGGATCTCCCGGGCGGCGGTCAGCGCGCCGCTGTAGGCGTCGAAGTACGTCCACAGACGGGTGATGTCCGCTTCCGCCTGCGCCCACCGCTCCTTGGTGAGCCCGCTGAGCTCGGCGCCTTCCAGCAGCCGGCGCCCCGCGTGGTCCTGGAGGGCGAGCAGGGAGGTCTCGACGGCCTCGTGCTCCGCGCCCAGCCGGGCCAGGGCACGGTCGACGCCGTCCCGGTCCATCACTGCAGGCCCCGTCTCCACCGACCGTGCCTCCGCTTCCGCCGCCGCCTCCGAGTTCGCTTCCCCGATCCCCCGCGCGTCCGATCTCGTTCCCGGTTCCGTACCCGGAGTCGCCACCGGCCTCAGCCGTCCCGGTACTTGGGTGCGGGCGGAGCGGTCACGCCGGGCAGGACGGGCTGGAGGTGCTTGAGGTAGGCCCGCATCCACGGGCTGTCGTCGCCGCCCGCCCGGTAGCCCTCCAGCACCTTGTTGACCCGGCGGACCAGGTCGGAGGCGTCCTTGTTCATCGCGACCCCGTAGAACTCGCGGGTGAAGGGCGAGCCCACCAGCCGCACCGAGGGGTCCTGCGCGGCCTGGCCGGCGGCGAGGGCGTTGTCCGTGATGATGCCGTCGACCTCGTGCAGCTGGAGCCGGACCAGGCAGTCCAGCTGGTTGGCGACGGTGACCGGCCGGGATCCGTAGGACTGGGCCTTGAGCGCGCTCTCCGCCGTGGAACCGGCCGCGACGCAGATCCGCTTGTCCTTCAGCGAGGCGTCGTAGCCGGTGATCGGCGAGCCCTTCGGGGCCAGCACCTGCTGTCCGGCCTCGAAGTAGGCCGTCGAGAAGGCGACGTCCTCCAGCCGCTTGCAGTTGATGGTCATGGTCCGCACGACGATGTCGACGCGTCCCTCCTGGAGGGCGGGGATGCGCTGGCTGGTCGGGATGGCCCGGTAGATGACCGCGTTCTCGTCGCCCAGGATGTCCTTGGCGATGGCCTTGACCAGGTCGATGTCGAAGCCGTCGAGGCGGCCGCCCTCCGCGGTCTGGTTGCGGTACCCCCAGCGGAAGCTGTTCTGGTCCACGCCCGCGACGAGTTTGCCCGCCGCCTTGATCCGGGCGATGGCCGCACCGTCCACGTCGGACGGGCGCAGGCTGGCCTCGGGGTCCTGGCAGGTGTCGGAGAGGACCCAGGGCGCCGCCGGGGCCGCCACCGCCGCGGCGGGACGCCGGGGGACGCCGGGTGCCGTCTCGGTGGTCGCGTGGGCCAGCGGCAGCAGCACCGCCGCCGCGGTCACGGCGCAGGCGACCGCCATCGCGCTCACACCGCCCCAGCCGCGCAGCCGGCCCGCGGCCCGGCGGAGACCGGACCGCGCGCCCGGGGCACGCGTGCGGCCCTCGTGCTGTTCGTGCTCCTCATGGCCCTCGGCGGCCCGCCGCGCCCGTATCCGCATCGCTCTCACCTGTACTCCGAAAGCCTGCGCCCGATACCGAGCAGGGCCGCTGTCGCGCCGATGACCACCAGTACCGCCGAGCCCGTCACCAGACCGCCCAGCGCGCCGATCCCGTCCCGGGCCGCGCGGGTGAACTCCCGCTGCTCGTGGGCGACGGCCAGTTCCAGGGAGGCGTCCACCGTGTCGAAGGCGGCGCCGCTGCTCTCCCTGTGCTGCTCGTCCCCGACGACCTGGGGCAGAGCGGCCTCGTAGTCGCCCTTCAAGTCCGCCTCCCGGGCCGCGGCGTGCCGCTGCTTCCACTGCTCCACGCCGTCCGCGGCGCGGCTGACGGGCGTCCGGCCGTCTTCGTCGTCGGCCAGTCGCAGCGCGGTCGCGAGCCCCGCGTCCAGCTGCTTCATGTTGTTCGTGAAGTCCACGTCGTACTTGTCGGACTTCTTGTCCTCGGCCAGTACGGCGCCCCGCGCGATCAGTGTCAGGTTCTCACTGGCCCGGGCCTGGAGGGAGGCGATCCGCGCGTCGTTGAGCACCTTCATCGACTCCTGCCCGTCCGTACGGGCTTCACTCAGCGAAGAACGCGCCACCGCGTGGCCGACGGACAGCCAGAGCAGCACCACCACGGAAGCGGCGGTCGCCGCCACCAGGCCGTGGTTGAAGACCCGGTTCGTGTGCCGGTAGTTGCGCCGCTGCGCCCACACCAGGGCGGCCACGGCGAGCACGCCGAGGGCCAGTGAACCCAGTGGCCAGGCCCGGGCGGCGGCGTCGTCGGTGTGCAGCCGCCGGGTCTCCGCCTCGTAGAGCCGCTGGGCGGCGGGCAGCAGCTGGGTGGTCATCTGCTCGTTGGCGTAGCGCAGGTACGCGCCGCCCAGCGGCAGGCCCTGCCGGTTGGTGGCGCGGGCCTGCTCGATCAGGCCGGTGTAGCGCGGCAGCTGTTCGCTCAGCAGGGTGATCTGCTCGCGGGACTCCTTGTTGCCGCCGGTGTTCGCGGCGGCGCTCACCAGCAGCCGGGAGGCGTTGGCGATGTCCTGCTCGTAGCGCCGGCGGACCTCGCGCGGTTCCTGGGCGCCGAGGAGGAAACCGCTGGAGGAGGTGGTGTCGGCGTCGGCGAGGGAGCGGTAGATGCTGGCCGCGTCCGCGCTCAGCGGCTGGCTGCGTCCCACCACGTCGTCGGCGGCGGTGGCCCGGTCGGACATCTCCCACACGCTGACCGTGCCGAACAGCACGATCAGGGCTGCCAGTACCGCGCCGACGATCCGCAGCCGGCCCGGCTCGGTGGTCGCCGCCTCGCGCAGCCGCTGCACGCCCTCGGACCAGGCGGTGCGCCGCCGGGGTGGCCCGGCGGGCGGCGACGCCGGCGCGCCGGCGGGCGGCGCGGAGGCACCACCCCCGGGCGCGGGCGCGCGTGATGTGATCGCCACCGTGACCTCCCCCTCGGTCCTGTCGTCCCCCAGCCGGCGCAGGGGGGATCCCCGCTGCGCAGCAGCAGTATGGCCGTAGTGCCGGTGGACCACAGCACCCGGTGCTGGATCCGGGGCGATCCGCCCCCGCGGGTGCCTTTCGTCACCCCTTCACCGTCAATACGTCCTTACGGGCGTAACGGTTCCAGACCCGGGGCGTTCCGGGGCGCGTTCAACCGAAATGGGCACGGAGTTTTCCGTGGGCCTCCGCCGGGGCCCCGACCGCGTCCAGCCCGAGCAGTCCGGCGCCCAGTACCGGGGGCGCCGTGACCACGACGGCGCGGGCGTGCGGGGCCCGTTCGGCGAGGCCCGCCGCGATCCGCTCGTCGAGCCGCGGATGCCGGGCCGCCAGGACCCCGCCGCCCAGCACCACCGGCACCTCCTCGCCCAGGAGGTGCAGGCGGTCCAGCGCCACCACCGCCATGGCCACGACCTCGTCCGCCTGACGGTGCACCAGCGAGAGCGCCACCGGATCCCCGGCGGCGGCCACCTCGAACAGCACCGGCGTGAGTTCGTGCCTCCGGCCGGCCGGTACGCCGCCCAGGTGCAGCGCCTCGATGAGGGAGGCCATCGAGGTGTGGCCGAGGCGCGCGGGCAGCGCCCGGGCCAGTTCCGTGGCGGCGCCCCGCCCGTCCTCCGCGCGGGCCGCGAACCACAGGGCCTCCTCGGCCAGTCCGCCCCCGCCGCCCCAGTCGCCGGAGATCCGTCCGACGGCGGGGAAGCGCGCGGTCCGCCCGTCGGGGGTCATGCCGACGCAGTTGATGCCCGCCCCGCACACCACCGCGACACCGCGCGGTGGCGCGCCGGTGGGCAGGCCGGCGCGCAGCAGGGCGAAGGTGTCGTTGTGCACGGCGGTGGTGCGCCCCCAGCCGCGGCCCTCGATCTCCCGCGCCAGCCGCCGCTCCTCCACCGGGAAGTCGGCGTTCGCGAGGCAGGCCGTCACGTGGGCCGCGACCGGCCCGCCGCCGGCCCCGGGACGCACCCCCGCGGAGGCCAGCGCCTCGGCCAGGACGTCCACGGCCGCGGCCACCCCGGTCCGGGGCGGCTGGAAGCCGCCGGCCTGCCCGGTGGCCAGGACGGAGCCGTCGGGGCCGAGCAGGGCGACGTCCGTCTTGCTGTTGCCCGCGTCGATCGCCAGGACCGGGGGGAGGCCCGCGCCGGTCACGCCCATGGCAGGTGCTCCTTGTTGTGCGCGAGGAGCCGGTCGGTCAGTCCTTCGGCGAGGTCGTACTGGCCGACCAGCGGGTGCGCCAGCAGGGCTTTGAACACCCGCTCGCGGCCGCCCCGCAGGGCCGCGTCCAGCGCGAGGTCCTCGTACGCCGTCGCGTGCGCGATCAGCCCGGTGAACAGCGGGTCCAACCGCGGTACCGGCAGCGGTACGGGGCCGGGCGCGGCGCCGTCGGCGGCGCGGACGCGGGCCTGGACCTCGACGACGGCGTCGTCGGGCAGGAAGGGCAGCGTGCCGTTGTTGTACGTGTTGACGACCTGCACGTCCGGGCCGCCGCCGCCCAGCAGGGCGGCCGCCAGGTCCACGGCCGCCTCCGAGTAGAAGGCGCCGCCCCGCTTCGCCAGCAGAGCGGGCTTCTCGTCGAGGGCCGGGTCGGCGTACAGGGCGAGGAGTTCACGCTCCATCGCGGCGACCTCGGCGGCCCGGGAGGGCTTGGTGCCCAGCTCCCGTACGACCTCGTCGTGGGCGTAGAAGTAGCGCAGGTAGTACGAGGGCACGACGCCGAGCCGGTCCAGCACCGCCCGCGGCAGCCGCAGGTCGGAGGCGACGGCCTCGCCGTGGGCGGCGAGCAGCCCGGGCAGCAGGTCCTCGCCGTCCGGGCCGCCCTTGCGCACGCCCAGCTCCCAGGTGAGGTGGTTGAGGCCCACGTGGTCCAGGTGGACGTCGGCGGGGGCGAGGTCCAGGAGGGCCGCGAACTTGCGCTGGAGGCCGATGGCGACGTTGCACAGTCCGACGGCCCGGTGGCCCGCCCGCAGGAGGGCCCGGGTGACGATCCCGACCGGGTTGGTGAAGTCGATGATCCAGGCGTCCGGGGCGGCCCGGCGGACCCGTTCGGCGATGTCGAGCACGACCGGGACGGTCCGCAGGGCCTTGGCGAGCCCGCCCGCGCCGGTGGTCTCCTGCCCGACGCAGCCGCACTCCAGGGGCCAGGTCTCGTCCTGCAGCCGGGCGGCCTGCCCGCCGACGCGCAGCTGGAGGAGGACCGCGTCGGCGCCGGCGACGCCCGCGTCGAGGTCGGTGGTCGTGGTGACCGTGCCGGCGTGGTCCTGCCGGGCGAAGATCCGGCGGGCGAGGGCACCGATCAGCTCCAGCCGTTCGGTGGCCGGGTCGATCAGCACCAGCTCGCTCACCGGCAGGGTGTCGCGCAGCCGCGCGAAGCCGTCGACCAGTTCGGGGGTGTAGGTGGAACCGCCGCCCACCACTGCGAGTTTCAACGTCGTCAGCCTTTCACGCCGGTCAGGGTGACTCCCTCGACGAACGCCTTCTGGGCGAAGAAGAAGAGGACGATCACCGGGGCCATGACCAGCACGGTCGCGGCCATGGTCAGGTTCCAGTTGGTGTGGTGCGCCCCCTTGAAGGACTCCAGTCCGTAACTGAGGGTCCAGGCGGCCGGGTTGTCGGAGGCGTAGATCTGCGGGCCGAAGTAGTCGTTCCAGGCGCAGAAGAACTGGAACAGGGCGGCGGCGGCGATCCCGGGCCGGGCCATCGGCAGGACCACCCGCAGCAGCGTGCGCACCTCGCCGCAACCGTCCACGCGGGCCGCGTCCAGGTACTCGTCGGGGATGGTCAGCAGGAACTGCCGGAGCAGGAAGACGGAGAACGCGTCGCCGAAGGCCATCGGGACGATCAGCGGCCACAGGGTGCCGGACAGGTCGAGCTGTCTGGCCCAGAAGAGGTACATGGGGATGACCACCACCTGCGGCGGCAGCATCATCATGGCGATCACGAGCAGCAGCGACAGCCGTCGGCCGCGGAAGCGGAACCTGGCGAGGGCGTACGCGACGGGAACGGAGGAGACCACGGTCAACAGGGTGCCCAGTCCGGCGTACAGGAGCGTGTTGCGCCACCAGGTCAGGAAGCCCGGGGTGTGCCACACCTCCGCGTAGTTGTCCCACTCCCAGGTGTCGGGCCACAGGTCGCGGGTCAGAGCCTGCCGGTCGCCCATCAGCGAGGTGAGGAGGAGGAAGACGAAGGGGAGGACGAAGAAGAGGGCGGCGGCCACGCCGAGCGCGTGCACCCCGACCCAGTGCAGGACCGCCGACGGGTTCCTCCTCGGGCCGTGCGCGCCGCCGCTCATCCACCTGCTCCGATCAGACCGCCACGGCGCCGCATCAGGAGTGCGGTGCAGGCCATGGAGAGGGCGAACAGGACCAGGGCGACGACGCAGGCGGCGCCGTAGTCGAAGCGCTGGAACCCGAGGTTGTAGACGAGCTGGGGCAGGGTGAGGGTCGACTTGTCGGGGTAGCCCGGCTCGAACTGCTGGCCCGAGCCGCCGATCACGCCGGCGGCGACCTTGCCGGCGACCAGCGGCTGGGCGTAGTACTGCATGGCCTGGATGACCCCGGTGACCACGGCGAACAGGACGATCGGCGCGATGTTGGGCAGCGTGATGTGCCGGAAGCGCGCCCAGCGCCCCGCCCCGTCCAGCTCGGCCGCCTCGTACTGCTCCTTCGGTACGTCGAGCAGCGCGGCCATGAAGATCACCATCAGGTCGCCCACCCCCCACAGCGCGAGGGCGGTCAGCGCCGGCTTCGACCAGTCGGCGTCGGTGAACCAGCCGGGGGCGGGCAGGCCCACCGCGTCCAGCAGGGTGTTGACGGGGCCGGTGCCGGGGTTGAGGAGGAAGACGAAGGCGAGGGTCGCGGCGACCGGCGGGGCCAGGTAGGGCAGGTAGAAGAGGGTCCGGAAGATCCCGGCGCCCGTCTTGATCCTCGTGATGAGCAGACCGATACCGAGGCCGAAGGCGACCCGGCAGGTCACCATCACCAGGACCAGCCAGAGGGTGTTGCGCATCGCGGGCCAGAACAGCGGATAGTCGGTGAAGACGTAGCTCCAGTTGTCCAGCCCGCTCGGGACCGGTTCGCGGAAGCCGTCGTACCGGGTGAAGGAGAAGTACAGGGTGGACAGGAGCGGGTAGACGAAGAAGACCGAGAAACCGATCAGCCAGGGGGACATGAACGCCGCGGTCCGCAGGGCGCCGCGGCGCCGTTTCGACCGCAGGGAGCGGGGGCCGGTCATCGGTCTACTCCGCCTTCGCGATGTCCGTGTCGATCTGCCGGTCGGTCCTGGCGAGGCCGGCCGGGATGTCGGTGACGTCGCCCTTCTCGACGGCGTACGCGAAGTCCGTGAAGGTCAGCTGGTAGGTGCCGCCGTCGGCGCGGGCCGGGGTGGTACTGGACTTCGGGTGCCGGGCGATGTCGAGGAAGGTCTTGGACTCGGGGGTCACCCGCAGCGCCGGCGACTCCAGGGCGGCGAGCGTGGACGGCACGTTGTGGATGGCGTTGGCGAAGGCCACCACGGCGTCGGTGTCGGTGGTCATGTATCTGACCAGCTCCCAGGCGGCGTTCTGCTTCCGGCTGCCCGAGGCGATCCCCATGACGGTGCCGGAGAGATAGCCCTTGCCGTAGTCGTCGGCCTGGTCGTCGGGGACGGGCAGCGGTGCGGTGGCGATCTCGAAGCCGACGCCAGCCTCCGCGGCCATCGGGGCGCGCCACTCGCCGTCGATCTGCATGGCCACCTTGCCCGTGTGGAAGGGGTGTTCGGCGCTCCACTCGTCGCCGAAGGTGCTGCGGAACCGCTCCAGCCTCTCGTAGCCGCCGAGCGCCGCCACCAGGTCCTTCTGCGCGGTCAGCATCTTCGTGAAGGCCGGGTCGGCGGCGAGGTTGGAGCGGCCGTCGGCGGCGAACCAGGTGGGGCTCCACTGCGCGGCGAGCCGCATGGGGGTGGTCTCGTAGCCGTGGAAGGTGGGCATGAGGCCGACCCGTTCGTAGGAGTCGCCCGACGCGTCCGGCGTGGTCAGCTTCCGGGCGACCTCGACGAACCGGCTCCACGTCCTGGGGGGTTCGGTGATGCCGGCCGCGTCGAAGGCCGTCTTGTTGTAGACGAGGCCGTACGCGTCGTTGAGCAGCGGCAGCGTGCACTGGTTGCCGTTGAACTGCGTGTACTCCAGCAGGGTCTTGGGGAAGACCTTGGTCTTGTCGATCCCGGACTTCTCCAGGAAGGGGTTGAGGTCGGCGAAGGCGCGGGAGTTGCAGAACTTGCCCACGCTGTCGGTGGTGAAGGAGGAGACCACGTCGGGGGCCTTGTCCCCGCCCGCGCGCAGCGCCTGGTTGATCTTGTCGTCGGTCATGTTGCCGATGACCTTGACCTTGATGTTCGGGTGCGCCTTCTCGAAGCGGGCGATGTTGTCCTCGATCGCCTTGGCCTCGCTGGGCGCGGACCAGCCGTGCCAGAAGGTGACGGTGACGTCCGCCTTCGGATCGTCGGAGGCGGTGTCGGCGGCCTGGCCGGTGCACGCGGTGGCGAGGGCGGATATCGCGGCGAGGAGGGCGGTCACGGTGGTCGGGCGTCCGGTTCTGGGCATGGCGGGGCTCGCTCTCTGCGGGAGGGAACTTCCGGTGGGGGCCTGGGGGTGCCGGCGGAGCGTGGCGCGTGGGCGTGAGGGAGGGAGTGGGGGAGGGAGGAGGGGCAGCGGGGGAGCGTAGGAGCGGCGCGGGTGCGCGGGTCAGCGGGAGGTGTCGAAGACCTCGTCGCGGGTGGCGGCCAGGGCGCTCTCCAGCGCACCGCGCAGGACAGGCCGTTCCAGGACCTCGCCGGGGACCAGGCGGGGGCGCGAGGGGGCCAGTTCGGCGAGCTCGGCCTCCAGCAGCTCGCGCAGCGGTTCACCGCCCGCGGCGATCGCGGCCCCGGCCAGGACCACGATCTCCGGGTCCAGGACGGCGACCACTGAGGCGAGACCGGTGGCCAGGGCGGTGGCGTACTCCTGGAGGAAGCGCAGGTGCGCCCCCTCGGGAGCGGCGGCGGCCCGTTCGAGCAGCGCGACGGCGGCGGCGACCTCCGGTCCGTACGGGGTGCCCGGCGGCCGCGGCGCGGCCGGTTCCGGGGCGGCGGGGGCCGCGGCGCCCAGCTCCGCGGCGAGCCGGGGCAGTCCCTCCACGCCGGCCAGTTCCTGGTAGCCGCCGGAGTTCGCCCGGGTGACCTGCCGGACCAGGGGGCGGCCCGGTACGGGCAGGAAGCCCACCTCGCCCGCGCCGCCGGTCCAGCCGCGGTGCAGTCGGCCGCCGAACACCAGCGCGGCACCGAGCCCCTCCTCGTTCCACAGCAGGACGAAGTCCTCGTGGCCGCGGGCGGCGCCGAGGCGCTGCTCGGCGACGGCGGCGAGGTTGACGTCGTTCTCGTACTCGACGGGCACCGGCAGGGCCGCCGCCAGGTCGTCGAGGAGGGTGGGGGAGTGCCAGCCGGGGAGGTGGCTGGCGTAGCGCAGCCGGCCGGTCTGCGGGTCGAAGGCGCCGGGCGTGCCGATGACGACCCGGTGCAGCTCGGACAGGGTGGGTCCGGCGGCCTTGACGGCTCCGCCGAGGGCCTCGGTCACCTGGCCCACGGCGTCCGCGCCCTCCGTGTACGGGACCTCGTGGGAGGCGACCACGGTGCCGGTCAGGTCGGCGACGGCCGCCAGGACGCGCCCGGGGGTGACGTCGACGCCGCCGACGTACGCGGCCCGCGGGTTGATCGCGTACAACTGGGCGCTGGGGCCGGGGCGGCCGCCGTCGGTGCCGGTGGCCACGACCAGTCCGGCCGCCTCCAGACGGGCCAGCAGCTGGGAGGCGGTGGGCTTGGACAGCCCCGTCAGGTGCCCGATGCGGGTCCGGGACAGCGGTCCGTGCGTCAGCAGGAGGTCGAGTGCGGCCCGGTCGTTCATGGCGCGCAACAGGCTGGGCGTTCCGGGCGTGGCGGCGGGCATGCGGCGGCTCTCCCTCACCGAGGTGTTCTGTTAGGTAAGTTTCCTATCACCCCGCGAGCCGTGTCAATGCCGCTGCCCCGCAGGTCCGTCCGTGCGGACCGGACCTGCGGGGCAGCGGGAGTGCGGGGCCGGCGCTACTTGGTGATCTTCGGGTTCGACGGCGCCGGGATCGGGGCCGTGGCCAGGGACTGCGGGGAGGTGGGGTTCGCCAGGGCGGACGGCGCGGCGACGGAGGCCGACGGGTCCGCGGGGGCCTCGTCCTCGTCGTCCCCGGCCGGCACGCCGCCGATGATCCGGATGCCCGCGGCGTCGAAGGCCTCCTTGATCCGCCAGCGCAGCTCGCGCTCCACCGCGAACTGCTGGCCCGGCATCGTCTTCGCGGACACCTTCACCGTCATCGAGGCGAGGAGCACCTCGTCCAGGCCCAGCACCTCCACCGGACCCCACAGGCGCTCGTCCCAGGGGGACTCCTTCGCCATCGAGTCGGCGACCTGCTGCACCACCTCGCGGATCCGCGTCAGGTTCTCGGACGGCTTGACCTGCACGTCCACGCCCGCGGTCGCCCAGCCCTGGCTGAGGTTGCCGATCCGCTTGATCTCACCGTTGCGCACGTACCAGATCTCGCCGCTGTCGCCGCGCAGCTTCGTCACGCGCAGGCCGACCTCGATGACCTCGCCCGAGGCCACCCCGGCGTCGATCTTGTCACCGACGCCGTACTGGTCCTCCATGATCATGAAGACGCCGGAGAGGAAGTCCGTGACCAGGTTGCGGGCACCGAAGCCGATGGCGACACCGGCCACACCGGCACTCGCCAGCAGCGGCGCCAGATCGATCTTCAGCGCGGCCAGGACCATCAGCGCGGCCGTGCCCAGGATCAGGAAGGACGCCACCGACCGCAGGACGGAGCCGATCGCCTCCGACCGCTGGCGCCGCCGCTCGGCGTTGACCAGCAGTCCGCCGAGCGCGGTGCCCTCGACCGCCTCGGCGCTGGTGTTCATCCGGCTTATGAGCTTGGTCAGCGCCTTGCGCACGGCCGACCGGATCACCGCGGCTATCACGACGATCAGCAGGATCCGCAGGCCGATGCTCAGCCAGGTGGCCCAGTTCTGCTCGATGAAGCTCGCGGCCTCGTTGACGCTCTCCTGCGCCTCCTTGACCGAAGCGGGCGCGTCCGGGACATCGGCTGCGAGGGGCAGCAGAGCGGCGGGCCAGGGCACGACAGGAACCTCCAGATGTAGCGGTCTGCCCGCCGGGGGTCCGGCGTGGACGGAGTCCGCGGGCGGATGTGCGGGGCAGACCATCCACACTAACGGGGCAATCCCTTCACCTTGGCGCCCTGTTCGAGGGAGAGACCAGACTCACCTGGGGATGACTGACTGTGGTTGAAAACACCTCGGACCCGTTACGGGCGAGTGGTGGCGCTTCGACCAGCCGTAAGGAGAGACTGGAGAGCAGATCGTCCCGGCGCGAGCCACGCGCCGCCGGCGTACAAGGAGGCAGTCCGTGCCGCACGTCCTGGTCCTCAACGCGTCGTACGAGCCCCTCGGCGTCGTACCGCTCCGCCGCGCGCTCGTCCTCGTCCTGGAGAACAAGGCAGTCTCCCTGGAGGAATCCGGCGCCTATCTGCACAGCGCGACACGGGTCGTCCCCGCGCCCAGCGTGGTACGCCTCAAGCGCTTCGTGCGGGTCCCCTACCGGGGGCCCGTTCCACTCACCCGGCGCGCGCTGTTCGCGCGGGACGGCGGCCGCTGCATGTACTGCGGGGCCGTCGCCACCAGCGTCGACCACGTCATTCCGCGCAGCCGGGGCGGACAGCACGTCTGGGACAACGTCGTCGCGGCGTGCCGGCGCTGCAACCACGTCAAGGCCGACCGGCACCTGCTGGAACTGGGCTGGCGCCTGCGCCACCAGCCGGCCCCTCCTTCGGGCCTGGCCTGGCGCATCATCGGCACCGGCCACCGGGACCCCCGGTGGATGCCGTACCTCCAGCCGTACGGGGCCGACGACGCGCTGGAACGGATCGGGATCGGCGTGGCGGCCTCCTGAGCGCCCCGGCCCCACCCGGTGCGGGCCGACGAGGCCCGCACCGGCCCGCACCGGCCCCGCCGGCGCTCCGGCGTGGCGCGGGCCGGGGCCCGGTGCCGGGACGGGCGGGGCTACGGCGTGACCGCGTAGGCCTCCGCCGTCCACAGCGAGCAGCCGTAGCGCGTCGCGCGGCGCTCGCACGTCACCCGCAGGAACCGGGTGTCCGGTGCCGTGGCGTCCAGCCGGAGCGACTCGTGGCCGCCCCGGGAGTTCGTGACGGCCGCGGCCGGCCGCCAGGTCACCCCGTCGGCGGAGGTCTCCACCCGGTAGGCGGAGGGGTGGGCGTCCTGCCAGTAGAGCTCCAGCCGCCCGACCCGGCGCGGGGCGCTCAGCTCCGCCTGCCACCACGCGCCGTCCACGGCCGGTGACGACCAGCGGGTGGAGGGGGAGCCGTCCACGGCCGCCGAGGCCGGGAACGAGGCGGTCTCGTTCGCCGAGGAGCTCGCCCGCGCGGTCCGCAGCAGATCCGGTCCGCCGGTCCGGGGCACCGCCCGTACCGTCAGGATCCGGGTCTCGCCGTCGAAGGCCACCGGGATCCGATAGTCGCCCGGCGGGGTGTTCGCGGCGACGACGACCTCCAGCGGGATCGACGCCCGGCCCCCGCGCGGGACCACCGCGGTCTGCGGCAGACGCACCTCCATGCCCGCCGGCGGCTGCGCCGTCAGCGGACCGCGGACCTCGCCGGCCCCCAGGGCCGACAGCTGCGCCGTGACCCGCTGCGGGGCGCCGCCGATCTCGGCGTCCGTCCGGCCCCCGTCCGCCAGCTCGAAGCGCGCCCGGGGACCGTCCCCGAACCACGGGACCACCTGTTGCACCACGGGCGCGTCCCCGGCCCAGGCCAGGCGCACCGCGTCCGCGCGCACCCCCGCCGTGTCGGTCTGGGTCCAGCCCGACGCCGCCGCGTCGGCGACCTTGCGCCAGCCCTCGCCCGGTACGTGGACCTCGACCACGGCGCCCCGCGTGCCCGCCCCCAGCGGGTCCGTCATCACCGTGACCGCCGACACCGGGCGGGCGGCGTCCAGCCGGACCGTCCAGGACTGCGCGTCCTTGGTCACCGTGCCGGTCGTGCGGGCGATGCCGGTCCAGGCGTCCGCCTCTTCCGCCGCCTTCTTCAGGAAGGGGTCCATGACGGCCTTGTCCACCTGGGCCGGCCCGGGTTCGGCCAGCGCCCGGCGGGCCTCGGCGAGTGCCCGGGAGGCCTGCCAGGCGGCCGCCCCGTCGCCGCGGGCCTGGGCCTGCAGGACGTCGACGGCCAGTTCGCCCGCGGCTCCGTAGTGCGAGAGCCGTTCCATCCAGGGCCCTGCTTCGTCCGAGAGCGCGGTCAGCCGGGCCGGGGTCTCGCGCATCACCGTGAACGCCCTGCGCAGCTCGGTCCCGGCCGCCGGATCACCCGCGGCCCGGGCCTTCCAGAACTGCTCGACCAGCGGTTTCAGGTACGCCGACTCCTCCTGCTTGAGCCCGGACGACACGGTGTTGCCGGCCAGCGCGGCCACCGCCTCGCGCTCGCGCGGGTCGGAGCCCGAGAGGTCGCGCACCGCCGCCTGCCAGGACTCGCCGGCCCGGTATCCGCGCGGGTTCCAGGCGAAGTCGGCCGCCGTGAAGAGCGGGATGCGCGACAGGACGGGCTGCTGCATCGCGTTGGCCAGCAGCGCCGCCGAGCCGCCCGCCACCGCCGGTTCGCGGCCGGCGTACGGGCCGAGGAAGATGCGGCCCGGGTCCCAGTCGTTCACCGGGTAGTTGTCCATGGTGATCAGGGGCTGCTGCCCCAGGGCGGAGCGCGCACCGGCCAGTTCCTTGCCGGTGATCGTGCGCGGCACCACGCCGACGCCCGTCCAGGCGACCTCCACCCGTGGGTCCAGCCCGCGGGCCAGGGCCGTTCGGTAGGCGGTGGCGCCCTCCTGGTAGTACTCGGTCGGCAGCAACGACAGCGCCGGCGCCCCGGGGTACCGGGCGGCCAGGTGCGCGGCCAGCTCGTTCGCGACCTCCGCGTGCGCCTTGGCGGCGGCCTGCGGGCCCCTCCCGTACCGCTCCAGGTCCGCGCGGCAGCCCCACTCGGTGTAGCTGACGTCCTGGAACTGCACCTGGAAGGCGCGGAAGCCCAGGTCCCACATGGCGTCCACCTTGCGGGCGAGCGCCGCCCGGTCGGCCGCCGACGACAGGCACATGGACTGTCCGGGGGTGACCGCCCAGGCCAGGACGACCCGGTTGGCGCGGGCCCGCTCGGCCAACGCGCGGAACTCCTCCTGCCGCTCCCGCGGGTAGTCCTCGCGCCAGCCCGTCGTGCGGTACGTGTCGTCGCCGGGGGCGATCAGCAGCCGGTTCTGCTTGGTGCGGCCCATGAACTCCACCTGGGCCAGACGCTGCTGCTGGGTCCACGGCTGCCCGTAGAACCCCTCGGTGATCCCGCGCACCGGCGCGGCCGGCCAGTCCCGCACCAGGACGCCGGGCACCTTCCCGCGGCCCGCGCCCAGCAGCTGACGCAGTGTCTGCGCCGCGTGGAAGAGCCCCTCCTCTCCCACGCCGGCCAGGGCGACCGTGTCCCGCCCGCCGGGCCGTCCCACGGCCAGCCGGTAACCGCCGTGGGGCAGGTCCGTGGCCGCGGTCGCGCCGAGCGCCGTCAGCGCCTCCTGCGCGCCCGCGTCCTGGAGCCGTACGAGGGTGCCCCGCTCGGGCAGCGGCTCCCCGGGCTCCGGCTCGTGCAGGGTCTTCACGCCCGCCCTGCGCAGGGCCTGTCGCACGACCTCGACGGCGTACGGGTCGGCGTCGGCCGGGGCCACCAGCACGGCCTCCGTGCCCAGAGGTATCTCGCGCGTCTGGTCGGCGGTCATCGACTGCGGCCGGGGCCACACGGCGGGCCCCTCGGAGGCGGCCCGCGGGGTGTCGGCGCCGGGGTCGAGCGCGGGGCCGACGGCGCCGTTGGCGCCCACGCCCGCAGCACCGGCGGCGCCCCCGGAGCCCGGCGCGGGGTTCGGGGCGTCGGGGGAGGCGGAGCCCGCGAGGAACCCCGGCGGTGTGGAGGCCACGGCGCCGCCGAGCAGCGACCCGATGACCGCGATGGCCGCGGCCGTCGACCGTTTCCTGCCCCTGAGCTGCACAGAGCCTCCTCGTCGCGAGACGTCCCCCACTCGTACGAATGAGCCCGAGCCCACCACCCGTGCGGCTGGAGTGTCAATGCGGGTGGGTGATCTGCCCCGGATGTGGCAGGAATGCGATCCCTCCGAGTGGGTATGGCTGCGGTGTTCCCCGGCGGCGTCCCGCCTTTGTGCTCCACGCTTCTGACCCACCCTCATCCCCTGCTGCCGCACGCACGAAGGAGCGCCCGTCCATGGACGACCTGGCCCGGCTCGCCGCCCTCCACGGCATCGCCACCGCCTACCAGCCCGCACCGGACGTCACCGTCCGGGTCCCCGAGGCCACCGTCAGGAGCGTCCTCGGCCTGCTCGGCGTCGTCACGGACGACGCCGACGTCCGGGTCGTCGCCGAGGAGGGCACCCGGGCGGCCGCCGCCCGGCTGCTGCCACCGACGGTGGTGCTCTGGCGGGGGGAGCCCGTCGCGCCCCTGCCCGCCGGGCTCCCGCCGGGCAGCCGGGTCCGGGTGCTGGCGGAGGGCTCCGGCGAGGAACTCCCCTGGGGCGACGGACTTCCCCTCGGCATCCACCGGATCACCGCCGAGACCCCCGACGGCCGGATCGCCGGGGCCACCCTGGTCGTGGCCCCCGCACGGGCCCCCGCCGCCCCCGAACGCGCCCACGGCCTGCTCGTCCAGCTCTACTCCCTGCTCTCCGAGCGCTCCTGGGGCATGGGCGACCTCGGGGACCTCGCCGAGCTCGCCCGCTGGGCCGCCCGGACCCACGGCACGGACTTCATCCAGGTCAACCCGCTGCACGCCGCGCTGCCGGGGACGCCGACCGACCCCTCCCCGTACCGGCCGTCCTCGCGCCGCTTCCCCGACCCCGTCCACCTGCGGATCGAGGACGTCCCCGAGTACGCGGCCTGCCCCGACCGGGAGGCGCTCGCCGAACTGGCCGCCCGCGGCGCCGCGCTGCGCCACGAGGTGCTGGAGAAGGGCGCGCTGATCGACCGGGACGCCGTCTGGGAGCTCAAGCGGCGGGCGCTGCGCCTGCTGTACGCCGTCCCGCGGACCGCCGAACGGGAGGCGGACTACCGCGCGTTCTGCGAGGACGGGGGCGCCATGCTGGACGTCCACGCCGGCTGGCAGGCCTCGCGCGCCGGGGACGACCCGGGGACGAGCGCCGACTTCCACCGCTGGACGGTCTGGCTGACGGACGGCCAGCTCGTCGCGGCCCAGCGGGCCGCCCGCGAGGCCGGCATGAGCGTCGGCATCGTGCACGACCTGGCCGTCGGCGTGCACCCGGACGGTTCGGACGCCTTCGAGCCCGCCCTCCACGCCCGCCGCATGAGCGTCGGAGCCCCGCCGGACGCCTTCAACGCGCGCGGCCAGGACTGGGGACTGCCGCCGTGGCGCCCGGACGTGCTCGCCGGCATGCGCTACGAGCCCCTGCGGGCCCTGCTGCGCGGGGTGTTCCGGTACGCCGGTGCACTGCGCATCGACCACGTCATGGGCCTCTTCCGGCTCTGGTGGATCCCCGAGGGGACCCCGCCCGCCGAGGGCACCTACGTCGGCTACGACGGCGAGGCCATGCTGGCGGTCCTGGTGCTGGAGGCGCACCGGGCCGGCGCCCCGGTCATCGGTGAGGACCTCGGGACGGTGGAACCGCACGTGCGGCGGGCCCTGGCCCGGCGCGGGGTGCTCGGCACGTCGGTGCTGTGGTTCGAGCGGGACTGGGCGGGCGCCGGCGGACCGCTCGCCCCGCAGGCCTGGCGGGCGGACTGCCTGGCCACCGTCACCACCCACGACCTGCCGCCCACGGCCGCCAAGCTCGCCGGCGGCCACGTGGAACTGCGCGACCGCCTGGGCCTGCTGACGCGTCCGGCCGAACAGGAGCGGGCCGAGGACGCGGCCGACACCGCCGAGTGGCTGGCGCTGCTGGACGGGCTGGGCCTGGACACCAAGGGCGAGGAGGCCGCCGTGCAGGCCCTGTACGCCTTCCTGCTGCGCACGCCCGCGCGGCTGGTGGGCGTCTGGCTGCCGGACGCGGTGGGCGACCGGCGGCCGCAGAACCTGCCGGGCACCTGGGACCAGTACCCCAACTGGCGCCTGCCGGTCGCCGATGCCTCCGGCAGGCCCCTGACCCTGGAGGAGCTGATGGCCTCGCCCCGGGCGAACGCGCTGCTCAGCGCGGTCCGGGAGGGGGCGGGCCCCCGTACGGCACCCCCGGGCGCGCGCGGCGTTTAGGTGTTCGCTACGTTTGCACCGTGGACAAGAAGAACGCTCTGCGCGCCGGCGCCGTCTCGGCCGGAACGACGCTGATGATGCTGCTGATGACGTCTCCCGCTCTCGCGCTGACCCGCGACGACGGCGACGACCCGGGCCCGGGCCTGAGCATCGGCGAGACGCTCGGCCTGTACGTGGCCCTGCCGATCGTCATCTTCCTGGTCATCGTGGGTCTCGTGATGGCCCTCGACAAGTCGGACAGGCCGAAGAAGAAGCAGGCCTGACCCGGCCCGGCCCCTGCGGGGCCGCAGCCGCGTGACCTTCCCGGGCGCCGGGGGTCCGCACCGCCGATCCGTACCGGCCGTGCGTCGACCCCCGGCGCCTCGTCATGTCCTCAGACGGCGGCCATCAGTTTGCGCAGCAGGCCGGTGAGCTGCGCGACCTCTTCGTCGGTCAGCCCGGTGAGGGCTTCCCGCTGCACCTCAAGGCCGGCGGTGACGGCTTCGTCGACGAGCGCGAGGCCGCGGTCGGTGATCGTCACCTGGAGCCCCCGCCGGTCGTGCGGATCGGGCTTGCGGCAGAGCAGACCCGCCTTCTCCAGCTTGTCCAGCCGCCCCGTCATGCCGCCCGTGGTGAGCATGAGCGTCGCCGAGAGCTGGCGGGGCGAGAGCGTGTACGGGGCGTCCGAACGGCGCAGCGTGCCGACGACGTCGAACTCCCCGCGCGAGAGGCCGAAGCGCTGGTAGCGCTCCTCCATCGCGTCGCCCATCGCCTTGGCGATCCGGTAGATCCGCCCGAAGACGGCCATGGGAACCGTGTCCAGCTCGGGGCGCACGGCGAACCACTGGGCCGTGATCGCGTCGACCGCGTCCTTGTCCTCACTCATGAGCGCAGTATTCCGGTCTCCTCGGACCGTTCGCAAGAAAGTTGCTTGACGGAAAGTGGCTTAGCGCTAAGCTACTTACTAGCAACCGAATCGTGGGGGAGGGGCCGTCATGGCAGTGTTCAGGGGCGAGGCGTCCACAGCCGGGGAGGCGAAGGTCGCGGGGGAGCGGTCGCTGCTCCTCGGCATCGGAATCAGCGCGATCGGGATCGGCATGTACGTCCCCTTCTCGCTCGTCTTCTTCCACCACGTCACAGGCCTCTCCTTCACCCTCGTGGGCCTGGTCATGACGGTCACCGGGGTGGCCGGGCTGGCCTTCATGCCGCTGGCCGGCACGGCCGTCGACCGCTTCGGCGCCCAGCGGGTCAACCTGGTGCTCTACGCGATCAGGGCGCTCGGCTTCGCCCTCTACCCCTTCGCTGACTCCCTTCCCGCCTTCGCCGCCGTCGCCCTCGTCACCGCGCTCGCCGACCGCTCCTTCTCCGTCGTGCAGCAGTCCCTCATCGGGGAGGTGGCCCGAGGCGCCGCCCGCGACCGCCTCCAGGCCTCCACCCGGGCCCTGCAGAACGCCGGGATGGGCGCGGGCGCCCTCCTCGTCTCCGGGGTGCTGGCCCTGTGGGGCACCGGCGCCTTCGACTGGACCGCCTGGGGCAACTCCGCGGCCTTCGCCCTCGCCGGACTCCTCGTCAGCAGGGTCCGCCCCTTCCCCGCCGAGCCGGCCGCCCCCTCCGCCGCGCCGAAGGCCGCGGCCGGCTACCGGACGGTCCTGCGCGACCGCCCCTTCCTCGGCCTGACCGCCGCCAACTTCCTCACCGCGCTCGGATACTCCGCCCTCTCCGTCCTCTTCCCCCTCTACCTCACCACCTGGCTCGCCGCCCCCGACTCCGTCACCGGAGCGGCCTTCACCCTGAACACCGCCCTGTGCGCGGGGATCGGCGTACTCGTCGCCGGCCGGGTCCGCCGCTCCGGCGCCCGCCGCACCCGCTCGGCCGCCCTCGGCGCCGTGCTCTTCGCCGCCGCCTTCACCGGCCAGACCGTCCTCGGCACGCTGCGCCCCGGCCGCGGCGCGACCCTGGCCGCCCTGCTCGTCATCGTCATCGTCTACACCCTCGGCGAGCTGGTGCACAGCCCCTCCGGCGGCGCCCTGTCGGTCTCCGCCGCCCCCGAGCCGGTCCGCGGCCGCTACCTGGCCACCTACCAGCTGTCCCACTCGCTGGCCGGCGCCCTCGCCCCCTCCCTCTTCACCGCCCTGCTCGCCGTGGACGGCCGCCTGCCCTGGGCCGTCCTGACCGCCGCCTCGCTCGGCGCCGCCCTGGCGCTGCTGCGGCTGGAGCGGCACCTGCCGGCCGAGGCCGTGCACGCCCGGCCCCCGGCCGCCGCCCTGACCGCCCTGCGCACACCGGCCCCCGCCGGCGCAGCCTCCTAGAAGGTGTCCGCCGTGAAGCGTCTCGCCACCGTCGCCCTGACCGCCCTGGCCCCGATCTCGTGGGGCTCGACCTACGCCGTGGCCTCCGAACTGCTGCCGCCCGACCGGCCGCTGTTCACCGGCGTCATGCGGGCCCTGCCCGCGGGCCTGCTGCTCACCGCCCTCGCCCGCACCCTGCCCAAGGGCGCGTGGTGGTGGAAGTCCGCCGTCCTCGGCACCCTCAACATCGGCGCCTTCTTCCCGCTGCTGTTCCTCTCCGCCTACCGGCTGCCCGGCGGGGTCGCGGCCGTGCTCGGCTCCGCGGGCCCCCTGTTCGTGGTGGGCCTGGCGGCCCTCGTCCTCGGGGAGCGCGCGAGCCTGCGGACCGTCCTGGCCGCCGTCGTGGGGGCGCTCGGCGTGAGCATGGTCGTCCTCAAGGCCGAGGCGGCACTCGACCTCGTCGGCGTCGTCGCGGGCGTGGTCTCCTCCGCATCCATGGCCGCGGGCACCGTCATGACCAAGCGCTGGGGCCGCCCCGAGGGCGTCGGGCCGCTGGCCTTGACCGGCTGGCAGCTCACCGCAGGCGGGCTGGTCATCATCCCGGTCGCCGCCCTCGTCGAAGGCGCGCCGCCCGCGCTCGACGGCAGGGCCTTCCTCGGCTACGGGTACATGATGCTGATCAACACCGGTATCGCCTACTGGCTGTGGTTCCGCGGCATGGGGCAGCTCAGCGCCACCTCGGTCACCCTGCTCGGACCGCTCTCCCCGCTCAGTGCGGCCGTCATCGGCTGGGCGGCCCTCGGCCAGGCGCTCACCCCCGTCCAGATCGTCGGTATGGCGATCGCGTTCGGGGCCACCGTCGCCGGTCAGCTGGCAGCCGCCCGCGCCGCACGACCGTTCAGCTCTGCTGAAAAGAACGATCGGAACATTTCGATGGACCTGACCGATGGGCGGGTGCGACGGTAGGGCCCTCGACACCGCACCGACCCCCAGGGGGAGACACACAGTGGCCGTCACGGACCGCGCCCGCACCCTTTCGCACGCCGAGCCCGGCAGCACCGGCAGGAAGGGTGCCGCCGGGTTCGGCGTGCTCCTCGCCCTCCTCGCGACGGTCGTCTGGTCCGGCAGCTTCGTCGCCACGCGGGGCATGGCCGAGACCGTCCCGCCCGTCCAGGCGGTCTTCTGGCGCTGGATCATCGCCCTGCTCGCCGTCGCCCCCTTCGCGGCCCGCCAGGCCTGGCAGCAGCGGGCCCTGATCCGCCGCCACCTCGGCTTCATCGCCCTCGCATCGCTCTTCGGCGTCGCCCTCTACAACACGCTCGTGCACCAGGCCGGACTGACCACCTCCGCCTCCAACATGGGCATGATCATGGCTGCCTCGCCCGTCGTCATGGCGCTCTACGCACGCCTCGGCGGCGAACGCCTCGGCGCCCGCCGCACCTTCGGCATGCTGCTCGCCGCCTTCGGCGTGCTCCTGCTCATCGGGGACGGCTCGATCGGCTTCGACTTCGGCGCCGGAGACCTGTGGATGTTCGCCGCCGCCCTCTCCTTCGCCACGTACAGCGCCCTGCTCAAGCGCAAGCCCGCCGACCTCGGCGGCCTCGCCTTCCTGATCACCACCTTCGTGCTCGGCGCGCTGATGCTGGCCCCCGCCTACGCCGTCTCCCTGCACGTCCAGGGCGGCTTCGAGATGACCGCCGGCACGGTCGGACCACTGCTGTACGTCGGGGTGTTCTCCTCGGCCGTCGCGTTCTTCGCCTGGAACAAAGCCGTCTCGGTGATCGGCGCGGCGCGCGCGGGAGTCGTCTACTACCTCCAGCCGGTGTGCGCCGCGGGCCTCGGCCTGCTGCTGCTCGGCGAGCCGACCGGCCCGGCCCAGCTGCTCTGCATGGCGCTGATCCTCGGCGGGGTCGGGCTGGGAAGTGCCCGCCGGTAGGTTCGGGCCCATGACCGAGTGGGACATCAAGAAGCTGCGGATCCTGCGGACCCTCGCCGAACAGGGGACCGTGACCCGGACGGCCGAGGCGCTGCACATGACGCCCTCGGCCGTCTCGCAGCAACTGACCAACCTCGCCCGCCAGCTGGGGGTGGTGCTGCTGGAGGCGCAGGGCCGGCGGGTCCGCCTCACCGCCGCCGCCCACCTCGTACTGCGGCACGCGGAGGCGGTCTTCGCGCAGCTGGAGCGGGCCGACGCGGAACTGTCCGGATACCTCGCCGGGGACGCCGGCGAGGTCCGGGTCGGCGCGTTCTCCACCGCCGTGCCCGCGCTGGTCGTCCCGGCGGTCGCGGTGCTGCGCAGGACCCACCCCGGGGTGGAGGTCCGCGTCCGGGAGACCGAGGCGGCCGAGTCGTACGAACTGCTGTCGGCCGGGGGCGTGGACCTGGCGCTGTCGCTGGCCGCCCACGCGCCGACCGCGCGGGACCGGCGGTTCACCCGGGTCACGCTGATGGAGGACCCGCTCGACGTGGCGCTCCCGCCGGGGCACCCCTTGCGGGAGGCGGCGGACCTGAGGCTGGCGGACCTGTCCGGGGACCCGTGGATCTACGGGGGCAGCGGCCCGTGGTCGGAGATTGCCCGGGGCGCGTGCGAGGCGGCGGGCTTCGTCCCCGAGCAGGCCCACTCCGCGTCGGGCTGGACGGCGATCCTGGCCATGGTCGAGGCGGGCATGGGCGTGGCCCTGGTCCCGCGGATGGTGTCCGGCCGGGCGTCGGGCGTGGCCGTACGGGTGCTCTCGCGGGACCGGCCGACGCGGCACGTGATCGCGGCGGTGCGCCGCGGGGCCGAATCCGCTCCCGCGGTGGCGCACGTCCTCACGGCCCTGCGGACCGTCGCCGCCGCACCCTGACGGTACGCTCCCGGGGCTCCGCCCCGGACCCCGTACGTGCGCTCCGCGCCCGTGCCCTCCGACGCCGGGCGGGCTGCAATTCAGCCGGGGGCAGGGCCCCGCCAGGGCGCCGCACCCGCGGGAGACAGCGCCCCGGCGGGTGCGGGCAGAGCCCGGGGGCCCTTACGCCTGAGCGGCAGCGGCAGCGGCGGCGGCGTCTGCGGCCTGGGCCTTCAGCGCGCGCTCCACGCCCGCGCGGGACTCCGAGACCAGCCGCCGCAGCGCGGCGTTCGGCTCGGCGGAGGCCAGCCAGGCGTCCGTCGCGTCCAGGGTCTCCTGCGAGACCTGGAGGGCGGGGTAGAGGCCCACCGCGATCTGCTGGGCGATCTCGTGGCTGCGGGTCTCCCAGACCTCCTTGACCGCCGCGAAGTACTGCGCGGTGTACGGGGCCAGCAGCTCGCGCTGGTCGGTCTGGACGAAGCCGCCGATCACCGCCTCCTGCACGGCGTTCGGCAGGTCGCCGGACTCCACCACCGAGGCCCAGGCCGCGGCCTTGGCCTCGGCCGTCGGGCGGGCCGCCCGCGCCGTCGCCGCGTGCCGCTCGCCGGCCGCCGTGGCGTCCCGCTCCAGCTCCGCCGCGATGGCCGCCTCGTCGGCGACACCCGTCGCGGCGAGCCGCTCCAGGAACGCCCACCGCAGTTCGGTGTCGACGGCCAGGCCCTCGACGACGGCCGAGCCGTCCAGCAGCGCCGACAGGTACGCCAGCTGCTCCTCGGTGCGGGCCGTCGCCGCGAAGGCCCGCGCCCACGCCAGCTGGTGGTCGCCGGCCGGCTCCGCCGCACGCAGGTGCTCCAGCGTGGCCGCGGTCCAGGCCGCCAGGCCCTCCTCGCGCCACGCAGGGTCGGCGTACAGGTCGACGGCCAGCTTCACCTGGCGGTGCAGCGACTGCACGACGCCGATGTCGGACTCCTTGCCGATGCCCGAGAGCACCAGCGAGAGGTAGTCGCGGGTGGCGAGCTCGCCGTCGCGGGTCATGTCCCAGGCCGAGGCCCAGCACAGGGCGCGCGGCAGGGACTCGGTGAAGTCGCCGATGTGCGCGGTGACCGCGGCGAGGGACTCCTCGTCCAGGCGGACCTTCGCGTACGACAGGTCGTCGTCGTTGAGCAGCACGACCGCCGGGCGGGCGCGGCCCACGAGCTCCGGCACCGACGTCAGCGCGCCGTCGATGTCGAGCTCGATCCGGTCGGTGCGCACGAGCGCGCCGTCCTGGAGCTCGTACAGGCCCACCGCGATGCGGTGCGGGCGCAGCGTGGACTCGCCCTTGGCTCCGGCGGGCAGCGGCGGCGCCTCCTGGCGGATGCCGAAGGCGGTGATCACGCCGTCGGCGTCGGTGGTGATCTCGGGACGCAGGACGTTGATGCCGGCCGTCTCCAGCCACGCCTTCGACCAGGCGGTCAGGTCGCGGCCCGAGGTCTCCTCCAGGGCGCCCAGCAGGTCCGACAGGCGCGTGTTGCCGAAGGCGTGCGCCTTGAAGTACGCCTGCACGCCCTTGAAGAAGGCATCCATGCCGACGTAGGCGACGAGCTGCTTGAGCACCGACGCGCCCTTGGCGTAGGTGATGCCGTCGAAGTTGACCATGACGTCGTCGAGGTCACGGATGTCCGCCATGATCGGGTGCGTGGACGGCAGCTGGTCCTGCCGGTACGCCCAGGTCTTCATGGAGTTGGCGAAGGTGGTCCACGCGTGCGGCCACTTCGAGCCCTCCGCGTAGGCCTGGCAGGCGATGGACGTGTAGGTGGCGAACGACTCGTTCAGCCACAGGTCGTTCCACCACTCCATGGTGACGAGGTCACCGAACCACATGTGGGCGAGTTCGTGGAGGATGGTCTCCGCGCGCACCTCGTACGCGGCGTCCGTCACCTTCGAGCGGAAGACGTACTGGTCGCGGATGGTGACCGCGCCCGCGTTCTCCATGGCTCCCGCGTTGAACTCCGGTACGAAGAGCTGGTCGTACTTGGCGAACGGGTAGGCGTAGGCGAACTTCTCCTGGAACCAGTCGAAGCCCTGCCGGGTCACGTCGAAGATCGCGTCCGCGTCGAGGAACTCGGCGAGCGAGGGACGGCAGTAGATGCCGAGCGGCACGCTCTGGCCGTCGGGGCCCTCGTAGGAGCTGTGCACCGCGTGGTACGGGCCGACGATGAGCGCCGTGATGTACGAGGAGATGCGCGGGGTCGGCTCGAAGCGCCAGACGTTGTCCTTGACGTCGGCGGGCTCCGGCGTCGGGGAGTTCGAGATGACCGTCCAGCCCTCGGGGGCCGTCACGGTGAACCGGAACGTCGCCTTGAGGTCGGGCTGCTCGAAGCTGGCGAAGACGCGGCGCGCGTCCGGCACCTCGAACTGGGTGTAGAGGTAGGCCTGCTGGTCGACCGGGTCGACGAAGCGGTGCAGGCCCTCACCGGTGTTGGTGTACGCGCAGTCCGCGACGACCCGCAGCTCGTTGGCCCCGGCCGCCAGGTGCGCCAGCGCGATCCGCGAGTCGCGGAAGACGGCCGCGACGTCGAGCGACTTGCCGTTGAGGACGACCTCGTGCACCGCGGGGGCGACCAGGTCGATGAAGGTCTCCGCCCCGGCCTCGGCCGACTGGAAGCGCACGGTGGTCACGGACGGGTAGGTCCCGCCCTCCTGCGCCCCGCTGAGATCGAGTTCGATCTCGTACGAGTCGACGGTGAGCAGCTTCGCACGCTGCTGAGCCTCTTCACGGGTGAGATTCGTGCCTGGCACGCGGTCATCTCCTTCGATGGTGACGTTGCCCGCACATCCTTCCACGGGGGACGGGTCACCGCCTCGGAGTAATCCACGGGCGAACGCGACGTCGGGAACCCGCCGGACACCGGCGGCCTTCCCCGGCACGCTGGTGGCCATGACCAGCAGATTCCGGGCGAGGCCCATCGAGGAGACGGCGCTCGCGGAGCTCCGCGTACGCGACGACGCGGGCCGCGACTGCGTCCCGCACACCGACGGGGAGGGCGGGGCGCCGCTGCGGTGCTGCCTGCGGACCAGCACGGCGGGGGAGCGGATCGCGCTCGTCTCGTACGCGCCGCTGCGCCGCTGGGCGGCACGGACCGGGGCCGAGCCCGGCGCCTACGACGAGCAGGGACCCGTCTTCATCCACGCCGAGGACTGCGGCGGACCGCCGGACGCGGGCGGCGGACACCCCTTCGCCCGGCCCGGGGTGAGCCGCACCGTCCGGCGCTACGACGCTCGCGGGCACATCCTCGGCGGGCGGGTCCTGGACCTCGGGGAGGATCCCGACGGGGTGGTCGAGCGGGCCCTGGCCGACGCCTTCGAGGATCCCGAAGTGGCCCTGGTGCACGTGCGCGCCGCCGAGTACGGCTGCTTCCAGTTCGAGGTGCGCAGGCCCTGACGTGCCGGGAGGGCGGGCGCCGTGCGGCGCCCGCCCTCCCTTCGTGCCGGGGCGGGGTCAGCCGCGCAGCTCGTCGGCCACCAGCTCCGCGATCTGGACGGCGTTCAGCGCGGCGCCCTTGCGGAGGTTGTCGTTCGACACGAACAGCGCGAGGCCGTTCTCCACGGTCTCGTCGACGCGGATGCGGCCCACGTACGAGGCGTCCTTGCCGGCGGCCTGGAGGGGGGTCGGGATCTCGGAGAGCTCCACGCCCGCCGCGTCCTTCAGCAGCTCGTAGGCGCGCTCGACGCTGATCGGGCGGTCGAAGCGGGCGTTGATCTGGAGGGAGTGGCCCGAGAAGACCGGCACGCGCACGCAGGTGCCCGACACCTTGAGCTCCGGGAGCTCCAGGATCTTGCGGGACTCGTTGCGAAGCTTCTGCTCCTCGTCGGTCTCGAAGGAGCCGTCGTCGACGATCGAGCCCGCGAGCGGGAGCACGTTGAAGGCGATCGGGCGCTTGTAGACGCCGGGCTCGGGGAAGTCGACGGCACCGCCGTCGTGGACCAGCCCGGTCGCGCCCTCGGCGACCGCCTTGACCTGGCCGTCGAGCTCGGCGACACCGGCCAGGCCGGAGCCGGAGACGGCCTGGTAGGTGGTGGCGACCAGCGCGGACAGACCGGCCTCGGCGTGCAGCGGGCGCAGCACGGGCATGGCCGCCATGGTGGTGCAGTTCGGGTTCGCGATGATGCCCTTGGGGCGGTTCTTGATCGCGTGCGGGTTCACCTCGGAGACGACGAGGGGGACCTCGGGGTCCTTGCGCCAGGCGGAGGAGTTGTCGATGACGACGGCACCCTGCGAGGCGACCTTCTCGGCCAGGGCCTTGGAGGTGGTGCCACCCGCCGAGAAGAGCACGATGTCCAGGCCGGAGTAGTCGGCCGTGGAGGCGTCCTCGATGGTGATCTCGCGGCCCTCCCACTCGATCGTCGAACCGGCGGACCGGGCCGAGGCGAACAGGCGCAGCTCGTCCACCGGGAACTTGCGCTCGGCGAGGATGCCGCGCATGACTGCGCCGACCTGACCGGTGGCTCCGACGATTCCGACCCTCACGTTGACTCCTCTTGATCCATACGTCGCGTGCGCGCGTGGGGCCATCATGCGTTCGACCCCACGAGCCTTGTCCAATCCATTGTCCGAGGACCGGACGGTGTTCTGAATGTGAACACCCGTGACGCGTGCGCGGCGGCCTTGTTTCACGGCCTCCGGGCGACCGTTTTGCCTGGTCGGGGTCGGTTAACGGCCGATCTGTGATGTCCGTTATCCGGACATGATCGACCGAAGGCCGAAACCCGTCCCCGGGATCCGCCGGGGCCCGGGGAACGGCCCGAGGGGGCGGTGCTCGCCAGAGCGCCGCCCCCTCGGGTTCCCTGCGGAAGGTGCTACGGGAGGACCTTCTCGATCTGCACGCTGCCGGTGCCGGCGGCGGTGCCGCGGGCGTTGAGCAGCTCGACCTGGCCGAAGAACTGACGGCCCTCGGGGGCCGCGCTGGTGACCAGGACGTTCGCCGCGACCTGCGCGGTGGCGCCGGTGGCGAGGTTCACCGCGGCGGCCTCGTCGACCTGGACGGAGCCCAGGGCGGCCGAGAAGAACACGTCGCGGTAGTCGTACGTGGTGGAACCGGACGGGATCGCGTAGCCGATCACCTTGACGGTGTAGGTGCCCGCGGCCGGGTTCACCAGGCTCACGGCCTCCTCGGAGTCGCCGTCGGCGGCGGAGCCCACCTTGACGCCGTCCTTGTAGACCTCCAGGTCGAGGTCGGCGGCGGTGTCGGACACCTTGCCGATGGCGACGTCGAGGCGGGAGGTGCCAGCGGGCACCGCGATCTCGGTGGTGTGCGTCTCACCGCCCGCGATGGTCGGCTTGGCGACCTTCGCGGAACCGAGCGGGCCGCCCTTGAGCTTGCCGCCGGAGATGGCCGCGCCGGCGTTCTTGACGCTCCACTGGACCGGGGCCGGGGTGCCCTGCTTGACCTCCGGCAGGACCTTGACCGCGGGGTCGAAGGCCGCGCCGAGCACGGAGACGTCCAGCTTGAACGGGTTGTCCAGGACCGGCGACGTACGACGGGCCTCGACCTCGATCTCCCAGACGCCCGGGGTCGGCTCGGGGTACGAGCGGACGTCGGGGCGGCAGGTGTTCGCCGGGTTGTCGTAGTTCGGGTAGCAGTTGGTCGTGGCCGTCGGGTCCACCGGGGTGCCGTACGGGTGGATCGCGATGAAGCGCGTCTGGGCGCCCGCCGCGAGACCGCCGAGGGCGACCTCGAGGCTCTTGGCGCCCGGCGGCACCGTCACGAAGTACGACTTGTGCGCGTTGCGCTGCACGGAGGAGGACTGCGACAGGGTGAACGACGGCGCGGCCAGGGGGGCGGAAGCCACGACGGTCGTCAGGATCTGCTTGTCGATGCCCTCGGTGGTCTCGTCGTCCAGCTGCAGGATGCCGCTGTGGACGCCGGCCGTCTTGGCGTTGGCCTCGACCTTGATGGTGACGGGCTTGTTCAGCGGCAGGGTGACGTAGTCGTAGCCGCCGATGACCTTGAAGGTCCCGTCGTTGTTGCGCCAGCTCAGGTCGTGCCGGGTGCCGTACTTGACGCCCGTGGTGCGGGTGATGACGACGTTGTAGACCTTCTTCTGGCCGACCTTCAGGCCGCCCTCGCGGTCGTACAGGCCGGTGCCGAAGCCCGGGGTCTTCAGGAACTGGTCGATCGCGGTGTCGACCGGCGCCTTGACGGTGAACTCGTTGGCCTTGGCGTCGCGCTGGATGGACTCCCACGCGCCGCGGACGTCGATCAGACCCGAACCCTGCGCGTGCGCCGGGATGTTGTCGATCTTCTGGGCGGAGCTGGTGAGCGCGACCCGCAGGGAGGCCGGCGTCAGCTTGATGCCCTGCTGCTTCGCGGCCGAGATCAGCAGCGCGCTCGCGCCCGCGGCCTGCGGCGAGGCCATCGAGGTGCCCTGGAGCATGCCGTAGCCGGCCGGCAGGGTGTAGCCCGCCTCCTTCACCGGCGCGCCGGGCAGCCAGGTCTGGATGGTGTTGATGGCCGCGCCGGGGGCGCTGATGGTCGGCGTGAAGCCGCCGTCCTCACGCGGACCGCGCGAGGAGAAGGGGAACATGCTGTACTTCGTGCTCACGCCGGAGCCGTAGTTCGCGGCCCACGTCTCCTTGGAGACCGAGGCGCCCACGGAGATGACCTTGTCCGCGAGGGCCGGGTCGCCGATGGTGTTGAGACCGGGGCCGGAGTTGCCGGCCGAGATGACCAGCTGGACACCGTAGGTGTCGATGAGGTTGCGGTAGAGCTCGGCGCGCGCGTTGTTGCCGTCGTTCAGCGCCGGCAGGCCGCCGATGGACATGTTGACGATGTCCACGCCGCGGTTGACGACGAGGTCGATCATGCCCTCGGTCAGCGCGATGTTGGTGCAGCCGCCGGACCAGGAGCAGGCGCGCGAGGAGACGAGCTTCGCGCCGGGCGCCTCGCCGTTCATCTTGCCGCCGAAGAGGCTGTTGGCGGCGGTGATGCCGGCGACGTGCGTGCCGTGCTCGGACTCGATGATGCCGATGTTGACGAAGTCGGCCTTCTTGCCGACCCAGTCCCCGCCCAGCGGGTCCATCGGGACGTCCTTGCGGATCTCGATCACGAACGGGATCCGCTCGGCGACCTCGGTCGCCGGGTTGTCCGTGCCGAACCAGCCGATCTGGTAGCCGTCCTTGTACGGCTTCATCGGCTCGTTGTTCGTGAAGTCGCCGTCCTGGTCGGTGTCGACGCGGACGGTGCCGGCGGCGGCGTCGTAGAGCATGCCGAACCGGTCGGTGGTGTCCCCGTCCCGGTTGACGTCGCCCGCCATGTCACCGGTGGCGGTGATCGACTCGCTGAACCGGCTCCACTGGAAGCTGCCCTCGGGCGCCTTCCAGCTCTGGCCGCCCGCGGTGAAGGTGCCGCCCGCGGAGGTCACCGGGGTGATCTGCGCGCGCCAGGTGCCGTCGTTGTCCGTGATCGGGTCGGTGGCCGTCACCCAGTCGACGATCTTGCGCTCGCCGGTGGTGGTCTTCTGCAGGGCCGGGTGACCGAGGTCGACGCCCGAGTCCATGATGCCGATGGTCACGCCGCGGCCGTCGGCCTGCGGGTTCTCCGCGACGAAGTCGACCGCGCCGGTCTCGAAGGACGGGTTGTACGGGTTCTTCGCCGGGGTGTTCTTGTCCGGCGCCGCGTACGTCTCGGCCGCGGTCTTCTTGACCGTACCGGTCTCCCGGTCCGCGTCGGGGCGCGGGTCCGGCAGCTGGATCTCGTGGCGCAGGTCGATGCCGTGCACCGAGGACAGCTTGGCGGCCGCCTTCAGCGCGGCCTCCGCCTGGCCGGTCGGCAGGGTGGCGCGCACGTAACCGAGGTTGTCGTACGTCCGGCCGACCGAGGCGCCCTTGACGGCGTCCAGCTGGTCGGCGACCTGCTTGGTCTGGCCGGGCGCGGTCGCGACCATGACGGTGACGTTCGCGTCACCCTTGGCCTTGGCCTCCTGGAGGAGCTCGACGTCGGCAGAACCGAGCTTCTGGTCGGCGGACTTGACCGCGGGCGTGGCGCCCGGGGTGTCCGCGCCGGTCGCCGCGAACGCGGGCGCGGCGCCGGTCGCCGCGAGGGCGGCGACCAGGCCGGCCGCGGCCGCGACGCGCGCGACGCGTCTGGCCCCGGGTATGGAGCCGGGGGATTCGAGGGTCATCAGCATCCCTGGTAAGTGAAAGATACGGTCCGGATTTCGGTGCCGGATGACCGGTCAGCTTTCCTCAAGGGACAGGTCTTTGGGGAGGGATGTCATCGACCGAGACCTACGGTGGCGGAGACCCGCCAGTGCGCCTCGTCCGCCAGTGCGACCGTATGCGGGCACAGTGGTGCGAACCATCGGGGTGGAAGAGTTGATTTATCGACTTGGCGGCCCCAAGTCGGTACCCGGGCAGGGTCGTGCGCCGAGGGAGGTGTGACAGATTCCGACCGGTCAGCGCTCGCGCGTGCGCGCGTAATGGCGCGAGGCCTTCGCCCGGTTTCCGCAGACGGACATCGAGCACCAGCGCCGGGTGCCGTTGCGCGAGGTGTCGTGGAAGTGCAGCACGCAGCTCTCGGAGGCGCACTTGCGGATCCGCTCGGGCGCGGAGCCCAGCAGTTCCAGGTAGTTCCGGGCGGCCGTCCAGGCCGGCCCCCAGGAGGGGTCGTCGAACTCGGCGCGCTCGCCCGGCCCTTCGGCGGTCAGGGTGGCGCGGATGCGGCCGTGCTCCAGTACGCCGTCGACCAGCGCGCGGGCGCTCTCGTCCGCCGGGTCCGCCACCGCGCGGGCCAGTGCCTCGCGCGCGGTCATCAGGTGGACGAGGGTCGCGGCGTCGGCCCGGAAGCGCCCGGCCAGGCCGGTGGACTCCAGCCAGATGGCGAGCCCTTCGACCCGGCTCAGCCCGAAGGCCCCCGCGAAGAGGTCGACGCGCTCGCCCTCGCGCATCCAGCGCGTGTTCAGCAGGTCGAGGGCGATCGGCTCCCCGGTCAGGGGCCGTGCGTCCGCCGTCGTCATGTCCGTCTCCTCGCTCGCTAACCCCTCAAGGGTACGTGAGCGGTTGACGCTCGGGACTCTAACCTTTAACGTGAGTATAGAAGGTTAGAACTCCTTGCACGGCCTCCGGGGAAGGACCCGTCATGACCACCGCCATCAGCACGCTCCGTACCGGGCACGTCGGCCTGAACGTCACCGACCTGGAGCGCTCGCTCGTCTTCTACCGGGACGCCCTCGACTTCGAGGTGCTCGGCGAGGGCAAGGAGGAGGGCCGTCGCTTCGCCTTCCTCGGCCGGGACGGCGAGCTCGTCCTCACCCTCTGGCAGCAGGCCGACGGGGCCTACGCCCCGGCAGCGGCAGGACTGCACCACCTGGCGTTCTCGGCCGGGGGCGTCGAGGAGGTGCGCGCGTACGAGGAGCGGCTGCGCGGGCTGGGCGTCGCGTTCGCCTACGAGGGGGTCGTCGCACACCGGGAGGGCGCGGCCTCCGGGGGCATCTTCTTCCACGACCCCGACGGCACCCGCCTGGAGATCTCCGTACCGACCGGCGCCGAGGACGCTCCCGCCCCCTCCGCGGGCGCGCCGACCTGCGGATTCTTCTCATGAACGGCGTCTACCACTGGGGATCGCTGGCGGTGCAGGAGCGGGTCGGCGTGCGCGGACCGGCCGAGCACGTCGGCCGCTCGATCGGTACGGGCATCCGCGACGTCGCCGCGGCCTTCCTGGAGCTCCAGCCGCACCTGGTCGTCGGCGCCGCCGACGGCGCCGGCCGGATGTGGGCCTCCCTGCTCACGGGCCCGCCCGGCTTCGTGCGGGCCACCGGTCCGCACCGCGTCTCCGTCGCGGGAGGCGCCCCCGTCGGGGATCCCCTCGCGGAGGTCCTGGCCACGGACGGGACGCGGATCGGGACCATCGCGCTCGACCCGCGCACCCGGCGCCGGATGCGGCTGAACGGAACCCTCGCGGCGACCCCCCGCGGCTTCGCCGTCGAGGCCGAGCAGGTCTTCGCCAACTGCCCGAAGTACCTGCAGCAGCGGCAGCCGCTGGAGCTGGTCGCGGAGGGGGCGGGGGTGGTGCGCCGCGGGGAGGCGCTGACTCCCGGCCAGGTGCGCGCCGTACGGCGGGCCGACACCTTCTTCGTCGCCACGACGGCGGAGGCGGACGGGGCCGACGCCAGCCACCGCGGGGGTCTGCCGGGATTCGTGGAGGTGCTGTCCCCGACGGAGCTGGCCTGGCCGGACTACGCGGGGAACGCGATGTTCCTGACCCTCGGGAACCTGACGGCCGACCCGCGGGCGGGACTGCTCTTCCCGGACTGGGAGGGCGGGGCCGTGCTCCAGCTCAGCGGCCGGGCCCGGACGGAGTTCGCGGCCGACGGCGGCCGCCGCACCCGCTTCCGGGTGGAGTCGGTGGTGGAGGCCGTGCATCCGGGGCGACTGCTGTGGAGCACCCCGGAGTACTCGCCTCACCTGGGCAGTACCACCAGGTAGGCGGCGGGGTCGTGGTCGTCTGCCGCCGTCAGGGCGGTCCGGATGACCGCGGCCTGCTGCTCGGGCCAGTCGCGGAGCTTGCGCGGGGTGATGTGCAGGACGGTCACCCCGAGCCGCTCCAGGGTCTCCCGCTTGCGCACGCACTCGGACCACTCCTCGTCCTCCCCCTGGCGCGGCGCGCGGGTGTCGATCTCCACGGCCACCGCGTGCTCGGGCCAGTACGCGTCGACCCCGCCCAGGTGCGGGCCGCCGGGGATCCGCAGGTCCACGTTCCAGACGGGGTCGGGCAGCTCGTAGCCGCGTACGAGGTGGTACAGCCGGTCCTCGGCCATCGCGCGGCCCTCCGCCAGGAGGGACTCGACCGCGTCCACCACGTGCGGCCGGCTCAGCAGCCGGGCCACCGTCAGCTCCCGCACGATCGCCGCCGGTTCGCAGTGCCCGCTGCGGACGGCCTCGCTCAGCAGCCGGCGCACGGCGCCGGCGTCGGACAGCTGCGCGACGGCGTCGGCGACGGCCCGCGCGACGGGTGCCACGGGCAGTCCGGTGACCTCCTGGGACCGGGGCGCGGTGCGCGCGCGCACGATCCGCACGTCGCCGGTGGACCGCAGCCGCCGGGTACCCGGCACCAGCACGTCGATGTGCGACAGGGCCAGCAGCGGGGGCGCGGAGGCGAAGCGGTACAGCGCCAGCGCCGCCAGCCCGGTGATCATGGCCTCGCCCCCGCCGCGCCGCCCCGCGTACAGCAGCGCGGCGTGCAGCCGCTCCTCGCTGGTCGCCGGCCCGGCGTGGAGCAGGAACACGCCGGGCAGGATCTGCCGCCACGGCCGCTCGGAGGCCTCGGAGGCGCTCACGCCGTGCTCGCGCAGCTGTGCGAGGGTCAGCACGCGGGGACGGTTACCGGTGAGGTGGGCGAGGGGGAGGGGTGCGTTGTGGTTCATGACGCGGTGATTCCCTCAGGCCATGGCCTCGCTAACCCCTGTTACACGCCTGTCGACAAATGCGGACAAGGCGGGGCTAAAGTACGGGCGTTCGACTGCCGATGAGGTGCGCCCGTCCGGGTGACCCGACTGCGGGGGCACCGCCCCCGCAGTCGGCCCGGGAGGTGGGGTCAGCCGGCCGCCGCGTCGCAGGCCTGGGCGCGCAGGGCCCTGGCGAGGTCGTCGCGGGACTCCAGCACCAGGCGGCGCAGCGCCGGGGCGGCGTCCTCGTGCCCCGCGAGCCAGGCGTCCGTGGCGTCCAGCGTGGCCGCGTCGCCCTGGAGCGAGGGGTAGAGCCCCTTCACCACGTCCATCGCGATCTGGATCGATCGCTGCGCCCACACCCGCTCGATCACCTCGAAGTAGCGGCCGGCGTGGGCGGCCAGCAGGCCCCGCTGCGAGGGCTGCTGCATGCCCGCGATGGTCGCCTCCACCAGCGCGTTGGACAACGCGTCCGACTCGACGACCGCCGCCCACGCCTGGTCCTTGACCGCCTGCGAGGGACGCGCCGCCAGGCACCGCACCTGGTGCCGCTTGCCCGACGCCGTGTCGTCGCGGGCCAGTTCGGCGGCGATGACGGCCTCGTCCACCGCGCCGTGCGCGGCCAGCGGCAGCAGGAAGTCCCAGCGCAGCTCCTGGTCCACCTCCAGTCCGTCGATCCGCGCCGACCCCTCCAGAAGCCCCAGCAGCAGCTGGAAGTCGCCCTCGGTCGCCGCGCTCGCCGCGAAGAAGCGGGCCCAGGTCAGCTGGTGCTCCGAGCCCGGCTCCGCCACGCGCAGCTCGTGCAGCGCGCCCGCCGCCAGGTCCCGGTCGCTCTGCTCGCGCCGGTCCGCGGCCGCGTAGTGCGTGACCGCCGTGTGCGTCTGCGCGTGCAGCATCTGCAGCACGCCGACGTCCGTCTCCCGGCCCGCGTGTGCCAGCACCAGCGAGACGAAGTCGCGCGCCGGCATCAGGCCGTCCCGCGTCAGGTTCCACAGAGCCGACCAGCTCAGGGCCCGTGCCAGCGGATCCGTCAGGTCGCCCAGGTGCCGGCGCAGCGTCTCCAGCGAGCCCTCGTCGAAGCGGATCTTGCAGTAGGTGAGGTCCTCGTCGTTGACCAGGACCAGGTCGGGGCGGTCCTGCCCCACCAGCTCCGCGATCACCGAGCGGGCGCCCGCGACGTCCGCCTCGGCCCGCGCGTAGCGGACCAGGGCGCCGTCCGGCTCCAGCCGGTACAGGCCGACGCCGACCCGGTGCGGCCGCAGCTCGTCGCCCTCCTGGACGACCGCGAGCTCGGTGATCCGCCCCGCCGCGTCGTAGGTCACCACCGGCGTCAGCGCGTTCACGCCCGCCGTCTGCAGCCAGGCCCGCGACCACTCGGTCATGTCCCGCCCCGACACCTCGCCGAGCACCGACAGCAGGTCGTCCAGGGTGGTGTTCCCGTACGCGTTCGCCTTGAAGTAGCGGCGCGCGCCCTCCAGGAACGCCTCCCGCCCGACGTAGGCGACCAGCTGCTTGAGCACCGCCGCGCCCTTGGCGTAGGTGATGCCGTCGAAGTTCAGCTTGGCGTCCTCCAGGTCACGGATGTCGGCCGTGATCGGGTGGGTGGACGGCAGCTGGTCGGCGCGGTACGCCCACGACTTGCGGCTGTTGGCGAAGGTCACCCACGCCTGGTCGAAGCGGGTGGCCTCGACCAGCCCGAAGGAGCCCATGAAGTCCGCGAAGGACTCCTTCAGCCACAGGTCGTCCCACCACTTCATGGTGACCAGGTCGCCGAACCACATGTGCGCCATCTCGTGCAGGATGACGTTCGCGCGCCGCTCGTAGGAGGCCTGCGTGACCTTGCCGCGGAAGATGTACTCCTCCCGGAAGGTCACCATCCCCGGGTTCTCCATGGCGCCCAGGTTGTACTCCGGCACGAAGGCCTGGTCGTACTTCCCGAAGGGGTAGGGGTAGTCGAAGATCTCGTGGAAGAGGTCGAAGCCCTGCTTGGTGACGAGGAAGACGTCGTCCGCGTCGAAGTGCTTCGCGAGGCCCTTGCGGCACATCGCGCCCAGCGGGATGGTCAGGTCCCCGCGGGTGTAGGTGTCCGTCACGTAGTGGTAGGGGCCCGCCACCACGCACGTGATGTAGGTGGAGATCGGCGCGGTCTCGGCGAAGCGGCGGGTCTGCCCCTCGCGCGACTCCTCGGCGCCGTTGCTCCACACCTGCCAGCCCTCGGGCGCGGTCACCTCGAAGCGGTAGGGCGCCTTCAGGTCCGGCTGTTCGAAGTTCGCGTACACCCGCCGGGCGTCGGCCGGCTCGTACTGCGTGTAGAGGTAGACCTCGCCGTCCTCCGGGTCCACGAAGCGGTGCAGGCCCTCGCCCGTCCGGCTGTACGCGCAGTTCGCGTCCACCACCAGGACGTTCTCGGAGGCCAGGTCGTCCAGGGCGATCCGGGAGCCGTCGAAGACGGCGGCCACGTCCAGCGCCCGCCCGTTCAGGGTCACGGAGTTCACCGAGGGGGCGATCAGGTCCGCGAAGGTGGCGGCGCCGGGGACGGCGGCCCGGAAGCGGATCGTCGTCACCGAGCGGAAGGTCCGGGGGCCCTCGGCCGGTTCGGCCTCGTCCACCGCCGACCGGATGTCGAGGACGACCCCGTACGCGTCGACGGACAGCAGCTCGGCCCGCTCGCGGGCCTCCTCGCGGGACAGATTCTCTCCGGGCACCTGCACTCCTTCGTGCGTGATCGCGTTCTTGCGTCGAATCCTCGCACGAGGGGAATGCGCGCGAGGGCGTCCTGGTTGGCCACGGAAGGACATGCGCCGTTGATGCCTTTTTCCGCCTGAGACCCACACCGAGGAGAGACATGACCGAGACCCAGGTGGGCGAGAAGACCCCGGTCGACTTCTGGTTCGACCCGCTCTGCCCTTGGGCCTGGATGACGTCCCGTTGGATGCTGGAGGTCGAGAAGGTCCGCGACGTCGAGGTGCGCTGGCACGTGATGAGCCTCGCCGTCCTCAACGAGAACAAGCTCGACGAGCTGCCCGAGGTCTACCGCGAGCTGCTCGGTCCCAAGGGCTGGGCCCCGGTGCGCGTGGTGACGGCCGCGCAGCAGAAGCACGGCGACGAGGTCACCGGCAAGCTCTACACCGCGCTCGGCACCCGCATCCACAACGAGGACAAGGGTCCGACCCGTGAGGTCATAGCCGAGGCGCTGGCCGAGGTCGGTCTGCCGGCCGAGCTGCTCGCGTACGCCGACTCCGACGAGTACGACGAGGTGCTGCGCGCCTCCCACAACAACGGCATCGACCGGGTCGGCCAGGAGGTCGGCACCCCGGTGATCTCCGTCCCGGGCGCCGACGGCGAGGGCGACGTCGCCTTCTTCGGCCCGGTCGTCACCCCGACCCCGCGCGGCGAGGCCGCGGCCCGGCTGTGGGACGGCACCCTGCTCGTCGCCTCCACCCCCGGCTTCTACGAGATCAAGCGGACCCGCACCAAGGGCCCGTCCTTCGAGTAGGCGCCGCCCGCACCGCACCGCGACACAGAAGACCCCCGTGAGTCACGTCCTCACGGGGGTCTTCCGCTGTACACGCCCGCCGGTGAAAGTTGAGAAGACGATCACGAGGCGGACGGGCTCGCGGGGGCGGTCAGCCCTTGACGGGGATCAGCAGCGGGGTGTTCGCCTTGGCGTCGGCGTAGCGCTTGGAGACGTCCTGCCAGTTGACGACGTTCCACATCGCCTCGATGAAGTCCACCTTCTGGTTCTTGTACTGCAGGTAGAAGGCGTGCTCCCAGGCGTCGAAGACCAGGATCGGGGTGCTGGCCACACCCACGTTGCCCTGGTGGTCGTAGACCTGCTCGACGACCAGACGGCCGCTGACGGGCTCGTACGCGAGCACGCCCCAGCCGGAGCCCTGGGTGGCGGAGGAGGCGAAGGTCAGCTGCTTCTTGAACTTCGCGAACGAGCCGAAGGACTCGGTGATCGCGTCGGCCAGGTCGCCCAGGCCGTCGGCAGCGGTGGGCTCGCCGCCGCCCTCGCCGGTCTTCGGGCTCGCCATGTTGTGCCAGTAGATGCTGTGCAGGATGTGGCCGGAGAGGTGGAACGCGAGGTTCTTCTCGAGGCCGTTGAGCGCGCCCCAGTTCTCCTTGTCGCGCGCCTCCGCCAGCTGCTCCAGCGTGTTGTTGGCGCCCGTGACGTAGGCCGCGTGGTGCTTGTCGTGGTGCAGCTCGATGATCTGCGGGTTGATCACCGGCTCCAGCGCCGCGTAGTCGTACGGAAGCTCAGGAAGCGTGTAGATGGCCATGCGTGTTATCCGGTCCCCTCGGCGTGCCAATCGCTAATTGCAATTAATGCGCAACTGCACGCTAGCAGCATCTATTCCACCTCACACGTAAGGGTTACCTCTGTAAAACGCAGGTGGGCCCCGTGCGTTCGCACGGGGCCCACCTGGGGTCGAGGGGCCGTCAGACGGCCGCGGCGGCCCTCCGGCGCTGCATCACGTACCCGGTCACCGCGAGGGCGGCGGTGAGTCCGCCGGTGAAGATCACCTGGACCCGGGTGTCGTCGCCCAGCGCCATCAGCACCAGGACCCCGGCCACCCCGGCCAGCGCCACCCAGGTCAGGTACGGGAAGCCCCACATCCGCACGACGAGCTTCTCGGGCGCCTCGCGCTCCAGGCGGCGGCGCAGCACGAACTGCGAGACGGCGATGAAGCCCCAGACGATCAGGATGACCCCGCCGACCATGTTCAGCAGCCAGGCGAACAGGGTGTCCGGGTACCAGTACGACAGCAGCACGGTGACGAAGCCGAAGCCGGAGGAGGCGAGCACCGCCCGGCGCGGCACCCGGCCGGTGACCTTGCCCAGCGCCTTCGGGCCCTGCCCGCGGGAGACGAGGGAGTAGGCCATGCGCGAGGAACCGTAGATGTTGGCGTTCATCGCGGACAGCAGGGCGATCAGGATGACCACGTTCATGATCTCGCCGGCCGCCGGGATGCCCAGGTGGTCCAGGGTGGCCGCGTACGGGCCCTGCTCGCTGACCTCGGGGTCGTTCCAGGGCAGCAGCGTGACGATGACCAGCATGGAGCCGACGTAGACGACGGCGATGCGCCACATGGTGGTCCGCACGGCCTTGGCCACGCCCTTGACCGGGTCCTCCGACTCGGCCGCCGCGATGGTGACCGTCTCCAGCCCGCCGTACGCGACGACCGAGGCCAGCAGGCCGACCAGCAGGCCGTCCACGCCGTTGGGCAGGAAACCGCCGTCGTGGAGCAGGTTGGCGGTACCGGGGGCGGAGGTGCCGGGCAGCAGGCCGAGGACGGCCAGCACGCCCAGGCCCAGGAAGAGGGCGATGGCGCCGATCTTGAGGGCGGAGAACCAGAACTCGAACTCGCCGAAGTTCGAGACGGCGGCCAGGTTGGAACCGCAGAACAGTGCCATGAACACCAGCACCCACATCCAGGAGGGGGTGCCCGGGAACCAGCCCGTCATGATGTGCGCCGCGCCGATGGCCTCGATGGCCACGCCCACGCACAGCAGCGTCCAGAACATCCAGCCCGCGGTGAACCCGGCCCACGGGCCGATCGCCCGCTCGGCGTGGACCGAGAAGGAGCCGGAGGCGGGGTTGGCGGCGGACATCTCGCCGAGCATGCGCATCACGAACATCACGAGCAGTCCGGACGCTGCGTAGGCGAGGACGATCGAGGGACCCGCGGCCGCGATACCGGCGCCGGAGCCGACGAAGAGTCCGGCGCCGATGACACCGCCGAGGGCGATCATCGAGAGGTGGCGCTGCTTGAGGCCGTTGCCGAGCGGGGACCCGGAGTCGGTCCGCGGCGGTTCGGGGGGCGTCAGGGTGCTCTGACTCATGGGGAAGTGCCTGTCCGGTGTGCGGGGGGACGGGATGAGGTGCCCCAGTCTCACCCCTGTCCGATCTTCGGATGGTCTGCGTCCGCTATCCGGACAGCCGGATGACCGGCCGTGATCATCCCCGTACGCTGCCGACAGGACACGGGCGACGGGGACGACAGGGGGACCAGCGGTGGCGGAACGAAGCGAGCGCGGCATACGGGAACTGCCCGACACGGGCCGGGGCGTGCTCGTCACCGGCGCCTCACGGGGCATCGGGCGGGCCATCGCCACAGCCTTCGCCGAGCGGGGCGACCGCGTGGCGGTGCACTGCACGGTCCGGGGGGCGGACGCCGAACGCACCCTCGCGGACCTGCCGGGCGCGGGCCACGTCCTGGTCGCCGGCGACCTCCGCGACCCGGCCCGCGTGGAGGCCGTCGCCGCCGAGGCCGAGGAGGCGCTCGGCGGCGTCGACGTCCTCGTGAACAACGCCGCCGTGATGGTCGCGCACCCGCTGCCCACGACTTCGTACGCCGACTGGCAGGAGGCCTGGCGGCAGACGGCCGCCGTGAACCTCTTCGCTCCGGCCGACCTCACCCACTGCGTCGCCCGCCGCATGATCGCCGGCCGCCGGGAGGGCCGCGTCGTCAACATCGGCTCGCGCGGGGCGTTCCGGGGCGAGCCCGACCACCCGGCCTACGGCGCCACCAAGGCCGCCCTGCACGCACTCGGCCAGTCCCTGGCCGTCTCGCTCGCCCCGCACGGCATCGCGGTGGCCTCCGTGGCGCCCGGCTTCGTGGCCACCGAGCGGGTCGCCGGGCGGCTCGAAGGGGAGGAGGGCGAGCGGATCCGGGCGCAGAGCCCCTTCGGGCGGGTCGGCACCCCGCAGGAGATCGCCGCCGCCGTACTGCACCTGGCCTCGCCGGCCGCGCGCTGGAGCTCGGGCACCGTCCTCGACGTCAACGGAGCCTCGTACCTGCGCACCTGACGCGCGAAGGCCCCCCGCGCCGGGTGCGCGGGGGGCCTTCGTACAGGACGGGGGCCGGAGCCGGAGCCGTGCGGCGGTCAGGGCTTGGCGGCCCGCCGCTCCCGCAGCTCGCGGACGCCCGCCACGGCGAGGACCAGCAGGGCCGCGCCCGTCGACCACAGCAACTGCGGCCGCGCGGAGTCGTCGAACAGCATCAGCACCAGGACCGCCGCCATGCCGGCCAGCGCCGCCCAGGTGGCGTAGGGGAACAGCCACATCGGCAGCGTCAGTCGCTCGGGCATGTCCCGCTCGATCCGGCGGCGCAGCTTCAGCTGCGAGACGGCGATCAGCGCCCACACGAACAGCAGCACGGCGCCGACCGCGTTGAGCATGTAGAGGAAGATCGTGTCGGGCCACAGCAGGTTGAGCACCACCGAGACGAAGCCGAAGGCCACCGACGCGAACACCGCCCGGCGCGGCACCCCGCCGCCCGAGACCTTCAGCAGTCCCTTCGGCGCCTCGCCGCGCTCGGCCAGCGAGAACACCATGCGCGAGGACCCGTACAGGTTCGCGTTGAGCGCCGACAGCAGGGCCACGAACACCACGATGTTCATGATCTGGCCGGCCGCCGGGATGCCGATGGAGTCCAGGACGGCGACGTACGGGCTCTGTCCCGGCTCCAGCGAGTCCCACGGCAGCAGGGTCACGATGACGACCATCGAGCCGACGTAGAAGAAGAGGATGCGCCAGACGGCGCTGCGCACCGCGCGGGACACCGAGCGGGCCGGGTCGTCGGACTCGGCGGCCGCGATGGTGACGACCTCCAGGCCGCCGAAGGCGAAGATGACGGCGAGCATGCCGGCGACGACACCGCCGAAGCCCTCGGGGAAGAAGCCGCCGTGCCCGGTGAGGTTGGCCATGCCGACCGGATCCGTGTCCGGGAGCACGCCGAAGATCGCGAGGGTGCCGAGGATCAGGAAGAGCACGATCGCGCCGACCTTGAGGGCGGCGAACCAGAACTCGAACTCGCCGAAGTTCTTCACCGCGGCCAGGTTGCTCACGGTGAAGACCACCATGAAGGCCAGCACCCAGATCCACTGGTCGACCGCGGGCAGCCAGCCGTTCGCGATCTTCGCGGCGCCGGTGGCCTCCACCGCCAGCACCACGACCAGCAGGAACCAGTAGAGCCAGCCCGCCGAGAAGCCGGCCCAGCGGCCCAGTGCCCGCTCCGCGTAGACGGAGAAGGAGCCCGACGCGGGCATCGCGGCCGACATCTCCCCGAGCGCGCGCATCACCAGCATCGCGAGGACGCCGGCGAGGAGGTAGGAGCAGATGATCGCGGGACCGGCGATGCCGATGCCGGCGCCGGAACCGACGAAGAGGCCGGCGCCGATCACGCCGCCCAGCCCCAGCATGGTCAGGTGGCGCTGCTTGAGGCTGTGGCTGAGGGGTTCCGCGGGCAGGTCGCCCGTCGTCGGAGGTGCTTCTGGCAGGCGCTCACGCATGAGGAGTGCTCGTACTCTCGTTCGGCCCAGCGGTGGTGGGGACTCCGCCGATGGCTTGGCGGGATCCAACAGTCTTGCTGAGCGGCGGCCGTCCGTGCAAAACGGACGTGTTGTCAGATGTTGCTCGTGACGAGGATCACGTCGACCGGGGCGGGGGAGCGGGCTTTGTCCGGTCCCCACCAACGGGGGGAGCAGGGCTTTGTTCCGGGCGGCGGTGGGGCGGCCCCGGACCGCGCACTAACGTCGGTGATCGTCCCCACCCCCACCACCCCGCGGAGCCCCCTCATGAGCACTGCTTCCGTCTCCCTCCGGCCCGGCGCCGTCCTCGCCGACCTGCTGCCCGCGAGCCGCGTGCGCGACATCGCGCTCGTCGTCGGCGGCGCCGCCCTCACCGGGATCGCCGCCCAGGTCGCGGTCCCCGTCCCCGGCTCCCCGGTCCCCGTCACGGGCCAGACCTTCGCAGCGCTGCTCGTCGGCACCGCCTTCGGCGCCCGCCGGGGCTTCCTGTCGCTGGCGCTGTACGCCCTCGTCGGCATGGCCGGGGTGCCGTGGTTCGCGGGCGGCACCTCCGGCGCCGGCGGCGCCTCCTTCGGCTACGTCCTCGGCATGGTGCTCGCCGCCACCGTCGTCGGCGCGCTCGCGCGGCGCGGCGCCGACCGCTCGGTCCTGCGTACGGCGGGCACGATGGTGCTCGGATCCGCGGTGATCTACGCGGTGGGCGTGCCGTACCTGATGGCCGCCACGGGCATGTCCCCGAGCGCCGCCGTCGCGGCGGGCCTGACCCCGTTCCTGATCGGCGACGCCCTCAAGGCGGCCCTCGCGATGGGCGCCCTGCCGGCCGCCTGGAAGCTGGTCGGCCGCCGCGGCTGACGCCCGGCGCCCCCCCGTATCGGCCGGAGCCCGGCCCGCCTGACGAGGCGGGCCGGGCTCCGGCGTACGTACGGGGCTCGTGCGGGGTCAGCCCTGGACGGCGGCCCGCTTGCGGCGGAAGTCCAGGACCACACCGACGGCCACGACCACGCCGGCGACGAGGGTGGACAGGGTGACCACCTCGCGGTTGGCGTCGTCCACGAACATGTAGCCGATCACGAACATGATCAGGGCGGCGGTGGCCCAGGTCAGCCACGGGAAGAGCCACATCTTCACGGTCAGCTTCTCCGGGGCCTCGCGGACCAGGATCCCGCGCATCTTCAGCTGGGTGAAGCAGATCACCAGCCACACGAAGAGCGCGATGGCGCCGGAGGAGTTCAGGAGGAAGTTGAAGACCGTGTCCTTGAACGCGTAGTTGAAGTAGACGGCGACGAAGCCGAAGACCGTGGAGCCCAGGATCGCGGCGACCGGCACACCGTTCTTGTTGACCTTGGCGAACGCCTTGGGGGCGTCACCGCGCTCACCGAGCGAGAAGGCCATGCGGGAGGCGGTGTAGAGGCCCGAGTTCAGGCAGGACAGCACGGCGGTCAGGACGATGACCTCCATGATCGTGCCGGCGTGCGCGATGCCGATCGAGTCGAGGGCGGCGACGTACGAGCCCTTCTCGGTGATCGACTCGTCGTTCCACGGGAGCAGCGTCAGCACGACGAAGATCGAGCCGAGGTAGAAGACGCCGATGCGCCAGATCACGGAGTTGGTGGCCTGCGTGACGGCCTTGCGGGGGTTCTCCGACTCGCCGGCGGCGAGGGTGACGATCTCGCTGCCCATGAAGGAGAAGACGACCATGAGCACACCGGTGAGGACCGCGCCGTAGCCGTTGGGGAAGAAGCCGCCGGTGTCGGTCAGGTGGGCGAAGCCCGCACCCGGGTTGTCGGAGCCCGGCAGGACGCCGAAGACGGCCAGCATGCCGATGATCACGAAGGCGCCGATGGCGACGACCTTGATGCCCGCGAACCAGAACTCGAACTCACCGTAGGAGGCGACCGAGCCGAGGTTGGTGGCGGTCAGCACCGCCATCACGATCAGGGCCCAGGCCCACTGCGGGACGGCCGGTATCCAGCTCTCCAGGATGGCGGCACCGGCGGTGGCCTCCACGGCGAGGACGACGACCCAGAAGAACCAGTAGAGCCAGCCGATGGAGAAGCCGGCCCAGCGGCCGAGCGCCCGGTCCGCGTAGGCGGAGAAGGAGCCCGAGTTCGGGCTGGCGGCGGCCATCTCGCCGAGCATGCGCATCACGAAGACGACCATCGCGCCGACCAGCGCGTAGGAGATCAGGATGGCGGGGCCGGCCTTGGCGATGCCGCCACCGGAGCCGACGAAGAGACCGGCGCCGATGACGCCGCCAATGGCGATCATGGACAGGTGGCGGTTCTTGAGACCGGCCTTCAGACCGTCGGAGGGCAGGCCTTCACCGGAGTTACCGGAGGGGTCGCCTGCCTTCTGAAGGGTCGTCGTGGAGCTCATGGACGGATCCTTAGGTTCTCGGGTTGCGAGCCCCGGCATTCAAACCTGAGATGAACGCAGGACGGAAGACCTCAATCCGGATCGTTGCGTTGGGACGAACGTCCAGGACCGACGTCCGCCCGTGTCCCATCTGCGTTCTTTGGGTTTACTTGAGCTTTAGAAGTGACTTACGCGACACCCACTGCGGGGCGTCGGGGCTCCTCGTGCCACACTCGTCCCATGCGCGTGTACCTCGGATCCGACCATGCCGGCTTTGAGCTCAAGAACCACCTCGTGGACTGGCTCAAGAACAACGGCCACGAGCCCGTCGACTGTGGACCCCACATCTACGACGCCGTGGACGACTACCCGCCCTTCTGCCTCCGCGCCGCGGAGAAGACCGCCGCCGACGAGGGCAGCCTCGGCATCGTGATCGGCGGCTCCGGCAACGGCGAGCAGATCGCCGCGAACAAGGTCAAGGGCGTCCGCGCCATCCTGGCCTGGAGCGTCCAGACCGCCCAGCTCGGCCGTGAGCACAACAACGCCAACGTGATCTCCGTCGGCGGCCGCATGCACACGCAGGACGAGGCCGTCAGCTTCATCGAGGCCTTCCTGGCGACCCCGTACTCCGGCGAGGAGCGCCACACCCGCCGCATCGACATGCTCACCGCCTACGAGCAGACCGGCGAGCTCCCCCCGATCCCGGCCCACCACCCGCAGGGCTGATCCCGCCTCCGGCCGTGCCGCTCCCTCGCGGGGCGGCACGGCCGTTTCCATTCCTCCAGGAGTCCGCCGTGCCCGAGGGGCATACGATCCACCGCCTCGCCCAGGACCACACCGAACGGTTCGCCGCCCGCCCGGTCCGCGTCAGCAGCCCCCAGGGCCGCTTCGCCGAGAGCGCCGCCCTGCTCGACGGCCGCACCATGGAGAGCGCGGAGGCGCACGGCAAGCACCTCTTCCTGGAACTGGGCGACGCCTGGATCCACATCCACCTCGGCCTCTTCGGCAAGCTCGGCTTCGGCCCGGCCCCCGCGCCGCCCGCCACCGACACCGTCCGGCTGCGCCTGCTGAACGAGGAGCACCACGCCGACCTGCGCGGACCCACGGCCTGCGCGCTGATCGGCGAGGCCGAGAAGAAGGCGATACACGACCGGCTCGGCCCGGACCCGCTGCGCGCGGCCGACGACCCCGACCGGGCCTGGGCCCGGATCTCCCGCTCCCGCACCACCGTCGCCGCGCTCCTCATGGACCAGAAGGTCGTCGCGGGCGTCGGCAACGTCTACCGCGCCGAGGTCCTCTTCCGGCACGGCATCGACCCGTACCGCGCGGGCAAGGACCTGACCCGCGCCGAGTGGGACGCCCTGTGGGCCGACCTCGCGCTCCTGATGCGCCGGGGCGTGCGCCACAACCGCATCGACACCGTCCGCGACGAGCACCTGCCCGAGGCGATGGGACGGCCGCCGCGGGTGGACGACCACGGCGGAGAGGTGTACGTCTACCGGAGGGCGAACATGCCCTGCCACATCTGCGGAGGCGAGATCCGCACCGCCGGTCTCGCCGCCCGCAACCTCTTCTGGTGCCCCACCTGCCAGGCCCGCTAGCGCGGGCCCGGCGGGTCCGCGGCTCAGAAGCCGTGGGGCAGCCAGGGCGCCACGTCGCCCGCGAAGGCGCGTGACGCCTCCGCGAGAGCCCCCGGTCGCAGCTCGCGCACCCGGCCCGCGGCGGCCAGCGAGGTGAGGCTGACCCCGCCCAGATAGGCGGAGCCCAGCTCCCGGACCGACAGCTCCAGGTCCGCCGGGTCCGCGGTCCGGGTGCACCGGACGGTGCCCGCGCCGTCGGCCACCAGCCGCCACCGCCCCTCGTTCCACGGGCAGAACGCGTCCTCCACCTCCAGGACCACGTCCAGGGCGGTCCCGTACGAGCGCGCCTCCAGGGCCGCCGGAAGGTCCACCAGGCGGACGTGGAGCGCGTCGCGCGTGGCCGGCTTCGACCTCCTGATGCCACTGACCAGGTGCAGCAGCGGGTCGTCCACCGGGCGCTTGGGGGCCCGTACGGTCCACGTCAGGTCGATGGAGAACAGGTAGCGCCACAGCGCGGCCGTCGCCGCCGGATCCAGCGCGTCGAGGGCCTCGACCCGCACCGTTCCGTCCGCACCTGTGGAGGCCCACTCCGGCGTGACCCGGTAGCGGGCGTAGCCGGCCACCTCGCCGTCCTCCCGCTCCGCCACCACGCACATCAGGGGCGAGGCGCCGCCCCGCTCCCCGGGCGGATCGGTGAGGGCCATCCGCTCCCAGCCGGGCTGCCGGGCCGGCGCTCCGGGCCGCCGGCCCACCAGCTCGGCGTACACCCGCTCGCAGGCGGCCAGCGACGCCTCCGGGTCCGCGAGCCGCAGCCGCACCTCGTCCGTCCCGGGCGGCACGTCCAGCCGCACCCGCGTCGTGTCGATCTCCAGGGACAGGGCGTAGGTGGCGAGGCCGTAACCGAAGCGCCCGTAGATCGCCGGGTCGGAGGCGGTCAGTACGGCGAGGGGCTCGCCGGCCGCCCGGACGTCGTCCAGCTGGCGCCGCATCAACGAGGTGAGGACGCCGCGACGGCGGTGCGTCGGCGCGACGCCCACGAAGGACACCGCGGCCGCGGGCACCAGCGCGCCGCCCGGTACCGAAAGGCGGAAGCTGAAGGCCGCCGCCGAGCCGACGCACGTCCCGCCCTCCCAGCTCCCGAGCGCCCGGCCCGGCTCCGTCAGGGACCGGAACAGCGCCCGGCCCTCCGGCGGCTCGGGCACACCGCCGAAAGCCAGTTCCAGATGATCGAACCAGACATCCCACTCTTCCTGCCGCAGAACGCGCATCTCAAGATCCATACCGCCATCCTCACCCGGCCGTTCCGTCGCATGCGAAGCGTTTTCGGGCGCCCCCGGGGCCCGGGTCCGGGGGTACCCCTGCGCATTCACAGCCAGGATGGATAGGGTCCCGAAGCAATGGCCGGAGCACGCGTGGAGTCCCTTCTGGCCCGGATGCGCATGCGCTCGCGCCGGGGCCGCACCGCCCTGCGCAAATCAGCCGTCGACTACTTCCGCGGGGACGCCTCCGACTGGCTCGCCTTCATCGGGCTGCTGCTCACCGTCCCCGCCATAGCCTGCGGCACGCTGATGCTGCCGGTCTGGTTCTCGCCCTCCGCGCTCGTCCTGCCGATCGTCGCCGGCGGTCTGCTGCTGCGCCCCGCGAGCCTCCTCGCCCTGTACGCCGCCTCCGCGGCCGCGCTGATCGTCGAGGCCCTGGTCCTCGGCCCGTACACCCAGGGTCCGGCGAGGGTCACCCCCGGAACCGTGCTGGTCGTCGCGGCCTGCGGGTTCTTCGGGCTGGTCATCGCCCAGTTCCGCAGCCGCGTCGGCGTGCCCTGGAGGCGCGGCGGCACCATGCTCTTCGACCTCCGCGAACGCATCCGCGTCCAGAGCAAGCTGCCCGCCCTGCCGCGCGGCTGGCACCGCGAGATGGCACTGCGCCCGGCCGGCGGCCAGTCCTTCTCCGGCGACTTCGTCGTCGCCGCCCGCACCAACGGCGGCCGGACCCTGGAGATCGTCCTGACCGACGTCTCCGGCAAGGGCATGGAGGCGGGCTCCCGCGCCCTCCTCCTCTCCGGCGCCTTCGGCGGACTGCTCGGCGCGCTGCCCCCGCACGGCTTCCTCCCCGCCGCCAACGGCTACCTGCTCCGCCAGGACTGGGACGAGGGCTTCGCCACCTCCATCCACCTCGTCCTGGACCTGGAGACCGGCGACTACGAACTCCTCTCCGCCGGCCACCTCCCCGCCCTCCAGCTCTGCGCCGGAACGGGCCGCTGGCAGGAGAAGTCCGGCGAGGGCCCGCTGCTCGGCGTCTACGACGGCGCCGAATTCACCCCCGCCCGCGGCAACCTCCGCCGCGGCGACGTCCTCATGCTCTTCACCGACGGCCTCGTCGAGACCGCCGACCGCGAGATCAGCGAGGGCATCGACCGCCTCACCGGCGAAGCCGACCGCTACGTCTCCGCCGGCTGGGACGGCGCCGCCTGGCACCTGATCGAGAAGGTCGCCAAGGACGTCAACGACGACCGCGCCCTCCTCCTCATCCGCCGCTCGCCCTGACCCGTACGCCCCGGTGTCCCCGGTACCCCGCCGGTCGGGCCGGGCCGACCGGGAACCCGCCCCGGGGGAGCCGCGGCGCAGTCCTGCCCGGGTCGCTCCGGGGAGCCTCCGCACAGGAGCGCCGGCCGTCCGGACGGCGTGTCCCACCGGACCGGGGGCACCCTCCCCCGCGGTGGCCGGGGAGGGGCCTCGCCGCTACCGGTCGAAGCGGATGTGCCGTACCCCGACCAGCGCGCGGCGGAGCCGGCCCCGGAGCCGGCCGTCCCTGTCCGGAACGAGGTCCAGTCCGGCCGAGGCCGCCACCCGGCCCGCCACCTGCGGGACGGTCAGCAGGTCGGTGGCCAGGTGCTGCGCGAACTCCGGCGCGCGCAGCGCCTCCAGGCACCCGTCCAGCCGTGACACCGCGAAGCCGTCCCGCCCGACGCCGCCTACCAGTCCCCGTCCCCGCAGCCGCCGCAGGACCGTCGCCCGTTCGGCGAGCAGCGCGAAGTGCCGCACGTCGTGGCCCCGTTCCCGCAGTCGTCCCACCGTCTCCGCGAAACAGACCGGCTCCGTGAGCGTCATCGGCACCACAAGCACCCCCGGATGCCGCCGGGCCGCGAGGTCCAGTACCTCGAACACGCCCTGCCGCCATGCCGGCAGGTCCTGGAAGTCACCGCGGAGGGCGGGCGGCAGCATCCGGTGCAGCCCGAACCCGACGTGCTCCGGATCGCACACCACACTGCCCGGCAGCCGCCGGTGCACCTCGTACGCCGTCTGCGTCCTGCCCCCGCCGAACGGCCCGTTGAGCCAGATGATCACCGGGTGACCGCCGACCACGGGCCGATGCCCAGCCTCCCCGTGTTCCCCAGGTCCAGCGGCCGGGCGAGCCGCAGCCACAAGCGGGGCGCTCCGGGCCGCGGTTCGACCTCCATCACCGGCACCGTCGTGGCCGTCACCGTCGGGTCGGTGACCAGGTTGCGCCACACCACCGACCACGCCGCCGCCTGACCCGGCGCCAGCGTCACCCGCTGCGGCGGCGCCTCGATGTCCGGCACGCCCGTGGTGATCCCCTCCGCGCCGTGCACCACCGTGACCTCCAGCGGAGCGTTGCGGCCGTCCCGCAGCGACACCGCCGGGTAGCCCTCCAGCACGTACTCCTCCGTACCGCAGTTGACCAGCCGGAAGCCCTCCACCCGAAGCCCCGTCGCCGCGTCCCCGCCCGTCTCCAGCAGCCGCACCCCGCCCTCGGGGCACGACTCGTCGGTCGGCCCGGGCACGGGCGCGCCCCGGTCCGGCGCCGTACCCGGCCGGGCGGAGCGGGCGTGCGGAGCGGAGCTCGGCCCGGGCGCCGCCGACGGCGCCGGGGGCGTGGAGCAGCCCGCGGCTCCCGCGCACAGGCCCAGGGCGAGCGCACCCCCGGCAGCGATCCGTCCCCACCGAGCCCGCCCTGCCCGTCGTACCTCTCGCACCGGTCGCCGCACCCCTCCCCGCACCTCGTTCCCTGCACCTTGCGCCCCGCACCCTGCACCCTGCGCCCCGCACCCCGCACCCCGCACCCCGCACCCGCTCCACGGTCCTCCGTCGAGCCTACGACGCCCCCGACCGGGTACGGGTGGGCCACTCGCCGCGGATTGGCTCGCCCGCACCGGCCCGCGCGAGCCCTACCGTGCCCCCATGGACCGCACGCTCGCCGCCGACCTCGCCCGGCTCCCCGACCTGCTCGACGCCACCCGCCGCGCCGCCGCCGAAGCGCTCGCCACCCTCGGCGAGCGCGCGGTCGTACCGGACGTGCCGAAGCCGGCCGGACCCGAACCGCTCCCGGAGGAGGGCCGCGGCGCTGAGGCCGCCCTCGCGGCGTTCCGCGCCCACTGGGAGCCGCGGCTCTCCGCCTCCGCCGGCCCCCGCTACTTCGGCTTCGTCACCGGCGGCGCGACCCCCGCGGCGCTCGCCGGGGACTGGCTCACCGCCGCCCACGACCAGAACTCCAACTCCTCCATGGACGGCGCCGGCCAGGACCTCGAACGCGAGACCGTGGGCTGGCTGCGCGAGCTGTTCGGCCTCTCCGGCGCCCACACCGGCACCTTCGTCAGCGGCGCCACCATGTCCAACACCACCGGCCTCGCCATCGCCCGCGAATGGCTCGGCGAACGCCTCGGCGTGTCCCCGGCCGACGACGGCGCCGGAGCCCTCGGTCCGGTCCGCGTCCTGTCCGGAGCACCGCACTCCTCCATCGCCAAGGCCCTCTCCGTCCTCGGCCTCGGCCGGACTTCCCTCGTACGCGTCCCGACCCTGCCCGGCCGCGAGGCCGTGGACCCCGCCGCCCTGGACCGGGCGCTCGCCGACACCCCCGGACCGGCGGTGGTCGTCGCCAACGCGGGCACCGTCAACACCGTCGACTTCGACGACCTCCCCGCCATCGACGCCCTCCGCCCGCGCCACGACTTCTGGCTGCACACCGACGCCGCCTTCGGCGCGTTCGCCGCGCTCTCCCCGGACCACGCGCACCTCGCCGCGGGCCTCGACGCCTCCGACTCCCTCTGCGTCGACCTGCACAAGTGGCTCAACGTCCCCTACGACAGCGCCGTCCAGTTCACCCGCCGCCGCGACCTGCAGGCCAGGGTGTTCCAGAACTCCGCCGCCTACCTCGGCCCCCTCGGCGAACACCCCGACCTGGTCCACCTCACCCCCGAGAACTCCCACCGACTGCGCGCCCTCGCCGCCTGGTTCACGCTGCGCGCCTACGGCCGCCGGGGGCACCGGGAGATCGTCGAACGCAACATCGCCGGAGCCCGGTCCCTCGGCGCCGCCCTGGCGGAGGACCCCGCCTTCACCCTCCTCGCCCCCGTCCGCCTCAACGTCGTCTGCTTCACCCTCGCCGACGGCCCCGATCCGGCCCGTCTGACCGCCCTGCGCGAGGCGGTGGTCGCCGAGGTCTTCGTCACCCCCACCGTCTACGGGGGAACCAGCGGGCTGCGTGCCGCGTTCTCCAACTGGCGTACGACGCAGGCAGACGTCGACCGGGCCGCCCGGGCCCTGCGCACGGCAGCGAGGGAGATCGCATGACGAGCAGTCCCCTGACCCTCCTGGAGGTCGAGGCCCTGGCGCGCGAGGCGCACGAGGGCCAGACCGACAAGTCCGGCAGGCCGTACGCCGAGCACCTGGCGGCCGTCGCCGAGGGCGTGCGCGTGCGCGGCGGAACCCCCGAACAGCAGGCGGCGGCCTGGCTGCACGACGCGATCGAGGACGAGGCGCTGAGCCTCACGTGGCTGGATTCCGCCGCCCTCCCGCAGTCCGTGAAGGAGATGGTCCTCGCCGTCACCAAGCGCCCCGGCGAACCGCTGGAGGCGTACGCGGCCCGCATCCTCGCCACTCCGGGGGCCCTGCTGGTCAAGGAGGCCGACCTCGCGCACAACGCGGACCCCGCCCGCCTCGCCGAACTGGACGCCCCCACCCGCGACCGGCTGACCGCTAAGTACGCTTATGTCCGTTCCCTCCTGGGGCTCACCGCCTCCTGAGCCGCCTCGCCCACGGCGGTTGACGAAAACGGAACCATGGCCTTTCGTCACGGGGCGTATGACCGTGGCCGGTTGGTGGGAGGATGGTCCATGTGGGGGCATTCTCGGCCGTGCGCCCCCGGCCGACCAGGGGACGACCGAAGGTGTGATCAGTAGTGGCCATTTCGCTGTCAGTGGTGGTTCTGTTGGCGGTCATCCTGGTGGTGCTGATCCGCGGCAACCACATCAAGACGGGCCCCGCCATCGTTGCGGCCCTCTTCGGCTTCTTCCTGGCGTCCAGCTCCATCGCGGACGACGTGAACCGTTTCCTCAACTCCCTGGCCACGATGATCGCGAACATCAAGCTCTAGGGGGTGTCCGGCCGCCGGGTGGGCGCGCGCATCCGGCCAGGGCGCTCGAGCTCCGCTCCTCGGTCCGGGGTCGCGCCCCGGACCGGACACCCAGGAAGCCCCCCGGGCCCGCGGAGCCGTTCCGCACCCGGGAACGCATCAGGGCCAGGTCGAGGAAACATCCTCCGACCTGGCCCTGAGCCATGAAGAGCGGGCGACGGGAATCGAACCCGCGTAGCTAGTTTGGAAGATCGCGTACGCCCCCGCCGCCCGACCAGCCAAACCCCTGACCTGCACCCGAGCCGAGCGCCCACCGCGGTTGACCGTGAGTCCCCGCCACTCGCCGCCCGATCGGGCACGCGAAGGGCACGGCGACGAACTCGGACGTCAGAGGAACATCTCCGGCACCGGACACGTCTCCAGTGCCTCGTCCAGCCGGTCGGCCCAGTGCCACCAGACATGCCGAGCGGGGCACTTCCACAGCGACCGGCAGACCCGTTCGCCGTCGTCCTCCCGGCGACAGAGCATCACTCCGCCGAACGACGAACTGCAGCCCTGCGCAGGCGGGCACGGGCCGAGGGAGATGTCAGACCGTCCTGAGACCATGCGGCAGTGAACATGACATGGGTCGACTTCTGGGCGCTTATAGCCACCCTGAACGGCGAGGCTAACCAGGCAAGCTGCCAACGCCTCGCCAAGGAGCTGGGACAACGCCCCGTCCACGACATCATCGGCTTCGCCGAACGTCATGCGGAGGCTCTTTATCGCTTGGACCAGGAGAAGTTCGGCAGTCTTCCGGTCGCCGACCTGAGTGACCGCGACGGGCACCCCTTCCCTCAGTCGGCCGACCAGTTCCTGTACACCCGCTGCGCGGTCGTCGCGGCAGGACAAGCCGTGTGGGAAGACGTCTTCTTCGATGTTGACCGGTTCGCCCCGTATACCTCCACGAAGTACGACGGTGAGTGGCTCCTCTACGTACCCGACCAGGCGTACGAACTGGCCACTGGTGAGGAGTGGGACCGTGCTACGCGGTATTGCTTCGAGACCTTCTCCAACCGGGACGGCTGGCCGCATCTGCGGAGCTGATGTGCGTCAGCGCTTGACCGGGATCTCGTAGACGACCTCGCACAGGGCGGCTGGGATGACGATGTCCGCAGTCTCCACGGGCTGTCCCTGGTCGCTGTAGTACGTCCGGCGGATGTGGGTGACCAGAGCTGCCTTCTGGATCCCGAGGAGCGACGCCTCCTCGGCGGTTGCGTGCCGCGGCTCCGGTTGCTCCACGGCATGGCTGACGGTGATCCCGATCGCGGCCATCCGGTTCACCACACCGACGCCGGCATGCGGCCCACCTTCCGGCAGAACCACGAGCGTCCCCGCGGTGAGTTCGTACGGCTCCCAACTCGTGGACAACTGCACCGGCCGTCCATTGGCGAGGAACTCGTAGACCGTGCGCACGCACAGCTCTCCCTCGGCGATCCCGAGCCGTGCCGCGATCTCAGCCGGGGCCGGCACCTTCGCTTCGGTCCGACTCTCCCAGTTGCCCTGCTTCCCCAGGGCCTGCATGTCCGCCCTGAAGGGAGAACCGCCGGGCTGCTCACGAGCCGAGGACCGAACGACCCGTACACGCCGACGAGGCTCGGCAACGTACGTGCCAGACCCCGCGCGTCCCTCAAGTACGCCCTGGGAGATCAGTAGCTCCTGAGCCCGACGGACCACGTTCTCGCCGACGCCACATTCCTCGGCGATTTGGGAGCGAGAGGGGAGCCGATCTCCGGTCGTCCACACGTGCTCGGCGATCCGCTGCCGCAGGACATCGGCGATCCGGAGATAAGGCGGCTGCTCAGACATGTGGAAAATCTAGTCCACTAGCTCTAATCTAGTTAACTAGCTTCACTCAACGTAATCGAACGGCGACGGAGGCCTTGTGCCCGCATCGGAATCAAGGGCCAAGGACCTTGCCGCCCGGTTGTCGGCCCTCGGGCTGGCCACGCGCGTGGAGCCGCACACCACGTACACGTCGATCGAAGCGGAGGTACCGGAAGCGCTGCCCGCCGAATCGTGGCGGGAGGTCCTGGAAGTCGTGGCGGAGGCCGACCGATTCGGGCTCCTCGCCAGCAGCTTGACCGGCCGCACCCTTTGGGCCGCCGTACACAAAGCGGTCCCCGCGACGGGCGACGTCCGGGGACCTGGCCGTCAGCGATAGGAGCTGATCAGCGTGCACAACCGTATGGGCCCCACCGCCGCCCGCACCAGTGGGAGCCACCACCGCACACCCCCGCCCGCTACGCCCGCGAGTGCCACCTACCGGTCGAGTTCGTGCGCAATCGGCACGCATCCCGACTGCGCCCAGTCGTCCCCGGCGACCGCCCCTGTTGGGGTCCCGGTGATCTACGAGGCCTGCGACTGCTTCTGCCATGCCTCGGACGCTGCGCCGACCCCGCAGCAGGTGAACCAGTGACGGGCTGGGCTCCCAGCGGCGCACTCGCCGCCAACATCGAGATCACATCGCTCAACGTGCGGCGCGGCGACGTCATCCAGATTGGCGGCCAGCCCTGCCGCGTGAGGGATCTCGTCCAGCTTCCCGCCGGCGCCAAGCGGCTGTTCTTCGAGTCGGGCGAGGTCTTGACGATGCACGTCCGAAGCCGGCTCATCGCCCTCCGGCTGATGAGGAAGTGGTGATTCGCCCGTGCCTTCTCGCCGCCACACCATCGCCGAAGACCTCCGCCACCAGATCTCATCCGGCCACTTCAAACCCGGCGAACGCCTCCCCTCGGAGAACCAACTCGCGACCCACTACAAGGTCAGCACGTCCACCCTACGAAGCGCCCTTGCGCTCCTTCAGGGCGAAGGCCTGGTCGAGAAGATCCACGGCAACGGCAACTTCGTCCGCCGTCCCCGCTGCCGGATCACGTACACCGGTGGGGCAGCTGCGCCAGCCCCATGGAGCGCGTTCTCCGCACCCTTACGAATGACTGCCCACACCACGAACATCGAGGCGCCCAGCCACCTGACCACCCTGCTGAACGTGCCACCCCGCAGCAGCCTGACCGAAGTCCTCTTCACCACCCACGAGGGGAAGACACCTCACGGCCTGGCCCACATCTACGTCCCCCACGAACTAGCGCCGGCCACTCCACCCCTGCCCGAGCAGATAGCGGTGCGCCTGGCGGACCTTCGTCCACCACTCTCGGAAGTCCAGGAGCGTGTCAGCGCCCGCCTCCCGACCCAGGAAGAGGCAACGACACTCCGAATCAGCCCCACTCTGGCGGTCCTCTCGCTCACCCGCGTGTCCACCGATACCGCCGGCCGCGTGGTCGAGGCAGCGCTTCTGGTCCTCCCCGGCGACAGAGCAGACGCACTCTTCACCACCCGCTTCGTGATCGAGGAGAGGAGCCCGAAGGCATGACCGAGAGCAACGAACTGCGCCTTCTCCCGTGGTCTGGCCCAGACGACAAGCCCTGCTACCTGCTTCCGACACACCCGCCGGTTACCTGTCACGCCTCGCCGACAACACCGAAGAGATCCAACTCGGCTTGGCTTCCGAGCTACTGGCCCACGCCGAGGAAGTGCTCGCCGATGCAGATTCGGATCCGGAAGAACTCCGCCTCCTGGCAACAGACCTGACCGGAGCCCTCCGGAACGCAGTCCGAGTAGCAACCAGCCGCGGCCACCGCCTCCCGGGCCCTTCCCACCCCGCCCACGAAGGACCGTCGGCGCACCCCAGCTAGCAGCAATCTCATACGTGACAACGGAGCGGCCCCAGACTCAGTCAGGGGCCGCTGTGTCGCACACGGCTCCGGAGGCCCCGTGCGCACGTCCGACAGCAGGTCAACCTGCTACATGAGCGCCTTCCTGCCACTGTCGTCCGCGCATAGGCCGCAGCGTGCAACAGGCAAGCACGGCCGTCTCTCGTCGGCCTCGGGCAGCACGCCGTAGCTCTCAAAGCGATCACTGGGAGGTGCCTGCGCTGTCGAGACATCGTGAGGACGCACACCTACCGGGAGCAATCCGCCTAGCGACAGCCCCGAGGAGTTGAACCGCAGCCGACGGAGGGCGGCCTGTACTGCAAACCTGTTCGCGACGGTCTCCGTCGGCTCTGCAGCCCCGCCGGACCGCGAGCCTGTCATGCGCGGTCTTCGTAGTGGTGCGAGTACGGTGAGCGGGTGGAGATCATGGAATGAGCGAGTCTGCGGTACGCTAGGGTGGGCAGGTGAATCGTGAGCTTCCTGTCATTAGTCTATTCTCCGGGGCTGGTGGCCTCGACTGTGCTGTTGAGAGCTGTGCCGAACCACCGCTCGTACAGGATGGCTCCGGATCGCCCCTGCGTGTCGCCGTAGCAACGGACTATGAGCAGACGGCCCTAGACACGCTAGCGGCAAACTTCCCCCACACCAAGACTGTCTGTGGCGACATCCAGAAGATCTCCACACAAGAGCTTCTGGAAGCTGGCGGGCTCACGGTAGAGGAGCCGGCGCTGGTTATCGGCGGCCCTCCCTGCACGCCGTTCAGCAAGTCAGGTTTCTGGATCGAAGAAAAGCGCAATAGTGCAGATCCGAATGCCTCACTTCTTGATGAATATGTTCGCGTAGTTCGTGAAAGTCGGCCAGAAGCCTTCATTCTCGAGAATGTGCAGGGCCTGACATACAAGACGCATCAGGCGCAGTTCGATCGTTTGATTTCCAGTTTGAGGGATGCTGGATATAATCCCACGTTCCAAGTGCTCCTCGCAGCCGAATATGGGGTTCCACAGCTCCGCAGGCGTGTATTTGTGGTGGGGCGCCGAGACGGGGAGAGGTTCAAATTTCCGGAGACGACGCACTCTGGTGAATCTGAAAGAGACCGCGTAATCGATCACAGTAAAATCCCCTTCACTAGCCTGCGCCAGGCATTTCAGGGACTCGCCGACACTCCCGACGCGGGGGAGATTGTGGAAGGAACTTACGCCGAGCTTGCTGCTGAGGTTCCCCCAGGGCAAAACTATCTGTGGCACACCGATCGTTACGGTGGCCGCAACGAGTTCAAGTGGCGCAGCAGGTATTGGACGTTCCTTCTCAAGTCGGATCCGGACCGCCCCTCCACCACACTGCAAGCTCAGCCAGGCCCCTGGGTTGGTCCGTTCCACTGGGAAACTGTCACCAATGAGCGCGGAGAGAAGCGGGCTCGCAGGTTCCGGGTATCCGAAATGAAGCGGATCATGACTTTCCCTGATGGATTTACCTTCACGGGAAACAAGCGTGAAGTTCAGCGTCAAATTGGTAATGCAGTCCCAGTCGAACTGGGCAAGGTGGTTGTTCGTTCCCTGATGGAGCAACTCGGGCACCTGGAACCTGTTAGCGGCAATTCAGACGCCAAGGCGAGCCACGAACAGCTCGAACTTATGTAGGTCGAAAACCTGGGGGGGTAATGGGTCTGAAAATCAAAAAAGGTGACGCTGAGCAGGTCCTTCGGGATGCTTATAGCGCAGCCGTATCGAATGATGTCGACGCGTCTGACGAGTGGAGCCTTCTTGCGAGATCTTTGCGCGAGGTAGACGCCCCGCGGACTTATACCGCTGCGCTCGTAACGGCACTTCTCGCTCGCGCCTGTGATGCGAACGTGGATCCGAAATCCATTAAAGAAAAGTACAACGCGAGAGCCTTCTCGTTGCGTCAACTCTGTCACGGAGTGGTCGTCCCGATTTCGGTTGAACTCGGCTTTGACCTCGGCGCTACAGGCCGAGAGCCACTGAATAATCAGCCATTCTTCCGTTATGACCACTATGATGAGATTGAGAGAGTAGCGGCAAAGTCGATTCCCTACTTGAATCGGGTTCGGGATTCGCTTGCGGTAATTGATCGCGAAGGCTGGACCGAAGATGAGTCATTTCTGGCGCTCGTTTCGGTTTTGGTTGTATGTATTTCGGTCGCAAATAAGAAGAGGCGACTTCCTGTCGGCGGGGCAATTGCGGAAGCTAGCCTGATCGCCGAAACTCAAGATTTCGTGTCCACCGGAATTGACCTCCCCCGTAAGCTGCAAGCATGTGTGGCGGCTGGATTGGACATGGTCTTTGATGAGGTTGTGTCTAGGAGGGTGAACGACCCGTCCCGAGACATGCCTGGCGATGTCCAGGTGCTATCCAATGGTTCCCCTCTGCTTACGGTAGAGGTGCGCGGCAAGAAGGTAAGACGGGACGAACTTGAGCAGTTCGTGCGCAGCGCGACAGAGCATGGTTTTCCTCGAATTGCGCTCATGGTTGACCATCCTTCCCATTCGTCGCTGATCTCCTCGGGAGTGTTGACGTCGGAACTCGAGCAGAAATACGGCTGCATTGTTAAGGTGAATGAAAGTGTCGCGAGCTTTTTGCGTGACATCTTCGTTTGGTCGAATCGTGACGTGCACTCTATTCTGGCCGATTTCCCCGACGCGATGTATCGCAGAATGGTAGAAATCGAGGTTCGGGAGCCGGAGCTAGATCGATGGGCTGCCCTCTTCCCAGAAGTTTGATCACTGCATTGCCCATGCTGCGGCGAGTGCAGAAGGGTGAGGATTGAGTGTCCACTTCATCAGTTCGAGATCTGATTCCCTGCACGGAATTTCTAATCCCGTAAAGGCCAGGCCTCGCTGAAGCATCACATACTGCCCGCGTTCGGTTGGGGTGTGGTCCTGCACGACCGTACGCGCCCTAGTGGGGAAAGCAGATGGGGCACTTCAGCGAGGCCTGCGAAAGCCGCAGAGAGGCAGAGCCGCGACTGAGGAGGTGCGTCGGGCGCCGCTCTCGCTTCCGCTAGTTATGATCCTACGGGACTCTTCCATCTGGCCCGTAGGTCGATCAGGTCCTCGAATTGTCTGTCGGGTCCAAGCGAGCTTGCAGCAGCACTATGCCTCGCACCCGCTGTCATCCCGTCTGCCGTCGACCCACACGTAGTGATAGCAGGGCATGCTTCTGGGGCCCAGGTGGAGCGCCCTGCTGGACGAACGACCTGGGCCCCAGAAGCATGCCCTGCTATGGCTTGCCTGGGTCGGCGGCAGACGGGATGACAGCTCCCCACCCCACTACGAACCGGCCCGCACCCGGGCGACCGCCCCGGTCATCCCGGAGCCTGAGCGCCCCCGCCGGAGGCAAGGCTCTGACCGCTGGCTGGCCCGCTCGGCGGGGGCGAAGCGCAGCGTCCCCGGGCACCGACACCTTCCGCAGGCGTGGCAGGTAGGGGCGCAGTCCCAAGAGGCGCCGGGCGTGTGGCTAGCCCCGAATCCGGGCGAGGTCAGGGGAATGGTGCAGCTGGGGGACCATCGCCAGGCGTACCGCGGGCTTCCCACCATCAGACCCGCGCTAATTCTGGCGCGCGGCCGGCGGCTGGGCTGGAGCGGGGCGGAGACAGGAGCGCAGGCCCGGGCGACGGGCGCGCTCGCCGCGCTGTGCGCGGCGGGTGCCTTGATGAAGTAGGGAAACTCTTATCGCACGGGCTCGGCGCGGAACTCGTCCAAGAGGTCGAAGAACATGTCCACGGCTGATGCACCTGCGGCTTGGGTCACTCGCTCGATCTCGGCTGCCCAGCTCAGCGCGCTTGGGTACTGCATGCCGAGTCGCGGCCACAGCCATTCGCTGAACGGGCCAAGGTGATTGAAGATCTTCATGCTTGGTGCGCCGTGGATCTCGGTGGCGACGCTGTACCCGTAGAGGATGGATTGGAGGTCCTGGAGCGGGCTCGGCTGACGCAAGTACATGCCCGGTCGTAGGCGGATCTCGTCCAGGAAGTCATAGACGTTGCTTAGTTCGCTGAGGGGCCTGGGCTGCCGCCTCTTCGCGTCTGGGCTTGTCATGCCGAAGTGCCCATCAGATGGCGGCCGTCGTGGCTGCGGACGTGGGGGCCAGCCTTGTCCAGGGCGTCCAGGAGGCGGATCGCGTAGACCTCGGACATTTGGGCTGCTACCTCGTCCGGGGTGAGCCAGGCGACCGCGGTGGATTCCTCCGACGTGCGCTCGGTCCCGCCGGTCGGCTGGCAGCGGAAGACCAGGGCGACGATGCCGCGGGTGGTGTTCTTGTAGACCCCGGTGAGTTCCTGGACCTGGACCTCGATGCCGGTTTCCTCCAGGACCTCGCGGCGGACGCCGGCCTCTGGGGATTCGGTGAGTTCGAGGACTCCGCCGGGGGAGCTCCCAAGTTCCGTTGTCCGCTCGGCGGATCGCCAGGAGCCGGCCGTCCTCGCGGAGCACTGCCCCGGCTACGGACACGGAGTGCAGTGGCGTTGACTTGGCCTGCGGGGAACCCGTACTCATGTACAGGAGCATAGGAGGAAGAGAAGGACTATGGGAACCGCAGTAGGAGGTGGCCGAGGGGCTGTGCCGCGCTACGTGCAGATCGCTGACGACCTCGTTCAGCAGATCCGGGCCGGCGCGTTGAAGGCCGGCGACATGGTGCCGAGTGAGTCCGAGTTGGTGGAGCGCTACGGCGTCGCCGGCGGGACTGTCCGCAAGGCAATGCTGGAGGTCCGCGCGAGTGGGCTGGTTGAGACGCGGCACGGCAAGGGCTCGTTCGTGAAGGCACGGCCGCCCGTACGGCACCGGTCCTCCGACCGCTTCCGGCGTACACACCGGCAGGAGGGCAAGGCGGCGTACCTTGCCGAGTCGGCCCAGTCCGGGGCTGAGGCATCGGTGAGCATGCTCTTCCGCGGGCCCATGGAGGCGCCGGAAGAGATCGCTCAGCGGCTCGGGGTGACTGTGGGGACTCAGGTGCTCGCCCGGCGGCGGTTGTACTTCCGCGACGGGACGCCGGTCGAGACTGCTACCTCGTACCTGCCGTGGGATGTCGCGAAGGACATCCCCGAGCTGTTCGCCGACAACCCGGGGCCCGGCGGCATCTATGCCCGGCTGGAGGATCACGGGCATGTCTTCGCCGAGTTCGTGGAGACGCTCCAGGCCCGGCCGGCCGCCAAGGCTGAAGCCACCGAGCTGTCGCTGAGCCCCGGCTCCCCGGTCGTACACCTGCTGCGGAACGCGGTCACGGAGGAGGGGCGCGTGGTTGAGGTCTGCGACACCCTCATGGCTGCTGACCAGTTCGTCTTCGAGTACCGGATCCCTGCACGCGACTGACGCTCACTCAACTCCTCGCAGCCCGCCCCGAGTTTTCACTCGCGGCGGGTTGACTCATGTATAGGAGTGGTGCACTCTTCTTCATGTCACTCCTGTAGAGGAGTGAAGGAGTTCGACCCCTTTAGAGGAGTGATCTGCTGTGCGCCAGATTCCCGTCGACACCTCCGGCGCGACCGTGATGGTCGCCCAGCCCCCGCAGCTGAAGATGCGGGACAAGAAGACCGGACAGATCGCCCTGGACGGCGACACCGGCGACAACCTCATGACCGTGGACGTGCTGTTCGTGATGAACGGCAACGCCGAGGTCATCCCGGTGACGGTGGCCGAGCCGGGCATCTCCGGTGAGCTGGCCATGGGTACCCCGGTCGCGCTGACCGGTCTGGTCGCCCGCCCGTGGGAGAACGAGTTCAACGGCCAGAAGCGCCACGGGATCAGCTTCCGTGCCGTGGCGGTGACCTCGCTGGTCAAGGCGGGCTGAGCATGGACGCCTTATGGGTCACGCTGCCGGTGGTCCTGATCGCCGCGCTGCTGCTGCGCCGGCTGCGGCCCACCTGGTACTGGCTGACCTTCGGGGTCACCTTCGCGGCGGTCCGCGTCCTGGTCCGCTACCGCTCGGTGATGGACGCCTGCGGGCTCACCGTTCCGCCGTCCCGCTGGCGGCTGGCCCTCGCCCGGGTCGCCAACCGACCTGTTCCTGAAGCCCGGTCGCCCCGCATCCTGTGGCTTCGTCCCACCGCGACCGGCCTGGTGCTCAGGCTGAAACTCCGGCCCGGTCAGGACGCCTTCGACTTCTCCGCGTCGTCCGACCGCTTGCGCCACTCCTTCTCACTCCACAACGTCGTCTCGCGAGAGATCCGCTCCGGCGTGGTCGAGCTGAGGATGACGGGCTACGACGTGCTCAGGCGGGTGCGCATGCCAGCGGTCATACCCGGTGAGGGGCTCCGGGTGCCGGTGGCTCTGCGGGAGGACGGGGAGATCCACTACCGGGACTACCGGCACGTCCCTCATGCCCTGAACGTCGGCGCGACTCAGTCGGGGAAGTCCGTCTATCAGCGGACTCTGGTCGCGGGGCTGGCGGTGCAGAACGTCGCCCTCGTCGGCATCGACTGCAAGAACGGTGTGGAGCTCGCGCCGCTGGCATCGCGGTTCACTGCCCTGGCGGACAACCCGGATGCCGCGGCTGATCTGTTGGCTGCTCTCGTCGCCTACATGGGGCGTGTCTATGAGCTCATTCGTGCCGAGCAGCGGATCAGCGTAGGCCTGCCGGATGCGGAGGTCACCGCAGACATCTGGGACCTGCCCGCGCACCTGCGGCCCGTTCCGGTCGTGCTCCTGGTCGATGAGGTCGCGGAGCTGGCACTCGCCGCGAGCAAGGCCGAGGAGGCTCGGCGGGATCAGATCGTCACCCACCTCGTACGGCTCTCCCAGCTTGGCCGGGCCGCCGGCATCTACCTGGAGATCTGCGGGCAGCGCTTCGGCTCCGAGCTCGGCAAGGGCATCACCATGCTCCGGGCCCAGCTCACCGGCCGCACCGCTCACCGCGTCAACGATGAGACCTCGGCGAACATGGCCTTCGGGGACATCTCCCCGGACGCCGTCCTCGCCGCCGTCCAGATCGACAAGGACCGCCCCGGCACGGCCGTGGCCGGTGACTCCTCCGGCGGCTGGTCCCGCATCCGTGCCCCGCACACCACGCTCCGACAGGCCGTGGACACCTGCAACGCCCACGCGCACCGCACCCCGAGCATCCCGGAGCTGGAGCCCTTCCGCCCTGCGGTCCCGGTCCGCGTCCTCATTGGCAAAGTCCAGCCGAAGCCCACTGCGGCAACTGCCTTCTAAGCACTTGGCCCCACTCGGTCGGCGCGGCCTCACGCGCCAAGTCCCTACCCCACCCATGCCTGAAAGGAGGTGAAACCCATGCCCCGCCTGGTTCGCCCGGACGCCGTCCTCGTCCAAGCTGTCATCGCCGGAGCACTCTCCTTCGCCCACCTGCACGACCTCGCCGAAGCCGCCGGACAGCACGGCTGGAAAGCCTGGGCCTACCCGGTCAGTGTGGACTTGCTCCTCGTCGCCGCCTGGCACCGCCTACGCAGCCTGCGGGACGCCGGACAGCCCGCGTGCTCGGCCTGGTCCTGGTTCGCCGTCGCCCTCGCGGCCTCCCTCGGCGCGAACGTCGCCACCGCCGGCCTCCTCGACCTGCGCGACGTCCCGGACTGGCTCCGGATCCTCGTCGCCGGCTGGCCCGCGCTCGCCTTCCTCGGCGGCACGCTCCTGGTCCATCGGCCTACGCCGCCCAGCGAGCAGGATTCGGAGCCTGAACCGGAGCTCCCGCCCGTGGTCGAGCGGGAGAGAGAACCCGGCGTACGGGCCGCCTCGGTCCCCGCTCTGCCGGCCCCGGAGCCTGCGGCTGCGGTCACCGTTCCGCCCGCACTTGTCGCCCACGCCCAGAAGATCGCCGCCGACCATCGCGCACGCACCGGCTCGGCCATCGACACCGAGACCCTGCGTGCCCGGCTCGGCGTCCCGTCCCCGATGGCAGATGCCATCGCCGCCCAGCTCGGCTGAGGAGCTCCGATGCCCGCACGGATCAACTTCCGCTCGCTCATGAAGATCGGCCCCGTCCAGATCGGCACCTACCGCGACCGGCGCGGCCGCACGAAGGACACCGCCGTCTGCACCAACGACGGCTGTGGCTGGTCCTCCGACTACAGCTCGTCGACCGCCGCCCAGCTCGCCGCCCGCTCCCACCGCTGCCGCGTCAGCTGACACCGGAAGGACCGCTCGTGGACGTCCCGCTCTGGCTCGCCCTCATCGTCGTCGGCGTACTCGGCTACAAGCTCATCCGCCCGCCGCTGTGGCTCGTCGCCGTGATCCTCCTCGGCGGCTTCCTGCTCGCGGACAGCTTCCTCGCACCCGCCATCGACACCGCGATCAACAAGTAGCCCGCCCCGGAAGGAGACCCACATGATCAGGCCCAAGATCCCGGTCAACCCGCTCCCGACCGGCCTCGTCGCCCCGCTCGTCCACCCGACCACCACGGTCGAGCCCCACCACCGGACGGCCCCGGTCTGCGGCTGCCCGCAGACACTTGCGCCCGACCAGCGGGCCTCTCGCATGCAGCTGCCCGCCGTCCGCCTCACTCCGGCCGGTTTTGCAGCCGTCGTTGCCGGTGGTACGGGCCTGGTCCTCGTCGTCGGCGCGGTTCTCGTCTCGATGCTCCTGGCCGTCGCCATCACCGGCGCCTCGGTCGCCGTCTGCGCCGTCGTCCTGCGCTCGCTACTCAACGGCCGGCACCACCACTGACCGGCCCCGGGACGGCCTCAACCGCCAAGTCTCCGCCGTCCCGGCGCCGTGCTCCTGCCCGAACCAGATGATCCGGAAGGAAGCACCATCATGTCCCAGCACCACCCCGCCCCGGCAACGGGCGGTGACCCCTTGCCGACCGATGTCGATCTCACCAACCCCCTGACCGCTCAGGTGGCCGTGTTCGCGATGCTTGCCGGGCTCGCCGAACTCCACCCAACTCTTCCTGGCGGATACATCACCACCAGCCAGTGCACGCCCGCTGAGGCAAACGTCCTCCTCGACAGCCCGGCCGACCTGGAGGCCTGGCGGCAGGCCACGCACACGGACGTCCTCGACGTACAGCTCACTGAGGCCTCCGGCGGGAGGAAACTCCTCTTCGCCGCGTCCGTGGGTCGCATCGGTCTGCGGGTCTTCACGGTGTTCGGTCCTGTCTCCTCGGCGGTGACGGCGTGAACGACTCCGCGACCCTCGCGGACCTGGATCCCGGCCTCCTCGGCGACATGCTGAAGGTGGCCGGGGCTGCCGGTTACGCCCGCTGGGAGGACCAGATCCGCCGCACCGGAGGCTGCTCCGACCCGATCCACATCACCGGATGGAGCGTCGTCAAGGACACGACCTCGGGGGAGGTCCTGCACCGCTACTCCACCGAGAACGAACCCGGTGCCCGGCTCCGCATCGCATGCGGCAACCGCCGCGCCTCCCGCTGCCCCGCCTGCGCCTGGACCTACTCCGGCGACACCTACCACCTGATCCGGGCCGGGCTCGCCGGGGACGACCGCCGGAACATCCCCGCCGCGGTCCGCGAGCACCCCCGCGTCTTCGCCACCCTCACCGCGCCGTCCTTCGGCCCGGTCCACAACCGCCCCGCCGGCCGCCCGTGCCGCTGCGGCAAGCACCACCAGGAAGACGCGCCCGAACTCGGCACCGCCCTCGACCCGGCCACCTACGACTACGCCGCCGCCGTCCTTTTCAACAACCACGCCGGACAGCTCTGGCAGCGCTTCACCACTCGCCTGCGCCGGGAGATCGCTGCCGCGGCCGGACTGACCCAACGCGAACTGAAGGAGGTCGCGCGGATCTCCTACGGCAAGGTCGCCGAGTTCCAGAAGCGCGGCGCCGTCCACTTCCATGCCGTGATCCGCCTCGATGGACCCGGCGGTCCCGACACCCCGCCGCCGGCATGGGCCACCACCGGGTTACTCGACCGCTCCATCCAGGCGGCCGTCGCCCACACGTACACCTCCATCACAGTCCCGGCCGCCGCCGACCAGCCCGCCCGTACCTTCCGCTGGGGTACACAGCTCGACGTGCGCCCCATCAAGGCCTTCGGCGATGGCTCCGACGTCACCGAACAGGCCGTCGCCTCCTACGTCGCCAAGTACGCGACCAAGGCCGCCGAGAACACCGGCACGCTCGACCGCCGCATCGGCAACCGTGAGGCCCTGGTCCTCCTAGACGTCCCGGAGCACGCCGCTCGCCTGATTGCGGCTTGCCTCGACCTCGACCCGCTCTACCCGGACCGCCGCCTCGCTGCGTGGTCTCACATGCTCGGCTTCCGCGGGCACTTCTCGACCAAATCCCGCCAGTACTCCACCACCCTCGGGGCGTTGCGACAGACACGGGCCGACTACCGAGCGGCGCAGGAGCGGGAAGCCCGGGGCCTGGGAGACGTGGAGCCGGACACCGTGCTCGTCCTCGCCTCCTGGCAATACGCCGGCCACGGACACAGCCCAGGGGAGTCCGTCCTCGCCGCCACCATCGCCCGCGGCATTCAGCTCAACCGCCAGACCGCCCGAGAAGCCCTGCAAGGAGGGCAGCATGACTGAGCGCTACCTCAGCGTCGTCCAAGTCGCCGAACTGCTCGGCACCACCGTCCGGTTTCCGCGGCGGCTCGTCGAGGAGCGGCGGATCACTTACGTGAAGGTCGGTCGGCACGTGCGGATCCCCGAGAGTGCCGTGCGCGCATACATCGCCGCCCACACCGTCGAGCCGCGTCGGCGCCGTCTGGGGGTGGCTGCCTGATGGCTGGAAAGCGTCGTCAGTTCGGGCGGGTGCGGAAGCTTCCCTCAGGTCGCTATCAGGCGCGGTACCTCGGGCCGGACGGACAGGTTCGACCGGCACCCGAGACCTTTCGAACCAAGAGAGACGCGGACGATTGGCTCGCTGACCAGCAGACCGAGATGCGGCGCGGCGACTGGCACGACCCGGACGCCGGGAAGGTCGCCTTCGGTCCGTATGCCTCCTCCTGGATCAAGGAGCGGGAGCTCACCAGCACCACGCGACAGCTCTACGGCTCGCTGCTGAAGCATCACCTGGAGCCGGCCTTCGGGGCCGTCAACGTGGGGGAGATCTCGGCACCGCTCGTTCGGCGCTGGCGTGCCGACAAGCTCGCCGCCGGCACCGGGCCCACCACCGTTGCCAAGGCATACGCGCTGCTGAGGGCGATCCTCGGGACGGCCCTCTCGGACCAGTTGATCAGGCGGAACCCGTGCCAGATCAAGGGCGCCAGCACCGTGCACACCCCGGAGCGGCCGACCGCCACCGTCGAGGAGGTCTACGCCCTGGCCGCGGCCGTCCAGCCCCGATACCGCGCGCTGATCCTGATGGCCGGGTTCCTCGGGCTGCGCTGGGGCGAGCTGATCGGGCTGCACCGCCGGGACGTCGACCTGGAGCACGGGACCGTCCGCGTCCGCCGGTCCGTCGCGGAGCTGGGTAACGGACAGCGGGAGATCAAGGCACCGAAGAGCGCGGCCGGCAAGAGGACCGTCTCCATCCCGGGCGTGATCGTCCAGGAGATCCGCGAGCACCTGGAGACGTACGCCGAACCGGGGGTCGACGGGCGTGTCTTCGTCGGTGCCAAGGGGGCGACTCCGCGCCGGAACCACTTCAACCTGCTGTGGCACAAGGCCTGCCGGAAGGCGGGGATCAAGGGGCTGCACTTCCATGATCTCCGGCACACGGGGAACACCCTGGCCGCCTCGACCGGAGCCAGCACCCGCGAGCTGATGGCGAGGATGGGCCACAGCACCGCCCGCGCCGCGCTGATCTACCAGCACGCCAGTGCCGACCGGGACCGGCTGATCGCCGACGCGCTGAGCAAGCTCGTCCAGGGCACGCGAAAGGGCACGGGGGAGGGGAAGGGGCACGCAGGGGGCACGCCGACCTGATCGCAGACCCGGGAACGACCAAGGGCCAGGCGGAGGAGATTCCTCTGACCTGGCCCTTCGTGCTTCAGAGCGGGCGACGGGAATCGAACCCGCGTAGCTAGTTTGGAAGACTAGGGCTCTACCATTGAGCTACGCCCGCATTGCGCGCGCCGCAGGTCCGGGGACCTCGGCACGGACAGCATCCTAGCGGGTCGTTCCCGCCGAGCGCACACCCCATTGCGTGCCCGCGCCGCCGTCCGTCCGAAACGGCTCCGGAAACACCGCGCATCAGAGGGTCTCCGGGCATGTACCCTACGTGTCGCACCGACGGGGTGTGGCGCAGCTTGGTAGCGCGTCCGCTTTGGGAGCGGAAGGTCGTCGGTTCGAATCCGGCCACCCCGACCACTGGCGGCCCACCGCAAGATCGCGTTGTGGGCTGATTGCCGCTTGCGGCTACTATGCAAGCTGCGTGCCCGTGTGTCTGATGTACCGGGCCGAAGTCCGCCGGGCCGCTGATTCCAGCGAGACGGCAGATCCCCCAGCAGTCAGCCACAAGGAGACCGAACCGTGAAGAGCGCCGTTGAGACCCTGAACCCGACGCGGGTTCGGCTCACTGTTGAGGTGCCCTTCGAGGAGCTCAAGGACAGCCTCGACGCGGCGTACAAGAAGATCAACCAGCAGGTCACGGTGAAGGGCTTCCGCAAGGGCAAGATCCCGGCCCGCGTCATCGACCAGCGCTTCGGCCGCGGTGCGGTGCTGGAGGAGGCCGTCAACGACGCCCTCCCGAAGTTCTACACCGAGGCCGTCAACGAGGCCGACCTGAACCCGCTGGGCCAGCCCGAGGTCGACATCACCGAGCTGAAGGACGGCGAGCTGCTGGCCTTCACCGCCGAGGTCGACGTGCGTCCCGAGATCGAGATCCCGGACTACTCCGGCATCGAGGTCGAGGTCGACGCCATCGAGGTCTCCGACGAGGACGTCGAGAAGTCGGTCGAGCAGCTGCGCAACCGCTTCGCGTCCACCAAGGACGTCGAGCGCGCCGCCGCCGAGGGTGACGTCGTCACCATCGACCTGGAGGCCAAGGTCGACGGCGAGGTGCTGCCCGACGGCGTCGCCTCCGACGTCTCCTACACCATCGGCTCGGGCGAGCTGCTCGAGGGCATCGACGAGGCCGTCACCGGTCTCGAGGCCGGCGGCGAGGCCACCTTCACCTCGCAGCTGAAGGGCGGCTCCGCCGAGGGCAAGGACGCCGAGGTCTCCGTCAAGGTCACCAAGGTCTCCGCCAAGGAGCTCCCGGAGCTGGACGACGAGTTCGCCCAGATGGCCAGCGAGTTCGACACCCTTGAGGACCTCAAGGCGGACAGCCGCACGCGCCTCGAGAACATGAAGCAGTACGACCAGGCCACGCAGGCCCAGGAGCGCGTCCTGGAGAAGCTGCTGGAGCTCGTCGAGGTGCCGATCCCCGAGAAGCTGCTCGAGGACGAGGTCAACACCCGCAAGCACAACCTGGAGCACCACCAGCTCGGCCAGATGGGCCTGGACCTGGCGAAGTACCTGGAGTTCCAGGGCAAGACGGTCGAGGAGTTCGACGCCGAGACCAAGGAGCAGGCGATCAAGGGCATCAAGACCCAGTTCGTCCTGGACGCCCTGGTCAACAAGGAGAAGCTGGGCGTCAACCAGGAGGAGCTCACCGAGCACCTCATGCGCCGTGCCCAGTCCTCCGGCATGTCCCCCGACCAGTTCGCCCAGGCGGTCGTCGAGGGCGGCCAGGTGCCGATGCTGGTCGGCGAGGTCGCGCGCGGCAAGGCCCTGGCGGTCGTCGTCGAGGCCGCCAAGGTCGTCGACACCAACGGTGAGGTCGTCGACCTCTCCGACGACGAGGACGAGGTCGAGACGGCCGCCGAGACCGTCGAGGCCGCCGTCGAGGGCGACGACGAGGTCAAGGCCGACGAGGCCAAGTAACACCTCGGGCGGGGCCGGGTGACGAACCCGGCCCGGAGCCCGTCGAGCAGTGCTCAGAAGGGCCCGTGCGCAGCCGCGTACGGGCCCTTGCGCATGGCCGCCGGGCCGGTCCCCGCAAGGCCCCCGGAGCTTGCGCTCCGAGCGAACAGTTGGGGAAGCGGGATGGCGTTGTCCGACCTGCGCGTTAGGGTCCATGAATACGAGGGCACGTGAATACCCGGGCGTCGGCGGACCCGTCCGCTCCGGCCGGACCGCGCCCCAGAACGAGACGCTGAGACGGCACATGGCCGTCGGAGACGAGCAGGTGGATACGTGACGAATCTGAAGCCTTACGCCGCGGGTGAGCCGTCCATCGGTGGCGGCCTCGGCGACCATGTCTACAACCGGCTGCTCGGCGAGCGCATCATCTTCCTCGGCCAGCAGGTCGACGACGACATCGCGAACAAGATCACGGCGCAGCTCCTGCTCCTGGCCGCCGAGCCGGAGAAGGACATCTACCTCTACATCAACAGCCCCGGTGGCTCGGTGACGGCCGGCATGGCCGTCTACGACACCATGCAGTACATCCCCAACGACGTCGTGACCATCGGTATGGGCATGGCGGCCTCGATGGGGCAGTTCCTGCTCACCGGTGGCGCCAAGGGCAAGCGCTTCGCCCTGCCGAACACCGACATCCTGATGCACCAGGGCTCCGCCGGTATCGGTGGCACCGCGTCGGACATCAAGATCCAGGCCCAGTACCTGCTGCGCACCAAGCAGCGGATGGCCGAGATCACCGCGTTCCACTCGGGCCAGACCGTCGAGGCGATCATCCGCGACGGTGACCGCGACCGCTGGTTCACCTCCGAGGAGGCCAAGGACTACGGCCTCATCGACGAGATCATCTCGGCCGCGTCCAACGTTCCGGGCGGCGGCGGCACCGGGGCCTGATCCCGGTAACCACCGTCATTACCCAGCAGCCGACAGCCCGCAGAACGCCACCAGGATGGTGAACACCCAGATGCAGAACAACTTCTCCGCGAGCGGCCTCTACTCCGGCCCGCAGGTGGACAACCGCTACGTCATCCCGCGCTTCGTCGAGCGCACCTCGCAGGGCGTGCGCGAGTACGACCCGTACGCGAAGCTCTTCGAGGAGCGCGTGATCTTCCTCGGCGTGCAGATCGACGACGCCTCGGCCAACGACGTCATGGCGCAGCTGCTGTGCCTGGAGTCGATGGACCCGGACCGCGACATCTCGATCTACATCAACAGCCCCGGCGGCTCCTTCACCGCGCTGACGGCGATCTACGACACGATGCAGTTCGTGAAGCCGGACATCCAGACGGTCTGCATGGGCCAGGCGGCCTCCGCCGCCGCGGTCCTGCTCGCCGCCGGTACGCCCGGCAAGCGCATGGCCCTGCCGAACGCCCGCGTGCTGATCCACCAGCCCTCCGGCGGTACCGGCCGTGAGCAGCTCTCCGACCTGGAGATCGCGGCCAACGAGATCCTGCGCATGCGCGACCAGCTGGAGACCATGCTGGCCAAGCACTCGACCACGCCGATCGAGAAGATCCGCGAGGACATCGAGCGCGACAAGATCCTCACGGCCGAGGACGCCCTCGCGTACGGGCTGGTCGACCAGATCATCTCCACCCGCAAGAGCAACAAGCTCTGATCCCTGCCGCCAGTCGGCGCGGGCGCACCACCGGATTCGGCGGTGTGAACCACGTCAAGGGGGCCCCGCACGGGGCCCCCGGCAAGGTACCGTCGGATATGAGGCACCAGGAGCGCTGAACCAGGCGTCTCCCAGGCGAAGGGGAAGCACCTCGTGGCACGCATCGGTGACGGCGGCGATCTGCTCAAGTGCTCGTTCTGCGGAAAGAGCCAGAAGCAGGTGAAGAAGCTCATCGCAGGACCCGGTGTGTACATCTGCGACGAGTGCATCGACCTCTGCAACGAGATCATCGAAGAAGAGCTCGCGGAGACCTCCGAGGTCCGGTGGGAGGAACTCCCCAAGCCCCGTGAGATCTACGAGTTCCTGGAGAGCTACGTCGTCGGCCAGGAGCCGGCGAAGAAGGCGCTCTCGGTAGCGGTCTACAACCACTACAAGCGGGTCCAGGCCGGCGAGAACGGCGGCGCGCAGGGCCGCGAGGACGCGATCGAGCTCGCGAAGTCCAACATCCTGCTGCTGGGCCCCACCGGCTCCGGCAAGACGCTGCTGGCGCAGACGCTGGCCCGCATGCTGAACGTCCCGTTCGCCATCGCCGACGCGACGGCGCTGACGGAGGCCGGGTACGTCGGCGAGGACGTCGAGAACATCCTGCTGAAGCTGATCCAGGCCGCCGACTACGACGTCAAGAAGGCCGAGACCGGGATCATCTACATCGACGAGATCGACAAGGTCGCCCGCAAGAGCGAAAACCCGTCGATCACGCGCGACGTGAGCGGCGAGGGCGTGCAGCAGGCCCTGCTGAAGATCCTGGAGGGCACGACGGCGTCGGTGCCGCCGCAGGGCGGGCGCAAGCACCCGCACCAGGAGTTCATCCAGATCGACACGACGAACGTGCTCTTCATCGTGGGCGGCGCCTTCGCCGGCCTGGAGAAGATCATCGAGTCGCGTGCGGGTGCGAAGGGCATCGGCTTCGGGGCGACGATCCGCTCGAAGCGGGAGATCGAGGCCAGCGACCAGTTCCAGGAGGTCATGCCGGAGGACCTGGTGAAGTTCGGGATGATCCCCGAGTTCATCGGCCGTCTCCCCGTGCTGACCTCCGTGCACAACCTGGACCGCGAGGCGCTGCTGCAGATCCTGATCGAGCCGCGCAACGCGCTGGTGAAGCAGTACCAGCGGCTGTTCGAACTCGACGGTGTGGAGCTGGACTTCGAGCGCGAGGCGCTGGAGGCCATCGCGGACCAGGCGATCCTCCGCCAGACGGGCGCGCGCGGCCTGCGCGCCATCATGGAAGAGGTCCTGATGTCGGTGATGTACGAGGTCCCGTCCCGCAAGGACGTGGCCCGCGTGGTCATCACGGCGGACGTGGTCCGCTCCAACGTGAACCCGACGCTGGTCCCCCGCATCGTCCCGAAGGACCAGGGCCCGCACGAGAAGTCGGCCTAGCGGCAGGGCAGTACGCAGAAGGGGCGCCCCGATCGGGGCGCCCCTTCTGCGTGTTCCGTCGCCGGTCAGTTCTTGACGCGGGCGGTCTTGTAGAGCTTCGCCGCGAGTTCCCCGGTCTGCTCCTGGTTGTAACCCGGCTTGCCGGCGAGGATGGACGCCACGTCCGTGGCGCTGACCATGGCCAGCGTGCTGTAGTCGCCCCAGATGCAGATCGGCAGGGTGGCCTCCTTGGGCCCCTTCGTGGTCGCGTCCTTCGCGGTGAACTTGACGTCCTGGCACTTCATGACGGCGCCCTCGAAGCCGGCCGGGGTCACCGCCTTGGGGCTGCCCACGAGTTCCACATCGGACTTGCCGTCCTTGGCGCTCTCCAGCTTGGCCATGGCGAAGTAGCCGTCCACGGTCTTCTCCGGGTCGGCGATCTCGCCGTAGACGCCCGAGAAGTTGAGGCCCTTGGCGGTGAGCGGGTTCTTGGGGTCGCCCGCCTGGTAGTTCATGGAGACCTTGGTCGGGTTCTTGACGCCCGCGGCCTCGGCCTCCTGCTTGTCCTTGTCGGTGAAGGGCTTGTCCTGGTGCTTCGGGTCCTTCTTGAAGTCGTCCACCGACTCCGGGGCGACCAGTTTGTAGCCCTTGGTGTCCGCCGAGATGTTGCCGCCCGCGCCGCCGCCCAGGAGGTACCACCCGCCGCCCGCGATGACCGCCACCGCCACGACCACGCCGATGATCACGCCGGCCTTGGACTTCTTAGGGGGCTGGCCGCCGTACGGGGCCTGCTGGGGGTAGCCGTAGGCCGGGGCCGGCGGCTGCTGGGGGTAGCCCTGCGGCGGGACGCCCGGCTGCTGGGGGTAGCCGTAGCCCGGCGCCGGGGGCGCGGGCTGGCCGTAGGGGCCCGGCTGGGCGGGCTGGCCGTACGGGCCGGGCGGCGGAGGCTGTTGTCCGTACGGTCCGGGCTGCTGAGGCTGCTGTCCGTAAGGCCCCGGCTGGTTGTAGCTCATCCCGCGTCCCCCTCTGAGGTTGCTTATACGTTCCTCACATCCTGTCGGAAGCCGAAGCCCGCCAGGGCGCCGGGCCCCTCCCCAACCGGTTTCATGACTGGACTGTTACGGCCCTAAACTGGGCCCCGTGACCGAGAACACGCAGACACCCAGCAGCCCCGACTCCGAACTGCCGACCGCCTACACGCCGGCCGATGTAGAGGGGAAGCTCTACGAGCGCTGGGTAGAGCGTGGGTACTTCACCGCCGATCCCGCGAGCGAGAAGCCCCCGTACACGATCGTCATCCCGCCGCCGAACGTCACCGGCTCCCTCCACCTGGGCCACGCCTTCCAGCACACGCTGATGGACGCCCTGACCCGCCGCAAGCGCATGCAGGGCCACGAGGCGCTGTGGCTGCCCGGAATGGACCACGCCGGCATCGCCACCCAGAACAAGGTCGAGCAGCAGCTCGCCGAGGAGGGCAAGTCCCGCCACGACCTGGGCCGCGAGGCGTTCGTCGAGCGGGTCTGGCAGTGGAAGGAGGAGTACGGCGGCAAGATCCTCGGCCAGATGCGCCGCCTCGGCGACGGCGTCGACTGGTCCCGTGAGCGCTTCACCATGGACGAGGGCCTGTCCAAGGCCGTCCAGACCATCTTCAAGAAGCTCTTCGACGACGGCCTGATCTACCGCGCCGAGCGCATCATCAACTGGTGCCCCCGCTGTCTGACGGCCATCTCCGACATCGAGGTGGAGTACCAGGAGGACGCGGGCGAGCTCGTCTCCATCCGGTACGGCGAGGGCGAGGACACCCTCGTCGTCGCCACCACCCGCGCCGAGACGATGCTCGGTGACACGGCCATCGCCGTCCACCCCGACGACGAGCGCTACCGGCACCTGGTCGGCAAGCTCATCAAGCTCCCGCTGACCGACCGTTCCATCCCCGTCGTCGCGGACACGCACGTCGACCCGGAGTTCGGCACCGGCTGCGTCAAGGTGACCCCGGCGCACGACCCGAACGACTTCGCCATCGGGCAGCGCCACGACCTGCCCAACATGACGATCATGGACGAGCACGGCGTCATCACCGTCCACGGTCCCTTCCTGGGTCTGGACCGCTACGAGGCCCGTTCCGCGGTCGTCGGCGCGCTGCGCGAGCAGGGCCGGATCGTCGCCGAGAAGCGCCCGTACCTGCACTCGGTCGGGCACTGCTCGCGCTGCAGCACCACCGTCGAGCCCCGCCTGTCGCTGCAGTGGTGGGTCAAGGTGGAGACCCTCGCCAAGGCCGCCGGTGACGCGGTCCGCGACGGCCGCGTCGCCATCCACCCGGTGGAGATGGAGAAGCGCTACTTCGACTGGGTCGACAACCTCAACGACTGGTGCATCTCGCGCCAGCTGTGGTGGGGCCACCGCATCCCCGTCTGGTACGGCCCGGACGGCGAGGTCGTCTGCCTCGGCCCGGACGACGAGGCACCCACCGGTGAGGGCTGGACGCAGGACACCGACGTCCTCGACACCTGGTTCTCCTCCGGCCTGTGGCCGTTCTCCACGCTCGGCTGGCCGGAGAAGACCCCGGACCTGGCGAAGTTCTACTCCACCGACGTCCTGGTCACCGGCCACGACATCATCTTCTTCTGGGTCGCCCGGATGATGATGTTCGGCCTGTACGCCATGGACGGCGAGGTCCCGTTCAAGACCATCGCGCTGACCGGCCTGGTCCGCGACGAGCGCGGCAAGAAGATGTCGAAGTCCTTCGGCAACGTCGTCGACCCGCTGGACTGGATGGACAAGTACGGCTCCGACGCCGTCCGCTTCACCCTGGCCAAGGGCGCCAACCCCGGCACCGACGTCCCGATCGGCGAGGACTGGGTCCAGGCGTCCAGCAAGTTCGCCAACAAGATCTGGAACGCCACGCGCTTCGCCCTGATGAACGGCGCCACGATCGAGGGCGAGCTGCCCGCGGCCGAGCAGCTGTCCGCGACCGACCGCTGGATCCTCTCCCGCCTGAACAAGACGATCGCGCAGGTCGACGCGTACTACGAGGACTTCCAGTTCTCGAAGCTCAGCGAAGCGCTCTACCACTTCGCGTGGGACGAGGTCTTCGACTGGTACGTCGAGCTGTCGAAGACGACCTTCTTCGCCGGTGGCGAGCAGGCCAAGGTCTCCGCCCGGGTCCTCGGCGAGGTCCTCGACGTCATGCTGCGCCTGCTGCACCCGGTGGTCCCGTTCGTCACCGAGACCCTGTGGACCACCCTCACCGGGCGCGAGTCGCTGGTCATCGCCGACTGGCCCCGGGACAGCGGCTTCCGCGACGACGCCGCCGAGGCCGAGATCGGCAGCATCCAGACGCTGACCAAGGAGGTCCGCCGCTTCCGCAAGGAGCAGGGCCTGGACGACAAGCAGAAGGTCCCGGCCCGCCTGGACCTGACCGGCACCGTCCTGGCCGCCCACGAGGCCGCCATCCGCCAGGTGCTGCGGCTCCAGCCCGAGGGCGACTCCTTCAGCGCCACCGCGACCCTCCCGGTCGCCGGCGCCACGGTCGCGCTCGACCTGTCGGGCACCATCGACGTCGAGGCCGAGCGCAAGCGCCTGACCAAGGACCTCGGGGCGGCCGAGAAGGAGAAGGCGCAGGCCGAGGCGAAGCTGGGCAACGAGGCCTTCCTGGCCAAGGCGCCCGACAACGTCGTGGACAAGATCAAGGGCCGGCTGGCCAAGGCCGAGGCGGACATCGCCCGGATCCAGGCCCAGCTGGAGACGCTGCCCGCCGCGTAGCGCCCCGTACGTCGCCGAAGGCCCCCGCACCGTCCGCCGGTGCGGGGGCCTTCGGCGTGGGCCGCAGGGACCTCCGGCCTGTCCGAAGTGCCCTATATCACTGCGTTTTTCGGGCGGCTGGATCTCATCGGCGGCGCCGACCACGGATGATGGAGGGCATGCACGTCAAGCCCGTCGCCCCGGTGTTCCGCCGTTGGGTGACCGCCGGCCGTCGGCTGACCGGCACCTGGGCCGGGTCCCCGCGGTCCGTCGACGTGCTCACCGCGCTGGGCTGCCTCGGGCTGATGGCCCTCGACCTGCCGGGCCTCGCCGCCGCCGACAACTCGCTGAACGGACCCGCCGCGGCCGTCGTGCTCGCCCTGGGCTGCGCGACCCTGCTGGTGCGCCGCCGGCTGCCGTGGATCCCGTACCTGACCGCGCTGCTCTTCATCGGATGGCTGCACGAGCTGACCCTGATCCAGTTCGCGCTCTACTCGGTCGGCCGCTTCCGCGGTCGCCGGGCGGGGAGCCTGGCCACGCTCGGCTACATCGCCTTCGCGCTGGTGATGTTCTGGGTGCCGGGCTGGCCCGAGCCCGACGGGCAGACGCTCAGCGGCTTCCTCAGCATCGTCGTGCCCATCGGGGCCCTCGCCTCGGCGGTCGGGATCGCCGCCTACCGGCACGACCTGGTGGGGGAGCTGGCGGCCCGGCGGGCCGAGTCGGCCGTGCTCCAGGCCGTCCAGCAGGAACGCACCTCCGTCGCCCGCGACGTGCACGATTTCGTCGGACGGGAACTGACCCTGCTGACGGTGCGCTCCGAGGTGCTGTCGGTACGGGCGCGCGAGACCGCGCACGCCCGGGACTTCGAGGAACTGGCCGACACCGCGCGCCGGGCCCACCTGGTGCTCAACGAGATCATCGTGCAGCGGGGCGAGCACGCCTCGACCCCGGGTGTGGAGGGGCTGCCGGCGCTGGCGGAGGAGAGCGCGCGGGCCGGCTCGCCCGTCCGGCTGGCCATGGACGAGGGGGCCCACGGGCTGTCGCCGCTGCGGCAGGCGGCGGTCTACCGGGTGGTGCAGGAGTGCCTGACCAACGCCGCCAAGCACGCGCACGGCGAGACCATCGACGTGTCGATCGCGGCGGACGGCCCGCGGCTGCGGATCGCCGTCAGCAACGCCCTGCCGGTCCGCACCGCGGGCCGGGCGCCGGTCTCGGCGGGCTCGGGCACGGCGAGCATGGCCGAGCGCGTCCGCAGCCTCGGGGGCACCCTGACGGCGACCCGTACGGACGCCACGTACGAGGTCGTCGCCACCCTCCCGCGCGGCTAGGGGGTGTCCGGCGGATCACGGCCGGGCCCGGCCCGCCCGGACCGTCCGACCTCGACCCGCCGGGCACGTCCCGGGGCCGAACGGCCCGCCCTACCCCCGGGCCGGTGTCAGCAGCCCGTGGAGCGCGTCCAGGTCCTCCACGCAGCGGCCGGAGCCCAGCGCGACGCAGTCCAGCGGGTCGTCCGCGACGAAGACCGGGATGCCGGTCGCCGAGGCCATGCGCAGGTCGAGGCCGGGCAGCAGGGCGCCGCCGCCGGTCAGGACGATGCCGTGCTCCATCACGTCGCCCGACAGCTCCGGCGGGCACTCCTCCAGCGTGCCGCGCACCGCCGCGATGATCGCCTCCACCGGCTCGTCGAGCGCGGCCCGTACGTCCGCGGCGCCCAGCGCGAGCGTCTTCGGCATGCCGCCGACCTTCTCGCGGCCGCGCACCGTGAAGGTGAGGTCCTCCAGCTCCGGCCGGTCCGGCACCGGCCAGGCCGAGCCGATGGCCAGCTTGGCGTGCTCGGCGGTGCGCTCGCCGATGAGGAGCGCGTGCTCCTTGCGCACGTGGTCGATGATCGCCGCGTCGAGCCGGTCCCCGCCGACGCGCAGCGAACGGGAGGTGACGATGCCGCCGAGGGAGATGACGGCGACCTCGGAGGTGCCGCCGCCGATGTCCACGACCATGGAACCCCGCGGTTCCGCCACGGGCAGTCCGGCGCCGATCGCCGCGGCCATCGGCTCCTCGATCAGGTGCACGGCCTTGGCGCCGGCCCGGGTGGAGGCGTGGACGATGGCCCGCCGTTCGACCGGGGTCACCCCCGACGGTACGCAGATCACCATCCGCGTGCGGGTGCGCCGGCCGGGGACCGCCTTGCGCACGAAGTGCCGGATCATCTCTTCGGCGGCCTCGTAGTCGCAGATCACGCCGTCCTTGAGGGGGCGGATCGCGGTGATCGACCCCGGGGTGCGGCCGATGGTCTCCTTGGCGTCCGCCCCGACGGCCAGGGCGGTGGTGGTGCCCGCCCTGACGGCGACCACGGACGGCTCATTGAGGACGATCCCGTGGCCGCGTGCGTAGACGAGGGTGTTGGCGGTCCCCAGGTCGATCCCTATGTCGCGGCTGGAAGCTGTCTTGTTGGTGCTGGCCTGCGGCATTTGCTCCCCTATCTGCTGCTCGCAAGGCTTGCATAACGATCAGGTCGCTCCCGGCGCCGAAGGTCCCGAAACGGCCGGGCCGAAAGTCCTTCCGGTGGCCGTCCGTAGACTGGCCCTGTGAGTGACCAGCAGCCCGAGAGCCACGACCGCCGCGACGACGAAGACCTCCCCGGTGCCTTCGACGAGTTCGACCAGATCGTGGCGGAAGAGTCCGACCGCGACCCCGACCTGGCGGTGATCGAGGCCGGCAGCCGCACCCTGCGTGCCCATGCCGGGCCGCCCCAGGGGGACCCGGTGCCCGCCCGGCCCGTCGACCCGGAGGTCGCCGAGGCGCTGCTGGAGGTGGAGCAGGAGCTTCTCCACGCGCTGGGGCGAGACCAAGCTGGAGCCCTCGGTGTCGCGGATCGCGGCGCTGATGGACGTCCTCGGCGAGCCGCAGCGCGCGTACCCCTCCATCCACATCACCGGGACCAACGGCAAGACCAGCACGGCCCGCATGATCGAGGCCCTGCTGAACGCCTTCGAGCTGCGCACCGGCCGCTACACGAGCCCGCACGTCCAGTCGATCACCGAGCGCATCAGCCTCGACGGGGCGCCGATCGAGGCCGACCGGTTCGTGGAGACGTACCACGACATCAAGCCGTACGTGGAGATGGTCGACGCCGCCGAGGAGTTCCGGCTGTCCTTCTTCGAGGTGCTGACCGCAATGGCCTACGCGGCCTTCGCGGACGCCCCGGTGGACGTGGCCGTGGTCGAGGTCGGCATGGGCGGCAGCTGGGACGCGACCAACGTGATCGACGGCTCCGTCGCCGTGATCACCCCGATCAGCCTGGACCACACCGACCGGCTCGGCTCCACGCCCGGTGAGATCGCGGTGGAGAAGGGCGGCGTCATCAAGCAGGACGCGACCGTGATCCTGGCGCAGCAGCCGGTGGACGCGGCCCAGGTGCTGCTGAAGAAGGCCGTCGAGGTGGACGCGACGGTGGCCCGCGAGGGCATGGAGTTCGGCGTCGTCTCGCGCGAGGTCGCGGTCGGCGGGCAGCAGCTGACGCTGCGCGGTGTGGGCGGCGAGTACGACGGCATCTTCCTGCCGCTGTACGGGGCCCACATGGCGCACAACGCGGCGGTGGCGCTCGCCGCGGTCGAGGCCTTCTTCGGGGTCGGCGGGCAGCACGCCCGGGAGCTCGACGTGGACACCGTGCGGAAGGCCTTCGCGTCGGTGGCCTCGCCGGGCCGCATGGAGGTCGTGCGGCGCAGCCCGACGGTGATCCTGGACGCGGCGCACAACCCGGCCGGCGCGGCGGTCACCGCGGAGGCGGTCACCGAGGCGTTCGGCTTCAGCCGCCTGATCGGTGTCGTCGCCGCGAGCGAGGACAAGGACGTGCGGGGGGTGCTGGAGGCCTTCGAGCCGATCTTCGCCGAGGTCGTCGTCACCCAGAACTCCAGCCACCGGTCGATGGGCGCGGACGAGCTGGCGGCCGTGGCCGTCGAGGTCTTCGGCGGCGACCGGGTCCAGGTGGAACCGCGGCTGGACGACGCCCTGGAGGCGGCGATCACCCTGGCCGAGGAAGAGGCCGAGTACGGAGGGGCCGGGGTCCTGGTGACCGGTTCCGTGATCACGGTGGGCGAGGCCCGCCTGCTGCTGAAGAGGGGCTGAGGATGCGCACGCTGTGTGCGAGCACGCTGATCGGCGAGTTCTTCGTGATCGGGTTCGCGGGGCTGGTCGCCATGAAGGACCCGGACCTGACCCAGGCCACGGTCTGGACGGTGTGCGGGGTCGCCATGCTGCTGTCGGTGCTGCTGTGCGGCATGCTGTCGCGGCCGGGCGCGGTCCAGCTGGGCTGGGCCCTGCAGATCGGGCTCATCGCGAGCGGGATCGTCGTCCCGACGATGTTCTTCCTCGGCGCGGTCTTCGCCGGCCTCTGGTGGTGCTCCGTGCACTACGGCCGGAAGATCGACTCGATCAAGGAGCGCTGGGCGGCCGCGCAGGAGGCCTCGGCGGCGCCCGCGGCGACCGACACCGCCTGACGCAGGCCCGGCCGCCCGGACCCCCGGGTCTCCTTGGGCCCCGGATCTCCCCGGGCCCGGGATGCCCCCGGCCCCCGGGCGACCGGACCGCCCCGGACGGCCCTGTAGATTCGTCCCACCGCACCCGTATGCCGCAAGGAGCCGCAACATGACCCAGCGCACCCTCGTCCTGCTCAAGCCCGACGCCGTCCGTCGTGGCCTGGTCGGCGAGATCATCGGCCGCATCGAGCGGAAGGCCGGCTGGACCATCCCCGCGCTGGAGCTGCGCACGCTCGACCAGGAGACCCTGGAGGCGCACTACGGCGAGCACAAGGGCAAGCCGTTCTACGAGCCGCTGATGGGCTTCATGTCCAGCGGCCCGGTCGTGGCCCTGGTCGTCGAGGGGGAGCGCGTGATCGAGGGCGTCCGCCAGCTGGCCGGACCCACCGACCCGATCGCCGCCGCGCCCGGCTCCATCCGGGGCGACTTCGGCACCGTCACCCGGGAGAACCTGATCCACGCCTCGGACTCCGAGGAGTCGGCCGAGCGCGAGCTGAAGCTCTTCTTCCCCGCTCTCTGATCAGTCCCTCCTGACGAGACATCAGCCGAATAGCGCTCATGACCTGGGGCGACCGAAGTAATTTCGGTCGCCCCCAGGTAATTCCGGGCACGAGCGGGAACGCCTGGGCAGGACACGTCGTCACCACTAAGGGGGCGGGTATCCGATCCGGCGGGATTGCCGGAGTCCCGTCGCGCGGTGTCCGTACCCCGGCACTACGATGGGGCCTCCACCCACACACCCACCTCGCCGACCTGACAGCAGCCGCTTTCAACTGGAAGGCCAGACGCTCCTCATGGGGAACAAGGGGAACAACATGTCGTTCATCGGCCGTGACATGGCGATCGACCTCGGGACCGCCAACACGCTGGTGTACGTGAGGGGCCGGGGGATCGTCCTGAACGAGCCGTCCGTGGTCGCCATCAACACGAACACCGGTGGCATCCTGGCGGTCGGCTCCGAGGCGAAGAAGATGATCGGGCGCACGCCCGGCAACATCGTCGCCGTGAGGCCCCTCAAGGACGGCGTGATCGCCGACTTCGAGATCACCGAGCGTATGCTCCGGTACTTCATCCTCAAGATCCACAAGCGTCGCTACCTGGCGCGCCCGCGCGTCGTGGTCTGCGTTCCCTCCGGCATCACGGGAGTGGAGCGCCGCGCGGTCATCGAGGCGTCCACGCAGGCCGGCGCCCGCCAGGTGCACATCATCGAAGAGCCCATGGCCGCCGCCATCGGCTCGGGCCTGCCCGTCCACGAGGCCACCGGCAACATGGTCGTGGACATCGGCGGCGGCACCACCGAGGTCGCCGTCATCTCCCTCGGCGGAATCGTCACGGCACAGTCCATCCGGGTGGCCGGCGACGAGCTCGACAACGCGATCATCCAGCACATCAAGAAGGAGTACTCGCTCCTCCTCGGTGAGCGGACGGCCGAACAGATCAAGATCACCATCGGCTCGGCGTACGACCTCGACAAGGACGAGCACACCGAGATCCGCGGCCGGGACCTGGTCTCGGGCCTGCCCAAGACGGTCGTCATCTCGGCCGCCGAGGTCCGCAAGGCCATCGAGGAACCGGTCAACTCCATCGTCGACGCGGTCAAGACGACGCTCGACAAGTGCCCGCCGGAGCTCTCGGGCGACATCATGGACCGCGGCATCGTCCTCACCGGCGGCGGCGCCCTGCTCCGCGGCCTCGACGAGCGGCTGCGCCGGGAGACCGGCATGCCGATCCACATCGCCGAGGACCCCCTCGACTCCGTCGCGCTCGGCTCCGGCAAGTGCGTCGAGGAGTTCGAGGCCCTCCAGCAGGTCCTGGACGCTCAGCCCCGTCGCTGACCACGCCCCTCCCGGCCGGGGAGGGAGCAAGCGGAACACAAGGATCCGCCGTACGGGTGCTACCGGGCCCGTGCGGCGGATCGTTGATATACAGGCAAAAGAGAATTCCGACGAGGAAGGCACGGCCGCCGCACGTGAGGGACACACGAGAAAGCCGGCTGCTCCTGGTGCTTCTGATCGCCATCGCGTTCGCGTTGATCACGGTGGACATCAGGGCAGGCGAGGAGTCACCGGTCGACGGTGCCCGGCAGGCCGCCGCAGCGGTCTTCGGGCCGGTCGAGGAAGGTGTGGCGACCGCGGTCGATCCGGTCGCCAACGCCATAGGGGCCGTACGGGACTCCGGGGAGCGCCACAACCGCATCGCCACGCTGGAGCGCGAGAACGCGGCGCTGAAGGCCAAGCTGGGCAGCGAGGACCAGACCCGCAGCCGCATCCACGAGCTCGACGAGATGCTCAAGCGGGCCGGCGCCGGACAGTACGGCATCAAGGGCGCCGAGGTCATCGCCATAGGAGCGGCCCAGGGCTTCTCATGGACCGTCACCATCGACGCCGGCAGCAAGGACGGCATCGAGCGCGACATGACCGTCCTCAACGGCGACGGGCTCGTCGGCCGGGTCACCACCGTCGGCCCGGACACCGCGACGGTCGTCCTCGCCAACGACCCCGACTTCACCGTCGGCACGCGCCTGGAGAAGACCGGCGAACTCGGCTTCGCCACCGGCCAGGGCGACCGCGCCCTGTCCGTCCAGATGCTCAACGGCAAGGCCAAGGTCAGCCCCGGCGACCGGCTCGTCACCTTCGGTTCGCGCGGCAACAAGCCCTTCGTGCCCGGCGTCCCGATCGGTGAGGTCGTCAAGGTCGACCCCTCCCGCGGCGACCTGACCCGCACCGTCTGGGTGCGTCCGTTCGTCGGCTTCTCGCGACTCGACATCGTGGGCGTCGTCGTGATGCCGCCGCGCGAGGACCCGCGCGACGCCGTCCTGCCGCCCAAGCCCGAGGCCCCCAAGCCCACCCCGACGGTCACCGTCACGGTCACTCCGTCCGGGTCCGCCAGCCTGGCGGCCCAGCCGGCCGACGACTAGGAGCCGACCCCGCATGCGTTTCAACCGGATCCTGCTCTCGGCCACGCTCGTCGTGGTCGCCCTCGTCATCCAGGTCACCGTCCTGGGCCGGCTCCAACTGCCCGGCGCCGTACCCGACCTGCTCCTCCTCACCGTCGTCTCGCTCGCACTCGTGTACGGGCACGTCAGCGGCGCGCTCATCGGCTTCGGCGCCGGACTCCTCGCCGACCTGGCACCGCCCGCCGACCACGCGGCCGGGCGGTACGCGCTCGTCCTGTGCGTCATCGGCTACGTCGCCGGCCTGGTCCGTCCCGACGGCGGACGGTTCCGCTCCGCCTGGGGCCCGATGCTGACCGTCGTCGCCGCCGCGATCGGGTCCACCCTGCTCTACGCGGGCGTCGGCGCCCTGGTCGGCGACACCGCCGCCCGCCACGTCGGCCTCACCGGGCTGGTGTTCACCGCCACGCTCTACGACCTGCTGCTGGCGCCGTTCACCGTGCCGTGGATCATGGCGCTCGCCCGTAAGGCGGAGAACGACCCGATGGCCGTCGAGGCCGGCGGCGGCCCCGCGAACAAGGCCGCCGACGTCTCCGCCGGCTGGCTGGCGGGCGGCACCGGCCTGCGCATCGGCAGCCAGCGCGGCGGCCTGCGCCTGAAGACCGCGCGGGTCCGCGCCAACAAGGCCGTCCGTATAAAGGGCGTCAAGCCGGCCAAGGGTGTGAAGAGCGTCAAGAAACTGTGAGGGAGGAGCAGACGTGACCAACGTCCCGGAGACCGGCCGCACCTCCCGGGTGCAGATCAGGCTCGTCATCATGCAGGTCCTCGTCTTCTCGATGCTCATCACCCTCGGCGGCCGGCTCTGGTTCCTCCAGATCCGCAACGGCGCGGAGTACTACCACGAGGCGAAGAGCAACCACGTCCAGCGGGTCGTCCAGCCCGCCGTGCGCGGCTCGATCCTCGACGCCCGCGGGGTCCCCCTCGCCGACAACGAGACCCGCCTCGTCGTCTCCGCCAGCCGCACCGCGCTCATGAAGATGAAGGACAAGGGCAAGGGCGTCATGACCCGCCTCGCCGACGTCCTGGACATGACCCCCAAGGAGGTCATGGACAAGGTCCGGCTCTGCGACTCCCAGACGCCCAAGCCCTGCTGGAACGGTTCCCCCTACCAGCCCATCCCGGTCACCCTCGAAGCCACCACCCAGCAGGCGCTCCAGCTGCGCGAACGCCCGGAGGAGTTCCCCGGCATCACCGCGGAGCCCACCGCCGTCCGCCGCTACCCGGCCCCCGGCGGGGCCCGCACCTCGCAGGTCCTCGGCTACCTCTCGCCCGTCACCGACGACGAGATCCAGAAGGCCAAGGACACCGACTCCCCGCACCTGCGCTCCGACCAGGTCGGCCGCTCCGGCATCGAGCGCACCTACGACCGGCAGCTGCGCGGCAAGGCCCAGGTCACCTCCTACGAGGTCGACAACCTCGGCCGGGTCATGGGCCAGACCAAGTCCGACCCCGGAGTCGCCGGATCCACCCTCGTCACCAGCATCGACGCCCGTGTCCAAGCCGTCGCCGAGTACGAGCTCCAGCAGGCCATGAAGGTCGTCCGCAACGAGACCGACAACATCACCGGCCGCAAGTACGAGGCCGACTCGGGCGCCGTCGTCGTCATGGAGGCCAAGACCGGCCGCATCGTCGCGATGGCCTCCCAGCCCGACTACGACCCCAACGCCTGGGTCGGCGGCATCTCCGGCGCGGACTACGCCAAGCTCACCAGCAAGAGCTCGAACTACCCGCTGCTCAACCGCGCCATCCAGGGCATGGCCCCCGCCGGCTCCATCTTCAAGGTGGTCTCCGCCAGCGCCGCCGTCCGGGCCGGCTACAAGTTCAACGACAAGTACATGTGCAGCAGCTCCTACAGCCTCGGCGGCCGGAGCTTCGCGAACTTCGAGTCCCAGGGGCACGGCCCCATCACCCTCGGCGAGGCCCTGAAGTTCTCCTGCAACACCGTCTTCTACGCCCTCGGGCACAAGGAATGGCAGCGCGACGGCGGCCTCAGCCCCAAGAAGGACGCCCACGACTGGTTCTACCGCACCGCGCGTGAGTTCGGACTCGGCTCGGAGACCGGCATCGACCTGCCCAACGAGGTCAAGGGCCGCATCCCCGACCGCCAGTGGAAGCAGAGCTTCTGGGCGGCCAACAAGAACTCGTGGTGCAAGCAGGGCAAGCGCGGCGGTACCTACGTCGAGCAGATCGCCTACGAGAGCTGCCTCGAAGGCAACCAGCTCAAGGCCTACGACAGCATCAACTTCGCCATCGGCCAGGGAGACGTCCTGGTCACCCCCATCCAGATGGCGACCGCCTACTCCGCCATCAGCAACGGCGGCACCCTCTACAACCCCACCGTCGGCAAGGCCGTGATCAGCCCCGACGGCAAGCACGTCGAGATGCTCAAGCCCCAGTCGCACGGCCGGCTCCCCATCGGTGCCCAGACCATCGCGGACCTCGACCGGGGCCTGCGCATGGTCGTCGAGCCCGGCGGCACCGCCGCCTGGCGCTTCGGCGGCTGGCCCCAGGACAAGATCCCGATGCACGCGAAGACCGGTACCGCCCAGGTCTACGGCAAGCAGACCACCTCCTGGCTGGCGACCTACACCAAGGACTTCACGATCGTGATGACGATCTCCCAGGGCGGCACCGGCTCCGGCGCCTCCGGCCCCGCCGTGCGCAACCTCTACAACGCCATCTACGGTCTGACCATGGAAGGGAAGTCGGACCCGAAGAGGGCCCTGCTGCCGGCCCCGGAGGCGAAACTGCCCAGGATCAACCCCGACGGCTCCATCGAATCCCCCGAGATCCGGCCGTACGTACCGCCGTCCCCGGAGGACCCGGACCCGCCGGCACTCGCCGGGCCACCCCCGACACGGCACGACTGAGGACCCCATACCGACATGCCAACCGCCAACAAGTTCTCCGTCTCCCGGTACGCGCCCGAGCGCGGCCCGGTGGCCAGGCTCACCGCCCGCGACTCCGTGCTGCGCCGGCTCGACTGGCCGATCCTGCTCTCCTCGCTCGCCCTGTCCTTCCTCGGCGCCCTGCTCGTGTGGTCCGCGACCCGCAACAGGACCACCCTGAACCAGGGCGACCCGTACTACTTCCTCGCCCGGCACGCGCTGAACACCGGCATCGGCCTGGTGCTGATGATCGGGACCGTCTGGCTCGGCCATCGCACCCTGCGCGGAGCCGTGCCGGTCCTCTACGGCCTCTCGCTCGTGCTGATCCTCGCCGTGCTCACCCCGCTCGGCGCCACCATCAACGGCGCCCACGCGTGGATCGTGATCGGCGGCGGGTTCTCCCTCCAGCCGTCCGAGTTCGTGAAGATCACGATCATCCTGGTCATGGCGATGCTGCTCGCCACCCGCGTGGACGCCGGCGACCTCGCCCATCCGGACCACCGCACCGTCGTCAAGGCACTCTGCCTGGCCGCCGCCCCCATGGGCATCGTCATGCTGATGCCCGACCTCGGCTCCGTCATGGTCATGGTCGTCATCGTGCTCGGCGTGCTGCTCGCCTCCGGGGCCTCCAACCGCTGGGTGATCGGCCTCCTCGGCTCCGGCGTCGCCGGGGCCGTCCTGATATGGCAGCTCGGCGTCCTGGACGAGTACCAGATCAACCGCTTCGCGGCCTTCGCCAACCCCGAGCTCGACCCCGCCGGTGTCGGCTACAACACCAACCAGGCGCGCATCGCCATCGGCTCCGGCGGCCTGACCGGCTCCGGCCTGTTCAAGGGCTCGCAGACCACCGGCCAGTTCGTGCCCGAGCAGCAGACGGACTTCGTCTTCACCGTGGCCGGCGAGGAACTCGGCTTCCTCGGCGCGGGCCTGATCCTGGTGCTCCTCGGCGTCATCCTCTGGCGCGCCTGCGTGATCGCCCGGGAGACCACCGAGCTGTACGGGACGATCGTGTGCGCGGGCATCATCGCCTGGTTCGGCTTCCAGTCCTTCGAGAACATCGGCATGACCCTCGGCATCATGCCCGTGGCCGGTCTGCCGCTGCCGTTCGTGTCCTACGGAGGCTCGTCGATGTTCGCCGTGTGGATAGCGGTCGGACTCCTCCAGTCGATCAAGGTGCAACGGCCATTGTCAGCCTGATGTTCCGTTCATTCTGCAGACGTGTCCCGTTCAGGACTAAGTTCGGTACATGGCGGACACAAAGCGCGAGATCGAGCGGAAATTCGAGTTCTCCAAGGCCAAGACTGCCCGGCGCGGGGTGCCGGACCTGACGGGGACGGCCGCCATCGCGGCCGTCTCCGACCAGGGCACCGTCGACCTCGACGCCGTCTACTACGACACCCCCGACCAGCGGCTCGCCGCCGACGGTCTCACCCTCCGGCGCAGAACGGGCGGCAAGGACGAGGGCTGGCACCTCAAACTGCCCGTCTCCCCGGGCGTGCGCGACGAGGTCGGCGCCGCGCTCAGCGACACCGTCCCGCCCGCCCTCGCCGCCCTCGTCCGCTCCCGCGTCCGCGACGCCGCACTCCGCCCGCAGGTCCGGCTGGTCTCCTCGCGCCGGGTCAGCCACCTCCTCGACGCCGACGGCGCGCTCCTCGCGGAACTGAGCACCGACGAGGTCGTCGCCGAACGCGGCGACGCCACCGCCGGCTGGACCGAGGTCGAGGTGGAACTCGCCGACGGCGTCGACCCCGACCTCCTCGACGCCGTCGAGAAGGCCTTCCGCAAAGCCGGCCTCAAGGTGTCCGACGCCCCCTCCAAACTCGCCAGGGCCCTCGCCGAGACCGACGCCGCGCCCCCCGCCCGGCCCGCCGGCGCGCGCCCCGACGGCACCGCCGGCGCGCACGTCGTCGCGTACCTGACCGAGCAGCGCGACGCCCTCGTCGCCCAGGACCCGGCCGTACGACGCGACCTGCCGGACTCCGTCCACCAGATGCGCGTCGCCACCCGCCGCCTGCGCAGCGCCTTGAAGACCTACCGCAAGGTCCTGGACCGCGACGTCACCGACCCCGTCGGCGAGGAGCTGCGCTGGCTGGCCGCCGAACTCGGCGTCGACCGCGACCAGGAAGTCCTCATGGAGCGGCTCCAGGACCACCTCGCCGCCCTGCCCCGCACCCTCCTCACCGGTCCGGTCCGCAGCCGGCTGCGGACCTGGAACACCAGCCGGCGCTCCGCATCGCGGCGCCGGGCCCTGGCCGCACTCGACAGCGACCGCTACGTCGCCCTCCTCGACGCGCTCGACGCCGTGCTGGACGCGCCCCCGCTGCTCGACGGCGCCGCCAAGTCCCCGGCGAAGGTCCTCGCCAAGGCGGTCCTCCGCGACTACGCCCGCCTCTCCACCCGCATCGACGGCGCGCTCGCCCTCGACGAGGGCCGGGAACGGGACCTGGCCCTCCACGAGGCCCGCAAGGCCGCCAAGCGCGTCCGGTACGCCGCGGAGTCGGCCGAGCCCCAGCTCGGCAAACCGGCGAAACACCTGGCCAAGGCCGTGAAGAAGGTCCAGACCCTGCTCGGCGACCACCAGGACAGCGTGGTCGCGCGCGACGCCCTGCGTGGCCTCGCCGCCCAGGCGACGGAGGCGGGCGAGCCCGCCTTCACCTGGGGTCTGCTCTACGGCCGCGAGGAGGCCCTGGCCGAGCGGCGCGAACGGGAACTGCCCGACGTCTGGGCGAAGGCCTCGGCCCCCGCCCTGCGGACGGCACTGAAGTGATCACGCGGTGGGGGGCGGCTGAGCCATCGGGGTACGCTAGATAGCTGCCCCCTGCCCGCTTCACGAAAGTCGCGTGATGACCGAGTCGGTCTTCCCTCAGCTTGAGGCCCTGCTTCCGCACGTGCAGAAGCCCATCCAGTACGTCGGCGGTGAACTCAACTCCACGGTCAAGCCGTGGGAGAGCTGCGACGTCCGCTGGGCGCTCATGTACCCGGACGCATACGAAGTCGGGCTGCCCAACCAGGGCGTCATGATCCTGTACGAGGTGCTCAACGAGCGCGAGGGCGTCCTCGCCGAGCGCACCTACAGCGTGTGGCCCGACCTCGAAGAGCTGATGCGCGAGCACGACGTGCCGCAGTTCACCGTGGACAGCCACCGCCCGGTCTCCGCCTTCGACGTGTTCGGCCTGTCCTTCTCCACGGAGCTGGGCTACACCAACATGCTCACGGCGCTGGACCTCGCCGGCATCCCGCTGGAGGCCCGCAACCGCACCGTCGACCACCCGATCGTCCTCGCGGGCGGCCACGCGGCCTTCAACCCCGAGCCGATCGCGGAGTTCATCGACTGCGCGGTCATCGGCGACGGCGAGCAGGCCGTCCTCGACATGACCGACATCATCCGCGCCTGGAAGGCCGAGGGCAGGCCGGGCGGGCGCGAAGAGGTCCTGCTGCGCCTCGCCAAGACGGGCAACGTCTACGTGCCCGGCTTCTACGACGTGGAGTACCTCCCGGACGGCCGCATCGGCCGCGTCGTCCCGAACCGCTCCGGCGTGCCGTGGCGCGTGTCCAAGCACACCGTCATGGACCTCGACGAGTGGCCGTACCCCAAGCAGCCCCTGGTCCCGCTCGCGGAGACCGTCCACGAGCGCATGTCCGTGGAGATCTTCCGCGGGTGCACCCGCGGCTGCCGTTTCTGCCAGGCCGGCATGATCACGCGCCCCGTGCGGGAGCGAAGCATCACCGGCATCGGCGAGATGGTGGAGAAGGGCCTCAAGGCCACGGGCTTCGAAGAGGTCGGTCTCCTCTCGCTCTCCTCGGCGGACCACACGGAGATCGCCGACATCGCCAAGGGCCTCGCCGACCGCTACTCGGACGACAAGGTGGGCCTCTCCCTGCCGTCGACCCGCGTGGACGCCTTCAACGTGGACCTGGCCAACGAGCTGACCCGCAACGGTCGCCGCTCCGGCCTGACCTTCGCCCCCGAGGGCGGCTCCGAACGCATGCGCAAGGTCATCAACAAGATGGTCTCGGAGGAGGACCTCATCCGGACCGTCGCCACCGCCTACGGCAACGGCTGGCGCCAGGTGAAGCTGTACTTCATGTGCGGCCTGCCCACCGAGACCGACGAGGACGTGCTCCAGATCGGCGACATGGCGGTCAACGTCATCGCCAAGGGCCGCGAGGTCTCCGGCCAGAACGACATCCGCTGCACGGTGTCGATCGGCGGGTTCGTGCCCAAGCCGCACACCCCGTTCCAGTGGGCGCCGCAGCTGTCGGCCGAGGAGACGGACGCCCGCCTGGGCAAGCTCCGCGACAAGATCCGCGGCGACAAGAAGTACGGCCGCTCCATCGGCTTCCGCTACCACGACGGCAAGCCGGGCATCGTCGAGGGTCTCCTCTCCCGCGGCGACCGCCGCATCGGCGACGTCATCCGCGCCGTCTACGAGTCGGGCGGCCGCTTCGACGGCTGGCGCGAGCACTTCAGCTACGACCGCTGGATGCAGGCCGCGGAGAAGACCCTGCCCGCCTACGGAGTGGACGTGGCCTGGTACACCACCCGCGAGCGCACCTACGAAGAGGTCCTGCCCTGGGACCACCTGGACTCCGGTCTCGACAAGGACTGGCTCTGGGAGGACTGGCAGGACGCCCTCGACGAGACCGAGGTCGACGACTGCCGCTGGACCCCGTGCTTCGACTGCGGCGTGTGTCCCCAGATGCAGACCGAGATCCAGATCGGCCCCACCGGCAAGAAGCTGCTGCCGCTGTCGGTCGTGAAGTAACCGGCCCGCCGGTCACGTAACCCTTGGGTCACGAGAGGCCCCCGCCCGCAACGGGCGGGGGCCTCCCTCGTGTCCTCCACGGCATGGACATGGACAAACGGCCTCCCGCCGACGGCGGTGACGGGTGCCTGGTGGGCGTCATCAGGATCCCCGTGAAGATCGTCGCCGTACTCGTCGTACTGCCCGTACGAGTGGTCTGGGAACTGCTGGTCGCCGCGGCCCGCGCCGTGCACCGGCACGTCCTCGGGCCGCTGTACGCCCATGTCCTCGAACCCCTGCTGCGTGCGCTGGGGTGGCTGCTGACCGTCCTGCTCAAGCTGCTCCTCGTCTGGCCGTGGGTCGGGCTGTGGCGGTACGTGCTCGTCCCGGTCGGGCAGGGACTGGCGTGGCTGTGCCGCGGGACGTACGACCACCTGCTCGCGCCGGCCGGGCAGTTCCTGATTGCCTGCCTGCTGCGTCCGCTCGGGGCGGCGCTGGCCTGGATCGGCCGGGGCGGCATGCGCTACCTGCTGGCGCCCCTCGCCAAGGGCGTGACCCGGATCGGGTGGGCGCTCGGCATGACGCTGTTCGTCTGGCCGTGGGTCGCGCTGTGGCGGTACGTGCTCGCGCCCGTCGGCCGCGGGACCGCATGGCTGGCCGCGGCGGCGTACCGCCACGTCCTCACCCCCGTCGGGCACGGGCTCCTGTGGCTCGCGGTGGCCGTGTTCCGGTACCTGCTGCGGCCGGTCGGGCTGGGTCTCGCACGGCTCGTCGTCGCCGTGTACCGGTACCTGCTGCGGCCCGTCGGGCTCGGTGCGGCATGGCTGGCCGCCGCCCTGTACCGGTACGTCCTCACCCCGCTCGGGAAGGTCCTCGCCTGGGCCTGGCACGTGGCCGGGCTGATCGTCTCCGCCGTGTGGCGCGGGTTCAAGCGGGTCTGCTGGGTGCTGGTCGGATGGCCCGCCGCGCAGGTCTACCGGCACGTCCTCACCCCGGCCGGACACGCCGTGCGCGAGGTGTGGCGGACCGCCCGCGCAGCCGTCCGCGAGGCACGGGCGACCGTGCGCCGTGCGCTCTTCGGGACTCCTCCCGTGGAACCGACGAGGTCACGGGCGCGTACTCTGGGTAGTACGACAGCCGCCGACGCGGCACCCGCAGACGAGATCTCCCTGCCCCGACGGCAGGGGTGAGCCGGAGCGGGTCGACAGACCTCAGGGCGAAGCGCGAGCCGCGGAGCCCCGCACAAGGAGAAGAACCACTGGGCAAGCGACAGCCCGAAGGCCCGCCTCCCGCACCGGTGGTGCAGCGCATCCGACTGCGCTACACCAAGCGCGGCCGCCTCCGGTTCACCAGCCACCGCGACTTCCAGCGCGCTTTCGAGCGGGCCCTGCGCCGTGCCGAGGTGCCGATGGCGTACTCGGCCGGCTTCACCCCGCACCCGCGCGTCAGCTACGCGAACGCCGCCCCGACCGGGACCGGCAGCGAGGCCGAGTACCTGGAGATCGGTCTCGCGGCCCCCCGCGACCCCGAGACCCTCCGCAAACTGCTCGACGAGTCCATGCCGTCCGGCCTCGACATCATCGATGCCGTCGAGGCCCGCACCTCCGGGCTCGCGGACCGGCTGACCGCCTCCGTGTGGGAGCTGCGACTCGACGGCGTGGACCTCGCCGAGGCCGAGCGGGCGGTGGAGGTCTTCCTCGCCGCCGAGACCGTCGAGGTGCAGCGCAAGACCAAGAACGGCGTGCGGACCTTCGACACCCGCGGCGCGGTCGTCAGCCTCGAAGCGCTTCCCGCGCCGGCTGATAGGCCGCTGGACAATGCTTGTGCGATACTGCGGCTGGTTGTTCGGCATCTGACACCTGCCGTGCGACCCGACGACGTCCTGTCCGGTCTCCGAGCTGTGGCCGACCTGGCGCCGCCGGTCCCCTCTGCGGTGACCAGGCTGGCGCAGGGGCTCTTCGACGAGGAGTCCGGCACGGTGACCGACCCGCTCGCGCCCGACCGCGAGGCAGACACGGCCGCCCCACCCACGGTCGCCGTGACCGCCGACGCGAAGGCGCCGGAAGGTCCCGCCGCGTAAGGACCGTCGTCGTCGCGCAGCCCTGGCACTCGGGAGCCACCTGGGTCGGGCCGCGTACAGACCTGAAGACTTCCGCCAGGCCGTACGGACCAACACGTACGGAACCGGCGGCCATGGACTACAGCTCCCGTGTGGCGAACGCGCCCCGGAGGCCGGCCCCGCGTCATCGCGCGGAGCCGTGCCGGACCGGAAGTCAGCCGCGGCGCCCGGGAGCGTGACGGGAGAACCGCCCGCAATGCTCAACAACGAAAACGACACCACCCCCGCCGGCGCCGACAGCGGCAGCCCCAGCGACAACCTGCCCCCGCGCAGGCGTCGCCGCGCCGCGTCCCGGCCGGCCGGTCCGCCCGGCGGCGCCGCGACCGCGGCCGCCGAGGTGACTGCGGTGGCCGAGCCCGCCCCCGCCGAGGAGGCCGCTCCGGCCGCCGCCCCCGCCCGTCCCCGCCGCCGCGCGACCCGCGCCGTCGCCGCTCCGAAGACCCAGGCCGTCGAGGCCGTCGTCGAGACCCCCGCCGCCGAGGCTCCGGCCGTTGCCGAGGCCGCTCCCGCGCCGGTCGTCGAGGAGGCCCCGGCCGCTCCGGCTCCGCGTACCCGCCGTCGTGCCACCCGTGCGGTGGCCGCTCCGGCCGCTGAGGCTGCTGCCGAGGTTCCGGTCGTGGAGGCTCCGGCCGTTGCCGAGGCCGCTCCCGCGCCGGTCGTCGAGGAGGCCCCGGCCGCTCCGGCTCCGCGTACCCGCCGTCGTGCCACCCGTGCGGTGGCCGCTCCGGCCGCTGAGGCTGCTGCCGAGGTTCCGGTCGTGGAGGCTCCGGCCGTTGCCGAGGCCGCTCCCGCGCCGGTCGTCGAGGAGGCCCCGGCCGCTCCGGCTCCGCGTACCCGCCGTCGTGCCACCCGCGCCGTCGCCGCCCCGGCCGTCGAGACCCCGGCCGCCGAGACGGTCGCCGAGCCCGTTCCCGCCGTCGCGGAGGAGGCCCCCAAGGCCGCCGCCCGCGCCGTGACCGTGGCCGACGCCGTGGACGCCCCGAAGCGCGGCCGCCGCCGCGCCACCCGTTCCACCACCGCGCCCGCCGCCGCGCAGCAGCCCGCCGCTGCCGCCGAGCCCGAGGCCGCCGAGGCGCCCGCCGCCCCGGCCCGCGCCCGCCGCGCGGTCCGCCCCGCCGTGGCCGTCTTCCAGGCACCGGTCTTCACCGAGCCGATGTTCCAGACCCCCGAGACCGCCGCCATGGCCGCCGCTGCCGCCGCCGCGAGCGAGGCCGAGGAGGTCGAGGAGGAAGAGGAGACCGAGGCCGCCGCGCCCGTCGAGGCCGCGCAGCCCACCGGCCGCCGCCGTCGCCGTGGCCGTGGCGCCGCGGAGACCGCGCCGGTCTCGCTGCCCGAGGTGCTCGCCGAGGAGGAGCCGGAGGCCGCGGCCGCCGAGTCCGAGGACGAGTCCGCCGAGGCCGCCGACTTCGAGGACGGCGACGAGTCGGGCGAGCGCCCCTCGCGCCGCCGCCGCCGCGGTGGCCGTCGCCGCCGTCGCGGTGAGGCCGCCGACCTCGACGAGTCCGCCGAGGAGGAGACCGAGCCCGAGGCCGCCGAGCAGGAGTCCGACGAGGAAGAGGAGGAGGAGACCGAAGAGGAAGCCCTCGGTTCCACCTCCAGCCGCCGTCGTCGCCGTCGCCGTCGCCGCAGCGGCGACACCGGTACCGACGCCGCCGACACCGGCGACGAGGACGGTGTGCGCACCGTCGTCAAGGTCCGCGAGCCGCGCCCGGCGCGCGAGAAGGCCGAGCCGTCCGACGAGGTCCAGTCCATCAAGGGCTCGACCCGTCTGGAGGCGAAGAAGCAGCGCCGCCGCGAGGGCCGCGAGCAGGGCCGCCGCCGCGTCCCGATCATCACCGAGGCCGAGTTCCTGGCCCGCCGTGAGGCCGTCGAGCGCGTGATGGTCGTCCGCCAGTCCGGCGAGCGCACCCAGATCGGCGTCCTCGAGGACAACGTGCTCGTCGAGCACTACGTCAACAAGGAAGAGGCCACCTCGTACGTCGGCAACGTCTACCTGGGCAAGGTCCAGAACGTGCTGCCGTCGATGGAGGCCGCGTTCATCGACATCGGCAAGGGCCGCAACGCCGTCCTGTACGCCGGTGAGGTCAACTTCGAGGCGCTCGGCATGGCCAACGGGCCGCGCCGCATCGAGTCCGCCCTGAAGTCCGGCCAGTCGGTCCTGGTGCAGGTCACCAAGGACCCGATCGGCCACAAGGGCGCCCGCCTGACCAGCCAGGTCTCGCTGCCCGGCCGCTACCTGGTCTACGTGCCCGAGGGGTCCATGACCGGCATCAGCCGCAAGCTGCCCGACACCGAGCGCGCGCGTCTGAAGACCATCCTCAAGAAGATCGTCCCCGAGGACGCGGGCGTCATCGTGCGCACCGCCGCCGAGGGCGCGAGCGAGGACGAGCTGCGCCGCGACGTCGAGCGTCTGCAGGCCCAGTGGGAGGACATCCAGAAGAAGTCGAAGCAGATCACGACGTCTTCGCCGTCCCTGCTGTACGGCGAGCCGGACATGACCGTCCGCGTCGTGCGCGACATCTTCAACGAGGACTTCTCGAAGGTCATCGTCAGCGGCGAGGGCGCCTGGGAGACCATCCACGGCTACGTCTCGCACGTCGCCCCGGACCTGGCCGACCGGCTGCAGCGCTGGACCTCCGAGGTCGACGTCTTCGCGACGTACCGGATCGACGAGCAGCTCGCCAAGGCGCTCGACCGCAAGGTGTGGCTGCCCTCGGGCGGTTCGCTTGTGATCGACAAGACCGAGGCGATGATCGTCATCGACGTCAACACCGGCAAGTTCACCGGTCAGGGCGGCAACCTCGAGGAGACCGTCACCAGGAACAACCTGGAGGCGGCCGAGGAGATCGTCCGCCAGCTGCGGCTGCGCGACCTCGGCGGCATCGTGGTCATCGACTTCATCGACATGGTCCTGGAGTCCAACCGCGACCTGGTCCTGCGGCGCATGCTGGAGTGCCTGGGCCGTGACCGCACGAAGCACCAGGTCGCCGAGGTCACCTCGCTGGGCCTGGTCCAGATGACCCGCAAGCGGGTCGGCCAGGGTCTGCTGGAGTCCTTCTCCGAGACCTGTGTCCACTGCAACGGCCGCGGCGTCATCGTCCACATGGAGTCCCCGGCCGCGATCGGCGGCGGTGGCAACGGCAAGCGCTCCAAGCGCCGTGGCGGCCGTGGCGAGTTCGACCAGCACGAGCACGAGGTCGAGACCGTCGAGACCCCGGAGGCGGAGACCTTCGAGTCCGAGGCCGAGGTCGCCGCCGAGGTCGCGGCGCCCAAGGCGCTGCCCGAGCCGGAGTTCGCCGCGGGCGAGGAGCTGTACGGCTCCGCCGCCGAGGCGGAGGCCGCCGCGGGTCTGAGCGGGCGCCGCAACCGTCGCCGTGCCACCCGCAAGGCGACCGCTCCGGCGGGTGCCCCGCGGCGCGAGGCCGCTCCGGCCCCGGCCCCCGTGGCCGAGGTCGTCGCCGAGCCGGTGACCGAGCCCGCCGACACCGTCCTGGAGCCGGCCACCGAGGTCGTCACCGAGGCCGTGGAGGCCGCGGAGTCGGTCGAGGCCACCCCCGTCGCCCCGGTCGAGGAGGCCGCGCCGAAGGGCCGTACCCGGCGCCGTGCGACCCGTAAGGCCACCGCGCCGACGGTCGCCGCCGAGCAGGCCCCGGAGCCGGTCGTCGTGGCCGAGCCGGAGCCGGCCCCGGCCCCCGAGCCGGTCGTCGTCGAGGCCCCGGAGCCGGTCGTCGAGTCCGAGCCGGTCGCCGCGGCCGAGGAGGCTCCGGTGGCGGAGGCCGCGCCGGCCCGTCCGCGCCGCCGTGCCACCCGTAAGGCCACCGCACCGGCCGGTTCCCCGGCGGGCGCGGCGGAGGCCGCCGTGGTGGTCGTCGAGGCCCCGGTGACCGAGTCGGCCGCCCCGGCCGAGGAAGCCGTCCCGGCCGAGGAGTCCGCTCCCGCCGATGAGGCCGCACCGGCGAAGAAGGCCGCCAAGAAGGCTCCGGCCAAGAAGGCGACCGCGGCGAAGAAGGCCCCGGCCAAGAAGGCGGCGGCCGCCAAGAAGACGGTGGCCAAGAAGGCGGCCACGACGAAGAAGACCGCGACGAAGCGGGCGACGAAGAAGACCGCGGCGGCGGAGCAGCAGGCCGCCCCGACCGTCTCGGCTCCGGCCGAAGCCTGATCCGTCACGTGACCGTGGGCCCCGCCGCTCGGCGGGGCCCACGGCCGTGCGGGACCCGGTTTGACCCTCCGGAACCGGCCCCGTAACCTAGACCGTCGGCGTGTCCTGTACGAATCCGTTCAGCGCGCGTCGAGCTCCTGAGCACCTTCCTCCGGCTTCCGGCGCGCGAGCGCTGTGCGGGAGAGGCCGCTCGTCCAATCCGGATCAGCGTGGGCCCCGGCCCGCCTGAGCGGCTGGCTTCAGGAGCATCCGTCCCGAGTGAGAGAGAGATCCGCGTGTACGCCATCGTGCGCAGCGGTGGTCGCCAGCACAAGGTTGCTGTCGGCGACATCGTTGAGGTTGACAAGATTTCCACTGCCAAGGTTGGCGACACGGTCGAGCTCTCGACCCTGCTCGTTGTCGACGGCGACGCCGTGACCAGCGACCCGTGGGTCCTGGCCGGTATCAAGGTCACGGCCGAGGTCGTGGACCACCACAAGGGCGCCAAGATCGACATCCTGCGCTACAAGAACAAGACCGGCTACCGCCGTCGCCAGGGTCACCGCCAGCAGTACACGGCGATCAAGGTCACCGGTATCCCCGCGGCTGCGAAGTAAGAGGGACTGAGACATGGCACACAAGAAGGGCGCATCGTCCACCCGGAACGGGCGCGACTCCAATGCCCAGCGGCTCGGCGTGAAGCGCTTCGGCGGTCAGGTCGTCTCCGCCGGCGAGATCCTCGTCCGCCAGCGCGGCACCCACTTCCACCCGGGCTCGGGTGTCGGTCGTGGTGGCGACGACACGCTGTTCGCGCTGCAGGCCGGTGCCGTGCAGTTCGGCACGCACCGTGGCCGCAAGGTCGTCAACATCGTTCCGGCCGCCTGATCCAGCTTCGGCTGATCGAGCGTTCGTAACTTCCCGAGGGCGGATCTCAGCTCTTCCCGGCTCAGGCCGGGAAGAGAGGTCCGCCCTCGGCGCGTTGTCACATAGACACGTTTAATGGGCAGCAAGGCCTGCCACCGGATCTTTCCGGACTATCCCCGCTGTATCTGGAGGAACAACCATGACCACCTTCGTGGACCGCGTCGAGCTGCACGTCGCCGCGGGTAACGGAGGCCACGGCTGCGCCTCCGTGCACCGGGAGAAGTTCAAGCCGCTCGGCGGCCCCGACGGCGGCAACGGCGGCCGCGGCGGCGACGTCATCCTGGTGGTGGAGCAGGCGATCACCACCCTGCTGGACTACCACCACAGCCCCCACCGCAAGGCCACCAACGGCAAGCCCGGCGAGGGCGGCAACCGCTCCGGCAAGGACGGCCAGGACCTGGTCCTGCCCGTGCCCGACGGCACCGTCGTCCTCGACAAGCAGGGCAACGTCCTCGCCGACCTCGTCGGCCAGGGCACCACCTACGTGGCCGCCGAGGGCGGCCGCGGCGGCCTCGGCAACGCCGCGCTCGCCTCCGCCCGCCGCAAGGCCCCCGGCTTCGCGCTCCTCGGCGTCCCCGGCACCACCAGCGACATCGTCCTGGAGCTCAAGACCGTCGCCGACGTGGCGCTGGTCGGCTTCCCGAGCGCCGGCAAGTCCTCGCTGATCTCGGTGCTCTCCTCCGCCAAGCCGAAGATCGCGGACTACCCCTTCACCACCCTCGTCCCGAACCTGGGCGTCGTCACCGCGGGCTCGACCGTCTACACGATCGCCGACGTCCCCGGCCTGATCCCCGGCGCCAGCCAGGGCCGCGGCCTGGGCCTGGAGTTCCTGCGCCACGTCGAGCGCTGCTCGGTGCTCGTGCACGTCCTGGACACGGCCACCCTGGAGACCGACCGCGACCCGATCGCCGACCTCGACGTCATCGAGGAGGAGCTGAAGCTCTACGGCGGCGGCCTGGAGAAGCGCCCGCGCCTCGTCGTCCTGAACAAGGTCGACATCCCGGACGGCCAGGAACTCGCCGACATGGTGCGCCCCGACCTGGAGGCCCGCGGCTACAAGGTCTTCGAGGTCTCCGCGGTCGCCCGTACGGGCCTGAAGGAGCTCTCCTACTTCCTCGCCGAGGTCATCGCCAAGGCCCGCGCCCGCAAGCCGAAGGAGGAGGCGACCCGCATCGTCATCCGCCCGAAGGCCGTGGACGACGCCGGGTTCACCGTCGCCTACGACGAGGCCGAGGACGTGTACGTGGTGCGCGGCGAGAAGCCGGAGCGCTGGGTCCGCCAGACCGACTTCAACAACGACGAGGCCGTCGGCTACCTGGCCGACCGCCTCAACCGCCTCGGTGTCGAGGACGCGCTCAAGAAGGCCGGTGCGCGCGCCGGTGACGGCGTCGCCATCGGTTCCGACGAGAACGCGGTCGTCTTCGACTGGGAGCCGACCATGATGGCCGGAGCCGAGATGCTGGGCCGCCGCGGTGAGGACCACCGCATGGAGGCGCCGCGTCCGGCCACCCAGCGCCGCAAGGAGAAGGAAGCCCGGCGCGGGGACTCGGCGCAGCAGGAGTACGACGAATTCCGGCCGTTCTAGTCCACTCCCGAGGGAAAGGGACCCGGAGGGTTTGAAGGCACTTTTATCTCGGTCGCCTAGGATCCTCCGGGTGAACAGCAGCAACCTCCCCACCGTTTCCGTCGTGGTGATCGCGTACAACGACGCCGGGCTCGTGGGCGAGGCCGTCTCCTCGGCCCTCGCCCAGGGCCCGGTGGTCGCCGAGGTCATCGCGGTGAACGACGCCTCGTCCGACGGCACCGCGCGGGTGCTGGACGAACTGGCCTCCGTCCACCCCCGCCTCAAGGTCGTGCACCGGACGGAGAACAGCGGCGGGTGCGGAACCCCGCGCAACGACGGGATCGCCGTGGCCTCCGGCCGGTACGTGCTCTTCCTCGACAGCGACGACATCCTGCCACCGGGCGCGGCGGACGCCCTGGTGCGCACCGCGGAGGAGCACCGCGCGCCGGTGACCGTCGGCGCGGCCGTGCGGCGCGAGCTGCCCCAGCACCACGACGTGCCGTGGATGCCCGGTCTGTACACCCCCGGCGACGTCATCGAGCGCCCGGAGGACCGGCCCGAGCTCGTCCGCGACACCCTTTGCGTCAACAAGCTCTACGAGCGCGCCTTCCTGGAGGAGCACGGCCTGCGCTTCCCCGACGGCCGGTTCGTCTACGAGGACTTCGCCTTCACGGCCCGCGTCCTCGCCGCCGCCCCGCGCATCGCCGTCACCGGCGAGCTCGTCTACGTGTGGCACGTGCGCCGCAGCGCCGCCCAGGTGTCGATCTCCCTGGACCGCAAGGACGTCGGGAACTGGCGCTCGCGCATCGAGGCCCACCGCACGGCGGCCCGTACCCTGGCCGCGGCCTCCCCGGTACTCGGCAGCGCCTGCCACGTGAAGTTCCTCGCATACGACCTGCCCATGTACCTGCGCGAGATCGGTGCGGACCCCGACTACCGGGCGGCCTGGTGGACCCTCACCCGCGAGTACGTCGACACCTTCGCGGAGGCGGACGTCGAGGCCGCCGCGGCCACCGCCCGCTGGATCGTGCGGGTGCTGCGCGCCACCGCGACCCCGCCCGCCGACATCGAGCGGCTGTCCCGGCTGGCCGCGCAGCCGCCGCGGCTGCTGCCCCCGTACGCCGTCGGACCCTCCGGCGAGCCGGTGTGGAGCGAGGAGCTCCCCGTCGAGCTCGACGGCCTGACCACGCTGCCGGTCGACGAGCTGCCCGTCACCGTCGACGCCGAACCGGCCGGCCGCGGCGCCGTGCGGATCCGCGTGCACGACCTCTACGGACGCCTCGCCGAGGCCGGTCCGCAGACCGCACGGCTGAGCTTCATGCCGCGTGCGGGCGGCGAGCCGGTCCTCGCGCGCCCGGTCGAGCTGCAGCCCGACCGGAGCGGAGGCTGGCTGGCGGTACTGCCCTTCCGCCTCGCTGACCTGGCCGTCACCGGCCGCCGCCAGGGACTGCGCAGGATGCAGGCCTGGAACGTCGGGGTGGGCGTGCAGTGTGCCGACGGGAGCTCGGTGTTCACCTCCCTGCGCCCCCGGGGCCGGCTGCTCCGCCGTCGGGCCCTGCCGAGCAGCCGGTACGGTGTTCTGCTGGCGCAGCCCTACCGGACGGGGGCCGGCGCCCTCGCGCTGCGCCTCGCGCCCGGCGCCGAGGGTGCCCTCTACCTCGTACGCAACCGCCTCCACCGGGCCCGGGCGGCCCGGGGGGCGGGCTGAGAACGGATGCGCCCCGCTGCGCTTCGCCCACCGAAGTCGGACAGGACCAAGGAGATATGCACATGACGTTTCTGATCACCGGTGGCGCCGGTTACATCGGCGCGCACGTCGTCCGCGCGATGCTGCTCGCGGGGGAGAAGGTCGTCGTCCTCGACGACCTCTCCACGGGCAACGAGGACCGTGTCCCGGAGGGCGTACCGCTGGTGGTCGGCTCGGTCCTGGACCGGCTGGTGCTGGAGAAGACCCTCCGCGAGCACAAGATCACGGGCGTGGTGCACCTGGCGGGCAAGAAGCAGGTCGGCGAGTCCGTCGAGAAGCCGCTGTACTACTACCACGAGAACGTGCAGGGCCTCACGGTCCTGCTCCAGGCCGTGGCCGACGCGGGCGTGCGCAACTTCCTCTTCTCCTCCTCCGCGTCCGTGTACGGCATGCCCGACGTGGACCTGGTCACGGAGGACACCCCGTGCGCGCCGCTGAGCCCGTACGGCGAGACCAAGCTGGCCGGTGAGTGGCTGGTGCGCGCCGCGGGCAGGGCGCACGGCATCTCCACCGCGTGCCTGCGCTACTTCAACGTGGCGGGCGCCGCGACCCCCGAGCTCGCGGACACCGGCGTCTTCAACCTGGTCCCGATGGTGTTCGAGCGCTACGACGCCGGCCTGGGCGCCAAGATCTTCGGTGACGACTACCCGACGCCGGACGGCACCTGCATCCGCGACTACATCCACGTCGAGGACCTGGCGGAGGCGCACGTGGCGGCCGCCCGCAAGCTGGCCGAGTGGGCCGCGGCCGAGGACTACAAGGACCTGACCGTCAACATCGGGCGCGGCGAGGGCGTTTCGGTCGCCGAGATGGTCGAGCTGCTGAACAAGGGCACCGGGCACGACCTCGCCCCGGAGATCAGCCCGCGCCGGCCCGGCGACCCGGCGAAGGTCGTGGCCTCCGCAGACAAGATCAACACGGTGCTGGGCTGGGCGGCCCGTCACGACGTCAGCGAGATGGTCACCTCCGCGTGGGCGGGCTGGGAGGCCAACAAGGTGGCCCGCCAGGACGCGCACCGCGACGTCCACAAGGCCTGAGGCCCGACGACCCCTCGGGTCGCATGACGCGGCCGCCCGCCCCGGGAAGGTCCGGGGCGGGCGGCCGCGTCTTGTCCGGTGCGGGGGAGGGCCGTCAGCGCTCCAGGAAGGAGAACAGCTCCTCCCAGCGGTCGGTGATCTCGGCGCTGGAGTAGCGCTTCACCGAGCGGAAGGCGTTGTCGCCGAGCCGGTCGCGCAGCTCGCCGTCGGACATCAGCTCGTGCAGGTGCCCGGCGAGCTCCATCGTGTTGCCCAGCCGGGCCAGCAGCCCGTCCTCGCCGTGCTCGACGATCTCCCGCACGCCCGGCGCGCAGTCGAAGGCGGCCACCGGCACGCCCGCCGCCATCGCCTCCAGCAGCGTGATCGGGAAGCCCTCGGCCCGCGAGGCCTGGGCGAAGACCGAGGCCCCGCGCAGCGCCCCCAGCACGTCGTCGGTGCTGCCCATCCACTCGACGGAGTCGTCGATGCCCAGGCCGGTGCAGTGCGCCCGCAGCGCCGCCTCCTCCGCGCCCGCACCGTAGATCCGCAGGACCCAGTCCGGGTGGAGCGGCGCGGCGTCCGCCCACGCGTCGAGCAGCAGGTCGACGCCCTTCTCGAAGGCGAGGCGGCCGACGCTGGCCACGACCTTGGAGGTGCGCGGGGCGGGGGTGCCGGGCATGAAGGGGATCGGGTTCGGCATGCTGCCGACGTTCTCCATGCCCGTCCGGATCCACAGGTCCGCGTCCTCGGGGGTCAGCACCAGCAGCCGGTCGACCTCCCGGTAGTGCCGGCGGACCCGCTCGCCGCGGGTCGACTTCTGGCTGGCCTCGAACGACTCGTGGCTCATGCCGACGACGGACAGCCCCTTGGTGTCGGCGAGGGCCACCCACTCCATCGCCCAGACCTGGGTGACGATGACGACCCCGCCCGGCCGGGCCCCGCGCAGCAGCTCGCTCAGCCGGTCGGCCTTGAGCCGCATCTGCGCCCGCCGGGCCGCCTGACGGCGCCGCTCGGGGGCGTTCAGCCGGCCCTTGATGCCGCGCAGCCGGCGGGCCGCCGGCGGGTGGGCGTCGTAGAGCGTGGTGGTCTCGTACGGCAGGTCCTGCGGCAGCCTCTGCCGGATCTCCTCGGCGACGGGGGCGATGCCGACGAGGTGCACCCGGTGGCCGCGTTCGGTGAACAGCCGGGCCATCTGGTGCGACCAGGTGGTCACGCCGCCGATCTCGTCGACGCTGTTGGAGACGATGAAGATGTCCCGGCTCACTTGCCGCTCCCGGTGAAGAACTTCTCGACGATCTGGCGGGCCGCGTCCCCGCGGTCGTACTCGCCGAACTCGGTGAGGAAGCGCTGCCGCGCCTCCGCGTACTTGGCGTCCGCCTCCTCGAAGGCCGCCAGTGCCTGCAGGAGTTCGTCCGCGGTGGCCACCACCGGGCCCGGGGCCTTCTCCTTCAGGTCGAAGTACGTGCCGCGGATGTCGGTGGCGTACTTCTCGTAGTCGTACGCGAAGAACACCATCGGCCGGTCCAGGACCGCGTAGTCGAACATCACCGACGAGTAGTCGGTGATCAGTCCGTCGGCGAGGGCCAGCAGCGGGGTGATGTCGTGGTGCCGGGACACGTCGACGACCCGCCCGGCCACCGACGGCGGCAGCGAGACGCTGTTGAGGTAGTGGGTCCGCACGAGCAGCGTGAAGCGGTCGCCGAGCCGGTCCGCGAACTCCTCCACGTCGAACGGGAAGGCGAAGCCCTCCACCGCGCCGTCCGCGCCCGCCCGGAAGGTCGGCGCGTACAGCAGCACCTTCTTGTCCGGGTCGATGCCCAGTTCGGCGGCGAGGGCGCCGCGGACGCGCTCGCCGCTGGCCGTCTCGGCCCGGTGCGCCTCGACGAGGGCGTCGTTGCGCGGGTAACCCGTGCGCAGCAGGACCTCGTCGCGCAGCCGGAAGCCCTTCGCGAGGGTGCGGGCGTCGTGCTCGGAGCGGATCAGGAAGTGGTCGAAGCGGTCGACGGCCGCCTGGAAGCGGGCCTGCCCGGCCCGCCCCTGCGCCTTGGTGCGCGGCTCGTGGAAGCCCATCCGCTTGAGCGCGGAGCCGTGCCAGGTCTGGATGTAGGTGGTGCCGGGGCGCTTGGCCAGGGCCAGCGGGAAGCCCTGGTTGTCGACCCAGTACTCGGCCTGGGCCAGGGCGCGCAGGTACTGCCAGCTCCACCGCTTGACCAGGGTGGCCTCCTTCGGGAAGCCGGTCGGCCGGGAGCCCGCGTACGACCAGATCGCCTCGAAGGGCGCGCCCTGGCGGACCATCTCCTCGTAGATGGCCTTCGGGCTGTCGCTGTACTGCTTGCCCATGTGGCTCTCGAAGACGACCGTGCCCTTCTTGACCGGCAGCTTCGAGAAGACCTCGTGGTAGATCCGTACCTTCTGCTCGCCCGAGCCCATGTTCCGGCGGGCCCGCAGGGCCTTGCGCAGGCCCCGCTTGACCACGCCGGCCGCCTTGCCCTGTATGGCGTTGTTGATCAGCGACTGGGTGCGGACGGCCGCGGCGCCCTCGGCGGTCAGGACGTAGGAGAGGTTGCCCTTCTTGGTCATCTCCGCGGCGAAGCGGTCGGAGACCAGACGGGTCAGCCGCGGCCGGACGCGCAGCCGGGCGGCCGAGTCCAGGTCGAGGCCGCCGACCGAGACGCGGGTGGTGATCCGCTCGCCCCCGGCGGTCAGCTTGAGGCGGACGTCCCAGACGGCGTCGATGATGCCCAAGGGGCGCACGGTGCCGCCGATGTCCGCCGTGGTGCTCCACTCGATCGTGTCACCGGCGTGGCGCACGGTTGCCACCGGGAAGCTGAAGGACCGCACGCCGACCTGCCGGCGGGCCCGGAGCTCCAGCGTGGCCTTCAGCTCCGCGTCGGCGTCGATGCGGCGCAGCGGGTTCACGACGGTGCCGGAGAGCGTGACGGTGCCGCGGCCGTCGTCCTCGTAGGAGGTGAGGCGGTTGCCCAGGGTGAGGGACGACAGGGGGGTGGTGTGGAAGCCCTGCTCGGTGACGTCCAGTATCCGGCGGGCCTCGGCGGCGTCGGAGCCGTCGATGTGCTGGGCGCACCAGTAGACGCGGCCGTCGCGCTCGGCCAGCGGGGAGGTCAGCCGACCCTTGTTGATCATGGCGTCGGCGGCCGGGAGCAGGTTGTCCCAGTCCTCCTTGCCCAGCAGGTACGCACAGATCGCCTGGAGGTGCGTGACGTGCTCGTACGCCTCCGGGTCGATGCCGGCGAGGTAGCCGTTGGCGAGGCCCGCGAACTCCTGGCGGTACTCGTCGCTCAGCAGCGGCAGGTCACGCAGGTGCAGGACCAGGTCGTGCTTGAGGAACTTGGCGTCCTTCGCGGACTTGATGTCCGTGTGGCCCTTGGCCGCCAGCAGCTCGTCGACGCGCCGGTGGATCTCCATCCGGTGCACGAAGTTGGCGATCTCGTGGCGCCGGTTGCTGATCGACTTGGCCGCGGCCTTCTCGACCACGTTCCAGAAGTACACGTGGTTGGGGATCAGCGTGATGCGCCGGGCCGCCACGTACGCCTGCGCGGAGAAGAGCAGGTCCTCGTAGTGGATGCCGACCGGGAACTCCAGGCCCTGCTCCAGCAGGAACGCGCGCCGGTAGCACTTGTTCGTGGAGAGGGTGTCGTAGACCAGCAGGTCCGGGAACTCGGTGATCGACTCCAGCGTGCGCGTGCGCGAGTAGATCCAGGGGTACCACTCGGTGGTCTTGCCCCACCGGTTGTCGAGGTGCACGCGTACGCACATGCCCGAGACCAGGTCGGAGCCGGTCCGCTCGGCGGCGGCCAGCATGTTCCGGCACGCGTTGCGCTCCAGCACGTCGTCGCTGTCGAGGAACATCACGTACGTTCCCGTGGCCTGCTGGATGCCGTGGTTGCGCGGCGCACCGCAGCCGCCGCTGTTCTGCGGCAGCTGGAAGGCGCGCACCCTCCCCGGATGCGCTGACTCGAGTTCCTGGGCGACCGCGAAGGAGCGGTCCTGGCTGCAGTCGTCGACGATCACGACCTCGACACCCTGGAGTGTCTGGTCGAGAACCGACTGGACTGCTGTCGACAGACGCTCTGCGTCGTTGTAGACGATGACGACCACGGAGACGTCGGGCACGTGCACCTCGATCCCTTCGTTTCGTTCCGCTCATTCCGCTTATCCCGTCAAAGCTACCGTGTGCCGCCCTCGGCTCAGGCAGGGCGACTCTCGGTGGACCCTCGCCGTGCATACTTCTAAGGAAGAGGTGAGAGGCGGGTCCGGTCGCCGACAATCACCCGTTCGGATCCAGCAGGAAGTGTTCATGACCAAGCTGTCCGTAGTTGTCCCTTGCTACAACGAAGAAGCCGTCATCGACAGCTTCGACGTCGAGATCCGCAGGGTCCTGGACTCCCTGCCCGTCGAGTACGAGGTCTGCTACGTCGACGACGGCAGCCGCGACGGCACCCTCGGCAAGCTCCGGAAGATCGCTGCCGAGCACGGTGAACGGACCCGCTACGTCTCCTTCAGCCGCAACTTCGGCAAGGAGGCCGGCATGCTGGCCGGCCTGCGCGAGGCCACCGGCGACGCCGTCGTGATCATGGACGCAGACCTCCAGCACCCGCCGGAGCTCATCGCGACCATGCTGGAGCACTACCGCCAGGGCCACGACCAGATCATCGCCCGCCGCACGCGCGAGGGGGACAAGAAGGTCCGCTCCGCCCTCAGCCGCCTCTACTACCGGGGCGTCAACCGCTGGGTCGACGTGGAGCTCACCGACGGCGTCGGCGACTTCCGGATGCTGTCGCGCCCGGCCGTGGACGCCCTGCTGTCGCTGCCGGAGTACAACCGCTTCTCCAAGGGCCTGTTCTCCTGGATCGGCTTCGACACCGTCCACTTCGACTACCGCAACGCGCAGCGCGAGGCCGGCGAGACCAAGTGGAAGTTCGGCTCCCTGCTGAACTACGGCATGGACGGCCTGATCTCCTTCAACAACAGGCCGCTGCGGATCGGTATCTGGTTCGGCGTGTCGCTGGTGGCGCTGACCGGCCTGTACGCGCTGTGGATCACGATCACGGCGATCACCAACGGAGTGGACTCCCCGGGCTACGTCACCCTCGTGGCCATCATCACGGGCCTGGGCGGCGTCCAGCTGATCATGCTGGGCCTCGTCGGCGAGTACATCGGTCGCATCTACTACGAGACCAAGCGCCGGCCGCACTTCCTGGTGAAGGAGTCGCACGGCTCCGAACCCCTCCCGAGGACCGCGGGCACCACCACCCCGGCGGCGGAGCCGACGATCGTGGAGCGCAGCGCCCGATGACCCGCAGGGAACAGCTCGGCCAGGTGTTCCGCTTCGCCCTGGTGGGAGCGGTCAACACCGGCACCTTCTTCGGCATCTACCTCCTCCTGCACCCCTGGATGCCGTACTTCGCCGCCTACTCGCTCGCCTTCGTGCTGGCGATGGTCGGCTCGTTCTTCATGAACACCTACTTCACCTACCGGACCCGGCCGACCTGGAAGAAGTTCCTCCTCTTCCCCCTGACCAACGTGACGAACTACGTCATCCAGTCCGCCGGCCTCTACGCCCTGGTGACGTGGGCCGGGATGGACACCCGCATCGCCCCGCTGGTCGCGGCGATCGTGGCCATCCCCTTCACCTTCCTGCTCTCCCGGAAGATCCTCGTCCCCGGCGCCGGCCGGGCCGCCGGACCGGGCGGGCGGCAGGAGCGGGCCAGGACCTCGTCCACGGTCTGAAACCCCCGAGCGGCCCCCTTCGGCCACCCCGTAGATTGAGGTGGCAGGCAGTGACGGCAAGGGGCAAGGGGAACAACGTGTCAGCGGCTAGGCAAGGTGTCGTGGACGCCCGCAGGATCGTGGTCAAGGTCGGCTCCTCCTCCTTGACCACGGCGGCCGGCGGGCTCGACGCCGACCGGGTGGACGCGCTCGTCGACGTCCTCGCCAAGGCCCGCAGCGGCGGTGAGAAGGAGATCGTCCTCGTCTCCAGCGGAGCCATCGCCGCCGGGCTCTCCCCGCTCGGCCTGCGCCGCCGCCCCAAGGACCTGGCCCGCCAGCAGGCCGCGGCCAGCGTCGGGCAGGGCCTCCTCGTCGCCCGCTACACCGCCTCCTTCGCCCGGTACGGGCTGCGCGTCGGCCAGGTGCTGCTCACCACCGACGACACCAGCCGCCGCGCCCACTACCGCAACGCCTACCGGACCCTGGACCAGCTGCTGGCCATGGGCGCCCTCCCGGTCGTCAACGAGAACGACACCGTCGCCACGGACGAGATCCGCTTCGGCGACAACGACCGGCTCGCCGCCCTCGTCGCCCACCTCGTCCGCGCGGACCTCCTCGTCCTCCTCTCCGACGTCGACGGCCTCTACGACGGCGACCCCTCCCAGCCCGGCACCACCCGCATCGACGAGGTCCGCGGACCGGAGGACATCGCGCACGTCACCATCGGCAGCGCCGGCAAGGCGGGCGTGGGCACCGGCGGCATGGTCACCAAGGTCGAGGCGGCTCGGATCGCCGCGGCCGCCGGCATCCCGGTGGTGCTCACCTCCGCGAGCCAGGCGGCCGACGCCCTGGCCGGGCGGGGGACCGGCACGTACTTCCACGCCACCGGACGCCGCAGCGCGGACCGGCTCCTCTGGCTCCAGCACGCCTCCACCCCGCAGGGCCACCTCGTCCTGGACGACGGCGCCGTCCGCGCGGTCACCGAGCGGGGCAGTTCGCTGCTGCCCGCCGGGATCGCGGCGGTCGAGGGCGACTTCGTCGCGGGCGACCCGGTGGAGCTGCGGGCGGCGGACGGCCGCGCCGTCGCCCGGGGTCTGGTCAACTTCGACGCCAAGGAACTCCCGCAGCTCCTCGGCCGCTCCACTCGCGAGCTCGCACGGGAACTCGGACCCGCGTACGAGCGGGAGGTCGTCCACCGTGACGATCTGGTCCTGCTCCAGGGCTGAGGTTCGGCAAAACCGCAGCGCGGCCGCCCGGGGACTGGTCAACTGTGAGGGGCGGAGCAGGCGGACACGCGTAGCGGAGACAGGAGGCGGCTGGTGAGACGAGCGCTGACCAGCGTCGGTACGGGGGACGGTGACGGCGGCGGGCACGAGCAGGAGCAGGACCAGGCCTCGCGCCTGTGGCACGTGACCCTGAGCGTCTCCGGCAAACCGGCCCCGCTGTCCGAGGTGAGGCGGGGACTGGAACAACTGGCACACGACCACCCGTTCCTGCTCACCAGCCGGTACGCCGACGACCACGCGGAGATCCGGTACTGGGAGGAGGCCCGCGACCTGCACGACGCCGCGGCCGTCGCCCTGCGCCTGTGGGGCGAGCACCGGTCCTCGGCGCAACTGCCGCCCTGGGAGATCGTCGGCCTGGAGGTCATCGACCGCGCCACCTACCACCTGCGCGTCGCGGAGGGCTACGGCCCGCCCCCGGCCCACCCGGTGGGCGTCCACCCGTACTGACAGCCCGGTCGGCGGGTGAGGCGCGGGTCCGGGCAGAGCCCGGGAAACGGCGCAAGGGCGAGGCGGGGAGAAGGGCCCGCGCAGCGGCGTCCCGCAGGGGCCGTCTCGCGGGATGGAAGCCCCGTCGGCCGGCTACCGGCAGGGGCTTACCCTGGCCGCATGACCTCGCTCGACGACGCCACCGCCACGGCCCCCGCCGCCTCCCCCGTCCTCGCCACGGCGCACCGCGCCCGGACCGCCGCCGCGGCCATCGCCCCACTCCCGCGGTCCGCCAAGGACGCGGCCCTGCTGGCGATCGCCGACGCGCTGGAGGCCCGTACCGCCGAGATCATCACGGCCAACGCCGTGGACACGGACAAGGCCCGCGCCGCCGGCACCAGCGAGACCGTCATCGACCGCCTCACCCTGACCCGTGAGCGCGTCGCCGCCATCGCCTCCGACGTCCGCGACGTCGCCGCCCTCCCCGACCCCGTCGGCGAGGTCGTCCGCGGCAACACCCTCCCCAACGGCATCGACATCCGCCAGATCCGGGTCCCCCTCGGCGTCGTCGGCATCATCTACGAGGCCCGCCCCAACGTCACCGTGGACGCCGCCGCCCTCTGCCTCAAGTCCGGCAACGCCGTCCTGCTGCGCGGCAGCTCCTCCGCCTACGCCTCCAACACCGCGCTCGTCGCCATCCTCCGCGACGCCGTCGAGAGCGCCGGCCTGCCCGCCGACGCGATCCAGCTCGTCCCCGGAGAGTCCCGCGACTCCGTCCGCGAGCTGATGCGCGCCCGCGGCCTCGTCGACGTACTCATCCCCCGCGGCGGTGCCTCCCTCATCAAGACCGTGGTCGAGGAGTCCACCGTCCCGGTCATCGAGACCGGTACCGGCAACTGCCACGTCTACGTCGACGCCCAGGCCGACCTCGGCATGGCCGTGGACATCCTCCTCAACTCCAAGGCCCAGCGGCCCTCCGTCTGCAACGCCGCCGAGACCCTCCTCGTCCACCGTGACATCGCCGACGCCTTCCTGCCGCGCGCCCTCGACGCGCTCGCCGAGGCCGGCGTCACCGTCCACGGCGACGAGGCCGTCCTGGCCGCCGCCGAGGGCACCAAGGCCACCGCGCTGCCCGCCACGGACGAGGACTGGGCCGCCGAGTACCTCTCCTACGACATCGCCGCCGCGGTCGTGGACTCCCTCGACGACGCCGTCACCCACATCCGCCGCTGGACCTCCGGGCACACCGAGGCGATCGTCACCACCTCGCAGGCCGCCGCGCGCCGCTTCACCCAGCTGGTCGACTCCACCACCGTCGCCGTGAATGCGTCCACCCGGTTCACCGACGGTGGTCAGTTCGGCTTCGGCGCCGAGATCGGCATCTCCACGCAGAAGCTGCACGCCCGCGGCCCGATGGGGCTTCCGGAGCTCACCTCCACCAAGTACATCGTCACCGGCGACGGTCACGTCCGGTAGTCGAATCACCCACCGGGGGTGGCCGGAATTCGGCGGACACCCTGCCCAAAGGCTCCCCCCAGGTCTACTCTGTTGCCGTGCCGGACGACGTGGGGGGCAAGCCGTTCCCGGACGACGGGACCCCCGAAGACGATGCAGACGACCGCGGAGGCGCGGAAGAGGACTTCGCCTCCGTGGTGTTCGACGAGGACTTCGTCCGGAACGCCGAGATCCACGAACCGAGCGCCGCGGAGCGCCAGCGGGCGGCCGACCGGGCACGCGCGGAGGCCGAAGCCGCCCGCGCCGTCCCGGGCGGATGGACGGCCGACCACGACCACGACGGCTACGGCTACGGCCACCCCGACGGGTACGACGGCGACGACTACGGCTGGGACCACGGCGGCGACCGCGAGCGGGGCCACGGCCACCCCGACGGGCCGTACGGCGCCTACGGCGGCAGCCTGCGCCCCTACCGGGGCCGCGCCCCGTGGCTGCGGCCGGTCGCCTGGGTGCTCGCCTTCGTGATGGGCCTCGGCATGGTGGCGCTCGCCTTCAGCGCCGTCTACCGCAGTGCCGCGGGCGAAGCGGACCCCGCTCCGGCGCCCGCCAGCACCCCCAGGCGCGAAGTCACCGGCGTCGGCGCGTTTACGTACCCCTCAGTACGCCAACCCTGAAGGTACGACCCCACTCGCGTTCGCCGGAGCTGGGGGCTTCTCTGAAGCGGGGACAGCGGGGAGAAGCGATGGCCGTGCCAGGAGACCCACCGAACGGTACCCCCGACGGCACCGGCGGGGGCGATGACGAGTTCCGGCCGGAGGAGTACCGAGACGAATACCGATCGGTGGTGTTCGACGAGGACTTCGTCCGTGCTGCCCGGCTCCAGGAGTACTCCGCCGAGGAACGCATGGGCGAGCACGCCCGGGCCGTCCGCAGCCGGTCCATCTGGTCGGGCTCCGCGCCCCGGACCAGCACGCCCGGGCGCGGCGCGCGGCAGGGCATGCTGCTCGTGCTGCTCATCGCCACGGCCTTCGCCGTCGCCGTCTACATGGGCCTGCGCAACCCCTACGTGCCCCCGCCCGGGGGGCCCGCCCAGCCGCTCGCCAGCACCGTGGTCCCGCTCGCGCCCACCACCGCCGTGCCCGGCGGCCTGCCGCCCGAGCTGTTCGCGAAGAGCCCCGCCGCCGACTACCGCGTCGGGGCGGCCGGGATCAGCCTGCCCGGGGTGCGGCGCACGCAGCACTTCACCGACGTCCAGGTCGTCACCGCGCTGTCCATCGCCAAGGACTACCTGGTGCAGTCCTCGCTGGACCCCGACGTGCTGGCCGGGACCGCCACCCGGCCCGTGCGCGTGCTGCTCGACCCCGATCAGCTGGAGCAGTTCGACCGCAGCATGACCTCGCCCTCCGGCGACGGCCGGCACGCGGCCACCGGCTGGCTGGTCCGCTTCGACCCGGACACCGCCGTCGTGGCCGACCCCCGGGTCAGGGTCAGCGGCACCCTGGCCTACGAGGAGGTGGGCCGGGACGTACTGGAGATCACCACCGATCACACCTTCGTGTACGCCGTACGGCCGGCCACCGGAGCCCCTGCCGCGGCCGACGGCGCGTCGCTCTTCACCGTGCGGCGCGAGCTGCGGCTGCGCTTCGACCGGGACGACCTGAGCGTCCGGCGGCTGGAGCTGGCCTCGGCCTACGTGATGGCCGGGCCGCAGGACTGCTCCGCCGACCCTGCCGGAGGCTTCCGCCCGCTGCTGGCCGGGGCCGGCCCCACCACCGTGGGACCGGCCGCGAGCGACCCGTACGCCAGCGGCGACCCGAGGCGCACGGCCGGGCTGTGCGGCGTACTGGCCCCCGCGGCGACTCCCGGCGCCCCGGTCAGCCCTGCTCCGTAGCCCCGCCCTTGCCCTCGCGGCCCGTGCCGGTGCCCGTGGCCGAGCCGCCTCCGGCGCCGGCACCGGTGAACTTGTCCCGCAGCCTGCCGCCCATGTCCGCCGCTCCGCCCGCGATGTCACCCACCAGCTTGAACAGCGGGTCCTTGCTGGTGCGCACCGAATCGGCGTAGTGGGCGGCCGACTCCCGGAAGGAGTCCGACACCGAGGCGTCCTTGTCCTCGTCGCGCCGCGGGTAGTGGCCGTCCATGATCCGCTGGAAGTCCCGGCTCTCCGACCACTTCTTCAGCTCGGCCGCCCGGACCGTGGTGAAGGGGTGCGTGCGCGGCAGCATGTTGAGGATCTTCAGCACGGAATCGCGCAGGTCGCCGCCCTTCTCGTACTCGTCGGCCTGCTCCAGGAAGGCGTCCACGTTCATCTCGTGGAGGTGGTTGCCGCCCGCCAGCTTCATCAGGCCGCGCATCGAGGCCGTCACGTCCTGCCCCACCAGCAGCCCGGCCCGGTCGGCCGACAGCTCCGACTTGCGGAACCACTCCCGCAGCGCGGTCACGAGCGTCATCACCGCCACGTTGCCCAGCGGGATCCAGGCGACCTTCAGCGCCAGGTTCGTCAGGAACAGCAGGATCGTGCGGTAGACGGAGTGCCCCGACAGCGCGTGGCCCACCTCGTGGCCGACCACCGCCCGCATCTCCTCCTCGTCGAGCAGCTCGACGAGGCTGGTGGTCACCACGATGATCGGCTCGTCCAGCCCGATGCACATGGCATTGGGCCGGGGATCCTGCTGGACGTACATCTGCGGGACCTTCTCCAGGTCCAGGATGTAGCAGGCGTCGCGGAGCATGGCGTGCAGGTGCGGGAACTGCGTCTCGCCCACCCGCACCGAGTCCGACAGGAACAGCAGGCGCAGGCTCCGCTCGGGGAGCAGGCCGCTGAGGGCCTTGAAGACCGTGTCGAAGCCGCTCAGCTTGCGCAGCGCCACCAGGGCGGAGCGGTCCGCCGGATGCTCGTACGCACGCGAGGAGATGCCGGGGAACCTCCTGCGGTCCCGCGCCGGCGTCTTCTCGAATCCCGTCTGCGTCATGTGCGCCCTCCCCTGATGGAACTGCTCGACGATGCGTCTATCCTCTCCAACGCCTGAGTCGGCGCGAGCGTGCCCCGGGCGCCCGCATACGATGTGAGCGAAGTCTCCGCCCGCTCCCCGACTCGATAGGTACCTGCCTGATGAGCCTCTCCTCCACCGCCCACAACCTGGTCGTCCTCGCCTCGGAGGGGGCCGAGCAGCACGGCGGCAACCACGACAGCCTCAACCCGTACCTGACCGGCGGCGCCGCCTTCGTGATCCTCATGCTGATGCTCTGGGTCACCACGCGCCTGAACCGCGACCGCTAGTCGGACCGGTCCGCCGGGCCAGTAGGCTCTGCGCTCATGGGAGAGCAGGAGATGCCTACCGGTCCGGTCAAGCGCCGGCTCGGCGTGATGGGCGGGACATTCGACCCGATCCACCACGGACACCTGGTGGCCGCCAGCGAGGTGGCCGCCCTTTTCCACCTCGACGAGGTGGTGTTCGTGCCGACCGGTGAGCCGTGGCAGAAGTCCCAGCGGGCCGTCTCGCCCGCCGAGGACCGCTACCTGATGACGGTCATCGCCACGGCCTCGAACCCGCAGTTCTCGGTGAGCCGCATCGACATCGACCGCGGCGGGCCGACGTACACGATCGACACCCTGCGGGACCTGAAGGCGCTGAACGACGACGCCGACCTGTTCTTCATCACGGGTGCCGACGCGCTCGCGCAGATCCTGACCTGGCGCAACGCCGACGAGCTGTTCTCCCTCTCCCACTTCATCGGAGTCACCCGGCCGGGCCACGTGCTCACCGACGACGGGCTGCCCGAGGGCGGGGTCTCGCTCGTCGAGGTGCCCGCGCTGGCGATCTCGTCCACGGACTGCCGTGCGCGGGTCGCCAAGGGGGATCCCGTCTGGTACCTGGTGCCGGACGGTGTGGTGCGCTACATCGACAAGCGTGAGCTGTACCGGGGAGCCTGAGCTTCCGGAGAGAGGGGCCCCGCGGTGAACGACCGACAGGATCCGTACGACCCGTATGCCGCGCACGAGCAGCAGCTCATCGGCTACGACGCGTACGGGCGGCCGGTGTACGGCCAGGCGCCCGCGCAGCCCGCGGCCCCCCAGTACGAGCAGCAGGGCTACGGCTACGACTACCAGGGCTACGGCCAGCAGCAACCGCAGCAGTACTACCCGCAGCAGCCCGCGGCGCAGGAGTACGGCGGGCAGGAGTACCCCCAGGCGCCCTCCTACGGCTACGACGCCCAGCAGGCCCAGCAGGCCCAGCACCAGGCTCCGCAGCAGACGCAGGTACCGGCCCCGCAGTGGATCCCGCAGCAGGCGGCGCCCGAGCCCCGGGCCGCCGAGCAGCCGGGGGCCCCCGCGGACCGGCCGTCCGCCGCGCCGGTCCCCGAGCCGCGCCGGCCCGAGGGCGGCTCCGAGGCGGGCCGGGACTACCGCACAGAGATGTTCGCCTTCATCGACCAGCCGGACGAGGACTCCGAGGACGTCATCGACTGGCTCAAGTTCACCGAGAGCCGCACCGAACGCCGCGAGGAGGCCCGCCGCCGCGGCCGCAACCGGGTCGTCGCGCTGATCGTCGTCCTGGCGGTGTTCGTCGTCGGCGGCGCCGGCTACCTCTGGTACGCGGGCAAGCTGCCCTTCCTCGACGGCCCCGGTTCGAAGAAGACCGCCACCGCCGCGGACGCGGCGGCGCAGAAGCGCGACATGATCGTCGTGCACCTGCACAACACCAAGAAGGGCGGCACCTCCTCGGCGCTGCTCGTCGACAACGTCACCACCCAGCAGGGCGCCACCGTCCTGCTGCCGAACGCCCTCGCCGTGACCGGCCAGGACGGCACCGCCACGGCCCTCGGCAAGGCCGTCGAGGAGGGCGGACTCGGCACCCGCGAGGCCCTCGACTCCGTGCTCGGCACCCACATCGGCGGCACCTGGCGCCTGGACACCCCCTTCCTGGAGAACCTGGTCGAGCTGGTCGGCAGCATCGAGGTCGACACCGACACCGCGGTCCCGGCCGACGACGCGGCCAGGACACCGGCCGTGGCCCAGGGCCAGAAGCAGAGCCTGAGCGGCCCGATGGCCGTCGCGTTCGCCACGTACCGCGCCCAGGGCGAACCGGAGGCCAAGCAGCTGGAGCGCACGGGCAAGGTGCTCCACGCGGTCCTGCGCAAGGTTCCCGGCGATCCGAAGGCCGCGGCCGTGACGGTCGAGAGCATCGGGCAGATCCTCGATCCCGCGCTCAACGCGCAGACCCTCGGCGCGCTGCTGTCCAAGCTGGGCGCGCACGCCAAGGTGGGCGCGTACCGCACCGACGTCATCGCGGTGAAGCCGGACGGGACGCTCACGGACGAGGCCAACAAGAAGGTCGTCAAGGAGGTCCTCGGCGGCTCCGCCGACGCGGCGCAGCCCGGCGCCACCCCGCGCGTCGGACTCAAGGACGCCACCGGCGACGAGAAGGCGCAGGTCGCGGCGAAGGCGGCGCTGATGAACGGCGGCTACACCTTCGTGGACGGCGGCAAGGCCGACAAGACGGCGTCCGCCTCGCAGATCACCTATCAGGACGATGCCCAGCGCGACCGCGCGATCGAGGTGGCCAAGACGCTGGGGCTGCCCGAGACCGTCGTGAAGAAGGCCGAGAACGTGGTGAACGCCGAGGTCGTGGTGATCCTCGGCAAGGACTACAAGGCGTCCTGAGCGGGCCGCGGGCCGGCCGGGAGGGGCGCTCGCGCCCGTGCGGAACGTTCCGCGCGGGCGCCGTCGGCGGTACATGAGACCCTTGTAAGGACCTGCCCGCCAACCCGAAAGCATGGCCAGTGACCGCCACGGACCGCTCCATCGAGCTCATCACCACCGCTGCCCAGGCCGCGGCCGACCGGCTCGCGCACGACATCATCGCGTACGACGTCAGCGACGTGCTGTCGATCACCGACGCCTTCCTGCTCGCCTCGGCGCCCAACGACCGTCAGGTCAAGTCGATCGTCGACGAGATCGAGGAGCGCCTGCAGAAGGAGCTCGGCGCCAAGCCGGTGCGCCGCGAGGGCGACCGCGACGCCCGCTGGATCCTGCTCGACTACGTCGACATCGTCGTCCACGTCCAGCACAGCGAGGAGCGGGTCTTCTACGCGCTGGAGCGCCTGTGGAAGGACTGCCCCGAGATCGAGCTCCCCGAGGACGCCAAGCTCACCATCGGCAAGGCCGAGGAGCACGCCAAGCTGCGCGAGGCGGCGGGCGACGACGACCTGGACGGTGATCTGTTCTGAGCGCGACCGAGACGGCCGAGCCGGCCAGGTCCAGCAGGAAGATCGTCCTCTGGCGGCACGGCCAGACCTCCTGGAACCTGGAGCGGCGCTTCCAGGGATCCACGGACATCGAGCTGACCGAGACGGGTCTGGCGCAGGCGCGCCGCTCCGCGCGGCTGCTCGCCTCCCTGAAGCCGGACGCCATCGTCGCCTCGGACCTGCGGCGGGCGGCGGCCACCGCGGCCGAGCTGGCCGCGCTCACGCGGCTGCCCGTGACGCACACCGAGGCGCTGCGCGAGACGTACGCCGGTGAGTGGCAGGGCCTGACGCACGAGGAGATCCTCGACAAGTACGGCGAGCAGTACGCGGCGTGGAAGCGCGGCGAACCGGTTCGCCGCGGCGGCGGTGAGCTGGAGACCGAGGTCGCCGAGCGCGCCGCGCCCGTGGTGCTGGAGCACGTCGAGAAGCTGCCGCGGACCGGCACGCTCGTCGTGGTCAGCCACGGCGGCACCATCCGTACGACGATCGGGCGCCTGCTGGGCCTGGAGCCGTACCACTGGGAGGGCCTGGGCGGGCTCTCCAACTGCTGCTGGTCCGTCCTCGGCGAGGGCGCCCGCGGCTGGCGTCTGCTGGAGCACAACGCCGGCACGCTGCCGGAACCGGTGCTCGGCGACGACGACTGAGCGGCTCCCTGCCGCTTCCCACCGGGGCTCCGACCCGGATTTCACTTTCCGGCTGGTCCCAGGCTAGAGTTCTTCTTGTTCGCAGCGAAGAACACCGGAGACGGGGGAAGCGCAGCGGAGAGCGGGGCTATAGCTCAGTTGGTAGAGCGCCTGCATGGCATGCAGGAGGTCAGGAGTTCAATTCTCCTTAGCTCCACAATCAGGATCCCGTCCCCAAGTGGGGGCGGGATCCTTGTTTTTGTACCCTTTGCGTTTGCTGACCTGGCCCGCACCGGCGTGGCAGAATCGGACAGCCGGAGGGGGAGTCGACGGCCCGACGCGGGAGGGAGTCGCGAACGGATGGGTGCACACCGGCGCCGGTGCGACTGGTGCAACAACGGGACGCCGATCGTGCGGGACATGGACCCGGTCAATCCCGACTACCAGTACTGGTGCGAGGAATGCGCGCGGGCGCTGATCATAAAGGGCGACCCGATCGAGACGTACCGCGAGCTGGAAGGGGAGCCGATCTACGGTCGGCTGCTCGACGAGCACTGCACGCTCAAACGCTTCTACCAGTTCGCGAGAGCGTGACAGACCGTTGCAAATCGGACATGGCCCCGGGTCGGCGGAAACCGATTTTTGGACCAGGGCCATGACCGTGTAATGTTTGGGACGTCGCCAAGGGGAACCGGCAAGGGAAACCGAAGCGGCAAGCAGGGCAAGGGGCTATAGCTCAGTTGGTAGAGCGCCTGCATGGCATGCAGGAGGTCAGGAGTTCAATTCTCCTTAGCTCCACAATGAAGAAGCGGGCCACCCGGATCGGGTGGCCCGCTTCTCGTTGTGTCACCCGGTGGAACGGCCGAGCGTCGGCGGGGGCCGCTGCGGTACCCTGACGCCATGCGTGCCGTACGCCTCCTGCTTACCGAGCCGCGCTGATCAGTACCGACCTTCGAACGGTCGGCCTCGGCGCGGCGCCCCCTCCTGTGCGAGGGGTTTTTTCGTTTGGGCAGGCAGAGACGGCAGAGACGATCGATGGAGCTTCAGGAATCATGAGCGAGACGAACACCCCGGCCCCCGAGGCGGCCGAGGCGCACCGTTACACGGCTGCCATGGCCGCCGACATCGAGGCACGCTGGCAGGACGTATGGGACGCGCAGGGCACCTACGAGGCCCCGAACCCGACCGGTGACCTGGCGGGAGACCCGGCGGTCGTCGCGCGGCCCAAGAAGTTCATCATGGACATGTTCCCGTACCCGTCCGGTGCGGGCCTGCACGTCGGTCACCCCCTCGGGTACATCGCCACCGACGTCTACGCCCGCCACCAGCGGATGACCGGCCACAACGTCCTGCACACCCTGGGGTTCGACGCGTTCGGCCTGCCGGCCGAGCAGTACGCCGTGCAGACCGGCACGCACCCCCGCGTGTCGACCGAGGCGAACATCGAGAACATGAAGGTCCAGCTGCGCCGGCTGGGCCTGGGCCACGACAAGCGCCGCTCGTTCGCCACGATCGACCCGGACTACTACAAGTGGACCCAGTGGATCTTCCTGCAGATCTACAACTCCTGGTACGACGCGGACGCGAAGAAGGCCCGGCCGATCGCCGAGCTGGTCGCCGCCTTCGAGGACGGCTCCCGCGAGGTCCCCGGCGGCCGCGCCTGGGCCGGGCTGACCGCCGCCGAGCGGGCCGACGTGCTGAACGGCTTCCGGCTGGCGTACTCCTCGGACGCGCCCGTCAACTGGTGCCCCGGGCTGGGCACCGTACTGGCCAACGAGGAGGTCACCGCCGACGGCCGCTCCGAGCGCGGCAACTTCCCGGTCTTCAAGTCCAGGCTGAGCCAGTGGAACATGCGGATCACCGCGTACGCCGACCGGCTGCTGGACGACCTGGACGCGCTGGACTGGCCCGAGGCCATCAAGCTGCAGCAGCGCAACTGGATCGGCCGCAGCGAGGGCGCGCGCGTCGACTTCGCGCTGGGCGACGAGGCCATCACGGTCTTCACCACCCGCCCCGACACCCTGTTCGGCGCCACCTACATGGTGCTGGCGCCCGAGCACCCGCTGGTGGAGAAGTTCATCCCGGCCGCCTGGCCGGAGGGCACCCACGACGTGTGGACGGGCGGGCACGCCACCCCGGCGGAGGCCGTCACCGCCTACCGCAAGCAGGCCGCCTCCAAGTCGGACGTCGAGCGCCAGGCCGAGGCCAAGGACAAGACCGGCGTCTTCACCGGCGAGTACGCGATCAACCCGGTCAGCGGCGACAAGGTGCCGGTCTTCATCGCCGACTACGTCCTGATGGGCTACGGCACCGGCGCGATCATGGCCGTTCCGGCGCACGACAGCCGGGACTTCGAGTTCGCGCGCGCCTTCGAGCTGCCGATGCGCTGCGTCGTGCAGCCCTCCGACGGCCGCGGCACCGACCCGGCCGAGTGGGACGACGCCTTCGTCTCGTACGACGCGAAGCTGGTCAACTCCACCGGTGAGGGCATCTCCCTGGACGGCCTGGGCGTCGTCGAGGCGAAGGCCGCGATCACCGACTGGCTGGCCGCACGCGGCATCGGCGAGGGCACGGTCAACTTCCGCCTGCGCGACTGGCTGTTCAGCCGCCAGCGGTACTGGGGCGAGCCCTTCCCGATCGTCTACGACGAGGACGGCGTCGCGCACTCCCTGCCCGAGTCGATGCTGCCGCTGGAGCTGCCGGAGGTCGAGGACTACTCCCCGCGCACCTTCGAGCCGGACGACGCGGACTCGCAGCCCGAGACCCCGCTGTCGCGCAAGGCCGACTGGGTCAACGTCGAGCTGGACCTCGGCGACGGCGTGAAGTCCTACCGGCGCGAGACCAACACCATGCCCAACTGGGCCGGTTCCTGCTGGTACGAGCTGCGCTACCTGGACCCGAACAACGCCTCCGCGCTGGTCGACCCGGAGATCGAGCAGTACTGGATGGGCCCCCGCGAGGGCGCCCCGCACGGCGGTGTCGACCTGTACGTGGGCGGCGCCGAGCACGCGGTGCTGCACCTGCTGTACGCCCGCTTCTGGTCGAAGGTGCTGTTCGACCTGGGCCACGTGTCGTCGGCGGAGCCGTTCCACAAGCTGTTCAACCAGGGCATGATCCAGGCGTACGCCTACACCGACGAGCGCGGTGTGTACGTCCCGGCGGCCGAGGTCGAGGAGCGCGACGGGGCGTACTTCCACGAGGGTAAGCAGGTCAAGCGCGAGCACGGCAAGATGGGCAAGTCCCTGAAGAACGCCGTCACGCCCGACGAGATCTGCGAGGAGTACGGCGCCGACACCCTGCGCCTGTACGAGATGGCGATGGGCCCGCTGGACGTCTCGCGCCCGTGGGACACGCGCGCCGTGGTCGGCCAGTACCGCCTGCTGCAGCGCCTGTGGCGCAACATCGTGGACGAGGAGACCGGCGCCGTGACGGTCGTCGACGCCGAGCCGGGCGAGGACACGCTGCGCGCCCTGCACAAGGCGATCGACGGGGCCGGCGCGGACATGGCGGGCCTGCGGTTCAACACCGCCATCGCCAAGATCACCGAGCTGAACAACGCCCTGACGAAGGCGGGCCGCCCGCTGGAGCGCTCCGTCGCCGAGAGGCTGGTCCTGCTGGTCGCCCCGCTGGCCCCGCACATCGCCGAGGAGCTGTGGCACCGGCTGGGCCACAGCGAGTCCGTGGTCCACCAGGACTTCCCGGTCGCGGACCCGGCGTACGTCGTGGACGAGAGCGTGACGTGCGTGGTGCAGGTCAAGGGCAAGGTCAAGGCGCGCCTGGAGGTGTCGCCGTCGATCACGGACGCCGAGCTGGAGCAGCTGGCCGTGGCCGACGCCGGTGTCGTGGCGGCGCTGGGCGGCGCGGAGATCCGCAAGGTGATCGTCCGCGCGCCGAAGCTGGTGAACATCGTCATCTGAGGACGCACCCCCGGAGTAGGGGGGATCCCGTACGGGCAGGTTGGGGGTTCGATGGGAACCCCTGGCCTGCCCGTGGCGTTTACGGTGGAGGGGAAGAGCGGACGCCTGGGGAAAGGGGCCGTCATGGAGGCCGCGTTGATCATCTTCGCGTTGATGTTGCTGGCCATCGTCGGCCTCGGCGCGTACCTCACGGTCAAGGCGGTGGGCGCGGCCAAGCGGGGTGTGGAGCGCACCGTCGTGCAGGCCCGGCGCACGGTGGAGGACACCACGCTGCGGGCCAAGAGCTTCGGGCAGGTCGGAGTGGTGGGAGCCCTCGCACAGCTGCGGCTGGACCTGCGGACGTCGATGCGCGCCACCCAGCAGGCGCTGGCCGAGGGGGCCCGGGAGGACGCCTCGCTGCGGGAGTCGCTCGCGCTGTTCGAGCGGCTGAGTGCGCACGGGCACGAGCTGGACGGGGAGATGAAGCGACTGGAGCAGGAGCCCGACCGGAGGCGCACCGCCGATCTCCTGCCGGACCTGCGGGAGCGCGCTTCCAAGATCATCCAGGCGGCGGACTCGCTGCGGTGGGCCGCCCGGGACCGGGCCCGGCGCTTCGCGGAGGACGACCTCTCGCTGCTGTCGGACCAGATCGAGATGGAATCGGGCGCACTGCGCGACTGGTCCCGCGAACCGGTGGACGACCTGGCGGCGGCGGCCGCCGAATGGGACGCCACCCAGCCGAAGCCGACCACCCCCGAGCCGGCCGCCCTGAACCCGCCCACACCGACGGTGCAGTACCCCTGGCAGCAGAAGACCCCCCGCCCGGAAAGCGCAGGCTGAGCACCCCAGGCCCCGCGGCGCCGCCCCCTGGGGCAGAACCCGCGCGATTCGCCCGGGACCTTGGGCGGAGCCCTTCGGGGTGCGGGGCCGGTTCGACGCGGCCGGGGGCGCAGCCCCGGGTGCTCGGGCCGACCCGGTACGGGATCCAAGGACGGAGCCCCGCGGTCCGTGCACGGCGCCTCGGGGTGGCGCTGCCAGGTGCCGCGGGCCGGGTTCCGGTATCGGGTCTCGGGGCGGAGCCCTAGTAGGGTCCGGGCGTCGGTTCGACGGGGTCTTGTGGGCGGAGCCCGCGCGGTTCGACCGGGACCTGGCGGAGCCCCTCGGGGGTCCGGGGCCGGCCCCGGGGAACGGGGTCTCGGGGCGGAGCCCCGAGTTTCGGGAAGGGGTGGGGTGGGGAGAGCCCCGCAGGGCCCCGGCACCAGCCCGCCGCCGCCCCTCCCGCGGCCCCCGCAGGGGCCCCGGCTGCCGCCCCGCCCCCACGGGCGGTAACCTCCGCCTCATGTCCCGCCATGTCGCCATCGTCACCGATTCCACGGCCTACCTGCCCCGACCGGCCATGGCGCGGCACGGAATCACCGCCGTTCCGCTCACCGTGGTGCTCGGCGGCGAGGCACTGGAGGAGGGCACCGAGATCTCCGCGCGCAGCCTGGCCCTGGCCCTGCAGAAGCGCCGCTCGGTCACCACCTCCCGCCCCAGCCCGGAGGAGTTCGTACGGGCCTACCAGGTGGCCGCGGACGCCGGCGCGACCGGCATCGTGAGCCTGCACCTGTCCGCCGAGTTCTCCGGGACCTACGACGCCGCCGTGGTGGCCGCCAGGACCGCGCCCGTGCCCGTGCGCGTCGTGGACACCGGCATGGTCGCGATGGCCCTCGGGTTCTGCGCGCTCGCCGCGGCCGAGGTCGCCGAGGCGGGCGGCTCCGTGGACGAGGCCGTGGCGGCCGCCGAGAAGCGGGCGGCGGACATGGCGGCGTACTTCTACGTCGACACCCTGGACTACCTGCGCCGCGGCGGCCGGATCGGGGCCGCGCAGGCCCTGCTCGGCTCGGCCCTGGCGGTGAAGCCGCTGCTGACCCTGGACGGCGGGCGGATCGAGATGCTGGAGAAGGTGCGTACGGCCTCCAAGGCCATCGCGCGCCTGGAGGAGCTGGCCGTCGAGCGCGCCGGATCCGCCGGCGTCGACGTGGCGGTGCATCACCTGGCGGCACCGGAGCGGGCGGAGAAGCTCGCCGAGCGGCTCCGCGAGCGGATCCCCGGCCTGGTCGAACTGCATGTGAGCGAGGTCGGGGCGGTGATCGGCGCGCACACGGGGCCGGGGCTGCTGGCGGCGGTCGTATCGCCCCGCTGATCACCGGAACGAGTGGCTCGGTTATCCACAACGGGGCCTTCATCCACCGGAATTGAAGCGTCCGAACGGCTGTCGGGATCTGCCCCTACGGTCGGGACATGACTCTTCGCACGCGTACTCCGTATCCGTCGGGCGCCACCAGTGGCCCGGGACGTTCCCGACTCTCCGACAGCCGCCTGCGGCACACCCGCGGCCGCGACCGGCGCCGGCACGTCCTCCGCGCCGCGCCCGCCCATCCTCCGCACGCGGCTCCCGCTCCGGCGACCGACCCGGTGACCGACCCGACGACCGGTCCCGGTCCGGGTGCCGGGCGGGAGCGGGACGCGGGCGCGGTGCGTCGGCGGGCCGAAGCCCTGTTCGGCGGTGCCGGCCCGCCGTCGGCGTCCCCGGTGGCGGTGGAGCCCTCCGCGCCGCCCGGAGAGGTGCCCGCCCTGTCCGCCGGCACGGCGCGCAGGCTGGCGGTGCGGGAGCGGCTGCCGGTGTGGCTCCAGGCCCGGTGTGCGGTGGAGCCGCGCACGGTGGCCGCGGTCGGGGTGGTGCTGGTCGCCGCCGTCGGCTTCGCCGGCCAGCAGTACTGGTCCGCACGGCCGCGCGAGGTGACCGCCCCCGCGGTGGTTCCGGCGGCAGCCTCCGCCTCCGCCTCCGCCGGGGCACCGGCCCCGGCGGGCGGCGGGGCGGGGCCCGCGCGGATCGTCGTCGACGTCGGCGGCAAGGTCCGGGACCCGGGGGTGCGGCGGCTGCCGGCCGGTTCCCGGGTCGAGGACGCGCTGGCGGCCGCCGGGGGAGTGCGGCCGGGCACGGACACCACCGGGCTGAACCGGGCCCGGGTGCTGGTGGACGGCGAACAGGTGCTGGTGGGCGTGGCCGTGACGGCGCAGCCACCGCCGGGAGGCGCCACGGGCGGGCCGCCCGCCGGGCCGCTCAGCCTGGGTTCGGCCACCGTCGAGCAGCTGGACGGTCTGCCGGGGGTGGGGCCGGTCCTGGCCCAGCACATCGTCGACTTCCGCACCGCCCGCGGCGGCTTCCGTTCCGTGGAGGAGCTCCGCCAGGTCAACGGCATCGGCGAACGGCGCTTCGCCGACCTGCGCAAGCTGGTGCGGCCGTGAACCGGCCCGAGGGCGCGGGCCCGGTGGACCTGCGTCTGGCAGTGCCCGCCGTGGCGGCCTGGGCGGCGGCCGCGCTCGCCCTCGGCGCGCCCGTCCGGCGGACCGCCGTCGGCGCGGCCCTGGCGGTGGCCGGCGCGGGGCTGCTGTTGCTGCTGCACGGAGGGCGCCCGGGGACGCTGTGGCGGGTTGCCCCGGCCGTGGCGGCGGCCCTGCTGTCCGCGGCCGCCGGAGCGGGCGTGGCGGGGCTCCAGGTGGCCGAGGCGCGGGCCGGGCCGGTCGCGGGGCTGGCGGGGCGGCACGCCCGGGTCCTCGTCGAACTGACCGTCGGCTCCGACCCCCGGACCGCGCGGAGCGGGAACGGCCCGCCGGTGGTGGTGCTGGACGCGGTGGTGAACCGGGTGACGGGCCCCGACGGGGCGAGCACACGGGTCGAGACCCCGGTGCGGGTGCTCGCCGGGCACGCGGGGTGGGCCCGGCTGCTGCCCTCCACGCGGGTGGCGGTGGTGGCCCGGCTGGCCCCCGCGCGGGGCGGGGAGCGGGCCGTGGCCCTGCTCCGCCCGGCCGGTGACACACCGCCGGGGGTGACCGGTGGCCCGGACGCCGCCCAGCGGTTGGCGGGGCGGTTGCGGGCCGGGCTGCGCGAAGCCACCGAGGGGCTCGCGCCGGACGCGCGGGCCCTGCTGCCGGGGCTGGTCGTCGGGGACACGTCCAGGGTCCCGCCCGACCTGCAGGAGGCCTTCCGGGCCACCGATCTGCTCCATCTGCTGGCCGTCTCCGGGTCGAACCTGACCGTGGTGCTGTTCCTGCTCATCGGGCCACCGGGCCGCGCGCAGCAGGCCGAGCGGCGCGGGCTGGCGCCCCGCCTCGGACTCTCCCTGCGGGCGACCGCCCTGTGCGGGGCGGGCCTGACCCTGGCGTTCGTGGTGGTGTGCCGGCCGGAGCCGAGCGTGCTGCGGGCCGCTGCCTGCGGGGCGGTCACCCTGCTGGCCATCGCCACCGGCCGGCGCAGGTCCCTGATCCCCGCCCTGGGGGCCGCGGTACTGCTCCTGGTGCTCTACGACCCGTGGCTGGCCCGCAGTTACGGCTTTCTGCTCTCGGTACTGGCCACCGGGGCGCTGCTGACCCTCGCCCCGCGGTGGAGCGGCGCCCTGCGGCGGCGCGGCATGGGGCCCCGGCTCGCCGAGGCGGTGGGCGCCGCCGCAGCCGCCCAGGCGGTGTGCGCGCCGGTGGTCGCCGTGCTCGCGGCCCGGGTCAGCCTGGTGGCGGTGCCGTGCAACCTGCTGGCCGAGCTGGCGGCCGGTCCGGCGACCGTCCTCGGCTTCGCCGCGCTGGCGGTGGCCCCGCTGTGGATGCCCGCCGCGGAGGTGCTCGCCCGGTGCGCCGGGGTGCCCGCGGGGTGGATCGCCGCCGTGGCGCGGACCGGGGCGAGGTTCCCCGGCGCGGAGCTGCCCTGGCCGGGCGGGCTCACCGGCGGCCTGCTGCTGGCCGCCGCCACCCTGGCGGTCGTGGCGGTGGCCGCCCGGTGGGGGCGTCGACGCCGGCTCTGCTCCGCGCTGGCGGTGCTGCTGCTCCTGGCGGTACTGCGCCCGCCGCAGCTCACCCGTACGCTCACCGGCTGGCCCCCGCCCGACTGGAGCTACGTCCAGTGCGCCGTCGGGCAGGGGGACGCCGCCGTCCTCGCCGTCGGCCCGGGGGAGGCGGTGGTGGTGGACGCCGGCGCGGATCCCGGGCCGGTGGACGCGTGCCTGCGGGAGTTGGGCGTGCACCGGGTGCCGATGCTCCTGCTGACGCACTTCCACGCTGATCACGTGGGTGGCCTGGCGGGCGTTCTGCGGGGCCGGTCGGTGGGGATGATCCAGGCCAGTGTGCTGGAAGAGCCGCCCGGGCAGGCCGAGTTCGTCCGCCGCACGGCTGCCGCCGCCGGGGTGCCGGTCGTGCCCGCGATGCAGGGGGAGCGGCGCCGGGCCGGCCCGTTCACCTGGCAGGTGCTGTGGCCGCCGCCGGCCGGTTCGCCCTTCGAGGGGCCCAACGACGCGAGCGTCGTGCTGCTGGTGCGCGGGGCGGGGCTCACCCTGCTGCTGCTCGGCGATCTGGAACCCGAGGCGCAGCAGGCCCTGTTGAGGGGGCATCCGCAGCTGGGCCCGGTGGACGTCCTCAAGGTCGCCCACCACGGCTCCGCACACCAGGATCCCGGCCTGCACGAGCGGATCCGGCCCCGGCTGGCGATCGTGCCGGTCGGCGCCGGCAACCGGTACGGGCACCCCGCACCGGGCACGCTCGCCCGCCTGCGGGCCGTGGGGGCGACGGTGCTGCGCACCGACACCGACGGTTCGATCGCCGTCAGTGGAACCGGGGTCCGGCTGCGTGCGTTTCCAGCCAGGAGACGACGTATGCGACGCGGGCATACCGGGCACGACCGCTCTGTTTGCCCACAACCCGACAGCATGATCGAATGCGTCGTCGCCAGAACGGTCCAATGCCACACAGCACGGGGGTGCACACGTCATGTTCGGTCGCCGACGGGGGATGGAGTCGGCCGGAAGTTCCAGCCCGCACACATCCGCGACACTGACGCTGCCGCCGACGGCGCGTCTGCTCAGCTGCCGGGTCCTCGACACGGTCCACCGGCCCGTCCGGCAGGCCGCGTTCGAGGTGACGGATCCGATCGGCCGCCGGATCGTCAGCGGCGAGACCGATCCGTTCGGCGGCTTCACGGCCGCCGTGCCGGAGGGGGAGTACCGGCTCTCCGTCACCGCGGAGGGGTACACGCCGTTCCACGGGGTCACGCTCGTGGGAGACCCGGCCCAGCCCGGTACGGCGGAGATCATCCTCGACGCGGTCGAGCCGCCGATCCTGCCGCAGCCCGGCCACTGGGAGCTGGACCCGACGCACTCGTCCATCGCTTTCACGGCCCGGCACATCGGCCTCGCCCGGATCAACGGACGGTTCAACACGTTCGCCGGGGCGGTGCGGATAGCCGACCGCATGGAGGACTCCTCCATGCACGTGATCATCGACGCGGCGAGCATCGACACCGGGGTCCGGCTGCGGGACGACCACCTGCGGTCGGGGGACTTCCTGGACGCGGTCCGCCACCCCACGGTGGAGTTCTACAGCGAGCGGTTCATCCACCGCACCGGCAGCCGTTGGGCCGTCGCGGGCGCCCTGACCCTCCACGGTGTGAGCCGGTCCGTGACCCTGGACACCCAGTACCTGGGTCTCGGCACGGGCATGGAGGGCGAGGTCCGGGCGGCCTGCCGGGCCACCGCCGAACTGCACCGCGAGGACTTCACCCTCAACTGGCAGTCGATGCTGGCCCACGGGATCGCGGCGATCGGTCCGAGCGTCGACGTGACGCTGGACGTCCAGATCGTGCGCAAGGCCTGACCCGGAGGGGCTTCAGGGGGCCTCCAGCCAGCCTTCGTACTCGGCGGCGAGGTCGTCCAGGGCTGTGGTGTCGAGCCGTTCGCGCGGGTCCTCGACGACCACCAGCCACTGGGCGTCCTCGGCGTCGTCCTCACCGGCCAGGGCGTCGCGGACCAACTGCGGTTCCTCCGGGAGGCCGAAGCGGTCCACGGCTTCCTGCGCCACCTCCTCGGCGGCGTCGCGGTCGGGCAGGACGAGTACATGTCGCACGTTCACCGGGCCATTGTCGGACACCCGGTGGAGGGGGCCGGGGCGCGGGGGGTTGTCAGTGCGGCGTGGGATGCTGGAGGCGATGGCCACCAGGAAGAACCCCACCGACGATCCGCTTGCCCCGATCACCCTCGCGGTGGGGCAGGAGGAGCTGCTGCTCGACCGCGCCGTGCGGGAGGTGGTGGCGGCCGCCCGCGCCGCCGACACCGACACCGACGTCCGCGACCTGACCTCCGACCAGCTCCAGCCCGGCACGCTGGCCGAGCTGGTGAGCCCCTCGCTCTTCTCCGAGCGCAAGGTGCTGGTCGTGCGCAACGCGCAGGACCTGTCCGCCGACACGGTCAAGGAGGTCAAGGCCTACCTCGCCGCGCCCTACGAGGAGATCGCGCTGGTCCTCCTCCACGCGGGCGGGGTCAAGGGCAAGGGCCTGCTGGACGCGGCGCGCAAGGCCGGCGCCCGGGAGATCGCCTGCCCGAAGATGACGAAGGCGGCGGACCGGCTCTCCTTCGTCCGGGGCGAGTTCCGCACGCTGGGCCGTTCGGCGACCCCGGAGGCGTGCCAGACGCTGGTCGACGCCATCGGCAGCGACCTGCGGGAGCTGGCGAGCGCAGCGGCGCAGCTGTGCGCCGATGTCGAGGGGACCATCGACGAGGCCGTCGTCGGCCGCTACTACACCGGCCGGGCCGAGGCCTCCAGCTTCACGGTCGCCGACCGGGCGGTCGAGGGGCGTGCGGCCGAGGCCCTGGAGGCCCTGCGCTGGTCCCTGGCCACCGGTGTGGCCCCGGTCCTGATCACCAGCGCGCTGGCGCAGGCGGTCCGGGCGATCGGCAAGCTCGCCTCCGCCGCGCGCGGGGCCCGGCCCGGGGACCTCGCCCGTGACCTCGGCATGCCGCCGTGGAAGATCGACCGGGTCCGCCAGCAGATGCGGGGCTGGTCAGCGGACGGCGTCGCCGACGCGCTGCGTGCCGTGGCCGCCGCCGACGCGGGGGTCAAGGGCGGGGGCGACGACCCCGAGTACGCCCTGGAGAAGGCGGTCGTCGCCGTGGCCCGCGCGGCCCGCCCCCAGCGCCGCTGACACGCCGGTCGTGCACGGGGAGCCGGCCCCCGTCACCCGGCTCGTCGCCCGGCCCCGCCACTCGGCCGCCTGAGCAGCGCGAAGGCCCCGTCCGTCACCCTGGGGAAGGGTGGCGGACGGGGCCTTCGGTCACTGCTCGGATTGCGCCGCACCCGCGTGGCGAACGCTTCGTGTGCGGAGCGGGGTGCCGGTCAGGAGCGGGAGAGAGGGCCCGCTGGGTCCCTTCCGGCGATCACATCGAGTGCGGAACTCAGATGGCGGCAACCTTGGAGGCCAGCGCCGACTTCTTGTTGGCGGCGGCGTTCTTGTGGATGACACCCTTCGAGACGGCCTTGTCCAGCTTCTTGGAAGCCAGGCGGGCCGCAGCGGTGGCCTTCTCCGCGTCGCCGGCGAGGATGGCCTCGTTGGCCTTGCGGATGAAGGTGCGCAGCTCGGACTTGACCGACTTGTTGCGAAGGCGAGCCTTCTCGTTGGTCTTGTTCCGCTTGATCTGGGACTTGATGTTCGCCACGAAAGAGCCTTTTCAGGTTCAGAGTTTGATCTTCGGATTGTGTCCCGACAGCTGAGAGGGCATACGAGACACAGCTGCCCAGGCTACCAGGCGCGCTCCGGGCGGCCCAAACCGAGCGCACTGCCCCGTCCATGGGACCATGGGAGCCTGCGTATGGACCGACATCGTGCCGCCGAGAGCGACCGGAGCCGGACTGTCCGCTCCGACCGACGCTCCGCAAACGCTTCCGACTGCGACCCGAGAATCAGGACACTGCGTGCCCGCGATCCCCAGCCACGTGCCCGAGCCGAGCCGTACCGACCCGGCGCTGATCCGCAACTTCTGCATCATCGCGCACATCGACCACGGCAAGTCGACGCTTGCCGACCGGATGCTCCAGCTCACCGGTGTCGTCGACCAGCGGCAGATGCGCGCCCAGTACCTCGACCGCATGGACATCGAGCGTGAGCGCGGCATCACGATCAAGTCCCAGGCGGTGCGACTGCCCTGGGCGCCCACCACGGGCGAGGGTCAGGGCAGCACCCACATCCTCAACATGATCGACACCCCCGGGCACGTCGACTTCACCTACGAGGTCTCGCGCTCCCTCGCCGCGTGCGAGGGCACGATCCTGCTGGTGGACGCCGCCCAGGGCATCGAGGCGCAGACCCTCGCCAACCTGTACCTGGCGATGGAGAACGACCTCGCGATCGTCCCCGTCCTCAACAAGATCGACCTGCCGGCCGCCCAGCCGGAGAAGTTCGCCGAGGAACTCGCGAACCTGGTCGGCTGCGACCCCGACGACGTGCTGCGCGTCTCGGCCAAGACCGGCATGGGCGTGGACGCGCTGCTGGACAAGGTCGTCGCCACCGTCCCGGCCCCGGTCGGCGTCAAGGACGCCCCCGCCCGCGCGATGATCTTCGACTCGGTCTACGACTCCTACCGCGGCGTCGTCACGTACGTGCGTGTGGTCGACGGCCAGCTCAACAAGCGCGAGCGCATCCGGATGATGTCCACCGGCGCCACCCACGAGCTGCTGGAGATCGGCGTCTCCTCCCCGGAGATGACGCCGGCCGACGGCATCGGCGTCGGCGAGGTGGGCTACATCATCACCGGCGTGAAGGACGTCCGCCAGTCCAAGGTCGGTGACACGATCACCAGCCTGAACAACGGCGCCACCGAGGCCCTCGGCGGCTACAAGGACCCGAAGCCGATGGTCTTCTCGGGTCTCTACCCGCTCGACGGCTCCGACTACCCGGACCTGCGCGAGGCCCTCGACAAGCTCCAGCTCAACGACGCCGCCCTGGTCTACGAGCCCGAGACCTCCGCGGCGCTCGGCTTCGGCTTCCGCGTCGGCTTCCTCGGCCTGCTCCACCTGGACGTGGTCCGCGAGCGCCTGGAGCGCGAGTTCGGCCTCGACCTCATCGCGACCGCGCCCAACGTGGTCTACCGGGTGGTCCTGGAGGACGGCAAGGAAGTCACCGTCACCAACCCGAGCGAGTTCCCCGAAGGCAAGATCAAGGACGTCTTCGAGCCGGTCGTCCGGGCCACGGTGCTCGCCCCGACCGAGTTCATCGGCGCGATCATGGAGCTGTGCCAGCAGCGCCGCGGCACGCTCCTCGGCATGGACTACCTCTCCGAGGACCGCGTCGAGATCCGCTACACCCTCCCGCTCGCCGAGATCGTCTTCGACTTCTTCGACCAGCTGAAGTCCAAGACCCGCGGCTACGCCTCCCTCGACTACGAGCCCACCGGCGAGCAGGCCTCCAGCCTGGTCAAGGTCGACATCCTGCTGCACGGCGACAAGGTCGACGCCTTCTCCGCCGTCTGCCACAAGGACGCCGCCTACGCCTACGGCGTGCGCCTCGTCGCCAAGCTGCGCGAGCTCATCCCGCGGCAGGCCTTCGAGGTGCCCGTCCAGGCCGCCATCGGCTCCCGCGTCATCGCCCGCGAGACCATCCGCGCCATCCGCAAGGACGTCCTCGCCAAGTGCTACGGCGGTGACATCTCCCGTAAGCGGAAGCTGCTGGAGAAGCAGAAGGAAGGCAAGAAGCGCATGAAGATGGTCGGCTCCGTGGAGGTCCCGCAGGAGGCCTTCATCGCCGTCCTCTCCAGTGACGAGTCCGGCGCGAAGAAGAAGTAGCCACCGCTTCCGTCACCCGGAGTACACGGGCCCCCGCGCACCGCGCGGGGGCCTGTTTCGTTATGAAGCGGCCGCTCGCGGGCTCTTACGCGCACGCCGGACGCGCTCTAGTCTGATCACTGCTCGACGGTTACTCGCCAGTTAAGAAAGTCAACGGCTGCAAACCCGCCAGTCCCAAGCGCCCCCAGCGCCCCACGCCCACGCACTGCCCGCGTGGACCGGTCCGGAGGATGTCGTGAGCGACACACAGACCTATCTCGAGAACCGCCCGCCCACGGTGGCGGTGCTCTTCCGCGAGCGCGTCGCAGCGACGCCGAACGACGAGGCCTACCGCTACCCGGTGCCCGCCGCCGGCGGACAGGGTGCCGCGGACGACTGGAAATCGCTGAGCTGGAGCCAGGCCGCCGAGCGGGTCTTCGCCATCGCGGCCGGACTGATCTCCCTCGGCCTGGAAACGGAAGACCGCGTCGCGCTCGCCTCCAACACCCGGATCGAGTGGATCCTCTCCGACCTCGGCGTGATGTGCGCCGGCGGCGCGGTCACCACGATCTATCCCAGCACCAACGCCGACGAGTCGGCGTTCATCCTCGCGGACTCCGAGAGCCGGGTCCTCATCGCCGAGGACGCCGCGCAGCTCGCGAAGGCGCGCGAGCGCCGCGCCGACCTGCCGCGGCTGCGCCACGTCGTGGTCCTGGAGGCCGCCGACGCGGTCGCCGCCGAGGGCGACCCGGAGGGCTGGGTGCTCTCGCTGGCCGACCTGGAGGCGCGCGGCACGGAGTACCTCGCGAAGCACCCCGAGGCCGTCAACGAGCGCATCGCGTCCATCACCCCCGAGCAGCTCGCCACCCTCATCTACACCTCCGGCACCACCGGTCGCCCCAAGGGCGTCCGGCTGCCGCACGACAACTGGTCGTACATGGCCAAGGCCATGGTCGCCACCGGGCTGATCGGCAAGGAGGACGTCCAGTACCTGTGGCTGCCGCTGGCCCACGTCTTCGGCAAGGTGCTGACCTCCGGGCAGATCGAGGCCGGGCACGTCACGGCCGTTGACGGCCGGATCGACAAGATCATCGAGAACCTGCCGGTGGTCCAGCCGACCTACATGGCGGCCGTTCCGCGGATCTTCGAGAAGGTCTACAACGGCGTGGCCGCCAAGGCCAGGGCCGGCGGCGGCGCCAAGTACAAGATCTTCCAGTGGTCGGTGGGCGTCGCCCGCGAGTACGCCAAGGTCACGCAGGACAACTTCCGCCGCACAGGCCGCGCGACCGCCCCCTTCGGGCTCACCACCAAGCACAAGGTCGCCGACGCGCTCGTCTACTCCAAGCTGCGCGACGCCTTCGGCGGCAAGCTGCGCGCTGCCGTCTCCGGCGCCTCCGCCCTCGCCCCCGACATCGGCTTCTTCTTCTCCGGCGCGGGCGTCCACATCCTGGAGGGCTACGGCCTGACCGAGTCCAGCGCCGCCTCCTTCGTCAACCCGGGCGAGGCCTACCGCACCGGCACGGTCGGCAAGCCGCTCCCCGGCACCGAGGTCCGCATCGCCGACGACGGCGAGGTCCTGCTGCGCGGCCCCGGCATCATGCAGGGCTACCACGGGCAGCCGGACAAGACCGCCGAGGTCCTGGAGTCCGACGGCTGGCTGCACACGGGCGACATCGGCGAGCTGTCGGCCGACGGCTACCTGCGCATCACCGACCGCAAGAAGGACCTGATCAAGACCTCGGGCGGCAAGTACGTCGCCCCGGCGGAGATCGAGGGCCAGTTCAAGGCGATCTGCCCGTACGTGTCGACCATCGTCGTGCACGGCGCCGACCGGAACTTCTGCTCCGCCCTGATCGCGCTCGACGAGCCGTCGATCCTGGGCTGGGCGGCCGAGAACGGGCTGGAGGGCCGGACGTACAAGGAGGTCCTGGCGGCGCCGGAGACCGACCGGCTGATCGAGACCTACGTCCAGACCCTGAACGAGGGCCTCCAGCGGTGGCAGACGGTCAAGAAGTTCCGGATCCTGCCGCGTGACCTGGACGTCGAGCACGGCGACCTCACCCCCAGCCTGAAGCTGAAGCGGCCGGTGGTCGAGCGTGAGTTCAAGCACCTGATCGAGGAGATGTACGAGGGGTCGCGCGAGGCCTGACGGCCGCCGCGGCCCGTGCGGGGCGGGGCCGTGCCCGCCCCGCGCACCCGTCCGCACACCCGTTCGCGCACCCTTCCGCGCACCCGCCCCGCCCCCACGGCCCGAGTGCCCGGGGCGCGCGGGGCGGAGCGCGGCACCGGGTGCGGGATGATGGGGGCATGCCTTCCGCACTCCCCGACGGTGAACCCATGCCCGAAGACGGCTCGCTGCCGTCGCACGCCCTGGCGGGCGCGGGGGAGCGGCCGCTCGGGTTCTACCTGCACGTCCCGTACTGCGCCACGCGCTGCGGCTACTGCGACTTCAACACCTACACGGCCACCGAGCTGCGCGGCACCGGTGGCGTGCTCGCCTCCCGCGAGAACTACGCCGACACCCTGATCGACGAGGTCCGCCTCGCGCGCAAGGTCCTCGGCGACGACCCGCGGCCCGTGCGCACCGTCTTCGTCGGCGGCGGCACGCCGACGCTGCTGCCCGCCGCCGACCTCGTCCGGATGCTCGCCGCGATCCGGGACGAGTTCGGCCTGGCCGACGACGCCGAGATCACCACCGAGGCCAACCCGGAGTCCGTGGACCCGGCGTACCTGGCCGAGCTGCGGGCCGGGGGCTTCAACCGGCTCTCCTTCGGCATGCAGAGCGCCAAGCAGCACGTCCTGAAGGTCCTGGACCGCACCCACACGCCCGGCCGTCCCGAGGCGTGCGTCGCCGAGGCGCGCGCGGCGGGCTTCGAGCACGTCAACCTCGACCTGATCTACGGCACCCCCGGCGAGAGCGACCAGGACTGGCGGGACTCCCTCGCCGCCGCCCTCGGAGCCGGCCCGGACCACGTCAGCGCCTACGCGCTGATCGTCGAGGAGGGCACGCAGCTGGCCCGCCGGATCCGCCGCGGCGAGGTCCCCATGACCGACGACGACGTCCACGCCGACCGCTACCTGATCGCCGACGAGGTCATGGCACAGGCCGGCTACGCCTGGTACGAGGTGTCGAACTGGGCCACCTCTGAGGCCGGACGCTGCCTGCACAACGAGCTGTACTGGCGCGGCGCCGACTGGTGGGGCGCCGGCCCCGGCGCCCACTCGCACGTGGGCGGGGTGCGCTGGTGGAACGTCAAGCACCCCGGCGCCTACGCGGCCGCCCTCGCGGAGGGCCGCTCCCCGGGCGCGGGGCGCGAGCTCCTGTCCCAGGAGGACCGCCGCGTGGAGCGGATCCTGCTGGAGCTGCGCCTGGTGGACGGCGTTCCGCTGTCCCTGCTGGCCCCGGCCGGTCTCGCCGCGTCCCGCAAGGCCCTCGCGGACGGCCTCCTGGAGCCCGCGCCCTACGAGGCGGGGCGGGCCGTCCTGACCCTGCGGGGGCGGCTGCTGGCCGACGCCGTGGTCCGCGACCTGGTCGACTGACCGCCCGACCGGTTCAGGCGTCGCCGCCGGCCGTGACGAAGTCGATCAGCTCTTCCACGCGGCCCAGCAGGGTGGGCTCCAGGTCCTTGTAGGAGTTCACCCGGGACAGGATGTGCTGCCAGGCGGCCCCGGTGTTCTCCGGCCAGCCCAGCGCCCTGCAGACTCCCGTCTTCCAGTCCTGGCCGCGCGGGACCACCGGCCACGCCGGGATGCCCAGCGCGGACGGCTTCACCGCCTGCCAGACGTCCACGTACGGGTGCCCCACCACCAGCACGTCCGGCGAGGTCACCGCGGCCGCGATGCGGGACTCCTTCGAACCCGGCACCAGGTGGTCCACCAGCACCCCCAACCGGGCGTCCGGCGCCGGACCGAACTCCGCCACCACCGCCGGGAGGTCGTCGACGCCCTCCAGGTACTCGACCACCACGCCCTCGATGCGCAGGTCGTCGCCCCAGACCCGCTCCACCAGCTCGGCGTCGTGCCGGCCCTCGACGTAGATCCGGCCCGCCCGGGCCACCCGCGCCCGCGCGCCGGGGACGGCGATCGACCCCGAGGCCGTCCGGGACGGCACCGACGGCCCCCGGGGCGGGCGGACCAGGGTGACCACCGCGCCGTCCAGCAGGAAGCCCCGGGGCTCCATCGGGAACACCCGGCGCTTGCCGAAGCGGTCCTCCAGGGTCACGGTGCCCGCCTCGCAGGCCACCACCGCGCCGCAGAAGTCCGTACCCGCCACCTCGACCACGAGGTCCGGTTCCGCGGCGACCTCCGGCACGGTCCTGGGTCGCTTCCACTGCGGGGTCAGGTCGGGGGAGTACTCGCGCATCCGGCCGACCTTAGGAGAGCCCTGCGCCTTCCGCCTACGACACGCCGGAACGGGCCGCCAGTGTGGCGCGTTGCGCACGCACGAAGTCCGCGGTGACCACCGCTCCGTGACCCGGCACGTACAGCGCGTCCTCGCCGCCCAGCGACAGCAGCCGGTCCAGGGCGGCGGGCCACTGCCGCGGCACCGCGTCCGGGCCCGCCGACGGCTCGCCCGACTCCTCCACCAGATCCCCGCAGAACACGGTCTCGCGCTCGCCCGGGATGAAGACGGCCAGGTCGTGCCCGGTGTGCCCGGGTCCCACGTTGGCCAGCAGCACCTGCACCCCGCCCAGCTCCAGCGTCCACTCGCCGGACACCGCGTGACCGGGCAGCACCAGCAGGTCCACCGCCTCGGCCGCCTCCTCCTCCCCGAGCCCGTGGCGCACCGCGTCCCCGCGCAGCTCCTCACGGCCCGACGCGAGCAGCGCGTCCAGCCCGACCGCCCCGAAGACCTCGACCCCCGAGAAGGCGGCCGCGCCCAGGACGTGATCGAAATGACCGTGCGTGAATGCGAGATGGGTCACGCTCCGTCCCGTCAACCGCTCGGCCTGCGCACGCACCTCCGCGCCCTCGCGGACGCTCGAACCGGGGTCGACCAGAAGGACCGACTCGTCCCCCACCACCAGTCCCACCGTGCAGTCCCACACCGGCAGACGCCGTCGGCCGGCCCGTCCGGTGAGCCGTTCCCAGCCCGCCTCTTCCCAATGCACGTCCATGCCGCGACGCTACCCTGGCGGGCCTCCCTTGCCAGGGGCTTACTACCCGGCCGTACACTGAGCGGGGGATTCCTGGCACTCGAACGTACAGAGTGCCAACGAACGTCAGAACACGGCAGAAGCAGAACACGGCAACGGATCACGCTGGAGGTGTGCGCGATGCTCAGCGAACGCAGACTCGAAGTGCTGCGCGCCATCGTCCAGGACTACGTCGGGACGGAGGAGCCCGTCGGCTCCAAGGCGCTCACCGAGCGGCACCGTCTCGGCGTCTCGCCCGCCACCGTGCGCAACGACATGGCCGTGCTGGAGGAGGAGGGCTACATCGCGCAGCCCCACACCAGTGCCGGCCGGATCCCCACCGACAAGGGCTACCGGCTCTTCGTCGACAAGCTGGCGGGGGTCAAGCCCCTGTCGACGCCCGAACGCCGGGCCATCCAGAACTTCCTCGACGGAGCGGTCGACCTCGACGACGTCGTCGGCCGTACGGTGCGGCTGCTCGCGCAGCTGACCCGGCAGGTCGCGGTCGTCCAGTACCCGAGCCTGACCCGGTCGACCGTCCGGCACGTGGAGCTGCTCTCGCTCGCTCCCGCGCGCCTGATGCTCGTACTGATCACGGACACCGGACGCGTCGAGCAGCGGCTCGTCGACTGCCCGAACCCCTTCGGCGAGGCCGCGCTGGCCGATCTGCGGGCCCGGCTCAACAGCAGGGTCGTCGGCCGTCGCTTCACGGACGTGCCGCCGCTGGTCAAGGACCTCCCGGAGTCCTTCGAGGCCGACGACCGCGGCACGGTCTCCACCGTGCTGTCGACCCTCCTCGAAACCCTGGTCGAGGAGGCGGAGGAGCGGCTGATGATCGGCGGTACCGCCAATCTCACCCGTTTCGGACACGATTTCCCCCTGACGATCAGGCCGGTGCTGGAGGCGCTGGAGGAGCAGGTCGTGCTCCTCAAGCTGCTCGGCGAGGCCAACGAGTCGGGAATGGCCGTAAGGATCGGGCACGAGAACGCCTACGAGGGGCTCAACTCCACGTCGGTCGTCTCGGTCGGTTACGGTTCGGGCGGCGAAACGGTCGCCAAACTCGGCGTGGTCGGACCGACCCGCATGGACTACCCCGGAACGATGGGAGCGGTACGCGCAGTGGCACGTTACGTCGGACAGATCCTGGCGGAGTCGTAAGTGGCCACGGACTACTACGCCGTCCTCGGCGTACGCCGCGACGCATCTCAGGACGAGATCAAGAAGGCCTTCCGGCGCCTCGCGCGTGAACTCCACCCGGACGTGAATCCGGATCCGAAGACGCAGGAGCGCTTCAAGGAGATCAACGCGGCCTACGAGGTGCTCTCGGACCCGCAGAAGAAGCAGGTCTACGACCTCGGTGGCGACCCGCTGTCCTCCTCGGGCGGCGGCGGTGGCGCCGGCGGCTTCGGAGCGGGCGGCTTCGGCAACTTCTCCGACATCATGGACGCCTTCTTCGGCCAGGCCTCGCAGCGCGGCCCGCGCTCGCGGACCCGCCGTGGCCAGGACGCCATGATCCGCCTGGACCTGGAGCTGGACGAGGCGGCCTTCGGGACGACCAAGGACATCCAGGTCGACACGGCCGTCGTCTGCACCACCTGCTCCGGCGAGGGCGCGGCCCCCGGCACCTCGGCGCAGACGTGTGACATGTGCCGCGGCCGCGGTGAGGTCTCGCAGGTCACCCGGTCCTTCCTGGGCCAGGTCATGACCTCGCGGCCCTGCCCGCAGTGCCAGGGCTTCGGCACCGTCGTCCCGACCCCGTGCCACGAGTGCGCGGGCGACGGCCGGGTGCGTTCCCGCCGCAGCCTCACGGTCAAGATCCCGGCCGGTGTCGAGAACGGCACCCGGATCCAGCTCGCGGGCGAGGGCGAGGTCGGCCCCGGCGGCGGCCCCGCCGGCGACCTGTACGTGGAGATCCACGAGCTGGCGCACCCGACCTTCCAGCGGCGCGGGGACGACCTGCACTGCACGGTCACCATCCCCATGACGGCGGCCGCACTGGGCACCAAATGCCCGCTGGAGACGCTCGACGGCCTGGAGGAGATCGACATCCGGCCCGGCACCGGGTCCGGCCAGGCGATCCCGCTGCACGGGCGCGGCGTCACGCACCTGCGCGGCGGCGGTCGCGGCGACCTGATCGTCCACGTCGAGGTCACCACCCCGGGCAAGCTGGACGCCCAGCAGGAGGAGCTGCTGCGCCAGCTGGCGAAGCTGCGCGGCGAGGAGCGGCCCATGGGCCAGTTCGCGCCGGGCCAGCAGGGCCTGTTCAGCCGCCTGAAGGACGCTTTCAACGGTCGCTGACCTTAGCGCGAGCACCGCTTCGAGCCCGGCCCGGGGACACCCCGGCCGGGCTCTTCGCGTGGTCCCTCAGCCGCCCCCTGGCACGCCGGGAAGCGGACTATGCCAGGCGAATGCGGTGATTCGGCCCCCTGGGCCGGACGTGGCACGATGCAGTCCATGTCCACCGCGGCGAACGGTCTCTCCTCCCACCCGATCGTGCAGGCCCCCATGGCGGGCGGCGCCTCGTGCCCGCCGCTCGTGGCCGCCGTGTGCGAGGCGGGCGGGCTGGGCTTCCTGGCCGGGGGCTACAAGACCGCCGACGGGATGTACCAGGAGATCAAGCAGGTCCGCGCGCTCACCCGGCGCCCCTTCGGCGTCAACCTGTTCATGCCGCAAACCGGCTGCGCCGACCCGGCCGCGGTGGAGGCGTACCGCGGGCAGCTGGCCGGCGAGGCCAGCTGGTACGAGATCTCCCTCGCCGAGGAGGACATCATCGGCACCAGCGACGACGGCTACGACGCCAAGCTCGCCATCCTGCTCGAGGACCCGGTCCCGGTCGTGTCGTTCACCTTCGGCTGTCCGGCCCCCGCGGCCCTCGCCGCCCTGCGCAAGGCCGGTACGTACAGCGTCGTCACGGTGACCTCGGTGGAGGAGGCCCGCAGTGCGCAGCGGGCGGGCGCCGACGCCGTCTGCGTCCAGGGCGTCGAGGCCGGCGGCCACCAGGGCACCCACCGCGACGACCCGCAGATCGACGGAACGGCGTCCGTGGGACTGCTCGCGCTGGTGGCGCAGGTGCGGGAGGCCGTGGGGCTGCCGATCATCGCGGCGGGCGGCGTCATGCGGGGGGCGCAGATCGCCGCCCTGCTGGCGGCGGGCGCGGCTGCGGCGCAGCTCGGGACGGCGTTCCTGGTCTGTCCCGAATCGGGCGCGGACCCCGTGCACAAGAAGGCGCTGACCGATCCGCTCTTCGTCCGGACGGAGCTGACCCGGGCCTTCTCCGGCAGGCCCGCGCGGGGGCTGGTCAACCGCTTCGTGCGCGAGCACGGCCCTTACGCCCCGGCCGCCTACCCCCAGGTCCACCACCTGACCTCCGGGCTGCGCAAGGCGGCCGCCGCGGCCGGCGACCCCCAGGGCATGGCCCTGTGGGCGGGCCAGGGGCACCGGCTGGCCCGGGCGCTGCCGGCGGCGCAGCTGGTGGAGGTGCTGGCGGCGGAACTGGCCGAGGCACGGCACACGTTGAAGGAAATGCAGATGAGGAGTGCGTCATGACGGCCCCGGTGTTCGTGGTCGAAGAGGTTCCCGCGGGGGCGGACTACGTCCTGGACGGCCCCGAGGGCCGGCACGCCGTGTCCGTGAAACGGCTGAACCCGGGCGAGCAGGTGGTCCTGACCGACGGCCGGGGCGGCTGGGCGGAGGCGGTCGTGAAGGCGGCCGAGGGCAAGGACAGGCTCGTCGTCGCGGTCACCTCGGCCGGGCGGGAGGAGGAGCCCGCGGTCCGCATCACCGTGGTCCAGGCCCTGCCCAAGGGGGACCGCGGCGAGCTGGCCGTGGAGACCATGACCGAGACCGGTGTGGACGCGATCGTGCCCTGGCAGGCCTCGCGCTGCATCACCCAGTGGCGCGGCGACCGCGGCGCCAAGTCCCTGGCCAAGTGGCGGGCCACGGCCCGGGAGGCGGGCAAGCAGTCCCGTCGGGTCCGCTTCCCGGAGGTGGCCGGGGCGATGTCCACCAAGCAGGTCGCCGAGCTGCTGGCCGGCGCCGACCTGGCGATGGTCCTGCACGAGGACCGCGACACCCTCTCGCAGGCACTGGCCACGGCCGAGCTGCCCGCCTCCGGCTCCGTCGTCCTGGTGGTCGGCCCGGAGGGCGGGGTCTCCCCGGAGGAGCTGGAGGTCTTCGCCGCGGCCGGGGCGCACCCGTACCGCCTGGGCCGTTCCGTCCTGCGGACGTCCACCGCCGGCACCGCGGCCGCGGCGGTCCTGCTGGCCCGCACCGGACGCTGGGCCTGACCGGCCGGAACGCACGCCCGCCGCGGGCGTCCGGCTGGATACGATGCCCCGACCGATCACCATCACGGGAGGGTGCGCAATGGCCGGGGAACCGCAGGCCGACTGCCTGTTCTGCAAGATCGTCGAGGGGGCCGTCCCCGCGACGGTGGTCCGGGAGACCGAGACCACCGTCGCTTTCCGGGACATCAACCCGCAGGCGCCCACGCACGTGCTCGTCATCCCCAAGGTGCACTACCCCGACGCGGCCTCCCTCGCGGCCGCCGAGCCGGGCGTCGCCGCCGACGTGCTGCGTGAGGCCGCCCGGGTCGCCGCCGACGAGAAGATCGAGGACCACGGCTACCGGATCGTCTTCAACACCGGCTCCGGCGCCGGACAGACCGTCTGGCACGCCCACGCCCACGTCCTGGGCGGCCGCGGCCTCCAGTGGCCCCCGGGATAGCACGTGTCCGTCAGAGAGTTCGTGGTGCTGGGCACCGCAAGCCAGGTGCCCACCCGCCACCGCAACCACAACGGCTACCTGCTGCGGTGGGACGGGGAAGGGATCCTCTTCGACCCGGGCGAGGGCACGCAGCGCCAGATGCTGCGTGCCGGGGTGGCCGCGCACGACATCAACCGGATCTGCGTCACCCACTTCCACGGTGACCACAGCCTCGGCCTCGCCGGGGTGATCCAGCGGATCAACCTCGACCAGGTCCCGCACCCCGTCGCCGCGCACTACCCGGCGTCCGGGCAGAAGTTCTTCGACCGGCTGAGGTACGCCACGGCCTACCGGGAGACCGTGCCGCTGCGCGAGGAGCCGGTGTCCGAGGACGGGCCGGTGGCCCGGGCGGCCTCGTACGTCCTGGAGACGCGGCGGCTCTCCCACCCGGTGGAGTCCTTCGGCTACCGGATCGTCGAGCCCGACGGGCGCAGGATGGTGCCCGAACAGCTCGCCCGGCACGGGATCAAGGGCCCCGACGTGGGCCGGATCCAGCGCGAGGGACGGCTCGGCGGGGTGACGCTGGAGGACGTCAGCGAGCCCAGGCCCGGGCAGCGCTTCGCGTTCGTCATGGACACCCGGCTCTGCCCCGGTGTGGACGAGCTGGCCGAGGGCTGCGACATGCTGGTGATCGAGTCGACCTTTCTCGACGAGGACGAACGCCTCGCCACCGACCACGGGCACCTCACCGCCGGCCAGGCGGCGCGGGTGGCGCGCGACGCGGGCGTACGGCACCTCGTGCTGACGCACTTCTCGCAGCGCTACACCGACCCCGCCGAGTTCGAGCGCCAGGCGCGCGCGGCGGGCTTCGAAGGGGAACTCACGGTGGCCGCGGACCTGATGCGGGTACCGCTGCCGAAGCGGGGCTGACACGGGCGGCCCGGGGTGCGCGCCGCCCCCGGGCCGGGCTCGCACGGGTTCAGGTGATCGGCCCGGAGGGCACGTCCCGGGTGACCTGCGCCACACTGGGTTTTGATCCCGCCCGGGGCGGGAAGACCTGGCAGCTTTCACCGAGAAACGGCCCTTCGAAACCGACAGGGGAGACCACCGTGACCAGTGGGGACCTCGACAGCCGCACCGCAGCCCTCGACCCGCTCGGTCCGGTGCGCGACCCGGAGGAACCGGGCTGCGACGTCTTCCTGACCGGAACGGTCTTCCTCGACATCATCTTCACCGGCCTCGACTCGGCCCCCGTGCGCGGTACGGAGTCCTGGGCGCGCGGCATGGGCTCCAGCCCCGGCGGCGTCGCCAACATGGCCACCGCCCTGGCCCGGCTCGGCCTGCGCACCTCGCTGGCCGCGGCCTTCGGCGACGACCACTACGGCGAGTACTGCTGGGACGCCCTGGAGCAGGGCGAGGGCATCGACCTGTCCATGTCGCGGATCGTCCCCGGCTGGCACAGCCCCGTCACCGTCTCGATGGCGTACGAGGGCGAGCGCACGATGGTCTCCCACGGCCACGAGGCCCCTCCGCCCGCGGACCCCGGGCCCCTCCCGCCGTGCCCACCGCGCGCCCGCGCCGCCGTGGCCTCGCTGGGCCCCGGCCGCGGCGAGGAATGGATCGGCGAGGCCGCCCGGCGCGGCGCGCGGGTCTTCGCGGACGTCGGGTGGGACGAGAGCGGACGCTGGGACCTGGAGGCCCTGGCCGACCTGGAGCACTGCGAGGCCTTCCTGCCGAACGCGGGCGAGGCGATGCGGTACACGCGCACCGAGTGTCCCCGGGCGGCGGCCCGCGCCCTGGCCGAGAAGGTGCCGATCGCGGTGGTGACCATGGGCCCGGAGGGCTCGTACGCGGTGGACGGGCACACCGGCGAGACGGCCCACGTCCCGGGCATCGCCGTCGACGCCCTGGACCCCACCGGGGCGGGGGACGTCTACGTGGCGGGCTTCGTCACCGGCACCCTGGCGGGCTGGCCGCTGGCGGACCGGCTGGCCTTCGCGGGGCTGACCGCGGCCCTGTCGGTCCAGGAGTTCGGCGGCTCCCTGTCGGCCCCCGGCTGGCCGGAGGTGGCCCACTGGTGGCGGGCCGCCCCGCACGCGCTGCGCGGCCGCTACGGCTTCCTGGACGACCTGATCCCCTCGGCCGCGACCCCGGCCGCCCGGCGCAGGGCCGTGCCGACCATCGGCTTCCGGCACTCCGCGTAGCCGGGGGAGCGCGGGGCGGGGGCGCGGGCCGCGGCGCGGGCGGCGGGTAAAACCTCTCGGGGATGCCGCGGCGGCGACGTACGCTTGGTATTCCGGAGGTCGTCGATCGGCGCGGCCCCTCAGCGGGAGGTATGCGCAGGCCACAGTGCCGGCCCATGACTCAGACATCGACAGCCCACATCCCCGCGCCGGGGCAGGCGCGAGCGCACTTCACCGTACCGGCCACCCACCCGATGGTGACGGTGCTCGGCTCGGGCGACGCCCTGCTGCGCGTGATCGAGAAGGCCTTCCCGAAGGCCGACATCCATGTTCGGGGCAACCAGGTCAGCGCGATCGGAGAGGCGGCGGAAGTCGCTCTGATCCAGCGACTGTTCGACGAGATGATGCTGGTGCTCCGCACCGGGCAGCCGATGACGGAGGACGCAGTGGAACGCTCGATCGCCATGCTCAAGGCGAGCGCGAACGGCAACGGCGACGGGCCCGAGACGCCCGCCGAGGTGCTCACCCAGAACATCCTCTCCAGCCGCGGCCGCACCATCCGCCCCAAGACCCTCAACCAGAAGCGGTACGTCGACGCGATCGACAAGAACACGATCGTCTTCGGCATCGGCCCCGCCGGTACCGGCAAGACCTACCTCGCCATGGCCAAGGCGGTCCAGGCCCTGCAGTCCAAGCAGGTCAGCCGGATCATCCTGACCAGGCCCGCCGTCGAGGCGGGGGAGCGGCTCGGCTTCCTGCCGGGCACCCTCTTCGACAAGATCGACCCCTACCTGCGCCCGCTCTACGACGCCCTGCACGACATGCTCGACCCCGACTCGATCCCGCGGCTCATGGCTGCGGGCACGATCGAGGTCGCGCCGCTGGCGTACATGCGCGGACGCACGCTCAACGACGCGTTCGTGGTCCTCGACGAGGCCCAGAACACGACGACCGAGCAGATGAAGATGTTCCTGACCCGGCTCGGCTTCGACTCGAAGATCGTGATCACCGGTGACATCACCCAGATCGACCTTCCCGGAGGGGCGAGGAGCGGCCTGCGGCAGGTTCAGGAAATCCTCGACGGGGTACCGGACATCCACTTCTCCAGGCTCACGTCCGAGGATGTCGTCCGGCACAAGCTGGTCGGCCGTATCGTCGACGCGTACGAGAAGTACGACGACGGCCAGCAGGCCGCCCACGGCTACCAGCGGAAGTAGAACCCAGCGCACCATGTCGATCGACGTCAACAACGAGTCCGGAACCGAGGTCGACGAGCAGGCGATCCTCGACATCGCCCGCTACGCGCTCACCCGGATGCGGATCCATCCGCTCTCGGAGCTTCTCCGTCATCATCGTCGACGAGGACGCGATGGAGCAGCTCCACATCCAGTGGATGGACCTGCCGGGCCCGACCGACGTGATGTCCTTCCCGATGGACGAGCTCCGTCCGCCGACGAAGGACGACGAGGAGCCCCCGCAGGGGCTCCTCGGCGACATCGTGCTCTGCCCCGAGGTCGCGAAGAAGCAGGGTGAGGAAGCCCCGACGCAGCACTCCATGGACGAGGAGCTCCAGCTCCTGACCGTCCACGGGGTGCTGCACCTGCTGGGCTACGACCACGAGGAGCCGGACGAGAAGGCCGAGATGTTCGGCCTCCAGGCGGCGATCGTGGACGGCTGGCGCGGTGAGCACGGGCTGACCGGCCCGTCCCCGGCTCCCACCGTCTCGTGAGCGCCCCGCAACTGATCACCGGCGCGGTGCTGCTGGTGGTCGTGGCCTGGTTCGCGGCGTGCGCGGAGTCCGGCATCGCCCGCATCTCGATCTTCCGTGCCGAGCAGGCCGTACGGGAGGGCAGGCGCGGCAGCGAGAAGCTAGCCCAGGTCGCCGGCGACCCCACCCGCTACCTCAACGTGGCGCTGCTGGTCCGGGTCACCTGCGAGATGGCGGCCGGGGTCCTCGTCACCTACGTCTGCCTCGACGAGTTCGGCGACAACTGGACCGCGCTGCTGGTGGCCATCGCCGTGATGGTGCTGGTCTCCTTCGTCGCCGTGGGCGTCTCCCCCCGTACGATCGGCCGCCAGCACCCGCTGAACACGGCGACGGCGGCCGCGTACGTCCTCGTCCCGCTCGCCCGGATCATGGGGCCGATCCCGCAGCTGCTGATCCTCGTCGGCAACGCGCTCACGCCGGGCAAGGGCTTCCGCAAGGGCCCCTTCGCCTCCGAGGCCGAGCTGCGGGCGATGGTCGACCTCGCCGAGAAGGAATCGCTGATCGAGGACGACGAGCGCCGGATGGTGCACCAGGTCTTCGAGCTGGGCGACACCCTCGTGCGCGAGGTGATGGTGCCGCGCACCGACCTGGTCTGCATCGAGCGCTACAAGACGGTCCGTCAGGCGACCACGCTCGCCCTGCGGTCGGGCTTCTCGCGCATCCCGGTCACCGGGGAGAACGAGGACGACATCGTCGGGATCGTCTACCTGAAGGACCTGGTCCGCAAGACGCACATCAGCCGCGACGCCGAGGCCGACCTGGTGTCGACGGCGATGCGGCCGGCCGTCTTCGTGCCCGACACCAAGAACGCGGGCGACCTGCTGCGCGAGATGCAGCAGGTGCGCAACCACGTGGCCGTCGTCATCGACGAGTACGGCGGGACGGCCGGCATCGTCACCATCGAGGACATCCTCGAGGAGATCGTCGGCGAGATCACGGACGAGTACGACCGGGAGCTCCCGCCGGTCGAGGACCTCGGCGACGACCGCTACCGGGTCACGGCGCGCCTCGACATCACCGACCTCGGCGAGCTCTTCAAGGTCGAGGCGTTCGACGACGAGGACGTCGAGACGGTCGGCGGCCTGCTGGCGAAGGCGCTGGGGCGGGTGCCGATCGCGGGCGCCTCGGCGGTGGTCGAACTGCCCGACGGGCGGCCGCTGCGGCTGACGGCGGAGTCGCCGGCGGGCCGGCGGAACAAGATCGTGACGGTGCTGGTCGAACCGGTGGCCGCGGCGGAGACCGCGGGGGAGGAGGGGGAATGACCCCGGCGCAGCTGCGGGAGTTCCTGCTGGGCTTCAACGCGGCGGTGGAGGAGTTCCCCTTCACGCCCGAGACCTCGGTGTTCAAGGTGATGGGCAAGATGTTCGCGCTCAGCCGGCTGGACGCCGAGCCGCTGACGATCAACCTCAAGTGCGAACCGGAGCTGGCGGTGCGGCTGCGGGAGGAGCACGAGGCGATCGCGCCGGGCTACCACATGAACAAGCGGCACTGGAACACGGTGACCGTGGGCGGGGTCCCCGAGGCGATGCTGCGCGAGCTCGTCGAGGACTCCTACGACCTGGTGGTGGCGGGGCTGCCGAGGGCGGAGCGCCTGAAGCTCGACCGCCCCTGATCCGGCCGCGGCGGGGTCGTTGCACGGCCGGACGGCCGCGCTCCTATGCTTTCGACCATGACGGAGAGCACCGGGATCGACCCCGAGGACAGCAAGATCATCACGCTGGCGCGCAGCGCCCGGGCCCGCAACGGGGTGCCCGAGGGGGCGGCGGTGCGGGACGAGACCGGACGGACGTACGTCGCGGGGACGGTGGAGCTCGACTCCCTGAAGCTGAGCGCGCTGCAGACCGCGGTCGCGATGGCCGTGGCGAGCGGAGCGCGCTCCCTGGAGGCCGCGGCCGTCGTGAGCGCGGCCGAGGCCCCGGCGGAGGCCGACCGCGCGGCGGTCCGCGACCTCGGCGGCCCCGACACCCCTGTCCTCCTGGCGGCCCCTGACGGCACCCTGAGGTCCACGACCCCGGCCGGGTCCGCGTAGTCCCGCCTGCCCGGCGGCTCTGGTCGCCACCACCGCTCGGCCGGGGCCGCGCCGTTTCCGGCGGGGCCGGGTTCGGCTGCGCCTGCCCCGCCCGTCCTGCGGGTCGGGATCCGGGCGCGGTGCGGGCGGGTCGCGGTGCCGGGCAGGGGTGTCTCCTCGGCGCGGCGCGTCCTGGCACTGCACGGGCTGTACTTGGGGATACGGCGGAGTGTCCCCGCAGGACGAGCGCGCACCGCCGGGCACCACCGCGATCCGGAGCACCGCGCGAGCCGAGGAGACACTCCGGCGGGGCACCTCCCCGCACCACCGAGCCCCGCCGGCGATCGAGGCGCGGGGTCTGGGGCAGAGCCCCAGGGGTTCGGCCGCCCCGCCGGGAGGCTAGCGGCGGCGGATGACCATCGACATCAGGGCCGCCGTCGCGCACAGGGCCCCCGACGCGTACCAGACCACGTCGTACGAGCCCGTGAGGTCACGGGCGAGCCCGCCGAGGAAGGCGACCACCGCCGCGCCGATCTGGTGCGAGGCGAGCACCCAGCCGAAGACGATCGCGCCGTCGTCCCCGTAGTGCTCGCGGCACAGCGCGATCGTCGGGGGCACCGTCGCGACCCAGTCCAGACCGTAGAAGACGATGAAGAAGACCAGCGGCGGCCGCACCGACGGCGCCAGCAGGAGCGGCAGCAGGAGCAGCGAGACCCCGCGCAGGGCGTAGTAGACGGCCAGCAGCCGCCGTGACTCGAAGCGGTCCGTGAACCAGCCCGACGACACCGTGCCGGCCACGTCGAAGACGCCGATCACCGCCAGCAGCCCGGCCGCCGCCGTCACCGGCATGCCGTGGTCGTGCGCGGCGGGCACGAAGTGCGTCCGCACGAGCCCGTTCGTCGAGGCCCCGCAGATCGCGAAGGTGCCCGCCAGCAGCCAGAACGGGCCGGTCCGGGCGGCGTCGGCGAGGACCTTCAGCGCCCGCCGCGCCGCGCCGCGGGCCGGGGCCGGCCTGGGCGCGTACGTGCCGCCGTACGGGGCGAGCCCCACGTCCGCGGGGTGGTCGCGCAGCAGCAGCCAGGCGAAGGGCACGACGGCCAGCGCCGCCACGGCGACCGTCACCGTCGCCGGGCGCCAGCCGTGCCGGTCCACCAGCCACGCCAGCAGCGGCAGGAACACCAGCTGCCCGGAGGCGCCGGCGGCGGTCAGGATGCCGGTGACCAGGCCGCGCCGGGCGGTGAACCAGCGCGCCGTCACCGTCGCGGCGAAGGCCAGGGCCATCGAGCCGCTGCCCAGCCCCACCAGGACGCCCCAGCACAGCACCAGCTGCCAGGGCGCGGTCATCCACACCGTGGCCACCGCACCGGTCGCGATGACAGTCAGGGCCACCGCCACGACCCGGCGGATGCCGAAGCGGTCCATCAGCGCCGCGGCGAAGGGCGCGGTGATCCCGTAGAGGGCGAGGTTGACGGAGACGGCCACGCCGATGGTGCCGCGCGACCAGTCGAACTCCTCGTGCAGCGGCTCGACGAGCAGTCCCGGCAGCGAGGCGAAGCCGGCCGCGCCGATGATCGTGACGAAGGTGACGGCGGCGACGGACCAGGCACGGTGGACGCGTCTGGTCCGCCGCGGGGAGCGGGGGGGTGAGGGGGCGGCGTCGGGGGCGGCGGCTGTCTGGGTCACGCGAGAAGCTTCCGGCCGACGGGGCACGGGACGACAGTGGCCTGACTGTCATGCTTCGATACGATCGGGCCATGAAAACCGCGCCGCACCGCGTCGTCGTCCTGGCGCTCCCGGGGCTGCTGCCCTTCGAGCTCGGCATCCCGCACCGGATCTTCGGCCGGGCCAAGGATCCGGCCGGACTGCCGCTGTACGAGATCCTCACCTGCGGTCTCGCGCCCGGCCCGGTCGCCACCGACGCCGACTTCGACATCCACGTCGCGCACGGCCCCGAGCTGCTCGCGACCGCCGACACGATGGTCGTACCGGCCTCGTACGAACTGGGACCGGCCTTCGAGGAGGGCAGGCTGACCGACGAGCTCGCCGCGGCCCTCGCGCACCTGCGGCCCGGCACCCGGCTCGTCTCCATCTGCACCGGCGGCTACGTGCTCGCCGCCGCCGGCTACCTCGACGGCCGGCCCGCGACCACCCACTGGGCCTCCGCCGAGCACTTCCAGCGGCTCTTCCCGGCCGTACGGGTGGACCCCGACGTGCTCTACACCGACGACGGGGACGTGCTGACCTCGGCGGGCGTCGCCGCGGGCATCGACCTGTGCCTGCACATCGTGCGCCGCGACCACGGCGCGGCCGTCGCGAACGAGGCGGCCCGGCGGACCGTCGTACCGCCCCACCGCGAGGGCGGACAGGCGCAGTTCGTCGAACGCCCGATGCCGGAGCCGCAGCTCGCGACCACCACGGCGGCCCGCGCCTGGGTGCTGGACCGGCTGCACGAGCCGCTCCGGCTGACCGACATGGCCCGGCAGGAGGCCATGTCGGTACGGACGTTCACGCGCCGCTTCCGTGAGGAGGCGGGCATCAGCCCCGGCCAGTGGATCACCGGCCGCCGGGTGGAACGGGCGCGGCAACTGCTGGAGGAGACGGAGCTGTCGATGGAACGGGTCGCGCGGGAGAGCGGCTTCGGGACGGCGCAGTCGCTGCGCAAGCACGTGCAGGCGGCGCTGGGGGTGAGCCCGACGGCCTACCGGCGTACGTTCCGCGCCGCCGGAGCAGGGGACGCCACGCTGTCATCTCCTGATGAGCCATCAGTCGGTGCCGGGCCCGCGCATTGACTTCTCCCGCCGCCCGCTCGTGAATGGCCCCCGGCGCGGGGCGCGGCGCGAGGGAACCCAGGGGGCGGGAAGTGCGAACAGGGGCGCGGAACCGGAGATGGTCGGCAGCGGTCGCGGTGGCCGTCCTCGCGGCCACGGCCGGGGGCGCCCTGGGCGTCCCCGCGGCCGCCGAGGGGGAAACGCCCCCGGGCCAGGTGGAGTTCCCCACGCAGTGCCTGGCGCCCCAGGAGACCGGACTCCCGCCCGCCGACGGGCCCACCACCGCCCGGATCACCGTGGACGACCCGGCGCCCCGGGTCGGCGACACCGTCACCGTCACCTACCAGGTGCTCGGGACGCCGGCCCGGAACCCGCTCGGCGGCGCCGACGGGACCGGCGCGGAACTCCCGGCCGACGTGCTGACCCCGGCCGGCCGGATCCAGCTCGGGGGCGCCCAGAGCGGCGAGGTCACCGTCGTCGGCGCGCAGCGCAACGACCCCGTCCCGGCCGGCGCGCCCCTGCCCGCCGTCACCATGACCGGCACCTTCACCGTCACCGCGCCCGGCGGGATCACCCTGGCCCCCGGCCCCTACACCCTGCACACCGGCCACCTCGTGGATCTCGACACCTCCTGCGCCGCGTCCGGTCCGTCCGCGGCCCCCGTCTCCGCACGCCTCACCGCCACCGCACTGCCCACGGCCAACCTGCGCAGCGTCTTCCTGGCCGCCGCCCACGGAAGGCCCGGCGCCAAGGTCGTGGTCACCGCCGCCGGGTTCCCGCCGGGCGCCTCCGTGACCGTCGCCGGACGGGCCGGCGCCGCCGAGACCGCCGACCGGGTGCGCGCCACCGCCGACGGCCGGGGCACGGCCGTCGTGGAGCTGCCGGTCACCGACCGTACGACCACCGCGGTCGTCGCCTACGAGGGCACGGCCTGGTCCGCGCGCCAGGGTTCCGGCCCGGCCGCGTACACGGTCGTCGACGCCGCCCCGCCGCCGGCCGCGACCCAGAAGGTCACCGTGACCGTCGAGCCGGGCGCGCTCGGCATGACCCAGGCCGGCCAGGACATCACCCTCGGCGCGGTCCCGTACGGCGGTGGCGGCCCGGCGCCCGGCCGGATCGGCACGGTGACGGTCACCGACGACCGCGGCGGCCCGGCCGGCTGGTCCCTGACCGGCAAGGTCACCGACTTCACCGGCCCCGGCGGGATCCGCATCCCGGGCGCGTCCCTGTCCTGGACGCCGTCCTGCACGGCGGCCCCGGGCAGCCGGAGCGGCTGTACGCCGGGCAGCGCGGGCGTCGTCGGCCCGGAGGGTGCGGTGCTGGCCTCCACCCCGGACGGGGCGCCGGCCGGCGGCACCTTCACGGTCGAGGCGACGGTCACCCTGCACGTGCCGCCGTACACCCCACCGGGCGCCTACACGGCGGTGCTGACCCTGACCCTGTCGTGACCGGGACGGCCCCTCCGTCGTCCGCGCGGGGCGCGGGGCGCATCCCCGGGAACCGGCCGAAGGGCGGAGTCGGGAGACCGCTCCGGGCGGTGGTCGCGTCCGTGCTCGCCGCCGCCGCGCTCGTCGCCGCGATCCCCGGGACGGCCGAGGCCGGGGACGGCCGGTGGTCCGTGCTGCCCGCCGCGAACACCCTGGGGCGGCGGCCCTGTTTCTACCTCGCCGCCGCACCCGGCCAGCGCGTCACCGACGCCGTCACCCTCACCAACCGCAGCGACCACCCCCGCACCTTCCGCCTCTACGCCGCTGACGCCTACAACACCGCCCGCGACGGCGGCTTCGCCCTCCGCGGACCCGACGAGCCGCGCCGGGCCACCGCCGCGTGGACGAAGCTCGACCGGGAGCGGGTCACCGTACCGGCCCGCGGGACGGTCGGCGTCGGCTTCACCCTCACCGTGCCCGACCGCGCGGAACCGGGGGACCACCCCGGCGCCGTCGTGGCCCTGGAGGAGCGGCCCGGGGCGGGCGCCGGGGCCGCGTCGACCGCGGGCATCGGGGTGCAGCAGGCCGTCGCCGCCCGGGTGTACCTGCGGGTGACGGGCCCCACCGCGCCCGCCCTCGCCGTCCGTGACGTCACCGTGCACCGGCGCGGCGCCGCCGCGGAGATCTCGTACACGCTCCTCAACTCCGGCAACGTCACCCTCCGGCCCCGCGCCGGCCTGACGGTCACCGGCGCGCTCGGCCGCCGGCTGCTCGACCGCGGGCTCACCGGGCTGCCCGCCGAACTGCTGCCGGGTCAGGAGGTACACCTCGCAACCCGTTGGGACGGCCCGCCCGACGCGGAATGGGCCCAGGTCACGGTGCGTGCGCGGGCCGACGGAAGCACAGCTCAGGGCCGTGCCGCCCACGCCGCGCACCCGCCGCTCGCGACCGTCCTCGCCCTCATCGCGCTGGTCTGGTCGGCGCTGGGAGCGGCATCGGGGAGAATGGCCCGTATGAGCGATCGTTCCCCCGAGTCCACCGCCCCGCACCGTGCGGGCTTCGCCTGCTTCGTCGGCCGTCCCAACGCCGGGAAGTCGACCCTCACCAACGCACTCGTGGGCACCAAGGTCGCGATCACCTCCAACCGGCCGCAGACCACCCGCCACACCGTCCGCGGCATCGTGCACCGCCCCGACGCCCAGCTCGTCCTCGTCGACACGCCCGGCCTGCACAAGCCGCGCACCCTGCTCGGCGAGCGCCTCAACGACGTGGTGCGCACCACCTGGGCCGAGGTCGACGTCATCGGCTTCTGCCTGCCGGCCGACCAGAAGCTGGGCCCCGGCGACAAGTTCATCGCCAAGGAACTCGCGGGGATCAAGAAGACCCCCAAGATCGCCATCATCACCAAGACCGACCTCGTCGAGTCGAAGGTGGTGGGCGAGCAGCTCATCGCCGTCCACCGGCTCGCCGAGGAGCTGGGCTTCGAGTGGGCCGAGATCGTTCCCGTCTCGGCGGTCGGCGACAGCCAGGTCCAGCTGCTGGCCGACCTGATCGCGCCGCTGCTGCCGGAGAGCCCGCCGCTGTACCCGGAGGGCGACCTCACCGACGAGCCCGAGATGGTCATGGTCGCGGAGCTGATCCGTGAGGCCGCGCTCGAAGGCGTACGGGACGAGCTCCCGCACTCCATCGCCGTGGTGGTCGAGGAGATGATCCCGCGCGAGAACCGTCCGGCGGACCGCCCGCTGCTCGACATCCACGCCAACGTCTACATCGAGCGGCCGAGCCAGAAGGGCATCATCATCGGCCCGAAGGGCTCCCGCCTGAAGGAGGTGGGGATGAAGTCGCGCAAGCACATCGAGGCGCTGCTCGGGACCCCCGTCTTCCTCGACCTCCACGTGAAGGTCGCCAAGGACTGGCAGCGGGACCCCAAGCAGCTCCGCAAGCTCGGCTTCTGACCCGCCCCGCGGCCACCGCTTACCTAGGCCTTGCGCCGCACCTTCAGCAGGTTGTCCGGGCGGGTGGCGGGCCGGCCCTCGGGGTCGGTCATGGGCTGGAGGTGCTCGGACGTGGCCAGCACCTCCCAGGCGCCCTCCGGCAGCTCCAGCTGCGCGAGGACCTCCTGCGGGGTCGGGAAGTGAATGTCCGCGAGGGCCTCCGGGTTCCATGACGGACCGCCGGCGTGACCCACCACCAGGAGGGTTCCGCCGGGCGCCACCGCGGCGGCGGCCCGGCGCAGGATCCGCTCGCGCGGGAACTCCCCGTAGCTGTGCAGGAAGAACGCGGAGACGAGGTCGAACTCCCCCTCGGGGAAGGACTCGGCGAAGTCGTGCCGCTGCCAGTCCACGAGGTCGGTGACCCCGGCCTCGGCGGCGTGCTCGGCCGCCCGGCCGAGGGCCACCTTCGAGATGTCGGTGGCGGTGACCCGCCACCCGCGGCGGGCCAGCCAGACGGTGTCGGCGCCCTCGCCGCAGCCGAGGTCGAGGGCCCGGCCGGGAGCCAGGTCCTGGGCCTCGCGGACCAGGAGGGCGTTGGGGTTGCCGCTCCAGATGCGGGTGCTCTCGCTGTAGCGCTCGTCCCAGAACTCCTCGCCCCCGGCGACCGGGCCGTTCCCGTCGTCCGTCGCGTTCCCGTGGACGTGCTCGTGCGTGGAGTGCTCGTGGGCGTGGTGGTCGTGGGCGTGGTGGTCGTGCTTCGACATGGGGGCCTCTCCCGCTCGGCGTCTCGTGCCCCCGATGCTGCGCCCGCCCCCGGCCCCCTGGCAAACGTTGTTGCCGTCCCGGCAAAACGCCGGGGATGCCGGCCGCCCCCGCGGCGGCCGGCACCGACGGTTCACGCGCCGGGCTCGCCCTGCGGCTCCGCGATCAGGGCCGTGGCCACCCGGCGGAAGCCGGCGCGGGCGTAGATCCGGGCCACGTCCTCGTCGCCCGCGGACAGGAAGACCGTACGGGCGCCCCGCTCGCGGGCCTGCGCGACCAGGGCCGCGGTGACGCCGAGCGCCAGGCCCTGGCGGCGGGCGGAGGGGAGGGTGCCGACGCCCACCACCTCGGCGACGTCGCCGACCGGGTTGAACATGCCCGAGCACAGCACCACGCCGTCCCGTACCGCCGCGGCCATGCCCGAGGTGCCCGCGGCGAGCTTCGCCGCGACGTTCGCCCGGCGCGGCTCCGCAGCCGGGTCCGCGGCCGCGGCCGCCAGCTCCGCCGGGCCGGCCTCGCCCACGGCGGTCCCCGGGTCGGCGAAGGCCAGCGCCGGGACCGCCACCGCGGCGGACAGCAGGGGGTCTTCGGCGTCGAGCAGCCGCACCTCGGGGTGCGGCGGCAGCTCCTCGCCCGCCTCCAGCACCATCAGCGGGTGCGCGTGGACGTGGAGCCCCGCCGCCTCCACGGCGGCGCGCAGCGCGGGACTGGTCTCGGCGACCCATTCGAAGGCCTCGGGCACGCCGAGTTCGCGCTGGCGGGCGAGCACCCGCTCCACGTCGGCGGCCGTCGCGTCGGGCCCGCCGAGCGCGGGCCGGGCGTAGAACGGCCAGCCCGAGCCCTCCTGGACGAACAGGGTCAGCGGCCCGAAGTCCTCGGCCCGGGCCCCGCCCACCCGCGGCACCGTGTCGTAGTACTTCTCCAGCTCGGACAGCGTCGGTTCGATCATGCGATTGGTCATCCGGCCATCCAAGCAAAGGGCCTTTCCTCAGGCACCTTCTTTCAGGACCCGTGAGATCAGCGCCCGCTGGGCCTCGGACAGGCGCGGCTCGGCGCAGGAGACGGTCCGACCGTCCACCGTGATCCGGTAGGAGAAGCCGTCCCGCACCCGGTCCGCCGGGTCGCCCGGCGGACCGGGCCGCAGCGCGAGCCGGGCCAGGGCCTGCCATTCCGCCTCGTCCGGCAGGCCCGAGGTGTCCACCTCGGCGCGCCGCTCGATGCCCGCGAAGCCGCCCGTCCGTACCACCTGAATCCGCATGGGAGCCCTCTACCCCGTGAACGGCACGCCCACGGCCGACCACGCCTTCTGGAGCGCCTGGTGCTCCGCCCCGCCGTCGCCGTACCGGGTGGCGGCGGCCGCCGTCGAGAGCCGTGCGAAGTCGGCGAAGTCCGCCTTCGGGGTGAGGTCCCCGCCGGTCAGGGTGTCGTACCAGATCTGCCCGGCCCGTTCCCACGCCTTGCCGCCCAGCTCGGTCGCCGCGATGTAGAAGGCGTGATTGGGGATGCCGGAGTTGATGTGGACGCCGCCGTTGTCGCTGTGGGTGCTGACGTAGTCGTCCATGGTGGCCGGCTGCGGGTCCTTGCCGAGCTCGTCGTCGTCGTAGGCCGTGCCCGGCGCCTTCATCGAGCGCAGCGCGACCCCGGTGACGCTGGGGCCGAGCAGCCCGGCACCGATCAGCCAGTCGGCCTGGTCGGCCGTCTGTTCCAACGAGTACTGCTTGATCAGGGAGCCGAAGACGTCCGACATCGATTCGTTCAGGGCGCCCGACTGCCCGCGGTAGCGCAGGTTCGCCGTGTACTGGGTGACGCCGTGGGTCAACTCGTGTCCGATGACGTCCACCGACACGGTGAAGTCGAGGAAGAGGTCGCCGTCGCCGTCGCCGAACACCATCTGCCGGCCGTCCCAGAAGGCGTTGTTGTACTCCTCGCCGTAGTGGACGGTGGCGTCCAGCGGGAGTCCGGAATCGTCGATCGAGCGGCGCCCGAAGCCCTTCAGGAACAGCTCGTACGTCGCGCCGAGGCCCGCGTAGGCACGGTTGACGGTGGCGTCCTTGCTCGGCGGGTCGCCTTCCTCGCGGACCTTCGTCCCGGGCAGCTGCGTGCGGTGCTGGGCGTCGCAGATCGTCCGCCGCGGGTCGTCGCCGGCCGGCGCGGCGAGCGTGGGCACGATGCCGCGCACGGCGGTGACGCGGCGCCGGGTGCGCAGGAGGGAGTCGCGTTCGAGGGTGCGCTGGGCGAGGTCGGCGCGGCGGGCGTCGCCGGACAGGGCGGCCTTGTCGAGGAGGTGCGGCGGCACGACCGTGCAGAAGACGGGGTGGCGGTGAGCGCGGGAGGCATCCATGCCCGGCAATGTGGCACCGAGTCACTGTGATGTCACTAGCTGCAACCATGATTCATTCGGTTGTGTCACCCCGCGCCGCTGCAGAAACGTGCCTGGTCCGCGCGGGGTCGCCGGGGGTGCCGTCGCGGCCGGCCGCCCGGTGCGATCGCACGGCCGGTCCGTGAGGGCTTCGGGCGATCGCCCCGACCAGCGGGGAGCGAACGAGGCTTGGCTCACATTTGGTGCAAATCGGACGCGCGGGTCTTGCATACTGAAACAGGTCCTCGCGTTACGGCGCGGCTCGGCTAGGCTCGGTCCATCATGCGTTTCGGGCTGCTTCTCCTTAGCTGCCGCGGCGAGGGTCTGTAGTCGTAGGCCGGCCCCCTCCCCGCGGAGTTTGGTGTTGCGGTTTTCACTACCGCCGTCGGCCGTCCCAGCGAACTACCGCGGACACGCGAGGAGCCCAACGCCATGAGCCAGCAGCCTTTTGTCGGTCGCCCCACGCCCATCACCAACGCGACCCACTCCCAGAAGTCCTCCGGGATGCCGATCCACAAGTACGGCTCGTACGAGCAGGTGGACATCCCGGACCGCACCTGGCCCGATGCCCGCGTCACCAAGGCTCCCCGCTGGCTGTCCACCGACCTGCGGGACGGCAACCAGTCGCTGATCGACCCGATGACCCCGGCCCGCAAGCGCGAGATGTTCGACCTGCTGGTGCGCATGGGCTACAAGGAGATCGAGGTCGGCTTCCCGTCCTCCGGCGAGACCGACTTCGCCTTCGTGCGCTCCATCATCGAAGAGGGCGCGATCCCGGACGACGTGACCATCTCCGTACTGACCCAGGCCCGCGAGGACCTGATCGAACGGACCGTGGAGTCCCTGGTCGGCGCCAGGCGCGCCACCGTGCACCTGTACAACGCGACCGCGCCGACCTTCCGCCGGGTCGTCTTCCGCGGCTCCAAGGAGCAGATCAAGCAGATCGCCGTCGACGGCACCCGCCTGGTCATGGAGTACGCGGAGAAGCTGCTGGGTCCGGAGACCACCTTCGGCTACCAGTACAGCCCGGAGATCTTCACCGACACCGAGCTGGACTTCGCCCTGGAGGTCTGCGAGGCCGTCTGTGACGTCTGGCAGCCGGCCGAGGGCCGCGAGATCATCCTGAACCTGCCCGCCACCGTGGAGCGCTCGACGCCGTCCACCCACGCGGACCGCTTCGAATGGATGGCCCGCAACCTGACCCGTCGCGAGCACATCTGCATCTCCGTCCACCCGCACAACGACCGCGGCACCGCCGTCGCCGCCGCCGAGCTGGCCCTGATGGCCGGCGCCGACCGCATCGAGGGCTGCCTGTTCGGGCAGGGCGAGCGCACCGGCAACGTCGACCTGATCACCCTGGGCATGAACCTGTTCTCCCAGGGCATCGACCCGCAGATCGACTTCTCGCAGATCGACGAGATCCGTCGCACCAGCGAGTACTGCAACCAGATGCCGGTCCACCCGCGCCACCCCTACGCGGGCGACCTGGTCTACACCGCCTTCTCCGGCTCCCACCAGGACGCCATCAAGAAGGGCTTCGACGCCATGGAGGCCGACGCGGCGGCCCGGGGCACGACCGTCGACGACATCGAGTGGGCGGTCCCGTACCTGCCCATCGACCCCAAGGACGTCGGCCGCTCCTACGAGGCGGTCATCCGGGTCAACTCGCAGTCCGGCAAGGGCGGCATCGCCTACGTCCTGAAGAACGACCACAAGCTGGACCTGCCCCGCCGCATGCAGATCGAGTTCTCCCGGATCATCCAGGCCAAGACCGACGCCGAGGGCGGCGAGGTCACGCCCAAGGCGATCTGGGACGTCTTCTCCGACGAGTACCTGCCCAACCCCGAGAACCCCTGGGGCCGCATCCAGCTGCGCTCCGGCTCGACGGCCACCGACAAGGACGGCACGGACACGCTGACCGTCGAGGCGGTCGTGGACGGCGTGGAGACGGTCCTGAACGGCACCGGCAACGGTCCGATCTCCGCCTTCTTCGACGCGCTGGCCGGCATCGGCGTGGACGCCCGCCTGCTGGACTACACCGAGCACACCATGAGCGAGGGCGCGTCCGCCGTGGCCGCCTCCTACATCGAGTGCGCGATCGACGGCCGCGTCCTGTGGGGCATCGGCATCGACGCCAACACCACCCGCGCCTCCCTGAAGGCGGTCATCTCCGCCGTCAACCGCGCGGGCCGCTGACCCCTCGTACGGGGACCCCGCTCCTCACCACTGGAGGAGCGGGGTCCTTCCGTCCGCGGCCGCGGGACGTCAGCGGGCCAGGTAGCCGCCGTCCACGGGCACGATCGCGCCCGTCACGAACGACGCCGCGTCCGAGGCGAGGAAGGCGATGACCCGGGCCACCTCCTCCGGCTCGCCGAGCCGGCCCATCGGGTGCGCCCGCGTCACCTCCTCCAGGTACGCGGGCCCGCCCGGCTCGTCCCGCAGCGCGATCACCCGCTCCGTTCGGATCGTTCCGGGAGCCACCGCGTTGACGCGGATCCCGTGCGCCGCCCACTCGACCGCGAGGTGCTTGGTCAGCCCCGACGCGACGAACTTCGCCGGCCCGTAGGCCGCCTGGCGCGCCTGCCCGGCCACGCCCGAGATCGAGGACACGCAGACGAGCGCCCCGCCGGGCCGCGACTGCGCGGTCATCGCCTCGATGGCGTACTTGCAGGTCAGGAACATGCCGCGGCCGTCGACCGCCATGACGTGGTCCCAGTCCCGCGCTGTGGTCTCCCGTACGTCCGAAAGGGGGAGCACCCCGGCGTTCGCCACGGCGACGTCGAGCCGCCCGTAGGCCTCCACGGCGGCGGCGACCATCGCCCGGTTCTCGTCCGGATCGGAGACGTCACCGCGCACCGCGGTGACCGTCAGGCCCTCGGCGGCCAGATCCGTACGCAGCGCCTCGACCCCGGGGCCATTGATATCGGCCGCGGTCACCCGGGCGCCGGAGCGGGCCAGCAGTACCGCGGTGGCCCGGCCGATCCCGCTCGCGGCCCCCGTCACCAGACACGACTTCTCGTCCATGCGGCAGACCATAAGCGGAACCGGGGGTGCGGATCGGCCAACTCCCGGCCGGGGGACATGTTGTCTTGTCGCACGGCTGACGCATCCTCACCGATGTGGCTAACATCACGCCAACCCGGCGATGCTGCCGGACGACCACGGAGGTGCGACGTGCTGCCAGTTCGGGGTGGGGACGGCCGGAAGCTGACGGTCTGGGGCATCCGTACCACCTGGAGCACCGTGGGTGACGGGGAGTTCTTCTGCCCGGACTGCGGTGGGGACCGCAACTACCGCAGGCGCACCGGCCGCCGCCGGTTCACCGTGCTCGGGGTGCCGGTGCTGCCGCGCGGCCAGGCGGGGCCCGTCGTCGAGTGCCAGGGCTGCCGGGCGCGCTTCGGCACCGACGTCCTGGACCACCTCACCACCACCCGGTTCACCGCGCTGCTGCGGGACGCCGTGCACACCGTGGCCCTGGCCGTGCTCACGGCGGGCGGGACGGCCTCGCGCAGCGCGCTGGAGGCCGCCGTGTGCACCGTACGGGCCGCGGGCTTCCAGGACTGCACCGAGGAGCAGCTGGAGTCCCTCGTGGAGGCGCTGTCCTCGGACGAGGGCCGGCTCGGGCTGTACGACATCCCGGAGTGCTGCGGGGCCGCGCTGTCGATAGAGCTCCACGAGGCCCTGGAGCCCCTCGCCCCGCACCTGGCCGGCCCGGGCCGGGAGTCGATCCTGCTCCAGGGGGCGCGGATCGCCCTCGCGGACGGCCCGTACATCCCGGCCGAGCGCGAGGTGCTCGCCACCGTCGGGTCGGCGCTGCGGATCGGCGCGGACGAGGTGGCCCGGCTGCTGTCGGCGGTACGGGCGCCCTGAGGGGAGCCGGGACCGCCCCGGAGCGTCCGGAACGAGCCGGTCCGACGTAACGATCCGGCCTCGCGAGGGCCGAAATCTCGCCTGGTGAACACGGTGTGAAGGGCGGAGTGGACGACTCCGGGCCCGTTCGGGCTGCCCGCGAGGGCGCCGGAACGGGCCCTTCTCATGTGCGCCGCCGAGGGAGCCGTGCAGCGCGTCGTTGCAGCTCACGGCCGGTCCGGTGGGTCCGCGCACGGGCCGGGCGCCGATCATGCGGAAGCTCCGGCTCTTACTCCTGCGCCGGAGCCTCCACCACTGGAGAAACCTACAGATCTGACGTCGCGCGCGGTCAACAATTTGTAGAAGTCGACGATATCTGTGAGGCCCCCCACAGGCGTTCAATTCCGGTCACACGCCGAGAAGCCGCCGCCCCGCACAGCGGGACTTCGACCCACGTGAACGTACGGAAACCCTGGCGAACCAACGGGTTAGCGACCCACTTCGTCCAGGGACACCAGATCTCCTCTCACTTACCTACCGTGAAGGGCAAGGCTGAGATGGCACGTGTCGCCGCCCGGCTTTCCGCCGACGGAAAGCAGAGCACCCACCCGGTCGACGAGGTGCTCCCCCTCCCCAAGCTCGCGCTGTACGGCTTCCAGCACGTACTCGCCTTCTACGCCGGCGCGGTGATCGTCCCGATCATCGTGGGCGGCGCACTCAAGCTGAGCCCTGAACAGCTGGTCTACCTGATCAACGCGGACCTCTTCACCTGCGGCATCGCGTCGATCATCCAGGCCTGGGGCATCGGCCGGATCGGCGCGCGCCTGCCGCTGATCCAGGGCGTGACCTTCACCGCCGTGTCCCCGATGATCGCCATAGGCCTGGGAGCGGGCGGCGGAACAGCCGCCCTGCTGGTCATCTACGGCGCGGTCATCACCGCCGGCATCGCCACCTTCGCCTTCGCCTGGCTGCCCGCCAGGGCGTTCCGGACGGTCATGCGGCTCTTCCCGCCGGTCGTCACCGGCACGGTGATCACCGTCCTCGGCATCGTGCTGATCCCGGTCGGCCTCAACGACGCCGCCGGCGGCCTCGGCAGCCCCGACTTCGGCGAGCCCGAGAACTTCGCCTACGCCGGCGGCACGATGCTCTTCATCCTCGTCCTGATGAAGCTCGGCAAGCCGTTCCTCTCCAGCATCGCGATCCTCCTCGGACTGGTCGTCGGCACCGGCGTCGCCTTCCTCCTCGGCGACGCGAAGTTCGGCGACGTGGGCGACTCCGACTGGATCGGCGTCACCACCCCCTTCCACTTCGGCGTCCCGAAGTTCGAGTGGTTCCCGATCGTCCTGATGCTCATCGTGATGCTGATCACCATGGTCGAGACGACCGGTGACACCTACGCCGTCGGCGACATCGTCGGCAAGGAGGTCGACAGCGAGACCGTGGCCCGCGCCCTGCGCGCCGACGGCGCCGCCACCGCCCTCGGCGGCGTCCTCAACTCCTTCCCGTACGTCGCCTTCGCCGAGAACGTCGGCCTGGTGCGCATGACGAAGGTGAAGAGCCGGTTCGTGGTCGTCGCCGCGGGCGTCTTCATGATCGTCCTCGGTCTGCTCCCGAAGGCCGCCGCGATCGTCGCCGCCGTCCCGCACGGAGTCCTCGGCGGCGCCGCGACCGTCATGTTCGCCATGGTCGCCCTGGCCGGTATCCAGACCCTGGGCAAGGTGGACCTCAAGGAGGAGAAGAACGCGCTGATCGTCGGCGTGTCCCTCGCCTTCGCGCTGCTCCCGGCGACGGTCCCGGTGTTCTTCACCAAGCACATGGACGCGGACCTGTCCTCGCTGCTCAACAGCGGGGTCACCCTCGGTGCCACGGCCGCCATCGTGCTCAACCTCATCTTCAACGGCCTGGCGAAGGACGACGCCCACGACGCCCCGCAGGCGGGGGCCCGGGCCCTCGCCGAGGCAGAGGTCGACACGGCGCCCGGCTCCGACGGCACCGCCGCCGAGGCCCCCGCCGAGACCTCCGCCGAGGCCCCGGCGGCGGTGCCGGCCCAGGCCGCAGCCCCCGCCGCCTCGGCCGAGAAGGCGGACGACGCCGACCCCGCGCCGTCCCCGTCCGCTTCCTGAGCCTCCCAAGGGGTGCCGACCCCTCGCCCGGACCGTCTCCGGGCGAGGGGCCGTCGCTGTCTCCGGGCGGTTCCCCGTACGGGACAATGGGCCCATGAGTCTGTTCCGCGACGACGGCATCGTGCTGCGCACCCAGAAGCTGGGTGAGGCGGACCGCATCATCACGCTGCTGACCCGGGGCCACGGCCGGGTGCGGGCCGTCGCCCGCGGGGTGCGGCGCACGAAGTCCAAGTTCGGCGCCCGGCTGGAACCTTTCTCCCATGCCGACGTGCAGTTCTTCGCCCGCGGCAGCGACCTGGTCGGCCGCAGCCTGCCGCTCTGCACGCAGACCGAGATCATCGCCCCGTACGGCAACGGCATCGTCACCGACTACGCCCGCTACACCGCCGGCACCGCCATGCTGGAGACCGCCGAGCGGTTCACCGAGAACGAGGGCGAGCCCTCCGTGCAGCAGTACCTGCTGCTCATCGGGGCCCTGCGCACGCTCTCGCGCGGCGAGCACGAACCACACCTCATTTTGGACGCCTTCCTGCTGCGCTCGCTCGCCGTCAACGGCTACGCCCCCAGCTTCGAGGACTGCGCGAAGTGCGGGATCCACGGTCCCAACCGGCACTTCTCCGTCGCCGCGGGCGGGGTCATATGCGGGGACTGCCGGGTGCCGGGCAGCGTCGTACCCTCGTCGGAGGCCATCGCCCTGCTCAGCGCCCTGCTGACGGGCGACTGGGGGCATGCCGACGCGTGTGAGGCGCGTCACGTGCGGGAGGGCAGCGGGCTGGTCTCCGCCTACGTGCACTGGCACCTGGAGCGCGGGCTACGCTCCCTGCGATACGTCGAGAAATAGGAGTGGGGCACATGGCACGACGCGGGATTCTGGGACGCTCTCGCCGGGAGTACAAGGTTCCCGAGCCGCACCCCTCCGGTGCGGTCCCGCCGAAGATCCCCGGCGAGCTGGTCCCGAACCACGTCGCCGTCGTCATGGACGGCAACGGCCGCTGGGCCAAGGAGCGCGGCCTGCCCCGCACCGAGGGGCACAAGGTCGGCGAGGGCGTCGTGCTCGACGTGCTCAAGGGCTGCCTGGAGATGGGTGTCAAGAACCTCTCCCTCTACGCCTTCTCGACGGAGAACTGGAAGCGCTCGCCCGAAGAGGTCCGCTTCCTCATGAACTTCAACCGCGACGTCATCCGGCGCCGTCGCGACGAGATGAACGAGCTGGGCATCCGCATCCGCTGGGTCGGCCGCATGCCGAAGATGTGGAAGTCGGTCGTCCAGGAGCTGCAGGTCGCACAGGAGCAGACCGTCGACAACGACGCCATGACCCTGTACTTCTGCGTGAACTACGGCGGTCGCGCCGAGATCGCCGACGCGGCCCAGGCCATCGCGCGCGACGTGGCGGCCGGCAAGCTCGACCCCTCGAAGGTCAACGAGAAGACCTTCGCCAAGTACATCTACTACCCCGACATGCCGGACGTGGACCTGTTCCTGCGCCCGAGCGGAGAGCAGCGCACCTCCAACTACCTGATCTGGCAGAGCGCGTACGCCGAGATGGTCTTCCAGGACGTGCTGTGGCCGGACTTCGACCGGCGCAACCTGTGGGCGGCGTGCCTGGAGTACGCCCAGCGCGACCGCCGCTTCGGAGGCGCGGTGCCCAACCAGCCCGAGGGCTCCGCCGGCTGACCCCGTCGTTAGGCTCTGCCCCCATGAACACGACAGGTGGGGCGGAGCCGGCGGTCGGCGCGGAGATCGAGGCGTACTACAGTCCCCGGCTCGCCGATGCCCGCGAGGCCATGAGGTGGTACGCCCGGAGGACGGCGAGGGGGCGCGCCGGCATGCTGATGTGGCTGGGCCTACCCCTGGTGCCCGTCGTGATGGGGGCGGCCCAGGGCTTGGCGGCCGAGCAGCTGCTGGCGCTGGCCGTTCTCGGACCGTTCGTCGGCTGGTACGGGGCGTACCTGAGCCTGGACCGGAAGGCGCGTCGCCGCTACGAGTGGGCGGCCCGGCACCGTGAGTACCGCTGTACCCACTCCGACAGCGGCGTGGTCACCCGGATGCCCGACGGGACCTCGTCCCGCCTCCTGTGGAGCCATTGCGGGGGCTTCGGCGAGAGCCGGAACCTGTTCCTGCTGGTGATGGAGGACGGCGTGCTGCTGTGGCTGCCCAAGCGGGCGGCCCTGACGGACGAAGAGCTGGACCGGATCCGCGAGCTGCTCGGCCGGAAGCTGCGAAGGCTCTAGGCGATCTCTCGCCGGTCAGCCGGCGGCGGCGCAGTCGGCGCAGGTGCCGAAGATCTCCACCGTGTGGGCGACGTTCACGTAGCCGTGTTCGGCAGCGATGGACTCCGCCCACTTCTCCACGGCCGGGCCCTCCACCTCGACGGCCTTGCCGCACTTGCGGCAGACCAGGTGGTGGTGGTGATCGCCGGTGGAGCAGCGCCGGTACACGGACTCACCGTCGCTGGTGCGCAGGACGTCGACCTCTCCGGCGTCCGCGAGGGACTGGAGCGTGCGGTAGACGGTGGTCAGGCCCACGGAGTCACCACGGTGCTTGAGCATGTCGTGGAGTTCCTGGGCGCTGCGGAACTCGTCCACCTCGTCCAGCGCCGCCGCCACTGCGGCGCGCTGGCGGGTGGATCGTCCTCGTACTGGCGCGGTATTCATCTCGCCAGGCGCAGTCGCCACCGGTTCCTCCTCGTATAGGCCTGCGGCCATTGTGCCAGCCCGCTAGACCTTCACATCGTCGCGCGTGCAGACCTCTTCGGCCGCGAGCGACGCCCGGGCCCGGCGGCGGGCCAGGGGGGCGGAGAGGGCGGTCAGCGCGACGAAGACGCCGATCGCGAGCAGCACGATCGTCGCGCCCGAGGGCACGTTGATGTAGTACGTGGCCGCCGTGCCGGTGAGGGAGACGGTCACGCTGATGGCCATGGCCAGGCCCAGGGTGGTGGCGAAGCTGCGGGTGAGCCGCTGGGCGGCGGCGACCGGGATCACGAGCATCGCGCTGACCAACAGCAGGCCGACGATGCGCATGGCGACGGTGACGGTGACCGCGGCGGTGACCGCGATCAGCAGGTTCAGGGCGCGCACGGGCAGACCGGTGACCCGGGCGAACTCCTCGTCCTGGCAGACGGCGAAGAGCTGCCGGCGCAGGCCGATCGCGACGGCGAGGACGAACGCGGCGAGGATCGCCATCGCGGTCACGTCCTCGGCGGCGACCGTGGTGATCGAACCGAACATGGAGCCCAGGAGGCTGGCCGTCTGGCCGCCGCCGAGGTTGATGATCATCACGCCGCCGGCGAGGCCGCCGTAGAACAGCATGGCGAGGGCGACGTCCCCGCTGGTCCGGCCGCGGGCGCGGATCAGCTCCATGCCGACGGCTCCGACGACGGCGACGAGGGTCGCCATCCAGACCGGGCTGGTCTGGAGCACGAAGCCGAGGGCGACACCGGTCATGGCGACGTGGCCGAGGCCGTCGCCCATGAGGGCCTGGCGGCGCTGGACGAGGTACGTGCCGATGGCGGGGGCCGTGATGCCGACCAGGGCGGCCGCGATCAGCGCTCGCTGCATGAAGGCGTAGTCGAGGATGTCCATCAGCTCAGCAGTCCCGTCCGCAGGTGCTCGGCGTCGTGCGCCGCGTGGGGGTGTACGTGGTCGTGGCCGGGCAGGGCGTGCTGGCCCACGGCCTCCGGCGGCGGGCCGTCGTGGACGACGCAGCCGTCGCGCAGCACGACGGCGCGGTCGATCAGGGGCTCCAGCGGACCCAGCTCGTGCAGGACGAGCAGGACGGTGGAGCCGGCGGCGACCTGGGCGCGCAGGGCGCTCGCCAGGACCTCCTGGTTGGCGAGGTCCACGCCGGCCATCGGCTCGTCCATGATCAGCAGTTCGGGTTCGACGGCGAGCGCCCGGGCGATGAGCACGCGCTGGTGCTGGCCGCCGGAGAGGGCGTCCACGGAGACGTCGGCGTGCCCGTCCATGCCGACGAGGGCCAGGGCCTGCTCGATGGCCGCCTTGTCGGCCTTGCGCAGGAGGCCGAAGCGGGAACGGGCGAGCCGGCCGGAGGCGACGACCTCGCGGACGGTGGCCGGGACGCCGCCGGCGGCGGTGGTGCGCTGCGGGACGTACCCGATGCGGGACCAGTCGCGGAAGCGCTTGAAGTCGGTGCCGAAGAGGCTGAGGGAGCCGTCGGTCAGCGGGACCTGGCCGACGACGGCGCGGACGGCCGTGGATTTGCCGGAACCGTTGGCTCCGAGCAGGGCGACGACCTCGCCGCGCCGGACGGTGAGGTCGATGCCGCGCAGCACGGGGCGCGAGCCGAGCGAGGCCTTGGCCCCGCGCAGGGATATGACGGGCCGGTCGTCGGCCGGTCGGGGCGGGGACTGCATGGTTCGCGCCTCCGTTGCTGCTGTCATCACTTGGCTCCGAGTGCCTTCTGGAGGTTCTTCAGGTTGGACCGCATGACCTCGAAGTAGTCGGCGCCCTGGGACGTGTCGGTGATGCCCTCGATCGGGTCGAGGACGTCGGTCTTCAGGCCGGTGTCCGTGGCGAGGGTCTTGGCCGTCTTGTCGCTGGCCAGCGTCTCGAAGAACACGGTGGTGACATTGTCCTTCTTCGCGACCGCCTGGAGATCCTTCATCCGGGCCGGGCTCGGCTCGGACTCGGGGTCGACGCCGGAGATGCCCTCCTGGTCGAGGCCGTAGCGCTCGGCGAGGTACCCGAAGGCGGAGTGGGTGGTGATGAAGGTCCTGGAGGCCGTGTTCTTCAGGCCGTCCTTGAACTCGGTGTCCAACGCGGCCAGCTTGCCGACCAGTTCGTCGGTGTTCTTCTCGTAGTCCGCCGCGTGGCCGGGGTCGGCCTTCGCCAGGGCCGCGCCGACGCCCTTGGCGATCTCCGCGTACTTGACGGGGTCGAGCCAGACGTGCGGGTCGGTGCCGCCCTCGGCGTGGTCGTGTCCGTGGTCGTGGCCCTCGCCCTCGCCCTCGGCGTGGCCCTCGCCCTCGGCGTGGCCCTCGCCCTCGGCGTGGGCCTCCTCGCCGCCGTGGTCGTGGCCGTGGGCGCCGTGGGTCTCCAGCTCGGTGAGGGTGGCGGCGTCCACGATGTTCTTCACGCCGGACTGGGCGACTGCCTTGTCGACGGCGGGCTGCAGGTTCTTCAGGTAGAGGACCACGTCGGCCTCACCGAGCTGTCCGGTCTGCCTGGGAGTGATCTCCAGGTCGTGCGGTTCGACGCCCGGCTTGGTCAGGCCGTCGACCTTCACGTGCTCCTTGCCGATCTGCTCGGCTATGAACTGCAGGGGGTAGAACGACGCCGTCACGCCGAGCTTGCCGTCCTTGCCGCCGGCGGCACTCGCTCCGGAGCAGGAGGTCAGGGCCGTGGCGCCGAGGGCGACGGCGCCGGCGAGGGCGGCGGTGGGTATGAGGCGTCGTACGTTCATGACATCCATTTTCATCAAAGATGGAAACGATTGTCAAAAACCCAGGTGGGAGGGCGGGGTGGGCGGGCGTGGAAGGGGAACCGATTTGAAAGGGGGGGTGCGGGCGCCGGTAACCTAAAGACTTCGCCGTTCGTCCTCGTAATGAAGAGAGCACCGTGGCCGCCGACAAGATCGAAACCATCGTCAGCCTGAGCAAGCGCCGTGGCTTCGTTTTCCCGTGCAGTGAGATCTACGGCGGCTCCCGGGCTGCCTGGGACTACGGCCCGCTCGGTGTCGAGCTCAAGGAGAACATCAAGCGCCAGTGGTGGAAGGCCATGGTCACCGGGCGTGAGGACGTCGTCGGTCTCGACTCGTCCGTGATCCTGGCCCCCGAGGTCTGGGTGGCCTCCGGCCACGTCGCCACGTTCTCGGACCCGCTGACCGAGTGCACCTCCTGCCACAAGCGTCACCGCGCCGACCACCTGGAAGAGGCGTACGAGGCCAAGCACGGCCGCGTCCCCGCCAACGGCCTGGCCGACGTCAACTGCCCCAACTGCGGTGTGAAGGGCCAGTTCACCGAGCCCAAGCAGTTCTCCGGCATGCTGGAGACCCACCTCGGCCCGACCCAGGACACCGGCTCCAAGGCGTACCTGCGCCCCGAGACCGCGCAGGGCATCTTCACGCAGTTCGCCCAGGTCCAGGTCACCTCGCGCAAGAAGCCGCCCTTCGGCATCGCGCAGATGGGCAAGTCCTTCCGCAACGAGATCACGCCGGGCAACTTCATCTTCCGCACCCGCGAGTTCGAGCAGATGGAGATGGAGTTCTTCGTCAAGCCGGGCGAGGACGAGCAGTGGCAGGAGTACTGGATGCAGGAGCGGTGGAACTGGTACCGCGACCTCGGCATCCGCGAGGAGAACATCCGCTGGTACGAGCACCCGAAGGAGAAGCTGTCCCACTACTCGAAGCGCACCGCCGACATCGAGTACCGCTTCAACTTCGGTGGCAGCGAGTTCTCCGAGCTGGAGGGCGTCGCCAACCGCACCGACTACGACCTCAAGGCGCACTCCGCGGCCTCCGGCCAGGACCTCACCTTCTTCGACCAGGAGGCCGGTGAGCGCTACACCCCGTTCGTCATCGAGCCGGCGGCCGGTGTGAACCGCGCCATGCTCGCCTTCATGCTCGACGCGTACAACGAGGACGAGGCCCCGAACGCCAAGGGCGTCATGGAGAAGCGCACCGTGATGCGCCTCGACCCGCGCCTGGCCCCGATCAAGGTCGCCGTCCTGCCGCTGTCCCGCAACGCGCAGCTGTCGCCGAAGGCCAAGGGCCTGGCCGCCGACCTGCGCAAGAACTGGAACATCGAGTTCGACGACGCGGGCGCCATCGGCCGCCGCTACCGCCGCCAGGACGAGATCGGTACGCCGTTCTGCGTCACCGTCGACTTCGACACCCTGGACGACAACGCGGTGACCGTGCGCGAGCGCGACACCATGAAGCAGGAGCGCGTCTCCCTGGACCAGATCCAGACCTACCTCGGCAGCCGCCTGCTCGGCTGCTGACGGTCCTCGCACGAACGGCCGGTGCCCCGGCGCGCACACCGCGCGCCGGGGCACCGGCCGTTCTGCGTCCTGCCGCGCGTGCCGCGGTCAGCCCGCCGGGGCGTCGGCCGCGGCATCGGCGTCGGCCCGGGCCCGCGCCTCGGCCTCGGCGGCCCGCCTCTCGCCCTCGGCCTGCGAGCGCTTGCCGTACAGCGCGGTCCACACGCCCAGGCAGCCGAGGACCGTGTAGATCATGACCGGGCTCACCACGACCATCGTGTCGGTGTCCACCACGAAGGTCAGGGCGATCCGGACGCCCGCTTCGAGGAGGTAGACGACACCCCAGACGGTGGTCATCACGGTCATCGTCCGGCGGAAGCCCTCGTACTGCCACAGCCCGTTCCACCAGGCCGTGCTCTCGGGGGTGCCGTCGGTGGCGAACTTCCGCCCGAAGTAGAACATCAGCGGCCGCGGTGCGAGCAGGGTGGCCAGGCAGAGCAGACCGAAGAGCCCGGTCACGCCGGAGTCCTTGATCAGCAGGGCCCGTGCCGAGTGCGCGCCGACCAGCGAGACGGCCGCCGTGATCACCAGGAAGACCAGGGTGACGACGGCGAACTCGTCGAGCTTGCGGCGCCAGGCCAGATGGATGGCGCTGTCGAGCACGGGCCACGCGCTGCTGATCAGGAGCGCGCTGAACTCGCTCCACCCGTGGTCGTGCAGCTGGTTGTAGGTGATGATCGGTGCGACCACGTTGAGCCCGATGGTCAGGATCCAGCCGAGCGCGGCGGCGCCGCCCGAACGCGCCGGAGGCGCGGGTCGTTCTGTCGGAGCTTGTGGTGTGGACATGGTTCCCCCGTGATGTGCCTGTTGAAGCCGGTAGGGGAACCGTAGGAATCTTGATTGCGTACGGACAAGGCTGGCGTGCCCAAAATGATCACAAAGCCGTGCCGGGTGGCCGGTCCGGGAGGATCCGGCGGTGCGGCCGGGACCGCGTCAGGCGCGCAGGCCCCGGATCACCAGGGCGGTGACCGCCTCGAACTCCGCGACGATGGTGGGGGAGAACCACTCCGCCGCGTACTGCGGATCGTGGAAGCGGCCGGTGGCGTCGAAGACGGCACGGGCGGCCGCCGGCACGTCGGGCGCCGCGAGCGAACCGTCGGCGACCCCCTGGGCGATGATCCGGGCCAACTGCTCGATCAGCTCGGCCAGGTGCTGCTCCACCGTGCCGCTGTTCTCGGCGAGGAGCACCGTGTACGTCGCGAACAGCTCCGGGTCGTCACCGGCCTTGTGGCGCTTGGCCTCGAACAGCGCCCCCAGCCACGCCTCCAGTTTGGAGGGCGCGCCCTCGGCCGGGGCCGAGGCGATCTGCTCCAGTGCGACGACGCTCTTGGCGAGCCAGCGGTCGGTGACGGCCTCGCGCAGTGCGGCCTTCGAGGGGAAGTGCCGGTAGACGCTGCCGTGGCTGACTCCCAGGGCGCGCGCCACGTCCACCACGGTCGCCTTCGTGGGGCCGAAGCGCCGCAGCACTTCCTCGGTGGTCTCGAGGATGCGCTCGGGGGTGAGGGGCTCGGCGGCAGCGGGTGGCATGGGTACGACCGTACCGCCCGCTCAGTGCTCGCTGTCGAGGTGGGCCATCTGCGCTGCCGGATAGCGCTCGCCCGCCGCGGCGCCGGCGGGCACGGCCTCCTCGACGGCGGCCAGGTCCGTCGGGTCGAGCGTGACGTCCATGGCACCCAGTGCCTCGGTGAGGCGGTCCCGGCGCCGGGCGCCCACCAGCGGCACGATGTCCTCACCCCGCGAGAGCACCCAGGCGATGGCCGTCTGGGCGACGCTCACGCCCTTGTCGTCGGCGACCTTGCGCAGGGCGTCGACGAGGTCGAGGTTCCGGTCGAGGTTCTCGCCCTGGAAACGGGGGCTCATCCCGCGGAAGTCGCCCGGGGCCAGGGCGCGGTCGCGCGCGAAGTGGCCGCTGATCAGACCGCGGGACAGCACGCCGTACGCCGTGACGCCGATACCGAGCTCACGGGCGGTCGGCAGGATCTCCTCCTCGATCCCGCGGGAGATCAGCGAGTACTCGATCTGCAGGTCCGAGATCGGGGCCACGGAGGCGGCCCGGCGCAGGGTCTCGGCCCCGACCTCGGAGAGGCCGATGTGGCGCACGTGCCCCGCCTGGACCGCCTCGGCGATGGCTCCGACCGTCTCCTCGATCGGTACGTCCGGGTCCACGCGGGCGATCCGGTAGATGTCGATGTGGTCCCGGCCGAGCCGCTGGAGGGAGTAGGCCAGGAAGTTCCTGACCGCATCGGGCCGGCCGTCATAGCCGGCGAAGCCGCCCTCGACCGTGCGCAGCGCGCCGAACTTCACGCTGGTCAGCGCCCGGTCGCGGGCCGCCGCGGGCGCCGTGCGCAATGCCTCGTCGATCAGCAGCTCGTTGTGGCCCATGCCGTAGAAGTCGCCGGTGTCGAGCAGCGCGGCCGAGCCCTCGGGGACGGCGTCCAGGTATGCGTGGATGGTCGCGATGGACTCGGAGCGGTCGGCTTCCCCGTAGAGGGCGGACATGCCCATGCAGCCCAGCCCGAGCGGGAAGACCGCGGGGCCGGTGCGGCCGAGGCGCCGGGAGGCGGCGCGGGTGCGGGAGGTGGCGGAGGTGGCGGAGGTGGTCGTGGGCGTGGCCGTGGTCGTGTGGATGCTCTCGTTCTTGGTCATGGAACGACAATGACATGACGAGTGACAGATTTCAATATCTGTCACTCGTCGGGAGTGCGGAGCTGCCTCGACGGTGAACGAGCCGGGTGCCGGACCGGGTCCGCGCCTCGCCCGGCGCGGGCCGGTCAGATGCGGGGGGATCCCACGGCCGCCGCGGGGCCCGGTGACTCCTCCAGGGTGCGGGCGGTGCGTTCCGCCGTCCCGCGGGCCCAGGCGCCGCTCGTCGCCGCGCCCACGACCAGGACGAGCAGCCCGCACAGCGTGATGATCCACCAGGCCGGCTGGGCCGCCCCGGAGAAGTCCCGGCCGCCGGCCAGCCCGGCCGCCAGGACCGAGCCGATGACCGCGACGCCCAGCGTGCCGCCCGTCTGCCGGCTGGTGGAGGCGATGGCGGCCGCGACCCCCGCCTGCGAGCGCGGCATCCCGGACACCGCCGTGTTGGTGATCGGCGCGTTCACCATGCCGAAGCCGAGCCCGAACAGCACGTACCCGGTGAACAGGAGCGGGTTGGACGTCTCCGCCTCGAACAGGGCGAACAGCAGCCCGCTCACCGCCATCGCCACGCCCGCGATGAGCAGGCAGATCCGTGGGCCCCGACTGCCCACCAGCCGCCCGGCCAGCGGCGCGAACAGCACGGTCAGGCCGGCCATCGGCAGCATGTACAGGCCCGCGTGCAGGGCGCTGAGTCCCCGTACGTCCTGGAGGTAGAGCGTGTTCAGGAAGAGGAAGCCGGCCAGTCCGGCGAAGGCGCTGATCGCGATCACCGTCGCGCCGCTGAAGGGCGCGCTCCGGAAGAACCGCAGGTCGATCAGCGGCTCCGCACGCCGGGGCTCGTGCACCAGCAGCCCCACGAGCGAGGCGACGGCCACCACCGCGCAGCCCATGATCAGCGGCGAGCGCCAGCCGGCCGCGGGCGCCTCGATGATCCCGTACGTCAGGCTGCCGAGCAGCGCGACGACCAGCACCTGACCCAGCGGGTCGGGGCGGCGCGGCCGGGCCGCCCGCGACTCCGGGACGTGGCGCAGGGTCAGTACGAGCGCCGCCAGGCCGATGGGCAGGTTGATCAGGAAGATCGAGCGCCAGCCCACGGAGTCCACGAGCACCCCGCCGATCAGGGGGCCCGCGGCCATGGAGACGCCGCCGACCGCGCCCCACACGCCGATGGCCCGGGCCCGTTCGGCCGGATCGGTGAAGGTGTTGGTGATGATCGACATGGCGACGGGGTTGAGCATCGCGCCGCCGACGGCCTGCACCATCCGGAAGACGATGAGCCAGTCCAGGCTCGGCGCCAGGGAGCAGAGCAGGGAGCCCAGGCCGAAGGTCAGCAGACCGGCGACGAACACCTTCCGGCGGCCGATCCGGTCGGCCGTGGAGCCCATCAGCATCAGCAGCGAGGCCAGCACGAGCGTGTACGCGTCGATGGTCCACTGCAGCCCCGCGACCGAGGCGTCGAGCTCGCGCCGCATCGACGGGAGCGCGACGTTCAGCACGGTGTTGTCGAGGCTGACGATGAGCAGGCTCATGCAGCAGATCGCCAGGACGATCGTGCGCTGCCGGTGACTCGGCTCGATCATGCGCCGATGCTACGTCCGCACGACCCCCTCGGCATGCGGGACAATGGGCGGATGACCACGCTCCCCCCGCCTCTCGCGATCGGCCCGCACACCGTGCAGCCCCCGGTGGTGCTCGCGCCCATGGCCGGCATCACCAATGCCCCGTTCCGTACCCTCTGCCGGGAGTTCTCGGGCGGCAAGGGGCTGTTCGTGAGCGAAATGATCACGACCCGCGCCCTGGTCGAGCGCAACGAGAAGACCATGCAGCTGATCCACTTCGACGAGACCGAGAAGCCCCGGTCGATTCAGCTGTACGGGGTGGACCCGGTGACGGTGGGCAAGGCGGTCCGCATGATCGTCGAGGAGGACCGCGCCGACCACATCGACCTCAACTTCGGCTGCCCCGTCCCCAAGGTCACCCGTAAGGGCGGCGGTTCCGCACTGCCCTACAAGCGCAACCTGCTGCGCGCGATCCTGCGCGAGGCCGTCGCCGGGGCCGGCGACCTGCCGGTGACCATGAAGATGCGCAAGGGCATCGACGACGACCACCTCACCTACCTCGACGCCGGCCGCATCGCGGTCGAGGAGGGGGTCACCGCCATCGCCCTGCACGGGCGGACCACCGCGCAGCACTACGGCGGTACCGCCGACTGGGACGCCATCGCGCGGCTCAAGGAGCACGTGCCGGAGATACCGGTCCTCGGCAACGGCGACATCTGGTGCGCCGAGGACGCGCTGCGCATGGTCCGCGAGACCGGCTGCGACGGCGTGGTCGTGGGGCGCGGCTGCCTGGGGCGGCCGTGGCTGTTCAACGACCTGGTGGCGGCCTTCGAGGGGCGGCCCGAGGACTTCCACCGGCCCACGCTGCGCGAGGTCGCCGGCACCATGCACCGGCACGCCCAGCTGCTGGGGGAGTGGATCGGCGACGAGACGCGCGGCGTGATCGACTTCCGTAAGCACGTCGCCTGGTACCTCAAGGGCTTCTCGGTCGGGTCCGAGATGCGCAAGCGGCTCGCGGTGACCTCGTCGCTGGCCGAGTTGAACGCTCATCTGAGCGAGCTCGACTTGGATCAAGCATGGCCGGAGAGCGCCGATGGTCCGCGCGGCCGGACGTCCGGAAACAACCGAGTTGTCCTGCCGGACGGCTGGCTGAAGGATCCGTACGACTGCGCCGGTGTGAGCGAGGACGCGGAACTGGACACCTCCGGAGGCTGACAAATCGCCCTCCGTGGTGCGTGATATACGCCACGCATGGGAGAGGTTTCGCTCAGATGAGCAGATAAGTCACGGGTAAGACTTTCAAAGGGTGGCACTGGGTGCCACCCTTTGTGCGTTCAATACTTGAACGCAAATGTATCGATGATCGCTCATCCGAGCGTGAACAAGCCTCAGGAGCCCCCTCACCCTTCGGGATCTGAACGCTCTTCGGGCTTTCTGGTTACCCTTGAGTTACTTTCGATCTGCTGGCGCACGGGTGGTTACGGCCGCATGACGGCCAAGTGGACGTACCCAGAAGCCTTCGATCTGGGTATGTTCCTGGCCGTCAGGGCAGCCACCGAGCCTCGAGGAGTCGAGACCCGTGTCGGAAAACAAAGATCAGAAGTTCGTCTACGACTTCACCGAGGGCAACCGCGACCTCAAGGACCTTCTCGGCGGCAAGGGTGCCAACCTCGCCGAGATGACCAACCTGGGTCTGCCGGTCCCTCCCGGCTTCACCATCACCACCGAGGCCTGCCAGGTCTACCTCGACAGCGGCTCGGCCCCGGCCGCGCTGCGCGACGAGGTCAGCGCCCACCTTGCCGCCCTCGAGTCGAAGATGGGCAAGAAGCTCGGTCAGTCGGACGACCCGCTGCTGGTCTCCGTGCGTTCCGGTGCCAAGTTCTCGATGCCCGGCATGATGGACACCGTCCTGAACATCGGCCTCTCCGACGAGTCGGTCACCGGCCTCGCCTCCCAGGCCGGTGACGAGCGCTTCGCGTGGGACTCCTACCGCCGCCTGATCCAGATGTTCGGCAAGACCGTCCTCGGCGTCGAGGGCGAGCTCTTCGAGGACGCCCTCGACGAGGCCAAGGCCGCCAAGAAGGTCACGGTCGACACCGACCTCGACGCCGCCGACCTGAAGAAGCTCGTCAAGGTCTTCAAGAAGATCGTGGCGAAGGAGGCCGGCCGCGAGTTCCCGCAGGACGCCCGCGAGCAGATGGACCTCGCCGTCGAGGCCGTCTTCAACTCGTGGAACACCGACCGCGCCAAGCTCTACCGCCGCCAGGAGCGCATCCCGAGCGACCTGGGCACCGCCGTCAACGTCTGCTCCATGGTCTTCGGCAACCTGGGCCCCGACTCCGGCACCGGCGTCGCCTTCACCCGCGACCCCGCCAGCGGCCACGCGGGCGTCTACGGCGACTACCTCCAGAACGCCCAGGGCGAGGACGTCGTCGCGGGCATCCGCAACACCGTGCCGCTCGCGGACCTGGAGTCCATCGACAAGGCCTCGTACGACCAGCTCATGACGATCATGACCACGCTGGAGACCCACTACAAGGATCTCTGCGACATCGAGTTCACGATCGAGCGCGGCCAGCTGTGGATGCTCCAGACCCGTGTCGGCAAGCGCACCGCCGGCGCCGCCTTCCGCATCGCCACCCAGCTCGTGGACCAGGGCCTGATCGACGAGGCCGAGGCCCTCCAGCGCGTCAGCGGCCACCAGCTCGCGCAGCTGATGTTCCCCCGCTTCGACGAGGGCGCCAGGACCACCCTGCTCGGCCGCGGCATCGCCGCCTCCCCGGGCGCGGCGGTCGGCAAGGCCGTCTTCGACTCCTACACGGCCGTCAAGTGGTCCCGCTCCGGCGAGAAGGTCATTTTGATCCGCCGCGAAACCAACCCGGACGACCTGGACGGCATGATCGCCTCCGAGGGCATCCTGACCTCGCGCGGCGGCAAGACCTCCCACGCGGCCGTCGTGGCCCGCGGCATGGGCAAGACCTGCGTCTGCGGTGCCGAGGAGCTCGACGTCGACACCAAGCGCCGCCGCATGACGGTCGGCGAGACGGTCATCGAAGAGGGCGACGTCGTCTCCATCGACGGCTCCACCGGCAAGGTCTACCTCGGCGAGGTACCCGTCGTACCGTCGCCGGTCGTCGAGTACTTCGAGGGCCGCATGCACGCCGGCGCCGACGACGCCGACGAGCTCGTCGCCGCCGTGCACCGGATCATGGCGTACGCGGACCGTGTCCGCCGCCTGCGGGTGCGCGCCAACGCCGACAACGCCGAGGACGCGCTGCGCGCCCGCCGCTTCGGTGCCCAGGGCATCGGCCTGTGCCGCACCGAGCACATGTTCCTCGGTGAGCGCCGCGAGATGGTCGAGCGCCTGATCCTCGCCGACACCGACGGTGAGCGCGACGAGGCACTCAGTGCCCTGCTGCCGCTGCAGAAGCAGGACTTCACCGAGCTGTTCGAGGCGATGGACGGCCTGCCCGTCACCGTCCGCCTGCTCGACCCGCCGCTGCACGAGTTCCTGCCCGACATCACCGAGCTGTCCGTGCGCGTCGCCCTCGCCGAGTCCCGCAAGGACGCCAACGAGAACGACCTGCGCCTGCTCCAGGCCGTCCACAAGCTGCACGAGCAGAACCCGATGCTGGGTCTGCGCGGCGTCCGCCTGGGCCTGGTCATCCCCGGTCTGTTCGCCATGCAGGTCCGGGCGATCGCCGAGGCCGCGGCCGAGCGCAAGAACGCCAAGGGCGACCCCCGCGTCGAGATCATGATCCCGCTCGTGGGCACCGTCCAGGAGCTGGAGATCGTCCGCGAGGAGGCCGACGCGGTCATCGCCGAGGTCGAGGCCGCCACCGGCACCACCCTCAAGCTCTCCATCGGCACGATGATCGAACTGCCGCGCGCCGCCCTGACGGCCGACCAGATCGCCGAGGCCGCGCAGTTCTTCTCCTTCGGCACGAACGACCTGACCCAGACGGTGTGGGGCTTCTCCCGCGACGACGTCGAGGCCAGCTTCTTCACCGCGTACCTGGAGAAGGGCATCTTCGGGGTCTCGCCCTTCGAGACCATCGACAAGGACGGCGTCGGTTCGCTGGTCCGGCACGCGGCCAAGCTGGGCCGGGCCACCCGCCCCGACCTCAAGCTCGGCGTCTGCGGCGAGCACGGCGGTGACCCCGAGTCCGTCCACTTCTTCCACGAGGTCGGCCTCGACTACGTCTCCTGCTCGCCCTTCCGGATTCCGGTGGCGCGCCTGGAGGCCGGCCGTGCGGCCGCCGAGGCGAAGGGCAGCGACAGCCGCTGACCCCGCCGGGCCCCAAGGGCCCCATAGACCGCGCCTGTCCCCGGGTTCCCTGACTGCCCGGGGGCGGGCGCGCCTCATTTTTTCTGTTCAACAAGTCTTTACGCCAGCAGGCGGTGGACGGATCCCCACCCGTCCACCGCCGCTGTCATTCTGCCGGGCACGTCGGCGCTTCCCAGTGCGACCGACCGCCAGGCCCCGCAAAGCCCCCCACGGCCTTCGCGGAGCGTTTCGGTCGCACCGGAGTGTGCCCGGCGGAGTACAGGATTTCGGTTGTCACGCCCCTGCCGAAAGGGGTTTCAACTGTGGCCGAAAGGGCGTGGTGACCACGTGTGACTGCGTGCATACTCATGGGGCGGGGGGATTGCGGTTGCACAGGTGGGGGTTCGGTGCTGCGTATCCATTTCACTGGAGTGGACCTGGCACGCGTACGGATGGCAGGGCGTCCCGATGCGTTGTGGGAGACGATTCTCAGCTTTCACCGCTTAAGAGACCGGCGTGACGCCCGGTTGTTCGGTGAATGGCGTACGGAAACCCGGAGCCGGTTGAATAGTGAAACACGCACCCTCGGTATGCTCATACCGAGTCGCGGTTATTTCCCCGATTTCCTGACCCCTGTGGAGGGGCAGTACGGGTGGGACGTGGGGCTCGACGCGCTGCGCGGGATCCGTCCCGAGCGCATGCGCCGTGAGCTCCAGCTGCTGGGGGCCGGAGCGCCCACCACGCCGCGGCTGCGGGACTTCATGGAGGGCGGTACCAAACAGCTCCCGAGGCTGATGGGCGAGCTGCGCGCCTACCACCGGGCGGCCGTGGAGCCGTACTGGACCCATATACAGGCCCAGATAGAAGCCGAACGGGCGGCACGCGGCCGCGCGTTGCTCGACGGCGGCGCCGACGAGCTGCTGGCCTCGCTGCCGCCCATGCTGCGCTGGCGGGCCCCGGTGCTGGAGTGCGACTACCCCGTGGACCGGGACGTACGGCTGCGCGGGCGCGGGCTGCTGCTCCAGCCGTCCTTCTTCTGCCGGCGCACCGCGGTGACCCTGCACGACCCGGAGCTGCCGCCGGTGCTGGTCTACCCCGCCGCGGCGCAGCTCGCCTCCGCCCCGGGGAGCGGCGAGGCGGCCCGGCCCGTGGAGGACCAGCGCCAGCGCACCCTGGGCAAGCTGGTCGGGCACACCCGCTCGGTCGTGCTGCGGGCCATAGGGGACGGCGCCACCACCAGCGAGCTGGCCCGCCGGGCCGGCGTCTCGCTGGCCTCCGCGAGCCAGCACGCCTGCGTGATGCGCGAGGCGGGCCTGGTCACCACCCTGCGCCGCGGCAACGCGGTCCTGCACACCGTGACCCCGCTGGGAGCGGCGCTCCTCAAGGGCGGGGCCGTGGCCTCGTGACACGCCGGCGGCCCCCGGCCCGGGAAGGGGCCGGGGGCCGCCGGGAGGCCTCCGTCAGGTGCGGAACGGGCCCGTCACCTCGTAGGTGATGCCGCCGGAGGAGCTGCCGCTCGTACCGCGCTGGCTGGAGAAGTAGAGCCGGTTGCCGGCGGGCGAGAAGGCCGGGCCGGTGATCTCCGAGGAGGACTGCCCGGTGATCCGCAGGAAGGGCGCCACCACGTCGTCGGGGGTGATCACGCAGATCTCCATGTTCCCGCCGTCCTCGGCGACGTACAGGTCGCCGTAGGAGGAGCCGGTGACGTTGTCGACGCCCGTCAGCGGGGCAGCTCCGCCGGGCACGAGCGAGTCGTCGTAGGCCAGCTCGTACGTGCTGTTCGTGAGGTTGAGCTGCCAGACCCGGTTGTCGCCCTTGGTGGTGAACCAGACGGTGTCGTTGGCGTAGTGGCAGCCCTCGCCGCCGTTGAACTTCTTCGAGCCGGAGACCTGGCTGCGGGTGGCGGTCGGCGAGCCGTCCGGGTCCGGGACGTTCTGCCAGGTGAAGGAGCCGGAGGTGGCCGTGCCGGCCTTGAGGACCTGGAGGGTGCCGGAGGAGAGGTTGCCCCAGGTGGTGGGGATGAAGCGGTAGAAGCAGCCGCTCGTCTCGTCCTCGGTCAGGTAGATCACCTGGCGGACCGGGTCCGCCGCGGCCGCCTCGTGCTTGAAGCGGCCCATCGCCGGGCGCTGGACGGCCGCGTTCACGCCGTACGGGTCGGTCTCGTAGACGAAGCCGCGGTCGACCTCCTCGCAGGACAGCCAGGTGTTCCACGGGGTCTTCCCGCCCGCGCAGTTCTGCCGGGTGCCCGACAGGATCCGGTAGGCGCCGGTGACGGTGCCGGAGGAGTTGAACTTCACCGCGCTCGCGCCGCCGGAGGGGTTGATCTCCGAGTTGGACACGTAGATCCACCCCGAGCCGTCGGCGTAACACGCACCGCCGTCGGGGGCGCTGTGCCAGGTGTAGGAGGTACCGCTGACGGTCTGGCCCGAGCGGGCGATCACCCGGCTGGTGAAGCCGGCCGGGAGCATGATGCCGTTGGCGTCGGCCGCGCCGAGCGCCCCGTAGGGGCCGGCACCGGGCTGGGCGGGAGCCGCGTAGGCCGCCCCGTGCATCAACGTGCCGCCGAAGGCGGCGGCCGACGAACCGATCACTGCGCCGCGCAGGAAGGTACGACGTTCCACGGTCACTCCTGTGGGAGGAAGGCCCCGCGGCCGGACGGACGCGGGGTCGCACGCGTCGAGGAACCTAGGAGACGCCAGTTGACGCGGCGCCAAATCCGCATGACGTCCGGGCGACCGGTCGGCGTTCAAACCCGCGGCGGGGATTTCCGCGCGCCCGCGGCTTTCTTTCCCGGAGGCTTTCGCCGAAACCGGCCGCACCGGCGCCGGGCGGATTACCGCGGCCCGTCCGCGCACGGGTCCGCGAGCGGCTCCGCGAACGGCTCTCCGCCACCGGCTCCGCGAACGGTGGAGCGCGTTCGCACTGCGCCGCGTCCGCGAAGACCGCCGCCGCCCGGCGCCCGCCCCGCTGACCGCCCGGCGGGCCGTACCCGCCAGTTCCGGCCTCTCTCGGTGGCCGGGGTTTAGCCACCGGCCCTCCGGGCGGCCGGGGTCCGGGTGCCGACCGTAGCCCTGGGCCCCGCCCTGACCTGCGGATTCGTCGGGGCGAAAGAAAAGTTCAGAAAACTTCGCGCGGGGCGATGAGTTTTCCCCGGCCCCGTGGTCTACCTCTTCGACAGCACCGACCGAGCAGTACAGAGAGGGACCTCGATGTCCGCGACCATGATCTTCGTCAACCTGCCCGTCAAGGACCTGGACGCCAGCAAGGCCTTCTGGGGCAAGCTGGGCTACTCCTTCAACGCCCAGTTCTCCGACGAGAACTGCGCCTCGATGGTCATCAGCGACACCATCGTCGCGATGCTCCTCACCGAGGCCCGCTACAAGGACTTCACCCACAAGGAGATCGCGGACGCCACCCGGACGTCCGAGGTCCTTCTGTGTCTGAGCGCCGACAGCCGTACCGCGGTCGACGAGCTGGTGGACGGGGCCCTGGCGGCCGGCGCCACCGAACCCCGTCCGGCCCAGGACCACGGCGTCATGTACGGCCGTGCCTTCGACGACCTCGACGGCCACACCTGGGAGATCATGTGGATGGACCCGGCCGTCGTCCAGAAGCAGGACTGACCACCGGGCCCACCGGGCCCACCCCCTGCCGGTCAGGAGGTCGCGGCGGTCCGCACCGGGTAGGTGAGGACCGCCACCTCCTCGTCGTCCAGGCAGCGCCCCGTCTCCAGGTCGAAGCGCTGCTTGAGCAACGGGGAAGCCACGAAGGGCCGGCCCGCCGTGGCTCCCACCAGACCGCGCGAGAGCACCTGCGCCCCGGTGAAGGGGTCCTGGTTGCCGATGGCGTACGCCCGCCCCGCGCGGTCGACGAACACCGCCGCCTGGCTGCCGTCGGGCAGCAGCGCCGCGACCCCGCGTCCGGGGATGAGCGCCGACAGCTCGCACACCGTCAGCCAGCCCTGCGCCACTTGCAGTTCCACGGTCATCGGACGGCACCTCCTATGGTCAGGACGGCCAGGTCGGGCTTGACCTGGTCGCGCTCGGGGACGAACCTCACGGTCGGGTCGGGCGCACCGGGCGCGTTCACGAAGGACACGAACCGGCGCAGCCGCTCCGGGTCCTGCAGCGTCTCGGCCCACTCGTCCCGGTAGTTGGCCACGTGGTCGGCCATCAGGGACTCCAGCTCCGCGCACAGCCCCAGCGAGTCGTGCACGACCACGTCCCGCAGGTGGTCCAGGCCGCCCTCCAGCCGCTCCAGCCAGGTGGATGTCCGCTCCAGCCGGTCGGCGGTGCGGATGTAGAACATCAGGAACCGGTCGATCAGCCGGACCAGTTCCGCGTCCGAGAGGTCCTGGGCGAGGAGGTCGGCGTGGCGCGGCGTGGCACCGCCGTTGCCGCCGACGTAGAGGTTCCAGCCGCTCGCCGTCGCGATGACCCCGAAGTCCTTGCTCTGCGCCTCCGCGCATTCGCGGGCGCAGCCGGACACCGCCGACTTCAGCTTGTGCGGGGCGCGCAGGCCCCGGTAGCGCAGCTCCAGGTCGATGGCCATCCGGACGCTGTCCTGGACGCCGTAGCGGCACCAGGTCTGTCCGACGCAGGACTTCACCGTGCGCAGGGCCTTGCCGTAGGCGTGTCCGGATTCGAAGCCGGCGTCGACGAGCCGCGCCCAGATCCGCGGGAGCTGGTCCACGCTCGCGCCGAAGAGGTCGATGCGCTGACCGCCGGTGATCTTCGTGTAGAGCCCGAAGTCGCGGGCCACCTCGCCGATCACGATCAGCTTGTCGGGGGTGATCTCACCGCCGGGGATGCGCGGGACGACCGAGTACGAGCCGTTGCGCTGCAGGTTCGCGAGGAAGTGGTCGTTGGTGTCCTGGAGGGCGGCCTGCTCCCCGTCCAGGACGTAGCCGCTCGCGCCCAGCGTCGCCGCGAGCGAGGCGATGATCGAGCCGACGGCCGGCTTGCAGACCTCGCAGCCGTCGCCGCCGCGGGCCTCGGGGCGGCCGTGGCCGTCGAGGATCTGCTCGTAGGAGGTCAGCCGCCGGGTGCGGACGATCTCGTAGAGCTCGGCCCGGGTGTACGGGAAGCAGCCGCACAGCCCCTTGTCGGCGGCGGCCGGGAGGAGCTGCCCGATGACCTTGACGCAGCTGCCGCAGCCGGTACCCGCCTTGGTGCACTTCTTGACCTCGGGGAGGGTGGTGCAGGCGGTGATGGCCTTCTTCGTGACGTTGTGGCAGGAGCAGATCACCGCGGTGTCGGGCAGGGCGGACGGCCCCAGCGCGACCGGTGCGCCGACGCCCGCGGGCAGGACCAGCTGCTCGGGGGCCACGGGCGGCACGCTGCCGGTGAGCGGGCGCAGCAGGCCGTAGGCGTCGGCGTCGCCGACCAGGACCCCGCCGAGGAGGACCCCGTCGGGGGAGACCACCAGCTTCTTGTAGACGCCGGAGCGGGAGTCGGACCAGACGACGTCGAGGCTGTCGGGGGCGTTGCCGTGGGCGTCGCCGAAGGAGGCCACGTCCACGCCGAGCAGCTTCAGCTTGGTGGAGAGGTCGGCCCCGGTGAACTCCTTCTCCCGGCCGAGCAGGTCGTCGGCCGCTGTCTCGGCCATCTCGTAGCCGGGGGCGACCAGGCCGTAGACCCGGCCGTCGACAGCCAGGGCGCACTCGCCGATGGCGTAGACGTGCGGGTCGGAGGTGCGGCAGCGGGCGTCGACGGCGATGCCGCCGCGTTCGCCGACGTCCAGGCCGGCGTCGCGGGCGAGATGGTCGCGGGGGCGGACGCCGGCGGAGAAGACGACGAGGTCGGTGTCGACGGTGGAGCCGTCGGAGAGCCGCATGCCGCTGACGTGTCCGTCCTCCCCGGTCACGACCTCCTGGGTGCCGACACCGGTGTGGACGGTGAGGCCCATGGACTCGATGGTGCGCAGCAGGGCGGCGCCGCCGCCCTCGTCGACCTGGACGGGCATCAGGCGCGGGGCGAATTCGACGATGCGGGCGGCGAGACCGAGGCCCTGGAGGGCGCCGGCGGCCTCCAGGCCGAGGAGTCCGCCGCCGACGACCGCTCCGGTGGTCTTGTCCTTCGCGTACTCCTCGATGGCCAGGAGGTCCTCGATGGTGCGGTAGACGAAACAGCCGGGGGCGTCCTTGCCGGGGACGGGCGGCACGAAGGGGTAGCTGCCGGTGGCCAGGACCAGGACGTCGTACGGGAGGACCCGTCCGGAGCGGCTGGTGACGGTGCGGGCGGCCCGGTCGATGTGCTCGGCCGGGTCGTCGAGGTGGAGGGTGATGCCGTGCTCGGCCATGAACCCGGCGGGCGTCATGGACAGGTCCTCGGGGGTGCTGCCGGAGAAGTACGAGGTCAGGTGCACGCGGTCATAGGCGGGCCGGGGCTCCTCGCAGAGCACGGTGATCCGGTGAGTGGCGGTGGCTCCGCGCTCGGCGAGCGCTTCGAGGTAGCGCTGGCCGACCATGCCGTGCCCGATGAGCACGATCGTGGGCAGGGGCTCGGTCATGTCAGTGGCCTCCGTCGTCGGTGAGCAGGTGGAACAGGTCGTGCGGTGCTTCCCCGCCCTCCCAGGTGCGGGCGAGGGCGCCCACCGTGGAGAGTTCGCCGAGCAGTACCCCGCCGACGAGGCGGTCGCCGCGCACGACGACCTTGCGGTAGGTGCGCCGGGTGGCGTCGGCGAGACGGACCACGTCGTCGCCGGGCCGGGGGGTGGTCTCGCCGAAGGCGGCGAGGTCCAGGGAGCCGTCGCCGGCTCCGCCCAGGGTGAGGCGGGTGAGGGCGCGGGTGCCGGTGTAGGGGGCGGAGCCGCCCGTCAGGACCGCCGCGAGGGCGTCGGCCTGTTCCAGGGCGGCGCCGGCCAGACCGTAGACCTGGCCGGCGTGTTCGGCGCAGTCGCCGATGGCGTGGACGCGGGGGTCGCTGGTGCGCAGTTCGTCGTCGACGAGGATGCCCTTGCGGGTCTCCAGGCCTGCGGCCTGTGCGAGGCCCGTGCGGGGGCGTACACCGCAGGCGAGGACGACGACGTCGGCGCCGAGGTGGTAGCCGTCGGCGAGCTCGACGCCGGTGACGTGCCGTCGGGCCGGTGCGGGCCGGCCGGCTGCTGGGGTGCGGGGCAGCCGCGCCGCGGCCACGTCCGCCCCGCCGGCGTTCGAGGCGCCGGGGTCCGGGGGCACGTCCCCCGGCAGCGGTGCCGCGGTCGTCGTCAGGCCCCGGACCCGGCACTCCGTGTGGATCTCCACCCCCAGCTCGGTCAGGTGCGTCGCCAGCAGGGCGGAGGCGTCGGCGTCCAGCTGGCGCTCCATCAGGCGCTCGCCCTGTTGCGCCAGGACCACCACCGCTCCGCGCGCGGCCAGCGCACGGGCGGCCGAGACGCCCAGCAGGCCCCCGCCGATCACCACCGCCCGCACGCCGGGTCGTACGGCCGCCGAGAGCGCCAGGCAGTCGTCCATCGTGCGGAACGCGTGCACCCCGTCGGGCAGTTCCCGCCCCTCGGGCTCGAACAGCCCGCGCAGCGGGGGGAGCACCGCGTTCGAGCCGGTGGCCAGGACCAGCGTGTCGTACGGGGCGACCGTGCCGTCGTCGCAGTGGACGGTCCGCTCCGCGCGGTCCACGCGCACCGCCCGGACCCCGCGCCGCAGCGCCGGGCCGGGTGCCGGGAGGGCGGTCACCTCCGGCGCGTACCGGCCCGCGAGGACTTCGGCGAGCAGGACCCTGTTGTACGGGGCGTGGGTCTCCTCGCCGAGGACGGTCACCGTGGCGGCCGGGCCCAGCCGGTTCGCGAGCCGCAGGCCCGCGAGGCCGCCGCCGATCACCACCACACGCTTTTCCGAGGTCATGCCATGAGGGTGCGCGGCCGCTGTTTCCCCGCCGCATCGCCTCTGTTACCCGGACGGAACGCCGACCTCAGCGGCGCGGTTAAGGGTCGGTGAGGCCTTCCTCAAGGCCGCCTTAAGGATCATCGCGGGCGCTGCCGGGGCCCTTAGCGTGATTCGCATGCGAGATGCGGCGGTGCGGGTCAGGGGCGGGATCCTGGGCGGGGCGGGGGTGGTGGTCCTGCTCTGGGCGGTACAGGTCCGGCCTTCGGCGCGCCCCGACGCGCTGTTCGCCACCGCCGCGCACCTGACCGGCCTGCTCGCCGGGTACGGGGTGCTCGTGCTGCTCTTCCTGATGGCCCGGGTGCCCGCGGTCGAGCACGGGGTCGGCGCAGACCGGCTGGCCCGCTGGCACGCGTTCGGCGGCCGCCACGTCCTGCTCCTCTGCTTCGGCCACGGGCTCTTCGCCCTGCTGGGGTACGCCGTGCACACCGGGGCCGACCTGGTGCGCGCCGTCCGGGAGCTGCTCGGCTACCCGGCCATAGCCGCCGCCGCGGCCGGGACCGTCCTCCTGGCCGCGGTCGGTGCGAGCTCCGCCCGGGCGGTACGCCGCCGGATGTCGTACGAAACCTGGCGCGGGGTGCACCTGCTCGTCCACCTCGCTGCGGCGCTCGGCTTCGGCCACCAGCTCGCCGGGCCCGACCTCGCCGCCGCGGCCTGGTTCTGGGCGCTGGCCCACACCATGGTCGCCGTGCTGCTGGTCTGGTACCGCCTCGTGGTTCCCGTACGGCAGGCCCTGCGGCACGCGCTGCGGGTCGCGGAGGTCCGCTTCGAGGGGCCCGGGGTCGTCTCCGTCGTCGTCAGGGGCGAGCACCTGGCGGAACTGCGGGCGGAGCCGGGGCAGTTCCTGCGCTGGCGGTTCCTGCGGCGGGGGCTGTGGCCGACCGCCCTGCCGTTCTCCCTGTCCGCGCCGGTCCGGGGCGACGTGCTGCGGATCACCGTGAAGGGGCTCGGCGGGCACTCCCGTCGGATCCGCCGGCTGCGTCCCGGCACGCGGGTCCTCGCCACCGGGCCGTTCGGTGCGCTGACGGCCGCGCGGCGGACCCGGCCCAAGGTGCTGCTGATCGCCGGCGGGGTCGGGATCACCCCGATGCGGGCGCTGTTCGAGACGCTGCCGGGCGGGCCCGGGGACATCACCCTGCTCTACCGGGCCGGAGCCGAGGAGCACCTGGTGCTGCGCGCCGAGCTGGAGGCCATCGCCGCCGAGCGGCAGGCGGGGCTGCACTACCTCCTCGGGCCTTCGGACGCCGCCTACGACCCGCTGGCCCCGCAGGCGCTGGCCGCGCTGGTGCCCGACCTGGCCGAGCACGACGTCTACCTGTGCGGGCCGCCGGGGATGGCCGGGGCGACGCGGGCCTCGCTGCTGCGGGCCGGGGTGCCGTCCGGGCGGATCCATTCGGAGGCGTTCAGCTTCTGACAGCTGCCGAGCCGCGCCCGCCCCCGTCGTCGATGCCGTTTTCCGTCGTTGTCGTCCCCCCGCCGTTGCCGTCCCGCATCGTTGCCGTCCCGCATCGTTGCCGTCCCGCATCGTTGTCGTTCCCCCCGCCCGAGGAGTTCCCGTCCCATGCGTCACCCGCTGCACGTCGCCCTGTCCGTGCCCGTGGGCGTCACGGCTCCGTGCCCGTCCCCGTCGCCCGCCGCCCGGCACCGCAAGCCCCGCAGACCCTCGCCGGTGCGGGCCGCCCTGGCCGCACTGGCGCGCGTACCCCCCGCGGGGCGGCTCGCGGCGGGGCTGGGGGCGGCGGGCGTGCTGGCCGCCAGCGTGCTCACCGCGGTCGTGGACCCGGCCGCTCCGGTGGCCCCGGACCGGGTCCCGGCCGGGCAAAGCTCAACCTTTGCGCAAGTTTCCGGGGAATGAATGGCCACTGCACCGACAGCTCCATAGGGTCGGTACGTGCCTGACATATCAACGACCATGATCATCGTGCTGTGCGTGGCGGCCGCGGCGGCGGGCTGGATCGACGCGGTGGTGGGCGGCGGCGGCCTGCTGCTCCTGCCCGCGCTCCTGCTGGGTCTGCCCCACGCGCACCCCGCCACCGTCCTCGGCACCAACAAGGCCGTGGCCATCGTCGGCACGGCCGGCGCGGCCGTGACGTACGTGCGCAAGGCGCCCGTGGACGTGAAGCTCGCCGTCCGCATCGGCCTGGCCGCGCTCGCCGGATCGATGGGCGGCGCCGCACTCGCCGGCGGCATCAGCAAGGACGCCCTCAGGCCGATGATCATGGTGGTGCTGGTGATCGTCGCCGGCTTCGTGCTCTTCCGGCCCGGCTTCGGCACCGCCCCCTCCACCTCGCCCGTCAGCCGGTCCCGGGTGCTGCTCGCCATCGGCCTCGCCGGCCTCGGCATCGGCTTCTACGACGGCCTCATCGGACCGGGCACCGGCACCTTCCTCGTGCTCGCGCTCACGGCCCTGCTCCACCTCGACCTGGTCACGGCCTCGGCCACTGCCAAGATCGTCAACTGCTGCACCAACGCGGGGGCGCTCGCGATGTTCGCCTACCAGGGCATGGTGCTGTGGCAGCTGGCCGCGCTGATGGCGGTGTTCAACCTGGCCGGAGGCATGATCGGTGCCCGGATGGCGCTCAAGAAGGGCAGCGGCTTCGTCCGCGGGGTGCTGCTGACCGTGGTCGGCGCGCTGGTGGTCAAGCTCGGCCTGGAGCAGTGGGGCTGACCGGCCTCAGTAGGTCCCGGTGAGGTGGGCGAACACGACCACGTTGCCGCGGTAGCCCGTCCGCGGCGAGAATCCGCCGCCGCAGGTGATCACCCGTAGCTCGGCGCGCGACGAGGGGCCGTACACGCGGGTGTCGGGGAAGGTCCGCGCGTCGTGGACCTCGACGGCGTGGACGGTGAACACCGCCGTACGGCCGTCCGCCCGCGAGACCTCGATCGCTGCGCCGCGGCGCAGCGCGCCCAGGTGGTAGAAGACGGCCGGTCCGGCGGCGTCGTCCACGTGCCCGGCGATCACGGCGGTACCGGTGGCGCCCGGGGTGGTGCCCTCGCGGTACCAGCCGGCGAGGTCCCGCCGGTCGGGCGGGGGCACTTCGAGATGCCCGGCGCGGTCCAGCCCGAGCCCGACGAGCGGGGCGTCCACCCGGATGGAAGGGATCCTGATCCGGCCCGGCGGCGAGCCGGGGAGCGGGGCGATGCCGGGGCCGACGACGCCGGCGGCGGTCAGGGCCTCGGCGGGGGAGGGCAGCGGTGGCCCCACCGGCTCTCGGGAGCCGCTGGTCACGAGCCAGATGCCGACACAGGCGGCGATCGCGACGAGTCCCCCGTGGCGGGCGGTCGGGCGGAAGTCGCCGGGCATGCGTACCCCCTCCGCCTCTCGTCCGAGGTGACTGGCCGTCGCCCGGCCCCGCGAACGGGGGGACCTCGCGGGGCGGGCGACGGGGGACGGTACCGGTCGGACCGCGGCCGGAGCCGCGGTGGGCGTCCGTCAGCTCCGCGTGCCGCTCGCCCGGCGACGCAGGAGCCAGGTACCGCCGACGGCGGTCGCGGCCAGCAGGGCCGCTCCCGCCGCGATCTTGGTGGGGTCGGCGGTGGTGGTCGTGCCACCGCCCACCCCGGTGTTGACGTGGCCCTGCGGGCCGCGTTCGGTGACCACCAGGTCACCGGTCGCGAACTTGCCGTTCGCGCAGGTCGCGCCGATGCCGTAGGTGCCGGGGCGGGTGCCGCGGGCGACCTGGAACTGCCCCACGACCACCTCCTTGTGGGTGCCCGGGACCAGCTTGAACCGGCCGCCGCCGACCGTGGTGGCATCGCCGTCGGCGTGGCTGCCGGAGCCGCACGCGGTGGTGTTCACGGTGACCGTCGCACCGGGCGCGGCCGACTTCGGCCAGACCTCCAGCGCGGCGAAGTCCCCGGGCGCGAAGCCCACCATGCCGAGGTCCGCGGCGGCGACCGCGCCGGCGACCGGGCCGGCGAACGCGACGGCGGTCAGCGCGGTCGCGGTCAGCACGTGTGCGGTACGTCGGCGCATGGGACTCTCCCTGGAGGCACGGGCTCGTGTGTCCGAGGAAACCCGGCCCGGCCGCCGCCCGCCTGCTGATGTCCCGTCAGGTCTGCCCCGGCGCCCGCCGCCAGGAGGCGTTGCCGCAGGTCAGTGCCCGCGTGTGGCTATCGGGGCCGCCCGCGCCGTCCGGGTGACCGACTGACCCGGACGGCCGCAGACCGCCACCGGGTCACCCGTCGGGCCGCCGCGCGGCGGCGGTGCGTACCGTGGTGGGGCGCGCGGCGGAGCCGGGAGCCCGGCCCGGCCGCGGAGCGCCGCGCCACAGCCGAGGGAGGGCTCCGTGACATCGGTCGAACGGCCGCGAGGGACGACCAGCGCCGCACTCCCCTTCTTCGTGTACGGGACCCTGCGTCCCGGCGAGGTCAACCACGACCTGTTCCTGCGCGGCCGCACCACCGCCGAGGAGCCCGCCGTCCTGCCGGACGCGGTGCTCTACGACGGACCCGGCTACCCGTACGCGGTCCACCGGCCGGGCACGACGGTCGTCGGCGAGCTGATCACCGCCGCGCCGGGCGGCTACACGGCGCTGCTGGCCGCCCTGGACCAGCTGGAGGAGTACGAGGGCCCCGGGCGGCCCGGGAACGTCTACGACCGGTTCGCCCGCGAGGCTCTGCGCCCCGACGGCACCGCCGTGCGCGCCTGGGTCTACCTGGCGTCCCCGCTGATCGCCCGCGACCTGCGGGAACGGGGTACCGAGATACCCGGCGGCGACTGGTTCAACCGCCCGGGCAAGCCGCCCCGGCCGTTCTTCGGACCGGACTCCCTCTAGGCCCTGTCGTCATGCACCTGGCCCGCGATGCCCGGCCCCGCACCTCGCCGCGTTGTTGGGGCGCCCACGTACGTCCAGTACTCGGGCACCCCTCCGCCTTGCGATGCACGGCACCGGACACCGCGGGCCTGACCGGCGCCACTTTGACGACAGGACCCAGGGAGCGTCCTGCCGCTCTAGAGCCCTTCGGCGCCGCGGTTGCGCAGGCGCTGGCCGTACTGCTGGAGGACCCACAGCTCCTCCTGGACCGCCGCCAGTTGCTCCGGCGCGCCCTGCGCGCCCAGCCGGGACAGCGTCCCCTGGATCTCGTGGACCCGGCGGTCGACCGCGCGCAGCCGGACCTGGACCAGCTGGACCCCGGCGTAGACCTCGTCGACCGTCTTGGCGTGGATGGCCTCGACCGCCAGCTCCGTGACGAGGGCGCGGACGGTGTCGTTCGGGGCGGCCTCGCGCACCCGCGCCAGATAGTCGTCGGTGCCGAGCGCCGCGCCGCCCGCGTCCAGGATCGCCTGGCGCACGGCCGCGTACGGCGGGGCGGTGAACTCGTCCATCCCGTACGCGTCGAAGGCGGGGGAGACCAGGGCGGGCCGCTGGAGGGCCAGCTTGAGCAGCTCGCGCTCCGTGCGGTGGGCGGGGCTGCGCAGGTTCAGCGCGGGACCGCCGGCGGGCTGGGCCGGGGGTGCCTCCACGGCCTCGTACGAGGACCGGCCGCGCTGCGGACCGCCGCGTTGCGGGCCGCCCCGCTGGGGGCCGCCGGGCTGCCCGCCCTGGGGTCCGCCGCCCTGGCCGCGCTCGCGCGCCCACCGCGCGAGCTGCGCGACACGCTTGACCACGAACTGCTCGTCGCGGATGCCCAGCATGCCCGCGAGCTGGACCGCGGACTCGTGCTGGATGGCGATGTTCTTGATGTTGGCGACGACCGGGGCGGCCTCGTCCAGGGCGGCGGCCCGCCCGGCCGGGTTCTCCAGGTTGTGCCGGGCGACGATGTGGCGCAGCGCGAACTCGAACAGCGGAGTGCGGGAGTCCACCAGGGCGGCCACGGCCTGGTCGCCCTGCGCGAGGCGCAGGTCGCAAGGGTCCATCCCGCCGGGGGTGATCGCGATCGAGGTCTCGGCCGCGAACTTCTGGTCGTCCTCGAAGGCGCGCAGGGCGGCCTTCTGGCCGGCCGCGTCACCGTCGAAGGTGAAGATCACCTCGGCGGTGGCGTTGTCCATCAGCAGCCGCCGCAGGATCTTGATGTGGTCCCCGCCGAACGCGGTGCCACAGGTCGCGATCGCGGTGGTGACGCCGGCCATGTGGCAGGCCATCACGTCCGTGTAGCCCTCGACGACCACGGCCCGCGAGGTCTTCGCGATCTCCTTCTTCGCCAGGTCGATGCCGTAGAGGACCTGGGACTTCTTGTAGATCGCCGTCTCGGGGGTGTTCAGGTACTTCGGTCCGTTGTCGTCGTCGCGCAGCTTGCGCGCGCCGAAGCCGACCACTTCGCCGCTGATGTCGCGGATCGGCCACATGAGCCGGCCGCGGAACCGGTCGATCGGCTTGCCGCTGCGGCTGTCCTGGGCGAGCCCGGAGGTGATCAGTTCCTTGTCGGTGAAGCCCTTGCCGCGCAGGAAGCGCGTCAGGTGGTCCCATCCGGCCGGGCTGTACCCCACGCCGAAGTGGGCGGCCGCGGCCTGGTCGAAGCCGCGCTCCGCGAGGAACTTGCGGCCGATCTCGGCCTCGGGGCCGCCCAGCTGGTCGACGTAGAACAGGGCGGCCGCCCTGTGCGCCTCGACCAGCCGGATGCGCTCACCGCGGCCGCTGGTGCCGGCGGTGTAGCCGCCCTCCTCGTACCGCAGGGTGATCCCGGCCAGGCCGGCCAGGCGCTCGACCGCCTCGGAGAAGGAGAGGTGGTCGATCTTCATGACGAAGTCGAGGGTGTCCCCGCCCGCCTGGCAGCCGAAGCAGTGGTAAAGGCCCTTGCTGGGGCTGACCTGGAAGGAAGGGGACTTCTCGTCGTGGAAGGGGCACAGGCCCTTGAGGTTCCCGCCGCCCGCGTTGCGCAGCTGGAGGTAGTCGGAGACCACGGCGTCGATCGGGACCGCGTCCCGTACCGCCTTCACGTCGTCGTCGTTGATCCGTCCTGCCACCCGTGAAGTCTACGGCCGGGCGCGGACGAACCCGTCAGGCCCCCTCCGCCGGAATCAGCGAGGCAAGCGGAATTGACGGGTCCGCGAGCGCCTCGCGGTCCACGGGTGCTTTGGACCTGATCAGGGCCTGGATGTGCTCGGTGACGTCCCACACGTTGACGTTCATTCCGGCGAGGACCCGCCCCTGCGACAACCAGAAGGCGACGAACTCCCGCTTGCCGGCGTCACCGCGGATCAATACCTGGTCGTAGCCGCCGGGCGGGGCGTAGCCCGAGTACTCCAGGCCCACGTCGTACTGGTCCGAGAAGAAGTACGGCACCCGGTCGTAGCTGACCGGCTGGCCCAGCATCGCCCGGGCGGCCGCCGGGCCGCCGTTCAGGGCATTGGCCCAGTGCTCGACCCGCAGCCGGGTCCCGAGCGCCGGGTGGTGGGCGGCGGCCACGTCGCCGACCGCGTAGACGTCCGGGTCGGACGTGCACAGTGAGGCGTCCACGGCGATGCCGCCGCCGTGCTCCCGGTCGACCAGTGCGAGCCCGGAGGTCTCGGCGAGCGCCGTCCGCGGCGCCGCCCCGATCGCGGCGAGCACGGCGTGCGCGGGGTGCTCCTCGCCGTCGTCCGTACGGGCCGCCAGCACCATGCCGTCCTGACCCACGATCTCGGTGAGCCGGGCCCCGAAGTGGAAGCGCACCCCGTGATCGGCGTGCAGGTCGCCGAAGAGCCGGCCGATCTCGGGGCCGAGCACGGCGTGCAGCGCGGTGGCCTCCGGCTCGACGACGGTCACCTCGGCGCCGTACCCGCGGGCCGCGGCGGCGACCTCCAGCCCGATCCATCCGGCGCCCGCGATCAGCAGGTGGCCGTTGTCGCGTCCCAGGCCGGCCAGCACGTGGCGCAGCCGCTCGGCGTGCGCGAGCCGCCGCAGGTGGTGCACCCCGGCCAGCCCGGTGCCGGGGATGTCCAGCCTGCGCGGCTCGGCGCCGGTGGCCAGGAGCAGTTTGTCGTAGTGCACGACGGTGCCGTCCCCGAGGACCACCCGCTTGGCTTCCCGGTCGAGGTGGACGGCCGGCTGGCCGAGGTGCAGCTCGATGTCGGAGGCCGCGTACCAGGACGGCTCGTGCACGAAGACGCTCTCGCGCTCCTCCTTGCCCGTCAGGTAGCCCTTGGACAGCGGGGGGCGTTCGTAGGGATGGTCACGCTCGTCGCCGATCAGGATCACCCGCCCCGTGAACCCCTCCGACCTCAGCGTTTCGGCCGCCTTCGCCCCGGCGAGCCCCGCGCCGACGATGACGAATGTCCGGTGTGCGTCGACCACCTGATGCCTCCTCATAACTTCTACGCCACATGCGACCACATGCGAGCGTCCCGCACTGAGCCTGCCGCGTGAAGGGGGAGTGGCTCGATCAGCTCACCCTTCGGCGCGTCGGGTGCGCCGGGTGAGGCGTGCGTGGAGGGAACGGGCGGAAGCGTCGGTGAGACACGCGATCTGGTCGACCACCGCCCGCTTCCTGGCCCTGTCGTCCTCGGCCGCGTCGAAGATGGCGCGGAACTGCGGGTCCAGGCCTTCGGGGGCGCGGGCGCTGAGGGCCTCGGCCAGTTCGGCCAGGACGATGCGCTGGTCGGCGCGGATGCGCTCCTGCTCGTCGCGCTGTATGACGTACAGGTCGGCGACGGCCTTGAGGACCGCGCACTCGTTGCGCGCCTCCCGGGGGACGACCAGCTCGGCACCGTACCGGGTGAGGCGGCCGGAGCCGTACGCCTCCCGCGTGGCTCCTTCGGCGGCCAGGCAGAAGCGGCCGATCAGCTGGCTCGTGGCGTCCTTCAGGCGGGCCTGGGCGACGGCGGAGCCGTCGTACCCGTGCGGCCACCACTCCTGCTCCATCAGCCGGTCCAGGGCGGCGCGCAGCTCCTCGGGGGAGGTGCCGGCGGGGACGTACCGGCCGATGGCGACCTGCCAGATCGCGGCCCGCTCGGGCTCGGCGAAGAGGAGGTTGGGGTCGAGGTGCCCGGCGTGCAGACCGTCCTCGAAGTCGTGGACGGAGTAGGCGACGTCGTCCGCCCAGTCCATGACCTGGGCCTCGAAGCACTTGCGGTCGGCGGGCGCGCCGAGCCGCAGCCACTCGAAGACGGGCAGGTCGTCCTCGTACGCCCCGAACTTGACCGAGTCCGGGTCGGTCGGGTGGCCGCCGCGGGCCCACGGGTACTTGGTGGCGGCGTCCAGGCAGGCCCGGGTGAGGTTGAGGCCGACGCTGACCGGCTGCCCGGTCGCCGGGTCGGGCACGAACCGCTTGGGCTCCAGCCGGGTCAGCAGGCGCAGCGACTGGGCGTTGCCCTCGAAGCCGCCGCAGTCCTTGGCGAACTCGTTGAGCGCCTCCTCGCCGTTGTGGCCGAAGGGCGGGTGGCCCATGTCGTGCGAGAGGCAGGCGGCCTCGACGAGGTCGGGGTCGCAGCCGAGCGCGGCACCGAGTTCCCGTCCGACCTGGGCGCACTCCAGCGAGTGGGTCAGGCGGGTGCGCGGGCTGGCGTCCCAGTCGTACGAACGCGTGCCGGGGGTGACCACCTGGGTCTTCCCGGCGAGACGGCGCAGCGCGGCGGAGTGCAGCACGCGGGCCCGGTCGCGCTGGAAGGCGGTGCGCCCGGGCCGTTTGTCGGGCTCGGCGGCGAAGCGCTCGGTGGCGGCCGGGTCGTAGGGCGGGTAGAGGTCGTCTGCGGGGGCGTGCGCGGTGCCTTCCATGACAAGACGGTAACCGCAACGACTGACAAACCGGGATCAGGCGGAGACGAGTTCCGGCCGGTGGCGGGTGGTGGGACGGTCCAGGGCCTCGTCGTAGCGGCGCAGCACCAGCCGGGCCAGGGCGGGGTGGTCGCCCAGCGGGTCGGCCGCGAGGGCGGGGGAGGCCGCGGCGGTCTGGGTGGCGAACCGGCCGGGAGCGGCGAAGTACGAGGCGACGGCGATCCGGTGGTGGCCGCGGGCGGCGAGGGACCGGACGGCCTCGGGGGCGCCGGGCGCGGCGGCCGAGGCGTAGGCGGGCACCACCGGGACGCCGCCCAGGCGTGCGGACAGCAGCGCGGCGGTGCGGCGGGTGTCGGTGGCCGAATCGGGGTCGCGGGAGCCGGCGGCGGCGAGCACGACGGCGGTGCCGGGGGTCCAGCCCGCCTCCGCGAGCCGTTCGCACAGGGCCTCGACGAGCAGCGGGTGGGGGCCCAGCGGGACGGCCACGCGGGTCTCCAGGTGGGTGGCCCGGGCGGCGGCCGCAGGGAGGTCGCGCTTGACGTGGTACCCCCGGCCGAGCAGCAGCGGGACAAGTACGGCCGCGCCGGACACCGTGCGCAAGGTGTCGTCGAGCAGCGGCTCGTTCAGCTCGATGTGGCCGAGCCGTACGTCGAGGCGCGGGCGGAGCTCGCGGACCCGTTCGAGGAGGGCGAGGGCGGTGCGCAGGGCGCGCGGGTCGCGGCTGCCGTGGGCCACGGCGACGAGGGTGGGCTGCTGCATGGGCGGTCTCCGGGGGTGCGGGTGCGGGGCGGTCGCAGTCCGCTGAGCTGCGTGCCGAGTTGGGCGGTGATCCGGGTCAGCAGCTCGGCCGCGCTGCCGAACGGGAGGGAGGGGCTGTCGGGAGGGTGCACCGGCTCCGTCATGAACCGATCCTGCGGGCCGGACGTTGCGGGTGCGTTGCGCCGGCGTGACAGGTGTTTGCGGGGTGCTCACTCGGTCATTCGTACGGGTGAAAGGGGGCGGTGGCGGAACTCCGCGCCGGGTGGTGATCGTCAATGTGTGCGAACGGTGTGCGGTGCGGGTGGTGTGCGGGAGGGGCGGTCATGGAGATCAGGAGCCGGGCGCGGGTGCGGGCGGTGGCGCGGCTGAGGGTGCGGGCGCGAGCGCTGGTGGGGGCGGTGGCGGACGTGCGGCCGGGGCGGTCGGGGCGGTCGGGGCGGCCGGAGTGGGCACGGAGGCTGCGCGGGGTCCGGGGCAGACGGCTGGCGGTGCAGGTGGTGATGGCGGCCTGCGTGCTGGCGCTGCTCCCGTCGGCGTGGACGCACGCGTCGGCCGCGGACCGGCTGCGGACGACGGCGGACGCCCCCGCCGCCGATGTCGCGGTCGTGTTCGGGGCCGGTCTGTGGCGGGGGCGGCCGACGCCCTATCTCGCCGACCGGCTGGACGCCGCCGCCGAGCTGTACCGCACCGGCAAGGTCAAGGTCGTCCTGGTCACGGGGGACAACAGCCGCCGGGAGTACGACGAGCCCGACGCGATGCGTACGTACCTGACGGGCAAGGGGGTCCCGGACGGGCGGATCGTCAGTGACTACGCGGGCTTCGACACCTGGGACTCCTGCGTGCGGGCCAAGGAGATCTTCGGGGTCGACCGGGCCGTGCTGGTCACCCAGGGCTTCCACATACGCCGGGCCGTGGCCCTGTGCCAGGCGGCGGGCCTGGACTCGTACGGCGTCGGGGTGGCCGACGTGCACGACTCGACCTGGTACTACGGCCAGGCGCGGGAGTTCTTCGCCGCCGGCAAGGCGGCCCTGGACGCGGCCTTCAAGCCCGCACCGCACTTCCTGGGACCGAAGGAACAGGGGGTGTCGCAGGCCCTGGCGGCTCTGGCAGACTGACGCACCGTCGGATATGCCGAATAGTCATATGCCTGGGCGGTTGTCTGGTCGGTTGTCTGGTCGGTCGATCGGTCGGTCGCGAGCGTCAGGGGTGGGGAACCGTGCCTGTGGTGGATCTGAGCGGCAAGGTCGTCGTCATCACCGGCGGAGCCCGTGGTCTCGGCGCCGCGGCGGCCCGGACCGTCGTCGACGGCGGCGGCCGGGTGCTGATCACCGACGTGCTGGAGGCGGAGGGCGCCGCCACCGCCGCCGAGTTCGGCGACGCTGCGTGCTTCGTCCGGCACGACGTGCGGAGCGAGCCCGACTGGGCGGCGGCGCTGGAGCGCGCGGTCTCCGAGTTCGGCCGGATCGACGGCCTCGTCAACAACGCGGGCATAGCCTCCGGCCAGTTGCTGGAGCACGAGAGCGTCGAGGACTTCCGCCGGGTCGTCGACATCAACCTGGTCGGCGTGTTCATCGGGATCAGGACCGCGATCCCGCTGCTGCGCGCCCACGGAGGCGGCTCCATCGTCAACATCTCCTCCGCGGCCGGCCTGACCGGCCTCGCGCTCACCGCCGGCTACGGCGCCTCCAAATGGGGCGTGCGCGGTCTGTCGAAGATCGGCGCGGTCGAGCTCGCCGAGGCGGGGATCCGCGTCAACTCCGTGCACCCCGGCATGACGCTGACGCCCATGACCGCCCCGGTCGGCATCCGGGCCGGCGAGGGCAATTACCCGGGCGCTCCCATGGGCCGCGTCGGGGTCCCCGAGGAAGTGGCCGCCGCCGTCGCCTTCCTCCTCTCCGACGCCGCCGCCTACATGACCGGCGCCGAACTCGCCGTCGACGGCGGCTGGACCGCAGGCCTGCCCCCCCACCACCCGACCAGGCACTGACCCCCGCCGCTCCCGCCCACGGCGCCCGCCGCGGCTCCGCCTCACCGCGGCCCTCACCGGCGGCGGCGTCCCGCGCTGAGGCGGAGCACCCCGGGACGTAACGCGGGGCGGCGGCGCGCGTAACACCGACGACGCACGCTGGACCGTATGCACACCCCGGGAACGACCACCGCCACGCACTGCCCGTACTGCGCGCTGCAGTGCGGCATGAACCTGCGGCCCGAGCCGGGCGGCGCGGGCGTGACGGTGGAGGAGCGCGCCGACTTCCCGGTCAACCGGGGCGCGCTGTGCGGCAAGGGCCGCACCGCGCCCGCCGTGCTCTCCTCCCGGGTACGCCTCACCGAGCCGCTCGTCCGCACCCACGCAGGGCGGCTCGAACCGGCCACCTGGGAGGAGGCCCTCGACGCCGTCGCGGCGGGCCTGGCCCGCACGGCCCGCACCCACGGGCCGGACGCCGTCGGCGTCTTCGGCGGCGGCGGGCTCACCAACGAGAAGGCGTACGCGCTCGGCAAGTTCGCCCGCGTCGCCCTGCGCACCTCACAGATCGACTACAACGGCCGCTTCTGCATGTCCTCGGCCGCCGCCGCGCACCAGAAGGCCTTCGGGCTCGACCGCGGCCTGCCCTTCCCGCTGGAGGACATCCCCCGCACCGGCTGCGTGATCCTCGTCGGCTCGAACCTGGCCGAAACCATGCCGCCCGCCCTGCGCTACCTCACCGAACTCAAGGCCAACGGCGGCACTCTGATCGTCATCGACCCGCGCCGCACCCGCACCGCCGAACACGCCGACCTGCACCTCGCCCCGCGCCCCGGCACCGACCTCGCGCTCGCCCTGGGCCTCCTGCACCTCGTGGTCGCCGACGGCCGCACCGACGAGGAGTTCATCGCCGCCCGCACCACCGGCTGGGAAGAGGCCCGGGCCGCCGCCATGGCCCACTGGCCCGAGCTGGTGGAACGGATCACCGGCGTTCCGGTCCCGGCCCTGCGCGAGGCCGTCGGCCTGTTCTGCGCCCCGGACTCCGCGATGGTGCTGACCGCCCGCGGCCCGGAGCAGCAGTCCAAGGGCACCGACACCGTCGGCGCCTGGATCAACCTGTGCCTGGCCACCGGCCGGGCCGGCCGTCCGCTGTCCGGCTACGGCTGTCTCACCGGCCAGGGCAACGGCCAGGGCGGACGCGAGCACGGCCAGAAGGCCGACCAGCTCCCCGGCTACCGCAAGCTGACCGACCCGGCGGCGCGGGCGCACGTCGCCGAGGTCTGGGGCGTCGACCCCGACAGCCTCCCCGGGCCCGGCCGCAGCGCCTACGAACTCCTCGACGCCCTCGGCACCGACGTGAAGTCCCTCCTCCTGATGGGCTCCAACCCCGTGGTCTCGGCCCCGCGCGCCGCGCACGTCGAGGACCGGATCCGCTCGCTGGACTTCCTCGCCGTCGCCGACGTCGTGCTCTCCGAGACGGCCGCCCTCGCCGACGTCGTCCTCCCCGTCACCCAGTGGGCGGAGGAGACCGGCACCACCACCAACCTGGAGGGCCGCGTCCTGCTCCGGCGCCGCGCCCTGACCCCGCCCCCGGGGGTCCGCAGCGACCTGGACGTCCTGCACGGCCTCGCCGCCCGCCTCGGCGTCGAGAAGGGCTTCCCCACCGCCCCCGAGGAGGTCTTCGACGAGCTGCGCCGCGCCTCGGCCGGCGGACCTGCGGACTACTCGGGCATCACCTACGACCGCATCGAGTCCGAACAGGGCGTCTTCTGGCCCTGCCCGGAGGGCTCGGCGGGCACCCAACGCCTCTTCCTCGACCGCTTCGCCACCGACGACGGCCGGGCCCGTTTCGTCCCCGTCGCGCACCGCGACGCCGCCGAGGTCCCCGACGCGGAGTTCCCGCTCCTGCTCACCACCGGCCGCGTCGTCGCCCAGTACCAGTCCGGCGCCCAGACCCGCCGGGTGGACGAGCTCAACGAGGCCGCCCCCGGCGCCTTCGTGGAACTCCACCCGCGCCTCGCCGCCCGCATCGGCGCGGTCGACGGGAGCCCCCTCGCGGTCACGTCCCGGCGCGGCCGCGCCGTGGCCCCGGCGCGCATCACGGACGCCATCCGCGCGGACACGGTCTTCATGCCCTTCCACTGGCCGGGCGAGGGCCGCGCCAACACCCTGACCAACCCGGCCCTGGACCCCACCTCCCGGATGCCGGAGTTCAAGGTGTGCGCGGTCCGCGTCGAGCCGGCCTGATCGACACGACGTCCCGCTACGGGCCTCCTCGAAGGCCGGACGCGGGGCTCCACCGGCCGGGCCGCAATGTCCCCGTCACCGCGGGCGACCGGCTCCGGTCACTCCGCCGCGCAGTGCTCCCTCTCGGCCGGCACGCTGCGGGGCGGCTCCAACTCCCGCACGGCGAAGAGGAATCGAGCCGTGGCGGCTTGCCGCGCCCGCGCAGCGCACCGTCCCGTGGGTCGCGCACTCGGGCATGGAGCCGATCCGCTCGGACATGCATCCGATCCGCATCGGCGTTCCCGCCCGGGGGTAACCATCGGTCACGCACCGGACTCAGAAAGTACTCGCACGCCCCTCGTGGCAGCGATGTGTCTTACCCCACACTGAAAGCGGTGCCCCCGTCCTCGGAGCCCTGGAGGTCGCCCCCGTGCAGACCCGGACCCTGACCGTGAACGCGAGCGAGTCCTCGGAGGCCGAAGCCGTGGACGAAGAGCCCGAGGTACTGGAGCTGATCGAGCCGGTGCCCGTGCAGCGCAGGCGGGACAGCGGCGAGAACGGGGGCGGAGCGGGCCCCTCCGCCGACCTGTTCCGCCAGTACCTGCGCGAGATAGGCAGGATCCCGCTGCTCACCGCCGCGGAGGAGGTGGATCTGGCGCGGCGCGTCGAAGCCGGGCTGTTCGCCGAGGAGAAGCTCGGCACCACCCCCGACCTCGACTCCCAGCTCGCCCTCGACCTCGACCGGCTCGTCGTGATGGGACGCATGGCCAAGCGCCGTCTCATCGAGTCGAACCTGCGCCTGGTCGTCTCCGTCGCGAAGCGGTACGTGGGCCGCGGGCTCACCATGCTCGATCTGGTCCAGGAGGGGAACCTCGGGCTGATCCGGGCCGTTGAGAAGTTCGACTACGCCCGCGGGTACAAGTTCTCCACCTACGCCACCTGGTGGATCCGGCAGGCGATGTCCCGGGCCCTCGCCGACCAGGCCCGCACCATCCGCGTGCCCGTCCACGTCGTCGAGCTGATCAACCGCGTCGTGCGCGTCCAGCGCCGCATGCTCCAGGAACGCGGCTACGAACCCACCGCCGAAGAGGTCGCCGTTCACCTGGAACTGACCCCCGAGCGGGTCCTGGAGGTGCTGCGCCTCGCCCAGGAGCCGGTGTCCCTGCACGCCCCCGTCGGCGAGGAGGACGACGTCGCGCTCGGCGACCTCATCGAGGACGGGGACGCCGCCTCGCCCGTGGAGTCGGCCGCCTTCTTCCTGCTGCGCGAGCACCTGGAAGCGGTCCTGTCGACCCTCGGCGAACGCGAGCGCAAGGTCGTGCAGTTGCGGTACGGACTCGCGGACGGCAGGCCGCGCACCCTGGAGGAGATCGGCCGGATCTTCGGCGTGACGCGCGAACGCATCCGCCAGATCGAGTCCAAGACCCTCAACAAGCTGCGCGACCACGCCTTCGCCGACCAGCTGCGCGGCTACCTCGACTGACGCAGGGAAGGGGAAGCACAAACCGGAAGGGGGCGCCCCGGAGGACGCCCCCACCCGCACGTGCCGCGGTCAGTCGACCTCCGCGACCGCCTGGGCGAACTGCGCCGCATACAGCCGGGCGTAGGCGCCGCCCGACGCCAGCAGCTCCTCGTGCGTTCCCTGCTCCACGATCGAACCGCTCTCCATCACCAGGATCAGGTCGGCGTCACGGATGGTGGAGAGCCGGTGCGCGATCACGAAGGACGTACGGCCGTGCGCGAGCCGGGCCATCGCCTTCTGGATCAGCACCTCGGTACGGGTGTCCACCGAACTGGTCGCCTCGTCGAGGACGAGGATCACCGGGTCCGACAAGAACGCCCGGGCGATGGTGATCAGCTGCTTCTCGCCCGCGCTGACGCCCGCGCCCTCGTCGTCCAGCACGGTGTCGTAGCCGTCCGGCAGGGTCCGGATGAACCGGTCCGCGTGGGCGGCCCGCGCCGCCTCCTCGATCTCGGCACGCGTGACCTCGCGCGAGGCACCGTAGGCGATGTTCTGCGCGATGGTGCCGCCGAACAGCCAGGTGTCCTGGAGCACCATGCCGATGCCGCCGCGCAGTTCCTCGCGGGTCATCTTGGCGATGTCCACCCCGTCCAGGGCGATCTCCCCGCCCGTGACCTCGTAGAACCGCATGAGCAGGTTCACCAGGGTCGTCTTGCCGGCACCTGTGGGGCCGACGATCGCGACCGTGTGGCCCGGCTCCACCGAGAGCGAGAGGTTCTCGATGAGCGGCCGGTCCGGCTCGTAGCGGAAGGCCACCTTGTCGAAGGTGACCTGGCCGCGCAGCTCCTGCGGACGCTCCGGAACGTCCGCGTCGCGCTCCTGCTCCGGGGCGTCCAGCAGCTCGTAGACCCGCTCCGCCGAGGCGACGCCGGACTGCACGAGGTTCGCCATCGACGCGACCTGCGTCAGCGGCATCGAGAACTGCCGCGAGTACTGGATGAAGGCCTGCACGTCACCGATGGACAGGGTGCCGGAGGCGACCCGGAGGCCGCCGACCACCGCGATCAGCACGTAGTTGATGTTCGAGATGAAGAACATCACCGGCTGCATGATGCCGCTGACCAGCTGGGCCTTGAACGAGGCCCGGTACAGCGCCTCGTTCTGCTCGGCGAAGACCGCCGCGGACTCCTCCTGCCGGCCGAAGACCTTGACCAGGTTGTGCCCCGAGTACATCTCCTCGATGTGGGCGTTGAGCGTGCCGGTCGTCTTCCACTGCTCCACGAACTGCGGCTGCGACTTCTTGCCGATCTTCGCGGCGACGTAGACCGAGACCGGGACGGTGCCCACCGCGACCAGCGCCAGCAACGGCGAGATCCAGAACATCATCGCCAGCACGCCGACGATCGTCAGCAGCGAGTTCAGCAGCTGACCCATCGTCTGCTGCAGGGTCTGGCCGATGTTGTCTATGTCGTTGGTGGCCCGGCTCAGCACCTCGCCGCGCTTCTGCTGGTCGAAGTACGACAGCGGCAGCCGCGACAGCTTCGCCTGCAGCTCCTCGCGCATCCGGTACAGGGTGCCGTTCATGACGTGGTTCGACAGCCGGGTCGCGACCAGCATCAGCAGGCCGGCCAGGGTGAAGACCACCAGCGCCCAGATCGCCACGACCCCGACCGCGCCGAAGTCGATGCCCTGGCCCGGGGTGAAGTCGGTGCCGGACAGCATGTCCGCCATGCCCTCGTCACCACGGGCGCGCATCCCCTCCAGAGCCTGCTCCTTGGTCACACCGGCCGGCATCTGCCGGCCGACGATCCCCGCGAAGACCAGGTCGGTCGCCTCACCGAGGATCTTCGGGCCGACGACGGCGCAGGCCACGCTGCCGACGACGGCGAGGACCATGCCCCACAGCTTGGCCCGGTCCTGCGCGAGCTGGGCCAGCAGCCGCTTGCCCGATCCCTTGAAGTCCAGGGACCGCGCGGCCGGCCCCATCATCATCCGTCCTCCGGGCCCGCTCATGCGGCCTCCGCCTCCGTCAGCTGGGAGAGCACGATCTCCCGGTAGGTCTCGTTGCCGGCCATCAGCTCGTGGTGGCGTCCCTCGCCCACGACCTGACCCTCGTCCAGGACGATGATCCGGTCGGCGTCGCGGATCGTGGCGACCCGCTGGGCGACGATGACCACGGTCGCGTCCTCGGTCTCGCGGGCGAGCGCCGCGCGCAGCGCCGCGTCCGTCGCGTAGTCCAGGGCCGAGAAGGAGTCGTCGAAGAGGTAGATCTCCGGGCGCTGGACGAGCGTCCGGGCGATGGCCAGACGCTGGCGCTGGCCGCCGGAGACGTTCGTTCCGCCCTGGGTGACGGGAGCGTCCAGACCACCCTCCAGCGCCGAGACGAAGTCCTTGGCCTGGGCGACTTCCAGGGCCTGCCACAGCTCTTCGTCGCTGGCGTCGGGGCGCCCGTAGCGCAGGTTGGAGGCGATGGTGCCCGAGAACAGGTACGGCTTCTGCGGCACCATGCCGACGGTCTTCGCCAGCAGTGCGGGGTCGAGGCGGCGTACGTCCTCACCGTCGACCAGGACCTCGCCGCCGGTCGCGTCGAACAGCCGCGGGACCAGGCCCAGCAGCGTGGACTTCCCGCTTCCGGTGGAGCCGATCACGGCCGTGGTCTCGCCGGGGCGGGCCACCAGGTCCACGCCGCGCAGGACGGGCGCCTCGGCACCCGGGTAGCCGAAGTCGGCGCGGCGCAGCTCCAGGAACCCGCGGCGGGCGAGTGCGCGTACCGGGTCGGCGGGCGGGACGACGCTGGACTCGGTGTCCAGCACCTCCTGGATGCGCTCCGCGCAGACCTCGGCGCGCGGCACCATCATGAACATGAAGGTGGCCATCATCACGGACATGACGATCTGCATCAGATAGGCGAGGAAGGCCGTGAGCTGGCCGATCTCCATGCCGCCGCTGTCGACGCGCATCGCACCGAACCAGATGACGGCGACGCTGGAGATGTTCACGACGACGATCACGGTCGGGAACATCAGGGCCAGCAGCTTGCCCGAGGCCAGCGACACGCCCGTCAGGTCCGCGTTGGCCTCGCGGAAGCGGTCCTTCTCGTAGTCGTCGCGGACGAAGGCGCGGATCACGCGGTTGCCGGTGATCTGCTCGCGCAGTACCCGGTTCACAGTGTCCAGGCGGTCCTGCATCAGGCGGAACAGCGGCCGTGTCCGGTAGACGATGGCGCCGACCGAGATCCCGAGCACGGGGACCACGGCCAGCAGGACGCCCGACAGCTGTACGTCCAGCGAGAGGGCCATGGCGATGCCGCCGACGCACATGATGGGAGCCGACACCATCAGGGTGAAGGTCATCAGCACCAGCATCTGGACCTGCTGGACGTCATTGGTCGTACGGGTGATCAGGGACGGGGCGCCGAAGTGGCCGAGCTCCCGGGCGGAGAAGCTCTGCACCCGGTCGAAGACGGCGGCGCGGACGTCACGGCCGACGGCCGCGGCCGTGCGGGCGCCGAAGTAGACGGCCCCGACGTTGCAGACGAGCTGGACGAGTGACACGCCGAGCATCAGTGCGCCGAAGCGCAGGATGTAGCCGGTGTCGCCGTTGACGACACCGTTGTCGATGATGTCGGCGTTCAGGGTGGGCAGGTAGAGGCTGGCGCTGGTCTGCAGCAGTTGCAGCAGGACCAGCGCCGCGATGGGTTTCCGGTACGGACCCAGGTGGGTCCGCAGAAGTCGTATGAGCACGCGCAGGCTCCGGTCGGCACGATCGAGGGGTTCAACCCATCTTCGGCCAATCGGCCCTGTGATCCCCACCGGATTTCGCAAAGGCCGGTCAAAAGGACCAGCCGCGCCGCGAGGGTCCTACGACCCCCGCCGCCGCCCCGTCAGAAGGCCCCGGGGTGGATCTGCTCGCGCGTCGCGACGTACTGCTGGCGGACGCCCTGCCAGGCCGCGAACTCCTCGTCCGGCTCGAAGACCTGCGCCGAAGGGGCGGGCCACACGGGCGGGGTGTGCGGGGCCAGTGTGCCCTGCGCCACACCGAGGGCCCATGCGGCCTGGCGGGCCGCGCCCAGCGCGGCGTAGTCGGCCGGCGCCGGTACGACGATCTGCGTGCCGAACAGCCCGGGGGCCGCCGCCTGCACGGCGGGCAGCTCGGCCGCCGCACCCAGCAGGAAGACCCGGCGGATCTCGACCCCGCGCGAGCGCAGCACGTCGAGGGCGTCCACCAGGCCGCACAGCATGCCTTCGAAGGCCGCCCGGGCCAGGTGCTCCGGCTTCATCGAGTCCCGGCGAAGACCGCTGAGGGTTCCGGCGGAATGCGGCAGGTTCGGCGTGCGCTCGCCCTCCAGGTACGGCAGGAGTACGAGGCCGTGCGCGCCCGGCGTCGACTTCAGCGCGAGCTCGGACAGCCCCTCCAGGTCCGTGCCGAGCAGCTCGGCGGTGCCGCGCAGGGCCCGTACGGCGTTGGAGGTGTTCACCACGGGCAGGTGCATGCCGGTGGCGTCGGCCAGGGAGGTGATCAGCCCGCCCGGCTCCGACAGCGCCTCGTGGTGCACCGCCATCACCGAGCCGGAGGCACCGAGGGAGACCACCGCGTCGCCGGGGCCCAGCCCCAGGCCGAGCGCGGCCGCCATCGTCTCGCCGGTGCCGGCGGATATCAGCAGGCCCTCGGGCGTGGTCCCGGCGGCGTCGGCCGGGCCGAGCACCTCGGGCAGCAGCGCCCGGTGTCCGAGCGCGAGCTCGACGAGGTCGGGCCGCCAGGCTCCGGTCGCCGCCGACCAGTAACCGGTGCCGGAGGCGCCGCCGCGGTCGGTGGTCCGCCGCGCCGGCCGGCCCAGCAGCTGCCAGACCAGCCAGTCGTGCGGGGACATCAGTACGGCCACCCGGCGGGCCGCCTCGGGCTCGGTGCGGGCCAGCCAGGCCAGTTTCGCGACCGGCTGCGCGGAATGCGGGACCGAGCCCACCGCCTCGGCCCAGGCGTGCCGCCCGCCGAGGGCTTCGGTGAGGTCGGCGGCCGCGACCTGGCCGCGCTTGTCGTTGCCGACGAGAGCCGGGCGCACCAGGGCGCCCTGCGGGTCCAGCGGGAGCAGGCCGTGCTGCTGGGCGGAGACCCCGATGGCCTGGACCCCCTCCAGGATCCCGCCGCCGGCGGCCTCGCCCAGCGAGAGCAGCCAGGCCTGCGGATCGGTCTCGTGGGGGCTGGCGCCGTCGGGTTCGCCCACGGGCTGCGGATGGGGCGCGTACCCCTGGCGCAGCACCGCGCCGGTCTCGGTGTCACAGACGACGATGCGTGTGAAGGCGGAAGAGCTGTCCAGCCCGGCGACTATCCCCATGCGGAGAATTCTGCCGCACGCGGAGCCGGTGTCGACGTCCCGGAGCCCCTGAAACCTCATGGGTCCCAGGGGCTCCGGGCGTGGCCCGTGGTGGGTCAGGTGTTGCTGGTGCCCCACTCGTCGTCGGCGGTGCCGCCGCCGGCCCGGCCGCGCAGTCCGCGCACCCGTCCGGCGAGCGATTCCGGTACGGCGTCGCCGACCTTGTCGCTCACCACGGCGAAGGCCTTACCGGCGTACTCGCGCCCGGTGTGGCCCGCGGTCTCGGCGGCGTTGCGCACCGCGGGGTTCTGCGCGACCTGCCGGGCGGACTTCTTCAGCTTCTCGTAGCGCTCGCGTCCGGCCCGCGTTCCGAGCACGTACCCGAGAGCCAGTCCGACCACGAACGTGACCTTGTACCGCATGCCTGTCACCCTTCGTCGTGTGGTGCCCGGCCTGCTGTCGATACCGATTGGCGGAGCACCCCCCTGCTTGCGCTAATCTATGTCTCGCAGCGAGCGCTCGCCCCCCGGCAAGGCCGGAGGTGGGCTGTTCGATGCACCGCAGCAATCCCCTGTAGCTCAATTGGCAGAGCAGCCGGCTGTTAACCGGCAGGTTACTGGTTCGAGTCCAGTCGGGGGAGCGCAGTCCCCTGTAGCTCAATTGGCAGAGCATTCGGCTGTTAACCGGAGGGTTGCTGGTTCGAGTCCAGCCGGGGGAGCAAAGCAGAGAAGAGGACCCCACGGGGTCCTCTTTTCGCTTTGTAGCCCTTTTCGGGAACCGGGCAGCCCTCAGCGCGGTCTCTCTGAACAGGCGAAGCCGATCATGCGAGGCATCCGAAGCAGGAGATCGTATGAGCGGCTATGCTGCGGCAGACGGCGCGCACACGTGTACGCGCCACGCCGTGAAGGGGCGGTAGCTCAGCCGGTTAGAGCAGCGGACTCATAATCCGTCGGCCGTGGGTTCGAGTCCCACCCGCCCCACCGCAAGCCGCAGGTGCAGAAACGATCGCACCTGCGGCTTTGGCGTTTCCGGCCCCGCCGCGACGGCTCGACTGCCTCCCGGCCGCCCCAGTGGGCCGGTGCGGTCCGGTTAGAAGTCCTCCGTTTCGTCCGCGAGGTGGCGCAGGACGTCGGTCAGGTCCTGGCGGCGGGCGTAGGCCGCTCGTTGGCGGTGGGCGCCCGAGCCGTCGCGCAGGAGGCCGGCCATGGTCTTGGCCGCGTGGTCCAGGTCGCCCGCGGCGGCCAGGTCCGGGGCGACCAGGTCCAGCAGGGCCTCCGCCAGGTCGGCCGCCGGGAGTTCCGCGCCGGTGTACGGGTCGAGGCCGAAGCCCTCCAGGCCGTCGTGGGCCGCCCGCCAGCGCGCGAGGCGCAGTACGTCGTCCCGCAGGGCCGGCTCGGGGCGCTGTTCGCGGATCTCGCGCAGCGCCGTGGCCACCAGCGCGCGGGCCAGTTCGGCCTGCAGGACCGCCGAGTCGACGGCCGGGGACATGTCCGGCGCCCGGAACTCCAGCGTCGGCCAGTGCCCGGACGGCCGGAGGTCCCAGTAGACCATCTTGGTGTCCAGGGCCGCCCCCGAACCGAGCAGGGTCTGCACGGAGCGCCGGAAGTGGGCCGTGGACGTGAAGTGCGGAGGCGGGCCCGCCGAGGGCCACCCGGACCAGGCCATCGCCCGCCAGCTGGAGTGACCGGTGTCACGTCCGCCCCAGAACGGCGAGTTGGCGGCCAGCGCGATCAGCGTGGGAAGCCACGGTCTGATCCGGTTGGACACCGCCACCGCCGTGTCCACGTCGAGCGTGCCGATGTGGACGTGGCGGCCGCAGCTGACCAGGGTGTCGGTGAGCGCGCCGAAGCGGCGGTGCTGCTCGCGCTGGCGCGGCTCGTCATCCGTCAGGTGCAGCGGCCCCTCCACGGCGACGACCGGCGAGGGCGCGGCCAGCAGCCGGCAGCCGTGGGTGCGGGCCGCCCGCTGGAGGTTGCGCCGCAGCGCGACGAGTTCGGCGCGCAGCGACGCCGCCGAGTCCGCGACCGGGGTGGATATCTCCACCTGGTAGCGGGTGCCTTCGGGGTGCATCTCGCCCGGCAGTCCGGCGGCGGTCGCCAGGACCTGCGGGGCGGCGGGGACCACCCGGAGCGTGCGGGCGTCGACGAGCAGGAACTCCTCCTCGACGCCGACCGTGAGGGGCACGGTGGGGCGCACCGTGTTCTGCGTCGTGCCGGTGCTCGTGGTGCTGTTGCCAGGTTCGATCACTACGCCTCCCTGGACATACGAGTCTTTTCATCATGAGCTGAACACGCGGCGAGGAGCGCACGTCTAATCAGTCAAATGTCCGGTGATAGTGGCGAGTTACCGGTAATGGGCCACCCGCGCCGGGGGCCCGGAGCAGGGTGGGGCGACTGTTGCCGGTGTGCGAAGAAGGCGGACGGCGACCTGGGGACGCCACCGGGCTGATGCTTATCATCCGATGTGACTCGTACTAGTGCGCCGCCCCGCCCCCGGCGGCGAATATTCGCCGACCTCACCCCGCTGCGCACGTCCCCGGACTACCGGAGACTGTGGTTCGGCGGGACGATCTCCTGGGTCGGCCAGGCGATGACCGCCCTCGCGATCTCGCTCCAGGTCTACGACATCACCCGGTCCAGCTTCGCCGTCGGTCTCGTGGGGCTCTTCTCCCTCGTCCCGCTGATCGTCTTCGGCCTCTACGGCGGGGCCATCGCCGACACCGTGGACCGGCGCAAGCTCGGCCTCTACAGCTCGCTCGGCGCCGCCGCGCTGTCGGTCGCGCTCGCCGGGGCGGCCCTGCTCGGCTACCACCGGGTCTGGTTCCTGTACGCCGTCGTCGCGCTCCAGGCCGTCTGCGGGGCACTGACCGGACCGGCCCGGTCCGCCATGATCCCGCGCCTGCTGCCCGCGGAACAGCTGCCCGCGGCCAATGCCCTGAACTCCGTGACCATGACCTTCGGCACGATGGTCGGCCCCGCCCTGGGCGGGCTGATCGTCGCCGTCGGCGGCTACGAGTGGGCGTACCTGGTCGACGCCGTCACCTTCACCGCCGCGCTCTACGCGATGTGGCGGCTGCCGTCGATGAAGCCGGACCGGGCCGACGGCGCGCGGGGGAGGGCCTCCGTCGCCGACGGCCTGCGCTTCCTCGGGACCCGGCCCAACATCCGGATGACGTTCTTCACCGACATGGCCGCGATGGTGCTGGCCCAGCCGAAGGCGCTGTTCCCCGCCATCGCCGCCCTCTGGTACGGGGACGACGCCAAGACGGTCGGCCTGATGGTGGCCGCGATCGCCGCCGGGGCGCTGCTCGGCGGGCTGTTCTCCGGCTGGCAGTCCCGCATCCGGCGGCACGGGCTGGCGATCCTGCTCGCCGTCGCCGGATGGGGGCTGGCCATCGCGGTGTTCGGCCTCACGCGGAACCTGTGGCTCGGGCTGTTCTTCCTCGCCCTGGCCGGGTACGCGGACACCGTCTCGATGGTGTTCCGCACCACCATGCTCCAGGCCGCGACCCCCGACGACATGCGCGGGCGCCTCCAGGGCGTCTTCATCGTGGTCGTCGCGGGCGGACCCCGGCTCGGGGACTTCCTCGCCGGCAGCGCCGCCGACCTGACCTCACCGGCCGTCGCCGTCACGTGCGGCGGCCTGGCCTGCGTGCTGGTGGTGGGCCTGCTGGCCCTGCGCTGGCGCAACTTCGCCCGCTACGACGCCCGGTCCCCGCAGGCGTAGCCGCTGCCGCGCCGCCTGCCGTGCCGCCTGCCGTGCCGCTCCGACCGCCGGGGCTAGGGGGTGTCCCGCGGGCCCTCCGGGCCGACGATGCCGCGGGCGACGCCCAGGGCCACCAGGTCCTGGGGGCGGATGCGGAGCTGGTCCGCCGTGGCGGGGGCGGCCGACGGGGGGCGCTTGAGGATCGCCGCGGCCAGTTCCGGGGCGATGACCGAGAAGTAGCTGTCCGGGGTCACCCAGGTGTTGCCCGGCGCGGCCAGCGCGAGGGCGCCGCCCGAACCGCCCTCGCCGATCAGGAGGGTGGTGACGGGGACGGTGGCCGCCGCCAGCGCGGCGAAGGTGTCGGCGATGGCCGCGCCGGCGCCCGCGTGCTCCGCGGCGGCGTCGTTGGCCGCGCCGGGGGTGTCCACCAGGGTGAGCACGGGGATCCCGAGCCGGTCCGCGAGCCGGACCACGCGGGCGGCCGTGCGGTATCCGGCCGGGCGGGTGGCCGTGCCGCACTGGGCGGTGTAGGCCACGGCCCGGCCCTCCCGCAGCCCGAAGCCGCACAGCGTCCCCGGGTCGATGCCGCCGGCCCGGTCCCCCGAGAGGTGCAGGCGCAGCTCGAAGTACGCGTCCAGGTACGCCTCGGCGTGCGGCCGGCCGGGGTCGCGCGCCTGCCGTACCGCGTCCCAGCCGGTGGCGGGCGGGCGTACGTCGGCCGGCGCGGCCGGGGGGTCGACCGGATCGGCGGAGCGGGGCGCGGCGAGGACGCGCAGCCAGTTCGCGAGGGTGCCCGGCAGGTGCGCGGCGGGCACCACGGCGTCCACGTGCCCGGCGGCGTACTGCCCCTCGGCGGTGTAGGCCGCCGGGTCGGCGTCCGCCGGGCGCACCCGGGACCCGGCGAAGCCGACCTGGGCACCGGGCAGCGCGAGGACGACGTCGGCCCCGGCGCCCAGGGTGGCCCAGCCGCCGCCGGTGGTCGGATCGCGCAGGACGGCGATCTGGGGGATTCCGGCGGCCCTGGTCAGTACGGACTGGCGGGCCACGCGCTGGAGTTGGGTGAGCGCGAGCATGCCCTCCTGCATGCGGGAGCCGCCCGTGGCGATGAGCGAGACCAGGGGCAGACGGCGCTCGCGGGCGTGCGCGTACGCGGTTTCGAGCCGGTCTCCGGTGCGCTGCCCCAGCGAACCGCCGAGGAAACCGAACTCGAAGGAGACGAGGACGGCTTCGCTCCCGCCGATGCTGGCGGTGCCGGTGACGACGGACTCGTCCTCGCCGGTGCGTGCGGTGGCGCGGGCGCGGGAGTCGTCGTAACCGGCCCAGCCCAGCGGGCCGTCGGCGGGGGACTCCCGCGATGGTGCGGCCAGCTCGGCGAAGCTGCCGGTGTCGGTCACGGAGGCGATGGCCGCGCGGGCCGAGAGGCGGTTCGTCGTCACGGGTTCACCCCAGGTCGGTTCGGTCGAAGTCATGTCCGGGCGACAGTACTTCGGCCGGCCCCCGTGGTCCGCGCGGGAACCGGACGGCGTGCGGCGCGGCCGCGGCCGCGGCCGCTCAGCGAACCGGTCGGTGCCGGACGTACTCCGGCGGGGCCGCACCGGTCTCGATGCTGTTCTCGTCCATGCCGTTGGCGATGCGCAGGCTTCCGGCGTCGAAGACGAACTCCACCGTGACCGCCCCGGCGGCCAGGTCGCGGTGTGCCGCTTCCGGCCGCCATTCGAGGAGCGCGACGTCGCACAGCTCGCGGCCGACGAAGGGTTCGAGCCGTTCGTCCCGGTGGGACCACTGGGGTGTCAGGCCGGACTCCTCCCACCCCGCGATCGCGGCGGACGTGCTGATCGTGTCCCAGCCGATCGAGAGCTCGTCGAACTTCCAGTGGCAGATCTCCACCTGGACGCCTTCGAAGTCCAGCACCACCGGGCAGTCGGCGTACGGGTCCCCGTCCTCGGCGAAGCGCACCAGGGCGAAGCCCGTCAGCCGACGGCCGACGAGTGCCGCCAGCCGCGCTCCGTGCGCCTGCCGGACCGTGTCGGTTCCGACCAGGAAGGACGGCTCGAAACCCTGGATCCCCATCTTCACGGGACCGAGTATCGCCGCGGCCCGTGGCCGGCCCGGAGGGCGGGGTGGTCACGGGAGCGGGAAGGCGATCTTCAGCGCGTAGGCGGCGACCAGGCCGTAGCCGAGGCGGAAGGTCCAGATGCGGGCGGTGGCGGAGATGCGGGCGCCCGCCAGCGAGCCGAGCGCGACGAGGGAGTGCTGCCAGAGGAGGGAGGCGACGCCGACGCCGACGAGGAAGGCGGCCCCCGCAGGGCCGGAGCCGAGGGTGGCGCCCTGGGCCGTGGTGAGGGCGGCGAAGTAGAGGGCGGTGGTGGGGTTGATCGCGGTCAGGGCCACGTAGCGGGCGAAGGTCCTGGCGGGGCGGAGGCCGGTGACGGTCCGCCCGACTCCTGCGGGACCGGCCGCGGCGGAGCCGGCCGCCGCGGGAGGCGCCGGATCGTCCGCCCCGGTCGTCGGGTCGGGGGGTGTCGCCCGGGATCCGGCGAGGCCGTGGGCCGCGATGGCCAGCAGGATCGCCGCCGAGGCCAGCCGGACCCACGCCTCGATCGGGGAGACGTGCGAAGCCACCCAGGGGCCGAGGGCCGTGGCGAGCGCCGCGTAGCCGAGGTCGACCACGGCGATGCCGGTGGCCGCGGCCATGGCCGCCCGGCGGTGCCGCATCGCCTCCTGGAGCAGCAGCACGCTCATCGCACCCATCGGCATCGCCACGCCCAGGCCTGCGGCGGCGCCCGCCAGGGCCGGCGTCATCAGTTCGCTCATGGGGGCAGCCTCGGACCTCACCTCCGCGGTACGAACGCGCATATCGGCTCCGGCTGCGAGAATCGCGGTATGGACCGCCTCGACAGGGAAATCCTCGGCATCCTGCAGGAGGATGCGCGGATCTCGTACCGCGACCTCGGCGTCCGCGTCGGCCTCAGCGCCAACGCCACCGCCGACCGGGTGCGGCGGATGCGCCGGGACGGGGTGATCCGCGGGTTCACCGTCGTGGTGGATCCGGCCGCCGACACGGCCGGCGGCCTCGTCGTCTTCATCGACGTCACCCTGCGCCAGGACACCACCAACGAGGAGTTCGAGCGGCAGGTCGACAAGCTCCCCGGGATCACCGAGGTCGTCCACGTGACCGGCGCGCACGACTACCTCGTACGCGCCCGGGCCGCCGATCCCGCGGCCCTCGACGGGCTGCTGCGCCGCCTGAAGCGGGAGGCGGGGGTGGCCCAGTCCAACACCCGGATCGCCCTGCGCGCGGCCGGCCGCCCGGGCGCGCTCTGACGCGGGGCCGGCGTCAGAGCGCCGCCTCCCACGTCACCGTCGTGCCCCGCGCCCCCGATTCCGTGCGGCCGTCGTCCGTCACGGTCAGCCGGACCCGCTCCGGCGACGCGTCCACCAGCACCTCGATCGAGGTGACCCGGCTGCGCCGGTGCGCCGCGGCCAGGGCGCCGCGCAGGGCCGTGAGCAGGTCGCCCGCCACGGCCGCCGGGATCAGGGCGTCCACCGCGCCGGCGAACTGCACCGACGGCTGGAAGCCGAGCAGCACCGCCGCGCCGCCCGTCTCGCGCAGGACCCGCCCGCGGAAAGCGGTCGGGGCGTCGGTCGGCGGCTGCTGGAGGGCGAAGATGGCCGTGCGGACCTCCTGGATCGTGGAGTCCAGTTCGTCGACGGCGCGGGTGAGTTCGTCGCCCACCGTGTCCCCGGAGGGGGCGTTCTCGGCGCGCCGCCGCGTGCTCTCCAGCATCATCTCGGTGGCGAACAGCCGCTGGACGACCAGGTCGTGCAGGTCGCGCGCGATCCGGTCGCGGTCCTCGTACACCGCGAGCTGCTCCCGGTCGTGCTGGGCGTCCGCCAGGACCAGGGCCAGCGCGGCCTGGGAGGCGAACTGCGAGGCGAGCAGCCGGTCCACGGCGTCGTACGCCGGACCGCCGCGGGCGCGCGGCAGGGCCAGGGTGCCGATCAGCCGGCCGCCGCTCTGGAGCGGCAGCATCATGCTCGGCCCGAACCGTTCCCGGACGGGGGTGGTCATGCGCGGGTCGGTGGCCGAGTCGTCGATGAAGACCGGTTCGCCGCCGAGGAGTTGTTCCAGGACCGGTGATCCGGGGGCGATCGCCGTCCCGACCAGGTCCCCGGGGTCGCCCTGGGTGGAGGCGGCGACGATCTCCATGCCGCCCTCGGGGGTCGGCTGGAGCACCACCCCGGCGGCGGCGTCGGCGAGCAGCCGGGCGCGTTCGGCCACGCACATCAGGGCGTCCGCCGCGGGGCGGCCCGCCAGCAGGGCCGTGGTCACGGCGGCGGCCCCGTCGATCCAGCGCTCGCGGCGGCGGGCGGTCTCGTAGAGCCTGGCGTTGCCGATCGCTATGCCCGCCTGCGCGGCCAGGACGCGTACTAGGGCGAGGTCGTCCTCGGTGAAGGAGCCGCCGCCGCGCTTCTCCGTGAGGTACAGGTTGCCGAAGACCTCGCTGTGCACCCGGATCGGGACTCCCAGGAAGCTGCGCATCGGCGGGTGGCCGGGCGGGAAGCCTGCGGCCCGCGGGTCCTGGGAGAGGTCGTCCAGGAGCAGCGGCCTGGGGTCCTCGACGAGGACGCCGAGCAGGCCGGAGCGGCCGTCCGGCAGGTGGGGGACGGCCGCCCGTTCCTCCTCGGTCAGCCCGGCGGTGAACAGGGCGGTCACCAGGACGCGCTCGGGATCGACGATCCCGAGCGCGACGTAGCGGGCCGAGCACAGCTCGGCCGCGGAATCCACGATGTGCTGGAGGGTGGCGCGCAGTTCCAGTTCGGAGCCGACGCTCAGTACGGCCTCCAGCAGCACCGGGAGGCTCGCCGCGTCCTCGTCGGACGGGTCGGCGGGCCTCCCGTGTCCTGCGACGTGCCCTTCCACGTGGTTCCCGCGGCCGTGGCCCCCGTGGTGCGGGTCGTCGGCGCCGTCGGCGTCGTCCCCGCTGTCCCCGCTGTCCCCGCTGTCCCCGTTGTCCCCGTTGTCCTCGTTGTGCTCGTGGGGAGGGCCGTCGGGTTCCCGGGCCGGTTCCCGTGCGGCGTCCGTCATCCGGCCAGCGGGTTGAGGACCATGGGGGCGATCTTCCCTTCGAGCATCGCGCCGAGACCCATCACGGCGCACACGTCGGGCCGTTCGGCGATGGCGACGGGCATGCCGGTGGCGTCCCGCAGCATCTGGTCGAGGCCCGGCAGCAGGGCGCTGCCGCCCACCATCATGATCCCCCGGTCCGTCAGGTCGGCCACCAGGTCGGGCGGGCAGTCCCGCAGGACCTTGCCGATCCCGTCGAGGACGGCGGTCAGCGGCGTGTGGATGGCGTCGCGTACGGCCGCGGTGTCCACGTGGACCGAACGTGCCAGTCCGGTGGCCACGTCCCGGCCGTGGATGAGGGTGGAGGCGGGCCCGCCGGAGGTGAGGCCGTTGCCGTGCAGCGCCAGCTGGAGCGGCCGGACGGCCTGGCTGGGGAGCATCAGCTCGTGCGCGTGCCGCAGGTGCTGGACGACGGCGTGGTCGATGGCCTCGCCGCCGACGGGGATCCGCTGGGCGGTGACGATCGAACCGAGGGAGAGGACGGCGACCTGGGTGGCCGCGGCTCCGCACACCATGATCATCGTCGCGGTCGGCTGCTCCACGGGCAGTCCGCAGCCGACGGCCGCCGCGATCAGGGTGTCGACGAGCTCGACGCGCCGGGCGCCGAGTCCGACCAGGGTCTCCACGGCCGCCCGCTGGGCGAGCGGGTCCGCGTCGTGCGGGGTGCAGGCGGCGGCCCGCAGCCGCGGCTTGCGCCGCAGGGCGCGCCGCAGCTTCTCGCCGAGGAGGTGGCGCAGCATCCGCTGGGCCATCTCGATGTCGACGACGGTGCCGCCGGAGACGGGGCGCACGACCCTGATGTAGTCGGGCGTGCGGCCGGTCATCCGCTCGGCGAAGGTTCCGACGGCGATGAGTGCGCCGGTGCGCGTGTTGACCGCGGCTACGCTGGGTTCGTCGACCACGAGGCCGGCCCCCTTGACGTACACGCGGGTCCTGGCCGCCCCCAGGTCGACGGCGACGTGGCAGCGGCGCAACTGCTCAAGACTGACGGTCACGGCAGAACCTCCCGAGAGCGCTGACGCAAGAGGACCGGCGGAAGTGCCGGTCGCTTGTCCTATCATCTCGGGCATTTCGGACTCTTCGCCCGTTGGAATGCTCCGGCCGTGGGTGTGTCGCGGCTGCATGGGGGTGGATTTCTGTACCGACAGGCAGCAGCATGCCCGCACCGCACGCGCTACTCGCGCGTAACAAGGTAAGGGGGACCGGATGCTGACGGCTCGACAGGGACTGATCGCGCTCCTGACGCTCTGCCTGGCGCTCATGGCGCCCGCCGCGGCCCATGCCGCCGGCCGGGGTCCGGCGCCGGCGTCCGCCCCGACCCCTGACCGGGCATCACCGCGCAGCCCGGTGGTCTTCGTGCACGGCTACAACGCCGACCCGGGCGTCTGGGGGTCCCTGAGGGCCGACCTGCGCGCGGACGGGTACGCCGACGCGGAGCTCTTCTCCTTCGGCTACGACACCCACCAGTCCGTCAACGAGGTCCTCGCCGGCCGGCTCGCCGCCTACGTCGAGCAGGTCCGCCGGGACACCGGCGCCGCCAAGGTGGACGTCGTGGCGCACTCCTTCGGCTCGCTGGTCAGCCGCTGGTACGTCAAGTTCGGCGGGGGAGCGGCGGCCGTCGGCCACTGGGTCTCGCTCGCCGGCCCCAACCGGGGCACCTCCACCGCCTGGGCCTGCGCCCTGTGGGACCAGGCGTGCCGGGACATGACCCCCGGCTCGTACGTCGTGAAGAACCTGGGCGGCGGGGACCCGACCCCGGGCGCGGTGAAGTACGCGACGTTCTGGTCGAACTGCGACGAGGTGATCAACCCCGACGACAGCGTCCCGCTCGCCGGTGCCACCAACACCCCGGTCGGCTGCCTGGCGCACAACGACCTGCTCGGCGACGACGGGACCTCCGCCGGCGTGCGGGCCTTCCTCGCCTCGTAGGCCGTGCCGCCGGGGGTGGCGGCGGCCGGTGCTGACGCGCTGCTTAGGGGGCGCGGGCGACAGTGGGGAGGTCGTCGTGCCCGAGGGGGGAAGTGCCGATGCCGGACCGGGTCCGCGCCCGCGACACCGGCGGGCGGCCTGCGCCGCGGCGCCGGCCCGTCACCCGCCTGCGCCTCACCTGTCTCTACGGCGGGGTGTTCATGATGGCCGGGACGGCGCTGCTCGCCGTCGTGTTCCTGCTCGCGGAACAAGCCGTGAGCAGGGGGAACGGCCCCCTCTTCGAATTGGGGCCGGAGAAGCAGGTCGTCCTGGCGCCCGCCGGCTGCGCGGGACCGGCGGACGGCGGGCCGCCCTCCTGCCGCGCCGCCGGGCGGGAGAGGTCCCACGATCCGCTGGGCTCCTCCGTACTGCTGGTCCTCGGCGCGCTCGCACCCCTGTCGGCCGGCGCGGGGTACGTGACGGCCGGGTACGCCCTGTCCCCGCTCAGGCGGATCACCCGCACCGCCCGAAACGCCTACCGCCAGGGAGCGTCCGCGAAGTAGCGCCGGCCGCCCGCCGGCAGGCGGGACTTCGCGGACACGGTGCTAGGACGCTCCCAGGGGCGTGGCCACGCGCTGGAGCAGGCCGTAGGTGAACTCGGCCACGTGGTGCCGGTCCTGCGCGGTGAAGGCGAGGCGCCAGCGCGTCGGCGCGGTGCCCTCCATCGGCCGGACCGGCGCGAAGGCCCGCGCCACCTCGTCGACCGTCGCCGACCAGGGCAGCAGGTCGTCCGCAGTCGCCAGTACGGGCCCCCGCGCGCCCGGGGCCCGTACGAGCCACTCGTTCCACACCGCCCCGTCCGGCGCCGCCAGCACCTCGAAGCGCAGGTCCGGCCAGAGCGGCAGCGGCCACAGCAGGGCCTCGCACTCCAGGTCGCCGATCGAGCGGGGCTCGGCGGACTCCGGCGCCCCCAGCACCGAGCGGTAGCGGGACAGCGCCCCGCGGGCGCGCGGCGAGCGCCCCATCGCCTGCCAGCGCTTGTTCGCCTCCCGCTGGTCGGCGAGCGAGGCGCCCAGCCGGCGGCGGGCCTCGTCGGCCAGGTCGGGCTGGAAGTCGGCCATCCGCCGCAGCAGCACCAACTGGAACGCGGCCGGCCCGAAAGATGTCATGGAGGGAACGATTCCACACAGGATCCTTACGTTCTCGGGATCCGGATGTTGCCGCACACGGCGTAGCCTGCGGGCGCCATGAACTATTGCCACGCCTGCCGGAGGCACCTCAACGGCGCGCTGGCGTGCGCCGGATGCGGAACGCCTGCCGAGTACCTGATACCCGCAGCGCCCGCCGCCGGGCCGCCCGGGCCGCCCGTCGTGGAAGGGCCCGCCGCGGACCCGCCGGCCGTGCTGGCCGATGTGTTCGCCGACTCGCTCGTGGTGCTCTCCGCCCCGGACGAACGCAGGGCCGGCGCCCGGCGGCGGGCCACGAACCGGCGTCGCCGCCGGACCGTGCTGACCCTCTCGCTCGGCGTGCTGCTCGCGGCCGCGGGCTCCGTGACGGTGGCCGGCATGGCGGCCGACGGGGAGACCACCGACCGCGCCTCCGACGTCGTCCTGACCGACGACGCGCCCCGGGATCCCGCTCCACTGCCGGACGCGCCGACGCTCGGTGCGCCCACCGGGTCCGGCCGGGCCACCGCGAAGGCGGGCGGCTCGACCACGAAGAAGTCCGGGACCGGCGCGCCCACGGCCGCCGGCGAACCCGGCCCGACGGAGGCGGAGCCCGAACCGGCTCCCACCACGTCCGGGCGGGCCTCACGCAGCCCGGGTCCGAAGCCGTCCGTGCAGGGCAGCGGTTCCGGCTCACCCTCACCGGGCGGGCCCGTCGGCAGCCAGAATCCGACGCCGACCCAGTCCAGGACCCCGACCGCCACCCCCACTCCTACGCCGACGAAGGACTGCTGGCTCTTCTGCTGGTTCTAGGCCCTGTCGTCAAAGTTGCACCTGGCCCGCGGCGCCCGGCACCGCACCTCGCCGCGTTGTCGGGGCGCCCACGTACGTCCAGTACTCGGGCGCCCCTCCGCCTTGCGATGCACGGCACCGGACACCGCGGGCCTGACCGGCGCCACCTTGACGACAGGACCTAGGGCGGACCCGTGGTTGCGGGGCGGACCCGGCCGATCAGCCGAGCATCCGCTTCAGCAGGTCCCGCAGCACCGCCCGCTCCGCCGGGGACAGCCCGGCCAGGGGTTCGCGCGCGAAGTCGAGCGACTCGCGCAGCCGCTCCGCCGTCCGCAGCCCCTCCTCGGTGGGGGCGGCCAGCTTCACCCGCCGGTCGGCGGGGTCCGGGCGGCGCTCGACCAGGCCCCGGCCCTCCAGCCGGTCGATGATGCCCGTCACGTTGGAGGGCTCGCACCGCAGCTTCTGCGCGATGCGCCGCATGGGCGTCGGCTCCATCGAGAGCAGGTTCAGCACCTTGGCCTGGGCGCCGGTCAGCTGCTGGCTGGCCGCCGCGTGCTCGTACTCCGTGTGGTACCGCGTCACGACGTCACCGATGAGTTCGACGACCTCGACGGTCACTGGGTCTACACGACGACTGGGCATGGATCCAGCGTACCCGTTTACTTGACAACATGAAATATCCAGGCGCATGGTTGTTTCACCTAGTGAAGCAATTTCGTTCTTACCAGGAGCGCCGCAATGTCTGAGATTCCCGCCGTGAGCCGCGAGTGGCACCTCGTCCGTCGCCCGCAGGGCTGGCCCGTCGCCGAGGACTTCGCCCTGCGCGAGGTACCCCTGTCCGCCGAGCCCGCGGCCGGCCGGATCCTCGTGCGCAACCTGCACATGTCCGTCGACCCGTACATGCGCGGCCGGATGAACGACGTGAAGTCCTACGTCCCGCCCTTCCAGCTCGACCGGCCCATGGACGGCGGCGCGGTCGGCGAGGTCGTCGCCTCCAGCGCCGAGGGCTTCGCCGTCGGCGACCACGTCCTGCACGGCCTGGGCTGGCGCGAGTACGCGGAGCTCGACGCGAAGCACGCCACCAAGGTCGACGCCTCCCTCGCCCCGCTCTCCGCATACCTCGGCGTCCTCGGCATGCCGGGCCTGACCGCCTACGCCGGCCTCTTCGAGGTCGCCTCCTTCAAGGAGGGCGACTCCGTCTTCGTCTCCGGCGCCGCGGGTGCGGTCGGCGGCCTCGTCGGTCAGTTCGCGAAGATCAAGGGCGCGTCCCGGGTGATCGGCTCCGCCGGCTCGGACGAGAAGGTGAAGCTCCTCACGGAGAAGTACGGCTTCGACGCCGCCTTCAACTACAAGAACGGCCCCGTCGCCGAGCAGCTGCGCGAGGCCGCCCCCGAGGGCGTCGACGTCTACTTCGACAACGTCGGCGGCGACCACCTGGAAGCCGCGATCTCCTCCATGAACGTCGGCGGCCGCGCCACCCTCTGCGGTGCGATCGCCCACTACAACGACACCGAGGCCGCCCCCGGCCCGCGCAACCTCATGCAGGTCATCGGCAAGCGCCTGCGCCTGCAGGGCATCCTCGTCAGCGACCACGCCGGCCTCCAGCAGCAGTTCGTCCAGGACGTCGCCGGGTGGCTGCGCTCCGGCGAGCTGAACTACGACGAGACGGTCGTCGAGGGCGTCGAGAACGCGACCTCCGCCTTCCTCGGCATGCTCCGCGGAGAGAACACCGGAAAGATGATCGTTTCCTTCACCGGTTAGGCTCACCCCACAACCGTCGTGACCGTGGGCGCGAGTCGCGGCGATTACCAGGAGGAACATTCTTCATGTCCATCCAGCAGTCCGACGTCGCGTACACCGCCGTGGCGACCGCCGAGAACGGCCGCGACGGCCGCGTCGCCACCAACGACGGCCAGCTCGACGTCGTCGTGAACCCGCCCAAGGAGCTCGGTGGCTCCGGCGCCGGCACCAACCCGGAGCAGCTCTTCGCCGCCGGCTACAGCGCCTGCTTCCAGGGCGCCCTGGGCGTCGTCGCCAAGAACGTGAACGCCGACATCTCCGGCTCCACGGTCACCGCCGAGGTCGGCATCGGCAAGAACGACGAGGGCTTCGGCCTGATCGTCAAGATCTCCGCCGTGATCCCGAACGTGGACGCCGCCACCGCCAAGGAACTCATCGAGAAGGCCCACGAGGTCTGCCCGTACTCCAAGGCCACCCGCGGCAACATCACCGTCGAGCTCGCCGTCTGATCCGGCAGCCGCACGACGAGGGCCGCACCCCGATCGGGGTGCGGCCCTCGCCGTAGACTGGCGCCATGCACGATCTTGCGGGGGGCTTCCGGTACCTGCTGGCCGGACAGCGATGGGTGTTGCGACACGGGCGATGGCTGGGCTTCGGGCTGCTGCCCGGGCTGGTCTCGCTCGCCCTCTACGCCGGCGCGCTCATCGGGCTCGGCTACGGCGCCGACGACCTGACCGCCTGGGCGACCCCCTTCGCCGACGACTGGTCCGCCCCCTGGACCGGCCTCTTCCGCGGCTTCCTCACGGCCCTCTTCCTCGGCCTCGGGCTCTTCCTCGCGGTGATCACCTTCACCGCCGTGACGCTGCTGATCGGCCAGCCCTTCTACGAGTCCCTCTCGGAGCAGGTCGACCGCAGCGAGGGCGGCGAGGTCCCGCAGTCCGGCCTGCCGCTCTGGCGGGAGCTGTGGATCTCGGCACGGGACAGCGTGAAGGTGCTCGGGCGGGTGGTGCTGTACGGCATCGGGCTCTTCGTGCTCGGCTTCGTCCCCGTGATCGGCCAGACCGTCGTCCCGGCGCTCGGCTTCTGCGTCTCCGGCTGCTTCCTGACCCAGGAACTGACCTCGGTCGCCCTGCAGCGCCGCAAGATGGAACTCCCCGAGCGGCTGGTGCTGCTGCGGTCCCGGCGGATGCTGGTGCTGGGCTTCGGAGTCCCGCTGGTGCTGGCGTTCCTGGTCCCGCTCGTCGCGGTGTTCCTGATGCCGGGCGCGGTGGCGGGAGCCACCCTGATGGCGCGCGACCTGATGCGCACCGAGGAGACCCCGGCCGAGGCCACCCCCGCGGGCTTCGGACCACCGCCGCCGGCCTTTCCCTGACCACCCGCCCGGAGCGCCGCTAGGCCCTGTCGTCGAAGTTGCACCTGGCCCGCGGCGCCCGGCACCGCACCTCGCCGCGTTGTCGGGGCGCCCACGTACGTCCAGTACTCGGGCGCCCCTCCGCCTTGCGATGCACGGCACCGGACACCGCGGGCCTGACCGGCGCCACTTTGACGACCGGACCTAGCGCTTCAGCAGCAGGATCGCCCCCGCCGTGTCCTCCCCGCCGTGGACGGACGGGTCCGCGGTCAGCCGGCGGCGCATCAGGTCCAGGTACGGGGAGATCAGCTCGGCACTGACCCCCTGCTCCTCGGCGGTCCGCAGCAGGGTGCCGCTCGCCGCGACCTGCATCGCGAGGTTCGACACCACGCCACCGGTGAAGTCCCGCGACGTGAGCCGCTCGGCGGCGTTGCCGACGAAGAAGCCCATCGCGCCCAGCCACTCCGACAGCAGCGGAGCCAGGTCCTTCGGGGCGACGTCCTCGCCCTCGGTCAGGGCGTACGCGTGCGAGATGCCGGCGAACAGCCCGTACATCGCGCTGAGCAGCGCCACGTCGTGCAGGGCGGCGTGCCCGGGGTCCTCCCCGACGAAACGGGCCCCGGCCGGGACCTCCAGCGTCGCGCCGTGGGTGTCGAAGAGGGCCCGCGAGCCGCTGTAGAAGACGTACCCTCCGGCCTCGGGGACGCCGATCATGTCGGGCGTGGCCATGATCCCGCCGTCCGTGTAGCGGGCGCCGCGGGCCTCGGCCCAGGCGGCCCGGGCGCGGGCCTCGGCGGGGGTGCCGGTGGTCAGGTCGACGAGGTCCTTGCCGGTCAGGTCGGCGCCCTCCAGTGTGGCGCGGACGCTGGCGTCGTCCAGCAGACAGGTCACGACCAGCGTGTTCGCCGCGACCGCCGCCGCGGCGCTCGCGGCGACGACGGCGCCCTCGGCGACGAGCGGCCCGGCCTTGGCGGGAGTGCGGTTCCAGACGGTCAGGGAGTGCCCGGCGGCGAGCCAGGTACGGGCGAGGGCGGTGCCCATGTCGCCGAGTCCGAGCAGGGTGAGCGATTTCCGCGGTGTGGTGTCGGTCATGACGTTTAGCCTGTTGGCAGGCAGTGCGGTGCTCAAGTACGCACTTCGGAGTGGGTGGTTACCCCAAGGTGAGCGAGCAGGTCGGGAGGGTGCGCGATGGCGGTGACACGGAGGCCCGGTGCGGACGAGTGCGGGATCGCCGCGGCGATGTCCGTGATCGACGGCAAATGGAAGGTGTCGCTCCTGTGGATGCTGGAGCAGCGTCCGCGCCGCTTCGGCGAGCTGCGCCGGCTCGTCCCCGGGGTCTCCGAGAAGGTGCTCGCCGCCCAGCTGCGCGAGCTGGAGACCGACGGCATCGTGCACCGCGAGGTGTACGAGGAGGTCCCGCCGCGCGTCGAGTACTCCCTGACCCCGCTGGGCCAGGACCTGAACGCCGCCCTGGAACCGCTGGGGGAGTGGGGCGCCAAGCACCGCCTCCCGGATACGGCGTAGTATCCCGGGCCCGTAGGATGCATGGCAGCAAGTGCCAAGGCTGTCTCTCCCTGCCCTGGAGTCCGCCCTGGCCCGGAGCTTCGGCGAGGGCCGGAGTCGCGCAGCGGCTTGCCGAGCCACGTCCGGCCACCGGGCCGAGGACCGACCAGCAGTAGGGACACAGCAGTGACAGTCAGTACCGAGGGCACGGCGACCGTGCTGCCCCCGGGCGGACCGGCCGCGCCCGCCCGCCCGATACGGGCAGCCCGACGCGGGCTCGGTTCACGCGGCACCCTCCTGTTCCTCGAAGCCGCCGTCGCCTTCGCCGCCGCACTCGCGCTGCCGTTGCTGGCACGCGGCTTCGACTTCAACCCGCTCGACCGGATCGCCCAGGTCAGCAGCCTCGCCGCGATCCAGCTGCGGTTCGCGCTCATGGGCCTGGTCTTCATCGGCGCGGTGGCACTGGCCGTACGGCTGCGCCGCGGGCGGCACTTCGACCTGGCCACCCGGTTCGCCTCCGCCGCCCTCGCCGGCCTGGCCAGCGGCTTCGTCGCCGCCGGCGCGGTCGTCGCCCTCCACGGGACGCCCTGGCCGATGTTCGGTCTCAACGGCGACAGCGGCCGCATCGTCGAGTGGGCCCACGCGGTGGCCAACGGCCGCCCGTCGGGCTCCCCGGTCTATCCGCCGGCCCCCCTGTACACCCTCGGCCACTACGCCGAGTGGTTCCGGGGCGGCAACACCGCCTACGCCTTCAAGGACCTGCAGATCCTCGGCGCCGCCGCGTTCGGGCCGCTGGTCTACCTCTCCTGGCGCATGCTGCTCGGGCCCGTCCGGGCCCTCGCCTTCGGCGTCGCCCCCGCCTTCGCACTGATCGACGCGTACAAGCCGTACAGCCAGACCGTCCTCGTGGTGCTGGTCCCCGTCCTGGTGGCGATGGTGGTGTCGCTCAGCCGCAGCGCCACGCAGGGCCGGCGTCCGCTGCTGCTCAAGGGCGCGGGCTTCGGCGCGCTGCTCGGCGTGCTCTTCCTCACCTACTCGGGCTGGTTCCTGTGGAGCGCGGCGGGCGTGCTGTTCGCCGCCGTGCTGTACTTCCCGTGGCGGGAGGGCCGGCTCGGCCGGATCAAGGGCGCGGCCTTCCTCGGTGCCTCCCTGGTGGCCTTCCTCGTGGTCGCCGGGCGCTACCTCGTGGTGATGCTGACCGAGGGGCAGACCACCAAGGACTACAACTTCCGGTTCGACAACTTCACCGACCCGGCCTACTACCTCATGTGGCGCACGGACATGCCCGGCAAGGTCGGCGAGTGGCCGCTGCCCGGCGAGTACGGCGGGGTCGGACTGTTCGCCCTCGTCACCTTCGCCGGCCTCGGCGCCGCGATCTGGCTGGGCATCCGCAAGCCCATGGTGGTCACCATCGCCGCCATGTTCATCAGCGCGTGGGTGATGCGCATGTACATCGCCTCGCACATGTACGAGACGCAGACCGTCCAGCTCTACACCCGCACGAACAACCAGCTGCTCTACTGCGGGCTGCTGCTCTGCGCGCTCGTCGCCCATCTGGTCTCGCAGCGGATGGCCGCGCGCCGCGCGCAGTCCGTGCCGGACGCCGGGACCGCCGCGAAGGGCGCGGGCGGCACCGGATTCCCGGGCCGCGAAGGCGCGGTGATCGGAGCCCTGTGCGCCCTGCTGCTGCTCCTCGGCACCGTCTCCTCCTCGATGGCCGACCGCTACATGCCGGCCAAGGAGAACACGTACCGGATCCTGCCGTGGGTGTCGCACACCATCACGGAGCAGGACGGGAGCTGCCCGAAGTACGCGCCGGGCGGTACGTGCTCCAAGGACGGCGACCAGAGCTGGCTCAGCTTCATCCGATGACCCCGGGGGACCGATGACTTCCGCACTGACGCGGCTGGCCGACTGGTCGGCCAGGACGCCCAAGCGGCTCTGGCTGATCTCGTTCGCGCTGTTCTGCACGCTCACCGGCGCGTGGGCGGCCGCCAGTCCGCTGGGCAGCTCCCCCGACGAGCACGCGCACTTCATCCGTGCCGCCGCCGTCGCCCGGGGCCAGATCGGCGGGCCCGAGGTGATGGTCCCGCACACGGTCGCGGGCATCGAGGGCAACTTCGCCGAGACCGGGGTGCAGCTCCCGGAGTGGTACCGCAATCTCCCGACCGTGCACGAGTGCTACTCGTGGAGGTGGGCCCAGCCGGCGTCCTGCGCGCCCTCCCTCGGCAACAGCCAGAAGATCGTGCAGGCCACCACGGCCGCCGGCCGCTACCACCCGGGCTACTACCTGGTGACCGGCTGGCCGAGCCTGCTGGTCGACGGCCCCAAGGGCCTGTACCTCATGCGCTTCATGTCGGCGCTGCTCTGCTCGGCCCTGCTGGCGAGCGCGGTGGTCACGGCCGCGGAATGGCGGCGGCGCTCGCTGGCGATGCTCGGCGTCCTCGCCGCGGCCACGCCGATGACCCTCTACATGTCGGGCATGGTCAACCCCAGCGGCGGTGAGATCGCCGCCGGGATCCTGGTGTGGACGGCCCTGCTGTCGATCGTCCTGTCGCCCGATCCGGTCCTGCTGAACCGCCGGCTCGCCCGGCTGGGCATCGGCGGCCTGGTGCTGATCAACATCCGGCCGCTGGGCCTGATCTGGTTCGGCGGGGCGGTCGTCTTCTGCCTGCTGCTGACGCAGCGGCGCGGAGTGCTGGGACAGGTGCTGCGCCGCAAGGCGCTGTGGCTCTGGGCGGGACTGCTGGGCCTGGCGGCGGTCGGCGCGCTGCTCTGGGCCGCTCGTCACCCCGACAACTCGAGGATCGACATCCCGGACGAGCTGACCACGGCCGTGGCCGCGAAGCGGACCCTGGGAAACACCGAGGTCTACATCAAGCAGATGCTCGGCTTCTTCGGCTGGCTGGACACCCCTCCGCCCGGCCTCATGTACCTGGTGTGGATGGCGGTCCTCGCGACGGTCGTCGTGCTGGCCCTCGTCCACGGCCGCCGGCGCGAGGTGGTGGCCGTGCTCGGCATGCTCGCGGCGGTCGTGATGCTGCCGGTCATCGCGCAGGCCTCCCAGGCGGAGCGGATCGGCATGGTGTGGCAGGGCCGCTACCTGCTGCCCTTCGCCGTCGGTCTGCCGTTGATGGCCGTGCTGATCTGCGCCACGCGCGCCCCCGGGTACGGCTTCCCCTGGCGCCGGCTGGTCGGCTTCTCCGTCGCCGGCCTGGCCCTGGCCGACATGGCGGCCTTCTACTGGACGCTGCGCCGCTTCGCCGTCGGCACCAAGGGCTCGTGGGTGGCGACCTCCGCCCACTGGGCCCCGCCCGGCGGCTGGGCCCTGTGGACCTGCGTCTACGCGGTGGCTGCCGTCGCCGTCGTCCTGCCCGCCCTGCTCTCCGACCGCACGGAAGCCGTGGTCCCGCAGCCGGACCGCACCATCCCCCGCCCGGACCACCACCCCCGGGTCCCGGAACCCGCCTGACCCACCCGGGCCGGGACTTCGCCCCACGGTGTGGATCAACCTGCATAAAATGCCCGTGTGATCTTCATTGTGGTGAAATTCCCCGTCAAGCCCGAATACGTCGACGCGTGGCCCGACAAGGTCGCGCCCTTCACCCGCGCCACCCGCGCGGAACCCGGGAACCTCTGGTTCGAGTGGTCGCGCAGTCTGGAGGAGCCGGACACCTACGTCCTGGTCGAGGCCTTCCAGGACGACGCCGCCGAGGCGCACGTCACCTCGGAGCACTTCAAGGCCGCGCTGGAGACCATGCGGCCGATGGTGACCCGTACGCCCGAGATCGTCAGCACCACCATCGAGGGCGCGAACGGCTGGAGCCGGATGGGCGAGCTCCAGGTCGACTAGGGGGTGTCCCCCGAAGAGGTCGCCGGCCCGCGCAGCAGCGTCAGGAAGGCCTGGAAGGCGGCGGGCATGTCCACCGACTCGGGGGCCAGCAGCCACTGGTACTGCAGGCCGTCCATGACCGCCGTCAGCAGCGGCGCCGCCTGCTCCGGGGTCAGCCCCGAGGGCAGGCGGTCGCCGAACTCCGTGCGCAGCACCGCCGCCATCTCCGTGCGGACCTGTGCGTAGCGCTCGGTGAAGAACTCCCGGGCCGGGTGCCCGTCGGTGACGCTCTCGCCCAGCAGCGCCGAGAAGGTCTGCACGATCCCGGGGCGCATGGCGTTGTACTCCACCAGCGAGGCCAGCAGGTCGAGACGCCAGGTGTCCGCCGCGGCGCGCGAGCCGCCGCCCGTGTCCCACCGGTCGCGTTCCTCCAGCACCGCGACGAGCAGCGCCTCCTTGGTCGGGAAGTAGTGCAGCAGCCCCTGCTGGGTCAGGCCCACGCGCTCGGCGACCGTACCCAGGGACGCGCCCCGGTAGCCGCGCTCCGCGATCACCTCGACGGCCGCGCGGACGATCTCCCCGCGGCGCTCCTCGCTCCTCGCCCTGGCCATCGCCATGGCAGCACCCCTTCCGTCCGCTCCGGTCCACAGGACCGTAGGAGGACCGTACGGCATGCGAACATCACGAAGGGATAACAAACCCTACCGTTCAACAGGCACCGGGTTCACGATGGGGCCACCGCACCGCGCCGCACGCGCAACCGCACCGCTCTCAACGAGGAGGCTCGGCCGTGACCGATGCCGATCAGGTCCGCGACCAGATACGGGACGACGCCGTGGAGGCGGCGCTCGCAAAGCTCGATCTCGACACCAAGGCCCTGCTCCTGGCGGGCCGGGACATGTGGTCCCTGCCCGCGGTCCCCGCCATCGGGCTGCAGTCCCTGGTGATGTCCGACGGCCCCGTCGGGGTCCGAGGCGTGCGCTGGACCGCCGACGACCCGTCCGTCGCCCTGCCCTCCCCGACGTCGCTCGCCGCCACCTGGGACCCGGAGCTCGCCCGCCGCGCCGGCCGGCTCCTCGCCCAGGAGGCCCGTCGCAAGGGCGTCCACGTCCTGCTCGCACCCACCGTCAACCTGCACCGCTCGCCGCTCGGCGGCCGGCACTTCGAGTGCTACTCCGAGGACCCCCACCTCACCGGGGCCATCGGCAGCGGCTACGTGAACGGCGTGCAGGACGGCGGCGTCGGCACCACGGTCAAGCACTTCGTCGGCAACGACGCCGAGACCGACCGCTTCACCGTCGACAGCGTCATCGCCCCGCGACCGCTGCGCGAGCTGTACCTGGCCCCCTTCGAGGCCATCGTCGCCAACGCCCACCCGTGGGGCATCATGACCGCCTACAACCAGGTCAACGGCACCACGATGACCGAGCACCGGTACCTCGTGAACGAGGTCCTGCGCGGCGAGTGGGGCTTCGACGGCGCCAACGTCTCCGACTGGATGGCCGCCCGTTCCACCGCCGGCGACATCCTGGGCGGCATGGACGTGGCCATGCCCGGCCCCACCACCGTCTACGGACCCGCCCTCGCCGAGGCCGTGCGCGCCGGGGAGGTCCCCGAGTCCGCCGTCGACGACGCCGTGCGCAACGTCCTGCGCCTCGCCGCCCGCGTCGGGGTCCTGGAGGGGGCGCCCGCGGTCGTCGAGACCGCCCCGGCCCCCGTCGACGGCCAGGCACTGGCCCGCGAGCTGGCCGCCCGCGGCTCCGTCCTCGTGCGCAACGAGGACGGCATCCTGCCCCTGGACACCTCCGCCGGCCGCACCGTCGCCCTCCTCGGGGCCGCCGCGCGCGACGCCCGGGTGCTCGGCGGCGGCAGCGCCACCGTCTTCCCCGAACGGGTCGTCTCCCCGCTCGACGGACTCGCCGCGGCCCTCCCGGACGGCGCCCTGACCTACGCGGTCGGCGCCGACCCCTCCGAGGAGCCCGCCCCCGCCGACAAGGGCTTCGATCTCGTCGCCGTGTGCCGCGACGCCTCCGGGGCCGTTCTCGGCGAGGGCGGCCTGCCCACCGGCCAGGTCCAGTGGATCGGTGACGACCTGCCCGCGGGCGTCTCGTACGAGACGATGGCGAGCATCGAGGTGCGCGGTACGTTCGTACCGCGCGAGAGCGGCGAGCACGTCTTCGGCACCCGGGGGCTCGGTGCCTTCGTCCTCGCCGTCGGCGGGCGGGAGCTGTGGAGCGGTGTCCAGGAGACGGGCGATGAGGCGGACCCCTTCGAGGCGTTCTTCGGGGCGCCCAGCGAGCGCGCCCGCGTCACCCTGACCGAGGGCGAGCCCGTCGCGGTGTCGCTGACCTTCCAGGTCCCCGACCTGAGCGCCCTCCCGCTCAGGGCGATCATGTTCTCTCTGCTCCACCTCGGCCCGCGGCGCGATCCGGACGAGCTGATCGCCGAGGCGGTGGCCGCCGCCCGGGCCGCGGACACCGCCGTCGTGGTCGTCGCCACCACCGAGCGCGTGGAGTCCGAGGGCTTCGACCGGAGCGACCTCGCCCTCCCGGGCCGCCAGGACGACCTGGTGCGGGCCGTGGCCGCCGTGAACCCGAACACCGTGGTCGTCGTCAACGCCGGCTCCCCGGTGGAGCTCCCGTGGCGCGAGGACGTCGCCGCCGTCCTGCTGACCTGGTTCCCCGGGCAGGAGGGCGGGGCCGCGCTGGCCGACGTACTCCTCGGGGAGGCGGAGCCCGGCGGGCGCCTGCCCACGACCTGGCCCGGGCGGTTCGCCGACGCGCCCGTCACCGAGGTCGTCCCCACGGACGGCCGCCTGGAGTACACCGAAGGCCTCTTCATCGGCTACCGGGCCTACGAACGCCACGGCATCATCCCCGCCTACCCCTTCGGGCACGGCCTCGGCTACACCGACTGGGCGTACGACTCCCTGGAGGCCACCGCCGGGACCGTGCGCGTCCGCGTCACCAACACCGGCACCCGGCCCGGCCGGGAGGTCGTCCAGGTCTACCTGGCGCCCGTGTCCACGGCGTCCGACGGCGCACGGAGCACGACGGTCGAGCGCCCGGCGAGCTGGCTGGCGGGCTTCGCGAGCGTCACCGCCGGTCCCGGCGAGAGCGTCGAGACCGAGATCGCGCTGCCCGCCCGGGCCTTCGAGATCTGGGACGAGGAGGCCCGCGGCTGGCGCCGGATCGACGGTACCTACGAGGTCCGCGCGAGCCGGGCGCACGGTGACACCCGGCTGACCGCCACGCTCCACATCGCGTGACACGCCGTATGGCCGGAAATCACCCCTGAAAACCGGTCCGGGGGCGGGCCCTGACACCCGCCCCCGGACCCTGCGCCCCGCCGGCGTCAACGCGGCGGTTCGGCCGCCGTCACCTGGCGGTGCGCCAGTTCCGCCAGCCTCGCCTGTCCTTCCTTGCCCGGGTGGAACCAGTCCCACCGGCTCAACTGCTCCGCCGCGAAGGGGTACTGGAAGACCGCGCCGCCGTCGTAGCGGCACAGCGGGTCCTTCCCGCAGACCTCGCGCAGCACCTGGTTGTACTCCACCACCCGCGCCCGCACCTGTTCGCGCCGGGCCGTGGCCCCCGTGGCCAGCGACAGCGGATCGGCGAGCATCGACTGGCAGATGCCCAGCTTCCACACCTGGCGCACCATCGGCAGGTCCTTGCCCTGCTCCCAGAGCCGCTGCAGGTCCGGCACGCTGGAGACGTACACCTGGGAGGCCGGGGACGCGGCCCGCAGCTGGGCGAGGGCCTGCTCGAAGCCGGACCGGAAGTCGGCCACCGGGGTCATCGACGAAGCGGTCGGGCGGCAGGCGTCGTTCGAGCCCACCATCACCGTGACCAGGTCGGGTTTGTGCGCGGCGGCCGCCGTCAGCTGGCCCGGCAGGTCCGCCATGCGCGAGCCGGTCACCGCGTGGTTCCAGCTGCGCTCGGGCACCGCGGCCTCCCCCAGCAGCCGGCTGGCGAGGGAGCGGACGGCGGGGTCGCTGCCGGTGGCCCAGGAGACCTCGGGGCAGTCGGCGAGGACCGAACAGGCGTCGAAGCCACGCGTGATGGAGTCACCGGCGGCCGCGACCGATGTGGGCGCGGTGTTCCACCGGGGTGCCGACTGCGATCCGCGCTCACCGCGGTCGGGCGACCCGCCCGACTGACACCCGCTCAGAACCCCGGCCAGCAGCGCGACCGCCGCTCCCGCGCCCGCGAGGCTACGGCGCGCGCGGCGTCCGGCGGCGGTGGTGCGCATGGGAAGGACCCCTCCTTGTGGCCCCCACGCCGATCGGGGGGTCCTGCTGAGTGAAAGCTCTGTGTTTACAGGCCTTGGAGCGACCGTACGTCACACCATGACCCCCGGCGCACGGTAGCTTTTTCCCGTGGCGTTTCGGCCGCAGCTCCCGTAGCGCAATGTCAAAAAATTTCCGTTACATTACATCACGTCACAAACTGTCCGTTTTCTGGAGTTTATTCCCGACCTCGTCCACCACTGGAGGTCCCGGTGACGACACGTGGAGTTCTGTACGTGCATTCCGCACCGCGCGCGCTCTGCCCGCACGTGGAATGGGCCGTAGCGGGGGTGCTCGGGGTGCGGGTGAACCTCGACTGGATCAGGCAGCCCGCCTCGCCGGGCACCTGGAGAGCCGAGTTCTCCTGGCAGGCCGCAGCGGGCACCGCCGCGACCCTCGCCTCCGCGCTGCGCGGCTGGCACCTGCTGCGCTTCGAGGTGACCGCGGAGCCCTGCGCGACCGCCGAGGGCGAGCGCTACAGCTCCACACCGGAGCTGGGCATCTTCCACGCCGTCACCGGTATGCACGGCGACATCCTGATCCCCGAGGACCGGCTGCGCGCGGCACTGGCACGCTCGGCGCGCGGTGAGACCGAGCTGGAGGCGGAGATCGCCGCACTGCTCGGCAAGCCCTGGGACGACGAGCTGGAGCCCTTCCGCCACGCGGGCGAGGGCGCGCCGGTCCGCTGGCTCCACCAGGTGGTCTGACCCGCCCGACGCAGAAGGCCCACCCGGATCACCCGGGTGGGCCTTCTGTCGTGTCGCGGACCGCGTACTAGACGGTGCGGAACGCCAGGGTCACGTTGTGACCGCCGAAGCCGAACGAGTTGTTGATCGCGGAGATCGGGCCGTCGGCCGGCAGCTTGCGCGGCTCGCCCACGACGATGTCCGCGTCGATGTCGTCGTCGAGCGCGTCGACGTTGATCGTCGGCGGGGCCAGGCGGTGGTACAGCGCCAGCACGGTCGCGACGGTCTCGATACCGCCCGCGCCGCCCAGCAGGTGACCCGTCATCGACTTGGTCGCGGAGATCGCGATGTGGTCGAGGTCGTCGCCCAGGACCTTGCGCAGGGCCTTGATCTCGGCGGTGTCACCCTGCGGGGTGGACGTGGCGTGCGCGTTGACGTGGACCAGCTCGGCCGGGTCGAGACCCGTGTTGTCGAGCAGGTTCTGCACCGCGGCCGCGACGCCGCGACCGGTCGGCTCGGGCTGCGCGATGTGGTGGCTGTCCGCGGACAGACCCTGGCCCAGCACCTCGCAGTAGACGCGGGCACCGCGCCGGGCGGCGTGCTCCGCGGACTCCAGGATGACGACGCCCGCGCCCTCGCCCAGGACGAAGCCGTCGCGCGCCTTGTCGTAGGGGCGGGAGGCCGTCTGCGGGCTCTCGTTGTTCTTCGACATCGCCATCATGTTGGCGAAGGCGGCGATCGGCAGCGGGTGGATCGCGGCCTCGGTGCCACCGGCGACGACCACGTCGGCGCGGCCGGTACGGATCATCTCGACGGCGTAGCCGATGGCCTCGGCGCCGGACGCGCAGGCGCTGACCGGAGTGTGCACGCCCGCCTGGGCGTTGACCTCCAGGCCGACGTTGGCCGACGGGCCGTTCGGCATGAGCATGGGGACGGTGTGCGGGGAGACCCGGCGCACACCCTTTTCCTTCAGTACGTCGTACTGGTCGAGCAGCGTGGTGACACCACCGATGCCGGAGGCGATCACGGTGCCGAGCCGGTCGGGCGCCACGGCCTCGTCCTCGCCGGCCGGAGCGGTGTAACCGGCGTCGGCCCACGCCTCGCGGGCCGCGATGACGGCGAACTGCGCCGAACGGTCCAGCTTGCGGGCCAGCGGCCGGGGCAGGACCTCACTCGGGTCCACGGCGACAGGGGCGGCGATGCGTACCGGGAGTTCGGCGAAGCGCTCGCCCTCCAGGGGCTTGACGCCGGAACGGCCGGCGAGCAGACCTTCCCAGGTCGAAGCGCTGTCGCCACCCAGCGGAGTGGTTGCGCCGATACCGGTGACGACCACGGTGCGATTGGTCGGGCTCACAGGAATTCTTTCTCCACGTCTCAGGGGGTGCTGAATTGTCACGGCGCCACCGCCGGGTGGCGACAAACGCTCGTCAGGCTCAGGCCTGGTGCTTCAGGATGTAGTCCGCGGCGTCGCCGACCGTCTTGAGGTTCTTGACGTCCTCGTCCGGGATCTTGACGTCGAAGCGCTCTTCGGCGGCGACGACGACCTCGACCATGGACAGGGAGTCGACGTCCAGGTCGTCGGTGAAGGACTTGTCGATCTCGACGTCCTCGACCGGGATGCCCGCGATCTCGTTGACGATCTCGGCGAGGCCCTCGACGATCTCTTCCTGCGTGGCGGCCATGTGGCGCTCCTTCTCTGGTAACTGGGTAGGAAGACCGGGATGTGGATCCCGGCCCTAGGGGAGGGTAACGACCGTGGCGGCGTAGACGAGCCCCGCCCCGAAGCCGATGACGAGCGCGGTGTCGCCGCTCTTCGCCGCTCCGGTCGCCAGGAGCCGCTCCATGGCGAGCGGGATCGAGGCGGCCGACGTGTTGCCGGTCGTCTCGACGTCACGGGCGACCGTGACGTGCTCCGGCAGCTTCAGAGTCTTCACCATCGAGTCGATGATCCGCATGTTCGCCTGGTGCGGGATGAAGACGTCCAGGTCCTGCGCGGTGATCCCGGCGGCGTCGAGCGCCTGCTGGGCCACCTTGGCCATCTCGAAGACGGCCCAGCGGAAGACCGCCTGACCCTCCTGCGTGATGGCCGGAAACTTCTCTCCGGCGTCCTTGCCGAGGTACTCGTCCCACGGCACGGTCTGCTTGATCGTTTCGGACTTGTCGCCCTCCGAACCCCACACCGTGGGGCCGATGGCCGGCTCGTCCGAGGGGCCGACGACCACGGCGCCGGCGCCGTCGCCGAACAGGAAGGCCGTCGCGCGGTCCTCCAGGTCCGTGAGGTCCGAGAGCCGCTCCACGCCGATGACGAGGACGTACGGCGCGGACCCCTCGACCACCATGCCCTTGGCCAGGGTCAGGCCGTAGCCGAAACCGGCGCAGCCCGCGGAGATGTCGAAGGCGGCGGGCTTGACCGCGCCGATCCGGTGCGCGATCTCCGTCGCGACGGCCGGGGTCTGCTTGAAGTGCGAGACCGTGGAGACGATCACCGCACCGATCTGCTCGGGGGCGACGCCGGCGTCGGCCAGCGCCTTGCCCGAAGCCTCCACCGACATCGCGGCGACGGTCTCCTGGGGCGAGGCCCAGTGCCGGGTCGCGATGCCGGAGCGGGAACGGATCCACTCGTCGGACGAGTCGATGGTCTCGAGGATGACCTCGTTGGGCACCACACGGGTCGGGCGGTAACCGCCGACACCGAGGATGCGGGCGTAGGGGGAGCCCTTGGCCGGCTTGATCTTGGACATGCTGTGTGGGCTCCTTCTCTCAGACCGTCAGTTCGGCGACCAGCGCCGCGGCCTTCTCGAGATCGTCCGGGGTCTTCAGCGCCACGCTCGGTACGCCCTTCAGCGCGCGCTTGGCCAGACCCGTCAGGGTGCCACCGGGGGACAGTTCGATGATCCCCGTGACGCCCAGCTCGGCGAACGTCTCCATGCACAGGTCCCAGCGGACCGGGTTCGCGACCTGGCCGACCAGGCGGGCGACGACGTCGGCGCCCGTGGTGACGACGAGGCCGTCCTTGTTCGAGACGTACTTCAGGGCCGGGTCGGCCGGGGAGAGCGCCTCGGCGGCCTTCGCCAGCTCGGCGACCGCGGGGGCCATGTGGTGCGTGTGGAACGCGCCCGCGACCTTGAGCGGAACGACCTTCATGGACCCCTCGGGCTTGTCGGCCTGCAGGTCCTCGATCTGCTCCATCGTGCCGGCGGCCACGATCTGGCCCGCGCCGTTGATGTTGGCCGGGGTGAGGCCGAGCTTCTCCAGGTGCGCGACGACGACGGCGGGTTCCCCGCCGAGCACCGCTGCCATGCCCGTCTCGGTGACGGCGGCGGCCTGCGCCATGCCCAGCCCGCGGGTCCGGACGAACGACAGCGCGTCCTGCTCGGGCAGCACGCCGGCGATGGCGGCGGCGGTGATCTCACCGACACTGTGGCCGGCGACGGCGCCGAAGGCCGAGGTGGAACCCAGCGCGGAGGCCGACAGCAGACCGGCGGCGACCAGCAGCGGCTGGGCGACGGCGGTGTCGCGGATCTCCTCGGCGTCGGCCGTCGTGCCGTAGCGCGCGAGGTCCAGCTTGATGGCGTCGGACCAGGCGGCGACGCGGTCAGCGGCACCGGGGAGGTCGAGCCAGGGAGTCAGGAAGCCGGGCGTCTGAGCGCCTTGGCCGGGAGCGACGAGTACGAGCACCCTCACACTCTCTCTTGTGGATGGTCCCTGCCGCCCGTGGGGACAGGGACCAAGAACCGTCGGGGTAATTGTTGATGTCCCACAAAATGCTAGGACTGGGTGTCACCGTCAGCCAGACGCCCCAGAATCAGGGCGATCCGCAGCGTGAACGCCGATCGGACATCCGACGGCGACCAACCGGTGACGTCCGTCACACGTCGTAGCCGGTAGCGCACCGTATTGGGGTGCACGAACAGCATCCGAGCAGCCCCTTCCAGGCTGCTCGCCTGCTCCAGATAGACGCTCAACGTCTCCAGCAGCGCCGACCCCGCCTCCTCAAGCGGTCTGTAGATCTCCTCCACCAGCTGCTCCCTGGCAGCCGGATCGGAGGCGATCGCGCGTTCCGGCAGGAGATCATCCGCCAGGACCGGCCGCGGCGCGTCCTGCCACGCCGTACAGGCCTTCAGTCCGGCCGCAGCGGCCTGCGCCGACTTCGTCGCGTTCAGCAGGTCGGCCACCACCGGGCCGGCCACGACCGGGCCCGCCGCGAACGGCCCGATCAGGGACTTCGCCACCTGCATCGGGTTGTCGCTGCCGCCCGCGATGACGACCAGACGGTCGCCGAGCACACCCGTGAGGACCTGGAGCTTGTGGTGGCGGGCCGCGCGCCGGATCGCCTCGACCGTCAGCTCGCTGTCACCCTCGGGGGCGGTGCCGAGCACTACGCACACGTGCTCCGGGGAGTTCCAGCCCAGCGCCGCCGCCCGCGACAGCGCGCCCTCGTCGGCCTCGCCGGAGAGCACCGCGTTGACGACGAGCGACTCCAGCCGCGCGTCCCACGCCCCGCGCGCCTCGGCGGCCTGCGCGTACACCTGGGCGGTCGCGAAGGCGATCTCCCGCGCGTACACCAGCAACGCCTCGCGCAGGATCGACTCGTCGCCCGGGGCAGCCACCTCCTCGATCGCGGTCTCCATGACCTCGATCGTGGTGCGCACCATCTCGACGGTCTGGCGCAGCGTGATCGCCCGGGTCAGCTCGCGCGGAGCGGTGCCGAAGACGTCGGTGGAGATCGCCTGGGGGGTCTCCGGATGCCGGAACCACTCGGTGAACGCGGCGATACCGGCCTGTGCGACCAGGCCGATCCACGAGCGGTTCTCGGGTGGCATCGCCCGGTACCACGGCAGGGTCTCGTCCATGCGCGCGATCGCGTTGGCGGCGAGCCGGCCGGAGGACTTCTCCAGGCGGCGCAGCGTCGCGGCGTGCGGATGGGCGGGAGCGGGATGCGCGGAGTGTGTGGCGGGCGAATGCTCACGTTCGGGTTGGGGCACGGGACAAGACTGCCTTATCGGGAGGGCTGCGCCGAGTCCGGTCCCGCGCCGGGCCCCCGCCCGCGGCTACGGTGGCCCTCATGATTGATGTACGCCGCGGCGCCGACCGGTACGAGGGAGGGGACCCGGCGGCCGGGATCACCACCCGGCACGCCTTCTCCTTCGGGTCCTTCTACGACCCGGACAACCTGCGCTTCGGCCCCGTCCTGGCCTGCAACGAGGAGACGCTCGCGGCCGGCGCCGGCTTCGACGAGCACCCGCACAGCCACACCGAGATCGTGACCTGGGTGATCGACGGCGAGCTCACCCACCAGGACAGCACCGGCGAGAAGAGCATCGTCCTGCCCGGCGACGTCCAGCGGCTCAGCGCCGGATCCGGGGCCCGTCACGTCGAGCGCAACGACGGCGACCGGCCGCTGCGCTTCGTGCAGATGTGGCTCTCGCCCCTCGCCGCGGGCGGTGATCCCTCGTACGAGGTGCGGCGCGGCGTCCCCGACGGCTCGCCCTACGCGGTCCCCGCGGCCGGCGCCGCCTTGCACGTACGCCGCCCCGGCGCGGGCGAGCGGGTCGCCGTACCGGCCGCCGAGCGCGTGTACCTGCACGTCGTGCGGGGGGACCTGCGCCTGGACGGGGCCGAGCTGGGCCCCGGGGACTCGGCGCGGATCACCGCCGAGAAGGGACTGGAGGTCGTCGCCGGGTCCCCGGGCGAACTGCTGATCTGGGAACTGCCCGGCTAGCGGACACGACCTAGTGCCCCCGGCGGAGTTCGGCCAGGACCGCGTCGGTGAACGGGGTCCAGGCCTCGACCGCCCACGGGCCGAAGGGCCGGTCGGTCAGCGCCACGCAGGCGGCGCGCGCGTCCGGGTCGACCCACAGGAAGGTGCCGGCCTGCCCGAAGTGGCCGAAGGTGCGCGGCGAGGAGGTCAGGCCCGTCCAGTGCGGGGACTTGCCGGCGCGGATCTCCAGGCCGAGCCCCCAGTCGTTGGGGGACTGGCTGCCGTACCCCGGCAGGACGCCCTTGAGCCCCGGGTGCACGACGGAGGTGGCCTCGGCGACCGTACGGACGTCGAGCAGGCGCGGAGCCTGCAGTTCCGCGGCGAAGCGCAGCAGGTCGGAGACGGTGGAGACGCCGTCCTTGGCGGGCGAGCCGTCCAGCGTGGTCGACGCCATGCCCAGCGGCTCGAAGACGGCCTGGTGCACGTACTCGGCGAAGGGGATGCCGGTGGCCTTGGCGATGTGGTCGCCGAGCACCTCGAAACCGGCGTTCGAGTACAGCCGGCGCGTGCCGGGGGCGGCCATCGCGCGGTGCTCGTCGAAGGCCAGGCCGCTGGTGTGCGCCAGCAGGTGACGGACCGTCGACCCCTCGGGGCCGGCTCGTCCAGCTCGATCGCGCCCTCCTCGTGGGCGACCAGAGCGGCGTACGCGGCGAGCGGCTTGGTGACCGACGCCAGCGCGAAACGGTGGTCGACGGGCCCGTGGGCGCCGGCGAGGGTGCCGTCGGCGCGTACGACGGCCGCCGCGGCGGTGTCCACCGGCCAGGTCTCGATGATCCGCAGGCTTTCCATGCCGCTCACGGCCTCCTTGCTGTCCATGCGGCCGAGCCTACTTGCTTGGAGTGCACTCAAGGGTTTTAGCGTGGGGCCATGAGCCAGAGCCTGAGCCTGACGCCGACGCGGTACACGATCAGCGAGGTGGCGGCCCGGACCGGTCTGAGCCAGCACACCCTGCGCTGGTACGAGCGGATCGGGCTGATGCCGCACGTGGACCGCTCCCACTCGGGCCAGCGCCGCTTCACCGACCAGGACCTCGACTGGCTCGGCTTCGTGGGCAAGCTGCGCGCCACGGGGATGTCGGTGGCGGACATGGTCCGCTACGCCGAGCTGGTCCGCGAGGGCGAGCACACCCGCGGGGAACGCCGCGAGCTGCTGGAACGCACGCGGCGCGAGGTGCGGGCGCGGATCACGGAGCTCAACGACGCACTGGCCGTACTGGACTACAAGATCGACATGTACGCGGGGACGCGATGAGGACGGTCCCGCGGAAGGGACAGCGATGACGGAGTACGGCAACACCCTGGACCAGGCCGAGCTCGGCAAGGGCGGCCCGAGGGTCGGCATCCAGGGCCTGGGCTGCATGGGCATGAGCGAGTTCTACGGCGACACCGACGAGACGGCCGCCCGGGAGACCCTGGAGGCGGCGCTCGCCGCCGGGGTCACCCTCTTCGACACGGCCGACGTCTACGGCCGCGGCCGCAACGAGGAGTTCCTCGCCCCGTTCGTGGCCGCGCACCGGGACGGGATCACCCTGGCGACGAAGTTCGCCATAGAGCGCACCGACGACCCCGCCCACCGGGGCGTCCGCAACGACCGCGCGTACGTCCGCGAGGCCGTCGAGGGCAGCCTGCGCCGGCTCGGCGTGGACGTCATCGACCTGTACTACATGCACCGGCGCGACCCGGCCGTGCCGCTCGCCGAGTCGGTGGGCGCCATGGCGGAGCTGGTGCAGGAGGGCAAGGTGCGCCACCTCGGGCTGAGCGAGGTCACCGGCGCGGAGCTGCGCGAGGCGCACGCGGTGCACCCGATCGCGGCGCTCCAGTCGGAGTGGTCGCTGTTCAGCCGGGACGTGGAGCGCAGCGCGGTGGCCGCGGCGGCGGAGCTGGGCGTGGCCTTCGTGCCGTACTCCCCGCTGGGCCGGGGCTTCCTGACCGGTTCCTTCGCGGACGCGTCGGCCGAGCTGTCGGAGAGCGACTTCCGGCGCCACCAGCCGCGTTTCACCGGCGACAACGCCAGGACGAACGCGGCGCTGCTGGACCCGGTCCGGGAGATCGCACGGGAGACCGGCGCGACGCCCGCGCAGATCGCCCTCGCCTGGGTCCAGCAGCGTGCGGCGGTGCACGGGCTGACGGTCGTGCCGATCCCGGGCACCCGCCGGGCGGAGCGGCTGCGCGAGAACATCGCGGCGACCCGGATCACGCTGACGCCGGCGCAGCTGGCGCTGCTGGAGCCGATCGCCGCGCAGGTCGCAGGCGACCGCTACCCGGACATGACCTTCACCTCGGCCGCGCGGGAGGCGTAGGTCGTCTCCGGCCCGATCGGCAGGACACCAGCCGGGGGTGTCCGGTGGATCGGGCCGGCAGGTGCCGCTGTCGGCTGTCGGCGGCTGTCCTGAGGGCATGAGCCCTGCCAGCTGACGTCACCTGTCAACGACCGTCCGAATCGGGCGGGTCGGGGCGCGGGCGGTGTCAGAGGGACTCGGCGGTGAAACGATCCCTCAGGGTGGCGTACTCGCCGTCGGTCAGCAGGCCGGCCGAGTAGAGCTCACTCAGGTGCCGCAGCCGCTCGTCGCCCGAGCGGCCCCGTGCGGCGGCGACCGGGGTGCGGCTGCGCGTGGCGGCGAGGAGGGCCGCGGCGAACGGCAGCGACTCGTGGACCGCCCCGTAGCCGACGCTGAAGACGGCCGTCGCGAGGTCGTGGTCCGGGCGGGGGTCGGCCGGGGTCTGCTGGGGCTCCCGCAGCAGCAGACGCAGGTGACCGCCGGTGCCGGCGGGGGAACGCCACTCGACGCCCGTCAGCTCGGCCAGCGGGTACCGCTGGTCGCCCGCCTTCCACTTCGTACCGGTGGCACCGGTGCGCGACCAGTGGAAGCCGACCGACGAGCCGTCGAAGGCCACCCGCGCGTCGTAGGCCTTCAGCTGCAGGGGCGGCTCCGGTACGTCGACCAGGAAGTGCGGGGCCGGTTCGGCGGCGTCCGGCCCGAGCCGGGACCGCAGGGCGGCGGCGAACGCGGCGGCCGAGGTCGCCCGCTCGCCCGGCAGCACCATCCGGTACGGGTCGCAGGCGTCCTTCAGCTGTCCGGCGGCGGCCTCCATCAGCGGATCGGCGCCGGGGCGCGGGACGGCACGCAGGACCACCGTGTCCCGCCTTCCGGCGGTCACGGTCACAGCGGACACCGCTTCCAGGGGGATCCGGCGCGAACCCAGCGCTTGCCACAGTCTTGGCGTTCGCATCCCCCGTGCGAAGCGGATGAGCACCGAGTCCGAGTCGAACTCCCAGACGGCATGGTTTCCGGCCAGTACGTCACCCATGCGCCACATGGTAAAGGGCGCCGCCCCCGCGCGTCTGCCTCGGAGCGGGAGCCGTTTTCCGCGCCTCTACGCGCGTCAGTCCCGCTCTGTCCCGGAAATTCCGCGCCGGCACGCGTCGTCGCCGGTCGCGCAGACAACGGAACCGAAGGCGCCGGTTCCGATCTTGGCGAAGTTGGCCACCGAGTCCGTGCCTGGCGCGAAATAGCCGGTGTGGTTCTTGGCCCGGGCCGAGGACAGCAGGCGCGCCCCGAAGTCCGGGGACACCGGATCGGCGCCGTGGCCCAGCCCGCCGACCTCCAGGTGCGGTACGTCGGCGATCCAGTCGCCCTCGTCGCGCATCGCCCAGACCCGCGCCGAGGTGTGCAGCCCCGCGACGTTCTCCGCCCGCATGCCGGGGCTGCCCGCCACCACCACGTCCGTCACCCGCTTCGGCAGCTCGTGCGCGGCCACCCCGCACACCACCGATCCGTAGCTGTGGCAGAACAGCGCCACGCTCGAATCCCCGGGCAGGGACACCGCCAGTGCCTTCAGGCGGACGGCGCCGTCGAAGGCCATCCGGCCCGTGGCCGCGTCCATGCCGACCCCGGTGGGGGCGGTGTAGCCGGCCCAGGCGATGACCGCCGTCCGGCTCTTCGGCGCGGCCGTCCGCTCGGCCTCGTACAGGGCCTCGGCCATGCCGACCGGGGAGGTCAGCCGGCGCTGGGTGCGCTCGAAGGTGAGGAGGTCGGTGTCGACCCCGGGCACGATCACCGATACCCGCTCCGCGCCGACCAGGTCGCCGAAGACCTCGGCCACCCGGCCGCCGCCGGTGGGGTCGAACGCGAGGATCTGCCGCCCCGGTTCGGCCAGCGAGGCGAAGCGGTGGGAACGCCGGACGGCCTCGGCGCGGTCGGCGGGGGTCAGCGCGACGTCACGGCTGCGCGCCTCCTCGACCAGCCGGGCCTTCTCCAGGCCCTGTTGGTTGGCCCGGTAGCGCGTGGCGATCGGCGCGCCGTCGAGGTTGCCGACGACGAGCGGGTAGCCGTCCGCGAGCCGGGCCCGCTGCGCGCCGTCGAGGCCGGCGAAGAAGCGGGCCACCGTCCGTACGGGGGCGTCCGCCGACGGCACCGGGCGGCCGTCCAACCGGGCCTTGGACCAGGCGTCGAGGGCGGTGGCCCGCAGCGGCGTGCCACCCTCGGGCCGGTGCACGGCCGTCCAGCCGGTCGTCGCCAGCATGATGAAGACGACCGCCAGCGCGAGCAGGGCGCGCAGGGCGGCCGGGCGCGGGTCGGCGCCTGGAACGGTGGTGTGGGCGAGGCCGGGCAGATTCACTGGGACCAGCGTAGGAGACCGATTCCGGGCGTGGCGCGCCGGGTGACGGGGTTCACGCCCGACCGTGGGACGCCCGACGGGGCGAACGGGCGGCGGCCGGGGCTGGGGTGAAAGATCCTGAATGCGCCCTTTGCGGGGTGGTTCAGTGCCAGCGGCCCGCCAGAGCTGGGCCGATGCCGTCGAGGTAAGTGTCCGTCAGCCGGCGGATCGCCTCGACGCTGGTGTCCTCGCCGCGGCCCCAGAGCCGCCCCGTGACCCTCATCACGCCGAAGAACGCGGCGACCGCCACCCGGGGCCGCGGGTCGGCGTCCACGTCCAGGCCCTCCCGGGCGGCGATCAGCCGGGCGATCCGCTCCTCCATGCACGTCGAGCGCCGCAGGTGGACCGCGAGCAGGGCCGGCGTGGACTCGATCAGCCGGTAGCTGCGCATGTAGAGGTCGACCGGGACCACCTCGCGAAGGGCCTCGTCGACCGTGTCCCACGCGGCGAGCACGGCGCCCCGCATCGCCTCCAGCGGGCCCTCGGCCGGCGGCCGGGCGTGCAGCTCGGCGACGAAGTGGGACTCCACCAGGTCCTGGACGGCGAAGACGACCTCCTCCTTGTTGGCGAAGTAGCGGAAGAAGGTGCGCTGGGACACGGCCACGGCCGCGGTGATCTCGTCGACCGTGGTGCGCTCGTAGCCCTGGGACACGAAGAGGACGAGCGAGGCGCGCAGCAGCGCGCTGCGCGTGCGCCGCTTCTTGCGTTCGCGCAGTCCGGCCACCGGCGCGGCCGGCGCCGTCCGCTCCTCGATCGCCACCGCGGGGCTCCTTTCTGACGCCGAGTGGGCGGTCACCTTACCCGTGCGCGGCGGTCCCGCGGCCGTTCCGTTGAGCCGTTCGCGAAGGGCCGCCGGACCGTGGCCGTCCGTGCGGACGACGGGTCACCGATGACACGTTCGGGTCGCCTCGACGGGGGCGGGCGCAGCCACCCGGAGGGCGCGGACACGGGCCCGCCGGACGGGCCGCCGCACAGCTCCCGGACGGCCCGGGCGGGCCCCGGCGTGCTTCGGACGAGCCGCGGGCGGGAACAGGGCCGCTCCCGGACCGCTCCCGGACCGGTCCGGAGGGGTCAACTCCGCGCGGGCCAAAGGCCCTCCGGACGGTTCCACCGGGGCTGTCGCCTATCAGGGTGGACCCGCCCCGGGCCCCTTCCGCCCGACCGTCACCGCAGGTCAGCGTGGTGTCAGCGGAGCACCGGAAGCGGTCCGGGGGCCCGCCGTCCACAAGGAGTTGACCCGTCATGCGTACGTGTCGGACCACACGTGTCTCCACCGTCCTCGCCGCGACCGCCCTGGCCCTCACGGCCCTCATCCCGACCACCGCCGGCACGGCGCACGCCGCCGGCCCGCCGGGCCTCGGGGCCTGTGCGAGCGGACAGCTGTGCCTGTGGGCGAAACCGGACTTCAAGGGGACCCGCCAGACCCACGAGCTGAGCACCCTGGACATCAACAGCTGCACCGCCCTGCCCGCGGGCACCAGCGCCCAGTCCCTGGTCAACCGCACCGGGCGGCCGGTCACCACGTACCAGTCGGCGGAGTGCGCGGAGACCGGCGAGTTCCAGACCTATCCGGGCGACGGGGTCTGGCTGCCCCAGTCGCCCTACCAGGTCCGGGCCTTCAAGGTGTGGGAGAGGTAGCCCCGCGCTGCGCGGCGAGATCGACCGGGGCGGCGGCCGCCGGCGCCTCGGCCGGCCCCGCCGCGCCGCCCAGCCGGGCGACCTCGCCGCGCAGCGCCCGTACCTCCGCCTGGAGCTCCTGGATCGCGGCGAGCTGGAGCCGCTCCGCCTGGTCGTCGCGTTCGAAGCGGGAGATGAACCACGCGGCGATGTTGGCGGTCACCACACCGAGCAGCGCGATCCCGGACAGCATCAGCCCGACCGCCAGGACACGGCCGAGGCCGGTGGTGGGCGAGTGGTCGCCGTAGCCGACCGTCGTCATGGTGGTGAAGGACCACCACACGGCGTCGCCCAGGTTCTTGATGTTCCCCTCGGGGGCGTCGCGCTCCACGCTCAGCACGGCCAGCGAGCCGAACATCAGCAGCCCGACGACCGCCCCGGCCACGTACGTCGTCAGCTGGATCTGCGGGGCCATCCGGGCCCGCCGGCCCACCAGCATCAAGGTGGCCACGAGCCGCAGCAGCCGCAGCGGCTGCACCAGCGGCAGCACCACGGCCGCCAGGTCCAGCCAGTGGGTGCGGACGAACCGCCGCCGGTCCGCCGAGAGGACCAGCCGCACCAGGTAGTCGACGGCGAAGGCTCCCCACACCACCCACTCCACGTAGGTGCAGGCGCCGTGCACCCGCGCGCTCGCGTCCGGAGCGACGATGGGCACGGCGTACGCCACGGCGAAGGCCACGGCGAGGACGAGCAGCGGGGTCTGGCTCCGCCGCTCCCACAGCAGCTGGCGGGATGGTTCCTTCATGCGCAGCATCGTAAGCAACGCATAAAGGGGCGCGGGCCCCGGCCGAAGCCGGGGCCCGCGCCCGGGACCGCGTGCGCGGCGCCCCCATCCGTCCCCGGCAGGGATCAGGCGTCGCCGCCGGCCGCGCCGGGGTCCGCCGCCGCCACGTCCAGCAGGCGGTACTTGTCGACGGCCTGCTTCAGCGCGGAACGGTCCACCTTCCCCGCCTTCGCCAGCTCGGTCAGCGTGGCCAGCACCACCGACTCGGCGTCGATGTGGAAGAACCGCCGGGCCGCACCGCGTGTGTCCGCGAAGCCGAAGCCGTCCGCGCCCAGCGAGGTGTACGCGCCGGGCACCCACCGCGAGATCTGGTCCGGAACGGAACGCATCCAGTCCGAGACCGCCACGAACGGCCCCTCCGCACCCGACAGCTTCCGGGTCACGTACGGGACCTGCTGGTCCTCCTCCGGGTGGAGCAGGTTGTGCTCCTCCACCTCGACGGCCTCGCGGCGCAGCTCGTTCCAGGAGGTCGCCGACCAGACGTCCGCCCGGACGTTCCACTCCTCGGCGAGGATCCGCTGCGCCTCCAGCGCCCACGGCACGGCCACGCCGGACGCCATCAGCTGGGCCGGAATGGTGCCCGCGGTGCCCCGGGAGACCCGGTGGATGCCCTTGAGGATGCCGTCGACGTCGACGTCCGCCGGTTCAGCCGGGTGCTGGATCGGCTCGTTGTAGACGGTCAGGTAGTAGAAGACGTCCTCCGCGTCCGGGCCGTACATCCTCCGCAGGCCGTCCTGGACGATGTGCGCGATCTCGTACCCGTACGCCGGGTCGTAGGCCACGCAGCCCGGGTTCGTCGAGGCCAGCAGCTGGGAGTGACCGTCCGCGTGCTGCAGGCCCTCACCCGTGAGGGTGGTCCGCCCGGCGGTCGCGCCCAGCACGAAACCGCGCGCCAGCTGGTCGGCCATCTGCCAGAACTGGTCACCGGTGCGCTGGAAACCGAACATCGAGTAGAAGACGTAGACCGGGATCAGCGGCTCGCCGTGCGTCGCGTACGCCGAGCCGGCGGCGATCAGCGAGGCCGTGCAGCCGGCCTCCGAGATGCCGTCGTGCAGCATCTGGCCGGTCGGGGACTCCTTGTACGCGAGCAGCAGGTCGCGGTCGACCGCCTCGTACTGCTGGCCCAGCGGGTTGTAGATCTTGGCGCTCGGGAAGAAGGCGTCCATACCGAAGGTCCGGTACTCGTCGGGCGCGATCAGCACGAAGCGCTTGCCGATCTCCTTGTCCCGCATCAGGTCCTTCAGGATGCGGACGAAGGCCATCGTCGTGGCGATCGACTGCTGGCCCGAGCCCTTCTTCGCCGCCGCGTAGGTCTTCTCGTCCGGCAGCTGCAGCGGCTTGGCGCGCACCACGCGGGTCGGCACGTAGCCGCCGTGCGCGTTGCGCTGGTCGTGCATGTACTGGATCTCGGGCGAATTGCGGCCCGGGTGGTAGTACGGCGGAGCGCCGCTCTCCAGCTGCGCGTCCGTGATCGGGATGTGCAGGCGGTCGCGGAAGCCCTTCAGGTCGTCGACCGTCAGCTTCTTCATCTGGTGCGTGGCGTTGCGGCCCTCGAAGTTCGGGCCGAGCGTCCAGCCCTTCACCGTCTGGGCGAGGATCACCGTGGGCTGGCCCTTGTGGGCCTTGGCCGCCGCGTACGCCGCGTAGACCTTCTTGTGGTCGTGACCGCCCCGGCCCAGGTGCTGGATCTGGTAGTCGGTCATGTTCTCGACCATCGCGCGCAGCCGCTGGTCACCGCCGAAGAAGTGCTCGCGGATGTAGGCGCCCGACTCGGTGGCGTAGGTCTGGAACTGCCCGTCGGGGGTGGAGTTCATCTTGTTGACCAGGATGCCGTCGCGGTCCTGCGCCAGCAGCGGGTCCCAGGAGCGGTCCCAGATCAGCTTGATGACGTTCCAGCCGGCGCCCCGGAACTGCGACTCCAGCTCCTGGATGATCTTTCCGTTGCCGCGGACCGGGCCGTCGAGGCGCTGCAGGTTGCAGTTCACGACGAAGGTCAGGTTGTCCAGGCCCTCGCGGGCGGCGATCGACAGCTGCCCGAGCGACTCCGGCTCGTCCATCTCGCCGTCGCCGAGGTACGCCCAAACGTGGGACTTGGAGGTGTCCGCGATCCCGCGCGCCTCCATGTACCGGTTCATCCGCGCCTGGTAGATCGCCCCCAGCGGGCCGAGGCCCATGGAGACGGTCGGGAACTCCCAGAAGTCCGGCATCAGCCGCGGGTGCGGGTAGCTGGAGAGGCCGTACGGGGCCTTCGACTTCTCCTGGCGGAACGCGTCGAGCTGCTGCTCGGTGAGCCGGTCCAGGAGGTAGGCGCGGGCGTAGATACCGGGGGAGGCGTGGCCCTGGAAGAAGATCTGATCGCCGCCGTCGCCCTCGTCCTTGCCCCGGAAGAAGTGGTTGAAGCCCACGTCGTAGAGGGAGGCGGAGGAGGCGAACGTGGCGATGTGGCCGCCGACGCCGATCCCGGGACGCTGGGCGCGCGAGACCATGACGGCCGCGTTCCACCGGGTGGCGTTGAGGACCTTGCGCTCGATCTCCTCGTTGCCGGGGAAGAACGGCTCGTCCTTGGTCGCAATCGTGTTGACGTAGTCCGTGCTGCGCATCTCGGGCACGGCCACGCGCTTCTCGCGCGCCCGCTCGATCAGGCGCAACATGAGGTAGCGGGCCCGTTCACGGCCCCGCTCGTCGACCGCGGCGTCCAGGGAGTCGAGCCACTCCTGCGTCTCCTCCGGATCGAAGTCCGGGACCTGACTCGGCAGGCCGCCAATGATGATCGGATTGCGATCGGATGCGGAAGCCACGCTGTTCCTTCGCTGTCGGTGGAGCCGTCACTGGGTCCGTAACTGGGGGGCGCCGCCTCCCATGGTCTTACGCTCGGCCGTAATCGTCATCCGTACCACTGGGTAATCCCTGCGATCGGCGGGGAGGCCCGGCAGGTGCGACGGGGTCCGTTCCGCGGTGCGGGGTGGCGGGTGCGACCAAATCGCAACCTTACGCCCAAGCCGGCCGGTGGCCCCGGGAGGCCGTTCGTCCCTCAAACAGGTAGGAAAGTCCTCATGCGATGGCGAATGAGCTGGAATGGTGTGGGATGAATCACCAGAGGTGCACACGGGCACCCTGAAAGTTGCGGCGAGACGGCCGCAATCGTCACCGTTTCGACGGTCTCGGCGGCCGGGTACTTGCGCGATCCGCCGCGCCCGTGTGGACTACGCCCAATGCTGCGCGTACGCGCGCCGCCGAAGAACATTCACCGAACATGAGCAGGAGGCACCCCGTGAGCGCGACCGCGGACCACGCGGAGAGCCTGGCCGCCCGGCTGGGTTTCCAGTCCGAACAGGTGGTCCAGGAGATCGGCTACGACGACGACGTCGATCAGGAATTCCGTGACCTCGTCGAGGAGCTCGTCGGCGAACTCGTCGACGAGGACTACGACGACGTCGCCGACGCGGTGCTGCTGTGGTTCCGCGAGGACGACGGCGATCTGACGGACGCGCTGGTCGATGCCACCGAGCTGGTCGAGGACGGCGCACTGATCCTGCTGCTGACCCCCAAGACGGGCCGTGACGGCTACGTCGAGGCCAGCGACATCAGCGAGGCGGCCGAGACGGCCGGTCTCTCGCAGACCAGGAGCGTCAGCGTCGGCAAGGAATGGGCCGCCACCAAGCTGGTGACGCCCAAGACCGCCGCCAAGTCCAAGCGCTGAGCCGCGCCCGCTGCCGGGCGGACACGCTTCCACACCCCGCTGACCAGGTAGATCCCGGTCGGCGGGGTGTGCGCGTTCCTCCGGCGGGGGGTGCGCGATCCACGGCCCGGGCGGGACCTCGCGGTGCCGCCGGCACGCCGGGCGGGACCCGAGGCGGGACACCCCATAGGCTTTGACTCACCCGAACAGCCCAACGCGGGGATGCGGGAACGAAGGGATGCGAGAGATGGCGATCGAGGTCGGCGACAAGGCCCCGGACTTCGAGCTCAAGGACAACCACGGCGCCACCGTGCGGCTCTCCGACTTCCGGGGGGAGAAGGCCGTGGTGCTGCTCTTCTACCCGTTCGCCTTCACCGGTGTCTGCACCGGCGAGCTGTGCGAGCTGCGCGACCAGCTCCCGCGCTTCCAGAACGACGACGTCCAGCTCCTCGCCGTCTCCAACGACTCCGTGCCGACCCTGCGGGTCTTCGGGGAGCAGGAAGGCCTGGAGTACCCGCTGCTGTCGGACTTCTGGCCGCACGGCGAGACCTCCCGCGCCTACGGCGTCTTCGACGAGGGCAAGGGCTGCGCGGTCCGCGGCACCTTCATCATCGACAAGGACGGCGTCGTGCGCTGGACTGTCGTCAACGGACTGCCCGACGCGCGTGACCTGAACGAGTACATCAAGGCGCTCGACAGCCTCTGAGCGCGTCTGCGCAGGCCGTCACGCGCAGTTCCCTGCGAAAACCGCTTACGGGCGGGAACCCGTCACTAGGATCGAAACGTTGATCCGGTAGCAACCGCACGACGGGGCACCGCCCCACACAGAACCCAATGGAGGACCCGTGGGAGTCAGCCTCAGCAAGGGCGGCAACGTCTCGCTGACCAAGGCCGCGCCTAACCTGACGGCGGTCATCGTCGGTCTGGGCTGGGACGCTCGCACCACCACCGGTGTCGACTTCGACCTCGACGCCAGCGCGATCCTGACCAACGACCAGGGCAAGGTCGCCAGCGACGCGAACTTCGTCTTCTTCAACAACCTGAAGAGCCCCGACGGCTCGGTCGAGCACACCGGTGACAACACCACCGGTGAGGGCGAGGGCGACGATGAGGCCATCAAGGTCAACCTCGCCGGCGTCCCGGCCGATGTCGCCAAGATCGTCTTCCCGGTCTCGATCTACGAGGCCGAGACCCGCCAGCAGAGCTTCGGCCAGGTCCGCAACGCCTACATCCGCGTCGTGAACCAGGCCGACAACACCGAGCTCGCCCGCTACGACCTCTCCGAGGACGCGTCGACCGAGACCGCCATGGTCTTCGGCGAGCTCTACCGCAACGGCGCGGAGTGGAAGTTCCGCGCGATCGGCCAGGGCTACGCCTCGGGTCTGCGCGGCATCGCGCAGGACTTCGGCGTCAACGTCTGAGCCTGAGAGCAGCATCCGTCCGGCGCCGTGCACTGTGTGTACGGCGCCGGACCTGCTTGGCCGCCCGCACCGGACTCCACCGCTCCGCAGCCTGAACTCTCCACCGCTGCGCCGCTCGACCGTTCCGCCGCGTCACCGCGTCACCGCGTCACCGTTCCACCGCGTCACCGTTCCACCGTCACATCGCCACACCGTCGTCCGGGGAGGACCACAACATGGGCGTCACACTCGCCAAGGGGGGCAATGTCTCCCTGTCCAAGGCCGCACCGAACCTCACCAGGGTTCTGATCGGTCTCGGATGGGACGCGCGCTCGACCACGGGAGCCGACTTCGACCTCGACGCCAGCGCGCTGCTCTGCAACGGCGGCCGGGTGCTGGGGGACGACTACTTCGTCTTCTACAACAACCTGACGAGCCCCGACGGCTCCGTCGAACACACGGGGGACAACCTCACCGGCGAGGGCGACGGCGACGACGAGTCGATCATCATCGACCTCACCCGGGTCCCGGCGAACGTGGACAAGATCGTCTTCCCGGTCTCCATCCACGAGGCGGACACCCGCCGGCAGAGCTTCGGCCAGGTCAGCAACGCCTTCATCCGCGTCGTCAACCAGGCCGACGGCCAGGAACTGGCCCGCTACGACCTCTCCGAGGACGCCTCCAGCGAGACCGCGATGATCTTCGGCGAGGTCTACCGGTACGGGGGTGAATGGAAGTTCCGGGCGGTGGGGCAGGGGTACGCGTCGGGGCTCCGGGGCATCGCTCTAGACTTCGGGGTCAACGTTTCGTAAAGCCGTACACAGACGCATGGGGTGCCAGGTGCCAGTGGTTCTGAAAACCTTCGGCTGGTCGTTCGCCATCACGGCGCTCGGCCTTGCCTTTGCCGCGTGGCAGTGGGGGTGGGAGGCGTTCGGGGTCGTGCTGATCCTGTCGATCCTCGAAATCTCGCTGTCGTTCGACAACGCGGTCGTCAATGCCGGAATCCTGAAGAAGATGAATGCCTTCTGGCAGAAGATCTTCCTTACCGTCGGCATCCTGATCGCCGTCTTCGGCATGAGGCTCGTCTTCCCGGTGGCGATCGTCGCCATCAGTGCGAAGGTCGGCCCCATCGAGGCCATCGAACTGGCCCTGGACCAGCCCGAGCAGTACGAGGCCCTGGTCACCGACGCCCACCCGGCCATCGCCGCCTTCGGCGGAATGTTCCTGCTGATGATCTTCCTCGACTTCATCTTCGAGGAGCGCGACCACAAGTGGCTCGCGTGGCTGGAGCGTCCGCTCGCCAAGCTCGGCAAGGTCGACATGCTGTCGGTCTGCATCGCCCTGATCGCGCTGCTGGTCTCGGCGATGACCTTCGCCGTCAACGCCCACACCAGCACCGGCCACCAGGACAAGTCCGCCACCGTGCTCCTCGCCGGCGTCGCCGGTCTGATCACCTACCTCATCGTCGGCGGTCTGTCCTCGTACTTCGAGGACAAGCTGGAGGAGGAAGAGGAGCGCGAGCACGAGGAGGAGGAGAAGGCCAAGGCCGCGGGCAAGCCCGTCTCCGCCGTCGGCCTCGCCGGCAAGGCCGCGTTCTTCCTCTTCCTCTACCTGGAAGTCCTCGACGCCTCGTTCTCCTTCGACGGGGTCATCGGCGCCTTCGCCATCACCAACCACATCTTCTGGATGGCGCTCGGCCTCGGTATCGGAGCCATGTACGTCCGTTCGCTCACGGTCTACCTGGTCCGCCAGGGCACCCTGGACGACTACGTCTACCTGGAGCACGGCGCGCACTACGCGATCGGCGCGCTCGCCGTCATCCTGCTGGTCACCATCCAGCACGAGATCAGCGAGATCATCACCGGTCTCATCGGCGTGGTGCTGATCGCCGCCTCCTTCTGGTCCTCGGTGCGCCGCAACAAGCGCCTGGAACTGGAGGGTTCCACCGCCGAGGCATGACCGCGGCGTTAATGCGGAACGCTCCAATGCGGGGCGGTCCACCGGGTCCACGGACCCGGCGGGCCGCCCCGTTTCCGTAGGCTTCGCAGGACCCAGGGGATCAGGGGACCAGGGGATCAGGGGGTAGGGGATGGGCTTCTTCGACGGCATCTTGGGCAGCCGGGCCGTGCAGTTCCAGTCGGGCAGCGCCTCGTCGAACGCGATCGAGCTGACCAAACGACATTCGACGGTGTCGCTCAGCAGGCAGGGCGCCGTCCACGGCAACCTGCGCGTCAATCTGTCCTGGCGCATGCGCACCTCGGACATCGGCGGCCGCTCCGGCCAGAGCGGCCAGCTCTTCCGTCATCCGTTCAAGCTGTTCAAGCCGGACATGGTGCAGGCGCACACCCAGGGCATGGTCAACGTCGACCTCGACATGGGCTGCCTGTACGAGCTGACCGACGGCACGCGCGGCGCCGTCCAGCCGCTGGGCAACCTGCTGGGCGACCTCAACGACCCGCCGTTCGTCAAGCTCAGCGGGGACGACCGGTTCGGATCGGGATCGGGGGAGACCCTCTACATCAACCTCGACCACGCCGACGAGATCAAGCGCCTGCTCGTCTTCGTCTACATCTACGACCAGACCCCGGCCTTCGACCGGACGCACGCCATGGTGACCCTCTACCCGGTGACGGGACCGCGGATCGAGATCCCGCTCGACGAGCGGCACCCGCAGGCCCGCTCCTGCGCCGTCGTCTCCCTGGAGAAGGTCAAGGGCGAGCTGGTCGTGAAGCGCGAGGTGAAGTTCGTGTACGGGTTCCAGTCCGAGCTGGACCGGCTGTACGGCTGGGGTCTCCAGTGGGGGCGGGGCTACAAGAGTGCGAAGAGGTGACCCGGCCCGGCCGCGGCACCGGGGATGCCGCCGCGGCACCGGGGGTGCCGCCACTGCATCGGAGATGCTCCGGCCGGGCCTGCGGCCTCAGCGCCGGATGAACTGCGGGCCCTGCGCCGGCAGCCGGAAGGACGGGTCGCCGCCCGGTCCGGGCACGGGGGCCGGCGACACCGGCTGCGGGTACCCGTAGGCGGGCTGGGCGGCCGGCGGAGCCTGCGTCGGCGGGGCCATCGCGGCCGTCTGATCCGAGGTGGGCCCCGCGGAGGAGGCCGCGGCGCCGGAGGCCGACCCGGCGACCGCGCCCGAGTCCGTGTCCGCGCCGGGCTCCGCGGCGTTCTCGTCGACCGAGATACCGTGGTCGGTCGCCAGGCCCACCAGGCCGTCGGAGTAGCCCTCGCCGAGCGCCCGGAACTTCCACCCGTCGCCCCGGCGGTACAGCTCGCCGCAGATCAGCGCCGTCTCGGCGCCGGTCTCGGGCCGCACGTCGAAGTAGGCCAGAGGCTCGGCGGCCCCGGCCGCGGTGGCGTCGTACAGGAGGATCCGCAGGTCGCGGACCCGCTGGAAGGGGACGTCCTCGGCGGAGGCGACCACCAGGATCCGGTCCACGGATGGGGTCACCGTCCGCAGGTCCGCCTGGACGGCGTCGGTGATGGCGTCGCCGACCTGCTTCTTGCCGAGGCGCCAGACGGCCCCCGAGGGGTGCCGGGGCTGGTTGTAGAAGACGAAGTCCTCGTCCGAACGCACCCGGCCGTCCGGGCCCACCAGCAGTGCCGAGGCGTCCACGTCCGGCACCTCGGGGCCGCCGGTCCAGCGCAGCACCGCCCGGACCGCCACGGGGGCCACCGGGATGTTCGAGCCCTTCTGCATCGCGTGCGTCATGCACGTCATCCTGCCCTCCCGGGGGTGAGCGGGACAATGCGGCCCCCCGTTGGGCCTTGTACCGAACGCGAGAGCTGGGCATGGTGCAAGAGGGTTACCTGAACTTCATGTGCTTGAGGAACTCTTGACTCACGTTCGTACGTACTATTACCGGCCATGCCAGTTGGGCCGCCGAGGTTGTACGGGGGAAGCACATGCGTCACTTTGGGCACGTATCGCCCACGGTCCGTAAGGACCTCTTCCACCAGGAACCGGCGGAATTCACCGGGGCCTCGCCCGCCCGCGTCCTCGCGGCGGCCCTCGGGGCCACCCTCTACAGCCCGGCCACCCGCCCCGCGCTGGCCGCGGACATCCGCAAGCAGGCCGGCCGCGGAGTGGTCTCCATGGTCCTCTGCCTGGAGGATTCCATCAGCGACGCCGACGTCGTCGGGGCCGAGGAGAACCTCGTCCGGCAGTTCGCCGACCTCGACGAGGGGACCGCGGACGACGCGGAGCTCCCGCTGCTCTTCGTCCGCGTCCGCACGCCCGAGCAGATACCCGACCTCACGCGCCGCCTCGGCCGCTCGGTGCGGCACCTGGCCGGATTCGTACTCCCCAAGTTCGACGAGCGGCGCGGTATCCCCTTCCTGGAGGCCGTCGCGGCGGCGGAGGCCGCGAGCGGACGGGCCCGGCTGTATGCCATGCCCGTCCTGGAGACCCCCGAGCTGCTCCACCTCGAAACCCGCGTCGAAGCCCTCGCCGGCATCTCCCGCACGGTCAACAGCCACCGCGAGCGGGTCCTCGCGCTGCGCCTGGGCGTGACCGACTTCTGCTCCGCCTACGGGCTGCGCCGCACCCCCGACATGACCGCCTACGACGTGCAGATCGTCGCCGGCGTCATCGCGGACGTCGTCAACGTCCTCAGCAGGGCCGACGGCACCGGTTTCACCGTGACCGGCCCCGTCTGGGAGTACTTCCGCAGCCAGCAGCGCCTCTTCAAGCCCCAGCTGCGCCGCAGCCCCTTCCTGGAGGAGGGCGTCGAGGAGCTGCGCACCGCGCTGATCGAGCACGACCTGGACGGCCTGCTGCGCGAGATCGAGCTCGACCGGGCCAACGGGCTGCTCGGCAAGACCTGCATCCACCCGGCCCACGTCACGCCCGTGCACGCCCTGTCGGTCGTCTCGCACGAGGAGTTCTGCGACGCCCAGGACATCCTTCGGCCCGAGCGCGGCGGCGGCGGAGTGATGCGCTCGGCTTATACGAACAAAATGAACGAGGTGAAGCCCCACCGGGCCTGGGCCGAGCGCACCATGCTGCGCGCCGAGGTCTTCGGTGTGGCGAACGAGCAGGTCGGCTTCGTCGACCTGCTCACGGCCGGGCTCCAGGTGTGAGCGGGCCGGTGCCGAAGCAGACGACGAGGAAGGGCAAGACGATCGACGAGGTGTGGTCGGGAACCTGGGTGGCGGACCGGCTGGGCGTCGGCCTGCACGACTCCGAAGGGGGTCCGCGGCCCGGCCCGAGGCTGAGCCCGCAGCTGACGGAGCTGCTCGGACTGGCCCTGCGGCGCAACCCCAAGCGCGCACACCTGCTGGTCTCGCAGGTGCTGGGCAAACACGTCCCGCAGTCCCCGCGCACGGTGTACGCCGCCGGGTACGGGCTCGGGACGCGCGTGCGGGCGCTGCTCGGCGAGGACGGCGCGGCCGCGGCCGTGGTCCTCGGCTACGCCGAGACCGCCACCGGCCTCGGCCACTGCGTCGCCGACGGCGTGGGCGCCGCCCCCTACCTGCACTCCACCCGCCGGCCCGTGCCGGGTGTGGCGACGGCCGGCGGCTTCGAGGAGGCGCACTCGCACGCCACCTCCCACCTGCTGCTGCCCGAGGACCCCGAGCTGCTCGCGGGCGACGGGCCGCTGGTCCTCGTCGACGACGAGTTCTCCACCGGCAACACGGTCCTGAACACCATCCGCGACCTGCACGCCCGCCACCCCCGCTCGCACTACGTGGTCGTCGCCCTCGTCGACATGCGCTCCCCGGCCGACCGGGACCGGCTGACGGCGTTCGCCGCCGAGCTGGGCGCCCGGGTGGACCTGATCGCCCTCGCCTCAGGCACGGTGTCCCTCCCCGACGGAGTCCTGGCGAAGGGCCAGGCGCTGGTGGAGGAGTACGAAGCGGCCGCCGCGGGCACTGCGTCGACTTCGGCTTCGGCTTCCGTTTCGGCATCGCTGACGCAGACGGCGTCGGAGCCGCAGCCGGAGCAGGCGTCCGTCGTCCGGGTGGACCTGAACTGGCCGGCCCGCCTGCCCGACGGCGGCCGCCACGGCTTCACCCCCGCACACCGCCGGCGCCTGGACGCCGCCCTGCCGGCCTTCACCGCGCAGCTCACGGCCGCGCTCGGCACCGAGCCCGGACGGGTCCTCGTACTCGGCAACGAAGAGCTGATGTACGCGCCGCTGCGCCTCGCGAAGGCGCTGGAGGAGGCGGGGGCGGCCCGGGAGGTCCGCTTCTCCACCACCACCCGCTCCCCGGTGCTCGCCGTGGACGACCCCGGCTACGCCATCCGTACCCGGCTGGTCTTCCCCGCGCACGACGCCCCCGCCGACGGGCCCGGCGACCGCTACGCCTACAACGTCGCCCGCCCCTCGGACGGCGCCCGGTTCGACACCGTCGTCGCCGTCGTCGACTCGGCCGGCGACACCGCCGAGCTGCACACGGGGCTCCTCGCGGCCCTCGCCCCGCACACCGGCCGCCTCGTCCTGGCCGTCGTACCGTCCTACATACCGCCCGTGGCGTCCCTCGCCTCCCTGGCGTCCATACCCTCCCGCACGTCCGACCACCGGCAGGAGCCGACCATGCCCGAGCCCCTGCGCGGCCCCGCCTTCTCCTCCTACGCCCCCGAGGACGTCGGCTGGCTGCTCCAGGACCTCTCCGGTGTGCAGCTCGAAGCCCCGACCGAGGAGCGCGAGGAGGCCATCCAGGCCGGCGGCGCGCACTACGCCGAGTCCTTGCCCGTCGAGTACCAGCCCTCACCCGAGTACCAGGAGCTGTACGGCAGCGCGCTGGCCGCCTCGGCCGCCCGGGTCGCCCGCGCCGTCGGCACCGTCACCGAGACCGTCCTCGCCGAGCGCTCCCCCTCCCCGGTCCTGGTCTCCCTGGCCCGCGCCGGAACCCCGGTCGGCGTCCTGATGCGCCGCTGGGCCCGCGCCCGGCACGGCCTGGACCTGCCGCACTACGCCGTCTCCATCGTGCGCGGCCGCGGTATCGACGCCAATGCCCTGCGCTGGCTGGCCGCCCACCACGACCCCGCCGACATCGTCTTCGTCGACGGCTGGACCGGCAAGGGCGCCATCACCCGTGAGCTGAAGGCCGCCCTCGCCCCGTTCCCGGGCTTCGACCCGGAGATCGTCGTCCTCGCCGACCCCGGCTCCTGCGTGCCCACGTACGGCACCCGGGAGGACTTCCTGATCCCCTCCGCCTGTCTCAATTCCACCGTCTCCGGTCTCATCTCGCGTACGGTTCTCAGGTCCGACCTGGTCGGACCCGCCGACTTCCACGGCGCGAAGTTCTACCGCGAGCTCGCCGGGGCCGACGTCTCCGTCGCCTTCGTCGACGCGGTCGCCGCCCACTTCGACGACGTGGCGGACGCCGTCGACGAGGAGGTCAAGGAACTCCTCGCGGCCGACCGCACGCCGACCTGGGAGGGCTGGGCGGCGGTCGAGCGGATCAGCGAGGAGTACGGCATCCACGACGTGAACCTCGTCAAGCCCGGCGTCGGCGAGACCACCCGCGTGCTCCTGCGCCGGGTGCCGTGGAAGATCCTGGCGCAGCGCGGCGCCGGGGCCGACCTGGACCACGTACGCCTGCTCGCCGAGCAGCGCGGGGTCCCGGTGGAGGAGGTCGACGGACTGCCCTACACCTGCGTCGGCCTCATCCACCCCCGATTCACGCGCGGCGCCACGGGCGCCGACGGAAAGGCTGTGGCCTCCAAGTGACTGTCCTCGTAGCCAGTGACCTCGACCGTACGCTCATCTACTCGGCGGCCGCCCTCGGTCTGACCATGCCCGACCCGGTGGCCCCGCGGCTGCTGTGCGTCGAGGTCCACGAGAGCAAGCCGCTGTCCTACATGACGGAGACGGCCGCGGCACTGCTGGCGGAGCTCACCGAGGACCCGTCCGTCGTCTTCGTCCCCACCACCACCCGCACGCGCAAGCAGTACCAGCGCATCCGCTTCCCCGGCCGCCCCGCCCGGTACGCGATCTGCGCCAACGGCGGGCAGCTCCTGGTCGACGGCGTACCGGACCGCGACTGGCGGCGGCAGGTCGCGGCGCGCCTCGCCGAGGAGTGCGCCCCGCTGGAGGAGGTCCACGAGCACCTGCTGACCACCGCCGACCCGGCGTGGCTGCGCAAGGCACGGCTCGCGGAGGACCTCTTCGCCTACCTCGTCGTCGAACGGGCCCTGGTCCCCGACGCATGGCTCAAGTCCCTGAGCGAGTGGGCCGGGGCCCGCGGCTGGACGGTCTCCCTCCAGGGCCGGAAGATCTACGCCGTGCCCCGCCCGCTCACCAAGAGCGCGGCCATGCACGAGGTCGCCCGCCGTACCGGAGCGACCACGACCCTGGCCGCCGGAGACTCGCTCCTCGACGCCGATCTGCTGCTGGCCGCGGACGCCGCCTGGCGCCCGGGCCACGGCGAACTGGCCGACGCGTCCTGGACCGCGCCCACGGTGACGGCCCTGCCCGAGACGGGCGTCCTGGCCGGCGAGGAAATGGTGCGCGCATTCGCCCGGGAGGCCGCGCGGCTCGGCAGACTGGACGCATGACCAAAGGCAACAGCACGAAGATCACGGACGAGTTGTACCGGTACATGCTCGACCACAACCCCCCGCTGGACGCCGTCCAGCGGGGCCTGGTGGCCAGGACCTACGCGAAGTTCCCCGACGTCGCCGGAATGCAGTCCGCGGAGGAGCAGGGCCCGCTGCTCGCCTTCCTCGTCCGCCTGACCGGCGCCCGTCTCATCGTCGAGGTCGGCACCTTCACCGGCTTCTCGGCCCTGTCGATGGCCCAGGCCCTGCCCGCCGACGGCCGCCTCATCGCCTGCGACGTCTCCGAGGAGTGGACGGCGTACGGCAGGGAGGCCTGGGAGGAGGCCGGCGTCGCGGGCCGCATCGATCTGCGCATCGCACCGGCCCTGGAGACCCTGCGGGCGATGCCCGCCGAGCCCCACATCGACATGGCGTACGTGGACGCGGACAAGGAGAGCCAGATCTCCTACTGGGAGGAGCTGGTGCCCAGGCTCCGCCCCGGCGGCCTGATCGTCACCGACAACACCCTGTACCACGGCACGGTCCTGGACGAGTCGGCCACCGGCTCGGCGGCGGGCGTGCGCGCCTTCAACGACCACGTCGCGGCGGACCCGCGCATGGACTCCGTCCTGCTGGCGATCTCGGACGGCCTCACGCTCTCGCGCAAGCGGTAGCGGCAGCGATGGCGGTGGCGACGGGCGTGGCGGTGGCGACGGGCGTGGCCGTGGCGGTCCGCCCGGCGCTGCGGCCGCGGCTGCGGCCGGGCCGGTCAGCCGCAGCCGCCGCCACCGCAGCAGCCCCCGCCGCCTCCGCCGCCCATGGGGCGCGCGGGCGCGGGGGCGCTGCCCGACCCGCCCACGGCGACGGCGGACAGCAGCTTGACGGTGTCGGCGTGCCCGGCCGGGCAGTCGGCGGGCGCGGAGGACTCGGCCATCGGCCGGCTGACCTCAAAGGTGTCGTCGCAGGTCCGGCAGCGGAATTCGTAACGAGGCATGCGCACAGGCTAAGCGCGCCCGCCGCCCGTGCGCTACGCATCCCGGTGGTGTCCGCGGATCAGGTGCCGGACAGTCCCCCGGCGGTGTCCGGCCGGCCGAGGCGTGCGCGGGCCGCCCGTGCCCGGTCCTCCCGGGCCGCCTGCTCGGGGTGGCGCGCCCGCCAGTACGGATTGTCGTGCGGCAGCGCGCTGCCGACCCGCCCGTACATTCCGAACCACATCAGCATCACGCCGACGACGAAGCTGAACAGCACGTTCTGGATCCTGAAGGCCAGGAAGTTCAGTCCTGTGTCGAGGAGTGCCAGATTCACGAAGCCGCTCGCGATGAACAGCACGCCCAGCACGATGTTCAGCGTCGAGGCGAAGGTCCCGCCCACCACCATCCCGAGGATGAGCAGACCGCCGAAGCAGATCGACAGGACGCTCAGCGCACCGTTGGTGTTCAGCGCCAGCACCGTGTCGCCGCCCGTGTCGAAGAACCCGATCCGGTTGATCAGGCCCAGGACCCCGAACACCACCAGCAGCAGGCCGGTCAGCCCCGCCCCGACCCGGTACACCTGGCTGAGCTTGTGGTCGATGGGCAGGTGCTCGTCGAGCTGAGCGTTGACGGGATGCAGCGCGCGCTGCACCCGCCGCCCGAACGGGTGCGGGTCCGGCGGCACGTCCGTCTCGGACGGCTCGTGGGCCACGTAGGGCGCGTAGTGCTCGTGGGGCTCGGTGCACCCGTACGCCGCATGCGGTGCGTACGGCGCCCGGGACACGGGTGGTACCTGGGACGCGCGCGGCTTGTGGAAGGTGTGGGCAGCCATGGAGGCCTCCTCTGCTCCGTCCCGTACCCCCAGCATCCGCCGCGGACCGCCCGGCGACAACCAGGACGGCCCCGAGGAGCACGGCGGCCGCGGGCGGGCGCGGGGCCGGGGCGGGCAGGGGCGGGCGGGGCCGGGGCGGGCGCCGAGGCGCTCGGGCGGTGGGGCCAGGACAGGGAGCCGCGCTCCTCAGCCCTGGCCGCGCTCCTCGCGGATGCCGGTCACCACACGGTTCACGGAAGCCCGAACGGCCTCCATCTCCAGCAGGAACGCCCAGTAATCGGGGTGCCGCGCCTCCAGCCCCGCCAACGCCCGGCCCACCCGGGCCACCGCGTCGTCCAGCGGCCCCGCGTGCCGCGGATCCGGCACGCTGCGGCCCGCCATCGCCAGCCGCTGCGCGTCCCGGATCGCGAAGCGGGTCCGGTCGACCTCCGCCTGCGGGTCCCGCGCCACCGCCTCCAGCCGCGTCAGCCGGTCCTGCGCCGCCGACATCGCCTCGTCCGTCGCGTCCAGCGCACCGCGGACCGCCTCGATCAGCGTCCCCACGTCCGCCCAGCGCTGCTCGTCACGGGCCACGCCCGCCTCCCGCAGCTGCTCCTCGGCCCGCGACACGTCCCGCACCGCCTCGTCCGGCACGTGCTGCAGGTCCTGCCAGCACGCCGCGCTGAACCGCCGCCGCAGCTCGCTCAGTACCGGATCCACCCGGTCCGCCCGATTGCGCAGCGCCTGCGCCCGCGTCCGCAGGCTCACCAGCCGCCGGTCGATCTCCGCCGCCCGCTCGGGCAGCCGCGCCGCCTCGACCCGTATGGCCTCCGCGTCGCGCAGGATCCGGTCGGCGCGCTGCACCGTCTCCTGCACCCCGTGCTGCGCCGCGCCCTGGTTCAGCTTGGTCAGCTCCGGCCCCAGCGCCGCCAGCCGCGCCGCCAGGTCGTCGGCCCGCATCCCCTTGGCCCGTACGGCGTCCAGCGCGTCACTGGCTCCGATCAGCGCGGCCCTGGCCCGCTCCCGGGCCGGCGCGACCCGCGCCAACTGCGTCTCGGCCCTGTCCAGCAGCGGCTGCAGCCCCTGCGCGAACCGCTCCAGCTCCCCCTTGACCCGCAGGAGTTCGTCCCGGGCCCGGGTCAGCTGCTCCCGCGCTCGCGTGGCGGCCGAGGCCTCCAACTCCGCCCGGTCCAGGTCGTGCGCGTCGACCGCCTCGATGTAGACGTGGCTGACCTGGTCGATGCGCTGCCCGAGCGCGGCGAACCCCTCGGTCGCCTGCCGCGCGGCGGGCGACCCGTCCGCCGCGGCGATCGTCTCGATGGAGATCCGCAGATCCCGCTGCGCCGTGTCCAGCTCGTAGAACGCCGCGGCGGCAGCGTCCTTGGCCGCCTGCGCATCCGCCCGCCGACTCTCGTCCCGCCCACCGAACCACCGCCGGGATGCCGTCGTCACAGTCCCTCTCCCGTACGTGTCCGCCATGCCCCGGTCCATTCTCTCCCACGGGAACCGGTTTGCGTGGGGGGTGCGCCCGGCATGTAGGCTGTCCACTCATCCACGGGTGCGTAGCTCAGGGGTAGAGCGCTGCTCTTACAAAGCAGATGTCGGCGGTTCGAAACCGTCCGCGCCCACCAGTCAAAAGGCCTCCAACCGATCTTGGTTGGGGGCCTTTGACGGCTGAAGCGACGGCAGTCTCCTGGGCGCTCGGCCTCCGCCGCCTGTGCATGCGCCCCGGGGGCTGGGTACCGGAGCCGAGGGGTGTCCTCGCGAGTCCGCTTCCTCCCGCACCCAACGCCGGCGCGACCGGTAGGACCCGGAAACCCGTTGTCGCTGGTGAGGGCGCGGTCCGCACATGGTGGCGAGACCGACGACGAGCTGGCGTGCCGACCTCGCCGGCGAGGCCGAGCAGCTGGTCGCCGGCACCCGGGCGGGCTCGGGCGGTACCAGCTCACGGATGCGTGGGTGGCGCGGCTGTTGGTCGGTCGGGCCGGCCGCGCGCTGGGGTGGCGGGGGCCCGTTGTCGTGGGTCAGGGGTGGGCGGTGGCTGGGAGGTCGGGGCCGCCGGGGTCCAGGCGGAACGGGGGGTACCTGTCGGTCATGAGGGACGCGTAGGCGAGGACGCGCAGGGTCCAGCGGACCAGGCCCATCAGGAGGTCGAACAGGCCCCGGGGGTAGCGGCCGGTGAAGGCCAGGGTCAGGACGGCGACCAGGGACAGCAGGCCGATGAGGCCGGAGAAGGGGCTGTAGTCCTGCATGTAGCGGTACGCGCTCCAGCCGCTGGTGACCAGCATGCCGACCACCAGCAACTGCGGGACGACCAGGAGCCACTTGACCAGGACGAGCCGGCGGGAGAGGCGGGCCGGGTACGCGACGTGCACGCGGACCGGGTACGCCGGAACGTCCTTGAGGGTGAACGGCGGATACCGGTCGGTGGCGAGCACCATGGAGCAGTAGTACTGGACGCGCGTGCTCCAGCGGATGACGCCGACGTTGAAGTCGAAGAGGGGCCGCGGATACCGGCCGGTGATGACGATGCAGAAGAACGCGGCCACGCTCACCAGCACGAAGCCGATGTGCAGGCAGAACAGCACGATGTGGTGGGGGAGGGCGAGGAGCCATTTGACCAGCCACATCCATCGGCTGAGCCGGGGGTCCGGGGTCGCCTCGACGCGCAGCGGGTAGGCGGGAGCGGGGGTGGGGAGCATGGCCGTCACATCATTTCTCGGGCGGGGACAGGGACTGCTTGTCCGCCATTACGCCCCGCCGTGCCGATGTGCGTCATGCCAGGAGAATTCGTGACTTGACGTGCGAAGACCCCCGGCCCGGGGAGGTCGGGGGTCTTTCGGACGGCTCAGGCGTTGGGGCGCTTGCCGTGGTTGGCCTTCCTCTTCTTGCGGGCCCGCTTCTTGTTGCCTCGCTTGGCCATGGTGACAGTCTCCCTACTCTCGGTGACCTTTCATGACGCCGTCAGTCTAGGCGTGGGCCGGGGCGTCCGCATCAGGGCCTCTTGGCCGGTGCGGTGGCGCGTGGGATCGTCGGGGGATGGGCGAGTGGCTCGCATGGGGTGCGGTGGGCGCGGCCGTGGTCGTCGCGGTGCTGGTACTGGCGTTGACGGAGCGCTCCCTGGGGGCGGGCTTCGAGCGCAGACGGGAAGAGGAGCGGGCCAGGCTGCTCGCCCGGCTCCAGGACCCGGACGGGGACGACGGGCCGCCGAGCGCCGTGCCCGGGGCCGGAAAGTACCAGGACGTCGGCGGTGGCCGGCGCTCGCACGCGCGGCTCGGTGACCGGCGGGACGACTTCACCCCGATCCTCGTCGAGTACTACGCCTACGGGTTGACGCAGGCCCGCAGCAGCTTCGGGACGAGCCAGCGCTTCGCCGGGGCCGGCGCGGCGATCCTGCTCGTCGGCATCGGGCTCGCGGTACGGAAGGCCGAAACCGGCGGGGAGCTCTACCTCGGCATCGTCACCAGCGCGACGGGCCTGGTCACGACCCTGATCGGGCAGCTCTTCCACCGGCGGGCCGACATCGCCCTGCGGCACATGGCCGACCAGACCGCCTCGCTGCGCGACGACCGCCGGGCCGCCGAGACCACCCAGCAGGCCATCGGACTGCTGGAAACCGTCGACGACCCGGAGCTGAGGGCCCGGCTCCAGGCCGGACTGATCATGAAGCTTTCCGGGGCCGAGCTGCCCCGGTAAGCGGGATAGTGGAGACATGTGCCGATCGATTAAGACCCTGCGTCCGCCCGCCATCCCCGAGAAGGCGACCGAGGAGGAGATCCGGGCCGCCGCGCTGCAGTACGTGCGGAAGGTGTCCGGGTTCCGGGTGCCCGCCGCGCACAACCGCGAGGTGTTCGACGAGGCGGTGGACGCCATCGCCGAAGCCACCGCGGCCCTGCTCGACGGCGTGCACGTACGGGGGCAGGCCGCCCCGGCCTGATCCGCGTACGCCCTTACGCGGCCGCGCGGCGGCGCAGCACCCACACGCCGCCGATCAGGGCGGCCGCGGCGAGGGTGCCGCCGACGGCGATCTCGGCCGGGCTCATCGCGCCGATGCTGCCGCCCGTACCGCCGCGGGCCGCGCCGGGGGTGACCTGGAGGGAGACGGTGACGCGCTCGCCGCCGGGACCGCCGCACTCGAAGAGGACCCGGTGGGTGCCGGGGTTGGCGTTGTTGAAGACGGTGGCGTTGCCGATGAGGTTGGTGGCTTCGAGGTTTCCGGGGGTCAGCCGTACTTCGCTGAACGCGGTGGACGTGACCCGGGCGACCTTGGTGCCGCATCCCTCGATGTTCAGGGCGACCCGGCCGCCCGGGGCGACCGCGGTGGGGGAGACGCCGGCGGACGGCGCGGCGTGGGCGAGGGTGACGGGCGTGGCGGCGACGACGAGGGCGGCGGCCGCGGCGGTCATCAGACGGCGCGGGGTGGCGGACCGCGTGGGGGGCGCGGTGGCCGGCGGCTGGGCGAGCGGCGTGGCGGGCATGGAGGGAACTCCTCGGCTCCTCGAAACGGCGCGGCCGGGCCACGGATGTGACGCGGATGCGGTTGCGCACCGTCCCCAGGACGCTAGGAGCCCGGCCCGCAGGCGGCGATCGGGGCCGGGCGAACGGGTGAGCCACTGCTCCGCCCGGGGGAGCCCCGCCGGTCCGGGCGAACCCGGCAGGAACCCTCGAAGGAGTGTCCGCGACGTGGCGCCGGCCGGGCGCACACCCCCAGCGGGCCGGGGTACCTCCAGCTGGGGGTGGGACTACGCGGACACGACTCAGGCCGCCGGAGTCGCGGCTGCGGCCGAGGGCGGGCGGCGCACCAGGAATGCCGCGAGGGCGCCGGCGGCGAAGAGGGCGACGATCGACACGGCCGTGCCGAGCCACTGGGTCCCCAGCCATCGGGTGCCGAAGTAGCCCAGCGCCACGCTGTACCCGGCCCACGCCATGCCCGCCAGGACCGACCAGGGCAGGAACTCCGCCACCTTGCGCTGCGTCTTGCCCGCTCCCAGCGACACCACGCTCCGTCCCGCCGGGGCGAAGCGGGCGATCACCACCAGGGCGCCGCCCCCGCGGGCGAGGGCCGTGCCCAGGCGCTCCTGGGCGCGCGTCAGCCGGCGCGAGCGGGCGATGGCCCGGTCCAGCCGGGCCCCGCCGTGCCGGGCCAGCCGGAACGCGGCCATGTCACCCAGCACCGATGCCGTCGTCGCGATCACGAGGAGCAGCAGGATGTCCGGCACCTGCTCGGGCACCCGGACCGGCACCGCGCCGGTCGTCCCGGCCGCGGCCGCGGCAGCCGCGGCAGCGGTGATCACCAGTACCCCGCTCGGCAGCACCGGAAGGAAGACGTCGAGCACGATGGACCCCGCCACCAGGGCGTAGATCCATGGGCTCGCGGTCAGCGACCCCAAAGTCTCCAACAAAGCGGGACTCCCCAGTCCGGTTGACGTGCTGCGGCATGAAGCGCCGCGACGTCGCGGGGGAGCGGCAGGGGCGGCTGACAGCCATACAGCGTACGCCCGCCACTCCCGCCCCGGGAGCCCGGGGCGGACCGTCCGCCCCAGGCGCGTCCCGAGCGGCCGGCCCTATTCTGCGGCCGTGAGCTCCCGGTCCAGCACCGGGACCAGCCGGGCACCCTCCCGCTTCTTGCGCGCCTGGTCCAGGCGCAGCCGCGCGGTCCGCCCGGACAGCGCCAGCGTCATCAGCTGGTTCCCGAACCACGGGCCGCCCGTGCGCCGCCAGTTGACCGGCGGGCGACCCGTCCGCCCGTGCAGCGAGAAGCCGCGGCCCAGCCACCTGCCCGTCCGTGACCAGCCCAACCGGAAGCCCCACTTCACCACGGTGTGGATGGAATTGTGGACCGGTGAGCACGTCAGCTGGAATATGCGGGACGTGCTCGGTATGCGAGGCTCCGCCACGTATGCGTGGTGCACGTCCCCCGACAGCACGCACACCGTCGCCGGCGCCCGCGGACCCGTGCCCACCTCCTCGATCAGATCCGTCAGCGCCGCGAACGACGCGGGGAACGCCGCCCAGTGCTCCAGATCGCTGCGCCGCCGCAGGTCCTCACCGATCCGGGCCCACCGCGGGCCGCGGTCCCCGCGGCACAGCGCCGCATTCCACGTCTCCGCGTCATGGATCAGCGGCGGCATCAGCCAGGGCAGCGAGGACCCGATCAGCAGGTGGTCGTAACCCCCGTGCCCCGCGAGGGCGTTCTCCCGCAGCCACTGCTGCTCCGCCGGATCGAGCATCGCGCGCCCGTCCTCGGCCAGCACGCGGGCGGCCCGCGTGTCCACCATCAGCAGCCGCGTCCGCCCGAAGTCGCGGCGATAGCTCCAGCGCACCGTGGCCGGATCGGCGTCCGCCGCGGAGGCGAAGGCCCGTAGCGCGTCGGTGCCGTCGGGATCCTCGCGGACCGCCGCATACAGCCCGTCGGCCGCCAGCTCGGCGGGCGAGAGATTGCCCAGGTGCTGGTACACCCAGTACGACATCAGGCCGCTGAGCACGCGTTCCCGCCACCACGGTGTCGCCCGCATCTCGGCGAGCCACGCGGCGCTCGTGTTCCAGTCGTCGATAACGTCGTGGTCGTCGAATATGTGCAGGCTCGGCACCGTCGACAGCAACCAGCGGATCTCCGGGTCGAGCCACGACTCGTAGTAGAGCCGGGTGTACTCCTCGTAGTCCGCGACCTGGGCGCCCGGCGCCTCCCGCAGGTCCCGCCGGGCCGCCAGCCACTTCCGGGTCTCCCGCGACAGGGCATCGGCGTACACCTGGTCGCCGAGCAGGAGCAGGAGGTCCGGGCGCTCCGCGTCCGGTTCCGCGGCCAGCCGCGCCGCGAGGGTGTCGAGCGCGTCCGCGCCGTGGGGACCGCGCCGGCCGGCGGGCGGCGCGGCCTGACGGCATGAGCCGAAGGTGACGCGCAGCCCGGGTGCGGGCAGGGCCGGGCCCGCCACGGCCGGAGTGGTGATCGTGCTCGGCGGGAAGCCGCTGTCGGGCAGCGGCCACACCCGCCGGCCGTCGAGGAGCACCTCATAGGGCGTGGTGGTGCCCGGGGTCAGGCCGGTCACCGGCACCAGGGCGTAGTGGTGTCCGGCTATCTGGAAGGTCCGCGCGCTGCCGGCGGCCCCGTCCGCGCAGCGCACTTCGGCCGTGCACGGGCGGTCCGCCTCGACCCAGATGGTGGCCGCTCCGCCCGTCTCCCAATCGACGTGGCGCAGCAGCGGTCCCAGACGCAATCCGGCCATGCAACTCCCCCTCCTCCGTGTCCCCTTCGATCACGGTACGACGGGGAGGGGGAGCGACGCCTCCCCCTGGCGGGGGAGAGACCGGCCGAAACGGGAAGTGGACCGTCAGCAGCCGTTCAGGACGTTCACCAGGGCCGTCTTCTCGCCGGAGTCCATGCTGAGGTTCCAGTACTGCTTCACGTTGACCCACATCCGCGCGTACGTACAGCGGTAGGCGGTCCGCGGCGGCAGCCACTTGCCGGGGTCGAGGTCGCCCTTGGCCTGGTTGACGTTGTCGGTGACCGCGATCAGCTGGGGGCGGGTGAGGTCGTTGGCGAACTGCTGGCGCTTGGACGTGGTCCAGGAGGAGGCGCCGGAACGCCAGGCCTCGGCGAGCGGCACGACGTGGTCGATGTCGAGGTCGCCGGCGACCGTCCAGGTGGCGCCGTCGTACTCCGAGTACCAGCTTCCGCTCACCGCGGCGCAGGCGGAGTCCTGGCCGACGTTCACGCCGTCCCGCTTCAGGACGGTCTCGCGGGTGTTGCAGGTGCCGGAGACGGTGCTCCAGTGCGGGAAGAGGTCGCGGCTGTACCCGCTGGTGGACCCTTCCGTCTTCGGCGTGACCGTCGCCAGGTAGGCGCGGGCGGCCGAGGCGCTCATGGGGGTGGGCGGGGCGGCCGCGGCGGTCGGGGCGTTGACGAGGGAGGTGAGCGCGGCCAGCGCGGCAGCTGACGCGAGCACGCCAATTCGACGCGCGTAGACGTTGGGTATGAGTGCCATGAGGGGCTCCCTGGGTGCGGGGGGTTCGGCCGTGTCGCCCCGGCGGGGCGTGGCCATGTTGGCGCCGCCGGGTTGCGAGGGGATGGGCGCCAGGTGACAGCGTGGCGACATGGGCACGTCACATCAAGCCACGCAAGCCCCCTGATTTAAATGGAAGTTGAGATTCCGCCAGGGTTCGGGTGGGTTGTGTGGAAGGGTGCGGGAGGCGGGGCCGGGGCAGGTGGGGCCGGCCGGGGCCGGGCCGTATCCGGCGCGGCGGGGCCAAAGGCCCATTCCGGGCCCCCACCGGCGTCGCGTACTCTGTTCGGAGCAGAAGGGGAGTAGCTCTTCGCCGGAACGTCGACATACTGCTGGGTCACCCAGCCGGCGCCCGGAGGCAGACCGCGCACAACGGTCGGCCAGCGAGACCTTCGGCCGCAGTGTCCTGTCCCTGCGTGGGCGCGTTCCGTACGCGCACGCGCGAGCCAGGGCGCCGCCGAGCCGAAGCGACCCCTGAAACACCCCAGGTCTCTCGGTCCCGATGGCGTCCTGCCCGACCGATTGAGGTTCCACCTCCGTGTTCAGCTTCAGCATCACGGCGATCGCCTTCGGCGTCGTCTTCCTTGCCGAACTCCCCGACAAGACGGCCCTCGCCGGCCTGATGCTCGGCACGCGCTACCGCGCCTCCTACGTCTTCGCGGGCGTCGCCGCCGCCTTCGCCGTGCACGTCGCCCTCGCCATCGCCGCGGGCAGCGTGCTCACCCTGCTGCCGCACCGCCTCGTCCAGGCGGTCGTCGGCGTCCTCTTCCTCCTGGGCGCGGCCATGCTGCTCCTGAAGAAGGACGACGGGGACGAGGAGATCAAACCGCCCGCCGACCAGTCCTTCTGGAAGGTCTCGGGGGCCGGCTTCATGCTGATCCTGGTCGCGGAGTTCGGTGACCTGACCCAGATCATGACCGCCAACCTGGCCGCCCGGTACGACGACCCGGTCTCCGTCGGCATCGGCGCCGTGCTGGCCCTGTGGGCGGTCGCGGGCATCGGCATCCTGGGTGGCCGCACGCTGATGAAGTACGTACCGCTGCGGCTGATCACCAAGGTCGCGGCCGCCGTGATGGCGGCGCTGGCCGTCTTCTCGCTGTACGAGGCGATCGCGGGCTGACGGCGTACCCGGCTCCGTGACGGGCCCCGGCACCGGTCACGGGCCGGGGCCGGGCCTCCTCCCGGGCGCCGGTGGTGACGGCGGCGGTAGAACCCGTTGCGGGGGGCGGGGCCGGAGGGCACGCTCTGCGCGTGATCGACGCAACCTCCCCCACCGGCCCCGATCCGGCTCCCGGGCGCCGTTTCGGCTGGTCCAACATGTTCGTCCACCCCGACGAGGACACCCGCACCGACGGAGGCTTCCGCGGCGAGCGGGACGTACTCGCCGGCTACCTGCGCGACCAGCGGATCACCCTGGAGCTCAAGTGCGCGGGCCTTGACGCGGAGGCCCTGGCGCGCCGCTCGGTGGAACCCTCAGACCTGTCCCTGCTGGGCCTCGTACGCCACCTCGCGGGCGTCGAGCAGTACTGGTTCCGGCAGGTCATGGCAGGCCAGGGGGTACGTCGGCACTACCGCTCGGAGGCGGAGCCCGCCGGGGAGTTCACCGGCGCGGCGGGCGACCCGGCGCTGGTGGCGGAGGCCTGGGCGACCTGGCGGGACGAGGTCGCCTTCGCGGAACGGCTCGTCGCGCGCGCCCGGCATGGACGTCACGGGCGACTGCGGCGGCGAGCCGATGGAACTGCGCGAGGTGCTGGTCCACATGATCGAGGAGTACGCCCGCCACAACGGCCACGCGGACCTGCTGAGGGAGCGCATCGACGGGCGTGTGGGGCAGTAGCCGCGCGGGCAGTGGCCGCGCGGCCCTGCCTTCCGGGAGGCCGCGCTACCGCGCGGGCGCGTCCTGGGCCGGCGGCCGCACCGTGAGGCGGATCGAGCCGTCGGGGCCGGTCGTGACGGCGACGGAGGTCAGGTCGGGGACGTGCACGGTCGGGCCGTGCGCGGCTGCGCGGGGCCCCACGCCGATCACGCGCATGCCCGCCGCCCGGCCGGCGGCGATGCCCGCGGCCGAGTCCTCGAAGACGATGCAGTCGGCAGGGTCCACGCCCAGGGCCGCGGCGCCCTTGAGGAAGCCCTCGGGGTCCGGCTTGCTGGCTCCGACGGACTCGGCCGTGATCCGCACCTCGGGCATCGGGAGCGCGGCGGCCATCATCCGGGCGGCGGCCAGAGCGGCGTCGGCCGACGTCACCAGGGCGTGCGGCAGACCGTCGATCGCGGCCATGAACGCCGGGGCGCCCGCGACCGGGACCACGCCGTCGGTGTCGGCCGTCTCGCGCGCCAGCATCACCGCGTTCTCGGCGAAGTTGACCTCCATGGGGCGGTCCGGCAGCAGGACGGCCATGGTGGCGTAGCCCTGGCGGCCGTGGACCACCTTCAGGGCCTCCTGCGGGTCCAGCCCGTGGGAGACCGCCCAGTCGCGCCAGCAGCGCTCGACCACCGCGTCGGAGTTGACGATCGTGCCGTCCATGTCGAGGAGCAGGGCCTTGGCGGTGAGGACTGCGGGTGCGGTGGTCGTGGTGGTGCTGGCCGGCATCGACGGGGCTCCAGACGGGCGGGAAAAGAGAACAAGTGGTTCCGTCCACCGGTCAGGGAGTGAGGACGGAACCACTTTGTTCCATCACGATACAAAACCCGGGACCGTCTGCGCCACTCGCGGGGGTGTGACCCCTGTCGCCCTGTGCGGCCGTTCTTCGGCGCGCCGGGGCCCGACCCGCGGCCTACCCCTCCAGCGCCTTGCGGGTGAGGGGTCCGTAGACGCCCCACTCCTGCGGGTCGATCCTGTGCTCGTACTGGAAGTCCGACAGCGCGTCCTCGACCCTCCAGTCGAACTTGCCGTGGAACCTGCCCCGGTACAGCCCCTGCGCCGCCAGCAGCCGCTGGAGCTTCTCCACCTCCGGGCCGGAATCGCCGTAGCGCAGGACCGGTGCCTGCGCGGGCGGGGTCGGGCCGGCGGAACGGCTCGCGCTGGGCGAGGCGCTCGGCGACGGGGGAGCGGACGACGCGGAACGGGACGGGCTGGGCGAGGCCGAGGGCGACGCGGACTTCGAGGCGGTCGGCGACTTCGACACCGACGGGGACGCGGCGGCCGGGCTCGAGCTGCCGGACGGCGCGACCGGAGCCGCGCTCACGGCGGGCGCCGACGCCTTCGCGTCCAGCAGCGTCGCGTCACCGTCGGAGGAAGCGGGCAGCACCCACACCGCCACGGCCGTGCCGCTGAGGGCCACCGTTGCCGCGGCACCGAGCAGCAGGGCCAGCGGCCGGCGGCGGGAGGCGGAACCGGAACCGGACCGCTCTTCCGGGCCGCCGCCGGACGCCGGGACGGCAGAAGGGACGGCAGAAGGGGCGGCGGCAGGGACCGCGGCAGGGACCGCGCGGAGCTGGATCGTTTCCGCGGGCGTCGGCGCGTGCCCCGGCCCGGCCTTCCACGGACCGTCCTGCCGGGCCCCGGCCGGGGGCGCCACGGGTATCCCGTACACCGGGGTGTCGTCCTCCGCCTCCGCCGCCGACGGGGAAGTCGCCTCACCGGGCACGGGCGCGGGCACGGGCACGGACGCGGACGGGGGCACGGGCCGCGGGGACGGCCGCCCGGCGTCGGCCGGAACCTCGCCGGGGTCCGACAACGTCACGTACGGACGGATGCGCAGAGGGTTGAACCCCGCGCCCGGCGCACACCCGCAGGCGGCGCCGGCAGCGTCGCAATCTGGACAGCGCTCACCGTTCACTGGGACTCCCTCCCCTGGCCATTGCCTGCGATTATGCAGACCCGCCGCAGCCCTCCCAACCGTCCGAGAGGCCATAACCGGACACACCACTCAGGATGGAGATGTTGATCCGGCCGGAGGAGGAATCGATGGCTCAGGATGCGACCAGAGGTGCCGTGGATCCCGTCCCCGGCCAGCAGAAGTCCGGCCCCGCCGGTGAGCACAGCGCCCGTGAGGTGCTCGTCCCCATCGGCGCGCTGCTCCTGGGCCTGCTGATCGCGGCGCTCGACCAGACCATCGTCTCCACCGCACTGCCGACCATCGTCAGCGACCTCGGCGGCATGGCCCACCTGTCCTGGGTCGTCACCGCCTACATGCTCGCCGCCACCGCCGCCACACCCCTGTGGGGCAAACTCGGCGACCAGTACGGACGCAAGAAGCTCTTCCAGTACGCCATCGTCCTCTTCCTGATCGGTTCGGCCCTGTGCGGACTGGCCCAGGACATGCCCCAGCTCATCGGCTTCCGCGCGCTGCAGGGCCTGGGCGGCGGCGGACTGATCGTGTTGTCGATGGCGATCGTCGGCGACATCGTCCCGCCCCGCGAACGCGGCAGGTACCAGGGCCTCTTCGGCGGTGTCTTCGGCGCCACCAGCGTGCTCGGCCCACTGCTGGGCGGCCTGTTCGTCGACAACCTCTCCTGGCGCTGGGTCTTCTACATCAACCTCCCCATCGGGCTCGTCGCCCTCGTCGTCATCGCCGCCGCCCTCCACATACCGGCGCGCCCCTCGAAGCACACCATCGACTACCTCGGCACCTTCCTCATCGCCTGCGTCGCCACCTGCCTCGTGCTCGTCGCCTCCCTCGGCGCCACCTGGGGCTGGGGTTCGGCCCGGATCGTCGGCGTCGCCGTCCTCGGCGTCCTGCTCCTCGCCGCCTTCCTCCTCGTCGAGCGCAAGGCCGCCGAACCCGTCCTGCCGCTGGGACTCTTCCGCATCCGCACCTTCGCCCTCTGCTCGGCGATCAGCTTCGTCGTCGGCTTCGCGATGTTCGGGGCGATGGTCTACCTGCCGACCTTCCTCCAGATCGTCCAGGGCGTCTCACCGACCATGTCCGGCGTCCACATGCTGCCGATGGTCATCGGCATGCTGATCTCCTCCACCGTCTCCGGCCAGATCGTCAGCCGGACCGGCCGCTGGAAGGTCTTCCCGCTCGCCGGAACAGCCGTCACCGCCATCGGTCTGCTCCTCCTCCACCAGCTGCACCGCACCAGCTCCACCTGGGAGATGAGCCTCTACTTCTTCGTCTTCGGTGCCGGACTCGGCCTGGTCATGCAGGTGCTCGTCCTCGTCGTGCAGAACGCCGTCAGCTACGCCGACCTCGGCGTCGCCACCTCCGGTGCCACCTTCTTCCGCTCCATCGGAGCCTCCTTCGGCGTCGCGATCTTCGGTACGGTCTTCACCCACCAGCTCGACGACAAGCTGGCGAGCTCCCTGGCCGGCGTCACCCTGCCCGCCGACGCCGGCATCCCCCAGCTGGAGGCCGACCCGCGGGCCATCGGCGCCCTCCCCGCGGACCTCCGGCCCCGCGTCCTCGACGCCTATGCCACCGCCATCACCGACGTCTTCCTCTACGCCGTCCCCGTCGTCCTGATCGCCTTCCTGCTCGCCTGCTTCCTGAAGGAGGACAAGCTCCGCGCCTCCGTCACCGCACCCGACGTGACCGAGACGCTCGCCTCCAATCCCGTGCACCGCTCCTCCCGCGAAGAGGTCGCCCGCGCACTGACCGTCCTCGGCACCCGCGAGGGCCGCCGCCACGTCTACGAGAAGATCACCGAGAAGGCGGGATACGACCTGCTGCCCGCCTCCAGCTGGCTGCTGCTGCGGATCAACAAATACGGCTCGGCGGAACCGGCGCTGCTCGCCGAGCGCGTCAACGTCCCCCTGAAGGTCATCACGGATGCCGGCCGCCAGATCGAGGGGCGCGGGCTCGCCGTCCGCGACGGCCTTCCGCTGGTCCTCACCGAGCGGGGCCGCGAGGCCGCCGAGAAACTCAGCGACGCCCGCCAGGAGTCCCTCGCCGAACTGCTCGGCGACTGGTGGGGACCCGACCGGCCGACCGACCTGATCACGCTGGTCGAGGAGATCAACGCGGAGCTGTGCGGATCCGACGCCGAGGAGCCCCACGAGGCCGAGCCCCGGCGCGACCACGCCGCGCCGTAGCGCGTGGCCCCGCCGGCCGCGGTCAGACCAGGCGCTTCTCGAACCAGTGCTCCGCATACGGCCCGGAGTTGTACGCGGGTATCTCCTCGTAGCCGTGACGCGCATACAACGCGCGGGCCTCCACCAGGTCCGACCGCGTGTCCAGCCGGACCCGCTCGGCGCCCAGCGCACGGCTCTCCGCCTCCAGGGCGCCGAGCAGGGCCGCCCCGCCGCCGGTGCCGCGGCCGCGCGGAACGACGTACACCCTGGTGAGCTCGGCTGTCACCGCGTCGAGCAGGCGGACGCCGCCGCACGCCAGTGCCTCGCCCGCCAGGCGTCCGACGACGAACTGGCCCGTCGGCGGCACCAGGCCGTCGTCGGGGAAGTCCAGCAGCCCCTGGTCGATCTCGGCCTCGGTGACATCGCGTTTCCAGTACCGGCCGGCGACCTCGGCGTAGTAGGCGCGGCGCAGCCGGGTGGCATCGCTCGTGCCGAAAGGTTCGGGGGTCACGGTCCACGACGTGCGGGATGTCGTGCGGGATGTCGTGCGGGACGTCGTGCGGTGTTCGCTCTGAGTGGTCATGGCGTCATTGTGGAATTCCCACGCGATCTCCCGCGTGGAATATCCACAGGGGCGGGCCGATGATAGGAAAAACGGCAATTCCGCGTACCCGGAGGGTGTGAAACGCCATGGCAGAGCATCCGGACTGTGCCCTGATCCGCCGCGGCTACGAGGCCTTCGGCAACGGCGACATGGACGCGCTGGCCGCGCTCATGACCGCCGACGTCATCCACCACGTGCCGGGCAACAACCCCATGTCCGGACACCACAAGGGCCGGGAGCAGGTCCTCGACTTCTACCGCCGCCTCGGCGAGGAGACGAAGGGGACCTTCCAACTGCACCTGGAATCGGTGCTCGCGGACGGCCGCGGACACGTGATGAGCTTCCACACCGCGCGCGGCGACCGCGGCGACCGCGGCATCGAGATCCGCGAGGGGCTCTTCTTCACGATCGTCGGCCACAAGATCACCGACATCGACCAGTGCACCGCGGACATCGACGAGGAAGACGCCTTCTGGAGTTGACCGGACCCGGCTGACCCAGGATCCCGGCACACCCGCCCGGGGTACCGCGCCCCCCCGCGCCCCCCGGGCGCGCGTCAGGCCTTCTTCGGCGCCGCCTGCTGCACGACCTCGAACGACCACACCGACGAAGCCGAGGCCGCCGGCTTCGGCCGCTCCGCGCCCGCCGCCCCGCCCTCGCCGCCGCCACCCTGGTGAGCGGCCTTCATCGGCCCCTCCATCCACGCCTGGAAGTCCTCCTCCGAACGCCACCGCGTGTAGACGAGGTACTGGTCGGTGCCCTCCACGGGGCGCAGCAGCTCGAACCACTCGAAGCCGTCCGAGCTCTCCACCGCCCCGGCGCGCGAGGCGAAGCGCCGCTCCAGGACCTCCCGCTGCTCGGCGGGAACCGTCAGTGCGTTGATCTTCACGATGCTCATGGGAGCCATCCTAGGGATCCTGCGGGGGATATCGTCGTGCGGGTAATGGAGCGCGGCAGCCAGGCGAAGTCGGGGTTGCGGTCAACACGGCGGGAGGCCGGCGAGGCGTGGCGAACGCGGCAGAGCACAGCACGGCGGACGGACATGCCGGGGTCATAGGCGGCACCAGCAGACTCGGCGCGGCGCGTCTCCTCCTGTGGGCCCTGGCCGGTGCCCTCGCCGTCAGACAGGCGGCCGCGGTGCTGCGCGTGCCACCCGCCGAGTGGCTGGGCGGCTTCCACCTGCCGGGAAACGGCAGCCTCCCGGTCCCCGGGTCCGGCGGGGGCGCGGTCGCCTCCGTCCACGACGTCGGACAGTTCGCCGGAACCCCCTTCGCCGGACTGGTCCTCAAGCCCCTCGTCGGTCTCGCCGCCCCCTCCCTGGAGGTCGCCTGGACCTGCGTGACGCTGCTGTTCGTCGCCGCCATCGGGCTCGTCGCCGCCCGGGGCCTGCCCGACCCGGTGCCGCGCCGCACCGCGCTGCTCGCCGCGCCCGTCCTCACGGCCCTGATGATGGTCTCGCTGCCCGTCCGCGAGGCCGCCTCACCCGGCCGGACCGCCGTCGTGCCCGTGCTGCTCGTGCTCCTGGCGGTCTTCCGCGTCCCCGGCGACCGGCCCGCGGGCCTCCTCGCCGGCCTCGCCGCCGCGCTGCAGCCCGCGCTGCTGCTCTTCGCCCCCCTGCTGTGGCTGACCGGCCGCCGCCCCGCCGCGCGGACCGCCGCCGTGGCCTTCGCCGCCGCCACCGCGCTGTCGTGGGCGGCCCTGCCGCGCGACTCCTGGACGTACTGGGTGCACCACCTGGCCGGCACCGGCCTCGGCGGCGCCCCCGACGGCCTCGCCAACCAGTCCGTGCACGGCGCGCTGCTGCGCCTCGGCCTCACCGGCCCGGCCGAGGTCCTGCTGTACGTCGTACTCGTGGGCGCCGTCGTGTGGTTCGGCCTGCGCCGCGCGGTCCGCTACGCCCGGGACGGCCAGCTGCTGCTCGCCGTCGCCGTCACCGGCTGCGCGGCCGTGGCCGTGTCCCCGACCGGCTGGCGCCACCAGCTGCTGTGGGTCCTGCTGGCCGTCGCCGGCAAGGTCGGCAAGCGGGCCGCCGACCGCCGGGTGTGGCCGGTGGCCGTCGTCCTCGCCATGACCCTGCCGAGCGCGGTCCTGCTGCCGAACATGGCCGCGCTGGCGCCCGTACGCGACAACGTCCTGCTGCTCACCGCCGTCGCGGCCGCCTGCGCGGTGCCGTTCCTGCCGCGCTCGTCCCCGTACTGGCGCGATCCCGTGCCGACCGACTACGGGCGGCCGGTGCAGGCCCGCTGGTCGCGCGTGCCGCTGCTGCCGTTCTGGCGGCGCGTGCTGTCCCGCCCGAACCTGCTGCTGGAACTGCTGCTGATACGGGTCGGCTACTCGCTCTACTCCCACATCCGGGCCGCCGCCCCCACCAGCCGCTCCCTCGCCGAGGGCAACGGCAGCCAGATCCTGGGGATCGAACGGGCGCTGGGCCTCGACATCGAGCACGCCGTGAACCGCGCCGTGGTGGAAACGCCCTGGCTGGAGGCCTTCTTCAACTTCTACTACACCTCCTTCCACTTCGTGGTCCCGCTGACGATCCTGGCGGTCCTGTACTGGCGGCGCCCCGGGGACTACCGCTGGGCGCGCGCCTCCCTGGGACTGGCCACCGTCCTGGCGCTGGCGGGCTTCTGGCTGTACCCGCTGGCCCCGCCGCGCCTGATGCCGGGCCTCGGCTTCGTCGACACCGTGCACGGTCCGCAGGACCTGGCCAACCCGTCGTACGGGGCCATGACCGCGATCTCCAACCAGTACGCGGCGATGCCCTCGCTGCACTTCGGCTGGTCGCTGTGGTGCGGGATCGTGATCGTGGTGCTGGCCCCGAAGGGCTGGCAGAAGCTGCTGGGCGCACTGCACCCGCTGATCACGGTGTGCGCGATCGTCGCCACCGCCAACCACTGGGTGCTGGACGCGGTCGGCGGGGCGGCCGTCGTCACCGCCGGTTTCGGGCTCGTCCACGTGCTGTCCGGGCCGCGCGGCCTGCAGGTGGGCCTTCCGGCCCAGCGCGGCGACAGCGACAGCGACGGTGACGGTGAGGTCAACGGCAAGGGAGACGGCGGCGGTACGGAACGACGGGCGGCCGTCCCGCCGGGTACGGCCCCTGCCGCCCAGCCGGTGGCCGGGCGTCCGTAGCGGGTCCCGTCAGCCGTCGCCGCGGTGTCTGCGCAGCAGGGTGCGCAGCGGGCCGGGGCTCTCGTAGCCGACCCGCCGGGCGACCGCCGTCAGCGGCAGGTCCGTGGTGCGCAGCAGGTGTTCGGCCTGCTCGACGCGCAGGTCCTGCACCAGCCCGACCGGGGTGCGGCCGAGTGTACGGGCGACCGCGCGCTGGAGGGTGCGCTCGCTGACGCCGAGGTCCCGGGCCGCGTCCGCGATCGGGGCCGGTTCCGCGAGGCGGGCCCGCGCCCACTGTTCGAAGGCGGCGACGAGCGGGTCGTGGCGGGCCAGGGCGCTGGGGATCGCGTACGCGGCCTGCGAGGCCCGGTCGTCGACGACGAGGTAGCGGCGGACCAGGTCCGCGAGGGCGGGGCTGCGCGTGCCGACGATCGACAGGGCCAGGTCGAGATGGCCGAACGCGGCGCCCGCCGTGGTCACCCCGCCGGAGGTCACGACCATGCGGGTCTCCTCCAGCGTGACCCGGCGGTAGCGGTCCCGGAAGAAGGGGGCCAGCCACCAACTGGTCGTCGCCCGCTGCCCGTCCAGCACCCCGGACTCGGCCAGCAGGAACGTTCCGGTGCAGGAGGTGGCGAGCGGCGTGCCCCGCTCGCGGGCCTCCGCCAGGAGCCGGCGGGCCGGGCGGTACGCGGCCGACGCGACGGCGTCGACCAGGGCCTCCGGGCGGCGCTCCATCAGCGCGGGCACCACGAGCAGGTCCGCGTCCTCGGCCGCGGCGGCCGGCGCGGTGTCGATGCGGTGGCCGAGACCGGTGCGGACCCGGCGGCGCACGCCCACCGTGGTGATGTCGAAGGCCGGCGGCGGGGCCCCGGCCACCCGGCGGCGCAGCGCGTCCGCGGTGTGGAGCACGTCCAGGACGGCCGAGACACCCGAGTCGAAGACCCCGTCGAGGGCCAGTACGGCGACTTTCACCGCTCCACGGTAGCGCCGCCCGGCCCCGCCGGGGTGTCGGAATCCGTGCGGAAGCTGCCGGATCCGACACTCCCGCCTGGCCGGGGCCGCGCCTAGGGTCGGTGCCATGACCACCTATGACACCAGTGCCCCGCCACGCGACGCCGATGCCCCGCTCCGCAGCCGTACGCACACCTGGCAGTCGCGGCCGGACATGACCGCGGACATCCTCGGCATGAGCGGCCTGGAGATCCTCCGCGCGAGCCTGAAGGGTGATCTGCCCGGTGCGTCGATGGCGAGCACGCTGGGCTTCCGGCTCACCGAGGCCGCCGAGGGCGTCGCCGTCTTCGAGGGCGACCCCGGCGACCACCTGCTCAACCCCATGGGCACGGTGCACGGCGGTTTCCTGGCGACGCTGCTGGATTCGGCGCTGGGCTCGGCCGTGATGACCCTGCTCCCGGCCGGGACCGCCTACACCACGGTGCAGCTCGGGGTGCACATGATCCGGCCGGTGACGGCGGACACGCCCACCCTGCGCTGCGAGGGCACCGCCCTGCACGTGGGCCGTACGACCGCCACCGCCGAGGCCCGGATCACGGGCACGCACGACGGGAAGCTCTACGCGCACGGGACGACGACCTGCGCGATCCTGCGTACGCGCTGAGCGGCGCACCGTCCGGCCCCGCGCGCCCGGGATCCCGCGCCGGCGCGGACCGAAGGGGCGCCGGGGCGCACGATGCCCCGGCGCCCCTTCGGCTGGATCGCCGCTGTGAGTCAGGATCACCCCGTTCGGGCGGGTCCGCCACCCGAACGGCCGGGCCGGACCGGTCGGGCCGGACCTGTCGGGCTCCGGCGCGACCAGCGGACGGCAGGGGCCGGGGCGTGGGAGGAGCGGCCCCTGCCGTCCTGGGTCACGGGTCAGCCGTGGCTGACCCGGAGCTCCTTGATGCCGTTGAGCCAGGCCGCCCGCAGCCGGCGCGGGTCCTCCCCGGCCATCCGCAGGTCGGGCAGCGCGTCGGCCAGGGCGTTGAAGATCAGGTCGATCTCCATCACGGCGAGGGACTTGCCGAGGCAGAAGTGCGGGCCGCCGCCGCCGAAGCCGAGGTGCGGGTTGGGATCGCGGGTGATGTCGAAGACGTCGGGATCCGTGAAGACCTCGGGGTCGTGGTTGGCGGAGGAGTAGAACATCCCCACCCGGTCGCCCGCCTTGATCTTCTGGCCCCCCAGCTCGGTGTCCTGCGTGGCGGTGCGCTGGAAGGACACGACAGGGGTCGCCCAGCGGACGATCTCCTCGGCGGCGGTGGACGGCCGTGTCGCCTTGTACAGCTCCCACTGCTCGGGGTGGGTGAGGAAGGCGTGCATGCCGTGGCTGATGGCGTTGCGGGTGGTCTCGTTGCCCGCGACGGCCAGGAGCAGCACGAAGAAGCCGAACTCGTCGGAGCCGAGGTTGCCCTGGCCCTCGGCCGCCACCAGCTGGGTGACGATGTCCTGGGCCGGGCACTCCTTGCGCTGCGCGGACAGGTTCATCGCGTAACCGATGAGTTCCATGGCGGCGTTGGAGCCGACCTCGGCCGTGATCGCGTACTCGGGGTCGTCGTAGGCGATCATCTTGTTCGACCAGTCGAAGATCTTGGCGCGGTCCTTCTGCGGTACGCCGATCAGCTCGGCGATGGCCTGCAGCGGCAACTCGCACGCGACCTGCGTGACGAAGTCGAAGCTGCCGTCCGCGGCGACCGCCGCGGCCTCCTCGACGATCTTGCGGGCCCGGTCGCGCAGGGCCTCCTCCAGACCGCGGATGGCCCGGGGGGTGAAGCCGCGCTGCACGATCTGGCGTACGCGGGAGTGTTCCGGCGGGTCCATGTTCAGCATGATCAGCCGCTGGGCATCAATGGCATCACGCTGAATGTGCTCGTTGAAGCGGATGATCGCGGTGTTGGTGGTCGAGGAGAACAGCTCGGGGTGCGTGGAGACGTATTTGACGTCCGCGTGCCGGGTCACGGCCCAGTAGCCCTCGTCGTCGAAACCGGTGACCCCGCGCCGCTGCGGGCACCACCACACGGGTGCGGTCCGCCGCAGCCGCGCGAACTCCGGGTAGGGAACCCGGCTCTGGAGCAGGTCGGGGTCGGTGGCGTCGAAGCCGTCGGGGAGCGCGGGGCAGGACATCGGGCAACTCCAAAGTCTGACGGACCATCAGAAGTTGGCTTGAAGGTAGTAACGAGTTCTAGAAGTGACAAGGGTCGGCGCGCCAACTGTTGCGTGTGGAATCCGTGCAGGGCGCGTGCAAGACCCTTGCGTGCGGGGCCCCGGGTCATGAGACTGCGGAGAGAACTAGAACGCGTACTAGTTCGGGGCGGGGCGCCGGGACGGCCCGCCGCGCTGGCGCTGTGCAGGAGAGGACGAGCTCATGGCCGCGGAACCCGTCATCGTCGAAGCCGTACGCACACCCATCGGCAAGCGCGGGGGCGCGCTCGCCAACCTCCATCCCGCCTACCTGCTCGGGGAGACCTACCGCGAACTCCTCGCCCGTACCGGAATCCAGCCGGACTGCGTGGAGCAGATCGTCGGCGGCACCGTCACCCACGCCGGCGAGCAGTCCATGAACCCCGCCCGCAACGCATGGCTCGCCATGGGGCTCCCGTACGAGACCGCCGCGACCACCGTGGACTGCCAGTGCGGCAGCTCCCAGCAGGCCAACCACATGGTCGCCAACATGATCTCCGGCGGCGTCATGGACATCGGCATCGCCTGCGGGGTCGAGGCCATGAGCCGCGTACCGCTGGGCTCGGGCTCCAAGCACGGCCCGGGCAAGCCCTTCCCGGACGAGTGGAACGTCGACCTCCCCAACCAGTTCGAGGCCGCCGAGCGCATCGCCCGCAACCGCGGCCTGACCCGCGAGGACGTCGACCGCCTCGGGCTGCAGTCCCAGGAGCGGGCCGCAACCGCCTGGGCCGAGGAGCGCTTCAAGCGCGAGACCTTCGCCGTGCAGGTGCCCACCACCGAGGAGGAGCAGGCCGCCGGCCAGGGCATGTGGCGCCTGGTCGACCGGGACGAGGGCCTGCGCGACACCAGCATGGAGGCCCTGGCCCGGCTCAAGCCGGTCATGCCCACCGCCGTGCACACCGCCGGCAACTCCTCGCAGATATCCGACGGCGCCGCCGCCGTGATGTGGGCCTCGCGCAAGATGGCCCGCGCGCTCAAGCTCAGGCCGCGCGCCCGGATCGTCGCCCAGACGCTCGTCGGCGCCGACCCCCACTACCACCTGGACGGACCGATCGACGCGACGCGGGCCGTGCTCGGCAAGGCCGGGATGTCCCTCAAGGACATCGACCTCGTCGAGATCAACGAGGCCTTCGCCTCCGTCGTCCTCAGCTGGGCCAAGGTCTTCGACCAGGACCTGGAGAAGGTCAACGTCAACGGCGGCGGCATCGCCCTCGGTCACCCCGTCGGCGCCACCGGCGCTCGCCTGATCACCACCGCGCTGCACGAGCTGGAACGCCGCGACAAGGAGTTCGCCCTGATCACCATGTGCGCCGGCGGCGCACTGGCGACCGGGACGATCATCCAGCGCCTCTGACCGCGTCCGCGCGCACACCCCCCGCGCGCACGGCGCCCGTGATCCCGTGGGATGGGATGCAGAAGGCCCCGGAGGCCGGACCTGGGGAGGCCGGCCACCGGGGCCTTCGAATGCTTGCTGCGACTGCTGCTGCTGCTGCGGTCGGTGCCGCGGCTCAGTACCAGTGGTTGGCCTGCCAGAAGTTCCAGGCCTCGACCGGGCTGCCGTAGCGCGAGTTCATGTAGTCCAGGCCCCACTTGATCTGGGTGGCCGGGTTGGTCTTCCAGTCGGCGCCCGCGGAGGCCATCTTCGACCCCGGCAGGGCCTGCACCAGGCCGTACGCGCCGGAGGAGGAGTTCGTCGCGGACGGGTTCCAGCCGCTCTCGTGCGAGACGATCTTGTCGAAGGCCGCGAACTGCGCCGGGTCCTTGATCATCTGCTGGGCGATCGCCTTCGCACCCGTCGGAGCGGCCTGCGCGGGAACCGCGGCCAGCATGGAACCGGCGACGCCCAGGGCGAGGACGGAACCCACGAGGGTCTTCTTGGAAGCGGCGATGCGGCGGATGACGGTGTGGGACACGGATGAACCTTCCGAAGGGGACAAGGGCGGTCGCGGGCATGCCGAGGGCATGCGTGAGCCACTCACGCGGAGGAGAGGGGTTCGTCGGCGGCGGGTGAAGCACCCCTGCCGCCTTGCGACTCATCCAGTTCTACCGACGGCCCGACGCCCTGGCAAAGGTGCCGCCTACTAGCCCACCCCGCACACCCGGGACCTCCGACCCCACTGAAAACTGCAAAAGGGGCGCTTCCAGGCGGGTCGGCGGCCTCCTACCCGCCTTCGTATGTGACCTGCGTCCTGTGGGCCGCCTCACCGGCGACGGCCCCGGAACTCACCCTCGGTGTCCGGTCGCACACCCGTCCGGGGCAGTTTTCCGGGCTTCTCCGTCCCCGGGGCCGAAGGAGACGGGCGCGTCGAAAGCCGCCCTGCGGGTCGCCCGCCGCAGCGCCCGCAGCAGCGTGCCGCCGAGCAGGAGCGTCAGCACGACCGTGAGCGACGCCCGGCCCAGGTCCCAGCCCAGCGACGTCGCCAGATAGTACGCGACGAACCGCACCAGGTTCGCGGCAAGCGGCTCTCCCGGGTGGAAGGAGATGCCCTGCCCCATCCCCTGGATGATCACCCAGCCCTGCAGGTTCATGACGAAGCCGTACGCGAAGGCGGCCGCGAACCCGTACGCGGCCAGCATCGCCAGCTCCGCCCGGCCCCGGATCCGCTCCGGGCCCGGCAGCAGCCCCGCCCCCAGCGAGAACCAGCCCATCGCCAGCATCTGGAACGGCATCCACGGCCCGACCCCGCCCGTCAGCAGCGCCGAGGCGAACATCGTCACCGAGCCCAGCACGAAACCGAAGCCCGGCCCCAGGACCCGGCCGCTCAGCACCATGAGGAAGAACATCGGCTCCAGGCCGGCCGTGCCCGCGCCCAGCGGTCTCAGCGCTGCCCCGACGGCCGCGAGCACACCGAGCATCGCCACCGCCTTCGCGTCCATGCCGCTGTCGGCGATGGTCGCCACGACGACGGCGACGAGCAGCGGCAGCAGCGCCGCGAACAGCCACGGGGCGTCCTGGGAGTGCGCGAGCCCCGACTGCCGGTCGGCGAGCAGCGGCCACCCGAACGCCGCCACACCGATCAGCGATACGAGGACCAGCGCGGCGGCGGCCCGGGGGCCGATCCGGACCGGGCGGCCCGCGGGGCGCCTCGCGGGGCGGCTCATCGGGACCCCTCCGCGGCGAGGGCCTCCGCGACCTGGGCCACGGTCAGCCAGTGGCCGGGTGCCAGCACCTTCGCCACCTGGGGCGCGAAGGCCGGCGAGGACACCACCACCTCGGCCGTCGGGCCGTCCGCGACGACCTCCCCGCCCGCCAGGATCACCACCCGGTCGGCCAGTTCCGCGGCGAGCTCCACGTCGTGGGTGGCCAGGACGACGGCGTGCCCGTCGGCCGCCAGACCGCGCAGTATTTCGATCAGGCGGGCCTTGGCGGCGTAGTCCAGACCGCGGGTGGGCTCGTCGAGGAGCAGCAGCGCGGGGCGGCCCGTGAGGACCAGCGCCAGCGCGAGCGCGAGGCGCTGCCCCTCGGACAGGTCCCGCGGATGGATGTCGTCGGGCACCCCCGGCAGCAGGCCCGCGACCAGGTCGCGACACGTGCCGGGGGGCGCGCCGGCGTCGGAGTCGGCGGCGGCGCACTCGGCGGCCACGGTGTCGGCGTACAGCAGGTCGCGGGGCTCCTGCGGGACGAGGCCGACGTGGCGCACCATCTGGGGCGGTGGGGTGCGGTGCGGGGTCCGCCCGCCGACGGTCACCTCGCCGGTGGCGGGGGCGAGCGTACCGACGAGCGCGGCGAGCAGGGTGGACTTGCCGGCGCCGTTGCGGCCCATCAGGGCGATGGTCTCGCCGGGGGCCACGGTGAGGTCGACGGCGCGCAGGACGTCGGCGCGGCCGCGGCGGACGCCGAGGTTCCGGGTGTGGGCCGTTTCGCCTGCGGCGGGCTCGGCGGGCTCGGCGGGGCCCGGCTTGCCCCCGCGGCGCAACAGGCGGCTGAGCAGGCCGGGTGCGGCGCCGCTGCCGGGGGCGCCGCCCCCGGACCCCCGCGCCTCAAACACTGGCGGGGCTGGGAGATCGGGGCTCCGCCCGGCCACCCGCGCCTCAGACGCCGGCGGGGCTGGGAGATCGGGGCTCCGCCCGGCCACCCGCGCCTCAAACGCCGGCGGGGCTGGGAGATCGGGGCTCCGCCCGGCCACCCGCGCCTCAAACGCCGGCGGGGCTGAAAGATCGGGGCTCTCCAGGCGGTCCCGCAGCGGCGCAGCCTGACGGCGGGCGTCGCGGACCGAGAGGGGGAGGGGGGACCAGCCCGCGAGGCGGCCCAGCGCGACCACCGGCGGGTGGACCGGGGAGACGGCCATCGCCTCCGCCGGCGAGGCCAGGACCGGGGCCGCGCCACGGGCGGGCAGCAGCAGGACGCGGTCCGCGTACTGCACCACCCGCTCCAGCCGGTGCTCCGCCATCAGCACGGTGGTGCCCAGGTCGTGCACCAGGCGCTGGAGGACCGCCAGGACCTCCTCGGCCGCCGCCGGGTCCAGCGCGGACGTCGGCTCGTCCAGGACCAGCACCTTCGGGTGCGTGGTCAGCACCGAGCCGATCGCGACCCGCTGCTGCTGTCCGCCGGACAGCGTCGTGATCGGCCGGTCGCGCAGCTCGTTCAGGCCCAACAGGTCCAGGGTCTCCTCCACCCGGCGGCGCATCACCGCGGGCGGCAGGCCCAGGGACTCCATCCCGTAGGCCAGCTCGTCCTCCACCACGTCCGTGACGAAGTGGGCCAGCGGGTCCTGGCCCACCGTGCCCACCACGTCGGCGAGTTCGCGCGGCCGGTGCGTCCGCGTGTCACGGCCCGCGACCGTGACTCGGCCGCGCAGGGTGCCGCCCGTGAAGTGCGGGACCAGCCCGGAGACCGTTCCCAGCAGGGTGGACTTGCCGACCCCGGACGGGCCGACCAGCAGGGTCAGCTCGCCCTCCGGGACCTCCAGGTCCACCCCTCGGAGCGACGGGGCGGAGGCGCCGTCGTAGGTGACCGACACCTGCTCGAAGCGGATCACTGCGACGCCTCCTCGGGCGGTACGGGTGCCACGAACGCGGGCAGCAGGCCGATCAGGACCGCGGCCGCCGGCCACAACGGCAGCGCCGGGGCCACCAGCGGGACCACCCCCGGGTGCAGAGCGGCCGGATCGACGCCGCCGGCCCGGATCAGCAGGCCCGCGACGGCCGCCCCGGAACCGGCGACCAGCCAGGCGCGCACACCCCACCGGTCGGGCCGGTACCGGGTGCGCACCGACCGGCGCCCGCCCAGCCGCAGGCCCGCCAGGGCCGACACCGCGCCGACGCCGAGCACGGGGAGCCCGTACGCGGCGCCCTGCGCGGCCAGCAGCCCGTACGTGCCCGCGCACATGCCGAGCAGACCGCCCAGGGTGAGGGCGGTGGTGGTGTGCCGGACGGCCGGGGGTACCTCGGCCGTCCGGCCGTAGCCGCGGGCGTCCATGGACGCGGCGACCGCGACCGAACGCTCCAGGGCGCCCTCCAGGACCGGCAGCCCGATCTGGAGGACCGCCCTGATCCCGCCGGTGGGACGGCCGCGCAGACGGCGGGCGGTCCGCAGTCGCACCACGTCCGCGACCATGTTCGGCGCGAAGGTCATGGCGACGACGACGGCGACGCCCGCCTCGTACAGGGCCGCCGGCAGGGACTTCAGGAGCCGGGCCGGATTGGCGAGGGCGTTCGCGGCGCCGACGCACACCAGCAGCGCGGCCAGCTTCGCGCCGTCGTAGAAGGCGAAGACGAGCTGTTCGGCGGTGACCCTGCCGCCGAACCGGATGCCCTGCGCCCAGGCGGGCAGCGGCACCTCGGGCAGGACGAAGAGGACGTGCGTGCCCGGGATGGGCGAGCCCAGGAGCACGGAGAAGAGCAGGCGCAGGCCGACGACGACGAGGCCGAGCTTGAGGAACGCTCCGTAGGAACGGGCCCAGGGGGCGTTCGTGCGGCGGGCCGCGACCACGAAACCGGCGACGCCGACGATGAGCCCGAGGAGCAGCGGGTTGGTGGTGCGGGAGGCGGCGGTCGCGAGCCCGAGGGCCCACAGCCACCAGGCCCCCGCGTGCAGGGCGGTGGCGCGGCTGCCCAGCGGCGCCCTCCATCGTTCGTACGACGACCGGCGCGGGGAGTCCGCCGCCCCGGGCCCGCTCCGGCGGGCCGGGGGCAGGGGGGCGGGTGCGGCTCCGGTGGTCGCTCCCGCGGCCGGCGCGGGAGGTGCTCCGGTGGGGCGGTCGGACACGGGCCGGGTCATCGGCCCCGGCGGCGGGACTGCCAGACGCCCGCGGCGGCCAGGACCGCGACCAGGGCGATGCCCCCCAGCAGCCCGGCGGACGGGCCGCCGCCACCGCCCGGGGCGGACCCGGACGGCGTGGACGGCGTCGCGGACGCCTGCCCCGCCCCGGTGTCGGCGATCTGCTCGCCGCAGCCGTGCTGCGGGTAGCCCGAGATCGCGCACAGCAGCGCCGCGCTGTTGTAGCGCAGCGGCTTCGCGACCGCCGCCAGTGCCTCGGCCGTCGTGGCCTCCGGCGCCACCTGCGCGCACACCGTGCGCGGGGCCTCCTGCGGCGCGACCTCGCCCGTCGGGGCGTCCGCCTGCACACCGAAGTCGATGACGAGCGCCACCCGCTTGCGGCCCTCCACCGGTGCGGTGGCCCCGCACACGGCCTCGAAGTCGGCCGCGGCCCGCGGCTTGGCCGCCTCGGCCGCCGCGTCCTTGCTGACCGCGAAGCGGAACCCCTGCACGGAGCCGTCCGCGGGGCGGGCCAGCGACGGCCCCTGCGTGGCGTACGACCACTGGCCGCCTGCCGCGCCGTCCCAGAACGACCAGTAGCGGTAGCCGGCCGCCAGCGCCGGAGCGGCGGCCAGCAGGGCCAGGACGGCGGCGAGGACGAGGGCGGCGGCGGGCAGGCGGCGGCGCATCAGAGCTGGTTCTTCTTCCGGCGGCCGCTCAGCAGGATGCCGATGCCGGCACCGGCCGCGGCGCCCGCACCGATGATCCACCAGAGGTTCTGGCCGCCGGAGGGCTCGTCCTCGTCGCTCTTCACCTCGGTCGCGTCGGTGGCCGCGCCCTGCGGGGCCGGGCCCGTCGCGTTCAGCGCGGCGACGAGGTCGGTGCCGCCGAAGGACTTCGGGTCGGTGCCCGTGGCGTGCGCGGCCAGGACCAGGGTGCCCAGACCCGCCGGGGAGTCCTTGGCCCACTCGGCGGAGTTGGCCTTCAGCCACTCCAGCGCGCCCGCCGCGGACTGCTTGTGCCCGGCCGCGGCCAGGGCGATCACCGCGTCGACGGTGTTGCCGGTGTCCGCCGTCGGCTGGTCCGAACCGGGGGTCACGGCCGTCAGGTGGCCGTCCTTCTTCAGTGCCTCGGCCAGGTGGCCGGCCGCGCCCTGGGCGGCGGCGGCCGCGCCGGCCGCGGGGTCCGTACCGGCCGCTGCCGGGCAGGTCAGCGGGGCCGCGGGGGTGTCCGTACCGGACGGGACGACGGCCGTGCCCGTGCCGAGGCCGGCCAGCGTCGCCGCGGCCGTGGCATCGGCGTTCGCGACCAGCTTGCCCCCGACCGGCTGGAACGCGAAGGCGCCCCGGTCGGTGGCCGGCTCGGCGGTGCAGCCCAGCTGGAAGGAGAGCAGCGCCTCGTACGGGGACTTGCCCGCCTTCGACTTCGTGTCGGCCGGCTTCTCACCGGCCGCGGTCAGGGCGCTGATGACGATGGCGGTCGAGTTGGCGTCCGAACCGCCGTCCATGGCGCCGCCGGGGTTGGAGCTCCAGCCGCCGTCCTCGTTCTGGACGGACTTCAGCCAGCCGACGGCCTTCTTCACCGTCTCGTCGTGGCCGCCGAGCGCGGTCAGCGCCTGCACGGCCGCGGCCGTCGCGTTCGAGTCGATGTACGCCGTCGCGTCGCAGTCCTTGGTGGTGTCCGCGCGGAAGGCGGCGAAGGAACCGTTCGCGCACTGCTGGCCGACCAGCCAGTCCACGGCCTGCGCGGCGGGCTTCACGCCGACGGTGTCCTGGGCGAGCAGGGCGAAGGACTGCCGCCACACGCCGTCGTAGGTGGGGTCCTTCTTGCCGTAGAGCCCGGAGGGGATGACCGGGGGTGCGGAGGGGGAGGGCGGTGCGGTGTCGGCGAGGGCTGCGGGGGCGACACCCACGCAGAGCACGGCGGAGGCGGCGAGCGCGGCGGCGCTGCGGCGGACGGTCATGGGGGAGGGTGCCTCTCCTGCTGGGGAAACCGGGGCAGGCACGCACAGGCACCGGGCTCCGGCTCCGTGTTTCCTCGACGGTGCCGGCCGCCGGGAGGACCGGCGGCACGAGCCGCGCACTCCGGTACGGGGCATTCCGGCTCCCCGCCCGGAGGTGCCGGGCGGGTCACGGTTGCGGGTCAGCGCCGGATTCGCACCGGCTTCCCCCCGTACGGGGTGTGGACGACCGCCTCACTCTACCGGCCCGTAGCTCCCGGACCCCTGGGGTGTCGGCCGGATCACGGCGCAGCCCGGCGCCGCGGCGCCGCTCACACCGCCCGGTACGTGACCGGGTCGGTGCCCGGGACCGCTTCGGCGCGGCCCTGCTTCACCAGCCGCCGCAGGTGCGCCTCCGCTTCGGAGACGGCGATGTTGCGGGAGCCGTACGGAATCTGCTCCCAGGGCCGGTTCCACTCCATCCGCTCGGCGAGTCCCCACGGGGTCAGCGGCTGGGCGAGCAGCGCCCACAGGCCCGCCAGGCGCTCCTCGTGGTGGTCGAGCAGTTCCCGTACGCGGGCGGGGGCGTCGGTGAAGGCGTGCTGGTGGGCGGGGAGCACCTCGGCGGGCGCGAGGCGGCCGATGCGTTCGAGGGAGTCGAGGTAGTCGCCGAGGGGGTCGGTGACGCGGGTGTCCCCGGGCGCCTCGTAGAGGCCGATGTGCGGGGAGATCCCGGGCAGCAGGTGGTCGCCGGAGAAGAGGCGGCCGTTGCCGGGGAGGTGCGCCGGATGCTCCTCCTCCAGGTGCAGGCAGACGTGGCCGGGGGTGTGGCCGGGGGTCCAGACGGCCCGCAGCCGGCGTCCGGCGAGGGGGAGCAGCTCGGCGGGGACGATCTCCCGGTCGGGGACGGCGGCGCGCAGTCCGGGCAGGGTCCGCATGCGGCCGCTCGCGCGGGCGGCGCGCAGCGGGGCGATGTGCTCCTCGGGGGCTCCGGCGGCGGCGAGCTTCGCGCTCATGTAGTCGAACCACACGCCGGGCTCGGAGGAGCGGGTGCGGACGACGACCTCGGTGTCGGCGGCGTGCATGGCGATCCACGCGCCCGATGCCTCGCGGACCCGCCCGGACAGCCCGTGGTGGTCGGGGTGGTGGTGGGTGATGACCACGCCGTGGACGTCGGCGATCGCGATGCCGAGTGCGGCGAGGCCGGCGACGAGGGTGTCCCAGGACTCGGGGTCGTCCCAGCCGGTGTCGACGAGGACCGGCCCGCGGTCGGTGTCGATGACGTGGACGAGGGTGTGTCCGAGGGGGTTGTCGGGGATGGGCACCTTGATCCCCCACACGCCTCCGCCGTGATCGGTGACCTGTGACGTGTCCTGCGGCATGAGCCCTCCGCCTGTCGACCGCCGTCCTCCGACGAGAACGCGTTCCAGTAGTAGCCCAAGTCGACCATCTTCCCACTCATCTGACCAGCCGTTGGATCTTCTCCACTCTTCCGTCCCGGCCGTGGACTCCTAGAACTAGAACTGGTATCAGTTCGGGAACGCCAAGCCGCAGGAGGCCTCAGCCATGACGGAGCTCGTGCAACACGAAAAGCTGTTCATCGGCGGTGAGTGGACGGATCCGCTGGGCACCGACACGATCCGGATCGTCTCCCCCCACACCGAGCAGGTCATCGGCTCCGTCCCGCACGCGTCGAAGGCGGACGTCGACCGTGCCGTCGCCGTCGCCCGCAAGGCCTTCGACGAAGGCCCCTGGCCGCGGATGACGCTGGAGGAACGCACCGCGGTCGTCTCCCGCATCAAGGACGCCATCGCCGTCCGCCACGAGGAGATCGCCCGCTCCATCAGCTCCCAGAACGGCTCCCCCTACTCCTGGAGCGTCCTGGCCCAGGCCCTGGGTCCGATGATGGTCTACGACGCCGCGATCACCGTCGCCCGCGACTACCCCTACGAGGAGCACCGCCAGGGCGCGCTCGGTCCGATCCTCGTGCGCCGCGAACCCGTGGGCGTGGTCGCCGCCGTCATCCCCTGGAACGTCCCGCAGTTCGTCGCGGCCGCCAAGCTGGCCCCGGCGCTGCTCTCCGGCTCGACCGTGATCCTCAAGCCCTCCCCGGAGGCGCCGCTGGACTCCTACATCCTCGCCGACATCGCGCGCGAGGCCGGGGTCCCCGAGGGCGTGCTGTCGATCCTGCCCGCCGACCGCGAGGTCAGCGAGTACCTCGTCGGCCACCCCGGCGTGGACAAGGTCGCCTTCACCGGCTCGGTCGCCGCCGGCAAACGCGTGATGGAGGTCGCCGCCCGCAACCTCACCCGGGTCACCCTCGAACTCGGCGGCAAGTCCGCCGCCGTCGTCCTCCCCGACGCCGACATCGAGACCACGGTCGCCGGGATCGTGCCCGCCGCCTGGATGAACAACGGTCAGGCGTGCGTGGCCCAGACCCGGATCCTCGCCCCCCGCAGCCGCTACGAGGAGGTCGCGGAGGCCCTCGCGGCCGCCGCCGGCGCGCTCGTCGTCGGCGACCCGCTCGACCCGGCGACCCAACTCGGCCCGCTCGTCGCCCGGCGCCAGCAGCAGCGCTCCCTGGACTACATCCGCATCGGCCAGGAGGAGGGAGCGAAGGTCCTGGCGGGCGGCGGCCGCCCGGCGGGACTCGACCGGGGCTGGTACGTGGAGCCCACGCTCTTCGGCGACGTCGACAACACCATGCGGATCGCCCGCGAGGAGATCTTCGGCCCCGTCGTCTGCCTGATCCCGTACGGGGACGAGGCGGAGGCGGTACGCGTCGCCAACGACTCCGACTTCGGCCTCAGCGGCAGCGTCTGGACCGGCGACGTCGAGCACGGCATCGACTTCGCCCGGCGGATCCGCACCGGCACCTTCAACGTGAACACCTTCAGCCTGGACATGCTGGGGCCGTTCGGCGGCTACAAGAACAGCGGACTGGGGCGGGAGTTCGGCCCCGAGGGGCTGAGCGAGTACCTGGAGCACAAGATGATCCACCTGCCCGCGGGCTACGGGGCGGGTGCCTGATGGGCGACCGCTGGCAGGTCGAGGTCGACCGGGGGGTGTGCATCGGCTCGGGCATGTGCGTGAACCACGCCCCGGACGGCTTCGTCCTGGACTCGGCGCGCCAGTCCCACCCGCGCAGCCCGCAGTCGGACGCGAGCGAACCGGTCCTCGCGGCGGCGGAGGGCTGCCCGGTCGAAGCCATCATGATCACCCTGGCCGCCACCGGCGAACCGGTCTTCCCGCCGGAGGAGTGACCGCACCGACCGGGGAGGGGGCCCGGGGCGCCTCCCTCCCCGGCGTCCGGCGGGAGCGCTCAGAGCGCGTACGGGTACCCCTCAAGGCGGCCCGGCACGAACGACGTGCGCCGGCCGGCCCGGTTCACGGGGGCGCGCACCGTCGTCACTTCCGCTCGGCGGCGCTCCGCTCGACGCAGAACTCGTTGCCCTCGGGGTCGGCGAGGGTCACCCACCCGGTGCCGTCGGGCCTGCGGTGGTCGCCGACGACGGTGGCGCCCAACGCGACGATGCGCTCCACCTCCTCGTCGCGCGTCCGGTCCTGGGGCTGAAGGTCCACGTGCACACGGTTCTTGACGCTCTTGGCGTCGGGAACCGTCACGAAGAGCAGCGCCGAACCGGGAGCCGTGACCAGCGCCTCGGGGTCCCCGGGGAAGTCGTCGTCGGCGAGCGAGCCGTCGAGGACGCCGGCCCAGAACGTGCCGAGGCCGTAGGCGTCGGAGCAGTCAACTGTGATGTGTCGTACGAGAGAAGCCATGGGCGGGACTATCGAACAGCCCCCGCCCCCTGTCCACCGAGATTGCGGGCGGCCCAGGTCAGGGGCGCCGCACCGGCGCGGCTGCGTCCGTCGGCTCCACGGCCCGGTCACGTCGGGCGCGCCGGCTCCACAGGGTGCGTCCCAGGAGGGCCGCGGCAGCGAGGCATGCCGCGACACGGGTGATGTTCCAGGTCAGGGCGAAAACCGCACCCTCCGATTCCGCTTCTACGTTCAGTCGCTGAGTAGCCTCGGAGAAGGCGGTGAGAGGCACGACCAGACGGAACGGAAGGCCGCCGATTCCGGGCGTTCGGGCTACGTTCCCCATGAGCCCGACGGGCGCACCGAAAACGAAAGCCGCTGCTCCCCACAGAATGATCTGACCCTGGCCGGAGGTTTCAGGCTCCATTCCGGGTGGAACGGAGGTGGCTTCCGTCATTCCGGCGGGAATAGTGGGATTCATATCCTTGAAGACGTAGTATGTGACGACACCGATGGCCAGCCCCAAAGATGCCAGCAATGCTGATTCGATCTTGGATTGCCGGAAGTGGCCCACCAGAAATGCGTAACAGGCCCACGGCCAGCCGCTGGAGAAAACGATACCCACGGCGGCGCCGAATGGATTGTCCCACTTTCCGGCGACCGGGCCCACGAGGCCAAGCAGGAGACCGGTCGCGAGAGCGACTGCGACCGGCACTGCGCGAGCACGTGTCAAGGGTGTGATGGTCCTTCCCCCATTCGGTGGGTGGGCCGGCGTGGCGGTGGTACCGCTCCGGGGTCGCGCGGGTGTCCGAGCGGCCCCAGAGCGATTACTCAACCTAGCGCACGTGCCACGGAGTTGCTGATCGGTGCGGCGAGCGGAGGCTAGTCCACGCTGTAATAGGTGGAGCAGGTGTAAGCGAGACCCGCGGTGAGGTTGGCATTGGTGGTGCCGCCGGCTGCTGCCCAGGCGCGACGTGTGCTGCCCGCGAGCTTCACCGTGGACGAGTGACCCCTCGTCCCCTGGTAGTAATTCGAGTAGCAGTACTTGTGGATCACCCCGGGGCTGACCTCCTTCGGATACCACCCGTAACACCAGGTGCCGCCTGTGGACGGGCTGATGCATGCCTGCGACTGCGCGCTGAAAGAGCCGGTCGAGGCGTCCGTCCTGAACGTCACGACTCCCCATTCGGAGGGGTTGCCCAGCTCTGCGGGCGCCTGGGTTCCGTCGCCGCGGTGATGGACGGTGACGGTCGCTCCGGAAACGCCGACGGTTGCAGACGGGTCCGCAGTGGCGGGTGTCGCGAAGCCTAAGGCTGCAATGGCTGCGCCCGCGATGGTGAAGCTGACGGTTCTTCCGGTGATCTTCATGAAATTCCCTCCCCTGTCTCCCCGTGTTGGGAACAAGGAGATCTTTCATGGGTCGACGTGGGCCGGCAAAGGAATATCAATCTGCTGACTCGAAATCCCCCCACCGATTCGATCGCCATTCGTCGCGATATTTGGTCATTTATATAGCCTGCTTTAATGGGACTAACATGACAAGGGTGTCGATTCTGACGGTCCATCCGTCCACCGCCATCAGTGTCGAGCGGTGGCTGATACCTGGCGCTCGAGCAGCCGCGAACGCGGTCGGAACGGTCCGCCCCGTGGGGAAGCCGGCATGGGGCGTAGGGAGTGAGCAGACTGTGGGCGCGCAACAGAGAGGCGCGTAGCGGACTGTGCCGGCGCATGCCCGTCCCGATGGCTCGTGCGCACCGTCAGGCTGGAGCGCGTAGCGGTTGGGGCCCGCTCGGGCTCCGGTCGGGCAGTGCGCGACGGGCTCGAAGCTCCCCTGTTGCCCGGCCTGTCCCTCGGTCCGGGGTCCGGGGCACGCCTGACCCCGCCCGGCATAGGGGCCCGCCCCGCTCCCGCAGGCCCCGTCGGCTTCAGCGGTTGGTTCAGGACTTTTCTGGCGACGTCAGGTCGATCAGGCGGCAGACCGTTTCGATGTCGATCTTGACTTGGGCGATCGAGGCGCGGCCCGACAGCCACGTGATCAGCGCCGAGTGCCAGGTGTGCTCGATGACCCGGACCGCCGAGAGCTGTTCCGCCGTCGGCGGCTGTTCGAGACCCATGGCGTCCAGGATGATCGCCGCGGTCAGGCGGGACACCGTGTCGACCTCGGGGCTCACGCTGCGGTCCGCGAAGGTCAGGGCCCGCACCATGGCGTCGGCCAGCTGCGGCTCCCGCTGGAGCGCGCGGAAGGCGCGCATCAGGGTCTCCGCGACCCGGGCCGCCGCTTCGTCGCCCGCGGGCGGGCGCTTGCGCAGCGTCGTGTGCATGTGCTGGAGCTGGTCCTGCATGGTGGCGACCAGCAGGTGCACCTTGGACGGGAAGTAGCGGTAGAGCGTGCCGAGCGCCACGCCGGCCGCCTCCGCGACCTCGCGCATCTGGACGGCGTCGAAGCCGCCCCGGCTGGCCAGCTGGGCACTGGCGTGCAGGATCCGGCGGCGGCGCGCCTCCTGGCGCTCCGTCAGGGGAGGCGACGCCGGTGTGGTGACGGCCTTCACTTCCGCTGTCATGTGTCCCGTTCCGTGTCGTTGCGCGGGCTGTCTGCGGGGTGATCCGCAGCCAGCATCGCAGGCGCCGCAGTCGTGGCGTGAATCACCTGCTCCACCTCTTACGGTGGGGTTTCCGGCCGGTAGATTCAATGCTCTTAGGCGGATCAAGTCTGAAACTTGTTCTACATTATCCGAGCGGTTACGCTCCGGCGAAAGTGCAGCGAGAAGGGGGCCGAGAGTGACCGCTGAGGCCGTGGTGACGAGCCCTTTCGCGGGCCCCGCCGACGACGGCGAGCGTCCGCTGCGCATCGCCCTCCTCACCTATAAGGGGAACCCGTTCTGCGGCGGTCAGGGCGTCTACGTCCGGCACCTCTCGCGCGAGCTGGTCCGTCTCGGGCACTCCGTCGAGGTCATCGGCGCACAGCCCTACCCGGTGCTCGACACGGGCGCCACGCTCACCGAGCTGCCGAGCCTGGACCTGTACCGCAGCCCCGACCCCTTCCGCACGCCGAAGCGCGACGAGTACCGGGACTGGGTCGACGCCCTCGAAGTCGCCACGATGTGGACCGGCGGCTTCCCCGAGCCGCTGACCTTCTCCCTGCGCGCCCGACGCCATCTGCGCCGGCGGGCCGGGGAGTTCGACGTCATCCACGACAACCAGACGCTCGGTTACGGCCTGCTCGGCGACCTCGGCGCGCCGCTGGTGACGACGATCCACCACCCCATCACCGTCGACCGCAAGCTCGACCTCGACGCCGCGCAGGGCCGCCTGAAGCGGGCGTCCGTGCGCCGCTGGTACGCCTTCACCCGCATGCAGGGCCGTGTGGCCCGCAAGCTGCCGTCCGTGCTGACCGTCTCCGGATCCTCCAAGCAGGAGATCGGCGACCACCTCGGCGTCCAGGACGAGCGCATCCACGTCGTGCACATCGGTGCCGACACCGACCTGTGGTCGCCCGACGCGTCGGTGGCAGAGGTGCCGGGCCGCATCGTGACGACGTCCAGCGCCGACGTCCCGCTCAAGGGCCTGGTGTTCCTCGTCGAGGCGCTCGCGAAGCTGCGTACCGAGCAGCCCGAGGCCCATCTGGTCGTGGTCGGCAAGCGCGCCGAGCAGGGCCCCGTCGCCCGCGCCATCGAGACGTACGGCCTCCAGGACGCCGTCCGCTTCGTCAAGGGCATCACCGACGCCGAGCTCGTCGACCTGGTGCGCAGCGCGCAGGTGGCGTGCGTGCCGTCGCTGTACGAGGGCTTCTCGCTCCCGGCGGCCGAGGCCATGGCCACCGGCACCCCGCTGGTCGCCACGACCGGCGGGGCGATCCCCGAGGTCACCGGCACCGACGGGGAGACCTGCCTCGCGGTGCCGCCCGGCGACGCGGGCGCGCTGGCGGCCGCGCTGGGCCGGATGCTCGGCGACCCGCAGCTGCGGGCCCGTGTCGGCGCCGCCGGGCGCGAGCGGGTCCTGACCCGTTTCACCTGGGCCGCGGCGGCCAAGGGCACCGCCGCGCACTACCGCGCCGCCATCGAGCAGGCCGCCCGCGCCCGCCGCGCGCGGTGACCTTCCGCCTCGTCCATCCCGTGCCCATCCCCGTACACCCCCGCGACCGCGAAGGCAGGACCCCGTGCTGACCGTCGATTTCTCCCGGTTCCCGCTCGCCGCAGGCGACCGCGTACTCGACCTTGGCTGCGGCGCAGGCCGGCACGCCTTCGAGTGCTACCGGAGAGGCGCCCAGGTGGTCGCCGTCGACCGTAACGGTGAGGAGATCCGCGAGGTCGCCAAGTGGTTCGCCGCGATGAAGGAGGCCGGTGAGGCCCCGGTCGGCGCCACGGCCACCGCGATGGAGGGCGACGCGCTGGCGCTGCCCTTCCCCGACGAGTCCTTCGACGTCGTCATCATCTCCGAGGTGATGGAGCACATCCCCGACGACAAGGGCGTGCTGGCGGAGATGGTCCGCGTCCTCAAGCCGGGCGGCCGCATCGCCGTGACCGTGCCGCGCTACGGCCCGGAGAAGATCTGCTGGGCGCTGTCCGACGCCTACCACGAGGTCGAGGGCGGCCACATCCGCATCTACAAGGCGGACGAGCTGCTGGGCAAGATGCGGGCCGCGGGCCTCAAGCCGTACGGCACGCACCACGCGCACGGGCTGCACTCGCCGTACTGGTGGCTCAAGTGCGCCTTCGGCGTGGACAACGACAAGGCGCTGCCGGTGAGGGCGTACCACAAGCTCCTGGTCTGGGACATCATGAAGAAGCCGCTGGCGACGCGGGTGGCGGAGCAGGCGCTGAACCCGCTCATCGGCAAGAGCTTCGTGGCGTACGCGACCAAGCCCCACCTTCCCGTCGGCGCGACCCAGTGAGCTCGCCCGGGCGTACGGAACACCTCGTCCTGGACGGTGTGCTGACGGCGGAGCAGGCGGCCGAGACGGTCGCGGGCATTCTGGCGGTGCAGCGCGCCGACGGTGCGATCCCGTGGTTCCGCGGGCACCACCTCGACCCGTGGGACCACACCGAGGCGGCGATGGCGCTGGACGCGGCCGGCGAGCACGAGGCGGCCGAACGGGCGTACGCGTGGCTGGCCCGGCACCAGAACGAGGACGGTTCCTGGTTCGCGGCGTACGCCGACCGGCCCGACGGGGTGGACACCGCGGAGCCGCAGGACGCGAGCCGCGAGAGCAACTTCACCGCCTACATAGCCGTCGGCGTGTGGCACCACTACCTGTCGACGGGTGACGACGCCTTCCTCGACCGGATGTGGCCTTCGGTGTACGCGGCCGTGGAGTGCGTCCTGTCGCTCCAGCAGCCCGGTGGCCAGATCGGCTGGAAGCGGGAGGCGGACGGCACGGCCGTCACCGACGCGCTGCTGACGGGGTCGTCCTCCATCCACCAGGCGCTGCGCTGTGCGCTGGCGATCGCCGAGCACCGGGAGGAGCCGCAGCCGGACTGGGAGCTGGCCGCGGGCGCGCTGCGGCATGCGATCCGCCGTCACCCGGAGCGGTTCCTGGACAAGGACCACTACTCGATGGACTGGTACTACCCGGTCCTCGGGGGTGCTCTGACGGGTGCGGAGGCGACGGCGCGGATCGAGGCGCGCTGGGAGGAGTTCGTGGTTCCGGACCTCGGGGTGCGCTGCGTGCTGCCGAACCCGTGGGTGACGGGCGGCGAGTCCTGCGAGCTGGCGCTCGCGCTGTGGGCGACGGGGGAGTCGGACCGGGCGCTGGAGGTCCTGCGGTCGATCGGGCACCTGCGCGCGGACAACGGCATGTACTGGACGGGGTACGTCTTCCAGGACCGGGCGGTGTGGCCGGTGGAGCAGACGACGTGGACCGCCGGGTCGCTGCTGCTGGCGGTGGCGGCGCTGGGCGGGGACGAGGCGACCACGGAGGTGTTCGGCGGGGGTTCGCTCCCGGCCGGGCTGGAGCCGGACTGCTGCGGCTGAGCCCCGCCCGTACGCGTGCGAAAGGGCCCTTTCCCGCCGGGCGGCGGGCGAGGGCCCTTCTCGTCGTGGGCTCCGTCCGGGCGCGTCAGCGGCGGTAGAGCCAGCCGGCTACGGCGTGGCCGACCAGGACGTAGACGACGGCGGCGAGGCCGTAGCCGACGACGACCTGGACCCATTCGCGGCTGAAGGTGAACAGGTCGTAGGACCAGCCGGCCAGCCAGCTCGCGGAGTCGTGGATGAAGTTGACGAGCTCGTTGCCCTGATTGGCGTCCAGGAAGTAGAGCAGGATCCACAGGACGATCACGAAGGCAAGCACGTCCGCCACCAGAGCGACGGCCCGGCCTGCCTGACTGCTTCCTCGGGTGCGTACTCGCGTGTGTGAGGTCATGCTGCGCGTGTTGCCGCCCGGGCGCGTCGCAAACCCGAACGGGTCCGCCGGGTGGCGGGCTTGTGGGTGCGGGGTGAGGCTGCGGGGGACGCCTGAGTCCCCGGAGGAAACCGTGTCCGTACCCACGACCGTCCGATTCCGTCGCGCCCTCACGGCGGTGGTCCTGTCGACCGCGCTGCTCGCCGGTGCCACCGCCTGCGGCAGCGGCGGCAGCCCCCGGGAGGAACTGTCCGCCGCCTCGATGGGGGAGCTGGCCGCGCTCGCCGCGGCTGAGCCGGCGGCGGCGGAGGCCGACGAGCTGGCCGCGGCCACCCCGTCGCCGAGCACGTCCGCGGAGAAGCAGAAGTTCGCCAAGACCCGGTTCGTCGCCAACGCGGGGCTCGCGGCGGGTGCGACGTACCAGTGGATCGTCAAGCCGTACCGGGCGGGGAAGTTCAAGAAGGGGGCGAAGGGCCGCACCTTCGCGCTGATCAAGGCGGGCCTGGCGGGCGCGTTCGCGTACAACCGGCTCAAGGCGGCGGCCGACAACGCCAAGGGTGACCCGTTGCTGTCGAAGGCGATGGCTCCGCTGACGGCCGGGATCGAGTCGCTGAAGGGGCTGGGCACCAAGCTGCGCAAGGGCCAGGCGGGTGACGCCGACATCTCGTCCTTCGACGACGTCATCAGCAGTGTGAAGGAGGCGGGCAAGAGCGCGGGCGCCACCGTGACCGACAAGGTCCCCAGCGCGTCCCAGCTCGGCGGCTAGGGGGTTCCCCCAGCGCCCGCTCGCGCTCGACGGCCCCGTGGTCGGGGCGGGCTTCGCGGCCCGCCCGGTCGCGGGGCTGTTTGAATGGGGCCCGTGATCGAGTACGTGTTGCTGGCCGGCGGTGTCGTCGGCGTCGGGTGGCTGGTGCGGCGCAAGCACCTGGCGCGGGCGGGTGCCGGGCCGGTGCCCGGGATCCCCGGGATGGCGCGGATGCCGGCCGGGCAGGGCCGGTGGCGGCCGGGCCGGGTGTACGCCGAGGAGGGCGTGGCCCGGTGGGTTCCGGAGCGCGGGGAGGCGCTGGCGCTCCCCGGCGGGCGGGCCACCGGTCTGCGGGTGCCGTCGATGAAGGAGGGGATCTCCATCAACCCCGGTTCGCGGATCGTGTCCTGCGTCTACGACGGTGGCGGGAGCATCGAGATCGCGGTGATGCCGCTGGACGTGCGGGAGCTGCTGGAGGCCGTGCCCCGGGCGGAGTGACCGGACGTCCGCCGCGCCTCTCGGTGGTCGTCGGGGTCGGCGTCAGCCGTTGAGCTCTGCCAGGACGCGCAGGGTGTGCGGGTCGGGCGCCGTGACGAGGAGGTCGGTGACGGGGCCCTTGCGCCACAGGTCGAGGCGTTCGGCGATCCGTTCCCGCGGGCCGACCAGGGAGATCTCGTCGGCGAAGGCATCCGGGACGGCGAGCACGGCCTCCTCCTTGCGTCCGGCGAGGAAAAGCTGCTGGATGCGGCGGGCCTCGTCCTCGTAGCCCATCCGGGCCATCAGGTCGGCGTGGAAGTTGCGGGCCGCGTGGCCCATGCCGCCGATGTAGAAGCCGAGCATGGCCTTGACGGGGAGGAGTCCCTCGGCGACGTCGTCGCAGACCTTGGCGCGGGCCATCGGCGCGATCATGAAGCCGTCGGGGAGGTCCGTGAGCGAGGCCCGGTAGACGTCGGTGCGGGTCGGTGACCAGTACAGGGGCAGCCAGCCGTCCGCGATCCGGGTGGTCTGGGCGATGTTCCCGGGGCCTTCCGCGCCGAGGAGGAGCGGCAGGTCGGCGCGGAGCGGGTGGGTGATGGGCTTGAGCGGCTTGCCGATGCCGGTCCCGTCCTCGCCCCGGTACGGGTGGCTGTGGAAGCGGCCGTCCAGGGCGACCGGTCCCTCGCGGCGCAGCACCTGGCGGATGACGTCGACGTACTCGCGGGTCGCGGTCAGGGGGCTCGCGGGGAAGGGGCGCCCGTACCAGCCCTCGACGACCTGCGGGCCGGACAGGCCGAGGCCCAGCATCATCCGGCCGCCGGAGAGGTGGTCCAGGGTCAGGGCGTGCATGGCGGTCGCGGTGGGGGTACGGGCGGCCATCTGCGCGATGGCGGTGCCCAGGCGGATCCGTGAGGTGTGTGCGGCGATCCAGGTCAGCGGGGTGAAGGCGTCGGACCCCCAGGCCTCGGCGGTCCACACCGAGTCGTAGCCGAGGTTCTCGGCCTCGGTGGCGAGGTCGAGGTGGGCCGGGGAGGGGCCGCGGCCCCAGTATCCGAGTGCGAGTCCGAGGCGCATGAGCGGGTCCCTCCAGCCGGAACTGACGATGCGTCAGGTGACTGTAGGGCAACGGCCCCCCGCCCGGAAGGGCGGAGGGCCGCGGCTCCGGGTCCGGCTACTTGCCGAAGTAGCCGGTGATGTCGGCGATGAGGTCGACGCTGCCCGCGTTGTTGTAGAAGCTGACCTTCCCGTTCACCACGGGGACGATGACCAGGTTGGGGACGGTCTGGCCGGCGGTGAAGTTGAGGTTGGAGGCGCTCGTGCGGGTGGTGCCGCTCGGGTAGACCGACACGTGGCTGGACGTCGTCGGGTTGGTGGCCGTCACGTTCAGGATCACTGCGGTGACACCGGTGGCCGGAACCCCCTCGACGCCCGCGACGGTCAGGGTGACGACGCCGCCCTGGCCGACCGGTGCCTTGGCGACGCCGAGGCCCTCGCGGGTGTCCATCAGGCGCTTCGGGCCGAGGTTGGAGTGCTTGGCGCCCTCACCGGTCGTGGTGAAGTAGCCGGTGATGTCGGCGATGAGGTCGACGCTGCCCGCGTTGTTGTAGAAGCTGACCTTCCCGTTCACCACGGGGACGATGACCAGGTTGGGGACGGTCCGGCCGGCGGTGAAGTTGAGGTTGGAGGCGCTCGTGCGGGTGGTGCCGCTCGGGTAGACCGACACGAAGCTCGACTGCGTCGGGTTGGTCGCCGTCACGTTGAGCACCACCGCGGTGAGGCCGCCCGGTGCGGGGAGCCCGTCGACGGCCGAGAGGTCGAGGTCCAGGACCCCGCCCTGGCCGACCGGGGCGGTCGGCACGCCACCCGTGCCGTTGCGCGTGTCCAGGACCCGCTTCGGGCCGAGGTTCATGTGGGTGGAGCCCTCGCCGCTCGCCAGGAAGTAGCCGGTGATGTCGGCGATGAGGTCGACGGTGCCCGCGCTGTTGTAGAACTGCACGATCCCGTCGTGGACCGGCACGACGACCAGGTTGGGGATGGTCTGGCCGGGGGTGAGGTTGAGGTTCGAGGCGCTCGTGCGGACCGTGCCGTTCGGGTACACCGACACGTATCCGGCCTCCGTCGGGTTGGTCGCCGTCACGTTCAGGACCACGGAGGTCACCCCGTACGCCGGGACGCCCTGGACGCCCGCGACCTTCAGGGGCACCACCCCACCGGGCCCGACCTTGGCCCGTGGCACGCCCAGGCCCTCACGCGTGTCCATCAGCCGCTTGGGCAGGACCGGGACGTACTTGACGTCCGAGACGTCCGCCTCGACGGTGACGGGCAGGCTCGTGGACACCTTGCCGTTCTTCGCGGTCGCCCGGACCTGGATCCGGTGGCTGCCCAGGCCCAGCATGGTCGCGGCGCTCGTCGCGTCACCCGCGACCGCCCCGGCCGGGACGCCGTCCACCAGCAGCTCGAAGGAGCTCACCAGCGAGGCGGCCGTGCTGGTGGAGAAACCGACCACCAGCTGCCCCGGCGTCTTCACGGTCCCGCCGGGCACGACGGGCTTGTCGTTCACCGAAACGATCTTCAGCTGGGCCGCGGGCCCCGACTTCCGGATCGTGTCCAGCTGCGGGTACAGCTGGTGGCCCGGGCACTCGGTGTTGAAGCCGTCCCGGTGGCCGGAGACCGTCCTGAACGGGTAGGGCTGGCCGGCGGTGAAGCTGGTGCCGGCGTAGTTCTTCTGCGTGGCACCCGCGGTCAGCGTCGTCGTGCCGTCCATGTCGACGTCGTACTGGCCCAGCTTGTACGCCGCCATCTTCGAGATGCCTTCGAGCGCCTGGGGCGAGGCCCCGGCGTTCGTGTAGTCGCCCAGGACCGCGACGCTCGTCGACTCCGAGTTGAAGCCGTAGGTGTGGGCACCCATCACGGGCTGGTCCACGCCGCCCTGGCGGCCCTCGAAGAGGGTGCCGCACTTGTCGACGAGGAAGTTGTAGCCGAGGTCGCGCCAGCCGTTGGTCTTCACGTGGTAGACGTGCAGACCGCGGACGATGGCCGCCGAGTCGGTGCACTCGTAGGGCGCGGTCGCCGCCGTGTGGTGCACGAACAGGGCCTTGATCCTCCCGCCCGCGAGATAGATCGGGCCCTCGTTGTTCAGGGACTCGTCCGCACCCCATTGGGCGCGCGAGACGACGTCGGGGCGCGGAGCCGTCGACTCCGGCCCGGGCGCCGCCGCCGCGGCCGCCGCGCGGGCGCCCGACGCCGGCGCGGACTTCGCCGCACCGCCGCGCCCGGCCCTGCCCGGGTCCACCAGGTCCAGCTCCAGGCCCGCGGGCAGCGCCGCCGAACCCCCGCTCACCCGTACCTCGGCGCCGTCGGCGGAGCCGACCCACACGGGCTCCGTGGCACCGCGCGCGTCCGGGCGGACGCCGTCGAGGCCGGCCTTGAGCGGCTCCAGTTCGACCCACGGCGTCCACGCCCCGGTCACGGCGTTGCGGCTGCGGGCCTCGATCTTCCCCCGCACCTCGGCGGAGGCGTCCTTCCAGGACACGCCCATGAGCCCGAAGCGCTCCGTGTTCCGCGCGGAGACGGCTGCCTCGGCGGCACCCTTCGACTCCAGCGCGATCCTGCGGACCGTGCCCTCCACCGGGCCGTTCGTCCCGGCGGAAGCACTGCTGCCCGCCCGGTCCGGACCGGGTCCGGCGGCGACGGCCACCCCCGGCAGGCACAGCGTCGCGACGACGCCGAGCGCGGCGGCGAGAGCCGTTCCGCGCATGCGACTTGCTATCACGTAGTTCCCCACCCGTTCGCAACTCATCGAATATGAGTACTGGTTGGCTCGATGCTACTGATCCGTACCGACAGGTCCGAACCAACGACGCCCCACCGGCGGGCTGCCGGTGGGGCGTCGGGGTGGAACGGGAGGGACGTACGCGGATCAGCCGCGCTGGATCCCCGAGGTGTCGCTCAGGATGCCGCGACGGCCGTCCTGGGTCTGCGCGACGAGCGCGGTCCCGCCGCGCTGCTCGACCGCCAGGTACCAGGTGCCCGGCGCGAGTTCGGCGATCTGCTGGGGGGAGCCGTCCTCCGCGAAGAGGGGGCGGGCCACCGGCACCGCGAACCAGAACGGGCTGAAGTCCGCCGCCGGAGCGGGCGTCGCCGCCTGGTGGCCGGCGCCGGAGTCGTGCGGGCCGGGCGCCGGGGTCGGCGTGCCGCCGTACGGCGGGACCGGCTGCGGGGTCGAACCGTAGGGCTGCTGCTGCCCGCCCGGGTAGCCGTCGCCGGCCCCCGGCTGCGGCTGGCCGCCGTACGGCTGCGGGGCGGCGGGCCGCGCCTCCGGCAGCAGCGAACCGGCGAGCGCCGGGACCTTCGCGCCGAAGACGGCCACACCGGCCAGGGCCAGGGTGGCGAGGAAGGCGATGACGGCGCCCGCACCCAGGTCGAGGGTGCTCGGGCAGGTGATCAGCGCCCACAGGGCGGACCAGGCGGCCGAGACGGCGAGGACGGTGCCCCACGCCGACAGCGGCATCCCGATGACCTTGCGGCTCTCCGGCTGGAAGCGGCCGGCGACGAGCAGACCCGCGGCGATGAACCCGAGCAGGAAGACGCTGGGGAGCACCAGACGGTAGGCGTCGGTGTCCCACGCGCTCGGCAGGTCGCCGCCCGTGGTGGAGTAGAAATCGAAGAACGAGGCGATGAACAGCAGCGCCGCTGCTCCGATCACCACGCCGTCGCCTCGAGTGAGGGAGCGGATGTTCACGTCTTAGGTGTCCTTCTCGGTCTCGGTCGTCTCGTGGTGCCGCGGTCGCAGCGCAGATCGTGCCTGCAGCAGGGCGGGCGGCACCATGGTACGGAGGTTCCCCGCGGCCGAGAGGATCGGGGCGGCGGGCGTCCCGGCGGGACGCCCGAGAGGGACTACCCGCCCAGGAAGCCGACGATGCCGTCCGCGATGCCCTGGGCCGCCTTCTGCCGCCAGTCCGGACTCGTCAGCTGCGCCGCGTCCTTGGCGTCACGCATGTTGCCGCATTCGATGAACACCTTGGGCCGAGTTGACAGGTTCAGTCCGCCCAGATCGTCGCGGACGACCAAACCGGTCCCGCCGCCCAGATAGTTGGCGGGCGCCGAGCCGGTGGTGCGCGCGAAGTTCCCGGCGATGCGTTCGCCCAGCTCGCGCGAAGGTTCGACGATCTTCGCGGTGTCGGCGGCGCCGCTCTTGACCTTGGCCGGGAGGATGACGTGGAAGCCGCGGTTGCCGGCCGAGACCCCGTCGGCGTGGACGGAGACGACGGCGTCGGCGTTCGCGTCGTTGCCGATGCGGGCGCGCTCGGTGATGCAGGGCCCCCAGGCGCGGTCGCCGGTCTCGTGGGTGAGGACCACCTTGGCGCCCTGGGCCTCCAGGGCCGCCCGCAGGCGCTTCGAGACGTCCATCGTGAACTCGGCCTCCATGTAGCCGGAGTTCGTGGTGGTCCCGGTGGTGTCGCACTCCTTGCGGTTGGTGCCGATGTCGACCTGCTGGTCGATCTCGTCGGTGTGCTTGAAGTTGCCGGTGTTGTGCCCGGGGTCGACGACCACGGTCTTCCCGGTGAGCGGGCCCTTGGCCGGAGCCGGTGCGGGGGCCGCCGCGGTCGTGGTCGGGCTCGTGCTCGGGGTGGAACCGGGCTTCGCGTCCCGCTGGCCCGGCGCGACGGTCGAGTGCGAGGCGGGCTGCGGGGCCGAGCGGGGCCGGTTCTCGTCCGGCCCGGCGCCGGACAGCGCCTGGGTCAGGACCCAGCCGGCCAGGCAGGCCGGGGCGAGCGCGGCGATCCCGACCACGAGCGTGGAGCGTCGGGTGAACCAGTGCCGGTCCGGATCGGCCGAGGAACCGGACTCGGGGGGCGGGGGGCTGTCGTCGTAGCGCACGTCCGCGATGCTAGACCGCTCCCCGCCCGCCCGACCGGGACTGCGCCATCCGGGGGCGTGGTGCGCTTATATGAACGGCGGTGTCAGATGCCCGGGCCGGTGCGGCGCAGGACGCGCAGGGAGTCGGTGACGGAGACCTCCTCGAAGGCGCCCGAGGCGAGGGCGCGCAGGTAGATCCGGTACGGGGCCTGGCCGCCGTCCGCCGGGTCCGGGAAGACGTCGTGGATGACGAGCGTGCCGCCCTCCGCGACGTGCGGGGCCCAGCCCTCGTAGTCGCCCGAGGCGTGCTCGTCGGTGTGGCCGCCGTCGATGAAGACGAAGCCGAGCCTGCCGCCCCAGGCGGCCGCGACCTGCGGGGAGCGGCCGACGATCGCGATGACGTGCTCCTCCAGCCCGGCCCCGTGGAGGGTGCGGCGGAAGGTGGGCAGGGTGTCCATCAGCCCGACCTCCGGGTCCACGACCGTCGGGTCGTGGTACTCCCAGCCGGGCTGCTGCTCCTCACTGCCCCGGTGGTGGTCCACGGTGATCGCGGCGACCCCGGCCTCGCGGGCCGCGTCGGCCAGCAGGATCGTGGAGCGCCCGCAGTACGTTCCGACCTCGAGCAGCGGCAGCCCGAGCGCCCCGGCCGCGGCGGCCGCCTCGTACAGGGCGAGGCCCTCCCGTACGGGCATGAACCCCTTGGCCGTCTCGAAGGCGGCGAGGGTCTCCGGCTTGGGGCTGGCCATGTCGTTCCTCCTGCTGAGCTGCGTGTGGCGGCCCATGCTGCCCTACCGCCGGGTAGGGGTCCATGCCGGGGCTCCGCAGGTGCGCGTGGATCAGCGGCCGAACAGCCGGGACAGTCCGCCGGTCCCGCCCGTCCCCTCGGCGCGCCGCCGCTCCCGTACGTCCCGCCGGAAGGCCGCGCGGGTGTCGGAGACCTCCTGCGCCAGCCGCTGGCTGCCGCTCAGGAAGGGCAGCCGGTGCAGCAGCAGGTCCATGTGTGCCAGCGCGCTCACGGGATCGCCCGCCTCGCCGATGCTGCGCAGCACACGGTGTGCCACTTCGGGATCGCCGTACTCGGCCAGCTCCGCCAGGTCCGGGAAGAGGCGCCAGTACAGCCGCGCGGCGCCCGCGTGGTCGCCGACCAGCCAGGCGTCGTGGGCCAGCCGGCGCCGCACGTCGAGCAGGACGGGGCTGCCGGCGGTGAGCGCCCACTCCAGGTCGGGCAGCAGCGGCCCCAGCCAGGCGCGTTCGCTCTCCGCCCGCTCACGGGTGCGTGCGTCCCACTGGCCGTCGCGGTCGCGGGCGCCCCCGTGCATGGCCGAGGCCAGGTGGTAGCGGGCGGTCAGGGTGACGAGTCCGTGCACGCCGAACACCCTGCCGGCCTGCGCGATCAGCTCGCGCAGCTCCTCCTCGTGGCGGCGGCCGTCACCGGGCCCGAAAGCCGCGGCCTCGCCGACGCAGGTGGCACGGGCGGTGATCGTGTCCGGATGCTCCAGGCCCAGGATCCGCACCATGCGCGGCAGGATCCGTTCCAGGTCCGTGGTGGACCGTCGGCGGACCCGCACCGCCCGGTGGTAGGCCGCCCGGACCGTGAGCGGGTCGTGCACGCCCAGTTCCTCGGTCAGGTCGTCGACCAGCATGGCGAGCCGGGCGACGACATCGGCCGGGGAGTCCTCCAGCAACTGCGTCAGCCGCCGGTCCAGCATCAGGCGGACCGCGTCGTCGGCGGCGGTGTGCACGGTCGGGGCGTACGCGGGCGGCGGCGGGTACGACACGGCCGCCCCCGGGACCGGGGCCTCGCCGCGGGCGATCTCGGCGAGCCGACGGGAGACCGCCACCGCGTCCGCGGGCCGGTCGCGCGGGTCTTTCGCCAGCAGGTCCCGTACGAGGGTGTCGAGCGCGCCGGGCAACTCCTCCCGCAGCGAACTCGGTGCGGGCGGCTCGGCTGTGAGGTGCTGGGTGAGGAGTTCGTGCATCTCGCGGGCCGTGAACGGACGGGTCCCGGTGAGTAGTTCCATGAGGACGCAGCCGAGGGCGTACAGGTCGGCCCGGCCGTCGACCGGAACCCCGTTCGCCCCACCGGTCCAGCGCTCGGGAGCCATGTACGGGAACGAGCCGATGACCGTTCCGGTGCCGGTCAGTTCCGTGCCGGCACCCGCCCCGGCTCCGGCCTTGGCGATCCCGAAGTCGAGGACCTTCACCACCCCGGCCCCGGTGACCATCACGTTGGCCGGCTTCACGTCCCGGTGGACGATCCCGGCGGAGTGGGCGGCGCCGAGGGCGTCCGCGATTCGTGCCGCCCACTCCAGGGCGTCCGCGAGCGGCGGCACGCCGTCCTCCAGCACGTCGGCCAGGGTGCGGCCCCGCAACAGCTCCATGACGAGGAAGACGGCATCGCGACCGCCGCGTTCGATGCGGCCGAAGTCGTGGACGGTTGCGATGTTGGGATGGGCGAGGTTCCCGGCGAGGCTGGCCTCCCGCTCGAAGCGGCGGGTCTCCTCGGGCGTCTGCGGATAGCCGATCTTGACGGCGACACTGCGCCCCACCCGGCCGTCCTCTGCCCGCCACACCTCGCCGAAGCCGCCCTGGCCGAGCAACTCCTGCAGCGCGTACCGGCTTTCGATCAGTTCCCCCACGTGCGCATTATCGCCGGCCGTGTCATCCGTTGGATGAATCGAGCCACCGCAGTGCGGTCGGATGGCTACGCTCGGCCACGGAACCGGCAACTGCCTTGGGGGTGACCGTCCATGGTCGGCGTGCGCGATCTCGATCCCAGCGCCTCACCGCTGGACTACTACGGATCCGAACTGCGCCGCCTGAGGGAGGACGCGGGGCTCAACCAGGCGCAGCTCGGCAGCATCGTCTTCTGCACGGGCTCCCTGATCGGCCAGGTGGAGACCACCCGCAGGGTCCCGACGCGGGACTTCTCGGAACGGGTGGACGCGGCCCTGGGCACGGGCGGGGTGTTCTCGCGGCTGGTGGGGCTGGTGCTGCGGCACCAGCTGCCGACGTGGTTCCAGGCGTACGCGGAGATGGAGGCGCGGGCTGCGTATATCTCGTCGTTCCAGCCACAGTTGGTGCATGGTCTGTTACAGACAGAGGCCTACGCGCGCGCGGTCCTGGGTGTGTGGATCGAGGAAGGGCTCGATGCCAAGGTGGCTGCTCGGCTGGAGCGTCAGCGCATTCTGGACCGCAAGAACCCGCCACTGATGTGGGTCGTGATGAGCGAGGCCGTGCTGCACCAGGAGATCGGTGGCCGTACGGTCATGCGGGACCAACTCGCGCACCTGGCGGCACTAAGGAGGCGGGAGTGGGTGCAGGTACAGATCCTGCCCTACGCGGCAGGCGCGCACGCGGGACTGCCAGGTGAGTTCAACCTCCTGCGCTTTGAGGACAACCCGGATCTCGTTTACACCGAAGACTTCGTGCAGGGTCATATGACGGCCAATCCGCAAGCTTTCAGGGAGGGTTCGCTCCGATACGATCATTTACAGGCCGCTGCGCTCTCCCTGGAGGACTCGGCGGCGCTGATCGCCCGCGTATTGGAGGAGCGCTATGGAGACCATCCAGAACCTGACGGGCACGCGGTGGCGTAAGTCTTCGTACAGCGCGGAAGGCAACTGCGTCGAGTGCGCCCCGCTCGGCGTCCTCGCCTGGCGCAAGTCCTCGTACAGCGGCGACACCGGCGGCGATTGCGTCGAGGTCGCCCCGCAGCCCTGCCTCGTCGCCGTGCGGGACTCCAAGGTGCCCGAGGGGCCCGTCTTCACCGTCCGCCCCGCCGCGTTCGCCGCGTTCGTGAGGGCCGTCTCGGTATGATCCGCTCCCGACTCGGGGAGTAGGGGGCGGGGGACATGGAGCAGCTGGGGCCGGGGGGCCCGACGCGCGTGGGGCCGTTCGAGGTCGTCGGCGTGCTCGGGCAGGGCGGGATGGGGCGGGTGCTGCTGGCGGCCGGCCCCGACGGGCGGCTCGTCGCCGTCAAGCAGGTGCTCGCGCACTTCGCGGACGACGAGGCCTTCCGGGCCCGGTTCCGCCGTGAGGTCACCGCCTCGCGCAAGGTGTCCGGTGCGTACACGGCCGCCGTGATCGACGCCGACCCGGACGCCCCGACGCCCTGGCTGGCCTCGGTCTTCGTCGCCGGTCCTTCCCTCGGCGCCGTGGTCAAGGCGGGCGGGGTGCTGCCCGAGGACGTCGTACGCCGCCTCGCCGCGGGCCTGACGTCCGCGCTGGCCGAGATCCACCGGGCCGGGCTCGTGCACCGGGACCTCAAGCCCGACAACGTGCTCCTCGCGGAGGACGGCGTACGCGTCATCGACCTCGGCATCGCCCGGGCCACGGACGGCGAGGCGGACGGCGACACCGGGCTGACGCGTACCGGGTTCGTCGTCGGATCGCCCGCGTACATGTCGCCCGAGCAGGCGGAGGGCCATCCGCTCACGCCGGCCAGCGACGTCTTCTCCCTCGGTTCGGTGCTGGTCATGGCGCTGACGGGCCGCAGCCCCTTCGCCGGTACCTCCACGCTCAAGACGCTGTACGAGGTGGCGCACGGCGAGCCGGACCTCGGCGGGGTCCCGGTGGGGCTGCGCGACCTCGTCGCGCGCTGCCTCGCCAAGGACCCGGCGGCCAGGCCGACCCCGGCGGCGCTGCGCGGGCTGATCGGTCCGGTGCCGCCGTCGGGCCGCCAGTGGCCGTCGGTCGTGTACGGCATGCTGCGCGAGCAGAGGGTTCTGATCGACAGCCTGTTGGAGGGCCGTCGTCCGGCGGGCGGTGACCCGGAGCCCGAGGCGGCCTTCGGCCCCGTGCGCGGTCCCGACGGCGGGCCGGCCGCGGCGACCGGGCAGGACCGGCAGGTGCCCGCCCCGCAGGCCCCGCCCGCGCCCGTGGTCGCGGAGGAAACCCGCCCCGGCGGTCCTCGCCGCGCCCGGCGGCGGGTGGCGGCGCTGGTGGCGGCCGGTGTCCTCCTCGTGGCCGGGACCGGGACCGCGCTGTACGTCCGGGACCGGATGAACGCCCCCATCGCGTACACGGCCCTGCCCGGCTGCCAGGAGGTGCGCGGCATGCTGCCGCTGGACCTGCGCCCGTCGGACGCGGACGCCAAGGTCCGTACGGCCGACGGCGTCCGGACGACCTGCAACGGGGGCGGGGGAACCGCCGCGTCGCCGACCGCGGTGGTCCGGTGGGACCTGACCCTGGGCGGGGGCGCGGACGCCGACGCCGCCGCGCAGAAGCGGCGTTTCCAGGCGGAGGCGGCCGGCCGGCGCGCGGCCTCCCGCCTCGGGTTCGGCACCGAGGCCTACTGGGAGTCCGCCGGCGCCGACTGGACCTGCGCCCTCGCTGTACGGGAGGGCAACCTCTCGGTCCGGGTGGGCCTCAAGGCGACGCCGTACGCCAAGGGCGCCTGTGAGACGAAGGCGAAGGACGCGGCCCGCGCGGCCCTGAAGGCGGCGACGCGCAGCTGACCGGCGCTCCGGGGCCGCCGCTCGGCCGCGCCCGGGCTCTATGCGGAGGGCGGGCCCAGGCGGCGGCCGTTGCTCGTGCCGCACGCCAGGCAGACCATCCAGTCGCCGAGCAGGCCGTCCTCCCGCAGGTGCGGCTCGGAGGCGACGTTCGACTCCTCCTCGCCGCAGAACACGCAGTCCCCGTCCTCGCCCTCAAGGCGCCGCATGGGGGCGGGTGGTGCGCCGGCGCGGCGCTCGCAGCCGAGCCAGCCGCACGCCGGGCACTCCCACCACGCCTCGGGGCGTGGCGCCGGTCCCGCTCCGCCCCAGCGGTTGCGGCGGAGCATGACGGTGAAGGGCGTCAGCGTGCGCCCGCAGCGCGGGCAGTCGGGGGCGGCCATGCGGGCCTTCCTTTCCGGTTCGGAGTCTCTTCTCACGGTCTGCCCCGCGACGCCGGGCGCGGACCCCCGTCACGGTGGGCGGTCGGGCGCGAAGAACACCCGTATCTGACCTGGCGTCAGATTGAAACGTGTTCTAGTCTGCCGCGCATGGGCATCGGAATCACGCAGGAGCAGCGGGAGTTGGCCGAGGCGGTGCGCGGCTGGGTGGCGCGGGTCGCGCCGCCCGAAGAGGTGCGCAAGCTGCTCGACTCCCCGCCGCGGACCGGAGTGCGGCCCGGGTACTGGGACGCGCTGACCGCGTCGGGGCTCATGGAGCCGCACCTGGACGGCGGGACCCTGCTGGACCTGGCCGTCGTCGTCGAGGAGGCCGCCCGGGGCGCGCTGCCCGGGGCGTACCTGCCGAGCGCCCTGGCCTCCGTACTGCTGGACCGGGCCGGGGCCGAGCCGCTGTCCGGCCGGGTCGGGGCGGTCGCGCTGGGGCCGGGCACCCTGACCGCCGTGGCCACGGAGGGCGGCGGGCACCTGCTCGACGGGCTGGCGCCGCCCGTCCTCGGCGCCGGCGAGGCCGACCTCGTGCTGCTCGCAGCCGAGGCCGCGCACGGGACCCGCTGGTTCGCCGTGGACGCCGTCGCGCTGGACGTCCGCACGCACGAGAGCGCCGACCCGACCCGCCCCACCGCCGAGGTGCGGGCGCGCGGCGTGACCGTCCCCGCCGGGCGGCTGCTGGAGCTCGACGCGCCCCTGGTCCGCGACCTCGCCTGCGCGCTGTTCGCCGCCGACGCCTGCGGCACCGCGGCCCGGGCCCTGCACACGGCCGCCGAGTACGCCAAGGTGCGCGAGCAGTTCGGCCGGCCCATCGGACAGTTCCAGGGCGTCAAGCACCTGTGCGCCGACATGCTCGTGCGCCTCGAACAGGCCCGCGCGCTGGCCTGGGACGCCGCCCGGGCCATGGACGAGCCCGCCGACGTGCGCTCGCTCGTCGCGGCCCTCGCCGCCGGCGCCGCCCTGGACGCCGCGTACTCCTGCGCCAAGGACTGCATCCAGATCCTCGGCGGGATCGGGTTCACCTGGGAGCACGACGCCCACATCCACCTGCGGCGGGCGGTCGTCGCCCGCCAACTGCTCGGGCCCGGCGACGGCCACCGGGTGCGGGCCGTGCGGTGCGCGGCGGGCGGGGCGCGGCGCGAGCTGCGCCTGGAGCTTCCCGGCACGGGCCGAGGAGTACCGCGCGAAGGCCCGGGCCGCCATCGAGGACGCCCGGGGGCTCGACCCGGCCGCGGCCCGGCGGATCCTGGCCCCCACCGGCTACGCCGCCCCCTACCTGCCGCCGCCGTACGGGCTCGGCGCCGGGCCCGTCGAGCAGATCGTCGTCCAGCAGGAACTGGCGGCCGCCGGGGTCAAGGTCTCCGACCTCGGCATCGCCACCTGGATCGTGCCCTCCCTGCTGGCCTACGGGACGCAGGCGCAGCGCGACGCCTACGTGCTCCCCACCCTGCGCGGGGAGATCACCTGGTGCCAGCTCTTCTCCGAACCGGGCGCCGGCTCCGACCTGGCCTCCCTGCGGACCCGCGCCGAGCGGCGGGACGACGGCTCCTGGCTGGTCAACGGCCAGAAGGTGTGGACGAGTTCCGCGCACAGCGCCGACTTCGGGATCCTGCTGGCCCGCACCGACCCGGCGGCCCCCAAGCACAAGGGGCTCGGCTACTTCGTCGTCGACATGAAGAACACCCCGGGCATCGACGTGCGGCCCCTGAAGGAGATCACCGGCGAGGCGCTCTTCAACGAGGTCTACCTCGACGACGTCGAGCTCCCGGCGGAGGCGCTGGTCGGCGCGGCCGACGGCGGCTGGAAGGTGGCCCGCAACACCCTCGGCAACGAACGCGTCCACATGGCCGACCGGATGACCTTCGACACCGGTCTGGAGGCGCTCCTCGCCCGCGCCGCCGACCTCGACGGCGCCCACCGGGCGCGGATCGGCGCCCTGGCCGCCGAGGCGCACGCCCTGGCCTGCATCGGGCTGCGCACCACGCTGCAGCAGGTGTCGGGGCTGGAGCCGGGCGCGGGGGCGTCCGTACGCAAACTCGTCCAGACCCCGCACCAGCAGCGGACCGCCGAGCTGGCGCTCGAACTGCTGGGGCCGGCGGGAGCGGTACGGGAAGGGGCCGGGGAGCGGGCGGTGCACGGGATGCTCATGTCCCGCTGCCTGACCATCGCCGGGGGCACCACGCAGGTCCAGCTCAACGTCGTCGCCGAGCGGATTCTCGGCCTCCCGAGGGACTGAAGGGACACCAGGGGCATGAAGTCGTACATCGTGGGCGTCGGCATGACGAAGTTCGAGAAGCCCGAGTCGCGGGACTGGCAGTACTGGGACATGGCGAAGGAGGCCGGGTCCGCGGCGCTCGCGGACGCGGGCGTGGACTACGGGCTGGTGCAGCAGGTGCCGGTGGGCTACTGCTTCCAGGCCTCCACGGCGGGGCAGCGCGCGGCGTACGAGCTGGGGCTGAGCGGAGTGCCGGTCTACAACGTCAACAACAACTGCGCGACCGGGTCGACGGCGCTGATGATGGCGCGGCAGTTCGTGGAGGGCGGGCTGAGCGACTGCGTGCTGGCGCTGGGCTTCGAGAAGATGAAGCGCGGCGCGCTGGGCGGGGGTGCGGACGGGGGCGACTTCAAGACCTCACCGGTGGCCCGGCACTACGGGATCATGGCGGCCGGGCACGGCTTCGAGATGTCCCCGCCCACGGCGCAGATCTTCGGCAACGCGGCGCGCGAGCACATGGAGCGCTACGGGACCACGCCCGCGCAGCTGGCGGCGGTCGGCGCCAAGAACCACCGGCACTCGGCGGACAATCCGAACGCCCAGTTCCAGGACGTGTACTCGGTCGAGGAGGTCCTCGCGGCGAAGGAGATCCACGCGCCGCTGACCAAGCTCCAGTGCTCGCCGACCTCGGACGGCGCGGCGGCGGCCCTGGTGGTGTCCGAGCGGTTCCTGGTGGCGCACGGACTGCACGACAAGGCCGTGGAGATCGTCGGCCAGGCGATGACGACGGACACCGAGGCCTCCTTCGCGTCGGGCTCCTGCATCGACGTGGTCGGCAAGCCGATGACGGCGGCAGCGGCGCGTCAGGCGTACGAGGCGTCCGGGCTCGGCATCGAGGACGTGGACGTTGTGGAGCTGCACGACTGCTTCTCGATCAACGAGCTGCTGACGTACGAGGCGCTGGGCATGTGCGAGGACGGGGCCGCGGGCAAGCTGGTGGAGAGCGGCGCCACGACGTACGGCGGGCGTTGGGTGGTCAACCCCTCGGGCGGGCTGATCTCCAAGGGGCATCCGCTGGGGGCGACCGGCCTCGCCCAGGCCGCGGAACTGGTCTGGCAGCTGCGGGGCGAGGCGGGGGCGCGGCAGGTCGAGGGCGCTCGCACGGGCCTGGCCCACAACATCGGCCTGGGCGGCGCGGCGGTGGTCACCCTGCTGCGCCGCTGACCGCGCGGCCCGCCGCCGGGCTCCCGGGGGCTCTGCCCCGGCTCCCCGCGCCCCGGACGCCGCCGCACCCGCTTACGCCCTCCTCAGCTCGCAGCGGTCCGGCCCGCACTCCCTCCGGAGACGGCCGCGGGAGACGGTCTCGGCCAGGCCGATCGCCCAGCACATGGGGCAGCCGCGCAGGGCGATCAGGCCGACCGGGGCCAGGAGCAGGGTGGCCGGGCCGAAGGCCGGGATCAGGGCGAAGGCCGCGATCAGCGCGCCGAAGCCCACCGCACCGCGCGCCAGGTGCCGCGGCACGGACGCGCTGGCGAAGCCGGAGCCGGAGCGGGACGCGGGAGCCGGGGCCGGGGCCCCGATGTCAGTGGTGGGCAGCGGCACGGGTGTCTCCCAGGGTGTGCTGGAGGGCGGCGCGCGCCCGGTGGAGCCGCGACTTCATCGCGGCGGTGCTCAGCCCGAGGGCCTCGGCGGCGGCCCGGCCACTGTGGCCCTGCACGTCCCGCATGATCAGCACGCGCCGCTGGTCCGCCGGCAGCTCGGCGATGGCCTCCGCCACCCGCCCCGCCTCCAGGCGTCGCAGTACCTCGTCCTCCGCCGACATCACGGCCGTGTCCGGCAGCGGTGGCCGCTCCCGCGGCATCAGCCGGGCCCGCCGCAGGCACTCGTTGCGGACGATGCGGAACATCCACGACGCCAGCGCCCCGGACGCCCTGAGCATCCCGATCCTGCGGTACAGGATGATCAGCGCCTCCTGCGCCGCGTCCTCGGCGTCCTCGCGCGACGCGCACAGTGAGTGCGCGAAGCGCCGTACGTTCGGGTGCGATCCGGCGACCAGCGCGGTCAGCGAATCGAGGTCACCGCCCTGCGCGGCGACGACCAGGGCCTCGTCCGGCCAGTCGGTCCGGTCAGCCACGGGCCCGGCCCCGGCGGCGCAGGACGGCGACGGTGCACGCGCAGAGCAGGACGGCCGCGCCGGCAACGATGACAACAGTGATCACGTCAACCTCCAGGTCAGGTGCCGACCTCGGCGTCGGCACCATACACAAGAGGCGCGGGCACCCCGAAAGGATTCACCCCAGGGCCGGATCGACCACCGTCTCGCCCGTCGACGCCCGGCGGACCGCCTCCGCGAGGTCCTCCACCCGGCCGTCCCGCAGGACCAGTCCCGCCGCTCCGGCGGCGAGCGCGGCCTCCCGCAGACCCGGGTGCGCCGAGCCCGTCATCACGAGGATCCGGCACTCCGGATCGTCCTCCAGCAGGGTCGTCACCGCCGAGAGTTCCTCCACCAGGGCCACCGCCGGGCGGGCCGACGGGTCCCTCACGACCTCGATGTCGGGCTGGAGGCCGAGCTGCAGCGCCAGGGCCGGATTCGACGGGTCCAGCAGGACCCGCAGGGCACGGGCCTGACGGTGTTCCACGGGCATTTCGTCCACCCGGCCAGCCTATCTGACGGGCAGTCAAGAGTCTTCCCAAGTGCGGGGGCGTGCGTTATACATTCCCTCACCGGCCGACCCTAGAACGCGTTCTAGAACCGGCCGTCCCGCATACGACCTCGGTGCGGCCGACGGTGCGGACGACCGCGCCGAGGTCTTCCAGGCAGCGATTTTCCAACGACAGGGAGCCGCGTCCTCATGCCGATCGATGCCGCCAGGGCCCTCGCCGCAGACCCCCGCCGGGGGGACATCGGCTGGGACCACAAGGACATCCAGCTCTACCACCTCGGCCTCGGCGCGGGCCTGCCGGCGACCGACCCTGACGAGCTGCGCTACACCCTCGAATCCAAGCTCCACGTCCTCCCCAGCTTCGCGACCGTCGCCGGAGCGGGCATGGCCATGCTCGGCGGCCTCGGCCAGCCCGGCATCGAGGTGAACCTCGCCAACGTCCTGCACGGCGGCCACTCCATCGAGCTGCACCGGCCCATCCCCGTCAAGGGACGCGCCACCTCCAGCTCCAAGGTCGCCGCCGTCTACGACAAGGGCAAGGCGGCCGTCATCGTGCTGCGCTCCGAGGTCGCCGACGCCGACGGGCCGCTGTGGACCAGCGACGCGCAGATCTTCGTACGGGGAGAGGGCGGCTTCGGCGGCGAGCGCGGACCCTCCGCCCGGGAGGAGCTGCCCGAGCGCGCCCCCGACCGGGTCGAGGAACGGCACATCCGCGAGGACCAGGGCCTGCTCTACCGCCTGTCGGGCGACTGGAACCCGCTGCACGCCGACCCCGAGTTCGCCAAGCTGGCCGGCTTCGACAAACCGATCCTGCACGGCCTGTGCTCGTACGGGATGACCCTCAAGGCCGTCGTCGACACGGCCCTCGGCGGGGACGTGTCCCGGGTCCGCGCCTACCGCACGCGCTTCGCGGGGATCGTCTTCCCGGGGGAGACGCTGCGCATCCGGATGTGGCAGGAGCCCGGCCGCGTCCTGGCGTCGGTGACCGCCGTCGAACGCGACGACGCGCCGGTCCTCGCCGACACCGTCGTCGAACACTCCTAGGGGTGTGTCCGGCGGATCAAGGTCGGACACCCCCTCACCCTCCCGCCCCCTGACAGCACCGACAGGAGCCGCACCGTGCGCGCAGCACTGCAGAGCGAGATCGGCCAGGACAAGCTGGAAGTCGTCGACGACATGGAGGCCGTGGGCTTCGGCCCCGGCAAGGTGAAGATCCGGATCAAGGCCACCGGGCTGTGCCACTCGGACCTGTCCGCGATGAGCGGCGTCCTGCCGCAACCCGCCCCGTTCATCCCCGGCCACGAGGGCTCCGGCGTGGTCACGGACGTCGGCGACGGCGTCACCGGCCACGCGATCGGCGACCGCGTCCTCGTCTGCTGGCTCCCGCCGTGCGGCCACTGTCCGTCCTGCCGGCGCGGTCAGGGCCACCTGTGCCTGGAGGCCTTCGGGAACGTCGCCACCCCCAACTTCAAGCGGGGCGCCGGTGACATCTTCGGCTTCGCCGGCACCGGCACCTTCTCCGAGGAGATGGTCGTCCCCGCCGCCTGCGCCGTCCCGATCCCCGACGACCTCCCCTTCGACATCGCGGCGCTGATCGGCTGCGGGGTCACCACGGGCCTGGGCGCCGCCATCAACACCGCGAAGGTGGAAGCCGGTTCCTCGGTGGCCGTCATCGGCTGCGGCGGCGTCGGCATCTCCGTCATCCAGGGCGCCAAGGTGCAGGGCGCGGCCCAGATCGTCGCCGTGGATCCGGTCGCGTCCCGCCGCGAGGCGGCCCTGCGCTTCGGGGCGACCGAGGCGGTCTCCCCGGAGGAGTTCGGCGACGCCAAGAACCGGATCACCGCCGGCGAGGGCTTCGACTACGTCTTCGAGGTCGTCGGCAAGTCAGCGACCGCCCAGAAGGCCTACGAGATGACGCGGCGCGGCGGCTCGGTCGTCGTCGTCGGAGCGGGCGCACTCGACGACAACTTCCAGATCAACATGTTCTCGCTGTTCTTCGACGAGAAGAAGATCCTGCCCTCGATGTACGGCGGCGGCGACGTGCTGCGCTCCTACGAACGGACCATCGCGCTGTGGCGGGCCGGCCGGATCGACCTGGCGAACCTGATCACGCACCGGGTGAGCCTGGCGGAGGTCAACGACGCCCTCGACCAGATGCGCACGGGCGTCGCCCTGCGCACCTGCATCGAACTCTGACCGCCTTGCCGGATCCGACCAGCTCTGAGAGGAACACCACCGATGTCACTCCCACTTGAGGGGCTCAGCGCCATCGTGACGGGCGCGGGCCGCGGGCTCGGCCGGGCCGAGGCGATCGAGCTCGCGCGGCTGGGCGCGAGCGTGGTCGTCAACGACTTCGGCCAGCCCGGCCGGGACGGCTCGGGCGAGGCCTCGGCCGCTCCGGCGCAGGAGGTGGCCGAGGAGATCCGCGCCGCGGGCGGGCAGGCCGTCGCCCACCTCGGCGACGTCGCCGACTTCGAGCAGGCCCGTGAGCTGGTCGGGCTGGCGGTGAGCACCTACGGCAAGCTCGACGTCCTGGTCAACAACGCCGGCATCCTCCGCGACCGGATGATCTTCTCGATGTCGGAGGAGGAGTGGGACTCGGTGATCCGCGTCCACCTCAAGGGCCACTTCAACACCACCCACTTCGCCTCCGCGCACTGGCGCGAACGGTCCAAGGCCGCGGGCGGCCCCGTCTACGGCCGGATCGTCAACACCTCCTCCGAGGCCTTCCTCGGCGGCTCGGCCGGCCAGCCGAACTACGCGGCGGCCAAGGGCGGCATCGTCGGCCTGACGACCTCGACCGCCCTGGCCCTCGCGAAGTACGGGGTGACGGCCAACGCCATCTGCCCGCGCGCCCGCACCCGTATGACGGAGGACGTCTTCGCCGGCTTCGAGGTCCCCGAGGACGGCCGGCTGGACGCCCTCGCCCCCGAGCACGTCGCCCCGCTCGTCGGCTACCTGGCCTCACCCGCCTCCGCCCAGGCCAACGGACAGCTCTTCGTCGTCCACGGCGGCATCGTGGTCGTCATGGAGCGCCCGAAGGTCGCCGCGAAGTTCGACACGGGCAAGGAGTCCTTCTCCTACGAGGAGCTCGACGGGGTCCTCACCCCGTACTACGCCTCCCGCCCGGCGAACGAGACCTTCGCCGCGCCCGAGGTCCTGGGCCTCAGGCACGGCTGAGCCGGACCCGCCTTCCTACCGCCCCGCCAGAGGTGCCTGCTGGAGGGGGACCGGGCGGGGCGACGGCGGGCGCGGGGGGTCCGCCCGGACCGACGGGTCCCCACCCGCCGACGGATCCGCACCCACCGGCGGGCCCCCGTGCACCGGCGCGGGAGGGGACGGGGGAAGGGCCATTGCGACGATCCCGCAGGGCACCTGCGGGATCGCGTACGGCAGGTGCAGGCGGCCCTGCGCGCTCCACAGGCCCGTCCCGCCGAGCCACCCCGCGGGGGCGGCCAGCCGGAAGACGTGCCGGTCGGCCGGGCGCCACAGGCCGATGTCGCCCTCGGGCAGCCGCAGCGCCACCCCGCAGGTCTCCGGCATCAGCGCCTGGCCGGGCTGGACGGCGAAGGGCACGGCGTCCCCCAGCCGCAGGCACTCGGGGAAGCGCACCGGACGCGAGCTGCCCAGCACTCCCCAGCCCAGGCGCGGTTCGCCCGGGGCGTCGGAGCGGATCAGCAGCAGCCCGCTGTCCGGGTCGGCGAGCACCAGCCGGTCGTCGCTGTCCTCGGTGATCTGGAGCAGCGGGGTCACCCTGCCGTCGCCGCCCAGGTCCACGGTGACGGCCTTGGTGGTGCCCTCCAGCTCCCGGTCCAGGGCCAGCAGCCGGCCCGTGCGGTCCAGCCACACCCCGCCGGAGCAGCGTCCCGGGATCCGGGCCACCCGCTGCGGCCCGAAGGCGCAGCCGGCCACCTGCCACAGCGTCGTCACCGTGTCCGACGCCGCCACCGCGAAGGCGGCGGAGCCGTCCGGGGCCGGCGGCAGCAGGAAGACCCGTACGCCCTCCTCCGCGTCCACGCCGCCCAGCTGGAGCTCCCCGGTGCGCGGCCCGGCCGCGGCGCCGCCCGTCGGGTAGAGCAGGGCGAAGGCGTGCCGGTCCGCGACCCTGCGGTGGATCAGCACGCGCCCGTCGGTCAGCGGGAGGAGCTCGCTGTCCGCCTCCTCGGGCTGTGCGAGGGGCAGCGGCACCGCGTAGGGCTCGGGACCCGCGAGGGTCCAGCGTTCCGCGTAGCGGGCCTCTCCGTTCCCGGCGAGCCGGGCGGCGTACGACCCGTCCGCGGAGATCGTGAACGGGGCCGTGGTCGTCATCTCGATGGCACAGACAGTCATCCGGGCCGTCACCTCCGGTGAGGAAGCTAGTTTTCGGGATTCCCGCCGAACAACACGACCAAGGCGGCTTCACACGTAAGGGTGTCCGGGCGGCGATTCGTCTGTGATGGGCGGTGCGATTGTGCTGTGCGGCATCGAAAGGCAGGCGCTCCGGGCGGGTGGCGGGCCGCTTCGCAGGTACCGGTGCTGACCGGGCCGGCCGCCACGGACGGTAGCCTTGGCCCGTGCCCCGTCTCTCTGAAGTCATCGCCGCGCTGGACGCTCTCTGGCCCCCCTCGCGGGCCGAGCAGTGGGACGCGGTCGGAACCGTGTGCGGCGACCCCGATGCCGAGGTCGGCCGGGTCCTCTTCGCCGTGGACCCGGTCCAGGAGATCGCCGACGAAGCCGTGGAGCTGGGGGCCGACCTGATCGTCACCCACCACCCCCTCTATCTGAGGGGCACCACCACGGTCGAGGCCGGCACCTTCAAGGGCCGCGTCGTGCACACGCTGATCAAGAACGACATCGCGCTGCACGTCGCCCACACCAACGCCGACACCGCCGACCCGGGCGTCTCCGACGCCCTCGCCGGTGCCCTGGACCTGCGGATCACCGGCCCGCTGGTGCCGGACCCGAGCGACCCCGAGGGCCGCCGCGGCCTCGGCCGGATCTGCGAGCTGGACCGCCCCGAGACCCTGCGCGAGTTCGCCGCCCGCTGCGCGGCCTGGCTGCCGCCGACCGCCCAGGGCATCCGCGTCGCCGGCGACCCGGACGCCATGATCCGGCGCGTCGCCGTCAGCGGCGGCTCCGGCGACAGCCTCTTCGCCGAGGTCCGCGCCGCGGGCGTGGACGCGTTCGTCACCGCCGACCTGCGGCACCACCCGGTCTCCGAGGCCCGCGAGCAGAGCCCGCTGGCCCTCGTCGACGCCGCCCACTGGGCCACCGAATGGCCCTGGTGCGAGCAGGCAGCCGCGCAGCTCGACGCGATCTCCGAGCGCCACGGCTGGGGTCTGCGCACCCACGTCTCGCGCACGGTCACCGACCCGTGGACGGTGCACGCGCCGTCCGTACCCTCCCCTTCTATCTCTGGAGCCCCCAACTGAACGCCGAGCCCGCCGACCAGATCCGACTTCTCGACGTCCAGGCGCTGGACGTCCGGCTGTCTCAGCTCGCCCACAAGCGCAAGTCCCTGCCCGAGCACGCCGAACTCGACACGCTCACCAAGGACCTGACGCAGCAGCGCGACCTGCTGGTGGCCGCCCAGACCCAGGCGAGCGACACGGCCCGCGAGCAGACCAAGGCGGAGCAGGACGTCGACCAGGTGCGCCAGCGCGCCGTCCGCGACCAGCAGCGGCTCGACTCCGGCGTGGGCATCTCGGCCCGGGACCTGGCGAACCTGCAGAGCGAGGTCGTCTCCCTCGCCAAGCGCCAGGGTGACCTGGAGGACGTGGTCCTGGAGGTCATGGAACGCCTGGAGGCCGCGCAGGAGCGCGTCTCCGAGCTGACCGAGCGCGTCTCCGCCCTGGAGGTGAAGGTCGCGGACGCCACGACCCGCCGCGACGCGGCCACCGCCGAGATCGACGCCGAGGCCGCGAAGGTCACCAAGGACCGCGAGGTGATCGTCACGTCCATGCCGGCCGACCTGATGGCCCTGTACGAGAAGATCCGCGTCAAGCAGGGCGGGGTCGGCGCCGCGCGCCTCTACCAGCGCCGCTGCGAGGGCTGCCGCCTGGAGCTCGACATGGCCGAGGTCAACGAGATCAAGGCCGCGGCCCGCGACCAGGTCGTCCGTCACGAGAACTGCGGCCGCATCCTGGTCCGTACGGCCGACTCGGGCATCTGATGCCCCGTCTTGTCGTGGAGGCGGACGGCGGGTCCCGGGGCAACCCGGGGCCCGCCGGCTACGGCGCGGTCGTCCTCGACCCGGCCTCGGGCGAGACGCTGGCCGAACGCGCCGAGTACATCGGCGTCGCGACGAACAACGTGGCGGAGTACAAGGGCCTGATCGCAGGGCTCACGGCGGCCCGTGAACTGGCGGCCGACGCCGAGGTCCTGGTCCGGATGGACTCCAAGCTCGTCGTCGAGCAGATGTCGGGCCGCTGGAAGATCAAGCACCCGGACATGAAGCCGCTCGCGGCCGAGGCCGCGCGGATCCTGCCGCGCGCGCAGGTCACGTACGAGTGGATCCCGCGCGAGCGGAACAAGCACGCGGACCGGCTCGCCAACGAGGCGATGGACGCGGGCAAGCGCGGCGAGCAGTGGGAGCCGTCGGCCTCCTCCGCCGCCCTCGACGCGTCCGCGGCTCGGTCCCTGTCCACCCCGCCGCCGTCCGGCCCGCCCGGGAACGCCGCCGCGGGCGCCGCGGCGGCGCGCGCCGCCCTGGCCGCCTCCCGCGGCACCGCCGCCGGTGCCGACACGCTGTTCGGCTCACCGGCTGCCGAGACCGCCGAGGCAGGCGCGGCCACCGCTCCCGCGTCGTCCCGTACGCCGGCCACCAGCGGCGCCGGCACGGGCGGACCGGCCCCGCAGGCGGCTCCGACCGCCCCGGTCCCCGCAGCGGGGCAGGGCTGGGGTCCCGACATGGGCGCGCCGGCCACCTTCGTGCTGCTGCGCCACGGCGAGACCGCACTCACCCCGCAGAAGCGCTTCTCCGGAAGCGGCGGGAGCGACCCCGAGCTGTCCCCGGCGGGCCGCCGCCAAGCGGCGGCCGTCGCCGAGGCGCTCGCCGCCCGCGGCACCGTCCAGACGGTCATCAGCTCGCCGCTGCTGCGGTGCCGCGAGACCGCGCAGGCCGTCGCCGACCGCCTCGGCCTCGACGTGACGGTCGAACAGGGCCTGCGCGAGGTGGACTTCGGCGCCTGGGAGGGCCTGACCTTCGCCGAGGTGCAGGAACGCTTCCCGGACGACCTGCAGGCCTGGCTGGACTCCCCGAAGGCCGCCCCGACGGGCGGCGGGGAGAGCTTCGCGGCCGCCACCCGCCGGATCTCGGCGACCCGCGACCGGCTCCTGGCCGAGCACGCGGGTCGCACGGTCCTGCTGGTCACGCACGTGACCCCGGTCAAGATCCTGGTACGCCTGGCCCTGGGCGCCCCTCCGGAGTCGCTGTTCCGCATGGAACTGTCGGCGGCGTCCCTCTCGGCGGTGGCCTACTACGCCGACGGCAACGCCTCGGTCCGCCTCCTGAACGACACCGCGCACCTGCGGTAAGCCGTGCCGACGGCCGGGCCCGGCCCGGTGGTTTCCGGGGCTCCGCCCCGGACCCCGCGCCTCAATCGCCGGCGGGGCTGGATGTGCGGGGCGGTGGCTTCGTGGGGTGTGGGGCGGTGCCCCGGCGGAGTGTCTCCTCGGCTCGGCGCGCGCGGGCATGTCGCGGTGGTTGCCGGGGGTGGCGCCTCGTCCTGTGGGGACACTCCGCCGTGTCCCCGCCCCACTGCCGTGCCCGTCGCGGGGGGACCACAGCCGAGAAGGCTCGCGCGCGCCGAGCCGAGGAGACACCCCTCGGCGGCCCCGCGCACCAGCCCGCAGCATCCCAGCCTCGCCGGCGTTTGAGGCGCGGGGTCCGGGGCGGAGCCCCGGAGGGCGCCGGCCAATCCGAACGGCAGTGGAAGGGGCAGACGAGTCGGCCTGTACGCCGGGTTCTGTCGCCCGGGGACCTCGCGGTCGCCGGGGAGACGGCCATCCATCTAGGACCGGCGTTGCCGCCGGCCTCGTGCGGTCTACCCGCGAACTCGGGCGGGCAGCCCTCAAGCGTTCGCGCAGACCCGTCCGGGGACGGATCCTCTTGACCTTGCTCCAGGTGGGGTTTACCTAGCCGCCTGGGTCACCCCAGGCGCTGGTGGTCTCTTACACCACCGTTTCACCCTTACCGAGGGCCGAAGCCCCCGGCGGTCTGTTTTCTGTGGCACTGTCCCGCGGGTCACCCCGGGTGGGCGTTACCCACCACCCTGCCCTGTGGAGCCCGGACGTTCCTCGGCGGGATCCGAGGATCCCGACGCGGCCGCCCGGCCGACTCGTCTGCCGTGGCGACCATGTTACCGGCTGTGCCGTCGCCGCTTGACCTTGCCGCGACGTCAGGGTTTCTACTGGGCGCATGCGGATCGGAGAGATCGCCGCGGTCGTCGGGGTCACCACCCGGGCCATCCGGCACTACCACCATGTCGGGCTGCTCCCGGAGCCGGAGCGGCGCCCCAACGGATACCGGGCCTACGGCGTCCGTGACGCCGTCCTGCTGGCCCGCGTACGCCGGCTCACCGAGCTGGGGCTCGGCCTCGACGAGGTGCGCGACGTCCTCGCGGACGACGCCGGGCGCGACCTGGCCGACGTGCTGGAGGAGCTCGACGCCGACCTCGCCCGGCAGGAGGCCGAGATCAAGGAGCGCCGGCGACGGCTCGCGGTGCTCCTGGCCGCCGGGCCGGGGGAGGGCGAGCCGCTCTCGCCCGCTCTCGCCGCGCTGCTGGCGAAGGCGCCGCGGACGTCGTCCCCGGCCGCCGCGAAGGACCGCGAACACCTGACGCTCCTCGACGCGACGGGCGCGGGTGGACAGGAGATCTACGCCGCGCTCGGGCCGCTGGCCGCCGACCCGGCGGTGCTCGCCCTGTACGAGCGGCTGGACGAGCTCGCGGACGCCGCCGCGGACGATCCGCGGATCCCGGACCTCGCGGCGGAGCTGGTGGCGGCGGTCCCCGAGGAGGTGTTCGCGGCGGTTCCCCGGGACGGGGTGGTCGTCCCCGGGTTCAAGGAGGCGCTGCTCGCCGAGTACCCGCCCGCGCAGGCGGAGGTCGTCCGCCGGGTGATGGAGGCCTTCCTGGAGAGGGGCGGGAGATGAGCGCCGTGCGCGGGGTGCGGGCGGCGCGGATCGCGGTGGCCGCGGTCCTCCCGGCGGAGCTGGCGCTCGTGGTGTGCGCCGCTGCCGGGGTACGGCTGCCCGCGCCGGCCCTGGCCGCCGCGGAGGCCGTGGTGCTGGGGGTGCTCCTGCTGGAGGCACGGGTGCTGCACCGCCTGTACGCCGCCGCCCGGGCCGCCGGGGAGGAACCCCGGGCCGCGCTGCGGACGGCGGTCCGGGCCGTGGTGCCGGTCCAGGTGCGGCGGCTGCTGCGGCACGAGCTGCGCGCCGGGGCCTCCCTCGGCCGGTGGGTCCTGCGCCGCCGGCACGGGGTGCGGCCCGGGGACCTGGCCGCCTGCTACACGGGACCGCAGACGGCCATGATGTACGGGATGGTCTTCGTGTCGGTGGTCGAGACGGTCGCGCTGGCCCTGCTCATCCCGTGGCCGGCGGTGCACCGGGTGGTGCTCGTCCTGGACGTGTACGGGATCGTGCTGCTGCTCGCGCTGCACGCCGCCTGCGTGACCCGGCCGCACGTGGTCGGCGCCGACGGCTCGCTGCGGATCCGCTACGGCGCCCTCTTCGACCTCGCCGTCCCGCCGGACGCGGTGGCGTCGGTCCGGGTGGACCGCCGCTACCCCGAGGGACGGCTCGTCACGGTCTCCGACGACGGGGTGCTCGACCTCATCGTCGGCAGCCAGACCACGGTGACCCTGGAGCTGAACCGTCCGCTGGCCTTCACCCGCCCGCTCGGCGCGCGCGGGACGGCCCGCACGATCCGCTTCCACGCCGACGACCCCCGCGCCCTGGTCACCGCCGTCCGCCGGTCGCCGAACACCCCCTAGGCTGGTCCGGGGCCGCATCCCCGCGTCGTGTCGTACTGAAGGAGAACCACCGTGCTCGTGCTGCTGCCGCCCTCCGAGGGAAAGGCCGCCGGGGGCTCCGGCGCACCGCTGGAGCCGCGGGAGCTGTCCCTGCCCGGTCTGGCGCCGGCCCGGGCCGCGGTGCTGGAGGAGCTGGTCGAGCTCTGCGCGGGCGATGAGCTCAAGGCCCGTGAGGTGCTGGGCCTGAGCGAGGGCCTGCGCGGTGAGGTCGCCAAGAACGCCGGGCTGCGCTCGGCGGCGGCCCGCCCGGCGGGGGAGGTCTACACGGGCGTGCTCTACGACGCGCTGGGCCTGGCCGATCTGCCCGCGGCGGCGCGGGCGGCCGCCGAGGACGCGCTCCTCGTCTTCTCGGGGCTGTGGGGCGCGGTGCGGGTGACCGACCGGATCCCCTCCTACCGCTGCTCGATGGGCGTGAAGCTCCCGGGACTGGGCGCGCTCGGCGCGTACTGGCGCGGGCCGATGGCCGAAGTGCTGCCCGCGGCCGCCGGGGACGGACTGGTGCTGGACCTTCGTTCGGCGGCGTACGCGACCGCGTGGAAGCCGAAGGGTGAGGTGGCGGGCCGGACGGCGACGGTGCGGGTGCTGCACTCGCAGCTGGTCGACGGCGTGGAGAAGCGCTCCGTGGTGAGCCACTTCAACAAGGCGACGAAGGGCCGGCTCGTCCGGGACCTGCTGGTGGCGGGGGCCGTTCCCGGCTCGCCGGCCGAGCTGGTCACGGCCCTGCGGGACCTGGGCTACGTCGTCGAGGCGGAAGCCCCCGCGAAGGGCGGCCGGGCCTGGTCCCTCGACGTGGTCGTGACGCAGATCCACCACTGACGCGCCGGCCCGGGCACCCCCGGCGCGCCGGGCCTCAACGGCCCAGGGGCCAGGCCACCGTCGCCGGGGTGCGCTCGGAGGTGTCCGCGTAGGCGGCGCAGGCGTCGGTCAGGGTTTCCAGGAGGGAGAGCGGGTCCGGGAGGGGGTGCTCCATGCCGCGGATCCAGGTGACCGCCTGGTCACCGGGGAGGGCCGCCGGCGGGACCAGGACGTAGCTGCCGCGGCAGTGCCAGCGCAGGCCGGGGTGTTCGTCCATCGTCTCGGGGTGGCAGTCCAGCGCGCACGGCCACCACTCGTCCTCGTCCTCGGGGGTGCCGCGGGTGGCGGTGAAGAAGAGCATCCGCGCCTGGTCGCCGGTGCCGCCCGACTCGGCGACGGGGCCGACCTTGACGTCGGCCTCCAGGAGCCGCGCGAGGGCGGCGGCGCCGGCTTCCAGGGGGACGTCGAGTACGTCGTGGACCATGCCGGTCGCGGTGATGAAGTTGGCCCGGGGCTCGTTGCGGGCCCAGCGCTCGATCTGTGCGCGGTCGGTGGTCGACTGGGTCTGCCAGGCGAAGGAGACCGGATGTCGGGCCGGGGTCGGACAGCCGATCCGGTCGCACGAACACCGGTAGCCGACGGGATGGGCGGCCGGGGCGAGCGGGAGACCGGCGGCGGCGACGGCCAGGAGGAGGGCTTCGCGCTCTCCCGCCGGGTCCTCGGCGGTGGGTTTCTGCCGCCGGCGCAGCCACTGGGAAATCCTGCTCTGCTCGCCGCGTTTGACGCGGCCGGACTCAGACCCCATCTATCCCCTCACCTCACCGTTGCCCCGGCAGACCTTCACATGGTCCCACCATCCTGCGCCCCGGGTGACCGCTCTCGATGACCGGGGGGCCGGGGACGGGTGAGCGCCAACCGCAACATACCCACAGAATCAAGGCAAACATTCCCGGGTGAACGCAGGTTGTCGGGGGGCTAGCGCGCGGTGACGTTTGCCACCCCGGTGAGCACCTTGTCCACCAGCGCGTCGGTGTACGCGTGCGTGAGGGGCGCGGTGCGCATCAGCCAGCGGTACGTCAGCGGGCCGACCAGCATCTCGACCGTCAGCCGCAGGTCGGTGTCGGGCGCGAGCTGGCCGGCCTCGCGGGCCGTGCGCAACCGGGCCTCGTACAGGGCGAGCTGCGGCTCCAGGAGCTGCTCGGTGAACCGGGCGCCGAGCTCGGGATCGTTGGCTCCGGCGGCGGCCAGGGCGCGCGCGGGGGCCTCGTACTTCTCGTCGTTGAACTCGTCGACCGTCGCGCGCAGGACGTGCTTCAGGTCGGCGGCGAGGTCCCCGGTGTCGGGGAAGCCGGTCCACTCCGCCTCCGCCTCCGCGTCCCCGGCGAGGGCGAGGGAGGCTTCGAGGAGGACGGCGGCCTTCGAGGGCCACCAGCGGTAGATGGTCTGCTTGCCGACGCCGGCGCGGGCGGCGATGGCCTCGATGGTCAGCTTGTTGTAGCCGACCTCCCCGACCAGGGCGAGCGCGGCGTCGAGGATGGCGCGCCGGGAGCGGTCGCTGCGGCGCGTGGCGTCAGGGGTCTTGGTCATGCCCGCAGTATCGCAGCGAGACGTCTCGTCTCCTCTCCGTCCGGCTCCGTCCGGTTCCGTTCGGTTCCGTTCGTCGTTCTCGTAAACCACCCCATCGGTCCACTGCGTCGTACCGGTCCAGGAGAGACGATTCTTTCCAGCACTCGTCCCGAGTCGTGAAAGTCGTGAGGAGCCTTCTTTGCGCAGAGACGCCACACCCCGGCGCTACCTGATGTGCCCACCCGCACACTTCAAGGTCACGTACTCCATCAACCCGTGGATGGATCCCACGAAACCGGTGGACCTGCCCCTCGCCCAGGCACAGTGGGAAGACCTCAGGGACCGGTACCTGTCCCTGGGCCACACCGTCGAGACCCTCGTACCCGATCCCGCGCTGCCCGACATGGTGTTCGCGGCGAACGGGGCGCTGGTGGTCGACGGCCGGGTCCTGGGGGCCCGGTTCGCCCATCCGGAGCGGGGCCCCGAGGCCCGCATCCACCTCGACTGGTTCCGCGACCACGGCTACCAGGACGTCCACGAGCCCGCCCACGTCAACGAGGGCGAGGGCGACTTCGCCGTCACGGCGAGCTTCGTCCTCGCCGGCCGGGGCTTCCGCTCCAGCCCGCTCTCGCATTCCGAGGCCCAGGAGTTCTTCGGCCGGCCCGTCGTCGGCCTCGACCTGGTGGACCCGCGCTACTACCACCTGGACACCGCGCTCAGCGTCCTGGACGGCGACGAGGTCATGTACTACCCCGACGCCTTCTCGCCCGGCAGCCAGGGCGTGCTGCGGCGGCTCTTCCCCGACGCGCTGATCGCCGACGGCTGGGACGCGGCCGCCCTCGGCCTGAACGCGGTGTCCGACGGCCGGCACGTCCTGCTCCCGCAGGCGGCCACGGGGCTGTTCGGCCCGCTGCGCGACCGGGGCTTCGAGCCGGTCCCGATGGACCTCGGGGAACTGCTCAAGGGCGGCGGCAGCGTCAAGTGCTGCACCCAGGAGCTGCGTCCGTAGGGGGCGGTGCCCTACTCCGAGGGCGGCGGCCAGGCCTGGCCCCAGTCGGCGTCGCGCGCGGCCTTGTAGAGGCCGCCGTGGCGCTTGGTCACGTTGGTCCGGGTCAGGCCCGCGCCGTCGCCCTTCTCGGGGCCGCACAGTTCCAGCAGCACGAGCCCCTTGCGGATCTGCGGCCTGCGCGTGATCCGGGAGGCGGCCGGCTCCACCGGGAAGCGGGTCGCCGCGACGTAGCTGAACTTCTCGTCCTCGTACGGCAGCGAGCCGCCCTTGACCTGCCGGTGCAGGGAGGAGCGGCTGACCCGCGCCGAGAAGTGGCACCAGTCCTGGCCGACCTCGACGGGGCAGGTCCCGTCGTGGGGGCACGGGGCGGCGACCCGCAGCCCGGCCGCGATCAGCTGCTCGCGGGCCTCGCGGATGCGCAGGTACCCCTCCGGAGTGCCCGGCTCGATCAGCACCACCGCGCGTCCGGCGCGGGCCGCCTCGGCGACGACGGCGGTACGGGCCTGCTCGGTCAGCTCGCCCAGGACGTACGAGACCGTCACCAGGTCGGCGTCGGGGATCGCCATGCCGGAGCCGATGACGGCCCGGCGCCACTCGGCGCCGCGCAGCACCGGCGAGCCGGAGGCCGTCGCCAGTTCCCGGCCGAGGGCCAGCGCCGGCTCGGCCCAGTCCAGCACCGTCGTCTCCCGCGGGCCGTCCCAGGTGGCGTCCACGGCCCAGGTCGCGGCGCCGGTGCCGCCGCCCACGTCCACGTGGGAGCCCGGAGCCCAGCCGGGCGCCGCGTCGGCGAGGGCGTCCAGGGCGGCCCGTACGGCCTCGAAGGTGGCGGGCATCCGGTAGGCCGCGTACGCCGCGACGTCGGAGCGGTCACGCAGGACGGGCGCGTCGGTGGGGGTCCGGCCCCGGTAGTTGGCGATGAGCCGCTCGACGGCGGCCGTGGCCTGCTTGGGCGGGAGTCCGTCGAGCAGCCCGCCGAGCGTGCTGCGGAGGGTCTCGGCGGTGGTGGGGGCGGAGGCGTTCACCTGCCGAGTTTACGGCGGGCCGGGGCCGGGCCCGTCCGCGAGGCCCCGCCCCCCGGTTCAGTCCGTGACGGGGGCGGGCGCGGCGTGCGCGTCCCGCTGCTGCCAGGGCCGGCACAGGGCCAGGAAGCAGCTCGCCGCGAGCACCGCGCACACCAGCTGCACCAGTGCCATGGGTACCGCCGTGTCCTCGCCCGCGATGCCCACCAGCGGGGACGCGACCGCGCCGACCAGGAAGGAGGAGGTGCCGAGCAGCGCGGAGGCCGATCCGGCCGCGTGCGGGGTCCGCATCAGCGCCTGCGCGTTGGTGTTCGGCAGCACGATGCCCATCGCCGACATCAGGACGAACAGCGCGGCGGCGATCGGGGTCAGTCCGACCTCGCCGAAGACTCCCGTCGTCATCAGCAGCAGGGACACCGCGGAGGTCAGCACGACCGCGAGCCCGACGGCCAGCACCTTGTCCAGCCGGACCCGGCCGACCAGCAGCTTGCCGTTGATCTGGCCGACGAGGATCAGACCCACGGAGTTCAGGCCGAAGAGCAGGGAGAAGGTCTGGGGCGAGGCCCCGTAGATCTCCTGCACCACGAAGGGCGAGGCGGAGATGTAGGAGAAGAGGACGGCGAACGCGAATCCGCCGGTCAGGGTGTAGCCGGCGAAGACCCGGTCGCCGAGCAGGCCGCGCATGGTCCGCAGCGCGGAGCCGACGCCGCCGGTGTGCCGCCGTTCGGGCGGCAGGGTCTCGCCCAGGCCGCGCCACACCATGAGGGTGAGGACCGTGCCGACGGCGGTGAGGACGACGAAGACGCCCCGCCAGTCGGCGAAGCGCAGCACCTGGCCGCCGATGAGCGGCGCGACGATCGGGGCGGCGCCGGAGATGAGCATCAGAGTGGAGAAGAAGCGGGCCATCTCGTCGCCGTCGTACAGGTCGCGGACGACGGCACGGGCGATGACGACGCCGGCGGCCCCGGCCAGTCCCTGGAGCAGCCGGAAGGCGATCAGCAGCCCGGCGGTCGGGGCGAGCGCGCAGATCGCGGTGGCCAGGACGTAGACGGCCATGCCGACGAGCAGCGGGCGACGGCGCCCCCACCGGTCGCTCATCGGACCGATGACGAGCTGGCCGAGGGCCATGCCGGCGAGGCAGGCGGTGAGGGTCAGCTGGATCGTGGCGGCGGGGCTGCTCAGGGCGTCGGTCACCTGCGGCAGGGCCGGCAGGTACATGTCCATGGAGAGCGGAGGGAGGGCGGTGAGCCCGCCGAGTATGAAGGTGACGAGCAGGCTCGTACGGCGTGCCGCCTTCAGGGGCGCGGTGACGTGCGCGGAGGGCGATTCGGGCGACGAGTCGTGCGAGGGTGCCGTCGCGGGGCCTCTCTCCGACATGCGAACTCCAGTCTTCTCATCTGCTCTTATGCACCCCTGACCGACCCATGCTCTCAGCAATCGGAACGTCCGGGGACCGGAGCGCGCTGTGACGTACCCTGCGGCCCCATGGACGAACGTACGAAGAAGATCGCCGTGGTGACCGGCGCGGGCTCCGGAATCGGCCGCTCCGTGGCCCTGACCCTGGCCGCGGCGGGATGGGGCGTGGCCCTGGCCGGCCGCCGGGCCGAACCGCTGGAGGAGACCGCCGCCGCCGGTGCCGGGGCCGACGTGCTGTGCGTACGGGCCGACGTGAGCGACCCGGACGACGTGGCTCGGCTGTTCGAGTCAGTGCGCGCCCGCTACGGGCGCCTCGACCTGCTCTTCAACAACGCGGGCACCTTCGGGCCCGGCGGGGTCGCGCTGGAGGACATCACCTACGAGGCCTGGCGCTCGGTCGTCGACGTCAACCTGACGGGCGCCTTCCTGTGCGCGCAGGCCGCCTTCCGGCAGATGAAGGGACAGGAGCCGCAGGGCGGCCGCATCATCAACAACGGTTCCATCTCCGCCCACGTGCCCCGCCCGAACTCCATCGCCTACACCGCCACCAAGCACGCGATGACCGGTCTGACGAAGTCCCTGTCACTGGACGGGCGGCCGTACCGGATCGCCTGCGGCCAGATCGACATCGGCAACGCGGCGACCGAGATGACCGAACGCATGCAGACCGGCATCCTCCAGGCCAACGGTCAGCTGGCCGTCGAGCCGGTCATGGACGCCGCCGACGTGGCCCGCACGGTCCTGCACATGGCCGAGCTGCCACTGGAGGCGAACGTGCAGTTCGCGACGGTCATGGCCACGTCCATGCCCTACATCGGCCGCGGCTGAGCAGCCCTCCCCGGGATCTCCGTTGCCGACGGGCCCGGCGGACGCCGATCATGACCGCATGACCGATACCGAGGTACTGCGCTACACCGCCTTCTCCGCCGACCCGGACGGCGGCAACCCCGCCGGGGTCGTGCTCGACGCCTCCGGGCTGGACGAAGCCGCGATGCTGGAGATCGCCGCCGCACTGGGCTACAGCGAGACGGCCTTCCTCACCGGCCCGCCCGACGGGCTCGGCGGACAGGAGGGCCGCTCCTTCACCGTGCGCTACTTCAGCCCGAAGGCCGAGGTCCCCTTCTGCGGCCACGCCACCATCGCCACCGCCGTCGCGCTGGCGGAGCGCGTCGGACCCGGTGAGCTGCTCCTCGCCACCCGCGCGGGCACCGTGCCGGTGTCCGTCACCGCCGAGGACGGAGGCCTGCGGGCGACACTGACCAGCGTCGAGCCGCACACCGAGGACATCGGCCCCGACGACCTCGCCGAGGCGCTCGCCGCCCTGGACTGGCCGCGGGCCGACCTCGACCCGGAGATCCCGCCGAGGATCGCCTACGCCGGAGCCCGCCACCTCGTGCTCGCCGCCGCCACCCGGGCCCGCCTCGCGGACCTCGACTACGACTTCGCCCGCCTGGAAGCCCTGATGCGGCGCCTGGACCTCACCACGGTCCAGCTGGTGTACCGCGCGGGCCCGGCGGAGTTCCACGTACGCGACCCGTTCCCGGTCGGCGGTGTCGTCGAGGACCCGGCGACGGGAGCCGCGGCGGCCGCCTTCGGCGCGTACGCCCGCGAGCTGGGCCTGGTCCCGGACGAAGCCGTACTGACCCTCCACCAGGGCGCGGACATGGGCCGCCCCGGCGTCCTCACGGTCGGACTGCGCGCGGGCGACCCCCGCGTCCGCGTGGGCGGCACGGCGGTCCGCATCCCGTGACGGCACTCCCCGTGCTGGGCTTCGCCGAGGCCGACGTACCCGACGCGCTGGCGCGCCAGGTCGCCGACCTGGAGGCGGAGGCCTGGCCGGGCTCCACCCCCGGACACGACCCGGCGCTCGCGCCGCGCACCCTGCTCCTCGTCGACGACTCCGGGACGGTCGCCGCCGCCCTGTCACTGCTCCACAAGGAGATCCGGCTCGGCGGCCGCACGTACCGCGCCGCCGGACTCAGCTCCGTCGTCACGCGGACCGCACGACGCGGGCGGGGACTCGGGGGCCGGCTGGTGGCCGCCGCCCGGGCGGAACTGGCGGCGGACCCGGCCGTGGACTTGGCGCTGTTCAGCTGCGACCGGCCCCTCGCGCCGTTCTACGAGGCGGCCGGCTTCGCGCCGCTGCCCGGCACGGTCCTCGTCGGCGGCACCCGCGCCGAACCGCTGGCCACCGACGCCCCCGGCTTCGACAAAGTGGTGCAGGCGGCGTTCTTCACCCGCACCCCGGCCCGCGACCGCGCCGCCTTCACCGGCGTACGCGTCCCGCTCCACCCCGGCAGCATCGACCGGCTCTGGTGAAGCGTCAGCCGGCGGGCGTCGCGCTCGGCGCGTCGGCGGGCGCGGACGCGCCCGCCGGACGGCGGCCGCCGCGCTCGGCGAAGAACAGCACCAGCACGGGCACCACGTACAGCGCCCACACGGTCAGCTGCAGGACGGTCGGGTCCGGCTGGAAGTTGAAGACACCCTTCAGGAGGGTCCCGTACCAGCTGTCCGGCGGGACGGCGGTGCTGATGTCGAAGGCCCTGTCGTTCAGACCGCCCAGGAAACGGGCCTCCTGCAGGTCGTGGACGCCGTACGCGAGCACGCCCGCGGCCACCACCACCAGCATCGCGCCGGTCCACCGGAAGAACTTCGCCAGGTTGATCCGCACGGCGCCCCGGTAGAAGAGGTGCCCCAGGACGATCGCCGTGGCGATGCCCAGCAGCACCCCGATCAGCGGCGCCGAGGAGCCCTCGCCGCTGGCCCGGACCGACGCCCACACGAACAGCGCCGTCTCCAGGCCCTCCCGGCCGACCGCCAGGAACGCCGTCGCGACCAGCGCGCCCGTGCCCATGGCGAGCGCCGAGTCGAGCTTGCCGTGCAGTTCGGCCTTCAGGTGCCGCGCGGTGCGCTTCATCCAGAAGACCATCCACGTCACCAGCCCCACCGAGATGATCGACAGGCTGCCGCCCAGCAGCTCCTGCGCCTCGAAGGTCAGCTCCTGGGAGCCGAATTCGAGCAGCGCACCGAAGGTGAGCGAGAGCGCGCACGCGATCCCGATGCCGAGCCACACCGGGCGCAGGGCGTCCCGGCGCTCCGTCTTCACCAGGTACGCGACGAGGATGCAGACGACCAGGCTGGCCTCCAGCCCCTCGCGCAGGCCGATCAGATAGTTGCCGAACACGTTGGTGTTCCTCTCCGGCTGGTACTTACGCGAACAGCGTCCGGCCCCACCAGTCGTCCTTGTCGCGGACGCCCGGCGGGACGGCGAAGACGGCCGAACCCACGTGCTGGATGTATTCGTTGAGGACGTCGGACTTCGCCAGGTTGCGCTGGATCGGGACGAAGCCCTTGCGGACGTCACGCTGGTAGGCGAGGAAGAACAGGCCCGCGTCGAGGCGGCCGAGCCCGTCCGTGCCGTCGGTGAAGGAGTAGCCGCGCCGCAGGATCGTCGCACCGCTGTTGGAGTCCGGGTGCGCGAGACGCACGTGCGCCTCCGGCTTCATCGCCTTCAGGAACGGCTCGTCGCGCTCCTTGGACTTGCCCACCGGGGCACCTTCGCCCTTGTCGCGGCCGAAGATGTCCTCCTGCTCCTGCAGCGGGGTCCGGTCCCACGTCTCGATGTTCATCCGGATCCGACGCGCCACCAGGTAGGAGCCGCCCGTCAGCCAGTCGCTGCCGTCGCCCGCGCCGACCCACACGTGCCGGTCCAGGGCCGCCTTGTCGGTGCCCGAGATGTTCCGGGTGCCGTCCTTGAAGCCCATCATGTTGCGCGGGGTCTGCTCGTCGGGCGTGGTCGAGGAGGTCTTGCCGAAGCCGAGCTGCGACCAGCGCACCGCGACCCGGCCGAACCCGATCCGGGCCAGCTGGCGGATGGCGTGCACGGCGACCTGCGGGTCGTCGGCGCACGCCTGGACGCACAGGTCGCCGCCGGAGCGGGCCGGGTCCAGGTTGTCACCGGGGAAGAGCTCCAGGTCCACCAGCGCCTCGGGGCGCCGGCCCTCCAGTCCGAAGCGGTCCTTGGCGAACAGCCCGGGCCCGAAACCGACGGTCAGGGTGAGCCGGGAGGCCTTCAGGCCGAGGGCCTCCCCGGTGTCGGTCGGCGGGGCCTCCGGCAGGCCCTCGTACACGTCGCCGACCGGGAGGCCCGCCGTCATCAGACGGGCCGCCGCGGTCCACTCCTTCAGCAGCTCGACCAGCTCCGCGCGGTCCTTCGTCTTCACGTCGAAGGCCGCGAAGTGCAGTCGGTCCTGCACGGCGCTCGCGATCCCGGCCTGGTGCTCGCCGTGGAAGGGCACGGCCGCGCCGGCTGCCGACGCCGACACCATGTCCGAGCCGCCGCCGAAGGCCGCGGCCGCGCCGCCGGCCGCGGCGGCGCCGAGCGCGAGCCCGGCTCCGCCCCAGCCGAGCACCGCGCGACGGGAGGGGGCGGTCCCGGGGGCCGCGGCGGGGCCGCCGCCGTCCTGCTGCGGCTGTCCGGAGGCCGTGTCCGACTCGGTCATCGTCTGCTCCCGTCTGCTTTTCGTGTGCTTTCCGGTGCGCCGTTACTTCGCGACCGCGGCGGCGAGCTTGGAGAGCGGCTCGGCGAGCGCGTTCACGCCGTCCGAGAGCTCCTTGCGCTCGGCCTCGCCGACCTTGTCGTACGAGGTGAACTCGTAGGAGGTCTTGTCGGCGCGGTACTTGTCCAGAAGGGTGTTCAGGGCGGCGAACTGCGTGTCCAGCTGCTTGGACAGCTCCGGGTCGTTCTTCTCGGCGATCGGCTTGAGCAGCTCGTACGCCTTCTGCGCGCCCTCGACGTTGGCCTTGAAGTCGACCAGGTCGGTGTGGGAGTAGCGCTCCTCCTCACCCGTGACCTTGCCGGTGGCGACCTCGTCGAGGAGCTCCTTGGCGCCGTTGGCGATCGAGGTGGGGGTGATCTCCGCCTGGCCGACCTTCTTCTGCCAGTCGGTCAGGTCCACGATCAGGGTGTCGGCGAGCTTCTTGTCGTTGTCGTCGATCTTGTTGTCGGCCCACAGGGACTTCTCCAGGCGGTGCCAGCCCGTCCAGTCCTTCGCCGGGTCCTGGCCGGCCTCCAGGCCGTCCTCGCGGACGTCGACCTTCGGGTCGATGTCGCCGAAGGACTCGGCGACCGGCTCGGTGCGCTCCCAGCCGATGCGCGAGGGCGCGTAGGCCTTCTTCGCGGCCTCGACGTCACCCGACTTGACCGCGTCCGCGAAGGCCTGCGCCTTGGGGAGGGTCTCCTCGGCCTGCGCGACGACGTAGGCGCGGTAGGCGGCGACGGCGGCGTCCGCCTCCGGGCTGCGCTTCTCACCGCCGGCCTGGGCGCCGGTCGCCTTGACCTTCTTGGCGATGCCGTCGCCCTTCATGCCGGGCTTGCAGACGATCTCGTAGTCGCCCGCCTTGATCTCGGCGGTGATGGACGCCTTCGTGCCGGGGCCGATGTTCTCGCGCTCGGTGACGATGCGGGCGTCCGGGAAGAGGACGTAGACCTCGGTGACCTTGGAGCCCTTGTTCTCGACGTCGATCTGCACCTTGCCGGCCGGGAACTCCGTCTTCGACACGTCACAGGCACTGTCGGAGGCCGCCACGCGGATCGCGTCGTCGCCGCCCTTGTCGCTCTTCTCGGAGCAGCCGGTGACGACGGTCAGGGCGGCCACCACGGAGGTGGCGACGACGGTGAGGCGGGCGGGGCGCATAGGGGGCTCCTGGGCGTCGGGCGAGGGCCGTCCCGAGGGGGAGAGGCCAGTGAGGCGGACCTAACTTAACCGAGCCTTACTTGGCCCATACCCCCTCGTGCCGTGATTCAGCTCTCACGTTCGGGCCCCGGACACGACGGCGTCACGGACCCTCCACGACGAACCCATGGGCCGGTCAAGCCGGGGTCAAGACGGCGTGCTGTCCGGTAGGCGGGCGTCCCCCGCCGCCCGGACGGGGAGCACGAGCGGAGCACCCGTGCGCGGGTGCGGCAGCACCTCGACGGGCCGGCGGTCGACAAGGACGCCACCCTGCCGTCCACCGGTGGCTCCACGGGAGGCAGCACCACCGGCGGCTCCACGGGCGGGTCCACGGGCGGCAGCACCGGCAGCGCCGGCGGTACGGGCGGCACGGTCGGCGGCGGTTCGGCGGGCGGCTCCGGCGGCGGTTCGGCGGGCGGTGGCTCCGTCGGCGGCAACCCGGCCGACACCGGCGCCGGGATCCCGGCCGGCGCCCTGCTCACCACCTCCGGCGCCGTGATCGCGGCCGGCGCGGGGGCGGTCTCCCTCGCCCGCAGGCGGCGTACGGCCCAGGTCTGAACCGTGCTTGAATTCCCGCGTGAACGATCTCGATGTGCTGAGGGTCTTCTGCGCGGGTGACGGCCGGTACGGCAACCTGCTCGGCGTCGTGCGCGACGGCCGGACCTGCCCCGACGACGCGTCGCGGCAGGCGCTGGCCGCCGAACTGGGCTACAGCGAGACGGTGTTCGTCGACGACCCCGAGCGCGGGGTCGTCGACATCCGCACCCCCGGCACGCGGATGTCCTTCGCGGGACACCCGCTGGTCGGGGTCGCGTGGCTGCTCGACATCGAGGAGCTCCAGCCGCCCGTCGGCTCCGTATGGACCCGTGACGACGGCGAGTTCACCTGGATCACGGCCCGGCCCGAATGGGTCGAGGGCAAGCGGACGCGGCAGTACGACAGCGTCGCCGAGGTCGAGGCGCTCCCGGCGCCACCGCCGGGCGAGGGCTGGCTGTACGCGTGGGCGTGGGAGGACGAGGCCGCGGGCCGGGTGCGCGCCCGGGGTTTCCCGCGACGTCCCGACGGCGTCATCGCCGAGGACGAGGCGACCGGCTCGGCGGCGATCCTGCTGACGGCCGAACTGAACCGCGCCCTGAACATCACCCAGGGCGCCGGCTCCCAGATCCTCACCGCCCCCGGCGCCGACGGCACCATCGAGGTCGGCGGCCGCGTGCGCTTCGCCCCGCCCCCGGCCCCGGCGCCGTAGGCGCCCGCCCGGACCCGTCCGCGCCCCGGCACGACCGCGGGGCCGGGCCGGATGCACCGTGCACCCGGCCCGGCCCCGCGGTCGTACCCGTACCCGAAGGGGCGGTCACGCGCTGAGGGGGAACTCCTCGCCCAGCTCGCGGAAGACCGCGCCGTTGAAGTCGAAGGCGCGCTTGCACTCGTCGATGATGCGCTGCTTCTCCAGGTCGTCCGCGGCGATCGCGTCCAGCAGGTCGCGGTAGGTCCGCTTGAAGGCCGCCGGGTTGGAGATGTCCGCGAAGACGTAGAAGCGGACGCCGTCGCCCTTGCGCTCGAATCCCCACGTCCGCTCCGCCTTGTCGCGGATGATCTGGCCGCCGGAGAGGTCGCCCAGGTAGCGGGTGTAGTGGTGGGCGACGTACCCGCCCGGCCAGTCGGCGGCGCACTGGGCCACCCGGGCGGCGTAGGCCGCGGTCGCGGGCAGCGCCACCACGTCCTCGCGCCACTGCGGACCCCGCAGGTGGGCGAGGTCCCGCTCTATCTCCGCGACGCGCATCAGCTCGGGCCGGATGAACGGGCCCGCCACCGGGTCGTCCTTGAGGGATTCGGCCGCCTCCTCCAGGGCGCGGTACACGAACCACAGTTGCTCGGTGTACCGCGTGTACGCGTCCACCCCGAGTCGTCCGCCCAGCAGGTCGCTCATGAAGGTCGACGTCTCGGCCTCGGTGTGCTGTTCGTGCGACGCGACGCGGATGACCGTAGAGAAGGCGTCCAAGGCGGACCTCCAGGAAGGGGAAACAGGCGTGGCGGCACTGCCGCCACGCCCGATATTCCTACTTAGGTTTGCCTAAGTCAATGAGTTCCCGACGCCTTGTCGGTAAAAAAATCCGGTCGGGGACCGGCTAGGGAAGGGTCAGGATGTCCGCCCCGGAGTCCGTCACCACCAGGGTGTGCTCGAACTGCGCGGTGCGCTTGCGGTCCTTGGTGACGACCGTCCAGCCGTCCTCCCACATGTCGTAGTCGTGGGTGCCCAGGGTCAGCATCGGCTCGATGGTGAAGGTCATCCCCGGCTCCATCACCGTGGTCGCGTGCGGGCTGTCGTAGTGCGGGATGATCAGGCCGGAGTGGAAGGACGAGTTGATGCCGTGGCCGGTGAAGTCCCGGACCACGCCGTAGCCGAAGCGCTTCGCGTACGACTCGATGACCCGGCCGATGACGTTGATCTGGCGGCCCGGCTTCACGGCCTTGATCGCCCGGTTCAGCGCCTCGCGGGTGCGCTCCACCAGCAGCCGCGACTCCTCGTCCACGTCACCGCACAGGTAGGTGGCGTTGTTGTCGCCGTGCACGCCGCCGATGTAGGCCGTCACGTCGAGGTTCACGATGTCGCCGTCGCGCAGGACGGTGGAATCGGGGATGCCGTGGCAGATGACCTCGTTGACCGAGGAGCAGAGCGACTTCGGGTAGCCCCGGTAGCCGAGCGTCGAGGGGTAGGCGCCGTGGTCGCACATGTACGTGTGGGCGACCTCGTCGAGCTCGTCGGTGGTCACCCCCGGCGCGATCAGCTTGGCGGCCTCTTCCATCGCCTGGGCGGCGATCCGGCCGGCGATGCGCATGGCCTCGATGGTCTCGGCCGACTGCACCTCCGGTCCGGTGTACGGAGTGGGCGCGGGCTTGCCGACGTACTCGGGCCGGCGGATGTTTCCGGGAACGGAACGGGCGGGAGAGAGCTCGCCTGGTACGAGCAGCGACTGACCGGACATGCAAGCGAGTGTATCCAGCGGTGATGGGGCAGCATGGCGGGATAGAGCGGCACACAGCGGCTTGCGGAGGCATCGAGAGGAGCCTGGACGACGATGGCACTGTTCAAGAAGCGCCAGGTGGGCAAACCGGGCGAGTGGTACTACTGCCTGGTCCACCAGAAGGTCGAGGAAGGCCCCGAGTGCCCGGCCAAGGACCGGTTCGGCCCCTACGGATCGCCCGAGGAGGCCGCCCACGCCATGGAGACGGCGAAGGAACGCAATCTCGAGTGGCAGAACGACCCCAACTGGAACGACAAGACCCGCGAGGACGAAGAGGGCACGGGCACGGCCGGCTGACGGGCACCCGGGGGGCGGGCACGGCCTGCTGACGGGCACCGGGGGGCGGGCACCCGGGGGGCGGGCGCGTAGCCGTCGGCGGATCCGGTCGCCCCCCGGGTGGCTACCAGCGGCTGGGCGGCGGCGTGGTCAGCCGGTCGGCGAGTCCCGCCAGCCGGTCCCGCAGCCGGCGCGACCCGCGCGGTGCCGGCGGGCCGTTCTCCCCGGCCGCCGCGCTGACCAGGTGCTGCACAGTGTCCAGGTCCAGCTCGGCCCCCTCCTCCGGCACCGACAGCGCGTCGTGCGCGAGCGCACCGAGATCCCGGTCCCCGCCGTCCAGGGACAGTACGGTCGCCCCCGCACGGCGCGCGTCGTGCACGCGCTCCAGCAGCCCCTCGCCGGGCTCCCTGGGCGCCACCACCAGCACCGTGTGCCCGCGCCCGGCCGCCGCCAGCCGGCCCAGCCCCACCGACAGATGCGGGGGCTCGCCGGGGCGCACCCGGTGGCGTACGAGCGTCGGCGCCAGCTCCGGGCTCCCCGACCAGGCGGCCTCGTCCACGAGGTGCGCCGCCAGGTGCCAGGGCTCGTAGCCCTCGGTCCCCACCAGCAGCAGGTTCCCGCCGGTCGGAACGACGGACCGGCGCAGCGAGCCGGCGAAGCGGCGCGCGTCGCCCGGCCACTGCGTACCGGCGAGCACCTCGCGCAGCAGGGCGACCCTGACGGCATCCATGGCGGCATCCTGCCGCATCACGCCGACACGGGGGGCGCTTACCGGCACTTCGACCTGGGACTACCCGGCAGTACCCTCGCCCCCATGACTTCCTCAGACAGCACGCAGAAGCCGCCGGCCAAGGATCCCTGGGACCTGCCCGACGTGTCCGGCCTCGTCGTCGGCGTCCTCGGCGGCACCGGCGACCAGGGCCGGGGCCTCGCCTACCGGCTCGCCCGCGCCGGCCAGAAGGTGATCATCGGCTCCCGCGCCGCCGACCGCGCCCGCGCCGCCGCCGACGAACTGGGCCTCGGAGTGGAGGGCGCGGACAACGCCGAGTGCGCGCGCCGCAGCGACATCGTCATCATCGCGGTGCCGTGGGAGGGCCACGCCAAGACCCTCGAAGCCCTCCGCGAGGACCTCGCGGGCAAGCTGGTGGTCGACTGCGTGAACCCCCTCGGCTTCGACAAGCAGGGCGCCTACGCCCTCCAGGTCGAAGAGGGCAGCGCCGCCCAGCAGGCCGCCGCCCTGCTCCCGGACTCCCGCGTCACCGCCGCCTTCCACCACCTCTCGGCGGTCCTCCTCCAGGACGAGTCGATCGACGAGATCGACACCGACGTGATGGTCCTCGGCGAGTCCCGCGCCGACACCGACATCGTCCAGGCCCTGGCCGCCCGCATCCCGGGCATGCGCGGCGTCTTCGCGGGCCGCCTGCGCAACGCCCACCAGGTCGAGGCCCTCGTCGCCAACCTGATCTCCACGAACCGCCGCTACAAGGCCCACGCGGGCCTCCGCACGACGGACGTCTGACCCCGCCCGCCCGTCCGACCCCGCACCCGGCGGTCCGGTCCCGGACAGGACCGCCGGACGCGTGTGCCGCTCAGCCCTCGGCCGTCCAGCCCTCGGCCGCTCAGCCGCGCCGCCCGCCGCGCGCCTCGACGGCACCCAGGTGGGCCAGCACCCCGTGGTAGAAGCGGTCGACGGCGTCGTCGACGCTGCGGATGAACCCCGACTCCGTGTTGCCCCGGCTGTTGCCCATCCCCTTGATGAGCGTCAGCCGGAAACCGGTGATGGGCGCGCCGTCGGCGGGCAGCAGATTTCCCGGCTCGGGCCGTAGGCGCTCCAGGGTGCCGCGCGGCCCGTTCTCGCCCTCCACCAGGCTCTGCACGTGCAGGTCGGCCGGCGCCTCGGCGAGCATCCGGATCAGCCGCTTCGCCGCGACCAGCGGATACGCCCCTTCGGAGGCGGGGACGTCGACGCAGGTGCGCACCTTCATCGTGCGCAGGTCGGCGATCACCCCGATGACGGAACTCGTACCGTCGATGCGCAGTTCGGCGGCGAGCCTGCCCTCGGTGCACAGCCTCTCCGCGGCGGCCGTGCGCCGGGCCCGGGGGTCGCTTCCGCGCCGGGCCCGCTGCACGGGCAGTGCCTTCTGCCCCAGCTCGCCGCCCAGGCGCAGGCAGACCTGCCGGATGAGGCGTTCCCAGCTCTCCACCACGTCGACGGCGCGGGCGTCGCCGATGCCGATCGTCTCGTCGTCGATGCCGTTGCGGACCGGCACCCAGGCGGGACCCATGTTCTGGAAGCCGTGGCACCCGGAGTGCTCGTGCTGCAGGTACTCCAACAGCTCCTGCAGGAGCCAGGCGTGGGCGGCGTTGCCGACGCCCTCGTGGCGGATCAGCATCTGCGCCTGGTGGGCGACCTCCGCCCACGACAGGTGCCACAGGCTGACCTTGTGCTTCCGCCTCCCGTCGATCTTCACCTCGACCGTGGGCGCCCCTTCGAGCGCCACGTCGTTCGACAGGGTGATCACGGCCTCGTAGCCGCGGCGCGCGGCGATGTCCACGTACTGCTGGACCTGTTCGGCCTTGAGTGCATTGCCGTTCGTCTTCGTCTCCACCAGCGCCGTCCACAGCTTTCCGGCGCGCTCCACCCGGATGACGCCGTCGGGGCGCTTCGGGGCGTCGCCGTGAGGCAGCGGCACTTCGGTGAAGGTCTGCATGCGGCCCGCCGGGGCCCCGAACGCCGCGGTGAGGCGGCGCCCGAACTCCGGCACCTGGGCCATGACGGACAGCAGCACGGAGGTGGCCCTGACCTCGCGCTCCTTGTCGCTCTTGAGGGACGGGACGGGGAAGAGCCGGGCGGTCCGCCAGGAGTCGTTCTCGGCGAGGGAGGTGCGGGCCACCTTGGGGAGGGTGACCTTCTTCCTCGTCGTGCGCGGGCCGCGGCCGCGCGTCTGGGCCGGTACGCCCGCCCCACCGGGCGGGGCGGGCACGGCGGCCGTCCGCTCGGCGGGCGCGGCCGCGGGGACGGCGGTGACGGGGGCGCTGTCATCGGGGGCCGCCGGCGTCCCGGCGGCGGTACCGGACGACGTTTGCCGTTCCTGTGGTGCGGAGGGCTCCGCGGCCTCCTCCTCGCCGGTGTCGACGTCGATGCCGAAGTCCGTGGCGAGCCCGGCCAGCCCGGTCTCGTACCCCTGGCCCACGGCGCGGAACTTCCACTCCTCGCCCCGCCGGTAGAGCTCGCCGAAGATGAAGGCCGTCTCCGCCCCCGCACCCTCCACGGAGAATCCCACGAGCGCGTCACCCGAGCGGTCCGTGACCGTCATCCGCAGGTCGTCGAGGTCACCGAACCGGGCGCCGCCGTACTGGCTGGCCGCCACCACGATCCGTACGACGTCCTCGGGAACGGCGCTCAGGTCCACGCTGATGCGGTCCTCGTCGCCGTGGTCGGTCGGGGTCTTCCCGAGGAGCTGCACACTGCCGTCGGCGGCGGCGGGGTTGTTGTAGAAGTAGAAGTCGTTCTCGCTGCGGACCTTGCCGTTCGCGTTCAGGAGCAGCACGGAGACATCGGCGTCACCGGCTCCGGATGCGCTGGTCCAGCCCAGGCTCACCACCACCGACCCCGCGTCCTCGCTGAGGGCGGTCAGGCTGACGTTGGCGCCCTTCGAGATCTCCTGCATGGCGTCCCCCCACTCGGCCGGCGGCATCCGTCGCGGGCGGAGCGGGCCGGGCCGTTCGTTCTGTCGCGCACCCGACACGGTGCGTCACCGGCGAACGCTAACGCCGCGCGGGGGAGGAGGTCAGGCAAAGCGGAAAATGCGTCGGCGGCGGCAGCGCGCCTCCTTTACGGCAGCACTGCGGGGCATGGGGGACACTGGAGGGGCTCTACCGCCTTCCGTGTCCCCGAGGAGCTCTTCCCATGCCCCGCCTTGCCGTCTTCGCCGTAGTCGTCTGCGCCCTCGCCGTGGCCGCGGCCGTCGTCGCCTTCGTGGAGGGCAGTTTCCTCGGGATCGTGTGGGTGCTCCTGGCGGGCCTCACGTCCAACATGGCCTGGTACTACCTGCGCAAGGCCAAGGCCGAGAAGGCCGCCACCGCCCGCAACGCCTGAGGCGCGGCCGCGGCCACCGCCGCCGCTGCTCAGTGGAGCCAGAAGAAGACGGTGTCCTCGGTGCGGCCCGCCCGCTTCGTCCGCTCCCATTCCGCGGCCTCCACCCGCATGGGCTCCAGGAACAGCTCGGCGGTCTCGCGCACCTCGAGGTCGAGCCGGCCCAGGACGGCCTCGTACGCCCGGACCAGTTCCGCCGCCCGGGAAGCCGGGAACGTGCCCATCGCCGGGAGGACGTCACCCGGGTGCGGGAGGCGGATCGGCGGGCCGGCAAACACGAGCGCGGCCGGCGCCAGGTCGGCCGGGACGCCGTGGCGGGTCATCTCGTCGTCGACGGTGTGGAACCAGGACGGCCGCCGCCAGTACCCGAGGTCGTAGGTGTCGGAGAAGTTCACCGCCACCAGCGCCTGGAACGCGTAGCGGTAGCCGGGTCCGCTGTCCGCGCCGGGGCCGTCGGCCAGCAGTTCCTCCAGCGCCCGGGTGACCGGCACGCCCAGCGTGATGCCCTGGTCCGCCAGGCGCGCGTCGAGCAGCGCGCACCGCTCCCGCGCGACGTCGAGCACCCGGTGCTGCTCGGGTGTCCGCTCCAGCGTCGTCAGCAGCCGGATCACGACCCGCATGTCGCCGGTGCTCATCTCCAGGTTTCCCATGGACTCGTTCCCTCCGTTTGTCGACGTCCATGATCGCCGACCGCGGGCAGAGAGGTGTCCGCTAGTTCTGCGGGACCTCGCAGACGCCGGCGCCCTCCTGCCAGAAGCGGTAGAGGTCGCGGCCGCAGTACGTCTCCAGGTCCGACACGCCCAGCGCCGACAGCACGCCGTCCACCGCGTCGAAGAAGACGGCGTTGACCCCCGGGATCCACAGCAGCGCGAAGACCGCGATCAGGCCGAACGGTGCCAGCGGCTCCACCTCGCGCCGCACCCGGTACGACAGCCAGGGCTCGATCACCCCGTAGCCGTCGAGGCCCGGCACCGGCAGGAAGTTCAGGATCGCCGCCGTCACCTGCAGCATCGCGAGGAAGCCCAGGGCGTAGCGGAAGGCGAGCGGCACCCCGTCCAGCGCGTCCAGCCAGAACGGCGCCGTGCAGACGATCGCGAACGCCACGTTCGTCAGCGGTCCCGCCGCCGAGATCGCGCTGTGCTTCCAGCGGCCGCGGATCCGGTCGCGCTCGATGAAGACCGCGCCGCCGGGCAGGCCGATGCCGCCGAGGATCACGAAGACCACGGGCAGGACGATGCTGAGGAGCGCGTGCGTGTACTTGAGCGGGTTCAGCGTCAGGTAGCCCTTGGCGCCGACCGTGAGGTCGCCGCCGTGCAGGGCGGTCCGGGCGTGCGCGTACTCGTGCAGGCAGAGCGAGACGATCCACGCCGACGTCACGAAGAGGAACACCGCGAGCCCGGTGCTCGTCGAGTACCCCGTCCACACCGCCCAGCCGGTGACGGCCATGACGGCGAGGATGCCGAGGAATACCGAACTGATCCGCCGCTCGTGGCGGGCACCCTGATGACCCATGCGGGGAAACCTATCCCGGGCCGCGTACGGAAAACGGTTCGGGGCCGGGCCGGGGTACGGGGACAATGGGCCGGTGCGTTACGCGATTCTCGGCTCCGCCCAGGCCCACCGCGACGACGGGACCCCCGTGGCCGTCGGAGGGGCGCGCCTGCGCGCGCTGCTGACGGCGCTCGCGCTGCGCCCGGGGCGGATGGTGCCGGTCCGGCTGCTGGTCGACGAGGTGTGGGACGCCGATCCGCCGGCCGACGCGGTCGCCGCCCTGCAGGCCCTGGTGGGCCGGCTGCGCCGGGCGCTCGGGCACGCGGCCGTGCTGTCCGCCGAGGGCGGCTACCAGCTGGCCGCCGAGCGGGAGGACGTCGACCTGTACCGCTTCGAGCGGCTGGCCCGAGCCGGCGCCGAGGCGGCGGACCCCGCCGAGGCCGCCGCCCTGTACGAGGAGGCGCGCGCCCTGTGGCGCGGACCCGCCCTCGCGGACCTGCCCGACCCGGCCGCGGAGGCCGCGCGCTGGGAGGCCGTACGGATGGAGGCGCGCCGGGGCCGGATCACGGCGGCCCTCGCCCTGGGCCGGGCCGAGCAGTGCCTGCCGGAACTGACCGCGCTGTGCGCGCGGCAGCCGCTGGACGAGCCGTTCCAGGCGCTCCGGATCCGGGCCCTGCGCGACGCGGGCCGCCCGGCGGAGGCCCTGGCCGCCTACGACGACGTCCGCCGGGACCTGGCCGACCGGCTCGGCACGGACCCCGGCCCGGCCCTCCGCACCCTCCACGCCGAACTCCTGACCCCCACCCCGCCCCCCGACTACGCCCCGGCCCCGGCCCCAACCCACGCCCCGGGCGACGCCCCGGCCTACGGCCACACACCGGCTGCGAGCCACGCCCCGACCCCGGGCCACGCCCCCGGCCACGCCCCGGCCCCGAGCAACGCGACGGCTTCGGGCCATACCCCGACCCCCGGCTACGCCCCGGCTCCCGGCCACGCAGGGGCGGCGGGCCATACCCCGGCCTCCGGCTACGCGCCGGTACGGGGCGATGCGCCCGCTCCGGGCCACGGCCCGGCCTACGGCTACGCGCAGGCGCCGAGCGATGGGTCGGCTACGGGCGACGCATCGGCTGCGGGCCACGCTCCCGCCTCGGGCCACGCCCCGGCCCCCGGCCACGCGCCAGCTGCGGGACACGCCCCCGCCCCGGGCGACGCATCGGCTGCGGGCTACGCCGAGCCCCCGGTCCCCGCCCCCGCGCCGGGGCGCGCCCCCGCTTCGGGTCATACCCCGGCCTCCGGCTACGCCCCGGTCCCGGGCGACGCGCCCGCCCCGGCGCCCGGCCATGACCCGGGCCCCGGCCGTGACACCGCTTCCGGGGGTGCTCCGGGGCGGGGCGGGGGTACCGTTCCCGCACCGCCCGGTCAGGGCAACGGCAATCTGCGGGCGCGCCTGACCACCTTCGTCGGCCGCGAGGACGACATCCGCGTCATCGGGGAGGACCTCGCGCGGGCCCGGCTCGTCACGCTCCTCGGGCCCGGCGGTGCCGGCAAGACCCGGCTCTCGCAGGAGGCCGCCGAGGCGCACGAGGCGCGCGGCGACTGGCCCGACGGCGTGTGGCTCGTCGAACTGGCCCCCGTCGACGACCCGGAGGACGTCGCCGAGGCCACCCTCGCCGCGGTCGGCGCACGGGAGACCAAGTTGCGCGGCGCCGCCGCCGAGGAACTGCGGGCGCTGACCGACCGCCACGGCGACGACCCCACCAGCCGCCTCGTCGAGCACTGCGCCCACCGCAGCCTGCTGCTCGTGCTCGACAACTGCGAGCACGTCGTCGAGGCCGCCGCCGAGCTCAGCGAACGCCTCCTCACCCACTGCCCCGGCGTCCAGATCCTCGCCACCAGCCGCGAACCCCTCGGCGTGCCCGGGGAGTCCCTGCGCCCCGTCGAACCGCTGCCCGACGCGATCGCCCTGCGGCTGCTCGGCGACCGCGGGGCCGCGGCCCGGGCCGGGTTCTCCGTGGACGAGGACCCGGCCGCCGCCGCGGAGATCTGCCGCCGCCTGGACGGCCTGCCGCTGGCCATCGAGCTGGCCGCGGCCCGGCTGCGGCTGCTCACCCCGCGGCAGATCGCCGACCGGCTCGACGACCGGTTCCGGCTGCTGACCAGCGGCGCCCGTACGGTCCTGCCCCGCCAGCAGACGCTGCGGGCCGTCGTCGACTGGTCCTGGGACCTCCTCGACGAGGCCGAACGGACCGTCCTGCGCCGCCTGTCCGTCTTCGCGGGCGGCTGCGACCTCGCCGCCGCCGAAGCCGTCTGCTCCGACACCGACACCAGCACCAGCACCAGCACCAGCACCGGCACCAGCACCGGCACCGGCACCCGCACCCGCACCAGCGCTGACTTCGACGTCGCCGACACCCTCGGCTCCCTCGTCGACAAGTCCCTCGTCGTCGCCACCCCCGCCCCCGGCGGCTCCGGCATGCGCTACCGGCTCCTGGAGACCGTCGGCGAGTACGCCGCCGAGCGCCTCGCCGAAGCCGGCGGCGACCGCGAGGAGACCGCCCGTCGCCACCTCGTGCACTACCGAGAACTCGCCCGGACCAGCGACCCCCTGCTCCGCGGACGCCGCCAGCGCGAGGCGGCGGACCGGCTCGCCACCGAGTACGAGAACCTCCGTACCGCCCTGCGCCGGGCCGTCACCACCCGCGACGCGGACGAGGCGCTGTGCCTGGTCCACTCCCTGGGCTGGTACTGGCACCTCCACGACCAGCGGACCGAGTCCCGGCACTGGACGGAGGCGGTCGCAGCCCTCGGCACCAACCCCTTCGTGGCGCCGGTCGTCCCCGCCGAGCCGGTGTACGGGCAGCTCGTGGACACGCCGCCGCCCTACCGCGGCGAGGTGCTCGACGAAGCGTGGCGCGCCCTGCACCTGGTACGGCTGGCGTCCCGGGACCAGACCAACAAGGACTGGGACGACCCCGAGATCCGGGCCCTGGTGGACGGGGTGATCGCCACCTACCGCCCCGGGCTCCCGCAGACCTGCCGCACACCGGCCTCCCTGTGGATCTACGCCGTCATGATCGCGGGCGATCCCGGGCTGCTGAAACTGGTCGTCGACGCGACCGTTGACACCGCCCGCACCCTCGGCCTCCGCTGGGAGCTGGCCTCCGCGCTCCAGCTGCGCGCCAACATCCTCGCCAACCGCGCCGACTGGGCGGGCGACGCCTCCCGCGACGCCGACGAGAGCCTGGAGCTGTTCCGGGAGCTGGGCGACGACTGGGGCTGTGCGGAGGCACTGTCCGCCCGTGCCGAGTCCCGGGAACGGCGCGGCGAGCACGCCCTGGCCGCCCGCGACTACCGCGAGGCGATCGCGTACGCCGAACGCCTCGGCGCCAAGGCGCAGGTGACGGTGTTGCGCGTCCGGATGGCCGGCGCGCTCACCGAGAACGGGGAGATGGCCGAGGCCGAGCGGATCCTCACCGAGATCACCGCGACGGTGCAGCGCTTCGGCAACGAGGCGATGCCCGCGGCCCGGATGTTCCTCGCCGGCATCCTCGGCCGTACCGGCCGGATCGCCGAGGCCCGCGCCCAGATCCAGGTACTGCGCGAGGAGTTCGCCTACGGCGCCTACGCCATCTTCGACGTGTTCCTGCTCGCCACGTCGGCCTGGCTCGACAACCAGGACGGCCGTCACGAGGACGCCCTGCAGGGGATCCGCGACGCCGCGGCCGCCTTCCGGCACCCGCTGGCGCTGATGGTCGCCCCGCACCTGCCCGCCACCTTCCTGCTGACGGCGGCCGTCTCCCTGGTGTCGCCCGGCGGTCCGCAGCGGGAGTACGACGGCGCCCGGCTGCTCGGTGCCTACCGCGCCCTGCTGCCGCCCTCCCACGTCCCCGTGACGACGGAACGCGAGGACTTCGCCCTCGCCGAGAAGCTGGCGCGGTCTGCGCTCGGCGACACCGCCTACGAGGCGGCGTACGCCGAGGGCGGCGGCCTCACCCTGGAGGAGGCCACCGCCCTCGTCTGACCCGGCCCCCGGCCGGTGCCCGTCCGGGACGCGATCCGGAGTGGACCGGTCCGCGGGTCAGGTCTTCTGGCGGAACTTGCGCACCGCGAGCGGCATGGTGACCGCCGTGATCGCCAGCGACCAGGCGAGCGTCATCCACACCGAGTCGCCCACGGGCGTCCCGTTGATCAGGGCGCGGGCCGCGTCGGCGAGGTTCGACAGCGGGTTGTAGTCGGTGAAGGACTGCAGCCAGCCCGGCATCGTCGACGGCGGGGCGAAGATCGAACTGCCGAACTGCAGCGGCATCAGGACCAGCATGGCCATGCCCTGGACGGCCTGCGCGCTCTGCATGGTGAGACCCAGCAGGATGAAGATCCACATCAGGGCGCTGCCGAACACGGCGGACAGCCCGATGGCGAGGAACAGGTCCAGCACCGAGGACTTGATCGACAGGCCGAGGATGAAGCCCACGGCGAGCAGGATGGCGATGGCCACCATCATCCGCCCGAGCTCGACGACGATCTTGGCCAGGAGTACGGACGACCGGGCGATCGGCATGGACCGGAAGCGGTCCATGACGCCCTTCTTGAAGTCGTCGTTCACGCCGGTGCCGACCGCCATCGCGATGTTCATGCCCATCATGGCCATGAGGCCCGGGACGACGTAGTTGACGTAGTCCGCCTGGTTGCCCTTGCCGGAGATCGCGCCGCCGAAGACGAACACGAACAGCAGCGTGAAGATGATCGGCATGAACAGGACGTCGAACATCGACTCCGGGTCCTGCTTGATCTGCAGGGCGTTGCGGCGCACCAGGGCGCCGATGTGCCGCAGGTTGCCCCGCAGGCCGATCCGTCCCTCCCCGTGCGGGGCGGCCACCGAGGGCTTGCCGGGCGCGGCCGGGGCGGGCTTCGTCGTGGTTACGGTGCTCATGCCGCGACCTCCTCGGTCTTCTCGGTGGGGACGGAGTCCTCGACGAGGGCGGGCTTCTGGCCGGTGATGGCCAGGAACACCTCGTCGAGGCTGGGCAGGTAGGTGCCGAGGTCGGCGATCGCGTACCCGCGGGCGGCCAGCAGGCCGACCACGGCGGTCAGCTGCTCGTCGCTGAGGATCGGTACGAGGAGCACGCCCTCGTCCGGCACGGCCTGGGAGCCGGCCACGCCGTCCAGCCCGGCCTCGGCCAGCGAACGGGCCATCCCCGGCAGGTCCGCGGAGGACACCGGGCGGATCTTCAGGGTGCGGCCGCCGACGCGGGCCTTCAGCTCGTCGACCTTGCCGTTGGCGATGACCTTGCCGCGGTCGATGACCGTCAGCTCGCTCGCGAGCTGCTCGGCCTCCTCCATGTACTGGGTGGTGAGCAGCACGGTGGCGCCCTCGGCGACCAGGCGCTGGACCTCGTCCCACACCTCGTTGCGGGTGCGCGGGTCGAGACCGGTGGTCGGCTCGTCCAGGTAGATCACGGCCGGGCGGCCGATCAGCGAGGCGGCCAGGTCGAGCCGGCGGCGCATGCCGCCGGAGTAGTTCATGGCGGCCTTCTTCGCCGCCTCGGTCAGGGAGAACCGCTCCAGCATCTCGTCCGCGCGCAGCCGGGCGTCCTTGCGGGAGAGGTCGAGCAGCCGCCCGATCATGTAGAGGTTCTCCCAGCCGGAGAGCTTCTCGTCGACCGAGGCGTACTGGCCGGTGAGGCCGATGGTGCGGCGCAGCTGCCGCGGCTGGCGGACCACGTCGTAGCCCGCGACGGTCGCGGTGCCGGCGTCGGGGAGGACCAGGGTGGAGAGGCAGCGGACCAGCGTCGTCTTGCCGGCGCCGTTGGGGCCGAGGACCCCGAGGACCGTGCCCTCCCGGACGTCCAGGTCGACGCCGTCGAGGGCCTTGGTCTCGCCGTAGTGCTTGACCAGCCCCCGTACCTCCACGGCGTTGGGCGTGTTGTCGTTTCGCGTCATGCCCCTATGGGAGCAGCCGCCACTGACAAAGCACCGACAGCCGACCGACAAACGTACGACAGACGTACGACAGCCCGCCGACGCAACGGTCGGCGGGCTGTCGGAGCGGTGCAGGTCGCGCGGGCCGTGCGCGCCATGCAGGTCGCGCGGGCCGTTCGCCCGGACGGCCGGGGCGGATCAGTGGAAGGCGTGCTGCTCCTGCGGGAACGTCCCGCCGACGACGTCCTCGGCGAACGCCTTCGCCGCGTCGGTCATCGTCTCGCGCAGCTTCGCGTACTGCTTGACGAACTTCGGCATCTTCCCGCCGGTCAGGCCCATCATGTCGGTCCACACCAGGACCTGCGCGTCGCACTCCGCGCCCGCGCCGATGCCGACCGTCGGGATGTGCAGGGACCGGGTGACCTCGGCGGCCAGCTCGGCCGGGACGAGCTCCAGCACCACCGCGAAGGCGCCCGCGTCCTGCGCGGCCTTCGCGTCGCGCAGCAGCTGGTGCGCGGCCTCGTCGCCGCGGCCCTGCACCCGGTAGCCCATGGCGTTGACCGACTGCGGGGTCAGGCCCAGGTGGGACATGACGGGGATGCCCGACTGCACGATCAGCTCGGTCTGGGCCAGCGAACGCTCACCGCCCTCCAGCTTCACGGCGCCCACGCCGGCCTCCTTGACCAGGCGGGTCGCGCTGCGCAGCGCCTGCACGGGGCCTTCCTGGTACGAGCCGAACGGCATGTCGCCGATGACCAGCGCACGGCTGGTGCCGCGCACGACGGCCGCCGACAGCATGGTCATGTGGTCCATCGTCACCGGGACGGTGGAGTCGAAACCGAGGTGGCAATTGCCCATCGAGTCGCCGACGAGGATGACCGGGATGCCGGACTCGTCGAAGACGGACGCGGTCATCGCGTCGTAGGCGGTGAGCATGGGCCACTTCTCGCCGCGTTCCTTGGCGAGGGTCAGGTCGCGGACGGTGATGCGCCGGGTGCCCGTGCCTCCGTACAGGGTGGGGGAGGCGGCGGCTGCGGGTTCGCGGGCAGGCGAAACGGCGTGCGTCATTGCAACTGCTCCTTGTGTCATCTCGAGGCACCCTCACGGTGTCCCCGGACTCACCCACCATGGTGGCATCCCCGGGGGCCCGGGCGGAAGTGGTCGTGAGGGCCGCCACGCCGGGGGCGCCAATGTGCGCGTTTCGTGACAAGCGGAACCCCCTGCGTTCAGCCGTTCGTCCTTCCGGACGTGCGACCGTGACGGACGGTCGTGACGTACGGCACGGAAGGCTCCGCTTCATCGCCTAGGGTCAAGGGGCGGGGACGGAGCGCGAGCACGGCAGTGAGGGCAGTGGCATGGCACAGGCGTACAGGACGGAACCGGGGAACGGCGGCTCGGAGCCCGAGCCCTCCGGGTTCCGCTTCCGGCGCCGGTTCGCCGAACTGCGCCGGGACCCCGGGATCTGGCGGCGCGGCCTGGTCCTGGCCGCGGTCGCGGTCCTGCTGTCACTGGTGATGATCTTCCACGCCGAGCTGCCCAACGACGTCGGCAACCTCGGCAGCCTCACCGAGACCTTCCTGCCCTGGCTGGGCCTGGCCGTCCCGGTCCTGCTGGTCTGGGCCGTCATCCGCCGGTCGGCGACGGCGCTGATCGCGGTCCTGCTGCCCTCGGTCGTCTGGCTGAACCTCTTCGGCGGACTCGTCTTCGACAAGTCCGGCACCGGCGGCGACCTGGTCGTCGCCACCCACAACGTCGACGCCGACAACCCCGACCCGCGCGGCACCGCCGCCTCCGTCGCCCGCTCCGGGGCCGACGTCCTGGCCCTGACCGAGCTCAAGGGCAGTGTCGTCCCCGTCTACGAGAAGGCCCTGGCGAGCACGTACAAGTACCACTCGGTCGAGGGCACCGTCGGACTGTGGAGCAAGTACCCGCTGAGCGGCAGCGCCCCCGTCGACATCAGGATGGGCTGGACGCGGGCCATGCGGGCCACCGTCGCCACCCCGCAGGGCGAGGTCGCGGCGTTCGTCGCCCACCTGCCCTCGGTCCGGGTCAAGCTGAACGCCGGCTTCACCGCCAACCAGCGCGACGACAGCGCCGACGCGCTGGGCGCGGCGCTCGCCGCCGAGCCGCTGAAGAAGGTCGTCCTGCTCGGCGACCTCAACGGCACCATGAACGACCGCGCCCTGTCCGAGGTCACCTCGCAGATGCGCTCCACGCAGGGCGCCGCGGGCGACGGCTTCGGCTTCAGCTGGCCGGCGCAGTTCCCGATGGCCCGCATCGACCAGATCATGGTCCGCGGGATCCGGCCCGAGGCCTCCTGGACCCTGCCCCGTACCGGCAGCGACCACCTGCCGGTCGCCGCCCGGCTGACGGTCGACAAGTAGCGGCGCACCCGGGACCGCGGGAAGGGGCCCCACCACCTCGGGTGCCGGGGCCCCTTCGCGCGGGGTGGTGCTACGCCTGCTCGCGCCAGCCGTTCGTGATCGGCAGCCGGCGGTCCTTGCCGAAGCCCTTCGCGGAGATCTTCGTGCCCGGCGGGTACTGGCGGCGCTTGTACTCGGCCGTGTCGACCATCCGCAGGGTCCTCGCGACCAGCTCGGCGTCGAAGCCGGCGGCCACGATCTCGTCCAGCCCCTGGTCCCGGTCCACGTACAGGGCGAGGATCGCGTCGAGCACCGGGTAGTCCGGCAGCGAGTCGGTGTCCACCTGCCCGGGGCGCAGTTCGGCGCTCGGCGGCTTCACGATCGAGTTCTCCGGGATCGGCGGCGTCTCGCCGCGCTCGGCGGCCGCGCGGTTGCGGTACCGGGCGAGCCGGAAGACGTCGCTCTTGTAGACGTCCTTGATCGGGCCGTACGCGCCCACCGAGTCGCCGTAGAGGGTGGAGTAGCCGACGGCCAGCTCCGACTTGTTGCCGGGAGCCAGCACGAGGTGGCCCTCCTGGTTGGACAGCGCCATCAGCAGGGTGCCGCGCAGCCGGGACTGGAGGTTCTCCTCGGCCAGACCGGTGAGGCCCAGCGAGCCCATGTAGGCGTCGAACATCGGCTCGATCGGCACGGTACGGAAGTTCAGGCCGGTGCGCTCGGCCAGGTCGGCCGCGTCGCCCTTGGAGTGCTCCGAGGAGTACTTCGACGGCATCGAGACGCCGTACACGTTCTGCGCGCCGATCGCGTCGCAGGCGATGGCGGCGACGAGCGCGGAGTCGATCCCACCGGAGAGCCCGATCAGGACCGAGCGGAATCCGTTCTTCCGCACGTAGGCGCGCAGGCCCACGACCAGCGCGTCGTAGACCTCCTCGTCGTCGTCGAGCCGGTCGGCGTAGCCGCCGGGCACGACCGGCTCGTACGGTTCCACCGGTTCCGCGGACAGGACGACGCGGTCGATGCGCAGCCCGTCGTCCACCACGCCCTCGGGGGCGTCGGCGTGCGCCGCCGGCAGGTCGAGGTCGACCAGGACGCAGCCCTCGGAGAACTGCGGGGCGCGGGCGATGACCTCGCCGTCGGCTCCGACCACGATCGAGTCGCCGTCGAAGACCAGCTCGTCCTGGCCGCCGATCATCGCCAGGTAGGCGAGGGTGCAGCCGGCCTCCTGGGCGCGCTTGCGCACCAGTTCGAGTCGCACGTCGTCCTTGTTGCGCTCGTACGGGGATGCGTTGACGGAGATCAGCAGCCCGGCTCCGGCGGAGCGGGTGGCCGGGACGCGGCCGCCCTCCTGCCAGAGGTCCTCGCAGATGGCCAGGGCCACGTCGACGCCGCGGACCCGGATCACGGGCTGGGTGTCGCCCGGCACGAAGTACCGGAACTCGTCGAACACGCCGTAGTTGGGCAGGTGGTGCTTGGCGAAGCGCAGCACCACCCGGCCTTCGTGCAGGACGGCCGCCGCGTTCTCCGGGGAGCCGGCCGGGCGGCCGAGGCGGGGCGTGGCCCGCTCGGTCCGGTCGAGGTAGCCGACGACGACCGGCAGGTCGCCGAGGCCCTCGGCGGCCAGCCGCTCGGCGAGTGCGCGCAGTGCGCCGCGGGAGGCCTCGACGAAGGAGCCGCGCAGGGCGAGGTCCTCGACGGGGTACCCGGTCAGCATCATCTCGGGGAACGCCACCAGGTGGGCGCCCTGCTCGGCGGAGTGCCGGGTCCAGTGGACGACCGAGTCGGCGTTGGCGGCGATGTCGCCGACGTGCGAATCGATCTGATTCAGAGCGAGGCGTAGTTGAGGCACGGGGCCCAGTCTAATCGTCTTTCTGACGCGATGTCCTGGGCCCCGTGTGTTTCCAGGGTTTCCGGCGTGCCGCACGGGCCGGCCGGTGCGGCGTGTCAGCCGATGGGACCGACGTACTTCACGTCCTCCAGCAGGGTCCCGGCGGAGATGTCGGCGGTGATGCTCTTGGTGCCCTCGGGGATCTCGAACGCCACGACGCCGCTGGCGGTCTCACCCGGCAGGATCGATCCCTTGACCATTTTCGGGACGGTGCTGCCGCCGCCGCTGTCGAAGACCATCTCGGCCGTCATGCCCTTGTCGTCGCGGACGTTGGGCACGGCGTAGATCACCTCGTGCGGTGCGTTCGAACCGTTGGTGATGGTGATCGTGAGCTGGACGGCGTTCTTGACCTGCTCGCGGGCGATGATGCCCTTGGGTTCGTACTTCGTCGGCTTCGACAGGCTCACCTTGACGCCGTTGGGGTAGGTGAAGGTCTCCCCGAACACCAGCGCGCTGGTCAGACCGGGTACCTGCGTGGGCGAGGGGGACGCCGACGGCCACGGCTCCTCGCTCGGGTACAGGCCGTCCAGGTCCAGCTCGTTCTCCTCGATGCCCGCCTCGACGCGGTCGGAGGCCCGCTCGACGAAGGCGACGGTCAGGAAGAAGCCGCCGATCGAGGCGAGGACGCCCACCCCGGCGAGGACGGTGCCGACGACGGCCATCGTCTTGTTCGGGGCGCCCTTGCCGGCGCGCACGATGGCGCCGATGCCGAGGCCCAGGCCGGTCAGGGCGAGGATGCCGCCGAGCCAGAAGAGCAACGGGATGATGCCGAGGATGATGCCGAAACCGCCGACGATCAGGGCCGCGACGGCCAGGCCGTTGGTGGTGGGCGCGGCCCCCTGGGCGTAGCCCGGGTATCCGGCGGCGCCGAAGGCGGAGGTGGGCCGCCCCCACGGGTCGACGGGGCCGCCGGGGCCGGGAGCGCCCGCGGCGGCGGGCGCGCCGAACGGCCCGGCCGGGGCGGCGGGGCCGGCGGGGGACGGGCCGGGCGGGGCGAACGGCGAGGAGGCCGGCGCCGCGGCGGCGGGGGCCTCGGGAGCGGCGGGGGCCCGGAGAGCGGAGGGCGCCTCGGCGGCGGTGGCGGGTGCCGGCGCCTCGGCGGGCGGGGAGGCCGGTTCGGTGGCGGGCTGGGCGGACGGTTCGGTGGCCGGTTCGGTGGCGGGCTGGGCGGACGGTTCGGTGGCGGGCGCGGTGGCCCGGTCCTCCGGGGCCGGATCGGTCGCGGGGGTCTTCTCGAGCGAGAGCGGCCGCGCGGGCGCCGGTATCGGGGCCGTCTCCGGAGCGGGCGTGCCCGCCGGTTCCGTCGGCGGGCCGGAGGGGGTGCTGGGCGGGTTCGGCGGGGTGGTCATACCGGCGGAAGCGTCCTTTGTCGCGGCTGTCGTGATCAGAGCAAGAGTGCCATGCCGGTGGCGAACGCCCTTCCGAATTCCCGCCCGGCCCGGGGCGGCCCCCGGGCCGCCCCTACAGCTGGTAGCCGATCACCGTCATCATCCCCGACTCCGAGTGGTAGACGTTGTGGCAGTGCGCCATCCACAGCCCCGGGTTGTCCGCGTCGAAGTCCGCCGTCAGCCGCCCGCCGGGCAGGACGATCGCGGTGTCCTTGCGCGCCCCGCCGGGTTCCGTGCCCATGGCGAAGGTGTGCCCGTGCAGGTGCACCGGATGCCACATCGGCGTCGCGTTGCGGAACTCCAGCCGGACCCGCTCGCCCGCCTTGACCGGATGCCGCTGGTCCGGCGTGTACGGGGTGCCGTCGAAGGCCCAGTTGTAGCGGGACATGGAGCCCGTCAGCCGGATCTGCACCGTACGGTCCGGTTCGCGCGGAGCCAGTACGGCCGCCCCCGCGGCCCGCAGCGCGTCCGCCGTCAGCGGCCGCGCCTCCAGCTCGGCCGGGCGGGTCGCCGCCGTGGGCGCCGTACCGGAACCGGTGCGCAGCACCGCGAGCGCCGACCCGTCCTTGCCCTCCGCCAGCGCGGTGAGCGGGAACACCCCGTCCTGCGCGGTGACCAGGACGTCGTAGCGCTCGCCCATGCCCAGCAGCAGCGAACCGGTCCTCGTGTGCTCGACCGGGTAGCCGTCGGTGTGGGTGACCGTCAGTTCGTGGCCGCCGAGGGCGATACGGAAGGCCGTGTCGCCGCCGGCGTTGACGATCCGCAGCCGGATCCGGTCCCCGGGGCGGGCGGTGAAGACGGTCGGATCCTCCGGCACCCTGCCGTTGACCAGGTAGTGCGGGTAGACGACGTCGCCCGCGTCCTTGCCGAGGACGTCGCTCTCGCCGCCCATGGCGACGTGCGTGCGTCCCGTGTGGGCGCCGCCGCCCGCGCCCTGTGCGCCGCCGCTCCGTGCACCCGCGCCCTGTGCGCCCATGCCCTTGCGGAGTTCGGCGAGAACGGCGTCCGGGGTGGCGCCGTCCACCCCGTCGATCCAGTCGTCGAGGACGACCACCCACTCCTTGTCGTAGGAGAGCGGTTCCTTGGGGTCCTCGACGATCAGCGGGGCGTAGAGGCCGCGGTCCTGCTGGACCCCGGTGTGCGGGTGGAACCAGTACGTCCCCGGGTGCGCGACGGCGAACCTGTACGCGAAGGACCCGCCCGGGGCGATGTCCCGCTGGGTCAGTCCCGGGACCCCGTCCATGTCGTTGCGCAGCGCGAGGCCGTGCCAGTGCAGGGAGGTCGCCTCGGGGAGGTTGTTGGCCAGGGTGAGGGCGAGTGTGCCGCCCGCGGTGGCGCGGACCTCCTGCCCGGGCAGCCTGTCGCCGTACGCCCAGGAACGCACGGTGCGTCCCCCGCCGAGGTCGAGCGGGGTGGCGGTGGCGGTGACCTTGACCTCGGTGACCGGGCCGGTGGCCTTGCGGGCGGCCTCGGCGGCCCGGACCTCGGGTCCGGCCGGGTCGACGTACCCCGCGGGCCCGTCGGCCTTCGAGCCGCCGTGGTGCATGGAGCCGTGGCCGGAGCCCTGGCCGTGCCCGGCGCCGTGGCCGGTGGGGGAGTCGTGGGGACCGGAGCAGGCGGCGAGCAGCCCGGAGCCGGCGGCGGCCGCGGCGGCGCCGAGTACGGCGCGGCGGGTGGGGAGACAGCGCAAGGGTGCACCTCGGGGGTGTGGTGTGACGGTGGGGGGCGCGGTGCGGCGTCACCCCGAGGGACACACCGTGGGAGAAGCGCGGCACGGTGGCGGGGGCTGCGGTGACGCCGGGGCCGGCCCTATATCCGCAGGACCGCCGGCCGGCCGAGGTGATCGTGGGCGGCGGTCGCCGGGGGCGCGGCGGGGCGGCCGCACCCGGGGTGCGTCCCGGTCGCGGGCCGCGCCGCCCGGGCGGGCTGTGCCTGAGCCGGCTCGGGCACCGGTTCCTGGACCGGCCCCCGCGTCCGCGCCGGAGCGGCCGGAGTGTGGTGAGCGCCACCGCGCTCCGCCGCACCGGGAGCCCCGGCCGAGGCAACGCACCGGCTCGCGGACGCGTCCTCCACGGTGCGGGACTCAGAGGGACGGCCCGGGGAGAGCACGGTGACGGCGCCCAGCAGCAGCGCGGCGAGCAACAGGAGCCGGGGCCCCGGGGCGGCTCGCCGACCTCTGCGCGTCATGGCCGGAACCCTACCCGGGGTGGGTATCCGATCCCGGGATCGACCCCGGGCGACCCCGTGGCGGGCGTCCTGTCGATCGGACCGGGGAGCGGCGCCCGCCGCCGCGCCCCACCGCTTCGTCCCGCTCCCTGATCCGGCCCGACCGACGAGACCCTAGGAAGCAGTCACACCATGTCCCCGCACGGGCTCACTGCGCGCACCGCCTGGCCGGTCGCCCTCCTCATCGGCCTCGCCGGTGCCGCCTACACCGCGTGGGTGCTCGAAGTCGTCCTCTCCACGGGCCTCAACCCCATCGAGACGTACGTCAGCGAACTCGCCGCCCAGGACCAGCCGCTCGGCGGCCTCTTCCGGGCCACCGACTTCACCGCGGGCCTGCTCGCCTTCGCCGGGGGCCTGCTGGCGCTGGTACGGCTGCTGAGGTACGCGGAGTCCCGCCGCCCGTGGGCCGTCGTCGGCTGGGCCGGGGTCACCCTGTTCGGGGCGGCCACCGCGGCCGACGCCTGGCTCCCGCTGAGCTGCACGCCCACCGCGGACCCCGAATGCGCCGCCCGTGAGACCGCCGGGCTCGTCCCCGCCACCCATCAGGCCCACGCCGTCAGCAGCAGCCTCGCCATGACCGGGGCCCTCGTGGGACTGGTGGCCCTGACCGTCGCCGCCCGCCGCTACGGCTGGTTCGCCCCGCTCGCCCGCTACGGCCCCGCGCTGGTCGTCCTGGAGCTGCTCGCCACCGCCTGGACCCTGTCCGCCATCGCGATGTTCACCGCCGGACGCGGCACCTGGGCCCTGGGCGCCGGTCAGCGGCTCCAGGTCCTGCTCGTGGCACTCTGGCTGGGTCTGCTCGCCTGGTCCGTCCACAAGGAACGCCGCACATGACCGCGTCGCACCAGCCCCCGCACGAGCCGTCGCACCAGCCCCCGCAGGAGCCCCCGCAGGGGCCGCCGTACCCCCGTCCCCGCGCGAGCGGGGAGGCGACGGGCGGGTTCGTGCGCGTCGACGGGGTCCCGCTCCACGTCGTCGTCGAGGGCAGCGGGCCGGTGTGCGTGCTGAGCGCCGGACTGGCCATGGCCTGGTTCGACTGGGACGAGGTCGCCGCGCTGCTCGTCGCCGACGGCCGCACCGTCGTCCGTTTCGACCGGCCCGGGCACGGACTGAGCGGCCCGGCCACCGCACCGCCCACCACCGCCGGGGAAGCCCGCCGGATCGCCGGCCTGCTCGACGCGCTGGGGTACGGCGGGCCCGCCGCGGCCCCGGTCACCGTGGTCGGGCACTCGATCGCCGCCTTCCACGCCGAGGGCTTCGCCCGCCTGTACCCGCGGCGTACCGCCGCCCTCGTCCTGGTCGACGCCAGCGTCGAGGAGGACCCCCGTACGCTCCTGCCCGCGGCGTTCCGCACCGGCGCGGCCCGCGCCCTCGGCCGGGCCGTGACCGCCGTCGGGCTGCCGGCCGCGCTCGGTCCCGCCGTCCGGCGCGCCACCGTACGGGCCTCCCGCACCGGCGGCGGGGATCCGGCCGCGCGGGACCTCGTACGCCGCTGCTACCGCACCGGCCGCGTCTGGCGCGGCACGCTGCTGGAGAACTCCCGCTACCTGGACATGGCCGCCGAGCTGGCGGCACTGCGCCGGACCCGCCCGCTGACCGCCCCCGCGACCGTCCTGGCCGGTCACGACGGATCGGCCGGGCGTGGCGCGCTGCGCTGGCTGGGCCGCCAGGCGGACCTCGCCGACCGGATCGGCGCCCGCTTCGACGTCGCCGAGCCCGCCGGTCACCTGGTCATGCTGGACCGCCCGGACCAGGTGGCCCGGGCGGTCGTGGAGGCGGGCGAGCGGGATCGCGGGGACGGGCGGACGCGGACGGCGGCGCCCGGCACGACCGGCTGACCGGCCCGCGTCAGGGGCGGGCGTCGACCTTTCTCGACGCAGCAGGCCCGCGTCAGCGGCGGGCGTAGACCTTCTCGACGAAGCCGGCCAGCTGGTCGTCGGACAGGTGCTGGGCCAGGTCGGCCTCGCTGATCATGCCGACCAGCTTCTTGTCCTTGATCACGGGCAGCCGCTTGATCTGGTGGCTCTCCATCTCGTCGAGCACCGCGGTCACGTCCGCGCCGGCGTCGATCCAGCGCGGGGTGCCCCGGGCCACGTCCCCGCACGTCATCTTCGACGGGTCCAGGCCCTTGGCCACGCAGTTCACGACGATGTCGCGGTCCGTGACGATCCCGCACAACCGCTCTTCGGTGTCGCTGATGGGCAGTGCGCCCACATTGAGCCGGGCCATCAGTTCGGCGGCCCGGTCGAGCGTCTCGTGCGCCGGTATCCACTGGGCCCCGGGGTGCATGATGTCTGCGGCGGTGGTCATGAGCGAACCTCCTGAGTACGCCGTGTCCGACCGGGTGCGGGCGCGCCCGGCCCGGCGTCCCCGTCGCGGTGCGGCCGTTCGGCCACGCGACGCCCCCGGACGGGGGACGGAGTCGGACAGCACACGCCCGTACGGATGAGAGGGGGCGCCTCCCCCCACCGTACGAGCGTGCCCCGTCAGCCGCGCGGTGTGGCTCCGCGCTGCTCCAGCATGTCCGCCATCAGGGCGAGCTCCGAGCGCTGCGCGTCGACCATGCCCTGCGCGAGCTCCCGCTCGACGGGGATCGCGCACTGCTGCGCGCACCCCTCGGCCATCGCGACGCCGCCTTTGTGGTGGTCGGTCATCAGCTGGAGGAACAGCACTTCCGCGTCCCGTCCCGAGGCGGCGCCGAGCTGCTCCAGCTCCTCCTTGGTGGCCATGCCGGGCATCAGCGCGCCGGGCTTGGCGGATCCGTGCCCGGCGTGGCCGCCGTGGCCCGCAGCCCCCATCCAGGACATGGGCGGCTCGCCGGCCACCACCTTCGGCAGGCCCCACAGGTCCAGCCAGCCGAGCAGCATGCCCCGCTGGTTGGCCTGCGTGTTGGCGATGTCGTAGGCGAGGGTGCGCACCGGTTCGTCCTGGGTGCGGTCCCGCACGATGAAGGACATCTCCACCGCCTGCTGGTGATGGACCGCCATGTCCCGGGCGAAGCCGGCCTCGGCGGAGTGCAGCCCCGGCGTCCGGGGAACCGTCGCGGCCGGAGCGGGCGATCCGCCGTTCGCGGCGGCGACCGTGGCCGCCGCCGCGAACAGCAGGGCCAGCAGCACGGCCGTGCCCGCGACCCAGTACGTACGGGTCATCGTGCGGCTCACTTGGCCGCCAGCCCGCTCGTGCAGGCCGCGCCCGGCTCCGGGGTCTGCTCGCCCTGCACGTACTTGGTGAAGAACTGCTTGACCCGGGGGTCGTCCGCGCTGTCCACCGTGAGCTGCTTGCCCCACGCGCTCAGCATGATCGTGCCGGACTGCTCCTTGACCGGGCTCATCAGCGTGTACGGGGTCTTGCCGACGGTCGCGGCGAGCTTGTCCACGTCGGCCGGGGCGGCCTTCTCGTTGTACGTCACCCAGACGGCGCCGTGCTCCAGCGAGTGGACGGCGTTCACCTCGGGCAGCGCGGTCTTGTAGACGTCGCCGTTGCAGTTCATCCAGCGCGGGTGGTGGTCGCCGCCGACCGGCGGGTTCATCTCGTACTTCACCGGCGTCTCGACGTGGTTGCGGCCGAGCTTCTTCACGTCCCAGAGCTGCTCGCCCTCGACCGGCTTCCTGCGGATCTCCTCGGCCTCCTTGCGGAGCTGCTCCGCGGCCTCCTGCTTGCGCTGCTCGGCCTGCTTCTGGTCGATCAGCACCCAGGCGCCGAAACCGACGAGACCGACGACCACGGCCGAGGAGACGGTGATCGCGATCGCCTTGTTGCGCCGCTCCCGGGCCTTCTCGGCGCGGCGCATCTCGGCTATGCGCGCCTGGCGGGAGTGCGGGTCGGTGTGCTGGGGGGTCCTGCCGGACTGGCTGGCCATGTGCCCTGGTTCCTTCTTCTGGATGAGGGGGGTGGACGGAACGCAAAACCGGACCCGTCAGGTCCGCAGCACCTGGAGAACATGCAGGTCGGGGGCGCGCGCCAGCGGCTCCGGCGGCCTGGTCCGCCCCGCGGCCGTCGCGCGGGGGGAGGCCAGCGGGCCGCCGTCCGTCACGGTGACGGCGGGCGGCGGCACGGGCAGCACGGCCGGGGTCACGTGCGCGAGGGGGGAACAGCCGGGCGGGTCGTACGGGGACACGCAGACGACGTGGTCGGTACCGTGCGCCCGCACCTCGTGGGCGGAGTGCGGCTCACCCGGGCGCGCACAGAGGAACAGCGCGCCGGCCAGCGCCCCGAGGACCGTGAGCAGGACGGCGCGCCGGAGCACGGAACGTCCCCGACGCCCCCGCTGCGTGTACTGCCGGCCCCCCATGGGCGCAGATGGTAATGCTCATGACCGGGCCGAGGTCAGTGCGGGGGTGCCGCGAGCTTTCGCGGGTGCGTAATGTGGCGGAAACCACCACTGGCGATACTGGGCCGACCCGACTGTGCCGCGACCCTTCAGGCGGTGGTGCACAGGCCGTCTGAACTGCGAGGATGAAGGCATGGACAAGCAGCAGGAATTCGTCCTCCGGACGCTTGAGGAGCGCGACATCCGCTTCGTGCGCCTGTGGTTCACCGACGTACTGGGCTTCCTCAAGTCCGTCGCGGTCGCCCCCGCGGAGCTGGAGCAGGCCTTCGACGAGGGCATCGGCTTCGACGGCTCCGCCATCGAGGGCTTCGCGCGGGTCTACGAGTCCGACATGATCGCCAAGCCGGACCCGGGCACGTTCCAGATACTGCCGTGGCGCGCCGAGGCCCCCGGGACCGCCCGCATGTTCTGCGACATCCTCATGCCGGACGGCTCGCCGTCCTTCGCGGACCCGCGCTACGTCCTCAAGCGCATCCTCGCCAAGACCTCCGACCTGGGTTTCACCTTCTACACCCACCCGGAGATCGAGTTCTTCCTGCTGAAGGACAAGCCGCTGGACGGCAGCCGGCCGGTGCCCGCCGACAACTCCGGCTACTTCGACCACACCCCGCAGAACGTGGGCATGGACTTCCGCCGCCAGGCGATCACCATGCTCGAATCGATGGGCATCTCGGTGGAGTTCAGCCACCACGAGGGCGCGCCGGGCCAGCAGGAGATCGACCTGCGCTACGCGGACGCCCTCTCCACGGCCGACAACATCATGACCTTCCGGCTGGTCATGAAGCAGGTCGCCCTCGAACAGGGCGTCCAGGCCACCTTCATGCCGAAGCCGTTCTCGGAGTACCCGGGTTCGGGCATGCACACCCACCTCTCCCTCTTCGAGGGCGACCGCAACGCCTTCTACGAGTCGGGCGCCGAGTACCAGCTCTCGAAGGTCGGCCGCTCCTTCATCGCGGGCCTGCTCAAGCACGCCGCGGAGACGGCCGCGGTCACCAACCAGTGGGTCAACTCCTACAAGCGCATCTGGGGCGGCTCCTCGCGCAGCGCCGGCGCGGGCGGCGAGGCCCCCTCGTACATCTGCTGGGGCCACAACAACCGCTCGGCGCTGATCCGCGTCCCGATGTACAAGCCGGGCAAGATGGGCTCCTCCCGCATCGAGGTCCGCTCGATCGACTCGGGCGCCAACCCCTACCTCACGTACGCCGTCCTCCTGGCGGCCGGCCTCAAGGGCATCGAGGAGGGCTACGAACTCCCGGCGGGCGCCGACGACGACGTCTGGGCCCTCTCCGACGCCGAACGCCGCGCGATGGGCATCGAGCCCCTCCCGCAGAACCTCGGCGAGGCCATCTCCCTGATGGAACGCAGCGAACTGGTCGCCGAAACCCTCGGCGAGCACGTCTTCGACTTCTTCCTCCGCAACAAGAAGCAGGAGTGGGAGGAATACCGCTCGGAGGTCACGGCCTTCGAACTCCGCAAGAACCTGCCGGTGCTGTAGCCGCAGGGCGGCGCGACGACGATCCGGGCCGGTGGCGTCAGCCACCGGCCCGGAGGCGTTTCCGGGGCGCGACCTAGGTCCAATGGCGCATGGCGGGGGCGGGGCCGGGTGGGGAGAGTGGGGGGATGGAAGCTCTTGACGACGACCGGGCAGGTGCCTATCTGCGGAGGCTGGGGGTGGGGGTGCCCGTGCGGGGCGGGGGTGGAGCGTTGCGCGAGCTGCATCTGCGGCATCTGCGTACCGTGCCGTTCGAGAACCTGGCGATCCACCTCGGCGAGGACATCGGGCTCACCACGGACGCCCTCTTCGACAAGCTCGTGACCGGCGGGCGCGGCGGCATCTGCTACGAACTGAACGGCGCCTTCGCGCAGTTGCTCGCCGCCCTCGGGTACCGCGTCGAGCTCCTCCAGGCGCGGGTGTACGGCAAGGACGGGGAGCCGGGCATCCCGTACGACCACCTCGCCCTGCGCGTCGACGGGCGCTGGCTCGCCGACGTGGGCTTCGGCGAGCACAGCGTGTATCCGCTCGACCTGGACGATCCGGGTGAGCAGAAGGATCCCGGCGGGGTGTTCCTCGTACGCTCCGTCGGCCGCGCCGGCGATCTCGACGTCGTGCGCGACGGCGTCCCGGCGTACCGGCTGGAAGCGCGCCCCCGGGTGCTCGCCGACTTCCGGACCGGCGCGTGGTGGCACAGCACCAGCCCGGAGTCCGGTTTCACCCGGGGCCCGGTCTGCTCCCGGCTCACCGAGGACGGCGGCCGCATCACCCTGCGGGACCACACCCTCATCCGGACCTCCGCGGACGGCGACCGTGCGGAGGAGGAGCTGGCCGGCGAGGCGGAGGTGCGGGCCGCCTACCGTGCCGAGTTCGGCATCGCGCTCGACCGGCTGCCCGTGGCCCTCCACCCCCGGTCCTAGGGGCGCACGCGGGGGGCGTGCGGGGGGCGTGAGTTGTCGAAACGATACAGCCGCGGCATTGGAGTGAACGGCCGTTCCCCGCGGTGCCCCCGGGCGTTGGACCGGCCGACGCGCACATCGACCAGCGCGTCGTCGTTCCACAGATCCTTAGGGGAGTCATGCGTATTCGTTCTGCTGTCACCGCGTCCGTCCTGGCCGCCGGCATCCTGCTGGGCGGGGCCGGTGCCGCTCTCGCCAACGACGGGGTCGACATCGACTACTTCTCCGGCGGTCGCGCGGGCGTGTCGTCGAACTGCTCCTCGCTCGCCGCGGTGCCCGCCACCAAGCCCGCCTTCACCGGCCCGGTCTACACCTCCAGCTGCCTCACCGACGGTGAGTTCGAGTGGGCGAAGGGTCACCACCTCGGCGCCTGATCCGGCGGCCGACGCCCGGGGGCGGTGCGACGACGACGTCGGCCGCCCCCGCGGCGTACCCAGACCTTTGGGGAGAACTTTGCCCGATACGGGGCATACGATCCGCCCGGCGCGTGCAGGCGAGACAGGGAAACCCGCACAGCGCAGCCCCGAGGACCCGTGCATGCCCGTACACACCGTCCGCCCGCTCACCCGGACGATCCGCGCCCCCGAGCGCGTCTGGTACGCCTCCTACGGGTCCAACATGCACATGGACCGCCTCACCGCCTACATCGCCGGCGGCACCCCGCCCGGCGCGACCCACGCCCACCCCGGCTGCCGCGACCGGCGGGCGCCCGAGCGGTCGGTCCCGGTCGAGCTCGACGGCCGCCTGTACTTCGCCACCGAGTCCCTGGTGTGGACCGGCGGCCGCGGCTACTACGACCCCACCGCCCCCGGCCGGATCCGCCTGCGCGCCCACCTCGTGACCACCGGCCAGCTCTCCGACATCGCCGCACAGGAGATGGGCCGGATACCCGGCGCGGACCTCGACCTCACCACCGTCCTGCGGGACGGCCGCCACGCCCTCGGCCCCGGCCGGTACGAGACCCTCGTCTGCCCGGGCACCATCGAGGGAATCCCGGTCGTCACCTTCACCGCGCCGTGGACCCTCCGGGACGTCGCACTGCGCGCCCCGGCCGCCGCGTACCTGCGCCACCTGGCCGCCGGCCTCCTGGACTCCGGCCCCTGGACGGCCCAGGACATCGCCGCCTACCTCTCCACCTGCCCCGGCGCGACCGGCACCTGGACCCCCGCCCGCATCCACACCCTCCTGACGGCCAACCCCTGAGACCGGCCGGGGCAGGGCTTCGGGCCTCAGGCGTCAGGGGGTGGCGCGGTGCCAGGTGGGGCGGGTGGGGGTGGCGGGGGTGGTGGAGGTGTGGAGTTCGGCGTCGAGGCCGAGGACGGTGGTGGTGGTCGTGCCGTCCGGTTCCGCCACGGCCGCCGGGGCGCCCGCGAACAGCATGCGGGATTCCGCCCAGGCCGGCGGGCCGCCGAGGCCCGAGGTGCTGACCGTGCCGCTGTCCGCGCGGCCCGCCACGTGGCGCCCCGCGGCGCCGACCGCGCCGTAGCCAGGCCCGGCCGCCCGCCTCCGTGACGCTGGAGACCTGCGGCCTGGTCGCGGGGCCCGCCGTCACCACCGCGGTGCGCACCACGCCCGAGTCGGGCCGCCGGAAGTACAGGCGGACGCCCGCGCCGTCCGGGGACGCCGTCAGGGGGACCGTCGTGGCCGGCAGGCCCGTCGGCGAGGGCCCGCGGAGCGGGCCGTCCGGGCCGGCCTGGGTCCAGGCCAGCACCGAGGTGGTGGTCGTCGCGTACACGTGGCGCCGCCCGGCGGAGTCGACGGCCGTGACCGGGTCGCCCTGCAGGTCCTCGCCGCCGAGGCGCTGCCAGGGCGAGAAGCCTCCGTCGGGCTGCTGCGTGACGGCGCGCAGGGTGCGGCGGGAGTCGCGGAGGTAGACCGTGAGGAGGCCGCGCGCGTCCACCGCGACCGCGGGCGCGCTGATCGCCGAGGTGCCGTCGTCGTCGCCCTTCTCGGGGCTGCCGAGCGACTGCCACCCCCCGAACGCCCCCTCGGGCGCGACCTGGACGGCGTACACGACCTCGCGCCGGTAGTCCGCGGGGGCGGGGCCGAGGACGGTGCGGGTGGCGAGGACGGCGACGCGGCCGTCGGGCAGCCGGGCGGCGGTCGCGCCCGGGTCGATGCCCGGGCCCGCGAGGAAAACCGGCTTCTCCCAGACGCCGGTCGCGCCCCGCGTCCAGTACGCCATGCGTCCGTCGAGCACCGTGAAGGCCCAGAGGCGGCCGGACACCCCCTGCGTCAGCCAGGAGGTGTTGTCGGCGCGGGTGTAGCGCAGCGACTGGGCCCAGTTGCGCCCGGTCGGGTTGCCCGCGACCTTGCGGTCGCCGCAGCCGGAGGGGCTGCCGCAGTGGTCCTGGTGGTCCTGCCAGGCGTAGGTCCGCAGGTAGTCGGTCTTCGTCTCGGCCGTCTGCGGGTCCAGCGAGTGCGGGAGCGTGCTGTTGTGGTAGCCGAGGTAGCTCTGGACGGAGAAGTGCGGTCGCCGCTGCACCTGTTGGGCGTAGGCGGCAGTGGCGGCCTGCACGAAGCGGGCGCCGTACATGTGGTCCTGGTGGTCGGTGAAGCGGCCGCTGTCCGGGTACCGGCCGGGCGTCGGGTCCTGCATGCGTATCGTCGTGGGCCGGTACTGCTCCAGTACCCCGGCTATCGCCTGTATCAGCTGGTCCTTCGTGTACGCGTGGCCCTGCTTGACGGGGGTTCCGGTGGTCAGCTGGGACTCCAGCGCCGGTATTCGGCCGTTCCACAGGCCGCGCAGGCTCTCGGGGGTGTCCTCGCCGGTCGTACGCGCCTCGCGCAGCATCAGCCACACCAGGTTGACCTGCGGCTCGGCCATGAGGACGTCGACCTCGGCGCGGCCGCCGCCGGCGGTGGGCACGACCGTACGCCGCCACGCGCTGGTGCGGTCGCCGGTGGCCATCTGGGCGTAGGCGGAGCGGATGCCGTTCTGCCGGGCCTCCGCGTAGTGGGCGCGGTCGGCGGGCTGTTCGGGGTCCTTGGCGGCGTTGCCGTGCGCCTCGTTGCGGCCGTCGGACTCCCCGGACGTGAGGTAGACGGTGGTGACCTGGGTGCCGGCGGTCAGGGAACGGCTGAGGTCGGGGTTCATGAAGAACAGGTCGTCGTCGGGGTGCGCGACGATCTGCACGACCGAGCCCGAGGTGACGCTCGCGGGCTGGACGACGGTCGGGTTCTTCCCCTGGGCGGCGTCGGCGGCGGTCTGCTGGCCGGAGGCCACCGAGAGCACGGAGAGCACGCCGGTGGTGCCGGCTGTCAGCGCGGTGAGCAGGGCCGCGAAGCGGCGACGGGTCACGGGCATCGGGCACGCCTTGGGTTCGTTCCGGGCAGGAGAAAACGCTGAGCAGTCAGAGAGAGGCGGAATCGGCGAACTTGGTTCACCGAAGCCGCCGATGACTCCTGCTTTCCGGAAAACAGCGGGTAAGTGCCGCCCGTGGGCGGGCATTTCGTCCGCTCCGCGCGCGGCGAGAGCGCCGGATGGTAGGGGAACCGGGCCTGTACGGGGCGCCGTCTGTGCGGGATTGCGCCTTTGCGGGGTTGCGCCTCTGCGGGGTTGCGCCTCCGCGGGGGCCGCCGCGCAGGGGCACGCGCTGTGGGGTCTGCGGTACGGGAACGCCGCGGCGTGCACCGCCGTTGCAGGAGCCCGTGCCAGGGGCACGTGGTGCGGGGCCGGGGTTGCCGTCTGGGGCCCGGGCCATGGGGTCGCTGCCCGGGCGCGGGCGGGTTACGGAGGCGCGTTGCGCGGGCCCACCGGTTGCCAGGGGGCCAGGTAGGCGTCCGGGGCGTCCGCCGACGAGGTCACGTACAGGCGGGCGTCGAGCCCCACCACCGCCAGGCTGACCATGTTCCCCCCGGTCATCGTCGACGAGGGCGCGCCGACGAACATCAGCGGGGACCGCCCCCACGGCCGCCCCGGCCCGACCTCCGAGCCCAGCTGCCCGCCCGCCGCGCGCCCCGCGAGCACGTGCCCGCTCGCCGTCACCGAGCCGAAGCCGTTCAGGCCGCCGAGGTCGGTCATGTGGTTGACCTTCAGCCCGCCCTCGGCCGTCATCAGGGCCGTACGGACGTTGCCCGAACCGGGCTTGCGGAACCACAGCCGTACCCCGCCCTCCCGGCCCTCCGCCGTCAGCGGGAGGGTGGTGTCGGGCAGCCCCGTGGCCGTGGCCCGGCCCAGCGGGGCGCCCGGCTTCGGCTGCGCCCAGCCGACCACCGACTTCGACGTCGCGGACAGCACCATGCGCCGCCCCGCGCCGTCGGTCGCGGTGACCGGCGTACCGTGCAGGTCCTCACCGCCGTACTTCTCCCAGGGGCCCCAGCCGCCGTCGGCCTGCTGCACCCGGCCGCGCAGGCCGTACGCGCCGTCGCGGACGTACGCCGCCACCTGCCCGGTGCCGTCGACCGAGACGGCCGGGGCGCTGATGTCGGAGGTCCACGCCTCGTCCGCCGTCTCGGGGGTGCCGAGCGACTGCCACGGCCCGAACCCGTCGGCCCGCGGCGCCTTCTGGACCGCGTAGACCACCTCGCGCTTGTAGTCGGTGGGCCGCGCCCCGAAGGAGGTACGGGTACCGAAGACCGCGATGCGGCCGTCCTTCAGCGTCACGGCGGAGGCGCCGGGGTCCATTCCGGTGCCGGGCAGCAGGTCGGGGCCGCGCCAGGCGCCGACCGGGCCGGGCCGGTGCCAGACGGCGACCTGGCCGTCGAGCACCTTGAAGGCCCACAGGCCGTGGTCCTGGTCGGAGGTCAGCCAGTTGGTGCCGGTGCCGCGGGCGTAGTTGATGGAGTCCGTCCAGCGGTTGCCGGCGGGGTGGTCGGAGACCTTGAGGTCGCCGCAGCCGGCGTCGCTGCCGCAGTGGTTCTGGCGGTCGAGCCAGGCGTAGGTGTCGAGGCTGTCCAGTTTCTCCTTCGCCTCCTGGGGGTCCAGTGCGCTGGGGAGGGAGCCGTTGAAGTAGCCGACGTAGTTCTGCACGGCGAAGTGCGGGCGGTCCGTGACGTCCTTCGCGTAGGCGGCCGTTGCCATCTGCACGAAGCGGGCGCCGTAGAAGTGGTCCTGGTGGTCGGTGTACTGCTTGGTGTCCGGGTACCGGCCGGGGGTGGGGTCCTGGAAGCGGACGGTGGTCGGCCGGTACTGCTCCAGCACGCCGGTGAGGGTCTGGACGACCTGGTCCTTCGAGTACCCGAACCGCTGCTTCACCGGCGTGCCGGAGGAGAGCATCGAGTCCAGGCGGGCGACCTTGCCGTCCCAGAGGCCGTGCAGGCTGGCGGGCGCGTCGGCGTAGCCGTGGCCGGCCTCGCGCAGCTGCAGCCAGACGAGGTTGACGCGGGGGTTCGCGACGAGGACGTCGACCTCGGCGTGGCCGCCGCCCTTCGTCGGGACGACGGTGCGCTGCCATGCGCTCGCGCGGTCGCCGGTGGCCATCTTGGCGTAGGCGGCGCGGATGCCGTTCTGGCGGGCCTCGGCGTAGGCGGGCTTGTTGGGGGCGTGTTTGTCGGGGGCGGTGCCCGGGCCCTTGGCGGGGGTGGCGTTGACGCCGTCGGCTTCGCCCGCGGTGAGGTAGACGGAGGTGACGGGGTGGCCGGCGGATATGGAGTACCGCAGGTCGGGATTCATGAAGTACAGGTCGTCGTCGGGGTGCGCGACGATCTGGAGCACGCGGCCGGGGTCGGGTACGGCGCCGATGGCGACGGGCGAGTTGTCCGGACGGGCCGGGCCGGCGGGGTCGGCGGTGAGGGCGGTGACGGCGCCGGCCCGGAGCACGAGCATGCCGGCGGCGGAGAGGGCCGCGCAGAGGGCGACGCCCTTGACGAGCCCGGCCCACCGGTGCCCCCTGCGGCCGTCGTCCGCACCCCGGGCGGCGGTGGACGCCCCGCCCTCGCGGGCGAGCCGCGCGGCTCGGCGGCCGCCGGCCTCGGCCTGGGCCTGGGCCTCGCGGGCGAGCCGCGTGGCCTTGCGGCCGCCGGGCGGCACCTGCGGTGCGGAGGGTGCCGGTGCGACGCCGTCCGGGGTCTGGGCTGGGGTGGACGCGCCTGCCGCGCCCCGGGTGGGGGTGGGTGCGCCTGCTTCCGGGGCGGGTGCTCCGCCCTCGCGGGCGAGGCGCGTGGCTCGGCGGCCTTGCGGGGCGTCCGGCGGGCGGGCGGCCCCGGTGGCCCGGCGGCTTCCGGTCGTGCCCCGGGCAGCGGGGGACGCGCCCGGGGCGTCGCCATCAGTGGCTCCACCCTTGCGGGCGAGTCGGGCGGCCTTGCGGCCGCCGGCCGGGATCCGGGGCTCGGCGCCGAGGGAGTCCGGGGCCCCGGCTCTGCGGGCCAGTCGGGCCGCCCTGCGCCCCTGCGGGGCGGGCGGCGTGGCGCCGCCGGCCGCCGGCGCGTGCGGTGCCGTGTCGTCGGGGGCACCGGCTTGGGCCGGGAGTCGGGCCGCCCCGCGCCCCTGCGGGGAGGGGAAGTCGGGGGCTCCGCCCCGGGACGTCGCGTGCTGTGACTGGTGGGGGATCGAGGGGGTGTACGGGACGGGGGTGTCGCGCCGGGGCGGCGGCTCGGCATGGGGAAACTCACGTACGGGCACGGGGTGTTGGTGCTGGTGGGGCAGGTGCGACTGGTGGTACTGCTGGGGTTGCTGGTGCCCTACCGGCTGCCCGTCCCGCCCGTCCCCCTGGTACTGCCCATCCCACCCGTCCCCCTGGTACTGCCCGAACTGCCCGTCCCCCTCGTACCGCCCGTACAACCCGTCCCCCTCGTACAACCCGTCCCCCACGTGCTGCGCGCCCCGCGCGTCCCACTCGTAACCGCCCGTCCTCCTCGAACCCCTCCGGGCACGGGGTGTCCCCCGGCTGCCTTCGGGTTCCCGCCCGGGCGGGGGTGTCCGTCGGGCATGGGGCTCCTCGTGGCCGGTCGGCGGGGAGCGGGCCCCATCAAGCGATAAGTGTTCAGAATTAAGCAGATAATCCGATAATCCATGCCATGGTACGTCCCGGTGAGTCGAACGCCTGCTCCGGATAGGCTCGACCCAAGTACGCCAGGGCAGTGGCAGCGACGACCGCGGGAGGCGGCGGGATGACGGTCCCGGGACGCAGGAGCAGCACCTTCATCCGGCTGCTCCGCAGCGGTTTCACCGACCCCTCCGCAGCCGCCGCGCTGCTCGACTCCGACGCGCTCGCCGCCGTCCGCGCCGATCCCGTGCTGCTCGACGCCCTCGGCGCGACCGCCGACCCCGACCTGGCCCTGCGCGGGCTGGCCCGGCTCGCCGAGGCCCAGCCCGACGGCGAGCTTCCCCGGGCTCCTCGACACCCTCGTCAGCGCCAAGCCGCTGCGCGACCGCCTCCTCGGCGTGCTCGGCGCCTCCGAGGCCCTGGGCGACCACCTCGCCCGCCACCCCCGCGACTGGCTCGGCCTCGTCACCTACGAGGCCGCCGACCTGCACCCCGGGCTCCCCGAGTTCGAACGCGGCCTCGCGGACGCGCACGACCCCGTCGGCCTGCGCGTCGCCTACCGCCGCTGCCTGACCTCCATCGCCGCCCGCGACGTCTGCGGCACCATCGACGTCGCCCAGACCGCCGCCGAACTCGCCGACCTCGCCACCGCCACCCTCCGCGCGGCCCTGCGGATCGCCACCGCCGCCGCCCCCGACGACGCCGCGATCTGCCGCCTCGCCGTCATCGCCATGGGCAAGTGCGGCGGCAACGAGCTGAACTACGTCTCCGACGTCGACGTCATCTTCGTCGGCGACGCGGCCCCCGGCGCCGACGAGGCCAAGGCCCTCCAGGCCGCCACCCGCCTCGCCTCCCACCTGATGCGGATCTGCTCCGAGACCACCGTCGAGGGCACCATCTGGCCCGTCGACGCCAACCTCCGCCCCGAGGGCCGCAACGGCCCCCTCGTCCGCACCCTCGCCTCCCACCTCGCCTACTACCAGCGCTGGGCCAAGACCTGGGAGTTCCAGGCGCTCCTGAAGGCCCGCGCCGTCGCCGGCGACGAGACCCTCGGCACCGCGTACATCGACGCCATAACGCCTCTGGTCTGGCAGGCGGCCGAACGCGAGAACTTCGTCCCCGACGTCCAGAAGATGCGCCGCCGCGTCGTCGACAACATCCCCGCCGCCCAGGTCGACCGCGAACTCAAGCTCGGCCCCGGCGGCCTGCGCGACGTCGAGTTCGCCGTCCAGCTCCTCCAGCTCGTGCACGGCCGCAGCGACGCCACCCTGCACTCCGGCACCACCCTCGACGCCCTCCACGCCCTCGCCGCCGGCGGCTACGTGGGCCGTGCCGACGCCGCCCAGCTGCACGACGCGTACCGCTTCCTGCGCGCCATGGAACACCGCATCCAGCTCTACCGGCTGCGCCGCACCCACCTCGTCCCCGAGGACGAGGACGACCTGCGCCGCCTCGGCCGCTCCATGGGCCTGCGCACCGAACCGGTCGCCGAGCTCAACAAGGCCTGGCGCCGGCACGCCTCCGTCGTGCGCCGCCTGCACGAGAAGCTCTTCTACCGGCCGCTGCTCGATGCCGTCGCCCAGCTCACCCCCGGCGAGACCCGGCTCTCCCCGCGCGCCGCCGGCCAGCGACTCGAAGCCCTCGGCTACGCCGACCCGGTCTCCGCCCTGCGCCACCTGGAGGCCCTCGCCTCCGGCGTCACGCGCAAGGCCGCCATCCAGCGCACCCTGCTCCCGGTGATGCTGGGCTGGTTCGCCGACTCCGCCGACCCGGACGCCGGCCTGCTGAACTTCCGCAAGGTCTCCGACGCCCTCGGCAAGACCCCCTGGTACCTGCGCCTGCTGCGCGACGAGGGAGCCGCCGCCGAGAACCTGGCGCGCGTCCTGTCCGCCGGCCGCCTCGCCCCCGACCTGCTGATGCGGGCCCCGGAGGCGGTGGCCCTGCTCGGCGACCCAGAGGGTCTGGCGCCCCGCAGCCACGAGGCCCTGGTCCAGGAGGTCCTCGCCGCCGTCGGCCGCGCCGAGACCCCGGAGACCGCCGTCGCGGCCGCCCGCGGCGTGCGCCGCCGCGAGCTGTTCCGTACCGCCGCGGCCGACATCATCGGCTCGTACGGTACGGAGGACAGCCCGGCCGAGGAGGACCACGGAGCCCTGGTCGACCGGGTCGGCGGAGCCGTCTCCGACCTCACCGCCGCGACCATCGCGGGCGCCCTGCGCGCCGCCGTGCAGTCGCACTTCGGCGACACCCTGCCCACCCGCTTCGCCGTCATCGGCGTCGGCCGCTTCGGCGGCCACGAACTGGGCTACGGCTCCGACGCCGACGTCCTCTTCGTCCACGAGCCCCGCGAGGGCGTCGACGAGCAGGAGGCCGCCAAGGCCGCCCAGACCGTCATCGCCGAGATGCGCAGGCTGCTCCAGCTGCCCACCGCGGACCCGCCGCTGCTCATCGACGCCGACCTGCGCCCCGAGGGCCGCTCCGGCCCGCTGGTGCGCACCCTGGCCTCCTACGCCGCCTACTACCGGCGCTGGTCGCTGACCTGGGAGAGCCAGGCGCTGCTGCGGGCCGAGCCGGTGGCGGGCGAGGAGGAGCTGGGCCGCCGCTTCATCGAGCTGATCGACCCGCTGCGCTACCCGGCCGAGGGCCTCGGCGAGGACGCGGTGCGCGAGATTCGCCGCCTGAAGGCCCGTATGGAGTCGGAACGGCTGCCGCGCGGCGCCGACCCGACCCTGCACACCAAGCTGGGCCGCGGTGGCCTCAGCGACGTCGAGTGGACCGTGCAGCTGATGCAGATGCAGCACGCCTGGGCCGAACCGGGCCTGCGGACCACCCGGACCCGCGAGGCACTCGCCGCCGCCCACGCGGCCGGGCTGATCCCGACCGACGAGGCGCAGATCCTGGACGAGGCCTGGGTCCTGGCGACCAGGGTCCGCAACGCCGTGATGCTGGTGCGGGGCCGCGCAGGGGACACCTTCCCGTCCGAGGCCCGCGAACTGGGGGCGGTGGGCCGTTACCTCGGCTACGCCGAGGGCACGGTCGGCGAGCTGCTCGACGACTACCGCCGCATCACGCGCCGCGCCCGCGCGGTGGTCGAGGAACGGTTCTACGGAGGCTGACGGCCCGGACACCCTCCCCGCGACGCGGAACGGCGGTCGGCGGACCCCATGAGGGGGCCGCCGACCGCCGTTGCGGGGCCTCGACGTCGTGTCAGCGGGCCGTGCCGAAGTCCTGGGTCCAGTAGGAGTTCGGCTGGGCGAGGCCGATGCCGATCTCCTTGAAGGAGCAGTTCAGGATGTTCTCGCGGTGGCCGGGGCTGTTCATCCAGCCCTCCATGACCTTCTCGGGCGTGCTGTAGCCGTAGGCGACGTTCTCGCCGTAGGTGCTCCACGCGTAGCCGGCGCGGGTGATGCGCGTGCCGGGGTCCGAGCCGTCGGAGCCCGTGTGGGACATGGTGCTGTTCGCGGCCATGTCGGCGCTGTGGTCCTGCGCGGCCTTGGTGAGCTTCGCGTTCAGGGTGACGGCCTGGCATCCGGCGGCGGCGCGCTCCTGGTTGACCAGGGCGAGGACCGCGGCGACGGAGCCGGAGGCGGCCGGCGCGGGGGAGGTCTTCGGCGGCTGCGGGGCCTGCGGCTTCTTCGTGACCGGCGGCTTCGCGGGCTGCGGCTTCGCCTGCGGCGGCTGCGCCTGGGAGGGCTGCGCCTGCGGGGGCTGGGCCTGCGGGGGCTGGGCGGCGGACTCCGAGGCTTCCGCGGACGGCTGCTCGGGCGCCGGGGTGCTGCTCGGCGTCGTCGGGACGTCCACCGGGACCGCGGTGTTGGGGTCGGCGGTGGGGACGTACTCCCACGGGCGCTGCGCCTGGTGGCTCGCGGTACGGGTCCGGCCGGTGTCGTCGCCGCCGGTGTCGAAGCAGGCCATGGCGGCCGTGGGAACGCCCACGATTCCCAGTGCGCTGACGCCGATGATTATCTTCCGGTACTGCTTCTTCTTCCGATGCTTCTGCATGCGTGACCTCATTCGGTGATCGCGAAGCTTCCGGCGCCGGAACTGCGGGACGCCGGAATGGTCGACATTCTTAGAAGTCCGCCATTGGCCTGGCAAGTTTCCCTTTCGCGCGCACCCCGGGGATTCGGCACGCGGCTTGAAACGGGCCGTTGATCGTGCATGGTCACGATCAGGTCACTGGCACAGCCATGTGATGTGTCTTCAGGAGCGGTCGTGACCAGGGAAGTAGGGGGCCGGTAAGGCGGTAGCCGGGATTCCGTTCCCGTAGGAGAGGGGAATGTCGAATCCAAAACGGACAAATGTCGAAATGTCGAGGGGGTGGCGCGCCCGGGAGGGCCTCCAGCGCCGGGATTCATGCCGTGACGCATGTCACGCAACCGGGTGCCGGATCGTGGCGTCCGGCCCGCCCCGTGACGGCTGCAGTCCAGGGGTGTGGTCCTGCCCGCGCGGGAAAGGCCCCGGTGGAGGGTGCCGCGAGAGCCTGCCCGCTTTCCCCGTGGCCCATTCGGAGGAATTGCCGAGAACGGAAAAGATCCAATCCGGCCGACGGGGCGATGGGCCCGCCGCAATTCCTTCGGGCGGCCCCGGTGCGTTCGTGCCTCCAGGTGGTTGCGGGTGCCGTGCCGCTCCCGACACGGTAGGGCTACTGCATGACACAAAGGCAGGACGAGGCCGATGGCGGGGCGAGTCGGCGGCCGAGGCAGGGGAGCGCCACGACCGCCGCGCTCGCGGGAGCGCTGATCGGTGCCCTGGCCGGTCTGACGGGCAGCACGCTGGCCTACTTCGAGGCCAAGGACACGCGCAGCGAGGAGGCCCACGCCCGCCGTGCCGATATCCGCCGGACCGCCTACGTGGACCTCGCCGGGACGGCGAACACGTACGTGCAGCAGGCCACCCACCTGCTGGCCGCGAGCCTCGACCCCGCCAAGACGCCGCAGGAGAGGCAGCGCCAGTTCGAGAACGGATACGCGCCGGCCAACACGGAGCTCGCACGGGCCCTCACGACGGCGCGCCTCGTGACGCCGTCCGACGGGCGCCGGGAACTGGCGGCGATCGACAGCACCTCCGCGCGGTTGGGGGAGCTGGCGACGGACTGGTACGCGAGGGGACCCGAAGGCGTGGACCTGGTGAAGGCCGACGCCGAGTTCGCCGAGGCGGTGAAGGCGCAGCTGGCGGCCGTGCAGAGGTTCATGGACCGGGCGGCCGACGAATCGCTGTAGCGCGAGGTCAGGCGGCGGCGCTCGCCGGTGGTGTGCAGTCGCGGCAGTGGCCGGGGGTGGGGGAGCGGAAGGCGCGTTCGCAGCCGTCGCACGTACGGAGGGGATGGACGGCGCGGTCCGGGCCGCCCGGGTCGGGCGCCCCGGGGTCCGGCAGGCGCGGCGGCAGCAGCTCCCGCAGGCGGTGGGCGACCAGCGCGGCGGGGGAGTGGATCGTCTGCGTCGGCAGCGAGCGGGTGAGGGCCGCGGTGACGGCGCTCGGGGCCAGCCCGCGCTCCAGCCATTCCGCCGCGGCGGGCGCCAGCCGTACGGTGTCCCGCTCGGACAGTGTCAGCCGCGGGTCACGCAGGCGCAGCCGGGCCAGCACCTCCCGCGCCTCCAACTCGACCTGCAACTCGATCTCCGGCGCGACCGGTTCGGGGGCAGGTTCGGGCTCCGGATCTGGTTCGGGCCGGGAGGCGGGCTTCGGCGCCGGCTGCGGGGGCGCGACCCGTGGCGCGCGGGCCGTCTCGGCCATGGCGGGCGGGTTGTTGTACGAGACCGTGCAGGTCACGACGCGTCCAGACGGCAGCCGCTCCTGGAAGCGGGCCAGGTAGCCGTGGCGTTCCAGCTCGCGCAGCGCTGCGGCGATCCGGACCTCACCCTCGGGGAAGCGTTCGGCGAGGGCCTTGATGGTCACCTTGGAGCCGGTCGGGAGCGACTGGATGTGCGTGGCCAGGCCGATCGCCGCCATGCTCAGCCGGCGGTGCTGGGCGAGGTGGTTGCCGATCTTGACGTAGCCGCGCCGGTGGTCGTGGTTGACGTGTCGGATACCCGACGGGACGCGCGCGGGCGCGCTAAGCTGCTGGTCAGCCATGGGGGAAGGGCTCACTTCCGCTGTGGTCAGGCCCTCGCCCGGGATTGCCGTCCCGGCCGGGGGCCGAATGCGTTTTATGGGGTTGTCGGGAGTCAGGGTGCACGGCGAATTGCCCTCCGCGCCAGCCCGGTTGGGGTAATTCACCCGACCGGGTGAGAGGGGAGGGGGAGGTGTGGAAGGTCATTTCCCCCCGGTTATTGGTCTTTAGGCGTCGTGCGCCCCCGGATATCGATCCACCGGGTCGTGGAAAGCTCGATCCGGTGAAATCGGACTCGCCACGTCGATTTCCGCCCACACCGTCTTCAGCGGTGCCGGCCCGTGATCCGTACCCCACCGCACGGCGAGCGCGGACACCAGCACCAGCCCTCTCCCCGACTCCGCCCCGACGTCCGGCGCCCCGGTGGTCGAAGGCGGCCCGGACTCCCGGCGAGTGTCCGAGACTTCGATACGCAGCGTAGGCCCCGGCGCGAGGCGCAGCGCGAGCCGGAAGTCCCGCCCGCGCACCCGGCCGTGGGTCACGGCGTTCGCGGCCAGTTCGGCGACGACCAGTGCGGCGTCCTCGAACGGAAGCTTCCGCTCCGCGAGTTGGGCCACGGTGAGCACACGTGCGGCGCGGGCGCCGCGCGGGGTGGAGGGGAGGGTGGCGACGAGGGACATTTCCTGATTCACGTGACTCAGCGTGGCCGTCCGTGCGTACGCTGAACAGAGTTGAGGGTGCTGTGTACGACGGCTGTCCAGAGCGGTCCCGTGGTGTCCTCGCGGTCCAAGGGGAGGCGGATGTGAACACGGACGGCGCCGACGAGTCGAGCTGGGAACTCGACCCGGAGGACGAATCCGGGGCGGTCATCGCCACGGTGGGACGCCAGCTGAAGATGTGGCGCGAGGCGGCGGGCTTTGACCGAACCAAGTTCGGTGAGCGGATGGGATATGGGGCGAACCTGATCTACAAGATCGAGCGAGGAGCCCGTATTCCGCGCCCGGAGTTCCTGGACAAGGCGGACGAGGTCCTCGGGGCGGACGGGAAAATCGCCGCCATGAAGGCGGATGTCGAGAGGGCCCGCTATCCCAAAAAGGTCCGGGATCTGGCCAAGCTGGAATCCGAGGCGGTGGAGATCGGGTCCTACGACAACGGTGTGGTGCCGGGCCTGCTCCAGACCGAGGAGTACACGCGTGCGCTGTATGCGGTGCGGCGTCCCGTCTACTCTGAAGACGCCACCGAGCGTCTGGTCGCGGCGAGGCAGGCACGCCAGCACATCCTCCGGCAGCATTTGGCTCCCCTGCTGACGGTGGTGCAGGACGAGGCTGTCCTTCGGCGGCCCATCGGGGGCAAGATGGTCATGCGTCGCCAGCTGGAACACCTTCTGGATGTCGGCCAGTTGCGCAACGTGGAAATCCAGGTGATGCCTACCCTCGTCGAGGAGCATGCTGGGCTTGCAGGGTCCCTCACGGTCATGCGGCTCAGGGACGGAACGACCGTCGGTCACAACGAAGTTCAGCTGGTCAGCCGCTTGATCACGGAACCCAAAGAGGTCCAGATTCTGGACATGCGCTATGGCATGATCCGGGCACAGGCTCTCACGCCTCGCGCATCGCTGACGTTCATCGAGAAGGTACTAGGGGAGACATGAGCATCAAACAGTCGGCCGCTGACCTCTCCGAACTGGCATGGGTCAAAAGCAGCTACAGCACCAATGACGGCCCGAACTGCATCGAGGTCGCCTGGACCAAGAGCAGCTACAGCACGGCCGACGGCCCCAACTGCGTCGAGGTCGCCCACGTCCCCGGGACGGTGCTCGTGCGGGACTCCAAGCGGCCCGAGGGTGCGCGACTGACCGTCGCCCCGGCCGCCTGGACCGGGTTCGTGGCGCACGCAGCCACCGCGTGACCGGCGGGGCCCGAGCCGTCGAGGCCGTCCTGCGACAGCAGCGCCCGGATCGGGGGTGCTGGGACGCCGTGGTCGACGCGGTGTGTCCTGAAGGGCCCGGCTGCGACGCCGGGCGGGTGCTGGTCCAGGCGGGCCCGGCCATCACCCGGCACGTCGACCGGATCACCACGGACCTGCGCCGACAGCAAGGTGCCTTCGGCCATCGCGTGAGCGTGCGCGCCCTCGCGGGCACGGGGAGCCGGCGGGCCCTGCCCGCCCCGCACGCCCTCGACGAGCACGGCGGGCTTCCGTACGCCCGCCCCGAGGACCGTGCCACCACCGCTCCGCCCCCGGCCGAGCTGACCGAGGTCAATGCTCACAGGACCGCGCTGCGCCGGCGGCAGCGACGGTCACCACGGAACACCACCGCCCTCGAAGTCCTCGCGCTCTGCGGAGCCGGCGCCGCCGGACATGCGGTCGCCACCGGCCCGCCCGGAGCATGGACGAGAATCTACGCCGCGTACGCGTACTGGCCGATCACCGGCGACCCGGAGCCCGCCGTACCGGTCCTGCTCGCGGTCCGTACGCTCACCGACGCCTGGGAAGGGATCGACACGTGGGGGGCATGACGTTCACGATCCGCCGCGCGGGCCCGTACGACGGGGACGTCCTCGGGGAGATCCACGCCGCCGCCTGGGAGGCGGCGTACGCGCCTTTCTTCGATTCGGCCTTCGCCGCGGACGGGATCGCGAGCAGGCGCACCCGCTGGCACGCACGGCTCGCCGAGCCGGACTCCACGATCCTGATCGCCGAGGGGAACGGGCGTCCGGTGGCCCTGTCCGTCCATCGCTCGTCCTCCTCGACCAGGCCGGGGCTCGCCGAGATCCTCTCCTTCTACAGCCACCCCGACAGCTGGGGCAGCGGCGCCGCCGCCGCGCTCATGGCGGGGACGCTGGAGGACCTGCACGGCGCCGGTTTCACCCGTGCACACCTGTGGACGCTGCGCGACACCCCTCGGTCCCGGCGGTTCTACACGAAGGCCGGATTCACCGAGAGCGGCGCCTCCCGCACGTACGACTTCGGCGACGGGCGGCCGCTGACACAGGTCGAGTACGAACGCACGAGCTCCACGGACACCCTCTAGGAGCGGCGGGTGCGGAAGCGGTTCAGCATCTGCGCCGCGGGGTGCGGTCCCGTGTGCTCGGGGTGGCGGGGCAGGCGGTGCGGCATCGCGCCGTACCAGGTGCGCGAGACGGTGTAACCGAAGGCCAGGCAGATCATGCCGCCCACCGCGTCCAGCCAGAAATGGTTGGCGGTGGCGACGATGACGACGAGGGTCGCCGTCGGATAGAGCAGGCCCAGGATGCGGGCCCAGGGCGCCGAGGCGACCGCGAAGATCGTCAGGCCGCACCAGAGCGACCACCCTATGTGCATGGAGGGCATCGCAGCGTACTGGTTCGACATGTGCTTGAGGTTCCCGGAGGCCATCGAGCCCCAGGTGTGGTGGACCAGCACGGTGTCGATGAAGTCCTGCCCGTTCATCAGCCGGGGCGGCGCGAGCGGGTAGAAGTAGTAGCCGACGAGGGCGACGCCGGTGGTGGCGAAGAGGACCAGGCGCGTGGCGGCGTACCGGCCGGGGTGGAAGCGGTAGATCCACACCAGGACGCCGATGGTCACGACGAAGTGGAGCGTGGCGTAGTAGTAGTTCATGCCGACGATCAGCCACGTCACGGAGTTGACGGCGTGGTTGACCGACTGCTCGACGGCGATGCCGAGGGTCCGCTCGACGCTCCAGATCCAGTCGGCGTTCGCGAGGGCGATCGACTTCTGCTCGGGCACCGCGTTGCGGATCAGCGAGTAGGTCCAGTAGCTGACCGCGATCAGTACGATCTCGAACCAGATCCGCGGCCGCCGCGGGACACGCAGCCGGGACAGCGGGGCGCGCTCGGACGCCGGGCGGGTCTCGGTCTCGACCACTACGGGTGAGGAGACATCCGTCCGGGTTTCCAGTGTCTTCACGCTCGATTCACCCATGGGGAGAGAGTCTGCCAGATGAGCTCTCGCCTCCGATCATCCCTCGGGACGGTCTTCGGCGCAGCCGGTCCCCCTCAGGTACGAGACGGGGCGCGCCGCTGGCCGGGGCCCGAGGCCGTGGAGCCGCGCACGACCAGTTCCGGCAGGAACACGAATTCACTGTGCGGGGCGGGCGTACCGCCGATCTCCTCCAGCAGGGTCCGCACCGCCGCCTGCCCCATCGCCTGCACGGGCTGGCGGATGGTGGTCAGCGGGGGGTCGGTGAACGCTATGAGCGGGGAGTCGTCGAAACCGACGACGGAAACGTCCTGCGGGACCCGCAGTCCCTGCTGGCGGGCCGCCCGGATGGCGCCGAGCGCCATCATGTCGCTCGCGCACACCACGGCCGTGCAGCCGCGCGAGATCAGCGCGGACGCGGCGGCCTGGCCGCCTTCGAGGGAGTAGAGGGAGTGCTGGATCAGTTCCTCGGTCTCCGCCTCGCCGAGCCCGAGCCGCTCCTGCATCCCGGCGCGGAAGCCCTCGATCTTGCGCAGGACCGGCACGAACCGCTTCGGTCCGACCGCCAGGCCGATCCGGGTGTGGCCGAGGGCGGCGAGGTGGGTGACGGCGAGGTGCATCGCGGCCCTGTCGTCGGGGGAGACGAAGGGGGCCTGCACCTTGTCGGAGAAGCCGTTGATGAGGACGTAGGGGACGCCCTGGCCGCGGAGTTGGTCATAACGGCCCATATCGGCCGTGGTGTCGGCGTGCAGGCCGGAGACGAAGATGATCCCGGAGACCCCGCGGTCGACGAGCATCTCGGTCAGCTCGTCCTCGGTGGACCCGCCGGGGGTCTGCGTGGCCAGCACCGGCGTGTACCCCTGGCGGGTCAGGGCCTGGCCGATGACCTGGGCGAGCGCCGGGAAGATGGGGTTGTCCAGCTCCGGCGTGATGAGACCGACGAGGCCGGCGCTGCGCTGGCGCAGCCGCACGGGACGTTCGTATCCGAGGACGTCGAGCGCGGCCAGCACGGATTCGCGGGTGCCCGCGGCCACACCGGGCTTGCCGTTGAGCACGCGGCTGACTGTGGCTTCGCTGACCCCCGCCTGGGCTGCGATGTCGGCTAGCCGTGCGGTCACGGGATTGGACTGTACCGGCCGCCACGTCAAAATGCCCACCACGTGCACGAATCCGGGGGAAGACGGACGGTGCGGCCGTCGGTCTCGACGGGGGCGCTGGAGAGTACGGGGCGACCGGGCGCGGGCAGCTCGACGGGCTCGGGGCGGGTGTTGAGGGTGCAGGCGAAGCCGGGGCGGGTGAAGAGGAGGACTCCGTCGGGGGCCGTGAGCCAGCGCATCCCGCAGGGGTGGTCCGGGGACGGGCCGGCCGCTTCGGGTGCGCCGAGGCCGGGCATGGCCCGGCGCAGTTCCAGGGCGGCGCGGTAGAGCTCCAGCGTGGAGTGGGGGTCGCCGGTCTGGGCGGCGACGCTCAGGCCGGCCCACTCGGGGGGCTGCGGCAGCCAGCTGCCGGCGGGCCCGAAGCCGTACGGGGGCTCCGCCCCGGACCAGGGCAGCGGGACGCGGCAGCCGTCGCGCAGCCCGTCCTGCCCCTCCGCCTCCGGCGCGGTCGGCAGATCGGGCTCCGGCCCGTGCCCGCTCCCGGCCTCCGCCCCGGACCCCCTCCCGGCCTCCGCCCCGGACCCACTGCCGGGCTGCGGCCCGGAATCCAATTCCGCCTCGGGCCCGCTGCCGGGCTGCGGCCCGGACCCCCTCCCGGGCTGTGCCCCGGTCCCGCTCCCGGGCTGTGCCCCGGTCCCGCTCCCGGGCTGTGCCCCGGTCCCGCTGCCGGGCTGCGCCCGGCCGGCTTCCTGCGCCTGCGGTGCGGTCGGCAGATCGTGCTCCGGCCCGAGCCCCGTTTCGACCTGGGTCCCGCAGCACACCCGGGCTTCCGCCCCGGACCCGCTACCGGGCTCCGGCACGGACCCCCTCCCGGGCTGTGCCCCGGGCCCGCTCTCGGGCTGCGCCCCCGGCCCACAGCCGGGCTGCGGCCCGGACCCGAATTCCGCCTGGGGCCCGCTGCCGGGCTCCGGCTCAAGCCTGCTGCCGGGCTGTACCCCGGTCCCGCTGTCGGGCTGCGCCTCGGACCCGCTGTCGGCCTCCGCCTCGGGCCCGCTGCCGGGGTGCGCACGGCCGGCTCCTGGCGGTTGCGGCGCGGTGGGGGGTTCGGGCGTGGGCCCGGGCGCGGCCTCCGTCCGGCAGGCTCCCGGCGCCCGCGGCCCGCAGCACGCCTGGGCCGCCGGCCCGGGCTCCTGCTCCTGCCCCCGCGCCTCCGGCACGGGCCCGGTGCCGGGTTCGGCCTGCGGCCGAGTGGGGGCGGGCGCCTGCCGGGCGGGCGGTTCGCCGTGGCGTGGGGCGATGATGCCGGGGGTGGGCGCGCCCACGGGGATCTGCTCGCGCCGGCCGCGGCGGAAGGCGGGGTCCTGGCGGGACTCCGGGGGGAGGGCGGTGACCTCCGGCAGGCCCAGTTCCTCGCCCTGGTAGAGGTACGCCGAGCCCGGCAGGGACAGCATCAGCATGGCCGCGGCGCGGGCCCGGGCGAGGCCCTGCGCACCGCCGCCGTAGCGCGTGACGTGGCGGACCACGTCGTGGTTCGACAGGACCCAGGTGGTGGGGGCGCCCACGCCCGTCGTGGCGGCCAGGGACTCGTCGATCACCGTCCGCATCGCCCCCGGGTCCCACGGGCAGTTCAGGAAGCGGAAGTTGAAGGCCTGGTGGAGTTCGTCCGGGCGGACGTACAGGGCGAGCCGTTCCGAGGACGGGGCCCACGCCTCGGCGACCCCGATGCGCCGGCCCCCGTAGGAGTCGAGCAGCCGCCGCCACGCGCGGTGGATCTCGTGCACCCCGTCCTGGTCGAAGAACGGCAGCGGCTCGCTGCCGATCAGCGTGGCCTGGGCGCCGCGGCCGATGTCCGGCAGGCCGTCGGCCTTGACCATGCCGTGGGCGACGTCGATGCGGAAGCCGTCGACGCCGAGGTCGAGCCAGAAGCGCAGGACGGACTCGAACTCCGCCGGAACGTCCGGGTGGGTCCAGTCCAGGTCCGGCTGCTCGGGGGCGAAGAGGTGCAGGTACCACTCGCCGTCCGGTACCCGGGTCCACGCCGGGCCGCCGAAGATCGACTCCCAGTCGTTCGGCGGGAGGCCGCCGTCGGCGCCCCGCCCGGGGCGGAAGAGGTAGCGCCCCCGCGCCCCCGGCTCGCCGGCGAGCGCGGCCCGGAACCACGGGTGCTGCTCGGAGGTGTGGTTCGGCACCACGTCCACGATGACCCGCAGCCCCAGCTCGTGGGCGGAGCGGACGAGCTCCTCGGCGTCGGCCAGCTCGCCGAAGAGCGGGTCGACGGCCCGGTAGTCGGCGACGTCGTAGCCGCCGTCCGCCTGCGGCGAGACGTAGAACGGGGTCAGCCACACGGCGTCGACCCCGAGGCGGGCGAGGTGGGGGAGGCGGGAGCGGACGCCGCGCAGGTCGCCGATCCCGTCGCCGTCGCTGTCGGCGAAGGAGCGTACGTACACCTGGTAGATGACGGCATCGCGCCACCAGTCACCGCGCGCGGTCGTCGCGTTGCTGTAAGCGCTTGCAAGGCCGACGGCCGTCGACTCGTGGGTCATATCGGGGTCAACGCGGCGACTACCCCCCTGGTTGCGGGCCCGGGCAGTCGAAGGTGACTCGAACTAACAGCAAGCCGCGGACACCGTACGGACACACGGATGTAACGATCGCCTCCGCTTGCAGAAAGTTTGCGCAAGGCCTTTCGGTCCTCTTTCAGTCTTGTTACGTTCCTGGCAACTCGGGACCGCGAGGGCGCGGCCGGGATCATCGAAGGAGTTCATATGCGGCGTGGCATAGCGGCCACCGCGCTGGTCGCGGCCCTGGCGCTCGCGGCGACGGCTTGCGGCGGTGACGACAAGGGCGACGGCGGGACCGACGCCGGCGGCGAGCTTTCCGGCACGGTCACGTGGTGGGACACCGCGAACGATGCCGAGAAGGCCAGCTTCCAGAAGATCGCCGAGGCGTTCACCGCGAAGCACCCGAAGGTCACCGTCAAGTACGTCAACGTCCCGTACGGCGACGCGCAGAACAAGGTCAAGAACGCCTTCAGCAGCGGTTCCGACGCGCCTGACGTGATCCGCGCCGACGTCGGCTGGGTCGCCGACTTCGCGTCCCTCGGCTACCTCGACGAGGTCCCGGCGGACATGGCGAAGAAGGTCGACAGCGAGTTCCTGCCGCAGGCCGCGGCCAGCGGCAAGTACGAGGGCAAGACCTACGCCGTGCCGCAGGTCATCGACACCCTCGGCCTCTTCTACAACAAGAAGATGCTCGCCGACGCCGGCGTCCAGCCCCCCAAGACGCTGGAAGAGGTCAAGACGGCCGCCGCCGCCATCAAGGCGAAGACCGGCAAGGCCGGCCTCTACCTGCGCGGTGACGACTCCTACTGGTTCCTCCCGCTGATCTACGGCGAGGGCGGCGACCTCGTCGACGCGAAGAACAAGACGGTCACCGTCGACAACGAAGCGGGCGTCAAGGCCTTCAAGACCGCCCGCGACCTCGTCGCCTCCGGTGCGGCCGTCACCAACGCCACCGACGGTTACGCCAACATGCAGACGGCCTTCAAGACCGGCGAGGCCGCCATGATGATCAACGGTCCGTGGGCCGTCGCCGACACCTACGCCGGCGACCAGTTCAAGGACAAGGCCAACCTCGGCGTCGCCGCCGTCCCGGCCGGCTCGGCCAAGGCCGGCGCCCCGCAGGGCGGCCACGACCTCGGCGTCTACGCCGGCTCGAAGAACCGCGCCGCCGCCCACGCCTTCGTCGAGTACATGACCTCCCAGGAGGTCCAGGTCCAGTCCGCCAAGGAGCTGAGCCTGCTGCCCACCCGTACCGCCGCCTACGAGCAGCCGGACGTCAAGAGCAGCGAGATGGTCCAGTTCTTCAAGCCGGCCGTGGACAAGGCCGTCGAGCGCGCCTGGATCCCGGAGAACGGCTCCCTCTTCGAGCCGCTGAAGGTCGAATACACCAAGGCGATCACCGGGGCGTCGAGCCCGGAGGACGCGGCCAAGGCGGCCGGCATCGAGTTCCGCAAGATCCTCAAGGGCTGGAAGTAACGAAACGATGGCTGCTGACACCAGCCAGTCGGTGGTGAAGGCCGCGGACGACGGAGTCGGGAACGACTCCGCCGTCCGCGGCCGGAGCCGCTGGACTGACAGCGGGAACACAGGCAACACACGCAACACCGGTGGCCTGAGGCGCGCCCTCGCCACCCACTGGTACGCCTGGGCCATGGTCGCCCCGGTGGTGCTCGTCCTCGGCGTGATCATCGGCTGGCCGCTGGTGCGCGGCATCTACCTGTCGCTGACCGACGCCAACGAGCGCAACGTCGCCCGTGACATCGGCGCCCGCCACATCGACGCCACGTACGAGTTCATCGGACTCGACAACTACACGGCGGTGCTCGGCGACCCGGTGTTCCTGCAGCGGCTGGTGTGGACGGTGGTCTGGACCGTCGCGTGCGTGTCCATCACGTTCGTGCTCGGACTGACCCTCGCCAACATGCTGAACCGGCAGTTCCGGGGCCGCGCCGCCTACCGCATGGCGCTCATCCTGCCCTGGGCCGTGCCCGGCTTCGTCTCCGTATTCGCCTGGCGGTTCCTCTTCAACCGCGACAACGGCATCCTCAACAAGGTCCTCGACGGCGGCGGCATCGCCGCAGTGCCGTGGCTCGACGACCCGACCTGGGCCAAGTTCTCGGTCATCGCCGTCAACGTCTGGCTGGGCATCCCCTTCATGATGGTCGCCCTCCTCGGCGGCCTGCAGTCCATCCCCGGCGAGCTCTACGAGGCCGCCGAGATGGACGGCGCCAGCGCCTGGCAGCGCTTCCGGCACATCACCCTGCCCGGACTGCGCGCGGTGAGCATGACCGTGATCCTGCTCTCCACCATCTGGACCTTCAACATGTTCCCGGTGATCTTCCTGCTCACCCGCGGCGGACCGGGAGACTCCACCGAGATCCTGGTGACCCAGGCCTTCCGGGAGGCCTTCATCACGAGCCCGCGCGACTTCGCCGTCTCCGCGACGTGGGGCGTCCTGATCCTCCTGCTGCTCATGATCTTCGCGCTGGTCTACCGGCGCTCGCTGCGCAAGCAGGGAGAGGTGTGGTGACCATGACCAGCACGCGTACCCGGGGCAGCCGCTCCCCGCTCGCCTCCGTCGGCCTCCACGCCACGCTCGTCGTCGCGTCGGTCATCGCCGTCTTCCCGGTCCTGTGGATCCTGCTGACCTCGCTCAAGCCCGCGCAGCACGCGATCACCACGGACTTCGTCAAGGAACCCACCCTCAGCAACTACGAGTACCTGCTGGAGTCGAGCCACTTCCTCGACTGGTTCCTCAACTCCGTCCTGGTCGCCGGCGTCACCACCGTCCTCGGTGTCTTCATCGCCGCCACCACCGGATACGCGGTCAGCCGCTTCAAGTTCCCCGGCATGAAGCCCCTCATGTGGACCCTGCTCATCACGCAGATGTTTCCCATGGCCATCCTGATCGTCCCGCTCTACAACCTGATGGGACAGCTCGGGCTGCTCAACCAGCCCGTCGGCCTGATCATCACCTACCTCACCATCGCCGTGCCGTTCTGCGCATGGATGATGAAGGGCTTCTTCGACACCATCCCCGTCGAGATCGACGAATCGGGCCGCGTCGACGGACTCAACCCCTTCGGCACCTTCTGGCGGCTGATCCTCCCGCTCGCCAAGCCCGGCCTCGCCGTCACCGGCTTTTACGCCTTCATCACCGCCTGGGGCGAGGTCGCCTACGCCTCCGCCTTCATGGTCGGCGACGAGAACCTCACCCTGGCCGGCGGACTGCAGACCTTCGTCACCCAGTACACCTCCAACTGGGGTGCCATGAGCGCCGCCTCGGTCCTCATCGCCATCCCCGCGGCGATCTTCTTCGTATTCGCCCAGCGTCACCTCGTCGCCGGGATGACGGCAGGCGCCACCAAGGGCTGACCACCCGAGCCCGCCCGTTCCACCTCCCGGCCCGACCTCCTCAAGGACGACATGACCCAGCACCTCGCCGACGCACTTCCCACCACCACCGGCACCCTGCCCGGCTGGTGGAGAGACGCGGTGATCTACCAGGTCTATCCGCGCAGCTTCGCCGACTCCAACGGAGACGGCATGGGGGACCTCGAAGGCATCCGCAGCCGCCTGCCCTACCTCAAGGACCTCGGCGTCGACGCCGTCTGGCTCAGCCCCTTCTACGCCTCACCGCAGGCCGACGCGGGCTACGACGTCGCCGACTACCGGGCGATCGACCCCATGTTCGGCACCCTGCACGACGCCGACGCCGTGATCCGCGAAGCCCACGCACTCGGCCTGCGCATCATCGTCGACCTCGTCCCCAACCACTGCTCCGACCAGCACGAATGGTTCAAGCAGGCACTCCGCGAAGGCCCCGGCAGCCCGCTGCGCGAGCGCTTCCACTTCCGCCCCGGCCAGGGCGAGAACGGCGAACTCCCGCCCAACGACTGGGAGTCCATCTTCGGCGGCCCCGCCTGGACCCGCGTCGGCGACGGCGAGTGGTACCTGCACCTCTTCGCCCCCGAGCAGCCCGACTTCAACTGGGAGCACCCCGCCGTCCAGGACGAATTCCGATCCGTCCTGCGGTTCTGGCTGGACCTCGGCGTCGACGGCTTCCGCATCGACGTCGCCCACGGCCTCGTCAAGGCCCCCGGCCTGCCCGACCTAGGCCGCGACGAGCAGCTCAAGCTCCTCGGCAACCAGGTCCTGCCGTTCTTCGACCAGGACGGCGTCCACGAGATCTACCGCACCTGGCGCAAGGTCCTCGACGAGTACGCCGGCGACCGCATCGGCGTCGCCGAGGCCTGGACCCCCAGCGCCGACCGCACCGCCCTCTACCTGCGGCCCGACGAGCTCCACCAGGCCTTCAACTTCCACTACCTGACCACGGGCTGGGACGCCCCGGCCCTGCGCGCCACCATCGACGAGTCCCTCGACTCGATGCGGACCGTCGGCGCGCCCACCACCTGGGTGCTCTCCAACCACGACGTCGTCCGCCACCGCACCCGCTTCGGCAGCCTGGACCGCGCCCGCGCCGCCGCCCTGCTGATGCTGGCCCTCCCCGGATCCGCGTACGTCTACCAGGGCGAGGAACTCGGTCTGCCCGAGGTCACCGACCTGCCCGACGAGGTCCGCCAGGACCCCTCCTTCTTCAAGGAGAACGGCCAGGACGGGCTGCGCGACGGCTGCCGCGTCCCCCTCCCGTGGTCCGGCGACCAGGCCCCCTACGGCTTCGGCACCGGCGGCAGCTGGCTGCCCCAGCCCGCCGAATGGGCCGGCCTGAGCGTCGAGGCGCAGACCGGCGACCCGGCCTCCACCCTGGAGCTGTACCGCTCGGCCCTCCAGGTGCGCCGCGCCCACCCGCAGCTCGGCGCCGGCGACGCCGTCGAGTGGCTGCCCGCGCCCGAGGGCGTCCTCGCCTTCCGCCGCGGGGACTTCGTCTGCACCGCGAACACCACCGGCGAGCCGGTGGCCCTGCCCGCGCCGGGCACCGTCCTGCTCACCAGCGGTGAGCTCGCCGACCCCGACGTCCTGCCCGCCGACACCACGGTGTGGTGGCAGGGGTGACCTCCGCGCTGCGGCTGACCGACATCGCTGCGCAGGCCCAGGTCAGCGAGGCGACGGTCAGCCGCGTGCTCAACGGCAAGGCGGGCGTCGCGGCCGGCACCCGGCACAAGGTGCTGGCCGCGATGGACCTGCTCGGCTACGAGCGGCCCGTGCGGCTCAAGCGCCGCAGCAACGGCCTGGTCGGACTGCTCATCCCCGAGCTGACCAACCCGATCTTCCCGGCGTTCGCCCAGGTCATCGAACAGGCTCTGGCCGGACACGGCTACACGCCCGTGCTGTGCACGCAGACCCCGGGCGGGGCCACCGAGGACGAGCTGGTGGAGCAGCTGGAGGAGCGGGGCGTCACCGGCATCGTCTTCCTGTCGGGGCTGCACGCGGACGCCCACGCCGATCCCGCCCGCTACCAGCGGCTCGCCGCACGCGGGCTGCCGTTCGTGATGATCAACGGCTTCAACGAGCACGTGAACGCCCCCTTCATCTCCCCGGACGACCGGGCGGCCGCCGAGATGGCCGTACGGCACCTGCAGGACCTCGGGCACGAACGGATCGGCCTGGCCATCGGCCCGACCCGCTACGTGCCGTCGGCCCGCAAGGAGCAGGGCTTCCGGTCCGTCGTCCCGGACGCGGAGGCCGAGGGGCGGATCCAGCGCACCCTCTTCACGGTCGAGGGCGGGCACGCCGCGGGCGGCGCCCTCCTCGACCGCGGGTGCACGGGCATCGTGTGCGGCAGCGACCCCATGGCGCTCGGGGTCATAAGAGCCGCGCGCGAGCGCGGCCTGCGGGTGCCGCAGGACGTGTCCGTGGTCGGCTTCGACGACTCGCCGCTGATCGCCTTCACGGACCCGCCGCTGACCACGGTCCGCCAGCCGGTACGGGCGATGGCGACGGCGGCGGTCGGCGCCCTCCTGGAGGCGGTCTCGGGGACCCCGGTCCAGCGCACGGAGTACGTCTTCCAGCCGGAGCTGGTGGTCCGCGGGTCGACGGGCCAGGTCCCGGAGTAGGGGCGGGGGCTCCGGGGGGCTGGGATCCCGGCGGGGCGGAGGCTTCGGGAGGGGCGGGATCACGGCGGGGCCGGTGGCCTGCGGAGCGGGGGCTTCGGGGGGCGGGGTCCGTGTGGGCGGGATCGGTATGCGTCGGCGGGGGCTTCGAGGAGCAGGGTCCGCGCCGGGCGGTATCAGGGATGTCCTGGGGTTTCCCGTCAGTCCCATCGTCTTCCGTGTCGGGCCGGCCCCTCAAGGGCGCTCCCTGCGGTCGCGTCGCTACGCGATGTCGCTGCGCTCCACCCTTGACCGCCCGTCCCGCCACGGAAAATCCGAGGACTGCCAGGAAGCCCCCAGAAGAACGGGCCGGGCGTTCCGTTCCAGGGACGGGCACCTCAGCGATGCGAGCCGGTGTCCGGGGTGCGCCCCACATCGCTACGCGCTCCTCGAGGACGGCGTCCGCAGGCCCCGTGGGCTGGGCATAAGCCGCCACCCATCGCTACGCGCTCCTGTGGGACGGCGCCCGCAGATGTCGTGGGCTGGACATAGGCCGCCACCGATCGCTCCGCGCTCCTCGAAGACGGCGTCGGCGAGCCCCTGTGGTGGGGCATGAACCGCCATCGATCGCTACGCGCTCCTCGATCACGCGTCTGCGGTCCGTCTGGGGCCGGACGGAGGCCGCCATCGATCGCTAGGCGCTCCCGTGGGACGCGTAGAGGCCGCCCACTACGGCCCGGCTTTCCCGATCACGCGTCTGCAGTTCGTCCGGGGCTGGCCGCGGGCCGCAGAAACTTTCCATCGCCCCTCCCGGAAGGCGTCCGACGCTTGTTCGTCGCCGGGAGGGGCGAAATCGGGGGCAGGGGGGGATCCATCGGCTCAGCCGATGCCAACCCCGGACAAGGGGATGGTGGGATCCCATCCGCCGGTGCAGACAGGTGCGATTGGGGCATATCGGCGGCTTTTCGGTGCGGCCACCCACGCACACATGGATTGGGATCGCTCCTGCCGTCGTCTGGCGCTTTTCCACCCCGTGGGAGGGGCGGACGCCGTCTGCGCGGGGCGGTGGAAGGTTTCTGCGGCTTGCGACCTGCCCCGGACGAACTGGAGACGTGTGATCGAGAGCGTGCGACGCGATCGACGGCGGCTTGTGTCCAGCCCTTGGGGCTCGCAGACGCCACCAGGCAGGAGCGTGTAGCGATGGGTGGCGGCTGTGTGCCCGGCCTCGGACGGATCGCAGCCGCGTGAGCGGGAACCGTGCGCGACAGATGGCGGCCTATGCCCAGCCCCAGAGGCTCGCGGACGCCGTCTCGCGGGAGCGCGTAGCGATCGATGGCGGCCTATGCCCAGCCCCAGAGGCTCGCGGACGCCGCCTGGCAGGAGCGCGTAGCGATCTGAGGCGCACCCCGACCACCGGCTCGCGTCGCTGAGGTGCCCGTCCCTGGAACGGAACGCCCGGCCCGTTCTTCTGGGGGCTTCCTGGCAGTCCTCGAATTTTCCGTGGCGGGACGGACGGTCAAGGGTGGCCGAAGGCCATCGCGTAGCGACGCGACCGTAGGGAGCGCCCTTGAGGGGCCGGCCCGACACGGAAGACGATGGGACTGACGGGAAACCCCAGGACATCTCTGATGCCGGCCGAGTGGATCCCGTCCCTTCCCGAAGCCCCCGCCCCGCCCCGCACCCGCCGCCCCCCGCCCCCCCCGAACTCGCCCCCGGGGGGCCGTAGTCGGGGCGGGGGGACGGGAGGATACGCCTCGGAAACAATTCTGCAATCTCTTGCGCAAAGTCTTGCAGCGCTCCTACCTGGCACCTACGGTCGCTCCAATCCCCACCTCTCCCCCCAGGAGGACCCCGCATGCCTGCCAGAGCCGTCAGAGCTGCAACTCTTTTCAGTACCGCCTCCGCGCTCGTCGCCGCTGCCGCGCTCACCGCCTCCGCGCCGCCGGCCGCCGCCGCGCCTCCCGGTGAGAAGGACGTCACCGCCGTCCTGTTCGAGTGGCGCTTCGACTCCGTGGCCAGGGCCTGCACCGACAGCCTCGGCCCCGCCGGTTACGGCTACGTCCAGGTCTCGCCCCCGCAGGAGCACGTGCAGGGGAGCCAGTGGTGGACCTCCTACCAGCCCGTCAGCTACAAGATCGCCGGCCGGCTGGGTGACCGTACGGCCTTCAAGGCCATGGTCGACACCTGTCACGCCGCGGGCGTGAAGGTCGTCGTCGACTCGGTCGTCAACCACATGGCGGGCCCGGCGGACGCGAACGCCACCCTCACCGGGACGGGCGGGAGTTCGTACTCGAAGTACAACTACCCCGGGATCTACTCCGGTTCGGACCTGGACGACTGCCGGGCGACGATCTCCGACTACCAGGACCGCGGCAACGTCCAGAACTGCGAGCTCGTGCAGCTCGCGGACCTGGACACCGGCGAGGACTACGTACGGGGCCGCATCGCCGGATACCTCAACGACCTGCTGTCGCTGGGCGTCGACGGCTTCCGCATCGACGCCGCCAAGCACATGCCCGCCGCCGACCTCGCCAACATCAAGTCCCGGCTGACCAATCCCGGCGTCTACTGGAAGCAGGAGGCCATCCACGGGGCCGGAGAGGCCGTCTCGCCGAGCGAGTACCTGGGCAACGGGGACGTGCAGGAGTTCCGCTACGCCCGCGACCTCAAGCGCGTCTTCCAGAACGAGAACCTCGCCTTCCTGAAGAACTTCGGCGAGGCCTGGGGCTACATGCCCTCCGCCCGGAGCGGCGTCTTCGTCGACAACCACGACACCGAGCGGGTCGGCGACACGCTGACCTACAAGGACGGCTCCGCCTACACCCTCGCCAGTGTCTTCGCGCTGGCCTGGCCGTACGGCTCCCCCGACGTGCACTCCGGCTACGAGTGGACCGACAAGGACGCCGGCCCGCCGAACGGCGGCACGGTCAACGCCTGCTACTCCGACGGATGGAAGTGCCAGCACGCCTGGCGGGAGATCTCCTCCATGGTCGGCTTCCGCAACGCGGCCCGCGGGCAGGCCGTCGGCAACTGGTGGGACAACGGCGGCGACCAGATCGCCTTCGGCCGCGGCTCCAAGGCGTACGTCGCGATCAACCACGAGACCTCGGCCCTGACCCGGACCTTCCAGACCTCGCTCCCCGCCGGCGCCTACTGCGACGTGCAGAGCGGGCGCACCGTCACCGTCGGCTCCGACGGCCGGTTCACCGCGACGCTCGGCGCCGGGACCGCCCTCGCCCTGCACGTCGACGCCCGTACCTGCGCCGGTACCCCGGCGGGCCCCGGCGGCGCCGCGTTCGCCGTCAACGCCACCACCGTGCCGGGCCAGAACATCTACGTCACCGGGGACCGCGCCGAGCTGGGCGGCTGGAACACCGGCGCCGCGCTCAAGCTGGACCCGGCCGCCTATCCCGTGTGGAAGCTCGACGTCACGCTCCCGGCCGGCACGTCCTTCGCGTACAAGTACGTCCGCAAGGACGCCTCCGGGAACGTCACCTGGGAGAGCGGCGCCAACCGGACGGCCACCGTCCCCGCGAGCGGCAAGGTCACGCTGAGCGACACCTGGCGCAGCTGACCGCCGCCCGCCCCACCGACCAGGGCCGCCCGGCAGCACCTGCCCCGCCTCCACCCGGGCGGCCCTCATCCATGCGACACGTACACAAGGAGACCCGCCTTGATACGCCCTGCCGCAGGAGTGCTCGCCGCCGCCCTGGCCGTGACGCTCCTGCCCGCCCTCCCCGCCGCGGCCGCCGAGGCCAAGGCGCCCGCCCCGCCCTCGGACGCGAAACTGGCCGCCGAGCCGGCCCGTCACGACCTGACCCGCGAGCAGTTCTACTTCGTGCTCCCGGACCGGTTCGCCAACGGTGACCCGCGCAACGACCGCGGCGGACTGACCGGCTCCCGCCTGGAGACCGGCCTGGACCCCACCGACAAGGGCTTCTACCAGGGCGGCGACCTCAAGGGGCTCACCGACCGGCTCGACTACATCAAGGGGCTCGGCACCACGGCCATCTGGATGGCGCCGATCTTCAAGAACCAGCCGGTACAGGGCAAGGGCGACGACGTCTCCGCCGGCTACCACGGCTACTGGATCACCGACTTCACCCAGGTCGACCCGCACTTCGGGACCAACGCGGACCTGGAACGGCTGATCGACAAGGCCCACGCGAAGGGGATGAAGGTCTTCTTCGACGTCATCACCAACCACACCGCCGACGTCGTGGACTACCGGGAGGCCTCCTACTCCTACCTGTCGAAGGGGGCGTTCCCCTATCTGACGAAGGACGGCGCCCCCTTCGACGACAAGGACTACGCCGACGGGAAGAAGAAGTTCCCGAAGGTCGACGGGGAGTCCTTCCCCAGGACCCCGTTCGTGCCGGACGCGAAGAAGAACCTCAAGGTGCCCGGCTGGCTCAACGACCCGACGATGTACCACAACCGGGGTGACTCCACCTTCGCCGGCGAGTCATCCGAGCAGGGCGACTTCTTCGGCCTCGACGACCTGTGGACCGAGCGCCCCGAGGTCGTCAGCGGCATGGAGAAGATCTACGAGAAGTGGGTCAAGGACTTCCGGATCGACGGCTTCCGCATCGACACGGTCAAGCACGTCAACACGGAGTTCTGGACCCAGTGGGCGACCGCCCTCGACGCGTACGCGGCGAAGCGCGGCCGCGACGACTTCTTCATGTTCGGCGAGGTCTACTCCGCCGACACCGCCGTCACCTCCCCGTACGTGACGCGCGGCCGTCTGGACGCCACCCTGGACTTCCCGCTCCAGGACGCGATCCGCGCGTACGCCTCCCAGGGCGCGGGTGCCTCCCGGCTGGGCTCCGTCCTCGCCGACGACTACCGCTACACCTCGGGCAGGGCGAACGCCTACGAGCAGGTGACCTTCCTCGGCAACCACGACATGGGCCGCTTCGGTTCCTTCCTGAAGCAGGACCGGCCGGACGCCGGCGAGCAGGAGCTGCTGGCCCGCTACCGTCTCGCCAACGAGCTGATGTTCCTCTCCCGCGGCAACCCGGTGATCTACTCCGGTGACGAGCAGGGCTACACCGGCGCGGGCGGCGACAAGGACGCGCGCCAGCCGCTGTTCGCCTCGAAGACCGCCGACTACCTGGACGACGACCAGCTCGGAACGGCGCGCACGCACGCGAGCGATGCCTACGATCCGGAGCACCCCCTCTACAAGGAGATCAGTGCTCTCTCGAAGCTGACCAAGGCCCACCCGGCGTTGCGCGACGGCATCCAGAGCGAACGCTTCTCCGACGGCGGCGTGTACGCCTTCGCCCGCACCGACGCCCGCACCCGTACCGAGTACCTGGTCGCCGCGAACAACGGCGCCGAGTCCCGCACCGTCGAGATCGACGCCCCGGCCGGCGCCCAGTACCGCACCCTGTACGGCGGCACCGCCCTGATCCGCGCCTCCGCCGCGGGCAGGCTCACCGTCGTCGTCCCCGCCCTCGGCTCGGTGGTCCTCCAGGCCGTCAAGCCGCTCGCCGCGCCCACCGCCAAGCCCGCCCTGACCCTCAAGGCCCCGGCTCCCGGCGCCGCCGGCACCGTCGAGCTGTCCGCCGACGTCAGCGGCGGCGGCCTGAACCGGGTCGTCTTCGCCGCGCAGACCGGCAACGACCCGTGGCAGGTCCTCGGCTCCGCCGACCACGCCCCCTACAAGGTCACCCAGCACGTCACCGCGCCGGCCGGTACCCCGCTGCGCTACAAGGCCGTCGTCGTCGACTCCGCCGGCCGCACCGCGAGCGCCCTCGCCGCGTCCGTCGCCGGCCAGGCCCCGCCCGTAGAGGTGCCCACCGCCACCCAGCGCGACTACGCGGTCGTCCACTACAACCGCCCCGACGGCGACTACACCGACTGGCGGCTGTACGCCTGGGGCGACATCGCCGAGGGCGAGGCCACGCCGTGGCCGGCCGGCCACGCTTTCACCGGCCGCGACGCCTACGGAGCCTTCGCGTACGTCAAGCTCAAGCCCGGTGCCTCCTCGGTCGGTTACCTCGTCATCGACAAGGACGGCAACAAGGACGTCGCCGCCGACCGCACCATCGACGTGACGAAGACCGGCGAGGTCTGGCTCGAGCAGGGCAAGGAGCCCGCCCGCACCGACCGCCCGCCCTACCCGCCGCAGGACCAGGGCAAGGCGGTCCTGCACCACCAGCGCCCCGACGGCGCCTACGACGGCTGGGGCCTGCACGTGTGGACCGGGGCCGCGACCCCGACCGACTGGTCCAAGCCGCTGCCGCCGGCCCGTACCGACTCCTTCGGCGCGGTCTACGAGGTCCCCCTCGCCGCCGGCGCGACCAGCCTCAGCTACATCCTGCACAAGGGCGACGAGAAGGACCTGCCCACCGACCAGTCGCTGGACCTGAAGGCCACCGGCCACGAGGTGTGGATGCTGGGCGGCCAGGAGAAGTACCTCCTGCCGCAGCCCGCCGGCTCCGCCGCCGCCCTCGACCTCACCAAGTCCCAGGCCGTCTGGATCGACCGCGACACCGTCGCCTGGAACGCCCCCGCGGCCGCCGCCTCCGTCCAGCTCCTCGCTTCCCGCGAAGGCGCCGTGAAGGCGGAGAACGGCGCCCTGACCGGCCCGGCCCAGTGGCTGCGGCTGGGCCGCACCGAGCTGACCGCCGCTCAGAAGCAGAAGTTCCCGCACCTGGCCGCCTCCACCGCGTTCCGCGTCGACCCCCGCGACCGTGACCGCGTACGGGAGGCCCTGCGCGGCCAGCTCGTCGCGTCGGCCCGCGCCGCGAACGGCGCCGTCCTCGCCGCGACCGGCGTCCAGCTCGCCGGCGTCCTCGACGACCTGTACGCGACGACCGCCGCCCTCGGCCCGGTCTTCAAGGACGGCCGCCCCACCCTGTCCGTCTGGGCGCCCACCGCCCAGCAGGTCTCCCTCGAACTCGACGGCCGCACCGTCGCCATGCGCCGCGACGACGCCACCGGCGTCTGGTCGGTGCGCGGCGAGCGCTCCTGGACCGGCAAGCCGTACCGCTTCGCGGTGACAGTGTGGGCCCCCAGTGCCCGCCAGGTCGTCCGCAACCTGGTCACCGACCCCTACTCCACCGCCCTGACCGCCGACTCCACCCACAGCCTGGCCGTCGACCTCGCCGACCCGAAGCTGGCCCCGCCCGGCTGGAAGTCCCTGCGCAAGCCCGCGGCGGTGCCGTTCACCTCCGCGCAGATCCAGGAGCTCCACATCCGCGACTTCTCCGTCGCGGACCGCACCAGCGGCCACCCCGGCCAGTACCTGGCCTTCACCGACACCTCCTCGGCGGGCATGCGCCACCTGCGCGACCTGGCCGCCGCCGGCACCTCCTACGTCCACCTCCTGCCCGCCTTCGACATCGGCACCATCCCGGAGAAGGCCGCCGACCGCACCGAGCCCGCCTGCGACCTCACGGTGTACGCGCCGGACTCGCAGGAGCAGCAGGCGTGCGTGGCGGCCGCCGCGGCGAAGGACTCCTACAACTGGGGCTACGACCCGCTGCACTACACCGTTCCCGAGGGCAGCTACGCCAGCGACCCGAACGGCACCGCCCGTACCGTGGAGTTCCGCAGGATGGTCCAGTCCCTGAACGGGGCCGGGCTGCGCACGGTGATGGACGTCGTCTACAACCACACCGTCGCCGCCGGGCAGTCGGACAAGTCGGTCCTCGACCGCATCGTTCCCGGCTACTACCAGCGCCTGCTGGCCGACGGCAGCGTCGCCACCTCCACCTGCTGCGCGAACACCGCTCCCGAGAACGCCATGATGGGCCGCCTGGTCGTCGACTCGATCGTCACCTGGGCGAAGGAGTACAAGGTCGACGGCTTCCGCTTCGACCTGATGGGCCACCACCCGAAGGCCAACATCCTGGCCGTCCGCGCCGCACTGGACGCCCTGACGCCCGCCAAGGACGGCGTCGACGGCAAGAAGATCGTCCTCTACGGGGAGGGCTGGAACTTCGGCGAGATCGCCGACGACGCCCGCTTCGTGCAGGCCACGCAGAAGAACATGGCCGGGACGGGCATCGCCACCTTCTCCGACCGGGCGCGCGACGCGGTCCGCGGCGGCGGCCCCTTCGACGAGGACCCGCGCGTCCAGGGCTTCGCCTCGGGCCTGTTCACCGCCCCGAACGGCTCGCCCGCCAACGGCACCCCCGAGCAGCAGAAGGCCCGCCTCCTGCACGCCCAGGACCTGATCAAGGTCGGCCTCTCCGGCAACCTCGCCTCGTACGCCTTCACCGACACCTCCGGGCGCCGCGTCAAGGGCTCCGAGGTCGACTACAACGGCGCCCCGGCCGGCTACGCGGCCGCCCCCGGCGACGCCCTCGCCTACGCGGACGCCCACGACAACGAGACCCTCGCCGACGCCCTGACCTTCAAGCTCCCACCCGCCACCGCCAACGCCGACAGGGCGCGCATGCAGGTCCTGGCCATGGCGACGGCCACCCTCTCCCAGGGCCCGTCCCTGTCCCAGGCCGGCACGGACCTGCTGCGCTCCAAGTCCCTCGACCGCAACTCCTACGACAGCGGCGACTGGTTCAACGCCATCCAGTGGGACTGCCGCGCCGGCAACGGCTTCGGCCGCGGCCTGCCCCCGGCCGCCGACAACGCCCCGAAGTGGCCCTACGCGAAGCCGCTGCTGACGGGACCGGCGCCCACCTGCACCGACATCGGCGCCACGGCCGCCGCCCACCGCGACCTGCTGAAGATCCGCACCACCGAGCCGGATTTCGCCCTCGGCACGGCGCAGGCCGTCCAGTCCCGGCTGGCGTTCCCGCTCTCGGGCCGGGAGGAGACGCCGGGCGTCATCACCATGGCCCTGGGCGACCTCGTGGTGGTCTTCAACGCCACCCCCACCGCCCAGCCGCAGCGCGTCACCGCCCTCGCGGGCACCGCCCACCGGCTGCACCCGGTGCAGGCCGCGGGCTCCGACGCCACCGTCAAGCAGTCCGCCTACGACGTCACGACAGGAGAGTTCACCGTCCCGGCGCGCACCGTGGCCGTCTTCACACGACGGTGAGCCGGTCGAGCCGCTTCTCCAGCAGGATCACCCCGTAGACCCTGCCGTCCTTGCCCCGCTTGTCGGGGAGCTCGCCGACCACCCGGTAGCCCGCGTCCACGTAGTACGCGAGCAGCCGGGGGTTGGTGGAGACGCAGTCCAGCCGCGCCCGCTCCCGCCCGGTCCTGGCCGTCCGCCGCTCGGCGTGTTCGAGCAGCCGGCGTCCGGCTCCGGCGGGAGCGGTCTCGCGCGAGACCATCAGCCGGTGCACGTAGCCCGCGACCGGCGGCTGGATCCCCCAGGCCTCCTCGTCGGACCACCACAACTCGTAGGCCCCGCACACCCGCCCGTCGGCGTCCCCGGCGAGCCACACCTCTCCGTCGTGCATCTTCGACCGGAAGTGCGCGGCGTCCTTGTCGCCGGGCTTCCACTGTTCGATCCCGTGCTTCACCATCCAGCGGGCGGCCTCGTCGTACAGCCGCACCAGCGTGCCGGCGTCCTTCTCCACGGCCGGCCGGAACAAGATCCCGTCGTCAATGATCACGCGGGCATTATCGGTGATCACCACCGGTGGTGATCAAGGGAGTGCGCGGTATGTGCGCGCCCGGTCACACCGCCGGAGCGGCGCCGCCCGGCACGAGCCCCACCAGTCGCCCCACCAGTTCCCCGAACGGCCCGTCGGCCGGCTCGTCCGCCAGGATCCGTACGAGGACCCCGGCCATCTCCGCGTCGTACGCGGCGCTCACCGCGGCCAGCGCCGCGAAGTCGTGCACCAGCTGCAGCTCCAGCTCACCCCGCGGGATCCGGCGCCCGTCCAGCCAGATCAGCGCGGTGGACTCGGCGAGCGACACCCAGGAGCGCACCACGAGTTCGAGCCGGGCCGGCACCTCGTCCGGCCCGATCCCCAGGTGCGTGAGGATCTGCTCGTACGCCGCCTGCCGGACCTCGTCGATCATCGCGTTGGCCCGGCTGCTGCCGGCCGCGGGACCGCCGCGCATCAGGGCCGAGAAACCGGGCCCGTGGTCCTCGACGAACGCGAAGAACCGCCCCATGACCCGCAGCAGGCGCGCCCCGAGCGGCCCCTCCCGCGGCTCCACGAACCGCTGCGCCAGCTCGTCGGCGGCCCGCCGCAGCGCCGCCTCGTACAGGCTGAGCTTGCCGGGGAAGTAGTGGTAGACCAGCGGCCGGGATATCCCCGCGGCCGCCGCGATCTCGTCGATCGACACATCGTCGGGCGAGCGGTGGCTGAACAGCTCCAGGGCAACCCCGATCAGCTGCTGCCGCCGCTCCTCGACACCCATCCTGCGCCGCACTCCGGTCGTCATGCGGACACCCTACTGGGGAGCCTTCACAGGTCCAGGGCGAGGCGGTCCCCCTTCGCCCGCGAGACGCACAGCAGCATCGACTCCCCGCGCTCCTGGTCGGTGAGCAGGTCGTCGCGGTGGTCCACCTCGCCCGCGAGGACCCGGTGTTGGCAGGTCCCGCAGAAACCCTGCTCGCACGAGTACGGGGTGTCCGGCAGCTCGCGGCGCACCGCGGCGAGCGTGCTCTCCTGCGCGCCGACCTCGACGACCCGTCCCGAGCGGCGCAGTTCGACCGTGAAGGCCCGCGCCGGTCCGGGCGCCGCGGACGGGGCGAACCGCTCCAGGTGCACGGCCGCCGGGTCCCGGACCGCCGCGGTGACGGCCGCCATCAGGGGTTCGGGGCCGCAGCAGTAGACCAGGGTGCCGGGCGCGGTCCGCGCCAGCGGGGTGAGGTCGGGGAGGCCGACCTCGTCCTCGGGATGGACGGTGACGCGGTCACCGTAGGCCGCGAGGTCGTCCAGGAAGGGCATCGAGTCGAGGGAGCGGCCGCCGTACACGAGGGTCCAGTCGGCGCCCGCCGCGGTGGCGGCGCGCAGCATCGGCAGGATCGGGGTGATGCCGATGCCGCCCGCGACGAACGCGTACGACGGCGCCGGGAGCAGCTCGAAGCGGTTGCGCGGGGGCCGCAGTTCCAGCTCGGCCCCCTCGACGAGCTGGGCGTGCGCCTCGCGGGAGCCGCCCCGGCCGTCCTCGACCAGCCGGATGGCGATCCGGTAGCGGCCCTCGTCCGCCGGGTCGCCGCACAGCGAGTACTGCCGGACCAGCCCCGAGGGAAGGGTGACGTCGACGTGCGCGCCCGGCGTCCACGCGGGCAGCTCCGGTGATTCCAGGGCCAGTTCCAGTACGTTCTGCGCCGGCTGGGTGCGGGAGACGATCAGGGCGCGCAGCGCGCGGCGCGGCGAGTGGCCCGAGACCGGCACCTCCAGGGCGGGCAGGGGCCACAGCGGGGAGTCGCCGATGCGGCGGTTCAGGGACCGCCGGGCCGCCCAGGCCGCGCCCGCGACCGCCGCTCCCACCGTCACGGCGAGCGCGCGCCTCATGCCCGCACCCCGCCGTTCGCGCCGGGGGAGGAGGCCAGGTAGGCCACCGCCTGGGCGGTGGAGCCCTCCTGGGAGGGGTGGTACGTGCGGGAGAGGTACTTCGGGATGGACTGCAGCATGGAGCCCGCCGAGGGGAGCACCCCCTGCCGGCCGGCCTGGAGGAACTGCCCGAAGGAGGCCTTGCCGTCGGTGAGGTGGGGGTCGTTCTCCATGAAGAAGCGGACGCCGCGCTGCCACAGGAAGACCAGGGCGGAGAAGGCCGTCGCCCAGGTCCGGGCCCGGCGCCGGTAGCCGCCGTCGACGTGCATGAAGAGGTCGAAGGCCACCGAGCGGTGCTCGACCTCCTCCGCGCCGTGCCAGCGCAGCAGGTCCAGCATGGTGGGGTCGGCGCCGCGCCGGTCGAGGGCGTCGGCGTTGAGCACCCAGTCGCCGAGGAACGCCGTGTAGTGCTCGATCGCCGCGATCATCGCGATCCGCTCCATCAGCCACCAGTGCCGGGCGCGGCCCGGCGGCAGGGTCCGGTCGCCGAGCAGCTTCTCGAACAGCCAGTCCACCTGGGCGGTGTAGGGCGTCGGGTCGAGGCCGAGCCGCTTGAGGTGCGGGAGGACGTCGTCGTGGGCGGCGGCGTGCATGGCCTCCTGGCCTATGAAGCCGACGACGTCCTCCCGCAGCCGCTCGTCCTCGATGTGGGGGAGCGCCTGCTTGTAGACGTGCACGAACCACCGCTCGCCGGCGGGCAGCAGCAGGTGCAGCACGTTGATCATGTGCCCGGCGAAGGGCTCGCCGGGCAGCCAGTGCAGCGGGGTGTCCTCCCAGCCGAAGGACACGTTCCGGGGCCTGAGGTCCACGTGTTCCGACGCCACGGGGGCGGGCGCGAGCGGCGTATTAGACATGGCGTCAATGTACTGATGGGTACAGGGAGTGAGAAGACCCCTGCGCCGACTTCTCGCGCCCGCCGCCGTCCGGGGCGGTCAGCGTCCGGTGCTGCCGCTCGCCAGGGCCCACTCGCGGTTCAGCGAGCCGAGCGGGATCTTCCGCTCGAAGGCGGGCGTGCCGAAGAGGGAGAGCTGGAGCTGGAGGTTCCCGCTCAGGTCGAACCCGCCGTACAGTGCCCAGGCCCCGTTGACGGAGGCCTTGCCGTCGCTGGACGCGGTCGCCTTGACGTCGGCCTCGCCGCGCAGGTAGGGCGCGAAGTCGCCGGTGACGCCGACGGCGCCGTAGAGGCCGACGGACGCCTCGGCGCCGAGCGCGCCCTTGACCTTCCCGGCGGCGGTGACGGTCGCCCGGACCGGCGTGCTCTGCACGTTCGAGGAGCTGACCGGGGTCCAGCCCTTGCCGAAGGCGTAGCTGCCGCCGACCTTGAAGTCGCCCTTGACGTCCTGCTGGACGTCGAGGGTGACCTTGCCGTCGGCCTCCACCTGGATGTAGCAGGTCAGGCCGAGGTTGACGACGACCGGCACCGGGCCGACCTGGATGACCGGCGAGCTGTGCAGCTTGGCGAAGGGGATCCGCTTGGGCGCTCCCGTGCTCGCCGCGGCCCGGCCCTGGAGCTTCCACTGCGAGGACCAGTCGCCGCTCATCCCGAGGAACGCGCCGCGCGGGCCGGAGCCGCCGCCCCGGGCGCCGTCGTAGGAGAACTCGACCTGCGGGGCGAGCTGGACGAAGCCGGAGACCGAGGCCCCGGCCGAGGCCGGGGCGTCCGGGGCGGTGTCGACGGCGGCGTTCACGTCGAGCCGCAGGTTCCCGAGCGGCAGCTTGGCGCCCTCGGGACCGAACTTCAGGCCCTCGCTCTTGGCCCAGGAGAAGGTGACACCCTTCATCAGGGGTTCGACGACGACCGTCGACGGGTCGACGGGGACCTTGCCGTCGGCCTTGTCGTCGTTGAGGACGGCGGCCAGGGTCGTCGAGGCGGTCTTGACCTCGGTGCCGCGGTCGGTCTTGCCGACGACCTCGGTGACTTTGGCGAGCAGGCCGTCGGGGGCGCCGGGCGCCGGGGCGCTGGCGATCACGTCACCCGCCGCCACGGGCTTCTCGGCCTCGGGCGACGCGTCCTTCGAGGGTCCTGCGGAGGGCCCCTTCGGCGGGGCCTTGGCTATGACGGCCCGGCCGCTGGCCGCGTCGTACGAGGCGACCTTCAGCGTGGACTTCTCCGTCCTGCCCTTGGAGCCGCCGCGGGCCACGGCCGCGGGCGTGGGCTCGCCCTGGGGCGCCGCGGCCACGTCCAGCTGCTGCGACGTGCCGTCGGCGGACGGGGTGAGGGGGGCGGGCGCGGCCGGTTCGGCGGCGCCGTCGTGGGATGTCGATGCGCAGCCGGTGGCGGTGAGCGCGAGGGCGGTCAGACCGGGGAGGAGGAGGCTGCGGGCAAGCGTGCGCACGTGGTGGACCTTCAAAAGGGGCAGGGGTGTGGGGGATTACCGAGCGGTAACCGGAATCCGATCATGCCACGTGTGCGCAGTGGCCGTCATGCCCGGATCCCGCCAACTCCCCTCGGCCGCTTGGTCGTTGAATCTTCACCCGACTTCGTGGCCGACCTGCCCCGTCCCCGTCGTCAGCGCAGCACGCCCGCCTTCGTCCCGTCCGTGAGCCTGCCCGACAGGTCGACCTGCGCTCCGGCCGGTGCCTTGACCGCCAGCCGGTTGCCGTTCGCCGAGCCGTTCACCCCGCCGCCCGACACCGACAGCGAGGCGAACTGCGCGCTGCCCGCCGCCAGGACGTACCACTGACCCGCCCGCGACTTCCACAGCACGCCCGCCAGCACCCGCGGCTCCCGGGGCCCGCAGGCCGCGGCCCCTTCCGCGGCCGCGGCCTGCGCCGCCGCGGCCGAGCCCGGCGCCAGGAACTGGGCCTGCACACGATCCGCCGCACCCTGCCATGTCTCGGCCCGGGTGCAGAGCCAGGTGGCCGTCCCGTCGCCCTCCGGCAGCGGCTGCTTGGCGTACGTCCAGGCGTTGACCGTGCGGACCCCGTGCGAGCGGACCGACGGCAGCAGGCAGGCGATCCTCGACCAGTCCGCCAGCTCCGCGGCCTCCGTCACGTTCCGCTCGGCCCCGGGCGCCCCCGAGGTGAGCCGGGCCGGGGTCAGCTCACCCAGGTCGGTGATCAGACGGGTGGCTCCGTCGCCGGTCAGGGACAGGGCGTTCCAGCTCGTGCAGTCACCCGTCGGCGCCGGGCCCGGGACCGGCGGGGTCACGCCGTCCTGGGTCGGCTTCAGCGCGGGCGCGGGACCACCCGGCTTGAGCAGGTCCCGCAGGGCCACGCCCGTCACCCAGGGGGCGGTCAGGTAGCGGACGTTGCCGTCGACGCGGCTCACGACCAGCGCGGTCGCGGTGTCCGCGGAGGCGCCGTCGGTCCGGGCGAAGTCCAGGGCCGCGCCGGCGGATCCGGAGCGCGGTTCGGCGTAGCGGACCACGCGCAGGCCGTCGTGCAGCAGGACCACGACGGCCTGGTCCACGACCCCGGCGAACAGCAGCTGCGCCGGCCCCATCGGCGGCCCCGACGGGGTCCCCGGGGTGGCGGAGACGACCACGGAGGAGCCGGGCCGCGCCCAGACGGCCAGCGCCCGGCGCAGCAGCGCCGTGTCGTCCGTGCGGTCCCCGCGGGCCGGCCAGGTGGAGAAGTCCGTACGGGAGGAGGTGTGCCAGAGCGCGGGCGCCGCCCGGACCAGCTTCCCCGGATCCAGGGCCAGTTCGGCAGCGGCGTTGCGCGCGTACGGCGGGGCGGCGGCCCCGTCCGCGCCCCAGCCCCCGCCGGGCAGCGCGAGCAGCGCCCCGCACACGGCGAGCGCGGCCGCGGCGGCGAGGGCGGCCCGCGTCAGCCGGCGGCGCCGCAGCAGGTCGGTGGGCCGGGCCTGGAGCACGCACGGATCGAACTCGGGTGAGGCGAACAGCGCGTCGTTCGCCGGGTCCCCCGACTCCCGGGCCGCGGCGGCCGGGTCCGGCACGCCGGCCTGGTCGAGCACCCGCAGCACCTCCGGCTCGGGCAGCCGCTCCAGGGCCCGCAGGACGCAGGCGGCCCGGCCGGGACCGTCGAGGGTGGCCAGCCACTGGTCGAGGGCCAGCTCCTCGGCCCCGCCCGAGCGCGGGAACAGCCGCAGCCCCCACACCTGGGGCAGCGCCGGCGGCAGCTGCGCCCGCCGGGGCAGCGCCCGGAACGTCAGCGGGAGCCCCGCCTCCAGGGCCGCGCGGAGCACCCGCAGCCGGACGTACGCGTAACCGGAGTCCTCCGGGCCGCCGCGTTGCCCCGGCACCCCGCCCTGCACGGCGGCGGCGCCGGCCGCCGCGTCCCGCCGCCCGCGCGGCAGCGCCCGCTGGACGAGCGAGTGCGCGGTGAGCACCCGCCGGTTCCGGCCGAGAGTGGGGGGCAGCACCAGATAGGCCAGCCGCACCAGCCGCGGGTAGTGCTCGACGATGGCGGCCTCGGCCTGCTCGACGTCCGGCGGCACGGGAGCCACGGGGGGCAGGGGGCGGGTGGCGGTATCCGGCGCAGTCACGTTCAGCAGAACGAGCGAATCGTCGGATGGTCACCCCCTCCCGCCCGCGGCGCGGATCAGCCCACCAGGTGGGCGCGGAGCGCCTCGACCGTCCCGTCCGGGACGCCGAGCCCCTCGCGCACGTACTTCTCCATGGAGCCGTACCGCGTCTCGACCTCGTCGAGGGCGGCCTCCAGGTAAGAGGGGAAGACCCCGATCAGCGCCAGTGCGATGTCCGGGTTGCCGCCGGCCGCCGTGAAGCCCTCGATCATCGGGGCGAAGGCCTGCTTGACCGCCGGGTTCACCGAGAGGTATTCCGCCATCAGGGTGTCGTCGTCCGCGCCGAGCAGCGACAGGATGACCGTCGCACCCCAGCCGGTGCGGTCCTTGCCGGCCGTGCAGTGGAACAGCAGCGGCCCCGCCTCCGGGTCGGCGGCCTCGGTGAGCAGCATGCGGTAGGCGGCCTGCGCGGAGCCGGAGTGCACGAAGGACCGGTAGGTGTCGGCGAAGAGGGCCTGCGCCTTGCCGCCGCCCAGGTGCTCCTCGGCCACCACCGGGTCGGAGAGCAGGTCCTTGAGCTGCGCGGCGGCGGGCTTCTTCCCGGCCGTACGCAGCTTGTCCGCGAGGACGTCGCCGATCAGGAGCCGGGCCCCGGCCGGTACGCGGTCGGGATGGTCGGCGCGCTCGGCGTCGGTGCGGAAGTCGATGACGGTGCGCACGCCCAGCGCCGCCACCACCGGGTCGGCGTCGAGGTCGAGCCGGTCGAGCTGCCCGGAGCGCAGGACCAGCCCGGGGCGGACCGTGCGGCCGCCGGAGAGCGGGGTGCCGCCGAGGTCGCGCAGGTTGGCGACGGTGGTGGACGGGGTGGCGGTCATCGTGGCGGCTCCAGCGGTGTTCATTCAGATGATTCAGGCTATTTTCAGACGGTTTGCCCGGAGGCGGTAATCGAGGGCCAGCGAGACCCCTATGCCGATCCCGAGCGCCGCGAAGTGCCCCGCGTCCGTGAAGGTCCGGCCCCGTTTCAGGACCGGCGCGGCGGCGAGCGCCAGCAGTCCGGCCCGTGCGGCGGTGCGCACGGCCCCGCGGGGCAGGGCGGAGGTCAGCGCGCCGAGGACGGCGTTGAACCCGTAGCTCGTGCCCACGTCCAGGGCGCGCCGGGTCGCGGCGTCGGTGCTCCTGCGCAGCGCCCCGTACACCAGGAGGGTCGCCGAGGCGTGCCCGAACAGGAACACCGCCGCCGTCCACCAGGCCCCGTACGCGTATTCCGCGTAGCCCAGTACCGCCACCAGCAGCAGCGCGTACGGCAGGGGCATCGGCTCTTCGACGACGAGGGCGCTGCTCAGCAGCGTCTCCCAGCGCCCGGAGGCGAGGTTGTCGACGTTCGTCGAGCAGCCCCGGAGCAGTCGCTCCCGGTCGGCCGGTCCGGTGCGCTCCAGCGCGTACGCCCCGAGCTGGACCCCGCCGGCGTACACCGCGCCCCATGGAATTGGATTCACATGCTCATGATCGGATAAGCCACTGGCGGAAGCCAAGGGGCCCCGTGCGAACATGTCCCGGCCATGTTCGAATCCTTCGCGCCACTGCGCGCCACCCGAGCCGCGATGTTCGCGGCGATGTGCGTCGCGCTGGGCGCGGTGGGGCATTCCTACATGTCCGGGACCGATGTCCCCTCCCTGGCCTTATGGGTGCTTTCGCGGCGACCTTCGGGCTCGCCTGGCTCGCCGCCGGACGACGCCGGGGAGCCGTGGGGATCACCGTGGCCGTGCTGTCCGTACAGGGCGTGCTGCACCTGGTCTTCTCCGGCAGCCAGACGGCCGGCGCCGCCACCGGGTCCGACGCGGTCCAGCACCACCACCACGCGTCCGCGGCCGACGCGGGCACGGCGGCCGCGGCGGGCACCGCGGACGTGGCGGGCATGGCCGACATGGCAGACATGGCCGGTCACGGCGGCGCCGGGATGATCGCCGCGCACGTGCTCGCCGGGCTGCTCTGCGCCGCCTGGCTCGCCCGGGGGGAGGCCGCCGTCTTCCGGCTGGCCCGCGTCCTGGGCGCCGCCGCCCTCCACGCCGCCCGGCCGCTCGCCCGCGCCCTCGACCTCGTGCGGGCCCGGGCGGCGGCCCCACCGGCCCCGTCCGCCTTCCCCGTCCTGTATCCGGACCGGCGGCCGGGCCGGCTGCGCGGAGCGGTCCACGCCCACGCCGTGGTGCGCCGCGGGCCGCCCCGGGGCGGCAGCGCACACCGTCCCACGGCCCCCGGCCGTCCTGCCCGCGCCTGACCGGCGCACCTCCACGGCGCGCCCGTGCGGGGGAGGCGAAGCCCGGGGCCGCAGTCCCCATGCCTTCACCGACCCCGAGGACCACCATGTCCCTTGACGAGGTTCAGGACGTCCGCACCCCGGACTCCGACCCGCCCGCCCCCTCCACGAGCCGCGCCGGCACCTGGGCGGCCGTACGCCCCCTGCTCCTGCGCATGCACTTCTACGCGGGCCTGCTCATCGCCCCGCTGCTGTTCCTCGCCGCCGCCACCGGCCTGCTCTACGCCGCCTCCTGGCAGGCCGAGAAGATCGTCTACTCCGACGAGCTGACCGTCGCCCGCGTCGGCGACGGCGCCCTCCCGCTCAGCGCCCAGGTCGAGGCCGCCAAGGGCGCCGCACCGCAGGGCGAGGTCGTGTCCGTGTGGCCCGGCCCCGACCCCGAGGCCACCACCCGGGTGATCATGGAGAGTTCGGGTCTCGCCGAGGGCGAGACCCTCACCGTCTTCGTCGACCCGTACACCGCCGAGGTGCGCGGGCAGCTCACCACCGTCGGCGACGCGCTGCCGCTGCGGGCCTGGCTGAGCACGTTCCACTCCAACCTCCAGCTCGGGGAGTTCGGCCGCAACTACAGCGAGATGGCCGCCAGTTGGATGTGGGTGGTCGCGCTCGGCGGCCTCGCCCTGTGGATCGGCCGCCGCCGCAAGCGCAGGGCGCAGCTCGTCCTCCCCGACCGCGGGGCCACCGGGCGCCGCCGGACCCTGTCCTGGCACGGGGTCGTCGGCCTCTGGTCGGTCGCCGGACTCGTCGTGCTCTCCGTCACCGGCCTGACCTGGTCGAAGTACGCCGGTGAGAACATCGGGCAGCTCCAGGACAGCCTCGGCGGGGCCACCCCCGCCGTCTCCGCCAAGCTGAACCCGGGCGAGGGGGCCGGCGGAGCCGACGAGCACGCGGGCCACCACATGCCCGACGGCGCGGAGACGCCGCCCCCGCCCGCACCCACCGCGGACGTCGGCATCGACCGGGCCGTGGCCGCCGCCCGCGACGCCGGCGTCAGCGAGGAGATCCGCGTGACCCTGCCCGCCGAGGGCAAGGGGTACGTGATCAAGGAGCAGGACAAGCAGGTGCCGGTGCACTTCGACACCGTCGCCGTCGACCCGGCCGACGCCCGCGTCATGGACGAACTGCGCTTCGCCGACTATCCGCTCCTCGCCAAGATGACCCGCTTCGGCATCGACCTGCACATGGGCCAGACCTTCGGGATCGTCAACCAGATCGTGCTCGCCGCGCTGGCCGTCGGCCTGATGCTGCTCATCTTCTGGGGCTACCGCATGTGGTGGCTGCGCCGGCCGACGAAGGACCGCACGCTGTCGGTGGGCCGGGCCCAGCCGCGCGGCGCCTGGCGCAGGCTGCCCGTGACCGTGCTGCTCCCGCTGGCTGCCGTGACCGCGCTCGTGGGCTGGTTCGTCCCGCTGCTCGGGATCAGCCTGGCCGCCTTCCTGGCGGTGGACCTGCTGCTCGGCCTCCTGGCACGCCGCCGGGCCGGATCCGCGGCCGCGGCCGCGTAGCGCCGAGGCGCTGAACGCGGTGGGCCCGTACCCCTCGGGGTACGGGCCCACCGTCGTTCACGGGTCCGGTCAGGGGGCGTACTTGTAGCCCACCCGGCGCACCGTCTGGATGGCGCCGCGGTGGGACCCGCCCAGCTTGCGCCGCAGCCGGGCGATGTGGACGTCCACGGTCCGGCCGTCGCCCACGTGGCCGTAGCCCCACACGGTGGTGACCAGCTGGTCCCGGCTGTGCACCCGGTGCGGGTGCTGCACGAGGTGGGCCAGCAGCTCGAACTCCAGGTACGTCAGGTCCAGTACGCGGCCGTCGACCTCGGCGGTGCGCTGCGCCGCGTCGATCCGGATCAGGGCGTCGTCCGCGGCGGACGCCCCCGCCGGACCGGGGACGGCCTGCGGCGCGAAGGCGATCGGCGGCTGCTGGTCGGCGGGGACGAGGACCAGGTAGCCGACCATCGGCGGCTGGCCCGGCAGTGCCGGGAGGGTGTGCTGGGGAGCGGGCAGCCAGGTGGCACCGGGCGGAAGGAAATCCGCGACCCGGGCCACCTCGTCCCGGTCCACGGCACGCAGCCGGTGGCGGGGACTGGGCGGATAGGCCGGGGCGGTGGCGGTCGCAGCGGAGGTCAGGGAGCGGGTGTTCGCCATGAGTGGTCAGCTCTTTCACGCGGAGTGGTCGGCAGGAGACGTACGTGCGTCGTCGATGTCGTACCGCGCAGACCGAAGGCCTCGGAGAAACCGGAGGAGAGGTCCCGGAGGCTTTAGAGGGCCGGCGCGTTCTTCGCGCGGCAACACTCACGATCGAAGTCGTGGTCCTGACGGGACGGCCAGAACGGCTCGAGGTCGCTGCGACCTGACGAGGTGTGCGGATGGCTGGCCATGGCCCCATTCAAGCAGAAGCGCCGCCTCCCGGGCAGGCCGCGTCTCGCATCACGGACCACTGTCTCACGATACGGCCGATCGGCCCGGCAAACCAGGACAATCCCCCAACGCCCCAGTCGCCTCCGCCAGTCCAGTCCCGTCACCCTCCCGGCCGCCGCGGCCCGGTTCCGCCGTGCCGCCCGGTACTGACGGCGCCCGCCGGGCCCCGGGGGGCTCGGCGGGCGGTGGGTTCGGGGGACGGGGGGGTTCGGGGGACGTGGGTTCGGCGGGACGTGGGGGCGGGGCCTCAGGCCAGGCCGTCCTTCTCCAGGCCGGTGCAGCAGGTGTCCGTGATCAGGCGGGTCACCACGTACGGGTCCACGTTCGCGTTCGGGCGGCGGTCCTCGATGTATCCCTTGCCGTCCTTCTCCACCTGCCACGGGATGCGGACGGAGGCGCCGCGGTCCGAGACGCCGTAGCTGAACTCGTTCCAGGGAGCGGTCTCGTGCAGACCCGTCAGGCGCTCGTCGATGCCGGCGCCGTAGTTCTTGACGTGGTCGAGCGGCTTGCTGCCCTCGCCCAGCGCCTCGCACGCCGAGATGATCGCGCGGTAGTCCTCGCGCATCGACTTCGTGGAGAAGTTGGTGTGCGCACCCGCGCCGTTCCAGTCGCCCTTCACCGGCTTCGGGTTCAGCGTCGCGGAGACGTTGAAGTCCTCGGCGGTGCGGTAGAGCAGCCAGCGCGCGATCCACAGCTGGTCGGAGACCTCCAGCGGGCCCACCGGGCCGACCTGGAACTCCCACTGGCCCGGCATGACCTCGGCGTTGATGCCGGAGATGCTCAGGCCCGCGGCGAGACAGTGGTCCAGGTGCTTCTCGACGATCTCGCGGCCGAAGATCTCGTCCGCGCCGACACCGCAGTAGTAGCCGCCCTGCGCGGCCGGGAAGCCGCCCACCGGGAAGCCCAGCGGACGGGCGCCGTCGAAGAACGTGTACTCCTGCTCGATGCCGAAGATCGGCTCCTGGCCGGCGAACTTCTCGGCGACCGGACGCAGCAGCGCGCGGGCGTTCGACTCGTGCGGGGTCATGTCGATGTTCAGGACCTCGCACAGCACCAGGACGTCGTCACCGCCGCGGATCGGGTCCGGGCAGGAGAACACCGGCTGCAGGACCCGGTCGGACGCGTGCCCCTCGGCCTGGTTGGTGCTCGATCCGTCGAAGCCCCAGATCGGCAGCTCGGCGCCGTCGGCCAGGATCTTCGTCTTGGAGCGAAGCTTCGCCGTCGGCTCGGTGCCGTCGATCCAGATGTATTCAGCCTTGTAGCTCACGGGCCCCATCCTCAGACTCTGCGGGTGCTGCTGGACGCTGCTTCATCGCCGCGGTGTTGACCGCAGCGTGCCCGCCCGCGATTTCTCATCCGTTGCCCGTGTGTGAACCTCGTGTTACCGAGGTTTACGCCTCTGGTCGGGCTACGTGTGCGGGTTGGCGGTCGAGCACCCGTCCGGGTGGGGCACACTGGCCGCGTGAGCATTTCGTCTGATTTGAGCCCCGCCGCGACCGCCGCCGGTCCGACCCCCGCAGGCCCGCGCCCCCGGGTCGGACTGCTGGGCACCGGCCCCTGGGCGCACCGCACCCACGCCCCCGCCCTCGCCGCCCACGCCGACTCCGAGTTCGCCGGTGTGTGGGGCCGCCGGCCCGAAGCCGCCGCGGAGCTGGCGGACGAGTACGGCGTGAAGGTGTACGACGACCCCGACGCGCTGTTCGCCGACTGCGACGTCGTCGCCTTCGCCCTCCCGCCCGACGTCCAGGCCCCGCTCGCCGTGCGCGCGGCCGCCGCCGGATGCCACCTGCTGCTCGACAAGCCCGTCGCGACGATCCCGCAGGACGCCCGGGCCGTCGCCGACGCGGTCGCCCGGCACGGGGTCGCCTCCGTCGTCTTCCTCACCCTGCGCTTCGCCGAGCCCACCGCGGGCTGGGTCGCCGAGCAGGCCGCCCGCACCGGCTGGTTCACCGCGGCCGCGCACTGGCTCGGAGCCGTCTTCCCGCCCGACGGCACGCCCAGCGCCTACGCCGACTCGCCCTGGCGCAAGGCCAAGGGCGGCCTGTGGGACGTCGGACCGCACGCCCTGTCCGTCCTGATCCCGATCCTCGGCGACGTCACCGCCGTCAGCGCCACCCGCGGCCCGTCCGACGTCGTCCAGCTGGCGCTGCGGCACGCCTCCGGTGCGGCCAGCACCGCCGTGCTCAGCCTGGGCGCGCCGCGCGCGGCCGCCGGAGTGGGGCTGGAGGTGCGCGGCACCGAGGGCGTGCACGAACTGCCCGGCTGGAGCGACGTACCCGGCGCCTACGGACGGGCCCTCGACGCGCTGCTCACGGCGGCCCGGACGGGCGTACCGGACCCGCGCGGCGCGGAGTTCGGCGCGCGGCTGACGGAGATCCTCGCGCAGGCGGAGGCCCAGCTCCCGGCGTAGGGGCGCGACGGCTATTTGATGAGGGCGTTGGCGACGATGATGGCGAGGCCGATGGCGGCGTCGGCCAGGCCGATGAGCAGCGCCCGGGTCAGCCGGTGGCCCACGCGCAGGGCCACGAGTGCGCCCCAGCCGAAGAGCAGGGCGGTGTTCAGGCCGAGCCCGCCGGCCGTCACGTCGTAGGCGTCCCAGCCGCCGAGCCCCGCGGCGGTCAGCAGCAGGACGGTGGGGAGGGTGGCCACGACCAGGGGCCACTCGCTCCACAGGGCCCCGGCCAGGAGCCGCCACCTGCGTGCCCCGAAGCCCTCCTGGTGCGCGGCGGAGGCCATGTGGTGCGAGTAGCCGTGCGCGAGCCCGGCCGTGGCCGCCGTCACCAGCACCCAGCTGGCGTCGTAGAAGGGCGTGAAGTCTTCCCCCTCCTGGTGCAGCGCGGCCATCAGGGCGCTGGCCAGGACGGTTCCGTAGACCCCGCCGAACATCCAGTCGGTGTGCCGGTGGGGCGGGGGCGCGGTCCGGGTCTCTTCCTGCGGCTGTTGTGCGGTCACGTCGGGTCCTTTGGTGCGATATGTCCTCTTCGGTGCTCCGGCCACCCTACGAGAGGAACCCGTGGGGCCGAGATGAAGAAGGTCCCGTCCGGCCGCCGCGAGTCCCGGCGGCCGGACGCGTCATCCGCCGCCCTTCATCGGTCCGTCGCCGCCCGGTGGACCACCTCCGCCAGGGCGTCCAGGGCCCGGCCGAAGGCCGACTCCGGGGGAGCGGCGTATCCGACGACCAGCCCCTCGCGGGGCGGGTTCGGGTCGGTGGGGTGCCGGTAGGAGGAGAGGCCGTCCAGGGCCAGGCCCGCGCCCTCCGCCGCCGCGAGGGCCCGGGCCTCGCGCCCCGGCGGGAGTTCCACCACGGCGTGCAGCCCGGCCGCGATTCCGGTGACCCGGACCTCCGGGGCCCGTGCGGCCAGTACGGAGACCAGCTGGTCGCGGCGGCGTCGGTAGCGCAGGCGCATCCGCCGCACGTGCCGGTCGTACGCCCCGCAGTCGAGGAAATCGGCGAGGGCCAGCTGGTCCAGGGCGCTCGCCCAGGACTCCCGCAGCCCCTTCGCCGCCAGCACCGGTCCGACCAGGTGGTCCGGGAGGGCCAGCCAGCCCAGGCGGAGGGCGGGGGAGAGGCTCTTGCTGAGCGAACCCGCGTACACCACGTGCTCCGGAGCCAGGCCCTGCACCGCGCCGACCGGCTTGCGGTCGTAGCGGAACTCCCCGTCGTAGTCGTCCTCCACGATCACGCCGCCGGTGGTGCGGGCCCATTCCACGGCGGCGGCCCGCCGGGCGGGCAGCAGGGCGCACCCGGTCGGGAACTGGTGCGCCGGAGTCAGCAGCAACGTACGGGCCCGCGAGGGGATTTCCTCCGTCCGGGCGCCGTCCGCGTCGATCGCGACGGGGTGCGGGCGGACCCCGGCGGCGTCGAGGATGCCGTGGTGGAAGGGGAGTCCGTACGCCTCCACGGCCCAGTCCCGGGGGCGCAGCGACGCCAGGAGGCGCAGCCCGTTGGCGAAGCCGGAGCAGATGACGATGTTCTCGGGGCGGGTCCGCACGCCCCGCGTCCGGGACAGGTAACCGGCCAGGGCCTGCCGCAGCTCGGGACGGCCCCGCGGGTCGCCCGGACCGAACGCCTCGGTGGGCGCCCCCGCGAGGGCCCGCCGGGCGCTGGTGGCCCAGGGCCCCCGCGGGAAGGAGGCGGGGTCGGGCTTGCCCTGGAGCAGGTCGTGCCGGGGCGGTGCCGGCGGCGGGCCGGTCCCGCCGGCCGGCGCGGGCGGGCGCACCACCCCCTCCGCGACGCGGGTGCCGGAGCCCTGCCGGGCTGTGAACCAGCCCTCGGCGACCAGTTCGGCGTAGGCGTCGGCGACGGCGTTGCGGGCCAGACCCAGGTCGGCGGCCAGGGTCCGGTACGGGGGCAGCCGTGTCCCGCCGGCCAGTCGGCCACTGCGCACGGCGTCGCGCAGGGCCCGGGCGAGGGCGGTGCGCCGGGGGCCTTCGGCGGGCAGGTCCAGGTGCAGGTCGGACCCGGAGGGGGAGGCGGAGGCGGTCACCGGTGGGGCTCCGACACGAAGACGGCATGGGTGGCCGTCAGGAAGCGCCGGACGACGGCCCGTTCGACGGGGTCGAAGGAGTCCAGTACCCCCAGCACGCCGTCGATCAGCGGCCCGAAGAACTCCCGGCCCAGCCGGACCGCCCCCGGCTCCACCCGGAGCAGGATGCGGCGCCGGTCCTGGTCGTCGCGGACCCGGGCCACGTGGCCGAGCCGCTCCAGCCGGTCGATCACGGCGGTCGTGCCCGCCGAGTTGAGGCCGAGCCGGGCGCCGAGCAGGCCCGCCGTGGCCGGCTCGGCCGCGCGGTCCGCGTCCAGCAGGCAGATCAGGGCCCGTACGTCGGTGGGGTGCATGCCGTTGCGGGCCGCGAACTCCGCCTGGCGCAGGCCGAAGTCGACGCTCACCGCCCGCAGCAGATGCACCAGCTGCAGATTGTCGGGCTCGCGGCCGTCCGGTGCGCGGCCGTCCGGTGCGCGGCCGTCCGGTGCGCGGTCGCCCGGTGCGCGGCCGTCCGGCTCGTGGCCGTCCGGTGCGCGGTCGCCCGGTGCGCGGCCGTCCGGTGCGCGGCCGTCCGGTGCGCGGTCGCCCGGTGCGCGGCCGTCCGGCTCGTGGCCGTCCGGTGCGCGGTCGCCCGGTGCGCGGCCGTCCGGCTCGTGGCCGTCCGGTGCGCGGTCGCCCGGTGCGCGGCCGTCCGGCTCGTGGTTGTCGTGCACATCGCCTCCCGCCTAATATCTCGCTCAGCGAGATTATCGCCCGGCGAGACATTGGAGCAGCCCGTGTCCTCTCCCTCACCCATTCCCTCTCCCTCCGCCTCTCCCGGCCACGCCTCCTTCCGGGCCGCCTACGACGCCGTGCTCGGCGGATGGCCCGGCCCCGTCGAGGGCGCCGACGTGCCGACCCCCTTCGGGACCACCCGCGTCAACAGCTGCGGCCCGGCCGGCGCCCCGCCCCTGGTCCTGCTGCCGGGCGGCGGCGCCACCTCCACGGTGTGGGGCGCCTGCGCCGCCGCCGGGGCGGCCCGCACCCACCGGCTGCACGCCGTGGACCTGCTGGGCGAACCAGGGCTCGGCGCCCCGGAGCCCGGCCGGGCCCTGCGGACCCCCGAGGACCTGGCCGTCTGGCTCGACGCGGTGCTGGACGCGGTGCTCGACGGGACCGGGCGCGCTCCGGTGACCCTCGGCGGGCACTCGTACGGGGCCTGGATCGCCGCCCACCACGCGGCCCGGCGGCCCGGCCGCGTCGACCGCCTCGTCCTGCTCGACCCGACGCAGGTCTTCGCGGGGCTGCGGCCCGGCTACGTCCTGCGCGCCCTGCCCATGCTGCTGCGGCCGACCCCGGAGCGGATCCGCTCCTTCCTCGCCTGGGAGACCCGCGGGGCCGCCCTGGACCCGGCGTGGCTCCGGCTGCAGGACGAGACCGCCCGCTTCCCTACCGTCCGGCCCGTCACCGGCCCGCGCCCCGACCCGAGCCGGGCGGGGATCCGGGTGGACGTCCTGTTCGCCGGGCGGGCCCGCTGCCACGACCCCGCCCGGGCGGCCCGCGCCGCGCGCGAGGCGCTGCCGGGCGCGCGGGTCGACGTACTGCCCGGGGTCTCGCACCACGCGCTGCCCCTGACGGCGGCCGCCCGGATCGCCGACCTCCTCACGGGCTGAGCCCTGCGCGGCAGCGCCGCATCGACCGAAACAATCGCTATTTTCCTGGTATGTCCGCCGGTCAGGCCCTCGCTGCCACCTCCGCCACCGCCCCGCTCGCGTCCCCGCAGCCCCGCCTGCTCTACGACGCCTGCCCGCTCTGCTCCGACCCCGGGATCTCCGTCCTGAGGACCGGAGACTGCTCGCAGCACCCGCTCTACAAGCCCGTCGTCGCACCGGTCATGACCTGGATGAGCTGCGCCGCCTGCGGCCACGTCTTCACCGACGGCTACTTCTCCGACGAGGTCTCGGCCGAGATCTTCTCCGCGACCAACCCGAACCAGCAGCCCGGCGCCGGCTTCGAGCAGAACCGCTACACCTCGGCGCGCATCGTCGAACGCGTCGCGCGCTTCGTCCCCGAAGGCCGCTGGCTCGACGTCGGCTTCGGCAACGGATCGCTGCTCTTCACCGCCGAGGAGTGGGGCTACGAGCCGCAGGGCCTCGACCTGCGGCCGTCCACGGCGGAAGGGCTGCGCCGACTCGGCATCGAGGCGCACTGCGCCGACCTCACCGCACTCGACGCCCCCGGCCGGTACTCCGTGATCAGCCTTGCCGACGTCCTGGAGCACATGCCGTACCCCGGCGAGGGCCTGGCCGCCGCGCACCGTCTGCTGCGCGACGACGGCGTGGTCTTCGCGTCGATGCCCCACTACGGCTGCTCCGTCTGGCGCCTGCTCGACGCCGCCGAGGCCAACCCCTACTGGGGCGAGCTGGAGCACTTCCACAACTTCAGCCGCCGGCGCCTCTACGCGCTGATGGAGGAGCAGGGCTTCGCGCCCCTCCACTACGCGGTCAGCGAGCGCTACCGCGCCTGCATGGAGGTCATCGCCCGCCGCGTCTAGCCCTTCCGGGACAGGGCGTCGCGGACGGCCTCCTCGGAGCGGGCGACCACGGCCGTGCCGTCCTCGGCGGTGATGATCGGGCGCTGGATGAGCTTCGGATGCGCGGCCAGATGGGCGATCCACCGGGCGCGCGCCGCGTCCGTCTCCTCGCGCGGCAGGTCCCGGACACCGGTCTCCTTGGCCAGTGGGTCCGAGGTGCGCGTGATGTCCCACGGCTCCAGTCCCAGACGGCCCAGCACCTCGCGGATCTCCTCCTCGGAGGGCACGTCCTCAAGGTAGCGGCGCACGGTGTAATCGGCGCCCTCCGCGTCCAGCAGGGTGAGCGCGCTGCGGCACTTGGAACAGGCGGGATTGATCCAGATCTCCATGCGTTCCACCCTACCCAGGGCCCGTCTGGCCAGGGGCTTCTGTCAGTGGTCCCCGGTAAAATCGAAGGAGAACGACAGGAAGCCAACTACCGTTTGGGAGGCTGTAGATGGCCACTGCCAGCATGGTCCGGCCCGTCCAGAAGAAGCCGCTGCCGGCGGGTCTGCCCCGCGAGTGGTACGAGAGCCACAACCGCCGTCTGAAGGCGATGCGGCTGGCGATATCCCTGCTCGACTCGGGGACGTACGACGCCAAGCGCGCCACCAACCGGAAGATCCGGACCATGGCCGTCCGGACGGGGATCCACCGCCCGTCCAACGTCACCTGCAAGATGGTGCGCGCGTTCATCAAGGAGTCGTGACGGCTCATCACCGCACGTCCGGGTCCTGACCACGGCCCGGGTTCCGCCCCCGCGCCCGACCACCGGCGGGGGCGGTGCCTGAGCCCGGCCGGTCAAGGGCGTCCGTCGGGGGAGAGCAGCAGCAGCGCGACGTCGTCGCCCGGGCCGCCGTTGGTGAAGGCCGACAGGTCCCGCCACACCGCCCCGACCAGGCCCACCGGGTCCCTGGCCAGGACGGGCACCCGGGTCGCCAGGGGATAGAAGTGCCCCGCCGTGTCCCGGGCCTCGGTGGCGCCGTCGGTGTGCAGCAGGAACTGGTCCCCGGGCAGCACCGGCAGCTCCACCACCCCCGGCGGATCAGGTCCCGCGAGCCCCAGACCCAGCGGAGGGCCCGGCTCCACCGTGACCTCGTCCACCGTCGCCCCGCGCAGCCTCAGCGCCGGCGGATGTCCGCACGACACGAACCGTACGAGGTCAAGCCCCGGCGGGAACTCCACCAGCACCGCCGTCGCGAACAGCTCCGGATGGTCCTCGTGGGCGTCCGCCGCGTCCGCCAGCAGCCGCCGGTCCAGCCGCACGGCCACCGACGCCAGCTCCTTGTCGTCGAGCACGGCCTCGCGGAAGGCGCCGAGCAGCGCCGCCACCGTGGCCACCGCCGCCAGCCCGTGCCCCTGCACGTCCGCGACCAGCGCCCGCACCCCGTACGGCCCCACCCGTACGTCGTACAGGTCGCCGCCGACGAGCGTGCCGCGCTGCGCCGCCCGGTAGAGGCCCGAGCAGCGCACCGCACCCACCCGGTCCGGCACCGGCGGCATCACCGCCAGCTGGGCGGCCTCCGCCACGGTCCGTACGCTGACCAGCTGTTCGTCCCGGCGTTGGCGGACCCAGGCGATGACCACGCTCAGCAGCCCGACGACGGCCACCGTCGCCAGGTCGGTGCCCCGGGCATGGGCGACGCCGATGTCGTGCACCCCGAGCAGCAGCAGGACGATGGCAGCGAAGATCGCGGTACCGGCCGCCCCGTACGCGAAGGCCGCCACCGGGGGCAGGCCCGCCAGGAAGAAGCCCAGCTCCACGTCCGTGGTGAGCGCCTGCGCCAGGACGAGCGCCACCAGCGCCGCCGCGGGCGCGATCCGGGCCCAGCGCGGCGGTGGCTCGCCGCGCAGCCCGCCCGGCTCATCGCGTCCGCGTCCGCGTCTCACCCCTCCACCCTGGTACGGGGGCGGGGCCCGCGCACCCCGGACCGGTCCGCCGGGTGGCTCCGCGCGTCCCCGGCCGCGACAGCGGTGGCGTGACGGGAAACGACGGCCGGGGCCGCATCCGGCCCCGCCGGCGGCGGGCGCGCGGGCGCGGAGCGCCGTGTCGGGACGCCCGCCCGGGCACGCGCGTCCGGCGAAGGACGGCGACGCACCCCCGAATCCGCCGGGCACAGCGCGGCGACCCGGCAGGATGGGGAGCATGCGCATCGCAGTCACCGGGTCGACCGGGCTCATCGGCAGTGCACTCGTACGGTCCCTGCGGGCCGACGGCCGTCAGGTGGTGCGGTTCGTGCGGCGGGAGCCGGCCCGGGCCGACGAGGCCCGGTGGGATCCGGAGCGCGGCCACGTCGACCGGGCCGCGCTCGCCGGCTGCGGCGCCGTCGTGCACCTGGCCGGGGCGGGGATCGGCGACCACCGCTGGACCCCCGAGTACAAGCGGACGATCCGCGACAGCCGGGTGCTCGGCACGGCCGCCCTCGCCCGCGCGCTCGCCGGTCTCGACGAGCCGCCCGGCGTCCTCGTCAGCGGCTCCGCCGTCGGCTACTACGGCGACACCGGCGACCGCGTCGTCGACGAGGACTCGCCCGCCGGCCACGGCTTCCTCCCCTCCGTCTGCGTGGAATGGGAGGCCGCCGCCGCCCCCGCCGAGGAAGCCGGCATCCGCACCGCGTTCTCCCGTACCGGACTGGTCGTCGCCAAGGAGGGCGGGGCCTGGGGGCGGATGTTCCCCCTCTTCCGCGCCGGCGTCGGCGGCCGGCTCGGCGACGGCCGCCAGTACTGGCCGTTCATCTCCCTCCACGACGAGGTCGCGGCCCTGCGCCACATCATCGACACCCCGGGCCTCAGTGGCCCCGTCAACCTCACCGCCCCCGAACCGCTGACCAACCGTGAGGTCACCGCCGCCATGGGCCGGGTCCTGCGCCGACCGGCGGTGCTGCCCGTACCGGCCGCGGCCCTGCGCGTCGTGCTCGGGGAGTTCTCCGAGGACGTGCTGGGCGGTCAGCGGGCCCGCCCGACCCGGCTGCTGGAGTCCGGTTTCGTCTTCCGCGACCCCGATATCGAGCAAGCCATCCGCGCCGCACTCCGATAGTCGGTGTGCGACCGTGTGCGACCGTTCGTGACCCGGATGCGACCGTCGTGCGACCGGAGTTGTCCGTAATACCCGGCCCAACTCGGGTTCCCCCGGAGTCGGTTGGGGGAAGGAGGATCCCCACACAGCCGCGCCGACCTCGGGGAGGGGCACGTGCTCAGCAGCGCACCCAATGCCGCACACCATGCGGACGTCGTCATCGTAGGAGCCGGGGTCTCAGGACTCGCGGCCGCGCACCACCTGATCGCAGCCGGGGTCACGGTCACCGTCCTGGAGGCCGCCGACGACCCCGGCGGGCGGATGGCCACCGAAACGGCCGACGGGTTCCGGCTCGACCGGACGGCCCCGTTGCTCAACACCGCGTACGGCGAACTCGAACGCACCCACGCCCTGCGCGCCCTGGTCCTGCGGCCCTTCACGCCCGGGGTCCTCGTCCACACCGACGGCAGGCAGCTGCGGGCCGGGTCCCTCACCCCCGCCCGCGCCCTGGCCAGCGGATCCCTCGACCAGGCCCGGCTCAGCGCCGCCCTCGGCAGGCTCGCCGCGCTGCCCGAGGACAAGCTGCTCGCCCGGCCCGAACGCACCGCCTCCGCCGCCCTGCGCACCCGCGGACTGCCGCAGCGCACGCTGGCCGGCGTCGTCCGGCCCCTGCTCGCCGCCCTGCTCCGCGACCCGGACCTCACCACGTCCAGCCGGGTCGCCGACCTGGCCCTGCGCACCTTCGCCCGCGGCCGCCTCGCCGTGCCCGAGGGCGGCGCCTCCGCCCTGCCCGACCTGCTCGCCTCCGGGCTGCCACCCGGCACCGTACGCACCGGCATCAGGGTCCGGTCGATGGCCACCAACCTGGTCACCACCGAGGACCACGGCGACTTCCGCTGTCGCTCCGTCCTGCTCGCCACCGGCGCCCGCGCCGCCGCCGAGCTGCTGCCCGGCCTGCGCGTGCCCGCGTTCCACGAGGTCACCGTCCTGCACCACGCCACCGCCGGCCTCCTGCCCCGGGACGGCTCGCTGATCCTGGACGGGGACCCCCACTGGCCCGTCTCCCACACCGCGGTCATGAGCGCCGTCGACCCGACGCGGGCCCCCGCCGACCGCAGCCTGGTCACCACGACCGTGCTCGGCCCGCCTCCGCCCGTGCGCACCGTCGCCTCGCGCCTCGCCAGGCTCTACGACACCCCCACCCGCGCCTGGGAGCTGCTCGCCGTCCACCACACCCCGGAGGCCGTCCCCGCCATGCCTCCGCCGCACGACCGGCGCCGCCCGGTCCGCGTCCTGGCCGGGCTCTACGTGTGCGGCGACCACCGCGACACCAACACCGTCCAGGGCGCCCTGCACTCGGCCCGCCGCGCCGCCGGCGCGATCCTGCGCGACTTCGGCATCCCGCTCCCGGTGGCCCCGGAGCCCGCACTCCCGGTGGCGGCCTGAGAACCACAGAAGCCACAGGGGCCCGGTCCACCGCCTCGGGACCGGGCCCCTGCCACGCCCCTAGGACAGCGCCGCCACCCGGTCCCGGTACGTCCGGACGGCCGCCGCGTCCCGGTACGGCTCCAGCCGCCGCTCGAAGTCCCGTACGTACTCCACCGCCCGCACCGACCGCATCTCCATCGCCTGCTGCGCCGCCTCCGCGCCCAGCGCGCACGCCTGGTCCAGCTCGCCCAGCCCCAGCCGGGCCGTGGCCAGCACCACCCGGCAGAACAGCCGCGACCGCGCGAACCCCGGCGCCCTCAGCTGCAGGGACCGCTCCGCGTGCTGCGCCGAGGCCCGGTACTGCTGCAGGTCCCGGTGGCAGTGCCCGAACTCGTCCGCCAGCTGCGCCTCGTCGTACGGGCGCGCCCAGTGCGGTACGTCGTCCCCCGGCCGGGCGGCGCCCAGCGCGCGCTCGGCCCGCACCAGGGAGGCCGTCGCCGCCCGGACCTCGCCGAGGACCGCGTGCCCCCGCGCCTCCGCGGCGTGCAGCATCGCCTGCACCACCGGCGGCGGGCCGGACCCGACGCCCTGCTGGGCCACCCGGGCCAGCTGGACCGCCTCCCGGCCGTGCCCGAGGTAGACCGCCTGACGGCTCATGGTGACCAGTACGTACGAGCCGTAGGGGCGGTCCCCGGCCGCCTGCGCCAGCCGTAGCGCCTGGACGAAGTACCGCTGAGCGAGGCCGTGCGCGGCGATGTCGTACGAGGTCCAGCCCGCGAGCCTGGTCAGGTCCGCGGCCGCCGCGAACAGCCGCCGGCCCGTGGTCTCGCCGTAGGTGCCCCGGAGCATCGGCTCGGCCTCGTGCTCCAGGTAGCGCACGAGCGCCTGCCGGGCGTGTCCGCCGCCGTAGGACTGGTCCAGGGTCCGGAAGAGCTCGCTCACCGATCTCAGCGCGGCGATGTCGCCCGCCGTGACGCGCTGCCCGGGGCCGCGGTCGATCTGCCGCTGCCGCGGTACCGAGGCCCGCCCCTGGAGGGGGACGCGGGCCGCGGCCGGCTCCGCCCCCCGGGCCACGCGCTCGTCGGGCCGCCCGATCAGCCAGTCCCGGCTCGGCACGACCAGTCCGGCCGGGGTGAACGCGATCTTCCGTAGCTCGGCGTGGGAGCCGGAGTCCTTGCGCCACAGGCCGCTCGCGATGTCCACGGCCTCCTCGGGCGTGGCCGCGAACTCCAGTCCGGCGTAGACCGGGGCGCACGCGTCGAGACCGAGGTCCTGCGCGGAGAGCCGACGGCCCAGGCGCCGCGTGAAGACCTCGGCGATCAGCGCCGGGGTGGTTCCGCGGGGTTGCTGGCCCCGCAGCCAGCGGGTCACGGACGTCTTGTCGTACCGCAGGTCGAGACCGTGTTCCAGACCGAGCTGGTCGACGCGGCGGGCGAGCCCGGCGTTGGAGAACCCGGCTTCCGCGATCAGCGCCGCCAGCTGCCGGTTGGGGACGCGCTGGGCAGGTCGTTCCGTCATCGGCTCCACGGTTTCCTGACGTGACGGACCGGAGTCCCGGCCCTTGACCGGCGTGAATGTAGCGGCGAACTTCGTCCACGCCGCCCTCTCTGCCCCACATTCATCCGATCGTGTGCAGAATCGGTAGGACCCTTTACGGACTCGTCCGCTCCGCCCGCGTACGCTGCGGGCCATGACCCGCCGGCACCACCGGCCGCACCTCCCCGAGGAGCGGCCCGAATCCACCGCTCCGCTGCCTCCGCCCGAGCTCACCGAGGCCGAGTGCCGGCGCTGCGGCACCTACATCGCGGGGCTCGACGGGCGTTACGCGTGCGGCGTGTGCGGCTGGGTGAACGACCACTCCGAGGGGCACCGGCGGCTGCCGCGCGCCGACGAGGACCCGGACCGCCCGGTGAGGGGCCGCCGCCGGCCCAAGCGGCAGCCGGGGCCCGACGCGGGGCCCTGAAGGGGCCCGAACGGGCAGCCGTACCCTTGGCTCACGGAAGTACGTGCACACAGCAGGTTCAATGAGGAGGCGCTGCGGTGGCTGAGCTTGGGTTTGTCCGGATGGGCTTCGGCGCGGATTCCGTCGAGTACACCGTTGCCTGGGAAGAGCAGCGCAGGGTGCACGCGGCGCGCTTCGCGGACGAGATCGAGGACACCTGCCTGCTGCTGGAGCACCTGCCGGTCTACACGGCGGGCCGGCGCACCGACCCCAGCGAGCGCCCCCTCGACGGCACTCCCGTCGTCGACGTCGACCGCGGCGGGAAGATCACCTGGCACGGGCCGGGCCAGCTCGTCGGCTACCCGATCATGAAGCTGCCCCGCCCGGTGGACGTCGTGGCCCACGTCCGCCGCCTGGAGGAGGCGCTGATCCGCACCGCCGCAGACTTCGGCCTGGAGACCACCCGGGTCGAGGGCCGCTCGGGCGTCTGGGTGCTCGGCGACCCGGTGGAGGACCGCCCGAAGATCGGTGGGCTCTCCCTGGAGTTCGACCCCCGCCTGCACGACGAGGAGTTCGACCCCCGTCTCAACGGCCCCGAGTACGCCCCCTCCAACGCCGGCCAGCGCCGCGAGGACCGCAAGCTTGCCGCCATCGGGATCCGGGTGGCCAAGGGCGTCACGATGCACGGCTTCGCCCTCAACGTGAACCCGGACAGCACCTGGTTCGACCGGATCATCCCCTGCGGGATCCGGGACGCCGGTGTGACCTCGCTCTCGTACGAACTGGGCCGCGAGATCACCATCGCCGAGGTCCTCCCGGTGGCCGAACGGCACCTGAAGGACGTACTGGAGCACGCCGAATTGCGGCCCCGCGAGATCGAGACCGCATAGAGACCTTCCCGCAGCGGGAATGAGTCCGGCCGCTCGCAGGTTGGGCGACGTAAGAGCGTACGAAATTACGGGCGTACCCTGGTGGGCGCCCGAACAATCGAAGTCACAGGGAGCCGGTCGTGTCCGCAGTCGCACCCGACGGACGCAAGATGCTGCGCCTGGAGGTCCGGAATGCCCAGACCCCCATCGAGCGCAAGCCCGAGTGGATCAAGACGCGGGCGAAGATGGGTCCCGAGTACACCAAGATGCAGGCCCTGGTGAAGGGCGAAGGACTGCACACGGTGTGCCAGGAGGCCGGTTGTCCCAACATCTACGAGTGCTGGGAGGACCGCGAGGCCACCTTCCTCATCGGAGGTGACCAGTGCACCCGGCGCTGTGACTTCTGCCAGATCGACACGGGCAAGCCCGAGGCGCTCGACCGCGACGAACCGCGGCGCGTCGGCGAGTCCGTCGTCACGATGGACCTGAACTACGCCACCATCACCGGCGTCGCGCGCGACGACCTCGCCGACGGCGGTGCCTGGCTCTACGCCGAGACCGTGCGCCAGATCCACCAGCAGACCGCGGGCCGCGAGGCCGGCCACACCAAGGTCGAGCTGCTGGCCCCCGACTTCAACGCGGTGCCGGAGCTGCTGGAGGAGGTCTTCGCCTCCCGCCCCGAGGTCTTCGCGCACAACGTGGAGACGGTGCCGCGGATCTTCAAGCGGATCCGCCCCGGCTTCCGCTACGAGCGCTCGCTCGACGTGATCACCAAGGCCCGCGCGTACGGCCTGGTCACCAAGTCGAACCTGATCCTCGGCATGGGCGAGGAGCGCGAGGAGGTCTCGCAGGCCCTGAAGGACCTGCACGAGGCCGGCTGCGAGCTCATCACCATCACCCAGTACCTGCGGCCCTCGCCGCGGCACCACCCCGTCGAGCGCTGGGTGAAGCCGGCCGAGTTCGTGGAGCTGGCGAAGGAGGCCGAGGAGATCGGCTACTCCGGCGTCATGTCCGGCCCCCTCGTCCGCTCGTCGTACCGGGCGGGACGCCTCTACCAGCAGGCGATGGAGAAGCGCAGCGGAGCCGTAGCGTAGGTTGCGGGTCCGCCCGAGGTACGAGGGTGGGCACGCGGCCGGAGCGGTGGCGAGGCGGAGCTCGACCGCAAGCCGAGAAGCGCAGCGGAGCCGTAGCGTAGGTTGCGGGTCCGCCCGAGGTACGAGGGTGGGCACGCGGCCGGAGCGGTGGCGAGGCGGAGCTCGACCGCAGGCCAAGAAGCGCGCGACCGTCTGACGAGCTACGCAACCGTGCGTGTGAAGTCGCGCACAAAGTGCTACCAACGGGTAATTCCGCACCGACGCGGCCCCTAGGCTCTTTCCTAAGGAAAGAACCCGGCGGGCCGCGTCGGCGTATGCAACGTGTCCATCACATTTGACCGACCGGTCACGCCCTGGTAACACCAGTCAGTGACGCTTGGTCCACGCACCGTACACACCGCCCACCTCCCCCAGACGTGAGCATCGCGAAAGGGATCGACATCATGCAGGCCGCGCCAGTACGCGCAATCGCCATCCCGACGCTCTCCGACGCCTTCCGGGGCATCGAGTCCCTCCTCATGAGCGGGGCCCGACGCAACGCCTGGACGGCCGTCCTGGAAGACCGCAAGAGGGCCAAGGACCGGGTCGAAACCGAACACGTACTTGAGGCCGCGGCCACCCGGACCCCGCAGGCCACGTAAACTTCGCTGTATGGCGAGGAAGTCAAACGCAGAGACTGCTGCGAACCCCGGGCGACTGAAGCAGATCGCCCTGACGTACAAGATGACGCGCAAGGCCGACCCGAAGGTCGGTCTGATCGTCGCGGGCGTGGGAATCGTCACCTTCGGTGTCTTTCTTGCGATCGGCTTCCTGATCGACCACCCGGTCTACCTGGGCATCCTGGGCTTCCTGGTGGCTTTCCTCGCGATGGCGATCGTCTTCGGGCGACGGGCCGAGCGGGCTGCCTTCGGGCAGATGGAAGGGCAGCCGGGAGCGGCCGCGGCCGTCCTGGACAACGTGGGACGGGGCTGGACGACCACCCCGGCCATCGCGATGACCCGGCAGCAGGACATCGTCCACCGCGCCGTGGGCAAGGCCGGTGTCGTGCTGATCGCCGAGGGCAACCCGAACCGCGTGAAGCCGCTGCTCGCGAACGAGAAGAAGAAGATGGCCCGGATCATGCCGGACGTGCCGGTCCACGACTTCATCGTGGGTACGGGCGAGGGCGAGGTGCCGCTCAAGAAGGTGCGCACCACCCTGCTCAAGCTGCCGCGCGTCCTGTCGGGCCCCCAGATCACCCAGGTCAACGACAAGCTGCGGGCCATGGGCGACCTCATGAGCAACATGCCGCTGCCGAAGGGCCCCATGCCCAAGGGCATGCGGATGCCGCGGGGCGGAAAGATGCGCTGACGCGCCGACGCGTTCAGCCGATTTCCGTATACGAGACGGGGGTGCCCCCGAGCCGGCTCGGGGGCACCCCCGTCCCGTACGTTCCCGCTGCTAGATGCGGACCTGGACGGCGCGCGCGAGGCGGTCGTGGAGGCCGCGGCCGTCGCGGTCCCAGATCAGCGCCGGGACGACCAGCGCCAGCAGCAGCGTGCGCACGACCACCCGGACGATGCCGAGGCGGCCGCCGTCCTCCGCGACCACCCGCAGACCCACGGCCCGCTTGCCGGGTGTGAAGCCCACGGTGCCGACGGTGAGGATCGTCAGGGCCACGAACAGCCCGAGGGTCCAGTTGCCCGCGGCGCCCAGGTTCCCGCCGGTGATCAGCCCGTACGCGATGAGCTGGCAGCCGATCCAGTCGAGGGCCACGGCTCCGATCCTGCGCCCGAAACGCGCCACCGAGCCGGGCCCCTCCTGCGGCAGGCCGAGCCGCTGGCCCGGATAGCCGAAGTCGACGCCCATCTCCTCGGCGGCCGCCTTGGGGCCGGAGAGCCAGGATCCGATTGCCTGTCTGTTGTCCACCCGACCACGGTACCGGTGGCGCCTCACGGCGCTCCGGCCGGACCCTGGTTAACTTGTGCGAAACAAATGGGTCATGCTTGGGAAATCCCGTCTGCTTATGGTCGGGTCAGCGTGCGGCACCGCACTGACGCGCCACGAGCTATAAAGCCCGTCCCTCCCCCGGGGTCGGGAGTAGGAGGAGTTGGATGTTCCAGAACGCCGACGAAGTCAAGCAGTACATCGAGGAGAACGACGTCAAGTTCGTTGACGTCCGCTTCTGCGACCTGCCTGGTGTGATGCAGCACTTCACGATCCCGGCGCGGGCATTCGACCCGGCGGAGGAGCTCGCCTTCGACGGATCCTCGATCCGCGGCTTCCAGGCGATCCACGAGTCCGACATGGCCCTGCGCGCCGACATCACCACCGCGCGCCTGGACCCCTTCCGTCGCGACAAGACGCTGAACATCAACTTCTTCATCCACGACCCGATCACGGGTGAGGCCTACAGCCGCGACCCGCGCAACATCGCGAAGAAGGCCGAGGCGTACCTCGCCTCCACCGGCATCGCCGACACCGCGTTCTTCGGGCCCGAGGCCGAGTTCTACATCTTCGACAGCGTGCGCTTCGCGACCACCGCGAACGAGGGCTTCTACCACATCGACTCCGAGGCCGGCGCCTGGAACACCGGTTCCGAGGAGAACAACCGCGGTTACAAGGTCCGCTACAAGGGCGGCTACTTCCCGGTCGCTCCGGTCGACCACTTCGCGGACCTGCGCGCCGAGATCTCCCTGGAGCTCGACGCCCAGGGCCTCCAGGTCGAGCGCCAGCACCACGAGGTCGGCACCGGTGGCCAGGCCGAGATCAACTACAAGTTCAACACGCTGCTGGCCGCGGCCGACGACCTGATGCTCTTCAAGTACATCGTGAAGAACGTCGCGTGGAAGAACGGCAAGACCGCGACCTTCATGCCGAAGCCGATCTTCGGTGACAACGGCTCGGGCATGCACGTCCACCAGTCCCTGTGGGCCGGCGGCGAGCCCCTCTTCTACGACGAGGCCGGCTACGCGGGCCTGTCGGACACCGCCCGCTACTACATCGGCGGCATCCTCAAGCACGCCCCGTCGCTGCTCGCCTTCACCAACCCCACGGTGAACTCGTACCACCGCCTGGTGCCGGGCTTCGAGGCGCCGGTCAACATGGTGTACTCGCAGCGCAACCGCTCCGCCGCCATGCGCATCCCGATCACGGGCTCGAACCCGAAGGCCAAGCGCGTCGAGTTCCGCGCGCCGGACCCGTCCTCCAACCCGTACCTGGCCTTCTCGGCCCTGCTCCTCGCGGGCCTCGACGGCATCAAGAACAAGATCGAGCCGATGGAGCCGATCGACAAGGACCTCTACGAGCTCTCCCCGGACGAGCACGCGAGCGTCCCGCAGGTCCCGACCAGCCTCGAGGACGTCCTCAAGGCCCTGGAGGAGGACCACGAGTACCTCCTGGCCGGCGGTGTCTTCACCCCCGACCTGATCGAGACCTGGATCGACTACAAGCGCACGCACGAGATCGCCCCGATCGCGCAGCGCCCGCACCCGCACGAGTTCGAGCTGTACTTCGACCTCTAGAAATGCCTGATGGGAGGCCCCCCGCCACGCTCCACGGAGCGAGGCGGGGGGCCTTTCCGCTTTGACAGGCCGCTCGGGCGGAGTAAGGGTGGAAATGACCTAAAGGCCTCATAAGCGAGACATGTTCGGAGGTGCATGAGAATGCGCCGTAGGATCGTTGCGGCAGCCATGACCGGAGCCGCAGGTATAGCCATCGGTCTGCTGCCCGTCGCGGCGTCGGCCGCGGTCGTCACCGGTGGTGGCGGCGGCGGGAACGGCGGCTACGACTGCTACCGGTACCCCTCGAACCGCTCCGACGCCCGATGGGACTACTGCTGCAACCGTGACTGGCGCGACCGGCCCAGCTGGTGCTGGGACAACGCGGGCGTCGGCGGCGACCGCGGCTACTGGCGCGACAGCAACTGGAACGACTCCGACTGGCGCCGCGGCAACTGGAACAACAACTGGCACGACGACGCGAACTGGAACAACTCCGGCCGCGGCGGCAACGGCCACTGGAACGACTGGGGCAACGGCCGCGGCGGCAACGGCGGTGACTGGGGCAACGGTCGCGGTGGTGACGGTGGCGGTGACTGGGGCAACGGTCGCGGTGGCAACGGTGGCGGTGACTGGGGCGGCGGCGGCAACGGCGGCGGGGGCGGCTGGGGCGGCGGCAACGGCGGCGGCAACGGCGGGGGCGGGGGCTGGGGTGGTGGCGGCCGTTGAGGTCTGACGCCTCGCACCTGGCACCCGACGCCTGACGTCGCACGCCGAACAGACCACGGAAGGGCCGTGGGACCGGGTCGATGCCCCTGCCGCGCTGGATCAGCGCAGCAGGGGCATCGCTCCTGTGAGATCGCGCAGGCACAGAACCGCGAGCTCGGCGGGGGAGCCGGGCCCCGCAACCGGGGCGTCCGTCCCCGACCACAGCTCCAGCGCCACCCGGATGGCGTCCGTGGCCGCCGCTGCCAGCAGCCGCACCTCGCGCACGTCCGCGTCCGGCCCGGCCAGCCTGCCGATCACCGGCACCAGGCCCTCCTCCGAGTCCTGGTTCACCCGGTACCAGACCGCGCGCAAGGCCGGGTCGTCCGCCGCCGCGCGGAGCAGTCCGCGGGTCACCTCCAGGCCCTCCTCGACCGCCTGCGGGCCGCTCAGGGACCGGGTGACGGCGCGTTCCAGCGCCTCGGCGAGGGGCGTTCCCGGGTCCTCCTCCGCGAGCACTGCGCGCCAGGCGTCGCCGCCGCCCGCCAGCAGCGGGGCCACGGCCTCCTGCTTGTTGCGGAAGTAGCGGTAGAAGGTGCGCAGTGCCACGCCCGCGCGGTGGGCGATGTCCTCGGCGGTGGTGCCGTCGGGGCCGTGCTCGGCGAAGAGTTCGCAGGCCGCCCGGGCGATGTCGAGCTGCGTGGCCGCCTTGCGGCGCTCGGTCAGCGACGGGGCTCCCGGGCCGGCGTGGGGTGCGTACGGGCGAGGGGATTTCACGGGTGAAGCCTACCGTCCGCCGATCTGCGGTCAGGCATTTTTTGTCAGCATGACAAAACGTGCCACTCCTTCGGTACGCTCACGCCATGAACCGTTACGAAGGACGACGCGTCCTCATCACCGGCGGCGGCTCCGGCATCGGCCGCGCCACCGTCCACCGCCTCCTCGCCGAAGGCGGCCGGGTCCACGCGGTGGACGTCAGCGAGGCCGGCCTCAAGACCACCGCCGAGCACGCCGCGGCGGCCGGCCACCAGGACCGGCTCACCACCGCGCCCCTGGACATATCCGACGAGAACGCCGTCAGGGAGGGCGTCGCCGCCGCGACCCGCGCCCTCGGCGGGATCGATGTCCTCGTCAACGCGGCCGGCATCCTGCGCTCCGCGCACACCCACCGGACCACGCTCGACCTGTGGAACCAGGTCATCGCGGTCAACCTGACCGGCACCTTCCTGATGATCCGGGAGTCCCTGCCGGCGCTGCTCGACGGCGACCGGCCGGTCGTCGTGAACTTCAGCTCCACCTCGGCGTCCTTCGCCCACCCCTACATGTCCGCCTACGCGGCCAGCAAGGGCGGCATCCAGTCCATGACCCACGCGCTGGCCGCCGAGTACAGCAAGCAGGGCATGCGCTTCGTCAGCGTCGCGCCCGGCTCCATCGAGAGCGGCATGACCACCGGCACCGGCCCCGGCCTGCCCGAGGACACCGACTGGTCCCTTTTCACCAAGCTCGCCCCGGCCATCGGCCAGGGCTTCGCGGGCCCCGAGGCCGTCGCGGGCGTCGTCGCCATGCTCGGCTCCGAGGACGGCGCCTTCATCACCGGCACCGAGATCCGCATCGACGGCGGCACGCACTACTGATCAGGCGCGGAACCGGTCCCACAGCCGGGGGAAGCGCTCCGCGAGCACGGCTTCGTCCTCGAAGTCCAGCGGGGCGCCCTCCGGCTCCGCCGCCTGCAACGGGATCCCCAGATCCGGGGCCACCGCCCCGGTGAGCTGCTCGTACGCCTCGTCGGCCGCGTACCCCAGCTCCTCGCCGTCCCCGTCGATCTCCTCGTCGAAGTCACCGAGCAGCTCGGCGAGATGGTCGGGGTCGTGCACCCCGCCCTCGAAGACCTCCCGGCCCTGACCGATCAGCCAGCAGCGGAAGTAGTCGAACGCGTCGTCGCTCGCCCCGTCGAGCAGCACCCACGCAGCGCCCCACAGGTCCCACGTGTACGCCCGGTTGTACCGGGACTCGAAGTGCCGGGCGAAATCCAGGACGGAGTCAGGATCGAGCTGCGCCAGCCGCTCCACGAGCAGCTCCGCATGCTCCTCGACGTCGCCGTCGGCGGCCTCGCGCGTACGGTCGACGATCTCCCAGAACTCCGTCTCGTCCATCACGGGATCCAGCATCACGGTTGCACCCCCGCACCGCCACCGCGCATACGGCCAAAGGCCGGTGATCGCCCCCACCCGGCCGCATGCCCGGCGCCGGAAACGCCGTGAGGCGGCCCGTCCCCTCCTGGGCGGGCCGCCTCACGGGCGGGTCGGCGGATGGCCGGGGCTACAGGCCGTAGCGCTCCCGGGCCTCCTTGACCGCGGAGGCCGGGACCTCGCCGCGGCGGGCGAGCTGGGCCAGCGCGGCCACCACGATCGACTGGGCGTCGACACCGAAGTGGCGGCGGGCGCCCTCACGGGTGTCGGACAGGCCGAAGCCGTCCGTGCCGAGCGAGGTGTAGTCCTGCTCCACCCACTGGCTGATCTGGTCCGGGACCTGGCGCATCCAGTCGGAGACGGCGAGCACCGGGCTCGTGACGCCCTCCAGCGCGCGGGTGACGTACGGGGTGCGGACCTCGCCGCGCAGCAGTGCCTCGTCGCACTCCAGCGCGTCGCGGCGCAGCTCGCCCCAGGAGGTGGCGGACCAGACGTCGGCGGCCACGTTCCAGTCGGCGGCGAGCAGGGCCTGAGCCTCCAGGATCCAGTGGATCGCCGTACCGGAGGCCATCAGCTGGATCCTCGGGGCGTCCGCGGCCGGGGCCGCCTCCGCCAGGTCCGCCGCGGTGTTGAAGCGGTAGAGGCCCTTGATGATGCCCTCTTCGACGCCCTCGGGCATCGCCGGCTGCACCTTCGGCTCGTTGTAGACCGTGAGGTAGTAGAAGACGTTCGAGTCCTCGCCGGGCGTCGGCTCGCCGTACATACGGCGCAGACCGTCCTTGACGATCACCGCGATCTCGTACGCGAACGCCGGGTCGTAGTTGAGCGACGCCGGGTTCGTGGACGCGATCAGGTGCGAGTGGCCGTCCGCGTGCTGCAGGCCCTCACCGGTCAGCGTGGTGCGGCCGGCGGTGGCGCCGACGATGAAGCCCTTGCCGAGCTGGTCGGCGAGCTGCCACATCTGGTCGGCGGTGCGCTGCCAGCCGAACATCGAGTAGAAGATGTAGAACGGGATCATCGGCTCGCCGTGCGTCGCGTACGACGTGCAGGCGGCGATGAAGTCGGCCATGGCGCCGGCCTCGGTGATCCCCTCGTTGAGGATCTGGCCGTCCTTGGCCTCCTTGTAGTACATCAGCTGGTCGCGGTCGACCGGCTCGTACGTCTGGCCCAGCGGCGAGTAGATGCCGGCCGACGGGAAGAGGGACTCCATACCGAAGGTACGGGCCTCGTCCGGGACGATCGGCACCCAGCGCTTGCCGGTCTCCTTGTCCCGCATCAGGTCCTTGACGAGCCGCACGAAGGCCATGGTGGTGGCCATCTCCTGCTTGCCGGAGCCCTTGAGCAGCGGGGCGAAGGAACGGTCGGCCGGTGCGGGCAGGGCCACGTGCTTGACCTTGCGGGCCGGGGCCGGGCCGCCGAGCGCCGCGCGGCGCTCGTTGAGGTACCGCACCTCGGCGCTGTTCTCGCCCGGGTGGCCGTAGGGGACCTGGCCACCCTCGAAGGCGCTGTCCGGGATCGGGAGGTCGAGCTTGTCGCGCATGCTCTTGAACTCGTCGATCGTCAGCTTCTTCATCTGGTGGTTCGCGTTCTTCGACTCGAACCCGGCACCCAGCGTGTAGCCCTTGACGGTCTGCGCCAGGATGACCGTCGGCGCGCCCTTGTGCTCCAGGGCGGCCTTGTACGCGGCGTACACCTTGCGGGGTTCGTGGCCGCCGCGGGAGGTGTGGAAGCACTCGGCGATCTTCGCGTCGGTGAGCAGGCCGCCGAGGGCGGTGAGCTCGGCGTTGGCGCCGAAGAAGTGCTGGCGGATGTAGGCGACGTCGCGGGTCGCGTACGTCTGGAACTGTGCGTCCGGTACCTCGCGCAGGCGGCGTACCAGGGCGCCGGTGGTGTCGAGCTGGAACAGCTCGTCCCAGGCGGAGCCCCACAGGGTCTTGATGACGTTCCAGCCGGCGCCGCGGAACTGGGCCTCCAGCTCCTGGACCACGCGGAAGTTGGCGCGGACCGGACCGTCGAGGCGCTGCAGGTTGCAGTTGATGACGAAGGTCAGGTTGTCGAGCTGCTCGCGGGAGGCCAGGGCCAGGGCGGCGGTCGACTCGGGCTCGTCCATCTCGCCGTCGCCGAGGAAGGCCCAGACGTGCGAGTTGGCGGTGTCCTTGATGTTCCGGTTCTGCAGGTAGCGGTTGAAGCGTGCCTGGTAGATCGCGGAGAGCGGGCCGAGGCCCATGGAGACCGTCGGGAACTCCCACAGCCACGGCAGGCGCCGGGGGTGGGGGTAGGACGGCAGGCCGTTGCCGCCGGACTCCTGGCGGAAGTTGTCGAGCTGCTGCTCGGAGACGCGCCCGTCGAGGAAGGCGCGGGCGTAGATGCCGGGGGAGGCGTGGCCCTGGATGTAGAGCTGGTCGCCCGATCCGTCGGCCTCCTTCCCGCGGAAGAAGTGCTGGAAGCCGGTCTCGTACAGCCACGCGGCCGAGGCGAAGGTGGCGATGTGGCCGCCGACGCCGTACTTCGAACCGCGGGTGACCATGGCGGCCGCGTTCCAGCGGTTCCAGGCGGTGATCCGGGCTTCCATCGCCTCGTCACCGGGGAACTCGGGCTCCGCGGCGGTGGGGATGGTGTTGACGTAGTCCGTCTCCAGCAGCTTCGGCAGGGCGAGGCCGGCGGCCTCGGCGTGCTGGAGCGTGCGGCGGAGCAGGTATTCGGCGCGGCGCGTACCGGCGGCCTGTGCGACGGCGTCGAGGGAGGCCGCCCATTCGGCGGTCTCCTCGGTGTCGCGGTCCGGGAGCTGGTCGAGCTCGCTCGGAAGCTTTCCTACGGGGTCGGACATCGCTGTGCGCCGCCTTCCGGACAAAGGAGAGGTGGTGAAGAAAATCCCTGACGGGCAGGACAGGGTCGGTGGACCTGGTTGAGGTCCGCGACGACTGTAAATCCCTGATCGATGATCGATCAAATAAAAGTGACGAAGAAACGTCGATCCGACAAAAGTCGGCACCGGGTGCCAGTGAAACGGGCACGCGGTGCCGGTCAAAGAGGGTCGAAACGGTCGCTCAGGCGCGCGGTGCGCACCCCAGCACATGCCGCTTCACCAGGACTCCGATGTCCGGATCCCGACTGCGGAAGGCCTCGACGAGCGCCTCGTGCTCCTCCGCGTAGGACTTCTGGACGGTCCCCAGCCAGCGGATGGACAGGGCGGTGAACACCTCGATGCCCAGGCTCTCCCAGGTGTGCAGCAGCACGCTGTTCCCGGCGGCCCGCACCATCTCCCGGTGGAAGCCCACCGTGTGCCGCACCTGCGCCGTGCCGTCCGAGCTGCGGTCGGCGTCCCACAGGGCCGCCACGTGCGGCTCCAGGGCCGAGCAGTCGGCCGCCAGCCGCGGCGCCGCCAGCTCGGCGGCGATCTGCTCCAGACCCGCCCGGACCGGGTAGATCTCCTCCAGGTCGGCGGCGGAGAGGTTCCGGACGCGTACCCCCTTGTTCGGCGCGGACTCGATCAGCCGGAGCGTCTCCAGCTCGCGCAGGGCCTCCCGTACGGGGGTCTGGCTGACCTCCAGCTCCACGGCGATGCGCCGCTCCACGATCCGCTCACCGGGCTTCCAGCGCCCGCTGACGATCCCCTCCACGATGTGCTCGCGGATCTGCTCGCGCAGCGAGTGCACGACGGGTGGGGTGATCATCGGGGCTTCATCTCCTGATGGGTGCGCAGGGACACGGCGGGGCCTGATGCGTAGACAATACGGCGGCGCCCCCGCCCGGGAGTATCCCGGACGGGGGCGCCGACAGTGAGGCTGGTTACAAGCCGTTCGGCTCAGAGGCCGAGCTCGACCTCGAACTCGCCGGCCTCCAGGATCGCCTTGACCGCGGTGAGGTACCGGGCCGCGTCCGCGCCGTCCACCAGACGGTGGTCGTAGGACAGGGTCAGGTACGTCATGTCGCGGATGCCGATGTTGGTGCCCTCGGCGGTCTCGATGACCACCGGGCGCTTCACCGTGGCACCGATGCCCAGGATCGCGACCTGGTTCGGCGGCACGATGACCGTGTCGAACAGCGCACCGCGCGAACCGGTGTTGCTGATGGTGAAGGTCGCGCCCGACAGCTCGTCCGGCGTGATCTTGTTGCCGCGGACCTTGGCGGCCAGGTCGGCGGTCGCCTTGGAGATGCCCGCCAGGTTGAGGTCGCCCGCACCCTTGATGACCGGGGTCATCAGGCCCTTCTCGGAGTCCACGGCGATGCCGATGTTCTCCGAGTCGAAGTAGGTGATGGTGCCCTCGTCCTCGTTGATCCGGGCGTTGACGACCGCGTGGGCCTTCAGCGCCTGGGCAGCGGCCTTGACGAAGAACGGCATCGGGGACAGCTTGACGCCCTCACGGGCGAGGAAGCCGGCCTTGGCCTTCTCGCGCAGCTTCATGATCTTGGTGATGTCCACCTCGACCACGGAGCTGAGCTGCGCCTGCGAGTGCAGGGCCTTCATCATGTTGTCGCCGATGACCTTGCGCATGCGGGTCATCTTGACCGTCTGACCGCGCAGCTCGGACACCGCGGCGGCCGGAGCCTTGGCGGCGGGAGCGGCAGCGCCCCCGGCGGTCGCAGCAGCCGGAGCGGCGGCAGCGGCCTTGGCGGCCTCGGCGGCGGCCAGGACGTCCTGCTTGCGGATGCGGCCACCGACGCCGGTGCCCGAGACCGCGGACAGGTCCACGCCGGACTCCGAGGCGAGCTTGCGCACCAGCGGGGTCACGTACGCGCCCTCGTCACCGGCGGACGCCGGAGCTGCCGGGGCAGCAGCGGCCGGAGCCGGGGTCACCGGAGCCGGAGCGGCCACCGGGGCGGCCGGCTGGGCCGGAGCCGGAGCGGCGGCGGCCGGGGCGGCCTGGACCGGGGCCGGAGCAGCGGCCGGAGCCGGAGCCGCGGGGGCCGGAGCGGCCTCGGCCGGGGCAGCCGCCGGAGCCGGAGCGGCCTCGGCCGGAGCCGGGGCGGCGGCCGGAGCGGCAGCGGCCGGGGCGGCACCGGCGGCACCGATGACGGCCAGACGCGCGCCGACCTCGGCGGTCTCGTCCTCGCCGACCACGATCTCCAGCAGGGTGCCGGAGACCGGCGCGGGGATCTCGGTGTCGACCTTGTCCGTGGAGACCTCGAGCAGCGGCTCGTCCGCCTCGACCGACTCGCCGACGGCCTTCAGCCAGCGGGTGACGGTGCCCTCGGTGACGGACTCGCCCAGGGCGGGGAGCACGACGTCGGTGCCCTCGGCCGAGCCGCCGCCGGCGGCCGCGTCGGCGGTCGGCGCCGGGGCCTCGGCACCGGCCGGGACCTCGGTGGACGGGGCGGCCTGGGGGGCCTCGGCGGCCGGGGCCTCGGCTGCGGCCGGAGCCGCAGCGGCGGCCGGCTCGGCGGCCGGAGCCGCGGCGCCGGAGCCGTCGTCGATGACGGCCAGCTCGGCGCCGACCTCGACGGTCTCGTCCTCGGCGACCTTGATGGAGGCCAGGATGCCGGCGACGGGCGACGGGATCTCGGTGTCGACCTTGTCGGTCGAGACCTCGAGCAGCGGCTCGTCGGCCTCGACGCGCTCGCCCTCGGCCTTCAGCCAGCGGGTGACAGTGCCCTCAGTGACGCTCTCGCCGAGCGCCGGAAGGGTTACGGAAACCGACATGGTTTCTGTTGCTCCTTACGAAAGTGCGGAAGTGGTCGTCGCGCCCGGGACGAACTAGTCGTGGGAGTGAAGCGGCTTGCCGGCCAGGGCCAGGTGGGCCTCGCCGAGCGCCTCGTTCTGGGTCGGGTGCGCGTGGATGAGCTGCGCGACCTCGGCCGGCAGGGCCTCCCAGTTGTAGATCAGCTGGGCCTCGCCGACCTGCTCGCCCATCCGGTCACCGACCATGTGGACGCCGACCACGGCACCGTCCTTGACCTGGACGAGCTTGATCTCGCCCGCGGTCTTCAGGATCTTGCTCTTGCCGTTGCCCGCCAGGTTGTACTTGAGGGCCACGACCTTGTCCGCACCGTAGATCTCCTTGGCCTTGGCCTCGGTGATGCCGACGGAAGCGACCTCGGGGTGGCAGTAGGTGACGCGCGGGACACCGTCGTAGTCGATCGGGACGGCCTTGAGGCCGGCCAGACGCTCCGCGACCAGGATGCCCTCGGCGAAGCCGACGTGCGCGAGCTGCAGGGTCGGGACGAGGTCACCGACGGCCGAGATGGTCGGCACGTTGGTCTGCATGTACTCGTCGACCAGGACGTAGCCGCGGTCCATCGCGACGCCCTGCTCCTCGTAGCCCAGGCCCTGCGAGACCGGGCCGCGGCCGATGGCGACCAGCAGCACCTCGGCCTCGAAGGTCTTGCCGTCGGCCAGCGTCACGCGGACGCCGTTCTCCGTGTACTCGGCCTTGTCGAAGAAGGTGCCGAGGTTGAACTTGATGCCGCGCTTGCGGAAGGCGCGCTCCAGCAGCTTGGAGCTGTTCTCGTCCTCGACGGGCACGAGGTGCTTGAGGCCCTCGATGACGGTCACGTCGGAGCCGAAGGACTTCCACGCCGAGGCGAACTCGACGCCGATGACGCCGCCGCCCAGGATGATCGCGGACTCGGGCACGCGGTCCAGGACCAGCGCGTGGTCCGAGGAGAGGATGCGGTTGCCGTCGATGTCCAGGCCCGGCAGGGACTTCGGCACGGAGCCGGTCGCCAGCAGGATGTGGCGGCCCTGGATGCGCTGGCCGTTCACGTCGACGGAGGTCGGCGAGGAAAGGCGGCCCTCACCCTCGATGTAGGTCACCTTGCGGGAGGCGACCAGGCCCTGGAGGCCCTTGTACAGGCCCGAGATGACGTCGTCCTTGTACTTCTGCACACCCGCGACGTCGATGCCCTCGAAGGTGGCCTTGACGCCGAACTGGGCGGATTCGCGTGCCTGGTCCGCGATCTCGCCCGCGTGCAGCAGAGCCTTCGTGGGGATGCAGCCGTTGTGCAGGCAGGTGCCGCCGAGCTTGTTCTTCTCGATCAGGGCAACGTCGAGACCCAGCTGCGAGGCGCGGAGGGCCGCGGCGTAACCGCCACTGCCACCGCCGAGGATCACTAGGTCGAAAACGGTGCTGGCGTCGTTCGCCACGTCACGTCCTCCATGCATGTGCGCCGGGCACCGGTCCTCTGTGACCGGGCGGCGGCTGGTAATCGGCCGCTGTTTCTTCGGCCCTGTGGTGGGGGCCCTGTCCTGCCGAGAACCCATCTTCGCATTTGTCGGGGGAACGCGGGACGCCGGGCCCACGTTGTGAGAGGGCGTTCTCTCCGAAGCCGGGGTTACCGCTGCGTAGAAACCTACGGATTTCGTCGTCGGCAGAACGCACCCCGGGGCCCGGCCGGGCCCCGGGGTGCGGTACGCGTCACACCGGGCGGTGTCAGCCCAGGTCGCCCGTGGCCGTCCGCTCGGCCAGCCGCACCAGGGTGCGTACGGCCGAGCCGGTGCCGCCCTTGGGGGTGTAGCCGTGCGGCGCACCCTCGTGGAAGGCGGGGCCGGCGATGTCGAGGTGGGCCCAGGTGATGCCCTCGCCGACGAACTCCTGCAGGAAGAGACCGGCGACCAGGCCGCCGCCCATGCGGACACCCATGTTCGCGATGTCGGCGGTGGGGGAGTCCATGGTCTTGCGCAGCTCGGCGGGGAGCGGCATGGGCCAGGAGGACTCGCCCACCTCCTCCGCGATCTCGTGGATCGAGGTACGGAAGGCGTCGTCGTTCGCCATGATCCCGAAGGTGCGGTCGCCGAGGGCCAGCACCATGGCACCGGTCAGGGTGGCGACGTCGACGATCGCGTCCGGGTTCTCCTCGGAGGCCTTCGTCAGCGCGTCGCCGAGGACCAGGCGGCCCTCCGCGTCCGTGTTGAGGACCTCGACGGTCTTGCCGCTGTACATGCGCAGGACGTCACCGGGCTTGGTGGCGGAACCGGACGGCATGTTCTCGGCGAGCGCGAGCCAGCCGGTGACGTTGACCCGCAGGCCCAGCTTGGCGGCCGCGACGACGGAGGCGAAGACGGCGGCCGCGCCGGCCATGTCGCACTTCATCGTCTCGTTGTGGCCGGCCGGCTTCAGGGAGATGCCGCCCGAGTCGTAGGTGATGCCCTTGCCGACGAAGGCCAGGGTCTTCTCCGCCTTGGGGTGCGTGTAGGTGAGCTTCACCAGGCGCGGCGGGTTCTCGGAACCCTTGCCGACGCCCATGATGCCGCCGTAGGCGCCCTTGACCAGGGCCTTCTCGTCCAGGACCTGGACCTTGATGCCGTTCTCCTTCGCGGCCGCGGAGGCGACCGCGGCGAAGGCCTCGGGGGTCAGGTCGTTCGGCGGGGTGTTCACCAGGTCGCGGGCGACGTTGACCTCGGCCGCGACGACGGCGGCGCGCTCGGCGGCGGCCTTGTGCTCCTTGTCGCGCGGCTTGGCGCCCAGCAGGGCCACCTCGGCGAGCGGCTGCTTCGGGCCGGAGTCCTTGCCGTTGCCGGCCTTCTTCTCGCCGCCCTGGTAGGCGGTGAAGGCGTACGCGCCCAGCAGCGCGCCCTCGGCGACGGCGGTGACGGCGGAGGCGTCCTCCAGCGGGAGGGCGAAGCCGGCCTTCTTGCTGCCGTGCAGCGCGCGGGCGGCGGCACCGGCGGCGCGGCGCAGCACCTCCTCGTCGAACGACTCGTCCTTCTCCGGGACGGAGCCGAGCCCCACCGCCAGCACGACCGGGACCTTGAGGCCGGCCGGGGCCGGCAGCTTGGTGACCTCGCCTTCGGCACCCGAGGCGCCGAGGGCGTCGAGGACACCGGCGAGCTTGCCGTCGAACGCCTTGTCCACGGACTCGGCGCCCGCGGCGACGATCGCGCCCTTGGGGCCCTTGGCGACACCGACGACGAGGGCGTCGGCGCGCAGCGTCGCCGCGCCGGCAGTGCTGAGAGTCAGAGCAGTCACGGTGGTGAAGTCTCGCTTCCGTTTGTGGGTGTGGGCCGAGTGGGTGGACGGCCGTCCGTAGCGATCGTATTCGGGGCCCGACGGCCGCCTGAAGGGAGCCTACGCGCACGGACTCGCCCGTACGCCACTCGAAGGTTTGGCAAGTTGTTCGATCAAGCGGCCATCAGGTTCACCCATCCGTGGACTCTGCTCCAGGTTTGCCTCGTAGACCTGACGAGGTCCGAAAGACTCGGTCCACTCTCGCAAGGGGACGCGGGGTCCCTTTGCATGATTTCCACAGAGCCTCCCCGGCCCGGCCGAACGCCAAGGGCCGTTCCGAGGGATGCCTGCGGGGGGAAAGGCCGAAATGGTCAACAAGAACCGGATGAACAGGCTGGCCGCCGTCATGGCCGCGGCCGCCCTGGTGTCCGTGGCAGTACCCGCGGCGACCGCCCAGGCGGCCGAGACACCGCCGCGGATCGACCTCAAGGTGCTCGTCGTCGACGACGGCGGCAGCTCGGTCGAGGCGATCACCGCGGAGCTCCGGGACACCGGAGTGCCCTACACCCGCGTCCAGCTGGGCAGCGCGGGGCGTCCCGTCATCAACGCGGCGTTCCTCAGCGACACCGTCGACGGCCGGCCGCGCGCCAAGTACCAGGGCGTGGTCCTGCCCAACGAGAACCCCTTCGGCGAGGGCTCCGCCGAGATGGCCGCGCTCGCCGCCTACGAGACGACCTACGGCATCCGCCAGGTCGACGCCTACACCTGGGCGCACCCGGGCGTCGGGCTGGAGTACACCGACAACGGCGGCTACAGCGGACAGCTCGACGGCACCCAGGCCGCCGTCACCACCGCCGGCAAGGCCGGCCCCTTCGCCTACCTCGGCGGACAGGTCACCTTCGAGGACAACTCCGCCCTGGTGCCCGAGAGCTACGGCTACATGGGCAAGCCGCGCGCCGGCTACACCAGCTACGTCGACGCACCCGTCGGCTCCGGCCGGGCCTCGCTCGTCGGCGAGTACACCCACGACGGGCGCAGCGAGCTGGTCGTCACCTTCGGCTACAACCAGTACCAGCAGCAGTTCCGGCTGCTCGCCCGCGGCATCGTCGACTGGCTGACGCAAGGGGTGCACCTCGGCCAGAGCCGCAACTACTTCGCGGTCCACGTCGACGACGTCTTCGCCCCCGACGCCCGCTGGAACAAGGACCTCAACTGCACACCGGGCGACTACGCCTGCGCGGGCGGCGAGGGCAAGGAGAGCACCATCCGGATGTCCGCCGCCGACGCCGTGTACGCGGCGCAGTGGCAGACCTCCAAGAACTTCAAGCTCGACATGCTCTTCAACGGCGGCGCCGGCGAGGAGTGGAAGGCCGAGAACGGCGGCGTCGACGCGCTGACCGCCCAGCTCGTCGCCGACCGCGCCAAGTACCGCTGGATGAACCACACCTACACCCACCCGTTCCTCGGCTGTGTCCAGAACACCGCCGTCACCCCGTGGACCTGTACGAAGAACGCCCAGGGCGCGATCCAGTACATGAGCCGCGCCGAGATCTCCGCCCAGATCCGGGACAACAACAACTGGGCCGCCTCCAAGGGCATCACCCTCGACAAGAGCGAACTCGTCACCGGCGAGCACTCCGGTCTCAAGACCGCCCCGCAGCAGCCCGTGGACAACCCCAACCTGGCGGGCGCCCTCGCCGACAACGGGGTCAAGTGGGCCGGCAGCGACAACTCCCGCGAGCCCGCGCAGCGAGCGGTCGGCTCCGCCCTCACCGTCCCCCGGCACCCCATGAACGTGTACTACAACACGGGCACCAACGCCGAGATGGCCGACGAGTACAACTGGATCTACACCAGCCGTGCCCACGGCGGAAGCGGCGTCTGCGAGGACAACCCGGCGACCTCCACCTGCCTGGCGGCCCCGCTGGACACCACCACCGGCTACCTCGACTACATCGTCCCGGCCGAGGCCCGCACCGCGCTGCGCCACGTCCTGGCCAACGACCCCCGGCCGCACTACGTCCACCAGTCCAACCTCGCCGAGGACCGCACCCTCTACCCCGTCCTCAACCAGGTCCTCGACACCTACCGCGCCCTCTACGCGCCCAGCGCGCCGATCGTCAACCAGTCCATGAAGGACACCGGCGTCGAGCTCCAGCGCCGCGCGGCCTGGGACAAGGCCCTCGCCGACGGCAAGGTCACCGCCTACCGCATCGGCAAGGACGTCACCATCAAGGCGCCCTCCGGAGTCGTCGCCCCGGTGACCGCCCCCAACGGCACCAAGAAGCAGATGCTGCTCGGCACGGCGGACTTCGGCACCGCCTACGCCGGCAACCGTTCCACCTGGACCGGCCCCGAGCTGCTGCAGAGCGCCGTCACGCTCAAGCTGCCCAGCTGACCGTCCAGCACAACACCACCGAGTAGCACCCAGCGCCGGCGCTCCGCGAACCCAACGGGCGCCGGCCCCTTTTCCGTCCTGGGGGGACACACCGCATGAGTCATGGGCGTCACGTCACCATGCTCACCGAAGGCACCTATCCACACGTCCACGGGGGCGTCAGCACCTGGTGCGACCAACTGGTCCGCGGCATGCCGGAGGTCGACTTCAACGTCATAGCCCTGACCGGCTCCGGTCGCGAGCCGGTCACCTGGGAACTGCCCCGCAACGTCTACCGGCACACCGCCGTCCCGCTCTGGGGGCCACCCCCGTCGAGGGGCCGTCGGTCAGCCCTGCGCGGCAGGGCCCACCGCCGCTTCACCCAGGTCTACGAGAGCTTCCTGCTCTCCCTGCTCCACCCGTCGGCCGACCCCGCCGACCGCACCTTCTCCGAGGCCCTGCGCGAACTGGCCGTCCTGGCCCGCGCCGGGAAACTCGCCACGGCCCTGCGCTCCGAATCGGTTCTGCGCCTCCTGATGAACGTCTGGACCCGCCCCGGTCTCTCCACCGCCGAGGCCGCGCCCACCATCCACGACGCGCTCACCGCGACCGACCTGCTGGAACACGCACTGCGCCCGCTCGCCGTGCGCATCCCGCCCGACAGCGTCGCCCACGCCGTCAGCAGCGGCCTCGCCACCCTGCCCGCCCTCGCCGCCACACACCTCGACGGAGTGCCCTTCCTCCTCACCGAGCACGGCATCTACCTGCGCGAGCGCTACCTCGGCTACCGCACCGCCGAGCAGCGCTGGCCCGTCAAGGCACTCATGCTCGGCTTCTACCGCGAGCTCAACACCGAGGGCTACCGCCGGGCCGACCTGATCACCCCCTGCAACCAGTACAACCGCCGCTGGGAGGAGCGCGGGGGCGCCGACTCGGAACGGATCCGCACCGTCTACAACGGGGTCGACCCGCACGCCTTCCCCGAGGCCGGACCCGAACCGGACGTTCCCACCCTCAGCTGGTGCGGCCGCATCGACCCGATCAAGGACCTCGAAACCCTGATCCGGGCCTACGCCTTCATGCGCGAGGAACTGCCCGATCTGCGGCTGCGCCTCTTCGGGCCCGTCCCGGCCGGCTGCGAGGACTACAAGCTGCGCCTGGAGAAGCTCGCCGCCGAACTCGGCGTGACCGACGGGATCACCTACGAGGGCCGCATCGAACAGGTCGCCCGGGCCTACGCGGCCGGCAGCGTCGTGATGCTCTCCTCCATCAGCGAGGGCTTCCCCTTCAGCATCATCGAAGCCATGTCCTGCGGCCGCACCACCGTCTCCACCGACGTCGGCGGAGTCCGCGAGGCCGTCGGCGACACCGGCCTGGTCGTCCCGCCGCGCGAGCCCGAGACCATGGCCCGCGCCACGCTCGCCCTGCTCCGCGACGACGAACGCCGTGCCGAACTCGGCCGGATGTCCCGCCGCAGGGTGGTGGAGAAGTTCACCCTCCACCAGTCCGTGGACGGCTTCCGGCACATCTACCGGGAACTCGCCGGCCAGCCCGTCCTGCCCGTCCACGCGGGCGACGCCTGGACCCAGCGGCTCGCCGACCCCTGGTACCGCGAACTCGCGGCCGACGGGAGCCTGTGGTGAGCGGATCCCTCTGGCTCAAACCGCCCGGGCCCGGCTCCGGTCCGGGCCGGGGCTCCGGCACGCTCCCGGCGATCCCCCGGCCGCGTGCCGGGGATCCCGGGCCCGCCGCCGACCCGATGGACGAACTGGCCGACCGCCTGCACGTGTTCATCGCCTCCGCCGTCCACCCCGACGAGATCGCCGCCGTCCTCGAATCCGACGGCATGACGGACGAGTACATCCGGCTCACCTACGGCCGCCGCGACTCCTTCGCCCTCGCCGAGGAGCTGTACGCCCGCGTGCCCCGCTCCTTCCCGGAGCCGGGGCCCGCCCCCGACCCGTGGCGGGTCTCCCTCGGCGCGTGCCTGCTGCGCGGGGTCATCTTCGCCCTGCCGGGCCTCGCCTACCTGCTGGGCGCCCCCCTCCTCGAAGGCCCCCCGGACCGTCTCGGCCTGCCCGCCGGGACGCTCACCCTGCTCGCCGGGGCACTCATCGGCTGGGTCTGGGACCAGACCCTGTCCCACCGCGCCTACTCCTGGCTCGGCCTCGGCGACCGGGGCGCCGCCGGGCGGACCCTGCTCGTCGGCGCCCCCGTCGGAGCCGTACTGGGCACCGCCGCGGCGCTCGCCGTGCCCGGCGGGCCACCGTTCTCCTACGCCTTCGCCGCCGGACAGGCCCTGTACGTGGGGGCCGCGACCGTGCTGCTGGTCCTCGGCCGGGAGCGGCTCCTCCTCGGCGCCCTCGCGCCGATGGCCGCGGGCGCCCTGGCGGTGCTCGTCGTCGACCTGCCCGTGCCGGTCCGGGTGGCCCTGCTCGTCGTGTCCCTGCTCGCCGCCTGCACCCTGGCCCTGCGGGAACTGCCGCTGGCCGACGGAGTGCGGAGCGCCGCGCGCCGGATCCGGGGCTGGGCGACCCGCAGGCCCGCCCGGGTCGGCCCCGTGCGCTGGCAGATGCTGCGCGGGGCCGAGGAGGAGTACACCCCCCGCGGGCCCCGGCTCGGTGACTCGGTGCCCTTCGGCGTCTTCGGTCTCGGCACCGGCCTGCTCGTCCTCTACGCCGCCCTGGGCGAGGTGCTCGCCGGAGGTCCCGCCGAGGCCGTCGCCGCGCCGTCGGCCGTCGCCCTCACCCTCAGCATGGGACCCGCCGAGTGGCTGCTGCACCGCTTCCGCAGCGGCAGCCTCTCCGGGCTCCAGGGGGCCCGCTCGCCCGGTCAGTTCCGGGCCCGGATGCTCACCACCCTGACCCGCTGCCTGAGCGTCTACCTGGCGGTGCTGCTGGCCCTCGGAATGACCGGCACCCTGCTGTGGCCCGGAGCCCCCGGGCTCACCGCCGTCCGCGTCGCCACCCTGCTGCTGCTCGGGGCGGTGATGTGGAGCGGGCTGCTCCTGCAGTCCTTCGGAGCCGTCCGGCCCGCGGCCGTGGTCTGCGCCTCGGCCGCCGTCGCCCAGAGCCTGGCCCTGCTGACCGGGCTGGGCCAGCCCCGCGTCGTCCAGCTGCTCGTGGCGGGCGCGGCCGCAGCGGCCCTGGCCGTGCTGGTCTGCCTGCTCCTCGGCCGCGCGACCGCCCACCGATGACGCACGAGACGTACGACACGGACGAGAAGAAGGACCCCATGCTGCTGGTGCCCCTCTACGAGCATCCCGCCGACCGGCCCGACGCCTGGGAGCGGCTCATCCGCTCCGCGGACCGGCTCCACTCGGTGGTGCTCAACCCCGACAGCGGCCCCGGCGCCGCCCGCGACGAGCGGTTCGCCCTCGTCGCGGAGCGGCTCCGGGAGGCCGGCGTACCCGTACTGGGCTACGCCGACACCGACTACGGGCGGCGCCCGCACGCCGAGGTGGTGCAGGACCTGCTGCGGCACCGCGACTGGTACGCCACCGACGGGGCCTTCCTCGACCAGGCCTGCGCCGACCCCGACCTGCTCCCGCACTACCGACGGCTCACGGTCGCCGCCCGGGCCGCGGGGGCCCACACCCTCGTGCTCAACCACGGGGCACACCCGCATCCCGGCTACGCCGAACTCGCGGACCTCCTCGTCACCTTCGAAGGGCCCTGGGACGCCTACCGGGAGGCCGGGGCGCCCCCGGCCTGGACGGCCGACCACCCGGCCCAGCGGTTCTGCCACCTCGTCTACGCCGTCCCGCCCGGCGAACTCGCCGCCCGCCTCGCCGCGGAACTGGCCGCGCAGCGCGGCGCGGGCGTGCACTGCGCCGTACCCGGCAGCGGACCGCACCCGTGGGGGACCCTCCCGCACGCGCTGGAGGCGGCGGGATGAAGGCCCTGCGACCGCTGCGGCTCCTGCTGGTACTGCCCCTGCTCCTGCTGGCCGCCTGTACGTCCGGACCGGACGAGGAGGGCGACGACGCACCGCACCGCTGGCCGGAACTCGCCCCCGGACAGCGCTGGCAGCCGCCGCCCGGCACCGGCTGGCAGTGGCAGCTCACCGGCAAGCTCGACACCTCGGTCAAGGCGCCCGTCTACGACGTCGACGGCTTCAACACCACCAAGGAGCAGGTGGCGGCGCTGAAGAAGGCCGGGCGCAAGACCATCTGCTACCTCTCCACCGGGGCGTGGGAGGACTTCCGCCCGGACGCAGGAGCGTTTCCGCGGGACCTGCTCGGCAAGGGCAACGGCTGGGAGGGGGAACGCTGGCTGGACATCCGGCGGGTCGCGGAACTGGAACCGCTGATGGCCAAGCGGTTCGACATGTGCCGGGACAAGGGCTTCGACGCCGTCGAGCCGGACAACATGGACGGCTACCGGAACACGTCCGGCTTCCCGCTCACCGCCGACGACCAGTTGCGCTACAACCGGCTGATCGCGAAGCTCGCCCACGACCGGGGGATGGCCGTCGGCCTGAAGAACGACCTGGACCAGATCCCGCAGCTCGTCGGCGACTTCGACTTCGCGGTCAACGAGCAGTGCGCGCAGTACGACGAGTGCGACAGCCTCGCCCCTTTCATCGAAGCGGGCAAGGCGGTCTTCCACGCGGAGTACGAACTGTCGACGTCCCGCTTCTGTGCGAAGTCGCGTGCCGCGAAGCTCAGCTCGATCCAGAAGCGGTACGACCTCGACGCGTGGCGCCGCACCTGTTAGCGGCCGCGGCTTGCAGCCCGGCCCCTGCTTTGCGGCTGCGCCGGCCACTTCCGGCCCCGCCGGGCGCCGGGCTCCGCCCGGACCCGCGCCTCAGCTGGAAGTGGCCGGCGCAGCCAGACAGGTGGCCGGCGGTACCGGGTGAGAGGCTGGGCGGAGCCGGGTGAGGGGGCCGGGCGGAGCCCGGGAAACGGGGGCAGAGCGGGGCGGCGGTCAGGCCCACGGCAGTACGGCGTGGACGCGGTAGCCGCCGCCGAAGCGGGGGCCCGTGGAGCAGGAGCCGCCCAGGGCCGTGGCCCGCTCCCGCATGCCGAGGAGGCCGTGGCCTCCGCCCGGCTCGCTGTCGGCGGGCTCCGTGCCGCCGTCGTCCAGTACGGTCACCTCCACCGACGCGCCGACCCGGACCACGCTCACCTCGGCCCGGGCATCGGGCCCCGCGTGCTTGCGCACGTTGGTCAGCGCCTCCTGGATCACCCGGTACGCCGCCAGGTCCACCGCGGCCGGCAGCGGGCCCGTGCCGCAGTCCAGCTGGACGATCACCTCCACCGGCAGCCCGGCGTGCCGGAAGGTGTCCACCAGTTCGTCGAGGACGCCCAGCCCCGGCGCCGGCTCGGTCGGCGCCTCCGGGTCGCCGGACTGCCTCAGCAGGCCGACGGTCGCCCGCAGCTCGTTGAGCGCCGACCGGCTGGCGTCCCGTACGTGGGCCAGCGCCTCCTTGGCCTGGTCCGGCCGCCGGTCCATGACGTGCGCGGCCACCCCGGCCTGCACGTTCACCAGGGCGATGTGGTGGGCCACCACGTCGTGGAGGTCCCGGGCGATCCGCAGCCGCTCCTCCGCGACCCGTCGGCGGGCCTCCTCGTCGCGGGTCCGCTCGGCCCGCTCGGCCCGCTCCCGGATCGCGTCGACGAAGGCCCGCCGGCTGCGGACCGCGTCCCCGGCGGCCGCGGCCATGCCCGTCCAGGCGAAGATCCCGAGGTTCTCCTGCGCGTACCACGGCAGCGGCCCGGCGAGCATGGCCACACCGGTCAGGCCCGCCATGGTGAGCAGGCCGATCCGCCAGGTCGTGGGCCGGTCGGTGAGGGCCGCCACCGTGTAGAGGGCGATCACCGTGCACATGGCGACGGGCGCCCGGGGCTCCCCCGTGGTCAGCTCCAGCAGCGACAGCCCGCAGGTCACCGCGAGCACGGCGATCGGCCGCCGGCGCCGGAACACCAGCGCGGCCGAGCCGAGCAGCATCAGCAGCAGCGAGAAGGGCTCGGGTGTGCGCGTCCCGAACGTGGGGCCGTGCGGGCCGTGCGGATCGGCGAAGGAGCCGAGGACCATGGCGACGAGCGCACCGAACGCCAGTACGGCGTCGGTGGCCAGCGGATGGGCCCGCATCCACTGCCGGGTGGAGGCGAACGGCCCGAGGTCTGTCGTCACCCCGATACGGTACGGCCTGCCGGGGCCGCCATCAGGGCGGAGGGCCCTGCCCCAGCGGGACGCGGGAGCGCACCGGACCCCACTGCGCCCGGACCACGCACACGGCCATGACGGCGGCGATGGCCGCCAGGTGCTCCTTGCCCGCCAGGTTGTTCTTGATCAGCACCTCGCCGATCATGACGAGGATCACCAGGGCGCCCGTCAGGTACGCCCGGTAGCGCCAGCAGACGTAGATGGCGAGTCCGACCACCGCCGCCGAGGGCCCGGTGTCGTTGACGACGCGGTCCGACACCGGCAGGCCGAAGGGGTGGTCCGGGCCGAGCGCGAGGCCGATCCGCGCGTACGTGGTCCCGGCGAGGGTGGCGACGTAGCCGATCACCAGGGTGCGCCACCAGCCGATGCAGATCTCCGCGATGCCGAACACCAGCAGGATCTGCGCGAGCGCCCCCCACACCGGCAGGTCGAGCGCCGGGACGAACAGTGACAGGGGAGTGCGCAGCAGGGCCAGCCAGAACGGGTCGGCGGCCTTGACCGACCCGAGGTCCTGCACCGGCTGGAAGCCCCACGGGGTGTTCTGGACGATCTGGAAGACCGAGGTCAGGCAGACCGCGCCCAGGGTCATCGGGACCGCCCGCCACCTGTCGCGGACGAGCGCGTCCCGGACGGTCCAGAACAGGGGACCCCACTCACGGCGGGCGAACCGCCGCAGTGGGGTGGTGTTCCGCGCTGTCAACGGCGGGTCTCCAGGTGTCTGCGGTGCAGCCACTTCGGAAGACCGGGGGCCTCCAGGAAGCCCTCGGCCCGTCCGGCCGCGACACCGATCCGCAGCAGGTCCGAACTCTTCTCGAAGAGCATGAACCGCGGTTCCCAGATCGGCCGGTATTTGGCGTTGGCCCGGTAGAGGGACTCGATCTGCCACCAGCGGGAGAAGAAGCTCAGCAGCGAGCGCCACATCCGCAGCACCGGACCGGCTCCGAGCCGGGACCCGCGCTCGAAGACCGACCGGAACATCGCGAAGTTGAGCGAGACCTGGGTGACCCCGATCTCCCTGGAGCGTTCGAGGAGTTCGATGACCATGAACTCCATCAGGCCGTTCTCGGAGTCGCGGTCACGGCGCATCAGGTCCAGCGAAAGGCCCTTGGGCCCCCACGGCACGAAGGACAGCACGGCCCGCAGGTCGCCGTTGCCGTCGGTGCACTCCAGCATCACGCACTGGCCGTCGGCGGGGTCGCCCAGCCGGCCCAGTGCCATGGAGAAGCCGCGTTCGGTCGCGCCGTCGCGCCAGTCGTCGGCGCGGCGCACCAGCTCCGCCATCTCCTCGGCCGGGATGTCGGCGTGGCGGCGGATGCGGACCGTGTACCCGGCCCGCTTGACACGGTTGTACGCCTGCCGGACGGTGCGCATGGCACGGCCCTCCAGGGTGAACTCGGCCGTCTCGACGATCGCCTCGTCACCGAGTTCGAGGGCGTCCAGGCCGTGCCGGGCGTAGATCTGCCCGGCCTCCTCGCTCGCCCCCATCACGGCCGGTACCCAGCCGTGCTCGCGGGCCTCGGCCAGCCACGGGTCGATGGCGCCGGGCCAGGCCTCGGGGTCGCCGATCGGGTCGCCGGAGGCGAGGGACACCCCGCCTACGACGCGGTAGGTCACGGCGGCCTTGCCGGTGGGGGACCAGATGACGGACTTCTCGCGGCGCAGCGCGAAGTAGCCGAGCGAGTCGCGGTCGCCCTGGCGGGCCAGCAGCGCCCGCAGCCGCTCCTCGTCCTCCTCGCTGATCGGGTCCACGGCGCGGCGCGAGCGGAACGCGGCGAACAGGACGGCGAGCAGCAGCAGCATCGACATGACGTTGATGGAGACGTCCACCCAGCCGGGCGGGGTGATCGCCGCGGAGGCCCGGTCGTCGGGGGCCAGGGTGATCAGCCGCATCACGCCGTACTTCCAGCGCTCCGGGAAGGAGACGTCCGCGCTGTCGGGGGCGGTGTTGGCGGCGCCCACGAGCAGGGCCGCGACGAGGGAGGTGACGAGCAGGCCGACGGCGGCCACGGCTGCGGCGAACGCCGGGTTGGAGCGGTCGCCCTTGGCGTAGAACTCGCGGCGGCCCAGCAGCAGCGCGCCGGTGAAGGCCGCGGTCAGGGCCAGGGACACCCAGTTCTGCGGGTGCTCGCGGATCTCCTCGTACGCGTAGAGGGCGTAGGCGAGCAGCAGTGCGAGCAGGCCGCTCAGGACGAGGTTCAGGATCCAGGAGGCGCGCTTGCGTCGGCCGAGGGTGACGGCCAGGAGCAGCGTGAACAGGCCGGAGGCGAAGCCCGCGGTGAGCATGTACGGGGTGTAGTAGTCCTCGACGTTGTGGCGCCGCAGGTCCTGCCCGAGCGAAACCCACACCGCGCTGAGGAAGTTGATGAAGGTGACGACGCGCAGGTACCAGACCGCGAAGGCGGCTCCGCGCCGTGAGCGGGCGCTTCCCCGACCGGTCTCCCGGCCGCCCCCCGCCGCCTTGCCGGCGGGGTCTGCGCCGGTCTCTTTCCTGCCGGATGACGGACCGGGCGCCGGTACGGCGGTGCGGTCGGTCTCTGCGCTGGTCAAACGGACCTCTCCCATAAAAAGCGATCATATGGGGCGTCGCTGTCCGTGATGGTGCGGTCGGGGCCCACGGCCTGGTCAGGGCCGCGGACCCCGGCGTCTCATTCCGTCGGCTCCTCCGCCGCCCGTTCAGGGAGGTCCGCCGCGAGTGCGGCGGCCGCCTGGACGAGGGGGAGGGCCAGCAATGCCCCGGTGCCTTCACCCACTGTGACGCCGTGATCGAGCACGGGGTTGAGCGCCATTCGGTCAAGTGCCTTCGCCTGCCCCGGCTCGCCGCTCGCCTGACCCGCCAGCCACCAGTCAGGAGCCCGGAACGCCGCCCGCTGCGCGACCAGTCCGCACGCGGCCGAAACAACACCGTCGAGGATGACGGGCGTACGCCGCACCGCACACTGGAGCAGGAATCCGGTGATGGCCGCCACGTCCGCGCCGCCGACCGCCGCCAGCAGCGCGACCTGGTCGCCCAGGACCGGACGGGCCCGGCGCAGCGCGTCGCGGATCGCCGCGCACTTGCGCATCCAGGCCAGGTCGTCGATGGGTCGGCCGCCGCGGCCCGTGACCACCGAGGAGTCCGTGCCGCACAGGGCGGCGACGAGGGTCGCGGCCACGGTCGTGCCGCCGACGCTCAGGTCGCCGAGGACGACCAGGTCGGTCCCGGAGTCGGCCTCCTCGTCGGCGACGCGCATGCCGAGCCGCAGCGCGGCCTGCGCCTCCTCGACCGTCAGCGCGTCCTCGGTGTCGATGCGGCCGCTGCCCCGCCGGACGCGGTGCGCGACCACGTCGTCGGGCAGCAGCCCCGGATCGCAGTCGAGTCCGGCGTCGACGATCCGTATCGTGGCGCCGAACCGGCCGGCCAGGACCGCCACGGGGCTGGACCCGTCGAGCACGGACCGCACCAGCTCGTGCGCGGTGGACGCGGGCCGGGCGGAGACCCCTTGGCCGGCGATCCCGTGGTCGGCGGCGAACAGCACCACGCGGGGCCGTTCGATGGCCTTGACCGGGACCTGCCCCTGCGCGGCGGCGAGCCACTCGGCGAGCTCGTCGAGCCGCCCCAGCGCGCCGGGCGGTACGGCGAGGCGCTCACGGCGTTCCTCGGCATCACGCCGGACGCCCCCGTCGGGACGCTCGATCAGATCGGAGAAGTCGTCGAGATTCAGCGTGCTCATCTGCCAGAGAGTACAGCCGGTGAAGCCTTCCCTCAGGCCTCCGCGCGTCCGCCCGCACCGGCCCGCGCCCGGGCCCGGTGAACCGGGCGAAGTCCGCGGCACGCGCTACTCCTTCAGCACGCTCACCTGTCCCGCGACGACGAGCAGGACGTGCTCGCACTCGCCCGCCACGCGCGCGTTCAGCCGGCCCAGCTCGTCACGGAACCGGCGGCCCGAGGAGGTCGCCGGGACGACGCCCGAGCCGACCTCGTTGCTCACCAGCACCACCTGTCGGCGGGTCGCGCGCACGGCCGCCACGAGACCGGCGGTCCGCTCGCCCAGCTGCCGCCGCCCCCGCTCGGCCCACACCTCGTCGTCCCAGGCCCCGGCCCGGTCCATGGCGTCGGTCAGCCAGAGCGCCAGGCAGTCGATCAGCAGCGGCGGCCCCTCCTGCGCGAGCAGCGGCACCAGGTCGCACGTCTCCAGCGTCCGCCAGCTCGCCGGGCGGCGCTCCCGGTGCAGGCCGACCCGGTGCGCCCACTCCGCGTCCCCCTCCCGGGTGCCGCCCGTGGCCACGTAGACGACCTCGGGGAAGGACTCCAGCCGCCGCTCGGCCTCCACCGACTTGCCCGAGCGGGCCCCGCCCAGCACCAGCGTGCGGCGCGGCACGTCCGGCCCGTCGTACGTGCCGACGACCACGGTGGTGCCGTCCGGCACCGCCCGCGCCCCCGCGGCCGCCAGCCTGCGCTCCAGCTCCCGGCCCGGCGGCACGTCGTGGTCGAGGTGGACGGCGATCACGTCCGTGCCCGGGCCGACCGCCCCGGCCGCCCGCAGCCGGGCCAGGGCCTCGGGCCGGCCCGGCACGTCGGCGAGCACCACGTCGTACGGGCGCTGCCCGCCCCGCCCGTCGACGCCGGCCGGCGCCCCGCCCGGCGGCAGGTACAGCAGCCGCCCGCCGCCCGGGCCGGTCACCTCGTAGCCGGTGCCCGGCGCGTCCATGGGTACCGCCCGCACCCGGTGCCCGGAGATCACCGACAGCTCCTGCCCGTCCGGCACCCGGCCGGCGGTCGGCAGTCCCGGCGGCAGCTCCACCGCGGGTCCGTCGTGCGGGTGGGTCAGCAGGACCTGCCGCACACCGGCCAGCGAATGCCCGGCCCGGGCACCGGCCAGCACCGCACCGGGGGTGAGGTCGAGCAGCAGCGCCCCGTCGACGAGGACCGCGGTGGCCGCGCGGGCGCGCGGTCCGACGCAGACGGCGCAGACCGCGCAGGGGCAGCCGGGGCGGGGCAGCCCCTCGGGGGTGCCGGTGCCGAGCAGAGTGAGTTCCACAGGATGATCCTCCCGCGTCGCGGAGACTGCTGCGCGCCCGGTTACTCTGCGGGCACACTCAAGGCGAGAAGCGTGTGAGCAGCGGACGAGCAACGGAGGCGGACATGGCGTGGACGTGGCGGTTCGAGACGGCCGACGGCGCGGAGACGAGCCCGTCGGTGGTACCCGAGGAGTTCACCACGCAGGGCGACGCGGAGTCGTGGATCGGTGAGTACTGGAAGGACCTGCTGGAAGGCGGTACCGAACAGGTGAAGCTGTCCGACGACAGCGGTACCGAGCTGTACACGATGAGCCTGCGCTCCGCGATGGAGGCCTGACCCGCCGGGGCAGGGCACTCCGGGGACGCCACCACGGGGGACGGCCCCCTCGGTCACGGACCGAGGGGGCCGTCCCGTGGGCGGTGCTCAGCCCCGGACCCCGCAGAGGTGCAGCAGCGCGGCGACACCCCGGTAGGGGTCCGTGCGGCCCGCGCGGTCCTCGGCGGACAGCAGGCGTTCGAGTTCCTCGTCGGGCGGCAGCGTCTCGCCCGCCTCGGTGCCGTCGGTGAAGACGCGTACGCCGTACCAGGACTGCAGCGGCGCGCCGATCCCCGACAGCGTCGCGGTCAGCCCGGCCAGCCGGTCGGCGCGCACGTCCAGGCCGAGCCGGTTGGTGTAGTCGGTGCTGTCGAAGGCGGCCAGCGCGCCCTTCCAGTCGCCGTCCAGCCCGGGCCGCATGGCGAGCGCGTCGCCGTTGCGCACCAGCAGGGACAGCAGTCCGCCCGGCGCGAGCATCCGGGCCAGCCCGGCGAGCATCGCGTCCGGCTCGGGCACGTACATCAGCACCCCGTGGCACAGCACCACGTCGAAGCTGCCCGGAAGGAAATGGGCGCCGGTCTCGCGCCCGTCCCCCTCCAGCAGCTCGACCCGGTCACGGATCCCCGCGGGCTCCACGGCCAGCGCCTCACGGGCGACCGCCAGCATCCCCGGATCCTGCTCCAGGCCCGTCACCTTGTGCCCGGCACGGGCGAGGCGCAGCGCCTGGGTTCCCTGGCCCATGCCGACGTCGAGGACGCGCAGCCGCTGCCCCACGGGGAAGCGCTGCGCGATCTGCTCGTCGACCTGCCGGCCCACGAGTTCCTGACGGACCGCGTTGCGCAGCCCGCCCAGGCCCTCCAGCCAGAGCCTTGCCCCCTCGGCGAAGCCTTCCCCCGACGCGCCGGGCGTCCCTCCGCTCAGGGCCGTTCCCCGCGCTTGACCTGCGGCTTCGGCAGGCGCAGGCGGCGCATCTGCAGGGTGCGCATGAGGCCGTACGCGACGGCGCCGCGGCGCGGCTCGTCCGGGAAGCGCTGGTTGAGGGCCTTGCGCAGGCGGAACACCAGACCGATGGAGTCGAGGATGATCAGCGCGATCACACCGAGCCACAGCAGCAGTGCGATGTTCTGGATCGCCGGCTGGCGCACCATGCTGAGCACGAGGATGACGACGGCCAGCGGCAGGAACATCTCGGCGACCGAGAAGCGGGAGTCCACGAAGTCACGCACGTACCTGCGGACGGGACCCTTGTCCCGGGCCGGCAGGTAGCGCTCGTCGCCGTTGGCCAGCGCCTCGCGCTGCTTGGCCATCTCCACACGGCGACGCTCACGGGCTCGCTTCGCGTCCTCCTTGCGGTTGCCGGTCGAGGCCACGACGGACTTGCGCTGCGACTGGGCCACGGCGCGCTTCGGCGTAGGGCGGCCCTTGGGGGCCTGCGGGTCACGGGGCTGCGAGAGGTCGGCGCTCACCTTGTCGGTGGCGGCGGCCTTCTCTTCCTTGGAGGAGCGGCTACCAAACACAAAACCCAAGCCTACGTGGTTGCGGGCACGGCCCCCACCCCGGCGGGGAACGATCCGGCAACGGCGGGCGTCCTTCCCTGTGCACGGTCCGTGCGGCGGCCAACCCGGCGCGCGGTCGGGGACCCACCTACTCCTCACGCCTGACACGGGCGGGGCGTAGTCGTCCTGGAGGAGGAGCGCATCCGTCCTCGAACAGTGCGGTAATGGAGACAGGGCCCGTACTGTGGGTTCTGTCGGTGACCTGGAGCACAGTCCGTCTAGAAGGGGGCGCGCGAAGCCCATGAGCGGTGTCATGAAGCGTATGGGGATGATCTTCCGCGCGAAGGCGAACAAGGCCCTTGACCGGGCCGAGGACCCGCGCGAAACCCTCGACTACTCGTACCAGAAGCAGCTCGAACTGCTGCAGAAGGTGCGCCGCGGGGTCGCCGACGTGGCGACCTCCCGCAAGCGCCTCGAACTGCAGCTGAACCAGCTGCAGGGCCAGTCCGCCAAGCTGGAGGACCAGGGCCGCAAGGCCCTCGCCCTGGGCCGCGAGGACCTGGCCCGCGAGGCCCTGTCCCGGCGCGCCTCCCTCCAGCAGCAGGTGAGCGACCTGGAGGTGCAGCACCAGACCCTCCAGGGCGAGGAGGAGAAGCTGACGCTGGCCGCGCAGCGGCTCCAGGCCAAGGTGGACGCCTTCCGCACGAAGAAGGAGACCATCAAGGCCACCTACACCGCGGCCCAGGCCCAGACCCGGATCGCGGAGTCCTTCTCCGGCATCTCCGAGGAGATGAGCGACGTCGGCCTGGCCATCCAGCGGGCCGAGGACAAGACCGCCCAGCTGCAGGCCCGCGCCGGCGCGATCGACGAGCTGCTGGCCTCCGGCGCGCTCGACGACCAGAGCGGCCTCGGCTCCAAGGACGACATCCAGGCCGAGCTGGACCGCCTCTCGGGTGGTACGGACGTGGAGCTGGAGCTCCAGCGGATGAAGGCGGAGCTGGCCGGCGGTCCGTCCGCGCAGCAGCAGGCCATCGAGGGCGGCGCCCAGGGCAACGCCCAGCAGCCGCAGACCCAGCACCGCTTCGACAAGCAGTAGGACGGGGCCCGTCATGATCGTCCGCATCATGGGGGAAGGCCAGGTGGAAGTGGCCGACGGCCACTTCCCCGAGCTGAACAGGCTCGACGACGAACTGCTCCGGGAGATGGAGTCCGGTGACGGGGCGGGCTTCCGGCGCACCCTGGGCGCCCTCCTCGACGCCGTCCGGCGACTGGGCACGCCGCTCCCGGACGACGCGCTGGAGCCGTCCGAGCTGATCCTGCCGGCGCCCGACGCGAGCCTCGACGAGGTCAGGGAGATGCTCAGCGACGACGGTCTGATCCCGGGCTGAGGACGGACCGCACGCACACCGACACGACGACGGGCCCTCCCCGGGCGGGGGAGGGCCCGTCGCCGCGTGCGCCGCGGCCCGCGCCCGGCCCCACCGCCGCAGAGTCCCTCAGTCCCGGGGCTCCGGCGGCTTCTCCAGCGGGACGGGCGGTTTCACCAGGGACACCGGCACCGGCCGCGGATCCGGGGCGCCGCCGATGAAGTCCTCGAACCTGCGCCGCCGCCGCGTCCAGCGCCGGTCGTGGTGGAAGGCCCGCAGTCCGGCCTTGGCCCGCGCGCGCGGCCGGTTCACGTAGAACCGCTTCGCGTACGGGGAGCCGGGCCGGGCCAGCCGGACCGCGCCGACCAGCGCCACGAAGGGGATGACGACGCCGAAGAGCGCGGTGCGGGCCTTGCCCTTCCACAGGGCGATCAGGGCCAGACAGAAGTTCCCCGCCGCGTTCATCACGACCAGCCCGCGGCTCTGGCGCTCCTCGGCCGACAGGTCGTTCACCCCGAACGGCACGAACCCGCCCAGCACCAGGGCCACCACCGCGGCCGTCACGACCACGATCTCCACGCTCTTGCGGCCCTGCTCGCTCCAGTAGACGTCGTCGAGGTGCAGGATCAGCGCGAACTCGTCCAGGACCAGTCCCGCGCCCAGCCCGAAGATCACGGCCGACAGGGCCGCGCCGAAGGTGTGGCGGGCACTGCCGATCGACCCGAAGCCGCCGATGATCACGAGGATCACGCCCGGCACCACGTGGTGGATGTGCAGGCCGCCCGGCGTGACGTTCTTGAAGGGGCCGCGGCCGGCCCGGATCAGACGGGTGATCACCCGGGTGACCAGGAACGACGTCACGAAGGAGACCAGCGCGAGCAGCATGGGGAGCTTCCCCGGCTCAAGGATGTTCCGATACCACCAGTGACCCATCCCACTGACTCCCTATTTGGAACGTAATGGGTAATTTACCGCCCGCCGTGAGCGGGTAGCGTTCGCGCCGATGACAGATTCGTTCGACGATCCGCCCCTCACGCCGCCCGCGGAACGCGCCTCGTTCCGCGACGGCGTGCGCTTCGCCTTCGGCACCCTCACCGTGCTGCCCGCCCGCATCACCCGCTGGGACCGCCCCGCGGCCCGCACCGGAATGGCCTGCGCCCCGCTCGCCGGCCTGGCCGTCGGCGCGCTCGCGGCCGTCCCCGGCGTGCTGCTCCTGCTGCTGGGCGCGGCCCCCCTGCTGGCGGCGGCCGTCACCGTCGCCGTACCCGCCGCCCTGACCCGCGGCCTCCACCTGGACGGACTGGCCGACACGGCCGACGGACTGGGCAGCGCCAAGCCGGCCGACGAGGCCCTGCGCATCATGAAGAAGTCCGACATCGGGCCCTTCGGCGTGATCGCCCTGGTGATCGTCATGCTCGTGCAGACGGCCGCCCTCTCCGAGGTCTACGCCGACAGCTGGATCCGCGGCGCCCTCGCCGCCGTGACCGCCGCCGTCACCGCCCGCCTCGCCATGACCCTGGCCTCCCGCGAAGGCGTCCCGCCCGCCCGGCCCGAGGGGCTCGGCGCCGCGGTCGCCGGGGTCGTCCCGCGCACCGCCGCCGCCGCGCTCACCGTCCTCGTCACCGCCGCGGCCGCCGTCGCCGCCCTCCCGGCCGGCCCGCCCGCCGCCGCCCGGTCCGCCGCCGCGGTCCTGGTGGCGCTGCTCGCCGCCGAACTGCTGCTCCGCCGCTGCGTCCGCCGCTTCGACGGGGTCACCGGCGACGTGTTCGGCGCGTTGGCCGAGGTGTCCGCGACCACCGCCCTCGTCGTCCTCGCCCTCGGCTGAGCCCCGCCGGTCCCGTCCCGTACGCGGGACCGCAGGCGGCCCCGCGTACCCTCACCCCGTGGACCACACTCCGACGGACCCGCCCCCCGCGACGCCCGCCGAGCCGGGCGCGCCCGGCTCGCCCATCAAGGTGCTGCTCGCCGACGACCAGGCCCTGCTGCGCAGCGCCTTCCGGGTGCTCGTCGACTCCGAACCCGACATGGAGGTCGTGGGGGAGGCCTCCGACGGGGCCCAGGCCTTCGCGGTCGCCCGGCAGCAGCGGCCCGACGTCGTGCTGATGGACATCCGGATGCCCGGCACCGACGGGCTCGCCGCCACCCGCATGATCAGCGCCGACCCCGAACTCTCCGCCGTGCGCGTGGTGATGCTGACCACCTTCGAGGTCGACGAGTACGTGGTCTCCGCCCTGCGGGCGGGCGCCTCCGGCTTCCTCGGCAAGGGTGCCGAGCCCGAGGAACTCCTCAACGCCATCCGCGTCGCCGCCGCCGGAGAGGCACTGCTCTCCCCGGCCGCCACCAAAGGGCTCATCGCCACCTTCCTCGCCCAGGGCGGCGGCGCCGACCCGGCCGCCGCCGGAGCCTCGGCCGGGATGCACGCGGAGCGGCTCGCCGCGCTGACCGTCCGCGAGCGCGAGGTCCTCGTCCACGTCGCCGCGGGGCTGTCCAACGACGGCATCGCCGCCCGGCTGGAGGTCAGCCCCCTCACCGTCAAGACCCACGTGAACCGGGCCATGGCCAAGCTCGGCGCCCGCGACAGGGCGCAATTGGTGGTCATTGCCTACGAATCAGGACTCGTCCGGCCCCGCGTGGAGTAGAGCGGAGTGGTACGGCGTACTACAGACGCGGTATGCCGCACATAAGGACGGCACCTGCGAGCGACGAAACGGCCCCGCCCGATGGGACAGGGTGGGAGTGCCCTCGCGTACGTCACTGCAGAGAGATCCCATACCCATGTCCTGGCTGTCCCGCTTCAGCCTTGCCCAAAGGGCGTTGGTCGGCCTCGTGTCGATCGTCGCGCTCCTCTTCGGCGCCATAGCCATCCCGCAGCTCAAGCAGCAGCTGCTGCCCTCCATCGAACTCCCGATGGTGTCCGTGCTCGCGCCGTACCAGGGCGCCTCGCCCGACGTGGTGGAGAAGCAGGTCGTCGAACCCATCGAGGCCACGCTCAAGGGCGTCGACGGCATCACCGGCATCACCTCCACCGCCAGCGAGGGCAACGCCCTCATCATGGCCACCTTCGACTACGGCGACAGCGGCACCAAGCAGCTCGTCGCCGACGTCCAGCAGGCCGTCAACCGGGCCCGCGTCCGGCTGCCCGCCGACGTGGACCCGCAGGTGGTGGCCGGCTCCACCGACGACATCCCGACGGTCATCCTCGCCGTCACCTCCGACAAGGACCAGCAGGCGCTCGCCGACCAGCTGGAGAAGTCCGTCGTACCCGTCCTGTCGGACATCGAGGGCGTCGGCCAGGTCAGCGTCGACGGCGTCCAGGACCTCCAGGTCACCGTCACCCCCGACGAGGCCAAGCTCGCCGCCGCCGGCCTCGACGGCGCGGCCCTCGCCCAGGGCCTCCAGGCGGGCGGCGCCGCCGTCCCCGCCGGCTCCTTCGACGAGGCGGGCAAGAACCGCACCGTCCGCGTGGGCGACGGCTTCACCTCCCTCGCCCAGGTCGAGGACCTGCGGCTGAGCCCCGGTCCGGGCCGGCCCGCGGTCCGCCTCGGCGACGTCGCCGTCGTCAAGCAGGAGCCGGCCAAGGCCGTGTCCATCACGCGCACCAACGGCAAGCCCAGCCTCGCCCTCGTCCTCACCATGGACAAGGACGGCAGCGCCGTCGCCATCTCCGACGCCGTCAAGGACAAGCTGCCCGAGCTGCGCTCCACCCTCGGTGCCGGCGCCGACCTGACCGTCGTCAGCGACCAGGGCCCGGCCGTCGCCAAGTCCATCTCCAGCCTCACCACCGAGGGCATGCTCGGCCTGCTCTTCGCGGTGATCGTGATCCTGGTGTTCCTGGCCTCGCTGCGCTCCACGCTGGTCACCGCGGTGTCCATCCCGCTGTCCGTGGTCCTCGCGCTCATCGTGCTGTGGACCCGCGACCTGTCGCTCAACATGCTCACCCTGGGCGCGCTGACCATCGCCATCGGCCGGGTCGTCGACGACTCGATCGTGGTCCTGGAGAACATCAAGCGCCACCTCGGCTACGGCGAGGAGCGCGAGGCCGCCATCATCACCGCGGTCAAGGAGGTCGCCGGCGCGGTCACCTCCTCCACGCTCACCACCGTCGCCGTCTTCCTGCCGATCGGCCTCACCGGCGGCATGATCGGCGAGCTCTTCGGATCCTTCTCGCTCACCGTCACCGCCGCCCTGCTCGCCTCGCTGCTCGTCTCCCTGACGGTCGTTCCGGTCCTGTCGTACTGGTTCCTCAGCGCGCCCAAGGGCATCACCGCCGGGGACGCCGAGAGCGCGGCGAAGGTCCGGCGCGAGGCCGAGGAGAAGGAGTCGCGCAGCCGCCTGCAGCGCCTCTACGTCCGCGTCCTGGGCTTCGCCACCCGGCGCCGCCTGACCAGTGTGGCCATCGCGGTGGTCGTCCTGGTGGGCACCCTGGGCATGACGCCGATGCTGAAGACCAACTTCTTCGACCAGGGCGAGCAGGACCTCCTGACGGTCAAGCAGGAGCTCGCCCCGGGCACCTCGCTGGCCGCCGCCGACGAGGCGAGCCGCAAGGTCGAGAAGGTGCTGGCCTCGGTCGACGGCGTCAAGAGCTACCAGGTCACCGTCGGTTCCTCCGGCTTCCTCGCGGCCTTCGGCGGCGGCACCGGCTCCAACCAGGCCTCCTACCAGGTCACCCTGAAGGAAGCCGGCGACGCCGAGGCCGTGAAGAAGCGGATCGAGGACCGGCTGGCCGCCCTCGACGGGATCGGCGAGACCCGCATCGCCGCGGGCGACGCCTTCGGCAGCCAGAACCTCAGCGTGGTGGTCAAGGCCGGCGACGGCGAGGTCCTCGCCAAGGCCGCCGAGCAGGTCCGCGCCGAGGTCGCCAAGCTCGACGACGTCACCGACGTCCAGAGCGACCTGTCCCAGTCCGTGCCGCGGATCTCGGTCACCGCCACGCCCAAGGCCGCGGAGGCGGGCCTGAACCAGGCCGCGCTCGGCGCGGTCGTCGCCCAGGCCGTACGGGGCAACCCGGCGGGCAAGGCCGTACTGGACGACACCGAGCGGGACATCGTCATCAGGTCCGCGCAGCCGGCCACCACCCTGGCCGAACTCCAGGCCCTTCCGGTCGGCCCGGTCCGGCTCGGCGACATCGCCGAGGTCAAGGAGGTCCCCGGCCCGGTCGCGATGACCAGGATCGACGGCGCCCGCGCCGCGACGATCACCGCCCGCCCGCAGGGCGACAACACGGGCGCGGTCAGCGCCGCGCTCCAGACCAAGCTCAAGGCCCTGGACCTGCCGGACGGCGCCACCGCCTCCATCGGCGGCGTCTCCGAGGACCAGGACGAGGCCTTCGGTTCGCTCGGCCTCGCCATGCTCGCGGCCATCGCGATCGTGTTCATGCTGCTGGTGGCGACCTTCCGCTCGCTCGTCCAGCCGCTGATCCTGCTGGTGTCCATTCCGTTCGCGGCGACCGGCGCACTCGGCCTGCTCCTCGTCACCGGAACCCCCATGGGCGTCCCGGCGATGATCGGCATGCTGATGCTCATCGGCATCGTCGTGACCAACGCCATCGTCCTGATCGACCTGGTCAACCAGTACCGCGCCCAGGGCCTCGGCGTCGTCGAGGCGGTCATCGAGGGCGGCCGGCACCGCCTGCGGCCGATCCTCATGACGGCCCTGGCGACGATCTTCGCGCTGCTGCCGATGGCGCTCGGCGTCACCGGCGAGGGCGGCTTCATCTCGCAGCCGCTCGCGGTCGTGGTCATCGGCGGTCTGGTCAGCTCGACCCTGCTGACGCTGCTCCTGGTGCCGACCCTCTACACGATGGTCGAGCTCCGCAAGGAACGCCGCCGCGCCAAGCGCTCCGCGAAGCGCGAGCCCCGCCGGACGGCGGTCCCGCCGCAGGAGCAGGCGGAGGAGTCCCCGGCCAAGGTCTGACCGGTGGCGCGGGCCCGCGGGCCCGCGCCGTCCGGCGGCCCGAACACCGAGAAGGGGCGCCCCCGGCCGGGGGCGCCCCTTCTTTCTGGCGTCGGTCCGCTCCGTACCGGCTACGGAAGGGCGAGCATGCGCTCCAGGGCGAGCTTCGCGAAGCTCTCCGTCTCCTTGTCGACCTGGATCTGGTTGACGAGGGTGCCCTCGGCCAGCGACTCCAGCGTCCACACCAGGTGCGGGAGGTCGATGCGGTTCATGGTCGAGCAGAAGCAGACCGTCTTGTCGAGGAAGACGACTTCCTTGTCCTCGGCGGCGAATCGGTTCGCCAGGCGGCGGACCAGGTTCAGCTCGGTGCCGATGGCCCACTTGGAGCCGGCCGGGGCCGCCTCCAGCGCCTTGATGATGTACTCCGTCGAGCCGACGTAGTCCGCGGCGGCCACGACCTCGTGCTTGCACTCGGGGTGGACCAGGACGTTCACGCCGGGGATGCGGGCGCGGACGTCGTTGACGGAGTCGACCGAGAACCGGCCGTGGACCGAGCAGTGCCCGCGCCACAGGATCATCTTGGCGTCGCGCAGCTGCTCGGCGGTCAGGCCGCCGTTCGGCTTGTGCGGGTTGTAGAGCACGCAGTCGTCCAGGGACATGCCCATGTCGCGGACGGCCGTGTTGCGGCCCAGGTGCTGGTCCGGGAGGAAGAGCACCTTCTCGCCCTGCTCGAAGGCCCACTCCAGGGCCTTCTTCGCGTTCGACGAGGTGCAGATCGTGCCGCCGTGCTTGCCGGTGAAGGCCTTGATGTCGGCGGAGGAGTTCATGTACGAGACGGGCACCGTCGAGCCGGCGACACCGGCCTCGGTCAGCACGTCCCAGCACTCCGCGACCTGCTCGGCGGTGGCCATGTCGGCCATCGAGCAGCCGGCGGCCAGGTCCGGCAGGACCACCTTCTGGTCGTCCGAGGTCAGGATGTCCGCGGACTCGGCCATGAAGTGGACGCCGCAGAAGACGATGTACTCGGCCTCCGGCTTGGCGGCCGCGTCCTTGGCCAGCTTGAACGAGTCGCCGGTGACGTCGGCGAACTCGATGACCTCGTCACGCTGGTAGTGGTGGCCGAGGATGAAGACCTTGTCCCCGAGCTTCTCCTTGGCCGCGCGGGCGCGCTCCACGAGGTCCGGGTCGGACGGCGAGGGCAGGTCGCCGGGGCACTCCACCCCGCGCTCGCTCTTGGGGTCGGCCTCACGGCCGAGCAGCAGCAGGGCAAGGGGCGTCGGCTGGACGTCCAACGGCTGGGCGGTGGTCACGACACGCACCCTTTCTGTTCTGCGACGAGGGATTTCAGGATCATCGCTTCGACACTTCTCGTCTACTTGACGCTATCTATCATAACCGCTTCACGTCAGTTTGACGATGCCGATAGTGTCAATGTGACGCATCAGCCCTCGATTCGCCGGGCCCGCGCCCGCGCGCGGTGTGCGAGCATGAATATCTGAAACAAGCGTCGGGTCCCGGAATGAATCCGCGGTCCCGCTCGTTGCCACCGACGGCAAGAGTCCGACGTTTCCCCGCCCTCCGGCGGGGAGCCGCCCACTTCGGGAGTGAATGCAGATGTCCGTACAGGACGACAAGACCACTGTGAGCGACGGCATCCTCCTGTCCGACGCCGCCGCCGAGAAGGTCAGGACCCTGCTGGAGCAGGAAGGCCGCGATGACCTGGCGCTCCGCGTCGCCGTCCAGCCCGGCGGCTGCTCCGGCCTGCGCTACCAGCTCTTCTTCGACGAGCGCTCCCTCGACGGCGACGTCGTGAAGGACTTCGACGGTGTGAAGGTCGTCACGGACCGGATGAGCTCCCCGTACCTCCACGGCGCGTCCATCGACTTCGTCGACACCATCGAGAAGCAGGGCTTCACGATCGACAACCCGAACGCCACGGGCTCCTGCGCCTGCGGCGACTCGTTCAGCTAAGCCGGAACCGCCGGCTGAGCCCGCACCACCGGCTGAGCCTGGACCACCGGCTGAGCCTGGACCACCGGCACCACGAGGGCCCGCCCCCGGTCGCATCCGACCCGGAGGCGGGCCCTCGCCCGTGTGAGGCGGCCGCCGCTACTGCTCGGTGAGCGGCTTGCCCGTCGTGGTGTCCAGCACCTTCCGGTCGCCGAGCGGCTCCTTCAAGGTCACCGTCAGAGCCTTCTCCTCCGCCAGCATGATGCACGCCTGGCCCGGCTTGTTCGGCGTGTCGGTGATCTTCACCATGACCGACTCCGCCTGCTCCCGCGCCTCCAGGGCGTAGGTGCTGCACGCGCTGCCCCAGAAGTTCACCGTCAGCTTCCGGCCGTCCTCCTTGTACGAGAACCCGGGCACCGTACGGCCGTCCTTCGGCCCCGGCGTGCCCTCCTGCGCGGACGCCGGCTCGGCCACCGTGTGGCCGGGCGCGCCGCCCTGGCCCGCCACCTCGAACAGCCATGCCGGGACCAGGCCCCGCGAGCCCTCCACCGTCCCAGGCGCCAGCCCGAGCACCGCGCCCTTCACCGTCTCCGTGCGCGGCGGCTTCATGGGCCGCGGCTCCGGATTGCACGGCACCGTGTCCGTGGCGCCACCCGCGGTCTCCGCCGCCAGCGGCACCGCGCTCGCGCAGCCACTGGGCTCCGGGTTGCCGCCGCCACCCGACCTCGCGTTCAGCCGGGCCAGCGCCTCCACGGCCCCCACCACCGGCTGGTCGGCCGCCCGTACCGGCGCCTTCAGTTCGCCGTTGCCGCCGACCACCGAGCCGTCCGCGCCCACGCTCACCTTGGTGGACCAGCCCTGCGTGGGCAGACCGCCGACCACCGGATCCGCGTTCACGACCCGCACCGCGCCCTGGGTGAGCCGCGCGTCCGGCTTCGCGCCGTCCTGCCCCAGGGCCTTCAGCACCGGGGCAGCGGCGGCCTTGGCCGCCTCCTCGGAGACGGGCTTGCCGTTGTCGCCCGCACCGCCCGCGTCCCGGGGGAGGGTGGCGGGGCCGCAGGTGTCCTTGCCGCGCACGCAGTCGTCCCCGGCGCCGTTGCCCGCGCCGCCGCCCGCCTGGAAGCGGTTGAAGTTCCAGGTGCCCGGAGCCGAACGGGCCACCGTGAGCCGCGGCCCGGAGCCGTCGGCGGCCTCCCCGGCCAGCCAGACGTCACCCTCCAGCCGCGGCGCGCCCGAGATGCCCAGCGCCGCCGCGAGCCGGGCCACATCGGCCTCCGCCACATCACCGGACACGCTGTAGGCCGGGGCCGACGCCGGGGCCTCGGGCAGTTTCACGTCGGCCCGGTAGACCACGCCCGCGCCCGAGGGATCCGGCTCCCCGGGCGCGATGCCCGGGCCCGAGGGATCTCCCGCGTCACGGGGCGCGGAGGCCGCGCTGTCACCCGTACGGCGGGCCGTACCGCCGTCGCCCTGGGCCGCGGACGCCCAGTAGGCGGTACCGCCGCCCGCGAGCAGGACGGCGGCCGCGATCGAGCCGACGACCCAGGCGGGCCGTCGTCGTGTGCCGCTTGTCGTACCGGGTTCTTCGCTGGTCACCGCATCGCTCCTTCACTGGTCCCGCAGTGTCTGATGCGGGTGTGACGGAACAGGGGCGCAACCGGTTCCCCCGGCTTGCCGACCGGGTCGCCTACTGGTCCCCGTAGGCGGCGGTGGAGGCGATCAGCCGGGCCGAGGCGGCCGGCACCCGGATCCCGTGGATCTGCGAGGGCGCCACCCGGACCGGCCGGGGGCCCTCCTCCACGCCCCAGTGCGGGGCCATCCGGGCGCAGTCCCCGAGCAGACGGGCGAAGCCGGGCCGTCCCGGGCCTTCCGCCGCGCGTGCCGGAGCGGTGTACTCGCAGGAGCCGTAACCGTCGGTAGAGGTCATGGGGGCACCGTAGGCATCGGAGCTCTCGCGAAGAAAGACCTACTAAGGGGTAGTTTCTGGGGTTCGGCCCGCGGCCACTTACCGGGTAGTTTTGACTGTCCCTCGCCGTCCTCAGCAGGAGCGTCCACGCCGTGCGCATCGCAGTCACCGGCTCCATCGCCACCGACCACCTCATGACCTTCCCCGGCCGTTTCGCCGACCAGCTGGTCGCCGACCAGCTGCACACGGTCTCCCTCTCCTTCCTCGTCGACAACCTCGACGTCCGGCGGGGCGGTGTCGGCCCGAACATCTGCTTCGGCATGGGTCAGCTCGGCAGCCGCCCGATCCTGGTCGGCGCCGCGGGATCCGACTTCGACGAGTACCGCGCCTGGCTGGAGCGCCACGGCGTCGACACCGACTCCGTCCGCATCTCCGAGGTGCTGCACACCGCGCGCTTCGTCTGCACCACGGACTCCGACCACAACCAGATCGGATCCTTCTACACGGGCGCGATGAGCGAGGCCCGCCTGATCGAGCTGAAGGCCGTGGCCGACCGCGTGGGCGGCCTCGACCTCGTCCTCATCGGCGCGGACGACCCCGAGGCGATGCTGCGCCACACGGAGGAGTGCCGGACGCGGGGGATCCCCTTCGCCGCCGACTTCTCGCAGCAGATCGCCCGCATGGACGGCGACAACATCCGCACCCTGATGGAGGGCGCGACCTACCTCTTCTCGAACGAGTACGAGAAGGGCCTCATCGAGTCGAAGTCCGGCTGGACGGACGAGGAGATCCTCGGCAAGGTCGGCACCCGCGTGACCACGCTGGGCTCCAACGGCGTGAAGATCGAGCGGGCCGGGGAGGAGACGATCGTCGTCGGCTGCCCCGAGGAGAACGCGAAGGTCGACCCGACCGGCGTCGGCGACGCCTTCCGCGCCGGGTTCCTGACCGGTCTGGGCTGGGGCGTCGGCCTGGAGCGCGCGGCGCAGGTCGGCTGCATGCTCGCGACCCTCGTCATCGAGACGCTGGGCACGCAGGAGTACACGCTGGCGCGGGCGCACTTCATGGAGCGCTTCACGAAGGCCTACGGCGAAGAGGCGGCGGCGGAGGTCCGCGCCCACCTGGCGTGACGCCGGCTCGAGCCTGAGCCTGAGCATCGGCCTCTGCCCGGACCCGCGGCTGAGTCGGCCGTGGGTCCGGGCGGGGACCGCCGGGTCGGGCCGCCGCTGCGCGGAGCTTCTCCCCGCCCCGCCCTTCCTCCGTTTCCCGGGCTCCGCCCGGCCCCCTCCTCCAGGCTGCGCCGACCCCGTCTTCGAGGCTGCGCAGGGCACTTTCAGCCTCGCCGGCGTTTGAGGCGCGGGGTCTGGGGCGGCGCCCCAGGAAACCCGGCTCCGCCGGGCACCGGGCTCCGCCCGGACCCGCGCCTCAAACGCCGGCGGGGCTGGATCGGGCCCGCGCAGCCGGGAGGGCCCGGCGCAGCCGGACGGGGCCGGCCAGGCCGGATCGGGCCGGCCAGGCCGGACACCCCCTAGGACAGGCGGCGGACGGTGTAGGCCGTGCCGGTGGGGCGGGGGGACTCGCCCAGGTAGGCCTGGCCCCGCATCGCGCACCACGCCGGGATGTCCAGCCGGGCCACCTCGTCGTCCGAGACGACCGTCACCGTGCCGCCCACCGGGACCCGGCCGATGGCCCGGGCCAGCTCGATCACCGGCTGGGGACACCGCAGGCCGAGCGCGTCGAGCTCCAGGGAGTCCGCCTCCGCGACCACCACCGGCGGCTCCGTGACGCCGAGCCGCTCCCGTACGCCCGCCACCGCACCCGGCAGCACCTCCAGGAACGCGTTGACCTCCTCCGCCGGGGTGCCCGGCGGCAGGGACACCCGTACGTTCCCCTCCGACAGCACGCCCATCGCCCGCAGCACGTGACTGGGGGTCAGCGTGGAGCTCGTGCAGGAGGAGCCCGAGGAGACCGAGAAGCCCGCCCGGTCCAGCTCGTGCAGCAGCGCCTCGCCGTCGACGTACAGACAGGAGAAGGTGACCAGGTGCGGCAGCCGCCGGTCCGTGTCGCCGACCACCTCCACGTCCGGGACCAGCCGCACCACCCGCCGCCGGATCCGGTCCACGAGGACCCGCAGCCGGGCCGCCTCCGCCTCGGCCTCCGCCCGTACGGCCCGCAGCGACGCCGCCGCCGCCACGATCGCGGGCAGGTTCACGAAGCCGGGGGAGCGGCCCGACTCCCTCTCGTCCGCGGGGCCTTGGGGCGAGAACCGCACCCCCTTGCGGACCGCCAGCAGGCCGACCCCGGGCGGGCCGCCCCATTTGTGCGCACTCGCCGCCAGGGCGGACCAGGCACCCCCCACCGGGCCCCAGGCCAGTGACTGCGCCGCGTCGACCAGCAGCGGCACCCCGGCCGCCCCGCAGACCTCGGCCACCTCGGCCACCGGCTGGACCGTGCCCACCTCGTGGTTCGCGGACTGCAGGCAGGCGAGGGCGGTCCCCGGGAGCAGCGCGTCCGCGTACCCGGCGGCGGACACCGCACCCCACCGGTCCACCGGGACCTCGGAGACGCTCCCGCCGCGCGCCTCGTGCGCCGCCGCCGCATGAAGTACAGAACTGTGTTCGACCGCCGATACGACCAGATGGTCGCCGACGCGCCGGCGGCCCGCGAGGACACCGGCGACGCCCGTGTGAACTGCGTGCGTCCCCGAAGGAGTGAACACGAGCTCGTCGGCGCGGCACCCCACCGCCTCCGCGGCCGCCTCCCGCGCCGCGTCCAGCAGCAGCCGCGCGCGCCGGCCCTCCCGGTACAGCCGGGCCGGATCGGCCCAGCCCTCGTCCAGGGAGGCCTGCAACGCCTGCCGGGCCACGGGGTGCAGGGGAGCGGCGGACGCGCTGTCGAAGTACGGCATCCGGCCACGCTAGCCCCAGCCCCGCAGCGTTCGAGGTCAGGGGGCGTCAGATGCGCCCCGGAGCCCGCCATTCAGGGCCATTCGCACCGTCCCCCGTACGGCGGATCCATCCCTTCGGGGACAGTAGCGGCGCGTTGGGCACCCTCCCCGCGCGACCCCAAATAGCGTCCAGTAGGGTTTGGTCCGCATAAACATCCAAACCCCTGCCTGCGTCAGGGCCGGCGACCGACCCGAACACGGCCGCGGCCGGCCGCGCGGGCCGAGACTCTCGGGAAGGCGCTACGTGAGTCCCTACGGCTCCGACCGCTCGCCGCGGCGCCCGATGCGGCGGAAGCTGCTGCAGGCGCTGACTGCGGGCGTGGTCCTGGCGACCGCCACTGGTTGCTCGTATACATGGAAAGACTTCCCCCGCCTCGGAATGCCGACTCCGGTAACCGAGGAGGCGCCGCGCATCCTCTCCCTGTGGCAGGGATCCTGGGCGGCCGCGCTCGTCACGGGCATCCTGGTGTGGGGCCTGATCATCTGGAGCGTCATCTTCCACCGGCGCAGCCGGACGAAGATCGAGGTCCCCGCGCAGACCCGGTACAACATGCCCATCGAGGCGCTGTACACCGTGGTCCCGCTCATCATCGTCTCGGTGCTCTTCTACTTCACCGCGCGTGACGAGTCGAAGCTCCTCGCCCTCACCCCGAAGCCGCCGCACACGATCAACGTGATCGGCTTCCAGTGGAGCTGGGGCTTCAACTACATCGAGAACGTCGACGGCGACGCGGCGACCCCGAAGGCGGGTGCGGTTCCCAAGGAGCTGGCCTCCATCCCGGACCGCTTCACCAAGGACTTCCCGGCGGGCGCCGAGGGCGTCTACGAGAAGGGCGTCCCGGGCGACCGGAACCCGCAGACGGGCAACCCGGGTCCGACCCTGGTCCTCCCCAAGGGTGAGAAGGTCCGCTTCATCCTGTCGTCCAACGACGTCATCCACTCCTTCTGGGTGGTCCCCTTCCTGTTCAAGCAGGACGTCATCCCGGGCCACACCAACGTCTTCGAGGTCGTCCCGAGCCAAGAGGGCACCTTCATGGGCAAGTGCGCCGAGCTCTGCGGCGTCGACCACTCCCGGATGCTCTTCAACGTCAAGGTCGTCTCCCCCGAGGCGTACCAGGCGTACCTGAAGGAGCTGGCGGAGAAGGGTCAGACCGGCTTCCTCCCCGCCGGCATCCAGCAGACCGACCCGGCCCGGAATGCGGAAGTGAACAAACTGTGAGCATCCTCAACGAATCCCAGGGTGCCGCCGCAGCTGACTCGTACGAGAACGAGCTGCCGGTACGGCGCAAGCAGCCGGGCAACGTGGTCGTGAAGTGGCTCACCACCACCGACCACAAGACCATCGGCACGATGTACCTGGTCACCTCGTTCGTGTTCTTCCTCATCGGCGGCCTGCTCGCGCTCTTCATGCGCGCCGAGCTGGCCCGTCCGGGCACGCAGATCATGTCGAACGAGCAGTTCAACCAGGCGTTCACCATGCATGGCACGATCATGCTGCTGATGTTCGCCACCCCGCTGTTCGCGGGCTTCGCCAACTGGATCATGCCGCTGCAGATCGGCGCGCCCGACGTGGCGTTCCCGCGGCTGAACATGTTCGCGTACTGGCTGTACCTCTTCGGCTCGACCATCGCGGTGGCCGGCTTCGTGACGCCGAACGGCGCCGCCGACTTCGGCTGGTTCGCCTACTCCCCGCTGTCGGACGCGGTCCGCTCGCCGGGCATCGGCGCCGACATGTGGATCATGGGTCTGGCCTTCTCCGGCTTCGGCACGATCCTCGGCTCGGTCAACTTCATCACCACGATCATCTGCATGCGCGCTCCGGGCATGACGATGTTCCGCATGCCGATCTTCACCTGGAACGTGCTGCTGACCGGTGTCCTGGTCCTGCTCGCCTTCCCGGTGCTGGCCGCCGCGCTCTTCGCGCTGGAGGCCGACCGCAAGTTCGGCTCGCACGTGTTCGACGCCGCCAACGGCGGAGCATTGCTGTGGCAACACCTCTTCTGGTTCTTCGGACACCCAGAGGTGTACATCATCGCGCTACCGTTCTTCGGCATCGTCTCCGAGATCATTCCGGTCTTCTCGCGCAAGCCGATGTTCGGCTACATCGGCCTGATCGCGGCGACGATCGCGATCGCCGGCCTCTCGGTGACCGTGTGGGCCCACCACATGTACGTCACCGGCGGTGTGCTGCTGCCGTTCTTCTCCTTCATGACCTTCCTGATCGCGGTACCGACCGGTGTGAAGTTCTTCAACTGGATCGGCACCATGTGGAAGGGCTCGCTGTCCTTCGAGACCCCGATGCTCTGGACGATCGGCTTCCTGGTCACCTTCACCTTCGGTGGTCTGACCGGCGTCATCCTGGCCTCGCCCCCGATGGACTTCCACGTCTCCGACTCGTACTTCGTCGTCGCGCACTTCCACTACGTCGTCTTCGGCACCGTGGTGTTCGCGATGTTCGCCGGCTTCCACTTCTGGTGGCCGAAGTTCACGGGCAAGATGCTGGACGAGCGCCTCGGCAAGATCACCTTCTGGACGCTGTTCATCGGCTTCCACGGCACCTTCCTGGTGCAGCACTGGCTGGGCGCCGAGGGCATGCCGCGTCGTTACGCGGACTACCTCGCCGCCGACGGCTTCACCACGCTGAACACGATCTCCACGATCAGCTCCTTCGTGCTGGGCCTGTCGATGCTGCCGTTCATGTACAACGTCTGGAAGACGGCCAAGTACGGCAAGAAGATCGAGGTCGACGACCCGTGGGGCTACGGCCGTTCGCTCGAATGGGCCACGTCCTGCCCGCCGCCGCGGCACAACTTCCTCACGCTGCCGCGCATCCGTAGCGAGTCGCCCGCCTTCGACCTCCACCACCCGGAGATCGCGGCGCTCGACCACCTCGAGGACCACGGCGCCAAGGCGGCCGTCACCGGTGGCAAGGAGGCCGGCAAGTGAAGATCCAGGGCAAGATGTTCCTCTGGCTCTCCTTCTTCATCCTGATCATGGCCGTCGTGTACGGCGTGTGGTCGAAGGAGCCCGTCGGCACCACCGCGCTCTTCCTGGCCTTCGGCCTGAGCGTCATGATCGGCTACTACCTGGCCTTCACGGCCAAGCGCGTCGACGAGATGGCCCAGGACAACCTGGAGGCCGACGTCGCCGACGAGGCGGGCGAGCTGGGGTTCTTCTCCCCGCACAGCTGGCAGCCGCTCTCGCTGGGCATCGGTGGCGCGCTCGCCTTCATGGGCGTCATCTTCGGCTGGTGGCTCATGTACTTCTCGGCCCCGATCATCATGATCGGCCTGTGGGGCTGGGTGTACGAGTACTACCGCGGTGAGAACGCGAACCAGTAGTCGCGGAGCGGTACCCGCGCGGCCCGGCCGCGCACCACGTGGGGCCCGGACACCTCTTCGGAGGAGTCCGGGCCCCTCGTTTGCAGTCACCCCGCGCGCCGTAATTGTCATATCTTCATAGCGTTGGCTCCATGAAGCACTCACCGCGTCTTTGGACGGTACTCAGCTGCTCCCTGCTGGTCGCGTCCCTCGGGGCCGGCGCCACCGCATGCGGGTCCGGCGACAACCCGCTGTCTGCCCGCCCGGTCGACGCGGGCGAACAGGTCGCCTTCAACCAGACCTCAGGCAGCCGCCCCGTCGACCCCAACCGGCCCCTGGAGATCACCTCCAAGAGCAAGGGCAGCCGGATCACCGACGTCACGGCCGTGGACACCCACGGCCGTCGCCTGGCGGGCGAACTCAGCGCCAAGGGGGACCGCTGGCACAGCACCGCCCCCATGGCCGCAGGCGTCCGCTACACCGTCACCGTGAGCACGGAGGACGAACGGGGCACCCCGGGGCAGCGCACGATGGCCTTCGACACCACGCCGTCCAAGGGGGTCCTGAAGGTCGAATTCGGCCCGGAGGAGGGCAAGTACGGCGTCGGACAGCCCATCACCGCCGAACTCAACGAGCCGGTCAAGGACAAGGCCGCCCGCGCCGTCGTGGAACGCGGCCTGGTCGTCGACGCCCCGGACGGGGTCGAAGGCGCCTGGCACTGGGTCGACGACAAGAACCTGCACTACCGCCCGAAGGACTACTGGCCCGCCAACACCACCGTCTCCGTGCGGAGCAACCTGGAGGGCATCAAGATCACGGACGAGCTCCACGGAGCCGCCGCCAAGCCGCTGAAGCTGGAGATCGGCGACCGCGTCGAGGTCACCACCGACGCCGCCTCCCACTGGCTCACCTTCAAGCGCAACGGAGAAGTGATCAATTCCATCCCGGTCACCACCGGCAAGCCCGGGTTCTCCACCCGCAACGGCATCAAGGTGGTGCTGGGGAAGCAGTACTACGTACAGATGCGCGGGGACACCGTCGGCATCGGCGGCAGCGAGTACTACAACCTGCCCGTCTACTACGCCACGCGCGTCACCTGGAGTGGTGAATACGTCCACGCCGCACCGTGGTCCGTCGGCTCACACGGCTACGCGAACGTCAGCCACGGCTGTACGGGCATGAGCACCGGCAACGCCGCCTGGTTCTACGAGAACATCCGCGAGGGCGACCTCGTCCAGGTGATCAACAGCATCGGCGACGACATGGACATCTTCGGCAACGGGTTCGGGGACTGGAACATGGACTGGAAGGACTGGCGCGAGGGCAGCGCCCTCCTCAAGGGCACCCAGGACGGCCGCAGCCACGTCGACCAGGCCCGCCTGAGGCCAAGCGTCTGAGCGCGGGCGGCAGGGCCCCCGGACCCGTCCGGGGGCCCTGCCGCGGGCGGCGGTCAGGCCGCCGACGAGGACAGCCGCGCACGCAGCAGGGCCGCCAGGGCGTCCGCGAACTCCACCGGATCCACCGGAAGGGTCACCGCGGCGTCGGCGCGGCTCCAGGTGGCCAGCCAGGCGTCCTGGGGGCGCCCCATCAGCAGCAGCACCGGGGGACACCGGAAGATCTCGTCCTTGATCTGCCGGCATACACCCATGCCCCCGGCCGGAACCGCCTCGCCGTCCAGCACGCACACGTCGATGCCGCCCGCGTCCAGCTCCGACAGGACCGCCGGCAGGGTCGCGCACTCCAGGAACTCCACCGGCGGCAGATCCGCGGCGGGACGGCGCCCCGCCGCCAGTCTCACCTGCTCCCGGGTGCCCGCGTCGTCGCTGTAGACCAGAACCCGCGCAGTCGCCCGCATTTCGATCCTCCACGTGTCCCATGAATCACGTTGATGTTGCGCGGGATGCTACTCCTCCCGCCGCCCCGTCAACATCGCTTCGGACATGTGCACGGGGCCGTTCGGAGAGGTGATCTGATGGGCCGTTCGGGCCTTGCACACGCCCCTGACACTCCGAACGGCACCCCCCGGGGTGAGGGCGGGATAAGCGACCGACATAATGTCGGTCGTGGCGACAGCAACGACAGTAGATACCGGGCACGCGCACCCGACGGTCAACCGGCCGAACCTCGTCAGCGTCGGAACCATCATCTGGTTGAGTTCCGAGCTGATGTTCTTCGCGGCCCTCTTCGCGATGTACTTCACCCTGCGATCCGTGACGGGTCCCGAGTACTGGACAGAGCAGGCCTCGGCCTTGAACCTGCCCTTCTCGGCGACGAACACGACGATCCTGGTGCTTTCCTCCCTCACCTGCCAGCTCGGCGTATTCGCCGCGGAGCGCGGTGACGTGAAGAAGCTCCGGACGTGGTTCATCATCACGTTCGTCATGGGTGCGATCTTCATTGGCGGCCAGGTGTTCGAGTACACCGAGCTGGTCAAGCACGAGGGCATGAGCCTCTCGTCCGGTCCGTACGGCTCGGTCTTCTACCTGACCACCGGCTTCCACGGTCTGCACGTGACGGGCGGTCTCATCGCCTTCCTGCTGGTCCTCGGCCGGACGTACGCGGCCAAGAGGTTCACCCACGAACAGGCCACGTCGGCCATCGTCGTGTCCTACTACTGGCACTTCGTCGATGTCGTCTGGATCGGCCTCTTCGCCACGATCTACCTGATCAAGTAGCGAACACGTCACCGGGTCCGACCCGGCACTCCATCCAGACACACCGACGCAGAAGATCCTGACACCGGGGTAATCCGTGAAAAAGCTCTCCGCACGACGACGCCATCCGCTGGCGGCGGTCGTCGTTCTACTCCTCGCGCTGGCGGCCACTGGGGGGCTGTACGCCGCCTTTGCTCCCGCGGGCAAGGCGCAGGCCGATGAAACCGCCCAGTCCCTCGCCATCGAGGAGGGCAAGAAGCTCTACGCCGTGGGTTGCGCAAGCTGCCACGGAACCGGCGGTCAGGGTTCCTCTGACGGCCCGAGCCTGGTCGGCGTCGGCTCCGCGGCCGTCGACTTCCAGGTGAGCACGGGCCGCATGCCCGCCCAGCAGCCCGGCGCCCAGGTGCCGAAGAAGCCGGTCATCTACACCCAGGCGCAGATCGACCAGCTGGCCGCGTACATCGCCTCCCTCGGCGCCGGCCCGATCACGCCGACCGAGAAGCAGTACGACCCGGCTGACGCCGACATCGCCAACGGTGGCGAGCTGTTCCGCAACAACTGCGCGCAGTGCCACAACTTCACCGGTGAAGGCGGCGCGCTGACCAACGGCAAGTACGCCCCCAACCTTGAGGACGTCTCGCCGAAGCACATCTACGAGGCCATGCAGACCGGCCCGCAGAACATGCCCTCCTTCCCCGACAGCACCATGCCGGAGAAGCAGAAGAAGGACATCATCGCGTACCTCCAGAACGTGAACGGTGAGAAGTCGACCAACCCCGGTGGTCTCAAGCTCGGTGGCCTCGGCCCCGTCTCCGAGGGTCTGTTCGGCTGGATCTTCGCTCTGGGTGCGCTGATCGCTGTCGCCGTCTGGGTCGCGGCCCACACCGCTAAGGCCAAGAAGTCATGAGTAGCCAAGAGATTCCCGAAGAGAAGCACCTGCCGAGCGAGCAGGGCGACGCCCACCACGGTGGCGTAGCAGTGGCGGACGACCCGTTCGCCGACCCGGGCCTGCCGGTCCACAAGCCGCGCATCCAGGACATCGACGAGCGTGCGGCGAAGCGTTCCGAGCGCACCGTCGCCCTGCTCTTCACGCTGTCGATGCTGGCCACGATCGGCTTCATCGCCTCGTACGTGATCTTCCCGGTCGACAAGATCGTCTTCATCTTCCCGCTCGGGAAGGTCAGCGCGCTCAACTTCGCCCTGGGCATGACGCTGGGCGTGGCCCTGTTCTGCATCGGCGCGGGCGCGGTCCACTGGGCCCGCACCCTGATGTCCGACGTCGAGGTCGCCGACGACCGCCACGAGATCGCCGCGGCGCCGGAGGTCAAGGCGAAGGTCCTCCAGGACTTCGCCGACGGTGCGAACGAGTCCGGCATCGGCCGCCGCCCGCTGATCCGCAACACGCTGCTCGGCGCGATGGCCATGGTGCCGCTCGCCGGTGTCATGCTGCTGCGCGACCTGGGCCCGCTGCCCGAGGAGAAGCTGCGCAAGACCCTGTGGGCCAAGGGCAAGCTGCTCATCAACCAGAACACGATGGAGCCGCTGCGTCCCGAGGACGTCCTCGTCGGTTCGCTCACCTTCGCCATGCCGGAAGGCCTGGAGGAGGAGCAGCACGACTTCCAGGTCCAGATCGCCAAGGCCGCCCTGATGATCGTCCGCATCCAGCCGGAGGACATCAAGGACAAGCAGGAACTCGAGTGGTCCCACGACGGCATCGTCGCCTACTCGAAGATCTGCACCCACGTCGGCTGCCCGATCAGCCTGTACGAGCAGCAGACGCACCACGTGCTCTGCCCGTGCCACCAGTCCACCTTCGACCTCTCCGACGGCGCCCGCGTCATCTTCGGCCCGGCCGGTCACGCCCTTCCGCAGCTGCGGATCGGCGTGAATGACGAAGGCTTCCTCGAAGCGCTCGGCGACTTCGAAGAGCCCGTCGGTCCTGCATTCTGGGAGCGCGGATGAGCACCGCCACTGACACCAAGGCGCGCAAAGCGCCGGCCGGAGAGCGCGTAGCGGACTGGGCGGACGGCCGCCTGGGCATCTACAGCCTCGCCAAGGCCAACATGCGCAAGATCTTCCCGGACCACTGGTCCTTCATGCTCGGTGAGATCTGCCTCTACAGCTTCATCATCATCATCCTCACGGGTGTGTACCTGACGCTGTTCTTCCACCCGAGCATGAACGAGGTGGAGTACCACGGCTCGTACGTGCCGATGCAGGGCGTCATGATGTCCGAGGCCTTCGCCTCGACGCTCGACATCAGCTTCGACGTCCGCGGTGGTCTGCTGATCCGCCAGATCCACCACTGGGCGGCGCTGATCTTCGTCGCGGCGATGATCGTGCACATGATGCGCGTCTTCTTCACCGGCGCCTTCCGCAAGCCGCGCGAGGTCAACTGGATCTTCGGCTTCCTGCTGCTGGTCCTCGGCATGTTCACCGGCTTCACCGGCTACTCGCTGCCGGACGACCTGCTCTCGGGTACCGGTGTCCGCTTCATGCAGGGCGCCATCCTGTCCGTCCCGGTCGTCGGCACGTACCTGTCGATGTTCCTGTTCGGCGGCGAGTTCCCGGGCGGCGACTTCGTCGCGCGCTTCTACTCGGTGCACATCCTGCTGCTGCCCGGCATCATGATGGGCCTGCTCGTGGCCCACCTGATCCTGGTCTTCTACCACAAGCACACCCAGTACGCGGGTCCCGGCAAGACGAACAACAACGTCGTCGGCATGCCGCTGCTGCCGGTCTACATGGCCAAGGCCGGAGGCTTCTTCTTCCTGGTCTTCGGTGTCATCGCGGTCGTCGCCGCCGTCGCCTCGATCAACCCGATCTGGGCCCTCGGCCCGTACCGCCCGGACCACGTGTCCACCGGCGCGCAGCCCGACTGGTACATGGGTATGCCGGAAGGCCTGATCCGTGCCATGCCCGGCTGGGAGATCAACCTGTGGGGCCACACGCTCGTCCTGGGCGTTTTCATCCCGCTGCTGCTCTTCCCGCTGGTGCTCGGTTCGATCGCCGTCTGGCCGTTCATCGAGTCCTGGGTCACCGGCGACAAGCGCGAGCACCACATCCTGGACCGCCCGCGCAACGTCCCGACCCGCACGGCCTTCGGTGTCGCCTGGATCGCGGAGTACATCGTGCTCCTCATCGGCGGCGGCAACGACATGTTCGCCCAGTACTTCCACCTGTCGATCAACTCGATCACGTGGTTCGTCCGGATCGGCTTCTTCGTCGTCCCGGTCCTCGCCTTCATCGTCACCAAGCGGATCTGCCTCGGCCTCCAGCGCCGGGACCACGACAAGGTGCTGCACGGTCGCGAGACCGGCATCATCAAGCGTCTGCCGCACGGTGAGTTCGTCGAGGTCCACGAGCCGCTCCCGCAGGGCAAGCTGCACACCCTCACCGCGCACGAGCAGTACAAGCCGATCGAGATCGGCCCGACGGTCGACGAGAACGGTGTCGAGCGCAAGGTGAAGGCGACCGAGAAGCTCCGCGCGAAGCTGAGCAAGGGCTTCTACGCCGAGGGCAACCAGATTCCGAAGCCCACGGTGGAGGAGTACAAGGAGATCCAGTCCGGCCACGGTCACCACTGATCCCCCGCACCACAGCATGAGGGACTGATTTCGGTCAGTCCTGGTGTCGCCACGGCGAGAGCCCCGTCCAGTGTCTGGACGGGGCTCTTTGCCGTAACCGGGGCTGGATAGGCTGATCTCCGACCCATTCGACGTGGAACCCCCATCAACAGCAGGAGCGGACCATGAACGTTGCGACCCCGGCAGGCGGCGACAGCGTGGCGGCCCGTGGCTGGCCGGGCGTCCTCGACGCCCTGCTGACCGGCCGGGACCTCAGCGCCGACGACACCGCCTGGGCCATGGACCGGATCATGCGCGGGGAGGCCACCGACGCCCAGATCGCCGGCTTCGTGGTCGCGCTGCGCGCCAAGGGGGAGACGGTCGCGGAGATCAACGGCCTGGTACGGGCCATGTACGGGCACGCCAACCTCATCGAGGTTCCCGGCCGCACCGTCGACATCGTCGGCACCGGCGGCGACGGAGCCAAGACGGTCAACATCTCCACCATGTCCGCCGTCGTCGTGGCCGGTACCGGGGCCAAGGTCGTCAAGCACGGCAACCGGGCCGCGTCCTCCGCCAGCGGCTCCTCGGACGTCCTGGAGAAGCTCGGCGTCAACCTCGACCTGAGCACCGCGCGCGTCGTCGAGGTCGCGGAGGAGGCGGGCATCACCTTCTGCTTCGCCGTGAAGTTCCACCCCTCCCTGCGGCACGTCGCGGGAGCCCGCCGTGAACTGGGCATCCGGACCACCTTCAACATCCTCGGCCCGCTCACCAACCCGGCCCGCGTCCGCGCCCAGGCCACGGGCGTCGCCGACCCGCGGATGGCCCCCATCGTGGCGGGCGTGCTCGCCGAGCGCGGCTCCTCCGCGCTGGTCTTCCGCGGGGACGACGGCCTCGACGAACTGACCACGACGGCCACCTCGCGCGTGTGGTGGGTCCGCGACGGCAAGGTCGCCGAGCAGTCCTTCGACCCGCGTGACGTGGGCATCTCGCTGGTCGACGTGTCCGCCCTGGCCGGCGGGGACCCCTCGTACAACGCCGACGTGGCCCGCCGCCTGCTGGCCGGCGAGACCGGGCCCGTGCGCGACGCCGTGCTCCTGAACTCGGCGGCCGCCCTCGTCGCCCTCGACCCGGGCACGGGCGGCCTGGAGGAGCAGATCACCGCCGGCATCACCCGCGCGGCCGAGTCCATCGACTCGGGAGCCGCCCGGGCCGCCCTGGAGCGATGGGTGGCGGCCAGCAACGCCTGACCGGCACCCGTTTCCCGCCAGACCCCGGTCCGCCATGCGGACCGGGGTCTTGTGCACGGCGGATCTTGTGGCAGGATGCAGACCAGGTCACGAGTGACAGCGTTGAGGCCCCGGCTTGCTGTCCGGCAACCCTCCTTCCGTGGCGGGGTGCCCCGGGTGATGACCAGGTCGTAGGCAGCAAGGCCTACGGCAAGCGCGGATCCCTCGACACCAGGGGTCCTGGTCTCTCGAGGAGCGTTTTCCGTGAGCAAGCGAATGCGATAGGGCGACTGCCGCCCCGACTTCCCCCTCGGACCAGGTCACTTCCGCGTACGCGCTTCCGCGTGCCCCGACCGCCGGTCCGAGGCCCCTCCCGTACCCCGGACGGCCGCACCGCCGTACCCGCGTACGGGCACACCGAAGCCATTCCGCCCTGCCTGCCGGGAGAAACCGCCATGTCCGCATCCCTGAACGCCGCTGCCGCAACCGCCGCCCCCGTCGCCGCCGCCCAGGACCCCGACCGTGCCGAGCCGCTCGCCGTCCTCGGCCGCGACGTCACCGTCCCGCTCGTCACCGGCGGCGAGGTCACCTACGCCGCCCTCGACTACGCGGCCAGCGCCCCCGCGCTCCAGCGCGTCTGGGACGACGTGGCCGCCTACGCCCCGTACTACGGCAGCGTCCACCGCGGCGCCGGATACCTCTCGCAGCTGTCCACCGACCTGTTCGAGCAGAGCCGCGTCACCGTCGCCGAGTTCCTCGACTGCCGGCCCTCCGACCAGGTCGTCTTCACCCGCTCCACCACCGACTCCCTCAACCTGCTCGCCGCGGCCCTCCCGGCCGGCTGCCAGGTCTTCGTCTTCGAGACCGAGCACCACGCCTCGCTGCTGCCGTGGACGAACGCGCAGGTCAGCTACCTCGACGCGCCGCGTACCCCGGCCGAGGCCGTCGCCGTCCTGGAGCGGGCGCTCGCCGACCGCACTGCATCCCTCGAAGAAGGCCACGGCCCGGCGCTGGTGTGCGTCACCGGGGCGTCCAACGTCACCGGTGAGCTGTGGCCGGTGAAGGAACTCGCCGCCGCCGCGCACGCCCACGGCGCGCGCATCGTGCTCGACGCCGCCCAGCTCGCCCCGCACCACCCCGTCTCCGTGCGGGACCTCGACGTCGACTGGGTGGCCTTCTCCGGGCACAAGCTGTACGCGCCCTTCGGCTCGGGCGTGCTCGCCGGCCGCGCCGACTGGCTCCAGGAGGCCGACCCGTACCTCGCGGGCGGCGGCGCCTCCCGCAAGGTCTCCCGCCGCGAGGACGGCGGCGTCGACGTCGAGTGGCACACCACGGCCGCCCGCCACGAGGCCGGCTCCCCGAACGTCATCGGCGTCTACTCCATCGCCTCGGCCTGCCGGGCCCTGACCGAAGCGGGCTTCGAGGACCTGGTGGCGCGCGAGCAGCGGCTCGTGACCCGGGTCCGGGAGGGCCTCGCCGCGGTCCCGCAGGTCAAGGTCCTCTCCCTCTTCGGCGACGACGCCCCGCGGGTCGGCGTCATCTCCTTCGTCGTGGACGGCTGGAACAGCTCGCACTTCGCGGCGGCGCTCTCCGCCGAGTACGGGATCGGCGTACGGGACGGCCTGTTCTGCGCGCACCCGCTGGTGCGGACCCTGCTGGGCAGCGAGCCGCAGGCCCAGGGCGAGTGCGGGGCCCCCGAGGCCGCCCCGGGCGAGCGCTCCCTGAACGCCATCCGCGTCAGCTTCGGCGCCGGCACCCCGGACGAACACGTGGACCGCTTCCTCGGCGCGGTCCGCGAGCTCGTCACGGACGGTGCGAAGTGGCAGTACCGCACGGAGGAGGGCCGCTGCGTCCCGGCCGTCTGACGCGGTGCGCCCTGCGGTCGGCTCGGCGGCGCGGGCCGGCGCCCCGGGCGCTGCCCGGACCCGCGGTGCGCCCTGCGGTCGGCTCGGCAGTGCGGGCCGGTGTTCCGGGCGCTGCCCGGACCCGCGCCTCAATCGCCGGCGGGGCTGGTTGGGCGGGGGCTGCGCTGCGCGTGGCTCGGCGGTGCGGGCCGGTGTTCCGGGCGCTGCCCGGACCCGCGCCTCAAACGCCGGCGGGGCTGGTTGGGCGGGGTCTCGATGCTCCTGCCCTGCGGGCGGCTCGGCGGTGTGCAGTTCGGGCCGTCCCGGCGCGGGGCTCGGCGGGGTCTCGGTGTGGGGTGGTGCCCCGCACGAGGGTCTCCTCGGCTCGGCGCGTGCGGGCGGTTCGCGGCGGTACCCGGGGGTTGCGCCTCGTCCTGCGGGGACCCTCCTGCGTGTCCCCACCCCGCCGGTGGCGTGAGGGGAGGGGGGACGGGGCGGGGTGTCCCCGCAGGACGAGCGCGCGACCCCCGGGCACCACCGCGATGGCCCGCACGCGCCGAGCCGAGGAGACACCCCGCCGTGGCACCCCGTACCGACCAGGCCGATCCGGATCGACGATCCAGCCCCGCCGGCGTTTGAGGCGCGGGTCCGGGCAGCGCCCGGGCACCGGCCCGCACGCGCTAAGCCCACCGCTGCGGCACCCCGCACCGACCAGGCCGACGCGGATCGACCATCCAGCCCCGCCGGCGATTGAGGCGCGGGTCCGGGAAGAGAGTCGGGCTCCGCCGAGCCGGCCCGCCGGGCAGAGGCCGGATCCGCGGACCGCGCCGGAGGAGTTACGCGTCGAGGCCGATCGCGAACGCCGCCTCCAGGTCGTGCTGCGAGTACGTGCGGAACGCCACGTGCGTGTCCGTCGCCTCTACGCCCGGAATCTTGCTGATGCGGCCGGGGATGATGTCGGCCAGGTTCTCGTGGCGGTTCACGCGGACCAGCGCGATCAGGTCGTAGGTACCCGTCACGGAGTAGACCTCGCTGACGCTGTCCAGCGCGGCGATGGACTCGGCGATCTCGGGGATGCGGTCCACGCTGGTCTTGATGAGCACGATCGCGGTGATCACGGCTGGCTGTCTCCCTCGGTGGCCGTCGCTGGTCGACTCACTCTAGTCGTACCCCGATACCGCGCCCACGCGTAGAGGAAGCCGAGCGAGAAGCCCACCAGGTGGGCCAGATAGGCCACCCCCGGCCCGCTCTCGGCGCGCTGCGCCGCCACCCCCTGCAGGGCGAACCAGAAGAGCAGCACGAGCCATGCCGGGAACCGCAGCGGCAGGAAGAACAGGAAGGGGAACAGGCTCGTCACCCGGGCCCGCGGCAGCAGGTAGAGGAACGCCCCCAGGACGGCCGAGATCGCCCCCGACGCACCGACCAGCGTCTGCGCGGACTCCGCGTTGGCCGCCGCGTACGCCGCCAGCGCCAGGTAGCCCGTGCAGAGGTAGAACAGGAGGAAGGCCGGGCGGCCCATCCGCTCCTCGGCCATCGCCCCGAAGACGAAGAGGAACAGCATGTTCCCGAGCAGGTGCAGCCAGCTGCCGTGGACGAACAGCGCGGTGAGCGGCGTCAGCCAGGCCCGCGGGGTGTCCGTGAAGAGTTCGTCCGGGACCACGCCCCAGCGCCGGAAGTACGCGGTGCCCGCGTTCAGCAGTTCGTCGCCCGTCCCGTAGACCGGATTGAGACCCGAGGCGGGGCTCAGGACGAACACCACACCGCAGCCCGCGATCAGCGCGTGGGTGACCACCGGTCCCCGGGCGGCCTCGCGCACAGCCTGCCACCTTACGATCATGTGACAGAGCATGACGCAACGTGCCCCCGCTGGAGCGGTGGCAGGCCGTAGGGTTACGAGCTGCGGTCCACAGGCCGACGCGGACGGCCGAACGACCGCTTTAATTGAATGAGCTACGAAGGAGTGAGCAGGCCGATGACGGTTCCCCTGCCGACCGACACCACCCGGTGGCGCTGCACCCTGTGCGGCAACCTCACGCGCTTCGACGTCACCCGCTCGTCGAAGGTCGTCGAGTACGTCCACCTGGACCTCGCCGGGGAGCCCAAGGTCGAGGAGCGAGAGGTGGTCAATGAGACCATCGAGTCGGTCCGCTGCCGCTGGTGCAACGCGGTGGACCAGATCGAGCTCGTGGACAGGCCGGGCGCGGACTCCTGACGGAGCCCCGTCGGCAGGTAGACCATCACGGTAGGGGTGACGGATTGTGGAGCCAGCAAGCGGCGCTGGGCCGGCCGACGCGGCCGACGACGCCGCGGAGGCGCTCGACCGCCCGCTGCCGGAAGGCGTGCGGCGCCGGGTCGTCGCGCTCGTCTCGGACGCCTTCGGCGCGCTGACGGTCGCGGACCTTCCGGCGCAGCTGCGCCAGTACGCCCGCTTCACACCCACCCGGCGGGCCAAGTTCGCCGGCAACGCCATGGCCGCGGCGGTCGAGACCGACCCGGTGTTCCGCAGCCGGGTGGCCGAGAAGCTGCGCGAGGCGCAGGCGGACCTGACCGCCGCGCTGGAGTCCGGCGCGCCGCCGGCCGCCGCGGATCCGCTCGACGTGGCCGCCGCCGCCTTCGTCCTGCGGCCCGCCGGCTGGGTCAAACTCGTGGCCGCCGCGGGGGAGGAGGCGCAGCGCGCCGACGCCGAGCGGGTGGGCGAGGAGACCCGGCGCGAGCTGGACCGCCTGCGCGAGGAGCTGGAGCACGTACGGGAACTGCAGCGCACCGGCGGTGAGCAGGTACGGGTGGAACTGGAGGCGACGCGCAAGGAAGCGGAATCGCTTCAGCGTCGGCTGCGCAGCGCCCTGAGCGACGTCAAGCGCGGCGAGGCGGCCCTGCGCAAGGTGACCGCGGAGATCGACGGCATCCGTGGCGAGGCCGCGGCCCGCGTGGCGGCGGCCGAGAGCGAGACGCGGCGGCTCAAGTCCCGGCTCGCGGAGGTGGAGACGGCGCTGGAGACCTCCCGCCGGGCCACCCGTGAGGGACGCAGCATCGAGGACATGCGGCTGCGGCTGCTGCTGGACACCGTCCTGGACGCGGCGCAGGGGCTGCGCCGCGAGCTGGCGCTGCCGCCGGTGAACACCCGCCCGGCCGACACGGTGGACGCGGTGGAGCCGGGCCGCATGACGCCGAAGGACATCGCGGCGCGCGCCCTGTCGGAGACCGATCCGGCCTTGCTGGACCAGCTCTTGGCGCTGCCCCAGGCCCATCTGGTGGTCGACGGCTACAACGTGACGAAGACCGGCTATCCGACGATGCCCCTGGAGAAGCAGCGGCTGCGGCTGCTGGGCGGCCTGTCGATGCTGGCCGCGCAGACGGGTGCGGAGATGACCTGTGTCTTCGACGGCGCGGAGCTGGCGGCCCCCGTGCTGCTCGCTCCGCCGCGGGGCGTGCGGGTGCTGTTCTCCAAGGCCGGGGTCACGGCCGACGAGCTGATCCGGCAGCTGGTGCGGGCCGAGCCGCCCGGCCGGCCGGTCGTCGTGGTCTCCACGGACCGGGAAGTCGCCGACGGCGTGGCCAAGGCCGGAGCGCGGCCCGTAACGTCCGCTTTGTTGCTGAAGCGGCTTTCGCGCGTTTCCTAACTCCCCACCCGAATGCCGGAATTGGCCGGGCATGTGGAGGACGCACCGTCAAGTCCTCGGCACGGAGCGTGCGGTGAAGGTAAAGAACCTGGTCGGGGGCCGAGTTTTTTCCCGGCAGGATTTGAACTGATCACAGATGGGTCACTAGGGTCTGCTCAAACCTTCGTGCGGTAGATCACTCATTCGGGGTGGCGGCGAAGGTGCTGCCGAGTTGCGTTCTTCGGCGGCTCTAGGAAGAAGGAGCTCGCCTTCGTGGCGTCCCACCGTCGACCCAAGCAGCCGACCCGCGCTCGTGTGACCGTGCTCACCTCGGTCGCGGCCGCGGCCGTCGCCCTCACCGCGCAGAGCGCCTCCGCCGCTCCGGCCAAGCCGAGCAAGGACGAGGTCAAGTCCCAGGTCGACGCGCTCTACGAAGAGGCGGAACAGGCCACCGAGAAGTTCAACGGGGCGAAGGAACGCCAGGAGACGCTCGAGAAGGAGATCGGGCAGATCCAGGACCAGGTCGCGCGCGGCCAGAGCGAGCTCAACGACCTGCGCAGCGCGCTCGGTTCGATGGCGAGCGCCCAGTACCGCAACGGCGGGATAGACCCCTCCCTCGCGCTCCTGCTCTCCGAGGACCCCGACAGCTACCTCGACAAGGCCTCCACCCTGGAGCACCTGAGCGGCAAGCAGGTCGAAGCGGTCCAGAAGATCCAGGCGAAGCAGCGCACCCTCGCGCAGCAGCGCCAGGAGGCCGCCGGCAAGCTGGCCGACCTCGACGCCACCCGCAAGGAGCTCGGCGAGAAGAAGAAGGTCTCCACCGAGAAGCTCGCCGCCGCCCAGGCCCTCCTCAACACCCTTACGGCGCAGGAGCGCGCGGCGCTCAAGGACGAGGACACCCGCGCCAGCCGCGCCGACAGCCAGCGCGTCGACCTCGGTGACGTCAAGGGCTCCGGTCACGCCGCGGCCGCCCTCGCCGCCGCCAAGACCAAGCTGGGCTTCACCTACCAGTCCGGCGGCACCGGCCCCAGCGTCTTCGACTGCTCGGGTCTGACCCAGTGGGCCTACAAGCAGGCCAACGTCAGCATCAGCCGCGTCACCTACACGCAGGCCAACGACGGCACCCGCATCAGCCGCAGCCAGCTGCAGCCGGGCGACCTGGTCTTCTTCTACGGCGACCTGCACCACGTCGGCCTCTACGCCGGCAACAACATGACGCTGCACGCCTCGAACCCGCGCGGCGGCATCAAGTACGAGTCGATGGACAACATGCCCTTCCAGTTCGGCGTCCGCATCGGCTGACCGCCCCACACGGGGACGCGCCGTACGCCGCCCATCCGGGCGAATTCCGCGGCCCCGCTCTGACCGCGCGCCCCGCCGGTGACCTGCGTCTCCGGCGGGGCGTCGGTGTGTGCGCCCGCGGGCGGTCGTTGGTCGGTGCGTGGTCGCACGGCTACTGTCTGCCAGCGCGGAACCCGGCACACGGCCGTCCACGGAGGGCGGACCCGGGCCCCGCCCAGCGGAAGGGAGCGGGTGCACGTGGCGTCACATCGTCGGTCCCGGCTCGGCGGCCTCGACCGGAACGCGAAGGTCACCGTCCTCACCGCCGCCGCGGCCACCGCCGCGGTCGCCATGGCGGGCGCACCCGCGAGCGCCGCCCCGGGCCTCCCCCAGGAACCCGGCGGCGGTGCGAGATCCGGTGTCAGCGCCCAGGTCGACCGCCTCTTCGAGGAGGCCGAGCAGGCCACCGAGCACTTCAACGAGGCCGGGGAGAAGGCCGACCGGCTCCGCACCGAGGTCAACCGGGCCCAGGACGCGGTGGCCCGGGGCCAGGAGCGCATCAACACCATGCGCGGAGTCCTCGGCACCTTCGCCGGAGCCCAGTACCGCAGCGGAGGAATCGACCCCGCCGTCGGGCTGATGCTCGCCGAGGACCCCGACGCCTACCTGGCCCAGGCCGCCGCCCTGGACCGGCTGACCGAGCGTCAGGCCCGCCAACTCCACGACCTGCGCGAGGAGCAGCGCCGACTCGGCCAGGTACGGGCGGAGGCCTCCCGCAAGCTCGCCGAACTCGACGCCCTGCGCTCCGACGTCGCCCGCCACAAGCGGTCCGTCACCGCCAAGCTCGCCGCCGCCCAGCGGCTCCTCAACTCCATGCCCTCCGCGGAGCGGGCCGACTTCGAGCGCTCCTCGCGCTCCGGCGGGCGCCACGAGTCCCTGCCCGACCTCGGCCCCATGGGCTCCGGCGGCGCCTCCTCGGGCCGCGCGGCGGCCGCCGTGATGGCCGCCCGGGCCGCCGTCGGCCGCCCGTACGTATGGGGCTCCACGGGCCCCTCCGGCTTCGACTGCTCGGGGCTGATGGTGTGGTCCTACCGGCAGGCGGGCGTCTCGCTGCCGCGCACCTCGCAGGCCCAGCGGCACGCGGGGCGCCAGGTGCCGCTGTCGCAGGCCCGCCCGGGCGACCTGGTGACCTACCGCTCCGACGCCAGCCACGTCGGCATGTACGTCGGCAACGGCCAGGTCGTCCACGCCCCCTACCCCGGGGCCCGGGTGCGCTACGACCCGGTCGGGATGATGCCGGTCTCGGCGGTCACCCGCCCCTGATGCCGCCCGCCCGCCCCCGACCCCGGCCACCCGCGTCCCCCCGCCCCTGACCCCGGCCGCCCGCGGCGCCCCCGGCGGCCTGCGTACGATCGGCGGATGCCCCGCCTCCGCCGTCCGTCGCGCATCCGGCCGCTCGTGCCGGTGGTCCTGCTGTGCGCGCTGGTCGCCGGATGCGGTCCGCGGCCGGCCCCGCCGACGGCGCAGGCACCACCGAGCGGGACGTCCGCCGGGCCGTCGCGGAGTGGTCTCGGGCCACGCCCGAGGGGCTCGCCGGGATCCCGTTCGCCGACCGGTCGTACGAGGTCGCCTCGGTCCGGCGCGACGGCGAGCGGGCCCTCGTACGGGCCCGGCTGCGCTACCGGCTGGCCGGCTACGACACGGTCCCCGAGGAGTCGGGCCGCGAGGTGGAGCTGGTCCGGGAGGGCGGGGGCTGGCGGGTGAGCGCCGACCGGCCCGCGCCGGGCGCCCTGCCGCTGCTGTGGGACCAGGGGGCCGTCACGGTGGCCGCCGGAGCGCACTCCCTCGTCCTCGGCGGGGCCGGGCAGGGCGCGGGAGCGCTGCGGGAGATCGCCGCCGAGGCGGACCGGGCGGTGCCCGCCGTGAGCGCGGCGCGGCCCGGCCCCTGGGCGGGTCGGGTGGTGGTCCTCGTCCCCGGCTCCCTCGACGCGATGGCCCGGCTGCTGGGCCGGCCGGCCGACACCTACCGGGGCCTCGGCGCCGTCACCACGGGCCGGACGGGAGCGGGCCCGGCCCCCGCGGACCGGGTCGTGATCAATCCGGAGGGGTACGGGGGCCTCGGTGCGGAGGGGCGGCGGATCATCCTGACCCACGAGGTCACGCACGTGGCCACGCGCGCCGCGACGACCGCCACCACCCCGCTGTGGCTCTCGGAGGGCTTCGCCGACTGGGTGGCGTACCGGGGCGTCTCCTCGCCCCCCGCCCAGGCCGCCCCCGCGCTCGCCCGGGCGGTGCGCCGCGGTCAGGTGCCGGGGGAGCTGCCCCGGGCCGAGGACTTCGCCTTCGGCGGCGACGCCGAGGCGGCGGCGCGGGCCTACGAGGGCGCGTGGCTGGCCTGCCGGCTGATCGCGGCGAAATGGGGCGAGAAGGCGCTGGTGGACCTGTACGGGCGGGCGGGCCGCGAGCCGCTGGAGACCGCGCTGCGCGAGACCCTCGGCGTGGACCCGGCCGGGCTGGCGCAGGCCTGGCGGGAGTCCCTTCGCGAGGAGCTGGGCTGAGCGGGTACTGTCGGCAGGCGATGCACAAGACCCTGATCGTGACCAACGACTTCCCGCCGCGACCGGGCGGCATCCAGGCCTTCCTCCACAACATGGCGCTGCGGCTGGATCCCGACCGGGTCGTCGTCTACGCCTCCACGTGGAAGCACGGTGCGGAGGGCCGCGAGGCCACCGCCGCCTTCGACGCCGAGCAGCCCTTCCGGGTGATCCGCGACCGTACGACGATGCTGCTGCCGACCCCGCGGGTGACGCGGCGGGCCGTGGGCCTGCTGCGCGAACACGGCTGCGAGTCCGTGTGGTTCGGCGCGGCCGCCCCGCTCGGTCTGATGGGCCCGGCGCTGCGACGGGCGGGCGCCCGGCGGATCGTGGCGACCACGCACGGGCACGAGGCGGGCTGGGCGCAGCTGCCGGCCGCGCGGCAGCTGCTGCGGCGGATCGGCGAGGGCACGGACACCCTCACGTACCTGGGCGAGTACACCCGCTCCCGGATCGCCTCGGCGGTCACGGACCGGGCGGCGGCGCGGATGGTGCAACTCCCGCCGGGCGTGGACGAGAAGACCTTCCACCCCGGATCGGGCGGTGACGGGATCCGGGCGCGGCTCGGCCTGTCGGACCGGCCCGTGGTGGTGTGCGTCTCGCGGCTGGTCCCGCGCAAGGGCCAGGACACCCTGATCGAGGCGATGCCGCGGATCCTGGCCGCGGTGCCCGACGCCGTGCTGCTGGTCGTCGGCGGCGGCCCGTACGAGGAGGACCTGCGCGCGCTGGCCGCGTCCACCGGTGTGGCCGGATCGGTGGTCTTCACGGGAGCGGTCCCGTGGTCCGAACTCCCGGCGCACTACGGCGCCGGTGACGTCTTCGCCATGCCCTGCCGGACCCGGCGGGGCGGCCTCGACGTGGAGGGGCTCGGCATCGTCTACCTGGAGGCGTCGGCGACGGGCCTGCCGGTGGTCGCGGGCGACTCCGGCGGGGCGCCGGACGCGGTGCTCGACGGTGAGACGGGCTGGGTCGTACGGGGCGGCGTGCCCGAGGAGGCGGCCGACCGGATCGTGGCCCTGCTGCGGGACCCCGGCCTGCGGGCGCGCATGGGCGAGCGCGGGCGGGCCTGGGTCGAGGAGAAGTGGCGCTGGGACCTCCTGGCGGACCGCCTGCGCGAGCTGCTGTAACCGGGCCGGTCCGCGCGACCGTCCCCGCGGGGCGCTGCTGCCGGGGCGGCGCCATGTCTGACTGTTCCTCAGATGTGTGTCAACACCGCGTCTGGGCGGAAGGCTGGAATCCGCTCATGATGCGGCCATGACACCCAACCTGACGCGCCGTCAAATGCTGGGACTCGGCGCCCTCTCGACCGCCGCCGCGCTCGGCTTCACACGCATCGGAGCGGCCTCCGCGGCCGCCGTCGAGCCCGCCGCCGTCCCCTACGCCCCGGCCATCGTCGTCGGCTCCGGCTACGGCGGCGCCGTGGCCGCCCTGCGGCTCGGGCAGGCGGGAGTGCGCACCGTCGTCCTCGAAATGGGCCGGCTGTGGAACACCCCCGGGCCCGACGGCAAGGTCTTCCCCTCCACCTCCGCCCCCGACCACCGCTCCATGTGGTTCCGCACCCGCACCGAGGCCCCGCTCGCGCAGTTCCTCTGGCTCGACGTGGTCAACCGCGACATCAGCCCCTACCCGGGCGTCCTGGACCGCGTGAACTACGGCGACATGTCCGTCTACGTCGGCCGCGGCGTCGGCGGCGGCTCCCTCGTCAACGGCGGTATGGCGCCGACCCCCAGGCGCTCGTACTTCACCGAGGTCTTCCCCGGCGTCGACGCCGACGAGATGTACGGCACCTACTACCCGCGCGCCCGCGCCATGCTCGGTGTGGGCGACATCGACCCCGGCTGGTTCGAGTCGACCGAGTGGTACCGCTTCGCCCGGATCTCCCGCAAGCACGCCCACAACACCGGCCTGAAGACCGTCTTCGTGCCCAACGTCTACGACTTCGAGCACATGAAGCGCGAGGCGGCCGGCACCGCGCCCCGCTCGGCCCTGGCCGGGGAGGTCATCTACGGCAACAACCACGGGAAGAAGAGCGTCGACAAGACCTACCTCGCCGCCGCCCTCGGCACCGGCAACGTCACCATCGAGACCATGCAGCGCGTCGTCGGCGTACGGCCCGACCCGGCCGGCGGGTACGTGCTGACGGTGCGGACCAGCGACGTGACGGGAAAGGTCACCCAGGTCCGCGAACTCGGCTGCCGGCAGCTCTTCCTCGGCGCCGGGAGCCTGGGCACCACCGAGATCCTGCTGCGCGCCCGCGAGACCGGCGCACTGCCCGCGCTCAGCGACGAGGTCGGCCGCGGCTGGGGACCCAACGGCAACGTCATGACCGCGCGCGCCAACCACCTCTGGGACACGGTCGGCGCCAACCAGTCCACCATGCCCGCCCTGGGCATCGACGACTGGGACAACACCGCGAACCCGGTCTTCGCCGAGATCGCCCCGCTCCCCATGGGCCTCGAACACTGGATCTCGATGTACCTGGCCATCACCAGGAACCCGGAGCGCGGGCACTTCACCTACGACGCGGCGAGCGACTCCGCGCGCCTCAACTGGCGGCGCGACCAGAACGCGCCCGCGGTCAACGCGGCCAAGAACCTCTTCGACCGCATCAACCGGCGCAACTTCACCATCTACCGCTACGACCTCTTCGGCGGGAACCGGGCCTTCGCCGACGACTTCACCTACCACCCGCTCGGCGGCTGCGTCCTCGGCAGGGCGACCGACGCGTACGGGCGGGCCAAGGGCTACCAGGGGCTCTACGTGATGGACGGCTCCCTGGTCCCGGGGTCGCTCGGCGTGAACCCGTTCGTCACCATCACCGCCCTCGCCGAGCGCAACATGGCGCGCATCCTCGCCGAGGACCCCCGCCAGGTGGTGGCGGCCTCCGCCACGGCCGGTCAGCCGCGGTAGAGCGCCTCGATCTCGTCCGCGTAGTCCTTCGCCACCACGTTGCGCTTGAGCTTCAGCGACGGCGTGATGTGGCCCGACTCCTCCGTGAACTGGGAGGGCAGAATGCGGAATTTCCGCACCGATTCCGCCTTGGAAACCGCCGCGTTGCCGTCGTCGATCGCCTGCTGGACGGCGGCGATGAGGTCGGCGTCCTCGCGCAGCTCCGCCGCCGTGACCCCGGCCGGCTTGCCGTTCTCCGCGGCCCAGCGGCCGAGGAACTCCTCGTCGATGGTGACCAGCGCGGCCACGAACGGCCTCGCGTCACCGACCACCATGCACTCCGCGACCAGCGCGTGCGCGCGGATCCGGTCCTCGATCACCGCGGGGGCCACGTTCTTGCCGCCCGCCGTGACGATGAGCTCCTTCTTGCGGCCGGTGATCGTGAGGTAGCCGTCCTCGTCGAGGGTGCCGACGTCGCCGGTGTGGAACCAGCCGTCGGTCAGCGCCTCGGCGGTCGCCGCCTCGTTCTTCCAGTAGCCCGTGAAGATCTGCTCGCCGTGCAGCAGCACCTCGCCGTCGTCCGCGATGCGCACCACGGAGCCCGGCATGGGCTGGCCGACCGTACCGATCTTCTGCTTGTCCCACGGGTTGAAGGTGGTCGCCGCACAGGACTCCGTCAGACCGTAGCCCTCCAGGACCGTGAAGCCGATGCCGCGGAAGAAGTGGCCGAGCCGCTCGCCCAGCGGCGCGCCGCCGGAGATCGCGTACTCGCCGCGGCCGCCGAGGACCGCGTGCAGCTTGCTGTAGACCAGCTTGGAGAAGATCTTGTGCTTGAGCCTGAGGCCGAACGACGGGCCGCGCGGGGTGTCCATCGCCCGGCTGTAGGCGATGGCCGTGTCCGCCGCCGCGTCGAAGATCTTGCCCTTGCCCTCGGCCTGCGCCTTGGCGCGCGCCGAGTTGTAGACCTTCTCGAACACCCGGGGGACGCCGAGGATCAGCGTCGGGCGGAAGGACTGCAGCTCGTCGGTCAGGTTCTTGATGTCCGGTACGCAGCCCAGGCGGATCGGCGCCAGCACCGCCGCCACCTCCACCAGGCGCCCGAAGACGTGCGCGGCCGGCAGGAACAGCAGCACCGAGCACTCGCCGGTCTTGAACAGCGGGCTCAGGCGCTCCACCGCGTTGCCGCACTCCGCGAAGAAGTTGCGGTGGCTCAGCACACAGCCCTTGGGGCGGCCGGTGGTGCCCGAGGTGTAGACGATGGTGGCCGGGTCGTCGGCGTTCGCCAGGCTGCTGCGCTCGTCGACCTCGGCGTCCGTGACGCCCGCGCCCGCGGCCTTCAGCGCGGCCAGCGCGCCCTGCTCGATCTCCCAGACGTCACGCAGCTCCGGCAGGCGGTCGCGCAGCGAGGCCACGGCCCCGGAGTGCCCGGCGCTCTCCACGACGGCCGCTACGGCGCCGGAGTCGCCGAGGATCCATTGGATCTGCTCGGGGGAGCTGGTCTCGTAGACGGGGACGGTGACGCCGCCCGCGGTCCAGATCGCGAAGTCGATCAGGACCCACTCGTAGCGGGTGCGGGAGATCAGGGCGACCCGGTCACCGGGGCGGACACCGGCCGCGATCAGGCCCTTGGCCGTGGCACGCACCTCGGCGAGGAACTCGGTCGCCGTCACGTCCTGCCACCGGCCGTCGACCTTGCGGCTCATGACGGCGATGTCTGGGTGCTGGGCGGCGTTGCGGCGGATGAGATCCGTCAGGTTCCCGTCCGACGGGACCTCGTACAGGGCCGGAAGGCTGAACTCGCGCAAGACTGCTGCTCCTCTGGGCGCCATCGCCACCATGTGGACCGACCGGACGTTACCCACCGGTAGTGGGTTCCCGATAGAGGGAACCGGCCAGATGTTCCGTGCGTCACATTCTGCACTCACGGGGTCCGGCCCCGACGGGCCGACAGTAGTCGACCACTCCGGCGACTCGGAAGTAACCGCAGGTAGGCCCTGCTTTCACAGTCCCACTACCAGGTCCTCACCGGCCCCCCTAGGGTTGTCCGCATGGCTGGCAGCATGCGGGGCGGGAAGAGCGGCGACACGAGCGGTTCGAGCCGCACACGGGTCCACGTCGTGAGCGACGTGCACGGCAACACGGAGGCCCTGGCACGCGCCGGCGACGGCGCGGACGCCCTGATCTGCCTCGGCGACCTCGTCCTCTTCCTCGACTACGCCGACCACTCGCGCGGCATCTTCCCCGACCTGTTCGGCACCGAGAACGCCGACCTCATCGTCGAGCTGCGCACCCAGCGCCGCTTCGAGGAGGCCCACGCCCTCGGCCGGCGGCTGTGGGCGGGCCTCGACCGCGAACGGATGATCGAGGACGCGGTGCGCCGCCAGTACGCGGAGATGTTCGCCGCCTTCCCCCGCCCCACCTACGCCACCTACGGCAACGTCGACATCCCGGCGCTGTGGCCCGAGTACGCCGACCGCCACGGCCTCACCGTCCTCGACGGACAGCGCGTCGAGATCGCCGGCCGCGTCTTCGGCTTCGTCGGCGGCGGCCTTCCCTCGCCCATGCGCACCCCCTACGAAGTGGACGTGGAGGAGTACGCCGCCAAGGTCGAGGCCCTCGGCGAGGTCGACGTGCTCTGCTCGCACATCCCGCCGGAAGTGCCCGAGCTCTGCTACGACACCGTCGCGCGCCGGTTCGAACGCGGCAGCGAGGCCCTGCTCGCCGCCGTCCGCCGCACCCGGCCCCGCTACGCCCTCTTCGGCCACGTCCACCAGCCCCTCGCCCGGCGGATGCGCATAGGCGCCACCGAGTGCGTGAACGTCGGCCACTTCGCCTCCACCGGCCGCCCCTGGGTCATGGAGTGGTGAGAACCGGCCGCTTCCCGACCGCCCGCCCCCCGGCCCGGGGAGCCTCTGGAGTGGCGGCGTCCGCACGCGCGGTAGCCTTCACGCGGCGGCCGGAGGCCGTACACATCCTCGAACAATCTCCGGAGGAGCGACCGCGATGGCGGAACACACCAGCTCAAGCATCACGATCGACGCCGCGCCCGGCGACGTGATGGCCGTGATCGCCGACTTCGCCCGCTACCCCGAGTGGACCGGCGAGGTGAAGGAGGCCGAGGTCCTCGCCACCGACGCCGCCGGCCGGGCCGAGAAGGTCCGGCTCCTGCTCGACGCGGGCGCGATCAAGGACGACCACACCCTCGCCTACACCTGGAAGGGCACCGACGAGGTCAGCTGGACCCTGGACAAGTCCCAGATGCTGCGCCAGCTCGACGGCTCCTACCGGCTCGCCCCGGTGGACGGCGGCAAGCGCACCGAGGTCACCTACCAGCTGACCGTCGACGTCAAGATCCCCATGCTCGGCATGATCAAGCGCAAGGCCGAGAAGGTCATCATCGACCGCGCCCTCGCGGGCCTGAAGAAGCGCGTCGAGTCCGTCTGACCCGGCACCCGGGGATGCCGCGCCCGACCGGGTGCGGCACCCCCGCGGGATCCGCCACGGACCCCGCACGGCGGCGCACCCCACCGATCCGGAGCACCCGCACATGCACACCCTGCTCGTCACCGGTCCCGGCGGGGCCGGCCGAACCACCGTGGCGGCCGCCACCGCACTCGCCGCGGCCCGCCGGGGCCGGCAGGTGCTCCTGCTCACCGGCGATCCGGGAAACCCGCTCGGCGACCTGCTCGGCGACCGGCTCCCGCCCGGCCTGGACATCGCCCGGGTCGACTCCGGCCAGGAGTTCCGCGACGAACTCGTCGCCCTCCAGGAACGCGGATCCGCCCTCCTCTCCATGGTCGGCGCCCGCCCCCTCGCCGCCGAGGAACTCACCGAACTGCCCGGAGCCGAACAGTTCGCCCTGCTCCGCGGCCTCCGGCGGGCCGCCACCGCACCCGCCGCCGACCTCGTCGTCGTCGACCTGCCGCCGCTCCACCAGGCCGTCGCCACCCTCGCCCTCCCCGCCCAGCTCCGCCGCTACCTCGCCCGCCTCCTCCCCGCGGAGAAGCAGGCCGCCCGCGCCCTGCGCCCCGTACTGGCCCAGCTGGCCGGCGTACCCATGCCCGCCCAGTGGCTCTACGAAGCCGCCGCGCGCTGGGACGAGGAGCTCGCCGCCGTCCAGGGCGTCATCGAGGCCGACACCACCCACGTACGCCTCGTCGCCGAGCCCGGACCCGCCGCCGCCGACGCGCTGCGGCTCGGCCGGCTCGGCCTCGCCCTCCAGCAGCTGCCCGTCACCGACGTCGTCGCCAACCGCACGGTCCCGCCCGGCTCCGCCGACCCCTGGCTCGCCGGGCTCGCCGCCCAGCAGGAGAAGTACGCCGCCGCGTGGGCCGGCGAGGGGCCCGTGGTGGCCCTCGCCCACCTCGGCCCCGACCCGCAGGGCCAGGACGACCTCGACCGGCTCGCCGCCCTCGCCACGCCGGGCGGACTCGTCCCCGGCCTCCCCGCGCCCCGCCGTGCCTGGACCGTCGAGGACCGGCTCGCCGACGACGGGGTCCTCGTCTGGGTGGTTCCGCTGCCCGGCGCGCACAAGCGCGACCTCGACCTCGTCCGTCGCGGCGACGAACTGCTGCTCACCGCCGGCCCGCACCGCAGGACCGTTCCCCTGCCCTCGGCGCTGCGCCGGTGCACCGTCTCGGGAGCCGCCCTCGCCGACGGCGAGCTCCGCATCCGCTTCACGCCGGACCCCGGCCTGTGGCCCCGTACGCGCTGAACGCGATACCCCCGTTCGGGTACCGTCGAAGGTAGACAGCACGCACGCCCAGCAGCCGCCGCAGGAGAGTCCGCCATGAGCGAGGCCACCGACCGCCCCACCGACGACGACGCCTGGGCCAAGGCCTGTGCCGAGGACCTCGCCGCCGAGAAGGAGCGCCTGCGCGGCCAGGGCCAGACCGGCCCCGGAGCCACCGGGACCGCCGCCGAGGAGCTGTTCAAGCTCTTCGAGGCCGTCGCCGACAAGGTCTCCGGCCTGAACAACCCGCTGTTCGGAGCCGCCGCGCAGGGCGCCGTCCGGCAGATCGTCGACCAGGCCAAAGCCGCCGCGAAGCCCGTCGTCGAACGCAACCCCGAGGTCTTCGACCACCTCGCGGCCGCCGGATCCGAGCTGCTCGCCGCCTACCGCTCCGCCGTCGAGGGCCACGAGGGCCGCTGGACCCGGGGCGAGACCGGAGCACCCCGCCGGGCACCCGACGACCGCGACCCGCGCCGCGACGGCCCCGACGACGGTCCCGCCGAGCGGATCGATCTCGACTGAACCCCCGGCGCCCTCGGGTACCGTTGGCCGTGGCGGGGTTTGACCGGAAACCGAGGGACTAATGGGACTCACCATCGGCGTCGACATCGGCGGCACGAAGATCGCGGCCGGCGTGGTCGACGAAGAGGGCACGATCCTTGAGACGTACAAGGTGCCCACCCCGCCGACCGCGGACGGAGTGACGGAGGCCATCTGCGCCGCCGTCTCCGAGGTCAGCAGCAACCACACCATCGAGGCCGTCGGCATCGGCGCCGCCGGCTACGTGGACGACAAGCGCGCGACCGTGCTCTTCGCGCCGAACATCAACTGGCGCCACGAGCCGCTCAAGGACAAGGTCGAGCAGCGCATCGGCCTGCCCGTCGTCGTCGAGAACGACGCGAACTGCGCGGCCTGGGGCGAGTACCGCTTCGGCGCCGGCCAGGGCCACGACGACGTCATCTGCATCACCCTCGGCACCGGTCTGGGCGGCGGCATCATCATCGGCAACAAGCTGCGCCGCGGACGCTTCGGCGTCGCCGCCGAGTTCGGCCACATCCGGGTCGTCCCCGACGGCCTGCTGTGCGGGTGCGGGAGCCAGGGCTGCTGGGAGCAGTACGCCTCCGGCCGCGCCCTCGTCCGCTACGCCAAGCAGCGCGCCAACGCCACCCCCGAGAACGCGACGATCCTGCTCGCGCTCGGCGACGGCACCCCCGAGGGCATCGAGGGCAAGCACATCAGCGAGGCCGCCCGGCAGGGCGACCTGGTGGCCGTCGACGCCTTCCGCGAGCTGGCCCGCTGGGCCGGCGCAGGCCTCGCCGACCTGGCCTCCCTCTTCGACCCGTCGGCGTTCATCGTCGGCGGCGGCGTCTCCGACGAGGGCGACCTCGTCCTCGACCCGATCCGCAAGTCCTTCAAGCGCTGGCTGGTCGGCGGCGCCTGGCGCCCGCACGCGCAGGTGCTCGCCGCGCAGCTCGGAGGCAAGGCCGGACTCGTCGGCGCGGCCGACCTGGCCCGCCAGGGCTGACCCCGCCACCCGGACCGCCCGCCGCGCCCCTTGGGGGAGCGGCGGGCGGCTGCGTATCTTGCGGTGCATGGACATGGACCAGTTGCCGCGCCCGCTGCCGAAGTCCCGTACGGAACCGGACGGTTCCGTCGTGATCCGGGTCCTCGGCTACAACATCCGTTCGCTGCGCGACGACGAGGAGGCGCTGGTCCGGGTCATCCGGGCCTGCGAGCCGGACCTGGTCCTCGTCCAGGAGGCGCCGCGGTTCTTCCGGTGGCGCAAGCACGCGGCGCGGCTGGCCAGGAAGTGCGACCTGGTGGTCCTGGGCGGCGGCGCGACGGCGACCGGACCGCTGCTGCTGTGCTCGCTGCGGGTCTTCGTGGAGCGGACCGAGGACGTACTCCTCCCGCACGCGCCCGGACTGCACCGGCGGGGCCTGGCCACCGCGGTCGTCCGGATCGGCGGCGTACGGGTGGGCGTGGTCTCGGCGCACCTGTCGCTGGACCGGGCCCAGCGGCTGGCCCAGGCGGAGCTCCTGCTCGACCGGGTGGCCGCGCTGGACACCCCGTACGGGATCGCCGCGGGCGACGTCAACGAAGGACCCGGCGGCGCCGCCTTCACACGGCTGGCCGGGGCCCTGCAGGACTGCTGGGCCGTCGCGCCCTGGGGCGGGGAGCGGACCTTCCCGGCGGGGGCGCCGGACCGGCGGATCGACGCGGTGTTCGCCACGGCGGGGGTGGAGGTGCTGGCCTGCGGGGTCCCGGCGGGGCTGGACGGGGTCTGCGCCGGTGACCTGCGGGCCGCGACGGACCACCTGCCGGTGCTCGCGGCCCTGCGGCTGCCGGCCGCGCCGTAGCTCTGGCCGACTGTCGCCGACTGCCGGGTGCGCCGCCGTTGCCCCCGGGCCCCGCGCCTCGAACGCCGCCGGGGCCGGAGAGAGCGGGGGCGCTGCCCCGGGGTTGCCGCGCCGGCGGGGCCGAAGGGCGGCCCCGCCTCCGGTCAGACGACCGCGCCCCGGCCCGGGTCGTCGTCCTCGTCGTCGCCGTGCTGCATGCGGGCCACCAGGGTCGCGAAGCCGCCCAGGAAGCCGCCGATGCCCAGCGTCGTCAGCCACCAGGTCATGTCCCACTGCAGGAGCACCGCCAGCAGCAGGAGCACCGGGCCGCCGACCACCGCGAGCCAGGCGAACTTCGCCGTGGTGTCCGCCGGCGGAGCTCAGGCTCGGGCTGGACGAAATGGCCCTCCTCCACCGCGGCCGCATCGTCGTCGTCGGGCTCCGCCAGCGAATGGTCCCGGGGACCCGCCATGCCCACGCCCGGGGCGAAGACCACCGAGCTGCCCAGCGCGGGCGCGGGCGACGGCGCGGCCGGCGGCTCGGGCTCGGCGTCCGGGGCCGGCTCCGGCGGCAGCGGCTTGACGTCCTCCTCCGGCAGCGCGAGGTTCTCGATCGGTCTGAACGGCCTCGACCCCGGCGGGTCCGGCGGCTCCTGCCCATACCCGGCCACGATGGCGGCCCACGCCGCCTCCTCGTCCAGCGGCGGGATACCGCCCGACTGCTCCTCGTGCTCAGCCACCGGCCTCCGCCCCCTCCCTGCCCACGCTCTCCGCCAGTCGGCCGACGAACGCAAAACTGTCCGCGAAGATCCGCTCCGCGTCATGGTCCAACGTCGCCACGTGGTAGCTCTGTTCCAGCAGGGTCTCGGTGACGTCCGTCGACGAGACCCGGGCCAGCACGCGCGCCGAGTCGGCGGGCGGCACCACGTGGTCCTGCGGGCTGTGCAGGAGCAGCAGCGGCTGCGTCACCTGCGGCAGCTCGGCGTCCACCAGCCGCAGGAACTGCCGCAGCGAGTGCGCGGCGCGCGTCGGGACCCGGTCGTAGCCGACCTCCACCGAGCCCGGCTTGGCGATGTCGCTGGCGATGCCCGGCGTCGAACGGACGAAGTGCTGCGCCACCGGCAGGGCGAAGGCCAGCGGGTCGTGGACCTTGTTCGCCGGGTTGACCAGGACGATGCCGCTGATGGCGTCCCCGTGCTTGGCCGCCAGCCGCAGGGTCAGCGCGCCGCCCATCGACAGCCCGAAGACGAACACCTGCTCGCACCGGTCCAGCAGCTCCCGCAGGGCGCGGTCGACCTCGGCGTACCAGTCCTGCCAGCCCGTGAGCTGCATGTCCTGCCAGCGCGTCCCGTGCCCGGGCAGCAGCGGCAGCGACACCGTCAGGCCCCGCCCGGCGAGGTACTCGGCCCAGGGGCGCAGGGACTGCGGGGAACCGGTGAAGCCGTGGCAGAGGAGGACGCCGACCTCTCCGCCCTCGTGGCGGAACGGCTCGGCTCCAGGGAGGACGGGCACCAGGGTCTCCTTGATCATGACGTACGTCGGGCGGGTGCGTTGCTCTGTGTGACTTCACCGTACGCGACGGGGGTGGCACCGGCCAGGGTCGTCGGGCCCCTGCCGGCGGGGGCACGGGATAAGGTCTGTTCGACAGACACAGGAAGGCTTTCGAGTTGATCTACGGCGCAATGAAGTTCTCCGTCGGCGGTTCCCTGAAACTCGCTTTCAGGCCGTGGGTGGAGGGCCTCGAGAACATTCCCGCCGAGGGGCCGGCGATCCTCGCGAGCAACCACCTGTCCTTCTCCGACTCCTTCTTCCTGCCGGCCGTGCTGGACCGGAAGGTGACCTTCATTGCGAAGGCGGAGTACTTCACCTCCCCCGGAGTCAAGGGCAGGCTGACCGCCGCGTTCTTCAAGGGCGTCGGCCAGCTCCCGGTGGACCGCTCCGGCGCCCGCGGGGCCGGCGAGGCCGCCATCAAGAGCGGCATCGAAGTCATCGAACGCGGTGAGCTGTTCGGTATCTACCCCGAGGGCACGCGTTCACCCGACGGCCGCCTCTACCGCGGCAAGCCGGGCGGCCTGGCCCGGGTCGCACTGGCCACCGGAGCGCCCGTGATCCCCGTGGCGATGATCGACACGGAGAAGATCCAGCCGCCCGGCAAGGTCGTCCCCAAGCTCATGCGCCCGGGCATCAGGATCGGCAAGCCGCTGGACTTCAGCCGCTACCACGGCATGGACAACGACCGCTTCATCCTCCGTTCGGTGACCGACGAGGTCATGTACGAGATCATGAAGCTTTCCGGCCAGGAGTACGTCGACATCTACGCGACGGCGGCCAAGCGGCAGATCGCCGACGCCGAGAAGGCCGCCAAGGACGCCGAGAAGGCCGCCAGGGCGGACAAGGGCGACAAGGGCGAGTAGCGGCGGGCGGTACCGCCCGTCCGGGGGGTGGGGGAGATGGCGAAACGCGAACGCGTCGTACGTATGTCGGTCGAGCAGCCGCTCTGGCGTGCCCTGACCGCGTACCGGCTGCTGACCATGGTCTACGCGGTGCTGCTGTTCGCCTCCGCGTACAAGCAGTTCCCCCACCCCTGGCCCGCGGCCGGCTACCTCGTCGTCCTGGCCGGGTGGACCCTCGTCACCTTCCGCAAGGTCTCCAACGCCGCCAGCTGCACCAAGGGCTTCCTCGTCGCCGACCTCGCCGTGGCGATCGCGGGCGTCCTGCTCACGCCGATCGTCGACACCCAGGAGCGGATCGCCGCCGGCGGCCCCACCCTCCCCACCATCTGGACGGCCGGCGCCGTCCTCGGCTTCGCGATCAAGGGCGGCTGGCGCTGGGCCTGTTTCGCCTCCACCTTCGTGGCCATGGCCAACCTCGTGATCCACGGCGGCCAGCCCACCCGCGACACCCTCCACAACGTCCTGCTGGTCTGGGTCGCCTCCGTGGCCATCGGCTACGTCGTCGAGGTCGCCCGGGCCAGTGAGAACACCCTCGCCCGCGCCCTGGAGATCGAGGCCGCCACCCGCGAACGCGAGCGCCTCGCCCGGGACATCCACGACGGCGTCCTCCAGGTCCTCGCCATGGTCCAGCGCCGCGGCGCCGAACTGGGCGGGGAGGCCGAGGAACTCGGCAGGATGGCGGGGGAGCAGGAGGTGGCGCTGCGCACGCTCGTCAGCAGCGGCCTGGTGCAGCCCTCCCGGGTCTGCCACGACGAGTCGCGGGGCGCGCTGGTGGACACGTACGAGGACGACGAGCCCGGCGCGGACGACGGCGAGCTGGACCTGCGCTCGCTGCTGGCCCCGCACGCCGGGTCCCGGGTGAGCTTCGCCGAGCCGGGCACCCCGGTACCGCTGCCCGTGCCCGCCGCGAAGGAACTGGCGGCCGCCGTCGGCGCCGCCCTCGACAACGTGCGCAAGCACGCCGGGGACGGCGCCAGGGCGTGGATCCTGGTCGAGGACTGGGGCGACGAGGTGATCGTGACCGTCCGCGACGACGGCCCCGGCATCCCGGCCGGCCGCCTCGTCCAGGCCGAGGGCGAGGGCCGGATGGGCGTGGCCCTCTCCATCCGCGGCCGGCTGCGCGACCTCGGCGGCAGCGCCGACCTGGTGTCCGTCCCCGGGCAGGGCACCGAAGTGGAACTGAAGGTACCGAGGGGCAGGACGGACAAGAAGTGAGCGAGCACACCGACGTGAACGACCCGCAGCAGCCGCAGCAGCAGCGTGAGATCAGGGTGATGGTCGTCGACGACCACCCGATGTGGCGCGACGCGGTCGCCCGCGACCTGGCCGCCGCCGGCCTCGACGTGGTGGCCACGGCCGGGGACGGCCCCGAGGCGGTGCGCCGGGCCCGCGCCGTCACCCCCGACGTCCTGGTCCTCGACCTCAACCTGCCCGGCATGCCCGGCGTACAGGTGTGCAAGGAGCTGGTCGGGGCCAACCCGGCGCTGCGGGTCCTGGTCCTGTCGGCCAGCGGTGAGCACGCCGACGTCCTGGAGGCGGTCAAGTCCGGCGCCACCGGGTACCTGCTGAAGTCCGCGGCCGCCGAAGAGCTGATCGACGCCGTCCGCCGCACCGCCGTCGGCGACCCGGTCTTCACCCCCGGCCTGGCCGGACTGGTCCTCGGCGAGTACCGGCGACTCGCCACCGACCCGGCGCCCACCGCCTCCGACGAGCCGAAGGCACCCCAGCTGACCGACCGCGAGACCGAGGTGCTGCGCCTGGTCGCCAAGGGACTGTCGTACAAGCAGATCGCCGAGCGGCTGGTCATCTCCCACCGCACCGTGCAGAACCACGTCCAGAACACCCTGGGCAAGCTGCAGTTGCACAACCGGGTCGAGCTGGTCCGGTACGCCATAGAGGCGGGCCTCGACGACGCGTGAGCCCCGCTCGTGCGGGCGTCGATCGTACTTACGTCCCCGTCCGAGTGAACGGGCGTACGCAACGCCCCGCGATTCCACCTGAATTGCCGTCCCCCAACACCTTGCTGTGACCTGCGTCACCACTAGCGTGACCGTCATGGCGAAGGGAGATGCAATGAAGGTCGGAGTGCTGACCGGTGGCGGCGACTGCCCCGGACTCAACGCGGTGATCAGGGCCGTCGTCCGCAAGGGCCACCAGGAGTACGGCTGCGAGTTCGTCGGCTTCAAGGACGGCTGGCGGGGCGCGGTCGAGGGGCGCACGGTCCCCCTCGACATCCCCGCCGTCCGCGGCATCCTGCCCCGCGGCGGCACCATCCTCGGTTCCTCGCGCACCAACCCGTTCACCACGGAGAACGGCGTGCGCGACATCAAGGAGAACCTGGCCAAGTACGAGGTGGACGCCCTCATCGCGATCGGCGGCGAGGACACCCTCGGAGTCGCCGCCCGCCTCCACGGGGAGTACGGCATCCCCTGCGTCGGCGTGCCGAAGACCATCGACAACGACCTGTCCGCCACCGACTACACCTTCGGCTTCGACACCGCCGTCGGCATCGCGACCGAGGCCATCGACCGCCTGCACACCACGGCCGAATCGCACATGCGGGTCCTCGTCGTCGAGGTCATGGGCCGGCACGCCGGATGGATCGCCCTGCACTCCGGACTGGCCGGCGGCGCCAACGTCATCCTCATCCCGGAACAGCGCTTCGACGTGGACCAGGTGTGCGCCTGGGTGACCTCCCGGTTCAAGGCGAGCTACGCGCCGATCGTCGTCGTCGCCGAGGGCGCGATGCCCAAGGACGGCGACATGGTGCTCAAGGACGGCACCAAGGACTCCTTCGGGCACGTCCGGCTCTCGGGCGTGGGCGAGTGGCTGGCCAAGGAGATCGAGGGGCGCACCGGCAAGGAGGCCCGGACGACGGTCCTCGGGCACATCCAGCGCGGCGGCACCCCGAGCGCCTTCGACCGCTGGCTCGCCACCCGCTTCGGGCTGCACGCCATCGACGCCGTCCACGAGGGGGACTTCGGGAAGATGGTCGCGCTGCGGGGCACGGACATCGTCCGGGTGCCGATCGCGGACGCGACGGAGAAGCTGAAGACGGTCGACCCCGCCCTCTACGCGGAGGTCGGCGTCTTCTTCGGCTGAGCCGCCGGGCGCCGGCACACCATGGGTCGTATCGTGACGAACGGCCCATGGTCCGGCATACGGGAGACGACGTGGAAATCCTCGCATTCGGCGTGCAGGCGGACGAGAAGCCGATGCTGGAGGCTGCGTTCGCGGGGCTGCACGAGGTGCGCTGCCTCGACGTCTTCCTCAGCGACGACACCGCCCCCATCGCGGCCGGCCACGAGATCGTCTCCACCAGCGTCAACGCCGATCTGAACGGTCGAGTGCTGCGCGTCCTGGCCGCCGGCGGGACCCGGATGATCGCCCAGCGCTCCACCGGCTTCAACAACATCGACCTGGACGTCGCCCGACAGCTCGGCCTGACGGTGAGCCGGGTCTCGTCCTACTCCCCGTACTCCGTGGCCGAGTTCGCCTGGACCCTCGCCATGGCAGTGAACCGGCGCATCGTCCGGGCCGCGACCCGGACCAGGGACTTCGACTTCCGCCTGGACGGGCTGATGGGCCGCGACATGCACGACCGCACGGTCGGCGTGCTCGGCACCGGCAAGATCGGCGAGGCGTTCACCCGCATCGCGCACGGCCACGGCATGAACCTGCTCGGCTGGGACGTGGCGCGCAACCCGGCCTGCACGGAACTCGGCATGAAGTACGTGGACAAGGAGGAGCTGTTCGCCTCCGCGGACCTGATCAGCCTGCACGTGCCGCTGATGGAGTCCACGCGCCACGTCGTCGACGCGGCGGCCCTGCGGCTCATGAAGGACGACGCGATCCTGGTGAACTCCAGCCGCGGCGGGCTCGTCGACACCGAAGCCCTCGTCGCGGAGCTGCGCGCCGGCCGCTTCACCGGCGTGGGCCTGGACGTGTACGAGGCGGAGGCCGGGGTCTTCTTCGTGGACCGGTCCCTGGAGCCCGTCGAGGACGACACCCTGGCGCGGCTGGTCACCTTTCCCAATGTCGTGGTGACCTCCCACCAGGCCTACTACACGACCGACGCGGTGGGCCAGATCATCGACACCACCGCCGCCAACGTCGCCGACTACCTGGCGGGCCGCCGCTCCGAGAACGTCCTCGTAGCGCCCGGATAGCGACGCGGCCCCACGCGTTCGCCCGCGCTTCACCGGACGGCCGTACGGCACGCGCCGGCCGACGGATAGGTTCGCCCCGTGGACATACCCACCGCGGGGCGGTGGCTCCTGCTCGCCCTGGCCGCCGTACAGCTCGTGCACGCCGTCCGGGCCCTCCGCCCCGCTCTGCGGGCCGCCCCGGGCGAGCGGGTGGACGCCTGGCTGGCCCTCGCCGACCCCGCCCTCGGTGCGCCGGTGTCGGCGGCGCTCGCCGCCGGGAACATCACCGCCGTGCTGTGCGGGCTGGTCCTGCTGGGTCCGGTCATGAGCTGGCAGCTGGTACGCGGGTTCCGGCGCCGGAACCCGCGTACCGGGGCTATGCCGGGGCCGGTGCGCGGACCGCGGTGAGCAGCTCGCGCAGCAGCTCGGCGCCCCGCAGGGTGAGGACCGACTCCGGGTGGAACTGCACCCCGGCGAAGCCGCCGGCGGCCGAACGCAGCGCGTGGACCTCGCCGGTCACCGGGTCGCGGGACACCTCCACGCCCGCCCGGGCCAGCCGCGCCGCGTCCGCGTCGTCGCAGCGCGCGGTGTACGTGTTGTAGAAGCCGACCACCTCCTCCGCCCCGAACAGCGCGACCCGGGTCTGGGCACCCTGGGCCGGCTCCGCCTTGCGGACCAGCGGCAGGCCCAGCTCGGCGGCGAGCAGCTCGTGTCCGAGGCAGACCCCGAGCAGGCCGTGCCGGTGCCCGGACAGCAGCTCCGCCGCCAGCCCGCGCAGCATCCGCATCTTCGGGTCGGCGCCGTGCGCCGGGTTCCCCGGGCCGGGGCCCAGTACGACCGGTCCCTCCCAGGCGAGGGCCGCCTCCCGCAGCCCCGGCGCGTCGAAGCGCCGTACGGTCACCTCCAGCCCGGCCACCCGCAGGACGTGCGCCAGCATCGCCGTGAAGGTGTCCTCCCCGTCCACCACCAGGGCGTGGCCCGTCGGAGCGGCCGGCCGCTCCTGCATCCGCAGCCAGAACGGCGCCAGACCGGTGCGACGGGCGGCGAGGGCCGCCCGCACCCGCGGGTCCTCCGCCAGCCGCGGCCCCTCGACGGCCGGCCGCGCCGCCTCCGGGCGCACCCCGAGCGCCGCCAGCACCCCCGCCGCCTTCGCGTGGGTCTCCGCCACCTCGCCCGCCGGGTCGGAGTGCCGGACCAGCGTGGCGCCCACCGGCACCCGCAGCGTCCCGTCCGCCGCGATGTCCGCGGTCCGGATCAGGATGGGGGAGTCCAGGGTCTGCGCCCCGGCCGCGTCCAGGCCGAGCAGGGCCAGGGCGCCCGCGTAGTAGCCGCGGCCCCCGCTCTCGTACCGCTCGATCACCCGGCAGGCGTTCTGCACCGGCGAGCCCGTCACCGTCGCCGCGAACATCGTCTCCCGCAGCACCTCCCGCACGTCCAGCGAGGAGCGCCCGCGCAGTTCGTACTCGGTGTGCGTGAGGTGGGCCATCTCCTTGAGCCGCGGTCCGACGACCACCCCGCCCCGGTCCCCGACCGTGCACATCATCTTCAGTTCCTCGTCGACCACCATCGACAGCTCCTCGGTCTCCTTGCGGTCGTCGAGGAAGGCGAGGAGCGACTCGGCGGTCGGCCCCGCGGCGGGGTGGCGGTGGGTGCCGCTGATCGGGTTCATCACGACCGTGCCCCCGGACATCCGTACGTGGACCTCGGGGCTGGCCCCGACCAGGGTGCGCTCGCCGGTGTGGACGACGTACGTCCAGTACGCGCCCCGCTCGCCCTCCAGCAGCCGGCGGAAGAGGGCGAGCGCGTCCGCCCGGCCGAAGCCGTCGATCCGGCCCCCGAAGGTGCGCCGGATGACGAAGTTCGCGCCCTCGCCCCGGCCGATCTCGTCGCGGACCACCCGCTGCACGGTCTCCGCGTACGCCTCGTCGCTGACGTCGAAACCACCGTCCTCGACCCGCACGGCGTGCGTCGGCAGCTGCGCCAGGGCCTGCGCGAGCGGGACCTCGTACACCTCCTCGGCGACGAGCGCGCTCAGCGGCGTGCCGTCGTCGCGCACGTCGAAGCCGCGCTCCCGGATCTGCCGGAAGGGCACGAGCGCGAGGGTGGGCAGCGGGCCGACGGGCAGGTCGGCGAGGCTGCCGGCCTCGTGGACCGGGCCGAGGAGCACCTCGACGGTGTCGTGGTCGCGGCCGGGGGCGCGCCGGCGCAGCAGGGCGAACGGCGGGCAGGAATCGTCGAGCAGCCGGCTCAGCGGGTGCCGGGGGTCCCGGCGGTCCGGGCTGTCCAGGTGGCTGGATGTCATGGGCGGAGCGTCCTTCCGGAGGGAGGAGCGGCTCTCGCTGCCGGCGTCGAGGTCGCCGAACGCGGAAGGCCGCCCCTCGGGGCGGCCTTCGCGTCGTGCGTGTCGTCAGGTACGCGCAGGAAGTGGGCCGCCGGGAGCGGGCCACCACCAGTTCTGGTTCGTGTGCGCGTACATGCGGTGAACCATAGCCCAGACCGGCGGCCCAGGAGCCGGATCGGTCCCGGGGCGCGCACTGAACCATGGATTCCGTTCCGCCGGGGGTCCACGGCCTTCGAGAAATCCGTCTCACGTTGTGGGCGGGGGGCCGGAAGCCCCGCACAACGCCGTAATGTGTACGAGGTGACCGTGAACGCTGAAACCCAAGCCCCCGCCACCAAGGCGACCTGGCGAGACCTTCCCGCGGCGCAGCAGCCTTCGTACCCCGATGCCGAGGCTCTGCGCGCTGTCGTCGCGGACCTCGAGTCGTATCCTCCCCTCGTTTTCGCGGGTGAGTGTGACCAGCTGCGCGCCCGTCTGGGAGCCGTCGCCAAGGGCGAGGCGTTCCTGCTCCAGGGCGGCGACTGCGCCGAGGCCTTCGACGGCGTCTCCGCCGACCACATCCGAGCCAAGCTGAAGACGCTGCTCCAGATGAGTGCCGTCCTGACGTACGCGGCCTCCGTGCCCGTCGTCAAGGTCGGCCGCATCGCCGGCCAGTACTCCAAGCCGCGCTCGAAGGACACCGAGACCCGCGACGGCGTCACCCTGCCGACGTACCGCGGCGACTCCGTCAACGGCTTCGCCTTCACCGAAGAGGCCCGCGTCCCGGACCCCGAGCGGCTGAAGCGGATGTACAACGCCTCCGCCTCCACGCTCAACCTGGTGCGCGCCTTCACCACCGGTGGCTACGCCGACCTGCGCCAGGTCCACGCCTGGAACCAGGACTTCGTGAAGTCCTCCCCGTCCGGTCAGCGGTACGAGCAGCTGGCGCGGGAGATCGACAACGCGCTGAGCTTCATGAAGGCCTGTGGTACCGACCCTGCCGAGTTCAAGGCCGTCGAGTTCTACGCCTCCCACGAGGCGCTGCTGCTCGACTACGAGGGCGCGCTGACGCGCACCGACTCGCGCACCGGCAAGCTGTACGACACCTCCGGCCACATGGTCTGGATCGGTGAGCGCACCCGCCAGCTGGACCACGCGCACATCGAGTTCTGCTCGCAGATCGCCAACCCGATCGGCATCAAGCTCGGCCCGACCACCACGGTGGACGAGGCGCTGACCTACATCGACCGCCTGGACCCCGAGCGCGAGCCGGGCCGGCTGACCTTCGTCGTCCGCATGGGCGCCGACAAGGTCCGCGACAGGCTCCCCGAGCTGGTCGAGAAGGTCACCGCCTCCGGCGCGATCGTCGGCTGGGTCACCGACCCGATGCACGGCAACACCTTCGAGGCGGCCTCGGGCCACAAGACGCGCCGCTTCGACGACGTCCTCGACGAGGTCAAGGGCTTCTTCGAGGTCCACAAGGGCCTCGGTACCCACCCGGGCGGCATCCACGTCGAGCTCACCGGTGACGACGTCACCGAGTGCGTGGGCGGCGGCGACGAGATCTTCGTCGACGACCTGCACCAGCGCTACGAGACGGCCTGCGACCCGCGGCTCAACCGCAGCCAGTCGCTGGACCTGGCCTTCCTGGTCGCGGAGCTCTACCGCGACTAGTCGCCGCGATCAGTAGGTGCGTTCCTACGACGGTGGGGCGCGGATCGATGTGATCCGCGCCCCACTGTCGTACCCGGGGCTTTTAGGCCACCCTAACTTTGGGTACGGTTAGGTAAGCCTCACCGAATACGGGAGGGCTCGCCGCACCACACAGCGCCAGGAGGTGAACCGCGTGTACGTCTGCTCTTGCTTCGGGATCACCGACAAGCAGGTCAAGGAACACGCGGCTGCCGGGGCCTGCACGCCCCGCCAGATCGCCTCGGCCACCAAGGCCGGCACCGACTGCGGTTCCTGCGTGCGCACCATCCAGGGCATCCTCGGCCGCGGCGCCTGCCCGCGCAGGGAGCTGCTGGAGAAGGGCGACGCGGTGTCCGTGCTGGCCGCCGACACCGATGCGGCACGCTCGCCCGCGCTGGCGGAAGCGGCCTAGGAGCAGGCGGGGCCGGGTTCCGGTGTCCGTACCATGATCAGCTCGGCTGCTCGACGAGCTGCGCGATGTAGAGCGCCTCGCCCAGGGTCTCGATGAGCTCCAGCTGGGTGTCGAGGTAGTCGATGTGGTGCTCCTCGTCCTCCAGGATCTCCTCGAAAAGACGGGCCGACGTGATGTCGCCCTTGCCGCGCATGACTTCGATGCCCCGCTTCAGCCGGTCGATGGCCTCGACCTCTACCTGGCGGTCCGCCTGGAACATCTCGGTGATCGTCTGCCCGACGCGCACGTGGAAGAGACGCTGGTAGTTGGGCAGACCGTCGAGCATCAGGATGCGCTCTGTGATCTTGTCCGCGTGCTTCATCTCGTCGATGGATTCTTCACGCGTGTACTTGGCGAGCTTGGTCCAGCCCTTGTTGTCCTGGATGCGGTAGTGCAGCCAGTACTGGTTGATGGCCGTCAGCTCGCCGGTCAGCTGCTCGTTCAGAAACTCAAGGACCTCGGGGTCGCCCTGCATCGCAGAGGCTCCTTCCAGGCAATGTCAGCTATGTGACGGGGCAGTTGCGCGCATCCTTGCACCGCCACTGGGGGTCGTCCAGTAAGTGCCTCCTTAGTGGGAGTTGCCGTGACTTGCCCGAATCGGCCCGGACCTGGTCATGACCACCCTGCCCAGTCTGTCACCATGGAGTCATGGGTCAGCCGGAAAGCCGGGAATCTCCGGGAGCAGAGCAGCTGGAGCTTCCACCGGGGCAGCGGCTGCAGAAGGGCTGGCCCGTCACCCACTACGGTCCCGTGCCCAAGTTCAAGCCGGACCGCTGGGAGTTCCGCGTCTTCGGCGCGACCGCCGACGGCGACAAGCACTGCTGGAACCACGAGGAGTTCACGGCCCTGCCGTTCGCGACCGTCGTGGCGGACCTGCACTGCGTCACGAAGTTCAGCATGCAGGGCGCCGAATGGGGCGGTGTGCTCGCCCGCGACCTGCTCGCCCTGGCCCCGCCCGCGCCGCAGGTCACGCACGTGATGGTGTGGGCCGAGTACGGCTTCAGTTCCAACCTGCGGCTGGCCGACTTCGCCTCCGACCGGACCGTCTTCGCCACCCACGAGGGCGGCGAGCTGCTCACCGCGGAGCACGGTTTCCCGGTCCGTCTCGTGGTCCCGCACCTCTACGCCTGGAAGGGCCCCAAGTGGGTCCGCGGCATCGAGTACATGACGGCCGACCGCCGCGGCTTCTGGGAGGAGCGCGGCTACCACAACATCGGCGACCCCTGGCGCGAGCAGCGCTACTCCTACCAGGAGGAGCCGGGGGACGGCCCCGAGCTGTAGGGGCTGCGGTGCCCCCCGGGGCCGTCGCTCAATGGTGGTACTGGTGGACCACCGCGTGGCCCTTGCCGCGGCCGATCATCCACTTGTTGACCGGGGTCGTGATCACGAACGCGGCCGCGAGCGCGATCACCAGGACGATCCAGAACTTCGCGTCCGACAGGTGCGCGTCCATGGCTCCCGGCCACAGCGCGATGACCCCGTTGTCGATCAGCTCCATGACGGCGATCGAGAGGGTGTCCGCGGCCAGGGCCACCCGGACGGCTCTACGCAGGCCGACGCCCGCGGCGAGGATCCCGCGCAGGGTGAGCGCGTAGCCGAAGAAGAAAGCGAGGACGATCGCCAGGATCATCGTCGCGACGTTCCCCCACCCCAGCGCGGTACCGATGACCATGCCGAGCACCTCGCCGACGGCGCACCCGGTGAGGCAGTGGAGGGTGGCCCGGGCGGCCATGGCCCAGCTGACCCCGCCGGCGCCGCCGGCCGCGCCCACGGCGTGACCGCGGTGCTGGTGGTCGTGTTCTTCGTGCGAGTGCTCCATGACAACCCCCTGATGGGAAAGCCGGGTAGCGGTTCCGTCGATATGACCGAACCGTATACCCCCCTGGGGTATTCCTCAAGGATCAGTGGATCACTGCGGGCCGCGCAGCTCCTTCAGCAGCGCCACGTCCGCCGCATGCCCTTCCTTGCCACCGGGCGTCTCGATGATCAGCGGAACGCCGTCCATCGCCGGGTGCGTGAACAGCTCGGCGAAGGCGTCCCGGCCGATGTGGCCCTGGCCGACGTTCGCATGCCGGTCCTTGTGCGCGCCCACGCCCTCCTTGGAGTCGTTCGCGTGGACCAGCTTCAGCCGGCCCTCGCCCACGGTGTCCACCAGCAGGTCCAGCATCACCTTCGTCCCGCCCGGCTCCGCCAGGTCGTGACCGGCCGCGAAGACGTGGCAGGTGTCCAGGCAGATCCCCAGCTTCGGATGGTGGTCCAGCGCGTCGAAGTACGGCCCGAAGTCCCACGTCCGCGAGCACAGGGAGGAACCCTGTCCGGCCGTCGACTCCAGCAGCAGGAACGGGTCGTCGTCGTGCGTCAGCTCCTCCAGCAGCGGCAGCATGTGCTCCCTGACCTGCGCGTACGCCGCCTCCCGCGGGCGGCCCCCGGTCGCCGAGCCGGTGTGGACGACCACCCCGAGCGCGCCGATCTGCCGGGCCCGGCGCAGCGAGTGGCGCAGGGACTCCACCGACTTCTCCACCGTGGCCCCGTTGTGCGAACCGAAGTTGATCAGGTACGGCGCGTGGACGTACGCGGGAATGCCCTCCCGCGCACACCCCTCGCGGAACCGCTCGTCCTGCGCCGGACTCCCGACCGGCGTCGCCCAGCCGCGCGGGTTGGCGACGAAGACCTGGACGGCCTCGGCACCCATCTCCCGGGCGTACGTCAGCCCGACCGAGGCGAGACCGCCCGCGACGGGGACGTGCCCGCCCACCGGATTGCGTACCACGTGCCCCTACAGCCCCTTGATCGTGATGGTGATGGTGAGGCCCTCGGCGGCGGTCTGCCCGGGCAGCACCGACTGCGCGGCGACGGTCCTGCTGAAGGAGATCAGCGGCCGGTCGACCTTCACCTTGAAGCCGGCGGCCTCCAGGGTCCTGCGGGCCGTGTCCACGTCCTGCCCGACCACGTTCGGTACCGGGAGCTGGCGCGGGCCCTTGGACACGGTCAGCGTGATCGTGTCCCCGGCAGCGGCCTGGGTGCCGGCGCCGACGGACTGGTTGGCGACCGTACCGGGGTCCGACGGCGCGTTGACCTGCTCGGGAGCCGCGACGACCTTCAGACCCAGACCCTCCAGCGTGGCCTTCGCCTGCTCGAAGGGCAGCCCGGTCACGCCCGGCACCGGCACCGGCCGGCCCTTGCTGACGACGATCGCGACCGCCGTGTCGGGGGCCCGCTTCTCGCCGCCCGCCGGGTTGGTGCTGATCACCGAGCCCTGGGCGACCTCCTGGCTGAAGGCCTGCGTGACGATCCCGGGGGCCAGCCCGGTCTTGGCCAGCTCCGCCTTGGCCTCCTCCAGGGGCCTGCCCTTGAGGTTGGGCACGGACACGACCTCGGGGCCGCGGGAGATCGTGATGGTCACCGCGCCGTTGCCGCGGATCCGCCGGCCGCCCGGGGGATCGGTGTCCATCACCGTCCCGCGCTCGAAGGCGTCGCTGAACTTCCGGTCGACGCCCTTCACACCGAGTCCGGCCCCGGACAGCTGGGCGCGGGCCTGCTCCTCGGTCTTGCCGAGGAGGTTCGGGACCTTGGTGAACTGGCCGGAGTTGATGTACCAGACGCCCGTACCGATCCCCAGCGCGAGCAGGACGCCGACGACCACCAGCAGCACGCCGCGGCGCGGCCGTGCGGCGGGCGCCGAGCGGCGCCCGGGCGGTGCGGGCGGATCCAGCGGCGGGGACTCCAGCCGGGAGGTGAGGTTCACGGGCTGTGCGGCCACCGGCCGCGGGATCACGCCGGTGCGGTCCTCGGCGGACGACCGTTCCACGGCGTGCGCCTGCGGCGGTACGGCGTCCAGCTCGGCGTCGGTGAGCCGGGCGCGGGCCTCGCGGGCGAGGCCGAACAGGGCGGCGGCGTCGTAGGGCCGCAGTTCGGGGTTGCGGGCGGTGGCGGTCGCGACGAGCCCGTCGAGCCCGACGGACAGCCCGGGAACCACGGCGGACGGCGGCGGCACGTCCTCGTGCAGGTGCTGGTAGAGCACCTGCGCGGCGGTGGCACCGAGGTGGGGCTTGGAGCCGGTGAGTATCTCGTAGAGGACGACACCGCAGGCGTAGACGTCCGCGCGGGTGTCGGCGACCCCGTTCTCGATCTGCTCCGGGGCCAGGTAGGAGACGGTGCCGAGGACCGATCCGGTGGTGTTGGTCACCGAGTCCACCGACCGGACCAGCCCGAAGTCGGCGACCTTGACCCGGCCGTCGTCACCGATCAGCACGTTCTCGGGCTTCATGTCACGGTGCACGAAGCCGGCCCGGTGGGCGGCGCCGAGCGCGGCGAGGACGGGTTCGAGGATGTCGAGGGCCGCCCGCGGCTGCAGCGCACCGCGCTCGCGCAGTACGTCGCGCAGGGTGCAGCCGGAGACGTACTCCATCGCCAGGTAGACGTACGGTCCGTCCGTGCCCTGGTCGAACACCGCGACCACGTTGGGGTGCGCGAGCCGCGCCACGGACTTCGCCTCGCGGATGAACCGGTCGACGAAGGCGGCGTCGGACGCGAGCGCCGGATGCATCACCTTCAGGGCGAGGATCCGGTCCAGGCGGGTGTCGACGGCCCGGTAGACCGTGGCCATGCCGCCGGCCGCGATGCGGGCATCGATGCGGTAGCGGCCGTCGAGCACACGCCCGACGAGGGGGTCTTCCAAGGTCGTATCCACCCGCCGATTCTACGAGCCGACGCCGGGACCCCGTCGGGGGCGGGTCGCCTTGCAGCGCAGCTGTGACGTGAACGGCCACCGGACCGCGCCCCGGGCCACCGGCCGCCCGCCCGCCCGCAACGCCGTGACCAGCACGGCCGGGGGTGCGGGCGGCCCGCGGGAGCCCGGTCAGAACGCCGGGCGTTCCGGGTCCAGGGCGGCCCGGCCCTCCGTGGGGGACGAGGCCTCGGCGAAGCGGCGCTGGGGGATCCGGCCCGCGCGGTGGGCGAGGCGGCCCGCCGAGACGGCGTCCCGCATCGCGGACGCCATGAGGACCGGATCCTGCGCGCGGGTCACCGCCGAGGCGAGCATCACCGCCGCGCAGCCCAGTTCCATCGCCAGCGCGGCGTCGGAGGCGGTGCCGGCGCCGGCGTCCAGGATCACCGGGACGCCGGCCCGCTCGGTGATCAGCTCGAAGTTGTGCGGGTTGCGGATGCCCATGCCCGAGCCGATGGGGGAGCCGAGCGGCATGATCGCCGCGCAGCCCGCGTCCTCCAGCTTCCGCGCGAGCACCGGGTCGTCGTTGGTGTACGGCAGGACGGTGAAGCCCTCGTCGACCAGGATCTCGGCGGCGTCGAGCAGTTCGACGCCGTCGGGCAGGAGGGTCCGCTCGTCCGCGACCACCTCCAGCTTGATCCAGTCGGTGCCGAGGGCCTCGCGTGCGAGCCGGGCCGTCAGGACGGCCTCGCCCGCGGTGAAGCAGCCGGCCGTGTTGGGCAGGACGGAGATGCCGAGCCGGGTGAGGACGGAGAGGACCGATCCCTGCACGGTGGGGTCCAGGCGGCGCATGGCCACGGTGGTGAGTTCGGTGCCGGACGCGACGAGGGCGCGTTCGAGCACGTCCAGGCTGGGGGCGCCGCCCGTGCCCATGACGAGGCGGGAGGAGAAGGTCCGGCCGCCCAGGGTGAAGAGGTCGTCGGCCATGCCGGTCAGCCCCCCTGGACCGCGGTGAGGATCTCCACCCGGTCGCCCTCGCCCACGGGGGTGGCCGGCCACTGCCCGCGCGGCACCACGGTCTCGTTGAGCGCGGCGGCCACCCCGGAGGGGGCCGCGGTCAGGGTGGCGACCACGGTGTCGAGCGTGGTGCCGGCCGCGACCTCGCGCGGCTCGCCGTTGACGGAGATGGTCATGCGTACGACTCCTGACGTGCGGCGGAGAAGCGACGGGGGGTGAAGGGGCGGGCGATCCCGGGCAGTTCGCCCGTGACCAGCAGCTCGGTCATCACCTCGCCGGTGAGCGGGGTCAGCAGCACCCCGTTGCGGTAGTGCCCGGTGGCCAGGTGCAGGCCGGGCAGGTCGGTCGGGCCCAGCAGCGGGGCGTTGTCGGGCGACCCGGGGCGCAGTCCCGCGCGCGTCTCGGTCAGCGGGAGTTCGGTGATGCCGGGCACCAGTTCGTGGGCGTCGCGCAGGAGTTCGTAGACCCCGCCGGCGGTGACGGTGGTGTCCCAGCCGAGTTCCTCGCTGGTGGCGCCGATGACGAGTTCCCCGCTCTCGCGGGGCACGAGGTAGACGTGGCTGCCGCGGACGACGGCCCGTACGGTGCGCGAGAGGAAGGGCGCGTACGCGGGGGGCACCGTGAGCCGCAGCACCTGGCCCTTGACCGGCCGTACGGGCGGCAGCACCTCGGCGGGTACCCCGGCCAGCCTGCCGCTGAGCGAGCCCGCGGCCAGGACGACCTGGTCGGCGCGCAGCTCCGTCCCGTCGTCCAGCAGGGCGCCCGTGGCCCGGTCCGCGGTGGCCAGGAGCTGCTCGGCGCCCGCCCGGTGGAGGGTCACCCCGGCGTTCTCGCAGGCGGCGAGCAGGGCGGCGGCCAGTCGGCGCGGGTCGACCTGGTGGTCGCCGTCGACGCGCAGGCCGCCGCGTACGCCGGGGGCCAGCATCGGCTCCAGTCGGCGGCACTCGCGACCGGTGAGCCACTCGGACTCCAGGCCGCAGCGGCGCTGGAGGGCGTGCAGTTCGCGCAGGTGGAGGCGGTCGTCGGAGTCGAGGGCGACGGCGAGGGTGCCGCAGGCGCGGTAGCCGATGTCCATGCCGCCGGAGGCGGCCCGGAGCTCGGCGGCGAACCGCGGATAGCGTTCTGCGGAGGCGAGGCCGAGGCCGAGGAGGGCTTCCTCGCCGTAGTGCAGTTCGGTGACGGGGGCGAGCATGCCGGCCGCCACTTGTGCGGCGCCGCCACCGGGCGCCGGGTCGGCCAGTACGGTGACCAGTCCGCGCTCCGCGGCCCGCCAGGCGGTGACCAGGCCGATGATCCCGCCCCCGATGACGAGGACGTCGGACCTGCGGTCGGATCCCTTTCGAGATGAGTGCATGGGCGTCCAGCCCCTCCCTTCGCCGGCATGACCCGGATCAGGTTCGTACGGTCGGAGGCCGGCCAGCCTCCCTCTCAGCCCGGTGCGCCGGACTCCCGCGATAGGTACGGTGGCCAGACTATCCCGGCCGCGGACGGCGGGTAAGGCGGCACCTGTTCCTGACGGAGCGTCAGATGGCTAGGGTGGCCGCGTGAGCGAGCAGACGGAACAGAATCAGCCCGGCGTCGTCATCGTCGGCGCCGGAATGGCCGGGGTACAGACCGCGGTCGCCCTGCGCGAGCAGGGCTTCACCGGCCCCGTGACCCTGCTGGGAGCCGAACCCCACCAGCCCTACGACCGGCCCCCGCTGTCCAAGGCGGTGCTGCTCGGCAAGGCCGAGGACTCCGCCTTCGACGTCGACTTCGAGGCCCTGCGCATCGAGCTGCGCCTCGGCACGGAGGTCACCGGACTGCGGGCCGCCGACCACGAACTGGACACCGGGGCCGGACCGGTCCCGTACGACGTCCTCGTGCTGGCCACCGGCGCGCGGCCGCTGACCCTGCCCGGCGCCGGGGGCGTCCCCGGCGTCCACCTGCTGCGCACCCTGGACGACGCCGCGCGGCTGCGCCCGGTCCTGGCCGCCGCCTCCCGGGTCGTGGTCGTCGGCGCGGGCTGGATCGGCGCCGAGTTCGCCACCGCCGCCCGGGAGGCCGGCTGCGCGGTGACCGTCGTGGAGGCCGCGGACCGGGTGCTGGCGGGCGCCCTGCCCGCCGAGGTCGCCGAGCCGATGTCCCGCTGGTACGGGCAGGCCGGCGCCGAGCTGATCACCGGCGCGACCGTGGCCGGCGTGGAGGAGGGGCGGGTCCTCCTGGCCGACGGACGCGTCCTGCCCGCCGACGCGGTGGTCGTGGGGATCGGCGCCCGCCCCGCCACCGGATGGCTGGCCGGCTCCGGCGTGGAGCGCGGCGCCGACGGCTCGGTCACCGCCGACGCGCACCTGATGACCTCCCTGTCCGGGGTGTACGCGGTCGGCGACTGCGCCTCCTTCCCGTCCGGGCGGTACGGGACCCGGCTCCTCGTGCACCACTGGGACAACGCGCTCCAGGGCCCGAGGACGGTCGCGGCGAACGTCCTGGCCGGGGAGCCGACCGCCGTCTACGACCCGGTGCCGTACTTCTGGTCCGAGCAGTTCGGGCGCTTCGTGCAGTACGCCGGCCACCACGGCGGGGCCGACACGACGGTCCGGCGCGGGGACCCGGCCGGAGAGACCTGGTCGGTGTGCTGGCTGCGGGACGGCGCGCTGGTCGCGGTCCTGGCGGTCGGCCGCCCCCGGGACCTGGCGCAGGGCCGCAAGCTGATCGAGACGGGCGCCCCGGTCGACCCGGCGAGGATCGCCGACCCGGGCACCCCGCTGAAATCGGCCACCGTGTAGGCGGCCGCCCGGGGGCGTGCCACGGACGGTCCGCCCGGGTACCGGCTGTCGGTGGGAGGTGGCAGGCTTGGTCCGTGACCGAGATTGACGCAAAGATCGATTCCCTCGTCCCCGACTGGCTGTACCTCCCCGACATCGCGGAGATGCTCAACGTCGAGGTGACGCGGGTCCGCCAGATGGTCAAGGAAGGGCAGCTCATCGCCGTCCGCCGGGGTGAGAACCGGGCCCTGCAGGTTCCGGCGCCGTTCATCGACGGGGACAAGGTGGTCAAGGGCCTCGTCGGCCTCCTGACCGTCCTGCGCGACGACGGCTTCTCCGACGAGGAGATGCTGGAGTGGCTCTTCACCGCCGACCCGACCCTGCCGGGCACCCCCGCCCAGGCGCTGAGCGAGAATCGCGGCACGGAGGTGAAGCGCCGCGCTCAGGCGCTCGCCCTCTGACCTGATCCGCAGTAGCCGCACCACCGCGGTGTACGGGCCCCGCGCCCGTACACCGCCTCCATCACGGGGGGTACACCCATGCAGCTGTCCGACGCCCGGCTCTACCTGTGCACGGACGCCCGCAAGCGCCAGGGTGACCTCCCCGAGTTCCTCGACGCCGTCCTGGCCGCAGGCGTGGACATCGTCCAGCTCCGCGACAAGGGCATGGAGGCAGGCGAGGAACTGGAACACCTCCAGGTGTTCGCCGAGGCCGCGCGCCGCCACGGCCGGCTCCTCGCCGTGAACGACCGGGCCGACGTCGCCCACGCCATAGGCTCCGACGTGCTGCACCTCGGACAGGGCGACATCCCCGTCCCCGCCGCCCGCGCCGTCCTCGGCGACCGGGTGCTCATCGGCCGCTCCTGCCACGCGGAGGACGAGGTCGCCGCGGCCGCCGTCGAACCGGGCGTGGACTACTTCTGCACCGGGCCCTGCTGGCCCACCCCCACCAAGCCCGGCCGCCACGCCCCCGGCCTGGACCTCGTCCGCCACGCCGCCTCCCTGCGGCAGGACCGGCCCTGGTTCGCCATCGGCGGCATCGACGCCACCAACCTGGACGAGGTGCTGGACGCGGGCGCCACCCGCGTCGTGGTCGTCCGCGCGATCACCGAGGCCTCCGACCCCGGCGCCGCCGCCGCGGACCTCGCCGAGCGGGTGCGCGCCCGGCTCGGCCGGCGCTCCGCTGAGATCCGCTGACACCCGCAGGGGCCTGCCGGGTCCCGTCCGCCCGGACATCGCCCGCCGGTGGCATTCCGCGCCGCCCGGGGCCCGGAAGCCCCTCCGGGCAGGAGACGGGCGCTCAGGTGTCCAAAAACATGTCCAAAAGGCGGACGCCGCTTCGGGGAGCGCCGGGCCGCGTCTAACCTGCCCACATGGCCTCTGGTACCGCTTCCACCTGGTCGGACCGCGCACACACGGTCCGCGACCTCCTCGCGTCCGGGCGCTCGTACTCCTTCGAGTTCTGGGCCCCGAAGACCGAGAAGGGCGAACGCAACCTCTGGAACGCCCTCCGCAGGGTCGAGGCGGTATCCCCGAGCTTCGTCTCCGTGACCTACGGAGCCGGCGGCTCCACCCGCGGCGGCACCGTCAAGGCCACCCAGGAGATCGCCGCGGACACCACGCTGACCCCGGTCGCGCACCTCACCGCCGTGGACCACTCCATCGCCGAGCTGCGCCACGTCATCGGCCAGTTCGCCGACGCCGGGATCCGCAACATGCTCGCCCTGCGCGGCGACCCGCCGGGCGACCCGATGGCCGACTGGGTGGCCCACCCCGAGGGCGTGCACTACGCCGCCGACCTGGTGCGGCTGCTCAAGGAGTCCGGCGACTTCTGCGTCGGCGTCGCGGCCTTCCCGGAGATGCACCCGCGATCGACCGACTGGGATACGGACATCCGGCACTTCGTGGACAAGTGCCGTGCGGGCGCGGACTACGCGATCACCCAGATGTTCTTCGATCCCGAGAATTATCTTCGGCTGCGCGACAGCGTCGAGAAGGCGGGCTGCGAGACCCCGATCATCCCCGAGGTCATGCCTGTTGTGGGCATCAAGCAGCTCGACCGACTGCCCCAGCTCAGCACCGCCGTCTTCCCCGCGGACGTGAAAGAACGCATGCTCGCCGTCAAGGACGACCCGGCCGCTGTACGCTCCATTGGCATCGAGTTCGCCACGGAGTTCTGCGCGCGGCTGCTGTCCGAAGGTGTACCGGGACTGCACTTCATCACGCTGAACAATTCCACGGCGACCCTCGAGATCTACGAGAACCTGGGCCTGCACCAGCGGGCCTGACCGGCCGTACCCTTGTGACGGCCGTACCGAGAGGGGCCTTGCATGGGTATGACGGTCCTCTACATCGCGTTCGGAATCGTCGCGCTGTGGCTGCTTGCCGAGGTACTGATGCAGTACAAGGCCCGGCTCCGCTGGCGCCTGCTCGCCTTCGCCGGCTTCCTCGGCGTGGTCGCCGGGGTCGTACTGCCCTCGGTGCCGGTCATCGGCGCCGGCGCCGCCGCCTTCGCCGTGGGCCAGACCCTGGTGACGCTCTCCTTCCGCAAGGGCTTCGTCGCCGGCTGGGCGCTGCGCCGCGGCGGGGAGCCCGTACGGCAGGCCAGGCGCCGCCGGTCCGGCGGCGCGCCGGCCGAACCGGCCCTGCAGGTCACCGCCCTGGAGTACGGGGACGCCGACGGGTCCGCGGACGAGCGGCCGGCGCCGGCCCGGGCCGAGGACGTCTACAGCCCGGAGCCGGTGCCCGAGGACACCGGGTCCTACGGCATCCAGAGCTTCTCCACGCCCGCCCCGGAAGTGGGCCAGACGGCGGCCTTCGCCTCGCCGTTCACCACGGCCGAGCAGGACGCCCACCAGTACGCGGCGTACTACGACCAGCACGACCAGGGCGGTTACGACTACTCCGGCGGCTACCCGGGCGCCGAGCAGCAGCAGGTCTACGCCGCCTACTCGGACCCGTACATCGGCACCGGGGGCGCCGTCGTCCCGCCCCAGCCGTACGACTACACGCCGTACGCCGACTACGGGCAGCAGCAGTACTCCACCGACACCCCGCCCGGCGGCGTCTGGGTCCCGCAGCAGCGGTCCACCGACGGGGGCGGCCAGCCCTACCCGGCGGACGAGCAGGGCGGTCAGCAGCCGCAGCAGTACCCGTACCCGCAGCAGGGGGAGTACGAGCAGTACCGCTACTGAGCCGGCCGGGTCACTGGGAGCCGCGGAAGCCCGCGCCCTCCACGATCAGCCCGGCCACCAGGGCCCCGGTCATCCCGGCGTGCGCGAGCCCGCCGCCGGGGTGGGCCCAGCCACCCGCGAGGTACAGCCCGGGCAGGGCCGTGGTGTTGGCCGGGTACAGCAGCCGGCCCCCCGCGCCGGCGAGGGCGGGCGGGGGCACCGCGCCGCCCGCCGCACCGGTCGCCGCCTCGACGTCGGCCGGGGTGCGCACCTCCTGCCACAACAGCCGCTCCCGCAGCCCCTGTACGGCCTTCTCCGCGAGTTCCAGCAGCTCCCGGGGCTCCGAGGTCCCGGGACCGTGCACGGCGCTCACGGTGACCGCCTCGTGCTCCGCGTCGGGCCGCATCGCGGGATCGTCCGGCCGCATGACGGTGACCTGCGCCCCGGCGGAGTGCACGACGGTGCGGTGGACGGCCCCCGCCGGGCGCGCCCCGCGCAGCGCCAGCAGCAGAGTGATCCGGCCGGGCACGTCGTCGCCGCGGGCCGGCAGGGCGTCGGCGGGCCGGGGGAGCGAACCGGCCGGCAGCCGCCGCGGGTCGATCCCGCAGACGACGGAGTCCGCGGCCGCCTCGGTGCCGTCGGCCAGCAGCAGACCGGCCGCCCGGCCGCCGCGGACCAGCACCTCGCGCACCTCCGCCCCGAAGACGAAGGCGACCTTGCGCTCCAGGCAGCGCTCGTACACGGCGGTGGCCAGCGCCCGCATCCCGCCGCGCACGTACCAGCTGCCGAAGGTCTGCTCCATGTACGGGAGGACCGCCGCCGAGCCGGGAGCCGTGGCGGGGTCGAGGCCGTACCCGCGGACCAGTCCGGTCAGCACTTCGGCCAGGGGACCGCCCAGCTCCCGGCCGGCCACCTCGGCGAGGGTCGGCGTACGGCGGCGGAGCAGGCCACTGCGCCGCAGGGCCGGATACGGATCGCCCCCGAGGGCCTGCCGGGCACCGGTGGGCAGTGGCTCCTCCAGCAGCGGGCGGCGGGTGGCGTCCCAGACGTCCCGGGCGCGGCCCAGCACGCCGTTCCAGCGTTCGCCGGAGCCCTGCCCGAAGGCGGCGTCGAGGGCGGCGGCCACCCCTCCGTGCGAGGCGCCGGGCAGGGTCACGTCGATGCCGTGGGCGGGCAGGACGTGCCGGACGGCCGGGTTCGCCTGCGCCATGTCGACGCAGTCCTCCAGCGACCGCTTGCCGGTCTTCACGAAGAGGTCGCGGTAGACGGCCGGCAGGTGCAGCAGCCCCGGCCCGGTGTCGAAGCCGAAGCCGTCGCGTTCGTACCGGCCGACGGCCCCGCCGTAGGTCGCGCCCCGCTCGTACACCGTCACCTGGTGCCCCGCCACGGCCAGCCGGGCCGCCGTAGCCATCGCGCCCATGCCGGCGCCGATCACCGCAATTCGTGCCATGCGGCCGAGCCTATGACCCCGCGCGGGCGCCCGCGGTCAGCGGGGTGGGGCCCCGGTGACCTCACGGGCCTCGGTGGCCAGCCGCTTCTCCTCGCGGCGCTGGGCGCGCCGGCGCAGGAAGCGGCGGATCCGGCTCCAGAGGAAGAAGAGTATGGCCAGCCCGACGACCAGCAAGGAGCCCGCGATGATCGCCGCGGCGAGCGGGTGGAACATCGCGAAGGTGACCAGGCCCGCCACTCCGAGGTCCTCGGCGATGCTCATCCCCACGTTGGTGAACGGCTCGGGCGAGGTGTTGATGGCCATTCTGGTGCCGGCCTTCACGAAGTGGCTGGCCAGCGCCGTGGTGCCGCCGACCGCCCCGGCGGTGATGTCGGAGAGCGAGCCGCTCTGGCCGGCCAGCAGGGCGCCGATCACGGCACCCGCGACCGGGCGGACCACGGTGTGGACGGTGTCCCATATCGAGTCGACGTACGGGATCTTGTCGGCGACCGCCTCGCAGAGGAACAGCACGGCTGCGACGATCAGCACGTCCGTGCGCTGCAGCGACGCGGGGACCTCGTCGGTCAGGCCGGTACGGCCGAAGATGCCGAGCAGGAGGACCACGGCGTAAGCGTTGATCCCACTGGCCCAGCCGCTGGTGAAGACCAGGGGGAGCACACTCATCGGATCATCATGCCGTACGGGGGCACGGGCGGACCGCAGGTCGGCGCAGAACGGTGAGGGGACGGTCGCACGACGGCGGCCGTCCCCTCACTCATGCTGTCCGGGGGCTACTGCCCCTGCTCGTCACGGCGGCGCTGCCACCGGTCCTCGATGCGGTTCATCATCGACCGACGCTGCCGGTTGTGGCCGCGGGCCGAACCGCCGGTACTTCCGGAGACGGGCTGCTCGCCGGGCTTGGGTGCCTTGCGCCAACCGGTGACCACCAGGACCGTACAGCCCAGCATGACGAGGAAGCCCACCACGCTGATCCAGAGCACGTTCGGAATGATCACACCGGTCATGAGGAGCGCGATACCCACCACAATGCCTGCGACTGCCTGGTAGACCCGTCGCCGGGTGTACGTACGCAGTCCGCTTCCCTCAAGCGCTGTCGCGAACTTGGGGTCTTCGGCGTACAGCGCTCGCTCCATCTGCTCGAGCATTCGCTGCTCGTGCTCCGAGAGCGGCACGGGAGTCCTCCTCATCCGTCGGTCGCGGGGGTAGCGACCAGGGGTCCCCTTCAGGATAGGCGGGGAATCGCCCCCGTGACACCCGCCCTCAACGCACGTTCCAAATTGACAAAGCACAGAAAGACACAGCCGGTAAAACCACTGCGTGAAAACCGTACCGCCGCGGGAGCGGTCACTGAGGCCGTTATTCCCCAATGGTCCGATCGCCATGCCGGTCACTGCTCCCGATCATACGGGGAGGACCGGCGGAGCGGAGGGTCGGCAGCGGACTGCGTGCGCGGAAGAGCGCAGATCAGACCTGCTTCTCGCCCAGCACGTGCAGTTGCGTGGCCACCGCGTGGAAGGCCGGCAGCTCCGCCGCGGCCTCCTCCAGACGCAGCAGCGCCTCCACCGCGCCCGGCTCGGTGTCCACCAGGACGCCCGGCACGAGGTCGGCGAAGATCCGCACGCCGTGCACCGCGCCGACCGTCAGGCCGGCCCCGCCGACCAGCTCGGAGAGCTGCTCCGCGGTGAAACGGCGCGGTACCGGGTCGCCGGAGCCCCAGCGGCCGGCCGGGTCGGTGAGGGCGGTACGGGCCTCCGTGAAGTGCCCGGCCAGCGCCCGGGCGAGCACGGCACCGCCGAGGCCGGCGGCCAGCAGGCTGAGCGTGCCGCCGGGGCGCAGGGCCGCCACCGCGTTGGCCACGCCCTCGGCCGGGTCGTCCACGTACTCCAGGACGCCGTGGCACAGGACCACGTCGTAGGCGTCCCGCTCCACCACGTCCAACAGGCCCTGGGCGTCGCCCTGGACGCCGCGCACCAGGTCGGCGACGCCTGCCTCGGCCACCCGGCGCTCCAGCCCGAACAGCGCGTTCGGGCTGGGGTCGACCACGGTGACCCGGTGGCCCAGGTGGGCCACCGGCACGGCGAACTTGCCGGTGCCGCCGCCGGTGTCGAGCACGTCCAGCACGTCCCGTCCGGTCGCCTTCACCCGGCGGTCGAGCGCCTCCTTGAGAACCTCCCACACCACGGCGGTGCGGAGGGAGGCACGGGGGCGGGAAGTGTCCGACACGGCTGATGGCTCCTCGGCGCGGTAAGGGTGAGCGGTCAGTGCCCCACCCTATTGCCTTCGGCAGCCGGGCAGGTCATCCCGCGTCCGGACGCTCCGGCCGTGGCTGGGGCAAGGTCTGCGCCGGACCCTGGGGCGGGCTCTGGGCGGGCGCCCGGACGGCGAGCATCCGCTCCACCAGGCGCAGGAACATCGACGCCGCCCGCAGCAGGTCGTCCGCGTCCCGGGCGCTCGCCGCGTCCGGTATCCCCGCCTCCGCCCTGGCCCGGCGGGCGGCGCCGGAGGCGAAGAGCGCGCTCCACTCGGCGAGCTCCGGCGCCAGCTCCGGCAGCACCTCCCACGCGCTGCGGATCCGGGGCCGCCGCCGGGGGTTCACCGGCTCGGGCCGCCCGCGCGCCGCGAGCACGGCCGCGGCCGTGCGCAGTGCGGAGAGGTGGGCGGTCGCGTAGCGCTCGTTGGGCCGGGTCAGCCGGGCGGCCTCGGCCAGGCCGCTGTGGGCCTTGGCGAGGAGGTCGAGGGCGGCCGGAGGGGCCGTCGACTTCCGTAGGACGGGGTGGACAGGGGACGGGGACGGTGTGGCCATGACGAACCTCCTGTCGATGCGTGGTGCGTTGTCCCCATCGTGACGGACCCCACTGACAATCGCCCTGACCTGCACCTTTTCCGTCATATGCAGAGCAACTGCCCCCTCCTGCGCGCCCGGTGCTCGATGAGTGGTAGTTTTTGAACTGACCGGTCAGTTCAAAAAGAAGGGGGACGGCGTGGACAGCCCGCACGGCGCGGCCGTCAAGGCCGAGAACTTCGGACTCAAGGGCCCGCGCGGCTGGGCCTTCCGGGGCATCGGCCTCGACGCGCCCCCCGGCTCGCTCATCGCGGTCGTAGGCCCCTCCGGCAGTGGCCGCACCTGCCTGCTCCTTGCCCTCACCGGGCGGATGAAACCCACCGAGGGCCACGCCGAGATCGGCCGGCACCGGCTGCCGAAGAAGATGTCCGCGGTCCGCCGGATCGCCGCCCTCGGCCCGGTCCCCGGGGTCAACGACCTCGACCAGTCCCTCACCGTCGCCGAGCAGCTGCGCGAGGGCGCGCTGCTCCAGCGCCACTACGAGGGCCCGGTCCGCGCGCTGCTGCGGCCCCGCGCCGAGCGCCGCGCCGCCGCCTCCGCCCGGATCGACGCCGCCCTCGACGCCGCCGGACTGGACCTCGCCACGCTGCCCAAGGCCGGGCGGACCACTGTCCGGGACCTCGAACGCCTGGAGGCCGTAAGGCTGTCGGTGGCCATCGCCCTGCTCGGGTCCCCGCGGGTGCTCGCCCTCGACGACCTCGACATCAAGCTCTCGGACACCGAACGCACCGAGGTCTGGGCCCTGCTGCGTTCGATCGCCGCCCGGGGGACGACCGTCGTCGCGGTGTGCAGCGAAGCCCCCGCGGACGCGGTGGTCGTGCGGACCGGCCCGACGTCCGACGACGGCGCACCGGACGGGAAGCCGGCGGGCCCGGCCGCCGACACCCCGAAGATCACGTGGGGCAGGGGGACCGAGGGCGACACCGGGGCCGGCCAGGACACCGAAGCGGCCGCGGAGAAGGAACCGGCCGCGGAGAAGGAAGCGGACGCGGACGCGGACGCGGAGAAGGACGCCGGCACCGAGCACGCCCCGGACACCGGCACCGCAGCCGGCACCGGCACCGGCAACGACACCGACGACACGAAGGGGACGGACGATGCGCTCGCCGAAGCTGGCCGCGCTTGAGCTCAAGCGGTTCGGGCGGGGGAAGCTGCCCCGGGCCGCCCTCGTCGCACTGCTCCTGCTGCCACTGCTCTACGGAGCCCTGTACCTCTGGTCCTTCTGGGACCCGTACAGCCGCCTCGACAAGGTGCCCGTCGCCCTCGTCAACTCCGACCGGGGCGCGACCGTCGACGGCAAGCACCTGGACGCGGGCGGCGAGATCACCAAGAAGCTCCGCGACAGCAAGACCTTCGACTGGCGGGAGGTGAGCGCGCAGAAGGCGGCCGAAGGCCTGGAGGACGGCACGTACTACCTGACCCTCACCATGCCGGCCGACTTCAGCGAGAAGATCGCCTCCAGCTCGGGCGAGGACCCCACCACCGGAGCCCTCCAGGTCCGCACCAACGACGCCAACAACTACATCGTCGGCTCGATCTCGCGCACCGTCTTCGCCGAGGTCCGCTCGGCGGCGTCCACCAACGCCTCCCGCGGCTTCCTCGACAAGATCTTCGTGAGCTTCTCCGACCTGCACGACAAGACCGCCGAGGCCGCCGACGGCGCCGACAAGCTCAAGGACGGCGCGGGCAAGGCCCAGGAGGGCGCCAAGGAGCTCGCCGACGGTCTCGACACCGCCGAGGAGAAGAGCGGTGAACTCGCGGGCGGCCTGAAGAAGCTCAACGCGGGAGCCGCCAAGCTGGAGACCGGCACACGGGACGTCGCGAACGGCACCCAGGTCCTCGCCGACAAGGTCAACGGTGCGGCCGACAAGGCCCGCCCCTTCGTCAAGGACCCCAAGAGCCTCGCCGCCACCGCCGAACTGGTCGCCGACAGCGCGAAGGTCGTCAACAACCACCTCGACAAGTTCGCCGAGAAGGCCCCGGCCGCCGCGGCCGCCGCCAAGCGCGCCTCCGCCGGCGCCGACGCCTACTACACCAAGCACTGCGTCACCCCCGGCGGCGAACCGCACCTCGCCTCCTGCCCCGACCTGAAGAAGGTCCGGGACGACATGGCGGAGGCCGCCGAACTCAGCGGTGACGTCAGCGCCCTGGTCAAGAACGCCAACGGCGACGTGTCCAAGCTGCGCACCCAGCTGACCGACCTGGAGAACAAGGCCCGCGACCTCGCCGACAAGGCCCCCCACCTCGCCGCCGACCTCGACACGGCCGTGGCCAAGGTCAACGCCCTCAACTCCGGCGCCCACAAGGTCGCCACCGGCATGGCCGAACTGCACACCGGCCTCGGCACCGCCACCACCGGCTCCGGCGCCCTCAGCGACGGCGTCGGCAAGCTCGGCGACGGCGCCCGCCGCCTCGACGGCGGCATGTACAAGCTCGTCGACGGCACCGGCGAACTCGCCGGCGGCCTGCACGAGGGAGTGGGCAAGATCCCCGACTACGACCAGCAGCAGCGGGACGCCCGCACCGAGGTCATGGCCGACCCGATCAAGCTCGCCAACCAGTCCCTGCACAAGGCGCCCAACTACGGCACCGGCTTCGCGCCCTACTTCATCCCGCTGTCCCTCTGGGTCGGCGCGATGGTCGCCTACATGCTGATCACCCCGATGAACAAGCGCGCCCTGTCCGCCGGTGCCTCGCCCTGGCGGATCGCCCTCGCCGGCTGGCTGCCGGTCATGGGCATCGGCGCCGCCCAGGTCGCCCTGCTGATGTCCGTCCTGCACTGGGCCCCGGACCTCGGCCTCGACATGGCCAACCCGGCCCTCACCATCGGCTTCCTGCTGCTGGTCACCGGCTGCTTCGCGGCGATCATCCAGTGGCTCAACGCCAAGTTCGGCGCCGCCGGACGGATCCTCGTCCTCGCCGTCCTGATGCTCCAGCTGACCTCCGCCGGCGGAACCTACCCCGTCCAGACCAGTCCCGGCTTCTTCAACGCCGTCCACCCCTACCTGCCGATGTCCTACGTGGTGGAGAGCCTGCGCCGCCTCATCACCGGCGGCGACCTCACCCCCGTCTGGCAGGGCAGCGTGGTCCTGGTGGCCTTCACGGTCGGAGCCCTCGCCCTCACCGCGCTCGCCGCCCGCGGCAAGCAGGTGTGGACCATGGACCGACTGCACCCGGAACTGAGCCTGTAGGGACGTGTTGACCTGTGACAATCAGCGCCATGGACAGCAGCAGCACCGGTACGGGTACCGGCGGGGGCCGTCGTGCGGCCACCCGGCAGAAGCTCTACGAAGCGGCCGTCACCCTGATCGCCGAGAAGGGCTTCTCCGCGACCACGGTGGATGAGATCGCCGAGCGGGCGGGCGTGGCCAAGGGCACCGTCTACTACAACTTCGCGAGCAAGAACGAGCTCTTCGAGGAGTTGCTCCGGCACGGCGTCGGGCTGCTGACGGCGTCCCTGCGGACGGCGGCCGAGGACACCGAGGCGCGCGGCGGCAGCCGGGTCGAGGCACTCGACGCGATGATCCGGGCGGGCCTCGTCTTCATCGACCGCTACCCCGCCTTCACCCAGCTCTACGTCGCCGAGCTGTGGCGCACCAACCGCACCTGGCAGTCCACCCTGATGGTGGTCCGCCAGGAGGCGGTGGCCGTCGTGGAGACGGTGCTGCGCGAAGGCGTCGAGCGGGGCGAGCTGAGCCCCGAGATCGACGTGCAGCTCACCGCCGCCGCGATGGTGGGAATGGTGCTGGTGGCCGCCCTGGACTGGCAGTCGTTCCAGCGGGAGCGGTCCCTCGACGACGTCCACTCGGCGCTGTCGCTGCTGCTGCGGGGCCGCGTGAGCGGCAACCGCTGATCGCAGCGGCACCCGGTCGGCGGTGCCGCGCGGGCGCGCCGGACCGGTAGAACGGGTGGGACCCGCCGCGGCCACTGAGTACCCGTACCTAGGCGCGGAAATGAGTAGCCACGCGGATGGGCTCCCACCTGCGCGGACGCCAGACTGGGAGCAACGGACAGGAGACCCGGTCCGCACCGCCGGCACGGGGCTGCGGAGCGGACCGGGTACCTCCTTCCGGCACCGGGCGGAGGTACGGGGGACCCGGTGGGAAAAGCGCGGACGCGGCGGGGCCCGGGGGGATCGGGCCTCGCCGCGTTCTTGCGTTCTCGCGTTCTCGCGTCCGCGGGTTGTCAGCTGCCTGGTTCGGTTGCGCGGGCTCCGCCCCGCGCCCCCGCGCTTCACCCGCCGACGGGCTGGACGCTAGCCGCGGTCCCGGAGGGGGAGGCGTAGGCGGAGGGCCGCGAGACGGGCCGAGGCAGCCGAGGCAAAGGCCGACCAGCGGGCCGAGACCGCCCAGGAGATCCGGGCCGCCGAGCGCGGCAGCAGCAACGCGCGCAGCCGGGTCAGCCGGTCCGCCGCGGCCAGCAGACCCGCCCGGGCCGCCAGCACGTCGTCCGCCAGACCCGCGTACGCGACCTCCGCGCCCGGCGGCGCGTACAGGGCCCGCTCCACCGCGCCCGCCACCCGGTGCACCGCCGCGGCGGCCTCCGGTTCCGGACGGCCCAGGTCCACGATCCGGCTGGCCGCCCGGCGCGGGGACAGCGCCTCGTCCGGCGCCACGCCCACGTCCCAGGCGGCGTCGCCCAGCTCCTGCCAGGCCGCCAGGACCTCCCCGGTCCGCAGACGCCGGGCCCGCACCCGGCCGCGCCACAGCAGCGGGAGCAGGGGCAGCCCCAGCACCGCCGCCACGACCGCCACCCAGCCGAGGACCGCCGTCAGCGACGGCCCGCCGTCCCCGGCCGCGCTCTGCTGCGGGGCCGTCGGCCCGCACTCACCGAGCCTCTTCAGCGCCGGCGGGCAGTCGACCGACGCCGACGGCGCCGGAGCCGGCAGCACCGCGCCCTGCGAGGGCAGCGGCGCCGGCGCGGACGGCTGGGCCACCGGGGCCTGCGTCCGGGAGTAGTCCGGGACGTTGAGGCCGGACCGGGGCGTCGGCTCGAACCGCGTCCAGCCCACGCCCTGGAAGTACAGCTCGGGCCAGGCGTGCGCGTCCCGCATCGACACGTTCACGACGCCGTCCGACTGCCTCTCGCCGGGCGTGAAGCCCACCGCGACGCGCGCCGGGATGCCCAGCGTGCGGGACATCGCCGCCATCGAGAACGCGAAGTGGATGCAGAAGCCCTCCTTGTCCGCGAGGAACCGGGCCACGGCCTGCGGCCCGGTCCCCGAGGCGGTCTGCGTGTCGTAGCGGAACCCGCCGCTCACGGCGAAGAAGTCCTGCAGCTTCACCGCGCGCGAATAGTCGTCCTTCGTCCCCTGCGTCACCTTCCGGGCCGTCTCGGCGACCACCGGCGGCAGGCTGTCCGGGACCCTGGTGTACTCCTCGCGGACCGCCGGGTCCGGCGCCGGGGCCTTCTGCAGCTGCTGCGCGGTCGGCTTCAGCAGCAGGCTGCGCACGTTGTACTCGGCGCCCTGCACCGTCTGGTACTTGTCCCTGCCCAGCTGGTCGCCGACCAGGGTCCGGCCGACCGGCTCGAAGCGCCACTTGCCGCGCACGTCCACCGCGGTCGCCGGGTACGGCATGGGGAGGTAGCGCTGGCTGTAGCCGTCCGACGCCGTGATGTTCGTGGTCACCTCGGTCGCGCCGAGGCGGACCTGGTCACCGAGGCCCGGCGGGACGGGCAGCTGCTCGGGCACGTCGGTCAGGGCCCGCCCCGACGCCTCCCACTTGGAGCCGTTGAACTCGTCGAGCGCCAGGATGCGCAGGTACTGGTCGCCCTGCTGCGGGTTGTCCGTGCGGTACCTGAGCACCACCCGGTTGTCCTGCGCGTTCAGGTTGCTCTGCAGGGACACCAGCGGGTTGACCGCCGAGATCGTTCCGCCGGACCCGCCGCTGCCCTCGCCGTCCCGCGGGCCGCCGAGCAGCCCGTCGTCGAGGGCGGGCAGCGCCGCGGGCACCACCAGGGCCAGCCCCAGGGCCATGGCGCCGATCCGCCGGCCGAACCTCACCGGAGCCTCGGCCCGGCCGCCGCCCGGGCTGAGGCCGGAGTCGGCCGCCCCGCGCCCGCGCGGTGCCGCACCGAAGACCCGCCCCCACTGCGCGAGCCGGTCGCGGCCCTCGCAGAGCAGCAGCATCAAGTAGCCGCAGCCCGCCATCAGGAAGGACACCCAGGAGGACTCCCCGCCGCCCGACAGGCCCGCGGCGACCGAGTACAGCGCGAGCAGCGGCAGCCCGGCCGCGGCGGCCGTGCGCGCGGTCACCGCCAGCAGGTCCACGAGCAGGCCGATCAGCAGCACCCCGGACACCAGCAGCAGCTGGATGCCGTCCGTCAGGGGCGCCGGTATCGCGAACTCGCCCACGTCGTGGACGCCTTGCGCGAACAGCGAGCCGAAGTCCGTCACGAAGTAGGCCAGCGGCCCGCTGCCGCTGGACTCCACCTTGCCCGCGAAGAGCAGCGCGAGCAGCAGCAGCGACACCAGCAGCTGTGCGGCCACGGTGAGCGACCGCGCCAGCGGCACCCGCCGGGCGCCCGCGCCGACCGCGCTCTGCACGGCCAGCAGCAGCGCACCCTGGAGCAGCCAGGCCTGCGACTCCACCAGGGGGCTCAGCGACCACGAGGTGAGCAGCGTCGCGAGCGCCGCGAACACCGTCAGTTTCGCCCGTCCGCTCATTCCCGGCCTCCGCTCGTCGCCGTACCGACGCGCCCGGCCCCGGCCTGCCGCCACAGCTCGCCGAACGCCACCCCGGGCGCGGCGGCCAGCGCCGTCCAGCCCGCGTCCCGCAGCCTGCGCAGCCGTTCCTCCAGCGGCACCACGTCGTGCCCGGGCTCGGGCCGTCCGCCCCAGGCCCCGGTGTCCAGTACGAAGGCCACCGCGCCGGAGGTGCGCTGGCGCATCTTGGCCGCCAGTTCGGTCTGTACGTCGTCCAGGTCGCCGAAGAAGGCGATGAGGAGCCCGTCGCCGCCGCCCTCGCCGAAGCCCCCGCCGCCGCGCACGGCGTCGTAGGCGCGGGAGAGCCCGGCGCCGTCGGAGTGCCCGACCACGGCGAGGGTGTCCATCATCAGCCCGGCGGCCTCCGCGGACTCCTGGCCGCCGGCGGAGAAGCCGCCGCCGCCCTCGCCGGGCACCGAATTCCCGGTGTCGGTGAGCAGCCGCGTGGAGAAGCCCTGTTCCAGGACGTGCACGAGGCTGGAGGCGGCCGCGGACACGGCCCACTCGAAAGCGGAGTCGGGGCCCGCGCCGTCGTAGGCGAGGCGGCGGGTGTCGAGCAGGACGGTGGCCCTGCTGCGCTGGGGCTGCTCCTCGCGGCGGACCATCAGCTCGCCGTAGCGGGCGGTGGAGCGCCAGTGCACGCGGCGCAGGTCGTCACCGCGCCGGTAGCCGCGCGGGATCACGTCGTCGTCGCCGGCCAGCGCCAGGGAGCGGCGGCTGCCGTCGCCGTAGCCGTTGGACTCGCCGGTCAGCCGGACCGGGGGCAGGGACTCGGTGCGCGGTATGACGGTGAGGGTGTCGTAGGTGCTGAAGGAGCGGGTCAGCTCGACCAGCCCGAAGGGATCGGTCAGGCGCAGCTGGAGCGGCCCCAGGGGGTAGCGGCCGCGCAGGTCGGAGCGGACCCGGTAGGACACCTCGCGGCGGCCGCCGGGCTCGACCCGGTCCAGGACGAACCGCGGGCGCGGGCCCAGTACGTAGGGCACCCGGTCCTGGAGCATCAGCAGGCCGGTGGGCAGCCGGGAGACGTTGTCCATGCGCAGCTGCACCCGGGCCTCGGCGCCCGCGGGCACCCGACCGGGGGTGAGGCGGCGGCTGCCGGAGACCCGGTAGCGGGTGCGGTGCAGGGCGTAGACGCAGATCAGCGGCAGGAGGGCGAGCAGCAGTCCGACGCGCAGCAGGGCGCCCTGGCCCAGGACGTAGGCGCAGACGGACGCGGCGATCCCGGCGGCGACGAACGAGCGGCCGCGGGTGGTCAGCCCGGACAGCGAGGCGCGCAGTCCGCCGCCCTCTCCCGGGCCGCCGGCGCCGCGAGGGGCACCGGCGCCCATCAGAAGCTCCGGGCGCCGGCGCCGGGCGGCATCTCGCCGCGGGCGTGCGCGGCCGGGACGGGGGTGCGCTGGAGGATCTCGCCGACGACCTGCTCGGAGGTCCGCCGGTTCAGCTGGGCCTGTGCGGTGGGCAGCAGCCGGTGCGCGAGGACCGGCGCGGCCAGCGACTGGACGTCGTCGGGCAGGACGTAGTCCCGGCCGGCGAGCGCGGCGGAGGCCTTCACGGCGCGCAGGAGGTGCAGGGTGGCCCGGGGGGAGGCCCCGAGCCGCAGGTCGGGATGGCTGCGGGTGGCGGCGACCAGGTCGACGACGTAGCGCCGGACGGGCTCGGCGACGTAGACCTCGCGCACGGCCTCTATGAGCTTGACGATGTCGTGGGCGTGCGCGACGGCCTGCAGGTCGTCGAGCGGGTTCACCGCGCCGTGCACGTCGAGCATCTGGAGCTCGGCCTCCGGGCTGGGGTAGCCGACGGAGACGCGCGCCATGAAACGGTCGCGCTGCGCCTCGGGCAGCGGGTAGGTGCCCTCCATCTCCACGGGGTTCTGGGTGGCGACGACCATGAACGGGCTGGGCAGGGTGTAGGTGGTGCCGTCGATGGTGACCTGGCGCTCCTCCATCGACTCCAGCAGCGCGGACTGGGTCTTCGGCGAGGCGCGGTTGATCTCGTCGCCGATGACGATCTGCGCGAAGATCGCGCCCGGCTTGAACTCGAACTCGCGGCGCTGCTGGTCGTAGATGCTGACGCCCGTGATGTCGGAGGGCAGCAGGTCCGGCGTGAACTGGATGCGCTGCACCGAACAGTCGATGGACTTGGCCAGCGTCTTGGCGAGCATCGTCTTGCCCACGCCGGGCACGTCCTCGATCAGCAGGTGCCCCTCGGCGAGGAGCACGGTCAGCGCGAGGCGGACGACCTCGGGCTTGCCCTCGATCACGCTCTCGACCGACTGGCGGACCCGCTCCGCCGTGCTGGTCAGATCCGCGAGGCTCGCTCGGTCGTCATACGTCGTCACCTGGTTCTCCTCGGCCCATTTCCCAGGGCCGGGCGCCCCATGGCGCTTGACCGGCCCACCCCGAAACACGGACACCGGACCCGGGGTCCCCGGACGGTGTCTTCCCGCATTCTTGACGGCGTTACGGCCTTGTGTCACTCAGGAGCCGGGATCGATCTCCCGGAGGAGTCCGGTGTGCACGTCGAAGACGAAGCCTCGCACACCGTCCTGGCGCGGCAGGAACGGGTTGCTCCGGACCCGCTGCACGGACTGGCGGACCTCCTGACCGACGTCCCGGAACGCCTCGACGGCCCAGGAGGGGCGGTCACGGGCGCGGACGCCCCGGCGTGAGGTGGGACGAACGACGTCAACGCCGCTTGCTGTGAGCTGACCCACAGGGGTGGGCGGGGGTCGGCCGTCCGGGTGGTTCGAGGGGATACGCGGCTTCGGTCCGAGAGGGGCGTACGGCGCGCGGGCCGGTTCGTTGACCGCGGCGACCGTTGCACTAAAGTGACGCGAACCGGCCGGAGCCCGGCCCTGACCGGCCGCCGGCCACCGATGAAGACTCCGCGTGCGCGGCGCGTACGTACGGCCCGGCCCTCTTCCGCTCACCGGCCGGGGGAGCGGGCGGTGCGTACGCATGCCGCGCCGTTACCTGAGAGGGCGCTTTGACTAGCGAGTCCCGACATGTCCCGGTGATGCTCCAGCGGTGCCTGGACCTGTTGGCCCCGGCGCTGGAGAGGCCCGGGGCCGTCGTCGTCGACTGCACCCTCGGCCTCGGCGGCCACAGCGAGGCCCTGCTGACCCGGTTCCCCGAGGCTCGCCTGATCGGCCTCGACCGCGACAAGGAGGCCCTGCGGCTCTCCGGCGAACGCCTCGCCCCCTTCGGCGACCGGGCCACCCTCGTCCACGCCATCTACGCGGACCTCGCCGAGGTGCTCGACGGGCTGGGCCTCCCGGCCGTCCAGGGCATCCTCTTCGACCTGGGCGTCTCCTCCATGCAGCTGGACGAGGCGGACCGCGGGTTCGCGTACGCGCAGGACGCGCCGCTGGACATGCGCATGGACCAGACGACCGGCATCAGCGCCGCCGAGGTCCTCAACACCTACGCTCCGGGCGAACTCGTGCGGATCCTGCGCCAGTACGGCGAGGAGAAGCAGGCCAAGCGGATCGTGTCCGCGATCGTCCGGGAACGCGAGAAGGCGCCCTTCAGCAACAGCGCCCGGCTGGTCGACCTCATCCGCGACGCCCTGCCCCAGGCGGCCAAGCGGACCGGTGGCAACCCGGCGAAGCGCACCTTCCAGGCGCTGCGGATCGAGGTCAACGGCGAACTGTCCGGGCTGGAGCGGGCCATCCCCGCGGCCGTGGACCGGATCGCGGTCGGCGGCCGGATCGCGGTGCTCTCGTACCACTCGCTGGAGGACCGGCTGGTCAAGCAGGTCTTCTCGGCGGGCGCCACCTCCACCGCGCCGCCCGGGCTGCCGGTGGTGCCGGAGAAGTACCAGCCGAAGCTCAAACTGCTCACGCGCGGCGCGGAACTGCCGACCGAGGAGGAGATCGCCGAGAACCGGCGGGCCGCCCCGGCGAGGTTCCGGGGGGTCGAACGCATCCGGGAGGCGCGACTGTGACCAAGGCCGGGAAGGTCGCCACGCTGACCCGCGGGCAGGCGGCCCGCATCGGGCGGGCCCTCGGCGCCCGCCCGGCCCGGCCGCGGCCCGGCGGGCAGGCGGCGCGCATGCCGTTCGTCCTGCTGGTCGTGGCCCTGCTCGCCGGCGGGCTGATCAGCCTGCTGCTGCTCAACTCCGCGCTCAACGAGGGCTCCTTCCAGCTGACCCGGCTGAAGAAGGAGACCACCGCCCTGACCGACGAGGAGCAGGCCCTCCAGCGCGACGTGGACGCCCACTCTGCCCCCGACGCACTCCAGCGCCGCGCCCGGGAACTGGGCCTCGTCCCGGGCGGCAGCCCCGTCTTCATCGGCCCGGACGGCAAGGTCGCCGGCAGCGTCTCGGTGGCCGAGGCCCCGCCGTCGCCGACCCCGGCCGCGATCCCGGCCTCGCAGCCCCCCGCGCCGGCCGGACCGGGCCAGTCCCCGGCCCCGGCCGCACCCCCGGCGCCGGTTCCGGCCCAGCCCGCCCCCACCGGCAGCCCGCAGCCCAGCCAGACCCCTGGAAGGTGACGTCGTGACGCGGATCCCGTCTGAACCAGCCTCGCCGGCGTTCGAGGCACGGGGTCCGGGGCGGAGCCCCGGAAGGCCCGGGCCCGCGGCCCCGCACCGCGCCGCCCGCGGCGGTACGGGCACCCGTACCGGAGGCACCGGCATGCCGCGGACGGTGGCCGGGTGAGCCCGCAGGAGCCGCCGCGACGGCGAGTGCCCGGACCGGCCAGGCCCCCACGGCCGGGCGACCGGCCCCGCGCCACCGCCCGCCCGGCCTCACGCCCGGCGACCCGGCGCCCCGCCGGCCCCCGCAAGCCCCACACGATCCGGCTCGGCAGCCCCCGGCCCCGGCTGCGCCTGGTCGGCGTGGGCCTGACCCTCGTCATGCTCGCCTTCGTCGTCCGGTTGCTCCAGGTGCAGGCCGTCGACGCCTCGTCCTTCTCCGCGGCGGCCTCCAAGAACCGCTACACCAACGTCAAACTCGCCGCCGAGCGCGGCGAGATCACCGACCGCAAGGGCGTGGCCCTCGCCACGAGCGTCGACGCGTACGACATCACCGCCGACCCGAAGATGTTCACCCCGCAGGACAGCAAGGCCCCGGACGCCCCCGAGCAGGCCGCCGCGCTGCTGGCACCCATCCTCGGCAAGGACGCCAAGGGGATCGCGGACAAGCTCAGGACGAAGAACAGCCGGTACGTGGTCCTCGCCCAGCGCCAGACCCCGCAGGTCTGGAACCAGATCAAGGACCTCAAGCGGGTCTTCGCCGAGAAGGCGACCGCCGACAAGAAGAACAACGCCCCCGGCGCCAACGTCCTGGCGGGCGTGTTCAAGGAGGACAGCAGCAAGCGCGTGTACCCGGGCGGGGACCTCGCCGCCGGGATACTGGGTTACGTCAACGCCGAGGGCAAGGGCGGCGGCGGGCTGGAGTCCTCCCTCGACAAGAAACTGGCCGGCAAGGACGGGGAGATCACCTACGCCCAGTCCGGCGGCCGCAAGGTGCCCACCGCCGGCTCCAGCGAGAAGCCCGCCGTCCCCGGCGACGACATCGAGCTGACCATCGACCGCGACATCCAGTGGGCGGCGCAGAGCGCCATCGCCGAGCAGGTGCAGAAGTCCGAGGCCGACCGCGGCTACGTCATCGTCCAGGACACCCGCACCGGCGAGGTGCTGGCCATGGCCAACGCCCCCGGCTTCGACCCCAACGACCTGACCCGGGCCAGCTCCGCCGCCATGGGCAACGCCGCGCTCCAGGACGTCTACGAGCCGGGCTCCACCGCCAAGGTGATGTCGATGGCGGCCGTGCTGGAGGAGAAGAAGGCGACCCCCGACACCCGCGTCGAGGTCCCCAACCGGCTGCACCGCGGCGACCGGCTCTTCAAGGACGACGTCGACCACCCGACCTGGTACCTGACCCTCAACGGGGTCCTCGCCAAGTCCTCCAACATCGGCACCATCCTGGCCACCGGCCAGCTCGGCCCCACCCAGGCGAAGTCCAACGAGGTCCTGCACTCGTACCTGACCAAGTTCGGCATCGGCCGGCCCACCGGCCTGAACTACCCGGGCGAGTCCCGCGGCATCCTCGCCCGGCCCCAGGAATGGTCCACTTCGCAGCAGTACACGATCCCTTTCGGCCAGGGACTGTCCCTCAACGCCATGCAGGCGGCCTCCGTGTACTCGACCATCGCCAACGGCGGGGTCCGCATCGAGCCGACGCTGGTCCGCGGCACCAAGGGCCCCGACGGCCGCTTCACCCCGGCCCCGGCCCCCGAACAGAACCGCGTGATCAGCCAGGAAACCGCCAAGACCCTCGCCGAGATGCTCGAATCCGTCGTCGACGACCAGGAGGGCACCGGTACCAAGGCAAAGATCCCCGGCTACCGGGTCGGCGGCAAGACCGGCACCTCCAACCGGGTGGATCCGGCCACCGGCCGCTACAAGGGCTACACCGCCTCCTTCGCCGGGTTCGCCCCCGCGGACAACCCGCGCATCACCGTCTACTGCGCCATCCAGAACCCGACCAAGGGCAGCTACTTCGGCGGCCAGATCTGCGGCCCCATCTACAAGAAGGTCATGGAGTTCGCCCTCAAGACCCTCCAGGTCGCCCCCACCGGCACCGCCCCCGCAGGGCTCCCGGTCACCTACGAGCCCGGCCCGCAGGCCGCCCAGCAGCCCGCCCCGCAGCCCAGTCCGCAGCCCGGCCAGTGACCCACGGCCGCGGTCTGCCCGCCACAAGAGCGTGAGGCACCACCAGTGACAACGATCACCCCGAAACCCGGGAACCGACCGGACACCCCAGCCGGGGCCGGGCCCTCACTTCGCGACCCGGCCGCCGCGCCCGGTACGCTCACCGCCGTGCCCCACGCTGATCAGCCCAGAACCACCCAGCAAGACGCCCCGGCAACGCCGCCGGGACCGCCCAGGCCCGCGTCCGCCACTGCGAGCCCGCTGGGCGAGCTGGCCGCGCTGCTGGGCGTCCCGTCGCCCGGCGCGGCGCAGATCACCGGGATCACGCACGACTCCCGTGCGGTCCGCCCCGGAGACCTGTACGCGGCCCTGCCGGGAGCCAGGACCCACGGCGCCGACTTCGCCGCCCAGGCCGCCGGCCTCGGCGCCGCCGCCGTGCTGACCGACCCCGCCGGCGCCGAGCGCGCCGCGGCGACCGGCCTGCCGGTCCTGGCCGTCGCCGACCCGCGCGGCCGGATGGGCGAGCTCGCCGCCGCGATCTACGGCCGGCCCGGCGACGGCCTCCTCCAGATCGGCATCACCGGAACCTCCGGCAAGACCACCACGGCGTACCTCGTCGAGGGCGGCCTGCGCGCGGCGGGCCGCAGCACCGGACTGGTCGGCACCGTCGAGATGCGCATCGGCGACGAGCGCATCAAGTCCGAGCGGACCACCCCCGAGGCGACCGACCTCCAGGCCCTCTTCGCGGTCATGCGCGAACGCGGCGTCGAGGCCGTGGCCATGGAGGTCTCCAGCCACGCCCTGGTGCTCGGCCGCGTCGACGGCTGCGTCTTCGACGTCGCCGTCTTCAACAACCTGAGCCCCGAGCACATGGAGTTCCACTCCGACATGGAGGACTACTTCCAGGCGAAGGCGGGGCTCTTCACCCCCCGCCGCTCCCGCCTGGGCGTGGTCAACCTCGACGACGAGTACGGCCGCCGGCTGGCCAAGGAGGCGACCGTCCCGGTCGTCACCTTCTCCGCCGCGGGCGACCCGGCCGCCGACTGGCGCGCCGAGGACGTCGTCACCGGCCACATGGACTCCACGCTGACGCTGGTCGGCCCCGAGGGACAGCGCGTACGGGCCAAGGCCCCGCTGCCCGGCCCGTTCAACGTCGCCAACACCGTCGCCGCGATCGTGACGCTCGCCGCCGCCGGCCTCGACCCGCAGACCGCCGCCGACGGCGTCGCCGCGGTCCCCGGGGTCCCCGGCCGACTGGAGCGGGTGGACGCGGGACAGCAGTACCTCGCCGTCGTCGACTACGCCCACAAGACGGACGCCGTCGAATCGGTGCTGCGCGCCCTGCGCGAAGTCACCACCGGCAAGCTGCACATCGTGCTCGGCTGCGGCGGCGACCGCGACACCACCAAGCGGGCCCCGATGGGCGCCGCGGCCGCCCGGTTCGCCGACGTGGCCGTCCTGACCTCCGACAACCCGCGTTCCGAGGACCCGCTCGCGATCCTCGCCGCGATGTTCGGCGGCGCCGTGTCCGTACCGCCCGCCGAGCGCGGCACCGTCCTCGTCGACGCCGACCGGGCGGCCGCCATCGCCGCCGCCGTCGCGCGCGCCGAGCCCGGCGACACCGTGCTCGTGGCCGGCAAGGGCCACGAGCAGGGCCAGGACACCGCAGGGGTGGTCCGGCCCTTCGACGACCGCACGGTGCTCCGCGCCGCGATCGAACACCAACGCGTGCTCGATCGAACGACCCAGGTCCGACAGGCCGAGGTGAACCAGTGATCGCCCTTTCCCTCGCCGAGATCGCCGACATCACCGGCGGGCGGCCCCACGACATACCGGATCCGTCCGTCCAGGTCACCGGTCCCGTCGTCTACGACTCCCGCGAGGTCCGGCCCGGCAGCCTGTTCGCCGCCTTCGTCGGCGAGCGGGTGGACGGCCACGACTACGCCGGGGGAGCGGTGGCCGCCGGCGCCGTCGCCGTCCTCGCGACCCGGCCCGTCGGCGTCCCGGCCATCGTCGTCCCCGACGTGGTGGCAGCCCTCGGAGCGCTCGCCCGCGCCGTCGTCGCCCGCCTCGGCACCGACGTCGTCGCCCTCACCGGGTCCGCGGGCAAGACCTCCACCAAGGACCTCATCGCGCAGGTGCTCCAGCACCACGCGCCGACCGTGTGGACCCCCGGAAACCTCAACAACGAGATCGGCCTGCCGATCACGACGCTCCGCGTCACCGAGGACACCCAGCACCTCGTCCTGGAGATGGGCGCCCGCGGCATCGGCCACATCCGCTACCTCACCGGACTGACACCCCCTCGGATCGGTCTGGTCCTCAACGTCGGCACCGCGCACATCGGCGAGTTCGGCGGCCGCGAGCAGATCGCCCAGGCCAAGGGCGAGCTCGTCGAGGCGCTCCCGGCCGAGGCGGAGGGCGGCGTCGCCGTCCTCAACGCCGATGACCTGCTGGTTCGTTCCATGGCCGCGCGCACGAAGGCCCGTACGGTGCTGTTCGGAGAGGCCGACGACGCCGAAATCCGGGCCACGGAAGTCCGCATGACGGACAAGGGGCAGCCTTCCTTCACACTGCACACACCGACCGGGTGCAGCGACGTGACCTTGCGGCTGTACGGTGAGCACCACGTGTCGAACGCGCTCGCCGCGGCCGCCGTCGCCCACGTCCTGGGCATGTCCGTCGAGGAGATCGCCACCGCGCTCTCCGGGGCGGGCACGCTGTCGCGGTGGCGGATGGAGGTCACCGAGCGGGCGGACGGTGTGACGATCGTCAACGACGCCTACAACGCGAACCCGGAGTCCATGCGGGCCGCACTGCGCGCGCTCGCCGCGATGGGTGGTGGCGGCAGTGCGGACGGGGGGCGCACGTGGGCGGTGCTCGGCCCGATGGCCGAGCTCGGAGACGACGCTCTCGCCGAGCACGACGCGGTCGGACGACTTGTCGTCCGGCTCAACGTGAGCAAGCTCGTCGCGGTCGGGGGCAGGGAAGCCTCCTGGCTGCAACTGGGCGCATATAACGAGGGTTCGTGGGGTGAGGAGTCGGTGCTCGTGTCCGACGCGCAGGCGGCGGTCGACCTGTTGCGCAGTGAGCTGCGCCCGGGTGACGTCGTGCTGGTGAAGGCTTCCAGGTCGGCCGGTCTGGAGCGGGTGGCGCAGGCCCTGCTCGAGGGCACTGTCGAGGGCGAGGTCGCCGGCCGATGAGGCAGATCCTGTTCGCCGGTGTCATCGGCATGTTCCTGACCGTCGTCGGCACCCCGCTGCTGATCAAGCTGCTCGCCCGCAAGGGCTACGGCCAGTTCATCCGCGACGACGGCCCGCGCGGCCACGCCGGGAAGAAGGGCACGCCCACCATGGGCGGTATCTCCTTCATCCTGGCGACGCTCGTCGCGTACGCGCTGACGAAGATCCTCACGGGCTCGGAGCCGAGCTTCTCGGGCCTGCTCGTGCTGTTCCTGATGGCGGGCATGGGTCTCGTCGGCTACCTCGACGACTACATCAAGATCGTCAAGCGGCGCTCGCTGGGTCTGCGGGCCAAGGCGAAGATGGCGGGCCAGCTGATCGTCGGCATCGCCTTCGCGGTGCTCGCACTGCAGTTCAAGGACTCGCGCGGGCTGACCCCGGCCTCCACCAAGCTGTCGTTCGTCACGGACTTCGGCTGGTCGATCGGCCCGGTGCTCTTCGTGGTCTGGGCGCTGTTCATGATCCTGGCCATGTCCAACGGCGTGAACCTGACGGACGGTCTGGACGGCCTGGCCACCGGCGCCGCCGTGATGGTCTTCGGCGCCTACACCTTCATCGGCGTCTGGCAGTTCCAGGAGTCGTGCGCGATGGCGGCCGACCTCACCAACCCGAACGCCTGCTTCGAGGTGCGCGACCCCCTCGACCTGGCCGTCGTGGCCTCCGCCCTGATGGGCGCCTGCTTCGGCTTCCTGTGGTGGAACACCTCGCCCGCCAAGATCTTCATGGGTGACACCGGTTCGCTGGCCCTCGGCGGCGCGCTCGCCGGCCTCGCCATCTGCTCCCGCACGGAGTTCCTGATGGCGCTCCTGGGCGGCCTCTTCGTGCTCATCACGATGTCGGTCGTCATCCAGGTCGGCTCCTTCAAGCTGACCGGCAAGCGCGTCTTCCGGATGGCGCCGCTCCAGCACCACTTCGAACTCAAGGGCTGGTCCGAAGTCCTCGTCGTGGTCCGCTTCTGGATCATCCAGGGCATGTGCGTGATCGTGGGTCTCGGTCTCTTCTACGCGGGATGGGCAGCCGACAAGTGACCTCCTCCGACCTGGCCGGCGTGCTCGGCCCCGACGCCCTGGGCCGGTTCGGCCTGCCGGGCCGGATCACCGTGGCAGGTCTCGGCATCAGCGGGATCAGCGCCGCCCGGGCCCTGGCCGGGCTGGGTGCGCGCGTGACCGTCGTCGACAACGGCGACGGCGACGCGCACCGGGCCAGGGCCGCCGAGCTCGCCGAGCTCGGCATCGAGGTCCGCCTCGGCCACCTGCCCGACGGAGCCCGGGCGGGCGAGACGCTGCCCGAGGGCACCGAACTGGTCGTCACCTCGCCCGGCTGGCAGCCCGAGAGCCCGCTCTTCCTGGCCGCCGCCGCGGCGGGCGTCGACGTCGTCGGCGACGTCGAGGTCGCCTGGCGCCTGCGCGGGGCCGGCGCGGAACTCCGTACCGCCCGCCGGGCCGGCTCGCAGGGCGCCGACGGCGCCGGCGACCGGCCTCCGGCCGCGCCCGCCGAATGGCTCGCGATCACCGGGACCAACGGCAAGACCACCACCACGCAGATGCTCGCGTCGATCCTGAAGGCCGCCGGCCTGCGCACCGCCGCCGTCGGCAACATCGGCACCCCCATCATCGACGTGGTGCTCGGCGAGCAGGAGTACGACGTGCTCGCCGTCGAGCTTCTCCAGCTACCAGCTGCACTGGGCGCCCTCGCTGCGCGTCCACTCGGCGGCCGTGCTCAACCTGGCCCCCGACCACCTCGACTGGCACGGCTCCATGCAGGCGTACGCCGCCGACAAGGGCCGGATCTACGAGGGCAACACGGTGGCCTGCGTGTACAACGTGGCCGACCCGGCCACCGAGGAACTGGTCGTCGAGGCGGACGTCGAAGAGGGCTGCCGTGCGATCGGCTTCACCCTCGGCGCCCCCGGCCCCTCCATGCTCGGCGTCGTCGACGGCATCCTCGTCGACCGCGCCTTCGTGGAGAACCGGCAGAAGAACGCCCAGGAGCTCGCCGAGGTCAAGGACGTCAACCCGCCGGCCCCGCACAACATCGCCAACGCCCTCGCCGCCGCGGCCCTGGCCCGCGCCTTCGGCGTGGAGCCGCGCGCGGTCCGCGACGGGCTGCGCGACTTCCGTCCGGACGCCCACCGGGTCGCCCGGGTGGACGAGGTCGGCTCCGTCGTCTACGTCGACGACTCCAAGGCCACCAACACCCATGCGGCGGAGGCCTCCCTCGCCTCCTTCGACAAGGTCGTGTGGATCGCCGGCGGTCTCGCCAAGGGCGCGACCTTCGACGAACTCGTGCAGAAGTCGGCCGCGCGGATGCGCGGCGCCGTCCTGATCGGCGCCGACCGGGCGCTGATCGCCGAGGCGCTGGCGCGACACGCCCCCGAGGTCCCGGTCGTCGACCTCGACCGGACCGACACTGGGGCGATGCTCGCAGCGGTCCGCGAGGCGGCCGCGCTCGCCGAGCCCGGCGACACGGTCCTGCTGGCACCGGCCTGCGCCTCGATGGACATGTTCGCGAACTACAACAAGCGCGGGGAAGCGTTCGCCGACGCGGTCCGCGAACTGGCCGCCGAGGGCGCCGCGGACACGGCCTAGGCCGGGGGCGCCGGGACAGGTTCCCTCCGGCCGGATGCTCGCCTCGCACGAGTGGAGGGGAAGATCACAGATGCCGGCCAAGCAGATGCTGCCGGGGCGGCGGCCGTCCGCCGTGAAGGCGCAGGGCCGCAAGCGCCCCGGTGTGAGTGCGAAGCGCCCGGCCCGGCCCGCCGGGCGCGGGCCGCTGGCCGGTCTCCGGCGCACGCAGCAGCAGTTGCGCAAGGCGTGGGACCGCCCGCTCACGGCTTATTACCTGATTTTCGGCAGTTCCCTGCTCATCACCGTGCTCGGCCTGGTGATGGTGTATTCCGCCTCTATGATCAAAGGCCTCCAGCTGGGCCTGGGGGACGCGTACTTCTTCAAGAAGCAGTTCCTGGCCGCCCTCATCGGCGCGGGCCTGCTGCTGGTCGCCTCCAGGATGCCGGTGAAGCTGCACCGGGCGCTGTCCTACCCGGTCCTCGCCGGCACGCTGTTCCTCATGGTCCTGGTCCAGGTCCCCGGGATAGGGGTCTCGATCAACGGCAACCAGAACTGGATCTCGCTCGGCGGCCCGTTCATGCTCCAGCCCAGCGAGTTCGGCAAGCTGGCGCTGATCCTGTGGGGCGCCGACCTGCTGGCCCGCAAGGGCGACAAGGGCCTCCTGAGCCAGTGGAAGCACCTCCTGGTGCCCCTGGTCCCCGTGGCCTTCCTGCTGCTCGGGCTCATCATGCTCGGCGGGGACATGGGCACCGCGATGATCCTCGGAGCCATCCTGTTCGGTCTGCTCTGGCTCGCCGGCGCCCCCACGCGGATGTTCGTCGGCGTCCTGGCCTTCGCGGCTGCGATCGTCGCCCTGCTCATCAAGACCAGCCCGCACCGGATGGACCGGCTGGAGTGCATCGGGGCGACAGAACCGGGCAAGAACGACCTTTGCTGGCAGGCCGTACACGGGATCTACGCGCTCGCGTCGGGTGGCTGGTTCGGTTCCGGCCTGGGTGCAAGTGTGGAAAAATGGGGTCAACTACCGGAAGCCCACACCGACTTCATCTTCGCCATCACGGGGGAGGAACTGGGACTGGCGGGGACGCTGTCGGTGCTCGCCCTGTTCGCGGCTCTAGGCTATGCGGGTATCCGCGTGGCCGGACGCACGGAGGACTCCTTCGTACGGTTTGCCGCGGGAGGCGTGACCACCTGGATCACGGCCCAGGCCGTGATCAACATCGGTGCGGTGCTCGGCCTGCTGCCGATCGCCGGTGTCCCGCTCCCGCTGTTCTCCTACGGGGGGTCGGCCCTGCTGCCGACCATGTTCGCGGTCGGACTGCTCATCGCCTTCGCGCGGGAGGAGCCCGCCGCGCGCGCGGCCCTCGCGATGCGACAGCCGAAGACCGGCTGGAGGCGGACCGGGGTGAGATGGAAGTCGATGAGACGGCGCGTCAAGAAGCGTCCGTCCGGAGAGCGGTGAATTTCGGTGCATGTCGTACTCGCCGGTGGGGGGACCGCCGGCCACATCGAGCCGGCGCTCGCCCTCGCGGACGCCCTGCGCAGGCAGGACCCTTCAGTGGGCATCACCGCCCTGGGCACCGAGCGCGGACTCGAAACCCGGCTGGTGCCGGAGCGCGGCTACGAGCTGGGACTGATCCCCGCCGTCCCGCTGCCCCGCAAGCCCACTCCCGAGCTGATCACCGTCCCCGGGCGGCTGCGCGGCACCATCAAGGCCGCGGAGGAGATCCTCCTGCGCACCAAGGCGGACTGCGTCGTCGGATTCGGCGGCTACGTGGCCCTGCCCGGCTACCTCGCGGCCAAGCGGCTCGGGGTGCCGATCATCGTCCACGAGGCCAACGCCCGGCCCGGACTGGCCAACAAGATCGGCTCCCGGTACGCGCACGCCGTCGCGGTCTCCACCCCCGACAGCAAGCTGCGCGGCGCCCGCTACGTGGGCATCCCGCTGCGCCGCTCCATCTCCACCCTCGACCGGGCCGCCGTACGCCCCGAGGCGCGCGCCGCGTTCGGCCTGGACCCCAACCTGCCCACGCTGCTCGTCTCGGGCGGCTCGCAGGGCGCACGCCGCCTCAACGAGACCATCCAGCAGGTCGCGCCGACCCTTCAGCGCTCCGGCGTGCAGATCCTGCACGCCGTCGGGCCGAAGAACGAACTGCCGCGTGTCGACAACATGCCCGGGATGCCGCCCTATGTGCCGGTACCGTACGTGGACCGGATGGATCTCGCGTACGCCGCCGCCGACATGATGCTGTGCCGCGCGGGAGCGATGACCGTCGCCGAACTGTCCGCCGTCGGGCTGCCCGCCGCCTACGTCCCGCTGCCGATCGGCAACGGCGAACAGCGGCTCAACGCCCAGCCGGTGGTCAAGGCCGGCGGCGGCCTGCTCGTGGACGACGCGGAACTGACGCCCGAGTGGGTGCTCGGCCAGGTCCTCCCGGTGCTGTCCGACCCGCACCGCCTGTACGAGATGTCCCGCGCCGCCGGTGAGTTCGGCCGCCGGGACGCCGACGAGCTCCTGGTCGGCATGGTGTACGAGGCGATCGCAGCCCACCGATCCCGCTGACGCGGGAGCACGGACGCAGGAGGCACAGGAGTGGCCGGAGCGACGACCGCACAGCGCGGAACACCGTCTCCTGATCGGCCCGGCCGGCCGCCCCGCAAGGGCGCCGGCCCTTCCCGAGCCGCCCAAGGGCTCGAAGTCCGCGAAGGCCCCGGCGAGGACCGCCCCGCGGGGCCCCGGCAAGCAGCTGCGCCGGGGTCCCGTGCTGGCCTCCCTGGCCGCCGCGGTCCTCCTCGTCGGGGGCGGCAGCTGGGTCTTCTGCGGATCCTCCTGGCTCCGCGTCGAGAAGGTCACCGCCACCGGCACGGAGGTGCTCACCCCCGAGCAGGTGCTCTCCGCCGCGGCCGTGCCCGTGGGCGCGCCCCTCGTGAGCGTCGACACCGACGAGATCGAGAGCCGCGTCCGGGGGCGTCTGCCCCGCATCGATTCGGTCGATGCGGTGCGGGCCTGGCCGCACGGAATCGGACTGAAGGTGACCGAGCGCAAACCCGTCCTGCTCATCAAAAAGGACGCCAACTTCGTGGAAGTGGACGCATCGGGTGTGCGATTCGACACGGTTCCGAAAGCGCCCGCGGGTGTTCCGGTCCTCGAATTGAACGCCGGAGGCTCCCCGAGCGCCCGGCGCTTCGACGAAGAGCGGCTGCTGCACGAGGCCGTGCTCGTCGCCGGGTCCCTCCCGGCGCCGATCGCCCGGCAGACCGTGCAGGTCAAGGTGGGTTCCTACGATTCCATCGTGCTGGAGCTGACCGGGGGCCGGTCCGTGCGGTGGGGCAGCGGCGAACAGAGCGACGCGAAGGGGCGCGCGCTGACCGCTTTGTTGAAAGCCGCCCCGAAGGCCGGTCACTTCGACGTGAGCGTTCCCACCGCCCCTGCGGCGGCCGGGAGTTGACGTCAGGTCGAACAGCGGCGCACCCTGGTTGGCCAGCGATACGGGTGATCACATAGGGTGAAAAGAAAAACGGGAGGTTCGGCGTGTTCGTTGAACACGCGCTACTTGTCGACTTAGTGTCCTGTTCGGAAGAGTCCAAGGAACAGACACACCCCTAACCCTAAACTTCAGGGTGAGGGTTCGGGTCGGCGCGTTCGGACCGTCCCTATTTCGGCATCAGTCGTCGCAACGCAGGCCCGCGAGGCGGCGACACGTAACTCGAGGCGAGAGGCCTTCGACGTGGCAGCACCGCAGAACTACCTCGCAGTCATCAAGGTCATCGGTGTCGGCGGCGGTGGTGTCAATGCCATCAACCGAATGATCGAGGTCGGTCTCAAGGGCGTCGAGTTCATCGCCATCAACACGGACGCGCAGGCGCTGTTGATGAGCGACGCCGACGTCAAGCTCGACGTCGGTCGTGAACTCACCCGCGGCCTCGGCGCCGGCGCCAACCCGGCGGTCGGTCGCAAGGCGGCAGAGGACCACCGCGAGGAGATCGAGGAGGTCCTCAAGGGGGCCGACATGGTCTTCGTCACCGCCGGTGAGGGCGGCGGCACCGGCACCGGCGGCGCACCCGTCGTCGCCAACATCGCGCGCTCGCTGGGCGCCCTGACGATCGGTGTGGTCACCCGGCCGTTCACCTTCGAGGGCCGGCGCCGCGCGAACCAGGCGGAGGACGGCATCGCCGAGCTCCGCGAAGAGGTCGACACCCTCATCGTCATCCCCAACGACCGCCTGCTGTCCATCTCGGACCGCCAGGTCAGCGTCCTGGACGCCTTCAAGTCGGCGGACCAGGTCCTGCTGTCCGGCGTGCAGGGCATCACCGACCTCATCACCACCCCGGGTCTGATCAACCTCGACTTCGCCGACGTCAAGTCCGTGATGTCCGAGGCCGGCTCGGCCCTCATGGGCATCGGCTCGGCCCGCGGCGACGACCGCGCGGTGGCCGCCGCCGAGATGGCGATCTCCTCGCCGCTGCTGGAGGCGTCCATCGACGGCGCCCGCGGCGTGCTGCTCTCCATCTCCGGCGGCTCGGACCTCGGTCTCTTCGAGATCAACGAGGCCGCGCAGCTGGTGAGCGAGGCCGCGCACCCCGAGGCGAACATCATCTTCGGCGCCGTCATCGACGACGCGCTCGGCGACGAGGTACGGGTCACCGTCATCGCCGCCGGGTTCGACGGCGGACAGCCCCCGGCCCGCCGGGACAACGTCATCGGCGCCGCGTCCACCAAGCGCGAGGAGCCGGCCCCGGCTCCGGTCCGCGCCGCCGAGCCGGCCCGCCCGGCCTTCGGCGGACTCGGCACGGTCCCCCCGCGCGAGGAGCCCCCGGCCCCCGTCGAGCCGGCCCCGGTCGAGGTCCAGGCCCCGGCGCCGCAGGTCCCCACGGCCCGGCCGTACCAGGACAGCCCGGCCGAGGAACTGGATGTCCCGGACTTCTTGAAGTGACACCGGAGCAGCATCACGTGGGCGGCGCCCACTTCGCCTTCACCGACCGGTGGGGCGGGGTGAGCGCCGTTCCGTACGAAGAGCTCAACCTCGGCGGCGCGGTCGGAGACGACCCGGCCGCCGTTCGCGCGAACCGGGCCGAGGCGGCGCGCTCCCTGGGACTCGACCCGGACCTGGTGGTCTGGATGAACCAGGTGCACGGGCGGGACGTCGCGGTGGTGGACGGCCCCTGGGGCGCGGACACCGGGATCCCGGCCGTGGACGCGGTGGTGACCGCCCGTCGGGGACTCGCCCTCGCCGTGCTCACCGCCGACTGCACGCCCGTCCTGCTGGCCGACCCCGTCGCCGGGGTGGCCGCGGCCGCCCACGCCGGGCGGCCCGGACTGGTCGCCGGGGTGGTGCCCGCGGCCGTGGAGGCGATGGTCTCCCTCGGCGCCGAACCGGGCCGGATCGTCGCCCGCACCGGACCCGCGGTCTGCGGGCACTGCTACGAGGTGCCGGCCGAGATGCGGGAGTCGGTCGCGGTAGTGGTGCCCGCCGCCCGGGCCGAGACCAGCTGGGGCACACCGGCGGTCGACGTCGTCGCGGGGGTGCACGCGCAGCTCGCGGAGGCGGGGGTGGTGAACGGCCTGCGCTCACCGGTCTGCACACTGGAGTCGCGGGACCACTTCTCGTACCGCCGCGACCGGGTCACCGGCCGACTGGCCGGATATGTCTGGTTGACGGAGCTTTCCCGGGGGGAGGACCCCCGGACCCCGGGGGAAAAGAAGAATGACGGATCGTAAGTCGGAAGCTCGCCGCGAACCTGGCGCGGGTGGAGGAGCGCATCTCGTCCGCCTGTGCCGCGGCGGGGCGGGACCGGGGGGAGGTGACGCTCGTCGTGGTCACCAAGACCTACCCCGCGAGCGACGTACGACTGCTGGCGGAGCTGGGCGTCCGTCATGTTGCCGAGAATCGCGACCAGGACGCCGCCCCCAAGGCCGCGGCCTGCTCGGATCTGCCGCTCACCTGGCACTTCGTCGGCCAGTTGCAGACCAACAAAGTCCGTTCCGTGGCGGGATACGCGCACGTCGTGCAGTCCGTCGACCGCCCCCGGCTGGTGACCGCCCTGTCGGCGGCCGCGGCCGGCGCCGGCCGCGAACTCGGCTGCCTCGTCCAGATCGCCCTCGACGCCGAGTCGGGCGAGCGGGGGACCCGGGGCGGCGCCGCCCCGGAGCAGCTCGCGGAGTTGGCGGACCTCGTCGCCGGGGCGCCCGGACTGCGGATCGACGGACTGATGACCGTCGCACCGCTGTCCGGCCCCTACGCGGGACGCGAACGGGCCGCCTTCGAGCGGTTGATGGAATTGTCATCCCGCATGCGCGCGGACCATCCGACTGCCACGATGGTGTCGGCCGGGATGAGCGCAGACCTGGAACAGGCCGTTGCGGCCGGTGCGACACATGTACGCGTCGGCACTGCGGTACTCGGCGCGAGACCCCGGCTCGGGTAACGTCGCGAAGAAAGTCGGACCACAGCAGAAAATATGGTCATTCCCGTCGATGAGCGGGCAGACCACGTGGATCGCGGGCAGTTGGTGACATTCGTGACACGGCGGCACCTGCGACAGGGCGATCCACCACAGAGCGGAGGACTCGGAGAATGGCCGGCGCGATGCGCAAGATGGCGGTCTACCTCGGCCTCGTGGAGGACGACCGGTACGACAACCCGGGGTACGACCCCGACGACGAGTTCGAGCCCGAGCCGGAGATGGAGCGGGCTCGGGAGCGGGATCGCCGACAGCAGCCCGTGCACCAGTCGCCCGTATCGGACGAACCGGTACGAGCCGTACAGCCTCCGGCGCAGCGGGAACCCATCCCAATTCCGGTGGAAAACGGACGTCCTGCGCGAATTGCCCCCGTGGCATCCATCACACCTGATCGCACGAACCTGGAGAAGAACGCCCCCGTGATCATGCCCAAGGTCGTCTCCGAGCGGGAGCCGTACCGCATCACGACACTGCACCCCCGGACCTACAACGAGGCCCGTACCATCGGGGAACACTTCCGTGAGGGCACTCCGGTGATCATGAATCTCACGGAGATGGACGACACGGACGCGAAGCGTCTCGTGGACTTCGCCGCCGGACTCGTGTTCGGTCTGCACGGCAGCATTGAACGCGTGACACAGAAGGTGTTCCTGCTGTCGCCTGCTAACGTCGATGTCACGGCGGAGGACAAGGCCCGCATCGCGGAGGGCGGGTTCTTCAACCAAAGCTAGACCGATCCGTCAGATACGGGACCGGGAACAGATCGGGAAACGGGGAGAGGGAAGCACGGGATGGGCATCGCGCTGCAGGTGATCTACATCGTGCTGATGTGCTTCCTGATCGTGCTGATCTTCCGACTGGTCATGGACTATGTGTTCCAGTTCGCACGTTCATGGACACCCGGCAAGGCGATGGTGGTCGTTCTGGAGGCCACCTACACTGTCACCGATCCACCGCTCAAGCTCCTTCGGCGGTTCATCCCGCCGTTGCGTCTCGGCGGCGTGGCACTCGACCTGTCCTTCTTCGTTCTGATGATCATCGTTTACATCCTCATCAGCTTCGTGAGCACCGCTGCGAGAAGCGTGTGAACGATGAGCTTCCCCGCACGCGCGGGGACGGTCCCGATACGGTCCAGCCGACTGCCGACGACTACGTAGAGGTGAAGAAGACATGCCGCTGACTCCCGAGGACGTGCGGAACAAGCAGTTCACGACCGTCCGCCTCCGAGAAGGCTATGACGAGGACGAGGTCGATGCCTTCCTCGACGAGGTCGAGTCCGAACTGACGCGCCTGCTGCGCGAGAACGAGGACCTGCGCGCCAAGCTGGCTGCCGCCACGCGTGCCGCCGCGCAGAACCAGCAGCAGCAGAACATGCGCAAGCCCGAGCCCCAGGACCAGCGCGGCCCCGGCGCCCCCGTGCCCGCGGCCATATCCGGCCCGCCGCAGCAGCAGAACCCGCAGATGGGCCCGCCCCAGCTGCCGGGCGGCGCGCCGCAGCTCCCGCCGGGCCCCGGCGGCCAGGGCCAGCAGGGCCCCGGCCCGATGGGCGGCCCCATGGGCGGACCCATGCAGCAGCACCCCATGGGCGGACCGCAGGGCATGGGCCAGCAGCCCATGCAGCAGCAGCAGTCGATGGGCGGCCAGAACCCGCTCGGCCAGCAGATGCAGCCCATGGGTCAGCAGATGCAGCCGATGGGTCAGCAGATGCAGCCCATGGGCCAGCCCATGCAGCAGATGCAGCAGCCCCAGCTCCCGCAGCAGGGCCCCGGTGGCGACAGCGCCGCCCGCGTCCTGTCGCTGGCGCAGCAGACCGCCGACCAGGCGATCGCGGAGGCCCGCTCCGAGGCCAACAAGATCGTCGGCGAGGCCCGGTCGCGCGCCGAGGGCCTGGAGCGGGACGCCCGCGCCAAGGCCGACGCCCTGGAGCGGGACGCGCAGGAGAAGCACCGCGTCGCGATGGGCTCCCTGGAGTCCGCCCGCGCCACGCTGGAGCGCAAGGTCGAGGACCTGCGCGGCTTCGAGCGTGAGTACCGCACGCGCCTGAAGTCCTACCTGGAGTCCCAGCTGCGTCAGCTGGAGACCCAGGCCGACGACTCGCTGGCCCCGCCGCGCAACCCGGCCGGTCCCGCGCTGCCCCCGTCGCCGTCCCCCTCGATGGCTCCGGCCGGCGCGATGGGCCACTCCATGGGCGGCCCGTCCATGGGCGGTCCCTCCCCGATGGGTGCCGGTCCGTCCTACGGCGGCCAGCAGCAGATGTCCCCGGCGATGACCCAGCCGATGGCTCCGGTGCGGCCGGCCGCGCCGCAGCCGATGCAGGCGCCGTCGCCGATGCGGGGCTTCCTGATCGACGAGGACGACAACTAGGCGCGGCCGCCGCGCGGTCGGCAGCAGTCACGGGCCGGGCCCGGTTCCCCCAAGGGGGCACCGGGCCCGGCCCGTTCCCGTGCCCGGGGGTGCGGGCGGGTGGCCGCGCCTCAATCGCCGGCGGGGCTGGGTCTGGCCCGCCTGGGCGGGAGCGTGTCCTGGTGGTGGCTTCGGGTGGGGTGGTGCCCCTCCGGGGGCTCTCCTCGGCTCGGCGCGTGCGGGCGTGTCCCGGCTGTGCCCGGTGGTCGCGCCTCGTCCTGCGGGGAGCCCCGGAGTGTCCCCACCCCACGGCCCCGGTGTGCGGCCGGTGGGGGTGTGGGGACGGTGGGGGGTGTCCCCGCAGGACGAGCGCGCACCACCGGGCACAGCCGGTGACCCCGAGAACCGCGCGAGCCGAGGAGACACCCCCCGGCGGCCCCGCATCCCCACCCCCGCCCGGCCGGAGCCGGACCCAGCCCCGCCGGCGATTGAGGCGCGGCCACCGGGGCGGACCCGGGGACGCGAATGGCCCGCCCCCCCCGGGAGGGGAAGGGCGGGCCGGTTCGGGCGGGTTACGCCTTGCGGAGGCGGAAGGTCAGGGACAGGGACTCGTCCGTGAAGGGGTCGCCGTAGGCGGCGTCGGCCTCGCCGGACGCGAAGTCCGTGGCGAGCACCTCGTCCGCGATGAGGCCCGCGTGGTCCGTCAGGGCCGTCACGACCTCCGGGTCCGCGGAGGACCACCGCAGGGCGATCCGGTCGGCGACGTCCAGACCGGAGTTCTTCCGGGCCTCCTGGATCAGGCGGATCGCGTCACGGGCCAGGCCCGCCAGCCGCAGCTCCGGGGTGATCTCCAGGTCCAGGGCGACCGTCGCGCCCGAGTCGGACGCCACCGACCAGCCCTCGCGCGGGGTCTCCGTGATGATGACCTCCTCGGGGGTGAGGGTGACCGGCTCGCCGTTCACCTCCACCGACGCCTCGCCGGAGCGGAGCGCCAGGGACAGGGCGGCGGCGTCGGCCGCGGCCACCGCCTTCGCGACGTCCTGGACGCCCTTGCCGAAGCGCTTGCCCAGCGCGCGGAAGTTGGCCTTCGCCGTGGTGTCCACCAGGGACCCGCCCACCTCCGAGAGCGAGGCCAGGGAGGAGACGTTCAGCTCCTCCGTGATCTGGGCCTGGAGCTCCGGGGAGAGCGCGTCGAAGCCCACCGCGCCGACCAGGGCCCGGGAGAGCGGCTGGCGGGTCTTGACGCCCGACTCGGCGCGCGTGGCACGGCCCAGCTCCACCAGGCGGCGGACCAGCTGCATCTGCTGGGACAGGGTCGGGTCGATCGCCGAGGTGTCGGCCGTCGGCCACGTCGAGAGGTGCACCGACTCCGGGGCGTCCGGGGTGACCGGGACCACCATGTCCTGCCAGACCCGCTCCGTGATGAAGGGGGTCAGCGGGGCGAGCAGCCGGGTGACGGTCTCGACCACGTCGTGCAGGGTGCGCAGCGCGGCCGCGTCGCCCTGCCAGAAGCGGCGGCGCGAGCGGCGGACGTACCAGTTGGACAGGTCGTCCACGAAGGCGGAGAGGAGCTTGCCGGCCCGCTGGGTGTCGTAGGACTCCATCGCCTCGGTGACCTCGGCGACCAGGGCGTGCAGCTCCGACAGGAGCCAGCGGTCCAGCACCGTGCGGTCGGCCGGGGCCGGGTCGGCCGCGGACGGGGCCCAGTTCGACGTACGGGCGTACAGCGCCTGGAAGGCGACCGTGTTCCAGTACGTGAGGAGGGTCTTGCGGACGACCTCCTGGATCGTGCCGTGACCCACGCGGCGGGCCGCCCACGGGGAGCCGCCGGCCGCCATGAACCAGCGGACCGCGTCCGCGCCGTGCTGGTCCATGAGCGGGATCGGCTGGAGGATGTTGCCCAGGTGCTTGGACATCTTGCGGCCGTCCTCGGCGAGGATGTGACCCAGGCAGACCACGTTCTCGTAGGACGACTTGTCGAAGACGAGGGTGCCGACCGCCATCAGCGTGTAGAACCAGCCGCGCGTCTGGTCGATGGCCTCCGAGATGAACTGCGCCGGGTAGCGCTTCTCGAAGATCTCCTTGTTCTTGTACGGGTAGCCCCACTGCGCGAACGGCATCGAGCCCGAGTCGTACCAGGCGTCGATGACCTCCGGCACGCGGACCGCTTCGAGGGAGCAGCCCTCGTGCGTGCAGGTGAAGGTGACGTCGTCGATGTACGGGCGGTGCGGGTCCAGGTCCGAGTGGTCCTGGCCGGACAGCTCGCCCAGCTCGGCGCGGGAGCCGACGCAGGTGAGGTGGTTCTCCTCGCAGCGCCAGATCGGCAGCGGGGTGCCCCAGTAGCGGTTGCGGGAGAGCGCCCAGTCGATGTTGTTGTTCAGCCAGTCGCCGAAGCGGCCCTGCTTGACGGAGTCCGGGAACCAGTTGGTCTTCTCGTTCTCCCGCAGCATCGCGTCCTTGACGGCGGTGGTGCGGATGTACCAGGACGGCTGCGCGTAGTAGAGCAGGGCCGTGTGGCAGCGCCAGCAGTGCGGGTAGCTGTGCTCGTAGGCGATGTGCTTGAAGAGCCGGCCGCGCGCGTCGAGGTCGGCGGTCAGCTTCTCGTCGGCCTTCTTGAAGAACACGCCGCCCACCAGCGGCACCTCCTCCTCGAAGGTGCCGTCGGGGCGGACCGGGTTCACGACGGGCAGGCCGTACGCGCGGCAGACCGCGAGGTCGTCGGCGCCGAAGGCGGGGGACTGGTGGACGAGACCGGTGCCGTCCTCGGTCGTGACGTACTCGGCGTTCACGACGTAGTGGGCGGGCTCGGGGAACTCGACCAGCTCGAAGGGGCGCTCGTACGTCCAGCGCTCCATCTCCTTGCCGGTGAAGGACTCGCCGGTGGCCTCCCAGCCCTCGCCGAGCGCCTTCTCCAGCAGCGGCTGGGCGACGACCAGCTTCTCCTCGCCGTTCGTGGCGACGACGTACGGGACCTCCGGGTGGGCCGCGACCGCCGTGTTGGACACCAGGGTCCACGGGGTGGTCGTCCAGACCAGCAGCGCGGCCTCGCCCGCGAGCGGGCCGGAGGTCAGCGGGAAGCGGACGTAGACCGAGGGGTCGACGACGGTCTCGTAGCCCTGGGCCAGCTCGTGGTCGGACAGGCCGGTGCCGCAGCGCGGGCACCAGGGGGCGACGCGGTGGTCCTGGGTCAGCAGACCCTTGTTGAAGATCTCCTTCAGCGACCACCACACGGACTCGACGTACTCGGGGTCCATGGTCCGGTAGGCGTCGTCCAGGTCGACCCAGTAGCCCATGCGGGTCGTGAGCTCGGCGAACGCGTCGGTGTGCCGGGTCACGGACTCGCGGCACTTGGCGTTGAACTCGGCGATGCCGTACGCCTCGATGTCCTGCTTGCCGTTGAAGCCCAGCTCCTTCTCGACGGCGAGCTCGACGGGCAGGCCGTGGCAGTCCCAGCCGGCCTTGCGGGCCACGTGGTAGCCGCGCATGGTGCGGAAGCGGGGGAAGACGTCCTTGAAGACGCGGGCCTCGATGTGGTGCGCGCCGGGCATGCCGTTCGCGGTGGGCGGGCCCTCGTAGAAGACCCACTCGGGGCGGCCCTCGGACTGCTCCAGGGTCTTGGCGAAGGTCTTGCTCTCGCGCCAGAAGTCGAGGACCGCGTGCTCGAGGGCAGGCAGGTCGACCTGGGCGGGTACCGGGCGGTACTGCGGCGGTGTGGTCATGAGGCTGAACTCTTCCTCCGGCGGGGTGTCACTTCCGTCCGGAGGGACGAGAGCCGACTGCTGCTCCCGCGGTACCACCCTCCTTGGCCGCCGGACGGATCCGGTGGCCCCCTCATTGGGGTGCGAAGCCGGTTCTACTCGCCCTGCGGGGGACCCGCGGCTTTCTTCCGACGGCTCAGGGGTGATCCTTCACGTCGCGCTCGCCCCCGGGCTCTCACCGTCCCCGGGTCGCTCCTGGCTGCGTCCGACGCTACTCGTCCCCGTCCATGCCTTTCGCTGGGCCCAGTGTACGGGCCGGGAGGGCACCCGGCGGACCGGTTTACGGGGGCGCGTGCGGCTCCCCCCGGCCACGGCGTGGCGGGGCCGCGGCCGGGGGGAGCCGGCGGACCGGGAGTGACCCGAACGGGCCATCGGCGCCGCTCGGGGACCGGGTGGGGCGGGAGGGGCGGATTACCGGGCCTCCGGATGGGCACAACGGATGCAGGTTGACCTCGACGGATGCGTGCCCCGTTGCCGCGGGGGCGGAGCCGATTTATCGTTCCGGCACGATTCGCGAGCAATATCACGGTATGTGAAGGGGCCGCGGCCATGGTGGCGAAGAAGACAGCGGTCTCCGGGGACCCGGCTCCCGCCGAGAAGGCGACGCCGGCCCGCAAGGCGGCCGCCAAGAAGGCTCCGGCGAAGAAGGCTCCGGCGAAAAAGGCGGCGGCGAAGGCGGCGGCGAAGGCGGCTCCGGCGACCAAGGCTCCGGCGACCAAGGCTTCGGCGAAGGCGAAGAAGACGGCCGCGGCGGACACGACGGCCCCGGCCGCGAAGAAGACGACCGCCGCCGGGAAGCGGACGGCTGCGGCCAAGAAGGCCGGAGCCGAGGGGGCGGCGCACGCCGCGAAGGAGACGGGAGTGCGGAACGTGGTTGCCAAGAAGAGCACCGGTGCGGCGAGGAAGACGGCTGCGGCCGCCACCAGCGGCCTGCCCAGGACCGGGGTCACGGCGGCGGCCGCGGCCCCCGGCGAACTCGCCGTACGCCCCGGGGAGGACCCGTGGACGCCCAAGGAGGTCGAGGAGGCCCGGGCGGAGCTGGGGTCCGAGGTGCTGCGGCTGCGCGCCGAGCTGGACGCCTCCGAGGTGGCCATCTCGGGCCTGATGCGGGACTCCGGTGACGGCGCCGGCGACGACCAGGCCGACACGGGCACCAAGAACATCACGCGCGAGTCGGAGCTGGCACTCGCTGCCAACGCCAGCTCGATGCTGGAGCAGACCGAGCGGGCCTTGGAGCGGCTGGAGGCGGGCACGTACGGGCTCTGCGAGAACTGCGGGCAGCCCATCGGCAAGGCCAGGATGCAGGCCTTCCCCCGGGCCACGCTGTGCGTGGACTGCAAGCAGAAGCAGGAACGGCGGCACTAGGCGGCACCGGGCGGCACTAGGGGGTGTCCGGGGCCTGACGTACCCTCGTCTGGTCAGGGTCCAGGAGAAGCCTGGGTCGGCTAGTTCGAGGGACTCACGTGGCAGAGGCGGAGCGCATCATCGGTACGCCGGAGGTCGGGGACGACGCCCAGCCGGAGTCGGCCGCGCCCAAGGGGCGTCGGCGGATCGCGGCACTGCTCGTCGTGGCGGTACTCGCCTACCTGCTGGACCTCGGCACCAAGATGCTGGTCGTGGCGAAGCTGGAGCACCAGCCGCCGATCGAGATCATCGGTGACCTGCTGAAGTTCGAGGCCGTCCGCAACCCGGGCGCCGCCTTCGGGTTCGGCGAGGCGTTCACGATCATCTTCACCGCCATCGCGGCGGCCGTCATCGTGGTGATCGTGCGCCTGGCCCGCAAGCTCTACAGCCTGCCGTGGGCCATCGCCCTGGGCCTCCTGCTGGGCGGTGCGCTGGGCAACCTGACCGACCGGATCTTCCGTTCGCCGGGCGTGTTCCGCGGGGCGGTCGTCGACTTCATCGCGCCGGCCCACTTCGCCGTCTTCAACATCGCCGACTCGGCGATCGTGTGCGGCGGCATCCTCATCGTCCTGCTGTCGTTCAAGGGCCTGGACCCGGACGGCACCGTCCACAAGGACTGACCGCGGGAGCGATCGAGGGACGGCCCGTCCGCCCCGTCCGGCATACTCGACGGGTGAGTACGATTCCCGAGATCCGCACCCTGCCCGTTCCCGATGGCCTCGAAGGCGAGCGCGTCGACGCCGCCATCGCCCGTATGTTCGGTTTCTCCCGGACCAAGGCGGCCGAGCTCGCGGCCGAGGGGAAGGTGTCGGTCGACGGCAGCGTCGTCGGGAAGTCCGAGCGCGTCCACGGCGGTGCCTGGCTCGAAGTCGAGATGCCCGCACCCCCGCGGCCCGTCGAGGTCGTGGCCGAGCCGGTCCCGGGCATGGAGATCGTCCACGACGACGACGACATCGTGGTCATCATGAAGCCCGTGGGCGTCGCCGCCCACCCGAGCCCCGGCTGGACCGGCACCACCGTCATCGGTGGTCTCGCCGCCGCGGGCTACCGCATCTCCACCTCCGGCGCGTCCGAGCGCCAGGGCATCGTGCACCGCCTCGACGTCGGCACGTCCGGCCTGATGGCCGTCGCCAAGTCCGAGCGCGCCTACACCTCCCTGAAGAACCAGTTCCGCGAGCGCGTCGTCGACAAGCGCTACCACGCCCTCGTGCAGGGCCACCCCGACCCGATGAGCGGCACCATCGACGCGCCGATCGGCCGTCACCCGAGCGCGGACTACAAGTGGGCGGTGACCCAGGACGGCAAGCCGTCCGTCACCCACTACGACCTGATCGAGGCCTTCCGCGCCGCCTCGCTGCTGGACATCAAGCTGGAGACGGGGCGTACGCACCAGATCCGCGTGCACATGTCCGCGCACCGCCACCCGTGCGTCGGCGACCTGACCTACGGCGCCGACCCGACCGTCGCGAAGCGGCTCGGGCTCACCCGGCAGTGGCTGCACGCGGTCCGGCTGGGCTTCGAGCACCCGGCGGACGGCCAGTGGGTGGAGTTCGAGAGCACCTACCCGGCGGACCTCCAGCACGCCCTCGACGTGATCCGGGCCGAGAGCGAGTGACCTCCCCCGTCGAGGTCCGGGTCGCCGTCTCGGAGGAGGACCTGAAGGCCTGCTTCGCGGTGCGGTCCGAGGTCTTCGTGGTCGAGCAGTCGGTCCCGGAGTCCGTCGAGTACGACGCGTACGACGCGGACGCGGTGCACGTCCTGGCCGTGGACGCCGACGGGAACCCGCTGGGAACGGGCCGCCTGCTGCACGGGCCGGCGGCCCTCGGCAAGACCGGCGCCCCGGGGGTCGGCTCGCTGGGACGGCTCGCCGTCGCCCGGTCCGCGCGCGGACTGGGCGTGGGAAGGCTGCTGGTCCGCGCGATCGAGGCGGAGGCCGTCCGGCTGGGTCTGACCGCCGTCGACCTCGGGGCGCAGACCCACGCGCTGGGCTTCTACGAGCGGCTCGGGTACGTGGCCCACGGCCCCGAGTTCCAGGACGCGGGCATCCCCCACCGCGCGATGCGCCGCCCCTTGCCGTAGCCCTGCGGCCCTGCTCCCGGGGACCGCCTCGAAGGCCGGCGAAGCCGAAGGACCGGGGCTCCGCCCCGGGGTCCGGGGCGCCGTCCGGGGTTCGGGCCGGGGCCCGACACGCGGGCCCCGGTACACACCGCCCCGGCCAGGCGCAGCGGCCTGGCAGGGTGGGGGAGTGGATCAGCTCGCTCTGCTCTTCGTACTCCTCCTCGGGGCCGTGGTCATGGTGCCGCTCGGGGACCGGCTGGGGCTGCCCGCGCCGGTCCTGATGACCCTCGGCGGGGCGGTCCTCGCCCTGGTGCCGGCCGTGCCGGAGGTCGAGGTCCCGCCCGAATACATCCTGCCGCTGGTGCTGCCGCCGCTGCTGTACGCCTCCGTGCAGCGGACCTCGTGGCGGCAGTTCGCCGCCAACGTCCGGCCCATCCTGCTGCTGGCCGTGGCTCTGGTGTTCGTCACGACCGCCGCCGTGGCCGCCGTCGCCCACTCCGTGGTGCCCGCGCTGCCGCTCGCCGCCGCCGTCGCGCTCGGCGCGCTCGTGGCCCCGCCCGACCCGGTCGCCGCCACCGCCGTCGCCGGTTCGCTCGGGCTGCCCCGCCGCATGGTGTCGATCCTGGAGGGCGAGGGGCTCTTCAACGACGTGACGGCCATCGTGCTCTACCACGTGGCGATCGCCGCGGCCGTCAGCGGCAGCTTCTCCTGGCCCGACGCGCTCGGCGAGTTCGTGCTGTCGGCGGTCGTCGCCGTGGTCGTCGGCCTGGCCCTCGGCTGGACCACGCACCGGCTGATGGGACGGCTCGGCGACGCCACCCTCCAGATCGGCCTGACGCTGCTGGTGCCGTTCGTGTCGTACGTCCTCGCCGAGGAACTCCACGGGTCCGGGGTGCTGGCCGTGCTGACCACTGCCCTGTTCCTCGCCGAGTACGCCTCCGACGCCGACGACGTGCTGGGGCGCCTGGCCGGGCACACCTTCTGGGAGGTCGTGGACACGCTGGTCACCGGCGTGGCCTTCGGGCTGATCGGGCTGGAGCTGCACAACGTCTTCGGGACGGCCCAGGACCGGGAGTGGGAGATGGCCGGATGGGCGGCGGTGGTCGTCGCCGTGGTGGTCGGCGTGCGGCTGGCCTGGCTGCTGCCCGCCGGATGGCTCGCGAAGAAGCTGCACCAGCGGCGCGACTACGACGAGGAGATCCCGCTCAGCTGGCGGGAGAGCGTCGTGATGTGGTGGGCCGGGATGCGCGGGGTGGCCTCGGTGGCCCTGGCCCTGGCCATTCCCCTGAGGACGGACTCCGGCGAGCCCTTCCCCGCACGGGACGAGATCATCTTCATCGCGTTCGCGGTGATCATGGTGACCCTGGTGTGCCAGGGGCTGACCCTGCCGTGGCTGGTGCGGCGCCTGGGCGTGGAGGAGGACACCGACGCCCGGCGCGACGCCGAGCGGCAGCTGGCGATCCGCGCCGCCAAGGCCGCGAAGCGGCGGCTGAAGGAGATCGAGGCGACCGAGGAACTGCCGGAGGACCTGCTGGAGCAGCTGAGCCGGCGCGCGTACGACGTGGGGGCCAGGATCAGCCCCGACATGGTCGACGAGGAACGGCGCGAGGCGTACGCGCAGCGCGTGCAGCGGCTCCACGACGTCCAGCGGATCCAGCGGGAGATGATGTCGGCCGCCCGCCACGAGGTGCTGGCCGCCCGCAGCGAGCCCGGCTCCGACCCGGAGGTCGTCGACCGGGTGCTGCGCCACCTCGACGTACGCAGCCTGCGCGCGCCCTGAGGCGTTTCCGAGCCAGGTGATCAGCCGCTCGCGGACCGCGCAGCGCAGGGTCCAGAGGTCGCAGGCCTCGTCGGCGGTGACCACGCCGCAGATCCGGACCGTGTGCGGACCGTGTGCGGTGTGGTGCCGAGGACGCCCGCCGGGGCCGGCACCGACGCGCCGACCGCACGCATCGGCGGGAAGGTCAGCAGCATCGCCGCCGTGGCGTCCGGGGACCCGGGAGGGCTGGCACGATGGAGGCATGAACATCATGCTCTTCCACTCGACGTACGGGCTGCGGCCCGCGGTGCACGCGGCGGCCGACCGGCTGCGCGCGGCCGGTCACCAGGTCCAGGTGCCGGACCTCTTCGAGGGGCGCACCTTCGACACCGTCGAGGAGGGCATGGCCCACCGGGACGAGATCGGTCGTGACGAACTGCTGAAGCGGGCGGTGCTGGCCGCGGCCCCGCACTCCGACCGGGGGCTGGTCTACGCGGGCTTCTCCTTCGGCGGTTCCCTCGCCCAGCACCTGGCGCTGGCCGACGAGAAGGCGCGCGGGCTGCTCCTGCTGCACGGGACGGCGGACCTGGAGGACGGCGCCTCGGTGGACGAGCTCCCGGTGCAGCTGCACATCGCGGACCCGGACCCCTTCGAGCCGCACGACTGGCTGACGGCCTGGTACCTGCGGATGCAGCGGGCCGGTGCGGACGTCGAGGTCCACAGCTACCCGGGTGCCGGGCACCTGTTCACCGACCCGGACCTCGACGACTACGACGCCGAGGCCGCGGAGCAGGCCTGGAAGACCGCGATCGGCTTCCTCGACAGCCTCTAGGGACACGGGGGAGGGCCCGGCCCGGCGGACGCCGGACCGGGCCCTCCCCGTCGCGGGGGTCAGCCCGCGCGGTACGCGGTCCAGCTGCTGCTCATGCGGGCCACCTGGCCGGCCGTGAACTGGTACATGCAGGAGTCGTACGTGTAGTCCATGAAGTTGCGGATCGGGTCCGCGCCCGGCTTGCTCGCGCAGCTGTCGCGCCCGGTCGGGCACTCGTACGCGGCGCTCTTCTCGGCCGGGGTGTCGGAGACGTAGTCGCCGTTGCCGTTACAGCCGCCCTGGAAGGTGTGGTACAGCCCCAGCCAGTGGCCGACCTCGTGGGTGGCGGTGTCGCCCTCGTTGTAGTTGGCGGAGGAGCCGCCGGGCAGCGAGCTGTCCAGCACGACCACGCCGTCCATCTTGGGGCTGGAGGCGTAGGAGGTCGGGAAGGTCGCCCAGCCGAGCAGGCCGCCGGAGAGCTTGGCGGTGTAGAAGTTGAGCGCGCCCGGCCCGCCCTTGCGCAGGGTGTTCTTCATGTCCTTCTCGGCCTGGGAGCCGGAGGCCAGGTTGTACCAGGACGCGTTGTCCGTGTAGTCGGTCGACGCCAGCGTGAACTGGAAGTTGGTGTTGACGTTGCCGGTGCCCTGGCCGCCGTAGGCGGCGTTGAGGACCGCGAGCTGCTTGCTGACGTCGGTGGCCGTGAGCTTGCCGGCCGCGCCGGAGTGCACGACGTGGAAGTACACGGGGATGTTCACGACGGCCTCGGCGGCGGCGAGGCTGCGCTGCGGCTGGTTCTTGAGGGCCTTGTCCAGCTTCGACTTGAGGTCGGCGTCCATGGCCTTGGCCTGCGCGTCGGTGAGCTCGTTCGGCTCGTCCGCGTGCTCGTCGTGGGCGCGGGTCACGCGGGCGTTGGCGGGGGCGGCGGCCTGGTCGGCGCACGCCTCGGCGGGGGTCTTGGCGGCCGCGAGCGTGGTGGGGGCAGCAAGCGGGGTGAAAGCAAGGGTTCCGGCCAGAACCGCCGTGCCCATCAGGCGGCGGCGGAGAAGGGGGGATATGCGGGCGTTCGCGCGCACGTGTGCTCCTCGCGGGTGGGGGGTGGTGGGGGGTGGTGGCCCGAAGATCTTCTTCGGCTGGCGCGAAGCTTATGTGTGCATGACATATTCAGGTCAAGGGTCGTACGTAAAAGATTTGTTGCCGAGTGCGCACAGGGGGCGCCTGGTATGTCCCGGGCGCCCCATGTCGCAACAGATTTGACCGTCGGTCAGCGGACGGGCTGGTGCACCCGCTCCACCTTCTGGGTCCCGTTCAGGGTCCGGTAGGAGCGGGACCAGGCGGACGTGGCACCGGGCCGGCGCTTGTCGGAAATGACGTAGTAGTCCATCTGCGACCGCTCCGGCGTCACGTCCAGCACGCCGTAGCCGTGCGCGTCCATGTCGAGCCACTTCACGTGCCAGTTGGCGGCCTTGATGGCCGTCTCGGCGACCAGGGAGACGGTGTCCGGCAGTACGTGCAGGATGTCGTCGAGGTTGTCGGAGGTCACCGAGGTGACGACGAACTCGGTCGCCGCCGTGCCCGATCCGGGGTAGGTGGCCATGTTGACCGGGACCTCGTTCGCCCAGGCCATGTGGATGTCGCCGGTCAGGAACACCGTGTTCTTGACGTTGCGGTCCTTCAGGTGGCCCAGCAGCTCCTTGCGGTCGTCCGTGTACCCGTCCCACTGGTCCACGTTGATGGCGATGCCGCCCTCGGGCAGGCCGAGCAGCTTGGTGAGCGGCCCCAGCAGGTGCGCGGGCAGTGAGCCGAAGGCCACCGGCGAGATCATCACCGAGGTGCCGACCAGCTTCCAGGTCGCGTTGGAGTTCGCGAGGCCGGACTTGAGCCAGTCCAGCTGGGCGCGCCCGGTGATCGTGCGTTCCGGGTCGTCCACCGTCCCGCTGCCCACCTTGGTCTGCTGCGAGCGGAAGGAGCGCAGGTCCAGCAGGTGGAGGTCGGCGAGCGTGCCGAAGCGCAGCCTGCGGTAGACGGTGCCGGCGGTGGAGGTCCGTACCGGCATCCACTCGAAGTACGCCTGCTTGGCGGCCTCGGCGCGGGCCGCCCAGTCGCCTTCGGCGCCCGGGGTGTGGTTCTCGGCGCCGCCGGACCACATGTCGTTCGCGAACTCGTGGTCGTCCCAGATCGCGATGACGGGGTGCGCGTGGTGCAGGGCCTGGAGGTCGGCGTCCGTCTTGTACTTGCCGTGCCGGGTGCGGTAGTCGGCCAGCGAGACGATCTCGTGCTCCGGCTCGTGCCGGCGCACGGTGTACTTGGCCTCAGGGTAGCCCCCGGACTGGTACTCGTAGATGTAGTCGCCCAGGTGCAGGACCGCGTGCAGGTCCGTACGGGCGGCCAGGTGGCGGTAGGCCGAGAACCAGCCGGACTCCCAGTTGGCGCAGGAGACCACGCCGAAGCGCACCGACGGGGTCGTCACGTCGTGGCCGGGGGTGGTCAGCGTGCGCCCGACGGGGGAGACGGCCGAGCCCGCGGTGAAGCGGTACCAGTAGGGCGTCTGCGGCTGGAGCCCGCGCACGTCCACCTTGACCGTGTGGTCGGTGGCGGCGCCGGCGGTGACGGTCCCCCCGGCGACGACCCGGGAGAAGGCCTGGTCCGAGGACACCTCCCAGCCCACCTGGACGGACGGGCCGAGGCCGGAACCGGGGACGGCCTCGGGGGTGGGGGTGACGCGGGTCCACAGCAGCACGCCGTCGGGCAGCGGATCGCCCGAGGCGACGCCGTGGAGGAAGGCGGGTGCGGTGCCCGCCGCATGGGCTGTTCCGGAGCCCAGCGAGGCGAGGGGGGCCAGCGTGGCCGTGGCCGCCGCGGCGAGAACGACCGTGCGGCGCCGGGGCGTTGCCGCGGCCTGGGAAGGGGTGAGATGACTGGTCACGGCCGGTCATATTACCGACGGGTACACGCCGGGGAACAGACGTCGGAATGCAACGGGCGGGCGAACTCTGGGAGTTCGCCCGCCCGTCGGTGCGGCCGGTCCGGAAGGGTGTTTCCCGGAATGCCCGGGATCAGCCCTGCAGGGCCTTGTCGATCGCCGCCGTGAACTGCTCCGCCGTCTGCGGGGTGTCGATCTTCTTGCCGTCCATCTTCAGGGTCGGCGTACCCTTCACGCCGGACTTGTCGAAGACCTTCGACATCTCCAGCGCCCACCGGTCGTACGTGCCGTCCTCGACGGCCTTCCTGAACTCGGCGTTGCCCTTGAGCGCCGGGACCGTGTCCGCGACCTTCAGCAGGTAGTCGTCCTTCGCGAAGCTGTCGTCGGTCTCCTCGGGGTGCTGCTCCTTGGAGTACAGCGCGCCCTTGTACTCCAGGAAGGCCTCCGGGCTGACGTTCAGCGCGGCGCCCAGCGCGCTCAGCGCGTTCTTCGAGCCCTCGCCCTTGACGGCGTTGTCGATGAAGGTGGCGCCGACGTACTGGAGCTTGTACTTGCCCGCGTCGACGTCCTTCTTGATCTGCTCGCCGGCCGCCTGCTCGAAAGCGGCGCAGGCCGGGCAGCGCGAGTCCTCGTACAGCTCCAGGGTCTTCTTCGCGTCGGCCTTGCCGACGACGACCGTGGTGCCGTCCTCGCCCTCGGTGTTCTTCGGCTTGACCAGGGTGGCCTCGGCGGCCTTCTCCCACTGGTCGGGCTCGTTGGCCTTCATCACCCCGTACGTGATGACGCCCGCCAGCCCCAGCGCGGCGACGACACCGACGCCGACTATGACCTGCCGGCGGAGCCTGTCCTTCTTGGCCTGCGCCTCGCGCTCGGCCCGCAGCCGCTCGCGGGCCGCCGCCTTGTTCGCCTGGCTGTTGCGTGAACTCATGATGATCTCCGTGATGTGTGACGTGGGAAGGGACTGCCGTACGTGCGTCAGGCGCGCGCGAGCGCACCGAGCACGAGTACGGGAGGCCCCCGCCGTCCCACGGAGTGTGCGGGGAAGCGGGTACGGGCCCCGGCGCCCGCCCGGACCGGCCGCAGCGCCCGCCGCGCCGGCCCGCAGGCCACCGCGGCGACGGCCGCGGCGGCCAGCCGCAGCGGCCGGAACGCGAAGGCCGCCACCGCCCGCAGCAGCCGGCCCAGCGCCCGCTCGCCGTGACGCAGCCAGGCGGCGGCGAGCAGCCCCACCGCGACGTGGCCGCCGAGCAGCAGCCACGGCGTGTACGGCCCCGGTGCGGCCAGCAGCGCCGCCGCGTCGGCGGCGGGACCGGTGACCTCGGTCAGCGGCCCGCCCACCGGGGTGCCCCCGCACAGCTCCTCCAGGCCCATGGCGCGCAGCGGCCCCGCGACGGGACCCCCGGCCGGGCCGTAGCAGAGGTGCTGACCGGCGGTGAAGACGGTGTCGGCGGCCAGCTCCAGCGGTACGAGGAGCCCCGCGATGGGGCCGAAGCCCCGCTCGCGGCCCGCGAGGGCGTAGGCGATCACGAACACGCCCGCGAAGGCCCCGGCCACCAGCGCGGGCGGCAGCGGGACGCGGGACATCAGGACGTGCGAGCCGGACGAGAGCAGCACGACGAGCGCGCTGAACAGCGCGGCCCGCAGCCCTCTGAGTCCCGTCCCGGAAAAATCCATCCTCGCGAGTGTGCCACGAGTTCCTGTGGGGGCCGGGTCAGGGGGCACCCGGCCGATCAGGAGGTGAGGCGCCCGTTGCGGAACAGGTCCACGAAGATCTGGTGGTCGGCGCGCGCCCGGGCCCCGTACGCGTGCGCGAAGTCCACCAGCAGCTCCGCGAAGCCCTCCTCGTCCGCCGCGATCGCCGCGTCGATGGCCCGCTCGGTGGAGAACGGCACCAGGGACTGCCCGCTCTCCGCCTCGTCCGCCGACGCGTGCATGGTCGCCGTGGCGCGGCCGAGGTCGGCGACGACCGCCGCGATCTCCTCCGGGTCGTCCAGGTCCGACCAGTCCAGGTCCACCGCGTACGGGGAGACCTCCGCGACGAGCTGGCCCGCCCCGTCCAGCTCGGTCCAGCCCAGCCACGGGTCGGCGTGCGCCTGGAGCGCCCGCTGCGAGATCACCGTGCGGTGCCCCTCGTGCCGGAAGTACTCCCGCACCGCCCGGTCCGTGATGTGCCGGGACGCCGCCGGGGTCTGCGCCTGCTTGAGGTAGATCACGACGTCGTTCTCCAGGGCGTCGCTGTGCCCCTCCAGCAGGATGTTGTAGGAGGGCAGGCCCGCGGAGCCGATGCCGACGCCCCGGCGGCCCACCACGTCCTTGACCCGGTAGGAATCGGGCCGCACCAGCGATTCGTCGGGCAGCGTCTCCAGATACCCGTCGAAGGCGGCCAGCACCTTGTAGCGGGTCGCCGCGTCCAGCTCGACGGAGCCCCCGCCGGAGGCGAAGCGGCGCTCGTAGTCCCGTATCTCCGTCATCGAGTCCAGCAGCGAGAACCGGGTGCGCGAGCGGGCCGAGCGCAGCGCGCCCAGCAGGGGGCCCTCGGCGGTGTCCAGGGTGAAGGAGGGGACCTCCTCGTACTTGGCGCCGGCCGCCAGCCGGTGGATCCGCTCCCGGTAGGCGCCCGCGTAGATCCGCACCAGCTCGCTTATCTGGTCGTCACTGAGCGCCTTGGTGTAGCCGATCAGCGCGACGGACGCGGCGAAGCGCTTGAGGTCCCAGGTGAAGGGGCCGACGTAGGCCTCGTCGAAGTCGTTGACGTTGAAGACCAGCCGGCCGTTGGCATCCATGTACGTGCCGAAGTTCTCGGCGTGGAGATCGCCGTGGATCCACACCCGGCCGGTCCGCTCGTCCAGGTACGGGCCGCCGTGCCGGTCCCGCTCCAGGTCGGAGTAGAAGAGGCAGGCCGTGCCCCGGTAGAAGGCGAAGGCCGAGGCCGCCATCTTGCGGAACTTGACCTGGAAGGCAGCGGGGTCGGCGGCGAGCAGTTCACCGAAAGCGGTGTCGAACACGTCGAGGATCTCCTCGGCGCGCTGCTCGTCGTTCGTCTCGGGGACCGCCATGGCGGGTTCCTCCTGGTGCACGGGGTGGTACGGGCTCTGCCGGACTGGACGCCGGACCTGCGCCCCTGGTTCTGCAACGCCCGACCGTACCCCTGCGTGCCCGTGATCTGTCACCCGTGGGACGTAGGATTCGAAGCTGCCCCCCTCCCCCCGCCGCCAGGAGACCAGCGCCGTGACCAAGACGCCGTTCACGCACCTGCACGTCCACACCCAGTACTCGCTGCTGGACGGTGCCGCACGGCTGAAGGACATGTTCAACGCGTGCAACGAGATGGGCATGACGCACATCGCCATGTCCGACCACGGCAACCTGCACGGGGCCTACGACTTCTTCCACAGCGCCCAGAAGGCCGGGATCACGCCGATCATCGGCATCGAGGCGTACGTCGCCCCCGAATCCCGGCGCAACAAGCGCCGCATCCAGTGGGGCCAGCCCCACCAGAAGCGCGACGACGTCTCCGGCTCCGGCGGCTACACCCACAAGACGATCTGGGCGGCGAACGCCACCGGCCTGCACAACCTCTTCCGGCTGTCCTCCGACGCCTACGCCGAGGGCTGGCTCACGAAGTGGCCGCGCATGGACAAGGAGACCATCAGCAAGTGGTCCGAGGGCCTGATCGCCTCCACCGGCTGCCCCTCCGGCGAGCTGCAGACCCGGCTGCGCCTCGGCCAGTTCGACGAGGCCCTGAAGTCGGCCTCCGAATACCAGGACATCTTCGGCAAGGACCGCTACTTCCTGGAGCTGATGGACCACGGCATCGAGATCGAGCGCCGGGTCCGCGACGGACTGCTGGAGATCGGCAAGAAGCTCGGCATCCCGCCGCTGGTGACGAACGACTCGCACTACACCTACGCCAGCGAGGCCGGCGCCCACGATGCCCTGCTGTGCATCCAGACCGGCAAGAACCTCTCGGACCCCGACCGCTTCCGCTTCGACGGCTCCGGCTACTACCTGAAGTCGACCGACGAGATGTACGCCATCGACTCCTCGGACGCCTGGCAGGAGGGCTGCGCCAACACCAAGCTGGTCGCGGACCAGATCGACACCGAGGGCATGTTCAAGTTCCGGAACCTGATGCCGAAGTTCGACATCCCGGAGGGCTACACCGAGGTCACCTGGTTCCGCGAGGAGACCATGCGCGGCATGCACCGCCGCTTCCCCGGGGGCATCCCCGAGGACCGTATGAAGCAGGTCGAGTACGAGATGGACACGATCATCTCGATGGGCTTCCCGGGCTACTTCCTCGTCGTCGCCGACTTCATCATGTGGGCCAAGAACCAGGGCATCGCGGTCGGCCCCGGCCGAGGCTCCGCGGCCGGGTCGATCGTCGCCTACGCCATGGGCATCACCGACCTCGACCCGATCCCGCACGGCCTGATCTTCGAGCGCTTCCTCAACCCCGAGCGCGTCTCCATGCCCGACGTCGACATCGACTTCGACGAGCGCAGGCGCGTCGAGGTGATCCGGTACGTCACCGAGAAGTACGGCCAGGACAAGGTCGCCATGATCGGCACCTACGGCACCATCAAGGCCAAGAACGCGATCAAGGACTCCGCCCGCGTCCTGGGCTACCCGTACGCCATGGGCGACCGCCTCACCAAGGCCATGCCCGCCGACGTCCTCGGCAAGGGCATCCCGCTCTCCGGCATCCTCGACCCCTCGCACCCCCGCTACAGCGAGGCCGGCGAGATCCGCAGCATGTACGAGAACGAACCCGACGTGAAGAAGGTCATCGACACCGCCCGCGGCGTGGAGGGCCTGGTCCGCCAGATGGGCGTGCACGCCGCCGGCGTGATCATGTCCAGCGAGACGATCACCGACCACGTGCCCGTCTGGGTGCGGCACACCGACGGCGTCACCATCACTCAGTGGGACTACCCGAGCTGCGAGTCGCTCGGCCTGCTGAAGATGGACTTCCTCGGCCTGCGCAACCTCACGATCATGGACGACGCCGTCAAGATGGTGAAGGCCAACAAGGGGATCGACATCGACCTCCTGGCCCTCCCGCTCGACGACCCCAAGACCTTCGAACTGCTCGGCCGCGGCGACACCCTCGGCGTCTTCCAGTTCGACGGCGGCCCCATGCGCTCCCTGCTGCGCCTGATGAAGCCCGACAACTTCGAAGACATCTCCGCCGTGTCGGCCCTGTACCGCCCGGGCCCGATGGGCATGAACTCCCACACGAACTACGCCCTGCGCAAGAACAAGCAGCAGGAGATCACCCCGATCCACCCCGAGCTGGAGAAGCCGCTCGAAGAGGTGCTCGCAGTCACCTACGGCCTGATCGTCTACCAGGAGCAGGTCCAGAAGGCCGCCCAGATCATCGCCGGCTACTCGCTCGGCGAGGCCGACATCCTGCGCCGCGTCATGGGCAAGAAGAAGCCCGAAGAACTCGCGAAGAACTTCACGATCTTCCAGGAGGGCGCGCGCAAGAACGGCTACAGCGACGAGGCCATCCAGAAGCTCTGGGACGTCCTGGTCCCCTTCGCCGGCTACGCCTTCAACAAGGCCCACTCGGCCGCCTACGGGCTGGTGTCCTACTGGACCGCCTACCTCAAGGCAAACTACCCGGCCGAGTACATGGCCGGCCTGCTCACCTCGGTCAAGGACGACAAGGACAAGTCCGCGATCTACCTGAACGAGTGCCGCCGCATGGGCATCAAGGTGCTCCCGCCGAACGTCAACGAGTCCGAGTCGAACTTCGCCGCCCAGGGCGACGACGTGATCCTCTTCGGCCTCACCGCCGTCCGCAACGTCGGCCAGAACGTCGTCGACTCGATCATCAAGACCAGGAAGGCCAAGGGCAAGTACTCCTCCTTCCCCGACTTCCTGGACAAGGTCGAGGCCGTCGTCTGCAACAAGCGGACCATCGAATCGCTGATCAAGGCCGGCGCCTACGACGAGATGGGCCACACCCGCAAGGGCCTGGTCGCCCACCACGAGTCGATGATCGACAACGTGGTCGCGGTCAAGCGCAAGGAGGCCGAGGGACAGTTCGACCTCTTCGGCGGAATGGGTGACGAGAGCGCCGGGGACGAGCCGGGCTTCGGCCTCGACGTGGAGTTCTCCGACGTCGAGTGGGAGAAGTCCTACCTGCTCGCCCAGGAGCGCGAAATGCTCGGCCTGTACGTCTCCGACCACCCGCTCTTCGGCCTGGAGCACGTCCTCTCCGACAAGACCGACGCCGGCATCTCCCAGCTCACCGGCGGCGAGCACTCCGACGGCGCCGTCGTCACCATCGGCGGCATCATCTCCGGCCTCCAGCGCAAGATGACCAAGCAGGGCAACGCCTGGGCCATCGCCACCGTCGAGGACCTGGCCGGCTCCATCGAGTGCATGTTCTTCCCCGCCACCTACCAGCTCGTCTCCACCCAGCTGGTCGAGGACACCGTCGTCTTCGTCAAGGGCCGCCTCGACAAGCGCGAGGACGTCCCCCGCCTGGTCGCCATGGAGATGATGGTCCCCGACCTCTCCTCCGCCGGCACCAACGCACCCGTGGTCCTCACCATCCCCACCGTCAAGGTCACCCCGCCGATGGTGACCCGTCTGGGGGAGATCCTGCGCCACCACAAGGGCAACACCGAGGTGCGCATCAAGCTCCAGGGACCGCGGACCACCACCGTGCTGCGCCTCGACCGGCACCGCGTCCAGCCCGACCCCGCCCTCTTCGGCGACCTCAAGGTCCTGCTCGGCCCGTCCTGCCTGGCCGGCTAGCCGCGAGCCGCCCGGCGCCGGAGGCGCCGCCGTACGCACGACAGGGCCCGCCCGGTACCGCCGGGCGGGCCCTGTCGGTCACGTCCGCTCGTCACCGGCCGGCGCGCGGGGCGCCGGCCGGGAGCGTCAGTTGTGGCCGAACTTCTTCTGCTTGCTCTTGTGGGCCAGGTCCATGGGACTCGGCGCCTGGGACTGCTCGTGGGACGACTCCGCTCGCGACGCGTCCCCGCCGCCCGCGCGGGTCTGCTGCTTCGCCGGCTGCTTCTGGTTCTTGTTCTTGGCCATGGTGGAGCCTCCGTGAGGGTCTAGGGGCCAGGACCGCCTTCACACTCACACAGCCCCAGAAACCGCGCATTTTGGATCATTACTGCGCGTAGCCGGGGCCCGCTGCCCGCCGCCGCGTGAGATCCGCCACGCCGATGATCGAGTTCCGGCCTTCAACACCCTTGGGGTCGGGCAGACTCGGGGAACCCCGGAAAACGAACGGGGACCCCAGGGCCAGGGAAGAGGGTGGAACGCGTGGACCGCTGCGTCGTCCTGGTGGACGCCGGCTACCTGCTGGGCGCCGCCGCCAGCCTTCTCGCCGGGGAGCCCTCCCGCTCCCGGATCACCGTCGATCATGCCGCCCTCATCCAGGGCCTGCGCGAGCGGGCCGAAGCCGACACCGAGCAGCCCCTCCTGCGCATCTACTGGTTCGACGGCGCCCCCGACCGGGTGCCCCAGCCCGAACACCGCAGGCTGCGCGTCATGTCCCGGGTCACCGTCCGCCTCGGCGCCCTGACCCGCAGCGACGGCCGATGGGCCCAGAAGGGCGTCGACGCCGCCATGCACGCCGAACTCACCGAGCTGGCCCGCAACCGCGCCTGCTCCGACGTGGTCCTCGTGACCGGCGACGGCGACCTGCTGCCCGGCCTGATGTCCGCCAAGGAACACGGCGTCGCCGTCCACCTGTGGGCCGTCCAGGCCGCCGACGGCGACTACAACCAGTCCGAGGACCTCGTCGCCGAGGCCGACGAACGCCGCGTCCTCGACCGCGCCTGGATCACCCGGGCCGTCCGCGCCAAGGACCTCGCCGGACTGTGCTCCCCGCCGCCCGTGCCCCGCCCCGACATCGCCGCCATCCTCTCGGCGCCGCTGCCCGAGGCCGCACTCGCCGAAGCCGCCCGCAACGGCGCCGCCGCCGCCGCGGACGACGACCGGGAGGGAGCCCCCGTACCGGCACCCACCAGCCCCGGCGGGAAGACCGTCCCCACGCCCAAGGACCTCGCCGGAGCCCTGCGCGCCCCCGGCAGCGGCCCGCACGGGAGCCCGCAGGCCGCCGCGAGCAGTGCCCCCGCGCCCGCCAGCGCCCTGCGCTGGTCCTCCGACCGGGGCTGGATCGACCGCGCCGGACCCCTCGGCGAACCCGCCGAGACCGCCTCCCTGCCCACCCTCGCCCAGCTCACCAGCGCCGAACAGCGCTGGGCCGACCGCGAGGAGGACATCACCACCGTCGGCGGCGACCCGTTCGAGGTGGGACAGGTGTTCGCCCGGCGCTGGATGGAACGCCTCCCGGAAACGGTGCACCTGCAGAAACTGGCCACCATGTACCCGCGCATCCCGCACCGCATCGACGGGGAGCTGCTGCGCTACGCCGCCCGCTTCGGCCTGCTCGCGCACAAGGACGACCAGATCGACGAGCACGACCGCTACGCCATCCGCGCCGGGTTCTGGAGGGAGATCGACGTCCGCGCCGCCGCCGAGCACGTCGCCGCGGTACCGGCCGCCGCGCCCGGAACCGCACCCGCCGACCTGCCCGGCCCGCTGACCCCGGCGGCCGAGTAGGGGCGGGAACCCCGTAGGCTGCTCCCTCGTGAGTACGGGCACAGCACAGGCGCAGGACAGCACGGCGGCGGCCGCGGGAGCGGCGTCGGACGTGGTCTGCACGGTGCGTGACCTGGTCAAGACGTACCCCGCGGTCCGCGGACGGCGCGGAGCCCCCGCCTTGCCCGAGACCCGCGCCAACGACGGCATCACCCTCGACGTCCGCCGCGGCGAGGTCTTCGGCCTGCTCGGCCCCAACGGCGCCGGCAAGTCCACCCTGGTCCGCCAGCTCACCGGCCTGATGCGGCCCGACGCGGGCAGCGTGACCCTCCTCGGCCACGACCTCGTACGCCACCCCGGACGCGCCGCCCGGCTGCTCGCCTACCTCGGGCAGGAGTCCACCGCCCTGGACGAACTCACGGTGGCCCTGGCCGCCGAGACCACCGGGCGGCTGCGCGGACTGGACCTGCGGGCGGCCCGCGCGGCGCGCGACGCCGTACTGGAGGAACTCGGGCTGACCGCGATCGCCGAGCGGCCCCTGAAGAAGCTTTCCGGCGGCCAGCGGCGCCTCGCCTGCTTCGCCACCGCACTGATGGGGGAGCGGCCGGTCCTGGTCCTCGACGAGCCCACCACCGGCATGGACCCCGTGGCCCGGCGGGCCGTGTGGGCCGCCGTGGACCGGCGCCGCGCCCGGCACGGCGCGACCGTCCTCCTCGTCACCCACAACGTCATCGAGGCCGAGACCGTCCTCGACCGGGTCGCCGTCATCGACCAGGGCAAGGTCATCGCCTGCGACACGCCGGCCGCGCTGAAGGCGACGGTCTCCGGCGAGGTACGACTGGACCTGGTGTGGCGCGAAAGCGCTCCGCTGGAGGTGCCGGAAGTCGCCCGGTTGCAGGAGCGGGCCGTCGAGTCCGGCCGCCGCTGGGTGCTCCGGCTGGCGCCCGACGAGGCACGCACGGCGGTCGCCTCGATCACCGGGGGCCCGGCCTTCGCCGCGCTCGACGACTTCACCCTGGCCACCCCCAGCCTGGAAGACGTGTACCTCGCCCTCGGCGGCAGGACGAAAGGGCTGGTGAAGTCGTGAGCGACCGCTCGACCGGGGCCGTGGGGGCCGCGCTCGCGCCCGACGCCGTCCCGAACGCCGCGCCGCAGCCGGCACCGGCCGGCGGCGCCGCGGGCCCAGCACCGGCACCCGCACCGGCGCACCAGCAGCCCGCGCCGCTGGCGCCCGGCGCGCGCTTCTTCCCCTCGCTGGCCGCCGTCTACCGGGCGCAGCTGTCCCGCGCCCGGGTCGCGCGGATACCGCTGCTGTTCGTGGCCACCTTCCAGTCCGTCGGCATCATGATCCTCATGCGGGGCGTCGTCGACGGGGGCTCCGAGGCCCGCGCCGTCGTCGCGGGCTCCTCGGTGCTCGTCGTCGCCTTCGTCGCGCTGAACCTGCTCGCCCAGTACTTCGGGCAGCTGCGGGCCGGCGGCGGACTCGACCACTACGCCACCCTGCCCGTCCCGCCCGCCTCGGTGGTGCTCGGCGCGGCCGCCGCGTACGCCTCCTTCACGCTGCCCGGAACCCTCGTCACCGCGGTCTTCGGATGCCTGCTCTTCGGCCTGCCCATGAGCGGCCTGTGGATCCTGGCCGCCGTCGTGCCGCTGGCCGGGGCTGCGCTGGCCGGGCTCGGCGCCGCGCTGGGACTCCTGGCCCCGCGACAGGAACTGGCCACGCTCGCGGGACAGCTCGGCATGTCGGCCGCACTGCTGCTGGGGGTGCTGCCGCCCGAGCGGATGCCGGCGCCCATCGTGTGGGCGCGGGACCTGCTGCCGTCCACGTACGGCGTCGAGGCCTTCGCCCGGACCTTCGCCCCGGATCCGGACTGGGCCGCCGTCACCGTCGACCTCGGCGTGTGCGCGGCCGTCGGGGTCGTCTCCCTGTCCGTCGCGACCTGGGCGTACCGGCGGGCGTCGGTGCGCTGACGCGGTCCGCCGACGCCGCGGCCCGCCACACCTGGCACGATGTGGGGGTGACCGAAGCCGTGACCCCGCAGTCCCCGTTCGACCCGCCGCCGTCGCCGCCCGAGAAGCCGGGTGGCACCGCCGCGGGCATCACCCCGGCGGACATCCGCGACGGGGCCGTCGTGGCCCTCGCGGTCGGGGTGGCCGGGCTGCTCCTCGGACTGCTGTGGGTGTGGCTGGCGCCGCGCGTGCAGTACGTCTCCAACGGCGAGGCGGTGTTCCTGCGCAACAGCGAGAGCGAGGCGCGGATCGCCGCCGACGGGACCTTCTTCCTGCTGTCGGTGGGGCTGGGCGTGCTCAGCGCCGTCGGCACGTTCCTGTGGCGCCGGGCCGGCGGGGTGCCGCTGGTGATCGGGCTCGCTCTCGGGTCCGGCTTCGCCGCCCTGGCGGGGTGGCGGTTCGGGCTGTGGCTCGCGTCGCCGAAGGACGTCGCCGCCGCGGCGGCCGCGGCGGGCAAGGGCGTGCCGTTCGACGCGCCGCTGGAGCTCATGGCGCACGGGGCGCTGCTCGTCTGGCCGATGACCGCCGTGCTGCTGCACCTGGGGTGCACCGCGCTGTGGACGCCGCGGGACCCGGAGCCGGATCCGCTGGCCGGGTGGAGCGGGTACTACCAGCCGGCGCCGCCGCCGGCCGAGCGGTCGCTGCCGCCGACCGACACCGGCCCGACCGCGTCGGAGGCCCCCCGCGCCTGACCCCTCCGGGGCGGTGGGCCGGCTGACCCCGCCGCTGCGCGGCCCCCCCGCCCCCGCCCCTTCTCCGTGTCCCGGGGCCGGAGCGGGCTACGGGCGGGCGATGGGGGCCAGGGTGGCTCCGGTGAGGGCGGCCAGGTCCGCGGGGGAGAGTTCGATCTCCAGGCCGCGGCGGCCCGCCGAGCAGCAGATCGTGGGGTGCGTCGTCGCCGACTCGTCGATCACCGTGCGCAGCCGCTTGCGCTGCCCCAGCGGGGAGATGCCGCCGCGGACGTAGCCCGTGGTGCGCTCCGCCAGGACCGGGTCGGCCATCGCCGCCCGCTTGCCGCCCACCGCCGTCGCCAGCGCCTTCAGGTCCAGCGACCCGGAGACCGGGACCACCGCCACCGTCAGGACGCCGTCCACGTCCGCCACCAGCGTCTTGAAGACCTGCGTCGGTGAGACGCCCATCGCCTCGGCGGCCTCCTCGCCGTACGAGGGATGCGCCGGGTCGTGCTCGTACGCGTGCGTGGTGAAGGCGACCCCCGCCGCCGTCAGCGCCACCACGGCCGGGGTCCCGGCCGCCTGCTTCGTCTTCTTCGCCATCGGTCCCCCGTCGGTCGCGTCGGTCGGTCGCGTCAGTTGGGGCTCGTCGGAGCCCGGGTCAGGTCCACCGCCGGCAGTGACGGCAGGTGGCGGATCACCGCCGTCTCCGTGCGCAGCAGCTTCAGCTCCTCCGCCAGCCGCGTCGCCGTGTCCGGCGCCTGCAGCAGCCGCTGCTTCGCCGGAATGTCCAGCACCGCCGCCGCGGCCACCAGGTAGGAGACCACCGAGGGCTCGTCGGGGAGCTCGGCGCCCGTCAGGGACCGCTCACGGGCCCCCGCCAGCCGCTTCTGGTAGCTGCGGAACGCCCGCAGCACACCCTCCGCGAGGACACCCGCGCCGTCGCCCGCGTCCTCCGGGAAGCTCCTCCAGCTCGGCCGTCAGGAAGGGCCCCGACGCGTCGACCGACAGCAGCCGCACCCGCGTCGTACCGGTCGCCAGGACCTCGAAGCTGCCGTCCTCCCGCTCCCGGATCGTCGCCGCCTCGGCGATGCAGCCGACCCGGTGGAACGCCTGGATCGGATCCGGACCGAAGCCCGCCGCCGGGCCCCGCTCGGGCAGCGCCGTCGGGTCCGGCAGGCCGGGCGCGGTCGGGGCGACCTCCCGGCCGTCGCGGATCGCGACGACCGCGAAACGGCGCGGCTCGTCCTCGCCCGCCTTCAGCAGCTCGCGCATCATGGCGCGATAACGCTCCTCGAAGACGTTCAGCGGGAGGACGAGTCCCGGGAACAGCACCGAGTTCAGCGGGAAGAGGGGCAGGCGAACGGTGGTCACGACGCACAGGGTAATCGTCCGCGGACGCGCCCCGTCACCCCCGCCGCAGCAGCCGGGAAGCCCCCGCCGCCACCGTCGTGGCCAGGATCCAGCCCATGACGACCAGGCCCGCCGCCCCCCACTGCCAGCCGCCCGCCAGTTTCCACTGCCCCTGCTGGCCGAGGTCGATCACCGGGAGCAGCAGGTCCAGGGCGTACAGCGGGGCACTCCACTCCGGATGCTCGTCCTGCTTGATCGCGGGCGGGTCGAGCTGCGAGAACAGCAGCGCCCCCGCCGCCCACAGCACCGCCATCCACAGCGCCGCCCGGCCCGGCCGGTACCCGTAGACCACCGTCCAGTCCTGCAGGTACCCCCACGCCTTCGGCCCCGGCGGCAGCGTGGCCCGGCGCCGCCGCTGCTTGGCCAGCAGCACCTCCCGGGCCTCCGCGTCCTCGCCGCAGGCCCGCAGCACGGCCGCCAGCCGCTCGTACGGTCCCGGCGAGTACTCCGGGGTGGCCGCCGCGAGCCAGGCCAGCCGGCGGGAGAGGGGGAAGTGGCCGCGCGGCGCGAGGTCCTCGTACTCGAAACCCTCGATGGACACCCGGCCCGTGCCCGGCCAGCTCGTGGAGGTGTCGACGAGCTTGACCACCTTGGCCCCGGACACCACCACCCGGCCGCGCTCCGGCCCTTCCCCGACGAAACGGAACTCCGGGGTCTGGATCCGCCGCAGGGATATCTCCTGCTCGTCCGTGAGCTCGAAGCGGGCGCCGTAGAAGTCGATGGCGTCCCCGAACCGGCCGTCGTCCAGTCGCAGCCCGCCCCGGCACTCGAACGGCTGCGCCCGCTGCCCCCGCGTCGGCGTCCGGCCCAGCCCGTACGGGGGAGTGGAGGAGCCCGACCCGCCGTGGCCGTAGTCCATGGCGATCGAGGTCAGGTACAGGGTCCGCTCCACGGTCAGCTGCGGCGCGTTCAGCGCGTGCCGCCCGGCCGGATTGCGCAGCCGGGCCCCGCGCAGGTTCATCGACACGCCGACCTTCGCGCCGCGCAGGCTCACCTCGCCGTACGTCTCCAGCAGCTCGGCCTGGAAGTCCTGCGCGACCGACATTCCGTCGGCGGCGATCGCCCGCCCCTTGTTGTCCCGCTGCACCACGGCCTGGCTGACCAGCAGATCGGTGCCGATCTGCGCGTCGGTCAGCCGGATCCCGCGCGCCACCCGGCAGCGCGGCAGGTGCAGATCGCCCTCGGTGTGCAGCCGGGCCGCCTCCAGCCGCGGGACGGCGCAGTTGACCAGGCGCAACGTGCCGAAGCGGGCCTCCGACAGCTGGATCTCGCTGTCGAAGCGGCAGGACTGCAGCTCCACGTACGGAGCGACGGTCCCACCGGACAGGTCCAGCCGCCCGGTGATCCGTACCCCGCGCAGCTTCAGCGAGGCCACCCGGCCGGGCACCGGCGGCGGCCCGTGGAGCAGCAGCAGCGCCACCACCCCGGCCCGGACGCTGCGCCCCGCCCCCCACGGGTGGTCCCCGTGCGGATCGTCCACGTCGGCGGCGCGGGCACTGAGGTCGCAGACGTTGCCCGTGCGGTAGGCGTCCCACATGCGGAGCTCGGAGGCGCTGAGATCCGCCGGATACCCCTCCGGGCCCACCTCGGTCACCGCGGTCCCCCTCCGCCGTCAGGTACGTGTGATCGAACGCTAACGGGCACCTGTGACGTCCGGGGCGTGTATCAGCCAGTGATACGGGCGAACGGTGGCACGAGGCGGTCTGAGAGAATTGGGAGGTGATCTCTCGTATCGACCTGCGCGGTGACGCCCTCCCCGAGGGCGGCGCCCTGCGCGACCTGCTGCCCCGTGCCGAGTTCGACGTGGAAGCCGCCCTGGAGAAGGTGCGGCCCATCTGCGAGGACGTCCATCATCGTGGCACGGCGGCGCTGATCGACTACGCGCAGAAGTTCGACGGGGTGACGCTGGAGCAGGTCAGGGTGCCGGCCGAGGCGCTCAAGGCCGCCCTCGACGAGCTCGACCCGGCCGTCCGCGCAGCCCTGGAGGAGTCGATCCGGCGCGCCCGGACCGTGCACCGCGCACAGCGCCGCACCGAACACACCACCCAGGTGGTCCCCGGCGGCACCGTGACCGAGAAGTGGGTTCCGGTGGAGCGCGTGGGCCTGTACGCCCCGGGCGGCCGCTCGGTGTACCCGTCCTCCGTCGTCATGAACGTCGTTCCGGCCCAGGAGGCGGGCGTCGAGTCCGTCGCGCTCGCGTCCCCGCCGCAGAAGGAGCACGGCGGCCTGCCGCACCCCACCATCCTCGCGGCGTGCGCGCTGCTCGGCGTGGACGAGGTGTACGCGGTCGGCGGCGCCCAGGCCGTCGCGATGTTCGCGTACGGGACCTCCGGACCCGACGGCTGCCGTCCCGCCAACATGGTCACCGGCCCCGGCAACGTCTGGGTCGCCGCGGCCAAGCGGTACTTCACCGGCCGGATCGGCATCGACACCGAGGCCGGCCCGACCGAGATCGCCGTCCTCGCGGACTCCACGGCCGACCCGGTGCACGTCGCCGCCGACCTGATCAGCCAGGCCGAGCACGACCCGCTGGCCGCGGCCGTCCTGGTCACGGACTCCGCCGAGCTCGCGGAGGCCGTCGAGAAGGAGCTGGAGCCGCAGGTCGCCGCGACCAAGCACGTCGAGGACCGGATCAAGCCCGCCCTCGCCGGCAAGCAGTCCGCGATCGTGCTGGTCGACAGCCTGGAGGACGGCCTCAAGGTCGTCGACGCCTACGGCGCCGAACACCTGGAGATCCAGACCGCCGACGCCGCCGCCTGGGCCGCCCGCGTCCGCAACGCCGGCGCGATCTTCGTCGGCCCGTGGGCCCCGGTCTCCCTCGGCGACTACTGCGCCGGCTCCAACCACGTGCTGCCCACCGGCGGCTGCGCCTGCCACTCCTCCGGCCTGTCCGTGCAGTCCTTCCTGCGGGGCATCCACATCGTCGACTACACCCGCGACGCCCTCGCCGAGGTCACCCACCACGTGGTGACCCTCGCCGAGGCCGAGGACCTGCCCGCCCACGGCGCCGCCCTCAAGGCCCGCTTCGGATGGAAGGTGCCCGGCCAGTGACCTCGTACGACCGGGTCGGCATCGACGACCTCCCCGTCCGCGACGAACTGCGCGGCAAGAGCCCGTACGGCGCCCCGCAGCTCGACGTGCCCGTCCAGCTCAACACCAACGAGAACCCCTACGAGCTGCCCGCGGAACTCGTCGCGCGCATCGCCGAGCGCGTCGCCGAAGCCGCCCGCACCCTCAACCGCTACCCCGACCGGGACGCGGTCGAATTGCGCACCGAGCTGGCCGCCTACCTCACCCGTACCGGCAAGCACCCGGTCGCGCGGGAGAACGTATGGGCCGCCAACGGCTCCAACGAGGTCATCCAGCAGCTGCTGCAGACCTTCGGCGGGCCCGGCCGCACCGCGATCGGCTTCGAGCCCTCGTACTCCATGCACGCCCTGATCTCCCGCGGCACCGGCACGGGCTGGATCTCCGGCCCGCGCCGGGAGGACTTCACCATCGACACCGAGGCGGCCGAGCGGGCCATCGCCGAGCACGCCCCCGACGTCGTCTTCATCACCTCGCCCAACAACCCCACGGGCACCGCGGTCGACGCGGAGACCGTCCTGGCCCTCTACGAGGCGGCCCAGGCGGCCAAGCCCTCCCTCGTCATCGTCGACGAGGCCTACGTGGAGTTCAGCCACCGGGACTCGCTGCTGCCCCTCATCGAGGGCCGCCCCAACATGGTGATCTCCCGGACCATGTCCAAGGCCTTCGGCGCCGCCGGCCTGCGCCTGGGCTACCTGGCCGCACACCCCGCCGTCGTCGACGCCGTCCAGCTGGTGCGCCTGCCGTACCACCTGTCCGCCGTCACCCAGGCCACGGCACTCGCCGCCCTGGAGCACACCGACACCCTGCTCGGCTACGTCGAGCAGCTCAAGGCCGAGCGGGACCGCCTCGTCACCGAACTGCGCGCCATCGGCTACGAGGTCACCGAGTCCGACGCGAACTTCATCCAGTTCGGGACGTTCGAGGACTCGCACACCGCCTGGCAGAAGATCCTCGACCACGGGGTCCTGGTCCGGGACAACGGCGTACCCGGCCGGCTGCGGGTCACCGCCGGCACCCCGGCAGAGAACGACGCGTTCCTGGAAGCGGTTCGCGCACTGAAGAAGGAGCAGCACGCATGAGCCGCATCGGACGGGTCGAACGGACCACCAAGGAGACCTCCGTCGTCGTCGAGATAAACCTCGACGGAACCGGCAAGGTCGACGTCTCGACGGGCGTGGGCTTCTACGACCACATGCTCGACCAGCTCGGCCGCCACGGCCTCTTCGACCTCACCGTCAAGACCGACGGCGACCTGCACATCGACTCCCACCACACCATCGAGGACACCGCCCTCGCGCTCGGCGCCGCCTTCCGGCAGGCCCTCGGCGACAAGGTCGGCATCTACCGCTTCGGCAACTGCACCGTGCCGCTCGACGAGTCCCTCGCCCAGGTGACCGTCGACCTCTCCGGCCGCCCCTACCTCGTGCACACCGAGCCCGAGAACATGGCGCCGATGATCGGCTCCTACGACACGACGATGACCCGGCACATCTTCGAGTCCTTCGTCGCACAGGCCCAGATCGCCCTGCACATCCACGTCCCGTACGGCCGCAACGCCCACCACATCGTCGAGTGCCAGTTCAAGGCCCTCGCCCGCGCGCTGCGCTACGCCGCCGAGTTCGACCCGCGCGCCGCCGGCATCCTGCCCTCCACGAAGGGCGCCCTCTAGCAGTGAACGGGCTGAACACCATCCTGATCGTCCTCGGCCTGTTCCTGGCCGGGGGCGTCTACTCCTTCCAGAAGCAGCAGATGCCCAAATCGGTCGTGGTCCTGCTCGCCATCGCCTCCGCGATGTGCCTGGCGGCCGGAGTCCTGCGGATCCAAGGAATCTGGGAATGAGCACAGCACGCCCCACCAAGAAGGTCGTCGTCCTCGACTACGGCTTCGGCAACATCCGCTCCGCCGAACGCGCCCTCGCCCGCGTCGGCGCGGACGTCGAGATCACCCGCGACTACGACAAGGCCATGGACGCCGACGGACTCCTCGTCCCCGGCGTCGGCGCCTTCTCCGCCTGCATGCAGGGCCTCAAGGACGTCCGCGGCGACTGGATCATCGGCCGGCGGCTCTCCGGCGGCCGCCCCGTCATGGGCATCTGCGTCGGCATGCAGATCCTCTTCGAACGCGGCATCGAGCACGGCGTGGAGACCGAAGGCCTCGACGAGTGGCCCGGCACGGTCGGCCCGCTCAAGGCCCCTGTCGTCCCCCACATGGGCTGGAACACCGTCGACGCCCCCGCCGACAGCCAGGCCTTCGCCGGACTGGACGCCGACGCCCGCTTCTACTTCGTGCACTCCTACGCGGCCCACGACTGGACCCTGGAAGTCACCAACCCGCTGATCCGCGCCCCCAAGGTCACCTGGGCCACCCACGGCGAACGCTTCGTCGCGGCGGTGGAGAACGGGGCCCTGTGGGCCACCCAGTTCCACCCCGAGAAGTCCGGCGACGCCGGCGCCCAGCTCCTCACCAACTGGATCGAGACCCTCTGATGACCGCACCCACGCTCGAACTCCTCCCCGCGGTCGACGTGCGCGACGGCCAGGCCGTCCGCCTCGTCCACGGCGTCTCCGGCAGCGAGACCTCCTACGGCTCCCCGCTGGAGGCGGCCCTCGCCTGGCAGGCCGCCGGCGCCGAATGGCTCCACCTCGTCGACCTCGACGCCGCCTTCGGCACCGGCGACAACCGCGCCCTGGTCGCCGAGATCACCCGCGCCATGGACATCAAGGTCGAACTGTCCGGCGGCATCCGCGACGACGCCTCGCTCGCCGCGGCCCTCGCCACCGGCTGCACCCGCGTCAACCTCGGCACCGCGGCCCTGGAGACCCCCGAATGGGCCGCCAGGGCCATCGCCGAGCACGGCGACCGGATCGCCATCGGCCTCGACGTGCGCGGCACCACCCTCAAGGGCCGCGGCTGGACCAGCGAGGGCGGCGACCTCTACGAGACCCTCGCCCGCCTCGACTCCGAGGGCTGCGCCCGCTACGTCGTCACCGACATCGGCAAGGACGGCACGCTCACCGGCCCCAACCTGGAGCTGCTCCGCAACGTCTGCGCCGCCACCGACCGGCCCGTCGTCGCCTCCGGCGGCGTCTCCTCCCTGGACGACCTGCGGGCCCTGTCCGAGCTGGTCCCGCTGGGCGTCGAGGGCGCGATCGTCGGCAAGGCCCTGTACGCCAAGGCCTTCACCCTGGAAGAAGCCCTGAAGGTGGTCTCCGCATGAGCTCCGACGCCGTACGCCGCATCTCCTCCGGCGGCCCCTACGAGGACGTCATCGCGTACTCCCGAGCCGTGCAGCTCCCCAACGGGCTCGTGCTCGTCTCCGGCTGCACCGCCGCCGACGCGGGCGGCCCGTACGACCAGACCGTCGCCGCCTTCGGTGTCGCCTTCAAGGCCCTCGCCCAGGCCGGCCTCGGCCCCGAGGACGTCGTCCGCACCCGCATGTACCTGACGCACGCCCGCGACGTGGACGAGGTGGGCCGCGCCCACAAGGAGCTCTTCGACGCCGTCCGCCCCGCCGCGACCATGCTCATCGTCTCCGGCTTCGTCGACCCCTCGATGGTTGTCGAGGTGGAGGTCGAGGCGTACGGGGCGGTGCCCGCATGAGCCTCGCCGTACGCGTGATCCCCTGCCTGGACGTGGACAACGGCCGGGTCGTCAAGGGCGTCAACTTCCAGAACCTGCGCGACGCGGGCGACCCGGTGGAGATGGCCAAGCTGTACGACGCCGAAGGCGCCGACGAGCTGACCTTCCTCGACATCACCGCGTCCTCCGGGAACCGCGAGACCACCTACGACGTGGTGCGCCGCACCGCCGAGCAGGTCTTCATCCCGCTGACCGTGGGCGGCGGCGTCCGCACGGCCGACGACGTCGACCAGCTGCTGCGCGCCGGAGCGGACAAGGTGGGCGTGAACACGGCCGCCATCGCCCGCCCCGAACTGATCCAGGAGATCGCCGAGCGGTTCGGCCGGCAGGTCCTCGTGCTGTCGGTCGACGCCCGCCGCACGGAGTCGGGATCCTTCGAGGTCACCACGCACGGCGGCCGTCGCGGCACCGGCATCGACGCGGTGGAGTGGGCGCACCGGGCGGCCGAGCTGGGCGCCGGGGAGATCCTGCTGAACTCCATGGACGCCGACGGTACGAAGGACGGCTACGACGTCGAGATGATCGCGGCGGTGCGGAAGCACGTCACGGTGCCGGTGATCGCCTCCGGCGGCGCGGGCCGCCTGGCGGACTTCGCCCCGGCCATCGCCGCGGGCGCGGACGCCGTGCTCGCCGCGTCGGTCTTCCACTTCGGCGACCTGCGCATCTCCGAAGTGAAGTCCGCCCTCCGCGAAGCGGGCCACCCGATCCGCTGACCCCCGCCCGTGCCGTTTCCGGGTGCGGGCGGGTGGCCGCCGCTGCCCTGGCCGGGCAGTGCCGTTGTTTCCCGGCTGCGGGCCGGTGGCCGCGCCTCAATCGCCGGCGGGGCTGGGTTTGGGCTTCGGGTGGGGTGGTGCCCCTCCGGGGGCTCTCCTCGGCTCGGCGCGTGCGGGTATGTCCCGGCTGTGCCCGGTGGTCGCGCCTCGTCCTGCGGGGAGCCCCCGCAGTGTCCCCACCCCACGGCCCCCCGGGTGCCAGGCGGGCCGGGACCGCCGGGGTGGGGGTGCGGGGACGGTGGGGGGTGTCCCCGCAGGACGAGCGCGCACCACCGGGTACAACCGAGACAGCCAGTCCCGCGCGAGCCGAGGAGACACCCCCCGGCGGCCCCGCGCCCCCACCCCCCTGTCCCGGCCCCGCCCAGGCGGCCACGCCCAGCCCCGCCGGCGATTGAGGCGCGGCCACCGGCCCGCAGCCGGGAACGGCACGGGCCGCAGGCGGGAGACAACGGCGGGCCGCGCCGGAGGCGAGGGGTCAGATGCCCAGGGCGGCAGCGGTGAGCATGGCCACCGCGTCCTTCTCGCCGTCCAGCGACACCGCGGCGGACGCCTGGCGCCCGAAGCAGAACAGCGTCAGTTCCCCCGGCTCGCCCGTCACCGTCACCACCGGCGCGCCCTTGTGCGCCACCGCCGTCCGCCCGTCGGGACGCCTCAGCACCAGGCCCACCGGCGAGCGGCGCCCCGTCAGACGCGCCAGCTTCTCCAGCCGGGACCACAGCGAGTCCGAGAACACCGGGTCCAGCTCCCGCGGGGACCAGTCCGGCTGGGCCCGCCGGACGTCCTCCGCGTGGACGTAGAACTCCACCGCGTTCGCCGCCTCGTCGATCTGCTTCAGCGCGTACACCGACATCCGCGGCGGCCCGGTCCGGATGAGCTGGATGAGCTCCTCGTACGGCTTGGCCGTGTACTCCTCCATCGCCTTGTCCAGCCGGCTCTTCAGGACGTTCAGCAGGAGCCCGCCCGCCGCGTCCGGCCGCCGTTCCCGGACGACCACGTGGGCGGCGAGGTCGCGACAGGTCCAGCCGTCGCACAGCGTGGGGGCCTCCGGGCCGGCCGCCTCCAACAGGTCCGCCAGCAGCAGGCGTTCACGCTTCGCATGGGTAGACATGCCAGCCAGCCTACGACCGGATCGGGCCGGACGCCCGCCCATCAGACGGACATGGATCATTCCGACCGTCCTCGCCCGGCACAATGGCTCCATGAGTACGTCCCCCAGCCCCGGCAACCTCGACCCCGCCATCGCCGCGCGCCTCAAGCGCTCCGCCGACGGACTGGTACCGGCCATCGCCCAGCAGTACGACACCGGAGAGGTGCTCATGCTCGGGTGGATGGACGACGAGGCCCTGCACCGCACCCTGACCACCGGCCGCTGCACGTACTGGTCCCGCAGCCGCCAGGAGTACTGGGTGAAGGGGGACACCTCCGGCCACTTCCAGCACGTCAAGTCCGTCGCCCTCGACTGCGACGCCGACACCGTGCTCGTCCGGGTCGACCAGGTCGGAGCCGCCTGCCACACCGGAACCCGCACCTGCTTCGACGAAGACGTCCTCCTCCGCGCAGCCGACTAGGTAGGGGCACCCCTCAATGGATCTCGAGACGTTCCGCAAGCTCGCGGCCGACCGCCGCGTCATCCCCGTGAGCCGCAAGCTGCTCGCCGACGGGGACACGCCCGTCGGGCTGTACCGCAAGCTGGCCGCCGAACGCCCCGGCACCTTCCTCCTGGAGTCCGCGGAGAACGGCCGGTCCTGGTCCCGGTACTCCTTCGTCGGGGTCCGCAGCGACGCGACGCTGACCGTCCGGGACGGCAGCGCGCACTGGATCGGCACCCCGCCCGTCGGCGTCCCCACCGACGGCGACCCGCTCGACGCCCTGCGCGCCACCGTCGAGGCCCTGCACACCCCCCGCGACCTCGCGGGCGGCATGCCGCCCTTCACCGGCGGCATGGTCGGCTACCTCGGCTACGACATCGTGCGCCGCCTGGAGCGCATCGGCGAGCACGGCAGCGACGACCTGGAGCTGCCCGAGCTGACGATGCTGCTCACCTCCGACCTGGCGGTGCTGGACCACTGGGACGGCACCGTCCAGCTCATCGCCAACGCCATCAACCACAACGACCTCGACTCCGGGGTCGACGAGGCGTACGCGGACGCCGTGGCCCGCCTCGACGCCATGCAGGCGGACCTGGCCCGGCCCGCGCCGTACGTGCCCGCCCCGCTGCCCGCCTCCGAGCTGCCCGAGTTCTCGGCCCTGTGGGGCGGCGAGAAGTACCAGGCGGCCGTCGAGGACATCAAGGAGCGCATCCGGGCCGGCGAGGCCTTCCAGGTGGTGCCCTCGCAGCGGTTCGAGACCTCCTGCGAGGCCTCCGCCCTGGACGTCTACCGGGTGCTGCGCGCCACCAACCCGTCCCCCTACATGTACCTCTTCCGCTTCGAGAACGGCTTCGACGTCGTCGGGTCCAGCCCCGAGGCCCTGGTCAAGGTCGAGGACGGGCGGGCCATGGTCCACCCCATCGCCGGCACCCGGCACCGGGGCGCGACCCCGCAGGAGGACAACGACCTCGCCGAGGAGCTGCTGGCCGACCCCAAGGAGCGCGCCGAGCACCTCATGCTCGTCGACCTGGGCCGCAACGACCTCGGCCGGGTCTGCGAGCCGGGCTCGGTGGAAGTCGTCGACTTCATGTCGATCGAGCGCTACTCCCACGTCATGCACATCGTCTCCACCGTCACGGGCCGGGTTGCCGAGGGGAGGACCGCCTTCGACGTCCTCACCGCCTGCTTCCCGGCCGGCACGCTCTCCGGAGCGCCCAAGCCGCGTGCCATGCAGATCATCGAGGAGCTGGAGCCCTCCCGCCGCGGCCTGTACGGCGGCTGCGTCGGGTACCTGGACTTCGCCGGCGACTCCGACACCGCCATCGCCATCCGTACGGCCCTGCTGCGCGACGGCACGGCGTACGTGCAGGCGGGCGCCGGTGTCGTCGCCGACTCGGTGCCCGAGCTGGAGGACAACGAGTGCCGCAACAAGGCCGCCGCCGTGCTGCGCGCGGTGGCAGCGGCGAACCGCCTGAGCGGCTCTTGAGGGCGTAGGGGATAGTGGGGTACGTGAGTGCCGTACCCCAGCCCCGATCCGATGCCTCCGCCGAGCCCGAGCCCGAGGCCGCCGACAGCCGCAGCAGCCGCCGCAGCGTGGCCGCCGCGCTGCTGCTCGGCACGCTCGGCGCCACCGTCGTCCTGCTCGCCTCCGGCCGCGTCTGGGCCCGGGGCACCGCCGCCATCGGCAGCGACTCGCTCCAGCTCAGTGCCGACGGGCGCGCCGTCACCGGCCTCCCGGCGGCCCTGGCCATCGTGGGCCTGGCCGCGCTGGTCGCCGTCTTCGCCGTACGCGGCAAGAGCCGGCTGCTGGTGTCCGGCCTGCTCGCGCTCAGCGGCCTCGGTGCGGCCCTGTCGGCCCTCTTCGGCTCCGACGGGCGCAGCGCCCTGGACGCGCAGGCCGTCCGCACGACCGCGGACAGCGCCGCTCACGTGGCCGGCCTGACCCAGACGACGTGGCCGTACGTCACGGCCGTCGGCGCCGCCCTGATCCTGGCCGCCGGACTGCTGGCGCTGCGCTTCGGCCGCGGCTGGCCCTCGATGGGTGGCCGCTACGAGCGTGACGGCAGCCCCCGTCGGCGGGCCGCCGCGGCGGTGGATCCGGACCGGCCGGAAGATCTGTGGAAGGCTCTGGACCGCGGCGAGGACCCGACCACGGACCCGAGCGGCGACCGGGCCCGCTGACCCGGCCCCTGAGCCGACCCCCCTGGACGGCGGGACGGCCGGGTGCGGGACAATGTCACCGAGCGTTCGCAACAGACCGCACGTTCGACACAGCAGCGCGACAGAGCAACGAGGAGCAACTCATGGCGGGCACTAGCCACGGACACACCCCGGCCGCCTGGACCGGTGTCATCATCGCCTTCATCGGTTTCTGCATCTCCGGCGCCTTCATGGTGCTCGCGAACCCGCTGGGCTTCTGGGCCGGACTCGTCGTCGTCGCGCTCGGCGGTGTCGTCGGCCTGGCGATGAAGGCCGCGGGCATGGGCGCGCCGAAGGCCGCCCACAAGGACCTCGCCGAGGTCATCGCCGCGAACAAGGTCCCCGCCAAGGCCTGAGCGCGCCTCCTGCGCCGGTCCTGGAAGAGAGCCGAAAGGCGCGGCCCCGCCGGGCTGCGCCTTTTGTCGTGAGCGGAGAGAATCAGCAGGTGGACGCCTCCAGCACCCCCGACGCCGTACCCGGTCCGCCGGCCGGGCACGCCGTACCCGTGGTCCCCGCGGAGCGGACGTCCCGGGCGCGCCGGCTCGCCGCCCCGGTGCTCTGGCTGGCCGCGGCGGCCGCGGCGTTCACGTACGTGGGCACCGTGGACCCCAACGAGCCGGGCCACTACCCGGTCTGCCCGATGCTGCGGCTGACCGGCATCCTGTGCCCGGGCTGCGGCGGGCTGCGCAGCGCGCACGCGTTCGCCCACGGGGACCTGGCCGCCGCTTTCGGGTCGAATGCGGTCGCGGTCGCCGGCTACTTCGTCTTCGCGGGGTTCATGGCCCTGTGGCTGGTTCGCGCCGTGCGCGGAGGGCCGGTCCCGAGGATCGTCCTGCGTCCCGCCCACTGGTGGGCGGTGGGCGCGGTGGTACTGGTTTTCGCCGTTGTCCGAAATCTCTCTTTCGGGTCGGCGCTGGCGCCCTGAGCCCCGTGCCCAGCACGGATGAAGGGCGTATTCCGAATGTCCAGTTACTGGGACGCCGTCAACCGGGTGCGGAGGGCGACGCCTCCGCCGGATACCATTTGATAGCCGACCTTGCAGTGGTACGTGTCTGCAGGGCGGCCGACCGTCATCGACCCGGAAGGGGGCCGCTCGCGTGAGTGTGCTCGACGAGATCATCGAAGGGGTCCGCGAAGACCTTGCCGAACGGCAGGCCCGCGTGAGCCTCGACGAGCTCAAGGAGCGTGCCGCCAAGGCGCCCCAGGCCAAGGACGGCGTCGCGGCCCTGCGCGGCGACGGCGTCAAGGTGATCTGCGAGGTCAAGCGCTCCAGCCCCTCCAAGGGCGCGCTGGCCGCGATCGCGGATCCGGCCGGGCTCGCCGCGGACTACGAGGCGGGCGGTGCGGCGGTCATCTCCGTCCTCACCGAGCAGCGCCGGTTCGGCGGCTCGCTGGCCGACCTGGAGGCCGTCCGCGCCCGCGTAGACATCCCGATCCTGCGCAAGGACTTCATCGTCACGGCGTACCAGCTCTGGGAGGCCCGCGCGTACGGCGCCGACCTCGCGCTGCTGATCGTCGCCGCCCTGGAGCAGGAGGCCCTCGTCTCCCTCATCGAGCGGGCCGAGTCCATCGGCCTCACCCCGCTCGTCGAGGTCCACGACGAGGAGGAGGTGGAGCGCGCGGTGGCCGCAGGCGCCAAGATCATCGGTGTCAACGCCCGCAACCTCAAGGACCTCAAGGTCGACCGCTCCACCTTCGAGCGCGTCGTCGGCGAGATCCCGCCCCACATCGTCAAGGTCGCCGAGTCCGGCATCCGCGGACCGCACGACCTGATCGCCTACGCGAACGAGGGCGCCGACGCCGTCCTCGTCGGCGAGTCCCTGGTCACCGGCCGCGACCCGAAGGCGGCCGTGGCCGACCTCGTCGCCGCCGGGGCCCACCCCGCCCTGCGCCACGGACGGAGCTGACCCGTCCCATGGCCCACGACCGCCCCTCCGTCCGCACGCGCCGCGTGCCGACGGCGTACGCGCCCCTGGCGCGCGGCTGCCGCCCCCGCGGCTGCCGCGCCCCGGCCCGGCGCGTCCACGGGCGGCGGGTCCGGTACGTGATCGGCTCCGAGCCCGGCCAGGTCAACGGCATGCGATGGCGCCGCGGAGACGCGCCGTAACGAGGGCTGCCGCGGCCCGGTACGTAACGTCGTACCGCGCCGCGAAGCGATCCCGTACGGCCCGCTGCCCCGGGCCGACCGGCTCCGGGAGCGGGCCGCCGCACCGTACGTCGACATCCCCCAGCGGGGTGTCCGCGGCACGGGCGGGCGGCGCCATACGGTGAAACCACCCGGCCGCACCTCGCACCCGTAGGAGCACTGGATCATGTCCAGCGAGTTCTTCATCCCGGACCCGGAGGGTCACGTCCCCAACGCCGAGGGTTACTTCGGCGACTTCGGCGGCAAGTTCATCCCGGAGGCGCTCGTCGCCGCCGTGGACGAAGTCGCCGTCGAGTACGAGAAGGCGAAGGGCGACCCGTCCTTCGCGGCCGAGCTCAACGACCTCATGGTCAACTACACCGGCCGCCCCAGCGCCCTCACCGAAGTGCCCCGCTTCGCCGAGCACGCCGGCGGCGCACGGATCTTCCTCAAACGCGAGGACCTCAACCACACCGGCTCGCACAAGATCAACAACGTGCTGGGCCAGGCGCTGCTCACCAAGCGCATGGGCAAGACCCGCGTCATCGCCGAGACCGGCGCCGGCCAGCACGGCGTGGCCACCGCCACCGCCTGCGCCCTCTTCGGCCTCGAATGCACCATCTACATGGGCGAGGTGGACACCCGGCGCCAGGCGCTGAACGTCGCCCGCATGCGCATGCTGGGCGCCGAGGTCATCGCGGTGAAGTCCGGCTCGCGGACCCTGAAGGACGCCATCAACGAGGCGTTCCGCGACTGGGTCGCCAACGTGGACCGCACCCACTACCTGTTCGGCACGGTCGCCGGACCGCACCCCTTCCCGGCGATGGTCCGCGACTTCCACCGGGTCATCGGTGTCGAGGCCCGGCGCCAGATCCTGGAGCGCGCCGGCCGGCTGCCCGACGCCGTCGCGGCCTGCGTCGGCGGCGGCTCCAACGCCATCGGCCTGTTCCACGCCTTCATCCCCGACGCCGGCGTCCGTCTGGTCGGCTTCGAGCCCGCCGGGCACGGCGTCGAGACCGGCGAGCACGCGGCGACGCTGACCGCGGGCGAGCCCGGCATCCTGCACGGCTCCCGCTCCTACGTCCTGCAGGACGAGGAGGGGCAGATCACCGAGCCGTACTCCATCTCGGCGGGACTGGACTACCCGGGCATCGGCCCGGAGCACTCCTACCTCAAGGACACCGGCCGCGGCGAGTACCGCGCGGTCACCGACGACGCCGCCATGCAGGCCCTGCGCCTGCTCTCGCGCACCGAGGGCATCATCCCGGCGATCGAGTCGGCGCACGCCCTCGCCGGCGCCCTGGGCCTCGGCAAGGAACTGGGCGAGGACGGCCTGGTCGTCGTCAACCTGTCCGGCCGCGGCGACAAGGACATGGACACCGCCGCCCGCTACTTCGGCCTGTACGACACCGACGGCGAAGTGGCCGACAACGAGTTCTCCGAGGGGGACGACAAGTGAGCTCCACGCACGGACGCGGCAACATCGAGCTGCTGAGCGCCACCCTCGCCAAGGCGAAGTCCGAGGACCGCGCCGCCCTCGTCGCCTACCTCCCCGCCGGATTCCCGACCGTCGACGGCGGCATCGAGGCCGTCAAGGCCGTCGTCGCCGGTGGTGCGGACGTGGTGGAGATCGGTCTGCCCCACAGCGACCCGGTCCTCGACGGGCCGGTCATCCAGACCGCCGACGACATCGCCCTGCGCGGCGGGGTCAAGATCGCCGACGTGTTCCGCACGGTCCGTGAGGCCCACGAGGCGACCGGCGCGCCGATCCTGGTGATGACCTACTGGAACCCCATCGACCGCTACGGCGTCGAGCGGTTCACGGCCGAGCTGGCGGCCGCGGGCGGGGCCGGCTGCATCCTGCCGGACCTGCCGGTCCAGGAGTCCGCGCTGTGGCGCGAGCACGCGGACAAGCACGGTCTGGCGACCGTCTTCGTCGTGGCCCCCAGCAGCAAGGACGCACGTCTGGCCACCATCACGGCGGCCGGCTCCGGCTTCGTCTACGCCGCCTCCCTCATGGGCGTCACCGGAACCCGTGAATCGGTCGGCAACCAGGCCCAGGACCTGGTCCGCCGCACCCGCGCGACCACCGAGCTTCCCCGTCTGCGTGGGCCTCGGCGTCTCCAACGCCGCCCAGGCGAAGGAGGTCGCGGGCTTCGCCGACGGAGTGATCGTCGGTTCGGCCTTCGTGAAGCTGCTGCTGGACGCGCCGGACCTGCCGGCCGGGCTGGACGCCGTACGGGCGCTGGCGGGCGAGCTCGCGCGGGGCGTCCGCAGGGGCTGAGCCGTAGTCCGCAGGGACTGGGTCGTGGCCCGCGGGGACTGAGTCGCGGTCCGCGAGGGCTGTGACAAACCGGACACCCGATCGGGTTCTGTAGTCCGATCGGGTGGAATGGTCGGCAGGGAGGCACGCGAGTGCCTCCCTGCTTCGTTTGGCGGAACGTGAGCGAGAAGAACGACGGTGCGAACCGCGATGCGACGAAACGATCGGCCCGGGAGCGACTCCAAGCGGAGCGCGAGCGGCAGAAGACCCGGGACAAGCGCCGGCGGACCCTGATCGTGGCGGCGGCGGTGGTCGGCGTCCTGGGCCTGGCGACGGTCGTGGGCGTGATCGCGGCCAACGCCGGCAAGGGCGACAAGTCCGACTCGGCGGGGCCGGTGGTCGCCCCCTCCGGCGCCACCGGCAAGGACGCTCTCGCCATCCAGACGGGCAAGCCCGAGGCGAAGTCCACCCTCACCGTGTGGGAGGACTTCCGCTGCCCCGCCTGCAAGTCCTTCGAGGACAACTACCGGGACACCGTCCACGAGCTGGAGGCCAAGGGCCTGCTGAAGGTGGACTACCACCTGGTCACGCTCATCGACGGGAACATGGGCGGCAGCGGCTCCCTGAAGGGCGCCAACGCGGCGGCCTGTGCGCAGGACGCGGGCAAGTTCGCCGAGTACCACGACGTCCTCTTCCAGAACCAGCCGCAGGAGGTCGACGACGCCTACGGCAAGAACGCCAAGCTGCTGGAGCTGGCGGGCAAGGTCGAGGGGCTGGACACCCCAGAGTTCCGCAAGTGCGTCGAGGAGGGCACGCACAACAGCTGGGTGGGCAAGTCGCACGAGGCCTTCGCCGCCGGGAACTTCCGCGGCACGCCGACCGTGCTGCTGGACGGCAAGGACATCTTCGCCGACCAGGCCAACCCGCTGACCCCGCAGAAGCTGAAGGAGCAGGTGGAGGCGGCTGCCAAGGGCTCCGGCGGGGCCGGGGCCAAGGGCGCGGAGAAGAGCACGGAGAAGGGTACGGAGAAGGACGCGGGCAAGAGCGGGGCGAAGGCCTCCCCCTCGGCGTCGAGGACGGCGTCCACGTCCTCGAAGGGCACGAGCAGTTCCGTGAACGGCACCGCGAGCGACTCCGGCGGCAGGTCGGGGAGCAGCAACGGGACCAGCACCGGGAACGGCGCCGGGAACGGTTCCGGGAACGGTTCATCGGGGGACTGACTTCCGCCGATCCATGTCTGGATTTGGTTTCGACCCTGCCGGGCGGGTTGCGGTACGCACCGTCCGGCAGGGTAGCGTCAGGTCTGCCATGGACATTGCTTACATCCCCAGTCCGTCGACCGGCGTGATCCATCTCGGACCGATCCCGCTCCGCGGCTACGCGTTCTGCATCATCATCGGCGTCTTCGTCGCCGTCTGGCTCGGCAACAAGCGCTGGATCGCGCGCGGCGGAAAGCCGGGCACGGTCGCGGACATCGCCGTGTGGGCGGTGCCGTTCGGGCTGGTCGGCGGTCGCCTCTACCACGTGATCACCGACTACCAGCTCTACTTCGGCGAGGGCCGCAACTGGGTCGACGCCTTCAAGATCTGGGAGGGCGGCCTCGGCATCTGGGGCGCGATCGCGCTCGGCGCGGTGGGCGCCTGGATCGGCTGCCGGCTGCGCGGCATTCCGCTCCCCGCCTGGGCCGACGCCCTGGCCCCCGGCATCGCGCTGGCTCAGGCCTGCGGCCGCTGGGGCAACTGGTTCAACCAGGAGCTCTACGGCCGGGCCACCGACCTGCCGTGGGCGGTCGAGATCAGCGCCGGCCCGAACCGCGACGCCGGGACCTACCACCCGACCTTCCTGTACGAGTCGCTGTGGTGCATCGGCGTCGCCTTCCTGGTGATCTGGGCCGACCGCCGCTTCAAGCTCGGGCACGGGCGGGCGTTCGCCCTGTACGTGGCCGCGTACTGCGTGGGCCGCGGCTGGATCGAGTACATGCGCGTCGACGAGGCGCACCACATCCTGGGCGTCCGGCTGAACGTCTGGACCTCGATCGTCGTCTTCGTGCTCGCCGTCGTCTACTTCGTGCTCTCCGCGAAGCTGCGGCCGGGGCGCGAGGAGGTCGTCGAGCCGGACGCCTCCGGCGCGGACGGCAAGGACGAGCCCGGGACCAAGGACGCGTCCGACGGCAAGGGCGACAGCAAGGACGGAAGCAGGACCGCGGCGGACGGCACGGCCGGGTCCGAGGCCGGGTCCGAGGCCGCGTCCGTCGCCGGGCCGAAGGACGCCCTGCCGACCGGCGCCCCGAGCGCGGACGCCGAGGTGCGGGAGGGGGCCGTCAAGGCCGACCTGCGCAAGCCGGCCGTCGACGCCGAGGCCCCTGAGGCCGGCAAGGCCTGACGCCGAAACGTCACGAGGGGGGTGCCGCGCACGACGCGGCACCCCCCTCGCGCGTCTCCCGGGCGGTGCGGGTCCCGTGCCCTGGTGCGGGTCCCGTTTCCGGGTGCGGCCCGGTGGCCGCGCCTCGATCGCCGGCGGGGCCGGGTCCGGCCCGCCCGGGCGGGGGGTGGGGGTGCGGGGCGGGACCCCGGTGGGGGTCAGTGGACCGGGAGGCGTGCGGCCAGTGCGAGGGTGCGGTGGGCCGAAGCCACCACCGCCGGGTCCACGAAGCGGCCGTCGGGCAGGGCCAGGGCGCCCGGGGCGGCCCGGGCCGCGCTGAGGACCTCCACCGCGGCGCTCACCTCCTCGGGTGCCGGGAGGAAGGCCCGCTCGATCACCGGGAGCTGGCGCGGGTGGATCGCCGCTCGGCCGAGGAAGCCGAGGGACCGGCCGCGGGCGCAGGACACCGCCAGCGCTTCCAGGTCCCGGATGTCCGGGAACACCGACTGCGCCGGCGGCGCCAGACCCGCGGCCCGCGCCGCGACCACCACCCGGGACCGGCACCAGTCCAGGCCCTCCTCCGCGCTGGCCGCCAGGTCAGCCCGCAGGTCCGCCTCGCCGAGGGAGAGCCCGCGCAGGGCGGGGTGCGCGCGGGCGATCTCGTACGCGCGCTCCACGCCCAGCGCGGACTCCAGCAGGGCGTGCAGGCCCACCCCGCCGGTCCGGTCGGCGGCCAGGGCGATCTGCTCCGGGGCGCTGATCTTGGGCAGCCGGAGCCCCGCGAGCCCGCGCAGCCCCGCGAGCGCGGTGAGGTCGGCGCCGCCCCACGGGGAGTCGAGGGCGTTGACGCGTACGTGGACCGGCACCGCGGGCCGTTCCGCGAGCAACTCGACGGTGGCGGCGCGGGCGTACTCCTTGCGGGAGGCCGCCACCGCGTCCTCCAGGTCGACGATGACGGCGTCGGCCCCGCAGGCCAGTGCCTTGGCGACGACCGCGGGGCGGTCGCCGGGCGCGTACAGCCAGGTCAGGATCACAGTGCCCCCTCGGTTCGCAGTGCGGCGATCTCCGGCCCGGTCAGCCCGAGCTCGGTCAGCACCTCGGTCGTGTCCGCGCCGTGCGGGCGGCCCGCCCAGCGGATCCCGCCGGGGGTCTCGGACAGACGGAAGAGGATGTTCTGCATCCGCAGCGGGCCCAACTCCGGATCCTCGATCTCGGTCACGGTGTCGAGGGCCGCGAACTGCGGGTCGGCCATCACGTCGCGGACGTCGTAGACCAGCGCCACGGCCGCCTCGGCCTCCTCGAAGGCGCCGACGACCTCCTCCGCCTTGTGGCGGGCGACCCAGCCGCCGACCGCCTCGTCGAGCACGTCGGCGTACCGGGCCCGACCGGCGCCGGTGGCGAACCACGGCTCCGTGATCAGCTCCGGCCGGCCGACCAGCCGCATCACCCGTTCGGCGATGGACTGCGCGGAGGCGGAGACCGCCAGCCAGCGACCGTCGGCGCTGCGGTAGGTGTTGCGGGGGGCGTTGTTGGCGGAGCGGTTTCCGGTACGCGGCTGGACGTAGCCGAGCTGGTCGTACCAGAGCGGCTGCGGGCCGAGCACGGTCAGGATCGGCTCGACGATGGCCAGGTCCACCACCTGCCCGTGCCCGGTGCGGTCGCGTCCGGCGAGCGCCGTCATCACGGCGTAAGCGCAGGTCAGCGCGGCGATCGAATCGGCGAGGCCGAAGGGCGGCAGGGTCGGCGGGCCGTCCGGCTCCCCGGTGACCGCGGCGAAGCCGCTCATGGCCTCGGCGAGGGTGCCGAAGCCGGGGCGGTGGGCGTACGGACCCTGCTGGCCGAAGGCCGTGACGCGCGCCAGGACCAGGCGCGGGTTGGCGGCGGACAGCTCGGGCCAGCCCAGGCCCCAGCGCTCCAGGGTGCCGGGGCGGAAGTTCTCGACGATCACGTCGGCGGTGGCGGCGAGGCGCAGGAGGGTGTCCCGGCCGCCGGGCGTGGACAGGTCGAGGGTGATGGTCCGCTTGTTCCGGCCGAGCAGTTTCCACCACAGGCCGATCCCGTCCTTGGCGGGGCCGTGGCCGCGGGAGGGGTCGGGAACGGCCGGGTGCTCGACCTTGACCACCTCGGCGCCGAAGTCCCCGAGCAGGGTGGCGGCGAGCGGGCCAGCGAAGAGGGTGGCGAGGTCCAGCACCCGCAGCCCGTGCAGGGGGCCCTGGCCCTGGCCCTGCCTTTGCCCTGGCCGGGCGCCGGTGTGGGCGGCGGGGGCCGGAGGCGGGGCGGAGGCGGGGGTGGCGGTCCGGGCGGGTGCGCGGTGCGCGGCGGCGGCTTCGGCCGGGGGCGGGGTGGCTCCGGTGGGGCCGGGCGCGCGCCGGGGCGTCTCCTCGGGCGCCGAACGGTTCTCGGGGCCGGAACGCGCGGCGGCGGTGCGTTCGGCGCCCTGCGGGGATCGCCCCGGCACACTCCCGGCCCCGACGGGGTCCGAAGGGGCGGCCGGGGTGTGGTCGGCTGGTTGGGGGGATCGCTCCGGCAGGCTTCCGGTCCCGGCGGGGTCGGAAGGGGCGGCCGGGGTGTGGTCGGCTGGTTGGGGGGATCGCTCCGGCTCGGCCCCGGCGAGGGAGGACGGGGGTCGCCCCGGCGCGCGCTCGGACCCGGCGGGGGTCACGGGGTGGCTCCGGCTCCGGGGTCGGCGGGGCCGGAGGCAGCCGGGGCACGCTGCTCGTGCTCCGCCTCCCAGTCGGCCAGGGCGAAGGAGTCGGTCTCGGCACGGGTCGGCATCGAGTCCTGGGCTCCGTGGCGCTGTACCGAGAGCGCTGCCGCCGCCGAGGCCCAGCGCAGTGCCTCGGGGACGGGCCGGCCCTCGCCCAGGGCCACGGCCAGGGCGCCGACGAAGGTGTCCCCGGCCGCGGTGGTGTCCACGGCCCGGACCCGGGGCGCGGGCACCGTCAGCGGGTCCCGGCCGCGCGCCGCGTGGAGGACCCCGGCCGCACCCAGGGTGATGACCACCTCGGGCACGGTGGCCAGCAGTGCCTCGGCGGCCTGCCGGGGGTCGGTCAGGCCGGTCAGGGCGGCCGCCTCGTGCTCGTTGGGCACCAGGAGGTCGGTGGCGGCGAGGAGTTCGGCGGGCAGCGGCTGCGCCGGAGCCGGGGTGAGCACCGTACGGACGCCGTGCGCACGGGCGGCGCGGGCGCCGGCGAGAACGGCGGACAGGGGGAGTTCGAGCTGGAGGAGCAGCGCGCCGGCGGCGGCGATCCGGGCCTCGTCGCCCGCTTCCAGGCCGGTGACGCTGCCGTTCGCGCCCGGGATGACGACGATGCGGTTGCAGCCCTCGTCGTCCACGGTGATGTGCGCGGTGCCGCTGGCGCCCTCGACGGTGCGCAGACCCGCCGTCTCGACGCCGGCGGCGGTGAGCGCGGAGCGCAGCCGTACGCCGAACTCGTCGGCCCCGACCGCGCCGATCATCACCACCCTCCCGCCGGAACGGGCGGCGGCGACGGCCTGGTTGGCGCCCTTGCCGCCGGGGACGGTCCGGAAGGCGCGGCCGGTGACCGTCTCCCCGGCCAGGGGGGCCTTGGGGACGTAGGCGACGAGGTCCATGTTGGTGCTGCCGAGCACGGCGATGGCCGTCATGAGCGTGTTGCCTCCTGTGCGGTGAGGTGGGCGAGGGTGTCGAAACCGATGCCGTCGAAGCCGGGGACGGTGGTGGCGAGGCGGTTCTTGAGGGGGCCGGTCCAGCGGTGCGGGATCCGTTCCGGAGAGCCGGCGAGCAGCCCGGCGAGGGCGCCGGCGGTGGCGCCGTTGGAGTCGGTGTCCCAGCCGCCGGACACGGCACGGCAGACGGAACGGGTGAAGTCCCCGTCGGCGTGGGTGAGGGCGGCGGCGATCAGGGCGGTGTTCGGGACGGCGTGGACCCAGTGGTAGTGCCCGTAGCGGGCGTGCAGCCGGTCGACGACCAGGTCGAAGTCCGCTTCCTCACCGGCCGTCCGGATCCCGAAGCGGATCGCCTCGGCGAGGCGGGAACGGGGCGGTACGGCGGCCAGCCCGGCGCGCAGGGCGGTGTGGACGTCCGCGCGGCCCGTGGCCGCTCGGGCGGTGGCGGCGGCGACGAAGAGGGCGGCGTAGACGCCGTTGCCGGTGTGGGTGAGCACGGCGTCCCGGTGTGCCTGGGCCGCGGCGGCGGCCGGATCGCCGGGGTTGGTCCAGCCGTGCACGTCGGCCCGGATGAGGGCGCCGATCCACTCGCGGAAGGGGTTGTGGTGGGTGGCGGTGGCGGGGGGCTCCAGTCCGAGCAGGAGGTTGCGGTAGGCGACGCGTTCGGCGGTGAAGGTACGGCCGGCGGGCAGCTCGTCGAGCCACAGGCGGGCGACGTCCGCGGTGGTGAAGGCCTTGCCGGAGCGCTGGAGCAGGCGCAGGTTCAGCAGGGGGTAGTTGAGGTCGTCGTCCTCGGGCATGCCGTCGATGGTCTCGGCGAGGGAGGTGGGGGCGGAGCGGCGGTTCCAGGGGTACGCGGCCAGCAGCTCCGCGGGGACGCCGCGGGCGGTGAACCAGTCGTCCAGCGGCCAGTTGCCCGCGGCGCGGGCCAGGGCGCGGATCCCGTCGAGGGGCAGCTTCTCCACAGGCTTCCCGAGCAGGCACCCGACGGCCCGGCCGACCCAGGCGGCCTCCAGCCGCTCGCGCAGTCCGCTTCCGTGCCCCGCGAGGTCGCCCTCCGGCACGACGCTCCCGGCCCCGGCCGTGCCCCGCGGCCGACACCCGGGTCCCGGGCGGGGGCCGGCCGGGCCGGCCGGGGGACCGGGCTCGGCCACGGCTGCAGGTGCGCAGTGCGCGCGTCCCCGGTCGGCGCGGGTACCAGGGGGTGGGGCCTGGGGGGCCCGGCCGGTGATCGGGCCGTCCGGGGCCGGGGCCGTCCGCGGGTGGTCCGACGGCAGGCGGAGGTTCTGGGCGGTGGCCGCGGTGACGGCCGGCCAGGAGGTCGGCTCGTCGGCGGACAACGGGGAGGGCAGGGCGGCGAGTTCGTCCAGCAGACGGGTGGCCAGCGCACGCAGGTGCGGGGGCGCCGGGGCCGGAGAGGCCCCGGCACGCTCGGGCGCCGGGTGGCCGCCCGCCGCGGACCATGCCCGCCGGGCGGGGCCCGGATCGCGGCCGTCCTCGGCCGCCTGACGCAGCTCGTGCCCGATCAGGTCCTCGGGCTGCGCCCACGTCAGCCGTACCCCGCCCGCCTCCGCCGACGGACCGGCCGGACACCGGTCGGCCGTGGCCGTGGCCGTGGCCGTGGCCGTGCCGGGTACGGGTGGATCGGACCGCTCCCGGGCCGGGTCTGCGCCGCCCGCTGCCCCGGCGGCGGCCCGGGTGTCAGCGGCGGAAGGGGCCCGCGCCGGCCCCGTGCAGGGCTTCCGGCCCGCGGCGTCGGGGGCGGCGGCGACGCCGATGCCGGCCGTTCGGCGGATGGCCGCCGGCCCGGTGGTGGGCGCTGCGCCGGTTCCGGGTCGGACGGGCCCCGGCCCGTGGGCGGGCGCCGTACCGGGCGCGGGCCCATCGGGAGGCTCCCCGGCCGGGCCCCGCAGCGAGGGGCGGAGGGCGGGTCCGGACGGCGGCGGTGACGGGGTGTCGGAAGGGTTCCTGCCGAGCGGTCGGCGGGCAGCCGTCGGGCCGGTGGGAGACGCTGCGCCGGGGGAGGAGGCGGCGTGGGTTTCCGGAGGGGCCGAGCGGGTCCCGTCAGCCGGGCGCCGGCCGGCCGCGGGGGCGCGGGTTCCGGCCACCTGCGGGCCGGTGGTCAGGGTGGGCCGGGCCGTCCTGGGCGCCGGGTCGCCACCGGGCCGGCGAGGGGGGTCGCAGGGGGCGGCGGGCGTCATCGCGGGGTGGCGATCGCGGCGAAGGCCGATGCGTGGGCGCGGCGGCGCTCCTGGTCCAGGGCGAAGATCTCCCGCGCCACGGCGGCCAGCGTCACGGCGGGGGCGTGCAGGTCGAGACGGCTGGCCTCGGCCACCTGCTTCGCCCAGCCGGCCGGGACCGCGGCCTCGCCGCCCAGGGCTCCGGCGATCGCCCCCGCCATGGTGGCGATGGAGTCGCAGTCCCGCCCGTAGTTGACCGCCCCGAGCACGGCCCCCTCGTACCGGCCGTCCGCGACGAGCAGCATCCCGAGTGCGACGGGGAGTTCCTCGATGGCGTGCAGGCGGGACGGGCGGCGGGCGTCGAGCGAGGGGTTGCGGTAGTCCGGGCCGACCGAGTCGTACGGGGCCACCGCCGCCCGCAGCGGCACGAGAGCCGACTCGAAGTCCCGGTGACCGCCGGCCGCTTCGCGGACCGCGGCGATCGCGGCCCGGGTACCGTCCTTCGCCAGGGACAGCGCGGTGTCCACCACGTCCGCCGCCGTCGCACCCGGCACGCAGGCCGCCGCCACGGCCGCCGCGAACACGCCCGCCGCCTCCCGCCCGTACGAGGACTGGTGCGCACCGGCGATGTCGAGGGCCTCCGCGTAGGCGCCCGCGGGGTTGCCCGCGTTGGCGATGCCCACCGGCGCCATGTACATGGCCGCGCCGCAGTTGACGATGTTGCCGCTGCCGGCCTCGCGCGGGTCGACGTGCGCGTAGTGCAGGCGGGTCACCATCCACTTCTCCGCGAGGAAGATCCGCTGCAACGGCAGCGCCTCGGCCTCCAGTTCGGGGATCCAGCGCGGGACGGACATCAGGTCGGGGACCAGGTGCTCGGCGACGGCGTGGGCGTCGAGGTGGTCCCGTACGGTCGCGTAGACCCGTACCAGTGCGTGCGTCATCAAGGTGTCGTCCGTGACGTTCCCGTCGCCCTTGTGGTACGGGGCGATCGGGCGGGCCGTGCGCCAGTTCTCGTGCCACGGGCCGACGATGCCGTGGACGCGGCCGCCGTGCCGTTCGAGGATCTGGTCCGGGGTCCAGCCCTCCACGGGGCCGCCGAGCGCGTCACCGACGGCGGCGCCGACCAGGGCCCCGCAGGCCCGGTCCTCCAACGTGAGCGTCATTCCACTCTCCTTGTCCGGAAACACTGGTCGCAGCCGGTGCGTGCGGGAGGGTTACCACCTTGCCCCCGACGTGCCGGCGCAGGCGTGGCGACACGTCCTGAGCGGCGCCGCCGGGCTGGAAGCCGCCGCATCACGCGTGCGGTGACCGCTCCGGCGGGGCGGTCCTGGGCGATGTGAGTTCGGTGCCGGCGAGGAGCGCGGCGAGTTGCACGAGGTCGGTGCCGGCGAGGCGGGGGAGCGCGCAGCCGGACAGGGTGCGGCAGGCCTCGCGCCATGCGGCGGGAATCGAGTCGCCGCCGCCGATGGCGCCGGTGAGCGCGCCGGCGAGGGCGGGGGCGGAGTCCGCGACACGGGACAGGCAGGCGGCGGCCGGTACCGCCTCGGTGGCCCGGCCGCGGGCGGCGGTCGCGAGGGCGAGGGCCACGGGGACGGTCTCGGCGGCGGCGATGCCGTAGCTGTAGACGTGGTCCACGATCTCGTGTTCAAGGATCGGGACGATGGCGAAGGCGCCGGCGCAGGCCCCGTCCTCCGTGTGGGCGCGGGCCAGGCGGACGGCGTGGCGGGCGTTGCGGCCGATCTCGGTGGCGGCGGGGAGCCGGGCGAGGGCGGCGTCCACGGCGGCGTCGACGTCGGCGGTGGTGAGGGCGGTGGCGACGGCAGCGGCCATGGCGCGGGCGCCGTGCACGCCGTCGCCGTCCTGGGTGTAGCGGGCGTCGAACTCGGCGAGGTCGGCGGCGGCCGCGGCGTCGCCGGGGTGGACGACGGCGAGCACGCAGGCGCGGACGCAGGCGGCGTCGTCGAAGTAGTGCGGGTTGTCGTGGCCGGTGGCGGGCGGGCGCAGGCCGGCGGCGAGGTTGCCGAGGCCGGCGCGTACGGAGATCCGGGCGCGCAGGGGCAGGACGGCGGACTCGACCTCGGGTGCGCGTTCCGCCGCGGCGGCGACCTCGGACGCGAGGGCGTTCCAGGCGAGGTCGATGGCGGCGCGCATGCGGCGGGAGCGGGACAGGTCGCTGAGGAGGACGCCGGCGGCGGTGAGTACGGATTCGGCCACGAACGCCGCCCACTCGGCGTCGTCGGACGGGCCGAGGCGCAGCGGCTCCGGGGGCTGGTTGAGGGCGATGGGGACGGGGAGGGTGGTGGTGGCGTTCTGCTCGGCGAAGGTGTCGAGCTCGCGGGTGAGGCGGCGGGTCCACTCGGGCATCCGGCTGGCGCGGTGGCGGGCCGCGGGCCACCCGGCCGCGTCACCGGCGGCGAGCCCGAGCAGGAGGCCCTCGATGGGACGCCGGTCGGGGGCCGGGCCCCGTGCCGGGAATCCGGCCGGGAGCCCGGCCGCGCGGGTCGCGCTGCGGTGCGCGGGTGCGGGGGCCCGGTGGTGCCCCGCCCCGGCCCTCCCCGGAACCAGGAGCACGCCCCGGGGCCCCGGCCCGGCCGGGGCACCGCGCTCCACGAGCCCGGTGGGGGACACGGCGGCCGGCCCGGCGCCCGGCTCCGCCGCGCCCGCGGGCAGCCCGGCCGGCCGGACCCCTGCCCCGGGGCCGGCCGCCGAGATGACCACGGGTGGACAGGTGGGGCCCGCCCCGCCGACCGCGTCCGTCGGCCCGGGGTCCGGTACCGCGGGTACGGCCGGCAACGACGCATGTGGTTGCGGGGCGGCGGCAGCGTGACGGAGGGCGGCCGGGCCTGCGGGGTCCGGGTCCGCCACCGGCCCGCCCGCCGGCGTCCGGGCCCTCCGGCTCGTGTCCTCGTCGGCCGGTTCGGGGTGCGGCCGTGCCACCGGTGTGAAGGCCGGTACCGGCCCGGGCGTGACCTCCGTCGTCCGGGGCGCCCCGGGGCCGAGGACGGGGGGACCCGCCGGGTCGGTCGGCGGTGGCGCGTACGAGGGCGGTGGCGCGTACGAGGGCGCGAGGGCGGCCCGGTCCGCCGGGGCGCCCAGCCCCGGGGCTGCCGTCGCCCCGGGGCAGGCGCCGGTCGCGGGGACCGCCGTCGCGTCGGCCTCCGCGGACCGCGCGCTGTGCTGGGGCCCCCGGACCGGCGCAGAGGCGGGACTGCTGCGGGCCGGGTCCGCGGGGGGCGCCGGGTGCGCCGGCACGGGCCTCGGCAGAGCGTTCGCCCCCGGACCCCGCCCGTCCGCCGGTGCCAGGTGGGTCAGGGACTCCGGTGGCCGGGCCGGGGCGACGTCGGGCGGGGTGGGCTCGTTCAGGGGGGTCGCGGTCATCGGGCGGCCTCGTATTCGGGGGTGAGGAGGTCCGCGATGTCCAGGACGTGGTAGCCCCGCATCGACGGCAGGCAGCTGCCGCGTACCGGGCCGATCGCGGAGCCCCAGGCGGCGGGGATCGCCGTCGCGCCCGACATCGCGCCGGCCAGGGCGCCCGCCACCGCGGCGGTGGTGTCGGCGTCGCGCCCCATGTTCACGGCGGTCAGGACGGAGGCGGCGAAGTCGCCGCCGGAGGCGGCGAACGCGCCGAAGGCCAGGCCCACCGCCTCCGGCGCCAGGTCCGTCCACGGGTAGCCGCCGATGACGACCGCCGAGCGCACCGCCCGTTCCCCGCGCGGGGCGGCGGTGACCGCCCGGCGCAGGGAGCGAGCCGTCCAGGAGTCCGACGGGATCACCGAGAGGGCGGCGGAGACGACGGACGCCGGGCTGCCGCCCGCCATGGCCGCCGCCACGCCCGCCGCGACCGCCTGGCCGCCGTAGATGCCCTCGCCGTCGTGGCTGACCGTGCCGTCGATGGCGACCAGCCGTGCCGCCTCGGCGGGCCGGCCCGCGGCGAACACCCCGAACGGCGCGGCCCGCATGGCCAGTCCGTCCGACCACGCGTGCCGGTGCTGGGCCGAGATGGGCGCCGCCAGGCCGCGGCGGAGGTTCTCCAGCGTGCCGCGCTCCGAGAACCCCGCACCGCGGAACGGGCCTTCGTCGAGGTCGGCGATCCAGTGGTGCCACGCCCGCTCGACGTGGGAGACGGTGAGCGCCGAGCCGTGGCGCGCCAGGAGCAGCCCCGAGAAGATCGCGTACTCGGTGTCGTCCGTGCCCGCCGGGTCCTCCGTCACGAAGCCCTCGATGCGGCCCCATGTGGCCCGGATCTGCGACGGCTTCATGTTCTCCGCGGGGGCGCCGAGCGCGTCGCCCACCGCGAGTCCCAGAAGAGCGCCCCGGGCCCGTTCGAGGAGGACCTGCGGATCGCATGCAATCTGCCTCACCGGCTCCATTGGCGCGCCTCTCCCACGTGGATGGGGCCCATCATGAGCCCTTGGGGGATTTGTGCCATGTCATCCGGTTTGTCGCGCGCCGCGAAACACCCCGGGAACACCGGCGTCACCCGGTCGCCGACCCGCAAAACCGCAGGTAAGTACGGCCTTCCTTGCTGGCGGGCCGCGAAAATCGTGCGTAGTTTCGAGGTGTTCAGGGGGGAGCGGGACGTGTCACGGCGTCCGTTCGCACCAATGGGGAGAAAAGGGGAGACAACACGCATGTCCATCATCGACATCGAAGCACCGCTGCACACCGCCCACCGCGACAACCACACCCACCGCGACGTCAACGGCGGATGGCTGCGGCCGGCCGTCTTCGGCGCGATGGACGGGCTCGTCTCCAACCTCGCCCTCATGACCGGCGTGGCCGGCGGAGCCGTCGCCCCGCAGACCGTCGTGATCACCGGCCTCGCCGGTCTCGCCGCCGGGGCCTTCTCGATGGCCGCCGGTGAATACACCTCCGTCGCCTCGCAGCGCGAGCTGGTCCTCGCCGAACTCGACATCGAACGGCAGCAGCTGCGCAAGCACCCCGTCGACGAGATGGAGGAGCTCGCCGAGCTCTACGTCTCCCGCGGCGTCGAGCCGGCGCTCGCCCGCGAGGTCGCCGTGCAGCTCTCCCGCGACCCCGAGCAGGCCCTGGAGATCCACGCCCGCGAGGAACTCGGCATCGACCCCGACGACCTGCCGTCGCCGCTGGTCGCCGCCGTCTCGTCCTTCGGCTCCTTCGCGCTGGGCGCGCTGCTCCCCGTACTGCCCTACCTGCTCGGCGCCACGGCCCTGTGGCCCGCGGTGCTGCTCGCCCTGGCCGGTCTCTTCGCCTGCGGTGCGGTCGTCGCCCGGGTCACCGCCCGGTCGTGGTGGTACAGCGGCCTGCGCCAGCTGCTGCTCGGCGGCGCGGCGGCCGGTGTGACGTACGTCCTGGGAACCTGGATCGGCGGAGCCATAGGCTGACCGGCCCGGGAGTGAGACACTATGCAGTACGCAACATAAGTAGTCCGTTACCCGGCGGTTTCGATCCCGTGTCCGCCGGGCATCACTCCAGGACTCCGGGCGGGCAACGATGCCCGCCCTGTGCCAGGACCTCCGCCCCCGTGCCGCGGAAGTCCCCTCTTTCTGCCTCGCGCAGTGTCCGCATGCTGGAATGGCATATCCGCTTCTCGGGATAGTCGTCATCATGTAATCTGCACGAAATTTCTCGCAGAGGGCCAACGTCGTCCCTCGGCTATGCACATATGCCACGACGACGACGGGAGAGCCGATGCGTTCCGCATCCACGCACTCCGCGACCGGCCTGAACACCGCCTGGTCGCCCATGGACGGTCGCCCCGCCCAGCAGGGCATGTACGACCCGCGCAACGAGAAGGACGCCTGCGGCGTCGGATTCGTGGCGAACCTCACCGGCGAGGCCACCCACACCCTCGTTGAGCAGGCCCTGACCGTTCTGCGGAACCTCGAGCACCGTGGCGCCACCGGCTCCGAGCCGGACTCCGGCGACGGCGCGGGAATCCTGTCCCAGGTGCCGGACGCCTTCCTGCGCGAGGTCGCCGGATTCGAGCTCCCCGAGGCCGGCGCGTACGCCGTCGGCATCGCCTTCCTCCCCGCCGACGGCACCGCACAGGCCGTCGCCGCGGAGCAGATCGAGGCCATCGCCGCCGAGGAGAACCTCACGGTCCTCGGCTGGCGCGAGGTCCCGGTCACCCCCGACCTGCTCGGCAACGGCGCCCGCGCCACCATGCCCGCCTTCCGCCAGCTCTTCGTGAGCAACGGGACGACCGGCATCGAGCTGGACCGCAAGGCGTTCGTGCTGCGCAAGCGCGCCGAGCGCGAGGCCGGCGTGTACTTCCCGTCGCTCTCCGCCCGCACCATCGTCTACAAGGGCATGCTGACCACCGGCCAGCTGGAGCCCTTCTTCCCCGACCTCTCCGACCGCCGCTTCGCCTCGGCGCTCGCCCTGGTCCACTCCCGGTTCTCCACGAACACCTTCCCGTCGTGGCCGCTCGCCCACCCGTACCGCTTCGTCGCCCACAACGGCGAGATCAACACGGTCAAGGGCAACCGCAACTGGATGAAGGCCCGCGAGTCCCAGCTCGCGTCCACCGCCTTCGGCGAGGGCGCGCTCGACCGCATCTTCCCCATCTGCACCCCGGACGCCTCCGACTCGGCCTCCTTCGACGAGGTCCTGGAGCTGCTCCACCTCGGCGGCCGGTCGCTGCCGCACAGCGTGCTCATGATGATCCCGGAGGCCTGGGAGAACCACGCCTCCATGGACCCGGCCCGCCGCGCCTTCTACCAGTACCACTCCACGATGATGGAGCCCTGGGACGGCCCCGCCTGCGTCACCTTCACCGACGGCACCCAGGTCGGCGCGGTCCTCGACCGCAACGGCCTGCGCCCCGGCCGCTACTGGGTCACCGACGACGGCCTCGTCGTCCTCGGCTCCGAGGTCGGCGTCCTCGACATCGACCCGGCCAAGGTCGTCCGCAAGGGCCGCCTCCAGCCCGGCAAGATGTTCCTCGTCGACACCGCCCAGAAGCGGATCGTCGAGGACGACGAGATCAAGAACGAGCTCGCCACCGCCGCCCCTTACGCCGAATGGCTGGAGACCGGCGAGATCGAGCTGACGGACCTGCCCGAGCGCGAGCACATCGTGCACACGCACGCCTCGGTCACCCGCCGCCAGCAGACCTTCGGCTACACCGAGGAAGAGCTGCGCGTCATCCTCGCGCCGATGGCCCGTACCGCCGGCGAGCCGCTCGGCTCCATGGGCACGGACTCCCCGATCGCGGCCCTGTCCGAGCGCCCCCGGCTGCTCTTCGACTACTTCACCCAGCTCTTCGCGCAGGTCACCAACCCGCCGCTGGACGCCATCCGCGAGGAACTCGTCACCTCGCTGCTGTCCTCGATCGGCCCGCAGTCCAACCTGCTGGAGCCGACCGCCGCGTCCTGCCGCAGCGTCACCCTGCCCTTCCCGGTGATCGACAACGACGAGCTGGCCAAGCTCATCCACATCAACGCCGACGGCGACATGCCCGGCATGAAGGCCGCCACCCTTTCCGGCCTCTACCGGGTCTCCGGCGGCGGCGAGGCCCTCGCCGCCCGGATCGAGCAGATCCGCGCCGAGGCCGACGCGGCCATCGCCAACGGCGCCCGCCTCATCGTCCTCTCCGACCGGCACTCCGACGCCGAGCACGCGCCGATCCCGTCGCTGCTCCTCACCGCCGCCGTGCACCACCACCTCATCGCCACCAAGCAGCGCACCCAGGTGGGCCTGCTCGTCGAGGCCGGTGACGTCCGCGAGGTGCACCACGTCGCCCTGCTCATCGGCTACGGCGCCGCCGCGGTCAACCCGTACCTCGCCATGGAGTCCGTCGAGGACCTGCTGCGCGCCGGTACCTTCCTGTCCGGCCTGGAGCCGGAGCAGGCCATCAAGAACCTGATCTACGCGCTCGGCAAGGGCGTCCTGAAGGTCATGTCCAAGATGGGCATCTCCACCGTCGCCTCCTACCGCGGCGCCCAGGTCTTCGAGGCCGTCGGCCTCAACGACGAGTTCGTCGAGACCTACTTCAACGGCACCGCCACCAAGATCGGCGGCGCCGGCCTGGACGTCATCGCCAAGGAGGTGGCCGCCCGCCACGCCAAGGCGTACCCGGCCTCCGGCGTCGCCGCCACGCACCGCGCGCTGGAGATCGGCGGCGAGTACCAGTGGCGCCGCGAGGGCGAGCCGCACCTGTTCGACCCGGAGACGGTCTTCCGCCTCCAGCACGCCACCCGCAACCGCCGGTACGACATCTTCCGGCAGTACACGGACCGCGTGAACGAGCAGTCCGAGCGCCTCATGACGCTCCGCGGCCTCTTCGGCTTCAAGTCCGACCGTCCGTCGATCCCGATCGACGAGGTCGAGCCGGTCTCCGAGATCGTCAAGCGCTTCTCCACCGGCGCCATGTCGTACGGCTCCATCTCCAAGGAGGCGCACGAGACCCTCGCCATCGCCATGAACCAGCTGGGCGCCAAGTCCAACACCGGTGAGGGCGGCGAGGACCCGGACCGCCTGTACGACCCGGCGCGCCGCTCCTCCATCAAGCAGGTCGCCTCCGGCCGCTTCGGTGTCACGAGCGAGTACCTGGTCAACGCGGACGACATCCAGATCAAGATGGCGCAGGGCGCCAAGCCCGGCGAGGGCGGCCAGCTGCCCGGCCACAAGGTCTACCCCTGGGTCGCCAAGACCCGGCACTCCACCCCGGGCGTCGGCCTGATCTCACCGCCGCCGCACCACGACATCTACTCCATCGAGGACCTGGCCCAGCTGATCCACGACCTCAAGAACGCCAACCCGGTCGCCCGCATCCACGTGAAGCTGGTCTCCGAGGTCGGCGTCGGCACGGTCGCGGCCGGCGTGTCCAAGGCCCACGCGGACGTCGTCCTGATCTCCGGCCACGACGGCGGTACGGGCGCCTCCCCGCTCACCTCGCTCAAGCACGCGGGCGGCCCCTGGGAACTCGGCCTCGCCGAGACCCAGCAGACCCTGCTGCTCAACGGGCTGCGCGACCGCATCGTCGTCCAGACCGACGGCCAGCTCAAGACCGGCCGCGACGTGGTCATCGCCGCGCTGCTCGGCGCCGAGGAGTTCGGTTTCGCGACCGCGCCGCTCGTCGTCTCCGGCTGCGTCATGATGCGCGTCTGCCACCTGGACACCTGCCCGGTCGGCATCGCCACGCAGAACCCGGTCCTGCGGGACCGCTTCTCCGGCAAGCCCGAGTTCGTCGTTAACTTCTTCGAGTTCATCGCGGAGGAGGTCCGCGAGCTCCTCGCCGAGCTGGGCTTCCGCACGATCGAGGAGGCCGTCGGCCACGCCGAGCTCCTCGACACCACCCAGGCCGTCACGCACTGGAAGGCGCAGGGTCTCGACCTGGAGCCGCTCTTCCACGTGCCTGAGCTGCCCGAGGGCGCGGTCCGCCACGCCCTGATCGAGCAGGACCACGGTCTGGAGAAGGCCCTCGACAACGAGCTGATCGAGCTCGCGGCCGACGCGCTGAACGCCGAGTCCGCCGAAACCGCCCAGCCGGTCCGCGCCCAGGTCGCCATCCGGAACATCAACCGGACCGTCGGCACGATGCTCGGCCACCACGTCACCAAGAAGTTCGGCGGTGCGGGCCTGCCCGACAACACCATCGACCTGACCTTCACGGGCTCGGCCGGCCAGTCCTTCGGCGCCTTCGTCCCGAAGGGCATCACCCTCCGCCTGGAGGGCGACGCCAACGACTACGTCGGCAAGGGCCTCTCCGGGGGCCGCATCGTGGTCCGCCCGGACCGCGGCGCCGACCACCTCGCCGAGTACTCCACCATCGCCGGCAACACCATCGGCTACGGGGCCACCGGCGGCGAGATGTTCCTGCGCGGCCGCACCGGCGAGCGCTTCTGCGTCCGCAACTCCGGCGCCCTGGTCGTCTCGGAGGGCGTGGGCGACCACGGCTGCGAGTACATGACCGGCGGCACGGCGGTCGTCCTCGGCGAGACGGGCCGCAACTTCGCGGCCGGCATGTCGGGCGGCGTCGCCTACGTCGTCGACCTGGACCCGCACAACGTCAACGTCGGCAACGCGGGCGCCGTCGAGGCCCTGTCCGACACCGACAAGCAGTGGCTGCACGATGTGGTGCGCCGCCACGAGGAGGAGACCGGCTCGACCGTGGCCGCGAAGCTCCTGGCTGACTGGTCCGTCGCGGTGGACCGCTTCAGCAAGATCATCCCCACCACGTACAAGGCAGTGCTCGCCGCCAAGGACGCCGCTCGGCTCGCCGGACTCTCGGAATCCGAGACCACGGAGAAGATGATGGAGGCGGCGACCCATGGCTGACCCGAAGGGCTTCCTCACCACCACGCGCGAGACCGCCTGTTCCCGTCCGGTCGCCGACCGGCTGAAGGACTGGAACGAGGTCTACGTCCCGGGCTCGCTGCTGCCGATCATCAGCAAGCAGGCCGGCCGCTGCATGGACTGCGGCATCCCGTTCTGCCACAACGGCTGCCCGCTCGGGAACCTGATCCCCGAGTGGAACGACTACGCCTACCGCGACGACTGGGCGGCGGCGTCGGAGCGGCTGCACGCGACGAACAACTTCCCGGAGTTCACGGGCCGCCTGTGCCCGGCCCCGTGCGAATCGGCGTGCGTGCTCGGCATCAACCAGCCGGCCGTCACCATCAAGAACGTCGAGGTCTCGATCATCGACAAGGCGTGGGACAACGGGGACGTCACCCCGCAGGCCCCCGAGCGCCTGTCGGGCAAGACCGTCGCCGTGATCGGCTCGGGCCCGGCCGGCCTGGCCGCCGCCCAGCAGCTGACCCGGGCCGGCCACACCGTGGTCGTCTACGAGCGCGCGGACCGCATCGGCGGCCTGCTCCGCTACGGCATCCCCGAGTTCAAGATGGAGAAGGTGCACATCAACCGCCGCATCGAGCAGATGCGCGCGGAAGGCACCAAGTTCCGCACCGGCATCGAGGTCGGCCGTGACATCACGGCGACGGATCTGCGCAAGCGGTTCGACGCGGTGGTCGTCGCGGCGGGTGCCACCGTCTCCCGCGACCTGCCCGTCCCGGGCCGCGAGCTGGGCGGCATCCACTTCGCCATGGAGTACCTGCCGCTCGCGAACAAGGTCCAGGAGGGCGACTTCCTGGCCCCGCCCATCACCGCCGAGGGCAAGCACGTCGTCGTCATCGGCGGCGGCGACACCGGCGCGGACTGCGTGGGCACCGCCCACCGCCAGGGCGCTGCCTCGGTCACGCAGCTGGAGATCATGCCGAAGCCGGGCGAGGAGCGGAACGCCAACCAGCCGTGGCCGACGTTCCCGATGCTCTACAAGGTCACCTCGGCCCACGAGGAGGGCGGCGAGCGGGTCTACTCCGTCTCCACCACCCACTTCGAGGGTGACGAGGACGGCAACGTCAAGGCCCTGCACCTGGTCGAGGTCGAGTTCGTCGACGGCAAGCTCGTCCAGAAGCCCGGCACCGAGCGCGTCCTCCCCGCGCAGCTGGTGACCCTGGCGATGGGCTTCACGGGCACCGACCAGGCGAACGGCCTGGTCCAGCAGTTCGGCGTGGACCTGGACGCCCGCGGCAACATCGACCGCGACGCCTCCTACGCGACCAACGTCGACGGCGTCTTCGTCGCCGGCGACGCGGGCCGCGGCCAGTCGCTGATCGTCTGGGCCATCGCGGAGGGCCGCTCGGCCGCCCGCGGCGTCGACCGCTTCCTGACCGGCAGCAGCACCCTCCCGTACCCGGTCAAGCCGACGGACCGCTCCCTGACGGTGTAGCCCGGAAGCGCCCCCGTCTCGCGAAGGGCGGGACCCCTCATACGGTCCGTACAACGGCGTACGGAACACCCGGCACAGCACCCGCCACGACTCCTTCCGGACGCCGTGCTCGCACCGCTCGGCCGTGGGCGGCCTCCCGGGCTTCGCCCGGCTGCGCCGGCCTCCGACCGGCGGTGCGGGTGCGGGTCACCGGAAGCGCCCCCGCCTCGCGAGGGGCGGGACCCCTCATACGGTCCGTACAAGGGCGTACGGAACACCCGGCACAGCGCCCGCCACGACTCCTTCCGGACGCCGTGCTCGCACCGCTCGGCCGTGGGCGGCCTCCCGGGCTTCGCCCGGCTGCGCCGGCCTCCGACCGGCGGTGCGGGTGCGGGTCACCGGAAGCGCCCCCGCCTCGCGAAGGGCGGGACCCCTCATACGGTCCGTACAAGGGCGTACGGAACACCCGGCACAGCGCCCGCCACGACTCCTTCTGGACGCCGTGCTCGCACCGCTCGGCCGTGGGCGGCCTCCCGGGCTTCGCCCGGCTGCGCCGGCCTCCGACCGGCGGTGCGACGCCGGGGCCCCCGCAAGCGCCCCCGTCTCGCGAAGGGCGGGACCCCTCATACGGTCCGTACAAGGGCGTACGGAACACCCGGCACAGCGCCCGCCACGACTCCTTCCGGACGCCGTGCTCGCACCGCTCGGCCGTGGGCGGCCTCCCGGGCTTCGCCCGGCTGCGCCGGCCTCCGACCGGCGGTGCGACGCCGGGGCCCCCGGAAGCGCCCCCGCCTCGCGAAGGGCGGGACCCCTCATACGGTCCGTACAACGGCGTACGGAACACCCGGCACAGCGCCCGCCACGTCCCCGACCAGGGGTGGCGGGCGCTGTGACGTGTTCGGTCAGGCTCCAGGGGTGAACTCGTACCGCAGCTCGTAGAGGTGGCCGGCCTTGACCATGACGGTGACCTCGACCGGTCGATCATCGTCGCCGTACACGGTGCGGAGGGTGCGCAGGACCGGCAGCTCACCGGGGAGCCGCAGGGCCCTGTACTGCTCCTGCGTCGCCACGCGCGCGGAGATCCGGTCCACGCTGTGGCGCGGCGGGAATCCCAGGGAGGTCAGCAGGGTCGGTGTACCGCCTCGGATCCGGCGAGGCTCGGCAAGAGCCGTGGAGCGCGCGATGTCCAGGGGGTAGTACGAGGTGACCAGCTCGGCCGGTTCACCCTCGATGCTGATCAGCTGGCGGCGGCGCACGGCCGACTCGCCGCTCGGCAGACCGAGGGCCTCGGCCACGTCACCGGCGACCGGCACCTCCTCCACGGACAGCAGGACACTGCGTGCGGACGACCGCGAGTTCGTGGCGCCGGTCAGCCAGGGGTACGGCTCCCCGGCGGCCGCCGTGGTGAGGGATTCGGCCGGGCGGACGGTTCGCTGCCGGTTCTCCCGGACGGTCACCGCGGCTCCGGCCCGCCCGACGGCGAGTCCCTCGTCCTTCAGCAGGTGCACGGCTTTCTGGATCGTGGCATTGGAGGCATTGAACCGGTCCTTGAGCTGCGTGGTCGAGGGCAGCTTCGCACCCGCCGCCAGCTCGCCGCTCAGGATCTCCTCGCGGAGATCGGCGGCGATCCGGACATGGAGCGGTCGCGGGTCGAAATCATCGGCTTCGTGGCTGGGCAAGGTCATCCGATCCTGATCTCGTACCGAACCTGATGGCGTCCGGCGGGCATGACCATGATGTCCGCCTGAATGGCCCGGTCCGCCGAGTCGTAGGTGGTGCGAGCGAGTTGCAGAACCGGTTCAGCCGGCGCGAGGCGGAGTCCTGCGCGCTCCTCGTCGCTGGGCATCCGCGCCGTCACGTTCTCGACGACGCGCACGCCGATGTGCCCCAGGGCGGCCAAGAGGGTGACGGCGCCTCCACGGATCTTCGCCGTGCCGGCGAGAGCGGTTCCGACGGCGATGTCCGGGGGATAGTAGGTGTCGGTCAACTCGGTCGGCTCGTGGTCGATTTCAATGATCCTGCGGCGTACCACGACGGTGCTTCCGGCGGCCAGGCCGAGCATGGCGGCGACGGCGGCCGGAGCGGGTGTGTCGCCGGCGTGCAGGATGCGCTGACCGCCTCGACGCCCGGCGCTCGAGGCCTCGTCCGTCCAGGCGTCCGGCGCGCCGGGCGGGCGCGCGGTCAGGTACGGCATCGACGTACTCGTCCACTCGTTGCCGCTCATGGTGCCTCCCAGGCCTGAAGTCCGTTCCGTCGCCTCCACGTTATGCGACGGCGCCGCGTGCACCCACCCTGAAAACCTTGCTGCTTTTCGCGAACAGCGATACGTTCTGTGTTGCCTTGGAAGCACAAAGTGAGGTGGTAGGTCCGTGTCTTCGTTTCGAGAGCAGCGATTCCCCCGGGCTCGCGTTTCGGCGCGTGCGGTCCGGCAGTTCGTCGGTGACACGCTTGCCGGCTGGGGCGTGTCCCAGAGGTGGGACGACATGCGCCTCTGCGCCTCGGAGCTGGCGGCGAACGCCGTACTGCACGGCGCCCTGCCCGGGCGTGAGTTCTCGGTGCGGCTGACACGGGAGGGAGGACGGGTGTGGATCGAGGTGCGTGACAGCGGCCCGGGTCACCCGCTGCCGGGTCGGCCCGGCTGCTCGTCGGAAAGGGGACGCGGTCTCTTGATGGTCGCCGCGCTCGCCGACGAGTTCGAGGTGCGCCCAGAGGTGGTGGGCAAGACGGTCAGGGCCGGCTTCGAGCTGGTGCGCGCCTGACGCAGGGTGCCGCAGCGCCCGCAGGGTACGGCGGGCGCTGCGGCGGATTCGGGGCTATTCGGGCTGGGTGACCGTGGCGCCCCAGCGGGTGGTCGGGGTCGAGGCCGTCACCCATGCGGTGAATCCGCCGTGGATGCCCGTGCCGAGGGGGACCGTGACGACCGTCGGGTCCGTGCCGGGGCACTCGACGGTGAACGGGGCCGGGTCGCGGTCCGGGTGTTCCTGGAGCCGGAACGAGACCTCTATGCTTCCGCCGTCGGCGCAGCCGAAGGTGATGAACGTGTCCAGCCGGGATGAGAGGCCCCCCGAGACGAAGCCGCTGGAGCCGGCCTGGTCGGCGATCCAGATCAGCCCGTCGGGGCCCGGGTAGCCGATGATCTCCCCCGCCGGGGCGGCCTGGGCCGGGGTCGCCGCCAGGGTCAGGGCGAGGACCGGGGCCAGGGCCGCCAGGGCCGTCGTGCGCTTCTTCATGTCGTCCCCCAGGTGGTCGTGTCGTCCGTTCGTCGGACCGTCGTAACGCTAACCAGCGGTACTGACACCCGCCTGAGTACACGTACTCACCGCAGCGGCAGGCCGCCGCCGCCGGGCTCGTCCTCCGGGGCGGGGTCCTCGCGGGGTGGCTCGTCGTCGTTGCCCCGGCGCTGGGTGCGCAGGCCGTGTTCCGGGAGCCACGTCCGCACCACCAGGTCGTCCCCCTCGATACCGATGTGGACGACCTCCGTCAGGTCGGCGTAGAAGAGGTGGAAGGGGTGCGGGGTCTCCGTCTCCTCCGCGTACCGGTGGAGTTCGGGCGGGTCGACGAGCTCCACCGCCCGGCCGGAGATCCGTACGTCCCCGTCCGGCATGGTCTCGCCCGCGCCCGGATTGGTGTGCAGCGCGAAGCGCGGGTCGCGCTGGAGGTCCTTGGCCTTCATCGAGCCGGCCATCATGCCGAGCCACAGCTCCCCGCCCCGGATGTCGACGTTCAGCCCGGCCACCCGGGGGGAGCCGTCCTTGCGGAGGGTGGCCAGGACGTGATGCGGGTACTGCGCGAAACGGGCCCGGACGGCCGCCGCGAAGTCCGGTTCCGCCCTCTCGAAGACTGCCCAACTGGTGTGCGTCATACATCCATCAAAGCGCGGGCACCGGCGCCCGGGGGTCAGGCGCGCACGATGCCCGCCCCGCGGGCCGCCGCCAGCCAGGCGGGGAACTCCCCCACGAGGCGGTCGTACAGTTCGCCGTCGGGCACGGTGCGCGGGTCGAGGCCGGCGTGGAAGTAGCCCGCGTTGTCCACGGGCCGCTTCGCCGGGACCGGCAGCTCGTCCAGCCGGCGCAGGAAGTCGAACTGGGTGCTGCGGGTGTTGCCGAAGCCCACGAACTGCCAGAACAGCGGCAGCCGGGCCGCCTTGCACAGGTACCTCTCGGCCGCCAGCTTGTTGATCGGGCCGCCGTCGGTCTGGAAGACGACCAGGGCGGGGGCGGTCGACCCGGAGTCGAGGTAGTGGTCGATGACCGCGTCCATCGCCGCGTGGTAGGCCGTCTTGCCCATGTGGCCCAGGCGGGAGGCGATCTCGGTGACCCGGCCCTCGTGGCCGGGCAGGGTGATTTCCTCCACGGCGTCGACCTCGGTGGAGAAGAAGACCACCGGCACGCGGGCGTCGTCGTCCAGGTGCGCGGACAGGCCCAGCACCCGGTCAGCGAGGGCCTGCACGCTGCCGTCCTGGTAGTACGGGCGCATCGACCCGGAGTAGTCCAGGACGAGGTAGACGGCGGCGCGGCCGCCCTCCAGGCCGTACTTGCGCAGGGATATCCCGGCGGTCTTGTAGAGGTTCACGAGGGCCGGAGCCGACTCCTCGACCTTGCGGAGGCTGATGGCGCTGCTCGTCATGGAGCGAGGGTAGTGCCGAACGCCCGGGCGCCGCGGTCGGTTCGGGCGGGGCGTCTCCGGGCCGGGCGGGCGGTGGTGGGGCAGTGCCTCGATGTCGGCCGGCACGGCCGCCGCCAGGTCGCGTTCGGAGGCGTAGTGGCGCTCGGCCCACTTGAGGGTCACCGCCGGGTACGCTCCCGCCGGCACGTCGCCGGTCGCCTCCGCGTCGGCCTTCGCGTCGGCCTCCGCGTCTGCCTTCGCGTGGGCTTCCGGGCCGCGGCGCATCTCCTCCGCGAAGTCCCGCTGCCGCTGCGGGACTTCGCGCATCTGTTCCGGCTCCAGCAGGTGGCCCGGCCACAGCCGCAGCATCGGGCCGTGCTTGAGGACCGGCGGGTCGACCGGGGTCCGCCGGGCCCACTCCCGTACGGCCGCCGGGCCCTCACCGGTGATCCGGTACACGCGCTTGTCCCGCGTCCCGGTGTCGTGGCCGATCCGGCGCGAGGTCGCGTAGCCGGCCTTCTCCGGGCGCTTGAGCTCACCGTAGACCTGGCTGAAGGACGGGCTCCAGTAGAAGGAGCGCAGCGACAGGTCCGACCGCTTCTTCAGGTCGTAGCCGGAGAGCTTCTCCTGGAAGGAGAGCAGGCCGAGCACCGCCCAGCCGGTCGCGGGGAGCGTGCGCCGGTTCGTGTCGTCGGCCACGCCGCGCAGTTCACGACCGCCCGCCCGGCACCCTTCCCGCTTGCGGACACGACTGCTAGAAGTATGCCTATTAGGCATACGAGCGAGGGGGCTCCGTGGTGCGCACCGGACTCGACGGGAAGGTCGTCATCGTCACCGGCGCCGGGCGCGGCCAGGGCGCCGCCGCGGCGCGGCTCCTCGCCGGGGCCGGTGCGCGGGTGGTGGTCACCGACATCCGGGAGGAAGAGGGGCGGGCCGTTGCGGCGGAGCTCGGGGAGCAGGGCCTGTACGTCCGCCACGACGTGGGTGAACCGGCGGGCTGGGCGGCGGTGGTCGCCGCGTCGGTACGCGCCTTCGGCACCGTGTCGGCGCTGGTCAACAATGCCGCCCTGTGGCGCACGGCCCACGTGGAGGAGCAGCGGCTCGACGACTTCGAGACCCTCCTGCGGGTCAACCTGCTGGGACCCTTCCTCGGCATCCAGGCCGTGGCCCCGGTGCTCCGCACGGGCGGGGGCGGCTCCGTCGTCAACGTCTCCTCCACCGCCGGGCTGGTCGGGATACGGGGCCACGCGGCCTACGGTTCCACCAAGTTCGGGCTGCGCGGGCTGACCCGGTCGGCGGCACTGGACCTGGCCCGGGACCGGATCCGGGTGAACTCGGTGCACCCGGGGGCCATCGACACCCCGATGGTGGCCGGCGCGGTCGAGGGCCGGGACTGGTCGCACCTGCCCCTGGGGCGGATCGGGCGGCCGGAGGAGGTCGCCGAGCTCGTCCTCTTCCTCTGCTCGGACGCGTCCTCGTACGTCACGGGCGCCGAGTTCACCGTTGACGGAGGAATGACGACGGCCTGACCCGCACGGACCCGCACGGACCGCAAGGACCCGCACGGACCCGCCACGGGCCCGCATGGCACCGCGCACCCGCCGGGCATGATGTGTCCATGGCTGATCGGACACGGGGGCTGCTGGCAGCGGTGCTGCGCAACTGCCTCCTCCTGGCAGTGGAGTTCGGGGCGATCTGGATGCTGCGCGGCCCGGAGGGCCTCTGGGTACCGGTGCTGCTGGCCGTCTTCGTCGCGGGTGCGGCCGTACCGCACGGCACGGACGCCGAGTTCGTCGCCCGTACCGCCGTGGCCCTCACCGCGGTCGGCGTCGCGGTCATGGGTGGGATCACCTGGGACCGGCACGTCCTGCACGATCGCGGCCGGGAGGAGGTGGCGGTGGTCGCGCGGCGGACGATGGTGGAGGACGGCTCGACCATGTCCCCGTCGCTGCGGCTGCGCACGGAAGCGGGCCGCGACCTGCCCGGCCCGGTGACGCTGGACCTCGCGGTCGGCGCCCGGCTGATGGTCACCGTCGACCCGGACGGGCCCGCGTGGTCCCTGGGCGGCCGCCCGGACCGGCCGCTGTGGCAGGCGACCGGCACCGGCGCGCTCCTCCTGCTCCAGACCGCCCTGGTGCTCCGGATCTCCCTGCGCCGCTCCCGTGCCTGACGGCAGGCGGCGCGCGGGGCCGCCGGCTACTGCTTGATCGTGTACGAGCAGCCCTTGGCGTTCGTGACGCCGTCGCTCTCCGCGACCACCTTGCCGTCGACCTTGATCGTGCAGGGGGCCTGCTGGAGCTTGCCGTCGGCGCCCGTGATCGTGCCCGGGACCACGTTGACCAGGTAGCCCACCTTCTGCTCCGCCGCGGTCAGTTCGGCGGTGCCCGACTTCGACCACGGCAGGATCTGCGGCTCGAAGCCGCTGCCGATGCCGCTGTACATGACGGCCGTCCTGCCGGTGCCGCCGACCTCCAGGGTCACCTCGTGCTTCGCGCCACCGCCGGCCGCCGGGGCCGGCGCGGGCCCCTGACCCCGGTCCTGCGAGCCCGCCGGCTGCGGCTGCTGCTTCCCGCCCTCCGGGGCCGGCTTCGGCTCCGCGCTCCCGCAGCCGCTGAGGAGCAGCGCCGCCCCGGCGCACAGCGAGACGGCGGTGGTGATGGTCCTGCGCATGTCCTGGTACCTCGATCTTGTTGCGTCGTTCGTGTGATCGAAAAGAATGGACGCATGACGACACGCGCCCGTTCCTTCGACGCCGCGGCCGCTTCCTACGCCGCCCACCGGCCCGGATACCCGCCGGCCCTCTTCGACGCCCTGGAGGAGCTGGTCGGCCGGCCGCTCGTCGGCGCCCGCGTGGCCGACGTCGGCGCCGGCACCGGGATCGCCACCGCCCTGCTGCACGCGCGCGGAGCCGAGGTCGTCGCCGTGGAACCGGGCGACGGGATGGCCGCGCAGCTGCGCCGCGCGCACCCCGGTATCCCGATCGTGCGCGGGGACGGGAACCAACTCCCGCTCGCCACCGCTGCCGTCGACCTCCTCACCTACGCCCAGGCCTGGCACTGGACCGACCCGGCCCGCTCCGTCCCCGAGGCCCGCCGGGTGCTGCGGCCCGGCGGCGCGCTCGCCCTCTGGTGGAACGACGCCGACACCACCGTCCCCTGGATCGGCGAGCAGGAGGCCCGCCTGGCGGAGTTCTTCGGGGCGAAGCAGGCAACCGGCTTCCGTACGCTGCCCCGCGTGCCGGGCGGTTTCGCCTCCCGCTCCGTGCGCTGGTCGCGGAGCGTTCCGCTGGAGGCGCACCTCGCCAACCTCGCCAGCCACTCCGCCTTCCTGATGCTGGGGGAGTCCGGCACCCGCGTGTTCGTCGACACGGAACGTGCCCTCCTGGCACGGCACTTCCCCGACGGCACGGTCCAGGAGAGCTACGTGGTCGGACTCCACGTCACCCGGGTGTGAGCGGTCGCAGCACCTGGGTCCGGCAGGCCGACGGCGTCCCCCAGGCGTCCCGCAGCGGGCGTGCCTTGCGCAGCCACAGCGACAGGTCCAGCTCCTCGGTGTAGCCGACCGCACCATGGAGCTGGAGCGCCGTCAGGGCCGCGCGGTACGCCGCCTCGCCGCAGCGCAGCTTCGCCGCGGCCACGTCCCCCGGGGCCAGTGACAGCGCCGCCGCCCACACCAGGGGCCGCGCGAACTCCAGCGCCACGAGGGTGTCCGCCAGCCGGTGCTTGACCGTCTGGAAGGAGCCGATCGGCACCCCGAACTGCGTGCGCTGCTTCACGTATCCGACCGTCCGCTCCAGCAGTGCCTCGGCCACGCCCAGGCACTGGGCCGCCGTCAGCAGCCGTGCCCAGAGCCCGGCCGTGCGCGCGGCCCGATCCACCGCCGGTCCCGCCGCGAGCGGCTCGCTCCCACCGGTCGAGAGGCGCGACAGCCGCCGGGCAGGATCCGTCGACCGCAGGGTGCCGCCCGCTGCGGCCGGCCGCAGCTCGCCCGCCCCCGACACGGCGAAGCGGTACGTCGCCGCCTCCGCGTCCAGCGCGTACGGGCCGCCGCCGCAGTCGGCCGGCAGCGTCAGCGTGGCCCAGGCCTCGCCCGCGACCAGACCCGGCAGGTACCGCTCGGCGAGCGCCCCGTCCCCCAGCTCCGACAGCAGTACCGATACGGCGGCGCTCTCCACCACCGGCCCCGGCACCCCCGCCCGGCCCAGCTCCACGAACCCGAGCGCCAGCTCCACGGGGAGCAGCCCGGCCCCCTCGTACGCCTCGGGCGCGGCGAGCGCGAACAGGCCCGTCGCCGCGAGGCGGGACCGCAGCGCCAGCCCGGGCCCGTACGCTCCGTCCGCCCACGCCCGTGCGGCCGCCGGGACCTGCGCCGCCCCGAGCAGGGAGCGCAGCGTACGGGCGAAGTCCGACTGCTCGTCGGTCGGCAGGAAACGCATCAGCGGCGGCCCTTCGGCAGGCCGAGCAGCCGCTCGGCGATGATGTCGCGCTGGATCTCGTTCGTCCCCGCGTAGATCGGCCCGGCCAGCGAGAAGATCCAGGGTTCGGCCCACGGCCCGTCCGCCAGCTCGGCGTCCGCGCCCAGCAGGTCCAGGGCCGTCTCGTGCAGGGCGATGTCGTACTCCGACCAGAACACCTTGTTCAGGCTGGACTCGGCGCCGGCCGCCCCGCCCGCGGCGAACCGGGAGGCGGCGGCCCAGGTGAACAGCTCGTAGGCGCGCGCGCCGACCACGGCGTCCGCCACCCGGTCGCGCAGCGCCGTGTCGGCCGGATCGCTCCGCTGCCGCCACAGGGCGGACAGCCGGTCCGCCGCCGCCAGGAACCGGCCGGGGGAGCGCAGGGTCAGGCCGCGCTCGTTGCCGGTGGTCGACATCGCGATGCGCCAGCCCTGCCCCGGCTCCCCGATCACGTCCTCGTCCGGTACGAAGACCCCGTCCAGGAACAGCTCGGCGAAGGCCGGCTTGCCGTCGAGGCGGCCGATGGGCCGCACCGTGACCCCCGCCGCCCGCAGGTCGAACATCAGGTACGTCAGCCCCTGGTGCGGTTTCGGGGCGTCGGGGTCGGTGCGGAAGATGCCGAAGGCCCGGTCCGCGAAGGCCGCCCGCGACGACCAGGTCTTCTGCCCGGACAGCAGCCAGCCGCCGTCCGTCCGGACCGCCCGCGACGTCAGCGAGGCCAGGTCCGACCCCGCCTCCGGCTCCGACCAGGCCTGCGCCCAGACCACCTCACCGCTCGCCATCGGCGGCAGCACGCGCGCCCGCTGCTCTGGCGTCGCGTGGTCGAAGAGCGTCGGCGCGAGCAGGCTGATTCCGTTCTGCGAGACCCGGCCGGGCGCGCCCGCCGCCCAGTACTCCTCCTCGAAGACCAGCCACTTCGGGAGGTCGGCGCCCCGCCCGCCGTACTCCTCGGGCCAGGACACCACCGACCAGCGGTCCGCGTGCAGCCGAGCCTCCCACGCCCGGTGCGCAGCGAAGCCCTCCCGCGTCTCCAGCGAGGGCAGGGGAGCGGCCGGTACGTGTTCGGCCAGCCAGGCGCGCGCCTCGGCCCGGAAGGCGTCCACTCCGGCCGTCTGGGTCAGGTCCATCGGGTGCCCGCCTCCTCGAACGCCGTCACTTCCCTAACAAGTGTTTGGTAGGTTAACGTACGGTCATGAGCAGCGTCGAGGAGTTCGCATGAACGAGCCCCGGTACACCGCCGGCCACCACCTGCTGCGAGGCCGCACCGCCGTCATCACCGCCGCCGCGGGCGCCGGGATCGGCGGGGCCACCGCCCGCCGCTTCCTGGAGGAGGGCGCCCGCATCGTCATCGGCGACGCCCACGCCCGCCGGCTGAAGGAGACCGAGGACGCGCTCACCGCCGAGTTCGGTCCCGGCCGCGTCGCCTCCCTGCCCTGCGACGTCACCGACGAGCAGCAGGTCGGAGCGCTGTTCGCGCTCGCCGAGCAGGCCCACGGCCGCCTCGACATCGTCGTCAACAACGCCGGACTCGGCGGCACCACCGCCCTCGTCGACATGACCGACGCACAGTGGACCCGCGTCCTCGACGTCACCCTGAACGGCACCTTCCGCTGCACCCGCGCCGCACTGCGCTCCTTCCGGGCCTCCGGCGCCGGCGGAGTCGTCGTCAACAACGCCTCCGTCGTCGGCTGGCGCGCCCAGGCCGGCCAGGCCCACTACGCCGCGGCCAAGGCCGGGGTCATGGCGCTCACGCGCTGCGCCGCCCTGGAGGCCGCGGAGTTCGGCGTACGCGTCAACGCCGTCGCCCCGAGCCTGGCCATGCACCCCCACCTGGTGAAGGTCACCAGCGAGGAGCTCCTGGCCGAACTCACCGCCCGCGAGGCCTTCGGCCGGTACGCCGAGCCCTGGGAGGTCGCCAACGTCATCGTCTTCCTGGCCAGCGGCTACGCCTCGTACATGACGGGCGAGACGGTGTCCGTCAGCAGCCAGCACCCGTAACGGCCTGCCCGACAATGGACGCGTGCCAACGAACAAGCCCGCGGCCCCGCCCGCAGCCAAGAAGAAGCCGCAGGTGACGCCCTCGCCCGAACGGCGCCGGGAACTCCTCGACACCGCCGCCGAAGTCTTCGCCGCGCAGGGCTACAACGCCACCACCGTCCGCAAGATCGCCGACGCCGCCGGGATGCTCGCCGGCAGCCTCTACTACCACTTCGATTCCAAGGAGTCGATGCTCGACGAGATCCTCTCCGCCTTCCTGACCGAGCTGTGGGAGGGCTACGACGCCGTCCTCGCCGCCGGTCTCGGCCCCAGGGAGACCATCGAGGCCCTCGTCACCGAGTCCTTCCGCGAGATCGACCGGCACCGCGCCGCCGTCGCGATCTACCAGAAGGAATCCCGCACCCTCTCCGCCCAGCCCCGCTTCCACTACCTCTCCGACTCGCAGGTGAAGTTCGAGAAGGCCTGGCTGGGGACGCTGGAACGGGGGGTCGCCGCCCAGGTCTTCCGGGCCGACCTCGACATCCGCCTCACCTACCGCTTCGTGCGCGACACGGTGTGGGTGGCGGCGTCCTGGTACCGGCCGGGCGGACAGCACAGCCCCGACGAGATCGCCCGCCAGTACCTGTCGATGGTCCTGGACGGGATCGCCCTGCGCCCCACCTGACAGATCCGACCGCCCGCCCGACCGAGGAGTCCCGATGCCCGAGGCCTACATAGTCGACGCCGTACGCACCCCCGTGGGGCGGCGCGGGGGCGGCCTGTCCGCCGTCCACCCGGCCGACCTCGGCGCGCACGTCCTCAGGGAACTCGTCCACCGGTCCGGGGTGGACCCCGCCGCCGTGGAGGACGTCGTCTTCGGCTGCCTCGACACGGTCGGCCCGCAGGCCGGGGACATCGCCCGCACGGCCTGGCTCGCCGCCGGCCTGCCCGAGGAGGTCCCCGGGGTCACGGTCGACCGCCAGTGCGGCTCCTCCCAGCAGGCCGTGCACTTCGCCGCGCAGGGCGTGCTCTCCGGCACCCAGGACCTCGTCGTCGCCGGCGGCACCCAGAACATGTCGATGGTCCCGATCGCCTTCGCCTCCCGGCAGGCGGCCGAACCCCTCGGCCTCACCGACGGCCCCTACGCCGGATCCGCCGGCTGGCGCGCCCGGTACGGCGACGCCCCCGTCAACCAGTTCCACGGCGCCCAGCTGATCGCCCGGAAGTGGGGGATCTCGCGCCGCGACATGGAGGAGTTCGCCCTCCGCTCCCACCGGCGGGCGGTCCGCGCGATCGACGAGGGCCGCTTCGCCCGCGAGACCGTGCCCTACGGGGACGTGACCACGGACGAGGGGCCGCGCCGGGACACCACCCTGGAGAAGATGGCGGCGCTGAAGCCGGTGATCGAGGGCGGCACCCTCACCGCCGCCGTCTCCTCCCAGGTCTCCGACGGGGCCGCGGCGCTGCTGATCGCCTCCGAGCGGGCCGTCCGCGAACACGGCCTGCGCCCGCGGGCCCGCATCCACCACCTGTCGGTCCGGGGCGAGGACCCCATCCGCATGCTGTCCGCGCCCATCCCGGCGACGGCCCACGCGCTGAAGAAGACCGGCATGTCCCTGGCCGACATCGACCTGGTGGAGATCAACGAGGCGTTCGCCCCGGTCGTCCTGGCCTGGCTGAAGGAGACCGGCGCCGACCCCGGGCGCGTCAACGTCAACGGCGGTGCCATCGCGCTGGGCCACCCACTGGGCGCGACCGGCGTCAAGCTGATGACGACGCTCCTGCACGAACTGGAGCGCACGGGCGGCCGCTTCGGCCTCCAGACGATGTGCGAGGGCGGCGGCCAGGCCAACGTGACGATCATCGAACGCCTGTAGTTCCCGCCCGGCCGGGAGGCGCGGGTCACGGGCCGTTCCGGGCAGCCTGCGGGGCGGCGGGCGGAGGTCACACCCGCCCGCCCGCACGCCGGAAGCGAGGTGTGCTAGCTTAGGGAGCGTTGCAGTTGTGGTACCCATGAACTTTATGTGCGCCTGACGGGAATGCTCCGCAGGCGCTTTTATTGTTTTGCCGGAATCTCCGGATGGGGCCCTTGCCGCCTATTCAGGAGATTTAAAATGGCACTTGGCACCGTGAAGTGGTTCAACTCGGAAAAGGGCTTCGGCTTCATCGAGCAGGACGGTGGCGGTCCGGACGTCTTCGCCCACTACTCGAACATCGCCACCCAGGGCTTCCGTGAGCTCACCGAGGGCCAGCGCGTGTCCTTCGACGTGACGCAGGGCCAGAAGGGCCCCCAGGCGGAGAACATCGTTCCCGCCTAATTTTCTCAGCATGCCGGGGTCCGCACCGAGAGGTGCGGGCCCCGGCTTGTCTGCTGTCTCGACCTTTGTTTTACCTGCCGGTTTCAGGAGGGCTTTCTCGCATGACCAGCTCCAGCTCCGCACGACCCAGCCGCCGCCCCGCCCGGGGACGAGGAGCGGCCCAGGGGCGTCCGAAGGCTGGTGCGGGACGGCAGAAGTCCGCCCCCGCCCCCCGGCCCCAGGAATTCACCATGCCCGAGCCGACCGTCCCGGCACTGCCGGCGGTCGCCGCGTTCGAGGACATGGACATGCCCGAGGCGCTGCTGAAGACCCTCGCCGCCCAGGGCGTCACCGAGCCGTTCCCGATCCAGGCCGCGACCCTGCCGAACTCGCTCGCCGGCCGCGACCTCCTCGGCCGCGGACGCACCGGCTCCGGCAAGACGCTGGCGTTCGGCCTGGCGCTGCTGGCCCGTACCGCCGGCCGCCGCGCGCAGCCGAAGGCGCCGCTCGCGATGGTCCTCGTACCGACACGCGAACTCGCCCAGCAGGTGACCGACTCCCTGGCCCCGTACGCCACAGCCGTCAACCTCCGTATCGCCACCGTCGTCGGCGGCATGTCGATCAACCGGCAGTCGGGCGCCCTGCGCCGCGGTGCCGAGGTGCTGGTCGCCACCCCCGGCCGCCTGAAGGACCTCATCGACCGCGGGGACGCGGACCTCTCGCAGGTGTCGATCACCGTCCTGGACGAGGCCGACCAGATGACCGACATGGGCTTCATGCCGCAGGTCACCGCGCTGCTCAAGCAGGTCGAGCCCGGGGGCCAGACGATGCTCTTCTCGGCGACCCTCGACAAGAACATCGACAAGCTCGTCAAGATGTTCCTGACCGACCCGGTCGGCCACTCCGTCGACCCGTCGGCCGGCGCGGTCACCACCATGGAGCACCACGTCCTCTACGTCATGGACGAGACCGACAAGAAGGCCGTGGCGACGCGCATAGCCGCTCGCGACGGCCGGGTGATCATGTTCGTGGACACCAAGCGCGGTGTGGACCGCATGGTCAAGAAGCTCCTCGCCGACGGCGTGCGCGCCTCCGGCCTGCACGGCGGCCGCTCGCAGCCGCAGCGCAACCGCACCCTGGACTGGTTCAAGACCGGCGAGGTCACCGCACTGATCGCGACCAACGTCGCGGCCCGCGGCATCCACATCGACGACCTCGACCTCGTCGTCAACGTCGACCCGCCCACCGACCACAAGGACTACCTGCACCGCGGCGGCCGTACCGCCCGGGCCGGCGAGTCGGGCAGCGTGGTGACCCTGGTCCTGCCGGACCAGAAGCGGGACATGACCCGGCTGATGTCGGACGCCGGGATCTCCCCGCGCACCGCCCAGATCAAGTCCTCCGACGAGGAGCTGGCCCGGCTGACCGGCGCCAAGGAGCCCTCGGGCATCCCGGTGGTGCTGGAGGTTCCGCAGCAGCCCGCGCCGAAGGCGCGCAGCGGGTCCGGTTCGGGCTCCGGCTCGCGCCGCCGCTCGGGCTCGGGCGGCGGACGCGGCGGCGCCGCCGCGGGCGGCGCCCCGGCGGCCGGCGGCCGCACCCGCCGGTCCGGCGCGGGCTCCGGGCAGGCCCCGGCGTCCTCCGGCTCGGGCCAGGCCCGTCGCGGCGGCCAGGGCGGCCAGGGCGGCTCGGTCACCGGATCCGGCGACCGCGGCCGACGCGGCGCGGGCGGCTCCGGCGGCGGCGCCGCGGCGGCCTCCGCCCGCAGCCGGGTCGGCACGGGCGGTCAGGCCCGCCGCCGCACGGTCTGACCCACCGGCCCCACCGGCCCCACCGATACGCACGGCGAAGCCGGGCAGCGCACCACGCGCTGCCCGGCTTCGCCGTTCTCGCGGGCCGGGCACCCCGCTGTCACCGCCCGAGTGGGCTGGCGAACCGCGCACCCCACCCGCCCGGTTGGAGAGATCTCTTCACACGATCCGCACTCCGTCCGCCCGGCGTGCGGGCCGGGAACTGCCTTCGGGTGGTACGGAGAAGAAAGATCTGGCTGAATCAGGCAGCTCGATAATCGGCTGAAAAATGTCCGTACGGTCGCTGCGGGACGCAGATGTGACGGGCCTTCACACGCCCGCACCCGGGTGGCGGGCGGCGGGATCCGCGGGGCGCAGCACTCGCGCCGGGGCAGCGGTCGCCACGCGGCGGAGGGGCAGCTCGGCCGCTGGTCGACGTCGACCGCGTCAGGTTACCCGAGGTCGCACACCTTGATCCTTCAGGCCCGCCCGTCGCCGCGCAACGCTGTTTACGGACTCCAAATGGAGGCGATACATGCCGCTTGCGTGGCTTTGATCCCGTTATGAACAGCCCGTCTTGCAGGATTGGAAAGTGGCGTGCGTCACACAGCCGATCGTCGCCTTGCGGATGTGGATGCAGGATGCATACGGTGCTGATCAGTCGAGGAGCGGACCTGCCCTCGATGAACAACGGGGGAACGAAAAGTGCATCGCACGAAAATTTTCATGGGCGCTGACATCAATAGTCCCGCTCTTCTTCGCGCCGCTTCGAACGGTGCCCGCGTTTCCGGCTGATCCGAAGCGCATTTTTTACGGCGCCGCAGTGCGCCCTCATTTCCGCGAACGGTCGCGCTGACTTCTGCACCGTCCGGCAGGCGTGATTCCGCCGCCGGGTGCACATGTGCAGAACCCGCCCGACCGCTTCCTTCCCAGTGGACCCCCGATTCGGCCATCCGCCGATTCGGTCGTCCTTTGCGTGCTCCGTCCTGCGCTGTCCTGTGCAGTGCTTCGTGGTGCCCGTAGGGATTCATTCTTTGTGCTTGAGGGGAGAAGTAGGTGGCTGTCATGCAAAAAGAAGTGGCGCCCGTGGATCTCGACGCCGCTCCGGAGGTCGACAAACTCCTCGTCGACCTCGGAGTAGGGCCCTTCGTGCGGGACTCGGTCACTTCTCCCATCGGCAGGAACGATGCCTGGGCCGGCCTCACCGCCGATGGGACCGAGGTGTTCGTCAAACGCCTCACCGGGGCCGCTCCCGACATCCGTGCACGCATGCGGCGCATGCTCGCCTTCGAGGAGTTCGCCGCCGCCGCCCGACCGCCCGAATTGCATCGCCCGGTTCTGCTGGGCAGCGACGCCGAGCACAACGTGGTCGCCTTCGAGCGCATCGTCGACGCACAGAACGGCGCGCAGCTGATGGTGGACGAAGTGTTCACGGGAGAACATGCGCACCGGATAGGCCGCATCATTGGGCAATTGCACGGGGCCGTCCCGCCGGACTCCGCGAAACTGGACGACGAGCCGCCGCCCTTTCCGCCCGTACCGTTCCTGCGCGGTCTTCCCATGTCCGTCTACGTCAAGTCCAGCGCGGGTGAACTGGAGGCATGGCGCCTCCTCCAGGGCGACCCCGTGCTGATCGCAGCCCTGGAGCGGCTGCGTGACATGGAGCAGTCGTCGCCGCGCGTGCCGTCGCACTGCGACTTCCGCGTGGACCAGCTGCTCGTGCATCCGGATGCCATTTACGTCGCCGACTGGGAAGAATTCCGGCTGGCCGATCCGGCGCGCGACGTCGGCGCGTTCGCGGGTGAATGGATTTACCGATCGGTCCTTGACGTCGTGACCAACAGGGGTGACGATATATTCGTCGACGTTGAATTCACGCACGAATTGATAATTCAGCGCGGTGTTGAGAAGATGCAGCGTCTGCTACCCCTGGTGGCCGAATTCTGGCAGGGTTACAGGACGGTGCGGACCCAGGTGGACGACGGCCTCGCCGTGCGGGCGACGGCATTCGCCGGATGGCATTTGCTGGATCGACTCGTTGCGGGCGCCCTGTCCTCTTCCCGGCTTACGGGTATTCAGCGGGCGGCGGCCGGCGTCGGTCGAGCGGCGGTCGTAAATCCGGAGAAATTCTCATTGACACTCGGATTCGGGGACGTGAAAGTAGCGTGACGACAGAAGAGCGGGGAGCTGTTGCGATGCTATCGTCAGATGTACTCGAAGTAATGCGGCGCATAAACGTCTCGGCAGACCGTTCGGCGGCCCGGGTCGGGGAGCGCGAAACCGAGGCGGAGACGCCCCGGGAGCTGCGTCGGATCCTTTCCGAAGCGATCTACGACGTCTTCCACTCGGGTCAGCAGGACACCAAGATCCCGACGCGGCTGAGGGACCCGGCCCTCGAGGCCCGGTTCGCCGCCGTCGTGCCGCACGCGGACATCCTCACCAGCGCGGTGGCCCGCTCCGGGGCCGAGCAGGACGACAAAGGCAATACCCGGGTGCTGGTGGAGCGCGAAGGCGTGCGCTTCTGGGCGCCGGAAGGCGTTCTGGTCACGGCGGGCGGGCCGTCGGCCGACGCCGACACCGGCGCCGGCGCCGAGGTGAACTCCTCGGACGTGCAGCCCGGGGACGTCGTCCGGCTGCGGATGCCCTCGGCGAGACCGGGGCTGTCGCCCGGATTCTTCCTGGTGGACGGTTCGACACCGCGCCGTGGGGGCCGTGACGTCCTGCGGCTCTACGTGAACGTCACCAACGTCGACGACGCCATCGGGGTCTGGGGGGCCGCACTGTCCTTCCTGGAGGAGCGCGGGCTCCCGTACCGGGCGAAGGTGCTGTCCGCGCCCGAGCTCTACCCCCGGCGCGACGCGCTCGTGGTCTACCTGGACGGCGAGCTGGCACCCGTTGCTCCCGAACTCGCCGCAGCGCTGGAGGACATGCCCGGCATCGGAGCCGACACCTCCTCCTTCGTGGAGGAGCTGCGCCCCGGCATCGCCACGGCCTGGGAGCCCACCGACCCCCACTCCGGCCGACAGGGCCTGAGCTTCGGCCAGCACCGCGCCAGCGTCCTCGCCACGGCCCTGGTCGACAGCTCCGACACCCCGGAGGCGGCCGAGCGCACCGTCGTCGAGCACTTCACCGAGGCCGGGATCGACCCGGCCAACCCGGCGCGCAACCTGCCGTCCGCGGCCTGAGCGCCCACATCGAATCCCGAACGCCCGGACCACCAGGACCGGTGGGCCGGGCGGGGAGCGCGACACGCGATGAGCCCATCGCAGGAAGCGCCAACGGCGCTTCCTGTCTTGAGCTCAAGCACTCGAACGAGAAAGAAGAATCATGAACAGCAACGACAGCATCATGGAACTCGTCGCAGGCTACGAGACCTACATGGACGCGAGCGACCTCGACGTCACGGCCGTCGCCGACGCGCCCGCCACCACCTGGTACTGCGCCTCCGCCGCGGTCAGCTTCCTCAGCGCCGCGACGTACGAAGCCACCTGCTGAAGAACCGGCCACAGAGCCGCGCTCACCGCTCCGGGGCAAGCGGAGCGGCGAGCAGCCCACTCGATTCACGCACTCATTTAGGAGAGAGCACATGGAGAAGGCCACGTCCATCGTAGAGCTGCTGTCGGGCTACGAGGCATACAGCTCCGTCGAGGAGATCAACCTGTCCGCGGCTTCCGACGCCCCGGCCACCACCTGGGGCTGCGCCGCCGTGTCGGCGAGCATCAGCTGGATGAGCGGTCAGGTCGTTTCGAAGACCGTCGACGACGGCTGCTGATCTCCCTTCAGGGATCACACGGTGCGGCGTGCGCGGGCCTTCCCCGCGCACGCCGCACCACCCCTCCACCCCCAGAACTTCCAGCGTGAGGCGCGACCGATGGCAGAGCCCCAGCCCTACGAGAAACTGATGTCCATGGCGGACCTGCTGACCCCGGCCGCCATCCGAGCCACGGCCACGCTGTGCCTCGCCGACCACATCAAGGCCGGCGCGACCACGTCCGAGGCCCTCGCCGAACGCGCGGGCACGCAGCCCGATGTCACCGACTCCCTCCTGCGCCACCTGGCCGACATCGGCATCCTGTCGGCTGACGACGAGGGACGGCACTACTCCCTGACCCCGGTCGGCGAGCCGCTGCTGTCCGACCACCCCTTCAGCATGCGCCAGGTGCTGCGCAACGACAGCATGATCGGCCGCGGTACGCAGTCCCTGCTCCGTCTCGACCACACCGTCCGCACCGGCGAACCCACCCACGGCGGCGGCTACTGGGAGAGCGTGAACAACGACCCCGCCTACGCCGAGGAGTGGGGGGAGCAGGCCCGGGCTTTCGACGAGGTCGCCGACCAGCCACTGTCCTGGGGCGCCCAGTACATCGTCACCGAGTACGACTGGAGCCGCGCCCGCAGTGTCGTCGACGTCGGCGGACACCTCGGCGCCATCCTGATGGCGCTGCTGCGCCACCACCCGCACCTGCGGGGCACGCTCGTCGACCTCAAGAACGTCGCGGAACAGGCCGGCGCCCGCTTCGCGCGCAGCGAGGTGGCCGACCGGGCCGAAGCCGTGGTGGGGAGCTTCTTCGACCCGCTGCCCGAGGGCGCCGACGTCTACCTGCTCTCCGCGATCCTCGCCGACTGGTGCGACGACGACGCCGTACGGATCCTCGGGCGGTGCCGCGACGCCGCGGGACCGGAGGGCCGGATCCTGCTCGCCGACGTGGCCATGCCCGCGAACGGCCCGGCCACCGAACTGCAGTTCCGCTCGATGATGCCCGCTCCGTCGCGTTCCGCCGAGGAACTGGAGGCGCTGTGCACCGAGGCCGGGCTGAAGGTCACCTGGCGGGGGCGTACGGGGCTGCGCACCCTGCTGGAACTGGCCCCGCGCTGAGCTCCGCCCGCCCGAGGAACCGCACGCGCTTTGTGAAAGGAAGACGCCCAGTGGCCGTGCCCGACCCCAACCAAGACTTCCGCATCCTGCGGGAACTCGCCGCCGACCGGAAGGGCCAGATCGCGCTCGTCGCCCTGCTGGCCCTGTTGTCGACCGCGTCGACCCTCACCCTGCCGTGGGTGGTGGGAAAGCTGCTCTCGACGCTCGGTGACGACGGGCTGACCTGGTGGACCGGGCTTCTGGTGGCCCTCGGCATCGGCTCCGCCCTGGCCGGCGCCGGCGCCACGTTCCTGCTGGCCCGCCTCGGCCAGCGGATGATCTGCCGCCTGCGGGTCCGGACGATGCGCCACACGCTGGGCATGAAGGTGTCCGACATCCGCGCGGAGGGCAGCGGCAACCTCGTCGCCCGGATCACCGCCGACACGTCCCGGATCAAGAAGCTGATCGACGCGGGCCCCATCCAGCTGCCGATGGCCGCGCTCACCACCGTCGGCACCCTCGTGATCATGGGGTTCATCGACTGGGTGCTGCTCCTGGTGACCCTCGGCGCCTTCTCGGTCGCGGCTGTGCTGATCACCGGTGTCGTCAAGGGCCTGCGGCGCAGCTACGTGTCGGTCCAGGAGGTCACGAGCCACCTCGCCCAGCGCTACATCGCCGCCACCGACGCCGTCAAGGTCATCAAGGCCTACCGCGCCGAACAGCAGGTGGGCGACGACCTCGCCGAACACGCCGAGAACGTCGCCCGACGCGAGATCGACGCGGCACGCATGGAAGCCCTCATGATGCCGGTGATCACACTCGGCCAGCAGATCGCACTGGTCGCCGTGATCACGGGCGGCGGGGCCCGGATGCTGGACGGGCGACTCACGCTCGCCGACTTCGTGGCGTTCCTGCTGTACCTGCTCCAGCTCACCGCACCGCTGATGATGATCGCGTCCGCGGTGACCGCCCTCAAGATGGGCGTGGTCGCGCGGGAGCGCTTCACCAGCCTGTTCGCAATGGAGCAGGAGGCGGGCGACGAGGACCGGGGGACGCTGCCGGAGCGCCGGCCCGCCGCACCCGCCGTCGAGTTCGAGGACGTCCGGTTCGGCTACGGTTCGACTCCGGTGCTGCGCGGCGCGGACTTCCGCGTACCGGCGCGAGGACTCACCGCCATGGTGGGCCTGTCCGGTTCCGGCAAGACGACGTCGCTCGAACTCATCGAGCGCTTCGCCCTCGCCGACGGCGGCAGCGTCCGCGTCTTCGGGCGGGACGTCGCCGACTGGCCCCTGAGCGACCTGCGCCGCCGCATGGCGTACGTCGACCAATCGGCCACGCTCGTCCAGGAGTCCGTCCGCAGCAACCTCACCCTCGGCCGGAGCGCCACCTCGGTCTCGGACGACGACATGCTGCGGGTCCTCGACCGGGTGGGTCTCGCCGGGGAACTGGCCCGCACCCCGCAGGGCCTGGACACCGTCCTCGCCGGCAACGTCGACCTCTCCGGCGGGCAGCGCCAGCGCCTCGCCATCGCCCGCGCCATGCTCTCCGAGTCCGATCTCGTGCTCCTCGACGAGCCGTCCTCGCAGCTGGACAGCGTCAACGAGCAGAAGCTCCGGGACCTGGTGGACGAACTCGCCCGGGAGCGGGCCATGCTCGTGGTCGCCCACCGCATCTCCACCGTCCAGCACGCCGACCATGTGATCGTCTTCGACGAGGGCCGCGTGGTCGGAGAGGGACAGCACGCCACGCTGATGCGGGACTGCCCCGTGTACGCGCGCCTGGTACGAGGCCAGATGCTGGCAGCCGAGGACGGCACCACCGCCGACGGCGCACGCGTCCTGGAAACGGGGGCGCGGGCATGAGCGACTACTCCTTCCTGGTGCCGTTCGTACCGACGCGCCCCGAACAGCTCCTGCCGTTCGCCGCACTCGCCCAGTGGAGCAAGGCGGGCCGTCTCTGGCAGGGGCAGGGCACCGCGAGCGACACCCATCAGGCGTTCACCTACGCAGCGGCCAGCGGCTTCCGCGGCCCGGTGGGCACCTCGGTCTCCCTGATGCCCTTCTGCCACCCGTACGACGCCGCACTGCGGGCCCAGAGCCTCGCCGCCGCCATGGGCCACTCCGTGGTGGCCGGCTTCGGGCCGGGAGCCAAGGTGCTCCAGAACAGCATCCTCGGCGCCCCCTACCGCAGCCAGCTCGGCGCGGTCCGCGACTACGTCACGATCGTGCGCGACCTGCTCGCGGAAGGGAAGGCGGACCACGAGGGCGAGTTCTACACCTGCCGTGCCGCGCTGCCGCGGATGCCGCTGCCGCCCGTCCAGGTGGGGCTCGGCGTGCTCCGGCCGCGCATGGCCGAACTCGCCGGTGAACTGGCCGACGTGGCCATCACCTGGCTGACCCCCGCCGCGTACCTTCAGGACACCGTGGTGCCCGCGCTGCGCGTCGGCGCGGGGAAGACCGGGCGGCCGGTGCCGCGCGTGGTGGCGATCGTGCCCGTCGCGCTCGCCGGCCCGAACCGCGACGCGACGAAGCTGGCGCTCGCCAGCAACTCGGGACACATGCGGCTGCCGCACTACACCGACATGCTCAGCCGTTCCGGCATCGACGTGGACATGAAGGCCGACCCGGAGGCCAGCGGCAAGGCGCTGGTGGGCGGTGACGCCTTTCTCTACGGCGACGAGTCCGAAATCCGTGCGAAGTTCGCCCAGTTCACGGCGGCCGGCGTCGACGAGATCGTGCTCAACGTCACCGGCGTCGCGATGACCGAGGGCGGTCCCGCCGCGCTGCGGGAAGCTCGAGGCCCTGCTCCGTCTGGTGGATGCCGCATGACGGCGCACCCGCCACGACAGGACGTGCCGGCGGCCGTCGGGGCGTCGGAGGCGGTGGAATCCGCGCAGGCCGCGCCGTTCGGGATCTCCCGGCTGCTGCTGGTCGTCACCGGTTCGGCCTCGGCCATCGGGCTGCCCCAGTGGCTCGGCTGGCTCCGGCGCGAGTACCCGCAGCTGGCCGTGCGCGTGGCGATGAGCCGCAGCGCCGAGCGGTTCGTCACCCCGCTCTCCCTCGGCCTGCGCCTGGAGGAGGACGTGGAGATCGACGCCTGGGATGAGTGCACCCGAGCCCGGCACGTGGAGTACGCCGAGTGGGCCCAGGCCGTGCTCGTCTACCCGTCGACGTTCCACTTCACCGCCCGGCTGGCGCTGGGCCTCGCCGACACACCCGCGCTGCTGGCCCTCCAGTGCACCGACGCGATCGTGGCGGTGGCTCCCTCGCTGCCGCCCGGCGGCATGGACAGCCCCGCGTTCCGGTCGCACTGGTCCACCCTGGCGGCCCGGCCCAATGTCGTTCTCGTGCCACCGGCCCCGGGGTACAGCCTGACCACCGGGCGGGAGGACGGCTGGGTCCCGCCGCCCCTGACCGAGGCGCTGCGTCGCATCGAGGACCGCAGGACCGAACGGGAACGCGAGCAGGAGCGGGAGCGCCGGGAACGGGCCGGGAGCCCGCCGGAGGAAGTGAGCGCCCTCGCGTACGCGGCGGTGCTGGCGGACGGAGCACGGGCATGAGCGCCACCTCACCCGCGACCGGGTCCGCGATCGGGCGGGCGCCGACCCAACAGGCCCAAGTGCGACGGGAGTTCGGGACCGGTCTGTTGCAGACGGTGGTGACCGGGGACCCGGACCACGGGTACACGTGGGTGCGCCGTCCCGGCCCCCTGTCGCCCTCGCCCTTCGCCGCGCCCGGCCTCGTCCCGCCGATCGCGCTGACAGAGCCGGGCCCGGGGCCGTCGACCGGCGCCGTCCGCTGGGCGGCCGGCACCGAGACCGCCGAACCGGGCGGGCGCCGCTACCACGTGCGCGGCCCGGAGTCGGTCGCCCGGCGCCTGCTGCACCACGGCCCGGACGAGGACCTCGTCGCCGTTCTGGAGGGGGTCGGCAGCCTGCTGCGCGGCCTCCACGAGACGCCCGTGCCCCAGGACCCGGCCGGACGTCCGGAGGCCCGGCCGCGCGGCCTCGTACGGTTCGCCGACTGGCTGGCCGGCAGGGCCGCGAGCCCCCGGGCCGCGTACGCGGAGTCGCGCTTGCGTCCCCGCCTCGGCGAGACGCGCATGGCCGCGCTGCACGCACTGTGCGCACGGATCGCGGACGAGCCGGAACCCGTGCTCTGCCACGGCGCACCCGCCCTCGGCTCCCTGGTCCCCGCGATGCCGTCCGGCGGCGCCGACCTGCTGATCGGGGAGGACCTGTGCCTGGCCCCCTGGTACTTCGACCTCGGCTGGCTCCTGGGCGAACTCATCGAACTCAAGTGGTACCGGGGTGACGGCCATCCCGCGTGGCCGCGCCTGCTCGACGCGCTCTTCCAGGGATACGGCCGCGACCTCGGTGATGACTGGGGCCGGCTGGCCGCCCTGCGGGTCCTGCTGCACCTGCACGACTACACGGCCTACGTCGGCTGGGACGAGAAGACCTTCGAGAAGTACACGGGCTTCGCGATGTTCCTGCTGGACCTCTGAGCCGGAAACCTTGGGAGACAGACATGATCCGCACACCGGCCGTGCCGCAGACACGGGCCACCCCGGACGCGGCGCCGGCCGGCGGCGGGCTGCACAAGCGCACCCTGCCCAACGGCCTGCGCGTGGTCCTGTCCCCGCACTGGCCCACGCCCCGGGCGGCGGTCGCGGTGCACTACGGTGTCGGGTTCCGCTCCGAGCGGCCGGGCCAGGAGGGCATGGCCCACCTCTTCGAACACCTGATGTTCCGGGGCAGCGCCAGCATCGCCGACGGCGCCTTCTTCGACGGACTGCTCCCGCTCGCGGGCGCCGCGAACGGAACCACCCACCAGGACTACACCGACTACTTCCAGACGGTCCCGGCCCAGGCCCTGGAACAGGCCCTGTTCCGCGAGGCCGACCGGATGCGCGCCCCGCGCTTCGCCCCCGCCGAGCTGTCCGCGCAACTCGTGGAAGTGGCCCGGGAGATCCGGCACATGCGGGACGGCCGGCCGTACGGCGGCTTCCCGTGGCCCCTGCTGCCCCAGGCGCTCTTCCGCACCTTCGCCAACGCGCACGACGGATACGGTGACCCGGAGCAGCTGGGCCGGATCACGCCCGAGGACTGCGCACGCTTCTTCGACGCCTATTACGCGCCCTCGAACGCGGTGCTGACGGTGGTCGGCCCGCAGGGCCCGGAGCAGCTCGGGGACCTGGTGGAACGCCACTTCGGCGACGTCCCCGCCCGCGCGGTCGCCAGCCGGCAGCCGCTGGGCGAGCCCGCGCCCGACCGCGACCGGCTGCTGCGGCGCACCGATCCGCGGGCGGTGCGCACGGCCGTCGCCGTCGGCCACCTGCTGCCGGACCCGACCTCCGAACTTCCCGCGTACGTGGCCCACATGGTCCTGGCGGAACTCACCGGACGGCCCGGCGCGTCGAGCCTGCCACGGCCCTTCACCGGGCCCGTCGGGGCGGGCTGCGGCTTCTTCGGCCCGCTCGACGCGGTCTCTCCCGACGTTCTCGTGGTGACCTCACTGCTCCCGGACGGCCAGGCCCCGGAGGACTTCACCGGCCGGCTGGACGAGTGGTGGTCCCGGCTCCGCGATCCGCTCGCGGTGGTCCCGTCCGGAGGCGACACCGTGGCTGCGGCCCGCTCGCTCGCGGCCCGCCACCGGCGCGACCACGCAGACCTGCAGCGGCGCTGCCGTGCGCTCGGCCGCTTCGAGCTGCTGCACGGCCGGGCCGAACTGGCGCTGGAACTCCCCGGGCTGATCACCGAGACCACCGCCGAGCAGGTCGCCTCCGCGGCCGGTGCGCTGGCCGACGCGCACCGGGCCGTCCTCGTGCTGGAGCCGGGTGAGGTGCGCGGCGGCCCGTCCCCCGCGACCCCGCCGACCCCGGCGCCCGCCCCTGCCGGGACCGCCCCTGCCGCGGAGCCCGCGGGGCCGGCGCGACCGACCGGGCGGCCGCGCCCCATGCCGCCGCTCGGGGCTGGCGTGTCACCGGCCTTCGACGGCGCCCGGGAGACCGTCCTGGGCAACGGCCTGCGGGTGATGGCCGTACCGGACCGGCGGGCCGGTCTGGTCGAGGTGCGGCTGCGGGTATCGCTCGGTCCCGCCGGGTGGAGTCGCCCCGAACGGGCGGCCGGACTGTTGCGCGCCGCCGACCGGGCCGCCGCTGCGTCGGCACGGGCGCTGCGCCTCGGCGGAGAACTGCAGGTGTCCACCGGCGGCCAGTGGGCGGACGTCAGCGCGTGGGCGCCCTCGCGGGAGTTCCCCCGACTGATGGGCATCGTGGCGGACCTGCTGGATCCCGCCCGCCTGCGGGACGGATACGCTGAGTCGGGAAGCGGATCCCTGCGGCGCTCGCCGGAGCACCGGATGGACGGTGCGCTGCGTCTGCACTGGCTGGGGCCGCAGGCGGCTGCCGAAGGGGCGGGCGGCGAAACCCTCCCGGCGCTGCACCGGGCACTGCTGTCGCCGGGGGACGCGGTCCTCGTCGTGGTGGGCGACGTGTCGCCCCGCCGCGCGGTGGAGGAGGCCGCGCGGGCGCTCGGCGGCTGGCGGGCCGCCGCCCCGGTGCGCGTCCTGCCCGTCCTGCGGCCCCGCGTACCCGCTCCGGCCGGTGTTCCCGATGTCCTCGCCCTGCGGGAACCGTCCGCGGCTGCCGTCCATCTGACGCTGTGTGCACCGGAACCGCCCCGCGAGGGGCACGGAGACGCGGCCCGCTACCTGGCGACCGCCCTGCTCGGAGGGCACTTCGGGGCGCGCCTGGCGGAGCGCTGCCGCCGCCTGGGCCGGGCGGACCACGTCGTGTTCGCCGCCCGGGACCTCGTCGCCGACCGTGCCCGCGCACTGGTCCGGGTCACCGCGCCGCGCCGGTCGCTTGCCGACGCGGTCCGGGACGTGCGCGAGGAGACCGCCGCGCTGGCCGCCGTACCGCCGGGACGCGAGGAGCTGGACACCGTACGGCAGTACTGTGCGGCTCAGCTGCTCACGGCGTTCGACTCGCCGGGCCTGCTCGCGGACGCCCTGCGGCACACCATGGTCTCCGGGCGCGGACTGGAGTGGGTGATCCGCAGGCCGCGGCTGCTCGGTGGGGTGTCGGGCGAGGCGGTGTCGGAGGCGGCGCGCTCCCTCTTCGTGCCGGTCACGGACACCGTGGTCGTGCTCGGGGACGTGGGCCCCGCCCATGAGGTCGCGGCGGAGCTGGCGGCGCGCGGATGAAACCGCCTGTTGCCACACTGGAAAGTCGAGGTTATTGTTTCCAGTATGGAAACGGTACGTGGACCAGTGGACGGAGAGGTGGTCACCATGGATCCGGCAGACGCGCGTGCGGCCCTCGAGCAGGTCGCGGCGGCCCGGGCGCGCATCGTGGCGCGCACACCCAGCCCCTGGTGGTACTACCCGGGCGTCGGCTGCTGCCTCCTCTTCGCCTTCGCCTCCGTCAGCATCGACTGGGACCTCATCCCCTACGGTGTGGTCCTCGGGCTCTCGCTTGGCCCGCTCCTGCTGACGATGGCCGCCGGCCGCGCCACCGGTGTGTCCCTCGACCGCTACTACGCAACGCCCGGCCTGCGCCGGACCACGTCGTTCCTCGGGCCGTTCGTGGTGGCGCTGATCGCCCTCGGGCTGGTCCTGGAATGGGTGGCCGACCTGCGCTGGTCGATGGCGGCATGCGGCGTGGCCGCTCTGATCGCCGTGGTCGCCGCCGGCCGGCGCCTGGACCGGACCCTCGCCGAGGAGCTGCGGCCGTGACGGGCGCGGGCTCGCAGGAGCAGCCGGGCGCCGAACCGCCGGTGGACTTCGACGAAGTCATCCACCCGATCAACCGGCTCCAGATCTGCGCGATGCTCGCCCCCGTCGAATCCCTTGCGTTCCCCGTCGTGCGGGACGCCCTGGGGGTGAGCGACTCGGTGCTGAGCAAGCAGGTGAAGATCCTCCAGGCGGCCGGTTACGTCACGATGCGCAAGGAGACGCTCAACTCGCGCATCAGGGCCTGGATCAGCCTGACCCCCCTGGGCCGCACGGCGCTCGCCGCCCACCTGGAGCGGCTGCGGCGCATCGCGGACCTGGCGCAGGCCCCCGCCGACCCGAACGAGTAGGCCGCCGGCCCCACCCGTCCAAGCAAGGAGAAGGCAAGGTCATGCCCACGCACCGCGGCCCGGGCGCACACATCGCCCTCATGTCCGTTCCGCTGCACGGACATGTGAACCCCATGCTCGGCCTCGCGGCCGAACTGGTGGCCCGCGGTCACCGGGTCACCTTCGCCACCGGCGACGACTTCGCCCCGCTGGTCGAGCAGACGGGCGCCACGGGGATCGGCTACACCTCCGCCTTCCCCAGCCGCACCGCTCCCGGCCGTACCTGGCTGCCCGCCGACGACGACGGCAGCCTCGCGGTGGACGCCTTCCGCCGCGAGTGCCGCATCGCACTGCCCCAGGTCGCCGCCGCCTACGCGGACGACCTGCCCGACCTCGTGGTGTACGACACCGTCACCGGACACGCCCCGCTCCTCGCCCGCCAGTGGAACGTTCCCGAAGTGCAGTTCTCACCCACACACGCCCTGGCCGGCGGTGCCACCGGCCCGTCGGTCGGGGAAGGGACCGGAGCCCTGTCCGAGAATGCCCCCTGCATCGTGGCGATGCCCCGGTCCCTGCAGTTCGAGGCCGACAGGGTGGGAGCGCAGCACACCTTCGTGGGCCCCGTCCCCTGGCAGCGGGAGGGCCACGGCCGGTGGACGCCGCCCGAAGGGGACCGGCGCATCGCGCTCGTCTCGCTCGGGACGACGTACAACCGGCGCACCGACGTCTTCCGCCGGTGCGTGCAGGCCTTCGAGGAACTCGACGGCTCCGGCTGGCACGTCGTACTCGCGACCGGCCACGGCAGCGGTCACGACGCCCCTGCCCGGCTCGGCGCCCTTCCCCCGTGGGTCGAGGTCCACGAGTGGGTGCCGCAGATGAGCGTGCTGGCCCACGCCGACGTCTTCCTGACCGCAGGAGGCACCGGAAGCGTCCTGGAGGGCCTGGCCCACGGCGTTCCCCTGGTCGTGCTGCCGCAAGGCGTCGAGCAGTTCGTCACGGCGCAGCGGATCGAGGCCCTCGGGCTCGGCCGGGTCGTCCTGCCGGGCCGGATCACGCCGCAGACGCTGCGCGCGGCAGTCCGGGAGACGGTCACCGACACGGCGATCGGCGGGCGGCTCGGGGCCATGCGCAAGGAGATGGCCGAGGCGGGCGGCGCGCGCGCCGCGGCCGACATCGTAGAAGCATCCCTCGTGGTGCGCACCCCCGCCGGCCGCTGACGCAGTCCCGGCGACCCCGGGGCGGCGCAACGCAGGCAGAGGACCCACAGCCCCAACGGGCAACGAAACGAGAAGGCGGGGACGGAGCAGATGAAGGACAAGGACGGGGCCGCGGCCCCGCGCACCCCTCACCGCGGGGCCGCCGCCCGGCCCGACGGGCCCGGCGCGCCCGTGATCGAGGTGCGCGGCCTGTGCATGCGCTACGGCGGCCACCAGGTGCTGCACGGCGTGGACTTCTCGGTGCGCCGGGGTGAGGTCGTCGCGCTGCTGGGACCCAACGGCGCGGGAAAGAGCACCACGATCGAGATCCTGGAAGGGTTCCGCGAGCGGTCCGCCGGGACCGTGCGCGTACTGGGCACCGACCCCTCGGAGGGCGACGAACGGTGGCGTTCGCGCCTCGGCGTGGTCCTGCAGTCCTGGCGCGACCACGGCAAGTGGCACGTCCGGGAACTGCTGGAGCACTTCGCCGCGTTCTACGCCCCCTACTCGACCCCGCACCACCCGCGCCCCTGGGACGCCGGGCAACTGCTCTCACTCGTCGGGCTGACCGACCAGGCGGAGCAGCGGGTCGGCAGCCTCTCCGGCGGTCAGCGCCGCCGTCTCGACCTGGCCATCGGAGTGGTGGGCCGCCCCGAGGTGCTCTTCCTGGACGAGCCGACCGTCGGATTCGACCCGGAGGCCCGCCAGGAGTTCCACGCCCTGGTCAGGGTCCTGGCGGACCAGGGGAACACCATCCTCCTGACGACCCACGATCTCGAAGAAGCCCAGAAGCTCGCCGACCGTGTCCTCATCCTGGTCGCCGGCAGGATCATCGCCCACGGAACGGTCGACGAACTCGCCCGCCGGATCGGTGCGGACGTGGAAGTGACCTGGACGACGGGACGCACCGGCCACCGGCACAGGACCCCGGACGTCACCGGTTTCCTCCGCGGGCTCTTCGCGGAGCACGGCGACGATGTCGCCGACCTCCGGGTACGCCAGGTCAACCTGGAGGACGTCTACCTCGCTGTCGTCAGGGACGCCGAGGTGGGCCGCACGGACGAGGCGGCACGACGGCTCGCGGGAGCGGCCCTGTGAACGGCCGGTACGACGACCGGGAAGGCGGCACGTCCATGACCACGACCACCAGCGCGACCGTGCATCCCCTGCGGACCACGGTCCGGCAAGGACTGCACCGCGGTGGCAGGGAACTGCACCAGATGGTGACCAACGGCCAGGACCTCGCCAGCAACCTCGTCTGGCTGGTCGGCCTGCTGGCCCCGCTCCACATGCTGCGCGACAACGAGCTGGGGAACACCGGGATGTCCGTCGCCGGCTTCCTCCTGCCGAGTCTGATCAGCATGTGCGTGGCCTTCAACGGCATGCTGAGCCTCACCCAGCAGCTGATCGTGGACCGCCAGGACGGCACGCTGCTCCGGCTCAAGGCGATGCCCCACGGCATGCCCGGTTACCTCATCGGCAAGATCATAAACGTGGCCGGCACCGTGCTCGCCGCCTGCGCGGTCGTGGTCCTCACCGGCATCCTCATGCTGCCGGACGTCTCGCCCGGCAATCCCGGACTATGGCTCGCGCTGGCCTGGGTGCTGCCGCTCGGCCTGCTGTCGATGCTGCCCCTCGGGGCGATCCTCGGTTCGCTCATCGAGAGCCCGCGCAACATCGGCCTCGTCATGATCCCCCTCTTCGGACTCGCCTCCGTCTCCGGGATCTTCTACCCCGCCTCCCAGCTGCCCGTCTGGGTCCAGCACGTGGCGGAGGTCTTCCCGCTCTACTGGATCGGCCTGGCCGCCCGGGCCGCGCTGCTGCCCGCCGGCGCAGTGGCCGCCGAGATCGGGGAGAGCTGGCGGCACTGGGAGACGGTGGGAGTCCTCGGCCTCTGGGCGGCCCTCGGCCTGCTCGTCGCACCGGCGGTACTGCGCCGCACGGCACGCCGCGAATCGGGCTCCGCCATGGCGACGCGCCGCGAGCGCGCCCTGCAGCGCCCCGTCTGAGCGATCCGCCCGCCACCGCTTCCCCTCACCCACCACACCGACAGAAAGTGAAGACGCCATGTCCCTCGCACAGGATCTCGCCCTCCTCCTCCTCGACGACGAGTCCGGCCGCACCACCATCGAGGTGGGACGCCGGCACCGCGCCGTGGGCACCGCCGTCCTGCTGGACCTGGTACGGGCCGGCCGCATCGCCGTCGAGACCCCGCAGGACCGGCCCGCGGACAGCCGTGTCGTCGTACGCGACACCGCCCCCACCGGCGACACGGTCCTCGACGACGCCCTCACCACCCTGTCCGCCAAGGACACGAGTCTGGGCTGGGCGGCCGAGACCACCGGCCACCGCTCGTGGCGGCCCCTGCTCGAAGGCCTCGTCGAGCAGGGCCACCTGCGCCACGAGCAGGGCCGGTTCCTCGGCGTGATCCGTACCAACTCCTGGCCGTCCGCCGACCCGGCCCACGAGGACCAGGTCCTCGCACGCATCCGCGGTGCGCTGGCGGACGGGCGGCAGCCGGACGAGCAGACCGCACTCCTGATCACGATCCTGCACGGGATCGGCGCCCTGGCCGCGCTCCTTCCCGGCGAGGACAAGAAGGCCGTCGGGGAACGGGCCGAGCGGATCATCAGCGAGACCGAGCAGAGCGGCCCCTGGCGCGAGGCGCTCAAGGGCTTCAACTCCGCCCTGCTCGCCGTACTCCTGGCGAGCTGACCCACGTGCGCACCACGGAACCGGGCACACCTGTGGCCGACACCGTTCTGATCGTCGATCACCAACTGCCCACCCCCGACCGCGACTCGGGATCCCTGCGCCTGACCCGCATGATCGCGGAGATCCGCGGACTGGGCCGGGCAGGTCCTCTTCTTCCCCCTGGACGGACGCGCCGAGCAGCGGTACGCCGCCGCGCTGGCGGACCTCGGGGTCGCCGTCCTCGCCGACCGGCGGGCACAGGTGAGGTTCCTGCACGAGCAGGGCCGCAGGATCGCCCTCGCCCTGCTGTGCCGGCCGCAGCCCGCCGTGGAACTCCTCGGCGCCGTCAGGGACTCGGCCCCCGGCTGCACCGTGGTGTACGACACGGTGGACCTGCACTTCAGACGCCTCGGGCGACAGGCACGGCTGGCCCGGGAACAGGGGGACGCGGACCGCTTCAGGTTGCAGGCCCAGGCCGCGGCCACGCGCGCCCTCGAACTGTTCCTGGTCGGTGAGACCGACGTGACGCTGGTGGTCTCCCCGGACGAGCAGGAGGCCCTCGCGCGCCTGGTCCCGGACGCCGACATCCGGGTGCTCTCCAACATCCACAGCCCTGCCGACGCCCCCCGGGACTGCGCCGCCCCCACCGGCGCACGGGTCCTCTTCGTCGGGCACTACCAGCATGCTCCGAACGTCGACGCGGCCCGCTGGCTGGCACACGAGATCATGCCGCTGGTCCGGCGCGAGGTACCCGAGGCGGCCCTGGACCTGGTGGGCAGCTCCGCCCCGGAGTCGGTGACCTCCCTCGCGGGTGAGGGGGTGACCGTGCACGGCTGGGTCGAAGACCTCGCCGGGACGTACGCGCACACCCGGCTGGCCGTGGCTCCCCTGCGGTACGGGGCAGGGGTCAAGGGCAAGGTGGGCGAGGCCCTGGAGCGCGGGGTGCCGGTCGTCGGCACGGCGCTCGCCTTCGAAGGCATGGGCCTGGAGCACGACCGTCACGTCCTCGTCGGCGAGGACCCGGCCGGTATCGCCGCACAGATCGTGCGCCTCATCCGCGACGACTCCCTGCACGGCCGACTGGTCCGCGCGGCGGGCCGTCGTCTGGAGGCCCGCTTCAGCCCCGCGGCAGCCCGCCGCACGCTGCACGACCTGCTGTCGGCGGGACGGGCCGCGGGCTGAGGAACACCGCAGGACCCATGCGCCGCCCCTCCGAGGGGTCGGCCGATCCGCACTGTCCGAGAACCACCGACGTAAGGAACCAGCATGCGCCTGTCCCTGTCCAAGACGGCTGCCGTGGTCATGGCCTCTGCCGTGGCCAGTCTGCTCGGGACCAGCTCCGCCACGGCCGCCGACGCCTGGTCCAAGACGCACGGGAGCGCCACGGTCACCGGAACGCGCTGGACGGAGCGAGAACTCCCCTTCTCCGTGTTGACGACGCTCGTGGTCAAGGGTGAGCTGAGGAACACCGGTGCCGAATGCCACTCCCTGTGGGCCAGGTTCGACGGCAGCAGCGCGCCGGCCGCCAAGGCCGCCACCCGGTGCGGGCCGGGCGCCACGCCGTTCACACTGCGGTCGGCACCGGGTATGAACCCGGGCGGAGTGTTCTTCATATGCCGGGGTGAGGGCACCGAGGACTGCGGGCCGCAGTTCGCGGCGCGGGAGTTCCCCGCCCGCTTGGGATAGCCCCCCGCCGGGCACCCCGCGGCGTCGGCGGGCAGCCGGCGCCGCGGGGGCGGGAGGGCGGACGCAGGTCAGCGGACCAGCCTGCTCTGGAGTTTCGCCAGCGTGCGCAGGTCCAGGCCGAGGCCCTGGGTCAGGTAGCCGTAGAAGCCGCCGTAGTCGGCCTCCAGTTGCGCCGTCGCCGAGTCCAGGTAGTCCTGGCGGACCTCCTGGAGCGGGATCAGCAGGTCCGGGTTCTGCATGCGGCCGGACTGCTTCAGGCCCGCCCGCACCTTGGCGTCGTAGGCGGCGCGGAACGTGTTCGATGCCAGGTAGTCGCGCTCGGCGGTGTCCTCGGGGACGGCGAGGGCCCGCAGCAGCACGTAACTCATCCAGCCCGTCCGGTCCTTGCCGGACGTGCAGTGGTACAGGACCGGGCCCTGCCGGCCGTCCGCGAGCTCCCGCAGGGTCGCCGCGAACTGCGTCCGGTTCTCGGGGCTGCTCACGAAGGTGCGGTAGATGTCGCGCATGTACGCCTCGGCGCGGCCGCCGCCGAGCATCTGCTCCTGCGTGACGGGATCTCCGCTGCCGATCGCCGCGACGAGCGTCCCGTAGAGCCCGAGGTCGCTGACCGGGCGGGCGGTGGGGGAGAGTCCGGCGGGCAGCCGGTCGGCGCCGTCGTACTGGACCTCCATCGGGATGCGGAAGTCGATGACCTTGGTGAGGCCGAGACCGGAGACGGTGGTGACGTCCGCGTCGGTCAGCTTGCTCAGTGCGTCGGAGCGGTAGACGAGCCCCTGGCGGACCTGGCCGCCCGTCCAGGTGCGGTGGCCGCCGAGGTCGCGGACGTTGACGGCGCCCTGCAGGACGATCTGACGAATCGATTCGGCTTGCTGGTGAGGGTGCCGGGCACTGGCCCCGGCTCCGGGTGCCGCCGCCGCGTGCGCGGCGGTCGGCAGGACGGCGAGGGCGAGGGCGGCGACGGCCGCCGCGGCCCCTCTGCGGATTCTGACACGGCTCATGGGGGCGACTCCTGTGACGGAGAAGGGGGATCACCCTGGTGGTGGCAGGGCGTCGAGCGCATGCGGCCCGTCGGGCCCGTCGGGTCCGTTCGGCCCGTGCAGACGGTCCAGCACGGAGTGGGCCTCGGCCATGACGCGGGAGACGAGCTCCGCACAGGAGGGGAGATCGTCGATCACCCCCGCGACCTGACCCGATGCCATGACGCCGAGGTCCGTGCGGCCCTCGACCATGGACGCTTTGAGGAGCATCGGAGTGTTCGCGGCGAGCAGGACCTGGCTCCAGGACAGGTCCTTGCCGTGTTTCATCGCCAGGCCGTCGCGAACCATCTGCGGCCAGCTCAGACCGGACAGCTTCCGCAGGCCCGCCGCGTGCCGGACGGCCCGGACCAGCGCCCGGGCCCGGCCCGCGCGCTCCAGGGAGTCGACCAGCTCCGTACGGAGCATGCGGTGCGGCAACCCGTCGACGGCCGTGGTGACGGTGACGTCCCGGACCGACGCCCTCAGGTACTCGGCCTTCACCGCGTCCGGCACCGTCGAGTCCGAGGTCAGCAGGAACCGGGTGCCCATGGCGATGCCCGCCGCCCCGTACGCCAGGGCCGCGACCAGGCCGCGGCCGTCGCTGAAGCCGCCCGCCGCGACCACGGGGATGTCCACCGCGTCCACGACCTGCGGCAGCAGCACCGTCGTGGCCACGTCACCGGTGTGGCCGCCGCCCTCGCCGCCCTGCACGATCACCGCGTCGGCGCCCCACGCGGCCACCTTCTCCGCGTGCCGCCGGGCCCCGATCGACGGGATGACGATCACGCCCGCGTCCTTGAGCCGGCCGATCAGCTCCCTGGACGGCGCGAGTGCGAAGGACGCGACCCGCACCCCCTCGTCGATGATCAGCCTTACGCGTTCGGGAGCGTCCCCGGCGTCCGCACGCAGGTTGACCCCGAACGGGGTGCCCTCCGGGACGCGCGACCTCACCTCGTGGACCGCCACCCGCAACTGCTCCGTGGTCATCGTCGCGGAGGCCAGGATGCCCAGCGCGCCGGCCCGCGCCGCGGCCGACACCAGGCGCGGACCGGCCACCCAGCCCATGCCCGTCTGCACGACGGGGTGCTCGACCCCGACCAGTCTCGTGAACGCCGTCTGCACCGGATCAGCCCCGCACTTCCCGGTCGCGCAACCCCTCCGGGTCGATCACCTCGCGGATCAGCCGCAGTTCCCCGTCGGTCGGCTCCCGCGTGTACGGGACCTCCTCGGGCACCGCCAGCTCGAAGCCGGTCGCCGCCCGGACCTGCTCCACGGTGACCCCCGGGTGCAGGGAGGCGAGCCGCATCGCGTGGCCCGGGCCCGCGAAGTCGAAGACGCCCAGATCGCTGACCACCCGGGGCAGCCGGTGGAAACGGGTCACCCCCGCCTCGGCGGCGCGGTCGTAGCCGACACCGCTGACCATGTCGACGCGCTCGACGAAGACCCGCGTCGAGTGCTTCGGGATCCAGTAACTCACCGGATTGTTGAGAGTGTTGACCGGAGCGCCGCGGACTCCGAGCAGCTGGCGGGCCGGCCGCTCCCAGTCGCCGATGCAGGAGATGTTCTGGTTGCCGAACCGGTCGATCTGGCTCGCGCCCATCATCACGTGGCGCCGGCCGCCGGTGACCATCGTCAGGTGGCGCCGGTACGGGAGCCAGCCCTCGGGCGTGCCGTCGAGCCCGACCAGCATGGCCTCGCCGTCCGTCAGCAGCAGGTCGGGGGAGAAGGTCCGCTTCGCGAGCCGGGCCCCGAAGGAGGGGATCAGGCCCATCGGGCTGGCGAGCACCTCGCCGTCGCCGCGCCAGGCCTCGGCGCACGCGATCACGCAGTACTCGGCGCGGGTGACGGAGGCGGAGGCGGTGGCATGGGTGGTGGTCGTCGTGGTCACTGCTGCTCCTCGTGCCAGGTCCGGACGGCCAGCTGGTAGTCGTGCTCGCCCGCCCCGGACAGGAAGCGCGCCGAGAACTCGGGCCAGGGGGTGCTCGCGTAGAGCTTCTGGAAGGCCTCGTCGCGTCCGTAGTCGGGGGCGCATGAGGTGAAGTGCGCGCCGTTCGGGGTCTCCACCACCCCGGTGACGGAGTGCCGGCTGACCAGGAGGGACTGCGGCGGCCCGGCCTTGGCCAGTTCGGCGGTCCCGACGAGCTGCTCGCAGGAGACGTAGGCGGCGTCGGCCGCCTCGCAGAACAGGTCGTCGAAGTACGGGTCCGGGCCCAGGTACTGGGCGTTGCCGAGCCGGTCGGCGCGGTTGAGGTGGACCAGCGCGGCGTCCATGCGCAGGGCGGGGACGGCGACGAGCTCCTCGCCGTCGGCGTAGGGCGAGGTGACCGTGCGCAGTTCCGGGTTGACCCGCATCACGTCGGAGCCGAGTCCGGCGCGGACGGGCAGGAAGGGCAGCCGGTTCGCGGCCGCGTGCAGGCCCCACATGAACATGGCCTCGTCGTACTCGGTCAGCGTGAGGGCCGCGCGTTCGCGGGCCGCCCGGAAGTGCGGCTCCAGCGCGATGGAGTCCAGGGTGGCGAAGGGGGCGACGAGCCGGCGGATCCGGCCCGCGGCCGCCAGCAGGCCCACGTCGGGGCCCCCGTACGAGATCACGGTGAGATCGGTGATCTCCGACCGGAGCAGGGCTCTGACCAGTGCCATGGGCTTGCGCCGGGACCCCCAGCCGCCGATCCCCAGGGTCATTCCGCTGCGCAGCTGCCCGACCACCTCGTCGACGGTCATGCTCTTGTCGCTCATGCGCGCTCTTCCTTCCCGAAGGTGTCGCGGACCCGGTCGGCCACCCCGCTGAGGTTGGCCTCGAAGGTGAAGCCCTGCTCGAAGCGGTAGCTGCGGCGCACGTCCACCGGATCGATCCCGTTGATGGCCGCCTTCGCCAGGCGGATCAGGTAGCCGTCCTTCTTCGCGATCTCGGCGGCCAGCTCCAGGGCGGCGCCGCGCAGCGCCCCGCGCGGGACCACCCTCCAGACCGAGCCGTGGGCGTGCAGTTCGGCGGCGGTCGCGGTGCGCGAGGTGTAGTAGAGGGCGCGCATCAGGTGCTGGGGGACCAGCCGGGCCAGGTGGGTGGCGGCGCCCAGGGCCCCGCGGTCGAGCTCGGGCAGGCCGAAGACGGCGTCGTCGGAGGCGACGATCGCGTCGGCGTTGCCGACCAGGCCGATCCCGCCGCCCAGGCAGAAGCCGTTCACGGCCGCGACGACGGGCACCTCGCACTCGTAGACGGCGGCGAACGCCTCGTAGCAGCCCCGGTTGGCGCCGATGAGGGCCGCGTGCCCGGTGTCGCGCTGCATCTCCTTGATGTCGACGCCCGCGTTGAAGCCGCGGCCCTCGGCGGCGAGGACCACGCAGCGCACGTCGGGGTCCCGCCCCGCGGTCCGCAGGGCGTCGGCCAGGTCGTACCAGCCCCGTACGGGCAGCGCGTTGACGGGCGGGAAGTCGACCGTGACCAGTGCGACGCCCTTGGCCGGGCCGGAGGTGGAGACACTCATGAGAGGATCCGCTACCTTTCCACCAAACATTTGTTAGGTGAGGAAGGTAGCAGCCCATGGAGCTCGACGGGAGGGTCGTCGTCGTCACCGGCGGAACCAGGGGCGTCGGTGCGGGGATCGCCCGGTCGTTCCTCGCGGCCGGAGCGGAGGTCGTCGTCTGCGCCCGGCGGCCCCCCGGCGAACCGGTGGCGGCGGGCGGCCGCGAGGTCTCCTTCACCGCGCTCGACCTGCGCGACGCCGGCGCCGTACGGGAGTTCTTCGACGCGGTCGGGGAGCGGTACGGGCGGCTCGACTGCCTGGTCAACAACGCCGGTGGGACCCCGTACCGCCTCCTCGGCGAGGGTGACGCCGAACGCCACGCTCGGGTCGTCGAGCTCAACCTCGTCGCCCCGATGACGGCCTCCCTGGCGGCCCGCCCCTGGCTGGAACGGGCCCGCGGCTCGGTGGTGATGATCGGCAGCGTCAGCGGTACCCGCCCCTCCCCGGGGACGGCGGCGTACGGGGCGGCCAAGGCGGGCCTGGAGAACCTGGCCCGGTCGATGGCCGTCGAGTGGGCGCCCGAAATACGGGTGAACTCGCTGGTGCTCGGCATGGTGCGGACCGAACTCGCGCACCTGCACTACGGCGACGGGGCCGGGATCGAGGCGGTCGGCCGGACCGTCCCGCTGGGCCGGCTCGCCGAGCCCGCGGACGTGGGCGACGCGGCGGTCTTCCTCGCCTCCGACCGGGCGCGGTACGTCAGCGGGGCCTCCCTGCTGGTGCACGGCGGCGGCGAGCGGCCGGCGTTCCTGGATGCGGCAACTGTCAACAAGGGGAGCTGAGATGGCGGGACTGTGCGAGGGCCGGGTCGTGATCGTGACGGGCGCGGGGCGGGGGCTGGGCCGGGCCCACGCGCTGGGCTTCGCCGCGGAAGGGGCGAAGGTCGTCGTCAACGACCTGGGCGTGGGACTGGACGGACGGCCCGACCCGCAGAGCCCGGCGGCGCAGGTGGTCCGGGAGATCGAGGAGCTCGGTGGCGAGGCCGTGGCGCACGGCGGGGACATCGCGACCGCGCAGGGCGCCGACTCCCTGGTGCGGGCCGCCGTCGACACCTTCGGGCGGCTCGACACCCTGGTCAACAACGCGGGGTTCCTGCGCGACCGGATGCTGGTGAACCTGGACGAGGACGACTGGGACGCGGTCGTGCGGGTCCACCTGAAAGGGCATTTCCTGCCGCTGCGGTCGGCCGCCGCGTGGTGGCGGGCGGCGGCCCGGGCGGGCCGCCCGGTGGCCGCCCGGGTCGTCAACACCTCCTCCGGGGCGGGCCTGCGGGGCTCCGTGGGCCAGGGCAACTACAGCGCGGCCAAGGCCGGCGTCCTCGGCCTGACCCTGGTCGCGGCGGCCGAGATGGGCCGGTACGGGGTGCAGGTCAACGCCATCGCCCCGGCGGCCCGGACGCGCATGACGGAAGAGACCTTCGCGCAGACGATGGCCGCCCCCGAGGACGGCGGCTTCGACGCGATGGCGCCCGAGAACGTGTCACCGCTGGTCGTCTGGCTCGGTGCGGACGCCTCCGCCGGGGTCACCGGGCGGGTCTTCGAGACCGAAGGCGGCCGGATCACCGTCATGGAGGGCTGGCGGCCCGGCCCCACCGGGGACTGCGGCGCCCGGCGCACGCCCGCGGAGGCGGGCGAGACGGCGCAGAAGCTCCTCGCGCAGGCCCGGCCCCCGCTCCCGGTCTACGGCTCCCGCTAGCGGGAGCCCGCCGTGGACCGGGGCGCGCCCCCCGGGCCGGACGCCCGTGGGGGCCGGGAACGGAAGCGGGCCCGGCCCCCTGGCGAGGGGTCGGGCCCGAGTCTTCGTCGGTGCGTTGGGATATGACTACCCGCTGGGTCCACCCGCTGAACCGCAGTCGGCCCATCTGTTGTGCGGAAAGTTGCGCGACGTCGCGCGGAAGCGGTCCCGCCGGTGCGTCAGGAGAGCTTGCCGTCGTAGTCCGGGAGCTTGACGGTGCGCTCGGCGTGCCCGCCGACCAGGTCGGTCGGGCTGTTCCCGATGTTCGCGATGATCGTGTAGCCGCGCGCCTCGATCTCCGCGCGCTTGGCCGTCTTGTAGGTGCTGACCTCCTCGAAGAGGTCGGGCAGGTCGCGGACGTAGAGCCCGGACACCGGGTAGCCGACGGACTTGAGGTTGTACTCGGTCAGCGAGTGGATGATCCCCGGGCGGGCCGTGACGAAGAAGACGGCGACGCCGCGCGCGTGGGCGTACTGGGTCAGCGCGCGCACCTTGGCGATCGCGGGGGTCGGGTACGTCCAGAACCAGTGGAAGTCCGTCTCCAGGGAGGTGTTGTCGATGTCGAGGACGAGGGCCGGCTTCTCGCCGGCGGGCGAGTTCGCGATGCGCTGCTCGATGGCGGGCCGGGCCGCGTCGACGGCGGCGGCCACCTCCCGCTGCCAGGTGGCGTAGTCGATGCCGAGTATCGCCGCGTTGCCGCCCGGCGCGGACCCGGCCGCGGGCGCCGGTGCGGAGACGGGCGCGGGCGCGGCGACCGGGGCGGCCTCGGCCGCGGTGGCCGGAACGAGCGTCAGGACGGCGGCTGCTGCGGCGAGGCCGGCGGCGGCGGTACGGGGCGTTCGGGTGCGGCGGGGCAGGCGCATGTGGGGTGCTCCTCGGTCACGAATTGACATGGACGTGACCAGAGTTGGCGAGAACCGCACCCGTGTCTACTGGCCGGTAGGAAACTTTTCGCGACCGACCGGTGAATGATCAAGCCATATGCGGGCGGACCGGGCCCCGCTCGGCCGGACCCGCCCCCGCGGGTGCGCCGCTACGTGTCGCAGTCGAGCACCGAGCGGCACAGTCCGCACCGGGCCCGCAGCCGTCCGCCCACGGCGACCCGCACCCGCTGCTGGCACACCGGGCACGGGAAGCTGACCCGCAACCCCGCCCCGGACCCGTCGGGTTCGAAGCGGTACGCCGAACCGTCCGCCGGAACGGCCCCGCCGCGCCGCGCCCTCGCGTACCGCCGCCGCGCGCCCGGGCCCGCGGCCGCGAGCGGAGCCCGGCGGAGGTCCCGGGCCGCCCGCGCGCTCCCGCGCACGTACGCCTCGTACGCCTGGGGGCTGGTGAACCACGGGGACGGGTCCTCGCCGAACAGCGCCGCCCGCTTGGCGAGGACGTAGCCGAACTCCTCCGGCGTCAGGTATCCCAATCGCTGGTGGCCGAGGGCGTCCTCCCGGTAGGCGTCGAGAAGCAGCCAGCCCGCCCCCAGGTAGGCGGCGGCGGTGTCGGTGAGGATCTCGTTCTCCGCCGGATCGGGGAAGGCGAGTTCCAGCCGGTGCAGCAGTACGTGGGCGGCCTCGTGCGACAGGGCGGCCGCGAGGTCCCGCCGGTGCGTGCGGAAACGGTCGTTGACCTCGACGAAGTACTCGGGCCCCGCCGCCAGCTCCACCGTGGCCGCCTCCTCCATCGGCCGGAAGGCGACCACCATCCGCGCGTCGGGCAGCCGCAGCGCGCGCACCACGCCCGAGGCCACCCGCTGCGCCCCCAGGTGCAGATCGTCGCCGGCGCCGAAGGCCGCGTCGGCGGGGGAGAGGCTCGTGGCGTAGGCGCGGACCCCGTCGGCCGACATGCGCCGGAAGAGCGCGGTGATCGAGGCGCGCACCGTCGCCAGGTGCGGAAAACCGTGCTCGATGGTCCCGCGCCGCCCGCCGTTCTCCTTCATCGGATGCCCCTTACCGCAATCCCTGTGGCTCTGGCGGCAGTTGGCCGAAACTGCCTTCTTGTTGGCCGCCATCCTCCTGATGTGTCATGGACCCGTCATTCCCCGATGACACGCACGGCCCAACCCCCCACGAAAGGCAGTGTGTTGACCGTGACCAGCCTTGTGCGATTCATGAAGCGCACCCTCGCCGTCGGCGCCGTCGCCCTCGCGGCCGTCAGCCTCCAGCCCGGCACCGCCACCGCCGGCACCGCACCCGTCGTAGGCGGCACCCGAGCCGCCCAGGGAGAGTTCCCCTTCATGGTGCGCCTCTCCATGGGCTGCGGCGGCGCCCTCTACACCCAGCAGATCGTCCTCACCGCCGCCCACTGCGTGAACGGCTCCGGCAACAACACCTCCATCACCGCCACCGCCGGAGTCGTCGACCTCAACAGCTCCAGCGCCATCAAGGTCAAATCCACCAAGGTCCTGCGCGCCCCCGGCTACAACGGCACCGGCAAGGACTGGGCCCTGATCAAGCTCGCCAAGCCCATCAACCTGCCCACCCTCAAGATCGCCGAGACCAAGGCCTACGACAACGGCACCTTCACCGTCGCCGGCTGGGGCGCCACCCGCGAAGGCGGCGGCCAGCAGCGCTACCTCATGAAGGCCACCGTCCCCTTCGTCTCCGACGCCGCCTGCGGCGCCGCCTACAGCGACCTCGTCCCCGGTGAGGAGATCTGCGCCGGCCTCATCGACCAGGGCGGCGTCGACACCTGCCAGGGCGACTCCGGCGGCCCCATGTTCCGTCGCGACAACGCCGGGGCCTGGATCCAGGTCGGCATCGTCAGCTGGGGCATCGGCTGCGCACGCCCCGACTACCCGGGCGTCTACACCGAGGTCTCCACCTTCGCCGCCCAGATCAAGAGCGCCGCGGCCACCCTGTAGGTCGTGTCCGCACGGTCCCGCCTGCCCGATGGGGTACGCCCTCCGGGTGGCCGGGCGCTCCTGTGCGGACACCCCCCGGCCCCGTCCCGGCCCCACCCGCGACCTGGTCCTCCCGGCCCGCCACGCACCGGCCGGGGGGACCGGGTCGTATCCCAGAAGGCCCGCCCGCCGGCCCCCCGGGACACCCCTGCGACGGCCCGCCGTGCGGTTGCGGGCCGACCCGCGCACCGGTCCCATGGGAGGGAGGCGGAGGCAGCGGGCGACAGCAGTGGGGCAGGTGGCGCATGGCGATCAGCGTGGTCATCGCGGACGACCAGGAGATGGTCAGGACCGGCTTCCGGATGATCCTCGAAAGCCAGCCGGACATCGAGGTCCTCGCCGACGTCGTCGACGGAGCGGCGGCCCTCGCCGCCGTCGCCGAGCACCACCCCGACGTCCTGCTCCTCGACATCCGCATGCCCGGGCTCGACGGCCTCGAAGTCACCCGGCGCCTGTCCGGCAGCGACCGGCCCCGCATCGTCATCGTCACCACCTTCGACCTCGACGAGTACGTCCACGCGGCGCTCCACGGCGGAGCATCCGGCTTCCTCCTGAAAGACGCAAGCCCCGCCATGCTGGTTGAAGCGGTACGGGCGGCAGCCGTCGGAGACGCCCTCGTCTCGCCCGCCATCACCGTGCGACTGCTGCGCGAGATGGCCCCGAGCACCCCGGCCTCCCGGGCCCGCCGCCCCGGCGAACCGCTCACCGAACGCGAACGCGACGTCGTACGCTGCCTCGCCCGCGGCATGACCAACGCCGAGATCGCCGGCGAGCTCTACGTCTCCCTCTCCACCGTCAAGACCCACCTGGCCAACGTCCAGGCCAAGCTCGACGCCCGCAACCGCGTCGAGATCGCCGCCTGGGCCTGGGAAAGCGGCCTGGCCGCCACCACGGCGTGACCACCCCCACCCGCCCCGCCGCGGGGCCGGCGACATCACCGACTCCCGCCACGCCGTCCGCCGCACTTCGCGCCGCCGGGCCCGGTAGATCCCAGCCCCGCCGACGTTTGAGGCGCGGAGTCCGGGGCGGAGCCCCGGGAAGCCCCGGCGCAGCCGCCCCGCCACCCCCGGAGCGCGCCCGCACGGCCCCCCGTACCCCCACGACCGCACCCGCCACCCGGGCCCCGGCCCCCGTCCCGCACGGCCCCGGCGCAGCCGACCGCACCCGGGCCCCGGCCCCCGTCCCGCACGGCCCCGGCGCAGCCGGAGGGGCGCCGTGAGCCCCCTCAGCGGCTGGGCCCGCACCCACCCGCACACCGCGCCCTGGCTCCGCCTCGTCCTCACCCTCGCCCTCCTCGCCCTCGTCACCTTCGAGGGCGTCGAGCTGGCCGGCCACCCCAGCCTCCCGCACGCAGCCCTGTGGGCCTCCGGCATCCTCGTCTGCCTCAGCGCCGTACCCTGGCCGGCCGTCCCCCTCCTGCCCCGCGCCTGGTTCGCCGCCGCCGTCAGCTGGACCGTCACCCTCCTGCTGATCCTCGGCCACCACCCCCTCGCCGTCTGGGGCGCCGGCGAGGCCGTCGCCCTCCTCGTCCTCCTCACCCAGGTGATCCTCCACGCCCCCGCCCGCACCGCCGCCGTCCTCGGCCCCCTCCTCGGCCTCGGCTGCATGGCCGTACCCGCCCGGGACACCGACCCCGGCCGGTTCACCCTGCTCTTCTCCGTCCTCGCCGTCGTCGTCGGCGCGTACTCCGTCCTGCTGCGCCTCCAGGCCACCCAGCGCCTCCTCGACCTGCGCGCCGTCCGCACCGCCGAACGCCTCGAACTCGCCCGCGAGCTCCACGACCTCGTGGCCCACCACGTCACCGGCATCGTCGTCGAGGCCCGCGCCGCCCGCTTCACCCAGGTCTCCGCCGAACGCGCCGCCGAGGTCCTCGGCCGCATCGAAACCGCCGGCGACGAAGCCCTCGGCTCCATGCGCCGCCTCGTCACGATCCTCCGCGACCACGACGACGACCCCACACCCGCCACCCCGGACGCCACCGCCACCGCCACCCCCACCGGCGCCACCACCCCCGTCGCCGGCCTCGCCGACATCCGCGGGCTCACCGAACGCTCCTCCCGGACCGGCCCGCCCGTCGTCCTCTCCGTGGAGAAGGGCCTGGAGGACCGCCTCCCCGCGCACGTCGCCGCCACCGCCCACCGCATCGTCCGCGAAGCCCTCACCAACACCGCCAAGCACGCCGCCACCGCCACGGCCGTACGCGTCACCCTGCGCACCGTCCCCGCCGGCCTGGAAGTCCGCATCGCCGACGACGGCGGCCGGCCCGCCCGCCTCTCCGACAAGGCCCGCGGCGGCGGCTACGGCCTCGCCGGCATGGCCGAACGCGCCGAGGCCCTCGGCGGCCACCTCACCGCGGGCCCCGGCCCCGAGGGCGGCTGGGTCGTCACCGCCGTCCTGCCCCTGTGACCGACGCCGTCTCACAGGCCGACATGCCCCGCGACCTGCGCGCCCGCGCCACGTAAGCTCGACAACCATGAACATCAGCGACCTCGACAACGGCACGGGCAACGGCAACGCCAACGGCGCCGCCGGCGGCATCGACGAGAGCGTCACCGCCGAACTCGCCCGCCTGCGGGACAGCATCGACAACATCGACGCCGCCGTCGTCCACATGCTCGCCGAACGCTTCAAGTGCACCCAGCAGGTCGGCCACCTCAAGGCGCGCCACCAGCTGCCCCCCGCCGACCCGGGCCGCGAGGCCAGTCAGATCGCCCGGCTCCGCCAGCTCGCCGAGAACGCCAAGCTCGACCCCGCCTTCGCGGAGAAGCTCCTCAACTTCATCATCGCCGAGGTCATCCGCCACCACGAGACGATCGCCGCCGGCGAGGAGTAACCACTCGGGGTCCGGCCGCCCCCTGGGGCAGCATGGGCCCCATGTCCGCACTGACGCGCAACGAAGCGCAGCTCCGAGCCCAGCTCCTCGACGTCCACGACTACATCGTCGGCCTCGACCTCACCACCGGCGACGACACCTTCGACTCCGCCACGACCATCCGGTTCACCGCCCGCACCGCCGGCGACACCTTCGTGGAGCTGAAGCCCGAAGAACTGCGCTCCGCCACCCTCGACGGCCACCCCCTCGACCCGGCGACCCTCGACGACAACCGCCTCCCGCTCGCCCTCACCGCGGGCGACCACGAGCTGCGCATCGACGCCCGCATGCGCTACTCCCGCACCGGCGAGGGCCTGCACCGCTTCACCGACCCCGCCGACGGCGAGACGTACGTCTACAGCCAGATGTTCCTCGACGACGTCCAGCGCGTCCTCGCGGCCTTCGACCAGCCCGACCTCAAGGCCGTCTTCCAGTTCACCGTGACCGTCCCCGCGCACTGGACCGTCCTCGCCAACGGCGTCACCACCCGCCTCGCGGACCGCGACATCGACGGCGCCGTCATCTGGCAGTCCGCCCCCACGCCCCTCATCTCCACCTACCTCGCCGCCGTCGCCGCGGGCCCCTGGCACAGCGTGACCACCGAACACGCCGGACTGCCCTTCGGCATCCACTGCCGCCGCTCCCTCGCACCCCACATGGACGCCGACGCCGACGAGATCCTCTCCATCACCAAGGCCTGCTTCGACCGCTACCAGGTCAAGTTCACCGAGCCCTACCCCTTCGACTCCTACGACCAGGCCTTCGTACCCGAATTCAACGCCGGCGCCATGGAGAACCCCGGCCTCGTCACCTTCCGCGACGAATTCATCTACCGCTCCGCCGTCACCGACACCGAACGCGAATCCCGCGCCATGGTCATCGCCCACGAGATGGCCCACATGTGGTTCGGCGACCTCGTCACCCTCGCCTGGTTCGACGACATCTGGCTCAACGAGTCCTTCGCCGAATACATGGGCTACCAGACCCTCACCGAAGCCACCCGCTTCACCGACACCTGGACCGCCTTCGGCGTGACCCGCAAACCCTGGGGCTACGAAGCCGACCAGCGCCCCTCCACCCACCCCGTCGCCCCCGACGACGTACCCGACACCGCCTCCGCCCTCCTCAACTTCGACGGCATCTCCTATGCCAAGGGCGCATCCGCGCTGCGCCAACTCGTCGCCTGGCTCGGTGAGAAGGACTTCCTGGCCGGCATCAACACCCACTTCGCCCGCCACAAGTTCGCCAACGCCTCCCTCGCCGACTTCATCGACTCCCTCGCCGCCCACACCGAACGCGACGTCCGGGGCTGGGCCGACGCGTGGCTGCGCACCACCGGCATCGACACCCTCACCCCGCGCATCGAGGACGCCCCCGAAGGCACCGCCGGCTGGACCCTCACCGTCGACCGCGACGGCAGCCGCCCCCACCACATCGCCGTCGGCGTCTACGACCGCGACCCCGTCGACGGCCGCACCCTGGAACTGCGCGAACTCCTCGACCTCGACGTCCCCTCCGACGAGGTCGTCTCCACGAGCGGCACCCGTCCCGCCCTGCTCCTCCTCAACGACGCCGACCTCACCTACGCCAAGATCCGCCTCGACGACACCTCCCTCGAAACGGTCCTGCGCAGCCTCTCCGGCATCCCCGAGGCCCTCACCCGCGCCGTGGTCTGGAACTGCCTGCGCGACATGGTCCGCGACGGCGCACTCGACCCGCAGGACTACCTGGCCACCGCCCAAGCGCACCTGCCCGAAGAACACGACCTCGCCATCGTCCAGGGCGTCCTCGCCTTCGCCCGCAACGAGATCGCCGTCCGCTACCTCGCCCCCGAGGACCGCACGGCCGCGCTGGCCACCCTCACCACCATCGCCCGCGACCTCCTGCGCCGCACCGAGGACGGCTCGGAGCCCGGCATGCGCCTGACCGCCGTACGCAGCCTCGTGGGCAGCGCCACCCAGCCCGACACGATCGCCGCCTGGCTCGCCGACGACACCGTCCCCGGCGGCCCCGCCCTCGACCCCGAACTGCGCTGGCGCATCCTCGGCCGCCTCGCCGTCCTCGGCGCCGTCGGCGAGAGCGACATCGACGCCGCCCTCGCCGCCGACCCCAGCGCCACCGGCGAGGAAGGCGCCGCCCGCTGCCGCGCCGCCCTGCCCACCGCCGAAGCGAAGGCCGCCGCCTGGGACCGCCTCTTCCACGACGACAGCCTGTCCAACTACCTCTTCAGCGCCACCGCCCAGGGCTTCTGGCAGCCCGAACAGGCCGACCTCACCGCCGAGTACGTCAGCCGCTTCTACCCCGAAGCCGTCGCCCTCGGCGCCCGCCGCGGCCCCGCCATCGGCGAGGCCGCGGGCCGCTACGCCTTCCCGGTGTACGCCGTCGACGAAGCCAACCTCAAGGCGGGCCGGGACTGCCTCGCCGACCCGGACCTCATCCCGCTCCTGCGCCGCAAGCTCGTGGACCAGCTGGACGACCTGGCCCGCGCCCTCCGCGTCCGCGGCTGACCCCGGCCCCGGCCCCTGCCCTGCGGGGGTCGCTCGACGGGCCGGGGGACCGGGGCCGGCCCCGGCCCCGGCCGCTCCGGGATTCGGACAAACCCCGGCGGTTACCCCATTCGGGTCTGATCGTTGTACTGGCCGGGTGCTTCTCACCGCACCCCGGCCAGCCCCCGGAGGTCCCGATGACAGCGCCGCACGGCACCCGGCATCCCGGCCCGCCGCAAGACCCCGCGACCGCGCCGCACGGCACACCGCACGGCTCGCCGCTCGCCGGCGGAGCCACCGGCGCCCGCGCCCTGCGGCCGCTCCTCGACACCGTCCTCGACGCCCTCCGCACCGGCGCGGCCGAACGCCCCGGACCCCTCCCCGCCGGCGGCCCCGCCGCCGTCACCGCCCGGGTCAGAGCCGCACTGGGCGACGTACTGCCCGACCACGGCACCGGCGACCACGAAGCGCTGCGCAGCCTCGTCCACGCCCTCGCCGCAGGCGCCGCGGACCCCGCCCACCCCCTCTGCGCCGCCCACCTGCACTGCCCGCCGCTGGCCGTCGCCGCCGCCGCGGACCTCGCCGCCAGCGCCCTCAACCCCTCCCTCGACTCCTGGGACCAGGCCCCCGCCGCCTCCGCCCTCGAAGCCGAACTCACCCGCACCCTCGCCGCCGAGTTCTACGACACCCCCCGCCCCGACGCCCTCGTCACCACCGGCGGCACCGAAGCCAACCAGCTCGCCCTGCTCCTCGCCCGCGAACGCCACGGCCCCCGCCTCACCGTCCTGCACGGAGCCAACGCCCACCACTCCGTCCCCCGCGCCGCATGGCTCCTCGGCCTGCCCCCGGCCACCGAAATCCCCACGCCCACCGGCGTCCTCGACCCCACCCGCCTCGCCGAAGCCCTCGCCACCACCCCCGGCCCCACCCTCGTCGCCGCCACCGCCGGCACCACCGACGCCGGACTCATCGACCCCCTCCCGGCCCTCGCCGACCTCTGCGACCAGCACCGCGCCGACCTCCACGTCGACGCCGCCTACGGCGGCCTCCTCGCCCTCAGCCCCCGCCACCGGCACAAACTCGCAGGCCTCGGCCGCGCCCACTCGCTCACCGTCGACCTGCACAAACTCGGCTGGCAGCCCGTCGCCGCCGGACTCCTCGCCGTCCCCGACACCGCGCTCCTCGCCCCCCTCGCCCACCAGGCCGACTACCTCAACGCCACCGACGACACCGAAGCCGGCCTCCCCGACCTCCTCGGCCGCTCCCTGCGCACCACCCGCCGCCCCGACGCCCTCAAGATCGCCGCCACCCTGCGCTCACTCGGCCGTGACGGCCTCGGCCACCTCATCGACCGCACCTGCGCCCTCGCCCAGCACCTCGCCCAGCGCCTCGACGCCCACCCCGGCTTCGAACTCCACTCGGCACCCACCATCAGCACCGTCCTCTTCCGGCCCACCCACGCCACCGACGACGAACTCGCCACCCGGCGCCGCGCCCTCCTCCACCAAGGCCTCGCCGTCCTCGGCCGCACCCACGCCGACGGCCGCCTGTGGCTCAAAGCCACCCTGCTCAACCCGCACACCACGGCGGGAGACCTGGACACCCTCATCGCCCATCTGGAAGGCAGCACCCACCGATGACCGCCCAGCTCGATGCACCCCACGACCTCGTCGGAATCGGCATCGGACCGTCCAACCTGTCCCTCGCCGCCCTCGCCCACGGCCTGCCCCAGCAAGGAGCGGGCGAACTCGCCACCGTCTTCTACGAGCAGCGCCGCGACTTCCGCTGGCACCCGGGACTCCTCATCGAGGGCGCCACCCTCCAAGTGCCCTTCCTCGCCGACCTCGTCACCCTCGCCGACCCCGCCAGCCCCTGGAGCTTCCTCAGCTACCTCAAGCACAAGGAACGGCTCTACCCCTTCTACTTCGCCGAGCAGTTCCACATCCACCGCGCCGAATACGACGCCTACTGCCGCTGGGTCGCGGGCCGCGTCCCCGGACTCCACTTCGGCCACCAGGTCGACGCCGTCCGCTGGAACCCCGAACGCGACCTCTTCGAAGTCGACTACACCCAGCTCGACCCCGCCGGCGAAGCCGAAGCCCTCGGCCGCACCCACACCCGCAACCTCGCCCTCGGCATCGGCACCGCCCCCCACATCCCCGAACCCCTGCGCCCCCTCGCCGAAGCCCCCACCGTCCCCGTCATCCACTCCGCCGACTACCTCGACAACCGCCAACGCATCCTCGGCGCCGAACACGTCACCGTCATCGGATCCGGCCAGTCCGGCGCCGAAGTCTTCCTCGACCTGCTCCGCGCCCGCCCCACCGGCCGCGAACGCCTCACCTGGCTCGCCCGCACCCCCTCCTTCGCGCCCATGGAGTACTCGAAACTCGGCCTCGAACACTTCACCCCCGACTACACCCGCTACTTCCACTCCCTCCCCGAACCCGTCCGCGACCACCTCGTCCCCGCCCAGTGGCAGCTCCACAAGGGCATCGACACCGCCACCATCGCGGCCATCCACGACGAGCTCTACCGGCGCACCCTCGACGGCGGCTGGCCCGACGCCGTCCTGACCCCCGGAGTCACCGTCCGCACCGCCGGACGCGTCGCCACCACCAAGGTCGAACTCCACCTCGAACACGCCGAGCAGGGCGCCCGCTCCCGCCTCACCACCGACGCCGTCGTCCTCGCCACCGGCTACCGGGAACGCCCCCTCACCCGCCTCCTCGCCGGCCTCGACCCCTACCTGCGCAAGGACTCCTCGGGCCGCCCCCGCATCGACGACCGCTACCGGATGGTCCTCGACCCCTCCGTCACCGGCAGCATCTTCGTCCAGAACGGCGAACGCCACACCCACGGCGTCGGCGCGCCCGACCTCGGCCTCGCGGCCTGGCGCAGCGCCGCCATCCTCAACACCCTCACCGGCAAGGAGGCCTACCCCCAGCCCCCGCGCACCGCCTTCACCACCTTCGGCCTGGAACAGCGCGAACACACCCGCCCCCGCCCCGCCGGCGAACTGCTCCCGCTCGTCGAACACCCGTAGCCCCGGCCCCGGGACACCCCGGGGACCTCCCCGGCGGACCCCTCGGCCCACTGCACCTGACCTGCGGCTATCGTCGCCGTCATGCAGCGAACCAGTGCCGACGGGGTCACCGTCCTGTGGGAGGCCGCCCCCACCCCCGGCCCCCTCACCGCCGTCCTCTCCTTCGGCACCGGTGTCCGGGACGAGACCGCCCCCACCCTCGGCGTCACCCGCCTCGTCGAAACCCTCGTGACCACCCACCTCGGCAGGCGCCCCCACGAGTTCAGCAGCTCCGTAGAGGAGGAGACGACCCACTTCGCCGTCAAAGGCACCCCCGAACAGGTCACCGGCTTCCTCCACGCCGTCTGCAGCGCCCTCCACGACCTGCCGACGCAGTACATGGAGCACGCCACCCGCCTTCTCGGCCTGCACGCACCCCTCACCCGCGACCACCGCGGCGCCGAACCCCTCAACGCCCGCTACGGGCCGCACGGCCTCGGCCTCGTCGCGCACCAGGACCCCGACATGTACGCCAGGCTCGGCCCCGACACCGCCCGCACCCACGCCGCCACCCACTTCACCCGCGGCAACGCCGTCCTCGCCCTCGACGGCCCCCCGCCCCCCGCACTCGACCTCCCGCTGCCCGAAGGCCCCCGCCCGGACCGGCCGGCCCCCCGCCTGCGCGCCGGCGTACCCGGCACCTGGCAGCACCGCCTCGTCGACACCGTCTCCCTCCTGCTGACCTCACGGGTCCACGAACCCGCCGCCGTCGCCGCCTGCCACGTCCTGAGCCACCGCGTCGAACACCTCACGCACGACACGCGCGGCACGGCCGACGGGGTCACCGTCCACTGCTTCCTCCGCGACCGCCTCACCCTCGACCGCGTCCTCGTCCTGCGCCCCGCCGACGGCCACGCCGAGGAAACCGCCGGCGTCCTCTGGAACGAGGCCCAGCGCCTCGCCCGCACCGGCCCCACCCGGCCGGAACTCGACGCCTTCACCGAGCACACACGCGCCGGACTCAGCTGCCACGACGGCCACTGCGGGCACGACCGCTGGATGTCCCTCCACCGCGCCCTCGGCAGCGAGCACCTCGGCCTGCCCCACCACGACACCGCCACCCTCCTCGCGCAGTACGCCGCCGTCACCCCGCAGGACGTCGCCGACCACCTGCAACGCGTCCTCACCGAAGCCGTGCTCGTCGTGCCGCCCCGCGTCCACCCCCGGCCCGCCACCCCCCGCGGCGCCCCCCTGCCCAACTCCACCTGCTGGCGCGTCCACGGCGCGCACCCGGCCACCCCCGGCCTCCGCTTCCGCAAGACCCCCCTCCGCCGCCTCATCACCCCCCGCGACGAGAGCGGCGAATACGTCCTCACCCCCTGGGGCCTCGTCGTCCGCGACGGCAACCACGACGAACACGACATCCGCTTCGACGAGATCGCCCTCGTGCGCCACGAGGGCCCCGGCCGCGTCGTCCTCACCGGCTGCGGCTGCGACCTGCACATCCACCCGGACCACGTCGCACGCGGCGAGCGCCTCATCGCGGCCATCGACGCCGCCGTCCCCGCCCACCTCGTCCACACCGACGCCTGAGACGCCGTCGGAAACACGCGCGGGGCCGGTGCCCGCCGCCGCGGACACCGGCCCCGTCACGGGCGAGCACCGGCTAGAACACCGGCACGCCCGCCCGCGTCAGCCGCCAGTCCACCGACGCGAACTGCGCCGGGTCGATCGTCCCCTTCGCCTTCACCCACGCGATGATCGTGTTGCGGATCTCGTCCGAGTTCGACCACAGCTGCTTGGCCTGCGGCACGTGCGGGAAGTTGCCGCCGCCCGACGCCCGGTAGTTGTTCACCGCCAGCACGAACTGCGCCGCCGGATCCAGCGGCTTCCCCTGGAACGACAACCCGGAGATCCGCGAACCCGCCGGCTGCGCGATGTCGATGTCGTACGCCAGCCCGTACACCGCGTCGTAGTTGTAGTCCGGAATCGCGTCGGCGTTCGTCAGCTTCGCCGGGTCCACCGCGTCGCCCGGCGCCGTCCGTACGAAGTACCGGGCCGAGAACTCCAGGTAGTCCTTCAGCTGGGCCCCCGTCAGCAGCCGCGCCTCCATCGTGTTCTCGAACGGGTACAGACCCGCCGCGTCCCGGATCGTCACCTGACCCGCCGGGATCGACGCCGTCCGCGAGAAGCACGAAGCCTGCGACAGCACCGGCAGCGCCGCCCACTCCGTACCCGCCAGCGCCGACTTCACCGTCTCCGCCTGCACGTGGTTGATCAGATCGATGATCGCCACGTCCTTGACCGGACCCTCCGCCGACGACATCGCCTGCGTCGAGGTGCCGATCACCTGGTTCACGTACGCCACGACCTTGCGGTGCTCGTCCGACAGCAGCCGCGTGATCTTCGCGTCCTCCGCCACCGTGTTGGAGTTCAGCACCTTCGCCGCGACCTTCGCCACCGACCAGCGGCCCTTCTCCCACGTCAGCTCGAAGTCGAACAGCGTCAGCCGCTGCCCCCACTTCAACGGCTCCGACAGCACCACGTCCTTGCCGGTCGCCCTGTTCTTCACCCGGTACTCCGGGATCTCCGTGTGCGCGTGACCGACCAGGATCGCGTCGATCCCCGGCACCTGCTCCGCCACCAGCGCCGCCGCGTTCTCGACGTACGGCAGCTGGTCACCGTAGGACGACGTACCGCTCGACCCCGAGTGCGCCGACACGATCACCACGTCCGCACCCATCGACCGCAGCCGCGGCACGTACTTCGCCGCCTGCTCCTCCAGCCCCGGGAACGTCATCTTCCCCTGCACGTTCGCCTTGTCCCACAGCGCGATCCCCGGGTTCGTCAGCCCCAGTACCGCCACCTTCACGTCCCGGCCGTGCGGGGTCCGCAGCCGGTGCATGCTGTACGGCGCGAACGCCGGCCTCAGCGTCTTCGCATCCAGCGCGTTCGCCCCCAGCAGCGGGAAGTCGCACTGCTCCTCGAACTTCCGCAGCACCGGAATGCCGTAGTTGAACTCGTGGTTGCCCAACGCCGCCGCGTCATAGCCGATCGCGTTCATCGCCTGCGCCATCGGATGCACCGGACCGCGCCGCGCCGTGATCGGGTCGACCTTCGCGTAGTAGTACGAAAGCTGCGTGCCCTGGATGGTGTCACCCGCGTCGATGAGCAGCGTGTTGCAGCGCCCCTTCTCCGCCCGCACCTGGTCCACCAGCGTCGAGATCTTCGCCAGGCCGACGTCGTTGTGCGCCTTGTCGTCGAACTCCTTGTCCGTGAAGTAGTCCCAGTTGAAGACGTTCCCGTGCAGGTCGGTCGTCCCCATCACCGTGAACGCGTACGTCCGCGGACCCTTCCTCTGCGCATCCTGCTGCGCGGCGGCCGCCGGGGTGCTCGTGGCCCCCGCCAGCGCCACGGCCGCACCCGTGGCGGCCGTGGTCCCTATGAATGTCCTGCGGTCGAACGCCATGCCGTCTCCCTCGTGAGGCCTGAACAACGCGCGTAGATTCTGACCCACTGGTAACAAGCCGCAACACCCCCGTCAGGTTTCGATCCGGTGACCACACCCGAACGGGCGACAGTGCGAGAGTGAATCCATGACCCAGGACGCATCGCACCAGCCCTACGGGACCCCCGAAGCACCCCGCGTCGCCGTCCGCGGCGAAGCCCGGCTCGAAGTCGACCCCGAAATCGCCCGCATCGGCATCACCGTCAGCGCGCGCGGCACCGACCGCCGCACGGCGCTGGACGACCTCACCCGGCGCAACAGCGCCGTCCTCGACCTCGTCAAGAGCTACGGCGACACCGTCGAGAAGATCGAAACGGGCGCCCTGTCCATCACCCCCGAACTCACCCGCCACGGCCGCGCCGAACGCGTCCGCGCCTACCACGGCCGCGTCCACATCACCGCCGAACTCAGCGACTTCACCACCCTCGGCGAACTCACCACCCGCCTCGCCGACCTCGAACTCACGCAGGTCGACGGCCCCTGGTGGGCCCTGCGCCCCACTTCACCCGCCCACGGCCAGGCCCGCCGGCAGGCCGTCCTCGAAGCCGTCCAGCGCGCCCGCGAGTACGCCGAAGCCCTCGGCGCCCGCCTCGCCGCCCTCGTCGAACTGGCCGACCTCGGGGCCGAGGACGCCACCCCCTTCCCCCAGGCTCCCGGCGGAGCCATGCGCACCATGGCCTTCAGCGCAGCCGAGGACGGGGGCGGCCCCCCGCCGCTCGACCTCGAACCCCAGCGCCAGACCGTCCACGCCCAGGTGAACGCCCGCTTCACGATGACCCCGCCGCAACTCTGAAACGCGTACAAAACGGGCCCTCGGGGGTGCTCATCGGAGCACCCCCATGCACATTCAACAGTTGTCAACAACCTTTTGCTCAAAGGTTGTTGAGTGGACACCCGGAAGCGATTACCTACCCATTGGTAGGGGAATACGCTCGCCCCATGCGCCGAGCGAAAATCGTATGTACCCTGGGCCCCGCCACCGACTCATACGACCAGATCAAAGCACTGGTCGAAGCCGGAATGGACATCGCCCGCCTCAACCTCAGCCACGGCACCTACGCCGAACACGAGGAGCGCTACCAGCGCGTACGCAAGGCCTCCGACGAGACCGGCCGCAGCGTCGGCATCCTCGCCGACCTTCAAGGCCCGAAGATCCGCCTCGGCCGCTTCCGCGAAGGACCCGTACTCCTTGAACGCGGCGACGACTTCACCATCACCGTCGAAGACCACGAAGGCGACCGCCACACCTGCGGCACCACCTACAAGGGCCTCGCCGCGGACGTCACCACCGGCGAACGCATCCTCGTCGACGACGGCCGCGTCACCCTCGAAGTCACCGCCGTCGACGGACCCCGCGTCCGCACCCGCGTCATCGAAGGCGGCATGGTCTCCGACCACAAGGGCCTCAACCTCCCCGGCGTCGCCGTCTCCGTCCCCGCCCTCTCCGACAAGGACATCGAAGACCTCCGCTGGGCCCTGCGCACCGGCGCCGACGTCATCGCCCTCTCCTTCGTCCGCAGCGGCCGCGACATCGACGACGTCCACCGCGTCATGGACGAAGAAGGCCGCCGCCTCCCCGTCATCGCCAAGATCGAGAAGCCCCAGGCCGTCGACAACATCGACGACATCGTCGCCGCCTTCGACGGCATCATGGTCGCCCGCGGCGACCTCGGCGTCGAAATGCCCCTGGAACAAGTCCCCATCGTCCAGAAGCGCGCCGTCAAACTCGCCAAGCGCAACGCCAAACCGGTCATCGTCGCCACCCAGATGCTCGACTCGATGATCGACAACTCCCGGCCCACCCGCGCCGAAGCCTCCGACGTCGCCAACGCCGTCATCGACGGCACCGACGCCGTGATGCTCTCGGGCGAGACCAGCGTCGGCAAGTACCCCGTCGAAACGGTCAGGACGATGTCCCGCATCGTCGAAGCCGCCGAGGAAGACATCCTCGCCAAGGGCCTCCCGCCCCTCACCGACCGCAACAAGCCCCGCACCCAGGGCGGGGCCGTCGCCCGCGCGGCCGCCGAGATGGGCGACTTCCTCGACGCCAAGTTCCTCGTCGCCTTCACCCAGAGCGGCGACACCGTCCGCCGCCTCTCCCGCTACCGCTCACCCATCCCCCTCCTCGCCTTCACCCCCGACCCCGCCACCCGCTCCCAGCTCAACCTCACCTGGGGCGTCGAAACCTTCCTCGGCCCCCACGTCGACTCCACCGACGCCATGGTCGCCCAGGTCGAAGAAGAACTCCTGCGCATCGGCCGCTGCGTCACCGGCGACGTCGTCGTCATCACCGCCGGCTCACCCCCCGGTGTCACCGGCTCCACCAACCTCGTCCGCATCCACCACATCGGCGACGCCGTCCGCTGACCCACCCGCGCACCCACCCCACCGCGCCGGGACACCCGGCGCGGTGCACGGACGCCCGCACGGCGCGCCACCACCACCCCGCGCCGCCGGCCCCTTCCGCCGACCTCGGCGGTGACGGCGACCTGCCGCAGCCACCGGAAAAGGGCTGGCAACGGGGCCGGCGGCCGAGTAGGAAAGGCGCCATGAGCACCTCCGCACGGACGTTCGTCCGCACCACGCTCGACCTCGGCGACGCGACGCTCCACCCGTGGGGACGCGAGCCCGCCGGACCGGAACTGCTGGACGCCCTCGTCACCGCCGCCGCCGACCCGGCCATCGCCCTCTGGAACCCCCTCGCCACGGCCGACCACAAAGCCGCGCAGACCTGGATCGAAGCCCGCGGGGACGGCTGGGACCGCGGCGCGGGCGCCGCCTTCGCGGTCCTGTCCGCCACCGACCGCGCCCTGCTCGGTACCGTCAACCTGCGCTGGGTCGACCGGACGGACGGCCTGGCCATGATCGGCTACTGGCTCCTGCCGGACGGCCGCGGCCGAGGCCTCGCCACCCGCGCCACCCGGGCCGTCACCACCTGGGGCATCCGCACCGCCGGCGCCCGCCGCATCGAACTCGCCCACGCCGTCGGCAACGAAGCCTCCTGCCGGGTCGCCCACCGCTGCGGCTACCTCCCCGAGGGCATCCTGCGCGCATCCCACCAGTTCGGCGACGGCCGCCACCACGACGAACACCTCCACGCCCGCCTCGCCACCGACCCGGAACCCCACCCATGACCCCGAACGTCCCCCACCGCACCCCACACGACGCCGCGGCGGCGGCCTAGTACTTCGGCCCGACGTGCGCGTCCATCAGCGCGACGGAGCCCTTGCGAGCGATGGAGACGTTGAACGGGTCGCTGCCGCGAGCGAGCATTGTCCACTGGACGCCGACCTTCGTGAGCGTGTCGGTGCAGAGCTTCCGGATGTCGTCGGACTTGTTGGTGAAGAAGTACCGCGGGTACTCGTAGCGCTTGCCGTTGCGGACCGTCCAGTTGGTGACCCGGCACCCGTCGGAGTGGATCAGCCCCCGGATGAACTCCCACGGGTGGGCGTCGACGATCTCCTGCTGCCAGCCTTCGAGGACGATCCGCCGCTCGTGCTTCCTGCCCGGCCCGTGCTGCGGGAACAGGCACCTCCAGTGCCGCCCGTAGCTGGTGACGTTGACGCACCCCTGCCGTTGCACCACATGGACCTTGTCGGACGGCCGCACCGCCACGATGGCTGCGCGACATTGCTCGATCAGGCCGGGCCAGGCGTCCGCGCAGGCGATGCGCAGGTAGTGGCCACCCTTCGGGTGCGAGCTGATGCAGCCGTCCCCGAGGTACAGGCCGAGGAGGTAGGCGTATGCCGCCGGGTCGGCCGGACCTGCGCACGGCCGGGCCTGGTGGAGACGGGCCACGGGTTCGACGCGGGCGCGCCAGGACCGGATGGCGGCTCGGGATATTCCGGTTTCCCGGCTGACGGAATTGATGCTGCGGCCGTCGCTCAAGAGCCTGAGGGCGTGCTTGCGGGTTGCGATGTCGTACACGTGGCCGACGCTGCTGCGTCTTTTCCTGACGCGTCGCGCATTTCGGAAGCATGCCGCCGAAAAGAGTGAAGGTCACGCATTCTCGCGTGACCTTGGAAAAGAAGGAAAAGTGCCCCGGGTCGGACTCGAACCGACACTGTATGGGTTTTGAATCCATCGCCTGCTGCCAATTGGGCTACCGGGGCCCCGCGAATCGAAGGTTTACCCCGACCCGCTGCGAGTCCACCTTACCGTAGCTAGGTAGGCTCGGGGGAGCAGTAATGCCCCGTATCAAGGAGCCCCCGTGACCGCCGAGCACGAGTCGACGCCCACGCCCGACGCCGACCAGTCGCACGTTCCGCCGTTGACGACCCGCGTCGTCATCGCCGAGGACGAGGCGCTCATCCGTCTCGACCTCAAGGAGATGCTCGAAGAAGAGGGCTACTCCGTCGTCGGCGAGGCCGGCGACGGCCAGACGGCCGTCGAGCTCGCCCGTGAGCACCGGCCCGACCTGGTCATCCTCGACGTGAAGATGCCCGTGCTCGACGGGATCTCCGCCGCCGAGAAGATCGCGCAGGAGTCCATCGCGCCCGTCCTGATGCTGACGGCGTTCTCGCAGCGCGACCTCGTCGACCGCGCCCGGGACGCCGGGGCCATGGCGTACCTCGTCAAGCCGTTCAGCAAGAGCGACGTGGTGCCGGCCATCGAGATGGCGGTGTCCCGGTTCGCCGAGCTGCGTGCGCTGGAGCAGGAGGTCGCGGACCTGTCGCAGCGGCTGGAGACCCGCAAGCTGGTCGACCGGGCGAAGAGCATCCTGCAGACGCAGTACGGGCTGACCGAGCCCGCCGCGTTCCGGTGGATCCAGAAGTCCTCCATGGACCGCCGCATGTCGATGCAGCAGGTCGCCGAGGTGGTCATCGAGGACGCCGAGGCGAAGAAGAAGGAGAGCGGGAAGTAGTTCCCGCTCGGGGCGCTCGGTGCGCTCCGGGTGTCCCGGGACATGCGTGAGGCCCGCCTCCCCCCGAGGGGAGGCGGGCCTCACACGTTCTGTCAGTCCTCGCCGAGGTAGGCCTTGCGGACGTCCTCGTTGTGGAGGAGGTCCTGGCCGGTGCCGGAGAGGACGATCTTGCCGATCTCCATGACGTGCGCCTGGTCGGCGAGCGAGAGCGCCGCCTGGGCGTTCTGCTCGACGAGCAGGATCGTCATGCCCGAGGCCTTGAGCTCGGAGATGGTCGACATGATCTTCTGCATCATCAGCGGGGACAGGCCCATGGAGGGCTCGTCCAGCATGAGGAGCTTCGGCTGGCACATGAGCGCGCGGCCCATGGCGAGCATCTGCTGCTCACCGCCCGAGAGGGTGCCGGCGGCCTGCTTGCGACGCTCGCCCAGGATGGGGAAGAGGTCGTATGCGCGCTGGATGTCCTTCTCGATGCCGTCCTTGTCGGTGCGGAGGAAGGCGCCGAGCTGGAGGTTCTCCTCGATCGTCAGCCTGGGGAAGATGTGGCGTCCCTCGGGGGAGTGCGCCAGCTTCAGGGAGACGATCTTGTGGGCGGGGACACCGACGATGGGCTGGCCGTCGAAGGTGATGCTGCCCGCGGTGGGCTTCAGGAGCCCGGAGAGGGTGCGCAGGGTGGTGGTCTTGCCGGCGCCGTTGGTGCCGACGAGGCAGACGATCTCGCCCTGGTTGACCTCGAAGGAGATTCCCTTGACGGCTTCGATCTTGCCGTAGGCGACCTTGAGGTCCTCGACCTTGAGCAGTGCGGTCACTTGGCCTCTCCTTCCGTGCTGGTGGTGCTGGTGGTGCCGGTGGTGCTGTCGGCGTCCGGGTCGGCCGCGGGGGCCGCGTCGTCGGCCGGGGCTTCCGCCTCGTTCTCGGGCTCGGCGGCAGCCTCGGGCTCGGCCTCGGCCTCGGGCTCCGCGTCCGCTTCGGTCGCGGTCTCCGCCTCGGCGTGGGCCTCGGCCGCCTCGACCTCGGCGACCTCGGCCGCTCCCGGCTCGCCCTCGAAGGGGGTGCCGAGGTACGCCGCGATGACGCGCTCGTCGCCCTGGACCTCGGAGGCGGTGCCTTCGATGAGCTTCTCGCCCTGGACGAGACAGGCGACGCGGTCGCACAGGTTGAAGATGAAGCGCATGTCGTGCTCGATGACGAGTACGGCGATGCCCATGTCCCGGATCGCGAAGATGAGTTCTTCGGCGGCGCGGGTCTCCTGCGGGTTCATGCCGGCGGTGGGCTCGTCCAGGAGGATGAGGCCCGGGTCGCTGGCGAGTGCGCGGGCGATCTCCAGCTTGCGCTGCTCGCCGTAGGGGAGGTTCTTCGCGAGGTGGTCGGCCTTGTGCTCCAGGCCGATGAACTCGAGGAGTTCCATGGCGCGTGCCTCGCTGGCGGCTTCGGCCTTCTTGAAGCCGGGGCCGCGCAGCAGGGCGGACCAGAGGCCTTCCTTGGTTCGGGTGTGGCGTCCGACGAGGACGTTCTCCATCACCGTCATGTTGTGGAAGAGCCGGATGTTCTGGAAGGTGCGGGCGACGCCGGCCTCGGTGACCCGGTGGGGCTTGGGCGGGAGGACCTTGCCCTTGTAGGTGACGGAGCCCTCGGTGGGGACGTACAGCCCGGTGAGGCAGTTGAAGAAGGTGGTCTTGCCGGCGCCGTTGGGGCCGATGAGTCCGACGATCTCGCCCGCGTTGACCTGGAGGTCGACGCCCTTGACGGCGGTGAGGCCGCCGAAGCGCATGGTGACGCCCTTGGCTTCGAGGACCGTGGTCTTCGTGGTCGTCGTGGTGGTGGTGTCCGTGGTGGTCGTCATGTCGTTCACGCCCCCGCCTTGGCGGTGGCCAGGTCCGTGGGGGCCTGGTCAGCGGTGTCGTCGTGGAACTCGAGCTGCGCGCGCTTGTTGGCGATGAGGCCTTCAGGGCGGAAGCGCATGAGCAGGATGAGGGCGATGCCGAAGGCGAGGAGCTGGTAGTCCTGGAGGAAGGCCAGCTTCGCCGGGATCAGGAAGAGGAGTGCGGCGCCGAGGATGGGGCCGCGGATGGTGCCCATGCCGCCGAGGATGACGGCGGCGAGGAGGAACGCGGAGTTCGGCGGGACGGGCCCGGCGAAGACGTAGTTCTCGGGGACGACCGTGGTGTTGACGTGTGCCTGGACGGTGCCGGCGAGGCCGGCGAGGGTGGCGCCGAGGGCGAAGGCGATGAGCTTGACCTTGAAGCCGTTGATGCCCATGGCTTCGGCGGCGGTCTCGTCCTCGCGGATGGCGACCCAGGCGCGGCCGATGCGGCTGTTGCCGGCGCGGGCGAAGACCAGGACGACCAGGGCCATCACCAGCAGCATCAGGAAGTAGTAGTTGGCGTAGGCGCCCAGTTCGATGCCGGCGACGACGTGGGACTCGCCGAAGTTCCACCCGAAGATTTCGAGGTGGGGGATGTTCGGGATGCCGTTCGGGCCGTTGGTGACGTCCGGGCCGGAGGTGCCGTCGAGGTTGCCCATGGCGATGCGGAAGATCTCTCCGAAGCCGAGGGTGACGATGGCGAGGTAGTCGCCCCGCAGGCGGAGGGTCGGTGCTCCGATGACCACGCCGAAGACGAGCGAGACGAGGGCGCCGACGATGACCGCCGCCCAGAAGGGGAGGTGGATGCCGAAGGCGGAGGCGGTGCTGCCGGAGACCAGGGCGGCGGCGTAGGCGCCGACGCCGAGGAAGGCGACGTATCCGAGGTCGAGGAGACCGGCGAGGCCGACGACGATGTTGAGGCCGAGGGCGACGGTCGCGAAGATCAGGATGTTGACCGCGATCAGCGTGTAGGTGTCGCCGCTCTGCTGGATGAACGGGAAGGCGATCGCGGCGGCCGCGGTGCCGAGGAGGGTGACCTGGCGGTTGTTCGCGGTGAGGACCGAGAAGCGGGCGAGGAGGCCCGACTTGTTCAGGGCGAGGGCCGCGAGGCCGACCGTGATCAGGTAGGCGACGAAGAGCTGCGGCTCCTTGTCGTCGGTGTCGATGCCGAAGGTGATGACGAAGAGACCGAGGGCGAAGACGCCGGTGATGACGAGGATTTCGGCCCAGGAGGGCAGCTTGCTCTTGGCGGGGGCCGCCTTGCGGCTGTCGTCGGGGAGCTTGTACGCGGCGAGGGCCGGGACGAGGGAGCCGACGAGGGCGACGTAGGCGCCGGGTTCGAGGTTGACCACGCCGCCGAGGACGACGGTGATCGCGATGACCGTGAACCAGGTGGCGGCCAGGTTGCCGAGGGCGAGGAACCAGACGGCCTTGCGGGCGCCGGCGGGGGTGAGCCAGCCGAAGCCCTTGACGCCGAGCGCGGAGAGCGCGTGGACGAGGGTGAGGGCGGCTCCGGCCAGGGTGATGTACTGCAGGTCGGCCGGGCTGCCGTAGAAGGTGAGGTCGCCGGGGAAGTCGGCGGTCCACGTCCAGGCGAGGAAGGCGCTGACGATGGTGAGGAGGCTGCCACCGACGATCGCGTAGAGGAGCGCGGCGGGTGCGGGTGCCGTCTTCGCGGTCTGCGTCTGCGTCTGCGGGGTGGTGTCTGTGGTCATGGTTCTCACGCCCGATCCGTGACGCGCTGGCCCAGCAGGCCTTGGGGCCGCACGAGGAGGACGACGATGAGGAGCACGAAGGCCCAGACGTTGGACCAGGCTCCGCCGCCGAGCTGCTGCATGCCGGGGATCTCTTCGATGTAGGCGATCGAGAGGGCTTCGGCGAGTCCGAGGACGACGCCGCCGACCATGGCTCCGTAGATGTTGCCGATGCCGCCGAGGACGGCCGCGGTGAAGGCCTTGAGGCCGAGGATGAAGCCCATCTCGAAGTTGATCTGGCCCTTGTCGAGGCCGTAGGCGACGGCGGCGACGGCGGCGAACGCGGCACCGATGGCAAAGGCCATGACGATGATGCGGTCGGTGTTGATGCCCATCAGCTTGGCGGTGTCGGGGTCCTGCGCGGTGGCCTGCATGGCGCGGCCGCTGCGGCTCTTCTGGACGAAGACGCCGAGGGCGAGCATGCAGAGCGGGGCGAGGATGAGGACGAAGAGGTCCGCACGCTGGATCGCCAGGCTGTCGGTGATCTTGAAGGCCGCTCCCTTGAACTCGGGGAAGCTGACCGCCTTCTTGGCGTCCGGGTAGAACTGCCAGACGAGCTGCTGGAGCGCGATCGAGAGGCCGATTGCGGTGATGAGGGGTGCGAGCCTGGGAGCGCTGCGCAGGGGGCGGTAGGCGAAGCGTTCGGCTGCGCATGCCACGGCGACGGAGCAGATGGCGCCGCCGACGATCATGACGGGTATCGCGATCAGCAGGGTGGTGCCGGTCGGGAGGATGGCGTAGGCGGTGAGCGCGCCGAAGCCGCCGATCATGAAGATCTCGCCGTGGGCGAAGTTGATGAGCTGGACGATGCCGTAGACCATGGTGTACCCGATGGCGATGAGGCCATAGAGAGCACCGAGGGCCAGGCCGTTGGCCAGCTGTTGCGGCAGTTCGTGCACCGCAGGGCCTCCGATGAGCGTGTCGGATAAGACTCCGCGCGAGGGCACTGTTTGCGCCCTCGCGCGGCGTTGGTTCAGGTGTTGCGGGTGTTACGGGTGCTGCTGGGTGCTACGGCTTACTGGTTGAAGGTGTCGCTCTTGACGTCGACCCACTTGCCGCCCTCGACCTTGTAGACGGTGAGCTGCTTGTTGGTGGTGTCGCCGTACTGGTCGAAGGCGACCTTGCCGGTCACGCCCTCGAAGGAGACCTTGCCGAGAGCCTCGACGACCTTGGCGCGGGCGTCGTCGGGGAGCTTGCCGCTGTTGGCGGCGACGACGGCCTTGACGGCCTGGATGACGGCCCAGCCGGCGTCGTAGGAGTAGCCACCGTAGGCGGCGTACGGGTCCTTGTAGCCCTCGGCCTTGTAGTCCTCGATGAACTTCTTGGCGGTGTCGAGCTTCTCGACCGGGTAGCCGATCGAGGTGGCGAGGTCGCCCTCGTTGGCCTCACCGGAGGCGCTGATGAAGGCGGGGTCCTGGATGCCGTCGCCGCCCATGAGCGGGACGTTGGCGCCGGTCTTCTTGATCTGGTCGGCGAGCAGGCCGCCCTCGGGGTACTGACCGCCGAAGTAGACGGAGTCGGCGCCGGAGGACTTGACCTTGTCGGCGGTGGAGGAGAAGTCGGTCTCCTTCACGGTGACGTGGTCGGTGCCGGCGACCTCGCCGCCGAGCTTCTTGAACTCGTCGGCGAAGATCGCGGCGAGGCCGGCGCCGTAGGTCTGCTTGTCGTCGACGATGAAGACCTTCTTCTTGCCGGCGTCCTTGAAGAGGTACTGGGCGGCGAACTTGCCCTGGACCACGTCGGTGGCGGCGGTGCGGAAGTAGGTGTCGAAGCCGCGCTTGAACTCGCCCTTGCCCCAGTTGTCGCCCTGGCTGAGCGCGGGGTTGGTGTTGGCGGGGGAGACCTGCGCCAGCTTGGCGGAGGCGAAGACGCCCTGCATCTGCTGGGCGACGCCGGAGTTCAGCGGGCCGACGACGCCGAGGACGTCCTTGTTGCCGACGAGCTTGGTGGCGTTGGCCTGGCCGGAGGCCGGGACGGCCTGGTCGTCGAGGGCCTCGACCTTGAACTCGATGCCCGGGACCTCGTTGTTCTTGTTGGCCGTCTTGGCCGCGAGGTCGACGGAGTTCTTGATGCCCTGACCGAGAGCGGAGAGGGATCCGGTGAGCGGGGCGTCGACGCCGATGACGACGACGGTCTTCTTGCCGCCGCTGTTGTCCTTGGAGCCTCCGTCGCGCGATCCGCAAGCGGTGAGGGTCAGTGCTCCCGTGGTGATCACGGTGGTGAGGATGAGCAAAGAACGGTGTCGCACGATTCTTCCTTTCCCTGGCGCGGCGCGCTCTGTCGAGGTGCCGTTGGGTCGCCGGGCCGCACTGGAGAGGTCCACGGCCGTGCTGATTCGCGCCCTGCGGCGCGGTGACTGGCCGTGACTCTAGGGCCGAGGTGGCGAGCACCGGGAGGCGGGAAAGGAGGATGTGACGCTCTTGTTATGCCAAGGCCAAGAATGCGTGGTGGGAGTTTAAACAAAACGGACATTTAGGTACGCCTGAGATCGTCCGCATCGTGAGAAATACCTGTTCCCCTAAGGCGCTTGAGGGCTTCATGCTCCTGTCTTGGATCAAATTCAGCCGAATGTGGCTGCGCGTGTCCGGAAGAATCCAACGGGTGGCCATTCTCAAGGGAAAAGACGGATTCCGACCGTCCTGGGCATTACGCAGGGTGATGATTGCGGCCGCGTGTCGGAACTGTGAACGATCTTGTCCCGATGGCGGCATGGCCTCCCACCTGCGGTTCGACTCCGCGGCGCGGTGTGACCGGAAGACGGACAGCGTGCTCGGAATGCGGTGACGCCGGTCACATCGGCGGGCGCCAGTTCTCCGAGCTGCGGGTCGCGCCGCCCTGTGCGGCGCAGCGCTGCGCGACGAAGCGGTCGATCAGCTCAAGTGCCTTGTCCCGTCCGGCAGTTCGCTCCTCGACGCGGCCCGCGGCCACCGCGTCCTCGTGGATGGCGTACTGGTCGTTGGAAAGCCCCTTCTGTTCCCAGTCGAGGCCGGACCACGTGGTGCCCAGGAGGGTCTCCTTCGCCCAGTAGGACACCAGGCTCGTGCACACCTGTACGGGCGAGGCGGGGGTGGCCGGGGAGGGGCTCGCGGAAGCCGCCGCGGGGGGTGGCGCGGAGGAAGAGCATCCGGTCAGGGCGAGCGCCGCGAGGAGGATGTGGGCGGCGTACCGGGCCGTGCGTGGCATGGTCCCCATGGGGGGACGGTAGGCGGTGGCCACCTGCGAGACAACAGGTGGCGCCGCGCAGCGTGCGGACTGGCGGATTCCGGGCGGTTGCGGGCCGGGTCGGGCCGGGTCGGTCCCGGCCGCCGGGCAGCTGGCCCCCCCCCGGCTGGCCCCCCCGGCTGGCGCCCCCGGCTGGCGCCCGGCGGCTGGCCGCCCGGCGGGGGCGGGCGGGCTGTGCGCGAGGTGGCGCGGAGGACCGCGCGGGGACGGGCGCGGGCCCGGATCCACCGCCGGCGAAAGGCGGGGTCCGGGCCCGGGGAGGCCGTGGGTGCCGCGGCCCGCGGCCGGTCAGGACCCGGCGTGGGCCTCGGCGCCGCCGGCGACCTGGTCGACGTCGCGCAGCAGGCAGGTCAGGCGGGCGGTGCAGATCCGCTTGTCCTGCTCGTCGGTGATGACGATCTCGAAGGTCGTGGTCGAACGGCCGCGGTGCACGGGGGTGGCGACACCGGTGACGATGCCGGTGCGGGCGCCCCGGTGGTGGGTGCAGTTCAGGTCCACGCCGACGGCGATCTTCTTGATGCCGCCGTGCATCATGGCGCCGATCGAGCCGAGGGTTTCGGCCAGTACGGCGGAGGCGCCGCCGTGCAGCAGTCCGTAGGGCTGGGTGTTGCCCTTGACGGGCATCGTGCCGACGACGCGGTCGGCGGAGGCCTCCAGGATGCGGATGTCCATGCGCTCGCCGAGGTCGCCGGCCGAGAACAGCGCGGGCAGGTCGACGCCCAGGGCCGCGTACTCGTCGAGGACCTCCTGCGGGAACTTCACTGCGTGCTGCTCACCCATGGTCAGGCTCCGTTCGTCAACGCTCGTTAACCTTCATGTCCTGAGGTCGTTCTATCAGGCCGGTTCGAAGCGGACGACGACGGACTTGCTGGCCGGGGTATTGCTGGTGTCCGCGGTGGAGTCGAGCGGGACCAGCACGTTCGTCTCGGGGTAGTAGGCGGCGGCGCAGCCGCGGGCGGTCGGGTAGTGCACGACGCGGAAGCCCGGTGCGCGCCGCTCCACGCCGTCCTTCCACTCGCTGACCAGGTCGGTGTACGAGCCGTCGGCGAGGCCCAGTTCGGCGGCGTCGGCGGGGTGGACCATCACGATGCGGCGGCCCCCCGTGATGCCGCGGTAGCGGTCGTCGAGGCCGTAGATGGTGGTGTTGTACTGGTCGTGGCTGCGCAGGGTCTGCAGGAGCAGCCGGCCCGGCGGGACGCGCGGGTACTCGACGGGTGCCGCGGTGAAGTTGGCCTTGCCCGTTGTGGTCGGGAAGCGGCGTTCGTCGCGCGGGGCGTGCGGGAGGCGGAAGCCCTCGGGGCGGGCGGCCCGGGCGTTGAAGTCCTCGAAGCCGGGGACCACGCGGGAGATCCGGTCGCGGATGGCGGCGTAGTCGCGCTCGAACTGCTCCCAGGGGGTGGCGGAGGCGGTGCCGAGGACGGCGCGGGCCATGCGGGCCACGATGGCCGGTTCGGAGAGCAGGTGCGGGGAGGCGGGGGCGAGGTTGCCGCGCGAGGCGTGGACCATCCCCATGGAGTCCTCGACGGTGACGAACTGCCGGCCCGAGGCCTGGACGTCCTTGTCGGTGCGGCCGAGGGTGGGCAGGATCAGGGCGCGCCGGCCCGTGACCGCGTGGGAGCGGTTGAGCTTGGTGGAGACGTGCACGGTCAGGGCGGTGCGGCGGATCGCGGCCTCGGTGACCTCGGTGTCGGGGGTGGCGCCGACGAAGTTGCCGCCCATGGCGAAGAGGACCTTGGCGCGGCCGTCGCGCATCGCCTCGATGGAGCGGACCACGTCGTAGCCGTGCCCGCGGGGGGAGGTGATGCCGAATTCCGCGTCGAGGGCGTCGAGGAAGGCGGGTGCGGGCCGCTCGAAGATGCCCATCGTGCGGTCGCCCTGGACGTTGGAGTGGCCGCGGACGGGGCACACGCCGGCGCCGGGGCGGCCGATGTTCCCGCGCAGCAGGAGGAGGTTGACGACCTCGCGGATGGTGGCGACGGCGTGCTTGTGCTGGGTGAGGCCCATGGCCCAGCAGACGATGGTGCGCTTCGAGGCCAGCACCATGGTCAGGGCGCGCTCGATCTCGGGCCGGGTCAGGCCGGTCGCGGTGAGGGTCTCCTCCCAGTCCGTCTCCTTCACGGCCGCGGCGAGGTCCTCGTAGCCGTGGGTGTGCTCGCGGATGAACGCCTCGTCGGTGGCGCCCCCGGTCTCGATGACGAGCTTGTTGAGGAGGCGGAAGAGGGCCTGGTCACCGCCGATGCGGATCTGGAGGAAGAGGTCGTTGAGGGCGGTGCCCCGGAGCATGCCGACCGGGGTCTGGGGGTTCTTGAACCGCTCCATGCCGGCCTCGGGCAGCGGGTTCACCGAGATGATCTTCGCGCCGGCGGTCTTGGCCTTCTCCAGGGCGGAGAGCATGCGCGGGTGGTTGGTGCCCGGGTTCTGCCCGGCGACGATGATCAGGTCGGCCTGGTGGAGGTCTTCGAGGGAGACGCTGCCCTTGCCGATGCCGATGGTCTCGGTGAGCGCGGAGCCCGAGGACTCGTGGCACATGTTGGAGCAGTCGGGCAGGTTGTTGGTGCCGAACTCGCGGGCGAAGAGCTGGAAGAGGAACGCGGCCTCGTTGCTGGTGCGGCCCGAGGTGTAGAAGAGGGCCTCGTCGGGGGAGGCGAGAGCGGTCAGCTCCTCGGCGATGACGGCGAAGGCGCGTTCCCAGCTGACCGCCTCGTACCGCTCGCCGCCCTCGGGAAGGTACATGGGCTCGGTGATGCGGCCCTGCTGGCCCAGCCAGTAGCCGGAGCGGGTGGCCAGATCGGCCACCGGGTGCGCGGCGAAGAACTCCGGGGTGACCCGGCGCAGGGTGGCCTCCTCCGCGACGGCCTTGGCGCCGTTCTCGCAGAACTCGGCGGTGTGCCGCTTGTCGCCCTCGGGCCAGGCGCAGCCGGGGCAGTCGAAGCCGTCCTTCTGGTTGACCTTGAGGAGGGTGCGGGCGGTGCGGGCCAGGCCCATCTGCGCCCCTGCGATCCGCAGGGTGTGGCCGATCGCGGGCAGGCCGGCGGCCGCGTGCTTGGGCGGTGTGACCTGCGGCGCGTCCTGTACCGGATCGCCTGTGGGCGGCTTGGTCGCCATCGCGCTCCCCTTCGAGCGTACGTACGTGTGCAGCACGGGTGGCCGCATGCTTCGATCCTTGCACGATCCACGGGTCCCGGGGGAGGGCGGTCCGGTGTCCCCGGCGCCCGGGCGGGTGCGCCGGGGGCGTCCGGTGGGGTGGATGCGCCGGGGGAGGCGACGGGCCGGAAATGTCGGTGGGGGCGCCTAGGATCGGGGACGTGGCAGATTCAGCATCGAAGAAGACGGACCAGACGACCGCAGCGGACCGCCCCCGCCTGATGCTCATGGACGGGCACTCCCTGGCGTACCGGGCGTTCTTCGCGCTGCCCGCGGAGAACTTCACGACCGCGACGGGCCAGCCGACCAACGCCATCTACGGCTTCGCGTCGATGCTGGCGAACACGTTGCGCGACGAGGCGCCCACGCACTTCGCGGTGGCGTTCGACGTCTCGCGCAAGACGTGGCGCTCGACGGAGTTCCCCGAGTACAAGGCGAACCGTTCCAAGACGCCCGACGAGTTCAAGGGGCAGGTCGAGCTGATCGGCGAGCTCCTCGACGCGATGAAGGTGCCGCGGTTCGCGGTCGACGGCTTCGAGGCCGACGACGTGATCGCGACGCTGGCGACGCAGGCGGAGGCCCTCGGCTTCGAGGTGCTGATCGTCACCGGCGACCGGGACTCCTTCCAGCTCGTCTCCGAGCACACCACCGTGCTCTACCCGACCAAGGGCGTCTCGGAGCTGACGCGCTTCACGCCGGAGAAGGTCGAGGAGAAGTACGGCCTCACCCCGCAGCAGTACCCGGACTTCGCGGCGCTGCGCGGCGACCCGTCCGACAACCTCCCGGGCATCCCCGGCGTCGGCGAGAAGACCGCCGCGAAGTGGATCATCCAGTTCGGGTCGTTCGCGGAGCTGGTGGACCGCGCCGAGGAGGTCAAGGGCAAGGCCGGGCAGAACTTCCGGGACCACCTGGAGGCGGTCAGGCTCAACCGGGTCCTGACCGAGATGGTCAAGGACGTGGAGCTGGCCAAGGGCCCCGCCGACCTGGGCCGCCTGCCCTACGACCGGGCCGCGGTGACCGGTGTGCTGGACGTGCTGGAGATCCGCAACCCGTCGCTGCGCGAGCGGCTGCTGGCCGTCGACCCGGGCGCCGCCGAGCAGGAGGCCGCCCCGGCGCCCGCGGCCGGCGTGGAGCTCGACGGTTCCGTGTTGGGCACGGGCGAGCTGGCACCGTGGCTGGAGAGCCATGGCGGCGGCCCGCTGGGCATCTCGACCGTCGACAGCTGGGCGCTCGGCCAGGGCAACGTCAGCGAGGTTGCGCTGGCCGCCGCCGGCGGAGCCGCCGCCTGGTTCACCCCGGCCGAGCTGGACGAGGGCGACGAGCGGGCCTTCGCCGCCTGGGCCGCCGACGCGGCCCGGCCCAAGGTCGTGCACAACGCCAAGGGCCTGCTGCGGGTCTTCCCCGAGCACGGCTGGGGCCTGGCCGGCATCACCATGGACACCGCGCTCGCCGCGTACCTGGTCAAGCCGGGCCGGCGCTCCTTCGCGCTGGACGCCCTGTCCACGGAGTACCTGCACCGCGAGCTGGCCCCGGCCGCCGCCGACGGGCAGCTGGCCTTCGGCGCCGACGAGACCGCCGAGGCCGAGGCCCTCATGGCCCAGGCCCGCGCCGTCCTGGACCTGGGCGACGCCTTCACCGGCAAGCTCGCCGAGGTGGGCGCCGCCGAGCTGCTGCACGACATGGAGCTGCCCACCTCCGAACTGCTCGCCCGGATGGAGCGCGCCGGCATCGCCGCCGACCGCGACCACCTGGAAGCCATGGAGCAGCAGTTCGCGGGAGCGGTGCAGCAGGCGGTCAAGGAGGCGCACGCGGCCGTCGGCCACGAGTTCAACCTCGGCTCGCCCAAGCAGCTCCAGGAGGTCTTCTTCGGCGAGCTGGACCTGCCGAAGACGAAGAAGACCAAGACCGGCTACACCACGGACGCCGACGCGCTGGCCTGGCTGGCCACGCAGACCGACCACGAACTGCCGGTGATCATGCTCCGCCACCGGGAGCAGGCCAAGCTGCGCGTCACCGTCGAGGGCCTGGTCAAGACCATCGCCGCCGACGGCCGGGTGCACACCAGCTTCAGCCAGACCGTCGCCGCGACCGGCCGGCTGTCCTCCACCGACCCGAACCTGCAGAACGTACCGGTGCGCACCGACGAGGGACGCGCCATCCGCCGCGGCTTCGTCGTCGGCGAGGGCTTCGAATCCCTGATGACGGCCGACTACAGCCAGATCGAGCTGCGCGTGATGGCCCACCTCTCCGAGGACGAGGGCCTGATCGAGGCGTTCGCCACCGGCGAGGACCTGCACACCACCGTCGCCTCCCAGGTGTTCGGCGTGGAGCGCGACCAGGTCGACGCCGAGATGCGCCGCAAGATCAAGGCGATGTCGTACGGCCTGGCCTACGGTCTGTCCGCCTTCGGCCTCTCCCAGCAGCTGGGCATCGAGCCGGCCGAGGCGCGCGGGCTGATGGAGACCTTCTTCGAGCGGTTCGGCGGGGTGCGGGACTACCTCCAGCGCGTCGTGGACGAGGCCCGCGCCACCGGATACACGGCGACGATCTTCGGCCGCCGCCGGTACCTGCCCGACCTCAACAGCGACAACCGCCAGCGCCGCGAGGCCGCCGAGCGGATGGCCCTCAACGCCCCGATCCAGGGCACCGCCGCCGACATCGTCAAGGTCGCGATGCTGCGCGTGGACAAGGCCGTCGCGGAGGCCGGGCTCCGGTCGCGGATGCTGCTGCAGGTCCACGACGAAATCGTGCTGGAGATCGCCCCCGGCGAGCGCGAGCGGGTGGAGGAGCTGGTGCGCCGCGAGATGGGCGCCGCCGTCGAGCTCCGCGCCCCGCTCGACGTGTCGGTGGGCGTCGGCACGGACTGGGAGTCCGCCGCCCACTGACCTGCACGAGGCAGCGCGGCGCCCGTCCCCGCCACCCGCTCAGGCGGTGGGGACGGGCGTCCGCGTTTCCTCGCCCGTCTCCCCGCCCGTCTCCCCGCCCGTCTCCCTGCCCGTTTTCTCGCCCGCCGCAGGCCGCCCGCCGCGGCGGTGGCGCAGCCGGACCAGCACCCCGTAGAGCAGCAGGCCCACGGCCAGCCCGCCGCCCGCCCCGAAACAGATGGTCGGGATGATGTCGAGGGGCGTACGGATCCGGTCGAAGAAGGTGAAGAAGCGGATCACCCGCACGGCGATCCCGGCCGTCACGCACGCCGCGATCAGGGCCAGCCAGCCCCAGTACTCCCCGCGTCCCAGCACCGGCACGTCCGCGGGGGCCGGGGCGGCGGGGAGCCGGCGCAGCGCCGTTGCGGTGAACCAGAGCAGCGCACAGGCCGCGGCCGCCGACGTGCCGTACTGCAGGAAGGTGTAGGGCGGCAGTCCCAGGGCGACGGGCTCGCCGAGCCACGGCATCGCGTTCGTTCCCCAGCGGTCCATGTGCGTGAAGCTGTCCCACACCACGTGCGTGAGCGAGCCGATGACCGCCGAGACGTAGAACCAGGCGGCCAGCGCGGGCGGTCGGCGGCCCCCGCGCCACTCCTCACCCCGTACGAAGGCGTACGCCCTGCCCCGCCCGGCGCGCGGCAGGAGGGCGATCAGCGGCTCGCGCAGCAGCAGCCAGCAGCCCACGAGCACGGCGGTGAGCAGCGCGTCCAGGGTGAGGACGCCGGGCAGCGAGTGTGTGAAGGCGCCGTACGCCATGACGCCCTCGACGATCGCGTCCGTGAAGTAGAAGGTGTCGGGTGCGAAGGAGCCGAGGACGAGGGCGGAGGCCACGAGGGCGCCGCGTGCGCGCCCCGTCCGGCGGACGGCCGGCAGTACGGCCGCCGCGTGGCTGAGGGTGAAGGGCATGGCACCTCTCCTGGACGTTCCGTGCGCGTTCCTTTACTTCGGGCCAATGCTGCCGAAGGGTCCCGACAGTATGCGTGACCGCTACATGGACGTGGGGATGTGGTGAATTCCGCGGCGCTGTCCGTGCCCTCCCAAGGCAGTTGACGTAGGGTCACGCGGACGTCGAGGGGGAGGGGTCCGGCTCATGTCGTCCATATCTGGCGGACGCGGCCGCCACAGGCTGTACCGGGGTGCGACGGCGGCCCTGGTGTGCGCCCTGACGGCCGCCGCGCTGACCGGCTCGCGCGGCCCGTCCCCCGTCGTCCCGGAAGCGGTGTCGGCGTCGGGCCCGGCGGGTGCGCAGCCCCGGCCGGCGGACCCGAGCGGCGGCGACTCGTCGTACTTCACCGAACTCCCGCCGCTGGTCGGCCCGGAGCCGCCGGCCGTGGTGCTGCCGGACGGACCGCCCGGGCCGGGGCCGCAGGAACAGCCGTCGCCGCAGTCGGCGACGCCGGTCGCCGTGGGCGGGGCCGCGCAGGGGATACCGGCGAGCGTGCTCGCGGCGTACCAGCGGGCCGAGCGGACGGTGGGGCGGAGCGACCCCGGCTGCGGACTGCGCTGGCAACTCCTCGCGGCCATCGGCAAGGTGGAGTCCGGCCAGGCGCGCGGCGGGCAGGTCGACGCCGCCGGGACCACGCTGCGGCCGATCCTCGGGCCGGTGCTCGACGGCAACGGCTTCGCGAACATCCCGGACACCGACGGCGGAGCCTACGACGGGGACGCGCGGTACGACCGGGCCGTCGGGCCCATGCAGTTCATCCCGTCGACGTGGGCGGCGTGGGGCCAGGACGCGGACGGCGACGGCCGCCGCAACCCGAACAACGTGCACGACGCGGCCCTCGCGGCCGCCCGCTACCTGTGCACGGGCAGCCGGGACCTGCGCGTGGACGCGGACCTGGACCGGGCGGTGCTGTCCTACAACCGGTCGACGGAGTACCTGCGGACGGTGCGGTCCTGGTTCGCCTACTACCTCCAGGGCACGCACGAGGTCCCGGACACCGGCGGCACGGCACCGGGCACCCCCGCGAAGCCGACCCCCGGGCCCGCCCCGAAGCCCACGCCGAGTCCCACCCCGGACCCGACGCCCACTCCGTCGCCGGACCCGTCTCCCACGCCGACGCCGACGCCGACTCCCACGCCGACTCCGTCCCCTACGGACCCGACGCCGACTCCGACGCCGACGCCGACTCCGACCCCGACTCCCACGCCGACGCCGACCCCCACGCCGACGCCGACCCCAAAGCCCACCCCGTCGGGAAGCCCGGCCCCGAAGCCCTCACCGAGCGCGACCGGTGCGGCGCGGCCCACTCCCACGCCCACGGCCTCCGCGAAGTCCGGTGCCACTCCCGCACCGAGCCCCACCGCGACGCGTACCCGGTAGGGCAGCGCCGGGCACGGCGGTCCGGTCCGGTCCGGTCCGGGCCGACCGGTCCCGCCCGGTCGCTCACCGGTGAGGCGCGCGAGACGGTTCTCATCTCGGCCACGCGTTGCTACGGTGCCCCATCTCTGACGCCTCATCAGATTCCGGAGCCCCGGCATGCGCGCATTCGTCGCCGCCGTCATCGGCCTCGCGGCCGCGCTGGCCCTCGTGTTCGCCGTCACGGCGTTCGGGGTGCCCGAAGGCGAGACCTCACCCAAGCCGCTGCTCACCACCGCGCCCCCCGCGCCCGGACAGTAGAGGAGGCCCGGCCGTGCGACGCAGAGCGAGCCTCGTCCTGCTGGCCCTCGCCGTGTTCTGCGCGGCCCTCGCGCCGCTGCTGCGCTGGTACGCGTACCCGCGCCTGGCGAAGATCCCGCCGAACCAGTACCAGGAGATGGTCCTGGAGGCGAAGGACGCGACCCTCCTCGACTACACCGGCGGCATGCAGCCCAAGAAGGTCGACAAGGTCACGATCGTCCAGACCCTCAAGGGCAACGTCGAGGCGTCGAAGGAGATCGAGGCGAGCGCGGGCAAGGACGTCGTGGTCTGGGACACCCTGTCCTACATCATCGGCCCCGGCGGCAAGATGGTCTCCCAGATACCCGAGCGCTACATCTTCGACGCGCACACCCAGGACCCGGTGCACGCCACCGGCGAGATGGTCGACGGCGACGCGGTCAAGCGCGAGGGCATCGAGTTCAAGTGGCCCTTCTTCACCGAGCCGCGCGACTACCTCTACTTCGACGCCCAGACCCGCACCTCCTCGCCCATCCACTACGTCGGACCGCGCCGCTTCAAGGGCATGGACGTCTACTACTTCGAGCAGACCGTCCCCTGGACCAAGGTGTCCATGCCGAAGAAGATGCCGATCGAGGGCATCGACCCGGCGACGATCGAGGCGGCCACCGGCACCACCCTCTGGTACACCGCCAAGGTGCGCTTCTGGGTCGACCCCGTCACCGGCGCCCCCGTCAACGCCGAACAGGACATCCAGCAGGAGATGCGCGGCGGCATCGCCTCCGGCGGACCGGACGGCAAGCTCACCGCCTTCGCCGGGCACGTGACCATGCGCGAGGACTACTCCGACTACACCGTCGACCTGGTCAAGGCGAACCGTACGAAGGTCCTCGCGCTCCACACCTACGCCCCGGCGGGCCTCGCCGCCGCAGGCCTCGTGCTGCTCGGCGTGGCCCTGTGGCTGGAGGCACGCGGCCGCCGCGCCCGGGGCGAGGGCTCGGGCGACGGCGTCAGCCCCGCCTGAGCCGGGCGCTGGTGTGGCGGGTGGGCTCTGCGGTGGCCGGATCCTCCGGCCAGGGGTGCTTGGGGTAGCGGCCGCGCAGCTCGGCCCGGACGGCGCGGTAGCCGTCCTGCCAGAACGAGGACAGGTCGGCGGTGACGGCCACGGGGCGCCCGGCCGGCGACAGCAGGTGGACCAGGACGGGAACCCCGGCCACCCGGGGCGTCCGGGCCAGCCCGAACATTTCCTGCAACTTCACCGCCAGCACCGGCTGTTCGGGCGCGTAGTCGACGCGGATCCGGGAACCACTGGGCACCTCGATGCGCTCTGGCGCCAGCTCGTCCAGCCGGGCCGCCTCGCCGGTGGCCCACGGCAACAGCCGGTTCAGGGCCTGACCGGCGTCGATCCGGGCCAGGTCCGCCCGCCGACGGGCCCGGGACAGCTCGGGCTCCAGCCAGTCGTCGGCCCGCTCCAGCAGCACGGCGTCACTCGCCACGTCCGGCCAGCCGCCGCCCAGCGTGCGGTGCAGGAAGCCGAGGCGGGCCCGCAGCGAAAGCGCCTCCGGGGTCCAGCGCAGCAGGCCGGGGCCCTCGGCGCGCAGCCCGTCCAGCAGCGCGGCCCGCACGAGCGCCGGGTCGGGCGTGCGCAGGGGGCGCACGGCCAGCTCGATCGCCCCGAGCCGCCGCGCGGCGCGCGCGACGACGTCACCGTCCTCCCAGCGCACCTCGTCGGTGTCCGTGCGCAGGTGCGCGGCGGCGGCCAGGGCGGTGTCCTCGTCGACGACCGCGGCCAGCCGGATCCGTGCGGCGGCGGAGTGCGGGGGCCGGTCGGCGACGGCGACGGCCAGCCAGGGCGCGCTGCGCAGCCCCGACCCGTCGCCGAGGTCCGCCCCGGTCCCGGAGGCCATGAGGAACGCCCCCTCGCCCCTGGCCCTCGCCACCCGCTCGGGGAACGCGAGGGCGGCGACGAGCCCGGCAGCGGCATCGTCCGTGCTCCGCCCCGCCACCGCCGGTGACACCGGACCCGCCGCCGCCCGGCCCGCGGCCGGCGCAGCTCCGCCCCCCGAGCCACGAGCCCCGGCGACGGAACCGTGCCCCGCCTCCCCGGCCCCGGCGGCGACCGGGGCCCCGGCCCCGGTTCCGGCCTCGGCCAGGGCCGCGTCACCAGTGCCGGCTGTGACCCCGGCCCCGGCCACAGCTGCGGTTCCGGTCGCGGAGGTGAGCCCCGCTTTCCCGGCATCGGATGCGTGCCCTCCGGCCCCGGCTCCGGTTCCGGGCTCGGCCACAGCCCCGGCCTCGGCCACAGCCCCGCCCACAGCTCCAGTCCCGGCCTCGGTCACAGCCCCGGCCTCGGCCCCGGTTCCGGCCACAGCTCCGGTTTCGGGCCCGGCCGGAGCCCCGGCTCCGGTCTTGGCCCGAGTCCCGGTCCTGGCCACAGCCCCAGCCTCAACCACAGCCCCGGCCTCGGCCCCGGTTCCGGCCACAGCTCCGGTTTCGGGCCCGGCCTCAACCACAGCCCCGGCCTCCCCGGTTCCGGCCCCAGCCACAGCTCCAGTCCCGGCCTCGGTCACAGCCCCGGCCCGGGCCCCGGCCCCGGCCCCAGTTCCGGTCGCGGAGGTGAGCCCCGCTTCCCCGGCATCGGATGCGTGCCCTCCGGCCCCGGCCCCGGTTCCGGGCTCGGCCACAGCTCCAGTCCCGGCCTCGGCCACAGCTCCGGCTCCGGTTCCCGCCTCGGGCCCGGGCCCGGCCGCAGCCGCGGTCCCGGGCTCGGATTCGGCGGGGCTCCCCGCAGGGGACACGGCGCGTTCCAAGCGGCCGGCCTCCGCGCGCCAGCGCGCCGCGTAGCCGTCGCCGCCCGCGCGGGCCCGCCGCCAGGCCGCCGCCAGGTCGTCCCCGTAGTCGCGCGGCGGCTCCTCGCTCAGCAGCGCCACGACCTCCGCCGCCCGGCGGGCGCCGAGCGCCGCACTCCCGTCCAGCAGGGCCCGCGCCAGCCGCGGGTGCAGCCCCAGCCGCGCCATCCGCAGCCCGCGCGGGGTCGGCCGGCCGGCCGCGTCCACCGCGCCGACGGCCACCAGCACCTCCCGCGCGGCGGCCATCGCCCCGGCCGGCGGCGGGTCCAGCAGCGCCAGCCCGGCCGCGTCCGGATCGCCCCAGCACGCCGCCTGCAGGGCGAACTGCGCCAGGTCCGCGATACGGATCTCCGGCGCCGGGAACGCCGGCAGCCGCCCGTCCTCGGCCGCCGTCCAGCAGCGGTACACCACACCCGGCGCCTCACGCCCGGCCCGGCCCGCCCGCTGGCGCCCGGCCGCGCGCGAGGCCCGTACGGTCGCCAGCGCGCCCAGCCCCCGGGCATGGTCCACCCGCGGCTCGCGGGCCAGGCCCGAGTCGACCACCACGCGCACCCCGGGCACGGTCAGGCTCGACTCCGCCACCGCCGTCGCGAGGATCACCCGGCGGTGCTCCGACGCCGTCAGCGCCGCGTCCTGCACGGCCGCCGGGGCCCGGCCGTGCACCTGCAGCACCTCCGCGTCCACGCCGCCCAGCAGCCCCGCCACCCGGGCGATCTCCCCGACGCCGGGCAGGAAGCACAGCACGTCACCGGAACGTTCCGCCAGCGCCCGCCGCACCACCGACGCCACGTGCGCGAGCTGCGCCGGATCCACCCGCATCCCGTGCGGGGGCCGCACCGGACGGGCCGGCGGGGCCCACACCGTCTCCACCGGGTACGCGACGCCCGCGGCCTCCACCACCGGCGCACCGCCGAGCACCCGGGCCCAGCCCGCGGAGTCCGTCGTCGCCGAGGCCGCCACCAGCCGCAGCTCCGGGCGCAGGGCCTCCCGCACGTCGAGGAGGAACGCGGCGACCGTGTCCGCGTCCAGGTGCCGCTCGTGGCACTCGTCCAGGACGACCACGTCCACACCCGCCAGCTCCTGGTCGCGCTGGAGCCGCTGGAGCAGCACCCCGGTGGTCACCACCTCCACCACCGTCCCGGCCCCCGCCACCCGCTCGCCGCGGACCGTGAACCCGACCGAGGCGCCGACCCGCTCGCCCAGCAGCCAGGCCATCCGGCGCGCCGCCGCCCGGGCGGCGATCCGCCGCGGCTCGGCCACCACCACCCGGCGCCGCGGCCCGCCGCCCACCAGGCCCGCGAGCACCAGCGGGACCAGCGTCGTCTTGCCGGTCCCGGGCGGCGCGCACAGCACCGCGGCGCCGTGCGCGTCGAGCGCGGAGACCAGCGCGGGCAGGACCTCGCGCACGGGCAGGGCGTCCAGGGCGGCCTGGCGGATCAAGGCGTCAGGCCCTCTCGCAGACGAAGATCGCGGTGCCGGGGATCAGATTGCCGCGCAGCGGGGACCAGCCACCCCACTCCTGGCTGTTCCACTGGGGCCACTCGGGCTCGACGAGGTCGATCAGGCGGAAGCCGCCCGCCACCACGTCGCGGACGCGGTCGCCCAGGGTGCGGTGGTGCTCGACGTACACGGCGCGCCCCTGCTCGTCCTGCTCGACGTACGGGGTCCGGTCGAAGTAGGACGCGGAGACGGACAGGCCCTCGGGCCCGGGCTCGTCGGGGAAGGCCCAGCGCAGGGGGTGGGTCACCGAGAACACCCAGCGGCCGCCGGGGCGCAGCACGCGGTGCACCTCCCGCATGACGTTCACGGGGTCGGCGACGAAGGGGACGGCGCCGTAGGCGGAGCAGGCGAGGTCGAAGGAGCCGTCGCGGAAGGGGAGCCGGCCGGCGTCGGCCTCGACCAGGGGGATGCCGTCGCCGATGCGCAGGGCGTGCTGGAGCTGGCGGTGCGAGAGGTCGAGGGCCACCGGACGGGCGCCCTGGGCGGCCAGCCAGCGCGAGCACTGGGCGGCGCCGGCGCCGATCTCCAGCACGTCCCGGCCCTTGAGTGCGGCGGCGGGCCCGAGCAGGGCGGCGTCCGCCTCGTCGAGACCCTCGGGCCCCCACACGAAGCGGTCGTCGCCGAGGAAGGCGCCGTGCTCGCTCTGGTAGTCGTCGGCGTTGCGGTCCCACCAGGAGCGGCTCGCCCGGCTGCTCTCCGCTTCCCCGGCGTCACGGCGCGTGGCCTCGGCGTCGTCGCCGGCGGCGTCGTCAGCGTCGTTCAGGGAAGCCGGATCGGCCGCGTACGCGTCTTCGGGGGCGTCGTCCTCTTGGTTCATGGGGCCCGTCGTCGTAGTCTGCGAATGTCTTGGGATGGGACAGGAACCGCCATCACGGCGTTCCCGCCCATGAATTGTGCCGGTTGTGCGGTGATCCGCCCGGGGTGTGGGCCTTCGCGCATTGACCCTGTCCGGCCGCCCCCGTATGCTACAAGTTGCGCTGCGAGCCTGTGCTCCTCAGACCTAGCAGGCTGCGCTTGCATCTGTTGATGTCCCCTCGGTTTTCGAGGCCCTCCCCGCTCGTGCGGATCAGGGCTTCCTTGGCTGTCCGGCTTCTTCGGCAGATGCCGATAAGGGCTCCCGGCGTAGCAGTACCTACGACTTTCTGTCCGTAACCGGAGCCCTTTCCCACATGACGAGCAGCACCGAGACCACCTCTACCACTCCGCAGGTAGCGGTCAACGACATCGGTAACGAGGAAGCCTTCCTCGCCGCGATCGACGAGACGATCAAGTACTTCAACGACGGCGACATCGTCGACGGCGTCATCGTGAAGGTCGACCGGGACGAGGTCCTGCTCGACATCGGTTACAAGACGGAAGGCGTGATCCCGAGCCGCGAGCTCTCGATCAAGCACGACGTCGACCCGAACGAGGTCGTCAAGGTCGGCGACGAGATCGAGGCCCTGGTTCTCCAGAAGGAGGACAAGGAAGGCCGTCTGATCCTGTCCAAGAAGCGCGCTCAGTACGAGCGTGCCTGGGGCACGATCGAGAAGATCAAGGAAGAGGACGGCATCGTCACCGGTACCGTCATCGAGGTCGTCAAGGGTGGTCTCATCCTCGACATCGGCCTCCGCGGCTTCCTCCCGGCCTCCCTGGTCGAGATGCGCCGTGTCCGCGACCTCCAGCCCTACGTGGGCAAGGAGCTCGAGGCGAAGATCATCGAGCTGGACAAGAACCGCAACAACGTGGTCCTGTCCCGCCGCGCCTGGCTCGAGCAGACCCAGTCCGAGGTCCGCCAGACGTTCCTCACCACCCTGCAGAAGGGTCAGGTCCGCTCCGGCGTCGTTTCCTCGATCGTCAACTTCGGTGCCTTCGTGGACCTGGGCGGCGTCGACGGTCTCGTCCACGTCTCCGAGCTGTCCTGGAAGCACATCGACCACCCGTCCGAGGTCGTCGAGGTCGGCCAGGAAGTCACCGTCGAGGTCCTCGACGTCGACATGGACCGCGAGCGTGTCTCCCTGTCGCTGAAGGCGACGCAGGAGGACCCGTGGCAGCAGTTCGCCCGTACGCACCAGATCGGTCAGGTCGTCCCGGGCAAGGTCACCAAGCTGGTTCCGTTCGGTGCGTTCGTCCGCGTGGACGAGGGCATCGAGGGTCTGGTCCACATCTCCGAGCTGGCCGAGCGCCACGTGGAGATCCCGGAGCAGGTCGTCCAGGTCAACGACGAGATCTTCGTCAAGGTCATCGACATCGACCTCGAGCGTCGCCGGATCTCGCTGTCCCTGAAGCAGGCCAACGAGTCCTTCGGTGCCGACCCGGCGTCGGTCGAGTTCGACCCGACCCTGTACGGCATGGCCGCGTCCTACGACGACCAGGGCAACTACATCTACCCCGAGGGCTTCGACCCCGAGACCAACGACTGGCTCGAGGGCTACGAGAAGCAGCGCGAGGCCTGGGAGACCCAGTACGCCGAGGCGCAGGCTCGCTTCGAGCAGCACCAGGCTCAGGTCATCAAGAGCCGCGAGGCCGACGAGGCCGCTGCCGCCGAGGGCGCTGCCGCCCCGGCCGCCGGTGGCAACGCCGGTGCGGGCATCTCGGGTGGTTCGTACTCCTCGGAGTCGGACGAGACCTCCGGCGCCCTGGCGTCGGACGAGGCCCTGGCCGCGCTCCGCGAGAAGCTGGCCGGCGGCCAGAGCTGATCGCAGCGCGCATCGCACTCCGGTGTGAGCAGAGCTGACTGAGCACGACGGTGAGGCCCGTCCCCTTCGGGGGGGCGGGCCTCACCGCTTTGCCCCGCGCCCCCTCCCGTCCTGCTCGTCCTCCCCGTCCTCCCCTCGTCACGGCTCCCGCACGGATGTGATCCATTGCGTTCCTGTGAAGGGGGCCAACTGGGGAATGGCGGCGCCGCCTTGGACGTTCTTCGCAGAGAACGAGGCGAGGAGGAGTGGTGGCGGTGCTTGATCCACAGGGTTTGTACGAATGGGATGCCAAGGGTCTGGCGGTGGCCGACCTGGCGGTCGCCCAGGACTCGGCCGGGCTGGTCATGCTGTACCACTTCGAGGGGTACATCGACGCCGGAGAAGCCGGTGAGCAGATCGTCGAGCGACTGCTGGACACGCTGCCCCACCAGGTCGTGGCCCGCTTCGACGCGGACCGCCTCGTGGACTACCGGGCACGGCGCCCGCTGCTGACCTTCCAGCGCGACCACTGGGCGGAGTTCGAGGAGCCCCGGCTGGAGGTCCGGCTGGTCCAGGACGCCACCGGCGCGCCCTTCCTGCTGCTGTCCGGGCCCGAGCCGGACGTGGAGTGGGAGCGCTTCGCCGCCGCCGTGCGGCAGATCGTCGAGCGCCTCGGAGTCCGGCTCTCCGTCAACTTCCACGGCATCCCGATGGGCGTCCCGCACACCCGGCCCGTCGGCATCACCCCGCACGGCAACCGGACCGACCTCATGCCGGGCCACCGCAGCCCCTTCGACGAGGCCCAGGTGCCCGGCAGCGCCGAGTCCCTGGTGGAGTTCCGGCTGGCCCAGGCCGGGCACGACGTGCTCGGCGTCGCCGCGCACGTGCCGCACTACGTGGCGCGCTCGCCCTACCCGGACGCGGCGCTGACGGTGCTGGAGGCGATCACGGCGGCGACCGGCCTGGTGCTGCCGGCCGTGGCGCACGCGCTGCGGACCGAGGCCCACCGCACGCAGACGGAGATCGACCGGCAGATCCGCGAGGGCGACGAGGAGCTGGTCGCCCTGGTGCAGGGGCTGGAGCACCAGTACGACGCCGCCGCCGGGGCCGAGACCCGGGGCAACATGATCGCCGAACCGGCGGAGCTGCCCTCGGCGGACGAGATCGGCCGCGAGTTCGAGCGCTTCCTGGCCGAGCGCGAGGGCGAGAACTGACGCCCGGACGGCACCGCCCGCCGGACACCGCCTAAGCTGCGGGGCATGTTGAAGGTGGGCCTGACGGGCGGAATCGGTGCCGGCAAGAGCGAGGTCTCGCGGCTGCTGGCGGGGTACGGGGCGATCGTCGTCGACGCCGATCGGATCGCACGCGAGGTCGTGGAGCCCGGTACGCCGGGGCTCGCGGCCGTCGTGGCGGCCTTCGGGGAAGAGGTGCTGACCCCCGAGGGCACGCTGGACCGGCAGAAGCTGGGATCCATCGTGTTCGCGGACCCGGAGAAGCTGCGCACGCTCAACGCGATCGTGCACCCGCTGGTCGGTGCCCGGTCCGCCGAGCTGGAGGCCGCCGCCGGCCCCGACGCCATCGTCGTGCACGACGTACCGCTGCTCACCGAGAACGGCCTCGCACCGCTCTACGACCTGGTGGTCGTGGTCGACGCGGCCCCGTCGACGCAGCTGGCACGGCTGACCGGGCCGCGCGCGATGGCCGAGGAGGAGGCCCGGGCCCGGATGGCCGCGCAGGCCACGCGGGAGCAACGCCTGGCGGTCGCCACCCTGGTGATCGACAACGACGGCCCGCTGGACGCGCTGGAGCCGCAGGTCCGCAAGGTGTGGGAGGACCTCGCCGCGCGGGCGTCGGCGGCGCCGACGACGGGCGACGGCCGCCCTGCCTGACGTGTGCATGGGAATAGCACGCGGAGCGGGGGCGTTGAAGGCGCCGGTAGAGGGAAGGATCCATACCGTGTCCGAGACCACGCGTCCCACGCCGTCCAGCCCGGAAACACACGTCATCGACTTCCGGGCGGCCGAGCAGCTGCTCGCCGCACGCGACCCGCGCGGTGCGGTCAAGCTGCTCGACTCGGTCGTGGCCGCCCACCCGGAGAACACCGCTGCCCGGCTGCTGCGCGCCCGGGCCTTCTTCGCGGCCGCCCAACTGCGCCCGGCGGAGCTGGAGTTCGAGCTGGTGCTGGAGCGCGAACCGGACAATGCCTTCGCCCACTTCGCGCTGGCCCGTACGCACGAGCGCGCCGGGCGGCCCGAGCAGGCGCGCAAGCACTTCCGGCTGGCCGCCGCCCTCGATCCGCAGCCGGAGTACCTGGCGGCGGCGCGCTTCGAGGACCAGGCCTGATCCGAGCGCCGGGACCGGGACCGCTCAGCGGTGGCTGGATACCCCTTAAGGGTTGAGCTTGTTCACCGCCTTCGTCGTCGTCTTCTTGAACGCGGCGACCGGGGCCTGGGACAGGTCGCCCATCTGACCCCACTGGACGACGGTCACGGTGGAGCCGTCGCGTCCGATCCCGTAGAGGTGCACGCCCGGCTCGGATTCCGGGATCGAGGTGTGCACCCCGTAGACGTGCGCGCCCTCCTCGACGGGCAGGGACCCGTAGTCCTGCCAGGAGGCCGTCCCGCCCGGGGTCGTGCGCAGCCAGTCGGCGGCGCACGCGGCGACCTCGCGCTCCAGCATGCCGGCGAGCCTGGCGGCCGCCGAGGGCGAGGCGGAGCGTACGGAGATCTGCACGGCGCCGGTGTCGTAGTCGGTGCCGAACGTGCGGTGCCAGCTGCCCGCCGCCGGAAGCAACCCGTCCAGGCAGAACGTCTCCGTCTCGGGAAGGCCCGTGGTGACCGCGCCGGCGTACCAGGGCGACGAGGGGTGCGCGGGCAGGTCGGTTCCGTTCAGGAAGCCCGGCGCCGCGGCGGCCGCCGCGGACGTCGAGGTGGTGAGGACGAGCGCGGCGGCCGCGGCGGCCAGAGCGGTGGCGAGGGTGGCGGCGGTGTCGGTACGTCGGAACATGTCGGTTCTCCCCGTGGACGTGGCATCGGTGTTGCCTGACGAGCCTGTTCCCCGGCGGGGGCGCCGGGCCACGGTTCGGGGCGAAATCGGGACACTGGAACGCCCGTACGCGCCGTCACCTGGGGGAACATCCCAGGCATGGAACGGCGCCACGGGACGGGGGACGGGGACGGCATGAGTGAGGCCGAGGATTTCGCACGGCTGATGCGGGGGCTGAAGGAGCGCGGAGGGCTCAGTTACGGCGTCCTGGCGCGCCGGCTGCACACCAGTACGTCGACCCTGCACCGGTACTGCAACGGCGAGGCGCTGCCGGTCGAGTTCGCGGTGGTGGACCGCTTCGCGCGGGCCTGCGGGGCCACGGCGGCGGAGGCGGTGGACCTGCACCGGGCCTGGCTGCTGGCGGACGCCCGGCGGCGCGCGGGTGCGGCCGCGCCGACGCCGGTACCTCCCGCCACCCGGAAGCCGGGGCAGGGGCCGGTGACGCAGCCGCGGCAGGAGCGGGAGCAGGAGCCGGTGACGGAGCCGCGGCAGGAGCAGGAGCAGGAGGGGGAGCAGGGGCACGGGCACGAGAACGGGCGGGCCGTCGTGGTGGGACCCGGACCCGCCGCGGTGGCCGGACCGGCCGAGGTGGCCTCCGTGGCCCGCGGGTCCTGGTACCGGCGCAGGGCCGTCGTGGTGGCCGCGGCCGGGCTGGCGGCCGGTGCGGTGGCCGTCGCGTTGCTGGCGGTGGCCGGCCCCGACCGGGGGACGCCGCAGGCCGCCCCGGGGACGGCGCCGGGGGCGGCCACCGGCACCGCTACCGGCGGACCCGGGGGCTCCGCTCCCATGGACTCCGCCCCGTCCGCACCGGGGGCCCCGCCGACGGATCCGGCGACCGCTCCCGTACCGCCTCCGGCCTCCTCGGCGGGACGGGCCGCGGCGTCGGCCCCGGTCCCCGGCCCGCCGCCGGTGTCGGCGCCGGGCCGGGTGCCCGCGGCGCCCCTCAAGGCGGCGGTGCGCCCGCACGTGTGGGCCGCGGGATGCGACCACGCCTACCTGTCCGAACGGAGTCCCGGATCGGTGCCCCCACCGCCCGTGCAGGCGGACGCGCCCGCCTGGGCGGCGGCGCAGCGGGCCGTGCACGCCGGGAATCAGATCGTGGAGGTCACCCTGCACGGCACGGGCGGGGGCGCGGTGGTCCTGGAGGGGCTGGAGGTACGGGTGGGGGCGCGGCGCACCCCACCCGCCTGGAACGTCTACCAGATGTCGCAGGGCTGCGGCGGAGGCCTCACCCCCGCCCTCTTCGCCGTCGACCTGGACGCGCCGCGCCCGCTGGCCCGCCCCGTCGCGGGCAACGACGCCGGGAACCGGCTGCCCGCCCCGGCCTTCCCCATGCGGGTCACCGCCGACGATCCGGTCGTCCTGCGGGTGGAGGCCGTCACCACGGGCTGCGACTGCGACTGGTCCCTCGACCTGAGGTGGACCTCCCCGGCGGGTTCGGGCACCCTGCGCGTCGACGACGGCGGGCGCCCCCTGCGCACGAGCGCCGCCACGGGCCGGCCCGTCTACGGCTACGCCCTGGAACAGGGCCGCTGGGCCCGCTGAAACCGCAGGTCAGAGGCGTTGTCAGTGGCCACATCTAGACTCGTGGAGAAGGGGCTGGAAGGCCCGTTCGACACGATCGTGAGGGAGGGGGACAGCATGACGACGCAGACGCGGGCCCTGCGACAGCCGCGGCCAGAGACCCTGGAGCGGTCGCAGCCGCAGGCATCCGCGCTGCTGCGCCACGCCGCCGTCTTCCTGCCCGCCGCCGTCCCCCGGGAGGGGCGGGTCGCCTTCTGGTCGCCGGACGGGGACCCCCTGCCCGGAACGGGCACACCCGGACCGCTCACCGTCGTGCGCCCGCACGGCAGCGGGGTCCGCAGCCGGACCGTCCCCGCGGTGACCCTCTCCGTCGCCGACGCGCTGCCCCTGCTCGCGCGAGCACCCCGCAGCCCCGCCGCGCACCCCGCCACCCAGGCCTGGGGCACCGCCGCCACGCAGGCCCTCACCCTGGCCGCGCGCGGCCGGCTGCTGCCCGGGCTCACGCCCGGGGGAGTCGACGCCTGGCGCGCGGGTCCGCTCGACGCAGACGACATCGCCCACCTCCGGGCGGTCGCCGCCGCCCTGCCCCCCGAGGGGCACGCGACGCCCCTCGCCGGACGCCGCCCGCTCCAGCTGCCCGAACCGGAGGCACTGGTCCGCGCGTTCCTCGACGCCGTCGCCGACAGCCTGCCCCGCACCCCGGCGGCGCCCGTGGCCGCCGGGCCGCCCTTCGCCGCCCGCGACCCGCAGCACGTGCCCGGGATACGGGAATGGGCCGCGCAGGTCGCCGCCGGGGCCGACACCGGCGTCGGGCTCTCGCTCCGGCTCGACCTCTCCTCCTTCCGCCTCTTCGACGAGGCCGAGGGGGAGGAGACCCGGCGCGCCGGAGCCGCCGTCGTCCAGGTCCACAGCCTCGCCGACCCCACGCTCGTCACCGACGCCGCACAGCTGTGGGCCGGCACGGCCGGGACGGGCTTCGGCCCCCGCGCCCGGATCGACGCCGTGCTCGCGCTGCGCCGGGCGGCCCGCGTGTGGCCGCCGCTGCTGCGGCTGCTGGACCAGCCCGTGCCCGACGCCCTGGCCCTGTCCGACCCGGAGCTGGAAGACCTGCTGGGCGTGGCCGCGACCCGGCTGGCCGCCGCCGGGGTCGTCGTCCACTGGCCGCGCGACCTGGCCCGTACGCTGTCCGCGACCGCCGTCGTCCGGTCCACCGCGCCCGGGTCCGCCACCGACGGGACCGCCTTCTTCGACGCCGAGCACCTCTTCGCCTTCTCCTGGGAACTGGCCCTCGGCGGCGACCGGCTGACCCCGGGGGAGATGGACGCGCTGGCGCAGGCCCACCGGCCCGTCGTCCGGCTGCGGGACCAGTGGGTGCGGGTCGATCCCGAGCTGGTGCGCAAGGCGCGCCAACGGGAACTGGGCCTGCTGGACCCGGTGGACGCGCTCGCCGCCGCCCTGTCGGGGACGGCCGAGGTCGACGGCGAGCCCGTGGAGGCCGTACCGGTGGGGGCGCTGGCCGCCCTGCGGGAACGGCTGACGGGTGAGCTCGTCCCGCTCCCCCGGCCCGCCGCGCTGCGGGCCACCCTGCGCGACTACCAGGCGCGCGGCCTGGCCTGGCTCGACCTGATGACCTCCCTCGGGCTCGGCGGCTGCCTCGCCGACGACATGGGCCTGGGCAAGACCGTCACCCTGATCGCACTGCACCTGCACCGCGGCCGCCGCGAGCCGACGCTCGTGGTGTGCCCCGCCTCCCTCCTGGGCAACTGGCAGCGGGAGATCGAGAAGTTCGCGCCCGGCACCCCCGTGCGCCGCTTCCACGGCGGCGGCCGCAGCACCGAGGACCTCACGTCCTGCGAAGGCGGGTTCGTGCTCACCACCTACGGGACCATGCGCGCCAGCGCCGCCCTCCTCGCCGAACAGCCCTGGGGCATGGTCGTCGCCGACGAGGCGCAGCACGTCAAGAACCCCCACTCGGCGACCGCGAAGGCCCTGCGGACGATCCCGGCGCCCGCCAGGGTGGCACTGACCGGCACCCCCGTGGAGAACAACCTCTCCGAGCTGTGGGCGCTGCTCGACTGGACCACGCCGGGGCTGCTGGGACCGCTGACCACCTTCCGGGCCCGCCACGCCCGCCCCGTGGAGCACCAGCAGGAGGAGGACGGGGGCAACGAGGCGGCGGTCGCCCGGCTGGCCGCGCTCGTCCGGCCGTTCCTGCTGCGGCGCAAGAAGTCCGACCCGGGCATCGCGCCCGAGCTGCCGCCGAAGACCGAGACCGACCACCCGGTCTCGCTCACCCGGGAGCAGGTCTCCCTCTACCAGGCCGCCGTCGACGAGGCGATGGCCGTCATCGGGGAGAGCGAGGGCATCGAACGACGCGGCATGATCATGAAGTTGCTGGCCTCGCTCAAACAGATCTGCAACCACCCCGCGCAGTACCTCAAGGAGGAGCAGCCCCGGCTCCCGCACCGCTCCGGCAAGCTCGCCCTCCTCGACGAGCTGCTGGACACCATCGTCGCCGAGGGCGGTTCGGTGCTGGTGTTCACGCAGTACGTCACCATGGCCCGGCTCATCGAGCGGCACCTGTCGGCCCGGGGCATCGCCACGCAACTCCTGCACGGCGGCACCCCGGTGGCCCGCCGCCAGGAACTCGTGGACCGCTTCCAGGCCGGCGAGGTCCCCGTCTTCCTGCTGTCCCTCAAGGCCGCCGGAACCGGTCTGAACCTCACCCGCGCCGGCCACGTCGTCCACTTCGACCGCTGGTGGAACCCGGCCGTCGAGGAACAGGCCACCGACCGTGCCTACCGCATCGGCCAGACCCAGCCCGTACAGGTCCACCGGATCATCGCCGAAGGCACCGTCGAGGACCGCATCGCCGAGATGCTGGAGGCGAAGCGGGCCCTGGCCGACGCCGTCCTCGGCTCCGGCGAGGCGGCGCTGACCGAGCTGACCGACCGCGAGCTGGCCGACCTCGTCTCCCTGCGGAGGCCCGCATGATCACCGCGCGGGACGACCGCCGCCGCACCTTCGAGACCGTGCCCGCCGGGGAGGCGGCGGTCAGCTGGTGGGGCCGCGCCTGGGTGTCGGCCCTGGAGGAGGCCGCGGGCGACCCGGCCCGCCTGGCCCGTGGCCGTACCTACGCCACGGCCGGACACGTCGATGCCGTGACGGTCACCCCCGGCCGGATCGTCGCGTACGTCCGCGGCAGCAGGCCCCGCCCGTACCGCACCGAGCTGACCCTGCCGGCCTTCGCGGACGCGGAGTGGGGCGAGCTGCTGGAGGACGTCGCCGCCGACCCGGCGGCGCTCGGCGCCCTCCTGGAGCGGGAGGTCCCGCAGTCGCTGGCGGGGACGGTCCTGCCCGGGGTGGGCGAGCTGGTCCCGCACTGCTCCTGCCCGGACTTCGGCCGCCCGCCGTGCAAGCACGCAGCCGCCCTCTGCTACCGCGCCGCCCGCCTCCTCGACGAGGACCCCTTCGTCCTGCTGCTCCTGCGCGGCCGCGGCGAGCGGGAACTCCTCGAAGACCTCACCCGCCGCAACGCGGCCCACGCGGCACGCGAACAGCCCGGCACGACACCGGACTTCCCCGGCGTCGCGGCGAGGGCGGCCCTCGCCCGCACGGTCCGGCCGCCGCTGCCCGCGCCGCTCGCGGCCCCCGCTGCCGCCGGCCTGCCGCCCGCCTACCCGGCCGACCCGGCGGCACCGGACCCGCTGGCCCTCGACCAGCTCGCCTCCGACGCGGCCGCCCGCGCCCTGACGCTGCTCACCACCGGCGAGGACCCCATCGCCGGGCTCTCCCTCTGGCACGACGCCGTACGGCTGGCCTCCGCGCACCCCACGGCCGGGCTCACGGGCGCGGCCCGCACCCTCTACCGGGACCTGGCCCGTGCCACCGGCCGCACCACCACCGACCTCGCACGGGCGGCGGCGGCCTGGCGCCAGGGCGGCCGCCCGGCCCTCGCCGCTCTCGAAGAGCCCTGGGATCCGCCGGCCGGACCCTTCGACCGGGCCCGCCCGGCGCTCCTCGCCGCGTCCCAGGGGGCCTTCCGCCCCGAGCGCAACCGGCTGACGTCCCACACCCGCCAGCTCCGGCTCGGCCGCGACGCCCTCTGGTACGCCTACGAGTCCCGTCCCGGCGACGAGGACTGGTGGCCCACGGGCCGCCCTTCCCCGGACCCGGTCAGCGCCCTGCGGGGCTGAGACCCTCCGCCCAGCGCGTCAACACGGTGAAGTCGCGGTCCCGCAGCCCGTGCCGGGGGTGGATCCGCAGCAGGAGCGCCGGTGCCGGGTGATGGGCGGCGATCCAGGCCCGGTCGCGCGGGGTGATCATGTCGTCGACCCAGGCGAAGGGGCGGCCGGCCGCCCAGTCCCGCAGATGGCGGGTCTTCCACGAGAGCCCGTCGGGATCTTGGGCGAACAATTCAGGCCATTCGACGACGGACAGGTCGTCGGGGAGCCCGATGTGCGGCGCGATCAGGGTGTTGGCCTGGTGCGTCCAGGCGGTGGCCCATGTCAGCTCGTAGGGCAGGGCCAGCAACCGGGAGCCGTGGGACGGGTGGAGGCGGACCCGTGCGCCGCGCCGGGCCCTGCGGGATTCCGGGTCGCGGTAGGAGAGCCAGACCTCCGGCCACATGCGGTGGCTCTTGTAACCGCGCAGCCCGGCGAAGGGTGAGCGGAAGGGGTTCAGGGGGCCGTCCACGTCGAGGAGGAGCAGCGGGCGTTCCGTCATGAAGTACCCAGTACCCAGCACACGATGGAGTGAAATGCTTACCGCTTCTATAACCCGTATGGGTTTGGAGGCGTTGTTTCGGGTGTGGGGCAAGCCCCCGAAATCCACCGGAAGGCAGGAAAGTGATGCGTCACAGTCGTCGAAACGGCTTGATCGCGGCGGTCGTCGCGGGCGGCGGTCTGGCGGTCGCGGGCGTGGGCGGGTTCGCTCACGCCGATGCGGACGCGGGCGGCACGTCCGAGCGTTCGCCCGGTCTGCTGTCCGGGAACCTCGTACAGCTGCCGGTGAACGTGCCGGTCAACGCGTGCGGCAACACCGTGAGCGTCGTCGGCCTGCTGAACCCGGCCGCCGGGAACCGCTGCGCGAACACCTCGCAGGGCGGTGGCGGCGCGCACTCCGGTCAGAGCACGTCGCACCACTCGCACACGAACTCGACCTCGGCGGCCGGCAACGGCGGCGGAGCGGTCGCGCACGGCCAGGCGAAGGGTTCCCCCGGAGTGCTGTCCGGCAACGGCCTCCAGCTCCCGGTGGACCTGCCGGTCAACATCAGCGGCAACTCCGTCAACGTCGTCGGCATCGGCAACCCCTCGCTCGGCAACACGTCCGTCAACGCCGAGCAGCCCGGCCCCGGCAAGCCCGTTCAGCCGCCCGTCGTCGAGAAGCCGGTCACCCCGGTCACCCCGGCCGTCCCGACCTCTCCGGTCACCCGGGTCACCCCGCCCGAGCCCCCGCGGCACAGCGAGGCACTCGCCCACACCGGGGCCGACGGCGTCGGCTACCTGCTGCCCAGCGGCGGCGCCCTGCTCCTCGGCGGCCTCCTGCTCTACCGCCGCTTCCGGGTCAACTAGCCCGGTCCCGGCTCACCGTGCGCCATCCGTCCAGGATGGCGTCGATCCGCGGGGCGAGCCGGGCCCGGGCCGCGAAACGGGGGACGCCCGCCATCAGCAGGGCGTCGTACTCGGTGTCGGTGTGCCGGACCGCCGCCCGCACCGCCACCGAGACCGCCGTCTCGTCCAGGGCCCGCCCGGCCGCCGTGCGCCCCACCCGGCCGCTGCCGCGCACGGAGGCGTGGGTGGCGATCGCCACGGCCCGGTCGGCCGGGCAGCCGGGGAACAGCCGCACTATCTCGGCGGCGAAGGCCGCCGTGAAGCGGATGTCCTCCGCCGCACGACGCAGCCGGTCGCGCTCCCGGCGTCGCGCCCGCGCCTCGGAGTCCGCGAGACAGGCACGCTCGGCGGCGGCCAGCGCGGCATCCTCGACGAGCAGCCCGAGGCGCTCGTACCGTCGGCGCCGCCTGTGGAAGCGGACCACGACGGCGGACAGCGAACTGGCCGTGCGCGCACGGCGCGTGAGCGCGGCGTCCCCGCGCGGCAGGTAGACCAGGTGCCCCAGGTCCGCACAGTCCAGGCAGCGGGGCACACCGGCCTCGCGCACCAGGTGCCGGAGCGGCCCGCGCCGGCACTCCGCGCAGTGGATCTGCTTCACCGACTCGAAGACGACCAGGCTCATACAGGTGTGATACCGCCCTCGGCCCCTCATATCACCCGATGGAGAAGGCAGGTTGGGGTTTCGTCGACTCTTCCTGCATCGGCCTGATCCCTCCTACGGTGGCCTCCGTGGACCATGGACCGCGGGGGCCGGTCCACGGAGGAGGAGCACATGGGCGCACGGCGGACGGCGCGGGCACGGTCGCAGGTCACCGGCCTGGGCTTCGGTATCGGCACCGGCAGGGCATGCGTCACCACGGTCCCGGCGGGCCGGGAGATCGTCATACCGCCGGGCGGCTGCACCGGCTGGCACTACCACCGCGTACGGCTTGAAGCCGTCGTCCTGTCGGGCACCCTGACCCGGGTCCTGCACGACCTCACCGTCGAGGTGCACCGGCCCGGGACCACCTTCGTGGAGCCCGCGGGCAGCGGGCACATACACCTGGGACACAACCTCGGCACCGAACCGGTCGTGCTCCACGTGACCCCCCGGCTGCCCGAAGGAACCCCCTTCGCCATACCCGCGCCCGCCCCCGCCGGCGCCACCGCGCACACGTGCCGGGAACACGCCCCCGAACCGCTCGCCGAACCGGCCGGCCACGCTCACACCAGTCGGCGTATCTCCCCGCGGACCCGGTAGAAGCCCCCGGACGCCGCGTGCAGGCCGTCCACCACGTACCGGGCGCCGGCCTCCCGGATACCCCGCGGGAACTGCACGTTCCAGGACGGCTCGAAGCCGCCCGACACCACCTGCACCCGCATCCGGCCGCCCTGCTGCACGCACTCCACCACCACGCCGCCCGCCGGGTCGGACGCCACCGCGGCCATCGAGACCGTCGCCACCGCCGACGCCGACGCGGCCGGCGTGAACACCGGCAGCGCCGCCGCCGACTTCACGTCCATCGGCGCGGGCACCGAACCCTGCTGGGCCGCCGCGATCGCCTGCTCGCTCGCGTCCACGCAGACCAGGGAGCCGTCCGTGGTGACGAGGTACAGCCGCCCGTCCAGGTACTGCATCGACAGCGCCGAACCGCCGCCGGTCCCCAGCTTCCACAGCCGGTTCCCGTCCGCGTCGAAGCAGTAGACGGAGGAGGAGGAGTCGCCCGCGAAGACGTGGCGGCCGTCGGGCGACGTCGCGCAGGAGTACACCGCCGCGTCGCACCGGTAGGTCGCCTCCGTCGCCCCCGAGGCCTTCGACAGCCGCTGCACGGTGTTGCGGACCGTGCCCGCGTACACCGAGTGCTCCTCCTGCCAGCCGAACAGGACCCCGCCCGGGGTCGCGGTGTGCCACAACTGCCCGGTGCCGTCGGCCGCGTAGGCCGTCACACCGCCGCTGTGCCCGTGGTAGACCGCCCGCTCGTCGGCCCGGACCATCCACGCCCCGGTCCCGGCGGACTTCCGCGACCACTGGTGCTCGTCCTCGTGGTCGATGACGGTCAGACCGCCGTTCGCGTCCGAGACGTCGAGCACGCCCTCGTGGATGTCCAGCCAGTAGATGTCGACGTCCGCCGCGATGGCGTAGGCGCCGAAGGGGACCTTCGACGACAGGTCGTACACCGTGCCGTCGTCACAGCCCGCGTATATCCAGAACTCGTCCGCCACCAGGCACTTCACGCCGTCCGGCAGCGAATAGCGGGCCAGCACCTCACCGCCGTGGCTCAGCGTGTAGACGTCACCCGCCTGGTTGCCGACCCAGCAGCGGTCCTCGCCGACATGGATCCCGAAGGCCGAGGAACCGGTGCGGAAACGCCACAGCACCGGCGCGACGGCCCGCGCGGTGGACGGCGCCGACGTCACCTGGCGGCGCGTCACCGACCGGGCGGCCCGCTGCCCCTGCACGGCCGGGGCGTACCCCTTGCGGACCTTCTCCCCGATCTTCTTCGCGGCGGCCGCACGGGCCTTCTCCACGGTCGGGAACGAGGAGTTCTGCAGCTGGCCGGGCGCGCCGATGCGTCCGTAGCGCACGGAGACGGCCGTGCCGTCCACGACCACCTCGTAGAACTTGTGCGCCCCGCCGCCGTCCTGCGACAGCTCCAGATACGTCGTCTCCCGAGCCATGACAGACCCCTCCCCGAAAGCCGGTCCACCGGCGCCGTTTCCGCGGTGATCCCTCGTGGGAAAAGCTACGGCCGAGCACTGACAATGGGCCGGTGCAGTGGGAAGCGATCACATGGCAGCGGATGGCCGAGCGGCTCGCCGGCCACCTCGACGACCCCGGCCGTGACGGCGGCGCGTCCGGGCCCGGCGGAGGCCGGCTGCGCGTGGGCATCGACGGCGCCCCCGCGGCGGACACCGGCGCCCTCGCCGGACGGCTCGCGGAGGAGCTCCGGCAGCGCGGGCGTCCGGTCCTGGTGGTGCCGACCGCGGGCTTCCTGCGGCCCGCGTCCCTCCGCTTCGAGTACGGCCGGCAGGACGTGGACGCGTACCTGGACGGCTGGTACGACACCGGCGCGCTCTGGCGCGAGGTCTTCGGGCCGACCGACCCCGGCGGGACCGGGCGGGTGCTGCCCGACCTGTGGGATCCGGTGACCGACCGGGCGACCCGCAGTCCCTACGTCGAACTCCCGCCCGGCGGTGTGCTGCTGGTGCACGGACCGCTGCTGCTGGGGCGTTGGTTCCCCTTCGACCTGAGCGTCCACCTCCGGCTGTCGGCGGGGGCCCTCGCGCGCCGCACCGAGGAGTCCGAGCGGTGGACGGGGGCGGCGTTCGCCCGGTACGAGGCGGAGGTGGATCCGGCGTCCGTCGCCGACGTGGTGGTGCGGGCCGATGACGCGAGGCACCCCGCCTGGACGGGGATCCGGGGCAGTTGACCCCGGGCCCGCGCCCGGGCGACGGGGGCCGGGGGACATGGAGTCAGGGGCGGGCCCCCGGGTGCGTTATGGCGGCGGCCGCCGCCCGGCAGCCCGCCCGGGCGGATTCCGCCGGGTCCGCGCCCTCCAGGCGGGCCGCGAGGAAGGCGCCGGTGAAGGCGTCGCCGGCGCCCGTGGAGTCCACCACCGGCTCGGCCGGGCGCGCGGCCGCCACCTCCGCCGTGATCCGGCCCCGTTCGGCGACGAGGGCCCCCGCCGGGCCCAGGGTCACCACCACGAGCGGCACCCGCCGGCTCAGCGCCGTCGCCGCCCGGGCCGCCCCCGCCCCCTCCGGCAGCCCCGCCAGCAGCCGGGCCTCGTCCTCGTTCGGCAGCAGCACCCCCGCCCCCGCCACGGCGTCCAGGAACCGCTGCGGGCCGAGCGCCGCCAGGAACCCCGCCGAGGCGGGATCCACGCTCACCGGCACCCCCCGGGTCCGGGCCGCCCGCAGCGCGACCACGGCCAGCTCCCGGCTGCTGTCGGCGAAGAACAGATAACCGGACAGGTGCAGGTGCGCCGCGCCGTCCAGCAGCGACGGCGCCCAGTCGGCCGGGCACAGCCGCAGCGAGGCCCCGCTGTCCGTCAGGAAGGTCCGCTCCGCGTCCTTGCCGACGAGGACCACCACCGTCCCCGTCGGCTCCTGCGGATCGATCACCAGCCGGGGCCGTACCCCCGCGTCGACCAGGGCCCGTTCGTGCCAGCGCGCCGATTCCGTGCCCACCCGCGCGAGGAGGCGCACCTCCGCGCTCCCCGTACGGGCGGCCCAGCACGCCGCGTTGGCCCCGGCGCCGCCCGGCAGGGTGCGGATGCGGGCCGCGGTGTCGGTGGCCGGAGCCAGCGGCTCCGTGTGGACGGCCACCACGTCCGTCACCACGTCGCCGACGACGAGCAGCGCCCCGGCCGCGCTCATGCCCGCGCCGCCCAGGCGCCGGCGATCCGGGCGCCGAGACGTACGTTGCCGCGTACCGCCGCCAGGTTCGCCTCCAGCGAGGCCCCGCCGGTCGCCCGTACCAGGAACCCCAGCAGGAACGGAGTGACCGCCTGCCCGGTGATGCCCCGCTCGCGGCACTCGGCGAGCGCCTCCGCCAGGACCCGGTCGTGCAGCGCCGGATCCAGCTGCTCCGCGGCGGCCACCGGATGGGCCACGAGCAGCGCCGACTCCGGGCCCCCCAGTACGTCCTGAGCGGCCATCACCGCCGCGACCTCCTCGGGCCCGTGCACGGTCCAGTCCACCGGCTCGCCGGAATCGGCCAGGTAGAACCCGGGGAACCGGTCCGTGCCGTACCCGAGCACCCCCACCCCCAGCGTCTCCAACCGCTGCAGCGTGGCCGGCACGTCCAGGATCGACTTCACCCCCGCGCACACCACCGTGATCCGGGTCCGGGCCAGCAGGGCGAGGTCGGCCGACTCGTCCTGCGTCAGTGTCCACTCGCGGTGCACCCCGCCGAGTCCGCCCGTCGCGAAGACGCGCAGGCCCGCCCGGGCCGCGAGGAAGGCCGTCGCGGACACCGTGGTCGCGCCGGTGGCGCCCGTCGCGAGCGCGGGTGCCAGATCCCGGTGCCCGAGCTTGCGCACGCCGTCACCGGCCGCGATCCGCTCCAGCTGGGACTTGTCCAGACCGGCCCGGGCCACGCCGTCGAGGACCGCGACCGTCGCCGGGACCGCACCCTCCGCGCGGACCAGCTCCTCCAGTTCGAGACCCACCTCCAGGTTGCGGGGGCGGGGCAGACCGTGCGCGATGATCGTCGACTCCAGGGCCACGACGGGCCTGCCCCGGTCGAGTGCCTCCCGCACCTCGTGCGACAGGACGGGGCCACCGGACGGGGACGCACTTGCTCTGTGCTGTGACATGTCCCCATCCATGGCACAGGACCACGGCCCCCAAACGCTCTTCCGCCACACCCGTCCCAACCTGTCCGAGTTGCCGCCCGGCGCCCCCGGGCCGACTGGACAGGGTGACGCGTGGGCCGGTCCGGCGCTGGACGCTGTGGTCACCGCGCCGCGCGGGGCGGCCGCACTAGGCTGGCGCGCCATGAGCACCAGTGATCACGCCTCCGCCTCCGTACCCGTACCCGCCTCCTTCGCCGTCGACGTGGCGGACGTGGAACTGGAGCCCGACGACCTCGACCCCGCGCAGATCGTGTCCGGGGACCCGGTCGTCACGGGCAAGGTCCTGTGGGAGTCGGCCGACGGCTCGCAGGTGCGCGGGATCTGGCAGATCACCCCGGGCGTGGTCACCGACGTCGAGGCGAACGAGCTGTTCGTGGTGGTCAGCGGACGGGCCACCGTCGAGGTCGAGGGCGGCCGGACCCTGGAGGTCGGTCCGGGCTCGGCGTGCGTCCTGCGCGAGGGCGACAGGACGGTCTGGACCGTCCACGAGACCCTCCGCAAGGCCTACCACATCAGCTACTGACCCCCTTGGAGTCCATGGGGTGGCGGCGCGCGGTGAACAGGGCCAGTGCCGCCATCGGCAGCAGCAGCGAGGCCCCCACGGCGTTGAGCCAGCCGTAGCTCGCCTGGGACATGATCACGCCGGCGGCGGCCCCGCCCACGCCCGCGGCCGTGTTCATCGTGAGGTCGCTCAGGCCCTGCACGGCGGCCCGCGCGGGCTGCGGCACCGAGTCGGTCAGCAGGGCCGAGCCGGACACCATTCCGGCGGACCAGCCCAGGCCGAGCAGGAAGAGGCCGAGCGCGCTCTGGCCGTGGCTGGGCCCGGCCGTCCCGGCGAGCAGCGCGGCGAGGGACAGCAGCCCGGCGGCGAGGCCGATCACGGAGAGCCGTCCGAGCCGGTCCGCGAGCCAGCCCATGAGCGGGGAGAAGGCGAACATCCCCGCGATGTGGCCGCTGATCACCAGTCCGACGAGTTCCAGCCCGGCCCCGTGGTGGCCCAGGTCCATCGGCGTCATGACCATGATCGAGACCATGGTGGTGTGGGACACGGCGACGGTCAGGAGGGCCAGCCGGGCCCGCGGGGAGGAGCGGACGGCGGAGATCCCGGCCCGGATCGAGCGGCCCTCGCGGCTCTGCTCCTCGGGTGCGGCGAGCGCCCGCGCCGTCAGCAGGGGGTCGGGGCGCAGGAGTACGGCGATCAGCGTGCCGGTCAGTACGAAGACGACGGCGGCCCACACGAAGGGGCCCGCCGTCTCGGGTATGGAGGTCCCCGCGAAGCTGCGGCTCGCCGGAGCCGACAGGTTGGGCCCGAGCACCGCGCCGAGGGTGGACGACCAGACGACGACCGAGATGGCCCGGGCCCGGTGGTCCGGGGCGGCGAGGTCGGCGGCGGCGAACCGGGCCTGGAGGTTCGCGGAGGAGGCGGCGCCGAAGGCGGCCATGCCGATCAGCAGCAGCGGGAAGCTCTTGACGGTGGCGGCGAGGACGACGAGGCCCGCTCCTACGGCGCCGATCCCGTAGGCGAGGACCAGTCCGGGGCGCCGGCCGCGCGCCGTCATCAGGGCGGCGAGCGGCAGCGAGACCAGGGCGGTGCCGATCACCGAGGCGGTGGAGGCGAAGCCGGACAGCGCCTCGGTGCCGCTGACCTCCGTGGCCAGCACGGGGGCCAGGGCGATGCTGATGGGCACGCCGAGGCCGCCGAGCACCTGGCCCGCCACGAGTACCCGGGAGGTGCGCTTCCGGAGCCGCGCGAGGTCCGGGAGGCCGAGCGGCGGGGCGGGCCGGTCCGTGCCCGGAGAGGCGGTCACGCGGTACCCCGCCCTCGCGGGTGCGCGGCGCGGGGCACGCAGGACGCGGTGGGGCCGGGTGGGGCGGCAGCAGTAGTCACCGCCGCAGTGTGCCACCCCTTACCGCCGGGCGGAACCGTGCCGTCGCCGCGGCAGAGCCCCGCAGGTCACAGCCGTCACGGCCGTCGCGGCGCCGGGGGCGTCCCGGCCGGCGCGGAGCGGGGCGTACGGGAGCGCGCGGCGCTCGGAACAGCGGGCGCGGCGCTCAGAACAGCGGCTGGGGGAGCACTCCCTCCAGTGCGAGCAGCTGCCGCTTGGTCTCCACGCCGCCACCGAACCCCCCGATGCCGCCGTCGTTCTCCACGACCCGGTGGCAGGGCACGACCAGCGGCAGCGGATTCGAGCCCATGGCGTTGCCCACGGCCTGGGCGGCCCCGGGCTGCCCGGTGCGGGCGGCCAGCTCCCCGTAGCCGACGACCGAGCCGTAGGGCACGGAACGGTCCAGCTCCTGGAGCACCTGCCGGTTGAAGCCGGAGCTGAGGCGCCAGTCCAGCGGCAGGTCGAAGCGCCGCAGCGAGCCGGCGAAGTAGGCGGCGATCTGGCGCACCGGCTCGGCCAGCAGCACCTCCTCGCCCGGAGCGGGACGCCGGGCGTCGGCGCCGAGCCGCGATATGAGCGGGCCCGTCATCCGGTCGATCCGGTCCGGCCCGGCATGGAACTCGACCCGGACCAGCCCCTGCGGGGTCGCCGCCAGGAGCAGGGGGCCGATGTCGCTGGCGACGACGGTCCATTCGAGGTGCGGTCCGCGGGGCCGCTCGGTGCTGTCCACGCGTCCACGGTACGGCCCGCCGCCGACAGGGCGGCTCAGAAGCCGCCGACCGCCTCCCGGACCACGTCCGGGGCGTTCGTGATGATCCCGTCCACGCCCATCTCCTGGACCTTCCTGGCGGTCGCGGCGTCGTCCACGATCCAGGTGTCCACCTCCATGGCCCTGCCGTGCGCCCCCAGCAGGCCGTGCACCGCCGCGACCCAGTCGGCCGAGATGGTGGTGTGCCACGGGTTGATCCGGTCGGTGAACTCCGCGTACCGCGGCAGGTCCGCCACGGGCGGGGTGCCCAGGAAGGCCGTCACCAGGTCGGGCCGCAGCCCGTGCACGATGCGCACGGAGTCGGCGCTGAAGCTCTGCACCACCAGGCGCTGCGCGACGTGGCGCGCGTCGAGCCAGCCCGCCTCGCCCAGCACCTCCAGGGTCTGCCGCTCGATGCCCGGGTAGAGCTCCGGCTTCTTGATCTCCAGCAGCAGGCGCTGCCGGTTGCGCCGCACCCGGTCGACGTACTGCCGCAGGGTCGGTACGGAGGCGCCCGCGTACTCCTCGCCGAACCAGCTGCCCGCGTCCAGCCGGGCGATCTCGGCCGCCGTGAAGTCCTTGACCTTCCAGGGCTTGCGGTCGGGGAAGACCTGCTCGGCGTCCGTGGTCCGGGCCAGGGTGTCGTCGTGGATCACGACCAGCACCCCGTCCTTGGTGCGCTGCACGTCGTTCTCGACCCATTCGAAGCCGAGGCGCATCGCCAGGTCGATCGCTTCGAGGGTGTTCTCCGGGGCGTACGCCGAGGCCCCCCGGTGGGCGTACACGACGGGTCCCCCCAGGCCCAGCGGTCCGGTGGCGGATCCGGGACCGGGGGCGGCGTACGACGCCGTCCCGCCCAGCAGGGTGAGGGTGAAGCCCAGGAATGCGGCGGCGGCCGCGGCGGCGGGTCGGACGTACATGTGCGTTCTCCTCGGGTCGTGAGCCCTGTTCCTGCGTCAGACGGGTGCGGAGCGGCAGACGTTGTGGCGATGCACTTCACCGCGATCATGGGGTTGAAGATCACAGAGCCGCCACCGAACTACGACAAACGGACCAGAACGGATGACGCCGTCCCCGCCCGCCGGGGCGGCCCGGAGCGTGCCGCGGCCCGGCTGGGGGACGTGAGTGTCGGTGGAGGGTCGTACGGTTGAGTCATGCGGCCCGTATCGAAGATCGAACGCACGGTGGCGCCTTTCGAGGTCGTCAGCCCCTACCAGCCCAGCGGCGACCAGCCGGCGGCCATCGCCGAGCTGGAGAAGCGCATCCGTGCAGGTGAGAAGGACGTCGTCCTGCTGGGTGCGACCGGCACCGGCAAGTCGGCGACCACCGCCTGGATGATCGAGAAGCTCCAGCGCCCCACCCTGGTCATGGCGCCGAACAAGACGCTCGCCGCCCAGCTGGCGAACGAGTTCCGCGAGCTGCTGCCGAACAACGCCGTCGAGTACTTCGTCTCGTACTACGACTACTACCAGCCCGAGGCCTACGTACCGCAGTCGGACACGTACATCGAGAAGGACTCCTCGATCAACGAGGAGGTGGAGCGGCTGCGGCACTCCGCCACCAACTCGCTGCTGACCCGGCGGGACGTGATCGTCGTCGCCTCCGTGTCCTGCATCTACGGCCTCGGCACCCCGCAGGAGTACGTCGACCGGATGGTCGCGCTCAAGGTGGGCGAGGAGATCGACCGGGACCAGCTGCTGCGCCGCTTCGTCGACATCCAGTACACGCGCAACGACGTCGCCTTCACCCGCGGCACCTTCCGGGTCCGCGGCGACACCATCGAGATCTTCCCGGTCTACGAGGAACTGGCCGTCCGCATCGAGATGTTCGGCGACGAGATCGAGGCCCTCTCCACCCTGCACCCGCTGACCGGCGAGGTCATCAGCGAGGACCGCGAGCTCTACGTCTTCCCCGCCAGCCACTACGTCGCCGGCCCGGAGCGCATGGAGAAGGCGATCGCCGGCATCGAGGCCGAGCTGACCGAGCGCCTCGCCGAGCTGGAGAAGCAGGGCAAGATGCTGGAGGCGCAGCGCCTGCGCATGCGCACCACCTACGACCTGGAGATGATGCGCCAGATCGGCTCCTGCTCCGGCATCGAGAACTACTCGCTGCACATGGACGACCGCGAGCGGGGATCGGCGCCCAACACCCTCATCGACTACTTCCCGGAGGACTTCCTCCTGGTCATCGACGAGTCGCACGTCACCGTGCCGCAGATCGGCGCCATGTACGAGGGCGACGCCTCCCGCAAGCGGACCCTCGTCGACCACGGCTTCCGGCTGCCGTCCGCCCTGGACAACCGGCCGCTGAAGTGGGAGGAGTTCCAGGAGCGCATCGGCCAGACCGTCTACCTGTCGGCGACCCCCGGAAAGTACGAGCTTCTCCCGCGGCGACGGCTTCGTCGAGCAGATCATCCGCCCCACCGGCCTCATCGACCCCGAAGTCGTGGTCAAGCCCACCGAGGGCCAGATCGACGACCTGGTCCACGAGATCCGCAAGCGGGTCGAGAAGGACGAGCGGGTCCTGGTCACCACCCTCACCAAGAAGATGGCCGAGGACCTCACGGACTACTTCCTGGAGCTCGGCATCCAGGTCCGCTACCTGCACAGCGACGTCGACACCCTGCGCCGCATCGAGCTGCTGCGCGAGCTGCGCGCCGGCGAGTACGACGTCCTGGTCGGCATCAACCTGCTCCGCGAGGGCCTCGACCTGCCCGAGGTGTCGCTGGTGGCGATCCTCGACGCCGACAAGGAGGGCTTCCTGCGCTCGGGCACCTCCCTGATCCAGACCATCGGCCGCGCCGCCCGCAACGTCTCCGGCCAGGTCCACATGTACGCGGACAAGGTCACGCCGGGCATGGAGAAGGCCATCGAGGAGACCAACCGGCGCCGTGAGAAGCAGATCGCCTACAACACGGCGAACGGGATCGACCCGCAGCCGCTCCGCAAGAAGATCAACGACATCGTCGCCACCATCGCCCGCGAGGAACTGGACACCGAGCAGCTCCTCGGCACCGGATACCGGCAGGCGAAGGAGGGCAAGGGCGCCAAGGCACCCGTGCCGGCGCTCGCCGCCCACGCCCCGGCGGCCGCCAAGGGCGGGAAGGCCGGCAAGGCCGGAAAGGGCGCGAAGGCGGCCGGGGGCGCCGCGGGCACCGAGCTGCTCACCGACCGGCCCGCCGCCGAACTCGCCTCGCTCATCGAGCAGATGACCGACCGCATGCGCGCCGCCGCGGCGGAGCTCCAGTTCGAGGTCGCCGCCCGGATCCGGGACGAGGTCGGGGAGCTGAAGAAGGAGCTCCGGCAGATGAAGGAAGCGGGCCTCGCCTGAGCCGGGGGCTGTCAGTAGGGTTGGGTCACAGCCGCAGGAACACGCTGCGCACCAGTCAACTGGGGCGGGCTATGGAGAGGGGACGCGCGTGACGGTCAACATGACCAAGGGTCAGGCCATCAGTCTGCAGAAGTCGGACGGAGGGACGCTGACCGCGGTCCGGATGGGCCTGGGCTGGCAGGCGGCGAAGCGCCGCGGGCTGTTCGGCTCGCGGACGCGGGAGATCGACCTCGACGCGTCGGCGGTGCTGTTCGCCGACAAGCAGCCGGTCGACGTGGTCTTCTTCCGCCACCTGCAGAGCGACGACGGCTCGGTGCGCCACACCGGCGACAACCTCGTCGGCGGCGTCGGCCAGGGCGGGGACGACGAGGCGATCCTCGTCGACCTCCAGCGCGTGCCGGTCCACATCGACCAGATCGTCTTCACGGTGAACTCCTTCACCGGCCAGACGTTCCAGGAGGTGCAGAACGCCTTCTGCCGCATCGTCGACGAGACCAACGGCCAGGAGCTGGCGCGCTACACCCTCGACGGCGGCGGCGCGTACACCGCGCAGATCATGGCGAAGGTGTCCCGCGTGGGCACCGGCTGGCAGATGACGGCCCTGGGCAACCCGGCCAACGGCCGGACCTTCCAGGACCTGATGCCGGCGATCCTGCCGCACCTGTAGCAGTACCGAAAGAAGAGAAGAAGGCACGGGGGAGGGGCTGCACGATGACGGCCGAACTGGTCCGGGGGCAGAACCACCCCGTGTCCCAGAGCCGGGTGGAGATCAGGGTCTCGGCGGGTACGCCGGTGCTGGCCCTGGCCTCGCTCGCCGACGAACAGGGCCGGCTCTCCGGCAGCGAGGTCCTGGCCCACCCGGGTGCCAGGTCCCTCCCCGGCGTCGAGGCGCCGGCGGGGCTCGCCGACCGGCACACCCTCGCCGTGGACCTCGACGCCGTCGCGGCGGACGTCCACCGCGTCGGCGTGCTGCTCGTCCTGCCGCCCGGCGGCCCGGTCCGCTTCGGCGCGGTCCCCGCCTCCCACGTGGCCGTGGCCGCCCCCGACGGCGGCACCGAGATCGCCGGCTTCACCCTGACCGGGCTGGACGCCGAGAGCGCCGTGGTCGCCCTGGAGCTGTACCGGCGCCAGGGCGCCTGGAAGGTCCGTGCCGTCGGCCAGGGCTACGCCGACGGCCTCGGCGCCCTGCTCGCCGACGGCGGGCTGTCCGTGCCGGCCGCCCGGGAGCTGGCCGCCGCCGCGCTGCGCACCGTCGCTCCGCTGAAGGACGCGGACATCACGCTCGCCACCATGCCCACCCTCGTCGGCGACCTGCGCGCCCCGCAGACGCCCGACCGGGCCCCGGCGTCCGCCCCCGAGCCCCCGGACCCGCTGCCGGTCTCCGGCGCCCCGTACGCAGGTACGCCCGGAGCCGCGCCCGCGGGCGACGGCTCCCCGCCCACGATCAGCTACACCCACCCGCGCCGCCGCCGCACCAGCAGCGAGCCGCCCGAGCCCGCCCCGACGCCCGCGGCCGCCGCGGAGCCGGGGCAGCCGCCGCGGCCGGTCGCCGGCGACGCCAGCGGCTGGTCCATGGACGAACGGCTCTACAACCAGGTCTGGGGCATGTTCGAGGACCTGGCCCGCACGGTCGCCGCCTACCGCAGCGCCGTGGAGTTCGCCGACAACCGCATGGACCGCGAACTCGACGAGGCCCTCTCGGACCCGCGCCACCGCCTCGGCGGCTCCGGCAACGCCGCCCGCGACACCGCCCGGGCCCGCCGCGAGGAACTGGTCGCCCAGGCCCAGGCCGTCCTCGACCGCGACCTCGCCCAGCTGATCGCCGAGTCGGAGGTCGTCGAGCCCGCGCTGCCGGCCTCGTACGCCCGCTGGGACAACCCGGTCTGGCACGGCCACCACACGCCCGAGGAGGGTCCCCTGGCCCTGCGCCTGGGCGACCTGCACCTGCCCGAGCGCCCCGACCTGCGCATCCCCATGCTGGTGCGGCTCCCGCTGGAGCGCGGGCTGTGGATCGACAACGGCCGTACCGGTTCCGAGGCCGCGATGGCCATGGACACCGACCGGCTGCGCCGCGCCGCCATGGACATGGCCGTCGCCCACGCGGTCCGGCTGCTCGCGGTCCACCCCGCCGACCGGTTCTCCGTCCACGTCATCGACGCGGCCGGGGCCGGCGCCGCCTCCCTGGCACCCCTCGTACGGGCCGGGGTGCTGGCCGGGCCGCCCGCCGCCGGAGCCGCGGGGGTCACCCGGACGCTGGCCGAGCTGACCCGGCGCGTGGACCTCGTACAGATGGCATTGCGGGCCGGGGCCCCCGAGGACCTGCCGCCGGACGTGGACACGGCCGAGCAGCTGCTGATCGTGCACGACTTCCCGCACGGCTTCGACGACCGCGCCGTCACCCAGTTGCGCTACCTGGCCGACGAGGGCGCGGCGGTCGGCGTCCACCTGCTGATGGTCGCGGACCGCGACGAGGCCTCCGCCTACGGGCCGCTGCTGGACCCGCTGTGGCGCTCGCTGATGCGGCTGTCGCCGGTGCCGGACAACCACCTCGCCGACCCCTGGGTGCAGCACGCCTGGACCTTCGAACCGAACCTCCCGCCGCAGGGCAGCAGGGTCCTCGACCAGGCACTCGACCGCGTGGCGGAGGCCCGGCGCACTACCCGTCCGTGACCATCCTTTGGCATTCCCTTTACCTTTACCGCCTTCGGCGGGTAAGCTCGACAGCGCGGAGGGGAGTATTCCTGCTTTCCTGCTACGGCGTACCCGTCAATACGGACCTTTGCGTTTGAATGAGCGCAAGTCGGTCCCGGGGCGTCGGCCCACGGCCTCCAGGCCGCCAGGGTGGAAGAGACCTCCGGCAGCGATGACGCTGACGAAGTGCTGAGCCATCCGCCGGAGGCGTGTTCACCATGGAAGTTTCCTGGGCCCTTTGGGTCGCGACCATTCTCGGTCTGTCCCTGCTCATCGGCGCCGACTTCTTCATCGGCCGCAAGCCCCACGACGTGTCGATCAAGGAAGCCGGCACCTGGACGGTCGTCTGGATCGTGCTCGCCGCCCTCTTCGGCCTCGGTCTGTGGTTCTTCGGGACCCCGCAGGCCTCGCAGGAGTTCTTCGCCGGCTTCATCACCGAGAAGTCCCTGAGCGTCGACAACCTGTTCGTCTTCGTCCTGATCATGGCGAAGTTCGCGGTGCCGTCCCACCTCCAGCAGCGCGTGCTGCTCATCGGCGTGCTGATCGCACTCGTCCTGCGCGCGGTCTTCATCGCCGCCGGCGCCGCCATCATCGCCAGCTTCAGCTGGGTCTTCTACATCTTCGGCGCGTTCCTGATCTACACCGCCTGGAAGCTGATCCAGGAGGCCCGCAAGGACGAGGACGAGGAGGAGTTCGAGGAGAACCGCCTCCTGAAGTCCGTCGAGAAGAAGTTCGGCGTCGCCGACCAGTACCACGGCACCAAGCTGTTCATCGTCAACAACGGCAAGCGCATCATGACGCCGCTGATGATCGTCATGCTGGCCATCGGCACCACCGACGTGCTGTTCGCCCTGGACTCGATCCCCGCCATCTTCGGCCTGACCCAGGACCCGTACATCGTCTTCACGGCCAACGCCTTCGCGCTGATGGGTCTGCGCCAGCTGTACTTCCTCATCGGCGGCCTGCTCAAGAAGCTGGTCCACCTCAGCTACGGGCTGTCGATCATCCTCGGCTTCATCGGCGTCAAGCTGGTGCTGCACGCCCTGCACGAGTCCGGGGTGCACGTCCCGGTCATCTCGATCCCGGTCTCCCTCGGCGTCATCTGCGGTGTCCTGGTCATCACCACGATCACCAGCCTGATCGCCTCGAAGAAGCAGGCGGCGGCCGAGGCCGCCACCCGCACCGAGAGCATCGACGCCTGACCCGGACCCCGCGGACCTCTCCGCGGGGTTACACGGGGGCGGCCGAAGCGGCCGCCCCCGTTTCCGTCTCCGCGTCCATCCGGTCGAAGCCCGCGCCCGTCCGCCTCTGCACCACCAGCGGGCCGGTCTCCGGCAGCATCGCGAAGCAGACCAGGCTGACCAGGGCGATCGCCGTCAGGTAGGCCGCGACGCCCCACGGCGGCCCGGAGCCGTCGGCCAGCGCCGTCGCCACGATCGGGGTCAGCGCGCCGCCCAGCACCCCGCCGAGGTTGTAGCCCACGGCCGCACCCGTGCAGCGGATCCGCGGGGCGTACAGCTCCGGCAGGTACGCGCCCACCACCGCGAACATCGTCACCATGCCCAGCAGGGCCACCGCGAAGCCCAGCGTCATCAGCAGCGGGTCGGCCGTCCGCATCAGAGCCACCAGCGGGAACATCCACACCGCGCTGGCCGCGCACCCGGCCAGGCACAGCGGCCGCCGCCCGTAGCGGTCTCCGAGCATCGCCATCAGCGGAGTCATCAGGCCCTTGAACGCGACGGCCGCCATGATGCAGGCCAGCATCGTCGTGCGGCTCACCGTGAGGTGCTCGGTGGCGTAGGCGAGGGACCAGGTGGTGACCGCGTAGAAGACGGCGTACCCGACCGCGAGGGCCCCGCCGGTCAGCAGGAGCAGCCGCCAGTGGCCCCGGACCACCTCGGCGAGCGGGGCGTCGGCCCGCCGCCCGGTCGCCGCGAGCGCACGGAACTGCGGGGTCTCCTCCACCGAGCGGCGCAGCCACAGTCCGGCCAGCGCCAGCAGCCCCGCCGCCCAGAACGGCACGCGCCACCCCCAGGAGGCGAACTGGGCGTCGGTCAGCGAGGCGGACAGCCCCAGCATCAGGCCGTTGGCCAGCAGGAACCCCACCGCCGGGCCGATCTGCGGGAAGCTCGCCCACAGCCCGCGGCGGCGTTCCGGCGCGTGCTCGGCGGTCAGCAGCACCGCGCCGCCCCACTCCCCGCCGAGCCCGAGGCCCTGGAGGAAGCGCAGCAGGAGCAGCAGCACCGGGGCGGCGATGCCGATCGTCCCGTACGTCGGCACGCAGCCGACGGCGACGGTGGCGAGGCCGGTGAGCAGCAGGGAGGCCAGCAGGACCGGGCGCCGGCCGTAGCGGTCGCCGATGTGGCCGAAGAGGGCCGATCCCAGCGGGCGGGCGAGGAAGCCGACGCCGAAGGTGCCGAATGCGGCGAGGGTGCCGGCGAGCGGGGAGAAGGACGGGAAGAACAGCGGCCCGAGCACGAGCGCCGCGGCCGTGCCGTAGACGAAGAAGTCGTAGAACTCGATGGCGGTCCCGGCGAGCGCTGCCGAGGCGAGCCGCAGCATGCCGGGCCGGCGGGCGGGGCCGTCGTCGTCAGCGGCCGGCGGGGCGGCGGGGGCGAGGGGCGGGGAGGGGTCCTGTTGCATGCCGCACCAGATACCGCCTCCCCGTCCGCCGGGACATGCGTTCGCCCGTCAACGACCGGAAGGAGTGCTCCGCGCCGGGAAGTTGACGCGTTGCGGCCCCTACCAGCCGCGCTCGCGCCACTCCGCGAGGTGCGGACGCTCGGCGCCGAGCGTGGTGTCGTTGCCGTGGCCCGGGTAGACCCAGGTCTCGTCCGGCAGCTGCTCGAAGAGCTTGTGCTGGACGTCGTCGAGGAGGCTCTTGAAGGCCTCCGGGTCGTCGTGGGTGTTGCCGACGCCGCCCGGGAACAGGCAGTCGCCGGTGAACACGTGGGCGTGACCGTGCGGGTCGTCGTAGACCAGCGCGATCGAGCCGGGGGTGTGGCCGACCAGGTGCCGTGCGGTCAGCTCGACCCGCCCGACGCGGACGGTGTCCCCGTCCGCGACCGGGACGTCGGTCGCGACCGGGATGCCCTCGGCGTCGAGGGCGCCCGCGTACGTCCGCGCTCCGGTGGCCGCCACGACCTCCGCGAGCGCGCCCCAGTGGTCGCCGTGCCGGTGGGTGGTGACGACGGCGGCGATGCCGTCGTCGCCGATCAGGTTCAGCAGCGTCTGCGGTTCGGCGGCCGCGTCGATGAGCAGCTGCTCGTCGGTGGACCGGCAGCGCAGCAGGTACGCGTTGTTGTTCATCGAACCCACGGCGACCTTGGAAATCATCAGGTCCGCGAGTTCGTGCACGTCGGCCGGACCGCCGACCTTGACCTCTCCGGTGTACGTCATGTGGTGATCCTAGAGGTGTCTTCCTACAACGGCGGGAGCGCGGGGAGGGAGCCGCCCGTGGTGGTCAGGGAGGCGCCCTTGTCGCCGCGGCCCGCGAGCCAGGCGAGCAGTGCGGCGGGGGAGCCGGACACGGTCACGGCCGGGTCCCCGGCGGAGCCGGTGCGCCAGGTGCGGCCGTCGGTGGTGGTCAGGGCCGTCGCGGGCACCTCCGGACGGCCGGACCAGCGGTCGGCGAGGAAGCCGATCTCGCGGTCCGTGAACTCCGCCGGGAGGTCGGAGAGCCCGTAGCCGATGTTCAGGTCGACGTGGTGCAGGTCCACCTCGACCCAGCGGCGGAAGGGCACGTTCGCCGCGAGGTCCGTGACGCCGCCCCGCAGCTCCACGGTGCGCGACCAGTCCTGGTCGTGCTCGGTGGTGGCCAGGAAGCGGGCCGCGGAATCACCGAGGTCCGTCAGGTGTTCTTCCAGGGGCCGGCCGGCGTCGCGGGCGATGTCCGCGTCCCGCGCCTCGCCGCTCTCGTACATGGGGCGGCCCTCGAAGACGTTGACGAGGGCATCGGCGTTGCGCGCGAGGTGGGCCAGGATGTGGCCGCGGGTCCAGCCGGGGAGGTGTGACTCCTCGGACAGCGCGCCGTTGTCCAGTTTCGCGACCGCGGTCAGCAGTCGGTCCGTGGCTTCACGTACAGATCGCAGGTCGTGCACATGATCAGTCATGACGTCGAGCCTAGTGCTCGGGGACGTCGGCCACACGATCGGGTGAAGAGGTCCGCGGAGTGCCGTAAATCGAATGTGCGTGCTATACGCTCGAAGTCCAAGCTCCATCTCCACCGCAGAGGCGCCCCCCCATACCCTGGGACGGGGGCCGTGCCCCCCGCTCTCTCAAGAAAGGTGCGGACCGGCGTGACCGACCGTCTCATCGTTCGTGGCGCTCGCGAGCACAACCTCAAGAACGTCTCGCTCGACCTGCCCCGCGACTCCCTCATCGTCTTCACCGGACTCTCCGGGTCGGGCAAGTCCTCCCTGGCCTTCGACACGATCTTCGCCGAGGGTCAGCGCCGCTACGTCGAGTCGCTCTCGTCGTACGCCCGTCAGTTCCTCGGGCAGATGGACAAGCCCGACGTCGACTTCATCGAGGGCCTCTCGCCGGCCGTCTCGATCGACCAGAAGTCCACCTCGCGCAACCCGCGCTCGACCGTCGGCACCATCACCGAGGTCTACGACTACCTCCGCCTGCTCTTCGCCCGCATCGGCAGGCCGCACTGCCCCGAGTGCCGCCGGCCCATTTCGCGCCAGTCGCCGCAGGCGATCGTGGACAAGGTGCTCGCGCTCCCCGAGGGCAGCCGCTTCCAGGTGCTCTCGCCGCTGGTGCGCGAGCGCAAGGGCGAGTTCGTCGACCTCTTCGCCGACCTCCAGACCAAGGGCTACAGCCGCGCGCGGGTGGACGGCGTGACCGTCCAGCTCTCCGAGCCGCCGACCCTGAAGAAGCAGGAGAAGCACACGATCGAGGTGGTCATCGACCGCCTCACCGTCAAGGACAGTGCCAAGCGCCGGCTCACCGACTCCGTGGAGACCGCCCTCGGCCTCTCCGGCGGCATGGTGATCCTGGACTTCGTCGACCTCGCCGAGGACGACCCCGAGCGTGAGCGGATGTATTCCGAGCACCTCTACTGCCCGTACGACGACCTGTCCTTCGAGGAGCTGGAGCCGCGCTCCTTCTCCTTCAACTCGCCCTTCGGCGCCTGCCCCGAGTGCACCGGCATCGGCACGCGCATGGAGGTGGACCCGGAGCTGATCGTTCCCGACGAGGACAAGTCCCTCGACGAGGGCGCGGTCTCGCCGTGGTCGCTCGGCCACACCAAGGACTACTTCCAGCGGCTCATCGGCGCGCTGGCCGGGGAACTGGGCTTCCGCACCGACATCCCGTGGGCCGGGCTGCCGGTGCGCGCGAAGAAGGCCCTGCTCTACGGCCACCGGACGCAGATCGAGGTCCGCTACCGCAACCGCTACGGGCGCGAGCGGGCCTACACGACGGCCTTCGAGGGCGCCGTGCCGTTCGTGAAGAGGCGGCACTCGGAGTCCGAGAGCGACGCCAGCCGCGAGCGCTTCGAGGGCTACATGCGCGAGGTGCCCTGCCCGACCTGCGAGGGCACCCGCCTGAAGCCGATCGTGCTCGCCGTGACGGTGATGGAGAAGTCGATCGCCGAGGTCGCCGCCATGTCGATCAGCGAGTGCGCGGACTTCCTGGGGCGGATGCGCCTCGACGCCCGCGACAAGAAGATCGCCGAGCGGGTCCTGAAGGAGGTCAACGAGCGGCTCCGCTTCCTCGTGGACGTCGGCCTGGACTACCTCTCCCTCAACCGGGCCGCCGGCACCCTGTCGGGCGGCGAGGCCCAGCGCATCCGGCTCGCCACGCAGATCGGCTCCGGTCTCGTCGGCGTGCTGTACGTGCTGGACGAGCCCTCCATCGGCCTGCACCAGCGCGACAACCACCGGCTGATCGAGACGCTGGTGCGGCTGCGCGACATGGGCAACACCCTCATCGTCGTCGAGCACGACGAGGACACCATCAAGGTGGCCGACTGGGTGGTGGACATCGGTCCGGGCGCGGGCGAGCACGGCGGCAAGGTCGTCCACAGCGGTTCGCTGAAGGAGCTGCTGAAGAACACCGAGTCGATGACCGGGCAGTACCTCGCGGGCAAGAAGTCCATCGAGATCCCGGACATCCGCCGGCCGGTGAACGGCGAGCGCAGGCTGACCGTCCACGGCGCCAAGGAGAACAACCTGCGGGACATCGACGTGTCCTTCCCGCTGGGCGTGCTCACGGCCGTGACCGGCGTCTCGGGTTCCGGTAAGTCGACCCTGGTCAACGACATCCTCTACACCCACCTCGCGCGCGAGCTGAACGGCGCCCGCTCCGTCCCGGGCCGCCACACCCGGGTGGACGGCGACGACCTCGTCGACAAGGTGGTCCACGTCGACCAGTCGCCCATCGGCCGGACGCCCCGGTCGAACCCGGCGACGTACACCGGCGTCTTCGACCACGTGCGCAAGCTCTTCGCCGAGACGATGGAGGCGAAGGTGCGCGGCTACCTGCCGGGCCGCTTCTCCTTCAACGTCAAGGGCGGCCGGTGCGAGAACTGCTCCGGCGACGGCACGATCAAGATCGAGATGAACTTCCTGCCGGACGTCTACGTCCCCTGCGAGGTCTGCCACGGCGACCGGTACAACCGGGAGACGCTGGAGGTCCACTACAAGGGCAAGTCCATCGCGGAAGTCCTGAACATGCCGATCGAGGAGGCGCTGGGCTTCTTCGAGGCGGTGCCGACCATCGCGCGGCACCTCAAGACGCTGAACGAGGTCGGGCTGGGCTACGTCCGCCTCGGCCAGTCCGCGCCGACCCTGTCGGGCGGTGAGGCGCAGCGCGTGAAGCTGGCCTCCGAGCTGCAGAAGCGCTCGACGGGCCGCACGGTCTACGTGCTGGACGAGCCGACGACGGGCCTGCACTTCGAGGACATCTCGAAGCTGATCAAGGTGCTGTCGGGGCTGGTCGACAAGGGCAACTCGGTGATCGTCATCGAGCACAACCTGGACGTCATCAAGACCGCGGACTGGGTCATCGACATGGGCCCCGAAGGCGGTTACGGCGGCGGCCTGGTGGTGGCCGAGGGCACGCCCGAGCAGGTGGCCTCGGTCGGTGCGAGCCACACGGGCAAGTTCCTGCGGGACATCCTGGGCGCGGACCGGGTCTCCGACGCCGGGGCGTCCCCGGTGCGGTCCGCGGCGAAGAAGGCCCCGGCCAAGAAGGCGACCGCGGCCAAGAAGGCGACCGCGGCGAAGAAGGCGGCTCCCGCGAAGAAGACCGCGGCCGCGGCCAAGAAGACGACGACGCGGACCCGCAAGGTCTAATCGCTGCGATCGGCTCAGCAGACGGGAGGGGCCCGGCCACCGGCAGGGCCCCTCCCGCCGTCCCGGCCCTGCCCCGGCGCCACCGCGCCGTGGCCGTGCGCTCCCGCCCGGACGCACGGAGGCAAGGGGCTCGGGAGCCGGGGCCGGTGGCATGCGGTGCTGGACGCGATGATCGTCAGGCCGCCGCGGCGCGCGGTTGCTAGGCCCTGTCGTCAGAGTTGCACCTGGCCCGCGGCGCCCGGCACCGCACCTCGCCGCGTTGTCGGGGCGCCCAAGTACGTCCAGTACTCGGGCGCCCCTCCGCCTTGCGATGCACGGCACCGGACGCCGCGGGCCTGACCGGCGCCACTTTGACGACAGGACCTAGGCGCTGAGCTCCGCCGCGTACGGCGGCTCCGCTCCCGGGCGGGTGCAGGTCAGGGCCGCCGCGTGCGCGGCGTACGCCAGGACGTCCGGCCAGTCCACCGGGCCGCCCGGCGCCGCGGCGAGGCGGTGCAGGAGGGCGGCGTTGACGGTGTCGCCCGCCCCGATCGTGTCGGCCACCGCGACCGGACGGGCCGCCGCCGAGTACTCCGCGCCGTCCCGGGTCCAGACGGTCAGCCCCGCCGGGCCACGGGTCAGCACCACCGCCGAGGGACCGGCCGCCAGCCAGTCACCGACCCGCCCGCCCAGCCAGGCCGCGTCCTCCTCCGACAGCTTCAGCACGCCCGTGCACGGCAGCAGCCGTTCGGTGAAGCGGGCGCGGTACCCCTCCGGGTCCGCGATCAGCGCCGGCCGGATGTTGGGATCCAGCAGGGTCAGCAGCCCGCGCCGCGACTCCCGGCGCAGCAGGGTCTCGTACGCGCTCGCGCCCGGCTCCAGGACGAGCGAACAGGTGCCGAGCGCGAGGGCCCGTACGCCGTCCGGGAGGGCGGGCGGCAGGGTGAACAGCCGGTCCGCGGTGCCCTCCACGTAGAACCCGTACGAGGCCGAGCCGTCCGGGGCCAGCGACGGCACGGCGAGGGTGGTCGGCTCCGGCCCGCGCTGCACCAGTGACACGTCCACCCCGGCGGCCCGCAGGCCGGCCAGCAGGCTCTCGCCGAAACCGTCCGTCGAGACCCGGGAGCAGAAGGCGACCGCCGCGCCGAGGCGGCCGAGGGCACGCGCGGTGTTGTACGGGCCGCCGCCCGGGCGGGGCAGCAGCGCGCCCGGCGGCCCGGCCGCGGGCACCAGGTCGATGAGGGCTTCTCCGCCGACGACGATCACGCGGAGGAAGGTACTCCATGGGGCGGCGGTATCGTCGGGTGGACCGTCCGGCCCGTCCGGTCGCCGCCCCCGCCCGTGCACCTCAGGAGAACCGCATGTCCGCGCCGCAGTCCGCCGCCCGCCGTACCGTCCTCAAGGGCGCCGCCGCGCTCGCGGGGGCCGCCGGCGCCGGGGCGGCGCTCACGGCCTGCTCCACCGAGGGCAACAGCGGAGGCAACACCCCCGCCACCCCCACCGCGCCCGTCGAGCTGGGCGCCGCGGCCGACGTCCCGGTGGGCGGCGCGAAGCTCTACCGGGAGCGGAAGCTGATCGTCAGCTGCCCGGCGGAGGGCCAGTACAAGGCGTTCAGCGCCCAGTGCACCCACGCGGGCTGCGTCCTCGACACGATCGACGAGGGGGAGGGGAACTGCCCCTGCCACGGCAGCCGGTTCGACGTGTCGACGGGCAAGGTCCTGCGCGGTCCGGCCGAGCGGCCGCTGCCGGAGGTGCCGGTCCGCGCGGAGAACGGCAGGCTCGTCGCGGGCTGACCCGTACCCGGCTCCGGCGGGACGAGGACCGGCACCGGTCCGGCGGGCGTCAGTCCCAGTCCCAGGCGATGCCCACGATCCCGCGCCGCACCGCCTGTTCCACCAGGTGCACCGCCCGGTGCCGGCCGCTCGGCGTCAGGTCCGCGAGGCCGGTGCGGGGGGCGTCCGGCCCGCTGCGGGCGAAACGCCGGCAGCGCACCGGCAGGGCCGCCTCGTCGAAGCGCACCTGGAGCACGTACTGGCCGCCCGCGTAGCTGAAGCCGCGGACGTACTCCCCACTGCGCTGACCCGTGCCGTCCTCGACGCCGTAACCGAAGACGTACGTGTCGCCGCGCCGCAGCCGGGCGTCGAAGAGCAGCTCCGCGACCACCACCCCGGCCTCCGGATGGCACCGCACCCGGCCCGTACGGCAGTTCTCGTAGGCCGTCACGCGCACCCGGGACACGTCGCAGCCCGGGTCGCCGTGGTGGACGGCGAGGTAGCGGTCCACCCCGTCCCGGTGCGCCCGGACGATCTGCTGCGACTCGCGGACCCGCAGCTCGCCCCCCGGCCCGATGCGGACCCGCTCGTGGTGGCCGAGGGAGTGCAGCCCGCCGTCGGGCGGGAGGTCCATCGCCTCCAGCAGCCGCTCCACCGTCCCGCCGCCGCTGAACAGGGCCCGGTAGGAGCGCCCGGCCGGCCGGGCGGGCCCCGCGCCGGACGCCGGGGCCGCCAGCAGCCGGACCAGGGCGCCGTCGGGCAGTTCCAGGATCCGCTCCAGGGCGCTGACGGCCCGCAGGGACTCCGGACGGCGCGGTCGCCGCGCGCCCTGCTGCCAGTAACTGAGGCTCGTCACCCCGACCGTGATGCCCTGCGCCGCGAGCCGGTGCTGCACCCGCTGCAAGGGCAGCCCCCGGGCGGCCAGGGCGGCGCGCAGGGCCAGGTGGAAGGGGCCGCCGCGCAACAGCCGGTCCAGTTCGGCCAGGCATGCCGGGTCCGGGGAAGGCCGCATGGCGACTCCTCTGTGAACGTTCACACGCGCCGGGGTGGGGGATCACGGCGGCAGCCCCGGGGGGCCAGGTGGAACGGCAGCAACCGTTCACACCACAGCCCCACCGTTCACACTGCAACGTCACCGCGTATTCAAGCGCGTTGACCTGATCGCGACAACTGCCTGATGCTCCTCCACAGCGTCCGGACGCGCTCCTCCACCCCCCACTCCCCACCTCGGGAGGAACGCGATGCGCAACCGAAACCGGCGGCTTTCCCCGGCCGCCGCCCTCACCGCCCTGCTCAGCGCCCTGGTCCTCGCCCTGCCCGCCACCACCGCCACCGCCGCGGAGGCCGGCACCGACTCCGCCCTCGCCGCCAAGCGCCTCAACATCACCATGCAGTCCCAGACGAAGAGCAACTGGTGCTGGGCCGCCGGCGGCAACACCATCGCCACCTGGTTCGGCCGGAACCACTCCCAGAACCAGTTCTGCAACGCCGCCTTCAACCGCCAGCAGGGCACCGACTGCCCCAACAACCAGGCCACCCTCGGCAACGTCCAGACCGGACTGCGCTGGGCGGGCGTCAGCCCCGGCTCGTACGTCACCGGCTGGCTGCAGTACTCCACCGTCCAGACCGAGATCAACGCGGGGCGCCCGATCGAGACCCGGATCCAGTGGTCGAACGGCGGCGGCCACATGCACGTCGTCTACGGCTACGACACCGCGAGCAACTGGGTCTACTGGGGCGACCCCTGGCCCTCCAGCGACCGCTACAACTGGGCCTCCCACGCCTGGTACGTCAACAACAGCACCTTCTCCTGGACCCACTCCCTCTACCGGATCGGGGCGTGAGCGCCATGACCCTGCGCGCTTCGGCCGCCGCGGCCGTCCTGGCCGCCACCGCCCTCCTCGGACTCGCCCCGCAGGCCCTCGCGGCCCCCGTGCCGCAGCCCCCGTCCGCCACCGCCGAGAACAGGGCGGCCGCCGCGCGGGCGGCGACCGCCCCCGACACGCTGGCCACGCTCTCCCGGTTCTTCGCCCGGGAGGGCAAGGTTTCCCTCGCCGCCGCGCAGCCCCGGATCGAGGGCGAGGCGGTCCCCGTCCACCACCTCTCCCCGGACTTCGTCGCGGGCCGGCCGGGCGCGTCCGTCGCCCGCCTGGAGTTCCTCGCCAGCCGGGCCGTCTCCTCCGACGGGCAGGAGGCCGCGCTGTGGACGGCCCCGACGGAGAACGGCTGGCAGGTGGTGAACATCGCCACCGGTGACGACGAATTCCGCTACGCGCGACTGGGCGCGGAGAAACTGCCCGGCGGGACCGTCTTCCGGGAACCGCAGATCGACGCCTGGTACGTGGCCGGGGGCGGCCGGGTGCTGCCACTGGACGAGGACGGCGTACGGGCCGTGGGCGACGGGGGCACGACGCTCGGCGCGTACCGGGCACGGGTCGCCGGGGCGTACGGGGACAAGCTCCCCGGTTCCCCGTACGCCGAACGCGGCACGGCGGGCGGCTACGCCGAGGGCGGTGCGGATGCCGACGCCGTGCCGGACGCCGTGCCGGACGCCGTGTCGGACGCCGTGTCGACTGTCGCCGAGGGTGCGCAGGTGCCGTGGACGGCAGGGGCCGCTGTGCTGGCGCTCGGAGGGCTGGCCGCGGCCGCCGTCCGGCGATCCCGCCGGGTGGGCGCGCGGGCCTGAGCGACGGCGTCCCGCCCGCAGGGCCCGGTCCGTCCCCCCACCTCGGGGCCGGGCCCTGCGGGCGGCTCTCCCCGCCCCGCCCTTCGCCGTTTCCCGGGGCTCCGCCCCGGACCCCGCGCCTCGAACGCCGGCGGGGCTGAGAGGGCGGAGTCCGCGCCGCAGGGGTACGGGTCGTTGTCCGTGCGCGCCAGTAGGGTGGTTGGCATGGCCGACCCTTCCAGCTACCGCCCCCAGCCGGGGCAGGTCCCCGACTCCCCGGGGGTCTACCGATTCCGCGACGAGCACCGCCGGGTGATCTACGTCGGGAAGGCCAAGAGCCTGCGCCAGCGCCTGGCCAACTACTTCCAGGACGTCGCGGGCCTGCACCCCCGTACCGCCACCATGGTGACCACCGCCGCCTCCGTCGAGTGGACCGTGGTCTCCACCGAGGTCGAGGCGCTCCAGCTGGAGTACTCCTGGATCAAGGAGTACGACCCCCGCTTCAACGTCAAGTACCGGGACGACAAGAGCTACCCCTCCCTCGCCGTCACCCTCAACGAGCAGTACCCCCGCGTCCAGGTCATGCGCGGCCCCAAGAAGAAGGGCGTGCGCTACTTCGGCCCGTACGCCCACGCCTGGGCGATCCGCGAGACCGTCGACCTGATGCTCCGGGTGTTCCCGGTCCGCACCTGCTCCGCCGGAGTGTTCAAGCGCTCCGCCCAGATCGGCCGTCCCTGCCTGCTCGGCTACATCGGCAAGTGCTCCGCGCCCTGCGTCGGCCGGGTCACCCCCGAGGAGCACCGCGAACTGGCCGAGGACTTCTGCGACTTCATGGCCGGCCGCACCGGCGCCTACCTCTCCCGGCTGGAGAAGGAGATGCACATCGCGGCCGAGGACATGGAGTACGAGAAGGCCGCCCGGCTGCGCGACGACATCGGCGCGCTCCGCCGCGCCATGGAGAAGAACGCCGTCGTGCTCGCCGACGCCACCGACGCCGACCTGATCGCCGTCGCCGAGGACGAGCTCGAAGCCGCCGTACAGATCTTCCACGTCCGCGGCGGCCGCGTCCGCGGCCAGCGCGGCTGGGTCACCGACAAGGTCGAGGCCGTGGACACCGCCGGGCTCGTCGAGCACGCCCTCCAGCAGCTCTACGGCGAGGAGACGGGCGAATCGGTCCCCAAGGAGGTGCTGGTCCCCGCGCTCCCCGAGGACACGCCCGCACTGGGCCAGTGGCTCGCCGAGCGTCGCGGATCGCAGGTCAGCCTGCGGATACCGCAGCGCGGCGACAAGAAGGCCCTCATGGAGACCGTCCACCGCAACGCCCAGCAGTCCCTCGCCCTGCACAAGACGAAGCGGGCCAGCGACCTCACCACCCGCTCCCGCGCCCTGGAGGAGATCGCCGAGGCGCTGGAGCTGGACGGCGCACCGCTGCGCATCGAGTGCTTCGACATCTCCCACCTCCAGGGCGACGACGTCGTCGCCTCCATGGTCGTCTTCGAGGACGGCCTGGCCCGCAAGAGCGAGTACCGCCGCTTCCAGATCAAAGGCCGTGTCGGAGACACGCAGGTCTGGCACGGCGAGGGGCAGGACGACGTCCGGTCCATGCACGAGGTGGTCTCCCGGCGCTTCCGCCGCTACCTGCTGGAGAAGACCAGGACGGGGGAGTGGGACCCCCAGGACGGCGAGGACGGGCCGCCCGAGGACGACGGCAGGCCCAAGCGCTTCGCCTACCCGCCCCAGCTCGTCGTCGTCGACGGCGGGCAGCCCCAGGTGGCCGCCGCCCGCCGGGCCCTGGACGAGCTCGGCATCGACGACGTCGCCGTCTGCGGCCTGGCCAAGCGGCTGGAGGAGGTCTGGGTGCCCGGCGAGGAGGACCCGGTCGTCCTGCCCCGCACCAGCGAGGGCCTCTACCTCCTCCAGCGGGTACGTGACGAAGCCCACCGCTTCGCCATCCAGTACCAGCGCAGCAAGCGCGGCAAGCGCCTGAAGTCGGGGCCGCTGGACGAGGTGCCCGGCCTCGGCGAGAGCCGCAAGCAGGCCCTGGTGAAGCACTTCGGTTCGGTGAAGAAGCTGAGACAGGCGACAATCGACCAGATCTGCGAGGTCCCGGGCATAGGACGGAAGACGGCCGAGACCGTGGCCGCGGCCCTCGCCGGGGCGGTCCCCGCCGGCCCTGCCGTCAACACGGCCACAGGAGAGATCATTGAGGATGAGAACCCCGCGCCAGCGGGAGCATCGTCCGAACGGGGGACCGAGCAATGACCGAGCACGAGACCGCGCACGACCGAGACGGAGCACAGGTGAGTACGGGCACGACAATGGAGCCCGGCGAGACCGCCGAGGCGGCCATCCCCGAGCTGGTGATCATCTCCGGCATGTCCGGGGCCGGCCGCAGCACGGCGGCCAAGTGTCTGGAGGACCTCGGCTGGTTCGTCGTCGACAACCTGCCGCCCGCGCTGATCCCCACCATGGTGGAGCTGGGCGCCCGCTCCCAGGGCAACGTGGCCCGCATCGCGGTCGTCGTCGACGTCCGCGGCCGGCAGTTCTTCGACGCCCTGCGCGAGTCCCTCGCCGACCTCGACAACAAGGGCGTCACCCGCCGCATCGTCTTCCTGGAGTCCTCCGACGACGCGCTGGTCCGCCGCTTCGAGTCGGTCCGCCGCCCGCACCCGCTCCAGGGCGACGGGCGCATCACCGACGGCATCGCCGCCGAGCGCGACCTGCTGCGCGAGCTGCGCGGCGACGCCGACCTGGTGATCGACACCTCCAGCCTCAACGTGCACGAGCTGCGCGCCAAGATGGACGCCCAGTTCGCCGGGGACGAGGAGCCCGAGCTGCGGGCCACCGTCATGTCCTTCGGCTACAAGTACGGCCTCCCCGTCGACGCCGACCTCGTCGTCGACTGCCGCTTCATCCCCAACCCGCACTGGGTCCCTGACCTGCGCCCCTTCACCGGGCTCAACGAGGAGGTGTCGGGGTACGTCTTCAGCCAGCCCGGCGCCAAGGAGTTCCTCGACCGCTACACCGAGCTGCTCCAGCTCATCGCCACCGGCTACCGCCGCGAGGGCAAGCGGTACGTGACCATCGCGGTCGGCTGCACGGGCGGCAAGCACCGCAGCGTGGCCATGTCCGAGAAGCTCGCCGCCCGCCTCGCCTCCGAGGGAGTCGAGACCGTCGTCGTCCACCGGGACATGGGGCGCGAGTGACCGCACGGACCCCGCGGCTGAGCCGGCTGCGCCGCCTCACCCCAGGGCGGGGAGAGGACGGCGCGGGCCGCCCCGGCCGCCGGAGGGGCGCCACGCCCAAGGTGGTCGCCCTCGGCGGCGGCCAGGGCCTGTCGGCCTCCCTCGCCGCCCTGCGCCGGATCACCGGTGACCTCACCGCCGTGGTCACCGTCGCCGACGACGGCGGCTCCAGCGGACGGCTCCGCGAGGAGCTCGGCGTGCTGCCGCCCGGCGACCTGCGCAAGGCGCTGGCCGCGCTGTGCGGCGACGACGACTGGGGCCAGACCTGGGCCCGCGTCATCCAGCACCGCTTCCAGTCCGAGGGCGACCTGCACGGGCACGCCGTCGGCAACCTGCTGATCGTCGCCCTGTGGGAGCAGCTCGGCGACCCCGTCCAGGCCCTCGACCTGGTGGGCCGGCTGCTCGGCGCCCAGGGCCGGGTGCTGCCGATGTCGGCGGTGCCGCTGGAGCTCCAGGCGCTGGTCAGGGGCCACGACCCGGCCCGCCCCGAGGACGTCGACACCGTCCGCGGGCAGGCCACCGTGGCCCTGACCCCGGGCGAGGTGCTCTCCGTACAGGTCGTGCCCAGCGCCCCGCCCGCCGTACCGGAGGCCGTCGCCGCGGTCCTGGACGCCGACTGGGTGGTCCTGGGTCCCGGCTCGTGGTTCTCGTCCGTGATCCCGCACCTGCTGGTGCCGGAACTGCTGGACGCGCTGATGGAGACGAAGGCCCGGCGGGTCCTCTCGCTGAACCTCGCGCCGCAGCCCGGTGAAACAGAGGGCTTCTCTCCGCAGCGTCATTTGGAGGTTTTGGCCCGACACGCCCCTAAACTCGCCCTGGACGTGGTGCTGGCCGACGAGGCCGCCGTGCCCGACCGCGAGTCCCTCGCCGATGCCGCGAAACGGTTCGGTGCCGCGGTCGAGCTGGCCCCCGTGGCCAGGCAGGACGGCTCACCGAAGCACGACCCGGAGCTGCTGGCCGCCGCGTACGACCGTATTTTTCGGATGCATGGAAGGATCGGCCCATGGCGATGACGCCAGCGGTGAAGGATGAGATCTCCCGGCTCCCCGTCACCCGGACCTGCTGCAGAAAAGCGGAGGTCTCGGCGATCCTTCGGTTCGCGGGCGGGCTGCACCTGGTGAGCGGCCGGATCGTCATCGAGGCGGAGCTCGACACCGGGATCGCCGCCCGCCGCCTGCGCAAGGACATCCTGGAGATCTTCGGCCACTCCTCGGACCTGGTGGTGATGGCCCCCGGCGGACTGCGCCGCGGCAGCCGCTACGTGGTCCGCGTCGTGGCCGGCGGCGACCAGCTGGCGCGCCAGACGGGCCTCGTGGACGGCCGCGGACGCCCCATCCGCGGTCTTCCCCCGCAGGTGGTCTCCGGGGCCACCTGCGACGCCGAGGCGGCCTGGCGCGGCGCCTTCCTGGCCCACGGCTCGCTCACCGAGCCGGGCCGGTCCTCCTCCCTGGAGGTCACCTGCCCCGGCCCGGAGGCCGCCCTGGCCCTGGTGGGCGCCGCCCGCAGGCTCTCCATCGCCGCCAAGGCGCGCGAGGTCCGCGGCGTGGACCGGGTCGTCGTCCGCGACGGCGACGCGATCGGCGCCCTGCTGACCCGGCTCGGCGCGCACGAGTCGGTGCTCGCCTGGGAGGAGCGGCGGATGCGGCGCGAGGTGCGCGCCACCGCCAACCGCCTCGCCAACTTCGACGACGCCAACCTGCGCCGCTCGGCCCGGGCCGCCGTGGCCGCCGGAGCCCGCGTGCAGCGCGCGCTGGAGATCCTCGGCGAGGAGGTCCCCGAACACCTCGCCGCGGCGGGCCGGCTGCGCATGGAGCACAAGCAGGCCTCCCTGGAGGAGCTGGGCGCGCTCGCCGACCCGCCGCTGACCAAGGACGCCGTCGCCGGCCGGATCCGCCGCCTGCTGGCCATGGCCGACAAGCGGGCCCAGGACCTCGGCATCCCGGGCACCGAGTCGAACCTCGACCTCAGCGAGGAAATGGCCGACAACATGGCCGGATGACCGGTCGCCGCCCAGGCACCGCCTACGGCAGAAGGGGCTCGCGCGATCACTCGTGCGGGCCCCTTTCCCGCATGCCCCATTGACATGAGCATGGGCCGGTCTTGAGTCTGGCGTCCGAACCTTTCGTGGCAGCCGACGCCCAGGGGGGCACATGAGTCACCGCGCGAGAGTCGTCCTCGCCGCAAGCGCACTCGTTCTCGGAACCACACTCGCCGCCTTGCCCGCGACCGCCCAGGCCCGGCCCGGCCCCGCCGCGCCCGGCCCCGCGTCCGGCGCCGAGGAGGTGCGGGTCTACGACGCCGACATCACCCGGGAGCAGGTGCCGATCGTCCTCGCGGCCGGCCAGGACGCCCACGAACTCACCGAGCGCGCCCCGGAGAGCGGAACCGCCCGGGTCGAGCTCTTCCTCACCGGAGCCCAGGCCGCCGAACTCGCGGCCCAGGGCGTCAAGCTCGCCGAGCGCCGGATCCCGGCCCGGGGCCTGGCCCGGGCCGAGGCGGCCGGCGACGGCGTGTTCCGCCCGTACAGCGGCAAGGGCGGCCTCCAGGAGGAGATCCTGCGGACCGCGCAGGAGAACCCGGCGCTCACCAAGGTCGTCTCCATCGGCAGGACCGTCCAGGGCAAGGACATCCTCGCCCTCAAGGTCAGCAAGAACGCCAGGAAGACCAAGGACGGCGCCAAGCCCTCCGTGCTCTACATGTCCAACCAGCACGCCCGCGAGTGGATCACCCCCGAGATGACCCGGCGGCTGATGCACCACACGCTCGACAACTACGGCAAGGACCAGCGGATCACGAAGCTGGTGGACTCCGGCGAACTGTGGTTCCTGCTCAGCGCCAACCCCGACGGCTACGACTACACCCACGCCGACGAAAGCCAGCGGCTGTGGCGCAAGAACCTGCGCGACAACAACGGCGACGGCAAGGTCACCGCCGGCGACGGCGTCGACCTCAACCGCAACTTCGCCTACAAGTGGGGCTACGACAACGAGGGCTCCTCGCCGAACCAGACGAGCGAGACCTACCGCGGCCCCAGGGCCACCTCCGAGCCCGAGACCGCCGCCCTCGACGCCTTCGAGAAGCGCGTCGGCTTCGACTACGCCATCAACTACCACTCCGCCGCCGAGCTGCTGCTCTACGGCGTGGGCTGGCAGGTGGCCACCCCCACCCCCGACGACGTGGCCTACAAGGCCCTCGCGGGCACCCCCGAGAACCCGGCCGTCCCCGGCTACTACCCGCAGGTGTCCTCCGAGCTCTACACCACCAACGGCGAGGCCGACGGCCACGCCTCCAACGTCAACGGCATCATGATGTTCACGCCGGAGATGACCACCTGCCAGACCGCCTCGGCGGCCGACCCCGACGACCGGTGGAAGCCCGAGGACTGCGCCTCCGGCTTCAACTTCCCGGACGACGAGAAGCTCATCCAGGCGGAGTTCGCCAAGAACGTCCCCTTCGCCCTCGCGGTCGCCGAGAGCGCCGCCCACCCCGACCGCCCCTCGTCGCCCGTCGGCCTGAGCGCTGCCGACTTCACCCTCGACCCCTTCACCACCTCCTACGCGGCCCGCGGCCAGGACCAGGAGGTCGCCGTCACCGCCCGCAAGGCACTGAAGGACAAGGAGCTCAACTACCGCATCAACGGCGGCCGCACGCACGACGAGGACCTCAGGGCCTGGAAGGGCGGCGACGTCTACGGCGGCGAGGACAACAACTGGTTCGACGAGTACCGCGCCGAGGTCGAGGGCACCCGGCCGGGCGACAAGGTCGAGGTCTGGTTCACCGGCCGCGACCGCTCCGGCACGCAGGTCTCCAGCGAGCACTTCACCTACACGGTGGCCGAGCGGCCGCGCGCGGACGTCCTGGTGGTCGCCGAGGAGGGGGCCGCCGCCCAGCACGCCCAGAAGTACGTCGACGCGCTGCGCGCCAACGGCAGGTCCGCAGCGGTCTGGGACGTCGCCGTCCAGGGCGTCCCGCACGACCTCGGGGTCCTCTCCCACTTCGGCACGGCCGTCCACTACACCGGGGCCAAGACGCCCGGCGGGGACATGCAGTTGGCCGTCCGCGACTTCCTGAACGAGGGCGGGAAGCTGATCGAGGCCGGTGAACCGGCCGGTGGCAACGCCCAGGTCGGCCGCGCCGTGACCAACGACTTCAGCCAGTACTGGCTCGGCGCCTACGGCCGCAGCAGCACCCCCGGCGCCACCGGCTTCACCGGCGCCGGCGCCCTGCAGGGAGCGAGCGGCGGCCTCGGCGACGCGGCGGACAACCCGCTGAATGCCCCGGGCTCCTACACGGTGACCTCCGAGACCCTGGCGCCCGCGCAGTTCCCGCAGTTCACCAGCGCGCAGGCGGGCCGGTACACCGGGATCACCAACCCGTACGCCCCCTACGCCGGCACCGGGATGGCCTCGGCCCTGCACAACGACAGCGACTGGAAGCGGCTCGTCCGCACCCTCGACCTCACCGGAGTCACCGCGGCCGACCGGCCGCAGCTCAAGCTCGCCCTCAACTGGAACCTGGAGGAGGGCTACGACCACGCCGCGCTGGAGGCCCGCAGCGCCGGCGGCGAGGACTGGACCATGCTGCCGGAGGCGGGCGGCCTGAGCAGCCCGGCCGTCCCGGAGGAGTGCGCGGCCGGATTCTTCGTCAACGGCCACCCGTTCCTGCGCCACTACCTCACCCTGGAGAGCGGCGGCTGCACCCCGTCCGGCACCAGCGGCCAGTGGAACACCTTCACCGGATCCTCCGGCGGCTGGAAGCAGGTCTCCTTCGACCTGAGCGCCTACGCGGGCCGGTCCGTCGAGCTTCTCCCTCTCCTCCATCACCGACCCGAGCACCGGCGGACGCGGCGTCTTCGCGGACGAGGCGCGCCTGTCGACCGCCGCCGGGGAGCAGGCGGCCGAGGGGTTCGAGACCGCCCTCGGCGCCTGGGCCGCCCAGGGCGCCCCCGCCGGAAGTCCCGACGTCCCGGGCGACTGGTCCCGGACGGGAGAAGCTCTTCCGGTCCTACGCCTCGGTGACCACGCGTGACACCGTCCTTCTGGGCTTCGGCCTGGAACACCTGCCCGCGGCGGCGGATCGCGCCCTACTCGTCGGTAAGGCGCTCCGCTCGCTCCACCGCTGAACAGCGCCATCCCCGACCCTCACCCGGAGTGACCGGGACCGCGGTCCCCGGGGCCCGCACCGGAGCGTCCGGGGCGGGCCCCGGCGGGGGTACCCCGCGAAGTGCGGGGAGTGTCAGGCCTCGACCGATGTCACCCAAAAGCTCACGGAGAGGTAGGGTCGTAAGCGGTCGGGGACATCCCATTTACATCTCGCCGGCGCTCTCACCGGCGCACCAACGAGGAGATCGGTTCGTGACGATCCGCGTAGGCATCAACGGTTTTGGCCGCATCGGCCGCAACTACTTCCGGGCCCTCCTGGAGCAGGGAGCGGACATCGAGATCGTCGGTGTCAACGACCTGACTGACAACGCCACCCTGGTGCACCTTCTCAAGTACGACACCATCCTGGGCCGCCTCAAGGCCGAGGTGTCCCACACCGACGACACGATCACCGTCGGCGGCAACACCTTCAAGACCTTCGCCGAGCGCGACCCCGCGAACCTCCCCTGGGGCGAACTGGGCGCCGACATCGTCATCGAGTCGACCGGCATCTTCACGAAGAAGGCCGACGCCGCCAAGCACATCGCGGCCGGCGCGAAGAAGGTCCTCATCTCGGCTCCGGCCAAGGACGAGGACATCACCATCGTGATGGGCGTCAACCAGGACAAGTACGACGCCGCCCAGCACCACGTCATCTCCAACGCGTCCTGCACCACCAACTGCGTGGCGCCGATGGCCAAGGTCCTCGACGAGAACTTCGGCATCGTCAAGGGCATGATGACGACGGTCCACGCGTACACGAACGACCAGCGCATCCTGGACTTCCCGCACTCGGACCTGCGCCGCGCCCGCGCCGCCGCCGAGAACATCATCCCGACCTCCACGGGTGCCGCCAAAGCCACCGCGCTGGTCCTGCCGCAGCTCAAGGGCAAGCTCGACGGCATCGCGATGCGCGTCCCGGTCCCGACCGGCTCGGTCACGGACCTCGTGCTGGAACTCGACCGCGAGGTCACCAAGGACGAGATCAACGCCGCCTTCCAGAAGGCCTCCGAGGGCCAGCTGAAGGGCATCCTCGACTACACCGAGGACGCGATCGTCTCCTCCGACATCGTGAACTGGCCGGCGTCCTGCACCTTCGACTCCTCCCTGACCATGGTCCAGGGCAAGCAGGTCAAGGTCGTCGGCTGGTACGACAACGAGTGGGGCTACTCCAACCGCCTCGTGGACCTGACGGTCTTCGTCGGCGGCCGGCTCTGAGTTTCCAGGGCTGACACCACGATGTGAAGCACAGGGTCCGGGCCGCGCGACGATGCGCAGTCCGGACCCTGTAGCTTGCCAGTCGTTCTTCGCCCCCGACACGGGCGCCCAAAGGAGTCAGAAACACATGAAGACGATCGACGAACTGCTCGCCGAAGGCGTCAAGGGCAAGCGGGTCTTCGTCCGCGCGGACCTCAACGTCCCGCTCGCCGAGGGCACCATCACCGACGACGGCCGCATCCGCGCCGTCCGGCCCACGATCGCGAAGCTCGCCGAGGCCGGCGCCCGCGTCATCGTGGCCTCGCACCTGGGCCGCCCCAAGGGCGCCCCGGACCCGGCCTTCTCGCTCGCGCCGGCCGCCGCGCGCCTCGGTGAACTGCTCGGCACGGACGTGGCGTTCGCCACCGACACCGTGGGGTCCTCCGCCAAGGAGACCGTCGCCGCCCTCACCGACGGCAAGGTCGCCGTCATCGAGAACCTGCGTTTCAACGCCGGCGAGACCTCGAAGGACGACGCCGAGCGCGGCGCCTTCGCCGACCAGCTGGCGGAGCTCGCCGACGTCTACGTCGGCGACGGCTTCGGTGCCGTCCACCGCAAGCACGCCTCGGTCTTCGACCTGCCCGCGCGCCTGCCGCACGCGGCCGGCCAGCTCATCGCCACCGAGGTCGGCGTCCTGAAGAAGCTGACCGACGAGGTCAAGCGCCCCTACGTCGTGGTCCTCGGCGGCGCCAAGGTCTCCGACAAGCTCGCCGTCATCGACGAGCTGCTCGGCAAGGCCGACCGCCTCCTGATCGGCGGCGGCATGGCCTACACCTTCCTCTACGCCAAGGGCTACGAGGTCGGCATCTCCCTGCTCCAGAAGGACCAGGTCGACAAGGTCAAGGAGTACATGGCCCGGGCCGAGTCCACCGGCGTCGAGCTCGTCCTGCCGGTCGACATCCTGGCCTCGACGGACTTCCCCGACCTCAAGGGCAAGACCCCGGCCGAGTACACCACCGTCGACGCGGACAAGATCCCCGCCGACAAGGAGGGTCTGGACATCGGTCCGAAGACCCGTGAGCTGTACGCCTCGAAGATCGCCGACGCGGCGACCGTCTTCTGGAACGGTCCGCTGGGCGTCTTCGAGCACCCCGACTACGCCGGAGGCACCCGCGCGATCGCGCAGGCCCTCGTCGACAGCGACGCCTTCACCGTGGTCGGCGGCGGCGACAGCGCCGCCGCGGTCCGCACGCTCGGCTTCGACGAGAACGCTTTCGGCCACATTTCCACCGGCGGTGGCGCCTCCCTCGAATACCTCGAGGGCAAGACGCTCCCCGGCCTCGCCGCCCTGGAGGGCTGAACCCGCATGACCACCCGCACCCCGCTCATGGCGGGCAACTGGAAGATGAACCTCAACCACCTGGAGGCCATCGCCCACGTCCAGAAGCTCGCCTTCGCGCTCGCCGACAAGGACTACGACGCCGTCGAGGTCGCGGTCCTGCCGCCCTTCGTCGACCTGCGCTCCGTCCAGACCCTGGTCGACGGCGACAAGCTCAAGATCAAGTACGGCGCCCAGGACATCTCCGCGCACGACTCCGGTGCCTACACCGGCGAGATCTCCGGCCCGATGCTGTCGAAGCTGCGCTGCACGTACGTGGCCGTCGGCCACAGCGAGCGCCGCCAGTACCACGGCGAGACCGACGAGATCTGCAACGCCAAGGTCAAGGCCGCCTTCAAGCACGGGATCACCCCGATCCTGTGCGTGGGCGAGGGCCTGGACGTCCGCAAGGCCGGCGAGCAGGTCCCGTACACGCTCGCCCAGCTCGACGGCGGCCTGAAGGACGTCCCGGCCGAGCAGGTCGAGTCCATCGTGATCGCCTACGAGCCCGTCTGGGCCATCGGGACCGGCGAGGTCGCCACCCCCGAGGACGCCCAGGAGGTCTGCGGGGCGATCCGCGGCCGCCTCGCGGAGCTGTACTCGCAGGAGCTGGCCGACACGGTCCGCATCCAGTACGGCGGCTCCGTGAAGTCCGGGAACATCGCGGCGATCATGGCGCAGCCCGACGTCGACGGCGCCCTGATCGGCGGCGCGGCGCTGGACGCGGACGAGTTCGTCAAGATCGTCCGCTTCCGCGACCAGTGAGTATGCGGTAGGGCCGATCCGTCGTACCCTTGCGGGGGCCAGAGGCTGAACCACCAGCCGCTGGCCCCCGCGCACATCCCGCAAAGCCGGAAAGCCTGAAAAAGCCAGAAAGTAGGAATCAGCCGTGATTATGGGGTTCTCGATCGCCCTGATCGTCTTCAGCGCCCTGCTGATGCTGCTCGTGCTGATGCACAAGGGCAAGGGCGGCGGCCTCTCCGACATGTTCGGCGGCGGCATGCAGTCGTCGGTGGGCGGCTCCTCCGTCGCGGAGCGGAACCTGGACCGCATCACCGTCGTGGTGGGTCTGCTCTGGTTCGCGTGCATCGTCGCGCTCGGCCTCGTGATGAAGTCGAGCAGCTGACCGTTCTCGCCATTCCGGCAGTCCGGTCGGCATCGCCCGACCTATGATGGGGCAGGCGTTCACGACGTGGAATCAGTAACTCCGCTCACTGGACGTGCGTTGGGCCTTACGTAGACTTGGGCGCTCCGCGGCGGGAATTCCACTCATACTCCGCGGCACCATCACGCAGGGAGTTACGACCGTGGCAAGTGGCAACGCGATCCGTGGTAGCCGGGTCGGAGCGGGGCCGATGGGTGAGGCAGAGCGCGGCGAGTCCGCGCCCCGCCTGCGCATCTCCTTCTGGTGCTCGAACGGGCACGAGACGCAGCCGAGCTTCGCCAGCGACGCGCAGGTGCCGGACACCTGGGACTGCCCGCGCTGCGGGTTCCCGGCCGGCCAGGACCGGGACAACCCGCCCGCGCCGCCGCGCACCGAACCGTACAAGACGCACCTGGCGTACGTACGCGAACGGCGCTCCGACGCCGACGGCGAAGCGATCCTCGCCGAGGCGCTCGCCAAGCTCCGGGGCGAGATCTGACCCCGCCCGGCGAATATGACGTGAGGCCCGGCCCCGCAGGAATCTCTCCTGCGGGGCCGGGCCTCTTTGTGTGCGTTGCGCCGCTTGTGATCCCTTAAGTTGGTGAACGGCGGGGCACGACAGGACGGAAGAAACGGGTTGATGTCCGAGATGAACGCAGAGAGCAGGGCGAAGCTCAACCGGACGCCGCAGTGGCTGGCACTCGGCAAGCACCGGGAGGAGTTCGGGAACACGCACCTGCGGCAGCTGTTCGAGGAGAACCCCGGCCGCGGCGCCGGTTACACCCTGCAGGTCGGCGACCTGCACATCGACTACTCCAAGCACCTCGTCACCGACGAGACGCTGGAGCTGCTGCGCGAACTGGCGGCGGCGACGGGCGTGGCCGAGCTGCGCGAGGCCATGTTCCGCGGCGCGAAGATCAACACGACCGAGGACCGGGCGGTCCTGCACACCGCGCTGCGCGCACCGGCCGACACGGTCGTCGAGGTGGACGGCGAGGACGTCGTCCCGGGCGTGCACGCGGTCCTCGACAAGATGGCGGCATTCTCCGAGCAGATCAGGTCGGGGAAGTGGACGGGCTTCACCGGCAAGCGCATCAAGAACGTCGTCAACATCGGCATCGGCGGTTCCGACCTGGGGCCCGCCATGGCCTACGAGGCCCTGCGCGCCTTCGCCGACCGCGGCCTGACCGTGCGCTTCGTGTCCAACGTCGACGGCGCGGACCTGCACGAGGCCGTGCGCGACCTGGACCCGGCCGAGACGCTGTTCATCATCGCCTCCAAGACCTTCACCACCATCGAGACCATCACCAACGCCACGTCGGCGCGCGGCTGGCTGCTCGCCGGGCTGGGTGGTGACCAGGCCGCCGTGGCACGGCACTTCGTCGCGCTGTCGACCAACGCGGAGAAGGTCACCGAGTTCGGCATCGACCCGGCCAACATGTTCGAGTTCTGGGACTGGGTCGGCGGGCGCTACTCCTTCGACTCGGCCATCGGGCTCTCCCTGATGATCGCCATCGGCCCGGGCGCCTTCCGCGACCTGCTCGCCGGCTTCCACCTGATGGACCAGCACTTCCGCACGGCGCCGCCGGAGGAGAACGCCCCGCTCCTGATGGGCCTGTTGGGGATCTGGTACGGGGCCTTCTTCGACGCGCAGTCGCACGCGGTGCTCCCGTACAGCCACTACCTCTCGCGCTTCACCGCCTACCTGCAGCAGCTGGACATGGAGTCCAACGGCAAGTCCGTGGACCGCGACGGCAACCCGGTGGACTGGCAGACCGGCCCGGTGGTCTGGGGCACGCCCGGCACCAACGGCCAGCACGCCTACTACCAGCTCATCCACCAGGGGACGAAGGTGATCCCCGCCGACTTCATCGGCTTCGCCAACCCGGTGGCCGAGCTGGAGGCCGCGCCGGCGGCCCAGCACGACCTGCTGATGGCCAACTTCTTCGCGCAGACCCAGGCACTGGCCTTCGGCAAGACGGCCGACGAGGTCCGCGCGGAAGGGGCGCCGGAGTCGCTGGTCCCGCACAAGACCTTCCACGGCAACCACCCGACGACCACGATCCTGGCCGTGGAGCTCACCCCCGGCGTGCTGGGCCAGCTGATCGCACTCTACGAGCACAAGGTGTTCGTCCAGGGCGCCGTGTGGAACATCGACTCCTTCGACCAGTGGGGCGTCGAACTCGGCAAGGTGCTCGCCAAGCGCGTCGAGCCCGCCCTCACCGAGGGCGCGGAGGTGCCGGGTCTGGACGCCTCGACGCAGTCGCTGGTGGCCACCTACCGGAAGCTGCGCGGACGCGGCTGACGCACACGCGCGAAGGGCCCGCCCTCCCGGAGGAGGGCGGGCCCTTCGCGTCGGTCCCCGGTCAGGAGGAGGCCGGAGGGTACATCCCGGACGGCAGCTTGGCCGCCGCCGCGCGGTCCAGGAGCCACAGGGTGCGCGAGCGCCCGTACGCCTCCGCGGCCGGCGCCTGCACCGCGCCCGCCCCGCCGAGGGCGATGGAGACCGCTCCGGCCTTGTCCTCGCCGGCCGCCAGCAGCCAGACCTCGCGGGCCGCCCGGATGGCCGGGAGGGTCAGCGAGATCCGGGTGGGCGGGGGCTTGGGCGCGCCGTGCACGCCGACCACCGTGCGCTCGGTCTCCCGGGCCGCCGGGTGCTCGGGGAACAGCGAGGCCACGTGCGTGTCCGGGCCGACGCCCAGCATCAGCACGTCGAAGGTGGGCACCGGGCCGTGGTCCTCCGGACCGGCCGCCCGCGCCAGTTCGGCCGCGTACGCGGCGGCCGCCGCGTCCACGTCGGCGCCGTACGGGCCGTCCGAGGCCGGCATGGCGTGCACGCGCGCCGGGTCGACCGGGACGGAGTCCAGGAGGGCCTCGCGGGCCTGGGTGTGGTTGCGCTCGGGATCGTCGGCGGGCACGTACCGCTCGTCGCCCCACCACAGGTCGAGCCGCTGCCAGTCGACCGCGTCGCGGGCCGGGGCGGTGGCCAGCGCGGCGAGGAGGCCGTTGCCGTTGCGTCCGCCGGTGAGGACCACGGACGCGGTGCCGCGGGCCGCCTGGGCGTCCACGATCTTCGTGATGAGCCGGGCCGCGGTGGCCCGGGCCATCAGTTCCTTGTCCCGGTGGACGACGACCTGAGGAGTCGTCATACCCATGTGCTGCCGCCTTTGTGGTGGTCCTGGGGTGGTTTGGTGCCACTGCGCGGAGCTCTCCCCGCCACGAACCGGGGCGGAGCCCCGGGAAACGTGGCGGGGAGAGCTCCGCGCAGCGGGACGGGCTACTTGGCCGGGGCCTTCTTCGTCGCCTTGGCGGTCGGCCCGGCCGCCGGCTTCCCGGCCGGAGCCGACTCGGCAGGAGCCTCGGCCTCCGGCACCGGCGTCGCGGCCGCCAGCTGGGACACTCCGTACTTCAGCGAGGCCGCGTACGTGTTGTCCGGGTCCAGCCGGCGCAGCTCCTCCGCCAGGAGCTCGGCCGTGTCGCGGCGCTTGAGCGCCACGTTCCGGTCGGGCTGCCCCGGCATGCACAGCGTGGCCAGCCCGCCGTCCGCCCGGTTCAGGACGATGTCGCCGTCCTTCGTCGCCAGGCGTACGGCCGTCAGACCCGGCCCCGACGACAGCGTGCGGCGGACGGGGACCTGGAGCCGGTCCGCCAGCCACATGGCCAGCAGTTCGCAGCTCGGGTTGTCGCCCTCGCCCTCGACGGTCGCCGAGACGACCGACAGGGACTGCTGGTCCAGCGCCGCGGCCAGCATGGAGCGCCACGGGGTGATCCGGGTCCACGAGAGGTCCGTGTCCCCGGGGGCGTACGCGCCCGCCCGGGCGCCGAGCGTCCCGACCGGGTCCTCGCAGGAGTACGTGTCCGTGATGCGGCGCTGACCGAGCGCACCCAGCGGGTCGCCCGCCAGGTTCGTGGGAGCACCGTCCGGCCACCAGACGACGACAGGCGCATCCGGAAGGAGCAGCGGGAGAACCACCGACTGGGCGTGGTCGACCAGTTCGCCGTGAAGGCGCAGCACGACCGTCTCACCGCTGCCGGCGTCCGCCCCGACGCGGACTTCCGCGTCGAGCCGGGCGTCGCGGCGGCTGCGCGGCGAGCGGCTGGCCCGCTTGATGACGACGACGATCCGCGAGGGGTGTTCGTGGGACGCGTCGTTCGCCGACTTGAGCGCGTCGTACGCGTTCTCCTCGTCGGTCACGATCACCAGCGTGAGGACCATGCCGACGGCCGGCGTGCCGATGTCCCGGCGTGCCTGCACCATCGCGGCATTGATCCTGCTGGAGTTGGTCTCCGTGAGGTCGATCTTCATGGCCGGCGCCAGCTCCGTCCGTCTCGTGCGAGCATCTCGTCCGCCTCGACCGGCCCCCAGGTGCCCGCCGGGTACTGCGCGGGCTTGCCGTGCTTGTCCCAGTACTCCTCGATCGGGTCGAGGATGTTCCAGGACAGCTCCACTTCCTGGTGACGGGGGAAGAGGTTCGCGTCGCCGAGGAGCACGTCGAGGATGAGCCGCTCGTACGCCTCGGGGCTCGACTCCGTGAAGGACTCGCCGTAGGCGAAGTCCATCGTGACGTCCCGGACCTCCATGGAGGTGCCCGGGACCTTGGAACCGAAGCGCACCGTCACGCCCTCGTCCGGCTGGACCCGGATGACCAGGGCGTTCTGCCCCAGCTCCTCGGTCGCGCCCGACTCGAAGGGCAGGTACGGGGCCCGCTTGAAGACCACGGCGATCTCCGTCACCCGGCGGCCGAGGCGCTTGCCCGTCCGCAGGTAGAAGGGGACGCCCGCCCAGCGGCGGTTGTTGATCTCCAGGCGGACGGCCGCGTAGGTGTCGGTCTTCGACTTGGGGTCGATGCCGTCCTCTTCGAGGTACCCGACGACCTTCTCGCCGCCCTGCCAGGCCGCCGCGTACTGGCCGCGCACGGTGTGCTTGCCCAGGTCCTCCGGCAGCTGCACCGCCGTGAGCACCTTGAGCTTCTCCGCCACCAGCGCCTTGGGGTGGAAGGAGCCGGGCTCCTCCATCGCGGTCAGCGCGAGCAGCTGCAGCAGGTGGTTCTGGATGACGTCGCGGGCCGCGCCGATGCCGTCGTAGTAGCCCGCCCGGCCGCCGATGCCGATGTCCTCGGCCATGGTGATCTGCACGTGGTCGACGTACGACCGGTTCCAGATCGGCTCGAACATCGTGTTGGCGAAACGGAGCGCCAGGATGTTCTGGACGGTCTCCTTGCCGAGGTAGTGGTCGATCCGGAAGACCTCGTCGCGCGGGAAGACCTCGTGGACGACCTTGTTGAGCTCCTCGGCGCTCTTCAGGTCGTGGCCGAAGGGCTTCTCGATGACGGCACGCCGCCAGGAGCCCTCCTTCTGCGCCAGACCGTGGTCCTTCAGCTGCTGGACCACCTTGGGGAAGAACTTCGGCGGGACGGACAGGTAGAAGGCGAAGTTGCCCCCCGTGCCCTGCGCCTTGTCGAGCTCGTCGATCGTCGCCTTCAGCGTCTCGAAGGCGGCGTCGTCGTCGAAGTCGCCCTGGACGAAGCGGCAGCCCTGGACCAGCTGCTGCCAGACCTCCTCACGGAAGGGGGTGCGCGAGTGCTCCTTGACCGCCTCGTACACCTCCTGGGCGAAGTCCTCGTGCTCCCACTCCCTGCGGGCGAACCCGATGAGGGAGAAGCCCGGCGGGAGCAGGCCGCGATTGGCCAGGTCGTAGACGGCAGGCATCAGCTTCTTGCGCGACAGGTCACCCGTAACGCCGAAAATGACCAGGCCGGACGGCCCCGCGATGCGCGGGAGCCGCCGGTCCTGTGCGTCACGAAGCGGGTTCGCTCCGTTTACAGACAAGGTGTTCAGGCCTCCGTGGGGGCGAGGCGCTGGAGCTCCGCCTCGGTCGACTTCAGCAGGTCGTTCCAGGACGCCTCGAACTTCTCGACGCCCTCGTCTTCCAGCAGCTGAACGACATCGTCGTACGAGATGCCCAGCTTCGCGACCGCATCGAGCTCGGCGCGGGCCTGCTCGTAGGTGCCGCGCACCGTGTCACCGGTGATCTGCCCGTGGTCCGCGGCGGCCTCCAAGGTGGCCTCCGGCATGGTGTTCACCGTGTTCGGGGCGACCAGGTCGTCCACGTACAGGGTGTCCTTGTACGCCGGGTCCTTGACGCCCGTCGAGGCCCACAGCGCGCGCTGCTTGTTGGCTCCGGCGCGCTCCAGGGCGGTCCAGCGGTCCGAGGAGAAGACCTCCTCGTAGGCCTCGTAGGCCAGACGGGCGTTGGCGAGCGCCGCCTTGCCCTTGAGGGCCTTCGCCTCGTCGGTGCCGACGGCGTCCAGGCGCTTGTCGATCTCGGTGTCCACGCGGGACACGAAGAAGGAGGCGACCGAGTGGATCAGGGAGAGGTCCAGGCCGGCGGCCTTGGCCTTCTCCAGACCCGCCAGGTACGCGTCCATGACCTCGCGGTAGCGCTCCAGCGAGAAGATCAGCGTCACGTTGACGCTGATGCCCCTGCCGATGACCTCGGTGATCGCCGGCAGGCCGGCCTTGGTCGCCGGGATCTTGATGAGCGTGTTCGGGCGGTCCACCAGCCAGGCGAGCTGCTTGGCCTCGGCGATGGTCGCCGGGGTGCTGTGCGCCAGACGGGGATCGACCTCGATGGACACGCGGCCGTCCTGGCCGTCGGTGCGGTCGAAGACCGGGCGCAGGATGTCGGCGGCGTCCCTGACGTCCGCCGTCGTGATCATGCGCAGGGCCTCTTCCACGGTGACCCTGCGGGTCGCGAGGTCGGTGAGCTGCTGCTCGTAGCCCTCGCCGCTGCTGATGGCCTTCTGGAAGATCGCCGGGTTGGTGGTGACACCGACCACGTGAGACTGGTCGATGAGCTCGGCCAGGTTGCCGGACGTGATGCGCTTGCGGGACAGGTCGTCCAGCCAGATCGCGACGCCTTCGTCGGAGAGGCGCTTGAGTGCGTCTGTCATGGGATTACATCTCCTACTTGGTTCCGGACCGGCGTCAGCGCGCGGCGGCGGCGAGGGATTCGTTGGCGGCGGCCACCACGTTCTCGGGGGTGAAGCCGAACTCGCGGAAGAGCACCTTCGCGTCGGCCGAGGCGCCGAAGTGCTCCAGCGAGACGATCCGGCCGGCGTCGCCGACGTAGCGGTGCCAGGTCAGGCCGATGCCCGCCTCGACCGCGACGCGCGCCTTGACCGACGGGGGCAGGACGCTGTCCTTGTACTCCTGGCCCTGCTCCTCGAACCACTCGACCGACGGCATCGAGACGACCCGGGTCGGGACGCCCTGCGCCTGGAGCTGCTCGCGGGCCTCGACGGCCACGTGCACCTCGGAGCCGGTGCCGATGAGGACGACCTGCGCCGGGCCGCCCTCGGCCTCGAACAGGACGTACCCGCCCTTGGCGGCGTCCTCGTTGCGGTCGTAGGTCGGCACGCCCTGGCGGGTCAGCGCGAGGCCGTGCGGGGCACCCTTGCCGAACACCTTGGTGTGGCGGCGCAGGATCTCGCGCCAGGCGATGGCGGTCTCGTTGGCGTCGGCCGGGCGGACGACGTTCAGGCCCGGGATGGCGCGCAGCGAGGCGAGGTGCTCGACCGGCTGGTGGGTCGGGCCGTCCTCGCCGAGGCCGATGGAGTCGTGCGTCCACACGTACGTCACCGGCAGGTGCATCAGCGCGGACAGGCGGACGGCGTTGCGCATGTAGTCGGAGAACACCAGGAAGGTGCCGCCGTAGATGCGGGTGTGGCCGTGCAGCGCGATGCCGTTCATGGCCGCGGCCATGGCGTGCTCGCGGATGCCGAAGTGGATGGTGCGGCCGTACGGGTCGGCCTCCGGCAGCGGGTTGCCCACCGGCAGGAACGAGGATTCCTTGTCGATGGTGGTGTTGTTGGAGCCGGCGAGGTCGGCCGAGCCGCCCCACAGCTCCGGGATGACCGCGCCGAGCGCCTGCAGGACCTTGCCGGACGCGGCGCGCGTGGCGACGCCCTTGCCGGTCTCGAAGGCGGGGGAGCTCGTCCTCCCAGCCCGCGGGCAGCTCGTTGGCGTTGATGCGGTCGAACTCGGCGGCGCGCTCCGGGTTGGCGGTGCGCCAGGCGGAGAAGTCCTTCTCCCAGGCGGCCTTGGCCTCGCGGCCGCGGTCCAGCGCCTTGCGGGTGTGGGCGATGACCTCGTCGGAGACCTCGAAGGTCTGCTCCGGGTCGAAGCCGAGCACGCGCTTGGTGGCCGCGACCTCGTCGTCGCCGAGCGCCGAGCCGTGGGCGGCCTCGGTGTTCTGGGCGTGCGGGGCCGGCCAGGCGATGATGGAGCGGGCGGCGATGAAGGACGGGCGGTCCGTGACGGCCTTGGCGGCCTGAAGGGCGGCGTAGAGCGCCTTCGGGTCGAGGTCGCCGTTCTCCTGCTGCTCGACGCGCTGGACGTGCCAGCCGTACGCCTCGTAGCGCTTCATGGTGTCCTCGGAGACGGCCGTCTCCGTGTCACCTTCGATGGAGATGTGGTTGTCGTCCCACAGGAGGACGAGGTTGCCGAGCTTCTGGTGGCCGGCCAGGGCGGACGCCTCGTGCGAGATGCCCTCCTGGAGGCAGCCGTCGCCGGCGACCGCGTAGATCATGTGGTCGAACGGCGAGGTCCCGGGGGCGGCCTGCGGGTCGAAGAGACCGCGCTCGTAGCGGGCCGCCATGGCCATGCCCACCGCGTTGGCGACACCCTGGCCGAGGGGGCCGGTGGTGGTCTCGACGCCGGTCGTGTGGCCGTACTCCGGGTGGCCGGGGGTCTTCGAGCCCCAGGTCCGGAACGCCTTCAGGTCGTCCAGTTCCAGCCCGAACCCGCCCAGGTACAGCTGGGTGTAGAGGGTCAGGGACGAGTGCCCCGCGGAGAGCACGAAACGGTCGCGGCCCACCCACTCGGGGTCCGCCGGGTCGTGCCGCATCACCTTCTGGAAGAGGGTGTAGGCGGCGGGGGCCAGGCTCATCGCCGTACCGGGGTGGCCGTTTCCGACCTTCTGGACCGCGTCAGCGGCCAGGATGCGGGCGGTGTCGACGGCCCGCTGGTCCAGTTCGGTCCACTCGAGCTCTGTGGTGGTCGGCTTGGTGCTCACCGTGGGTCAGGGCTCCTCTCCACATGTTCGTGTCCCGGTGACGAACGGTGCACCGGCGATTCCGAGCCTACCCCCGCAACGGCGTGCAGCTATTCGAGTGCAGGCGGTCCGTCACCGCGCCGCCGGCCCGCGTTCACCCGGTCACGGCGGCCGGGCGCGGCTCGTGCCCCGTATATATGCACGGTCCGATCGGCCCAACACGAAGCGACCCCGGCGCGGGGCGACGTAAGCGCAACGTCTACAGTGGCGTGGTACGCGCAAGCCTCAACCGGGCCTTCATGTTGTGAACGGCCCGCGTCGGGGCTTGCTGGATTCTCTCTCAGGGGTGTGCGTGACGGCCGTCGAATCCCGTCCAGCGGGGGTGCTCGGGACGAGCCCCGGTCAGCGGCCGCTCGGGACCCGCGTCATGGCTTTCGTGGCATTGACCAAGCCGCGGATCATCGAACTTCTGCTGATCACCACAGTGCCGGTGATGTTCCTCGCCGAGCAGGGCGTGCCGTCGATGTGGCTGGTCCTCGTGACCTGCTTCGGCGGCTACTTGTCGGCCGGCGGCGCCAACGCGCTGAACATGTACATCGACCGCGACATCGACGCGCTGATGGACCGGACCTCGCAGCGCCCGCTGGTGACCGGCATGGTCAGCCCGCGGGAGTGCCTGGCCTTCGGCCTCACGCTCGCGGTGGTCTCCACCCTCTTCTTCGGCCTGCTCGTCAACTGGCTGTCGGCGGCGCTGTCACTCGGGGCGCTCCTCTTCTACGTCGTGATCTACACGATGCTGCTGAAGCGGCGCACCGCGCAGAACATCGTCTGGGGCGGCATCGCCGGCTGCATGCCGGTGCTGATCGGCTGGTCGTCCGTCACGAACTCGGTCTCCTGGGCCGCGGTCATCCTCTTCCTCGTCATCTTCTTCTGGACGCCGCCGCACTACTGGCCGCTGTCGATGAAGGTGAAGGACGACTACGCGCGCGCCGGTGTTCCGATGCTCCCGGTCGTCGCGGGCAACAAGGCCGTGTCGCGCCAGATCGTCCTCTACAGCTGGGTGATGGTGGCGGTATCGCTGCTGCTGACCCCGCTGGGCTACACGGGCTGGTTCTACACCGCGGTCGCGCTGGCGTCGGGCGGCTGGTGGCTGTGGGAGGCCCACGCGCTGCACGCGCGGGCCAAGGCGGGCGTGACGGGCGCGAAGCTCAAGGAGATGCGCCTGTTCCACTGGTCGATCACCTATGTGTCGCTGCTGTTCGTGGCGGTGGCCGTGGATCCCTTCCTCCGCTGATTACTCGCCGGTAGCATGACCCTCATGGGAGACACCGCAGACAGCGCGGCCGCCGCAGGCGCCGCGGACAAGAAGCAGGACCGTACCGCCGCGAAGCTGGCCCGGCAGATCGGCGCCTTCGCCGAGCAGCACGGCGGCGCCGAGGGCCAGCTCGCCCACATCGGCCAGGCCGGCACCCGCATCGTGCTCGTGGGCACGGACGGCGGCTGGGGCGACCTGGTGGCCCCGACCTTCGCGGTGGCCCGGCTCGCCGCGGAGAAGGCCGGGCTGACCCTGCACGACGAGTTCGACGGGGAGTTCGCCGCGCGCGTACGGACCGGTCCGTACGAGTGGTCGCGGATGGCCGGCATCCAGCTCGGCGGATCCGCGAACCCGGCCGCCTGACCTCCCCGGACCGGCGTCCGGAGCCGGTGTGGGACCTCGGTCAACAGCCCGAGCAACACCTCACACCCCGCTCACCCGTTAGGACGTGTGGAAGCGCCTTCCCCACGTCCGCAACGGGATGCCCGGATGATCGAAACCCCGCCGCTGGTGGACCAGCACTGCCACGGAGTCCTCCGTACGGAGCTGGGCCTGGGCACCTTCGAGGCCGAGCTGGTCGACTCGGCCGGCCCGCCCGCCGCGGGCACCACCTTCTTCGACACCCAGACCGGCTTCGCCGTGCGCCGCTGGTGTCCGCCGCTGCTGGGGCTGGAGCCGCACGCGGCCCCCGCCCGCTATCTGGCCCGGCGCCGCGAGCTGGGCCCCGACGAGTCCGCGCGGCGCCTGCTGCGGGGGTCCGGGGTCGCCGCCTACCTGGTCGACACCGGGACGGCCGGGGACCTCACCGGCCCCAAGGACATGGCGCTCGCGGCGGGCGCCGAGGCCTTCGAAACGGTCCGGCTGGAGTCACTGGCCGAGCAGGTCGCCGACACGTCCGGGACCGTGGCAGCCTTCCTCGCCAACCTCGCCGAGGCCGTGCACCACGCCGCCGCCGGGGCCGCGGCCTTCTCCTGCGCCCCGGCCCCGGACCGCGCGGACGGCCCGCTCCTCGATCCCGACCCGCCCGGCCCCGGCGAAGTGCGCGGGGCGGCCGGACGGTGGCTGGAGGGGCGGCCGCGCGGCGGAGCCCTGCGGGATCCCGTACTGCTGCGGCACCTGCTCTGGAGCGCGGTGGCGTCCGGGGTGCCGCTCCAGCTGCACACGGGTACGGAGGACCCCTCGGCGCTGACCGGATTCGTACGGGCCACCGCGCGGCCGGGCGCGCGGCTGGTACTGCTCGGCGGACCTCCGCACCACCGGCACGCCGCGCGGCTCGCACAGGCCTTCCCGCACGTCTACGCCGACGCGGGCGCGCACCTCGGACGGACTCCGGCGCGCGCCTCGGCGGTCCTGGCCGACCTGCTGGAACTCGCGCCCTTCGGGAAGCTGCTGTTCTCCAGCGGGGGGCGGCGGCTGCCCGAACTGCACGCGGTGGGGGCCCTGGTGTTCCGGGAGGCACTGGGCCGTGTGCTCGGCGGCTGGGTCGCCGAGGGGTCCTGGTCCTGGCGGGACGCGGACCGGGTGGCCGCGATGGTCGCGGCGGGCAACGCCCGCCGCGTCTACCGGCTGGACCGGCCGTGAGGCCGGTCCGCGGGCGCCGGACCCGTCGGCTCAGACGGAGGACAGCCGGGCGTCGTCCACCGCGGGGACGCCCGCCTCCTCCGACGGCCGCTCGCGCAGGCTCAGGGCGATCCGGAGCACGGCGATCCACACCACGCAGGAGCCCAGCATGTGCACCGCGACGAGGACCTCGGGCACGTCGGTGAAGAACTGCACGTAGCCGATGCCGCCCTGCGCGAGCAGGACGAGCAGCAGGTCACGGGCGCGGGCCCGGGTGTCGCCGGGGGCGTCGACCACGCGCAGCACCAGCCACATCGCGACGGCCAGCGCGCAGACGACCCAGGCGGCGATCGCGTGGACGTGTGCGGTGGCCTCCCAGTCGAACGGCATCCGCTTGATCTCGCTGCTGTCGCCGGCGTGCGGGCCGGAACCGGTGACCACCGTGCCCGCGGCGATCAGCACGAGGGTGGCCGCGATCAGCGCCCAGGACAGCTTGCGGACCGGGCCGGGGACCCGCGGGCGGGGGGCGGTGTCGCCCTCGCCGACGCGGTGCCAGGTGATCGTCGTGACGGCGATCAGCGTGGTGGCGAGCAGGAAGTGCCCGGCCACGCTGTACGGGTTGAGGCCCGTCATGACGGTGATGCCGCCGAGCACGGCGTTGCACATCACGATGGCGAACTGGATCCAGCCGAGCCTGGTCAGCGAGTGGCGCCAGGGCTTGGCCGACCGGGCCGCGACGATCACCCAGCCGACGGCGGCGGAGAGCACGTACGTCAGCATCCGGTTGCCGAATTCGACGGCGCCGTGGAAGCCCTGCTCCTGCGTCACGATCAGGCTGTCGTCGGTGCACTTGGGCCAGGTGTCGCAGCCGAGACCGGATCCGGTCAGCCGCACCGCGCCGCCGGTGACGACGATGGCCACGCTCATGAGGAGCGCGGCGAGCGCGGCCCGCCGGACGGTCCGGGGTGACGGGGTCCAGCGGCTGGCGATGTATGCGAGGGGGTTCAACACGCCCCATATCGTAGGCGACCCCTTGTGCAAAGTTTCACGAGGGGGTGGGGGAGGGGGTGTCGGGTCCGGCGAGCAGCCGGAACCGGGCCCCGGCGGGGTCGCCCTCCTCGTGCCACCACAGGAGGACGCGCCAGTGCGCTGCGTCCCCCGGGTACTCCCGCGAGCGGGTGAACCGGCTGAGTAATTCGCCCGCTACGTCCTCTGCCGTCCTGTTCCTCACCTCTGTGGCGCTGTGCCAGGGATGGGGGAGTGCGTTCCACAGTCCGTCAGCGCCGCGCACGTCGAAGCGCCACACCGCGAGCCACGGGGTGACCTCCAGCATGGTGCGCACCTGTTCGGCGTCGAGGTGCAGCCGGGCCGCGATCTCCGGCTCCGCCACCGACCGGATGCGGGCGGCCACCACGGCCCGGGGCAGCAGCCGTTCGGGCAGCAGACCCCTGGTGCGCAGGCCGACCAGTTCGTCGAAGGCCAGGTGCCGCAGGCGCAGTTCCAGCTGGCGGTCGATGTGGTCGAGGGCCTCCTCGGCGGCCCCGGCCTCCTCCGCGGCCGGGTCCGCCAGCAGCAGCCGGCGGAAGTCGGCCTCCGCGTCCACGGCCCAGGCCACCGCGTCCTCCGTCGCGCCCAGCTCGGCCAGGCGGTCGCCGAGGAACACCTTGGCCTGGGCGAGGCCCCGCCGGTTGACGGCATCGGCCTGGTCGAGTCCCGCCCACACCTCCACGGCGGTACGGGTCAGATCGCGGGCGCGCTCACCGGCGGCTCGGTCCACGGCGCTCGGGCCGTCGCCGGCGGCGGGGCCCAGCGGGTGCCTCGGCAGCCGGTCCGCGTCGCTCAGCGGCCAGGCCAGCCACACGCCGTGGTTGATCAGCCCCCGGGCGTACCAGCGGGCGTACTCCGGGGTGTGCCGGGCGGCCCGTTCGGAGCTGCGCAGGCCCTCTTCGATGGTGGCGAGGGCGCCCGCGCGGTCCCCCGCGGCGAACCGCAGGGCGGCCCGGTCTGCGAGGCGCAGTCCGAGCAGGGCGGTGCCCTCGGGGTCGTCGGTGAGCGTGCGCAGGGCGCCGATCAGCTCGTCGAGGAGCCCTTCCCGCGCCGCCGGATCCGTCGGCGCGGCCCCCGCCCGTACCCGCGCCCATTGGTCGTCCAGCCGAAGAACGGCCTCCCGCTGCACCATGTCCGCCCCCCGGCTTCATGTGTGGAGGCGCCCATCCTCCCGGCTGCGCGGCCGGCAGGGGAAGGGTTTCATTCCCAGCGGAAGAGGCGCGCGGCGGCGCCCAGACCGAGTACGGACCAGACCGCGAGGACGGCCGCGTCGCCCCACGGCAGCCCGGCGCCGTTGCGGAGCACCTCGCGCAGTGCGTCGGACAGGGCCGAGATCGGCAGCAGCTCCAGAACGGACCGGACGGCTTCCGGGAACCTGTCGAGCGGCACGATCACCCCGCCGCCGACCAGCAGCAGCAGGAAGACCAGGTTGGCGGCGGCCAGGGTGGCCTCGGCCTTGAGGGTGCCCGCCATCAGCAGGCCGAGCCCCGAGAAGGCGGCGGTGCCCAGCAGGATGAGCGCGGCGACCGCGAGCGGGTTGCCGTGCGGGGACCAGCCCAGGGCGAGTGCGATCACCGTCAGCAGGGCGATCTGGAGCACCTCGGTGACCAGCACCGAGAGGGTCTTGGCTGCCATCAGCGCCCACCGCGGCAGCGGGGAGGCCCCGAGCCGCTTGAGGACCCCGTAGCGGCGGTCGAAGCCGGTGGCGATGGCCTGGCCGGTGAAGGCGGTGGACATCACGGCGAGGGCGAGGACGCCGGGGGCGAGGAAGTCGACCGGCTCCCCGGCGCCCGTGTCGACGATGTCGACGGCGGAGAAGAGCACCAGGAGCAGCGCCGGGATGATCACGGTCAGGAGCAGCTGTTCGCCGTTGCGCAGCAGCATCCGGGTCTCCAGCGCCGTCTGCGCGAGGATCATGCGGGACACGGGCGCGGCCCCCGGGCGGGGGGTGAACGTACCGGCGCTCATGCGCGCAGCTCCTTACCGGTCAGTTCGAGGAAGACGTCTTCGAGGGTGTGCCGCTGCACCGCGAGGCTGTCCGGCATCACGCCGTTCTGCGCGCACCAGGAGGCCACGGTGGCCAGCAGCTGCGGGTCGACCTCGCCGGTCACCCGGTAGACGCCGGTGGTGACCTCGGCCGCCCGGCTGCCGTCGGGCAGGGCCTTCAGCAGCGAGGCCAGGTCGAGGGCGGGGCGGCCGGTGAAGCGCAGGGTGTTCTCGGCGCCGCCCCGGCACAGCTGCTCGGGGCTGCCGTGCGCGATGACCCGGCCCGCGTCGACGATGGCGACCTCGTCCGAGAGCTGCTCGGCCTCGTCCATGTGGTGGGTGGTGAGGACGACGGTGACCCCGTCGGCGCGCAGTTCCCGTACGAGGTCCCAGGTGGCGCGGCGGGCCTGCGGGTCCAGGCCGGCGGTGGGCTCGTCGAGGAAGACCAGCTCCGGGCGGCCGACGACGGCCATGGCCAGGGCGAGGCGCTGCTGCTGGCCGCCGGACAGCCGGCGGTAGGGAGTGCGGCCGCAGCCGCCGAGTCCGAGGCGTTCCACCAGGATGTCCGGGTCGATCGGGTCGGCGTACAGCGTGGCCATGTGGCGCAGCATCTCGACGGCGCGGGCCCCGGAGTAGACGCCTCCGGACTGGAGCATCACGCCGATGCGCGGGCGCAGGGCCGGGGCCTGGGCGACCGGGTCGAGACCGAGGACGCGGACGGTGCCGGCGTCGGGGCGGTGGTAGCCCTCGCAGGTCTCCACGGTGGTGGTCTTGCCCGCCCCGTTGGGTCCGAGGACCGCGGTGACGGAGGCCTTGCGGACGGTGAGGTCCAGTCCGTCCACCGCCGTCTTGGGGCCGTACCGCTTCACCAGTCCGCGGATCTCCACGGCGGGGTCGTTGCTCATGGTGGGTGAGTCTACGGAGCCGTGGTGCGCGCCCCGGATCGCGGGTCCCGGGGCCGAATCATTCGAACGCCCGGTCGCGGTCACGGCTTTTTTCGGTCCCGTGGTTTCGGGCGGCCCATCCGGTTTCGGTGATCTTTCATGGGGGCCGCGCTGGTGGGCGCCGGAAACCGCCGAGGGTGCAAGAGTGCTGGTGGGAGTGGGGAATGCGGCGCGTCGAGCCCTTTCGCGGGTGAGTGGAATTCCGTCCTCCGAATAACTCTCCGTCGATAAATAAGGTAACCCTTAGTGATGGAGGCCACCAGGCGTGGCGTCCGTCACGGCTTGTCCGGGCTCGGTTAATTACGCAACAATGGTGTTGTGAAATACGGCGAACGGCAGAACGAGGCCCCCCAGGGGGAGCTCGCCACCGGGGAGCGGTCAACCCGCAACCGCGTGGCGCGCTCGATCCTGGACCACGGTCCGTCCACCGTCGCCGACCTCGCCCAGCGCCTCGGCCTCACCCAGGCCGCCGTCCGCCGCCACCTCGACACGCTCGTCGCCGACGACGTCGTCGAAGCCCGTGAGCAGCGGGTGTACGGAGCGCGGACCCGGGGTCGGCCCGCCAAGGTCTTCGCGCTCACCGACTGCGGCCGCGACGCCTTCGACCAGTCCTACGACAAGCTCGCCGCGGACGCTTTGCGCTGGATCGCGCAGTCCGTCGGCGGTGGCGAGCAGGGCGAGGCGGCCGTCGCCGCCTTCGCCCGGTCGCGGATGGAGACGCAGGCGCAGGCCTACCGGGAAGCCGTCGAGGCGGCCGCCCCCGAGGGCCGCACGGAGGCCCTTGCCAGGGCGTTGACGCAGGACGGGTACGCTGCTACGGCGAAGAGCGCTCCCGGTCCGCACAGCGGTGAACAGCTCTGCCAGCACCACTGCCCGGTCGCCCACGTGGCCGAGCAGTTCCCGCAGCTCTGCGAGGCGGAGACCGAGGTCTTCTCCCGCCTGCTCGGGACGCACGTGCAGCGCCTCGCGACGATCGCCCATGGCGACGGAGTGTGCACGACGTTCATTCCGCGAAGCGCGGGCACCACACAGACCGACACATCAGTATCTGCAAGTACGGCCGGGAGGAACCCCGCATGACCACGGAGACCGCTCACCCTGAGCTCGATGGCCTGGGCACCTATGAATACGGCTGGGCCGACTCCGACGCGGCCGGTGCCGCCGCCAAGCGGGGTCTGTCCGAGGACGTCGTCCGCGACATCTCGGCGAAGAAGTCCGAGCCGGAGTGGATGCTGAACCTCCGCCTCAAGGGCCTGAAGCTGTTCGACAAGAAGCCCATGCCGATGTGGGGCTCCGACCTCTCGGGCATCGACTTCAACAACATCAAGTACTTCGTGCGCTCCACCGAGAAGCAGGCCGCTTCCTGGGAGGACCTGCCCGAGGACATCAAGAACACGTACGACAAGCTCGGCATCCCGGAGGCGGAGAAGCAGCGCCTCGTCGCCGGTGTCGCCGCCCAGTACGAGTCCGAGGTCGTCTACCACCAGATCCGCGAGGACCTGGAGGAGCAGGGCGTGATCTTCCTCGACACGGACACCGCCCTCAAGGAGCACCCGGAGCTCTTCCAGGAGTACTTCGGCACGGTCATCCCGGTCGGCGACAACAAGTTCGCCTCGCTGAACACCGCGGTGTGGTCCGGCGGCTCGTTCATCTACGTCCCCAAGGGTGTCCACGTGGACATCCCGCTCCAGGCCTACTTCCGCATCAACACGGAGAACATGGGTCAGTTCGAGCGGACGCTGATCATCGTCGACGAGGACGCCTACGTCCACTACGTCGAGGGCTGCACCGCCCCGATCTACTCCTCGGACTCGCTGCACAGCGCCGTCGTCGAGATCATCGTGAAGAAGGGCGGCCGCTGCCGCTACACGACGATCCAGAACTGGTCGAACAACGTCTACAACCTGGTCACCAAGCGCGCCGTGGCGTACGAGGGCGCGACCATGGAGTGGATCGACGGCAACATCGGTTCCAAGGTCACCATGAAGTACCCGGCCGTCTACCTGATGGGCGAGCACGCCAAGGGCGAGACCCTGTCCATCGCCTTCGCGGGCGAGGGCCAGCACCAGGACGCCGGCTCCAAGATGGTCCACATGGCGCCGAACACCTCCTCGAACATCGTCTCCAAGTCGGTGGCCCGTGGCGGTGGCCGCACCTCCTACCGCGGTCTGGTGGAGATCGGCGAGGGCGCCGCCGGATCGAAGTCCAACGTCCTGTGCGACGCGCTGCTCGTGGACACCATCTCCCGCTCGGACACGTACCCGTACGTGGACGTCCGCGAGGACGACGTGACGATGGGCCACGAGGCCACCGTCTCCAAGGTCTCCGACGACCAGCTCTTCTACCTGATGCAGCGCGGCCTCACCGAGTTCGAGGCCATGGCCATGATCGTGCGCGGCTTCGTCGAGCCGATCGCGAAGGAGCTGCCGATGGAGTACGCGCTGGAGCTCAACCGGCTGATCGAACTGCAGATGGAGGGCTCGGTCGGCTGACCCGCCGACCGCCCCCGAACCGCAGTACAGCGACGATTCTGTAGACGTAGGAAGAGAGCAACACGACAGCCATGGCTGAGGCTCAGAACGCCCCCAAGAACCTGACGGTTCAGGGCGGTACCCCCGCGGCGGGCTCCACCACCGCCGGCGCGATCGCGGTGGCCGCCGAGTCCACCGTCGCCACCCGGATGAGCGCGCCCCCGTCCTTCGACGTGGCCGACTTCCCGGTCCCGCACGGCCGCGAGGAGGAGTGGCGCTTCACGCCGCTCGCCCGCCTCAAGGGCCTGCACGACGGCACCGCCGTCGCGGACGGCGCCATCAAGGCCCAGATCGACGCGCCCGAGGGCGTCACGGTCGAGTCCGTGGAGCGCGGCGACGAGCGGATCGGCAAGGCCGGCACCCCCGTCGACCGCGTCGCCGCACAGGCCTTCTCGTCCTTCGCCAAGGCCACGGTCATCACCGTGCCCAAGGAGACCGTGCTCAGCGAGCCCATCCGGGTCGCCCTGCACGGTGAGGGCGGCACCACCTTCGGCCACACCGTCTTCGACGTGAAGCCCTTCGCCGAGGCGATCATCGTGATCGACCACACCGGCGACGGCGTGCGCGCCGCCAACGTGGACATCCTCGTCGGCGCCGGCGCCAAGGTGACCTTCGTGTCCGTCCAGGACTGGGACGACACCGCCGTCCACACCTCCCAGCACAACGCCCTCGTCGGCCGCGACGCGACCTTCAAGTCCGTCGTCGTCACCTTCGGCGGCGACCTCGTCCGCCTGCACCCGCGCGTCACCTACGCGGGCCCCGGCGGCGAGGCCGAGATGCTCGGCCTGTACTTCACGGACGCCGGCCAGCACCAGGAGCACCGCCTCCTCGTCACGCACGACGCCCCGCACTGCAAGTCGAACGTGGTCTACAAGGGCGCGCTCCAGGGCCAGGACGCCCACGCCGTCTGGATCGGCGACGTGCTCATCGAGAAGAGCGCCGAGGGCACCGACACGTACGAGATGAACCGCAACCTCGTCCTCACGGACGGCGCGCGGGTCGACTCCGTGCCGAACCTGGAGATCGAGACCGGCGAGATCGTCGGCGCCGGCCACGCCTCCGCCACCGGCCGCTTCGACGACGAGCAGCTCTTCTACCTGCAGGCCCGCGGCATCCCGGCCGACGAGGCCCGCCGCCTGGTCGTCCGCGGCTTCTTCGCCGAGCTCGTCCAGCAGATCGGCGTCGACGACATCGAGGAGCGCCTGATCTCCAAGATCGAGGCCGAGCTCCAGGGTTCCGTCTGATGACCTACGTCAAGGCCTGCGCGCTGAGCGAGCTGGAGGAGAACACCCCCAAGCGGGTGGAACTCGACGGCACGCCGGTGTCCATCGTCTCCACCGACGGGGAGGTGTTCGCCATCAACGACATCTGCTCGCACGCGAACGTCTCGCTCTCGGAGGGCGAGGTCGAGGACTGCATGATCGAGTGCTGGCTGCACGGGTCGGCCTTCGACCTGCGCACCGGCAAGCCGTCCGGCCTGCCCGCGACGCGCCCCGTCCCCGTTTACCCCGTAAAGATCGAAGGGGACGACGTGCTCGTCTCCCTCACCCAGGAGTCCTGAGGTATCCATGGCAACGCTTGAAATCCACGACCTGCACGTCTCCGTCGAGGCCGAGAACGGCGCCCGCGAGATCCTCAAGGGCGTCGACCTCACCGTCAAGCAGGGTGAGACGCACGCCATCATGGGTCCGAACGGCTCCGGCAAGTCCACGCTGGCGTACTCCCTGGCCGGTCACCCGAAGTACACCGTCACCGGTGGCACTGTGACCCTCGACGGCGAGGACGTCCTGGAGATGTCCGTCGACGAGCGCGCCCGCGCCGGCGTCTTCCTCGCCATGCAGTACCCGGTCGAGGTCCCCGGAGTCTCGGTCTCCAACTTCCTGCGCACCTCCGCCACCGCCATCCGCGGCGAGGCCCCCAAGCTGCGCACCTGGGTGAAGGAGGTCAAGTCCGCGATGGAGCAGCTGTCGATGGACCCGGCCTTCGCCGAGCGCAACGTCAACGAGGGCTTCTCCGGCGGTGAGAAGAAGCGCCACGAGATCCTCCAGCTGGAGCTCCTCAAGCCGAAGATCGCGATCCTCGACGAGACCGACTCCGGCCTGGACGTCGACGCCCTGCGCATCGTCTCCGAGGGCGTCAACCGCGTCCGCGAGTCCGGTGAGGTCGGCACCCTGCTGATCACCCACTACACGCGCATCCTGCGCTACATCAAGCCCGACTTCGTGCACGTGTTCGCGAACGGCCGCATCGCCGAGTCCGGCGGCGCCGAGCTCGCCGACCAGCTGGAGAACGAGGGCTACGACAAGTACGTGAAGGGTGGCGCGACCGCGTGACACAGCTGCCTGGCCTCCTCGACATCGAGGCGATCCGCAAGGACTTCCCCCTGCTGGATCGTGTGGTCCACGACGGGAAGAAGATCGTTTACCTGGACAACGCTGCGACCTCGCAGAAGCCGCGCCAGGTACTCGACGCGCTGAGCGAGTACTACGAGCAGCACAACGCGAACGTCCACCGCGGCGTGCACGTGCTCGCCGAGGAGGCCACGGCGCTGTACGAGGGTGCCCGCGACAAGGTCGCCGCCTTCATCAACGCGCCGAGCCGCGACGAGGTGATCTTCACCAAGAACGCCTCGGAGTCGCTCAACCTCGTCGCGAACATGCTCGGCTGGGCGGACGAGCCCTACCGGGTCGACCGTGAGACCGAGATCGCCATCACGGAGATGGAGCACCACTCCAACATCGTCCCGTGGCAGCTGCTCGCGCAGCGCACCGGCGCGAAGCTGAAGTGGTTCGGCCTCACCGACGACGGCCGGCTCGACCTGTCCAACATCGAAGAGGTCATCACGGAGAAGACGAAGATCGTCTCCTTCACGCTGGTCTCCAACATCATGGGCACGGTCAACCCGGTCGAGGCGATCGTCCGGCGCGCCCAGGACGTCGGCGCGCTGGTGCTGATCGACGCCTCCCAGGCCGCTCCGCACATGCCGCTCGACGTGCAGGCGCTCGGCGCCGACTTCGTGGCCTTCACCGGCCACAAGATGTGCGGCCCGACCGGCATCGGCGTCCTGTGGGGCCGCCAGGAGCTGCTGGAGGACCTGCCGCCGTTCCTCGGCGGCGGCGAGATGATCGAGACCGTGTCGATGCACGCCTCGACCTACGCCCCGGCCCCCCACAAGTTCGAGGCCGGTACGCCCCCGATCGCCCAGGCCGTCGGCCTCGGCGCGGCCGTGGACTACCTGTCCGCGATCGGCATGGACAAGATCGCCGCGCACGAGCACGCGATCACCGAGTACGCGATCAAGCGCCTCGCCGAGGTGCCCGACCTGCGGATCATCGGCCCCACCACGGCCGAGGACCGCGGCGCCGCGATCTCCTTCGTACTCGGCGACATCCACCCGCACGACGTCGGCCAGGTCCTGGACGAGCAGGGCATCGCGGTCCGCGTGGGACACCACTGCGCGCGCCCCGTCTGCCTGCGCTACGGAATTCCCGCGACGACGCGAGCGTCTTTCTACCTGTACTCCTCTCCGGCCGACGTCGACGCACTGGTCGACGGGCTGGAGCACGTACGGAACTTCTTCGGCTGACGGACGAGGCGACGAGGACGCAGTGAAGCTGGATTCGATGTACCAGGAACTGATCCTGGACCACTACAAGCACCCGCACGGGCGTGGCCTGCGCGACGGCGACGCCGAGGTGCACCACGTCAACCCGACCTGCGGTGACGAGATCACGCTGCGCGTGAAGTACGACGGTGAGACGCTGACAGATGTCAGCTACGAGGGCCAGGGCTGCTCCATCAGCCAGGCCAGCGCCTCCGTACTGAACGAGCTGCTCGTGGGCAAGGAACTGGCCGAGGCGCAGAAGATCCAGGCCGTGTTCCTGGAGATGATGCAGTCCAAGGGCAAGATCGAGCCCGACGAGGCCATGGAGGAGGTGCTGGAGGACGCGGTCGCGTTCGTCGGCGTCTCCAAGTACCCGGCGCGTGTGAAGTGCGCTCTGCTGAGCTGGATGGCGTGGAAGGACGCGACCGCCCAGGCTCTGGGCGACGCGGAGAGGAAGACGGCATGACCGAGAACGCGACGCCCGAGGCGTCGACCAAGCCGGCCACCGAGGAGGAGGTCCGCGAGGCCCTCTACGACGTGGTCGACCCCGAGCTGGGCATCGACGTCGTCAACCTGGGCCTGATCTACGGCATCCACATCGACGACGCGAACATCGCCACCCTCGACATGACGCTGACCTCGGCGGCGTGCCCGCTGACGGACGTCATCGAGGACCAGGCGAAGTCGGCGACGGACGGAATCGTCAACGAACTCCGGATCAACTGGGTCTGGATGCCGCCGTGGGGCCCGGACAAGATCACGGACGACGGTCGTGAGCAGCTCCGCGCGCTCGGCTTCAACGTCTGAGCAGCACCGCTCGCACAGCAGGGCCCCCGGCACGCACGTGCCGGGGGCCCTGCTGCGTGCTGTTCTCCGGGCGGACGGCCGGCGTGCACCTCGTGTTGTCCGTCGTCGCCGAACCTTCTCGACGGCCGCCAGGACGTGGCGCCGCATACGAGAGGACCCTCCGTGACCGTTCGTTTCGCCGCCGGGACCGCCGGCGTCGCCGCGCTGCTGATCGCCGGGACGACCGCGCCCGCACAGGCCGTGACGTACGGGACGCCGACGATCGCGCTGTCCGCGTCCTACCTGTCCGGAGCCGTCGGGGCGACCGGGGACCCGGTCGTGAACGTCACCGTGGGCCAGAGCGGGGCCGATGCCTCCGCGCTGACGGTCAGCGCCTCGGCGTCGAGCAGGGCCTCGGTCGCCGGGACCGGGGACGTCACCGTGACCGGCGCCGGCGCGGTGCGGCAGCTGGCCGTGACCGCACGCGGCCGCGGCTACACCAACCTCACCGTCAAGGTCGCCGGACTGGGCGGGAAGAACGCCACCAGGACGCTGTACTACGCGGCCTCGGCCGCCGTGCAGAACCCGGCGGACGCCCGCTGGCTCACCGGCTCCGCGGACGCCTCGGCCGCCGTGGACGTGGGCGGCGGCTACGCGCTGGTGGCCGACGACGAGTCCAACGTGCTGCGCCTGTACGACCGTTCCCGCTCGGGCGCGCCGGTGAAGACCTGGGACTTCAGCTCCCGGCTCGGCGTCACCAAGGAGGTCGACATCGAGGGCGCGACCCGGATCGGCGACACCGTCTACTGGACGGGTTCCCTCGGCAACAACAAGGACGGCGAGTACAAGGCCCCCCGGAACACGGTGTTCACCACCACCGTGAGCGGATCCGGATCCGGCACGCAGCTGACCTACGGACGCTCCTACACGAAGCTCCGCGACGACCTGGTCGCCTGGGACAAGGCCAACGGCAACCGCTACGGCTTCGCGGCGGGTACCGCAGCCGGCGAGGCCCCCAAGCAGATCGACGGCTTCAACGTGGAGGGGCTGGAGTTCGCGCCGGGCTCCACGACCACCGCCTACCTGGGCTTCCGCGCCCCGCTGGCACCGGCCCTGCCGGGCGGCAGGGCACTGCTGGTGCCCGTGACCAACATCGACCAGGTCCTGGCGAACGGCGCCAAGGCCGTCTTCGGCGCGGGCGTCGAGCTGGACCTCGGCGGGCTGTCCGTGCGGGACCTCAGGAAGAACGCGGCCGGGCAGTACCTGATCCTGGCCGGCTCCTGGGCCGCCGACGACAACTCCGATCCCTACGCCCTCTACCAGTGGGACGGCGTCCCGGGCCACGCCCCGGTCAAGCGGGCCGACCTGCCGACCACCGACCCCGGCGGCTGGGAGGCGATCGTGGACGTCCCGGACCTGACCGCGGCGGGCGCCCGGGTGCAGCTGATCACCGACAACGGGTCCGCGGACCTGTACGGGGACGGCACCGATGCCAAGGACCTGACGCATCCGGAGTGGAAGAAGGCGCGGGCGGCCTGGTTCACGCTGAACCCGTGACCAGCGGCTCCGCCGTGAAGGTCCCGGCGAGGCGCTCACGGCGCAACCGCCGGTCGGCGTAGAGCAGGCCGACGGCCAGCTGCGGGAAGGCCAGCAGCAGGGCGGGCGCGAAGAGGAGCCCGAGGACGCCCAGGGACTGCTGGAAGGCGTACGAGGCGCCCAGCGCCAGGGCGCCCGCCGGGGCCGTCACGGCGAAGGTCCGCCACCAGGCGCCGCGCACCAGGCGGGCCGACCGGCGCAGGGCGGCGGCGGGGCCGAGTCCCTCGTACCCGGCGGCCGTGGGCGCCAGGGCGAACAGCACGGCGAGCCACAGGGCGGCCGGGGCGAGGGGGAGCAGCGCGAGCGGCGGCAGACCGGCGGCGAAGGCGGCGGCGCCCGGCCCGGTGGCGGCGAGCAGGGCCAGCAGCCGGGCGCCGAGCACCGCCGGCGTGCGGGACAGTGCGGCCCGCAGCAGCTCGCGCACGGCGACGGGGCGGCCGAGCACGGCAGGCCGGAGCAGGACCGCGGCCAGTGCGCCGGCCAGTGCCCAGCTGAACAGCAGGAACAGCGCGGTGGCCGGGACGAGGGCGTAGACGAAGGCCCGGCTGCCCGCGGTCCGCGTGAGGGAGGCCAGGGTGGCCGCGCCCGCGACCGCGGTGACCAGCAGCAGTCCACCGAGCTGGCCGAGGAGCAGGGCGCCGACCAGCCGCCCGCCGTACCGGCGCAGCGCGGTGAGGGTGCCGTCGAGGATCTCCCGGGCGGCCAGCGGGCGCAGGGGGATCACGCCCGGCCGGGGAGCACGCGGCGGCAGCCAGCCGCCCTGGTGGGTCCAATGCTGCGCCATGCGCCGCCCGCCCCTTCGTCGCCGTCGCCGTCGCCCGAGGAGGCGCCAGGGTAGCGCTGCGGGCCGCAGGAGTCCCGGGTCGCGCGCGCCTCCTCTCGTGTGTACAGGTGTACGCATCGCTGTGTACCCTTGTACACATGCCCTACGTCCTGCTCGCCGCAGCCATCGCCGCCGAGGTCGCCGGTACCACCGCCATGAAGTACAGCGACGGCTTCACGAAGCTGTGGCCCTCGCTCGGCACCCTGGTGGGATACGCGATCGCCTTCACCCTGCTCGCGCAGACGCTCAAATCCATGTCGGTCGGCACGGCCTACGCGATCTGGGCCGGCGTCGGCACCGCCGCCATCGCCGCGATCGGCATGGTGTTCCTGGGGGAGGCGGCCACCGCCGCCAAGATCGCCGGGATCGCCCTGGTGATCGGCGGTGTGGTCCTGCTGAACCTGGGCGGGGCGCACTGATGCCGCAGGGCGTGCGGCGCTACGACCCCGACCGGCGGCAGCGGATCATCGACGCCGCGATCCGCGTGGTGGGCGCCAGGGGCATCGCCGGGCTGAGCCACCGCAGCGCGGCCGCGGAAGCCGACGTACCGCTGGGCTCGACGACGTACCACTTCAAGACGCTGGACGACCTGCTGGTGGCGGCGCTGCGGCAGGCCAACGAGGGCTTCGCCCGGGCGGTGGCGGACGCGCCGGTGCTCGCAGACCCGGACGCCGACCTGGCCGGGGCGCTGGCCCGCCTCCTGGGGGAGTTCCTGGCGGCGGACCGGGGCCGGGTGGAGCTGGAGTACGAGCTCTACCTCGCGGCCCTGCGCCGCCCGGCCCTGCGGCCGGTGGCCGCCGAGTGGTGCGAGGCCGCGTGCCGGGCGCTGACCCGGCGGACCGACCCGGTGACGGCGCGGGCGCTCGTCGCCGCCATGGACGGCATCAGCCTGCAGGTCCTGCTGACGGACGCCGAGTACGACGAGGCGTACGCCCGCGAGGTGCTGGCCCGCCTCCTGCCGCGCTAGGTCCTGTCGTCAAAGTGGCGCCGGTCAGGCTGCCGGGCGCCGCGGGCCAGGTGCAACTTTGACGACAAAGCCTAGGGGGTGTCCGGCGGGGCGGCGGTGCGGACCGCCGTCAGGGCGGTCCGCACGCTCGCCTCGATGTCGCGGATGGGGTAGACGACCTCGCGCACCACGCGGTCGCGGTCGACGACCAGGGTGAGCCGCTTGATCCGGCTCACCCCCGCGGCACGGAACGTCGGCAGGCGCAGCGCGGTCGTCAGTGCCAGGTCGGCGTCCGACAGGAGCGGGAAGCGCAGCCGCTCCTGCTCCGCGAACTCCCGCTGCTCGTCGGGGCGCTGGGTCGAGACGCCGTGCACGGTGGCGCCGGCCGCGGTGAACTCCGCGAGCTGGTCGCGGTACGTGCACGACTCGAACGTACAGCCCTTGGCGCCCGGGATCCCGGCCCAGCCCGGCGGGTAGGACTCGGCCCGCGCGTATCCGCCCGGGAAGAAGTACAAGACCGTGAACGGGGTGTCCGCCACCGGGTCGCTGAGCCCGCCGAAACGGTCCGGCAGCAGCAGCGGCGGTACCCGCGTGCCGTGCAGCGCGTGCACCCGTTCCGCCTCGCGTGATGCCTCGTCGGTCGTCGCCGTCATCTCTCCGTCTCCCAGGACCCAGGTGTCGCCCCAGTCCTGGAGGGCCACCAGGACGGGCAGCAGCCCCCGCCCGCGCGGGGTCAGCCGGTACTCGTGCCGCACCGGGCGTTCCTGGTACGGCTCGCGCGACAGCACCCCGGCCTCCACGAGCAGCTTCAGCCGCTCCGCGAGCACCTTGCGGGAGACCCCCAGCTCGCGCTGGAGTTCGTCGAAGCGGTGCAGGCCGCGCGCGGCGTCACGGACGATCAGCAGCGTCCACCAGTCGCCCACCACGTCGAGGGCCTGGGCGATGGCGCAGTCCGCGTCGCCGAGGTGTGTGCGCTGGGCCATGGGAACTCCTTCGTCCGTTGACCCAAGGCTGTCATGCTGACATAGTCCGTTCCCAAAAGGAACTTAGTCGGGGAATCGGGGGGCACGGGTGTGCTGCAGGGGTTCAAGGACATACCGAGGGTCGTGTGGCTGCTGGCTGCGGGGGTGTTCGTCAACGCCGTCGTCAGCTTCACGTTCGTCTTCGTCTTCCTCTACCTGACCGGCCCGCGCGGACTGGGCGCCGCCCAGGCCGGCCTGGTCAGCGGCATCGGCGGGGTCGGCCTGGTCGCGGGCAACTTCAGCGGTGGCTGGTACGGGGACCGCTTCGGCCACCGCCGGGTGCTGCTCGCCGCTTCCACCCTCGCCGGGGTCACCCTCGCGGCCTTCCCGCTGCTGCCGACGCCGCTGCTCTTCGCGGCCATGCCGGTGGCCCAGTACGCCTCCGGGGTGATCCGCGCCGCCAACTCCGCGCTGGTCGCCGTCACCGTCCCGGAAGGCGGCCGCCGCCAGGCCTTCGCCCTGGTGCGCTGCGCGTCGAACGGCGGCTTCACCCTCGGGCCGCCCTTGGGCGCCCTCGTCGCGACCGGCCTCTCGTACGACTGGCTCTTCGTCGCCGACGGGGCCGGGACCCTCGCCTTCGCGCTCTGGACCGCCCGCGTCGTCCCGGCGCGCGGCGCGGCCCGCACGACCTCCGCGGCCCCGGACGGGGGTCGGGGCCGCGGACTCGCCGCCGAACTGAGGGCCCGGCCGGCCCTGCTGGTGCTGCTCGGCGCGATCCTCGTGACCGACGTCGTCTACCGCCAGCAGTACTCCGTCTTCCCCGTCTTCCTCACCGACCACGGCCTGGACCCGCGCGCCTTCGGCCTCGTCATCGCCCTCAACGGCGGGGTGATCCTGCTGCTGGAACTGCCCGCCGCCGTCGCGCTGCGCGAACGGCCGGCGCTGCCGGTGATCGCCGCCGGGCTGGTGCTGGTCGGAGCCGGGTACGGGGCCCTGCTGTTCGGGGCCGGGATCGCGAGCGCCGTGGTGATGATGGTCCTGCTGAGCCTCGGGGAGATCCTCTACAAGACCACCGCCACCGCCTACGTCGCCGACGAGGCGCCCGAGCACGCCGTCGGGCGGTTCCAGAGCCTGTACGCGGGGATCTCGGTCAGCGGCGTCGTCCTCGGGCCGCCGCTGGGCGGTGCTCTGTACTCGGCCGCGCCCGGTCTGCTGTGGCCGCTGTGCGCCGGGCTCGCGGTGGCGGCGGGCGGGGCGGTGCTGTGGGCCTGGGCGCGGCAGCGGCGACGCCCGTCGGACCACGCGTCCGCGGAGGCGTCCCGACACGCGCTCCGACCGGCACATGAGACCGGTTCGCAACCTCGGGCCGTCGCCGGTTAGGTTTCGGGCATGACTGCTACGCGTACCACCGGCGCCGTCGCCGCCGGACTTGCCACCCTCACCGCCGACGGCACCGTCCTCGACACCTGGTTCCCCGCCCCCGAGCTGGTCGCCGAGCCCGGCCCGGCCGGCACCGAGCGCCTCACCGCCGAGCAGGCCGTGGAGTTCCTCGGCGCCGCCGCGGCCAAGGCGATCCGCTCGGACGCGGTCCGCGGGGTCGAGGTCGTAGCCGTCCGCACGGTCATCGCCTCCCTGGAGGACAAGCCGCTGGACGCGCACGACGCGTACCTGCGCCTGCACCTGCTCAGCCACCGCCTGGTGAAGCCGCACGGCCAGAACCTCGACGGCGTCTTCGGCCTCCTGGCCAACGTCGCCTGGACCTCGCTGGGCCCGGTCGCCGTCGACCAGGTCGAGACCGTCCGCCTCAACGCCCGCGCCGAGGGCCTGCACCTGCAGGTCACCTCGATCGACAAGTTCCCGCGGATGACGGACTACGTCGCCCCCAAGGGCGTGCGCATCGCCGACGCGGACCGCGTCCGCCTCGGCGCGCACCTCGCCGAGGGCACCACCGTCATGCACGAGGGCTTCGTCAACTTCAACGCCGGCACGCTCGGCACCTCCATGGTCGAGGGCCGCATCTCCGCGGGCGTCGTCGTCGGCGACGGCTCCGACATCGGCGGCGGCGCCTCCACCATGGGCACCCTCTCCGGCGGTGGCAAGCAGATCATCTCGATCGGCGAGCGCACCCTGGTCGGCGCCGAGGCGGGCGTGGGAATCGCCCTCGGCAACGAGTGCGTCGTCGAGGCGGGCCTCTACGTCACCGCGGGCACCCGCGTCACCCTGCCGGACGGCCAGGTCGTCAAGGCCCTGGAACTCTCCGGCGCCGACAACATCCTCTTCCGCCGCAACTCGGTCACGGGCACCGTCGAAGCCCGCCCGTACAAGGCCACCTGGGGCGGCCTGAACGAGGTCCTGCACAGCCACAACTGACCCCGTCCCACCCCGAACGCCCTCCCGGCCCACCGCGGCCCGGGAGGGCGTTCGGCCGGGTCAGGGCAGGTGGCGGAGTGCCGTGCGGGCCCGTTCGATCTCGGCCAGGTACTGGTCCAGGTGGAAGCGGACCTCCTCGACCACCGTGCCGTCGGCGCCCGGGTGCACCAGGCCGGACCAGACGACCGTCGCGCCGCGGAGGCCGATCCGGACGGTGAGGTGTTCCGGCGCCGGGCCGGGCGGTACCTCGGCGGCCACGTTCACCGTGCGGGGTGTGTCCGTCGGGTGGAGCGGCCCGCCCGGGCGCAGGAGCACCCCGGGGGACAGCCCGGCCATCCTGCTGTCGCTGCGGGTGATGACGTCGAGGCCGTCGACGAAGAGGTAGGTGTGGAGGTCGGTGCAGGCCGGCCCGGGCAGGTGCCGACCAGCAGCGTGCCGACCGCGTCTGCGCGGCTGCCGGGCGCGTCGGCCCTCAGCCTGCGCGGGGATCTACGGGGCATCCGCCTGATGTGTCGTCATGGGTCGACCGTAGCCGGTCGCCGAGGTCGGCGCGCTCGACCACGGCAGGCTGCGGCCGGAGTTCCCGGCCCTGGTGGCAGGCCGAGTCCGGTGACCCATGCGCCGGGCCGACGGTCAGTGGAGGGGGATCGTACGGATCAGGCCCGCGAAGGCCTGCTCCTCCGCCTCGGTCAGCTGCACCGACTCCATCGGGTGCCCGGCGGAGCCGCGCTGGGCCGGGATCACCGGCAGTGCCTCGGCGACGACCGGCTCCGGCTGCCGGAAGCGGCCGTCCCGCAGGACGTGGCCCCGTCCGGCCACCCAGACGACCGCTGCCACGAGCAGGACGGCGAGCCCTATTTCCTGCGCGAGGGAGATCGAGGGGAACACCAGGATCCTCCAGGGGGAGCGGTACGAGCGGCGCGAGCCGGTCCGGGACAAGATCGGGCGTGCAGACACTCAACACCACAACCGGTCGATTCGGTGGAGATGTGGCGAGCGTCACGCCAGGGCCGAAAGTCCCCATCCCGGCTGCAAAGGCGGCGGGGGCCCGGCTGGAAAGGCGGCGGGGGCCCGACCGGAAAGACGGCAGGGGGCCCGGCCGGAAAGACGGCAGGGGGCCCGGCCGGAAAGACGGCAGGGGGCCCGGCCGGGACGGCGGCCGGGCCCCCTGCTCTCCGGCCCCGGTGTTACGGGCGGAAGCGCAGCACCTGCGGGTCGTGGTCGCTGTTCTGCGCCGCGAACTCCGCGTTGATGTGCACGCTGTCGTACGTGAACTTCTTGATCGCCGGGCTGGTCAGGATCTGGTCCAGCACCTGCGCGTTGCCCTGGTAGACGTAGGAGTACCGCTCGGCCTTCGGCAGCGACTTGATCGCCGGGTACAGCGCCCCGCCGTCCGCCAGCGCGTCGGTGGTCGCCGAGAACTCGAAGTCGTTGATGTCGCCGAGGACGAGGACGTTGGCGTTCTTGTCCTCCGCCAGGATCTGCTTCACGAAGCCGTTCACGGCCTGCGCCTGGAGCAGCCGCTTGGCCTCCGAGGAGCGCAGCGGCGGCTGGTGGTGGGAGGTCAGGCCCTCGTCGCCGCCCTTGGAACCGAAGTGGTTGGCGATCACGAAGACCGTCTTGCCGCGGAAGACGAACTCGCCGGCGAGCGGCTTGCGGCTGTCGGCCCACGCCGGGTTCGCGGGATCCACGCGGCCGGGGGAGTGGGTCAGGTGGGCCTTGCCGTTCTCCTTGACGACGCCGGTCGCCGTCACCGCGTCGCCCGGGGCGCGCTCGGTGAAGGAGACGCGCGCCGGGTTGAAGAGGAACACCTGGCGGATGTTGCCGCCGGGCTCGCCGCCGTCCTTCTTGTCCTCGGGGTTGACGGTCCGCCACTGGTAGGCCGGGCCGCCCGCCGCCGCGATGGCCGCGGTGAACTTGGCGAGGGTCTGCTCCGCGGAGACGGTGCCGTCGTTCTTGGCGCCGTTGTCGTCCTGGATCTCCTCCAGGGCGAGGATGTCGGGGGAGGCCAGGTTCTCGACGACGGCCTTCGCCAGCGCGTCGAACTTCTCCTGCGGGTCGGTCGGGTCGAGGTTCTCGACGTTGTACGTGGCCACCGCGAGCTCCTGCTCGGCCTGCGGCTTGGTCTTCTCGGGGGCGATGGTGCCCGCCTTGACGGTGCCGAGGGTGCGGGCCACCAGGGTGTAGCCGCCGAACTGGTTGAAGTCCAGGGGGCCTTCGGTGGTGCCGGTCAGCTTGTCGCCGACGTTGGCCACCGGGAAGGGCTGCTGCGCGATGGGCGCGAGCTGCTGGACCTGCAGGCGGCCGGTGTTCTGGGACTCGTAGGAGCCGTAGATCGTGCCGCCCCGCTTGGCGGTGTTCTCCCAGCCCTTGACCGTGACCCACAGCTCCGAGTACGGGTCGGTGGCGCCGACCACGCGCGAGGTGCCGATCTTGACGTTCATGCCCTCCAGGGACTCGTAGAAGTCCAGGGCGTAGCGCGAGGGGTCCAGGGTCAGGCCGTTGATGCTGCCGCCGGCGGCCGGGTCGCCGGCCGGGGTGTACTCGGCGGGGACCGTGTACTCGTTGATCGCGGCGGCTTCGGGCAGCGCGTTGCCGGAGGAGACCACGGTGACCGTCGGCTTGGAGATCTGGGTCACCGACTGGTTGCCGGAGCTGACGCCGCCGGGGACGTACTCGCCGACCGTGCCGGACACCTTCACCGCGTCGCCGACGGCGACGGTCGGGACCGAGTTGGTGAAGACGAAGACGCCCTCGCTCGTCGCGGCGTCGTCGTCCGCGTCGGGGTCCTGGATCCAGAAGCCGCGCGAGCCGTAGGTCCGCACGCCCGTCACGATGCCCTCGACGTCGGCGACCTGCTTGCCGTTGAGCGGGGATATCCGGGTGGTGCCCTGGATGTCGTGGATGCGTACCGGGTCGGCGGACGCCGTGCCCTCGGCCGCGTCGGCGGAGCCCGCGAGCAGGCCGGTGGCCAGCGCGGAGGCGACGAGGGCCGCGACGGCGGCGGAGCGGGGATACGAGGAGCGCATGGTCAGGAGACTCCGGTGTGGGAGAGGGGTAGGGAGAGGCTGCGAGCAGCGAGATCTGCGGGGGGTTGGTCGGCCCCCCAACGTCTACGCGCGTCAATTTCCTGTGTTGCCAGCAAAGTTGTCAAGCCCTCCAGGGGAGACGGCAGCTGACTGTGGGATGAACCAAAGGCGATGGCCCGTCGGAGGCGCCCGATATGCGTCTACGCTGGGTCGCCGTACGACGGCCACGGCTGTCATCTGCGCCACATCGGCCATGCCCGCACTGCCCCGTCATGTCGGCCATGTCGCCGGTTTTCGGGCGCACCTGACGGCCCGGCCGCCCGGCCGGACCGTCACGGCCCGCCCGTCACCACCGCGTCCGCGAGGAGAGCCGCCCCATGTCCGCTGAGTCGCACCCCACACTGCCGCCGGTCCGGCTGCACTCCGATGCGGAGCTGGCGCGCGACGCCCTCGGTGCCCCGCTGTTCGCGCGCGCCGTACGGCTCGCACGCTGGGCCGGGCCCGCGACCCGCGTCGGTGTCGGCGGTGAACTGGCGGCCGACCAGCTGCCCGCCGCCGCCGCGCACCTCGGCCTCGACTCCGCGGACGAGGACGCCCCCGGGTACGCGAGCCGGGCCTGGCGGGTTGCCGTGGACACCGGACTGGTGGACGTGACCGAGCCGGAGGAGGAGGCGGGCGCGGACGCGGACGGGCGTGCCGCCTCGGCCGGGGACGCCGCGGACACCGGCGAGGGGCCGTACGGCACGGCCGCGCCCGGCGAGGACCTGGCCCTGGTGACGGGCGGCACCCCGGGGGACGTGCTCGACCTGTGGCGGGCGGCCCTGGAGGCGGTGCTCGCCGACGCGGCGGTACCCGACCTGGAGGACCTCGTCGACGCGCTGGACACGGGCGGGGAGATCGACTTCGACCGGCTGGACTGGAACCCGGGCCGCGAGGCGGACGTGCTCGACGCGGTCCTCGCCAACCTCTACCTGCTCACCGTCTCCGGCGCCGGGGGGCTGGACCGACCGATCCCGCTTCCGGTGCTGGCCGCCTCGATGGTCGTGCCCGAAGGAATGGGCGAGCCCAGCGACGCCGTGCTGGAGCAGGTCTCGGACGCGATGATGCGCCTCGACGACCAGTTCCGGCAGCTGGAGCCGATCGGACTGGTGGAGTTCCGGCCCGTCGACGAGGACCTCATGGCGCAGGCCGACGAGGACGCCCCGCTCGGTGAACGGGAGGACGACGACGAGGACGTCTCCCGCTACGGCATGGTCCGCCTGACCCCGCTCGGCCTCTACGGCATCCGCGCCCGGATGCTGGAGGCCGGGATCGACGCCCCCGCGCTCGGGGAACTGGCCGGCAAGGGCGCCGACGCCCTCCTCGACGCCGTCGCCTCCTACCCCGAGCACGCCGCGCAGGCCGAGATCGAGCAGTGGATGGCGGGCCGTGACCTGCCCGCAGCCGTCGCCGAACTGCTCGCCGCCGCCCGCGGGGACGACGAGGGCGGCCCGCTGCGACGGCTGCGCTGCCAGCAGGCGCTCGCGCCGGCCGGACCGGAGGCCGAACCGGCGGTCCGCTCCGTGCTGGACGACGCGGAACTCGGCGGGCTCGCCCGGGTCTGGCTGGCGGAGCACGGGGCGGCCGACGTACCGGCGCCCGCCCCGGAGATGGTGTTCTGGCTGACCGTCGACACGATCGCCGCCCAGCTCGCGGCGGACGGCGAGACCGAGGAGCTGCCCCTCCTGATGGAGACCCTGACCGCGCACCACACGGGCTTCTTCGACCGGGTGTGGCGCGTGGAGCACCCGTCGACGGTCCGGGTGCTGGAGGCGATGGGCCGGCTGCACCCGGACCGGGGGACGGCCAAGGAGGCCCGCAAGGCCGCCTTCAAGGCGCGCTCCCGCAGGCCCTGAGCCGGGAGGCCCGGGAGCCCGGTGACAATGCGCCGTTCCTGGAACTGAGTTGGCCATTGCGGCCGATGCGTGAGGGGTCGGTTCGGCTTCGTGGGTAGTTCAGCCGCCGTTCACGTGCGGGCGGGAGCGTGTGCGCCGACGACCGCACGACAGGCGCACCACTCCCCACCCCAGGAGACCCGATGCCGCTCAGCCGCAGAGACTTCACCGCCCGTACCGTCATCGCCGGCGCGGGTGTCGCGCTCACCGGGACGGTCGGCGCCCTCGCCACCGCCCCGGGCGCGCTCGCGGCCGAGGACGGCACGGCCCGCGACGAGCACGGCCGGCCCTGCGAGCCCGGCTACGGCCCGCTCGTTCCCGACCCGGCGGGCATCCTCGCCCTCCCGGCCGGGTTCCGGTACCGGGTCGTCACGCACAGCGGCGTCACCACGCTGGAGTCCGGCGAGACCACCCCCTCCCACCACGACGGCACGGCCGCGTTCGAGGGCCACCGCGGCGTCACCCTCCTCGTCAACAACCACGAGCTCAAGGGCAAGCGGGAGAACTGGGCGCGCCCGGTCCCGCTCACCGAGGGCCTCGTCTACGACCCGGCCGCGGCCGGCGGGTGCACGGTCGTCGAGGTCCGGCGCGGCGGCGAGGTCGCCGAATGGGTCGGCATCGCCGGTACGTCGACCAACTGCGCGGGCGGCGCCACCCCCTGGGGCACCTGGCTGACCTGCGAGGAGAACTCCGACCTCGCCGGCAAGAACGGCATGACGAAGGACCACGGCTACGTCTTCGAGGTCGACCCGCACGACCGCCGCGCCAACCGCGATCCGCAGCCGCTCAAGGCGTTCGGCCGCTACGACCACGAGGCCGTCGTCATCGACCCGCGGCAGGGCCACGCCTACCTGACCGAGGACGCCTCCGGCCCCAACGGGCTGCTCTACCGCTGGACGCCGCCCCGCGGCTTCGAGCACGGGCGCGGCAGGCTCCGTACGCTCGCCGCCGACGCGGGCGTGCTCCAGGCCGCCAAGTGCACGGACAGCTCGGGCCGGTTCGTCGACGACCTCTCGCGCGCCGCGCGGATCGGCACCGTCTACGGCGTCGACTGGGTGGACGTGCCGGACCGGGACGCGCGGACGGTGCCGGTGCGGCGGCAGTTCACCGACACCGCGGTCACGCGCGGCCGCAAGCTGGAGGGCATGTGGTGGGCCGACGGGGGCGCCTACTTCGTCTCCTCGTACGCGCGGGAGGAGAGCCCGGGCGCGGCGCACGACGGCCAGGTCTGGTTCTACGACCCCAAGCGGCGCACGATCCGGCTCACCGTCCTCATCGGCGTCAACGCGGACCCGTCGGTGGACGGCGGCTACGACGGCCCGGACAACATCACCGTGTCGCCGTACGGGGGCCTGGTCATCGCCGAGGACGGCTCGGGGCTGCAGCACCTGTTCGGCGCGACCGCAGCGGGGCGCACCTACCCGCTGGCGCGCAACGAGCTGAACATCGGGACGCCGGAGGAGCCCGAGTACTCGGAGTTCACCGGCGTCTGCTTCTCGCCGGACGGGCGGACCCTCTACGCGAACATCCAGGACCCGGGGATCATGCTGGCCGTCACGGGGCCGTGGCGGCGCGCACACTGACGCCCCGCCCGGCCTGGATCGCGGGCCTCACTGGGCCGGGGACACCTCCGCGCGGGAGGCCTCGGCCCACTCGGCGAGCAGGAACTCATAGGCCTCGGAGGGCCACTCGCCGTCCACCCGGGTCTCCACGAGGTGCCGTATCGCCTCGTTCGCCTCGGCGGCGGACGGGCGGGCGGGCCCCGCGGGTGTGAGTGTCTCGTGCATGCCTACAAGGCTACGGGCGGGCACTGACAGCCACTCACGGATTACGCGTGGCATCCATCACCCGCGGTCCGGTCCGGTGGCCGCCGGTGCCCGCCCACCTGCTCAGAGTGCCTGGGCGGCGGGCTTGACCATGCCGCGCACTGTGCGCGACTTCACAAACTCGCCCATGGCCGTCATCTCCCACTCGCCGGAGAACTGACGGATCAGCTTCGCCATCATCACGCCGGTCTGGGGCTCGGCGGCGGTGAGGTCGAAGCGCACCAGCTCCTCGCCGCTGGCCGCGTCGATGAGCCGGCAGTAGGCCTTGGCCACCTCGGTGAACTTCTGGCCGGAGAAGGAGTTGACCGTGAAGACCAGGCCGGTGGCGTCGGCGGGCAGCCGGCCGAGGTCGACGACGATCACCTCGTCGTCGCCCGCGCCCTCACCCGTGAGGTTGTCCCCGGAGTGCTTGACGGCGCCGCCCAGGATGGACAGCTTGCCGAAGTAGCAGCTGTCGATGTGGTTGCGCTGGGGGCCGTAGGCGATGACGGACGCGTCGAGGTCGATGTCCTTGCCCCGGAACGCGGGCTCCCAGCCCAGGCCCATCTTGACCTGGGAGAGCAGCGGGCGGCCGCCCTTGACCAGCGAGACGGTCTGGTTCTTCTGGAGGCTGACCCGGCCCTTGTCCAGGTTGATCTTCCCGGTGGCGGGCGGTGCGGCGGGGGCGGCCGGGGGCGCGGCGGGCGCCGGGGCCGGGGTGACCGGGGCGGGGGTGACCGGGGCGGGGGTCCCGGCGCCGGCGGTGAGCCAGGGGGAGGGCTGGTGCGTGACCGGCGGGGCGGGCGGCGCGGGCGGGGCCGCGGGCGCGGCCGGTGCGGGCGGGGTGACGGCGGCCGCGGGAGCCGGTTCCTCCTCCACGCTGACGCCGAAGTCGGTGGCGATGCCGGCGAGGCCGTTCGCATAGCCCTGGCCGACCGCCCGGACCTTCCACGCGCCACCGCGCAGGTAGATCTCGACGACGACGAGCGCGGTCTCGGTGGCCAGCTGCGGCGGCGTGAACGAGGCGATCACCGCGCCGCCGTCGGCATTGCGCACGGTGGCGGTGGGCTCGATGCCCTGGAACGTCTGCCCGGCGGCGTCCGGGCTGGCCGTGACCACGATCCGCTCGATGCCCGGGGGCACCGCGGAGGTGTCCACGGTGACCGAGTCCGGTGCCGCGCCCCCGCCGGACCGGTAGGTGACACCGGGCCCGCTGGGCTGGTTGAAGAAGATGAAGTCGGCGTCGGAGCGCACCTTGCCGTCCGCCGTGAGGAGCAGCGCGGACACGTCGAGCCGCACCGGGGCAGCCACGTCGACCGTGACACGGACGGCGTTGAGCGGCAGGTTGGATCCAGGGGTCATAGCGGTCATGCCCGGAGAACGACCGGAGGCGCTTTGCCGTTCCCTTACCCTCGGGGGATATTTCCGCGCCGGTTGCGGGGGTGGTTCTTCGCGGTGCGCTCGTTGCCGAACTTGTACGAGCCGGTCCACCGGGCCATCACGAGCTGCGGATCACCGGACTCCACCTCGGTGAGGAAGGCGGCGGCCCGCCCACCGCGCAGGGTGGCCGCGGAGCGGCCGTGGTGGGTGATGACGACGCAGTCGTCGCCCCGGCGGTCGTAGGTGAATCCGTGTGGTCTCGGCATGCCCGGCAGCCTGCCCCGCGGGACGCGGGGCGGGCAACGGGATTTACCGGCGGGGTGCCTCGCCCGTCACCCGGCGGGGGAGGCCCAGGGGATTGGCGTCGCGCAGTGCGGGCGGGAGGAGCGCGTCGGGTACGGACTGGTAGGCCACCGGCCGCAGCCAGCGCTCGATCGCCGTGCCGCCCACCGAGGTGGAGTGGGAGGTGGCGGCCGGGTAGGGGCCGCCGTGGTGCTGGGCCGGGGCCACCGCGACCCCGGTGGGCCAGCCGTTGACCACGATCCGCCCCGCCAGTGCCGTGACCCGTTCGATCAGCTCGGCGGCCGGGCCCGGGGCGCCCTCGGTCTCGGCGGCGGACAGCTGGAGGGTGGCGCTCAGGTTCCCGCCGAGCCGCCCGAGGACCGCGCCCGCCTCGTCCTGGCCGGCGTACCGGACGACGACGGTGACCGGGCCGAAGCACTCCTCCAGCAGGACGGCGTGCCCGTCGCCGGCGAGGAGGTCCGCGGCCCGCACGGTCAGGTAGCCCGCACCCACCGTGTGGTCGCCGCCCGAGCCGGGGGTGACCGGGGCCTCGACGCCGGGCAGCGCCGCCCGCTCGCGCACACCGGTGACGAAGTTCTCCCGCATCCGGTGGTCGAGCAGCACCCCGGGCTCGGTCTCGCCGAGCGCCTTGGTCAGCTCACCGGTGAGCCGGTCGCCGTCCGCGCCGTCGGGCACCAGGACCAGGCCGGGCTTCACGCAGAACTGGCCGACGCCGAGGGTGACCGAGGCCGCGAGACCGGCGCCGATCTCCTCGGCGCGCTCGGCGGCCGCGGCAGGGGTGACCACGACGGGGTTGAGGGAGCCCAGTTCACCGTGGAAGGGAATGGGGACGGGCCGGGCGGCGGCGGCGTCGAACAGCGCCCGCCCGCCCCGGACGGAACCGGTGAATCCGGCGGCGGCGACCAGCGGGTGGCGGATCAGCTCCAGGCCGGCGTCGAACCCGTGGACCACGGACACCACTTCGGGCGGAAGCCCGTTCGCGACGGCCGCCCGGCGCAGCAGCGAGGCGCACAGTTCGGAGGTGGCGGGGTGGTCGGGGTGCGCCTTGACCACGACGGGGCAGCCCGCGGCGAGCGCGCTCGCGGTGTCACCGCCGGGGACGGAGAAGGCCAGCGGGAAGTTGGAGGCGGCGTAGACCGCGACCACGCCCAGCGGGACCTTGTAGCGGCGCAGCTCGGGGCGCGGCGGGCTGAGGGAGGGGTCGGCGCGGTCGATGCGGACGTCGAGGTAGGCCCCCTCGTCGACGGCGTCGGCGAAGGCGCGCAGCTGGCCGGTGGTGCGGGAGAGTTCGCCGGTGAGCCGGCCCGGGCCGAGCGCGGTCTCGGCGTCGGCGGCCTCGATGACGTGGGCGGCGGCCTCGTCGAGCAGCTCGGCGGCGGTGCGCAGGAAGGCGGCGCGGACGGCGGCGTCCGCGAGGGCGCCGCGGGCGGCATGGGCGGCCCGTACGGCTTCGTCCACCTCGTGGGATGTGGCCTCCACCGCAACCTGCTCGCGCTGCTTCCCGGTGCGGGGGTCCACACTCCAGACTGGTGTCGTTGTCATGGCCCACTGCCTCCTGGATCGTTCAGTATTCTGAACGCGGTTCCGGTGGATGAATGATCACATCTGCTGCGGACTCTATTTCCGGGGTCCTCCGCGTGACAAGAGGCGACCAGAGGGGAAGCGGGCGTATGACGACGACCGAGCCGGGGATTCCGGTTGCGGCGGCGCCGGTGAAATCGGCGGTCCGGACCGTCCTGTTGCTGGAACACTTCGCGGCCCGGCCGGGGCTGCACAGCCTGGCCGACATCCAGAACGACCTCTCCCTGCCCAAGTCCAGCCTGTACATGCTGCTGCGCACGCTCGTGAACCTGGGCTGGGTGGAGACGGACGCCACGGGCACCCGGTACGGCATCGGCGTACGGGCCCTGCTGGTCGGCAGCTCGTACATCGACGGCGACGAGGTGGTCGCCGCGGCCCGCCCGACCCTGGACCGGCTCTCCGACGACACGACGGAGACCATCCACCTGGCGCGGCTCGACGGCACGAGCGTGGTGTACCTCGCGACCCGCCAGTCCCAGCACTACCTGCGGCCCTTCACCCGGGTCGGGCGGCGGCTGCCCGTGCACTCGACGGCGCTCGGCAAGGCGCTCCTCGCCACGCACTCGGACGCGGAGGTACGGGCGCTGCTGCCGCGGCGGCTGGAGGCGGTCACCGAGCACACCATCACCGACCGGGAGCAGCTCATCGAGGAGCTGGAGCTGGTACGGGAGCAGGGGTACGCGGTGGACCGGGAGGAGAACACCCTGGGGCTGCGCTGCTTCGGCGTGGCCGTGCCGTACCGGACGCCGGCCCGGGACGCGGTGAGCTGCTCGGTACCGGTGGCCCGGCTGACGCCGGGGCACGAGCAGCTCATCAAGGCGGCCCTGTTCGAGGCGCGCGACCGCCTGTCGGTGGTGACCCGCCGCATGTGACGGGGCGGGACCGCATCATGAGGAAAGGCTGAGAACTCGGCCACAATCGGGGCAGAGCGGAACGTCCGAGGCCCCCCGGACGTCCTTCCGGGGGATGAACAAGACGATCAGGCGTGCGTCGGTCTTCTGTCTGCTCCTGGTGCTGGCCCTGCTGGTCCGCGTCACCTGGGTGCAGGCGTACCAAGGCCAGGCCCTCGCAGACGACAAGCACAACCGCCGCAATCTCATCGGGCAGTACGAGAACCCGCTGGGCAACATCATCGTGGGCGGGGAGGCGATCACCGGCTCGGAGAAGACGGGCGGGAAGGACTTCGGCTACAAGCGGACCTACGCCGACGGTCCGCTCTACGCACCCGTGACCGGCTACAGCTCCCAGGTCTTCGGCACCAGCATGCTGGAGGGCATCTACAAGAACGTCCTCAACGGATCCGACAGCCGGCTGAAGACGGTGATGGACATGCTCACCAACAAGCGGGCCGACCCCGGCAACGTCCTCACCACGATCGACAGGGACGTGCAGAAGGCCGCCTACGACGCGCTCCAGGGCAAGCAGGGCGCCGCCGTGGCCCTCGACCCCGTCACCGGCGAGATCCTCGCCGTCGTGAACAACCCCTCCTTCGACCCGGGGAGCATCGCCGGCTCCAACGACCAGAAGGCATGGGACGCGCTCTCCGCCGACAACGGCAAGGGCATGGAGAACGTGGCGCTGCGCAAGCCCCAGGCGCCCGGCTCCACCTTCAAGCTGGTCACCCTCACCGCGGCGATCGAGAACGGCCTGGTCACCGACATCGACCGGCAGACCGGCATCCCCGACCCGTACACGATCCCCGGCACCCGCACCGCGCTGCCCAGCGAGGCCGGCTCCGCGGCCTGCAACAACGTCTCGGTGCGCACCGCCCTGCGCCTGTCCTGCAACAACGTCTTCGCCGAGCTCGCCTCCCGGCTCGGCCAGGACAAGATGCGCGCGACGGCGGAGAAGCTCGGCTTCAACGCGCAGATCGACACCCCGGTCCGCACCAACCCGCCGAGCAAGTACCCGTCGAAGAAGATGTCGGTCGACCAGGTCGCGCAGACGGGTATCGGCCAGTTCGACGTCCAGGCCACCCCGCTCCAGATGGCGATGGTCACCGCCGCGATCGAGAACGGCGGCAAGCTCGTCGCCCCGCACATGGTCTCCGAGGTCACCGACGCGGGCGGCAACGTGCTGGAGAGCTTCAAGGACCCGAAGTCCGAGCAGGTCATGAAGGAGCGGACCGCCTCGATGATCCGCGACGCCATGCGCACGGTCGCCACCGAGGGCGGCGGCAAGCCGGCCCAGGTGCCGGGCGCCGAGGTGGGCGGCAAGACCGGCACCGCCCAGCGCGGCGTCAACAACAGTCTCGCGCCGCTGGCCTGGTTCACCTCGTACGGCAAGGCGAACGGCAAGCAGATCGCCGTCGCCGTGGTGATCGAGAACTCCGACACCGACCGCTCCGAGATCGGCGGCGGCAAGCTGGCCGCGCCCATCGCGCAGAAGATGATGCAGGCCTGGCTGAAGAAGTAGGCACGCGGCATCCGCACCCGGCGCGCCGGGAACCGCCCCGGTTCCCGGCGCGTTCCCCCGTCCGTGATCAGGACCGCGCCCCCCCCGCCGCCCGCGGTGTCCGCGTCCGGGGAATGAGACGGGCGGGCGATCGGTTCAGACCACGGATGGTTGAACAGCAAACCGTCCCGTCACCCGACCCCGGAGAGAAGAAGGACCATGCGCGTCGAGATCTGGAGCGACATCGCCTGCCCCTGGTGCTACATCGGAAAGGCCCGCTTCACCAAGGGCCTGGCCGCGTTCGCGCACCGCGACGAGGTGGAGGTCGTCTTCCGGTCCTTCGAGCTCGACCCGAACGGCCCCAAGGGCGAGACCGTCCCCGTCGTGGAGATGCTCGCCAAGAAGTACGGCCGCACCCTGGACGAGGCGCGCGGCATGGAGGAGCACGTCGCGGCCGGCGCCCGCGCCGAGGGGCTGACGTACCGGACCGAGGGCCGCGACCACGGCAACACCTTCGACATCCACCGCCTGCTGCACCTGGCCGACGCCCGGGGTCGTCAGGGGGAGCTGCTGGACCTCGCCTTCCGCGCCAACTTCGGCGAGGAGCGCTCCGTCTTCGATCCCGAGGTGCTGCTCGCGCTCGCCGTCGAGGCCGGCCTGGACGAGGCGGAGGCCCGCGCCGTCCTCGCCGACGGTTCCGCCTACGCCGACGAGGTCCGCGCCGACGAGCGCGAGGCCGCCGAGCTGGGGGTGAACGCCGTGCCGTTCTTCGTCCTCGACCGCCGCTACGGGATCTCCGGCGGGCAGCCGGCGGAGGTGTTCACCCGCGCCCTGGAGCAGGCCTGGGCCGGGCGCGAGGTGGAGGAGCCGACCGCCGCGGCCGACGCCTGCGAGCCCGACGGAGCCTGCGCCGTCCCGCAGGGGTGACCCGCAAGTATAAGTAATACTTGGATGGGGCGAGTGGAACTCGGCAATGGACTTTGGGTCCGTCCTGGCGCAGAGTTGACGCCATGGATCTCTCGATCACCGAAGCGACCCGTGCCGAGTTCGCCCACTCCACCACCTACCTCAACTCCGCCAACTGCGGCGTCGTACCGCGCTCCGCCGTCGCGGCGGTCACGGAGTCTCGCCGAGGCCGCGGGAGCCGGGATCCCCGCCGGATTCGGCGACTTCGAGCGCGTGAACCGCTCCCGCGCCGCCTTCGGCCGCCTGGTCGGTGTGGACGCCGACCGGGTGGCGGTCGGCGCGGCCGTGTCCACCCACGTCGGCCTCGTCGCCGCCTCGCTGCCCTCCGGCGCCGAAGTGCTGTGCCCGGAGAGGGAGTTCGCCTCCGTCATCAACCCCTTCGTGGTCCGGGACGACCTCAAGGTGCGCTTCGCGCCCCTGGAGTGCCTCGCCGACGCCGTCGGCCCGGACACCGCCCTGGTCTCGCTGAGCGCCGTACAGTCCGCGGACGGGCGCAAGGCCGACCTGCGGGCGGTGCGCGCGGCGACGTCGGCGCACGGCGCCCGGATGCTCGTGGACGCCTCCCAGGCGGTGGGCTGGCTCCCCTTCGACGCCTCGCCGTACGACTACACGGTCGCCGTCGGCTTCAAGTGGCTGCTCGGTGTCCGCGGGGCCTCGTTCATGACCGTGTCGCGGGAGGCCCAGGAGGCCCTGACCCCGCTGCACGCCGGCTGGGTGGCGGCGGAGTCCGTGTGGGACGCCGTCTACGGCCCGATGCCGAAACTGGCCGGCTCCGCGAGGCGGTTCGACGAGTCCCCGGCCTTCCTCGCCTACCACGCGGCCGAAGTCTCACTGGCCCTGATCGAGCGGATCGGCATCGAGGCCGTGCACGCCCACGACACCGCCCTGGCCGCCCGCTACCGCGCCGGGCTCGCGAGCCTGGGCCACGAGCCCGTGCCCGGTGACTCCGCCATCGTCTCCGTGCCGGGCCTGGCGGACCGGCAGACCGACCTGCAGGCGGCGGGCATCATGACGTCCGCCCGGGCCGGCCTGCTCCGGGCCTCGTTCCACCTGTACAACACCGAGGCCGAGGTGGACCGGCTGCTGGACGTGCTCTCCGCCTCCTGACCCGACGGGAGCCGCGCGTACAGTGCCGCCATGAGCGATGTGAGCGACGTGCTGCACGTGAAGGGGCGGGTGCTGGTCGGGCCCGACGAGGTCCGCGACGAACTGTGGGTCGTCGGCGGCCGCGTCTCCTACGAGCGCCCGCCCGGCGCCCGCGAGGTCACCACCGTGACCGGCTGGGTCCTGCCCGGACTGGTCGACGCGCACTGCCACGTGGGGCTGGACGCCCACGGCCCGGTCGACGCCGGCACCGCAGAGCGGCAGGCCCTCACCGACCGCGACGCGGGCACCCTGCTGATCCGCGACGCCGGGTCGCCGTCCGACACCCGCTGGATCGACGACCGCGAGGACCTGCCGAAGATCATCCGGGCGGGCCGGCACATCGCGCGCACCCGCCGCTACATCCGCAACTACGCCCACGAGATCGAGCCGGCCGACCTCGTCGAGTACGTCGGCCGCGAGGCGCGGCGCGGCGACGGCTGGGTGAAGCTCGTCGGCGACTGGATCGACCGCGACGCAGGAGACCTGACGGCCTGCTGGCCGCGCGCCGAGGTCGAGGCGGCCATCGCCGAGGCGCACCGGCTGGGCGCCCGGGTCACCGCCCACTGCTTCGCCGAGGACGCGCTGCGCGACCTCGTCGAGGCGGGCATCGACTGCATCGAACACGCCACCGGCCTCACCGAGGACACCATCCCGCTGTTCGCGGAGCGCGGCGTCGCGATCGTCCCCACCCTCGTCAACATCGCGACCTTCCCGAAGCTGGCGGCCGGCGGAGACGCGAAGTTCCCCCGCTGGTCGGCGCACATGCGCAGGCTCCACGAGCGGCGCTACGACACCGTCCGGGCCGCCCACGACGCGGGCATCCAAGTCTTCGTAGGCACCGACGCGGGCGGTTCGCTGCCGCACGGCCTGGTCGCGGCGGAGGTCGCCGAGCTCGTGACCGCCGGGATCCCGGCTCTGGACGCCCTCTCGGCCACGGCCTGGGCGGCGCGCGAGTGGCTCGGCCGGCCCGGCCTCACCGAGGGCGCCCCGGCGGACCTGGTGGTCTACGACGCCGACCCGCGGGCCGACGTACGGGTCCTGGCGCAGCCGCGGCGCGTGGTCGTCGACGGGAGGGTCAGGGCCTGAGCGCGGCCCGTGAGCCCCGCCGCAAATCGAATCCCCGCACGGAAACCACCCGTTGGGGTGAAGTGACGTCAGGTAGCTGTCCCATCACCCACATTGAGTAAGGATTCCCAGGGTCGAAGCCGTCGGCGCGCGCGATGTCCCCCATTGGCCGCGCGACGGCACCCATCTCCCCGGGGGTTCCACCACCTTGAACAGCAACACCTTCCGCATGCCCGCGGCCGTTCTGCTCGCCACGGGAGCGGTGGCCCTGCTCGCGGCGCCGCCCGCCTCCGCCACGGGAGGCACCCCCGGCGGCGGAGGAGAGGGCAAGGCCGGTGCCGTGGTCCTGCGCACCGGACTGGACGTGGGCCTGCTCAACAAGACCGTGCACGTCCCGATGAAGGCCACCCTCAACGAGGTCAGCGCCCCCGCGACCGCCGAGAAGACGGCGCTCACCGTCACCCTGGACGGGGTCGAGGGGAACCAGCCGGTCAGCGTCCTGCGGGCCGACGTCGCCACCTCCAAGGCCACGGCGGACAAGACCCGGGCGGAGGCCGAGGCGAATCTCGCCAAGGCCCGCGTGCACGTCCCCGGCCTGCCGCTGCTCTCGCTGATCGAGGTGGAGAAGGTCACCTCCAAGGCCGTCTGCGAAGCCGGCAAGAAGCCGGTGGCCAGCGCGAACGTCCTCGGCACGGTGACCGCGCTCGGCAAGAGGGTCACCCTGTCCGCGGGCGGCCCCACCAAGGTCGAGGTCCCCGGGGTCGGCATGGTCAGCCTGGAGCTGTCCGGCACGCAGACCACCTCCACCACCGCCGCCGCGGCGGCGCTCCGGCTGAAGGTGGCGGTGAACCCCCTCAACCTCAACGTGGCGCAGGTGGACGGCGAGATCGTGCTGGCCGAGGCGCACTGCGAGTCCCCGGCGGCCCCGGCGCCCACGGCGAAGGCGCCCGGACAGCCCGACATCAAGACCCAGACCGGCACGGGCACCGGCACCACGGCCGGCCCCGGCACCGGCCCCGGCACCACCGACGCCAACCTGGCCGAGACCGGCGGCGGTTCGCTCACCCCCTTCATCACGGGCGGCGCGCTGACGCTGCTCGCCCTCGGCGGCGGCGCGCTCTTCCTGACCCGGCGCGGCAGGGCCCAGTAGGACCGCCGGGGCGCCGCGGGTCACGCCGCCCGGCGAGCACATCGGAGGGGAGTGCTCATCGGGTGGCGTGGGCCAGCCCCTGGTCGCCCGCGCCCCGCGCCATCACCGCTTCGGTGACCTGCCGGTCGATCCGCGCGTACGCGTCGCGCTTCGCGGCCGGCAGCGCCTCGTCCGAGGCCGCGCAGGAGGCGCAGACGACGCGGAACGGCGGGCCCATGTCCGAGTACTGCGTGAGGTACTCCGCCTTGACCACCTCCCAGCGGCCCGGACGGTCCGCCACCGGGGCGAAGGTGAAGCGGGGGACCGAGGACTGGTTGCCGCGCAGCTTGTCGGCGGGGACGAAGCTGGCGACCTGGTCGCCCATGCCGAAGACCACCCAGGTGCCGTTGATCTTCTCGTAGGGCTGCGGCACGTGGTTGTGCGTCCCGATGATCAGGTCGATGTCGGGGAGACCGTCGGCCGAGCGGGACGCGGTCAGCGCCTGCGCCAGCTCCTCCTGCTGCTCGTCGGGGGCCGTCTGCCACTCGGTGCCCCAGTGGACGCTGAGCACGACGACGTTCGCGCCGCCCGCCCGGGCCGCCCGGGCGTCGGCGACGATCCGGTCCTTGTCGATCAGGTTCACGGCCCACGGCCTGTCCCGGGGGAGCGGGATGCCGTTCGTTCCGTACGTGTACGACAGCTGGGCGACCTTCGCGCCGCCAGCCGACAGCAGGGCGGGCGCCTTCGCCTCCTCCGCGCTGCGGGCCGAACCGACGTGCGGGATGCCGACCCGGTCCAGGTGCTCCAGGGTGCGGGCCAGGCCCTCGTAACCGTCGTCCAGCGTGTGGTTCGAGGCGGTGGAGCAGCTGTCGTACCCGGCGTCCTTGAGGGCGTCCGCCAGCTGGTGCGGGGCCTTGAAGGTGGGATAACCGGTGTAGGGGCCGCCGGGACGCCCGTACGGTATCTCGTGGTGGCATATCGCCAGGTCGGCGGCGGACACCAGGGGTTTGACCCCCGCGAGTATCTTCCGGAAGTCGTACTCCCCGGCCTCGTCGGCGTCGTCCCCCGCCCGCTGGATGATCGACGGGTACGGGATGATGTCCCCCGTCGCCACGAGCGTGAACGGCCGTCCCGCCGGGGCGGCCGGAGCAGCGGGCCGCGACGGCGTCCCTCCGCCCGGCTCGCTCCCCAGCCGCTGCCGTGCGGCCGGCCCGCCGTCCCCGTCGAGCAGCCGCGGTACGGCGTACAGCGCGCAGCCCGCGACCACGAGCCCGGCCAGCGCCGCGCCTGCCGCCGTGGATTTCTTCATGTCCCGACCCCCCGCGTGTGCCGCACCCGATGCGGGGATCCTCGAACGGCCCCGCCCCCGCGGCCATCGTAGGTGGGCCGTTCGAGTGAACCCCCCGGCGGAGCATTCCGGAACACGCAAGTCAGGCAGGCGCGCACGGGCTCCGTCCGAGGTCGGCGCGGCCCCGGCGGCACGTCCGCGCGGGCGCGGCGCGGGCGCGGTGCGGCGTCAGCGCGACATCAGCGCGACGTCAGCGCGAGGGCGCGGTCCAGGGCCTGCAGCAGCCGGCCCGTCGTCGCCCGGTCGCGCACCGCCAGCCGCAGCCAGGTCCGGTCCAGCCCGGGGAAGGTGTCCCCGCGCCGGACGGCGAAACCGAGGGCCCGCAGCCGGGTACGGACCTGCGCGCCGTCCTCGACCCGGATCAGCACGAACGGCCCCTGCGCCACCCCCACGACCGTCACCTCGTCGAACTCCGCGAGCCCGGCCAGCAGGTGCTCCCGGTCCACCGCGATCCGGCGCGCCGCCTCCTCCGCCTCGGCCAGCGCCGCCGGAGCCACGCAGGCCTCGGCCGCCACCAGGGCGGGCGTCGACACCGGCCACAGCGGCTGCGCCGCGGCCAGCTTCGCGATCACGCCGGGCTCGGCCAGGACGTACCCGATCCGCAGCCCCGCCAGGCCCCACGTCTTGGTCAGGCTGCGCAGCACCACCAGCCCCGGCAGGTCCGTCCTGCCCGCGAGGGCCTCCCGCTCGCCCGGGACGGCGTCCATGAACGCCTCGTCCACCACCAGGATCCGGCCCGGCCGGGCCAGTCGCGCCAGGACGGCCGCCGGGTGGAGGACGGACGTCGGGTTGGTCGGATTGCCGACGACCACCAGGTCCGCTTCCTCCGGCACGGCCGCCGGATCCAGCCGGAAGCCGTCCTCGGCCCGCAGCACCACCCGCTCGACCCGGTGACCGGCGTCCCGCAGGGCCGCCTCCGGCTCGGTGAACTGCGGATGCACCACGACCGGCCGTCGGGCGCCGAGGGCCCGCGCGATGAGCACGAAGGCCTCCGCCGCACCCGCCGTCAGCAGCACCCGCTCCACCGGCAGGCGGTGCCGGGCCGCCACCGCCGCGCGGGCGGCGCGCCCGTCGGGGTACGCGGCGAGGTCCGTGAGGGAGGCGGCGATCCGTCGCCTGAGCCACTCCGGGGGCGTGTGCGCCCGTACGTTGACCGCGAGGTCCTCCAGCTCCGCGCCCGCGTCCACCACCTCGGCGTCCCCGTGGTGGCGCAGGTCGTGAGCCTGCGCCGTGGCGACCGCACAGGTCGCCGAGAGCGAACGCCGCTTGGGCACGAGGAGTTCCCCGCCCGTCACGAGGGCCGCGGCCTCCGCCACCGAGGGGGTCCCGGTCGCGGCCCGCGCCGCCTCCGAGGGATGCGGTACGTCGACGCCCGCCAGCCGGTCCGCGGGATAGCCGAGGACGGGCACGCCGAAACGTTCCGCCGCGCCGACGATCCCCGCCTCGCCCGCCTTCGAGTCCACCGTGGCCAGCGCCGTCACCGTCTCCGCGGCCAGCCCGGCGCCCCGCAGCGTCTCCTCGACCAGGGCGCAGACCTCCTCCACGGAGACTCCCGCGCGCCCGCCGACCCCGACCACCAGCCGCGTCGTGTCCTCGCCCACCGGGGGGCCTCCCTCCGTAGTCACGGTCACCGGCAGCTCACCGGACACCGGTCGGTCGTCAACTCCGCGACCCCCGCCACCCGGGCGCGGACGTGCGCGCGGGACGAGGAGTCTGTATCCAAGGGCACATGGCCGTGATCGTGGCGCTGGGCGCGTTCCTGATGACCCTGCTGGGCGGTTGGACGGCGCAACGCGTCACCGACCGCCGCCACCTCGTGCTGGGCCTGGCCGGCGGGCTGATGCTCGGCGTCGTCGGCCTGGACCTGCTCCCCGAGGCCCTGCACGCGGCGGGCGACGAGGTCTTCGGCGTCCCGCTCGCCCTGCTGCTCTTCGTGGCCGGCTTCCTCGTCGCCCACGTCGTCGAGCGGCTCCTGGCCGTGCGTCAGGCCGCGCACGGCGCCGAGGACGGCGCGCGCGTCCCCGAGGTCGGGCTCACCGCTGCCGGTGCGATGGTCGGCCACAGCCTCGCCGACGGGGTGGCGCTGGGCGCGGCCTTCCAGGTCGGCGGCGGGATGGGCGTGGCCGTGGCGCTGGCCGTCATCACCCACGACTTCGCCGACGGGTTCAACACCTACACCCTCACCAGCCTCTACGGGAACGACCGCCGCAAGGCCCTGATGATGCTGTTCGCGGACGCGGCGGCCCCGGTGGTGGGCGCCGCGTCCACCGTGCTGTTCACCCTTCCGGAGGAACCCCTCGGTGCGTACCTCGGCTTCTTCGGCGGCCTCCTGCTCTACCTGGCGGCCGCCGAGATCCTGCCCGAGGCGCACCACAAGCACCCCGCCCTGTCCACGCTGATGTGCACGGTGGGCGGGGTGGCCGGGATCTGGCTCGTGGTGGGCATCGCGGAGTGAGCCGACGGGGTTCACCGCCGCGCTGCCGCGGCGTCCCGTACGGCTGCCGTCCGCGCGGCCGCGGCGCGGGCGAAGCGGCGGGCGACGGACGGCTCCGCCGCCCAGTGCGTGTGCAGGTAACTGGCGTGCACGCCCTGCCGGACGAAGCCCTCGACCCGGCGTTCCGGGTGCGTGAACCCCCATGCCGGTGCCGTACCGGCGCCCGGCTCGATCACCGTCCGGTGGAACTCGTGCCCGCGCAGCCGGGTCCCGGCCGCCGCGAGCGAGCTGTCGGACACCGCCACCGCCTCGCGGTAGCCGAGGGTCAGCCGCTCCGACATCCGCGCGTCCGCGTCGAGGACCCCGCACATGGGCTTCCCGTCCAGCGACCGCGCCAGGTACAGCAGCCCGGCGCACTCGGCCGCCACCGGGCCGCCCGCCGCAGCGAAGGCCGACACGGCCGCCCGCAGCGGTTCGTTGGCGGACAGCTCGGGCGCGTAGACCTCGGGGAACCCGCCGCCGATCACCAGACCGCCGGTCCCCTCGGGCAGCGCCTCGTCCCGGAGCGGGTCGAAGGTGACGACCTCCGCCCCGGCCGCGCTGAGCAGCTCCGCGTGCTCGGCGTAGGAGAACGTGAACGCGGGACCGCCGGCGACCGCGACGACGGGCCGGCCGTACGGTGCACCGCCGGTGCCGGTGCCGGTGTCCTGCCCCGATTCCGCCGCCTCGACGGCCGGCGACCACGGCTCGCAGGACAGCGGCGGCGCCGTCCGGGCCAGCGCCATCAGCGCGTCCAGGTCACAGCCAGCCCTGACCTGCTCGGCCAGCGCCGCCACCGCGGCCAGCGCGTCGGAGTGCCGCTCGGCCACGGGCACCAGCCCCAGGTGACGCGAGGGCGTGGCCACCTGCGGAGCCCGCCGCAGGACGCCGAGCACCGGCATCCCCGCCTCCTCCAGTGCCTCCCGCAGCATCACCTCGTGCCGGTCCGAGCCGACCTTGTTCAGGATCACGCCGCCCAGGCGCACCTGCGGGTCGAAGGACGCGAAGCCGTGCACCAGCGCCGCCACCGACCGCGACTGCGAGGACGCGTCGACCACCAGCACCACCGGTGCCCGCAGCAGCTTCGCCACCTGCGCCGTCGACGCCAGCTCGCCCCGGCCCGCGGCCCCGTCGTAGAGCCCCATCACGCCTTCGACCACGGCGAGGTCGCACCCGGCCGCCCCGTGCGCGAACAGTGGAGCGACCAGCTCCGGCCCGCACATGAAGGCGTCGAGGTTGCGCCCCGGCCGGCCGGTGGCCAGCGCGTGGTAGCCGGGGTCGATGTAGTCGGGCCCGGCCTTGTGCGGGGACACGGCGAGGCCGCGCTCCGCGAAGGCCGCCATCAGGCCCGTGGCCACGGTGGTCTTGCCGCTGCCGGACGACGGAGCGGCCATGACCAGCCGGGGCATGTCGAACGCAGTCACCACTCGATGCCCTTCTGGCCCTTCTGGCCGGCGTCCATCGGGTGCTTCACCTTCGTCATCTCGGTGACCAGGTCCGCGAACTCCAGCAATTTCTCCGGCGCGTTGCGGCCGGTGATCACCACGTGCTGGGTCCCGGGCCGGCCGCGCAGCACCTCGATGACCTCGTCGACGTCGATCCAGCCCCAGTGCATCGGGTACGCGAACTCGTCCAGCACGTACAGCTTGTGCGTCTCGGCGGCCAGATCCCGCTTGACCTGCTCCCAGCCCTCCTTGGCCGCCTGCTCGTTGTCGAGCTGCGCGTCCCGCTGGACCCAGGACCAGCCCTCGCCCATCTTGTGCCAGACCACGCTGCCGCCCTCGCCGGAGGCACCGAGCACCTTGAGCGCGTTCTCCTCGCCGACCTTCCACTTCGCCGACTTGACGAACTGGAACACCCCGATCGGCCAGCCCTGGTTCCAGGCGCGCAGCGCCAGCCCGAAGGCCGCCGTGGACTTGCCCTTGCCGGGCCCGGTGTGGACGAGGACGAGCGGGCGGTTGCGCCGCTGGCGGGTGGTGAGTCCGTCGTCCGGAACGACGGACGGCTGTCCCTGGGGCATTACGCGGCCCTCCTGGTGGTGTGGGGAGCGGGAGCGGTCACTGCGGTACGTACGTCCTTCACGAGCCCGGCCAGCGAGTCGGCCCGCAGCCCGTCGAGGGTGACGGCCGGGCCGCCGAGGTCGGCCGCGAGCACCCCGGCCAGCCCCAGCCGGACCGGCCCCGACTCGCAGTCCACGACCACCGACGCGACCCCGTCGCCGGCCAGCAGCCGGGCGCTGCGCGCCGTCAGCTCGCGCGGGTCGCCGCCGACGGTCCCGGCCGAGGTGGCCCGCCCGTCGGTGACCACGACCAGCAGCGGACGCCGGCTCGGATCCCGCAGCCGTTCGATCCGCAGGACCTCGTGGGCCTTGAGCAGTCCGGAACCGAGCGGGGTGCGGCCGCCGGTGGGCAGCTTCTCCAGCCGGGCGGCCGCCGCGTCCACCGAGGAGGTGGGCGGCAGCGCCAGCTCGGCGGCGGCGCCGCGGAAGGTGATCAGGCCGACCTTGTCGCGGCGCTGGTAGGCGTCCAGGAGGAGCGACAGCACGGCGCCCTTGACCGCGCTCATCCGCTGCCGGGCGGCCATGGAGCCGGAGGCGTCGACGACGAAGAGGACGAGGTTGCCCTCGCGGCCCTCCCGGGTGGCCTGGCGCAGGTCGTCCTTGCGGATCACCAGGCCGCGCCCGGCGCGGCCGCGCGCCTTCTGGTGCGGGGCCGCCGCGTGCACGGTGGCCGCCAGGTGCAGCTTCGTGAGCTGGCCGCGCGGGCGCTGGGCGCCGGTGGTCCGGCCGTGGGCGGTCCGGGCGCGCGAACGCCGCCCGGCGGCGCCCTCTCCCAGCCCCGGCACGCTCAGCATCTTCGTCCGGAAGGGCTCGGCGGCCCGTACGGCCGCCTGCTCGGGCCCGCCCGCCTCCTGGGCGGAGGGCTGCCGGGGCGCCTCGGGGGAGTCCGCGGGGGCCTCGGCGGGCTCCGCCGGGGGCTGCGCGTCCTGGGGGCCGCTGCCCTGCGGGGGTACTCCGCCGCCCCCGTCGGGGCCGCCGCCGTCGCCCGGGCCCTGCGGGTTCTCGGGACCGCCGTCCGGGTCGGGCTCCGGGTCGGTGCCGGGCTCCGGCTCGGGCTCCGGCTCCTCGTCGGGGAACCCGTCGAGGATCTCGTCCAGCTTGTCCTCGTCGAGCCCCGGCGCGTCGAAGGGGTTGCGGCGCCGCCGGTGGGGGAGCGCGAGCAGCGCGGCCTGCCGCACGTCCTCCTTCAGCACCTCCGTACGCCCCGCCCAGGCGGCCAGCGCGGTCGCGGTCCGTGCCATCACGATGTCGGCGCGCATGCCGTCGACCTCGAAGCCGGCGCAGGCCGCGGCGATCCGGAGCAGCGCGGTGTCCCCGAGGCGGACCTGCGGCAGCAGGGCCCGCGCGGCCACGACCCGGGCCCGGACCTCGCTCTCGTCCCGCGACCAGCCGGCGGCGAAGCCCGCGGGGTCGTCCTCGTAGGCGAGCCGGCGGCGGACCACCTCGACCCGCTGGGCGGGCTCGCGGGAGGCGGCGACCTCCACGGTCAGCCCGAAGCGGTCGAGGAGCTGCGGGCGCAGCTCGCCCTCCTCCGGGTTCATGGTGCCGACGAGCAGGAAGCGGGCCGCGTGGCGCACGGAGACGCCCTCGCGCTCGACGTACGAGGCGCCCATCGCCGCGGCGTCCAGCAGCAGGTCGATCAGGTGGTCGTGGAGGAGGTTGACCTCGTCCACGTAGAGGATCCCGCGGTGGGCGTCGGCGAGCAGGCCCGGCTCGAAGGCCTTCACGCCGTCGGCGAGGGCCCGTTCGATGTCGAGGGCGCCGACGAGGCGGTCCTCGGAGGCACCGACGGGCAGTTCCACCATGCGGGCCGGGCGGGCGCCGCCGGGGCCCGCCGCGTGCGGACCGTCGGGGCAGTCCGGATCCGGCGCGGCGGGCGCGCACGAGAACCGGCAGCCGGGGACGACGTCGACCTGCGGCAGCAGCGCCGACAACGCGCGCACGGCGGTGGACTTCGCGGTCCCCTTCTCCCCGCGCACGAGCACACCGCCGACCGCCGGGCTCACGGCGTTCAGCAGGAGCGCCAGCCGCAGGTCGGTCTGGCCGACCACCGCGGTGAACGGATAGGGCGTGCTCATGCGATACCTCTCTCTGGGCGGACTCGGGTGTGCGTGCGCGGGCTGTTCCCCGTGCAGGTGCGGCGCCGTGCCGGGGGCCCCGCCCCCGGACCCCCGCGCCTCGAACACCGGCGGGGCTGAAGGCGCCGGGCCCCGCCGGTCACGGTGCGCCCGGCGGGAGGAAGGGGAGCCCGGCCGGGGCCCCCGCTTCGATCAGCTTCAGCAGGGCGTCCGTGTCCGCGTGCTGTTCGATCAGATCGCCCAGCAGGTCCAGCTGATCCTCGCGCAGCGTGGCGAACGAGGTGTCGGGGGCCGGGACGAAGCGCCGGCCCGCGGCCGCCGCCACCTCCCGCAGGAACGCCCGGCGGAAACCGTCGGACTCCAGCGAGCCGTGCCAGTGCGTGCCCCACACCGAGCCCACCCGGCAGCCGTCCAGGAACGGTTCCCCGCCCAGGACCTCGGCCACCCCGTGATGGATCTCGTACCCGTCCACCGGCTCGCCGAGAGCCGTCCCGGACGGCCGGGCCAAGGTCTTCTCGGGCGCGAAGCGCACCCGTACCGGCAGCAACCCGAGGCCGTCGACCTCGCCCGCCTTGGACTCGACGTCGTCCGAGATCCGCTCGCCCAGTGCCTGGAAACCGCCGCAGATGCCCAGCACCGGCCGGCCCTCGGCGGCCCGCCGGGCGAGCGCGTCCGCCAGGCCGCGCTCGCGCAGCCACGCCAGCGCCTTCACCGTGCCGCGGGTGCCCGGTACGACGACCAGGTCCGCGTCGGCCAGTTCCTCCGCGCGGTCCACGAAGCGCACCACGACGCCGGGTTCGGCCGCGAGCGCGTCGACGTCCGTGAAGTTCGACATCAGCGGCACCGCGCAGACCGCGACCCGCAGGACGTCCTCGCCCACGGGCGGAGCCACCACGGACTCCCGTACGGCGCCCCGCAGCGAGACCCGCAGGCCGTCCTCCTCGTCGATGCCCAGCCCGTGCCGGAAGGGCAGCGCCCCGTACGTCGCCCGGCCGGTCAGCCCCCGCAGCATCTCCATGCCGGGCTCCAGCAGCGAGACGTCGCCGCGGAACTTGTTCACCAGGTACCCGGCGATCAGCTCCTGGTCCTGCGGGGAGAGCAGCGCCGTCGTCCCGAAGAACGACGCGAACACCCCGCCCCGGTCGATGTCGCCGACCACGACCACCGGGAAGCGCGCGGCCCGCGCGATGCCCATGTTCACGATGTCGGTCCGGCGCAGGTTGATCTCGGCCGGACTGCCCGCCCCCTCGCAGATCACGGCGTCATACGTGCCCCGGAGCTGCTCCAGGCAGTCCGTGACGACGCCGAGCAGCTGCTCCTGCCGCCCGCCGTGGTAGCCGCGCGCGCTCATCTCGCCCACGGGCCTGCCGAGCAGCACCACCTGGCTGGTGCGGTCGCTGCCGGGCTTGAGGAGCACGGGGTTCATCAGTGCGGTCGGCTCCACGCGGGCCGCCTGGGCCTGCATCGCCTGGGCGCGCCCGATCTCGGCGCCCTCCCGGGTGACGAAGGAGTTCAGCGACATGTTCTGCGCCTTGAAGGGCGCCACCTTCACACCCTGGCGGGCCAGCCAGCGGCAGATGCCCGCGGTGACCACGCTCTTGCCCGCGTCCGACGTCGTCCCCGCGACCAGCAGTCCGCCGCCGCGCTTCGCGCCGCTCATGCGCGTCCCCTCCGCATTCGTGTCCCCAGGGCCCGGACGGCCACGCAGGCGCCCAGGGCCAGCCATGTGACCTGCCGTGACAGCCGTACCGCCCGCTCGATGTCCGCGACCCGCACCGGGCGTCCGGAGCCGCCGTTCAGCACGGCCCGGTGCTCGACCCGGCCGCCGTAGGCCAGGGTCCCGCCCAGTCTGACGCCGAGCGCCCCGGCGAAGGAGGCCTCGACGGGACCGGCGTTCGGGCTCGGGTGCGCGGCGGCGTCCGCCCGCCACGCGCGTACGGCACCGCGCCGGTCGGGGCCGGCCACGACGGCGGCCAGGGCCGTCAGCCGGGCCCCCGGCCAGCCGGCGAGGTCGTCGAGCCGGGCCGAGGCCCAGCCGTAGCGCAGGTGTCGGGGGGACTTGTGGCCGACCATCGCGTCCAGGGTGTTGACGGCGCGGAAGGCCAGCAGCCCGGGGACCCCGGCGACGGCACCCCACACCAGGGCCCCCACCACCGCGTCGGAGGTGTTCTCGGCCACGGACTCCACGACGGCCCGGGCCATCTGCTGCCCGTCCAGGGCCTGCGGGTCGCGGCCGCACAGGTGCGGCAGCCGCTCACGGGCCACCTCGACGTCCCCGGCGGCGAGCGCGCCGCCGATGGCGCGGGCCTCCCGGCCCAGCGAGGTGCCGCCCACGACGGCCCAGGTGGCGGCGGCGGTCAGGGCGATACGGGCGGCCGCGGGCCGGGAGCGCACGGACCGGGCGGCCAGTGCGCCGACGGCGGCCGCGCCCCCGACGCACAGGAGGGTGTGCAGGGCCCCCCGGCCGCGGTCGTCACGCCACAGGGAACGCTCGACGGCGGCGGCGGCCCGTCCGAAGGCGGCCACGGGGTGCCCTCGGCGCGGATCACCGAGGATCCGGTCGCCGATCAGGCCCGCCGTGGCGCCGTACGCGAAGACGCGATCGGCACGCATGGTGGCAGGTATGTCCTCACTCAGGGTCCGCGCCCTGGTTCGACGTGTCCGGCGGCGAGAGTTCCTGGCTCCCGGGGCGCACGCGCGGCGTGCGCCTCCCGGTGACAGTGGCGGGACCGCGCCGGAATCGCACCGGACTTCCTCTCCATGCCGCCGTATTGGCTCGGGCAGTCCACCACGCACCCGGAAGGCCCGTCAACTCGCCGTTGACCTGCGGCGCGGCCGGGTCGGGAGATGCGAAAGCTCCCTCCGGGACGAACCCGGAGGGAGCTTGCACGATCTTTCACACCTGAGCGGCGCGGTCGCGGGGGACCGGGCGCCGATCAGGCGACGATCAGGTAGATCCCGTACGTCACGGCCACCGCGACGAGCCCGAAGCAGAGGTACGCGCCGCTGCGGGCCAGGGTGGCGCTGCCGCCCTGCTCGGTGGCCGCCTCGTGCTTGGACAGGCCCACCAGACCCAGGGTGAAGAGGGCCACGAGGGCGACGGTGGCGAAGAGGCTGACGCCGAAAACGGAGCCGAGTGCTTCCCAGTCGATCTTCATACTGCCGATTCCTCTTGTGTCTTCGGTTCCGGTCAGACCGTGGCGGCCGGAGCCGCCGGGGTCTGCGCCGCGGCCGGGATGGTGGCCCTGAGGTCCTCGTCCGTGACCGCCGCGGTGGTACCGGCGGCGGCGACGGTCGGCGGGACGGTGACGGCCGCGATGGCCGTGGTGACGACACCGGGCGCCTCGTCGTCCGTCTGCTCGACGTCGTTGACGTTGTTGTGGTCGACGACCTGGCGGCGCGAGATGAGCCAGATGGCCAGGCAGGAGCCGACCAGGAAGACGGTGACGGCGGCGATGCCGATGTCACCGGCGCGCATGACCAGCTCGGCACCGGCCGAGACCAGCGCGGCGGCCGGCAGGGTCAGGCCCCAGGCGACGAACATGCGGGTCGCGGTGGACCAGCGGACCACACCGCCCTTGCGGCCCAGGCCCGCCCCCATGACCGCACCGGAGCACGAGTGGGTGGTGGAGAGCGAGAAGCCCAGGTTGGAGGAGGCGAGGATGACGGACGCGGCCGAGGTCTGGGCGGCGAAGCCCTGCTGCGGCTGCAGGTCGGTCAGGCCGCTGCCCATGGTGCGGATGATGCGCCAGCCGCCCAGGTAGGTGCCCATGGCGATGGCCAGACCGGCGGAGACGATGACCCAGACCGGCGGGTTCGCGTCGGGCGCGATCGCGCCGCCGGCGATGAGGGCCAGCGTGATGATGCCCATCGTCTTCTGCGCGTCGTTGGTGCCGTGCGCGAGGGAGACCAGACCGGCCGAGGCGATCTGACCGGCGCGGTAGCCCTTCTTCGCGGTCTGCCCGCCGACCTTGTCCCCCAGCTTGTAGGTGACCTTGGCGGCCAGGTACGCGGCGATGCCGGCCACCAGCGGGGCGGCGATCGCGGGGATGAGCACCTTGGTGACGATGACGCTGCCGTTGACCGCGCCGATGCCGGCGGAGGCGACCGCGGCGCCGATCAGGCCGCCCATCAGGGCGTGGGAGGAGCTCGAGGGGAGTCCGACCAGCCAGGTGACGAGGTTCCAGAGGATGGCGCCGACCAGCGCGGCGAAGATCACCTCTGGCTGGATGCCTTCCTCGTTGACCAGGCCCTTGGAGATCGTCTTGGCGACCTCCACGGACATGAAGGCGCCGACGAGGTTGAGGACGGCGGACATGGCCACCGCGGTCTTGGGCTTGAGGGCGCCGGTCGAGATGGTGGTGGCCATCGCGTTGGCCGTGTCGTGAAAACCGTTCGTGAAGTCGAACACGAGAGCGGTGATGATCACGATCCCGAGGAGAAGCGTTATGTGCTCCATTTACCCAGGCTTCTGTTTGGCGTCAGTGGCTCGGCGAACGTAGGCAACCTGGATGAACGGAAGGTGAACTGGCTCCGGCGGAGCGGTGTACGGGCACGGGGCGCCATCGGGACATTCGTCCTGATTCTTACGTAGATTTCCGCATTAATGCACGTCAAAGCTGGGTGAATGAACCCCTCCGCACGTCCCCCGAAGTGCCCCCGGCCATCCCCGCGACCCCTCGAAAGTGACCCGGATCACTCTCCCCGCGTAGACCCGGAGCAACTCCTTCCGGTGGCCTGTCCGACGCTGCGCGACCACACTGGAACGGTGCGTACCGTTACAGCGACGGCAGCGGCCGTCACCACGACCCTCATCGGCGCGGGGGTGGCCGCCGTGGCGGCCGGCCGGTACGCCGCCGACTCCGCGCTGCGACCCCGCCCCGGCGCACCGCTCCCCGGCGGCACCCGCCTGAGCGTGCACTCCGCCGGGGACGGCCGGATCGCGCTGACCCGCTCCCTCGCCTCCCTGCGCCCCGGTACGTACGGCCTCTCCGCACCCGGGCTGCACGCCGTCGTCGGGCCCGTGCTCCCGGACGCCGACCACGACCCGGACACCGTCGTGCGCAGGCTCCTGACCGTCACCCACGGCAGCCTCGACCCCGGCACCCGGGTCACCCTCACCCCCCAGGTGTTCCTCGGGAACCCGCGCTCCGCCCTCGGGCTCGACCACGCCGACGTGGACGTCCCCGGAGAGCTCGGCGCCCTTCCGGCATGGTTCGTGCCGGCCGCCCGGGACACCTGGGTGATCACCGTCCACGGACTCGGCGCCGGCCGCGAGCACCCGATGGTGGTCATGCCTTTCCTGCACCGCCACCGGCTGCCCGTCCTCGACCTCGGCTACCGCGGCGACCTCGGCGCCCCCGAACCCCCCGACGGCCTCGGCCACCTCGGCGAATCCGAATGGCGGGACCTGGACGCCGCCATCCGCTACGCGCTGCGCTACGGCGCCCGGCGCGTGATCCTGCACGGCTGGTCCACCGGCGCCACCATGGCCCTGCACGCCGTCGAGCGCTCCGCCCTGGCCGACCGCGTCGCCGGGCTGGTACTGGACTCGCCCGTGCTCGACTGGCACACCACCCTGCGCGCACTCGCCGCCGCGCGCGGCACCCCGGCCCCCGTGCTCCCGCTGGCGGTCCGGGCCGCCGAGGGCCGCGCGGGGCTGCGCGCCGACCGGCTGCCGCCCGGCGCCGACCCCGGAGCGCTGCGGATCCCCGTACTGATCTTCCACGGTCCGGACGACACGCTCGCTCCGTGGGAACCCTCCCGCAGGCTCGCCGCGGCCCGACCCGACCTGATCACCCTGCACACGGTGCGGGAGGCCGGACACGGCGCGATGTGGAACGCCGATCCCGCCGGCTACGAGGAAGCCCTGCGCCGCTTCCTCACCCCGCTGATGTGAAGGCCGTGTGACGGACCGGCACCTGCGGGCGGGTTGTCCCGGTCTGACCCGCGCGGGGCGAGGGAAGGAGCCGATTCCGTTTGGGCTTTCGGCCAGTGACGGGCGAGACTGCTTCCGTGACGTCCCGAAAGCCTGATGAGCAGTTGGCTCGCGACTCCAGACTCCGACTCGTCTCCCCGCGCTCCGTCGCCGCGGCGCGCAAAGCGGTGACCGACCGCCGGACCCGCCCCGCACCGCGGCCCCCGGCGGGCACCCCGGCCACCGCCGACCTCGCGAACCGGGCCCGCGCCTCCCTGGCGGACGCCGTACGCCTGACCCGCTGGGCCGAGCGCAACCTCGGCGCCGCGGACGGCGGCCGGCGGCCCCCACGGGAGCCCTGCCCGCCGCCGACGTCGAACGCGCCGCCGACGAGCTGGGCCTGACGCACGGCCAGATCCGCGTCGGCTGGGACCGCGCCCGCCTCGCCGGTCTGGTCGAGGTGCACGGCGGCCACGCCCGCCCCGGCTGGCGGCTGCGCGCCTGGGACCGGGACGACACGGCCGTGCTGCGCGGCTGGGTCGCCCTCTTCGACGCCTGGTCGCTGGTCCACCCGGCCCCCGCCGACATCGCCCCCGCGGCCGTCGCCGAGGTCGTCGAGGCCATGCCCCAGCTCCTCTCCCTGCTGCAGCTGTCCGCCGGCCCCGTGACCGTCCCCGACCTGCTGGACCTGCTCGGGCAGCGCGTCACCGAACTGCGCGACGAACGCTGCGAGATCCCCTACGAGGCCGGGCCCGCCACGGCGCTGACCGCCGCCCCCGCCTCCGCCGAGGCCCGGCCCGTCCCGCTCGCCCGGCTGCTGCGCTGGGCGCTCGGTGGTCTCGCCGCCGTGGACGCCGTCACCCTCGGACCCGCCCGGGCCACCCTCACCCCGCTCGGCAGCTGGGCCGTCTGGGTCAAGCTGGAGCAGATCTGCGTCGCGGCGCAGAGCCCCGCCGGGAACATCGAGCAGTCCGCCGCCGCCATGCTGCACGGCTGCGCCCGGCTCACCCCCGGACCGGCCCGCGCCGAGTACCGGGCCTGGCTGGCCGCCCGGCCCGTCGGCCACGCCGTGGCCGAGCTCATCCAGGCCGCCCGCGGCGAGGACGCCCTGCTGCGCGGCCTCGCCTTCGAGGCACTGCGCGTGGTCGGCGCCCCCGCCGAGCCCGAGGTCCGCGCCACCGTCCGGGAGCCCGCGCTGCGCCCGTACGCGCTGCTCTGGCTGGCCGAGCACGACGGCATCGACCCGGACGATGCGCAGGACGTGCTCACCGCCGAGGAGTCGACCTGGCTCTGGGTGGACACCGCCGCCGCCATCGCCGACCACGGCGAGGCCGAGCTGCTGGCCCGCCACCTGGACTCGGCCGTCCGCACCACCGTGCCCCGGCTGCTGGACGAGGTACGCGCCGTCGGGCATCCGCGCACCGTGCAGGTGCTGGTCGCGCTCGCCGCCGCCCACCCGGACCCGGCGCTGGCCAAGGCGGTCCGGCGGGCCGCCTTCCAGGTGCACACCGGCGGGGCATGACGCGGCGCTACGCGCGTCCGCGCCGCGGATCCGGTCCGGCCGGCCCCGCGGCGCGGACGCACCGCACGTCTCAGACCTGCGGCGCGTAGGTGCCGAAGCTCCAGATGTTGCCCTCACCGTCCCGGGCCATGTAGTCACGGGAGCCGTAGTCCTGGTCGGTGGGGCCCATCAGGATCTCCACGCCGTGCTCGACGGCCCGCCCGTGATGGGCGTCCACGTCGTCGACCACGACGTACACCCCCGAGGGACCACCGCCCTCCATCGCCTTGTCGAAGACCCCGCCCCTGCCCGTGCTGCCCAGCATCACCACGCCGTTGCCGTACGCCAGCTCCGCGTGCATCACCGAGCCGTCGTCCCCCTCGTACACCGCGACCTGGCTGAAGCCGAAGGCCTCGGTCAGCAGCTTGATCGCCGCCTTCGCGTCGCGGTAGACCAGCGTGGGACAGATGGACGGAACGCCTGCCATGACGATCACTCCCTCTCGTGACGGTGACCCGCGTCACACAGCATGGCAGGCGCCGCCGACGGTCAGCGGAAGGTGTTGCACTGGGCCATGTCACCGGTCCGGTAGCCCTGGTAGAACCACTGCTGGCGCTGCTCGGCCGAACCGTGCGTCCAGGACTCCGGCGTCACCCGGCCCTGGAACTTCTCCTGGATGCGGTCGTCGCCGACCGCGGCCGCCGCGTCCAGCCCGTCCCGGATGTCCGCGTCGGTGAGGTTCGTGATCAGGGGTCGCCCGGTCGACTCGTCCGGGGTCCGCGTCGCGTTGTGCGCCCACACGCCCGCGTAGCAGTCCGCCTGCAGTTCGACTTTGACCGCGTTGCTGTTCGCGCCCTGCCGGCCGTCCTGGGCCCGCTGGAGGGTCCCCAGCTGGTTCTGGATGTGGTGCCCGTACTCGTGGGCGACCACGTACGCCTGGGCGAAGGGGCCGCCGCTCGCCCCGAACTTCGTGCGCAGCTCGTCGAAGAAGCCCAGGTCCAGGTAGACCTGCCGGTCCGCCGGACAGTAGAAGGGGCCGACGGCCGCCGTGGCGGCCCCGCACGCGGTGTTCACCCGGCCGGTGAAGAAGACCGTCGACGCCGGACCGTACTGGCCCCTGCGCCGCGCGAACTCCTGCCGCCAGAAGTCCTGTGTGCTGTTCACCACGGCGACCAGCCGGCAGTCCTCGCGGGCGTTGGCGTCCTGGCCCGTCCTGCACGCCTGCTGCACCTGGTTGACGGAGGACGCCGCCGGAGCGGGCTCCTCGTCACCGGAGGACAGCCCCAGCTGCTCCGGCCCCACCCCGAAGAGCAGCCCCATGATCAGCGCGATGATGCCGACGAGGCCGCCGCCGATCGTGGCCCTGCCGCCCGGGATGCGACTGCCGCGCACGTCCTTGACCTCGGACGTGTCCAGATCGGCGTTGTCGTCGAACTGCATCCCGCACCGCCCTCCATCCGTCCCGCCGTGAAGCCGGTGCGGCCGGGTGACCGCCCCTGCGGCGAGTATCGACCCATTCCGTGCGGCCCGCGCCCCGGCCGCCGCCCCGGAAACCAGTTGCACACCCCCGGTAGAATGTCTCCCATGGCAAATCTCCTCGCGGATTAGCGGCGTCGAAGCCTCGCGTCCCGCCCCCTTCCGCCGTCCCCACCCGCCCTGGAGTATTTCCGTGATCACCGCCACCGGCGTAGAGCTGCGCGCCGGCGCACGCGTCCTCATCGAGTCCGCCTCCTTCCGCATCGCCAAGGGCGACCGCATCGGCCTGGTCGGCCGCAACGGCGCCGGCAAGACCACCCTCACCAAGTGCCTCGCGGGGGAGGGCCAGCCCGCCGCCGGCTCCATCACCCGTTCGGGCGAGGTCGGCTACCTGCCGCAGGACCCGCGCACCGGCGACCTCGACGTCCTCGCCCGCGACCGGATCCTCTCCGCCCGCGGCCTCGACGTCCTCATCAAGAAGATGCGGATGAACGAGGAGCGCATCGCGACCGGCTCCGGCGCCACCCGCGAGAAGGCGCTCAAGCAGTACGAGCGCCAGGAGACCGAGTTCCTCACCAAGGGCGGGTACGCCGCCGAGTCCGAGGCCGCGACGATCTCGGCCGCGCTCAGCCTGCCCGACCGGGTCCTCGGCCAGCCGCTGCACACCCTTTCCGGTGGTCAGCGCCGCCGCGTGGAGCTGGCCCGGATCCTCTTCTCGGACGCCGACACCCTGCTCCTCGACGAGCCCACCAACCACCTCGACGCCGACTCGATCGTCTGGCTGCGGGACTACCTCAAGAACTACCGCGGCGGCTTCGTCGTGATCTCCCACGACGTCGACCTCGTCGAGACCGTCGTGAACAAGGTGTTCTACCTGGACGCCAACCGCGCCCAGATCGACGTCTACAACATGGGCTGGAAGCTCTACCAGCAGCAGCGCGAGGCCGACGAGAAGCGCCGCAAGCGCGAGCGCCAGAACGCCGAGAAGAAGGCCGCGGCCCTGAACTCGCAGGCCGACAAGATGCGCGCCAAGGCCACCAAGACGGTCGCCGCGCAGAACATGGCCAAGCGCGCCGAGCGGCTGCTGTCCGGCCTGGAGGCCGTCCGCGTCTCCGACAAGGTCGCCAAGCTGCGCTTCCCGGACCCCGCACCCTGCGGCAAGACGCCGCTGACCGCCGAGGGCCTGTCGAAGTCGTACGGCTCCCTGGAGATCTTCACCGACGTCGACCTGGCCATCGACAAGGGTTCCCGCGTCGTCATCCTCGGCCTCAACGGCGCCGGCAAGACCACCCTGCTCCGCCTGCTGTCGGGCACCGAGAAGCCCGACACCGGCACGGTCGTCCCGGGCCACGGCCTCAAGCTCGGCTACTACGCCCAGGAGCACGAGACCCTGGACCCGGACCGCACCGTCCTGGAGAACATGCGCTCCTCCGCGCCCGACCTGGACCTGGTCGCCGTGCGCAAGACGCTCGGCTCCTTCCTCTTCTCCGGCGACGACGTCGACAAGCCCGCGGGCGTGCTCTCCGGCGGCGAGAAGACCCGTCTGGCCCTGGCCACGCTGGTCGTCTCCTCGGCGAACGTGCTGCTCCTCGACGAGCCCACGAACAACCTCGACCCGGCCAGCCGCGAGGAGATCCTGGGCGCCCTGCGCACGTACAAGGGCGCCGTCATCCTCGTCACCCACGACGAGGGCGCCGTCGAGGCCCTCGAACCGGAGCGGATCATCCTGCTCCCGGACGGTGTGGAGGACCTGTGGGGCCCGGACTACCGGGACCTGGTGGCCCTCGCCTGAGCGGCGCCCCGGCGGTGCCGGATGGTGCCGGGATGCCGTCCCGGCACTGATCCAGTTCCTTATGGATCATTCGGCTCAGGGGTGATCCATCATCTGAGTGAGACGGTCTCGTACCGTTGCGCGTCCTGCGACGGCCCCGGCCGCACCCGTGAAGGTGCACTGCCGGGGCCGTCGGTTTTTCGCTGTCCCGCCTCTGACCTGGAGATTTCTAGGGCGGTCGGGTAAGTGTGACGGAAGTCATGCAGCGGAAGAGGGGATTCCGTTCTGCTCGGGTGTCCACGGCTCGGGAAATGCCGTCGTACCGACCTTGCTGAATGGGTGGCCAGGAAGCCGGGGAGGGGTGATCATGAGAAGTCCAGAGCGCACTTCCCACGAGGAGGCACGGGTGGCCGAGACTCTGAAGAAGGGCAGCCGGGTGACCGGCGCCGCGCGCGACAAGCTCGCGGCAGACCTGAAGAAGAAGTACGACTCCGGTGCGAGTATCCGGGCGCTGGCCGAAGAGACCGGCCGGTCCTACGGATTCGTCCACCGGATGCTCAGTGAGTCCGGGGTTTCGCTGCGCGGCCGCGGTGGCGCGACGCGCGGCAAGAAGGCGGCTACGGCCTGACCCCGGGTCCAACGGTTCCGACGCTCCAACCGCTCCAAGGCTCACATGATCCGACGTTCCCTCCGGTGACCCCCGGTCGGCCCCCCGGCCGGCTGGGTGGTTACTGTGCAGTCACTTAGGCCGAGCTGCGGCCGACTGCACACCGGAGGCACACAGATGGCTCTGCTCGACAAGGACGGCGTACGACTCACCGTCGACGACACGGTCGCCACGGTGACACTGACCAATCCGGCCAAGCGAAATGCCCAATCCCCCGCGCTCTGGCGGGCTTTGGCCGAGGCGGGAAGGTCGTTGCCGGGCACCGTCCGGGTCGTCGTGCTGCGCGGTGAGGGCAAGTCCTTCTCCGCCGGGCTCGACCGGCAGGCGTTCACCCCCGAAGGCTTCGAGGGCGAGCCGTCCTTCCTCGATCTGGCGCGCGGTTCGGACGAACGGCTCGACGCCACGATCTCCGAGTACCAGGAGGCGTTCACCTGGTGGAGGCGTAACGACATCATCTCCGTCGCCGCCGTGCAGGGGCACGCGATCGGCGCCGGCTTCCAGCTCGCACTCGCCTGCGACCTGCGCGTTGTCGCCGACGACGTGCAGTTCGCCATGCGCGAGACGAGCCTGGGCCTGGTTCCCGACCTGGCCGGCACCCAGCCGCTGGCCTCCCTGGTCGGCTACGCCCGCGCGCTGGAGATCTGCGCGACGGGCCGCTTCGTGCACGCCGAGGAGGCGGAGCGGGTCGGCCTCGCCAACCTGGTGGTTCCGGCGGACGAGCTCGACGCCGCCGTCCAGGACCTCACCACCGCCCTGCTGGCCCCGCCGCGGGACGCCGTGATCGAGACGAAGACCCTGCTGCGCTCGGCGCAGTCCCGTCCCTACGACGACCAGCGTGCCGCCGAGCGCGCGGCCCAGGCCCGCCGCCTGCGGGACCTGGCGGGCCTCTCGGACTGACCCGAACCCACCGCGGAAGCCACGAAGGCGCCCCGGGAGCACGCCGACCGGCGTAGCCCCGGGGCGCCTTCCTGCCTCCGCGGGCCTAACGTGGTGCGGAGTGAGTCCGTACACGTGAAGGGACACGCCGATGACCGACACCGCATCAGGGGGCTCCCGCAAGGCACCCGGCGACCGGGGGCGCACGACCATCGCGGACGGGGTGGTCGAGAAGATCGCCGGCCTCGCCGCCCGTGAAGTGGTCGGCGTGCACGCGCTGGGCAGTGGCTTCTCCCGTACCTTCGGAGCCGTCCGCGACCGCGTTCCCGGCGGCGACAAGGCCGCGGTCACCCGGGGCGTCAAGGCCGAGGTGGGCGAGGTCCAGACCGCTCTCGACCTGGACATCGTCGTCGACTACGGCGTGTCGATCCGGGAGGTGGCACGGGCGGTCCGTGAGAACGTCGTCTCCGCGGTCGAGCGCATGACCGGCCTGGAAGTCGTCGAGGTCAACATCGCCGTGGGCGACGTCAAGCTGCCCGACGAGCCCGACGACGAGCCGGAGTCCCGACTCCAGTAGCCGAGAGGAGCCGTACATGAGCATGGCTGTCGCCGGCATGTTGGCCGGCATGGCCCTCGGGTTCGCCGGCTACTTCGGCGGATTCGGAGCCTTCCTGCTGGTCGCGGCCCTCGGAGCCGTCGGCTTCGTCGCCGGCCGCTTCCTCGACGGGGACCTGGATCCCGGGGACCTGTTCCGCAGCCGCGACCGGCGGAGGTGACCCGCGGTGAGCACCCTGCCGCAGGACGGCCCGCCCGGTCCCACCCCGCCGGGCCCCGACGCGCCGCCGTCCGGCGCACGGGCCACCCCGGCCGCGGTGGCCGCCGGCGACCGCGGGGCCACCCGGATCGCCGACCGGGTCGTCGCCAAGATCGCCGCGCAGGCCGCCCGGGAGGCACTCGCCGGAAGCCCCGGCGCGCCCCCGCACGCCACCGTCACCGTGCACCACGACATCGCACGGGTCCGGGTGAGCCTGGAACTCGGCTACCCCTCCGACCTCGCCGCCCAGTGCGCCGCCGTGCGCAGCAGCGTCGTACGCCGCGTCGAGGAGTACGCGAACATGACCGTGCCCGAGGTGGACGTCGACATCGAGCACCTGCACTCCGCCCACACCGGGCGGGACCGGCGGCTGCGGTGACGGCACGCCGCTTCCGCTCCGCCCGCCGCATCCCCGCGGCCCTGGTGGCGCTGCTCGTGGCGGCGGTGGTGGGTCTGTTCCTCTACGACCTGGCCGCCGTACGCGCCGACCGGCCCGCCATGGCCTGGCGCCGCGAACTCGCCCACCGGCTGGAGGCGCACACCCCGTCCGACCTGCCCGTGCAACTGGTCGGCGGGGCCCTGGCCCTGGTCGGAGTGGTGCTCCTGCTGCTGGCCTTCACCCCCGGGATCCGCCGGATCCTGATGATGAGGACCCCCGACGAGGAGGACGGCGACCACGACGCCGGGTCCCGGCTGCGGGCCGGGATCGGCCGCAAGGACGCCGCCCAGGTGCTGCGCGACCGGGCCATGGAGGTGCCCGGCGTACGGTCCGCCCGGGTCCGGATGGGCCGCTCCCGCGTCCGGGTGCGGGCCACCTCGCACTTCCGCGAACTGGACGAGGTACGGGCCGACCTGGACGCGGTGATCGCCGTCGGCATCGACGAACTGGGCCTCGTGCACCCGCCGCGGCCCCGCCTACGGGTCAGGAGGCGAGCGGATTGATCGGGACGCTGAACCGGATCCTGCTGGCGGTGGCCGGCGCGGTGCTGCTGGCGGCCGGGGTCGTCCTGCTGACGGCCGTGCGGCCGTTGAAGGGCCGCGCCGCGCCCCTGCTGACCGCCGCCGACCGGCGCCGGTACCTGCACGCCGACGGCTGGTGGTGGTGGGTGCTGATCGCCGCGCTCGTCGTGTGCCTGCTGCTGGCCCTGTGGTGGCTGCTCGCCCAGCTCAAGCGCGCCCGGCTGCGGACGGTCGCCGTGGACACCCACGACGGCGCCTTCGCCGTGCTGCGCGGACGTGCCCTCGCGGACGCCGTCGCCGCGGAGGCCGCCACCCTGGACGGGGTCGCCGGCTGCCGGGTCGCCCTGCGCGGACGGCGCGGCTCTCCCGCCCTGCGGGTGGCGGTCGAACTGGAGCCGCACGCCGTGCCGGCCGACACCCTGGCCGCCCTGGCGGGGCCGGTGCTGACCCACGCCCGGACCTCGGCGGGCCTGCCGGACCTGCCGGCGGACGCCCGCTTCAAGGTCACGTCACACCGCGCCCGCCGCGTCAGCTGACCATCGGAGGACGGGCCGCGGCAGCCGCCGGGCGGGCGGCTGCCGCAGGCGGGGGCCGGCCGGCGTGGGCGCGGAGCCGGAAGGCGTGGGCGCGGGGTCAGAAGCCGTGCCGGGAACCGCCGTCGACCGGGAGCATCACACCCGTCAGGTACGAGGCGGCCGGCGAGAGCAGGAACGCCGCCGTGCGGCCGAACTCCTCCGGGGAGCCGTACCGGCGCAGCGGGATGCGGGACTCGTTGCCCGCGCGCGTCGCCGCGGCGTCCCCGGACAGCTCGTCCAGCTCCCGTACCCGGTCGGTGTCGATGCGGGCCGGGAGCAGCCCGATGACGCGGATGCCGCGCGGACCGAGCTCCACCGAGAGGGACTTCGCGAAGCCGGCCAGGCCCGGCCGCAGGCCGTTGGAGATGGTCAGGCCGGGGATCGGCTCGTGGACCGAGCCCGACAGGACGAAGCCGATGACCCCGCCGTCGCCCAGCACCGCGGCGGCCGCCCGGGCCAGGCGCACCGCGCCGAGGAAGACCGACTCGAAGGCCGCCGACCACTGCTCGTCGGTGCTGTCGACGGCGAAGCCCGGGACCGGGCCGCCGACGCTGATGAGGATGCCGTCGAAGCGGCCGAAGTGCTCGTGCGCGGTGGCGATGAGACGGGCGGCCGCCTCCGGGTCCGCGTTGTCCGCCGCGACGCCCACGGCGCCCGGGCCGAGGGCCGCCGCGGCGTCGGCCGCCCGCTGCTCGTCCCGGCCCGTCACGACGACCTTCGCGCCGTCGGCGATCAGTTCCCGGGCGGAGGCCAGGCCGAGGCCGCGCGTGGCGCCGGTGACGATGTAGGCACGGTCTTTCAGTCCAAGATCCATGCCCGACACGCTACGCGGTCGCGGGCTCCTCCTCGGCGGCTTCGGCCCGGGCCGCCGCCTCCTCGCGGTCGCGCCGTTCGCGCCGCACGAGGACCAGCCAGCCCACCGGCACCGCGGCGGCGAACAGCCACCACTGGACGGCGTACGCCATGTGCGCGCCGATCGAGTCGTGGTCGGGGTCGGCGACGGTCTCCGGACCGCCGTCCCCCGGATCCGGTTCGGTCAGCTCCAGATACCCGCCGAGGACCGGCCGGCCCAGGTACTCCGCCTGCTGCCCGCTGTTGATCAGCATCACCTGACGGTCCGGCAGGCCCTTGCGGTCCTTGATGCCGCTGCCGCCGCTCGTCTCGTCGGCCTTCAGCCGCCCGGTGACCGTGACCTCGCCCGCGGGCGCGGCCGGTACCGGCGGATAGGCGCGCGGGTCGTCACCGCCCGGCACCCAGCCGCGGTCGACCAGTACCACCCGGCCGTCGCCGAGGACGAGCGGCGTCAGGACGTGGAAGCCGACCTTGTCGTCGTTCGAGGTGCGCATCCGTACGACCACCTCGTGCGCGGAGTCGTAGGTGCCGGTCGCGGTGACCGCGCGCCAGAAGTCGGCGCGGGGGACCTCGTGGCCGGGGGAGGTGACCTCGGCCATGGGGACGGGCTCCGCCCGCAGGTTCGCCTCGATCAGCTGGTTCTGCGCGACCCGGTGCACATGGCGGTGGTACTGCCAGAACCCCAGCTTGATCATCACGGGGATGAGGACGAGGGCGACGAGGGTGAGGCACACCCACTGCCGGGTCAGCACAAAGCGGTACACGCCCACGACGGTACCCCGGCCGACGAGGACCCCGGCGGCCGGGTGGCCCTCCGGGGTCGCTGGGGGGAGAAGGCGGCGGTCAGACGTGGTCGACGATGCCCACCTTCCCTTCCGCGCGGGCACAGTGCCCGCCGCAGAACCACTGGCCCTCGACCTCGACGCCCTGTCCGATGATCTGGACGCGGCAGTGCTCGCAGATGGGCGCCATGCGGTGGATGGCGCAGGAGAAGCAGTCGAAGACGTGCACCGCGCCCTGCGCGTGCACCTCGAAGGACATGCCGTAGTCGTTTCCGCAGACCTCGCAACGTGCCATGCGCCGCATGCTGCGCAGGGCGGAGCGGCGGAACAAGATCCACCCTGGTGAGTCGCCGCGCGGACACCCGCCCGGCCCAACGGGCGGCGCCGGCCGGTGCGCTCAGTCCTCGGCCGGGGCCACGTCCCGCAGCAGCTGCGTGAAGGCGGCCTCGTCCACGACGGGGGTGCCGAGGGACTTCGCCTTGACCGTCTTGGAGGTCGCCGAGTCGGGGTCGTTCGTCACCAGCAGACTGGTGAGCCGCGACACACTCGTCGCGACGTGCAGGCCCGCCTCGACCGCACGGTCCTCCAACAGCTCCCGCTCCACCGAGGTGTCGCCGGAGAACGCGACCCGCATTCCCTGCCGCAGGGGCTTGCCGTCCTCGAACCGTCCCGGGTTGGGGTGCGGGCACGGCGGCCGCTTGCGCGAGGGCCGCCAGCTCCCGCCGCCGCGGTACGACGCCTGGTGGCCCACGCGCGGGGTGGCGGCGGAGTCCGACCACTCCGTCAGCGGCCGGCACTCCAGCAGGGGCAGCCGCACCCCGCCCTGCGCGGCCGCGTGCAGCGACGGACGGAAGGCCTCCGCGAGCACCCGGGCGTCGTCGAGGGCGTGGTGGGCGCGCTGCTGGACCACACCGAAGTGCGCGGCGAGCGACTCCAGCTTGTGGTTGGGCAGCGGGAGGGCCAGCTCCTTCGACAGAGCGATGGTGCACAGCCGCTGACGGACCGGCGCGGTCGTCTCGGCGCGCGCGTACTCCCGGGCGATCATCTGCCAGTCGAAGATCGCGTTGTGCGCGACCAGCACGCGGTCCGCGAGCCTGCCGGCGAACTCCTCGGCGATGTCCTTGAAGAGGGGAGCACCGGCGAGCACGTCACTCGTCAGGCCGTGGATCCACACCGGCCCCGGGTCGCGCTGCGGGTTGACCAGCGTGTACCAGTGGTCCTCCACGTTGCCCTGCGCGTCGAGCCGGTAGACGGCGGCGGAGACTATCCGGTCGTCGCGAGCGAGCCCGGTGGTCTCCACGTCGACGACCGCGTACCCCTGTGGGTACGCGGTCGGCCACGTCGTCTCTGCGGTCGTACGGTCGTCGAGCATGGTCACAGAGGATATCGGCACGCACCGACACCGCCGGCCCACCCTGGGTCAGCCCGGGGCGGGCGGCTTCGCCAGCAGGGCCGTCACCAGGGCCCGTACGGACAGCAGGAAGAGCCGCTCCGGGTCGGCGGGCCGGGCCAGCGCCCGGGCGAGCGCCGGGTCGTGGGGCGCCGCGGCCGGGTCCCAGAGCTCGCTCTCGGCCGGCGACTGGGCGGGGGAGCGCTCGCGGTTGCGCTCGACGAGCAGGTGGCCGACGACCTGGAACTGCACGGCGCGCACCGCGTCCGCCGCCCGGGCGCCGCGCAGGCCCGCGGCGTGCACCTCGTGGACCAGCGCCTGCTGGGCCGGCAGGAACATCCGCTCCGTGAGCCCGCGTTCGTGGACCATCGCGATCAGGTGCGGGCGCTCGCGCAGCTCGCGGCGCAGGATCCGGGCGACCGACAGGATCCGCTCGGCCGGGGTGCGGCCGGCCGGGCGGATCGCGCCCATCTCCTGCACGGTCCGCTCCACGAGCGCGTCGAGCAGCGACTCGCGGTTGCCCACGTGCCAGTAGATGGACGTCACGGCGGTGCCCAGCTCGGCGGCCAGCCCCCGCATCGTGAGGGCGGCCGGACCGCGCTGCTTGACCAGGGACGCGGCGGCGTCCAGCACCTCGTCGCGGGTCAGCGAGGATCTGGCCATGTCTGCGGTCCGCCGATCTGTCAGAAAGAACTGGCGAGCCGTCAGTTCTGTTGCGTGCAAGGGCCTTTACCCTTCATCGGCGCCGGTGTAACTGTGTTACAGAACCGACTCCTCCCCGGACGAGAGAGGGTGCGACCCATGGCACGCGTACGGTACGGAGCGCGGACCGAGGCCGAGATCGCCGCGTCGCGCGAGAAGAGTTCCAAGCTCCCCGACATCTGGTCCACCGGCGTGGTGGCCGTCTGGGAGACCGATCCGGACGTGGTCGCCGCGGTCCTCCCGCCGCCGCTCAAGCCGGCCGAGCGGCCCCTGGTACGGGCGAACATCAGCAAGGTCGACCTGCCCGGCTACCCCCTCGGCGCCGGCTCGGTGGCCGTCGCCGCCCGGCACGACGGTGTCGAGGGCTGGTACCCGCTGGTCATGCCGATGACCCACGAACGCGCCCTGACCGGCGGCCGCGAGGTCTTCGGCGAGCCGAAGAAGCTGGGCGAGGTCACCGTCGAGCGCGACGGCCTCGTCGTCCGGGCGGCCCTCGCCCGGCACGGCATCGCCTTCGTCGAGGTGCGCGGCGCCGTGGACCGCCCGCTCCCGCTGCCCGAGCCCACCCGTAAGACCGACTTCTACTTCAAGTTCCTGCCCGCCGTCGACGGTTCGGGCTTCGACGCGGACCCGGTCCTCGTGCACTGCGTCCGCAACGAGAAGGTCCGCAGGCTGGAGCACATCACGGGCGACGTCGTCCTGCGCGAGTCGATGTTCGATCCCGTCGCCGACCTCCCCGTCCGCCGGACCGTGGAGATCACCATCGGCGAGAAGACCACCGACCAGACGGGCCGTGTCGTCGAACGGGTCAGCGCCCGGGCCCTCCTCCCGTACCTCCACCAGCGCTACGACGACCCGATGCAGATCCTCGACGGACCCCCCGAAGGGAGCGTGTGAGATGCGGCTCGAACCCGGACAGGTGGCCGTCGTCACCGGAGCCGCCGGCGGCATCGGCCTCGCCATGGCCCGGCGCTTCGCGGCCGAGGGCCTGAAGGTGGTCCTCGCCGACGTCGAGGAGCCCGCCCTGCGCAAGGCCGCCGACGAACTCGCCGCCGACGGCGCCCGGGTCCTCGCCCGGGTCGTCGACGTCGGCGACCGCGACAGCGTCCTCGCCCTCGCCGACGCCGCGTACGACGCCTTCGGCGCCGTCCACGTGCTCTGCAACAACGCGGGCGTCGGCTCCGGCGCCGAGGGCAGGATGTGGGAGCACGAGCCCAACGACTGGAAGTGGGCCTTCTCCGTCAACGTCTGGGGCGTCTTCCACGGCATCCAGGCCTTCGTCCCCCGCATGATCGCCGGGGGCGCCCCCGGCCACGTCGTCAACACCTCCTCCGGCGACGGCGGCATCGCCCCGCTGCCCACCGCCTCCGTGTACGCCGTCACCAAGGCCGCCGTGGTCACCATGACCGAGTCCCTCTACGCCCACCTCAAGGCGGAGGGCGCCGCCGTCGGAGCCTCCGTGCTCTTCCCCGGCCCGCACATGCTGCGCACCGGGCTGTGGGAGTCCCACCGCAACCGGCCCGAGCGGTACGCCAAGCAGCGCCCGCGCAGGACCCCGTACCGCAGCCTCGACCAGTACGAGGCCGCGATGAAGCGGGCCGGCCAGGAGGTGCACTTCACCCCGGTCGAGGAGGTCGCCGAGCACGTCGTCGACGGCATCCGCGCCGGCCGCTTCTGGATGCTGCCGCCGAGCGAGCACAGCGACCGGCAGATCCGCGCCCGGTCGCAGTCGATGCTCGACCGCGCCGCCCCCGCCTACCTGGAGAGCTTCATCCTCGACTGAGGAGCGTCCGCCATGAGCGACCCCACGAGCGAACCCACGAGCGAGCCCACGACTGACACACCGTACGAAGACCCGTATCTGATCATCTCTTCCGACTGTCATGCCGGCCTGCCCACCGAGTCGTACCGTCCCTACCTCGACTCCCGTTTCCACCCGCAGTTCGACGAGTTCCTCGGCCAGCGCGACGCACGCCGTGCGGAGGCCACCCGCCTGGGCATCCGCAACGAGGCCTTCGCCGAGAAGTGGTTCCACGATCACGAGGAGGGCCTGCGCGGGGGCTGGGACACCGGCCGGCGGCTGAAGGAACTCGACGGCGACGGCGTCGCGGCCGAGGTCGTCTTCCCCGACGCGGACGCCGTCGACAGCCAGACCGCGGCGCCCTTCGGGGTGGGCCTCGGGCTCTCCGGCGACCAGGACCCCGAGCTGGGCATGGCGGGCGCGCAGGCGCACAACCGCTGGCTGGCCGAGTTCGTCTCGCAGAACCCCGAACGCCACTGCGGCGTCGCCCTGCTGCCCATCACCGGCGAACCGGCCCGGGTCGTCGCCGAGATCCACCGGGCCAAGGAGTCCGGGCTGGGCGCGCTGATGATCCCGGCCATGTGGGTGGACAAGGCGCCCTACCACGACCGCCGCTACGACCCCGTCTGGGCGGCGGCGGCCGAGACGCGGATGCCGATCGTGACCCACTCCGGTTCCTCACCGCGCCACGAGTACGGCGACCACCTGGGCATCTTCGTCTCCGAGGTCACCTGGTGGCCCGCCCGCCCGCTGTGGTTCCTGCTCTGGTCGGGGGTGTTCGAGCGGCACCCGGGCCTGCGGTTCGGCATCGCCGAGTCGGGCTGCTGGTGGCTGCCGAACCAGCTGTGGTTCATGGACCGGCTCTACCTCGGCGCGCACGGCGGGAAGAAGCTCTCGCCCTTCGAGGAGCTGAAGCGGCCGCCGAGCGAGTACCTGGACCGCCAGGTGTTCGTCTGCGCGACCAACACCAAACGGCGCGAACTGGCCCAGCGCTACGAGATCGGCGTGGACAACATCCTGTGGGGGTCGGACTTCCCGCACCCCGAGGGCACCTGGCCGGACACCCGCACCTGGCTGCGCAGGACCTTCCACGACATCCCGGTCGACGAGACCCGGCGGATGCTCGGGCTCGCCGCGGCGGAGGTGTTCGGCTTCGACACCGAGAAGCTGGCCCCGCTCGCCCGCCGGATCGGCCCCACCCCGGCCGACCTGGGCCAGTCCCCGGACCAGGCGGCGGTGGCGGCCTCCTGGGCACGCTCGCGCGAGGTCGGCCGGCACTGGCTGACGGACCACGACTTCCCCGTCCTGGGGGTGTCGCGGTGACCGGCGACGACCGCTACACGGTGATCTCGGCGGACTGCCACGCGGGCGCCGACCTGCTGGACTACAGGCCGTACCTGGAGAAGCGGTACCACGAGGAGTTCGACGCCTGGGCCGCCACGTACGTCAACCCGTACGAGGACCTCCTCGCGGACACCGCGGACCGCAACTGGAACTCGGCGCGGCGGCTGGCGGAACTGGAGGCCGACGGCATCGTCGCCGAGGTCGTCTTCCCCAACACCATCCCGCCGTTCTTCCCCAAGGCATCCTTGATGGCGCAGCCCCCGACCGCCGCGGAGTACGCCCTGCGCTGGGCCGGCCTGCAGGCGCACAACCGCTGGCTGGCGGACTTCTGCGCGGACGCCCCCGGGCGTCGGGCGGGCGTCGCGCAGATCCTGCTGAACGACGTGGACGCGGCGGTGGCGGAGATTCGCCGCGTCCGGGAGGCCGGCCTGACGGGCGGCATCCTGCTGCCCGGCGTACCGCCCGGCTCGACGGTCCCCGAGCTGTACTCGGCCGCGTACGACCCCATCTGGGCGGTGTGCGACGAGCTCGACGTCCCCGTCAACCACCACGGCGGCTCGGCGTCACCGCCGCTGGGCGACGAGCCGGCGGCCCGGGCGGTCTTCATGGTGGAGACCACCTGGTTCTCGCACCGCGCGCTGTGGCACCTGGTGTTCGGCGGGGCGTTCCGCCGCCACCCGGGGCTGAAGCTGGTCCTGACGGAGCAGGGCTCCGGCTGGATCCCGGGCGTGCTGGAGATGCTGGACTACTACCACGGCCGCCTGGTCGCGGCGTCGGCCACGGCCGAGTCCAAGTTCGGGGCGGGCCTGGCGGAGTCCATGGGCCGCGGCCCGAGCGAGGTCTGGCGGGACAACTGCTTCGTGGGGGCGAGCTTCATGCGCCCCCACGAGGTCCCGCTGCGGGACCGGATCGGCCTCGACAAGATCATGTGGGGCAGCGACTACCCCCACGACGAGGGCACCACCCCGTACTCCCGCGAAGGCCTCCGCATCGCCTACGCGGGCCTCCCGCGGCCGGAGGTCGCCGCGATGGTCGGCGGCAACGCGGCCCGCGTCTACGGCTTCGACCTCCCCCTGCTCGACGCCCTCGCGGCCAAGCACGGCCCCCTGGTCTCGGAGATCGCCGAACCCCTCTCGACGGTCCCCGCGGCCGTCACCAGCCCGGCCTTCGCCAGGGGCGGCTCGGTCCGCGTCTGGTAGCCACGACGTTCCCGCCGGGGCGGTACGTCAGACGTACGTGATCCGCTCCGGCGGGGCGGGGTGGGGCCGGATCCGGGGGCGGGCGTCAGGAGGGACCTCACCAAGGTGCTCGCCGCCGTGCCCGCCACCCGTAGGAGAACCGTCTCGAATCCCGTCATTCCCCGCCCTCCCCGAACCGTCGGTAACCTCGCTGGATACCGATCGGTAACAACCCCTAGCGGCACCCCCGAGGGCGCCTCTATGGTGCGGACATGCCGAACCTGCCCGATGTCGTGCTGTGGTCCATACCCGCCTTCGTGCTGCTCACCGTCATCGAGCTGGTGAGCTACCGCCTCCATCCCGACGATGACGCGGAGGGCTACGACGCCAAGGACGCCGCCACCAGCATCAGCATGGGGCTCGGCAGCATCGGCTTCGACCTGCTGTGGAAGATCCCGGTGGTTGCGGTCTTCACCGCCGTGTACGAACTCACCCCGCTGAGGGTGCCGTTGCTGTGGTGGACCCTCCCGCTGATGCTGCTCGCCCAGGACTTCCTCTACTACTGGCAGCACCGCGGCCACCACGTCATCCGCATCCTGTGGGCCTGCCACGTGGTCCACCACAGCAGCCGGAAGTTCAACCTCACCACCGCCCTGCGGCAGCCCTGGACCAGTGCCACGACGTACTGGTTCTACCTGCCGATGGTGGCCGTCGGCGTGCACCCGGCCGTGATCCCGTTCTGCTACGGCATCAACCTGCTCTACCAGTTCTGGGTCCACACCGAGCGCATCGGCAAGCTGCCGCGCGCCTACGAGTACGTCTTCAACACCCCCTCCCACCACCGCGTGCACCACGCGTCCCAGGGCGGCTACCTCGACCGGAACTACGGCGGCATCCTGATCATCTGGGACCGGATGTTCGGCTCCTGGGTGGGCGAGACCGACCGGCCCGTCTACGGGCTCACCAAGAACATCTCCACCTACAACCCGCTGCGCGTCGCCACCCACGAGTACGCCGCCATCGCCCGCGACGTCCGCGCCGCCCGGAGCTGGAGCGAGCGCGCCGGCCGGGTCTTCCGCGGCCCCGGCTGGCAGCCGGCCCCCGCCGCGGTCGCGGCCCCGGCTGCCGCGGCCCCCGCCCCCGCTGCGGCGACCGCCCCCGAGGCCGTGCCCGCCCGGGCCGCCGCACCCGCCGCCGACCCGGCCGCCGTACAGGAGTCCACCGCGTGAGCACGGAGTCCCCCGGCCGCCCCGCACCCTCCTGGGCCGCCCCGCGGGCGGCGGCCGGCCGGGAGCGCCTGGGCCGCCTCGCCCTCTACGGCTTCGCCGCCGCCACCGCCTTCGACCTCGCCTCCCTGCTGGCCGGCTGGCACCTGGGGCACGTCCTCGCCAAGCCGCTGCTGATGCCGCTGCTGGTCGCCCACGCCGTCACGCGCGGCGCGCCCCGCCTGCTGGTCGCCGCCCTGCTGTTCGGCTGGGGCGGGGACCTGGCCCTGCTCTTCGACGCCGAGGCGGCCTTCCTGGTCGGCATGGGATCCTTCGCCGTCGGGCACGTCTGCTACCTCGTCCTCTTCGGCAAGCGGCCCGCGAACCCGCTGCTCGGCGGCGGCTACGCGCTGGCCCTCCTGGGCACGGTCGCCCTCCTGTGGGCCGACCTGCCCGCGGACCTGCGGATCCCCGTGGCCGGCTACAGCCTGCTGCTCACCGCCATGGCCTTCCGCTCCAGCGCCCTCGGCCTGCGGGCCGGCATCGGCGGCGCGCTGTTCCTGCTGTCCGACACCCTCATCGCCACCGGCGTCGCCGAATGGCCGCAGCCGCCCCGACCCGACTTCTGGATCATGGCCACCTACCTGGCCGCCCAGTACCTGCTGGCAACCGGCGCGACCTCCCGGGAAGCAGGCGTACGGTAGGACGGTTCCACAGTCGTACAAGACTGGACGATCCCGAACCGGAGGACTGCACCACCATGCGCGCCACCGTCATCCACGCCCCGCACGACATCCGCGTGGAGGAGGTGCCCGACGCTGCGATCCAGCGCCCCGAGGACGCCGTCGTCCGCGTCCTGCGTGCCTGTATCTGCGGCAGCGACCTGTGGGCCTACCGCGGCGAGGCCGCGCGCCGGCCCGGCCAGCGCATCGGCCACGAGTTCCTGGGCGTCGTCGAGGAGACCGGCTCCGCCGTCTCCGGCCTCAGCGCCGGCGACCTCGTCGTCGCGCCCTTCATGTGGTCGGACGGCACCTGTGAGTACTGCAAGGAAGGCCTGTTCACCTCCTGCGAGCACGGCGGCTTCTGGGGCTCGGTCGGCCACGACGGCGGCCAGGGCGAGGCCGTGCGCGTCCCGCACGCCGACGGCACCCTGGTCAAGCTGCCCGCCGAGGCCGTCTCCGACGACCACCTGCTGACCGGCCTGCTCGCGCTGTCCGACGTGATGGGCACCGGCCACCACGCGGCCCTGGGCGCGGGCGTGCGCCCGGGCTCCACCGTCGCCGTCGTCGGTGACGGCGCGGTCGGCCTGTGCGGCGTCCTCGCCGCCCGGCGCCTCGGCGCCGAGCGGATCATCGCACTGGGCCGCCACACCGTCCGTACGGACATCGCCAAGCTCTTCGGGGCCACCGACGTCGTCGCCGAGCGCGGCGAGGCGGCCGAGGCGGCGGTGCGCGAGCTCACCGGCGGCCGCGGCGCGACGTGCGTCATCGAGGCGGTCGGCACCGAGCAGTCCATGCGCACGGCGGTGAACATCACCCGTGACGGCGGCGCCATCGGCTACGTCGGCGTCCCGCACGGCAGCGGCACCGGCCTCGACCTCGGCGTGATGTTCGACCGCAACATCACCCTGCGCGGTGGTGTTGCACCCGTCCGCGCCTACATTCCCGAGCTGCTGGAGGACGTGCTCAGCGGGGCGATCGACCCGGCGCCGGTCTTCGACCGCGCCGTGTCCCTGGACGAGGTCCCGGACGGCTACCGCGCGATGGACGACCGCAGCGCGCTCAAGGTGCTGATCAAGCCCTGACCGGAGCCGCCGGAACCACGGACGGGCCGGGCGGGGAGCACCCCGCCCGGCCCGTACGCCGCGCTGCCTCTGCTACTGCACGGCCTGCTTCATGCCCTACTTCACGGCCTTGAGGGCGTCCACGACGCCGTAGCCGTAGTAGCCCGTCTGCCCCCACTTGGCCTGGCAGGTGGTGGCGTCGACCAGGGTGCCCGCGGCGTCGTAGATCTGCGTCGGGCAGGCCGCCTTGGTGGACTGCGCCTTGAGCATCGCCTGGAGCTGCGAGGGCGTGGCCCCCGGGTGGGCGCTCTTGAGCAGCGCCGCGACGCCCGCGACGTGCGGGGCGGCCATCGAGGTGCCCTGCTTGTACCCGTAGCCGCCGCCCGGGACGGTCGACAGCACCCGGCCGTTGGCGTCCGGCGTGGCCGGGACCTGCCACTTGTCGCCGCCGGGGGCCGCGACGTCCACGACCCCGAGGCCGTAGCTGGAGTAGTACGAGCGCAGGCCCTTGTCACCGGTCGCCGAGACGGTGACCACGCCCGGCAGCTGGGTGGGCAGGTCCAGGCAGACCTTCGGGTCGATGGTGCGCGTCACCGGGGTGGTGTCGTTCGGGCTGGTGGTGTCCTCCAGGGAGTCGGCCGCCAGGTCCTGGTTGGAGTTGCCGGCCGACGCCACGTGCAGGGTGCCCTTGCGCTCGGCGTACTTGGTGGCCCGGCCGATGGCCTCCACCAGCGCCTTCTGGTCGTCGTCGGACTTGCAGTTGAAGAGCCACGGGTCGACGTAGTAGCTGTTGTTGGTCACCTCGATCCCCTTCTCGGCGGCGAACATGAAGCCGCAGACGACCGCCTCGGTGTAGAAGAGGCTGGTTCCGGGCTCGCTCACCTTGATCGCGGCGATCTTCACGCCGGGCGCCACACCGCTGATGCCGACGCCGTTGCGCGGGGCGCCGATGGTGCCGGCGACGTGCGTGCCGTGGTCGCTGCCGTCGGGGTACGGGCGCCAGGCGCCGTCCGTGGTGTCGGCGACCCCGCCGACGCAGTTGGCCGACTGGCCCTTGGAGAAGTTCGGGGCGAGATCGGGGTGGGTGTCGTCCACGCCCGTGTCGATGATGCCCACGGTGACGTCCGGGCTGCCATCGTTGATCTTGTGAGCCTCGTCGGCCTTGATCGTCCGCAGGTCCCACTGGTTGGGTTCGAGCGGCTCCTGACCCTCCTGTGCCCGCGCCGCCGCCTTGGCGGCGTCCGCCCCGCTCAGCAGCTGGGTCGCGCCCTCGTCGGTGGTCTGCACGGCCTGCATCGGGGCCGTCCGGGTGGCACCGACCGACACGAACAGCCCACGCTGGGCGCGCAGCTGCTTGGCGAAGTCCGGGTTCTGGGAGTGTGCGACGACGACCCCGATCTGCTCATAGGCCGTCACCACCGTTCCGCCGGCCCGCTCGACGGCCTTCTTCGCCGCCTTCATCGTGGCGTAGGCGTTCAGGTTCGCCACGTACGACAGCTTGGGGCCGGTGGTCGAGGCCTTCGCAGCCGTCGCCGCGTCCGCGGTGGTGCCGAGCGGGGCGGCGGAGGCCGACACCGAGGGCAGCAGGGCGAGCGAGGCGGTGAGCGCCAGGCCGACCGGTACGGCCAGGGCGCGCCGGCGGACGGATCCCAGATGAGCCATGGGTTCTCCAGATCATCGTGAAAAAGCCGTCCGCACGCGGTCGCGTCGGACGGGTCCATGACAAGTGAACCTAGTGCCGACGTTCCCCTTTCCGCCATCAGTTCGAGAAATCAGTTCCCGAAGAATCCACGGGTGTTGAACCGTCCCGACACGCCGGCCGTGCCGTTGACAGAGGGGGGTCAGCGCCATCGGCCCCGCCCCACGGAGGTTGTTTTGTCCGTCGTCCCCACCGCACCTGCGTCACAAGGAGATTCCCCCGTGACCACCGAAGCAGCGCCGCCTCCGGGCAGCACGGGAACGCCCCTGGCGGGCCCCACGGCCGAAGAGTTCGTGAGCGTCCAGCAGAGCCCCGAGTTCGCCGAACTCCGACGCTCCTACCGCTCCTTCGCCTTCCCGCTCACCGTGGCCTTCATCGCCTGGTACCTGCTCTACGTCCTGCTGTCCAACTACGCGGGCGGCTTCATGGGGACCAAGCTCTTCGGCAACATCAACGTCGCCCTCGTGCTCGGCCTCGCCCAGTTCGCGACGACCTTCCTCATCGCCTGGCTCTACGCGCGCCACGCCGCGGCCAGGCTCGACCCCCGGGCGGCGGCGATCAAGGCGCGGATGGAGGGCTCCGAATGAGCGGCACGCACCACCTGGCGACGCCCGGCCTCACGACGCTCGCCGCGGGCGCCTCCGAGCACCGCCCGCTCATCATCACGCTCTTCGGGCTGTTCGTCGTCGCCACCCTGATCATCACCGTCTGGGCCGGCCGCCAGACCAAGGACGCCGCGGACTTCTACGCGGGCGGCCGCCAGTTCACCGGCTTCCAGAACGGCCTCGCCATCTCCGGCGACTACATGTCCGCCGCGTCCTTCCTCGGCATCGCCGGAGCCATCGCCCTCTTCGGCTACGACGGCTTCCTCTACTCCATCGGCTTCCTCGTGGCCTGGCTGGTCGCCCTGCTGCTCGTCGCCGAGCCGCTGCGCAACTCCGGCCGCTACACGATGGGCGACGTCCTCGCCTACCGGATGCGCCAGCGGCCCGTCCGCACCGCCGCCGGCACCTCCACCATCGTCGTCTCGATCTTCTACCTGCTCGCCCAGATGGCCGGAGCCGGCGTCCTGGTCTCGCTGCTCCTCGGTATCACCAGCGACGGCGGCAAGGTGGCGGTCGTCGCACTCGTGGGCGTCCTGATGATCGTCTACGTGACCATCGGCGGAATGAAGGGCACCACCTGGGTGCAGATGATCAAGGCGGTCCTGCTGATCGCGGGCGCCCTGCTGATCACCTTCCTGGTGCTGGTGAAGTTCGACTTCAACGTCTCCGACCTGCTGGGCAAGGCCGCCGAGAACAGCGGACAGGGGGCGAAGTTCCTCGAACCGGGCCTGAAGTACGGCAAGGACTCCACCTCGAAGCTGGACTTCCTCTCCCTCGGCCTCGCCCTGGTCCTCGGCACCGCCGGCCTCCCGCACATCCTGATCCGCTTCTACACCGTGCCCACCGCGAAGGCCGCCCGTAAGTCCGTGAACTGGGCGATCGGCATCATCGGCGCCTTCTACCTCATGACCATCGCCCTCGGCTTCGGCGCCGCGGCCCTGCTGGAGCGCGCGGACATCCTCGCCTCCAACAAGGCCGGCAACACCGCCGCCCCCCTGCTCGCCCAGGCGGTCGGCGGCGGCGCGGACTCCACCGGCGGCGCCGTCCTGCTCGCCGTGATCTCCGCGGTCGCCTTCGCCACCATCCTCGCCGTCGTCGCGGGACTCACCCTCGCCTCCTCCTCGTCCTTCGCCCACGACCTGTACGTGAACGTGATCCGCAAGGGCAAGGCGACCGAGCAGGAGGAGGTACGCGCCGCACGCTGGTCCACCGTCGTCATCGGCGCCGTCGCCATCGGCCTGGGCGCGCTGGCCCGCGACCTGAACGTGGCCGGACTCGTCGCGCTCGCCTTCGCGGTCGCCGCCTCCGCCAACCTGCCGACGATCCTCTACAGCCTGTTCTGGAAGCGCTTCACCACCCAGGGAGCGCTCTGGTCCATCTACGGCGGCCTGGTCTCCGCCGTCGGCCTGGTGCTGTTCTCCCCGGTCGTGTCCGGAAAGCCCACCTCGATGTTCAAGGACGCGGACTTCTTCTGGTTCCCCCTGGAGAACCCGGGCATCATCTCCATCCCCCTCGGCTTCCTCCTCGGATGGCTGGGAACCGTCCTCACCAAGGAGAAGGCGGACCCGCAGAAGTTCGCCGAGCTGGAGGTCCGCTCCCTCACCGGAACAGGGGCGCACTGACATCGTCCGAACACCCAGCGTGGCCGTGTCGTAGTTCCCTACGACGCGGCCACGTCACGTCTCGTTCATTCGGGCATCACGCAACGGCACGCGCGTCCCGTAGTCTCGAAATAGAACGCGTGCAGTAGATCCAAGGTCGCGCGTATGTCTACTTCCGGACAGGGGAGGGGGCCCACAGTGCTTCTCGACACCTATGGCCGCGTGGCCACTGACCTGCGCGTCTCGCTCACCGACCGGTGCAATCTGCGCTGCACCTACTGCATGCCCGAAGAGGGTCTGCAGTGGCTCGGCAAGTCCGACCTCCTCACCGACGAGGAGATCGTCCGGCTGATCCGCATCGCGGTCACGCAGCTCGGCATCACCGAGGTCCGCTTCACCGGCGGCGAACCGCTGCTCCGTCCCGGCCTGGTCGGGATCGTCGAACAGTGCGCCGCGCTGGAACCCCGCCCCAAGATGTCGCTCACCACCAACGGCATCGGCCTCAAGCGCACGGCCCAGGCCCTGAAGGCGGCCGGCCTCGACCGGGTCAACGTCTCCCTGGACACCCTGCGTCCCGAGGTCTTCAAGACCCTCACCCGCCGCGACCGGCACAGGGACGTCATCGACGGCATGGCCGCGGCCCGCGAGGCCGGCCTGACCCCCGTGAAGGTCAATGCCGTACTCATGCCCGGACTCAACGACGACGAGGCCCCCGACCTGCTGGCCTGGGCCGTCGAGAACGAGTACGAGCTCCGCTTCATCGAGCAGATGCCCCTCGACGCCCAGCACGGCTGGAAGCGCGACGGCATGATCACCGCCGGGGACATCCTGGAGTCGCTGCGCACGCGCTTCACGCTCACCGAGGAGGGCGCCGACGAACGCGGCTCCGCCCCGGCCGAGCGCTGGGTCGTCGACGGCGGTCCCGCCACCGTCGGCGTCATCGCCTCCGTCACCCGCCCGTTCTGCGGTGCCTGCGACCGCACGCGGCTCACGGCCGACGGCCAGATCCGCACGTGCCTGTTCGCCACCGAGGAGTCGGACCTGCGCTCCGCCCTGCGCTCGGGCGCCCCGGACGAGGAGATCGCCCGGCTGTGGAAGGTGGCGATGTGGGGGAAGAAGGCCGGCTCCGGCCTCGACGACCCCTCGTTCCTGCAGCCCGACCGCCCCATGTCCGCGATCGGCGGCTGAACGGCGGCCGACCCGCACCGGCCGACGGCTGCCCTGTACGGGCCCGGCACGGCCGGCCCTCACCGATGCGGGCCGGCCCCACCCGGTGGGAGGTCAGCGCGGGCGCTCCGAGCCCTCCGGCTGCACCCACTCCTCCAGCTTCACCACGTCCTTGAGGAAGCCGCGGACCCCCAGGAACTGGGACAGGTGCTCGCGGTGCTCCTCGCACGCCAGCCACGTCTTGCGCCGTTCCGGGGTGTGCAGCGTCGGGTTGTTCCACGCGAGGACCCAGACGGCCGCGTCGCGGCAGCCCTTGGCCGAGCAACTGGGGATCTCGTCGGGAGCGGGGGAGTCGGAGGAAGTCACGACCTCACCCTAGAGGGTGTCTCGAACGGAAAGGCGACGCCGAGCAGCCACGGGGGGAGCTGCCCGGCGTCGGTCCGTCGCTCCGACGGGGGATGCGGAGCGCGTGAGCAGTATGTCACGCAGGACCGGGTGCAGTGCACCGGAACTTCATGATTGATCTGAGCTTTTCTTGAGGTTTCCCGCGTCCAGCGCCGGGCGGACCGGAGCCGGGACGAAGTGCGAGGGCAGCGACGGCGTCGACTCCCGTCCCGCGTTCGCGATGACCACGGCCACGTAGGGCAGCAGGGCGCCCGCGACGAGCGTCACGATCGCCACGGGGCGGGACACGTTCCACAACAGCACGGTCGCGATGACCGACAGGGTCCTGACCGTCATCGAGATGACGTAGCGCCGCTGACGGCCCCGTACGTCCTCGGCGAGCCCCATCCGGGCGCCGGTGATCCGGAAGACCTCGGCCCCGTTCCGCTTCTGTCGGTTCACCCGTTCCACGTCCTACCACCCGATCGCCCGCCGGGCCTTCCCCGGCCCGGACCCTTCCACGGTACGCCGCCTCCGCCGAAGCGGGGACAGGGGGGACCCCCATCGGTGCCGCCCGAAATGCGCACTGTGCCGCACGGGCCGACACTGGGCGCACGTGCGCAGACCGCGCCAGGAGGAGGCTGGACATGAGCTGGTTGTGGGCGATCATCGTCGGTTTCGTGCTGGGACTGATAGCCAAGGCCATCCTGCCGGGCAAACAGCACCAGCCCCTGTGGCTGACCACGCTGATGGGCATCATCGGCAGCGTCCTCGGCAACGCCGTCGCCGCCTGGATCGGGGTCGCCGACACCCGCGGCATCGACTGGACCCGGCACCTGCTGCAGCTCGCGGGAGCGGTCCTCTTCGTCTTCCTCGGCGAGATGGCCTACAAGGCGATGCGCGGAGGCAGCCGCCAGATGACCTGAGCCCGTCCGCGTCACCCCCGGCGCATGACGGAGGGGCCGGCCGGACCCTACGGTCCGAACCGGCCCCTCCGCCGCCTGCCGGGGTGTGACGCGCCCGGGCGCGTCAGGCGCCGGTGACCTCGACCGCGGCCAGGTTCTTCTTGCCGCGGCGCAGCACCAGCCAGCGCCCGTGCAGCAGGTCCTCCTTGGCCGGGACCGCGTCCTCGGCGGTGACCTTCGCGTTGTTCACGTAGGCGCCGCCCTCCTTCACGGTCCGGCGGGCGGCCGACTTGCTCGCGACCAGACCCGTCTCCGCGAAGAGGTCCACCACCGGGGCCGGCTCCGACACCTTGGCGTGCGGCAGCTCGGACAGGGCCGCGGCCAGCGTGGCCTCGTCCAGCTCGGCCAGGTCGCCCTGGCCGAACAGCGCCCGCGACGCCGCGATCACGGCGGTGCACTGGTCCGCGCCGTGCACCAGCGTGGTCAGCTCCTCCGCCAGCGCCCGCTGGGCGGCCCTCGCCTGCGGCCGCTCGGCGGTCTGCGCCTCCAGCTCCTCCAGCTCCTCACGGGACTTGAAGGAGAGGATCCGCATGTAGGTGGAGATGTCCCGGTCGTCCACGTTCAGCCAGAACTGGTAGAACGCGTACGGGGTGGTCATCTCCGGGTCCAGCCAGACGGCCCCGCCCTCGGTCTTGCCGAACTTGGTGCCGTCCGCCTTCACCATCAGCGGGGTCGCCATCGCGTGGACGTGGGCGTCCGGCTCGACCCGGTGGATCAGGTCGAGGCCGGCCGTCAGGTTGCCCCACTGGTCCGAGCCGCCCTGCTGGAGGGTGCAGCCGTGGCGCCGGTAGAGCTCCAGGAAGTCCATGCCCTGGAGCAACTGGTAGCTGAACTCCGTGTAGCTGATGCCCTGGTCCGACTCCAGCCGCTTGGCGACCGAGTCCTTCGTCAGCATCTTGTTGACGCGGAAGTGCTTGCCGATGTCACGCAGGAACTCGATGGCGGACATGCCCGCCGTCCAGTCCAGGTTGTTGACCAGGACCGCGGCGTTCTCGCCCTCGAAGGACAGGAACGGCTCGATCTGCGAGCGCAGCCGGTTCACCCACTCCGCGATGACCGCGGGGTCGTTCAGGGTGCGCTCGGCGGTCGGACGGGGATCACCGATCTGACCGGTGGCCCCGCCGACCAGCGCGAGCGGCCGGTTGCCCGCCAGCTGGAGCCGCCGCATCGTGAGCACCTGCACCAGGTGGCCGACGTGCAGCGAGGCGGCGGTCGGGTCGTAGCCGCAATAGAACGTGACCGGACCGTCCGCGAAGGCCTTGCGCAGCGCTTCTTCGTCGGTGGACTGGGCGAAGAGCCCGCGCCACTTCAGTTCGTCGACGATGTCCGTCACGGTCTCTCGACTCCTTACGTTCTGTGGAAATGCCGTGCTCAGTCTAGGTGGGTCAGACGCCCTTGCTCACCGAACTCATGTTGAAGTCCGGGATGCGGACAGCCGGCATCGCGGCCCGCGTGAACCAGTCGCTCCACTCGCGCGGCAGGGTCTTCTCCGTACGGCCCGCCTCCGACGCTCGCGACAGCAGGTCCACGGGGGACTCGTTGAAGCGGAAGTTGTTCACCTCGCCCACGACCTGCCCGTTCTCCACCAGGTAGACGCCGTCCCGGGTCAGCCCCGTCAGCAGCAGCGTGGCCGGGTCCACCTCGCGGATGTACCACAGGCAGGTCAGGAGCAGGCCCCGCTCGGTGTCCGCGACCATCTCGTCGAGGGACTTCTCGCCGCCGCCGTCCAGGATCAGGTTCCCGAAGCCGGGGGAGACCGGCAGGCCGGTGAGGCCGGCCGTGTGCCGGGTCGTCGACAGCCGGGCCAGCTCGCCGTCGCGGATCCACTCGGTCGCCGGGACCGGCAAGCCGTTGTCGAAGGCCGAGACGTCGTCGCCGGAGCTGTGGGCGATGACGAACGGCGCGGACTCCAGGCCCGGCGCGTTCGGGTCGCTGCGCAGCGTCAGCGGCAGGTCGGTCAGCCGCTCGCCGAGCCGGGTGCCGCCGCCGGGCTTGGAGAAGACCGTACGGCCCTCCACCGCGTCCCGGGCGGACGCCGACCACATCTGGTAGATCAGCAGGTCCGCCACGGCCGTCGGCGGCAGCAGCGTCTCGTACCGCCCGGCGGGCAGGTCGATCTTCCGCTCGGCCCAGCCCAGCCGTACGGCGAGCTCCGCGTCCAGCGCGGTCGGGTCGACGTCCTTGAAGTCCCGGGTGGAGCGGCCGGCCCACGCCGAACGCTGACGGTCCGGGGACTTCGCGTTGAGCTCCAGGGTGCCGGTGGGCTGGTCGTGGCGCAGCCGCAGGCCCGTGGAGGTGCCGACGTAGGTGGAGACCAGCTCGTGGTGCGCAAAGCCGTACAGCTCCCGGCCGCCCGCCCGGGCCCGGGCGAAGGCCTCGCCGAGGGCCGGGGCGAAGTCCGCGAACACGGCGGAGGTGGTCTCGGCGGGGGCGTCGGTGAAGTCCGGCGACACCGGGGTCCCGCTGACCAGCGGCTGGGCGTCCTCGGCGGGACCGGCGCCCCGTGCGGCCGCCTCGGCGGCCCGTACGAGGGGCTCCAGCTCCTCGGCGGTGACGGCGGCGCGCGAGACGACCCCCGAGGCCGTGCCCTCCTTGCCGTCGACGGTGGCGATGACCGTCAGGGTCCGGCCGCGGGTGACGCCGTTGGTCGTCAGGGCGTTGCCGGCCCAGCGCAGGTTGGCGCTCGACTCCTCGTCGGCGATGACGACGCATCCGTCGGCGGTGGACAGCTCCAGGGCCCGCTCGACGATCTCGTGCGGCTTGGTCGATCGGCTCATCGGCCGGCCTCCTGCGTGGTGTTCAGGATGTTCACGTCGCGGAACAGCGCGGACGGGCAGCCGTGCGAGACCGCCGCGACCTGGCCCGGCTGGGCCTTGCCGCAGTTGAAGGCGCCGCCCAGGACGTAGGTCTGCGGGCCGCCGACCTTCTCCATCGAGCCCCAGAAGTCGGTGGTGGTGGCCTGGTAGGCGACGTCGCGCAGCTGCCCGGCCAGCCGGCCGTTCTCGATCCGGAAGAACCGCTGCCCGGTGAACTGGAAGTTGTAGCGCTGCATGTCGATCGACCAGGAGCGGTCGCCGACCACGAAGATGCCGCGTTCCACGCCGCCGATCAGGTCCTCGGTGGACAGGCCACCGGGGTCCGGCTGGAGGGACACGTTCGCCATCCGCTGGACCGGCACGTGCCCGGGGGAGTCGGCGAAGGCGCAGCCGTTGGACCGTCCGAGACCGGTCAGCTTCGCGATCCGCCGGTCCAGCTGGTAGCCGACCAGGGTGCCGTCCTTGACCAGGTCCCAGCTCTGCGCCTCGACGCCCTCGTCGTCGAAACCGACGGTGGCCAGCCCGTGCTCGGCGGTCCGGTCGCCCGTCACGTTCATGATCGGAGAGCCGTACCGGAGCTTGCCCAGCTGGTCGAAGGTGGCGAAGGAGGTCCCCGCGTACGCCGCCTCGTAGCCCAGCGCCCGGTCCAGCTCGGTGGCGTGGCCGATGGACTCGTGGATGGTGAGCCACAGGTTTGACGGGTCCACCACCAGGTCGTACCGCCCGGCCTGCACGCTCGGCGCCCGCATCTTCTCGGCGAGCAGGCCCGGGATCTCCTCCAGCTCGGCGTTCCAGTCCCAGCCGGTGCCCGTCAGGTACTCCCAGCCGCGGCCGGCGGGCGGGGCGATCGTGCGCATCGAGTCGAACTCGCCGGTGGTGCCGTTGACGGCGACCGCCGTGAGCTGCGGGTGGATCCGGACCCGCTGCTGCGTGGTCGTGGTGCCCGCGGTGTCGGCGTAGAACTTGTTCTCGTGCACGGCGAGCAGCGAGGCGTCCACGTGCGCGACGCCGTCGGCCGCCAGCAGCCGGGAGCTCCAGTCGGCGAGCAGCGCCGCCTTCTCCGCGTCCGGCACCTCGAAGGGGTTCACCTCGTAGGACGAGATCCACGTCCTGTCCGCGTGCACCGGCTCGTCGGCGAGCTCCACGCGCTCGTCCGAGCCCGCGGCCCTGATCACCTGGGCGGACAGCTTGGCCATGGCGACGGCCTGCGAGGCCACCCTGGCGGCGCCGTCCATGGTCAGGTCCACGCCGGAGGCGAACCCCCAGCTGCCCCCGTGCACGACCCGGACCGCGTAGCCGAGGTCGGTGGTGTCGGACCCGCCCGAGGGCTTGGCGTCGCGCAGCCGCCAGGAGGCGCTGCGGATCCGCTCCAGCCGGAAGTCGGCATGGTCGGCGCCCAGCGCGCGGGCCCGGGCGAGCGCCGCGTCGGCGAGCGCCCGCAGGGGCAGCGCGGTGAAGGCCGCGTCGATGGAATGGGGCACGGAAGTCCTCCCGGGGTCGGGGACGGTCGCCCCGATCATGTCGCGATCGGGGCCCTTGTGCCTACATCTTTCTGTAGGGACTCGACAGAGCCCGCCGCGAGGCCCTGTCGGGGCTCGATTCTCCGTACGAGCGCTGCGACCTATAGGTTTTCGGTATTCAGACCGCTAGCGAAAGGGTGATCCGTTGAGCCGCTCGGTTCTCGTCACCGGAGGAAACCGGGGCATCGGCCTCGCCATCGCCCGAGCCTTCGCGGAGGCCGGCGACAAGGTCGCGATCACGTACCGGTCGGGTGAGCCGCCGCAGGCCCTCACCGAACTCGGTGTCCTGGCGGTGCGGTGCGACATCACCGACTCCGAGCAGGTGGAGCAGGCCTACAAGCAGGTCGAGGACGCGCACGGCGCGGTCGAGGTGCTCGTGGCCAACGCCGGCATCACCAAGGACACCCTGCTGATGCGCATGTCCGAGGAGGACTTCTCCTCGGTGCTCGACACCAACCTCACGGGCACCTTCCGGGTGGTCAAGCGCGCGAACCGCGGCATGCTGCGCGCCAAGAAGGGCCGCGTCGTCCTGATCTCCTCGGTCGTCGGGCTCATGGGGTCGGCGGGGCAGGCCAACTACGCCGCCTCCAAGGCCGCGCTGGTCGGCTTCGCCCGCTCGCTCGCCCGCGAGCTGGGCTCCCGCAACATCACCTTCAACGTCGTCGCGCCCGGTTTCGTGGACACCGACATGACGAAGGTCCTCACCGACGAGCAGCGTGCGGGCATCGTGGCGCAGGTGCCGCTGGCCCGCTACGCGCAGCCCGAGGAGATCGCGGCAGCCGTCCGCTTCCTGGCGTCCGACGACGCCGCGTACATCACCGGAGCCGTCATTCCCGTTGACGGCGGATTGGGCATGGGTCACTGATCACCATGAGCGGAATTCTCGAGGGCAAGCGCATCCTCATCACGGGTGTGCTGATGGAGTCCTCCATCGCCTTCCACACGGCCAAGCTGGCCCAGGAGCAGGGCGCCGAGGTCATCCTCACCGCGTGGCCGCGCCCGTCCCTGACGGAGCGCATCGCGAAGAAGCTGCCCAAGCCGGTCAAGGTGATCGAGCTCGACGTCACCAACGACGAGCACCTGGCCCGCCTGGAGGGTCTCGTCCGCGACGAGCTCGGCGGCCTCGACGGCGTCGTGCACTCCATCGGCTTCGCGCCGCAGGACGCCCTTGGCGGCAACTTCCTGAACACGCCGTTCGAGTCGGTCGCCACCGCCATGCACGTCTCCGCCTTCTCGCTGAAGTCGCTGACCATGGCCTGCAAGCCGCTCTTCCCGGCGGAGGGCGGTGCCGTCGTCGGCCTCACCTTCGACGCGCAGTTCGCCTGGCCGCAGTACGACTGGATGGGCCCGGCCAAGGCCGCCCTGGAGGCCACCAGCCGCTACCTCGCCCGCGACCTGGGCAAGGAGAACATCCGCTGCAACCTGGTCTCGGCCGGTCCGATCGGCTCCATGGCCGCGAAGTCCATCCCGGGCTTCGGCGAGCTGGCCGAGGTCTGGAACACCCGCTCCATGCTGTCGTGGGACATGAGCGACCCGGAGCCGACCGGCCGCGGTGTCGTCGCCCTGCTGTCGGACTGGTTCCCGAAGACCACGGGCGAGATCGTCCACGTGGACGGCGGCGTGCACGCGATGGGCGCCTGACCCCCGGTCAGGACCCCGTGCCCGTACGGCGGCGGCCGCGCTTCCCCTCGGGGGAGGCGCGGCCGCCGCCGTTCTCGTGGTCCCCGGCCGCCCCCGCGCCCCGGGGCCGCTTCGCTCGCATGTTCACCGGCTGACCGGATCTTCCCGAGTCGAAAACCGGGACAGATGCCTGCAAACTGGCCAGGTCGGGATCTTCCCGGCTCCGGCGGGGAGGAGGCAGGAGTGCGCACCAGGCCGAGCCGAGCGGTATCGATACTGGTCACATCGGTGATCGTGACCGGACTCCTGATCCCGGCCGTGGCCGCGCAGCCCTCCGGAGAAGAGGCCGCCTCAGGCCCCGAGGTGGCCGGCCCGGCCGTCGTGGACTTCTCCGACATCCCCGCCGAGCCCCCCGTACAGCCCCCGCCGCCCGCCGCGCGTGAACTCTTCGGCGCCGACTGCGCCACCTCGATCGAGGGATCCCAGGTCACCGCGCACTGCCACAACGTCTACCCGGAGACCGACCTGGTCAGCCTGCACGTGGAGTGCGACCGCTGGTGGGACGTGGACGGCGACGGCGCGGCCGTGGCCGTCGGCCCGACCGGCCGGGTCGAGCTCACCGGACGCTGCTGGAAGGAGGTCCGCGCGGCCTGGGTCAGCCACCGACGGGCGTGACCGGCTCCCCCCGCGCGTCCGTGCCGCCCCCGGACCCCGTGACCCGACCGCTCCCGCCGTCGTCGGGGCCTGCGCCGTCGGCGCCCCCGCCGTCCTTGCCGAGGCAGGCGAAGGGGTAGCCCGCGGCCTCCGAGGCGGCCGCGTCCCCGTCCCCGCGCCGGATCGCCTCGATCAGCCGAGCGTGGTCGAGATGGGCGGCGGGGTCCAGCACGGTGCCCACGTCGGCCCGCAGCCAGTCGGCCACCAGCTCGCCCAGGTCCGCGTACAGCTCGATCAGCACCTCGTTGTGCGAGGCCGTCACCACCGCCATGTGCAGGCTCACGTCCGCCGCGACGAAGCGCTCGGCGTCCCCGCCCGCCCAGGCCTCCTCGCGGCGCGCCAGCAGGGCGTCCAGCTGCACCAGGTCCCGCTCCGTACGCCGCTCGGCCGCCAGCCGGGCCGCGGAGGACTCCAGCGTGGAGCGCAGCTCGGCGACGTGCCCCGGCTCGGCCCCGGCGAAGCGCCGGTGCATCACGCCGGCCAGCTCGCTGGTCGCGATGACGTACGTGCCCGAGCCCTGCCGGATGTCCAGGAGGCCGTTGTGCGCGAGCGCCCTGACCGCCTCGCGCACGGTGTTGCGGGCGACGCCCATCAGCTCCACCAGCTCCGGCTCGGTGGGGATGCGCGAGCCGACCGGCCACTCGCCGGAGGTGATCTGGTTGCGCAACTGGGCGATCACCTGATCGACGAGCGCGGAGCGCCGGGGCGAGGTCAGTGGCATGGGTTCCTCACGCGGATGGGATACGGGCGACTGGACAACCAATCATCCCATGATTCTATGATGGTTCCATGTCCGACGAAGAAACCACGACGCTCGACCGGCCCGCTGCGGACCGTGCCACACCCGCCTCCCCGCAGGCGACGGCGCAGCCGACCTGGCTCGGCCCGGTCCTCATCGTCGGCATCGTGCTGGCCGCCCTCAACCTGCGGCCCGCCATCACCAGCCTCGGCGCCCTCTTCGAGGAGACCCGCACCGGCCTGGGCATGAGCGGCACCGTCGCCGGACTGATCACCTCCGTTCCGGCCCTTTGCTTCGCCGTCTTCGGCGTCACCGCGCCCCGGCTCTCCCGGCGCTTCGGCCCCGTCGCCGTCGTCTGCGCCGCGATGGCCGCCGTCGCCGCCGGGCTGCTGATCCGCCCCTTCGCCGACGGCGCCGTCGGCTTCCTCGCCGCCAGCGCCCTGTCGCTGGCCGGCATAGCGCTCACCAACGTCCTGCTCCCGGTGATCGTCAAGCGCTACTTCCCGGACCGGGTCGGCACCATGACCGGCCTCTACTCGATGGCCCTGGCCGCCGGCACCTCGCTCGCCGCCGCCGCGACCGTCCCGCTGACCGCCGCCCTCGGTGGCAGCTGGCGCACCGGCCTGCTGCTGTGGTCCTTCCTCGCCGTCGTCGCCCTCCTGCTGTGGCTGCCCATCGCCCGCGCCGCCCGGCGCGCCGACCGGACCGCGGCCGCCGCCGGCCCGGGCGGACGCGCAGCCGTACGGGCCGACGCGGGCCCGCGGATCACCCGTAGCCGTACCGCCTGGGCCCTGGCCTGCTACTTCGGCCTCCAGGCCACGGGCGCGTACATCACCATGGGCTGGCTCCCGCAGATCTTCCGCGACGCCGGGGTCTCCGCCTCCACCGCCGGGGTGCTGCTCGCCGTCACCATGGTCATGGGCGTCCCGCTGGCCTTCGTCATCCCGGGCCTGGCCGGGCGCATGCGGAACCAGGGCGCCATCGCCGTCACCCTCGGCGTCTTCGGCCTCACCGGCTACCTCGGGCTCTACTTCGCCCCCGCCGCCGGAGCCTGGGCCTGGGCGCTCCTGCTCGGCGTCTCCAACTGCGCCTTCCCCCTCGTCATCACCATGATCGGGATGCGGGCCAAGTCCCCGGCCGGCGTGGTCAGGCTCTCCGCCTTCGCCCAGAGCACCGGCTACCTCATCTCCATCCCCGGCCCGCTCGTCATCGGCACCCTCTACCAGCACAGCGGCGGCTGGGACCTGCCGCTCGCCCTGATGGCGGCCCTGCTCGTCCCGCAGATCGTCCTCGGCGTCCTGGCAGGGCGGGACCGCACGATCGAGGACGAATGCGGCATGCGAGACTGACCGCATGTCGCCCGTACTCGAACCGAACCCCCAGGACGGCCGCAAGAAGCTCGGCCTCGTCCTCGGCGCCTTCCTCGGCATCACCGTGATCATCTCCGTCATCGCGACGATCGCCTCCCCCTGACGCCGCCGCCGACCCCCGGTGGCGACCCTGGTGGTGGGGATATCCCCACCAACCCCTAGGGGGTCAGGCTCAGGGTGGAGTGGGGTGTGCCCCGGATGGGAACCGCCGTCCCGGATCCATAGATTCGTAGGCAGCGAGCCAGTCCGGTCCACACACCCACGGAGGCGGCCATGTCGGCCCCCACGCACACCCGGTCCCTCCCGTCCGCCCGCCGGGCGAGCGCCGCCCCCGCCGCGAGCACCCGCCTGCACTGGTGGGCGCTGGCCCTGCCCGCACTCGCCTTCGGCCTGCTCCTGCTGCTCCTCGCCGGCTCCGGCGAGGCGCACGCGGCCACCGGCGAGGTCTCCGGTCTCGTCCAAGTCGCCGAGCAGCTGCTGCGCGCCGTCGGCTGACCCCCCGAGCGCCCCCACCACCAGGGACGAACCCCCTCAACGCCCTGCGCCCCACGGCCCGTTTCGTGCGAAGCTGGGAGCCATGAGCGCAGACACACCCCGCAGGATCGCCCTCCTCCGGCATGCCAAGGCCGACTGGCCCGAGGTGTCCGACCACGACCGCCCCCTGGCGGAACGGGGCCGCAAGGACGCGCCGGCCGTCGGTCTGAAGCTCGCCGAGACCGGCATCGCCTTCGACCTGGCCCTCTGCTCCACCGCGGTCCGCACCCGCGAGACCTGGAAGCTCGCCGTGCAGGAGATGCCGCACCGGCCGAAGACCCACTACGAGGAGCGGATCTACGACGCCTCGCCGGGGGAGCTCATCGCCCTGCTGAACGAGACCTCCGACGAGGTCTCCGACCTCCTCGTCATCGGCCACAACCCGGGCATGCACGCCCTCGCCGACGCCCTCTCCGGCCGCGCGGAGGGCGACACCCTGGCCCGGATGAACCGCACGGGATTCCCGACCGCCGCGCTCGCCGTCGTCTCCTTCACCGGCTCGTGGAAGTCCCTGGAGCACGGGGTGGGCACCCTGCTGGACTACTGGACCCCCAAGGGGCACTGACGGGACCCGCACGCGAAGGGGCCCCGGCAGCCGTTCCGGCCGCCGGGGCCCGCTCATGTCCGGGATCGGGGTGCCGGGGGCACCGACGAGCGGTCAGGCCAGGTCGGCGGCCTCGACCTCCTCGCGGGTGATGCCCAGCAGGTACAGCACCGCGTCCAGGAACGGAACGTTCACCGCCGTGTGCGCCGCCTCGCGGACCACCGGCTTGGCGTTGAAGGCCACGCCCAGCCCGGCCGCGTTCAGCATGTCCAGGTCGTTGGCGCCGTCACCGATGGCCACCGTCTGGGCCAGCGGCACCCCCGCCTCGGCGGCGAAGCGGCGCAGCAGCCGGGCCTTGCCCGCCCGGTCCACGATCTCCCCCGTGACCCTGCCCGTCAGCTTCCCGTCGACGATCTCCAGGGTGTTGGCGGAGGCGAAGTCCAGCCCCAGCCGCTCCCGCAGGTCGTCCGTCACCTGGGTGAAGCCGCCGGAGACCACGCCCACCTGGTAGCCGAGCCGCTTCAGCGTACGGATCAGGGTCCGCGCGCCCGGGGTCAGCTGCACCTCGGCACGGACCTTGTCCACGACCGACGCGTCCAGGCCCGCCAGCAGCGCCACCCGGGCGTGCAGCGACTGCTCGAAGTCCAGCTCACCGCGCATGGCCCGCTCGGTGACCTCGGCGACCTCCGCCTCGCACCCGGCGTGGGCGGCGAACAGCTCGATCACCTCGTCCTGGATGAGGGTCGAGTCCACGTCCATGACGACCAGGCGCTGCGCCCGGCGGTGCAGCCCGGCCGACACGACGGCGATGTCCACGCCGATGTGTGCGGCCGCCGTGGCCAGCGCGGTCCGCAGCGGCTCGGTCTCCACACCGGAGACGGCGAACTCCACCGCGGTCACCGGATACTTGGCGAGCCGGAAGATGCGGTCGATGTTGCCGCCGGCGCCGGTGATCTCCGCGGCGATGGCGGCCGTGGACTCGGCGGTGAGCGGGTGGCCGAGCACGGTGACGTGGGACCGGCCGCTGCCGCGCGGCCGGTTGTCACCGGTACCGGAGAGGATCTCGGCCTGCAGCTTGAGCGATTCGGCCCAGCTGTGGACGGTGGCCCGCAGGTCGCCCTCGGTGCTGCCGACGGGCTTGGTGACGAGGGCGCACAGGACGATGCGGCCACGGGTGACGACCTGCTCGATGTCGACGACGTCGACGGAGTAGGCGGCGAGGGTGTCGAACAGCCCGGCGGTGATCCCGGGACGGTCCTTGCCGAAGATCTTGACGAGGAGGGTGGGGACGTCGGAGGTCTGCGATGCGCTCATGGTGCCCTCACCGTATCTTCCCCGCCCGCCCGACGAGACCCCCGTCCCACTTCCTGAACGTGCCGCGTCCCCCGCCTGAACGTGCGGCACCGCGCCCGGCGTCACCGCGGCGGAGCCGGTGGTTCCGGTGGCTCCTGGGGTTCCGGCGGCCGGGGCGGTTTCGGCGGCGCGATTGCGGTGACCGTCACGTCCCACGAGACGTCCGGATCCAGGTACGGAAGGGCCCACCGGGCGGCGCTCCCGGCCCGCCGCCCCGGCCCCGGCGGTCGCCACCGCCGTCCCTGCCGCAGCCGCGGCGGTCGCCACCGTGGTCCCCTGCGCCGGCCGCGGGGGTCGCCACCGCCGTCCCTGCCCCGGCCCCGGCGGTCGCCACCGCCGTCCCCGCCCCGGCCCGGCGCGTACGGCGGCGCCGTGGGCGGGCCGGGATCCGCCGGACCCGGCCCGCGGGCCCGCCCGCGGCCGTCCGCCCCGCCTGCCCCGCCGGACCGGCCGCACGAGCGGCCCGCGTCCGGCCCCGGTCCACCAGCAGCGCACCGGCCCCGCCGGCCACCGCCCCCACACCGTGCCCGGCAGCAGGGCGTGGGGGAGGTCCCGCGCAGCTCCACCCCGGCGTCCACCATGCCCACGCCCGGCACCGCCATCGAGGCGTCCGCCGACAACCGGGTCGGCCCCACCAGCACCGCCAGGGCCACCCCCGTCACCGCTCCCATCCGTACCGCGCCCCCCATGACCCGGCGCCCGGGCGTCCGTACGGCCGCCAGCACGCCCGCGGCGAGCAGCAGCAGGCACACCCCCGCCACCAGCAGCCGGACCCGCCCGTCGTACTCCGCGAGGCGGGCCACCGTCACCGGCTCCCGCGGGGACGCGGACAGCAGGTCGTCCCGCGGATCCGGCAGCAGCCGCGCCGGCTCTCCCGTGACCCCGCCGCGCCCGGCACGCACGCCCCCAGCCAGCTCCCGTTCGGAGCGCCGAGCAGCGCGGCACCCTGCACCGGCCTCGGACGGTCGTCGCCCACCGCCGCCCCCACCGCCGCGGCCGGCCCGCGCCGCGAGACCAGCAGCGCCACCGCGAGCACGGTGAGCGCCCACACGGCCGCGCCGAGCAAGGTCGGTCGGGCCGCACGGAGAAGCCCACCCGGCTCCGCGCGTCACCAGGTCCCCGACGCGCCCCGGGAGCAGCCCGCCGATGTCCCCGACCCCCGGCACCTCGATCCGCACCTGGGTCGGCGGCAGCGCCGTGCCGTCGAGGGTGACCACGTCGTGCCCGGCCCACGCCGGGCCGCCCGCCGTCGCGACGAGCAGCGCCGCGACCGCGACGACCCTGGCGGCCGTCTCGCGCGCGCCCGTTCGGCCCGCAGCGAGCGCAGGAACAACGCCGCCGGCACCAGGGCGCCGGCCAGCGACACCCCCAGGGGCATGACGTCCAGGGAGGCTTCGGCCCCCGCCCCGGCAACTCCGAAGACCGAGACGTCACCCGAGGGGTCCACGGTTCCACCGACCGCGAGGACCACCACGGCGGCCGTCATCGGCCCCGCAGACCCCCGGCCCCGCAGACCCCCGGCCGCGTCCGCACCCAGCAGGGCCAGCCCCGTACCGGCCACCCCCGGGCGAGAAGTCCCGTATCTCACTCTCCGGGTGGCTTTCGACCCCGTCAACGGGCAGACGTGGACGCCCGGGCAAGGCCCGGATTCCACATACGGCTGCGGGCCTGAAATAGTTCCCCCGGATGTTCGCCATCCCTAGACTCCCTGACGTCATGGGGGAATCTCGGGGGACTTAAGTGGGGCTGGAGTGCCGGAACTCGTACTGGAATTGAATGGCAGGACTTGGACGCTCGATCCGTCCAGGTCGTACTCGCTGGGGCGCGACCCCCAGGGAGACGTGGTGATCGACGATGCGCGGGTGTCGTGGCGGCACGCCACCATCGCCTGGAACGGCCAGGGTTGGGGGCTCGAGGACCACGGCAGCACCAACGGCACCTATGTGCAGGGGACCAGGGTCCAGCAGACCGCACTGGTGCCCGGTACGCCGGTCCACCTGGGCAACGCCACCGACGGACCGCGGCTGAATCTGAGCGCCGCCGCGGCGCCGCAGCCCGCCGTCGCGCAGCAGCACGCGCAGCAGGCCCCGGCCCAGGCGTACGCCCAGCCGCAGGCCGCGGCCTACCAGGCTCCGCAGCAGCCCCAGCAGGCCTGGAACCAGCAGCAGCACCAGCCGCAGGCCCACGTCCCGCAGCAGCAGGGCGGCGGCGCGGCGCCCCGCCAGCCGCAGGCCGCGGCGCCGGGCTACGGCGGCGACCGCAGCCCGACGACCTTCCACCAGCTCTCGCTGGGCCACGTCATGCGGATCGGCCGCGCGCTGGAGAACGAGCTGGTGGTCTCCGACCTCCAGGTCTCCCGCCACCACGCCGAGTTCCACTCGATGCCCGGCGGCAGATTCGAGATCCGCGACCTCGGCAGCCACAACGGCACCTACGTCAACGGCCAGCTGCTGGCGAAGTCCGGTACGCAGCTCCTCGGCCCGAACGACATCGTCGGCGTCGGCCACTCGACGTTCCGCATCGTCGGGGACCGCCTGGAGGAGTTCGTCGACACCGGCGAGGTCTCCTTCTCGGCCCGCCACCTCACCGTCACGGTCGACGGCGGCAAGCAGATCCTCAAGGACGTCACCTTCGGCGTCCCGGAGAAGTCGCTGATCGGCGTCATCGGCCCGTCCGGTTCCGGCAAGTCGACGCTGCTCAAGGCGCTGACCGGCTACCGGCCCGCCGACCAGGGCGACGTCCTCTACGACAACCGCAACCTGTACAAGCAGTTCGCGGAGCTCCGCCAGCGCATCGGTCTGGTCCCGCAGGACGACATCCTGCACAAGGAGCTGCGGGTCAGCACCGCGCTCAAGTACGCGGCCAAGCTCCGCTTCCCCGGCGACACCGCCGAGTCCGAGCGCGCCGCCCGCATCGACGAGGTGCTGCGCGAGCTCAAGCTCGACATCCACAAGGACAAGAAGATCACCGCGCTCTCCGGTGGCCAGCGCAAGCGCGTGTCCGTGGCCCTGGAGCTGCTCACCAAGCCCTCGCTGATCTTCCTGGACGAGCCGACCTCCGGCCTCGACCCGGGCATGGACCGCGACGTCATGCAGCTGCTGCGCGGGCTGGCCGACGACGGCCGCACGGTCCTCGTCGTCACGCACTCCGTCGCCGAGCTGTCGCTCTGCGACAAGCTGCTGGTCATGGCCCCGGGCGGGTCGGTCGCGTACTTCGGGCCGCCGGACGAGGCGCTGAACTTCTTCGGCTACAGCACGTGGGCGGACGTCTTCTCGGCCTTCGAGAACTACCGCGACTACGACTGGGCGGGCCGCTGGAAGGGCTCGCAGCACTACCAGCTGTACGCCGCCGAGCTCGACGCGGTCGCCCCGCAGCCGGTGGTCATGCCGCCGGCGCAGCAGATGCGCCCGACCAAGCCCCAGGGCTGGGGCTCGCAGCTGTGGACGCTGATCCGCCGCTACGTCTCGGTCATCGCGTCGGACAAGGGCTTCATGGGCCTGATGCTGATCCTGCCCGCGGTCCTGGGCGTGGTCTCCACGGTCATCCCGGCGACCTTCGGCCTGGCGCCGCCGACCCCGCCGTCGCGGTTCAACGGCGACGCGGGCACGATCATGCTGATCCTCGCGGTCGGCATGTGCTTCTCCGGCGCCGCCAACTCGGTCCGTGAGCTGATCAAGGAACGCGTCATCTACGAGCGCGAGCGCGCGACCGGCCTGTCCCGGACGGCGTACCTCATGTCGAAGGTGATCGTCCTCGGCATCATCACGGCCATCCAGGGCGTGATCATTTGCGCGATCGGCTTCGCCCCGCGCGACCTGCCCGCCGAGGGCCTGCTGATGCCGCCGGCCGTCGAGCTGTGCGTGTCGGTCATCGCGCTCGGCTTCACCTCGATGATGTTCGGCCTGGTGATCTCCTCGCTGGTGAAGACCGCCGAGAAGACCATGCCGCTGCTCGTGATGTTCGCGATCGTCCAGGTCGTCTTCACCGGCATCCTCTTCCAGGTCTACGACTCCCCGGGCCTGGAGCAGTTCGCCTGGCTGATGCCGTCCCGCTGGGCCGTCGCCGCCGCCGGCACCACGCTGAACCTCGGCAAGCTCATGCCGCCGTGGGACCAGGACAACCCGACCAACACCGACCCGCTCTGGGACGCCACGGTCGGCCAGTGGAGCCTGAACATCATCATCCTGCTGGCCATCGGCATCGCGTGCGGCTTCCTCGTGCAGCGCCTGCTGCGCCGCCACGAGCCCGAGGTCATGCGCGCGGGCAAGTAACCGCCGCCGCGCGGCACACCAACGCCGAAGGGCGGCACCCGGGATCCGGGTGCCGCCCTTCGGCGTGCGTACGTGGGGGCGAGGACCGCCGAGTGCCTAGTAGGCGCTGTTGACGTTGTCCATCGAGCCGTACCGGTCGGCCGCGTAGTTGCAGGCGGCGACGATGTTGGCGACCGGGTCGTACTGGTCGAACTTGGTGCCCTTGACGTGGTAGGCCTTGAAGGTCGGGAGGATGACCTGGAGCAGACCCTTGCTGGGGATGCCGTTCTGGGCGTTGATGTCCCAGTTGTTGATCGCCATCGGGTTGCCGCTGGACTCACGCATGATGTTGCGGTGAATACCGGCGTACGTGCCCGGAATGCCCTCCTTCTTCATGATGAAGAGGGCTTCCTTGATCCAGCCATCCAGGTTGTTGGCGAACACCGGGGTGCGGGCGGCGGAGCGGCTCGCGGCGGCCTTCTGCTCGCGGGCCTTCTTCGCTGCGGCCTCGGCCTTGGCCTTGGCGTCGGCGTCGGCCTTCGCCTTGGCGGCGACGGCGGCTGCCTTGGCGTTGGCCGTGGCGATGACCTGCTGCGTGGAGAGGTGGCCGTACAGCGCCTTCGTCTGCGTGCCGTTCACGGCCTGGGCCCAGGCGACGGGGGCGGCGGAGATGGTGGTCTCGGCCTCGGCGGCGTCGGCGGGGACGAGGGAGAAGGCGACGGCGGCGGCGCTCAGCGTGGCGACACCGGCGATGGACAGCTTGTGTGCCTTCGTCAGACGACTGTGACCGGGAGTGCGGGAAGCAGACATGGCGGGGCAACCTCTTCGAATAGCGGGGGCCGCAGGAAGGCGCCGAGCGGATCCGGGATCCGCGGCGCCTGGCGACGGGAGCAATTCTTAGCGGCGGCAAAATCCTGTGGCAAAGGTGTGACGTACGATCCCGCTTAGTGGATCAGGGGCGGGCGCCGCGGCCCGATTTCCGGCCCCGGCGCCCGCCCCGCCCGCCCAGGCGGGACATGACCTCTTCCACTAGGCAGCTTCGTAAGTGATGTGGGTCCTATGCCGGGGCTCACACCGCCCTTACGTCGCTCTCACCATGTGTTGCTTCAGCAATGCACTCCGTGACGGTTGTCATCCTTGAGTAGCAGATGGACGTCGCCGAACTCGTGCCAGAGGCAGAGCTGGGCCACCGCCTGCGCGTACCCCAGGCGTACGGCGGCGCGACCGGCCACCGCCTCCAGCATCAGCAGGTGGGACGCCTCGGGCTCGTGCAGCCCCGTCAGCAGGCCGTCCACCGCCCGTACCCCGCGCTCCGGCGTCACCACCAGAGAGGTCCACCCGCCCGCCGCGCGGACCACCCCGCGCGCGTCCGCCGCCGACTCCAGCGCCCGCACCGCCGTGGTCCCCACCGCGATCACCCGGCCGCCGCCCGCCCGCGCGGCGTTCACCAGCGCCGCCGTGGCGGCCGGTACCGCGTACCGCTCCGGGTACGGCGGCTCGTGCGCCTCCTGCGAGGCCACCCCGGTGTGCAGGGTCAGCGGCGCGAACCGCACCCCGCGGCTCACCAGCCGCGCCACCAGCTCCGCCGTGAAGGGCCGGCCCGCGCTCGGCATCTCGGCCGACCCCGACCCGTCGGCCGCCGGCACCGCGAACACCGTCTGGTAGGCCGACAGCGGCTGATCCCGCTCGGTGTAGGCGTACCGGATCGGCCGCCCGTGCTCCCGCAGCAGCTCCGGCACCCCGTACGGTGCGGGGGAGGGCCGCGCCCACCACAGCCGGTCCGCGCCCGGGGCGAGGGGCGCCTCCAGCGCCAGGCGGCGGCCGCCCGGCAGCTCCACCACCGCGCCCGCCGGACCGCCCGCCCGCGGCCGGGTCGTCCCCCGGCCCGCCGGGGCGCGCAGCTCCACCGCCCAGCGGCCGTCGTCCCCCCGGGTCGAGAAGTGCACCACCACGTCCTCGCCGCCCAGCCGGGCGTCCACCGCGGCCGCGAGCGTGGCCGACGTGTTCACCACCAGCACGTCACCCGCCCGCAGCAGGTGCGGCAGCTCCCGGAAGGCGTGCAGCGACGGCTGCGCCGTCCCCCGGGAGACCAGCAGCCGCACCGCGTCCCGCCCCAGCCCCGGACCCCGCTGCTCGGCCGGAACGCCGGCCAGGAGTTCGCGAGGAATGTCCGTTATATACAGTCCCCTTTCTCCCGACGCGCCGCCGCCCCCGCGCCGGCCCTCCTCCTGCCGCGCGCCGCCGCCCCCGCGCCGGCCCTCCTCCTGCCGCGCGCCGCCGCCCCCGCGCCGGCCCTCCTCCTGCCGCGCGCCGCCGCCCCCGCGCCGGCCCTCCTCCTGCCGCGCGCCCCGCTCCTCCGGCCGGACCGCGTCTGCCCGTGCCCCGCCTGCCCGCGGCCCGCCCTCCCGCAGGTCCCGGCCGCCGCCGCGCACCGCCCGGGCCCCGCTCACCGGCCGCCCCCCGCGCCCGCGCCGGCCGTCCCGGCCCCCGCGCCGGCACCCAGCCCCTCCGCCGTGTAGCGCCCGCTCGGCAGACCCTGCGCCAGGAGCCGCAGCAGCACCGGAGCCACCTCCTCCGGCGCCGGCAGCCCCGCCAGGTCCTCATCCGGCTCGGCCGCCGCCATCATCCGCGTCCGCATCGACCCCGGATCCGCCCACCACACCCGCAGCTCCGGCTCCTCCACCGCCAGCACGGCCGACATCAGGTCCACCGCCGCCTTGGTCGCCCCGTACGCACCCCACGTGGCGTACGGAACCACCGCGGCGTCCGAGCTGACGTTCAGCACCGCCCCGGCCGCCGAGGCCCGCAACAGCGGCAGCCCCTCCTGCACCAGCCCCAGCGGCCCCACCACGTTGACCTCGAACGCCTCGCGCAGCCCCTGCGCCGGCTGGACCGCCAGCGGCACCAGCGGCTCCGCCCCGAGCACCCCCGCGTTGTTCACCAGCAGGTCCAGCCCGCCCAGCCCCCGCGCGGCCGCCACCAGCGCCGACCGGTGCGCCGCCGAGGACACGTCCCCGGGCACCGCCACCACCCGCACCCCCTCGGCCCGCTCCAGCCCGGCCGCCGCCTCCTCCAGCCCGGCCGCGCCGCGCGCGCCCAGCACCAGGTCCCAGCCCCGCGCCGCCAGCTCCCCGGCCAGCGCCCGGCCGAGCCCCCTGGACGCCCCCGTCACGATCGCCACCGACATGACAGCACCCTCGCCTTCGTTCCGATCAGCAGATGCCCTCAACCTAGGAACGGGCAGCCCGCCACCGCCTCGGCCGCCGGCCCCCTCCCGCAGGGCCCTTCGGCCTAGGTCCCGCGGGGTGCCCCCGGCTCCTCCCACCGCCCGATCCGGCAGGTCACGGCCGCGGGTACGGTGAGGCCATGACCGCAAGCCCCCTGCCGGGCGGACCCCGCAGCGGCCTGGCCGCCGTGAGCACCGCGCTGCTCGCCATGAGCCGCCGCCTGGAGGTCCGCGACGTGCTCCGCACGATCGTGGTGTCGGCCCGCGAGCTGCTGGACGCCGAGTACGCGGCCCTGGGCGTCCCCGACGACCACGGCGGCTTCGCCCAGTTCGTCGTCGACGGCATCAGCGCGGAACAGTGGAGGCAGATCGGCCCGCTGCCCCGGCAGCACGGCATCCTCGCCGCGATGCTCCACGAGAACGGCCCCGAGCGACTGGCCGACGTACGCAAGGACCCCCGCTTCGAGGGCTGGCCCTCCGCCCACCCCGAGATGTCCGACTTCCTCGGCATGCCCGTCCGCGACGGCGACGAGATCCTCGGAGCGGTCTTCCTCGCCAACAAGCGCAGCGCCCCCGACGGCAGCGGTCGCGTGTTCACCGACGAGGACCAGGACCTCCTCTCCCTCCTCGCCCAGCACGCCGCGATCGCCCTCACCAACGCCCGGCTCTACGAACGCAGCCGCGAGCTCACCATCGCCGAGGAGCGCTCCCGCCTCGCCCACGAGCTGCACGACGCCGTGAGCCAGAAACTGTTCTCCCTGCGCCTCACCGCCCAGGCCGCCGCGACCCTCGTCGACCGCGACCCGGCCCGGGCCAAGGACGAGCTCCAGCAGGTCGCCGCCCTGGCGGCCGAGGCCGCCGACGAACTGCGCGCCGCCGTGACCGAGCTGCGCCCGGCCGCCCTGGACGAGGACGGCCTGGTCGCCACCCTGCGCACCCACGTCCAGGTACTCGACCGCGCCCACACCGCGCACGTCACCTTCACCTGCGACGGCGTACGGGCCCTCCCCGCGGCCCAGGAGGAGGCGGTGCTCCGCGTCGCCCAGGAGGCCCTCCACAACGCCCTGCGGCACTCCGGCGGCGACCGCGTCGAGGTCGCCCTCGTCCGGACCCCGGCCGGCGGCGCGGTCCTCACGGTCGCCGACTCCGGCAAGGGCTTCGACCCGCGAGCCGTCCGACGGGCCGGCCGCCACCTGGGCCTGGTCTCCATGCGGGACCGGGCGGGCGGCGCCGGCGGCCGCCTCGCCGTTCACTCGGAGCCCGGTCGGGGCACCACGATCGAGATGGAGGTCCCCGGTGGCTGACAGCACGGGCCGCAACGGCAGCCGCGTCCGGGTCCTGCTGGTGGACGACCACCAGGTGGTCCGGCGGGGCCTGCGCACCTTCCTGGAGGTCCAGGAGGACATCGAGGTGGTCGGGGAGGCCGCCGACGGCGAGGAGGGCATCGCCCGCGCCGAGGAGCTGCGCCCCGACGTGATCCTCATGGACGTGAAGATGCCGGGCACGGACGGCATCGAGGCGCTGCGCCGGCTGCGCGAGCTGGCCAACCCGGCCCGGGTCCTGATCGTCACCAGCTTCACGGAGCAGCGGACCGTCGTTCCGGCCCTGCGCGCGGGTGCGGCGGGTTACGTCTACAAGGACATCGACCCCGACGCCCTCGCCGGAGCCATCCGGTCGGTCCACGCCGGACACGTCCTGCTCCAGCCGGAGGTGGCGCAGGCGCTGCTCTCCCAGGACGACCAGAGCTCCCCGGCGGGCCGGCCCGGCTCGCTGACCGACCGCGAGCGCGAGGTCCTCGGCCTCATCGCGGACGGCCGCTCCAACCGGGAGATCGCCCGCGCCCTCGTGCTGTCCGAGAAGACGGTCAAGACCCATGTGTCGAACATCCTGATGAAGTTGGACCTTTCCGACCGGACCCAGGCCGCATTGTGGGCGGTCAGGCACGGAATCACCGACTGAGGAGGCCGAATCGGACCGTCTCCTTCCGGTCTGAGATTCATACGGTCGGGTGTATGTAGCCCACATGGCGTAACCGGCGGCCGGGCCGGCCGTTCTCCATGGCGTGCCGCGACGGCTGGTCGCGGCCGGGCAACGGAGGAACGAGAACGTGAAGAACTTCAAGAAGGCCGCAGCCGTCACCATGATCGCGGGCGGCCTCCTCGCCGCCGGCGCCGGTGTCTCCTCGGCGCACGGCGGTGCGTCGGCGGAGGGCGAGGCCCTGAACTCGCCCGGCGTGGCCTCGGGGAACCTGGTCCAGGCACCGGTGGACGTCCCCGTGAACGTCGTGGGCAACACGGTCACCGTGATCGGCCTGCTCAACGGCGCCTGGGGCAACACCGGCGTGAACGCCTGACCCCCATCGAACCCCGCCGACGCGGCCCCGCTTCCCCCTCTCCCCGGAAGCGGGGCCGCGTCGGTGCGTCCGGTGCCGTCAGGCACCCCTGGCCCGACCCGCATCACGACGAACCGGCCCCCACGGCCTCGCCGCCACCCCGGGCGGCTCCCGCCTGCACGTCGCCGACATCGCCCCGGACACCCTGGCGCTGATCGACACCGGCACCGCCCGGACACGACCGTCGTCCCGGTCGACGCAGACCCGACCGGCGTCGTGAACCATGCCCCGCCCGCCCACGAGGCGCGGGATACGGGGCTCCGCCCAGCGGCGTCAGCCCCGCTTGCGCTCCTCGACGGCCGAGTTGTACGCCGCCACGAGCGCCCGCCGGGCGACCCGCTCCACCGGCCGCAGCGCCTCCGCCCGCGCCGCCATCTCCGACGCGGCCACCGCACCCCCGTGCCCGCTCTCGGTCGCCAGCGACACCATCAGGTCCACCCGCTGCGCCAGCGCCAGCACGCGCACCGCCCGCGCCGGATACCCCGGCGCCAGCGCGTCCCGTCCCGCCTCCGCCCGCGCCCGGTACGCCGACAGCGCCGCGTCCGCCACGGGCCCGGACCCCGCCACGTCCAGCCGGGTCAGCACCGTGGTCGCCTCGCGCAGTGCCTCTGCCAGCTCCCGCTCCGCCTCGCCCAGGGACGGCACGTCCGCCGGCGGGGCCTCCCGCACCGGCAGCACGTGCCAGGTCACCGACACGTGCACGTCCCCGGCCGGACCGGCCTCGGCCACCTCCGGCACCAGACCCACCGCCGCACCCACCGCGACGACCGCCTCCTCGGCCTCCAGCGCCCGCGCGTTGAACTCCGGCGGACCGCTCAGCCCCAGCGGATGACCCGGCGCCGGCAGCGCGACCCGCAGCCCCGACACCCCCAGCGCGCGCAGCCGGCCGAGCGCCAGCGTGAGTCCCACCGGCCCCGCCTCGCCCGGCAGCCCGGCCACCCGGTGCACGGCGTCCTCGCCCACGATCGACATCGCGGCCTCGTCGGGCGAGACCAGACCGGCCAGCAGCGCGTTCCCCCAGGCGGCCAGCCGCCCTGAACGTGGTTCGAAAAGCATCCCCCCACTTTACGGATCGCCACCCGCACCGGGCCCCGGCCCCGGACCCCGTCCCGAGTGGCGTAGGTTTTCCCCTGGGGCTGCGTCTTCCGGCGCACAGTGAACCGTGACTGCAAGGGGTGACAACACGCTCATGAGCGATGTTCTGGAGCTGGTGGACGTATCCGTGGTCCGCGAGGGCCGGGCTCTGGTGGACCAGGTCTCCTGGTCGGTGAAGGAGGGCGAGCGCTGGGTGATCCTCGGCCCCAACGGCGCCGGCAAGACCACGCTGCTGAACCTCGCCTCCAGCTACCTCTTCCCCACCAAGGGCTCCGCCACCATCCTCGGCAGCACCCTCGGCAAGGTCGACGTCTTCGAGCTGCGCCCCCGCATCGGCGTGGCCGGCATCGCGATGGCCGACAAGCTCCCGAAGCGGCAGACCGTCCTGCAGACCGTCCTCACCGCCGCCTACGGCATGACGGCGACCTGGCAGGAGGAGTACGAGGCCGTCGACGAGCAGCGCGCCCGTGCCTTCCTCGACCGCCTCGGCATGACCGAGTACCTCGACCGGAAGTTCGGCACGCTCTCCGAGGGCGAGCGCAAGCGCACCCTGATCGCCCGCGCGCTGATGACCGACCCCGAGCTGCTGCTCCTCGACGAGCCCGCGGCGGGCCTCGACCTCGGCGGCCGCGAGGACCTCGTACGCCGCCTCGGCCGCCTCGCCCGCGACCCGCTCGCCCCCTCCATGGTCATGGTCACGCACCACGTCGAGGAGATCGCCCCCGGCTTCACCCACGTCCTGATGATCCGTCAGGGCAAGGTCGTCACCGCGGGCCCCATCGACCTCGAACTGACCTCCCGCAACCTCTCGCTGTGCTTCGGCCTCCCGCTGGTCGTCGAGCGCAACGGGACCGACCGCTGGACCGCCCAGGGCCTGCCCCTCGGCTGAGCCCGCGCCCGGCCGGCGCGCCGGGCCGCGGCCTGCCGCGACCCCGGGCCGGGCACCCCCCCCGCACGATTACGCTCCGGGTACGGCCCCCCGCACCCTGTCCCGACCGCGCCCGGCCGACCTAACATGACCACGTGGACATCGACGCGTGGGTGTGGTGGCTCATCGGCGCGGTCGGACTGGGCATCCCCCTCGTCCTGACCGCCATGCCGGAGTTCGGCATGTTCGCCGTCGGGGCGGTGGCGGCAGCCGTCACGGCGGCCCTGGGCGGGGGAGTGGTGGCCCAAGTCCTCGTGTTCGTCGTCGTGTCGGTCGCGCTGATCGCCGTCGTCCGGCCCATCGCCAACCGCCATCGCGACCAGCGGCCCCAACACCGCAGCGGCATCGACGCGTTGAAGGGCCGCACCGCCGTCGTCCTCGAACGCGTCGACGGCGGCGGCGGCCGCATCAAGCTCGCCGGCGAGATCTGGTCCGCCCGTACCCTCGACGCGGACACCAGCTTCGAACCGGGCCAGTCGGTCGACGTGGTGGAGATCGACGGAGCGACCGCCGTCGTCATGTGAAAGCAGCCTGCTCGCGGCCCCCAGGTCTGCGAGACTCCGATCAACGGGGCAGCACAGACAGCCGGAAGGGCACGGGGAACCGCATGCAACCGATCATCATCGTCCTGATCATTCTGGTGGTTCTGGTCTTCATCGCACTGGTCAAGACGATCCAGGTGATCCCGCAGGCCAGCGCCGCCATCGTCGAGCGGTTCGGCCGCTACACCCGCACCCTCAACGCGGGCCTCAACATCGTCGTCCCGTTCATCGACTCGATCCGCAACCGGATCGACCTGCGCGAACAGGTCGTCCCCTTCCCGCCGCAGCCCGTCATCACCCAGGACAACCTGGTCGTCAACATCGACACCGTCATCTACTACCAGGTGACCGACGCGCGGGCCGCGACCTACGAAGTGGCCAGCTACATCCAGGCCATCGAGCAGCTCACCGTCACCACGCTCCGCAACATCATCGGCGGCATGGACCTGGAGCGCACCCTCACCTCCCGCGAGGAGATCAACGCCGCCCTGCGCGGCGTCCTCGACGAGGCCACCGGCAAGTGGGGCATCCGCGTCAACCGCGTCGAGCTCAAGGCCATCGAGCCGCCGACCTCCATCCAGGACTCGATGGAGAAGCAGATGCGCGCAGACCGCGACAAGCGCGCCGCGATCCTCCAGGCCGAGGGTGTCCGGCAGTCCGAGATCCTGCGCGCCGAGGGCGAGAAGCAGTCCTCCATCCTGCGCGCCGAGGGTGAGGCCAAGGCCGCCGCGCTCAAGGCCGAGGGCGAAGCGCAGGCCATCCGTACGGTGTTCGAGTCCATCCACGCCGGCGACGCCGACCAGAAGCTCCTCGCCTACCAGTACCTCCAGATGCTCCCGAAGATCGCCGAGGGCGACGCCAACAAGCTCTGGATCGTCCCCAGCGAGATCGGCGACGCACTCAAGGGCCTCTCCGGCGCCATGGGCAACTTCGGCCCCCTGGGCGGCGGTTCGGGCTTCAACCCGCAGAACGCCGGCAAGGACGGCGGCGGCATCCCCGCCGCCCGGGACAAGGACTCCGCGGACCGCCGCGAACAGCCCCCCATCGACTGACCCGCCGCCCCTTCCTGCATGATCAGTGAGGCCCCTCGACCTTCATGGCGGGGAGGCGACTCACTCATGCAAAGGGGATGGCACCGTCCATGTCCATCTGGGAATCACTCGCGGTCCTCGCCGCCGGCATCGGAGCCGGCACGATCAACACCATCGTGGGCTCCGGCACCCTCATCACCTTCCCGGTGCTGCTCGCCACCGGTCTGCCACCGGTCACCGCCAACGTCTCCAACACCCTCGGCCTGGTGCCCGGTTCCATCAGCGGAGCCATCGGCTACCGCAAGGAACTCCGCGGACAGCGCGCCCGCATCCTGCGACTCGGCTCGGTCTCCGCCGTCGGAGGACTCGCGGGCGCGGCCCTGCTCCTGGCCCTGCCGTCCGACTCCTTCGACACGATCGTGCCCGTCCTGATCGGGCTCGCCCTCGTCCTCGTCGTCCTGCAGCCCCGGCTCGCCGCCGCCCTGCGCCGACGCCAGGAAGCCGCCGGAGGCGACACCGGCCACCCCGACGGCGGCCCGGCCCTGCTCGGCGGCATGCTGTTCTCCAGCGCCTACGGCGGCTACTTCGGCGCCGCCCAGGGCGTGCTCTACCTCGGACTGATGGGTCTGCTGCTCCGCGACGACCTGCAACGGATCAATGCCGTCAAGAACGTCATTGCCGCCCTCGTGAACGGCATCGCGGCCGTCTTCTTCCTCTTCGTCGCCGAGTTCGACTGGACGGCCGTCCTCCTCATCGCCGTCGGCTCGACCATCGGCGGCCAGATCGGCGCCAAGGTCGGCCGCCGGCTCTCGCCGACGGTCCTGCGCGCCGTCATCGTGACGGTGGGCATCCTCGCGATCGTCCAGCTGCTGGTCCGCTGAGCGACGTAGATCCCCTACGCCGCCCAGCGCACGCACCCTAGGCGGAACGCTCCAGCCAGTCCGGAAGCGCCTCCTGCCCCGCCACCCCCAGCGCGAGGAGCATGGCGTCCGCCGGAGACGGTACGAACGGCTTCCGGAGCAGAGGCATCCCCGCCTCCTCCGGAGTCCGGGCCGCTTTGCGGTGGTTGTCCTCGGCGCAGGACGCCACCGTGTTCAGCCAGGTGTCCCCACCCCCCTGGGCCCGCGGCAGCACGTGGTCCACCGTGGTGGCGCGCTTGCCGCAGTAAGCGCACCGGTGCTGGTCCCGGACCAGCACCCCCCTCCGCGACCAGGGAGCATGTCTTCGGAAGGGCACCCTGACGTACCTGCAGAGCCGGATCACCCGCGGCATCGGAAGCTCCATGGTGGCGGCACGGACACGGAGATCGGGATGCGACTGTTCGACGACGGCCTTGTCCTGGAGCACCAGGACCACAGCTCGATTCAGCGTCACCGTCGACAGCGGCTCGAAGCTCGCATTCAGCACCAGCGTGTCCCGCATCTCGCCCACCTCCCGTGTGCAGGCCCGCGACCACCACGGCGGCAGGGCCCGCAACCACTCTGGCCGCGCGCGCCACGCGGGACAACGCAATAAAAATGCCCGGTCCTGGCCTTCTTTAGACCAGGACCGGGCAAACGGCGGGCGAAGAATCAGCGCGCGGCGGGCGCCTCGTACTCGGCGACGAGCTGCGCACGCCCCAGCGCGTGGAACCGCAGGTGGAATCCGACGACCGCCGGCGACGAGTCCTCGTCGGGGCCGAGCTGTTCCCGGTCCACCGCGTAAACGGTGAAGACGTAGCGGTGCCGCTCCCCGCGCGGCGGGGCCGCGCCGCCGAAGTCCCTCGTGCCGTAGTCGTTCCGCGCGTGCACCGCACCCTCCGGCAGGCCCGCGAAGTCCCCGGTGCCCGCGCCCGCCGGCAGCTCCGTCACCGAGACGGGCAGGTCGAAGAGCACCCAGTGCCAGAACCCGCTGCCCGTGGGCGCGTCCGGGTCGAAGCAGGTCACGGCGAAGCTCTTCGTCCCCTCGGGGAAGCCCTCCCAGCGCAGGTGCGGCGAGACGTTCTTCCCCGTCAGGACCTGCGCGGCGTTCAGGTCGGCTCCGTGGGAGACGTCCTCACTCGTCACGGTGAAGGACTCGACCTCGGGGTGGAAGTCGTGCGGAAGGGGCGCCCTGCTCTGCTCTGACACTGCTGAACCTCCGGGGGAAGGGGGAGTACACCGGACGCGCCCGCCGTGTACGGGCGCGATCCGAACCTGGAACCCGAGCCTAGAACCAGTTGCGCTGCGAACCGACGCCGGCGATCCACTGGTTCAGGTACGCCGCCCAGTCCGTGCTCTGGTACGACTGCAGACCCACCTGGAAGCAGCGGTAGGTGTCGCTGCCCTCGCTGAACAGACCCGGCTTCTTGTCCATCTCCAGGACGACGTCCATCTCCCGACCGTCCGAGACGAAGGTCAGCTCGACCTGGTTCAGACCCCGGTACTGCGACGGCGGCAGGAACTCGATCTCCTGGTAGAAGGGCAGCGTCTGCCGCGTCCCGCGGATGTGCCCCCGCTCCATGTCCGCGCTGCGGAAGGTGAAGCCGAGCTGGCGGAAGGCGTCGAGGATCGCCTGCTGCGCCGGCACCGGGTGCACGTTGATGGCGTCGAGGTCGCCCGCGTCCACCGCCCGCGCGATCTCCAGCTCGGTGCTGACCCCGATGTTCATACCGTGCAGGTGCTGGCCACCGAAGTGGGTGATCGGCGTCTCCCACGGGATCTCCAGCGCGAAGGGCACCACGTGCAGCGCGCCGGCCTGCACCTGGAAGGCACCGCCGAGGCGCTGCTTGGTGAAGACGACGTCCTGCTTGTACTCCTGGTCGCCACCCTCGACCTCGACCCGCGCCTGCAGCCCGACGGACAGCCCCTCGATCTGCTGCTCCACGGATCCGCCCTGGATCCGGACCTCGCCCTGGACGATCCCGCCCGGTACGACGTTCGGCTCGGTGATGATCGTGTCCACCGAGGCACCACCGGCACCCAGGCTCGCGAACAGCTTCTTGAAGCCCATGCTCAAACTCCCCTTGAACGATCTGGCGACTACGCCGCGACTACCCCTTACCAACGCCGAACATTAGGCCCCGGTTGCAGGTGAGCGCGTTCCACTACGCTCGACCGGATGAGCGCGCGACACGACCGTACGCCCCTGCCCCGGTCCTTCTTCGACCGCCCGGTCCTCACCGTGGCCCCCGACCTCCTCGGCCGCACCCTGGTCCGCCGTACCGAGGAGGGCCTCCTCGAGCTGCGCATCACCGAGGTCGAGGCGTACGAGGGGGAATCCGATCCCGGCTCGCACGCCTACCGCGGGCGCACCGCGCGGAACGCATCGATGTTCGGGCCACCCGGACACGCGTACGTCTACTTCATCTACGGGATGTGGTTCAGCCTCAACCTGGTGTGCGGCCCGCCCGGCCACGCGAGCGGGGTCCTGGTCCGCGCCGGCGAGATCACGACCGGCGCCGACCTGGCCGCCAAACGTCGAGTTTCAGCCAGAAACCCGAGAGAACTCGCCAAAGGCCCGGCCCGTCTGGCCACCGCCCTGGACGTGGACCGCTCGCTGGACGGGACCGACCTCTGCGGTGGCCCCGGATCCCCCTTGGCCGTGCTCACGGGTACCCCGACCTCGGCCGACCTGGTGAGCAGCGGTCCACGCACGGGGGTCGGCGGAGCCGGCGCGGACCACCCGTACCGCTTCTGGATCACCGACGACCCGACGGTGAGCCCGTACCGCGCCCACGCACCACGCCGCCGCTCAACTTGACTCGCCCTGGCCGGACGCCTAACGTTGCTCGAGCCGCTTTTACGGGCACCGCCATCGGCGGACCCCGGAGCGGCCAACCCACTACCTACGACTTACCCCTGGCGGGGTCCTGTTCGGCATGCCCGAATTCCCGGCCGGCGCCTCGATTATGAGTCGCAAGGGAAAAGCGCTAACGTGGTGGAAGCCGCAAGGCAAAGACCCCCAACGGTCACCGAATTCAAATCCGAATCGAATGCGACTTTCGAGAAGCAGGGCGCGGAAATGATCTGGTAGAGTTGGAAACGCAAGACAGCAGAACGAAAGCCCGGAGGAAAGCCCGCGAGGGTGAGTACGAAGGAAGCGTCCGTTCCTTGAGAACTCAACAGCGTGCCAAAAATCAACGCCAGAAGTTGATACCCCGTCCACTTCGGTGGATGAGGTTCCTTTGAAAAAGTCCTGTCGGGCCTTCGGGCACTGGCAGGCGACACAACACAGCGAGGACGTTGTGGCGCGTCGGTCATATTCCGACATGATGCGCCCGCTCTTTCGTGGTGTTCACCCGATTACGGGTAAACATTCATGGAGAGTTTGATCCTGGCTCAGGACGAACGCTGGCGGCGTGCTTAACACATGCAAGTCGAACGATGAAGCCCTTCGGGGTGGATTAGTGGCGAACGGGTGAGTAACACGTGGGCAATCTGCCCTTCACTCTGGGACAAGCCCTGGAAACGGGGTCTAATACCGGATACCACTCCTGCCTGCATGGGCGGGGGTTGAAAGCTCCGGCGGTGAAGGATGAGCCCGCGGCCTATCAGCTTGTTGGTGGGGTAATGGCCTACCAAGGCGACGACGGGTAGCCGGCCTGAGAGGGCGACCGGCCACACTGGGACTGAGACACGGCCCAGACTCCTACGGGAGGCAGCAGTGGGGAATATTGCACAATGGGCGAAAGCCTGATGCAGCGACGCCGCGTGAGGGATGACGGCCTTCGGGTTGTAAACCTCTTTCAGCAGGGAAGAAGCGAAAGTGACGGTACCTGCAGAAGAAGCGCCGGCTAACTACGTGCCAGCAGCCGCGGTAATACGTAGGGCGCAAGCGTTGTCCGGAATTATTGGGCGTAAAGAGCTCGTAGGCGGCTTGTCACGTCGGATGTGAAAGCCCGAGGCTTAACCTCGGGTCTGCATTCGATACGGGCTAGCTAGAGTGTGGTAGGGGAGATCGGAATTCCTGGTGTAGCGGTGAAATGCGCAGATATCAGGAGGAACACCGGTGGCGAAGGCGGATCTCTGGGCCATTACTGACGCTGAGGAGCGAAAGCGTGGGGAGCGAACAGGATTAGATACCCTGGTAGTCCACGCCGTAAACGTTGGGAACTAGGTGTTGGCGACATTCCACGTCGTCGGTGCCGCAGCTAACGCATTAAGTTCCCCGCCTGGGGAGTACGGCCGCAAGGCTAAAACTCAAAGGAATTGACGGGGGCCCGCACAAGCGGCGGAGCATGTGGCTTAATTCGACGCAACGCGAAGAACCTTACCAAGGCTTGACATATACCGGAAAGCATTAGAGATAGTGCCCCCCTTGTGGTCGGTATACAGGTGGTGCATGGCTGTCGTCAGCTCGTGTCGTGAGATGTTGGGTTAAGTCCCGCAACGAGCGCAACCCTTGTCCTGTGTTGCCAGCATGCCCTTCGGGGTGATGGGGACTCACAGGAGACCGCCGGGGTCAACTCGGAGGAAGGTGGGGACGACGTCAAGTCATCATGCCCCTTATGTCTTGGGCTGCACACGTGCTACAATGGCCGGTACAATGAGCTGCGATACCGTGAGGTGGAGCGAATCTCAAAAAGCCGGTCTCAGTTCGGATTGGGGTCTGCAACTCGACCCCATGAAGTCGGAGTCGCTAGTAATCGCAGATCAGCATTGCTGCGGTGAATACGTTCCCGGGCCTTGTACACACCGCCCGTCACGTCACGAAAGTCGGTAACACCCGAAGCCGGTGGCCCAACCCTTGTGGAGGGAGCTGTCGAAGGTGGGACTGGCGATTGGGACGAAGTCGTAACAAGGTAGCCGTACCGGAAGGTGCGGCTGGATCACCTCCTTTCTAAGGAGCACAGTACCGATTGCAGACAAACGTTCTGCACGGTCAGCTCATGGGTGGAACGTTGATTAGTTGGCACGGTTGAACCGGATGGTTTCCAAGTACTGCTTCGGCGTGGAACGGAAAGACGGATGGTCGACTGTGCTTGGCACGTTGTTGGGTCCTGAAGGTACGGCCGCAAGGTTGGAATCTTCAGTGCCGGCCCCAGTGAACTTGCTGCTCTTTGGAGTGCAGGGTGATGGGTGGCTGGTCGTTGTTTGAGAACTACACAGTGGACGCGAGCATCTGTGGCCAAGTTTTTAAGGGCGCACGGTGGATGCCTTGGCACCAGGAACCGATGAAGGACGTGAGAGGCCGCGATAGGCCCCGGGGAGCTGCCAACTGAGCTTTGATCCGGGGGTGTCCGAATGGGGAAACCCGGCAGTCGTCATGGGCTGTCACCCACTGCTGAACACATAGGCAGTGTGGAGGGAACGAGGGGAAGTGAAACATCTCAGTACCCTCAGGAAGAGAAAACAACCGTGATTCCGGGAGTAGTGGCGAGCGAAACCGGATGAGGCCAAACCGTATGCGTGTGATACCCGGCAGGGGTTGCGCATGCGGGGTTGTGGGAATGAGCTTCAGTCGTCTGCCGGCGGCTGGGCGAGTCAGAAACCGTTGATGTAGTCGAAGGACATGCGAAAGGTCCGGCGTAGAGGGTAAGACCCCCGTAGACGAAACATCAGCGGCTTGCTTGCTCATCTCCCAAGTAGCACGGGGCCCGAGAAATCCCGTGTGAATCTGGCGGGACCACCCGCTAAGCCTAAATATTCCCTGGTGACCGATAGCGGATAGTACCGTGAGGGAATGGTGAAAAGTACCGCGGGAGCGGAGTGAAATAGTACCTGAAACCGTGTGCCTACAAGCCGTGGGAGCGTCGCTGTATGTGCTTGCACATGCAGTCGTGACTGCGTGCCTTTTGAAGAATGAGCCTGCGAGTTAGCGGTGTGTAGCGAGGTTAACCCGTGTGGGGAAGCCGTAGCGAAAGCGAGTCCGAACAGGGCGTTTGAGTTGCACGCTCTAGACCCGAAGCGGAGTGATCTAGCCATGGGCAGGTTGAAGCGGAGGTAAGACTTCGTGGAGGACCGAACCCACCAGGGTTGAAAACCTGGGGGATGACCTGTGGTTAGGGGTGAAAGGCCAATCAAACTCCGTGATAGCTGGTTCTCCCCGAAATGCATTTAGGTGCAGCGTCGTGTGTTTCTTGCCGGAGGTAGAGCACTGGATAGGCGATGGGCCCTACCGGGTTACTGACCTTAGCCAAACTCCGAATGCCGGTAAGTGAGAGCACGGCAGTGAGACTGTGGGGGATAAGCTCCATGGTCGAGAGGGAAACAGCCCAGAGCATCGACTAAGGCCCCTAAGCGTACGCTAAGTGGGAAAGGATGTGGAGTCGCAGAGACAACCAGGAGGTTGGCTTAGAAGCAGCCACCCTTGAAAGAGTGCGTAATAGCTCACTGGTCAAGTGATTCCGCGCCGACAATGTAGCGGGGCTCAAGCGTACCGCCGAAGTCGTGTCATTGCAGCAATACTCCCAACGGAGGCTGTGATGGGTAGGGGAGCGTCGTGTGCCGGGTGAAGCAGCAGCGGAAGCTAGTTGTGGACGGTTCACGAGTGAGAATGCAGGCATGAGTAGCGATACACACGTGAGAAACGTGTGCGCCGATTGACTAAGGGTTCCTGGGTCAAGCTGATCTGCCCAGGGTAAGTCGGGACCTAAGGCGAGGCCGACAGGCGTAGTCGATGGACAACCGGTTGATATTCCGGTACCCGCTTTGAAACGCCCAATATCGAATCAGGCGATGCTAAGTCCGTGAAGCCGTTCCGGACCCTTCGGGGAAAGGAAAGTGGTGGAGCCGACGAACCAGACTTGTAGTAGGTAAGCGATGGGGTGACGCAGGAAGGTAGTCCAGCCCGGGCGGTGGTTGTCCCGGGGTAAGGGTGTAGGCCGAGGGGTAGGCAAATCCGTCCCTCATACAAGGCTGAGACCTGATGCCGAGCCGATTGTGGTGAAGTGGATGATCCTATGCTGTCGAGAAAAGCCTCTAGCGAGTTTCATGGCGGCCCGTACCCTAAACCGACTCAGGTGGTCAGGTAGAGAATACCGAGGCGTTCGGGTGAACTATGGTTAAGGAACTCGGCAAAATGCCCCCGTAACTTCGGGAGAAGGGGGGCCATCACTGGTGATCGGACTTGCTCCGTGAGCTGGGGGTGGCCGCAGAGACCAGCGAGAAGCGACTGTTTACTAAAAACACAGGTCCGTGCGAAGCCGTAAGGCGATGTATACGGACTGACGCCTGCCCGGTGCTGGAACGTTAAGGGGACCGGTTAGTGACCTTTCGGGGTTGCGAAGCTGAGAACTTAAGCGCCAGTAAACGGCGGTGGTAACTATAACCATCCTAAGGTAGCGAAATTCCTTGTCGGGTAAGTTCCGACCTGCACGAATGGCGTAACGACTTCTCGACTGTCTCAACCATAGGCCCGGTGAAATTGCACTACGAGTAAAGATGCTCGTTTCGCGCAGCAGGACGGAAAGACCCCGGGACCTTTACTACAGTTTGATATTGGTGTTCGGTTCGGCTTGTGTAGGATAGGTGGGAGACTTTGAAGCCCCAACGCCAGTTGGGGTGGAGTCGCCGTTGAAATACCACTCTGGTCGTGCTGGATGTCTAACCTCGGTCCGTGATCCGGATCAGGGACAGTGTCTGATGGGTAGTTTAACTGGGGCGGTTGCCTCCCAAAGGGTAACGGAGGCGCCCAAAGGTTCCCTCAGCCTGGTTGGCAATCAGGTGTTGAGTGTAAGTGCACAAGGGAGCTTGACTGTGAGACCGACGGGTCGAGCAGGGACGAAAGTCGGGACTAGTGATCCGGCGGTGGCTTGTGGAAGCGCCGTCGCTCAACGGATAAAAGGTACCCCGGGGATAACAGGCTGATCTTCCCCAAGAGTCCATATCGACGGGATGGTTTGGCACCTCGATGTCGGCTCGTCGCATCCTGGGGCTGGAGTCGGTCCCAAGGGTTGGGCTGTTCGCCCATTAAAGCGGTACGCGAGCTGGGTTTAGAACGTCGTGAGACAGTTCGGTCCCTATCCGCTGTGCGCGTAGGAATATTGAGAAGGGCTGTCCCTAGTACGAGAGGACCGGGACGGACGAACCTCTGGTGTGCCAGTTGTCCTGCCAAGGGCATGGCTGGTTGGCTACGTTCGGGAGGGATAACCGCTGAAAGCATCTAAGCGGGAAGCCTGCTTCAAGATGAGTATTCCCACCTCCTTGAGAGGGTAAGGCTCCCAGTAGACGACTGGGTTGATAGGCCAGATGTGGAAGCCCGGTAACGGGTGAAGCTGACTGGTACTAATAGGCCGAGGGCTTGTCCTCAGTTGCTCGCGTCCACTGTGTTAGTTCTGAAGCAACGAACAGTTGCTGGTTTCTAGAGCTAGAACATAACTACAAAGTGTGCTTGTTCGCTCGAAACCGATAGGGTTTCGGTGGTCATAGCGTTAGGGAAACGCCCGGTTACATTCCGAACCCGGAAGCTAAGCCTTTCAGCGCCGATGGTACTGCAGGGGGGACCCTGTGGGAGAGTAGGACGCCGCCGAACAATCTTTCAAAGGACCCTTGGTCCAGCGTTCAACGCTGGACCAAGGGTCCTTTTTGTTTTTCCCTTCTTTACGCCGAAGCGCGGCCATGGGTTGGTTGCGCGAGAATGACTAGCGGTACCCCGAAGACAGGAGTCACACCCATGTCCAACTCTCCCGACGATCGTCCGGAGCGCGAGCCTCGGCGCAACGACGGCGGTGACAGGGGCGGCTACCGCGGGGGCCGTGACGACCGTGGTGGCGACCGTCCCCCGTTCCGTCGTGACGACCGAGGTACCAGTGGCCGGCCGTCCAGCGGTGGCGGCGGCTTCCGTCGCGATGACCGCGGTGGTCGTCCCTCCGGTGGTGGCGGCTTCCGCCGTGACGACCGCGGCGACCGTCGTGACGACCGTGGTGGCGACCGCCCGTCGTACCCGCGTCGTGACGACCGCGGTGGCGACCGTCCCTCCTTCCGTCGCGACGACCGCGGCGACCGCCCGTCCTACCCCCGTCGCGACGACCGTGGTGGCGACCGCCCCTCGTACCCGCGCCGTGACGACCGGGGTGACCGTCCGTCGTACCCGCGCCGTGACGACGACCGCGGTGGGTTCCGCGGCGGCCGTGACGACCGTGGCGGGGACCGTCCGTCGTACCCGCGTCGTGACGACCGCGGTGGCGACCGTCCCTCCTTCCGTCGCGACGACCGCGGCGACCGCCCCTCCTACCCCCGTCGCGACGACCGTGGTGGCGACCGCCCCTCGTACCCGCGCCGCGACGACGACCGCGGTGGCTACCGCGGCGGACGCGACGACCGTGGCGGCGACCGCCCGTCCTACCCCCGCCGCGACGACCGCGGTGGCGACCGCCCCTCGTACCCGCGCCGTGACGACCGGGGTGACCGTCCGTCGTACCCGCGTCGCGACGACGACCGCGGTGGATACCGCGGCGACCGTCGCGATGACCGTGGTGGCGACCGTCCCTCGTACCCGCGTCGTGACGACCGCGGTGGCGACCGTCCCTCCTTCCGTCGCGACGACCGCGGCGACCGCCCGTCCTACCCCCGCCGCGACGACCGTGGCGGGGACCGCCCGTCGTACCCGCGCCGGGACGACCGGGGTGACCGTCCGTCGTACCCGCGTCGCGACGACGACCGCGGTGGCTACCGCGGCGGCCGCGACGACCGTGGCGGGGACCGCCCGTCCTACCCGCGTCGCGACGACCGGGGCGACCGCGGTGACCGCCCCTCGTACCCGCGTCGCGACGACGACCGCGGTGGCTACCGCGGCGGCCGCGACGACCGTGGCGGGGACCGCCCGTCCTACCCGCGTCGCGACGACCGGGGCGACCGGGGCGACCGCCCCTCGTACCCCCGCCGTGACGACCGGGGTGGCGACCGCGGTGGCTACCGGGGCGGCCGGGACGACCGTGGCGGCTACCGGGGCCGCGATGACCGCGGCGGCGACCGCGGCTACCGTTCGGACCGCGACCGCGACCCGGTCAAGCGCCTTCCGATCGACGAGGACGTCACCGGTCTCGAGATCGACGCCGACGTGCGCCAGGAGCTGCTGAGCCTGCCCAAGGGCCTGGCCGAAGAGGTCTCCAAGAACCTCGTCATGGTCGCCCGGCTGATCGACGAGGACCCCGAGCAGGCGTACGCGTACTCGCGCATCGCCCTGCGCCTGGCCTCCCGCGTCGCCGCCGTCCGTGAGGCCGCCGGCTTCGCCGCCTACGCCACGCAGAAGTACAGCGAGGCCCTCGCCGAGTTCCGTGCCGCCAAGCGGATGACCGGCTCCGTCGAGCTGTGGCCCGTCATGGCCGACTGCGAGCGCGGCCTCGGCCGCCCCGAGCGCGCCCTGGCCATGGCCGGCGAGCCCGAGGTGCAGAAGCTCGACAAGGCCGGCCAGGTCGAGATGCGGCTGGTCGCGGCCGGTGCCCGGCGGGACCAGGGGCAGCTCGAAGCCGCCATCGTCACTCTGCAGAGCCCCGAGCTCGCGTCCAACGCCGTCCAGCCGTGGACCGCGCGCCTGCGGTACGCCTACGCCGACGCCCTGCTGGCGGCCGGCCGTGAGGACGAGGCCCGCGAGTGGTTCGGCAAGGCCCTCGAAGCGGACAAGGACGGCGCCACCGACGCCTCCGACCGGCTCGCCGAGCTCGACGGCGTCGAGTTCGTCGACGCCTCGGTCGACCTGGACGCGGACGAGGACCAGGACGGCGCCGTGAACCGCGTCGACGACGAGGACGAAGAGGACGACGACGAGGACCCGGCGGAGATCGCCGCGGCCGAGCGGGCCACCGACGTCACCGAGTACTACGACGAGGACGACGAGGAGTACGAGTCGCCGGAGCAGTCCGCGGACGCCGCCGACGCCCGGGGCGACAAGGCCTGAGCCACGTCGTGACGCAGTACTGAGGCAGAAGGGCGGTACCCCGGCCGGGGTACCGCCCTTCCGCGCGTCCGGGGCCCGGCGGGCTCAGCCCAGCCCGCGCAGCACCAGGCCGGTGGCCGGCTTCGGCCCGAAGGACGTGGACTTCCGCGGCATGGTGACCCCCTGGCGCGCGAGGTCGCGCACGACCTCCTCCCGTACGGGGTGCAGCAGGACGGCGGTGCCGCCGTGGCGCTCGGCCATCGCCACCGTGGACGCGGCGTCGTGGATGTACGTGATCTGGTCGGGCGTGTCCGGGACGTTCCACAGGGCGTCGAGCAGCGTCGCGTGCAGCACGGTGGCGTCCAGCCGGCGCCAGGCCTCGGGGCGGTCGTGGCGGACCGTGCGGTCGAGGAGGGCCGGGTCCGGATCGGTGACCAGGTGGAAGGTGCCGTCGCCGCCGAGGAGGAAGGCGTTGCCGCGTTCCGCCGCGTCCGAGAGGGCTTCCAGGGCCAGCGGCAGCGGCCCGTCGACGGGGCGGACCCGGAAGTGCCCGGCGACCGCTGCCAGCGCGTCGGCGACCGGCAGGCGGCGCAGCATCCGGTGGATGGCGCGGACCTGGAGCGGGTAGCGGACGGTGTCCACGAGGAGGACCAGGCCGAAGTCCCACGCGGTGGGGGAGCCGTGCTCCTCCTGGAGGCGCAGGTAGGTCGCCCAGCGGTGGTGGCCGTCGGCGATGAGGGCCTGGCGGTGGCTGAGATCCGCTGTGACGGTGGTGAGTTCGGCCGGATCGGTGATGGCCCACAGCCGGTGCTGGAAGCCGTCCTCGGTGGTGGTCGACAGCAGGGGGGCGCGCCGGGCGGTCCGTTCGACGACCGCCGCCGCACCCGTGCCGGGGTCGTCGCCGCGGTAGGTGAGGAGGAGCGGTTCGAGGTTGGCGGAGGTGGCCCGCATCAGGCCCGCCCGGTCGGTGACCACGTCCGGCATGACGTCCTCGTGGGGGAGGACGATGCCCGCGTCCGCGGCGGACAGGGCCAGGGCGCCGATGACGCCGCGCTGGAGCAGGCCCGCCCGGCGCTGTTCGTACACGTACAGCGCGGGCTCCGGGTCGGCGGAGAGGATGCCCTCGGCGAGCCAGTCCCGCAGGGTGCGCGCGGCCTGCTCGTTGCGGGCGGCCGGGGTGCCGGCCTGGGGGAGGATCAGACGGACGATGTTGTGCGGGTCGGCGGATTCGAGGTGGTCGACTCCGTCGGGGCGCACGACCACGTCGTACGGCGGCGAGGTGACGGCGGCCAGGCTGCCGACACGCTCGGGGACGTAGCGCAGGCCATGGAACGGGATCAGGCGCAGTCCGTGCTCCGCGGTGCCAGAAATGGTCATTGGTGCATGGTAAGTCGCGTCTCGCCATGCGGGATGATCGGGGCAGTAGCGAATCGGACAAGATCGATCACAGAGGGAGCGGCCAGAATGACCCGGCAGATCAGGACCAGTCCTGCGGCGTGTGACCAGAGTCTTCACCAGGCGTACGACACCGCTCTCCTGGACCTGGACGGTGTGGTGTACGCGGGCGGGCGGGCCATCGGCCACGCCGTGGAGTCCCTCGCGGCGGCCCGCGCCGACGGCATGCACCTCGCTTACGTCACGAACAACGCGCTGCGGACCCCCGAGGCCGTCGCCGAGCACCTCGGCGAACTGGGCATCCCGACGGAGGCGGCCGAGGTGATCACCTCGGCGCAGGCGGTGGCCCGGCTGATCGCCGAGCAGGTCGAGCCGGGATCGAAGGTGCTGGTGATCGGCGGGGAGGGGCTGCGGGTCGCGCTGCGCGAACGCGGGCTGGTGCCCGTCGAGTCCGCCGACGAGGAGGGGCTCGCGGCGGTCGTGCAGGGTTACGGCGGGCCGGACCTGGCGTGGGGGCGGTTCGCGGAGGCGGCGTACGCCGTCAACCGGGGCGTGCCGTGGTTCGCGTCGAACACCGACCTGACGATCCCCGGGGCGCGGGGCATCGCGCCGGGCAACGGGGCCGCGGTGGAGGTCGTACGGATCGCCACGGGCGCGGACCCGCAGGTGGCGGGCAAACCGCTGCCGCCGATGCACCGGGAGACGGTGCTGCGGACCGGAGCGCGGCGGCCGCTGGTCGTCGGGGACCGGCTGGACACCGACATCGAGGGAGCCTTCAACGGGGAGGTGGACTCGCTGCTGGTGCTGACCGGGGTGACCGACGCGGAGCAGTTGCTGCGGGCCGAGCCCCGGCACCGGCCGACGTACGTCGACCGGGACCTGCGCGGGCTGCTGTCCGGGCAGCCGGAGGTGGTGCCGGCCGCGGAGGGGTTCCGCTGCGGCGGCTGGACGGCGGTCGCGCTGAACAACGGCGTGCTCGAACTCCGCGAGGGCTCGGAGGGCTCCGAAGCCGAGGGCTCCGCGGGCGACGGGGACGGTACGGGCGGGTCGGACGGCGCCGGCCGGGACCCCCTGGACGGGTTGCGGGCGCTGTGCGCGGCGGCATGGACGGCCGCCGGTGAGGACGTGTGCACGCTCGACGCGGCGAAGGCGCTGACCAGGCTGGGTCTTTAGGTACCTCCCGGGGGTCCGTTCCGGGCGGAGGCTAGGCTAACCTAACCTGCGTGTTGGTTGAGAGTCCCCCTGAATCCGGACCGAGCGCGGCGCCCCCGCCCGACGCCGTCGCCCGCCCACGCCATGCCGCGCGTGCCGCCGGCCTGGCCGGCGCCCTCCTGGTGCTCGCCCTGATCGCGGTGGTGAGCATCGCCGTGGGCGCCAAGCAGATGTCCCTGGAAGAGGTCTGGCACGGTCTCTTCCACTTCTCGGGGACCACTTCGGACGTGGTCGTGCGGGACCTCCGGGTCCCGCGCACCCTTCTCGGGCTGATGGTCGGGCTCGGACTCGGCCTGTCCGGGGCGGTGATGCAGGCGCTGACCCGCAACCCGCTGGCCGAGCCCGGCATCCTCGGCGTCAACGCCGGTGCCGCGGCCGCCGTGGTCTCCGCGATCAGCTTCTTCGGCGCGAGTTCGCTGGGCGAGTTCGTGTGGTGGGCCTTCCTCGGCGCCGCCGTCGTCTCGGTCGTCGTGTACGTCCTCGGCGGCAGCCGCAGTGCCACACCGGTGCGCCTCGCCCTCGCCGGTACGGCGGCCAGCGCGGCCCTCGTCGGCTACATCAACGCGGTGCAGCTGATGGACAGCAAGGCACTGGACAAGCTGCGCTTCTGGACGGTGGGCTCGCTGGCCTCGGCCAACATGGACACCGTCCGGCAGGTCGCCCCGTTCCTGCTGGTCGGCGCGGTGCTCGCGCTGTCGCTCGGCCGGCCGCTCAACGCGATGGCCATGGGCGACGACACCGCCCGGGCGCTGGGTGCGAACCTGACGCGGACCCGGATCGGCGCGATGCTCGCCATCACCCTGCTCTGCGGTGCGGCGACCGCCGCCTGCGGGCCCATCGTCTTCATCGGCCTGATGATCCCGCACCTCGTGCGCACGTTCACCGGACCGGACATGCGCTGGGTGCTCGCGTACTCGGCCGTCCTGTCGCCCGTCCTGCTGCTCGGCGCGGACGTCGTCGGCCGCGTCGTCACCCGGCCCGCCGAGCTGCAGGTCGGCGTCGTCACCGCGCTCGTCGGCGGGCCCGTCTTCATCTACCTCGTCCGGCGCAAGAGGATGGCCCAGCTGTGACCGTGACCGCCAAAGCCCGTCCCGTGCGGCTCCCGGGCGGGATATCCCTGCGGATCGAGCGGCGCGCCCTGGCCGTCGGCGTCCTGCTCGTCCTCGCCGCCTTCGTGATGGCCGTCCTGCTCATCGGCACCGGCGACTTCGACATCGCGCCCTGGGACGTCGTGCAGACCCTGTTCGGCAACGGTACCCCCGCCAACGACTTCATCGTCAACGACCTGCGGCTGCCCCGGGTACTGGTCGCCCTGCTGGTCGGCGCGGCCCTGGGGATGGCCGGAGCCGTCTTCCAGTCGGTGACCCGCAACCCGCTGGGCTCGCCCGACCTGCTGGGCTTCTCCTACGGGTCCGCGGTCGGCGCCCTCGTCGTCATCATCCTGCTGAACGGCTCGGCGGGCGAGGTCGCCGTCGGCGCCCTGCTCGGCGGACTGCTGGCCGGTGCCGCCGTCTACCTGCTGGCGTACAAGCGGGGCATCCACGGCTACCGGCTGGTGCTGGTGGGCATCGGCGCGTCCGCGATGCTGCTCGCCGTCATCCAGTACCTGATCACCAAGGCCCAGCTGGTGGAGGCCTCCCGGGCGATGGTCTGGCTGACCGGTTCGCTGGCCGGCCGGGACTGGGCGCAGGTGTGGCCGCTGCTGCTGAGCTGCGCGGTGCTGTTCCCGCTGGTGCTGGGCCAGAGCCGGGCCCTGCGGATGATCGAGATGGGCGACGACGCCGCGTACGCGGTGGGGGTACGGGTGGAGCGCACCCGGCTGCTGCTGATGCTCGCCGCCATCCTGCTCACCACGGCGGCGAGCGCCGCGGCCGGTCCGATCAGTTTCGTCGCGCTGGCCGCTCCGCAGCTGGCGCGGCGGCTGACCCGCTCGCCCGGCGCCAACCTGCTGAGCGCGGCCCTCATGGGCTCGGTGGTGCTGCTGCTGTCGGACTGGGCCTCGCAGCGGGCCTTCGGCGCGGACCAGCTGCCGGTGGGCGTGGTGACCGGGCTGGTCGGCGGTGTCTATCTGCTCTGGCTGCTCGTCACCGAGCGCAAGGCGGGACGTATATGAACCTCAGGAGTGCGCAAGTGCAGCGGTTGACCGCGGAGAACGTGACCCTCGGCTACGACCAGCGGGTCATCGCCGAGAACCTGTCGGTGGAGATCCCCGACAACTCCTTCACGGTGATCGTCGGCCCCAACGCATGCGGCAAGTCCACGCTGCTGCGGGCCCTGTCGCGGATGCTGAAGCCGTCCCGGGGACGGGTGCTGCTGGACGGGCAGGCCATCGGTTCGATGCCCGCGAAGAAGGTCGCCAAGACCCTCGGGCTGCTCCCGCAGTCCTCGATCGCGCCCGACGGCATCACCGTCGCCGACCTGGTCTCGCGCGGCCGGTACCCGCACCAGGGCCTGTTGCGGCAGTGGTCGGCCGAGGACGAGCGGATCGTCACCGAGTCGATGGCCTCGACCGGGGTCGCCGAGCTGGCCGACCGGGCCGTGGACGAGCTGTCCGGCGGGCAGCGGCAGCGCGTGTGGATCGCCATGGCGCTGGCCCAGCAGACCCCGCTGCTGCTGCTCGACGAGCCGACGACGTACCTGGACATCCAGCACCAGATCGACGTGCTGGACCTGTGCGCCGAACTGCACGAGACACAGGGGCGCACCCTCGTCGCCGTGCTGCACGACCTCAACCACGCCGCCCGCTACGCCACGCACCTGATCGCGATGCGGGGCGGGAAGGTCATCGCCGAGGGACCGCCGCAGGAGGTGGTCACCGCCGAACTCGTGGGGAAGGTGTTCGGGCTGCGCTGCCAGGTCATCGACGACCCGGAGACGGGAACGCCGCTGGTGATCCCGGCGGCACGGCGCGCCCGCGCGCAGACGGCCGCCGGGGCGTAGCGGACGTAGCGGGGTGACGTGCCCGGGGCCGGGGCCCCGGGCACGTCAGAGCAGGCTCTTCAGCCGCAGCAGGTCGCGGATGCCGGCCTCCAGCCGGACCCGGCCGGAGGCCCAGGCCTTCGCGAACTTCAGCTCGCCCGCGACCAGCGCGACCAGGTCGTCGCCGGTCATCGCGAGGCGGATCTCGGCCTTCCGGGCCGGCGGGCCCGGGGTGACCGCGTCCACCCGGATCCGGCCCCCGTCGAGGCGGCCCGTGAACGTCTGGTCCAGGTCGGTGATGTGGCAGCTGAGGGAGCGGTCGAAGGCGGCCGCGCCGCGCACGCCTTCCTCGGCCCGCGCGAGGTTGCCGGAGAGTTCGTCGAGTGCGTCACGGCACTCCTGGATCGTAGCCATCGTGATCACGACCGTACCGCAGAGCCGCGCGCCGCCGCGGGGGCGCTTCGGGGTAGCGTCGTGGCATGACCGACGAAGCAGCCGGGATCCCGGCGGAGGCCCGGACCGCGGACGGATCCGGGGCCGGGCCCGCGGCCGGGCCCGCGGCCGGGCCCGCGGCCGGGGCCGGGCCCGGAGCCGCCGACGGGCCGGCCGGGCCCGTCCCGCTGGGCGTCGTACGCACCCCCACCGGCCACGCCGGGGTGGACGCGCACCTGGCGCGGCTGGCGGACGCGGACCACCTCGGGGCGGACGGACACGTCGAGGTGTACGAGGATGTCCACCGGGGGCTGCGTGCGGCGCTGACGGCGCTGGACGCACCTCCCGCCCCCGGACCGTACGAAAACAGGAGCTGAACCGAACGTGGCAGGAGTGGCACGCCGCCGCCTGGACGCCGAACTGGTACGCCGCAGCATGGCCCGCTCGCGCGAGCACGCCGCGCAGCTGATCGCCGCGGGCCGGGTGACCGTCGGAGGCGCCACCGCGACCAAGGCGGCCACCCAGGTCGAGACCAGCGCGGCCCTCGTGGTCCTCAAGGACGACGCGGACCCCGACTACGTCTCGCGCGGCGGACACAAGCTCGCCGGCGCCCTCGCGGCCTTCCGGCCGCAGGGGCTGCGGGTCGAGGGCCGCCGGGCACTGGACGCCGGCGCGTCCACCGGCGGCTTCACCGACGTGCTGCTGCGCGCGGGCGTGGCCCACGTGATGGCCGTCGACGTGGGCTACGGGCAGCTCGCCTGGTCGCTGCAGAGCGACGACCGGGTCACCGTGAAGGACCGGACGAACGTGCGCGAGCTGACGGTCGAGCAGATCGACGGCGTCCCGGTGGACCTCGTCGTCGGCGACCTGTCCTTCATCTCCATCGGCCTGGTACTGCCCGCGCTGGTGCGGTGCACCGCCCCGGACGCCGACCTGGTGCTGATGGTCAAGCCGCAGTTCGAGGTGGGCAAGGAACGGCTGGGCAGCGGCGGCGTCGTGCGCAGCCCGGAGCTGCGGGCGGAGGCCGTGCGCGAGGTGGCGGCCAGTGCGGCGGCACTCGGGCTGGGTGTCCTCGGAGTCACCGCCAGTCCGCTGCCGGGGCCGTCCGGGAACGTCGAGTACTTTCTCTGGCTGAGGGCGGGGGCACCGGCGCTCGACCCGGCGGATGTTGACCGTGCAGTGGCGGAGGGGCCGCAGTGACAGATTCTTCGGGGGAACGGACCGTATTCCTGCTCGCGCACACCGGACGGCCGGCGGCCATCCGCAGCGCCGAGCTGGTCGTCAAGGGGCTGCTGCGCTGCGGGCTGGGCGTACGGGTCTTCGACCACGAGGCGGTGGACCTGCCGCTGCCTCCGGAGGTGGAGATCGTCACCGAGTCCACGCCGGGGGTGCTCGACGGGTGCGAGCTGCTGGTGGTGCTGGGCGGCGACGGGACCCTGCTGCGGGGCGCCGAGTTCGCGCGCGCCTCGGGCGTGCCGATGCTCGGCGTCAACCTGGGCCGCGTCGGCTTCCTGGCCGAGGCCGAGCGCGACGACCTGGACAAGGTCGTGGACCGGGTCGTGACGCGCTCGTACGAGGTCGAGGAGCGGATGACCCTCGACGTGATCGTGCGCACGAACGGCGACGTGCTGCACCGCGACTGGGCGCTGAACGAGGCCGCGGTCCAGAAGGTGTCGCCGGAGCGGATGCTGGAGGTGGTCCTGGAGATCGACGGGCGCCCGGTGACCGGCTTCGGCTGCGACGGGATCGTCTGTGCCACTCCGACGGGCTCGACGGCGTACGCCTTCTCCGCGGGCGGGCCGGTGGTCTGGCCGGAGGTGGAGGCGCTGCTGATGGTGCCGATCAGCGCGCACGCGCTGTTCGCGAAGCCGCTGGTGACCTCGCCGAACTCGGTGCTGGCGGTGGAGGTGCAGAGCGGCACCCCGCACGGCGTCCTGTGGTGCGACGGCCGGCGCATGCTGGAGCTGCCGGCCGGGGCCCGTGTGGAGGTCCGCCGGGGCGCGGTGCCCGTGCGGCTCGCCCGGCTGCACCACGCGTCCTTCACGGACCGGCTCGTCGCGAAGTTCGCGCTGCCGGTGTCGGGCTGGCGCGGCGCGCCCCACTAGGGGGTGTCCGGCGGATCATGGCCGGGCCCGGCCCGCCCGGTCGCGCCTTGCCGCGTTGTCGTCGGTCGCCGACGCTCCGCGTCGACTCCCTCCTCCGCCTTGCAATCCACGGCACCGGACAGCCCGGGCTGTCCGACCTTGATCCGCCGGACACCCCCTAGGGGTGTCCGGCGGATCGGGCCGGGCGAGGCGGTGCACGGGACCTCGCCGGTGCAAGCACGGTGGCGCCGGGCGGTGTTGTCGTTCAGGCGCCGCCGCGAGACACTTAATAGCACATGCGTTCGCAAAACTCGGGACGGGTGACGTCACATGGCACCGGGGAAACCTCGGTATCGTCGTCCCGTGCTTGAGGAGATGCGGATACGGTCGCTCGGGGTCATCGACGACGCGGTGGTCGAGCTGTCGCCCGGTTTCACCGCGGTGACCGGCGAGACCGGCGCGGGCAAGACGATGGTCGTCACCAGCCTCGGGCTGCTGCTCGGCGGTCGCGCCGACCCGGCCCTGGTACGGATCGGGGCCAAGGCGGCGGTGGTCGAGGGCCGCATCGTCATGCGCCCGGACGCCCCCGCGGCGCTGCGCGCCGAGGAAGCCGGGGCCGAGCTCGACGACGGCGCGCTGCTGATCAGCCGGACCGTGTCCGCCGAGGGGCGGTCGCGCGCCCACGTCGGCGGCCGCTCCGTGCCCGTCGGCCTGCTCGGCGAACTCGCCGACGACCTCGTCGCCGTACACGGACAGACCGACCAGCAGGGCCTGCTCCGGCCGGCCCGGCAGCGACAGGCGCTCGACCGGTACGCCGGTGACGCCGTCGCCGTCCCGCTGGAGAAGTACGTCTCGGCCTACCGCAGGCTGCGCGCGGTCGCCGTGGAACTCGACGAGATCACCACCAGGGCCCGGGAACGGGCCCAGGAGGCGGACCTCCTCCGCTTCGGGCTGGACGAGATCGCGGCCGTGGAACCGGTGGCCGGCGAGGACACCGAGCTGGCGGCCGAGGCGGAGCGGCTCGGGCACGCCGAAGCGCTGGCCTCCGCGGCCCAGACGGCGCACGCCGCGCTCGCGGGCAACCCCGAGGACCCCGAGGCCATCGACGCGAACATGCTCGTCGCCGGGGCCCACCGGGCACTGGAATCCGTACGGTCGCACGACCCGGCCCTCGGCGCGCTCGCCGAGCGGATCGGGGAGCTGGGCATCCTGCTGTCCGACGTCGCCGGGGAACTGGCGGGATACGCCGACGACCTCGACGCCGACCCGCTGCGGCTGGCCGCGGTGGAGGAGCGCCGGGCCGCCCTGACCCAGCTGACCCGCAAGTACGGCTCCGAGGGCACCGTCGACGCCGTACTGGAGTGGGCCGAGCAGGGTGCCGCGCGGCTGCTGGAACTGGACGGTGACGACGAGCGGATCACCGAGCTGACCGCGGAGCGGGACGGCCTGCGTGCCGAACTGTCGCTGCTGGCCCAGGCGCTGACCGACGCGCGGGTGGAGGCGGCGACCCGCTTCGCCTCCGCGGTCACGCAGGAGCTGGCGTCGCTGGCGATGCCGCACGCCCGGGTGACGATCGACATCCGGCAGACCGAGGACCCCGAAGGAGTGGACGTGGACGGCCGCCCGGTCGCCTACGGTCCCTCCGGTACCGACGAGGTCGAACTGCTGCTGGCCCCGCACCCGGGGGCCCAGCCGCGGCCGATCGCCAAGGGCGCCTCGGGCGGTGAGCTTCTCCCGGGTGATGCTCGCGGTCGAGGTCGTCTTCGCGGGCACCGACCCGGTGCCCACCTACCTCTTCGACGAGGTCGACGCGGGCGTCGGCGGCAAGGCGGCGGTCGAGATCGGCCGGCGCCTGGCGAAGCTCGCCCGGACGGCGCAGGTCGTCGTCGTCACCCACCTGCCACAGGTCGCGGCCTTCGCCGACCGGCAGCTGCTGGTGGAGAAGACCAACGACGGCTCGGTCACCCGCAGCGGTGTCACCGTCCTGGAGGGCGAGGACCGCGTCCGCGAGCTCTCGCGCATGCTCGCCGGGCACGAGGACTCCGTCTCCGCGCGGGCGCACGCGGAGGAACTGCTGGAGGCGGCGCGCGCCGACGCGTGAGCCCGTACACCGGCCGGAGGGCCCGGAACGCGTGACGTTCCGGGCCCTCCGCTTGTCCGCGAACGACCGGTTCGGACCCGAAATAGACCGATCGGCGCGTCACGCTCCGGATTCCACTTAAGCCGTGTGGGTGAGGCTCGGGGGTGTCCGGCCGTATCTCGCACAGGATCCGCACCCATATGGTCCCGGAACGCGCGTACGGACTGGCATCCTTGGCGACGTCTCTGACTCCCCTCACCCTGGAGCTTCGGCCCGTGAGCAGCTCCCCGGTCTCCACCCCCGCCGCGGCACAGCCCTACGGGCGCCCGCTGCGCACCGTCCACGTGCTCGGAGACGGTGCGGGCGCGGGCAGTTGCACGCACGTCCGCTCGCTCGCCACCGGGCTCGCCGCACGCGGGGTACGGGTCACGGTGTGCGCGCCCGTCCAGGCGGAGGGGGAGTACGACTTCACCGGTGCCGGGGCGGAGTTCGCGCCCGACGCGGTGAGCGTGCTGCGGGCGGCGTGCGCCGGTGCGGACGTCGTGCACGCGCACGGGGTGCGGGCCGGACTGCGGGCCGCGCTGGCCATACGGGGACGACGGGTGCCGCTCGTGGTGAGCTGGCACGGCCAGGGCCCGACGGCGCCCGGCGCGCTCGGCCGGCTGAGCCGGATACTGGAACGGCGCGTGGCGCGGGCCGCCGCGGTGGTGCTCGGAGCCTCCTCGGACCTCGTGGACCTCGCGCGGCAACGGGGCGCGAGGGACGCGCGGCTGGCGCCCGTGGCGGTCCCCGCCGCCCCGGAGGGGACGTCGGACCCGGGCAAACTGCGGGCGGAACTCGGCGTGGTGGAACGGCCGTTGCTCATCGCGGTCGGCAGCCTGGTGGCGCACCGCGGGTACTCGGTCCTGCTCGACGCCGCACGCGAGTGGCGGGCCCTGGAGCCCGCGCCGCTGCTGGTGATCGCGGGCGAGGGGCCGCTGCGGGCCGAACTGGCCCGGCGGATCGACGCGGAGGGGCTCCCCGTCCGGCTGCTCGGCCGCCGCCGGGACGCGGCGCAGCTGCTGGCGGCGGCGGACCTGGCGGTGCTGCCGAGCCGTTGGGAGGCGCGGGCCCTGCCGGCGCAGCAGGCGCTGCGGGCGGGCGTGCCGTTGGTCGCCACGGCGGTGGGCGGGGTGCCGGAGCTGGTGGGGGACGGCGCGGTGCTCGTCCCGCCGGGGGAGGCGCACGCCCTCGCCTCGGCCGTGACCGGCCTGCTGGCCGACCCGGCCCGCCGGGCCGACCTGGCGGCGGCGGGGCGCATCCAGGCGGCGACGTGGCCGTCGGAGGACGACACGGTGGCCCAGATCCTGTCGGTCTACGACGAACTGACGGAACGCCGCCGCTAGGTCTTGTCGTCACAGTGGCGCCGGTCAGGCCCGCGGTGTCCGGTGCCGTGCATCGCAACGCGGAGGGGCGCCCGAGTGCTGGACGTACTTGGGCGCCCCGACAACGCGGCGAGGTGCGGTGCCGGGCTCCGCGGGCCAGGTGCAACTTTGACGACAGGGCCCAGGGGATGGCCCGGCGTACCCGGCCTCGCCGCCGCCTTTTCCAGCCTCGGCGGCGTGTGAGGCGCGGGTCCGGGCAGCGCCCGGGGAACGGTGGAAGGGCGGGCAGGGGATGAGCGCCGCAGGGCCGCCCCGTCGCATCCGGCCGCGCCACCGCTCCGGGGGTCCGCCCCGTGCCCCGCGCCTCGAACGCCGGCGGGGCTGAGGTGGCCGGATTCCGCTCCTCGCACGCCCGCGGGGCTGACACGGCCGGGCGGTGCGAAGGGGCGCGTCACGACGGCTGGGCGTGGCGGCGGGCGCGGAGGGCCAGGCTGAGGGAGAGGACCGTCTCCGGGTCGTCCAGGTCCGTGCCCAGCAGCTCCGAGATGCGCGCCAGGCGGTTGTAGAGGGTCTGCCGGTTCAGGTGCAGCTCGCGGGCCGTCTCCGCCTTGCGCCCCGCATGGGCCAGGTACGTCTCCAGCGTCGGCAGCAGCGGCGGCCGCGACGCCGCGTCGTGCGCCCGCAGCGGACCGATCGCCCGGTCCACGAAGGCCGCCAGGTCGGGGTGTTCGCGCAGCCGCCACAGCAGCAGGTCGATGTCGAGGCGGCGGGCGTCGTACCAGGGGCGGGCCGGCAGGCCGTGCGCCGCCGTCGCCGTCTCCGCCGCGTGCCGCAGGCCCGCCGAGGCGGCCGCCCAGCCGCCCGCGACGCCGACGACGACGGCCGGCGGGGCGGTGGCCCGGTCCAGGCCTGCGCGTTCGACACCGGCCCGCAGGGCCGCCGCGACCCGGTCGGCCACCGCCGTGCGCTCCGACTCCGCCCGCAGCGACACCAGCAGCGGTACCCGGCCCTCGACCGGGCGGACGCCCAGCAGGACCGGGACCCCGACCGACGACAGCTCCTCCAGGACCGCCCGGGCCAGGACGGCCCAGTTGCCCGACGGGCCGAGGTCCGAGAGCCGCATCACCACCGGCAGCAGCGGCCCGGCGCCCGGCTTGAAACCCAGTACGCGGGCCTGCGCCGGCGCGTCCTCCGCCGAGATGCGGCCCTCCGCGAGGTCCGTGAGGAAGTCGCCGCGACCGCGCGCCGCCAGCTCCTCCTCCTGCCGCGCCTGCATGAGGACCACGGCCAGGACCCCGGCCGTCCGCTCCGCCGCCATCCGGTGCACCGGGAGCAGCGGTCCCGAGACGCCGACCAGGACCACCCGGGCCCGCACCGAGCCCGTGCCGTGGCCGCCGCCCGGTACGTCGACCACCACCGTGTTCGCGGACGGTTCCGCCTCGCGCTGGCCGCGCAGCCCCTCCCACACCTGGAGCGGGTCCGCGCCCTGGTCCCCGGCCGAGCTGGCGGCCGCGTACAGCAGCTGCCCGTCCGGGGTCTCCAGGAAGACCGGGTTCCCGGTGAAGTCGGCCAGGATGCGCAGCACCTGCGGGATGCCCCCGCCGCCCAACAGGGCCTCCGTACAGCGCCGGTGGACCTCCTCGGCCCGCTGGAGCAGGGCGTAGTGGCCGTTGACGATCTCGGTGTGGACCTCTTCGGTGACCGCGACGAAGGGCACCTCCCGGTGGAGCTGGACCAGCGGCAGTCCCGCCGCGCGCGCCGTCTCCACGAGCGTCGCGGGCAGCCGGGTGAAGCGCGGTCCCAGTTCGACGACCAGCGCGGCGATCCCCCGGTCCGCGAGGCGGCGTACGAAGGCCCGCTGTTCGGCGGGGCGGGTGCCGAGGCCGAGGCCCGTGGTCAGCAGCAGCTCGCCGCCCTTGAGGAGGGAGGCGATGTTGGGCACCTCGCCCGCGTGCACCCAGCGGACGGTGCGGCCGAGGCGGTCGGCGCACGCGACCACCTCAGGCAGGCCGCTGCGCAGTCCCGGCAGCTCCAGTGCCCGCTGAACCGTGATCCCGCCCTGGTTGTCCATGTCGCGGGACGCTACCAGGGGGTCAGGCCGGCCGGATGTTGTGGTTGAAGCGGAAGACGTTGTCCGGGTCGTACTGCCGTTTCAGGGCGCCCAGCCGCTGCATGTTCTCGCTGCCGAGGCCGGAGACCACCCGGTCCGTTCCCTCGTTCCCGGTGAAGTTCAGGTACACCGCTCCGGTGCTCCAGGGCGCGGCGTCGGACCGGACGTCCTTGACCCACTGCCGGCACCGCTCGTCGTCGGCCGCGTCCGCCCACACCCCGAACGGGTGGACCGCCCAGGGCGCGCCGCGGTACGGCACCGGATAGTCGGCCGGGCCGGAGGCTATGGCGCCGCCCTGCGGGAAGACCAGGTGCTGGGTGCCGGTCGGGACGGGCATCGACCCGGCGCGGGCGCAGAAGACGTCGACGAAGGCGTCGGGCAGCCCGGTGAGGTACTCCGCCGACCAGTAGTTCCGCATGCCGGGCGGGTCGTCGATCATGCACTGGAGGTCGGCGTACGGGATGGCGGTGACGATCTCGGACTCGTGCGGGATCGCCAGCAGCGGCTGCGCCAGCTTGCGCATCTCGTCCTCCGGGCCCGCGTACGTCAGCAGCACCCCGGCCAGCAACCGGCCGACCAGGTGCGGCGGTACGAACTCCTCGGGCGGCCCGGTGATGTAGAGGGCGGCGCCGGAGGCCTCCGGAGGCGCGGCCTCGATCAGGTCCCGGTAGGCGCGGACCGCTTCGGGCCCGCGTTCGGGCAGGTAGAGCAGGAACGCGATCGACATGTGCGGCAGTTCGTGCAGGCGCAGCGTCAGCGACGTGGCGATGCCGAAGTTCCCGCCGCCGCCGTGCAGCCCCCAGAACAGCTCGGGGTGGTCCTCCGAGGTCGCGTGGACCAGCTCGCCCTCGGCGGTGACCAGGTCCACGCCGAGCAGGTTGTCGACGGCCAGGCCGAAGGCGCGGTCCAGCCAGCCGGTGCCGCCGCCCAGGACGAAGCCGCCGACCCCGGTCGTGGAGGCCCGGCCGCCGGTCGTCGCGAGACCGTACGGCTGGCAGGCACGGTCCAGGTGGCTCATGGTGGCGCCGCCCTCGACGTGCGCGGCCAAGGCCGCCGGGTGGACCGTCACCTCGTGCATGCGCCGCAGGTCCACCACGAGTCCGCCGTCGTTGAGGGCCATCCCGGCGACGCTGTGCCCGCCCCCGCGCACGGCGATGTGCAGGTCCAGCTCCCTCGCGAAGCGCACCGCGGTGACCACGTCCTCCGCGCTCTCGCACTGGGCGATGACGGCGGGCCTGCGGTCGATCATCGCGTTGAAGACGGTCCGGGCCTCGTCGTAGCCCGGATCCTCCGGGGCGAACACCTCACCGGACAGATCCTCGCGGAGCGCGGTCAGGGCCGCGCCCGCCTTCGAGAGGGGAGCCATGGCTGCCCCCTTCCAACGGACGGAGGGCGAAAGACCCTTCCAGCCTAGGCCCTGTCGTCAAAGTTGCACCTGGCCCGCGGCGCCCGGCACCGCACCTCGCCGCGTTGTCGGGGCGCCCAAGTACGTCCAGTACTCGGGCGCCCCTCCGCCTTGCGATGCACGGCACCGGACACCGCGGGCCTGACCGGCGCCACTTTGACGACAGGACCTAGTGATCTGGTTCGGAGATGCGTGAGCAGTAGCGGCAGATCCGGTCGAGTATCTGGTCGGCGGTCTTGGTCCACTTGAAGGGCCGGGCGTCGTCGTTCCAGACCTTGATCCAGCCTTCGAGTGCGGTTTTGAGGTCGTCGAGTGAGCAGAACACTCCGCGCTCCAGGCAGCGCCGTTCCAGCTCGGCGAACCACCGCTCGACCTGGTTGATCCACGACGAGTACGTGGGGGTGAAGTGGAGCTGGAACCGGGGGTGCGCCAGAAGCCACCTGTGCACCACCGGCGCCTTGTGGGCGGAGAGATTGTCGCAGATCACGTGGACCGCCAGGCCCTTGTCGGTCTGGCGGTCGATCTCGTCGAGGAAGTCCCGGAAGTCCACTGCCCGGTGCTGCGCGGACAGTTTCGTGATCACTTTGCCCGTCGCGGTGTTCAGGGCGGCGAACAGGTCGACGGTGCCGTGCCGGACGTAGTCGAAACTGCGCCGCTCGGGCACCCCCGGGATCATGGGCAGCACCGGCGCGGTCCGCTGAAGGGCCTGGATCTGCGGTTTCTCGTCCACCGCGTTCGCCGGCGGAGCGAGATACAGGCCGACGACGTCGCGGATCTTCTCGATCAAGAACGGGTCCGGGGAGATCTTGAAGGTCTCGGTCCGCCACGGCTGGAGGCCGAAGGCATGCCAGATCCGCAGCACACTGGCTGGCGAGATGCCCACGGCCTTGGCCAGTTCCCGCTTGGACCAGTGCGTCCCGCCAGGAGGGGTTTCCTCCAGGGTGCGGACCACCACCTCTTCCACCTGGGCGTCGGTGATGGTCCGCGGGACCCCGGGCCGCGGTTCGTCCGCGAGTCCATCGAGCCGGTCTCGCAGGAACCGGGCCCGCCACTTCGCCACGGTGCCGCGGTTCACTCCCAGCCGGGCGGCCACCGCCAGGTTCGGCCCACCCTCCGCGCACGCCAGCACGATCCTCGCCCGCAGGGCCAGACCCTGCGCGGTCGCCCGGCGCTTGACCCAGTTGCTCAACACCTGCCGCTCGGCCTCACTGAGGACCAGCGGCTCCAGCCTGCTGTCACCCACAACCCACAGCACACCGAAGCCGGCCAGCGCCCGTCAGCCAAACCCGCGAATTGGTACGCAAAGCGACTCACGTGGTGCCGAATCAACTCACGACCAGATCACTAGGCCCGGCGGATCACCGGGGCACGGCGAGCCCGCGCCCCGGCGTGGGCCGCCCCGTGGGCACCCCCCGCCGGGCGCGGCCGGGCGCGTCAGCCGCCGTACGCCCCGCTCGCGGTCAGCCGCAGCGCCGTGTCGATCAGCGGGACGTGGCTGAACGCCTGAGGGAAGTTGCCCACCTGCCGCTGGAGCCGCGGATCCCATTCCTCCGCCAGCAGGCCCAGGTCGTTGCGCAGCGCCAGCAGCCGCTCGAACAGCCGCCGCGCCTCGTCCACCCGGCCGATCATCGCCAGGTCGTCGGCCATCCAGAACGAGCAGGCGAGGAAGGCGCCCTCGTCGCCCTCCAGGCCGTCGACACCGGCCTCCTCGCCCGCCGTCGGGTAGCGCAGGATGAAACCGTCGGGCGTGGACAGCTCGCGCTGGATCGCCTCGATGGTGCCGATGACCCGCTTGTCGTCCGGCGGCAGGAAGCCCATCTGCGGGATCAGCAGCAGGGAGGCGTCCAGTTCCTTCGACCCGTACGACTGGGTGAAGGTGTTGCGCTCCTTGTCGTAGCCCTTCTCGCACACGTCCTGGTGGATCTCGTCGCGCAGTTCCCGCCAGCGCTCCAGCGGGCCGTCCGCGTCCCCGCTCTCGATCAGCTTGATCGTGCGGTCGACGGCCACCCAGGCCATGACCTTGGAGTGCACGAAGTGCCGGCGCGGGCCGCGGACCTCCCAGATGCCCTCGTCCGGCTCCGACCAGTGCGTCTCCAGGTAGCGGATCAGCTTGAGCTGGAGGACGGAGGCGTAGTCGCTGCGGGCCAGACCCGTCATGTGGCCCAGGTGCAGGGCCTCGGTGACCTCGCCGTACACGTCCAGCTGGAGCTGGCCGGCGGCGCCGTTGCCGACGCGCACCGGGCGGGAGCCCTCGTAGCCGGGCAGCCAGTCCAGCTCGGTCTCGCCGAGCTCCCGTTCGCCCGCGATCCCGTACATGATCTGCAGGTTCTCCGGGTCGCCGGCGACCGCGCGCAGCAGCCACTCGCGCCAGGCGCGGGCCTCCTCGCGGTAGCCGGTGCGCAGCAGCGAGGAGAGGGTGATGGCCGCGTCCCGCAGCCAGGTGTAGCGGTAGTCCCAGTTGCGGACGCCGCCGATCTCCTCCGGCAGGGACGTCGTCGGCGCGGCGACGATCCCGCCCGTGGGGCCGTACGTGAGGGCCTTGAGGGTGATCAGGGAGCGTACCACCGCCTCCCGGTAGGGCCCGTGGTACGTGCACTGCCCGACCCACTCGCGCCAGAACTCGGCGGTCGACTCCAGGGCCGCCTCGGCGTCCGGCGCCTCGGGCGCCCCGCGGTGCGAGGCCTGCCAGCTGATGCTGAAGGCGACCCGGTCGCCGGGCCCGACGGTGAAGTCCGAGTACGTCGTCAGGTCCTTGCCGTACGTCTCGGCGTCCGTGTCGAGCCAGACCGAGTCGGGACCGGCCACGGCGACGGTGCGCCCGTCGACCTTGTGCACCCACGGCACGACCCGGCCGTAGCTGAAGCGCATCCGCAGGCTGGAGCGCATGGGGACGCGCCCGCTGACGCCCTCCACGATGCGGATCAGCTGCGGCGCGTGGTGCTCGCGCGGCGGCATGAAGTCGATGACGCGGATGGTGCCCCGGGGGGTGTCCCACTCGGACTCCAGCACCAGCGAATCACCGCGGTAGCGGCGGCGGGTGGCAGGCGGGGCCCCGGCGCCGGCCGGGTGCGCCGGCCCGATCCGCCAGAACCCGTGATCCTCGGTGCCGAGAATGCTCGCGAACACGGCATGGGAGTCGAAGCGGGGCAGGCACAGCCAGTCCACCGCCCCGTCCCGGCAGACCAGCGCGGCGGTCTGCATGTCCCCGATCAGTGCGTAATCCTCGATGCGCCCGGACACGTGCATCTCCAGTCGAACGGCCACGTCCGCCCCGAAGGGCGCTTGCAATGCGCGTTTGCGCGGTCTCCTGTGTGCAGGGACCTCCGCGTGAGCCCATGATTCCGTATATCGGCTCGGTTAGGCCGTCCGACGGACTGCCCGGCGGTGATGTGTGCAATATCCGAGCAGGATATGACGGCACCCTAGTGATCTTCTCCAGGCCGCGGGGAATGCCGTTCGGCCGAACGGGTGAGCGGCGGGCTCCGCGCCCCGGCGCACTTCGGCGCTCTGCTACGAGCCGTCGACGGCGCGTGGCCGGAGGCGGACCGGCCCCGGCGCTGATAGGCTGGTACCCCGTGGACCGGTGGTCTGCCTGTGCGAATCAGGGGCCCCGAAACCGCAGCTTCGGCGCCCCCTGAGACCCTTCCGGATCGACGGTGGCCGGCGCCGGACGCACCTCACCTCGCGACCACGGGAGCCCCCTCTTGGCGATGCCGCCCAAATCCATGACGACCAAGCACATCTTCGTCACCGGGGGTGTCGCTTCCTCCCTCGGCAAGGGCCTGACGGCCTCCAGCCTGGGGGCGCTCCTGAAGGCGCGCGGTCTGCGGGTCACGATGCAGAAGCTCGACCCGTACCTGAACGTCGACCCGGGCACGATGAACCCGTTCCAGCACGGCGAGGTGTTCGTCACCAACGACGGCGCCGAGACCGACCTGGACATCGGCCACTACGAGCGCTTCCTCGACGTCGACCTCGACGGCTCGGCCAACGTCACCACCGGCCAGGTCTACAACACGGTCATCGCCAAGGAGCGGCGCGGCGAGTACCTCGGTGACACCGTGCAGGTCATCCCGCACATCACCAACGAGATCAAGCACCGCATCCGCCGCATGGCGACCGATGACGTCGACGTCGTCATCACCGAGGTCGGCGGCACCGTCGGCGACATCGAGTCGCTGCCGTTCCTGGAGACCGTCCGCCAGGTCCGCCACGAGGTCGGCCGCGACAACGTCTTCGTCGTGCACATCTCGCTGCTGCCCTACATCGGCCCCTCCGGCGAGCTGAAGACCAAGCCCACCCAGCACTCCGTCGCCGCCCTGCGCAACATCGGCATCCAGCCCGACGCCATCGTGCTGCGCGCCGACCGCGACGTCCCCACCTCGATCAAGCGCAAGATCTCGCTGATGTGCGACGTGGACGAGGCGGCCGTGGTCGCGGCCATCGACGCCAAGTCGATCTACGACATCCCGAAGGTCCTGCACACCGAGGGCCTGGACGCCTACGTCGTGCGCAAGCTCGACCTGCCCTTCCGCGACGTCGACTGGACCGTCTGGGAGGACCTCCTGGACCGCGTCCACAACCCCGACCACGAGGTCAAGGTCGCGCTCGTCGGCAAGTACATCGACCTGCCCGACGCCTACCTGTCGGTGACCGAGGCGCTGCGCGCCGGCGGCTTCGCCAACAAGGCCCGCGTCCAGATCAAGTGGGTCACCTCCGACGACTGCAAGACCCCGGCCGGCGCCGCGGCCCAGCTGTCCGACGTGGACGCGATCTGCGTGCCCGGCGGGTTCGGCGACCGCGGCGTGAACGGCAAGGTCGGCGCGATCACCTACGCCCGCGAGAACCGGATCCCGCTGCTCGGCCTGTGCCTCGGCCTGCAGTGCGTGGTCATCGAGGCCGCGCGGAACCTGGCGGGCATCGAGGACGCCAACTCCACCGAGTTCGACGCCTCCACCCCGCACCCGGTCATCTCGACCATGGAGGAGCAGCTGGCCTTCGTCGAGGGCGCGGGCGACCTGGGCGGCACCATGCGCCTGGGCATGTACCCGGCGAAGCTCGCCGAGGGGTCCATCGTGCGCGAGGTCTACGGCGACGAGGCGTACGTGGACGAGCGCCACCGCCACCGCTACGAGGTCAACAACGCCTACCGCGGCGAGCTCGAGAAGAAGGCGGGCCTGGTCTTCTCCGGCACCTCCCCGGACAACAAGCTCGTCGAGTACGTCGAGTACCCGCGCGAGGTCCACCCCTACCTGGTGGCCACGCAGGCCCACCCGGAGCTGCGCTCGCGCCCGACGCGCCCGCACCCGCTGTTCGCGGGTCTGGTCAAGGCGGCCGTGGAGCGGCAGCAGTCCGCGAAGTGAGCGCCTGACCGCATAACGTAGACGGCCGGGGTACGGAAGATCCGTACCCCGGCTGTCGCGCGTTGTGGAGGGCTTCGGGGCATGAACATCAAGGACACGTCGGAAACCTGGGAGACCCTGTCGACCCGGCGGCCGTTCCAGGGCGCGAAGACGGCGGTGGACTCCGACGAGGTCCGGATGCCGGACGGCTCCACCGCCCGCCGCGACTACCAGGTGCACCCCGGCTCCGTCTGCGTGCTCGCGCTGGACGAGCGGGGGCGGGTGCTCGTCCTCAGCCAGTACCGGCACCCGGTGCGCCGGCGGCTGTGGGAGCTGCCGGCCGGCCTGCTGGACGTGCCCGGGGAGAACCCGCTGCTCGGCGCGCAGCGCGAGCTCTACGAGGAGGCGCACGTCAAGGCGGAGGACTGGCGGGTGCTCGTCGACTTCTACGCCTCACCGGGCGGGTCGGACGAGGCGATCCGGGTCTTCCTCGCCCGCGGTGTCTCGGAGGCGGACGGCGAACGCTACGCCGAGACGGGCTCGGAGGAGGCGGACATGGAGGTCGCCTGGGTGCCGCTGGCCGAGCTGGTGCGCGGGATCCTGGCGGGCGAGCTCGGCAACCCGGGCCTGGTGACCGGGGTGCTGGCACTGTCGGCCGCACTGGCCTCCGAGGGCGGCGTCGACGCCCTGCGCCCGGCCCTCGCGCCGTGGCCGGCCCGGCCGTACGAGGCGTAGCGGGGGCGCCCCGCCCGCGGTTGCCCCCGCGGCGCCGCCTTGGGGGCACCGCCCCGCCGCGGCCTCCGTCCCGGACGGAGGTTTCCGGCCCCGCCGCCGCGGGGCGGCGAGCCGGGGCGGCGCGAACCGGCCGCACCGGGCCGCCCGCCGCGCAGGCCGGCCCTTCCCGCTCGGGACACAGGGGGGTTCAACGACCGCCCGCACGGCAGCCGGCACGAACCATCGGTGCCGCCGGCGGCGGAAGCCGCCGCCGCTCGCGGGGGAAACCGCCCCCGCCCAGGGCGGGCGGAAAAGCCGACCATCCGCTGATCCGATTGGGGGATTTACCCGCCGCGCTCCACACGGGCCGTCGCTCTGCGTGAACTACGCTCGCAATCCGAAGGCAGGGAGAGGAGCGGATCCGTGACGGATTTCGTCGGGCGGCGGCGTGAGCTCAAGGAGCTGCGCGAGGACATCGCGCGGACCGGGCTCGACACCCTCTCGGGCCGCAAGGCCAAGGCCCCCCGGGCGCGGGTGCTGCTCGTCGCCGGACGCCCGGGCTCCGGCCGCACCGCCCTCGCCGAGACGCTCGTCCGCGAGGTCGCCGACCAGTACCCCGACGGCGTGCTGCGCACCCGGCTCACCACCCCGGGCGGGCAGACCGTGGCGACCGAGCGGGTCCTGCGCGGCCTGCTGGTGGCACTGGGCCGGCCCACCCCGCCCGGCGCCGCCGAGGACGAGCTCAGCTCCGCCCTGCGCACCGCCCTGAAGGACCGGCGCGCCATCGTCCTGATCGACGACGCGGCCGACCCGCACCAGGTCGACGCCCTGCTCCCGGACACCCCCGACTGCCTCGTCGTGGTGACCGCCGAGGGCCCGCTCACCGGCATCCCCGACGTGCGTCCCTGCACCCTGGGCGGACTGGACACCGTCTCCGCGGTCGGGATGCTCGCCCGCCGCATCGGCGACACCCGCGTCACCACCGACCCGCGGGCCGCCGAGACCCTCGCCGAGGCCTGCGGGGGCCAGCCCGCCGCCCTCGAACTCGTCGGCGGCTGGCTCGCGGCCCGCCCCAAGGCCGCCGTCGCCGACGTGGCCAAGCAGCTCCACGACATGCCCGCCGGCTCCGGCGGGCCGCTGGGCCGCGCCTTCCGGCTCGTCTACGACTCCCTGCCACAGCCCGCCCAGCGGACCCTGCGGTTGCTGCCGCTGGCCCCCGCCGGCCTCGTCGACTCGCACACCGCCTCCGCGCTGGCCGGCTGCTCCGTGGCCGCCGCCCAGTCCACGCTGGACGACTTCGCCGGGCTGGGACTGGTCCGGCACGCCCCCGACGGCCTGTTCCTGCTGCCCGGCTGCCTCGCACCGATGCTCCAGGCCCTGCTGGAGACCAAGGAGCGCCCCGCCGAGGTCCAGCTGGCCCGCGCCCGGATGCTGGAGCGCACCGTCCGGCTCCTGCACTCCTGCCGGGCCATGGCGGCCGCCGAGGGCGACGACCTCGACGCCGACCTCCAGGAGCTGATGGACGGCCTCCCGCGCGCCCTGCGGTTCCCCGACCGGCGGGCCGCCGCCGTCTGGCTGGACACCCGCCTGCCGGCCCTCTCCGCGGCCGCGTCCCTCGCGGTGGCCGACGGCGAGCTGGACACCCTCGCCCGCCGGCTCGTCGCGGCCCTCGTCCGCGCGCTCGCGGACCACCGCGGCACCGCCGAGGCCGCCCCCGAGCTGTACGGCCTGCACCGCCTGGTCCTCGACGTGGCCGAGCGCCGCGACCTGCACCGGGAACAGGCCGCCGCACTGCTGAACCTGGCCGACCTGGACGCCGAGACCGGCCGCACCCAGGAGGCCCTGGAGCGCTACCGGGCCGCTCTGGACGCCGGGCGGGCCGCGAACGACCCGTACGCGACGGGCCGCGCGATGGAATCCGTAGGCGGTGCCTACCAGGAGCTGGCCGACTGGCACCGGGCCGCCGACTGGTTCGGCCGGGCGCTCGCCCAGGCCCTCTCGCGGGGGGAGCGCGCGGACGAGGCCCGGCTGTACGGACGGCTCGGCAACGTCCACACGTACGCGGGCCGGTACGGGGACGCGCTGCGCAGCTGGCGGGCGGCCGCCGCGGGCTACCGGAAACTGGCCGATGTCCCGGGACAGGCCAAGGCGTTGAGCGAGATGGCGCGGGTCCAGGAGTACGCCGGCCGGCCCGAGGAATCCCTGCACACCTGCCGCGAGGCGGTGGAGCTGGCGCGCAGGGCCGGCGACCAGCGGCTTCAGGCCGCGCTGCAGGTCCGGCTGGCCGACACGCTGGACCGGCTCGGGGACCCCGCGGCGGCCCGGCTGCACCGCTCCGCCGCAGACAGATTGCTGGGAGATGACCCCGCAGCCTGCGAAATCCGCAGTGGATCCGACTGAGATTATTGGTTTGCAAGGCTAGACAGCGCGTCGTCCTTCATTAAACTGGGTTCACCACGTCATCTCGTGGTGCATCCCGTTGCGCACTCTTGTGGGCGGGTATGTATGGAAGTGCCCCGTTATTTCCCCCTGAGTCAAGGACCGTGATCGACGATGAAGGTCGGCATCCCCCGCGAGGTCAAGAACAACGAGTTCCGGGTCGCCATCACGCCCGCCGGCGTGCATGAGCTGGTCCGCAACGGCCACCAGGTCTTCATCGAGCAGAACGCCGGCGTCGGCTCCTCGATCACGGACGCCGAGTACGTCTCGGCCGGCGCCGAGATCCTCGGCACCGCCGACGAGGTCTGGGCCATCGCCGACCTGCTGCTCAAGGTCAAGGAGCCGATCGCGGAGGAGTACCACCGCCTCCGCAAGGACCAGACGCTCTTCACGTACCTGCACCTCGCGGCCTCCCGCGAGTGCACGGACGCCCTCCTGGAGTCCGGCACCACCGCCATCGCGTACGAGACGGTCGAGCTCGCCAACCGCGCCCTCCCGCTGCTCGCCCCGATGTCCGAGGTCGCGGGCCGCCTGGCCCCGCAGGTCGGCGCCTACCACCTGATGCGCTCGGCCGGCGGCCGCGGCGTCCTCCCGGGCGGTGTCCCCGGCACCCACGCCGGCGAGTGCGTCGTCATCGGCGGCGGCGTCTCCGGCTGGAACGCCGCGCAGATCGCCATCGGCATGGGCTTCCACGTGACCCTGCTCGACCGCGACATCAACAAGCTCCGCGAGGCCGACAAGATCTTCGGCACGAAGATCAAGACGATCGTCTCCAACGCCTACGAGCTGGAGAAGGCCGTCGTCGAGGCCGACCTCGTCATCGGCGCCGTCCTGATCCCGGGTGCGAAGGCCCCGAAGCTGGTCACCAACGAGCTCGTCGCCAAGATGAAGCCGGGAAGTGTACTTGTCGACATCGCGATCGACCAGGGCGGCTGCTTCGAGGACTCCCGTCCGACCACCCACGCCGAGCCGACCTTCCAGGTCCACAACTCGGTCTTCTACTGCGTCGCCAACATGCCGGGCGCGGTGCCGAACACCTCCACCTACGCGCTGACCAACGCCACGCTGCCCTACATCGTGCAGCTCGCGAACCTCGGCTGGGCCGAGGCGCTGCGCCGTGACCACGCGCTCGCGCTGGGCCTCAACACCCATGACGGCCAGGTCGTTTACGGTCCGGTCGCCGAGGCCCACGGCCTGGAGACCCTGGAGCTCAGCACCCTGCTCGGCTGACACGTCAACGACTGACGTCAATCTCACGTATCCGGCCGGACCTTGCCCGCAAGGTCCGGCCGGACGCGTATGCGCGGCGGGCCGGGATCCGGCTCAACTCGCCTCGAACGTAACCCTTTAACCCTTTCGCGCACCCGCGAAACTTCGCAGCGACAGCTCGGACGCCCTTGACAGAGTGGTGTTCGGTTGCCGACACATCGTGCCGGGTCCGGCGGATTGTGTTGCCGCTGAGTGGTGACACGCCATAGAGTCGCCAACCGTCGGCATGGTGCCACGCTGACCTATCGATAAGTGTCCTGGTCACGTCCGAGGAGGTAAGACGACTTGTGAATGAGTCGACATTTACTCCTGGGGGTGGTGGAGCAGGAGTCCCTGAGCGGGGCCAGAGTCCTGCCGGACTCGAAGCTGTCGGCTCCGTCGCAGTACGCACCTTCGCAAACCACCAGCACATGACGACGCCCCAAAAGAGCATGGACGGCCTAGACGTGAACTCCAGGGCCGGCGACCTGAGCGGCGATACGCCCACGGGATTCGCCGACTACGACAAGGTGCCCGAGGGGCACTTCTACGACCCCGACGCGGAGTACGAACCGGACCCCGAGTACGCGGCCACCCTCGCCCCCGACGCTGCCCGTCAGCGCCGTGAGCGGATCGGCCCGACCGGACGCCCGCTTCCGTACTTCCCGATCCCGGGTCCGCTGACCGACCACGGTCCGGCGAAGATCATCGCGATGTGCAACCAGAAGGGCGGCGTGGGCAAGACCACGTCGACCATCAATCTGGGTGCGGCGCTCGCCGAGTACGGGCGCCGCGTGCTGCTCGTCGACTTCGACCCGCAGGGCGCGCTGTCCGTGGGACTCGGCGTGAACCCGATGGAGCTCGACCTGACGGTCTACAACCTGCTCATGGAGCGGGGCATGTCGGCCGACGAGGTGCTGCTCAAGACGGCGGTCCCCAACATGGACCTGCTGCCGAGCAACATCGACCTGTCCGCTGCGGAAGTGCAGTTGGTCAGCGAGGTCGCGCGCGAGTCCACCCTGCAGCGGGCCCTCAAGCCCCTGATGGCCGACTACGACTACATCGTGATCGACTGTCAGCCCTCGCTCGGTCTGCTGACCGTGAACGCCCTGACGGCGGCTCACAAGGTCATCGTCCCGCTGGAGTGCGAGTTCTTCGCGCTGCGCGGCGTGGCGCTGCTGACCGAGACCATCGAGAAGGTGCAGGAGCGGCTCAACCCCGAGCTGGAGCTCGACGGGATCCTCGCCACCATGTACGACTCCCGTACGGTGCACAGCCGCGAAGTGCTGGCGCGCGTCGTCGAGGCCTTCGACGACCACGTCTACCACACGGTCATCGGCCGGACGGTGCGCTTCCCGGAGACCACGGTCGCCGGCGAGCCGATCACGACGTACGCCTCCAACTCCGTCGGCGCCGCCGCCTACCGCCAGCTCGCCAGGGAGGTGCTCGCCCGGTGTCACGCCGAGTGAGTCTGCCCGGAGCCGACGAACTGTTCCGTACGACGGGTGGGATGGCGCTCCAGTCGTCCTCGCCGCGCCGCGGGGCCGAGGAGGCGCCCGCCGCGGAACACTCGGCCGCTCCGGCCGGGGGCACGACGGGAGAGGGCCGCAGCCGGGAGGCTGAGGCCGGTACGGATGCGGTCGGCCCCGTGGTGGGGCAGCCGAGGCGACCGCAGGAAGGTTCTGTCAGCCCGGTCGGGCCGACCGCCGGGGCGGCCTCCGCCCCGGCCGGCGCGACCCGGCGGGGCAAGGGGCAGGGCCGCGGCGCGAACCGGCGGCCCAGCGGCCGCGAGCGGCACGACGAGAAGATCACGGTCTACGTCTCCGCCGAGGAACTGATGGACCTGGAGCACGCGCGGCTGGTGCTGCGCGGCGAACACGGCCTGGCCGTCGACCGCGGCCGCATCGTCCGCGAGGCGGTGGCGGTCGTCCTGGCCGACCTGGAGTCGCGCGGCGACGCCAGCATCCTGGTCCGCCGCCTCCGCGGCCGCTGACCGCCTGCCGGCCGCTCCGCGGCGCCGCCGATCCGGACCGGTCCGCCGGGTGAGCCCGACGCTCCGCCGAAGGCCGCCGACCCGCCGTCGGCGGCCTTTCGGCTTCGCGGCCCGCCGTGCCCCCTGCGCGCCCTCCCTCACGCCTTGGGGTGTGTCGTGCCGGCACGCCGAGCTCGCGGGGTCCGGCGCCGCGCCCTGCCGCTTCGTCCTCGGTCGACGGCGCTCCGCGTCGCCTCTGTCGTGCGCCGCGCGGCGCACGACACCGGACTCCGCTCCCCGATCCGGCCCGATCGCCACCACACCCCCTAGGCTCTTCCTGGCCGACCTGCCGTTTCTTCCGTACCCACCTGGACCGCCATGCCCCTCGACCACGACGCCGCCCGCCCGGCCCGCCGGAGCCTGGGGCGCGGGCCGGCGGTGGCCGCCGAGACCACGGTTGCCGGACGGTTCCCGGTGTCCGAGCCGACGGCGGCCGAGCCACCCGGCACGGGCCCGGCACGGCGTGCTCACGTGTCCGGCGGGAACGCGGACACGGCGGGGCCTCCGAGCGGAGCCCCCCGGGCCCCGGCCGCGCCCGAGCCGGGACCGGAGCCGGCCGAGGTGACCGACGGGCCCGCCGACGCGGCCGCCGGGACGGGGGAGCCGGTCGTGACCGCCGACGTGCCCGCCGGGACTGCGGACGGGGCCGGGGCGGCGCCCGCCGGGGGCGACGGGCGGTTCACGTTGCGGCTCGACAACTTCGAGGGTCCCTTCGACCTGCTGCTCCAGCTGATCTCACGGCACAAGCTCGACGTGACCGAGGTCGCGCTGTCCAAGGTCACCGACGAGTTCATGGCGTACATCCGGGCCATGGGCCCCGACTGGGACCTCGACCAGACCACCGAGTTCCTCGTCGTCGCCGCGACGCTGCTCGACCTGAAGGCCGCCCGGCTGCTGCCGGCCGCCGAGGTGGAGGACGAGGCCGACCTCGCCCTCCTGGAGGCACGGGACCTGCTCTTCGCGCGCCTGCTCCAGTACCGCGCGTACAAGCAGATCGCCGAGATCTTCGAGCGCCGCGCGGAGAGCGAGGGCCGCCGCTACCCGCGTACGGTGGGGCTGGAACCGCACCACGCGGACCTGCTGCCCGACGTGGTCATCAGCATCGGTGCCGACGGATTCGCCCGGCTCGCGGTCAAGGCCATGCAGCCCAAGGCGAAGCCCCAGGTCTACGTGGACCACATCCACGCGCCCCTCGTCAGCGTGCGCGAGCAGGCCGGGCTCGTGGTGCGGATGCTGAAGGCGCGGGGGGAGGCCACCTTCCAGGAACTCACCGAGGACGCCGAGGACACCCTCACCGTCGTGGCGCGCTTCCTGGCCCTCCTGGAGCTCTACCGGGAGAAGGCGGTCGTCCTCGACCAGGAGGAAGCCCTGCGGACCCTCACGGTGCGCTGGAGCGGCGGGGACGGCGACGGCATGCCGACCGTGACCGACGAGTTCGACCAGATCGTGGAGGCGAAGGATTGAACCGCGACGGCAGCGACGGCAGCGACGGCATCGTCGGCGGCGGGAGCGCGGTGGCCGCGCTGGACCTGAAGCCCGCCCTGGAGGCCGTCCTGATGGTCGTGGACGAGCCCGCGACCGAAGCGCACCTGGCCAAGGTCCTGGAGCGCAGCCCGCGCGAGGTCGCGGACGCCCTGCGGGAGCTCGCCGACGAGTACACGGCCGCCCGCCGGGGTTTCGAGCTGCGGCTCGTCGCCGGCGGCTGGCGGTTCTACACCCGGGCGCAGTACGCGCCGGCCGTGGAGGGCTTCGTGCTGGACGGCCAGCAGGCCCGGCTCACCCAGGCGGCGCTGGAGACCCTGGCGGTCGTCGCGTACCGCCAGCCGGTGAGCCGCTCGCGGGTCTCCGCCGTGCGCGGAGTCAACTGCGACGGGGTCATGCGGACCCTCCTCCAGCGCGGTCTGGTGGAGGAGGCGGGGACGGAACCCGAAACAGGTGCGATCCTATACAGGACGACGAACTACTTTCTGGAGCGGATGGGCCTGCGCGGCCTGGACGAGCTCCCGGAGCTCGCGCCCTTCCTCCCCGAGGCGGACGCGATCGAAGCCGAGACGCAAGAAGGTGTGCCGTCGTTCGATCCGGACGCACCGGACACCGATGAAGACGACAAGACGACGGAACTTTGATGCGAAGCAGCGGCAACGGCAACGGCGGCAACAGGAACAGCGGCGGCGGCGGGCGCGGTAGCGCCCGTGGCGGCGGCTCGGGCGGCGGCGGTGGCTACCGCGGCGGCTCCGGCGGCGGTTCCGGCAGCGGCGGCGGTGGCTACCGCGGCGGTTCCGGCAGCGGTGGCGGCTACCGGGGCGGCTCCGGCGGTTCCGGCGGTGGCGGCTACCGCGGCAGCCAGGGCGGCCAGGGCGGCTCGCGCGATCGTGACCGCGACCAGGCGCCCCAGCGTCCCCGCAACCCCCGCCCGGAGGAGCGCCGCTACGACGTCGGCCCCGAGGGCGAGCGCAGCCGCGGCGGTGCCCGCGGTGACGCGGCGCGCGGTGGCGCCAAGGGCGGTCCCCGCGCCTCCAAGACCCCCGGCATCGGCGGCGCCGGCGGCCCGCGCCGCGGTCCGGGCAGCCGTAGCGGCCAGTCCCGTCCGCGCGAGCTGGACGCGCGCATCGAGGAGCGCGTGCGCGACCGGTACGCCGACAAGCCCGTGATCAGGACGCCGAAGACCTTCCCGGGCGCCGAGCAGGAGGGCGAGCGTCTGCAGAAGGTCCTCGCCCGCGCCGGCATGGGCTCGCGCCGCGCCTGTGAGGAGTTCATCGAGCAGGCCCGCGTCGAGGTCAACGGCGAGATCGTCACCGAGCAGGGCAAGCGCGTCCAGCCGAAGGACGAGATCAAGGTGGACGGCCTGACCGTCGCCACCCAGTCGTACCTGTTCTTCGCGCTGAACAAGCCGGCCGGCGTCGTCTCCACCATGGAGGACCCGGACGGCCGCCAGTGCCTGGGCGACTACGTCAACAACCGCGAGACGCGGCTGTTCCACGTCGGCCGGCTGGACACCGAGACCGAGGGCATCATCCTGCTCACCAACCACGGCGAGCTGGCCCACCGCCTCACGCACCCGAAGTACGGCGTGAAGAAGACCTACGTCGCCGCCATCACCGGCTCGCTGCCGCGGGACATCGGCAAGCGGCTCAAGGACGGCATCGAGCTGGAGGACGGCTGGGCGCGCGCCGACAACTTCCGCGTGCTGGACCAGGTCGGCAAGAACTACATGGTCGAGGTGACGCTCCACGAGGGCCGCAAGCACATCGTCCGCCGCATGCTGTCCGAGGCCGGCTTCCCCGTCGACAAGCTCGTGCGGACCTCCTTCGGTCCCATCGAGCTGGGCGACCAGAAGTCCGGCTGGCTGCGCCGCCTGACCAACACCGAGGTCGGGATGCTGATGCGCGAGGTCGGTCTGTAGGACCGGCCGGCAGGGACCCGCTCCACCGAGGAAGCCCGCAGTGCTGACGGCACTGCGGGCTTTCTGCTTGCGCTCTTCCGTGCCGCTCATGGTCTTGCCCCCACCCCGCATCCCTGTTTATAGTCACAGTGACTATTAAAGGAAGTGGGGCTCGGCATGAACTGGACCTTGAGCTGGACCGAGGTGCTCGGCTTCGCCACGGGCGCCCTGTGCGTCTGGCTGGTGGCCCGGCAGCACATCGCCAACTGGCCGATCGGCATCGCCAACAACGTCTTCTTCATCGTGCTCTTCGCCCAGGCCGGCCTCTACGCCGACGCCGGGCTCCAGATCGTCTTCATCGCCCTGGCCGCGTACGGCTGGTGGTCCTGGACCCATGGGGGTGGACCAGGAACCGCCGCAGCCCTGCCGGTGCGCCGCACCACGCGCACGGAATGGGCCTGGCTGGCCGCGGCCGGGGCGGTGGCGACGCTCGGCCTGACCCTGCTCCTCGCCCGGGCCACCGACTCCACCGTCCCCTTCTGGGACGCGGCCACCACCGTGCTCTCCCTCGCGGCGACCTACGGCCAGTGCCGCAAGCTCGTGGAGTCCTGGTGGCTGTGGATCGCAGCCGACCTCGTCTACATCCCCCTGTACGCCTACAAGGGGCTCCACCTCACCGCCCTGCTCTACGTCGGCTTCCTCGCCCTGTGCGTCGTGGGCCTGCTCGGCTGGCGGCGGACGCTCTCCGAGCGCACCGCACCCACGACGGCCTTGGGGGCGACGGCATGAGGCGCTTCGGCCACGGCCTGGTGCTCGGCAAGTTCTACCCGCCGCACGCCGGGCACCACCACCTGGTGCGCACCGCCCAGGACCGCTGCGAGCGGCTGACCGTCCTGGTCTGCGCGGCCTCCGTGGAATCGGTACCGCTCGCCGACCGCGTCGCCTGGATGCGGGAGGCCCATCCGGACGCCGACGTCGTCGGAGCCGTCGACGACATCCCCGTCGACCTGCACGACCCGGCGGTCTGGGAGGCCCACATGGCCATCTTCCGGGCCGCGGTCGGCCGGCCCGTCGACGCCGTCTTCACCTCGGAGGAGTACGGGACCGAACTCGCCCGCCGGTTCGGTGCCGAGGAGGTCTGCGTGGACCCCGCGCGCGTTCTGTTCCCCGTCTCCGGGACGGCCGTCCGGGCCGACCCGGCCGCCTGCTGGGACTTCCTGGGGCCCGCCGTACGGGCCCGCCTCGCGCGCCGCGTCGTCGTACTCGGAGCCGAGTCCACCGGGACGACGACCCTGTCCCGGGACCTGGCCGCGCACTACCGGGCGCGCGGCGGGGTCTGGGCGACGACCGGCTGGGTCGCCGAGTACGGACGCCGCTACAGCGAGGACAAGCTCGCCGCCGCCAGGGCCGCCGACCCGGGAGCCGCGTGGACGGACGTCTCCTTCACCTCGGAGGAGTTCCCGCTGATCGCCCGCCGCCAGGACGCCGAGGAGGAACGGGCGGCCCGGCAGGGCTCCCCGGTCCTGATCTGCGACACCGACTCCTTCGCCACCGGCGTCTGGCACGAGCGGTACATGGGCGGCCGCAACGCCGAGGTCGAGCGGATCGCCTCGCTCACCCACCGGGACCTCTACCTGCTGACCGAGGACGCCGACGTCCCCTTCGAGGACGACGGACTGCGCGACGGCCCCCACCTCAGGCCCTGGATGACCCGGCGGTTCCGCGAGGAGCTGGAAGCGACCGGACGCCGCCACCTGTCCCTGCGCGGCGACCGGCGCGAACGGCTCGCCACGGCCGTGGCGGCCGTGGACGAACTGCTCGCCGAGGGCTGGCGGTTCGCCGACCCGCTCCCGGAGAACCGATGAGCGGAGCGCCGGAGCCGGGCTATGACCCGTACGCCTTCGCACCGTTCGCGGTGACCGTCGACCTCGCCGTCTGCACCGTCCGCGGCGGCGCCCTCCACGTCCTGCTGATCCGGCGCGGCCAGGAACCGTACGCCGGCGCCTGGGCGCTGCCCGGCGGCTTCGTCCTGCCCAGGGAGTCCGCCGAGACGGCCGCCCGACGCGAACTGGCCGAGGAGACCGGCCTGCCGGAGCAGCTGGTGGCCGGCCTGCACCTGGAACAGCTGCGCACCTACAGCGAGCCGGACCGCGATCCGCGGATGCGCGTCGTGTCGGTGGCCTTCACCGCCCTCGTGCCGGACCTGCCCGAGCCGGCGGCGGACGGCGGCGGCGACGCGGCGCAGGCCCGCTGGCTGCCCCTGCGGCAGGTGCCGGACCTGGCCTTCGACCACGCCGTGATCCTGGCCGACGCCCTGACACGGATCCGCTCCAAGCTGGAATACACCTGCCTGGCCACCGCCTTCTGCCCGCCCGAGTTCACGCTGGGGGAGCTCCTCGCGGTGTACGAGACCGTCTGGGACACCGTCCTCGACCGCCCCAACTTCCGCCGCAAGGTCCTGGCGACGCCCGGGTTCGTCGAGGCCGTACCGGGCGCCGCCCGCCTCACCGGGGGCCGCGGCAAACCGGCCGCCGTCTACCGGGCCGGCCCGGCGACCGCCCTCCACCCCCCTCTGCTCCGACCGGAAGGAACCTCCCGATGACGAAGCGAGCCGCGACCGGCGCGCTGATCGGTCTCGCCCTCGGCGACGCCCTGGGCTTCCCGACCGAGTTCGACGACGTGCCCGCGATCCTCGCCAAGACGGGTCCCTGGCGCGAGATGAGCCTGCCCGCCCCGGCGATCGTCACCGACGACACCCAGATGACCCTCGCCCTGGCGCGCGGCATACGCACCGCCGCCGACCGCGGCCGGGTCGGCCCGCTGCGCCTCGCCCGCCCGGTCCGGGAGGAGTTCGTCGACTGGTACCACTCCCCGGAGAACAACCGCGCTCCCGGCAACACCTGCCTGCGGGCCTGCCACCTGCTGAACGACCCGCAGCGCGACTGGCGCGACGCCAGCCAGACCGGCTCCAAGGGCTGCGGGGCGAACATGCGCGTGGCCCCCGTCGGGCTGGTGCCCGGTTGGACCGACGAGGAACGGGCCGGCGCGGCCCAGCTGCAGTCCGCGCTCACCCACGGCCACCCCACCGCGCTCGCCGCGTCCGACCTGACCGCGCGGGCGGTGCGCCTGCTGGCCTCCGGCACCGAGGTGACGGGCCTCGTCGGCCGACTGCGCTCCTACGCCCTGGAGAACCGCACCCGCTACCACGAGCGCTGGCTCGGCGACCTCTGGACGCGGACCGCCTCCGACGCCACCCCGGAGTCCTTCATCGCGCGCGGCTGGGACGAGTGCCTGGCGGTACTGGACCGGCTCGCCGCCGCCCTGCGCTCCCCGTCCCCGGAGACCGACCCCTGCCTGGCCACCGGCGACGGCTGGATCGCCGAGGAGGCCCTCGCCACCGCCCTGCACTGCTTCCTCCTCTTCCCCGACGAGCCCCTCACGGCGCTGCGCCGCGCGGCCTGCACCCGCGGCGACTCAGACTCCCTCGCCTGCCTCGCCGGCGCCTTCGCCGGGGCGCACCTCGGGGCGGACGTCTGGCCGCGCGCATGGGAGGGCCGCATCGAGTACCGGGACGAACTCCTGGCCTTCGGCACCCTCTGGGATGCCTGATCCGTGCCGGACACCGCCCAGGAGCTGACGGCACCGCCCGAGCACGGGACGGCGTACCGCGCGCTGGACGCCTTCGTCGTCCGGCGGCGCACGCAGGTGGCCCGGGCGGACCTACGCGGCTGACGCGCGGCGGGTCCGGACGAGGAAGTCCTCCACCCGGGCCCGGTCCGGTTCCTCCGGCAGGGGAGTGCCGGCCAGGGCCCTGTCCGTCTCCTCCTGCAGACCCGTCATCCAGGCGTCGACCTCGTCCCAGGTCAGCTCCCCGCGGCGCACCGCGAGGAGCCGGTCGCGGTATGGGCCCGCGTCGATGGTCAGGGTCCCGGTGCGCAGCAGGTCGCGGCAGGACAGCAGCAGGCGCAGCAGGTGCATGGCGTGCTTCCAGCGCGGTGCGCCGTGGACGCGGACGTCCGCGAGGAGTTTGCCGTGCTGGGAGGCCGCGTACCGGCTGAAGCTGGTGTGGGTCCGGCGGGAGAGGAAGGCCGCGCGCAGGGAGAGCAGCTCCGTGCCGACCGGGTCGACGTGCTCCACCAGGGGCGAGTGCAGGCACTCCAGGATGTTCGGGTTGGCGCGCAGGGCCAGTTCGCAGAAGCGCTCCAGCTCCCAGGAGAACTCCTCGTCCCGGGGACCCTCCACGTGCGTGGGGGGCTTGTCGAACCCCCAGAACAGCGGTGTCGGGGCGAGGAAGACACCGCGCCGGTCGGTGTCGCTGGTCTCCGTGGCCAGCCCGAAGGCCCGGGAGCCCATCACGCACCGGTAGACCGTGTGGTCCCGTACCAGCGTCAGATCGTCCATCCCGGGAGCCTACGTCAGGACGCGCCCGCCCTGCCGGGCCGTTTCCGCAGGCCGGCAGGGCTGCGAGCGCCCGCTACGCCAGCGTGATGTTGCCGTCCGCGGCGACCGTGATCTTCTTCTCGGCCAGTCCCTTGGTGGCCGGACCCTTGATGACGGCGCCGTCCGTGGCCTTGAACTCGCTGTTGTGGCAGGGGCAGTCGATCGTGTTGTCCTCCACCTTGTTCACCAGGCAGCCCTGGTGGGGGCAGACCGCCGTGAAGCAGCGGAAGGAGCCCGCCGTGGGCTGCGTGATGACGAGCTTCTCCTCCTTGAGGACCTTGCCGCCGCCCACGGGCACGTCCGCCGCCTTCGCGATGGACTTCCCGCCGGCCGCGCCGCCGGCCGAGGGGGTGGCGGCCGGGGCGGACCCGGGCGGTGGCGTGGCGGCGCCGTTCGGTTCGCCGGACGTGGTGTTCCCGCCGTCACCGCCACTGCCGCAGGCGGTCAGCGCACCGCCGGCCAGGCCGGCCGCGCCGATCACCAGTACCGTGCGCCGGGCGGTTTGCGTGGGGTCGCTCATCAGTCTCTCCTCGCTCTGTGGCCGGATCGGCGTGCAGCATCCTGGCCTGCGGCGGGCCTCAGGTGAAGCCCGCCGCGCCGTTTCACGGGCCCGGCTGCCACGGTGCCAGTGAGGCAGGTGTGCCGGGTGTGCGTACGACCTCCCACACGTCGATCACGGCGTCCCGGTTCAGCGGTCCGAAAACATGGGGGAACCTGCCGCCGGAATCACCCTCCCGGCGGACCTCCGCGGTCAGCGCGTCCTCGTCCAGCCCGACCGCGAGCAGGGTCCCCGGCTCGGCGCGGTAGTGCGCATCGACGATGCCGAGCGCCGTCGCCCGGTCCGCCGAACAGTGAACGAAACCCTCGGAGTCCAGCGAGGGCGGGGCGTACGGCAGATCGGGCGCGGCCGTCCAGTCCGCGAGCGGGACGATGTGGAAGATCATGAGGATCGTTCTACCCCAGCCGGAGCGAGCGCGCGTGCCAGGTGGCGACCCCATGCGGTACGGGGCACATTGTCCGTGTCTCGACGCCGGGTACGGCGCTGTCCGCGCGGCCCGGCCCCCCTGCGAAAGGCATGACGATGGCAGGTAACGACCTCGGCTCGCTCCTCGGCGGCCTCCTCGGCGGCGGCCAGGGCGGCAGCGGCGGCGCGGGCGGCAACATCCTCGGCGCCCTGCTCGGCGCGCTCACGGGCGGCGGAGCCGCCGGGGCCCGGGCGGGCGGCGCCGCGAACAACCCGCTCGGCGGCCTCCTGGACATGCTGACCAGGTCCGGCCTCGCCGACCAGGCGCAGTCCTGGATCGGCACCGGCCAGAACCAGTCGGTCAGCGGCGCGCAGATCAGCGAGGCCCTGCCGGACGACACCCTCCAGAAGGTCGCGGCCCAGGCCGGCCTCTCCCCGGAGCAGGCCGCGGACCAGATCGCGCAGTCCCTGCCGCAGGCGGTCGACAAGCTGACCCCGGGCGGAGAGATCCCCTCCGGTTCGCTGGAGGACATCATCAGGCAGCAGAACCTCTGAACCACCCGCGGAACCACCCGCGCGCGAGGGTCCGGCCGCCGTCCCACTGGGCGGGCAGCCGGACCCTCGCGGCGTACCGTCTGGCTACCCTGAGTCAGAACCTGTCGTCACGCACCCGTGGAGCGCCCCGTGAGAACCGCCGTCGTCATCGGAACCGGACTGATCGGCACCTCCGCGGCGCTCGCCCTGACAGCCCGCGGGATCACCGTGCACCTCGCCGACCACGACCCCGACCGGGCCCGTACCGCCGCCGCCCTCGGGGCCGGCACCGACGAGCCCCCGCAGGAACAGGTCGACCTCGCGATCGTCGCCGTACCGCCCGCCCACGTCGCCGCGACCCTGGCCGACCTCATAGGACGCGGCGCGGCGCGCGCCTACGTCGACGTGGCCAGCGTCAAGGGCGGGCCGCGGCGGGAACTGGCCGCGCTCGGCGTCGACGCCACCGCCTACATCGGCACGCACCCCATGGCGGGCAAGGAGCAGTCGGGGCCGCTCGCCGCGACCGCCGACCTCTTCGAGGGCCGCCCCTGGGTGCTCACCCCGACCCGGGACACCGACCACGAGGTGCTCAACCTTGCGCTGGAACTCGTCGCCCTGTCCCGTGCCGTCCCGGTGGTGATGGACGCGGACGCGCACGACCGGGCCGTGGCGCTCGTCTCCCACACCCCGCAGCTCGTCTCCAGCATGGTCGCCGCCCGCCTGGAAGAGGCCGACGAGACGGCCGTCCGGCTGTGCGGGCAGGGCATCCGCGACGTGACCCGGATCGCGGCCTCCGACCCGCGCATGTGGGTCGAGATCCTCTCGGCCAACCCCGGACCGGTCGCCGACGTGCTCGCCGGGATCGCCGCCGACCTGGAGGAGACGGTGGACGCGCTGCGCGGCCTCCAGTCCGCCGATGTCGAGAAGCGGCGGAGCGGCGCCGCCGGCATCGAGGACGTCCTGCGCCGCGGGAACGCGGGCCGGGTGCGGGTCCCGGGCAAGCACGGAGCGGCGCCCACGGTCTACGAGACGGTCGCCGTGCTCATCAGCGACCAGCCGGGCGAGCTGGCACGGATCTTCGCCGACGCCGGCCGCGCCGGGGTCAACATCGAGGACGTCCGCATCGAGCACGCCACGGGCCAGCAGGCCGGTCTCGTCCAGCTCATGGTGGAGCCGCGCTCCGTCGCCGGGCTCACCGCCGAGCTGCGGGAACGGGGCTGGGCACTGCGCAGCCAGTAGCCGGCCGGCAGCGGGTGGGGCTACCGGGGCCGGGCGGTGCCCGGGCCCGGTAACCTTGGAGAGGGGCGCTTTGCCGCGCCCGGACACGTACGCGCAACCAGGAAGGTGCCCGCACCGTGGAAACCGCCGCTCCGTCCGCCGTGATCGTCGCCATCGACGGTCCCTCCGGCACGGGCAAGTCCAGCACCTCCAAGGCCGTGGCCGCCAAGCTCGGGCTGCGCTACCTGGACACCGGTGCCCAGTACCGGGCCATCACCTGGTGGATGATCTCCAACGGGGTCGACACCGACGACGCGCAGGCCGTGGCGGTCGCCGCCGGCAAGCCGTCCATCGTGTCCGGCACCGACCCGGCCGCACCCACCATCACCGTGGACGGCCTCGACGCCGCCGGCCCCATCCGCACCCAGGAGGTCACCTCCAAGGTCAGCGCCGTCAGCGCGGTCCCCGAGGTGCGCACCCTCATCACCGAGCTGCAGCGCTCCATCGCGGCCGAGGCGGCCCGGGACGCGGACGGGATCGTCGTCGAGGGCCGGGACATCGGCACCACCGTCCTGCCCGACGCCGACCTCAAGATCTTCCTGACGGCCTCCGCCGAGGCCCGCGCCGCCCGGCGCAGCGGAGAACTCCGCGGCAAGGAGGCCGCCGACCTCGCGGCCACCAAGGCGGCGCTGATCAAGCGCGACGCCGCCGACTCCGGCCGCAAGACGTCCCCGCTGGCCAAGGCCGGCGACGCCGTCGAGGTCGACACCACCGAACTCACGCTCGACCAGGTGATCGAGTGCGTCGTCACGCTCGTCGAGGAGAAGCGGGCGGTCCGCACGTGAGCCGAACGCCCTCCCTCAAGGGTGCGGCGGTCGGCAGGCGCATCGGCATCGGCCTCATGTACGGGCTGTGGAAGCCGCGCGTACTGGGCGCCTGGAAGGTGCCCGCCTCGGGCCCCGTCATCCTCGCCGTGAACCACACCCACAACATAGACGGCCCCATGGTGATGGGCACCGCGCCCCGCCCCCTGCACTTCCTGATCAAGAAGGAAGCGTACGTGGGCCCGCTCGGCCCGTTCCTGGACGGCATCGGCCAGGTCAAGGTCGACCGCTCCGGCGCCGACCGGGCGGCGATCGGCCGCGCCCTCTCCGTCCTCGATCAGGGCGGCGCCCTCGGGATATTCCCCGAGGGCAGCAGGGGCGAGGGCGACTTCGCCTCGCTGCGCGCCGGACTGGCCTACTTCGCGGTCCGCAGCGGCGCACCCATCGTGCCCGTCGCCGTGCTCGGCAGCGGCGAGGACCGCGGTCGGCTCATCCCGGGGCTGCCGCCCTTCAAGAGCCGGGTCGACGTCGTCTTCGGCTCCGCCTTCGACGCCGGGGACGGCAGTGGCCGCCGCACCCGTACCGCGCTGGACCGGGCCACCGAACGCATCCAGGACCGGCTGACCGCCCACCTGGCCGACGCCAAGCGCCTGACCGGGCGCTGAGCGAGACTTGAACCCAGTAGTGGAACCGCGCTGCGCGGGCACCACCGATCACCACGAACGACGAGGAACGGACTTCATGAACGACCAGCACGACCACGGAGCACTTGGCGATGCCGAGTACGCGGAGTTCATGGAGCTCGCCGCGGAAGAGGGCTTCGACCTCGAAGACGTCGAAGGCGCCATCGAGGAGGAGGGCCACGGCCCGCTGCCCGTCCTCGCCGTCGTGGGCCGCCCCAACGTCGGCAAGTCGACCCTGGTGAACCGCATCATCGGCCGCCGCGAGGCGGTCGTCGAGGACAAGCCCGGCGTCACCCGCGACCGCGTCACCTACGAGGCCGAGTGGGCCGGCCTGCGCTTCAAGGTCGTCGACACCGGCGGCTGGGAGCAGGACGTCCTCGGCATCGACGCGGCCGTCGCCGCCCAGGCCGAGTACGCCATCGAGACCGCCGACGCCGTCGTCTTCGTCGTCGACGCCAAGGTCGGCGCCACCGACAGCGACGAGGCCGTCGTCAAGCTGCTCCGCAAGGCCAAGAAGCCCGTCGTCCTGTGCGCCAACAAGGTCGACGGCCAGAGCGGCGAGTCCGACGCGGCGTCCCTGTGGTCGCTGGGCCTCGGCATGCCGCACCCCGTCTCCTCGCTGCACGGCCGCGGCACCGGCGACATGCTCGACGCCGTCCTCGACGTCCTCCCGGACGCCCCGGAGCAGACCTTCGGCGGCGTCGCGCCCGGCGGCCCGCGCCGCATCGCGCTGATCGGCCGCCCGAACGTCGGCAAGTCCTCGCTGCTGAACAAGGTCGCGAAGGAGAACCGGGTCGTCGTCAACGAGCTGGCCGGCACCACCCGCGACCCGGTCGACGAGCTCATCGAGCTCGGTGGCGTCACCTGGAAATTCGTCGACACCGCCGGCATCCGCAAGAAGGTCCACCTCCAGCAGGGCGCCGACTACTACGCCTCGCTGCGCACCGCCGCGGCCGTCGAGAAGGCGGAGGTGGCGGTCATCCTGATCGACACCACCGAGACCATCAGCGTCCAGGACCAGCGCATCATCACCATGGCCGTCGAGGCCGGCCGCGCGATCGTGATCGCCTACAACAAGTGGGACGAGCTCGACGAGGAGCGCCGCTACTACCTCGAGCGCGAGATCGAGACCGAGATGCAGCAGGTCTCCTGGGCGCCCCGGGTGAACGTCTCGGCGCTCACCGGCCGTCACATGGAGAAGCTGGTCCCGGCGATCGAGACGGCCCTGGCGGGCTGGGAGACGCGCGTTCCCACCGGTCGGCTGAACGCCTTCCTCGGTGAGGTCGTCGCCGCCCACCCGCACCCGATCCGCGGCGGCAAGCAGCCCCGCATCCTGTTCGGTACCCAGGCGGGGAGCAAGCCGCCGCGGTTCGTCCTCTTCGCCTCCGGCTTCCTGGAGCACGGCTACCGGCGCTTCATCGAGCGCCGCCTGCGCGAGGAGTTCGGCTTCGAGGGCACCCCGATCCACATCTCGGTGCGGGTGCGCGAGAAGCGCGGCGCCCAGTACAAGAAGAAGAAGTAGCGGCGGTCCGGGGTCAGTAGCCCCGGCGCGGAGCGGGCGGCAGGGCCGCCGGGATGTGCGTCATCCCGGTCTGGTGCTGCCGCCCGTCGGCGTATCCGGGGCCGCCCGCGTACGAGTAGGCGGGCTGCGTCTGCGGCTGGTCCTGCGACGGGGACTGCGCCGGGGGCTGGGAGGCGGACGCGGACGGGGTGTGCGGGCCGTAGGAGGGCTGCCACTCCATCCGCTGCCACGCGGAGCCGCTCCAGCCGCCGCCGTAGGAGCCGACCGTGTAGCCGCCGCCGTACGAGAAGGCCGTGAACCCGAGGTCCTCCTCGCCCGTACGGTCGCCGGGCAGGGCCCGGAACGCGCGCAGGTACTCCGAGTACAGCGTGTCGTAGATCGGGGTGTGCGAGACGGCCGGAGAGCTGTCCCGGTCCCGTACGGGACGCATCGCGGGGACGGTGCTCGGATAGGACGGGGCGCGGGAGGAGTCGTATGGATGCACGTATCAGCCAACGAAACCGGCGCGCTGCGGATGCGGGGTGGCGGGGGAGGAAACACAGATCGCCGGGGGTGTGCGGGACGGACCGCACACCCCCGGCGCACGCCGCCCGGCCCCCGTGACGGGGGCCGGGCGGCCGTTCGGTACCGGCGGGGATCAGGCGCCGGGCGTACCCGCCAGCGGCATCGCCGCGGCCACGAGCTTGCCGGCGGCGGCGGCCTTGTCCAGCGCGTCGCGCAGCAGGTCCTCACGGGGCTGCTGGCCGATGGAGCCGACCGGGGCGGCGTAGATGAGCACGCGCTGGGTCTTCTGGACGGCGGCCCGCCAGCCGTCGGTGACCGACAGCGCCTGGTGCGCCTGCCACCAGGCGACCTGGCCGCCGCCCTCGGCACCGGGCTGGAGCACGGCGTGCAGCTGCCCGGCCGCGAGCAGGACCGACCAGCCGCCGAGGAGGGTGGGGAGTTCGGCCGTGTCGGTCACCGGGATGAAGCCCTGCTCGATCAGGAGCGGCAGGAAGTCGTCGCCGGGGCCCTCGCTGCCCGGGCGGGCGATGGGCGCGGTCGGCTCGACGACCAGGGCGGGGTGCAGTTCGCCGCCGATCAGCACGAGGCCGCTGGTGATGCCGAGGACGGCCTGTCCGCCGGGCACGTTCTGCGGGGCGGCGGCGACGCCCGCCTCCTGCGCGGCCGGGCTGTCGCCGGTGATGCTGCGGACCGCGCCCTGGAGCTGCTCCTCCGAGACGGAGACGACCTGCGAGGGGATGCAGGTGGCGTGGGCGAAGGCGAGGACCGCGGTCTCCTCGCCGACGAACAGCACCGTGCTGGTGCGGTCGTTCTCGGGGTCGCCCGGGGTGCGGCAGGAGGTGCAGTCGTAACTGCGCGGCGCGTCGTCGCCGACGAGCAGCCTGTCGGCTTCTTCGTCGCCGATCTCGGCACGTACCTCATCACTGACGTCGAGCATGCGCGGCACGGGGTGCTCCTCGGCATAGGTGCGGGTCCGGGAGGATCCCGGCTCGCCGGGCACAACGCGGGAGCGGCGGCCGGGGTCACGCCATTTGAGGGAACGGATTCGAACCTGGCGCCCGGAAGGGTGAACCGTGCGACCGGAGCTTCGGATTTGTGCCAACTGTTTTCTGGTTGTGCGCAGTTGATGGCCGGGTGTGGCCGTTCCGTGGGGCGTGGGGCGTCGGCCGACCGGGTGGGGTGCGGCGGTCGCCGCGTGGCGGGTCCCGGGGCACCGGGCGGTGCTGCGTAGCGTGACCCGATGCCCAACCTCCGAGCCGTCCTCGCGGCCGTCGTGCTGGCGCTCGCGGCACCGCAGGCCGCGGCGGGCGCGGCGGGCGCGGCACCTCCGCCGCCCGCGCCGGGTCCGGCCGGGGCCGCGCACCCCGGGTCGCCCGGTGTGATCGGGAGCGGGCCGGGGGACTGCGGGCCGGGCGGGGAGTGGCCCTGGGACTGCGTGGCCGACTGCGAGAGCGGCGGCCGGTGGGCGGTCAACACCGGCAACGGCTTCTACGGCGGGCTGCAGTTCTGGCAGCCGACGTGGGAGGAGTACGGCGGCCTGGCGTTCGCACCGCGTGCCGACCTGGCGCACCGCGTGCAGCAGATCCGGGTGGCGCAGGAGGTCCTCGCCGCGCAGGGGTGGAACGCGTGGCCGGTCTGCTCGAAGCGGTACGGGCTGGCCGGGCGGATGCACACCGTACGGGGCGGGGACACCCTCGTCACGATCGCCCGCGAGCGCCGGGTGGAGGGCGGGTGGCAGGCGTTGTACGAGGCCAACCGCGAGACGATCGGCCCGAAGCCGGCGGCGATCACGGTGGGCACCCTCCTGCTCCTCCCGGACCGGCACCCCGTACCGTCGGCGAAGCCGAATCCCGAGCCGTCGGCGAAGCCGAATCCCGCGCCGTCGGCGAGGCCGAATCCCGCGCCCCCGCGGAAGCAGAACCCCGCGCCCGGGGCGAAGCCGGGATCCGTGCCGTCGGCGAAGCCGGAGCCCGCGCCCGCGACGAGGCCACCGACAGGCTGAGCCGAGCCGGGGACGGGGGTGGCCGGGGGCTTCGGCGCTGTCCGCCGGACGGGGGGACGCCGCTGGCAGACTCGGGGGATGCTCGATACCTCCGCACGGCTGCTGCGCCTGCTCTCCCTGCTCCAGGCCCACCGCGAATGGACCGGTGCCGACCTCGCCGACCGCCTCGGCGTCACCGCCCGGACGGTCCGTCGTGACGTGGACCGGCTGCGGGAGCTGGGGTACCCGGTCAACGCCAGCCCCGGGACCGGCGGCGGCTACCAGCTGGGCGCCGGGGCCGAGCTGCCGCCGCTGCTGCTGGACGACGACGAGGCCGTCGCCGTCGCCGTCGGGCTGCGGACCGCCGCGGGCAACGGGGTCGAGGGGATCGGGGAGGCCTCCGTGCGTGCGCTCGCCAAGCTGGAGCAGGTCCTGCCGTCGCGCCTGCGCCGGAGGGTGTCCGCCCTCAACGAGTTCACCGTGCCGATGCTGCGCGGGGCCCAGCGGTCCACGGTGGACGCCTCGGTCCTGACCGAACTGGCCTCGGTCTGCCGGGACGCCGAGCGGCTCCGTTTCGGCTACCGCGACCACGGCGGCAGCGTCAGCCGCCGTACCGTCGAACCGCACCGGCTCGTCTGCACCGAGCGGCGCTGGTACCTGGTCGCCTGGGACCTGGACCGGGAGGCGTGGCGGACCTTCCGCGCGGACCGGATCGAGCCCAGACCGCCTCACGGACCGCGGTTCACCCCGCGCCCGCCACCCGCCGACGACCTCGCCGCCTACGTCTCCGAAGGCGTGTCCCAGCGGGTGTACGCCGCCCGCGCCGTGGTGCGGCTGAAGATCTCCGAGCAGGAGGCGGCGCAGATCATCGGGCCGAGCGACGGAGTCCTCGAAGCGGTCGACGCGCACACCTGCCTGCTGCGCACCGGGGCCGTGAACCTGGACGTTCTCGTGATTCACATCATGCTGCTCGGCTGTGAGTTCGAAGTGGTCGAGCCGGCCGGACTCACCGATCGGCTGAGGGACCTGAGAGATCTGCTGGGCCGGGCCGTGGGGCCGCCGGAAGTGAAGGAAATGTAGCGGACCTGAGGGGGATTCAGCTGGTCCGGTCCAAGCGGGCCGTGGAAATGCGCCGCGGCAATTCTGTGCTTCTCGACGGAAATTCGAATACGTCCGGACCCCGGGCGTGTCGCGCTCCGGAAAGCAATTGGCGGCTGTAGATATTCTGTGACACAAGCGTGACCCGGGACGGACGAACGTCCGGGCGCGGCGCTGACGAACGCCGAAGGCGGGCCGGGTCGATGACCCGGCCCGCCTTCGCGGTGCGGGGGTGGGTGGTGCGTACCGCCCCCGCCGTGGACGTCAGCCGCCCGCGACCGGACGGGCCGCGGTGCCCCGCGTCCCCGTCCGCTCGGTGTGCGGAGGGCGGCGGCTGCCGACCGGGGTGACCGGGGTCCGCTCGGAGCGGATCAGGTGCGGCCGGTTGGCCGGGTGAGCGGCCGGGCGGTGCGCCGGGGAGTGTCCCGTGAGGGCGCCGGCCGCCGCGACCGCGGCGGGTACCGCGACCGGCTCCTCGGGGGCCCGGGGGGCGGCTTCCAGCCGCCACTTGCCGCCCGCGGAGAGCAGCGGGGTGAGCGCCGAGACGACCGGGGCGGGCATCCGCCCGGTCTCGGCCCGGCGGCGCAGCATCTCGCGCAGCTCGAAGACGTACGCCTCGGTCCGTGCGATGAGCGGCTCGAACCAGGGGAGGGCCAGCAGGATCAGCAGACCCGCGGACCAGCCCAGCAGGACGTCGCTGACCCAGTGCGTGCCGAGGTACACGGTGGTGGCGCCGACGCTCAGCGAGACGACGGCGGACACCACCGACAGCACCCGCCGGGTGACCACGGTGGAAGCCAGGTAGGCCAGGATTCCCCAGGTCACGACGGCGTTGGCGGTGTGGCCGGAAGGGAATATATCGCCGCCCGCGAAGAGTTCGGCCGAGCCGATCTCGGTGGCGTAGTGCGGGCCGAGCCGGCCCAGGCCCAGCTTCACGGACCCGACGGTGACGTTGAGCAGCAGCAGGGCCACGCCGAGGGTGATCAGCGGGCGGAGGGTGTGCTGCCGCCAGGAGCGCCAGCCCAGCCACGCGGCGACCATGACCGCGGTGGGCCCGCGCTGGCCGAGGACGACCAGGTAGTCGAGGAAGGCGTGCAGCTGCGGCCACTGCTCGTAGGGCCGGAAGAACATGATCTGCCAGTCGAGGCGGACCAGCCAGGAGGTGGTCAGCACGGCCACCACGATGGCGAGGTAGAACGCGAGGGTCGAGCCCAGGAGTACGACGCGGTGCCGGCTCATCTGCGGGGTCTGCAGATGAGCCGGTCGCTCTGGTTCCCGGTCCAGCCGGGCGAAGACCCGCTCCAGACGGGTCAGGATTTGGTCGGTACGCACTCAATCGACGTTACCGCGCGGCGATGGTCAGCCCGGGCGAATCGCGGGGTTTGTGATGACCATGTGATGTGGAGTTGGTCTCACGCGGCCCTAATTCCCGGTATTCCGGCAGGGGTTGGGTCCTTCCCGATCCGGTGTCCGGTAATTGTTTCGACTGCTTATTCGGGCTTTATTGCCGCAGGTCGATTACCGTGCCCGTGGACGGCCTGCGAAGATCCGCCGCGGCGCGCGGGGGTGCTACGGGGGGCCCGAGCCGTTCAGCCAGAACGCCCCGTACACCGCCGAGGCCAGCGCCGCCGCCCCCAGCACCAGGGCCGCCCGCCGGGTCCGCCACCGGGCGAGCGCCGCCGCCGGCACGAGCATCAGCGGGAACGCCGGCAGCAACAGCCGCGGCTTCGAACCGAAGTACCCGGAGGCGCACAGCGCCAGCGCCACGACGATCCCGCAGTACACGAGCAGCGGAGTCGGCTGCCGCTGCCGCACGCACGCCCCGTACAGCCACAGCACCAGGGCCACACCCGCGATCAGTCCCAGCCCGGCCGGCCAGGCCGACGAGGCCAGCTGCGCCCCGACGAAGCGGGCGAAGGCCCAGCCGCCGTCGAAGCCGTTTCCCCAGCCGGCCTGCACGTCCAGGTACCCCAGCGGGCCGTCCCCGGTGCGCGCGCCCACCCACGACACGTACGCCGCCGCGCCCGCCGGGGCCAGCAGCGCCCCGGCCGCCATCCGCCACGACCGCTCCCCGCGCCGCCGGGCCAGTACGGCCGCCACCCACACCGCCGCGACGACCGCCGCGCCGACCGGGCGGGTCAGCCCGGCTCCGGCGGCGAGCAGGCCCGCCGTCAGCCACCGGCCGCGCAGGGCCCCGTACAGCGCCCACGCGGCCAGCGCGGTGAACAGGGCCTCGCTGTACGCCATGGACTGCACGATCCCGACGGGCAGCGCCGCCCACGCGGCGACGGCGAGCACCCCGGTGCGGCGGCCGTGCAGCAGGTCGGCCACCGCGAAGATCCCCCAGGCCGCCGCGAGCCCGGCGAGCACCGACACCACCAGGCCCGCCGAGCCGTACGAGAGCCCGGTCACCGCCGACACCCCCCGCTCCAGCCACGGCAGCAGCGGGAAGAACGCCAGGTTCGAGTGCACGTCCCCGCCCGGCAGGGCGATCTCGTAGCCGTACCCCTCGGCGGCGATGCGGGCGTACCAGAGCGAGTCCCATCGGGCCGACAGCAACGTGTGCGGGCTGCTGCCCGCCACCGCGCCCCACACCGCGAGCACGGTCAGCCCGAGCAGCCGGACCGCCGCGAAGACGGCCAGCGCGGGCGCGGCCCGGCGAAATCCAAGATCTTCCACGGGCATGATTATCGGTGGCGCCCGACCGGGGCCGGCGCCGCCGTCGACGGAGCGTGAGCGGACGTGTACGCGGGGCGGGAATCCGGGGCGGGGAAGTGGCGCACGCCACACGGAGGGGCCCGCCGGGATGAGAGCTTGACCACGTGACGGGCACACGAACTCGCGTACGCTGACCGTTCACTCGCGTGTCGATGCCGGACCCCGTTGGACGCCGCACAGCGCACCACCCCTCGCGGCTCCACCAGACGCTGGTCCACCGAGCGCGAGGGATCACCTGGGAGGTACATGCATGGCGGGGACGAACGCGGCCACGGCCGGGACCCCTTCGCCCTGGCAGCGGCTGGGTGCGGTCTCCGGCGGTGCCAACCGCTGGGTCGTCCTGGCGGTTCTCTGCGTCAGCCTGGTCCTCGTCGCGCTCGACGCGACGATCCTGCACGTCGCGGTCCCGTCCGTCACCGAGGACCTGAGGCCCGGCTCGATCGAGCTGCTCTGGATCGTCGACGCCTACCCGCTGGTCTGCGCCTCGCTGCTCATCCTCTTCGGCACCCTCGGCGACCGGATCGGCCGCCGCCGCATCCTCCTCCTCGGCTACGCACTCTTCGGCGTGGCCTCCGCGACAGCGGCCCTCGCCGACAACGCCCAGGTCCTCATCGCCGCCCGCGCCCTGCTCGGCATCGGCGGCGCGATGATCATGCCGGCCACCCTGTCGATCCTGCGCCAGGTCTTCCCCGACCGGCGCGAGCGGGCCCTCGCCATCGGCATCTGGACGGCCGTCGCCGCGATCGGCGCGGCCAGCGGCCCGGTCCTCGGGGGCTTCCTCGTCGAGCACTTCTGGTGGGGCTCGGTCTTCCTCATCAACATCCCGCTGATGGCGCTGATCCTGCCGCTCGGGCGCTGGCTGCTGCCGGAGTCGCGCGGCTCCGCCGACGGGCCGTGGGACGTGCTCGGCGCGCTGATGGCCGCGGCCGGTGTGCTCGGCGCGGTCCTCGGCATCAAGCGGCTCGGCGCCGAACGGCACCTCCTCGACGCCGGGGCGCTGGTCCCGCTGCTGCTCGGCGCGGCGCTCCTCGTGCTGTTCGTACGGCGGCAGAAGCGGCGCGAGCACCCGCTGATCGACATGCGGATGTTCTCCCGGGCCGCCTTCTCCACCTCGGTCGCCTGCATCGTGCTCGCCATGCTCGCGCTGGTCGGGCTGGAGCTGATCGCCGTCCAGTACCTGCAGCTGGTGCTGCACCTGAGCCCGCTGGAAACCGGGCTGCGGCTGCTGCCGCTGACCTTCGCCGCCATGGCCGCGGGCGCCACCGGCTCGTACACCCTGGCCCGGATCGGGCCGCGCACCATGGTCTCGCTGGGCTTCGTCCTGACGGCCCTCGCCGTGCTGCTGCTGACGCTCATGGGACAGCAGGACCGGCCGGTGCTGCTGACCGTCGGCTTCATCCTGCTCGGCTACGGACTGCAGACCACGCTCTTCGCCGCGTACGAGTCCATGCTGAGCGAGGCTCCGGCCGAGACCGCGGGCGGCGCGGCATCGATCGGCGAGACCTCCTACCAGCTGGGCGCGGGCATCGGTATCGCGCTGCTGGGCAGCGTCATGAACGCCGCGTACCGGCCGGGGCTGGCCTCGGTGCCGGGGGTCTCGGCGGCGGACTCCGCGGGCGCCGCGAACTCCCTGGGCGAGGCCTACACGATCGCGGCGGGCCTCGGCGGCCCGGCCGGGGCCTCGCTGCACGCGGCGGCGCGGCACGCCTTCGTGCACGGACTGCACGTCACGCTGCTGGTCAGCGCGGGGCTGCTGTTCGCGGGCGCCGTCATGGCGCTGAAGCTGCCGCGGGTGATGGACTGCGGCGCGGCCGACGACGCCGAGCCCGTGCGGCTGCCCGCCCAGGCGAAGGGCGAGCCCCGTCCGGCTCCGGTGGAGCACGCGGGCTGACCGCCGGGCTCGCCCGGTACGGCGCCCGGCGGGGCTCCACAAGAGCCGGACGGGCCCCGCCCGTCAAACGCCGGAGGGGCTGGATTTTGTACCGGCGGGGTCGCTAGCGTCAGCGGTACCGCGCAAAAACTTGCGCTGCTAGGTTCTGTCGGCCGGGCCGGCCGCGACGCGGCCCCCGGCACCACGCGGCCCTCGGGCCGCCCAGGCCGCCGGGAGGCCCCGTGTCCTTCGTACCCACCGATCCGCTCGGGCTCGACGAGCTCCTCGGGCCCGAGGACCTCGCCGTCCGGGACACCGTCCGCGGCTGGGCCGCGGACCGGGTGCTGCCGAACATCGCCCAGTGGTACGAGAGCGGTGAGCTGCCCGTGATCCGGGACCTGGCGCGCGAGCTCGGCGCCATCGGCGCGCTCGGGATGTCCCTGGAGGGCTACGGCTGCGCCGGCGCCAGCGCCGTGCAGTACGGCCTGGCCTGCCTGGAGCTGGAGGCCGCCGACTCCGGGATCCGCTCGCTCGTCTCCGTACAGGGCTCGCTCGCCATGTACGCGATCTGGAAGTACGGCTCCGAGGAGCAGAAGCAGCGCTGGCTGCCCGGCATGGCCGCGGGCGAGCTGATCGGCTGCTTCGGGCTGACCGAACCCGACGTGGGGTCGGACCCGGCGGCGATGCGCACCTACGCCAAGCGCGACGGCACGGACTGGGTGCTGAACGGCCGCAAGATGTGGATCACCAACGGCTCCGTCGCGGCGGTGGCCGTGGTGTGGGCGCAGACCGACGACGGCATCCGCGGCTTCGCGGTGCCCACCGACACGCCCGGCTTCTCCGCGCCGGAGATCAAGCACAAGTGGTCGCTGCGGGCCAGCGTCACCAGCGAGCTGGTGATGGACGACGTACGGCTGCCCGCCGACGCGGTGCTGCCGCTCGTCGTCGGGCTCAAGGGCCCGCTCGGCTGCCTCAGCCACGCCCGGTACGGGATCATCTGGGGGTCCATGGGCGCGGCGCGGGCCAGTTTCGAGGCCGCGCTCGACTACGCCAGGACGCGTGAGCAGTTCGGCAAGCCGATCGGCGGCTTCCAGCTCACCCAGGCCAAGCTGGCTGACATGGCCCTGGAACTCCACAAGGGCATCCTGCTCGCCCACCACCTGGGCCGGCGGATGGACGCGGGCACCCTGCGGCCGGAGCAGATCAGTTTCGGCAAGCTCAACAACGTCCGCGAGGCCATCGAGATCTGCCGCACCGCGCGGACCGTCCTCGGGGCCAACGGGATCTCGCTCGAATACCCCGTCATGCGGCACGCCACCAACCTCGAATCGGTCCTCACCTACGAAGGCACGGTCGAGATGCACCAATTGGTGCTGGGCAAGGCGCTCACCGGGCTGGACGCCTTCCGGTGAGAGCCCTGCTCAGCTCTGGTTGAAGAAGTCGCGCGAGCGGCCGCCGGGCTCGCCGCTCACGATCTGGGTGTCGGCCGGGGTCAGCAGGAAGACCCTGGTCGCCACCCGCTCGATGGAACCGCGCAGCCCGAAGGTCAGGCCGGCCGCGAAGTCGACGACGCGCTTCGCGTCGGTCGGGTCCATCGACGACAGGTTCACGATCACGGGGACACCGTCGCGGAACAGCTCGCCGATGCCGCGCGCGTCGCGGAACCCGTCCGGGGTGACCGTCGCGATCCGGCGGCCGTGCTCGACGGCCGACTCGGAGGCCACCTTGACGCGGGGGTCGGTCACCCACTGGTCACCGGGGCCCGCGACGGAACCGTGGGCGGCCTCCGCGTAGTCGTCGTCGTAGTAGCGCTCGTCGTCGCTGTCCTCCACGAGACCCAGCCAGGCACTCGCCTTGCGCACCGAACCCATGGACTGCCTCCTTTCACCGCGGTCAGTCTGTCTTTCTCTCCGCTGCCCCTATGCTCGTCCATGATGCTGACAACGCGCCAAGTGGATAGTCGCCGCGCAGGGGTTTCGTGACGGTACTGGTGCAGAACATCCGTTGCACGGTCAAGGATCCTGGTCGATACCGCTGCTGACTGAGTGAAAATACGACCGCCACCGCCGTACGGGTGGGTGACGGGGACGTACGGGTGAAAGACCCGGGTCGATACGATGCCGGGCAAGCACGCGTACGACACACGGGGGAAGCAGCTTGTTCGGCATAGTCAGACCTTGCACGCACCGGCTCGGAGAGCGCTTCAAGGCCGAGTGGATGGCCCATCTGTGCGGGCTCTGCCTGGCACTTCGGGGGGATCACGGGCAGTTCGCCCGGATCGTCACGAACTATGACGGCCTGCTCGTCTCCGTTCTGACGGAGGCTCAGTCCGGCCCCGCACCCGGCTCCCGGCGCACCGCCGGCCCCTGCCCGCTGCGCGGGATGCGCACCGCGGCCGTCGCCCAGGGCGAGGGGGCCCGGCTCGCGGCCGCGGTCTCGCTCGTCCTGGCCTCCGCGAAGGTGCGCGACCACGTCGCGGACCGGGACGGGCTGTTGGCCCGCGCCCCCCTCGCCCTCGCCGCGCGCACGGTGGCCCGCGGCTGGGACCGGGCCGGTGCGCGCACCGGCGCCTCGCTCGGCTTCGACACCGCCGTGCTCGTGGACGCCGTGGACCGGCAGGCGGGCATCGAGACGCTGGCCGGTCCCGGCACGTCGGTGCTCGTGGTGACCGAGCCGACGGAGACCGCGACGGCCGCCGCCTTCGCACATACCGCGCAACTGGCCGGACGGCCGGGCAACGCCCCCGCGCTGGCCGAGGCGGGCCGCTACTTCGGGCGCCTCGCGCACCTGCTGGACGCCGTGGAGGACCAGGGTGCCGACGCCGGGGCGGGCGCCTGGAACCCGCTCACCGCCACCGGCACCTCGCGCGCCGAGGCCCGCCGGCTCTGCGACGACGCCCTGCAGGGCATCAGGCTGGCGCTGGGCGAGGTCGAGTTCGCCGACGCGGGGCTCGCCCACCAGCTGCTCGTGCACGAACTGCGCACCTCGGTCGACCGGGCCTTCGGGACCATGAGCTGCGGCCACACCGCCACCGCCTCGGCCGGGCAGGGCCCGAACCCGTACGGCTCGAACCCCCACGGCGCGCATCCGTACGGCTCGAACCCGTACGACGGGACCGGCGGGAACCCCTACGGCGCCGGACCGCACGGCGTGAACAGCCCGCAGGCGCCGGGGGGCCCGCCGCCCGCGGGACCCGGCGGGTACGGAGGCGGTGGGGGAGGCGGCGACTTCGGTGGCGGCGGCTTCGGCGGCGGCTCCGGCGGCGGCGGCTTCGGTGGCGGCTTCGGCGGTGGCGGACAGCACCCGCAGCGGCCGCGCCGTGGCCTGCTGGCCGGCTGCGCCGTGGCCATCGGGCTCTTCTGCACCTGCCAGATCTGCTGCACCGAGCACGAGGGTCCCTGGTCGCGCAAGAAGCGGGACCCGTGGTGCGACGCCTGCGAGTGCTGCGACTGCTGCCGCCCGAACTCCTCGCCGGCCGGCGGCTCCGGTGGCGGCGGCGGTGGCGACGGCGGCTGCTGCGACTGCGACTGCGGCTGCTGCTGCGACTGAGCCCGCGTCAGTTCCACGCCCCCGGACGGCGTATGCGGGGATTCCCGCCCGGGCGGACGTGGAAGGGCTGAGCGGGATGAGCGAAGAAGCAGACGATCCGCACGCGGTCCGGCGGACACGGGGCGAGCACCGGGACGCGGCGCCGGCCGTGTGCGCCCCGGCGGGCTTCCCGGCCGCGGCCGGCTCCCTCGCGCCGGGCGGCGGCCCCGGCCCCGCCACATACCCGGAAGGTCGAATTCCGGCCGTTCCGGGCCCGCGGAGCGTCGCCACCGGCCACCGCCGGCAGGCACCCCCGGGCACGGCGGCACCCGGCACCGCGGCTCGCCGCGCCCTCGGGCGCACCCCCGTGCGGCAGGTGCGCGAGACGCCCCCCGGCGAGCCCGGCCGGGCAGACCTCACGGCGCCCGGCGCCGGGACGACCCGTACCGCCTCCTGGACGGACCCGGTGAGCGCCCGCGGCGGCGGCGCCCACCGGACCGCCGCGGCCGCGGACCGCGCCCCGCGGCGCCGCCCGCCCGCCGGGGACGGGGCCGTGCCGGCCCCCGGAGCCCCGGCGCCCGCACGGTCCCGGCGTACGGACAGGACGGTCCGAGCCGTCGCCCTCCGGTCCGGACGGCGCCGGCCCGTAAGGGCCTTCGGCCTCGTTACCGGGGGCACCGAGCCCCTCCGGGGCCGCCGCGCGCCCGCGTCCCCGCCGCGGGGGAGCCACCCGGCGCGCGCGTGCGACCGTACCGACGGGGTGGCGCGCCGAGGGCGCCCGCGGGGTCCGGGGACGAGCCGACCCCTCCCCGCCCCGTCCGCGACACGACCCCTCCCGGCCCCGGCCGTACCGCGGGCCGGCGACGCCCCGCGCGGGTACGGCCGCGGCCCCGTCCGCCGCCCGCGGGCCGGTATATCCCAGGCGCGGGGCGCGATCCCGCCGGGCCCCGACCGGGCTCCGCCGCGCCGCCCGACCGCGCCCCCGCGACCCCCTTCCCCAGGTCTCCGCCACCGCCCCGGAACACACCGCACCCCACGGTGAAACACGGCGCGCGGAGGCCGAAAGCCGCTCTTGCGGCCGGTATCCGCCGACAGGACACTCCCGACAGCGCTTGTCAGGGGCACGGCCAAAGTCCATGCGCCCGCCGTGCCCCCGGCTGCGCCTCACGGGCTCTGGCACCCCCACAACCGCCGGGCCCCCGAACCTCTCCAGGAGGACGACAAGTGAGGATCAAGCGCACCACCCGTAACAGGCTGCTCGCGGTGGCCACCGGCCTGGCCGCCGCCGCAGCGCTCGCCGCACCCACGGCGGCGAGCGCGGACCCCCAGGACGGCGGATTCAGCGCCGACCGGCTCGCCTCGGCCGGCGCATCCGTCCTGCGGGCCGACGTCGCGGGCACCGCCTGGCACGCCGACCCCGCCACCGGAACCCTCGTGGTCTCCGCCGACTCCACCGTCTCCGCCGCCGCCCTCGCGAGAATCAAGCGCGAGGCCGGAACCGAGGCGGGCGCGCTGCGCATCGAACGCATCCCCGGAAAGCTCACCAAACTGGCCTCGGGCGGCGACGCCATCTACGCCAACAGCTGGCGCTGCTCGCTCGGCTTCAACGTCCGCAGCGGCGCCAACTACTACGCCCTGACCGCCGGACACTGCACCGACGGCGCCGGCACCTGGTGGACCAACTCCGCCCGTACGAACGTCCTCGGCTCGACGGCCGGGTCCAGCTTCCCCACCAACGACTACGGCCTCATCAAGTACGCCAGCAACACGCCCACGCCTCCCGGAACCGTCGGCAGCCAGGACATCACCAGCGCCGTCAACGCGACGGTCAACATGTCCGTCACCCGCCGCGGCTCCACCACCGGCATCCACAGCGGCCGGGTCACCGGCCTCAACGCCACCGTCAACTACGGCGGCGGCGACGTCGTCTACGGCATGATCCGCACCAACGTGTGCGCCGAGCCCGGTGACAGCGGCGGCCCGCTCTACTCGGGCACCCGCGCCGTCGGCCTCACCTCCGGCGGCAGCGGCAACTGCTCCTCGGGCGGCACCACCTTCTTCCAGCCCGTGGTCGAGGCCCTCAACGCCTACGGGGTCAGCGTCTACTGACGCATGTCCCGCGCGCCCCTGTCGGCACCCTGGACGTCCTCCCGCCTTCTGGGAGGATGTCCAGGGCGGCCGTGTCCCCGGGGGAAGCAGGTTCCTGCATGAAACGCATCGGCGTGACGGGGCACCGGTCCCTCCCCGACTCGGTGCTCGGCCATGTGGAGAGCGGACTGCGGGCCGTGCTGGGCGGCCACGAAGGGCCCCTGGAGGCCCTCTCCAGCCTCGCCGACGGCGCGGACCAGCTGTTCGCGGCCGTCGCGCTCGAATGCGGCGCCGACCTCACCGTGGTGATCCCCAGCGAGGACTACGAGGACGCCTTCGAGGACGCCGAGTCGCTCGACCGCTACCGCCGCCTCAGGCTCCGGGCCACCCAGGAGATCCGGATGGACTTCGCCCGCTCCACCGACGAGGCCTACTACGCGGCCGGCACCTACATCGCCGACTCCTGCGACCGGCTCGTCGCCGTCTGGGACGGCCGGCCCGCCCGCGGGCACGGCGGCACCGCCGAGATCGTCGCCTACGCCCGGTCCCTGGGCAAGCCGGTCACCGTCCTGTGGTGCGAGGGCGTGACCCGGGACTGAGTCACGCCCACCCACACCCGCCCGTGACTCAACTGCTGTGCCGGGCCAGCCAGTCCGTGTGCTGCGGCGAGACGTACCGCTCGGTCTCGTACACCGACGACGGCCACTGGGACTCGGTGATCGTCGTCTGCATCACGACCATCATCGCCGCCAGGTCCTGCTCGATCAGGGTGTGCGCCTCGATCAGCGGATGGTGGCGGCGCACCTCGTTCCAGGCGATGCCGGCCGCGGCCGCCGTGCTCAGCAGCCCGGTCAGGCCCGCACCGGGACCCGACCCGAACGCCCTCATCAGGGCGAACAGCAGCGCCAGGCAGGTCAGCAGCACGATCGTCCACGACCACAGGTGCGTCGCCCGCCGGGACACCTCCGCCCGCCGCCGGTACCAGTTGCGCTGTTCGATCAGCCGGTCCCGGACGTACGTCTCCCGCCGCACGTGGTAGTCCCTGCCGCGCAACCGCTCCATCGCGCCGGTGATCTCCGCGCCCTCCGGCACGGCCCCGGCCGCCCGCGGATCCTCCCAGCCCATCTTCCGCAGCTCGGCCAGCCCCGCCTCCAGCCGCGCCCGGTACGCCTCCCCGGGGTCGGCCGATCCACTGCCGAACGGCGCCCCGTGCACCGCGTACCGCCAGGCCAGCGACTTGATGAACTCCGCCGCACTGCGGTTGAGCTGCCACTGCGGGCGGGCCCGGCGCCGGGTCGCCCGCACGCCCACGCCCAGCACCCCCGCGAAGCCGAGCGCGCTCAGCAGCCCGAACAGGTGCAGCGAGCCGAGCTCGGGCCCCGGCGGCAGCGCGGCCGCCCCGGCCGCCAGGACGAGCAGCAGCAGCTGGGTCCTCGTCGCCTGGGTGGACTCCCGCTGCCGGGAGATCGCCGCCCGGTCCGTGTGGTGGAAGAGGACCGGCAGGTCCTCGTTTCGAAAGGTCATGCTGTCGGTCACAACGCCCCCCTGATGTCGGGTGGCGGGCGGCGGGGACCGGTGGCCCCCGCCGTCCTCCGTCGGATCACACGGCGAGCGGCTCCAGGTCCCGGTGGATCCGCCGCTCGTCCCGGGCGTACCGGGTGAGGCTGTGGTCCTCGCCGAGCAGCCGGGTCAGCTCGGACACCACCTCGGCGCGCAGCCGGGCCGCCTCCTCCTTGCGCCCCATCGAGTCCAGGCTGACCGCCATGTTCGAGCTGCTCGCCAGGGTCTCCGGATGGTGCGCCCCGAGCGCCTCGCGCAGCCGCAGCACGGCCAGCCGCTCCAGCTCCAGGGCTCCTTCCGGATCGCCCAGGTCGGCCCGGGTGTTCGCCAGGTTGAGATGGGCGAAGACCGTGTGCGGGTGGTTGTCGCCCAGCACGTCCCGCATCAGCCGGATCGTCTGCCGCAGCATCGCCTCCGCCGGCTCGGCCGCGCCCGTGCCCCAGTGGAAGACCGCCAGGTTGTTCACGGCCGCCAGGGTGTACGGATGCCGCTCGCCCGGCACCTTCATGTACTCGTCGACCACCTCCTGCGCCAGGTCCCGCGCCCCGCCCGGGTCCCCGGTCGCGAACAGGTCCGACGCCAGGTTCAGTTCGCAGGACAGCAGGTCCGGGTTGACCGACGTGTACTTGGCCCGGTAGCGGGCCCGGGTGGCCGTCGTCAGCCGCAGCGCGTCCTCCAGCTGGCCCGCCCGGCGCAGCGACACCGCCAGGTTCTTCGCGGCCGACAGGGTGCCCGGGAACGCCCGGCCCAGCGTCCGCTTGTAGATCTCGTACGTCCGGCTCAGCAGCTGCACCGAGTCCTCGTACCGGCCCACCTCGCGCAGGTCCCGGGCCAGGTTCTGCGCCGAGGACAGGGTGTACGGGTGCTCCGGGCCGAGCACCTCCGTGCGCAGGTCGTACACCTCCTGGTCGATCTCGCGGGCTCTGGTGTACTGGCCCACCAGCCGCAGGTTCAGCGCCAGGTTGTTCGCCGCCGCGAGCGTGCGCGGGTGCGCCTCGTGGAAGATCTGGCTGAACCCCTCGTGCGCGTCGGTCGCCAGCTCCATCGCCTGCCCGTACTGGCCCAGCGCGCCCAGGGTGTTGGCCAGACCGCTCATGGTCATGTACGTGTGCGGGTGCGAGGGGCCGAGCACCGCCTTCTGCCGCTCCAGCGTGACCTCGTCCAGCTCCTTCGCCTCCACGAACCGGCCCTGCGAGCGCAGGATGTTCGACAGGTGGAAGCGCAGGTACAGGTACTGGAGGTCGTCGTTGCCCAGCATCTCCTTCCAGGCCTCGCGCAGCTCCTCGCCGAGCTGGTAGGCGGCCTTGAAGTCGCCGCGCTTCCAGAGGTAGCGGACCCGGTCGATCAGCAGCCGGCGCGTCTCCGGCTCCTTGCAGTACCGGGCCTCCGACGGCGTGAGGTGTGACCAGATGGTGTTGAACCGCGGCCAGGTCTCCGGGTTGTCGATCGGCTCGTCGTCGTCCGGCCGGGCCCCGGCCAGGATCCGGTGGACGGCGTGCCGGGCCTCGCGCTGGTCCTCCTCCGGCATCTGCGAGCGGATCACCGCCTGCACCAGCCGGTGCACCTGGATGCTGTTGCTGACCTGGTCGACCTTGGCCAGCGCGAACCGCCCGATCTCCCGGATCACCCGCCCCAGCACCAGCTTCTCCTGGAGCGAGGCGTCGTACGGCTTGAGGGCGTCGATCATCTCCTTGCTGTACAGCAGGTTCGCCGAGATCGGCTCGGGCGCGAGGAACGCGCACAGCTGGAGCAGCCGCACCGCCGCCGGGGACCGCGACTGGAGCCGTTCTATGGAGATGTTCCAGGTGGCGGCCACCGGCTCCGGATATCCGGGCGGCTGGTTCAGCCCCAGGACGCTCGCCGCCTGCTGGGCCAGCTGCTCGATGTACGCGGCCACCGGGGTCGCGGTCTCCGCGATCCAGGCGCCCGCCTGCTCGACGGCCAGCGGCAGGTCGCCCACCGCGACCGCCACCTGCTCGGCGTCCTCCTTGCTCAGACCCGGGGCCCGGCGCTGGAGGTGCTCGATGGACTCCTCGCGCAGGAACACGTCGACCGGGAGCGCGTCCCCGTACTGCGACCACGACTGGTTGCGGGAGGTCACCAGCACGTGCCCCGGACCGCCCGGCGGGAAGAACCGCTTCAGGGTCTCCGGATCGTCGGCGTTGTCGAAGACCAGCAGCCACCGGGAGGACGGCACCCCCCGCCGCAGCAGGTCGATGGCCTCCTGGGAGGCGGCCGCCATGTCCTCGCCCGTCTGCGCGCCCAGCCGTACGGCCAGCTCCGCGAGGGCCGCGACCACGTCGTCGGTCTGCTCCGAGGAGATCCACCACACCAGGTCGTAGTCGGCCATGAACCGGTGCACGTACTCCAGCGCCACCTGGGTCTTGCCGACGCCGCCGAGACCGAAGAGGGTCTGCGGCTGCGGCAGCACCACGGCCATCCCGCCGCCCAGCTGGTCGCGCATCCGCTCCAGGACGATGCTGCGTCCGGTGAACCCGGGGTTGCGGGGCGGCGCGTTCCAGATCTTCGGGACCGTCCCCGGGAAGCGCGGGCCGGGCTGCGAGGCGCTCGCCACGCTGTCGGGCAGGGCCATGGGACGCTCCACCGCGCGCAGCAGCGCGGCCGTGGCGTGCACCTCGTCGAGCCGGAACAGGTCCACCGGGTTGCGGTCGATGTACGGCGTGGCGAGCCGTACGTCGCCCACCCTCAGCGGCACCAGCTGGCGCCGCCCGCCCGTCGGGTCCTCGGCGGCCGCCCGCTCCCACACGTCCACGGCCCGGGTCGACTTCAGGTACGCCGTGGACAGCAGCACCACCGTCCGGGCGGCGGTGTCGATGCTGATGCCCGTGCCGCCGCCCAGCGTGTCCCCGGCGGAGGCCGTGGCGCCCGCCGCGGGCCGCTCGGCCGAGACGTCCTTGGGCACCACCCGGAAACCGGCCCGGGTCAGCACCGACTCGATCCAGTCCGCCCACATCCTGTTCTCGGCGACGTAGGACAGGAACAGGTCCGCCGGCAGCGCCGGACGGCGCCGGGTGAAGGCGTCCCGGATCCGCAGCCGGACCTCCTCGCCGATGGCCGGCATGGAGGTGATCTCGCCCTCGGTGACCACGGCGGTCAGCCGCTCGAAGGCGGAGAGCAGGGAGTTGGTCAGACCCGCCTCGTCGCCGAAGGTGGCGAGCGTCTCCTCGTAGGCGTAGTAGGGCCGGTACGGGATCTCCACCGCGCCCCAGTAGGAGGTGCAGCTCGTCCCCGACCAGGCCGCCCGGGAACCGGTCGAACTTGAGCCGGGCCAGTGCCCGGCCCGCGTCGGCCTTCTCCTTCTCGCCCTCGTCGATCCGCATCGGCACCGGATAGATCTTGATGCCGCGGTCGTTGAACCGCTCGTCGATCTGGCGGGCGACGGACGCGGCACCGTCGATGGACTGGTCGGACAGGGTGAAGCAGTCCACCAGGACGTCCGGCAGGTGCACGGTGCAGATGTCCGCGATGTCGGACAGACCGGTGCGGCTGTCGATCAGGACGTAGTCGTAGTTGCTCTTCATGTCCGCGCGTAAGGCGTCGAAGAAGAGCCCGCCGCCGAGCCGGTCGTAGAAGTTGTCCCAGTCGAAGGTGGACACGGTCGCGGAGTACTCGCGGTTCTGCCGGCCCGCCGAGACGAAGTCCAGGGTGCCGCCTTCGGGGAACTCCCAGCCCAGCGTCTCCGGGGTCAGCGAGACGGCGTGCGGCTGTATCCGCGCGTAGTCCTTGTGCCAGTCGTCGGCGCGCGTCACCGGACTGGTGGCGGCCCACGCGTACTCGCTGATCAGGTCGATGACCCCGGTGGTGGCCCCGAGCGTGGACGGATCCAGGAAGGGGTGGAAGAAGCGGTGCAGGCCCGGGGCCTCCAGGTCCCAGTCCACGGCCAGGACCCGCTTGCCGTTGGCCGCCAGGATCCAGGCGGTGTTGGCCAGCGCCATGGTGCGGCCCGTGCCGCCCTTGTACGAGTAGAAGGTGACGATGCGTCCGTCACGGCCGTCCCTGCTGTCACGACTCGCTGTCATCCGCGTCCCCCCGGTCGGTGTCGTTGCTGTCGTTGCCGTCGTTGTGGCCGCCGAACGTGTCGGGCGGGAAGGGCGCCCGCGGCGGGGCCGCGGGCCCGCTCATCCCCATCGGTCCGAGCAGTCGCGGACGTTCGGTGTGGGTGCTGCCGGCCGGCAGGTAGACCTGGGCGTGTCTGAGGAACTGCTGCGCCGCGGCCTCGACCACCTGCGGGAGGATCTGCCCGAGGGTCTCCATGTTCGCCACCCCGTTGGCGGCGGCCCGGCAGGCCGCGCGGCCCTGGCCCATCTTCACCGGCAGGGTCTCCTCCAGCCGCCGCGCCAGTTCGATCTCCTTCGCACGGCTCTGGTGGTCGTAGCGGTTCCACGGCACGACCACGTTGACCCACGGGCGGGACTCCTGGTCGAAGGCGGCCAGGCGCTGGCGGCGGTGCTCGTCCTCCACCACCCAGCGGTCGACGATCAGGATCTCCGGCCGGGTCGGCGGCTGCTTGCTGTCGAAGTGGCCGGCCTCGTCGTCGAAGGAGCCGATGCTGGTCTGGTAGTTGAGGTTCTTGACCAGGTCCTCGGCGACGTAGGCGATGGGCCGCTGGGCCACCGGGTGGTACGGGTTCCAGTCCAGCGCGCTGTCCCCGTAGTACTCGGGGCTGCGGCCGTCCGGCAGATCGTGCCGGGACGCGGCGGCCACGGTCACGTGCAGGGTGCGGGCGGGACTGCTGCCCGTCGGGCCGAAGGCGCTCGGCACGCCCCGGTAGTCCAGCGGGCGCACCGGTTCCAGACGGACGGTCTCGGCGACCCGGACGATGCGCTTGGCGAGCTCGTACACCGCCCGCTCGTACTGCTCGGCGTAGCCGCGCAGTTTGATCAGCCCGTACAGCCCGTCGGTGACGTAGCGCTCGCCGAAGGTGTTGTGGTTGAACTGCAACCGCTCGGCGGGGCCCGGGAGTTGCGCCGGAGGGACCGGCACCCACAGGGCGGGCACGATGGCCTCGGCCGGCTGGTTGCTCAACGCCCCCTGGTGGATCGCCCGCTGTGCGAAGGCGTACCACTCCTTGCCGCACATCTCACTGGCGAAGTACCGCGGCGAGAACAGCGGGACGAAGACCCGGCAGGTGGCGAGCGCCGCACCGAGCCGCTCCGACCAGCCCTCGCCGCTGCGTATCTCCCGGTCCATGAAGCCGGCCTCGGCCCCCGCGGGCAGATCCGTCAGCGCCATGACATGGCTGCAGAGATCACGGAACAGACGCTCCACCCACATGTCGGGATCGGGCCCCCCGGCCCCGAATCTCGGTGTATGCGCATAACTGAGAAAAAAATACGGCTGCACTGATGCGGGCACACGCCCCCCGTCCCGAAGATGCGAGCGAAGAAACATCATTCCGGAGCTGCTTCGCCACATCCCCTCGTCGTTCAGTCAATCAGCATCGGTTTTCGGTCATCCACTCAAGGGCGTGGTCCACGGCTTCGGGGACGGAGAAGAGCATGGTCGACGCCCCCGCGACCCGCCCCCTGCGCACCCGCGCATCCGGGAACGCCCTGCCGATCTCCCCGAAATCGCCGTCGTCCAGCGCGACGTCCTCGTATGCGGTCCACTCCCCCTCCTGGCGGGGCCCCTGGTGCCCCTCCGGAAGGTTCACCTTCACCACACACTCGTACTTGCGCAAGGGGGGCTTCGGAATTCGATACTCCGCGAGATGGAAAGCGGTGCAGACCGAAAACCCCACATTGATCATGAGTACCTGTCCGCCCTCCCAGCACAGCTTTCCCAGAGGAGACTCCTCACCGAGGTGACATTCCAGGCGGTGACCTGCGCACAACCGCTCCGCGTCCGCGCCGAGCGCGGCGAAGGACGTCTGAGGGTGGGAACTGCGCGCCGCCCCCGGCGCCGTACGGACGGCCTCCGCGAGCGAGCCCATGCCCTGACTGGGGGTGCTCGCCGGATCGAAGGGCGGCATCCGGTCCACGAACGCCCGGACCTGCGCCTCGTCCATTCCGGCGATCCGCTCCAGATGGGCGCTGGACGTCCGGGAGTTCTCCGGGGTGAACGCGGGCACCACCAGGGTCCCGCGCGGGCCCAGGACGCCCGTCAGGGCGTCGCGCAGCTGCTCCGCACGCAGCCCCGTCCCGCGCAGCGAGGCGTGCACCATGAGCCGCATCCCCGGCCGGACCCCGAGCAGCCGCAGCTGCACCGCGAGCTGGAGGGCGCCCGTGGCCCGGCGGCCCCGGCCCGGGCCCGCCGGGGAAGGGGCCGGCGCGGGAGAGTGGGCGCTCACGCGTCGACCGCCTTCAGTTCGTAGCGCAGCTCCGCCACCAGGTGCTTGCCGGTGACCGTCAGCTCGGCCGCCGCCGACAGCCGGTCCAGGGCCTCGTGGATGCGGTCCGAACCGCCCGGCCCGGGTCCCGCCGTCGCCCGCCGGTACGCCTCCACCGCCACCTGCTCGTGCACGTCGGCCAGCAGCCGCGACACCGGCACCGGCCGCGACCGCCACGGCGACGGGTGCTGCCACTCCCCGTCCAGCGCGTACAGGTCGGTCACCTCGGTCAGGGCCCGCAGCCGGGTCCGCCGCCGCCCGGTCAGCAGCGCCAGAGCGGTCTCCCGCACACCCGCCGCGTACGGCACCCCCAGCGCACCCGGCCCGCTCCGGCCCGCCTCGCCCCAGCCGCCGGCCCGGGGGCCGCCGGCGAGCGGCGTCAGGGTCGTCAGCCCGGCCGCGGCCGTCCGGGCGAAGGCGGGCACCGCCTTGTGCAGCAGCGCCCAGGCCCGGTCGAGCCTGCCCCGCCATTCCTCGGTCTCGCCGGAGCCCAGCCGGAGCCTGGGCGGGCGGGGGAAGCAGTTGCGGTACGGGTCGAGGTCCTCCAGGGCCACCGGCGCCGCGTCCGGAGCCGGGGACCAGGTGCGGACGGGCTGCCAGCGGGCGTCGCCCGCCGCCGGACCGAAGCGGTGCTCGGAGCGGCCGTCCCGGACGACGTACCCCTCGTCGGTGGCGCGCAGCGAGGCCCGGCCCTCCGTGCCCGGTTCCCCGAGCCGCAGCAGCCCGAGCGTCGGCAGGTACACCTCGCCGTCCCGGTAGGCCACCTCGGCCGGCAGGTCCAGCCCGCCGCGCAGCACGGCCGCCGCGGCCAGCGCAGTGAGCCTGCGGGCCGCCTCCGCGCCGCCGGTGCGGCCCTCTCGCGCGGTGTCCAGGGCCGCCAGCACCCAGGTCCGGGTGAACGGGTGGTCCAGTACGGCGTCCAGCGCGTCCGCGCCCGCCTCCCCGGCCCGCTCCACCGCGGCCACCAGCTCCCAGGCGTGCGCCCAGTCGGGGTCGCCGGCCAGGTCCGCGTTCAGCCGGGCCAGCAGGATCCGGGTCAGCTCCTCCTGCGCGCGGGCCAGCTCGGCCGGGTCGGACAGCTGGGGCGCGGTCTCCCGGTGTGCGGTGCGGCCCTCGACCCCGTCGACGAGTTCACGCAGGTCGGTGCAGTACACGGAGGGGTTGTCGAAGCCGTTGCGGTCGCGGTAGCGGTGGGTGTAGAGCCCGCCCCCGCACGAACGTACGACGGGGCAGCGGCGGCACGCATCGCTGACCCCCGCCAGGCCCAGTTGCCGGGCCCGGACCCCGGGATGGGCCGCGACCTCGTCGAAAGCGTGCTCGAAGACGTTGAAGCCGGTGGCGGCGGCCCCTTCGAAGGCGCTCTTGAGGGAGTCCACCTGCTCCAGGGTCCCGTCGGTCTCGACGACGACGAGGTCGGTGGGCGCGAGGCCGAGCGACTCGGTGAGGCTGGGTCCGCCGCGCAGGGTGGACAGGAGTGACTCGAAGAGCCGGACCGGAACCGGGCGGCCCAGCCGGTCCCAGTGGTCGAAGATCCGCAGGAGCCAGCGGGCGTAGGCGTCCGGGGCGCCGTCCGGCCGGACGGGCGGCGTCTCCCAGGTGGCGTGCGGGAGCAGGAAGTCCACGCGCGGGGGGTCGAGTTCGACGAGGGCGTCGAGGACGGCGACGGGGTCGTTGGCCACGTCCACGGTGCAGAGCAGACCCTGGTAGAGGTGGCGGTAGGGCGCGGAGCGCAGCAGCGCGACGGCGGCGAGGACCAGCGGATGGCTCGTACGGCCGTCCGCGAAGCGGCGGTGGCGGTCGTTGGCGGCGCGGTCCCCGTCGAGGGAGACGCCGACGCGGACGCCGAACTCCGCGAAGAGGTCGAGGTAACGCGTGCCGAGCTGGAGTCCGTTGGTGTGGATCCGCAGGTCGAGGGCGGCGATCCCGGAGAGCGCCCGGCTGAACTCCTCGCAGACGAGTCGGAGCCGGGCCGTGCCCGCCAACAGGGGTTCCCCTCCGTGGAGAATCACCGTGACGGAGGGGAGTGCATGGTCACGGGCATGTTCGGCGAGCCTCGACGCGGTCCGTGAAATAACCTCGGGGGAGATCACTTTCGGCCGGGCTCGCCAGCTCTGATCTGCGTATTCGTAGACATAGCAATGATCACAAGCCAGATCGCATCTGCTGTGAACTTTCAGGACGATCTCGCGAAATGCGATCAGGCCGGTCATTCCGCCAGTCTAGAGCGCCTGCTCCGTGTCAGAGCGCGGAGTTGAAGATCGGTGCCTGAACCGGACGGCCGGATCCTGCGGGCAGCACGCGACCGAGCGTCGCGGCCGCGGAGGCGGTCTCGACGTCGATCTTGGCGAGCGGGACCCGGCGGGCCTTGACCGTGCTGGTCGGGGGGGTTGCGGAAGTGTTCACGACACCGTCCTCGGGGAAGCCATGTGGAATGGTCATGTGAATGACAGCAGCGACGCGCTGCCGTCAAGCGTGGACTTTACTCGGCCACACCCCATTGGCAACCGAGACATGACGCCTGGTCAACCGTTCTATAGCGAGTGCGGCGTATTTCTCGACGTGGCTTATTCGGCCGTTCGCCGGACGGCAAGATCCTTTTCTCCTGGACCGCCGGCCCGGGGCCGTGGCGCGGTCCGGCCGGACGGGACGCGGAGCGTCCCGGCGTCGGGCGGGCGGGTGCGCCCGGCTCCCCGCCGCGGGGTCCCGGGAGCCGACCGGGCCCGCGGTCCCGGGCGCCGGAGCAGCCGGCCGTCCCCCGGCTGCGCCGGTGAGTCGGGGCGACGGCGATCACCCCCGGGCGCCGTGGCAATGTGACGCCTGCTCAGGCGTGCTGCGGAAGCGGGGCGGAGCCCCCCCGCGAGCCGACGTCGACCGGCCGGACACCCCCTAGGCGGGCTGCTGTTCGCTGAGTGGCGGGATCGGGAGGTCGCGCAGCAGCCAGTTCAGTACGTCGGGCAGCGCGCGCAGGGCCGCGAAGTGCGCGGCGGCCGGCTCGATCGTCGTGGTGGCACCCGGGATCCGGCGGGCCAGCCAACGGGAGTGCCCCACGGGGGAGAACACGTCGAGCTCCCCGTGCCAGATCATCACCGGGCAGCGGATGTCCGCCGGGTCGAAGCCCCAGGGGCGACTGAAGGCGAGCACGTCGTCGATCCAGCCGTACGCCGAACGACGCAGTCCCTCGCGGTAGTTGCGCAGCAGCATCGACCTCAGTCCGGCGTCGGAGACGATCATCCGGTCGTTGTCGGTCAGCTCCCGGCGCAGCTCGTCCAGCAGCCGTCCCGGGTCCTTGCGGATGCCGTCGGCGCGCGGGATCAGCCGGGCGGCCAGCTCCTCGGGATCGGTGGAGGCGGTGGTGTACTCCTTGACGTTCGACGCGGCCATCCCGGCGAACCAGTCCAGGTCCTCCGCGTCCCGGGGGGCCAGGCCGACCATCGCCGCGGTGCGGGTGACCCGGTCCGGCAGCAGGGCGGCGCAGGCGAGGGCGCCGGCGGCGCCTCCGGAGCGGCCGGCCACGGCGAACCGGTCCAGGCCGAGGGCGTCGGCCACCGCGGCCACGTCATGGGCCACGTCGGCGACGGTGCGGCCCGGATGCCGGTCGGAATCGCCGTAGCCCGGTCTGTCATAGGCGATGAGCTGCATCCGGCGCTGGTAGAGGACCATTCCCCGGGGGGCCGGGCCCAGGCGGCTGCCGGGCATGCCGTGGAGCAGGAAGACGGGCTTGCCCTCCGGATCGCCCCAGCGCTCCACGGTCAGAGCGCGCCCGTCCGCTGTGCGCACCTGATCGCGCACGCGCTCCCTCCCTCACGATCGTTGTGAGTCGTCACGGCGATTGTGCTCGCTGGGGGAGGAGTGCGGTAGGGCGCACTTCGGGGGCAATTCCCGTGCCGGCCCCTGCGGGCGCGCTCCGCCGGCCGGCGGGGCCGGACGCCCCTGGGTCCCGGGGCCCGTCGTGCCCTCAGCGGTGTTCGATCACCTCAGAGGTGTTCGATCAGCAGGGCCGTCGCCGAGCGCGCCCGCTCCAGTGCCCGGACCCGGTCCGCGTCGCGCTGGCCCAGGACCACCCGGGTGCTCAGCCCGTCCAGCAGCGCGAGCAGCTCCGAGGCCCGGTCGGCCGTGTCCGTCGGCGCGAACCGGCCCTGTTCCACGCCCTTGGCCAGCAGTGCCCGCAGGTCCTCGTGCCAGCGCGCGTCGATCTCCTCCTGGGCCGCCCGCAGGTCCTCGTTGGACGGCGTACGGGCCCACAGCTCGATCCACAGGGTCCAGCGCGGGTCGCGCGGGCCGCGCGGCAGGTACAGCTCCAGGAAGAGCTCCAGCTTGCGGGCGGCGGTGACGCGGCGGCGCAGCAGGGCCGCGCGTTCGGTGGCGAGCTGCTCCTCGCTCCAGCGCAGCGCTTCCAGCAGCAGACGGTCCTTGCTGCCGAAGTAGTACAGGATGTGGCCGCCGCTGGTGCCGAGCCGGTCCGCGAGCTTGGACATGGTCAGCGCCGCGAGCCCGTCCTCGGCGATCGCCGCCATGGCCTCTTCCAGCATCCGCTCCTGGGCGATCTGCCCGTCGCGCCGCCGTGCCGCTCCTGCCACCGCTGCCGCCTCCCGATCTTCGTGGGCCGACCTTATCCCGGACAGGGTCTTGACGGGGGTCCGCTCCACCCCTCATCTTGAATGTCATTCAAGAACTTAGAACGCCATTCAAGATCAAGGGTGCGTGCAGCGATGAGTGACGAGATCTTCAGAGTCGAGACGCGCGGCATCGACCCGATCCCGGACGGCGAGCGGCACGGCAGGGCGCGCGACCTCTTCTGGCTCTGGTTCGGATCCAACCTGACCTTCACCTACGTGATCAACGGAGCCCTCGCCGTCGCCTTCGGCCTCACCTTCTGGCAGGCCACCGCCGTGGTCGTGGTCAGCGGACTGGCCTTCTTCGCCATCAGCGCCGCCGGACTGTCCGGCATCCGCACCGGCACCGCCACCCTGGTCATCTCCCGGGCCGCCTTCGGCGTCCGCGGCAACCTGCCCGCCGGAGTCCTCAACTGGCTCGTCGGCATCGGGTACACCATCCTCAACACCGTCGTCGGCACCCTCGCCCTTGAGGTGTTCCTCGAAGAGCTGGGCCTCCTGCACGGCACCCCCGCCCGGGCCGCCGCCCTCTTCGTCACCCTCGCGCTGACCTTCGTCGTCGCCATGTGGGGGCACGCCACCGTCCAGTTCGCCGAACGCTGGATGGCCTACGTGCTCGCCGCCGGCTTCGCCGCCCTGCTCGCCTTCCTGCTGCCCGGCGCCGACACCACCGCCCCCGCGACCGGCGTACCCGGCGCCTCCGGCTGGAGCCTGGCCTTCGTGATCATGCTGGCAGCCCCCTTCTCGTACCTGCCGATGCCCGCCGACTACACCCGCTACCTGCCCCGTACCACCTCGCTGAAGTCGATCACCTGGTACGGCGCCCTCGGCGGCTTCCTCTCCTCCGTCGCCCTCGGCGTCGCGGGCGTCGCCGCGGCCACCCGCACCGACATGACCGACGCCGTCGCCGGCACCGAGAGCCTGCTGCCCGGGTGGTTCCAGCCCGTCTTCCTCGCCCTGGTCCTCGGCGGCTCCGTCACCAACTCGATCATCACCCTCTACTCCTCCAGCCTGAACCTCCAGGTCCTCGGCATCCCCTGGTCCCGCGCCCGGGCCATCGTCGTCAGCGCCGCCATCACCGGCCTCGGTTCCCTCGCCGCCCTCTTCCTCACCGACTTCACCAGCGCGCTGACCTCCTTCCTGTCCCTCCTGATCATCGTGTTCGCGCCCTGGGGCGGCGTCTTCCTCGCCGACATGCTCCTGCGCCGCTGCCGCTACGACGGCCACGCCCTGCACACCACCGGTCCCGACGGCGCCTACTGGTACCGCTCCGGCTACCACCCGGCCGGCCTGGCCGCCCTCCTCACCGGCATCACCTTCGCCGCCCTGACCTGCGACTCCGAACTGTGGACCGGGCCGCTGGTCGCCCCCCTCGGCGGCGCCGACCTCACCCTGCTCGGCGCGGTCGTCTCCGGCCTCGTCTACGCGGCCCTCTACCGCAGGACCCCGGCGCCCGCCCCCGTCCCGGCCGCCGCCTGACCCCTCCCACCACCGCAACAGGAGCACCACCCCATGAACCACCCCGCCGACCTGCTGCTCACCGGAGCCCGCATCCACACCGTGGACCCGGACCTGCCCGAGGCCGAGGCGCTCGCCGTGCACGACGGCCGCATCGTGTGGCTCGGCCCCGACCACGAGGCCGAGGCCTGGGCCGGACCGGACACCGAACGGATCGACGCCGCCGGCCGGCTGGTCCTCCCCGGCTTCATCGACGCGCACAACCACGTCCGCCTCGGCTCCGACGACGCCTGCGTCCAGCTCGCCGGGGTGCGGACCCTGGAGGGCATCCACGAACGGATCCTCGCCTGGCGGGAGGCCCACCCCGACGCGGAGTGGATCGAGGCCGAGGCCTTCGACTACTCCGCGATCCCCGGCGGGCGGATGCCGTGCGCCGCCGACCTCGACCCCGTCACCGGGGACACCCCCGCGATCGTGCTCTCGTACGACGTGCACACGGCCTGGCTGAACACCGCGGCCATGCGCCGGCTGGAGGTCACCCGGGACCGCACGGACCTCCCCTTCGGCACGGCGGCGCTCGACCCCGGCACCGGCGAACCCACCGGATTCGTCAAGGACTTCGCGGTCAAGGGACTCTCCCGCGAAGGCCACCGGGCCCTGCGCCACCTCGGCGTCCCGTGGGCCTCGCCGGACCGGCAGTACGGCCGGCTCGCCAAGAGCCTCGACGACGCCATCGCCTTCGGCATCACCACCGTCGTCGAACCGCAGAACTCCCTCGACGACCTCGCCCTCTACGAGCGGGCCAGGGCGGAGGGCCGGCTGCGCTCGCGGATCGTGGCCGCGCTCTTCCACCCGCGCGGCACCACGGCCCGGGAACTGGACGACTTCGAGGCGGCCGCCCGCGCCTACCCCGGGGACCGGCTGCGGGTCGGCCCGCTCAAGCTCTACATCGACGACGTGGTGGAGCCGCGCACGGCCGCCCTGCTGGAGCCGTACACCGGTTGCGGCGCGCACCGGGGCGAGACCTTCTACCCGGCCGAGGAGTTCGCGGAGCTGCTGGCCGGGCTCGACGCGCGGGGCTTCCAGTGCTTCGTGCACGCCACGGGCGACCGGGGGATCCGTACCGTCCTCGACGCGGTGCAGCACGCGCGGGCCGTGAACGGCCCGCGCGACGCCCGCCACCAGGTCGTCCACGTGGAGTGCCTGGACCCGGCGGACGTACCACGCTTCGAGGAACTCGGCGTGGTCGCCTGCATGCAGCCCAGGCACTGCGCGCCGGAGATCGCCGGGCCGGGCAAGGACTGGGCGCAGAACGTGGGCGAGGGCCGGTGGCACAAGGCCTGGCCCATGCGCAGCCTGCACGAGGCGGGGGCGGTCCTGGCGTTCTCCAGCGACTGGAACGTGGCGGAGATGGACCCCATGATCGGCATCTACACGGCCGTGACGCGCCGCCCGCTGTCCGGAGACGGCCCGGCGTGGCAGCCGGCCGAGACGGTGGACGTGGCCACGGCGGTGCACGGATACACGATGGGCTCGGCCCACGCCAACTTCCTGGAGCGGGAACGCGGTTCGCTCACCGTCGGCAAGCTGGCGGACTTCGTGGTCCTGTCCCGGGACATCCTCGCCGTCCCGGCGGAGGAGATCCCGGGCACGGTGGCCGAAACGGTGGTGGTGGGCGGCGAGGTCGTCCACCGCTCCGCCTGATCCGGCCGCTCCGCTCCCGCGGCGGGTGGCGGATCCGGCGCCGGCCCGCGGGCCGGCGGCTTCCGGGGCTCCGCCCCTCCGCTCCCGCGGCGGGTGGCGCTGCTCGGGGCGGCCTGCGGGCCGGTGTGCTGGGGCTCCGCCCCGGACCCCGCGCCTCAATCGCCGGCGGGGCTGGATGTGCGGGGCGGTGGCTTCGTTGGGTGGGGGGCGGGGCGGCTTTCGCCGGGGTGACCGCTAGACCGGGTCGGTTGGGTGTGGGGCGGTGCCCCGCCGGAGTGTCTCCTCGGCTCGCGCGGAACCGTACTTCGCGGTTGTGCCCGGTGGTGCGCGCTCGTCCTGCGGGGACACTCCGCCGTGTCCCCGCCCCACTGCCGTGCCCGTCGCGGGGGGAGCGGGGACGGTGAGGGGTGTCCCCGCAGGACGAGCGCGCAACCCCCGGCCCACGGCCGAGAAGGCTCGCGCGCGCCGAGCCGAGGAGACACCCCTCGGCGGCCCCGCGCACCGGCCCGCACCATCCCAGCCCCGCCGGCCCCGACTGCTGCCCGCTGCGGAGCGGAGCCGCCCCATCCAGCCCCGCCGGCGTTTGAGGCGCGGGGTCTGGGGCGGAGCCCCAGCAGCCACCGGCCGGGCCAGCCCCGAGTACGGCCACCCCCGCGGGAGCGGAGGGGCGGAGCCCCAGAAGCCACCGGCCGGGCCAGCCCCGAGTACGGCCACCCCCGCGGGAGCGGAGGGGCGGAGCCCCAGCAGCCACCGGCCGGGCCGACCCCGAGTACGGCCACCCCCGCGGGAGCGGCTACGTGGGGGCGGGGTCCGGTGGACCCGGGCTGGCCCCGCGGGAGCGGGCGGCGCAGGCGAGCGTCACCGCCGCCCCGGCCAGGGCCCAGGCGGACAGGACGAGCACCGGGCCCCCCGCCCCGTTGCCGTCGAAGTACGTGAGCGAGCGCGCGGCGTACGTACCGGCACCCGGCGGCAGGGCCGGACCGATCGCGCTCCAGAACGGCGGCAGCAGCGGATACGGATAGGCTCCGCCGGCGCTCGGGTTGCCGAGGACCACCACCAGCAGGATCGCCAGGCCGATGCCGACCACGCCCGCCAGCCCCTGGAAGGCCAGGGTGATCGCGCCGACCGCGAAGACGACCAGCGTGCCCAGCCCCCACAGGCCCCAGACGCTGCCGGGCAGCGCGTCCAGGACCGGGCCGGCGACGACCGCACCGAGCAGCCCGGCGGCGAGCGAGTACACGAGGAGCGCGCCGAGCCGGATGACGGCGCGGGCGGTGTTCGCGGGCCGGGCCCCGGCGCTGATCGCGAGGATCGCGGCGCACAGGTAGCCGCCGACGCACCAGCCGATGACGAGGTAGAAGGAGCTCAGGCCGCGGCTGTCGCCCTTGGCGGCCGGGGCCACGTCGGTGACCCGCACGGTGCGCCCCTGGGCGCGTTCGGCGGCGCCCACGACCTCCTCCAGCGCCTGGGACAGCGAGGCTCCGGCGCCCGAGGCGACCAGCAGCAGGTCGGTCCGGCCGGCCGGGTCGACGACCAGGGCGCCGTCGACGTCCCGGTTCTCGACCTGGGCGCGCGCCGCGGCCGCGTCCGCGACCACCCGCGGGTCGAGCGGGTCCCCGGGCAGCGCGCCGAGCTGCTGCGCGGCCCGTTCCGCCGCCGGCGCGGCGGGCGCCGCCACGGCGATCGGGATCTCGTGGGGCTTCGGGTGGTGGAAGGCCCCGATGTACGAGGTGACGAAGGCGAGCTGGAGGAAGAGGACCCCCAGGACGAGCAGTGCCGCCCGGGTGGTCACGGCGTCCTTGAACTCGGCGAGGAAACCTTGGGACGGGGTCATGTCTGACACGCTCGGCGCGCGCGGGGCGGGCCGCAGCAGGGGCGGGCCGAACGGATGACCCCACCGCACCCAGGTGATCGAACAAGTGTTTCGCACGGATATTCGAATTGCTCTATGGTGGAGAGCGGGGGTGGTGTTCTACGAGCGAAGCAGGAGGCCGCGGGTGCCTGGTTTTACGCATCTGCACACCGTTTCGGGGTTCTCCGTGCGCTATGGAGGATCGCACCCGGAGCGGCTGGCGGAGCGTGCCGCCGAGCGGGGCATGGACGCCCTCGCCCTGACCGACCGCGACACCCTGGCGGGTGCGGTCCGGTTCGCGAAGGCGGCGGCGCAGGCGGGCATCCGGCCGCTCTTCGGCGTGGACATGGCGGTGTCGCCCGCCGGGTCCCCCACGGCGGGCACGGCCGGGCCGGGGGGCTCGACCGCGTCCGCCGCCGGCGGTCCGGGCGAGGCCTCGTACCGGCGACGCACCCCCGTCAAGGGCGGGGCCTTCCTGGACGAGTCCGCCGCGCGGGCCGTCTTCCTGGCCCGGGACGGCGCCGCCGGCTGGGCCGAGCTGTGCCGGATGGTCACCGCCGCCCACGCGGCGGCCGCCGAGGTCCCGCTCGTCCCCTGGGACGCCCTGCGCGGGGAAGGCGTCTTCGTCCTCCTCGGGCCCGGCTCCGAGGTGGGCCGGGCGCTCGCCGCGGGCCGCCCCGACCGGGCCGCCCGGCTGCTCGCCCCCTGGCGGGAGATCTACGGCGACTCCCTGCGCCTGGAGGCCGTCCACCACGGCCGCACCGGCACCGGCCCCGGTTCGCTGCGGCTGGCCGCCCGTACCGTCGGCTTCGCCGCCGAGCAGGGCGTCCCGGCCGTGCTCACGAACGCCGTCCGCTACGCCGACCCCGGCCAGGGCCCCGTCGCCGACATCCTCGACGCCGCCCGCCGCCTGGTCCCCATCGACCGCCGGGGCCCCCTCGACACCGGCGAGCGCTGGCTCAAGGACCCCGCCGCCATGGCCGGGGCCGCAGACCTGATCGCCCGGGCGGCCGGCCTCGGCCCCGCCGACGCACGGCGTCTGCTCGCGCAGACCCGGCACACCGCCGAGGCCTGCTGCGTGGACCCCGAGGACGACCTCGGCATCGGCTCCGTGCACTTCCCCGAGGCCCGGCTGGTCGGCGCCGCCCACCGCAGCGCCCAGCGGGTCCTCGCCTCCCGCGCCTCCGCCGGCATGGTGCTGCGCGGCTACGCCGGCGACCCCGCCTACTGGGAGCGGATGCACCACGAGCTCGACATCATCGCCCACCACGGATTCGCCTCGTACTTCCTGACGGTCGCCCAGGTGGTGGACGACGTACGGGAGATGGGCATCCGGGTCGCGGCCCGCGGCTCCGGCGCCGGCTCCCTCGTCAACCACCTGCTCGGGATCGCGCACGCCGACCCCGTCGAGCACGGTCTGCTGATGGAGCGCTTCCTCTCCAAGCGCCGGCGCGTCCTGCCCGACATCGACATCGACGTGGAGTCCGCCCGTCGGCTGGAGGTCTACCGGCGGATCATCGAGCGGTTCGGCGCCGAGCGCGTCGCCACCGTCTCCATGCCCGAGACCTACCGGGTCCGCCACGCCATCCGGGACGTCGGTGCCGCCCTGTCCATGGACCCGGCCGTCGTCGACCGGCTCGCCAAGGCCTTCCCGCACATCCGGGCCCGCGACGCCCGCGCCGCGCTGCAGGAACTCCCCGAACTGCGCGACGTGCGCGGGGAGTCGTACGGGAGGCTGTGGGAGCTCGTCGAGTCGCTGGACGCACTGCCGCGCGGGATCGCCATGCACCCGTGCGGGGTGCTGCTCTCCGACGCCTCGCTGCTCGCCCGTACGCCCGTGGTCCCCACCAGCGGCGAGGGCTTCCCCATGTCCCAGTTCGACAAGGACGACGTGGAGGAGCTCGGGCTGCTGAAACTGGACGTGCTGGGCGTGCGGATGCAGTCCGCGATGGCGCACGCGGTCGCGGAGATCCGGCGCGGCACGGGGCGGGAGCTCGACCTGGACGACCCGGCCCAGGTGCCGCCGGGCGACCGGGCCACGTACGAGCTGATCCGATCGGCCGAGACGCTGGGCTGCTTCCAGATCGAATCTCCGGGCCAGCGGGACCTGGTGGGGCGGCTCCAGCCGGCGACCTTCCACGACCTGGTCGTCGACATCTCCCTCTTCCGGCCGGGGCCGGTGGCCGCCGACATGGTGCGGCCCTTCATCGAGGCCCGGCACGGGCGGGCGCCGGTGCGCTTCCCGCACCCGGACCTGGCCGACGCGCTGCGCGAGACGTACGGGGTGGTGGTCTTCCACGAGCAGATCATCGAGATCGTGGACGTCATGACCGGCTGCGGCCGGGACGAGGCGGACCGGGTGCGGCGCGGGCTGTCCGACCCGCCGTCGCAGGCGCGGATCAAGGTCTGGTTCGCGGCGAAGGCGGCGGAACGCGGCTATTCGCTGGAGGTGATCGCCCGTACCTGGGAGATCGTGGAGGCCTTCGGCTCGTACGGTTTCTGCAAGGCGCACGCGGTGGCCTTCGCCGTGCCCACCTACCAGTCGGCGTGGCTGAAGGCGCACCACCCGGCGGCCTTCTACGCCGGGCTGCTGACCCACGATCCGGGGATGTACCCGAAGCGGCTGCTGCTGGCGGACGCGCGGCGGCGGGGCGTGCCGGTGCTGCCGCTGGACGTGAACCGGTCCGCGGTCGCCCACCGCATCGAACTGGTGTCCGACACGGGTGGGGTGTGGGGACTGCGGCTGGGGCTCACCGACGTCCACGGCATCAGCGGGGCCGAAGCGGCCCGGATCGAGTCCGGGCAGCCGTACGCCTCCCTGCGCGACTTCTGGGACCGGGCCCGTCCGGGGCGTCCGGTCGCCGAACGGCTGGCCCAGGTCGGGGCCTTGGACTCGTTCGGCGCCAACCGCCGTGACCTCCTGCTGCACTTGACGGAACTGCACGGCGCACAGCGCGCGGCGGGGGTGCGCGGCGCCCAACTCCCGCTGGAGGGAGGCCGTTCCACGGCGTCCGTCGGGCTGCCCGACCTGAGCGACGCGGAGCGGCTCAGCGCGGAGCTGGGCGTCCTCGGCATGGACACCTCGCGGCACCTGATGGGCGACCACCACGCCTTCCTGGCCGAGCTGGGCGTGCTCCCGGCGCGCCGTCTGCGCGAGGCCGAGCACGGGCGGACCGTCCTGGTCGCGGGGGCCAAGGCGGCCACCCAGACCCCGCCGATCCGGTCCGGGAAGCGGGTCATCTTCACGACGCTGGACGACGGCACGGGCCTGGTCGACCTGGCCTTCTTCGACGACAGCCACGAGCGGTGCGCGCACACCGTCTTCCACTCCTTCCTGCTGCTGGTACGAGGTGTCGTGCAGCGCAGGGGCCCGCAGAGCCTGAGCGTGGTCGGGGCGGCCGCGTGGAACCTGGCCGAGCTGGTCGAACTGCGGGAGAAGGGCGGCCTGGACGCGGTCGCGGCCCGCCTCGCCGAGCCGGCCGGCGGGCAGGACGGCGGACCGGCCGCCGCGGGGGAGGACGAGAACGGGGGCGAGGGCGAGGGTGAGGGTGAGGGTGAGCACGGGCACGGGCACGGGCACGGGCACGGGCACGGGCACGGGCACGAGCGGGACGGGAAGCCGGCGGCGAAGGGCTCCGGACGCACGATCCGCATGTCCACGGGCTACGAGATGAACCCCTGGGCCGACCTCCAGCCGCCCGGCACCGGTCCCGCGACCGGCCGCAAGCTGTGGCACTCCAGCCCGGGGAGCGCGGGATGAACGCCCCCGGGAAGGCCGTGATGTGCCTGCGGCTGCACCCCGCCGGCGGAGGACCGCTCGGGGCGCGCGAGTACGCCGGGGTGCTCGCCCTGCTCGGCGGGATCACCCCGGCCGTGCAGCCCCTGCCGCCGGACGCCGCCCTCGCCGATGTCCGGGCCGCTCTGCGCTACTTCGCCTGTGACGCCCGCCGGCTGGCCGCCGTGATCCGGGTCCGCGCCCTCGCCCTCCACGGCGTGGACGCCGCCGTCGGCGTGGCCGGCAACCCCATGCTGGCCCGGGCCGCCGCCCGCGATGCCGGGCCCGGGGGCACCCTGGTGCTCCCCGAGGACCCGGCCGCCGTAAGGGACTTCCTCGCGGGCAAGCCCGTCACCGCGCTCGACGGGGTCGGGCCCAAGGCCGCCCGCATCCTGTGCTCCTACGGCCTCGATTCCGTCGGCCGGGTCGCCGCCGCCCCGCCCGCGGCCCTGCGGCGGATCCTCGGAGCCCGGCTCGGCCGTGAGGTGCACGAGCGCGCCCACGGGATCGACCGGACCCCCGTCCGGCCGGGCGCGGCCGCCCGCGCCCTCGCCGCCGAGCGGCTCTTCGACCGGGACGAGCTGGATCCCGTACGGCACCGGCGGGCGCTGCTCTCGCTGACCGAGGAGCTCGGCGCGAAGCTTCGTACACAGGAGGACGGGCAGGTGTGCCGGGTCCTCTCGCTCACCGTCCGCTGCGCCGACCGCACCACGCTCACCCGGACCCGCACCCTGGCCGAACCCACCGCGCACTCGGCGGTCCTGACCGCCACGGCCTACGCCCTGTACGAGGGCCTCGGCCTGCAGCGGGCCCGGGTCCGCGCCCTGTCCCTGCGGGCCGAGGAGCTGGTCCCGGCCGAACGTGCCGTGCGGCAGCTCAGCTTCGACCCCGAGGACGAGAAGGCGCGCCGCCTGGAAGCCGTCACGGACCGGGTCCGTACGCGCTTCGGTCCGCACGTCATCGCCCGCGGCACGCTGGCCGCCTGACGGTTGCCCGGACGACACGCGAGTTTTTACCGACGCGTAACTTCCCTGTGTTGCTACTCACACGTAATTTAGCGGCAGCAGCGCCCCCTTGTGATCCGGATCACGGGACGAACCCCCACGCTTCCCCTTGAGTCGACCGCAAGGAGATCACACGATGCTGCCCTGGAGACGCCTGCTCCGCCCGCTGGCCGTCCTCACCCTCACCGCCGCCGCACTCGTCGCCCCCACCGGCGCAGCGCAGGCCGCATCCGCCCCCAGCAGCGGCTGGAACGACTGGTCCTGCAAGCCGTCCGCCGCCCACCCGCGCCCCGTCGTCCTCGTCCACGGCACCTTCGGCAACTCCTGGGACAACTGGCTCGGCTTCGCCCCGTACCTCGTGCACCGCGGGTACTGCGTCTACTCGCTCGACTACGGCCAGCTGCCCGGCGTACCCCTCTTCAACGGGCTCGGCCCCATCGACAAGTCCGCCGAACAGCTCGACGTCTTCGTCGACAAGGTGCTCGCCGCCACCGGCGCGTCCAAGACCGACATCGTCGGGCACTCCCAGGGCGGCATGATGCCGCGCTACTACCTGAAGTTCCTCGGCGGCGCGGCGAAGGTGAACGCGCTGGTCGGGCTCGCCCCCGACAACCACGGCACGACCCTGCTCGGCTTCACCAAGCTCCTCCCGTACTTCCCCGGAGCCGAGGACCTGATCAACAGCGCCACCCCCGGCCTCGCCGACCAGATTGCCGGCTCCGCCTTCCTGCAGAAGCTCAACGAGGGCGGGGACACCGTGCCCGGGGTGAAGTACACGGTGATCGCCACCAAGTACGACGAGGTGGTGACGCCGTACCGGAGCGGCTTCCTGGAGGGGCCGAACGTCCGCAACGTCGTGCTCCAGGACCTGTGCTTCCTGGACCTGTCGGAACACGTCGCCATCGGGCTCACCGACCGGATCGCCTGGCACGAGGCGGTCAACGCCCTCGACCCGGCGCACGCCGAACGGACCACCTGCGCCTCGGTCTTCGACTGACCCGGGGCGCGGGCGGTCCGCCCGTGTGAAGGTCCCTCCCTACCGGCGGCCGCGCCGGCCCGCCGTCGTCGCACGGCGGCGGGCCATCGCGAACAGCACGGCCGCGCCGACGGCCAGGGCGCCCGCCCCGGCGATGGCGATGGACGGGGTGGCGCCGTTGCCGCCGGTCTCCGCGAGGTTGCCGCCGGCCGGGGCGCCCGAGCCCGCCGGACCCGCGGAGTCCGACGAGCCCGACGAGCCCGACGAGGGCGCGGAGGGGAGCGGGGCGCCGGTCGCGCCGTTCGTCTTCGGGTCGTTGTCGCCGTGGCCGTGGTGCTCCACCGAGGACTTGCCGGCGCCGTCGGCGATCTGCTGGTCGGTGGGGGCGGACGGCTTGTCGGAGGGCTTGCCGGACGGCTCGGACCCGGTGCCGCTTCCGTTCCCGCTTCCGTTCCCGCTTCCGTTCCCGGTGCCGGGCTTGGTGCTCGGCGGTGTTCCCGCACCGCCGCCGTCCTTGCCGAAGACCACGTCGGAGCAGGTGTAGAAGGCCTCCGGACTGTCGGAGCGCTGCCAGATGCTGTAGATCAGGTGCCGGCCGGACTTGGCGGGGACGGTCCCGGAGAAGACGTAGTCGCCGTTCTGCATGCCCGGGTCGGTGGCCTTCGCGAACGGCGCCGGCTCCAGGTCGGACCACTTCAGCGGCTTCGACGGGTCGTAGCCGTCCTTCGTCACGTACAGCTCGAAGGAGCCCTTGTGCGGGGCCGTGCCCTTGTAGCGGAAGGTGTGCGGGCCGGCGGACAGGGGACTCGCCGGCCAGTCCGCGCGGGCCAGGTCCAGGCCCCGGTACTTGTCGTTGCCGGCCGAACAGAGCTGACCGTTCGGGATGAGCGCCCGGTGGTTGCCGGCCGCGTTGGCGATGTTGACCGCGTTCCAGTCGTAGAACGCCTGCGCCCCGCTGGAGGCGACCGCGGCCTTGCACGCCGCCGACTTCGGCGACTCCGGCCCCTCCGCGTAGCACGCCGCGACCCGGCTGACCGGGTCCGTCATCGAGCCGTGGGCGGCCGCGGGAACGGCGGCGTACGCGGCCAGCGCGAGCGGGGCGAGACCGGCGGCGGCGATACGGATCGGCGTCACGGTACGGCGGCGAGCGGACATGAGCGGGTCTCCTTCGGGCAACGGCGGGTGCGCGCCGGGGAACGGGGCTCGGCGGCGCCGCCCCCCGGCGGCGCCACGACCGGCCCTTCCTGTCCTGGCCCCGCCAAGCTAGCCCCCGGACCACGCCTTTTCGCCGCACGCGCCCCCCGGGACAGGATCCTTAGGCTCCGCTTAAGGAAGGCAAAAGAGCGGGATCAGGAAGAGGCCTCCCGCCCGCGGGAAACCGCCGAACTCACCGGAGCAGCGCGGGCAGGCCGGAGGCGGAACGGGCCTGGTCGTCCAACGCGTCCAGGGCGCGGACGGCCCGGGCCGCCGCCTCCGGGTCACTCGCCGCCAGGCCGCTCTCGGCGAACTCGTCCTCGTCCAGCCGCAGCACGGACGTCCCGTCCGCCGAGACCCACAGGTCGAGGTCCAGGTCCTCGACGATGATCTCCCCGCTGCGCACCAGGGCGGGCCGCGTCACGTCGCAGTACCAGCCCTTCAGGACGCCGTCGCCCGTCCACACCTCCTTGACCGCGTACCAGCGGGTCCGCCAGAAGTGCTCGACGAACACGTCGCCCGGCTCGAAGCGGACGAAGCCGAAGTCCCGTACGCCCTCGGCCGCCCAGGGGGCTCGTACCGAGATGCGGTCGCCGTCGTCGGCGACCTGCGTCGCCGGGTAGCGGATCTTGGTCCGGCCGGCCTTGGTCAGGACGACGGTCAGTTGCTCGGCCACCCGGTCCTCAACTCCCTCGTGCAGTGCGTCTCGGTCGCGCAGATCTCGTACCCGAACCACCGGTTGATGGCGAGCATCGGTTCGTTGCCGCTGTCGTTGCCGGTGAACGCCTCGGTGCAGCCGGCCGCACGGGCCCGGTGCAGGGAGGTGTACTTGGCGAGCTTGGCCAGGCCGCGGCCCCGGAACGCGCGCAGCGTGCCGGTCATCGCCGAGCCGTAGCGGGTCGCGCCGTCGGTCCGGGCGGCGCTGAAGGCCACCGCCCGCCCGTCGACCAGGGCGACGGTGGTCAGTTCCTTGTCGAGCGTGGGGTGGTGCCAGGTGTGGCTCAGCCAGTCCTCGTAGTCGTCGAGGTCGGCCGGCACGTCACCCGGTTCGTCGGCCGTGGACTCGGCGTCGATCGCGAAGAGCGGGCGCGGGTCCGCGGCGAAGGCCGCGGCGGGCCGCAGCTCCACCCCGGCGGGCAGGGCCCCGGGGAGCGCGGGCAGCGCGGCCGCCGTCAGGTCCAGGCGCAGGAAGTGCGCCGAGCGGCCGGGCCGGTAGCCGTGCCGCTCGGCGAACGCGCGGTGCGCGGGCTCGTCGAGCACCCAGGCGTACGAGTCCACCACGCCCCGGGCGGCCAGGTGCTCCTCGGCCGCCCGCAGCAGGAGCCGGCCGGCGCCGAGGCCGCGGCGCGCGGGGTCGACGCAGGCGTTGACGTACCCCTGGCCCGGCCGGGGGCTGTCGTGGGCGATGCCGGCCTGGGCGCTGCCGACGACCTCGCCGTCCGCGGTCTCGGCGACGAGGACGCGGTGGTGCCGGGCGGGGTGGGAGCGGGTGAGTTCGAAGGTCACGTCTGCGGCACTGGTGATCAGGAACGGCAGGGCCGCACGGCGCACCCGTACCACCGATTCCACGTCGCGGAGGTCACCCGGACGGAGAGCGCGGATCAGAACGGTCATGGGCCCGACGCTACGGGCGCCCGCGCGCCCGGCGCCTCCCAATTAACCGCTGATGGTGGACAATCACCCCCGTGAGCTCGACGAACCTGAAGATCACCATCGACGGCTCGGCCGGGTCGGCCGCCCCGTACGAACAGCTGCGCGCGCAGATCGCCGCCCGGGCCCGGTCCGGCAGGCTGCCGGCCGGCTTCAAGCTGCCGACGGTACGGGGGCTGGCGGAGGAACTGGGGCTGGCCGCCAACACCGTCGCCAAGGCCTACCGGGCGCTGGAGGCCGACGGGGTGATCGAGACGCGGGGCCGCAACGGGACCTTCGTCGCGGCGGCGGGGGAGGGCGCGGCGCGCGAGGCCGCGTCGGCCGCGCAGGCGTTCGCGGAGCGGGTGCACCGGCTGGGGCTGACGGAGACGGAGGCGATCGCCTCCGCCACCGCCGCGCTCCGGGCCCGGTACGCCGCGAAGTAGCCGCCCCGCAGCCGCGGCTCGACGGCCCGGGCCGGGGGGTTCCGCCCCCGGACCCCGCGCCCCGAACGCCTGCGGGGCTGGATTCGCCCTCCGCGTCGTGAACGCGGTCGGGGCTTTCTGCCCGCCGTCGCGGGGCGTCTGCGGCCCGACGCGGATGGCGATCCGCCCACCGCCGCGCCCCCCCGGGCACCCCCTGGGCCCTGTCGTCAGAGTTGCACCTGGCCCGCGGCGCCCGGCACCGCACCTCGCCGCGTTGTCGGGGCGCCCACGTACGTCCAGTACTCGGGCGCCCCTCCGCCTTGCGATGCACGGCACCGGACACCGCGGGCCTGACCGGCGCCACTTTGACGACAGGACCTACAGGTAGAGCCCCGCCTCCGAGTGGGTCTGCGGGGGGAGGACCGCCGCCGGGCCCGTGCCGCGGCGGAGGGCGAAGAGCTCCGCCAGGGTGGCGCCCTCGCGGGAGACGCCCTCCTCGGTGCCCAGCCAGTCCACCGCCTCCCTGTGGGTGAGCCGGCCGACCTCGATGCGGGCCAGGCAGCGCCCGGGGCGGACCACCGCGGGGTGGAGCCGTTCCAGGTCCTCGTTGGTCGTCACGCCGACCAGGACGTTTCGCCCCTGCCCCAGCAGGCCGTCCGTCAGGTTCAGCAGCCGGGACAGCGCCTGCCCGGCCGTGTGCCGGGCCTCGCCGCGGATCAGCTCGTCGCAGTCCTCCAACAGCAGGAGCCGCCAGCGGCCCTTCGCCGTGCCCTCGTCCTCGCCGATCGCGATGTCCATCAGGTAGCCGACGTCGTTGAACAGCCGCTCCGGGTCCAGGACGCAGTCCACCTGGCACCAGTCCCGCCAGGACCGGGCCAGCGTGCGCAGGGCCGAGGTCTTGCCCGTGCCCGGCGGGCCGTGCAGCAGGAGCAGCCGGCCCGCGATGTCGTCCGGGGTCACCTTCATCAGCCGGTCCATCGCCGAGGCGACCGGCGCGGTGTAGTTGGGACGTACCTCCGCCCAGGTACCGGCCGCGATCTGACGGGTCGTCCGGTACGGGCCGCGGCGCGGGGAGACGTACCAGAAGCCCATCGTCACGTTCTCCGGCTGCGGTTCCGGCTCGTCCTGCACGCCCTCGGTGGCCTGGCCGAGCACGCCGGCGGCGAGTTCGTCGCTGACCGCCGTCACGGTGACGTCCGCGCCCCGGCTCCACCGGGACACGAGCATGGTCCAGCCCTGGCCCTCGGCGAGGGTGGCGCTGCGGTCGCTGTCGCGCGCCGAGCGCAGCACCGTGGCCTCCGGCGGCAGCAGGGTCGCCTCCGCCTTGACCCGCTCGATCGACACGCTGTGCGAGTAGGGCTGCTCGCCCGAGGCGAACCGGCCCAGGAACAGCGCGTCGACGACGTCCGACGGGGAATCGCTGTCGTCGACGTTGAGCCGGATCGGCAGCGCGTCATGCGGGTTGGCTGGCATGGCGCCCATGATCCGGCACGAGGTGCCCTCGTGCACCCGTGTTTCGCCGGATCGGGTGCCAAGTTCCCCCTTCAAACGCAAGGGGAGTGAAGATTCGGGCCACATCTCCGCCCCGAACATTCTTGGCATGGACACTTCCGGCAACCCCCGGCTGCTTGTACCAACAACTCAGGAGTAACCCCCACAAGGAGCCGCACACATGAGCATGAAGATGTCGCGCTTCGCTGCCCTGACCTCCTCCCTCCTACTCGCCGCGAGCGCCGCCCTGTTCGGCGCGGGCCAGGCGGCCGCTGCCCAGGCCGACTTCGGCTACGTCGCCCTCGGCGACTCGTACTCCTCCGGACTCGGCGCCGGCAACTACGACGGCGCCAGCGGCAACTGCAAGCGCACCACCCGCGCCTACCCCGCCCTCTGGGCCGCGGCCCACTCCCCGCAGACCTTCGCCTTCACCGCCTGCTCCGGAGCCCGTACGGGTGATGTGCTCTCCGGCCAGCTCGGCCCCCTCAACTCCGGGACCGACCTCGTCAGCATCACCATCGGCGGCAACGACGCCGGATTCTCCGACGTCATGACGACCTGTGTGCTCCAGTCCGAATCCACCTGCGTCAACCGCGTGAACCAGGCCAAGGCCTACGTCGACTCCACCCTCCCCGGCCTGCTCGACCAGGTCTACGACGCCATCGACAGCCGGGCACCCGCCGCCCGCGTCGTCGTCCTCGGCTATCCCCGCTTCTACAAGCTGAACGGCACCTGTACGACCGGTCTGAGCGAGGGCGAGCGGGCCGCCATCAACGGCGCCGCCGACCACCTCAACGCAGCCATCGCCAAACGCGCCGCGAACCACGGCTTCACCTTCGCCTCGGTCGCCGGCGCCTTCACGGGCCACGAGATCTGCTCCGGCAGCCCGTGGCTGCACAGCGTCAACTGGCTCAACATCGCCGAGTCCTACCACCCGACCGCCTCCGGACAGTCCGGCGGCTACCTGCCCGTCCTGACCAACGCGGCCTGATCCGGCCCGCCGTCCTCCGGCCTGCCGACCTCCGGCCCGCCACCCTCCGGCCCGCCGACCTCCGCTCCACCGTCCTCCGGGCTCGCCGTCGGACCTGTGGTCGGCGTCGCGGACGGCGACGGGCTCGCACCGGGGGAGGTGGCCCCGCCCGTCGGGGTCGCCTCCTCGCACGTCACGGAGGTCGCCACCCATGCGGTGGCGACCTCCGCCGGTCCCCGCACCTCCAGCCGGACGGCGTCCTCGAAGACCGCGCCCGGCGCGTGCGTCAGCTCGGTGTGCTCCAGCCGCCGGCTCTTCGGCCCGGCCGCCTCGTACGTGACGGACTGCCAGCCCGGCCCGGAGGTCCGCCCGCTCCGCGTGGCCCAGCGGTACTCCAGTACCACCGGGACGCTCTCCACCTCGACGGTCGCGGTGAACGAGGGCGCCCTCCCGGCCTGCGGCGGACAACTCCCGGTGTAGGTGGTGCGCACCGCGTCGACGTACACCGCGACGTGCCCGGCAGCGCCGGGCGCGGCGGACGCCGAGGGCGCGGCCGACGCGGAGGCGGGCCCGCCCGGCGCCGGCGCCGAGGTGGCGGCGGGGGCGGTGTCCGCCGGACCCGTCGGCGCGCCCCCGTGCCCACCGCGGTCGCCCCGGTCCCCGAGGTCCCCCAGCAGTACCCAGCCCAGCGCGGCCAGGGCGAGCAGCAGCACGGCGATCCCGACGGCGAGCACCGGCCCGGCCGCGCCCCGGCCCCCGCCGGACCCGGCCGCACCCCCACCGGACCCGCCCGCGGGCACCGCCCCGCCCACGGGGGGCGGTGGCGCCTGCGCCCCGTGCGGTCCGGCTCCGCCGCGCGCTTCGTGCCCGTGACGGGCCGTCGGCATCGGCGCGGTACGCCCCGACACCGGCCCGCCGGAGGCGCGTACGGCTCCGCCCGCGCCCACCACCCGCAGCATCCGGGCCGCCTCCGCCGCGTCCGTCCGCTCCGCCGGGTCCTTGCGCAGCAGCCCCTCCAGCACGGGCTCCAGCGGACCGGCCCGGCGCGCCGGGGGCGGCTCCTCGTCCACCACGGCCCGCAGCGTGTCCAGCGGGGTCGCCCGCCGGAACGGAGTGACCCCCTCGACGCAGGCGTAGAGCATGACCCCGAGCGACCACAGGTCCGATCCGGGGCCCGGTTCGCGGCCCAACGCCCTTTCCGGTGCCAGGTATTCGGGGGAGCCGACCACCTCGCCCGTCATCGTGATGGCCGAGGAGCCCTCCAGGCTCGCGATCCCGAAGTCGCTGAGCACGACCCGGCCGTCATTGGCGATCAGCACGTTCGCCGGCTTCACGTCCCGGTGCAGCACCCCCGAGTCGTGCGCGGACCGCAGCGCTGCCAGCACCTGCTCGCCGATGTGAGCGGCGCGCGGCGGGGTCATCGGCCCCTCCGCGTCCAGCACGTCCGCCAGCGACAGCCCGCGCACCAGTTCCATCACGATCCAGGGCCGGCCGTCCTCGGAGGCCACGTCGTAGACCGTCACCACCCCGCGGTGGGACACCCGGGCCGCCGCCCACGCCTCCCGCTCCAGCCGCCGGTACATGCGCTGGAGTTCGGCGGTGTCCAGTCCGGCCGGAGCGCGCACCTCCTTCACGGCGACATCGCGCGCCAGCACTTCGTCCCGGGCCCGCCACACCACGCCCATCCCGCCGCGGCCGATCTCCTCCAGCAGCCGGTAGCGGCCCGAGACGACATGATCGGAGTTGGCTTCCTCACTCACGCGAGCCCCCCGAATGCTTCCGTGCGCCCATGTGTCATCGACCCGTCACTCCAAGTTAGCGCAGTGTGCGTCACGCGGCCCCTGTCGTGACGAGACTCGCGCAGCGCTCTTCCGGAGCGTGATTTTCCCGCCCGCTCCTGTGCGGAGAGTAATCGTCGACTCCGCTGAGTAACCGTCAACTCCCCGTCGCCACAGGGGTAATTCACACCACCGGGATACCCGCGCGCGACGCGGGGGCGATAGGGTTAACCTGCCCGGGCCGGGTGCCCTCGTACGGGTGGGGAGAGATCATGGAACAGATAGCAATGCGCAGCAGGCCGCCCCGCGTGCCTGCCATCACGTGCGGCAGCAACGCGACCAGTTCGCGCCTCGACCGCCACCTCGCCGTGCTGGGCGGACCCGCCGTCCCGCACCGGGAGGCCGCGGAGGCGACGCTGCTGATGCGCGAGCTCACCTCCCGCGACCACACGCACCGCCTGCGGAGCCGGAGCGCGCGCGTCTCGCTCTTCGCGCCGCTGCGCCGTCTGCGTCGCACGCTCTTCGGCAGCCGCCGCTCGTAACTGACCCCGCACCCGCGGCCGTCGGCCTTCCCGGCCTCCGGTCACCCGGCCCTACGCGATCACACCGTCCCGGCGCAGTTCCGAGATCCGTGCGCCCGCCATCCCCAGGGCGCGCAAGAGGTCTTCGGTGTGCTCACCCAGCGCGGGCACCGCACCCATGTGCGGTGCCGCGCCGCCCGGCAGCCCGATCGGCGGCAGCAGGGCCCGCAGTGGACCGACCGGCGATCCCACCTCCCGCCACCGGTCCCGGGCCGCGAGTTGCGGGTGCCCGGCCAGTTGGGCCACCGAGTTCAGCCGCGCACAGGCGATGCCCGCGGCCTCCAGGCGTCCGATCGCCTCGTCGGCGTCCAGCCCGCCCAGTGCCTCCGCCACGACCGCGTCGGTCCTCTCCCGGTTCCCGGTGCGCGCCGTGTTCGTCGCGTACGCCGGATCCTCGGCCAACTCGGGCCGTTCCAGCACCTGTTGCGCCAGCCGCCGCCACTCGCGGTCGTTCTGCACCGACAGCAGCACCCGGTCCCCGTCCGCCGTCGCGTAGGCGTCGTACGGGGCGATCACCGCGTGCGCCAGGCCGGTGCGCACGGGCTGCTCGCCGCCGTGCATCGTGTGGTGCAGCGGATGCCCCATCCACTCGGCCAGCGCGTCCAGCATGGACACTTCCACCGGGCCCCCGCGCCCGGTGACACCGCGGCGCAGCAGCGCGGCCAACACCCCGGAGAACACGTACATGGCCGCGGCGATGTCGGCGGCCGGGATGCCCGCCTTCACCGGCTGATCGGGTGTGCCGGTCACCGACACCAGCCCCGCCTCGCACTGCACGAGCATGTCGTAGGCCCGCTTGTGGGCGTACGGGCCCTGCGCGCCGTAGCCGGACACGTCCACGGCGACCAGCCGCGGGTAGCGGGCGCACAGCGCGGCCGCGTCCAGCCCGAGGCGGGCGGCGGCCCCCTGGGCGAGGTTCTGCACGAAGACGTCCGCGCCCGCCAGCAGGGCGTGCAGCACCTCACGGCCGCGCGGGTCCTTCAGGTCGAGCGCGATGGACTCCTTGCCCCGGTTGGCCCAGACGAAGTGCGAGGCCAGACCGTGGGCGGCGGTGTCGTAGGCGCGGGCGAAGTCGCCGCCGTCGGGACGCTCGACCTTGATCACCCGGGCGCCGAGGTCGGCGAGCTGTCGGGTGGCGAAGGGGGCCGAGACGGCCTGTTCGACGGCGACGACGGTGATGCCGTCCAGGGGCAGCGGTTCGGTGGTCATGGGCCCTGCCTACCGGGTCGGACGGGGGTCTGTCACTACGCGGTGGGCGACGTGCGCCGATGATCGCCCGTGGTCCCGGCGGCCGGTACCACCGGGCCCGGGTCACGCAGGGCGGCCCCCCCCGCGTCCGACCGCCCCGCGTCCGGGCGCCGCGCGTCCGGGCGCCGCGTCCGACGCCGCCGCGCCCGAACCTGCGCGTGGCCGCCGGTACGCACACCACGAGCAGCAGCGCCGACCACAGCAGCGCCCCGGCCACCGGATGGGCGACGGGCCAGGCGGCGTCCGCGGCGGCGTGCGCCTCGGTGTTCCCGCACACTTCGCGCACCACGGCGGCGACGGAGCTGATCGGGTTCCACTCGGCGACCGTGCGCAGCCAGCCGGGCAGGCCCGTACGGGCAGCCTGGCTCGGCTCCCGGCCGGCGTCGGGGGAGTACCCGCGGCTGGCCGCGGCCGTCTCGGGCGCCGGCCCGGTCCCCGGCGCCGGTCTGGACATGGCCGCCGTCTTCGACCGCTCGGTGATCCGCCCCCTGGGTGCCTGGGGCGGGTAGCCCGCGCGGCCACCCGCGCCGCCGGATGCCACCCGAGCAGGAAGTCCGCTCCGGCGGATCACGGCCGGCCCGCGGCGGCCGCTCTGCGCGGCGCCGCCCCCGCCGGGCCGCGGGAGTGCTGGATCGCCCGTGCCCCCGTGCCCCTCCGGTCGCCGCGCCCGCTCGGTCAGAGGAGGGCGAACTGGCCGCCCGGTCCCTCCTCCTGGTGGTCCAGCACCGAGGCCGGCCGCCGGCTCCATGCCGGCGGCGGCAGCACCCCGGCCGCCCGCAGCTCCGCGGCCGGCAGGCTGGGGCCGGGCTCGAACGCCGCACGCTCCGGGGCCAGTTCCGCCAGCAGGGCCAGCGTGGTCACCAGTGCGAGAAGCTCCGAGGTCCAGCTCTGCGGCCATGCGGCGGGGCCCAGCGCGGCGAGCCCCGCCGCCTCCGGGCCGCGGTGCGCGCCGCGCGCGGCGAACCAGCTCTCCAGCACGCGCACGCCCTGCACCTCGTACTCCCACGCCCCGGCCGGCACCGGGGAGACCGTCCCGCTCCCGAGCGTCAGGGTCTCGGTCTCCGCGTCGTACGCGAGCCCGCCCGGCCACCCCCCGACCGCCGAGCGGACGTACGGACGGCGCCCGCCGGGCAGCCGCGGCGCCTCCCCGCCGCGCGCCCCGCGCAGCCGGACGGTGAGCAGCCGGTGCCCCAGCTCCAGTCCGGCCCGCCACCGCCCGGAATCGGCGGCGAGCGGGACCTCGTACCCGCGCGGACCGGGCCGGCCGGCCGCCAGGATCCAGCACAGCACGTCCTCCGGCGTCACCCAGCCGCCGTGGCGCTCGCCCAGCAGCGGCAGCAGGCCGGGGGCGAGGTTCGGCTCGGCTCCGCCCGGGCGCCGGTGCAGGGGGCGGATCCGGCCGAGGCGGCCGGCCGGGAGGTGCGCGGTGGCCAGCAGCTCGGCGGACTCGACGAGGAACAGCTGGTGCTCGTCGAGGACCCGCCACAGCTCCGGGCGGGCGGTGTCGATCAGCCGCTGGTCGGGCAGGAGCCACTGCTCGTCGAAGGGTCCGAGCAGCACCCGTACGGGATCGGGGCAGGGGCCGGGAGCGTCGGCGAACCGGGCCGTGCCCGCCGAGCGCTGCCCGGGCAGCGCGGCCGCCGACGCGGTGGGCGTACGGCTGCGGCTCGGGCGGAACAGCCGGTCCCGCTCGGCCCCCTCGGCGCCCGCCAGGACGGACCATCGGGTGCGCAGGGCCGCCGGATCGGGGGAGGCCACCCAGTCCCGGCCGAGGCGCAGGCCGCCCACGGCCCAGGGCATCAGATCGTCCAGCAGCGGGTCCGGTCCCGGCTGCGGTGTGTCAGCGCTCACGCCGCCGATGGTAGCGACGGGCTCCGGTGCCCGGGCCGCGTCCAGGCCGAGGGGCTACGCTGCATAGGTATGGATACGTACGGTATCGACCGAGGAGACGGTCATGAGCCAGTACGACGAATACTCGACTCCGTCCCAGGCCGAGGGTGAACGCCTCGACGAGGACATGGACGAGACCCAGCGCAAGCAGCTCCACCCCCAGACCCTGCGGACGACGCCGTCCCAGGCGGAGGGAGAGCGCACCGCCGACGACGAGAAGAAGTGAACCGGGCGCAGCGGGGTGGCGCCCCCGTCCGCGGGGACGGGGGCGCCGCTCAGTGCGCGTCGACCGTCACCGTGAAGGAGAACCGGTCGCCCCGGTACCGGATCCGCGCCACGTCGACCACCCGGCCGTCCTCGTCGTAGGTCACGCCCGTGTAGTGCAGGATCGGGCTCAGCAGCGGCACCTGGAGCAGTTCGGCCGTCTCCGGGTCGGCGAGCCGGGCCTCCACGGTGTCCGTGATCCGGCTGATGCGCACCCCCACGACGTCCCGCAGCACCTTCGTCATCGGCCAGCGTTCCAGGTCGGCGAGGTCGACGGCCCCGGCGAACTCCGGCAGGACCGCGTTCTCCGCCCAGTTGGTCGGCTCGCCGCTCTCCCGGTCGCGCCGCAGACGCCTGTACGTGACCACCTCGGGCGTGCCGGGGAAGTGCTCCAGCAGCTCCCCGGCCACGGGGGTGCGCCCGTGGCCGAGGACCGTCGTGCTGTCGCCCGACTGCTGGGCCACGATCGCGTCGACCGAGCCCAGCAGCCGGACCGGTGTGCTGCGCAGCGCGCCCGGCTCGATGAAGGTGCCGCGCCGCCGGTGCCGGCTGATCAGGCCCTCCCCCTCCAGCTCCTTGAGCGCCTGCCGCATGGTCAGCACGCTCACCCCGTAGTGCTCGGCGAGCTGCTCCTCGGTGGGCAGGCGCAGCGAGGAGTCCGGCGTCCGCCCCAATATCGAGGCGCGCAGTGACTGCGAGACCTGATACCAGAGCGGCAGCTTCCGGTTCAGTACCAGCGAGTCGGGGGCGAAGGCGGTCACGGGTGGATCTCCGAACGGCTGGACGGTGCTGACGTGCGCGTGCGGCGCATGCAGGGTACGCAGTACGGGTCAGGCGCGGAAGTGGCGCTGCAGACCCTGCCACACGTCGTCGTAACCGCGCTGGAGGTGGTCCGCGCCGGCCGCCTGCGCGGTGGCGGTGATCGGCCAGCGGGTCTCGAACATGAAGGCCAGGCCGTCGTCGATCTTCTGCGGCTTCAGGTCGGCCGCGCTCGCCCGGTCGAAGGTCTCGTGGTCGGGGCCGTGCGCGGACATCATGTTGTGGAGCGAGCCGCCGCCGGGGACGAAGCCCTCGGCCTTGGCGTCGTAGGCGCCCTCGATGAGGCCCATGTACTCGCTCATGACGTTGCGGTGGAAGTAGGGCGGGCGGAAGGTGTCCTCGCCGACCAGCCAGCGCGGCGCGAAGACCACGAAGTCCACGCCTGCCAGGCCCGGGGTGTCCGAGGGCGAGGTCAGGACGGTGAAGATCGACGGGTCCGGGTGGTCGTAGCTGATCGTGCCCAGGACGTTGAAACGGCGCAGGTCGTAGACGTACGGGACGTGCGTGCCGTACCAGGCGACCACGTCGAGCGGCGAGTGGCCGTAGGTGGCCGACCAGAGGTTCCCGCAGAACTTGTTGATCACCTCGGTGGGGCGCTCGACGTCCTCGTACGCGGCCACCGGGGCCCGGAAGTCCCGTGCCGCGGCGAGGCCGTTGGCGCCGATCGGGCCGAGGTCGGGCAGGACGAAGGGCTGGCCGTAGTTCTCGCAGACGTAGCCGCGGGCGTCGGCGTCCAGCAGCTCGACGCGGAAGCGGACGCCGCGCGGGACGAGAGCCACCTCGCCCGGACGGGCGCTGAGCAGGCCCAGCTCGGTGCGCAGGAGCAGGCCGCCGCGCTCGGGGACGATCAGCAGCTCGCCGTCGGAGTCGCTGAACACCCGGTCGGTCATGTCGGCGTTGGCGGCGTAGAGGTGGACGGCCATACCGGTGCGCTGGGTCGCGTCGCCGTTGCCGCCGAGGGTCCACAGGCCGGCCAGGAAGTCGGTGCCGGGGGCCGGGTCGGGCAGCGGGTTCCAGCGCAGCCGGTTCGGGTCCGCGGGCGCGTCGGTGAAGGGCGCGGTGCGCAGGGCCCCGTTGTCGATCCGGGTGAACGGCGGGTGGGCGGCCGAGGGGCGGATCCGGTAGAGCCAGGAGCGGCGGTTGTGGTTGCGGGGCTCGGTGAAGGCGCTGCCGCTGAGCTGCTCGGCGTAGAGGCCGAGGGGGGCGCGCTGGGGGGAGTTGCGGCCGAGCGGCAGTGCGCCGGGGACGGCCTCGGAGCTGTGCTCGTTGCCGAAGCCGGTGAGGTACTCCAGTGCCTCGGCCGTCTTCCGGGCCTGCTCGCCTCCGGCCCGCGCGCTGTCGGCCTGCTCGCTCATGTGCTGCTCCCGCTCCGTCGAAGGAATCCTATGGCTGACAGTAGGATTCCGCGGCCCGCGCGTCAACGGCACGCTTCGGCCCTTCACCGGCGAGGGCGAGGGGCGTGGGGGAGGAACCGGCAGGATCCGGGAGGAAGGCCTGCGGGGCGGCCGGGCGGGGAAGCGGATTCGCTCCCGGGGGGATCCCAAAAGATGAACATTGCTCTACTCTCACGCGCATGTCGTGGACCCGCAGGTTCCCTGCCGTGCCGGCGGCGCTCCTCGCCGCCCTCCTCGCCCTCCTGTCCCTCTTCGCCGCCGCGCCCGACGCGCGCGCCCACGAAGAGCGCCCGGTCACCTTCCCGGACGGCTCCGGATCCGTCCCGGAGTACCGCAAGGCCGACCCCGACCTGATCGTCTGCAAGACGGACCGGCCCGCCTTCGAACGCCGGATATCCGCCTTCCCCGAGGACCTCAGGGCCCGCAACCTCGCCCTGTACGAGCGGTGCGAGAAGAGCGGCTACCGCCACCTCCAGGAAGCAGTCGACGCCGTCGACCGGCCCGGGATGAACATCGCGATCCTCCCCGGCCTCTACGAGGAGGAGCCCTCGCTGCCCCGGCCGACGGGGGAGTGCGCCGCGCTCAAGGCGCCCGACTCCGCGCTCGGCTACCAGATCCTGTCGTACGAACAGCAGGCCCAGTGCCGGCACAACCAGAACCTCGTCGCGATCCTCGGCAAGAAGAACCTGCAGATCGAGGGCACCGGAGCATCACGGCTCGACGTGGTGATCGACGCCAAGTACCAGAAGCTCAACGCCATCCGCGCCGACAAGTCCGACGGCGTCTACTTCCGCAACTTCACCGCCCAGCGCACCACCTTCAACTCGCTGTACGTCCTCGCCGCCGACGGCTTCGTCATCGACGACGTGCTGACCCGCTGGAACGACGAGTACGGCTTCCTGACCTTCGCCAGCGACCACGGCCTCTACAAGAACTGCGAGTCCTACGGCAACGGCGACTCCGGCATCTACCCCGGCAGCGCGTCCAACATCAACGACGGCCGCGGCTACGACGTCCCCCGCTACTCCATCGAGATCACCGGCTGCCGCAGCCACCACAACATGGTCGGCTACTCCGGCACCGCGGGTGACTCGGTGTGGGTGCACGACAACGAGTTCGACCACAACATGGGCGGCGCCTCGATGGACAGCGCCTTCCCCGGACACCCCGGACTCCCGCAGAACCACGCGAAGTTCCAGCGGAACCTGATCCACGACAACAACCAGGACTACTACCGCCACGTCGCCGACGGCACCTGCGCCAAGCCCCCGATCGAGCGCGGCTACGAGCGCGGCGTCGTGTGCCCCCAGATCTCCATGCCGCCCGGCACCGGCATCATCACCGCCGGCGGCAACTGGAACCTCTACGAGGACAACTGGGTCTACGGTCACCGGCGCGCCGGCTTCTTCCTCAGCGCCGTCCCCGCCTTCATCCGGGGCGAGGAGGCCTGGTCGAAGCAGACCGACACCTCCCACCACAACCGGTACGCCGGCAACGTGCTCGGCAAGGACAAGTCCGGCGCCTCCCGCCCCAACGGCATGGACGTCTGGTGGGACGGGCAGGGCCGCGGCAACTGCTGGCAGGACGGCCCCGACGGCTCCACCCCGGGCACGGTCCCGCGGTGCGGCGAGCAGCGGGGCGCGGTCTCGGGGGCGTCGGCCCGCCTGGTCGGCGAACCCGTCAAGCTGGTCCAGTTGCTCGTCTGCGCGGACTACAACGTGCAGGCGCGCAAACTCCCGGCCGGCTGCGACTGGTACGGCGCGCGCGGCCTGGAGCGCGTCGAGACCCAGCTCGCCCTGGCCGTCGCCGCCGTGCTGCTCCTCGTCGGCGGGGTCCTGTGGTGGCGCCGCCTGCGGGGCTCCCGCCTGGGCACGGCCGCCGCACTGGCCGGGCTGGCGGGCCTGGCCCTGGACGTGGCCGGCTCCACCATGACCCTGACCGCGACCTTCGTCCCGGCGCTCGCGCTCCTGCTGCTCGGCCTGTGGTGGACCGGAGCGGGCCTGGCCCTGCGCCCCACCCGCCCCTGGCTGGCCCGTCTGACCCTGTTGCTGGCCGGCCTGACCCTGCTGGACGCCTTCGACAAGGCGGTCCTGATGATCCCGTGGACCCCGGTGAGCCCCGCCTGGGTGCGGGCCCTGGTGGCCGTGGTCTGGATCCTGTGGGCGGTCGTGGCCTCGGCCCGCCCGACCACCACGCCCGAAGCCGACGGCCCACCTCCGCCCCCCGCCCCGGCTGCTACCCCGCACGCGCCCGAGCCGCCCGCATCCACCGAGCCCGCTGCGACCCCGAACGCGCCCCGGGCGGAAGCGGCGACCGAGCCGGCCGACCCCGGTGCGACCCCGCACGCGCCCCGGGCAGCAGCAGCCACCGAGCCGGCCGACCCCGGTGCGACGTCGGCCAGCGCCCAGGTGACCGAAGCCGCCGACGGGACGCGGGTGCCCAAGGCCGCCGGAGGCACGGCGTGACCGCCAGGCTCGGCGACCGGGTCGGGTGCGAGGCCGGAGGTGCGCCGCGCCGCTCGCCCTGCGCGGCGGTGCCCCGCCGGACCGCCCGCAGGGTGGCTCTGCTCGCTCTCGCCCTGCTCCTCGCAGGCGGCGCGGCAACGGGCTGCGGTGGGCGGGCCACCACCCACCACAAGCCCGGCACCAGCCACGAGCAGGCCTCCGGCAGCGTCGGCACCCTCCTCCCCGCGACCGACGCCGCCGGCCACCGGCTCCGCGAGGTGCCGGCCGAGGGCGCACCGGAAGTGCAGCCGGCCCTCCGCCCGGACTCCGAGGACGGCTGGAACCTCCAACTGAGCGTGAAGAACTTCCGCTTCACCCCCGACAGCACCGGCGGCGCCGCCCTCCCCGGCGCCGGCCACGCCCATCTGGAACTCGACGGACGCAAGATCGCCCGCCTGTACGGCCCCTGGTTCCACCTGCCCGCGGCCCAGGTCCCCGAGGGCGCGCACACCCTGACCGTCCGCCTCTACGCGGACGACCACACCGCCTGGGCCGTGGCGGGCAAGGCCGTCGAGGGCGCGGCACAGCTCACCGCTCCCGCGCCGGGCCAGTCCGGGGGCCACGGCCACGGCGACCCCCGGCCCGCCCAGTCACCGACGCCGACGCCGGCGCCGACGCCGGGACAGGAACAGGCGGACCGCACGGTCACGATCACCGTCCGGGACGGCAAGGTCAGCCCCGCCCCGGCCCGCACCGAGCTGCGGCGCGGCGAACGCGTCGCCCTGCGCGTCACCAGCGACCGCGCGGACACCCTGCACGTCCACGGCTACGACAAGGAACTCGCCCTGCCCGCAGACCAGGAGGCCACCCTGGTCCTGACGGCGGACCGCACGGGCCTCTTCGAGGTCGAGACCCACGAGTCCGACCTCGTCCTGACCCAACTCCTCGTCCGATGACCGCTCCCGACCCCCGCAACGGGCCCCGTCACATGACGGCCCCCGCGCAGTCGCGGGTACCGTCCGTGTCGCCGTCCCGTACCGCCGATTCCGCCCCGCACCCCACGACCGGGCCCGGCCGGTGGGGCCGCCGATGGGGCAAACCCGGCCTCAGCTTCCGGCCCAGGTCCGCACTCCGGCCCAGGTCCGTGTGCGGGCCGAGGTCCGTGTTCGGGCCCAGGCCGGGACCCGGACAACGGACCGTACCGGCGTCCGCGCACGCCGCAGGCGGCGCCGGCCGGCCATCCCCGGGCGGGCCAACGCCCGGGTCGTCCGGTCGCCGATCCGACGGAGGCGGCCCGCGCAGCACGGCGGCACGGTGGTGAGCGCGGTCCCGCCCGGCCCGGGGGGCCTCCCCGTCGCGGGCGGCGGCGGCAACGGCCAGGGCGTGGTCCTTCACCCGGCCGAACCGTTCACCGCACTCGCGCACGGAATCGGCTCCCAGCACGATCTGCCGATCTCTCCCTTCTACGCGTTCGCCGGAGCCTTCGCGGCGCTGTTCGTCTCCTTCCTCGCGCTCGGCCTGCTCTGGTCCACCTCCCGCTTCCGCGGAGAGCAGTCGGGCCTCGTCCTGCCCGCCGCCCTCCAGCGGGTGGCCGACGCGCCGGCCACCCGAACCACCCTGCGCGGGCTGGGGCTCGCCGCCGCGCTCTTCGTCCTGCTCCACCTCCTCCTCGGTCCCGACGACCCCGCCCACAACCCCGCTCCCGGCGCCGTCTACGTCCTCCTCTGGGTCGGACTCGTGCCCGCCTCCCTCCTCCTCGGCCCCGTATGGCGCCTGCTCAACCCACTGCGCACCCTGCACCGCCTGCTGTCCCGGGCCCTGCGCCGCCCGGCCACCGGCCACCACCCCCTCCCCGCCCGGCTGGGACTGTGGCCCGCCGCCGCCGGACTGCTCGCCTTCACCTGGCTCGAACTCGTCTCTCCCGATCCCGCGTCCACCACCCCCCTCCTGATCGCGATCACCACCTACGCCACCGCTCACCTGCTGCTCGCCGCCCGCTACGGCGAGAGCTGGTTCGCCGGCGGAGACGCCTTCGAGGCGTACTCCGCACTCTTCGCCCGTCTCTCCCCCCTCGGCCGCCGCAGCGACGGCCGGCTCGTCCTGCGCAACCCCTTCCACGGACTCGACGCGACGCCCGAGCGGCCCGGACTCGTCGCCACCGTCTGCGTCCTCCTCGGATCCACCGCCTACGACGGCTTCTCCGACAACCCCTCCTGGATCAATACCCTTCAGACCTCCCCCCTCGGCCGCACACCCGCGGCCACACTCGGACTGCTCGGCTCCGTCGCCCTCGTCGCCACCCTCTACTGCCTGTGCGCCGCGGCCACCCGCCTGGTCAGCGGCCCGCACCCCGGCCCGCTGACCGCCTTCGCGCACTCACTCGTCCCCATCGCCCTCGGCTATCTCATCGCCCACTACTTCTCCCTCCTGGTAGTCGAAGGACCACGCACAGTAAGCATGGCACTCGGCACTGACAACGCCCCCGAACCCGCTCCACCCCTGGGCCCCGGCCGACTCGCCGCCCTCCAGGTCATCGCCGTCGTCACCGGTCACGTCCTCGGCGTGGTCGCCGCCCACGACCGTTCCGTCCGCCTCTTCCCGCCCGCCAGAGCCGTGGCCGGGCAGCTGCCGCTGCTCGCGCTGATGATCACGTACACGATCGGCGGCCTCAGTCTGCTGCTGAACTGAGGCCCCCGCCCGACCCGGAAGCGACGAGCGGCATGATGGACCCCGTGCCTCCCGCCCACTCCCTGCGCCGTACGCCGATCCAGCAGCGCAGTGCCGACCGGCTCGCCCGGATCCTCGACGCCTGCGCCGAACTGCTCGACGAGACCGGGTACGAGAACCTGAGCACCCGCGCCGTCGCCCAGCGCGCCGGTGTGCCGATCGGCTCCGTCTACCGCTTCTTCGGCAACAAGCGGGCCATGGCCATCGCCCTCGCGCACCGCAACCTGGACCGCTACGCCGACGGCATCGCTGACCGCCTCGCCGGGTTGCCCGCCACCGACTGGCGCCCGGTGGTGGACGCCGTCCTGGACGAGTACCTGGCGATGAAGCGCGGCGTGCCCGGCTTCGCGCTCGTCGACTTCGGCGTGCCCGCCCCACCGGCCGACGACCCGGAGGGCGATCCGAACCACCAGGTCGCCGCCCGCCTGACCGAACTGCTCTCCGCGCACCTCGGCCTCACCCCCGACGCCACGCTGGAGCGCGCGGTCCTCGTCGCGGTCGAGGCCACCGACGCGCTGATCCAACTGGCCTTCCGGACCGACCCGGCCGGTGACCCCGGCATCGTCGCCGAGACCCGCGCGATGATGCGGGCCTACCTGGCCCGCGTACTGGACTGAGCCGTAGCCCGTAGCCCGTAGCCCGTAGCCCGTAGCCCGTAGCCCGTAGCCCGTACTCGTCCCGGGCGCCGCCCTGCCTCCGCCTCCGCCTCCGCGCGGGGGGAGCCGCCCTCCGTCCGTGCCGTCGTCGCGCACTCCCTCGCCACCGTGCCTACCGGTCGGTATGCTCGGGGCTCCCCGCATGCCCGTGCCGCCTGCCGCCGCCCTGGAGGGCCCATGCCCCGCACCGCCCTGCGCATCTGCCCCCTCTGCGAAGCCACCTGCGGCCTCACCCTCACCATCGAGGGCTCCACCGTCACGGGCGCCCGCGGCGACCGCGACGACGTCTTCAGCCGCGGCTTCATCTGCCCCAAGGGCGCCGCCTTCGGGCAGATCGACGCCGACCCCGACCGCCTGCGCACCCCCCTCGTCCGCCGTGACGGCAGGCTGCGGGAGGCCACCTGGGAGGAGGCCTACGACGCCATCGCCGCCGCCGTGCCCGACCTGGTCGGGGAGTACGGGCCCGAGTCCGTCGGCGTGGTCCTCGGCAACCCGAACGTGCACACCATGGCCGGCGCGCTCTACCCGCCGCTCCTCCTCAAGGCCCTCGGCACCCGCAACCTCTTCACCGCCAGCACGCTCGACCAGATGCCCAAGCACGTCTCCAGCGGGTTCCTCTTCGGCGACCCCCTGGCCATCCCGGTCCCCGATCTCGACCGGACGGACTTCCTGCTGCTCCTGGGCGCCAACCCGGTCGAGTCCAACGGCTCCCTCTGCACGGCCCCCGACTTCCCCGGGCGGCTCAAGGCCCTGCGCGCCCGCGGCGGCACCCTCGTCGTCGTCGACCCGCGCCGCACCCGCACGGCCGCCCTCGCCGACCGGCACCTCGCGCCGCGGCCCGGCAGCGACGTGCTCCTGCTCGCCGCCCTCGCGCACACCCTGATCGCGGAACGGCTCACCGCCCCGGGCAGGCTGGAGGAACACGTCGAAGGACTCGGGGAACTCGGCGCCGCCCTCGGGAGTTTCACTCCTGAGACCGTCGCACCCGCCTGCGACCTCACGGCCCATGAGATCCGCCGCCTCGCCCGCGACCTCGCCGCCGCACCCACCGCCGCCGTCTACGGGCGGATCGGCAGCTGCACCGTCGAACACGGCACGCTCGCCAGCTGGCTCGTCGACGTGCTCAACATCCTCACCGGCAACCTCGACCGGCCTGGCGGAGCCCTCTTCCCGCTCTCCGCCACCGACCGCGCACCCCGGCCGGCCGGCCCCGGCAAGGGCTTCACGGTCGGCCGCTGGCACAGCCGGGTCAGCGGCCACCCCGAAGCCAAGAGCGAACTGCCCATCGCGGCACTGGCCGAGGAGATCGAGACGCCGGGGGAGGGGCGGATCCGCACCCTCATCGCCATCGCCGCCAACCCCGTCCTCTCGGCACCCGACGGCGACCGTCTCGACCGGGCGCTGGCCGGCCTCGACTTCATGGTCTCGGTCGACCCGTACCTGAACGAGACCTCCCGCCACGCCCACGTCGTGCTGCCCCCACCGCCGCCCGCGCAGAGCGCGCACTTCGACTTCGCCTTCAACGCCTTCGCCGTACGCAACCAGGTCCGCTACTCGCCGCCCGCCGTCCCCCTGGAGGAGGGGCGAATGGACGAGTGCGAGATCCACGCGCGTCTCATCCTCGCCCTGTCGGGGCTGCACGGAGCCCCGCCGGAGGCCGTCGACGAGCGCGTCATCGGCGACACCCTCGCCCGGGCCGTCACCGATGCCCACGCGCCGCTGTACGGCGCCGACCCCTCCGTACAGGCCCGCCGGCTGACGGGTCGCACCGGCCCGGAGCGACGACTGGACCTGATGCTGCGCCTCGGACCGTACGACCTCGGCCTCGACGACCTGCTGAAGGCACCACACGGCATCGACCTGGGCCCGCTGCGGCCCCGGCTCCCCGAGGTGCTCAAGACGCGCAGTGGCAGGATCGAGCTGCTCCCGGACCCGATAGCGGCCGAACTCCCCGCGCTGCGCGCGACGCTCGCCGAACGCCCCGCCGCCCTGGTGCTCGTGGGCCGCCGCCACCTGCGGTCCAACAACAGCTGGTTGCACAACGTCCCGGCCCTCACCGGAGGTTCCAACCGCTGCACCCTCCACGTCCACCCGCAGGACGCGGCCCGGCTCGGTCTCACCGACGGGGGACGGGCCAGGATCGCCGCCGACGGAGGCAGCCTGGAAGTCCCCGTCGAGGTCACCGACGCCGTCCGCACCGGGGTGGTGAGCCTCCCGCACGGCTGGGGCCACGACCGCGCCGGAGCCCGCCTCGGCGTGGCCTCCGCCGCGCCCGGAGCCAATGTCAACCAGCTCCTCGACGGCACCCGCATGGACCGGCTCTCCGGCACGGCCGTGCTCAACGCCTTCCCCGTCGAGCTGACACCCCTGCCCTGAGCTGGGGTTTTGCTCGTATTGCTCACGCGTCGACGTCTTGTTGGGGCCTGGAGGCGGCACCTACCTTCCCCCCATGCTGACCTTCCTCGGCTTCGCCATGATCGCGACCTTCCTGGTCCTGATCATGATGAAGAAAATGTCGCCCATCGCGGCGCTCGTCCTCATCCCCGCACTGTTCTGCGTCTTCGCAGGAAAGGGCGCCCACCTCGGCGACTACGTCATCGAAGGCGTCGGCAAGCTCGCACCGACCGCCGCCATGCTGATGTTCGCCATCGTCTACTTCGGCCTGATGATCGACGTCGGCCTCTTCGACCCGATCGTCCGGGGCATCCTGCGCTTCTGCAAGGCCGACCCGGTGCGCGTCGTGGTCGGCACGGCGGTCCTCGCCGCGATCGTCTCTCTCGACGGCGACGGATCGACCACCTTCATGATCACGGTCTCGGCCATGTACCCGCTCTACAAGCGGCTCGGCCTCAGTCTCGTCGTCATGACGGGTGTCGCGGCCACCGCCAACGGCGTGATGAACACCCTGCCCTGGGGCGGCCCCACCGCCCGCGCCGCGACCGCCCTCAAGCTCGACGCCGCCGACATCTTCGTCCCGATGATCCCGGCCCTCGCGATGGGCCTGCTCTTCGTGTTCGCGCTGGCGTACTTCCTCGGCCTGCGGGAACGCCGCCGCGTCGGGGTGCTGGTGCTCCCGGGCCGGAAGCCCGCCGAGACCGCCGAGACCGCCGAGGACGCCGAGGCCGTCGGGGAGGACCTGGTCGGGGTCACCGCCGGAGGCGCCGACGACGCAGCCGCCGCATCCACCGCCTCCGCCGCGTCCACCGTGGTCTCGGCCGCGTCCACCGGGCCGGCGCCCGCCCCCGCCGCGGCTGCCGCCCCCGCCCCCGGCCCGGGTGCCGGGTCCGAGGGCGCCGACGGTGCGGGGGAGGGGTTCCAGGGGCTCGACCCCCGGCGGCCCACCCTGCGCCCGCGCCTCTATTGGTTCAACGCCGGTCTCACCGTCGCCCTCCTCGCCGCGATGATCACGGAGTTGCTGCCGATCCCGGTGCTGTTCCTGCTCGGCGCCGCCCTCGCCCTCACGGTCAACTTCCCGCACATGCCCGACCAGAAGGCCCGGATCGCCGCCCACGCCGACAACGTCCTGAACGTCGCCGGCATGGTCTTCGCCGCGGCCGTCTTCACCGGGGTCCTCACCGGCACCGGCATGGTCAAGCACATGGCCGACTGGCTGGTCGGCGCCATCCCCGAGGGCATGGGCCCGCACATGGCACTGGTCACCGGTGTGCTCAGCCTGCCGCTCACCTACTTCATGTCCAACGACGGCTTCTACTTCGGCGTCCTGCCCGTCCTCGCCGAGGCCGGCGCCGCCCACGGCGTCTCCCCGCTCGAGATCGCCCGCGCCTCCCTCGTCGGCCAGGCGCTGCACATGTCGAGCCCACTGGTTCCGGCCGTGTACGTACTCGTGGGCATGGCCAGGGTCGAGTTCGGCGACCACACCCGCTTCACCGTGAAGTGGGCGGCCCTCACCTCCCTCGTCGTCCTCGCGGCAGGGATGGTTTTCGGCATCATCTGACGCCCGCGGCCCCTGGCCGAAGAAAACTACCGCCGCTAGTTTGTAGGGTGGCGGGGAGGTCGGATCCACGCGTTCGCGCGCACTCGGGAGGAATGCCATGAAGGCCCAGGACGGGATGTACATCGACGGCGCCTGGCGCCCCGCCGTCGGAACCGGCCGGATCGATGTCGTCAATCCCGCCGACGGCCAGGTCATCGCCCAGGTTCCTGCCGGTACGGAAGAGGACGTGGACGCGGCCGTACGCGCGGCCCGCGCGGCCCTGCCCGGCTGGGCCGCCACGCCGCCCGCCGAACGGGCCGGGCTGATCGGAGCGCTCCGCGACGCCCTGCAGGCCCGCAAGGGCGAGCTGACGGAGACCGTCACCGCCGAACTCGGCGCCCCGCTCGGCTTCGCCAAGGCCGTCCACGTCGGCTCGTCGGTCGCCGTGGTCTCCTCGTACGTGGAGCTGGCCGCCTCGTACGCCTTCGAGGAGCGCATCGGGAACTCCACCGTCCTCATGGAGCCGGTCGGTGTCGTCGGAGCCATCACGCCCTGGAACTACCCGCTGTACCAAGTCGTTGCCAAGGTGGCACCCGCTCTCGCCGCCGGCTGCACCCTCGTCCTCAAGCCGGCGGAGGACACCCCGCTGACCGCGCAGCTCTTCGCCGAAGCCGTGCACGAGGCAGGGATCCCGGCCGGAGTCTTCAACCTGGTGACCGGCACCGGCCCGGTCGCGGGACAGGCCCTGGCCGCCCACGAGGGAGTCGACTTCGTCTCCTTCACCGGTTCGACCGCCGTCGGCAAGCAGGTCGGTGCCACGGCCGGCGCAGCCGTCAAGCGCGTCGCCCTCGAACTGGGCGGCAAGTCGGCGAACGTCATCCTGCCCGGCGCCGACCTCCCCAAGGCCGTCGCCGCGGGCGTCGGCCACGTCATGAACAACACCGGCCAGAGCTGCAACGCACTCACCCGGATGCTCGTCCACCGGGACCAGTACGACGAGGCCGTCCGGCTCGCGGTCGCCGCCGTCGCCGACCACCCCACCGGCGACCCGCGTACGCCGGGCACCCGCGTCGGCCCCGTCGTCAACGCCAAGCAGCACGAGCGCGTCCGCGGCTTCATCGCGAAGGGCGTGGAGGAGGGCGCGCGCCTGGTCGCCGGAGGCCCGGACGCGCCGCACGAGCACGGGTACTTCGTCGCCCCGACCGTGTTCGCCGACGTAACCTCCGACATGACCATCGCCCAGGAGGAGATCTTCGGCCCGGTGCTGTCGATCCTCGCCTACGAGGACGAGGAGGAGGCCCTGCGCATCGCCAACGGCACCGTCTACGGCCTCGGCGGCGCCGTCTGGGCCGCGGACGAGGAGACGGCCGCGGCCTTCGCACGCCGCATGGACACCGGCCAGGTGGACATCAACGGCGGCCGCTACAACATCCTCGCGCCCTTCGGCGGCCACAAGCAGTCGGGTGTCGGCCGCGAGCTGGGCCCCCACGGCCTGGCGGAGTACCTCCAGACCAAGTCCCTGCAGTTCTGAACCGCAGAACCGCCCGAGCCGCAGAACCGGCCTAACCCGCCGGCCCGCCGAGCCGGCCCGCCCCCGCACCGGAAAGTCGAGACGACGCCCATGGTCCGTGCCGCCATCCTGCCCGCCGTCGGAGCACCGCTGGAGATCAGGGAGATCGTGCTGCCCGATCCCGGCCCGGGGCAGGTCCGCGTCAGGCTGGCCGCGGCCGGCGTCTGTCACTCCGACCTCTCCCTCACCAACGGAACCATGCGGGTTCCCGTCCCCGCCGTCCTCGGCCACGAGGGCGCGGGCACGGTCCTCGCCGTCGGGGAAGGCGTCAGCCACGTCGCGCCCGGGGACGGCGTGGTGCTCAACTGGGCCCCGTCCTGCGGGACGTGCCACCACTGCACCATGGGTGAGGTCTGGCTCTGCGCGACGGCGCTCGCCGGGGTCGGGAACGTATACGCGCACGACGCGCGGGGCACGGCACTGCACCCCGGTCTGAACGTGGCCGCGTTCGCCGAGGAGACCGTCGTCGCGGCCGACTGCGTGCTGCCCGCACCCGCCGGGATCCCGCTCGCCGAGGCCGCCCTGCTCGGCTGCGCCGTCCTCACCGGCTACGGGGCCGTCCACCACAGCGCCCAGGTCCGCCCGGGCGAGTCGGTGGCCGTCTTCGGCGTCGGCGGGGTCGGCCTGGCCGCGCTCCAGGCCGCCCGGATCGCCCAGGCGGGCCCGGTCATCGCCGTCGACGTCTCACCGGCCAAGGAGGAACTGGCCCGCGCGGCCGGGGCCACGGAGTTCGTGCTCCCCTCGGACACCACCGCCAAGCAGGTCCGCGCGCTGACCGGCGGGCACGGCGCGGACGTCGCCGTCGAGTGCGTCGGCCGCGCCGACACCATCCGCGGCGCCTGGGACTCGACCCGCCGCGGCGGCCGCACCACGGTCGTCGGCATCGGCGGCAAGGAACAGCAGGTCACCTTCCACGCCCTGGAGATCTTCCACTTCGCCCGCACCCTCACCGGCTGCGTCTACGGCAACAGCGACCCCGCCCGCGACCTGCCGGTGATCGCCGAGCACGTCCGCACGGGCCGCCTCGACCTGGGCGCCCTCGTCACCGACCGCATCACCCTCGACGACATTCCGGCCGCGTTCGACGCCATGCTGGCGGGCAAGGGCGGCCGTTCCCTCGTCGTCTTCGGTTAGGCGGTGCCCGGCGGATCACCCCCTGGGGGTGCCCGACGGATCAGGCGGGCCGCTCCCCGCGCCGCAGCGCCTCGTACTGCAGGGCCAAGCCGTCCAGGAGTGCCTCCAGGCCCGTCTCGAAGGCGCCCTCGTCCACCTCGTGCTGGCGCTCCGCCAGCAGGTGGGCCTGGCCCAGGTGCGGGTAGTCGGCCGGGTCGTAGGCCGCGCGGTCGTCCACGAAACCCCGGGCGAAGGACCCCACCGCCGAGCCCAGGATGAAGTACCGCATGAGCGCGCCGATCCGGGTCGCCTGCGCCGCCGGCCACCCCGCCTGCGTCATCGCGCCGAACACCGCGTCCGCCAGCCGGAGCCCGGCCGGGCGGCGTCCCGGCCCGCGGGCCAGTACCGGCACGATGTTGGGATGGTCCGCGAGGGCGTCCCGGTAGGAGTGCGCCCACGCGTGCAGGGCGGCCCGCCAGTCCTGCGCGCCGTCGAACATCGACAAGTCGACTCGTGAACTCACCGCGTCCGCCACCGCGTCCAGGATCTCGTCCTTGGTGCGGAAGTGGTTGTAGAGCGAGGGTCCGCTGACACCGAGCGCGGCCGCCAGCCGCCGGGTCGACACCGCTTCCAGCCCCTCCGCGTCGACCAGCACCCCGGCCGCCTCGACGATCCGGTCCCGGCTGAGAAGGGGCTTGCGCGGTCTGGCCATGCGCCACATAGTAGGGCCTGCCCGCGAAAAACTACCGGTGCTAGTTAAATCGGCGCCGGCCCCCCGCCACCGCCCCCGGAGGAGGTCCCGGTGAATCTGGAGCCGAGCGAGGAGCAGAGCGCCGTACGACGGCTCGCCCGCGCGTTCGCCGAGCGCGAGATCGTCCCGTACGCCGCCGAGTGGGACCGGGCCGAGAGGGTCGACCGGGCCATCGTGAAGAAGCTGGGCGCGCTCGGCTTCCTCGGTCTCACCGTGCCCGAGGAGTACGGGGGCTCCGGCGGCGACCACCTCGCCTACGTCCTGGTCACCGAGGAACTCGGCCGCGCCGACTCCGCCGTGCGCGGGATCGTCTCCGTCTCCCTCGGCCTGGTCGCCAAGACCATCGCCGCCTGGGGGACCGAGGAGCAGAAGCGCGCCTGGCTGCCCCGCCTGTGCTCCGGCGACGCGCTCGGCTGCTTCGGGCTGACCGAACCCGGCACCGGCTCCGACGCCGCGAACCTCACCACCCGGGCCGTGCGCGACGGGGACGCATACGTCCTCCACGGCACCAAGATGTTCATCAGCAACGGCACCTGGGCCGACGTCGTACTGCTCTTCGCCCGCACCGGCGAGGAGCCGGGCCACCGCGGGATATCCGCCTTCCTGGTCCCCGCCGACGCCGCCGGCCTGACGCGCCGCGAGGTCCACGGCAAGCTCGGCCTGCGCGGCCAGGCCACCGCCGAACTCGTCCTCGACGGCGTGCGCGTGCCCGTCTCCGCGATGCTCGGTCCGGAGGGCAAGGGCTTCTCGGTGGCCATGTCCGCCCTCGCCAAGGGCCGCATGTCGGTTGCCGCCGGCTGCGTCGGCATCGCCCAGGCCGCCCTGGACGCCGCCGTCTCCTACGCCGCCCAGCGCGAGCAGTTCGGCCGGCCGATCGCCCACCACCAGCTGGTCCAGGAGCTGATCGCCGACATCGCGGTCGACGTGGACGCGGCCCGGCTGCTGACCTGGCGCGTCGCGGACCTCATCGACCGCGGCCGGCCCTTCGCCACCGAGTCCTCCACCGCCAAGCTCTTCGCCTCCGAGGCCGCCGTGCGCGCCGCGGGCAACGCCCTGCAAGTCCACGGTGGTTACGGGTACATCGACGAGTACCCGACCGGGAAGCTGCTGCGCGACGCCCGCGTGGCGACCCTGTACGAGGGCACCAGTCAGATCCAGAAGCTCCTCATCGGCCGCGCCCTCACCGGGGTCTCCGCCTTCTAGCCGCCCCCGCCCCCGCCCCGGCCTCGGCCCCCCGCCCCGGCCCGCACCCCCCGCCCCGGCCCGCACCCCCGGGCGGCCCACCGGCTGAGTACCCGTATGAGTACGCGTGCGGATGTGCCCGCCCCCGCCGCGGCCCGATGCTCGACGCATGAACGAGACACCGGTCAAGCAGCAGAGCACGGGGGCGTACTACGGACAGGCCGTCGCCTCCTTCGCCATCGCCCTCACCGCCGTAGCCGTGGGGATCTACCGCCTGGAGGCAGACGGCTGGGTCCGCGCCTTCCTCGGCATCGGGGTCCTCTACCTCACCACCTCCGCCTTCACCCTCGCCAAGGTGATCCGCGACCGCCAGGAGGTCACGCAGATCGTCAGCCGGGTGGATCAGGCCAGAATGGAGAAGATCATGGCCGAGTACGACCCGTTCGCGCCGAAGTAGCCCCACGACCGGACCCCGCGGCCCGAGAACGCTAAGCGCTTGCTCACCCGCCCTGTAGGGTGTTCCTTCCCGAACGGTGAAACGGTGAAGAGGTGAGTGAGCGATGGACAGCGCGGAGGACACGGTCGACGGCTACCGGCCGTGGTCCGAGGTCACCCCGGACGCCGCACGGCGGCTGCTCGTCGCCGCCGTCGACGCCTTCGCCGAGCGCGGCTACCACGCCACCACCACCCGCGACATCGCGGGCCGCGCCGGCATGAGCCCGGCCGCGCTCTACATCCACTACAAGACCAAGGAAGAGCTGCTCCACCGGATCAGCCGGATCGGGCACGACAAGGCCCTCGACATCCTCACCACCGCCGCCGACGGCGCCGGCAGCGCCGCCGACCGCCTCGACGCCGCCGTACGGTCCTTCGTGCGGTGGCACGCCGCGCACCACACCACCGCGCGCGTGGTCCAGTACGAGCTGGACGCCCTCGCCCCCGAGCACCGCTCCGAGATCGTGACGCTGCGCCGGCAGAGCGACGCCGCCGTGCGCCGCATCCTCGCCGACGGTGTGGCGGCCGGGGAGTTCGACGTCCCCGACGTGCCGGGCACGACCCTCGCGGTCCTGTCGCTGTGCATCGACGTCGCCCGCTGGTTCAGCGCCGCCGGACGGCGCACGCCCGACGAGGTCGGCGCGCTCTACGCCGACCTCGTGCTCCGCATGGTGGGCGCGCGGCCGCGCCCGACGGCGTAGCGGCCCTCAGAAGTAGTAGCGGGACACCGACTCCGCCACGCACACCGGCTTCTCGCCGCCCTCGCGTTCCACCGTCACCGTGGCCGTGACCTGTACGCCACCGCCCGCCTCCGCGACCTCCGTGATCACCGCGGTGGCGCGCAGCCGCGAACCGACCGGCACCGTCGCCGGGAAACGGACCTTGTTCGTCCCGTAGTTGAGGCCCATGCGCATGCCCTCCACCCGCATGACCTGCGGCACCAGGCTGGGCAGCAGTGACAGCGTCAGGTAGCCGTGCGCGATGGTGGAGCCGAAGGGTCCGGTCGCCGCGCGCTCCGGGTCCACGTGGATCCACTGGTGGTCGCCGGTGGCGTCCGCGAAGAGGTCGATCCGCTTCTGGTCCACCTCCAGCCACCCGCTCGGACCGAGCGGTTCGCCGATACCGGCGTGCAGTTCCTCGGCGGACGTGAAGACCCTCGGCTCTGCCATGCCTGTTCCTGTCTCTCGCGGACCACTGACTGACGGGCGAATAAGCGCTTGCTCAGCATGCTGGGACCGCATGTGGATGTCAACGGACCTCCGACTACCCTCGGCCGGGTGCCGCAGATTCCCGAGAAAGTCCACGAGCTCACCGTCGGCCAACTGTCCGCCCGTAGCGGCGCGGCGGTCTCCGCGCTCCACTTCTACGAGGCCAAGGGCCTGATCAGCAGCCGCCGTACGGCCGGCAACCAGCGCCGCTACACCCGTGACGCGCTGCGGCGCGTGGCCTTCGTCCGCGCGGCCCAGCGCGTGGGCATCCCCCTCGCCAGCATCCGTGAGGCGCTGGCCCAGCTCCCCGAGGAGCGCACCCCCAACCGGGAGGACTGGGCCCGGCTGTCCGAGGCCTGGCGCACCGAACTCGACGAACGGATCGGCCGGCTCGCCCGGCTGCGCGACCACCTCACGGACTGCATCGGCTGCGGCTGCCTCTCGATGGAGACCTGCGCGCTGTCCAACCCGGACGACGTCTTCGGCGAACGCCTCACCGGTTCCCGTCTCTGAGGCTCTCCGAGGGGCCGGTCCAGCCCCTCAGTTCGTGCGGCGGCCCGTCCCGCAGTTCCCCCAGCTCCCGCGCCGCCGTGACCAGTTCGGCGTTCGAGCGCGCCGGCCGCCCGTCCGGCAGGTGCAGTACGTCCCCCACGCCGGTCCGCGCGGCCGTGCCGCACCGGCCGGCCAGGCGGAGCGCCGGCCAGGAGGCCCCGTCCCGCCCGAACAGCAGCACCGCCCCGGGCGGCAGCCCGCGCAGACCGGCGGGCAGCGCCTCCCCGGGACCGGACCCGCGCCGCCCGGACTGCAGTGCTCCCCGGGGCCCGGTTCCGCGCGCCTCGGGCGGCACCGCCGCGACCTCCGCCACCACCCGGACCCGCCCCCCGCCGTCCGCGCCGCCGTCCAGGGCGTGCCCCGGCCCGCCCGGACCCCGTACCAGCCAGACCCGCAGCCGCTCCAGCGCCCTCGGCCCGGCCGGGCTGTCGAGCGGCACCAGCGCGTCCACCGCGACCCCGCGCTCCAGCAGGTCCCGCGCCAGTTCGGCCGCCCCCGGCTCCGCGAAGTGCACCACCGCCCGTTCCGGCAGCACCGTCCAGGCCCGCACCCGGGCCCGCCGCTCCACCGGATCCGGCTCCGCGCCGATGCTCGCCGGCACCGCCAGCGGTACGCCCACCCCCGCGCCCCGCAGCACCTCCAGTGCCGGCCCGACCACCCGGGGCGAGAGGCTCTCCCGCCCGCACGGGGTCCGCGGGTGCACCAGTACCTCGTCCGCCCCGGCGGCGACCGCCCGGACCGCCGCCTGCGCGAGGTCCTCCGGGGACATCGGCACGGCAGGCCCGTCCGCGGCACTGCGCGAGCCGTTCAGCGACACCACCAACGCCGAACGGCCCGCGCGGCTCACGCCGCGCCCGCCGCGGGGAAGTCCGCCAGGGCCGGTCTCGGCACCACGATCCCGCAGCCCGCGCACACCGGCCCGTCCCACGCGAGCGCCCCCGCCCACGGGCCCACCGGAGCCACCTCCGGCCAGCGCAGCTCCGGGTCCCCGCAGACCGGGCAGCCCGTACCCGGCTCCGACTCCAGCGCCCGGACCAGCCGCCGCAGCACCTCGCCCAGCGCCCCCTCCGGCCGCACCCCCGGGTCGGCGCAGCGCACCACCGCGTCCCCGCTGCCGCCCCACGCCCACTCCGGGCGACGCAGCCCGTGGTGCTTCTCCCTGCGGCGCCGTTCCGCGAACTGGCGCTCGTAGTCCAGCCAGACCGTCCGCGCGTCCTCCAGCTCCTCCAGCGCCGCCACCAGCCGCAGCGGGTCGGCCCCCCGGTCCTCGGGGGCGATCCCGTGCCGGTCGCACAGGTGCCACCACGTGGCCCGGTGCCCGTAGGGCGCGAACCGTTCCAGGCAGCGGCGCAGCGAGTGGCGCCGCAGCGCCCGGTCATTGCGCGCGTCGCGCACCTGATGGGCCAGACTCCGGAATCCCGCCATCACACCATCACCTCCGCCGATGTGCCCAACATGCCCGGTCGGGTGCGGGCGCATGCGGGGGCGGACGAGGCGTGCCGGTGGCACATGGCCGGAAGTCAGCGCCCCATGCGCCCCGCGGCCACCACCACGCGGGCGAGTTCCTCGTGGCAGATGTCGCTGTGCGCCCCCGAGGGAGCGCCGCCGCGCCGCACCACGGAGCCCGCGTCCACGCTGACGCAACCGGCCGCGGGCACCCCGTCGCGCAGGGCGTCGTCCAGGCTCAGTCGCGGCGCTCCCGGCACCGCCCGGACCCCGTCGTGCCCGATCGCGCCCCACCGTTCGTCGAAGCCGAGCAGACCGGCCGAATCACCCGCCATGCGGGAAGCCAGCGGGTAGAAGACCTTGAGGGCCGAGTCGTGCGGGGAGTGGCAGGCCACCAGCGGCCCGTCCACCTTCCGGTGGAGGCCGCGCAGGGCTCCGCCGCGCCCCTTGTCGTGCGGCAGCCGGTCGGCGAAGGCGTAGTGCGAGAAGGCCCCCTGGAGCAGGGTCACGGACCGCACGTACCGGGCGCCGTCCGGGACCGCGCGCAGCGAGAAGGACACCACCCGCGCCCCGAAGCTGTGCCCGATCAGGTGGAAGCGCAGCGCAGGACGGCCCGCCGCCAGCTCCGCCAGCACCGGGCCCAGTCCCCGCTCGCCGACCACACCCGCCCGCTTCTTCATCTTGTAGTACGCGGCTTGTCGGAGCAGTTCCTTGGCGCCGCCCCACAGTCCCCGCAGGCCCCCGCCGACCGTGAGCCCGGGTCCTCCGGTGCCGGCGGCCGCCGCCCCGGCCCTCGCCAGGGCGAGGGAGAGGGCCCGGCAGACCTCCAGCACGTCCTCCGTGAAGATCGCGGGCACCGCCGGCGCGGCGAGCGCGTGCACCGCGTCCACCCCGGCCAGCTCCCGTACGAGGGCGCCGAACTCGATGAAGGCGGCCGCCGACTCCGGCTGCTCCGCCAGCAGTTCCGCCAGCCGGTCCAGCTCCGCGCGCCGCCCCGGCCAGAACGCCCCGAGAGCCTCCCGGGTCAGGGGGTCGAGCGAGCAGCCGTGGCCCGCTTCCGGCAGGGCGCCGGGCGCCTCGAAGTCGGGTATCGGCTCGTCGGAGAACCGCATCGAGGGCCACACCACACCCACGTACCCCAGCCGCACCCCCGGCCCCACCAGCGTGGGGAAGGGCGCGAAGAACCGGTCGTAGAGCCGGACCGCCGTGGACCGGTCGCTGTTCCAGCCGTGCGCGAAGACGAGCAGGTCCGTGGCCTCCATCTGGGCCACCGCTCCCTGTGAGGCGCGGTCCACGTCCCCCTCGGAGTCGAAGGTCAGCTCCGCGTACGGCGCCACCCCGATCCCGCTCCCGTTTCCCGCCCCGGTCCCCTTCACCGTCGCGGCTCCCGCCCCGAAGCCGAACCCGCCAACGACGTCCGCCATGACGTCCCCCTTCACGCCGTGCCTCCGGTCCGGTCAGCATCCTGCTGCCGCGCCCGCCCGGCCAGCCCCCCGGCGCCACCTTGACGACAGGACCTAGGTGTGTTGTCCGGGCAGGTTGGTGACGCGGCTGGCTGGTGTTTGGCCTGCGATCCCGGTGTGGGGTCGGTGGTAGTTGTACCAGTGCAGCCAGTCGGTGAAGGCTTCCATCCGCTCACGGTCTGAGGTGTAGGGCCGCTGGTAGGCCCATTCCTCGAGCAGGGTGCGGTGGAAGCGTTCGACCTTGCCGTTGGTCTGTGGCCGCCAGGGCCTGGTCCAGCGGGGCTGGATGCCCAGGTCACGGCAGGTCTGGCGCCAGGTGTTCCGGCTGTAGGCCCAGGCGTTGTCGGTCAGGACCCGCTCGACGCGGATGCCCAGGGACGCGAAGTGCGCGGTGGCCCGGGCCAGGAAGCCGGCGCAGGTCGGGGCGGTCTCGTCGGGCAGGTCCTCGGTGTAGGCGATCCGGCTGTGGTCGTCGAGCGCGGTGTGGAGGTAGGCGTATCCGGCGCCGTTGCGGCGGTCCTTGTTCGGGCTGCCGGCGGCCCGGCCCAGGACCTTGTGGCCCCCGCCGTCGGGGATCCGTCCGAGTTTCTTGACGTCGATGTGGACCAGTTCGCCGGGTCGGGCGCGTTCGTAGCGGCGGACGGGTTCGCCGGTGGCCCGGTCCAGGGCGGCAAGGGGCGGCTGGCCGTGCCGGGTGAGGATGCGGTGGGCGGTCGAGGCCGCGATGCGGCATCGGACGGCCAGCCGCAGCGGGCCGATGCGGTGTTCCCGGCGGAGGCGGAGCACTTCCGTCTCGATCTCGGCAGAGGTCCTTCGTGGCTGGTGGTGGGGGCGGCTGGAGCGGTCACTCATTCCGGCGATGCCGAGCTGCCGGTAGCGGCCGGCCCAGCGGGCCGCGGTGGTGTGGCTGACCTGGAAGCGTTCCGCGGCCCGCCGCAGGGGCCAGCCGTCGTCCACGACACAGCGGGCCAGGCGAAGACGTCCGGTCTCGGTCAGCGGGGCATTACGGTGGACCACGAGGGCCTCCTGTCTCCGGTGCAGATGTCGCAATCCACACCGAACCCGGAGGCCCTCACCCATTTCAAGAACCCAGCACGCGTGTCACCAACGTCCCGGGACAACACACCTAGGCGTACAGCAGGTACTGCGCGCGCACCGCCTCGAAGCGCGCCAGCCCCGCCGCCCAGTCGCCCGCGACCTCCTCCACCCCGGCGCCCGCGTCCACGAGCGTGCGCACCCGGTCCGAGCCCGTCAGCCTGTCGATCCAGTGGTCCGCGCGCCAGCCGAAGCCGCTCCACGCCCGGCGGGCGGTGACCAGCAGCCCGATGCCGGCGCGTACCGGGTCGAAGGCCTCCCGGTCGTGCACGATCAGCCGGACCCCTCCGCACGCCCTCCCCACGTGCTTGGAGAAGGTCGGCGTGAAGTACGCCTCCCGGAACCACACCCCGGGCAGTCCCAGCCCGTTCGCCGCCTCCGCCCAGCGCCGGTCGATCCCCTCCGCCCCCAGCACCTCGAAGGGGGTCGTCGTCCCGCGCCCCTCGGAGAGGTTCGTCCCCTCGAACAGGCAGGTGCCGGCGTACGCCAGGGCCGTGTCGGGCGTGGGCATGTTCGGGCTCGGCGGCACCCACGGGAGCCCGGTCTCCCCGAAGAACGACCCGCGCCGCCACCCGGACATCGCCACCGTGGTCAGCCGGACCGGCGCTGCTCCCAGGAACTCGCCGTTGAAGAGCCGGGCCAGCTCGGCCGCCGTCATCCCGTGCGCCAGCGCGATCGGTTCCCGGCCGACGAAGCTCGCGTACGGCCGCTCCAGCACCGGCCCCGCGGCCCGCCGGCCGCCCACCGGGTTCGGCCGGTCCAGGACCACCACCGCCTTGCCGGCGAGGGCGGCCGCGCGCATGCAGTCGTAGAGCGTCCAGATGTAGGTGTAGAAGCGCGCTCCGACGTCCTGGATGTCGAAGACGACCGTGTCGATCCCGGCCGCCGTGAACACGTCGGCGAGCCGCTGCCCGCTCTTGTCGTACGTGTCGTACACGGGCAGCCCGGTCGCCGGGTCCCGCGAGGCCCCCTCGGAGTCCCCGGCCTGGGCCGTCCCGCGGAAGCCGTGCTCGGGACCGAACACCGCGACGAGGTCGACCCGTTCGTCCGCGTGCAGGACGTCCACGAGATGGCGGGCGTCGGAGGTGATCCCGGTCGGGTTGGTGACCACCCCCACCTTCTGGCCGGCCAGGACGGCGTACCCGTCCGCCGCGAGCCGCTCGAAGCCGGTGCGCACCCGGCCGGCCGGCCGCGGCCCGCCGGCCCCCGCCGCACCTGCGGATCCGACGACAGCGGCAGCTCCCGCGGAGCCGACGGCCGCCGCAGCCCCGGCGCTACCCGCCGCGCCCAGGGCGCCCACCGCGCCCGCCGATCCGACGACCCCCGCCAGCCCCAGCACCCCGCGTCGCGACAACGTCATCCGGACACGCTAAGCACCGCGCCCCTTTCGCCCCGACATACCGACTGGTTAGTCTGCCCGGATCCGCAATCACCGTACGAGAGGTGTGATCCCGTGAGCGCGTACCAGGACCAGCGAGTCGTCGTCACCGGTGCGGGCGGCGGCATCGGCGCCGCGCTCGCCCACCGCTTCGCGGCCGAGGGCGCCACGGTCGTCGTCAACGACCTCGACCCCGCCCGGGCCGCCGCCGTGGCGGACGAGATCGGCGCGCGGGCGATCCCGCTCCCGGGCGACGCCTCCCGGATCGTGGCCGAGGCCCGCGAGGCCCTCGGCGGAACGGTCGACGTCTACTGCGCCAACGCCGGACTCGCCTCCGGCGGCGACGCCGGCGCCGAGGAGGCCGTATGGGAAGCGGCCTGGGACGTCAACGTCATGGCCCATGTCCGCGCCGCCCGGCTGCTGCTGCCCGACTGGCTGGAGCGGGGGAGCGGCCGCTTCGTGTCCACTGTCTCGGCCGCCGGTCTGCTGACCATGATCGGAGCGGCCCCGTACAGTGTCACCAAGCACGGTGCGCTCGCCTTCGCGGAATGGCTCTCGCTGACCTACCGGCACCGCGGTGTCCAGGTCCACGCCATCTGCCCGCAAGGGGTGCGCACCGACATGCTGACCGCCGCGGGCTCGGCGGGAGAACTCGTCCTCGCACCGACCGCGATCGAGCCGGAAGCGGTCGCGGACGCGCTGTTCGACGGCATGGAGAAGGGCCGCTTCTTGATCCTCCCGCACCCCGAGGTCGCCGACTACTACGCCGTCCGCGCCACCGACCCGGACCGCTGGCTGAGCGGCATGAACCACCTGCAGCGGACATGGGAGACCCGGTGACCCCCACCTACGCCGACCGGCCCTGGCTCGGCCTGCTCTCCCCGGCCCAGCGCGCGCCCGTCGCGCCGCCGCCCACCGTCCTGCACGCCTTCCGCGCGGCCGTCGCCCGCGCCCCCGAACGCACCGCGCTCGCCTACTTCGACGGCCGGATCGGCTACGCCGAGGCCGACGCGCTCTCGGACTCCGTCGCCGGCCACCTCGCGGCGCACGGCGTCCGCCGCGGCGACCGGGTCGCGGTCATGCTCCAGAACACCCCGCACTTCGTGCTGGCCGTCCTCGGCGCCTGGAAGGCCGGGGCCGTCGTCGTCCCCCTCAACCCCATGTACAAGGCGGGCGAGGTCGGTCACGTCCTGCGCGACTCCGGGGCCGCCGCGCTCGTCTGCGACGACCCCGCGTGGTCGGCGTACCTGCGCGAGGCCGTACGGGGCAGTGCCGTGCGGAGCGTCCTGACCGCCTCCGACCGGGACTTCCAGACCCGTGACGACCCGCGGCTCTTCGGACCGCCGTCCCACGCCCCCGCGCCGGCCCCGCCCTCCATACCGCGCCAGCAGGGCGGGCCCGCGGGCGACACCGCCGCCGGTCCGTCCGGGCCGCCCGGTCCGCGTACCGCCGACCTCGCGACCGTGGCCCGCCGGGGCCACCGCGCCCCGGACGGCCCGGACCTCGCCGCCGCCGACACCGCCCTCATCAGCTACACCTCCGGCACCAGCGGCACCCCCAAGGGCGCGATGAACCCGCACGGCGCGCTCACCTACAACGCCGTCCGGCAGGTCACCTCGCACCCCGTGCCCGAGGGCGCCGGCTACTTCGCCCTCGCCCCCCTCTTCCACATCACCGGCATGGTCTGCGAGCTCGCCGCCTGCTTCGTCAACGCCGGCACCCTCGTCCTCGCCCACCGCTTCGACGCCGGCGCCGTCCTCGACGCCTTCCTGGAACACCGCCCCGCCTACACCGTCGGCCCGGCCACGGCCTTCATGGCCCTCGCCGCCCACCCCGCCGTCACCCCCGAGCACTTCGCCTCGTTCCAGGTGATCTCCTCCGGCGGCGCCCCGCTCCCGCCCGCGCTCGTCGAACGCCTGCGCGCGACCCTCGGCTTCTACCTGCGCAACGGCTACGGCCTCACCGAGTGCACCGCCCCCTGCGCCACCGTGCCCGTGCACCTCGAAGCGCCCGTCGACCCCGCCTCCGGCACCCTCTCCGTGGGCCTGCCCGGCGCCGACACGGTCGTACGCATCCTCGACGAGGAGGGGGCCGAGCTCCCCCTCGGCGAGACCGGCGAGATCGCCGTCCGCGGCCCCCAGGTCGTGCCCGGATACTGGGGGCTGCCCGCCGAGACCGCCGAGGCCTTCCCGGACGGCGAACTGCGCACCGGCGACGTCGGCTTCATGGACCCCGACGGCTGGCTCTACGTCGTCGACCGCAAGAAGGACATGATCAACGCCTCCGGGTTCAAGGTCTGGCCGCGCGAGGTCGAGGACGTGCTCTACACCCACCCCGCCGTCCGCGAGGCCGCCGTCGTCGGGGTCCCGGACCCGTACCGCGGGGAGAGCGTCAAGGCGTACGTGAGCCTGCGCCCCGGTACCTCCGCCGGGCCCGAGGAGCTGTCCGCGTACTGCGCCGAGCGCATCGCCGCGTACAAATACCCGCGCCAGGTCGAGATCCTGCCTGTCCTTCCGAAGACGACCAGTGGCAAGATCCTGCGACGGGAACTGCGCGACCGCGGCTGAAAACAGTCGGACGGTCGTACAGCTGGTCGCAGCGACCAGGCAGAACGAGAAGAGGAAGGTCAGCACCATGGCGGCCAGGACCACGGAACCCGCAGGCACGCACGACGCCCCGGTACCGCAGCGGCTGCTGGCCGTCGCCACCCGGCTGTTCGCCGAGCGCGGCTACGACCGCACGTCCGTCCAGGAGATCGTCGAGGCGGCCGGGGTCACCAAGGGCGCGCTCTACCACTACTTCGGCTCCAAGGACGACCTGCTGCACGAGGTCTACGCGCGGATGCTGCGCCTGCAGCAGCAACGCCTCGACGCCGTGGCCGCCTCCGACGCCCCCGTCGAGGAACGGCTGCGGGCGGCGGCCGCCGACGTCGTCGTCACCACCATCGAGAACCTCGACGACGCCATGATCTTCTTCCGGTCGATGCACCAGCTCAGCCCGGAGAAGTTCAAGCAGGTACGGGCGGAACGCCGGCGCTACCACGAGCGCTTCCGGGCCCTGATCGAGGAGGGGCAGAAGGCCGGCGTCTTCTCCACCGCCACCCCCGCCGACCTCGTGGTGGACTACCACTTCGGGTCCGTGCACCACCTGTCCACCTGGTACCGGGCCGACGGCCCGCTCACGCCGCAGCAGGTCGCCGACCACCTCGCCGACCTGCTGCTGCGGGCGCTGCGGCCCTGACCCCGCGGGCCGCGCCGGCGGTTGGGATGCCGGGCCGGGCCCTGCCGAACCGGCCGGGGAGCGGGAGCGGACCGGCCGGATGATCGGTGAGCTGATCCGCTCCCGCGAGGTGCCGGACGAGGTCACCGCGGCGGTGGCCGGTCCCGCAACGACCCCTTCACGGACCCGGCTACATGTAACGCTTCAGCTCGCGCCGGGCCAGGGAGCGCTGGTGCACCTCGTCCGGCCCGTCGGCCAGCCGCAGGGTCCGCGCCGCCGCCCACAGCTCGGCCAGCGGGTAGTCCTGGCTCACCCCGCCCGCGCCGTACAGCTGCACCGCGTCGTCGAGGATCCCCACCACCGCCCGCGGGGTCGCGATCTTGATGGCCTGGATCTCGGTGTGCGCGCCGCGGTTGCCGACCGTGTCCATCAGCCAGGCCGTCTTCAGCACCAGCAGCCGCAGCTGCTCCACCGTCACCCGGGCGTCGGCGATCCAGTTCTGCACGACGCCCTGCGCGGCCAGCGGCTTGCCGAAGGCCGTACGCTCCACCGCCCTCCGGCACATCAGCTCGATGGCGCGCTCCGCCATGCCGATCAGCCGCATGCAGTGGTGGATGCGGCCCGGGCCGAGCCGGGCCTGGGCGATGGCGAAGCCGCCGCCCTCCTCGCCGATCAGGTTCGCCGCCGGGACCCGCGCCCCGTCGAACACCACTTCGGCGTGGCCGCCGTGGTCGTGGTCCTCGTACCCGTACACCGTCATCGCCCGGCGGACCTCGACGCCCGGGGTGTCCCGCGGGACCAGGACCATCGACTGCTGACGGCGCGGATCGGGGCCCTCCGGGTCGGTCTTGCCCATCACGATGAAGACCGCGCAGTCCGGGTTCATCGCGCCGGAGATGAACCACTTGCGGCCCGTGATCACGTACTCGTCGCCCACCCGCTCGATGCGGGTCTCGATGTTCGTCGCGTCCGAGGACGCCACCTCGGGCTCCGTCATCGCGAACGCGGAGCGGATCTCGCCGTTCAGCAGAGGCAGCAGCCACTGCTTCTTCTGCTCCTCGCTCCCGAACTGCGCCAGCAGCTCCATGTTCCCGGTGTCCGGGGCCGCGCAGTTCGTCGCCATGGGCGCCAGGTGCGGGCTGCGGCCGGTGATCTCGGCGAGCGGCGCGTACTGGAGGTTGGTCAGCCCCGCGCCGAACTCGCCGTCCGGCAGGCCGTGCTGGTCCACGAAGAAGAGGTTCCACAGGCCCTGACGGCGCGCCTCGGCCTTCAGTTCACCGAAGACGGCCGGGGTGTCCCAGGGCGAGGCCAGCCGTGCGCGCTGCTCGGCGGCGACGGGCTCCGCCGGGTAGACGTACTCCTCCATGAACGCGAGCAGCTGTTCGCGGAGTTCCTCGGTCCGGGCGTCGAATGCGAAGTCCATGCTGTGTGCCTCAGCCTTCCTGGCCGTTGTCGATGGGATGGAGGCCCTGGAGGGTGGTCAGTCCGTGCTCGATGAAGACCGGAACCAGCTCGCCGATCCGGTCGAAGCCCGCACCGACGGTCTGCCCGAGCGTGTAGCGGTAGTGGATGCCTTCGAGGATCACCGCGAGCTTGAACCACGCGAACGCCGTGTACCAGGCGATCCCTCCGGTGTCCCGGCCGGAGCGGGCGGCGTACCGCTCGATCAGCTCGGCGGGCGCCGGATGGCCCGGGGCCCCGCTCGTCGTGCTGACCGGCGACCCGGTCAGTCCCAGGTCGGAGCTGTACATCACCAGCAGCCCGAGGTCGGTCAGCGGATCCCCGAGCGTGGACATCTCCCAGTCCAGCACCGCGCGGATCGTGTCGGTGCCGGAGGGGGAAGCACCGATCAGCACGTTGTCGAGCCGGTAGTCGCCGTGCACCACGGTGGGGGCGGGGGAGACGGGCAGGGTGCGGCCCAGGGCCGCGTGCAGCTCGTCGATCCCCGCGAGCTCCGCCCCCGGGACGCCGCGAGCTGCTTGCCCCAGCGCCGCAGCTGACGGTCGAGGAAGCCCTCCGGCCGGCCGAAGTCGCCCAGGCCCACCGCCTCCGGGTCCACCGCGTGCAGCTCGACCAGGGTGTCCACCAGCCCGAGCACCGCACGCCGGGTGCGCTCCGGGCCGATCGCTGCCAGCTCGCCGGCCGTGCGGTACGGCACGCCGTCCACGTACTCCATGACGTAGAACGGCGCCCCCAGCACGGCCTCGTCCTCGCACAGCAGCACCGGCTCGGGCACCGGCACGGCCGTCCCGTGCAGGGCCGCGATCACCCGGTGCTCGCGCCGCATGTCGTGCGCGGTGGCCAGTACGTGGCCCAGCGGCGGCCGTCGCACCACCCAGCGGGCGGTCCCGTCGGTGATCTCGTACGTGAGGTTCGACCGGCCGCCCTCGATCAGCCGGCCGCGCAGCGCACCGGTCACGAGTCCCGGCCGGACCCGGTCGAGATGACCGCGCAGCCGCTCCAGGTCCAGGCCTCGGGGATCGGCCGGGGCTGAGGTCATGGGGCGCACCTCCGTGCGGAGAGTTGATGACGGGGCAAGAACGGGCGGCGCGCGGGAGCGCCACCGCACATCATCATGCCGACCAGTCGGTATGCCGTCCAGGGGGCGGGCCGAAAGAACACCTCCGGCCCGTCGGCCTCACGCGTGGCAGAGGATCGGCGTACCGCCGTTCATCACCGTCATGTCGCGCAGGACCGCCAGGACGTCCAGCGGTGCGCCTTCCGGCTCACCCGCCAGCTCGGCGTACGCCCGGTGCACGTTCGCCACGAGCCGCTCACTCTCCCGCCACGCCGCGAACTCGCCGAGATCGGCCTGCCGGGCCACCTCCAGCGGGGTCAGCCCCTTGGCGTGCCCCTCCCGGGCGAGTTCGGCCACGTACCGCAGGTAGCGCTCGGTGGAGTCGTAGGCCGAGGGGTCGGTCAGCGGTCCGTGGCCCGGTACGACGGTCTCCGCGTCCAGCGACCGCAGCAGCCCCAGCGCCCGCAGGGAACCGGCGAGCGACCCCATCGCCAGGAACGGCGTGCCCCCGGCGAAGACCAGGTCCCCGGTGAAGACCACCCGCTGCGCGGGCAGCCACACGACCGAGTCCCCGGTGGTGTGCGCGACCCCCGGGTGGAGGACCCGCGCCTCCGTCCCGCCCACGTGCACGGTGGCCCGGTCGACGTAGGTGACGTCGGGCGCGGTGATCTCTATCGCCCCGAAGTCGGTCGCGGGCCAGATCATCTCCAGCTGGTGTCCGGCGGCGAGCTGCTCGGCGCGGGCGTTCTCGTGCGCGAGGACCAGTGCCTCGGGGGCGAAGACGGAGTTGCCGTAGGTGTGGTCGCCGTGGTGGTGGGTGTTCACCACGGTCCGGGGGAGCGGCACCCCGGCCGCCGCGACCGCATCGCGCAGGGCCAGGGCCCGCCGCTCGGTGGCGGCGGTGTCGACGAGCAGGGTCCGGCCGCCGTGGCTCACGAAGCCGGCGTTGTTCAGGCACCAGCCGCCGTCCGGCTGGACGTAGGCGTACACCCCCGGCGCGGGCTGGACCAGGTACGGGTCGTCGACGGGCATCTGGGCTCTCCCCGGGTCGCTCTGACAGGTGCTCAGCATCCTGTCAGCCGTCGCCGCGCCCGGGGAGAGCGGGCCGTCGCTCCCGGCAAGCCCTGGTCGGGACCGTCGGGGGTGGCGCTGCTCGGGGATGGTGCCGCCCGGTGGCGGTGCTGCTCGGCGGTGGTGCCGCTCAGTGGCGGTGCCGCTCGGCGGTGGCGCCCCTCAGTCGCGGTGCCGCTCAGTGGTCGTCGTAGTGCCCGTCGTGCTCGGCGTGCCGGTGGCCGTCGTGCAGGTAGTCGACGTGGTCACCGTGCCGGACCTGCTCGTGCCCGCAGTCCGCGCCGTGCGCGTGGGCGTGGCCCTCGTGGGCCGTGTGCTCGGCCGGCTCGCACTCGTCCCAGTGCCCCGAGTGCTCCCGGTGCAGGTGGCCGTCGTGCGCGTAGTCGACGTGGTCCCCGTGCGGGACCGCCCGGTGACCGCAGTCCGCGCCGTGGGCGTGCTCGTGCGTGGGGTGTTCGTGGTGGAGGGTCGTCATGGCGCCGAGACTAGTGGGAATGGTCGACTATCGCCCGTTGTGTCCTGATTGCTGAGGGTAAGTGGGATGATCCCGCAGGCAGCTCAGAGGATGACCGCCATCGCGAACACCGCCAGCGCCACCGTGCACACCACCACGGCCAGCGCCGACCGGGGCGCCAGCCCCCGCGGCCGGCCCGTCGCCAGCGCCCGGATCCGGCGGTGCGCCACCCACAGGAACACCAGCCAGACCAGCACGATCACCGCAGCCCCGGCCACCTCCGTCGACGAGCCGGACCCGCGCAGCACCTGCCGCAGCGCCAGCACCGCCACCACCGAGGACGCCAGCGTCGTACGCCGCCACGCGAGCCGGGTCCGCTCGGGCTGCAGCCCGGCGTCGCGGTCCGTGCCCGGCACGCTCACCGGCCCGACGTCCAGCCCAGCAGCACGACCACCACCATCGCCACCGCGACCAGCCCCACGCCGAGGCTCAGCACCACCGGGAACCGCGACAGCGGCAGGTCCTCGTGCCGGCGCATCGCCCGCTCGCAGCGCACCCAGTGGTTCACCGCGCGCAGGGCGCAGGCGGCGCCGACCGCGAGCAGCGCGAAGGCCATCCCGACCCGGACCCCCCACCGCAGGTCCGGCAGGAACTGGTCGACGGCGAAACCGCCGCCGACCAGGGCCAGCGCGGTCCGGATCCAGGCGAGGAAGGTCCGCTCGTTGGCCAGGGAGAAGCGGTAGTCGGGAGTGTCGCCCTCGTCCCGCAGCCGCGACGGCGCGAACCACAGGCGTACGTCCTTGCCGAAGTCGATCACCTGATCAATCTACTGGTGGGACCTGCGATGCGCGCGCAGCCGCCGGTAGGCCTCCAGCCCGTCCGGCACCCACGGCCACTGCCCGTCCCCGAGCCGCCGCTCCAGCTCCTCCGCCGTGAGGAAGGCGTGCCAGTCCACCTCCGAGACCTGCGGGGCCACGGGCAGCTCGCACCGCACCTCGTGCACGTACGACCACCAGGCCCCGCCCGGGCCCTCGTACAGGAACTTCAGCAGCGGCTCGGGCTGCGGCAGCCCCCGTACCCCCAGCTCCTCCTCGGCCTCGCGCAGCGCGGCCCGCGCGTAGCTCTCGCCGGCGCCCAGCACCCCGCCCACGAACATGTCGTAGTGCGAGGGGAAGACGAGCTTCGAAGCGGTCCGCCGGTGCACGAAGATCCGCTCCTGCGCGTCCCTGGCCAGCACGAACACACAGCGGTGGATCAGCCCGCGGGCGTAGACCTCCCCCCGCGGGGCCCGCCCGGTGACCCGGTCCTCCCGGTCCACGACGTCCAGTACTTCATCAGCGGCACTCACAGGTTCATCCAACCACCGCTGTTGACTGGTTACCGCTCCGTAGCAAAGGATCTGCCCCACCATCGACGGAGGACGGGTATCCGCATGACGTACGACGCAGACGTGATCGTGATCGGAGCCGGGCTCGCGGGCCTCGTGGCCACCGCCGAGCTCGTCGACGCGGGCCGCAAGGTCATCCTGCTCGACCAGGAGCCCGAGCAGTCCATCGGAGGCCAGGCGCACTGGTCCTTCGGCGGCCTGTTCTTCGTGGACTCGCCCGAGCAGCGCCGGATGCGGATCAAGGACAACCACGCCCTCGCCCTCCAGGACTGGCTGGGCACCGCCGGCTTCGACCGCGCGGAGGACGCCTGGCCGCGCCGCTGGGCCGAGGCCTACGTCGACTTCGCGGCCGGCGAGAAGCGGCCCTGGCTGCACCGGCAGGGCGTCCGCTTCTTCCCCGTCGTCGGCTGGGCGGAGCGCGGCGGCTACGACGCGGGCGGCCACGGCAACTCCGTCCCCCGCTTCCACATCACGTGGGGCACCGGCCCCGGCCTGGTGGCGCCCTTCGAACGGCGGGTCCGGGAAGGCGTGGCCCGCGGCCTGGTCCGCCTGGCCTTCCGCCACCGGGTGACCGGGCTGTCCGCCACCGCCGGCGCCGTGGACACCGTGACCGGCGAGGTCCTGGAGCCCTCCGACGCCGTACGCGGCACCGCCAGCGGCCGCGAGGCCACCGGGTCCTTCTCCCTGCGGGCCCAGGCCGTCATCGTCACCAGCGGCGGCATCGGCGGCAACCACGACCTCGTGCGCGCGCAGTGGCCCGCCCGGCTCGGCACCCCGCCGCAGCGGATGCTCTCCGGGGTCCCCGCCCACGTCGACGGCCTGATGCTGGGCATCGCGGAGGCGGCGGGCGCCAGCCACATCAACAAGGACCGGATGTGGCACTACACCGAGGGCATCCAGAACTGGGACCCGATCTGGGCCGAGCACGGCATCCGCATCCTTCCCGGCCCGTCCCCGCTCTGGCTGGACGCCACGGGCCGGCGGCTGCCCGTACCGCTCTTCCCCGGCTTCGACACCCTCGGCACGCTCGACCACATCATGAAGACCGGTCACGACCACACCTGGTTCGTGCTCAACCAGCGCATCATCGGCAAGGAGTTCGCCCTCTCCGGCTCCGAGCAGAACCCGGACCTCACCGGCAAGTCGGTGCGCGACGTCATCACCCGGGCCCGCCAGGCCGTACCCGGCCCGGTCAGGGCCTTCATGGACCGCGGCGCCGACTTCGTCGTCGAGCGCGACCTCTCCGCCCTCGTGCGCGGCATGAACGCCGTCACCAAGGAGGACCTGCTCGACGAGGCCGCCGTCCGGCGCGAGATCGTGGCCCGCGACCGGGAGATCGCCAACCCCTTCACCAAGGACCTCCAGGTGACCGCCCTCCACGGTGCCCGCAGGTACCTCGGCGACAAGCTGATCCGCACCGCCGCCCCGCACCGGATCCTCGACCCCGGCGCCGGCCCGCTGATCGCCGTACGGCTCTCCATCCTGACCCGCAAGTCCCTCGGCGGCCTGGAGACCGACCTCTCCTCCCGCGTCCTGACCGGTACGGGCGAACCGCTGCCGGGCGTCTACGCCGCGGGCGAGGCGGCCGGATTCGGCGGGGGCGGGGTCCACGGCTACCGGGCCCTGGAGGGCACCTTCCTCGGCGGGTGCATCTTCTCGGGCCGAGCAGCGGGCCGCGCCGCCGCCCGGGCCACCGCCTGACCGCCTGACCGCCTGACCGCCTGACCGCCTGACCGCCTGACCCGACCGGTGCCCCCGGCCCTCGCCCTCGCGCTCCGGCGGGGACGTGGGCCGGCGCTCAGGTCAGGCGTTCGGTGACGCGGAAGCGCTCGGCGATGACGAGGGTGTCGTCGTCGACCGCGAACCCCGGGTCGCCGATCACCCTGCGCACCGGTTCGCTGTGCCAGAACTCCTCGTGTGCCGTACGCCATTCGGCCACCGACGCGTACCCCTCGCCCTCGTCGAGGGCGTGCCCCAGCCCGACGTCGGCGAGCCGCAGCACCTCCACGGCCGTCACCTCGACCACCGCCACCCCGCGCTCTTCGGAGTCGACCAGCAGGGACCGGGCGCCGGGCTCCGGCAGCGGTTCCCGTTCGGCCTCGTACTCCGCGAGCAGGCCGGTGGTGCTGGTCTTCGCCCCGCTCAGCACGGCCGCGACCAGCTGGTCGCGCAGCGGGCCGGGAAAGCCCAGCAGGTACGGGGGAAGATCGTCATATGCCGTCATACGGCCACCCTACGGCGCACCCCCGGCCGCCCTGAACGAATATCGCCCCGCCAACTGCCACGGTCACCACAGCAGTTGAAACCCGCCACGCAGTGGACTGGACCTTGACTCGGAGCCGGGCCTACCGCTTTGCTGTGCGTGATCACCGGAGTGCTCACCGGAGTTCTGTTCGAATCCGCCCGAGCGCCCGGCGTTCCCTCGCAGTACCCCGCACTCCCCTCGGAGCTCCGCCGCGGCCCCGCCGCAGTCCCACCGGAGTCCCGGCACCGCTCAACCGGTACGATCCCGCGGCCTCGCGGCCGAGCCCCGCGCGTGCGCCTCGCGCGCGGGCGGCCGCAGCTGACCCGGCCCCGATCCGCCTGCTCCGCCCCCGCTCGACGCCTGCTCCGCCCCCGCTCGACGCCTGCTCCGCCCCCGCTCCACGCCTGCTCCGCCCCCGCTCCGCCCCCGAACGAGCGGCGATTCCCGATCGCCGCATCCCATTCCCCGTCCGCCCGCGTCCTGGAGGGAAACCCCGCGGATGTCCCCGCCTCCGCCGCCCCTCGGCCGCGCCCGCAAGCGGGAGGCCCAGCTCTTCGACCCGGCCCTCTGCGACGCCGAACTCATCGACGTGCGAGCCCAGTTCTCCCAGGGGCGCTGGGCCCGGGTCCGTTCCCTCCTCGTCGGCACCGGCGACGACTGGGACCGCCGGGGCCATCGCGTCGTCGTCCTCGCCCAGACCCCGGCGGCCACCGCCTGGGCCCGCGAATGGCTGCTCGCCGAACCGGACAGCGCCGACGCCGCCACCCTCCTCGCCTGCGCCGCCGTCTTCACCGCCCTGCGCCGCAAGAGCACGCCGGCCGCCGCCGAGGAGGCCTGCCGCCGGGCCGCCGCACTGTTCCCCGACGACCCGACCCCATGGCTCGGACTGCTCCTGCTGTCCCGCGCCTTCGGCACCGAGGAGGAGTTCAGCCGCCACTTCGACCAGGTCCGGGCCCGCCACCGCGAGCACCACCACGCCCACCACCTGATGGTGGCGAAGCTGGCCGAGCGCACCCTCGCCCCCGGCCAGGACCCGCTCCACGAGGTCTACGACTTCGCGGCGTGGGCCGCCGAGGAGTCCCCGGCCGACTCGCCGCTGGCCGTGCTCCCCGTCGTCGCGCACGCCGAGCGCTACCGCGTGCTCGCCGCCACCCACGGCCACACCCCCGAGGCGGCCGCCGCGCACTGGGCGGGCCGCCGCGCCCGCCAGGTGCTGCGCTCCGCCTTCGACTGGTGGCTGGAGTGGGAGCGCGACGACCACCCCCGCAACCGGGTCGACCTCAACTTCCTCGCCCACGCCAAACTCTGCGAGGGCCGCCCCGCCGAGGCCGCCGCGCTCTTCCTCCGCATCGGCAGCCACGCCACCCGCGCCCCCTGGTCCTATCCCGACCGGGACCCGCAGAAGGCCTTCCTGGCCGCACGCAGCGTCGCGCTGGGCACCGCCTGACCCACCGCCCCCACCCGCACCGCGCACCACCTGCACAACCGCACCGCGCACCACCTGCACAACCGCACCGCGCACCACCCGCACGGCTACACCGCGCGCCACCTGCACGGCCGCCCCACCCGCACCGCGCCCCACCCCCACGGCACCACCCCGCTCCGCCCCCGAGAGAACCGCGCCCCCGAAAGGACGCCGCCATGCCGACGGGCAGATCCACCACGACGCTCCAGGAACCGGCCGAAATACGCACCTACAAGGGCCAGGACCGCGCCCTGCGCGCCGACCGCCTCGGCACCGCCGGCCTGCTGCTCTCCGTACTCGCCGCGAGCGCCCCCCTCATGGTGGTCGCGGGTGTCATGCCCACGACCTTCGGCCTGATGGGGGTCGTCGGCCAGCCCCTGCTCTTCGTCATCCTGGGCCTCGTCCTCGCACTGTTCAGCGTCGGCTACGCCGAGATGAGCCGTCACGTCCACAACGCCGGCGCCTTCTACGCGTACATCGCCCGCGGGCTCGGCCCCACCGCCGGCGCGGCCGCCTCGCTCGTCGCCCTGGTCGCGTACAGCGCCATGCAGGTCGGCGTCTACGGCATCCTCGGCTTCGAGATCTCCGGCCTCTTCGCCACCTACCTGGACACCGAGATCGCCTGGTGGATCCCCGCCCTCCTCGCGGTCGCCGTCACCGGCGCCCTCGGCTGGCTCAAGATCGACCTCAACGCCAAGGTCCTCGGCGTGCTCCTGCTGATCGAGTGCGCCCTGGTCGTCGTCTTCGACGCCGCCGCCCTCGCCAAGCCCGGCCCCGAAGGCCTCTCGCTCCACGCCTTCAACCCCGAGACCCTCGGCGGCGCCGGCCTCGGCACCGCCCTGTGCTTCTGCATCGCCGCCTTCGTCGGCTTCGAGCAGTCCCCGGTGTACGCCGAGGAGACCAGCAGGCCGCACATCGTCGTCTCCCGCGTGATGTTCCTCGCGGTCGGCTTCGTCGCCCTGTTCTTCGCCTTCAGCGCCTGGGCCCTCACCGTCGCCACCGGCCCCGGCGACGTGGTCAGGGCGGCCGGGGAAGCGGGCCCGGGCCTGCTCTTCCAGCTCACCGAGGCCCGCCTCGGCACCACCTTCACCGACGTCCTGCACGTCCTCTTCGTGACCGGCATGTTCGCCGCCATGCTCAGCTTCCACAACGTCGTCGCCCGCTACGCCTTCGCCATGGGCCGCGAGGGCCTGCTCCCCGCCGCCTTCGGCCGCACCAACGCCGGCACCGGCGCCCCCGCCACCGGCTCGCTGCTCCAGACCGGCATCGCGGCCGTCGTCGTCATCGCCTTCGCCGTCACCGACGACCTCCCGGCCGGCGACCCCACCGCGCCCGTCCTGCACCTGTTCACGTGGATGGGCAGCGTCGGCGCCCTCGGTGTGACGCTCCTCATGGCCGCCGCCTCCTTCGCCGTGATCGCCTTCTTCGTCCGCCGCGGCACCGCCGGCGCGCAGGTGTGGCGGCTCGTCGCGGCCGGCGCCGCCGGCCTCGCCCTGCTCGCCATCGCCGTCTACACCGTCAAGGACTTCGGCGTCCTCGTCGGCGCCGAGAAGGGCTCCGCCCTCAGCTGGGTCCTGCCGGGCATCATCGGCGCCGCCGTCGTGGGCGGGCTGCTGTACGGGGCGCTCCTGCGCCGCAACCGCCCCGAGGTGCACGCCCGGATCGGGCTCGGCAACGAGGCCTTCCGTCTCGATCAGGTGGCGGAGGCCACACCCGGGGAATGACCTGGCTTTCCAGGCTCTACCACGCCCCCGGCGACCGTTTCCAAGGTCGTCGGGGGCTTCGGCGTACAGGGGCGATTTTGGCGGCTGGCGGAGCCTCGTGGTCTCCTGGGGCGATCAAAACACCCGGAACGCGCCACAGGGGACACCACCCAGCTCCCCTGCGACGCCGTCCGGGGCTGCCTGTCCCACCCACGAAGGCGAAGTCATACATGAGTGACCGCACCTTGACCGAGGCACCCGCCCCGGCGTCCTCCCGCCATGTCGACGCCGGTGACGAGGGCTACAGCAAGGACCTGAAGTCCCGCCACATCAACATGATCGCGATCGGCGGAGCGATAGGCACCGGCCTGTTCCTCGGAGCGGGCGGCCGCCTCGCGGGCGCCGGCCCCTCCCTCGCGATCGCCTACGCGGTGTGCGGCGTCTTCGCCTTCTTCGTGGTCCGCGCCCTCGGCGAGCTCGTCCTCTACCGCCCCTCCTCCGGTGCCTTCGTCTCCTACGCCCGCGAGTTCATGGGGGAGAAGGGCGCCTATACGGCCGGCTGGCTGTACTTCCTGAACTGGTCCACGACCACCGTGGCGGACATCACCGCCGCTGCCGTGTTCGCCCACTACTGGTCGGCCTTCACCGACGTCCCCCAGTGGGTCCTCGCCTTCATCGCCCTCGCCATCGTCCTCACCGCGAACCTGATCTCGGTGAAGTACTTCGGCGAGATGGAGTTCTGGTTCTCCATCGTCAAGGTCAGCGCCCTGGTGATCTTCATGGTGGTCGCCATCTACCTGGTGGCGACCAGCCACCCCATCGACGGCCACACCCCGGGCCTGTCGACGATCACCGGCAACGGCGGTCTCTTCCCCTCCGGCGTGATCCCGATGCTCATGGTGGTCCAGGGCGTCGTCTTCGCGTACGCCTCCGTCGAGCTGTGCGGCGTCGCCGCGGGCGAGACCGAGAACCCCGAGAAGATCATGCCGAAGGCGATCAACTCCATCATGTGGCGCGTCGGCGTCTTCTACGTCGGCTCGGTGGTCCTGCTCGCCCTGCTGCTCCCGTACACCGCCTACTCCGCCGACCAGTCCCCGTTCGTGACCGTCTTCGACAAGCTGGGCATCCCCGGCACCGCGGGCATCATGAACCTGGTCGTCCTCACCGCCGCCCTCTCCTCGCTGAACTCCGGCCTCTACTCCACCGGCCGCATCCTGCGCTCGATGGCCCTGTCCGGCTCCGCCCCCAAGTTCACCGGAGTCATGAACAAGGGCAAGGTCCCCTACGGCGGCGTCCTGTTCACCGCGGCCTTCGGCGTCGCAGGCGTCGGCCTGAACTACTGGATGCCCGGCGAGGCCTTCGAGATCGTCCTCAACCTCGCCTCCATCGGCATCCTCGGCACCTGGGGCATGGTCATGCTGTGCTCGCTCTTCTTCTGGCACCGCGCGAAGAACGGCCTGGTCTCCCGCCCGTCCTACCGCCTGCCCTGGGCCCCCTACACCCAGATCGTGACGCTGCTCTTCCTGGTCACCGTCCTGGTCCTGATGTGGAGCGACGGCGGCGTCGGCCGCACCACGGTCATGCTCCTCCCGGCCATCGCCGCAGCCCTGGTCGGCGGCTGGTTCCTGGTCCGCACCCGAGTAGCGGCCCTCTCAACCCCCCGCGACTGACCCCGAACGCCCCGCGACAGGACCCCCCGTGCCATTCCGGTGCGGGGGTCCTGTGCGTCGCGGGGCCCGTGGGGGCGGGGGTGTGCGAAAGGCCGGTCAGGGGATTCCTGACCGGCCTTTGCCGTGGTGTCCGAGGGGGGACTTGAACCCCCACGCCCGATAAAGGGCACTAGCACCTCAAGCTAGCGCGTCTGCCATTCCGCCACCCGGACGGGGTGTGTGTCGTACGTGCCTCGCGGCCCTTGCGACGAGCGAAACACTACCAAACATTCCGGGGCCGCCGCCGCGCCCCCGGCGGGGCCCGGTGCCGGGTCCGGGAACGAAGAAGGACCCCGCCGAAGCGGGGTCCTTCCGTTGGTGTCCGAGGGGGGACTTGAACCCCCACGCCCGATAAAGGGCACTAGCACCTCAAGCTAGCGCGTCTGCCATTCCGCCACCCGGACCGGGTGTGTGCCGTGCGTCCCTCGCGGGCCGTTGCGACAGGGAAAACATTACCAAACGGCGGGGGGTCCTCGATCACACCCCCCGACGGCCGGGGATCGCCCTTGGGGAGAGCGGCCGGGGGCGCGAGGATGGGAATGTTCGGTACTGAGTGCATCCAGTGGGAGGAAGCAGCGTGAGCGAGTCGAGCGCGGGCAGGACCGTCTCCGGCGAGGACGAGGTCGTCGACCTCTGCCGGGACCTCATCCGGATCGACACCAGCAACTACGGGGACCACTCGGGCCCCGGGGAGCGCAAGGCGGCGGAATGGGTCGCCGAGAAGCTCGCCGAGGTCGGGCTGGAGCCGCAGATCTTCGAATCGCACAAGGGCCGCGCCTCGACGGTGGCCCGGATCGAGGGTGAGGACCCCTCGCGGCCCGCGCTGCTGATCCACGGGCACACCGACGTGGTTCCGGCCAACGCCGCCGACTGGACGTACGACCCGTTCGCGGGCGAGATCGCCGACGGCTGCCTCTGGGGCCGCGGCGCCGTCGACATGAAGGACATGGACGCGATGACGCTGGCCGTCGTCCGCGACCGGATGCGCAGCGGCCGCAAGCCCCCGCGGGACATCGTGCTGGCCTTCCTCGCCGACGAGGAGGCGGGTGGCATCTACGGGGCCCGGCACCTCGTCGACAAGCACCCGGAGCTGTTCGAGGGCGTCACCGAGGCGATCGGCGAGGTCGGCGGCTTCTCCTTCACGGTGAACGAGAACCTCCGCCTCTACCTCGTGGAGACCGCCCAGAAGGGCATGCACTGGATGCGGCTGACGGTGGAGGGCACCGCGGGCCACGGCTCCATGACCAACAACGACAACGCCATCACGGAGCTGTGCGAGGCCGTGGGCCGGCTCGGCCGCCACCAGTGGCCGGTGCGGGTGACCAAGACCGTACGGTCCTTCCTGGACGAGCTCTCGGACGCGCTCGGCACCCCGCTGGACCCGGAGGACATGGACGCCACGCTCGCCAAGCTCGGCGGCATCGCCAAGATGGTCGGCGCGACCCTGCGCAACTCCGCCGCCCCGACGATGCTCGGCGCCGGCTACAAGGTCAACGTCATCCCGGGCCAGGCGACGGCCCATGTAGACGGCCGTTTCCTGCCGGGCTACGAGGACGAGTTCTTCGCGGACCTGGACCGCATCCTCGGCCCCCGCGTGAAGCGCGAGGACGTGCACGCCGACAAGGCGCTGGAGACGGACTTCGACGGCCGGCTGGTCGAGGCGATGCAGGGCGCCCTGCAGGCGGAGGACCCGATCGCGCGGGCGGTCCCGTACATGCTCTCCGGTGGCACGGACGCGAAGTCCTTCGACGACCTCGGCATCCGCTGCTTCGGCTTCGCGCCGCTGCAGCTGCCGCCGGAGCTGGACTTCGCCGGGATGTTCCACGGCGTGGACGAGCGGGTGCCGGTGGAGGGACTCAAGTTCGGGGCGCGGGTGCTCGACCGATTCATCGACAACGCCTGAGATTCGAGAAGGTGTGCGCATTCCACTGAGAAGAGTGAATGCACTCATACGCTCGTAGCCCTGGTGATCCCTCCTCGTTACAGGTGGTGCGGTCCGCGGCTGGGACCGCACTTTGCCTACTAGGAGGAACAATGCTCAAGAAGGTTGTCGCCGCTGCGGCTGCCACCGGTGGTCTGGTTCTCGCGGGTGCCGGTCTGGCCGTCGCCGACGCGGGTGCCCAGGGTGCGGCCATCGGCTCCCCCGGCGTCCTGTCCGGCAACGTCGTCCAGGTCCCGGTCCACATCCCGGTCAACGTCTGCGGCAACACCGTGAACGTCATCGGCCTGCTGAACCCGGCCTTCGGCAACACCTGCGTCAACGCCTGACGCATCTGAAGTCTTCGGCCCCGGAGCGCATTCCAGCGCTCCGGGGCCACCGGGCTTTTCCGGCCCGGAAACACCTTTCTGCGAACCAGGCGGGGGAGCCTGGGAGGCCGGTCTCCGAGCGCCGGCCGACGCGTACACACCAGGGGACGATCACAGATGCGACGACCGGCACAGGTCACCAGGAAGACCCTGATCACCATGGCTGCCGCGGGGGGTGTCCTCGCACTGGGCGGGGGCTACGCACACGCGGACTCCGGCGCGGCGGGGCATGCGAAGAACTCTCCCGGACTGCTGTCCGGGAACACCGTGCAGGCGCCCGTGGACGCGCCGGTGAACGCCTGCGGCAACACCGTGGACGTCATCGCCTTGCTGAACCCTGCCTTCGGCAACAACTGCGCCAACACCTCGGGCCACGGCCACCCGGGCCATCCCGGTCACCCCGGCAACCCGGGTCACCCCGGCAACCCGGGTCACCCCGGCAACCCGGGTCACCCCGGTGACGACGACGAGCCGTGCGACGACCACCCGGGCAACCCTGGGAACCCCGGCAACCCTGGGAACCCCGGCAACCCGGGCAACCCCGGCAACCCGGGCAACCCCGGCAACCCGGGGAACCCCGGCAACCCCGGTAACCCGGGGAACCCGGGGAACCCCGGTAACCCGGGGAACCCAGGCACCCCCGGCACCCCCGGAAACCCGGGCACCCCCGGTAACCCGGGCACCCCCGGTAACCCGGGCACCCCCGGAAACCCGGGCACCCCCGGAAACCCGGGCAACCCGGGTACGGGGACCGGTACGGGCACCCCCGTCACGCACCCCGGTCCGGGGACGGGGACGGGGACGGGGGCCGGGGCGAACCCCGGGCTCGCCGCCACCGGTGCCGGTGACGTCCTGACCGCGGGCCTCCCGATCGCGGGCGGCCTGCTGCTGGCCGGCACCGTGCTCTACCGGCGTTCCAGGAACGCCGCCTGACGGTCGCTCACGACGCGGGCCCCGCCCCCGGGGCCCGCGTTCACCAGGTCGCGCGGACCTGGCGGATGATCCGGCGGCGCAGCCGCACGCGGCGGCTGCCGTCCCGGTGCAGGCTCAGCCGGTCGATCTCCCAGTTCCCGTACTCGGCATGGTCGGTCAGCAGGCGGGTCGCCTCCTTGCGAGGGACCCCGCGGGGCACGTACACGTCGATGAATTCGTATTCCGGCATCGCATCTATTGTGCGGGCAGAGCCCTGCTACGGATAGCGTCTGCTCCATGTCTGATGCCGCTCTGCCCACTGTTGCCGAGGTCCGCGCCGCCGCCGAAGCGGTCAAGGCCGCGCTCGACCGCCACCTCGCCGCGGTCGAGCGCAGGATCGGGGACGAGGATCCGGACGTCTACGCCGCCTTCAACGAACTCGCCGCCGCCGCCGAGGAGTACGACGAACTGCTCTACGACCGCTACGACGAGGTCACTCCCTTCGAGATCCCGACGCCCGAGGACGGCGTCCCGTACACAGGCCCCGCCGAACCGGCCGCCTTCAGCGTGCTCATCCGCCGCGACTACGCCGTCGTCGAACCGGCGCGGCTGGTCGCCCAGGCCGAACTGGTCGCCGCACACGACCGGGACGCCGACTTCGTCCACGACGGAGGTACCGCCGACGCGCTCGGCGTCCTCTTCGGGGAGTACGAACCCGACGAGATCGCCTCCCGTTGCAAGGACTTCGGCCTGGAGGAGGGAGACGCCACGCTCTGGATCGCCGCCGCGGAGGACGTGGCGGAGCCGGGGGAGTGGCTCGGCTCGCCCTTCGGGCACATCGACCCGCAGGACGTGCTGCACCGCTTCGACGTCAGCTCCGTCTTCGACGAGGAGGCCGACGGCTTCGACGATGCGGAGGACGAGGACGAGGACAAGGGCCGGACCGCCCGGCCGGGCCTGACCCCCGCCTGACCCGACCCCCGCCCGACCCGACCCCCGCCCGACCCGACCCCTGCCGCGGCCGCGGCCTCCCGCCCCTCGGAGCGGGAGGCCGAGGCCGTCTACTGCTCCGGCTGCCCGCCCGCCGCCGCGAGCGCCTTCAGCAGCCCCGCCAGCCGCGTCGTCCGCGGCTTCGGCAGTACCTCGGCGACCGCGCGCGGCAGCGCCTGGTCGACGCCGTGCACCACCGACAGGTGCCGCTCGGCCCGCCCGAACGCCGTGTAGACCCAGTCCCGCGACAGGGCCTGCGCCGCGTCACCCGGCAGGACGACCACGACCGCCGGCCAGCGCGCCCCGACCGCCTGGTGCGCGGTCACCGCCCAGCCGTGCCGCACCTGCGACTCCACGAGGTCCTTCGGTACGACGATCCGCGCGCCCGCGCGGTCCAGGTGCAGCCCCTGCGCGTCGGCCGACATCACACGGGCGGGCAGGGCCCGCCCCGGAGACGGCACGTGGACGACCCGGTCGCCGGGGTCGAAGCCGCCGAACCGGCCCGGACCGGGGTTCAGCCGCTCCTTGAGCGCGGCGTTCAGCGCGCGCGTGCCGGCGGAACCGGCGTGCCCCGGGGTGATCACCTGAACGTCGTCCGCCGGGATCCCGAAGGCCCGCGGCACCGACTCGGCCACCAGCTGCACCGCGCGGTGCACGGCCTCCCCGGCGTCCTGCACGGGGACGATGACGACCTCCTTGCCGGGGGCGTCGACCTGGTTCAGCTCGCCGATCCCCACACCGGAGACGAGCTCTCCGAGCGGACCCGGGTCCGGGGTGCGGGAGACCAGCTGGGGGCAGGTGCGTGCCGCCAGCACATCGGCGAACACCCGGCCCGCGCCCGCGGAGCCCAGCACGGCGGGGTCTCCGGACAGGACCAGCCGGGCCCCGTCCGCCACGCCCTCGACCAGCGCGGCCGCGCTCTCCACGTCCAGCTGCGGGGCGTCCAGCACCACCAGCAGGTCCAGCGCGAACTGCCCGTCCGCGTCCCGGCCGGGCCCCTCCCGACCGGACAGCAGCTCCGCCACCGTCACCGCGTCCGGAACGCCGGGGGCGTGCGCGGCCACGCAGACGCGCAGGCCCAGTTCACGGGCTGCCGCGGCCAGCGCGAGCGGTTCGGCCCGGGCGGCCTCACCACCCGTATGAGTGACCAGCCCGTGGCCGGACACCGCGCGGATCAGCTCGGCGGAGGACCGGTCGGGGGCGGCCGCGGCGGCCCGCTCCCAGTCGGCCGGGCCGTCGAAGGTGCCGGTCAGCCGGGCCAGGCCGTCCGCCAGGCTCTCCTCGGCCATCGCGGCGCCCTCCAGACCCACCAGGATCCGTACGGGCTGCTCCTCGCCCTCCTCCACCGGCGGACCGAGGGGCTCGTGGAAGACCAGGACCGAGGCCTCCGCGATGGACAGTTCCAGTGCCCCGGCCGGATCCGGTACGCCGTACTGGGCCAGGGCCTTCTCCAGGACCGGGGCCTCCAGCGCGGTGTGGCCCTTCAGGGCGGCCTGGGCCAGCAGCCAGCCCACCAGGACGGCCGTGCGGCGCTCGTCCCCGGGACCGGCGCCGGGGCCCAGCAGGGCGCGGGCGAAGCCGTCCGCCTGCGTCGGGCGCACGGCGGGGACCGCCAGGAGCCGCCACGGGTTCTCGGCGAGCTCCTGCGCGGCGCCGTCGCCGAGGGCCGCCGCGACGGGGCCGGCCAGTGACTCGGGTGCGCCACCGCGGGCCAGGACGGCCCGTACGGCGTCGACGGAGTCGGCGGAGGGTGCGGCGGGCGCTTGCGCCGGGGCGGGTGCCGGTGCCGGGCGCGGCTGCGGGGGAGCGGGCGCCGCCTTGCGGGGCGCGGCCGGGGCGTCGTCGAAGTAGGCGGCGGAGGGCTTCGCGCCGCTCTCCACGGCCCGTACGGCGGCCAGCAGGTCGGCGGCCCTGCCGCTGAGCTTCGCGCCGGCCTCGACGGGGCCCTCGCGTTCGGCCTTGCGCCGGGCGATCCGCTCGCGCTCGACCTTCTGCGCGGCCAGTTCGGCCTGGGCCTCGCTCAGCCCACCGCCTGCGGCGGGCTCGGCCGTGGCGTCCGGAGCCACGTCCCCGGCGGGCTCCGCCGCCGTGTCCCCGGCCGCAGCGTCCACGGGGTCCCCCGCACCCTCGTGCCCGTCCCCGCGGGGCTCCGCCCCCGGACCCGCGTCCGCCGCCGGAGCGTCCCCGGCGGCTTCCCCGTCCGCGTCCTCGCCGCCGCCGGGCACCTCCCCGGCGGGTTCCGTCCCCGGGGCGCCGCCCTCGGCCGGGTGCTCCGGATCCGTGGCCCCGTCGTCGGCGGAGGCCGGGTCCGGGGCGGGCGGGTCGGTCCGTGGTGTTCCACCGGTCTCGGGGTGCGGTGCGGCCGGCTCGGCGTCGGGCCCGTTCGAGGCCTCCGCGGCAGCGGTGGCGGCTTCGGCCTGACGGTCCGTACTCACAGCGTGCTCCAGTCCTGATCGGGATAGCGGTGCTCCGGCGCCGAGACGTCGTCCAGCGCGCGGCAGATCTCCTCCGGAAGACTAAGGGCCTCCACCGACAACGCCGCCGCGAGCTGCGCCGACGTCCGCGCGCCGACGATCGGCGCGACCACCCCCGGCCGGTCCCGGATCCACGCCAGCGCCACCTGGAGCGGCGTCACGGCCAGGCCCTGGGCCGCGGTCACCACCGCGTCCACGATCCGGCCCGCCGCCTCGTCGAGGTACGGCTCCACCAGCGCGGCCAGGGACTCCGAGGCGCCCCGCGAGTCCGCCGGGGTGCCGTCCCGGTACTTGCCCGTCAGCACCCCGCGCCCCAGCGGGGACGACGGCAGCAGGCCCACCCCCAGGTCCAGAGCGGCGGGCAGCACCTCCCGTTCCACCCCGCGCTGGAGCAGCGAGTACTCCATCTGCGTCGAGGCGATCCGGGTCCGCACCCCGGGGGCCGCGAGCTGCCAGGTCGCCGCCTTCGCCAGCTGCCAGCCGCAGAAGCCCGCCACCCCGGCGTACCGGGCCCGGCCGCTGCTCACCGCGAGGTCGAGGGCCTGCAGGGTCTCCTCCACCGGCGTCGCCGGGTCGAAGGCGTGGACCTGCCACAGGTCGACGTAGTCGGTGCCCAGCCGGTCCAGCGAGTCGTCCAGGGCCGCGAGCAGATGCCCGCGCGAGCCGTCGAAACGCCGCTCCGGGTCCGGGACGCTGCCCGCCTTCGTCGCGATCACCAGGTCCCGGCGCGGGACGAGCCCGCCCACCAGCCGCCCGAGGAGGTACTCCGCCTCACCGCCGCCGTACACGTCGGCGGTGTCGACGAGGGTGCCGCCCGCCTCCCAGAACGTCTTCACCTGTTCGGCGGCGGCTTCCTCGCCCGTGTCATGGCCCCAGGTGAGGGTGCCGAGGCCGATCCGGGAGACGCGCAGTCCGGTGCGGCCGAGATGCCTCTGCTCCATGAGCGCTGAGACTACTGGGGCGCTGACGTGGAGCACCCGGGCGCGCTACAGTCCCCGCACACCAACGTTACTGATCGGTACAGCGGTAAGGGGACGACACATGCGGCTCGGCATCAATCTCGGTTACTGGGGGGCGGGCATGGACGCCGACAACCTCGCCGTCGCCCAGGAGGCCGACCGCCTCGGCTACGACGTCTGCTGGGCCGCGGAGGCCTACGGTTCGGACGCCCCGACCGTCCTCGCCTGGGTCGCCGCCCAGACCGAGCGCATCGACGTCGGCTCGGCGATCCTCCAGATCCCCGCCCGCCAGCCCGCCATGACGGCGATGACCGCGGCCACCCTCGACTCGCTCACCAAGGGCCGCTTCCGGCTCGGCCTGGGCGTCTCCGGCCCCCAGGTCTCCGAGGGCTGGTACGGCGTCAAGTTCGACAAGCCGCTCGCCCGTACCCGCGAATACGTGGAGATCGTCCGCAAGGCCATGTCCCGCGAGCGGCTCAGCTACGAGGGCGAGCACTGGACCCTTCCGCTCCCCGGCGGCCCGGGCAAGCCGATCAAGCTGACCGTGCACCCCGAGCGCGAGCACATCCCGCTCTACATCGCCGCCATCGGGCCCAGGAACCTGGAGCAGACCGGCGAGATCGCCGACGGGGCCCTGCTGATCTTCCCGGCCGCCGAGCACCTGGAGGCCACGGCCCTCACCCACATCCGGGCGGGCCGCGAGAAGGCCGGGCTGACGATGGACGGCTTCGACGTCTGCCCGACCGTGCCGCTGGCCCTCGGTGACGACGTGACGGCCCTCGCCGACATGTTCCGCCCCTACACCGCCCTGTACGTGGGCGGCATGGGCAGCCGCAAGCAGAACTTCTACAACCAGCTGGCCCAGCGCATGGGCTACGAGAAGGAAGCAGCCGAGATCCAGGACAAGTACCTGGCCGGCGACAAGAACGGCGCGGCCGAGGCCGTCCCGCACTCGCTGATCGACTCGACGACGCTGCTCGGCCCGGTCGAGCGGATCGCCGACGGGATGCGGGCCTACGCGGAGGCCGGGGTCACCACCCTCACGCTGGCCCCGGCCGGCTTCACCCTGGACGAGCGGATCGCCGCCCTGCGTGCCGGCACGGAGGCCATGGAACGCGCGGGCCTCGCCTGACCGGGGGCGGCGCCGGGGGTGCCGGACGCCGCCCGCATGCTCTGCGGCCGTGGTGGGGGCTCGGGGGGTCTTCCCCGCCACGGCCGACACACCCCACAACGCGCCGGAGGGCGAAGGGGTTACGCGTCGCGCCCGGCACGGAGGTTCGTTCATTCGGACGAGTAGTGACACGCCGCGGTTGCCCGCCCCCGGGAGCGGCGTTTGACTCGTTGCATGCTCTCTGCCCGCAGCCTGTTCCAGGAGATCGTCGACAACGACGACTCCTTCCAGCTGTTCTGCTCCATCGCCGCCAGCGGGGAAGCCCAGGGCGGCTGGGAGAACGCCCGTATCGCGGCCCTGGTCCCGGACGGCATGCGCGACCTCGCGCCCAAGATCACCCGGCACGGCGCCGACGAGGACAAGCACGGCCGGATCTTCCACGCCCTGCTCCGCAAACGCGGCCTGGAGGCCGTCCCCGTACCGCCCGAGACCGACTACACGATGCTGCTGGAGCGCCGCGGCATCGGACTCGCCCACGACAAGCTCCGCCGCCAGGAGGCGCTGAGCGAGGAGGACATCGTCGTCTACCTCGCCCACAGCCGGGTCACCGAACAGCGCGCCGCCGACCAGATGGACATGCTGGTCAAGTACTTCGGCGACCACCCCGTGGTGGGCAAGGCCATCCACATGATCAGCAACGACGAGGACAACCACCTCTCCTACTGCCACGAGGAGCTGCTGCGGCTGGCCCGCGCCGGTTACGGGCGGACGATCCAGCGGGTCCTGCGTGAGAGCGCCCTCGCCGAGATCGCCGTCTACCGCGACGTGAGCCTCGCCGTGATGGACCACATGGGGCGGCTGCTGCACTGGCCCGCGCCGAAGGCCGCCGTGCTGGCCGCCGGCATCCGCGCGATGTACGCGTACGAGCGGTTCAGCGGCTGGCACCGGATGGTCGACCTGCGGATGCCCGAGCGGCGCAACGCCCTCGGCGGCGCACCGGTCACCGCCCCCGGTTTCGCCTAGGCCCCGCCCGCCCCGCCCGCCCTGCCCGCCCCGCGGGCGGCCGGCCGGTCAGAGCCAGCCGCGGCGCTTGAACAGCCGGTGCAGGCCCAGGCAGGCGCCGGCCATCAGCACGAGCACACCCGGATAGCCCCACCACCGGTGGAGTTCGGGCATGTGGTCGAAGTTCATCCCGTAGATCCCCGCGACCATCGTCGGCACCGCCGCGATCGCCGCCCAGGCCGAGATCTTCCGCACGTCGTCGTTCTGCCGCAGACCCGTCTGCGCGAGGTGCGCGGCCAGCGCGTCCGACAGCAGCCGGTCCAGGCCCTCGATGTACTCGCTCGCCTTGGTCAGGTGGTCGGCGACGTCACGGAAGAAGGGCTGGGCGTGCTCGTGGACGAAGGGCACCTGCCCGAAGGCGAGCCGGTCCATCGGCGCCAGCAGGGGGCTCGTCGCCCGCCGGAACTCCAGCACCTGCCGCTTGAAACCGTAGATCCGGGCCGCGGTGTTCTTGGTGTCCGAGGCGTTCGGGGCGAAGACCTCCGCCTCCAGCTCCTCCAGGTCCGACTGCAGTTCGGCCGCCACCTCGATGTAGTGGTCCACGACGGCGTCGGCCACCGCGTACAGCACCGCCGTCGGGCCGTGGCGCAGCACGTCCGGCTCCTGCTCCAGCCGGTGGCGCACGGCCGCCAGCGGGGCCCCTTCGCCGTGCCGGACGGTGACCACGAAGGAGTCGCCGATGAACAGCATCAGCTCACCCGCGGACACCGTGTCCGTGGCCTCGTCGTAGACCACCGGCTTCAGCACGACGAACAGCGAGTCGTCGTACACCTCCAGCTTGGGGCGCTGGTGGGCGTTGAGGGCGTCCTCCACCGCCAACGGGTGCAGGCCGAACTCCCGGCGGACGTGATCGAACTCCGCCTCCGTGGGCTCGTACGTGCCGATCCACAGGAAGGCGTCCCCGCTCGCCCGGGCCTCCTCCAGGGCGTCCGAGAAGTCCTCCGGACCCTTGGCGCGGCGACCGTCCCGGTAAATCGCGCAGTCGACAATCACGCCGAACATTGTCCCCCGCCGCCGAGGCGCCCGCACCCCCCTCGCACACCGCCTACGCTGGCCCCCATGGCCACGCTGATCCTCGTACGACACGGGCGGTCCACCGCCAACACCGCAGGGCTGCTCGCCGGATGGACCCCCGGCGTGGCCCTCGACGAGCGCGGCGCCGAGCAGGCGGCGGCGCTCCCCGGACGGCTCACGGGCGTGCCGCTCGCCGCCGCCGTCACCAGCCCCCTGCAACGCTGCCGGGAGACCCTCGCACCCCTGCTGGCCGCCCGGCCCGAGCTGGAACTCCACACGGACGAGCGGATCGGCGAGTGCCACTACGGCGACTGGTCCGGACGCAAACTCTCCGAACTGTCCGAAGAACCGCTGATGAAGATCGTCCAACAGCACCCGTCGGCGGCCGCCTTTCCCGGCGGCGAGTCCATGCGGGCCATGCAGGCGCGCGCCGTGGACGCCGTACGGGACTGGAACGCCCGCATCGAGGAGCGGGACGGCAGCGACGCCGTCTTCCTGATGTGCTCGCACGGCGACATCATCAAGTCCCTTGTCGCCGACGCCCTCGGCATGCACCTGGACCTCTTCCAGCGCATCCACGTCGACCCCTGCTCGGTGACGGCGATCCGCTACACCGAGACCCGGCCGTTCGTGTTCCGGCTGGGCGACACGGGCGACTTCGGCTCCCTCGTACGGCGCCCGGCGGCGCCCGGGCCCGTCGCCTCCGACAAGGACAGCGAGGACTCCGGCAACGCGGTCGTGGGGGGCGGCGCGGGCGCGGCGTGATCGCACGGCGCAGTAGGGTGGACGGGCCCGCACAAGGGCGCAGATCCGCCCCCGCCGCCGAGACTTGGAGACTGGACGTGCCCCGTCAGGTGTTCCTCTACGACCCGCCGGACCGCTTCGTGGCCGGCACGGTCGGCTTGCCGGGACGCCGTACGTTCTTCCTGCAGGCCTCCGCCGGCCCCCGCGTCACCAGCGTCTCCCTGGAGAAGACCCAGGTCGCCGCACTCGCCGAGCGGATGGACGAGCTGCTGGACGAGGTCGTACGGCGGACCGGCGGAAACGCCCCGGTCCCGGCCGTGGCCCCCACGGAGGCGGCCGACACCGCCCCGCTGGACGTCCCCGTCGAGGAGGAGTTCCGCGTCGGCACCATGGCCCTGGCCTGGGACGGCGAGGAACAGCGGATGATCGTCGAGGCGCAGGCCCTGGTGGAGCTGGACGCCGAGTCCGACGAGGACCTCGCCGAGGCGGAGGAGCGGCTGCTCCAGGACGAGGAGAACGGCCCGCCGATGCTGCGGGTCCGCCTCACCGGCGCCCAGGCCCGCGCCTTCGCCAAGCGCGCCCTGGACGTGGTCAACGCAGGCCGCCCGCCGTGTCCGCTGTGCAGTCTGCCGCTGGACCCGGAGGGGCACGTGTGCCCGCGCCAGAACGGCTACCGGCGCCAGGCGTGACGGGCCAGGGGGACATGGAGGAACTGCTCGCCGAGGGCGAGCTGACCGTCGTGGGCCGGATCCGCGAGGCGTCCAACGCGGTCCTGCTGTGCACCGTCACCCACGACGGCGCGAGCACCGACTGCGTCTACAAGCCGGTCAAGGGGGAGCGGCCGCTGTGGGACTTCCCCGACGGCAGCCTCGCCCAGCGGGAGGTGGCCGCCTACCTGGTCTCCGAGGCCACCGGATGGGGCCTGGTGCCCGCCACCGTGCTGCGCGACGGCCCCTACGGCGAGGGCATGGTCCAGCAGTGGATCGAGGCCCGGCAGCCGCGGGAGGACTCCCCCGAGGACGGGCTCCTCGCGCTCGTCGACGGCGAGGAGGCCGGTGCGGGCTGGAAGCCCGTGGCGCTCGCGCAGGTCGAGGAGGGCCGCACCGCCCTGCTCGTCCACGCCGACGACCCCACGCTGCGCCGGCTCTCCGTCCTCGACGCCGTGATCAACAACGGCGACCGCAAGGGCGGGCACCTGCTGCCGGCGCCCGACGGGCGGATCTACGGCATCGACCACGGCGTGACCTTCCACACCGAGGACAAGCTGCGCACCCTGCTGTGGGGCTGGGCGGGGGAGCCGCTGACGGACGAGGCCCGGCAGGCGCTCGGCTCGCTGGCCGCGCAGCTGGCCGAGGGCGCCCCCCTCGCCACCCGGCTGGCCGAACTGATCACGACGGCCGAGCTGGCCGCCGTACGGGAGCGGGTGGCGCACATGCTGCGTACCGGAACGCATCCGCTGCCGTCCGGGCAGTGGCCGTCGATCCCCTGGCCACCGGTCTGATCCGGCCACCGGGCGCAGGCACAGAACCGGCCGGACCGCAAGAGCGCCGATCAAGACAACAGTGCAGGTCCAGTTCGTTTCCGGAACATCCGTCCGGTTAGGCTCGACACATGCATGCCTGGCCCGCTTCTGAGGTCCCCGCCCTTCCCGGCAAGGGCCGCGACCTCCAGATCCACGACACCGCGACCCAGGGGACGATCACCCTCGCCCCCGGTCCCGTCGCCCGCATCTACGTCTGCGGCATCACCCCGTACGACGCGACCCACATCGGTCACGCGGCGACCTACAACGCGTTCGACCTCGTGCAGCGCGTGTGGCTCGACACCAAGCGGCAGGTCCACTACGTCCAGAACGTCACGGACGTCGACGATCCGCTCCTGGAGCGGGCGCTGCGCGACGGCCACGACTGGACCGAGCTGGCCGAGCGCGAGACCGCGCTCTTCCGTGAGGACATGACCGCCCTGCGGATGCTGCCCCCGCAGCACTACATCGGAGCCGTCGAGGCCATACCCGGCATCGTGCCGCTGGTCGAGCGGCTGCGGGACGCGGGCGCCGCCTACGAGCTCGACGGCGACATCTACTTCTCGGTGGAGTCCGACCCGCACTTCGGCGGGGTCTCCCACCTCGACGCCGAGGCGATGCGCCTGCTCTCGGCGGAGCGGGGCGGCGACCCCGAGCGCCCGGGGAAGAAGAACCCGCTGGACCCGATGCTGTGGATGGCGGCGCGTCCGGGCGAGCCGAGCTGGGACGGCGGCTCGCTGGGCCGCGGCCGGCCGGGCTGGCACATCGAGTGCGTCGCGATCGCCCTGGACCACCTGGGCATGGGCTTCGACATCCAGGGCGGCGGCTCCGACCTCGCCTTCCCGCACCACGAGATGGGCGCGTCGCACGCGCAGGCGCTGACCGGCGAGTTCCCGATGGCCAAGGCCTACGTCCACGCCGGCATGGTCGCCCTGCACGGCGAGAAGATGTCGAAGTCGAAGGGCAACCTCGTCTTCGTCTCGGCGCTGCGGCGCGCCGGCGTGGACCCGGCGGCGATCCGCCTGGCCCTGCTCTCGCACCACTACCGCGCCGACTGGGAGTGGACGGACGCGGTCCTCGACGAGGCCGTGGCCCGGCTGGAGCGGTGGCGCGCGGCGGTCTCCCGGCCGGACGGCATCGCGGCGGACGGGGTCCTCGAAGAGGTCCGCGAGGCCCTGGCGAACGACCTGGACGCCCCCGCGGCGCTCGCGGCCGTGGACCGCTGGGTGGAACGGCAGAACGCCACCGACGGCGACGACGAGTCGGCCCCCGGCCTGATCTCCCGCACGGTCGACGCCCTCCTGGGCGTGGCCCTGTAGCACCCGTCGCGATGCCCCCGGCCCCGACAGGGACCGGGGGCATCGCCGTGTCCGGACGCCGGGAGGTCCGGCCCGCCCGGCCCCGCCCGGCCCCGCCCGGCCCCGCCCGGCCCCGCCCGGCCCCGCCCGGCTACGCCTCCGGGGTGTCCTCGCCCGGCTCCTCCGGCGGAGCCTCCGGCTGCGGCGGGGACACCGGCGGCTGCGGCTTCGGCGGCCGGAGACCCCCGCTCGTGTCCCGCAGGTACGAGCCGTCGCCCGCCTCCGCCGCCGGGCCCGCCGCCGGGTCACGCCGCCGCAGGTACCGCTCGAACTCGCGCGCGATCGCGTCGCCCGAGGCCTCGGGCAGGTCGGCGGTGTCGCGCGCCTCCTCCAGCGTCTGGACGTACTCCGCCACCTCGCTGTCCTCGGCGGCCAGTTGGTCCACGCCCAGCTGCCACGCCCGCGCGTCCTCCGGCAGCTCGCCCAGCGGGATCCTGATGTCGATCAGGTCCTCCAGCCGGTTCAGCAGGGCCAGCGTCGCCTTCGGGTTCGGCGGCTGCGACACGTAGTGCGGCACCGCCGCCCACAGCGACACCGCCGGCACGCCCGCGTGCGTACAGGCCTCCTGGAGGATGCCCACGATGCCCGTGGGGCCCTCGTACTTGGTCTCCTCCAGGTCCATCGTCCGGGCCAGGTCCGCGTCCGAGGTGACCCCGCTCACCGGCACCGGCCGGGTGTGCGGCGTGTCCCCGAGGAGCGCCCCCAGGATGACCACCATCTCCACGCCCAGCTCGTGCGCGAAGCCGAGGATCTCGTTGCAGAACGACCGCCAGCGCATGGACGGTTCGATCCCGCGCACCAGCACCAGGTCGCGCGGCTTGGCGCCGCCCACGCGGACCACCGAGAGCCGGGTCGTCGGCCACGTGATCTTGCGCACCCCGTTGTCCAGCCACACCGTGGGCCGGTTGACCTGGAAGTCGTAGTAGTCCTCGGCGTCCAGCGCCGCGAAGACCTCGCCCTTCCACTCCCGGTCCAGGTGTGCGACCGCACCGGAGGCCGCGTCACCCGCGTCGTTCCAGCCCTCGAACGCGGCCACCATGACCGGGTCGATCAGCTCGGGCACGCCCTCAAGCTCGATCACCCAGGTCTCCTTCCGAAGTTCCTTGCGTACGTGGGCCAGCCTAAGCCTTGAGGGGACACCGGCCACAGCCCACGACAGAGGGGCGGTTCCCCTCGGAACCGCCCCTCTTCCCCACCTGCGGGAGAGCTATGCCTTGCGGGCCAGCATCTCCTCGACACGGGCCTTCACGGCGTCGTCGTCCAGGCCGCGGATCGTCACCGTCGTACGGCGGCGCAGCACGTCGTCGACCGTCTCGGCCCACTCGTGGTCACGGGCGTAGGCGACCTGCGCCCAGATCTCCGGACCGTCCGGGTGGATGCGCTCGGCCAGCGCCGGGTCCTCGTTCGCGATGCGTGCGATGTCGAAGGCCAGGGAGCCGTAGTGCGAGGCCAGGTGGCGCGCGGTCAGCGGGTCCATCCGCGTGCCGGGCTCGCGGTCCACCAGCAGCCGGTGGGCGACCGCGTTCGGGTTGGCGACGCCCGGCAGCGCGATCCGGCGCACGAGGGACTTCACCGGCTCCATGTCCTCGGTCAGCGGGCTGCCGGGGAGCTTGGCCAGCTTGTCCATGACGACGCGGCCGATGTGGCGGTACGTCGTCCACTTGCCGCCGGCGACCGACAGCATGCCGCCCGCGCCCTCGGAGACGACCGTCTCGCGCTTGGCCTTCTCCACGCCGCCCGGGCCGCCGGGCAGCACGCGCAGGCCGGCGAAGGCGTACGTCATCAGCGAGCGGTCGAGGTCGGCGTCCTTCACCGAGAAGGCCGCCTCGTCCAGGATCTGCTGGATGTCGGACTCGGTGGCGCGCACGTCCGCCGGGTCGCCCTCGTACACCTCGTCGGTGGTGCCGAGCAGCAGCTGGTCCTCCCAGGGGAGGGCGAAGGTGATGCGGTACTTGTCGATCGGGGTGGCCATGGCGGCCTTCCACGGCGACTTGCGCTTCATGACGATGTGCGCGCCCTTGGAGAGGCGGATCGACGGCATCGAGTGCTTGTCTTCCATGCGCCGCAGGTGGTCCACCCACGGGCCGGTGGCGTTGAGCACGACGCGGGCGTCGATCCCGAACTCGGTGCCGTCCAGGCGGTCCTTGAGCTCGGCGCCGGTGACCCGGCCCTGAGTCTTGCGCAGCCCGGTGACCTCGGCGTGGTTGAGGACGACCGCACCCGACTCGACGGCCGCGCGGACCGTCATGACGGCGACGCGGGAGTCGTTCATCTGGTGGTCGTAGTAGACCGCGACGGCCTTGAGGTTGTCGGTCTTCAGACCGGGGTTGTCGGCGACGGCACGGGCGGGCGATATGACCTTGCCCATGCCGTCGCCGAAGGCCGAGAGGGCGGAGTAGGCGAAGACGCCCGCGCCCAGCTTGGCCGCACCCACCGGACCGCCCTTGTAGACCGGCAGGTAGAAGGTGAGCGGGTTGACCAGGTGCGGGGCCACGTCCTTGGCCAGCACCCGCCGCTCGTGGTGGTTCTCCGCGACCAGCTTGACCGCGCCGGTCTGCAGGTAGCGCAGGCCACCGTGGACGAGCTTGGAGGAGGCCGAGGAGGTGGCGCCGGCGAAGTCGCCGGCGTCCACCATGGCAACCCGCAGGCCCGACTGCGCGGCGTGCCAGGCCACCGAGGTGCCCAGGATTCCACCACCGATGACCAGCAGGTCGTACGTGGCCTTGGCCAGCTGCTCGCGGGTCTCGGCACGGCTCGCGTTCGCGCCGGCGGTCGGGTGCGTACCCAGGGCGGGGACGCTCTGCAGGGTGCTCATATCTCTTTCAGCTCCTCGTCGATTGACTCAGCTGGTGCGGATCAGCTGGCGTCTTCGTCGTCGACCCAGCCCATGGAACGCTCCACGGCCTTGAGCCAGCTCTTGTACTCGCGGTCCCGCTGCTCGGCGGGCATCCGCGGGGTCCATTCCGCCGCGCGGCGCCAGTTGGCGCGCAGGGCGTCGGTGTCGGGCCAGAAGCCGACGGCCAGGCCGGCGGCGTAGGCGGCGCCGAGGCAGGTGGTCTCGGCGACCATGGGGCGCACCACGGGGGCGTCCAGGAAGTCCGAGAGCGTCTGCATCAGCAGGTTGTTGGAGGTCATGCCGCCGTCGACCTTGAGGGCGGCGAGCTCGACGCCGGAGTCCTTGGTCATGGCGTCGGTGATCTCGCGGGTCTGCCAGGCGGTGGCCTCCAGGACGGCACGGGCGATGTGCGCCTTGGTGACGTACCGGGTGAGGCCGGCGATCACACCGCGGGCGTCGGAGCGCCAGTACGGGGCGAACAGGCCGGAGAAGGCCGGGACGAAGTAGGCGCCGCCGTTGTCCTCGACGGAGAGGGCCAGGGTCTCGATCTCGGCCGCGGACTTGATCAGGCCCATCTGGTCGCGCATCCACTGGACGAGCGAGCCGGTGACGGCGATGGAGCCCTCCAGGGCGTAGACCGGCTTCTGGTCGCCGATCTGGTAGCCGACCGTGGTCAGCAGGCCGCTGTAGGAGTTGATGATCTTGTCGCCGGTGTTCATGAGCATGAACGTTCCGGTGCCGTACGTGGACTTCGCCTCGCCCTCGGCGAAACAGGTCTGGCCGAAGAGGGCGGCCTGCTGGTCGCCGAGCGCCGAGGCGACCGGGACACCGGCGAGGACGCCGTCCTTGACGTGGCCGTAGACCTCGGCGGAGGACTTGATCTCGGGGAGCACGTTGAGCGGGACGCCCATCGACTCCGCGATCTTCTCGTCCCAGGCGAGGGTGTGCAGGTTCATGAGCATGGTGCGCGAGGCGTTGGTGACGTCGGTGACGTGCGCACCGCCCTGGGCGCCGCCCGTGAGGTTCCAGATGACCCAGGAGTCCATGGTGCCGAAGAGGATGTCGCCGGCCTCGGCGCGCTCGCGCAGGCCCTCGACGTTGTCGAGCAGCCAGCGCACCTTCGGGCCCGCGAAGTAGCTCGCCAGCGGCAGGCCGGTCTCGCGGCGGAAGCGGTCCTGGCCGACGTTGCGGCCGAGCTCCTTGCACAGGGCGTCGGTGCGGGTGTCCTGCCAGACGAGCGCGTTGTGGACGGGCTCGCCGGTGTGGCGGTCCCACAGCAGGGTGGTCTCGCGCTGGTTGGTGATGCCGATCGCCTTGACGTCGGCGGCGGTGATCTCGGCCTTGGCGATGGCGCCGGCGACGACCTCCTGGACGTTGGTCCAGATCTCGGTGGCGTCGTGCTCGACCCAGCCCGGCTTCGGGAAGATCTGCTCGTGCTCCTTCTGGTCGACGGCGACGATGCGGCCGTCGCGGTCGAAGACGATGCAGCGGGAGGAGGTGGTGCCCTGGTCGATCGCGGCGATGAAGGGGCCGGTGCTGCTGGTCATGATGGCTGCTCCTGGCAGGTCTGGTGAGTAGGCGGAATCAGGAGTGCGGTGCGGATCTTACGAGCGCGGCAGATGCTGATCAGGCGAACGCGATGTTGTAAAGACCGCCGGCGAGCACGGCACCGACGAGCGGGCCGGCCACCGGGATCCAGGAGTATCCCCAGTCGGAGCCGCCCTTGTTGGGGAGCGGCAGCAGGGCGTGGACTATTCGGGGGCCGAGGTCGCGGACCGGGTTGATGGCGTAACCGGTCGGGCCGCCCAGGGAGAGGCCGATGCCGACGACCACGAAGGACGTGATCAGGACACCGATGACACCGAGGCCCTTGCCGCCGTCCTGCAGGCCCTGGGTCAGGATCGCCAGGACGAGCACGGCGGTGCCGATGATCTCGGTCGCGAGGTTCTGCACGACGTTGCGGATCTCGGGGCCCGTGGAGAAGACGCCGAGCACGGGGCCGGCCACGTCGTGCGGGTGCGGGTCCTCCGGACCGAGCTTGGCGTCGCGGATGTGCTCGGGGTCGGAGAGGTGTGCGCGGAACTGGCCGTAGTAGGTCACCCACATCACCACCGCGCCGAGCATGGCGCCCAGCAGCTGGCCGGCGAAGTAGACGGGGGTGTCGCCCCACTCGCCGGTCTTGACGGCGAGGCCGACGGTGACCGCCGGGTTGAGGTGCGCTCCGGAGAGCGGCGCGGAGACGTAGGCCGCGATCAGGACGGCGAAGCCCCAGCCGAAGGTGATCGCGAGCCAGCCCGCGTTGCGGGCCTTGGAGCTCTTGAGCGTCACTGCGGCGCAGACGCCACCGCCGAGCAGAGTGAGCAGGGCGGTACCGATGGTCTCGCCGATGAAGATGTCGGAGCTGGACACCCGCGACTCCTTACGTACGTCCAGGGGTGGGCGGAACCCGGGTCCCTCCGGTGGTTCCGCGCACTCGGTGAGTGCTGCACCGGTCCTTGGCCTTGTCGCATCCTAGCGCGTATTGCCGGTAGGTGTTCGACAATGTCGACCGGTGAACGGCAGTTTTCCGCCCAGGTGAAGAATGCGTCAAGGGTCGGCCAGGCCAATGTGTCGGATCGTTACCAGCACGTGCGATCAGCCAAATCCGGCCATCTCAAGGTCGAGATATGGCGAAAAATGGGCAGAAGGGGGCCAGGTGACGGCCGGAGCCTGTTAAAGGGAGGTCAGAACCGGCCTGCGCCGAGATCGCGTGAAACCGCGCGCGCACAGTCCCGCACCGAGGCCACGAGGGCCGCCCGGGGCTCGCCGGAGTCGCCGCACACCCGCTCCACGGCGCCCGCGACCGCCACCGCGCCCACCGGCATGCGGCGCCGGTCGTGGATCGGCGCCGCCACGGAGGCGATGCCCTCCCACGTCTCCTCGACGTCCGCGGCCCAGCCGCGCGCCCGGGTCAGCCCGAGGATCTCCTCGAAGCCGGTCGCGTCCGTGACCGTGCGGGGGGTGAACGGGTCCCGCTCGACCTCCATCGCCTGGGCGTGCGCGACCGGGTCGTACGCGGACAGCACCTTGCCCAGCGCGGTGGAGTGCAGCGGCTGCATGGCCCCGACCTCCAGTACCTGGCGGCTGTCGTCGGGCCGGAAGACGTGGTGCATGATCAGCACCCCGCTCTGGTGCAGCACGCCCACGTACACGCTCTCGCCGCTCGCCCGGGCCAGGTCGTCCGTCCACACCAGGGCGCGGGCGCGCAGCTCGTGCACGTCCAGGTAGCTGTTGCCCAGGCGCAGCAGCTCGGCGCCCAGCTGGTAGCGGCCCGACGCCGGGTCCTGCTCGACGAAGCCCTCGGCCTGCAGGGTGCGCAGGATGCCGTGGGCCGTGCCCTTGGCCAGGCCCAGCGAGGACGCCACGTCCGAGAGCCCCAGCCGGCGTTCGCCGCCCGCCAGGAGTCGCAGCATCGCAGCGGCTCGTTCGAGCGACTGGATGTTCCGTGCCATCGCGCAGCCTCCTGCTGACCTTCGGTATCTACGACCATCTTGATGTGGTTCGACAATGCTGAACAGTATCGGTCGATGCCGACCTCGCGCACCGTAGGAGATCTGTTCGCCGTACCGCCACCGGGACACCTGCGGCAAGCCCCCGCCACAGAATGCAGTCCGCCACGTGGGACACCCACACCGGGGCGGGTGCCTCGCGGTTACGCTGGCCGCGTGCACCCTTGACACAGCGGGGGTGCAAAGCCGACAGCCGTCGCATCCCAGGGAGCACTCCATGGCCTCGTTGCCGAACCCGCCCGCCGACACCCAGAACCGGGCCGATGCCCTCCGGGAGGCGCTCGCGACCCGCGTGGTCGTCGCCGACGGAGCCATGGGAACGATGCTCCAGGCGCAGGACCCCACCATGGAGGACTTCCAGCAGCTCGAAGGCTGCAACGAGGTCCTCAACATCACCCGCCCCGACATCGTGCGCTCCGTCCACGAGGCGTACTTCTCGGTGGGCGTGGACTGCGTCGAGACCAACACCTTCGGCACGAACTACGCGGCCCTCGCCGAGTACGACATCGCCGAACGCAACTTCGAACTCTCCGAGGCCGGCGCGCGCATCGCCCGCGAGGTCGCCGACGAGTTCACCGCCTCCACCGGACAGCAGCGCTGGGTCCTCGGCTCCATGGGTCCGGGCACCAAGCTGCCCACCCTCGGCCACATCACCTACGCGCAGATCCGCGACGCCTACCAGACCAACGCCGAGGGCCTGATCTCCGGCGGCGCCGACGCGCTGCTCGTCGAGACCACCCAGGACCTCCTGCAGACCAAGTCCTCCATCATCGGCGCCCGCCGCGCCATGGAGGCGCTCGGCGTCACCGTCCCGCTCATCTGCTCCGTCACCGTCGAGACCACCGGCACCATGCTGCTCGGCTCCGAGATCGGCGCGGCCCTGACCGCCCTGGAGCCCCTCGGCATCGACATGATCGGCCTGAACTGCGCCACCGGCCCGGCCGAGATGAGCGAGCACCTGCGCTACCTCGCGCGCAACGCCCGCATCCCGCTCTCCTGCATGCCCAACGCCGGCCTGCCCGTCCTGACCAAGCAGGGCGCGCACTACCCGCTGACCGCCCCCGAGCTGGCCGACGCCCAGGAGACCTTCGTCCGCGAGTACGGCCTCTCCCTGGTCGGCGGCTGCTGCGGCACCACCCCCGAGCACCTGCGCCAGGTCGTCGAGCGCGTCCGCGGCACGGCCGTCGTCCCGCGCGACCCGCAGCCCGAGCCCGGCGCCGCCTCGCTCTACCAGACCGTGCCCTTCCGCCAGGACACCTCGTACATGGCGATCGGCGAGCGCACCAACGCCAACGGCTCCAAGAAGTTCCGCGAGGCCATGCTGGAGGCCCGCTGGGACGACTGCGTCGAGATGGCCCGCGACCAGATCCGCGAGGGCGCGCACATGCTCGACCTCTGCGTCGACTACGTCGGCCGCGACGGCGTCGCCGACATGGAGGAACTGGCCGGCCGCTTCGCCACCGCGTCCACCCTGCCGATCGTCCTGGACTCCACCGAGGTCCCCGTCATCCGGGCGGGCCTGGAGAAGCTCGGCGGCCGCGCGGTCATCAACTCCGTGAACTACGAGGACGGCGACGGCCCCGACTCCCGCTTCGCCAAGGTCACCCGGCTGGCCCAGGAGCACGGCGCCGCGCTCATCGCGCTCACCATCGACGAGGAGGGCCAGGCCCGCACCGTCGAGCACAAGGTCGCCATCGCCGAACGCCTCATCGAGGACCTCACGGCCAACTGGGGGATCCGCGAGTCGGACATCCTCATCGACACCCTGACCTTCACCATCTGCACCGGCCAGGAGGAGTCCCGCAAGGACGGCATCGCCACGATCGAGGCGATCCGCGAGCTCAAGCGGCTCCACCCGGACGTGCAGACCACCCTCGGCCTGTCCAACATCTCCTTCGGCCTCAACCCGGCCGCCCGCGTCCTGCTGAACTCGGTCTTCCTCGACGAGTGCGTCAAGGCCGGCCTGGACTCCGCCATCGTCCACGCCTCCAAGATCCTGCCGATCGCCCGCTTCGACGAGGAGCAGGTCACCACCGCCCTCGACCTGATCTACGACCGGCGCGAGGGCGACTACGACCCGCTGCAGAAGCTGATGGCCCTCTTCGAGGGCGTCAACACCAAGTCCCTCAAGGCCGGCCGCGCCGAGGAACTCCTCGCCCTGCCCCTGGAGGAGCGCCTGCGGCGCCGCATCATCGACGGCGAGAAGAACGGCCTGGAGACCGACCTCGACGAGGCCCTCCGGACCCGCCCGGCCCTCGACATCGTCAACGACACCCTCCTGGAGGGCATGAAGGTCGTCGGCGAGCTCTTCGGCTCCGGCCAGATGCAGCTCCCCTTCGTCCTGCAGTCCGCCGAGGTGATGAAGTCCGCGGTGGCCTACCTCGAACCCCACATGGAGAAGACGGACGACGAGGGCAAGGGCACCATCGTCCTCGCCACCGTCCGCGGCGACGTCCACGACATCGGCAAGAACCTCGTCGACATCATCCTCACCAACAACGGCTACAACGTCGTCAACATCGGCATCAAGCAGCCCGTCTCCGCGATCCTCGAAGCCGCCCAGGAGCACAAGGCCGACGTCATCGGCATGTCCGGCCTGCTCGTGAAGTCGACCGTGATCATGAAGGAGAACCTGGAGGAGCTGAACCAGCGCAAGCTGGCCGCCGACTACCCGGTGATCCTCGGCGGCGCCGCCCTCACCCGCGCCTACGTCGAACAGGACCTCCACGAGATCTACGAGGGCGAGGTCCGCTACGCCCGCGACGCCTTCGAGGGCCTGCGCCTGATGGACGCCCTCATCGCCGTCAAGCGCGGCGTGCCCGGCGCGACCCTGCCCGAGCTCAAGCAGCGCCGCGTCGCCAAGCGGGACACCCCCCTCCAGGTGGAGGAGCCCGAGGAGCCGGGCGGCCGCTCGGACGTGTCCGTCGACAACCCGGTGCCCACCCCGCCCTTCTGGGGCACCCGCGTGGTCAAGGGCATCCCGCTCAAGGACTACGCCTCCTGGCTGGACGAGGGAGCCCTCTTCAAGGGCCAGTGGGGCCTCAAGCAGGCCCGCGCGGGCGGAGCCACGTACGAGGAGCTCGTCGAGAGCGAGGGCCGCCCGCGCCTGCGCGGCCTGCTGGAGAAGCTGCACACCGAGAACCTGCTGGAGGCGGCCGTCGTCTACGGCTACTTCCCCTGCGTCTCCAAGGGCGACGACCTGATCATCCTCGACGACGACGGCAACGAGCGGACCCGCTTCACCTTCCCGCGCCAGCGCCGCGGCCGCCGGCTGTGCCTCGCGGACTTCTTCCGCCCCGAGGAGTCCGGCGAGACCGACGTCGTCGGCCTCCAGGTGGTCACCGTCGGCTCGAAGATCGGCGAGGCCACGGCCAAGCTCTTCGAGTCCGACTCCTACCGGGAGTACCTGGAGCTGCACGGCCTCTCCGTGCAGCTGGCCGAGGCCATGGCCGAGTACTGGCACGCCCGCGTCCGCGCCGAGCTCGGATTCGGCGGTGAGGACCCGGCCAAGGTCGAGGACATGTTCGACCTCAAGTACCGCGGCGCCCGCTTCTCCCTAGGCTACGGCGCCTGCCCCGACCTGGAGGACCGCGCGAAGATCGCCGACCTCCTGCAGCCGGAGCGGATCGGCGTCCACCTCTCGGAGGAGTTCCAGCTCCACCCGGAGCAGTCGACGGACGCGATCGTGATCCACCACCCCGAAGCGAAGTATTTCAACGCACGCTGAGCTCCGCCGACGTACACTTGTCGGTCCCATACAGGCCGGTCGCCTGTTCCCCGGGGGATGCCCCGTGGGAAGAGGTGACCGGCCTTCTCGTCCCCTCCGAGAGGTACGCGCATGACGAGCACCGTTCCCGCCCCCGTCACCCGCACGGCCGACGGCTCGGCCCTGCAGGCGGTGCTTCTCGACATGGACGGCACCCTGGTGGACACCGAGGGCTTCTGGTGGGAGATCGAGGCGGAGGTCTTCGGCGAGCTCGGCCACCGCCTGGAGGACGCCTGGCGCGACGTGGTCGTCGGCGGCCCCATGACCCGCAGCGCGGGCTTCCTGATCGAGGCGACCGGTGCCGCCATCGGCATCGCCGAGCTGAGCGTCCTGCTCAACGAGCGCTTCGAGGCCCGCATCGCCGACCGCGTCCCCCTGATGCCGGGCGCGGAGCGGCTGCTGGCCGAGCTGGCCCGGCACAACGTGCCCACCGCCCTCGTCTCCGCCTCCCACCGCCGGGTCATCGACCGGGTGCTGCTCACCCTCGGCCGCGACCGCTTCACCCTGACGGTGGCCGGCGACGAGGTCGCCCGTACCAAGCCGCACCCCGACCCGTACCTGCTCGCGGCGCGGACGCTCGGCGCCCACCCCTCGCGGTGCGCCGTCATCGAGGACACCAGCACCGGCGTGGCGGCCGCCGAGGCCGCGGGCTGCCGGGTCGTGGCCGTCCCCTCGGTGGGTGTGATCGAACCGGCTCCCGGCCGCACCGTCGTCCGCTCGCTGGAGGACGTCGACCTGGAGTTCCTGCGCTCCCTCATCGTCCCGATGAACTGAGCCCTCGGCTCCGCCGGGACGGAGCCCTCGGCTCCGCCGGGACCGGTGCCCATCCGAGGGGACACATCGGCATGCACTGCCCTACATCGGTATGCATTGCCACGCACCGGAACTCCCTGAACACGCTCCGTACCGAACGGAACCCTGTTGAGCGGCGCCTCGACGGAAGGATCTTCCGTCGACAGCCTCGGAGGCTGAAATTCCATCCCCTCCGGGGCCGTTGCGCAGGGTGACCTTGGTCACGCGTCACACCCCCGACGGGCCTGTCCGGACGCCCTCGCGGCTACCCATGTGTCCACATTGATCAGCTCCTGACCGAATCTGCGGAGCCCTGCCTGTGAACAGGCAGTTCGCTACGATCACGGTGCGATTACGCCCCAAGTCCGGCCAGTTCCAGCCATCCCGCCCCGGACCACTAGTGTCGAGCCGGGCACTGCGCCGCACCCAGCCGTCCCGGACACACACCCCTGTGCCGGAACCGCGTGGACCGATCGTCACACCACCGGCCCGATCGTTCCGCCCCGAACGGGCGACCGCCGCGAAGTGCCCTCCACACCGCTTTGAGCAAGTGCCGGTTACAGGGAGTACTTCCAGCATGAACCGCAAGACCATGGTGCTGACGGCCGCGGCCGGACTGCTCACCCCCGCGCTGGCCGCATGCGGCACCGCGAGCGGCGGAGGAGCAGGATCCGCGGCGATCGTCGTCGGGACCACCGACCGGTTCGAGGCCGCCGACTTCGCTCCCGCCCCGTTCGACCCCGCCTACGCCTACGACGCCGGCGCCTGGAACATCCTGCGCCAGACCGTCCAGACGCTGATGCACACCCCCCGCGGCGGCGGCCAGCCCGTCCCCGAAGCGGCCTCCGCCTGCCGCTTCACCGACTCGGGCAACGAGAGCTACCGCTGCACCCTGCGCCCGGGCCTGAAGTTCGCCAGCGGTGACCCGCTCACCGCCAAGGACGTCAAGTTCTCCATCGACCGGGTCCTCGCGATCAAGGACGAGAACGGCCCCTCCTCGCTCCTCTCCACCCTCGACAACGTCGAGGTCAAGGGCGAGGACACCGTCGTCTTCCACCTGAAGACCCCGGACGCGACCTTCCCCTTCAAGCTCTCCACCCCCGCCGCCGGCATCGTCAGCGAGAAGGACTACGACGCCAAGAAGCTCCGCGAGGGCTTCGAAGTCGACGGCTCCGGGCCCTACACCATGAAGGCCGAGGTCAAGGACAACCACCTCGTCCGCGCCGTCTTCAGCAAGAACCCGCACTACAAGGGCGACCTCAAGCTGCAGAACGACAAGGTCGAGCTGCGCACCTTCCCCGACTCCGCGGCCATGGGCAAGGCCCTCACCGACGGCAAGATCCACGTGGTCTCCCGCACCCTGTCGCCGGCCCAGACCAACGAGCTGAGCGCCAACCCGCCCAAGGGCGTCAAGCTCGTCCCGATGCCCGGCCTGGAGATCCGCTACCTCGGCTTCAACACCGACGCGCCCGTCGTCAAGGACAAGGCCGTCCGCCAGGCCCTCGCCGCGGCCGTCGACCGCAACGCGCTGATCTCCAAGGTCTACGGCAAGTCCGCCCAGCCGCTCTACTCGCTGGTCCCCACCAGCGTCACCGGCCACGTCAACTCCTTCTACAACAAGTACGGCGACGCCAACACGCCGAAGGCCGCCGCCCTGCTGAAGGACGCCGGGATCAAGACGCCGGTCAAGCTGACGCTGCACTACACCAGCGACCACTACGGCGACGGGACGGCCGCCGAGTTCGAGGCCCTCAAGGCCCAGCTCAACTCCACCCAGCTCTTCGACATCACCGTCCAGGGCAGCGAGTGGTCGCAGTTCCGCCCCGCGCAGAAGAAGGGCGACCACGCCGCCTACGGGCTCGGCTGGTTCCCCGACTACCCGGACGCCGACAACTTCCTCGCCCCGTTCCTGGAGCAGGACAACTTCCTGGGCACGCCGTACGCCAACAGCACGGTGCGCACCAGGCTCCTCCCCGAGTCCCGGCGCGCGGTCGACCGCAACGTCGCCGCCCCCGCGGTCACGGAGATGCAGGACATCGTCGCCGAGGACGTACCCGTCCTGCCCCTGTGGCAGGGCAAGCAGTACGTCGCCGCACGCGACGGGATCACCGGAGTGGAGTGGTCGGTCAACGCCATCTCCGACCTCCAGTTGTGGGAGCTCGGCCGCGGCGTAAGCGGCTGAGCAAGGCAGAGACCGGCAGCGGGTGTCGCGGGCCGGAGCAACGAAACAGTTCGACTGTGAAGGACGTTCGCGTGAATCGACGTAACCAGTGGCTGGCGGCCCCGCTCGGCGCGGCCACCGCCGCCGCGCTGCTCAGCGGTTGCGGTTCGACCGATGGCTCCAATGCCGGCAGCGGCAAGGGCGTGGTCATGGGCATATCCGACAAGGTGAAGTCCACCGACCCGGCGTCCGGTTACGACCCGGGCTCCTGGCTGCTCTTCAACAACGTCTTCCAGTCGCTGCTGAGCTTCCCCAAGGGCGGCACCACCCCCGAGCCCGACGCCGCCCAGACCTGCGGCTTCGAGGGCGGCGACAGCAAGCTCTTCAAGTGCACGCTGAAGAAGGACCTGAAGTTCAGCAACGGCAACGAGCTCACCTCGAAGGACGTCAAGTACTCCTTCGAGCGCACGCTGAAGATCAATGACGAGAACGGCCCCGCCGTCATGCTCGCCTCGATCGCCGGCATCGACGCCCCCGACGACCAGACCGTCGTCTTCCGCCTGAAGACCTCCGACGCCACCTTCCCGAGCAAGATCGCCTCGGGTGCGGGCTCCATCGTCGACCACCGCGAGTACCCGGCCGACAAGCTCCGCACCGACAACAAGGCCGTCGGCTCCGGCGTCTACAAGCTCGACTCCTTCAGCGAGAAGAGCGCCACCTTCTCCGTCAACGAGTCCTACACGGGCAAGGCCAAGGCGAAGAACACCGGCGTCACCCTGAAGTTCTTCAACGGGGACCAGGCCGGCCTCAAGACCGTCCTCGAAAGCGGAGACGTCGACTTCGCCTTCCGCGGCCTCGCCGCCAAGGACATCGCCGCCCTCGCCTCCAGCAAGACCGGCGACGAGAAGGTCGACGTCGTCCAGGGCACCGGCGCCGAAGTCGAACACATGGTCTTCAACATGAACGACCCGGTCGTCGGCAAGCTCCCCGTCCGCAAGGCCATCGCCTACCTCGTGGACCGCGAAGCCCTCGTCAAGGACGTGTACGCCGGCACCGCCACCGCCCTGTACTCCATCGTCCCCACCGGCATCGCCGGCCACACCACGCCGTTCTTCGACCGCTACGGCGGCACCCCGCAGCCCGAGAAGGCCAAGGCCGTCCTCAAGGCCGCCAACATCACCGGCAAGGTCAAGGTCACCCTCTACTCGACCCCCTCGCGCTACGGCCCCTCCACCGACCAGCAGTTCGAGGTCATCGCCAAGCAGCTCAACGACAGCGGCCTCTTCGAAGCCGACGTCAAGTCCGTCGAGTACGAGCAGTACGACAAGGACATCCAGGCCGGCAAGTACGGCATCTACGTCAAGGGCTGGGTCCCCGACTACCCGGACGCCGACAACTTCACCCAGCCGTTCTTCGGCCCGGGCAACGTCCTGAACAACAACTACGACAACAAGGAGATCACCGGGACGATCATCCCGTCGACCTCCGCGAAGTCCGACCGCACCGCGGCCAACACCGACTACAACCGCCTCCAGGACATCGTCGCCGACGAGCTCCCGCTCCTCCCGCTCTGGCAGGGCAAGCAGTACGCCGTCACCCGCCAGAACGTCAACGGCCTGCAGTGGTCCCTGGACGCCTCGACGGTCTTCCGCTTCTGGGAGATCAGCAAGGGCTGACCCGGACCGCGCCCCGGACACACCGAGGGGCCGCACGCAGCCGCGCGACGTCCTGGCGACGTCGCGCCGCGCGCGCGGCCCCTCGACCCGTCCCCGGAACCGCCTCCGGCGGCGCCCGGCCCCACGGGTACGGGCTACTGCGCGCCCGGCCGGACCAGACCGCTCTCGTACGCGTACACCGCCGCCTGCACCCGGTCGCGCAGCCCCAGCTTCGTCAGGACGTGCCCCACGTGGGTCTTGACCGTCGTCTCACTCACGAACAGGTCCGCCGCGATCTCCGCGTTCGACAGCCCCCGCGCCACCAGCTTCAGCACCTCGACCTCGCGCTCGGTCAGCGTCCCCAGCGTGTCCGGGACCCGGTCCTCACCCGACGGCAGGTGCCCCGCGTACTTGTCCAGCAGCCGCCGCGTGATGCTCGGGGCCAGCATCGCCTCACCCGCCGCCACCACCCGGATCGCCTGCACCAGCTCGTTGGCCGGCGCGTCCTTCAGCAGGAACCCGCTCGCCCCCGCCCGCAGCGCCTCCACCACGTACTCGTCCAGGTCGAACGTGGTCAGCACCAGCACCTTCGCCGGACCGTCCCGGCCCGGCCCGGTGATCTGCCGCGTCGCCTCGACCCCGTCCATCCGCGGCATCCGGATGTCCATCAGCACCACGTCCGGCTGCAGCGCCCGCACCTGGTCCAGCGCCTGCAGGCCGTCCCCGGCCTCACCGACCACCGCCAGCTCCTCCTCCGCCTCCAGGATCATCCGGAAGCCGGTGCGCAACAGTGGCTGGTCGTCGACCAGAAGAACGCGGATGGCCACGGGCGATACCTCGTATTCGTCGGACGGACGCGGCGGACACGCCCATTCTGCCCTGACCCGACGATCAAGGAATCCCGCCCCCGCACCCGGCCCCGGCACCTGCGCCCGGCACCCGCACCCGGCCCCGGCACCCGGCCCCGGCACCCGCGCCCGGACCCCGCGCCGCGCCCCCCGTTCCTAGCTGCCCGCCGAAGCACCCCCGGGCCGCGGCACCACCGGAAGGGGGTACACCGGGGGAGTACCCCCGAACTCCGGACACGACGCCTGGTGATCGCACCAGCCGCACAGCTTCGTCGGCCGCGGCCGCCACTCACCCGTCCGCGTCGCCTCACCGATCGCCTCCCACAGCGCGAGCAGCTTGCGCTCCACCCGCTCCAGGTCCGACACCACCGGGTCGTACGTCAGCACGTCCCCACTGCCCAGATACACCAGCTGCAGCCGCCTCGGCACCACCTGCTTGAGCCGCCACACCACCAGCGCGTAGAACTTCATCTGGAACAGCGCGCCCTCCGCGTACTCCGGACGCGGCGCCTTCCCCGTCTTGTAGTCGACGATCCGCACCTCACCCGTCGGCGCCACGTCCACCCGGTCGATGATCCCGCGCAGCCGCAGCCCCGACTCCAGCTCCGTCTCCACGAAGAACTCCCGCTCCACCGGCTCCAGCCGCGTCGGGTCCTCCAACGTGAACCAGCGCTCGACCAGCGCCTCCGCCTCCGTCAGCCACCGCGCCAGCCCCACCCCCCCGTCCCCCTCCGGGAACAGCTCCGCCAGCTCCGGCCGAGACCCCAGCAACCGGTCCCACTGCCCGGGGACCAGCTCCCTCGCCCGCGGCGCCGTCCGCTCCTGCGCGGGATGATCGAAGAGCCGCTCCAGCACCGCGTGCACCAGCGTCCCCCGCGTCGCCGCGGCACTCGGCTTCTCCGGCAGCCGGTCGATCACCCGGAACCGGTACAGCAACGGACACTGCATGAAATCGCTCGCCCGGGAAGGAGAGAGCGAAGAGGGCGCCACAGCGCTGGGGCTGGCGGCTTCGGCCGCGCCGGGCACGGCACCGGGGCTCGTCGTCATGGACAAAACCCTACGACCCGCGACCGACAGCACGCGCATACCATCGACGCCGGGCCCCCTCGCACTGCATGATCGGAGCATCACCGAGCGCTGCACACACCGCGCCGCACACCACGAGAACCACACGCGAACCCCCGGCACCGAACGAAGGACAGACGTGGCAGACACCGACCAGACCGACGAGCGCCGAAAGCGGCGCTCCGGACCGGGCGGCGGACTCCTCATGGGCCGCCCCTTCGGCGTGCCCGTCTACGTCTCACCCAGCTGGTTCCTCGTCGCCGCCCTCATCACCTGGGTCTTCGGAGACCAGCTCGACCGGGTCCTGCCCGACCTCGGACCCGTGCGCTACCTCGTCTCCCTCTTCTTCGCCGTGGCCTTCTACGCCTCCGTGCTCGTCCACGAGCTCGCCCACACCGTCGCCGCCCTCCGCTTCAAACTCCCCGTCCGCCGCATCCAGCTCCAGTTCTTCGGCGGCGTCTCGGAGATCGAGAAGGAGTCCGAGACCCCCGGCCGCGAATTCGTCCTCGCCTTCGTCGGCCCCCTCCTCTCCCTCCTCCTCGCCGCAGCCTTCTACCTCGGCATGAACGCCGTCGACCCCGCCAGCGTCCCCGGCGTCCTCCTCGCCGGCCTCATGATCTCCAACCTGCTCGTCGCGGCCTTCAACCTGCTCCCCGGCCTCCCCCTCGACGGCGGCCGCATGCTCCGCGCCGTCATCTGGGGCATCACCGGCAAACCCATGGCAGGAACCGTCGCCGCCGCCTGGGTCGGCCGCGCCCTCGCCGTCGCCGTCCTCCTCGGACTTCCCCTCCTCACCCACACCGGCCTCCTCGGCAACCGCACCGAGGAGATCGGCGGCATGGACACCGTCATGGACGCCCTCCTCGCCGCCATCCTGGCCGCCATCATCTGGACCGGCGCCGGCAACAGCCTGCGCATGGCCCGCCTGCGCGAACACCTCCCCGAACTGCGCGCCCGCAGCCTCACCCGCCGCGCCATCCCCGTCGAGAACACCACCCCCCTCTCCGAGGCCCTCCGCCGCGCCAACGAAGCCGGAGCCCGCGCCCTCGTGGTCGTCGACGGCCACGGAGACCCCACCGCCATCGTCCGCGAGAGCGCCATCGCCTCCGTCCCCGAACACCGCCGCCCCTGGGTCGCCGTCAGCACCCTCGCCCAGGACCTCACCGACGGCATGAAGGTTTCCTCGGACCTCACCGGCGAAGAACTCCTCGACCACCTCCGCGCCACCCCCGCCACCGAATACCTCGTCCTCGACCCCGGCGGCTCCATCTACGGCGTCCTGTCCACCCTCGACGTCGAAAAAGCCTTCGTGAAGGCCATGGCACGGCCCCACTCCTGAAGCCAATACACTGGTCACATGTCCGAACCGACCGGTGCCGCCCGCCGACGCGGGCCCTTCAAGGTCGGGGACCAGGTTCAGCTCACCGACCCCAAGGGCCGCCACTACACGTTCACGCTCGAAGCCGGGAAGAATTTCCACACCCACAAGGGTTCCTTCCCCCACGACGAGCTGATCGGTGCTCCCGAAGGCAGTGTTGTCCGTACCACGGGGAACGTCGCGTACCTCGCGCTGCGCCCCCTGCTCCCCGACTACGTCCTGTCCATGCCCCGCGGCGCCGCCGTGGTCTACCCCAAGGACGCGGGCCAGATCCTGGCCTTCGCCGACATCTTCCCCGGCGCCCGCGTCGTGGAAGCGGGCGTGGGCTCCGGCTCCCTCAGCAGCTTCCTGCTGCGCGCCATCGGCGACCAGGGCATGCTCCACAGCTACGAGCGCCGAGCGGACTTCGCCGAGATCGCCACCGCCAACGTGGAACGCTACTTCGGCGGCCCCCACCCGGCCTGGCAGCTCACCGTCGGCGACCTCCAGGACAACCTGTCCGACACCGACGTCGACCGCGTCATCCTCGACATGCTCGCCCCCTGGGAATGCCTGGACGCCGTCTCCAAGGCCCTCGTCCCCGGCGGCATCCTCTGCTGCTACGTGGCCACCACCACCCAGCTGTCCAAGACCGTCGAGTCCATCCGCGAAATCGGCTGCTTCGCCGAGCCGCAGCCGTGGGAGTCGATGATCCGCAACTGGCACGTCGAGGGCCTCGCCGTCCGCCCGGACCACCGCATGATCGGCCACACCGGCTTCCTCGTCACCGCCCGCCGCCTCGCCGACGGCGTCGAGCCCCCCATGCGCCGCCGCCGCCCCGCCAAGGGAGCCTACGGCGAGGACTACGACGGCCCCGGCAGCGACCGTTCCGCGTAACCCGCCCAGGACCGCCCGCCGACCCAACACGAAGGCGCTGCGGCGCAGTTCCCCCCGACCCGGGGGAACTGCGCCGCAGCGCCTTTTCGTTGTCCGCGCACCGACTCCGGACCCTGCCGTTCCACCCCCGTGTGAGGTGTGGCACGATGCTGGCTCCCCGTCACCCTTCGCACAGGAGACACCCCGCGTGCTGCACACCCCCGCCACGCAGGCACCCCAGGACACCCCGGCCCACACCCGGACCAGGCCCCTCCACTGGCTCGCCACGGCCACCGCCCTGGCCGGCGTCATCGCGGCGGCGGGACTCGTACAGCCGGCCACCGGCACCCCCGCCGACGCCGCCGGCACCACCGCCACCGCCGCCGAGGAACCCGCGTCGAAAGGCCCCGGGGCCACCGCCCCCGACGCCGCGGCCGCCACCTACCCCCTCGACTGCAAGGGCGCACCCCGGACCGTCACCGCCACCGCCCAGGGCGACCTCGACGGCGACGGCCGCCCCGAGACCGTGGCGGCCGTCCGCTGCGACGCAGGCTCCGGAACACCGCCGCACGCCCTCTACGTCCTCACCCAGACGCCCGCCGAAGGCTCACGCCCCCGCGTCGTCGCCACCCTCCTGGACACCCCGCAGCGCCAGACCGCGACGGAACTCACCGTGCGCGACCGCACGGTCACCGCGAGCCTGCTCGGCTACTCCGGCCCCGAGGTCCCCCGCTGCTGCCCCGACAAGAAGCAGCTCGCCAAGTGGCGCTGGAGCGACGGAAAATTCCGCCAGGAGCTGACGGACTCGGCCGCCAGGAGTGTTTGAAACGTCACTCCGCGTCCGGACCGAAGACCTCCACGCCGTCCGAAACGCGCCTCACGTGGATGCAGTCGCCCGGACATTCCTTCGCCGAGTCCACCACGTCCTGGAGCAGCGGCAGCGGCACCGGAGTGGTCGCCCCCACCTCCTGCAGAAGCTCGTCGTCCGCGCTCTTCACGTACGCCAGACCGTCGATGTCCAGCTCGAACACCTCCGGCGCGTACTGCGCACAGATGCCGTCCCCGGTGCAGAGGTCCTGGTCGATCCAGACCTCAAGCGGCTCGCCGGCCCCACCGGTGCCGCCCGTCGGAGCCTCCTGCTGCACGGTCATATCTCCTGCCGTTCCCTGCGGTGAGTGATCCATCCCGGTCACAAGCCGCAGCAAGTCGCACGGGCCCTGACGGGTGTTGAACACTTCGACCTTACAACCGGCTGCTTCCCGAGTTTGATGGGTGGGTATTTCCTTGGCGTGAGGGAGTACGCAAGGGTGAAGATCGGACACACCTCTATCGTCTTTGTGATCTAGGGGTTTCAATCACCACCAGCCCAGGTAGGGTCAGGAAGCGTCCAGCTCCCCTTGGAGGAGGTGAGGACCGTGGCAGCCCACGACGACGACATCAACCGCGGCATCCGGCCCGCGCGAGGGTCCGAGGACCCCGCCGGCCAGGTTGCCTATCTCGAGCAGGAAATCGCCGTCCTGCGACGTAAGCTCGCCGACTCTCCGCGACACACGAGGATTCTCGAAGAGCGGATCGTCGAGCTCCAGACAAATCTGGCCGGCGTCTCCGCACAGAACGAACGACTGGCGAATACCCTCCGTGAGGCCCGGGACCAGATCGTGGCCCTCAAGGAAGAAGTCGACCGGCTCGCACAGCCGCCGGCAGGCTTCGGTGTCTTCCTCCAGGCGAACGAGGACGGCACCGTCGACATCTTCACCGGAGGCCGAAAGCTCCGCGTGAACGTCAGCCCCAGCGTCGACCCGGAAGACCTCCGGCGCGGCCAGGAGGTCATGCTCAACGAGGCCCTCAACGTGGTCGAGGCCATGGAATTCGAGCGGGCCGGGGACATCGTCACCCTCAAGGAGATCCTCGAGGACGGCGAGCGCGCCCTGGTCGTCGGGCACACCGACGAGGAACGGGTGGTGAGGCTCGCCGAGCCGCTCCTGGACATCACCATCCGTCCCGGCGACGCCCTCCTGCTCGAACCCCGCTCCGGCTACGTCTACGAGGTCGTCCCCAAGAGCGAGGTCGAGGACCTCGTCCTCGAAGAGGTCCCGGACATCGACTACGACAAGATCGGCGGCCTGGGCGACCAGATCGAGCTGATCCGCGACGCGGTCGAGCTCCCCCTACCTCTACCCCGACCTGTTCAAGGAACACGAACTGCGGCCCCCGAAGGGCATCCTGCTCTACGGCCCGCCCGGCTGCGGCAAGACGCTCATCGCCAAGGCCGTCGCCAACTCCCTTGCCAAGAAGGTCGCCGAAGTGACCGGACAGGCCCAGGGCAAGTCGTACTTCCTGAACATCAAGGGCCCCGAGCTCCTCAACAAGTACGTCGGCGAGACCGAGCGGCACATCCGCCTGGTCTTCCAGCGGGCCCGCGAGAAGGCCAGCGAGGGCACCCCCGTCATCGTCTTCTTCGACGAGATGGAATCCCTCTTCCGCACCCGCGGATCCGGAGTCAGCTCCGACGTCGAGAACACCATCGTCCCGCAGCTCCTCGCCGAGATCGACGGCGTGGAGGGCCTGGAGAACGTCATCGTCATCGGCGCCTCCAACCGCGAGGACATGATCGACCCGGCCATCCTGCGCCCCGGCCGCCTCGACGTGAAGATCAAGATTGAGCGTCCGGACGCCGAGGCCGCGAAGGACATCTTCGCGAAGTACCTCAAGGCCTCGCTGCCCCTGCACACGGACGACCTGTCCGAACACCAGGGCTCCACGGCCGGCACCGTCCACAGCATGATCCAGACCGTCGTCGAGCAGATGTACGCCGAAAGCGAGGAGAACCGCTTCCTCGAGGTCACGTACGCCAACGGCGACAAGGAAGTCCTCTACTTCAAGGACTTCAACTCGGGCGCGATGATCCAGAACATCGTCGACCGTGCCAAGAAGATGGCCATCAAGGCCTTCCTCGAACACAACCAGAAGGGCCTCCGGGTCTCCCACCTCCTCCAGGCGTGCGTGGACGAGTTCAAGGAGAACGAGGACCTTCCCAACACCACCAACCCGGACGACTGGGCCCGAATCTCCGGCAAGAAGGGCGAGCGGATCGTATTCATCCGTACGCTCGTCACCGGAAAGCAAGGCGCGGACACCGGACGCTCCATCGACACGGTGGCGAACACCGGTCAGTACCTCTGAACCGGAGCGGCTGCGGATGCCCTCCCCGGGCATCCGCAGCCGACTGCTTTACCCGACCTATTGACCGGCCGTATTCCAGCCGGTGACAGGGCAGATTCAATGACGGAAATGATCTCCCCACGAGCGCGCAGTGGTTCTAGGCTCTTCCGTACCGCCGGTCGCGCAGTGCGGGGACGGGCACCGCACAGTCACACGCACCGGAGCACCAGCGGTACTTGAGCGCCGCCCCCGGAGAGGGGCGCCGCCGGGCAAGGAGGGCCGCATGACCGTACGGCGAGTAATGGGGATCGAGACGGAGTACGGGATCTCCGTCCCCGGTCACCCGAACGCCAATGCCATGCTCACCTCGTCCCAGATCGTCAACGCCTACGCGGCGGCGATGCACCGGGCGCGACGCGCCCGCTGGGACTTCGAGGAGGAGAACCCGCTGCGGGACGCCCGCGGCTTCGACCTCGCCCGCGAGGCCGCCGACAGCAGCCAGCTGACCGACGAGGACATCGGCCTCGCCAACGTCATCCTGACGAACGGCGCACGGCTCTACGTCGACCACGCGCACCCCGAGTACAGCTCCCCGGAGATCACCAACCCGCTGGACGCCGTGCTCTGGGACAAGGCCGGCGAACGGATCATGGCCGAGGCCGCCGTACGCGCCGCCCAGCTGCCCGGGGCCCAGCCCATCCACCTCTACAAGAACAACACCGACAACAAGGGCGCCTCCTACGGCACGCACGAGAACTACCTGATGAAGCGGGAAACCCCCTTCTCGGAGATCGTGCGCCACCTGACCCCCTTCTTCGTCTCGCGACAGGTCGTGACCGGAGCGGGACGCGTGGGCATCGGCCAGGACGGCCGCGAGCACGGCTTCCAGATCAGCCAGCGCGCGGACTACTTCGAGGTCGAGGTCGGCCTGGAGACGACCCTGAAGCGGCCCATCATCAACACGCGCGACGAGCCGCACTCCGACGCCGAGAAGTACCGCCGGCTCCACGTGATCATCGGGGACGCCAACCTCTCCGAGATCTCCACCTACCTCAAACTCGGCACGACGGCCCTGGTGCTGTCCATGATCGAGGACCAGTTCATCAGCGTCGACCTGGCCGTCGACCAGCCCGTACGCACCCTGCACCAGGTCTCCCACGACCCCGACCTGGGCCACCTCATCACGCTGCGCAGCGGCCGGACACTCACCGCGGTGCAGCTGCAGATGGAGTACTTCGAGCTGGCCCGGAAGTACGTGGACGAACGTTTCGGGACCGACGCCGACGAGCAGACCAAGGACGTGCTGTCCCGCTGGGAGGACGTGCTGGGCCGGCTGGAGAGCGACCCGATGAGCCTGTCGGGGGAGCTGGACTGGATCGCCAAGCGGGAGATCCTCGAAGGCTACCGGCGCCGGGACAAGCTGGACTGGGACGCGGCGCGCCTGCACCTGGTGGACCTGCAGTACTCGGACGTACGGCCCGAGAAGGGCCTGTACAACCGCCTGGTGGCCCGCGGGAAGATGAAGCGGCTGGTGGAGGAGGCCGCGGTCGAGCGGGCCCAGAGCAAGCCCCCGGAGGACACGCGGGCGTACTTCCGCGGGCGCTGCCTGGAGCAGTACGCGGACGACGTGGCGGCGGCCTCCTGGGACTCGGTGATCTTCGATCTCCCCGGCCGGGACTCGCTCCAGCGGGTCCCGACGCTGGAACCCCTGCGGGGGACCCGCAACCACGTCAAGGAACTCCTGGACCGCTGCCGCACGGCGGAGGACCTGGTCCGGGTGCTTTCGGGGCAGTGAGCGGGCCTCGGCGGGCCTGAAATGCGATCGGTCCGGGAATCATGAGGAGAACCGGACGTTGTGAAAGTCCGGGGACGAATGTCGGACCCTCCCTATAGGGTCCGACGTAGGGTCTGATCTTGAGAGATCCCGAATCCCGGGGTCTCTCGACATGAGCGTGCGAACCGAGCGGGGTGAGGTAGACATGGCGACCAAGGACACCGGCGGCGGACAGCAGAAGGCGACGCGCTCGACCGAGGAGGTCGAGGAGGCCGCGGTCGAGGAATCGACCGACCTCAAGGAGCGCCAGGAAAAGCTCTCCGACGACGTCGACTCCGTACTCGACGAAATCGATGATGTGCTCGAAGAGAACGCTGAGGATTTTGTTCGAAGCTTCGTTCAAAAGGGTGGCGAGTAAGGCCATTCTGCCTTCGAAGTGAAGGTGGCCCTGGTGGGCTGGGGTCATGTCGACCGAATCGAAGCTGTGTCGTGGATGCGGCCAGCAGCAGCAGCTCAGTGCGTTCGCCGCGAACCGCTCCACCAGGGATGGCCTGCAAGCCCGGTGCCGCTCATGCGTCGCCACCTATGGGGCAGAGCACTACCGGCGCCGACAGGCTGCCAAGGGCAAGACGGTATGGGTCCGGGCGGACGTACCGCCGGGCTGGAAGCAGTGCCGTTCCTGCGGGGAGGTCAAGCCCCACAGCGAGTGGCACAGGAACGCAACCGCACCTGACGGGCTCGCCACTTGTTGCAAGCCGTGCAAGGCGGCGCGCGGCAGGGCGGGTCATCTCAAGCGCGCTTACGGCATGACCGAGGAACAGCGCGACGAGATGATCGCCGCTCAAAGTGGGGTCTGCGTGATCTGCCAAGAAGCTCCGGCAGAGCATGTGGATCACGATCATCAGACGGGTAAGGTCCGAGGCGTACTGTGCTTCAGCTGCAACGCAGCCCTGGGGCAGTTCAAGGATCGGCCGGACGTCATACGGCGTGCAGCCGCTTACGTGGAAGGAAACCTGTGGAACCCAACACTCGTAGCACAGGGCGTCTACCGGCAGCCTTCCTGACGCCGGGGTCTTCGTCCTTCATGGACTTCCTGGGCGCGCACTCGCCCGAGATGCTGCCCGGGAACCGCAAGCTGCCGGAGGGCGTAGTCGAGGCGCCGCACGGCACGACCATCGTGGCCGTCACCTTCCCCGGCGGGGTCGTGCTCGCCGGTGACCGGCGCGCGACCATGGGGAACATGATCGCCCAGCGGGACATCGAGAAGGTGTTCCCGGCGGACGAGTACTCCGCCGTCGGCATCGCCGGTACCGCCGGCCTCGCCGTGGAGATGGTCAAGCTGTTCCAGCTGGAGCTGGAGCACTTCGAGAAGGTCGAGGGCGCGAGCCTCTCCCTGGAGGGCAAGGCCAACCGGCTCTCCACCATGATCCGGAGCAACCTCGGCATGGCCATGCAGGGCCTGGCCGTGGTGCCGCTCTTCGCCGGGTACGACGAGGGCAAGGAGAAGGGCCGCATCTTCTCCTACGACGTCACCGGCGGCCGCTCCGAGGAGCACGGCTACGCGGCGACCGGTTCCGGTTCGATCTTCGCGCGGGGCTCCATGAAGAAGCTCTACCGCCCGGACCTGACCGAGGAGCAGGCCACCACGCTGGTGGTGCAGGCGCTGTACGACGCCGCCGACGACGACTCGGCGACCGGCGGGCCGGACCTGTACCGCCACATCTACCCGATCGTCACCGTCATCACCGACGAGGGCTTCCGCCGGCTGAGCGAGGACGAGTCGCAGGCGCTCGCCCGTTCGGTCACCGATCGTCGTCTCGAGCAGCCCGACGGCCCGCGCGCCGCCCTGCTCTGACCGCCCGTCACCTCGTCGCCCAGAAGAAAGGGACGGAAAGCCGGTGTCGACTCCGTTCTATGTGTCACCCCAGCAGGCCATGGCCGACCGGGCGGAATACGCCCGGAAGGGCATCGCCCGCGGTCGCAGCCTTGTCGTGCTGCAGTACGCCGACGGCATCGTGTTCGTCGGCGAGAACCCGTCCCGTGCCCTGCACAAGTTCAGCGAGATCTACGACCGGATCGGCTTCGCGGCCGCCGGCAAGTACAACGAGTACGAGAACCTGCGGATCGGCGGTGTGCGCTACGCGGATCTGCGCGGATACACCTACGACCGCGACGATGTGACGGCGCGTGGGCTGGCCAACGTGTACGCGCAGACCCTCGGCACCATCTTCTCCTCGGCCGGTGAGAAGCCGTACGAGGTGGAGCTGGTGGTGGCGGAGGTCGGTGCGACGGCCGCCGGTGACCAGATCTACCGGCTGCCGCATGACGGTTCGATCGTGGACGAGCACGGCTCGGTCGCGGTCGGCGGCAACGCCGAGCAGATCAGCACCTACCTGGACCAGCGCCACCAGGACGGCATGACGCTGTCGGAGGCGCTCAAGCTGGCGGTGGCGGCGCTGTCCAGCCAGGCCAACGGCGCCGACAAGGCGATTCCGGCCGAGCGGCTGGAGGTGGCGGTGCTGGACCGGACCCGGTCGCAGCAGCGCAAGTTCAAGCGGATCCGCGGCCGGCAGCTGGCGAGGCTGCTGGAGGCGGACGTTCCGGCCGCGGCGCAGGCGGACGCGGTGTCGAACGACGAGGCGCCGGAGGACGACGCCGAGTAGGGCCGGGAACCGGTTGCGCGGCCCCGGTCGCCCCTTTCGGGGGCGGCCGGGGCTTCGTCGTGTCCGCCCCGGAAAGGGGCGACCGGGCCGCCCGGGTTCAGGGTGCCGGGGCGGGGCCGGTGGAGTCGCGGACGACGAGGGTGACGGGGATGTCGGTGGCGGTCCAGGGGGTGCCTTCGAGGACGGCGAGGAGGGCGGTCATTCCCTCCTCGCCGACGCGTTCGGCGGGGAGGTGGACGGTGGTGAGCTCGGGTTCGACGGCGGTGGCCAGGGCGAGGTCGTCGAAGCCGGTGACGGAGAGGTCCTCGGGGACCCGCAGGCCGAGGCGGCGGGCGGCCTTGCAGGCGCCGGCGGCGAGGATGTCGTCGTCGCACACGATGGCCGTCGGCCGGCCGTGGGGGGGCGCCAGGGCGCTCTCCATGGCCGTGCGGGCGCCGTCGACGGTGAGGGGGGCCCGTACGGTGCGCAGCTCGGTGCCGGGGCCCAGGAGGGCGGTGAGGGCTTCGGCGCGGGTGTCGAAGGTCCAGGAGTCGACGTCGGATGCGAGGTGGAGGAAGCGCCGGTGGCCGAGGGCGAGGAGGTGTTCGGTGATCTGGCGCATGCCGTCGGCCATGGCGAGGTTGACGTGGGCGGCGGCGGCTCCGGCGCGGGGGTCGCTGTCGAGCATGACGAGGGGCAGGGTGTCGCCGCCGATGGCGGCGAGGGCGTGTGCGGCCATGGAGGAGGCGATGACGCCGTCCAGGGCGGCGCGGGCGGAGGCGAAGGGGTCGCGGGCGGGGCCGGTGCCGTCCGGGGAGGGGTAGAGGACGACGCCGAAGCCGTGCTCGGCGGCGACGCGGGCGGCGCCGGTGTACACGCGGGCGAAGAACTCGTTGGTGAGGGCGGGGACGACCAGGAGGGCGGTGCGGGTGGAGCCGAGGCGGAGGTTGCGGGCGGCGAGGTTGGGGCGGTAGCCGAGCCGGGTGGCGGTCTCGCGGACGAGGGCGGCGGTGCGTTCGGAGACGCGGCCGGGCCATTTGTCGCCGAGGACGAGGGAGACGGTGGCCTGGGAGACTCCGGCGGCGGTGGCCACGTCCCGGCTGGTGGGTCTCGTCACACGGGGCTCCTGCGGTGCGAGGTCGGAGGCGGGTTCACGGTCCGTGGGGTGGACCCGTGGACTGTGGCCATGGTACGTATGACGCATCAAGTTATACGTATTACCCCGGCTCGGGCCGGGCAGAAGGGGGCAGTCATGGCCGCGGGATACGCGGAGCTGCTGGGTACCCGGCACGCCGCGAGGTTGCTGGTGGGCACGCTGATCGGCAGGTTGCCGAACGCCACCGCGCCGATCGCGATCGTGCTGTTCACGCGGGCCGAGGGCGGCAGCTACAGCCTGGCCGGAGCGCTGGCCGCCGTGTACGGGCTGGCGAACGCGGTGGGCCAGCCCCTGCTCGGCCGGGCCGTCGACCTCTTCGGGCAGCCGCGGGTGCAGCTGCCCGCCGCGCTGCTGTCCGCGCTGGGCATGGTGTGGCTGGCGCTGGCGGGCACCGGGTCGGTGGTCGCGGCGTACGCCGCCGTGGTGGTCGGCGGGCTCTTCACGCCGCCGCTGGAGGGCGGGCTGCGGGCCCTGTGGCCGGGCGTGCTGGGGGGCCGGGAGGAGAAGGTGCACGCGGCGTACGCCATGGACGCGGTGGCCCAGGAGGTCATGTTCACCGTGGGTCCGCTGCTGGTGACGCTGTTCGTGGCGGTGTGGTCCCCGGCCGGGGCGCTGCTGGCGCTGAACGCGATCGGGGTGCTGGGCGCGCTGTCGGTCGTGGTCAGCGAGCCGTCGCGGACGTGGCGCTCGGAGCCGCGTGAGGCGCACTGGCTGGGCGCGCTGCGCTCGACGGGGCTGCTGGCGCTGCTGGGCTCGTTCTTCTTCGTGGGGATGGCGCTCGGTTCGATCACGGTGGCCGGTGTGGCGTACGCGGACGGCCACGGGGGCCAGGCGGTGTACGGCTGGCTGATGGCGGCGCTGGGCCTCGGTGCGCTGATCGGCGGCGTCTTCTACGGGTCGCGGCAGTGGTCGGGCGCGCCCGAGCGGCGGCTGCGGCTGCTGGTGGCGCTGCTGGCGCTCTGCTACCTGCCGTTGCTGCTGACCCCGGGGCCGGTGGCGATGACGGTCCTGGCGGCGGTGTCGGGCGTCTTCCTGGCGCCGGCCCTGGCGTGCGCGTTCATCGTGGTGGACCGGCACGCGCCGACGGGCACGGTGACCGAGGCGTTCTCGTGGCTGGTCACCTTCTTCGGCGTCGGCGCGGCGATCGGCACGGCGGCGGCCGGGCCCGCGGTCGAGCTGGGCAGCGCGGCGTGGGGCTTCGGCGTGGCGTGCGCCGCGGGCGGCCTGGCCCTGCTGGTGCTGATGGTGACTCAGGGGGCGTTGTCAACTGCGGGTCGCAGCCGAGAGGTGGCGGGCTCCGCCCCGGGACTGTCCGACGGCTCGGGCGAGGTGGCTGCGCGGGCCCGGTCGGCGCAGTGACGGGCGGGCGCGCCGGTGCGGCGCGCCCGTGCCGTTCGCGGGGTTCCCGCCCGCCGTTCGGCGGCCTGCTCGGGGGAACTGATCGAAACGGCGGCCGCGAAGCCGGTTTCAGAAGAGTGCAGAAGGCGTAATGTTCAGTCATGGACCGCCGCATTTTCGGGCTGGAGAACGAGTACGGCGTCACGTGCACGTTCAGGGGACAGCGCCGACTGTCTCCTGACGAAGTGGCGCGCTACCTCTTCCGCCGTGTCGTGTCATGGGGCCGCAGCAGCAATGTCTTCCTGCGGAACGGCGCCCGTCTGTACCTCGACGTGGGTTCGCATCCGGAATATGCAACTCCCGAATGCGACAACGTGACCGAGCTGGTCACGCACGACAAGGCAGGCGAGCGCATTCTCGAAGGACTGCTCGTCGACGCCGAACGCCGCCTGCACGAGGAGGGAATCGCGGGCGACGTCTATCTCTTCAAGAACAACACCGACTCGGCGGGCAACTCGTACGGCTGCCACGAGAACTACCTGGTGGCCCGGCACGGGGAATTCTCCCGCCTGGCGGACATTCTCATTCCGTTCCTCGTCACGCGGCAGCTGATCTGCGGCGCGGGCAAGGTGCTGCAGACCCCCCGGGGTGCGGTCTACTGCGTGAGCCAGCGGGCCGAGCACATCTGGGAGGGCGTCAGCTCCGCGACGACGCGTTCCCGGCCGATCATCAACACGCGCGACGAGCCGCACGCGGACGCCGAGCGCTACCGCCGCCTCCACGTGATCGTGGGCGACTCGAACATGTCCGAGACGACCATGCTGCTGAAGGTCGGGGCGACCGACCTGGTGCTGCGCATGATCGAGGCGGGGACCGTCATGCGGGACCTGACCCTGGAGAACCCGATCCGGGCGATCCGCGAGGTGAGCCACGACATCACCGGCCAGCGCAAGGTGCGCCTGGCGTCCGGCCGGGAGGCCTCCGCGCTGGAGATCCAGCGGGAGTACTACGACAAGGCGGTGGACTTCGCCGAGCGCCGGGGCATCCGCACCGGCGTGGTCGACCAGGTGCTGGAGCTGTGGGGTCGCACGCTGGACGCGATCGAGGCCGAGGACCTGGACCGGATCGGCACCGAGATCGACTGGGTGATGAAGTACCAGCTGATCGAGCGGTACCGGGCCAAGCACAACATGACCATGTCGAATCCGCGGGTGGCCCAGATAGACCTCGCCTACCACGACATCCACCGCCGGCGCGGCCTGTACTACCTGCTGGAGCGCAAGGGGCAGGCGGCGCGGATCTGCAACGACCTCAAGATCTTCGAGGGCAAGTCGGTGCCCCCGCAGACCACGAGGGCGCGGCTGCGCGGCGACTTCATCCGCCGTGCGCAGGAGCAGCGGCGGGACTTCACGGTCGACTGGGTGCACCTGAAGCTCAATGACCAGGCGCAGCGGACGGTGCTGTGCAAGGACCCGTTCCGGTCGGTCGACGACCGGGTGGAGAAGCTGATCGCCGGTATGTAGCGGCCGGTGTGACGTCCCCCATCTCGCCAGGGCCCCGTACGTCTCTCGTACGGGGCCCTGCGCACGGCTTAGAGTGGCGGGCGACCGTCTTGCCGTCTGAGATCTGAGGAACACGTGCGCCGACTTGCCGGCCTGATTGTCGTACCCCTTCTGCTGCTGTCGACAGCGGCGTGCGGCGACGACAGCGGCTCCGACTCCGCCCAGATGAAGAACGGGGCGCCCGCGATCACGAAGGGCGCCGAGTTCGGGGAGACGCCCACCCTGTCGAAGGGGAAGGGCGAGCCGCCCAAGGAGCTGAAGGTGGTGACCGTCAAGGAGGGCACCGGGCAGGTGCTGAAGAAGGGCGACATCGCCCAGGTCAACTACTACGGCCAGGTGTGGGACGGCGACGAGCCCTTCGACCAGAGCTTCGGCAAGGGTCAGCCGTTCGACGTGACCATCGGCGCGGGCGCCGTCATCAAGGGCTGGGACCAGGGCCTGGAGGGCCAGAAGGTCGGCAGCCGCGTCGAGCTGGTGATCCCGCCGGACCTCGGTTACGGCGCGCAGGGCTCGCCGCCGAAGATCAAGGGGAACGCCACGCTGGTGTTCGTCGTGGACATCGTCAAGGGCGCCACCGTCCCGGTCTCGGCCACGGGCAAGGAAGTCGCCCAGGACAACAAGGACCTGCCGAAGGTCGGTACGAACACGGACGGCAAGGAAGTCTCCGTGGCCGTCCCGAAGGACGTCACCCCGCCGGCGAAGCTGGTGTCGAACTACGTCCTGGAGGGCGACGGCCCCGCGGTGACGGACAAGAACAGCGTCGTCGTCAAGTTCCACGGCAAGACGTGGAAGGACGACAAGACGTTCGAGAGCACCTACACCTCCGGCCAGTCGGTGACCTGGCCGCTGGAGCAGCTGCAGGTGAAGGGTCTCAAGGAGGGCATCGTCGGCAAGAAGGTCGGCAGCCGCATCCTCCTGGTGATCCCGCCGGACATGGGCTTCGGCGACAAGGAGCAGGGGACCATCCCGGCGAACTCGACGCTGGTCTTCAGCCTCGACATCCTCGCGGTGATGTAAGACTGTCCCGGTTGTCCCATAGTTTGAGGAGCAGTTCCGTGAGCGACAAGCTCGAAAAGCCCGAGATCGACTTCCCCGAGGGCGAGGCCCCCAAGGACCTCGTGATCGAGGACATCTGGCTGGGTGACGGTGCCGAGGCCAAGGCCGGTTCCGTGGTCTCCGTCCACTACGTGGGTGTGGCCTTCTCCACCGGCGAGGAGTTCGACGCCTCCTGGAACCGCGGTTCGGCGCTCCAGTTCAAGCTCGGTGTCGGCCAGGTCATCAGCGGCTGGGACCAGGGCGTCCAGGGCATGAAGGTCGGCGGGCGCCGCAAGCTGACGATCCCCGCGCACCTCGCCTACGGCGACCGCGGCGCGGGCGGTGCGATCGCCCCGGGCGAGACCCTGATCTTCGTGTGCGACCTGATGGCCGCCTGATCCGGGGCAGCCGTGAGCGCGAGGGCCCCCGCCGTGAGGCGGGGGCCCTCGCTTTTGTCCGGGACCGCCGGGGCGGTACGGTCAACGGTCACGAGTGTGTGTGAAGAACGGGGGATGGGCGTCGATGGCGATTGCCAAGGCCGAGCGGCTGATGAATCTGGCGCTGTGTCTGCTGGGGACCCGCCGGCCGCTGAGCAAGCGCGAGTTGCGCGGTTCCATCGAGGCCTACATGGAAGCCGGCAACGACGAGTCCTTCAACCGGATGTTCGAGCGGGACAAGGACGATCTGCGGGAACTCGGTCTGGTGATCGAGACCGTGGAGAACCTGGAGGGGGAGACGGGCTATCTGGCCCGCCGCGACAGCAACCGGCTGCCCCCGGTCTCCCTGGACGCCGAGGAGGCCGCCGCCCTGGGGCTGGCGGCCAAGGTGTGGCAGCAGGCCCGGCTCGCGGGGGCCGCCAGCGGCGCCCTGCAGAAGCTCCGGGCGGGCGGCATGCCGGAGGCGGGCAACCCGTACGAGGGCCAGCACAGCGCCATCGAGCCGCGCATCCCCGTCCACGAGGCGGCCTTCGAACCGCTGATGCTGGCCTGCCGCGACCGCCGGCCGGTGGTCTTCGACTACCGCAAGTCGACCGCCGCCCGGCCCGAGACCCGTCAGGTGGAGCCCTGGGCGCTGGAGTGCTGGCGCGGTCACTGGTACCTGGCCGGCTACGACCGTGACCGCGGGGCGGAACGCGTGTTCCGGCTCTCCCGGATCACCGGGAAGGTCCGCTCGCGCGCGGCCAAGTACACCGCCGAGGTGCCGGACGTGGTGACCGTGCGGGAGACCGTGGCCGGCTGGGCCGGGGAGAGCGCGGACCGCTCCGCGCTGATCCGGCTGCGGGCCGGGGCGGGCTACCCGCTGCGGGCCAAGGCCACGGCCGTGCACGAGGGCACGGACGGCTGGGACGAGCTGGAGATCCCCTACGGGCACGGCCTCGACGCCTGGCTCGTGGAGTTCGGACCCGACGTCGTCGTGGTCGGGCCCTCGGACCTCCGGGCGGACGTGGTGGACCGGCTGCGGGCCGTCGCCGGGGCCTGACGGGCCTGCCGGCGACCGCCGCCGGAGCGGCACCGTCCACCGCCGCACCCTTTCTTCGCATTCTTCCAACCGCGACCGCGACATCCACAGACGTGCCCTGAGGGGGAGACGTACCAGCATGGCTGCCAACGCCATCGACCAGACCCGCCGGATGCTGTCCCTGGTGACGTACCTGCGCGAGCGCCCGGGTGCGCACGTCGCCGACGTCGCGCGTGCCTTCGGCATCACCGAGGACGAGCTGATCTCGGACCTCGACGTGCTGCCCATGTGCGGGACCAGCTTCCGGGGCGGCGACCTGCTCGACATCGACACCGACGGGGAGCGCATCTGGTGGCGCAACCCCGACGCCTCGGGCGAGTCCACCGCCGAGCCGCTGCGGCTCGCCGCCGACGAGGCGACCGCGCTGCTGGTCGCCGCGCGCGCGGTGGCGACCCTGCCGGGGCTGCGCGAGAGCGACCGGGACGCCCTGCTGCGGGCGACCGCGAAGCTGGAGGCGGCCGCGGGCGAGGCGGCCGGGGCCAGCTCCCGGCTGTCGGTGACCTTCGAGTCCGAGGGCGGGGTCTTCGCGGACGTCGACCGGGCCATCGCGGAGCGCCGCCGGCTCTGGCTGCGCTACTACTCGCCCGCCCGTGACGAGCTCACCGAGCGTGAGGTCGACCCGATCCGGCTCTTCGCGGTGGGGCACACCTACATGGAGGGTTGGTGCCACCTCTCCGAGGCCCGGCGCACCTTCCGGCTCGACCGCGTCGCCGAGATCCGGCTGCTGGACGAGCGGGCCGAGCCGCCCGCCATCGAACCGCGCGACCTGTCGGTGGGCCTCGTCCAGCCGGCCGCCGAGGACCCCGAGGTCGTGGTCGAGGTCGGACCGGGCGGCCGCTGGGTCGCCGAGTACTACCCGCACGACAGCGCCGAGGAGCTTCCCGACGGCGGCCTGCGGATCACGCTGCGCACCCCGGACCCGGGCTCGCTGCGGCGCCTCGCGCTGCGGCTGGGCCGCGAGGGGCGGATCACGGCCCCCGCCGAGCTGGCGGACAGCGCGCGCAGCGCCGCCCGGGAGGCCCTCGCGGGGTACGGGGAACAGGTCTGAGGGGAGCGCGGTCGATGACGCCGACGTCCGGGCCCGTCGCCTTCAAGGCCTCCTGTCCCGAGTGCCGCGCCCGGTTCGAGCTGGACGCGGGCGCCCTGCGACTGGCCATCGGCGGCAGCCGCAGGGCCACCTTCTACTCCTTCACCTGTCCCGCATGCGGGGCCGCCGTCCGCAAACCCGCCGGTGACCGCATCGTGGAGCTGCTGACCGGGGGCGGCGTGAGCACCCTGCGCAGCGTCTGAGGCGTCCGGTGGCCTAGGCTCGGCCCATGCTGTGGCCGATGTTCGCAATTGCCCTGGGTTTCCTCGGAGTGGCCGTGCTCGCCGTGCTGGCCGTACGCGTGTACGCGGAGGTGCGCCGGCTGTCCGCCGAGGTCGCGCTGGCCAGCCGCCGGATCACCGCCGCCTCGGGCGATCTCGAACGGGAGGCGGCGGGACTCGCCCGGGCGGGCCGCGACGCGCGGCCCTGACACACGGTCCTGACGCGCGGCCCCTGCGCACGCGACGGACATGTGACCGGGGGATTGACAACCGGCCAGGACGCAAGACGGGGTACGCCGGGGGATTGCCGGGCGTTAACCCCCTGGGGTTACGATCCTCGGTAGAGACAGTCCCAGGCGCCCGTGCCGGTGTGCTGTGAACCTCGGAGAAAAGGAAGATACCTATGTTCGGCAACCTCAGGGGTTGGGAAATCTTCGTCATTCTCGGAGTCATCATCCTGCTCTTCGGCGCCAAGAAGCTCCCCGACATGGCCCGGTCCCTCGGCAAGTCGGCCCGCATCCTCAAGAGCGAGGCCAAGGCCATGAAGAAGGACGGCGAAGCCGACGACGCGGCCGCCGCCCCGGCCGACCAGTCCGCGCAGGCGCCGGCCGCCCCCCGCACCATCCAGGCGGCGCCCGGTGACGTCACCAGCTCCCGACCGGTCAGCGAGCCGAACCGCACCGCTCAGGGCTGACGGACGCCCCTTCACGCCAGTCAGCTGCAACGAGACAAGGGACGTGGGTTGCTCAAGTCTGCCCGCAAGCAGGGAAAACAAGAACGACAGGCAAAGGACGCCGAAGGGCGCATGCCTCTCGTCGAGCACCTGCGCGAACTGCGTAACCGCCTGCTGAAGTCGGTCCTGGCGATCCTCGTCATCACGATCGTCGCGGCCTTCTTCTACCGGGACATCATCAACTTCCTGCTGAAGCCGATGCTGGACTCCGTCGGCTGCACCGACGGCGTGGTGACCCAGCGCAACGGGCGCCCCTGCGCCGACATGACCGTGAACGGCCTGATCTCGGCGTTCTCGATCGCCCTGAAGGTCTCGCTGATGGCCGGCGTGGTGCTCTCCGCCCCGGTGTGGCTCTACCAGCTGTGGGCGTTCGCCGCGCCCGGGCTGCACAGCCACGAGAAGAAGTACGCGCGCAGCTTCGTCGCGGTCGGCGCGCCGCTGTTCATGGCCGGCGCCGTGCTCGCGTACAAGATCCTCCCGCAGACCGCGACGATCATGCTCGAGTTCACCCCCGACCACGCGCGCAACCTGCTGCCGGTCGACGACTACCTCGACCTGGTCACCCGCATGGTGATCGTCTTCGGCCTGGCCTTCGAGCTGCCGCTGCTGCTGATCCTGCTGAACTTCACCGGCGTGCTCACCGGCAAGCGCCTCGCCGGCTGGTGGCGGGGCATGGTCCTCGGCATCACCGTCTTCGCCGCCTTCGCCACGCCCACCGGCGACCCGCCGACCATGCTCGCGCTGGCCCTGCCCATCGTGGCCCTCTACTTCGCGGCCGTCGGCCTCTGCCTCCTCAACGACCGCCGCCGCCGGCGCAACGACCCCGACGCGGGCCTCAGCGACGACGAGGCCTCGGAGCTCGACCTCACGCCGGCACCGATCGGGCAGATGGAAGCGACGCCCGCCCCGGCGGCCCTGCCCGGCCAGGCCGACGGCGGACGGCAGCGGATCAACGGGTACGACGACGCCACCTGACAGGTACATTCCGGGGGTGAGCTACGAGGTCACCCTTTTCGTCAATCCCACCGCGGGACGCGGCCGGGGCGCGCACGCCGCGCAGCCGGCCGCCGCCGCACTGCGGGACGCCGGATTCTCCGTACGGACCCTGGTGGGCACCGACGCACCCGACGCGCTGGCCCGGCTGACGGCCGCCGTCCGCGAGGGCGCCGGCGCCGTCGTCGCGGTCGGCGGCGACGGCATCGTCTCCCTGGCGCTCCAGGCGCTCGCGGGCACCCCCGTGCCGCTCGGCGTGGTCGCCGCCGGCACGGGCAACGACTTCGCGCGGGCCGCGGGCCTGCCCGTACGGGAGCCGGCACGCGCGGGACGCATGGCCGCCGAGGCCCTCAAGGAAGGCCGGATCCGGGAGATCGACCTCGGGCGGGCGGGCGGCACCTGGTACGGGACCGTGCTGTGCTCCGGCTTCGACTCCAAGGTCAACGACCGGGGCAACCGGATGCGACTGCCGGCGGGCCGCTTCAAGTACGACCTGGCGATGGTCGCGGAGCTGGCCGCCTTCCGGCCGTTCCCCTACCGCATCACCCTCGACGACGGCCCGGTGATCGAGACCGAGGCGACGCTCGTGGCCGTCGGCAACGGCTCCTCCTACGGCGGCGGCATGCGCATCTGCCCGGACGCCGTCCCCGACGACGGCCTCTTCGACGTCACCGTCGTCGGCGACTGCAGCCGCGGCACCCTGCTGAAGGTGTTCCCGCAGGTCTACCGGGGCAGCCACGTCTCCCACCCGAAGGTGAGCGTCCACCGTGCCCGGAAGATCACCCTGGAGGCGCCCGGCCTGACCGCCTACGCCGACGGAGAGCCGCTCGGCCCCCTCCCGGTGACCGCCGAGTGCGTACCCGGGGCGCTCCGGCTCCTCACATAAATGATCGAGACTGTTGTCAGAGCCGACGGGTAGGCTCGACAGCAAGATGACCGAAGAACTCTCACCCGCCGAGCGGTACGCCGCTGCCCGGATCCGCGCCGCCGAAGAGGCCACCGCCCTGGCCCCCTTCCGCGAGATGTACGACTTCGACCTGGATCCGTACCAGGTGGAGGCATGCAAGGCGCTGGAGGCCGGCAAGGGCGTCCTCGTCGCCGCACCGACCGGCTCGGGCAAGACCATCGTCGGCGAGTTCGCCGTGCACCTGGCCCTCGCCCAAGGCCGCAAGTGCTTCTACACGACGCCGATCAAGGCGCTCTCGAACCAGAAGTACGCCGACCTCGTCAAGCGCTACGGCGCCGACAAGGTGGGCCTGCTGACGGGGGACAACAGCGTCAACTCCGAGGCGCCCGTGGTCGTGATGACCACCGAGGTGCTCCGCAACATGCTCTACGCGGGCTCCCGGTCCCTGCTCGGCCTCGGATACGTCGTCATGGACGAGGTCCACTACCTCTCCGACCGGTTCCGCGGAGCCGTCTGGGAGGAAGTGATCATCCACCTCCCCGAGTCGGTGACCCTGGTCTCCCTCTCCGCCACCGTCTCCAACGCCGAGGAGTTCGGCGACTGGCTGGACACCGTGCGCGGCGACACCGAGGTCATCGTCTCCGAGGAGCGGCCCGTACCGCTCTGGCAGCACGTCATGGCCGGCCGCCGGATCTACGACCTCTTCGAGGAGGAGTCCGACCACGGCGGCCGCGGCTCCGCGCGCCGGGAGGTCAACCCCGACCTGCTGCGCATGGCCCGCGAGGAGAACAGCCGCACCTACAGCCCGAAGGACCGGCGGCGCGGCAAGATGGTCCGCGAGGCCGACCGCGAGCGTGAACGGCGCTCCCGCAGCCGGATCTGGACCCCGTCGCGCCCCGAGGTCATCGCCCGCCTCGACAACGACGGGCTGCTGCCCGCCATCAACTTCATCTTCAGCCGGGCCGGCTGCGAGGCCGCCGTCCAGCAGTGCCTGTTCGCGGGCCTGCGCCTCAACGACGAGGCCGCGCGGCTGAAGGTCCGGGAACTGGTCGAGGCGCGCACCGCCTCCATCCCCACCGAGGACCTGCACGTCCTGGGCTACTACGAGTGGCTCGAAGGCCTGGAGCGGGGCATCGCCGCGCACCACGCGGGCATGCTCCCGACCTTCAAGGAGGTCGTGGAGGAGCTGTTCGTCCGCGGACTGGTCAAGGCCGTCTTCGCCACGGAGACCCTGGCGCTGGGCATCAACATGCCCGCCCGCACGGTCATCCTGGAGAAGCTCGTCAAGTGGAACGGCGAGCAGCACGCCGACATCACGCCCGGCGAGTACACCCAGCTCACCGGCCGGGCCGGACGCCGCGGCATCGACGTCGAGGGCCACGCGGTCGTGCTCTGGCAGCGCGGCATGGACCCCGCCGGCCTCGCCGGACTCGCCGGCACCCGTACTTATCCGCTGCGCTCCAGCTTCAAGCCCTCGTACAACATGGCCGTCAACCTGGTCAGCCAGTTCGGGCGGCACCGCTCGCGCGAGCTGCTGGAGACCTCCTTCGCGCAGTTCCAGGCCGACCGTTCGGTCGTCGGGATCTCCCGGCAGGTGCAGCGCAACGAGGAGGGCCTGGAGGGCTACCGGGAGGGCATGACCTGCCACCTGGGCAACTTCGAGGAGTACGCGCAGCTGCGCCGCGACCTCAAGGACCGCGAGACGGAGCTGGCCAAGCACGGCGCAGCCCAGCGGCGGGTGCAGGCGGCCGACTCGCTGGAGAAGCTCAAGCCGGGTGACATCATCCACGTGCCGACGGGCAAGTTCGCCGGGCTCGCACTGGTCCTCGACCCGGGCGTGCCGGCCGGACGCGTCCACGGGCACCGCGGGTACGAGTACGCGGAGGGCCCGCGGCCGCTGGTGCTCACCGCCGAGCGGCAGGTCAAGCGGCTCGCCGCGATCGACTTCCCGGTCCCGGTCGAGGCGCTGGACCGGATGCGGATCCCCAAGTCCTTCAACGCCCGCTCGCCGCAGTCCCGTCGGGACCTGGCCTCCCAGCTGCGGAGCAAGGCCGGGCACATCACGCCGGAGCGGCGCTCCCGCGGCCGGGCCGCGGCCGCGGACGACCGCGAGATCGCCCGGCTGCGCACCGAACTGCGGGCGCACCCCTGCCACGGCTGCGACGAGCGCGAGGACCACGCCCGCTGGGCGGAGCGCTACCACCGGCTCCGGAGGGACACCCAGCAGCTGGAGCGGCGGATCGAGGGCCGGACGAACACGATCGCCCGCACCTTCGACCGGATCCACGCCCTGCTGACCGAGCTGGACTACCTGCGCGAGGACGAGGTCACCGTGCACGGCAAGCGGCTCGCCCGGCTGTACGGCGAGCTCGACCTGCTGGCGTCCGAATGCCTGCGCGAACGGATCTGGGAGGGCCTGAGCCCGGCCGAACTGGCCGCCTGCGTCTCGGCGTTGGTCTTCGAGGCCCGGCAGTCCGACGACGCGGTCGCGCCGAAGGTACCGGGCGGCGCGGCGAAGGTCGCGCTCGGCGAGATGGTCCGCATCTGGGGCCGGCTCGACGCGCTGGAGGAGGAGCACCGCATCAACCAGGCGGAGGGCGTCGGCCAGCGCGAGCCGGACCTCGGCTTCGCGTGGGCGGCCTACCAGTGGGCCTCCGACAAGAGCCTGGACGAGGTGCTGCGCGAGGCGGAGATGCCGGCCGGTGACTTCGTGCGCTGGTGCAAGCAGGTCATCGACGTACTCGGGCAGATCGCGGCGGCGGCCCCCTCGGCCACCGGCGACAGCGGCAGCACGGTGGCGAAGAACGCCCGCAAGGCCGTGGACGCACTGCTCCGCGGCGTGGTGGCCTACAGCTCCGTCAGCTAGAGCGGCCTGCGGGACGGTATGGCCGGCCGCCGCGGGAGGAACCCCTCCGTGCGGCGGCCGGGTCGTTTCAGCCGCCGGGGGCGGGCGGGGTGCCGTCCGCCCGGGGGCCGGCTTCCCAGCCGGGGCGGTCGCGCCAGGCCTGGAGGGTGCGGGTGCTCTCGAAGCGGTGGGCCGCGCCGGTGACCGGATCGGTGAACGCCAGGACCCGGGCCAGGAGTTGCAGCGGCCGCCGGTAGTCGTCCGGCGCCGGGTCGGTGACCTCCGGATACACCGGATCGCCCAGGATGGGCAGGCCCAGCCCGTTCATGTGCACCCGCAGCTGGTGGGTGCGGCCGGTGTGCGGGGTCAGCCGGTAGCGGCCCAGGCCGCCGCGCACGTCGACGAGTTCGATCAGGCTCTCGGCATTGGGCGGGCCGGGGACCTCGGTCGCGGCGATCACCCCGCGGACCTTCTCGATCCGGCTGCGGACGGTGCGCGGGAAGGACAGCTCCGGGTCGCGGGCGGCGAGGGCCTCGTACTCCTTGTGCACCTCGCGGCGCTGGAAGAGGAGCTGGTAGGCGCCGCGGTCCTCGGGCCGGACGCTGAACATCACCAGGCCGGCGGTGAGCCGGTCCAGGCGGTGCGCCGGGCTGAGCCCCGGCAGGCCCAGCTCCTCGCGCAGCCGGGCCAGGGCGGTCTCGGTGATGTGGCTGCCGCGCGGAGTGGTCGCCAGGAAGTGCGGCTTGTCCACGACCAGCAGGTGCGCGTCGCGGTGGACCACGCGCAGCGCGAACGGCACCCGCGGCTCCGGGTCCGTGTCGCGGTGGAACCACAGGTGGGCGCCCGGCTCGTACGGGTCCCGCGCGTGCAGCACCCGCCCGCCGGGGCCGAGGACCCGGCCCGCGGCCAGCAGGCGCGCGATGGACTCCGCGCCGCGGGTGCCGGCGTAGCGGGCGGCGAGGTAGCTGCCGAGGTCGGGCCAGGTCCCGTCCGGGTCGGCGGGCAGCCGCAGCCGGACCGGGTCGATGCCGGCCCGCTGGGGGAGGGGCGAGGGGGGTGCCGGGGCTCTGCGTCTCATCGGGGGACAGGCTATGCGGCTACTGCCGGGTGAACGTGCCCAGGTGGTTCTCGTCGAGGTACTCGACGCGGAAGGTGCCGTCGCCGAAGAACACGCCGGTGCGGCCGATGGCGTTCTCGCCGGTGGTCTCGAAGCTGAAGGTGTCGCCGTCGTAGTGGGCCAGCGGGAAGCGCAGCGGCTTCGGGCCGAGGGCGAGGGTGAGCGCGCCGTCCTCGCCGGCGGTGACGGTGGCCCTGCCGTAGTACGGGTTGTCGTAGGTCCCGGTGTACGCGGCGCTGTCGCGGGCCGGCTTCGCACCGGCCGGCGGGCGCGAGTAGTCGGTGTCGGACCGGCCCGCATTGAACGTCTGCTCGTAGCTCGCGCCCGCCAGCGCCATCCAGTCGGCGGTCGGCTTCCCGTACTCGGCGGTGTCGAAGAAGTCCAGGGCGACCGCGTCGGCCAGGCCCACCGGGGCCCCGTTGGTCAGGACGACGATGCCGAGGCGCTCCAGCGGGAGCATCGTGACGTTGGTGTTGGCGCCCAGGGCGAACCCGCCGGAGTGGCTCAGGCGCAGTCGGCCCGCGCCGTCGTAGGAGACGTTCCAGCCCAGCCCGTAGAACTGCGGCGTGCCGCGGCCGGTCACGGCCTGCGAGACGATCTCCGGCACGCGGGTGCGGTCGAGGGCGTCGGCGGCGATGATCCGCTTCCCGTCGAGGGTGCCGCCGTTCAGCTGAAGCCGCAGCCAGCGGGACATGTCGCGCACGGTGGAACTGGTCCCGCCGGCCGGGGTCTGGGCGTCGGCGTCACGGACGTAGCGGGGGCTCCAGGTGCCGTCCGGGTTGCGCACGTGGCCCCACGCCCGGTCCGGGGCCTTGGCGTAGGCGTCGAACTCGGTGCTGGTACGGGTCATCCCGGCGGGCTTGAAGAGGGTGTCCGCGCTGAGCTGCTGCCAGCTCACGCCGTGGTCGCGGGCGACGGCCTCGGCGGCGGCGGTGAACCCGAAGTTGGTGTACGCGTAGCTCGCGCGGAACGGGCTCAGCGGCTCCTCGCGCAGGTGGTCGAGGATGTAGCGCTGGTCGTAGCCGAGGTCCTCCAGGAGGTCCCCGGCGTGGTCGGGCAGGCCGCTGCGGTGCGAGATCAGGTCGGCGGGGGTGACGTGCGAGCTGACCCAGGGGTCCTTGAGGGCGAACCCGGGGAGGGAGCCGGCGAGCGGCTCGTCCCAGTCACCGGGATCGGCCAGAGCGCCGGCGATGACGCTGGAGGTGACGGGCTTGGAGACGGAGGCCAGCTGGAAGACGGTGTCCGGGTCGACCTTGGCGCTCTCGCCGGTGCGGCGCACGCCGAAGCCCTTGAGGTAGACCACCTTGTCGTCGCGGACGACGGCCACCGCCACCCCGGGGACGCCGGTGCGGCGCATCTTGTCCGTGACGGAGGCGTCGAGGCCGGCGATCGCCTTGTCGACGGCTGCGTCGGTGAGCTGGGGGCGGGGAGCGGGGGGCGGGCTCGGAGCCGCCGTGGCCACCGTCGCCGCCGAGGCGGTGAGGAGGGCGGCGGCCCCTGCCGCTCCCAGGGCGCGGAGCGTACGCATGAGGCCATTGTCCCGCCGCTCGCCTCCCCGCGCGCGTCGCGCGGGGAGCGGGCTCCGGAGTCCCGCACCCCGCGCGCCCTCCGGCGCGGGCCGGATTCGACGCGGGGTGGGGTCAGGCCGCTGCCCTGTGCTCCTGTTCGGCCTCCACCGTCGCGTTCCAGTCGCGCTTGATCGCGCGCCAGCCCTCGTCCGTCTCGCCCTGGCGCCAGTAGCCGGAGATCGACAGGCGTTCGCGGGCGATGCCGCGCTCCAGGCGCAGGTGGCGGCGGAGGTCCTTGACGAAGCCCGCCTCGCCGTGGACGAAGGCGTGGACGTCCGTCGAGGGGAACTCCAGGGCCTGGACCGCCTCCACCAGGGCCTCGCCGACCGGGCGGTCGCCGCGGTGGAGCCAGACCGGTGCGACGCCGTCCGGCGTGGTGATCTTCAGCTCGTCGGCCGGGCCGTCGATCTCGATGAGCGCGTGGACCAGCGCGCCCGCCGGCATCCGCTCCATCGCCGCGGCGATCGCCGGCAGGGCGCTCTCGTCGCCCACCAGGAGGTGCCAGCCCGCCGCCGGGTCCGGAGCGTAGGCGCCGCCCGGGCCGAGGAAGTGCACCAGCTCGCCCGGCTGGACCCGGGCCGCCCACGGGCCGGCCAGGCCCTCGTCACCGTGGACGACGAAGTCCAGGGTCAGCTCCCGGCGCAGCGCGTCCCAGTTGCGCACGGTGTAGGCGCGCTGGCGCGGCCACTGCGCGCGGGGAAAGTCGCCGCGGATGCGTTCGAGGTCCCACGGCGCCGGGTAAGCAACACCCTTGGGAGCGAAGAGGAGTTTTACGTAATGGTCGGTGTATTCGCCCGCGCCGAAGTCCGCCAGGCCCTCACCACCCAGCACGAGCCGCACCATGTGCGGCGAGAGCCGCTCGGTGCGTACGACAACGGCGGTGCCGACAGTGCGGCCGCGTCCTTCTGCCACGGTATCCCCTGACTCCCATGAAACTTAGCCTTACCTAAGTTAGCACCTCAGGAGTGCAGGGTGCTGCTCAGACGGGACACTGCGCCCCCCAATCCCCACCGATGGGCTAGTGCGTCGACCATCTCGGGCTGCGCCGGAGCCTTCGGAAGGGCCGCGTCGAACTGCGGAAGCGGCACGTCGGAGGCCACCTTGACCACCTTGGGGGCCACCGCCAGATACGGGCGCGACTCGTCCAGCCGCTTGCGCTGGGCGGGCGTCAGCCCCGACTTCGGGTCGTCGATCGCCGCGATGATCCCGGCCAGGTCGCCGTACGCGTCGAGCAGCTTCGCCGCCGTCTTCTCGCCGATACCGGGCACCCCCGGCAGGCCGTCGCTCGGGTCGCCGCGCAGCAGGGCGAGGTCCGCGTAGCCGGGGCCGTCCACGCCGTACTTCTCCCGCAGCCACGCCTCGTCCGTCACCTGGAGGGTGCCCACACCCTTGAGGGGGTACAGCACCCGCCGCTGCCGGGCGTCGTCCACGAGCTGGTACAGGTCCCGGTCGCCGGTGACGATGTCCACCGGACCCGTCGCACGGGCGGTGAGCGTCCCGATCACGTCGTCCGCCTCGTAGCCGGCGACGCCGACGCGGGCGATGCCGAAGGCGTCCAGGGCGGCCTCGATGATCGGCACCTGCGGGGCGAGCGTGTCCGGGGTCTCCTCCACGTCAGGACCCGACTCGGTCTCCACCGCGACCCGGTGGGCCTTGTACGAGGGGATCAGCTCCACCCGCCACTGCGGCCGCCAGTCGGCGTCCATGCAGGCCACCAGATCGTCCGGCCGGTGGTCCTGGACGAGCCGGCCGATGAAGTCGAGGAGCCCGCGCACGGCGTTGACGGGGGTGCCGTCCGGAGCCTTGACGGAGTCCGGCACGCCGAAATAGGCGCGGAAGTAGAGGGAGGCGGTGTCCAGGAGCATCAGGCGTCGTGTCGTCACGCAGACGATGATGCCGCAACCGGCTGCGGGGGCGGTCGCGGTCACCGGGGCGCCCCGGCGCGCGCCCGAACGCCCCCGGAGCGCCACTGACGGTGAGCGGACGGGTACGGGAAGGTCGGTGCGGGCGAAACCGGAGGCGGTTGCTGCGTAAGGTGCTTACAGCACACCGATGTGCGACGGACAGGGGGAGGGCAGCCCCGAAATGAACGACAGGGACGGCACGGACGGCCTGAACGGCAAGCTGAACGACGTGGACGACAAGAGCAAGGACAAGGACGGCAAGGAGCCCCTGCGGGTGGGTGTGGCCGTGCGCAAGCGGCGCCGCGCGCTCCACCTGACGCTGGCCGCCGTGTCGGCGCGAAGCGGCCTGTCCGTGCCCTTCCTGAGCCAGATAGAGAACGAGCGGGCCCGGCCCAGCATCCGGTCCCTGGAACGCGTCGCGGACGCCCTGGAGACCACCGCCGTCGAACTGCTGGCCGCCTCCGACACCGCGCGCACGGTGGACCTCGTACGGGCCGGCGACGAGTCCGGGCTGACCCCGGTGCCGGGCGTACGGCCCCTCGTGCGCGGCCACCACCAGCTGCACGCACTGGAGTTCACCGGGGACCAGGACGCCGGGCGCGAGTACCAGCACCGCAACGACGAGCTGATGTACGTGGTCGAAGGGGCCTGCCAGGTGGAGGCCGAGGGGCGGGCCTACCGCTTGGAGAGCGGCGACGCGCTGTTCCTGTCCGGAGGCGTGCGCCACCGCTGGCGGGCCGTCACCGAGGACACCCGGATCCTGGTGGTCGCCGTCGGCGATCACATCCACGCGACGTCCGAGCCGCCGTCCCCGGGGCACTGACGGCATGCCGCGGCGGGTGGTGTCGCTGGTGCCGTCGCTGACCGAGGCGGTGGCCGTGAGCGCGCCGGGGCTGCTGGTCGGGGTGACCGACTGGTGCACGCACCCCGGCGACCTCGGGGCGGCGGAACGGATCGGGGGCACGAAGAACCCCGACGTGCGCAGGATCGCGGAAGCTCCGCCCCGACCTGGTGATCGCCAACGAGGAGGAGAACCGGGCACCGGACCTGGACGCGCTGCGCGCGGTGGGGGTGGAGGTGCTCGTCACGGAGGTCCGGGACCTGCCGCAGGCGCTGCGGGAACTGGACCGGGTCCTGGTGGGGGCGCTGGGACTGGCGAGGCCGGCGTGGCTGGCGGACGCGGAGGCGGCGTGGGCCGGCGTGGAGCAGGCGCGCGAGCGCTCCGCCTTCGTGCCGGTGTGGCGGCGGCCGTGGATGGTGCTGGGCCGGGACACCTTCGCGGGTGACCTGCTGGGGCGGCTCGGGGTACGGAACGTCTACGCCGGGCACGCGGAGCGGTATCCGCGGATCCCGGTCGAGGAGCTGGCCGGGGCGGGCTGCGATCTGGTGGTGCTGCCGGACGAACCGTACGCCTTCGCGGCGGGCGACGGGCCGGAGGCGTTTCCCGGCCTGCCGGCGGCGCTCGTCAGCGGGCGGCACCTGACCTGGTACGGACCCTCGCTGGCGGAGGCCCCGGCCGTCCTCTCCGAGGCGCTCCGGGCGGCGACCTGACCCGACGGGGCGAGTGGCGGATCCGGGGCGGCCTGCGGGCCGGTGGCTTCCGGGGCTCCGCCCTTCCGCTCCCGCGGCGGGTGGCGGTGCTCGGGGTCGGCCTGCGGGCCGGTGGCTGCTGGGGCTCTGCCCCAGACCCCGCGCCTCAATCGCCGGCGGGGCTGGATGTGCGGGGCGGTGGCTTCGTTGGTGTGGGGCGGGGTGGCTTTGGCCGCGGTGCGGTCGGGCGGGGTCGGTTGGGTGTGGGGCGGTGCCCCGGCGGAGTGTCTCCTCGGCTCGCGCGGAACCGTACTTCGCGGTTGTGCCCGGTGGTGCGCGCTCGTCCTGCGGGGACACTCCGCCGTGTCCCCACCCCGTCGCGGGGGGAGCGGGGACGGTGAGGGGTGTCCCCGCAGGACGAGCGCGCAACCCCCGGCCCGCGGCCGAGAAGGCTCGCGCGCGCCGAGCCGAGGAGACACCCCTCGGCGGCCCCGCGCACCGGCCCGCACCATCCAGCCTCGCCGGCGTTTGAGGCGCGGGGTCCGGGGCGGAGCCCCGGAAACCACCGGCCCGGGGCCGGCGCCGGGTCCGCCACCCGCCGCGGGAGCGGAGGGGCTCAGCGGGGTAGGAGGTGGCCGCGCAGGAGGCCGCGGGTGGTGTGGGCGGCGGCCAGGAGCCATGCGGTGAGAAGGGCCAGGAAAAGGGCCGCGGCGAGCCAGCCGAGGGCGGTGAGGCCGGTGTGGCGGGCCAGCCCGGCGGCGCCGGTGACGCAGGTGCCGACGGGGAAGGTCAGCGCCCACCAGGTCATCGAGAAGCCCATCCCCGCCCGGGCCGCCCGGACCAGCATGCAGACGGCGAGCGCCAGCCACAGCAGGGCGAAGCCCATCACGGGGACCCCGTAGACGACTGCGAAGGCGCCGAGCGCACCGGCGTAGGGAGCGCCGATCGCCTGCGGGGCCATGTCGGCGAGCTGGTTCACGGCGGTGGTGGACTGGCCGAGGGGTCCCAGGACCAGGAACAGGGTCGGGGTGAGGGCCAGCGGGAGCGGGCCGCCGACGATCAGCCGGCCGAAGATCAGGGGCAGCATCAGCAGGGTGGCGAGCAGGCTGATGCCGAACATGGCGTAGCAGGCGAGCAGCATGGCCTCGCGGGGCTGGCCGGGGGACAGGTGGGGTATCAGCAGCGGGCCCAGGGCCGCGGAGACCATCGGCGCGACGAGGGGCAGCAGCCAGACGGGGGTGGCCTGCTTCGGCTGGACCTGGTGGCGCACCACCATCAGGTACGGCACGGCCACGGCCGCGACCAGGCCGATCGCGGTGCCCGCGGTGAAGAGCACGGCGTCCACAGCGACGGCGGCGTCGGTCCCGATGAGGTCCTTGCCGACGATGAGGGTGCCGCCGCCGACGGCGAGCAGCGCCATCGAGAGGCATCCGTAGAAGGGCGCGACGGCGGGGTCGAGGAGGTGGGCGCGGGCCTGGTCGCGGTGGTGCAGCCAGTGCACGGCGCGGGCTGCGAGCAGGACGGCGAGGGCGGCGGCGGACAGCGCCCAGACGAGCTGGCAGGCCACGCGCTGGCCGGGGAGCTGGTACGGGAGGGTCGCGCCGGCGTTGGCGACGATCGCGGTGCCCATGACGGAGGCGTACCAGTTCGGGCCGAGGTGTCGCAGCGCCGGTGCCTTGTGGGCGGTGGGCGCGGGTTCGGGGAGGGTGCGGGGTCGCACGAGGGTGGTGGCCATGGGTCCAGCGTCATGCCGGGGCGGGACGAACGGCAGGGACCACCTTTCTATAAGGCCATAAACTGATGTTATGGGTGATGAGACGTGGGTTCCGCTGGCGCACCGGGTACCGGACCTGGGGGCGTTGGAGCTGTTGCTCGCGGTCGCCCGCGTCGGGAGCCTCAGCGGTGCGGCCCGGCGCCTGGGCATCACCCAGCCCGCGGCGAGCAGCCGGATCCGCGCGATGGAGGCGCGGCTGGGGGTGGCGCTGGTGGACCGTTCCCCCCGGGGCTCGACGTTGACGGCCGAGGGCGCGCTGGTGACCGACTGGGCCCGGCGGGTGGTGGAGGCGGCGGAGGCCTTCGACGCGGGTGCGCAGGCGCTGCGCGGGCGGCGGGACTCGCGGCTGCGGGTGGCGGCCAGTATGACCATCGCCGAGTACCTGCTGCCGGGCTGGCTGATCGCGCTGCGCGGGCAGCGGCCGGACACGGCGGTGTCGCTGCACGCGGGCAATTCCGCGGTGGTCGTGCAGCGGGTGCTCACGCACGAGGCCGACCTCGGCTTCGTGGAGGGGCTGACGGTCCCGGAGGGCCTGGACTCGGCGGTGATCGCGCAGGACCGCCTGGTCGTGGCGGTGGCGCCGCTCCATCCGTGGGCGCGGCGCACGCGGGGCGTGGAGGCGGCGGAGCTGGCCGCGACCCCGCTGATCCTGCGCGAGCGGGGATCGGGCACCCGGCAGGTCCTGGACGCCGCCCTGGCCGGGCACGGCGGGCTGGCCGCACCGCTGCTGGAGCTGGCGTCGACGACGGCGGTGAAGGCGGCCGCCCTGGGCGGCGCCGGTCCGTGCGTGCTGTCGGAGCTGGCGGTGGTGGACGAACTGGCGGCGCGCCGGCTGGTGGAGGTGCCGGTGTCGGGCGCCGGACTCGGCCGGGCCCTGCGGGCGGTCTGGCCGGCGGGCGCCCGCCCTGCCGGGCCGGCCCGGGACCTGCTGTCCCTGACCCGGGGCACCCCGTGAGTGGGCCGTGCCCGGGGCCGGACCGTGAGGACCGGGAGGCGTGCCCGCCCGTCCGCTCGTAGTGGCTGTCGCGGGCGCCGGTGGTCGCGGGAACGGTCTCCTCGGGCGGCGGCTCAGCCCTGCGCGGGGGCGTGGGAGCGGGCCTGGAGGGTCTTCGTCAGGAGCGAGCCCACGACGATCAGGCCGACTCCCAGCCACCACATGTTGTCGAAGATCAGTACGGCGATGCCGATCGGTACGAGCAGGCCCGCGAGCGGCACCAGGAAGCCCGCCCACTGCGTGGGCTCGGGCGGCAGGCCGGCGGCTTCGCGGACCGCCCGGGCGCGGGCCACGTCCGGGTACCAGACGGTGAACTTCACCGCGGCGACGATCGCCAGGATCTGGATGATCCAGCCGGTCCAGATGTTGCTCGGGTTGTGCAGGACGAGGTCTCCGTACGCCCCGGCGGCCGCCGCGATCAGGAAGGCGATGCCCCACGCCCCCGTGATCATGTAGTTGGTGCGCAGGAAGCCACGGGTGTGCCACAGGGACGGGTCGACCTCTTCGCGGGCGTACTGCAGTGTGAACGGCATTCGCACGGCCATCGAGCCGAAGGCGATCACCGCCAGGGCGATGTTGGCCACCTCGCCGGCGTACGTCTCCAGCCAGCGCAGGGTCCCGTCGTTGACGAGGGCCCCGATGATGGCCATCGCCCCGAAGAAGACCACGTCGGCCAGCTCCAGCAGCTTCCAGGAGCTGCCGCGGTTCATCAGGTGGCCGAGCGCGATCAGGGCGACCGCGGCGGCGAGGGCCAGTCCCACGGCCAGTTCGAACCGTCCGGGACCGACCAGCAGGGAGAAGATGATCCACGGCGCCATGCCCACGACCGGGTTGTCCAGGAACCCGGCCACCGGACCTTTCGCCGTGCGGTGCGCGTCGGTGCTCACCCATCCAGCGTGCGCGCCCGGCGGCGGAAGGGCCATTCGTGCGGGGCGGCGGGCGGGCGGGAGGGCGGGGCCGGCCGCGGGACCCTGCGGCGCTGGGGAAGTCGCCGTACGTCCCGCGGCCGGCGGTCGGTCAGGCCACCGGCACCACGCCGCGGACGGCGGCGGCCTGGATCAGGGACGCCATCACCCGGGTGTCCCGGTCCCGTTCGGGGTGCCACTGCACGCCCAGCACCCAGCGCGCGGGGTCGGGCAGCTCGATCGCCTCCACCGTGCCGTCGAGCGCGTGCGCCGAGGCGACCAGGCCCCGGCCCAGGCGGTCGACCGCCTGGTGGTGGTAGGTGGGGACCTGCGCCTCCTCCGGGACGAGGTCGGCGTACCGGGTGCCGGGCACCGGGCGGACCGGGTGCCACCCCATGACGCCCGGGGTGTCGACGTGGCCGTCGATGTGCTGGATCAGGGTGCCGCCCAGGGCCACGTTCAGGGCCTGCATCCCGCGGCAGATGCCGAGCACGGGCACGTCGGCCTCCAGCGCGGCCCCGATCAGGGCCAGCTCCCACTGGTCGCGTACGGTCGCGGGGGCTCCCGTACGGGGGTCGCGTGCGGCTCCGTAGCGGACCGGGTCCACGTCGGGGCCGCCCGCGACGACCAGGCCGTCCACCCGGCTCAGCACCTCCGCCGCCGATCCGGGCTCGTCCGGGGGCAACAGCACGGCCGCGCCGCCCGCCGCCTGGACGAGTTGGTGGTACCCGGTCGGGACGAGGGACGTCGGCAGGTCCCACACGCCGTAGCGGGTGGATTCCTCGACGTAGGTGGTGATGCCGATGAGCGGCCTGGGCACGTTCGATACCTCCGGAGCGGAGCGGGGCGGACGGTGACAGGGTTTCAGTCGCGGGCCAGTTCCGCCTCGGCTTCCGCGAGGGCCGCGAACTCCTCCTCGGGGGCCGACGCCACGAGGTGGCGGCGGCTGTAGAGCGCGAAGTAGGCCAGGGCGACGGCGTACACGGCCAGCGCGATGAACGCCGCGTCCTTGTCCACCAGGAAGGTGGCGACCAGGGCCGAAAGGGCGAGGACGAAGGCCACCGAGGAGGTCAGGATCCCGCCGGGGGTGCGGTAGGGGCGCTCCAGCCGGGGTTCGCGGCGGCGCAGCACGATGTGCGAGAGCGCCATGAGGGCGTAGGAGATGGTGGCGCCGAAGACGGCGATGTTGAGCATGCGGGCGCCGTTGCCGGTGGCCGCGGCCAGGGCGAAACCGATCGCGCCGGGGATGATCAGGCCCAGGTACGGGGCCTTGCGCTTCGAGGTGAGGGAGAGGAAGCGGGGCAGGTAGCCGGCGCGGGAGAGGGCGAAGAGCTGGCGGGAGCCCGCGTAGATCAGGGAGAAGAAGGAGGCCACGAGGCCCGCCAGGCCCGCGTAGTTCACGAAGCGGCTCAGCGCGGTCGGGCCGCCGTCCCCCTCCAGGGCGACGACGAGGGGGTTGCCGGCCGTCTTGACGGCGTCGGCGCCCTGCGCGCCGGTCGCGGCGAAGAAGGTGATCAGGGCCAGCAGGGCGAGGATGCCCATGGAGATCGACAGGGCCTTGGGCATGGAGCGGACCGGGTCCTTCGCCTCCTCGGCCGCCAGCGGTACGCCCTCCACCCCGAGGAAGAACCACATGCCGAAGGGGAACGCGGCCCAGATGCCGAGCACGCCCAGCGGCAGCCAGGAGTTCGAGCCGAAGGCGCTCGCGTCGACGGGGATGTCGTCGAGGCCGTCGGCGCTGAACTCGATGAAGGCGCCCACCGCGAAGACCAGCAGCGCGGCGACGGCGACGGCGGTCACCACGAGGCTGAAGCGCAGTGCCTCGCCGACGCCCCACAGGTGCACGCCGATGAAGACCACGAAGCAGCCGAGGTAGACGGGCCAGCTGGAGGTGAGGCCGAAGAGCCCGAGCGACTCCACGTAGTCGCCGATGAAGATGACGATCGCCGCCGGGGCCAGGATGTACTCGATGAGGATGGCGGTGCCGGTGAGGAAGCCGCCCCAGGGGCCCAGCGCCCGGCGGGCGAAGCCGTAGCCGCCGCCCGCGGTCGGCAGGATGGTGGACAGCTCCGCGAGGGAGAACACCAGGCAGGCGTACATGGCGCCCATGAGGACGGTGGCGATGGCGAGACCGCCGAAACCGCCCTTGTCGAGGCCGACGTTCCAGCCGGAGAAGTCGCCGGAGACGACGTAGGCCACGCCGAGGCCGGTCAGGAGCAGCCAGCCGGCGCTGCCGCGGCGCAGCGTGCGGCGCTCCAGGTAGTCGTCCGGGCCGTCGCCGCCGGCGGTGACGTGGGGGGTGCGGGCACGGCTGTCAGCCGTGCCTCGATGTCGTCGGCCATCGTGCGCTCCTGCCTCAGGGCAATGGTTGTGGGGCGTACCTTTGCCGCAGTGGAGCGGAGCGCGCAAGACCCCTGCGTAAAACAGACGTTACGAAAACCTCTCGGCCACCCCCTGCCCCCCGGTCACGGCCGGCTCAGGCGAGGAACCCGCGCAGCAGCGCCGCCGTGCCGCAGCAGTGCTCGCGCATCACCTCCCGCGCCCCGGCCGCGTCCCGTTCCAGCACCGCCTCGACCAGCGTGCTGTGCTGCTGCTGCGAGTGCTCCAGGTTGCGCACCAGCAGCGGGATGCAGTCCAGCAGGTCGTTGACGGTGGCCCGGACGGCGGCGTACTGGGCCGTCAGGGTGGCGGACCCGGCCAGTTCGCACAGGGTCAGGTGGAAGAGGGTGTCCTGGCGGCGGTAGTCGGTGAGCGGTGCGTCGTGCGTGGCCCCCAGCGCGGCGAGCAGGCGTTCGGCGCCCTCCTCGGTCAGCCCCTGCGCGGCGCACAGCCCGGCCGCGCCCACCTCCAGGACCTCGCGGAAGCGCAGGACGTCCTCCAGGTCCACGCCCGCCACCCGTCTGCGCAGCTCCTCCTCGGTGCCGCCGGCCGGGGTGTCGGGGCGGGGCAGTACGAACGTGCCGCCGTACCGGCCGCGCCGCGCCTCCACCAGGCCCTGGTCCTGCAGTACCTTCAGGACCTCGCGCAGGGTGACGCGGCTGATCCCCATCCGCTCCGCCAGTTCGCGCTCGGGCGGAAGCCGTTCGCCGCCCGGCACCAGCCCCAGCCGGACCACCTGGAGGATCTGCTCCAGCGCCTCCTCGAACCCGTTGCCCGCCCGCACCTGGCGCAGCACGGGGTTCAGGCGCCGGGCGGCGTCGCCTTCGCTCGCCGTATCGGTCATCTCGGCTCCTCCCCTTCCCAAGCAATGGTTCTATTCAATACCTTAGGCCTCCTCGGCTCACCGAAGGAGAGAATCCCGTGGTAGACCGCACGCCGCCGCTCGCGCCCGAGGAGCTCCGCGCCCTCGTCGCCAGCGGTGAGATCGACACAGTCGTCCTGGCCTTCCCCGACATGCAGGGACGGCTCCAGGGCAAGCGGTTCGCCGCACAGTTCTTCCTGGACGAAGTCCTCGCGCACGGCACCGAGGGCTGCAATTACCTCCTCGCCGTCGACACCGACATGAACACCGTCGACGGCTACGAGATGTCGTCGTGGGAGCGGGGCTACGGCGACTTCGCCATGCACCCCGACCCCGCCACCCTGCGCCGCATCCCCTGGAACCCCGGCAGCGCCTTCCTCCTCGCCGATCTCGCCTGGCACGACGCCGCGCCCGTCGTGGCCGCGCCCCGCCAGATCCTGCGCCGCCAGCTGGACCGCCTCGCCGAGCACGGATACACCGCGATGGTCGGCACCGAGCTGGAGTTCATGGTCTTCCAGGACACCTACGAACAGGCCTGGAACGCCAACTACCGCGGCCTGACCCCCGCCAACCAGTACAACATCGACTACTCGGTCCTCGGGACCGGCCGCATCGAACCCCTGCTGCGCCGGATCCGCAACGAGATGCAGACCGCGGGCCTCACCGTCGAATCGGCCAAGGGCGAGTGCAACCTCGGCCAGCACGAGATCGCCTTCCGCTACGACGAGGCGCTCACCACCTGCGACCAGCACTCCGTCTACAAGACCGGCGCCAAGGAGATCGCCGCCCAGGAAGGCGTCTCGCTCACCTTCATGGCCAAGTACGACGAGCGCGAGGGCAACTCCTGTCACATCCACCTCTCGCTCACCGACGCCGACGGACGCAACGCGATGGCCGGAGAGGGCCAGGACGAACACGGCATGTCCCCCGTGATGCGCCACTTCCTGGCCGGCCAGCTCGCCGCGCTGCGCGACTTCTCCCTTCTCTACGCCCCGAACATCAACTCGTACAAGCGTTTCCGGCCGGGATCCTTCGCCCCGACCGCCGTCGCCTGGGGCCTCGACAACCGCACCTGCGCCCTGCGCGTCGTCGGACACGGCCGCTCCATGCGCTTCGAGAACCGCCTCCCCGGCGGGGACGTCAACCCCTACCTCGCCGTCGCCGGCCTGGTCGCCGCCGGGCTCCACGGCATCGAGAACCGCCTGGAGCTGCCGCAGATCTGCACCGGCAACGCCTACACCGGCGACTACGCCCACGTCCCCGCCACCCTCCGCGAGGCCGCCGAACTCTGGGAGAACAGCGAGATCGCCAAGGCCGCCTTCGGCCCCGAGGTCGTCGCCCACTACCGCAACATGGCCCGCGTGGAACTCGACGCCTACGACTCCGCGGTCACCGACTGGGAGCTGCGCCGCTCCTTCGAACGCCTGTAGTCATCCACGCCACCGAACCGAAACTGTGAGGCACCACGTGTCCGATGCGCTGGAAGTGCTCAATCCGGCCACCGAGGAACTCGTCGCCGTCGTCCCGGCCGCCACACGGGACGACGTCGACGCCGCCGTCGCCCGGGCGGCCGCGGCCCAGCGCGCCTGGGCGGCGGCCGCCCCCGCCGACCGGGCCCGCCTGCTGCGCCGCTTCGCCACCGTCGTCGACGGGCACATCGAGGAACTGGCCCGCCTGGAGGTCCGCGAAGCCGGCCACACCATCGGCAACGCCCGCTGGGAAGCGGGCAACGTACGCGACCTCCTCGACTTCGCCGCCGGGGGAGTGGAACGGCTCTCCGGCCGCCAGATCCCCGTCGCCGGCGGCATCGACGTCACGTTCCTCGAACCCCTGGGCGTCATCGGCGTGATCGCCCCCTGGAACTTCCCCATGCCGATCGCCGCCTGGGGACTGGCCCCCGCGCTCGCCGCCGGCAACGCCGTCATCCTCAAGCCCGCCGAGACCACCCCGCTGACCGCGCTCCGCCTCGCCGAACTCGCCCTCGAAGCCGGGATCCCCGAACACCTCTTCCAGGTGCTCCCCGGCCACGGCGACGTCGCGGGCGACGCGCTCGTCGAACACCCCGGCGTCGCGAAGATCGTCTTCACCGGCTCCACGCGGGTCGGCAAGCAGATCATGGCCAAGTGCGCGGACCGGGTGAAGCGCGTCACCCTCGAACTCGGCGGCAAGAGCCCCAACATCGTCTTCGCCGACGCGGACCTGGAGGCCGCCGCGGCAGCCGCCCCCATGGCCTTCCTCGACAACACCGGCCAGGACTGCTGCGCCCGCACCCGCATCCTCGTCCAGCGCTCCGCCTACGACCGCTTCCTCGACCTCGTCGCCCCCGGCATCGCGGCCGTCGCCGTGGGAGACCCCCTCGACGAGAAGACGCAGGTGGGCCCGCTGATCTCACGGATCCAGCTGGACCGCGTACGGTCCTACGTCACCGACGACCTCACCGCGATCCGCGGCACCGCCCCCGACGGCCCCGGCTTCTGGTACCCGCCGACCCTCGTCACCGACGTCGCCCCCACCGCGCCCGTCGCCGCCGAGGAGGTCTTCGGCCCCGTCGCCGTCGTCCTGCCCTTCGAGGACGAGGAGGACGCCGTACGCCTGGCCAACGCCACCGAATACGGCCTCTCCGGCTCCCTCTGGACGCGCGACATCGGGCGCGCGCTGCGCGTCTCGCGCGCCGTCGCCGCCGGCAACCTGTCCGTCAACTCCCACAGCAGCGTCCGCTACTGGACGCCCTTCGGCGGCTACAAGCAGTCCGGACTCGGCCGCGAGCTCGGACCCGACGCCCTCACCGCTTTCACCGAGACCAAGAACGTCTTCATCAGCACGGAGGCCTGACCCATGTCCGTAGAGCCCACCGAGATCATCTGCCGCCGCCTCGTCGGCCGCACCGCCGTCATCACGGGAGCCGGCAGCGGCATCGGCCTGGCCACCGCCCGCCGACTGGCCTCCGAAGGCGCCCGTGTCGTCTGCGCGGACATCGACGAGACGGCCGGCAAGGCCGCCGCCGAGGAGGTCGGAGGCCTCTTCGTCAAGGTCGACGTCACCGACAAGGAAGACGTCGACGCCCTCTTCAAGACCGCCTTCGACACCTACGGCTCCGTCGACATCGCCTTCAACAACGCCGGCATCTCGCCCCCTGACGACGACTCCATCCTCACCACCGAGCTGGACGCCTGGCGCCGCGTCCAGGACGTCAACCTCACCTCCGTCTACCTCTGCTGCAAGGCCGCGCTGCCCTACATGCAGCGCCAGGGACGCGGCTCGATCATCAACACCGCCTCCTTCGTCGCCATCATGGGCGCCGCCACTTCCCAGATCTCCTACACCGCCTCCAAGGGCGGCGTCCTCGCCATGTCCCGCGAGCTCGGCGTGCAGTTCGCCCGCGAGGGCATCCGCGTCAACGCCCTGTGCCCCGGGCCCGTCAACACCCCGCTGCTCCAGGAACTGTTCGCCAAGGACCCCGAGCGCGCCGCCCGCCGCCTCGTGCACATCCCGCTGGGCCGGTTCGCCGAACCCACCGAGATCGCCGCCGCCGTCGCCTTCCTCGCGAGCGACGACTCGTCCTTCGTCAACGCCACCGACTTCCTCGTCGACGGCGGCATCTCGGGCGCGTACGTCACCCCGCTGTAGCCACCACGGCCTCCCCGCACCGGTCGGCCGGGCGTCGCACGGCGCCCGGCCGACCGGTGCGCCGGACCGAAAGCCGCACGCGACGCGGCGGGTCCGGTGCACGGGTGAGGGGGACCCATGAGCAACGGCATGCCCGCGGGCGACGGGAAACCGGCCGACGCCCCGGCCGGAGGCCCTCCAGGAGGTGCCTAGAGGAAGGTGCGCCCCTCGCCGCGGTAGGTCGGCACGCCGTCCACGACCCGGTCGCCCTCCACGAGGTGGAGGGTGTCGAACCGTTCGCACAGCTCGCCCGCCTTTGCGTGGCGGAACCAGACGCGGTCGCCGATCAGCAGGTCGTCGGCCGGGCTCCCCAGCAGCGGCGTCTGCACCTCCCCCGCGCCCTCCTGCGGGTCGTAGCGCAGCCCCTGCGGAAGGTACGGAACCGGCAGCCGGTCCGGGCCGGCCGCCCCCGAGGCCGGATACCCCCCGCCGAGCACCGTCACCACCCCCACGCCGGGCCTGCGCACCACCGGCTGCGCGAACAGCGCCGCGGGACGCCCGCTGAACGAGGTGTAGTTGTCGAAGAGCCGCGGCACGTACAGCCCCGACCCGGCGGCGATCTCCGTCACCGCGTCCTCGGCCGCGGTCTGCTGCACACTGCCCGTGCCGCCGCCGTTGACGAACTCCAGGTCCGGTACGACGGCCCGTACCGCCGCCACCACCTCGGCCCGCCGCGCCGCGAGCTCCCGGCGCGCCGCCCCCTGCATCAGCCGGATCGCCCGGGACCGCAACGGGCGCCCCGCCAGCGCGTCCCCGACCCCGGCGACGTGCCCCTCGTACGCCATGAGCCCCACGACCCGGAACCCGGGCCGGCCGGCGACAGCACGGGCCAGCGCGGCCAGCTCAGCGGGCTCGCGCAGCGGCGAGCGGCGGGCGCCCACCCGGACCCGGCCGCCCAGCATCCGCAGGGAGGTGTCCAGCTCCAGGCAGACCCGGATCTCCTCGGCGCCGCCGTCGCGGGCGCCGTCGATCAGCTCCAGCTGCGCCGGGTCGTCCACCATCACCGTCACGGCGGCGGCCAGCTTGGCGTCGTGGGCCAGCTCGCCGAAACCGGCCCGGTCGGCGGACGGATAGGCGAGGAGCACGTCCTCGAACCCGGAGCGGGCCAGCCAGAGCGACTCGGCGAGCGTGTACGACATGATCCCGGCGAACCCGGGCCGGGCCAGCACCCGTTCGAGCAGGGCGCGGCACCGCACCGACTTGCTGGCGACCCGGACCGGCTTGCCGGCGGCCCGGCGCACGAGGTCGTCGGCGTTGGAGTCGAAGGCCTCCAGATCCACGATGGCCAGCGGCGCGTCCAGGTGCGCGGTCGCCCGGTCGTACCGGGCGCGGTCGGTGGCGGCGGAGTTCATGGGCGGCAGCTTGCCAGAGGTCTGTACCGGTGGGTAGGCCCCGACCTCAATCCCCGCAACTCCGCCCCGCAATCGCCGGCGGGGCTGAAGCGGCGTGACCGGGCGCGGCTCCCCCCCCGGGGCTCCGCCCCGGACCCCGCGCCTCAAACGCCGGCGGGGCTGAGGGGAGCCGACGGGGGTGAGGGGGGCCGACGGGGAGACGAGGGTGAATGGGGCCAGCGAACCTGGGTGCGGGGGGGTGTTGGCGGTGGGGTGGATGTGCCGGACGGGGGTGGGGGTGGGGCGGGGTGTTGGCCGGGACGTAGAACGTGATTTGTGGCGCGGTAGGGGCCCGTACGGGCAGGTCCGCTTCGGGCGCCATAAATCATGCAGTCCCGGACGACACTCCGCCCCGGCCCCGCCACCGGCCCGTATGCGCCGCCCCGGCACCCCGGCCCGGTTCACCCCGGCGCCCGCCCTGGGATCCCGGCCCGGCGCCCCGGCCCGGCTCACCCCGCCACCGGCTCTGGGCCCCGGCCCGGTTCACCCCGGCGCCGCTCACCCCGCCACCGGCTCTGGGCCCCGGCCCGGCGCCCCGGCTCCCCCCGGCGCCGGCACCGGCCTCGTACACCCGTCCGGCGGACCGCTCCGCTCCGGTGCCTGGCCCGGCGCCCCGCCCCGGCGGCCAGCAGGCCTGGCCCGGCGCCCCGGGCCGCCCGGTCCGGCCCGGGCACCCGGGCCCCGCCAGCGCCGCCCCGCGCCCCGGCGCCTCCGCCGGCCGCGGTCCCGGCGGGCGCCCCGCGGGGACCCCGTAGAGTACGGGCAGGCAGCCGTACGGAACGGGGGGCGGAGCCGCCGGATGACCACGACGACACCGCGGACCACGATCCCGGGCGAGCCCGACCCCTGGTCCCCGCCGCCCCGGCCCGCACAGGCCCCGCCCCGCCGCCACCCCGCCCGCGTCGCGGCGGCCACGCTCTGCCTCGTCCTCGGCGGCGGCCTCGTCGGCGGAGCCGCCGTCACCACCTGGGCCGAACACCGCGCCGCGAACCGCCCCCTGCCCGCGGACGCCGCCTACCGCAAGGCCGGCTCGCTGTGGCGCGAAGCCCCCGTGGACAGCCTGCTCCCGCCCGTCCTCACCGGCCCCTCGGCCGGCCCCGGCGGCGCCGACCGCACCTGGACCCGCATCGCGCTCGCCCCCGACGCCGACTGCCCGGCCGCCCTGGCGGCCGACTGGCAGGCCCTGCTGGCCCCCACCGGCTGCACCCGCGTGCTCCGCGCCACCTATACCGACGCCACCCGCAGCTCCCTCATCGCCGTCGGCATGGTCTTCACCCCCGCCGACGAACCCGCCCTGCGCGCGCTCGACGGCCGGCTCACCGCCCCGCCCGCCTACGGCTTCGCCGACAACCAGCGCGCCGCCTGGGCCACTTCCGTACGGACCGAGGCCCCCGTCGTCGTCTACGCCGTCTCCGCCTTCGCCGACGGCCGACCGCAGGACGCCCCCCGCCCCGCCGGGGACCTCGTGAAGAAGGACGCCACGGGCTCCGCCGCCCGGGCGGGCCTCGGCCACGAGGCGAAGGGGCTCGCCGACCGCCTCGGGGCCGGCCTCGCCGCCCTCGCCGCACCCCCGGCCGCCGGCACCGCACCCCCGGCCGCCGGCACCGCACCCCCGGCCGCCGGCACCGCACCCCCGGCCACCGGCCCCGCACCCGCCACGCCCGCCCCGAAGGCCGCACGATGACCCCCGCGCGCACCACCGCCCCCACCCGCGCCCTCCGCGGCGCGGCCGTCCTCGGCGCCGCCGCGCTGCTCGCCACCGCCACCGTCACCCCGGCCGCCGCCGACGCCGCCCGGGACCGCCAGTGGGGACTCCTGGCCCTGCGCGCCGAGGAGGCGTGGGGCACCACCCGCGGTGACGGCGTGACCGTCGCCGTCCTGGACACCGGCGTCGACGAGTCCCACCCCGACCTGTCCGGCCAGGTCCTCGCCGGCACCGACCTCATCGGCATGGGCGCCGGACCCGGCGACCGCGCCTGGGCCCGCCACGGCACGGCCATGGCGAGCATCATCGCCGGGCACGGCCACGGCCCCAGCCGCGCGCAGGGCGTCCTCGGCATCGCCCCGCAGGCCCGGATCCTGCCCGTGCGGGTGATCCTCGAAGAGGGCGACCCGGGCCGGGCCAAGGCCCGCGAGAGCAAGGGCGGCGCCCTGGCCGAGGGGATCCGCTGGGCCACCGACCACGGCGCCGACGTGATCAACCTGTCCCTCGGAGACGACAGCGACTCCGCCCACCACGAGGCGGGCGAGGACGAGGCCGTCCAGTACGCCCTCTCCAAGGGCGTGGTCGTCGTCGCCTCCGCGGGCAACGGCGGCGAGTCCGGCGACCGCGTCTCCTACCCGGCCGCCTACCCGGGGGTCATCGCCGTGACGGCGGTCGACCGCCGTGGCCGCAAGGCCAAGTTCTCCACGAGCAACTGGTACGCGACCGTCAGCGCGCCCGGCGTCGACGTCGTCATCGCCGACCCCGACCGCTCCTACTACGAGGGCTGGGGCACCAGCGCCGCCGCGGCCTTCGTCTCCGGCGCGGCGGCCCTCGTCAAGGCCGCGCACCCCGACCTGTCCCCGGCCCAGGTCAAGAAGCTGCTGGAGGACACCGCCGCCGACTCCCCGGCCGGCGGCCGCGACGACGCCCGCGGCCACGGAACGGTCGACCCCGCCGCCGCCCTCCAGGTCGCCGGGGCGATGCAGGCGGAGGCCGCGGTGCCCGCGCCGGCCGCGGCGACGAGCCGGTACTTCGGACCGGGCCCCGAGCCGGTCCGCCCGGCCGAGCGGGGCGCCCGGCTCGGGGCCCCGGCCGCCGCGGTCGCGGGTGCGGTGCTGCTCGTGCTGGCCGCCGTACTGGCCCGGCGCCCGCGGCGGGGTCCCCGGGGCCACGACACGCACCCGGCACAGTAGGGTCGGGTAACTGTGGCGAACATGGCGAACAAGAACATTCCCGACCCGGGCTTCTCCGACGACGACGGATCCGCCGATCCCGAGCTGGCCGCGGCGCTGGCCGCCTGGGCCGAGGACCGCACGCAGGAGCCGCGGGTGCTGGCGGCGCTCAGGGGCGCCCGGCTGCTGGTCCCGGTGGTCGCCGTGCTCGGTGAGGTCGAGACCGATCCCGAGACCGGCCTCAAGCGGGAGAAGACCAGCGACATGGCCGTCCCGACCCTGCGCGCGGGTGACCGCCGGGCACTGCCGGCCTTCACCTCGACCGCCTCGCTCGCGCTGTGGGACCCGGCCGCCCGGCCGGTGGCCGTACCGCTGCACCAGGCCCTCGCCGCCGCCGCGCACGAGAAGGCCGACACGGTGGTGCTGGACCTGGCCGGTCCGGTCGCCTACCAGCTGACCGGCCCCGCGCTGCTGGCGCTCGCCGAGGGCCGCACCGACGCCGACCCGCTGGCCGACCCCGCCGTCCGGGAGGCGGTACGGGGAGCCGTGGCCGCCGAGCCCGCCGTGCTCCGCGCCCACCTCGGCCCCGGCGGCGCGGACGCCGACGGCATCCTCGCGATCGTGCTCGCCGCCGACGCCCAGGCCCCCGCGGCGGCCCGCCGCGTCGCCGAGGCGCTGGCCGCGGACACCGCCCTGCGGGCCCGCCTGGTGCGCGGGCTGAACCTGGCGCTGCTGCCGCCGGACGCCCCGGCCCCGCCCGGCGAGCCGCTCTTCACCCGCTGAACGACGCAGGAGGGGCGGCCCGTGACACCACGGGCCGCCCCTCCTGCGTCGTCTTCCGCCGCCGGCTCAGCCGAAGACGGGACCGGTGAACTTCTCGCCCGGGCCCTGGCCCGGCTCGTCCGGGACGATGGAGGCCTCGCGGAAGGCGAGCTGGAGGGACTTCAGGCCGTCGCGCAGCGGGGCGGCGTGGAAGGAGCTGATCTCGGTGGCGCTCGCGGTGACCAGGCCGGCGAGGGCGGTGATCAGCTTGCGGGCCTCGTCGAGGTCCTTGTGCTCGGAGTCCGGCTTGTCCAGGCCCAGGTTGACCGCCGCGGCGCTCAGCAGGTGCACGGCCACCGTGGTGATCACCTCGACTGCGGGCACGTCCGCGATGTCGCGGGTCATGGCGTCGTAGTCGGGGTTGCCTTCGGCAGCGGTTTCGGTGGAGGTGGAGGGTGTCGCGTCAGTCATGCGGACCACGATATGCCGTGCGGCGGGCTTGCAACGCGGGTGCTAGTATGTACATCGACCGGCCGGATGCTGTGGTGTCCGGCCCACAAGTGGAGGCTCCGTTCTCCCACCTGACCGCCTTCCGGGGCGGCGGGTCACCGGTCAGGCGGCATCCATCGTTCCGTACGGACGATGGAAAGCCGCCCGAGTCTGCGCCCCGCGTCTTCGCATGCGGCGGTGCTCCGGTTGTTTTGGAGCCCCTGCCTGTGCCCGGCGGGGCTTTTTTCATTCTCCCGCCGCGGTCGGTCTGACGGAAATACACGTCAGCGGCTGTCTGCCAGGCAGTCGTGTGGTGCTACCGAGGAGGATCCATCAGCACCGAGCCCCGCATCAACGACCGGATTCGCGTTCCCGAGGTACGACTCGTCGGTCCCAGCGGCGAGCAGGTCGGCATCGTGCCGCTTGCCAAGGCGCTTGAGCTCGCGCAGGAGTACGACCTCGACCTGGTCGAGGTAGCGGCGTCCGCACGCCCGCCGGTCTGCAAGCTCATGGACTACGGCAAGTTCAAGTACGAGTCGGCCATGAAGGCCCGTGAGGCGCGCAAGAACCAGGCGCACACGGTCATCAAGGAAATGAAGCTCCGGCCGAAGATCGACCCGCACGACTATGACACCAAGAAGGGTCACGTCGTTCGGTTCCTCAAGCAGGGCGACAAGGTCAAGATCACGATCATGTTCCGTGGTCGCGAGCAGTCCCGGCCGGAACTCGGCTACCGACTGCTGCAGCGTCTCGCTTCGGACGTCGAGGACCTCGGGTTCATCGAGTCGAACCCGAAGCAGGACGGCCGAAACATGATCATGGTCCTCGGTCCGCACAAGAAGAAGACCGAGGCGATGGCCGAAGCCCGCGAGGCGCAGGCCGCCCGCAAGGCCGAGCGCCAGGGCACCGCCGCTGCCGACGAGGCGACTCCTTCCGAGGAGGCCGCCCCGGTCGAGGCGACGGACGCCACGGATGCCGAGGTCACCGAGGCCGACGCCGGTGAGGCGAACGCCGAGGCCTGATTCCGAGGCACCTGTCTCGAATCACCTACACACCATGACGCTCCCACCAGCCGGTCCGCACCGGACCGGCGAGGGAGCGCCACCGACGAGGAGATAACGGCGCCATGCCGAAGAACAAGACGCACAGCGGTACCAAGAAGCGCTTCAAGGTCACCGGCTCCGGCAAGGTGCTCCGCGAGCGCGCCGGCAAGCGCCACCTGCTCGAGCACAAGTCGTCCCGTGTCACCCGCCGCCTCACCGGCACCGCGGAGATGGCTCCCGGCGACGCCGCGAAGATCAAGAAGCTTCTCGGCATCTGACGTCCTCCGCTCCCCCTGCCGGGAGCGGAAGCATGTCGAGACCGGGACCCCATCGAATTTCCGGGTCGTGTGAAGACACCCACGGCCCCGCTACAAGGAGTTAAAAAGTGGCACGCGTCAAGCGGGCAGTAAACGCCCACAAGAAGCGCCGGGCGATCCTCGAGGCGGCCTCCGGCTACCGCGGTCAGCGTTCGCGCCTGTACCGCAAGGCCAAGGAGCAGGTCACCCACTCGCTGGTCTACAACTTCAACGACCGCAAGAAGCGCAAGGGCGACTTCCGTCAGCTGTGGATCCAGCGCATCAACGCCGCTGCCCGCCAGAACGGCATGACGTACAACCGCCTCATCCAGGGTCTGAAGGCCGCCAACATCGAGGTGGACCGCAAGATCCTCGCGGAGCTGGCCGTCAACGACGCCAACGCGTTCGCCGCGCTCGTCGAGGTCGCGCAGAAGGCCCTCCCGGCCGACGTCAACGCCCCCAAGGCCGCCGCGTAAGGCCTGGCCGGCCGCATGAGCGGTCGGCACCCTCGGACCCGCAGGCGATGCGCCTGCGGGTCCGAGTGCTTTCCCCGCACCGTCGCGCCCCGGGCGCCCGCACCCCGAGAGAGAACCGCAGAGACCATGGCTGACCTGGGTCACCCCGCCGAGCTGATCTCCCCCCGATCCCCGCGGGTGGCCGCCGCCAGGCGACTGGCGCGGCGCAACTTCCGCACCAAGGAGCGCCGGTTCATCGCCGAGGGCCCCCAGGCCGTCCGTGAGGCCGTCGAGCACCGCGGGCCCACGGGAGAGCCGACCCTGATCGAGCTGTTCGCCACCGTCGAGGCCGCCGAGCGCTACTCCGACATCATCGGTGCGGCCCTGGACGCGGGGGCACGCGTGCACTACGCCTCCGACGAGGTGCTCGCCGAGGTCTCCCAGACGGTCACCCCGCAGGGCCTGGTCGGGGTGTGCCACTTCCTCGACTCGCCGTTCGAGGAGATCCTCAAGGCGCAGCCCAGGCTCGTCGCGGTCCTCGCGCACGTCCGCGACCCCGGCAACGCCGGTACGGTGCTGCGCTGCGCGGACGCCGCCGGGGCCGACGCGGTCGTGCTGACGGACGCCTCCGTGGACCTCTACAACCCCAAGTCCGTGCGTGCCTCCGTGGGCTCCCTCTTCCACCTCCCGGTCGCCGTCGGCGTCCCGGTGGAGCAGGCCGTCGAGGGGCTGCGCGCGGCCGGCGTACGGATCCTCGCGGCCGACGGCGCCGGCGAGGACGACCTCGACGCCGAACTCGACGCGGGCACGATGCGCGGGCCCTCCGCCTGGGTCTTCGGCAACGAGGCCTGGGGCCTGCCGGAGGAGACCCGGGCCCTCGCGGACGCCGTGGTACGGGTCCCGATCCACGGGAAGGCGGAGAGCCTGAACCTGGCGACGGCCGCCGCCGTGTGTCTCTACGCGTCCGCACGAGCACAGCGGGCGTCCGGAGGGTGCCGCTCCGTGACCCCCAGCTAGTAGTGTGGCGGCCCGGGGGGCCCACGGCGCTACTCGGAGATGTGGGGTACGGGGACATGACGGACATGACCGTCGGCACGAACGGCGCACCTGGGGCCGCGGCCGCGGCAGCGGAGCGGTTCCGGGACGTCCCCGAGCCCCCGGCCGCGGCCGCCGACGGGCTGTGCGGCGTACCGCCGCAGGCCGTGGACTCGGCCCGCGCGCGCGGCGCCGCACCCGCCGCCCGACCGGTCCGCACCGGCCGGACGGCCGCCCCGGCCCCCGGGCCGGGCCTCGGCACCGTCTCCGGGCCCGGCTTCGCCGTGGACCCCGACTACCTGCCCGACGGACTCGTCGTCGCCGACGACACCGGGCGGGTCGTCTGCTTCAACGCGGCCGCCGCACGCATCACCGCCCTCGCGCCCGAGCAGGCGCTCGGCGCCCCCATCGAGCGGGCCCTGCCGCTGGAGGACCTGGAAGGCCGCCGCTGGTGGGCGCTGACCGACCCGTACGGGGGCCTCGCCACCCGCCGCGGCCAGCCCGAGCGGAACCTGCTGCTCCCGGGCGGCCGTGAGGTGCTCGTCTCCGCGAGCTACATCCGCACCCACCCCACCGGCCCGCTGCGCCGCCTCGTCGTCACCCTGCGCGGCACCGAGGCCCGCCGCCGCACCGAACGCAGCCACGCCGAGCTGATCGCCACCGTCGCCCACGAGCTGCGCTCACCGCTGACCTCCGTCAAGGGCTTCACCGCCACGCTGCTGGCCAAGTGGGAGCGGTTCACCGACGACCAGAAGCGCCTGATGCTGGAGACCGTCGACGCCGACGCCAACCGCGTCACCCGCCTGATCGCCGAGCTCCTCGACATCTCGCGCATCGACTCCGGCCGCCTGGAGGTGCGCCGCCAGCCCGTCGACATCGCCACCGCGGTCGGCCGGCACGTCCAGGCGCTCACCGCGAACGGCCAGGCCCCCGAGCGGTTCCTCGTCAGCATCAGCCGCCCGCTCCCCGACCTGTGGGCCGACCCCGACAAGATCGACCAGATCCTCGGCAACCTCCTCGAAAATGCGGTGCGCCACGGCGAGGGAACGGTCACCATCGGGGTATCGCCGCACGAGAAGGGAACCGCCGTCACCGTGTCCGACGAAGGCCCCGGAATCCCCGAGGAGTCGATGGCCCGCGTCTTCACCCGCTTCTGGCGGGGGAGCAAGCGCGGCGGCACCGGCCTGGGCCTGTACATCGTCAAGGGCATCGTGGAGGCGCACGGCGGCACCATCACGGTCGGCCGCGGCCCCGCCGGCGGCGCCGAGTTCCGATTTATCCTGCCCGTGAGCGCCCCGGCCTACCTCACGCAGTAGTCCTGCGGAAGGTCCCACCGGGCGGCCCACGGGCTCCTTCACCCCCGGCGACCTTTAGACTCGTCCTTTGGCACCTTTGTGTCCTTGTGCCGAGCGCGTCCTGCGCGTCGCGCGGGGGACCCAACCAGCCAGCCATCGGAAGTACGGGAAGAGATGTCGGCACCGAACAAGTCGTACGACCCTGTCGAGGTCGAGGCACTGAAACCGGAAGAGATCGAGCGCATGCGGGACGAGGCGCTCGCCGCCTTCGCGTCCGCCGGCGACCTCGACGCGCTGCGTGAGGCGAAGACCGCGCACATGGGCGACCGCTCGCCCCTGGCGCTCGCCAACCGCGAGATCGGCGCCCTGCCCCCGCAGGCCAAGGCCGAGGCGGGCAAGCGCGTGGGCCAGGCCCGCGGCGCCGTGAACAAGGCCTTCGGGGCCCGCACCGTCGAGCTCGAGGCCGAGCGCGACGAGCGGGTGCTGGTCGAGGAGGCGGTGGACGTCACGCTGCCGTACGACCGCGTCCCCTCCGGCGCCCGGCACCCCCTGACCACGCTGATGGACCGCGTCGCGGACATCTTCGTCGCCATGGGGTACGAGGTCGCCGAAGGGCCCGAGGTCGAGGCGGAGTGGTTCAACTTCGACGCCCTCAACTTCACGCCCGACCACCCGGCGCGCCAGATGCAGGACACCTTCTTCGTCCAGGGGCCCGAGGGTACCGAGGGCGACGAGTCCGGTGTCGTGCTGCGCACCCACACCTCCCCGGTGCAGGCGCGCTCGCTGCTGGAGCGCAAGCCCCCCGTCTACATCGTCTGCCCGGGCCGGGTGTACCGCACCGACGAGCTCGACGCGACGCACACCCCGGTCTTCCACCAGGTCGAGCTGCTCGCCGTGGACGAGGGCCTGACCATGGCGGACCTGCGCGGCACCATCGACCACATGGTCAAGGAGCTGTTCGGCGAGGAGACCACCACCCGGCTGCGCCCGCACTTCTTCCCGTTCACCGAGCCGTCCGCCGAGATGGACATGCAGTGCTACGTGTGCCGCGGCGAGTCGGTGGGCAACCCCGACCGCCCGTGCCGTACCTGCTCCAGCGAGGGCTGGATCGAACTCGGCGGCTGCGGCATGGTCAACCCCAAGGTGCTGACCGCCTGCGGCGTGAACCCGGAGAAGTACAGCGGGTTCGCCTTCGGCTTCGGCATCGAACGGATGCTGATGTTCCGTCACAACGTTGAAGACATGCGAGACATGGTCGAGGGTGACGTTCGTTTCACCCGGCCCTTCGGGATGGAGATCTGATGCGGGTCCCGCTTTCGTGGCTGCGGGAGTACGTCGACCTCCCCGCGGGTGAGACCGGTCGCGACGTCGCGGCCAAGCTCGTCGACGCCGGCCTCGAGGTCGAGACGGTCGAGCAGCTCGGCGCCGGCCTCAAGGGCCCCCTCGTCGTCGGCCAGGTGCTGACCATCGAGGAGCTCGAGGGCTTCCGCAAGCCGATCCGGTTCTGCACGGTCGACGTCGGCAGCGCCAACGGCACCGGCGAGCCGCAGGAGATCGTCTGCGGCGCCCGGAACTTCGCCGTCGGCGACAAGGTCGTCGTGGTCCTGCCCGGCGCCGTCCTGCCCGGCGACTTCTCGATCGCCGCGCGCAAGACGTACGGCAAGACCTCGCACGGCATGATCTGCTCCGGCGAGGAGCTCGGCATGGGCGACGACGGCACGCACGGCATCATCGTGCTGCCGCCGGAGCACGAGACCGGCACCGACGCGATCGAGCTGCTCCAGCTCGTCGACGAGGTGCTGCACATCGACGTCACCCCGGACCGCGGCTACTGCATGTCGCTGCGCGGCATCGCCCGCGAGGTGGCCACCGCCTACGGCCTGCCGCTGCGCGACCCGGCGCTGCTCGACGTGCCCGGGCCGAACTCGTACGGCTACCCGGTCAAGATCGACGACCCGGCCGGCTGCGACCGCTTCACCGCCCGCACCGTGACCGGTCTCGACCCCGAGGCCCGCTCCCCGATCTGGCTCCAGCGCCGCCTCCAGAAGGCCGGCATGCGGCCGATCTCGCTCGCCGTCGACATCACCAACTACGTGATGCTCGAACTGGGCCAGCCGCTGCACGCCTACGACCGCTCGCGGATCGACGGCACCATCGGCGTCCGCCGCGCCGAGCAGGGCGAGAAGTTCACCACCCTCGACGGCGTCAAGCGCACGCTCGACGCCGAGGACCTGGTGATCACCGACAACAGCGGGCCGATCGGTCTCGCCGGTGTCATGGGCGGCGCCAACACCGAGATCGCCGACTCCGTCACCGACCCGGAGACCGGCGCCGTCACCGGGACCACCGACGTGGTCATCGAGGCCGCGCACTTCGACTCCGTGTCGATCTCGCGCACCGCCCGCCGCATGAAGCTCTCCTCCGAGGCGTCCAAGCGCTTCGAGCGGGGCGTCGACCCGCTGGCCGCCGCCGCGGCCGCGCAGCGGACCGTCGACCTGCTCGTGCTCCTCGCCGGCGGCACCGCCGAGGCCGGGGTCACCGAGGTCATCGCCCCGGGCGCGCCGCGCACCATCGCGATGGCCGCCGACCACCCGGACCGGGTCGCCGGCACGGACTACGGTCGCGAGACCGTCGTGCGCCGCCTCCAGGAGATCGGCTGCGACGTCTACGGCCAGGACGAGCTGGTCGTCACGCTCCCCTCGTGGCGGCCCGACCTCGCCGCGCCCAACGACCTCGCCGAAGAGGTCATCCGCCTGGAGGGCTACGGCAACCTGCCGTCGACCCTGCCGCAGGTGCCCTCCGGCCGCGGTCTGACCGCCCGGCAGCAGCTGCACCGCCGGGTCGGCCGCGCGCTGGCCGGCGCCGGATACGTCGAGGCGCTCAGCTACCCGTTCCTCGGCGAGGGCGTCTTCGACCAGCTGCAGTTGCCGGCGCACGACGCCGCCCGCCAGGTGGTCAAGCTGGTCAACCCGCTCTCCGACGAGGAGCCGGCGCTGCGCACCACGCTGCTGCCGGGTCTGCTCGGCGCGCTGCGCCGCAACGACAGCCGCGGCAGTCACGACCTCGCGCTCTTCGAGACCGGTTCGGTCTTCCGGGGCGCCGCCCGGCCGGGTGTCGCCGTACGGCTGCCCGTCGACCGGCGTCCCACCGACGAGGAGGTCGCGACCCTGGACGCGGCGCTGCCCGTGCAGCCGCGGTACGCCGCGGTCGTGCTGGCCGGTGCCCGCGAGCAGGCCGGATGGTGGGGCAAGGGCCGCCCGGCCGACTGGGCCGACGCCGTCCAGGCCGCCCGCGCGCTGGCCGTCGAGGCCGGGGCGGAGCTCGTCGTCCGCCAGGGCCAGTACGGCCCCTGGCACCCGGGCCGCTGCGCCGAGCTGGTCGTCACCGTCGACGGTGTGGAGCAGGTCATCGGCCACGCCGGTGAGCTGCACCCGCGGGTGGTCAAGGCGATGGGCCTGCCGGCCCGTACCAGCGCGATGGAGCTCGACCTGGACCGCCTCGCGGCGGCCGGCGGAGAGCCCGTCGAGGCGCCCCGGATCTCCTCCTTCCCGGTGGCGACCCAGGACGTCGCGCTGATCGTCGACGCGTCCGTACCGGCGGCCTCGGTGGAGGCCGCGCTGCGCAAGGGCGCGGGCGAACTGCTCGAATCGCTGCGCCTGTTCGACGTGTTCACCGGTGAGCAGGTCGGTGAAGGCAAGAAGTCCCTGGCGTACGCGCTGCGCTTCCGCGCGAGCGACCGCACGCTGACCGCCGAGGAGTCCACGGCCGCGCGGGACGCGGCGGTGGCGCTCGCCGGCGAGCGGACCGGGGCGGTGCTCCGGGGCGCGTAGCCGCGGGGTCCTCGGACCCGTTCGAGGCCTGGTGAGGGGCGTGTCCGGTACCGGACACGCCCCTCACTCATTCGGGTGAGAAGGTCCGCCGTCCGTATCGGTGTCCGCCGTCCGGTCGACGCATCGTCCTCGCGGCGGCGGAGGCACCGCCGCGGCCCGCGCGGCCGGTCGCGGCGGGCACCCGGTGGTGATGCGGCACACTGGTCGGCGGCCCGCCGGAGGTCGTCGCCCTGCCGGCGCTCCGCGACGACCGGTCATGGACCCACGCGCGCCGGGCCCGGTGGATGGGCCCGGCGCGCGTCCGGTCCGGTCCGCTGCCGGGGCCCGGCGACCAACCGGGCGCCGGCGGAACCGGAAGGCGCCGCCCGCCTGCCATGGAGTGTCGGGCAGACAGCAGGACGGGCGGCGCGGTGACGGGTCGTCGCACTGTACGAGGGGGAGCCGACGACCCGGGCTCCTCTTGGCGAGGGATTCCAGTGAAGCGCCTCCGGCGGTCTGTGCGGCAGAGTGCGGATCGCATTTATGCGCGTACTCACTTCACACCCCGTGTGAACCGCGCACCCACTAGCCTGATACCGACGAGCTCCGGGAGCGGCCCATGCAGCCCAATGTCCTGCTCGACGCCCTCCTCGCCGAGGCGGGCATGTCCCATGCCGGGCTCGCCGCCCACGTGAACCAGGCGGGGCGTACCCGCGGGCTGGCCCTGCGCTACGAACACACCGCCGTGACCCGGTGGTTGAAGGGGCAGCGCCCGCGCGGCCAGGTCCCCGACCTGATCTGCGAGGTGCTCGGGGGCCGGCTGCGGCGGACCGTCGGTCTGGACGACATCGGCCTGGGCGTGCCGGACCATCCGGTGTCCCTGCACGCCTCACCGCTCAGCGGGTTCGTGGACCGGGCCGCCGCGCTGTGGCGGTCCGACGGCCAGGCGCGGCCCCAACTGCTCACCGCCGAGGCGGTCACCGGGACCCCGGCGGTCATCCCGGTCTGGGAATGGGAGAACCCGCCCGAGGACGCCGACGTCTCGCGCGACGGCCCGAACCGGATCGGCCCCGAGCACGTGGAGATCCTCAAGGCCGCCCGCGCCCACTACGAGCTGATGTACCGCCGGGCCGGCGGCATGGCCACCCGCGACCGGATCGTCCGCTTCCTCGGCAGCGAGACCGCGCCGATGCTGCGCGGGAGTTACCCCGACGACCTCGGCCGTCGGCTGCACCGGGCCAGCGGGTCCCTGGTGGCGGTGGCGGGGATCTGCGCGTACGACTCCGACGCGCACGGGCTGGCGCAGCGCTACTTCCACCAGGCGCTGCGGCTGGCCAAGGCGAGCGGGGACCGGGGTCTCGGGGCGTACGTGATCGCCCTGATCGTCAACCAGTCCCTGCACCTGAGGGAGTACCGCCAGGCGGTCGCCTTCGCCGAGGCCGCGCTGCGGGCCGCCGGCCTGGCACACCACCCCTGCGCTCGCCGCCGACCTGCACGCGATGCAGGCCAAGGCGTACGCCCAACTCGGCGACACGCAGGCCGCGCTGGCGTGCATCCGCGGTGCCGAGACCGCCGCCGCCCGGATCCGGCCGGGCAGCGAACCGGACGAGACCGGCTACGTCCAGCCCGGGCTCGTCAACGTCCAGGTCGCCGAGGCGCTGCTCAGTCTGGGGGACCTGGAGGCGGCGCGGGTCCAGGCGGCCGCCGCCGTCGGCACCCCGGCGCACGACCGGGGGCGGGTGCACCGGCTGGCGATGCTCTGTGAGATCCAGCTCCGCCAGGGAGAGGCCGACCGGGCCGCGGCGGGCGCCGCCGAGATGGCGGAGCGGGCCCGGGGGATGGAGTCGCTGCGGCTGCGCGACCGGCTGCGGGCGGTCCGCGAACAGCTGCTGACCAGTGGTTGCTCGGACGCGCGGGAGACCGTGCGGCTCATCGACGGGGCGTTGTGCGTGCCGTTGTGACGTTCCGCTGCGCCGGGGCAGCTGCTGCGATGTTGCCACCTACTCGAACGGAAGGTGGCACAGCCGTGCAGTGGACGAACCTGAGTGAGCAGACTGTGTACAAGAACCGCTGGTTCGACGTGAATCTCGCCGATGTGGAACTTCCCGACGGCCGGCACCTGGACCACTTCGTGATCCGGCTGCGCCCGGTGGCCGTGGCCACGGCCGTCAACGAGGCCAACGAGGTGCTGCTGCTCTGGCGGCACCGTTTCATCACCGACAGCTGGGGCTGGGAACTGCCCGCCGGGGTGGTCGAGGACGGCGAGGACATCGCCGCCGCGGCGGCCCGCGAGATGGAGGAGGAGTCGGGCTGGCGGCCCGGCCCGCTCCACCACCTGATGACCGTCGAGCCGTCCAACGGCCTGACCGACGCCCGCCACCACCTCTACTGGGCGGACGGGGCCACCTACACCGGCCACCCCGAGGACGACTTCGAGTCCTCGCGCAGGGAGTGGGTCCCCCTCAAGCTGGTGCCCGACATGATCGCGGACGGGGAGATCCCGGCCGCCAACATGGCGGCCGGGCTGCTCCTGCTGCACCACCTGCGGGTCGGCCGGTAGGGTCGGTCGCCGGCTGCCCGGCATCCGACCGGTATCGAACCGGCATCCGACCGGCATCCGACCGGCATCCACCGGCCGCCCCGGGCACCCGCACGGCCCCCGCCGAGCCGGTCAGCCGTACGGGTAGAAGCCCGCACCCGTCTTGCGGCCCAGGCGGCCCGCGTCGACCATGCGCTGGAGCAGCGGGGGAGCGGCGTACAGCGGCTCCTTGTACTCCGAGTACATCGAGTCGGCGATCGACGCGATGGTGTCCAGGCCGATCAGGTCGGACAGCTTCAGCGGACCCATCGGGTGGGCGCAGCCGAGCTCCATGCCGTTGTCGATGTCCTCGCGGCTCGCGATGCCCGACTCGAACATCCGGATCGCGGACAGCAGGTAGGGGACCAGGAGCGCGTTGACGACGAAGCCGGAACGGTCCTGGGCGCGGACGGCGTGCTTGCCGAGCACGTCCCGCACCAGGGCCTCGGCCCGCTTGACCGTCTCCTCGCCCGTGGTCAGCGCCGGGATCAGCTCGACGAGCTTCTGCACGGGGGCGGGGTTGAAGAAGTGGATGCCGATGACCTGGTCGGGCCGCGAGGTCGCGACGGCCAGCTTGACCAGCGGGATCGAGGAGGTGTTGGAGGCGAGGATCGCGTCCGGGCGGGTGATCACCTGGTCGAGGACCTGGAAGATCTCGGTCTTGACCTGCTCGTTCTCGACGACGGCCTCGATGACGAGGTCGCGGTCGGCGAACTCGCCGAGGTCGGTGGTGAAGGTGAGGCGGGCCAGGGTGGCGTCCCGCTCCTCTTCGGTGATCTTGCCGCGTTCGGCGGCCTTGGTCAGGGAGTTGTGCAGCCGGGTACGGCCGATCTCCAGGGCTTCGCCGGTGGTTTCGGCGACCTTGACCTCAAGGCCGCTCCGGGCGCACACCTCCGCGATACCCGCGCCCATCTGGCCACAGCCCACTACGCCGACCCGTGTGATGTCGGAAGGGAGGTCAGTCACTTCGTGCCTTTCGCAGCTCATCCGTCGGCGGGTCCCCCGTACGATTCCGGCGCCCGCCACGCCCCCCGACGTTACTCCCGACCTTGCGCGGCGCGGCGGGCCGGGGCGGGCATGCTGGGCGGGCACCTCGCATCGTCACTCAGCGAAACGGAGTCGTCACATGGCGCACATCGGTCGACGGGCACTGCTGGCGGGAGCGGCGGCGGTGATCGCCGCGGCCACGGGGGGACCGGCCTTCGCCGGACCGAGGGGCTCCGGCCCCCTCCCGGGGAGGGGTGCCGGGACCCCCGAGTTCCGGGGGATGTGGGTCGCCACGGTCTCCAACGTCGACTGGCCCTCGCGCAGCGGTCTGTCCGCCGCGACCCAGCGCAAGGAGCTGCTCGCCCTCCTCGACACCGCCGTGCGCCGCCGGCTGAACGCCGTGGTGCTGCAGGTCCGGCCCGCCGCCGACGCGCTGTGGCCCTCCCCGTTCGAGCCCTGGTCGCAGTGGCTGACGGGGGAGCAGGGGGTCGACCCGGGCTGGGACCCCCTGGGGACGGCCGTCGCCGAGGCGCACGCCCGCGGTCTGGAGCTGCACGCCTGGTTCAACCCGTACCGGGTGGCCAACCACACCGACTTCGACCGGCTGGTGCCCGAGCACCCGGCCCGCCAGGACGGCTGGACGGTCGAGTACGGCGGGAAGCTCTACTACAACCCCGGTGTGCCCGAGGTGCGGCGGTTCGTGCAGGACGCCATGCTCGACGCGGTCACCCGCTACCCGCTGGACGCGGTCCACTGGGACGACTACTTCTACCCCTATCCGGTGGACGGCGAGTACTTCGACGACGACGCGGCCTTCGAGGAGTACGGCGGCGGCTTCACCTCCCGGGCGGCCTGGCGCCGCAACAACACCGACACGCTGGTCCGCGAGATGTCCGAGCGGCTGCGCGCGCTGCGGCCCGCGGTCCGGTTCGGCATCAGCCCCTTCGGGATCTGGCGCAACTCCGACCGGGACCCGGCCGGCTCGCCGACCCGGGGGCTCTCCGCGTACGACAACCTGTACGCGGACACCCGCACGTGGGTCCGGCAGGGCTGGATCGACTACGTCGTGCCGCAGGCCTACTGGCACATCGGGCACCCGACGGCCGACTACGCGGCGCTCGTCCCGTGGTGGGCCCGGACCGTCGCGGGCACCGGGGTGGCCCTGTACGTGGGGGAGGCGCTGTACCGCTGCGAGGCCGACAGCCCGACGGCGGCCTGGCGGGACCCGGCGGAGCTGTCCCGGCACGTGCGGTTCGCCCGCGGATACCCCGAGGTCCGCGGTCACGTCTACTTCTCGGCGAAGCAGGTGGCCGCGGACCCCAACGGCGCGATGGCGCGTGTGGTGGCCGACCACTACGGTTCGGCCGTGCCGCCGCGGTGAATCAGTGCCTGGGCTCCGCGGGGTGGCGGACCACGCAGTCGGGCCCGGGAGCCATCAGCGCTTCGTGTCCGTCCTGGAAGCGGACCCGGTACGGGGGCGTCCCGTTCTCGCCGAGCACCTGGGTGATCTCGCCCACCTTGTCGGGTTGTCCGACGGTCCTGCCGTGCTGCACCAGCTGGTCGCCCTCGGTCGCTCGCATGTCTGACCTCCTCGGTGGCGCTCCGATCCGGTGCTAGCAGTTTAGGTCGTTCCGGGGCTGTTTGACCCGTTGGGTCACCGCGATGCAGACGAGAACCGCGCAGGCGGCGGCGGGTGCGGCGGGGGCGAGCCGCTCCCCGAGGAGCGCCACGGACCAGACCAGGGTCAGCAGCGGCTGGGCGAGCTGGAGCTGGCTGGCCCGGGGCGCTCCGATCTCCGCCATGCCCCGGTACCAGACGTACAGCCCGAGGAAGGTGGAGCCGGCCGCCGCCCAGACGAGTCCGGCCAGCCCGTGGCCGGTGAGGTGCACCGGCTCGTACGCGAGCCCGAGCACGGAGCCGGCCATGCTGAGCGGCAGGCACAGCACCAGCGCCCAGCCGATCACCTGCCAGCCCGGCAGCGTGCGGGCGAGCCGCCCGCCCTCGGTGTACCCGGCGGCGCACACCAGCAGGGCGGCGAACAGGTAGGCGTCGCCGGCCGAGAGGGAGCCGCCGCTCTGCGCGAGGGTGAAGCCGAGCACCACCACGGCTCCGGCCACCGCCGCGGCCCAGAAGGCCCGCGGTGGCCGGGCGCCGGTGCGCAGCGCGGACAGCGCGGCCGTGGTCAGCGGCAGGAGTCCGACCACGACGGCGGCGTGCGAGGTGGTGGAGGTCTGCAGCGCCAGGGTCGTCAGCAGCGGGAAGCCGATGACGACCCCGCCGGCGACGACGGCCAGGCCCGCCCGGTGCTCGCGGGCCGGCGGCCGCACCCGGAGCGCCAGCAGGAAGACACCCGCGATCGCGGCCGCCAGGACGCTGCGCAGGGCCACCAGCGACCAGGGGCCGAAGCTCTCCAGCCCCCAGGCGGTGGCGGGGAAGGTCAGCGAGAAGGCGACGACGCCGAGCGAGGCGAGGGCTGTGCCGCGCAGCAGCGGATGCCTCACCGCTATCGTGGTCGGGAGAGTAGCGCTATTCTGTGCTGTCATGTATGAGCGTAGCAGTGTGACGGAGCTGGCCGCTTCCTTGAAGTCCGAGCTGGACCGCTACTCCGTGGGTGGAAAGCTCCCATCGAGCAGGGCTCTGGTCGAGCGCTACCGGGTCAGCCCCGTCACCGTCTCCCGTGCGCTCGCGCAGCTGGCCGCCGAGGGCCTCGTGGTCACCCGGCCCGGCGCCGGGGTCTTCCGCGCCGCGCCGCGCACGCCGCTCCCGGCGGCCGGGGACACCTCCTGGCAGGAGGTCGCCCTCAGCGCGGAGACCCCCGGGGAGGTCGTGCCGCGCTCGGTGGACGCGTCCGGGGTGCTGGCCTGCCTGGCCGCGCCGCCGCCGTCGGTGATCGGCCTCAACAGCGGCTACCTGCACGCCTCCGTCCAGCCCGAGCGTGCCATGGCCGCGGCGCTCGCCCGGGCCGGGCGGCGCCCCGGGGCCTGGGACCGGCCGCCCATGGAAGGGCTGCCCGAGCTCCGCGACTGGTTCGCCCGCGAGATCGGCGGAGCCGTCGGGGCCGCCGACGTACTGGTCACCGCGGGCGGGCAGAGTGCGCTGACCACCGCCCTGCGGGCGCTGGCCCCGCCCGGGGCGCCGATCCTGGTGGAGTCGCCGACCTATCCCGGACTGCTGGCCATCGCCCGCGCCTCGGGATGCCGGCCGGTGCCCGTCCCCGTGGACGCCGAAGGGGTCCGGCCGGAACTGCTGGCCGCGGCCTTCGAGGCGACCGGGGCGCGGGTGTTCGTGTGCCAGCCGCTGTTCCAGAACCCCACCGGCGCGATCCTCGCGCCCGCGCGGCGGGCCGAGGTGCTGCGCATCGCGCGGGCGGCCGGCGCCTTCGTGGTCGAGGACGACTACGCCCGCGCCCTGGGCCACGACGACTGCGGCCCGCTGCCCGCGGCGCTGGCCGCCGAGGACCACGACGGGGTGGTCGTGCACGTCCGCTCCCTGACCAAGGCCACCTCGCCCAGCCTGCGGGTCGGCGCCCTGGCGGCCCGGGGCCCGGTCGTCGACCGGCTGCGGGCCATCCAGGTCGTGGACAGCTTCTTCGTGCCCCGGCCGCTCCAGGAAGCCGCCCTGGAGCTGGTCGGCGCCCCCGCCTGGCCGCGCCACCTGCGGACCGTGGCCGCCGAGCTGCGCCACCGCCGGGACGTGCTCGCGGGCGCGCTGCGGCGGGAGTTGCCCGGGCTGACCCTGCCCCATCTGCCGTCGGGCGGATACCAGTTGTGGGCGCGGATGGCCGGGGGCTGCGACGACGCGGCGTTCGCGGCGGCGGCCCTGCGCGCCGGAGTCGCGGTGGCCCCCGGACGCCCCTACTTCTGCGCCGAACCGCCCGCCCCGTACGTACGGCTCAGCTTCGCCGGCGTCTCCGGCCCGGCCGAGCTGGTGGAGGCCGTCCAGCGGCTGGGGAGCGTCCTGCCGACCGCGCCGGACCGGGGCGCGGTGCCGGGCGCCGCGGGGCCGGGCCGACCGCCGGGCGGGGGCCCGCGGCAGGAGCCGCCCGCTCCGGACGCTTGACCCGCCGCCGTGCGCGGCCCACCATCGCCGCATGCATGTTCGGGTTTCGCTTGTCGCAGCAGCCCGTAGTTCCTCGCTGCTCGCCGAGCGCTTCGACGACGACCGCCCGCTGGACGGAGCCGGCTGGCGCGCCGTCGAGTCCGCCGCGCGGGACCTGGTGCCCCTGGGCGCGGCCGAGTTGCGCTACTGTTCGCCGACCCCGCGCAGCCGGGCCACGGGAGAGGCCCTCGGGTACGCGCCCCTGGCCCAGCCGGCGCTGCGCGAGTGCGACATGGGCCGCTGGCGGGGGCTGACCCTGGCCGAAGTGACCGCCCAGGAGCCCGCGGCCGTCGACCAGTGGCTGAGCGACCCGCGGGCCGCCCCCCACGGCGGGGAGTCGCTGCTCGCCTTCATCTCCCGCATCGGCGGCTGGCTCGACACCCGGCCCGCCGACGACGGCGGCGCGATCGTCGCGGTGGCGGAACCGTCCGTGGTCCGCGCCGCCCTGGTGTACGCGCTGAAGGCGCCCCCGTTGACCTACTGGAACGTGGACGTGCGGCCGCTGTCGACGATGACCCTGACGGGTTGGTCCGGTCAGTGGCACCTCTGCCTCCAGGCCCCCGCCTGAACACCGCGCGAGGTCCCGCGCGGTGCCCGGCCGGGGCCGCGCGCCCGCGGCCGTCTCGTCGACGGGACCGCCGCTGCGGCACCGGACGGTCCAGTGCGGTCCAACTCCGGGACCCGCTGCCCGCGCGAGCGGCCCAATCGCCGCCGGACCGCCGCCTTTCCTGCTAGACATCAGTCCGAGGGGGCGCGTCGCGCCCGTTCCTCCGGCCGGGCCCTCCGCGCCGAGATCCACAACATTGCATAAACGTGCGGACGTACGTATAGTCATGCCATCAAGGAGGAGGGTCCGATGGTGGTACGTGCAGCGGTGGCCGGAGCGAGCGGATACGCGGGCGGAGAAGTCCTGCGCCTGCTGCTCTCGCACCCCGAGGTGGAGATCGGCGCACTCACCGCCAACTCCAACGCCGGACAGCTCCTCGGCTCCCTCCAGCCGCACCTCGTGCCGCTCGCGGGCCGCACCCTGGAGGCGACCACGCCCGAGGTGCTCGCCGGCCACGACGTCGTCTTCCTCGCCCTCCCGCACGGCCAGTCCGCCGCCGTGGCCGCACAGCTCGGCGACGACGTCCTGGTCGTCGACATGGGCGCCGACCACCGCCTCAAGGACTCCGCCGACTGGGACGCGTTCTACGGCGCCCCGCACGCCGGGACCTGGCCCTACGGGCTCCCCGAACTCCCCGGCGGCCGCGCCGGACTGGAAGGCGCCAAGCGGATCGCCGTCCCCGGCTGCTTCCCCACCGCCGTCTCCCTCGCGCTCTACCCGGCCTACCAGGCCCAGCTCGCCGAGCCCGAGGCCGTGATCGTGGCCGCCACCGGCACCTCCGGCGCGGGCAAGGCCCTCAAGCCGCACCTGCTCGGCGCCGAGGTCATGGGCTCCGTGACCCCGTACGGCGTGGGCGGCGGCCACCGGCACACGCCCGAGATGGTGCAGAACCTCAGCCCGCTCGCGGGCGAACGCGTCAGCGTCTCCTTCACGCCGACCCTCGTGCCCATGGCCCGCGGCATCCTCGCCACCTGCTCGGCCAAGGCCCGGCCCGGCACCACCGCGGAGTCGCTGCGCGCCGCGTACGAGAAGGCCTACGCCGACGAACCCTTCGTGCACCTGCTGCCCGAGGGCCGGATGCCGTCCACCAAGTCCGTCCACGGCTCCAACGCCGTCCACGTCCAGGTCGCCCACGACGAGTCCGCCGGGCGGATCATCGCCGTCAGCGCCATCGACAACCTCACCAAGGGCACCGCCGGCGGCGCGGTGCAGAGCATGAACATCGCCCTCGGGCTGCCGGAGCAGCTCGGGCTCTCGACGATTGGAGTCGCGCCGTGACGGTTACGGCTGCACAGGGGTTCACGGCGGCCGGCATCGCCGCCGGGATCAAGGCCAACGGCAACCCGGACCTGGCCCTCGTGGTCAACCACGGGCCGCGCCTCGCCGCCGCGGGCGTCTTCACCTCCAACCGCGTCAAGGCCGCGCCCGTCCACTGGTCCGAACAGGTCCTGCGCGGCGGCACCGTCAGCGCCGTGGTCCTCAACTCCGGCGGGGCCAACGCCTGCACCGGCCCCAAGGGCTTCCAGGACACCCACGCCACCGCCGAGAAGGTCGCCGCCACCCTCACCGCGCACGGCCTCGGCGAGCACAACGCCGGCGAGGTCGCGGTCGCCTCCACCGGCCTGATCGGCGTCCTGCTCCCCATGGACAAGCTGCTCCCCGGCATCGAGACCGCCGCCGCGGCCCTCTCCGAGGACGGCGGCGAGGCCGCCGCCGTCGCCATCAAGACCACCGACACCGTGCACAAGACGGCCACCGTCACCCAGGACGGCTGGACCGTCGGCGGCATGGCCAAGGGCGCCGGCATGCTCGCCCCGGGCCTGGCCACCATGCTCGTCGTCCTCACCACCGACGCCGACGTGGACGGCCCCGCCCTCGACGCGGCACTGCGCTCCGCCACCCGGACCACCTTCGACCGGGTCGACTCCGACGGCTGCATGTCCACCAACGACACCGTCCTGCTGCTCGCCTCCGGGGCGTCCGGCCGTACCCCCGCCCCGGCGGACTTCGCCGAGGCCGTCCGCACGGTCTGCGACGACCTGGCCCGCCAGCTGATCGGCGACGCCGAGGGCGCCAGCAAGGACATCCGCATCGAGGTCATCGGAGCGGCCAGCGAGGACGACGCGGTCGAGGTCGGCCGCTCCATCGCCCGCAACAACCTGCTCAAGTGCGCCATCCACGGCGAGGACCCCAACTGGGGCCGCGTGCTGTCCGCGATCGGCACCACCGGGGCCGCCTTCGACCCGGACCGGCTGAACGTCGCCATCAACGGCGTGTGGGTCTGCAAGAACGGCTCCGTCGGCGAGGACCGCGACCTGGTCTCGATGAAGGACCGCGAGGTCCGCATCACCGCGGACCTCTCCACCGGCGGCGAGTCCGCCGTCATCTGGGCCAACGACCTGACCGCCGACTACGTCCACGAGAACAGCGCGTACTCCTCATGAGCGACGAGAAGGCCGGCCTGCCCGGCACCGCCCGCAAGCACACCGCCCTGCCCAAGGCGCAGATCCTCATCGAGGCCCTGCCCTGGCTGCGCCGCCACAACGGCAAGGTCGTCGTCATCAAGTTCGGCGGCAACGCCATGATCGACGAAGACCTCAAGGCCGCCTTCGCCCAGGACGTCGTCTTCCTGCACCAGGCCGGCCTCAAGCCGGTCGTCGTGCACGGCGGCGGCCCGCAGATCAACGCCCAGCTCGACAAGCAGGGCCTGGTCAGCGAGTTCAAGGCCGGCCTGCGCGTGACGACCCCCGAGGCCATGGACGTCGTACGGATGGTCCTGGCGGGCCAGGTCCAGCGCGAACTCGTCGGGCTCCTCAACCAGCACGGCCCGCTCGCCGTCGGCATGACCGGCGAGGACGCCCGCACCATCACCGCGACCAAGCACAGCCCCGAGATCGACGGCGAGGTCGTCGACATCGGCCGGGTCGGGGAGATCACCGCCGTGGACACCGGAGCCATCGAGGCGCTGCTGGCCGACGGCCGGATCCCGGTCATCTCCTCCATCGCCCGCAGCGCCGACGACCACCACGTCTACAACGTCAACGCCGACACGGCGGCCGCCGCGCTCGCGGCCTCCCTCGGCGCCGAGACCCTGATGGTCCTCACCGACGTCGAGGGCCTGTACGCCGACTGGCCGCACAGCGACGAGGTCATCAGCCGCCTCACCGTCGGCGAGCTGGAGAAGCTGCTGCCCGACCTGTCCAGCGGCATGGTGCCCAAGATGGAGGGATGCCTGCACGCCGTGCGCAGCGGCGTCGGCACCGCCCGCGTCCTCGACGGGCGGGTCCCGCACTCGATCCTGCTGGAGATCTTCACGGACTCCGGCATCGGCACGATGGTCGTGCCCGACCGACAGCCAGGGGGAGCAGCATGACGCAGGGCACCGGCAACCAGGAGTACGGCGCGCGCTGGCAGGGCGCGCTGACCGACAACTACGGCACGCCCGCCGTCGCCCTCGTCCGCGGCCGGGGCGCCCAGGTCTGGGACGCCGACGGCAGGCAGTACACCGACTTCGTCGGCGGCATCGCCGTCAACGCCCTCGGCCACGCCCACCCGGCGATCGTGACGGCCGTGACCGAGCAGATCTCCACCCTCGGCCACGTCTCCAACCTCTTCGCCTCCGAGCCGGTCGTCGCGCTCGGCGAGCGGCTGCTCCAACTCTTCGGCCGCCCCGGGAAGGTCTTCTTCTGCAACTCCGGCGCCGAGAGCATCGAGGCCGCCTTCAAGATCGGCCGGCTGACCGGGCGCACGCACATGGTCGCCACCGACGGCGGCTTCCACGGCCGGACCATGGGCGCCCTCGCGCTCACCGGCCAGCCGAAGAAGCAGGAGCCCTTCCTGCCGCTGCCGGGCGACGTCACCCACGTCCCGTACGGCGACGTCGAGGCCCTGCGGGCCGCCGTCACCGAGGAGACCGCCCTCGTCGTCATCGAGCCGATCCAGGGGGAGAACGGCGTGGTCGTGCCCCCCGCCGGATACCTCACGGCCGCCCGCGAGATCACCCGGGCCACGGGCACCCTCCTCGTCCTCGACGAGGTCCAGACCGGCATCGGCCGCTGCGGCCAGTGGTTCGAGCACCAGGCCCACGAAGGCGTCGAGCCGGACATCGTCACCCTCGCCAAGGGGCTCGGCGGCGGCCTCCCGATCGGCGCGGTCGTCGCCTTCGGGCCCACCGCCGACCTGCTCCGGCCCGGCCAGCACGGCACCACCTTCGGCGGGAACCCGGTCGCCTGCGCCGCAGGTCTCGCCGTCATCGACACCATCGCCGCCGACGACCTGCTCGACCGGGTCAAGGCACGGGGCGAGCGGCTGCGCTCGGGGATCGAAGCCTCGGGGCACCCCCTGGTGTCCCACGTCAGGGGCGCCGGCCTGCTCCTGGGTATCGTGCTGACCGAGCCGCTCGCACCGAAGGTGCAGCAAGCGGCCCAGGACGCCGGCTTCCTGGTCAACGCGCCCGCCCCCGACGTCGTACGGCTCATGCCCCCGTACGTACTCACCGAGGCCGAGGCGGACGCGTTCGTCCGGGCCCTGCCCGGCATCCTCGACGCAGCCCACGGGGACGGATCCGGAGAATGAGACGACGATGAGCCAGGCGCAGGACAACGAGCACGGCGGGCAGGCCGTCCCGCAGACCCGCACCGCGCGTCACCGCCGGATCGTGGACATCCTCAACCGGCAGCCGGTGCGCTCCCAGAGCCAGCTGGCCAAGCTGCTCGCCGACGACGGGCTGAGCGTCACCCAGGCGACGCTCTCCCGCGACCTCGACGAACTGGGCGCGGTGAAGATCCGCAACACCGGCGGCGAGCTGATCTACGCGGTGCCCAGCGAGGGCGGCTTCCGCACCCCGCAGGCCCCGCTCGGCGAGTCCGCGAAGGAGGAGCGCATGCGGCGCCTCTCCGGGGAGCTGCTGATCTCCGCGGAGGCCTCCGCGAACCTCGTGGTCCTGCGCACCCCGCCGGGCGCGGCACAGTTCCTCGCCTCGGCCATCGACCAGGCCGAACTCCGCGAGATCCTCGGCACGATCGCCGGCGACGACACCCTGATGCTGATCAGCCGGGACCCGTCGGGCGGCCAGGCCCTCGCCGACCACCTCCTGCGGCTGGCGCAGAAGGAGGGCTGAGCGGGAGGGGCCGGACGGGCGGGACGGGCCGGGCCGGGCGGGGTCCGGGCGCCGGAAATCCCGCTGCCGGGCCGTGGCCCGCCGACATAGCCTCGGGGCGTGCGCCAATTCGCCCTCGCCACCCTGGTGTCCGCCGTGACGGCAGCCGTCTACGGCCCCGTCGTCCTGCTGTGGTGGCGCCGTGCCCGGACCCGCAGCCGGACGCTCCGCCTCGTCGCCGCCGTCTCCCTGGAGCCCTACCACGCGGCCCTGTTGCGGAACGAGGAGACCGAGGCGGCAGCCGCCGAGCTCGTCCTCGGCGGCCACCTCAGGATCGACGGCGAGGGCGCCGCGTTCCTGACCGGGCGGGGCCGCGACCCCGCCCGGACCCCCGCCCACCCGTTGCCCGCCGCCCTGCTGGAGGCCGTACGCCGGCACGACCCCGAGCCCGTGTCGCTCGGCTGGGTCGCCCGGAGCGACGACGAGTACCTGGAGCGGCGCAGCGCCTACCGCAGGGAACGCGACTCCGCGCTGCCCGAACTCCCGCGGATGCCCGACGGGGCCGGGAACCAGCTGCTGGCCTGCTGCGGGTGCCTGGCCGTCCCGCTGGTGGTGCTGTTCTGGATCCTGGCGGGCGCGCTGCTGGTGACCGGTCGCCCGCAGGGCCCGCGGGAATGGGCCTGGGCGGTCGTGGCGGGCCTCGGCCTGGCGGCGCTGGTGCTGGCCGGGAAGGCCGGCCGGGAGGTCCGCGGGCGGACCGAGCCGGGCGACCCGTTGGGCGACCTCGTCCGGGCCGAGCCGCACCCGGCCCTGGCGGCGCTGGACGAGGACCGGCGCGCACTGGTGCTGCGGAGCGCCGCCGACCGCGACACGTGGCGGGGGGCGGACACCGTGGTGCAGGAGGCGGCCGATGACGGGGACGACGAGGACGACGACTGGCTGGACGACAAGGTCTGGTGGGAGGACGCCTACGAGTACCGGGCCGCCGACGAGCACGAGCACGAGCATGAGGACGAGCACGAGGACCGGCGCGGCGGCGGTCCCGGGGCGCCGCCCGCTCAGTAGCGGGTGACGGCGAGCGGTCCGTCCTGCGTGCCGATCGCGATGTGCGGGCGCCGCTCCGGGTCCGCCCAGCGCAGGATCTCCCGCATGTCCCGCTCCGGCACCGACACGCAACCCGCCGTCGCGCCCTTGCCGTTGACGTGCAGGAAGATCCCGGCGCCCCGGCCGCGCACCGGCCGGTCGTAGTTGAAGGCGATCAGCATCGCGTGGGCGTACTGCTCCCGGTAGGTGACCAGGTGCTCGGCCTCCCCCGGCGCGCAGTCCGCGGGGAGCGGCTCCACCCAGCGGTTGTAGGCGGACGACGCGTTGTCCTGGCACCACCAGGAGTCCGCGGTGACCCGCCGGTAGACGTACGCCGTCCCGGCCGGTGCCCGCCGGATCCCGAAGGCGTACGGCAACGCGTACAGGCCGGTCGGCGTGGTGCTCGTGCCCTGGGTACGGGTCGCGCCCTCGGTGAGGCCGTTGGCCCCGAAGCGGGCGGGCGCGCTCCCGGCCTCGTACCAGCGCCCCGCCCACCGGTCCCACCAGGTCACCCGGCCGGTCGTGGATCCGGGCGCGGGTGCGACGGCGGTGATCAGCTGACTGCCGCCGCCGGTGTCGGCGAGGCGGGCGGGCAGGGGCCCCGGTGCGGGCGCGGCGCCGTGCGGGAGCAGCGCGGTGACGATCAGTGAGCCGGTGACGAGAGCGGTACGCAGCACATGTCAGACGGTACGTGCGGGAAGGGGCAGGGGCAGCGCAGGCAGGCCGTCGAGGCTCGACGCGATGTGGTCCTTCTTCTCGCAGTACTCGGCGAACTCCTCGTCCGTCTTGCGCGCGAGGTGGTCCGCATGGAGGGTGCGCTCGCCCCGGTAGTCCATGAGGGGGACGGCGTACCCGCACACGTCGGCGATCCGGCGGGCCCGCACCAGGATGATCGCCCGCGCCCCGGGCCCGTCGGCCGCGCCGAACAGGGCGATCAGCTCGGGCCAACGCGGGTCGTCGCGGAAGACGGCCTCACCCTCCCCGTGGATGCGCACGATGTTCGGAGGGCCGTTGAAGGCGCACCACATGAGGGTGATCCGGCCGTTCTCGCGGACGTGGGCGATGGTCTCGGCGCCGCTGCCGCCGAAGTCCAGGTAGGCCAGCCGCTGTTCGTCGATGACGACGAGCGTGCCGGCGCGGCCCTTGGGGGACAGGTTGACGTGGCCGTCACCCGAGAGGGGCGCGGTCGCGGTGAAGAAGACAGGCTGCTCCTCGATGAACGTGCGCAGCCGGCCGTCTATGCGTTCGTAGAGCTTTCCCATGAGCCGATTATCGGACCGTATGCGCGCAACGCGCCGGGGGTCGGAGGATTTCACGCCCTGAGTCCCAACCGGGTCCGTCTCAGCCCCAGTTCGTAGTCGCCGAAGAGCTTGGCGGAACGCTTCAGCAGGGTCACCAGCTCCGCCCGGTCCGCCTCCCCGGCGAACTGCGCCGGATGCCACGGGCAGGCGCGCACCACGGCCCGCGCCGTCTCCCGGGTCCTCGGGTGCCAGTCGTCGACCAGTGCGACGGCGGCCCGCAGCGCGTCGATCCCGCCCCGGGCGCGCAGCAGGCGGAAGGCGGCACGCCGGATGTGCAGCGGGCCGCGGAGGTCCAGCCGTTCGGCGAGGTACGAGGGGTCCAGGCGGCCGGCGACGGGCAGCAGGCCCAGGCTCGCCTCGCGGGCCACGGCCGGCGTCGGGTCGTCCAGCAGCGCGAGCAGGACGGCGTCCTCCACGGCGGCGTCACGGCGCCGCAGCCCGGCCAGGGCGGCGGCCCGCACCGGGCCGGCGGGGTGCGCCACGAGCTCCCGCAGCAGGCCGGTGTCCTCGCCGCGGCCGCACTCGGCGAGTCCGGCCACCGCGTGCGGGGACGGCCCGGCGGGATCGCGGACCAGCCAGCGGTAGTGCGCGTGGGCGTCGCCACCGTCCCGGCCGACCAGCCAGCGGGCGCAGGACCGGACGAAGCCGGAAGCGTCGGCGAGGTGGGATACGCCCTCGGCGGTCCGGCCCGCCCGGCGCAGCGCGGTGACCCCGGCGGCGCGCACGGCGGGCGTCCGCGCGCCGGTCAGCACGTCGACCACCGCCCCGATCGCCGCGTCGTCGGCGGCGGCCAGGGCGGCATCGGTCCACAGCCCGGCCGCCGCCGGGTCGGACTCGGCGGCGGCCCGGCGGGCGCACTCCAGGGCGTCGGCCCGCCCGGGCCCCGTGAGGGCCAGCCGGACGGCGAACTGCCGGGCCTGCCGGTCGGGACAGTCCAGCAGGTCGGCGAGTACGGCGGCCGTCCCACCGCCCGGCGCCGCGGACGGCCCGGGCAGGTGCCACCAGGGCGGGGCGGCCGCGGCCTGCCGGCGCAGCGCCTCCTCGAACCGTTCCATGATCCATCCGCCTCGGGAGCGCCGCCCCAGCCGCAGCGCGAGCGGGGTCAGCGTCCGCAGGGTGGCCTCAGGGCGGGCGGCGAGGGCACGCTCCAGCCGGGCGCGGGCCCGCTCCCGTACGGGCGCCGCCGCGTCGGTGGTGAGGAGGGCGACCAGCTCCGCGGGGGCGTCCGGCTCGGCGAGGGCCGCCTCCCGCACCCAGCCCCGCGGGTGGCACAGCCGGAGCGCCGGGGGAGCCGGGACCGGGAGCCGCCGCCCGCCGTGGGCCCCGGCACGGACCTGCTCGGCGAAGGCGAGCCAGACGTCCGGCCCGGCTCCGGGCGCGGGCACGGCGGTCGCGCACCCGTCCAGCAGCTCCTCCGCCAGGGCGCGCCCCGTGGCGGCACCGGTGCCGGCCCCCGGGCCGGTCCCCCTCTGCCTCATCCGTCCTCACCCTCCCCGCGGCGTTCCGAGCCCCGATCGTAGGCGGCGGTCATGGTCCCCGGCTGTGAATATCCGCCCTGGTCAGACCCCCGCAGCGGCCACCGATTGACGAAACATACGGAGCAGTGCATAGTTATGCCTGTCGTTGAACGTGCGCAGCATGAACGCACGTGGATCGCCGAGGACCCGGCCCGGACCACCGGGCCCGCCCGGCCGGCACGAAGACGGCCTCCCCGTTACCTCCGCGGCGGGGAGGCCGTTCTCCATCCACACATGCAGTCTTGAGGAGCAGTAGCTGTGAGCAGCAACAACGCTGGCGACGTCCGGCTCTGGGGCGGCCGGTTCGCCGACGGTCCCGCCGAGGCGCTCGCGAAGCTGTCGGCGTCGGTCCACTTCGACTGGCGCCTCGCCCCCTACGACATCGCCGGTTCGCGCGCCCACGCCCGCGTGCTGCACACGGCGGGCCTGCTCACGGCCGACGAACTCGAACGCATGATCGCCGGTCTGGACCGGCTGGAAGCCGATGTCGCCGACGGCTCCTTCACTGGCACCGTCGCCGACGAGGACGTGCACACCGCGCTGGAGCGGGGCCTGCTGGAGCGCCTCGGCGCCGACCTCGGCGGCAAACTGCGGGCCGGCCGGTCCCGCAACGACCAGGTGGCCACGCTCTTCCGGATGTACCTGCGCGACCACGCCCGGACCATCGGCGGCCTGATCGCCGACCTCCAGGACGCGCTGGTCGGCCTCGCGGAGAGCCACGCCGACGTGGCGATGCCGGGCCGCACCCACCTCCAGCACGCCCAGCCGGTGCTCTTCGCCCACCACGTACTGGCCCACGTACAGGCCCTGTCGCGGGACGCGGAGCGGCTGCGTCAGTGGGACACCCGGACCGCCGTCTCGCCGTACGGCTCCGGCGCGCTGGCCGGTTCCTCGCTGGGCCTGGACCCGGAGGCGGTCGCCGCGGAGCTGGGCTTCGAGCGGGGCTCGGCCGGCAACTCCATCGACGGCACGGCCTCCCGGGACTTCGTCGCCGAGTTCGCCTTCGTCACCGCGATGATCGGGATCAACCTGTCCCGGATCGCGGAGGAGATCATCATCTGGAACACGAAGGAGTTCTCCTTCGTGACGCTGCACGACGCCTTCTCGACCGGTTCGTCGATCATGCCGCAGAAGAAGAACCCGGACATCGCGGAGCTGGCGCGCGGCAAGTCCGGGCGGCTCATCGGCAACCTGACGGGCCTGCTGGCGACCCTCAAGGCGCTGCCCCTGGCCTACAACCGGGACCTGCAGGAGGACAAGGAGCCCGTCTTCGACTCCTGCGACACCCTCGAAGTCCTGCTGCCGGCCCTCACCGGCATGATGGCCACGCTCACCGTCAACCGGGAGCGGATGGAGGAGCTGGCTCCGGCGGGCTTCTCGCTCGCCACCGACATCGCGGAGTGGCTGGTCAAGCGGGGCGTGCCGTTCCGGGTGGCGCACGAGGTGGCCGGCGAGTGCGTCAAGGAGTGCGAGGCGCTCGGCATCGAGCTGGACCAGCTCACGGACGAACAGTTCGCGAAGATCTCCGAGCACCTGACGCCGGAGGTCCGCACCGTCCTCAACGTCAAGGGTGCGCTCGCCTCCCGCAACGGCCGCGGCGGCACCGCTCCGTCGGCGGTCGCGGTCCAGCTCACCGAGCTGAAGGCCGACCTGGTCATCCAGCACGCCTGGGCCGTCCACAAGCAGTAGACGCCCCCACTGCCGCCGCCGCCCTGCGGCCCGCACGCCCGACCGGACAGGTCCGGGCCCTGTACGTCCGCACGCGGCGGAATGCCCGGAGGGGCGGCCGGAGCACCCGCTCCGGCCGCCCCTCCGGCGCGTGTGCCCACGGCTCAGCCGAGCGGGTGGTCCGGCTCGTAGTTGGTCAGGACGCAGCCGTCGACCTGGGCCTTCTCCAGGCGGTACCCCGCCGGGGCGGAGAAGCCGGGAACGCAGTTCAGGGAGAGGAACTGCAGCTGGTAGAGGCCGTGCCGGGACGACGGACTGTTGGTCTCGACGGCGATGTTCTCGCCGACGAGCAGCCGCTCGCGGTCTGCTTGAGCTTGCCGTCGTCCTTGTAGTCGGCCAACTGGGCGGCCTTCGCCCTGGTCTGGAGCAGCTTCATGTCCATGACGGTGTCGAGCCAGCTCAGATCGCGGGCGCGCTGCGCCCCGGCGGGCTGCCCGCACAGGGCTCGGCCCGTCACGCCCCACTCCGGCGCACTGCCCGTCACCACGGGCGCGTAGTCGATCGACTCGACCGCGACGGCGGCGGGGTCGGTCGAGAAGTGCTTCTCGCAGTCGAGGCTGTTGCCGACGAGCTTCCGCAGCTCGGTGATGCTGCCGGCGCGGGGGAGACCCAGGCTGCCCGTCTTCGGCTGGCCCGGCGTGTCGGCCCCGCCGGCCGGATCCTGCGGGGTCTCCAGGTTCGGGCTGCCGGATCCGTCCTCGGATCCGACGAAGTCGCTCAGGTTGCAGTGCTCGACCAGGGGCTGCTCCCGCTTGTAGCCCCGGGGGACGGGAGCGCCCGGGTTGCACGTCAGGACCCGCAGGTCGGAGCGGACCAGCGCGAGCGCCGTCGCGGTGCTCGTCGGGAACGCGACGAAGCCCTTGCCGATCAGGACCCGGCTCTCCAGCCCGTACGCGCCGTCACCGGCGTCCATCCTGGCCAGGACGTACTTCTTGTATCCCTCCTGGAACTGCTTCATGTCCCCGGGCACGGCGATGACGATCTCGCCCTGCCGGACCTTGTCGCTGCACACGCCCAGCTCCTTCACCGACCACTGTCCGGCCCTGGGGAAATCGCCAGCGGGGATCCGGGGGTCGTCGGGCCGGTCGCTCAGGTCGTCGCAGTTGCCGAACCGCCGCAGGTACTGCTGCGCCTCGGCGAGCGGGCCCGTGTCGGCGGCCGCGGACGTGGCCGTGGACGACGGCGCGGCGGGTGCGGCCGACCGGCCGCCCTCCTCGCACGCGGCGAGGGGGACGAGACAGCCGAGGGTGACGGTCGCGGTGATGATCCGCTGGAGGCGCATGGGGAACTTTCGTCGGTACGGTCCGAGGGGCATGGGCATGCTAAGTCCGGGCGCGATCATGATCAAAACCCCCGCGCGCGGCGGCCGTTCGCGCCCCCGGATCACGCCGCCCAGGCCGCCAGTGCGTCGAAGTCCCCGCGCACCAGGCCGATCTGCTCGTCGATACGCAGCAGCAGGGTGTGCGCGGGGTGGCGCTGGTCGACGTACTCGCGGTCCAGCGGGGTGATGTCGTCGTCGATCCAGGCGAAGGGGCGCTCGCCCGCGTACTCCAGGACGTACTGGGTCTTCCAGAAGGTGCCGCGCGGCGCCCGGCCGTGCATCACCGGCCAGTCGATCCAGGGCAGCCGGGGCAGGCCCAGGTGCGGGCCTATCCAGTCGTTCGCCTCGTCCTTCCAGGTGGTCGCCCAGACCAGCTCGTACACCTCCGCGAGCGCGAGCAGCTCCGCCCCGTGGCCGTGGTTCAGCCAGACCCGCAGCGGCTTCGCGCTCTCCTCCTGCGTCCAGCCCGTCGGCCGCATCCGGTGCGTGGAGTAGCCCTCGGGGCGGCGCTGGGCCTTGGCGGCGTAGGGGTTCAGCGGTCCGTCGACGTCGATCAGCAGCAGAGGCTTCATGCGCGCAGGATTCCCTTCCGGCCGCCCGGCAGCAGCCCATTTTTCGCGGGAATGAGACGTGAATGTCTCAATCGGTGTATGCTTGTCTCATGGCCATGGATCGTGACCAGGTGCTCCGCGACGCGGCCGCCCTGCTCTCCCGCAAATCGACCGCCACGATGGACGAGGTCGCCCGCGCCGCCGGCATCGGGCGCGCGACCCTCCACCGGCACTTCGCCGGGCGCGACGCACTCGTACGCGCCCTCGAAGACCTCGGCATCCGGGAGTTCGAGGTGGCGTTCGACAACGCCCGTCTCGACGAGGGCACCGCCGTGCAAGCACTGCGGCGCCTCGTCGCCGAGGCCGAGCCCAACGCCGAACTGCTCGCCTTCCTCGTCACCGAGAACCAGCTCTTCGAGGGCGACGAGGTCAACGAGGGCTGGGCCCGGCTCGACGCCCGCGTCACCGCCCTCTTCCGGCGGGGCCAGGAGGAGGGCGACATCCGGATCGACCTGAGCCCCGCCTGGCTCACCGAGGCCCTCTACGGCCTCATCGGCAGCTGCGCCTGGGCCGTCATGGACGGCCGGGTCGCCGCCAAGGACTTCCAGTACATGATCATCGAGCTGCTGCTCGGTGGCGTCCGACGGAGTGTGGAGAAATGAGCCGTACCGAACAGCTGATACGTCAGACGGGGGTGGAGGAGAAGAGCCGCGGCCGCTGGCTCGCGCTCTCCGTGCTCGTCCTGGCCGTGCTGCTGGTCGCGGTCGACGCCACGGTCCTCGGCCTCGCCACACCCTCCCTCAGCGAAGACCTCAAGCCGTCCGGCACCCAGCTGCTCTGGATCGGCGACATCTACTCCTTCGTCATCGCCGGACTCCTGGTCTCCATGGGCTCGCTCGGCGACCGCATCGGCCGCAAGAAGCTGCTCCTCGTCGGAGCCACCGCCTTCGGCGCCGTCTCGGTCCTGAACGCCTACGCCACCAGCCCCGAGATGATGATCGTCGCCCGCGCCCTGCTCGGCGTGGCCGGCGCCACCCTGATGCCGTCCACCCTCGCGCTGATCCGCAACATCTTCACCGACCCCCGGGAACGCAGCCTCGCCATCGGCATCTGGGGCGCCACCGCCTCGGCCGGCGCGGCCGTCGGCCCCGTCGTCGGCGGAGCCCTGCTCCAGCACTTCTGGTGGGGCTCGGTCTTCCTCATCAACCTCCCCGTGATGATCGCCCTGGTCCTCGTCGGGATCAAGCTGCTCCCCGAGTCCAAGAACCCCGTCGCGGGCCCCTGGGACCTCGTCAGCGTCGCCCTTTCCCTCGTCGGCGTGATCGGCGTGGTCTACGCCGTCAAGGAAGCCGCCACGCACGGCCTGACCTGGGAGGTCGCGCTCGCCGCCATCCTCGGCGCCGGCGCGCTGTACGCCTTCGTCCGCCGCCAGTTCACCCTGCCGTCCCCGCTGCTCGACATGCGGCTCTTCCGGCACCGCGGCTTCTCCGGCGCGGTCCTCGCCGACCTGCTCACCGTCTTCGGACTCTCCGGACTGGTCTTCTTCCTCTCCCAGTTCCTCCAGCTCGTCCAGGGCCGCGGCCCGCTGGAGGCGGGCCTGGCCGAGCTGCCCGCCGCCATCGGCGCGGTGGCCACCGGCCTGGTCGCCGGCCGGTACGCCCGCCGCTACTCGGTGCGCTCCGTCGTGACCGGCGGCCTGGCCGCCATAGGCCTGGCCCTCGCCGTCCTGACCGTGATCCACAAGGAGAGTGGCTACCCGCTGCTCGGCGCGGCCCTGCTCGTCGTCGGCCTCGGCGCCGGCTTCTCCTTCACCGTCACCGCGGACGTGATCCTCTCCAGCGTCCCGAAGGAGCAGGCCGGGTCGGCCTCCGCCGTCTCCGAGACGGCGTACGAACTCGGCGCCGCCCTCGGCATCGCCCTGCTCGGCTCCATCGTCACCGGCGTCTACCAGGGCTTCACCGCCCCGGACTCCGTCACAGGCCCGGTGGCCGACGCCGCGCACGAATCCCTCGGTGGAGCCGTCGAGGCCGCCAAGACCCTGGACCCGGACACCGCCGCCCACATGGTCGGCGCCGCCCAGGAGGCCTTCGTCGACGGCCTGCGCCTCGCCTCCGGCGTCGGCGCGGCCGTACTGCTGGCCACCGCCGCGGCCGCCTGGTTCCTGCTCCGGGGCCAGCGCCTGCAGGACGGCGTCGAGCACTGACCCACCGCCAAGGGGCGGTGTCCCGGACACGGTTGACAGTCCGTGGAACACCGGGACACCATCCCGGCGATGGAGATCAACGATCTGACCCCGGCCGAGCGCCGCGTCTGGGAAGCCTTCCCGCGCGGCGACGGCGTCGATTTCCGGGAGCACCCCGACGACAGCTCCGTGGAGGGCGCCGGCTGGGGACCGGAACGTACCCTGCGGGCGGAGGTCCTGCGGGCCCTCCTGCTGGGCGCCGCCCCCGCGGCGGAGGGGCGGGTCGCCGGGCTCAAGATCAAGGGCGCGCGGATCATCGGGAAGCTCGACCTGCGCTACGCGGTCATCGACCACCCGATCCGGATGCGCGACTGCTGGTTCGAACGCAAACCGCTGCTGTACGGGGCCCAGCTGAAGGCCCTCGTGCTCGGCTACTCCACCCTGCCCGGCCTCACCGCGGCGACGCTGCGCGTCGACGTCGTGCTGCGGCTCTCCTGCTGCCGGATCAGCGGTCCCGTCCGGCTCCAGGGCGCCAAGATATCCGGCGGCCTCTTCCTCCAGGGCGCGGTGGTCGGCCCCGCGACGGGCGAGGAGGCGGACGAACCGCCGCTACAGCTCAACCACGTCGAAATCGGCACCGACATCATCGCCAACGACCTCACCGTCCACGGCCAGCTGCGCCTCAACGGCGCCGTCGTCGGCGGACAGGTCAGCCTGGACAACGCCCGTCTGCTCGCCCCCGGCGGTATCGCCCTCCATGCGGAGACGCTGGCCGTCGGCACCGATCTGCGGGCCCACAGGATGGAGGCCCACGGCACGGTCAATCTCAGCGGAGCCCGGATACCTGGCCAGCTCAACCTCACCCGTGCGGTCTTCGTCGCCCCCGGAGGGACGGCCCTGCGCGCCTCCAGCTGCGCCGTCGGCGAGTTGTGGCTGCGCGGATGCGACCGGGTCCAGGGCGTGGTCAACCTGCGTCGCTCGCATTTCGACATGCTGCACGTGCCGCCCGGGACCTGGCCCGACCGGATCCGTATCGACGGTCTGACCTACCGCACCCTGGCCCCGCACCTGCCCGCCGAGGAACGGCTGCCCGCGCTGGAGCGCGAGGAGTCGGGCTACCTCCCGTACGCCTACGAGCAGCTGGCCGCGGCCTACCGCACCGCCGGCGACGAGGCGGCCGCCCGGACCGTGCAACTCGCCAAGCTGCGCCGGCACCGCCGCACCCTGCCCCGGCACGCACGCCTGTGGGGACTCCTCCAGGACGGCACGGTCGGTTACGGCTTCCGGCCGCTGCGCGCGGCGGGCTGGCTGGCGGCGCTGCTGCTCACCGGTGCCGTCGCGTTCGCGCTGGAGGAGCCGCGTCCGCTCAAGCAGGGCGAGGCGCCGGACTTCAACGCGGTCTTCTACACCATCGACCTGATGCTGCCGATCATCGGATTCGGCCAGGAACAGGCCTTCGCGCCGAGCGGCTGGCACCAGTGGCTGTCGTACCTGCTGATCGTGACCGGCTGGATCCTCGCCACCACCACGGCGGCGGGCGTCAGCCGGTCACTGAGACGGCAGTGACGACGGGGGGCCGGCAGCCGGTCAGGCGGCCTTCGCCTTGGTCGCGTACATGTCGACGTACTCCTGGCCCGAGAGCCGCATGACCTCGGCCATCACCGAGTCCGTGACGGCCCGCAGCACGTACCGGTCGCGGTCCATGCCCTCGTAGCGGGAGAACTCCATCGGCTCGCCGAAGCGGACCGTGACCCGGCCCGGTCGCGGCATGCCGGCGCCGCCGGGCTGGAGCTTGTCGGTGCCGATCATCGCGAACGGCACCACGGGGGCGCCGGTCATCAGGGTGAGGCGGGCGATACCGGTGCGACCGCGGTACAGGCGGCCGTCGGGGGAGCGGGTGCCCTCCGGGTAGATGCCGAAGATCTTGCCCTCTTCGAGGATCCTGCGGCCGGTCATCAGCGCCGCGACGCCGCCGTTCGCACCGTCACGGTCGACGGGGATCATGCCGGAGCCGGTGAAGAACCACGCCATGAGCCGGCCCTTGAGGCCCTTGCCGGTCACGTACTCGTCCTTGCCGATGAAGTGGACCGTGCGGTCGCACACCAGCGGAAGGATCATGGAGTCGATGAAGGTGAGGTGGTTGCCCGCCAGAATCACCGGTCCGGAGCCGGGGATGTTCTCGACGCCCTCCACGCGGGTGCGGAACATCGTGCGCATGACCGGTCCGACAGTGGCTTTGATGAGCTTCGTACGGAACAACGTGGGCCCTCCGGCATCGAAAAGCGGCTCGCGCACCCACCACTCGGCAGTAGCGCAGGTGAGGACGATACTCGCGGGTCAGCTCGGAGCGCACATCGGGTTCACGTGTCGGATACGTATTGTTGACGCGCGTTTTCGCCAAGTTCCCCGGTTGTGCCCACGAGGCACCCCCTGCGGACACCCCCGTTTGCCTACCATCGGCACGCCGATCACGACCTTCACGCCCCGGGGCCGCCAGGGTCGTCCGGGGCCTTCACGACGAGGAGTGGCTCATGACGCAGGGTGGGGCAGCGCGGCGCACGGTCCTGGGGGCGGCCGCGGTGGCGGCCGGGGCCGGGATCACCGGACTCGCGGCGGGACCGGCCTCCGCCGCCTCCGCCTCCGCGTCCGGCCCCGCCTCCGCGGACGGCGGCGGACGCGGGCGCGGCGACGGCTTCCGGGACCTCCCGTACCCCACGGTCATCGGCCACCGCGGCGCCAGCGGCTACCGGCCGGAGCACACGCTCGGGTCCTACCAGCTCGCCCTCGACCTGGGGGCGGACGTCATCGAGCAGGACCTGGTCCCCACCCGGGACGGCCATCTGGTGTGCCGCCACGAGAACGAGATCGGCGGGACCACCGACGTCGCCGACCACCCGGAGTTCGCCTCGCGGCGCACCACCAAAACCGTCGACGGGGTACCGGTCACCGGATGGTTCACCGAGGACTTCACCCTCGCCGAGCTGAAGACCCTGCGCGCGAAGGAACGTATCCCCGCCGTCCGCCAGCGCAACACGCTCTACGACGGCCAGTGGGCGGTCCCCACCTTCGAGGAGGTGCTCCGCTGGGCCGACCGCGAGGGCCGGCGGCGCGCCGAGCGCATCTGGCTGCACGTCGAGACCAAGCACCCCACCTACTTCCGCGGTCTGGGCCTCGGCCTGGAGGAACCCCTCGCCCGGCTGCTGCGCCGGTACCGGCGCGACGGCCGCGACGCCGCCGTCTTCCTCCAGTCCTTCGAACCCTCCAGCATCCAGCGGCTCTCCCGGCTGGTCTCCGCGCCCCGCGTGGTCCTGCTCTCCGCCGCGAACACCCGCCCGTGGGACTTCGAACAGGCGGGGGACCCACGTACGGTCGCCGATCTGGTCAAGCCCGAGGGACTCCGGTGGATCGCCGGCTTCGCCCAGGGCATCGGCCCCACCATGGACCTGATCCTCCCGCGCGACGCGGCCGGCCGGCTCGGCGCTCCGACCACCCTGGTGAAGGACGCCCACGCCCGCGGACTGCTGCTGCACCCCTATACCGCGCGCAACGAGAACAGCTTCCTGCCCGCCGAGTACCGCAGGGGCACCGATCCGGCCGCCTACGGGGACGCCCTCGGCGCCTTCCGTACCTACTTCGAACAGGGCATCGACGGGATCTTCACCGACAACCCGGACACCGGACTGCTCGCCGCCGAGGCCTTCCGACCGGGCCGACGCCCCGTCAACGGCTGAGCCCCCGTTTCTCGAACGAGTGGGCCGTGCCCGGCGGGGAAACCACCGGGCACGACCCACTCGTCCCGCTCGGCATGGACCTGCTGAAGGACCCCGACCTCGTCAACGAACTGGCCCCGCTGCTCTCCGCGGAGGCGGCGGCGGAGGCCCCGGCCGCCGGAGTGGACGCGGCCGACCTCGAACAAGCCGTCTGGGTCAGGCTGCTGGAGAGCGGCCGGCGCGCTCCCGATCCCGCGGACCCGGCCGAGCCGGCCCGCTGGCTGCGCCGTGCGGTGCGGGCCGAGGCCCGGCTCGCCCGCCGCCGTACGCGGCGCGAGGTCCCGTACGACCACCGCCCGCGGGCGGGCGCCGCCGACGGTCCCGGACCGGAGCCCGAAGACGCCCTGCTGCACGGCGAGGAGAACCGGGCCCTCCGATCGGCCGTCGCCCGGTTGCCCGGGCGCTGCCCCGAGCTGATGAAGGCACTTCTTTCGCCCAGAGACCTCACATACCGTGAAATCGCAGGAGAGTTGGGTATCTCACAAGGAAGTTTAGGGCCCGTGCGTTCCCGTTGCCTGGGATGTCTGCGCAGAATGCTCGCGGCAGAGGTTGCGGCTCCTGGCCTTCGGGGAAGGGAGCGGTAGACCAACGGGCTACCAGGTGAGCTGGAGGCATGCGCACATGGGCATGAGCGTGACCATTTCGGCGGCGGCTGCCGAGGACGTCGAGCAGATCTTCAAACTGCAGTACCTGGCGTTCCAGCGCGAGGCCGAGCTGTACGGCAACTACCTCATCCAGCCGCTCACCCAATCCCTGGACTCCCTCAAGGGAGAACTCGCGACGGACACCGTCCTGGTGGCCCGGCTCGGAGACGAGATCGTCGGAACCGTGCGCGGCAGCGTGGACGAAGAGGGCACCGCCAAGATCGCCAAGCTCTGCGTCCACCCCCGCCTGCAGGGCCACGGGCTGGGCGCCCGCCTGCTGCGCGCCGTGGAGGAGGCCCTCGCGAGCCCCGGCACCACCACCCGCTTCCGCCTGCACACCGGCCACAAGAGCGAGTCGAACCTGCGGCTCTACCGCAAGGCCGGCTACGTCAAGGTCGGCGGACGCACCGCGTCCGACGGCGTGCAGCTGGTGATCCTGGAGAAGGAAGCCAAGGACCCCACCGACTTCGCGGTCAGCGCCTGAGCCGCGGCCGGTTCAGCGCCTGCGCAGCCAGAGCATCCCGGTGATCGGCAGGATCACCGGGATGAACAGGTAGCCCATCCCGAACTGCGACCAGACGGTCGTGTCCGGGAACGCCTCCGGGCGCACCAGGGTCCACGTGCCCACGGCCAGCACGCCCGCCAGCTCCGCGGCGCAGCACACCAGCGCCGCCCTGCGCGCCGCCTCGCCGCCGCGCACCAGCGAGTACGTGATGAACGCGTAGGCCAGTGCCGCCACCGCGGACAGCGAGTAGGCCAGCGGCGCCCGGTCGAACTCGGTGGAGATCTGGTAGGCCGACCGCGAGACCGCGCCCACCACCATCACCCCGTAGAGCCACACCAGCAGCAGTCCCGGCCCGGAGACCAGCCGCTTGCGCCCGGCGGGAGTGGCGGTCGTCGTCTCAGCGTCAGGCACCGGTGGTTCCCCAGATGTCGTAGAGCCGTACTTCGAGGACGGCGAGGACGACCGCGCCCGCGGCCACCGTCACCGACCCCCACTTGGTCCGCTCGGTCAGCGAGAGCAGCCCGGCGGCCGGTACCGCGGCGAACGCGCCGAGCAGGTAGGCCACGAAGATCACGGTGCCCTCGTCGGGCTTCTCGCCCCTGGCCAGCTGCACCAGGCCGATCACCAGCTGCGCCAGGACCAGCACGGTCACGACGGCCATGCCGATGAAGTGCCAGTCCTTGGTCGGCTGGTCCCGCAGCGCGGCGTATCCGCACCAGGCGGCGAGGGCGAGTGCGGCCACGCCGATGGCGACCGTCAGGGCGTCGAGCATGCAGCGAGGGTATTACGGGCCGAAAGACCCGATGCGCGCGCCCCTTCCCGTACCGCGGCCCCGGCTCGGGCGGCGGCCACCCTCGGCGCGATCGTGGTCTTGACCACAGGGGCGCCTCGCGGGGCCCCGCCCGCGCCCCCTGCGACGCCCTGCCGCCGACCGCCCGGGGGAGCGTGTCCGCGCAGGTCAGGGTGGAGGACGGCGGAGTGGGACGGACGGCCCCGGCTGGCCGGTGTTGTCCGGTATGCGGCCGAATCTCGTCCGCTATGCGGACAGCTTTGATCGGTGACGGGATACGTCTGCTTTACTGGTGCCCATGACCACGACGAGCAGCCGCACCCTTGCGACCGAGGCGACGATGACGCCCGGTGCTCGCTGTATGTGTCGAATGTGCGCCTTCTGAGGGCCCCTTCCTGAGCCTCGCGCCCCGAAGCGAGACCGGCCGCGCCCGTACGCCATCCCTGATGGACAGCCCGGCCCACTCATGCCCCGCGCACGCGTCGAAGCCATCGTTTTCTGACGGTTCGTCCCGTATCGCGTCCCAGATGTTTGCCCCGTGCCCGGCACCCCGCTGCGCCGCGCACTCGACAGCGACGGAAATCCTGTGATCACCACATCGGGCCTCACGAAGGTCTACCAGTCCCGTGGCCGCGAGGTCACCGCCCTGGACGGCGTCGACCTCCACGTCCGTGAGGGCGAGGTCTACGGAGTCATCGGCCAGAGCGGCGCCGGCAAGTCCTCCCTGATCCGCTGCGTGAACCTGCTGGAGCGCCCCACCACCGGCACCGTGCACGTCGACGGGGTCGACCTGACCGCGCTGGCCGGCCGCGGCCGCCGCGCCGGCAAGGAACTGCGCGAGGCCCGCAGCCGTATCGGCATGGTCTTCCAGCACTTCAACCTGCTGTCCTCGCGCACCGTCCAGGCCAACATCGAGCTGCCCCTGGAGATCCTCGGCGTCTCCGGCCGCGAGCGCTCCCGCAAGGCCCTGGAACTCCTCGACCTGGTCGGCCTCGCCGACAAGGCCAAGGCCTACCCCACCCAGCTCTCCGGCGGTCAGAAGCAGCGCGTCGGCATCGCCCGCGCCCTGGCCGGCGACCCCAAGGTGCTGCTCTCCGACGAGGCCACCAGCGCCCTCGACCCCGAGACCACCCGCTCCATCCTGAAGCTGCTGCGCGACCTCAACGAACAGCTCGGCCTCACCGTGCTGCTCATCACGCACGAGATGGACGTCGTCAAGACCGTCTGCGACTCGGCCGCCCTGATGAAGAAGGGCCGGATCGTCGAGTCCGGGACCGTCGCCGAACTGCTCGCCACCCCCGGTTCCGAGCTCGCCGGCGAACTGTTCCCGGTCACCGGCGCCGCCTCCGGCCCCGACCGCACGGTCGTCGACGTCACCTTCCACGGCGAGGCCGCCGCCCAGCCGGTCATCTCGCAGCTCTCGCGCACGTACAACATCGACATCTCGATCCTCGGCGCCGCGATGGACACCGTCGCCGGCCGCCTCATCGGCCGCATGCGCATCGAACTGCCCGGCCGCTACGAGGACAACGTCGTGCCCGTGGGCTTCCTGCGCGAGCAGGGCCTCCAGGTCGACGTCGTCGACGAGGCCGACGGGGCCGACGGGGCCGACGGGATCGACGGCGAGCTGGCCGAACTGACCGACCTGACCGAGCTGGCCAAGGATGGTGCCAAGTGACCTGGTCCGAGATGCAGCCCCTGCTCACCCAGGGCACCTACGACACCCTCTACATGGTGCTGTGGTCCACCCTGGTGACCGTCCTCGGCGGACTGCCCATCGGCATCCTGCTCGTCCTCACCGACAAGGGCGGCCTGCTGCAGAACCAGCCGCTCAACAAGATCCTCGGCGTGATCGTGAACATGGGCCGCTCCCTGCCGTTCATCATCCTGCTGATCTTCCTGATCCCGGTCACCACCGCGGTCGTCGGCACCTTCATCGGCCCCACCGCCATGATCGTCCCGCTGGCCATCGGCGCCATCCCCTTCTTCGCCCGGCTCGTCGAGACGGCCGTCCGCGAAGTGGACCACGGCCTGATCGAGGCCGTCGAGTCCATGGGCGGCGGCATCCCGACCCTGGTCGGCAAGGTCCTGCTCCCGCAGGCCCTGCCCTCGCTGGTCGCGGGCGTCACCACCACCGTCATCACCCTCGTCGGCTACTCCGCCATGGCGGGCGCCGTCGGCGGCGAGGGCCTGGGCTCCAAGGCCATCACGTACGGCTTCCAGCGCTTCGAGACCGGCTTCATGGTCGCCACCGTCGTGGTCCTCATCGTCCTCGTCACCGTGGTCCAGCTGATCGGCGACGGCGTCGTACGCCTCCTGGCCCGCCGCGGCCGGACGGCCTGACCGCACCGACGGACCAGCCCCACCGCTACCACGGCCCGCCGGCCACCACGGGCCGCGGCCCCACTGATGTCCCCACAGAGCCCGCACTTGTCGTGCTTGGGCCACCACCAGCAAGTCCTCCGTACTTGTTCCGCAAGAAAGGCACTCTTCGTGCGTAAGAACATCAAGCTCACCGCCCTCGCCGCCACCGCCACCGCGCTGACCCTCGGCCTCACCGCATGCGGCAGCTCCTCCGACCCGTCCTCCGCCAAGACGGACGGCGGCAAGGCCGACGAGAGCAAGCCGCTCGTCATAGCGGCCTCCCCGAGCCCCCACGCCGACATCCTGAACTTCGTCAAGGACAAGCTCGCGGCCAAGGAGGGCCTCAAGCTGGAGGTCAAGGAGTTCACGGACTACGTCCTGCCCAACACCGCCACCGAGCAGGGCCAGGTCGACGGCAACTACTTCCAGCACAAGCCGTACCTCGACGACTTCAACAAGAAGAACAACACCCACGTCGTCCCGGTCGTGAACGTGCACCTGGAGCCCCTCGGCCTCTACTCGAAGAAGGTCAAGGCCCTCTCCGACATCAAGGCCGGCCAGACCGTCGCCGTCCCCAACGACACCACCAACGAGGGTCGCGCGCTCCAGCTGCTCGCCGCGAACAACCTGATCACCCTCAAGGAGGGCGTCGGCACCAGCGCCAAGCTGTCCGACATCACCGACAAGAAGGGCCTGGAGTTCAAGGAGCTGGAGGCCGCCACCGTCCCGCGCGCCCTGGGCGACGTGGACGCCGCGGTGATCAACGGCAACTACGCCATCGAGGCCGACCTGTCGCCCGCCAAGGACGCGCTCGTCCTGGAGAAGGCCGAGGGCAACCCCTACGCCAACTTCCTCGCGGTCAAGGACGGCAACCAGAACGACCCGCGGATCCAGAAGCTCGCCAAGCTCCTGAACTCCGACGACGTCAAGAAGTTCATCGAGGAGAAGTACCAGGGCTCGGTCGTCCCGGCCTTCGGCACCCCCGCCTCCTGACCCCCGCCGCCCGGCACCGTCGGGCCCGGCCGGTCATGCATCTCGGCCCCGCACGCCCCTGTCGGCGCGCGGGGCCGAGTCCTGCCCGCACCCGCGGCCGAGTCCTGCCCGCTCCCGGGCAACCCGGCCCTGCACATCCCCCGTTCGATGCTGCATGCTGTGGCTTACGACCCGTGGACCAGGGCCCGCACCCCCGGCCCCGCCCACGGTCGCCTCGCACCACGGTCGCACCACGTTCTCAGGCATGGAGCTGCGCATGACTACCACCTTCCCGGACGTCACCATCAGCACGGACCGGCTGGTGCTGCGCCCGTTCGAGGAGGAGGACGTCACCGCGCTCGTCGAGATGATGAACGACGAGAACATCACCGCCTGGACCTCGGTGCCCCACCCCTACACCCGGGCCGACGCGCACGCCTGGGCCACCCGCGACTCCCACACCGAACGCGCCGAGGGCCGCGGCATCGTCTTCGCCGTCACCGAGTTCCTCACCCAGCGCCTCGTCGGCACCGTCCACCTCCGCAACACCAACTGGCGCACCCGCGCCACAGAGGTCGGCTACGTCACCGCCCCCTGGGCCCGCGGCGAGGGCTACGCCAGCGAGTCCGTCCTCGCCGTCGCCCGATGGCTCTTCCGCGAGCAGGCCTTCGAGCGCCTCGAACTGCGCACCGCCGCCGACAACACCGCCTCCCAGCAGGTCGCCCAGAAGATCGGCTGCATCAGCGAAGGCGTCCTGCGCAACGCCTGGACCGTGCGCACGCAGACCGCCGACGGCGGCTGGGCCGACAGCCGCACCGACCTCATCGTGTGGAGCCTCCTGCCCGAGGACCTCGACGAGGGCGACGACTACGACGGGTACGACGGGTACGACGGCTACGAGAGCTACGAGAGCCACGACACCCGCGGCGACCACGACACCCGCGGCGGCCAGGCAGCACACCCGGGCGACACGGTCCCCGGACAGCGGTCCGACGCGCACGGCCACCGCGTCGGCGCCGACCGGAAATGAACCGATGACCGGGTAGTCTCACCGTGCCCGCCCCTCCCGCCCACCCCCCACATCAGGAGACAGACGACGATGGCCGACCGGGTCACGGTGATCGGCTGGGACGGTTCCCCCCTGACCTCGGCCGCCCGGTCCGCGCTCTCCGCCGCCACCCTCGTGGCCGGAGCCGCCCACCACCTCGCGCTCCCCGAAGTCCCGCCCACCGCCGAACGCATCCGCCTCGGCAGCCTGGGCCTGGCCGCCCGCCGCATCGCCGGCCACCGCGGCACCGCCGTGGTCTTCGCCGACGGCGACCCCGGCTTCTTCGGCGTCGTACGCACCCTGCGCGCCCCGGAACACGGTCTGGAGGTCGAGGTCGTCCCCGCCGTCTCCTCCGTGGCGGCCGCCTTCGCCCGCGCCGGCATGCCCTGGGACGACGCCCACGTGGTGGTCGCCCACCCCCGCACCCTGCGGCGCGCCGTCAACGTCTGCCGCGCCCACCCCAAGGTCGCCGTCCTCACCTCGCCCGGCGCCGGGCCCGCCGAACTCGCCCTGCTCCTCGACGGGGTCCACCGCACCTTCGTGGTCTGCGAGGAACTCGGCACGGACCGCGAGCAGGTGAGCGTCCTCACCTCCGACAAGGCCGCCGACCACAGCTGGCGCGACCCGAACGTCGTGATCGTGATCGGCGGCGCGGGCCAGGCCCAGTCCGCCGAACCCGGCTGGCTGCTCGGCCAGAGCCCCGCCCACTCCGCCGACCGCGGCTGGGCCCGCCCGCAGCCGGGCGCGGGGGAGGGCGAGGGGGAGTCGCCCCTGCTGCACGCGGCCCAACTCGCCCGGCTCGGCCCGCGTACCGGCGACCTGGTCTGGGACATCGGCACCGGATCCGGCGCCGTGGCCGTGGACGCGGCCGCCCTCGGCGCGGCCGTCATCGCCGTGGACGCCGACCCCGGTGCCCGCGAACGCGTAACCGCCGCCGCCCGCAGCCGAGGTGTGCAACTGCAGTTCGTCGCCGGGCGCGCACCGCACGTCCTGGAGAGCCTGCCCGAGCCGGACGTCGTCCGCGTCGGCGGCGGCGGTCCCGAGGTCGTCGCGGCCGTCGCCGACCGGCGCCCCGAACGGATCGTCAGCCACGCGTCCACCCGCGACGAGGCGGAGGCCATCGGGCGCGTACTCACCGAACACGGTTACGACGTCGAGTGCGCCCTCCTCCAGGCCATCGGCCTGGACCCCCGTACCTGGGCGGAACAGGACCGTTCCGTGGTGTTCCTCCTGGCAGCTCAGCGCCCTGTGACCCGCTGAGACGAGGCCCGGGGTAGGCTGGCCGATCGTCGTACTGCGCGGACCTTTCGGGCATCGCGACACGGCCTGGACGCGCGACGTGGCGCAGTCCACAGAGGACCGTGGTGGTTATGGCCGCCACGATCGCCAACGGGCGCGACAATGCTTACTGGTTGTCGCGCAGGCGCACGTGAGACGGACTCGTCGCACCCGCGACACCGCACGGCAACTCCGCTCGGAGGCCTCGTGGGCGACCGGGTGATCGAAGAGGCAACACGATGGGCGAGGGGTAAGCATGACTGACACCGGCCAGGTCCCGGGCGAGGGTCTCCCGGACAGCACGGGCATGGTGGATCAGCAGGGCATCCCCGCCCCGGTCCAGGTTCCGGCGCCGATGCCCGGCTACGCCTTCCAGGACCTCATGGACGATCCGGCCGAGCCGGAGGACGAGGAACTCCTGCTGATGCCGAGCGCCCAGGGCTCCTGGAGCGACCCCCAGGTCGTCCCGCAGGCCCCGGCGTACCCCGTGGAGCCCCAGCACGCCGAGCAGCAGATGTACGCCGACGCCTCCTACGGCGCCGGGACCGCTTACGCGGGCGCCCCGGCGGGGTACCCCGAGCCCGCCGCGTACGCCGAGTTCCCCCAGCCCGCCTTCCCCGAGGGCTCCTACAGCGCGGGCGCCCACGAGACGGGCGGCCGGGACTCCGGCGCGCTCGACCTCGGCGGCCTCGTCCCGCCGCCCGCGGCCCCCGCCGCCGCCCCGGCGGCCCCCGTCCGCCGCCCGCTGCACATGGGCCCGCCCGTGCCCGACGCCACCGGTGGAGTCGTACGCTCCCTCGCGGACCGCGGCCCGGCCGCGGCGCCCGTCACGCCCCCGCCGGCCGCCCCGCTCGCCCCCGCGGCGCCCACGACCCCGCTCCACCAGGCCGGCCCCCCGACCATCGGGCCCGAGTACCTCGACGTCCCGCGTGCCGAGGCCGGCCAGGACCAGGCCGCCCCGCAGCTCGCCGAGGTCCCGCCGCAGGCCGGTACGCCGTGGACGCCCGACCCCGTCCCCGCGTCGGAGGCCCCGGCGGCCGAGCCCGCCTCCCAGGCCCCCGAGCCGGTGGCGCAGCCCGAGCCCGAGCCCGAGTCCGCGCCCGAGTCCGCGCCCGCCGAGGCCCAGGCCGCGGAGTCCGTCCAGGTCCCCGAGCCGGTCCCGACCGCGGTGGAGCCGGAGCCCGCGCCGGAGCCCGCAGAAACGGTGGCTCACGCCCCCGCGGAGCCCGACGCCGTACCGGCCGAGGCCCTTCCCGTGACGGAGACCCCCGAGCCCGTCGCCGCCGAGGCGCCGGCCGTCGTACCCGTGGAGGTCGCCCCGGTCGCGCCCGCGCACCAGGTCGAGCCCGCCGAGCAGGCCGAGGCCGTCGCCGTCGAGCCGGTCCAGCCCGTGGCGCCCGAGCCGGTGCTGCCGGAGCACGCCCCGGCGGAGCCCGTGGCCGCCCCCGAGGAGCAGCCGGCCGAGGCCGTCACGCCCGAGCCGGTGCAGCCCGGGCCCGTCCCGGCGGAGCCCGTGGCGGCCGCCCCCGCGGAGCCGGTGGCGACCGGGGCCGCGCCCGTCCCGGCCGAACCGGTCGCCGTCCCGGCGGAGCCCGAGCCGGTCGCCCCGGCAGAGGCCGCCGAGCCGGTCGAGGCCGCCACGGCCGAAGCCGTGGCCCTGCCCGAGCCCGAGACCGAGGCCGAGGCCGTCGTCGTGCCCGAGGCCGGGCCCGAGGCGGTCGTCGAGGCCGAGCTCGCCCCCGGCGAGCCGGCCCCCGGTTACGCCGACGCCGAGCGCGAGGCGGTCCTGCGGGTGATGCGCGAGCGCCGCGACATCCGCAAGGGCTTCCGCACCGACCCGATCCCGCACGAGGTGCTGCTCCGCGTCCTGGAGGCGGCCCACACCGCGCCCAGCGTCGGTCACTCCCAGCCCTGGGACTTCGTCGTCATCCGCTCCGCCGAGACCCGCCGGACGATGCACGAGCTCGCCCAGCGCCAGCGCGAGGCCTACGCGAAGTCGCTGCCCAAGGGCCGGGCGAAGCAGTTCAAGGAACTCAAGATCGAGGCCATCCTCGACACCCCGGTGAACATCGTCGTGACCGCCGACCCCACCCGCGGCGGCCGCCACACCCTCGGCCGGCACACCCAGCCGCAGATGGCCCCGTACTCCTCGGCCCTCGCCGTCGAGAACCTCTGGCTCGCCGCGCGCGCCGAAGGCCTCGGCGTCGGCTGGGTGAGCTTCTTCGACGAGCGCGAGATGGTCCGCGAGCTCGGCCTGCCGGAGCACCTGGAGGTCGTCGCGTACCTGTGCGTCGGCTACGTCGACGAGTTCCCCGAGGAGCCCGAGCTGGCCCAGGCCGGCTGGTCGCAGCGGCGCCCGCTCTCCTGGGTGGTCCACGAGGAGACCTACGGCCGTCGCGCGCTGCCCGGCGAGGAGCCGCACGACCTCCTCTCCGAGACGGTCGCCAGCATCCGCCCGCTCGACGCGAAGGCGCTCGGCGAGGCCTGGGAGCGGCAGAAGCGCATGACCAAGCCGGCGGGCGCACTGGGCATGCTGGAGATCATCTCCGCGCAGCTGGCCGGCCTGTCCCGGGTCTGCCCGCCGCCGATCCCGGAACCGGCCGCCGTCGCGATCTTCGCGGGCGACCACGGCGTGCACGCCCAGGGAGTCACCCCGTGGCCCCAGGAGGTCACCACGCAGATGGTCGCCAACTTCCTGGGCGGCGGAGCGGTCTGCAACGCCTTCGCCAACCAGGTGGGCGCCGAGGTCTGCGTCATCGACGTCGGCGTCGCGGGCGACCTGCCGGCCACCCCGGGCCTGCTGCCCCGCAAGGTCCGCCCGGGCACGGCCGACCTGTCCACCGGCCCGGCCATGACCCGCGAGGAAGCGGTCGCGGCCATCGAGGTCGGCATCGAAACGGCCCGAGACCTGGTCGCGGCGGGCAACAAGGCGCTCCTCACGGGCGAGATGGGCATCGCGAACACCACGGTGTCCGCGGCCCTGATCTCGGTCTTCACGGGCGTCGACCCGTCGGAGGTCACCGGTCGCGGCACCGGCATCAACGACGAGACGCACGCCCGCAAGGTCGAGGTCGTACGCCGGGCCCTGGAGCTCCACCAGCCCGATCCGGCGGACCCCATCGGCGTCCTCGCGGCCATCGGCGGCCTGGAGCACGCCGCCATCGTCGGCCTCCTGCTGGGCGGCGCGTCCCTGCGTACGCCGGTGATCCTGGACGGCGTCAGCGCCGGAGCGGCGGCGCTGGTGGCCCGTGCCATCGCGCCCGAGGCCCTCTCCGCGTGCATCGCGGGCCACCGCAGCGCGGAGCCGGGGCACGTGGCGGCCCTGAACAAGCTGGGCCTGCGCCCCCTGGTCGACCTGGACCTCCGCCTCGGCGAGGGCACCGGCGCCCTCCTGGCCCTCCCGCTGGTCCAGAGCGCGGCCCGCGCGATGCACGAGGTCGCCACGTTCGACTCGGCGGGCGTCACGGAGAAGTAGCCCCGAACGGGGTGCCGTGCGCCCGCCGCTCCGGCTGACCCGGCGCGGGCGCACGTCCCCCAGCCCCGCAGGAGGCACCGGCTCGGGCCGCGCTGGGCGCCCTGAGGTGGGCCCCCTCCGCAAGACCCCCGCAGCCCGAACGAACCCACCGCCGCAGGGCCTGGCAGCGCCGGTGTCTGCCGGGGTCCCGGCGGGCCGGGGTTCGCGCGGGGATGCCGAGGGCTGGGGCCCCTCCAGCCCGGGCGAACCCACCGCCGCCCGAAGGTGCGGCTGACCCGCCGCAGGGCCTGGCAGCGCCGGTGTCTGCCGGGGTCCCGGCGGGCCGGGGTTCGCGCGGCAGTACCTGCCCTGCGGACCGCGCGGGAGTGCCGTGGGGTGGGGGCACTCCGGGAGGTCCCCGCAGGCCGAGCGAACCCACCGCCGCCCGGCGGGCCGGTCCGGGCTCGGGGTTCGCGAGCCGAGGAGACCTGCCGGAGGGGCCCCGCCCCACCCCCCCCGCAGCCCCCGCGTCCGGCAGCCCGCCCCGGGCGCCGGGGCCTGGTCTCGCCTCGCGGCCCTGGGAGCCACCGTGGGGCTGGGGCGCCGTCCGACGGCGTATTGGCCACCGGAACCGGGCCCGGGGCGCGTGAGCGGCCCCGGTGGCACCGGCAGCCCGGCGCCGGCAGCCCGCCCCGGGCGTCGGAGGCCCGGCCGCCGGGCCCCGGACTGGCCGCGCACCGGAGCGCCCTGAGCACCCGATCCCGGCTCGCGGCCCCGTGAGCCACTCCAAGGTCGGTGGCACCGGCAGCCAGGCGCCGCGGAACGGCCCGGGCGCGCACGGGTCCGGGACGACGGTGCGCGGGGTGCGGGGCGGAGCCCCGGGGCAGGACGCGGCCCCGTCCGTACCGCGGGACGGCCCGCGCCGTATGGTGGACCCGCACCGCATCACCGCACGTCAGCATTCCCGCCGCTCCAGAGCCGCAGCGGCACGACAGAACGACTGCCGCATCAGGAGCCGCACCGCCATGGCCGACACCCCCGCCTACCCCGTAGGACTCCGCCTCGCCGGCCGCCGCGTCGTCGTCATCGGCGGTGGCCAGGTCGCCCAGCGCCGCCTCCCGGCGCTCATCGCGGCCGGCGCCGACGTCCTGCTCGTCTCGCCCTCCGCCACCCCCTCCGTGGACGCCATGGCCGAGACCGGCGAGATCCGCTGGGAGCGCCGCCGCTACCAGGACGGCGACCTCGCCGGTGCCTGGTACGCCCTCATCGCCACGCAGCACCGCGAGGTGAACGCGCAGGCCTCCGCCGAGGCCGAGCGCGAGCGCGTCTGGTGCGTCCGCGCCGACGACGCCTCCGCCGCCACCGCCTGGACCCCGGCCACGGGCCGCATCGAGGGCGTCACCGTCGCCGTGCTGACGGGCAACGACCCGCGCCGTTCCGCCGCCGTGCGCGACGCCGTCGTGGAGGGCCTGCGCGACGGCAGCCTCGCCGCCCCCGGCCACCGCCACAAGTCCACCCCCGGCGTCGCCCTCGTCGGCGGCGGGCCCGGCGACCCCGACCTGATCACCGTGCGCGGCCGCCGCCTCCTCGCCGAGGCCGACGTGGTCATCGCCGACCGGCTCGGACCCCGCGACCTGCTGGACGAACTCCCCCCGCACGTCGAGGTCATCGACGCCGCGAAGATCCCGTACGGCCGGTTCATGGCCCAGGAGGCCATCAACAACGCCCTGATCGAGCACGCCAAGGCCGGCAAGGCCGTGGTCCGGCTCAAGGGCGGCGACCCGTACGTCTTCGGCCGCGGCATGGAGGAGCTCCAGGCCCTCGCCGAGCACGGCATCCCCTGCACCGTCGTGCCCGGAATCTCCAGCTCCATCTCGGTGCCCGCGGCCGTCGGCATCCCCGTCACCCACCGCGGCGTGGCCCACGAGTTCACCGTGGTCAGCGGACACGTCGGCCCCGACGACCCGCGCTCCCTGGTGGACTGGGCCTCGCTGGCCAGGCTCACCGGCACCCTGGTGGTCCTCATGGGCGTCGACAAGATCGGCCTGATCGCGGAGGCGCTCGTGCGGCACGGCCGCTCCGCCGACACCCCGGTCGCGGTCGTCCAGGAGGGCACCACCGCGGCCCAGCGCCGGGTGGACGCCACCCTCGCCACGGTCGGCGAGCGGGTCCGCGCCGAGGAGGTCCGGCCGCCCGCGGTCATCGTCATCGGCGAGGTCGTCCGCGTCGGAACCGACCTTCGCCCCACCAGCGCCTGACAGGCCGTTGGCACCGCACCCAGGACAAGGCAGTATCACCCTGTGGCTGATCTCATCACCATCACCGACCCCGACGACCCGCGCCTGCGCGACTACACGGGCCTGACCGACGTCGAACTCCGGCGCAGGCGCGAGCCCGCGGAAGGCCTCTTCATCGCCGAGGGCGAGAAGGTCATCAGACGGGCCAAGGACGCCGGTTACGAGATGCGGTCGATGCTGCTCTCCGCCAAGTGGGTCGACGTCATGCGCGACGTCATCGACGAGCTCCCGGCGCCGGTCTACGCCGTCAGCCCCGACCTCGCCGAACGCGTCACCGGCTACCACGTGCACCGCGGAGCCCTCGCCTCCATGCAGCGCAAGCCGCTGCCCACGGCCGAGGAGCTCCTCGCCACGACCCGCCGCGTGGTCGTCATGGAGGCCGTCAACGACCACACCAACATCGGGGCCATCTTCCGCAGCGCCGCCGCCCTCGGCATGGACGCGGTGCTGCTGTCGCCCGACTGCGCGGACCCGCTCTACCGGCGCTCGGTGAAGGTCTCCATGGGGGCCGTGTTCTCCGTGCCCTACGCCCGCCTCGAGGCCTGGCCCAAGAGCCTGGACCGGGTGCGCGAGGCCGGTTTCAAGCTGCTCGCGCTGACCCCGCACGAGAAGGCGACGCCGATCGAGGTGGCCGCCCCGCAGTCCCTGGAGCGGGTCGCCCTCATGCTCGGCGCCGAGGGCGACGGCCTCTCCACGCAGGCGCTCGTCGCCTCCGACGAGTGGGTGCGCATCCCCATGGCCCACGGTGTGGACTCGCTGAACGTGGGCGCCGCCGCGGCGGTCGCCTTCTACGCGGTGGCCCAGGGCCGCCCGTAGGGGGGCTACAGCTTCTGGGCGGCCGCGATCCCCAGCGCCACGATCAGCGTGACCACGATGAACACGATCAGGCGCTGCCGCATCAGCTTCGGGTCCGGGCGTGAGGGGCGCCGTCCCGTGCCGGTCGTCCGGGGAGCCGGCCGGCCGCCCGTGCGCCCCGCGGTCGGCCGGGAGGACGGGCCGCCGGGGTTGCGCGGGTTGCGCGACGACGAGGGCCGCGAGTGCGGGCCGCCGGGCGCGCCGCCCTGCGCCGGCCGGGGCGCGCTGCCGCCCGTACGGCGCTCCGTACGCCGCTCCGCGTGGTCCAGGGCCCCCTCGGGCAGCCGGCCCGTCGGCCGCTCCGTCCGGGCCCGCTGCGCCGGCGGTCGGCCGTCCGACAGCCCCTGCGCCTCGCGGGCCGCGATCTCCTTGAGCCGCATCGACAGCTGGAGCGTGCTGGGCCGCTCCTCGGGGTCCTTGGCCAGGCAGGCCCGTACGAGGGGGGCCAGCGCGTCCGGGACGCCCTGCAGGTGCGGTTCCTCGTGCACCACGCGGTACAGCATGACCTCGGAACTGCCGTGTCCGAAGGGGGAGTCCGCGGTCGCCGCGTAGGCGAGGGTGGCGCCGAGCGCGAAGACGTCGGTGGCGGGGGTGACGGCGGCGCCCCGTACCTGCTCGGGTGCGAGGAAGCCGGGGGAGCCCACGGCCGTGCCCACGTGGGTGAGGGTGCTCGCCCCGGTCGCCCACGCGATGCCGAAGTCGATGATCCGCGGGCCCTTGGGGGACAGCAGGATGTTCGAGGGCTTCAGGTCCCGGTGGACGACGCCCGCCTCGTGGACGGCGACCAGCCCCTCCGAGAGGGCGGCGCCGACGGCGGCGATCTGCGCGGCCGTCAGGGGGCCCTCCTCGGCCACCTTGTCGTGCAGCGAGGGCCCGGGCACGTACTGGGTGGCGAACCACGGCCGCTCGGCCTCCAGGTCCGCGGCGACCAGGCGCGCCGTGCACCCGCCCCGGATCCGCCGGGCCGCGGACACCTCGCGGGCGAACCGCGAGCGGAACTCCTGGTCCTCGGCGAGGTCCGGCCGGATGACCTTGAGGGCGACCCGCTGTCCGCGCCGGTCCGAGCCCAGGTAGACCACGCCCATGCCGCCGGCCCCGAGCCGCCGGTGCAGTCTGAACGAGCCGACGACACGCGGGTCCTCGCGCCGGAGCCGCATCATCGCCATGTCCACCCCGCTGACGGTCGTCCTGTTGACGTGGCACAGCTTACGGACCATCCGGCATGCGTGCTCAGAGGCCGCGCCCTCGTCGGGAGATTCGATCGTCAGTGCGGCACAGCACACTTGAGGGAGCCTCAGGGATCTCCCGCCCCGCTCGGGTCGTGGCGGCCGGTCGGCTCAAACGGCCCTTCGGGCAAGGGGATTGGCGCCCCGCACCACGCCGCACGACACCGGCGCGCGCGCCGGAGCCGCCGCGCCCCGAGTCGATCTTGCCGATGGCCCGTCGGTGGACACGCATGAGCGGGGAGTGACGGAAGTGAGGGAAGTCACTACCCTCCGGTCATCCCCTCGGGGAAGACCCCGACGCGAGGGGGACGCTCTCCACCCAGGGGAGTACACGGCGTGGTGCCCGTCATCCTCCTGGAGGCCCGGAAATGGGTACGAGGGCATGAGGCCGGCGGCTCCCCGCCCGCCTAGTGTTGAAGTCAAGCGGCGGGTGATGCACTCGTCCCCCGAGGTCAAGAGCCCGCCGCTGCCAGACGACAGGGAGAGGGCCATGGCGGACATCGCACGGCAGGGACGCAAGGCATTCGCGTTCAACAGCCATGAGTCCGGCACCCGCCACCCACTGGTGGCCGCGGCCATGGTGCTCCCCCTGGCCGTCCTGCTGCTCTTCCTCTTCGGAGGATTCGATCAGCTGGCGGCACAGGCGTCGTCCGTGGGCATGATGCCGGGGCGCTGAGCGGCGCCCCGGGCCCGGGAGAGCGGCCCGGGCCGGGACATCGGCCTGTCGTACCCCGTGGGGACGGGGGCGCGACGGACGGCAGGTGAAGGGTGCTGCCCGTACGACTGGGGAGTCGGACGGGCAGCACCCTTTTTGACGCCCCGCACTGCTGGACACCCGGGTGGCGGAACGCGAGAGCCCCGGCCGTCGAAACGGCCGGGGCTCTCCGGTGGTGCGCGATACTGGGATTGAACCAGTGACCTCTTCCGTGTCAGGGAAGCGCTCTCCCGCTGAGCTAATCGCGCGGGACCGCGGTCTGAAACCGCAGGTGGTGCGTGTACTGCGTGCGCGATACTGGGATTGAACCAGTGACCTCTTCCGTGTCAGGGAAGCGCTCTCCCGCTGAGCTAATCGCGCGGGGATCCTTGCGGACCAGTGGACGATACTGGGATTGAACCAGTGACCTCTTCCGTGTCAGGGAAGCGCTCTCCCGCTGAGCTAATCGTCCTTGGAGGTGGAGACGGGATTTGAACCCGTGTAGACGGCTTTGCAGGCCGTTGCCTCGCCTCTCGGCCACTCCACCATGGAGCTGCAGGGGTTCTCGGGAAGATCCCCCACTTCGAGCGGACGACGAGACTCGAACTCGCGACATCCACCTTGGCAAGGTGGTGCTCTACCAACTGAGCTACGTCCGCAGGTCACCTTGTTCGCTCCGGGGTTTTCCCCCTTCGCTCCCTGGCGACGTGTTGAACTCTAGCGGATTCCCGGGCCAGCTCAAAAACGCGTTTCCGCAGCGTGCTGCCGCTCGATCACCACAGGTCACCCGGCCGTCACCGCACCGGCGCCGCCGCGTCGCCGGTCATAGACTCGCAGCCGTGCACGACCTGCCCCCCATGGCCCGCTTCGGCGGCCTCCTCGCGACCGACCTGCGGGATGTCACCAGTGACCCCGCAGCCCTCGACTCCACCGGCTTCTGGGCGGTGGCCGCCGACTTCGAAGGGCGCCTCGTCTGCGCGCGTTTCGGGGACGTGCGACCCGACCCCGTACCCGCGCCCGTCCCCGGGGCCTGGAGCGGGCCGTCCGCCGACCGTTGGACCTCCTCCCTGGACCGCGCCGCGTACGTCGCCGGAGTACGCCGGATCCGCGAGCACATCGCGGCCGGCGAGGTCTACCAGGCCAACCTCTGCAGGGTGATGTCCGCGCCGCTGCCGGACCCGGAACGCGCCGACGTCGACGCCCTCACCGCGCACCTCGCCCGCGGCAACCCCGCACCTTTTGCAGGAACGATTCGCCTCGCCGCGCACGGCGTCGAGATCGCCACCGCCTCCCCCGAGCTGTTCCTGCGCCGCGACGGCCGCCGGGTCGAGTCCGGACCCATCAAGGGCACCGGCCGCACCGTCGACGACCTCCTCCCCAAGGACCACGCCGAGAACGTGATGATCGTGGACCTCGTGCGCAACGACCTCGGCCGGGTCTGCGCCACGGGATCCGTGTCCGTCCCCGAACTGTGCGCCGTCGAGGAGCACCCGGGCCTCGTCCACCTCGTCTCCACCGTGAGCGGCGAACTCGCCGACGGCGCCGGCTGGCCCGAGCTCCTCGACGCGACCTTCCCGCCCGGATCCGTCACGGGCGCGCCCAAGTCCTCCGCCCTGCGGATCATCGAGGCCCTGGAGACCGCCCCGCGAGGCCCCTACTGCGGGGGCGTCGGCTGGGTCGACGCCGACCGCGGCACCGGCGAACTCGCCGTCGGCATCCGTACCTTCTGGATCGACCGGGAGGCCCCCGGCGGCCCCCGGCTGCTCTTCGGCACCGGGGCGGGCATCACCTGGGGTTCCGACCCCGACCGCGAGTGGGCGGAGACCGAGCTCAAGGCGGCCCGCCTGCTGCGGGTCGCGGCGGGCCGGGAGACCAGCGCGACCCAGGGGGCGCACGGCACCACCGGAAGGACAGCACCATGAGAATCTGGCTCGACGGAGCCCTGAGGGACGTCGACAGCGCGACGGTGTCGGTCCTCGACCACGGGCTCACCGTGGGGGACGGCGTCTTCGAGACGCTCAAGGCCGTTCGCGGCCGCCCCTTCGCGCTCACCCGCCACCTGGAACGGCTGACCCGTTCGGCCCGGGGCCTCGGCCTCCCCGACCCCGACCTCGACGAGGTGCGCCGCGCCTGCGCCGCCGTCCTGGAGGCCGAACCGGTCGAGCACGGGCGGCTCCGCCTCACCTACACCGGCGGTGCGGCCCCGCTCGGATCCGACCGGGGCGACGCCGCCACCACCCTGATCGTCGCCGTCGCCGCGTCCCCCCGCCGTCCGGACACCACGTCCGTCGTGACGGTGCCCTGGGTGCGCAACGAGCGGTCCGCCGTGGCGGGCCTGAAGACCACCTCGTACGCGGAGAACGTGGTCGCGCTGGCGGCCGCCCACCGGGCCGGGGCCTCCGAGGCGCTGCTGGCCAACACCGTCGGGCGGCTCTGCGAGGGCACCGGCTCCAACGTGTTCGTCGTACTGGACGGAGAACTGCACACCCCGCCCCTGGACACCGGTTGCCTGGCGGGCATCACGCGGGCCCTCGTCCTCGAATGGGCGGGCGCCAAGGAGACCGACCTGCCCTTCGAAGTGCTCGCCGAGGCCGAGGAGGTCATCGTGACCTCCTCGCTGCGCGACGCCCAGGCGGTCGTCCGACTCGACGGCCGAGAACTCGGAACCGGAACCGGTCCCGGACCCGTCACGGCGGAGGTCATGCGGATCTTCGAGGCGAAGGCCGGCGCGGACCTCGACCCGTGAACACCGGGCCCGTCGAGACCCGGCCCGTCGAAACCGGGTCCGGGAACACCGGGTCCGGGAGCACCGGGTCCGTGAACACCGGTGACGTGGAGCCGCGCGGCAGGTAGAACTCCAAGTGATGACCACCACCCTGCGGCCCGCGCAGCCGCTCCAGCGCAACAGTGACGGCACCCGGCGGCGGGCCTACGAGGTCCGGGTCAACAGCCGCCGGGTCGGCACGCTCGAACTGGCCACCCGGTCCGCCGCCCAGCCCTCGGTCGGCGTGATCCGCGGGCTGTGGATCGACGAGGGCGACCGCCGACGGGGACGCGGCACGGTCGCCGCCCTCGCCGCCGAGGAGGTGCTGCGCTCCTGGCGCTGCACCGGGATCGCCGTGTCGGTGCCCGCCGACGCCGGACCGGCGCTGCGGATGGCCGCCGCCCTGGGCTACCGGGAGACCGGCCGGATCATGGTCAAGGACCTGCCGGCGCAGCCGCCGGGTCTCCCGGCGGGCAGCGTCGGGCGGCCGATGACCCGGGCCGAGTTCGACGCGTGGATCGAGCCGGGCATCGTGGAGTACGGCCGCCGGCTGGTCGCCCCCGGCATGACCGACGAGCAGGGCGTGGCCGCCTCCCGCGCCGAACACGCCAGGATGCTGCCCGACGGCCGGGACACCCCGGGGACGGACTTCCTCCTGCTGGAGACCCCGCAGGGGCGGACGCTGGGCACCGTGTGGATCGGGGAGTGCGACCTGCCCGGCCTCGGCCCCGTCCCCTACGTGTACGACGTCAAGGTCGCGCCGGAACACCGCGGGCAGGGCCACGGGCGCGCCCTGATGCTCCTCGCCGAACGGACCGTCCTGGCCGCCGGAGGCAGCCGGCTGGGCCTGCACGTGGTCGAGGGCAACACCCCGGCCCGGCGGCTCTACGAGTCGCTCGGGTACCGGGACATCGCGGTGAACGCCTCCAAGGAGCTGATCTAGGCCCTGTCGTCAAAGTTGCACCTGGCCCGCGGCGCCCGGCACCGCACCTCGCCGCGTTGTCGGGGCGCCCAAGTACGTCCAGTACTCGGGCGCCCCTCCGCCTTGCGATGCACGGCACCGGACACCGCGGGCCTGACCGGCGCCACTTTGACGACAGGACCTAGGGGCGAAGGAGATCAGCCGGCGAGCAGGCGGTCGGCGATCTCCTCGATGCGGGCGCGCAGGCCCTCCTGGCTCTTGCCGCCGTCGAGGCGCTCGCCGCCGATCACGTAGGTCGGGGTGCCGGTCACGCCGATCGCCTTGCCCTCGGCCTGGTCCGCGTCGACGATCAGGATGTGCCGCCCGTCGATCAGGGCGGTGTCGAACTCCTCGACGTCCAGACCCAGGCCGCGGGCCACGTCCAGCAGGACGGGCTCGCCCTTCTCGGCCAGCTCCGCGGTGCGGGCCAGCAGCGCCTCGGCGTAGGGCCAGCCCTGCCCCTGCTCGGCCGCCTCCTCGGCCGCCTGCGCGGCGGCGAAGGCGTGCTTGTGCTTCTCCAGGGGGAAGTGGCGCAGCCGGATGTCCAGCCGGTCGCCGTAGCGGGCCCGCAGGGCGCGGACGTCGTCCAGGGCGCGGTGGCAGTCGGGGCACTGCAGTTCGCACCAGACGTCGAGGATCACGGAATCGGTCATGCGAACAGTCTCCCAGCCCCCGCCCGCCCCACCGACCGGCACCTGCGGAGGACCCGGACCCCGAGATACCCCGGAGATCCCGCCGGGGGAGGCCCAGCGCCTGGCCGCGGCGGCGGCGCGGGGTGCACGATGGACGGACGGGGACGGACCGCCCCGCCGCCGAGAGTCCGGAGGACCGCATGCTTGCCGAGACCATTTGCTCCGCGGTGTCCGCGGCGGGCCTGGGCATCGCCGCAGTGACCGCCTACCGCAGGCGGTTCCTGGCCGCCGCGCGGATCGCCGCGTACGCGCTGGTGCCGGTCGGCCTCGTGCTGACGGGTGTCGTGGAGTGGCTGACCGGCATCGTCTTCAACCCGACCGTCTGGATCGGGTTCGGGCTGCTGGGGCTGGCCTGGCTGATCCTCGCCACCACCCGGCGCGTGGAACGGCGCCGGCTGGGCGACGCCGACAGGCCCGCGAAGGGGACGAAGGCCGGCCGGTCCCCGGCGACGGTCGCCCCGGCCGCCTCCAAGCCCTCCCTGGGCACGGCCGCGCCCCAGGCCCCCGCCGACGACTTCTCCGACATCGAGGCCATCCTCAAGAAGCACGGCATCTGACCCGCCCGCTGCGGCTCGACGCGGAGCGGCGGTGGGGTGCGCAGCACGGCGAGGGGGGTCGGCGGGCGGAGACGGCCGTGCGTCCACGAGATCGAGCGAACTGCCGCGCGAGTGTTGGCGTGTTGAGGGGTGCGGGGTGGGGCGCTGCGCCATCATCGCCCCGACATGTTCGAGACATCGCAAAGTGACCCGCCCGTGCCCGTCGCGGTACCCGACCCTGTCGCCGACGAGCCGCGGGGCTGCCTGTTCGCGCTTTCCCAGCCGCCCCTGATGATCTTCCTAGCGGTGATCGGCGTCCTGCTGCTGCTCGCCGCCGTGCACGACCTGTTCCTGCTCTGACGGGCCGGCGTCGGCCTCCTTGCGGCGGGCCCGGTACGCCGCCACGTGCAGCCGGTTCCCGCAGGTCCGGCTGTCGCAGTAGCGCCTGGAGCGGTTGCGCGAGAGGTCGACGAAGGCGCGCCGGCAGTCGGGGGCCTCGCAGCGGCGCAGCCGCTCCTGTTCCCCGGAGACCACGATGAAGGCCAGGGCCATGCCGCCGTCGGCCGCCAGGTGGTCGCCCACCGATGCGCCCGGCGCGAAGTAGTGCACGTGCCAGTCGTAGCCGTCGTGGTCGGTCAGCTGCGGGGTGGTGCCCGCGGTCGCCACCAGCTCGTTGATCAGCACGGACGCGGCGCGCGCGGTCGGCGCCGCGAAGACCTGGGCGAACTTCGAGCGCACGGTCCGCACGCCGGCGAGGTCGCGGGCCCCGAGCTCGCCGACGTCGCTGATCGAGTACTCCTGGACGAAGCCGCGCAGCGCGCCGATGTCCGAGAGCCCGTCGGGCTGGTCGGTCTCGGCCGCGGTGTTCACCAGCGCGACGACGACGTCGAGCGCGCGACGGGTGTCGTGTGGGATCTGCACGGTGTCTCCCTCGGGGGCCGGGCCTGCGGCGACGGGCGCGCCGCCGATGCCGCCCGACAATAGCCGGTCCCCGCGCAGCACACAGGCGCCGTCCTCGCGGGTGGCTTCCGCGGGAACAGCGCCGGGCGCAGGCGTATGTGGTTGTCCGCTCCGCACCGTCGCCCCGAGTCGGACGGTGTCGAGCGGCTGTGGGCCTGGCTCAGCTTTCGGCCAGGATGTGGGAGAGCTCCTTGTCGAGGTCGAAGTGCCGGTGCTCGGTCCCGGGTGGAACCGCGGCGTCCGTCCGCTTGAGGAACGACTCCAGGGCTCGGGCGGGTGCTTCGAGAAGCGCTTCTCCCTCCGGGGAGCTCAGGGCGATGCAGACGACGCCCTGACCGTGACTGCGGGAGGGCCAGACGCGGACGTCGCCGGTACCGGTGGGCCGGTGCAGGCCCTCCGCGAGGAGGTCGCGGGCGAACACCCATTCGACCGTCTCCTCGGCGCCGGTGTGGAAGGTGGCGTGCACGGCGTAGGGGTCGGCCGTGTCATACCGCAGGCCCGCGGGAACAGGCAGTGAGGACTCGCTCGACACAACGAGGCGCAGGTGCAGCTCGCAGCTGACCGTGGTGTTCATAAGCGCCAGGGCCTTTCGCTCAGTGTGCGCTCGGGGATTCGCACGTCGGCGAAATCGACATGCCACCTACGGTGTCGTTGTAAACCCCTCTGACCGTTTTGCGGACCTCTGGGTCCCTCGGACGGCGGATCCAAACGGTCGTTCCCGTGTGCTTCGCGCTCGGGTAGATTCGACCCATGAATACGGGGAGTGACCGCGGAACGAACGAGTCCGCCACCGGCGACGCCGCCACGGAAGCCACCGCCCACACCGCTGGGGGGACCGGTGCGGAGACCGCGGAGGAACAGCCGCACGTCTCGAAGGCGCCCGCCTTCATCAAGGCCCGCAGGACCCTGCACCTCAGCTGGCAGGTCGGGGTCTTCGTCGTCGGACTCGCGGTGATCGCCGCCGGCGTCGCGATGCTCGTCCTGCCCGGCCCCGGCTGGGTCGCGATCTTCGCGGGACTGGCGATCTGGGCCACCGAATTCGCCTGGGCCCACCTCGTCCTGCGCTGGACCAAGCGCAAGGTCACCGAGGCCGCCCAGAAGGCGCTCGACCCGAAGGTGCGCCGCCGCAACATCATCCTGACCACCACCGGCCTCGTCATCGCGGGCGCGCTGATCGGCTTCTACCTGTGGAAGTACGGGCTCGTCCTGCCCTGGGACCTCAAGGACCAGTGATGGTCAAGGAGCACCGCTGACATGGGGTAATGTTTGCGGTGCGTCCGGGCGATTAGCTCAGTGGGAGAGCACTTCGTTCACACCGAAGGGGTCACTGGTTCGAACCCAGTATCGCCCACCCGGACCAGAGGCCCGGAGACTTCACCGTCTCCGGGCCTCCGGCGTTTCCCCGGCCCCCGCCCCCGGGTGCGCCGGCCCTACCGGAGGCGCCCGATCGCGGTCCGCAGCCTGCGGGCGTCACGCAGCCGCTTCTCGTACGTCGCCCCCACCGCCAGCAGCAGCACGCCCGCCAGGGCCGGCGGCACCCACCGCGGCAGCGCCCCGGCCACCTGCACCACGTACGGGGCCAGCTCGTGCACCCCCACAGCCGCCAGCGCGGCACCGCCCAGCAGGAGCGGGGCCTGCAGCCGCCACCGCGCCCCGGCCAGGGTCACCGCCAGCGCGGCCACCCCCAGCACCAGCGGACGCACCCAGCCGGTGTCGGCCCAGGCCGCCGGCAGGCTCGGCAGCAGCGTCGCCCCCAGGCCCGGCCCGTACGCCGTCCAGGACGAGGCCCCCGGGTCCCGGCGACGCCGCAGGAACCCCACCGCCAGGGCGGGCACGGTCACCGGCAGCGTGTACGCCTCCGGCGCCGTCACCCCGGACTCCGCCAGCCGCACCCACGTCGCCGCGACGAACAGCGCACCCGCCGCCCAGCCCAGCACCCGCCGCTCCGGCCGCACCGCGGCACCCGCGCAGACCACCCCGGCCAGCGCAAGGACCAGCGCCGCCGGCGCGGGCCGCCCCGCGGACAGGGCCAGGGCGAGGACGCCCGACACGGCCGCCGCGATCTCGGCCGGCAACCGGACGGCGCCCAGCCGCGGCCCGAGCGCCGCCACCACCGCCGGGACCGCGAGGACCGGCAGCGCCCACCGGGCCACCGCCAGATCCGTCACCGCGCACGCCGCCACCAGCAGCCCGGTCGCGTAACCGACCGCGCACACCGCCGCCGCCGACCGCACCCACCGCGCGGCGGGCCCGTACGCCGCCCCAGCGGCGCAGCACGCTCCCAGCAGCCCCCAGACCGCGAAGGTCGCCGCGCGGCCGTCCAGCGCGCCCAGAGACACGTTCAGCGCCCCCGCCAGCGCGCACCCGGCCGCGGCGATCCGGACGCCCCGGGCGCCGGAGCGCAGGGCCACCACCCCCGCCGCGCCCGTCACGGCGAGCTGCACCGCGAACACCGCCGCCACCGGGAACCCCAGCAGCACCGGCGCCGTGAACAGGGCCGCCCAGGCCGACACCACCGACAGCACCGCCGGCTCCGGCCGCGCGGTCACCCGCGACAGCCACTGGGCGGCCACCGCCGTCAGCAGCAGCGCCACCGCCGCCGCCGGCCCCGGAGCGTACGGATCCGCCGCCGGGGTCGTCGCCGCCCACACCTCCTCCAGCACCCGCAGCCGCGCCACCGGCACCGGCGCCACCGCCGCGCCGGCCGCCAGCGCGCCCAGGGCGCCCACCACCGTCCCGGCCCAGACCGCGCCGCGCCGCACCGCCTCCGGCAGCGCGGACACCCGTACCGCCGCCAGCAGCGGCAACCCCACCAGCAGGTGCGCCACCACCGCCCAGCCCGGTGTCAGCTCCGGCCGGGCCAGCCCGGCCACCGCCACCACCGCCGCCACGCCGCCCACCAGCGCGGCACCCCACACCCGCGGCTCCCGCCAGGCGGCCGCCACGCCCAGGGCCGCACCCGCCAGCAGCAGCGCCGCCGGAGCCAGGGCCTGCGCCGCCGAACCCGCCGACCAGGACTGGACCGCCCCGACGCACAACGCCGTCACGCCCAGCAGCGCCGCCGGGACCGCCACCGCCCGGACCCGCAGGGCCGCCGCCGCGTCCAGCGCGGCCGTGGCCAGCAGCGCCCAGCCGAGGCCCAGCGGTCCCGCCTGCCACGCCAGGGCCGCCAGCGGCAGCGGCAGCTGCGCCGCGACCACCGCCGCCGGCAGCGGGATCCGCAGCTCCCGCAGCACCGACCCGTACCCGGCCCACACCGCCGCGAGCACCGCTGCCGCCCCGGCCGCGTACCCGGTACCGTCGGTGTCCGGCATGCCGACCGCGTACAGCGCGTAGGCGTCCAGGACCGTCAGCAGCAGCCCCACCGCGGCCACCGACTCCGCCGTCGACCGCAGCCCGCGGCGCAGCAGCAGCGCGGGGGCCGCCAGCGCCGCCGCCGTCACCACGGCCAGTACCGCCGAACGCCCGGCGATCCCCATGGACCCCCAGCTGACCAGAGTGAACGCCAACGCCGCCACGGCCAGGAGCACCGCGCCCAGGGTGAGCAGCACGTTCTGCGCGCTCGGGGCGGAGGCCTCCTTCGCCGGTCCGGCGGACCAGCCGGGCGGGACCGGGGCGGCGGACGCGGCCGGCCCCCAGGGGACCGCCACCGCACCCGCCGGCTGGAGCAGGCGCAGCAGCCAGTCCCGGCGAGCCAGCAAGTACAGGCGCCGGGCATCGAGTTGGGCCAGCTCACGGTCGACGAGCGCCAGCTCTTCGGCCGGCGGCAGAGGGGAGTTCATAGGGGGAGTGTGGCGCCCGTCACCCGGTCAGGACATGGGCGGGGGTACTCAAGTACGACCTGAGTACCCCCGGGCGGGGACCGGCCGGGGAAGCGGTTTGAACCAGCCCCGGGGCTTCTGTATTGTTCAGTGCGTTCCCGGGCGATTAGCTCAGCGGGAGAGCACTTCGTTCACACCGAAGGGGTCACTGGTTCGATCCCAGTATCGCCCACCGGGTCAGGCCGGTCCGTCGATGACGGACCGGCCTTCCGCATGTCCGGTCACCCCGCCCGGCTACGCGGCAGCCGACAGGTCCGGCCGCAGCGGCCAGTGCGGATCCACCGCCTCCGGCGTCCCCTGCCGCGCGAACCAGGCCTGCAGACCGCGCGCCTGCGCCGCGTGCCACACCGCCTGGAGCGTGTGCAGTTCGGCCGGCGTCAGCCGCTCCAGCCGCGGGGCGAACCGGCGGCCCACCGCCCGCACCAGCTCCAGCGAGGCCAGCGCGTCCGCCGCCGCGTCGTGCGCGCCCTCCAGCTCGATCCCGTAGTGCGCGCACAGGTCCGTCAGCGTCCGACGACCCTTGCGGTACCGGTCCAGATGCTTGTCCAGCACGCGCGGGTCCAGCACCGTCAGCGGCCGGTTGTCCAGGTACCGCGACAGCGACGACGCCCGGTGCCGGCGCAACTCCCGGTCCAGCAGCGTCAGGTCGAACGGCGCGTTCATCACCACCACCGGCCGCCCCGCCACCTGCTGCTCCCCGAGCGCCCGCGCTATCTCCTCCACCACGGGCGCCGGCCAGCGCCCGTGGCGCTGCAGGTGCTCGTCGGTGAGGCCGTGCACTTCCGTCGCGCCCGCGGGCACCGGAACGCCGGGATTGACCAGCCAGCGCGTCGTGCGGACCCGGCCGCCCGCGCACTCCTGCACGATGAGCGCGGCGGACACGATCCGGTCCTGCTCCACGTCCACCCCGGTGGTCTCCGTGTCGAATGCGGCCAGCGGGCCCTCATACCAGCGGTTCATGGCGAACTCCTCGTCCCCGGTCGGCAGTTGGGGTGCAGCCGGGCGCCGCCGCCTCGGAACGTGCCGCCCCTGCCCGAATCGGTGATACCCGGGCTGTTTGTTCCGTACGCCGTTTGCGGCGACCCGGGTGCGGAGACAACATCCTTGGGGGACCGTACACATGACCGGTCGTCACCCACCCACCACCGAAGCAGAGCCCGGAAGGCACGGGGAGCCGGCCATGGCGCTCGCACAGCCCGAACCGGGCGGGGTGCTGGCGGGGCAGATCGATCCGCGGACGACCGCCACCGGTGCAGGCGCACCGGACGGGACGCGGGCCGTACCGCTGCGCGGCACACTCGCCACCACCGCCTGTATGGAAACCCTCCAAGTGGGATACCTGCACGCCGTCGTCGCCGCGGCCGGCTGCTCGCTGTCCCAGCCCTTCCCCGACAACGGCGTGGACTGGCACGTCAGTCACGGGGCCCCCGAGCACGTCGTCGACGACGAGGTCACCATCAAGGTGCAGTTGAAGGCGACCTACCAGGTACCGCCCCGGCCGCCCGGCCCCACCTTCGCCTTCACCCTCGACAACGAGCACCTGGTGAAGCTGGCCCGCACCCCGGTCGCCGTCCACAAGATCCTCGTCGTGATGCTCGTCCCGCGGGAGCGCGACCAGTGGCTCGCCGCCGGACACGACCGGCTCGACCTGCGGCACTGCTGCTACTGGACCAATCTCGCCGGACACCCCGTGACCGGCCGGCGCCGGACGACCGTACGGATACCGACCGCGCGGATCTTCGACGACCGGGCGCTGTGCGAGATCATGACCCGGGTCGGGTCGGGAGGGACACCCTGATGCACTGGCACCCGTCGAACCTCGAGCCACTGCGGCCCCCGGAGCACGGCCGTCCCGGCCACCACCCCGGCTTCCCGCACGCCGCCGTGCCCGACCCCGAGCACGTCGACCCCGCCGTGCTCGGCGCGCTGCTGCACCGGCACGGCTGGCTGCGCCGGGGCGGGGCCGCCGGCCGGTACGGGCGCTGGACACCGCCCGGGTGCGCGGGCACCAGCGTGCTCGTCCCCGAGACCCGGGCCTTCCCCGACTGCGCCGACCTGCTGGACGAGGCACTGACCGCGCTCTCGCGCAGCCCGCTGCCGTCCGCCCGCGAGGTCCTGTACGGGCTGAGCGTGCCGAGCGACGAGATCCGCTGGGAGCGGGAGGTCCCGCCCGGGGCGTACGGGCTGGAGGGCGAGGCCGCCTGGACCGCGCAGGAGCAGCTGCGCTCGGCCGCCCGGCAGTTGCTGCTCGCGGGTGCGCTCGCGGCGCGGGCCACGGCCGGGTACTACGGCGCCCGTCACCGGGCCCAGGCCGAACGCGCCCTGGACTCCGTCCTGGTGGGGCCGCAGCCGGGCGGGCGGCACCTGAGCGCGTACCTGCCGGTGGACGGCGGGCGGGGCATCGTGACGCGGCTGCACCACGCGCTGCACGCCGCCCGCGAGGCCGCGGACTACCAGCGGGCCACCGGCGGCATGGAGGCCTTCGACGCCGCCGTCGGGGCGGGGGTCAGCCGGGAGCTGGCCGAGGCGCTGATCGCGCTGGTGCGCGGCTCCGAGGGGGCCCGTGTCGGGCTGGCCTGGGCGCCGGCGGCGGGGGTGCCGGCGGGCTGTGCGGCGCGGCCCGAGCCGGTGGAGTTCTCCCCGGGGGACCTGCCGGTGCTGCGGGAGGCGGCGGCGCGCTACACCCGGGACGAACCGGCCGTGCCGGTGCGCGTCGCCGGAGCCGTGGTCCGGATGCGGCGCTCGGGCCCGGGCGGCGGGGGCACGGTGCGGCTGCGGGTCCTGGCGGGGGCGGAGGTCCCCTACGTACGCGCCAAGCTCGACGAGGAGGCGTACCGGGTCGCGGGCCACGCGCACCTGGTCGGCCTGCCGATCCGGATCAGCGGCCGGCTGCAGCGCCGGGGCGGCTTCCGGCGGCTCACCGGCGCCACGGACGTGAGCCCCGTCCCGCTCGACGAGGTCGAGCGCGACCGCCTCATGAAGTCGCTGGAGGAGTCCTTCGATCCGGCGGACGTACTGCCGTCCGACGACTGAAGGAGGCCATGGTCAGTCCCGGGGCGGGGGAGAAGTCCGCGCCGCGGGTGAAACCGAGGCCTTCGTACAGGCGGACGGCGGGCGCGTTGGCGGCGCCCGTGGTGACGTGCACCGCGCGGCCGGGGAACAGCTCGGCCAGCGCGTGGCGCAGCAGCCGGGAGGCGATGCCGCGGCGGAAGAAGGCGGGGGCGACGCAGAGCCGGTCGATGCCGATGGCGCCGTCCGGCGCCTCCTCCCAGGCCAGGAACCCGGCCGGCTCCCCGTCCTCGGAGACGGCCCCGACCCAGCGCAGCGGCAGCGCGCGCATCTCGGCGAGGCCCTCGCGCAGGGCGGGGATCCCGTCGAAGCCGATGATCTCGGCCTCGACGGCGTACGCGGCCAGGCCGATCCGGTGCACGGCGGCCGCGGTGGCGTCGTCGCGCAGGTCGAGGGCTCGTATCAGCACGACGGTAATCCTTCCGGGTCGGAGCGGTACGGCCCACGCTACCGGTGCCCCCGGCGGCCGGCCCGGAATTTTCCGAGCGCGCCCGGCCCGGGGCGGTCGCCCTGCGCGGGCACCGCGGGGTGCGGCCGACGGGCCGCGGGCTTCGCGGCCCCTGAGCCCCTGGCGCGCGGGCTCCGCGGACCGTGAAGCCTGCCCTGCGGGGGTTCGGCGGTTATGCGGGGGTGCGGTGCGGGCTTCGCGGCCGGTGATGCCTGCCCTGCGCGGGCGCCGCTGCTATGCAGGGGCGATGCGGGCTTCGCGGCCGGTGATGCCTGCCCTGCTCGGGCTTCGCGTCGGTGCGGGGGTGCGGTGCGGGCTTCGGGAACGGTGTGCCCGCGGGGGCTCCGCGGGGCGCGGCCGGGGGGCTTCGGGTGGGGCGGTGCCCCTCCGGGGTGTCTCCTCGGCTCGCGAACCCTTCACCGGACCGGCCCGTTCCCGGCGGTGGGTTCGCTCGACCTGCGGGGACACCCCGCAGTGTCCCCACCCCACGGTCCGTCCCGGGACGGACGGGCCCGTGGTCTTCCGGGGGCGGGGGGCGCACCGGGGTCTCCCCGCAGGTCGAGCGAACCCACCGCTGTCCGGCGGGCCGGTCCGGTGCGGGGTTCGCGAGCCGAGGAGAGACCCCGGGGGGACCCCGCCCCCTGCCCGCCTGCGGCTGCCCCGCCCCGCCCGGCCCGGTGGTTTCCCGGCTCGTGGGCCGTCCCTGTGCGTCGGAGAGTTCGGCGGGCCGGTCCACGGCTCCTGCCGGGCCGCGTTCCGCCGGGCCCCCGCCCCGCTGGCCCCGTCGGGGCGGGGCGCGGGAGAACCGTTTAGCGGCGCAGCCACTCCGCTCGGTACGATTCAGGCGCGCAGCGTTCGCTCGCGCACCCCCTGAGTCAGGAGAGACCGGTGTCAGACGTCCGTGTGATCATCCAACGCGATTCCGAGCGGGACGAGCGCGTGGTGGCCACGGGCACTACGGCGGCGGAGCTCTTCGCCGGCGAGCGCACCATCATCGCCGCCCGCGTAGCGGGCGAGCTCAAGGACCTCAGCTACGCGGTGCAGGACGGCGAGACCGTCGAGCCGGTGGAGATCTCCTCCCAGGACGGCCTCGACATCCTGCGCCACTCGACCGCGCACGTCATGGCGCAGGCCGTGCAGGAGCTGTTCCCCGAGGCCAAGCTCGGTATCGGCCCGCCGGTCCGCGACGGCTTCTACTACGACTTCGACGTGGCCCGGCCCTTCACCCCGGAGGACCTCAAGGCCGTCGAGAAGAAGATGCAGGAGATCCAGAAGCGCGGCCAGCGCTTCGCGCGCCGCGTCGTCACCGACGAGGCGGCCCGCGAGGAGCTCGCTGACGAGCCGTACAAGCTGGAGCTCATCGGCATCAAGGGCTCCGCGTCCACCGACGACGGTGCGAACGTCGAGGTGGGCGGCGGCGAGCTGACCATCTACGACAACCTGGACGCCAAGACCGGCGAGCTGTGCTGGAAGGACCTCTGCCGCGGTCCGCACCTGCCCACCACCCGCAACATCCCGGCGTTCAAGCTCATGCGCAACGCGGCCGCCTACTGGCGCGGCAGCGAGAAGAACCCGATGCTCCAGCGCATCTACGGCACCGCGTGGCCGTCGAAGGAGGAGCTGAAGGCCCACCTCGACTTCCTCGCCGAAGCCGAGAAGCGCGACCACCGCAAGCTCGGCAACGAGCTCGACCTCTTCTCCGTCCCGGACGAGATCGGCTCCGGCCTCGCCGTCTTCCACCCCCGCGGCGGCATCATCCGCCGCACCATGGAGGACTACTCGCGCCGCCGGCACGAGGAGGAGGGCTACGAGTTCGTCTACTCCCCGCACGCCACCAAGGGCGCGCTCTTCGAGAAGAGCGGGCACCTGGACTGGTACGCGGAGGGCATGTACCCCCCCATGCAGCTCGACGGTGGTACCGACTACTACCTCAAGCCCATGAACTGCCCGATGCACAACCTGATCTTCGACGCGCGCGGCCGCTCCTACCGCGAACTGCCGCTGCGCCTGTTCGAGTTCGGCACCGTGTACCGGTACGAGAAGTCCGGCGTGGTCCACGGCCTGACCCGGGCCCGCGGCTTCACCCAGGACGACGCGCACATCTACTGCACCCGTGAGCAGATGGCCGACGAGCTCGACCGCACCCTCACCTTCGTGCTGAACCTGCTGCGCGACTACGGCCTGACCGACTTCTACCTGGAGCTGTCCACCAAGGACCCGGAGAAGTTCGTCGGCTCGGACGAGGTCTGGGAGGAGGCCACCGCGGTCCTCCAGCAGGTCGCCGAGAAGCAGGGCCTCCCGCTGACCCCCGACCCGGGCGGCGCCGCCTTCTACGGCCCGAAGATCTCCGTGCAGGCGCGCGACGCCATCGGCCGCACCTGGCAGATGTCGACGGTGCAGCTCGACTTCAACCTGCCGGAGCGCTTCAACCTGGAGTACACCGCCCCGGACGGCTCCCGTCAGCGCCCGGTCATGATCCACCGTGCGCTGTTCGGTTCGATCGAGCGGTTCTTCGCGGTGCTGCTGGAGCACTACGCGGGTGCCATGCCGCCGTGGCTGGCCCCGGTCCAGGCCGTCGGCATCCCGATCGGCGACGGGCACGTCGAGTACCTGCAGGAGTTCGCCGCCGAGGCGAAGAAGCAGGGTCTGCGGGTCGAGGTGGACGCCTCCTCCGACCGGATGCAGAAGAAGATCCGCAACCACCAGAAGCTCAAGGTGCCGTTCATGATCATCGTCGGTGACGAGGACATGGCGGCGGGAACGGTCTCCTTCCGCTACCGCGACGGTTCGCAGGAGAACGGCATCCCGAAGGACGAGGCGCTCGCCAAGCTGGCGAAGGTCGTCGCGGACCGCGTCCAGGTCTGATCCGTGACGAGGGCCCCCGGAAAGTGATCACTTTCCGGGGGCCCTCCTCGTCCGCGCGGGCAAGGTCATATGCTGCATGCCATGACGACTGAGCCGGAGCAGCAGATCGGGGTGGGCACGCAGGACGCGTTCCAGCGTCTGTGGACGCCCCACCGGATGGCCTACATCCAGGGGGAGAACAAGCCGACCGGCCCGGAGGCCGGGGACGGCTGCCCCTTCTGCGGAATTCCGGAGATGTCCGACCAGGACGGCCTGGTGGTGGCCCGGGGCCAGCACGTCTACGCCGTGCTCAACCTCTACCCGTACAACGGCGGCCACCTGATGGTCGTGCCCTACCGCCACGTCGCCGACTACACCGAGCTGGACGCCCCGGAGACGGCCGAGCTGGCCGACCTCACGAAGCGCGCGATGGTGGCGCTCCGCAAGGCCTCGGGGGCGCACGGCTTCAACATCGGCATGAACCAGGGGGCGGCGGCCGGCGCCGGCATCGCGGCGCACCTGCACCAGCACATCGTGCCCCGCTGGGGCGGCGACACGAACTTCATGCCCGTGGTCGGGCACACCAAGGTGCTGCCCCAACTCCTGGCGGACACCCGCCAGATGCTCGCCGACGCCTGGCCCGTCGGCTGATCGGGCGGTCGGGCGGGATCAGGCGGGATCAGACGCGCCGTCCGGGTGTGACGCCCGCCAGGTGCCGAGCACCTCGTCGACGTCGTACTCGCTCAGACCCAGGGGCGGCCCGGGCGGCGGCATGCGCAGGGCCGCGCGGATCTTCTCGTTGATCTCGGTGAGGACCGTCCGGGCCCGCTGCTCGGTCCGTGCCGCGAGGGCCGTCTCCAGGGCGTCCTCGGCCTCCTTGCGCAGCGCGAGGGCGGGGGGCAGGACGGCGAGGCCCTCGCGGTGCATCTTCTGCTTGACCCACCACAGGTCGTCGTAGGGGGCGTCGAGCGAGGCCAGCGGCTTGCCGAAGCCGGGCAGCTCCGCGAAGTCGCCGCGGGCCGTGGCCTGCCTGATCTGCCGGTCCACGAAGGACTCGAAGTCCACGCCGGGTGGTTTGCGCTCGGTCACGATCGCCTCCTCGGGCTGTTTCGCCGGGCCGTTTCGCCGGGCCGCCTCCTCGGGAGGTGCTTCCCGGCCCCTCCACCCAAGCTACGCGTCGTAGACGTCCGCCTTGCGCGGTGACGGCTCCTGGATGAGGCCGCTCATGATCGACGAGCGGTTGGTGAAGCGGTCGGTGTCCACGCCGTTCTCCTCCAGGACCTTGAAGGTCGCCGCGTGGATCGACCTGAGGACCGGGGCCACCGTGCGCAGGGCGTCGTCCGCCATGAACCGGTGGCGCCACATCGAGCTCGCCCAGACGTGACGCAGCCCGAACGGCTCGGGCAGGACCAGCTTGCCGCCGAAGAAGTCCAGGACCGGCGGGTACCAGGTCAGCGGCGCCCGTACGGCCAGGCGTACGACCTCCTGGGTGTCCACCAGCGGCAGCGGCTTCTCCACGGTCTCCCAGAAGCGGATGCTCTTGGGCACCTCCACCACCGGGGTCTTGGACTTCGTGGTGAACAGGCCGTGCACGGGGCCCAGGGCGTGCGCGGTGACGTCCACGCGCAGGGTCTTGTAGAGCACGGTGACGGTGACCAGCATGTTGATGATCAGCTGGCCGTCCCAGAGCGGGTACTGGATGCCCAGGTAGTGCCGGTTCCCCGAGTTGAACTGCTGCTCGTTGCAGATCCGGGTGACCTCGTGCGGCTTGACGAGGAAGGCGTCGACGTTCTCACCGGTGGGGCGGGCCACCTCGGCGGCGCCCTCGCCGACCGGGGTGACGATCCAGTGCTGGATCGCGGCGGGCGGGAAGCCCCCGGTGTGCAGCGGGCCGCGCTCCAGCTTGCGCAGCTGGGCGTCGATCGCGCGGATGACGTCCCAGGCCCGGAAGGGGTGGATCTCCTTGGCCTCGTCCTTCGGGGCGAGTTCCTCGGCCATCTGCCAGTTGCCCCAGCGGGTGCCCATGCCGAGGATGCCCTTGGGGCCGGCGTAAAAGACCTGGTTGCTGCGGTCCTCGGCGGTGAGCTTGGCCAGCTGGTGGCGCAGGTCCTCGCGGGCCTTCTCGTCCGGGTTGCCCGGTACGGCCTCCGGGATCTTGGCGGCGACCCCGCCGCCGGACAGCAGGCCGTCCCAGCGCTCGCGCAGGTCGCGGGCGGTGGACTCGCAGGTGCGGCGGGCGAGCAGCCAGCCCAGCGCCGGCGCGATGATCATGGCGCGGACGTAGAGGCCGAGGAATCCGGTGAGCGGCAGCCGGAACATCAGGATCGCCACCACGACGCCGATGCCCACCAGGAGCACGGTGCCCAGCCAGGAGTGCTTGCCGCCCTTGGACGACATGGACTTGCGGAGCTGGAAGAGCCCCAGCCACAGCAGCAGCCCGGGCAGGAACAGCACACCGCAGACCAGCATGATCAGCCGGAGCCTGCGGTCGCGCTCCTTGCGGATGCGGGACGCCGCCAGGCAGTGCTCGACGACGGTCTGCGGGTCGGCGCCGAAGGACTGGATGAGCGGCTTGCGGCCGGCCCCCAGGGTGCGCGCCTCGACCGCGCGGCAGAAGGCCTCGCCGAGGCTGGGTTCGAAGAGCGAGAGCTTCGGGGGCTTCACGGTGGCCGGGTGGTTCTCGCTGTTGGCCCCGAGTATCGCGTCGAGCTTGCTGTCCTTGCCGCCGTCACGGTACGCGGCCGAGGCGAGGGCGTTGGTCGCCGCCGTCTGCCCCCCGCCGTTCTGCAGAGGAATCTGCGCGCCGGGCCTGAAGTCGAATCCGTCGTCCGCCACCGCTGCCCCCACCCCATCGCTGTGCGTTCCTGCTGTTCCGGTGCGCCGACGAGCCTATCGGCGGATATCGCCCCACGGTCATGGGACAGGGAAATGCCGCCCACCGCAAGCCGGTTGGATGGGCGGCACTCCCGGGTGCCCTGGCAACTACGTTCGCTTCTCCGTCTGTTCGCGCACCTTCTCCGCGAGCTGCGGCGGCATGGGCTCGTGCCGGGCGTAGGAGCGGGCGAATCGGCCCGTGCCGTGCGAGACGGAACGCAGCTCGACGGCGTAGCGGCCGATCTCGATCTCGGGGATCTCGGCGCGTACCCGGGTGCGCCCGGTCCCGGCCTGGTCGGTGCCCACGACCCGGCCGCGGCGGCCCGCGAGGTCGCTCATGACGGGCCCTACGTACTCGTCCGGGATCAGGACGTCGAGCTCGGCGACCGGTTCGAGCAGGTCGATGCGGGCCTCGGCGGCGGCCTCGCGCAGGGCGAGGGCGCCGGCCGTCTGGAAGGCGGCGTCCGAGGAGTCGACCGAGTGCGCCTTGCCGTCGAGGAGGGTGATGCGTACGTCGACCAGCGGATAGCCCGCCACGACCCCGCGGGCGGCCTGGCTGCGCACGCCCTTCTCCACCGACGGGATGAACTGGCGGGGCACGGAGCCGCCGACGACCTTGTCGACGAACTCGATGCCGCTGCCGGGCGGGAGCGGCTCCACCTCGATCTCGCAGATGGCGAACTGGCCGTGGCCGCCGGACTGTTTGACGTGCCGGCCGCGGCCGGCCGCCTTGGCGCCGAAGGTCTCGCGCAGGCTGACCCTGTGCGGGACGGGATCGACCTGGACGCCGTAGCGGGTGCGCAGCCGTTCCAGGGCGACGTCCTGGTGGGCCTCGCCGAGGCTCCACAGGACGACCTGGTGGGTGTGCGGGTTCTGCTCCAGCCGCATGGTGGGGTCCTCGGCGACGAGCCGGGCCAGACCCTGCGAGAGTTTGTCCTCGTCCGCCTTGCTGTGGGCCTCGACGGCGAGGGGGAGCAGGGGGTCGGGCATGGTCCAGGGCGCCATGAGGAGCGGGTCGTCCTTGGCGGAGAGGGTGTCGCCGGTCTCCGCACGGCTCAGTCTGGCCACGCAGGCCAGGTCTCCGGCGATGCACCGGCCGAGGACGCGCTGCTGCTTGCCGAAGGGGGCGGTGAGGGTGCCGGTCCGCTCGTCCGCTTCGTGGAGGGCGCGGCCCTCTTGGCCGCGGTCGGCCACGCCGTGCCCGCTGACGTGGACGGTCTCCTCGGGGTTCAGGGTGCCGGAGAAGACGCGCACGAGGGAGACGCGCCCGACGTACGGGTCGGAGGAGGTCTTGACGACCTCGGCGACCAGGGGCCCGGCGGGATCGCAGGTGACGTCGGGGCGGGCGGAGCCGTCGGGGCGGGTGACCGTGACGGCGGGGCGCTCCAGGGGCGTCGGGAAGCCACCGGTGATCAGTTCGAGGAGTTCCACGGTGCCCAGGCCCTGACGGGCGCCGTCGGCGGCGGGCGCGGCCATCAGGACGGGGTGGAAGGTGCCGCGGGCGACGGCGCGCTCCAGGTCGTCGACGAGGGTCTTGAGGTCGATGTCCTCGCCGCCGAGGTAGCGGTCCATGAGGGTCTCGTCCTCGCTCTCGGCGATGATCCCCTCGATCAGGCGCGAGCGGGCCTGCGTGATGAGCGCCAGCTCGGCCGGGTCCGGGTCGCGCTCCACGCGCTCCCCGGAGGCGTACTCGTACACGCGCTGCGAGAGCAGGCCGAGCAGGCCGGTGACGGGGGCGTGGCCGTCCGGGCCGGCGGGGCCGTGCAGGGGGAGGTAGAGGGGGATCACCGCGTCGGGGTCGTCGGCGCCGAAGATCTCGCCGCAGACGGTGGTCATCTGCGTGTAGTCGGAGCGGGCGGCCTCCAGGTGGGTCACGACGATGGCGCGGGGCATGCCGACGGCCTCGCACTCGTCCCAGACCATGCGGGTGGCGCCGTCGATCCCGTCCGAGGCCGAGACGACGAAAAGGGCCGCGTCCGCCGCGCGCAGACCGGCCCTGAGTTCTCCGACGAAGTCGGCGTATCCGGGGGTGTCCAAGAGGTTGATCTTGATGCCGTCCCATGCGACGGGGACGAGGGAGAGCTGGATGGAGCGTTGGCGGCGGTGTTCGATCTCGTCGTAGTCGGAGACGGTGGCGCCGTCCTCGACCCGACCGGCCCGGTTGACCGCTCCGGCGGTCAGGGCGAGGGCTTCGACCAGCGTGGTCTTGCCGGATCCGCTGTGGCCGACCAGCACGACGTTCCGCAGGGACGAGGGGCGGTCGGCCGTCAGTGCCCTGCCGGCGGCTCCGGCTTGGTGTGATGTGGCTCCCATGGTGCTCGTGCCTCCCGGTGGTGACGGTGAGGAGGGTGGGTTCCTTGTCCCCGCGCATGAGGAATGCGCGGTTCTACGAGCTTTGCACTGCTGTCACATCGCGTCCATACGTCGTACCGGGGACGTACGGGGCCCGTACCGGAGCCGTACCCCTGACCCGCGGGCGGCGGTCCACGGCACGAAGAAGGCCTTACGGGCGAGAACCGGTGGGTGCGCGGCGCTCCGGCGGCGGCGTGCTGGCTACGATGGGCCAGCCGGTGGCCGTGGTGGCCGTGCGGCCCAGCGACCCTCCGGGAAGGCCATGCTGAACAAGTACGCGCGTGCATTCTTCACGCGTGTTCTCACGCCATTCGCCGCATTTCTGCTCCGGCGGGGGGTGAGCCCGGACGCGGTCACCCTGATCGGCACGGCCGGAGTGGTGGCGGGCGCGCTGGTCTTCTTCCCCCGCGGGGAGTTCTTCTGGGGCACCATCACCATCACCCTCTTCGTCTTCTCCGACCTCGTCGACGGGAACATGGCCCGCCAGGCCGGGATCTCCAGCCGGTGGGGAGCCTTCCTCGACTCCACCCTCGACCGGGTGGCCGACGCGGCGATCTTCGGCGGCCTCGCCCTCTGGTACGCGGGCACCGGCAACGACAACGCGCTGTGCGCGGTCGCGATCTTCTGTCTGGCCAGCGGCCAGGTGGTGTCGTACACCAAGGCGCGCGGCGAGTCGATCGGTCTGCCCGTGGCCGTCAACGGGCTCATCGAACGCGCCGAGCGCCTGGTGATCTCACTGGTCGCGGCCGGCCTGTCCGGACTGCAGACCTTCGGGGTGCCGTCCTGGATCGGCGTCCTGCTGCCGATCGCCCTGTGGGTGGTCGCCGCCGGCTCGCTCGTCACCCTGATCCAGCGCGTGGTCACCGTACGGCGCGAGTCCGCCGAGGCCGACGCCGCGGCCGCCGCTCCCGAAGGCGGGGCCGCCTGATGGGCACCGCACAGGACAAGCTGGTCGACGGGCTGTACGGACTCGGCTGGGCCGGCGTCAAGAAGCTGCCCGAGCCCGCCGCCGTCGCCCTCGGGCGGCGCATCGCGGACTTCGCGTGGAAGCGCCGCGGCAAGAGCGTGCTCCGGCTGGAGTCGAACCTCGCCCGGGTGGTGCCCGACGCCGGCCCGGAGCGGCTGCGCGAGCTGTCCAAGGCCGGCATGCGCTCGTACATGCGGTACTGGATGGAATCCTTCCGGCTGCCGACCATGGACCCGCAGCGGTTCGGCACCGACGTCGAGTTCAAGGACGAGCCCATCCTGCGCGAGGCCCTCGCCTCCGGGCGCGGGGTCGTCGTCGCCCTGCCGCACCTCGCCAACTGGGACCTCGCCGGCGCCTGGGCCATCGGCCACCTCGGCGTGCCGTTCACCACGGTCGCCGAGCGGCTCAAGCCCGAGACCCTCTACGACCGCTTCGTCGCCTACCGCGAGAGCCTGGGCATGGAGGTCCTCCCGCACAGCGGCGGCGCCGCCTTCGGCACCCTCGCCCGGCGGCTGCGCTCCGGCGGCCTGGTCTGCCTGGTGGCCGACCGGGACCTGTCGGCGTCCGGGGTCGAGGTGGACTTCTTCGGAGCGAAGGCGCGCATGCCAGCCGGGCCGGCGCTGCTCGCCCAGCAGACGGGCGCGGTGCTGCTCCCGGCCACCCTGTACTACGGCGACGCGCCCAGGATGTACGGCCGGATCCACCCCGAGGTGGAGGTCCCCAAGGCCGGGACCCGGACCGAGAAGACCACCGTCATGACCCAGGCGGTGGCGGACGCCTTCGCGTGGGGCATCGCCGAGCACCCGGAGGACTGGCACATGCTGCAGCGGCTCTGGCTGGACGACCTGGAAGACCTGGGGGAGCGCGGCCAGTGAAGATCGGCATCGTGTGCCCGTACTCGTGGGACGTGCCGGGCGGCGTCCAGTTCCACATCCGGGACCTCGCCGAGCACCTGATCGGCCTCGGCCACCAGGTGTCCGTGCTGGCCCCGGCCGACGACGAGACCCCGCTGCCGCCCTACGTGGTCTCCGCGGGGCGGGCCGTACCGGTGCCGTACAACGGCTCCGTGGCCCGGCTGAACTTCGGCTTCCTCTCGGCGGCCCGGGTCCGGCGCTGGCTGCACGACGGCACCTTCGACGTGATCCACATCCACGAGCCGGCCTCGCCCTCGCTGGGGCTGCTGTCCTGCTGGGCCGCGCAGGGGCCGATCGTGGCCACCTTCCACACCTCGAACCCGCGCTCCCGCGCCATGATCGCCGCGTACCCGATCCTGCAGCCGGCCCTGGAGAAGATCAGCGCGCGCATCGCCGTGAGCGAGTACGCACGGCGCACGCTGGTGGAGCACCTGGGCGGGGACGCGGTCGTGATCCCGAACGGCGTGGACGTGGACTTCTTCGCGAAGGCCGAGCCCAAGGCGGAGTGGGGCGAGCAGACGCTCGGCTTCATCGGCCGCATCGACGAGCCGCGCAAGGGCCTGCCCGTGCTCATGGCAGCCTTCCCGAAGATCGTCGAGGCCTGCCCGGACGTACGCCTGCTGGTCGCCGGGCGCGGCGACGAGGAGGAGGCGGTGGCCACCCTGCCCGCCGAGATCCGCTCGCGGGTGGAGTTCCTCGGGATGGTCTCGGACGAGGACAAGGCCCGCCTGCTGCGCAGCGTCGACGTCTACGTGGCTCCCAACACCGGCGGCGAGAGCTTCGGCATCATCCTGGTCGAGGCGCTGTCGGCGGGCGCCGCGGTGCTGGCCTCCGACCTGGACGCCTTCGCCCAGGTCCTCGACCAGGGCGGGGCCGGCGACCTCTTCGCCAACGAGAACGCGGACGCCCTCGCGGAGGGCGCGATCGCCCTGCTGCGGGACCCGGACCGCCGGGCGCGGCTCAGCGCGAGCGGCTCGGCTCACGTGCGGCGCTTCGACTGGTCCACGGTGGGGGCGGACATCCTCGCGGTCTACGAGACGGTCACGGACGGCGCGGCGGCGGTCGGCGCCGACGAGCGCGTCCCGCTGCGCGCGCGCCTGGGCTTCTCGAAGGACACCACGGCCTCCTGACCGCCCGCACGGCCCTCCGCGGCTGACCGGCCGCACGGCCCGGGGCTGCCGGCGACGCCTGCCGTCCACCCGGCCCGCCCCGCGGGCCGGGTGGCGGTCAGCCCGCGCTGACGGTCCGGCCGTCCGCCGGGCGCCACGGGCCCGCGGGCCGGGTGGCGGTCGGGCCGCGCTGACGGTCCGGTCGGGCCGCTTCCGCGGCCGCGCCGCCCTCCGCGGTCGCGCCGCCCTCCCCGGCTGACCGGCCGCGCGTCTTCCGCGGCCGTGCGGGCCGGGCTGCCGGCGACGCCTGCCGTTGGCACAGCTGCCCGCCCTCCCCCCGCGGCCGGGTGGCGGTCGGGCCGCGCTGACGGTCCGGTCGGGCCGCTTCCGCGGCCGCGCCGCCCTCCGCGGTCGCGCCGCCCTCCCCGGCTGACCGGCCGCGCGTCTTCCGCGGCCGTGCGGGCCGGGCTGCAGGCGACGCCTGCCGGCGACGCCTGCCGTCCACCCGGCCCGCCCCGCGGGCCGGGTGGCGGTCGGGCCGCGCTGACGGTCCGGTCCGGCCGTCCGCCGGGCGCCACGGGCCCGCGGGCCGGGTGGCGGTCAGCCCGCGCTGACGGTCCGGCCGTCCGCCGGGCGCCACGCTCACCTCGTGGACGACACCGCCCGAGGTGGTCAGCCCGATCCGGTCGGGGCCGTCCAGACGGCCTCGCGGAGCTCGTTGTCGGTCGAGTCGCCGTTGACGCACCCGCCGCGGCTCAGCGGCGCCCGCGCGGCCCGGTGCCGAGGTGGCCGTACATCGACCCCGGCGGGTCGAACACGGCCGAGCCCGTCTCGACGACCAGCCGCCGGTCGTCCCTGCCGGGGGCCGGCAGGCTCTGCGCCTGCTGCCGTCGGCCGTCGAGCATGGCCAGGAGGGTGACGAGGCACATCACCGGGGCGCCGAGGGCCGGTACCGGCTCGCCGACCGTGACGCGCGCAACGGGCCGCCACACGCCCGGCAGGACCGCCCCGTGCAGGGCGGTCGGCGACAGCCGGCCGAGGGCGGCGAAGTGCCGGCCCAGCCGGTCCGGCACGACCGGGCCGCCGTCCGGGCCGCTCCAGCGGAACCCGCCGGGACGGCCGCCGCGAGGGCGACCGGCCAGTACGACCAGGACGCGGGCCAGTGGTGGTCTTCGATACGGCGCCGTGTCTTCGTCCCCCCGGGTAGTCGGTGGTCACGCCCCCCTACCGGCCCCGGTCCGGCCCGGACGGGCCCGATGGGGGCCGGACGGACGCGGAGCGGTAGGGTCGCGCAGCGTGATCGAAACCCTTGTCTGGATCGCCCTGGCCCTGGCCGTCATCGGCGTCTACCTCAGCTGGACCGCCGGCCGGCTGGACCGGCTGCACTCGCGGATGGACGCCGCGCGGGCGGCGCTCGACGCGCAGCTCGTCCGGCGGGCCTCCGTAGCGCTGGAGGTGGCCACCTCGGGGGCGCTCGACCCCGCCTCCTCGCTCGTGCTGTACGAGGCCGCGCACGCCGCCCGGCAGGCCGAGGAGGACCACCGCGAGGTCGCCGAGAGCGAGCTGAGCCAGGCACTGCGCGCGGTGTTCGCCGACGCGGACCAGGTCGAGGCGCTGAAGGCCGCGCCCGGTGGGGCGCAGGCCACGGAGGAGCTCGCGGCCGCCGTCCGCCGGGTGCCGATGGCCCGGCGCTTCCACAACGACGCCGTACGGGCCGCCCGCGCGCTGCGCCGCCACCGCAAGGTCCGGTGGTTCAGACTGGCCGGGCACGCGCCGTTCCCGCTGGCCTTCGAAATGGACGACGAGCCCCCGGCGGATCTTGCCGACCGGCCCACTTAGGGGGTGTCCGGCCTCGATCCGCCGGACACCCACTGGCCGCGTACAGGACACCGCCTAGGGCCACGGGGGACAAATGAAAGAGCCACTGGCTCCACATTGGCCCTTGTAGTGGACTGGTCCCCTGGGGTTTCCTCGGCTGGAGCAGTACCCGTCTTCCTTTCGAGTGAGGTCAATCCGTGAGCACGCTTCCCACCTCCCCCCAGTCCGCCGAGTCGGCGATCGGCACCTCGCGCGTCAAGCGCGGCATGGCCGAGCAGCTCAAGGGCGGCGTGATCATGGACGTGGTCAACGCCGAGCAGGCGAAGATCGCCGAGGACGCCGGCGCCGTGGCCGTCATGGCCCTGGAGCGGGTCCCGGCCGACATCCGCAAGGACGGCGGCGTCGCGCGCATGTCCGACCCGAACATGATCGAAGAGATCATCGAGGCCGTGTCCATCCCCGTGATGGCCAAGTCCCGCATCGGTCACTTCGTCGAGGCCCAGGTCCTGCAGTCCCTCGGCGTCGACTACATCGACGAGTCCGAGGTCCTCACCCCGGCCGACGAGGTCAACCACTCCGACAAGTGGGCCTTCACCACCCCCTTCGTCTGTGGCGCCACCAACCTGGGCGAGGCCCTGCGCCGCATCGCCGAGGGCGCGGCCATGATCCGCTCCAAGGGCGAGGCCGGCACCGGCAACGTCGTCGAGGCCGTCCGCCACCTGCGCCAGATCAAGAACGAGATCGCCAAGCTGCGCGGCTTCGACAACAACGAGCTGTACGCCGCCGCCAAGGAGCTGCGCGCCCCGTACGAGCTCGTCAAGGAGGTCGCCGAGCTCGGCAAGCTCCCCGTGGTGCTGTTCTCCGCCGGTGGCGTCGCCACCCCGGCCGACGCCGCCCTGATGCGCCAGCTCGGCGCCGAGGGCGTCTTCGTCGGCTCCGGCATCTTCAAGTCGGGCGACCCGGCCAAGCGCGCCGCCGCCATCGTGAAGGCCACCACCTTCTTCGACGACCCGAAGATCATCGCGGACGCCTCCCGCAACCTGGGCGAGGCCATGGTCGGCATCAACTGCGACACCCTCCCCGAGGCCGAGCGCTACGCCAACCGCGGCTGGTAGTACCGACATGACGAACACCCCCGTGATCGGTGTCCTGGCCCTCCAGGGCGACGTACGGGAGCACCTGATCGCCCTGGCCGCGGCGGACGCCGTGGCCAGGCCGGTCCGGCGCCCCGAGGAGCTGGCCGAGGTCGACGCCCTGGTGATCCCCGGCGGCGAGTCCACGACGATGTCGAAGCTCGCGGTGCTCTTCGGCATGCTGGAGCCGCTGCGCGAGCGCGTGGCCGCGGGCATGCCCGTGTACGGCACCTGCGCCGGCATGATCATGCTGGCGGACAAGCTCCTGGACGGCCGTGAGGACCAGGAGACCCTGGGCGGCATCGACATGATCGTGCGCCGCAACGCCTTCGGGCGCCAGAACGAGTCCTTCGAGGCGAAGATCGACTTCACGGGCATCGAGGGCGGCCCGGTCGAGGGCGTCTTCATCCGCGCCCCGTGGGTCGAGTCCGTCGGCGGCGCCGCCGAAGTACTCGCCACCTACGACGGCCACACCGTCGCCGTGCGCCAGGGCAACGTCCTGGCGACCTCGTTCCACCCCGAACTGACCGGCGACGACCGCGTCCACGCGTACTTCGTCGAGATGGTGCGCGCCGGGCTGTGACGGCTCCCGGTAGGATCGGGGGCGAACACTGTTGGTTACGCGAAGGAGACAGGCGGATGTCCGGCCACTCTAAATGGGCTACGACGAAGCACAAGAAGGCCGTGATCGATGCCAAGCGCGGCAAGCTCTTCGCGAAGCTGATCAAGAACATCGAGGTCGCGGCGCGGATGGGCGGTGCCGACATCGACGGCAACCCGACCCTCTTCGACGCGGTCCAGAAGGCCAAGAAGCAGTCGGTCCCGAACAAGAACATCGACTCCGCGGTCAAGCGCGGCGGCGGCCTCGAGGCCGGCGGCGCCGACTACGAGACGATCATGTACGAGGGCTACGGCCCCAACGGTGTCGCGGTGCTCATCGAGTGCCTCACCGACAACCGCAACCGCGCCGCCTCCGACGTCCGCGTCGCCATGACCCGCAACGGCGGCTCCATGGCCGACCCGGGCTCGGTCTCGTACCTGTTCAACCGCAAGGGCGTCATCATCCTGCCCAAGGCCGAGCTGAGCGAGGACGACGTCCTCGGCGCGGTCCTGGAGGCCGGTGCCGAAGAGGTCAACGACAACGGCGACACCTTCGAGATCATCAGCGAGGCCACCGACCTGGTCGCGGTCCGCACCGCGCTCCAGGAAGCCGGCATCGACTACGACTCGGCGGACTCCAGCTTCGTCCCGACCATGCAGGTCGAACTCGACGAAGAGGGCGCCCGCAAGATCTTCAAGCTGATCGACGCGCTGGAGGACAGCGACGACGTCCAGAACGTCTTCGCCAACTTCGACGTCTCGGACGAGGTCATGGAGAAGGTCGACGCGTAAGGCCGCCGCGCGGGGCCGACGCCTCACGCTGCCGCGGGCCGAGCGGAACCGGCGGGCCGACAGGACACACCCTGTCGGCCCGCCGTCGCATTGTCGGTGCGGGCGGATAGCCTGACGGCGTCAACCAGGTGCGCGCCCGGCAACCCGGACCGCACCCGTCAACGGAGCAGCCACGACGGTGCTCAGCCACCTCCGCGGGAGCGGCGGCGGTACAGCCGCAGGAGGGGGCGCGGTGCGCGTACTGGGCGTGGACCCGGGGCTGACGCGATGCGGTGTCGGTGTCGTCGAGGGCGTGGCCGGCCGCCCCCTCACCATGCTCGGAGTGGGGGTCGTACGGACGCCCGCGGACGCCGAGCTGGGCGACCGGCTCGTCGCCGTCGAGCGGGGCATCGAGGAATGGCTCGACACGCACCGGCCCGAGATGGTCGCCGTCGAGCGGGTCTTCAGCCAGCACAACGTCCGCACCGTGATGGGCACCGCCCAGGCGAGCGCCGTCGCCATGCTGTGCGCAGCCCGCCGCGGCATACCGGTCGCCCTGCACACCCCGAGCGAGGTCAAGGCCGCCGTCACCGGCAGCGGCCGGGCCGACAAGGCCCAGGTCGGCGCGATGGTCACCCGGCTGCTGCGGCTCGCCGAACCGCCGAGGCCGGCGGACGCCGCCGACGCCCTCGCCCTCGCCATCTGCCACATCTGGCGGGCCCCCGCCCAGAACCGCCTCCAGCAGGCGGTGGCCCAGCACGCCTCGAAAGGCCGTACCCGATGATCGCCTTCGTCAGCGGCGCCGTCGCCGCGCTCACCCCCACCCTCGCCGTGATCGAGGTCGGGGGAGTGGGCATGGCCGTGCAGTGCACGCCGAACACCATCGCCGGCCTGCGCCTGGGCGAGCAGGCCCGGCTGGCCACCTCCCTGGTCGTCCGGGAGGACTCGCTGACGCTGTACGGCTTCGCCGACGACGACGAGCGGCAGGTCTTCGAGCTCCTCCAGACCGCGAGCGGCGTCGGGCCGCGCGTGGCGCAGGCGATGCTCGGCGTGCACAGCCCGGACGCCCTGCGCACGGCGTTCGCCTCCGGCGACGCGAAGGCGCTGACGGCGGTGCCCGGCATCGGGCCCAAGGGCGCGCAGAAGCTGCTGCTGGAGCTCAAGGGAAAGCTGGGCGCCCCGGCCCCGGTGGTGGGGGCCCAGCGCGCGGTCGCCCCGGGGCCCGCCCCGTGGACCGAGCAGCTCTCGGCCGCCCTCATCGGCCTCGGCTACGCGTCGAGGGACGCGGAGGAGGCGGTCGTCGCGGTGACCCCGCAGGCCGAGGCGGCCATCGCCGCCGGCGGCTCGGCCCCCGTCCCGCAGCTGCTGCGGGCGGCCCTGCAGTCCCTGAACCGGGCCCGCTGACGCCGCAGCCGCGGCCGCCGCCCGGGACCGGCGAGGCCGCGGCGGGGCCCGGAACGACCACCGCAACGACGTAGAAGGCAGACTGAACACCGTGAACTGGGACGACGAGAGCGACGACCGGATCGTGGCGGCCGCCGCCGACGGGGAGGACACCGCCGTCGAGGCGGCCCTGCGCCCCAAGGACCTCGGGGAGTTCGTCGGCCAGGAGAAGGTCCGCCAGCAGCTGGACCTGGTCCTGAAGGCGGCCCGGCAGCGCGGGGCCACCGCGGACCACGTCCTGCTCTCCGGCGCGCCGGGGCTCGGCAAGACCACCCTCTCGATGATCATCGCGGCCGAGATGGGGGCGCCCATCCGGATCACCTCCGGCCCCGCCATCCAGCACGCCGGTGACCTCGCCGCCATCCTCTCCTCCCTCCAGGAGGGCGAGGTCCTCTTCCTCGACGAGATCCACCGCATGTCCCGGCCCGCCGAGGAGATGCTCTACATGGCCATGGAGGACTTCCGCGTCGACGTGATCGTCGGCAAGGGGCCCGGGGCCACCGCGATCCCGCTGGAACTACCGCCCTTCACCCTGGTCGGCGCCACCACCCGGGCCGGACTGCTGCCCCCGCCGCTGCGCGACCGCTTCGGCTTCACCGGCCACATGGAGTTCTACGCGCCCGAGGAACTGGAACGCGTCGTCCACCGCTCCGCCCGCCTCCTCGACGTCGAGATCGACACCGACGGCGCCGCCGAGATCGCCGGCCGCTCCCGCGGCACCCCGCGCATCGCCAACCGGCTGCTGCGCCGCGTGCGCGACTACGCCCAGGTCCGGGCGGACGGTGTGATCAACCGCGAGGTGGCCGCGACCGCTCTGCAGGTGTACGAGGTCGACGCCCGGGGGCTCGACCGACTGGATCGCGCCGTTCTGGAGGCCCTCCTCAAGCTCTTCGGCGGCGGCCCCGTCGGCCTGTCCACCCTCGCCGTCGCGGTGGGGGAGGAACGGGAGACCGTGGAGGAGGTCGCGGAACCCTTCCTGGTCCGCGAGGGCCTGCTCGCCCGTACCCCCAGGGGGCGGGTCGCGACCCCCGCCGCATGGGCTCACCTGGGGCTTGTCGCGCCGCAGCACGGCGCAAGCGGATCAACGGGGCAACAGGGCTTGTTCGGGGCCTGACGGCGCGGAGGTTCGCCCCCTCCGGAACTGCGGTGCCATGCTGGGCGTTGTTCCATCGGTGCGGACTCGCCTAGACTCCGCCGATGCCGACCCTTCGGGTCGGCGTGCCCACCCCCGTAGAAAAGGCCGCCGTCCGCGTGCGGTCGTGCGAAGGATTTCCGTCCCGTGAATCTCGTGACACTCCTCCCGTTCATCGCGATCATCGCGGCGATGTTCCTGATGACCCGCTCCGCGAAGAAGAAGCAGCAGCAGGCCGCGCAGATGCGCGACCAGATGACGCCCGGCACGGGCGTCCGCACCATCGGCGGCATGTACGCCACGGTGAAGGAGATCGGCGACGACACGGTCACCCTCGAGGTGGCTCCCGGCGTCCACGCGATCTACGCGAAGAACGCCATCGGCGCCGTCCTGGAGGACGCGGAGTACAACCGCATCGTCCACGGCATCGACGACGTGACGACCGACACGCCCGCCGTCCCCGACGACGCGTCCTCCCTCACCGAGGCCCCGAAGACGGATCTCGGCAAGGGCGAGGACGAGGCGCCGAAGCTGGACCTGGGCAAGAAGGACGAGCCCGCGGGCGACGACGAGCCCAAGGACGGCAGGACCGACGGCGAGGCCGGCGCGAAGTAGCGCGCGGCCGGGGACCGTGCGGGCGCCTGACCGGCGGCCGGCGCGGTCCCCGTCAGTGACACTTCTGCGGGGGGCAGGGGTCCCCACCACACATTTCGTGGCCGTCCGCGCGCTGACCCGGCGCGGGGCGGTTGGACAGGGAGAAACGACAAGGTGGCAGCACCGAAGAAGGGCCGGCGGCCCACGGGGGCTCAGGGGAGGCCGGGGCGTGCCCTGGCGATCATCCTGATCGCGATGGTGGCGCTCACCGCGGGGATGTTCCTCTCGAAGCAGACGACTCCCCGGCTGGGCATCGACCTCGCCGGCGGCACGAGCATCACGCTCAAGGCCAAGAGCGAGCCCGGCAAAGAGAACGCCGTCAACGAGACCAACATGAACACGGCGGTCGGCATCATCGAGCGCCGCGTCAACGGGCTCGGCGTCTCCGAGGCCGAGGTCCAGACGCAGGGCCGCGACCACATCATCGTCAACATCCCCAAGGGGATGAACGAGAAGCAGGCGCGCGAGCAGGTCGGCACCACCGCCCAGCTCTACTTCCGCCCTGTCATCGCGTTCGCGGACGGCGCCCCCGCCGCTCCCGAGGGCACCCAGAGCCCGAGCCCCTCCGCGAGCGGCTCACCGGCTCCCAAGGCCCAGGACGGGAACAAGACCAGCCCGTCCGCCACCCCGTCGTCCAGCGCCACTTCCCAGGGCCGCGCGCTCAGCGAGGGCCTCAAGGCCCCGAACGCGCCCACTCCCACGCCGTCGGCGAGCGAGTCGAAGAAGGCAGACGACAAGGCGGCTCCGTCGCCGTCCGCGAGCGCCCCCGCGCCCGACCCGGCCGCCGCGGACCTCCAGGCCAAGTTCGCCGCGCTCGACTGCACCGACGAGGCCCAGCGCGCGAACGTCGGCAAGGGCGTCAAGCCCACCGACCCGACCCTCGCCTGCGGCCAGCGCGGCGAGCAGTGGGGCAAGTGGATCCTCGGACCGGCCGCGGTCGAGGGCAAGGACGTCAAGAGCGCCAAGGGCGAGATCGACCCGCAGTCGGGTCAGTGGATCGTCACGATGAACTTCAACGACCACGGCGCGGACGCCTTCGCCAAGGTCACCGGCGAGCTTGCGGCCAAGCAGATGCCGCAGAACCAGTTCGCGATCGTCCTCGACGGCGACGTCATCTCCGACCCGTCCGTCAGCTCCGCGATCACCGGCGGCAACGCCCAGATCTCCGGCGGCTTCAACCAGCAGTCCGCGCAGGACCTGGGCAACATGCTCTCGTACGGCGCCCTGCCGCTGTCCTTCCAGGAGGACAGCGTCACCACCGTCACCGCCGCGCTCGGCGGCGAGCAGCTGCGGGCCGGCCTGATCGCCGGTGCGATCGGCCTCCTCCTCGTGGTCGTCTACCTGCTGGTCTACTACCGCGGCCTGGCCTTCATCGCCATCGTCAGTCTCCTGGTCTCCGCGATCCTGACCTACACGATCATGGCGCTGCTCGGCAAGGGCATCGGCTTCGCCCTGAACCTGCCGGCCGTCTGCGGTGCGATCGTCGCCATCGGTATCACCGCGGACTCGTTCATCGTCTACTTCGAACGCATCCGCGACGAGATCCGCGAGGGCCGCACCCTGCGTCCCGCGGTCGAGCGTGCCTGGCCGCGCGCCCGCCGCACGATCCTGGTCTCCGACTTCGTGTCGTTCCTCGCCGCCGCGGTGCTGTTCATCGTCACCGTCGGCAAGGTGCAGGGCTTCGCCTTCACGCTGGGTCTCACCACCCTGCTCGACGTGGTCGTGGTGTTCCTCTTCACCAAGCCGATCATGACGCTGCTGGCGCGCACGAAGTTCTTCTCCAGCGGTCACCCGTGGTCCGGGCTGGACCCGAAGCGGCTGGGCGCCAAGCCCCCGCTGCGCAGCTCCCGCCGTACCGCCGGCGCCCCCGCCCCCGTCGAAGCAAAGGAGGCGTGAGAGATGTCGAAGCTGGGAGATCTCGGCGCCAAGCTGTACCGCGGTGAGGTCGGCTACGACTTCGTCGGCAAGCGCTTTCTCTGGTACGGCGTTTCCATCCTGATCACCATCACGGCGATCGTGGCCCTGGCCGTGCAGGGCCTCAACATGGGCATCGAGTTCAAGGGCGGGGCGGTCTTCACCACCCCGAAGACGGCCGTCTCCGTCGCCAAGGTGACGGAGGCCGCGGAGAAGGCCTCCGGCCACGACGCGATCGTCCAGGAGCTCGGCACCGGCGGCATGCGCATCCAGATCTCCGGTCTGGACACCGACGCCGCGGCCGACGTGAAGAAGGAACTCGCCACCGACCTCAAGGTGACCGAGGCCGACATCAACGCCGACCTGGTCGGTCCCAGCTGGGGCGAGCAGATCGCGAACAAGGCCTGGACCGGTCTCGGCGTCTTCATGGTCCTCGTGGTGATCTACCTCGCCATCGCCTTCGAATGGCGCATGGCCGTCGCCGCGCTGATCGCCCTGATCCACGACCTCACCATCACCGTCGGCGTCTACGCGCTCGTCGGCTTCGAGGTCACCCCGGGCACCGTCATCGGCCTGCTGACCATCCTCGGTTACTCCCTCTACGACACCGTCGTCGTCTTCGACGGTCTGAAGGAGGGCTCGAAGGACATCACCAAGCAGACCCGCTACACCTTCAGCGAGGTCGCCAACCGCAGCATCAACGGCACCCTGGTCCGTTCGATCAACACCACGGTCGTGGCGCTCCTCCCGGTCGCGGCCCTGCTGTTCATCGGTGGCGGCTTCCTGGGCGCCGGCATGCTGAACGACATCTCGCTGTCGCTGTTCGTCGGCCTCGCGGCCGGTGCGTACTCCTCGATCTTCATCGCGACCCCGCTGGTCGTGGACCTCAAGGAGCGCGAGCCGGCGATGAAGGCGCTGAAGAAGCGGGTCCTCGCCAAGCGCGCGGCCGCCGCGGCCAAGGGCGAGTCCGCGGACGACGCCCAGGGCTCCGGCGAGCCGCAGGTCGTCTCGCAGGGCCGGCAGCAGCCGGGGCGGCGACGTTGACCGCTGCGCTGTCCGACGACGTACGGACCCTCCTGCTGAGCCGCATCAAGGACGTGGCGGACTACCCGAAGCCGGGCGTGATGTTCAAGGACATCACCCCGCTGCTGGCGGACCCCGACGCCTTCGGCGCGCTGACCGGCGCGCTGGTGGAGCTGGCCGGGCAGTACGGCGCGACGAAGATCGTCGGGCTGGAGGCGCGCGGGTTCATCCTCGCGGCCCCGGTGGCGGTGCAGGCCGGGATCGGCTTCGTGCCGGTCCGCAAGGCCGGCAAGCTGCCCGGCGCGACGCTCGCCCAGTCGTACGAGCTGGAGTACGGCACGGCGGAGATCGAGGTCCACGCCGAGGACCTGACGTCCGGTGACCGCGTCATGGTCATCGACGACGTGCTGGCCACCGGCGGCACCGCGGAGGCCTCCCTCTCGCTGATCCGGCGGGCCGGGGCCGAGGTGGCCGGCGTGGCGGTCCTGATGGAGCTGTCGTTCCTGCCGGGCCGGGCCAAGCTGGCCGGTGCCCTGTCGGGGGCTCCGCTGGACGCGCTGATCGTGGTCTGAGCGCACCCATCCCGTGACGGGACGGCGGGCATCCGGGATCTCCCGGGTGCCCGCCGTTCGCGTGCCCGGGCCGTTGCGAAGGGCTCGGCGAACGGGGTGACCCAACCCTCGCTACGATGGGTTATCCGGACCGGACACGGGCACCGGATCCGCTGAGGAGCGCTCTTGCCAGACGAGGTCCAGCCAATCTCCGCCGCGCAGCCCGACCCGCAGGCCGAGCAGGCCACGGCGGCCGCCGCCACGCCCCCGCCGGCCCCGCCGGTGAAGCCGGCCCCCAAGCCGGCGCCGGTCAAGCCCACGCCCGCGAAGTCGGCCGCGTCCTCCAACCGGGTGCGCGCCCGCCTGGCCCGGCTCGGCGTGCAGCGCTCGAACCCGTACAACCCGGTCCTGGAGCCCCTGCTCCGCATAGTCCGCAGCAACGACCCGAAGATCGAGACGTCGACGCTGCGCCAGCTCGAACAGGCCTACCAGGTGGCCGAGCGCTGGCACCGCGGCCAGAAGCGCAAGAGCGGCGACCCGTACATCACCCACCCGCTCGCGGTCACGACCATCCTCGCCGAGCTGGGCATGGACCCCGCCACCCTCATGGCCGGCCTGCTGCACGACACGGTCGAGGACACCGAGTACGGCCTGGAGGACCTGCGCCGCGACTTCGGCGACGCCGTGGCGCTGCTCGTCGACGGCGTCACCAAGCTCGACCGGGTGAAATTCGGCGAGGCCGCGCAGGCCGAGACCGTCCGCAAGATGGTCGTGGCGATGGCCAAGGACCCCCGCGTCCTGGTCATCAAGCTCGCCGACCGGCTGCACAACATGCGCACGATGCGCTACCTCAAGCGGGAGAAGCAGGAGAAGAAGGCCCGCGAGACCCTTGAGATCTACGCCCCGCTGGCGCACCGGCTGGGCATGAACACGATCAAGTGGGAGCTGGAGGACCTCTCCTTCGCGATCCTCTACCCCAAGATGTACGACGAGATCGTGCGCCTGGTCGCCGAGCGCGCGCCCAAGCGCGACGAGTACCTCGCCCTCGTCACGGACGAGGTCCAGGTGGACCTCAGAGCCGCCCGGATCAAGGCCACCGTGACGGGCCGCCCCAAGCACTACTACAGCGTCTACCAGAAGATGATCGTCCGCGGCCGTGACTTCGCGGAGATCTACGACCTGGTGGGCATTCGCGTCCTCGTCGACACCGTCCGGGACTGCTACGCGGCCCTGGGCACGGTGCACGCACGGTGGAACCCGGTCCCGGGCCGGTTCAAGGACTACATCGCGATGCCCAAGTTCAACATGTACCAGTCGCTCCACACGACGGTCATCGGGCCCAGCGGCAAGCCCGTCGAGCTGCAGATCCGCACCTTCGACATGCACCGCCGCGCCGAGTACGGCATCGCCGCGCACTGGAAGTACAAGCAGCAGACCGTCGCGGGCACCTCCAAGGTCCGCACCGACGTGCCGCAGGCCGCCAAGGGCAGCGCCGGCCAGGACACCGTCAACGACATGGCGTGGCTGCGCCAGCTGCTGGACTGGCAGAAGGAGACCGAGGACCCGGGCGAGTTCCTCGACTCGCTGCGCTTCGACCTCTCCCGCAACGAGGTCTTCGTCTTCACCCCCAAGGGCGACGTCATCGCGCTGCCCGCCGGCGCCACCCCGGTGGACTTCGCGTACGCCGTCCACACCGAGGTCGGCCACCGCACCATAGGGGCCCGCGTCAACGGACGCCTGGTCCCGCTGGAGTCCACCCTCGACAACGGAGACCTGGTCGAGGTCTTCACCTCCAAGGCCGAGGGGGCCGGCCCGTCCCGCGACTGGCTGGGCTTCGTCAAGTCCCCGCGGGCCCGCAACAAGATCCGCGCCTGGTTCTCCAAGGAACGCCGCGACGAGGCCATCGAGCACGGCAAGGACGCCATCGCGCGGGCCATGCGCAAGCAGAACCTGCCGATCCAGCGGATCCTGACCGGCGACTCGCTCGTGACCCTCGCGCACGAGATGCGCTACCCGGACATCTCCTCCCTGTACGCGGCGATCGGCGAGGGCCACGTTGCCGCGCAGGGCGTCGTGCAGAAGCTGGTCGCGGCCCTCGGCGGCGAGGAGGCCGCCAACGAGGACATCGAGGAATCGATCCCGCCCGCGCGGGCCCGCGGCAAGCGGCGCAGCAACGCCGACCCGGGCGTCGTCGTCAAGGGCGTCGACGACGTGTGGGTCAAGCTGGCCCGCTGCTGCACCCCGGTGCCGGGCGACCCGATCATCGGGTTCGTCACGCGCGGCAGTGGCGTATCGGTTCACCGCGCGGACTGCGTCAACGTCGACTCCCTCTCGCAGCAGCCCGAAAGGATGCTGGAGGTCGAGTGGGCGCCCACCCAGTCCTCGGTCTTCCTCGTCGCCATCCAGGTCGAGGCGCTCGACCGGTCCCGGCTGCTGTCGGACGTCACGCGGGTCCTCTCCGACCAGCACGTCAACATCCTGTCGGCGGCCGTCCAGACCTCCCGCGACCGGGTGGCCACCTCACGGTTCACCTTCGAGATGGGCGACCCCAAGCACCTGGGCCACGTCCTGAAGGCCGTCCGGGGCGTCGAGGGGGTCTACGACGTCTACCGCGTGACCTCGGCCCGCCGCCCGTAGGCGACAGCGAGAGGGCCCCGGTACGGACAGTCCGTACCGGAGCCCTCGTCGTGGTCGGGGCCGGCGATCAGCCGCCGAACTCCTCCAGGCCCTTCAGCGCCTGGTCCAGCAGGGCCTGGCGGCCCTCCAGCTCACGCGACAGCTTGTCGGCCTTGGCGTTGTTGCCCGCCGCGCGGGCCGCGTCGATCTGCTCGCGCAGCTTGTCGACCGCCGCCTGCAGCTGACCCGTCAGACCGGCCGCGCGGGCCCGCGCCTCCGGGTTCGTACGGCGCCACTCGCCCTCCTCGGCCTCCTGGATGGCGCGCTCCACCGCGTGCATCCGGCCCTCGACCTTCGGCCGGGCGTCGCGCGGCACGTGGCCGATGCCCTCCCAGCGCTCGTTGAGGGAGCGGAACGCCGCACGGGCCGCCTTCAGGTCCGTCACGGGGACGAGCTTCTCGGCCTCGTCGGCCAGCTCCTCCTTGAGCTTCAGGTTCTCGACCTGCTCGGCGTCACGCTCCGCGAACACCTCGCTGCGGGCCGCGAAGAACACGTCCTGCGCACCGCGGAAGCGGTTCCACAGGTCGTCCTCGGCCTCGCGCTGCGCCCGGCCCGCCGCCTTCCAGTCCGCCATCAGCTCGCGGTAGCGGGCGGCCGTCGGACCCCAGTCCGTCGACTTCGACAGCGACTCGGCCTCCGAGACCAGCTTCTCCTTGACCTTGCGGGCGTCCTCGCGCTGCGCGTCCAGCGAGGCGAAGTGCGCCTTGCGGCGCTTGGAGAAGGCGGAACGGGCGTGCGAGAACCGGTGCCACAGCTCGTCGTCGGACTTGCGGTCCAGACGGGGCAGGCCCTTCCAGATGTCCACCAGGGCGCGCAGCCGCTCGCCGGCGCTGCGCCACTGGTCGCTCTGCGCCAGCTGCTCGGCCTCGGTGACCAGCGCGTCCTTGGCCGCCCGGGCCTCGTCCGCCTGCTTGGCCTTGGCGACCTTGCGCTCCTCGCGCCGGGACTCCACGGTCTCGACCAGCTTGTCCAGCCGCACGCGCAGGGCGTCCAGGTCGCCCACGGCGTGGTGCTCGTCGACCTGCGTCCGCAGGTGGTCGATCGCCGTCTGGGCGTCCTTGGCGGACAGATCAGTGGTCCGCACCCGCTTTTCGAGGAGGCCGATCTCGACCACCAGGCCCTCGTACTTGCGCTCGAAGTAGGCCAGGGCCTCCTCAGGGGTGCCCGCCTGCCACGAACCGACGACCTGCTCGCCATCGGAAGTACGCACGTACACGGTGCCCGTCTCGTCGACTCGGCCCCACGGGTCGCTGCTCACAGCGCCTCCTCCACCTGATGCCTGCGAGGGGTTCACCCCCTGGGCATCGTCCACAGTTTCCTGGGGCGGGCAGCGCCCGCCCTGCACAACGCCAACATAGGCGACCGCCGGGCCGGCTGTCCGCATCCCGCACGACGGAATATCGGCGCAGGGGGCGGGCCGGCCGGCCCGGTGGTCGCGTCACCCCGTCAGTTCTGGGTGACCGTGCCCTTCTCGATCTTGACATCGTTCTTCGGCGCACCGTCCTGGCCGCCGTCGACCGTGCCCGCCTTGGCGATCTCCTCCAGGACCTTCAGGCCCGCCGCGTCGATCTTGCCGAACGGCGTGTACGTCGGGGTCAGCGGGCTGTCCTTGTAGACCAGGAAGAACTGGCTGCCGCCCGAGCCGGGCTGGCCGGTGTTGGCCATCGCCACCGTGCCGGCCGGGTAGACGACCTGGCCCTGCTCGTTCGCCTTGCCCAGCGAGTCGAGGTTCTCGTCCGGGATGTTGTAGCCCGGGCCGCCGCGGCCGGTGCCCTCGGGGTCACCGCACTGGAGCACGAAGATCCCGCCGGCCGTCAGCCGGTGGCACTTGGTGTTGTCGAAGTAGCCCTTGTCGGCCAGCGCCTTGAACGAGTTCACCGTCTGCGGGGTCTTCGCCGCGTCCATCGCGAAGTTGATGTCACCCGCGCTGGTCTTCAGCGCGAAGGTGTACTTCCCCTTCTGGTCGATGGCCATCTCCGGCGAGGGGGACTGCTTCGGCTCCGGCGCGGACGCCGAGGCCGACGGGTCCGCCGCCGGGTCCGACGCCTGGTCCTTCTTGTCCTTGTCGAAGACACCGCCCACGATCAGGCCCACCAGCGTCGCGATCACCACGGCGACCACCGCGCCGACCACCGCCGCCCGCTGGCGGCTCTTCTTCCGCGCCTCCGCGCGGCGCTTCTGCTGGCGCTCGTACTTCTCCCTGGCGAGCTGTCGCCGCCGCTGATCGCTCGTGACCACCGGGTCGTCTCCTTGTACGTGTCTGATACTGCTGTCCGGGCTGGGATAGGCCGTACCGTATATGGGTTCGCTGTGTAATGAGCGGCGCCGGTAGGCTCTGAGCAGCAGGATTGCCGACCTGCACCTCCCGCCGACGACGATTGAGGACGAACGTGCTGATTGCCGGGTTCCCCGCAGGCGCCTGGGGCACCAACTGCTACGTGGTCGCCCCCGCCGCCGGCGAGGAGTGCGTCATCATCGACCCGGGCCACCAGGCCGCCCAGGGTGTCGAGGAGACGCTGAGGAAGCATCGGCTCAAGCCCGTCGCGGTCGTCCTGACCCACGGCCACATCGATCATGTGGCCTCGGTGGTCCCGGTGTGCGGAGCACACGACGTACCGGCCTGGATCCACCCCGAGGACCGCTACATGATGAGCGACCCGGAGAAGGCCCTCGGCCGCTCCATCGGGATGCCGCTCATGGGCGAGCTGACCGTGGGGGAGCCCGACGACGTCCGCGAGCTGGCCGACGGCGCCGCCCTGAAATTGGCCGGAATGGACTTCTCCGTTGCGCACGCGCCGGGCCATACCAAGGGGTCGGTGACCTTCCGGATGCCCGAGCTGGCCGACGTCCCGCCGGTCTTCTTCTCGGGCGACCTGCTCTTCGCCGGCTCCATCGGACGAACCGACCTGCCGGGCGGCTCCCACACCGAGATGCTCGATTCGCTGGCCCGCGTGTGCCTGCCGCTCGACGACTCGACCGTGGTGCTGTCCGGCCACGGTCCCCAGACCACCATCGGCCGAGAGCGCGTGACCAACCCGTACCTGCGGGAGGTCGCCGCCGGCCTGGCAGCGGACCCGACGGCCGCTCCACGACGAGGAATGTGACGAAAGCTTCGTGGCTACTTTCAAGGCCCCCAAGGGCACGTACGACCTGATCCCGCCGGTCTCGGTCAAGTACCTGGCGGTGCGCGAGGCCATCGCGGCCCCGCTGCGCAACTCCGGCTACGGCTACATCGAGACCCCCGGCTTCGAGGACGTGGGCCTGTTCGCCCGCGGCGTCGGCGAGTCCACCGACATCGTCTCCAAGGAGATGTACGCCTTCGAGACCAAGGGCGGCGACCAGCTGGCCCTGCGCCCCGAGGGCACGGCCTCCGTGCTGCGCGCCGCCCTGGAGGCGAGCCTGCACAAGAAGGGCAACCTGCCGGTCAAGCTCTGGTACTCCGGCTCCTACTACCGCTACGAGAAGCCGCAGGCGGGCCGCTACCGGCACTTCTCGCAGGTCGGCGCCGAGGCGATCGGCGCCGAGGACCCGGCGCTGGACGCCGAACTGATCATCCTCGCCGACCAGGCCTACCGCTCGCTCGGCCTGCGCGACTTCCGGATCCTGCTGAACTCGCTCGGCGACAAGGAGTGTCGCCCGGTGTACCGGGAGGCCCTGCAGTCCTTCCTGCGCGGCCTCGACCTCGACGCGGAGACCACGCGCCGGGCCGAGATCAACCCGCTGCGCGTCCTCGACGACAAGCGGCCCGACGTCCAGAAGCAGCTCGTCGGCGCCCCGGTGCTGCGCGACTACCTGTGCGACGCGTGCAAGGCGTACCACGAGCAGGTCCGGGTCCTGGTGACCGCGGCCGGCGTCGCCTTCGAGGATGACGACAAGCTGGTGCGCGGCCTGGACTACTACACCCGCACCACCTTCGAGTTCGTCCACGACGGCCTGGGCATCGCGGTCGGCGGAGGCGGCCGTTACGACGGCCTGTCCGAGATGATCGGCGGACCGGCGCTGCCCTCGGTGGGCTGGGCGCTCGGTGTGGACCGCACGGTCCTCGCGCTGGAGAAGGAGGGCGTCGAGCTCGCCATCCCCGCGTCGACCTCGGTGTTCGCCGTGGCGCTGGGCGAGGCCAAGACGACCGTGTTCGGCCTCGTGACCCAGCTGCGCAGGGCGGGCGTCGCGGCCGACTTCTCGTTCGGCGGCAAGGGCCTCAAGGGCGCCATGAAGGACGCGAACCGCAGCGGTGCCCGCTTCGCGATCGTCGCGGGCGAGCGCGACCTCGCCGAGGGCGTCGTCCAGCTCAAGGACATGGAGTCCGGCGACCAGACGGCCGTGCCCGTCGGCGAGCTGATCGACACGGTCCGGGCGCGCCTCGCCTGAGCAGGGACCACGTCGGACGGGGCCGGGGATCTTTCCCCGGCCCCGTCCGTTCACAGGCTCGTACGGCACAATGGCCCGGGCTTGATCACCTGGCAGATGTGGAGCGGGCGGTATGACGACACGGGATACGGACGCGGAGACCGCCCGGGGGACGACCTTCGGGGCGAGCCGGGCTCTGGCCCTGCTGCTGGTGATCACGGGGGCCGCGGGCCTGCTCGCCGCCTGGGTGATCACCATCGACAAGTTCAAGCTGCTGGAGGACCCGAACTTCACACCGGGCTGCAGCCTCAACCCGGTCGTCTCCTGCGGCAACATCATGAAGAGCGACCAGGCGGCCGTCTTCGGCTTCCCGAACCCCATGCTCGGCCTGGTCGCCTACGGCATCGTGATCTGCGTCGGCATGAGCATCCTGGCCGGCGCCCGGTTCCGCGCCTGGTACTGGCTCACCTTCAACGCCGGCACGCTCTTCGGCGTCGTCTTCTGCGCCTGGCTCACCTACCAGTCGCTCTACAACATCAACGCGCTCTGCCTGTGGTGCTCCCTCGCCTGGGTCGCCACGATCCTGATGTTCTGGTACGTCACCTCGCACAACGTCCGCGCCGGGCTGCTGCCGGCCCCGGGCTGGCTCAAGAGCTTCTTCGAGGAGTTCACCTGGGTGCTGCCGGTGCTGCACATCGGCATCATCGGCATGCTGATCCTGACCCGCTGGTGGGACTTCTGGACCTCCTGACGGCAGGCGGCCGCCTGTCGGTGGGCTCGCTTAGGCTTCCCCTGTGGAACCAGACCTGTTCACCGCCGCCGCCGAAGAGCGCCAGGAGAAGGACCCCGCGAGTTCGCCGCTCGCCGTCCGGATGCGCCCGCGCACCCTGGACGAGGTCGTCGGCCAGCAGCACCTGCTGAAGCCCGGGTCACCGCTGCGGCGGCTGGTCGGGGAAGGGGCCGGCGGCCCGGCCGGTGCCTCGTCGGTGATCCTCTGGGGACCGCCCGGCATCGGGAAGACCACCCTCGCCTACGTGGTCAGCCAGGCCACGCAGAAGCGCTTCGTGGAGCTCTCCGCCATCACGGCCGGCGTCAAGGAGGTGCGGGCCGTCATCGAGGGCGCGCGCCGCGCCGCCGGGGGCTACGGCAAGGAGACCGTCCTCTTCCTCGACGAGATCCACCGCTTCAGCAAGGCCCAGCAGGACTCCCTGCTGCCGGCCGTCGAGAACCGCTGGGTGACGCTGATCGCGGCCACCACGGAGAACCCGTACTTCTCGATTATCTCTCCGCTGCTGTCGCGCTCGCTGCTGCTCACGCTGGAACCACTGACCGACGAGGACCTGAGCGGGCTGCTGCGGCGCGCGCTCACGGAGGAGCGGGGGCTGGCCGGGGCGGTGACCCTGCCGCCGGACGCCGAGGCGCACCTGCTGCGGATCGCCGGCGGGGACGCCCGGCGCGCGCTGACCGCACTGGAGGCGGGGGCGGGCTCGGCCATCGCCAAGGGCGAGGAGGAGATCACCCTCCAGACGCTGGAGGAGGCGGTCGACCGGGCGGCGGTCCGCTACGACAGGGACGGCGACCAGCACTACGACGTGGCGAGTGCGCTGATCAAGTCGATCCGCGGCTCGGACGTGGACGCCGCGCTGCACTACCTGGCGCGGATGATCGACGCGGGGGAGGACCCCCGGTTCATCGCGCGCCGCCTGATGATCTCCGCGAGCGAGGACATCGGCCTCGCGGACCCCACGGCGCTGCCGATCGCGGTGGCCGCGGCCCAGGCCGTGGCGATGATCGGCTTCCCGGAGGCGGCGCTGACCCTCTCGCACGCCACCATCGCCCTGGCCCTCGCCCCCAAGTCGAACACCGCCACGACCGCGATCGGCGCGGCGCTGGCCGACGTACGCGCGGGCCTCGCCGGCTCCGTCCCCACGCACCTGCGGGACGGGCACTACAAGGGCGCGGCCAAGCTGGGGCACGCCGTCGGGTACGTCTACCCGCACGACGTGCCGGGTGCCATCGCCGCCCAGCAGTACGCCCCGGACGAGATCCACGGCAAGCGGTACTACGAGCCGACCCGCTACGGCGCCGAGGCCCGCTACGCGGACGTGGTGGAGAAGGTCCGCGAACGCCTCCGCGGCACCGACCGCGACTGAGGCGCCCCGCCCGGGTGTCCATGACACCCCCTAGGCTGCACGGGTGACCAAGGACCTCCGCACCTGCGCCTGCTGCGGCGACGCGCTCACCGACGAGCGCCGCATCGACTTCGGCTTCAACCTGCCCGACGCCGCCCTCGGGGCGCCCGAGGAGGCGTTGCACCGGCTCGGGGTGCGCGCCCTGCTCCGGGTGGACGGGGTCGGCTGCTTCATCCGCTGCCTGCTGTCCGTCCGGCTGACCCACGACACCGAGCTGTTCCTGGGGGCCTGGGTGGAGGTCGACGACGCCACCCTGCGGCGCGCCCAGGAGCTGTGGGAGCAGCCCGGATACGCGGACCTGAGCATCGAGGGCACCGTGGCCAACCGGATCCAGCCCTGGGGCGACGACCTGCTCGGCGCCGCGGTCACCGCGAAGGTCACCGATCCGCAGGAGCTGCCCCGCGTCGTCGAGGTGCGCCACCCGGTGGCCTCCCGGGTCCTGACGCGGACCTGGGACCGCGACCACGTCCTCAGCCGCTTCCCGTACCCGCTGCCGGTGGACGTGCGCACCGATCTCGGCGGCCGCTGGTCGGTCCTGCGCACCGCCGGACTCAGTGCCTCCTTCGCCGACGGGGCGGACCACTTCACCGCCGAGCACCGCAGCGCATCCGTGAGCCTGATGCGCGACGACGTCCCCGGCCGCGCCCCGGCGGACTTCCTCACGGCGCTGCTGTCCGGCGCCCCCGACACCCGGCCCGACCAGCGCGTGCGGGAACCGTTCGGCCGGGGAGTGCGGTACGCCTTCTGGCTGACCCCGCAGGACAGCGGCCGGCCGCGGCACGAGTTCTACGGGATGGCCGTCGCGCCCGGCATCGCCGCCGGGCTCCACTGCTCCTACCAGGACCCGGCCGACCTGGCCTGGGCCCAGCGGGTCTGGCGCTCGCTCGACCACGCGGTGAACGCGCGCTAGCCCGGCCGCCCCCCGGCGTGGCCGCGCCGGGGCGGTGGCGGGGGAGCCCAGGCTCCGCGCACGGGTCCGTTCCGGCCGTTCGCCCCCGCAGCCGTCGCTGGGGTTGATCGAGCCGCAGTGACGTGGGAAAACGCCATCGCTTTCGGACTGTGGGACACATAGGCTTTCCGCTGTGGCTGACCGCATACAGAAGATCGTGACGGAACTGCCGGGCCTGAAGAGCGTCACCGACGTCTGGAAGGTGGCCGACCGTCGCCTGGTGCAAGGGGACGCCGCCTTCGTCGCGGACCTCGGCATCGCGCTCGCCGGGGCGTACGGCTCCGAGCCCAGGCCGATCTGGCAGTACGGAAGCGTCTTCGACCACCTGCTCCGGCTGCTGGCCGCCGGACCCGGCCCCGGGAACGTGAGGCAGGCGCTACGGCTGGTCTCCTCGACGGAAGCCGCGCACAAGAGGCTGGACCACTACACGGCATCGTTGCTGGCCTCCAGCCACCCGGCAGAGGAACTCGCCGAGGCGTTCACCGGCAACGCCTCCGAGGAACTGCGTGCCTGCCTGGTCCATGAGCTCGTACTCAGGGGCGTCGCCGTCACGGAGACGCCGGGGATCGCAGGGTGGGCGACATCCCCGCACTGGAAGCACCATCCTCTGGGATGGCTGCCGCTGGCGCTGTCGGCCGTGGAGGGACAGCCGGATCTGCCGAGTTACAGCACCCGGGGCAGCAGCTACTCGATGCCGTACGGCCCGTCGGAGAACGGTCGCGTGGCGGTTGAACGCGGAGCGCGCGTGCCGCCGGTCGAGGAGACGACGACCCCTGCCGTTGCCAAGGGCATCAGCGCGGCCGTGGCGGACTGGGCAAAGGAGTCCAACGGCCGGATCGAGGCACGAGTCTTTGACCTGGCGGCTCCTCCGGACGCCGAATCAGTACCGAGCGCGTTGCTGGCACTGGGGCTGGAGTGCCTGAAGGACGCGGGGAGGAAGACCGCCTTCTCGGTCGTGGCCTGTCCGCCGGACCGGGCATGGCGGGTGCTCTTCGCCGCCGCCTCCTCGGGAGGGGCGTACAACTCGGGTGCTCGCGGCGCCTACGGCCGACTGGCCGCGTGGCAGTCCCTGGCCAGCCTCGCCGGGGTCGCGGAGGGTGTCCCTGTAGAGACGGTCGAGGCATGTGCGCGGGAGTGTGCCTGGTACGGCTTCGACGCCGACACCAAGTGGTTCGAGCGCGTGGCCTGGGACATCGGCCTGGCCGCAGTGTCTCCAGAACGCCGACGGCTTGCAGTGTTGGCCGCGACGGACACCGACTGAGCACGCCCCGGAATGGCTTCGGTGAAGCTTGCCCCCGTGGAGACGTCCCTCGGGGCTGTCCGCCGACGGCATGGGAGCCGACCGGACAGTCACGAGACGCAGTCGTGTGGAGCACGCTACGGGGATGGCACGGCCCGCACGGCACGGCGGAGACTGGCCCGTGCGGCGGTGACGACGTCCTGCGCCGGGATCTGACGGAGCTGCGCGAGGGGGACCGCAACCGGTGCGTCGTCCTGGCCGGGGTGCTGCTCGACCCGTACACCGGCAAGCGGCTCCCGTACACCTACCAGCGCGCCTCCCAGATCCAGACCGTACTGGTGCGAGTACGCGCGCCGCTGCACCGGCGTCGGGCGAGGTACGCGCTGTCCGTGACCGAGCCGGAGAAGCGCGCGCTCCCGGAGATGCCGGCGGGCTGTCCCCGCTGACCGGCCGCCCGTCCTCAGTGGGAGGCGGCCGAGAAGAGGGTGCGCATGGCCCGGCGCAGGCCGCAGATGTCCGCGACCGGCTCGGGGAAGTCGAAGCGGGCGTCGAAGGAGCCGCCGGAGGGGCCGCCGGTGAAGCGGACGCGCAGACCGGCCCGGTCCAGGGCGAGCGGGACGGCGGTCATGCCGCGCACCCCGCGCTCGCCGAGCAGTCCGCACAGCTCGCCGATCCGGTCGCCGTGGGCGGAGTGCAGGTGTTGGAGCAGTTCCGCCTCGTGCGGGGAGACCGGGTCGGGCTCCGCCGCGGCCAGGTCGTCGGGGTCCACGTGCTCGGCGCCCCACAGGTCGTCCACGGTGATCTCGCCGACCTCCAGGCGCAGCATCATCCAGGCCGGGCGCCCCGTGTGGGGGGCGTCGAGGGACTCGCCCAGGCCCAGCAGCTCGCCGACCGGGTGCCGCTCCGCGAGCAGCGCGGCGCAGACCGCGCGGTCGTCCCCGCGCACCGGCGTCAGCCACCCGGCCAGCCACGCACGGCCTCGGATACGATGGGGCACGGACACCGGCGCCACGTCCGTGATCTCGATCACGGCGGTGAGGTCGTCGTCCTGGGCGTGAGCGGCTGCCCTGGCAGCCGTGGATTCCCCTGAGACAAGGAGAATCACGTCCCCGTCCGGGGTGACGGTCCGCGCGGCCGGCATCCCCGTCCCGAACTCCTCGGACCCGTGACTGTCACGAGCACCGATCAGCGTGAGGGATACTGAGGCGTTGGACTCTACGAGGGTTCGTACGCGTTCGGCTCCGGTGAGCTGCCGAACGCCTTCCCTGGGACGCGGCTGACCTTGCTTATCGTCGGCGCAAGCGGATTCTGTTTCGTTGGAATCCGAACTGCGTTGCGCACTGGGCAGGGGGATCCCATGTGGTCGAGACATTACGTCCTCCTCGCTAAGGTAAGCCTCACCTAACTTACATGGAGGTAGGTTCCCCGTGAACCAGAAGCGACCCAAGGTCAAGAAGTCTCGCGCCCTCGGCATCGCCCTGACGCCGAAGGCCGTCAAGTACTTCGAGGCCCGCCCCTACCCGCCGGGCGAGCACGGCCGTGGCCGCAAGCAGAACTCGGACTACAAGGTCCGTCTGCTGGAGAAGCAGCGTCTGCGCGCTCAGTACGACATCTCCGAGCGCCAGATGGCCCGCGCGTACGACCGCGCCAAGAAGGCCGAGGGCAAGACGGGCGAGGCGCTGGTCGTCGAGCTCGAGCGTCGCCTCGACGCCCTGGTCCTGCGTTCGGGCATCGCCCGCACCATCTACCAGGCCCGCCAGATGGTCGTTCACGGCCACATCGAGGTCAACGGTGGCAAGGTCGACAAGCCGTCGTTCCGTGTCCGCCCGGACGACGTCATCACCGTGCGCGAGCGCAGCCGCGAGAAGGTTCCGTTCCAGGTCGCCCGTGAGGGTGGCTACGCAGGCGAGGGCGAGACCCCGCGCTACCTGCAGGTCAACCTGAAGGCCCTGGCCTTCCGCCTGGACCGTGACCCGAACCGCAAGGAAATCCCGGTCATCTGCGACGAGCAGCTCGTCGTCGAGTACTACGCCCGCTGATCCACCGGCAGGCGTAGCCCTCACAGGCTGGTGGAAACCCGCCGCCCCCTCCACGGGGCGGCGGGTTTTCCGTTTCCGGCCCGCCCGCTACGGCTGGTCCGCCGGCGCCGTGCTGCGCGCGACCCGCGGACCCGGCACCGCGCCCCGCTCGGCCGGCCGCGGCACCCGCGCCGCGCCCCGCAGCGCCCGCACCACCAGCGCCTCCCGGTCCAGCTCCCGGCCCTCGGCCGCGTGCGCCGCGTAGCGGTCGGGGCCCAGCAGCTCGCCCGCCCGCTCCCGGCACATCAGCCGCGGCGCGTTGAAGTACCCCGAGCCGAAGAGCCGCAGCCCCACCCCGCCCCACATCGGCTCCGCCGCGCCCTGCAGCACCGCGGCCTCGGCCGGATCGCCCTCCGCGACGGTGACCAGCGCCAGCAGCTCCAGCGCGAGGACCAGCCCGACCAGGTCGTGGAACGCGTGGTTGATCTCCACGCACTCGCTCAGCAGCCGCCGGGCCTCCTGCGCCGCGCCCCCGTCCAGGGCCGCGTACGCCAGCACGTAGAGCGCGTACGCCTTCGTCCAGCGCTCCCCGCGCTCCTCGCAGATCTCCCGGACCTCCCCGCACAGCGCGAGCGCGCCCGGCAGGTCCCCGAGGAAGGCCAGCGCCATCCCCAGCTCCACCTGGCACATCAGCACGTTGCTGTTCAACTCCCCGGCCGCCCGGTACTGCTCCAGCGCCTCGCCGAGCAGTTCCCGGGCCCGGCCCATGTCGTCCGAGACCAGGGCGAGGCAGCCCAGCCGGTGCACCGCGTACGCCGCCGCCACCCGGTTCCCGCTGCGCGCCGCACCGTCGCGGCACTCGTACAGCGCGCACATCGAGGCCGTCGCGTCGCCCTGCAGCGCCGCCACGTAACCCAGCACCCACAGGGCCTTCAGCCGCGAGCTCTCGTACTCCGTCACCCCCGTCCCGCCCGGAGGGTCCAGGGTCCGGTCCAGCCAGTGCCGGCCCTCCGCCAGGCGCCCGCAGCCCGCCCAGAAGAACCACAGAGTGCCCGCCAGGTACTGGCCCAGGTGCAGCTCGTCCGGCTCCTCCAGGCAGCACTCCAGGGCGAGCCGCAGGTTCGGCAGCTCCGCCTCCACCAGCGCGGCCACCTCGTGCTGGCGCGGACTGAACCAGTCCAGCTCGCACCACGTCGCGAGCCCCATGTACCAGTCCCGGTGCCGCCGCCGCAGCCGCACCGCGTCACCCAGCGACTCCAGCCAGCCCGCCCCGTACAGCCGTACGGTCTCCAGCATCCGGAAGCGCACCCCCGCGGCCGTCTCCTCCCGGACCAGCAGCGACTGGGCGAGCAGCTCGCCCACCAGGTCGAGCACCCCCTCCACCGGCAGGTCGGGGCCGGCGCACACGTACTCGGCGGCATCGAGGTCGAACTGCCCGGCGAACACCGACAGCCGCGCCCACAGCAGCCGCTCCGCCGGAGTGCACAGCTCGTGGCTCCAGCCGACGGCCGTCCGCAGCGCCCGGTGCCGGGGCAGGCCGCCACGCGCACCGCCCGTCAGCAGCCCGAAGGGGTCCTCCAGCCGGGCGAGCACCTGGGCCGGGGACAGCGTCCGCAGCCGGCCCGCCGCCAGCTCCAGCGCCAGCGGGATCCCGTCCAGCCGCGCGCACACCTCCATCAGCTCGCCCCGGTTGGCGTCCGTCACCGCGAACCCGGGGTCCGCGGCGGACGCCCGCGCCACCAGCAGCGCCAGCGCCTCCTCCGGGGCGGGCGGCGCGAGGGGGTACGTCCGCTCGCCCTCCACGCCCAGCGGGCGCCGGCCCGCCGCGAGCACCCGCAGGCCGGGGGAGCGCAGCAGCAGCTCGCGTACCAGCCCCGCCGTCTCGTCCACCAGCTGCTCGAAGCCGTCCAGGACCAGCAGCAGCCGCCTGCCCGCCAGGTGTTCAACCAGCACGGTCCGCGGGGGCCGGGTGGTGTGGTCCGTCAGCCCGAGCGCCTCCGAGAGCGTCAGCTCCAGCAGCGCCGGATCCCGGACGCCGGCCAGTTCGGCCAGCCAGACGCCGTCGCAGTAGCGTTCCTGCCCCGGCGCGTGCGCCTCCTGCGCCCCTTCGGCGGCCGACCGGGCCGCCGCGAGCACCAGCCGGGACGTGCCCACCCCGCCCACACCGGTCACGGTCACCAGCCGAGAGGTGTCCAGGAGCCGCCCCACCTCGGCGAGTTCGGCACCCCGCCCGATGAACCCGCTCAGCTCCGAGGGAAGATTGCCCCGGGCGGCATGTCGAAGGGGTCTCTGTCGCATGGGACACGGAGCGTACTGGTCCGGATGCGCTGCGTCCAAGACGTGTCGCCCCGACCCCGAATTCGGGTACGGCCGGGTATCCCCGGCGCGATAGGGTCGGAGGACCATTTGTAGGAATCGCTGCCGCCGGCGGTTCGGGTACAGACAGAGAGCGGTGTGACGTGTCCGGTGTAGAGGTGGCCGGGATCATCGTGGCCGTCTTCTGGGCCATCCTGATCTCCTTCCTCGCCGTCGCCCTGGTGCGGCTGGCCCAGGTGCTCAGGGCGACCACCAAGCTGGTGTCCGAAGTGACCGACCAGGCTGTACCGCTCCTGGCCGACGCCTCCAGCACCGTCCGCTCCGCGCGCACCCAGCTCGACCGGGTCGACGCCATCGCGAGCGACGTCCAGGAGGTCACCTCCAACGCCTCCGCGCTGTCCTCCACCGTGGCCACCGCCTTCGGGGGACCGCTCGTGAAGGTCGCGGCCTTCGGCTACGGCGTCCGCAAGGCGCTGGGCAAGGGGGACGCCGCCCCGGGCGGTGTGCCGCCGAGGGCATCCCGCCGTACTGTGATCGTTGGCCGAACGGTGCCGGCCGCCCGGCGCCGGAAGCAGAAGGACTGAGACGCCGATGTTCCGCCGAGCCTTCTGGTTCACCGCAGGCGCAGCCGCCGGCGTGTGGGCCACCACCAAGGTCAACCGTCAGCTCAAGAAGCTGACTCCGGAGAGCCTCGCGGCCCAGGCCGCCGACAAGGCCGTCGAGGCGGGTCACCGCCTCAAGGACTTCGCCCTCGACGTCAAAGCGGGAATGACACAGCGCGAGGACGAGCTGAACGATGCACTGGGGCTCCACCAGGACCCCGACCGGCCCGACAACGTCACCGCCCTCCCCGGGCCGCGGCGGCTGCGGGCCATCGAGAACGACCAGATCGACCACCGACCAAAGCTTTCGTACAACCGGAATGAGGACCACTGATGGAGTCGGCTGAAATCCGCCGCCGCTGGCTGAGCTTCTTCGAGGAGCGCGGTCACGCCGTTGTCCCTTCGGCGTCGCTCATCGCGGACGACCCGACTCTGCTGCTGGTCAACGCGGGCATGGTGCCGTTCAAGCCGTACTTCCTCGGTGAGACCAAGCCGCCGGCCCCGCGCGCCACCAGCGTGCAGAAGTGCGTCCGTACGCCCGACATCGAAGAGGTCGGCAAGACCACCCGCCACGGCACGTTCTTCCAGATGTGCGGCAACTTCTCCTTCGGCGACTACTTCAAGGAAGGCGCCATCAAGTACGCCTGGGAGCTGCTCACCAGCTCCGTGGCGGACGGCGGCTACGGCCTGGAGCCGGAGAAGCTCTGGATCACCGTCTACCTCGACGACGACGAGGCCGAGACGATCTGGCGCGACGTGATCGGCGTCCCCGCCGAGCGCATCCAGCGCCTGGGCAAGAAGGACAACTTCTGGTCCATGGGCGTGCCCGGCCCCTGCGGCCCCTGCTCCGAGATCAACTACGACCGCGGCCCCGAGTTCGGCGTCGAGGGCGGCCCGGCCGTCAACGACGAGCGGTACGTCGAGATCTGGAACCTCGTCTTCATGCAGTACGAGCGGGGCGCCGGTGACGGCAAGGAGGACTTCCCGATCCTCGGCGACCTGCCGTCCAAGAACATCGACACCGGCCTCGGCCTGGAACGCCTCGCGATGATCCTGCAGGGCGTGCAGAACATGTACGAGACCGACACCCTGCGCGTGGTCATGGACAAGGCCACCGAGCTCACCGGCGTGCGCTACGGGGCCGCCCAGAACACCGACGTGTCGATGCGCGTGGTCGCCGACCACATCCGCACCTCCGTCATGCTCATCGGCGACGGCGTCACCCCCGGCAACGAGGGCCGCGGCTACGTGCTGCGCCGCATCATGCGCCGCGCCATCCGCAACATGCGCCTCATGGGCGCCACGGGCCCGGTCGTCCAGGACCTCGTCGACGTCGTGATCAACACGATGGGTCAGCAGTACCCGGAGCTGGTCACCGACCGCAAGCGCATCGAGACCGTCGCGCTCGCCGAGGAAGCCGCCTTCCTGAAGGCCGTCAAGGGCGGCACCAACATCCTCGACACCGCCGTGACCGAGACCAAGGCCGCCGGCGGCACGGTCCTGTCCGGCGACAAGGCGTTCCTGCTCCACGACACCTGGGGCTTCCCGATCGACCTCACCCTGGAGATGGCCGCCGAGCAGGGCCTCTCCGTGGACGAGCCCGGCTTCCGCCGCCTGATGCAGGAGCAGCGCGACCGCGCCAAGGCCGACGCCAAGGCCAAGAAGACCGGCCACGCGGACATGTCCGCCTACCGGGAGATCGCCGACGGCGCCGGCGCCACCGAGTTCACCGGCTACGCCACCAACCAGGGCGAGTCCACCATCGTCGGCCTGCTGGTGAACGGCGTCTCCGCGCCCGCCGCCTCCGAGGGCGACGACGTCGAGGTCGTCCTCGACCGCACCCCCTTCTACGCCGAGGGCGGCGGCCAGCTCGCCGACCAGGGCCGGATCAAGCTCGACTCGGGCGCGGTCATCGTCGTCCGCGACGTGCAGCAGCCGGTACCGGGCGTCTCCGTGCACAAGGGGTCCGTCCAGGTCGGCGAGGTGACGGTGGGCGCGTCGGCGTACGCCGCCATCGACGTGAACCGCCGCCGGGCCATCGCCCGCGCCCACTCGGCCACGCACCTGACCCACCAGGCGCTGCGCGACGCCCTCGGCCCCACGGCCGCCCAGGCCGGCTCCGAGAACAGCCCCGGCCGCTTCCGCTTCGACTTCGGTTCCCCGAACGCCGTCCCCGGCTCGGTCCTCACCGACGTCGAGCAGAAGATCAACGACGTGCTCTCGCGCGAGCTCGACGTCACCGCCGAGATCATGAGCATCGACGAGGCGAAGAAGCAGGGCGCCATCGCCGAGTTCGGCGAGAAGTACGGCGAGCGCGTGCGCGTCGTGACCATCGGCGACTTCTCCAAGGAGCTGTGCGGCGGCACCCACGTGGGCAACACCGCCCAGCTGGGACTGGTGAAGCTGCTCGGCGAGTCCTCCATCGGCTCCGGCGTGCGCCGCGTCGAGGCCCTGGTGGGCGTGGACGCGTACAACTTCCTCGCCAAGGAGCACACGGTCGTCGCCCAGCTCCAGGAGCTGGTCAAGGGCCGCCCGGAGGAGCTGCCGGAGAAGATCGCCTCGATGCTCGGTAAGCTGAAGGACGCCGAGAAGGAGATCGAGAAGTTCCGCGCGGAGAAGGTCCTCCAGGCCGCCGCCGGTCTCGCCCAGAACGCCCAGGACATCAAGGGCGTGGCCCTCGTCGTGGGCCAGGTCCCGGACGGCACCGGCGCCGACGACCTGCGCAAGCTGGTCCTCGACGTCCGCGGCCGCATCCCCGGTGACCGGCCGGCCGTCGTGGCCCTCTTCACCGTGGCGAACGACCGCCCGCTGACCGTCATCGCCACCAACGAGGCCGCCCGCGAGCGCGGCTTCAAGGCCGGTGACCTGGTCCGCACCGCCGCCAAGACCCTCGGCGGCGGCGGTGGCGGCAAGCCGGACGTCGCCCAGGGCGGCGGCCAGAACCCGGCAGCCGTCCCCGACGCCATCAGCGCCGTCGAGCGCCTCGTCGTCGAGACGGCCTGACGATGACACTGCGCCGCGGCCGCCGACTGGCCATCGACGTCGGGGACGCCCGGATCGGGGTCGCGTCCTGCGACCCCGACGGGGTGTTGGCCACACCGGTGGAAACCGTTCCGGGCCGGGACATCCCCTTCGCCCACCGGCGGCTGCGGCAGCTCGTCGAGGAGTACGAGCCCCTCGAAGTCGTGGTCGGCCTCCCCCGCTCGCTCAGCGGGCGGGAGGGGCCGGCCGCGGCCAAGGTGCGCGCCTTCGCGGGTGAACTCGCCAAGGGCATCAAGCCGGTGACGGTCCGTCTGGTGGACGAGCGGATGACCACGGTCACTGCCGCCCAGGGTCTGCGGGCCTCCGGCAGGAACGCGAAGAAGGGGCGGTCGGTGATCGACCAGGCCGCCGCTGTGGTGATCCTCCAGAACGCTCTTGAGACCGAACGGGTATCAGGTAATCCGCCTGGCGAGTGCGTCGAAGTGGTTGTCTGATCGCGATACGGTAACGTTCCGCGCGATGAGACGGCATTCGAACAGCCGTCGCCCACCGTCAAAGAGGCGGAACCGGGCGCCAGGGACGAAGAGGTCCGTGGCCCTGCGTCTCGCGGCTCTAGGGGACCGATGACTGAGTATGGCCGGGGCCGTGGCCCCGAACCCTGGCACCCCGAGGACCCCCTGTACGGGGACCAGGGGTGGACCGGGCACCAGACCCAGCAGGGCCAGGTGCCGTACAACGGTGCCCCGCAGCAGGAGTACCAGCAGGAGCCCCAGTACCAGCAGCAGTACCCCCAGCAGCCGCAGTACCAGGAGTACCAGCAGTACCCCGAGTACCAGCAGCAGCCGTACGCGCAGCAGCAGTACGCACAGCCCCAGCAGGGGTACGCCCCGCAGCAGGCCCAGCACCCGCAGCAGGCGCCGCAGCAGTACGCCCAGCAGGGGCAGCCCCAGCAGCCGGTGTACGACAGCCAGGGCTGGGACACCGGCCAGGGCCAGTACACGGCGGCGGTGCAGACCGACCCGTACGCGGGCGCGGACTACGCGCAGCACCCGTCGGCCGGATACCCGGGCGAGACCCCCGACCTCTACGGCACGCCGGAGGCCTACCCGCCGCCGCAGCCCCCGGGCCGGCGCCACCTGGAACCGGAACCGGTCGAGGAGGAGGAGCCCGAGACGGACCTCCCCGTCGGCGGTGCGGGCGGTCGCGACGGCGACGACGACGCCGAGGGCGACGAGCCCGCGGGCCGTCGCGGCGGCCGTACGCCCAAGGGCGGCAAGAAGCAGCGCAGCGGCACGGCCTGCCTGCTCGCCGCCGTGGTCATCCTGGGCGTGCTCGGCGGTGGCGGCTACTACGGCTACAACTACATCAAGGTGAGGTTCGCGCCCGCCGAGGACTTCGCGGGCGAGGGCGCCGGCGAGGTCGTGGACGTCGAGATCCCCAAGGGCGCGGGCCTGGGGCAGATGGGCCGCATCCTCAAGGAGGCGGGCGTCGTCGCCAGCGCCCAGGCGTTCGTCGACGCGGCCAACGCCAACCCCAAGGGCAAGTCCATCCAGCCCGGCGTCTACCCGATGAACAAGAAGATGTCGGGTGCGGCCGCCGTCGCGCTGATGATCGACCCCACCAAGCTGAACGTCATCACCGTCACCGAGGGCATGCGCAACTCCAAGGTGTACGAGGCGATCGACAAGAAGCTGGGCAAGCCCGAGGGCACCACGAAGGAGATCGCCCAGCGCGAGGCCAAGAACCTGGGGCTGCCCGCCTGGGCCGGCAACAACCCCAAGCTCATCGACCCGCTCGAAGGCTTCCTGTTCCCGACGCGCTACGACCTGAGCAAGGACAGCACCCCCGAGTCGCTGCTCAAGCTGATGGTCAAGAACGCCTCCGACAAGTACGCGGAGCTGGGCATCGAGGCCAAGGCCAAGGAGCTGGGGCTGGAGAACCCGCTCCAGGTCGTCACGGTCGCCAGCCTCGTCAACGCCGAGGGCAAGAACCACGACGACTTCCGCAAGATGTCCGAGGTCGTCTACAACCGCATGAAGAAGACCAACGACGTCACGAACCAGAAGATCGAGTTCGACTCGACGTACAACTACGTCAAGAACCAGAGCGAGATCAACTTCAACCTCAAGGAAGCCCAGGCGTTCAACAACCCGTACAACACCCACTTCATCAAGGGGCTGCCGGTCGGCCCCATCGGGAACCCGGGCATGGACGCGCTGACCGCTACGCTCAACCCGGACCACGGTGGCTGGATGTTCTTCGTGTCGGTCGACGGCAACACGACGACCTTCACCAAGACCTACGACGAGCACCTCAAGCTCGTCGCGGAGTTCCAGGAACGGCAGAAGCAGAAGAACGGCGGGTAGCAGGACATGACACGGATACGGGCCGCGGTGCTGGGTTCGCCCATCGAGCATTCGCTCTCACCGGTGCTCCACCGTGCCGCCTACCGGGAGCTCGGCCTCGACAACTGGTCCTACGACCGCTTCGAGATCGACGAGGCCGCGCTCCCCGGGTTCGTCTCGGGGCTCGGCCCCGAGTGGGCCGGGCTGTCGCTGACCATGCCGCTCAAGCGGGCGGTCATCCCGCTGCTGGACGGCGTCAGCGACACGGCCGCCGCCGTCGAGGCCGTCAACACGGTCGTCCTCACGCGGGACGGCCGGCGCCTCGGTGACAACACCGACATCCCCGGCATCGTCGCCGCGCTCCACGAGCGCGGCGTCGAGAAGGTGCCCTCGGCCGCCGTCCTCGGCGCCGGGGCCACGGCCTCCTCGGCGCTGGCCGCCCTCTCGCGGATCTGCACCGGCGAGGTCACGGCCTACGTCCGCTCCTCGGCGCGCGCCGACGAGATGCGGCAGTGGGGCGAGCGGCTCGGCGTCCCCGTCCGCACGGCCGACTGGTCCGGGGCGGCCGCGGCGCTGGAGGCGCCCCTGGTCATCGCGACCACCCCGGCGGGAGCCACCGACGCACTGGCCGCGGCCGTCCCGGCCGCGCCGGGCACCCTGTTCGACGTCCTCTACGACCCCTGGCCGACCGCCCTCGCCGCGGCCTGGTCGCAGCGCGGCGGAAAGCTCCTGGGCGGCCTGGACCTGCTCGTGCACCAGGCGGTCCTCCAGGTCGAGCAGATGACCGGCCGTTCCCCGGCGCCGCTCGAAGTGATGCGGCGAGCGGGCCTGGCGGCCCTGTCGGGAGCCCACTGACATCCCGGCTGTCACCCGGCGGTGACGTCGCGGCCGTCCTCCCCGGACCCGTCGGTTCCGTGGGTCCGTGGACCGCCGTCAGCCGGCTCCGCGGCCGCCGCAGCCCGGTCCGCTGACCACCGGGGCGTCCGACAGCTGGACCGGGGCCCAAGAAACCGTTCCGGACGTGGGAGGATTCGGGTGAGGCGGGTCCGGGCCGCGCACCCGATCGCGCCGTCGCAGTACCAGGCGCGAGCATGAGGAGCATCGTTGAGCAGGTTGCGTTGGCTGACCGCGGGAGAGTCGCACGGACCGGCACTGGTCGCGACGCTGGAGGGTCTTCCCGCCGGCGTCCCGGTCACCACCGAGCTGGTGGCCGATCACCTGGCCAGGCGCCGGCTCGGCTATGGCCGCGGTGCCCGCATGAAGTTCGAGCAGGACGAGATCACCTTCCTCGGCGGTGTCCGCCACGGCCTGTCCCAGGGCGGACCGGTCGCGGTCATGATCGGCAACACCGAGTGGCCGAAGTGGGAGACCGTCATGTCGGCCGACCCGGTCGACCCCTCGCTGCTCAAGGACACCGGCCGCAACGCGCCGCTGACCCGTCCGCGCCCCGGCCACGCCGACCTCGCGGGCATGCAGAAGTACGGCTTCGACGAGGCCCGGCCGATCCTGGAGCGCGCCAGCGCCCGTGAGACCGCCGCCCGCGTCGCCCTCGGCGCCGTCGCCCGCTCCTTCATCAAGGAGGTCGCCGGCATCGAGATCGTCTCCCACGTCGTCGAGCTGGCCGCGGCCAAGGCGCCCTACGGCGTCTACCCGACCCCCGCCGACGTCGACCGGCTCGACGCCGACCCGGTGCGCTGCCTCGACGCCGACGCCTCGAAGGCGATGGTCGCGGAGATCGACCAGGCCCACAAGGACGGCGACACCCTCGGCGGCGTCGTCGAGGTGCTGGCCTACGGCGTCCCGGTCGGCCTCGGCTCCCACGTCCACTGGGACCGCCGTCTCGACGCCCGCCTCGCCGCCGCCCTCATGGGCATCCAGGCCATCAAGGGCGTCGAGGTCGGCGACGGCTTCGAACTCGCCCGGGTGCCCGGCTCCAAGGCGCACGACGAGATCGTCTCCACCCCCGAGGGCATCAAGCGCACCTCCGGCCGTTCCGGCGGCACCGAAGGCGGCCTGACCACCGGCGAGCTGCTCCGCGTCCGCGCCGCGATGAAGCCCATCGCGACCGTCCCGCGCGCCCTCGCCACCGTCGACGTCGCCACCGGCGAGGCGGCCGTCGCCCACCACCAGCGCTCCGACGTCTGCGCCGTGCCGGCCGCCGGCATCGTCGCCGAGGCGATGGTCGCCCTCGTGCTGGCCGACGCCGTCGTCGAGAAGTTCGGCGGCGACTCGGTCCCCGAGACCCGCCGCAACGTCCGCTCCTACCTCGACAACCTGCAGATCCGGTGACGGCCGGACCGCTCGTCGTCCTCGTCGGGCCCATGGGGTCCGGCAAGTCCACGGTGGGGGCGCTGCTCGCCGAGCGGCTCGGCGTCCCCTACCGGGACACCGATGCCGACATCGTCAGCGCCCAGGGGCGGCCGATCTCCGACATCTTCGTCGACGAGGGCGAGCCGTACTTCCGCGAGCTGGAACGGCAGGCCGTCGCGGCCGCCGTCTCCGGACACACCGGAGTCCTCGCCCTCGGCGGCGGCGCCGTCCTCGACGCGGGCACCCGCGCGCTGCTGACCGGTCTGCCCGTCGCCTACCTCTCGATGGACGTCGAGGAAGCGGTACGGCGCGTGGGCCTCGGCGCCGCCCGCCCGCTGCTCGCCGTCAACCCGCGCCGCCAGTGGCGCGAGCTGATGGAGGCCAGGCGCCCCCTCTACACCGAAGTCGCTCGCGTCGTCGTGGCCACCGACGACCGCACCCCCGAAGAGGTCGCCCAGGCGGTCCTCGACGCTCTGGAGTTGAAGGACGTATGACAGACCAGGTGACGCGGATCCACGTCGGCGGAAGCGCCGGCCATGACCCGTACGACGTGCTGGTCGGGCAGCAGCTGCTCGGCGAGCTCGGCTCCCTGATCGGTACGAAGGCCCAGCGGGTCGCCGTCATCCACCCCGAGGCCCTCGCCTCGACCGGTGAGGCACTGCGCGACGACCTCGCCGACCAGGGCTACGAGGCGGTCGCCATCCAGGTGCCGAACGCCGAGGAGGCCAAGACGGTCGAGGTCGCCGCCTACTGCTGGAAGGCGCTGGGCCAGTCCGGCTTCACCCGCACCGACGTCATCGTCGGCGTCGGCGGCGGAGCCACCACCGACCTCGCGGGCTTCGTGGCGGCCGGCTGGCTCCGCGGCGTGCGCTGGGTCGCCGTACCGACCACCGTCCTGGCGATGGTGGACGCGGCCGTCGGCGGCAAGACCGGCATCAACACCGCCGAGGGCAAGAACCTCGTGGGCGCCTTCCACCCGCCCGCCGGCGTTCTGTGCGACCTGGCCGCGCTGGAGTCGCTGCCGGTCAACGACTACGTCAGCGGCCTCGCCGAGATCATCAAGGCCGGCTTCATCGCCGACCCGGTGATCCTCGACCTGATCGAGGAGGACCCGCAGGCGGCCCGCACGCCCGCCGGTCCGCACACCGCCGAACTGATCGTGCGCTCCATCCGGGTCAAGGCCGACGTCGTCTCCAGCGACCTCAAGGAGTCGGGACTCCGCGAGATCCTCAACTACGGCCACACCCTCGCGCACGCCATCGAGAAGAACGAGCGCTACAAGTGGCGGCACGGCGCGGCCGTCTCCGTCGGCATGGTCTTCGCCGCCGAACTCGGCCGGCTCGCCGGCCGCCTCGACGACGCGACAGCCGACCGGCACAAGGAGGTCCTCGCCTCCGTAGGCCTGCCGCTGACCTACCGCGGCGACCAGTGGCCCAAGCTGCTCCAGACCATGCAGGTCGACAAGAAGTCCCGCGGCAACCTGCTGCGCTTCATCGTCCTCGACGGCCTGGGCAAGCCGACCGTCCTGGAGGGCCCCGACCCGGCGCACCTGATCGCCGCCTACGGCGAGGTGTCGGCGTGAGCCGCCCCGTCCTCGTGCTGAACGGCCCGAACCTGGGCCGTCTCGGCTCGCGCGAGCCCGACGTGTACGGGGCCACCTCGTACGCGGGCCTGGTGGAGAGCTGCCGCTCCCTGGGCGAGGAGCTCGGCTTCGACGTAGAGGTCCGCGAGACCAATGACGAGGGCGAGATCATCCGCTGGCTGCACGAGGCGGCGGACGGGAAGATCCCCGTGGTCATCAACCCCGGGGCCTTCACCCACTACTCGTACGGCATGCGGGACGCGGCCGCGCAGCGCACGGCGCCGCTGATCGAGGTGCACATCTCGAACCCGTACGCCCGCGAGGAGTTCCGGCACACCTCGGTCATCGCACCCGTGGCCACCGGGACGGTGGCGGGCTTCGGGATCGGCTCCTACCGGCTGGCGCTGCGTGCGCTGGCGGAAGAGATCGACTCCTGACACACCCGCCCGGTGGCCTGGTGGACGGCCGGGCCTCCGCGGTCATATAACGTTCTCGCATCAGTCGCAGGAACGAGACGGAGTGGCAGCGGATGCACCAAGGAGTGGGTGGCGGGGGCTGGGGGCAGCCGGGGCAGCGTCCGGCGCCCCCGCAGCCGCCCATACCCCCGGCCCAGGGCTGGCCGGGTGCGCACCCGCCCCCGCCGCCGGCCCAGCAGCAGGCCCCGTCCCCGCACCAGGCGCCGGCCCCGCCGCCCCCGGTGGCGCCCGTACCGGAGACCACCGGGCACATCCCGCTGCCGCCCGCGGTGGCGGGAACCGGCGGCGCCGTGCTCGCCGTCCTGCTGATCGGGCCCGCCGGGGCGGGCAAGACGACCGTGGCCCGGCACTGGGCCAGCACCCGTCCCGTGCCGACCGCCCACGTCAGCCTGGACGACGTCCGCGAATGGGTCTGCTCCGGCTTCGCCGACCCGCAGGCCGGCTGGAACGAGCACTCCGAGGCCCAGTACCGGCTCGCCCGCCGCACCTGCGGCTTCGCGGCCCGCAACTACCTGGCCAACGGCATCTCCTGCATCCTCGACGACGCCGTCTTCCCCGACCGGCCCGTGGTGGGACTGGGCGGCTGGAAGCGGCACGTGGGCCCCACGCTGCTGCCGGTCGTGCTGCTGCCCGGCCTGGAGATCGTCCTGGAGCGCAACGCCGAACGCTCCGGCAACCGCCGACTCTCCGACGAGGAGGTCGCCCGCATCCACGGCCGCATGGCGGGCTGGTACGGATCCGGACTGCCGATCATCGACAACTCCCACCTCGACGTCGAAGGCACCGCCCGCGCCCTCGACGAGGCCCTGGCCAGAGCCCTTCCGGCCCCCAACGGCTGGTAGCGGTCCAGAGGTGCGGCCCGGCGGGCCGGGCCGGGAACGGGGGCGGGCGGCCCGCCGTACCGCGCCTCGTCCGGACGCGCTCGCCGGGCCGGATCCGCAGGGCGCTCGTACCCTCGAAGACATGTCAGACGTGTACGCCGCCCGTCGGGGCCTGCTTCGCGACCGATGCGCCGCCGCGGGGAACGCCGCAGCGCTGATCACGCGTCCGGCGAACGTCCGCTACCTTTCCGGGGCGTCACCGCTCGGCGCCGTACTGCTCGTCGGGCCGACCGAGGACGCGATGTTCTGCGCCGGCGCCCCCACCGGCGAGGCCGACGAGGGTCGCCTGGACGAGCACCTCCGGGTCACCGTGCTGGCCGGCCGCGGTGGAGACCCCGCCGTCGCGGCGGCCGACGCCGCCTCGGCCGTACGGGCCGACTCGCTCGCCGTGGAGGAGCACCACCTCACCGTCGCCCGGCACCGGGCGCTGCGGTCCGTCGCGCCCAAGCTGCGCCTCGCCGACCTCGGCAACGCGGTCGAGCAGCAGCGCCTCGTCAAGGACGAGGGCGAGATCGCCTGCCTGCGGATTGCCGCCGAGATCGCCGACCAGGCCCTGGGCGAGCTGCTGGAGTCCATCCTCGTCGGGCGCACCGAACGCCACCTCGCGCTGGAGCTGGAGCGCCGGCTCGTCGACCACGGCGCGGACGGCCCGGCCTTCCCGACCTCCGTCGGCACCGGCCCGCACAGCGGCCGGTCGAGGCACCGGCCCTCCGACCGCAGGGTGGAGGAGGGGGACTTCCTCTCCGTCTGCCTGGGCGCCAACTACCGTGGCTACCGCTGCGAGATCGGCCGGACCTTCGTCATCGGCACCACCCCGGCCGACTGGCAGATCGAGCTCTACGACTGCGTCTTCACCGCCCAGCGGGCGGGCCGGGAGGCGCTCCTGCCGGGGGCCGCCTACCGGGAAGTGGACCACGCGGCCCGGTCCGTACTGGACTCCGCGGGGCACGCGGAAGCCCTCGCTCCATGGACGGGACACGGGGTCGGCCTCGAAATCGACGAGGACCCGCAGCTTGCACCTACGGCAATGGGTAAACTGGACGCTTGCGTGCCGGTCACCGTCGAACCGGGGGTTCACCTCCCCGGCCGGGGAGGTGTCCGGATCGATGACACGCTCGTCGTACGCCCCGAGGCGGACGGCGGTCCCGAGCTACTCACCATTACGACCAAGGAGCTGCTCGCGCTCTAGCCCGCACTGCCGGGTAGTGCGCGCACCCGTGGTCTTCCAGTGCAGGAGATTCCGCAACCGTGGCTTCCACGAACGACCTCAAGAACGGCATGGTGCTCAAGCTCGACGGTGACCAGCTCTGGTCCGTCGTCGAGTTCCAGCACGTCAAGCCCGGCAAGGGCCCGGCCTTCGTGCGCACCAAGCTCAAGCACGTGCTCTCCGGCAAGGTCGTCGACAAGACCTTCAACGCCGGCACGAAGGTCGAGACGGCCACCATCGACCGCCGTGACATGCAGTTCTCGTACATGGACGGCGAGTACTTCGTCTTCATGGACATGCAGACCTACGACCAGCTGATGGTCGACAAGAAGGCCGTCGGCGACACCGCCAACTTCCTCATCGAGGGCTTCACCGCCTCCGTGGCGCAGCACGAGGGCGAGGTGCTCTACGTTGAGCTCCCGGCCGCCGTCGAGCTGACCATCGAGCACACCGACCCGGGCGTCCAGGGCGACCGCTCCACCGGCGGCACCAAGCCCGCCAAGCTGGAGACCGGCCACGAGATCCAGGTCCCGCTCTTCGTCACCACGGGCGAGAAGATCAAGGTCGACACCCGCACCAGCGCCTACCTCGGCCGGGTGAACAGCTAACCGTGGCTGCCCGGAGCAACGCGCGCAAGCGCGCCTTCCAGATCCTCTTCGAGGCCGACCAGCGCGGGGTGTCCGTCCGCGAGGTCCTCGCGGACTGGATCCGCCACGCGCGGTCGGACGACCGGCAGCCGCCGGTCAGCGCCTTCACGATGGATCTCGTCGAGGGTTACGCCGACAAGGTGAACCGCATCGACGACCTGATCGTCACCTACGCCGTGGACTGGGACCTCGACCGCATGCCGGTCGCGGACCGGAACATCGTGCGGCTCGGTGCCTACGAGCTGATCTGGGTGGACGACACCCCGGACGCCGTGGCCATCGACGAGGCCGTCCAGCTCGCCAAGGAGTTCTCGACGGACGAGTCCCCCTCGTTCGTGAACGGGCTGCTGGCCCGGTTCAAGGACCTCAAGGCCAGCCTGCGGCGCAGCGAGAGCTGACCGCACGCCGCCGACGGCAGCACCGGCACCGCCATTCGGAAGGGCCCGCAGCGCACGCGCTGCGGGCCCTTCCGATGTCGCCGGACCCAGCCGTCCGACGGCCGCAGGGGCGCGGGGTGAGGGCGGCGGGCACGAAAAACCGGTGGGCACCCGGCCCCCGCAAGAGCCCGGCACCCACCGGTAAACGTTTCTGCTGGTGTGCGGTCCGAGGATCAGACGTCCTCGTGCGCCACCGCGCGACGGGCGTCCGCGTCCAGCACGCCCCAGCTGATCAGCTGCTCGGTCAGGACCGACGGCGACTGGTCGTAGATGACGGCCAGGGTGCGCAGGTCGTCCTGGCGGATCGACAGCACCTTGCCGTTGTAGTCACCGCGCTGGCTCTGGATCGTCGCCGCGTAACGCTGCAGCGGGCCGGCCTTCTCTGCGGGGACGCCCGCCAGACGCTCCAGGTCGAGGCGCAGCTTCGGCGGCGGCTCGGCCGCACCGCCGGGAGTCGTGCCCGGCAGCAGTTCCTGCACCGGCACCCCGTAGAAGTCCGCCAGCTCGGCCAGGCGCTGGACGGTCACGGCGCGGTCCCCGCGCTCGTACGACCCGACCACCACGGCCTTCCAACGGCCCTGCGACTTCTCCTCGACACCGTGGAGGGAAAGGCCCTGCTGGGTGCGGATGGCGCGGAGCTTGGCCCCGAGCTGTTTGGCGTATTCGCTGGACATAACGCTCCCGGACGCTGTGACGCTGTGACTGCATGGACACTGCGACTGCATAACTGTGCGGCTGCGCCGCGCGGCTGGTAACTCACTGTGAGGTTACGCAGCGTTACTTGGGTGCGTCAAGCCGAATGGTCTTCGTCCCCCCGCGAAGGCGGCGCCAGCGGGGCCGTGGACGCCCCCGCGCCGGCCCCGGGTGCCGGGCCACCGCCGCTGCCCTGGTACCGTGGGAGACGTACATCAGACGTCCTTTAAGGTCCGTCCCGTGAGGCGGAGAAGGAGGTCCTTTTCATGGACGCCCAGCAGAACTCCGATTCCGCGCGCCCCGTGCTGGAGGCGCAGGACATCGCACGGGTCCTGACCCGTATCGCCCACGAGATCGTCGAACGCGCCAAGGGCGCCGACGACGTGGTGCTCCTCGGCATCCCCACCCGCGGTGTGTACCTGGCCCGCCGGCTTGCGGCCAAGCTCGAAGAGATCACCGGCACGAAGATCCCGGTCGGCTCCCTCGACATCACCATGTACCGCGACGACCTGCGGATGAAGCCCGCCCGCGCCATCGGCCGCACCGAGATCCCCGGTGACGACCTCGACGGCCGCCTCGTCGTCCTCGTCGACGACGTCCTCTTCTCCGGCCGCACCATCCGCGCCGCGCTCGACGCCCTCGGCGACCTCGGCCGCCCGCGCGCCGTCCAGCTCGCGGTCCTCGTCGACCGCGGCCACCGCGAGCTGCCGATCCGCGCCGACTACGTCGGCAAGAACCTCCCCACATCGCTGCGGGAGACCGTCAAGGTCCAGCTCCAGGAGGAGGACGGCCGTGACGCCGTGCTGCTCGGCCAGCGGACCGACCGGGCAGCAGGGCTGTAGCCCACCACGACGACGGGCCCCGGCGGGGTCCGCGCCGAGCCCTGCCCTGCCCGCCCGCACCCCTGCACGTCCGTCCGCCTGCATGCCCTCCCGACCTACGGAGCCATCCAGATGAAGCGCCACCTCATCTCGGCCGCCGACCTCACGCGCGACGACGCCGTCCTGATCCTCGACACCGCCGAGGAGATGGCCCGCGTCGCGGACCGGCCGATCAAGAAGCTGCCCACCCTGCGCGGCCTGACCGTCGTCAACCTCTTCTTCGAGGACTCGACCCGTACCCGGATCTCCTTCGAGGCCGCCGCCAAGCGGCTCTCCGCCGACGTCATCAACTTCTCCGCCAAGGGCTCCTCGGTTTCCAAGGGCGAATCGCTGAAGGACACCGCGCTGACCCTGGAGGCGATGGGCGCCGACGCGGTCGTCATCCGCCACCACGCCTCCGGCGCCCCCTACCGGCTCGCGACCTCCGGCTGGATCGACTCCGCCGTCGTCAACGCCGGCGACGGCACCCACGAGCACCCCACCCAGGCCCTGCTGGACGCCTTCACCATGCGCCGCCGCCTCGTCGGCCGCGACGCCGGCCTCGGCAAGGACCTGGGCGGCCGCCGCATCACCATCGTCGGCGACGTCCTGCACAGCCGCGTCGCCCGTTCCAACGTCCACCTCCTGCACACCCTCGGCGCCGAGGTCACCCTGGTGGCCCCGCCCACGCTGGTCCCGATCGGCGTCGAGACCTGGCCGTGCGAGGTCTCGTACAGCCTCGACGACGTGCTGCCGAAGTCGGATGCGGTGATGATGCTCCGTGTGCAGCGCGAACGCATGAACGCGGCCTTCTTCCCGACCGAGCGCGAGTACTCCCGCCGCTACGGCCTCGACGGCGACCGCATGGCCAAGATGCCCGAGCACGCCATCGTGATGCACCCCGGGCCGATGAACCGCGGCATGGAGATCACCGCCCAGGTCGCCGACTCCGACCGCTGCACGGCCGTCGAGCAGGTCGCCAACGGCGTCTCCACCCGGATGGCCGTCCTCTACCTGCTGCTCGGGGGCTCCGAGCCCGCCGTCACGACCACCCCCGCCGCCCCCGCCCGTACCGAGGAGACCAAGTAACCATGAGCAAGATCCTTATCCGTGGCGCGAAGGTACTCGGCGGCGAGGCGCAGGACGTCCTGATCGACGGCGAGACCATCGCCGAGGTCGGCCGGAACCTCTCCGCCGAGGGCGCGACCGTCATCGAGGCCGAGGGCCAGGTCCTCCTCCCCGGCCTCGTCGACCTGCACACCCACCTGCGCGAGCCCGGCCGCGAGGACTCCGAGACCGTCCTGACCGGCACCCGCGCCGCAGCCTCCGGCGGCTACACCGCCGTCTTCGCCATGGCGAACACCTTCCCGGTCGCCGACACCGCCGGCGTCGTCGAGCAGGTCTGGCGCCTGGGCAAGGAGTCCGGCTACTGCGACGTGCAGCCCATCGGCGCCGTCACCGTCGGCCTGGAGGGCAAGCAGCTCTCCGAGCTGGGCGCCATGCACGAGTCCGCCGCCCGCGTCACCGTCTTCTCCGACGACGGCAAGTGCGTCGACGACGCCGTGATCATGCGCCGCGCCCTGGAGTACGTGAAGGCCTTCGGCGGCGTCGTCGCCCAGCACGCCCAGGAGCCCCGCCTCACCGAGGGCGCCCAGATGAACGAGGGCATCGTCTCCGCCGAGCTCGGCCTCGGCGGCTGGCCCGCCGTCGCCGAGGAGTCGATCATCGCCCGCGACGTCCTCCTGGCCGAGCACGTCGGCTCCCGCGTCCACATCTGCCACCTCTCCACCGCCGGCTCCGTCGAGATCGTCCGCTGGGCCAAGTCCCGCGGCATCGACGTGACCGCCGAGGTCACCCCCCACCACCTGCTCCTCACCGACGAGCTGGTCCGCTCCTACAACGCGGTCTACAAGGTCAACCCGCCGCTGCGCACCGAGCGCGACGTCACGGTCCTGCGCGAGGCCCTCGCCGACGGCACGATCGACATCGTCGCCACCGACCACGCCCCGCACCCGCACGAGGACAAGGACTGCGAGTGGGCCGCCGCCGCCATGGGCATGGTCGGCCTGGAGACCGCGCTCTCCGTCGTCCAGCAGACGATGGTGGAGACCGGACTCCTCGACTGGGCGGGCGTCGCGGAGCGGATGTCCTTCGCCCCGGCGCGCATCGGCGGCCTCGCGGGCCACGGCCGTCCCGTCTCGGCAGGTGAACCCGCGAACCTGACCTTGGTCGATACCTCGTACCGTGGTGTCGTGGACCCCGCACACTTCGCCTCCCGGAGCCGCAACACGCCCTACGAGGGCCGTGAGCTTCCGGGACGCGTCACTCACACCTTCCTGCGGGGCCGGGCAACGGTCGTGGACGGGAAACTGGCGTGACACCTGCAGTGATCCAACTGGCCGCCGAGGCCGCCGAACGACAGTCGGCGGAGGTGACCGAGGTCGGCGCACGCATCGCGTGGGTGGTCGGCCTGGTCGTCTTCATCGCGTTCGTGTACTGGCTGATGCGGCAGGGCTGGAAGTGGCGAGGGGCCCTGCAGAACGATCTGCCCGAGCTCCCGACCACCCCCGACGGCCTCCCCGCGCACCGCCTGGCCCTGACCGGCCGGTACCACGGCTCCACCACCGCCGGGCAGTGGCTCGACCGGATCGTCGCCCACGGTCTGGGCCTCCGCAGCCGGGTCGAGCTCACGCTCACCGACGCGGGCCTGGACGTGGTCCGACCGGGTGCGAACGACTTCTTCGTACCGGCCGCGCAGCTGCGCGGCGCCCGCCTCGACAAGGGAATCGCGGGCAAGGTACTCACCGAGGGCGGTCTGCTCGTCGTCACATGGGCGCACGGCGACAAGCTGATCGACTCCGGATTCCGCTCCGACCGGGCGGCCGAACACGCCGCCTGGGTCGAAGCGATCAACCTCATGAACCCATCCATCACGACGGAAGGCGCCGAACGATGACGACCTCCACCAGGGGAGCAGCCAAAGCTCCCGCCGTACTCGTCCTGGAGGACGGCCGCATCTTCCGCGGCCGCGCCTACGGCGCAGTGGGGGAGACCTTCGGCGAGGCCGTGTTCTCCACCGGCATGACCGGCTACCAGGAGACCCTCACCGACCCGTCGTACCACCGGCAGGTCGTCGTGATGACCGCCCCGCACGTGGGCAACACCGGCGTCAACGACGAGGACCCCGAGTCCTCCCGCATCTGGGTCTCCGGCTACGTCGTCCGCGACCCCGCCCGCGTCCCGTCCAACTGGCGCTCCCGGCGCACACTGGACGAGGAACTCGTCCGGCAGGGCGTCGTCGGCATCTCCGGCGTCGACACCCGCGCCCTGACCCGGCACCTGCGCGAGCGCGGCGCCATGCGCGTCGGCATCTTCTCCGGCGAGGCCTGGACCGGCATCCGCGACGAGGCCCTCCTGGCCAAGGTCCGCTCCCAGCCCGAGATGAAGGGCGCGAACCTCTCCGCGGAGGTCGCCACCAAGGAGACGTACGTCGTCCCCGCGATCGGCGAGAAGCGCTTCACCGTCGCCGCCGTCGACCTCGGCATCAAGGGCATGACCCCGCACCGCATGGCCGAGCGCGGCATCGAGGTCCACGTGCTGCCCGCCACCGCCACCGTCGAGGACGTGTACGCGGTGAACCCGGACGGCGTGTTCTTCTCCAACGGCCCGGGCGACCCGGCCACCGCCGACGGCCCCGTCGCCGTCATGCAGGGCGTCCTGGAGCGCAGGACCCCGCTCTTCGGCATCTGCTTCGGCAACCAGATCCTCGGCCGCGCGCTCGGCTTCGGCACCTACAAGTTGAAGTACGGCCACCGGGGGATCAACCAGCCGGTCCAGGACCGCACCACGGGCAAGGTCGAGGTCACCGCGCACAACCACGGCTTCGCCGTGGACGCGCCCCTCGACAAGGTCTCCGAGACCCCCTACGGCCGCGCCGAGGTCTCCCACGTCTGCCTGAACGACCAGGTCGTCGAAGGTCTCCAGCTGCTCGACCAGCCGGCCTTCTCCGTCCAGTACCACCCCGAAGCTGCCGCCGGCCCGCACGACGCCGCGTACCTCTTCGACCGTTTCGTATCCCTGATGGAGGCCGAGCGTGCCTAAGCGCACCGATATCCAGTCCGTCCTGGTCATCGGCTCCGGCCCGATCGTCATCGGCCAGGCCGCGGAGTTCGACTACTCCGGCACCCAGGCCTGCCGCGTACTCAAGGCCGAGGGCCTGCGCGTCATCCTGGTCAACTCCAACCCCGCGACGATCATGACCGACCCGGAGATCGCCGACGCCACGTACGTCGAGCCGATCACCCCCGAGTTCGTCGAGAAGATCATCGCGAAGGAGCGCCCCGACGCGCTGCTCCCCACCCTGGGCGGCCAGACCGCGCTGAACACCGCCATCTCCATGCACGAGCAGGGCGTGCTGGAGAAGTACGGCGTCGAGCTCATCGGCGCCAACGTCGAGGCCATCAACAAGGGCGAGGACCGCGACCTCTTCAAGGGCGTCGTGGAGGCCGTCAAGGCCAAGATCGGCTACGGCGAGTCCGCCCGCTCGGTCATCTGCCACTCCATGGACGACGTCCTGAAGGGCGTCGACACCCTCGGCGGCTACCCCGTCGTCGTCCGCCCCTCCTTCACCATGGGCGGCGCCGGCTCCGGCTTCGCCCACGACGAGGACGAACTGCGCCGCATCGCCGGCCAGGGCCTCACGCTCTCCCCGACCACCGAGGTGCTCCTGGAGGAGTCCATCCTCGGCTGGAAGGAGTACGAGCTGGAGCTGATGCGCGACACCAAGGACAACGTGGTCGTCGTCTGCTCCATCGAGAACTTCGACCCGATGGGCGTCCACACCGGCGACTCCATCACCGTCGCCCCCGCCATGACGCTCACCGACCGCGAGTACCAGCGGCTGCGCGACATCGGCATCGCGATCATCCGCGAGGTCGGCGTCGACACCGGCGGCTGCAACATCCAGTTCGCGATCGACCCGGTCGACGGCCGCGTCATCGTCATCGAGATGAACCCGCGCGTCTCGCGCTCCTCGGCGCTCGCGTCGAAGGCCACCGGCTTCCCGATCGCCAAGATCGCCGCCAAGCTGGCCATCGGCTACACGCTCGACGAGGTCCCCAACGACATCACCGAGAAGACCCCGGCCTCCTTCGAGCCGACCCTCGACTACGTCGTCGTCAAGGCCCCGCGCTTCGCCTTCGAGAAGTTCCCGGTCGCCGACGCCACCCTCACCACCACCATGAAGTCGGTCGGCGAAGCCATGGCCATCGGCCGCAACTTCACCGAGGCCCTCCAGAAGGCCCTGCGCTCCCTGGAGAAGAAGGGCTCGCAGTTCACCTTCGTCGGCGAGCCCGGCGACAAGGACGAGCTCCTCGCCACCGCCGTGCGCCCCACCGACGGCCGCATCAACACCGTCATGCAGGCCATCCGCGCCGGTGCCACCCAGGAGGAGGTCTTCGAGTCCACGAAGATCGACCCCTGGTTCGTCGACCAGCTCTTCCTCATCAAGGAGATCGCCGACGAGCTCGCCGGCGCCGAGAAGCTGGAGCCCGCGCTGCTCGCCGAGGCCAAGCGGCACGGCTTCTCCGACGCCCAGATCGCCGAGATCCGCGGCCTGCGCGAGGACGTCGTCCGCGAGGTCCGCCACGCCCTCGGCGTCCGCCCGGTCTACAAGACGGTCGACACCTGCGCCGCCGAGTTCGCCGCGAAGACCCCGTACTTCTACTCCTCCTACGACGAGGAGTCCGAGGTCGCCCCGCGCACCAAGCCCGCGGTCATCATCCTGGGCTCCGGCCCGAACCGCATCGGCCAGGGCATCGAGTTCGACTACTCCTGCGTCCACGCCTCCTTCGCCCTCAGCGACGCCGGCTACGAGACCGTGATGGTCAACTGCAACCCGGAGACCGTCTCCACCGACTACGACACCTCCGACCGCCTGTACTTCGAGCCGCTGACGCTGGAAGACGTGCTGGAGATCGTCCACGCCGAGTCCCTGGCCGGCCCCATCGCGGGGGTCGTCGTCCAGCTCGGCGGCCAGACCCCCCTGGGCCTCGCCCAGGCCCTCAAGGACAACGGCGTCCCCGTCGTGGGCACCTCCCCGGAGGCCATCCACGCCGCCGAGGACCGCGGCGCCTTCGGCCGCGTCCTCGCCGAGGCCGGCCTGCCCGCCCCCAAGCACGGCACGGCCACCACCTTCGCCGGCGCCAAGGCGATCGCCGACGAGATCGGCTACCCGGTCCTGGTCCGCCCGTCCTACGTGCTCGGCGGCCGCGGCATGGAGATCGTCTACGACGAGACCCGCCTGGAGTCGTACATCGCGGAGTCCACCGAGATCTCCCCGACCCGCCCCGTGCTGGTCGACCGCTTCCTCGACGACGCCATCGAGATCGACGTCGACGCCCTCTACGACGGAAACGAGCTCTACCTCGGCGGCGTCATGGAGCACATCGAGGAGGCCGGCATCCACTCCGGCGACTCGGCCTGCGCCCTGCCCCCGATCACCCTCGGCGGCTACGACATCAAGCGCCTGCGCGCCTCCACCGAGGGCATCGCCAAGGGCGTCGGCGTCCGCGGCCTGATCAACATCCAGTTCGCGATGGCCGGCGACATCCTCTACGTCCTGGAGGCCAACCCGCGCGCCTCCCGGACCGTGCCCTTCACCTCGAAGGCCACCGCCGTCCCCCTCGCGAAGGCCGCCGCCCGCATCTCGCTCGGCGCCACCATCGCCGAACTGCGCGAGGAGGGCCTGCTCCCGAAGACGGGCGACGGCGGCACCCTGCCGATCGACGCGCCGATCTCCGTCAAGGAGGCCGTCATGCCGTGGTCGCGCTTCCGCGACATCCACGGCCGCGGCGTGGACACGGTCCTCGGCCCGGAGATGCGCTCCACCGGCGAGGTCATGGGCATCGACGCCGTCTTCGGCACCGCCTACGCCAAGTCCCAGGCCGGCGCCTACGGCCCGCTGCCCACCAAGGGCCGCGCCTTCATCTCCGTGGCCAACCGCGACAAGCGCTCGATGATCTTCCCGGCCCGCGAGCTCGTCGCCCACGGCTTCGAGCTGATGGCCACCTCCGGCACCGCCGAGGTCCTGCGCCGCAACGGCATCAACGTCACCGTGGTGCGCAAGCTCAGCGAGGGCGAGGGCCCGAACGGCGAGAAGACCATCGTCCAGCTCATCCACGACGGCCAGGTCGACCTGATCGTCAACACCCCGTACGGCACCGGCGGCCGCCTCGACGGCTACGAGATCCGCACCGCCGCCGTGGCGCGCGGCGTCCCGTGCCTGACCACGGTCCAGGCACTCGCCGCGGCCGTCCAGGGCATCGACGCGCTCAACCGCGGCGACGTGGGCGTCCGCTCCCTCCAGGAGCACGCGGAGCACCTGACCGCGGCCCGCGACTAGCAGCCCGTACGAAAGGGGGGCACCGGCGACCACGACCGGTGTCCCCCCTTTCATGAGGTCCTTCCGAGCGCACAAGGGATTCAAGGGAAAAATCGGACGATGTACAAGCTGTTCTTCAACCTGGTCTTCAAGCGGATGGACCCCGAGCGGGCCCACTACACGGCCTTCCGCTGGATCCGCCTGGCAGCCCGCACCCCCGTGCTGCGCACCTTCGTCGCCGCCTACCTCGCCCCCCGCCACCAGGAACTGCGCACCGAGGCCCTCGGCCTGCGCTTCCACGGCCCCTTCGGCCTGGCCGCCGGCTTCGACAAGAACGCCGTCGCCATCGACGGCATGTCGATGCTCGGCTTCGACCACGTCGAGATCGGCACGGTCACCGCCCAGCCCCAGCCCGGCAACCCGAAGAAGCGGCTCTTCCGGCTCGTGCCGGACCGCGCGCTGATCAACCGCATGGGCTTCAACAACGAGGGCTCCGAAGCCGTCGCGGCCCGCCTGGCCTCCCGCGAGGCGGTCTTCAGGACCGTCGTCGGCGTGAACATCGGCAAGACGAAGGTCGTCCCGGAGGAGGAGGCCGTGGGGGACTACGTCACCTCCACCGAGCGCCTCGCCCGCCACGCCGACTACCTCGTCGTCAACGTCTCCTCGCCCAACACCCCCGGGCTGCGCAACCTCCAGGCCACCGAGTCGCTGCGCCCCCTGCTGACCGCCGTGCGCGAGGCCGCGGACCGCACCGTGACCGGCCGCCGGGTCCCGCTCCTCGTCAAGATCGCTCCCGATCTCGCGGACGAGGACGTCGACGCCGTCGCCGACCTGGCCCTGGAACTCGGCCTCGACGGCATCATCGCCACCAACACCACCATCGCCCGCGAGGGCCTCGGCCTGAAGTCCTCCCCGTCCCTGGTCGGGGAGACCGGCGGACTCTCCGGCGCGCCCGTCAAGGACCGCTCCCTGGCGGTTCTGCGCCGCCTGTACGCCCGCGTGGGCGACCGCCTGGTCCTGATCGGCGTCGGCGGCATCGAGAACGCCGAGGACGCCTGGCAGCGCATCCTGGCCGGCGCCACGCTGATCCAGGGCTACAGCGCCTTCATCTACGAGGGCCCCTGCTACGCCCGCGCCATCCACAAGGGCCTGGCCGCGCGCCTGGCCGCCAGCCCGTACGCGACGCTCGCCGACGCGGTGGGCGCCGAGACCCGAAAGGCCGCCCAGTGACCCTGACCCCGTTCGGCGCCCGCCTGCGCGCCGCCATGGACTCCCGCGGCCCGCTGTGCGTGGGCATCGACCCGCACGCCGCCCTGCTGGAGCAGTGGGGCCTGCAGGACGACATCGCGGGCCTGGAGCGCTTCTCCCGCACGGTCGTCGAGGCGCTCGCGGAGTCGGTGGCGGTCTTCAAGCCGCAGGCCGCCTTCTTCGAGCGGTTCGGCTCCCGGGGCGTCGCCGTCCTGGAGCGGACCGTCGCGGACGCCCGGTCCGCCGGGACCCTGGTCGTCATGGACGCCAAGCGCGGCGACATCGGCTCGACCATGGCCGCGTACGCCTCGGCCTTCCTGGACCCGGCCTCGCCGCTGTTCTCCGACGCGCTGACGGTCTCCCCGTACCTCGGCTACGGCTCGCTCGCACCAGCGGTGGAGCTGGCGCGCGCTTCGGGCGCGGGCCTGTTCGTCCTGGCCCTCACCTCGAACCCGGAAGGGGCCGAGGTCCAGCGGGCCGTTCGCGAGGACGGCCGGACCATCGGGGCCACGATGCTGGCGCACCTGGCCGCCGAGAACGCCGGCGCCGCCCCGATGGGGTCCTTCGGCGCGGTGGTCGGCGCCACCCTGGGCGATCTGTCCTCCTTCGACCTGGACATCAACGGGCCGCTGCTGGCGCCGGGCATCGGCGCGCAGGGCGCGACCGCGGCGGACCTCCCGGCGGTCTTCGGCAAGGCCGTGCGCAACGTCGTCCCGAACGTCTCGCGCGGCGTCCTGCGCCACGGCCCGGACGTGACCGCCCTGCGCGACTCGGCGCGCCGCTTCGCCGACGAGATCCGCGAGGCCGTTTCCGCCTGACGGGCCCCGCCGGGACCTCCACGGGACCCCGCTCCGCACGCCCGCGGAGCGGGGTCTCGCACTTTCTGACGAAATTCGAACGCTCTTCACCGGACAAAACAGGGGTATTTTGTCCGTGATGTACGGTTCAGTGGAGGCTGACCAGGACTTTTCGTTCGTTCTCGCTGACTGGAGCGGTGTTCACCGCTAGTCTCCGAGCAGAGTGAACGCGCAGCGAACGAGTTCCATCGCTGTTCGGGAGCTCGCCTGGTGTGGTGCCCTTGGGTTCCCCACCGGTCCGTATCCGACAGTTCGACATCCGAGGTGACGTAGGCGTGGCTCTTCCGCCCCTTACCCCTGAACAGCGCGCAGCCGCGCTCGAAAAGGCCGCCGCGGCTCGCCGGGAGCGGGCCGAGGTGAAGAATCGACTCAAGCACTCCGGCGCCTCGCTCCAAGAGGTCATCAAGACGGGCCAGGAGAACGACGTCATCGGCAAGATGAAGGTCTCCGCCCTGCTGGAGTCCCTGCCTGGCGTGGGCAAGGTGCGCGCCAAGCAGATCATGGAGCGTCTCGGCATCTCCGAGTCCCGGCGTGTCCGAGGTCTCGGCTCCAACCAGATCGCCTCTCTGGAGCGTGAGTTCGGCAGCACCGGCGCCTGAGGCGTCGCCTGGCGTTCTCCCGGTGTTCTCAGGCAGTCCCGAGAACCTGGATAATCGCTCTATGGCAGCAGAGGTTCGTCCGCGGCTGACCGTGCTCTCCGGCCCTTCGGGGGTCGGCAAGAGCACGGTCGTCGCGCATATGCGCAAGGTTCACCCCGAGGTATGGCTCTCGGTGTCGGCCACCACCCGCAAGCCGCGGCCCGGTGAGCGACACGGAGTCCAGTACTTCTTCGTCAACGACGACGAGTTCGACAAGCTGATCGCCAACGGCGAGCTGCTGGAGTGGGCCGAGTTCGCGGGCAACCGCTACGGCACACCGCGCGGCGCGGTGCTGGAACGCCTGGAAAACGGCGAGCCCGTACTGCTGGAGATCGACCTCCAGGGCGCACGGCTCGTCCGCGAGTCCATGCCGGAGGCACAGCTGGTCTTCCTGGCCCCGCCGAGCTGGGAGGAGCTGGTCCGCCGGCTGACCGGCCGGGGCACCGAATCGGCCGAGGTGATCGAGCGCCGGCTCGCCGCTGCCAAGATCGAACTCGCTGCCGAGTCGGAGTTCGACGTCACCCTGGTCAACACCTCCGTCGAGGACGTAGCCCGTGAGCTGCTAGCCTTGATGGAAGTTGTCTGAATCGTCGATCGATCCTCACGGATCCGGCCGACCCAGACGGCCCAATCTTTCATCCATCTTCGGAAGGTAGAGCGTGTCCTCTTCCATCACTGCGCCCGAGGGCATCATCAACCCGCCGATCGACGAGCTGCTCGAGGCCACTGACTCGAAGTACAGCCTCGTGATCTACGCGGCCAAGCGCGCGCGTCAGATCAACGCGTACTACTCGCAGCTCGGTGAGGGCCTGCTCGAGTACGTCGGCCCGCTGGTGGACACCCACGTCCACGAGAAGCCGCTTTCGATCGCGCTGCGCGAGATCAACGCGGGTCTGCTGACCTCCGAGGCCATCGAGGCCCCGGCCCAGTAAGGCACCGAGAAATTCCTTCACCACAGGCCCGGCAGAACATCTGCCGGGCCTGTGGTGTGTCATGGGTGGGTACGACGGTCAGAGCCGAAGCGTCGGACGAGTCGAGAGTGTCAAAAGGGGTGTGCTCGGATGGGTAAGCCGAAGGTCGTGCTGGGCGTCAGCGGCGGGATCGCCGCCTACAAGGCCTGCGAACTGCTCCGCAGGCTGACCGAGTCCGGCCACGACGTACGGGTCGTGCCCACGGCCGCCTCCCTGAACTTCGTCGGCGAGGCCACCTGGGCCGCCCTCTCCGGGAACCCGGCCTCCACCGAGGTGTGGGAGACCGTCCACGAGGTCCCCCACGTACGCATCGGCCAGGGCGCCGACCTCGTCGTCGTCGCCCCGGCCACCGCCGACATGCTGGCCAAGGCCGCCCACGGGCTCGCCGACGACCTGCTCACCAACACCCTGCTCACCGCGCGCTGCCCGGTCGTCTTCGCCCCCGCCATGCACACCGAGATGTGGGAGCACCCCGCCACCCAGGAGAACGTGGCCACGCTGCGCCGCCGCGGCGCCGTCGTCATCGAGCCCGCCGTGGGCCGGCTCACCGGCAAGGACACCGGCAAGGGGCGGCTGCCCGACCCCGAGGAGATCTTCGAGGTCTGCCGGCAGGTCCTGCGCCGCGGCGTCGCCGAGCCGGACCTCGCCGGCCGCCACGTCGTGATCAGCGCGGGCGGCACCCGCGAACCGCTGGACCCGGTGCGCTTCCTCGGGAACCGCTCCTCGGGCAAGCAGGGCTACGCGCTCGCCCGTACGGCCGTCGCCCGCGGCGCGCGGGTCACCCTGGTGGCGGCCAACACCGCGCTCGCCGACCCCGCCGGGGCGGACGTCGTACGCGTGGGGACCGCCGTACAACTGCGCGAGGCCGTCCTCAAGGCGGCCGCCGACGCCGACGTCGTGGTCATGGCCGCGGCCGTGGCCGACTTCCGGCCCGCCGAGTACGCCGGCGGCAAGATCAAGAAGAAGGACGGGGAGGACCCCGCCCCGGTCGCGCTCGTGCGCAACCCCGACGTCCTCGCCGAGGTCTCCGCCGACCGGGCCCGCGAGGGCCAGGTGGTCGTGGGATTCGCCGCGGAGACCGACCACGTCCTCGACAACGGTCGCGCCAAGCTCCGCCGCAAGGGATGTGATCTTCTCGTCGTGAACGAGGTCGGCGAGAGCCGTACCTTCGGATCCGAGGAGAACGAGGCCGTCATCCTGTCCTCCGACGGCTCGGAAATCCCGGTGCCGTACGGTCCGAAGGAAGCCCTCGCCGAAGCGATCTGGGACCGGGTTACGCAGCGGTTCGCATCGCGACGCGCCTGAGCCGATTCCCTTTCACTCGGTCACCTCCGTAGGCAAGAATGGGAGTGCCGCAGGTCACACGGCTCCCAGAAGGCGAGACGGATGGTCCGGGCAACGGTGGCGACCGATAAACTGCACCCGGAACGTGATCGGGCGCAGCCCCCGATGTGGTTCCGCCAAATGATCAGCCAGCAGCCGCTGCAACCCCAGGGAGCGTTGTGTCCCGTCGTCTCTTCACCTCGGAGTCCGTCACCGAGGGCCACCCCGACAAGATCGCTGACCAGATCAGCGACACGATCCTCGACGCACTCCTCACCGAGGACCCCACCTCCCGCGTCGCCGTGGAGACCCTCATCACCACGGGTCTCGTGCACATCGCGGGTGAGGTGACGACGAAGGCCTACGCGCCGATCGCGCAGCTCGTCCGGGAAAAGATCCTCGAGATCGGCTACGACTCCTCGAAGAAGGGCTTCGACGGCGCCTCGTGCGGCGTGTCGGTGTCCATCGGCGCGCAGTCCCCGGACATCGCGCAGGGCGTCGACACCGCCTACGAGAAGCGCGTCGAGGGCGACGAGGACGAGCTCGACAAGCAGGGCGCCGGCGACCAGGGCCTGATGTTCGGCTACGCCTGCGACGAGACCCCCGAGCTCATGCCGCTGCCGATCCACATCGCGCACCGGCTCTCGCGCCGCCTCTCCGAGGTCCGCAAGAACGGGACCATCCCGTACCTGCGCCCCGACGGCAAGACCCAGGTCACCATCGAGTACGACGGCGACAAGGCCGTCCGCCTCGACACCGTCGTGGTCTCCTCGCAGCACGCCTCCGACATCGACCTCGACTCGCTGCTCGCGCCCGACATCCGCGAGTTCGTCGTCGAGCACGTCCTGGCCCAGCTCGTCGAGGACGGCATCAAGCTCGACACCGAGGGCTACCGGCTCCTCGTCAACCCCACCGGCCGCTTCGAGATCGGCGGCCCCATGGGCGACGCCGGCCTCACCGGCCGCAAGATCATCATCGACACCTACGGCGGCATGGCCCGCCACGGTGGCGGCGCCTTCTCCGGCAAGGACCCGTCCAAGGTCGACCGCTCCGCCGCCTACGCCATGCGCTGGGTCGCCAAGAACGTGGTCGCCGCCGGCCTCGCCTCGCGCTGCGAGGTCCAGGTCGCGTACGCCATCGGCAAGGCCGAGCCCGTCGGCCTCTTCGTCGAGACCTTCGGCACCGCCAAGGTCGAGACGCAGAAGATCGAGGACGCGATCGGCGAGGTCTTCGACCTGCGCCCGGCCGCGATCATCCGTGACCTCGACCTGCTGCGCCCGATCTACGCCCAGACCGCCGCCTACGGCCACTTCGGCCGCGAGCTGCCGGACTTCACCTGGGAGCGCACCGACCGCGTGGACGCCCTGCGCGCCGCCGCCGGCCTGTAGGACCACCCGCGACAAGGCCCCGGACCCCACGGTCCGGGGCCTTTCGCACGTCCCCGCATGTCAGAGCCGTTTGGTAAGAATGCTGATGTGAGCAGCGCGAACGATTCCCCGCCGGAGCAGCTCGCCCTGATCCGGGAGATGGTCGCCGAGGCCAAGGCCAAGGCGCCCAAGGCGAAGCCGCGTACCTGGCGGGGGGCCGCCCTGGCCCAGGAACTGCCCGTCGCCCGGGTTCTCGTGAACAAGGGCGTGCTCCACCTCGACCGGACCTTCGACTACGCCGTGCCCGCCGAGCTGTCCGAGGCCGCCCAGCCCGGTGTCCGCGTCCGCGTCCGCTTCGGCGCCGGTGCCCACCAGGTCCACGGCGGCCGCCGCGAGGGCGGAGGCCTCATCGACGGCTTCATCGTGGAGCGCCGCGCCGAGTCCGACTACAACGGAGCCCTCGCCGCCCTCGCCCAGGTGGTCTCGCCCGAGGTCGTGCTCAGCCCGCGCATGCTCGCGCTCGCCCGCGCCGTCGCCGACCGGTACGCAGGCAGCCTCGCCGACGTGCTCCAGCTGGCCCTGCCCCCGCGCAACGCCCGCGCCGAGGCCAAACCCTCACCGGAGCCGCTGCCCCCGCCCCCGGCCCCCGAACCCGGCGGCTGGGAGCGCTACGGCGCGGGCCCCGGCTTCCTGCGCGCCCTCGCCACCGGCGCCACCCCCCGCGCGGTGTGGACCGCCCTGCCCGGCCCCGGCTGGGCCGACGAACTCGCCCGGGCCATGGCCGCCACCCTGGCCTCCGGCCGCGGCGCCCTCGCCGTCCTCCCCGACGGCCGGACCGCCGCCCGGGTCGACGCCGCCCTGACCGCCCTCCTCGGCGACGGCCGGCACGCCCTGCTGACCGCCGAGTCCGGCCCCGAGAAGCGCTACCGCCAGTGGCTCGCCGTCCACCGCGGCTCCGTCCGCGCCGTCATCGGCACCCGGGCCGCCATGTTCGCCCCCGTCCGCGACCTCGGACTGGTCGCGATCTGGGACGACGGCGACTCCAGCCACAGCGAGGACCGCGCCCCCTTCCCGCACGTCCGCGAGGTGCTCGAACTGCGCGCCGTCAGCGACGGCTGCGCCTTCCTCGCCGGCGGCACCAGCTGCACCGTGGAGGCCGCCCAGCTCGTCGAGACCGGCTGGGCCCGCCCGCTGGTGGCGGCCCGCGAGACCGTACGGGCCCACGCCCCCCGGATCCGTACCGTCGGCGACGAACTGCTCGCCCGCGACGAGGCGGCCCGCGCCGCCCGACTGCCCAGCCTCGCCTGGGAGACCGTACGGGAGGGACTCCGGACCGGGCCCGTCCTCGTCCAGGTGCCCCGCCGCGGCTACGTACCCCGCCTGGCGTGCGAACGCTGCCGGACACCCGCCCGCTGCACCGTCTGCGCCGGACCCCTGGAAGCCCCCGACGAACGGGACCTCACCTGCGGCTGGTGCGGCCGCGGCGAGCCGTCCTGGCACTGCGAGGAATGCGGCTCCTTCCGGTTGCGCGCCCAGGTCGTAGGCGCCCGCCGCACCGCCGAGGAACTGGGGCGGGCCTTCCCGACCGTGCCCGTACGGACCTCCGGCCGCGACCACGTCCTGGACGAGGTCCCCGACCGGCCCGCCCTCGTCGTCAGCACCCCCGGCGCCGAGCCCGTGGCGACGGGCACCGGATACGCCGCCGCGCTGCTCCTCGACGGCTGGGCCATGCTGACCCGCCCCGACCTGCGCGCCGGCGAGGACGCCCTGCGCCGCTGGATCGCCGCCGCCTCCCTCGTACGGGCCGACGGCCAGGTCGTCGTGGTCGCCGAGCCGACGCTGCGCCCCGTCCAGGCCCTCGTCCGCTGGGACCCCGTGGGCCACGCCGTGCGCGAGCTGTCGGAGCGGGCCCAGCTCGGCTTCCCGCCCGTCTCCCGGATGGCCGCGGTCGCCGGTCGGGGCGAGGCGGTGGAGGCCTTCCTGGCCGGAGCCGGGCTGCCGCCCGACGCCGAGGTCCTGGGCCCGGTGCCGCTGCCCGGACGCCGGGGGGAACCGTCCCCCGGGGAACGGGCCCTCGTACGGGTCCCGCCCGGCAGCGGAGCCGCCCTGGCGGCCGCGCTGAAGTCCGCGCAGGCGGCGCGCCTGGCGCGCGGCGTACCGGCGGCCGAGGCGGTGCGGGTCCGCATCGACCCGTCGGACATCGGCTGACACCGCCGGCTCCGGTGCGCCGCCCCGCCGGGTGCCCGGCGGCGCGGCACGCCGAAGCCCCGACGGGGAAGCGTACGGTCCTGCCCGTCGGGGCTTCGGCGTCGTGCGGGGCGGCCCGGGGCCGGCCGTCGGGGGTCGGCGTCCCGGCGGCGGGACAGGATCAGCCGTTGCGCGGGCCGGGGAAGGCGGGGGAGCGCGGAGCCTCCCCGAGAGCACGCGCCGGGGCACCGCCCGCGGCGGCGGCCTGGGCCTCCTCGCGCACCGGCTGCGGCGGCACCGAACGGGCGGCCGGGACGGTCGGCAGAGGCCCCATGGTCCGCGTGGTGGTCCCCTCGGCCAGCGGCTCCGCGGCCTCCGCGGACTGTGCCCGCCGGGCACCGTAGCGGCGGTGCACCGCCTGCTTGGTGACACCGAGCGCCGAGCCGACCGCGTCCCACGAGAAGCCGAGCGAGCGGTCGAAGTCCACCGCGGCGGTGACCAGCGTCTCCACGCTGTCCCGCAGCTCCTGGGCGAGGCGGACGGTGGGCGCGGGCGCCCGGCCGTAGACGACGAAGCCAGTGGAGGGGCCCGAACGACGCGGGCGGTACACGTTGCCGAGCTGGGCCGTGAGCGTACGCAGGGCATCCACCTGCCGGCGAACCCGCTCGATGTCCCGTACCAGGAGGTGCAGGCTGGCCCGGGCTTGGGCGTCGTGGGTGGCGTGGTCGGCCATGAAGAAGCCTCTCGAACCGGTGCTGAAGGGCGGATCGGGCCGCAGACATCGTTCGCACGCGGCCCGTTTCGGTCAATCTCTCTTGACCAACGCGCCACCCGTCGCCCAGGTCACGCTATGGGGGCGTGTCGGCATATGCGAGTGGCGCGCGCGTGTGCGCACGCCCCCTCCCCACCTCGGGGCACCACAGGTGGGCCGCCCGGCCGACGCCCCATAGACTGGTGCGCTGCTGACAGCCGACATAGCGAGGTAGGACCCCAGTGAAGCTCGTCTTCGCAGGCACCCCCGAGGTCGCCGTACCCGCCCTGGACGCCCTGATCGCCTCCGGGCGGCACGAGGTCGCGGCCGTCGTCACCCGGCCCGACGCACCGGCCGGCCGCGGCCGGCGGCTCGTGGCCAGCCCGGTCGCCGAGCGCGCCGAAGAGGCGGGCATCGAGGTCCTCAAGCCGACCCGGCCGCGCGACCCCGACTTCCAGGCCCGGCTGCGCGAGATCGACCCGGACTGCTGCCCCGTCGTCGCCTACGGCGCCATCCTCCCCAAGAGCGCCCTCGACATCCCCCGCCACGGCTGGGTCAACCTGCACTTCTCGCTCCTGCCGTCCTGGCGCGGGGCGGCCCCCGTCCAGCACTCGATCATGGCGGGGGACCAGCTGACCGGCGCCTCCACCTTCCAGATCGAGGAAGGCCTGGACTCCGGCCCGGTCTACGGCGTCCTCACCGAGGAGATCCGGCCGACCGACAACAGCGGCGACCTGCTCACCCGCCTCGCCTTCGCCGGCGCCGGACTGCTCGCCGCCACCATGGACGGCATCGAGGACGGCACCCTACGCGCCGTCGCCCAGCCCCTCGACGGGATCTCCCTCGCCCCCAAGATCACCGTGGAGGACGCCCGGATCGACTGGACGGCTCCCGCGATGCGCGCCGACCGCGTCGTGCGCGGCTGCACGCCGGCGCCGGGCGCGTGGACCGTCTTCCGGGGCGAGCGGCTCAAGCTGATCCAGCTGGGCATGGTCGCCGACCGTACGGACCTGGCGCCGGGCGCGCTGTCCGCGGCCAAGAACAACGTCCACGTCGGCACCGGCTCGCACGCCGTGGAGCTGCTCTGGGTCCAGCCGCAGGGCAAGAAGCCGATGCGCGCCGCCGACTGGGCGCGCGGGGTGCGGATCGCCCCCGGCGAGCGGCTCGGCCGAGCCGACGTAGGCTGATCGGAGGGGCCCCGCGCCGTCCCGGCAGCGGCAGGACGACCGAGCCTCGGCCCGGCAGGCCGCTGCACCCGCAGGATTCGTAGCATTCGTGGCACTCGTACATCCGGAGCACCTTTCACGTGAGCGAACAGCCCCACCGGCCCCGTCGCAAGCCCGCCCCCGCGGGACCGGGCGGCAAGCAGGCCAAGCCGTACCGCCGGCCCCAGAAGGACCCCGTCCGGATGCTGGCCTTCGAGGTGCTGCGGGCGGTGGACGAACGCGACGCCTACGCCAACCTCGTCCTGCCGCCGCTGCTCAGGAAGGCCCGCCAGGACGAGAAGTTCGAGGCGCGCGACGCCGCGCTGGCCACCGAGCTGGTCTACGGAACGCTGCGCCGCCAGGGCACGTACGACGCGGTCATCAAGGCCTGCATCGACCGCCCGCTGCGCGAGGTCGACCCGCCCGTCCTGGACGTCCTCTCCCTCGGCGCGCACCAGCTGCTGGGCACCCGGATCCCCACCCATGCCGCCGTCTCGGCCAGCGTGGAACTGGCCCGGGTGGTGCTCGGCGACGGGCGCGCCAAGTTCGTCAACGCCGTGCTGCGCAAGATCGCCGCGCACGACCTGGACGGCTGGCTGGAGCGGGTCGCGCCGCCGTACGAGGACGATGCCGAGGAACACCTCGCCATCTACCACTCGCACCCACGGTGGGTCGTCAGCGCCCTGTGGGACGCGCTGGGCGGCGGGCGTGCCGGGATCGAGGACCTGCTGGAGGCCGACAACGAACGGCCCGAGGTGACCCTGGTCGCCCGGCCCGGCCGGTCCACGCCCCAGGAGCTGCTGGAGGCGGTCGGCGAGGAGTCCGCGCTGCCCGGGCGCTGGTCGCCGTACGCCGTCCGGATGGCCGAGGGCGGCGAGCCGGGCGCGCTGGAGGCCGTGCGGGAGGGCCGCGCCGGCGTGCAGGACGAGGGCAGCCAGTTGGTGGCGATGGCCCTGGCGGCCGCGCCGGTGGAGGGCCGCGACGAGCGCTGGCTCGACGGCTGTGCCGGCCCCGGCGGCAAGGCGGCGCTGCTGGCCGCGCTCGCGGCCGAGCGCGGGGCGTTCCTGCTGGCCTCGGAGAAGCAGCCGCACCGGGCCCGGCTGGTGGAGCGGGCCCTCTCGGGAAACCCGGGCCCGTACCAGGTCATCGCGGCGGACGGCACCCGACCGGCATGGCTGCCGGGCTCCTTCGACCGTGTCCTGATGGACGTGCCGTGCTCCGGCCTGGGCGCGCTGCGCCGCCGCCCGGAGGCCCGCTGGCGGCGCCGCCCGGAGGACCTCGAAGGCTTCGCGCCGCTGCAGCGCGGCCTGCTGCGGCAGGCGCTGTCGGCGGTGCGGGTCGGCGGCATCGTCGGCTACGCGACGTGCTCGCCGCACCTGGCGGAGACCCGGGTCGTGGTGGACGACGTCCTCAAGGGCCGCGGCGCGGGCGCCTCCCCGGTGTCCGCCGAACTCATCGACGCCAGGCCCTTCATGGAGGGCGTCCCGGCGCTGGGCGACGGCCCGGACGTCCAGCTCTGGCCCCACCTGCACGGCACGGACGCGATGTACCTGGCCCTGCTGCGCCGCACCGCGTAGCGCGGCCCCGCGGCACCGGCGGCCGCGGGCCGGTCCCCCTGGAACGACCGCGGGCACGGAGCCTTCCGTGCCCGCGGTGGTTTCCGCCGCCCGTTCGGGCCGGGTAGGAATCCCGCTCGTGTAGGTACGCGTACTCATGAGCCGCGCCGCACGACGAAGTAGCGTTCCTGCTCGGTGTGATCAACAGGAACGTTCGGGGGGCTGCTCGTATGGCGTGGGACGAATGGGAACAGATCAAGGCCGGTGCGGACGCGGGCGACGGCCGGCACGTTGCCATGAGGCTCAACCAGGTGCCCGCCGATCCCGGAACCGGCGCTCCCAGCGCCGTGACGGGCGGACTGCAGTCCAGCAAGAAGGCGTGGACCGCGGCCGGTGAGGGCGTGGGATCCCTGCGCCAGACGATCGGCACGGCGCTCAAGAAGCTCGAGGACGGGCAGACCGGAACGGGCCCGACCACCGGGTGCCTGAGCGCGGCGGCGCAGAAGGACGTCTACGACTCCTGGAAGAAGTACGCCGAGAGCGTCAGCGAACGGTGCGGTGCGCTCCAGGGGATCCTGAACCAGGTGGGCCGTGACCTGCTGACGACCGACGAGGGCGTCCAGGCGGAAATGAACAGGCTGGCCGCCGCGTACGCGGACACGGACGCCGTCGGCGGCCGGGCCGGGGGACGGTGACGCGCGATGGACTTCGCCACCCTCAAGGCCTTCAAACCCTCCGAGTTCGAGGACGCGGCCGACGGCTACCGCACCATGGGCAACTCCGCCCAGGCGGCCCGTGAGCACATCGAGAACACGATCGCCACGGGCATGCGCAAGTCGCTGAACGGCGAAGCGGCGGACGCCGCGCACAAGCAGCTGCAGGCCCTGGCGAAGAACTTCCACTACACGCAGACCGAATGCGGTGTGATCAGCACTGCGCTCAACGGGTTCGCGTACGACATGGCCGCTGCCAAGCGGAAGCTGGAGGCCGCGATCGCCGACGCGCAGGCGGACGGCTGCAGGGTGAACGACGACGGGTCGGTCGCGTTTCCCGCCGGACAGAAGCCGGGGGCCGAGAAATCCTCGGAAGGCGGCACGGTGACCGGCAGCGCGGGAGGGAACGAGACCTCCGACGCCCTGGAGCGCCAAGCGGCGAACATCCACCCGAACCCGAACTACGGCAAGGCGATGGGGTACGCGAACCGCGTCGCCGACGCGCTCAAGGAAGCCACGGACGCGGACACCAAGTGGGAGCCGAAGATACGGGCCCTCAAAGCCGATGACGACCTGACCGTGTCCGCCGGCGACTGGACCGACGCCACCGCCGACGCGGGAGGCGTGCGCGGGGCCGCCGACGCGTACCTCGGCACGATCAAGCCGCCGCCGGCCAACGACTGGCCCCAGGACAACGCCAACTGGTGGAACGGCCTCACGGAGGAACAGCGCGAGGCCTACGTCTCCATGCACCCCGCGAGCATCGGGGGCCTCGACGGCCTTCCCTCCGCCGTACGCGACGACGCGAACCGCCTCGTCCTCGCGGAACAGCGCGCCGCCAAGCAGGTGGAGTACGACGCCTGGCTCAAGAAGGAGCCCGAGCACTACCGGCCCTACATCAGCCCCATCACGGGCCGCGAGGTGAAGGGCGCGATGGTCCCGACGGAAGAGTGGAAGAAGTGGGACGAGAAGCGGAAGGAGATCGAGGGCGGCTACCAGGGCATGGACGCCATACAGAAACGATTCGACACCTATACGAGTGAGAGCAGCCGCCCCTACCTTCTCGGCTTCGACGGCAAGGACATGGGCCGCGCCGTCGTCGCGATCGGCAACCCGGACACCGCCGACAACGTGGTGACGTACGTGCCCGGGACGTTCGCCGAGCTGAAGTCCATCGACGGGGACATCGGCCGGGCCGAGCGCCTCCAGGCCCAGGCGGAAGCCACCGACCCCACGCAGTCGACGGCTTCGATCGTGTGGCTCGGTTACGACGCCCCGCAGGGCATCGCGACCGACGCGACGGAGACCAAGTGGGCGGACAACGCCCGCGAACCGCTCGGCAACTTCATCCAGGGGATCGAGGAGGCCAACCACCGGGAGGGCGGCGTGAACCAGACGCTCCTCGGACACAGCTACGGGTCCCTGGTGGTGGGAGAGACGATGAGCATGCACGTGGACCTGCCGGTCGACAGCGCGATCATGGTGGGCAGTCCGGGCGTGGGAGTGGACCACGCGAAGGACCTGAACATCCCACCGGACCGGGTCTTCGCGGCCACGGCCGACCACGACCTCATCAACCTGGCCCCGCCGGTCGCCCGGGACCCGCTCAGCCCGAAGGCGTGGTGGGATTCCTTCGACGACCACACGATCGTCCACGGGACCGACCCGACCTCGGACGACTTCGGGGGTCAGGTCTTCGAGGTCCCCGACGGGAAGTGGCCGGTGGAGGACTGGGAAATGATGCCCGCGCACTCCCAGTACTGGGACGACAAGCCGCTCAGGAGCCTGGCAGGGATCGTCACCGGAGGAAAGCCGTGAAACCACGGAAGGCACATTCGCTCGCCGCACTGCTCGCACTGACGGTCGTCGTGACCGGGTGCGGGGGGTCGGGCAACGCAGAGAAGGCGAAGCAGGTCACCATGAACGAGCAGCAGGCCGCCGACCGCGCGGAAGAGATCGTCCGGCAGGCGGTGGACACCATGTCGCCCCGACCGACGCTGGAGCGGTTCGGCCCCGCGACCATCGGCCCCTGCATCGCCAGGGACGACAGCCGCAGTGACGACCGGCTGCAGGCGACCCTCTTCTACAAGCTCACCGGGGTTCCCGGGACCGAGGCCAGGAATCTGGTGCTGCAGGCGCGGGACGCCTGGCTGAAGCAGGGCTACACGTACAACTCGTCGAACGAGCAGGACATGTCCGGGCCCTTCCCCTGGGTCAGCATGCGTACGGAGCCGGACGACTTCTGGATGGAAGCCATCACCGGGGTCCTGGACCGCGCCAAGGGCGAGGGCCTCGCCACCCTCAAGGTGGTGTCGCCGTGCTTCCTCCCGCCGGGCAGGAGCAAGGCCGCGGGAGCGGCCCCGGCCAGTCCCGCCGCCTTCGAGACCCCGTCGCCGGGTGATCCCGCCGCCCGCCGCGCCCTGGGCCACTCCAGCCGGATCTACGACGCGCTGCAGGTCGGCTCGGCGCCCACGCAGCCCGGAGAGGGCCTCAGCACGGTCCGGGACCATTCGGGTGCCTCGGTCCACCACGCCTGGTCCACCGTCCCGCTGCCGGAGGACGAGAGGGCCGCCGCCGTGGCGCGCGCGGAGGGGTACTTCCGGAGCGCGGGATGGCGCGTACGACCGTTGCCGACGCCTGCGGGCGCCCCGGCCTTCCTCGCGGGCCATCCCGAAGAGCGCACGGTCGCGCAGGTCGCCGTGTCGGCCACCGGTGCGGTACGCGTCGCGGTGACGGTGCCCGCCGCGGGTCCGGCGCCCGCGGAGGCATGACGCGGCCGGTCCGACGCGCCGGGGCGGACGACGGGCGAGCCCGGCCGCGCCCTGTCACAACTGCGTGACAGGGACCGGTCGCAGCCCGGAATGACAGTCATTCACTTTGCAGACAGCAACGACAGGTTGATAGAAATGGATCACCTGTGCGGGTGGGCGGCGCTGCTGCCGGCCGCTGTCGGGGCACGGGGGAAGCGTTGTGAGGAACGGGGGGACGACGTGTCCACGTGGGACATCAAGCCGGCCGGCGTCCAGGGCGTCCTGAGCAAGACCGCCGAGGCGGGAAGCAAGTTCGAGGAAGAGTTCACCTCGTACGGCGACGGTGTGGTCGGCGCCGCGGCGTCTGCGGGCACGATGGTGCTGGGCGGGACCGAACTGCCCAAGGAAGGCGCGTTCGGGCCTGTGGCTCAGGCGTTGCTGGAGTTTCAGCAGCGAACGGAAAGCGACCTGAAGTTCCTTCCTGTGCGGACGGGCAAGTCCATCACCGGGGCGCGCCTCGCCACGCAGGAGTACGTCAAGGGCGACCTCCAGATGGCGAAGAACAAGCAGGAGGAGTATGCGAAGGCTCCGACCGCGGAAGAGCTGAAGGGCCCCGGGAAGTGATCGACGTCGGGAAGATACCGACCTTCACAGGCAAGCTGGAGACCCTGGAGACGCACGCGGCCTCGCTGAAGACGACCGCCTCCGGCATCCGCGGCACCGGCAAGGACGTGCACAACGCCTTCCAGGCGCTGGACGCCGTCTACGACGCTCCCGAGCAGGAAGAACTGCTCGACTCGACCAAGCCGGTACGGGACGGGGCGGACGCCTTCGCCACGAAGCTGGAGTCCGTCAGTGGTGCGCTGACGGGTTTCGCGACGAGCGCCCGGCCGCTGGTCGACAGGATGAAGCAACTCCGTGCGGATGCCGAGAAGTTCGTCGCCGCCAACAAGGACGACGAGGACTGGCAGCAGGACCAGGGCAAGATCGACGAGAACGCCCGCCTGGTGCGCGAGGTCGGCGTGACGTGGGTGGCCTTCCAGGGCGTCGAACGCGATGCGGCCAACAAGATCACCGCTTTGGTGGGCGGTACGCACTTCGTCGTCGACGACGGCTCCCACGAGGCCGGCATGTACGGCTTCAAGGAGAGCGACGTCAAGGACGCCGCGGAAACGCCGTGGGGGACGGCCGACGAGCGCGAGTACACCGGTCTGCGGGCCGCGTGGGAGTGGACGAAAGACAAGGTCGGCAGTGGCCTCAAGGGCTTCTTCGTCGACGGCGTCTGGGGCACCCTCAAGGGCCTCGGCAGCATGGCCAACGTCTTCGACTGGGACAACTTCTCGAACACCTGGTCGGGTGTCGCCGATGTCTTCATCGGCATCAGCGGCTACCTCGTCACGCCCTACGACTGGGCGATGGACAAGATGCTCGGCCCCACCGACCACAGCGACTGGGACAAGGGCAAGGCCGCCCTGCGCAACTTCGGCAAATCGCTGGTCGCGTGGGACGAGTGGGGCAAGGACCCGGCGCGGGCCGGCGGGACGGTGCTGTTCAACGTCCTGACCATCGGCTCCGGCTCGCTGCTCAAGCTCGGCAGGGCCGGAAAGCTGGGCGTGGGCGCGGAGGTCGCGACCGCGATGGGCAGGGCGGGCGCGCTCGTCGACCCGATGAGCTACCTGGGCAGGGCGACCAACGTCACCAAGATCAAGGTCGGCGACCTCATGGAGGGCTTCAAAGCCAGCCGTGCGGGCGTCGACGACATGGCCCACCACATGCCCGGCGGGACCTCGCCGCACCCCGCGGAAGCGCCCCCGCCCCCGGCCGGCCACGAGTACACCGACGCGAACGGCAACAAGCGCGTCATCGGCCGCGACGGCACCATCCGCGACGAGCACGGCAACGTCGTCCCCGACACCGAGCCGGTCCGCGAGCCGCACAAGGACGATCTGCCCGGCACCCACGAGCCGGCGCCGGCCAGGGACCGCGTCCTCGAAGGCGCGGGCGGCCCCGGCCACGCAGAAAACTCAAGGCCCCACCTCACGGGCGGCGGTCAGCACCACGATGGCCGAGGGGTACCGCACGCCGGGCACGACCCGGCCGGTGGAGGCCCCCGTGGGACCGCCCCTGACAGCGGGCACGGTGGGGGTCCGCGCGGCAGCGCGACGGGCGGGTATCCCGAGACCCCGGGAACGGGCCACGGGCATGGTTCCGACGCACCCCGGACCCCCACCGGCCCGGGCCAGGATCCGACCTTCCACGATGGAGGAACGGGCGATACGCCTGGCCCCGGCGGCGATGAGGGCGCCGGAGGCGGTGGGGACGGAACTCCCGTCAACGAACATCCCTTGGGTACGCCGGAGAACCCCCACCCGGTGACCGAGGCGCAGCAAGCCGATTTCATGAAGAGCCAGAGTGAACTGGAGGGGCTCAGCAGGAAGAAGCAAATCGACGCGGTCGGCCGAGGGATTGAGGTGAACGGTCAGAAATACAAGCCGGAAGCGCCTCTGCTCAAGGGTGCAAAGCATGGAATCGACTGGACCGAAGGACCGGCTCGCGCGAGCAAGGAAGCCAAGCCGCAGGGGAAATTTGGGACGCCTGCGGACGTCCAGTATGCTACGGAACGCGCTGCTGATCTTGGGCCTGGAAAAACCGGATTCTTCAAGCTTCCGGAAGGCCATGGCTGCATCGAGTACATGCCCGACGGTACGACGCGTACGCCGAATTCCCTCTTCGTCAAGGTGTACCCCAATGGCAAGGTGCACGCTTACCCGACCACGAGACAGGAATCACGATGAATTTCTCGATTCAGGCAGGCTGCCCGGCCGTTCGAAAGTGTGAATCCGCTGCCGACATGGCTGACGCCGTCGGGGAGATGTACTCCTCCGATGTGGAGGACGCCATTCTCGTCTGGAATCTCGTGCCGGTCCGCTTGCCGTACGGCTATGACCTCGCGGCCCTTCTGGACGACTTGGTGCCCCTTCTTGAAGAAGTTCAGCGACCGGAATTCGTGGAGACCGATGTCTTCTGGGGTTCTGACACGTTCTCGGCAGAGTGGAAAATCGTCCGCGAGGGTGACTCGCTGAGGATCCGGGCGCGCTGGCACAGCACGCTCGGCAACTACGAGTCGCTGCTGGCCGAGCGGGGCGATGCTGTGGTCCGCGCGGACGTGTTCGTGACCGAGTGGGCCAAGGTCCTGCGGCGGATCGTGACCGACATCGATGCGGAGTCCGTCCAGTTGGAAGACGACGAGATCTTCCTCCGGGCCAAGTCTCTCATCAGGGCCTGAGGCGACGCCGCCGGCGCCTCGCGAGGCTGCCGGACCTCGTGATGCGCGCGTCGCATCACGCAGCGCTGTCCGTTCTGGAGTTCGCGCTCACGACCGGGGCGCGCATGAGCGCCGTAGCTCGCGCATGCGGTCGAAAGCGCGGATCGGCTCGTTCACCGTGCTGGGGACGGGCGCCTGGTTCGACGCGGACGGCGAACGGCACCGGGAGAACCGGTCGGCGGAACTCCTTCTGGCGCCTGATGAGACGGACGCCGCGCATCCACGCACACGACGCTCCCCGGCTCGCCGCCGCCTAGCGGCAGCTCGAGAGGGTCGACGGGTTGGGGCCCGATGTCACCGAGGCAACGCGCGGTTGATGAACCCTGCATGACGACAAGGAACACGGCATGACCAAGGACGTGATCGCGCTCACCGAGCGCATGCCGGACGCGCTCGGCGTTCTGGCCGGCCTGCTCGCGGGGGGCCCGGACCTGGTGGTCGAGACCGCCGGGGAGGGGGCCGTCGTCCAGCTCTGTGATGCCGACGGCCGGCCGCTCGTCTCGATCGAGGTCCCGCTCATGCTGCAGGTGCCGGGCGAGGCGGCCCGGCTGCTCGGGTCGGGTACCGCGTGGGAGGGTGACGGGCCCGCCTGGTGGGTCGAGGCGCGCGCCGCCGCGGGCGTACCGCAGGCGGAGGAGCTCGCGGGTGCGTTCGCCGCCCGCCTGACCATGCTGCTGGGCGGCACGGTCTGGCCGCCGGACGCCCCGGGCGCGGTCGGTGCGGCCCGTCCGGTCGACGTCTCGGGCATCACCGCCGTGCCGGCCCCGGCCGCCGCCCAGCCCGCCGTCGACATGCTCACCGACAAGGCCGCCGTCGTCCTCCAGGACCGGCCGGTCATCCCCATGACGAGCTGGCTCTCCGAGGTGCTCCGGGCCACCGTGGAGAGCGACCGGTCCCTGCAGATCGTCACCCCGCCTCACTGCCGGCTCTCCACGCCCACCCGCCTGCTGCTGCAGTCCATGCCGGGCCGGTGGGTGGTGCAGGACGAGCGGTGCGGCTACTACGACGGACTCACGGGCGCCGTACTCACCTGGCAGGACGACGCCTTCGCCCCGGCTCGGGCCGAGAACGGCGAGACGCCGGTGGCGGACGCCTTCACGGAGGCCGGGGCCGGCCCCGCCGGTGGGCGTCAGCTCAGCCTCTCCTTCCGTACCCTGCACCGGCCCACGCCCGACCTCGTCCTCGGCGGCGCGCTCGAAGCCGCCTGGCAGGCGCTCACCGGCGGGCTGCCGGCCGGCTGGGGAACCTCGGAACCGGCGGGTCTGACCTGGTCGAGGCGCCAGCTCACCGAGCTGGCCCAGGAGCGGGCCCCCCGCTCCACCTGGACCGTGGTCGTCGGCACCCCCGAACGGCCCGCGGTCGCCACCCTGCGCGTGAGCCGCACCCCCGACGGGGTGGAGGAGGACGTCACCCTCACCGTCGGCTTCGGCCCGGACGAGGAGATGCCCCTGGGCGCGCTGCCGGAACTGGCCGAGGAGCTGGTGACCCGGTACGGGCTCCAGACCATGCTGTGCCGGCTCCGCAACGCCCGCCGGGACCTGAGCGCCCCGCCCCACTACGAGGACCCGCCGCTGCCGTACGCGTTCGCACTCGGCCCCGCGGAGGTCCAGGAGGCGGGCCGTGACACCGCGAGCAGCACACCGCTGGAAGAACGCCCGGTGCAGCTTGGCCCGAACGCCAGGCCGGGTTACTACTACGCCCTCGGCGACGCCGAGACGGCCGAGAGCTGGACGGCGTTCGAACGCCTCCTACGACACCTCCGCGGGGAGCCGTCCGCCTGACGACGAAGGCTGGAGGCATAGGCACACTCACCCCAGCCGCTCCTCCGCAGCCGTGGAGGGCGGCTTACGACCAGCCCACTGCTCCTGCGGACGCCGTCCCGCAGGAGCGCGTAGCGATCAGTGGCGGCTTATGCCCAGCCCAAGAGGCTCGCGGACGCCGTCCGGCAGGAGCGCGTAGCGATGCGGGGCGCACCCCCACCGCCGCCTGGGATCTGTGATCTGCCCGTCCCTGGAACGGAACGCCCGGCCCGTTCTTCTGGGGGCTTCCTGGCAGTCCTCGGATTTTCCGTGGCGGGACGGGCGGTCAAGGGTGGCCGAAGGCCATCACGCAGTGACGCGACCGCAGGGAGCGCCCTTGAGGGGCCGGTCCGACACGGAAGACGATGGGACTGACGGGAAACCCCAGGACGTCTCCGAGGCCGGTCGAGTGGACCCCGCCCCCTCCCGGAGCCCCCGCCGCCTCTTTCCGCCCCCAACCCTAAGACCCGGTTAAGTGTCGCGCGGATGTGGTTAAGGCTTGCTACGGAGTACGCCTCTTGCGGGGTCGTGGCCGGAACCGGCCCCAGGCATGGCAGGCTTGGGGCATGGCCGCTCAGATTTATCCCAGCATCCTGTCCGCCGACTTCGCCCGTCTCGCCGAGGAGGCGAAGGCCGTCGAGGGGGCCGACTGGCTGCATGTCGACGTCATGGACAACCATTTCGTCCCGAACCTCACCCTCGGCATGCCGGTCGTGGAGTCCTTGAGCCGCGCCACGGACATCCCGCTGGACCTGCACCTGATGATCGAGAACCCCGACCGCTGGGCCCCGCAGTACGTGGAGGCCGGTGCGGGTTCGGTCACCTTCCACGCCGAGGCCGCGGCGGCTCCCGTGCGCCTCGCGCGCGAGATCCGGGCGAAGGGGGCGCGTGCCTCCATGGCGCTCAAGCCCGCGACGCCGATCGAACAGTACGAGGACATCCTCCCCGAGCTCGACATGCTGCTGATCATGACGGTCGAGCCCGGCTTCGGCGGCCAGCCCTTCCTCGACATCATGCTCCCCAAGATCCGCCGCACCCGGGAGCTGATCGCCAAGCACGGTCTGGAGCTGTGGCTGCAGGTCGACGGCGGGGTCTCGGCCTCGACCATCGAGCGGTGCGCCGAGGCCGGCGCGGACGTCTTCGTGGCGGGCAGCGCGGTCTACGGGGCAGTCGATCCGGCGGCCGCCGTCCGCACGCTGCGTGACCAGGCGGGTGCGGCGATCGCGGCGGCGCCGTGGGCTTGCGACCACTGAGCCGAGCATTGGTGAACAGCTCGGTGAACGGGAGCTGTCCAGGCTGATCAACGGCCGTCGGATCTGACAGGATGAACGGCGAGTCGAGAGTGTGAACACGAGAGTGTGAACAGCAGTGAGGAGAACGCGGTGTCTGCAATGTCGGCGGGACGGTCAGCCCTGCGGATGGGACCCGCGGAGCTGGTGCAGGCGGCGGCCATGGCCCGCCGTTTCTACCTGGAGGGCAAGTCCAAGATCCAGATCGCCGAGGAGTTCGGCGTGAGCCGCTTCAAGGTGGCGCGGGTGCTGGAGACCGCCCTCGAACGCGACCTCGTGCGCATCGAGATCCGCGTTCCGGCCGAGCTCGACGCGGAGCGGTCGGACGCGCTCCGGGCCCGGTACGGGCTCCGGCACGCCGTCGTGGTGGAGTCGCCGGCCGACGCCACCGAGGACGCTCCGGACCCGGAGAACCTCGGCGCGGTCGCCGCCGACCTGCTGGGCGAGCTGGTGAGTGAGGGCGACGTACTCGGTCTGGCGTGGGGGCGGTCGACCATCCACATGGCCGCCTCCCTGCACCGTCTGCCGCAGTGCACGGTGGTGCAGCTCACCGGGGTGTACGACGCCGGTACGGCGGAGCGCGGCTCGGTGGAGGCCGTACGCAGGGCCGCGCAGGTCTCGGGCGGCGACGCGCACCCGATCTACGCGCCCATGCTGCTGCCCGACCCGGCGACGGCGGCCGCGCTGCGCAGCCAGACCGGGATCGCGCGCGCCTTCGACTACTTCGACAAGGTGACGGTCGCGGCCGTCTCCATCGGCTCGTGGGAGCCGGGCATCTCGACCGTCCACGACATGCTGACGGACGAGGAGCGGGCGCACTACGCCTCGCTGGGCGTCGCGGCCGAGATGTCCGCCCACCTCTTCGACGCCGAGGGCCGACGCGTCGGCCGTGACCTCGGCGAGCGCTGCATCACGGTCGAGGCGGACCGGCTGCGACGGATCCCCGAGGTGGTGGCGATCGCGGGCGGCCTGCGCAAGGCCTCCGCGATCGGTGCGGTGCTGAGGTCGGGGCTGGTCACCAGCCTCGTCACGGACACGGCGGTCGCCGACTACCTGCTGACGGAGTCGGCCCCCGGGCTGCGGCCGGCGCTCGACCGGGCCGACCCCGACGACCTGTAGGGGCCCGTGGGGCGGCCCGGGCCGCTCTCTGTGCGGCGCGTGGTGCGGATGGTGCCCGGATCGAGATGCGAAGGGCGACCGCGGGGCGGCTCGCGGGGCGCATACTGGGTCCGATGACAAAATCAGCAGTGCCTCGCCGCCATTTGCCGTCCAGCCCGTTCAAAGCCCCCGTGGAACAGCCCATCCGGCAGTTCAACGTCGGCGACCGGGTCACTCACGACGAGCACGGCCTCGGCCGTGTCGTCGGAATCGAGGAGGGGATCGCCGTTCTCGTCGACTTCGGTTCGGTCCAGAAGCGCATCCTGAGTCCGTACAGCAAGATGGCCGCGCTCTGACGCGACCGAGCGATTCGCGGGCGAATCGGATATTTGGCACGATCGGTGCATGATCTGCCGGAACGTGCCCCGATGGCTGTTGCGTTCGCTGGGGGCCGTGTTCCTCTGCGTGGCGCTCGTCGCGACGGCGGGCTGCGGTACGCGGGGACCCGGCCCCGCCGCGCCCGCGGCCTCGGAGGACGTGCCGGGCTGGGCGCGGGGCATGGCGGCCGTGCGGGCCGACGCGCTGCCGCGGGAGGCGCGGGACGTGCTCGCGCTCATCGACCGGGGCGGGCCGTATCCGTACCGCCAGGACGGCACCGTCTTCGGCAACTTCGAGAAGGTTCTGCCGCGACAGAAGCGCGGCTATTACCACGAGTTCACGGTGCGTACGCCGGGGGAGCGGGATCGTGGGGCCCGGCGGATCGTGACGGGCGGGGGTGGGGAGTTCTACTACACGGACGACCACTACGAGACCTTCAAGGCGGTTCTGCGATGAGCCTGGATCCGCAGCCGCTCGCCCCGGCGCTCGCAGCCGCGGAGGCGGCGGGCCGGACGGCCGTACGGCTGGACCTGGACGGCGTACGGGACAAGGCCGGGCTGATGAGGCGGTGCGGGGAGGCCTTGCGGCTGCCGGAGTGGGTGGGCGGCAACTGGGACGCGCTCGCGGATGCGCTGCGGGATCTGTCCTGGTCGGCGCCCGCTGACGCGGCGTCGGCTCCCGCCGGGTGGGTGGTCGCCGTGACGGCGTGGCGGGGGTACGCGGGGGCGCGGCCGGAGGAGTGGGAGACCTTCGTGGAAGTGCTGGAGGAGGCCGTGGACTTCTGGCGGGGGGTGGGGGAGGAGTCCGGGCGGCTCGGGCTCACGGTGGTGGTGGCCGGCGGTGCGGAGGGCTTCGAGGCCGGGCGCGGGCCGGCCGCCGGGGCTCCGCCCCGGGCCCCGCGCCTCAAACGCCGGCGGGGCTGAGAGTGCGGGGGCTCCCCCCCCCCCCCCCGGGCCCCGCGCCTCAAACGCCGGCGGGGCTGAGAGTGCGGGGCTCCGCCCCGGGCCCCGCGCCTCAAACGCCGGCGGGGCTGAGAGTGCGGGGGCTCCCCCCCCCGGGCCCCGCGCCTCAAGCGCCGGCGGGGCTGAATCGTGCCCCGGTTCCGCGCCTCTAACGCCGGCGGGGCTGAATCGTGCCCCGGCTCCGCGCCTCGAACGCCGGCGGGGCTGAAGTGTGCCCCGGGCCTCGCGCCTCGAACGACGGCGGGGCTGGAGACGGGAACCGGGCGGCCTGGGGTCGCCCGGTTCGGGGGTGGCTCAGTCGGTCTCGGGGATCCAGGGCGGGGTCTGGCCCCAGGACCAGACCGGGATCTTCGCCGCGTCGACCGGCGGGGGGTTGGGGCCCGAGTAGATCAGGGCCATGCGGGTGCCCCACTCGATGTAGTAGGCGAAGACCCCGCGGAACTCGGGGTCCGTCGGGAGGCCGACCTCGTCGGCCGTGTCCATGAGCAGGTCCACCCAGCGGCGGCGCTGCTCCTCGGTGATCGCGCGGCCCAGGTGCTTCGTGGCCATGTGCTGGTGGCCGCCGTGGTGGGCGGTGTACTCCGCCGGGCCGCCGAAGACCTCCGCCAGCCAGACCGCGACGTGTTGCGGGTGCTCCGCGTCCATGCCGGCGAAGACCGGGGCCAGGATCTCGTCCTGGAGGGCGTGGGCGTAGAAGGCGTCGGTGAGGCGTTCCATCGCCTCCGCCCCGCCCATCCACTCGTAGATGGTGGGTGTGGTGCTCATCGCTGTCCGGCGCCCTTTCCCGTGCCCACGACGCCCGTCACGAGGTAGTGCTGCATCTCCTCGATGGCCGTCACGTACGGGCGGATCGCGCTGAAGAAGGCCGGGAAGTGCTCCCCCTTGCGGAACCCGCCCAGGTGGGCCTCGATCGAGGTCCAGCGGATCCGGAGGATGTAGCGCTCCTTCTCCTCCTCGCACCGGGCCAGTTCGTAGTCGATGCACTCGGGCGAGGCGGCCAGGGCCTCGGCCGCCCGGGCGTACGCGTCCTCGAAGGCCTGCTGGTCGTCCAATGCGATCCGGTAGCGGATGTATTCGACGGTGGTCGTCATGGTGCGTACCTCTCCCTGGGTGTAGGTCTCGGTCAGCCTTACGCGATCACACGGCTCCGTGGGGCGTATTCGTCATTCGGACCCGGACTTCATGGAGTCGGTCGGGCCCACGACGTCGGGACCCTGTGCGCGGACCCGTCCGACCTGGTCGAGGGAGTCGCGCAGGTCCGTCAGCCAGCTGTCGGTGTTGCGCCCGACGAGGCGGACGCACCAGGCCAGTGCGTCGGCCCGGCTGCGGGCCACGCCGCCGGCGACCAGCGTGTCGAGGACCTGGCGTTCGGACTGGCGCAGACGGGTCATGACGGGGACGGCGAGGTGGGTGAAGAGGGTCGTCTCCTCACCCACCCGTACGCCCCAGGCGACCTTGCGGCGGTAGAGCTCCTCGGCCTCGCGGGCCACTTCGATGCGCTGTTCGCGGGTGCGTTCGCGGAACTCCCGTACGGACTCGGTCGGCGGGACGGTGCCGACGACCGTGATCTCCTCGCGATCGGCGGTGACCGAGTCGAGGGACTCGTAGACGTCGACCGGCAGGCGCTCGGCGAACCACGCGCGGAGCTGTTCGCTCTGTTCGACTGTAATCATGTAATCAACGTTGCGTCCGGTGCGTCCTTGATCACAAGCCCTGGAGCGTTCGCTCTCAGCCCATCGATCGGTAGCGGTGGATCAGCGAGACGGCCATCGCGCCCTCGCCCACGCCCGAGGCGACCCGCTTGACCGAGTGGGCGCGGACGTCGCCCGCCGCGAAGACGCCGGGCACGCTCGTCTCCAAGGGGTAGGGCGCGCGCTCCAGGCTCCATTCGGCCGGGAGCTCGCCGCCGTTCGAGATCAGGTCCGAGCCGGTGAGGACGAAGCCGTACTCGTCCCGCTCGACGACGCCCGCGAGCCAGTCGGTGTGCGGACGGGCCCCGATGAAGGTGAACATGAAGCGGGCGGCGACCTCGGTGTCCTTGCCGCTGTCCGCGTCGTGCAGGGTGAGCCGCTCCAGGTGCTCGTCGCCGTCGAGCCGGACCACCGTGGTGCGCACCTTCACCTCGATGTTCGGGGTGCGCTCGATCTCGTCGACGAGGTAGCGGGACATGCTCGCGTCCAGCGAGGACGCCCGGACCAGGATGGTCACGCGGGCGGCGTACTTCGCGAAGTGCACGGCGGCCTGCCCCGCCGAGTTGGCCCCGCCGACGATGAACACGTGCTGGGAGATGCAGGCCGAGCTCTCGGTGGTCGCCGCGCCGTAGTAGAGGCCGGCTCCCTCGAAGCGGTCGGCGCCCGGGGCGTCGAGCCGGTTGTACGAGACCCCGGTCGCGAGCAGGACCGTCTCGGCGGAGATCTCCGTGCCGTCGGCAAGGGTGAGGATCTTCGCCGGGTCGTCCCTGGTCAGCGAGACCACTTCCACCGGGTGCAGGATCTCGGCGCCGAAGCGGGAGGCCTGGATGGTCGCCCGGCGGGTCAGGTCGCCGCCGGAGAGGCCCGAGGGGAAGCCGAGGTAGTTCTCGATCAGGCTGGAGGTGCCGGCCTGGCCGCCCGGGGCGCGGGAGTCCAGCATCAGCGTGGACAGGCCCTCGGAGGCCGAGTAGACGCCCGCCGCGAGGCCCGCGGGGCCGGCGCCGACGATGACGCACTCGTAGTGCGGGCGCGAGGCGGTGGTGGCCAGGCCCAGGTGCTGCGCGAGCTGGGTGTCGGTCGGGGCCGAGAGCACCGCTCCGTCCGGGAAGCGGACCAGCGGCAGGGTCACGTCGGGCTGGGCGGCGATCAGGGTGAGCGCCTCGGGGTCCCGCTCGACGTTGAGGAAGCGGAACGGCTGGCCGTTGCGGGTGAAGAAGTCCCGTACGGCGTGGGTGCCGGGGGAGACGAGGTGGCCGGCGACGATGATCCCGTCATAGGCGGGGCGGTAGGTCGCCAGCCAGTCCGAGAGCAGGTCGTCCAGGACGGGGAAGAGCCGCTCGTGCGGCGGGTCCCACGGCTTGAGCAGGTAGTAGTCCAGCCGGACCCGGTTGATGGCGGTGATCGCCGCGTCGGTCTCGGCGTACGCGGTCAGCAGCACCCGGCGGGCGTCCGGGAAGCGGCTGACGGCCTCCAGCAGGAACTCGACGCCGGTCACGTCGGGCATGCGCTGGTCGACGAGGAACAGCGCCGGGTCGTGGCCCCGCTCGTCGAGGGAGTCCAGGATCTTCAGGGCGTCGGCCGCCGAGGACGCGCCGAGGACCCGGTAGCGGTCGCCGTAGGCGCTGCGCAGGTCGCGCCGGACGGCCCGCAGCACCTGCGGGTCGTCGTCGACGGCCAGGATCACCGGCTTGCGGCTCTCCGCGCGCTCGGCGGCGGCCGGGGCGGCGGTCGCGGCGGGGACCGGAACCGGCTCCGGGACCGGGCCCGGGGCGGCGGGCGCGGTGGGGGCGCCGGCGGCGGGGGAGGTCTCGCGGGCCGTACTCATGCCGGGTCCAGCATCAGCTGGTCGGCGTAGCACCAGGCCCAGTCCTCGCCCGGCTCGTGGGAGGCCGCGATCGGGTGCTCGGTGACCCGGTAGTGCCGGGTGGCGTGACGGTTCTTCGACGAGTCGCAGCACCCGACGTGTCCGCAGCTGAGGCACAGCCGCAGGTGCACCCAGGTATCGCCGGCGATGAGGCACTCCTCGCAGCCCACCGCTGTGGGCCTCACCGGACGTATCTGATCGATGTGTGTGCACAACAGGTCCATCGTCATCGTCGCCGTCCTTCTCCTCGTGCTTCGCGCGCCCGCGATTCACGGCGCGTCCAGACCTTAGGACGGGCCTCGCGAAAAGGTTCACCGATTCGGCCGAAGTCACGTAGTCCTGCGGCTACTTCATGACGTCCGCGAACGACTTCCTGAGGTGCCGCGGTCACCTGTCCGGCTACCTCACGAAGTCGCATGCCGGCGCTTTGACGAAGGCTCCCGGCCCGGCCAGTGTGGGGGACGCCAACGACAACAGGCGGCGCCTGGAGGAATACGTGAGCAGAAAGATTCTGGTCATTGTCTCCGAACACGGTTACTGGGCCGAGGAACTGATAGGCCCCGTCTCGAAGTTCGACGAGCGGGGCTACGAAGTCATATTCGCGACGCCGACCGGAAAGCGTGCGCACGCTCTCCCGCCGAGCCTCGACGCGCACTACGTCGACCCGCCGCTCGGACGCTCGGTGACCACCGAGGAGAACGCCCGGCTGGGCCGGGAGTTCGAGCAGTCGAGCCGGCTGGACTCGCCGCTCGACATCGAGGCGTGGGTGCCCGAACGCCCGTACACGAGCGACGCGGCCTACCTGCCCAAGCTGGAGCAGTACCACCGCGATCTCGACAAACTCGACGCCGACATCGCCGGATACGACGCGATCCTCATCGTCGGCGGCAGCGGCCCGATCGCCGACCTCGCCAACAACGAGCGCGTGCACGCCCTGATCCTGGGCTTCCGGAAGGCCGGCAAGGTCGTGGCCGCCGAGTGCTACGGGGTCGCCTGCCTGGCCTTCGCCCGGGACTGGGACGACCGCAAGAGCATCATCTGGGGCAAGCACGTGACCGGCCACTGCAAGGAGTACGACTACAAGGACGGCACCGGATTCCTCGGTACCGACTTCAACATGGGGCCGCCGCCGTATCCGCTGGAGTACATCCTGCGCGACGCGACGGGACCGAGCGGCGCGTACCACGGGAACTTCGGGAAACCGGTCTCCGTGATCGTGGACTTCCCCTTCGTCACCGGACGTTCCACACCCGACTCCTATCTGACGGGGCAGAAGATCGTGGAGGTCCTGGAGGACGGGCTCACCCGATACGGCTGGTAATCCCGGAAACCGCCGGGAAATCGGAAAGTCGAGGGGGAATTCATGGAAGCCACTCCCGGACGGGAAAGGCTGATCGAGCAGTTCAAGGCCGACGGCCTGAAGGTGATGTTCGGAAATCCGGGGACGGTGGAACAGGGATTCCTCGACGCGGTGGACGCCGCGGAGGACTTCCGGTACGTCCTGGCCCTCCAGGAGACCGTGGCCGCCGGCATCGCCGACGGGTACGCCCGGGCGACCGGCGGCGCGGCCCTGCTCCAGCTGCACTCCGGAGTGGGCCTGGGCAACGGCATCGGGATGCTCTACCAGTCGCTGCGCGGCCACACCCCGCTCGTCGTCGTCGCCGGCGACGCCGGGGTGCGCTACGACGCCATGGACGCGCAGATGGCGTCCGACCTGGTGGCGATGGCGAGGCCCGTGACCAAGTACGCGACCCGCGTCACCGACCCGCGGTCCGTCCTGCGCACCGTGCGGCGGGCCGTCAAGATCGCGCTCACCCCGCCGCGCGGGCCCGTGTTCGTCGCGCTGCCGATGGACGTGCTGGACGAGCTGAACTCCGAGCCCGTGCTGCCGGCCACGGTCCCGCTCACGGACGTGGCCCCCTCACCGGCGTCAGTGGGCCGGGCGGCGGAGCTGCTGGCGTCCGCCGAGCGGCCGGTCGTGCTGGTCGGGGACGGAGTGGCGCTCTCCGGGGCGCAGCGCGAACTCGTCGCCGTCGCCGAGCTGCTGGGCGCCGACGTGTACGAGGTCGACTCCTCCGAGGTGAACATCGCCGCCTCGCACCCGCTGCGGCGCGGCCAGACGGGCCACATGTTCGGCCCGCACAGCAAGGAGCTGATCGGCGACGCGGACGGGGTGCTGATCGTCGGCACCTACGTCTTCCCGGAGGTGTTCCCCGAGCTGGAGAGCCCCTTCAGGGCGGGCGCGAAGGTCGTCCACATCGACCTCAACGCCTACGAGATCGCCAAGAACCACCCGGTGGACCTCGGACTCGCCGCGGATCCGCGGCAGGCGCTGCACGCGCTGGCCGGCGTACTGGAGCGGCAGCTGACCCCGCAGCGGCGGGCCGCCGCGGCCGCCCGGCTCGACGTACGGACCCGCGAGCGGGTCCGGGCCGCGGGCGCGGCGGGCGAGGACGACGGCACGCCGATGGCCGTCTTCCTGCGGACCCTGGCCGAGCGCACCGGCGGGGACCTGATCGTCTTCGACGAGGCGCTGACCACGTCGCCGCTGGTCACCCGGTACCTGCCGGCGGAGCGCCCCGGCGACTACCACCTGACCCGCGGCGGTTCGCTCGGCGTGGGCTTCCCCGGCGCGGTGGGGGCCAAGCTGGCCCGCCCGGACCGGCTCGTCGTGGGCTTCGCGGGCGACGGCGGGTCCATGTACACCTACCAGGCGCTGTGGACGGCCGCCCGGCACGGCATCGACGCCAAGTTCGTCGTCTGCAACAACCGCAAGTACCGGCTGCTGGACGACAACATCGCCCAGTACTGGCGGGAGCGGGACATCCCGGAGCACGGCTTCCCGGGCTCCTTCGACCTCTCGCACCCCGAGATCGACTTCGCCGGGCTGGCCCGCTCGCTGGGCGCCGGCGGGATGCGGGTGGAGAAGCCGGACGAGGCGGTCGCCGCGGTGGGCCGGATGCTGTCCCACCCCGGGCCGTTCCTCGTCGACGTCCAGATCTGAACCGACCCGACCCGTCACCCCGCACGACACGGAACAGGAGGAGACCGCATGCCCGCCGAGCGACAGCTGACCGAGGACGCGATCCGCGCCTTCGCCGAGAACTGGTACGCGGCGCTGGACCAGCACGTGGGGCCGGCCGATGTGCTCGCCATGATCACCGAGGACCTGGAGTTCAAGGTCCCCGAGGACACTTTCCTCGGCCACGAGGGCTTCGGCCGCTGGTACGAGGCCGTCACCCACCGCTTCTTCGACGAGGTGCACACGGTCACCAAGGTGGAGCCCGTCATCGAGGGGGACCGGGCGGTCGTCCGGGTCCTCGTCAACTGGCAGGCCAAGATGTGGGACCCGCCGGCCGCGCGCAGCGAGTGGCTCGGCTTCGACGCCGACCAGACCTGGACCGTGGTCGCGGGCCCCGACGGGCCGCTGATCAAGCAGTACACCGTCAACGACCTGGCACCGATGCCCGGTTCCGGCTCCCTGTGACCGCGGTGAAGGAGGAGGGGCGATGACCGGAGTGACACGGGAGCGGGTCGGGGAGGCGTACGCCGCCCTCGGCTCCGGCGACCGCGCGAGGATCCTGGAGTACTACGCGGAGGACCTGCGCTGGCTGGTGCCGGGCAACCACCCCCTGGCGGGCTGGTACGAGAGCCTGGACGCCTTCCTGGAGCTGATGGGGCAGACCCACAAGCTCACGGGGGGCACCTTCCGGATGGACCTGGAAGCGGTGCTGGTCGGCGAGGACTGCTCGGCGGACGTGTGCCGCAACGTCGCCCTGCGGGCCGGTGCGGCCGAGACGAGCGGTTCCCCGTACGAGCGGATGGACTACCCCGTCTTCCACTTCATGCGGTGGCGGGACGGCCGGATCGTGGAGGGCCGCGACGGGCTCTTCGGGGACTCGGCGACCGCCTTCAGCCAGTTCTGGGCGCCGTTCGCGCCGGACGGAACACGCAGGGACGGATAGGGGGATGAGCGCGATGGACGCACGACAGATCCTGCAGAAGTACTACGAGTACGCCAACGCCGGGGACTGGGACCGCTGGTGCGACCTGTTCGCCGACGACCAGGTCATGGACGAGCAGCTCGCCGGCCACATCGAGGGCCTCGAGGTGCTCCGCTCGATGATGAAGGGCATGGGGACGATGTACCGGGTCTTCCGCAACGAGCCCGTGCACTTCCTCGTCGACGGGGAGAAGGCCGCGGCCGTCTCCCACCTGAGCGCGGTCAGCGCCTCCGGTGAGCCCATCGAGGCCGACGTCATGAACTTCTTCCGGATCGTGGACGGAAAGATCGCCTACATGGCGAACCACCACGACACGGTCCCCTTCCAGGTGCTGGGCCAGGACTGAGGGGGGACCGGTGAGCGTGGAAGAGTACGACTACATCGTCGTGGGATCCGGCACCGCGGGCAGCGTCCTGGCGAACCGGCTCTCCGAGGACCCGGACGTCTCCGTCCTGGTCCTGGAGGCGGGCGGCTCCCGCATCCCGCCCGAGGTGGACGACCCGTCCTCCTGGTACAAGCTCCTCGGCGGCCCCGTGGACTGGGGCTACACCAGCACACCGCAACCCGGGCTCGACGGCCGCCGTACGTACGAACCGCGCGGCAAGGCCCCGGGCGGCAGCAGCAACCTCTACATCATGATGCACGTCCGCGGCCACGCCTCGGACTTCGACAACTGGGCCTACCAGGGCGCGGCCGGCTGGGCGTACGAGGACGTGCTCCCGTACTTCGCGCTGCTGGAGGGCCAGGAGGACGTCACCGCCCCCACCACCGGCACCCGCGGCCCGCAGCGGATCACCAACGCCGGTCTGCACGGCCCCAACCCGGTCTCCCGCGCCTTCATCGACGCGGCCGTCGAGCTGGGGCACGAGGAGATCGCCGACTTCAACACCGACGGGCCCCGGCGCGGGCTCTTCGGCACCGGCTGGCACCACATCGACGTGGCCGACGGCCGCCGACAGGGCGCTCTGGCCGCCTATCTGGAGCCCGCGCTCGCCCGGCCCAACCTGACGCTGCGCACCAACGCGCAGAGCAGCCGGCTGCTCTTCGACGGGGACACCTGCACGGGCGTCGAGTACGTCCAGCTGGAGGCGCCCGCCGAGTTCCCCGGCCGGACCGTCCGCGACGGCCACAGCACCGTCTCCGCGCCCGGACCGCACACCGTGCGGGCCCGCCGCGAGGTGGTCGTGGCGGCCGGCGCGATCGAGTCGCCGAAGCTGTTGCTGCTGTCCGGCATCGGCCACCCCGAGCAGCTGCGCGAGCACGGCATCGGGGTCACCGCGGCCGTGCCCGGTGTCGGCGAGAACTTCCACAACCACGTTCTGACCGGGCTGATGGCCGAGGTCACTCAGGAGCTCCCGGCGCCCGCGCAAAACCTTTCGGAGAGCGCTCTGTTCCTGGCCTCCCAGCCGGGGCTGCCGGCCCCAGACCTGCAGATCGCCTTCGTCCACGTGCCCTTCGACGTGATCGTCGGCCAGGACCACCCGAACACGGTGTCCATCCTGCCCGGCGTCGTACGCCCGGTCTCGCGCGGCTGGATCAGGCTGGCGAGCGCCGATCCGCTCGCCCATCCGCTGATCAACCCGAACTACCTGGGCGACCGGTGGGACCTGGAGCGCATGGTGCAGGGCGTCAGGATCGCCCGGGAGATCTTCGCGACCTCGGCGTTCTCGCCCTGGTACAAGCAGGAGCTGCAGCCCGGCCCCGGTTGCGTGAGCGACGACGACCTGCGGGCCTTCGTGAAGCAGAAGTCCGAGAGCTACCACCACCAGGCCGGTTCGTGCCGCATGGGCGTCGACGACCTCGCGGTCGTCGACCCCGAGCTGCGGGTGCACGGCGTACGCAACCTGCGCGTCGTGGACGCCGGCGTGATGCCCGCGGTCCCGTCGGGCAACTGCCACACCGCCATCGCGATGATCGCAGAGCGCGCGGCGGACTTCCTGAGGGGGACCCGCCGTGCCTGATGCCGTCCTGCGCGAGGGGGCGCTGTCCGGGACCCGGATCGCGGTCCTGGTCGAGAGCGACTACTACGAGCCCGAGATCTTCTACTACCAGCACCGGTTCGCGGAGGAGGGCGCCGAGGTCGACTTCCTGACCCGGCTGTGGGGCAACGACTCCATCACCTTCACCGGGCACGAGTACCGGGCGCCGTTCACCGTGAACCGGTCCCTGGAGGGGCTGAGCGACGAGGACCTGCGCCGGTACGCGGCGCTCATCGTGCCCTCGGGCATGGTGGCCGACCGGCTGCGCTACACCGAGGACGTGGACGTCCTCGCCCCGGCGACCGAGCTGCTGCGCCGGGCCTTCGAAGAGCCGACGGTCCTGAAGGGGATCATCTGCCACGGCATGTGGCTGGCGTCCTCGATCCCGGACAGGATCCGCGGCCGCAAGGTCGTCTGCCACAACAACCTGATCGGCGACGTCCGCAACATGGGCGGGGAGTACGTCGACGCGGACGTGGTGGTCGACGGGGACCTGGTCACCGGCCGGACCGGCGCCCACCACCACCTGTTCGCCCGCCGGATCATCGAGCTGATCGCGGCCGGGCGGGGCCGGGGGGCCGGCTGATGCCGGGCTCCGGGGACCGCCCGATGGTCTGGTCGCACGTGGGCCTGAACTGCGCGGACCAGAAGACCACCGAGGACTTCTACACCCGCTACTTCGGCTTCACCCGGGCCCGGGTGGTCGACCTCGGGGACGCGCAGATCGTGTTCCTGCGCAAGGGCGACGCCTACCTGGAGCTCTTCGCGGCCACCGCCGACCCGGCCCGGCCGGCGCACGACGACGGGCCGCAGGCACCGGGCCGGATGCGCCACCTGGCGTTCCGGACCGACAGCGTGGACGCGTTCCTGGCGGACCTGGGCGACGCGGCGGAAGTGACCCTGGGACCGCTGGACTTCGACGACTTCATCTGCGGCTGGCGGACCGTGTGGGTCCGCGACCCGGACGGGGTCATCGTCGAAGTGAGCCAGGGATACGAGGACGACGACACTCACGACAAGGACGGTGCATGACATGGCGGACGCCGTGAGCTTCTCCTTCTCCGACACCATCGCGGGCTACGTCGTCCGCTTCGACTCCGGGACGCGCCTGCTGCGGCTGAAGACCTCCGACGGCAGGGAGTTCGACGTGTCCCTCGCCGGCGACCCCAGCGCCGAACTGGTCCGCAACCTGGACGAGCCCTACATCGACGCCTCCGGGCACATCGACGAGATGCTCTCCCCGGGGCGGTTCCTCTTCGTCTACGGCGTGCACTACCCGGAGCACGGCGGCCGCTTCGACGCCAAGCGCCTGGTGTTCCTGGGGCGCGGCGCCGAGGACTACCGCTTCGAGGAGGGCAGCTGGTGGATCAAGCAGATCGAGTCGCTGGCCGACTTCTACAAGCGGGCGCAGTTCGGCGACGGGCCGGTGGACTTCGACGAGTACCGCACCGAGATCCGGCTCGGCGGTGACAAGACCGCGAGCCACGTCCAGGAGACGGACACCATCTCCCGCCTGGTGTACGGCATGGCCTCGGCCTACCTGCTCACCGGCAAGGACGAGTACCTGGAGGTCGCCGAGCGCGGCACCGAGTACCTGCGCAAGCACATGCGGGTCGTGGACGGCGAGGAGGACGTGGTCTTCTGGTACCACGGCATCAGCGTCGACGGGGACAGCGAGCGCAAGCTGTTCACCTCGGAGTTCTCCGACGACTACGACGCGATCCCGATGTACGAGCAGATCTACGCGCTGGCCGGCCCCGTCCAGACCTACCGGGTCACCGGTGACGTGCGGATCAAGAACGACGCGGACGCCACCATCCGGCTGTTCGACAAGTTCTTCTTCGACCCGGAGCAGGGCGGCTACTACTCCCACATCGACCCGATCCTCTTCAGCGCGGACCACGAGTCCCTCGGTGAGAACGCCGAGCGCAAGAACTGGAACTCCGTCGGCGACCACGCCCCCGCCTACCTGATCAACCTGTACCTGGCGACGGGAGACCAGAAGTACGCCGACTTCCTCGAGTACACCTTCGACACGATCGCGGACAAGTTCCCGGACTACGAGAACAGTCCCTTCGTGCAGGAGCGCTTCATGCGCGACTGGTCGCACGACAAGGCGCACAGCTGGCAGCAGGACCGCGCGGTCGTCGGCCACAACCTGAAGATCGCCTGGAACCTGATGCGGATGAACTCGCTGAAGGCCAAGCCCGCGTACGAGGAGCTGGCCAAGAAGATCGGCGAGATCATGCCGGCCGTCGGCAGCGACGTGCAGCGCGGCGGCTGGTACGACGTCGTGGAGCGAGTGAAGCAGGGGGACCAGGAGACGTATCGTTTCGCCTGGCACGACCGCAAGGCCTGGTGGCAGCAGGAGCAGGCGATCCTCGCCTACCTCATCCTGAACGGCACCGTCGGCGGCGACGCGAACCTGCGCGAGGCCCGGCAGGCGCAGGCCTTCTACAACACCTTCTTCCTCGACCACGACGAGGGCGCCGTCTACTTCAACGTCCTCGCCAGCGGTACGCCGTACCTGCTCGGCACCGAGCGGCTCAAGGGCAGCCACTCGATGTCCATGTACCACTCGGCGGAGCTCTGCTACCTCGCCGCCGTCTACAACAACCTGCTGATCAACGGCCGGGAGATGGACTTCCACTTCCAGCCCGACCCGACCGGCCTGCCCGACCGCATCCTGCGCGTCTCGCCCGACCTGCTGCCCGCCGGCTCGGTGCGGATCGCATCCGTGGAGATCGACGAGAAGCCCTACACCGACTTCGACGCGGAGGCGCTCACCGTACGCCTGCCCGACGTCCAGAGCCGCGTCAAGGTGAAGGTCCGGCTGCGGCCGACGGCCACGAAGTAGCGCTCAACGGGGGGCGCCCCAAACAGAGGGGAACGCAATGACTCTCAACGTCAAAGAACGCCGGAACAAGACGGGTACCGTGCTCGTCGCCACCGGTGAGATCAACAGCGAGACGTCCGGCACGCTGCTCCAGTCCCTGCTGCCGCTCGTCCGCGAGGGCAAGCCGCTGCGGATCGACCTCACCGCGGTGACCTACGTCTCCAGCGCCGGCCTGCGCACCCTCCTCGTCGTCTACCGCGAGGCCCAGCACGCCGGTGTGGCCGTCACCCTCTACGGGGTGAGCGAGGAGGTCCGGTTCGTCATGTCGGCCACCGGCTTCCTCGACTTCTTCGAGACCGGCGAGGCCGCCGCGGCGGCCTCCAGGGCCAAGGCCGCGCGATGAGCGAGACCCGGTCCGAGCAGGTCCTGCGCGTCGACGCGTACCCGACCCACGAGGTGGGCGGGTACCGCGTCCGCGCCGGCAAACCGTTCCCCTTCGGGGCCAACGTGGTCCCCGGCGGGGTCAGCTTCTCCGTCTTCTCCGACCAGGCCACCTCCATGACCCTGGTCATCTTCAAACGCGGAGAACCCGAACCGATGGCCGAACTGGAGTTCCCCGAGGAATTCCGCACCGGCAGCGTGTTCGCCATGACCGTCTTCGGCCTCGACCACGAGAACATCGAGTACGGGTACCGGGCCGACGGCCCCTACGACCCGGTCACCGGCCACCGCTTCGACGCCCGCCAGATCCTCTCCGACCCCTACGCCCGGCTCATCGCGGGCCGCGACGTGTGGGGCGTGGAACCGGACTACAGCCGCGGCTACCAGTACCGCTCCCGCGTCTGCCTCCAGGACTTCGACTGGGGCGACGACACCCCGCTGGGCATCCCCGCCGAGGACCTCGTCGTCTACGAGGCCCACGTGCGCGGCTTCACCCGGCACCCCAACTCGGGCGTCACCGCCCCCGGCACCTTCGCCGGACTGCGCGAGAAGATCCCGTACCTGAAGGAACTCGGGGTCAACTGCATCGAACTGCTGCCCGTGTTCGAGTTCGACGAGAGCGACAATCCCCGCTCCAACCCGGAGACGGGCGAGAAGCTCTTCGACTACTGGGGCTACAACACCGTCTCCTTCTTCGCGCCCAAGGCCGGCTACGCGGCCACCGGACGCTACGGGATGCAGGGCGACGAGTTCCGTACGCTGATCAAGGATCTGCACGCGGCCGGCATCGAGGTCATCCTCGACGTCGTCTTCAACCACACCGCCGAGGGCAACGAGCAGGGGCCGACGATCTCCTTCAAGGGGCTCGACAACGCCACCTACTACATGCTCACGCCCGAGGGCTACTACTTCAACTTCAGCGGCACCGGCAACACGGTCAACTGCAACCACCCCGTCGTCCGCAACTTCGTCCTCGACTGCCTGCGCCACTGGGTCGCCGACTACCACATCGACGGGTTCCGCTTCGACCTCGCCGCCATCCTCGGCCGGTCCCTGGACGGCACCCCGCTGCCCAACCCGCCGCTCCTGGAACTCCTCGCCTACGACCCGGTCCTGCGGCACACCAAGCTCATCGCCGAGGCCTGGGACGCGGGCGGCCTCTACGAGGTCGGCAACTTCCCGGCGTACGGCCGCTGGGCGGAGTGGAACGGCAAGTACCGCGACACCGTGCGCCGCTTCCTCAAGGGCGACCCCGGCGTCACCGGCGAACTGGCCACCCGCATCGCCGGCTCGCCCGACCTCTACTCCAGCCGCGGCACCGCCGCCTCGGTCAACTTCCTGACCGCGCACGACGGCTTCTCCCTCGCCGACCTGGTCTCCTACAACGACAAGCACAACGAGGCCAACGGCGAGGGCAACAACGACGGCGCCAACGACAACAACAGCTGGAACTGCGGCGCCGAAGGCCCCACCGACGACCCGGCGATCAACGCCCTGCGCACCCGGCAGATGAAGAACGCCCTCGCCATCCTCCTCACCAGCCAGGGCATCCCGATGCTCCTCTCCGGCGACGAGGTCGGCAGGACCCAGCAGGGCAACAACAACACCTACTGCCAGGACAACGAACTGTCCTGGTTCGACTGGGACCAGGTCGACGAGAACGCCGAACTGCTCCGCTTCACCCGCGAGATGATCGCCTTCCGGGGCCGCCACCGCGAGCTGCGCTCCACCTCCCACCCCACCGGACGGGTCCGCGAGCACCTGGGCCTGCCCGACATCAGCTGGCACGGCGAACGGGCCTGGCAGCCCGACTGGTCGGCGGACAGCCGCCTCGTGGCGGTCGCCCGCTGCGGCGCCGGGGACGACGACGTGGTGTACGTGGCCATGAACGCGCACTGGGAGTCGCACGACCTGGAACTGCCCGCCCTGCCCGGCGGACGCAGCTGGCACCTGTTCGCCGACACCGGTGCCGAGGCGCCGTACGACATCTGCACCCCGGGCACCGAGGCCGAGCTGGACAACGCCGGCAAGTACCTGATCGGCCCGCGCTCCGTGGTCGTCCTCGTGGGCCGCACCAACGACCCCGACCCCTCCGACACGCCCTGACCGAAGGAGACCTGACATGCCGCTTTCCGTGTCCCTGAGCATCGAGGGCGACACCACCGTGATCGACCTGTCCGGCGAGCTGGACGCCGAGACCGCGCCGGACTTCCACCAGACCATCGAGAAGGCCGCCGGCCACGGCACCACCACCGTCGAGATCAGGATGGCCGGCGTCGGCTACATGGCCAGCGCCGGACTGCGCTCCCTGGTCTTCGCCCAGCAGAAGATCGCCGACAACGTCACCATCAAGGTGGTCGGTGCCATCGAGCCCGTCTCCCGGACCATCCGGACGGCCGGCCTCGACCGCAGCATCGTCATCTCCGATGAGTGACGACCGTGACTGACATGGCCGAGCTGGCGAGAACGCCCGTCGTACTGGAAGTGCCCGCCACGGTCGGGGCACTGGGCGACATCGCCGCGTTCGTCCTGCGGCTGGCCGGACGGGCGGGGCTCAGCACCCGCGCCTCCTACCGGCTCCGGCTGGCCGTCGACGAACTGGCCACGAACATCGTGATGCACGGGTACCGGGGCGGCGACGGACGGATCACCGTCCGCGGCCGCTCCGGCCCCGGCGGGGTGGAGATCACGATCGAGGACTCCGCCCCCGCCTTCGACCCCGTCGCGGGCCGCCTGCCGCCCTGCCCCGGGGTGCCCCCGCAGGACCGGCGGATCGGCGGCCTCGGCATCCACCTGGCCCTGACCAGCGTGGACGAGTTCGCCTATGCGTACAGGGACGGCCGCAACATCAGCACGCTGACTGTGAAGGCTGAGGGGACGGACCCATGCCCTCCACGACCGTGATCATCCTCGACGAGCACCCGTCGCCACCGCCGGAACTGCTCGATGCCCTGCGGACGATGGACGCCTCCCTCGTCACCCGCACGCTGACGGAGCTGCGCGAAGGCCCGCAGGAACTGCTGCCCGTCGCGGACGTGCTCCTCGCCCCGGCCGAGTCGGACGGGGACGCCGTACGGATGGCCGTACGCCGGCTGCGCCGCTGGGCCGGGGCCCCCATCGTGGTCGTCTGGACCGTGACGCAGTTCGCCGCCCTGGAGGAACACGTCCGGATCGGGCACGACTACCTCGTACCCCCCTTCCTCCCCGCCCTCGTCGGGGCGCGGCTGCACAGCTGCTCGGAGCGCGCCGGACTCGGCCGCACCCTGCGCGAGGCCGACGCCCGCGCCGAACTCATGGGCTACGAGAAGGAACTGGAGATCGGCCGGGAGATCCAGGCGGGCTTCCTGCCCGAATCACTGCCCGTCCCCGACGGCTGGGAGATCGACGTACGCTTCCGGCCCGCCCGGCAGGTCGCCGGGGACTTCTACGACGTCTTCGAGATCTCCCGCGGCCGCCGGCTGGCCTTCGTCGTCGCCGACGTCTGCGACAAGGGGGTCGGTGCCGCGCTCTTCATGGCGCTCATCCGCTCCCTGCTCCGGCACACCGCACAGAACAGCGGACTCCAGCACCTGGTCGCCGCCGGACGGACCGGCGGCAGCCGGCGGATCCCGGTGGTCGGCGCCACCCCGCTGCTCAACGCGGTCACGGCCACCAACGGCTACCTCACGAGGAACCACCTGCGGCAGGGCTACTTCGCCACCCTGTTCTTCGGGGTGCTGGACCCGCTCACCGGCAGCCTCGTCTACATCAACGGCGGCCACAACCCGCCCCTGCTGCTGCCCGCCGACGGCAGCCCGCCCGCCGCCCTGGACATCACCGGACCGGCCGTCGGGGTGCTGCCGGACTGCGTCTACACCCTCGGCTACGCCCAGCTGGACCCGGGCGACACCCTCTTCGTCTTCACCGACGGAGTCCCCGAGGCCCGCTGCCCCAACGGCAGCTTCCTCGGCGACGAGCGCATGCTCGAACTGCTCGCCGGCCCCCTGGTCAGCGGCAAGGACGTCGTCGACCGCATGGACCTGGCGGTGCGCGAACACACCGGCACCGCCGAACAGCACGACGACGTCACCATGCTCGCCCTGCACCGGCCACGTACGGCGCGGGGGCCGTACGCGGACGGCGCCGGCCACCAGGTGGTGGCCTAGTGACCCGCACCATCGTGGTGCACTCGCACCGCGGCGGGACGGGAAAGTCCTCGGTACTGGCCAACCTCGCGCTGCTCATCGCGGCCGGGGGACGCCGGGTGGGGGTGGTGGACACCGACATCCAGTCACCCACCCTGGACCTGCTCTTCCGGCTCGGCCCCGGACCCTCCCTGGCCGACTACCTCCTCGGCCGCTGCGAGATCGAGTCCGCCGCCCAGCCGGCCGGCGTGCCCGGGCTGTACGTCGTACCGGCCCGGACCGGGACGGCGGCCCTGCGGGAGCTCATGGCCGGAGGCTATGACGTCGGCCTGCTGCCGGAGGGCTTCGACCGGCTGGCCGAGCACTACGCCCTGGACGTCCTGCTGCTCGACACGCACGCCGGCCTCAACAACGAGTCGGTGACCGCGATGGCGAGCGCCGACGTACTGATGATCATGGCTCGGGCCGACCGGATCGACCTCTCAGGGGTCGAGGAGACCCTCGCCCTCGCCGGGCGCCTGGCCTGCCGGCGCACCCTGGTGCTGAGCATGGCACCCGCGGGCATGGACCGGGACGCGGCCCGGCGGCGCTCCGAGGAGGTCTACGGCGCACCCGTGGCCGGAATCCTTCCCTACTCGCCGGAAATGGCCTCCCTGTACGGCGAGCGCATATTTGCAGAAGCCCATCCCGACCACCCTCTGGTCGGTGAATTCCGCACCATCATCTCGGCGTTGGACGCACGTGACGAAGTATCGCGGGCCTGACGTCACCCCCTTACGCCCCCTGCGGGGGGCGTGTTGAATCGGCAGCGAATCCAGAACAAGGAGAGAATCATGAAGATTCTCGTCGTCATGACCGCCAAGGCGACCCTGCACCTGCTGGACGGCGAACAGCATCCCTCGGGATTCTGGGCAGAGGAATTCGTCGTTCCCTTTTCGCTCTTCAAGGCCGCCGGCCACGACGTGGACGTGGCGACCATCGCGGGCCGCGCGCCCACGGTCGACCTGACGAGCATCGACCCCCAGTTCCTCCAGTGGGTCCGGCCCCAGGGTTCACCCGACGAGGACGCGGCCAACGCGGCCGAATACGTCCGGGTCATCGAGAACACCCCCCAGCTGCGCACCCCCCTCGCCCTGGAGTCCCTCACCGAGAAGGACATCGCCGACTACGACGGCGTCTACGTCAGCGGCGGCCACGGCGCGATCGGCGACCTGCCGAAGTCCGACGAGCTCGCCCAGATCCTGCGCTGGGTCATCGCCCAGGACAAGCCCCTCGCCACGGTCTGCCACGGCCACACCTCGCTGCTGGCGCTGCGCGACGGCGAGGGCCGCTGGCCCTTCGAGGGCTACCGGATGACGGCCTTCTCCCACGACGAGGAACTGGTCACCAACATGGCCGGCCGGCTCCCGCTGATCCTGGAGGTCGAGCTCACCCGGCTCGGCGCCCGTTACGAGAAGGCAGCCGCGATCTGGGACTCGCACGTGGTCGTCGACCGCAAACTGACGACCGGCCAGAACCCTTACTCCTCCAAGGCCCTCGCGGAGACGTTCCTGAGCCAGCTCGCGAAGGGCTGAGGGGACACCCCACCCCGCCCGCCCCGCATCCGACACCGGAAGGCAGCCATGACCAAGCGTGAGCTGAGCGGCCCGCCCCTCGCCAACCCCGGGAAACTGTTCATCGGCGGCAAATGGGTCCCGGCCCGGGACGGCCGCACCGAACCGGACATCAGCCCCGTGGACGGCCAGGAGATCGTGCCGGTCGCCCAGGCCGCCGCGGCCGACGCGGACGCGGCCGTCGCCGCCGCCCGGACGGCGTACGAGGAAGGTCCGTGGAGCAGACTGTCCGCCCAGGAGCGGGCACTGCGGCTGAACCGGGTCGGTGAGCTGATCGAGCGCGACCTGGAGGAGATCGCCCTGCTGGAGACCGTGGACATGGGCAAGCCGTTCGCCTTCTCCAGCACGGTCGACGCCCCCATGGCCGCCCAGCTCATGCACTACTACGCCGGGGCCGTGACCCGCGTCGACGGCTCCTCGCGCGCCCCGGCCGGCGGTCAGCTCGCCTACACCCTGCGCGAACCGCTGGGCGTGGTCTGCGCGATCACCCCGTTCAACTTCCCGCTGCTGCTGTCGATGACGAAGATCGCGCCGGCCCTCGCGGCGGGCAACACGGTCGTCCACAAGCCCTCCCCGGCCACCCCGCTCACCGCCCTGAAGATCGCCGAGCTGTTCCAGGAGGCGGAGATCCCCGACGGGGTGCTGAACGTCGTCACCGGCCCCGGCGTGGAGCTCGGCGAGACGCTCACCGGCCACCCCGACATCGACAAGATCGCCTTCACCGGGTCCACCGTGGTCGGTCAGTCCATCATCCGGAAGGCGGCGGGCACCCTGAAGAAGGTGACGATGGAACTCGGCGGCAAGTCCGCCAACATCGTCTTCGCCGACGCCGACCTCGACGCCGCCGAGGAACTCGCCTTCTTCGGCATCTACTACAACAAGGGCGAGATCTGCACCGCCGGCTCCCGGCTGCTCCTCCAGCGCCCCGTCCACGACGAGCTGGTGGAACGCCTCGTCCGGCGGGCCGCCGCCCTCAGGCCCGGCGACCCGCGCGACCCGGCGACCCTCTTCGGGCCTCTGGCCCACCGCGCCCAGTTCGACAAGGTCAGCTCCTACATCGAGGTCGGAGAGAAGGAGGGCGCGGTCCTGCGGACCGGCGGCACCGGGTGGACCCCCGAGGGCGCCTCCGCGGAGGGCCTCTACTTCCTGCCGACCGTGTTCACGGGCGTCGACAACGGGATGCGCATCGCCCAGGAGGAGATCTTCGGCCCGGTCCTGTCGATCATCCCCTTCGACACGGAGGAGGACGCCGTACGCATCGCCAACGACAGCGCGTACGGCCTTGCCGCCGGCGTCCACACCAAGGACCTGCGCCGCGCCCACCGCGTCGCCTCCCAGATCAAGGCCGGCACGGTCTGGGTCAACTGCTACAACCAGTACGACCCCGCGGTGCCCTACGGCGGCTACAAGGCCTCCGGTTTCGGCCGCGAATGCGGTCCGGAATCCCTGGAGAGCTACACCCAGACCAAGTCGGTCTGGATCGGCATGGACTGACATTCCCCCCTTTCCGAGGAGCGGCAATGCGTACAGGCATCATCGGCACCGGGCGTATCGGCACGGTCCTCGCGAGGATCCTCGTGGCGGCGGGCCACCCCGTGGTCCTCGCGGGCGCCCGGGGCCCGCAGGCCCTCGGCCCGCTCGTGGCCGAGCTGGGACCGGCGGCCTCGGCGGCGCACCCCGCCGAGGCCGCCGCCCAGGCCGAACTCGTGGTGCTGATGGTGCCCTTCGAACGCGTCCGCGGACTGCTCCCGCCGCACGCCGTGCAGGACAAGGTGCTGGTGGACGCGACGAACGCGTTCGGCGGCCCCGGCGCGCCCGCCGACCTCGGCGGACGCGGCTCCAGCGACCTCGTCGCCGAGTGGTACCCCGACGCCCAGGTCGTGAAATCCCTGAACACCATGCATTACGAAACCCTCGCCGTCGCCGGAACCGCACCCGGAGAGCGCCTGGCGCATTTCACCGCCGGTGACGACGTGAAAGCGAAGGAAATCGTCGCGGGAATCATCACGGATCTCGGATTCGCCCCCGTCGACACCGGCCCGCTGCACTCCGGGGGAATTCTCCAGCAACCCGGCGGGCCCCTCTTCAACCGGCCGCTCACGGAAGCGCAGGCGCTGGCATGGATATCACACTGAACGTGAACGGAAGACCCGAGCAGTTCTCGGCGCAGCCGAACGAACTGCTCGTCGAACGGCTCCGCGACGGCCTCGGCCTGACCGGCACCAAGGTCGGCTGCGACACCGGCCAGTGCGGCACCTGCGTGGTCCGCCTCGACGGCCGGTCCGTCAAGAGCTGCCTGGTCCTCACCGCCTCCGCCGCCGGCGCCGAGGTCGCCACCATCGAGGGCGTCACCACCCGGGGCGGGGAGCTGTCCGGCCTCCAGGAGGCCCTGCGCCAGGAGCACGGCACCCAGTGCGGCTTCTGCACCCCCGGCATGGTGATGGCCCTCGGCGAGCTCGTCGACGCCACCGCCGACGGCCCGGCCCCCACCGAACCAGAGATCCGCGAGTGGCTCACCGGCAACCTGTGCCGCTGCACCGGATACCACAGCGTCGTACGGGGGGTTCAGCGGGCCTGCGCCGCCGCCCGTGACGAGGTGCCCGCCGGCTCCGCCGCATCCACCGCAGCCGCACCGGAGGTGTGAGGGACATGACCACAGTGACGGGGGAGGCCCCGGCCGACCGGGGCGGTGTGCTCGGGAAGCCGCTGGACAGCCGCGAGGACCCGCAGCTCCTGCGCGGCGAGGCCACGTACGTGGCGGACATCGACCTGCCGGGCACCGCGCACATGGCCATCCTGGGCAGCCCGGTCGCCCACGCGCGGATCCTGTCCATCGAGACCAAGGCGGCCGAGCAACTGCCCGGCGTACTGAAGGTGGCCACCGCAGCCGACTTCGCAGACGTCATGCCGCTGCCCTGCATCTGGATCCCCGGCGGGGTCGAGAGCCACTTCCCGCCGCACCCCTACGGACTTCCCGGCGCCCGCCCGGTCCTGACCGGCGACACCGTCCGCCACGTCGGCGACCCCATCGCCGTGGTCGTCGCCGAAACCCCCCGGCAGGCCGCCGCGGCACTGGCCGCCGTCCACGTCGAGTACGAGCCGCTGCCCGTCGTCACCCGCGCCGACGCAGCCCTCGCCGACGGCGCGCCCCAGCTCCACGAAGCCGTCCCGGGCAACCTCAACGCGTACTGGACCTGCGGCGACAAGGACCGCACCGACGCGGCCATCGCCGCGGCCGAGGTCACCGTCGAGCTCGACCTGGTCAACCAGCGCACCATCAACAGCCCCATCGAGCCGCGCGGAGCTGTCGGCGACTACGACCCGGCCACCGGCGAGTACACCCTCTACGCCTCGACGCAGGGCCCGCACAACCACCGCTTCCTGCTCGCCGCCCTCGTCCTCGGCATCCCCTTCAACAAGCTCCGGGTGATCGCCCCGACCGTCGGCGGCAGCTTCGGCACCAAGGGCTACCTGTACCCCGACATGCCCCTGGTCCTGCTGCTCTCCAAAGCGCTCGGCCGACCCGTGAAATGGGTGGACACCCGCGCCGGGCTGATGAACTCCACCGTCCAGGGCCGCGACCACCGCCAGCACGTCACCCTCGCCGGCACCCGCGACGGCCGCATCACCGCCGTGCGCTGCACCAGCTACGCCAACCTCGGCGCCTACCCCTCGACGATCGGCCCCGGCGTCGCCACCGCCCTCATGGGCCGCTCCATCAGCGGCATGTACGACATCGACGCCGCCTTCTGCGAGGTCTACGCCGCCTTCACCAACACCGTTCCCCTCGGCGCCCAGCGCGGCAGCGGACGCGCCGAGGCCGCCTTCCTCATGGAGCGGCTCGTCGACCGGTACGCCTCCGAGATCGGCATGGACCCGGCGGCGGTACGGCGCAAGAACCTGGTGCCGAAGGAGAAGTTCCCCTACGACAACGGGCTCGGCTGGACCTACGACTCCGGGGACTACCGGCTGAACTTCGACAAGGCCGTCGAGCTGGCCGGCTACGCCGACATGCCCGCCCGCAAGGCCGAGGCCCGCACCCGCGGCAAGCGCCTCGGCGTCGGCATCGCCACCTACGTCGCGATCTGCGGCGTCGGCCCCTCCACCCGGATGTCGCAGGAGGGCATGCTCGGCGGCACCTGGGAGAGCGCCAACATCCGCGTCCACCCCACCGGCGAGGTCACCGTCACCGTCGGCTCCGCCTCCACCGGCCAGAGCCACGGAACGGTCTTCGCGCAGGTCGCCGCCGACGAACTCGGCGTCGACCCCGAGACCGTCCAGGTCCACGAGGGCGACACGCAGAAGGCCCCCTACGGCCAGGGCACCTACGGCTCCCGCTCCTACAGCATGGCGGCCCCCGCCGTGGCCCTCACCGCCCGCAAGCTCAAGGCCAAACTCGTCCGGGCCGGCGCCGTCTTCCTCGGCGTCCCCGAGGAGAAGGTGGTCTACGAGAACGGCGGCATCCACGAGGACGGCAACCCGGAGAACGCCAAGACCCTCGCCGAACTGGCCATGGCCATGTGGTACGGCTGGGGACTGCCCCCCGAGATCGAACCCGCCCTGGACGAGACCACCCACTTCGACCCGCCGGACTTCAACTACCCCTTCGGCACGCACGTCGCCGTCGTCGAGATCGACGAACTGACCGGCGAGACCGAGGTGGTCGCCTACACCGCCGTCGACGACGCCGGGAACATCGGCAACCCGAAGATCGTCCAGGGGCAGATCGAGGGCAGCATCGTGCACGGCCTCGGCCAGGCCCTCCTGGAAGCCGCCGAATACGACGACAACGGCCGGCTCATCAGCGCCGACCTCGGCCACTACGCCCTGCCGCGCGCCGCCGACGTGCCGTTCTTCGCCCTCGACAAGACCGTCACGCCCAGCCCGCACAACCCGCTCGGGGCCAAGGGAGCGGGCGAGATCGCCACCGTCCCGCCCGCCGCCGCCGTCGTCAACGCCGTCGTCGACGCCCTCTCCGACCTCGGCGTCCGGCACATCGACATGCCGCTCACCCCCGAGAAGGTCTGGCGCCGCCTGAGAGGGGAATCCCAGTGATCCTCACCGAGTTCGACTACGCCCGCCCCACCTGCCTCGACGAGGCGCTGGCCCTGCTGGCGGGGACCCGCGGCGCCCGCGTGCTGGCCGGCGGCCAGAGCCTGCTGCCCGACCTGCGCACCGGAGCCGACAGCGCCCGGCTGCTCGTCGACATCCGCCGGCTCGCCGAGCTGCGCGGCACCACCCGCACCCCCGACGGACGGCTCCTGCGCATCGGGGCCCTCACCACCCTCGCCGACCTCGCCGCCGACCCCCTCGTGCTCGCCGAAGCACCGGAACTGGCCGCCGCCGCCCGCTCCAACGGCGACCCGCAGGTCCGCAACCTCGGCACCGTCGGCGGCAACCTGGCCGCAGCCGGACGGCCCACCGACCTGCCCGTCGCCGCCATCGCCGCCGACGCCCTCGTCGAACTGGCCGGACCCGGCGGCCGCACCACCCTCCCGGCCGAGGAGTTCGCCGCCGGGAGCGCTCCCGGCGGCGAACTCCTCACCGCCCTGCTGGTCCCGGCCGCCGGCCCGGCCGCCGCCTTCGAGAAGTCCGCCGACCGCGCCACCCGCTACCCGGTCTGCGCGACCGCCGTACGGATCACCCCCGACGGGCCGCGCATCGCCGTCACCGCGGCCACCCCCCGGCCCTTGCGCCTGCGCGGCGTCGAGGACCGGCTGCGCGGCGGCCCGTACGCCACGGAGGCCGTACTCGCCGCCTTCCGCGCCGAACCCCGGGAGCTGTTCGTCCCCGGGCGCGGCACCTCGGCCGAGTACCTCGGCCACCTCGCAGGGGTCCTCACCGCCCGAGCACTGCAGAGGGCCGCACGGGCCCTCGCCTGACCGTCCGATCACGGGGCCCGATCGGGGCTCATCACGGGGGAGTTGAGTGAAGCAGTGGCCGAACCGTTCAAAACGACCACGGGGACGACCGTGCACCCGGCCGCCCGCGCGGCCGCCGCGCCCAGAGGCTCCGGCTTCTGGGTGGTGGGTGCCGTCCTCGTGCTGCTGATGCTCTCCTCCTCCGTGCCCTCCGCCCTCTACGTGCTCTACCAGCAGAAGTGGGGCCTGTCCTCCGGCACGATCACGGTGGTCTTCGCCCTGTACGCCGTCACCGTGCTGGTCGGGCTGCTGCTCTTCGGATCCCTCTCCGACACCCTGGGCCGGCGCCCGGTCCTGGGCGTCGGACTGGTCCTGGCGATCGTCTCGATGGCCCTCTTCGCCGGAGCCCAGGGCCTCGGCCTGCTCCTCGCCGCCCGCGCCGTGCAAGGACTCGCCGTCGGCCTCGCCACCGGCGCGATGGGCGCGGCCCTGCTCGAACTCAGCCCCGCCGCCCGGCCCGCGCTCGGCGCCCAGGTCAACAGCGCCGGCCCGACCGTCGGCATCGGGCTCGGCGGGATCGGGGCGGGCCTGCTCGTCCAGTACGCCCCCGCACCGACCGTCCTCAGCTATCTGCTGCTCATCGGGGCCTTCGCCGTCACTCTGGTGGGCGTCGTCCGCATGCGAGAGAGCGCTCCCGGCGCCGGCGGCCGGCTGCGCGTGGTCCCGCACCGCATCCACGTCCCGGAGGGTGCCCGGGGCCGCTTCGCCGTCCTCGTCCTGACCATCGTGGCCGTCTGGTCCGTGGGCGGCTTCTACCTCTCGCTCGGGCCGCACCTGGCCCTTTCCCTGCTGCGGTCCACGAACTACCTCGTCGGCGGGGCCACGGTCGCGCTGCTCGCCGGCGCCGCCACCGTCGCCCAGCTCATGCTGGGCCGCACCGGGGCGCTGCGCACCGCCGTGCTCGGCCTGCTCGGCCTGCTCACCGGACTGGCGCTGGTGCTGCTCGCGCTGGGCCTCGGATCCGCCACCGTGTTCCTGGTGGCCACGGCCGTCCTCGGCAGCGGCTGGGGAGCCGCCTTCCTCGGCGCCTTCCGGGCGCTGAGCGGGCTCGCCGAACCGGCCCACCGGGGTGAACTGACCGCCGCCGTCTACGTCTTCGCCTACCTGGCGATGAGCGTGCCGGCCGTACTCGCCGGGATGCTGACCAACATCCACGGGCTGCACCGCACCTCGGTCGGCTTCATGGCCGCCGTCGCCGCGGTGTGCGCGGTGGCCCTGGTGGCCACCCTGCGCCTGGCCGCCCGTACCAAGGCCGAGGGGAGCAGCGCATGACCGCACCGGACACGACCGCACCGGACACGACCGCACCCGGCACGACGGCACCGGGCATGACCGCGGCGGAGCTGCGCTCCGCCCTGCGCGGGCTGGAGGTCTTCGCGGGGATCACCGAGGACCAGCTGGACTGGCTGGTCTCGGTCTCCCGGCCGCAGGTCCTCGCCGACGGCGAGGTCCTCTTCCGGGACGGCGAGGAGGCCACCGGCTTCCACGTCCTGCTCTCCGGGGGGCTCGTCGTCACCAAGGTCGTCGACGGCCGGGAGGAGGTCCTCACCCGGCACTCCACCGAGGAGGAGAACGCCGCCGCCGAGGAGCACGACGGCAAGCCGTCGGCCGCCCACCGGTTCACCGGCGAACTGCCCCTGCTGACGGACGGCGCGTACGTGGCGACGGCCGCCGCGAGCGGACCGTCGACCACGGTGGTGGCGTATCCGAAGCCGGTCTTCTTCGAGATGCTCACGCGCTGCCACGGGGTGGCGGCCGTCCTGATCCCCGTACTGGCCTGGCGCATCAAGTCCTCCGAGGTACAGGCCCGCAAACGGGCCACCGTGGAGGCGCTCGGCACGCTCGCCGCGGGGCTCGCGCACGAGCTGAACAATCCGGCCGCGGCCGTCGCCCGGGCCGCGCAGGAGCTGGCCCCCGCCCTGGACCGGCTCACCCGGACCGCCCAGGACTGGGGCGCGGCCGCCGCCCCCGCCGAGCGCTCGGTCCTCGACCGGCTCACCGCGGAGCTGGACGTGCTGCCCCCGCCGGTCACCACCGACCCGTTGGCCCAGGCCGACGCCGAGGAGGAGATCGCCGACTGGGCCGAGGGCGCCGGCGCCGAACGGCCCGGTCTGCTCGGCTCGGGCGTCTCCGACCTCGGCCTGGAACTGGACTGGCTGCTGCGGGGGACGGACGGCATCGGCAAGGAGTCCCTCGCCCGCGCGCTGGACCACCTGGCGGCGCTGCTGGAGGTCCGCTCGCTCGCGGCGGAGCTGCGCGCCGCCGGTCCCAGGATCTCCCAACTCGTCTCCGCCACCCGGGATTACGCCAATCTCGACCGGGCGCCCGAACAGCGCTTCCCCGTGACCGAGGGACTGGAGAACACGCTGGTCGTGCTGCGTGCCAAGCTCGACGGCATCAGCATCGTGCGTGCGTACGAACCGGACCTTCCCGAACTGACGGGCTATCCGAGCGAGTTGAACCAGGTGTGGACCAACCTGGTCGACAACGCCGTCGAGGCCATGGAAGGCGCCGGCGTGCTGACGCTGAGCGCCCGGTCCGAGGGCGTCTGCATGGTCGTGGAGGTCACCGACACCGGGCGCGGCATCCCCGCGGACGTCCTGCCGCGGATCTTCGAACCCTTCTACACGACCAAGGACGTGGGCAAGGGCACGGGCCTCGGGCTGCACCTCAGCTACCGCATCGTGACCCAGCGCCACCACGGGTCGCTCACGGCCCGCTCGCGGCCCGGCGAGACCCGCATGGTCGTCCGGCTGCCCTTCGCCGGCAGCGCCCAGTCCTGCGCCCCACCTGCGCACACACCCGATACCGCCCCGGGGGCCGCATCCGTCCCGGGCACCTCTCCCAGCTGAAACGGAGTCGACATGGCCACGTACGACATCTCCACGCTGCACCCGGTGTTCGTCCGCCAGATGGAAGCCCTGGCCGCCCTGGACATCGAGGCGGTGATGAAGAACTACACCGACGACGCCGTGCTGTTGCGCTTCGAGGGCGCCTCGGTGGGCATCGAGGCCGTCCGCGAGACCTTCACCGGCTACCTCGCCGTCAAGCCCACCCTGGTGGAACTGCAGGAGTACATCGAGACCGAGGACACCATCTTCTACCGGGCGATCATGAACCTGAACGGTGAACCGGAGCACGCGTTCGGGACACTCGTGGTCCGCGATGGCCGAATCTGGCGCCAGACCGCCGGATTCGGCAGCTGAGACCGGAAATCTGGGTAGCGTGTGCGGGGAGGGCGGGTGAACGCGTCCTCCCCGTATGCGCGGCCCACGGCGCGCACGCAGGAAAAGGTAAAGGGGAGGTCATGGAAAATGAAACCGGGCGGGTCGAGGCATTCAGTGACGGCGTATTCGCCATCATCATTACGATCCTCGTCCTGGAACTAAAGGTTCCGGAAGAAACCGGCTCGGCCTTCTGGCACGGAGTCCGTGAACAATGGCCGCACTACGCCGCCTATGTGGTGAGCTTCCTCATCATCGGCGTGATGTGGGTGAACCACCACACCATCTTCAGTCACCTCAAGCGGGTCGACCGTCCGCTGTTGTTCCTGAACCTGATGGTGCTGATGGTGGTCTCGGTGATTCCGTACACGACCAACGTGCTCGCCGAACACCTCACCGAGGGCGGCGGCTCCGCCAACCCGGCGGCCGTCCTCTACAGCCTCGTCACCGTGGCCTACGCCTTGGCGTTCCTGCTGTTCTGGTGGTACGTCACCCGAGTCGGGCACCTCTTCCACGAGCAGGTGGACAAGGACGGCGCACGGGCCACCAGGGTGCGTTTCGGCCTCGGTGCCATCGCCTACCCGTGCACGGTGCTCCTGGCCTTCTTCTCCGCACCGCTCACGCTTGTCGCACACTTCCTGATCGCGATCTACTATGCGGCGAACCAGATCCCCATCCCCCTCGTGGTAGAGGAAGAGCGGCTCGAATCTGCCAGCGACCTCAGGAAGTAGCCGCAGGGGCCTACAGCCGTTCTCCGCGGTCACGTAGGGTATTGGATCTAGCTGGTCGCGGGGGAGGCCCAGATGGCTCGCGCAGTCATGCCGGAGGATTCCGTCAAGGAAGTCTCCGAATTGATCGATGTCATGATCTCACTTCTCTTTGAGTCCTTACCCCGGCGGGACCAGCGAAACTGGGCCCGCGTTTATCTGAACGGCCTCGTGCGGACCAACGGGAAGAAAACAATCCGTAACATCGCCGGAACCGGAGCGAGTTCCGTCGAGCAGAGCCTGCAGCAGTTCATCAGCAAGTCCCCCTGGGACTGGACGCCCGTACGGCGCTCCCTCGCCCAGCACCTCGAACGCACCGCACAGCGCCCCCTCGCCTGGGTGCTCCAGCCCATGGTCATAGAGAAGGCCGGTGACCGCTCGGTCGGCGTCGGCCGGCAGTTCGTCCCCCAGCTCGGACGCACCGCCAACTGTCAGCAGGCCAGCGGGATCTGGCTCGCCTCCAGCGAGGCCAGCTTCCCCGTCGAGTGGACCCTCACCCTGCCCGGACCCTGGACCAGCGAACTCATGCGCCGCCGACGGGCCGGCATCCCGGACACCGCCCGCTCCCTCACCCCCGCCCAGGACGCCGTACACGCCGTCCAGCGGATGGCCGCCACCTGGCAACTCCAGCGCCGGCCCGTGGTGATGGAGGTCGCCAACGGCGACCTGCAGCAGAGCATCGACTCCTTCGCCCTCCAGGACATCCCCTTCGTCTTCAAGGTCGACGGCTCCCTGCCCGTCTCCTTCGGCGGTGCGGGCCGCCACAAGCCCGGCCCGCACACCGCCCCCGCACGCGAACTCATCGACTCCCTGCGCTCCCAGCGCCGCGTCGTCGAATGGACCCGGCACGGCCGGGCCGAAGGAGCGGTCACCCTGCTGACCTCCGCCCCCATCTTCGCCACCCCCGGCGAGGACCGGCCCGCCCCGGCCCCGCCCACCCCGCTGCTGCTGGTCGGAGCCTGGACCGAAGCGGCGCTGCTGCCCTCCGAGTTCTGGATCACCAACATCGGCGACCGGCCACTCGCCCAGCTCTTCCTGCTCGCCAAACTCACCGACCGGGTCTCCCTGGACTTCGCCGAGACCTGCGAACCGGTCGGCATCCGCGACTTCGAAGGGCGCTCCTTCCGCGGCTGGCACCACCACGCCACCCTGGCGAGCGTCGCCCACGCCGCGAAACTGCTCGGTGCGCGCCCCCACGCCCACGACCACCTCCCCGCGCGCCCGGCCGCCCTCACCCGGCCGGCCGGCATCGCACCCCGCCCCGCCGCAGCCCGACCGGCCACCCCGGCCGTGCTGCCGCCGCACCCGCTCGTGCCCGGTCAGACCCCTCGCCGCGCCTACATCCGCTGATGCTCGACATCGCAGAAGAGCTACGCGCGTGGTGCGCCGCGCGCCGGGAGTTCGCCCTGGCCACCGTGGTCGCCGTCAGCGGCAGCGCCCCCCGGGGCCCCGGTGCCTCGCTCGCCGTCGACGACCGGGGCACCGCCCTCGGGTCCATATCCGGGGGCTGCGTGGAGTCCGCCGTCCACGAGCTGTGCCTCGACGCGCTCGCCTCCGGCGAGGGCGGCCTGCACCGCTTCGGCTACAGCGACGACGACGCCTTCGCCGTCGGCCTGACCTGCGGCGGAGTCCTCGACGTCCTGGTCACCCCGGTCCGCGGCCGCGACCCGGTGCGCCCCGTCCTCGGCTCGGTCCTCGCCGCCGCCGCCGACGGCACCCGGGCCGCCCTCGCCCGCGTGGTGTCCGGCCCGCCCCGCCAGCTCGGCCGCGCCCTCGCCGTCCGCGCCGACGGCTCCTACGAGGGCGGCCTCGCCGGCGGCCCCGCCCTCGACCGGGCCGCCGCCGGCCGGGCCCGCGCCCTGCTGCTCGCCGGGCGCACCGGCACCACCGAGCTCGGTACCGCCGGCGGGCTGTGCGGGGAGCCCCTGACCCTGCTCGTCGAGTCCGCCGCCGAACCGCCCCGCCTGATCGTCTACGGCGCGATCGACTTCGCGGCCGCCCTGGCCCGGATCGGCGCCTTCCTGGGCCACCGGGTCACGGTGTGCGACGCCCGGCCCGTCTTCGCGACCCCGGCGCGCTTCCCCGACGCCGACGAGGTCGTCGTCGACTGGCCGCACCGGCACCTGGCCGCGCAGTGGGAGGCGGGCCGGCTGGACTCCCGTACCGCCGTCTGCGTCCTCACCCACGACGCGAAGTTCGACGTACCGCTGCTGGAACTCGCCCTGCGGCTGCCGCTCGGCTACGTCGGCGCCATGGGCTCACGCCGCACCCACGCCGAACGCGAGAGGCGGCTGCGCGAAGAGGGCGTGACGGACGCCGCGCTGGCCCGGCTGCGCTCACCCATAGGCCTCGACCTCGGCGGCGCCACCCCCGAGGAGACCGCCCTGGCCATCGCCGCCGAGTTCACGGCCTTCCGGCACGGCGGCTCCGCGCTCCCGCTCACCGGCGGCGCCGCCCCCATCCACCGAAGACCGGCGCCCGCACCACCCCGCGCGGAAGCCCTCGGCCCGCCCCGCCCCTGACGTGCTCCACGACCCGGTGGAACTCGGCGGCCGGGGAGAAGGCGACGTCGCCGGAACCCCTTGAGCTGCTCGTCCCGGACCCGCCAGAACCGGTTCGGACCCTTCCCCTGTGACCCCGCCCGGTGCATCCTGCCCGTGCGGGAGCGGCCCGCCGGGCTCCCGCGGGACCAAGGTCCCGTAGGAAACCACCACCCGGCCCCGGCCGCCTTGGACGTTCGGCCCGGGCGGCATGAACGCCAGGTCGTGGGAGAATGAAGTACGTGCGTTTCCTCGGCTGCACCCTGTCGAGGCACCTCCGATTGACTGGGATGTTCAGCACGTGCGTTTCCTCAATGACCTGAAGCCGCCGTACGACCTCACGTACGACGATGTGTTCATGGTGCCGAGCCGCTCCGCGGTCGGTTCCCGCCAGGGCGTAGACCTCTCCTCGCCCGACGGCACCGGCACCACCATTCCCCTGGTCGTGGCGAACATGACCGCGATCGCCGGCCGCCGGATGGCCGAGACCGTCGCCCGCCGCGGCGGCATCGTGGTCATCCCGCAGGACATTCCCATCGAGGTCGTCACCGACGTCATCTCCTGGGTGAAGACCCGCCACCTCGTGCTCGACACCCCGATCACGCTGGCGCCCACCCAGACCGTCGCCGACGCACTGTCCCTGCTGCCCAAGCGCGCCCACGGCGCCGGTGTCGTCGTCGACGCCGAGGGCCGCCCGGTCGGCGTCGTCACCGAGCACGACCTGAGCGGCGTCGACCGCTTCACCCAGCTCTCCGAGGTCATGTCGAAGGAGCTGCTGCTCATCGACGCGGACATCGACCCGCGCGAGGCCTTCAACAAGCTCGACGCGGGCCACCGCAAGCTGGCCCCCGCCGTCGACGGCGACGGCAAGCTCGTCGGCATCCTCACCCGCAAGGGCGCCCTGCGCGCGACCCTCTACACCCCGGCCACCGACGCGAACGGCAAGCTGCGCATCGCGGCCGCCGTCGGCATCAACGGCGACTTCGTGGCCAAGGCCAAGCAGCTCCTCGACGCGGGCGTGGACACGCTCGTCATCGACACGGCGCACGGCCACCAGGAGTCGATGATCAACGCGATCAAGGCCGTCCGCGCCCTGGACCCGCAGGTCCCGATCGTGGCCGGCAACATCGTCGCCGCCGAGGGCGTCAAGGACCTCATCGACGCCGGCGCGGACATCATCAAGGTCGGCGTGGGCCCCGGCGCCATGTGCACCACCCGCATGATGACCGGCGTCGGCCGCCCGCAGTTCTCCGCGGTCCTGGAGTGCGCGGCCGAGGCCAAGAAGTACGGCAAGCACGTCTGGGCCGACGGCGGCGTCCGCCACCCGCGCGACGTCGCGATGGCGCTGGCCGCCGGCGCCTCCAACGTCATGATCGGCTCCTGGTTCGCCGGAACGTACGAGTCCCCGGGCGACCTCCAGCAGTCCGCCGAGGGCCGCCTCTACAAGGAGTCGTTCGGCATGGCCTCCGCCCGAGCGGTGCAGAACCGCACCAGCGAGGAGTCGGCCTACGACCGTGCCCGCAAGGGCCTGTTCGAGGAGGGCATCTCCACCTCGCGCATGTTCCTGGACCCGGCCCGCCCCGGCGTCGAGGACCTGATCGACTCGATCATCGCGGGCGTCCGCTCCTCCTGCACCTACGCCGGTGCCGGCTCCCTCGCGGAGTTCGAGGAGAAGGCCGTGGTCGGCATCCAGTCCGCCGCCGGCTACGCCGAGGGCAAGCCGCTGCACGCCAGCTGGAGCTAGGGGGTGTCCGGCGGGTCAAGGTCGGACACGCCGGGCGGGCCGGGCCCGGCCTTGATCCGCCGGACACCCCCTAGTCCCTCCACACGCACGACCCCGTGGCCCCCGGGCCGTCCACCACGGACGGCCCGGGGGCCACGGGCGTCTCACGACCTCGGGGGCGGCACCGGCCCCGACGGCGAACTGTGCACACCCGCACGGTATTTGGGGATCCGCACCGTCACCTTCATGCCCGCCCCGATCCCCGTCTCCATCACCGGGCCGTACGCGTCCCCGTACACCTGCCGGATCCGCTCGTCGACGTTGGGCAGCCCGACCCCCGACGAGGAACCCGCCCGCTCCCCGGCCAGGATCCGGCGCAGCAGGGCCGGATCCATCCCGACCCCGTTGTCCTCGACGGTGATCACCGCGTCGGGCCCGGCGTCCTGCGCGGTGATCGTGATCCGGCACTCCTTCGTGGAGTCCTCCAGCCCGTGCTTGACCGCGTTCTCCACCAGCGGCTGCAGACACAGGAACGGCAGCGTCACCGGCAGCACCTCCGGCGCCACCTGCAACGTCACGTTCAACCGGTCGCCGAACCGGGCCCCCGCCAGCGCCAGATACTGCTGGATCGAACGCAACTCCTCGGCGAGCGTCGTGAAATCCCCGTGCCGCCGGAAGGAGTACCGCGTGAAGTCCGCGAACTCCAGCAGCAGTTCCCGCGCCCGCTCCGGATCCGTCCGCACGAACGAGGCGATCGCCGCCAGCGAGTTGAAGATGAAGTGCGGGGAGATCTGCGCCCGCAGCGCCTTGATCTCCGCCTCCATCAGCCGCGTGCGCGAACGGTCCAGCTCGGACAGCTCCAGCTGCACCGACACCCACCGCGCCACCTCCGTCGCCGCCCGCACCAGCACCGCCGACTCCCGCGACCCGTACGCCACCAGCGCGCCCAGCACACCGTCCTCACCGGTCAGCGGCGCGAACACCGCCCACTTCAGCGGACACTCCGGCCGCTGGCACCCGGTCCGCACGCTCTGGCTGCGCCCCGACTCCAGCATCACCGCCACCCGGGCCATCGCCCGCCGCTGATGATGGTCGGCGCCCGGCCCGTCCCACGCCAGCACCGCCTCCCGGTCCGTCAGGCACAACGCCTCCGTCCCCAGCAGCGACCGCAGCCGCCGGGCGGCCTTGCGGGCCGCGTCCTCGGTCAGGCCGGCCCGCAGCGGAGGAGCCGCCAGCGACGCCGTGTGCAGCGTGTGGAACGTCGCCCGCTCCACCGGGGTCCCCAGGTCCAGGCCAGCAAGGCGTTCCCCGCGGCGCGCGTGCCAGCGGCCCGCCGCCCAGCCGACGCCCAGCATCACGGCCGCGACCACCACCCCCAGGACGACGCACAGCGCCTGCCCCGCCCCGGTCACCACCGGCCCCCCGCCCGCTCCCCGGCCACCGCCTCGGGCAGGTGCAGCCGGGCCAGCGTCGCCGCCGTCCCCGCCGGGATCCGGGCCCGCGTGGCCAGCGACACCACCACCATCGTCAGGAACCCGAGCGGCACCGACCACACCGCCGGCCAGGCCAGCATCGTGTGCGTCCAGCCCGCCGGAGCCAGCCCCGCCCGCGTCGCCACCACCGCACCCAACGCCGCCCCGCCACCGGTGACCAGCCCGGCCACCGCCCCCGGCGGGGTCAGCCCGCGCCACCAGATGCCCAGCACCAGCAGCGGGCAGAACGACGACGCCGACACGGCGAACGCCAGCCCCACCGCATCCGCCACCGGCACCTCCGCGACCGCCACGCTCCCGCCCAGCGGCACCAGGATCGCCACCAGCGCCGCGAAGCGGAAACTGCGCGCCCCGCACTTCGGCAGCACGTCCTGGTGCAGCACCCCGGCCACCGCCATGGTCAGTCCCGACGCCGTAGACAGGAACGCCGCGAAGGCACCCCCGGCCAGCAGCGCCCCCAGCAACTCGCCCAGCAGCCCGCCCAGCATCCGCTCGGGCAGCACCAGCACCGCCGCGTCCGCGTCACCCGTCAACGCCAGCTCGGGGGCGTAGATCCGGCCCAGCGCCCCGTACACCGGCGGCAGCAGGTAGAAGACCCCGACCAGCCCCAGCACCACCAGCGTCGTCCGCCGCGCCGCCCGCCCGTTGGGGCTCGTGTAGAACCGCACCGCGACGTGCGGCAGCCCCATCGTCCCGAGGAACGTCGCCAGGATCAGCCCGTACGTGGCGTACAGCCGGTACTCCCGCAGCTCCCCGGACGGCGGCTCCGACCACGTGCCCACCCCCGCCCCCGGCGCCTCCCGGGCATCGGGCACCGGCGTGTCCGGGGCGAACTCCAGCCGCGCGTGGGCCCGTACGGAATGCTCGCCGGGCGACAGCACCAGCGGTACCGACACCAGACCGCGCCCGTCGACCTGCCCGGTCACCGTCACCGCGAGCGGCTCCTTCACCGACAGCCGCACGTCCTGCGCGAGCGTCACCGACGTCCGCTCCCGGAAGACCGCCGGGGCGTCGAAGGACGCCCGCGGCGCACCGTCCCCGGCCCACGCGCCGATCAGGAAGAACGCCGGGACCAGCAACGCCGTCAGCTTGAGCCAGTACTGGAAGGCCTGCACGAAGGTGATGCTGCGCATCCCCCCGGCGGCCACCGCGACACTCACCACACAGGCGACGACCAGGCCCCCGACCCAGTGCGGAGCACCGGTCAGGACCTCCAGGGTCAGCCCGGCCCCCTGCAACTGCGGCAGCAGGTACAGCCAGCCCACCCCGACCACGAACAGCACCGCGATCCGCCGCACCGCCCGGGACTCCAGCCGCCCCTCCGCGAAGTCGGGCAGCGTGTACGCGCCCGAGCGCCGCAGCGGGGCCGCCACCAGCACCAGCAGCACCACGTACCCGGCGGTGTACCCCACCGGGTACCAGAGCATCCCCGGGCCCTGCAGCAGCACCAGCCCGGCCACCCCGAGGAAGGACGCCGCGGAGAGGTACTCCCCGCTGATGGCCGCCGCGTTCAGCCGCGGCCCCACCGTGCGCGAGGCCACGTAGAAGTCGGAAGTGGTCCGTGAGATCCGCAGGCCCAGGGCGCCCAGCAGCAGCGTCACCAGGACGACGACGGCGACCGCGGTCAGCGCGTACGTCTGGTTCACCGGGGCGGTCCTTCGGCCGGAGGGCGGGCTGACCGGAGTCTACGCACGCCCCCGACGGGGCGACAGGCACGATTCGGACCCGCGCAGCCGCCGCGCTCAGACGGCCGGGTCGCGGTGCTCGGCGCAGTCGCGCACGGCGATCTCCAGCTCCACGTACGACTCCTCGGCCCGCCGGAACGCCAGCGTCAACGCCGCCTCCGCGCGCGGCGGGACCTGCTCGCGGACCCCCTCGCCGGCCTCGTACAGGATGTCCGCCCAGCGGGCGGCCGCGCTGCGCAGCAGGGCCAGCAGTGCCTCGGCCTCGGTGGGCCCCGCCGGCCGCCTCCGCGGCAGCCCGCTCAGGGTCTCGACCAGCGCCTGGACCTCGGACATTTCGCTCCTCCCGCGCCGGGAAGATCCACGATACGCAGCGGTGACCGCCTCGGCGGCCCGTTCCCGCCACCGGTGCGGCAGGCGGCTCCCGTGGATCGCCGTACGCCCCTCCCGGTGCGGTGAACGGCAGCCTGGCGCGCCCGGCGGTCGCCGCACGGGGCCGGACGGGGCCCGGCGGCGACCGGTTTCAGCCGGTCGCGTGCCGCATCAGCAGATCGCGGAGGTCACGCGCGTGCCTGCGGCTCACCTGCAGTTCGGCCGCCCCCACCCGGACGGTGGTGGTGCCCGAGTCCAGCCGGGAGCTCGTCGATCCGGGCCAGCGCCACCAGATGGCGACGGTGGATCCGCACGAACCCGCGCGCCCCCCACCGCTCCTCCAGCGTGGACAGCGGGATCCGCACCAGATGGCTGCCGTCGTCGGTGTGCAGGCGGGCGTAGTCGCCCTGCGCCTCGACGTAGGCGATGTCGGCGATCGCCACGAAGCGGGTGACACCGGCCAGTTCGACGGCGATCTGCTCCGGGCCCCGGTCGGCGACCGCGGTCTCCGGGGCCGGTCGGCGCGGCGCGACCACGGCGGGCGGACCCGCGGGCGGTGCGACGGCCGGCGCTGCCTCCTCGGCCCGGCCCAGCTGCGCACAGGCCCGCCGGACGGCCTCCGCCAGCCGCTCCGGGCGCACCGGCTTCAGGACGTAGTCCACGGCCTTCAGGTCGAAGGCCTGTACGGCGAAACCCTCGTGGGCGGTGACGAACACGATCAGCGGCGGCCGCGCGAACCCGGCCAGCAGCCGGGCGATGTCCAGCCCGGTCAGGCCGGCCATGTGGATGTCGAGGAACACCACGTCGATGCCGTCGGGTCCGTCCGGACCGGACTCCAGCGCCCGAGTGACCCGGCGCAGCGCCTCGGTGGCGTCCGAGGCGCCCTCCGCGCTGCGCACCCGGGGGTCCGAGCGCAGCAGGTAGAGCAGTTCCTCCAGGAGCGGCTTCTCGTCGTCGACAGCGAGCACTCGCAGCATGCGGCCGAGTCTATGACGCGGGGTGCCCGGAGCGCTCCGGCGGAAACGACGGAGCGCGGCCCCTGCCCGGGGGGAGGTGGGGCAGGGGCCGCGCGGACCGTGGTGGGGGGCGGGGGACCGGGCCGGCTACTGGACGGTGATCAGCTTGCCGTCGGGGGACACGGCGTACCACGTGCCGCCCACGCCCTGCCCGTTGGTGTCACCGGGCTTCTTGTCGCCCGAGAAGGTGTAGACCGGCCAGCAGTCGACCGTCTGCTGCTTCTTGCCGTCCGGGCGGTCCATGACGCGGTAGTTCTTCTCCGTGATGCCCTTGGCGTTGGCCTTGTCCACCGGGGGCACCACCGGCCACTTGGTGAGGCAGTCGCCGACGCAGTTGGAGACCATCGGCCAGGCGCTGTCCTTCTTGAAGCGGTAGACCGTCATGCCCTTGCCGTCCACGATGTGCTCGCCCAGCTTCGGGTCCTTCGCCACGGACAGGCCGGGCGCCGGCTCGGCGGCCTCCGCGGGGGCCGGCTGCGCGGGGGCCGGTTCCCCCGGGGCGGCGGAGGCGGCGGGCGCCGGGGCGGCCTCGGCCGGGGCGCCCTTCGCCGCCTTCTTGCCGTCCGGGCCGAAGGCGAACCACACCCCGCCGACGCCCTGCCCGTTCAGGTCGCCCGGCTTGGAGTCCTTGTTGAAGCGGTACACGGGCCAGCCGCCCACCGTCAGCTGCTTCGAGCCGTCCCCGCGCACCACCTCGCCGAGCAGTGAGGGGTCCATGCCCGCGGCGGCGGTGACGTCACCGGCCGCGACAACGGGCCAGGTCTTCGCACAGTCGCCCTCGCAGTTCGACTTCGGGGGCTTGGCGGTGTCCTTGTCGAAGCGGTAGAGCGTCAGGCCGGCGCTGTCGGTGAGGACGGGACCGAGCTGCTCGGTGGTGGACGCCGCGAGCTGCCCGCCGGGCTGGTTGCCCGGGCCGCCCGCGGCCGCCGGCGCGGCGTCGGCGGCGGCACCGGCGGGCTGGGTCGTGTCCGAGGCCTTGTAGTCCGACGGGCCGCAGGCGCTGGCCGCCAGGACGACGGCGACGGCGGCCGCGGCGAAGGTGGTTGCGCGCTTCATGCCCATGTTGTTCTCTCCCACATCGTGTCTGTCGTACCGCCGCCCCCGGCGGCGGCAACTGTGCACAGGACACGCCTCGTCGGACCGGATCTGTTCACCCGGCCCGGTGTGGGCTGTTTCACTCACCCCCCGTCGAACCCGGCGCGCCGCAGGGCCGTGGCCACAGCGAGGCCGAGCACCTGGTGTCCGGAGTCGTTGGGGTGCAGTCCGTCCGCGAGGTGTTCGGGTCCGAGCAGGTCACGGCCCGGGAGGACGGCCAGCCGGTCGTCGCCTGCGGCGATCCGGTCCCGCGTGGCGCGCTCCATCGCGTCGCGCAGGGCGCCCAGGGTGGCGCCGAGCTTGTTCGGGGTGCGTTCGGCGTCGGGCCGCAGCACGGGGGAGACCAGGAGCAGCGGGGTCCGGGGGTGGCCCTGGCGGACCAGTTCGAGGAACGCGCGCGTGGTCTCGTACAGCAGCGGTACCGAATAGGGCACCCGGGACCAGCAGTTGGTGCCGAAAGCGAGGGTGAGGACGTCCGCGGGCAGGGCCGCGAGCTGTTCGGCGGTGGCCAGTTCGCCGCGTGCGGCGCCCGCGTAGCCGAGGTTCACGGTGTCGAAGCCGAGGGACCGGCCGGCGACCGCGGGCCAGCCGTGGGCGGGGCGGGTGGACCACCAGCCCTCGGTGATGGAGTCGCCGTGCACCACCCAGCGCGGCGCGGGCGGCGCGGGGGAGAGGGCGCCGCCGATTCCGCGCAGGCCGAGGACGAGCGGGGACTGGTTCTCCGGCGGGTGGATGGTGAAGGGGCCGGGGAAGGGGCCGTCGCCGGATCCGAGTCGGATGCGTACGACGGCCTCCGCGGCCGGTTCGGTGAACACCTCGCCGACCACCCCGTGGCGGTCCCACAGGGCGAAGCCGTGCGCGAGGTCGCGCAGGGCGTCCGTGGGGCCGGGCACCGTGGCCCGGTAGCGGATCTCCACGGCCCGCGCGGTCTCGGTGGTGAACTCCAGCCGGACCCCGATCGGCAGGGTGGCCCGCTCCCCGGTGTCCCAGGGCAGCCGCATCGTGTCCGCCGGGTCGGCGCGCACCGGGCGGCCCCGGTCCAGCCAGGCGACCCCGCGCAGGAAGGGGTGCGGATCCTGCCAGGCGTCCTGTCCCGCGCCCTGCCCGGCATCCCGCCCCGCCCCCTGCCGGCCGTCCTGCCGCGCGTCCCCGCGGGGGTCCTGTCCCGCCGCCTGCCGGGCGCCCGGAACCGGGCCCCGTCCCGCGTCGTGCCACGGTCCGGGTCTGCCCTCGTCGTGCACCGGTGCGCTCATCCTTCGCCTCCGATCGTCGGACCCGGGAGCTCCGCGCCGACTCCGCCGTCCACCCGGGCGCCTGCCCCGTCACCCCGTTGTCACCGCGTTCACCAGTACCCCGCGCGGACCCCGTTTCCACCGTCGCGCGGCACGCCGCTGCGGTGGCGGCACCGGGCCGGATCCAAGGCGGCACACTGCGGTAGATCTGACGATGTGTCAAGAATGGGGGTTCCTGGCGACCTGCGCAGCGATCGATCATCCATACGCAACAAACGACTGTCCGTGACCGATCCGCGCAACGATCGTGCGCCAATGTGCAAGGATGGTCCATTACGGGCGGTATCACTCAGCTCGTAGGCTCACTCGCTGTACGTGGAGTGGCGCGGATCGCCTGCTCGGCGGTCCCCCATGCCAGGCCCTTCCCCCCGTCGGGCCCTGTCCTGCTCCGGACCGTCGCGGTCGACGCCTCATCCCCGACCTCTGTCGATCCGCAGTGACAAGGAGTCCCCTCGTGCTCGACCACGGCCAGGCGCCACCGCTCGCTTCCGAGCCCCGCAGGCCCGCCAACCCGCTGCTCCGCCGCAAGCCGGTCGAGCAGCTGGTCTCCGAGGGCGGCCAGGGTGAGGGCGGCGCGCTGAAGCGTTCGCTCACCATGTGGCAGCTGACCATGATCAGCATCGGTGCGACCCTGGGCACCGGCATCTTCGTCGTCCTCGGCGAGGCCACCCCGGTCGCCGGCCCGGCCGTCTTCATCGCCTTCATCGTCGCGGGCCTCACCGCGCTGTTCTCGGCGCTGTCCTACGCCGAGCTCGCGGGCTCGATCCCCGTCTCGGGCTCCTCGTACTCCTACGCCTACGCCACCATGGGCGAGCTCATAGCCTGGATCTGCGGCTGGTGCCTGGTCCTGGAGTACGGCGTCTCGGTCGCGGCCGTCGCCGTCGGCTGGGGCCAGTACCTCAACGAGCTGCTCGACGGCACGCTCGGCTTCACCATCCCCGAAGGCTTCTCGGCCCCCCTGGGCGAGGGCGGCTACATCAACCTCCCCGCCCTCGTCGTGGTGCTCCTGTGCATGGTCTTCCTGCTCCGCGGAGCCCGGGAGAGCGCCCGGATCAACACGATCATGGTCGTCGTCAAGATGGTGACCCTGGCGCTGTTCATCGTCATCGGCTTCATGGGCATCAAGGCCGGCAACTACACCCCGCTGGCCCCGCTCGGCGTCACCGCCATCAGCACCGCCGCCTCCATGCTCTTCTTCTCGTACATCGGCTTCGACGCGGCCTCCACCGCAGGTGAGGAAGCCAAGAACCCGAAGAAGGACCTCCCCCGCGCGATCATGCTCTCGCTGCTGATCGTCACCGCGATCTACTGCCTCGTCGCCCTGGTCGCCGTCGGCGCCATGCCGTGGCAGGAGTTCGAGGGCAGCGAGGCCGCCCTGGCGCAGATCATGGAGAACGTCACCGGCCACTCCTTCTGGAGCGTCATCCTGGCCGCCGGCGCGGTCGTCGCCATCGCCAGCGTCGTCTTCGCCGTGCTCTACGGCCAGACCCGCATCCTCTTCGCGATGTCCCGCGACGGCCTGATGCCCAAGGCATTCGCCAAGGTCGACGAGAAGACCGGCACCCCGAAGATCAACACGATCATCGTCTGCCTCTTCTGCGGACTGCTCGCCGCGTTCATCCCGCTGGGTGAACTGGCCAACGCCACCAGCATCGGCACGCTCTTCGCCTTCGGCCTGGTCAACGTGGCGGTCGTCATCCTGCGCTACACCCGCCCCGAGATGAACCGCACCTTCAAGGTCGCCCTCTTCCCGGTCACCCCGATCCTGGGCTTCCTCTTCTGCGCCTACCTCATGATCGAGCTGCCGATGGCCACGTGGGTGTGCTTCGGTGGCTGGATGGCGGTCGGGCTCGTGATCTACTTCTTCTACGGCATGCGCCGCTCCAGCCTGGCCACCGTGGCCGACGTGGCCGCCCCGGCCGCGGAGGTCGCTGAACAGAAGTGATTCACCCCCCGTGCGACTGAACGATCTCGACGAACGCATCGTGCACGCCCTCGCCGAGGACGCCCGCCGCTCCTACGCGGACATCGGCTCCGAGGTCGGGCTCTCCGCCCCCGCCGTCAAGCGGCGCGTGGACCGGCTGCGCGCCGAAGGCGCCATCACCGGCTTCACCGTCCGCGTCGACCCGGCCGCCATGGGCTGGGAGACCGAGGGCTTCATCGAGATCTACTGTCGCCACAACACCTCGCCGGACGACATCCGGCGAGGTCTGGAGCGATACCCCGAGGTGGTGTCCGCGTCGACCGTCACCGGCGACGCGGACGCCCTCGTCCAGATCTTCGCCTCCGACATGCGCCACTTCGAGCGGGTCCTGGAACGCATCGCGGGCGAGCCCTTCGTCGAACGCACGAAGTCCGTCCTCGTCCTGTCCCCGCTGCTGCGCCGCTTCACCTCGGGCGCCCCGGCGTAGGGCTCCCGAACCGGCCGGCGGGCGGTGCGCCTCACGCGTGCTGAGGCGCCTCGTCCTTCAGCATCCCGCGCAGCGCATTGCGGAATTCCGGAGTGTCCTCGTGCCCGTGAACGGCCACCGCGTGCTGGGTGGCAGCCGCCACGACCTCTTCCTCCTCGCCCGCGATCGCGAGGGTGCAGTCCATCTCGCTGGGGTAGTCCCTGCAGTCCATGACCTTGCGCATGACGTGCCTCCCGGAACGGGCGTCCGCCGGCGCCGACACCGGCGGACGGTGTCACCTCCCACGATCCTCTTCGCGGGGGCGCGGCGAAACCCGTACGGACGCACCACCGCTCGGCGTAGCCCAGGTCACAGCGGCCGACGGGCCCTCCCTGTACGGTCACCGCAGGGCCGGCCGACGCGTCGAGCCCCCTCCGCGGACCCCGCCCCACCAGGCGCTTCGCCGCCTTCCCGCCGCCCCCGGACGCCGGGGACCGCCCCACCCGACACCCCCGCGCAACGAATCGCCGTTCAGGCCCCGTAACGCGCAACGAATCGCACACCAGCGCGCAACATCGGCGCCTTGTTGCGCCGGGAGGGCGAAACGTACCGTCTATAGGACCGCATCCACCCCTCCTGCCACAGAGGTACGCCCATGCCCCCGCTGCGCACCGCCCTCCTCCAGAGCTCCGGAGTCCTCGGCGACGTCGCCGAGAACCTCAAGGCGCTCGACGAGGCCGCCGAGCGCGCCGCACGGGCCGGGGCCGGCCTGCTGGTCACCTCCGAGATGTTCCTGACCGGCTACGCCCTCGACCTCGACGCCGTCCCCGGCATCGCCGAGACCCACGACGGCGACTCCGCCCGGGCCATCGGCGAGATCGCCCGGCGCCACGGACTCGCGGTCCTCTACGGCTACCCCGAGCGCGACGGCGAGACGGTCTACAACTCCGCCCAGCTCATCGGCCCCGACGGCGCCTCCCTCGCGAATTACCGCAAGACCCACCTCTTCGGCTGCTTCGAGCAGGACGCCTTCACCCCCGGCGACACCCCCGTCGTCCAGGCCGAGCTCGGCGGCCTCCGCATCGGCATCATGATCTGCTACGACGTGGAGTTCCCCGAGAACGTCCGCGCCCACGCGCTCGCCGGCACCGACCTCCTCCTGGTGCCGACCGCCCAGATGCACCCCTTCCAGTTCGTCGCCGAGCACCTCGTCCCCGTCCGGGCCTTCGAGAACCAGATGTACGTCGCGTACGTCAACCGCACCGGACCCGAGGGCGAATTCGAGTTCGTCGGCCTCAGCTGCCTGGCGAGCCCCGACGGCACCACCCGCACGCGCGCCGGCCGCGGCGAGGAAATGGTGCTCGGCGAGGTCGACCCCGAGATGCTCAGCGCCTCGCGCGAGAACAACCCCTACCTGCGCGACCGCCGGCCCGGGCTCTACGCCTCGCTCGTCTGACCCGCACCAGCACCCCTCCCCGCCCCCACCGCTCCACCCCCCGAGCCCTGCCCGCAAGGAGTCGTACCCCATGACGTCCACGGTGCCCACCACCGCCGTCCCGCACAGCGACGGACAGCCGCCGATCACCATGTTCGGTCCGGACTTCCCGTACGCGTACGACGACTTCCTGGCCCACCCGGCAGGCCTCGGCCAGATACCCGCGACCGAGTTCGGCACCGAGGTCGCCGTCATCGGCGGCGGACTCTCCGGCATCATCTCCGCCTACGAGCTCATGAAGATGGGCCTCAAGCCCGTCGTCTACGAGGCCGACCAGATCGGCGGCCGCCTGCGCACCGTCGGCTTCGAGGGCGCCGAGACCGAGGGCCTCACCGCCGAGATGGGCGCCATGCGCTTCCCGCCCTCCTCCACGGCCCTGCAGCACTACATCGACCTCGTCGGGCTGGTCACCGAGCCCTTCCCGAACCCGCTCGCCGAGGCCACCCCCTCCACGGTCGTCGACCTCAAGGGCGAGACGCACTACGCCGAGACCATCGCCGACCTCCCGCAGATCTACCGCGACGTCGCCGACGCCTGGAACGCCTGCCTCGACGAGGGCGCCGACTTCTCCGACATGAACACCGCGATGCGCGAGCGGGACGTCCCGCGCATCCGCGAGATCTGGGCCAAGCTCGTCGAGAAGCTCGACGACGAGACCTTCTACGGCTTCCTCTGCAAGTCGGAGGCCTTCAAGTCCTTCCGCAAGCGCGAGATCTTCGGCCAGGTCGGCTTCGGCACCGGCGGCTGGGACACCGACTTCCCCAACTCCATCCTGGAGATCCTGCGCGTCGTCTACACCGAGGCCGACGACCACCACCGCGGCATCGTCGGCGGCTCCCAGCAGCTGCCGCTGCGCCTGTGGGAGCGCGAGCCCGAGAAGATCGTCCACTGGGCCCAGGGCACCTCGCTGTCCTCCCTCCACGACGGCACCCCGCGCCCGGCGGTCACCCGCCTGCACCGCACGGCCGGCAACCGCATCACCGTCACCGACTCCTCCGGCGACATCCGCACGTACCGCGCCGCGATCTTCACGGCTCAGTCCTGGATGCTCCTGTCGAAGATCGCGTGCGACGACACGCTGTTCCCGATCGACCACTGGACGGCGATCGAGCGCACCCACTACATGGAGTCGTCCAAGCTGTTCGTCCCCGTCGACCGGCCGTTCTGGCTGGACAAGGACGAGGAGACCGGCCGTGACGTCATGTCGATGACGCTGACCGACCGGATGACCCGCGGCACGTACCTGCTGGACAACGGCCCCGACAAGCCCGCCGTCATCTGCCTGTCGTACACCTGGTGCGACGACAGCCTCAAGTGGCTGCCGCTGTCCGCGAACGAGCGGATGGAGGTCATGCTGAAGTCCCTCGGCGAGATCTACCCCAAGGTCGACATCCGCCGCCACATCATCGGCAACCCCGTCACCGTCTCCTGGGAGGACGAGCCCTACTTCATGGGCGCGTTCAAGGCCAACCTCCCCGGCCACTACCGCTACCAGCGCCGCCTGTTCACCCACTTCATGCAGGACCGCCTCCCCGAGGACAAGCGCGGCATCTTCCTCGCGGGCGACGACATCTCCTGGACGGCCGGCTGGGCCGAGGGCGCGGTCCAGACCGCGCTGAACGCCGTCTGGGGCGTCATGCACCACCTCGGGGGGTCCACCGACTCCACCAACCCCGGCCCGGGCGACGTCTACGACGAGATCGCCCCGGTCGAACTCCCGGAGGACTGACCCTCCCGGGCCCTGACCAGGGCCTCCCGATCACGGGCCGCCGCCCCGCGCCGTCAGCACGCGGGCCGGCGGCCCGTTCTCATGCCCGCCCGCCCCCGGGCCCCCGGCCCCCTCAGCACTGCCACAGCAGCGTCGCCCGCACGCACCCGCGGCACACGTGCGCGTACGCCCGCCCCGAGCCGAAGTTCATGGCCGTGACCGGGTCCGGTCCCTCCTCCAGATGCGCCGCGTATTCCATCGGCCGGGCGCAGGAAGGGCAGTCGGGGGTCTCGTCGTACTGCAGCCAGTCGGGCTCGCCGCCGAGCGAGCCCAGCACCGCCCGCCCGTCCGCCGCGGCCGCCCCGTCCGCCGACGGCACGGCCGCCCGTACGGCGCCCAGCCCCAGCACCTCCGGATCCGCACCGCGCGGCGCCGGTACGGGCGAGAGGCCGCCGGCGGGCAGCAGCAGGGCCAGGTTCCCGCCCGCGGAGGGGCTCCACTGCTCGCATCCGCCGGGCCGGTGCGCGCACATGAACAGGGCCAGTACGCCCGCGTCGAGCACGAGCTGGGCGAGGAACTGCAGCGGACCCGCGCACGCGCCGCACACGGGCCAGACCGTTCCGACGGGGCCCAGCGGCACGCCACCGGTCCGGCTGACCGGGGCGTCCGCGGCGAGCGGCCCGCCGTCGAGGAGAAGCGTCGTCATGGCCGGAACCTACCTGCCGGCGCCGACAGCGGTCCGGGCGGCCCGTACGGCCTTTCAGCCCCGCGGGGTCAGCAGGCAGCGGCCGACCAGGCCCACGCCCGCGTCGAGGGAGTCGGTGAACTCCTCGGCCAGGTCCGGTGCCCGGCGCAGCGTCCACAGCAGCCGGGCCGCCGACCAGGCTCCGGCGCGGGCGCGCTCCAGGCTCCACGAGCCGACCAGGTGGGTCAGCGGATCGGCGATCTCCAGCAGGTCCGGGCCCGGCATCAGGTCCTCCCGGATGTGCTCCTCCAGGGACACCAGCGTGTCGCCGACCCGGTCGAAGTCGGCCTCCAGGGCCCGCGGTTCGCAGTCCAGCTCACCACAGGTGGCCACGACCGCGAGCGCCAGGTCGTGGCCGATGTGTGCGTTGATCCCGGCCAGCGCGTGCTGGAGCGGCCGGATCCCGGGGTGGCGGCGGTACTGCAGCAGCGGGCGCCAGCAGGCCGGGGCCCGCTCCGCCTCCACCGCCGTCAGGTACCGCTCCGCGAACCGCACGCTGAGGGTCGCCGCCCGACGGGGCGCGGGGAAGCCCCCGTGGGCGATCCGATGGTGCAGGGTCTCCGTGACCGTCAGGTAGACCCGGTTGAAGACGGCGACACCGTCCTGCGGCGGGAGCCGCTCCTCCAGGGCGCGCATCCGCGCCAGCACCGCTTCCATGGGAGGCAGGGTCGCAGGCGCCGACGCGGATCCGGGGAACTTGGCCGTACGCTTCCCCGGTTCGGGCGAAACCCCGTCAACGGGGCTTGTCCTCCGCCTCCCCGCCGTCGTCGTAGTCCGACGTGCCCGCGTCGAGCAGGGGCGGCTGGGGCTTCAGGTGGGCGGGGGCGAAGCACCGCAGGGCGTGGTAGCCGCCGATCACCACGATCGTGCCCAGCGCGATGCCGCCCAGCTCGAAGCCGTCGGTGATCTGCAGCTTCACACCGCCCACGCCGATGATGATGCCCGCCGCGGCCGGCACCAGGTTCAGCGGATTGCGCAGGTCCACCCGGCCGTTGATCCAGATCTGGGCGCCGAGCAGGCCGATCATCCCGTAGAGGATGACGGTGATGCCGCCGAGGACGCCGCCCGGGATCGCCGCGACGACCGCGCCGAACTTGGGGCACAGGCCGAAGAGCAGCGCGAAACCCGCCGCCGCCCAGTAGGCCGCCGTGGAGTAGACACGGGTGGCCGCCATGACGCCGATGTTCTCGGAGTACGTGGTGTTGGGCGGGCCGCCGACCGCCGTGGACAGCATCGACGCGGCGCCGTCCGCCGCGATGGCGGTACCCAGCTCGTCGTCGAGGGGATCGCCGGTCATCTCGCCGACGGCCTTGATGTGCCCCGCGTTCTCGGCGATCAGCGCGATCACCACGGGCAGGGCGATCAGGATCGCCGACCACTCGAAGGACGGCCCGTGGAAGGACGGCAGGCCGACCCAGTCGGCCTTCGCCACCGCGGAGAGGTCCAGCCGCCAGTGGTCCACGGCCGCCTCACCCCCCACCGTCGAGTGGATCTTCCCGAAGAGCAGGTCGGAGAGCCAGGAGAGCGCGTACCCGAAGACCAGCCCCAGGAAGATCGCGACGCGCGACCAGAAGCCGCGCAGACACACCACGGCGAAGCCGGTGAACAGCATGGTCAGCAGCGCCGTCCACTGGTCCTGCGGCCAGTACGTCGACGCCGTCACCGGCGCCAGGTTGAAGCCGATCAGCATCACCACCGCGCCGGTCACGATCGGCGGCATCGCGGCGTGGATGATGCGGGCCCCGAAGCGCCGCACCGCCAGACCGGCCAGGAACAGCGCCCCGCCGACCACGAACACGGCACCCGTGACGACCGCGCTGTCCCCGCCCGCCGCCCGGATCGCCGCCGCGACACCGACGAAGGACAGCGAGCAGCCCAGGTACGAGGGCACCCGGCCGCGCGTCGCCAGCAGGAAGATGACCGTCGCGACTCCGGACATCATGATGGCCAGGTTCGGATCCAGGCCCATCAGGACCGGCGCGACGAAACTCGCGCCGAACATCGCCACGACGTGCTGGGCACCCAGCCCGGCGGTCCGCGGCCACGACAGCCGCTCCTCCGGCCGGACCACCGCGCCGGGGGCGGGGGTCCGCCCGTCACCGTGCAGGGTCCAGCCCACGCCGAGGCCCATGTTCCACTCCTCTTTCCCGGTCAGCCCGGTCTCCGGACGCGCACGGCCGCGGCCGCGCGCACATCGAGGCCGCAGCGCACGGAGTGCCGCTGCGGCCAGTCGACATATTACGGCCGGATATCGGCAGGTTCGTCCCGATCGGCCGCACCGGCCTTCCCGGAGAACCCGCTCCCAGACTGCCCCACCGGGGACTTCGGGCGCAGCACCGCAGCGCCCACCACCAGAGCGAACGCCAGCACCGTCACCAGGGCGAACGACACCACCAGCGAGGTCGCGTCGGCCACCGCACCGATCGCGGACGGAGCGATCAGCCCCGACGTGTACGTGATCGTCGCGACACCGGCGATCGCCTGCGCCGGATTCGGGCCGCTGCGCCCGGCCGCCGCGAAGGCCAGCGGGACCACCACCGCGATGCCGAGGCCGATCAGACCGAAGCCGGCCAGCGCCCCGGCCGGGTGCCTGACGCCGACCACGAGCAGCCCGCCGAGCGTCGCCAGCACCCCGCCGGCGCGGACCGTGCGCACCGGCCCGAAACGGTCCACCACCCGGTCGCCGACGAGCCGGGCCACGGCCATGGTCAGCGCGAAAGCCGTGGTGGAGGCGGCCGCGAGACCCGCGTCCGTGTCCAGGACGTCCCGCAGGTACACCGCCGACCAGTCCAGGCTCGCGCCCTCGGCGAACACCGCGCAGAACCCGATCGCCCCGATCAGCAGCGCGGACCTGGGCGGCAGCGCGAAGTGCGGCGGAGCCTCCGCCCCCTCGTCACTGCGCAGGTCCAGCACCCCCTGTACGGCGACCAGCCCGAGCACCGTCAGCACGAGCGCGGCGACGAGGTGGTGCAGCCGGGCGTCGGTCCCGGTGTGCGCGGCGACCGTACCGGCGGCCGAACCCAGCAGTGCGCCCACGCTCCACATGCCGTGCAGGGAGGACATGATCGAACGGCCCAGCCGGTTCTCCGTCTCCACGCCCAACGCGTTCATCGCCACGTCCGACATGCCCGCGGTGGCCCCGTAGACGAGGAGCGCGAGGCACAGGACGGGCAGGTTCGGGGCGAGGCTCGGCAGGATCAGGGAGAGGGTCCACATCGCCAGCAGCCCGCGCAGCGCGACCCGTGCCCCGAATCGGTGATTGATCCGCCCGGCCAGCGGCATCGCCAGCGCGGCGCCCAGGGCGGGGAAGGCGAGCGCGAGCCCCAGGGTGCCCGCGCCGAGCTGGGCGTGGTCCTGGATCCAGGGGATGCGCGTGGCGAAGGAACCGGTGACGGCGCCATGGGCGCAGAACACGGCGGCGATGGCGAAACGGGCATGGCGCAGGCGCGCCGGGCTGAGGTCGGTGTCCCCGGTCATGACGCTTAAACTATCAGGGACCCTGCCTGATAGATAATGGCCCCGACTCCCTAGGATGGGCGCCGTGACTGAAGCGACCGCCCCGGTACCGTCCCCCGCCTCACCCAGCACGGCCCGGGCCATCAACGACCGCCTCGCCCTGCAACTCCTCCAGGACTCCGGACCGCTGACGGCAACCCAGCTCAAAACCCTCACCGGCCTCTCCCGCCCCTCTGTCGCCGACCTCGTCGACCGGCTCACCGAAGCCGGCCTGATCGAAGTCGTCGGCGAATCCGGCGAACAGCGCCGCGGCCCCAACGCCAAGCTCTACGGAATCGTCGCCGGCCGCGCCCACCTGGCCGCCCTCGACGTCCGCACCGACCGGGTCACCGCCGTCGTCACCGACCTCCTCGGCCACCCCCTCGCCGAAGCCGCCCTCCCCGTCGGCGCACCCGAGGACGCCGTCGCCGCCCTGCTGCGCACCGCCCACGGGGCCGGCGCCACCGCACTGCACACCGTCGTCGTCGGCGCCCCCGGCCTGGTCGCCCCCGCCACCGGCGAACTCCGCGACACCATCGGCCTGCCCGCCTGGCACCGCGACCTGGTCACGGCCCTGCAGCGCACCCTGCCCGCCGCCGTCGTCGTCGAGAACGAGACCAACCTGGCCGCCCTCGCCGAACAGCGCCTCGGCGCCGCCCGGGACCTCGACTCCTTCGTCCTGCTGTGGCTCGGCGCCGGAGTGGGCGCGGCCGTCGTCCTGGACGGCCGGCTGCGCCGCGGCGCCTCCGGCGGCGCGGGCGAGATCGGCTTCCTCCCGGTGCCCGGTACCGGCGGACTGCCCTCGGCCGCCGACTGCGCGGGCGGGTTCCACGCGCTGGTCGGCCGGGACGCCGTGACCGCGCTCGCGCGCGAACACGGCTTCACCGGCCCCGCCGAACAGGCCGTCGCCGGGGCCGCGGGCGAGCCCTTCCTCGAGGCCCTCGCCGAACGCCTCGCCCTGGGCGCCGCGGCCGCCGCGGCCCTCCTCGACCCCGGCTGCGTCGTCCTGGCCGGAGAACTCGGCCGCGCCGGCGGCCCCGCCCTCGCCGCCCTCGTCTCCCAGCGCCTCGCGAAACTCACCCCCGTCCCCACGGAGATCCGCGCCACCACCCTGGGCGACCCCGCAGTCCTCGCCGGCGCCCGCCTGGCCGCCCGCGAATCGGCCCAGGGGGTGCTGTTCGGGGGGTGAGGCCTGGCCGGGCGGGGCCTTCACCCCCGCGGCCCCGCCCCCTGGGCCGGTGGTTGCCCACCCGCCTCTGACGGTGTCGGGGGCGGAGGGCGGTTGCTTGCGGGTCGGGATGCGGTGGGCGGGACTTCGGCAGGGCGGTATCGGAGATGTCCTGGGGTTTCCCGTCAGTCCCATCGTCTTCCGTGTCGGGTCGGCCCCTCAAGGGCGCTCCCTGCGGTCGCGTCACTTCGTGATGGCCTTCGGCCACCCTTGACCGCCCGCCCCGCCACGGAAAATTCGAGGACTGCCAGGAAGCCCCCAGAAGAACGGGCCGGGCCATCGATCAAGGGACGGGCACCTCAGCGACGCGAGCCGGTGGTCGGGGCGCGCCTCAAATCGCTACGCGCTCCTCGACGACGGCGCCTGCGAGCCCCTTGGGCTGGGCACAGGCCGCCACCTGTCGCGCACGCTCCTCTTTCACGCGGCCGCGGTCCGCCTGATGCTGGGCATAAGCCGCGATCGATCGCGGCGCGCTCTCGATCACGCGTCCGCAGTTCGTCCGGGGCAGGTCGCAAGCCGCAGAAACCTTCCACCGCCCCGCGCAGTGGCTTTGTTCACCAGAACGGACGGCAAATGTTCACCACTTCGGGAGGCACAGCCGTATCGAACGTCCGTAAGCTGAACGCCCCGCCGCTGTCTCGTCAGCCTCCGCCCAACGCACGCCGTAGCCGACCCTTGGCCGGAGGTTGCGCAACCGGCGTCTCGTTCTCGTGTTCCAGTTCGCCGACGGTGATCCGAACGAGAGTCCTGCTCGCAATCGAGCTCTTCGTGTCGTTCGACCAGTACGAGCTACCGACCTCCACGAGCCATGCTGTCTCCGCTGTCCGGAAACTCCGTCGACCGTAGGCGTCAGGATCATTGGCCTCAAACCCGCGATTACTGCACGTACGGGCCAGCTCGGCAGCCCGCGCGATGGCTCTGTCTCGACCTCCGTCGACCGGGATCGTGTCGACCAGTTCCCATCGGAAATCTCCACTGACGGAGGTCTCCACGAGCACCCACCAGCTTCCGCTGCCGCTCATCTGGCCCACGCCCCGGCGGACCTGCGCCCGACTTCGAAGATCACGTTCATGCCGGTAACCATCGCAGATACAGCCCCTTCCGGACACCTCCGGTTTGAACAACCTCCAACCATGTGCCTCCAGAAGTGGGTGAACTTCTGCTGCCCGTTCTCGTGAACAAAGCCACCGCACAGACGGCGTCAGACCCTCCCACGGGGTGGAAAAGCGTCAGACGACGGCTGGAGCGAACCCAATCCATGTGTGCGTGGGTGGGCGCCACGGAAAGACGCCGAATATGCCCCGATCGCACCTTTCTGTACCGGCGGGATGGGATCCCACCGTCCCGCTCTCCGGGGTTGGCATCGGCTGAGCCGAGGGATCGCCCCCCTGCCCCCGATTTCGCCCCTCCCGACCACGAACAAGCGTCGGTCGCCGACCGCGAAGAGGAGAGGAAAGCTTTCTGCGACTTCTGCTCAGCCCCGGACGGACGGCAGACGCGTGAGGGAGCAAGCCGGGCCGTAGTGGGCGGCCTATGAGCAGCCACAGGGCCTCGCAGGCGCCGTCGTCGAGGAGCGCGTAGCGATTGGTGGCGGCTTATGACCAGCCACAGGGGCTCGCAGGCGCCGTCGTCGGGAAGCGCGTAGCGATTGGTGGCGGCTTATGACCAGCCACAGGGGCTCGCAGGCGCCGTCGTTGAGGAGCGCGTAGCGATGGGTGGCGGCTTATGACCAGCCCACGGGGTCTGCTGACGCCGTCTTCGAGGAGCGCGTAGCGATGTGGGGCGCACTCGGCCACCGGCCCGCTTCTGTGACGCCCCGTCCCTGGAACGGAACGCTCGGCCCGTTCTTCTGGGGGCTTCCTGGCAGTCCTCGGATTTTCCGTGGCGGGACGGGCGGTCAAGGGTGGCCGGAGGCCATCACGAAGTGACGCGACCGTAGGGAGCGCCCTTGAGGGGCCGGCCCGACACGGAAGACGATGGGACTGACGGGAAACCCCAGGACAGCTCTGATGCCGGTCGATTGGATCCCGTTCCTTCCCGAAGCCCGCTTCCCTTCCCGAAGCCCGCTTCCCTTCCCGAAGCCCGCTTCCCTTCCCGAAGCCCGCTTCCCTTCCCGAAGCCCGCTTCCCTTCCCGAAGCCCCCGCCCCGCCCGGCCTCTACCGCCCAAGCCCCCGCCCCCGCCCCCGCCCCCGACCCCGGGCGAATTCCGCGAAGGTTTCCGTGCCCGTGGCGTGGGTCGGGGTCAGGTTGCCGCCGTGGCGGAAGGCCGCGTAGGTCCTGCCGGCCAGGGGGACGGGGAGGACGCGGCGGTGGCGGCCCGTGGCCGCCAGGTAGGTGCGGGCCAGGTCCGGCAGGGTGTGGATCTCCGGGCCGCCCATGTCCGGGACGCGGCCCGCCGGGGTCGGGACCGCCAGTTCCGCCATGCGGGCCGCGACCTCGCCGACGGCGATCGGCTGGATCCGTACGTCCTTCGGGATCGGCGCGACGGGCAGCTTCGCCGCCGCGTCCGTCAGCGTGGCCACGAGGTCGTGGAACTGCGTCGTGCGCAGGATCGTCACGCCCAGCCCGGACGCCTCCAGCTGCCGCTCGACCCGGAGCTTGCGCCTGTAGTAGCCGAGCGGCACCACGTCGACCCCGACGATGGAGATGTAGAGCAGGTTCCGGACGGTCCCGGCCCGCCGGGCGGCCTCGATCAGGCGCTGGGCGGCCACCTCGTCGCCCTTGCCCGCCCCGCGCGTGTTGCTCGCGCAGTGCACGACCACCTCCGCGCCCGCCAGTGCCGCGTCCAGTCCGGTGCCGTCCTGGAGGTCGACGGGATGGTCGGGGGCGTGCCGGCTCACCACCCGGACCTGGTGGCCGGCCGCCCTCAGCCGTTCGGTGACGAGCGAGCCGAGGGTGCCGGTGCCTCCGGTGACGACGATGGTGCTCATGGTGTCCGTCCTTCGCTGGTGCGGTGGGGGGCGTGCAGCAGCTGGGACCGGACGGCCTTCAGGAACGTGACAGCTGCCGCCGGAGGAATTCCAGCTTCTCCGGGTTGACCACCGTGCTGATGTCGCTGACCAGCCCGTTGTCGAATTCCACCAGCAGGACCGCCACCTCGCCGAAGAGCACGGCGGGCGTGCCGTTGACCTCCGCGACGCTGACCGGCACGCCGGCGACGTACTTCGCCATGGCGCCCAGCGCGAAGCGGGCCACCTTGTCCCGTCCGACGATCGGCCGCCGGGCCGCGTTGACCACGCCGCCGCCGTCCGACACGTACCGCACGTCGGCAGCCAGCACCCCCTCCAGTCGGGTGAGATCACCGCTGCGGGCGGCGGTCAGGAAGCTCTCCAGCAGCCCCTGCCAGCGTTCGGGGTCGGCGGAGAAGCGCTTCTCCTGCGTGCCCTCCCGCTCCGCTGCCACCCGGCCCGCCGCGCGGCGGTAGATCTGGCGGCAGTTGGCCTCGCCGAGGTCGAGGAGGCCGGCGATCTCCCGGTGGCTGTACGCGAAGGCCTCGCGCAGTACGTACACCGCGCGCTCGACCGGGGTGAGGCGTTCCAGCAGCAGGAGCAGGGCCATGGAGACGCTGTCGCGCTGTTCCGCGGACTCCAGCGGGCCCAGGGCGCCGTCGCCGGTGAGGACGGGCTCCGGGAGCCAGGGGCCGACGTACTGTTCGCGCCGGGCACGCGCCGAGGTGAGGTTGTTGAGGCAGAGGTTGGTGACGACCTTGGCGAGCCAGGCGCCGGGGTGCTCGATGGCGGCGCGGTCGGCGCCGGCCCAGCGCAGGTAGGCGTCCTGGACGATGTCCTCGGCCTCCGCGGCGGAGCCGAGCATGCGGTAGGCGATGCCGAACATCCGGGGCCGGTGTTCCTCGAAGTCCGCTGCGGTCGCGGTGACATGAGTGCTCACGTGGCCACCCTACGAGGGCCGGCGGGGCGGGGACGTGCGAGGACCCGGTGGCCGCCGGGCCACCGGGTCCTCACGTTCTCAGCAGGTGCTCAGCAGGCACTCAGCAGGCGCCCTGGTCCTTCCAGACGCCCCAGTCACCCGTGGTGCCGGGTTCCTCGTTCTGGGTCCACCACTGGGCCTTCCAGTTGCGGCCCTTGTGGGAGACGACGTTGCCGCCGTTGTAGACCGTGCCCGCCACGTACGCCGGGTTGGTGCAGGTCCCGCCGGTGGTCGGCGGGGTGGTCGGCGGTGTCGTGGGGGGAGTGGTCGGCGGGGTGGTCGGGGGCTGCGTGCCGCCGCCCGGCTGGACCAGGGTCGTACCGCGGGCCAGGTCGCCGGCGAGGGCGTAGGTGGTGCCGGAGATCTTCACCGTCCAGTTGGAGGGGGTGGACACCGGCAGGTAGTAGTTGAACGCCAGGTCGACGGAGGCGCCCGGGGCGAGCGTCTGCCAGGCGGGGAGCTTCAGGGAGACCCGCTGGAAGTCGCCCTTGAGGCCGCCGACGTTGCTGCCGGTGTGGCCGCTGCTGATCACGGCCGTGCCGAAGCCTGACTGGTCGGAGGCGTTGTTGGGGGCCGAGGTGCCGTAGTCGAACTGGAACTCGGTGCCGCCGGGCAGGGTGGCGTTCGTGTTGTTGGTGATCTTCAGCTTGGGGGTCAGCGGGTAGTTGGAGTCGCCGAGCTTGAACTCGGTGAACTCGGTGCGGATGTCGACGGCCTGGGTCGGGAGGGCCGCGCCGGCCTTCTTCGCTCCGTACGGGGAGGCCGACTTGAACTTCTGGTACATCGTGTCGGTGAGCGTGTCGCCCATCTCGTACTGGCCCTTGGCCGCGTTGTAGGAGTAGTCGCCCGCGAGTTCCCAGACCATCGTGCCGCCGATGCCCTTGTTCACCACGTAGTCGGCCTTGGCGGCGACCGACTGCTCGTCCTCGGTGGAGAGGAAGACCTTCTTCTGCGCGTTCCACAGCCACGGCGCCACCAGGGTGGAGTCGTACTTGCGGGCGTAGGTGCCGGTCAGGGCGGTGTTCGCCGGGAAGCCGTACCTGGTGACGTAGTCGCCGACGACGCCCTTCTCCAGGTTCTTGGCGTGCCACATGGGGTTGGAGCCCGCCGGGGACTCGGCCCCGTTGGTGTCCTTGTCGTGCCACAGGTTGTCGATGCCGACCGCGCCGTCACCGCACTTGGTCAGGCCCGCGCCGGCCGGGCAGGTGGTCGCGGGGGCCTTGCCCCACAGCCCGTCGGTGCCGCCCTGCACGTTCTTGAAGCCGCGGGTGTAGTAGGGCAGGCCGATGTTGATGCGGCCGCCCGGCATGGAGCCGCGGAAGTAGTGGTAGGCCCAGTCGGTGTTGAGGTAGCCGATGCCGCCGTACTGGGAGGTGGAGTAGACGCCCGCGGCGGCCAGTTCGGCGTCCTTGCCGTCGTCGAAGAGCGAGGCGTTGGGGCCGACGTACTCGTTCCAGGCGCCGTGCAGGTCGTAGGACATGATGTTGACGTAGTCCAGGTACTTCTGCATCTGGTACGTCTCCATGCCCCGCAGCAGGTAGCCGGAGGAGGGGGCGGCGACGGTGAGGAGGTAGTGCTTGCCGTCGGCGGCGCCCGCGCGGTCGAGCTTCTCGCGCAGCGACTTCATGAGGGCCGCGTAGCCCTGGACCAGGCCGGCGCGGCGGGCGTTGGACAGCTGCCAGTCGAGCGGGTTGCCGGCGTCCTTCATCGTGGTCGGGTACTCGTAGTCGATGTCGACGCCGTTGAACCCGTAGGCGCGGATGAAGTCGACGGAGGACTGGGCGAAGGTGTCGATGCCGGCCTGGTTGACGGAGCCGTCGGCGTTGGTGGCCATCGAGTAGAAGCCGCCGGAGGCGACCCGGTTGCCGTCGTCGCCGAAGTAGCCGCCGGTCTCGGCCCAGCCGCCGACCGAGACGAGCGTCTTCACGTTCGGGTACTGCTTCTTGAATTTGTTCAGCAGGTTGAAGTGGCCCTTGTAGGGGAGCGCCGGGTCCATCTCGGCTCCCGCGACGCCGGGCCAGGTCATTCCGGTGGCGGCGTTGTTCGCGTTGTCGGTGCCGACCGAGATCTTGTTGTCGGCGCCCACATGGGCGAAGGCGTAGTTCAGGTGGGTGACCTTGGACCACGGGATGTTGTTGGCCAGGTAGGCGGGGGTGCCGTCCTTGCCCGTGCGCCAGCCGGTGAAGTAGCCGATGACACGGCGCTGGTGGTCGGCGCCCATCTTCTCGCGGCCCTCGGTGTCGTAGACCGAGCAGTAGGGGACGTCGACGCCGGCCGTCTTGTAGAGGCCGTCGGGGCGACAGCTCTCGTTGTCGGCCGCGTGGGAGACGCCCGCCGAGAGCCCGCCGACCAGCAGGCCGGCGATTGCGGCGCCGGCTGCCAGGAGCATCGCTCTCGTACGTGTGGGGGACGGCATTGTGCCTCCTGGGGAGGGGAGGATGCAGGACACAAGTGGACACAACATGGAGCAACGTGACGGGTGCAGAAGCGTGTTGGCCCGTGACGTGCGCACATCTGACGGGCCGTTCCCGGGAAGATGAAGGGAACGTTAAGAGGACTAGACCAACCCGTCAATAGGTCTGGACCAACCGCGCCGGCCCGCGTCCAGGTCCATCCCTGTCGGCGCTCTCCGGTAGCCCCGGAGTCACCCTCTGTGAGCCAGGCCACACCACTTCACCCGCATGGTCGGCGATCGGCCGTGGCAAACTGGCTGGAGTACCAGTAGCAGCGCACTCCGGGGTCGGTGCAATTCCGAACCGGCGGTATAGTCCGCGACCCGTCCGCAGCCAGCGGCCGGTTGACCAGGTGAAATTCCTGGACCGACGGTTAAAGTCCGGATGGGAGGCAGTGCGCGGCGGGCCAGTCACCGGTACGCCGCCGTCGGCGGTTCCTCGGCATATCCCTGCGGACATGCCCGGTCGAACCGTTTCTCCGGCCTCGGCGTCCCCGCGTGAGCTGTTCCGCTCCATCTGTCGTATCCCGACAGGCCCCGGAGTCCGTGCCCGATCGAGGCAGGAGGACCCGGTGGCGACACACGCCGCGCACGCAGCACCCGCACCCGACGCGGGTGCCCGTGCCATGCGACGGGCCGTCGAGCTCGCCGCCCGCGGCCTCGGCCACACCAGCCCCAACCCGGTCGTCGGCTGCGTCATCACCGACGCCTCCGGCACCGTCGTCGGCGAGGGCTGGCACCAACGGGCCGGCGGCCCGCACGCCGAGGTCCGCGCCCTGCACGCCGCGGGCACCGCCGCCCGCGGCGGCACCGCCTACGTCACCCTCGAACCCTGCAACCACACCGGCCGGACCGGGCCCTGCGCCCAGGCCCTCGCCGACGCCGGCGTCGCCCGCGTCGTCTACGCCGTCCCCGACCCGAACCCGCAGGCCAGCGGCGGCGCCGCCACCCTGCGCGCCGCCGGGATCCACACCACGGCCGGGCTGCTCCGGGCCGAGGCCGAGGCCGGCAACACCGCATGGCTGACCGCCGTACGCCTCGGCCGGCCCCACGTCACCTGGAAGTACGCCGCCACCCTCGACGGCCGCAGCGCCGCCGCGGACGGCAGCAGCCGCTGGATCAGCTCCGCCGAGTCCCGCGCCGACGTCCACCGGCTGCGCGCCGAGGCCGACGCCGTCCTGGTCGGCGGCGGCACGCTGCGCGCCGACGACCCGCACCTGGCCGTCCGCGGCATCGACGGCGCCACCCAGCCCCTGCGCGTCGCCCTCGACACCCGCGCCGGCCTCCGGCCCTCCGCCCGCATCCTCGACGACGCCGCCCCGACGCTCCTCGTCGTCGCCGAGGACGCCGACACCCGCCACCTGCCCGGCGTCGACGTCCTCCGGCTGCCCCCGCACGACGGCCGCATCCCCGTCGGCGCGCTCCTCACACAGCTCTACGCCCGCGGCGTGCGCTCCCTCCTCCTCGAAGGCGGCCCCACCCTCGCGGGCACCTTCCTCGCACACGGCACCGTCGACCGCGTCGTCGGCTACCTCGCACCCGCCCTGCTCGGCGCCGGCCCCGCCGCCCTCGCCGACGCCGGCGTCACGAACATCTCCCACGCCCTGCGCCTCGACATCACCGAGGCCGTCCGCGTGGGCCCCGACCTGCGCATCACCGCCCTTCCCGCCACCGCCCCCAAGGAGCACTGAGTGTTCACCGGAATCGTCGAAGAACTGGGTGAGGTCACCGCCGTCGAGGCGCTCCCGGAAGCCTCCCGCTTCCGGCTCCGCGGCCCCCTCGTCACCGAGGACGCCAAGCACGGCGACTCCATCGCCGTCAACGGCGTCTGCCTCACCGTCGTGGAGACCGCCGAAGGCGAGTTCACCGCCGACGTCATGCAGGAGACCCTCAACCGCTCCAGCCTCGGCGCCCTCACCGCGGGCTCCCGCGTCAACCTCGAACGCCCCATGGCACTCGGCGGACGGCTCGGCGGCCACCTCGTCCAGGGACACGTGGACGGCACCGGCGAGATCCTCTCCCGCACCCCCTCCGAGCACTGGGAGATCGTCAAGGTCGCCCTCCCGCGGAACCTCTCCCGCTACGTCGTCGAGAAGGGCTCCATCACCGTCGACGGCGTCAGCCTCACCGTCGTCGAGGCCGCCGCCGACTGGTTCACCATCAGCCTCATCCCCACCACCCTCGCGCTGACCACCCTCGGCATCAAGCAGCCCGGCGACCCGGTCAACCTCGAAGTCGACGTCCTCGCGAAATACGTCGAACGCCTCCTCGCCGCCGGCATCGACCCGCTGCACGCCGACCCGACGGGAGAAGCCCGGTGACCGCCCTGAACTGGCTCAACACCGAGGCCTTCACCGTCTTCGGCCAGAAGGTCATCTGGTCCGACATGATCGGCAACCTGATGGGCCTGGCCGCACTCGCCCTCGGCTGGCGCCGCTCCATATGGACCTGGCCCGCCCAGCTGCTCTCCGGCCTCATCCTCATCGCCGCCTACGCCTCCGCGCACCTCGCCGGCGGCGTCGGCAAGCAGCTCCTCGTCATCGGCGTGGCCGTCTTCGGCTGGACCGCCTGGCAGCGCGGCAAGCAGCAGGCCCAGGACGGCTCCATCGCCGTACGCACCGCCACCTGGACCGAGCGCGGACTGCTCCTCGGCGGAGCGGCCCTCGGCACCCTCGCCGTCGGCGGCCTCTTCACCCTCTACCCGTCGCTGTCCTGGAGCCCCTGGGCCGACGCCTACATCTTCGTCGGCACGATCGTCGCGATGGTGGCGCAGGCCCGCGGCCTGGTCGAGTTCTGGTTCGCCTGGCTCCTCGTCGACCTCGTCGGGGTCCCCCTCGCCTTCACCGGCGGCCTGGCCTTCTCCGGACTGGTCTACGTCGTCTACTTCGCCCTCGTCGTGTGGGGCGCCTACGACTGGTACCAGCGCTCCCGCACCACTCCCGCCCCGGCCCTCGAAGGAGCAGCGGCATGACCACCCTCAAGCCCGTGCCCGACATCCCCGAAGAGACCTTCCGCCTCGACCCCGTCGAGCAGGCGATCCGCGACATCGCCGCGGGCCGGCCCGTCGTCGTCGTCGACGACGAGGACCGCGAGAACGAGGGCGACCTCGTCATCGCCGCCGAGAAGGCCACCCCCGAGATCGTCGCCTTCATGATGAGCGAGTGCCGCGGCCTGATCTGCGCCCCCATGGAGGGCGACGAGCTGGACCGCCTCGAACTCCCGCAGATGGTCCAGAACAACACCGAATCGATGAAGACCGCCTTCACCGTCTCCGTCGACGCGAGCGCCGCCCACGGCGTCTCCACCGGCATCTCCGCCGCCGACCGCGCCACCACCCTGCGCCTCCTCGCCGACGGCGTCAGCGGCCCCGGCGACTTCGTCCGCCCCGGCCACGTCTTCCCCCTGCGCGCCAAGCCCGGCGGCGTCCTGGTCCGCAACGGCCACACCGAGGCCGCCGTCGACCTCGCCCGCCTCGCGGGCCTGCGCCCCGCCGGCGCCATCGTGGAGATCGCCGGCGAGGACGGCGTCATGCTGCGCCTGCCCGAACTGATCCCCTTCGCCCGCAAGCACGGCCTGACGATCATCTCCATCGAGGACCTGATCGCCTACCGCCGCTCCGCGGAACCCACCGTCCGGCGCGAGGCCGAAGTCAGCCTGCCGACCGCCTTCGGCGACTTCACCGCGCACGGCTACCGCTCCACCGTCGACGGCGTCGAGCACGTCGCCCTCGTCCACGGCGAGATCGGCGACGGCTCCGACATCCTCGTCCGCATGCACTCCGAGTGCCTGACCGGCGACATCTTCGCCTCCCAGCGCTGCGACTGCGGCCCCCAGCTGCACGCCTCCATGGAGCGGATCAAGACCGAGGGCCGCGGCGTCGTCGTCTACCTCCGCGGCCACGAGGGCCGCGGCATCGGACTGCTGTCCAAGCTGCGCGCCTACGAACTCCAGGAGCGCGGCCGCGACACCCTGGACGCCAACCTGGAACTGGGCCTGCCCGCCGACGCCCGCGACTACGCCGCCGGCGCGCAGATCCTCGCCGACCTCGGCGTCCGGAGCGTCCGGCTGCTGACGAACAACCCCGACAAGTCCACCGCCCTGGAACGCCACGGCATCACGGTCGCCAGCCGGGAGGCCATGCCGGTCGAGGCGGGCGAGCACAATCTGCGGTACCTGCGCACCAAGCGGGACCGGATGGGCCACGACCTGCCCTGGCTGGACGGGGCCGTGACCACCTCCGCCTGCGGCAACCAGTAGGCACGCACCACCACCCGTACGAACATCCACGAACCACCGAGGAGCAGAGCTGTGAGCGGCAAGGGCGCACCCGAACTGAGTGTGAAGAACTGCGGAGACCTGCGAGTCGCCGTGATCGCGGCCCAGTGGCACGAGAAGGTCATGGACGGACTGGTCGACGGCGCCCTGCGGGCCCTGCACGAGCTGGGCATCGACGAGCCCACCCTGCTGCGCGTCCCCGGCAGCTTCGAGCTCCCCGTCGTCGCGAAGGTCCTGGCCGGCCGCGGCTACGACGCCATCGTCGCCCTCGGCGTCGTCATCCGCGGCGGCACCCCGCACTTCGACTACGTCTGCCAGGGCGTCACCCAGGGCCTGGTCCAGGTCTCGATCGACACCGGGGTCCCCGTCGGCTTCGGCGTACTGACCTGCGACAACGACGAGCAGGCACTGGACCGTGCCGGACTCGAAGGGTCGAACGAGGACAAGGGCCACGAAGCGGTCACCGCCGCCGTCTCCACCGCCATGACCCTGCGCACCGTCAGTGAACCCTGGCGCTGAGTGTCCGAGGAGTGAACCCCGGCACCGGGACACCCGGGTGAGCCCGTACTCTAAGGACATCATGGCGAACGAACCCTCCAAGACCTTCGAAGAGCTCTTCACCGAGCTCCAGCACAAGGCCGCCGAAGGCGACCCCAGCACCTCCCGCACCGCCGAGCTCGTCCACAAGGGCGTCCATGCCATCGGCAAGAAGGTCGTCGAGGAGGCCGCCGAGGTCTGGATGGCCGCCGAGTACGAGGGCAAGGAAGCCGCCGCCGAGGAAATCTCGCAGCTGCTGTACCACGTCCAGGTGATGATGGTCGCGCGCGGGATCTCCCTCGACGACGTCTACGCGCACCTCTGAGCCCGGGCCGGGGCCGCACCCCGCCCGCACCCACGTCAACCACGCACACCACGCATCAAAGGAAGCCCCATGCTGCGCATCGCCGTCCCCAACAAGGGTTCTCTCTCCGGACCGGCGTCGGCGATGCTCCATGAGGCCGGCTACCGGATGCGCAAGGAGTCCAAGGAGCTCGTGGTCGTCGACCCCGAGAACGAAGTGGAGTTCTTCTACCTCCGCCCCAAGGACATCGCGATCTACGTCTCCTCCGGCAAGCTCGACATCGGCATCACCGGCCGCGACCTGCTGCTCGACTCCGGCGCCAGCGCCGAGGAGATCCTCCCGCTGAACTTCGGACGCTCCACCTTCCGCTACGCCACCACCCCCGGCACGGCGAAGGGCCCCGAGGACTTCGCCGGGATGACCATCGCGACCTCGTACGAGGGAATCGTCGCCAAGCACCTGGCCGACCAGGGCATCGACGCCGCCGTCGTCCACCTGGACGGCGCGGTCGAGACCGCCATCCAGCTCGGTGTCGCCCAGATCATCGCCGACGTCGTCGAGACCGGCACCAGCCTGCGCAACGCCGGCCTGGAGGTCATCGGCGAGCCGATCCTCACCTCCGAGGCCGTCGTCATCCGCGGCAACGGCGCGGACGCCGACGACCCGCAGGTCCAGCAGTTCCTGCGCCGCCTGCAGGGCGTCCTCGTGGCCCGCAGCTACGTGATGATGGACTACGACTGCCGCGCCGAGCACCTGGAGCGCGCGGTCGCCCTCACCCCCGGCCTGGAGTCGCCGACCGTCTCCCCGCTGCACAACGAGGGCTGGGTCGCCGTCCGCGCCATGGTCCCCGCCAAGGAGGCCCAGCGCATCATGGACGACCTGTACGAGCTGGGCGCCCGCGCGATCCTCACCACCTCGATCCACGCCTGCCGCCTGTAGGGAGTGTCTTGTCGCTCGGGCCGGGCCCGGTCGACAAGACACTCCCCAGGGGTGTCGCGCCGGCCGCCCCCGGGCACCGCGCATGCCGCCCCTCACCCGTACGCCACCCGAGAAGGCAACGCACCATGGCCGAGTCCGCCGCCCCACCCGCACCGCCCGCCCTGCCGGTCACCTTCCGGCCGACCCGCACCCGGGCGGTCCTGCTGGGCGTCGGGCTCGCCATGTTCGCCACCATCACCGCCATCGCCGTGCTGCTGGAGAACCTCAGCCCCGGCGAGCGGATCAGCTTCGTCTTCACCGCCGTCCTGCTGAGTTCCGTACTGGTCCTGCTCAGCCGCCCCAAGGTGGCCGCGGACGAGGACGGCGTCACCGTCGTCAACCTCACCAACACCCGCCGTCTGGCCTGGGCGGAGATCCTCCGGGTCAACCTCCGCCCCGGCGACCCGTGGGTGTTCCTGGACCTCAGCGACGGCACCAGCCTGCCCGTGCTCGGCATCCAGCCGGGCGTGGCCAGGCAGCGGGCCATCAGCGACGCGCGCGCCCTGCGCGCCCTCGCCGAAACCCGCGGAACCGGTGCAAACGACCACTGACCCCACCGACGTTCGTCGCCGCCTACCGTTGCGGCCGCGATGTCAGTGACTACCCTGGTGGCGGGGCGCAGCCGTGCGCCCGCCCACCGGCCCCGGGACCCCGAGGCCCGCGGGCACCTGCAACTCGAGGAGTGACTCCCTCCAGCAATGGACGGATCGTCCGGTAATACCCGCGCCGCCCTCCCCACGGAGGCGGCGGCATGACCATCCCGCTACTGCTGCTCGCGGCGGCGTTCGCCCTGATCCTCGCCAACGGATTCTTCGTGGCGGCCGAGTTCGGCCTCGTCACGGTGGAACGCCCCGAGGCGGAGCGCGCCGCAGCCGACGGAGACCGCCGTGCCCGCACGGTCGTCAAGGCCCTGCGGGAGCTGTCCTTCCAGCTCTCCGGCACCCAGCTCGGCATCACCATCACCTCCCTCGTGGTCGGCATGCTCGCCGAGCCCGCCCTGGCCGCTCTGCTGGCCGGGCCGCTCACCGCGACCGGCCTGCCGAAGGGAGCCGTCTCCGGCGTCGCCGTCGTCATCGGCATGCTGCTCGCCTCCGCCGTCCAGATGGTCGTCGGCGAGCTCGTCCCGAAGAACTGGGCGGTCTCCCGGCCCCTCCAGGTGGCCCGTTTCGTCGCCGGCCCGCAGAACGCCTTCTCGCGCGCCTTCCGACCGGTCATCGCCTGCCTCAACGCCGTCGCAAACCGGCTCGTGCGGGCCCTCGGCGTGGAGCCCACCGACGAGATGGCGTCCGCCCGCACCCCGGGCGAACTCGTCTCCCTGGTCCGCCATTCGGCCCAGGCGGGCGCCCTCGAACAGGACACGGCCGACCTCTTCGTCCGGACCCTGTCGCTGGGCGAGCTCACGGCCCAGCACGTGATGACCCCCCGGGTGAAGGTCAGCGCCCTCCAGTACACGGCCACCGCGGCCGACGTACTGAACCTGACCCGCGCCACGGGCCTGTCCCGCTTCCCCGTCTACCGCGAACGCATCGACGAGATCACCGGCGTGGTCCACCTCAAGGACGCCCTCGCCGTGCCCGAGTCCGAACGCGACCGCACCACCGTGGGCCGGATCTGCGTCGCCCCGCTGCTGGTGCCCGGCTCCCTGCCGGTGCAGCCGCTGCTGGAGCGGCTGCGCAGCGAACAGCCGATGGCCGTCGTCGTCGACGAGTACGGCGGCACCGCCGGCGTCGTCACCCTGGAGGACATCGTCGAGGAACTCGTCGGGGAGGTCCGCGACGAGCACGACCTCGCCGAGGACGAGACCCCCGAACTCGCCGCCGTGCCCGCCGAGGACGGCCGCCCCTCCTGGGAGGCGGACGGCAGCTGCCGCGTGCAGACCCTCCGCCGGATAGGCCTGGAGGTGCCCGAGGGCCCCTACGAGACCGTCGCCGGCCTCGTCGCCGACCTGCTCGGCAGGATCCCCGCCCCCGGGGACCGCGCGGACCTCCCCGGCTGGAAGCTGTCCGTCCGCAGAGTCGGCCGCAACCGGGCCGAACGCGTGCGGCTGGTCCGCCTCACGGCCGTACCCGCCGCCGGCCCGCACCGGCAGGGCGCGGGCCCCGCCGGCGCCCCGGTGCCAGGCTCGGGCCGCCACGGCGAAGCCGCCCCGCAGCGCGCCGAGCTGGAAGGCGCCGCCCGATGAACGCGCTCCAGCTCGTCTTCGCCCTGCTCCTCGTCCTCGCCAACGGCTTCTTCGTCGGAGCCGAGTTCGCACTCGTCTCCGTACGGCGCAGCCAGATCGAGCCCCTCGCGGCCGAGTCCAAACGGGCCCGCCAGGTGCTCCACGGCCTGGAGAACCTGCCCCGCATGATGGCCGCCGCTCAGTTCGGCATCACCGTCTGCTCGCTCACCCTCGGCGCGGTCGCCGAACCGACCGTGGCCCGGCTGCTGGAGCCCGTCTTCCACGCCGTCCACGTCCCGGAAGGCCTGATCCACCCCCTCGGCTACGCCCTCGCGCTCGCCGCCGTGGTCTTCCTGCACCTGGTCATCGGTGAGATGGTCCCCAAGAACCTCGCCATGGCCGCGCCCGAGAAGACCGCCCTGTGGTTCAGCCCCGGCCTGGTGGCCTTCGCCCGCGTCTGCGGACCGGTCACCACCGCGCTCGGCACCTGCGCCAAGCTGGTCCTGAAGCTCTTCAAGGTCGAGCCCAAGGACGAGGTCGAGGCCGCCTACACCTCCGCCCAGCTGGGCCGGCTCCTCAAGGACTCCCGGCAGGCCGGGCTCCTGGAACCGGTCGAGCAGGAGCGGCTGGAGGACGCACTGGAACTGGGCAGCCGCCCCGTCACCGACGTCCTTCTCGACCGGGAGCGCCTGGTCACCGTCGGCCCGGCCGTCACCCCGCGCCAGATCGAACAGCTGACCGTGCGCACCGGGTACTCCCGGTTCCCCGTCCGAGCCGACAGCGGCGCCTTCATGGGCTACCTGCACGTCAAGGACGTACTGGACCTTGAGGACCGGGAACGGGCCGTGCCCCAGCGGGTCTGGCGCCGCATGACCACCCTGTGCGCGACCGTCCCGCTGGACGACGCCCTCGGCGTCATGCGCCGCGACGCCACCCACCTGGCGCAGGTCGCGGACCAGAGCGGCCGGGTCCTCGGCCTCGTCGCCCTGGAGGACGTCCTGGAGATGCTGGTGGGCGAGGTCCGCGACCCGGCCCACCGGATTCCGGCCGGCCGTACGTAACACCGGCAGGGGCCGGATGCGCCGCCCGGCGGTCCGTCCGGCCCCTGCCGAGGTCACAGGGGCGGCTCCGGCCGCTCCTGCGGCCCGCGGCCCGACAGCACCTCCCCGTACGCCTGCATGAGGTCCGGCAGCCGCAGCGTGGCCAGGTCGTCCCGCGACGGCTCACCCGCGTAGCCCGCCAGCCGCAGGTCCCGGTACGCGCAGCTCTTCTCGTACAGGGTGCGCAGGAAACGGCCGTTGCCCAGCTCGTCGATCCAGCCCTGCTCCACCACGTGCCCGCTGATGCTGCGCAGCTCCTCCAGGGCCTCCTCGTCCCAGTGGTCCCCGTTCGCGTCGGCCAGCACGCCGCCGATCGCCGTCAGTTCCGGCGGCCTGTAGCTGGGGAAGTCCACCCGCGTGGTGAACCGGGACGACAGTCCCGGGTTCGCCGCCAGCAGCCGGTCCATCCCGGCCGGGTAGCCCGCCAGGATCACCACCAGGTGGTCCCGGTTGTCCTCGGCCCGCTTCAGCAGCACCTGCAACGCCTCGTCGCCGTACGCGTCGCCCTTGCTGTAGCCCGTGTTCGACAGCGAGTACGCCTCGTCCACGAACAGCACCCCGCCGATCGCCGAATCGATCAGCTCGTTGGCCTTCACCGCGGTCTGCCCCAGGAACTCGCCCACCAGGTCGGCCCGCTGGGCCTCCACCAGATGGTCCCCGCCGAGCAGCCCCAGCGCGTAGAAGACCCTGCCCAGGATCCGTGCCACCGTCGTCTTGCCGGTCCCCGAGGGACCCGAGAACACGAAGTGCCGCTTCGGCGGCTGCACCGGCAGCCCCTGGCCCGCCCTCAGCCGCGCCATGTGCAGCTGCGCCGAGAGGGCCTTCACCTGCCTCTTGACGGGCTCCAGGCCCACCATCCGCTCCAGTTCCGCCAGCGCCTCGGCCAGCGCCGCGGGGTCGGACGGCCCCGTCGGCAGCCCCTGCGCGGAGCCCTGCGGCGGGACGGGCGCCCTGCGCCGTACGCCCTCCGTCCGGCCCGGCGGGGGAGGCGGCGGCACCAGCGGGTCGGCGCCCACCTGCCCGTCCGCGGCGATGTCCTGCACGGGCCCCCCGCCCAGCGGGCCTCCGCCCAGGGCGACCGCCGCGAAGTCACCGCCGACCGGCGACGGACCGTGGCCCGCGTACCCGCCGTACCCCGAATACCCCGCCAGACCGGCCAGATCGGCCATGCCGTCGGTGTCGTCGCCGTCCTCGATGGCCGTCAGCCGGGCCGCGATGTCCATGAAGGAGGGGTCCACCCGGTGCACCGCCCGGTACAGCGGCAGCGCCGCCGCACTGCGCCCCGTGCCCTCGTGCGCCCGGGCCAGCCAGTACCGCAGCTCCTTGCGCTGCGGCTGCTCGCTGCGGCAGCGCATCAGCGCGGCCGACAGCATCGGCTCCGCCTGCCCGTACATCTCCAGCCGGACCCGCGCCATACCGCCGAAGAGCCCGGCCTCGATGCCCAGCAGCGGATCGTTCACCAGCGGCTCGGTGTGCCGGACCAACTGCTCCCAGTCCTTGACCAGATAGGCCCGGCAGGCGTGCAGGAACCGCACCTGCGGGTCGGTGTCCACCGGCGGCAGCGCGGCGAGGGCCTGGTCCAGCTCCGGCACGTGCCGGCCGTCCAGCCAGTGCGAGGCGTGGGCCAGCAGCAGGTCCCGCCGGTTCTCCAGCACCGGTTGCACCCACCAGCCCAGCCAGTACCAGGAGTTGAGCGTCCTGCGGTGCCGGCCGCGCTGCTCGCCGAAGCGGTCCCGGTGCGCGTACATGCGTAAGAGGGCGTTGCCCGTGTCGACCCGGAGCGCGTGCAGGCCCAGCCACGCGTCGGCCATCGAGGGGTCGAGCCGCACGGCCGTCCGGAACTCCTCCTCGGCCTGCGGGTAGGCGCCCATGGTGCAGGCGTCGACCCCTCGCAGCCAAGCGAGTTCGGCCGGGGCGTGCATGCTGCCCGGCGTGCCGAAATCCATCACGTCCCCCACAAGCCTGCCCCGTGGTGCGCGGCAACCCCCGCTTCGAGCGCGCGAGTTGTCCGGTGCCCCCGCCTGGCGTCGCTGAAATCAGGGCTGCATCGTACCTGCGCTTTCGCACCTTACGTAGGGTGCGGGGGCTCCGGTTCGGGTGGGCGCCACGGGCGGGAGTGGTGACACAGGGTGAACGTCCGGGGTCCGCATGGCCCGTGCGCCGCCCGTGCCGAGGGGGTCCACGGGCAGAACGAAGCCCCCGATCACGGGGGAACAATCGGGGGCTCCGCGTGCGCGGTAACCGGTGAAGGCCCCGCATGGAGAACGTAAGGCCGCTGCGGGCCCCGGGTCAAGCGGGTCGGCGCGGGCCCGGCCGGGCGGACTTCCGGGCCCCCTCAGGCCCGGGGGAGTTCGTCACCGTCGGTGACAGAAGCGGGGGTTCCAGCCGTCGCTCCGGTCCCGGAAGACCACTCGTATCCCGTACCGCTCTGGCGTACCAGGGTGCCGGCGAAGGGGCGCGAAGGATCACTGGAGAAGTGCGCGTGCTCCGCGCGCTCCCACCCGTCCCAGAAGTCGGACAGTTCACGCCCGTCCCGGCGGCGGCCCCGCGTCCAGGACTCCGCCCGCGGGGTCTCCATCCACAGCAGCCGGGCCAGGTGCGGGCGCAGCGCCCGCCGCCCGGCGCCGACCCCCTCCACCAGGAGCACCGGCGCCGGCTCCAGCACCCGCTCCGGCCCGAAGCGGCGCTCCACCCAGTCGTACGGTGCCCAGTGCGCGGGCCGTCCGCCCGCCAGCGGCTCCAGCACCTGCGCGCGCAGCCGCTCCTCCCAGCCGAACAGCTCCTCGTGGCTGGCCACGTCGTCCAGGTGCAGCACGGGCGCCCCGCCCAGCGCCTCGGCGAGCCGCCCCGCGAAGGTGCTCTTCCCGGATCCGGCGTGCCCGTCGATCCCGATCAGGCGCACCGGGCCGAGGGAGCACGGGAGGGCGGCGAGCTCCCGGGCGAGTGACTCAAGTGACTGGTGTGTTTCCACCCGACCAGCGTAGACAAGCCCGACACGACCCCCGGCTTGGGCCTTCGGCCGCCGGGAACCTGGAAGGGTGACACCACCCAAGCGCCGACCCACCCGGGGGACCAGCGATGACCGCACCCACGCCACGCAGGGCCGTACTCCTCGCCGCGCTCGCCGTCGCCACCGCGGCCGCCGCCTCCGTCCCCGGCGGCGGAGCCCCGGCGGCCGCCGCCCCCGCCCCCCGCGCACAGGGCCCCGGCGTCGACAACCGCTTCTGGTACGCCTACGGCCACTGGCTGGCCGGCACCCACCGCGGCACCGCCGCCGTCTCCGGCACCCGCCCCGGCCTGCAGATCTCGACCCCCCTCGGCCGCACCGAGTACGCCGACCCCCACACCGGCCGCAAGAGCACCTGGGAGTGCGCCACCTGGACCTCCCCGGTGCACCGTTCCACGGTCCCCGGGACCGAGGCCGTCGCCTCCTGGAACGCCCGCACCCCCGCCGGCACCTGGATCCAGGTCGAGCTGCGCGCCACCTACACCGACGGCACCGTCACCCCCTGGTACGTGATGGGCCGGTGGGCCTCCGGCGACGCCGACATCCGCCGCACCTCGGTGGACGGCCAGACCGACGGCCGCTCCACCGTCTGGACCGACACCCTCGCCCTCGGCGCGTCCTCGGCGGCCGAGGGCCTGCGGATGGCCGGCTGGCAGCTGCGCCTGACCCTCCACCGCCGGCCGGGCGCCACCGGCGGCCCCACGGTGTGGCTCGCCGGCGCGATGGTCTCCGCCGTTCCCGTCCGGTCCACCGTCCCCGCCTCCCGCCCCTCCGGCGCCGCCCACGAGCTGACCGTCCCGCGCTATTCGCAGCAGACCCACATCGGGCGCTACCCCGAATACGACAACGGCGGCGAGGCCTGGTGCAGCCCCACCTCCTCCCAGATGGTCATCGAGCACTTCGGCCGCAGGGCCGATCCCGCCGCCCTGGCCTGGGTCGACCCCACCTACTCCGACCCGCAGGTCTGTCACGCCGCCCGCTCCACCTACGACGCCGCCTACAAGGGCTGCGGCAACTGGTCCTTCAACGCCGCCTACGCCGCCACCTACAGCGGCCTCGCCGGAGTCGTCACCCGCCTCGCGTCGCTGACCGACCTGGAGGCCGTGGTGCGCGCCGGCCTCCCCGTGATCACCTCCACGTCCTTCCGCGCCGACGAGCTGACGGGCGCGGGCTACAGCACGGCCGGCCACCTCATGGTCGTCATCGGTTTCACGGCCGCGGGGGACGTGGTCGTCAACGACCCCCACGCGCGCGACAACCCGTCCGTCCGCCGTGTCTACCGGCGCGCCGAATGGGAGAACGTCTGGCTGCGCACCCAGCGCACGACGACCACCGGGAAGGTCGCCTCCGGCAGCGGAGGCGTCTGCTACCTGTACGCCCCCGCGCTGCCGACCGCGGCCCAGATCCTCGCCCTGCGGAGCGTGGGCGTGCTCTGAGGGCCGCGGCGAAATTACCCGTTGACCAGGCGGGCGGGGTGAGCGGAATATTATGGGGTAAATGGCACATAAAGGCTTCTCATAGGAGGCGGCCCGCCATGACCACCCATCCCAGCATCGAGCACCACCCCGACCTCGCCGAGATGCGCACCCGGTTCGAGCGGGTGACCAGCACCCCCCGCGCACAGGCAGTGGAGGCGCTGGCCCTGATAACCGGCCTGTACCTGGCCGCCTCGCCGTGGATCGCGGGATTCAGCGTCCTGACCCCACTGGCGATCAACAACCTGATCGTCGGCCTGGCGTTCTGCCTGTGCATGGGCGGGCTGGGATCCGCCTACGAACGCACCCACGCCATGGCGTGGACGGCGGTCGTCCTGGGCGCCTGGACGATCATCGCGCCCTGGGCCATCGCCGGCGAGATGGACGTGACGCGCTCCGTGGTCAGCAACGTGATCACGGGCTGCGTAGCCCTCTGCCTCGGCCTCGCGATGGCGGCCATGGCCGGACGCAACCGCGACACCCGGGTCTGACCCGGAAGGCGGCGCCGGAACCAAACGCCGCCGGGCCCCGACCGCACCGCGCACCCGCCGGAGCGGCCGGGGCCCGGCCGCGTGAGGTGCGCCACCAGTGACCCACGTCTCTACCGCGAATGCCGCGAACGCTGGCACATTGGACACCATGACTGCCGACACCGCCGCCCCGACCGCACCCGCACCCGCCGGAAACCTCGTCCGCACCGGGGGCCCCAAGGAGGACTCCGCCTGGCTGGAGCACGTACTCGGCTGGACCCTCGTGGTCGTCGTCGCCATGTTCGTCACCCAGGTGGGCTGGTTCTGACGCCCGCCCGGTAGCCGCCCCCGGGCCCGCCGGCCGCAGCACGCAGGTCTGCCATACTTCCGGCATCCTGTGGCAGTTCGAGGCTGGGGCCGGACGTGAACAACAGTCAGCAGCGCGCAACGACCGGACGCTCACAGGTACGCCGGGCCGAACTCATAGCCATCGGCCGCACGTTGTTCGCCGACACCCCCTACGACGCGCTCTCCATGGACGACATCGCCCAGCAGGCGGGCGTCGCCAAAGGGCTGGTCTACTACTACTTCAAGAGCAAGCGCGGCTACTACCTCGCCATCGTCGAGGACTCCGTCGCCGGACTCCTCGCCCGCGCCGGCGACGACACCGGCCTCCCCGGCGCCGAGCGCGTCCGCCGCACCATCGACGGCTACCTCCACTACGCCGAGCACCACCACGCCGCCTACCGCACCATCGTCACCGGCGGCGTCGGATGCGACGCCGAGGTGCTCGCCCTCCGCGACGCCGTGCGCGAGGAACTGGTCAACGCCATCGCCGACGGCGCGTACGGACACCGCGACCTCCCCCCGATCGCCCGCCTCGCCCTCGTGGGCTGGCTCTCCGCGGTCGAAGGGACCACCCTGGAATGGATCGGCGGGCCGAGCGCCCCGGACCGGCCCGGACGCGCCCGGCTCGGAGCCCTGCTGGTACGCCAGCTGCGCGCGACATTGGCGGTGATCGAGGAGTTCGCCCCGGAGTGTCCGGCACCTCCCGGCGCCCAAGAGCCGTCCGAACCTGCTGATGATCTTGCCCCGGTGACGGGAAGCCCCTGATCGGGCATACTCAAGCCGCCGCAGCCGCTGAACAGCCCCTTCCGTGACCCGGGAGGGCAGCATCGGCTGTACAGAGCCCGAGACCCGGCGGCGCGTCCCACACCTCGCGCGTCGCCGCCGTGCCCGAGATGGAGGAGAGCGCCGCCATGAACGACCGCGCCCCGCAGCCGGTGGACCGACAGCTGCCCACCGAGGAGTCCCGCGACCTCCTCGCCCTCGTCCGCGAGATCGCCCAGCGCGAGATCCGCCCCCGGGCCGCCGAGGAGGAGGACGCCGGACGCTTCCCCCGAGAGGTCTTCACGCTGCTCTCCGAGGCCGGGCTGCTGGGCCTGCCCTACCCCGGCGAGCACGGCGGCGGCGAGCAGCCGTACGAGGTCTACCTGCAGGTCCTGGAAGAGCTGGCCGCCGCCCGCCTCACCGTCGGCCTCGGCGTCAGCGTGCACTCCCTCGCCTGCCACGGCCTCGCCGGCTACGGCACCAAGGAGCAGCAGGGCGCGCACCTGCCCGCGATGCTCGGCGGCGGCCTGCTGGGCGCGTACTGCCTCTCCGAGCCGGCCGCCGGTTCCGACGCCGCCTCGCTCACCACCAAGGCGGTCCGCGACGGCGACGACTGGGTCATCACCGGCACGAAGGCGTGGATCACCCACGGCGGCGTCGCCGACTTCTACACCGTCCTGGCCCGGACCGGCGTCGAGGGCCCCAAGGGCATCACCGCCTTCCTGGTCCCCGGGGACGCCGAGGGGCTGACCGCGGCCGTGCCCGAGAAGAAGATGGGCATGAAGGGCTCGCCCACCGCCCAGCTGCACTTCGACGGCGTCCGCGTACCCGACTCCCGCCGCATCGGCGAGGAGGGGCAGGGCTTCTCCATCGCCCTGGCCGCGCTCGACGCGGGACGGCTGGGCATCGCCGCCTGCGCCATCGGCGTCGCCCAGGCGGCGCTCGACGAGGCGCTCACGTACGCGCTGGACCGCAAGCAGTTCGGGCACCCGATCGCGGACTTCCAGGGGCTGCGGTTCATGCTGGCCGACATGGCCACCAAGATCGAGGCGGGCCGGGCGCTGTACCTCGCTGCCGCGCGGCTGCGGGACGCGGGCAAGCCGTTCTCCCGGCAGGCGGCCATGGCCAAGCTGTTCTGCACTGATGCGGCGATGGCCGTCACCACGGACGCGGTGCAGATCCTCGGCGGCTACGGCTACACCGCGGACTTCCCCGTCGAGCGCCTGATGCGCGAGGCGAAGGTGCTCCAGATCGTCGAGGGCACCAACCAGATCCAGCGCATGGTCATCGCCCGCCACCTGGCCGGACCCGAGACGCGCTGACGCGGTCCCGGGCGGGTCAGTACAGCCCGCTGCTCGTGGAGGGCCAGACCGGGGAGGACGTGAGGCGGGACCACTCCGGGTCCCGTCGTCCGGGCAGCGTCCTCCCGGCATCGGCCCACCGGGCCAGCAGGTCCCGGTAGATCGGCGGATCCGGCGCCTGCTGCTCGCGCGGCGGCTCACGCCGAAGCGGACGCTGAACCGATTCTTCGAAATGCGGCGGCATCGGACGGCGCCTTCGGCCCGTTGAAGACTGAAGCGTGCTCATGCACGGCCAACGCGGGACCGAAGCCACGGGTAATCGCCCGGGCGCTACGGGTATCCGTTCGAGGGTTCCCCGGGGGTACGGACACCCGCGCACCCGGGACCTCCACCCCGGCGGCCCGGCGCCCGTCAGCCGCGGCGGCGTCGGTGGCGGAGGGCGGTTGCTTGCGGGGCGGGGGCTTCGGGTATCGGGGTCCCGGCCGGGCGGCATCAGAGACGTCCTGGGGTTTCCCGTCAGTCCCATCGTCTTCCGTGTCGGGCCGGCCCCTCAAGGGCGCTCCCTGCGGTCGCGTCGCTACGCGATGGCCTCCGGCCACCCTTGACCGCCCGTCCCGCCACGGAAAGTCGAGGACTGTCGGGAAGCCCCCAGAAGAACGGGCCGGGCGTTCCGTTCCAGGGACGGGCAGATCTCAGATGCGGGCCGGTGCTCGGGGTGCGCCCCAGATCGCTACGCGCTCCTGTCGGGTGGCGTCCGCGGGCCACTGTGGCTGGTCATAAGCCGCCACTGATCGCTGCGTGCTCCTGCGAGACGGCGTCCGCAGGTTCCGTGGGCTGGGCATAGACCGCCACTGATCGCTGCGTGCTCCTGCGGGACGGCGTCCGCAGGTTCCGTGGGCTGGGTTTTGGCCGCCACCAATCACCACGTGCTCTTGCGGGACGGCGTCCGCAGGCCCCGTGGGCTGGGCATAGGCCGCCACCAATTACTACGTGCTCATGTGGGACGGCGTCTGCAGGTCCCGTGGGTTGGATACGGGCCGCCAGGCGATTGCCGTGCGCTCCTCCATTACGCGTCCGCAGTTCGTCCAGGGCAGGCCGCAGGCCGCAGAAACCTTCCAATACCTCTCATGGGCGGCGTCCGCCCCTCCCTCGGCGTGGGCGAGGGTCAGATGACGGCTGGACCGATCCGAATCCAGGTCTGGATGGGTGGGTACCTCGGAGTGTCGGCAACTTGCCCCTATTGCCCCTGTCTGTACGGGCGGGTGAGATCTCACCATCACTCTGTCCGGGGTTGGCATCGGCTGGGTCGATGGATCGTCCTCCCGCTCACCGATTTCGCCCCTCCCGGCCACGAACAAGCACCGGACGCCATCCGTGGGGAGAAGGGGAAAGGTTTTTGCGGCCTGCCGCCCGCCACAGGCGAACTGCAGGCGCGTGATCGAGAGGGCACGGCCGTCGAGGGCGGCCTATGCCTAGCCCACGGGGCCCGCAGGCGCCGTCCCAAGGAACGCTTAGCGGTCGATGGCGGCCCCTGCCCCGCCCCAGACGGATCGCAGACGCGTGATTGAGGAGCGCGGAGCGATTGGTGGCGGCTTATGGCCAGCCACTGGTGCCCGCTGACGCCGTCGTCGAGGAGCGCGTAGCGGTCGATGGCGGCCCCTGCCCCGCCCCAGACGGATCGCAGACGCGTGATTGAGGAGCGCGGAGCGATTGGTGGCGGCTTATGGCCAGCCACAGGTGCCCGCTGACGCCGTCGTCGAGGAGCGCGTAGCGGTCGATGGCGGCCCCTGCCCCGCCCCAGACGGATCGCTGACGCCGTCGTTGAGGAGCGCGTAGCGATTGGTGGCGGCTTATGCCCTGAGGTTGTTCCTGTTTGGCGGACATCCGAGATCTGGGCTCGCGCCCGGGGAGGGGTGTCCATGATGGAGAACATGCCGAAGAAGAAGCCGCGGCCCAGGCGGCAGTTCACGGCCGATTTCAAGGCCGAGATCGTGGAGTTGTGTCTGCGGGGTGACCGGTCGGTGCCCGAGGTGGTCAAGGACTTCGACCTGACCGAGACCGCCGTGCGGTTGTGGCTTGCCCAGGCCGACGAAAGCCATCAGCACAAGACCCTCGAGCGTGACGAACGCGCCGAGCTTGCAGAGTTGCGGCGGGAGAACCGCCGCCTGCGGGAGGACATCGAGATCCTCAAGCGGGCCACGGCTTTCTTCGCGAGGGGGACCCGGTGACGGTTGATCCGTTCATCGAGGCGGAGAAGCAGGCAGGTCACAGCGTCAAACGGGCGTGTGAGCTGATGAAGGTCTACCGGTCCGCCTACTACGCCCGCCGAAGCTCCGTCCCCGGCCCCCGGGCCGTTCGCGACGCCGAGCTGAGCGCCCGGATCATCGAAGTCCACGCCCGTTCCCGCGGCCTCTACGGAGCCCCGCGCGTCCACGCCGTTCTCCTGCGGGACGGCCACGCCTGCGGCCGGCGCCGGGTCGCGCGCCTCATGCGGGCCGCTGGCCTGGCCGGCCGGCACCGCAGGCGCGGACACCGCACCACCATTCCCGACCCCGACGCGCAAACCCGCCCCGACCTGGTCCGACGCAACTTCCAGCCCGACCCGGAGGCCGTCGACACCCGCTGGTGCGGCGACATCACCTACATTCCGACCGGTGAGGGCTGGCTCTACCTCGCCACCGTGATCGACATCGCCTCCCGGCGCGTCGTCGGCTGGTCCACCTCCGATCACCTGGGCACCCAGCTGGCCGCGGACGCCCTTAACGCCGCCTGCCATCAACGGCAACCCCAAGGACCGGTCGTCTTCCACTCCGACCGCGGCAGCCAATACACCAGCCAGGCCTTCGCCGCCCTCGCCGCTACCCACGACATCCGACTCTCCGTCGGACGCACCGGCGTCTGCTGGGACAACGCCCTCGCCGAATCCTTCTTCGCCACACTCAAGAACGAGCTGGTCAGCCAACGCAGATGGCACAGCCGATCGGTCGCCCGATCCGCGATCTTCGACTACATCGAGGGTTGGTACAACACCCGCAGACTCCACTCCAGCCTCGGCTACCAAAGCCCAGCCGAATACGAAAACACCGCAGCCTGACCAACACAAACAACCTGTCCGCCAAACAGGAACAACCCCAGCCCCGCCCCAGACGGATCGCTGACGCCGTCGTTGAGGAGCGCGTAGCGATGTGGTGCGCACCCCTGGCCCCGCTGGGTGTCTCCGACCGCCCGTCCCTTGATCGATGGCCCGGCCCGTTCTTCTGGGGGCTTCCTGGCAGTCCTCGACTTTCCGTGGCGGGACGGGCGGTCAAGGGTGGCCGAAGGCCATCGCGAAGCGACGCGACCGCAGGGAGCGCCCTTGAGGGGCCGGCCCGACACGGAAGACGATGGGACTGACGGGAAACCCCAGGACGTCTCCGATGCCGGTCGATTGGATCCCGTCCCTCCCGGAGCCCCGCCCTGGTCTGGTGGTGCCGTCCGGGTGTTCGCCGCTGCCGGAGCCCCCGCCCTGGTCTGGTGGTGCCGGTCGAGTGGATGCCGCCTCCCGGAGCCCCGCCGTGGCTCGCGGTCCCGTCCGGGTGGTCCCGCCCCCGAGCCTCCCGAAGCCCCCGTCCCGCCACTTCGTGCCCTCGTGTCAGACCGTGCCAGAAGGGTGGCCGTTGCGGGTGTTTCTGACGTACCGTCATATCCGCTTGCGCCGCCCCCGAAGCCCAGCCCGGAAGCCCAGCCCCGAAGCCCGGCCCCGAAGCCCAGCCCCGAGCCCCCGAAGCCCCCGCCCCGCCCCCCCGATGTTCGCCGACCCGGAGGTCCGTCATGTCCGTAGACCGGCCCGTCGCCCTCGACGAGTACCCCGTCCACCAGGCCCCCCTCTCGATGAAGCACCTCGTCAGCGGCGACCGGAACGCCTACGACCGGTGCATCTTCCACGTCTTCGACCACGCCGGCCGCGCGGTCCTGATCCTCGGCCTCGGCGTCTACCCCAACGCCGGCGTGATCGACGCCTACGCCACCCTCCGCATCGGCGACGAACTCCTCGCGGTCCGGGCCTCCGACGCCCTCACCGACGACCGCATGAACCTTTCGGTGGGTCCCCTCTCGATCGTCGTCGACGTGCCGCTCCGCCGGCTCACGCTGCGCTGCGCCCCCGATTCCGACGACCCGCAGGGACTCTCGTACGACATCACCTGGACCGCGGAGTTCCCCGCCGTGTGGGAGCCCCACCACGTCCAGCGGCGCGGGGACCGCCTCATGCTGGAGGGGCGCCGCTTCGTCCAGGCGGGCAACGTCACCGGAACGATCCGCGCGAAGGGCGAGGAGTTCACGCTGACGTCGGGGGAGTGGACCGGTACGCGGGACCGCAGTTGGGGCGTACGCCCCATCCCCGGTGAGGAAGGGGGCAGGGCGGCCGAGGAGCACCGCCCCGACGGCTTCCACTGGCTCTGGATCCCGGTCCGGTTCGCGGACCGCTTCGTCATGGTCATCGCCCAGGAGGACGCCGACGGCCACCGCACCCTGAGCGAGGCCGTGCAGGTCTTCCCCGAAGGCAGCGGCCGCCCGGACGTCCAGCTCGGCTGGCCGCACACCGAGATCCGCTACCGCTCCGGCAGCCGGCACCCCGAGCGCGCCGTCGTCCACCTGACCGACCCGTCCCGCAAGCCCCTCGAACTCGGCGTGGAGATCCTCAACTCCTCACCGCTCGCCGTCGGCGCCGGCTACCCGCCCGCGGCCGACTGGCAGCACGGCACCTGGCAGGGGCGCGGCTGGTGCGACCGGCGTGTCTACGACCTCTCCCACCCCGCCGCCCACCCCATGGCCGCCTTCGGGGTCACCGACCACTCGGCCCGCTTCACCCTCGACGGGCAGACCGGGCACGGCATCTTCGAGCACGGCACCTTCGGCCGCCACGACCCGAGCGGTTTCGCCGACCACGCCTCCGTCGCCCCGTAGGCCCCGCGCGTCCAGGTCCACGTCCGAGCAGGAGAAGGGGTACCCATGGCCACCGCACCACGTCCGCGCACCTCCACCCGAGAGCCCGAGGAACTCGGCCGGCGACTGGCCGCCTGGCTCGACAGCCGGCTCCCCGGGGCGAAGGTCACCAACGTCTCCGTCCCCGGCTCGAACGGGATGTCCAGCGAGACGCTGCTCTTCGACATAGAGCACCCGGACACCCCGCTGCGTGCCTGCGCGCTGCGGCTCGCTGCCGACCCGGCGGCCTACACCGTCTTCCCGACGTACGACATGCCGCGCCAGCACCGCGTCCTGAGCCTGGTGGCCGCGCACACGGACCTGCCGGTTCCGCGCGTGCAGTGGCTGGAGGAGGACCCCGGGCCGCTGGGGGCGCCGTTCTTCGTGATGGCCCGCGCGGAGGGCCGGGTCCCGCCCGACGTCATGCCCTACACCTACGAGGGCAACTGGCTGCACGCGGCGACGGACGCCGAGCGCGCCGCGCTCCAGGAGGCGAGCATCTCGCTGCTGGCCCGGCTGCACGACCAGTTCCCGGCCGAGGAGGCCGCGTTCCTGCTGCCCGAGGGGGAGGGCAGCCCGCTGCGCCGGCACGTGGACGCCCAACGCGCCTACTACGCCTGGGTGGTGGGCGGTCTCGCCCCCTCACCGCTGATCGAGCGGGCCTTCGCGCGCCTGGAGGAGCTGTGGCCGTCCGACGAGGGTCCGGCCGTCCTGAACTGGGGCGACGCCCGGATCGGCAACGTCGTCTACGACGGTTTCACACCGGTGGCCGTCCTGGACTGGGAGATGGCGGCGTACGCACCGCGCGAGGTCGACCTGGGCTGGACCGTCTATCTCCACCGGTTCTTCCAGGACCTCACGGTGGGCTTCGGCCAGCCCGGCCTGCCGGACTTCCTGCGCCGCGAGGACGTGGAGTGCCGCTACGCCGAGCTGACCGGCCACACCCCGCGGGACATGGAGTTCCACACCCTCTACGCCGCCCTGCGGCACGCGATCGTCATGCTGCGCATCGCCTACCGGCAGGCCCACTTCGGCGAGGTCGAGGTGCCGGGCGACCCGGACGGCCTGATCCTGCACCACGCCAGCCTGGCGGCCATGGTGCAGGGCACGTACTGGTAGGCGGCCCGCCCGGGCGGTCTCAGGCCGCCTGGGCGTGCTGCTGGCGCGTCTGGGCCTGCGGCTGCGGCAGCACGGGGCGCACGACGCGGACCGGACGCGAGCCCGGCCCGCCGACGTGCGAGAACGGCTGCGTACGCCAGTCCAGGCCCTGGGGCAGGGCCGGCAGGGCGAACGGGTCGAACTCGTGCGCCTCGGCCGACGGGTGCGCGCCCACGGAGGGGAGGGCGTCGGCGGCGGGCCGGCCGGTGCCGGCGCACACGGTGAGGCCGAAGGGGTTCCACGGGGTCAGGCAGAGCGCGTGCTGCGGCAGGTACTCCTCGTCGGCGACGAGGGCGATCGACTGGCCGCAGTCGGGGCAGATCGCGTGGTGGATCTCGAACCCCTCGCCGTCGGCGAGGTATTCGCCGTCCTCGGGGTAGGCGTCGTCCCCGGAGTCGGGCGGTTCGAGAGGCTCCGGTTCGATGCGACCGGCGCGCTGGGTGTTCGGCATGGATGTACTCCCCCTTGGGTGGGCCGGGCGGGCTGGCGCTTCGGCCTCGGCCACAGCAACCACTTCCCGTCGAGCGTCACGAGTAACCACAACAGACCAGCCTCCACCTGCATACCCCTGTGGCCTTGGTCACATGCCCGGCGCAGATGCCTCCAGTGGGCGGACAGCACTGGGCCTGGAGTGCCTTTGGCCGTAAGTTGAGCGGCTATGAGCGCAATGGAGGAGCTGGACCGCCAGATCGTGGATCTGCTCGTGCGGGACGGGCGGATGAGCTACACGGATCTGGGCAAGGCCACGGGACTGTCCACGTCGGCAGTCCATCAGCGGGTACGCCGTCTGGAGCAGCGCGGGGTGATCCGCGGCTACGCGGCCGTGGTCGACCCGGAGGCCGTCGGCCTGCCGCTGACGGCATTCATCTCGGTCAAGCCCTTCGACCCGAGCGCCCCGGACGACATCGCCGACCGGCTGTCCGGCGTACCCGAGATCGAGGCCTGTCACAGCGTCGCGGGCGACGAGAACTACATCCTCAAGGTGCGCGTCGCCACCCCGCTGGAGCTGGAGGACCTCCTGGGCCGGCTGCGGGCCCTCGCCCACGTCGCGACCCGGACGACCGTGGTCCTCTCCACCCCCTACGAGGCGCGCCCGCCCCGCGTGTGACCCGCCGGGGGGTACCCGGCGGTCGGGCGGGGTGGGGCGACGCGGGACACTGGTCGGCATGACTGACCGCACCGCCCACTCCGCCGAAGCCGCCGGAGCACCGACCAGGACCGTCCTCCTCCGCGGGGGCGAGGTACACAGCCCCGCCGATCCCTTCGCCACGGCCATGGTCGTCGAGCGCGGCCATGTCGCCTGGGTCGGTTCCGAGGGCGCGGCCGACGCCTTCGCGCAGGGCGTCGACGAGGTCGTCGATCTCGGCGGCGCGCTCGTCACGCCCGCCTTCACCGACGCCCACGTCCACACGACCTCCGCGGGCCTGGCCCTGACCGGGCTGGACCTCACCGGAGCGGGGTCGCTGGCCGACGCGCTGGACCTGGTACGGGCCTACGCCGCGAGCCGGCCCGGCGACCGGGTCCTGCTCGGGCACGGCTGGGACGCCGCCCGCTGGCCGGAACGCCGCGCCCCGCACCGCGCCGAACTCGACGCCGCCGCCGGCGGCCGTCCCCTGTACCTCAGCCGCATCGACGTCCACTCGGCCGTGGTCACCACCGCCCTGCTCGACCTGGTCCCCGCGGTGCGCCCCGACGGGGACCGGCCGCTGACCGCCGACGACCACCACGCCGTCCGGCGGGCCGCGTTCGCCGCGGTCACCCCCGCCCAGCGCGCCGAGGCGCAGCGGGCGGCGCTGGACCGGGCGGCCTCCCTCGGTATCGGGTCCGTGCACGAGTGCGGCGGGCCCGACATCTCCTCCGCCGAGGACTTCACGGGCCTGCTCGCCCTGGCGGCGGAGCGGCCCGGGCCGCGCGTGTTCGGGTACTGGGCGGACCGGGACCTGGACCTGGCCCGGGAGCTGGGGGCCGTCGGGGCCGCGGGTGACCTGTTCGTGGACGGCGCCCTGGGCTCGCACACCGCCTGCCTGCACGCCCCGTACGCCGACGCCGCGCACACGGGTACGGAGTACCTGGACGCGGTCGCCGTCGCCGAGCACGTGGCGGCCTGCACCGAGGAGGGGCTCCAGGCGGGCTTCCACGCCATCGGCGACGCGGCGATCACCGCGGTGGTCGAGGGTGTCCGGGCGGCTGCCGAGAAGGTCGGCGCGGCCCGGGTCCGCGCGGCCCGGCACCGCGTGGAGCACGCCGAGATGATGACCCCGGCCACGATCGCCGCCTTCGCGGAGCTGGGGCTCACCGCTTCGGTGCAGCCGGCCTTCGACGCGGCCTGGGGCGGCGAGGACGGGATGTACGCGGACCGGCTGGGGGCCGACCGGGCCCGCACCCTCAACCCGTACGCGGCCATGCTGAAGGCGGGGGTGCCCCTCGCTTTCGGTTCGGACGCGCCGGTGACCCCGCTCGACCCGTGGGGCACGGTCCGTGCGGCGGCCTTCCACCGGACGCCGGAGCACCGGGTGTCGGTGCGGGCGGCCTTCACCGCGCACACCCGGGGTGGCTGGCGGGCGCTGGGCCGTGACGACGCGGGCGTCCTCGTCCCGGGCGCGCCGGCCGACTACGCGGTCTGGCGGACCGGGGAACTGGTCGTCCAGGCGCCGGACGACCGGGTGGCCCGCTGGTCCACCGACCCCCGTTCGGGCACTCCGGGACTGCCCGATCTCACCCCCGGATCCGAACTGCCGGTGTGCCTCGCGACCGTCGTCGGCGGGCGGGAGGTATTCGTACGCCCACAGGGGTGATCCGGTCGGCCTCGGTTCGGTGCGGGCGGTCGGACCCGGATAGGTTCGGCCGGGTCCACCACAGGACGTCGTGCCGGACGGATCCGTCTGCTCAGCGCGCCCGCGCCTCGGGGGCGAGGGAAGGTTTCGCCGGGCGGCGGGTGGCCCCAGGTCGGGGTCCGGCGGTCCAGTAGACAACGGTCACGGCGGCCCGCAGCCAGCGGGAGTCTGATCGGCCCGAAGGACCGCGGGCCCCGATCACCCGACCGGGCGCCCCGGCGGAGGCCCCCCGGCAGCGCACCGCCGGGGCGGGCCGCGGCCGATGTTCTAAAGTCATCCTCTGCGACCAGACGTACAGGACGTGCCACGAGCACAAAAGGGGACTCAGTGAGCGACGGCGGACAGCGGACCCACGGGCCGCTCGGAACAGCCTTGGTGATCATTCCGACCTACAACGAGGCGGAGAACATCGGGCTGATCGTCGGCCGCGTCCGGGCGGCGGTGCCCGAGGCCCACATCCTGGTCGCCGACGACAACAGCCCCGACGGCACGGGGAAGCTCGCCGACGAGCTCGCGGCCGGCGACGACCACGTGCACGTCCTGCACCGCAAGGGCAAGGAGGGGCTGGGCGCGGCCTACCTCGCGGGCTTCGTGTGGGGCCTGGAGGAGGGCTACGGCGTCATCGTCGAGATGGACGCCGACGGCTCCCACCAGCCGGAGGAGCTGCCCCGCCTGCTGACCGCGCTGGCCGGGGCGGACCTGGTCCTGGGCTCCCGGTGGGTGCCGGGCGGTCGCGTCGTGAACTGGCCCAAGACGCGCGAGTTCCTCTCGCGCGGCGGTTCGACGTACTCCCGGCTGATGCTGGACGTCCCGATCCGGGACGTGACCGGCGGCTACCGCGCCTTCCGGCGCGAGACCCTGGAGGGCCTGGGCCTGGAGGAGGTGGCCTCCGCGGGCTACTGCTTCCAGGTCGACCTGGCCCGCAGGGCCGTGCAGAAGGGTTTCCGCGTGGTGGAGGTCCCCATCACGTTCGTCGAGCGTGAGTTCGGCGACAGCAAGATGAGCAAGGACATCGTGGTGGAGGCCCTGTGGCGGGTCACCCAGTGGGGCCTCAAGGCCCAGGCGGCCAAGCTGCTCGGCAAGGACACCGGCAAGGACACCGGCAGGGGCCCGGGCGGGCGGGGCGGCGCCGCCTGATCCGGCCTGATCGACGGGACACCCCTAGGGGGTGTCCCGTACCTCCGGCTGAGGACACTTTTATCCCGCCCCAGGCACACTGGGTGTCATGACGACCGGCACTGGATCCCTGCGAACGGGCACCCCGACGGCCCCCCGTCGGCGCTCGCCCGCCCGAACCTTCCTCCCCCTGGCCCTCGCCGCCTGGCTGATCCTGGAGATCTGGCTGCTCGGCCTGGTCGCCGACGCGGCGGGCGGGCTGGCCGTGGCCGCGCTGATCGCGGGCGGACTGGTGCTGGGCGCGGTGGTCATCAAGCGCGCCGGCCGCCGGGCCTTCAAGAACCTGACGGACACCTTCCAGCAGGCGCAGCAGGGCGTGCAGCCCACTCCGCAGGAGCCCGGGCGGGGCAACGGCCTGACCATGCTGGCCGGCCTGCTCCTGATGCTGCCGGGTCTGCTCTCCGATGTGGCGGGCCTGCTCCTGCTACTCCCGCCCGTCCGCGCACGGGTCGCGCGCGGGGCCTCGCGGTCCCTGGAGCGGAAGATGGCCTCGGCGCAGGCCGGCAGTTTCGGCGACGCCTTCCAGCAGGCCCGGATCCACTACCCCGACGGCAAGATCGTCCAGGGTGAGGTCGTCCGTGACGACCGGCCGGCCCCGCAGTCCGGTCCGGACACCACGTACCGTCCGCCGCTGGCCCCCTAAGGTCCGACGTTCCCCCGCTCGGGCCCGACCGGCCGGAGCGGGGAGCACGCCGAGGGGCCCCGCCACACATGTGTGGCGGGGCCCCTCGGCTCGTGCGTTCGTCCGGCTGTCAGGCGGACTTGCGGCTGTCCCGCGGATGCACGGCAATGTTCATGGCGCCGGAGCGCAGGACCGCCAGCCGTTCGGCCAGCACTTCCTCCAGCTCCTCGCGAGTGCGTCGCTCCATGAGCATGTCCCAGTGCGTTCGCGCAGGCTTGCCCTTCTTCTCTTCGGGCCCGTCCCCGTCAACCAGGAGTGCCATGGCGCCGCACGCCTTGCACTCCCACTCCGGCGGAATCTCTGCCTCAACCGAGAACGGCATCTCAAATCGATGTCCGTTCTGGCATGCGTACTCCACCGCCTGGCGCGGGGCCAGATCGATGCCGCGGTCCGTCTCGTAGCTGGTAACCACGAGGCGCGTACCGCGGAGAGCTCGCTCACTCATGAATCGTGCCTCCCGGGCTTGTCGCCCACAGGACAGGTGTCGCTGTCGTCGTCATCCGGTCAACGTCCGGCCGGCGGTATAGATTCCCGCTCCGGGTCATGCGTCGCCCGTCGTACCGCCCCTTGTTGTACCCACCAGTGCCCGTTTTGTCACATCTGGCAGCAGATGTCACCCAACGTCTAGTCCGCTTTAGCGCGCAGTAACGGTCCGCCTGGCAGGCCAAAGGCGTACACTACCGGCCCTTTGCTTCAACGTCTAAATCCGTTCGGAATTCGTTCGTGCGTCCGGACCGGAAGCGGGTGTCCCGCCGGTCTCAGATCCGCTCCGGTACAGGATTGCCCGCCGCCTCCACCGCGCGCCGCACCGGCACTCGCGCGAGCAACAGGAACCCCAGTGCGAAGAAGGCCACGAGCGAGATGATCGCGTCCCGGTAGCTCCCCGTCACCTGGTACGTGAGGCCGAAGACGAGGGGTCCCACCCAGCTCAGGCCGCGGTCGCTCATCTCGTACGCCGAGAAGTACTCGGCCTCCTTGCCCGCGGGCACCAGGTGCGAGAAGAGCGAGCGCGACAGCGCCTGGCTGCCGCCCAGCACCAGCCCGATCATGGCGGCGAGCACGAAGAACCACACCGTCGTCCGGGCCGGCAGGAAGTAGCCGACGGCGAGCGTCACGGCCCACGCGGCCAGCGAGCCCAGGATCGTCCGCTTGGCGCCGTACGTCCGGGCCAGCCGGCCCATGCCCAGGGCTCCGCCCACCGCCAGGACCTGCACCAGCAGCACGGCCCCGATGAGGGTGCCCTGCTCCAGCTCCAGCTCCTCGGAGCCGTAGATCGAGGCCTGGGAGATCACCGTCTGCACGCCGTCGTTGTAGATCAGGTACGCCAGCAGGAACGACAGGGTCAGCGGGTAGCGCCGCATGTCCTTGAAGGTCGCGACCAGCTGCCGCCAGCCGCTCACGGCCGGCGCCGCCCCCGGTTCCCGGACCACGGCCCGGTCCCGCAGCCGGCGCAGCGGGACGAGCGCGAAGGCCCCCCACCACAGACCCGCGGAGGCCAGGCAGATCCGCACGGCCATGCCCTCGGAGACGCCGAAGGCGTCGTGGCCCAGGTAGAGGGCCAGGTTCATGACGAGCATCAGGGAGCCGGCGGTGTAGCCGAACGCCCAGCCGCGCGAGGACACGGTGTCCCGCTCGTCCGGAGTGGAGATCTGCGGGAGGTAGGCGTTGTAGAGCACCATCGACACCGACAGCGAGGCGTTCGCCAGGACCAGCAGGAAGCCGCCCAGCAGGTACCGCTCGCCGCCCAGGAAGAACATCGCGGTCGTCGCCGCGGCCCCGGTGTACGCGGCGACCGCCAGCAGCGGCTTCTTGCGGCCGGTCCGGTCCGCGATCGCGCCGGCGATCGGCATCAGCAGCACCGCCAGGATCACCGAGGCGGAGACCGAGTAGGCGAAGAAGGAACCGGCCCGCACGGGTATCCCCAGCGGGTGCACGAAGCCCTCGGCGTCCGCGGCGGCCTTCGCCACCGAGGTCAGGTACGGACCGAGGAACACCGTCAGCACGCTCGCCGAGTACACCGACACGGCGAAGTCGTAGAAGTACCAGCCGCGCTGCTCGCGCTTGCGCTCGTCGGCCGAGGCCACCGGGGCAGCCGGGGCGGCGGGGGTCTTCTCGGCCGGGGCCGATCTGCCGCCCTCCGCCCCCGGTTCCGCTTCGTTGGTCCGGCTGCTGTTGTCCGCGCTCACTCGTCGTCCCCCCTGGTGGTCCCGTACCGCGTCGGCCGCCGCGTCCGCCGCGACGGCCGGGAGCGGGTCAGGCCCAGGCGCCGCGCCGGTCCAGCACCGTGCGCAACAAGTCGATGTGGTCGGTCATGATGCCATCGACACCCAGGTCGAGGAGAGCCTCCATGCGTTCCGGTTCGTTCACGGTCCACACGTGGACCTGCAGGCCCCGCTCGTGCGCGGTCCGGACGAAGCGCCGGTCGACCACCCGGATGCCCGCCTGGGTCTCCGGCACCTGGGCCGCCACCGCGCCGACGCGCAGCGCCGCCGGGATCGCGTAGGAGCGCAGCCGCAGCCCGACGACCCCGCGCACGCCGTACGAGGTCGCCAGCCGCGGGCCGGCGATCTTCTGGGCGCGGGCCACCCGGCTCTCCGAGAAGGAGCCCACGCACACCCGGTCCCAGATCCCGGCCCGCGCGATCAGGTTGACCAGCGGGTGCAGCGCCGACTCGGCCTTGACGTCGATGTTCCAGCGGGCGTCCGGGAACTCCTCCAACAGCTCCTCGAAGAGCGGCAGGGGCTCCGTGCCGCCCACCCGCGCTTCGCGGACCCGCTTCCACGGCAGCTCGGCGATCCGGCCCCGGCCGTCGGTGACCCGGTCCAGCGTGGAGTCGTGGAAGGCGACGAGCTTGCCGTCGGCCGTGGCGTGCACATCGGTCTCGAAGTACCGGTAGCCCGCCTCTGCGGCCCGGCGGAAGGCCGCGGAGGTGTTCTCCAGCCCGTCGGCGGCACCTCCCCGGTGCGCGAACGGGATCGGAGCGGGGTGGTCCAGATACGGATGGCGAAGGCGTACGTGCGTCACGGCGGCAGTATCCCCCGCCCCGGCGAGAGGCGGTGGTACGCGAGGTGAACGGGATGCGGGTGGGCCGCGTACGGCCCTGGTGCAAGTGGACTGACCCGTGGCACGCTGTGCCCCTCAGGGCAATCCAATCCAGGCTTCTGTCGAGGCCAATCGGACGAAAGTGGACCGACGACATGGCCGAATGGACCTCAGCGGTCGGTGCCGCGCAGCTCGCCCGCCTGATCACCTCGCAGCAGGAGCGGACCGCCGTACCGGGCGCCCGCAGGCCGCCCGCCTACCGCACCCTCGCCGACGGGGTCCGGCGGCTCGTCCTCGAAGGCCGCGTCCCGGTCGCCGCCCGGCTGCCCGCCGAGCGGGAACTCGCCGTCGCCCTCTCCCTCAGCCGTACCACGGTCGCCGCCGCGTACGAGGCCCTGCGCGGGGAGGGCTTCCTGGAATCCCGCCGGGGTGCCGGCAGCTGGACCGCCGTCCCCGCCGGCAACCCGCTGCCCGCCCGGGGCCTGGAGCCGCTGCCGCCCGAGTCCCTCGGCTCGATGATCGACCTCGGCTGCGCCGCCCTGCCCGCGCCCGAACCGTGGCTGACCAGGGCCGTGCAGGGCGCCCTGGAGGAACTGCCGCCGTACGCGCACACGCACGGCGACTACCCGGCGGGCCTCCCGGCGCTGCGCCGGATGCTCGCCGACCGCTACACCGAGCAGGGCATCCCCACCATGCCCGAGCAGATCATGGTGACCACGGGGGCGATGGGCGCCATCGACGCCATCTGCAGCCTGTTCGCCGGGCGCGGCGAACGGATCGCCGTCGAATCCCCCTCCTACGCCAACATCCTCCAGCTGATGCGCGCCGCCGGGGTGCGGCTCGTACCCGTGGCCATGGCCGACGGGCTGGCCGGCTGGGACATGGACGTCTGGCGCCAGGTCCTGCGGGACTCCGCCCCGCGCCTCGCCTACGTCGTCGCCGACTTCCACAACCCCACCGGAGCCCTCGCCTCCGAGGACCAGCGCCGCGCGATGGTCGAGGCGGCCCGCTCCGCGGGCACCGTCCTCGTCGCCGACGAGACCATGCTCGAACTCCAGCTGGACCCGGACCTGGAGATGCCCCGCCCGGTCTGCTCCTTCGACCCGGCCGGCAGCACGGTGATCACCGTGGGATCCGCCAGCAAGGCCTTCTGGGCGGGCATGCGCATCGGCTGGGTCCGGGCGGCGCCCGACGTGATCCGCAGCCTGGTCGCGGCCCGCGCCTACGCCGACCTGGGCACCCCGGTGCTCGAACAGCTGGCGGTGAACTGGCTGATGCGGACCGGCGGCTGGCAGGAGGCGGTGGAGATCCGCAGGCAGCAGGCCCGCGAGAACCGCGACGCGCTGGTCGCGGCGGTCCGGCGGGAACTCCCGGACTGGGACTTCGAGGTGCCCGCGGGCGGCCTGACGCTGTGGGCCCGCGCGGGCGGTCTCTCCGGCTCCCGCCTGGCCGAGGTGGGCGAGCGGGTCGGCGTACGGGTCCCCTCGGGGCCGAGGTTCGGCGTCGACGGGGCCTTCGAGGGCTACGTCCGACTGCCCTTCACGGTGGGCGGCCCGGTGGCCGAGGAGGCCGCCACCCGGCTGGCGGCGGCGGCCCGCCTGGTCGGCAGGGGCGCGGGCGACAGCACGGGCGAACCGCCCCGCACCTTCGTGGCGTAACGCGGCTGCCGAAGGGCCCGCGCCGCGGCACCACGACCTCAGGACGGCTCCGGCGCCTCGGCGGCCTTGACCAGGGCCGCCTCGGCCGCGGGCGCGGACGCGGCGGGGACCGCCGCCCCCGCCTGCCGCTCCGGCAGGAGTTCCAGCACCGCCTGCCGGTGCCCCGCGGGCGTCGCCTCGTCGTACGGGTCAGGTGTGGCCGGCACCTGGAGCCGGTGCACGGCACCGGTCCCGAGCCGCGCGTACCCCCGCCCGGGCGGCACCTGGCCCGGGGGCGTGGTGTGCGGCGGCAGCCCCAGCACGTCGGTGATCTGCTGGATCCCGGCGGGCCCGAGCACGATCCGTGCCCGCGTGTGCTGCCACACCGCGTCGTGCAGTACCTCCAGGTGGTCGAACTGCTCGGCGACGGCCACCGTGACGTGCGCGGGCCGCCCGTGCCGCAGCGGTACCTGCAGGTGGTTCATCGGGTCGGGCCCGCCCTCGGTGACCGCGAGGTGCGCGAGCACGCTCGGCTGGTCCAGCAGGATCCACAGCGGACGCCGGGTGTCCTCAGGCGCGGGGCGGCCGGCCTCGCGGGCCCGGTGGGTGGCGATGAGCCGCCGTTCGGTCTCCTGCGCGGCCCACTCCAGGGTGGCGACCGCGCCGACCGGCCCGCACTCCACGGCGAGGACGCCGGCCCGGCCGGTCAGGCAGGCGTACTCGCTGCTGCCGCCGCCGTCGACGACCAGTACGTCGGCGCCGTGCCGCAGCGCCTGCAGGGCGAGGGAGCGGAGCAGGGTGGAGGTGCCGCTGCCGGGCTGGCCCACGGCGAGCAGGTGCGGTTCGGTGGAGCGGGGTCCGGTGCGCCAGATGACCGGCGGGACGTCACGCGGCTGCTCGCCCTCCAGCACGGGCAGGGTGCGCTGCACGCTCGCGGAGTCGGTGAAGCCGAGCACGCTCTCGCCGGGGGAGGTGACGAACGGCTGGGCGGCGATGCCCGTCGGCAGCGCCGCCAGCACGCTCAGGTCGAGCTGGTTGCCCTCTTCGTCCCAGTCGAAGAGGTACTCCCGGCCGCGTCCGGACTTGGCGTGGAGCAGTGCCTCGATCCGGGCGCGCGAGGCGGCCTCGCCGTCGGTGAAGTAGGCCGGGTAGCGGATGTGGAGCCGGGTGAGCCGGCCCGCCCCGTCGAACTCGTAGCCGCTGAAGGCCTTGTCCCACTCGCCGCCGTGGGCGAAGAGCGGACTGGGGTCCTCGGGGATGGAGAAGTACGGCACGAGGGCTTCGTAGAGGGAGCCGAGCCGTTCGGCCTCGGCATCGCTGGGGCCGGTCTTCACCGGGGTGCGGTCGCGTCCCCGCCAGGCCGCCGCCGCCATGAGGGTGATCAGGGCGAGGAGCGGGCCGTAGGGGACGAGGGCGACCACGAGGACGCAGGCCGCGCCCAGGAACAGGGCGGGACCGCGCTTGTCCTTGGGCGTCTCGGACCATGTGCGTCGCCCGGCCGCGGCCAGGATGCGCAGGCCGCGTCCGATGACGAGGAGCGGATGGAGGACGTCCGTGGCACTGTCGGCGGCCGTGCGAGCGAAGTCGCGGCCCCGGGCCAGCGACGTGGTGCCGCTGCTGAGGATGCGGGGGAGTGGGCGCCGGGCCACGGGCGTCTCCTGGAGTTGTGGTGAGCGGTGTTCCGGGTGGGGCTGGTGTTCCTGCTCGGCGGGGGCTAGAGCTTGATCCCGCCGAGCAGGCTGGCAAGGCTCGCGGTGCTCGCCGTGATGCTGGGGGCGATGGCGGAGCCGGCGAGGAAGAAGCCGAAGAGCGAGCAGACGAACGCGTGCGTCAGCTTCATCCCGTCCTTCTTGAAGAACAGGAAGGCGATGATGCCGAGCAGGACCACGCCTGAGATGGACAGGACCATGAGAGGTTCTCCTGAGTGGTGGGGACAGTCACCATCAGTTGTTCCAGGCTCACAGGAAGTATCAATGCGAAAAAAGGTGCATACGGGTGAATCTGGGAGTTTTTCACTTGACCGGCTCAGCCCGGCTGGCGCGGCCGCCCCACCCGGGTCCGCGGTGGTCCCCGCCTCGGCCCGACCCGGACATGCCCAGGCCAGGGCGCTACTCTGGCGCTTCACCCGTACGGACGCAGCGCCGTGCGCACCCCTGCCCCGCACGGCCTGGGGAAGCTTCATGCCAGCAGCGAGTGAAAGGCGGTACGCACGATGAGCGAGCACCCCGAGGGCACCTCCCCGGACGGCCCCGACGAGGACGTCATCGAACTGGCGACCAAGATCTTCGACCTCGCCCGGCAGGGTGAGAGCGCCCGGCTCGCCGCGTACCTCGACGCCGGGGTCCCGGCGAACCTCACCAACGACCGCGGCGACACCCTCGTCATGCTCGCGGCCTACCACGGCCACGCCGACGCCGTGACGGCCCTGCTGGCCCGCGGCGCCGAGGCCGACCGCGCCAACGACCGCGGCCAGACCCCGCTCGCCGGCGCGGTCTTCAAGGGGGAGGAGGCGGTGATCCGCGCGCTGCTCGCCGGAGGGGCCGACCCGAACGCCGGAACGCCCTCCGCCGTGGACACGGCGCGCATGTTCGCCAAGGCCGACCTGCTGGAACTCTTCGGAGCCGAGTAATCCGCTTTTTGCCCGGCCAGGACCCGGTACAGACCTCACAGGTTGATCACGGCGGACGTAAATGTGGTCGCGGCGCACAAACCGGCTGGGTCATCATGGCGTCGGATTCGATTCGCGAGCACGGGGGACGGGCAGAGGGCCAGGACACGAAGGGTGTCCCGGCCCCGGTCCGGCCAACCCTGGTCACGAACCACCGACGAGAGTGAGAAGGCAATGGTCTACATCGAGCGGAACAAGACGGCGGACGTCCTCACATGCTGTTACGCGGCCCTGTGAATCCCGATTCCCGGTTGCGTCCCCAGCTTGATTTGAGGCCATTCCCATGTTCGAACCAGTCATAGCGCCGAGCGGTACCCTGCTCGGCCTCCTCCAGCGGGGCCGTGGCGACGGCACGCTGCACGCACTCGCGGCGCCCAGGGCGGAGGCCCTCGCGGCCCTCAACCGGTGCGTGCTCCGTGATCCGCGCCAGGACTGGCAGGTCGAGAACCGCTCGCTGTACTACGCCCGGCTCTACCTCGACCTCGACGGTCCCCTCGGCGAGATCGACAGCCACCTCTTCAGCGCCGACGACCTCGTCGACGACACCGACCACCGCACGGGCCTCGCCCTGTCCGTCCTGGGCCACCTGGCCTCGTACGGCCGCGACGACGCGCTCATGCTGCTGCGCCGCTACGCCGCCTCCGGGGCGAACTGGGCCTGGGCCCTCGACGAGCTCGCCCTGCGCGACGACGACGAGGGGCTGCGGTCACTGGCCGCCCCCGTCCTCGCCCGCTTCCCCGCCACCGCGGAGGGCGAGGCGCGGCTGGCCGCCGCCGTCCGCGACGCCTACGAGCCCCGGCCGTGGTGCCTGTGGGAGGAGTCCCCGCTGTACGCGGAGCGCCTGGGCGCCGCCCGACGGCAGGGCTCCTTCGACCGCTGGCAGCGCCAGCTGACCCCGAGCGGGCCCCGGCCCGGCTGGGGCGTCCAGGCCGTTTTCGACTGGGCCGCCGACGGGCTGCGCCGCGGCACCCCGCTGCACGTCCCGGCCGCCCGCTGCCTCGCCGCAGTGGCCCAGCCCGAGGACCGCTCCGCCATCCTCGCGGCCGCCGCCGGCGCCGACGGCGAGGCCGCCCGGGCCACCGCCCTGCACCACCTGGTCCTCGCCGAACCGGGCAACCCGGCCGTGCTGGACCTCATCGAAGCCGCCGCCGACGAGCCGGCCGTGGCCGCCTACGAGCGCATGTGCGGCCCCGAGGCAGTCGAACGCGCCCGGCGCTGGGTCCACCGGCCCGACGCCCTGGGCGAGGCCGCCGCGGCCGTCCTGGCCGCCCGGGGCGGAGCCGAGGACGCACCCCTGGTCCTCAGCGCCCTGCGCTCCACCGTCCGCGGCGCGGGCCCCGACACGCAGCGCCTGTTCGCCCTGGTCGACGGAGCGGGCCGGCTCGCCATCGGCTGCGCGGCCCCCGTACTGCGCCACGTCTACCGCGAGACCTCCTCGTCCCACCTGCGCGGCCGGGCCGCGCGGGCCCTCGCCAGCACCGACCCCTCCTTCGCGGCGGGCTTCGCGGTCGAATGCCTCTGGGACTGCGAGGAGACCACCCGCGAGGTCGCCGCCCGCCACGCCGAGACGGCCGACGCGCGCGTCGCCCCCCGCCTGCGCCGCCTGGCGGCGGACCCGGCGGAGGAGGAGGACGTGCAGTCCGCCGTCCGCAGCCGCATCGCCCCGGAGTCGGCCGTGTAGCGCCCCGGCCCGTACCCCGACGCGCCTCGGCCCGGCTCCCTGAGATGAGGGGGCCGGGCCGAGTGCTGTGACGGCGTACCGCCGCGGAGCCCGGTCAGGGCGACATGGTGGCCGGCACCCCCGGGGGCGGAGTCGGGGGCCCCAACCGCTGCGCCTCCTTGACGGCCTCCGTGTAGTCGTCCGAGCAGTACGGGACGTATTCGTTCGGCAGGACTCCGAAGGCGACTCCCTGCCTCGCCTCCCACAGCGGGTTGAAGTACGTCCAGGTGAACACGAGCGTGTGTCCTGGAGGGACCGCCTTCGGGTTGACCTTGAGGGTGCGCCCGTCATCGCCGCGCGACAGTCCGGCCGCGGGATCGTCCTGCGGGCCGCGGGCCCAGCCCTTGACCGCACGGCACTCGCGTTCCGGCAGCAGCTGCGGGACCGCGAAGGCCCGGACTCCCAGTTCCTTCAGCCGGTCGGCCAGAGCCGGGAGCTGCGCCTGCCGGGGCGGATCGAACCGCAGCGACCCGTCCGGGTCCTTCGTGATCCTCGGCGCGTCCGTGCCCGATGGGTTCGGCGTGCCGGCGGGCAGCGAGCCGGTGTGGGTGCTGCCCGTCACGGTCATGACGGCGATCACGGCGGCCGTGGCGACGCCCACCGCGAGCGGGATGCCGTACCGCCGGGCGACGGACCTGGTGGGAACCGCAGGGGCAGACTCGGGAAGGCGGGCCAGGAGGGCCGCCTTCAGGCGGTCCTCGAAGCCGTGGGGCCTGCTGCTCATCGGGCTACCTCCAGCCGGGACTCGCTCACGGGGCCCGAGGCGCGCAGGGCGCGCCGGGCACGGTGCAGGCGGACGCGGACCGTCGCCCGGGTGACGCCGAGGGCCTGCGCGGCCTCGGCCGGGGTGAGCTGGTCGAGCACGACCAGGTCGAGCGCGGCACGCAGCGGCTCGGACAGGGCCGCGTGGCGCTCGGCCAGCTTCCTGAAGGCCCGCTGGGCGTCGATGCGCTCCTCCAGCGCGGCCACGTCCTCGTCCTCCAGCAGCCGGCGCCCGCTCAGGCGCGCCAGCGCTCCGCTCTCGCGCGCCTTCCCGCGGGCGTGACCGGCCAGGACGTTCCGGGCGATGCCGAACAGCCAGGCGACCGGGGCTCCCCTGTGACCCCGGTACGTGCCGGCCGAACCCATCGCCGCGAGGAAGATGTCCGCCGTCAGGTCGGCCGCCAGGTGCGGATCGGCGACCCGGCGGGTGACGAAGCCGAGGACGGCGTCGACGTGGTCCTCGTAGAACGTCCCGAATCCCTCGGACGTCGTGAGATCCGGCGGCCCGGTCTCGTGTCGTGGGCTGCGCACCCGGTTCCTCCCCTGCGTCGGGGACCGGTCGGCCCCCTCACTCCGTACTTGGCCGCAGCCCCCGGAAGCGTTTCACCGGGCCCGTACGAACCTGACGGGAGTCCCCGGACGGGCCTGGGCCGCCGCGTCGAGCGCCGGACCCGGCGGGACCACGCCGACCACCGGGTAGCCCCCGGTCACCGGATGATCGGCCAGGAACACCACGGGCAGGCCGTCCGGGGGCACCTGGACCGCGCCGAGCACCACGCCCTCGCTCGGCAGCTCCCCGGCGCGGGCGCGGACCAGCGCGGGCCCGCCCTCCGTACGCAGCCCGATCCTGTTGGACCCGGGCGAGACCCGGAACGCCGAGCGCCACAGCCCGGCCAGCGACGCCCCCGTGAACCAGTCCGCCCGCGGCCCCGGCCGCAGCGGGAGCAGCAGTTCCGCCGGCGCCGCGGGCAGCCCGTACGCGTCCGCCCCGGGCACCGGGTCCGGGCCGGGCGGACCCACCGGCAGCGTCATCCCGGCCGACAGGACCGGCGGCCCGAGGCCCGACAGCAGGTCCGTGGAGCGACTGCCCAGGACCGGCGGGACGGCCAGGCCTCCCCGCACCGCGACGTAGCTGCGCAGTCCCGACTCCGCCCGGCCCACCTCCAGCTCCGCCCCGGCCGGGAGCCGGACCGGCGCCCCCCACGCCACCGGGCGACCGGAGATCCGTACCGGGCAGGGCGCGCCTGTGACCGCCACGACCGTCGGAGCCGCGGCGCGCAGCGACATCCCGTCCAGGGTCGTCTCCAGGACGGCGGTGCCCGGAGGGTTGCCGAGCAGGCGGTTCGCCAGCGCGTACGCAGCCGTGTCCAGCGCTCCCGAGTGCGGGACCCCCAGGTGCGCGTGCCCGGGACGGCCCCCGTCCTGGACCGTGGTCAGCGCACCCGGCCGCACCACCAGCAGCTCAGTCACGTCCGGCCTCCGTGAACTGCACCCGGACGCCGGGGGCGAACAGTGCCGCCGGCTCGCGGGCCGGGTCCCAGAGCACCGCGCCGGTGGAGCCGATCAGCTGCCAGCCGCCGGGGGAGGAACGCGGGTAGACCCCCGCGTACTCGCCCGCCAGCGCCAGCGAGCCCGCGGGCACGGCCGTGCGCGGCGTGTCCCGGCGCGGTACCCGCAGGCGCTGCGGCAGGCCCGTCAGATAACCGAAGCCCGGCGCGAACCCGCAGAACGCCACCCGGAACTCGGTGGCGCCCACGATGCCCGGCACCCCCGCGGGGTCCACCCCCCACAGCCGGGCCACCTCCGCCAGGTCCGGCCCGTCGTAGCGCACCGGGACGGTGACCAGGGGCCCCTCGGCGGCCGCGAGCGGCGGTACCTCCCAGCGGGCGATCCGGGCCCCGAGCGCGGCCGGATCCCGTACGCCGTCCAGCAGGACGGTCCGCGCCGCGGGCACCAGGTCCCGTACGGGCCCCAGCTCGCCCGCGTCGCGGCGGCGCAGCAGCTCGGCGTGGAGCGCGGCGACCTCGTCCGCCGAGTCCAGCTCGATCAGCAGCGCCTGCGAGCCCACCACCAGCGTCCTCATGTGAAGGCCTCCACCCGCACCCCGGCGGCACCCAGCGCCTCCCGGACCCGCAGAGCGAGCCCCGCCGCCCCCGGGGTGTCCCCGTGCAGGCACAGCGAGCGCGCCGCCACCGGCACGGCGGAGCCGTCGGCGGCCGTCACCGTGCCCCCGGCCGCCATCCCCACGGCCCGCGCCACCACCGCATCCGGGTCGTGCACGACCGCTCCCGGCTCGCCGCGCGGCACCAGCGTCCCGGCCGGGGTGTAGGCACGGTCGGCGAACGCCTCCGGTACGGCGGCCAGCCCGGCCTCCTCGGCGGCGGCGAGCAGGAGCGAGCCGGGCAGCCCCAGCACGGGCAGGCCGCCGGTCGCCCCGGCGCCCGCCGCCATCCGGACGCCCGCGACGACGGCGGCGGCCTGGCCGGCGTCGTGCACGGTCCGGTTGTAGAGCGCGCCGTGCGGTTTCACGTAGGACACCCGGGAGCCGGCCGCCCGGGCGAAGACCTCCAACGCGCCGATCTGGTAGGCCACCTCGTCGGCGAGCTCGCCGGGCGGCACGTCCATGGAGCGCCGGCCGAAGCCCGCCAGGTCGCGGTAGGAGACCTGCGCGCCGATCCGTACGCCCCGCTCGGCGGCCAGGGCGCAGACCCGGCGCATGATGGACGGGTCCCCGGCGTGGAAGCCGCAGGCGACGTTGGCGCTCGTGACGACGGAGAGCAGGGCCTCGTCCTCGGTGAGCGTCCAGCGCCCGAATCCCTCGCCGAGATCGGCGTTGAGGTCGATCACCGGAGTGGATGCGATCATGGAAGGCATGCGCTGAGCGTAGAGCAGGCGGCGGGAGCGGATGCCGGGTCGGATGCCGGGGCCGACGGGGGACCGGATGCCGGGGCGGACGGGGGACCGGATGCCGGGGCTGGCGCGGGGACGATCCGGCCGAACCATGCCGTTTGGGATGTTGTCCGTGTCAGCGCCTAGTCTTTGTCCGTGACTCTCCCAGCCCCGGCGAAGACCCTTCCCTCCCCGGCGCCGGGCCCGGCCGCCGACGAGGGCCTGGCCCGGCGGCTGCGCGCCCTCGCCTGCACCGCCCCGCTGCACGACCTCGACGTGCGCAAGGCCAATCTGGCGGGCGAGTACGGGATCTACGCCATGGCGGAGGTCGCGCTCGCCGCGATCGACCTCGTCACGCTCAACATGGACTTCGACACGGGCGCCGACCACGAGCAGATAGTGGCCAGGCTCCTGCCGCGCGTCGCGGCCCAGGCCCCCGCCCGCCCGGCCGCCGAGCACGAGCGGGTGGCCCGCTGGGTGCTGGAGAACCTGATCAACGTCGGCAGCGTGGACCGCGGCTTCCGCGCGATCTACGGCACCTTCGGCCCGGACGGCGTCTACGTGCGCCGCGACTACGACTTCAAGCTGATCGAAGAGGTCCCCTACGGCGGCGCGGTCTACCTGCGCACCACCGACGAGGCCGTCAACGTCCTGGTCGGCGCGCTCGACACCGACGTCACCAGCGCCCAGATCGCCGCCGAGGTCAAGCTGGAGGTGCTGATCAGCCGCGGGCGGCTGGCGGACGCCCAGCTGGCCGCCGAACAGGCCCGCTACCGAACCGTGCAGTACGCGGAGACCCTGCGCCGCACCCTGGACGCGACCCGGCGCAACGTCCGGGCGGTGGACTGGCTCCAGGCCGTGCCCGACATGATCGCCGAAGCCCTCGAACACGTCGCCGACCGCTACCGCCACGAGAACGCGATCCTGACCAACATCCGCAAGGCCCGCGACGAGGCCGAGGAGCCGGAGAACAAGCGCCGCGCCGCCGAGCTCGTCGACATCGTCAAGGACTGCATCCGCCGCCACACCCAGCTGCAGTCCCGGCTGCTCGACGCCGGCCCGCTCTTCCGCGCCGAGCAGGACCGCCAGGCCTTCGCCGCACCCGCACCGCGCACCGGCATCGACCTGTACGGCCAGCTCGTCGCCCCGCTCCTGCCGCTGCCGGTGGAGCAGGCGCGCCGGGTGACCGACGCGTTCTTCGCCGCCGGAGCGGGGCTGCGCACGCCCGTCTCGGTACGGGTCGCCGACCTCGTCGAGATCCTGCTCACCCCGCCGGTGGAGCGCGAGCACCTCGGCGCGGAGATGCCGGAGCCGGACCTGATCGCCACCCCCGACGACAGCCGCTTCAGCGAGGAGCAGCTCGCCGCCGCGATGAGCCTCCTGGACCTGCCGCACGACGCCCCGCGCCGGCTGTCGGGGCTGCTCGCGGAGGCCCGCCGCAGCGACGCCGACCTTCCGTACCTGGTGGCCCTGCTGGCCGTGCACGCCGCCAGCCCGGCCGTGGGCACCGCGTACCGCCAGGGCGAGGAGCGGCTGCTCTTCGCCGTGGACGACGGCACGCAGCTCGACGACCCGGAGTTCGGTGGCGCCGACCTCATCGTCGGCACCGCACTCCTCGACGCCGCCGGCATGGCCGCCGACCGCGCGGAGGCCTCGTGACCCGCCGTCCCCTCCCCCCGGCCGGACGTGTGACGGCCACGGCCGCACCGCATCCGGCCCCGGCGACGCCTCATTCGGTTCCGCCGGCGTGTGAGGCGCGGGGCCCGGGGCGGAGCCCCGGAAACCCCGGCTCCGCCGGGCATCCGGCCGCGCCCGGCTCCCGGGCCGGCCGCCACCGCGCCGCGCAGCCGGACCGCACGCCCGCGCCGCCGGACCGCACGGCCACGCAGCTGAACCGCACGCCCGCGCAGCCGCACCGCACGCCCCGTACACCACGTACAGCCCGTACGCCCCGTACACCCACCGCCGAGGAGACGCACCCGTGAGCGACCACCACGCCGAGCACCCCGCGTGGAGCGAGCCCGACATGCCGCCGGCTCCTGTCGCGCCCGCCACCGCAGGGGCCGTGACACCGGCGGACGCCGCCGACGCGGCCCGGCTCGTCGCCTTCGGGCTCCAGCCCAAGCTCGCGCCCGCCCGCGACGCCGAATACGCCGAACTGCTGCGCCGCTACCGCGAGGAGCCCGCCTTCGGGCGGCTCGCCGACGCCGTCGCGACCGGCCTCGGCCTCGTGGTCCTGGAAGTCTCCCCGCGCGCCGGCATGGCCGTGGCCGCCGACGAGGACTCGGTCTTCGCCGTCCGGATGGGCGACTACGCCCGCCGCACCGCCGCGGACTCCGCCGACCGGTTCCTGCACGGCCTCGCCCATCTCGCCGTCGCCGCCCTGGCCTTCCCGCGCCCCGAGGACCTCGCCGACGACGGCTACATCGGCCGCGTCACCGTCAACGGCGTCGACGCCTTCGTCCGGCAGACCTGCCGCCGTCTGGAGGAGCGCGCTGAGGAACTCGGCGAGAACACCGACCCGGCGTCCGACGCCCCCGGCCTGGAGGCCGCCTGGCGCGTCTACGCCCGCCGCAGCGCGACCGGCGCCACCAAGGACGCCCGCCGCCTCGCCGGTTCCACCACCGGCATCGTCGGCAAGGCCGCAGCCTTCCTCACCGAGTCCGGATTCCTGCAGCGCACCGGCGACGAGGCAGGCGGCACCTACCGCACCACCCCCCGCTACCAGCTCCAGGTCCGCGACATGGCGGGCAGCGCGGCCATGGCCGAGCCCTGGAACTCGGCGTGGTCCCCGTCAGCGACGGCTCCGCCACCCTCCTGCCGCCGCCCGAGGGCGACGACCTGGAGCTGGCCGCCGACGCCGGGCTGCCCTTCCACGCCTGAGTCCTGATCCCCGTAGACCCCGCCGCACCCAGACACCACGAGAGTCCGCCGCCATGTACGAGCTGTCCCGGATCCGCCTCTACTCCATCGGGCCCGCCGGCGCGCGCTACGCCGACACCGTGCTCGACCTGCGCGGAGTCGGCGAGCCGGTGCCCCACCCGGCGCCGACGCAGGCGGAGTTCTTCGAGGAGGAGCCGACCGGACCGCCGCGCCGCCCCGCGCCCGCCGGCGTGCTCTTCCTGGAGAACGGCGGCGGCAAGTCCGTCCTCCTCAAGCTGATCTTCTCGGTGATGCTCCCCGGCCACCGCAACACCCTCGGCGGCGCCAGCTCCGGCGTGCTGCGCAAGTTCCTGCTCGCCGACGACTGCGGCCACGTGGCCCTGGAGTGGCAGCACACGCAGACCGGCGAGTGCGTGGTCGTCGGCAAGGTCAGCGAGTGGCGCGGCCGCCAGGTCTCCAACGACCCCCGCAAGTTCGCCGAGGCCTGGTACTCCTTCCGCCCCGGCCCCGGTCTGAGCCTCGACAGCCTGCCCGTCGCCGAGTCCACCGCCGTGCGCCCGCCCGTCGAGGGCGCCTCCGGTGCCCAGGGCCGCCGCCGCACGATGAAGGGCTTCCGCGACGCCCTCACCGACGCGGGCAAGGCGTACCCGCACCTGGAGGTGTACTTCGAGGAGATCCACGACCGCTGGAACGAGCACCTCACCGAGCTGGGCCTCGACCCCGAACTCTTCCGCTACCAGCGCGAGATGAACGCCGACGAGGGCGAGGCGGCCGGACTCTTCGCCGTCAAGAAGGACTCCGACTTCACCGACCTGCTGCTGCGCGCCGTCACCGACACCCGCGACACGGACGGCCTCGCCGACCTCGTCCACGGCTTCGGCAACAAGCTGGGCCGCCGCGCCGAGCTGATGGCCGAACGCGACTTCACCGCCGGCTCGGTGGACCTCCTCACCAGGATCGTCGAAGCCGCCGCGACCCGCTCCCGGCTGCGCGACGTGCACGCGGGCGCCGAACGCCGTACGCGCACCCTCGCCCGGCGGCTGTCCGCCCGCGCCGCCGAGGAACGCGGCCGGGCCGCCGACCTCGCCCAGCGCGTCACCGCCGCCGCCCACGACGTCACCGCCGCCGAGTCCGCCCGCGCCCGCAGCGCGGCCGTCTCCGCCGAACTCGCCTACCGCCACGCCTCCTTGGCCCTGACCGTCGCCGACAGGGCCGCCGCCGCCCAGCGCCGCGAACTCCTCGAAGCACGCACCCTGCACTCCGCCTGGCAGGCCGCCGAGACCGTACTGCGCCACCGGGCCGCCGCCGACCGCTCCGCCCGCGTCGCCGCCGCGATCCTGGAGGCCGAGCGCGACGCCGCCCCGGCCCTGGCCGCCCGCGCCACGGCCGCGGGCGAGCTCGTACGGGCCCTGCACACCGCCGCCGAGGACGGCGAGCGGCTCGCCAACGAGGAGGAGGAGCGTTCCGCGGCCCTCCAGGCCACCGGCGAGGACTCCCACCGCGACGCCACCGCCGCGGCCACCGCCGCCCAGCGGGCCCGCAGCGAGGCCGAACACCTCAGGGCCAGGCTCAGCGAGGTCCAGCAGGAGACCGCCGAGGCCGTCCGCGCGGGCTGGCTCGACGACTCCGCCCCCGACGCCGACCCGGCCCGCGCCGCCCTCGCGGCCGCCGACGCCGAGAAGGCCGCCGTGGCCGCCTGGGACGAGTCCCGCGAGGCCGCCCGCGCCGCGACCGAATCCGCCCGCGAGGCCGCCGCCGCGGAATCCCGCGCCGAACTGACCGCCGCCCGTGCCGCGGACGCCGCCGAGGCCGCCGAGGCCGCCCACGACGCCGAGCACCGGGCCGCCGCGTCGCTCGCCGCCGCCCCGCGCCTCGCCGAACTCCTCGGGCTCCCCTCGGCCGTCGACCCCGCCGACGTGTCCCTCCCCTCGCCCCGCACCGGCGACGGCCCAGGGGGCGCGTCCGCCACCGGCGGATCGCAGGGCGAAGCACAGGGCGCCGCCCGCGCCGCGGTGGCCACCGCCGTCGGCCTGCTCACCGCCCAGGACCTCGACCGCAACGCCGACGAGCTGGCGCAGCTGCTCACGGACGGCGTCGCCTCCGCCGAACGCCAGCTGTTCGACCTGCGCACCGCCGCCGCCGACGACTCCCGCATCCTCGGCGCGCTCGGCGACGGCGGACTGCTTCCGCCCGGCCCGGACGTCCTCGCCACCGTCGAGTACCTCGGCGAACACGGCATCCCCGCACTCCCCGGCTGGCGCTACCTGGCCCAGGCCGTGGACCCCGCCGACCACGCCGCCGTCCTCGCGGCCCGCCCCGAGCTCGTCGACGGCGTCGTCATCACCGACCCCGACACGCACAGCCGGGCCCGTGCGGTGCTCTCCGGCGCCGCCCTGCTGCCCCGCTCCACCGTCGCCGTGGGCACGGCCGCCGCCCTGCTCGCGCCGGTCCCCCCGGCCGGGCCCGGAGGCGAGGACACCGCCGTCTTCCTCGTGCCGCCGAACCCGGCCATGCACGACGAGCACGCCGCCGACGAGGAGCGCCAGGCGCTGCGCACCCGCGCCGCCGCCCGCGACACCGAGATCCGCGACCTCGCCGCCCGCCTGGCCGGCGACCGCGAACTCGCCGCCCGGCTCGCCTCCTGGCGCACCGGCTGCCCGCCCGGCCGCCTCACCGAACTCGCGGAGGCCGCGGCCGCCGCCCGGATGTTCGCCGAGGAGACCGACGCCGAGCTCGCGGAGGCCCGTACCGTGCGCGCCGAGGCCGACGAGGCCGCCGCCGACGCGGCCCGCGTCCGCGACGAACGCCAGGACACCGCCCAGCGCGCCCGCCGCGCCGCCGACGCCCTCGCGGGCCTCGCCTTTCGCCTGCGCGAGCGCGCCGGCTGGCAGGCCCGCGTCCGGGAACTCGCCGACGAGGCCGCCGAGTCCGAGGCCCGCGCCGAGGTCTGCCTCGACCGGGCCCGCGCCGCCGACGAGGACCGCCGCGCCGCCCAGCGCGCCGCCGACGACGCCCGCCGCACCGCCCGCGCCCTGCGCGCCGAACGCGCGGAGATCGCCGGCGCCCCCGACCAACTGCCCGACGGCGACGGCCCGCGCGCGCCGCTCCCCGACCTCCGCGAGGCCTACCGCGCCGCCTCCCGGCTGTACGAGAAGGTCGGCGTCGGCGCCGACCTGCGGGCCGAACAGGCCCGCGCCGAGAGCGACGAGAGCGCCGCACTCGCCGAACTCGACCGCCTCACCAACAAGGTCCGCACCCGTGCCGCCCAGCTCCTGGAGGGCACCGACGGCGCCGACGGCCCGTCCCGCCAGGCCGCGGCCGCCCGCGCCGAGTCCCTCGTACAGATGCTGGAGACCCGCGCCTCGGCCGCCAGCGAGCAGCTCGGCCGGCTGCGCGGCGAGGCCGAACGGCACGCCCCCGCCGAGGGCGAGGCGCACACCGACCTGCCCGAGGAGCTGGTCCCCGGGGACGTCGACCAGGCGCAGGCCCTGCTGCGGACGGCCACGGCCCAGCTCGCCGCCCACACCGCCGCCGTGGAGGGCGCCCGCGCCGCACACGCGGACCTGCTGCGCGCCCACCGCACCGCCGAGGACGGCGCCGGCGGCTTCGACGAGACCGCGGCGCTCCTGCGGGACCTGCTGCGCGACCACACCCACCAGGACGACGAGCAGGAGCCGGTGGCGCACCCCGGCACGCTGGAGGAGGCACGGCAGTCGGCCACCGAGGCCCGCCGTTCCCTGCGCGGCTGCTCCGCCGACCTGTCGGCCGCGGAGTCCGCGGTGCGCGAGGCGAGCGACATCCTGGTCCGGCACGCCAACGCCACCCGCTACGAGCAGGTACGCACGCCCGCGCGCCAGCAGATCCGGGAACTGCCCGCCTCGGCGCTGCCCGAGCACGCCGCGGCCTGGGCGGCGGCCTTCGCCCCCCGGCTGCGGGTCCTCACCGACGAGCTGGCGCAGCTGGAACGCAACCGGGACAGCATCGTCGACCGGCTGCGCGGTCTGGTCGAATCAGCTCTGGCCACGCTCCGGTCGGCGCAGCGGCTCTCGCAGCTCCCCGAAGGCCTCGGCGAATGGTCGGGTCAGGAGTTCCTGCGGATCCGCTTCGAGGAGCCCGACCAGGCCACCCTCACGGAGCGGCTCGGCGAGGTCATCGACGAGGCCACGCGCGCGGCCGTGAAGAAGAACGGCGGCGCTGCCTTCGGCGAGGGCCGCCGCGACGGCATGTCCCTGCTGCTGCGGGGCGTCCAGGCGGCCCTGGAGCCCAAGGGCATCTCCGTGGAGATCCTCAAGCCGGACGCGGTGCTGCGCGCCGAGCGGGTGCCGGTGGGGCAGATGGGCGACGTGTTCTCCGGCGGGCAGCTGCTGACCGCCGCGATCGCGCTGTACTGCACGATGGCGGCGCTGCGGAGCAACGACCGGGGCCGCGACAGGCACCGGCACGCGGGCACGCTGTTCCTCGACAACCCGATCGGCCGCGCGAACGCCACCTACCTGCTGGAGCTCCAGCGGGCCGTGTCCGACGCGCTCGGTGTCCAGCTGCTCTACACCACCGGACTCTTCGACACGACCGCCCTCGCCGAGTTCCCGCTGGTGATCCGCCTGCGCAACGACGCGGACCTGCGGGCGGGCCTGAAGTACATCAGCGTCGAGGAGCACCTGCGCCCGGGCCTGCCGCAGCAGTCGCCGGAGGGGGAGACCATCCACGGCGAGATCACGGCCACCCGGATGTTCCGCCGCAGCGCCGCGCCGACCGCCTGACGGGCCGCGGAAGGCCCCCGCGCCCGGCCGGCGCGGGAGCCCGTGGCAGCCGCCGTCCGCGGCCCCGGGCGACCGGGAACGCTCAACGGCGGCCGAAGCCCGCGAGGGGCCCGTCCTCGTGGGCTATTCGAGCCGTCCCCGCGAGTTTGCGCGCCGCCCGCGCGGCCCGGGCCGCCCGTCGGGCCTCGCGGCGGCGCAGCCGAGCCGTGCTGCTCGGCTCCGAGACGACCCCGTAACGCTGGTTCCACGTCTGCCGGGTGATCCACACGTCCAGCACGGCCCAGGTGGCCACGACGGTCGCGGCGACCGAGCCGAGCACCATCGGGAAGGCCAGCCAGGAGCCCGTCAGGCTCAGGAAGAACGTGATCGTGGCCTGGGTCAGCGTCACGGCCACGACCAGCACCGACCGCACCGCCGAAGCCCGCACCGTGTCCGGCATCCGACGCCGGCGCGCCGGCTCCTCCACCCACAGGCCGCGCCGCGCCGCACCGGCGCCGCCGCCCTCGTCACTGCTCATGGTCCGCTCACTCCCCACGCGGTCCGCCACGCTTACCCCCACACGTCTACCCCGACATGTGCCTCGTACAGACAGACGTACGGCGGTGCCGGGAGATTCCCGCATTGCGGGACGCCTCTACAGGCGGCGAAGATCGCGGAACAAATAATTCCAGCCATCCATCAGCCTGCGCGATCTGACGCCTCACCAAGTGTCATCTGCCACATATCGGGCTGCACTTGACCGGAACTGTCGGACAACTGGTGATCTTACTCAGGGTGTCCGGCCGAAAACGTCCGGACACGCCTTCGAACCTGTTGCGCAGCAGTAGTAGGCTCACGCCGTTTAAATGACGGAACACCGACCCCCGGCAACGGGGTTGACCTGGGGGAGGCTGGGGAGGCCATGCGCTTTCGCGGGAAGTCCATCCGCCGGAAGATCGTGGCGTTGCTCCTTGTGCCGCTCGTCTCCCTGACCGCCATCTGGGGCTTCGCCACGGTCATCACCGGCCGTGAGGCCCTCCAGCTCTTCGACGTGGCCTACGTCATCGACAAGGTCGGCTACCCCATCGAGGACGTCGCCCGCGTCATCCAGAAGGAGCGCCGCCAGACCCTCGTCGTCCTCGGAGACCCCCGGGCCGCCACCGCCACCGCCGAACTCGCCAAGCGCCGCGCCGAGACCGACCAGGCCGTCGAGAAGATCAGTGTGAGCGCCCGCGACCCGAAGGTCGTCGACGAACTCAGCGCGCAGAGCGCACAGCACCTGCGCTCGATCGTGTCCGCCTTCCACGGTATCGGCTCCATGCGCCGCTCCGTCGACCAGAACTCCCTCGATCCCGGCCAGGCCCTGGAGCTCTACAACCGGCTCGTCGACCCCTGCTACGACTTCCTCATGAACCTCCACGGCCTCGACAACGTCGAGGTCGACAAGGAGGGCCGCGCGCTCGTCGGCATCAGCCGCGCCCGCGAGCTGCTCTCCCGCGAGGACGCCGTGGTCGCCTCCGCCCTCGCCGCGCGCAACATCACCGCCGTCGACGTCCGCCGCGTCTCCGACCTCGCCGCCAACCGCGCGCTGCTCTACGAGTTCAACCTCGTCACCCTCCCCGCCGACGACCGCGAGCGCTTCGAGCAGTTCTGGAAGGACCCGCAGACCGCGCCGCTGCGCGACGCCGAGGAGCGCTTCATCTCCGGCGGCGCGGTCAACAAGCCGCGCAACCTCACCGCCGCCCAGTGGGACGAGGCCTCCTCCAAGGTCCTCGACGACCTCGCGGACATGAACACCGACGCCGGCGACCGCTACCAGCGGCGCATCGAGCCCGTGGCCACGGACGTGATGATCCAGGCCGCCGCCGCCGGCTTCCTCGGTTTCCTCGCCCTCATCGTCTCCCTGGTCCTGTCCGTGCGCATCGGCCGCGATCTGGTCCGCGACCTCTCCCGGCTGCGCAAGGACGCCCACGAGGCCTCCGGCGTCCGGCTCCCGAGCGTCATGCGCCGCCTCGCCGCCGGCGAGCACGTCGACGTCGAGACCGAGGCGCCCCACCTGGAATACGAGAAGGACGAGGTCGGCCAGGTCGGCCAGGCCCTCAACACCCTCCAGCGCGCCGCCGTCGAGGCCGCCGTCAAGCAGGCCGACCTGCGCCGCGGCGTCTCCGAGGTGTTCGTCAACCTGGCCCGCCGCAACCAGGTGCTGCTGCACCGCCAGCTGACCCTCCTCGACACCATGGAGCGCCGCACCGAGGACACCGAGGAACTCGCCGACCTCTTCCGCCTCGACCACATGACCACCCGCATGCGCCGCCACGCCGAGGGCCTGGTGATCCTCTCCGGAGCCGCCCCGTCCCGCCAGTGGCGCAAGCCCGTCCAGCTCATGGACGTCGTACGGGCCGCCGTCGCCGAGGTCGAGGACTACGAGCGCATCGAGGTGCGCCGCCTCAGCCGCCTGGGCATCGTCGGCCCGGCCGTCGCCGACGTCACCCACCTCATCGCCGAACTCCTGGAGAACGCGACCGTGTTCTCCCCGCCGCACACCGCGGTCCAGGTCCACGGCGAGCGCGTCGCCAACGGCTTCACCCTGGAGATCCACGACCGGGGCCTCGGCATGACCCCGGAGGCACTGCTGGACGCGAACCTCCGGCTCGCCGAGACCCCCGAGTTCGAACTCTCCGACACCGACCGGCTCGGCTTGTTCGTCGTGAGCCGCCTCGCGCAGCGCCACAGCGTGAAGGTCGTCCTCCAGCCCAGCCCGTACGGAGGCACCACCGCGGTGGTCTTCCTCCCGTCGGCCCTGCTCACCGACGCCCCCGAGACCAGCGGCAGCGGCGTGCGGCTGGACGGCCCCCGGCCCGGCAAGGCCGGCAGCAGGGCCGCGAAGGCCGGCCAGATCGGCCGGACGCACTCCGAGCGCCCCGTCACCTCCGCCGTCGAGCGGGCGCCATCCGGCCGCCCGCTGCCCACCGCCGAACTGCGCGGACCCGTCGAGCTGGAGGCCCCGCTCGGCAGCCGCGGCCCGGACGGCCCGGACCCCCTCGACGACACCGCCGCGCTCGACGACCCGCCGGCCGTCGCTGGCCGCACCGGCAACCCCCGCCCGGCCATGGCCACCCTCGACGACGAGACCCCGCCGAACGGCACCCCGCGCAGCGCCCTGCTCGGCCTGCGCCCCGCGGACCGGCCGCACACCGACCGGCACACCGAGCGCAACGGCGCCTCCCGCAACGGATCCCCGCGCAACGGATCCCCCCGCAACGGGGACCGCGACCGGCAGCGCGAGCCGCTGACCCCCACCGGGCCGGTCCGGCTGGACACCCAGCGCGTGGACGCGCCCCGACCCGACGGCCCCCGCTCCCCGGGAGCCGTACCGCTGCCGCGCCGCCGTCCCACCCCGACCCTGGTCGCCGAGCACGGTCGCCGGGTGGACACCCGCCCGGTGTCGGTGGTCCCGCAGCACGCCCCCACGGCCGGCCCCGACGACACGGAACCCGCCGTCGCCCCGGACACCGGCGGGCTGCCCCGCCGCATCCGCCAGGCCAGCCTGGCCCCGCAGCTCAAGAACGCCACGTCGTCCGCGCCCGCCGAAGCCGCACCCGACCAGGTGGCGGACCGCGACCCGGAGGACGTACGCACGCGCATGTCCGCCCTCCAGCGCGGCTGGACGGCGGGCCGGAACCGGCACGCACAGCAGCAGTCCGAGACCGAGGCGGGCACACGCCCCGCCGGCGGTCCCGCGAACGAGAACGAAGGGGACGGTCGATGACCGCACCGCAGACCGGCAACGACAGCAGGGGCCGCGGCTCCGGCCCGCTGAACTGGCTCCTCGACGAGCTCGTCGACCGGGTCGGGTCCATCCGCAAGGCGGTGGTCCTCTCCGGCGACGGCCTGCCCACGGGCAGCTCCAAGGACCTGACCCGCGAGGACAGCGAGCACCTGGCGGCGGTCGCGTCCGGCTTCCACAGCCTGGCCAAGGGCGTCGGCCGGCACTTCGACTCCGGCCGCGTCCGCCAGACCGTGGTCGAGCTGGACGAGGCGTTCCTCTTCGTCATGGCCGCGGGCGACGGCAGCTGCCTGGCCGTGCTCGCAGACGCCGACTCCGACGTGGGCCAGGTCGCGTACGAGATGACGCTCATGGTGAAGCGGGTGGGGGACCACCTGGCGACCGCCCCACGCACCGGGCTGCCAGCCGGAGGGTGAGTCGGAAGGCATGAGCGACCCAGGCCAGGACCATCTCGCCGACGTTCCCGCCGGCATGCCGTTCGACCCCTCCGTCCCCGACCCGGCGCACTGGTTCGACGACGACGCGGGTCCCGTCGTACGCCCCTATGCCATGACCCGCGGCCGGACCAGCCACGCGGGTCAGCACCGCCTCGACCTGATCGCCCTGGTCGTCGCCGAACCGGCCGCCGACGATCCGGTCTGGGACATGACCCTCTCCCCGGAACACGCCCACATCCTGGGGCTGTGCCGGGAACGCCCCCAGTCCGTGGCCGAACTCGCGGCCGACCTCGACCTCGCGGTCGGGGTCGTCCGCGTCCTCATCGGCGACCTGGTCGATGAGGAACTGGTCCACGTGACCAGGCCGGTGCCCCCGGCCGAACTGCCCGATGAATCCATTCTGCGTGAGGTGATCGATGGCCTTCGGGCGCTTTAGCCGCACCGGTGCCATGCACGCGGTGTCGCCGGTCGAGCCGCTGACCTTGAAGATCCTGGTCGCGGGCGGCTTCGGGGTGGGCAAGACCACCCTGGTCAGCGCGGTCAGCGAGATCAGACCGCTCCGGACCGAGGAACGGCTCTCCGAGTCCGGCGTCGGCGTCGACGACACCGGGGGAGTGGAGGGCAAGAGCACCACGACCGTGGCCATGGACTTCGGGCGCATCACGCTCCGCGAGGACCTGGTGCTGTACCTGTTCGGCACGCCCGGACAGGACCGCTTCTGGTTCCTGTGGGACGAGCTCGCCCAGGGTTCCCTGGGCGCCGTGGTCCTGGCGGACACCCGCCGCCTCGCCGACTGCTTCGCCGCCGTCGACTACTTCGAGCGGCGCGCGATCCCGTTCGTCGTGGCGGTCAACTGCTTCGACGGCGCGGACCGCCACCCCGTGGTGACCGTACGGGCGGCACTCGACCTCGACCCCGGTGTTCCGGTGCTGCTGTGCGACGCCCGGGACCGGGAGTCCGTGAAGGACGTCCTGGTGGGGGTCGTGGAACACGCGATGTCCCTGGCTCGGGAGCGGCGCCGGAGCCTGTCCGCGGGCGCCTGAACCGGGCCGTCCCGCGCGCCGGCACGGGCGCGGCCCGTACCCCCGCCGACTGGGGTACGGGCCGCAGCTCTCACGGGGGGTCTCGTGGGCCCGACAGGCGGTGCGGGACCGTGGAGCGAGTGTGAACCTGCCGCCGGGAGCCGTCAAGCGTCAGGACAGCACGAGCTGTTCCGGGCACGCCGACGAACCGTCCGGCGGGGGCAGTGCGGCCCGTTCAGCGCACGGCGACGACGGCCGACCCGTGCCCGAACAGCCCCTGGTTGGCGGTGATGCCCACCCGCGCACCCGGTACCTGCCGCTCCCCGGCCGTACCCCGCAACTGCCACGTCAGCTCGCACACCTGGGCGATGGCCTGGGCCGGCACCGCCTCCCCGAACGAGGCCAGGCCACCACTGGTGTTGACGGGGATCCGGCCACCCAGGGCCGTGGCACCCTCCCGTACCAGCTTCGCCCCCTCGCCCTCCGCGCACAGCCCGATGTCCTCGTACCACTCCAACTCCAGCGCGGTGGACAGGTCGTACACCTCGGCGAGCGAGAGGTCTTCCGGACCGAGCCCGGCCTCCTCGTACGCGGCGCGCGCGATCGAGGACCGGAAGGATCCGGCCATCGGCTCCACGGCCGTGGTCGAGTCGGTGGCGATGTCCGGCAGGTCCAGCACGGTCCGCGGATAGGTGGGCGTCACCGTCGACACCGCCCGGATCCGCACCGGATTGGCGACCCCGCGCGAGCGCGCGAAGTCCATGCTGGTGAGCACCAGCGCCGCGCCCCCGTCGGATGTCGCGCAGATGTCCAGCAGCCGCAGCGGATCGGCGACCACCGCCGAGGCGGCCACCTCGTCGGCGGTGACGGCCTTGCGGTAGCGGGCGTTCGGGTTGAGCCGTCCGGCCGCCGCGTTCTTCACCTTGACCTGCGCGAAGTCCTCCAGGGTGTCCCCGTGCACGGCCATCCGGCGGCGAGCGTACAGCGCGAAGTACGCCGGGTTGGTCGCGCCCAGCACACGGAACCGCAGCCAGTCGGGATCGTCCGGCCGGTCCCCGCCCGCCGGTGCGAAGAACCCCTTGGGCGCCGCGTCCGCGCCCACCACGAGCACCACGTCGGCCAGACCCGCCAGGATCTGCGCGCGGGCCGCCCCGATCGCCTGGGCCCCGGACGCGCACGCCGCGTACACGCTGGTCACCCGGGCGCCCTGCCAGCCGAGGGCCCGGGCGAAGGTGGCGCCGGCCACGTAGCCCGGGTACCCGGACCGTACGGTGTCGGCGCCGACGACCGACCCCACGTCCGTCCAGTCCAGGCCCGCGTCCGCCAGCGCCGCACGCGCCGCGCCGCGCCCGTACTCGACGAAACTGCGACCCCATTTGCCCCACGGGTGCATCCCGGCCCCCAGGACGGCCACCTCGGCGCTCACGCGACCCCTCCCACGGGCCGGAAGAGCCAGGTGGTCCAGGCAGTCCCGACATCCTCGTTCAGCACGCCGCCCACCACCTCGACCTCCATGCCGACAGCCAGGTCGGCGACCCCGACCCCCGGCGCGGCCTGCCCCAGCACCACCATCCCCTCCGCCTCCAGCTCCACGGCGACCAGGGTGTACGGCTCCCAGGGCGCGGCCGGGTCGGACACGTACGGCGCCGGCGGCCGGTAGCGCCCGTCGGTGTAGGACCAGACCCGGCCCCGCGGGGACAGGGGCACCTCGGCGAGCTCCCCACCGCCGGTGCACCGCGGATTGCGGCAGAAGACGTCCTCGCGCGGGAAGAACACCGCCGTGCAGGCCGAGCACCGGGTGCCGAGCAGCCGGAAGCCGCCCCCGTCCGGCGCGTTCTCGGTGAACCACCCGCTCACGACGGGTGTGCGTGTGCGTGCCAAGACCCCTCCCATGCCGAAGAGCTGACGCAACGTCAGAAGTGAGGAGTCTGCCACGGCCGGACGGCCCGGGTCACCGGTTCTCGGCGAGCCACTTCCGGGCGATCTCGTCCAGCTCCGCGTCCCGCCCGGCCAGCATCATCCGGATCATCTGCGCGTCGCCGCGCAGCGACCACCCCGGATGACCGAAGGTGGCCGGATTGTTCCCCTCGATCAGGAAATGCGCCGGCCAGGCCGTCCCGTACCCGATGAGCGGGAGGGCGGCGAGGCAGCGCTTGCGGCCGCGCGCCACGCCGTACGCGGTCAGCGCCAGACCGGTGAGCGTGCCGGCGAGGTGCACCCACCGGGTGGCCGCGCGGGAGTGCATCGCGACGTAGTACGGCCAGAACTCCTCGTACGAGCGAAAGGTCATGCGGGCACGGTACTCACGGCCGGACCTCGGCGACAGCGACGGGGAAGTCGAAGTACGCGTCCGGGTAGGCCTCCGGCCTGTAGGTGAAGTGCCACCACTCCTCGGGCAGGTTCACGAACCCCTGCCCGCCCAGCACCCGCTTCAGCAACTCCCGGTTGGCGCGGGCCGCACCCGTCACCCGCGGGTCGTCGGTGTGCGACAGCGGGTCGAAGAAGTCGAACGCAGTCCCCATGTCGACCTCCCCGCCGGAGAGTTCCACCAGCGTCACGTCGACCGTGCTCCCGCGGCTGTGGCCCGACCGCTCCGCGATGTACCCCTCGGGAATCAGCCGGCCGCGCTCCACCCGCGGATAGAACTCCGCCTTCCGCGCCATGTCGTGCGGACCGTCCTCCTCCCGGGCCCACCGCACGAACCGGTCCACCGCCCGCTGCGGCCGGTAGCAGTCGTACACCCGCAGCGAGTAACCGCGCCGCAGCAGCACCCGCTGCGCCCGCCGCAGCGCCTCCGCGGCCGGACGGGCCAGCAGGCACTCCGCCTCCTCGTACCCGTCGACCGCACCCCCCGTGAAGTTGTGCCCGCCGGCGTACCGCATGTCCTGCCGGACGCTCGGATCCACCTCCCGGAGCGCCGTGAACCCCGGCGGCGCGCCCGCCCCGCCCGCCAGCACCCCGACCAACCCCACAACCGCCGTCATCCGCATGCCCCTTGGCATACCATCGCCGCATGCCGGCACACCTGAGGGACTCGCACTGCTCCACCTGCGGAGCGCCGTACGGTACGACCACCTGGCCCCGCACCTGCCCGTCGTGCGGTGCCACCGCCTACCGCAACCCCCTCCCCGTGGCCGTCACCCTCCTCCCCGTCGAGGACGCGGACGGCACCGGCCTCGTGGTCATCACCCGGACGATCGAACCGGCCCTCGGAGGCACCGCCCTCCCCGGCGGCTTCATCGACTTCGGCGAGGACTGGCGCGACGCCGTCGTCCGCGAGCTGCGCGAGGAGACCGGCATCACCGCCTCCGCCGCCGACGTCACCCTGGCCGACGCCCTCAGCTCCCCGGCCGGCCACCTCCTCCTCTTCGGCCTCCTCCCGCCCCGCCCCGCGGACACCCTCCCGGCCTCGAAGCCGACGGACGAAACGACGGGCTGGCACGTCCTCCACGCCCCCGCCCCCCTGGCCTTCCCCCTCCACACCCAGGCGGCCTTCTCCTGGTTCGCGGGCGCCTACACCTGACGGCCCCAGCCGCGTGCCGGGGGCCGTCCGCGCCCCGCAGGCGGCCGAGGCACAGCCATCTCCGGCGCCGCCGTCGTCCGAGTCGCGGGGTCCGGGGCCGGAGCCCCGTCCTGAACTTGCGCGCGTCCCACCGCCCGCCTACAGGCCCCGCACCACGGCGTCCTGCACCGCGACCCCGGTCTCGTCCTCCACCACCACGGAGTCACCGGCCCACCGCGAGGTGTACCGCTCGACCACGCCCGCCCCGAAGCCCGGACCCGGGTCCCGGACCACCACCCCGCCGCCCGTGCGGCCCCGGGCCGGAGCCCAGACCTCCAACCGCACCCCGCCCCCGTCGCCGGACCGCACCGGCAGCACCGCGCCCGCCCGCGCCAGCACCGGGATCCGGCCCTGCGGGGCGTCCAGCAGGATCTGGCCCGGCCCCTCGTGCGCGGCCCCGGTCGCGGTGTCGTACCACCGGCCGCGCGGCAGCCGTACCGCCCGCCGGTCCGCCCCGCACTCCAGCACCGGCGCGACCAGCAGCGCGTCCCCCAGCAGGAACGAGTCCTCGCAGTCCCGCAGCCGCCGGTCCTCCGGAGCCCCCCACCACACCGGCCGCACGTACGGAGCTCCCGTGCGCCGCGCCATGTGCGCCAGCGTCACGAAGTACGGCCGCAGCCGCTCCCGTTCCGCCATCACGGCCCGCGCCTGCTCCTCGGCCTCCGGACCGAACTCCCACGGCTCCCGCCGCCCGGCCCAGATCGCCGAGTGCGTACGGAACAGCGGCAGGTAGGAGCCGAGCTGCAGCCACCGCACGTACAGCTCCGGCGTCGGCGAGCCGCCGAACCCGCCCACGTCCGGCCCCGAGTACGGCACCCCGCACAGGCCCAGTCCCAGCACCAGCGCCAACGAGGCCCGCAGCCCCTCCCAGCTGCTCTCCACGTCGCCCGACCAGGTGCCCCCGTACCGCTGCATCCCCGCCCAGCCTGACCGGGAGAACAGGAACGGCCGTTCCGCGGGCCGCAGCCGCACGAGGCCCTCCCACCCCGCCCGCGCCATCGCCAGCGCGTACACGTTGTGCCCCTCGCGGTGGTCGCCGCCCGCCCCGTCCATCGCGTGCCGCGCCGACCGCGGCAGCGTGGAGTCCCCGAACGCCGCGAAGGACACCGGTTCGTTCATGTCGTGCCAGAAGCCGGAGAAACCCTGGGCGAGCCGCTCCGCGTACAGCCCGCCCCACCACTCCCGCACCACCGGATCCGTGAAGTCCGGATAGACGCACTCGCCCGGCCAGACCTCCCCGCGCACCTCCTGTCCCCGCGCGTCCCGTACGAACGCGCCACCCGACCCCACTGCCAGCCCCGCGGCGTGCAGCGCGTCCCCCGCCTTGACCGCCGGATCCACGATCGAGACGAGCCGCACGCCCTGCTCCCGCAACTCCCCGGCCAGGCCCGGCAGATCAGGGAACTTCTCCTCGTCCACCGTGAACACCCGGTGCCCGTCGTAATGGTCGATGTCCAGGTGTACGGCCGCCAGCGCGAGCCCGCGCGACGCGTACCCGGCGACCACCCGCCGCACCTCGGCCGCACTCCCGAACCCCCACCGCGCGTGCTGGTACCCCAGCGCCCACTCCGGCGGCACCGCGGCCGAGCCCGTCAGCCCCGACCAGCCCTGGAGCACCCGGGCCGGCGTCCCCACCAGCACCCAGCACCGCAGCGGCCCGCCGTCCATGCGCAACTCGCTCGCTCCCGGGCGGTCCGGCCCCGACCCCACGCCCTCCTCGCCCTCCCGGAGCACCACCCGGCCGTCCCAGCAGTTGTCGTGGAACACCAGGTGCGTCCCCGCGTCCGCCACGACCATCTGGACCGGCATGGTGAGGTACAGCGGATCGACGGCGGGCCCGAAGCCCCTCTTCGGATCCGTGTTCCACAGGCGGTACACCCCGTCGCGCAGCCTCGGCCCCGCGGCCCGCCCCCCGAGCCCGAAGAACCGTGCGTCCGCCGAGACCTCACTGCGCACCACCCACCGCCCGCCCGCCGGCGGTCCCGAGTCGGTCGGCTCCTCCGCGGGGTGCGGCCCGACCACCCCCACGGCCGCAACCGTCCCGCCCGCCCCGACCGTCCGGTCCGTCCCGCCCGCCCCGCCCGTCCTGCCTGGTCCGCCTGCCCTGTCCGTCCCTCCCGCCCCGACCGTCCGGTCCGTCCCGCCCGTCCCTCCCGCCCCGCCTGCCCGGCCCGTCCGGTCCTCCTTGCCGCCCCCGCCGGGGCGCGGACCGGCCAGGAGCGGCCCGCCCGCGGTCGGGGCGGCTTCGGCCACGGCCTCCGCGGCGAGGGAGACCGGCTCCCACCACCGCGGCGGCGACTCCCGCCGCAGCACCGTCCCGCCCGGCGTGCGCACCTCCACCGCCCCGTGCCGCGACACCGCCACCGTCACCCGCTCCGACACCACGCGCCAGCCGCCCCCGGTGTCCGGTTCCAGCACGGCCCGCAGGTCCGGCTCGGGCCCGCTCCCCACCACCGCGTACGACGGCGTCGCCCCGGCGCCGTCCCAGGCCCAGAACACCACCCCGCCCGCCATCACCCGCACCACCAGTTCCGAGCGCGCGAACCGCAGCACGCCCCCGCCCGGCCGGGGCTCCGTACCGGTCAGCAGACCCGGCACCCGCGCCCGCTCCGCGCCCCGGCGCGGGAGCCCCAGCGCGTCCGCGCGCCGTCGGCGCCACGCCGAGAGCCAGGCGCGCCGACCGCGCTCCGTACCGATGTCCATCACCGCACGCACCAGTTCACGACCGTCCATGCCGATCACCCTGCCACCGGCCCCCGGCCGAGGGGACGGCGTTCAACTGCCGTTCACCCGCGAGCACGGCCCACCGGCCACCGGGGGGCACCCCCGGGGCCGGGGCGGCGTCCTGCCGGTCGGGCCGGATCCGCAGGACACGCCGGATCCCGCCCGCTCACCCCACCGGCCAGGTCCGCCCTGGTGCAGCCGTCGATCACATGGCATCGTCCCTGTGAGCCGCCGCGCGCGCACCCCCCGCGCGATGGCACCGTACGCACACGAAGCGCGAGCCGCAGACTTGACCGGGAGCCGACCCATGACCTCAGCCACCCAGCCGGAACCCCTCTGGGCGCCGGGCCCCGACCGGATCTCCGCGGCCCGGATTACCGCCTTCCAGGCCTGGGCCGCGACGCGCTTCGGAGCCCCGGCCGACGGCGGCTACCCCGCCCTGCACCGCTGGTCCGTCGACGAGCTCGACACCTTCTGGCAGGCCGTAGCCGAATGGTTCGACGTCCGCTTCACCACCCCGTACGACTCCGTCCTCGCCGACCGGTCCATGCCCGGCGCCCAGTGGTTCACCGGAGCCACCCTCAACTACGCCGAGCACGCGCTCCGCGCCGCCGAGGACCCGGCCCGAGCCGACGACCCCGCCCTGCTGTACGTCGACGAGACCCACGAGCCCGTCCCCGTCACCTGGGCCGAACTCCGCCGCCGGGTCGGCTCCCTCGCCGCCGAGCTGCGCGCCCTCGGCGTACGCCCCGGCGACCGCGTCAGCGGCTACCTCCCCAACATCCCCGAAGCGGCCGTGGCCCTCCTCGCCACCGCCGCGGTCGGCGGCGTGTGGACCTCCTGCGCCCCCGACTTCGGCGCGCGCAGCGTCCTCGACCGCTTCCAGCAGGTCGAGCCCGTCGTCCTGTTCACCGTGGACGGCTACCGCTACGGCGGCAAGGAGCACGACCGCCGCGAGGCCGTCGCCGAGCTCCGCGCGGAGCTCCCCTCCCTGCGCGCCGTCGTCCATATCCCGCTCCTCGGCACGCCCGCCCCGGACGGCGCCCTCGACTGGTCCGCGCTCACCGGCGCCGACACCGAACCCGTCTTCGAGCCGGTGCCCTTCGACCACCCCCTTTGGGTGCTCTACTCCTCCGGGACGACCGGCCTGCCCAAGGCCATCGTCCAGTCCCAGGGCGGCATCCTCCTCGAACACCTCAAGCAGCTCGGCCTGCACTGCGACCTCGGCCCGGAGGACCGGTTCTTCTGGTACACCTCCACCGGCTGGATGATGTGGAACTTCCTCGTCTCCGGACTCCTCACCGGCACCACCGTGGTCCTGTACGAAGGCAGCCCCGGCCACCCGGACACGGGCGCCCAGTGGCGCATCGCCGAACGCACCCGCGCCACCCTCTACGGCACCTCCGCCGCCTACGTCATGGCCTGCCGCAAGGCCGGGGTCCACCCGTCCCGCGACTTCGACCTCTCCGCGGTGAAGTGCGTCGCCACCACCGGCTCCCCGCTCCCGCCCGACGGCTTCCGATGGCTCCACGACGAAGTCGCCGAAGACCTCTGGATCGCCTCCGTCAGCGGCGGCACCGACGTCTGCAGCTGCTTCGCCGGCGCCGTTCCCACCCTCCCCGTGCACATCGGCGAACTCCAGGCGGCCTGCCTCGGCACGGACCTCCAGTCGTGGGACCCCTCGGGCAAGCCGGTCGTCGGCGAGGTCGGCGAACTCGTCGTCACCAACCCCATGCCGTCCATGCCGATCCACTTCTGGAACGACCCCGACGGCAGCCGCTACCGCGACAGCTACTTCGAGATGTTCCCCGGCGTCTGGCGCCACGGGGACTGGATCACGATCACCGACCACGGCTCGGTGATCATCCACGGCCGCTCCGACTCCACGCTGAACCGCCAGGGCGTCCGGATGGGCTCCGCCGACATCTACGAGGCCGTGGAGCGGCTCCCCGAGATCAAGGAGTCCCTGGTCATCGGCCTGGAGGAACCGAACGGCGGCTACTGGATGCCGCTCTTCGTCCACCTCGCGCCGGGCGCGGCCCTGGACGACGAGCTGCGCGCCCGCATCAAGGCGACCATCCGCGAGGAACTGTCCCCGCGCCACGTCCCCGACGAGGTCATCGAGGTGCCGGGCATCCCGCACACCCTCACCGGCAAGCGCATCGAGGTCCCGGTCAAGCGCCTCCTCCAGGGCACCCCGCTGGCCAAGGCGGTCAACGCGGGCTCCGTCGACGACATCGGCCTCCTCGACTTCTACGAGCAGCTGGGCCGCACGCGCACCGGCACCCGCACCAGCGACTGAGGTCACTGTCAGTGGTCATGGTTACGCTGAGTGAGCAAGTGTTCGCACTCAGGGGGAGCCAGCCATGCCACGCAAGAACGACACCGGTACCCACCGGACCAGCAGCACCCACCGGCGCCGCGCGCTGCGCCGCGAGGTCCCCGGCACCGTCGGCCTCCTGGCCGACGCCGGGGACTTCGCGGCCATGTGCGGCTACCGCAGCTTCGGCTTCGACCGCCACGCCGACTACGCCGACTACCTCCACCACGTGGACGGCCTGCTCCGGTCCTTCGCCGCCCGCGGCCTGCACACCACCGTCGCCCTGTTCGACCCCGACGAGTACGCCGAGTACTGCGGAGAACACGGACTGGACCCGGACACGTCCGAGACCCGTACCCGCTTCACCGCGGAGCTCGCCGGCAGCGGGACCGTCCTGCCCTACACCGGCCAGCCCATCGACGAACTCGTCCCGCTCCTCGTCGACGAAGCCGTCCGCCACGCCACCTGGGAGTACGCCACCGCCGTCCTCGCCCGGGTGGGACGCTGCGCGGACTGCGGCGAGGACATCGGCCACGCCTCCTTCGACCGTGCCGCCGACGCGCTCAAACGCCTCGTCGCCGGAGCCGGTCCCGGCCACCACCACTTCGTCTGCAGCGTCCCGACCGAGGACGAGCAGCTCGTCGCGGTGCTCCACGCCGACACCACCGGCGACCCGGACGCGCAGCCGCGCATCGACGGGCGCGAGAGCCTCGACTTCGTGACGGTCCTCGCCGCCGGCCTCGCCCTCGGGGGCCCCGGGGGACTGGTGGTGCGCAGCACCACCGAGGGCCACCGCGACCGGGTCCACGGCTGGCGCCTGGACCGCGGCCGCCTCACGGCCCTGTCGGCGGCCGCCGTCTTCAACGCCTACTGCACCGACGCCGACACCGGAGACCTCGTCGCCCCAGAGCCGGGCGTCGAGTACTGCCCCGGCTACGAGGTCGACGCCCCCGGCCCGCACCACTGAACGACCGTGGGGCCCCCGCCACCGGCGGGGGCCCCACGATCCGCCCGACGGGCGTCCGGTTACTCGCCGGAGAGCACCGCCTGCGCGGCCACGCGGGCCTCCTCGGCGCTGTCCGCAGCACGGGCCGCCGCCGCGGCCCGCTCGCACTGCGCCAGCGTGTACTTGGCGAGCGTCGCCCGGACGTAGGGGATCGACGCGGCACCCATCGACAGGGAGGTGACACCCAGACCGGTCAGCACACAGGCCAGCAGCGGGTCGGCCGCGGCCTCGCCACAGACACCGCAGCTCTTGCCCTCGGCCTTGGCCGCCCCCGCCGCCATGGCGATCAGGTCGAGCAGCGCGGGCTGCCACGGGTCCTGGAGGCGGGAGACCGCGCCGACCTGCCGGTCGGCGGCGAAGGCGTACTGCGCCAGGTCATTGGTGCCCAGCGAGAGGAACTCGACCTCCCGCAGGATCGAGCGCGCGCGGAGCGCGGCGGAGGGGATCTCCACCATCGCCCCGAACTTCGCCTGCAGACCGGCCTCGCGGCAGGCATCGGCGAAGGCCTTCGCGTCCGCCCGGTCGGCGACCATCGGAGCCATGACCTCAAGGTGCACCGGCAGGCCCTCGGCCGCCTTCGCCAGCGCGGTGAGCTGCGTACGCAGCACCTCCGGGTGGTCCAGGAGCGAACGCAGCCCCCGCACGCCCAGCGCCGGGTTCGGCTCGTCCGCCGGAGTCAGGAACTCCAGCGGCTTGTCGGCGCCCGCGTCGAGCACCCGTACGACGACACGCCCCTCGGGGAAGGCTTCGAGCACCTTGCGGTAGGACTCGATCTGCTTCTCCTCGGACGGCGCCTTCTTGCTGTCGTCCAGGAACAGGAACTCCGTGCGGAACAGGCCCACGCCCTCGGCCCCGGCCTCGACGGCCGCCGGCACGTCCGCGGGACCGCCGACGTTGGCGAGCAGCGGCACCTTGTGGCCGTCGGAGGTCGCACCGGGACCGGACGAGGCGGCCAGCGCCGCCTTGCGCTCGGCGGCAGCGGCCTCCAGCTCGGCCCGCTTCTCGGCGGACGGCTCGACGAACAGGTCGCCGGTGCTGCCGTCCACCGCGATCACGGTCCCCTCCGCGAGCTCCCCGGCGCCCGGCAGAGCCACGATCGCCGGCACGCCCAGCGCACGGGCGAGGATCGCGCTGTGACTGGTCGGCCCGCCCTCCTCGGTGACGAAGCCGAGGACGAGAGCCGGGTCGAGCAGGGCGGTGTCGGCGGGAGCCAGGTCCCGCGCGATCAGCACGTACGGTTCGTCGCTGTCGGGTACGCCCGGCATCGGCACGCCCAGCAACCGCGCCACGATCCGGTTCCGTACGTCGTCCAGGTCGGCCACCCGCCCGGCCATGTACTCGCCGGCCCCCGCGAGCAGGTCGCGGTAGGCGGCGAAGGCGTCGTACACACCGCGCTCGGCGGTGCTGCCGACGGCGATCCGACGGTCCACGTCCGCCATCAGCTCGGGATCCTCGGCGATCATCGCCTGGGCCTCGAGCACGTGCTGGGCCTCGCCACCGGCCAGCTGGCCACGCGCGATCAGGTCGGCCGCCACGGCACTCACGGCCTGGCGGGCGCGCCCCTGTTCGCGCGCCGCCTCATCGGCGGTGATCTGCCTGGCCGGCGGCTCGAGGACCGCCGTGCCCATGTGCCGCACCTCGCCGATCGCCACCCCGTGGCTCACGCCGACGCCTCGCAGCGTTGTCTCCATTACACCCGTCTCCGATTGAGCGGCGGCCCTGGCCGCCGCGATGGATGTCCGTCACGCCCGCGCGGGGCGGAGGGCTCACTGCCAGCTGAAGAGGACTTCGTCAGCCTTCACGTCGCCGGACTCGACGACGCCGGACAGGGACTCGGCCGTTGCCTCGAGCGCCACGACCGGGCAGATCGGGGACTTGCCGAGGGCCTCGACGGCAGCGGGGTTCCAACGGATGACTGCCTGGCCGCGGGTCACGGTGTCGCCCTTGTTGACGAGCAGCTCGAAGCCCTCGCCGTTGAGCTGGACCGTGTCGATGCCGAGGTGCGTGAGTACACCGT
>NZ_JBXYDZ010000003.1:6492500-7652234 GCF_057371075.1 Streptomyces sp. WAC03905
AAGATGCTCGTTTCGCGCAGCAGGACGGAAAGACCCCGGGACCTTTACTACAGTTTGATATTGGTGTTCGGTTCGGCTTGTGTAGGATAGGTGGGAGACTTTGAAGCCCCAACGCCAGTTGGGGTGGAGTCGCCGTTGAAATACCACTCTGGTCGTGCTGGATGTCTAACCTCGGTCCGTGATCCGGATCAGGGACAGTGTCTGATGGGTAGTTTAACTGGGGCGGTTGCCTCCCAAAGGGTAACGGAGGCGCCCAAAGGTTCCCTCAGCCTGGTTGGCAATCAGGTGTTGAGTGTAAGTGCACAAGGGAGCTTGACTGTGAGACCGACGGGTCGAGCAGGGACGAAAGTCGGGACTAGTGATCCGGCGGTGGCTTGTGGAAGCGCCGTCGCTCAACGGATAAAAGGTACCCCGGGGATAACAGGCTGATCTTCCCCAAGAGTCCATATCGACGGGATGGTTTGGCACCTCGATGTCGGCTCGTCGCATCCTGGGGCTGGAGTCGGTCCCAAGGGTTGGGCTGTTCGCCCATTAAAGCGGTACGCGAGCTGGGTTTAGAACGTCGTGAGACAGTTCGGTCCCTATCCGCTGTGCGCGTAGGAATATTGAGAAGGGCTGTCCCTAGTACGAGAGGACCGGGACGGACGAACCTCTGGTGTGCCAGTTGTCCTGCCAAGGGCATGGCTGGTTGGCTACGTTCGGGAGGGATAACCGCTGAAAGCATCTAAGCGGGAAGCCTGCTTCAAGATGAGTATTCCCACCTCCTTGAGAGGGTAAGGCTCCCAGTAGACGACTGGGTTGATAGGCCAGATGTGGAAGCCCGGTAACGGGTGAAGCTGACTGGTACTAATAGGCCGAGGGCTTGTCCTCAGTTGCTCGCGTCCACTGTGTTAGTTCTGAAATAACGAACAGCTGTGATTACACACCAGCGTTCAAATTTCATAGTGTTTCGGTGGTCATAGCGTTAGGGAAACGCCCGGTTACATTCCGAACCCGGAAGCTAAGCCTTTCAGCGCCGATGGTACTGCAGGGGGGACCCTGTGGGAGAGTAGGACGCCGCCGAACAATCATTGTGGGAAAGCCCCGCACCAGCCCGTTACGGGTTCGGTGCGGGGCTTTTCTGCGTTCCGGGCACCTGTCCGGCCTCCTGTAGGGTCAGGGGGCATCGAACGACCATTTCTAGCGTCACAGTGGAGGCCCCCGGGTGGAGGTCCAGGAGACTCGGGTTCAGACTGACCGAATTTTCACCATTCCCAACATCCTGAGCATGGCTCGCCTCGCCGGCGTGCCCCTGTTCCTGTGGCTGATCCTCGCGGAGTACGACGGGTGGGCCCTGGCCGTCCTCATGCTCAGCGGCATCAGCGACTACCTCGACGGTAAGCTCGCCCGGCGCTGGAATCAGATCAGCAAGCTCGGCCGGCTGCTGGACCCCGCAGCGGACCGCCTCTACATCCTGTCGACGCTGTTCGGTCTGACCTATCGCGAGATCCTGCCGCTGTGGCTCACCGGAGCGCTCCTCGCGCGTGAGCTGATGTTGCTGGTCATGGTGTGGATCCTGCGCCGCCACGGATATCCGCCGCCGCAGGTCAACTTCCTCGGCAAGGCGGCGACCTTCAACCTGATGTACGCCTTCCCGTTGCTCCTGCTCAGTGACGGAAGCGGCTGGTTGGCCTGGTTGGCGGCAGTTTTCGGATGGGCGTTCGCCGGATGGGGTACAACCCTCTATTGGTGGGCAGGAATCCTTTACGTGGTTCAAGTCCGCCGACTGGTGAAGGCTGACGCCACGGCCGATTGAGCCCGCCGGATGCCGGATGACGCGGAGGAGTCGCGAAGTCACCGAACGGGGCGGGTGATAGTCGGCACGACTGTCATCTCTCAAGGAGGACTCTTCCGACATGAAGGCCGTCGTGATGGCCGGTGGCGAGGGCACCCGCCTTCGTCCCATGACCTCGAGCATGCCCAAGCCGCTCCTGCCGGTGGCGAACCGCCCGATCATGGAGCACGTACTCAGGCTGCTCAAGCGGCATGGGCTCAGCGAGACAGTGGTCACCGTGCAGTTCCTGGCGTCGCTCGTCAAGAACTACTTCGGTGACGGCGAAGAGCTCGGTATGGAGCTCACCTATGCCAACGAGGAAAAGCCACTCGGGACCGCCGGCAGCGTGAAGAATGCCGAGGAGGCCTTGAAGGATGACGCCTTCGTCGTCATTTCCGGCGATGCGCTGACCGACTTCGACCTCACCGACCTGATCCGCTTCCACAAGGAGAAGGGCGCACTGGTCACGGTGTGCCTGACCCGGGTCCCGAACCCGTTGGAATTCGGCATCACCATCGTGGACGAGGAAGGCAAGGTAGAGCGCTTCCTGGAGAAGCCGACGTGGGGGCAGGTGTTCTCGGACACCGTCAACACCGGCATCTACGTCATGGAGCCCGAAGTCTTCGACTACGTCGAGGCGGACGTCTCCGTCGACTGGTCCAGCGACGTCTTCCCGCAACTGATGAAGGAAGGCCGGCCGATCTACGGCTACGTCGCCGAGGGCTACTGGGAGGACGTCGGCACGCACGAGAGCTACGTCAAGGCCCAGGCCGACGTGCTCGAGGGCAAGGTCGAGGTCGAGATGGACGGCTTCGAGATCTCCCCGGGCGTCTGGGTCGCCGAAGGCGCCGAGGTCAGCCCGGACGCCGTGCTCCGCGGCCCCCTCTACATCGGGGACTACGCCAAGATCGAAGCCGGCGTGGAGATCCGCGAGCACACCGTCGTCGGGTCGAACGTCGTCGTCAAGAGCGGCGCCTTCCTCCACCGGGCCGTCGTCCACGACAACGTCTACATCGGCCCCCACAGCAACCTCCGCGGCTGCGTCATCGGCAAGAACACCGACATCATGCGCGCGGCACGGATCGAGGACGGCGCCGTCATCGGCGACGAGTGCCTCGTCGGCGAAGAATCGATCGTCCAGGGGAACGTACGCGTCTACCCCTTCAAGACGATCGAGGCCGGTGCCTTCGTCAACACCTCCGTCATCTGGGAGTCCCGCGGACAGGCCCACCTCTTCGGAGCGCGCGGGGTCTCCGGGATCCTGAACGTGGAGATCACCCCCGAGCTGGTGGTCCGGCTGGCCGGCGCTTACGCCACCACCCTGAAGAAGGGTGCGATCGTCACCACCGCCCGAGACCACTCCCGCGGCGCCCGAGCGCTCAAACGGGCCGTGATCTCGGCGCTCCAGGCCAGCGCGATCAACGTACGGGACCTGGAGAACGTACCGCTGCCCGTGGCGCGGCAGCAGACCGCCAGAGGGAGCGCCGGCGGCATCGTCCTGCGGACGTCACCCGGAGTGCCCGACTCCGTAGACATCATGTTCCTCGACGAGCGCGGCGCGGACCTCTCGCTGCAGCAGCAGCGCAAGCTGGACCGCGTCTACGCGCGCCAGGAGTACCGACGGGCCTTCCCCGGCGAGATCGGTGACCTGCAGTTCCCGGGCAGCGTCTTCGACGCCTACACCGGCTCGCTCCTGCGGCGGGTGGACACCACGGGCATCGCCGACGCCGGGCTCAAGGTCGTCGTCGACGCGACCAACGGCAGCGCCGGGCTGGTCATGCCGAGCCTCCTCGGACGGCTCGGGGTGGACGCCCTGACGATCAACCCCGGGCTCGACGAGTCCCGGCCGACCGAGAGCGCCGAGTCCCGGCGGGCCGGCCTGGTGCGGCTGGGCGAGATCGTGGCTTCGGCGCGGGCCGCCTTCGGCGTGCGGTTCGACCCCGTCGGCGAACGGATCTCCCTCGTCGACGAACGCGGGCGGATCATCGAGGACGACCGGGCGCTCCTCGTCATGCTCGACCTGGTGGCCGCCGAGAAGCGCAGCGGCAAGGTCGCGCTGCCGGTGACCACGACCCGCGTCGCCGAGCAGGTGGCCGCCTACCACGGCACCCAGGTCGAATGGACGACGACCTCGCCCGACGACCTGACCCGGGTCGGCCGGGCCGAGACCACCATCTTCGGGGGAGACGGCCGGGGCGGATTCATCGTTCCCGAGTTCAGCAGCGTCTTCGACGGCTCGGCGGCGTTCGTGCAGCTCCTCGGCCTGGTGGCCCGCACCCAGCTCACGCTGAGCCAGATCGATGCCCGGATCCCGCGGGCGCACGTGCTCAAGCGGGACGTGCCGACGCCGTGGGCGGTCAAGGGGCTCGTCATGCGACGGGTCGTCGAAGCGGCCGGAGACCGGCAGGTGGACACCACCGACGGGGTGCGGGTGGTCGAGGCCGACGGACGGTGGGCTCTGGTCCTGCCGGACCCGGCGGAGGCCGTGACGCACCTGTGGGCCGAGGGGCCCGATGACACCTCCGCCCAGGCGCTGCTCGACGAGTGGGCGGCCGTCGTGGACGGCGCCGGTCGCTGAGCGCGTGCCGTGCACTCACGTCCTGACGTGCTGACGTGAGGACGTAAGGCGGAAGTCCGGTGGGCCCGGGGCGGGGGAGTCCCGGCCCGGGCCCACCGGATGGACGCATTGGGTGTGTGCGGCGCCGACATGCGACGATGTGCGGCATGTCGCAGCCGCCCCCCAACCGGACTCCGGCGTCTCCTGTGCCAGCGCGCCCCGACGCCTCCATGTCGCTGCTGACGCACGTGATGGACCACAGCCTCGACGAGGGCTACGCGGAGGCGACCGCCCGGCGCGAGGCCGACGGCACGGCCGGTCTGCCCCGCACCCTCAAGGCCAAGCTGGGGCTCGCCGCCGGGCTCGTGATCACGGCGATGGTCGTCACGCTCGGTGCCGCCGAGGCCCGCGTGGACGCGCCCGTGCTCGCCAAGGAGCGCCAGGAACTGATCGACCGGGTGCAGCGCGCCGACGAGCGCGCGGACGCCCTGGAGAAGACCATCGACGGCTTGCGGACCGATGTCGCCGCACGTCAGCGCGCGGCCCTCAAGCAGCCCGGCGGGAGCGGCGGAGAACTCGTCTCGCTGCTCTCGGGGGCCACCGAGGTCCGCGGCCCGGGGATCAAGCTGGTGGTGGACGACGCCAAGGGCTCCTCCACGGGCGAGGGCGGCAAACCGCGCGAGAGCAGCGGGTTCTCCGACACCGGCCGGCTCCGCGACCGTGACATGCAGAAGATCGTCAACGGGCTGTGGCAGTCCGGCGCAGAGGCGATCTCGATCAACGGGCAGCGGCTGACGGAGCTGTCGGCGATCAGGGCCGCCGGTGACGCGATACTGGTCGACAACCGGCCGCTGGTGCCGCCGTACGAGGTGCTGGCGGTGGGGGACAAGAAGCGGCTCGGTCCGGCCTTCCAGGATTCGGCGGACGGCCAGTACCTGCACGTCCTGCAGGAGAGCTACGGGATCCGCTCCACGCTGTCCCCGGCCGATGACCTCCGGCTGCCGCCCGCGGCGAGCCTGATCGTACGTACAGCCACAGCAGCAGAGCAGCAGAAGGGTGCATCGTGATCGCGGTACTGGGCCTCTTGGCCGGAGTGGTGGTCGGACTTCTGGTCCGGCCCGAGGTACCGGCCGTGGTGGAGCCTTATCTGCCCATCGCCGTGGTGGCGGCGCTGGACGCGGTGTTCGGGGGCTTGCGCGCCATGCTGGACGGCATCTTCGTGGACAAGGTCTTCGTGGTGTCGTTCCTGTCGAACGTCGTCGTGGCCGCGCTGATCGTCTTCCTCGGCGACAAGCTGGGCGTCGGCTCGCAGCTGTCCACCGGTGTGGTCGTCGTCCTCGGCATCCGCATCTTCTCCAACGCCGCGGCCATCCGCCGCCACGTGTTCCGGGCGTGATGGGAATGAGCGCGAACGACACCCCGCCCGAGGAACCGAACGTGCCGGAACAGCCTCTTGAAGAGGGAAAGACACAGGCCGGGCCGGTTGCCGAGGAGACGGGGCGGCAGCGGCTGGCCGCCGGTCTGTGGCCGCCGCGGGTGAGCAGGGCCCAACTGATCGTCGCCCTGCTGCTGTTCGTCCTGGGGCTGGGCCTGGCCATCCAGGTCCGCTCGAACAGCGACTCCAGCGCCCTGCGCGGGGCCCGCCAGGAGGACCTCGTACGGATCCTCGACGAGCTCGACGGGCGGACCAAGCGGCTGGAGGACGAGAAGCAGCGGCTGGAGGACCAGCGGCGGGAGCTGGAGAGCAGCTCCAACCAGGCGGAGGAGGCCCGCAAGCAGACCGTGGAGAAGGAGCGTCAACTCGGCATCCTGGCCGGTACCGTGGCAGCACAGGGGCCGGGCATCACGCTCAGGATCACTGATCCCACGGGGCAGGTGCAGTCCGACCAGCTGCTGGACACGCTCCAGGAGCTGCGGGCCGCCGGCGCCGAGGCGATCCAGATCAACGGGGTGCGCATCGTGGCAGGCTCGTACTTCTCGGACGAGAACGGCGGGGTCGGGATCGACGGTAAGAAGATCACACAACCCTACGAGTTCAGGGTGATCGGCAAGCCGCAGGACCTGGAGCCCGCGCTCAACATCCCCGGCGGTGTCGTCCAGACGCTGGAGAAGGAGCAGGCCACAGTGGCCGTCACACGGTCGGCGAAGATCGTTGTGGATGCCTTGCGGGCTGCGAAGCAGCCTGACTACGCTCGGTCGTCATCGGGATGAAGATGAAGCGGAGTGGAGGGTGGAGCGGCGCACGCGGGCCGATGCCTGCGGGGGGTCGCCGCACCGAAGTTGCGGTGCGTGGTGGAAACTGTCTGGTGGTTACGGACGTTGTGAGAATGTCCGGGTCGGCAGGTGTCTGCATTCGGAGTTCGTCCTGCCCCACGGGCGGGTCTGTTTCAGTCAAGGGGAATCGCCCGTGAAGTTGTTTGAGAAGTTGTTCGGCAAGAAGAACCGCGAGGAGAGCGGCGCGGCGCGGCACCGTGCCGGCGGCGCGGAAGGGCAGGGTGACCGCCCGCTGTTCCGCGACGAGGTCGCCGGTCCGGGTGAGGTTCCGGGTGCTCCCGGCGCGTCGTCCGTTGACCCGGCCGGTACCGGCCGCATAGGTTTCGGTGAACCATCAACCTCAAGTGCGGGTGGAGGGTTTGCCCCCGACCCGTATGCCACCAACGCCTCCGCGGGGCAGCCGCGGCGCGAGGAGCCGTCCATGTCGGCCGAGCAGGTTTGCAGCAGGTGCGGACACCGCAGCGATGCGGCCAGCCGGTTCTGCTCCAACTGCGGAGCGCCGCTGCGGGCGGGCCTGACGCCGGAGCGTGCCTCGGAGACCACGTCCACCATCTCGATCTCGGGCCTTGAGGCCTACGAGGCCGAGGTGTCGGGCCAGACGCACGTGTCGTCCTCGCTGTCCCCCGAGGCCCAGGCCGCGGTGGAGGCGCTCCCGCCCGGTTCCGCCCTGCTCATCGTGCGGCGCGGACCCAACTCCGGCAGCCGCTTCCTGCTGGACGGCGAGCTGACCACGGCCGGCCGCCACCCGCAGAGCGACATCTTCCTGGACGACGTCACCGTCTCCCGGCGCCATGTCGAGTTCCGCAGGATCCAGGACGGCGGCTTCACCGTGGCCGACGTCGGCAGCCTCAACGGCACGTACGTCAACCGTGAGCCCATCGACTCGGTCGCCCTGCACAACGGCGACGAGGTGCAGATCGGCAAGTACCGGCTGGTCTTCTACGCGAGCCTGCGGGGCGTCTGACCCTCCCCCGGACCCGGTCCGGGGGCACCCGAGGGAAGGTCCCATGCTGCGCAATCCGACAGGCGGTGCCGGCAACGGCTCCGCCGGCTCGGCCGGGCGGCTGGTGAGCATCGGCACGGTGCTCACCACGCTGCGTGACGAGTTCCCCGAAGTCACGATCTCGAAGATCCGTTTCCTGGAGGCGGAGGGGCTGGTCGAGCCCCGGCGCACACCCTCCGGGTACCGCAAGTTCAGCACGGACGACGTGGAGCGCCTCGCCCGCATCCTGCGGCTGCAGCGCGACCACTACCTGCCGCTCAAGGTCATCCGCGAGCAGCTCGACGCGCTCGCGCGCGGTGAGCAGATCCGGATCCCGGGCCCCTCGGCGCACGGTGACGCCACCGATCCGTCCGATCCCTCGGACCCGGCCGTCGTCTACGGCGCGGTGGGACAGGAACGGCCCGCCGCGCCCCGCGTGGGGCGGGCCGAGCTCCTCGCGGCCGTCGGCGTGGACGAGGAGCAGCTGGCCGAGTGGGAGTCGTACGGGCTGCTCGGGGAGACCCCGGGCGGCGGGTTCGACGCCGACGCGGTCACGGTGGCCCGGCTCGTGGCCGACCTGGGGCGTTTCGGACTGGAGCCCCGGCACCTGCGCGCGATGAAGGCGGCCGCCGACCGTGAGGCGGGCCTGGTGGAGCAGGTCGTGGCCCCGCTGCGCCGGCACCGCAACCCGCAGACCAGGGCCCATGCGGAGGCCACGATGAAGGAGCTCGCGGGGCTCTCCGTACGGCTGCACGAGGCCCTGGTGCAGACCGCTCTCGGTGTCCGGTTGCGCTGAGCGCGTCGGTCCGGGTGGAGCCCCGACTACCCAAACCTGCCGAGCAGGTCCTAGGGTTGCTGTGTGAACGAGCTCGACGTTGTGGGTGTCCGGGTGGAAATGCCCTCCAACCAACCGATCGTGCTCCTGCGTGAAGTGGGAGGCGACCGGTACCTCCCCATCTGGATCGGTCCTGGGGAGGCTACGGCCATTGCCTTCGCCCAGCAGGGGATGGCCCCTGCCCGGCCGCTGACGCACGACCTGTTCAAGGACGTGCTGGAGGCGGTCGGTGAGGAGCTCACCGAGGTCCGGATCACGGATCTGCGGGAGGGCGTCTTCTACGCGGAGCTCGTCTTCGCCAGCGGGGTCGAGGTGAGCGCGCGCCCTTCGGACGCCATAGCCCTCGCCCTGCGGACGGGTACGCCGATCTACGGCAGTGACGGGGTCCTGGACGACGCCGGGATCGCCATTCCGGACGAGCAGGAGGACGAGGTGGAGAAGTTCCGCGAGTTCCTCGACCAGATCTCGCCCGAGGACTTCGGCACCGGGCCGCAGTGAGCCTCCGGCCGCGTCATCCACGGTGCGGCAGCAGCCCATTCGAGTAGCCTTTCCCCGGATACGGACACGGGAAACCACTCTCAGGGTGATTATCACTCGGCGTGCCGAGTGTGGCGATCGTTGACGCACCCGTGGTGACTGCCTACCTTCGAGGTGGGCAGGTCAAGGACGGAGGGTCGGCGTGAGGATCACGGGCGACGGTACGACCGGGGGCACCCCCGCACGCAGTGGCGCTGGGCCGTACCCGCTGCACGGTGGCGCGGTCGGATCCGCACGCCGCCAGCCGGAGTCGACGCCGGTCCAGCCGGTGGGCGGGGAGCAGGCGCCCGAGCAGATCGGCTACCGCGGACCGACGGCGTGCGCCGCGGCCGGCATCACCTACCGGCAGCTGGACTACTGGGCGCGCACCGGGCTGGTGGAGCCCAGCGTGCGGGCCGCCTACGGGTCGGGGACCCAGCGCCTCTACAGCTTCCGCGACGTCGTGGTCCTCAAGATCGTCAAGCGTTTCCTGGACACCGGTGTGGCGCTGCAGAACATCCGCACGGCGGTCCAGCACCTGCACGACCGCGAGCTGGCGGACCTGGAGCGGATGACGCTGATGAGCGACGGCGCCACCGTGTACGAGTGCACCTCGCCGGACCAGGTCGTGAGCCTCCTCCAGGGAGGGCAGGGCGTCTTCGGCATCGCCGTGGGCGTGGTGTGGCGCGACGTGCAGAGCGCGCTGTCGCAGCTGCACGGGGAGCGGGTGGACACCGGCGAGACCCTGGTCCGGCACAACCCGACGGACGAACTCGCGGCCCGCCGCAACCGTGCCGTCTGACCGGGCGGACCGAGCCGCGGCGATGTCGGCGGACCGAGCCGCGGCGATGTCAGAGGCGTAGGGCAGCATCGGTGCTGTGAGAGCCGCTCCGACCATCCTGCACCTGGACATGGACGCCTTCTACGCCTCCGTGGAGCAGGCGTCGAAGCCGAGCCTGCGCGGCAAGGCCGTCATCGTCGGCGGGCTCGGACCGCGCGGGGTCGTCGCCACCGCCTCCTACGAGGCCCGGCGGTTCGGGGTGCACTCGGCGATGCCGATGGGCCAGGCGCGCAGGCTCTGCCCGAACGGCGCCTACCTGATCCCGCGTTTCCCGCTCTACCGGCAGGTCAGCGACATCGTCATGGCCATGCTGCGGGAGCTGTCCCCGCTGGTCGAGCCGCTCAGCCTGGACGAGGCCTTCGTGGACCTGGAGGCGGGCGGTGTCGCCTTCGACTCGGACTCCGCGCGGGCCACGGGCGAGCGGCTGCGGGCCGGCATCAGGGCCGCCACGGGGCTCAGCGGGTCCGTGGGGCTCGCGGGGTCGAAGATGCTGGCCAAGGTGGCCTCGGAGGAGGCCAAGCCGGCCGGGCTGCTGCTCATCGAGCCCGGGACCGAGCGGGAGCTGCTCGCACCGATGTCCGTACGGACCCTGCCCGGGGTCGGGCCGGCCACGGGGGAACACCTGCGCCGCGCCGGGATCACCACCGTGGGGGAGCTGGCGGAGGCGGGCGAGGACGAGCTGGTCCGGATGGTCGGGCGCGCGCACGGCGCGGGGCTGTACCGGATGGCGCTGGGGCTGGACGACCGGCCGGTGGTCGCGGAACGGGACGCGAAGTCGGTGTCCGTCGAGGACACCTTCGACGTGGATCTCCACGACCGGGTGCGGATCAGGGGTGAGGTGCAGCGGCTCGCGGACCGGTGCGTGCAGCGACTGCGGGGATCCGGGCACTCGGGGCGCACGATCGTGCTGAAGGTCCGGCGCTACGACTTCTCCACCCTGACGCGGTCCGAGACGCTGCGGGGGCCCACGGACGATCCCGCGGTGGTGCGGGAGGCCGCCGCGCGGCTGCTGGAGGCGGTCGACACCACGGGCGGGGTGCGACTGCTGGGGGTGGGGGTGACGGGGCTGGCGGACTACACGCAGGAAGACCTCTTCGCGCAGTCGTCCGCCACGCGGGCGTCGGACGAGGACGGCGGTGCGGGAGGCACCGGCGGGGAGGCGGAGCCGGAGGCCGCCGGCGGCGGCGCAGCGGGACGGGAGGGACAGGAGGGGCAGCAGGAGCTGGAGGGGCCGGAGCAGCCCCGTGGGCCGCAGGAGGCCACGCAGCGCCGCTGGACGGCAGGGAGCGACGTCCGGCACGTGCTGTACGGGCCGGGGTGGGTGCAGGGCAGCGGCGTCGGGCGGGTGACCGTACGGTTCGAGCAGCCAGGCTCGGAGCCCGGCCGGGTGCGGACCTTCCTCGTGGACGACCCGGAGCTGGAGCCGTCCGACCCGCTGCCGCTGGTGGGGGAGGGGACGTAGGAGGCGGCCGGCCGCAGCGGGGGGCTCAGCCCTCGTCGCCCGCCAGCCGGCCGAAGTCGCGGTGGAAGTCGGACGGCAGGGTCGTGTCCAGGCCGTAGTGGTGGTAGAGCTGGAGTTCCTGCTCGGGTGACAGGTGGCGGCCGACGCCGAAGTCCGGCGCGTCCCTGATGAGGGAGCGCTCGAAGGGGACCCGCAGGGTCTCGCCGACCATCTCGCTCGGCTCCAGCGGGACGAAGGCGTCCCGGCTGAACAGACCGGTGCGGACGGCGGCCCACTCCGGGACACCCGTGGCATCGTCGAGGTAGACCTCGTCGATGGTGCCGATCTTGGCACCGTTGCGGTCGAACGCCTTGCGGCCGATCAGGCTGCGCGGATCGATGTCGGTCTGCACGGTCCCTCCAAATGGTCGCAACTGCTCCGTAATGACTACAGAAGTGCATTTCCGCAGCGGAGGCCACTCGGGGAGCCCCTTGAACCCCGCTGGTAGTCTGGATGACGGCTGTCGACCCTGTGCGGGAGAGTCCTCCGAATGAGCAAGACGGAGGCGCCGAAGGAGCAAATCCTCCCCGGAATCTCTCAGGCATACGTACCGCACGGACGAGGCCACTCTGGAAAGCAGGGCGGGTACCGGGCGCGCAGTGCCGGTCCCCCTCCTCACCGACGGTGAAAGCCGGACCTCTCGGGAGACCCCCGTGACTCCGGTGAAACTCTCAGGTGCAGATGACAGAGGGGGAGGCCGTCCGGGTGCCCGCGCCGTGGTGCCCCTCGCAGGTCATATGACCAGGAGGCCTCCGTACATGACCGCCAACCGCATTCCGCTCTCCCAGCTGGAGCGAGGCATCCCCTTCGAACAGCGCCACATCGGCCCGGATGCCGAGGCGCAGGCGAAGATGCTTGCCCACGTGGGCTACGGCTCCCTGGACGAACTGACCGCCGCCGCGGTCCCGGATGTGATCAAGACCGCCGACGCGCTGGACCTGCCCGAGGCACGGACCGAGGCCGAGGTGCTCGCCGAGCTGCGCTCGCTCGCCGACCGCAACCAGGTCCTCACCCCCATGATCGGTCTGGGCTACTACGGGACCTTCACCCCGCCGGTGATCCTCCGCAACGTCATGGAGAACCCGGCCTGGTACACGGCGTACACGCCCTACCAGCCGGAGATCTCCCAGGGCCGCCTCGAAGCGCTCCTGAACTTCCAGACCGTCGTCGCCGACCTCACCGGCCTGCCGACCTCGGGCGCCTCGCTGCTCGACGAGGGCACCGCGGCCGCCGAGGCCATGACCCTCGCCCGCCGCGTGGGCAAGGTCAAGGGCAACGTCTTCCTCATCGACGCCGACGCCCTCCCGCAGACCGTCGCCGTCATCGAGACCCGCGCCGAGCCGATCGGCATCGAGGTCGTCGTCGCGGACCTCTCCGACGGCATCCCCGCCGAGATCGCCGAGCGCGGCGTCTACGGCGTCCTGCTCCAGTACCCCGGTGCCTCCGGCGCCGTCCGGGACATCAAGCCGGTCATCGACCAGGCGCACGAGCTCGGTGCCATCGTCACCGTCTCGGCCGACCTGCTCGCCCTGACCCTGCTGAAGTCCCCGGGCGCCCTGGGCGCGGACATCGCGGTGGGCACCACCCAGCGCTTCGGCGTCCCGATGGGCTTCGGCGGACCGCACGCCGGCTACATGGCCGTCCAGGACAAGCACGCCCGCTCGCTGCCCGGCCGCCTCGTCGGCGTCTCGGTGGACGCGGACGGCAACAAGGCCTACCGCCTGGCGCTGCAGACCCGTGAGCAGCACATCCGCCGTGAGAAGGCCACCAGCAACATCTGCACCGCGCAGGTCCTGCTCGCCGTCATGGCCGGCATGTACGCCGTCTACCACGGCCCGGACGGCCTGCGCACCATCGCCGGCCGCACCCACCGCTACGCGACGCTGCTCGCGGCCGGTCTGCGGGCCGGCGGGGTGGAGACCGTGCACGGCTCCTACTTCGACACCATCACGGTCCGGGTACCGGGCCGTGCCGCCGAGGTCGTCGCCGCCGCCCGCGAGGGCGGGGTCAACCTCCACCGGGTCGACGCCGACCTCGTCTCCATCAGCTGCGACGAGACCACCCTGCGCGCCGACATCGAGGCCGTCTGGGCCGCCTTCGGCGTCACCGCCGACATCGAGGCGCTCGACGAGACCGCGGCGGACACCCTCCCCGAGGGCCTCCTGCGCACGGACGCGGTCCTGACCCACCCGGTCTTCCACCAGCACCGCTCCGAGACCGCGATGCTGCGCTACCTGCGCAAGCTCTCGGACAAGGACTACGCGCTGGACCGCGGCATGATCCCGCTGGGATCCTGCACCATGAAGCTCAACGCGACCACCGAGATGGAGCCGGTGACCTGGCCCGAGTTCGGCCAGCTGCACCCCTTCGCCCCGGTGGAGCAGGCCGAGGGCTACCTCACGCTCATCAACGAGCTGGAGGAACGACTCTGCGAGGTCACCGGCTACGACAAGGTCTCCATCCAGCCGAACGCCGGCTCGCAGGGTGAGCTCGCCGGACTGCTGGCCGTACGCGCCTACCACCGTGCGAACGGCGACGAGCAGCGCACCGTCTGCCTCATCCCGTCCTCCGCGCACGGCACCAACGCCGCCAGCGCCGTCATGGCCGGCATGAAGGTCGTCGTCGTCAAGACGGCCGACGACGGCGAGGTGGACGCGGACGACCTGCGCGCCAAGATCGAGCAGCACCGCGACGAGCTGGCCGTGCTGATGATCACCTACCCGTCCACCCACGGCGTGTTCGAGGAGCACGTCGCCGACATCTGCGCCCAGGTCCACGAGGCCGGCGGCCAGGTCTACGTCGACGGCGCCAACCTGAACGCCCTGGTGGGCCTCGCCAAGCCGGGTCACTTCGGCGGCGACGTCTCGCACCTGAACCTGCACAAGACCTTCTGCATCCCGCACGGCGGCGGCGGTCCGGGCGTCGGCCCGGTCGGTGTCCGGGCGCACCTGGCCCCGTACCTGCCGAACCACCCGCTGCAGCCGACCGCCGGCCCGGAGACGGGCGTCGGCCCGATCTCGGCCGCGCCGTGGGGCTCCGCCGGCATCCTGCCGATCTCCTGGTCCTACGTGCGCCTCATGGGCGGTGAGGGCCTCAAGCGCGCCACCCAGGTGGCGGTGCTCGGCGCCAACTACATCGCCAAGCGCCTTGAGCCGCACTACCCGGTGCTCTACACCGGCCCCGGCAACCTGGTCGCGCACGAGTGCATCATCGACCTGCGCCCGCTGTCGAAGGCCACCGGCGTCAGCGTGGACGACATCGCCAAGCGCCTGATCGACTACGGCTTCCACGCGCCGACGATGTCCTTCCCGGTCGCCGGAACGCTCATGATCGAGCCGACGGAGTCCGAGGACCTCGCCGAGATCGACCGCTTCTGCGACGCCATGATCGCCATCCGCGCCGAGATCGAGCGGGTCGCGGGCGGCGAGTGGCCTGCCGACGACAACCCGCTCGCCAACGCCCCGCACACCGCGGCGGCGCTGGGCGGTGAGTGGAACCACCCCTACACCCGCGACGAGGCCGTCTTCCCGGGCGGGGTCACGGCCGCCGAGAAGTACTGGCCGCCGGTGCGCCGCATCGACGGTGCGTTCGGCGACCGCAACCTGGTGTGCTCCTGCCCGCCGCTGGACGAGTACGACAACTGAGGCACCCGCCGCACGTGATCTCCGTCGTGCGGACATGACGAAGGGGCCGGTCCGGGAGACACTCCCGGACCGGCCCCTTCCGTCGTCGGACCGCGTCGCCTACGCAGCCGCGAGCGGGCGGTGCGGGGCGATGATCTGCCCGTCCGGCAGCAGCTCACCGGTGTCCTCGAAGAGCAGGACGCCGTTGCACAGCAGGCTCCAGCCCTGTTCCGGGTGGTTGGCCACGGGGCGCGCGGCCTCCCGGTCGGCGGATTCGGCAGACGGGCAGGCTGGCTGGTGCTGGCACATGGATGCGTTCTTTCGCTGCGGTGTGGTCTGAGTGCTACGGCTCGATACCTGGTTCATGGCCGTCCCCCTGGGTCATCCCCGCAGCCGCGGGGCGCTTGCCATCAGTGTTCCCCCACGACAGCTGCTTCGCAGGGATTTCCCCGCAGCTGTCCTCATGGATTGATGACGCATCACTCGTGCGGGCGGTTCAGGCCAACTCCCCTGTCATTTCGGATGGTTCGCGGGTGGCCCGGGCGGGCTAGGCCGAATGGGTCAACCGGGTCAGGCGGCGGGCGCGGCCAGCGACGGCGGGACCGGTGCCGTCGCGGGAGTGAGCCGGTGGGTCAGCACCGGCAGCAGCTCGGAGACCGGATGCGGCCGGTACGCCGCGATCCCGGGCGGGGCCGGGGCCAGCGGCACCAGCAGGTCCTCGCCCGCCGGCAGCCCGGCGGCGGCGTCCGCGCCGACCGCCCCGTGCAGCCACAGCGTCAGCATGTAGAGCTCCGGTACGGAGAGCAGCCGCGGCTGGTAGCCGGTGGGGAGCAGTTCGGCCTGGCGCAACGCCCGCTCGGTGGCGGTGACATAGGGGCCTTCGAAGAAATGGGAGAAGGCCCAGCCGTCGGGCGTCAGCCGGGTGTCCGCCGCCGCGACGTGGCGCTCCCCGCTGCGGATCAGGAACCGCCATCCGACGAGCCGCGTACGGGGCGGCCGGCCGGCGGACGCCAGGTCCGAGAGGTTCAGCCGGTCCAGGACGTGGACCGGGAGGGGGAGTTCGGCGGTCAGCGGCCCCTGGATCGCGCGCAGGGACGGGGTGTGCGCCTCGTGGACGGCGGTGGGGGAACCGAGTGCCGCGAGGACGCTGCGCAGGGCGGGTGCGGGAGCCGGGGGGACATGCAGCGGCATGGTGGGTCGCCTCTCACTTGGGAGACCTGTGGAACGGGGGCAGGTGCGGGACGGCGCTGTCGCATTCTGGGGCCAGAGGGGGGCCGAGGGGCAATGGCCACGCGCCAACTCTCTGCCTCGTTTGCGGAGTTTATACGACATGTGTTCACGCAGTGTTTCGGCTAGCTGTCCCGCCTATTGCCGACAAGGCGCTTACCGGTCCCGCTGACATGGCGTTCATGCCGGATGCGCGCGAACGTGCCGCGCTGACCTCGGAGGTTACCGGAAGGGGGCTCGGCTGGAAAGCACCTCTTTTCCGGGGCGGGCAAATGCCATGCGGAATTTGCGTCGAGCGACTTGCCGGGTGAATGTGCCGAAGCGCCCTTCGGCCAACCCGGCGCGCGCTCCTCGCCACGCACGCCCCCGCCGCGTTATGGATCACGCTGCCGGGGCATCATCGACCGTAACGCGCGCCTGGGTGCCTTGGGCCAGGCCCACTCGAGGAGGGACGCTTCGATGGGGGAGAAGGTCGTGGCGGGCGGATTCGACCTGTCCGATCGGCAGCGGTATCGAAGGAAACTCCACGAGTGTCTGGAGGGACTGGAGCGACTTCTGGCGGAGAAGAGGTTCGATCGCCCGAAGAACATGATGGGGCTGGAGATCGAGTTGAATCTCGCGGGTACCGACGGGCTGCCGCGAATGGTGAATGCCCAGGTGCTGGAGCGGATTGCCAGCACGGATTTCCAGACCGAGCTGGGAATGTTCAATCTGGAGGTGAACGTTCTGCCGCACCGGCTCGGCGGCCGGGTATTCGACCAGCTCGCAGAGGAACTCGGCGCGGGCCTCGGCTACGCCCACCGGCAGGCCGCGGAGATCGACGCCGGAGTGGTGATGATCGGGATCCTGCCGACGCTCTCCCGTGGCGACCTGGTCGCCGGCAACCTCTCGGCGGTGGACCGCTACTCCCTGTTGAACGAGCAGATCCTGATGATGCGCGGGGAGGACTTCACGCTCGACATCGACGGTGTCGAGCGGCTGATCTGGACCTCCGGGTCGATCGTGCCCGAGGCCGCCTGCACCTCCGTACAGCTGCACCTGCAGGTGACGCCGGCCCGCTTCCCGGCGGTGTGGAACGCGGCGCAGGCCGTGACCGCCGCACAGATAGCCGTCGGTGCCAACTCGCCCTTCCTGTTCGGGCGTGAACTGTGGCGGGAGTCGCGGCCGCCGCTGTTCACACAGGCGACCGACACCCGGCCGCCGGAGCTCCAGGCCCAGGGAGTGCGGCCGCGCACCTGGTTCGGGGAGCGGTGGGTGGACTCGGCGTACGAGCTCTTCGCCGAGAACGTCCGCTACTTCCCCTCCCTGCTGCCGATCTGCGACGAGGAGGAACCCCTGCGGGTGCTGGCCGAGGGCGGGGTGCCGAGCCTGCAGGAGCTGGTCCTGCACAACGGCACCGTCTACCGCTGGAACCGGCCCGTGTACGGGGTGGCGGACGGGGTGCCGCACCTGCGGGTGGAGAACCGGGTGCTGCCGGCCGGGCCGACGGTCACGGACGTCGTCGCGAACGCCGCCTTCTACTACGGGCTCGTCCGCACCCTCGCGGACGAGCCGCGCCCGGTGTGGACCCGGCTGCCCTTCGCCGAGGCGGAGGCGAACTTCGACGCGGCCTGCCGGTACGGGATCGACGCGCGCCTGCGGTGGCCGCGCCGGGGCCGGGCCGGGGGTCTGGTCAGCGTGCCGGCGACGCGGCTGGTCCTGGACGAGCTGCTGCCGATGGCGGCGGCGGGCCTGGACGCCTGGGGCATCGAGCCGGCGGACCGCGACCACTACCTCGGCATCATCGAGGAGCGCTGCCGGCGCCGGGTCAACGGCGCGACGTGGCAGGTGGACACCTATCACCGGGCGCTCGCGGCGGGGCTGGAGCGGGACCGGGCCCTGGCCGCCACCACCCGGCGCTACACCGAACTCATGCACCGGGGCGACCCCGTGCACACCTGGCCCGTGGGGCTGACGGAGGAGGTGATCGCGGCGGTGCCGGCCGCGCGCTGAGACGCCCGCCGGGCGAGACGCCCGCCGGCGGCTCGTCGCCCCGCTCCTCGCCCCGCCCCCGCGCTGCCGCCTCGGTGATCCGTCCGCCCCGCCGACGAGGCAGTATGGGGTGGTCGCAACGGGATGGCAGGACGGGAGTCGGGCGTGCGGGCTGAGCCGGAGCCGGTGTTCGTGGAACTGGGCGAGGACGGGCGGCGGGACCTCCTGCGCACCGAGACCCTGCTCGTCCTGGCCCTGTCGCTGGGCGCGAGCGGGGTCTCGGCCCTGATCAGCTTCATCGGCTCGCTGACCAAGCCGGGCGGGCTGAAGGACCAGGCCGCAACGCTCAACGGCTCCTACGCCCCCGGCCGGCCCTGGCTGGACCTCGCCTGGCAGTTGTTCGGCATCGCGAGCGCGCTCGTTCCCGTCCTGCTGGTCGCACACCTGCTGACCCGCGAGGGCGCGCCCGGGCTGCGCGTCCTGGGCTTCGACCGGACCCGGCCGCTGTGGGACCTGGGCCGCGGCGCCCTCGTCGCGGCGGGCATCGGGAGCGCGGGCCTGGCTTTCTACCTGGGCGCACGGGCCGCCGGCTTCAACCTGACGGTGGTGCCGGAGGCCCTGCCCGACGTGTGGTGGAAGTTCCCCGTGCTGATCCTCTCCGCGATCCAGAACGCCGTCGTGGAAGAGGTCATCGTGCTCGCCTACCTGCTGCGCCGGCTCGGCCAGCTGGGCTGGTCACCGATGGCGGCGCTGGCCGCCAGCTCCCTGCTGCGCGGCTCCTACCACCTCTACCAGGGCATCGGCGGCTTCATCGGCAACGTGGTGATGGGCGTCGTCTTCGTGCTGGCCTACCGCCGCTGGGGGCGGGTCGGGCCGCTCGTCGCCGCGCACGCGCTGCTCGACGTCGTGGCCTTCGGCGGCTACGCGCTGCTCGCGGGCAAGGTGGGCTGGCTGCCCACGCCCTGACGCGGCGGCGCACCCGATCGGCCGCGCAGGGCGGGGCCGTGGGCCGCGGCGGTGCGACGCTGGGGGAGTGAGGAGGCGCGCGCTGTGGCCGTCATGGACTCCCTGGTGTCGTTCGCCCCGTTCTTCGTGCCCGTGGTCAGCGGCCTGGTGGGCGGGGCCAGCCTGCTGATCCGGGACCGGCGCGAGGCGCGCAGTGCCGACCACCACTACCGCAGACGGCTGGAGAAGGCCCAGCTGGAGATCCAGTTCATCTCCGGCTGGATCCAGGCGAAGGAGCTGGCACCCACCGACGGCCCGCCTCCCGACCCGGAGCCGGGGCGCTGGCTGGACGACCTGTACGCGTCGGTGCGCCGTGCCAAGGCGGACACCGGCGAGCGGCACCGTACGGGGCCCGTCTCCCTGCGGCGCCTGCTGCTGCTGGGCGAGCTGTCCGGCCCGGCGAGGAGCGTGCGGGTCGCGTACTGGATCGCCCTCGTCCTGTTCAACCTGGCGCTGGCGTGGTGGGTGAACGCCCTCGTCTCCGGGGTGCCGGGCTTCATGCACGACGAGGGCGTCCCGGAGTCCGAGGAGATCGGCTCCTACCTGGGGGCGGCGGTCAGCTTCTTCGTGATCTCGGCCGTCCTGTGGTTGTGGACGGTCCACCTGGGCGCGGCCGAGCCGGAGCAGGTCTACCGCAAGCGCATCGACTCGGACGCCTGGCGGGAGAGCGAGCGGAAGCGAGGCGCTGCGGCCGAGGCGAAGGCGGAGGCCCGGGCCCGGGCCCGCGCGCGGGGCGGTCGGGTCAGGGGGCGGTGAGGAGTTCGCCGTCCACGACGGTGACGGCGTGACCGGTCAGCAGGGTGCGGTCGCCGGCGAGGGTCACCCGTACCAGCCCCTGCCGGGCGCCGCCCTGGAGGCCGGTCAGTTCCGTGCGGCCCAGTCGCTGGGCCCAGAACGGCGCGAGCGCGGTGTGGGCGCTGCCGGTGACCGGGTCCTCGTCGATCCCGAAGGCCGGGAAGAAGCCGCGGGAGACGAAGTCGTACCCGCGGGAGGGGTCCTCGGCCGCGGCGGTGACGATCACTCCGCGCCGGGCGAAGGCGCGCAGAGCCGCGTGGTCCGGCTCCAGCTCGCGGACGGTCTTCTCGTCGGCGAGTTCGATGACGAGGTCGCCGATGTGCGCGGCGGTGTCGTGGACGGAGAGGATCGGCGCCCCGCCGAGCGCGTGGTCCACGGCCGGCGGCGCCGGGACCGCGGTCAGCGAGGACGTCGGGAAGTCCATCGTGATCGTGCCGTCCGCGGCGGTCTCGGCCGTGAGGACGCCGCAGCGGGCGGAGAACCGGATCAGCCCCTCGGCCAGGCCGGCGGTGGCCAGCACGTGCGCCGTGGCGAGCGTGGCATGGCCGCACATGTCGACCTCGGCGGCGGGGGTGAACCAGCGCAGAGCCCAGTCGGCGTCCCCGCCGGGAGGCAGGGGGTGGGCGAAGGCGGTCTCGGAGAGGTTCACCTCGGACGCCACCTGCTGGAGCCAGGCGTCCGGGGGGAACCCACCCTCCAGGAGCAGGACTCCGGCGGGGTTGCCGTGGAAGGGGCGGTCGGTGAAGGCGTCGACGATTCGGATGCGCATGGACCGACGGTAGGACCGTTCCTTGATCATCGACAAAGGCCAATCCGGGGTGACTGGCCTTGTTCGAGGCTGTTCGGTGAAAAAGTTTCCGATATATCGTTGACGCATCGCGATGGCTCATCGATAGTAGGTACATCGGACAACCGATGAAGCAGACACGAAGTGACGAAAGGAGCGCAGACATGCGTTCACACGGACAGCACGGACAGCACGGCCACGAGCACGGACGGGGTCACGGCCACTGCGGGCCGGACCGCCGGGAGGCTTTTCAGGGATTCCGTGCGGCGTTCGGTCCGTTCGGGCCGCCGTTCGGCGCGGGGCCCTTCGGGGGCCGCGGAGGCCGCGGAGGACCGCGCGGGAGGGCCCGGAGGGGTGACGTACGGGCCTCGATCCTGGCGCTGCTCGCCGACCGGCCGATGCACGGCTACGAGATGATCCAGGAGATCGGCGAGCGCAGCGGCGGGGCCTGGAAACCCAGCCCGGGCTCGGTCTACCCGACCCTGAGCCTGCTGGAGGACGAGGGCCTCATCAGCAGCGAGAGCGAGGGCGGCAAGAAGCTGTTCACGCTCACCGACGCCGGCCGCACCGAGGCCGAGGCCGGGCCGGACGCTCCCTGGGCGGACGCCGGGCGGGGCTTCGACTTCGAGGCGATGCACGAGGTCCGGCAGGCCGGCGCCGGCCTGATGGAGGCCTTCGGGCAGGTCTTCAGGACCGGCTCGCCCGAGCAGCGCGAGAAGGCGCTGGCGGTGCTCAATGACGCCCGCAAGAAGCTCTACCTGATCCTGGCCGACGAGCACTGAGCCCGCAGGCCCTGATGCGGATGGTGCGCCCCGTGACTTCTCCGTCGCGGGGCGCACCGCCGTCCGGTTACCGGGTGGCCGGTGCGGGTCAGGCGACCAGGCCGGCGAGCTTGCGCAGCGACTCGTTCAGCGCGGCGGTGGCCGAGTCTTTCAGCTTGCCCGCCATCAGCGAGACGGCCGCCCCGGTGAACTCGCCGTCGATGCGGACGGTGGTGGCGCCGCCGTCCGGCGTCAGCGTGTAGCGGGTCAGTACGGCGACGCCCATCGGGCCCTTGCCGGTGATCGCGAACAGCCGCTCGTCCTCCAGCTCGGAGACGGTCCAGAGGACCTCGGCCGGAAAACCCATCATCTTCATGTTCTCGGCGAAGGTCGATCCGACGGCCAGGGTCCGGGGGCCGCCCTGCGGGAAGTTCGTGTGGGTCATGCTCCACTGCCCGTAGGCGTCCCAGTCCGTCAGCTGGGACCAGAGCTTCGCGGCGGGCGCCTCGATGCGTGATTCCGCGGTGACTTCAGCCATGCGACCACCCCTTCTCGTCGGATCCGTGCGCGGAAGGTAGCCCCGGCGGCGGAAACATTCAATACTGACGGCCTGTCAGGTCCGGTGGCTTCCCAGTGTGCTCCGCACGGCGTGATCTCAGGTGTGTCTCAACAGGTGTCACCGCAGTGACGCTCCTGACCCGCCCTGTCATGATGGCCGGATGCAAGCGTCAGGGAAAAACGCCGGACTGGGCCTCGCCCTCGTCTCGGCGTTCGCGTTCGGTGGTTCCGGAGTGGCTGCGAAGCCGCTGATCGAGGCGGGTCTGGACCCCCTCCACATGGTCTGGCTCAGGGTGGCCGGCGCGGCGCTCGTGCTGTCCCCGCTGGCCTGGCGCCACCGCGACCTCCTCCTGCACCGGCCCGCCCTGCTCGCGGGCTTCGGCCTGGTCGCCGTCGCCGGCGTACAGGCCTTCTACTTCGCCTCGCTGTCCCGGATCCCGGTCGGCGTGGCCCTGCTGCTGGAGTACCTGGGCCCGGCGCTGCTGCTCGGCTACATCCGCTTCGTGCAGCGCAAGCCCGTCACGCGGGGAGCCGCGGCGGGCGCGGCCGTGGCCGTCGTCGGCCTGGCCTGCGTGGTCGAGATCTGGGCCGGGCTGAGCCTGGACCTGCTCGGCGTGCTCTTCGGCCTCGCGGCCGCCTGCTGCCAGGCCTTCTACTTCGTCTTCGCCGACCAGGGCGCCGACGGTGAGGACGCCCCCGACCCGCTCGGGGTGATCGCCTACGGGATGCTCGTCGGCGCCCTGGTGATGACGGTGATCGCCCGGCCCTGGGAGATCGACTGGCAGGTGCTGGGCGGAGAGGCCTCCGTGGGCGGCACCATGGTGGCCGCGCCGCTGCTGCTCGGCTGGGTCGTGCTCGTCGCGACCGTCTTCGCGTACGTGACCGGCGTGGTCTCGGTGCGCCGGCTCTCGCCGCAGATCGCGGGCGTGGTGGCCTTCCTGGAGGCCGTGGTGGCCACCGTGCTGGCCTGGATCCTGCTCGGTGAACACCTCTCGACCTGGCAGATCGTCGGCGGCGGCCTGGTCCTGGGCGGAGCGTTCATCGCGCAGTCCTCCCGGGCGGCCGCGCTGCCCGCGGCGGAACCGGCCGCGATGGACCGGGAGCCTTCGAGGGCCTAGGGTGGCGACCATGTATACGACCGTGCTTTCGCCGCCCGCGTCCTAGCGGGCGGCGCCCCCACGACGACGGCCAGGCCCGGGGAGTCCCCGGGCCGGCCGGTGCTGCCCGCGAAGCGATGACTCGATCCACTCATCCTTCACGCACGCACGGAGAACGCACGTGTCGAACCATTCGCCCGCCACCGGGCGCAGTCTGCTGTACCTCGTCATCGCCGGAGCCGCCTGGGGCACCGCCGGGGCGGCCGCTTCCCTCCTCTTCCTGGCCAGTGACCTCAGCCCGCTCGCCCTGTCGTTCTGGCGGTGCGCCGGCGGCCTGGTCGTCCTGCTCGGGGTGCTCGCCGTACGGCGCGGCCGCCCCGGACGGGAGTCCGGGCGAGGGCGTTCCGCTCGGGGGCGTTCCGGTCGGGGGCGGGAGCGCACTCCCGCCGTCGCGCAGTCCGTGGGATCGCTGATCGTCACCGGTCTGCTCTTCACCGTCTTCCAGGCCGCCTACTTCGCCGCGGTGCGCGAGACCGGGCTGGCCGTGGGCACCGTGGTCACCCTCGGCGCCGGGCCCGTACTCATCGCGCTCGGCGCGCGCCACTGGATGGGCGAGCGCCTCGGCCGCGGCGGGGTGATCGCCGTCATGGGCGCGCTCGCCGGCCTGGCCGTCCTGGTCCTCGGCAGTGGTGGCGCCGAGGTGCGCCCGCTCGGCGTCGGCTGGGCCCTGCTGTCGGCGGCCGGGTACGCGGGGATGACCCTGCGGGCCCGCCTCCTGGGACGGCGCGGGGCGGGCGGGGACCCGCTGGTGACCACCGCGTGGTCCGTCGCGGTGGGAGCGGTCTGCCTGTTGCCGCTCGCGGCGGTGGAAGGGCTGCTGCCGCACACCGCCGAACTGGGACGGGTGCTCTGGCTGCTGCTGTACGTCGCCACCGTGCCGACGGCGCTGGCGTACGCGCTCTACTTCACGGGCGCCGCGGCCGTGCGCGCCGCCACCGTCTCGGTGATCATGCTGATCGAGCCGGTGAGCGCGGCGGCGATCGCCGTCCTCGTGCTCGGGGAGCGGCTGACCGGCGCCGTGGTGCTGGGCACCGTACTGCTGCTGGCGGCGGTGGGTGCGCTGATCGCGGCGGAGGGCCGCCGCCGACCGGCGGCGGGCCGGCCCGCGGGGCCCGCGGTGCCGGCCGATCCGGCCGGACCCACCGCCGGGCGGGCCGCCCGTCAGAGCGCGGTCAAGTAGTCCGGGACGGCGATGCCGGGGTCCAGGTCCGCGGCCGGCACGGGGGTCCCGTACACCCTGCCGACCGGGACGACGCCCGCCCAGTGCGGCAGCTCCAGGTCCTCGGCGTCGTCGTTCGACGGTCCGGTACGGAGCTTCGCGGACACCTCCTCCAGGTCCACCCGGATCACGGCGGTGGCCGCGAGCTCCCTGGCGTTGGCCGGCCGCACGTCGCCGGAGCGGCCCGGAGCGACGGCGTCGATCATGGCGTCCAGCGCCGTGCGGCACTCGGCCTCGTCGGTCACCTGGTGGGCCGTGCCGTGCACCACCACCGAGCGGTAGTTGAGCGAGTGGTGGAAGGCCGAGCGGGCCAGCACCAGTCCGTCGACGTGGGTGACGGTGACGCAGACGGGCAGGCCCGGGTCGGTGCGGCCGGCGGCGAGCAGCGGGCGGGAACCCGTGGAGCCGTGCATGTAGAGCGATTCCCCGACCCGGGCGTACAGCGTCGGCAGGACCACCGGTGCGCCGTCGCGGACGAAGCCGAGGTGGCAGACGTAGGCCTCGTCGAGTATCGAGTGCACGGTGTCGCGGTCGTAGCGCGCCCGGTCGCGTGAACGGGTGGGGACCGTGCGGCCGGTGGGCTCGTACGCACCGGTCGTCCCGGTGCGCTGCGTCGTCTCGGGGGCAGGCGTGGCGGTCATGGTGCGGACTCCATTGCACTAGTGCATAATATTCTTTGTGCTAGGAGAGTATCGGATTACAGGGCGCCGCACATCCGAAATCGCGGCCAGTGTCGAAGCGGGCGTGGCATCGGGGGCGTTGCCGCCGGGATCGCTGCTGCCGCCCATGAGGGAGCTGGCGGGGGTGCTGGGCGTCAACCCCAACACCGTGGCGGCCGCCTACAGGACTCTGCGCGAACGCGGGGTCATCGAAACGGACGGGCGGCGCGGGAGCCGGGTGCGGTCCCGCCCGGCCAGCACCCCGCGTGACGCCCTGCGGATGGCGGTGCCGGAGGGGGTGCGCGACATCGCGCAGGGCAATCCGGACGTGGCGCTGCTGCCCCCGCTCGACGGGGCGCTCGCGGCCGCCGCCCGCCGCCACGGGCAGGAGCCCACCCTCTACGGGGCGGATCCGGTCGCCCCCGACCTGGCGCGGATCGCCCGCGCCGGCTTCGACGCGGACGCGGTGCCGCCCGGCCCGGTCGCGGTGACCTCGGGGGCGCTGGACGCCATCGAGCGGGTCCTCGCCGCGCACATGAGACCCGGCGACGCGGTGGCGGTCGAGGACCCGGGCTGGGGCGCCGCGCTGGACCTGGTCCCCGCGCTCGGGCTGCGGACGCTGCCGGTGGCGGTGGACGACGACGGGCCCCGTACCGACGCGGTGGCCCGGGCCCTGGCGGCCGGGGCGCGGGCGCTGGTGGTGACCTCCCGGGCGCAGAACCCGACTGGGGCGGCGGTGACCGCGCGGCGGGCGGGCGAGCTGCGCGCACTGCTCGCGCAGCACCCCGGGGTGCTGCTGATCGAGGACGACCACGGGAACGGCATCGTCGACCTGCCGTTGCACCCGCTGGGCGGGGTCACCCGGCACTGGGTGCTGATCCGGTCCACGGCCAAGGCGTACGGGCCCGACCTGCGGCTCGCCGTACTGACGGGCGACGAGGTGACGCTGGACCGGGTGCGGGGGCGCCAGCGGCTGGGTCCGGGGTGGGTGAGCCGGCTGCTCCAGCACGCGGTGGTGGAACTGTGGACCTCGCACGCCGTGGACCCGGCCGCGGTCGCGCGGGCCTACGCGGAGCGGCGTGACGCGCTGGTCGAGGCCCTGCGGGAGCGGGGGGTCCCGGCGCACGGCCGGAGCGGGCTGAACGTGTGGGTGCCGGTGGCCGACGAGACGGTGGTGGTCACCAGGCTGCTGGCCGCGGGGTGGGGGGTGGCCGCCGGGGCCGTCTTCCGGGTCGAGGCGGGACCGGGGGTGCGGCTGACGGTGTCCCAGCTGGCGGTCGCGGAGGTGCCGGTACTGGCCGACGCCGTGGCCGCGGCGGTCCGGCCGGGCGTGGCGGGCGGGCGCAGCGTCTGACCGCGGGTCCCGTCGGCCGGCGCAGCGGGAACGGCCGGGCGCCCGCCCGCCGGTCCTGCCGACAGGACCGGCGGGGGGCGCCCGGCCGGGGAGGCTAGCGGGCGGCGGGGCGGCGGGTCTGGGTGAGGGCGGCGCCCGCCAGGACGATCGCGGCGCCGACCGGGGTGTTCCAGTGGAGCTGCTCGCCGAGCACCAGCACACCCGCCGTGGTGGCGATGACCGGGATGAAGTAGGTGACCATCTGGGCGGTGGTCGGGCCGACCTCCGTCACCAGGCCGTACTGCATCTGCAGCGCCATGCCCGTGCCCAGGGCGCCCAGCGCGATCACCGACAGGGTCGGCCAGAGCGGGAACGACGTCGGGGCCGACGTGAACACGGCGCTGACCAGCGCGAGCTGAAGCGTCGAGATCATGAGCTGGCCACCGGTCAGGGCCACCGGGGAGCCGGGGGTGCCGGCCAGGGTGCGGCGCACGTAGATCCAGCCGATGGGGTAGCAGAGCGAGGCCAGCAGGGCGAACGCCGTTCCTCGCGCGTCGACGCCGGAGAAGCCGTTCCAGGCGCCGAGCACGGTCAGGACGCCGAGGAAGCCGAGGCCGAGGCCGGCGAAACGGCGGCGCGTCGGACGGTCCTCGGAGAGGGCGACCAGCGACAGCGCCATGCCCCACAGGGGTGACGTGGCGTTGCAGATGCCGGCCAGGCTGGAGGGGATGCTCAGTTCCGCGTACGCGAAGAGGGAGAACGGCGCGGTGTTGAGCAGGAGGGCCGCCACGGTGAGGTGCCCCCAGGTGCGCGGGCCCCGGGGGAGCGGCTCGCGGCGGACCAGCAGCACCGCGAGCAGGGCGAGCGCTCCGAACAGGACCCGGCCCAGGGCCACCTGGAAAGGCGCGTACGCCTCCGTGCCCACCTTGATCAGCAGGAAGCTGAAGCCCCAGATCACCGACAGGATCGCGAAGCGCACGCGCCAGTCGAGGAGGCCGCGCCGCCGGGTCGTCGTGGCCGTGGCTGTGGTCGTGGCCGTCGCCGTGGCCGGGGTCGTCGTGGGCGGGACCGGCGCCGTGGCGGACGCGGGAGGAGGGGCCGGAAGGGCCGGCCGAGGGGCTGCGGGTGCGCTCATACCCCTTACTGTGCTCGTATCAACTTCGTAGGACAAGCGAGAGTTTCTCGGCGTGACGGCGTAGCATCACTTACATGTTGAACCTGGAGCGCCTGCGTACCCTTGACGCCCTCGCCCGCCACGGCTCGGTCAGCGGTGCGGCCGACGGGCTCCACGTCACCACCTCCGCCGTCTCCCAGCAGATGGCCAAGCTGGAGCGCGAGGTCGGCCAGCCGCTGCTGGCCCGGAACGGCCGCGGGGTCCGCCTCACCGACGCCGGACGGCTGCTCGCCGACCACGCGGCCCGGATCATTTCCCAGGTGGAGCAGGCCCAGGCGGACGTCGAGGCCCAGCGCGGCTGCGCCGTCGGCGAGCTGCGCATCGGCGCCTTCCCGACCGCCATGCGCGGACTGCTGCCCCGGGCGCTGTCCGCCCTGCGCGCCGGCCACCCGGAACTGCGGGTCCGGGTGCGTGAGCAGGAGCCCGAGGAGAGCATGGCTGCCGTCGTGCGCGGAGACCTCGACATGGCCCTCGCGATCGACTGGCACAACAAGCGGATGCCGGTGCCCGCGGAACTGACCCGCACCCACCTGCTGGACGACTCCGTCGACATCGCGGTCCCGGCCGGCCACCGGCTGGCGGACCGCGCCACGATCTCCCTCGCCGAGTTCGGCGACGACGAGTGGATCTCCTGGAACGAGGGCCAGTTCTGCCACGAGTGGCTGGTCTTCACGCTGCGCGGCACGGGCGTCGAACCGCGCATCGCGCACATCGCCGAGGAGCACCACACCCAGCTCGCCTTCGTGGAGGCCGGGCTCGGCGTCTGCGTCGCGCCGAAGCTGGGGCGCGGGCCGGTGCCGCCGGGCGTGCGGCTGCTGCCCGTCTGCGACGCCGTGCGCCGCCACGTGTACGCGGTGTGGCGCGCGGACGCCGACCGCAGGCCCTCCATCCGGGCCGCGGTCGACGCCCTCAAGGCGACGGCCGCCGAATCCCAACGAGCCTAGGTCCTGTCGTCAAAGTGGCGCCGGTCAGGCCGGTGCCGGGCGCCGCGGGCCAGGTGCAACTTTGACGACAGGGCCCAGGGGGGCCGCGCGCGTCAGATCTTGCGGAAGTCCCAGGAGACGACCGTGTCCGGGGTGAGGCGGATCCAGGCGTGCCGGCCGTCGTGCGGCATCTCCTCGATACCGAAGTTCTTCACCGGGAAGATCCGCTCGGGCCCGGCCAGTTCGGGGCAGGGTTCACCCGTGCGCGGGGCCTCTCCCACGAACACCGCGCTGCCGGACAGTTCCACGCCGCGCAGCTCGTCGTACGACTCGCCCGCGTCCACGACCACTGAGATCCGCGGGTCCTCGCGCAGGTCGGCCCAGCGGCGGCTGCGGGTGATCGAGTACAGCCACAGCGAGGTGCCGTCCCACGCGAACCACAGGGCGCCCACGTGCGGGCGTCCGTCCGGTGAGACCGTCGCCACCCGGCAGGTCCGCTGTTCCCGCAGGAACGCGTCCACCTCCGCCGTGCTCATCATGATGCGGCGCCCCCGCCGCTGAGTCCCGTCCATCGGCCCCGCATCCCTTCACATCTGACTATGTGTCAGGAATCATGGGGGCTCTTCCGACGCCACGCCAGGGGGAGTCATGTCGGATCTCGATCCCGCCACCACCGCGCTGCTCACCGTCGAGTGCCAGAACGGTGTCGTGGGCGAGGAGTCCGCGCTGCCCGAACTCGCCAGGGAGGCGCGGGACTCCGGGATGCTGGAACGGGTGGCCGCGCTGGTCGGGGCGGCGCGCGGGGCAGGCGTACAGGTGCTGCACGCGGTCGCCGAGCGGAGGCCGGACGGGCTCGGGGCCAACGGCAACGCGCGGCTCTTCCGGGCCGCCGGGAGGCTGCCCGTGCGGCAGCTGACCGGGAGCCGCGCGGTGGAGGTGGCCGCGCCCATCACCGTGGCCGACCGGGACCTGGTCGTCCGCCGGCTGCACGGACTGTCGCCCATGGCCGGCACCGACCTCGACGCGCTGCTGCGCAACCTGGGCATCCGGACCCTCGTCGTCACCGGTGTCTCCTCCAACATCGCGATCCCGAACACCGTCTTCGACGCGGTGAACCTCGGCTACGAGGTCGTGGTCCCCTCCGATGCCATCGCCGGGGTGCCCGCCTCCTGCACCACCGACGTGATCCGCAACTCGCTCGCGCTCGTGGCGGACGTGACCACGACCCGGGCCCTGCTGGCCGCGTGGGCTCCCGAGGGCTGAGCGGAGCGCACACATCCGGACAAGCTGGGTAGCCGTCCGGTGAACCCGGGGCGCCCGGCGCCGGTGCGGCGCCCGCAACGTCGCACGTCGCCGACGGGGCGGTGGGGTGATCGCTGGGAGTGACCACACGGTCGCACCCCGTCTGAGCTGCTCGAACGACCATTCGGCTACCGATATGCGAACGAGGTGTCCGTAAATCGGTCGTCGATGTGCAATGACCCTGCGGCTCCGCAAGGATTCGAGGCAACGGAGCGCGATTCCGAAAGTATGGATCGCGCTGAACCATCGAATCGAAAGCGAGTAGTCCCGTGCGTTACCGTCGCTCAGCCGCCGTCTCCGCTGCCGCGCTCCTCTGTCTGGCCGGTGCCGCCGGCATCGCGCAGGCCCAGCCCGACAGCCTCTACGCTCCCTCGGCGATGGTCTTCAGCGTCGCCCAGGGCGATGACGTGGCCGCGCCCACCGTCGTCCGTGCCACGACGGTCAGCTGCGCGCCGGGGGCCCGGGGGACGCACCCCGACCCCAAGGCCGCGTGCGAGGCCCTGAAGTCCACCGGCGGCTCGTTCGACCGGCTGCTGTCCGCGCCCAACCCGGACCGGGCGTGCCCGATGCACTACGCCCCCGTCACCGTGTCCGCGGTCGGCGTGTGGGAGGGCCGCCGCGTGGCGTGGGACCACACGTTCGCCAACTCCTGCACCATGGCGGCGACCCTGAACGGCAACGCGGTCTTCGCGTTCTGACGGGGCGCCCCTCCGGACGGCGCCACGGGAGGGGGCGCCGTCCGGACGCGCGGTCAGGCCGCGGGGAGTTCCCGTACCGGCAGCCGGCCCGCCCGGACCGCGTCGACCAGGGCCTGGTGATCGCGTTCGTTCTGGTCGGCGTACGCCTCGGCGAACTCCGCGAGCGCCCGGTCGAAGACGTCGCCGCGGCCCAGGTACGCGGCGATCGCCACCCGGTCGCCGGACCGGGCGTGCGCGCGGGCCAGGGTCATCCCGCAGGCGTTGCCGAAGGTCTCCAGCTGCGCGGGCGACATGGTCTCGGGCATCGCGATGCCCTTCCAGTCGCGCAACTGGCGGACGTAGAAGTCCCGCTTCCTGCCGTCGATACCGTCGACCCGCTCCCAGCCGAGGAAGATGTCGCTCGCCGCCTGCATCAACCGCTGTCCGGAGACCACGCGTTCTCCCTGGTTCCGGTACAGGCTGGCGCCGACGTGATCGGCGAGCACGGAGGTGTCGGCCTCCTTGGCCTGGAGGAAGAGGGGGTCGCGGCCGTCCCTGCCGAGCAGGAGCAGGATCCAGCAGCGGGTGCCGACGCTGCCGACGCCGACCACCTTGCGGGCGACGTCCACCAGGCGGTAGTCCTCCAGCAGCGCCCGCCGGTTGCTCTCCAGCGTGCGCCCGTACTGGCCGACCAGTGAACTCATCCGGTCCACCAGCTCGTCGCGCTCGTCGTCGGGCAGCAGGTCGCCGAGCGGCATCAGCAGCGGGGGGTCCGCCGCGATCCGCGGGCTGCCGTCGACCATTTCCGTGAGCTTGTCGAAGACCTGCAGGCTGTCGCGCGTCCGTGCCTTCGCCATCGCCGTGGCCAGCTTCTTGCGGCCCCGCTTGTCGAGCTGTTCGGTGACGAGGGCCTCCAGTCCCTCGGCGTCGATCTTGGCGTACCAGACGTCGAGATTGCCCATACCGGCGAAGCCGGTCATCGCCTCGCGGTACGAGCGCACCGCGGAGTTCACGATGCGGGCCCGCTCCGCCTCGTCGAAGCCGTTCGCCCGCGCGGCGATGACGAGACTCGTGGCCAGCCGCTTGACGTCCCACTCCCAGGGTCCGGGCAGCGTCTCGTCGAAGTCGTTGATGTCGAACATCAGCCGCCGCTCCGGCGAGGCCAGCAGGCGGAAGTTCAGCAGGTGGGCGTCGCCGCAGAGCTGTACGGCGATCCCCGAGTCGGGGCTGCCGGCCAGGTCCGACGCCATGATCGCGGCGGCTCCCCGGTAGAACCGGAACGGCGACTCCGTCATCCGCGCGTAGCGGATCGGGACCAGCTCGGGCACCCGCGTCGCGGACTGCGCCTCCAGGATCGCCAAGGGGTCCCGCCGCCGGGCGGAGGGCTGGTACACGGCGTGGCCCGACCGGGGGCAACGGCTGCGGGCCTCCTTGCCGATGGCCGCGCGCTCCTCGGGCGTGGCCTCGGGCACCGCGCGCATGGCGGTGATCGCACTCCGGGACATGGAGGCCCTCCTGACTGACTGCTGCACTCGCTGACCGACCGACTGCACTCGCTGACTGACTGCCGCCGCACTGACCGACCGCCTCGCCGACCGCCCCGCCCGGCCGGTCCGCCCGCACCCCGGGAACGGCCGCCGGGCCGGGTCCGGGGGTGCCGTGCAGGCGGCCCCACCTGTCAGCCCATGGCGTCCATCTCGGCCTGGGCCTCGGCCTCGGCGACGGCGATGGCCACGCCGAGCGCCCGGGTGATGTTGCCGGCGGCCGTCATGACGCGGGCCGTGCCGACGATGGGGGCGACGGCGACCAACACGTCCTGCAACTGCTCCGCCGTCAGCCCCGCCTTGAGGGCGGGGTCGATGTGCGCGACGTAGGAGATCGGGGGAGCGTCCGACGCGGCGAGGGCCGCTATCCGGACCATGAGCAGCACGTCCGGGGCCATCCCGCAGCGCTCGAGCGAATCGCCCGTCATGGCGGCGAGGGTGTCCAGGACCGGGGTTTCGGATGCAGTGGACATGACGCATGCCCTCCTGGGGTGTGTTGTCGCGCCCTGGCGCGGGGACCGGAGCCGAGCGAGCGGCCGCCCCGAGTCCCGGCACGCCGCCTCGGCTTCAACTCTAGGTCTGCCGACCCCGGGGCGCGCGAGGGCGCGGAGCGGTCACCTCACGCGGCGACCGGGGCACCCGGGAAACACCATCCGAAGCGGTGCGCATACGGTCCTGCGGCCTGCTCCCCGGCCTGCCGCGGCCCCGGGGCGTCCACCGGGATGCGGGGCCGGAGCCCGCTGCGCAGCATGGAAGCAGCCTCGTCCGCCGTGCGATCCCTCCCCACGGCCCTCCGGGGCCGGAGAGGACCCCATGACACCGTCAGCCGCTCCCTGATCCGGCCGATCGACACGACACCCCTGGGGAGCCCTTCCGTGAAGAGACCCAGCCGCACACCGGTGGCCCTCCTCGCGGCCGCCCTCGCCGCGCTCGTCGCCCTGCCGGTCGGCCCGGCCGCCGCGTTCACCGGGGAGCACCACGAGGACATCACCCGGCGCGCCCTGCCCTGGCAGCCCGCCACGCTGACCGCCATGGCCGACGCCCGCGACGGCGCCGTCAACGCCGACGACAAGCGTCCCTACTTCGATGTCGGCCCCCTGCACTGCGACAACGCCGACTACCTGGCGCCGCGCCACGACCCCGGCTACCCCCGCACCCGGGACCGGGCCACCACCGAACTCGTCGCCTGCGTCGGTACGGCCGTCGCGCGCTTCCGCAACGCCGTACGGGCGGCCGACGGCCTCGTCGACGCCGACGGCCGGGTGCGCGCCGACCAGACGGACCTGTCCGCGCCCTGCACCTGGGACGAGCGGCCCGCGCCGGCCAAGTGCGCCGTCCTGGAACAGCTCGGCCGCGGCTGGCACCCGCTGGAGGACTTCTACTCGCACTCCAACTGGGCCGACCGGGCCGCCCCCGGCGCGATCGGGACCGCCAACCCGCCGGGACTGCACCGCGGCGACGTCGCCCCGTTCTTCGACATCCGCCGCTACAGCGGCATGAAGGACGCCGACTGGACGCGGGAGGTCCGCGCCCTCGTCCCCGAGGACCTGGCGACCGGCTGCTACCCCGACATCGACTCCACCGGTGTCAGGCCCGCGGACTGCGACGGCCGAGTCGCGCACAACCGCGACCTGAACAAGGACACACCCGCCTCCGCCCGGGCCAGGACGGGCGACAACTTCCGCCGGGCCACCGCGGGGGCGGCCGCGGAGATCAGCCGCCAGTGGAAGTCCTTCGAGGACGCACTGCGCTCCGCCCATCCCGAGCGTGGGCGCGGCGCGCAGATGGTCTGCGCCCTCGTCCACGACGACCCGGTCACCGCCTGTCCGTCCGGCTGACTTCCGGGCGGGTCGTCAGGCCCGTCCCGCCGGCGGCTGGAAGCATGCGGGCATGGTATCCAGGGCAGGGACGGCGACCGGGAACCCTTCGAAGGCGCGACTCGTCCTGATGACGCTCGCGGCCGGCCAGTTCCTGATGGCGCTCGACAGCTCCGTCATGAACGTCTCCATCGCGACGGTCGCCGACGACATCGGCACGGACGTCACCGGCATCCAGGGTGCCATCACGGCCTACACCCTCGTGATGGCCATGCTGATGATCCCCGGCGGGAAGGTCGGGGTGCTGATCGGCCGCAAACGCGCCTTCCTCATCGGCTGCGTCATCTACGGCTGCGGCTCCCTCGTCACCTCCCTCGCCCCCAACCTGACGGTGCTGCTGATCGGCTGGTCGTTCCTGGAGGGCGTCGGGGCGGCGCTGATCCTGCCCGCGATCGTCGCGCTCGTCGCCGGCAACTTCCCCGTCGAGCGCCGCCCCGCCGCCTACGGGCTCGTCGCGGCCGCCGGCGCGATCGCCATCGCCCTCGGCCCCCTCATCGGCGGGATCGCCACGACCTACTTCTCCTGGCGGTGGGTCTTCGCCGGCGAAGTGCTGATGGTGGCCGGCATCCTCCTGCTGGCCCGCCCCATCGCGGACGCCGTGAGCGAGGAACGCCCGCGCATCGACCTCCTCGGGGTCGTCCTGTCGGCGCTCGGGCTCGGGATCTTCGTCTACGGCGTGCTCCGCTCCGACGAGTGGGGCTGGTTCAGGCCCAAGCCGAGCGGGCCCGCCGTGTTCGGTGTCTCCCTGACCGTATGGCTGATGCTGTTCGGGATCTTCCTGGTCTGGCTCTTCCTCCGCTGGGAGCACCGCCTCGTCCGGCGGGGCCGGGAGCCCCTCGTCGACCCGGCCATGCTGGCGAACCGGCAGCTCACCGGCGGCCTGACGATGTTCTTCTTCCAGTACCTGGTGATGATGGGCGTCTTCTTCGTCGTCCCGCTCTACCTCTCGGTCGCCCTCGGGCTGTCGGCACTGGCCACCGGAGCACGGCTGCTGCCGCTGTCGGTGACGCTGCTGGCCGCCGCCGTCCTCATCCCGCGGTTCCTCCCCGACGTGTCACCGCGCCGAGTGGTCCGCCTCGGGACCCTGGCCCTGCTCGTCGGAGCGGTGATCCTGATGGCGGCGCTCGACGCGGACGCCGGGGCCGAGGTGGTCACCGTGCCCCTGCTGCTGATCGGGTCCGGGATGGGCGCACTGGCGTCCCAGCTCGGATCGGTCACCGTGTCGGCCGTGCCGCAGGCTCAGTCAGCGGAAGTCGGCGGGGTCCAGAACGCCGTCACCAACCTCGGTTCCTCCATCGGCACGGCACTCGCCGGATCCATCATGATCGCGGCGCTCACGTCCTCCTTCCTGACGAGCGTCCAGGCGAACCCCGCCGTCCCGAGCAGCGTCAAGAGCCAGGCGACCGTACAGCTCGCGAGCGGCGCGCCCTTCCTGTCGGACGCCCAGCTCGAGAGCGCCCTCGTCGACGCCGGCGCCGGTCAGGAGCTGACCGCGGCCACCCTGGAGGCGAACGAGGAGGCGAGGCTGGACGGGCTGCGGGCGGCCCTCTCCATCCTGTCCTTCGCCGCGCTCCTCGCGCTCTTCTTCACCCAGCGCATCCCCACCACCCAGCCCTCGTCGGCGCAGGAGGGGGAGCAGCCGGCCTGAGCGGGGGAAAACCCTTTGAACGTGCACCTCCTTCGCCCTATAGCCTGGGAAAATGCTCACAGAAGTGATCGCGACCCGCTATGTGACGCCCCTGCGCGAAGGCGGCTCGCTCCCGGGGATCGTCGAGGCCGACGACCTCGGTACCTACGTCATGAAGTTCACCGGAGCCGGCCAGGGCCGCAAGACCCTGGTCGCCGAGGTCATCTGCGGCCGCCTGGCCCAGCGGCTGGGGCTGAGGGTCCCCACGCTGGTGCGGATGCAGCTCGACCCCGTGATCGGCCTCGCCGAGCCCGACCAGGAGGTCCAGGAGCTGCTCAAGGCCAGCGGAGGCCTCAACCTCGGCATGGACTACCTGCCGGGCTCCATCGGCTTCGACCCGCTCGCGTACCGGGTGGACCCGGCCGAGGCGGGGCGCGTGATCTGGTTCGACGCCCTGATCAACAACGTCGACCGGTCCTGGCGCAACCCGAACATGCTCGTCTGGCACGGGGACCTGTGGCTCATCGACCACGGCGCCACCATGATCTGGCACCACAACTGGCCCACGGCGCAGGCCGCCGCCGCCAAGCCGTACAACGCCTCCGATCACGTACTGGCCCCCGTGGGCCCGGACATCGGGGCGGCGGCCGCCGCGCTCGCACCCCTCGTCACCGAGGAACTGCTCACCGAGGTCACCGCCGAGGTCCCCGACGCATGGCTGGTCGACGAGCCGGGCTTCGACTCCGCCGACGCCCTGCGCCGGGCCTACGTGGAGGCGCTGCTGCCGCGCGCGGCCACGATCCACGAGAGGATCTCGCTGGAGGCCGAGGTGAGGGCACCGGCCGGGCCTCCCGGCTGGCTGACCGACCACCTGCCGGAATGGCCCCACAAGACCCACAAGAAGAAGAGCGGCGACGAGTGACCAAGCGGGACGTGTTCGAGTACGCGCTGGTGCGCGTGGTGCCCCGGATGGAACGCGGCGAGTGCTTCAACGCCGGCGTGATCGTCTACTGCCGGGCGCATTCCTACGTCGCCGCGCGCACCCACCTCGACGAGGCGAAGCTCCTCGCGCTGGACCCGGCGGCCGACGTGGCCGGCGTACGGGCCGCCCTGCGCGGGGTCGAGGGCGTGTGCGGCGGGGGAGAGGCCGCGGGGCAGGCGGCGGGCGACGACGCGGGCCGGCGCTTCCGCTGGCTGATCGCCCCGCGCAGCACGGTGGTGCAGCCCGGGCCGGTGCACACCGGTCTGACGGCCGACCCCGCGGCGGAGGTGGAACGGCTGCTGGACCTGCTGGTGCGCTGACCGCCGGCCGCCGGGCCGGGCCGGTCGGCGTTGACACGGGGTGCCAGGGCTCCTAGCGTCTCCTCAGCTGAAGCTACTAAGCGGTTGCTCACCTCTGGGCGGCCGCCTCTCTAGGGCGAGGAGAACCAGCATGTCCACCACCGAGCAGCGCGTCGCGATCGTGACCGGGGCGGCCCGGGGCATCGGCGCGGCCACCGCCGTGCGCCTGGCGGCCGAGGGCCGCGCCGTCGCCGTTCTCGACCTCGACGAGGCCGCCTGCAAGGACACCGTGGAGGCCATCACGGCGGCCGGCGGCCGGGCCCTGGCGGTCGGTTGCGACGTCTCGGACGGTGCCCAGGTGGAGGCGGCCGTCGCGCGCGTCGCCGCCGAACTCGGCGCCCCCACCATCCTGGTGAACAACGCCGGTGTGCTGCGCGACAACCTGCTGTTCAAGATGAGCGAGACCGACTGGGACACGGTCATGAACGTGCACCTGCGCGGCGCGTTCCTGATGTCGAAGGCCTGTCAGAAGTACATGGTGGACGCCAAGTTCGGCCGCATCGTGAACCTCTCCAGCAGCTCCGCGCTCGGCAACCGCGGCCAGGTCAACTACTCCGCCGCCAAGGCCGGTCTGCAGGGCTTCACCAAGACCCTGGCCATCGAGCTCGGCAAGTTCGGAGTCACCGCCAACGCCGTCGCCCCCGGCTTCATCGTCACCGAGATGACCGCCCAGACGGCCGCCCGCGTGGGCATGGGCTTCGAGGACTTCCAGGCGGCCGCGGCCACCCAGATCCCGGTCCAGCGCGTCGGCCGCCCGGACGACATCGCCAACGCGATCGCGTTCTTCACCGGCGAGGCCGCCGGCTTCGTCTCCGGCCAGGTCATGTACGTGGCCGGCGGCCCCCTCAACTGACGCGACGACGAGAGGCAGGGCGTAGTCATGACGTACAGCGGTACCGACAGCGGCAAGGTCGCGCTGATCACCGGGGCGAGCCGGGGCATCGGCTACGGCGTCGCCGAGGCGCTGGTCGCCCGGGGCGACCGGCTCTGCATCACCGGACGCAACGAGGAGGCCCTCAAGGAGGCCGTGGAGCGCCTCGGGGCGGACCGGGTGATCGGGGTGGCCGGGAAGGCGCACGACGAGGCCCACCAGGCCCTCGCGGTCGAGCGCACGATGGAGGCGTTCGGCCGGGTCGACTTCCTGGTGAACAACGCCGGCACCAATCCGGTCTTCGGCCCGATCGCGGACCTGGACCTCGGGGTCGCGCGGAAGGTCTTCGAGACCAACGTGATCTCGGCGCTCGGCTTCGCCCAGCGGACCTGGCACGCCTGGCAGAAGGACAACGGCGGGGCGATCGTGAACATCGCCTCGATCGCCGGCGTCTCCGCCTCGCCGTTCATCGGCGCCTACGGGATGAGCAAGGCCGCCATGGTCAACCTCACCCTCCAGCTCGCCCACGAGATGGCGCCCGGGGTCCGGGTGAACGCCATCGCCCCGGCAGTGGTCAAGACGAAGTTCGCCCAGGCGCTCTACGAGGGCCGCGAGCAGGAGGCCGCGGCGGCCTATCCGCTCGGCCGGCTCGGGCTCCCGGAGGACATCGGAGGGGCCGCGGCCTTTCTTACATCTGCACAAGCGGAATGGATCACTGGGCAAACTCTGGTCGTCGACGGTGGGATGTTCCTCAATGCCGGGGTGCACTGACCGATAATCGGACGTATTTGCCTCCGAAAGGGAGGTAAATGCATATCGAAAGTGCACGGAACCGGTCAAGTGCCTCACGAAACCAACCCATTGGATTCGTGGGGCACTGCGGTAGGGTCTGCCGCACCCCTGGCTGATCGAGGAGCGTGCACGTGTTCAACCGGACCAGATGCCTGCAGATCACTGCGGCCCTTGCGTCCATATCCCTGCTCGCCGGTTGCGGCCTGCTGTCGGATGACGACGGCGACGAAGCGAAGCGGATCGTCGTCGGGACCACGAGCGCGCCGAGCACCCTCGACCCCGCCGCGGCGTGGGACGGCTCCTGGGAGCTGTACCGGAACGTCTACCAGACCCTCCTGGCGTTCCCCACGGGCTCCACCAAGCCCCAGCCGGACGCCGCCCAGAACTGCGAGTTCACCGACGGCGCCAGCCAGGCGTACCGCTGCACCCTGCGCAAGGGCCTGAAGTTCTCCAACGGCGAGCCCCTCGACGCCAAGGCCGTCAAGCACTCCCTCGACCGGATCCGGACCATCGGCTCCAAGGTCGGTCCCAAGGACCTCTTCGGCAGCCTCGACAAGATCGAGACCCCCGACGCGCTGACCGTCGTCTTCCACCTGAAGACCTCGGACGCCACCTTCCCGTACGTCCTCGGCTCCCCGGCCGCCTCGCTGGTCGCGCCCAAGGACTACCCCGCCGACAAGGTGCGCGAGGACGGAAAGATCACCGGCTCGGGCCCCTACGTGCTGGACTCGTACAAGGAGGGCGGCGAGGCCGTCCTCTCCGAGAACAAGAACTACACCGGCTTCGCGAACCGCCAGAACAAAGCCGTGACGATCCGCTACTTCGCGGACTCCGAGAAGATGGTCGCGGCCCTGAAGGCCAAGGAGCTCGACGCCACCTACCGAGGACTGTCGGCCCCGCAGATCACCGACCTGCAGAGCCCCGCCGCGCACGCGCTGGGCGTCCAGGTCGTCGAGAACGTCGGCGCCGAGATCCGCTACCTGGTCTTCAACCCGAAGGACCCGGCCGTCAACAAGCTCGCGGTCCGCCAGGCCATCGCCCAGGTCATCGACCGCGGAACGCTCGTCTCCAAGGTCTACCAGGGCACCGCCGAGCCGCTGTACTCGATGGTTCCCAAGGGCGTCGTCGGCCACAAGACGCCGTTCTACGACAAGTACGGCGCAGCGGACGTCGGCAAGGCCAAGAAGATCCTCAAGGAAGCGGGCATCAACCAGACGGTCGACCTGACCTTCTGGTACACCACCGACCGGTACGGCTCCTCCACCGCCGAGGAGTTCACCGAGATCAAGCGCCAGCTGGACGAGAGCGGCCTCTTCAACATCACCCTGCGCAGCCAGCCCTGGAAGGCCTTCCAGGAGGGGTACAAGAGCCAGGAGTACCCGGTCTTCGGCCGAGGCTGGTTCCCCGACTTCCCGGACCCCGACAACTTCATCGCGCCGTTCGTCGGCAAGGAGAACGCGGTCGGCACCCCGTACGAGCAGAACGAGATCCTCACCGACCTGCTGCCCAAGTCCCGCCGCGACGGCGACCGCTCCTCCGGGGTCCAGCAGTTCGAGAAGGCCCAGCAGATCTTCGCCGACGACGTCCGCCTGCTGCCCCTGTGGCAGGGCAAGCTGTACGTCGCCGCACGCGAGGACATCGCGGGCGCCGAGCGGGCCCTCGACCCGCAGACCGCCATGCAGATGTGGGAGCTGTACCGCAAGACCAGCTGGTAGCCGCGGCCCCGCCCGGGCGATCCGCCCGGGCGGCCGACGCGCTGTCAGTGGCCCCCGGTAGGTTCTGAGCAGTTGCACGAACTTGTACCGGAGGTTGTCGCCGTGACCCAGATGCTGCCCGAGTCCTGGCTCCCCGTCCTCGGCGGGGAGCTGGACCAGCCCTACTTCAGGGAACTCACCGAGTTCGTCGAGAAGGAGCGGGCCAACGGGCCGGTCTACCCGCCCCGTGAGCAGGTCTTCGCCGCCCTGGACGCCACGCCCTTCGAGAAGGTGAAGGTGCTCGTCCTCGGCCAGGACCCCTACCACGGCGCCGGCCAGGGTCACGGCCTCTGCTTCTCCGTGCAGCCCGGGGTCAAGACCCCGCCCTCGCTGCGCAACATCTACAAGGAGATGAAGGAGGAGCTCGGCCTGGACGTCCCGGACAACGGGTACCTGATGCCGTGGGCCCAGCAGGGCGTCCTGCTGCTCAACGCGGTGCTCACCGTCCGCGAGGCCGAGCCGAACTCGCACAAGGGCAAGGGCTGGGAGAAGTTCACCGACGCCGTGATCCGCGCGGTCTCGGCGCGTCCCGACCCGGCCGTCTTCGTCCTGTGGGGCGCCTACGCCCAGAAGAAGATCCCGCTCATCGACGAGGAGCGGCACGTGATCGTCAAGGGCGCCCACCCCTCCCCGCTGTCGGCCAAGAAGTTCTTCGGCTCCCGGCCCTTCACGCAGATCAACGAGGCCATCGCCGCCCAGGGGCATGAGCCGATCGACTGGCGGATCCCGGACCTCGGCTGACGTCCCACCGCGCCTCGGCGCCTTCGCCCGCACCTGCGGCTAGCTTCGAGACGACCGGACCGGAACAGGTCCGGCGGAGCAAGCCGGAGGCGCCGTGACCGAGCAGCAGGAGGCGTCGGAGGACGCCGTCATGACGAGGATCGGCCAGGCGGTCATCCTGCTGCACGCCGGTGACCGCGAGGAGGCCCGCAACCGGCTCGGTGAGATCTGGCAGGAGATCGGTGAGGAGGGGGACTCCCTGCACCGGTGCACCCTCGCCCACTACATGGCCGACGCCCAGGACGACCCCGCGGACGAGCTGGCCTGGGACCTCCGGGCCCTGACCGCCGCCGACGCCCTGGGCGACGAGGACGGAAACGGGACCTACGGGCCGGCGACCGGGCCGCCCGCACTGCGGCAGCCGCGTCCCGCGATGCGCGTGTTCTACCCCTCGCTGCACCTCAGCCTGGCCACCGACTACCTCAAGCTGCAGCGGCCGGAGGCCGCCCGGGTCCACCTCGCGCGGGCCCGCGCGGCCGCCGGGGCACTGGCCGACGACGGCTACGGGAACGGCGTCCGGGCCGCCATCGCCCGGCTGGAGCGCCGCCTCGCCGCGGAACCGGGCGGCCGGCCGCGGCCCTTTCCCGAACAGGCGTGAGGAACGGCCCCGGCCGCGGCTCAGCCGCCGTGGACGCCTGCGCAGATCCGGGCCTCGGGGCTGTCGGGGTGCCAGCGGCCGTGGCGCCGGCCCAGCGCGCAGACGTCGGCCGGCCGCACCGGCAGCTTCCGCACCAGCTCACGCTCCGCCTCGGCGTCGGGCCGCCCGTGCTTGCGGGCGCCGTCAGGACGCCCCTGGCCGGGCCCGACGGCCCGCCGGGGCTCCGGGATGTCGGGAACCGGCGGAGCGTCCGGTACGGGCCCGCCCGGGGCACTCCGGGCGGGGCCGTCGGCGGCCGGCCGGGCGGGGGCCGAGGCCGGGGGCCGTGCGGGCCGCTCCGGAGCCGCCTCCACGGCCTCCAGCGCCTCCAGGGCGGGTGCCCGGACGGCCACCGGGTCGGTACCGGGCCCGCCGCGCGGCGCGTGCCGGGGCGGGACACCGGCGGCGGGGGCCGCCGCGGGCTGCACGGGTCCGGGGCTCACATTGACACAGCCGGAGACCGCCGAAACGGCGCAGGCGACTCCGAGCAAGAGCTTTGTCGTGGTTCGCGTTGGATGCACCCGCGCAACTCTGCTGTGCGAGGACCCCGTTGTGAAAACCAGGAGCGCATATTCACCCCGCACGGGTGACGGACGCGGGGGTGACCGGCGGAGCGCGGCCCCCCCCGCCGCCGCGGACCGGCTACTCGCCGGTGGCGCCGTCTATGTGCTCGCGCAGCAGGTCGGCGTGGCCGTTGTGCCGCGCGTACTCCTCGATCATGTGGGTGTAGACCCAGCGCAGGCTGAACACTTCCCCGCGGTGGTGGCTCTCGGCCTCCGAACGCAGGTCGAGCGACCGGCCGGCGGCCGCCCGGCGGGCGCCGTCCACCTCCGCCTGCCACACCTGCTCGGTCTCCGCCCAGGTGGCGGCCTCGGTGAAGTGGAAGTCGCCGTCCCGGTCCTCGTCGGTGACGTACAACTCGGGCAGGTCCTCGCCCAGCATGATCTCCCGGAACCAGTACCGCTCCACCTCCGCCATGTGCCGCACGAGGCCCAGAAGACTCAACTCGGAAGGTGCGAGCGGGGTCCTGCGCAGCTCCTCGTCCTGCAGCCCCTCGCACTTCCACATGAGGGTGGCACGGTGGTAGTCGAGCCAGCCGTCGAGCATCTCCCGCTCGTCGGCGGTGGTGGAGGGCTCGTCGCGATGTGATCCTGAACTGGTGGTCATGAGGATCATCCTGGGCGAACAGGGCCTCCGACCACCAGGGATTAAGCTGCCAAGATCCCACAAGGAACAAATTTGGAGGCCCCGGTGAAGGTCGGCTGCATCGGACTCGGCGACATCGCGCAGAAGGCGTACCTGCCCGTCCTCACCACCCGCGCGGACGTGGAACTGCACCTGCAGACGCGCACCCCCGCCACCCTGCAGCGGGTCGGCGACACCCACCACGTCCCGGCCGCGCGACGGCACACCGATCTCGACGCCCTGCTCGCCCAGGACCTGGACGCGGCCTTCGTGCACGCCCCGACCGGAGCCCATCCGGAGATCGTCACGCGCCTGCTGGAAGCCGGCGTCCCCACTTACGTGGACAAGCCGCTCGCCTACGAGTTCGCCGCGTCACGACGGCTGGTGGAACTGGCCGAGGAGCGCGGGGTCTCCCTCGCGGTCGGCTTCAACCGCCGCTACGCACCCGGGTACGCGCAGTGCGCCGACCACCCGCGCGACCTGATCGTCCTGCAGAAGAACCGGGTCGGCCTGCCCGAGGACCCGCGCACGCTGGTGCTCGACGACTTCATCCACGTCGTCGACACCCTGCGTTTCCTGCTGCCCGGCGAGGCCGACCGCACCGACGTCCGCGCGGTCGTGCGCGACGGGCTGATGAGCCAGGTGGTGCTGCACCTGTCCGGCCCCGGATTCAGCGCGCTCGGCATCATGAACCGCCTCTCGGGCTCCAACGAGGAGGTCCTGGAGGTCTCCGGCACGGACACCAAGCGGCAGGTGGTCAACCTCGCCGAGGTCATCGACCACAAGGGCCAGCCCACCGTGCGCCGCCGCGGGGACTGGGTGTCCGTCGCCCGCCAGCGCGGCGTCGAACAGGTCGTGGACCACTTCCTGGAGGCGGTCGCGACGGGCCGGACCCTCAGCGCGCGCGACGCGCTGCTCACCCACGAGCTGTGCGAGACGGTGGTGAACTCGGCTCTGGAGCAGGCCTTCTGAGCGACCGGGCGCCCACCACCGCGCAGTAGGCGGCCAGTACGGCGAGAGACGCGGTCACCGGCCAGGCCCCGAAGCGCACGAAGAGGGTCGAGCCCCGGGCGAGCGGCACCTCGTACACCTCCGCGGTCCGCGCCGACGTCGGCAGTGCGGGACCGATCCGCTCGCCCGACGGGCCGTGCACCACGCTGACCCCGGTGAGGGTGGCGTGCACCATCGGCCGGCCGTTCTCCGCCGCCCTCAGGGCCGCCAGCGAGGCGTGCTGGGCCGGCGCCCAGCTGTCCTGGAACGTGGAGGTCGCCGACTGGGCGACCAGCAGGGAGGCCCCGTCGAGGGTGAGGCGCCTGCTCATGTCGGGGAAGGCCGACTCGAAGCAGACCAGCGGTCCCACCCGGACGGCGGCGCGCCCACCCGGAGCCGAGGGCAGGTCCATGACCACAGGCGCTTCCCCGCGCATCCGGTCCTCGCCGGCCGCCCGGCCGACCGAGGTGGCCCACCCGAGCAGTGCCCGGGCCGGTACGTACTCGCCGAACGGCACCAGCCGCATCTTGTCGTACCGGTCGCCCGTGGGGCCGGCGGGACCCACCAGGACGGCGCTCTTGTAGATGCCCGGCCGGTCGGCCCGCCTCGCGTCCACGTTCACCAGCAGCGGCGCCCCCACCTCCGCCGACAGCACGGCCAGCCGCCGGGCCAGGTCCGGCCGGGCCGCCAGGTCCTCGCCGACGCTGCTCTCGCCCCAGACCACGAGGTCCACGCCCTGCCCGGCCAGCGGACGCGTGAGCCGCTCCCCGGCCGCGAACCGCCGCTCCGCACTGTCCGGGCCGTCCGGCACCCGCCCCGGCTGTACGACGGCCACCCGCAGGCCGCCCGACTCCGCGGGCCGGGCCGCCCACGCCCACGCCGCACCCGTCAGCAGCGCACAGCCCGTGAGCCCGGCCACCGCCGGGACCCGGGCCCGGGGCACCGCGACCAGCAGCACCAGGGCGCAGTTGACCGCCACCAGCAGCAGACTGACCAGCCACACCCCGCCTACCGAAGCCAGCCGCAGCGCCGCCGGCACCTGCCACTGGCTGGCCCCCAGCAGTCCCCACGGCCCGCCCAGCCCCTGCCAGGACCGCACCACCTCCGACAGCAGCCACCCCGCCGGTACGACGACCAGCGCGCAGGCGGCCCGGCCCGCCGAGGGCTGCCCGCCGAGCAGCCGCCGCACCAGGAGCGCCCACGGGATCCACAACAGGCCCACCAGCGCGGCCACCGGGAGCAGGAACACGTGCAGACTCGGCAGCAGCCAGTGGTGCACGGCCAGGACGTAGCCGGCTCCGCCGAGCCAGCCCTCCAGCGCCGCCCGCCGGCCGGCCGGAGCCGACCTCAGCAGCAGCATCCACGGCACGAGGGCGACGTAGGCGAACCACCAGAGGGCCGGGGCGGGAAACGCGAGCGCGGGCAGGGCGCCGGCCACGAGCGCCGCGGGCGCCCGCCACCGGCGCGACCACCCGTCGTGCATCGGGATCATGGCGCCTCCGCTTCCAGTGTGGGCAGTGCCGGGCGGGACCGCCCCTCCGGCCGGGCCGGCCCGCTGCGCGCCCGGCGGGCATCGAGCGCCCCCGGGCGGCGGGGCGGACGCGACGGGCTCAGACGGCGGTGTGCCGCCACTTCTCGTGCACGGTCACCCGGGTGAGCCGCCAGCCCTCCCGGGTCCGGGCCAGGGCGAAGGTGTAACGCCCGGCGGCGACGAAGTTGGGGGCGGTCACCGTGCCGTCGGCGTCCGGCCCCTCCAGCCGCATCGGGTTGAGGAAGTCGGCGCGGACCTCGGCGCTGTCGCCGGGCGAGCCTCCGGCGTCCTCCACCCGGATCAGCCGGTTGACGATCAGGTGCTGACGTACGGGGAAGAGCTTCATGGTCTCCTCCAGCCACTGCGCGACCTGCCCCGCCGGCCCCTCGATCCCGCCCGCCGAGCTGTAGTCGGCCCGCCCGCCGGCGGCGAAGAGGGCCCGGTAGGCGGCCCAGTCGCCGTCGTCCACGGCCACCGCGTAGCCCGTGACCACGTCGTCGATCGCCAGCCGGTCCATCACCGTCGCGAGATCCACACGCTGAGTCATCGGGTCAGTGTGGGGCTGCACGGGCGCGAGGCCAAGGGGCGTGCGCCGACCGGATCCCCGAGCGGCCCGTCAGTGACCTGAACGCGCCTCCCGCTGCCGCACCACCACGAGGAACGCGTCGCTCGCCAGATCCATGACCACCTCGGCCGGCACGCCCTCGCGCATCCGCTGCGCCGCGTACTCCTCGGCGGGCCAGCTACCCCGCGGACTTCCGGCCGGAAAACGCTCCAGCACCACTCGACCCATGGGACACCCCCTGCTCCTTGCCTTTCAGACTCTTCGTGAACAACGACGCGGAGGCCCCCCGGGAACGTTCCCGGGGGGCCTCCGATTCACGCGAAGAGGTGGCGCGGCCCGCTACGAGCCGGACTCGCCGGCGTGCGGGCTCAGCACGTCCGTGCCGATCAGCACGAACAGCAGGACGCCCAGCGCGATGCGGTAGATCACGAAGGGCATGAAGCTCTTCGTGGTGATGAACTTCATGAACCACGCGATCACGGCGTAGCCGACGAAGAAGGCGATCACCGTCGCGAAGACCGTCGGACCCCAGGAGATGTGGCCCGGGTCCTCCATCACGTCCTTGATCTCGAAGGCGCCCGAGGCGAGCACGGCCGGGATGGCGAGGAGGAAGGAGTACCGGGCCGCCGCCTCGCGGGTGAAGCCCAGCAGCAGACCGCCGGAGATCGTCGCACCGGAGCGCGAGACACCCGGGATCAGGGCCATCGCCTGGCAGAAGCCGAAGATCAGTCCGTCCTTGACGCCCAGCTGCTGGAGCGTCTTGCGCTCGCGGATCGCCCGGTGCCGGCCGCCCTCCTCGTCGCGGGCGGCCAGTCGGTCGGCGACGCCCAGCACGATGCCCATCACGATGAGGGTCGTGGCCGTCAGCCGCAGGTCGCGGGCCGGACCGACGATGGCGTCCTTGAAGACCAGGCCGAGGATGCCGATCGGCAGCGAGCCGACGATCACCAGCCAGCCCATCTTGGCGTCCTGTTCGGAACGCAGGGCCTTCGTGTACAGGGAACGGAACCAGGTGGAGACGATCCTGGCGATGTCCTTGCGGAAGTAGATCAGCACGGCGGCCTCGGTGCCGATCTGGGTGATGGCCGTGAAGGCCGCTCCTGGGTCGTGCCAGCCGGCGAATGCCGCGGTCAGCCGCAGGTGGGCGCTGGAGGAGATCGGGAGGAACTCCGTAAGCCCCTGGACGAGACCGAGGATTAGGGATTCGAACCAGCTCATGTCGGGGTGCGCTCGTCCTTGTGATCGTCGGGCAGTTCGCCCCCGATGCTAGGGCCCGTGCGAAGCGCCGCTGACCACAGGGGGGTGCTGGGGCGTCAGTTCGTACGCCGGACCGCCGCTCCGAGGGGCCGCCAGGCGGTGCCTTTTGCGCCAGCCGACGATGCCGGCGGCCACCACCGAGACCACGATGAAGCCGAACGAGACGAGGAAGGCGGGGGAGCCGGGGGAGGAAGCGCTGGCTCCCGCGATCACGTACGCCGTGGTGTTCGGGACCACACCCAGCGCCGTCGCCAGCAGGAACGGCGTCCAGCCGCAGCGGGACACCGCCGCACAGTAGTTGGCCACCACGAAGGGCACCCCGGGGAAGAGCCGCACCGCCAGCATCGAGCGGAACCCGTGCCGGCTGAGCTGGCCGTCGGCCGCCTCCAGCAGCCGCCCGCGCAGGTACGGACGCAAAGCCTCCTGGCCCATGACCCGGCCGAGCCCGAAGGCGATGCCGGCCCCCAGCACGGTGCCGCCGACCGCCGCGACGACGCCGAACTGCGTGCCGAAGACGGCTCCTGCGGCCAGGTTGAGCAGGGGGCGCGGTACGAACGCCGCCGAGCACACGCCGTACACGGCTGCGAACGCCAGGACGGCCGTGCCCACCGGGAGGCCGGGTGGCCAGCCCTCCGAGAGGATCCGCTGGGGCTCGTACACCAGCACGCACACGCCGGCCGCCGCGAGCAGCACGACGAGCAGCGCCAGCCGGATCCACGGCGCGAGGAGGAGGGACATCCGGGGAGACTAGCCGAGGTACGGGGCAGGGCGCCGTAATCTGGGCCTCATGCTGTCGAACGGCGCACGACCTCCCGGGGTTCCCCGCAGCGCCCTCGCGGACACCCTGCTGGCACGGCTGACCGCGGCGTACCCCGCCGCGGCCGACTCCGGGCGGGCCGGGGCGATGGCCGCGTACATGAAGCACGTCGCCCCCTTCCTCGGCATCCCCACACCGCTGCGCCGGGATCTGTCCAGGACAGTGACCAAGAACACTCCGCGGCCGTCCGAGGCGGACTGCGCGGCCCTCGCGCTGCGCTGCTGGCGGCTCCCCGAGCGGGAGTACCACTACTTCGCCGTCGACTACCTGCGCCGTCACGTCGGCCGCTGCTCCTCCGGACTCCTGCCGGTCGTCCGGCACCTGATCACCACCGTCTCCTGGTGGGACACCGTCGACCTGCTCGCCGCGCACACCGTCGGACCGCTGGTGGCCGCCGACCCCCGCCTCGCCTCCGTGATGGACGAGTGGATCGGCGACGAGGACCTCTGGCTCGCCCGCGCCGCCCTCCTGCACCAGCTCCGCTTCAAGGACGCCACCGACAGCGGTCGGCTCTTCGCGTACTGCCGCCTGCGGGCCGACCACCCGGACTTCTTCCTCCGCAAGGCGATCGGCTGGGCCCTGCGCGAGTACGCCAGGACCGACCCCGGTGCGGTGCGCGCCTTCGTCGACGCCGAACGCGCCGCCCTCTCACCGCTGTCCGTGCGCGAAGCACTCAAGAACCTCTGACCGCGCGCCGGTTCACCCCGTAAATCATTCGACGGGCGCGGGCCGGTCCGGCAGGATCGGGGTCATGTCCCGGTACGCCTTCCCCGCAGCGCCGTCCGCAGTCGCGGACGCGCCGAAGGCTGCCGCGTTCGCGGACGCACCCGTCCTCGCCGCATTCGACGGCGCACGAAGCTGACCCTTCCCGGATCGTCCGGCGGACCCCGCAGGGGGAGGGTCGGCTCGGTTCAGGGGTCCCGTCCACGCTTCGAGCAACGGGAAGAAACCATGGCCAAGACGGCCTTCGTGCGGACCAAGCCGCACCTCAACATCGGCACCATGGGTCACGTCGACCACGGCAAGACCACTCTCACCGCCGCCATCACCAAGGTCCTGGCCGAGCGCGGCGGAGCCTCCTTCGTGCCCTTCGACCGCATCGACCGGGCCCCCGAGGAGGCCCGCCGGGGCATCACCATCAACCTCACGCACGTCGAGTACGAGACCGACACCCGTCACTACGCCCACGTCGACATGCCCGGTCACGCCGACTACATCAAGAACATGGTCACGGGGGCCGCGCAGCTCGACGGCGCGATCCTCGTCGTCTCCGCGCTCGACGGGGTCATGCCGCAAACCGCCGAGCACGTGCTCCTCGCCCGCCAAGTGGGCGTCGACCACATCGTCGTCGCCCTCAACAAGGCCGACGCGGGGGACCCCGAGCTGACCGACCTGGTCGAGCTGGAGGTCCGCGAGCTGCTCACCGCGCACGGCTACGGCGGTGACGGCGCACCCGTCGTACGGGTCTCCGGGCTCGGGGCGCTGGAGGGCGACCCCCGCTGGACCGGGGCGATCGAAGCCCTGCTGGACGCGGTGGACACCTACGTGCCCACGCCCGTGCGGTACACCGGGGCGCCGTTCCTGCTGCCCGTGGAGAACGTCCTCACCATCACCGGGCGCGGGACGGTCGTCACCGGCGCCGTCGAGCGAGGCAGCGTACGCCTCGGCGACCGCGTCGCCGTCCTGGGCGGCGACGGCGAGCCGGTCGAGACCGTCGTCACCGGCCTGGAGACCTTCGGCAAGCCCATGGAGTCCGCCGAGGCCGGCGACAACGTCGCGCTGCTGCTGCGCGGCGTGCCGCGCGACGGCGTCCGCCGCGGGCACGTGGTGGCCGCGCCGGGCAGCATCACGCCCCGGCGCCGCTTCAGCGCCCGGGTGTACGTGCTCTCCGGGCGCGAGGGCGGGCGTACCACTCCGGTCGCCAGCGGCTACCGGCCGCAGTTCTACATCCGGACCGCCGACGTGGTGGGGGACGTGGACCTGGGACCCGCGGGTGTCGCCCGGCCCGGGGAGACGGTCACGATGACCGTCGAGCTGGGCCGGGACGTCCCACTGGAGGCGGGCCTCGGCTTCGCGATCCGTGAGGGCGGACGCACCGTCGGCGCCGGCACGGTGACGACCGTCCTGGGCTGACCCGGCCGTCCCGGGGCGACCCGCCCCGTCGGGACCCCCTGTGGTGACGGCAGGACGGCTGCGCCAGACTGCCGTCACCACAGGCGTCAACGAGGGGCGGGCGGAAATGGGCGGCGACACGGCACTGGTGCTCGGCGGCGGCGGACTGACCGGCGTCGGCTGGGAGTGCGGGATCCTCTACGGACTCGCCCGCGCCGGTGTGGACCTCACCACCGCGGACCTGGTCGTCGGTACCTCGGCCGGCTCGGTGGTCGGCGCCCAGCTCACCGCGGGAGGGCTCGGCGCACGGGAACTGTACGAGCGCCAGCTCGGCGACGCCGCCGGGGAGACCGTCGCCAAGCTGGGAGCGGGCGTCATCGCCCGGTACGCGCTGGCCATGGCGCGCTCCCGCAGGGACGCGGCCGACTACCGCCGACGGGTCGGCGCCATGGCATTGGCCGCCGACACCGGCTCCGAGGCGGACCGCCGCAAGGTACTGGCCGCCCGGCTGGTCTCGCACGAGTGGCCCGAGCGGCGGCTCGTGGTCACCGCGGTCGACGCGCTCACCGGCGACCTCAGGGCCTTCGACCGGGACAGCGGCAGCGGGCTGGTCGACGCGGTCGCGGCGAGCTGCGCCGTGCCGGGGGTGTGGCCTCCGGTGACGGTCGGCGGGCGCCGCTTCATCGACGGCGGCATCCGCTCCGCCACCAACGCCGACCTGGCCGCCGGCTACGCGCGCGTGGTGATCGTCGCACCGATCGCGCTCGGCTCCGGTCTCGTCCCCGCTCCTGCCGCGCAGGCGGCCCGGCTGCGCGAGGCGGGGGCGCGGGTGCTGCTCATCACCCCCTCGGCCACGGCCCGCAAGGCCTTCGGGCGCAACGTCCTGGACCCGGCCCGGCGCGACCCGGCCGCCCGGGCCGGCCTGGCGCAGGCTCCGGAGCACGCCGCCGAGGCCGCGGCCGTCTGGTCGGGCTGAGGGCCCCCGGTCCGGAATGGCGGGGGCTGCCGGACAATGGAGCGGTGAGCGACGAACGGATCCCGGTGGTACGGGACGTGAGCCAGGGCACGGCCAAGCTGATGCCGGACGTCGACGGGGAACGAGCCTGGCTGCTGACCGTCGACGGCGCCCCGCAGTCCTACGTGGACCTCGACGATCCGCAGCACCTGGAATTCGAGTACGTACGCCGCCTCGCGCACGTCCTGGACTGCGCGGCGCGGCCGGACCTCCCGCTGGACGTCCTGCACCTGGGCGGCGGCGCGCTCACCCTGCCCCGCTACGTCGCGGCCACCCGGCCCGGATCCCGGCAGGCCGTGGTCGAGTTCGACGCGGGCCTCGTGGAGCTGGTCACCGAACACCTGCCGCTGCCGGAGGGGGCCGGGATCACCGTGCACACCGCCGACGCCCGGGCCTGGCTGGAGGCGGCACCGGCGGGGGGCGCGGACGTGGTGGTGGCCGACGTGTTCGGCGGCTCGCGGGTGCCGGCGCAGCTGACCTCGCTGGAGTACGCGCGGGAGGCCGCCCGGGTGCTGCGGCCCGGCGGGCTCTACGCGGCGAACCTGGCGGACGGGGCGCCCTTCGACTTCCTGCGGAGCCAGCTCGCCAACTTCGCCGGCGCCTTCGCGGAATTTGCGCTCCTCGCCGAGCCGTCGGTGCTGAGGGGGCGGCGCTTCGGGAACGCCGTGCTGCTGGCGTCGGACACCCCGCTGGACGTGGGGGCGCTGGCCCGGCGGTGCGCGTCCGACGCCTTTCCCGCCCGGGTCGAGTACGGCGACGGTCTGGCCCGCTTCCTCGGGGGCGCGGCGCCCGTCGCCGACGCGGACGCCGCTCCCTCTCCGGCGCCGCCGGAGGGCGCGTTCAGCCTGGGGTGACGCCCGACGGGGACGCCACGGCGGACGACGAGGCGGCGGGGGCGGCGGCCGCGGGACCCCCGGTCCGGTGCGCGGACGGCCGGCGCGTCATGCGGCGCACGTCCGGAACGAGCAGCACCAGAGCGGTGACCAGGACGACCAGGGTCGCGCAGCCCCACAGGGCCTCGGTGCGGCCGAAGGCCGATTCGACCGGCCCGGCCAGCGCCGTGGCCAGCGGGAGCATGGAGACCGAGCCGAACCAGTCGTAGGCGGAGACCCGGGAGAACTTCTCCTCGGGGATCTCCTGGTGCATCGTCGTCATCCAGTTCACGCCGAAGACCTCGATCGCGGTCCCGCTGACGAACATCACCGCGCACAGCCCCCACACCGGCAGCGGTACGGCCAGGCCCGCCGACGGCAGCGCCAGCGGGAACACGCAGAGCGTCCCGACCAGCAGCAGCCGCCGCGGTTTCCACACCATCATCAGGACGGCACCGGCGATGGTGCCGACGCCGAACAGTGCCAGGGCCAGGCCCCAGGGCGCCGGTCCGCCCAGCCGGTCCCGGGCGACCAGCGGACCGTAGACCGCCTCGGCGGCGCCGACGACGGCGACGACGACCGAGAACTGGAGCACGATGCTCCACAGCCAGGGCCGGGTGTGGAACTCCTCCCAGCCCTCCCTCAGGTCGGCCAGCAGGCCGCTGCCGGGGGCCCGGTCCGGGGTGTGACTGACGTCGAGGAAGGCGCGCAGCGCGCCGGCGACGGCGAAGGCCGCGGCGTCCACGGCGAGCACCCAGCCCGGGCCCATCGCGGCGATCATCGCCCCGCCCAGGGCCGCCCCGCCGATGCCGGCGCCGTTCATGGCCATGCGGAAGAGGGCGAAGGCACGGTTGGCGTGCTCGCCGGAGACCGTGGAGAGGAGCATGCCCTCGGCCGCGGGGTTGAAGAAGGCCGTACCGGTGCCGCACAGGGCGGTCAGCAGCATCATCTGCCACAGCTGGGGGTCGCCGGTGAGGACGAGCAGGGCGAAGGCGCCCTGCGAGACGCAGTTCAGGGCATTGGCGGCGACCATCACGCGGTGGCGCGGCAGCCGGTCGGCGACGGCGCCGCCGACGAGCAGGAAGAGGACGAGCGGCAGGGTGCGGGCGGCCGCGACCAGGCCGACGTCGCCGCCGGATCCACCGGCCTCCAGGACGGCGAAGGCGGAGGCGATGAGCGCGCCGTGACTGCCGAGGTTGGTGATCACCGCGGCACCCGTGAGCAGGGTGTAGTTGCGGCCGGCCCACTCCGGGCGGCTGCGGGTGCGGCGGGGCTCGGGCGTACGGAGCGGTGCGTCGGGGGGAGAACTCACCCCCGGACTATCCCCGCCCCGGGCCGAGAATCCAAACGGATTGCCGGAGCCGGGGCGGGGACGGGTTCAGCCGGAGATCATCCGCTGCTGAGCCGGATCGAGCTGAGGATCTTGTCGGAGATCTCGGTCGAGACCTCTTCCTTCACGCCGGCCGCGGTGACCAGCGCGAAGCTGGCGAAGTCACCGGCGGCGTTCTTGAAGGCGAAGCCGACCGCCTTGCCGTCGGTGGAGCACTTGTGCTCCTTCTTCACGTTCGGCGCGGTCGCGACCACCATGTGGCCCTTGATCCCGGAGGAGGTCGTGAACTCCTTGGGCTCGGTCACCTTGACCGTTCCCTTGGGCTCCTTCTGCGCGAAGCCCGCCCACACCCAGGTGCCGGTGTTGTCGGTGGCGGCCTGCGCGGTGTCCTTGGCGCCCTGGGCCCCCTTGACGCCGGCGTCCGCGATCGAGAACTTCTCCAGGTTGCCGTCGGCGTCCTTGTCGACCGTGCACCACTCCTGCTTGAGGGTGGCGGTGCCGGACATCGTGATGACGGGCTTGCCGTCGTTCTTGACCTCGTCGTCGTAGAAGAGGGAGACGCCCGGGTCGTTGACGTTCCACTCCGGGGGGACGTCGTAGGCCACGTTGTACTTCGTGTTGGTGACGACCTTCCAGCCCGGGATGACGGGCTGCATGGCGCCGCCGGCCCGCGGGTTCGCGCTGCTGCCGGCCGGGGCGGGCGTCTCGACGGGCGCGGAGGAACTCGTCGCCGGCTTGCCGTCGGCCTCGGTCTTCTTGTCGTCCCGGGTCAGGACGTACGCGCCGGTCGCGGCGGCCGCCACGACGACCGCCGCGGCGGCGACGATGGCCACGGTCCTGGTCGAGTACGGGCTCCCGCCGGAGGGCCGGGGTGCCTGGGGCGGCTGGGGCTGGCCCCAGGACTGGCCCGGGCCCGCGGGGGGCTGCTGGTATCCCGGCTGCTGGGGGTAGCCGGGCTGCTGCGGGTATCCGTAACCGGGCTGCTGCTGGTACGGGTTCGGCTGCGCCGGCTGTCCCGGCGGCTGCGCGTACGGGTTCTGATGCGCGTCCTGGGGGTTCTGCTCGCCCCCGGGCGGCTGCTGCTGTCCTGGCCACATGGCCGGTAACGATAGTGGGAGCGGTGCCCGGCAGCCACGGCCGCCCCCCGGAGACCTATGGCCAATCCTCTCTACTCGTGGGTAACATCGCGGTTCATGAGCGCAGACCAGATGAACGTGGGCGAACTGCTCGCCGCGACCGTGCCGATGGCCCGGACCCTGAACCTCGAGTTCCTGGAGACCACCCCCGAGCGCGCGGTCGTCCGGCTCCCGGACCAGCCCGACTACCACAACCACGTCGGCGGCCCGCACGCCGGCGCCATGTTCACCCTCGCCGAGTCCGCCAGCGGCGCCATCGTCCTGGCAGCCTTCGGCGAGCAGCTCTCGCGCGCCGTGCCACTCGCCGTCAAGGCCGAGATCGGCTACAAGAAGCTCGCCAAGGGCGTCGTCACCGCCACCGCCACCCTCGGCCGCCCGGCCGCCGAGGTCGTGGCCGAACTCGACGCGGGCGGCCGCCCCGAGTTCCCCGTCACCATCGCCATCCAGCGCGAGGACGAGGCCGTGACGGGCGAGATGACGGTCGTCTGGACCCTGCGTCCCAACGCGTAGGACATCCCCCCACGTGCCCGCCGCCCCCTCGGGACCGCGGGCACGTGGTGCTTTCCCGGGACCGCGACGCCGTCGTACCGGCGACCCTCCCCCCGACCGTCTAGAGTCCTCGCACGACGATGGAGGGGGTACCCGTGGCCAAGGTCAACATCAGCCTCGACGCCGAGCTCGTGGTGGAGGTGATGGTGCTCGCCGGGGTCGGCTCGCCGCAGGACGCGGTGGAGGCCGTCGTACGGGACTACATCGCCCGCGGTCACCGCACCGAGGCGCGCATCCAGAGCCAGGACGAACCCCGGCGCACCGCCGACAGCCTGCCGCCCCTGCCGGAGGGCTGAACCTGGGCGCCCGCGGTGGCGCGTCTCGGCCGGGCCCGCGTACCCACCGAGCACAGTGGCCCGGGGAGCGGTCCGGCGCGGGCCGCTCCCGCCGACCCGTGCCGCAGGGAGCACCCATGAGCGAGGACGTGTCCAGACGTTCGGCGATGCGGTTGATCGCAGGGGCCGGTGCGGTGGGCGCGGCCTTCGCGGCCGGCGGCTGCGCCCCCGCCGTACCACCGCCCGGGGCCGGCGGCCCGGCCACCGGCGCGGCGGGCGCACCAGCCGCCGGGGGCGGCACCGGGACCGGTACGGGCGGCGCCGCCCGGATCGACGCCCTGCTGGAGCGGCTCACGCTGGAGGAGAAGACCGCCCTGCTGCACGGCGCCCCCGACCCGGCCCCCCGTGGCCAGGCCGGCTACGTGCCGGGCGTACCGCGGCTGGGCATCCCGGCGCTGCGGCTCGCCGACGGGCCCGCCGGGGTGCGGGTCGACCGGCCCGCCACCGCACTGCCCGCGCCGGTCATGCTCGCCTCCGCCTTCGACCCGGCGCTGGCCCGCGAGTACGGGCGGGTCATCGGCCGCGAGGGCCGGGCCCTCGGCCAGGACGTGGTGCTGGCCCCCATGGCCAACCTCATCCGCACTCCCTACGCCGGCCGGAACTTCGAGACCTTCTCCGAGGATCCGCGGCTGACCGCCGACCTCGTCGGCGAGATCGTCCGCGGCATCCAGGACGAAGGGCTCATCGCCGCCGTCAAGCACTTCGCCCTCCACAACCAGGAACGGGGCCGCGACACCGTCGACGTGTCCGTCGGCGAGCAGACCCTGCGCGAGACCGAACTACGGGGCTTCGAGGCCGCCGTGGCCGCCGGCGCGGGCGCCGTGACGGGCTCCTGCAACAAGGTCAACGGCGTCCACGTCTGCGAGAGCGGACCGCTGCTCGAAGAACTGCTGCGCGGAAGCTGGGGATTCGACGGCTGGGTGGTCTCCGACCGCGGCGCCACCCGCAGCACCGTCGCCGCCGTCCGCGCCGGCCTGGACATGGAAATGCCCGGCGGCACCCACTACGGCGCGCCCCTGCGCGAGGCGGTGCGCGGCGGAACCGTCCCGGAGGACGCCGTCGACCGGGCCGTGCACCGGATCCTGTCCACCCTGGACCGCTTCGGACTGCTGTCGGCCCGGCAGCCCGCCCGGCCGCCGCGCGACGCCGCGGCCGGGGCCAGGGTCGCCCGCAAGGTGGCGACCGCCGGCGCCGTGCTGCTGCGCAACGAGCACGGCACCCTGCCGCTGACCGGCGCCGCGGCCCGCTCGGTCGCGGTGATCGGACCCACCGCCCTCGTCCCCTTCACCGGCGGCGGCGGCAGCTCGCACGTGGGCCCCGACGGCGCGGACGCCCCCCTCACCGCCATCCGGCGACGGGCCGGGAACGGCGCGTCCGTGCGCCACGCCCTCGGGGAGGACCTCTACGGACGGCCGCTCCCCGCCAAGCTGCTGACCCCCGCCGCCGATCTGGAGCACCGTGAGGTCGGCCCCGGGCGCGTCTGGAGCCACGAGGCCACCTTCCGCCTCCCGGCCGACGACGAATGGACCCTGCTGGTCCACTACACCGGGAAGCGGCCCGGCGTACGCCTCGACGGAGAGGAACTGTTCCCCGTCCGGCAGGGCCTGGCCGAACAGTACGAGGGTGCGCTCCTCGGCTCCGCACCCGACGGGATGGCCGTGCGCCGCCGCACCCTCGCCCTCACGGCGGGCACCCACCGGCTGGTGGTCACCGCCGAGGGCGGGGACAGGGGACAGCGTCTGCGCCTGCGGCACATCACCGGGGCGATCCGGGCCGCGGACCTCGCCGAGGCGGTCCGCACCGCGAAGGCCGCCCGCAGCGTGGTGCTGTTCGCCCACGAGGACGCCACCGAGGGCAGGGACCGGACCTCGCTGGCGCTGCCGGGCGGGCAGGAACGGCTGATCGAGGCGGTCACCGCCGCGAACCCCCGTACGACGGTCGTGCTCAACACCCCCTCCGCCACGACGATGCCCTGGCTCTCCCGTACCGGGGCGGTCCTCCAGATGTACTACCCGGGGCAGGAGGGCGCCGGGGCCACCGCCGACGTCCTCTTCGGCGACGCGGATCCCGGGGGCCGTCTCACGCAGACGTTCCCGGCCGACGAGCGGACCACCGCGGTCGGGGTGAACCCGGCGCGCTACCCCGGGGTGGGCGGCCGGCAGGAGTACTCCGAGGGCGTCCACGTCGGCCACCGCTGGTACGACGCCCAGCGGGCGACCCCGCTCTTCCCCTTCGGGCACGGCCTGTCCTACACGACCTGGCAGTACGAGAAGCTCACGGTCCGCGCGCAGCGCGACGGGCTGCGCGTGGAGTTCACCGTCCGCAACACCGGCCGGCGCAAGGGGACGGACGTCGCCCAGGTCTACGTGGGCCCGTCCGAGGAGCTCCGGCTCGACCAGCCGGTCCGCGCACTCGCCGGCTACCGGCGGATCACCCTGCCGCCGGGAGCGGCGCAGCGCGTCACGATCGACATCGACGCCCGGACGCTGTCGTCGTGGGACCCGGAGCAGCGCGCCTGGGTGCGGGGCTCCGGCCGCCGGGATGTGTTCGCCGGACGTTCCTCCCGTGAACTGCCTCTGAGGTCAAAGGTCGCGACGGCGAGCCGATAGGCTGCCCGTTCGGCGTGTCACAGGGGGCGCGCCGGGGACGACTCGGGAGGACGCACCGGTGCACATCCAGGAATGGCTGGAGACGATTCCGGCGGTCAGCATCTATCTCCTGGTGGGTCTCGTCATCGGCCTGGAGAGCCTGGGCATCCCGCTGCCGGGCGAGATCATCCTGGTCAGCTCGGCCCTGCTGGCCTCGCAGCACGGCGAGATCGACCCCGTCGTCCTGGGTCTGTGCGCCATCACCGGCGCGATCGTGGGCGACTCGATCGGCTACGCGATCGGCCGCCGGGGCGGCAAGCCGCTGCTGGACCGGCTGGGGCGGCGCTTCCCCAAGCACTTCGGGCCCCAGCAGGTCGCGCTGGCGGAACGCTCCTTCGAGAAGTGGGGCATGTGGGCCGTCTTCTTCGGCCGGTTCGTGGCGCTGCTGCGGATCTTCGCCGGGCCGCTGGCGGGCGTACTGCACATGCCGTACTGGCGCTTCCTCGTCGCCAACGTCCTCGGCGGGATCCTCTGGGCGGGCGGAACGACCGCCGTCATCTACTCGGTCGGCATCGTCGCCGAGCCCTGGCTCAAGCGGTTCTCCTGGCTGGCCCTCGGACTCGCGGTGGCGTTCGGGCTCGTTGTGACCCTGGTGGTGCGCAGCAGGATGAAGAAGGCGGCCGACGTCGCAGGGGCGGCCGGCGCGGACATCCCCGCACAGCCGACCGCCCGCGCCACCGTCGGCGAATGACGCCTTCCGCCGGCCTCGGCCCGCCCCCGGGTGCCCGGCGCCGCCCTCCGCACCCGACCTAAGGGGTCACCGAGGCGCGGTGCTGCTTGGCGAGGTCCACGTACATCAGGGCGTTGACCTTGATGCCCTCGCGCTCCTCGTCGGTCAGTTCGCGGCGCACCTTCGCGGGGACGCCGGCCACCAGGGAGCCGGGCGGGACCACCATGCCCTGCGGGACCAGCGCCTGTGCGGCCACGAGGGAACCCGCGCCGATCACCGCGCCGTTCAGGACGGTGGCGCCCATGCCGATCAGGCAGTCGTCCTCGACGGTGCAGCCGTGCACGACCGCGTTGTGGCCGATGGACACGCGCTCGCCGATGGACACGGGGAAGCCCGGGTCGACGTGGAGCGTGCAGTTGTCCTGCACGTTGCTGTCGGCGCCGAGCGTGATCGGTCCGCAGTCGGCGCGCAGCACCGCCGAGTACCAGACACTCGCGCCGGCGGCGAGGGTGACCTCTCCGACCACGACCGACGTGGCCGCGGTGAAGGCCGTGGGGTCGATGTCCGGGTGCTTGCCCCCGACACCCGCCACGAGTGCCTGGGCCGTCTGCTGCGTCATGTTCGCTTCCACTTCCTCGGTCGTCCGCTTGCCGCGCCAACAGCACCGTAGGCCACGCCGTCCGCCGTTCCGGCGATGGGGTGAAGATCACAGGACCGTGGTCCGGACGACCGCCGCCGGGCGCACTACCGTGGCCGGGTGCCGAAGAAAAAGAACACGTTCTCATCCGTGGCGGTCCTGCGCCGCCGGCTGGCGAGCCGTGTGGTCCACACCGGCTGGCGCTGGATGCAGCAGGCCGGCGCGGTGACCGCGCAGACCCCGGGCCGGCTGAGGTTCGGTGCGATCGGGGACGGCACCCGGCTCGCCTTCCCGCAGGGCACGGTCTTCGGCGAGCGGTGGATCCGGCTCGGCGGGCACTGCATCATCGGCGAGCAGGTCACCCTCACCGCCGGCATGATGCCCGACCTCGACCTGGGCGCGGAGCCGATGCTGGTGCTCGGCGACGGGGTCGTCATCGGGCGGGACAGCCACGTCATCGCGGACGCCCGCATCGAGATCGGTTCGAACACCTTCTGCGGGCCCGGTGTCTACATCACGTCCACGAACCACAGTTACGACGATCCGCACGAGCCCGTCGGCCGGCAGTGGCCGCGCAGCGCGCCGGTGGAGATCGGTCCCGGATGCTGGCTCGGCACGGGCGCGGTGATCCTGCCCGGCGCGCGCCTCGGCCGCAACGTGGTGGTGGCCGCCGGGGCCGTCGTACGGGGCGAGGTGCCCGACCACGCCGTGGTGGCGGGGGCACCGGCGCGCATCGTACGGCGCTGGACGCCGGAGACGGGCTGGCAGCCGCCGCTGCGCACCCCGGCTCCCGTGCCGATCCCGGACGGCGTGACGCCGGAGCAGCTGCGGGGGCTGGCCGAACTCACCGAGGCCGAGCTGGCCGAGGTCGAACGGGCGGGCGCGGAAGGCGCGGAGAGCGTGGTCGCGGAGGGGCGGCCCGTGGAAGCCGGGCCGGCGCAAGGGCGGCTCGTGGAAGGCGGGCCCGCGGAGGGGCGGCTCGCGGAGGCTCAGCTCGCGGACGCCGAGAAGTAGCGGCCCGCCCTTCTCAGCCCGCGGCCAGCAGAACCGTTCCGGCGAGGGCCAGTCCGGCGCCCGCCGCCTGGACCGTGCGCAGCCGTTCCTTCAGGACGGCGAAGGCGGCGAGCGCGGTGATCACCGGGTACAGCGAGGACAGTACGGCGGCCATGGTGACCGGACCGTTCTGGGCGGCGACGGAGTACGTGCCGTTCGCCGCGACGTCCGCGAGGCCGACGAAGGCCAGGGCCGGCAGCAGGGCCCACAGGACGCGCGGTCCGGTGCCCTCCGGCAGGGCGGGGACACCGCGCCGGGACTGGACCCACAGGGCGGCGCCGCCGACGCCGACATTGGTGATCCGCTGGACGAAGAGGGCGAGGAAGAGGCCGGTCACGGTGGTCGAGGCCGCCGAGATGAGGGCCATCACCGCGCCGAAGCCGAAGGCCGCGACCAGGGTGAGGACCACGGCCTGCCGCTGGACGGGTGCGCCGCGCAGTTCGGGGCCGCCGGCCAGGACGATGCCGACGACGGCGACGGCGATACCGGCGAACTGGCCCGGGCCGGGCCGCTCGCCGAGGATCAGCCCGGCGGTGACCGGCACGACCACGCCGAGGGAGCCGAGCGGTGAGACCACTCCCATCGGGCCCAGGGCCAGCGCCTTGTAGAAGCTGAGCATGGCGACCGGTCCGACCACGCCCGCGGCGACGGCGAACCACAGCTGCGGGCCGGCCTCGTGCCAGGCGCCGGTTCCGAGGACGACGGCGCCGAGCACGACGACGGCGACGATCTGCGAGACGACGACCACCGTGAGCGCCGGGATCCGCCGCGTCAGCAGCCCGCCGCCGAAGTCGGCGAGGCCCCACAGGACGGCTGTGGCCAGGGCGAAGAGGGCGGTCATCGGGAGGCCTCGCAGTACAGTGCAGTGAACGCCGGAGTGCAGCATCGAATACGGAACACGGTAGTGCAGTCCGTTGGACTGCGGCATCCAGAATATTGGACGGAATGGTGTCGGACCTCGAACAGCTCACCCAGGCGCTCGCCCGGAACCTCAAGAGGTGGCGCGGCGAGCGCGGTTTCACCCTGGACTCCCTGGCGGCCCGCGCCGGTGTGAGCCGCGGGATGATCATCCAGATCGAGCAGGCCCGTACGAATCCCAGTGTGGGCACCACGGTCCGGCTGGCCGACGCCCTCGGCGTCAGCATCTCCGCGCTGCTGGACCACGACCGCGGCCCGCAGGTCCGGGTCGTCCCGCCGGAACAGGTGGTGCGGATCTGGTCCAGCGAGGCGGGCAGCTCGACGACCATGCTGATCGGCACCGACGAACGCGGGCCCATGGAGCTGTGGACCTGGCACCTGGTGCCCGGTGAGGGCACGGACTCCGTCCCGCACCCCTCCGGCACCATCGAGATGCTGCACGTCACGGCCGGGGAGCTGACCCTGGTGGTCGGCGAGGAGCAGTTCCGCGTCCCCGCCGGGGCCGCGGCGGCCTTCGAGGCGAGCCTCCCGCACTCCTACCGCAACGAAGGCCCCGTACCGATGGAGATGACCCTCGCGGTGTCGGTCCCCCCGGTGTCCGTACCGGTACCGGCGGCCGCCACCGCGCACGCGCACGGCGGCGGCTCCGCCTGACCGGGGCTACTTCGCGGACGCTCCCCGGAGCGCCGGGATCTCAATCGCCGGGCAGCGGTCCATGACCATCGTCAGCCCGGCCCCGCGGGTCCGGTCGAAGGCGGCCTCGTCGATCACGCCGAGCTGGAACCAGACGGCTGCGGCGCCGACGGCGACCGCCTGGTCGGCCACCGCCCCGGCCAACTCGCTGTTCACGAAGACGTCCACCACGTCCACCGTGAACGGGATCTCCTCCAGCGAGGCGTAGCCCTGCTCGCCGTGCACGGTCTCGGCCTTGGGGTGCACAGGGACCACGCGCTTGCCGTACTGCTGGAGCACACGCGCCACCCCGTGGGCCGCCCGGTCCCGGTTGTTCGAGAGGCCCACCACGGCCCAGGTGTCACCGAGCTCGGTGAGGATCTTGCGAATGGTTGCCGGATCGCCGTACACGTGCGCCGCCTCCTGCTGCTGCCAGTCCGTCGTCGTCTGCCGGTCCTGCTCAGCCGCGTCAACCGAAAACCGGCGCGTCCGATTCCCCGACCGCCCTCCTGCCGGGCGGTCGGCGCTGGCGGAGCCACGGCTTAGGGTGGAGCGGTGAAGGCAGACCAGTACGTGACGGTGGCCCGCGAGGGCGTGCACGAGTCGGAGATCAACCGCTCGCGCTTCCTGTGCTCGCTGGCGCCCGCCGCCACCGAGCAGGAGGCGCAGGACTTCATCGCGCGCGTCCGCAAGGAGCACCCCACCGCCTCGCACAACTGCTACGCCTACGTCATCGGGGCCGACGCCTCCGTCCAGAAGGCCAGCGACGACGGGGAGCCCGGCGGCACCGCCGGGGTGCCCATGCTGCAGATGCTCACGCGCCGCGACGTCCGCTACGCCGTGGCCGTCGTCACCCGCTACTACGGCGGTGTGAAGCTCGGCGCCGGCGGGCTGATCCGCGCCTACGGCGGCGTCGTCGGCGAGGCACTCGACGAACTCGGCACCGTCACCCGCCGCCGCTACCGGCTGGCCACCGTCACCGTCGACCACCAGCGGGCCGGCAAGACGCAGAACGACCTGCGCTCCACCGGCCGCACCGTGGTGGACCTGCGCTACGGGACCGACGTGGAGATCGAGGTCGCCCTCCCCGAGGCGGACCTGCCCGCTTTCGAGGCCTGGCTCGCCGACAGCACGGCCGGTACGGCACGCATCACCCTGGGCGGGGAGACGTACGCGCCCTGAGCGCCCCCGGGGACGGGTTAGCGTAGTGGGGTCCAGCGAGCGGGAAACGACCAGGGGGAGACGGCATGTGCGGCGGGGCCGGCGAGTGAAGTTCCTGCACACCTCCGACTGGCACCTCGGCCGGGCCTTCCACCGGGTGAACCTGCTCGGCGCCCAGGCGGCCTTCGTGGACCACCTCGTCGAGACGGTCCGCACGCACGAGGTCGACGCCGTCCTCGTCGCCGGCGACGTCTACGACCGTGCCGTCCCCCCGCTGCCCGCCGTCGAACTGTACGACCGGGCCCTGCACCGGCTCGCCGAACTCGGCGTGCCCACCGTGATGATCTCCGGCAACCACGACTCGGCGCGCCGGCTCGGGGTCGGAGCCGGACTCATCGGCCGTGCCGGGATCCACCTGCGCACGGACCCGGCCGGCTGCGCCGACCCCGTCGTCCTGGCCGACGCCCACGGCGACGTGGCGCTCTACGGACTGCCGTACCTGGAGCCGGCCCTGGTCAAGGACGAGTTCAGCACGCGGAAGGTCAGTCACGAGGCGGTCCTGGGCGCGGCCATGGACCGGATCCGGGCCGACCTCGCCACCCGCCCGCCCGGCACCCGCTCCGTCGTCCTGGCCCACGCCTTCGTCACCGGCGGGCAGGCCAGCGACAGTGAGCGCGACATCAGCGTCGGCGGCGTCGAGGCGGTGCCCGCCTCCGTCTTCGACGGGGTGGACTACGCCGCCCTGGGCCACCTCCACGGCTGCCAGACGATCAACGAACGGGTCCGCTACTCCGGTTCCCCGCTCGCCTACTCCTTCTCCGAAGCGGACCACCGCAAGACCATGTGGCTGATCGAACTGGGCGCGGCGGGGGAGATCGGCGCCGCCGAACGCGTCGACACCCCCGTGCCGCGCCGCCTCGCGAGGCTGCGCGGACGCATCGACGACCTCCTCGACGACCCCGCCCACGCCGTGCACGAGGACGCCTGGGTGGAGGCCACCCTCACCGACCCGGTCCGCCCCGACGACCCCATGGCCCGCCTCGCCACCCGCTTCCCGCACACCCTCACCCTCGCCTTCGACCCCGAAGGCCGCAGGGAGGAGACCGGCACCTCCTACGCCCAGCGCCTGCGCGGCCGCACCGACCAGCAGATCGCCGAGGACTTCGTCGCCCACGTACGCGGCGGCGGCCGGCCGGACGAGGCCGAACGGGCCGTCCTCCAGGGCGCCTTCGACGACGTACGCGCCGACGACAGCTGCCGGGAGACCCATCGATGAGGCTGCACAGGCTGGCCGTCACCGCCTTCGGTCCCTTCGCCGAACCGCAGGAGATCGACTTCGACGCCCTGTCCGGAGCCGGGATCTTCCTGCTGCACGGCCCCACCGGTGCGGGGAAGACGTCCGTGCTCGACGCCGTCTGCTACGCCCTCTACGGATCCGTGCCCGGCCCCCGGCAGGCCCCCGGGACCAGCCTGCGCAGCGACCACGCCACCGCCGGAACCCCCACCGAGGTCACCCTCGAACTCACCGCGGGCGGCCGCCGCCTGGAGATCACCCGGCGACCCGAACAGGAACGGCCGAAGAAGCGCGGCACCGGCACCACCAAGGACAAGGCCCAGAGCTTCCTGCGCGAGCACACCGGCGAGGACTGGGCCGCACTGAGCCGCTCCCACCAGGAGATCGGCGAGGAGATCGAGCAGCTGCTCGGTATGAGCCGTGAGCAGTTCTGCCAGGTCGTGCTGCTGCCGCAGGGGGAGTTCGCACGGTTCCTGCGCGCCGACGAGGCGGCCCGCGGCCGGCTCCTCGGCCGGCTCTTCGACACCCGGCGCTTCGCGGCCGTCGAAGCGCTGCTCGGGGAACGCCGCCGGGCCGCCGAGGCCAGGGTCCGGGCCGGTGACGAGAAGGTGCTCCACACCGCCCAGCGGCTCGCCCAGGCCGCCGGGGACAGCTGCGACCTGCGGGCCTGGCCGCTGCCCGGGCACCAGCCGGGAGACCCGGGGCTGGCGGACGCCGTCCGTGCCTGGGCGGCCGTCGCCCGCTGCTCCGCCCGCGAACGGCTCGACGTCGCCGAGTACGCGCTCGCCGCCGTCGAGAGCCGGCACGCCGCGGCCCGCCGGGCCGCCGAGGACGCGCGGGAACTGGACCGGCTCCAGCGCCGGCACGCGGAGACCGCCCACCGGGCGGCCCTGCTGGCCGAAGCGGAGCCCGAACGGGAACGGGTACGGGCCCTGCTCGACGGCGCCCGGCGCGGAGCGCTCGTGGCCCCCGCCCTGGAGCTGCGCGGAGCCGCCTCCGCGGCGCACCTCGCCGCCGCGCACGCCGAGGCCGCCGCGCGGGCGGAACTGCCGCCCCCGCTCCGGGAGGCCGGCACCGAGCAGCTCGCCACCGTCGAGCAGCGCCTGCGCGAGGAGCTCGGCGCGCTCGGCGCCGCCCACCGCGCCGAACAGCGCAGCGCCGAGATCGGCCGCGAGCGGGCCGACCTGGAACGGGAGTCCCGGGCCGCCGAGGAGCAGTACCAGGAGTCCGCCGAGTGGCTGGAGCGCTGGGACGAGACCCGCACCGACCTGCAGGAGCGGGCGGACGCCGCCCAGCAGGCCGCCACCCTCGCCGAGCAGCTCGCGGGCAGACTCGAACCGGCCCGGATGAACCTCAACGCCGCCCGCAGGCGGGACGAGTTCGCCGCCGAGGCCGAACGCGCCGGAGCAGAACTGCTCGACCTGCGCGAGGAGTCGGCCGCCGCCCGCGAACGCTGGTTGGAGCTCAAGGAGGCCCGGCTGCGCGGCATCGCCGCCGAACTCGCCGAAGCCCTGGTCGCCGGGGAGGCCTGCACCGTGTGCGGGTCCGCCGAGCACCCGGCTCCGGCCCGCCCCGCCCCCGGCCACGTGGACCGGGCCGCCGAGGACGCCGCCCACGCCCTCTTCGAGGAGGCCGAGCAGGCCCGGGCCGCCGTCGAACGCCGACTCGCCGCCGCCCGCGAGGCCCGCGCCGAGGCCGCTTCCGCCGCCGGCGAAGCGACCACCGCCGAACTCCTGGCCCTCACCACCGACCTGACCACCCGGCACGCCGCCGCCCACGCCGCGGCCGCCGGCCTGCACGCCGCCCGTGAGCAGCTCGCCCGGGCCGAGCGGGAGCACGCCGCCCGCAGCGCCGACCGGCTCGACGCCGAGACCCGAGCCGCCGCCCGCGCCTCCCGCCGCGAGGCCCTGGACCGGGAACAGGCCTCGCTGGAGGCCGAACTCGCCCTCGTACGGCGGGACGCGCCCACCGTCGCGGCCCGCGCGCGGACCCTGGAGGACCGGGTCCGGATCGTCGCCGCGGCCGCCGCCTGCCTGCGCCGCGCCGAGACGGCCGCCGCCCGGCTGAAGGAGGCCGACGACCAGCTCGCCGACGCCGCCTTCAAGGCGGGCTTCGACACCATCGAGGCCGCCGCCGACGCGGTCCTTCCCGAGTACGAACGCACCGCGCTCCAGCACCGCACGGACGCCTGGCAGGCGGAGGAGGCCCTCCTGGCGGACCGCCTCCGGGAGACCGACGCCGCCGAGGCCGCGGCCCTGCCCCCGGCCGCACCGGACGCCGCCGAGGCGTACGCCGCCCAGGCCGCGGCGAAGCTCCGTACGGCGGGCTCCGCCTGCGACGCGGCCCGGGTCCGCTGCGCCGAACTGGACCGGCTCTCCCGGCAGACGGAGCAGGAACTGAGCGCCCTGGGCCCGCTGCGCGAGGCCTACGACCGGGTGGCCCGACTGGCCGGACTGACCGCCGGCACCTCCGCCGACAACGAACGCCGGATGCGCCTGGAGGCCTACGTACTGGCCGCGCGCCTGGAGCAGGTGGCCGCCGCCGCGACGGTACGGCTGCTGCGCATGTCCGGCGGCCGCTACACCCTGGTGCACTCCGACGCCCGGGCGGGCGGACGGGGGCGTTCCGGCCTCGGACTGCACGTGGTCGACGCCTGGACCGGCATCGAGCGGGACACCGCCACCCTGTCGGGCGGCGAGACCTTCTTCGCCTCGCTCGCCCTCGCGCTGGGCCTCGCCGACGTGGTCACCGACGAGGCGGGCGGCACGCGTCTCGACACCCTCTTCATCGACGAGGGCTTCGGCAGCCTCGACGACCAGGCACTGGACGAGGTGCTCGACGTCCTGGACTCACTGCGCGAGCGGGACCGCAGCGTCGGCATCGTCAGTCACGTCGCCGACCTGCGGACCCGGGTCCAGGCCCAGCTGGAGATCGTCAAGCAGCGCGGCGGCTCCGTCGTGCGCCACCGGACGGCGGCGCTCACGGACTGAGCGGGCGGCGGGGCAGCGGCGAGGAGTAGACGACGCTCGTCGTCACGGAGCCCAGCCCCGCGATCCGGCCGCTGACCTCCTCCAGATGTCGCATCGAGCGCGTCGCGACCTTCAGGACGAAGCAGTCGTCCCCGGTGACGTGGTGCGCCTCCAGGATCTCCGGGGTGGCCTCCAGGAAGTCGTGGAACGGTTTGTAGTTGCCGTGCGGATAGCGCAGCCGCACCAGGGCGAGGACCGACTTGCCCAGCTTCTCCGGGTCCACCACCGCCGTGTACCCGGTGATCACTCCGGCCTCCTCCAGCCTGCGCACCCGCTCGGTGACGGCGCTCGCGGACATGGACACGGAGCGGGCGAGCTCGGTGAAACTGGCACGGCCGTCCCGCTGGAGGGCTTCGAGGATCCGCCAGTCGGTGGCGTCCGGGGAATAGTCGGTCATGGAGCAGGTCTAGCAGGGGATTCCCCGGCGGGACAAGGTCAGAGCCGTGGAAAGTCGCTTCAGCAGGCGATCAACGGGTCGTAGATTTCCGGTCATGACGACGACGCCGAACGCCTCCTCCACCCCCGCCCCGCCCGCCGGGAATCCCGTGCTCCGCGTGCCTCCGGCCTCCCCGGCCGCGGCCGCCGCCTACTTCGCCGCGAGCCTGGCCTTCCACGCCGACGTCTCCGACGTCGCGAGCGCCTTCAGGGCCCACCGCGAGTCGGGCGTCGAGCTCGGCTTCCAGCTGGTCGACTCCCGCTCCACGCCCTCCTGGGACCAGGCGCACGTGCCCGGCGCGGTCCACCTGCCCACCGCTCTCGTCCCCGAGCAGGCCGAGCGGCTCCTGGACAAGGACGTCCCCGTGGTGACGTACTGCTGGGGTCCCGGCTGCAACGGCGGCGCGCGTTCCGCCCTGGCCCTGGCCGAACTGGGCTTCCAGGTCAAGGAGATGCTCGGCGGCATCGAGTACTGGATCCGCGAGGGCTTCGAGGTCGAGACCTGGCAGGGCCCGCGGCAGCGGGGCGAGGCCGACCCGCTGACCGCCCCGACCGGATCGGACGACTGCGGCTGCTGACGCGCCCCCCCGAGGCGCCCCCGAGGCCCCCCCCGACGCGGACGGGCCGCCCATTCCCGAGGGGGATGAGCGGCCCGTCCGTTCTGCGTCGCGGCCCCGGGACCCGATCGTCAGAGCTTCGACAGCTCGTCCAGCAGATCGTCCAGCCCCAGCGAACCCTGCGACAGCGCCGCCATGTGCCAGGCCTTCAGGTCGAAGGAGTCGCCGTGCGCGGCGCGCGCGTTGTCCCTGCCCAGGAGCCAGGTGCGCTCGCCCAGCTTGTAGCCGATCGCCTGCCCCGGCATCGACAGGTAGCGGGTCACCTCGCTCTCCACGAATTCCGCCGGCCGGCCGCTGTGCAGGCCGAAGAACTCCTGCGCCAGGTCCACGGTCCAGGTCTCGCCCGGGTGGAACGGCGAGTCGGCCGGGATCTCCAGGCCGAGGTGCATGCCGATGTCGACGATGACCCGTGCCGCGCGCATCATCTGGCAGTCCAGGTAGCCCAGGCGCTGCTCGGCGTCCTTGAGGTAGCCCAGCTCGTCCATCAGGCGCTCCGCGTACAGGGCCCAGCCCTCGCAGTTGGCGCTGACCCAGCCGACGGTGGCCTGGTAGCGGGAGAGCTGGTCGGCCACGTGCGTCCACTGCGCGAGCTGCAGGTGGTGGCCGGGCACGCCCTCGTGGTACCAGGTGGACACCAGGTCGTAGACCGGGAAGCGGGTCTGGCCCATGGTGGGCAGCCAGGTGCGGCCGGGGCGGGAGAAGTCCTCCGAGGGGGAGGTGTAGTACGGGGCGGCGGCGCCGCCCGGAGGGGCGATGCGGGACTCCACCTTGCGGACCCGCTCGGCGAGTTCGAAGTGGGTGCCGTCGAGGTTCTCGATGGCCTCGTCCATGATGCCCTGGAGCCAGGCCTGGACCTCGTCCACGCCCTCGATGTGGGTGCCGTGCTCGTCCAGGTGCTTCAGTGCCTCCCACGGACCGGCGCCCGGGAGGATCTTGGCCGCCTCGGTCTTCATCTCGGCGAGCAGCCGGTGGTACTCCGACCAGCCGTACGCGTACGCCTCGTCGAGGTCCAGGTCGGTGCCGTTGAAGTACCGGGACCAGCGGGCGTACCGCTCGCGGCCCACCGTGTCCGGGCGGCCCTCCACGGCGGGGGCGTACACCGCGGTCATCCAGTCGCGCAGTTCGACCACTGCGGCGGTCGCGCCGGCGGCCGCCGCGTCCAGCTCGGTGCGCAGGGCCTGCGGGCCGTTCGACGCGAAGTCCTCGAAGAAGGGCGCGGCGGCCTCGTCCTGGCCGGCCCATGTGGTCAGCTGGCCGATCATGGTCCCGGTGGCGCGGGGGCCGCCGTACAGACCGCGCTCCAGGCCGAGCTGCAGGCTCTCGCGGTAGCCGGCGAAGGCGGCCGGGACGGCGCGCAGCCGCTCGGCGATCGCCGCCCAGTCCTCGTCGGAGTCGGCCGGGGTCAGGGAGAAGACCTCGCGGACCGAGTGCACGGGGCTGTGGATGTTGCTGACCGCGCACAGGTCCTCGTCGGCCTCGTGGACCGCGAGTTCGGCGGTGAGCCGTTCGCGGAGCAGCCGGCCGCAGCGCCGCTCGGCGTCGGAGTCGGCACCGGGCAGTGCCTCGGCGGCGTCGAGACGGGCGAGGGTCTCACGGGACAGTTCGGCGACGGCGGCACGGCCCGCCGGGGAGAAGTCCGGGAGCTTGGCGGAGCTCTCGGCTACACCCAGGTAGGTGCCGGTGATCGGGTCGAGGGCGACGAGGCCGTCGACGTAATCGTCGGCCACCTGGCGGGGCAGCCGGGGGGCGCTGCCGGTGTGGAGGGTCTCTGACATGCGGCCATCTTCGTATGTGAGGCGTCCTCCCGTCATCACCGATTGTCGTCGGCCTCCTGACGGGGGCCGGAGCACGGCGGCCGGGTCCGGCCCGGGATGATCGACGGAGCCTGTATACAAGCGATTTCACGGCTCGGCGGGGGATGGGGACGGGTGCGGCCGCGGTCCGGAGTTTGGCCGGATCCGTACGGAGGCGCCCGCTCCGGCTTCGGCGTCGGCTCGGTCTGCGGGCGCCGGCCACGGGCTCAGGCGCCCGCTCCGGGTTCAGGCGCCCGCTCCGGCCCCTGGTGTCCCTGGCGGCGCGGGCGCCCGCGGCGCGGCCCGGGTTCAGTGCGGGCGGCGCGTGGCCTGCTGTTCCCGCGGCAGTCCGAGAGGGAGCTCGTACGGCAGACGCGAGCCGGCGGCCCTCTTTTCCAGTCGGGCCGTGATCACCAGGGTGCCCTCCTCGATCTGGTAGTCGAGGGGCAGGCCGAGGCCGCGCATGGCGGCCACCATGCCGGTGTTGGCGGCCTGGGTGACGGCGTACACGCTGTCGCAACCGGCCTCGACGGCCATGGCGATGAGCCGGCCGAGCAGTTCGGTGCCGATGCCCCGGCGCTGCCAGTCGTCCTCGATGAGCAGGGCGACCTCGGTCTCGTCGCCGTCCCACAGCAGGTGGCCGAGGGCGACGAGCTTGCCGGACGCGGTGGTGGCGGCGAGGGTGCGGCCGAAGCGGGGGCTGAGCAGGTGGCCGAGGTAGCGGTCGGCGTCGGCGACGGGGCCGTGGTAGCGCAGGCCGAGGGTGCGCTCGGAGCAGCGGTCGTGCATGGCGCGGGCCGCGGCCAGGTCGGACCCGTCGGCGCGGCGCACGGTGATCTCGTTGCCCTCGGGGAGGGTCAGTACGTCCTGGCTGCGCGGGACGCGCGGGCCGAGCCGGGCGTCGAGTTCGACCAGCGCGCGGGCCCGGGCGAACTCGGTCGGCGTGAAGGGCAGGTAGGGCCGCTCGATGGTGATCGCGCCGCCCGAGGGGTCCCGCAGCCGCATGACGGTGGACTCCAGCACGCCCTCGACGGGGGCGTCCGCGCCGGAGTTGGGGCGGCCGGAGAGGGTGGTCGCCGGGATCGAGTGGATCGTGCAGCGGCCGAGCAGCTGGCGCAGGGCGAGGGGCAGTTCGGCGGCGTCCAAAGCGGTGCGGGTGGCCAGGCCGAGCAGACGGGTCGGGGTGTCGACGAGGTCGTGGGCGTCGGCGCGCTCGATCCAGGTGCTGTGGCCGCCGGCCCGGGAGACGGCGCGGGTGAGGTCGGCGGAGGGCAGCTCCTGCGGGGCGCGCAGCAGGAACTCGTCCACGGTGCCGCCCTCGGGCAGCGGGTGCGTCTGGAGGGTGAGGATGTCCACGCCGTTGCGGGCGAGGGCGGTGCAGAGGACGGCCAGGGAGCCGGGCTGGTCCCGCACGGTCGTGCGCATCCGCCACAGCGCGGTGGCGGCGGCGGTACCCGTGGCTCCGGTGGCTGCGGCCGTCGCCCGCGGCGCCGGATCCGCGGGCGGCGGTGTGGTGGGCGGCGGCGCATGGCTGTGCCGCCGCGCCCACCAGGTGTGGAAGGCCGCGGTCACCAGCAGCGCGACGGCCGAGGCGACCAGCAGGACCGGGCCCCTGGGGCCGTGCACGACGAGATTGGCGATGCCGTCGGCGACCGCGACGGCGCAGAACAGTGCGGCGAGCTCGACGACGTCGCGGCGCCAGTGGTGACGGTGGGGACGCTGGGCGGGGGCGTGGATGCGGTCAGTCATGCACACCACTGTGGCGCAGGGGTGTTGCGTGATCACGAACGAACTGTGACCGACTGGTTAAGTGTCCATCTGGCCGATTTCATCCAGTTTTCCGGGCCTCTTTCGGTCGCCCTACTGGCTCGCACGCCCCGGCTGGAGGGTCCGGGTGAAGAGTACGCCGCCTCCCTGGCGGCGCAACCGTACGGTGAGCTCCCCGCTGTCGCCGTCGATGGCGACCTCCCCGTAATAGGGAGGGTTCTCGGACGGCGACATGTTGGCGAAGGGGGCCGACTGGACGAAGACCGCCTCGGGTCCGAAGGTGGCGTCGAGCCGTCCGGCCGGGAAGCCGCCCGCCCCGATGGGCCCGGAGACGAACTCCCAGAACGGGGCGAAGTCGGTGAACGCGGCCCGCTCGGGGGCGTAGTGGTTCGCGGCGGTGTAGTGCACGTCGGCGGTGAGCCAGAGGGTGCCGGTGATGCGCTGGTGTTTGATGTGCCGCAGCAGCTCGGCGATCTGCAGCTCGCGGCCCAGCGGGGCGCCCGGGTCCCCCTGGGCCACGGCCTCGAAGTCCGAGGCCCCGTCGGGGACGACGATGCCGAGCGGCATGTCGGCGGCGATGACCTTCCAGGTGGCCCGGGAGCGGGAGAGCTCGCGCTTGATCCAGGCGAGCTGCTCGGGGCCGAGGATGCCGATGGGGTCCTCGGCCTGGCCGCCGGGGGAGTTGGCGTTCCGGTAGGTCCGCATGTCGAGCACGAAGACGTCGAGGAGCGGGCCGTACCGCATCACGCGGTACATCCGGCCCTCGGTGCGGCCGCCCCGCAGATCGGTGACGGGGAAGTACTCGCCGAAGGCGCGGCGGGCACGGGCGGCGAGGGTGTCGGCCTCCCTCACCGTGTAGCGGGGGTCGTCGATCAGCTGGCCCGGGTACCAGTTGTTGCGCACCTCGTGGTCGTCCCACTGGGCGAGGACGGGGACCTGGGCGTTGAACGCGAGGAGGTTGCGGTCGAGGAGGTTGTACCGGAAGTTGCCCCGGAACTCGTCGAGCGTCTCGGCGACCTTGGACTTCTCCGTTGTGGTGATGTTGCGCCAGACCGAGCCGTCGCGCAGGGGCACGGCGGACGCGATCGGCCCGTCGGCGTAGATCGTGTCCCCGCTGAAGAGGAAGAAGTCGGGGTCGTGCCGGCGCATCTCGTCGAAGACGCGGTAGCCGCCGACATCGGGGTTGATGCCCCAGCCCTGGCCCGCCAGGTCCCCCGACCACAGGAACCGCACGTCGCGGCGGCGGGAGACCGGGGTGGTGCGGAAGGTGCCGTGGACGGGTTCGGCGGTGCGGCGGGGGTCGTCGGGGTCGGCGACGACCACGCGGTAGTGGATCTGCTGTCCCGGCGGGAGGTCGCGCAGGACGGTGGTCCCGGTGAAGTCGCTCGACGGGCCGAGGAGCGGGCCGCGGTGGCGGCGGACGGCGTAGCGGAACGCCTCGCTGGGAGAGGTGTCGACGTACATCCGCGCGAGGCGGTCGGCGCGGGTCCACACGGTGGCCGAGTGCGCGGTGATCTCGCCGGACTGGACGCCCCAGTAGGCGTTCGGCCGGCCGGAGCGGGCGAAGGCGGGAGCGGCGAGGGCCGGAGCGGCGAGCAGTGCCGAGGACAGCGCGAGGGAACCGCCGATGAGGGACCGTCGGGTGTGCGGGGTCGATGCCATCGGTGCGTCTCCAGGGGGCGGCGAGGACGGGTCGCACCAGCGTGCCGTCGCCCACCGGCCCGGCCGCGTCGCCCACGCGAACCGCGGATGAACAGCCGCCAGCCGCTCACCCGTTCAGGTGCCCGGCCCGCTGACCCGAAGAGGTACTCCTCGCTCACGCGCCCGGCCGGTCCCGCGCGCCAGGACCGGCACTCGCACCGTCCCGCTCAGCCGGCCGCGCTCGCCCGGCCCCGCTCGCCCGGCCGGCCGCGCTCGCCCGGGCCCGCTCGCCCGGCCGGCCGCGCTCGCTCGGGTCCGCCCGGCCGGCCCCGCGCGGCCGGCGCCGGTGCGCCCGCGGCCTCACTCGGGCGCGTGTGCGCTTTCGAGGGAGGCGGCGGCCGGGCCGGCGCTGCGTGCCGTGTCCAGTACCACCCGGGCGACGAGGGCCGGGTCGTCGCTCATCGGGACGTGGCCGCACCCCGGGAGGCGCACCAGTCGTGCGCCGGGGAGGGTGTGCTTGGCCCGTACGCCCTGGCGGCGCAGCAGCAGCCGGTCGCGGGTCCCCCACGCGATGGTGACGGGCAGCCCCGGTACGTCGTCGGTGAAGCGTACGGAACCACCCGCGACCAGGGTGTCCTCGAATCCGCTGGCGTGGCGCAGGGCGAGGGTCTCGGCGACCACGGCCTCGGGTGAACGACGGGCCGGGCGGGCGTAGATGGTGCCGGTGAGCGCGGCCCGGCCGACCGCGGTGCGCGAGAGCCGGTGGACGGTGGGCAGGGGCAGCGTCCTGGCGCCGGCCCGCATGGCCAGGAGCGCGGCGAAGGCGTAGCGGCGTTCGGCCTCGGTCCAGAACCCGGCGGGGGAGAGGGCCGTGATCGAGCGGACGAGGTTGCTCCGGCCCATTTCGAGGGCGAGCAGGCCACCGAGGGAATTGCCCGCGACATGCGGGCGGTCGACGCCGAGGGCCGTGCAGAGCGCTCCGAGCGCCGGGGCCACGGTGCCCAGGGAGTACGGGACGCCCTTGGGCAGGGGCTCCGAGGCCCCGAATCCGGGCAGGTCGACGGCGATCACGTCGTGCTCGGCGGCCAGGATGTCGGTCACCGGGTGCCAGGCCTGGAGGTGGTGGCCGATGCCGTGCAGCAGGAGGAGCGGTTCGCCCGCTCCCTTGCGCTCGTAGGCGACGGTGGCGGTCCGGGGGCCGAGCGGCGAATCGATCGTGAAGGAGACCGTGGCGGTCATGCTGCTCCTCATCGGTTGGACTGCTGCGAGACAGGCTGTCAGGAGTGCCCACCGCCATGATTACCGTCGGGTAGCCCTTGACTACAAGCCTTCGGTGCGTACGAGAACATCCCGTGAACGGCTTGATACATATGCCCGATCTGCCCGGCAAAGGTATGAGCATTGGTCTTGACCAAGGGGGTGCACCGTCCTATCGTCGCAGGGATAGTGCAGGAACCTTTAATAAACAAGGGCGCAGAACTGCCGCTGGAACACACGGCGAGTGCAGCGATGGCAGGAGGAGTCAGGGTGGGGACCACGCAGCTCGAAACGGTGCCGGAGCCGAAGTACTGGCACCTGAAGACCGTCCTCAGCGAGGCGCTCGACCAGGACTTCGCCGTCGGTGAGGTGCTGCCCAACGAGCGTGAACTCGCAGCCCGCTTCGGAGTCGCCCGCGCGACGCTGCGTCAGGCGCTGGAGCAGCTGGAGCTCGAAGGCCGGCTGCAGCGCCGCCGCGGCGTCGGCACCACCGTCGCCCCGCCGCGCGTCGGCGTGGCCGTCGGCAGCGAGCGGCACAGCTGGCCCGGGGAGTCCGCGGACGGCTGGGAGCCCCAGGACGCCGCGGAGTCCCTGCCGCCGGCCGCCGTGGTGAAGCTTCTCGGTACGGGCGGGGCGTTCGCCGCCGACCAGCCCGTGCACACCGTGCGCCGCACCCGGATGACGAACGGTCAGGCCGTCGCCGCCGAGCTGCTGTACGTGCCGGCCGCCTCGGTGCCCGGACTGCCCGCCATCGAGCCCCCGTCGGGTCCTGCCCGTGCGCGTGCCGTCCTGCGCGAGCTGCAGCGGCTGGTCCTCGACGGGCAGGACCGCTCGGTGGAGCTCGGCTCGGCCCGCGCCGACGACGCCAAGGAGCTGGACCGGCTGCCCGGCGCACCGGTGCTTCTGGTCACCACGCGGTACTTCACCGCCGCGGGCACGGCCGCCGTCTCGGTGGCCACCTACCGCGCCGACACCTGCCGCCTCACCTTCGGCGACTCCGGCGGCGTCGAGATCACGCACGAACCCGTCGCCTCCTGACACCCGGCCGAGCCGGACGGCCGTGGTCGCGGCCCGCTTCTGCGGGGCGGACCACGGCCGTCCGGTCTTTCGGGGTGGTTTACAGGGCGGTCTGTCAGGGTCGGGAGGTCCCGTGGGCAACCCGGTGGCTGCCGACGACGGCCGGGCCGCGCGGGAAGTCAGCGACGGCGGGCCGTGACCGTCTTCTCCACCGCGAACAGCTCCTCCTCGACGTGGTCGAGCGCGAGCCGGAGGGCACCGGTCGCCACCGCCGCCTCGCCGAGCAGTGACAGGGCCACCCGCGGCGGACGCAGGCAGTAGCGCTCCAGCTCCCGGCGCAGGGGTTCCAGGACGCCGTCCAGGCCGGCCGCCCAGCCGCCGACGACCACCAGCTCCGGGTCCATCGCCAGGACCAGCGCCGCCACATCGTGCACCAGGCGCTGCAGGAACCGCTCGACGGCGGCGACCGCCCGCTCGTCGCCCCGCTTGGCCTTCGCGAAGACCTCGGCGACGGCCGGCTCGTCCAGGGGGTGCAGGGGCTCGCCCGTGGTCGACAGCAGCCGCTCCGGCGTCGCCTCGCGGCCGAGCAGGTGCAGGGCGCCGATCTCCCCGGCCGCGCCGCCGAAGCCCCGGTGCAGCCGGCCCCCGATGAGCGAGCCCGCGCCCGGGCTGAGTCCCGCCATCACGAACACCATGTCGCCGGTGTCGCGCGCCGCGCCCTTCCAGTGCTCGGCGACCGCCGCCGCGTTGGCGTCGTTCTCCACCTGCACCGGGCAGCGGAACGAGCGGCGCAGCCGGTCCCCGAGCGGCAGGCCGGTCCAGCCAGGCAGAGCGGTGCCGAGGCGTACCGTGCCGTCCGCCTCCACGATCCCGGGGCTGCCGACCCCGACCGCGCGCAAGGAGTCCCGCGGTACGCCGGCGCGGCGCAGCAGATCGGCCACGGCCGCACGGACCCGCTCCAGCCGCTCGTCGGCGGAGGCCGACTCTGCGACCTCCTTGGTACCGGCGCCGATGATGCGTCCGTCCAGACCGGACAGCAGCACCGCGACCCGGTGCGAGCCGATCTCTATGCCGAGCAGATGCCCCGCCTCGGCCCGGAACCGGAAGCGCCTCGCCGGTCTCCCCTGGCGCCGCGCGCCCTCCTCGGCCTCGGCCTCGACGACGAGGCCGGTCCCGATCAGTCCCTCCACGACCCCTTCGACGGTCGGCCGGGAGAGCCCGGTCAGCCGCGTGAGGTCGGTGAGGGTCGGCGAGCCGGCCGTCCGCAGTGCACGCAGCACCACCGCGGAATTGATCCGCCGGAGCAGAGAGGGGTCCCCGCCGGTCAGCTGCCCCAACGTGTGTCCTCCCAGCTAGCGAGCCTGTCAGCCGGATCGTACTGCGCGCCGGGTGCGGCGGCGAGAAGCAGCCCCCCATCGGCCGGAGCAGGCCCTCCTCTCAGGCCGGTGAGACGAAGCCCGACTCGTACGCCGTGATCACCGCCTGGGTGCGGTCCCGCGCCCCCAGCTTCGCCAGGATCGCACTGACGTGGGACTTGACCGTCTCGGTGCCGACGATCAGCTCGGACGCGATCTCGACGTTGGTGAGGCCGCGGGCCATCAGCCGCAGGACCGCCTCCTCCCGCTCGGTCAGGGCGGCCCGCTCCAGCACCGCCCGCGCCTGCCGGTTGCCGTACTCCGCGGCCAGGGCCCGTACGGCCGCCGGGAAGAGCAGCGTCTCGCCCTCCGCCACCAGCCGGACCGCGTGCACGATCTCCGCAGGCCTGGCCCGCTTGAGGAGAAACCCGTCCGCGCCGGCGCGCAGCGCCTCGTAGACGTACTCGTCGTTCTCGAAGGTGGTCACCACGAGGATCTTCGGCGGGGAGTCCACCGTCCGCAGCACCGCCCGGGTCGCCTCGATCCCGTCGAGCAGCGGCATCCGCACGTCCATGGCCACCACGTCCGGCCGCAGCTGCCGCACGAGGGGGATCACGGAGGCGCCGTCGGCCGCCTCACCCACCACCTCGATGTCGGGCTGGGAGTCCAGGACGGCGCGCAGACCCGCGCGGACCAGGGGTTCGTCGTCGACGAGCAGTACGGTAACCGGCATCCCGTCAGCGTATTCGCTCCAGCGGAAGCCGTGCGCGCACCCTCCAGCCACCCTCGTGCGGCCCGGTCTCGGCCACCCCGCCGAGCAGCGCGGCCCGTTCGCGTATTCCGCGCAGTCCGCTGCCGCCGCCGATCGTCACGCCGGGGCGTTCCGGCAGCGCATTGGTCACCTCCAGAACCAGCCGGTCCCCGGCCATCTCCACCCGCACCCGGACCGGGACGGGCCCGCAGTGCCGCAGCACATTGGTGAGCGCCTCCTGCAGGATGCGGTACCCCTCGCGAGTGACCGGACCGGGCAGCTTCTCCAGCGGTCCGGTCAGTTGCGCGTCCACCTCGGAGCCGGACGCCCGGGCCGATTCGAGCAGCCGGTCGGCCTCCGCCAGCGTCGGCTGCTGCGACGGCGGCCGACCGGACTCCCGCAGCACACCGAGCACCCGCTCCAGGTCCTCCAGCGCGGCCCTGCTCGTCTCCTCGATCGCGGCCAACGCCCGGTCGGTGAAGGCGGGATCGCCGGCGGCGCGTGCCGCCCCCGCCTGCACCACGGCCACGGTCAGTGCGTGTCCGATCGAATCGTGCAGCTCCCGGGCGATCCGGGTGCGCTCCAGCAGCTGTTCGGTCCGTTCCTCCAGCGCGCTCAGCCGCTCGGCCGCCGAAGGGCTGAGCAACCGGGTGGCGGCGGCCGTGATCAGTTCGCCGAGGAGCACCACGACGACCAGCAGGACGATCAGCGGGACGGGCACCAGCAGGGCGGCGACCCAGCGGCCGTCCGGTATGAACGGTCCCAAGGGCTCAGGTTTCATGGGATGGCCGAGCGCCGTCGCGATCAGCGCGACCGCCATCATCGGCATCCAGACCGTGGCACACATCGCCCCGACGGCGACGACCATCCGCGTCTCCAGCCACACCACCGTCCGCCAGCGGTCTCCCCAACGCGCCGACGGCGCCGCGCTTATGACGTCCTTGGCCGATCCGTGCGCGTCCGGCGTGAGCAGGAACTGCGCCTGGAGACCCTCCGCCAGACGCACCCAGGGCACCAGCCCGAAGGGAAGGACGACCAGCAGCAGCCCCCACGGCCACTCGGGGAACACGAACAGCCACAGGCCAAGGATCAGCAGCGGCACGCAGAGGTGTAACCAGCGCGAATACGTCACTGGTTGGAACGGGGCCCGCAGCAGTCGGTTCATGCCCCCATCGTCGCAGTGCGACGTCGACGGCCGTCTCCCCCGTGTGGGGGAGACGGCACCCTCGCACGGGGGAGGGAGAGGGGTGGGGCGGACGGCGAACCTTGAGCCATGAACAGCATCGAGATCCGAGAACTGACCAAGGCATACGGCTCCCACCGTGCGGTGGACGGGCTCACCTTCGATGTCCTGCCCGGGCGGGTCACCGGCTTCCTGGGCCCCAACGGCGCGGGGAAGTCCACCACCATGCGCCTGCTGCTGGGCCTGGACCGGGCGACCTCCGGCACGGCCACCATCGGCGGCCGGCGCTACGTCGACCTGCCGGACCCACTGCACCGGGTGGGCGCCCTCCTGGACGCGCAGTCGGCGCACGGCGGGCGCACCGCCCGGGATCACCTCCTCTTCCTCGCCGCCGCCGGCCGCATGCCGGCACGCCGCGTGGACGAGGTCCTGGAGCGGACGGGCATAGCCCCTGTCGCCCGGCGGCGCATCAAGTCCTTCTCACTCGGCATGCGCCAGCGCCTCGGCATAGCCGCCGCGCTGCTGGGCGACCCCGGGGTGCTCCTGCTGGACGAGCCGACCAACGGGCTCGACCCCGAGGGCATCATCTGGATACGCGAGCTGATGCGCGGCCTCGCCGCCGAGGGGCGCACCGTACTGGTCTCCAGCCACCTGATGTCGGAGACCTCCGCGCTCGCCGACCACCTGGTCGTCCTCGGCAACGGCAAGCTGCTGGCCGACACCACGATGGCCGATTTCATCGACGCCCGCAGCACCCGGCGCGTGCGCCTGCGGACCTCCGACCCCGTCCGACTGCGGGCCGCCCTGGCCCGGGACGGCTTCGAGCTGGCCGACACCGGCGACGGGCGGTGGACCGTCGCGGACATGGCGGCCGAACAACTCGGCACCCTGGCCGCCCGTGAAGGCATTCCCGTGCTGGAACTGTCCGACGAGCGCGCCTCACTGGAGCAGGCCTACCTCGACCTCACCGCCGACCACGCGCAGTTCACCGCTACCCGCTGACGTACACGACCTTCAGGAGGCACCGCCATGCGCGCCGCTCTGCCCACCGTCCCCAGCCTGCACTCGGAATGGATCAAGATACGCTCCCTGCGCGGCACCCTGGGAGGGCTGATATCCGTCCTCGCCGCCACTGCCGGGATCCAGGCGCTGACGGCCGCGGCGATCGGCCGGGCCGAGGAGGGCAGCATGGGCGCCGATCCGCTCTACGCCGCGTACTACGGGATCATCTTCGGCCAGATCGCCGCGATGGTCTTCGGCGCCAGTGCCTTCTCCAGCGAGTTCCACAACGGTGCTCTGCGCACCTCCCTGGCGGCGGTACCGAACCGCACCCGCCTCTACCTGTCGAAGATCACGACCGTGGGCGTGCTGGCCCTGCTGACGGGGCAGGTCACCGGGTTGGTCACCTTCGTCGCCGGACAGGCCTTCATGGGCCAGTACGCCCTGGAGCTCGGCGACCCGGGCACCTACCGCGCCGTCGTCGGCAGCGGGCTCTACCTCACGCTGATGGCGCTGTTCGCGGCCGGGCTGACCGCGGTGCTGCGCAGCGGTACGGCGGTGCTGGGCCTGCTCATACCCTTCGTCCTGGTGGTGTCGTTCGTCGTCGGCGAGGCCTCGGGCGGTGCGGCCCAGTTCCTGCCGGACCGTGCCGGGCAGTTGGTGATGCACTCCCGTACGGAGGACTACCTCGGCCCCTGGACCGGTCTCGGCGTCATGGCCCTGTGGGCCGGAGCCGCCCTCCTCGCCGGCTGGCTGGCGGTGCGCCACAGGGACGCGTGACACAGGGCCAGTTGTCAGTGCTGCTCGGGATACTGACGGCATGACCACGGCAGAGCACCTCGACACGATCGACCGGCTCCTGGCGAAGGAGTTCCCCAAGGAGCCGGTCCGGACCGTCGACAGCAGCAGCGGTCCGGGATTCCACCTGGTGCGGCTCTCCCGGACACCGCACTTCTGGGACGACGACGGCTCGGGCCGTATTGAGGCCGCCGACCAGATCAGCGCGGAGTACGGAGCGCTGACCCAGGCGGCGAGCGAACGGTGGGGAGAACCGCAGATCTTCAGCCTGGGGACGCTGAGGGACCGCGTGTTCGAGGGGGAGGAGATACCGCAGCCATGGACCGACCTGAGCACCGGCACCGACCACATCCACCTCTGGCGAGCCGCGGAGCGCTGGCTGGTGGCCTGCGTGACACAGCGCGACCCCGACGACACGTACCTGCTGACGGCCGTGGTCACCGTCACCGACCCGCCCTAGGAAGTGTGCGCAGTGAGTGATGTCTACGAGTTGACGGTGGCCGTCGATCTGCGGGAGGGGATGTCCGAGGGGGAGCTTGCCGAGTTGCGTTGGCATCTGGGGACCGGAGGGCCGCCGGAGACGCTGTCCATCGTCACCCGGTTTCCGGTCGTCGCGTTTGACGACCGGGGGGAACCGGTGATCGAGGACGATCCCCAGCCGTTGCTGGCCGGGCGGGGGGCCGCCCGGCGCGTGGGCGGGGCGCTCTGTTCGGCGCTGGTGAGCCGGGCGGACCTGCCGCGCAAGGGCTGGGCCCTGACAGCCCGGCTGGAAGTTCACCCCGATGAGTTCGAGCGGGTGGGGGAGCTGCTCGGGTGGCTGGCGGCCCGCGCCGACGAGACGCATCGGCGCGACGCGGACGCGGTCGGGATCGGGTTCCTCCGGTTCCACGAAGCCGAGGTCCCGGAGGTGCTGTCGGTCGAAAGCGGGCAGGTCCGCTGGCCGGGCTGAGCTCAGTCCGGGGGAGTCGCGGCCTCCCGGAGACGGGCGTACTCCTCGGCCATGGACTCGGCGGTCCAGTGGGCGTTCAGGCCGCTGGGGTTGGGGAGGGCCCAGACACGGGTGGAGCCGATGGTGCGCTCCTGGGGGCCGATCTGAGCCTTCCTCTCGCCGAAGGCCGTGCGGTAGGCCGTGACCCCGACCACCGCCAGCCACTGGGGGCGCAGCAGTTCCACCTTGGCCGTCAGGATGCGGCCGCCCTCACGGAACTCCTCGGCGCTCAGTTCGTCGGCGCGGGCCGTGGCGCGGGCCACGACGTTCGTGATCCCGAGCCGGTAGGTCAGGAGCTCCTCCTGCTCCGCGGGGGCCAGGCGCCGCGGGGTGAAGCCCGAGAGGTGCAGGACCGGCCAGAAGCGGTTGCCGGGGCGGGCGAAGTGGTGGCCCGTCGCGGCGGAGAGGAGACCGGGATTGATACCGCAGAACAGCACACGCAGACCGCCCGCGACCACGTCCGGGAGGACGCGGTCGCGGGCGGCGGCCAGCTCTTCGGGGGTCAGAGGATCGACCCCGGCGCGTATCCGGCGGCCTCCGGGTGCTGCTTGGCGATCGCCTCGATACGGGAGACCACCGTCGAGACCTGGTCGCCCGCGGCGCCGGTGAAGGACAGCTTGTCCGCCATCAGCGCGTCGAGCTGCTCCCGGTCCAGCGGCATGCGCTCGTCGGCGGCCAGCTTGTCCAGCAGCTCGTTGCGCTCGGCGCCCTGCTCGCGCATCGCGAGCGCGGAGGCCACCGCGTGCTCCTTGATGACCTCGTGGGCGGCCTCGCGGCCGACGCCGGCCCGGACCGCGCCCATGAGGACCTTGGTGGTCGCGAGGAAGGGCAGGTAGCGGTCCAGCTCGCGGGCGACGACCGCAGGGAAGGCGCCGAACTCGTCGAGGACCGTCAGGAAGGTCTCCAGCAGGCCGTCGAAGGCGAAGAAGGCGTCCGGCAGGGCCACGCGGCGGACCACGGAGCAGGAGACGTCGCCCTCGTTCCACTGGTCGCCGGCCAGTTCGCCGGTCATCGAGGCGTAGCCCCGCAGGATGACCATCAGGCCGTTCACGCGCTCGCAGGAGCGGGTGTTCATCTTGTGCGGCATCGCGGAGGAGCCGACCTGTCCGGGCTTGAAGCCCTCGGTGACCAGCTCGTGGCCCGCCATCAGACGGATCGTCTTCGCGATCGAAGACGGGGCGGCGGCCAGCTGGACCAGCGCGGTGACCACGTCGTAGTCGAGCGAGCGCGGGTAGACCTGGCCGACCGAGGTGAAGGCGTGCGCGAAGCCGAGGTGGGCCGCGATGCGCTGCTCCAGGTCGGCGAGCTTGGCGGTGTCCCCGCCGAGCAGGTCGAGCATGTCCTGGGCGGTGCCGACCGGGCCCTTGATGCCGCGCAGCGGGTAGCGGTCGAGCAGGTTCTCCAGGCGGTCGTAGGCGACCAGCAGCTCGTCGGCGGCGGTGGCGAAACGCTTGCCCAGGGTGGTGGCCTGCGCGGCCACGTTGTGGGAGCGGCCGGCCATGACCAGCTCGGCGTGCTCGCCGGCCAGCTTGCCGAGGCGGGCGAGCACGGCGACCGTACGGTCGCGGGCCAGCTCCAACGAGAGGCGGATCTGAAGCTGCTCGACGTTCTCGGTCAGGTCGCGGGAGGTCATGCCCTTGTGGACGTGCTCGTGGCCGGCGAGGTCGTTGAACTCCTCGATGCGGGCCTTCACGTCGTGCCGGGTGACCTTCTCGCGCTCGGCGATGGAGGCGAGGTCGACCGTCTCGAGGACGCGCTCGTAGTCGGCGAGGGCCTCGTCCGGGACCTCGATACCGAGATCCTTCTGGGCGCGCAGCACGGCGAGCCACAGCCGCCGCTCCAGCGTCACCTTGTACTCGGGGGACCACAGGACGGCGAGCTCCGCAGAGGCGTAGCGGCCGGCCAGGACATTGGGGATGCGGGGCTTGGCAGTCACGTGTAGGGATTCTACTTGGGCCGCCGCTGTGCGTTTACGCAGGTCGAGCCACCGCTCGTCGTGGTGCCTTCCTACGAGAGCGGCGCGTCCCCGTACGGCTGCAGCTCGGGGCGCTTGGCCGGACGGCCGTCGCCGGAGGAGCGGCCCGTCAGGCGGCGGCCGATCCAGGGCAGCAGGTGCTGACGGGCGAAGCTCAGGTCCTGCGACCGCCGGGCCGTCCAGCCGGACGGCTCAGCGACGGGCAGTTCGGTGCGCCAGTCGAGCTCGGAGGGCAGGCCCAGGGTCTGCCACACGGCCTCGGCCACCCGGCGGTGGCCGTCGGGCGTCAGGTGCAGCCGGTCGACGTCCCACATCCGGGGGTCCGCGAGGACGGGGGCGCCGTAGAGGTCCACGACCAGGGCGCCGTGCCGGGCGGCGAGGTCGTCGATGGTGGCGAAGAGCTGCTCCATGCGGGGGCGGAAGCGTTCCATCACCGGCCCGTTGCGTCCCGGGGAACGCATCAGGACGAGCTTCTTGCACGAGGGCGCGAGGAGCTCCACCGACGACTCCAGGTGGTCGCGGACCCTGCCCATGTCCACCTTGGGGCGCAGCGCGTCGTTCAGGCCACCCACCAGGGTGACCACGTCGGCGCCCATCGCCGCCGCCACGGGGACCTGGTCCCGCGCGATCTGCCCGATGAGCTTTCCGCGGACCGCGAGGTTGGCGTAGCGGAAGCCCGGCTCGCGCGCGGCGAGCCGGGCGGCCAGCAGGTCGGCCCACCCGCGGTAGGTGCCGTCGGGCAGCAGGTCGGACATTCCCTCGGTGAAGGAGTCGCCGACCGCGACGAAACTGGTGTAAGAGGCATTCATCTCCATGGCGGGAGTGATGCTACCGCGCGGTACCCGACCCTGCTCGAAGGGCCGGGCACCGCACCGCCCGGAGCACTACGCGGAAGCCGGCCTTCCGAACAGCTCCCGCAGCACGTCCTCCATCGTCACCAGGCCCGTCATGGCGTCCTCCGCCCCCAGGACCGCCGCCAGGTGGGTGCGGCTGCGCCGCATCGCGGTCAGCACGTCGTCCAGCGGCGTCTCCGCCCGGACCTGCGCGATCGGGCGCAGCGCCGACGCCGGGAAGGGCTCGTCGCGCGTCTCCCCGTCCGCGTCCAGGGCGTCCTTGACGTGCAGGTAACCCAGGATCCCGTGCTGCGCGTCGACCACCGGGAAGCGGGAGTACCCGCTCTCCGCCGACAGCCGCTCCAGCCCGGCCGGAGTGATGCCCTCACGGGCCGAGATGACCCGCGCCGCCGGCAGCACCACGTCGTTCACGGGCCGGCGGCCCAGTTCCAGGGCGTCGTGCAGGCGCTCGCTGGCCCGGTCGTCGAGGAGCCCCGCGTCACTGGAGTCCTTCACCATCCGGGCCAGCTCGTCGTCCGAGAACGTCGCCGCGACCTCGTCCTTGACCTCCACCCGCAGCAGGCGCAGCAGGGTGTTGGCGAAGGCGTTGATCGCGAAGATCACCGGGCGCAGCGCCCGGGTGAGGGTCACCAGCGGCGGCCCCAGCAGCAGCGCGGTACGCACCGGCTCGGACAGCGCCACGTTCTTGGGCAGCATCTCGCCGAAGAGCATGTGCAGGTACGTCGCCAGCGCCAGCGCCACCACGAAGGAGATGGCGTGGGTCAGCCCGGACGGCACCCCGACCAGGTCGAAGAGCGGCGTCAGCAGGTGGGCGATGGCCGGCTCGGCCACCACGCCCAGCACCAGCGTGCACAGCGTGATGCCGAGCTGCGCCGCCGCCATCAGCGCCGACACGTGCTCCAGGCCCCACAGGACGGCGCGGGCCCGCCGGTCGCCCTGCTCGGCGTACGGCTCGATCTGGCTGCGCCGGACCGAGATCAGCGCGAACTCCGCACCGACGAAGAAGGCGTTCACGACCAGGGTCGCCAGGCCGATCAACAGCTGGATCACGGTCATCGCGCGTCCTCCGTGCCGTCGGCGGACCCCAGGGCGTCGACGGGCGCGTGCAGCAGCACCCGCGCCGCCCTGCGTCCGATGTCGTCCACCACGTCCAGCCGCCAGCCGTCCAGCTCCAGACGGTCGCCGACGGCCGGGATCCGGCCCAGCTCGGTCGCTATCAGACCGGCCAGGGTCTCGTACGGGCCGTCCGGCACCCGCAGTCCGATCCGCCGGAGCTGATCGGTGCGCGCGGCGCCGTCCGCGGAGTAGAGCTGCCGTCCGGAGTCGTCGGTGCCCGCCGGGGCGAGGTCGGGGGTCTCGTGCGGGTCGTGCTCGTCGCGCACCTCGCCGACGACCTCCTCCACGATGTCCTCCAGCGTGGCGACGCCCGCCGTGCCGCCGTACTCGTCGATGACGACGGCCATGGTCTGCTTGCCCGACAGCCGGTCCAGCAGCCGGTCCACGGTCAGCGACTCCGGTACGAGGAGCGGCTCGCGCAGGAGCTGCGACACCGGGCGGCGGCGCCGCTCCTCGGCAGGCAGCGCCAGCACGTCCTTGATGTGCACGGTGCCGACGACGGTGTCGAGGCTGCCGCGGTAGACGGGGAAGCGGGACAGGCCGGTGGCCATCGTCGCGTTCGCCACGTCCTCGGCGGTGGTCTGCACGTCGAGGGCGGTGACCTGGACGCGGGGGGTCATCACGTTCTCCGCGGTCAGGTCGGCCAGGTTCAGGGTCCGGACGAACAGCTCGGCCGTGTCCTTCTCCAGGGCGCCTTCCTTGGCGGAGTGCCGGGCCAGGGCGACCAGCTCCTGCGGGGTGCGTGCGGAGGCCAGCTCCTCGGTCGGCTCCATGCCGAAGCGGCGCACCAGGTGGTTCGCGGTGGAGTTGAGGTGGCTGATCAGCGGCCTGAAGGCGCGGCTGAAGACCCGCTGGAAGGTCGCCACCCGCTTGGCGATCGCCAGCGGCGAGGAGATCGCCCAGTTCTTCGGGACCAGCTCGCCGACGACCATCAGGACGACGGTGGACAGCACCGTGCCGAGGACCAGGGCGGTGGAGGAGGCCACGGAGGCCGAGAGCCCGACGGCTTCGAACGGGCCCTGGAGGAGGGCGGCGATCGACGGCTTGGAGATCATGCCGATGACCAGGCCGGTCACGGTGATGCCGAGCTGTGCGCCGGAGAGCTGGAAGGTGAGGGTGCGGACGGCCGCCAGTGCGCTGTCGGCACCGCCCTCACCGCGCTCGGCGGCCCGTTCGAGCTCGCTGCGCTCGACGGTCGTGAGTGAGAACTCGGCCGCGACGAAGACTCCGCAGGCAAGGCAGAGGAGCAGCGCCACGACGAGCAGGAGGACCTCGGTCATCGGTCGATCACCTCCGTCCCATGATCGGCCAGGAGGAGGGGGACCGCGCGGTGTCGCGGACGCGCATGTCGCGCACGCGGACGTCGTGGGGCGGGATGTCGTGGACTGGGAGGCTCGCCCATGGGCGGACGCTCACACACCTTTCACTCAAGAGGGACGGTGACCACATGGTAAAGGACGAGCAAAGCGGTCGGATCATCCTTTTGGTCGAGCGCGGCCGGGTGATGGGATCGGAACATGAGCGATCTTCACATCGGCCCCGCGTCGGCCGGTGATCTCAGCGACGTACTGGACTTCTGGAAGACCGCCGCCGAGGGGACGAGTATCAGCGACGACCTCGCGGGCGTCGAGGGGCTCCACGGGCGGGACCCCGAGGCGCTGCTGCTCGCGCGCCGCGACGGGGAGCTGGTCGGGACCGTGATCGCCGGCTTCGACGGCTGGCGGTGTCACCTCTACCGGCTCGCCGTGCACCCGGCGCACCGGCGGCGGGGGATCGGCACGGCGCTGCTGGCGGCCGCCGAGGAGCGGTTCGCTGCGCTGGGCGGGAGGCGGGCCGATGCGATGGTGCTCGATCGCAACGAGCGGGCGCGCCGGGCCTGGGCGGCGGGCGGGTACGGGGCGCAGGAGCAGTGGACGCGGTGGGTGAAGGCGCTCGGCTAGCGCAGGGTGCGGGTGCGGGTGCGGGTGCGGGTGCCGGGTACGGGGTGGGGTGCGGTGTCGGGTCGGGTGCGGCGCCGTTGCGGGGGCGCCGCCCCCGCGCCCCCGCGCCTCAAACGCCGGCGGGGCTGGAAGGACGGCGGGGCTGGGAGGGCAGCGGGGGTGGGGTGGCGGCGGGGCTGACGGGTGGGGTCAGGCCGGGGTGAAGGCCGGGGGGGACCAGGCGGCGAGGAAGGACTCCGCCGACCAGGTGCCCGAGAGGGGCGGGGCCAGCCAGGAGGGGGCCTCGGCACGGAAGAGTTCCGGGGCGAGGGTGCCGGAGTCCTCCGGGACAGCGCCCAGGAGGGGCAGCTCCGAGGACTTCGGTAGGTCCGCCAGGTTGCAGCGGGCCGCCAGGTCCGGGGAGTGCGGCCAGCTGCCGACCACCACGCCCAGCGGGGTCAGGCCCCGGGCCCGCAGGGCCTCCGCCGTGAGGGTCGTGGAGTTGAGGGTCCCCAGACCCGCCTGTGCGACGATCAGGGTCGGGGCGTCCAGCAGCCGCGCGGCGTCGGCCAGCGTGTGGCCCGCCTCGTCGAACTGCACGAGCAGCCCGCCCGCACCCTCGACCAGGACCAGGTCGTGGTCCTCGGCCAGCCGCCGGGCGGCCTCCGCGATCTGCGCCGGGGCCAGCGTCGGCAGACCCGAGCGCCGGGCCGCCGTGTCCGGGGCCAGGGGCTCCGGATAGCGGGCCAGCTCCATCGCCGTGACGGCGGGGCCGGCCAGCCGCACCACCTCCGCCGCGTCCCCCGGCTCCAGCGGGCCGACACCGGTCTGCGCCGGCTTGAGCACCGCCACCGAGCGGCCCGCCGCCACGGCCGCCGCCGCGACGGCCGAGGTGACCACGGTCTTGCCGATCTCCGTGCCCGTCCCGGACACGATCACTACGGACATCTGCTCTTCTCAGCCTTCCTGGGCCGCCGCGCACACCGCGCGGCAGATACGGTTCACGTCCGCGTCGCCCGTGACGAACGGCGGCATCACGTAGATGAGGTCCCGGAACGGTCTCAGCCACACGCCCTCGCGCACCGCCGCCCGGGTGGCTGCCGCCACGTCGACCTCGTGGTCCAGCTGGACCACGCCGATGGCGCCGAGCACGCGCACGTCCCGTACGCCGGGGATGCCGGCCGCGGCCGAGAGCCCTTCGCGCAGCCCCGCCTCGATCCGTTTGACGTCGAGCGCCCAGTCCTGGCCGAGCAGCAGCTCCACGGAGGCCAGCGCCACCGCCGTGGCCAGCGGGTTCCCCATGAAGGTCGGTCCGTGCGCCAGCACCGGTACCTCGCCCCGGGAGATCCCGTCGGCGACCCGCTCGGTGCACAGGGTCGCCGCCAGCGTGAGGTACCCGCCGGTCAGCGACTTGCCCAGGCACATCACGTCCGGGGTGATCCCCGCGTGGTCCGCCGCGAAGAGCGCGCCGGTGCGGCCGAAGCCCGTGGCGATCTCGTCCAGGATCAGCAGGACCCCGTACTCGTCGCACAGCTCGCGCAGCACCCGCAGGTGGCCCGGGTGGTGGAAGCGCATGCCGCCCGCGCCCTGCACCACGGGCTCCACGATCACGGCCGCCAGCTCGTCCGCGTGCGCGGCGATCCTCTCGCGCAGGTGGTCGGCGTACGCCGGATCCACGGGCGTGTCGAAGCCGCCGGGCGGCGCGTCCGCGAAGACCTGCCGCGGCAGGTGACCCTGCCACAGCTCGTGCATGCCGCCCTCTGGATCGCAGACGGCCATGGGCTGCCAGGTGTCCCCGTGGTAGCCGCCGCGCCAGGTCAGAAGCCGGGTCTTGCCCGTGTGCCCGAGCGACCGCCAGTACTGGAGGCACATCTTCACGGCGACCTCGACCGACACCGAACCCGAGTCGGAGAGGAAGACGTGCTCCAGCCCCGCCGGGGTGATCTCGACGAGCTTCGCGGCGAGCCGGACGGCGGGCTCGTGCGTGAGCCCGCCGAACATCACGTGCGACATCCTGCCGAGTTGCGCGGTCACGGCCTCGTTGAGCACCGGGTGGTTGTAGCCGTGGATGGCCGACCACCAGGAGGACATGCCGTCGACCAGCTCGTCGTGCCCCTCCCCCTGGGACGGGTCGGCGAGCCGCAGCCGCACCCCCGAGGCGGAGTCGATGACCAGCGGCTCCTGCCGCCCGGGCATCGGGCCGTACGGGTGCCAGACGTGCTGCCGGTCCAGCGCGAGCAGTTCCGCGCCCGCCGAACGCGAGTGGGGCAGGTCAGGCATTGGGCGCGATGTCCGTCCCCGCGCCGCGGCGGCGCACCGCCACCAGGTCCGACCGGAGCGCGCCCGGCTCGGCCTGGGCCGGCTGCGCGGGCACCGGCGTGGCCTCCGCGTGCGCGTGGCCCGAGCAGCCGCCGCACGCCGAGCCGCAGCCCTCGGCCTCGTCCCCGGCCGACGCCGCGCCCGCGCCGGAACCGCACAGGGAGGCGCCGCCGTTGGAGCCGCACCCGCCGCCGGCGGGAGCCGCGTCCGCCACGTCGGAGCGGTGCGCGGGCAGGGTCGTCGTACCGGCGCCCTCCACCTCGAAACCGGCGTCCGCGATCATGTCGAGGTCGGCCTGGCCGGCCTGGCCCTCGCTGGTGAGGTAGTCACCGAGGAAGATCGAGTTGACGATGTTCAGCGCCAGCGGCTGCAGCGAACGCAGGTGCACCTCGCGCCCGCCCGCCAGCCGGACCTCGACGTCGGGGCAGACGAACCGCGCCATCGCCAGGATCCGCAGGCAGCGCTGCGGGGTGAGGTTCCACTCCTTCGCCAGCGGGGTGCCCTCGAAGGGGATCAGGAAGTTGACCGGAACGGAGTCGGCGTCCAGCTCGCGCAGCGAGAAGACCACGTCGACGAGGTCCTCGTCGGTCTCGCCCATGCCCGCGATCAGGCCCGAGCAGGCCGACAGGCCCGCCGCGTGCGCCTTCTCCACCGTGTCCACGCGGTCGGCGTAGGTGTGGGTCTTGGTGATCTGGCCGTAGGTGGCCTCGGAGGTGTTCAGGTTGTGGTTGTAGGCGTCGGCGCCCGCCTCGCGCAGCTTCTCCGCCTGGCCGTCCGAGAGCAGACCGAGGCACGCGCACACCTCGATGCCCTCGTTCTGCTCCTTGATCGCCTCGATCGTCCTGCCGACGCGCTCCACGTCCCGGTCCGTCGGACCGCGGCCGCTCGCGACCAGGCACACCCGCTTCGCCCCGCCCGCGACGCCCGCGGCGGCCGCCTGGGAGGCCTCCTCCGGCTTGAGCCAGGTGTACTTGAGGATCTCGGCCTTCGAGCCCAGACGCTGGGAACAGTAGGAGCAGTCCTCCGGGCACAGGCCCGACTTCAGGTTGACCAGGTAGTTCAGCTTGACCCGACGACCGAACCACTGGCGGCGCACCTTGCCGGCCGCGGCCACCACGTCGAGCAGTTCGTCGTCAGAAGTCGCCAGTACGGCGAGCGCTTCTTCGCGGGTCGGCAGCTCACGCCGCAGCCCCTTGTCCACCAGGGTGTTCAGCAGGTCCATGGACCCGATCCTGTCCCACTCGACCCATCGCGGCCAAGGAGAGATCGCACAACATGGCCGGATGGGTGTGTGTGTATCACCACACCTGGCGGACAAGTCCCGGGGACTAGGGTCGGGCAGGTCTGTGGACTGCCGACAAAACACGAGGACACGCCGATGCCCCAGCACACTCCCGACCCCGCGGACGTCTTCGCCTGGATCGACGCCGCGGAGCGCGCCCGGGAGCAGGCCGGACTGGTCCGCTCCCTGCGCCCCCGGCCGCCGGTGTCGCCGCTGCTGGACCTCGCGAGCAACGACTACCTCGGCCTGTCCCGGCACCCCGGGACCATCCGCGGGGCCCGCGAGGCGGCCGAGCGCTGGGGCGCCGGAGCCACCGGTTCCCGTCTCGTCACCGGCACCACGGAACTGCACGCGGAACTGGAGCGGGAGCTCGCCGCCTTCTGCGGCTTCGAGGCCGCGCTCGTGCTGTCGTCCGGATACGCGGCCAACCTCGCCGCCGTCACGGCGCTCAGCGACTGGGGCACGCTGGTCGTCTCCGACGCCGGCAACCACGCCTCCATCGTGGACGGCTGCCGGCTCTCGCGCGCCGAGACCGCGGTGGTCCCGCACTCCGACCCGGACGCCGCGCGCAAGGCGCTCACCGCGCACGAGGGCCGGGCGCTGCTCGTGAGCGACTCGGTGTTCTCCGTCGACGGCGACGCCGCCCCGCTCGCCGGTTACGCCGCCGCGTGCCGCGACGAGGGCGCGGCCCTGCTGGTGGACGACGCCCACGGCCTGGGCGTCCTGGGGGAGGGCGGCCGGGGCGCGCTGCACGCCGCCGGGCTCGCCGGCGCACCGTACGTCGTCGCCACCCTGACCCTGTCGAAGTCGCTGGGCAGCCAGGGCGGCGCCGTGCTCGGCCCGGCCAAGGTGATCCGGCACCTGGTCAACACGGCCCGCACCTTCATCTTCGACACCGGACTGGCCCCGGCCGCCGCGGGCGCGGCTCTGGCGAGCCTGCGCCTGCTCCGGCGGGAGCCGGAGCGCGCCGGCCGTGCCCGCGAGGTGGCCGACCGGCTGTACGGGCGGCTCACCGCGTCCGGCCTGACCGCGGCCCGGCCGGACGCGGCCGTGGTGTCGGTACGGGCCCCGTCGGCCTCGGCGGCACTGCGCTGGGCCGCCGACTGCCGCGAGGCAGGTCTGTCCGTGGGGTGCTTCCGCCCGCCGTCGGTGCCGGACGGCATCTCCCGGCTGCGGCTGACCGCCCGGGCCGACCTCACGGGGGACGAGATCGATCGGGCGGTCGGGACGATCATCGCGACCGCGCCCGCCGGGGCCACGGACCGTTAGGTCGTCTGCGTGTCCGTCCGTAAGACGGCGAGGAAGCCGTCCCAGGCCGGACCGGTGAAGAGCACGGCCGGGCCGTCCGTCCGCTTGGAGTCGCGGACGGCCAGCAGACCGTCGCCGAGAGCGGCCGCTTCCACGCAGTTGTTCATCCCGGTGCTGCGGCTGCTTCGCCGCCACCGCGCAGCTCTGATCAGAAGTCCGCTGGTGCTCAAGGGGGTTGCGGACACGGGGGTGCCTCCTCTACGCGTCGTCAGCGAGTGAGCTGATGAGTTCCGACGAGTCCTGGGGCGGGAGGGCGTGCGCCTGGATGGTGCGGAACGCGGCGCCGTACGCCTCTAGGTCTTCCTTCCGCTCCAGATAGAGGCTACTCGTCAAATGGTCGAGTACCACCACATCCAGATCGGCGATGTTCGTAAATGAGAAAATTACGAACGGTCCGGTGAGGCCGAGATGGCCGCCCACGCTGAACGGCAGGACCTGGAGGCTCACTTGGGGGAGCCTCGCCACCCTGACGAGGTGCCTCAGCTGCTCCGCCATGACCCCGGGCCCGCCGATCTGTCGCCGCAGCACCGCCTCGTCCAGCACCGCGCTCAGCTCCAGCGGCGGGTCGGCCCGCAGCACCGACTGCCGGGCCAGTCGTACGTCGACCAGCGCGTCCACCTTCGGTTCCGGAAGCCCGCCGAGCGCGGCCCGGGTCACCGCCCTCGCGTAGTCGGGGGTCTGCAACAGTCCGGGCACCACGGACAGTTCCACCGTGCGGGCGGACCGGGCGCCCGCCTCAAGGCTGATGAAGTCCCGGTACTCCTGGGGCAGCAGGCCACGGTAGTCGTGCCACCACTGGCGCCCCCGCCCGGTGTCCCCGCCCGGGCGGGGACCGGCGGCCGAGGCCGAGAGGGCCTCCAGGAGGGCGCGTTGCTCCGGGCTCACGAACTCCCCGTAGGCATCGAGGAGCAGCCGGATGTCCTCCGGTTTCACGCCGCTGCGACCCGTCTCGATACGGCTGATTTTCGACTGGTGCCATCCCACGATCCGGGCCGCCTCACCACTGGTGAGTCCGGCCCGGTCACGCAGGGCACGCAGTTCCTCGCCGAGCTTGCGCCGGCGCACCGCGGGACCGTGCTGCACACCCGCCTCCTTCCACCGGCACAGCTCGCACCAGTCTGCCGTCCAAATACGCTCTTCCGTAGCAGAGTTCACCGCAACGGGCGACAGATATATGCATATCTTTGGGGAAAGGCTGATGTGGCGGCACGATGGGTGGCACTCTGGCGTCCAGCACAGATCCGGGGCTCCCCCGCTCCGGTGGAAAGGGACGTCGCCATGGCAGACCACCTGGAAGCATCCGTCACTCTGCCGAGCGATCCCGCCTCGGTGGCCGCTGCCCGGCGATTCGTCGCGGAAGTGCTGGGGGAGTGGGGGCTGCCCGACGACGCCGAGACCGCCGACAGCGTCCGGCTGATCGTCTCGGAACTCGCGACCAACGCCGTCCAGCACACTTTCGGCCAGTCGCCCACCTTTACCGTCGACATCCGCCTGGAGCGCGAGGAGTGGCTTCGCGTCGGGGTGACCGACAGCCACCCGCGCCGGCCCCGGCGGCTCCCCGCCGCCGTCCAGCAGGACAACGGCCGGGGCATGGTCATCATCCGCTGGCTCGCGGTCGAGGCGGGTGGGCGGCTCTCGGTCACGCCCACCGAGGACGGCGGCAAGACGGTGTGGATCGCGCTGCCCTGGACCGCCGGGGCGCCGGCCGCGGCCGCCGGGGGCTGCTGACGGTCGGGACGCCCACCCGCCTGCCCGCGCCGAGGTGCGACTGCACGGACGTATACGGAAGCCGGAGCCGGCGGCGGGACGCGCCCCCGAGCGGGTGCCTTCCCGAAACACGGGTTAACCCGGTGGAAAAAAGCCGCCCTTAACGTGGCGTCACGTGCCACCACCAATGATCACCCATGGGCCGGTAAAGCTGCGGTGGGCGAAACGGAAAGCCTTCCCCTGCGTTGGGACAAGAGACGCTTGGGTGGGAAACGTGCAGGTCAACAAAGTGTTGAAGGCCGCTAGGGTCGCCTCGGCGCGAAGTCGATCCTGTCCCGGAAGCTTGGTGAATACGAGTGCAACTGACACCGCACGAACAGGAGCGACTGCTCATCCACGTGGCCGCGGACGTGGCCGAGAAGCGGAGGGCGCGCGGAGTACGCCTCAACCACCCCGAGGCGGTGGCGCTGATCACCTCGCACATCCTCGAAGGCGCCCGCGACGGCCGGACGGTGGCCGAGCTGATGGCCTCCGGCCGCACCGTGCTGAGCCGCGCGGACGTCATGGACGGGATCCCCGAGATGATCCACGACGTGCAGGTCGAGGCGACGTTCCCGGACGGCACCAAACTCGTCACGGTCCACGACCCCATCGTCTGACAAGGAGTACCCCCGCATGATCCCCGGCGAAATCGCCTTCGGGGAGGGACCGGTACTCCTCAACGAGGGCCGCCCCGTCACCCGTCTCACCGTGCTCAACTCCGCCGACCGGCCCGTCCAGGTCGGCTCCCACTACCACTTCGCCGAAGCCAACCCCGGCCTTGCCTTCGACCGCGCCGCGGCCCACGGTCTCCGCCTCAACATCGCCGCCGGCACGGCCGTCCGCTTCGAGCCGGGCATTCCGGTGTCGGTGGAACTGGTCCCGCTGGCAGGGCTGCGGACCGTACCCGGACTGCGCGGGGCGACCGGGGGGCCGCTCGATGGCTGAGATCTCCCGCCAGGTGTACGCCGACCTCTTCGGGCCGACGACCGGGGACCGCATCCGGCTCGCCGACACCGACCTCTTCGTCGAGATCGAGCAGGACCTCGGCGGAGGCCCCGGCCGCTCCGGCGACGAAGCGGTCTTCGGCGGCGGCAAGGTGATCCGCGAGTCCATGGGCCAGGCCCGCACCACCCGGGCCGAAGGCGCACCCGACACCGTCATCACCGGCGTCGTGATCCTCGACCACTGGGGCATCGTCAAGGCCGACCTCGGCATCCGCGACGGCCGGATCTGCGGCATCGGCAAGGCCGGCAACCCCGACACCATGGACGGCATCGACCCCGACCTCGTCATCGGCCCGGAAACCGAGATCATCGCCGGGAACGGCAAGATCGTCACCGCGGGCGCCATCGACGCCCACGTGCACTTCATCTCCCCGACGGTCATCGACGAGGCCCTCGCCTCCGGGATCACCACCCTGGTCGGCGGCGGAACCGGGCCCGCCGAGGGCAGCAAGGCCACCACCGTCACCCCCGGGCCCTGGCACCTGGCCCGGATGTTCGCGGCGCTGGAGGCCTACCCGGTCAACATCGGCCTCCTCGGCAAGGGAAACACCACCTCCCGCGAGGCCATGCACTCCCAACTGCGCGGCGGAGCCCTCGGATTCAAGATCCACGAGGACTGGGGGGCCACCCCCGCCGCCATCGACGCCTGCCTGAGCGTCTGCGACGAGACCGGCGCCCAGGTCGCCATCCACACCGACACCCTCAACGAGGCCGGTTTCGTCGCCGACACCCTCGCGGCCATCGCCGGGCGGACCATCCACTCGTACCACACCGAGGGTGCCGGCGGCGGACACGCCCCCGACATCATCACCGTGGTCTCCGAGCCGAACGTCCTGCCCAGCTCCACCAACCCCACCCGCCCGCACACCGTCAACACCGTCGAGGAACACCTCGACATGCTGATGGTCTGCCACCACCTCAATCCGGCCGTCCCCGAGGACCTCGCCTTCGCCGAATCCCGCATCCGGCCCTCGACCATCGCCGCCGAGGACGTCCTGCACGACCTCGGCGCCATCTCCATCATCTCCTCCGACTCCCAGGCCATGGGCCGCGTCGGCGAGGTCGTCCTGCGCACCTGGCAGACCGCCCACGTGATGAAGCGGCGGCGCGGCTTCCTGCCCGGCGACGGACCCGCCGACAACCACCGGGCCCGCCGCTACGTCGCCAAGTACACGATCAACCCCGCCGTGGCCCAGGGCATCGCCCGCGACGTCGGCTCCGTCGAGACCGGCAAGCTCGCCGACCTGGTGCTGTGGAACCCCGCCTTCTTCGGCGTCAAGCCCGAACTCGTCATCAAGGGCGGCCAGATCGCCTACGCCCAGATGGGCGACGCCAACGCCTCCATTCCCACCCCCCAGCCCGTCCTGCCCCGGCCCATGTTCGGCAGCCACGGCCGCGCGCCCGGCCTGAACTCGCTGAACTTCACCGCCCAGGCCGCACTCGACGACGGCCTGCCCGAACGCCTCGGACTCGGCAAGCGGTTCACCGCCATCGAGACCACGCGGAAGGTGACCAAGGCGGACATGCGCAACAACGACGCCATGCCGCGGGTCGAGGTCGACGCCGACACCTTCACCGTCACCATCGACGGGGAGCCGGTGGAACCGGCACCGGCCGCCGAACTGCCCATGGCCCAGCGCTACTTCCTCTTCTGACGGGCCCCGCCACATGAGTCTCGCCGCGCTGCTCGTCCTCGCGGACGGCCGCTTCCCCGCCGGGGGCCACGCCCACTCCGGCGGGGCCGAGGCCGCCTGCCGGGCGGGCCGCATCCACGACGCCGCCACCCTGGAGGAGTTCTGCCGGGGCCGGCTGCACACCGCCGGGCTCACCGCGGCGGCCCTCGCCGCCGCGGCCGCCCTGGGGCTCGACCCGGCCGCCCTCGACGCCGCGGCCGACGCCCGCACCCCGTCACCCGCGCTGCGCACCGCGGCGCGGCGGCTGGGCCGGCAGCTGCTGCGGGCCGCACGGGCCACCTGGCCCGACCCCGCCCTGGAACGCCTCGCCGCTGCGTTCCCGCGCGGCGCCCACCAGCCCGTGGTGCTCGGCCTCACCGCCCGGGCCGCCGGGCTCGGGCCGCTCGACGCCGCGCACGTGGCGGCATACGAGAGCACCGGCGGACCGGCGACCGCCACCGTACGCCTGCTCGGCCTGGACCCCTTCGAGGCGAGCGGGGTCCTGGCCCGGCTCGCCCCCGAACTGGACGCGGTCGCCGCCCGGGCCACCGAGGCCGCGCACCGGGCGCTGCTGGACGGGCCCGACGCCCTGCCGGCGGCCTCCTCACCCCTGCTGGAGATCGCGGCCGAGGTCCATGCCGACTGGCCGGTCCGCCTGTTCGCCTCCTGAGCCCGCCACCGCACCCCTTCGACCCACGGGAGCACCCCATGCACCTCGACCACGCCGTCGACCAACCCCACCGGCACTCCCACAGCGCCGCACCGCTGCGGCCCGACGGCAGTCGGCGCGCCCTGCGCATCGGACTCGGCGGCCCCGTCGGATCCGGCAAGACCGCCACGGTCGCCGCCCTGTGCCGCGCCCTGCGCACCGACCTCTCCATGGCGGTGGTGACCAACGACATCTACACCCGCGAGGACGCCGAGTTCCTGCTCCGAGAGGCGGTCCTGCCGCCGGAGCGGATCGCCGCCGTCGAGACCGGTGCCTGCCCGCACACCGCCATCCGCGACGACATCTCCGCCAACCTGGAAGCCGTCGAGGAACTGGAGGACGCCTTCCGCGAGCACGCCCCGCTCGACCTGATCCTCGTCGAGTCCGGCGGCGACAACCTCACCGCCACCTTCTCCCGGGGCCTGGTCGACGCCCAGATCTTCGTCATCGACGTGGCCGGCGGCGACGACATCCCGCGCAAGGGCGGCCCCGGCGTCACCACCGCCGACCTCCTCATCGTCAACAAGACCGACCTCGCCCCCCACGTCGGCTCCGACCTGGGCCGGATGGCCCGCGACGCGGCCGAGCAGCGCGGCGAACTGCCCGTCGCCTTCCAGTCGCTGCGCAGCCCCGAGGGAGTGGCCCCGGTCGCCGACTGGGTCCGCGGGCGGATCGCCGCCTGGACCGTACGGTGACCACCGCGCCCCCCGCCCCGCCCGCCGGCGGGGTACGGGCCACGGCCCGTATCCACGCCGTGGCCGACGGACGGGGCGGGACCGCGCTGCCCCTGCTCGCCGGGGAGGGCCCGCTCGCCCTGCGGCGCACCCGCGGCCACGAGGCCGGGGAGGCCGGGATCGTGCTCGTCGGCGCGATGAGCGCCCCGCTGGGCGGCGACCACCTCACCCTTCGCGCCACGGCCGGGCCCGGCGCCCGCCTGGCCCTGGCCTCGGCGGCGGCCACCCTGGCCCTGCCCGGCCGGTCCGGCGAGCCCGCGCACTACGACGTCGAACTGGACCTGGAGGACGGGGCCTTCGTGCGGTGGCTGCCGGAGCCGCTCGTGTCCGTCCGCGGCAGCGACCTGCGGGTGCGCACCCGCGTCCGGATCGCACCCACCGCCCGCCTGGTGCTGCGCGAGGAACAGGTGCTGGGGCGCCACGGGGAGCCGCCCGGTCTGCTGAGCAGCCGCCTCACCGTCACCCGCGGCGGCCGGCCGCTGCTGGACCAGGAGCTGGCCTGCGGTCCCGGCGCTCCCGGCGGCTGGAACGGACCGGCCGGGCTGGCCGGACACCGGGCCGTCGGGCAACTCCTGCTCGTGGACCCGGCCTTCGCACAGCACCCCCCGAAGGCCGCGGTGCTGGGGGAATGCGCCGTCGCTACCCCGCTGGCCGGTCCGGCCGTTCTGGTGACGGCCCTCGCCGCAGACGCCCTCGGCCTGCGCGAGGTCCTCGACGCGGCCGGACGTGCCTACGACCGCTGACCCGCGGGGGACGAATCGGGCACCGCTCAGCGGTACACGCCTGTCCGGTTATCGGGTTGGCAAAGAAGTCGACCCCGCCCTGTCGCCGGGACGGGCCCAGAGGCCAGGATCCCCCTGCACACCGACGACCGAAGCGGCCAACCCGGCTGCCCACGGCGGGACCTGACGCAGGGGGAACAACCACGTGATACGCAACGCGACGCTGGGGAGCGCCGCCACACTGATCACCGGCGCACTGGCCGCGGGCCTGCTGCTCGCTCCGCCGGCCGCCGCGGCACCGGCCGGCCGGGACTTCCGGCTCCCGGAGGCGCTGGGCGTGCAGATCGCCGCCGCGCGCGCCGCCGGCACCGGGATCGACTGGAAGGACTGTCCCGCGGACTGGGGACTGGCCGCCCCCATCCAGTGCGGCTGGGTGAAGGTCCCGCTGGACTACGCCAAGCCGTACGGCAAGACCATCGACATCGCCGTGGACCGTGCCGTCAGCACCGGCACCAAGCAGGAGCGCCAGGGCGCCCTCGTCTACAACCCGGGCGGCCCCGGCGGCTCCGGCATGCGCTTCCCGCGCCGGTCCACCTCGCAGAGCCCGCTGTGGGTCAACACCGCGAAGGCGTACGACTTCGTTGGCTTCGACCCGCGCGGTGTCGGTCACTCCGCGCCCATCTCCTGCATCGACCCGCAGGAGTTCGTCAAGGCGCCCAAGGCCGACCCGGTCCCGGACAGCGAGTCCGACAAGCGCGCCCAGCGCAAGCTCGCCGCCGAATACGCGGACGGCTGCAAGGAGCGCAGCGGCGAGATGCTGCCGCACATGACCACGCCCAACAGCGCGCGCGACCTGGACGTCATCCGGGCCGCCCTGGGGGAGCAGAAGCTGAACTACCTCGGCGTCTCCTACGGCACCTACCTCGGCGGGGTCTACGCGACCCTGTTCCCGACCCACGTGCGCCGCATGATCGTCGACAGCGTCGTCGACCCGTCGAAGGACAACATCTGGTACGAGGCCAACCTCGGCCAGGACGTCGCCTTCCAGACGCGCTGGAACGACTGGCAGGACTGGGTCGCCAAGAACGACGCGGTCTTCCACCTCGGCGCCACCCGCGCCCAGGTCGAGGCCAGGTGGCAGGCGCTGCGCGGCAAGGCCAAGGCCGCCCCGCTCGGCGGTGTCGTCGGCCCCGCCGAGCTCATCGGCTTCTTCCAGGGCGCCCCGTACTACGACTCCTCCTGGGTGCCCGTCGCCCAGACCTGGGCGGCCTACGAGGCCGGCGACGAGCAGGCCCTCGTCGACGCCATCGCCCCGGACATGTCGGACACCGCCGGCAACGCCTCGGCGGAGAACAGCAACGCGGTCTACACGGCCGTCGAGTGCGCCGACGCGAAGTGGCCGACCAGCTGGGCCAAGTGGGACCGGGACAACACCAGGCTGCACCAGAAGTACCCGTTCCTGACCTGGTCGAACGCCTGGATGAACCTGCCCTGCGCGACGTGGCGCGCCAAGCAGTCGACCCCGATCGAGGTCGGCGCCAAGCGCGGTCTGCCGCCGGTGCTCATCGTCCAGTCCGAGCGGGACGCGGCCACCCCGTACAAGGGTGCGGTCGAACTGCACCGCCGCCTCGCCGGCTCGCGCCTGATCACCGAGCAGAACGCCGGCTCGCACGGTGTCACCAGCCTGACCAACCCGTGCATCAACACGCGGGTGGACACCTACCTGCTGACCGGCAAGGTCGACGCCAAGGACGTGACGTGCGCCCCGCACGCCGCTCCGGTCGCCCCGGCCGCGGTGGCCGCCCGGTCGCTGGACACCGCCGAGGGCGGACTCCCGGCGCGTGAGGAACTCCCCGCCGTCCGTTGAGCGCGACCGCGGGGAAGCGGGCAGCCCCTTCGGGGTGACCCGTACGGCGGGAGGAGGCTCAGCGCGTCGAGCGCCGGGCCTTCTTCCGCGCTTCCTCCTCCTCGGCCTTCACCTCGGCCGCGTACCGGTCGACGTACTCCTGCCCGGACAGGGCGAGGATCTCGTACATGATCTCGTCGGTGACCGCGCGCAGGACGGCGCGCTCGCCCTCCATCCCGGCGTACCGCGAGAAGTCCAGCGGCTCACCGAAGCGGATCGTGACCCGCCGGATCTTCGGGATCTTCTGCCCGGGCGGCTGGATCTCGAAGGTGCCCACCATCGCGCAGGGCACGACCGGGACCCCGGCGCCGAGGGCCATGGCGGCCACGCCGACCTTGCCCTTGTAGAGGCGGCCGTCGTGCGAGCGGGTGCCCTCGGGGTAGATGCCCAGCAGCTCGCCCTTGGCCAGCACGCCCAGTCCTTCGCGCAGGGCCGCCCGGCCGGCGTTCTTGCCGGACCGGTCCACGGGGATCTGCCCGGCGCTGCGGAAGAACGCCGCGGTGAGCCTGCCCTTGACCCCGGGACCGGTGAAGTATTCGGCCTTCGCCAGGAAGGTGATCCGCCGGGCCAGGATCGCGGGCATCAGGAAGTGGTCGGAGAACGACAGGTGATTGCCCGCGACGATCGCCGCGCCCTCCGCCGGGATGTTCTCCAGCCCCTCGATCCGCGGCCGGAACAGCAGCCGCAGCAGGGGTCCGAGGAACACGTGCTTGAGCAAGTGGTAGAACACCAGGCCGCTCCCGTCGGTATCCCGTTGTCACGTCCAGTCTACGGACGGTGAGTCCCGGGACGGGAGGGGGCGGTGATGACCTTCCTCAGGTACTGCGCGAGGCGGCCATCCCCGCCGTCAGCAGCCCCAGGACCACCCAGCCGAACCACAGCCAGCCGTTGCTGCCGAGGACCACGGAATACGTGGCGACGGCCACCAGTGCGGCGAAGGTCATGACTGCCATCGCCTTAACGGATCCGGTCATGCCCCATGGTGGCGCGCCGACGGCCGGTTCCGCTACTGGCCACGCGCTTGCAGCGACGCCAGATACGCGTTGATGGTGGCGCGCCGACGGCCGGTTCCGCTACTGGCCACGCGCTTGCAGCGACGCCAGATACGCGTTGTACGCCTCCAGCTCCTGGTCGCCGTTGCGGTCGGCGGCCCGGTCGGAGCGCTTCGCGGCCCGCTGCTCGGAGTGGTACCACTGGTAGATCAGGGCGATCAGGACCAGCACCGAGGGGATCTCGCTGAACGCCCAGGCGATGCCGCCGCCCCACTGCTGGTCGAGGAGCGGGTCGATGCCGAGGGAGGCCGGCGGGTCGGCGTACGTCCCGATCATCGGCTGGCTCGCCATCATCAGGGCGATGCCGAAGAAGGCGTGGAAGGGCATGCCGGCGAAGAGCTCCAGCATCCGCATGACGTAGCCCGGGCGGTGCGGCCCGGGGTCGATGCCCATGATCGGCCAGAAGAAGATCAGGCCGACGGCGAAGAAGTGGACCATCATCGCGATGTGCCCCGTGCGGCTCTCCATCAGGAAGTCGAAGAGCGGGGTGAAGTACAGCGCGTAGAGGCTCGCGATGAACATCGGGATCGTGAAGGCCGGATGGGTGATCACCCGCATGTACCGGCTGTGCAGCAGCGCCAGCAGGAGTTCACGCGGCCCCTTGCGGCCGCGGCCGGCCGGCGGGAGCGCGCGCAGCGCCAGCGTCACCGGGGCGCCCAGCAGCACCAGGATCGGGGTGATCATGCTGATCACCATGTGCTGGACCATGTGCACGCTAAACATGACCATGCCGTAGTCGTTCAGCTTGGTGCACATCACCAGGATCACGGTCAGCACGCCCAGCGTGAACGCGATGGTCCGGCCGAGCGGCCAGGAGTCCCCGCGCCGGCGCAGCCGCAGCACGCCCCACCCGTACAGGGCGAGCCCCAGCAGGGAGCCGAACAGGAAGAAGGCGTCGAAGGAGAACTCCAGCCCGCGCCCGAGAGTGAACGGCGGCAAGTCCATGTCCATGTCCATGCCGTGCCCGCTGTGATCCATCTGTCCACTCCCTCGACTGTGCTGCCCCACCACAGTAGTGCCGCCCCCGAGCGCTCGTGCGCGCGGGGGCGGCCCAGGACAAAAGGGGCGTCCGAAGGGGGTGTGGAGGACGTGTCAGAGCACCGTCTGGGCCTCGTCGTAGCGCTCGGCCGGAACCGTCTTCAGGGTCGAGGTCGCCTCGGCGAGCGGCACCATCACGATGTCCGTGCCGCGCAGCGCGGTCAGCATGCCGAACTCGCCCCGGTGCGCCGCCTCCACCGCGTGCCAGCCGAAACGGGTGGCGAGGACCCGGTCGTACGCGGTGGGCGTGCCGCCGCGCTGGACGTGGCCCAGGATCACCGGCCGGGCCTCCTTGCCCAGGCGGTTCTCCAGCTCGACGGCCAGCAGGTTGCCGATGCCGGCGAACCGCTCGTGGCCGTAGATGTCCTTGCCGCGCTCCTCGAAGGCCATCGAGCCGGGCTTCGGCTTGGCGCCCTCGGCGACCACGACGATCGCGAACCGCTTCCCCGCCGAGAACCGCTCGCCGACGATCGCCGTCAGCTCGTCGATGTCGAAGGGACGCTCGGGCACGACGATCGCGTGCGCGCCGGCCGCCATGCCGGAGTGCAGGGCGATCCAGCCGGTGTGGCGGCCCATGACCTCGACGACCATCACGCGCTGGTGGGACTCGGCGGTGGTCTTCAGCCGGTCGAGCGCCTCGGTGGCCACCCCGACGGCGGTGTCGAAGCCGAAGGTGACGTCGGTGGAGGCGATGTCGTTGTCGATGGTCTTCGGGACGCCGACGATCGGCAGACCGGCCTGGGCGAGCAGGTTCGCGGCCTTCAGGGTGCCCTCGCCGCCGATCGGGATGATCGCGTCGAGGCCGAGGTCCGCGACGTGCCCGCGGGCCCGCTCGACACCGTCCCGCAGGTGCGCGGGCTGTACCCGGGAGGAGCCCAGGATCGTGCCGCCGCGGGCGAGGATGCCGGCGACGGCATCGAGGTCGAGCTTGCGGTAGTCCGCCTCCAGCAGGCCCTTCCAGCCGTCGTGGAAGCCGATCACCTCGTCACCGTGGTCGACGACGGCACGGTGCACGACGGAGCGGATGACGGCGTTGAGGCCGGGGCAGTCGCCACCGGAAGTGAGCACACCTATGCGCATGGCAGAAGAGACCTTTGCAACGTGGGCCGACGACCGGACCACGTCGTCCGGTTGGAACTACGGCCACCCTACAAGCGGTTTGGAGGTGCGCTGAACCATCCTCCACATGCTGGTCCTGATCGTCGTGCGAAACGACGTCGGCCCGGTTTCCCCTAGGGAAAACCGGGCCGAACACATGATGCGGGGGCCGCCCCGATGAGCGGTCCGCGAGGCTGTTACGCGGGCTGCGTCGCCGCCGCGATGCGCTCCGCGCGCAGCGCCTCGTACCACCGGTCGTCTATGGCCGGCAGCGCGTTCACGTCGAGCGCCAGCTTCAGCAGCAGGTCCGCGATGTGGGGGTTGCGGGCCATCACGGGACCGTGCATGTAGGTGCCGAACACCGTGTCGTTGTAGGCGCCTTCGGTGCCGTCGCCGGTGCCGTTGCCGCGGCCCATGGTCACCCGGGCGAACGGCTTCGCGGTCGGGCCGAGGTGCGTGACGCCCTGGTGGTTCTCGAAGCCCGTCAGCTGCGGCAGGCCCAGGCGCGGGTCGATGTCGCCGAGCACGTCGCCGACGCACCGCTCGCCCTCACCGCGCACGGTGACGACGTCCAGCAGGCCGAGGCCCTCCTGGCGCCGACCCTGGTCGTTGACGAACTCCTTGCCGAGGATCTGGTAGCCGGCGCAGACGGAGAAGACGATCGCCCCGTTCGAGACGGCCCGTTCCAGACCGCCGTCGCGCAGCAGGCGCTCCGCGGCCAGGCGCTGCGGACGGTCCTCGCCGCCGCCGATCAGGTAGATGTCGCCCGAGGTGGGGATGGGCTGGTCGCTGCGCACGTCCACGCGCTGCACGTCCAGGCCGCGCTGGCGGGCCCGGCGCTCCACGACGAGGGCGTTGCCCTGGTCTCCGTACGTGCTGAGCAGGTCGGGGTAGACCCACACCAGACGCAGGCTGTTGTCGCTCATGCTCTTGTGTCCTCTGGGGGTATGAGTACTAGTTGCCGACGCGGCGGCGCACGTCCTGGAAGGCGGTGTAGTTGGCGATCAGCTCGATCTGCCCGGGCGGCGCGAGCTGCACGGCCTCGTCGAGGGACTCGCACACCCGGAAGTCCAGGCCCGCGACCTCCAGGCGGACCGCGAGGTCCAGCTTGCGGTCGCCGATCACGAAGATCGGGTGGCCGGCCAGGCGGGGGTAGTCGACGTCCCACAGCCACGAGGTGTCGGTTCCGTCGGCGCCGCGCGCGTTCACGGAGAGGATCACCGGGGTCGGCGGCGGGTCGATCAGCGAAAACGTTTCGAGCCAGCCCGCCGGGTTCTTCGCGAGCAGGAGCCGCAGCTCACGGCCCTGGAAGGTGACGACGTCGTAGCGGCCGGCGACGGCCTGCACCTGGTACATCCGCTCCAGCGCGACCTGCGGCGGGACGCCGAAGACGGCGGCCACGGCGGCCGAGGTCGCGGCGTTGGCCTTGTTGGCGCGGCCGGGCAGCTGCAGGTGGATCGGCCAGGCCGAACCGTGCGGGTCCAGCACGTGGTCGCCGGAGAGCACCCAGGTCGGGGTCGGGCGCCGGAAGCCGCACTCGCCGCAGAACCAGTCGTCGCCCGGACGCTGCATGACACCTCCGCAGGAGGGGCACGACCAGGCGTCGTCCTTCCACTCCTGGCCGGCCGCGACCCACACCACGTTCTGGGAGGAGGAGGCGGACCAGACGATCAGCGGGTCGTCGCAGTTCGCGACGATGACCGCCTTGGAGCCCTGGAGGCCCTCACGCCACTTCTCCGCGAGCATGCGGGTCTCGGCGGCGCGGTCCAGCTGGTCGCGGGAGAGGTTGAGCAGGGCGATCACCTTGGGGGTGACGTCCCGGGCCACTCCGGCCAGGTACTTCTCGTCGACCTCGATGACGCCGTACTTGGCGTCCGAGCCGCCCGCGAGGGCCGAGGTGATGCCCGCCGGCATGTTGGCGCCGAGGGCGTTGGAGACGACCGGACCGCTGGCCCGCAGGGCCTCGGCGATCAGCCGGGTCGTCGTGGTCTTGCCGTTCGTCGCGGAGACGAGGACGACGTCGAGGTGTTGCGCCAGCGCGCCGAGAAGATCGGGGTCGAGCCTGAGTGCGACCTTGCCACCGATCACCGATCCGCTTCCGCGTCCCGCGGCCCGCGACACCGCCGCCGCGGCCTTGCCCGCCGTCACGGCCAGCTTGGCCCGCGGCGAAAGCGGCTCCGTGTTGCCTGCCATCGTCCCTTGTCCTCCTAGCGTCGGTCGGCCCCAGCCTATCCAGTACCGGCCGGAGCCTTGACCGCGGCGCCCCCGCCCCGCCGCGCGATCTCCTCGTACGGTCGCCCGTCGTAGGCTTGGCGCCATGCGACAGCGCCTCATCCCCGGCACCACCGGCCTCGTCCGCACCATGAGCCTGCTGGGCGATCCGGTGCTCCACTCGCCCTGCCCGGAGGTCACCGAGTTCGGGGCGGGTCTCGACCGGCTCATCGAGGACATGTTCGCGACGATGTACGCCGCGGAGGGCGTCGGTCTGGCGGCGAACCAGATCGGTGTGGCCCAGCGGGTGTTCGTCTACGACTGCCCCGATGACGAAGACGTACGACATGTCGGGCACGTCGTCAACCCCCGTCTGGTGACGGCCGACGGGGACGAGTTCCTCGGCCCCGAGGGCTGCCTGTCCCTGCCGGGCCTGGAGGCGGGCACGGTCCGCTTCGACCACGCGGTGGTGGAGGGGGTCACGTCGGACGGGGCCCCGGTGCGGATCGCGGGGACGGGGTTCTTCGCGCGCTGCCTGCAGCACGAGTGCGACCACCTCGACGGGACGGTGTACGCGGACCGCGTGACGGGCCTGCGGGCCCGTCGCCTGCAGCGGGCGATCCGCAAGGCCCCCTGGGGCCCCGGCGCCCCCTGACGGGTCTCCGGCGATCAGGCCGGATCAGTCAGCCCCGGGGGCGGCGGGCCGGTCCGGTCAGAAGCCGGGGCCGTCCTCGCGGTTGCCAGCGGTGGCCAGGCGGCCCCACAGGAGGTCGGTGAGGCCGGCCACGAGGTCCGCGCGGCCGCAGGGGCGTTCGCCCAGCCACCAGTCGCCGGCCGCGTGCATCATCCCGACGATGCCGTGGCCCCAGACGCGGGCCAGCTGCTCCCCGCCGGGGCCGAGGTCGACGCGCTCGCTGATCACCTGGGCCAGCTCCTCGCCGAGCCTGCGCAGCAGCGGCGCCGAGTGCAGGCCGACGTCGAAGCCGCGCTCGGCGGTGTGGGAGTCCTCGGCCGGGTGCATCAGGAAGCGGTAGACCTGCGGGCGGGCCTCGATGGCGGCGAGATAGGTGTCGAGGGTCGCCTCCACCCGCCGGCGCCGCTCCGCGGGGGCGTCGAGCGCGGCCCGCAGCGAGTCCAGCAGGGCGTCGGTGTGCCGGACGGCGAGAGCCTGGTAGAGGCCCGCCTTGTCACCGAAGTGCCGGTACAGGATCGGCTTGGTGATGCCGGCCTCGGCCGCGATGGCGTTCATGGAGGCCTTGGGGCCGTCCCTGAGCACGACCCGGTCGGCGGCTTCGAGCAGCTCCCGCCGGCGGCGTTCGGCCGCTCCCGGTTCGCCGGTCTGCTGCGTGGTCTCCATGACGTGTTCTCTCCCCGCCCTTGCGATGTGCGTGACGCCCACGCAACGTAACACCCATGGCACCCCGGCGATCGAATCGGCGGACACGACCTGAGGGTCGTCGACGCCATCGCCCGTGCTTGACAGTGCTTACTCGCCGGTAACAGACTGTGGCCACCCAGTAGGTTACCGCTAGTAACCTCCGGATCGACGAGCACGGACAGGTGGAGGGGACATGGCGGAGTTCACCATGGAGCTGAACGAGGACCAGAAGCAGGTGCGGGACTGGATCCACGGCTTCGCGGCCGATGTGATGCGCCCCGCGGCCGCCGAGTGGGACGAGCGCGAAGAGACTCCCTGGCCCGTCATCCAGGAGGCCGCCAAGGTCGGCATCTACTCGCTGGACTTCTACGCGCAGCAGTTCTTCGACCCGACCGGCCTCGGCATCCCGATGGCCATGGAGGAGCTCTTCTGGGGCGACGCGGGCATCGCGCTCTCCATCGTCGGCACCGGACTCGCCGCGATCGGCGTCGTCGCCAACGGCACCGAGGAGCAGATCGGCACCTGGATCCCGCAGATGTACGGGACCCCCGACGACGTGAAGGTCGCCGCCTTCTGCTCCTCCGAGCCGGACGCCGGCTCCGACGTGGGCTCCATGCGCACCCGGGCGGTCTACGACCAGGCCAAGGACGAGTGGGTCCTCAACGGCACCAAGACCTGGGCCACCAACGGCGGAATCGCCAACGTCCACATCGTCGTGGCCGTCGTCGATCCGGAGCTGGGTACCAAGGGCCACGCCTCCTTCATCGTGCCGCCCGGCACCCCCGGGCTGTCGCAGGGGCAGAAGTTCAAGAAGCACGGCATCCGCGCCTCGCACACCGCCGAAGTGGTCCTGGAGGACGTACGGGTCCCCGGTTCCTGCTTGCTCGGTGGCAAGGAGAAGCTGGACGAGCGCCTCGCCCGGTCCCGCGAGCGGGCCCGCAGCGGTGGCGGCGAGCGGGTCAAGAACGCGGCCATGGCCACCTTCGAGGCCTCCCGGCCCGCCGTCGGCGCGATGGCCGTGGGCACGGCGCGCGCCGCGTACGAGGTTGCGCTGGACTACGCGAAGACGCGCACGCAGTTCGGTCGCCCGATCATCGACAACCAGGGCGTGGCCTTCCAGCTCGCCGACATGCGCACGCAGATCGACGCGGCCCGGCTGCTGGTGTGGCGGGCTTCCTGGATGGCGGTCGCGGGACGGCCCTTCGAATCGGCCGAGGGGTCGATGTCGAAGCTCTACGCGAGCGAGGTCTCCAAGAAGGTCACCGCCCAGGCGGTCCAGATCCTCGGCGGCAACGGATACACCCGGGAGTACCCGGTCGAGCGGATGCACCGGGACAGTGCGATCTACACGATCTTCGAGGGCACGAGTGAGATCCAGCGGCTGGTGATCGCGCGCACGATCTCCGGCATGCCGATCCGCTAGCGCCGAGCCGGACGGGTGGCGCGGGCCGCACTCCGCAGGCCCCGCCCGGCCGGGCGGGCGGGGTCAGCGGAGGGGGGACAGGCAGCCGGTCGTCGTGCCCCCGGGCCCGTATGCGGGGTAGGCGTACAGCTCACCGTCCGCGCAGGTGGTGCCGGGGGCCAGGTGGCGGGTGACGCGGTACTCCGCGTTCGGCGAGTCGCAGGGCTCCACGAGCAGGGTCTGTCCGGAACCCTTGGCGACGTCCCGGACGCACTGGCCGACGCTCAGCCTCGTCGGTTCGCCGTCCCCGGCCAGCAGGCCCACCAGGACCAGGGTGGGGATCGCGAGGGCCACGAGGACGATCGGCACCAGGACGAGCAGGGCCGGGCCGCGGCGCCACAGCGGCCTGCCCGGGTCGAGGGGCGGGCGGAAGCCACCGGACGGCGGAGCGAGCCTGCGGAAGGCCGCCCGTGGGCCGAGGTTCATGAGCAGGGTCACGGGTGCGGCGAAGAGGGACAGCGGGCTCCACCAGCCCTGCCACAGGGTGTCCGAGGACATGGAGCGGTAGGTGGCGAGGCCGCAGTCGCGGCAGAAGGGGCCCCGGCGGCTCAGGAACCGCGCCAGCACGACCATGCCCTGGTGGCCCCGTACCGTGGCGGGCGCGGCCGGCCAGGCTCCGCACAGGCTGCACCCGTACCGGCCGGGCTGCGGGTGGGCGCCGTACGCGCCGTACGGCTGCTGCGGGCCCGTGAAGACGGGGCCCCCGGCCGGTCCGTACGGGCCGGTAGCCTGCTGCGGCGGTGGCGGAGTGGCCACGGATCTCTCCTCGTTCGTGCCGTGATCACCGGCGCGGTGATCACGGCACCCTAACCAGTGCGGTCAGCGGCGCAGCAGGCGGGCGATGGCGCGGGAGAAGAGGAGGCGGCCGGCCGCCGCCACGACGGGGTCCAGGGCGCGGGGAAGGCCGCGCAGGCGCAGTTCCTCGCGCCAGTGGATCTCCGAGCCGCCCGTGGGAAGGGGGCGGATCTCGATCTCCGCCCAGCCCAGCACGACCCGGCCGCGCTTCTCCAGCCGGGCCAAGGCCGGCGAGCCCTCGGCGGGCGGGCGCCAGACGACGACCTCCATCCGGTCGTCGAATGTGATCCTGCCCACACCCGTACGGGCCGTGAAGATCGTTCCCGTGTGCGTCGGGGGAGGTGTCTCGATGATCGTCCGCGTGAGGGGGACCTGTGCGCCGTGGCGCTCCCAGTCGGTGAGCCTCGACCATGCCTCGGCGGGCGGTGCGGACGTGCGGTGAACGATCCGGATAACGGGCATGAGCGCATGGTAATCGGGCATACACACCGTGAACTGGACGGCGAATATGGGTTCCGTCCGGGGGTGGCGATCAGTAATACTCGCCGCCACCGTGGATCGCGGATTCGACCGGGTGACCACCGGCCCTCCCGCCCCACATCGCGAGGAGGTGCGCCATGTGCTCCCACCAGCCCCCCTGCCCAGCCGCCGAAAGCGCCGACCACGACGCCGCCCGCATCGTGGTCTCCCGCCCCGAACAGGGCTGGAGCCTGCTCTGCAACGGCGTCGTGGTCTTCGACGACACCGGTGAACTGCTCCCCGACAGCCGCGCGGTGGAACCCCGCCGTCCGGCCCTGGTCTGAGCGAGGAGGCAGCATGCGCCAGCAGCTGATCCGCAAGCCCGTCCCCAAGCCCGCCCCCCGAGAGCTGGACCTGCGCACACCGTCGGGCAGACCCCTCCCGTACTGACGGGAGCCCCGACCTTACGCAGCGCGCCGTTCGCGGGCTGACACCGTCAGCCCGTGGACGCCGCCGCCCCGCCCCGGAACGCCGCCTCGAAGGCCGCGTCCCCGATCGCCGCCCGCGCCTGCTTCTCGCCCCGGTCCCGCAGGGCCGTCAGCGAGGGCGAGCCCATCTGCGGCCGGCCCACGGTCCGCCACCACGCGTGCCCGGTGCCCAGCAGGCGTGCCGCCAGCTCACCGTCGCCCAGTCCGGCCACCGCGGTGGCCAGCAGGTCCAGGCCCAGGGCGATGCCGAGGCGGTCGCCGAGCAGCCGCTTCCCGGACAGCATGGCCCGTACGTGGCGTGCCGCCTCCCCGTGGTCGCCCAGGCCCAGCGCGGCCACCGCCAGGACGTAGTCCGCGTAGGCCCGCATCCAGCGCTCGCCCAGCTCCGCGCAGGCCTCCCGCAGTGACCGGGCCTCCTCGGTCGCCTCCTCGAAGCGCTCCAGGGCGCACAGGGAGTAGCTGGTCGACAGTTTGCACAGGAGCCAGCCCGGGCCGGTGGGCCGTCCGCCGTGGGCCGCCCGCGCGCGCGGACCGGACAGCTCCAGGGCCCGTACCGGGTCGCCCGGCATGAGGACCGAGGCCGCGTGCAGGTAGGCGGCGCGCAACTCCCGTTCGGGGTCCGCGAGGTGGCCGGCGTCCCGCGCACACCGTTCGCCGACGCGCCGGGCCTCGTCCATGTCGCCCTGGAGCACCATCGTGAGCCCGAGGGCCCACAGGGCCTGGTTGTACGCGACCTCCGTGCGCGGGGCGAGCCGCAGGGCCCGCTCCAGGAAGGCCCGGCCCTCGTGCACGTGCCCGCACGCGAACCAGTAGAACCACAGGCTGCCGGCCATCTCCAGCGCCGCCGTCGGGTCGGCGGTGAGCAGGTGCTCCAGGGCGGTGCGCAGCTGGGCGTGCTCGGCGGTGATCCTGCGGTACCAGTCGACCTGGCCCGGGCCCATCCAGCCCCGGTCGGCGGCCTGTGCCAGCGCCGCGTACCAGTGCGCGTGCCGGTCGGTGACCAGCTGTGTCTCGCCGAGCTCGCCCAGCCAGTCCTGCCCGTACTCGCGGATGGTGTCCAGCAGCCGGTAGCGGGCGCCGACGCCCCGTTCCTCCGAGCGCAGGACCACGGACTTGGCGGCGAGGCCGCCCAGGACGCGTTCCACCCGGGCCGCGGGCAGCGGTCCGCCCGCGCACACGGCGCGCGCGGCGGCCATGTCGAAGTCGCCGGTGAACACGGAGAGCCGGGCCCACAGCAGCCGCTCCAGCGGTTCGCACAGTTCGTGGCTCCAGCCGATCGTGGTGCGCATCGTCCGGTGCCGCGGCGGCCTCGGCACGCGGACGTCCGACAGCATCTCGAAGCGCTCGCCGATCCGCTCGGCCATCTGCTCGACGGTCCACAAACGCAGCCGGGCGCCGGCGAGTTCCAGGGCGAGGGGGATGCCGTCCAGGCGCCGGCACACCTCGGCGGCGACCGCGGTCCGCTCCGGGTCGGCGAAGACGGCGGCGGCGCGGGGGGCCGCGGTGAGGGCGCGGGCCCGGAAGAGGGCCAGGGCGTCGCTGTCCGGTCCCTCGCACGGCAGCGGCCGGACCTCGACGACTTCCTCGATCGCGCAGCGCAGCGGCTCCCGGGAGGTGATCAGGATGGTCAACCCTGGTGCGGACTGGAGGAGTTCGCCCGCGAGGTGACGGCACTCGGAGACGAGGTGCTCGCAGGTGTCCAGGACGAGCAGGAGCTCGCGGTCGGCCATCCACGCGCACAGCTCCTCGTCGAGGGGGCGCGGGGAATGGTCGGCGAGGCCGACGGCGTGCGCGACGGTGGCGGTCAGCAGCGCGGGGTCGCGCAGGGGCGACAGCTCCACCCACCAGACGCCGTCGGGCCGGGCCTGGCCGGGATCGGCGACGGCGCGCAGGGCGAGCCGGGACTTGCCGACGCCGCCGACCCCGGTCAGGGTGATCAGCCGCCGCTGGCGCAAAAGCTCGCCGAGCAGGCGCAGTTCGCCATCCCTGCCGATGAAGCTCGCCTGCTCCGGCGGCAGGTTCCCCGTGGGGGTCCCGGTGCCCGCCGGGGGCACGCCGCCGACCGAATCTGGCTGACTGTCATTGACCGAGTACTCACCGAACACGGGAGTATTGTGCGTGATCTCCCCGGCCCACCGTGCCGTCGGGGCGGGATCGGTGCCACCCGGTTCACGCGACGAGGGTGATCCGCCGTTCCGCGGAGAAGGCGCCCCAGTTGCCGTCGGGGAGCCTGGCCCGCAGTTTCACGGCCCATGCGGTGCCGGGTGGTTCGGTCACGGTGAGGCGGTGTTCCACCCGGCCCGCGGGCACCGCGCCCGCGCCGAACTGGAGGACGGTCGTGGCCCGTCCGTTGACGTACAGCTCGTACTCGGAGGTCGCGCGGCCGGTGTCCGGGGCGGTCCAGGTGAGGGTGACGGCGCCGGGTGATGCGGTCGCGGTCAGGTCGGCGGGCGCGGTGGGCGGCCCGTCGCCGGAGGCGGGCGGGGTGCTGACGTCCACGGCCGGGCCGTCGGGGGAGGAGTTGTCCGCGCCGTCGCGGGCCCGGACCGTGAAGGTGTAGACGGTGTCGGGCCGCAGGCCGGTCAGCGCGGTCTCGTGTTCGCCGGGTCCGGCCGTGTGGATGCGTACGCCGCCCTGGTAGACGTCGTACGCCGTGACGCCGGTGTCGTCCGTGGAGGGGGCCCAGGTCAGCCGGGCGGACCGCGGGCCGGTCGCGCCGCCGGTGGTGGTGGCGGGGGCGGTGGGTGCCCGGCGGTCCTCGGTCCTGGTCGCCGGGGTGGTCACGGAAGCGGCGGGGCCGGGCGCGGAGAGGTTCCCGGCGGCGTCCTCGGCCCGCACGGTGAAGGAGTAGCCGGTCTGCGGGGCGAGGCCGGTGACGTCCACCATGGTCCTGTCGGCCGGGAGTTCGCGTACCTGCCGCCCGCCCTCGAAGACCTGGTAGCGCCTCACCCCGGCCCCGTCCGCCACCGCGTCCCACATGACGTGCACGGAGGTGGCGCTGCCGGCCTGCGCGGTGAGCCCGGTGGGGGCGGGCGGCGGCTCGGTGTCGGGCGCGGTGCACGCGGTGAGTCCGGGGAGGCCGGCGAGGCCGGTGAGGGTCAGGACGAGGGCGAGCGTGGGGGCGCTGCGTCGCACGGGGTGCCTTCCTCGGCTTCCGTAAAGGTCTAGACATGTATGGCACGGAAGGAGGGAGGACGACAAGACCTGTGCGTCACCGACCGGTGATGTGCTCCGATTCCTCGACTTCTGATCACGCCTGAGACCGCCGGCTCGGCCCGGCTCGCCGACGGCCCCTGCGCCCGGTGCTGCTGGGGCGCTGGTGCGGACGCACCATCCGCTGGTGCGAGGTCGTCAAGGACTGACGCCCGTCACGGACGGTCAACACCCGTACGGCGGACACGTCGTTCGCCCGGAAGCACCCGCCCCTGCGCCACCATGACGGTGACTCAGGAGGTCTCGATGGTGCTTTCCCTCTCCGTGGTCGTCCTGCTCCTCATCCTCGCCTGGATCTTCCTGCGCAGCGGCGGGCTGAAGTTCTCGCACGCCCTCGTCTGCGTCCTGCTCGGCTTCTGCCTCGCGAGCAGCAGCATGGCCGCGACCATCCACGACGGCCTCACGGCCACCGCGAACGTCGTCTCCAGCCTCAATCCCTGACGCACTGTTGCGCCTTCGTGAATCATCCGGCGCGTGCATGGACTCCTCGGGCGGCGCGACCTAGCGTCTGGCCGCGGCGCGACGTCAGACGCGATGTCAACAGGCTGATGCGACACGGAGGAAGTCCGGATGTTCCGAAGAGCGCTGAACTGCGCCGTCATACCCGTCGTGGCCGCCTTCACGGTGCTCCACGGCGGCTCCCCGGCCCAGGCCGAGGAGATACCCAAGGCCCCCGGCCACCGGCTGATCACCGCATACGAAGGCGCCCCCGCGGCCGCCGCCCCGCTGCCGGGCGAGGCCCCGCCGCAGCACCCGTACCTCGCGCCCAACGGCCGCAGCGGCATGCACTCCGACGCGGCGGGCAGCGCCACCTCCCCCTGGGCGGGGCCGCTCGGCCGGGACCTCCGGGTGACCAGCGAGAAGATCGCGGCCCTCGGCGGGGAGTGCGCCACCGCCACCTTCGACTCGGGCGGCCGGCTGGTCACGGTCTGCGGCACCTTCTCCGGCTTCAAGGTCAAGCTCCTGGAGCCGCGCACGCTCGCCACGCTCGCGGAGTACCAGCTCCCGCAGCGCTCCTCGACCGTCGAGGCGATCACCTCCCTCGACTTCGCGAAGATCTTCAAGGACACGTCGGGCGGGGCCTACTTCTACCTGGACCACCAGGACCGGGCGGTGCTCGCCGACTCCCGCCAGCACGTCCTGCGCCTGGCCCACGCCCAGGGCCCGGACGGCAGCTGGAAGTTCACCGTCGAGGACGACTGGGACCTCACCGGCCACGTCCCGCACGACTGCGTGACCTGGACCAACCTGCGGCCGAGCGGCACCTGCGACCCCGTCACCTCCGTCATGCCCGACTGGGAGGGCCGGATCTGGTGGGTGACGCGCCAGGGCCGGGTGGGCACCCTGGACCCGGCGACCTCGGAGATCCGTTCGCTGCGGCTGGAGGGCGAGGAGATCCAGAATTCCTTCTCGGTCGCCGCGGACGGTGTCTCCATCGTCTCCGACCACGCCCTCTACGGCTTCCGGGCCGGCCCCGACGGTACCCCCCAGGTCCAGTGGCGCCAGACCTACGACCGTGGCACCGCCGCCAAGCCCGGTTCCGTCAACCAGGGTTCGGGCACCACCCCCGACCTCTTCGGTGACGGCTACGTGGCCATCACCGACAACGCCGACGACCGGATGAACGTGCTCGTCTACCGGCGGGGTGCGGACGTCCCCGCGGACCGCAGGCTCGTCTGCAAGGTGCCCGTCTTCGGATCCGGCGCCTCGACCACCGACAATTCGCTGATCACGTGGGGGAACAGCATCGTCGTCGAGAACAACTACGGCTACGAGAACCCCACCAGCCTCCTGCTCGGCGCATCCGTCGTGGGCGGGGCGGCCCGCATCGACGTCCGCGCCGACGGCAGCGGCTGCGACACGGTGTGGCAGAGCGCCGTCCGGGCGCCGTCCGTGGTCCCGAAACTCTCCACCGCCAACGGCCTGATCTACTTCTACGAGAAGGAGCCCAACGCCTGGGGGATCGACGGGTGGTACCTCACGGCCGTGGACTTCCGCACCGGTGAGCGGCGCTGGCGGCAGCTGACCGGTACCGGACCGCTCTACGACAACAACTGGGCGCCCATCACGCTCGGCCCCGACGGCACCGCCTACATCGGCGTCTTCAACGGCATCGTCGCGGTACGCGACCGCTGACCATCGGCGGACCGCCGGCTTCCGGAATTCCCCGGAGGCCGGCGGGCGAACACATCGCGCCGAGTCTCCGTACGAACTCCGACAATTCGCGGGACCGACCCCGGCTTACCGCCGGTCACGACACTACGCTTTTCCCGAAAGCGCCCGTGGGTTTCCATTGTCGCGGGCGACCGACGGGCCCTTCGGAGCCCTCACAGGGGGAAATCATCTCGTGACGCGTGTACGCCACACCTTGGTCGCACTGTGCGCCCTGTCCCTGACCTTCGTCACCGTGTCCGCGAGCGCTTCCGCGGACCCCCGGGAGACCGTGTCCGCGGACGCCGCGGACACCGGTTCCGCGACGGAGTCCCGCCCGGGCATCCTGGGCACCTGGTACAACCAGCTCGGCTCGGTCATGGTCGTGACGAAGGCCGCGAACGGCGGTTTCGTCGGGACCTACGAGTCCGCCGTCGGCAACGCCGAGAAGCGCTACGTCATGACGGGCCGGTACGACAGCGCCCCCGCCGACGGCACCGGAACCTCCGTCGGATGGACCGTCGCCTACCGCAACGCCCACCGCAATGCCCATTCCGTCGCCACCTGGAGCGGCCAGTACGTCGGCGGCAGCCAGGAGCGCATCGTCACCCAGTGGCTGCTGAGCTACGGCACGACGCCCGCCGACCAGTGGAAGTCGACATTCCTCGGCCACGACGAGTTCACCCGCGTCAGGCCCTCCGCCGCCGACATCGAGAAGGCGCGTCAGCTGGGCGTGACATCTGCGAATCCGCCGGCCACCGACGGGGAGTGATCCGGCCGCACCGGCCGGGCGTGTGGTCCGCCCGCAGTGAGGGGTCTCCCGCGGCGGGCGGGTCGCGCATGTTCGCGTCCGGTGAGGTGATCATGGCGCAAAACCTCTGTTGGCCTGCAAGTTCCCCTGTGGGAGTGTGGAACGGACTCCGGTTCGCGCGGCCTTCGAGACCCGTGCCATGATCACGTTCGGCACCGACCGGCCGGGGGCAGGGGGTTCATCTCGTGTTGCGCAAGATCTTTACGCTCGCGCTCGGAGCGTTCGCAGTGGGGACGAGCGGCTACGTCGTCACCGGTGTGCTGCCGCAGCTGAGCGAGGAGCTGTCCGTCCCGCTGTCCACCGCTGGGCTGCTGACCACGTCCTTCGCGGTGGCCTACGCCATCGGCTCCCCGCTGCTCGCCGTGGCCCTGGGCGGGTGGCGCCGCCGCCCGCTGATCATCGCCGCTCTGCTGGTGGCCGCGGCGGGCAACGCGCTCGCCGCGCTCGCGCCGGACTTCGCCGTCCTGACGGCCGCCCGGATCCTCACGGCCGTGGGCGCGGCGGTGTTCACACCGGCCGCCACCGCGGTCGCCGCCGAGCTGAGCGGCCCCGAGCGCCGGGCGCGCGCGGCGGCCTGGGTCTTCGGCGGCCTGGTGACCGCCACCATCGTCGGCGTCCCGGCCGGGACGCTGCTCGTCGGCCCGCTCGGGTACCGCGGCGTGTTCTGGCTCGTCGCGGGATTCTGTGCGCTCTCCGCGGTGGCCGTGGCGGTGGCCGTGCCCGACGTAGCGGCGCCCGCCCGGGTGACCCTGCGCCGGCGGATCGCGGTCGCCTCGGACAGCCGGGTCGGCACCGTCCTCGCGATCACCCTCGCGGCGAGCCTCGGGGTGTTCACCGTCTACACCTACGCGGCCCCGGTGCTGGCCGAGACCGTCGAGGCCCACGGCACCGGGCTGAGCCTGCTGCTGTTCGGCTACGGGATCGGCGGCGCCGTCGGCAACGCGGCCGGCGGTCTCGCCGCCGACCGGTACGGCTACCGGATACCGCTGCTGGTGGCCGTGTCCGGCAGCGTGATCGCCCTGTCCGCGCTGTCCGCGGTGCACAGCACGGCGATCGCCGCGGTCCTGCTGTTCGCGTGGGGGGTGTCGAGCTGGGGTTTCAACCCCCCGGTCCAACGCCGGCTGCTCGAACTCTCCCCGGACGCCGGCGGCCTGCTGCTGGCGCTCAACGCCTCCGCCCTCTACCTGGGCATCGGCCTGTCCGGGGTCGTCGGGGGCGCGGTGCTCGACCACGTCGGCATCACCGCCGTGGCGCTGACCGGGGCGCTGCTGTGCTGCGTCGCGGCGGTGATCCAGGTGCTCTCCGGCCGGCGCGCTGCGCCGCAGCCGGCCCGCTGAATCCTGTCCCTCCGGCAAAGGACGACGTCCGTGCGCGAATTGAACGATGTTGTGGGTGTCGTCACCGGGGCCTCGCGCGGCGTGGGCCCGTACATCGCCGCGGAATTGGCCGCTGCGGGTGTGCGATTGGCGCTCGTCGCCCGGTCCGAGGAAGGGCTCCGGGCCACCGCGGAAAAGATCGGGCGGACCGGTCCGAAGCCGCTGGTGGTGCCCGCCGACGTTTCCGACGAAGGGGCGCAGCGGCGCATCGTGGAGACGGTCCGCCGTGAACTGGGGCCGGCGGCCATCCTGGTCAACAACGCCGGCATCGAGCACATCACCCGCTTCCAGGAGGCCTCGGTCGAGAGCATCCGGCAGGTCCTGCTGGTGAACCTGTTCGGCGCCGAGGCGATGACCCGTCTGGTGCTGCCGGACATGCTCGCGGCCGGGCGCGGGCACGTCGTCAACATCGGGTCCGTGGGCGGTCGTACGGCCTATCCGTACGCCACCATCAACTCCTCGGCCAAGCACGGCCTCGTCGGCTTCACCTGGTCCCTGCGCGAAGAGCTGAGGGGGACCGGCGTCGGGGTCTCGGCGGTGTACCCGACGCTGATCTCCGACGTGGGCATCTCCGCCGGCTGGCAGGCGGGCCGCCGGCCGCCGCTGCTCGGCCGGGTCGGGCCGGACGAGGTCGCGCGCGCCGTCCTGAAGTGCATCAGGGAGGACAAGGTGGAGATCACCGTGGCTCCCGTGATGGAGAAGGTCGCGGACGTGGTCAGCGCCCTGTCCCCGCGGCTCACCGCCTGGATCGCCCGACAAGGTGGTATCTACAAGTACCTGCGCGGGGTCGCCGACGCGCAGACACGTTCGCAACAGCACTCTGAACCAGCCTGACCCGCTGGTCGATACGGGGGAAACGATGTCCGAACACTCCGCCGCGCCCCATCCCGACCGGGACGAGGGCCTGACCCGGCTCCGCGCCCTGCTGGCCGGGGTCAACGGTGAATACGACCGCCGGGTCGATCCGCACGAGCCCTTGATCCTCGACTCGCTGGACGCCGTACGCTTCAAGTCCGCGATCGACACCGCCTGCGCGACCGACCTCCCGCTGGAGGTCTTCTTCGGCCACTGCACGCTGGAGACGCTCTCCTCGGCGCTGCTCAACCACGGTACGGACGGCGGCGCCGCCCCGCAGCTGGTCCCGACACCCGGCCGCGACCACGAGCCCTTCGAACTCACCGACGTCCAGCAGGCGTACTGGCTGGGCAGCCGGGGCTTCGACCTCGGCGGGCGCTCCGCCCACTTCTACGTCGAGGTGGACCTGTTCGCCGCCGACCACGCCCGCGTCGAGCAGTCCTTCAACACCCTGATCGGCCGCCACGGCATGCTGCGGGCGACGCTGCTGGCCGACGGCCGCCAGCAGGTGGCGCGGGAGGTGCCGTACTACCGCATCCGCCACGGCGACCTGAGCGGGCTCCCCGAGGCCGACGGACGATGTCGCCTCGACGAGACCCGCGAGGAGATGGCCGCCCAGGTCTTCGACCCGCACACCTGGCCCCTGTACGAGATACGCACCCACCAGCTGGACGCCGGCCGGCTCCGCCTCCACATCAGCGTCGACCTCCTCTTCGTCGACGCGGGCAGCATCCAGGTCCTGCTGGCCGAGTGGATCCGTCTGATCCTCGACGCCGACTCCCTCGGCCCGGCGCCCGCGGCCACCTTCCGCGACTACCTCGACGGCGTCGCCGCGTACCGTGCGCAGCCCGGCCACGAGCGGGCCCGCGCGTACTGGCTGGACCGCGCCGACACCCTGCCACCGGCTCCCGAACTGCCCGTACGGGCCGTCGCCCACGCCCAGGCCCCCGCCTTCGCCCGCCGGGAACGCCGGCTGCCCGGCCGGGTGTGGCGGCAGGTCCGGGACCGGGCGAACGCCCTGGGCGTGACGCCCTCCGTGCTGCTGTGCGCCGCCTACGCACAGGTACTGCGCACCTGGAGCCGCTCGTCCCGGTTCACCCTCAACCTGACCCTCGCCGACCGGCCGCGGTGGCACACCGACATCGACCGGCTGATCGGCGACTTCACCAGCACGATCCTGCTGGAGTGCGACCTCGCCGGCGCACCCGGCCCGGCCACCGCCGCGACCCGGATCCAGGCGCAGCTGCGGCGCGACCTCGCCCACGCCCGCTTCAGCGGCGTCGAGGTGCAGCGCGAACTCGCCCGCCGCGGGGACGGCACCCGGGCGCGGATGCCGGTCGTCTTCACCAGCCTGCTGCGCGAACAGGACAGCCTCGGCTCCCTGGAAGGCGTGGTCCTCGAGACCGGGTACGCCGTCTCCCAGACCCCGCAGGTCTACCTGGACAACCAGGTCGTGGCCCGCGGCGACGACCTGCTGATCAGCTGGGACGCCGTCGAGGAGGTCTTCCCCGAGGGCGTGCTCGACGACATGTTCACGGCCTACGTCGACCTGGTCGGGCGCCTCGCGGAAGAGGAGGAGCCGGCACCGGTGGGCCTGCCGGAGCGGCAGCTCGCCGTCCGCAGGTCCGTCAACGACACCGCGGGACCGCAGCCCGGTGAGCTCCTGCACGCCGCGATCGGCCGGCAGGCCGCCGCGCACCCCGACGCGCCGGCCGTGATCGGCGCCGACGCCACCCTCACCTACGGCGAACTCGACCGCCGCGCCGACGGGATCGCCCACCGGCTGCGCGCACTGGGCGCGGCGCCGAACACCCTGGTCGCCGTCCTCATGCACAAGGGCTGGGAGCAGGTCCCCGCCGTACTGGGCGTGCTGCGCGCCGGCGCGGCCTACCTGCCCGTGGACGCGGGCCTGCCGCGCGAGCGCGTCGAGCAGCTGCTGGAGGCGGGCGGGGTGCGCGTGGCCGTCACCCAGCCCGGCGTGCACGTCCCGCGGGGCGTCACCGGCCTGACCGTGCGGCGGGAGGCCGAGCGGGACGCGCCCGACGGGCAGGGTGTGGCGGACGGGCCGCTCCCGGCCGCCGCCACCGGCCCGGACGACCTCGCCTACGTCATCTTCACCTCGGGCTCGACCGGCCGCCCCAAGGGCGTGATGATCAGCCACCGCGCCGCGGTGAACACCGTCGACGACATCAGCACCCGCTTCGCGGTGAGCCGCGAGGACCGCGTCCTCGGACTCTCCTCGCTGAGCTTCGACCTGTCCGTGTACGACGTCTTCGGCGTGCTCGGCGCGGGCGGGGCGCTGGTCCTGCCCGCTCCGGGCGAGTCCCGCGACCCCGGCCGCTGGGCGGAGCTCGCGGACGAGCACCGGGTGACGCTGTGGAACACCGTGCCGCCGCTGCTCGAACTGCTGGTGGAGCACTGCGAGCAGCAGGGCGCGGCCTTCCCGCGTTCGGTGCGGACGGTGCTGCTCAGCGGCGACTGGATCCCGCTGAGCCTGCCCGGGCGGGTCCGGGCCGCCTCCTCCGGCGCGCCCGAACTGATCAGTCTGGGCGGTGCGACCGAGGCCGCGATCTGGTCGATCTGGCACCCGATCGGGGGCATCGACCCCGAGTGGCGCAGCATCCCGTACGGCACGCCGCTGCGCAACCAGACCTTCCACGTCCTGGACGCCGACCTCACCGACAAGCCCGACCACGTCACCGGTGACCTCCACATCGGCGGCGTGGGCGTGGCCCGCGGGTACTGGGGCGATCCCGAGCGCACCGCGGCGCAGTTCATCGTCCACCCGGCCACCGGCGAACGGCTCTACCGCACCGGCGACCTCGGCCGCTACCGGCCCGACGGCACCCTCGAACTCCTCGGCCGGGACGACTTCCAGGTCAAGATCGGCGGTCACCGCATCGAGCTCGGCGAGATCGAGGCCGTGCTCGGGGGACACCCCGGCGTCCGTACCGCGGTCGTCGTGGCGCAGGACGGCAAGCGGCTGATCGCCTACGCCGTGCCGGAGACCGGGGCCGACCTCGCCGAGGGCGAGCTGCGCGACCACCTCGCCGCCAAGCTGCCCGCGTACATGGTCCCCGCCGCCGTCATGACCCTGGACCGGCTCCCGACCGGCGCCAACGGAAAGCTCGACCGGCGGGCGCTCCCGGTGCCGGAGGCCGCCGCACCGGGCGACGAGCCGCCCGCGACCCCCGTCGAGGAGGCGCTGGCCCGCGCCTGGGCGTCCGTGCTGCCCGTGGAGCGGATCGGCCGCCACGACCACTTCAACGCGCTCGGCGGGGACTCCCTCCTCGGCGTGCGGGCCGTCGCCAAGGCGGCCGAGGAGGGAGTCCACCTCACGCTCGCCGACTTCTTCGCCCGCCCGACCATCGCCGAACAGGCCGCCCGCGCCACCGACCGGCCGTTCGCCGTGGCCGACCAGTCGGAGGTCACCGGCCGCGCCGGCCTGTCGCCCAGCCAGCTCTGGTTCTTCGAGCAGGACTTCGCCGCCGCCGACCACTGGAACGGCATGTGGCCCGTCTTCGAACTGGACCGGCGGCTGGAACCGGCTGCGCTCCTGCGTGCCCTGGCCACCGTGCTCGACCACCACGACGGACTGCGCGCCCGCTTCCTCGCGGACGACCGCGGCCCGTATGCCGAACTGCCCGCCCGCGGCGCACCGGACGGCTCCCGGGTCACCGAGGTCGATCTCGGTCACGTCGCCGACGCCGACGTGGAGGCGGAGGTCGCCCGGCACGTCGCCCTGCGCAACAGCACCCTCGACCTCGCCGGGGGCATGACCGTCCAGCTCACCCAGTTCGACCTGGGCCCGCGGCGCAGGCCCCGGCTGCTGGTCAGCGCCCACTGGCTGGTCATGGACTACTACTCCTCCCGCGTGTTCCACGAGGACCTGCGCACGGCCTACTCCGCCGTCGAGCGGGGCGACGAACCGCAGCTGCCGCCCAAGACCGCCTCGCTGCCCCGGGCCGTCGAGCAGCTCCGCGCGTACGCCGCGAGCGAGCAGGTCGAGGCGGAACTGCCCTACTGGAGCCGGCTCGCCGACCTCTCGCCGCCGCCGCTGCCCGTCGACCACCGCCTCGGTCCCAACGCCCAGGGCTCCGCGGTCCGTCACTTCACCGAGGTGACCGGCGAGACCGCGGCGGCCGTGGTGAGCGGACTGCCGCGGCGGCTGGGCGTCGAGATCCGCGAGGTGCTGCTCACCGCGCTGGCCCGCACCATCACCGCATGGACCGGACAGCCGGAACTGCTCGTCGAGATCGAGGGGCACGGCCGGCAGACCGCCTTCGGCCCGCTGGACGTCTCGCGCACCGTCGCCCGCTTCTCCACGCTGTCCCCGCTGGTCCTGCGCCCCGGCGAACTCGCCGACGTACGCGACCAGATCCGGGAGACGCCCCACCAGGGCGTCGGATTCGGCCTCCTGCGCCACCTGCACCCCGACCCCGCCGTACGGGCCCGGATGGCGCAGGTCCCCGTCCCGGAGATCGGCTTCAACTACTGGGGCGACGTCAGCGAGTACTTCACCGGTGACGCCCGCCCCGTCGTGGAGTCCTTCGGCCACCACCGCAGCGACCTGGGACACCGCACCCGAGTCCTGGACCTGATGGCGATGGCCTCGGACGGCACCCTGCGCCTGGTGTGGACCTACAGCACCGACCTGCACACGGAAGCGACGGTCCGGACCCTGGCCGACCGCTTCGTCGACGAACTGCACGCGCTGGCGCGGAGCGCCGGATGAACGGGGAAGAGAAGACCATGGACCACCCGCGTCCCGAGGACATGTTCGGCGCGGTGACCGTGCCCGAGGTGCTGGAGCTCGCCGCCGCCACCCCGCGCGGCATCACGGTGGTGAACCGCCATCTCGACCAGACCCCGCTGCCCTACGCGCTGCTCGCCGCCGGAGCCCGCCGGGTGGCCGGCGGACTGGTCAGGGCGGGCGTGAACCGGGGTGACCGCGTCGCGATCGTCTCCTCGACCTCGCCCGGCTTCCTGCTCAGCCTGTTCGGCGCCTGGCGGGCGGGCGCCGTGCCCGTCATCCTGCCGCTGCCCCACCGGCTGTCGGACCTGCCGGAATTCGTTGCCGAGGTGAACCGCCGGCTCGACCACGTGGACGCGCGCTGCGTGGTGGTGGCCGATGCCTTCGGCGACTTCGTGAGCGGCCGGATCACGGGCGGGCGCCCCGTGCTCACGTGCGGCGACCTCACGGCGGAGCGCGAGGAGATCGGCGGTCCGGTCGAGACCGGGCCCGACGACCTCGCGTACCTGCAGTTCACCTCGGGCACCACCGGGCTGCCCCGCGCCGTCGCGCTCACCCACCGGCAGATGCTCACCAACGCCGCCGTGTGCTGCGAGCGGCTGCAGCTGGAGCGGGACCGCAGCGTCCATGTGAGCTGGCTGCCGCTCTACCACGACATGGGCCTGATCTCCGTCCTCTCCGGCATGGCCTACCGGATCAAACTCGTCCTGCAGCCGCCGGAGGACTTCCTGGCCCGTCCCGACTCCTGGGTGGACGCGCTGTCCCGGTTCAGGGCCACCAGCACGGTCGCCCCGAACTTCGCCTACGGCCTCGCCGCCCAGGGCATGCGGCTGCGCCCGCGCGAGCTGGACCTGTCGGGGCTGGAGGTGTGCGGGGACGGCGCCGAACCGATCCGCGCCGGCACGCTGGAGCAGTTCGTCGAGGCCGGCGCCGCCCACGGGCTCAGGCCCGGGGCCATGACCCCGATGTACGGGATGGCCGAGGCGACGCTCGCCGTCGCCATGGGGGAGGCGACCCGGCCGCTGGTCTGGGACCACGTCTCCCGCGACGGCCTGCAGGCGGGCGGCGTCGCCCGGCCCGTGCCCGCAGGCGCTCCGGACGCCCGCGCGCTGGCGGTCTGCGGTCCGCCGGTACCCGGAGTCCGCGTCGAGATCCGGGCCGCCGACGGCACGCCGCAGGACGAGCGGCAGGTCGGCGAGATCTGCGTGAACAGCCCGTCGCTGATGCAGGGTTACTGGCAGGACCCGGAGGCGACCGCCGCCGTCCTGCGCGACGGCTGGCTGCACACCGGCGACCTCGGCTACCGCACCGAGGACGGCGGCCTCGTCGTCTGCGGCCGGATCAAAGACATGATCATCGTCTCCGGCCGCAACCTGTACCCCGAGGACTACGAGCACGTGGCCGCCAAGGTGGAGGGCGTACGTCCCGTGTGCGCGGCCTTCGCCGTGCCGGACACCGAGCGCATGATCGTGGCCTTCGAGTCCGCGAAGGGCGTGGAGGACCACGAGGAGGTGGCCGCGCAGGTGATGACACGGCTGCGCGAACACCTCGGCCACGCCCCCGACAAGGTCGTGGCCCTGGAGAAGGGGACGATCCCGCGCACCTCCTCCGGGAAGGTCCAGCGGGGCCTGTGCCGTGAGCGGTACCTCACCGGCCGCCTGGAGGCCCTGGCGGAGGTCGCCCGCTGACACCGGCCGCGGCCGCCCCGGTGCGGGGCGGCCGCGGCGCCGGACACCCGGCCCGGCCGGGCGGTTCAGCCGCGGCGGCTCACCACGAGGCGCGCACCCCGGGAGGGGATCAGCGTCACGTGGTGGGCCTTCTGCTCCTCCGGAGCGGGCCGGTCGGGCCGGATCTCGTACAGCCGGAGCACCTCCCGCAGCGCCACGGTCGCCTCCAGCAGCGCGAATCCGGCACCGATGCAACGGCGGGCGCCACCGCCGAAAGGGATCCAGGTGTTGGCGGGCGGCTGGCCGTCGAGGAAGCGCTCCGGACGGAACTCGTCGGGCTGGTGGTGGTAGGCCGGGTCCGACTGCACCATGCCGATGGCGGGCATCACCGTCGCGCCCGCCGGCAGCCGGTAGCCGCCGACCGTGAGCGGCTGCGTGAGCTGCCGGGCCACCTCGTACACCACCGGCTTGAGCCGCAGCGCCTCCTTGGCGACCGCCGTGAGGTACGCGTCGTCGCCCTCGTCCGCGGCGCGCTGCGCCCGGCGCAGCTGTTCGGGCCGGCGGACCAGTTCGTGCAGGGCCCAGGCCAGGCCCGTGGCCGTGGTCTCGTGCCCGGCCAGGAGGAGGGTGATCAGCTGGTCGCGCAGCTCCGCGTCGCTGAACCCGCCGCCCTCCTCGTTCTGCGCCGCCTGCAGCAGGCGCGACAGCACATCGGTCCGGCTGTGCAGGTCCGCGGCCCGGCGCCGGTCGGCGATCTCCGCGTACAGCAGCCTGTCCAGCCCCCGCTGGAGCGCGATGTGGCGGCGCCACGGCCCGAAGCGCTGCAGCAGCGGATAGGGCAGCCCGAGCAGGGTGACCGGACCGATGTCCGCGATGCCGCGCACGAGCGGGCGCATCCGCTCCAGCCGTGCCTCGTCGGTCACTCCGAACACCACCTGCAGGATGACCTCCAGGGTCAGCGCCTGCATCCGCTCGTGGGCGCTGAACACCGTCCCCTCGGGCCAGCCCTCCACCTCCGCCCGCGTCAGATCGCCGACCATGTCCTGGTAACCGGCGAGGGCCGCGCCCGTGAAGGCGGGCATCAGCAGCCGGCGGGCCCTGCGGTGCTCGGCCTCGTCGGTCAGCAGCACGGAGTGCTCGCCCAGGGCCGGCCCCATGATCGCGTTGCCCTCGCCCGCGTGCAGGACCTCGACCGGACCGCCGAAGACCGTCTTGATGTCCTCCTGCTGGGTGAGGATGACCAGATGGCGGGTCGGCGTGGTGAGCCGGAGCGTGAAGACGTTCCCGTGGCGGCGCTTCAGCAACGGGAACAGGCGGTGCCGGTACTGGGCGAACAGCAGGGTCTGGACCACGGCGGGCAGGCGCGGACCCGGCGGACGTTCCACCCGGCCGGTGACGGGCGCCGATATGGAGGTCGGCAGATCATCGATACCGCTGGTCATTGCGGAAATCCCCCTCGGTGAACGAACTCGTGTGTTTCGTTCGAATGCAATTGCCGGTCCCGACTCACGCTAGCAGTCCCGAACACCCCTAGAAATGGCGGAAGAACGGTTCCGGTCGCTAGGGTCCTGAAGTGCTCGAACTGATCCTTCCGACCGCCGTGGCTTGTGCGGAGAGCTTTGCCGACGTTCCCGAATCCACGCTTCTCCCCGAGGAATTGCAAGTCCTCGGGACAGCACGCCACGAAGGGCGCCGACGGGAGTTCACGACGGTCCGGCACTGTGCCCGACGGGCCCTCGCGGACATCGGCGTACCACCCGTACCCGTACTGCCCGGCGAGCGCGGGGCGCCGGTGTGGCCGCACGGAGTGGTCGGCAGCATGACGCACAGCGCCGGGTACCGGGCGGCGGCCGTCGCCCTTCGCGAGCGCGTGCGGGCCGTCGGCATCGACGCCGAACCCCACGCCGCGCTGCCCGGGCGGACCCTGGGAGCGGTCACCCGCCCCGAGGAGCGGGAGCGGCTGGCCGCCCTCGCCGCGAACTTCCCCCCGGTGCACTGGGACCGGCTGCTGTTCTGCGCCAAGGAGGCCGTCTACAAGGCGTGGTTCCCGATGGCGCGGCGACGGCTGGGTTTCCGGGACGCCTCGGTCACCTTCGATCCGGCCGGCCGGACCTTCCGCGCCCGGATCGTGGAGGCGACGGGGGGCGGGCCGCCCGCGCCCCTCGTCTACGAGGGACGCTGGGCGGCCGCCCCGGAGCTGCTCCTGGCCGCGGTCGTCGTGCCGGCCGCCCCGGCCACCGTCAGGAATCGGCCGGATCGCGCCGTCCCGCGGAGGAGTTGAGCGGCGAGAGCAGCGCCCCCAGGCCGACCAGCAGGCGCAGCCCGCCCGCGATCGCGATGATCAGGTACATGTTGTGCCACCGCTGCTCCAGCACACCGCCCAGCACCGACGCGACCGGGATCGACATGAAGGCGATCATCCGGGTGGTCGCGACCACCCGTCCCAGCATCCGCGGGGGCACCGTGCGCTGGCGCAGGACGAACCAGCTCACCATGTTCACCGTGCCGATGCCGTAGATCAGCGCCCACAGCACGGAGATGCCCACCACGTCCCGCAGCGGGATCAGCAGGACGATCCCGGCGCCCGCCAGCACCGTCCCCGCGATGACGACCCGTCCGGGGGCGAAGCGCCGGCCCAGCCACGGGCACACCGCGGCCCCCAGCACCGCGCCCGCGCCCTGGGCGGCGAAGACCACGCCGATCAGCGCCGGCGACATCGACCGGTAGTCGCTCAGGTAGTAGACGAGGTTGGCCTGCACCAGCCAGGTGCCCAGATTGGCCAGGGCGAACAGGACCGCCCCGCTGAGCAGGGGCCGGTTGTCCCGGGTGATGTGCACCAGGGAGTCCTTCACCTCCCGCAGCAGGTCGCCGCGTACCGGCTCCGCCCCCGCCTGCGCGGCGGCCGGCGGCTTCGACCGGGCCCTGATCGCCACCAAGGCCAGGGCCGACACGGCGAACGTGCCCGCGTCGGCCCAGATCGCGCCCTCGTAGCCCACGGCCGCGATGAGCACACCGGCCACGGCGGGACCGGCCAGGCTCATCACGTTGTCGCCCATCTGCATCCAGGCGTTGGCACGTTCCAGGTCCTTGTCGGGGACCAGATCGGGCACCATCCCCTGGAACGCCGGGTAGTACAGCGGTTCCACGCACGCGAGGAGGAACGCCGCGAGGTAGACCAGCAGCACCGACGAGGACCCCGACGTCACCACCAGAGCCAGGACCCCGGCGAGCACGGTCGCCGCCAGGTCGCCCACGACCAGGATGCGCCGGCGCTCGAAGCGGTCGGCGATGACGCCTCCCGGCAGCGACAGCAGCAGCAACGGCGCGTACTCCAGGGCGTACACCACCGCCGTGTTCAGGGCCGAACCGGTCAGCTCGAACACCATCAGCGGCAGCGCCAGACGGTAGATCCAGTTGCCCAGCCCGGACACCACGAAGGCGAACAGCAGCAGCTCGTACGGTGCGCCGAGCCGCCGCTTCGCGAGCACCGCCCGGACGTCCGTGCTCATCCGGCCACCGCGCGCACCAGGCCGAGCACGGCGGTACGCCGCGGCCGGAGGTAGAAGTGGTCGCCCGGGAACATCCGCAGACCGAACGGGCCCGACAGGTGTTCCCGCCACGCCTCCAGCTGCTCCAGCGGGATCGAGTCGTCCGTGCCGCCCAGCACGGTCGCCGGAACCGGGACCGGAGCCGCCCCGGCGGGCCGGTACGTCTCGATGACCTCGTAGTCGGCCCGGAAGTACGGCAGCACCATCCCGCGCAGCTCGGGATGCGCGCGCAGCTCCGCCGGGACTCCGCCGTGGCGGCTGTCCATCACGTCCAGGAACGCCTCCTCCGGCAGGTCGTGGATGCGCCCCCGGTACGTGACCAGGCCGGGCGCGGGCCGGGCGGAGAGGAAGAGGTGCAGCGGCGCGGGCCCGCCCGCCTCCGCCAGCACCCGGGCCAGCTCGAACGCGACCAGCGCGCCGAAGCTGTGCCCGAAGAACACCATCGGCAGGTCCGTCTCCAGCTGCCCGGCCAGTTCCTCCACCAGCGGCCGCATGCGGGTGTGCGGGCGCTCGTCGACGCGCGACCCGCGGCCGGGGAGCTGGACGGCGCACACGTCGACGTCCTCGGGCAGGTAGCGGTGCCACCGCGCGAACTCGGCCGCGGAGCCGCCCGCGTGGTGGAAGCAGTACAGGCGCAGCCGTGCCCGCCCGCGGTGCTCCCCGCGGACGGACCAGCGCGGTCCCGTGCGGTGGTCGCGTACGGGCACGTTCACCGGGTCGCCTCCGTCCGGCCGCGCAGCTCGGCGGCCAGGGCCGAGATGGTCGGGAACTCGAAGAGCATGCCGATGCTCAGCTCGACGCCCAGCCGGTCCCGGACCTCCGCGATCAGACCGACGGCGCTGAGCGAGTCCCCGCCGAGGTCGAAGAAGTCCGCGCCGTGATCGACGGAGCCCATGCCGAGGGCCGCCCGCCAGGTCTCCTCCAGCATCTCGGCGATGTCCGGGGCACCCGCGCCGCCGGCGGCCGGCCCGGCTGCCGCGACGGGCACGGCCTCGGGCACCGCCGCCCGGGCGGGGGAGGGCGCCTGCGCCGGGATCGGGGCAGGGGCGGGCACCGGGTCCGGCGCCGCCGTTGCCGCCGCCAGCGGTGCCCGCGGCGTCCCGGCCGGTACCGGAGCCCCGTCGCGGTAGGGCCGTACGGTGACCTGCCGCGCCGGGCGCCCGCTCAGCACGTCGAACAACAGGGCCACGCCCTCCCCGGGCGGGATGCCGTCCGAGGAGGGCAGTCCGGCGGACTCCGCCGGGGGTCGCTCCGCAGACGGCGGACCCGCCTCGAAGGGATTGCCCCCCACCTTGCGCATCGTGAAGCCGCGCACGGAGACCGCGACCACGCCGTCGCCGTCCACCAGGTCGATGTCCGAGACGAGCACGCCGCCGTCGCCGCCGCCGCGCACGTGCCGTACGTGGCTGGTGAACTCGGCGGGCAGGTCGCGGTAGACCGTGACCGACGAGTACAACAGCGGCAGGTGGTGCGCGTCCTCGCGGCGCCGGGTGAGGGCCGTGGCGCTGTCGAGCAGCGCGGGGTGCAGCGGCCGGCCGTCGGTCTCGGCACGGAAACGCCCGTCGAGGGCGAGCGAGCCCAGCTGTTCGTCCGCGGACCGGCGCAGTCCCGTGACGTTGAGCCAGTGCGGCCCGAGTTCGGCCAGGTCCCCGGCCCCCGACGCGTCGACGGTCTCCGTCATCCGCGCGGCCACCGCCGCCAGGTCCACTTCCGGCGCGGACGGCTCGGCCGCGACACCGATCCTGCCGTCGCAGTGCACCGTGGAGCCGGTGCGGACCGAGAAGGCCCAGGTGTCGGCGCCGCGCGGTTCGAGGACGGCCCGGACCCGCTGCGCGCCGTCGACGAACAGGGGCCGGCGGAACACCACGTCACCCAGTTCCACCGGTACGCCCGCGAGCCGCGGGCACACCTCCCGGGCCGCGCGCACCACCAGGTCGAGATGGCCGGTGCCCGGCAGGACCGCCCGCCCGGCGAACCGGTGCTCGTCGAGCAGCCAGTCCTTCTCCGTCAACTCCTCCTCGTGGACCAGAGCTCCGGGGGCGCGGCTCTGCTCCGCGGTCCACGCGGAGAGCGGTTCACCGCTGCCCGGATCCACGGTGGACCGGGCGGCCATTCCGACGCTCGCCCAGCTCGGCCAGTTCACACTGACGCAGCGCTGCCGGGAGACGGCGGCGTGGGCGTCCAGGAAGGCGTTGGCCGCCGCGTAGTCGGCGCTGCCGACCAGCCCCGAGATCGAGGCGCGGCTGGAGAAGGACGTGAAGAAGTCCAGCCGCGGCCGGTCCGCGAACAGCCGTTCCAGCACGAGCGTGCCGAGCAGCTTGGGCCACAGCACGGCCCGGACCTGCTCGGGCGTACGGAAGGCGATCATGCCCTCGCCGGGCAGCCCCGCCGCGTGCAGGACCCCGTGGATCTGCCCGGCCGAGTCCTCGACGCGCCGCACCAGCGCCCGCATGGACTCCTCGTCGGTGACGTCCCCGCGTTCGGCCAGCACCCGCGCGCCGAGCCCTTCGAGAGCGGCCACCTCCTCGGCTGCGGCCTCGGTGAGGCCGGAGCGGCCGACCAGGACCAGGGTCGGCGCGAGACCGGTCTCGGCCAGCCCGCGGGCGACGGCCAGCCCGAGGCCCCCGAACCCACCGGTGATCAGGTACGTCCCGCCCGGGCGGACCGGCGGCTCGGTGGCCGGCTCGTGCGGGACCGGCACCTCCACCGGCACCCAGCGGCGGTCGCCGCGCAGCGCGACCACCGCCGGCCACTGCGGCTCCTGCACCTGCTGGGTGATCAGGTCCGCGTCCGTACCCGGCGACACGTCGAGCAGCATGCACTGCGCGCCGGACACTTCGAGCGGTACGGTCCGGGCCAGCCCCGCGAGCGCCGCCTTCGCCGGGTTGACGGGCTCGCCGCCGGACACGTCGGCGGCCTGCGCCGCGAGCAGCAGGAACCGGGCCGGAAGCCGCAGCCGGGAGTGCCGGACCACGGTCTGGACGAGGGCGTACGCACTCTCCACGCCCGCGGCGGCCTGCTCCCGGGCCGTGTCGGGGGTGGCCTCCGGCCACGGCTGCGCCGCGAGGGCGTGCACGTAGACGGCCGGCTCCTCGCCCCGGGCCAGCAGCCCGTCCAGCACGGACCGCAGGCTCTCGGGCCGGGCGGTCACCACACGGTGCCCGGCCCGGCCCAGAACGGCCGTGACGTGCCGGGCGGCGTCCGCATCCTGCGGCAGCAGCGCCAGCGCGACGCTGCTGCGGTGGCGGGGCGGCCGCGTCCCGGTGGGCAGCTCCTCCCAGCGCATCACCGACAGCGGCGAGGGCACGGGTCCGGCAGCGGCCTCCGGCGCGGGCGCGGACGGCGCCGCCGCAGGAGACGGCTCCCGCGTGCCCGTCGCCGCGGTCCGCTCCGGCTCGGGCAGGGCGGTCCCGGGTTCCTGCGGAGCCGTCGGCGCCGGCGGGCTGATCCAGTGCAGCTCGCGCTGGTACGGATAGCCCGGCAGGGAGATCCGGCGGGCCGGCCGGGCCGGGCCGACCACCTCCCAGCGCAGGTCGTGGCCCTCGGTCCACAGCGCTCCTGCCGCCGCGAGGACCGCCTCCCGGTCGCTCCCGGCGGGGCCGAGCCCGGGAACGGCCAGCGAGCCCGCACCGTGCCGGCGCGCCAGCGTGGACAGGGCGCGTCCCGGGCCGGCCTCCAGCGCCGTGAGCCGCTGTCCGTCCAGCAGCCCCGCCAGCGCCGGCCCGAACAGCACCGGAGCGGTCAACTGACCGGCCCAGAAAGTCGGGTCCACCGCCTGCTCGTCGGTCATCGGCAGGCCCGTCGCGGCCGAGACCACCGGGATCCGCGGCGCGGACAGGGACACCCCGTCGAAGGCCTCCAGGAAGCGTTCGGCGGCCGGGGCCATGGCCGGGCTGTGGAAGGCGTGCGAGGTGGCGAGGACCTTGCACTGCACGCCGTCCGCGACCAGCCGGGCCTCGACGGCGGCGATCGCCGGGGCCGGGCCCGCGAGGACGCTCTGGCGGGGGCCGTTCACCGCCGCCAGTACCACCCCGTCGACGCCGCCCAGGAACTCCCGGGCCTCCCGTTCTCCCAGCGACACCGCGAGCATCGAACCGGCGGGCATGGCCTGCATGGCCTGGGCCCGCGCGGTGACCAGCATCAGCCCGTCCTCCAGACCGGTCACGCCCGCCACCACCGCCGCGACCAGCTCGCCGACGCTGTGGCCGAGCAGCGCGACGGGGGAGACGCCCCACGCCCGCCACATCGCGGCCAGCGAGACACCGACGGACGCCAGCAGCGGCTGCGCGTACTCGGTGCGCCCCAGCAGTTCGGCGGCGTGCGGCCCGCGCCAGGCCGGTTCGAGGTCGAGGCCGAGCCCGGCCACCGTGTCGAGGCACTGGCGCATCGTCGCGGTGAACGTCGCGTCGTACCCCATCAGTCCGGCGGCCATCTCCGGTCGCTGGGAGCCCTGACCGGGGAAGAGCAGCGCGACCGGCCGGGCCGCCGCCCCCTCCGCCGGGCGGATCACGCCGCGGCCCTCCGCGTCGGAGAGCAGGCCCACCGCCTGCCGTGCCGACCCGGCCACGGCCGCCCGGCGCTCCCGGTGCGCGGTCCGGCCGCCGCGCAGCGTCGAGACGCTGTCCACGAAGCCTTCCTCGCCCTGCCAGGTGAGGTGCCGGGCGAGCCGCCTGCGGACCTCCGCCTCGGCCGGCTCCGTACGCGCCGACCAGACGAGCAGTTCGGGCCCGTCGGCCGGGGTGCCCGGCCGGGCGGCCGGCCCCTGCTCCAGCAGGACGTGCGCGTTGGTGCCGCCCACGCCGAACGAGCTGACGGCGGCGGTCCGCGGCCGCTCGCCCCCGCCCGGCCAGACGTCGCGCCGGCCCACGACCCGGAAGGGGGTCGCCCCCAGGTTCAGCTTCGGGTTGGGCTCGGTGAAGTGCACCGTGGGCACCAGCTCGCCGTGCTCCAGGCACAGGACCGTCTTGATGAGCCCGGCGACGCCGGCGGCCGGCCCGAGGTGGCCGATGTTCGACTTCACCGACCCCAGCGCCACGCTCGACGGGGTCAGCCCGCGGCCGTCGGCCAGGAACCGGTACGCCGAGGTGAGCGCCTCGATCTCGATCGAGTCGCCGATGTCCGTGCCGGTGCCGTGCGCCTCGACGTAGTCGACGTCCCCGGGCGCGAGCCCGGCCACGGTCATCGCCTCCACCACGGCCCGCGTCTGCCCGTCCACGCCCGGCGCGCTGAAACTGACCCGGTCCGCGCCGTCGTTGGTGACGGCCGAGCCGCGGATCACGGCCCGCACCGGGTCGCCGTCCGCCAGTGCGTCGGCGAGCAGCTTGAGGACGACGACACCGCCGCCGTTGCCGAACACCGTGCCGTTGGCCTTCGCGTCGAAGGGCCGGCACACGCCGTCCTGCGAGTAGATGCTGCCCGGCGCCCAGCGGTAGCCGTGCCCGTACGGCAGCTCGATCTCCGTAGCGCCCGCGAGGGCGACGTCGCACTCGCCCCCGCGCAGCGCCTCGCACGCCAGGTGCACGGCCACGAGCGAGGTGGAGCAGGCGGTGGCCACCGACAGTGCGGGCCCGGTCAGGCCCAGCCGGTAGGAGGCGGTGCTGGCGACGTAGTCGTTGTTGTTGTAGATGTCCAGGGACAGGGCGCCCGCGCGGGCCGCGAGCTCCTTGTCCGCCCGGATGTTGAACTCGGCGTACCGGTTGGAGGCGGCGCCGCCGTACACGCCGACCGTTCCGGGCACCGCGAAGGCGTCGTAGCCCGCGTCCTCCAGCGCCGCGTGCGCCAGCTCCAGGAAGAGCCGCTGCTGCGGATCGCGCATGGACGCCTCGCGCGGGGTCATCCCGAAGAACGCGGCGTCGAACCGGTCGGCGTCCTCCAGCAGCGGTACCCGGCGGACGTAGTGCGGGTCCCCGAGGTGGCGTTCCTCGACGCCCGCGGCCCGCAGCTCCTCTTCGCCGAGGGTGGTGAAGCAGTCCTCGCCCTCCGAGAGGGCCAGCCAGAACTCCTCCAGGTCCCGCGCCCCGGGAAACCTGCCGGCCATGCCGACGATCGCCACGGGTGCTGCGGTCGTCACGTCGGTCGTCGCGTCCATGTCGTGCTTCTCCGGCGGGTTCATCGCTGCGTGGTCCTCTTCTGGTCGTTCATGCGTCGGCGGACCGCACGCCGCGCGGCGGCCGTACCGGTCAGTGCGGCGCCGGCCGCCCGGGCCGGTCCGGCGTGCCGCGCGGCGGCGGGCAGTGCGGCGGCGGGCAGTGCGACATCCGGCGTGCCTGCGCCGTCGCCGCGCAGGTTCCGGGCGAGCAGCCGCGGGTTGGGAAAGCGGAACAGGTCCACGACCTCGACCGGGAGCCCCTGCGCCCGCAGCCGCTCGTGCATGCGCAGCAGCGACAGCGAGGTCAGACCTGCGTCGAAGAAGTTCGTGGCCGCGTCCAGCCGGCCGGGCGAGCCGAGCCCCTCCTCCCGTACGGCGGACCCCGCGCCGAGCTGCTCCCGCAGCGCGGCCACGATCAGGTCCTCGGTGGCCGACGGCGCGGGCCGGGCGGCCGTCGCCCGTGGCGCCAGGGCGGCCGCCGCCGCCCGGACGTCGACCTTCCCGTTGCGGTCGAGCGGGAGTTCGTCCAGGACGGCGATCCGGCCCGGCACCGCCCACGCCGGAAGCACCGCGCCCAGCTCGTGGCGCAGCTCCTCGCCGAGCGCCGGGTCGGCGCCGGGCGCCGCGACGAACGCGGTGATCTCCGTCCCGGAGACCACGACCGCGCACTGCGCCACCGCCGCGTGGGCCCGCAAAGCGGCCTCGACCTCGACCGGTTCGAGCCGGTGGCCGCCGACCGACACCTGCCGGTCGCGCCGCCCGACGAACTCGATCAGGCCGTCGGGCGTGTACCGGCCCAGGTCGCCGGTGCGGTACGCCGTCACCCCGGGCTCCCCGTACGGATCGGGCCCGAACGGCGACGGTTCCCGGACCGGGCCGGTGCCGATCGCCAGCCCGCGCCCGCGCACGAGGATCTCCCCGAGCTGCCCCACGCCCGCGCCTTCGACGACCAGCTCGCGCCACGGGCTGTGGGCCGCCAGCGGCACCCCCGCCCGGTCGCGGCGTCGGCGCACGGGATCGCCCGCCGGGTCGCGCCAGCGCAGCCAGGAGCTCAACTGCGGGGTCTCGGTGGACCCGTAGCCGTGGTGGATCTCCGCGGCCGGGGCGACCCGTCGCAGCTCCCGGGCCACCGGATCGGTGAGCAGCGCCCCGGAGAGCACGACGTGCCGCAGCCGGTCGAGCCGCCGACCCGCGCCGCGCGCCGCCGAGGCGAGCAGCTGGGCCAGGCCCGGGGTGGCGTGCACGGCGGTGATGCCGTGTTCCGCCAGGAGTTCGACGAGCGCCCCGGGCTCGGTCCCCGCGGCCGGGAGGTGGAGGGAGGCGCCACTGGTGAGGGGGACCAGCACGTCGCGCAGCACCGGGTCGTGGCCGGGCGCGGACAGCATCAGGAACCGGTCGTCGGGGCCGGTTCCGAACGCCTCGCGGTACCAGTGCAGTGCCTCGGGCAGCGCCTCGCGCGGAGCGAACACCACGCTGGGCTCCCCCGTGCTGCCCGACGTGCACAGGGCGTGCCCCCAGTCGAGGGCCGTCTGCCGAGTGTCCGGACGCGGCAGCTCCGGTCCGGTCAGCACCGGCACCGGCCAGTCGGCGCCCGCGCCGGTGAGAACGGCCTCGGCGCCGGAGCGGGCGAGCGCGGCCAGCAGCCGGCGGGCGGGCAGGGCCGCGTCCACCAGGACCACCGAGCACCCGCAGTGCCAGGCCGCGAGGAGTTCGACGACGGTCGTGGGCGACCGGTCGCCCGGCAGCAGCACGGCGCGCCCCGACCAGCCGGCCGCGCGCAGACCTTCCGAGCGGGCGACGACCCGGTCGTGCAGCTCCCCGTACGTCATCCGTCCGCCGGTGTGGGTCAGCGCGACCCGGTCGGCGTGCAGCGCGGCCGCCCGGCCGAAGGCCTCGGCCACGTCGGTGAGGGCCGGACGCGGGACCGGTCCGGCGGGCGACCGGTCGCCGCCCAGCATCCATCCGGACGGCGCCCGGCCGAGGTCGGCGGGCGCTTCCCGCAGGAGCCGGACGACCTGGCCGAGCAGGTGCCGGGCGGTCTCCGCGTCGAACACGTCGAGGGCGTGCACCAGTCGCAGCCGGTAGCCCGACCCGCCGTCCCGGTGCAGGTACAGGCCGAGGTCGAACAGGGAGCCGGTGGCGCCCGGCTCCACCGGCTCGGCCGGCACCCCGTCGAAGGAGGGGGCGGGAGCGGCGTGCGTGAGGTCGTTGAACCAGATCTGGTAGAGCGGATTGCGGCTGAGGTTGCGGGGGAGGCCCAGCGCCCGGACGATCTGCTCGAAGTCCGCGCCGGCGTGGCCGTGGGCGTCGAGCATCGTGTCGGAGACCTGGCGGACCAGGGCGGAGAAGCTCTCCGCGGACCCCACGTCGACCCGGACCGGCAAGGTGTCGATGAGGAAGCCGATCACGTCCTCGCCGGGACCCCCGTCACGCGAGGACCACGGAACGCCGACGACGACCTCGCCCTGCCCGCTCCACGAGGTGAGCACGGCGGTGAAGGCCGCGAGCACGACCGCGACGGGAGTGGCGCCGGTGCGCCGCGCCACCTCCTCCAGCAGCCGTGCGTCCGCCCCGCCGAGCGCGGAGTCGACTGCGCCGCCCTCGAAGGTGGTGACCGCCGGGCGGCGGGCCTGGAAGGGCAGTCCGTGCGTGCGCGGGGCGTCGCCCAGCCGCTCCACCCAGTACGCGAGGTCCGCCTCCCGCCGCGCCGGGTCCTCGCGTCGTGCCCGGTCCGCCAGCAGGTCGCCGAACTGCGGCGGGTCACCCGCGGGCGGGAACCCGTCGTAGGCGGCGGAGAGTTCCGCCAGGAAGAGGTCCACCGAACGCTGGTCGGCGATCGCGTGGTGCAGCACGGCGACCAGGCAGCCGGCCCCGTCCCCGCCCTGCGCGTACAGGACCCGCACCAGCGGCGCGCGGTCCACGGGCAGCGGCTCGGCGGCCGCATCCGCCGCGAGGGCCCGGCAGCGCCGCGCGGTCATCGCCCCGTCCACCACCCGGGTCTCCAGCGGCGGCTCCACCCGGTCGGCGACCGCCTGGTAGGGGCCGGACCCGTCGCTCAGGACGGCGGTGCGCAGGGACTCGTGCCGCTGCACGACGAGCCCGAGCGCCTCGCGCAGCCGGGCCGTGTCGAGGCCGTCCTCGACGCGTACCGCGGCGACCACGTTGTAGGCGCTCAGCCGCGGGTAGAGCTGTTCCATCAGCCACAGGCGGCGCTGTCCGCCGGACACGGGCGCGCGGGCCGGGTCGGGCCGCCGGGACAGGGTTGCGGATTGCGGCCCCGCTCCGGCCGCCGCTGTGGACGCCTCGGCGGCCCGTCGGCGCAGAGCGGCCAGGGTGATCCGGTCGCGGAGCAGTTCCGCGAGGGTGATCCGCAGTCCGTGGCCGCGCAGCAGTTCGCCGCGCAGGCGGACGGCGGCGAGGCTGTGGCCGCCCAGCGCGAGGAAGTCGGTGTCCTCGTCGACGGAGTCGAGCCCGAGCACCTCCGCCCACAGCCGGGCCAGCGGGTCGCCCTCCACGGCCGCCGGCCCATCGGCGCGGGGCGCGAGGAGTTCGGCGGCCCGCTGCCGCAGCAGCACCCGGTCCTGCTTGCCGCTGCGGGTCAGCGGCATGGTGTCCAGGGCGACGAAGTGCGCGGGGACGTACGCGGAGGGCAGCCGGGCGGCGACATGGGCGCGGTACTCCTCCTGCCGGTCCGGCCCGCCCGCGGCGCCGTGCGCGTCCGCGCCGTGCGGGCGGACGAACGCGACGAGGCGGGGGGTCCGTTCACCGGCGACGACCACGGCGCACTCGTCGACCCCGGGGTGCTCGCGCAGGACGCTCTCCACCTCGCCGGGCTCCACGCGCACGCCCCGGATCTTGACCTGCTCGTCGATGCGGCCGTGGTAGCGGATCTGGCCGTCCACCACGCGGACGAGGTCGCCCGTGCGGTAGACGCGGTCCGGGCCACTGCCCTCGGGGGCGGGGACGAACACCCGCTCCGTGAGATCGGGCCGGCCCAAGTAGCCGAGGGCCAACGGCGCTCCGCCGATGCACAGTTCACCGGTACCGCCCTCGGCCACGGGCAGCCCCTGCCCGTCGAGCACCAGCAGGGTGCAGTTGTCGACGGCCCGGCCGATGGGTACGTCGTCGATCAGCGAGGGGTCCTCGGGGCTGTCCCAGTAGGTGACCTCGATCGAGGCCTCCGTGGGACCGTAGAGGTTGTGCAGCCGGGCGGGCAGCGTCTTGACGCACGTCCGGGCCAGCGTGGCCGGCAGCGCCTCGCCGCTGCAGAACACGTGCCGCAGGCTGGTGCAGTCCGCGGCGTTCGGCCAGCGCAGGAACTCGTCCAGCATCGACGGCACGAAATGGCAGACCGTCACCCGGTGTTCGGTCACCGTCTTCATGATCGCGGCCGGATCGGCGTGCTCGCCGGGGGCGAGCAGGACGAGCCGCGCTCCGACGATCAGCGGCCAGTAGATCTCCCAGCCGGACACGTCGAAGGTGTACGGAGTCTTCTGCAGCACCCGGTCCTCGGCCGTCAGCCCGTAGTGGCGCTGGCCCCACAGCAGGCGGTTGGTGACGCCCCCGCTGGGCACCACGACGCCCTTGGGCGTGCCCGTGGAGCCCGAGGTGAAGATGATGTTGACGGGCTGGTCCGCGGTGACCGGAGGCAGCGGGCCCGGCACGTAGGCCGGGTCCGGACCGGCCGACAGCGGCTCCACGTCCAGCAGGGCGGTCCCGGCCGGCCCCTGCCAGCGGGCCAGCGCACCCGTGGTCCCCACCACCAGGTCCGGCCGCGCGGTGTCCAGGATCAGCGCGAGCCGCTCGGCCGACTCGTCGGTGGCCAGCGGCAGGTAGGGCAGCCCGGCCTTGAGCACGCCGAGCAGCGCGGCCACCATGTGCGGGCCGCGGTCCGCGAGCACCGCGACGGGCCGGTCCTCGGGCAGCGCCCGGCGCAGCAGTTCGGCGGCGAGACGGTCGGAGACCTCCTCCAGGCGGCGGTAGGTCCAGGTCTCCCCGGCGCCCGTGCACGCCACGGCGTCCGGGGCCCGTTCGCCCGCGGAGCGGATCAGGCCCGGGATGCCGTAGGGCGCGGGATGGTCGACGGACGGGCCGCGCAGGGCGCGGACCGTCTGGTCGGGATGTTGGTCCATCTCTGATGTTCCCCCGTTGCAGAAAAGAAAGAACCAGCTGGTGAGAAGTGGTCGGTGGGTCAGACGCGCCAGGCGGACACGGCCGCGGCGGCCTGGTCACGGTTCAGCCGGGGGTCGCACAGCGGCGCGGCCCGGCCGTCGAGCCCGGCGACGCCGTCGGCGTCGGCCACGCACTCCAGCACGTCGTCCGGCGTGGCCTCCAGATGGAGGCCCCCGGCGGTCCCGCCGGCGCACTCCACGGCCTGCCGGAAGCCGCGGACCTCGCGGACGACCTCCGCGACGAAGCGGGTCTTGCGGCCGGCCGGGGTGGTGACGGTGTTGCCGTGCATCGGGTCGCACATCCAGACCACGGGATGTCCGGCCCGGCGTACGCACTCCACCAGCGCGGGGAGGGTGCGCCGCACCGCGCCGGCCCCCTGGCGGGCGATGAGGGTGAGCCGGCCGGGCTGCCGCTGCGGGTCCAGCAGCCCGCACAGTTCCAGCAGCTCCGCCGGGGTCGTCGTCGGCCCGACCTTGCAGGCGACCGGATTGTCCACCGCGGCGAGCAGGCGTGCGTGGGCCCCGCGGGCCGAGCGGGTGCGCTCGCCGATCCAGGGCCAGTGCGTGGAGGAGAGGAAGGCCCGCCCCGACCCGTCCCCGCGGACCAGGGGCAGTTCGTAGTCCATGACCAGGGCCTCGTGACTGGTCCAGGTCGTGGCGAAGGTCCATCCGGTGTCCGGTCGCAGTGCGGCGTGCACGGAAAGGGCCGCCCGGTAGCAGGCGGTCAGCCTGCGCGGGTCGTGGACGCGGGCGGCGGCGTCCGGCTCCGGACCGTTGACCATGTGGCCGCGGAAGACCGGCAGGTCGCGGCCGCCGTGGCGTTCGGTGGGCCGGGAGCGCGGTTTGGCGTACTGGCCGGCCATGCGGCCGACCCGTACCGTCGGCCTGCCGGTGACCTCCGAGAAGGCCGTGGCGAGGGTGTCGAGCAGGCCGGTTCTGGCCGCCACGGCCTCGGGCGTGCTGTCCGCCGGGTTCTCGGCGCAGTCCCCGGCCTGCAGGATGTTCAGCTCGCCCCGGGCGGCCCCGGCGACGAGGAGGGCGAAGTCGTGAACGTCGCCCGGGCCGACGAGCCCCGGCGCGCCGCGCAGTTCCCGGACGGCCGCGGGCAGGTCCTCGTGAGCGGCCCAGTCGGGCTGTTGCAGGGCGGGCAGTGCGGCGATGTGGTCGAGGGCGTCGGCCGGATACGGTTCCCCGCCGTACCAGCCCGGTTTGTCGACTAGCGATATGCCGTTCGGCATGGTGGTCCCCCTGGTTGTGGTGCTCGTGGTGCTCGTGATGCCGGTGGTGTTTCTGGTGCCCGTGGTGACGTCCGGTGCGGTGCCGGAGCGGTGGCCGGGGTCATGCGGCCACCTCTCCCGCCGGCAACTGCGGTGGCGCGGCCGGTTTCACGGTCAGACGGCGCACGCTGGAGCTGCACAGGGCGAAGCCGGTGGCCGCGACGACGAGCACGGCGCCGGTGACGAGCGTGGTGTCGATGCCCGCGTGCAGCGCGATCGGGCCCGCGGCCACCTCCCCGACCGGGATGGCCACGAAGGAGCCGAGCGCGTCGTAGGAGTAGACCCGCGCGAGCCGCTCCTGCGGAATGTTCTCCTGGAGGGACACGTCCCAGGCGACGGCCAGTTGTTCCAGCGCCACCCCGTTGATGAACATCGCCGCGGCCAGCAGGGCGACGTGCGAGGTCGTCCCGAGGGCGAGCAGCGGCACCGCCTCGACCGCGCCGACGGCCGCGCCGATCCGCAGGGCGTGCCGCGGCCGGGTGCGGGCCGCGAGGAAGCCGCCCGCGAACGCGCCGGCCGTCTGCGCGGCGAGCAGCAGCCCCCACGTCGTCCGCCCGAAGGACCGGTCGGCGATGGTCGGTCCGAGGACCTGGAGCCCGCCGGCCACCACCGCGTTGATGACCAGGAACTGGAGCACGACCACCCACACCCAGGTGTGGGCGGTGAACTCCTTCCAGCCCTCGCGCAGTTCGGTCAGCGGTCGGGCCGGCCCGGTCGGCGTCGCGGGCGTCCCCGCCGCCCGCAGACCGGCGAAGCACAGCCCCGCCAGCAGGAACACCGCCGCGTTGACGGCGATGCCCCAGCCCGGCCCGGCGACGCCCACGACGATGCCACCCGTCGAGGCGCCCAGGACCATGCCCGCGTTGACGGCCATCCGGACGACCGCGTTGGCCGGGCGGATCATCTCGTGCGGCACCGTCTGCGGTACGAGAGCGGCCGCCGCTGGCAGCGACACCGCGGACACCATGCCGTTGACGACGCTGATGACGACCAGCACCGGGATCGAGGCGAAGCCGAACAGCACGCTCGCCGCGATCACGGCCTGGGCCAGTCCGGCCGCCACGCTCGACCCCTGCAGCACCAGCCTGCGCGGCAGCCGGTCGGCGATCACCCCGCCGAACAGCAGCAGCGCCACATTGGCCACCGACCGGGCCCCCACCACGATGCCGAGGTCGATCAGCGACCCGGTCAGGTCGAGCACCGCGAAGGAGAGCACGATCGGTGCCATGGCGTTGGCGAAGTACGTGGCCATGCGGCCGCCCGCGAGGCAGCGGAAGTTCCGCTGCCGCAGCGGGTCCAGCAGGGTGGGGGCGCGGGTCCCTTCGGCGTTCACCGCCGGACCGTCGGACTCTCCACGACCAGCACGCTGTTGGAGGCAGCGCCCTGGTGCGTGTTGATGAGGTCGCCCGCCCGGGGGCTGCCGTGCCGGACGTAGATCCCGGAGAGCCCGCGGCCGTACATCATCGGGCCCAGGACGCAGGGGACGGCTGCGCTGCGGATCTCCCCGGTGGTCCCGTGCGCGAACTCGAAGGTGACCAGGTCGGCCTCCACCACCCGCTGGAGGACGTGGTCGGACCGCCGGGCCGCCCCCAGGACCAGCTCCCGCCACTCCTCCTGCCCCACCGAGCGGCCCAGGGTCACCCCGGCACCGCCGTAGCCGTCCCCGGGCTTGAGCACCAGCGCCGTCCGGTCCTCGGCCAGGGCCCCCGCCCCGGCGATCACCGTCCGCGGCACGTGCCGGCGTACGAACTCCCGGTCGTCCGGACCGAGCAGGCCGAGGTCCTCCCAGAGCCAGGCCAGCACCCGCTTGTCGCTGACCGGGCTGGTCGCCTCGGGCGTGTACATCCGGGCCGTGCCCGCCCGCAGGGCCGCGCCCAGGGCGTCGAGCCCCGCACCGGCCTGCTCGACGGGCAGGAAGAGCCGGAAGACCCCGTCCGCGACGTGCTCGCCGGCCCGCAGCCGCTGCCCGTCGTCGAGGGCCAGCCCGTCCAGCGGGTACCCGATCACGGTGATGCCGTGCGCCGCGCCCCGCTCCGCCATGGGGGCGAGGAAGGAGACGAAGTCGTCGAGGTCCGCGAGGTGGTCGAGGCCGTCCTCGCGGAAGACGGGCACGACGAGGCAGCCGCCCCGGGCCAGGCCGAGGAAGGAGACCAGCTCGGTGAAGAACGCGTCGACCGCGGACGGCGGGGTGCGCAGCGCGAACCCGGACGGGTCCTCGCCGGCGGGCACCGGGCCCGCGTAGACCTCCTGGAACTGCCCGGCGATGAGATCGGCCTCGATGGCACCGCCGATCGCTCCGTCGATGTTCAGCTCGACGACCTTGGGGACGCCCCGCTCGACCATCACGTCGGCGCGCACCGAGGTCAGCAGGCGCTCGGTGAGCGGCTCGGCCGGGTCGAGCAGCGGGAACTGGCTCCGGGGCATGGAGAGCGCCTCCAGCAGCTCTCCGGCCGTCGACACCCGGCGCCGGCAGGCTTCCAGCACCAACCCCGCCGCCCGGTCGGCGACGGCGCCGACCAGCGCGTACGCGTCGGCGTCGAGGATGAGGGGGCGGGTGGGGCACCAGGAGTCCTGACGGCGGGGCACACCGGCGTGCGCCCGCCGCCAGTGCGCCCGGCCGAGGGCGTCGATCCGGCCCCGCACCTCCTCGGGGAGGGTGTCGTACCGGTCGACCACGGGTGCGGCGCCGCGCGTGTCGCTCATGGGCGGGCCGCCCACCGCTCGTGGCCGGGCAGCAGGCCCAGCTCGGCCTGCCGGTAGGCGCGGACGACCTCGGCGACCACGGCGTCGTCCGGGTCGAAGACGATGTCGTCCACGCATTCCACGGGGCGTACCCCGCCCGCGGTGCTGGCCACGCACAGCGCGTCGAAGTCCGACAGGTCGGCCGGGGCCAGCGGGCGGCGGTCCACCTCGTACCCGAGGCCGCCCGCGATCTCGATCACGGAGGCCACGGTGATCCCGTCGAGCGCGGCGGGGGAGTCGGGCACCAGCAGCGTGCGGCCGCGCACGCCGAAGACGTTCTGCACGGTGCACTCGGCGACGTGGCCCGTGTCGTCCAGCAGCAGGGCGTCGTCGTAGCCGCGCTGCCGCGCGTCCATCCAGGCGACCCGGGATCCCAGGTAGCCGGCGGACACCTTCGCCTTGGTCGGGAAGGCGTGCGGACTGAGCCGGGCGACCGGCGACAGGGTCAGCCGCGGTCGCTGCGCGCGGATCACCGAGTCGAAGGACGAGACGTCGAAGGCCAGGACCGCCACCTGGGCCTCGGCGCCGGGCGCCGCCAGGCCCAGCACCCCGTCGCCGAGGAAGGCGAGGGGGCGCAGGTAGGCCCGGCGCAGGCCGTTGGCGGTCAGCGTCTCGTGGCAGGCGGCGGCCAGCTCGGCGGGGGACTGCGCGAGGGAGATCCCCACCAGGCGGCACGACGCGGCGAACCGGGTCATGTGCTCCTCCAGCCGGAAGACGTGGTGGCCGCCCTCCTCGGAGGGGAAGGCGGAGACGCCCTCGAAGACGCAGAGCCCGTAGTGGAGGCTGTGGTTGGCGAGCGTCAGGGCGGTGTCCCCGGCGGGTACCACGCGACCCTGCCACCACATGAGCTTCGCTGGTTCGTTCATCCTTCTCAGTCCTTGTCGTGCCGGGCGACCGCCCGGCAAATCAGGTCGCCCACCTCGCCCGTGCGCGCGGTGCCGCCCAGGTCGGGGGTCAACAGGTCACCGCACAGCACCTCGTCGACGGCCCGCTCCACGGCGGCGTGCGCCGCGCGCAGTCCCATCCGGTCCAGCATCAGCGAGTAACTCATCACGGAGGCGAGCGGGTTGGCCCGGCCGGTGCCCACCAGGTCGGGGGCGCTGCCGTGCACCGCCTCGAACACGCCGGCGAAGTCGGTGTCGTCGGGGTCGTAGCTCGCCGAGGGCGCGACCCCGAGCCCGCCGGCGAGCATGGACGCCTCGTCGCTGAGGATGTCCCCGAAGAGGTTGCAGGCCACCACGACGTCGAAGCGGGCCGGGTTGCGGATCAGCTCCATGGCGGCGGCGTCGACGTACAGGTGGTCGCACTCCACGTCCGGGTAGGACGCGGCGATCGCCCGGAAGCGGCCCTGCCACAGCGGGCCGGCGCTCGGCATCGCGTTGCTCTTGTCCACCAGGGTGATCCGGCGGCGGCGGGAGCGGGCCAGTTCGAAGGCGGCCGTGACCACCCGGTCCACCGCCCAGCGCGTGTGGACGCCCACCTCCATCGCGACGTGCCCGGGGCCGCCGCCGCGGACCGTGCCGCCGACGCCCACGTACACGTCCTCGGTGTTCTCCCGCACGACGACCAGGTCGACGTCCTCAACGGCGCCCACGTGCTTGAGGGGGCAGTGCGCCAGCGTGCGCAGGCGCACCGGACGCAGGTTCACGCCCAGTTCGAGCTGTTGGCGCAGCCCGCCGATGACGCGGATCGCGTGCCGGTTGTCGGGGATCCGGGCGTCGCCGAGCGCGCCGAGCAGCACCGCCCGGTGGTCGCGGCGGATCGCCCGGACGTCGATGTCGACGTCACCGTGCTCCAGGAACCAGTCGGCGCTGTAGGGCAGCACCTCGGCCCTCAGGCCGGTGCCGAAGACGTCCTCGACCACCGCGTGCACCTTCAGTACCTCGGCCATGACCTCGGGCCCGATGCCGTCGCCCGGGATGACCGCGAGGGAACTCATCCGGCCGACGCCTCCGCCCGTACCTGCGCGCCCGCGTAGGCGACCAGGCCGCCCGCGGCGAGCAGTTCCCGCTCGAACGCGGACGGCGGGGTGAGGGGCGCCGAGGTCCCCCGGGTCACGTTGACCAGCTCGCCCCGCTCGTCGTCGACGACCAGCCGGTCGCCCTCCCGGATCTCGTACGCGAAGTCCCCGACCTCCACCAGCCTGAGCCCGATGTTGAGGGCGTTGCGGAAGAAGATCCGCGCGAAGCTGTGCGCGACGACGAAGGGCGCGCCGGACGCCTTGATGCCCATCGGGGCGTTCTCGCGGGAGGAGCCGCAGCCGAAGTTCATCCCGCCCACGACCACCGAGCCGCTCAGATCGTGCCCGGACGCCGCGTAGTGGTCGAGGAACGCCTGGTTGCCCGCGTGGGCCATGATGTGCTTCTTGTACTCGGCCGGGTCGGGGATCTGGCAGAACACCCCCGGCAGGATCACGTCGGTGTTGACGTGGTCGCCGAACACCCATGCCAGGCTCGCGCCGTCCGCCGGCCGGCCAGCACCCGGAGCCGCCGTCGGGGGCGCCTCCGTACCGCCCGTGAGCGGGGCCCGGCCCTCGCGTGCCGCGTGCAGGGCGAACAGCTCGTCGATGCCGCCGCGCACCGCGTCCTCGTCGGCGTAGTAGTCGCTACGGTCGCCGATCGGGGCGAGGACACCGGTCAGCGCGGCCCGCGCGGCGATGGCGGGGCTGGCCAGGACGACGCTGGCGTCGACGTCGCCGCACCGGCCGCGGAAGTTCCGGTTCGAGGTGAAGACCGCGACCTCCCCCCTGCCGAGCACCCCGGACTTGATGCCGATGCACGGCCCGCAGCTGGAGGACTCCACGTAGCAGCCGGCCTCGATCAGCACGTCGATCAGGCCCTCCCTCATCGCCGCCCGGTAGGCCTTCTGCGAGGCCGGGATGACGATGGTGCGCACCCCCTCGTGGACGCGCCGGCCGCGCAGGACGTCCGCGACGACCCGCAGGTCCTCCAGGTGGCCGTTGGTGCACGAGCCGATGAAGACCTGGTCGACGGGTATCTCGCCGTTCTCGTTGGCCCTCCGGGCCAGCGGCGCCACGCCCGTCATCAGGTCCTCGCGGTCCTCGTACTCGTCCCAGTTGCGCAGCAGGTGCTGGAGCTGGTGGGTGCCCACGGCGTTGTCCGGGGAGAACGGCAGGGCGACCGTCGGTTCGATGAGGCCCAGGTCGATGTCGATCACGTCGACGTACTCGGCGTCGTCCTCGTCGATGGTGAAGTCCGGGTACTCCACCCCCTCGCCGAGGTAGTCGGCGAGCACCCCGTCCGTGGGGAACAGGCCGTACTTGGCGCCCATCTCCACCGCCATGTTGCTCAGCGACAGCCGGTCGGTGATCGCCAGGGAGGCCAGGCCCGGCCCGCCGAACTCCAGGCTGCGGTAGACCGCCCCGTGCACCCCGATCAGACCGCACAGGTACAGCGCCACGTCCTTGCCCTGCACGTGCGGGCGCAGGCTCCCGCGGAAGCGGACCAGCGTCGCCTCGGGCACCCGCATCCAGCAGCTGCCCCGGACCAGCGCCATCGCCAGGTCCGTCGAGCCGATGCCGGTGGCGAGCGAGCCGATCGCGCCCGCGGTGCAGCTGTGGGAGTCCGCGCCGACCGCGACGTCACCGGGGCGGATCAGCCCCTGCTCGATGAGGATCTTGTGCTGGATGCCGCCGTCGTAACCGACGTCGAACACCTTGATCCCGTGCTCGCGCGCGAAGCGCCGCAGCTCCACCAGGATCGAGGCCATCGAGGCGGTGTGGGTGGGCACGACGTGGTCGAAGACGAAGGCCGTCCTCTCCCGCTGCGCGGCCAGGCCCGCGGCGACGTACCCGTCGTCGAAGCCGGAGTCGCGCAGGATGTCCAGGGCCCACTTGACGGTCATCTCACTGCCCCAGCACAGGTCGAACGGCAGGTCCACGACCTCGCCGGTGCTGACGGGACGGCCGAGTTTGTGCGCGAAGAGCTGCTTTACGAGAGTCATCGTTGAACGCGTCCGTCCTGGTCGCCGAGGAGCTGTTTCTTGAGGCAGTCGAAGACGGCCACGTACGGCTCGATCCGCCGCTGCGCCGCGGGCGAGGAGAAGCGGATCCATCCGCGCACCGGTGCCGGGCGGCAGCCGCGCAGCCGCTTCGCGTCCGCCGAACCCATGCCGTACTTGATGCGTCGGGCGCCGCCCGCGACGGCCCGTTCGACCTGGTGGTAGAAAGCGAGGTTGAAGTAGGCGTAACCGGCCCCCACCGCGCCGGCGTCGAAGCCGAGGAACTTGGGGTGCAGTACGCCGCCGGCCTCCAGGCACAGCAGAAAGCCCGACACGTCCGGCCCCTCAGCCTCCCGGTGCCGCACCACGTACAGCGAGGGTCCCAGCGCCGGGGCGGCCAGCAGCGCGGTGAACAGCTTCTCCATCGCGCCGCGGTCGACGGGCAGCCCGTACTTCTTCTGCTGCTCCTCGGACAGTTCGGCGCAGCGGGCGATCACCGCCGTCGCCGGGTCCGCGATCCCTTCGACGCGCAGCCCGGCCTCGTCGAACTTGCGGATCTCGGAGCGGACGACCGTACGGCGCTTGCGCTCAAGGGTCCCCAGGTACTCCTCCAGCGAGGCGCAGGACCCGGTGTCGAGGTCGTACTCCAGGTCGGAGAGGAACTCCAGGTAACCGTGGCCGGCGAGCGCCCGGTGCAGGGCCGCGTCCCCGCCGGACTCCCACAGGAAGGACTGCGAGGGGATGTCCTCGGCCCGGCAGAACGCGTCCACGGCGACGAGCAGTTCCCCGATCGCCCTCTCCCGGTCGGTGCCGGACAGCGTGAGGACGTCACTGGCGTAGCCGTACGGGCTGGTCATCACGAGCGCCGGATAGCCCGCCGCACGCGTGTGCCCGGCCTCCGCGCGCACGACGGTCTCCAGCAGGGCGCCCGCCTCGGCCGACTCCCGCGGCGACCGGTCCCGCTCCAGCGCCCGCCGGAGGTGGTCCGTCTCGTAGTCGCCGAACAGCGCGCCCGTCGGATCGTGGTATGGGAACGCGTCCGGATCCCGGACGAGCAGGCCCTGCACGCCGGCCACCGTGCGCCCGCCGTCCCGCAGCAGGAAGAAGGCCAGTTCGAAGCCGAAGCACTCCTCCACCGCGCGCAGCCAGTCGTACGACAGGTACACCTGGGCGGGCGGGACGAGCGCGTCCCACTCCTCACGGTCGACGGAGGACGCCGACCGCACGACGACGACCTCAGATCCCACGGCCGCCCCCGCCCTTCGTGGCCACCGCGATCAGGCGTTCGGCCCGGTGGTCGTACGGCCCGCCCTCGTAGTCCCCGTGGAAGCGGACCTCGGCGAAGCCCGCGCTGCGCAGCATCGCCCGCAGCTCGGCGGCGCTGTAGAGGTGGAAGGTCATCGACCCGGTGGCCGCGCGCGAGCCCTCGATGGAGTACCAGTCGCTGCGCATCCGGCTCCAGTCGTCGAGGACGGTGTCCCGCTGGACCAGCACCTTCCCGTCCAGCTCGGACAGCGAGACCCGTTCGTCGCGGCGCGCGAGGACCTCCTTGCCGACGACGTCGACGAGCAGGGTCCCGCCCGGCACCAGGCTGGTGTGCAGGTTCCGCAGCACCTGCACGTTGTCCTCGTGCCGGTCCAGGTACCCGAAGGAGGTGAACGTGTTGACGGCGGCCTCGAAGGCCTCCGGCTCGACGAAGGCGAGCATGTCCGCCTCCACGAGCCGGACCTCGACGCCCGCGTCCCGGCTGCCCGCCCGGGCCCGTTCCAGCAGCGGCGCGCTCAGGTCCACGCCCGTGACCAGGTGGCCGGCCCGGGCCAGGGGCACGGTGAACAGGCCCGGCCCGCAGCACAGGTCCAGGACCCGGGCACCGGCCGGGAAGCGGAACAGCGGGGACTGCTCCACGATCCGCACCGCCTCCGCGGCGCGCTCCGCCGAGAACAGGTGGGGGTAGAAGTCCCGCCAGAACGCCTGGTCCGCGAACCATGCGCCGGTGACGTGCGCCCCGCTCATCCCGTCGTGGCCGTTCGCTCGTGGTGGATCGCGACGACCTGGGCCTCGGTGACGCTCGACTTGGTCAGCACGGACGCCTCCTTGACCTCGCGCAGGACCGCGCCGAGGAGCGCGTCGTCGTAGGCGAGCCCGTGCTTGTCCAGGACGTGCGCGACGATCCCCTTGCCGGAGTGCTTGCCCATGACGATCCGCCGCGTGTGGCCCACCAGTTCGGGCCGCAGCGGCTCGTAGGCGGTGGAGTCCTTCATCACCGAGGAGACGTGCAGCCCGGACTCGTGCGAGAAGGCGTTGCCGCCGACGATCGGCTTCATCGGGCTGACCTCGATGCCGGACAGGCCGGCGATCAGGTCCGACATGGGCTTGAGGCGGGACAGGTCGATGTTCGTCCCGAAGCCGTACAGCTGGGTGAGCGCCACCACGACCTCCTCCAGCGAGGCGTTGCCGGCGCGCTCACCGAGGCCGTTGACCGTGCACTGGACCTCGTCGGCGCCGCCGAGGATGCCGGCGACCGTGTTGGCCGTGGCCAGGCCGAAGTCGTTGTGGCAGTGCAACGAGAGCGTCACGTGGATCTGCGAGCGCAGCCGCGCGATGAGCGTGCGGAAGGCGTCGGGAGTGGTGGAGCCGACGGTGTCGGCGACACCGACCAGGTCCGCGCCGCTCTCCTGGGCGAGGACGAGGACCTCCTCCAGGTAGTCGTACGGGGTCCGGGTGGCGTCCTCGGAACCGCAGCCGACGTACATGCCGAGGTCCTTGGCGTAGGAGACGCCGTCGGCCATCTCGCGCTTGAGGCGGTCGCGCACCGAGCTGTCCGTACCGCCGAACTTGACCCGCATGTGCACGTCGGAGGTGGGGAGGAAGGTGTAGATCGCGTTCGCACCGCAGGCCCTGGCCAGGTCGATCTCGGTACGGGTCGGCCGGCAGAAGGCCACCACGCGCGCGTTCAGCCCCAGCTCGGCCATGCCGCGCACCGCGTCCTGGTCGGCCTGCGAGGAGGCCGGGAAACCGGCGTCGATGACGTCCACGCCCATCTCGTCCAGGAGCCGGGCGATCTTCACCTTCTCCTCGACCTGGAAGGCCACGCCGCAGGTCTGCTCGCCGTCGCGCAGCGTGGTGTCACAGACGCGGATCCTCCGCGCGGCGGATGCGGTCTCGCTCATGCGTCCTCTCCCAGCAGGTAGGCGCGGCACTTGGTGCCGATGACTTCACCGGAGAAGCGGGGGCGGCGTCCGTAGACCACCCACGTCGTGGTCACCGCGCCGATGTAGCGGTCCAGGCGCAGCGCCCCGTTCGACTTCTCCAGGTATTCGAGGTGGGTGAGCCCGGAGTCGTACGCCCCGGCCAGCAGTTCGGCGCCGACCACGGGCTTGGAGGCCACGGGTACGACCTCCTCCCACTGCGACACGTCGACGTATCCGGCGGTCGCCGGGACGAGCCCCAGCGACCGGGGCCGCTCCACGTCGGCGCGGCTGAGGAGCACCAGTTCCTTGGTGGGGTGGACGAAGGTGTCCACGACGTGGACCTCCTTGAAGTACCGCTCCGTGAGCAGGTGCACCTCGGGGTGCGCGCTGCACTGCACCAGGTAGTCGGACTCGCCGCGGCGCACCCGCTCCAGGCCCTCGTGCAGGTCGATGGTGAGGTCGATCCTGGCGTCGTCCTCGATGCCCTGGAAGCGGAAGTAGTGCTGCAGGGCGTTCTCGTGACAGCTTCCGCCGGGGCCGAGGGTGGTGAAGGTCAGGGTCATCGCAGTGCCTCCGCGCCGGCCGCAGCGGGAGCGTCGATGATCTCGTCCTCCAGGCGGCAGGCCTCGTCGATGAGCAGGGTCGCCAGGGATCGCATGAAGTCGGGGGAGAGGTCGAGCCGTTCGCCCCGGGCCGCGTACGCCTCACGGACGGTGGTGACCCGCTGCGGCTGCATCATCGGGATGCCGTGGGCCCGCTTGACCTCGGCCACCTCGCAGCAGACGGCGAGCCGGGCCGCCACGAGCTCCGCGAGCTGCTGGTCCAGCGCCTCCAGCCGCTCGCGGTACGGCCGCAGTACCTCTTCGGGGGTCGCGTTCATCGCGAGGCCTCCCTTGCCAGGGCGCGGGCCGCGCCGCGCAGGGACGGCAGTCCGTATCCGCCCTCCTGGACGAAGACGGTGGGCAGCCGCTGCTCCGTCACGAGCGCGCCGACGGGGCCGAAGACCTCCGGAGCGAGGCCCCAGGAGCCGTGCGGGTCGCCTCCGAGCACGTCGTAGCCGACGGAAACCACCAGGGCCTCGACGTCCTTGCTCCGCAGGTGGGCCACGGCGTCGCCGACGAGCGCCAGGAACCCCTCGGGGCCGGGGTCGCCGTCCGCCCCGAAGAGGCCCGGACCCGGCTCGAAGACGTACGGGAAGTCGTCGGGCCGGCTGGAGTGCACCGAGGCGAACGCCACGGTCGGGTCGTTCCGCACGCAGGCGAGCGTGCCGTTGCCCAGGTGGTAGTCGACGTCGAGGACGCCGATCCGGGAAGCGCCCTCCTCCTGCAGGGTCCGGGCCGCGATGACGGCGTTGTTCAGGAAGCAGTACCCGCCGTACCAGCCGGGCCCCGCGTGGTGGCCCGGTGGCCGCACCAGCGCGTAGGCGGGCTCCCCCCGGTCGGCCGTCAGCGCCGCCGCCCGGACCGCGGCGGCCGCAGCGCCCAGCGCCGCGGGCCAGACCCCGCGGGTGACGGGCGTCTCCTGGGCCAGTCCGGGCGCCGCGAACGCGTCGTCCAGGACGGACTCCGCGCCCTCGGGCACCCCGTGGCGCAGGTGCTCCAGCAGCTCCTCGCCGTGCACGGCCGCGGCGAGGCGCTCGGCACGCACCGTGTCCTGCGCGCCGGGTGGGGCGAGGACCGCCCCGCCGTCGAGCAGCCCGGCCAGGATCCGGTGGATCCGCTCGGGCACCTCCTTGCTGGCCACCCGGGCGCCGTCCGGCTCGACCGTGAACGGCAGGGCCTCGGACTCCTCCGGTACCACCACATGCAGGGTCATGACAGGTCCTTGATCACACGCGGGCCGATGACGCGGAAGCCGGAGCGCTCGTAGAAGGCCAGCGTCCGCGGGTAGGAGGGGAACTGCTCGGCGGGCAGGCAGACTTCGACCCGGCGCACGCCGTCGGCGGCGCACAGCGCGTCCAGCTCGGCCAGCAGCAGGGCGGCGACCCCCATCGACCGCAGACCCGGTTCCACCCACAACTCCTGGACGTGCCGGTACGGCGCGGCGAGCCGCAGCGCGGTCTGGGTGGTGTACCCCAGTACGCCGGCCACGCGCCCCCGTCCGTCCCGCGCGACCAGCACCCCTGCGCCGTCCCGGCCGGCGATGGCGTCCGCCACGGCCGCACCGAGCCCGGGGATCGTGTGCGAGGCGTCCCCGCGCAGTTCCCGCAGGAGCGCGGTGACGGCGTCGGCCACCGCCTGCGCCTCCTCCGGCGCGGCCGGACCCGTCTCGAATTCCACCGTGCTCATCCCTGGCACCTCGCGGCCGTTCCCGATGTCGCCCCGTCCAGCTCCTCGACGCCGAGGACCCGCAGCAGCGCGCGGGCCTTGAGCCGCGTCTCCTGGAACTCCTCCTCGCCGTCGGAGAGCACGATCAGTGCCCCGCCCACGCCGATGCGCACGCGGTCGCCCTCCCAGACGATGGTGCGGATCACGATCGACTGGTCGGCCGCCCCGTCGAACCCGAACCAGCCGAGGCTGCCGGAGTAGACCCCGCGCTCCTCCGGCTCCAGGTCGTCGAGGAGCTCCACCGTGCGCTTCTTCGGCGCGCCGGTCATCGACCCGCCGGGGAAGAGCGCCTGTACGCAGTCGACCGCGCCGCGGTCGGCGCGCAGCTTCCCGCGGACGGTGGTGACGAGCTGGTGCACGGTGGCGTAGGACTCCGCGGCCATCAGCTTGGGCACGTGGACCGTTCCGGCGTCGCAGACCTGTCCGAGGTCGTTGCGCAGCAGGTCGGCGATCATCAGGTTCTCGCTGCGGATCTTGCGGTCCGTCTCCAGCGCCTCGCGGGCGGCCTCGTCGGCCACCGGGTCGGCGTGCCGCGGGGCGGTGCCCTTGATCGGCTTGGCCTCGACCTCGCCGTTGCCCGCGACCGTCACGAACCGCTCCGGTGAGGAGCTCAGCAGCGAGCGCTCGCCGAGCCGGACGTAGGCGGCGTACGGCGCCGGGTTCACCGCCCGCAGCCGCAGGTAGGTCTCCAGTGGGTCGGCCTCGCTGGTGCCGCTGATCTGGTAGGTGTAGCAGGCCTCGTAGGACTCGCCGTCGTGCAGCCACTGCTGGACGGTGTCGAAGTGGCGCAGGTACGTCTCCCGGTCGACGCCCGCCCGCAGTACGGCCGGGGCGCTCTCGCGCCGGGGCCGGGGCACCAGCGGACGGCGCGCCAGCGCGCGCACCTCCTCGCACCAGGCGTGGTGCTGTTCGGCGGACAGGCCCACCGTGACCAGGTAGCGCCGGTCGGCCTCGTGGTCGTAGGCCACGAAGCGGTCGACCCGGAGCAGCTCGGCGTCCGGCCGCTCGCCGCTGCCGGCCCGGCCGATGCCGACGCTCCCCTTGACGCCGTAGCCCAGGTAGCCGAGGTAGCCGCCGGCGAACGGCACCGGTGACGCGCCGGCCGGCACGGGCGCGGCCGCCAGGCCGGCCCGCAGGTGGTCGAAGACGGTGCCGGGAAGCCGCTCCACGGCCTCGTGGGTCTCGCGTTCCACGACGCCCGCGCCCGCGTACGCCCGGAGGACCTCCAGGCCGTCCCCGGCGCAGGACCCGAGGTAGCTGTAGCGCCCCATCCCGTAGGCGGCGCGCGAGCTGTCGAGCCAGAAGCCGTACGGGCTGTCGGCGAAGGCGCGCACGAACAGTCCCTCGGCGTCGAGGTCCGCCTCCAGTTCGCTCCAGCGCAGCGCGGGCGTGATGCCCAGGAAGTTGGCGATGATCTCCTCGCCGTACTCGCTGTCCACCGACTCGGGGTGGAACTGCACGCCGTGCAGGGGACGTTCGCGGTGCCGCAGGCCCATCAGGACGCCGTCCTCGGACCAGGCGGTCGCGACGAGGTGGTCCGGCAGCGGTTCGGTGACGGTGAGGGAGTGGTAGCGCACCGCGCGGAAGCCCTGCGGGACGCCGGCGAAGACGCCGGTCCCGGTGTGGGTGATCCCGCTGGTCCGCCCGTGCACGGTCTCCGGGGCGTGGCGCACGTCGCCGCCGAAGGCGAGGGCCAGGCCCTGGTGGCCGAGACACACCCCGAGGACGGGTACCGCGGCCCGCTCCAGCAGGTCCCGGCACAGTCCGAAGTCCTCGTCCCGGGCGGCGGTGCCCGGGCCCGGGGAGATCACGACGTGGGTGAAGTCGCGTCTGAGCAGTTCGTCCGCCGTCGCCTCGTCGTTGCGCACGACGACGGGCGGTACCCCGGCCACCTTCCAGATCAGCTGGAAGAGGTTCCACGTGTAGGAGTCGTAGTTGTCTACGAGAAGGATCCGCAGGTCTGTCACGATGTGGTCGAGCTCCTTGACGGCCGGCCCGGCTTTTTGGGCACGGTGAACCGGCTGACCGACTTTTCTATCGGTGGTGATTCATCGGTGAATCGATTGCGCCGAATTGAGCGCACGACGGCACGCTCAGGCGGAAGCCGGGCATGGCGATGCGGATGAAAGTGACATGTTTTCGAGCCCCCGTTGTGTCTGTCACTGCTCGGATCTTCACCGGACGTTCATGAATGGCCGTTGGTCGTTGGCCGGTGCTGCGGTCCGGGAAGGCCGTTTCAACGTTCGATGCTAGTCAAGCCGGGCCGAATACGCATCCTTGTGTGACTCAACCCACTGCGACCTGCGGTCCGTCCCGCGGCCGCGACCCGAGCCAGTTGTCGCACCATCGACGCCCGCCCCGCAAGCGAATATTGAGGGAGCGTCAGTTCGAGACCGATGCCGAAACGGAACCTTCCTTGGCAGTTCGCCTATGGCGAGACGCTTCGTCGGAAACGGGTAGGGGCAAGCGATCCGAACCTATCGACTACGGGATAATTTCAAGCCACATGTAGTGCGTGCGCGGGGGGCTTGGCCGGAAATCGACTTTCCTTCCGGGGCGAGCCGGCCGCAGAGCGCATGATGGGGGTCGGCGGCCCGCGTGATCGCCCTCACGCCCACGCCGTTTTTGTCGGCACATGCTTGCTGGTACGTTGATCGAACGACCCCGTTCGTAAAGCCGGTTCACGAGACCGGCTCGACTTGAAAGGGGGGCCGGGAAATTCGCGATCCTGACATGCGTGATCCCGCGCGGGATCCCCGGGAGGCGTCATGCCCCACAAGGTGATCCTGGTGCTTCTCGCAATCGGCTCCTTTGCCGTCGGCACGGACGGCTTCGTCATCAGCGGAATTCTTCCGCGCATCGCCGGTGAGCTGGACGTGTCCGAACCGGTGGCCGGGCAGCTCGTCACGGCCTTCGCGCTCAGCTACGCGATCAGCGCGCCGGTGCTGATGACCCTGACCGCCGGACTGTCCCGGCGCGTCATGCTGCGCGGCTCGATGCTGGCCTTCCTGCTCGCCAACCTGCTGGGTGCGCTCGCGCCGACGTACGGGGTGCTGATGGCGGCCCGGATCCTGGCCGGCATCAGTGCCGCCCTGTACATGAACACCGCCGCGGCCACCGCGACGGCGCTCGCGGGGGAGCGGTACCGGGGGCGGGCGGTCTCCATGATCATCGGCGGCCTCACGGTGGCCACGGCGCTCGGCGTGCCGGGCGGCACGCTGGTCGGCCAGCTCGGCAGCTGGCGCCTCACCCTGGCGCTGGTCGTGGTGCTGGCCCTGCCCGTCTTCGTCGGCCTGTTCGTGGTCCTGCCCGCGGTGCCGCAGCCGCCCGCGATCAGCATGCGGGACCGGGTGCGCATCGGTGCCCGGCGTCCGGTGCTGCTGGCCGTCCTGGCCAACCTGTTCGCGGTCGCCGGCTGCTTCACCGTCTTCACCTACCTGGCGGCCTTCACGCGCGCCACCACGGGCATGGACGACGCCCGGGTGAGCGTCGTCCTGCTGGTGTTCGGCGTCGCGGGAGCGGTCGGCAACGCGGTCGGCGGCCGGCTCGCCGACCGCGTCGGAGCGGAACGGACCTTCACCGCCTCGGTGTCGGGGGTCGCGGTGACCATGGCGCTGCTGGCCGTGCTGGCGAGCTTCTTCGCCTCCGGATCGGTGGCGCTGGTGGCCGTCTTCCTCGTCGTGACGGTCGCCTGGGGCACGGTCTACTGGGCCGAACCGCCCACCGCCATCCACCGCGTGCTGGACCTGGCGCCGACGGCCCCGAGCGTGGCCATCTCCGTCAACAGCTCCGCGTCGTACCTCGGCGTCGCCCTCGGTGGCGCCGTCGGCGGCGCGGTCCTCGACCGGCTCTCGCCGGCCGCCCTGGCCTGGACGGGGGCGGGCCTGGAGCTGATCGCCCTGGCCCTGGTCGTCCTGCCGAGGCTGTCCGCGGGCCACCCCGGGCGGGCCGGGAAGCCCGTCGGCGCACTGCGGGAGCCCGTGCCCGACCGGTGACCCCGACGACTTCCGGACCTTCCGGACTTCCGGACTTCGGGCGCCGACACGGCGACCGGGAGCCGGAGCAATGTGAAACCCAGACAATTCATCTTACTTTGGGGGAGGTTGGCCACCCGTGGCTAACGACGACGTTTTCGACCGGCTCACCACCTGCGCCGTCGACGTCCTGCAGGTCAAGGCCGAGTCCGTGACCCCGGACGCGCACCTGACCGACGATCTCGGCGCCAGCAGTCTCATCCAGGTCGAACTGGTCATGGCCGTCGAGGAGGAGTTCGGTATCTCGGTGCCCGACGAGTCCGTCGAGGAGATCCGGACCGTGGGCGACCTGCACCGACTGATCCTCTCGCTGGTGGCCCGATGACGACACGGGCCGACGCCGCGCGCCGCGTCGCCGTCACCGGGCTCGGTGTCGTGAGCGCCTGCGGCACCGGGGCGGAGGCCTTCTGGGAGGGCCTCTTCCGGACACCGCCGGACGGCCACCGGGAGCTGACGGACTGGGACCCGTCACCCTGGATGGACGTCCGGGAGGCCCGGCACACCGACCGGTTCACGCAGTTCGCCGTCGCGGCCGCCGACATGGCCCGCCGCGACGCGGGCCTGACGGAGGTGGACGCCGAACGCAGCGGCGTCGTCGTCGCCACGGCCCTGGCCGGGGTCAGTACCTTCGAACGGCAGAGCGTCATCCACCACGAGCGCGGCGGCAGGCGGGTCTCCCCCTTCCTCGTGCCGATGATGATGGCCAACGCGGCAGCCGCGACCGTGGCCATGCGCCACGGCTGGCGGGGCCCCTGCGAGAGCCTGGAGACCGCCTGCGCCGCCGCCACCCACGCCATCGGCCACGCGGCACGGATGATCGCCGACGGCACCTGCGACCGGGTGCTCGCCGGTGGCACCGAGGCCGCCATCACTCCCACCATCGTGGCCGGGTTCACCAACATGCGGGCCCTGTCCTCCTCCGGCCGCACCCGGCCCTTCGACGCGGAGCGCGACGGCTTCGCCATCGCCGAAGGCGCCGCGGTGCTCGTCCTGGAGGACTGGGACACGGCGGTGGCGCGCGGCGCCACCGTCCACGGCGAGGTGCTCGGCTCGGGCAGCACGGCCGACGCGCACGACATCACCATGCCCGCGCCCACCGGCGCCGACGCCGCCCGGTGCATCCGCCTGGCCCTCCAGGACGCCGGAGTGCGTCCGCAGGACGTACGGCAGATCAACGCCCACGGCACCGGCACCCTGCGCAACGACGAGGCGGAGACCAACGCCATCCTGTCGGTCTTCGCGGACTGCCCGCCGGTGACCTCCACCAAGGGGGCCACCGGACACGCCTTCGGCGCTGGCGGCGCGTTCGAGGCGGCCGCGGTGCTGCTGTCGATGCGCCACGGGGTCATACCCCCGACCGTCGGACTGACCACGCTCGACCCGGCCCTCGCCGTGGACGTGGTCACCGGCGAGGGCCGGAAGTGGGAGCCCGGACCGTCCCTCACCCAGTCGTTCGGCTTCGGCGGCCACAACGGCGTCCTCGTCCTCGGCCCTGCCGGATAGCGTTCGGAGCGAAGCGATGGCAACAGAGCAGCGACACGGCGATCCGCACGACGTCTTCGCGTGGATCGACGACAGCACCCGGCGCCGGGACCGGGCGGGCCTCACCCGCCGGGTCCAGGTCCGGGGCCCCCGGCCGAACGTGATCGACTTCGGCGGGAACGACTACCTCGGCCTCACCCGCCACCCCGACGTCGTCCGGGCGGTGGCCGACGCCTCCTTGACGTGGGGCGCCGGGTCGACCGGCTCCCGGCTGGCCACCGGCACCACCGAGGTGCACGTCGAACTGGAGCGGGAACTGGCCGAGTTCACCGGCGCGGAGGCCGCCCTGGTCTTCTCCTCCGGCTACCTGGCCAACCTCGGCGCGGTGACCGTACTGGCCCGCCCCGGCACCCTGATCGCCTCCGACGCGTTCAACCACGCCTCCCTGATCGACGGGTACCGCCTCTCCGGCGCCGACGTGACCGACACCGAACACGCCGACCCGCAGGCCCTGGAACGGGTGCTCGCCGAGCGGGAACAGCAGCGCGCGGTGGCGGTCACCGAATCGGTGTTCTCCGTCGACGGCGACCTCGTCGACCTCCGCGCCGTCCTCGACGTCTGCCGCCGCCACGGCGCCGGACTGCTCGTCGACGACGCGCACGGCTTCGGCGTCATCGGCGGACGCGGCGAGGGCGCGGTGACCGCCGCCGGCCTGGCGGGCAGCCCCGACGTGGTCACCACCATCACCCTGTCGAAGTCCCTGGGGGCCCAGGGCGGCGCGGTGATCGGCCCCCGCCGGGTCGTCGACCACGTCATGAACATGGCCCGCAGTTTCCTGTTCGACACCGGACTCGCCCCGGCCTCCGCCGCCGGGGCCCTGGCGGCGCTGCGGGTCCTGCGCGCCGAGCCCGACCGTCCGGCCCGCACCCGCGCGGTCGCCGTGGCCCTCGCCGAACGCCTCACGGCGGCCGGTCTGCCGGTGACCGAGGCCCAGGCGGCCGTGGTCTCGGTCCGCGGACCCTCCGCGGCCCGGACCGCGCAATGGGCGGAGGACTGCCTGGCCGACGGCGTCAAGGTGGCGTGCTTCCGCCCGCCGTCGGTGCCCGACCGGTTCTCCCGCATCCGGCTCACCTCCCGGGCCGACCTGACCGAGGCGGAGATCGACCGGGCCATCGACGTGGTGGTCAAGCACAGTCCCTGGTAGCGCGACCGGCCCGGACGGACGACGGCCGGGCCGGAGGACGGAGGGCGTCATGACGATCGCCGGCGGTTTCCTCACGCACACCACCCGGTCACCCGACCGGGTCGCCCTCGCCGTCGGCGACGGGACCGGACGACGGTGGAGCTACGACGCGCTGCGGTGCGGCGTGCTCGCCGTCGCCCGGTCCCTGCGCGCCGAGTTCGGCCCGGACCCCGGCCCCGGGGTCCGGATCGCCGTACTCCTCGGCAACAGCGAGGAGTTCGCGCGGATATTCCTCGGCGGCGCGCTCGCCGGCATCCCCGTCATGGTCCTCGACCCCGCGTGGAGCGGCGCCGAACTGGGCGCCGTCCTGCGGGACGCACCGCCCGCCCGGCTGTTCTGCGACCGCCCCGCGGGCGAGGTCGCCGCGTACGCCGACCCCGCCGTCCTCGTGGACGTCACCGGCCCCGGCTTCCGGGCATGGCTGCGCCACCACGATCCGGCACCCGACGCCGCGCCGGACACGCGGCTGCCGTCCGTGGGCCACGACAGGCCGTTCTACGTGGGCTTCACCTCCGGGAGCACCGGCCGCCCCAAGGGCGTGGTCCGCTCCCACCGCTCCTGGCTGCGCACCTTCGACCGCTACACCGCCGAGTTCGCCATCGGTACGGACGACACCGTCCTGCTGCCCGGCTCGCTGGCCCACTCCCACTTCCTCTTCGGCCTGGTGCACACCCTCCACGTGGGCGCGACCGTCCACCTGATGCCCGCCTTCGACGCGGGCCGCGCGCTCGACGCCGTCGAACGGCACGGTGTCACCCGGCTCTACCTGGTGCCGACCATGTTCCAGGCACTGCTCGACCACGCGCGCCGGCATCCGGGCCGCCGGTTCCCGCAGGTGCGCTCACTGCTCTCGGTGGGCGCCAAGTGGTCCCCGGCACGCAGGGCCCTGGCCGCGGAGCTGTTTCCCGGCGCCGACGCCGTGGAGTTCTACGGGGCCACCGAACTCAGCCTCGTCTCGGTGCTGCACGGCGACGACGAGGGCCCGAAGGAGTCCGTCGGCAGGCCCGTGACCGGCGTGGAACTCTCACTGCGCACGCCCACGGGGGAGGAGGTGGGCGTCGGCGAGCCGGGCCGGGTGCACGTGCGCAGCGACATGCTCTTCTCCGGCTACCTGTCCGCCGAGGACGGCGGAGCACCCGACGAGGAGGGCTGGTTCACCGTCGGGGACATCGGCCGCGTCGACGCGGGCGGCTACCTGCACCTCGTCGGCAGGCAGAAGGGCATGCTGATCAGCGGCGGGCTCAACGTCCATCCCGAGGAGGTCGCGGCGGCCCTGCTCCGGCTGGAGGAGATCGAGGACGTGGCCGTCGTCGGACTGCCCGACGAACACTGGGGCGACCTGGTGTGCGCGGTCGTCCGGTGGCGGCCGGGGGCCCGTCTCGGCCTCGACGAGGTACGCGACCGGGCCGCGGCCCACGTGTCGCGGCAGAAGTGCCCCCGGCGGCTCTTCGAGACGGACGAGCTGCCCCACACACCGAGTGGAAAGATCGACCACGGGCGGGTGCGCGGCGCCCTGCTGGAGGGTCGGCACGGCATGCGGGAGGTTCTGTGAAGGCCGCGGACTGACGGGCGCCGGTCGGCCGGACGGCGGCACGGGTGCGGTGGGGTCAGCCCCGCCGCACCAGCACCTGGAGCGGGGCGCGGAAGGACAGCAGTGCCAGCATCTCCGGCGAGGATTCGGCACACAGACGGAGGTCCGGAAGCCGCTCGGCGGTCATCCGCATCACCACGTCCGCCTCCATCCGGGCCAGTTCGGCCCCGGAGCAGCGGTGCCGGCCGATGCCGAAGGACAGGTGCTTGCGCACGTTGGCCCGGTGCGGACAGATCTGCTCGGGATTCTCGAAGACCTCGGCGTCCGAGCCGGTGGACGACAGCATCAGCAGCAGCGGAGCCCCCGCCGGAAGATCGACACCGGACAGCGTCGTCGGCCGGCCGGTGACACGGCGCCACGTGGTGATGGGCGGGTCCCGCCGCAGGACCTCCTCGGTCCACGGTTCCACGGCCGCCGGTTCCGCGGCGAACCGCTGCCACAGGCCGGGCTCGCCGAGCGCCCTGCGGTACATGGTGCTCAGCATCTGGGTGGTCGTCATCTGGCCGGCGATGATCATGAAGTAGACCACGGCCGCCCTCTGGGTCACACCCAGCGGCTCCCCGTCCGGCAACCGGTGCGCGGCCAGGGCGCCGAGCAGTGTGCCCGCCCCGGGCGCGGGCTTGGACACCAGGTCGGTGAGCCAGGCGTAGAACTCGGCCGCCCCGTGCGCCAGCGCCACCTCGCGCTCGCCGCGCGGCCGTCCCCAGAAGAGTTCCAGAGAGGCGTCGCTCCAGCGGGCGAGGGTGTCGATGTCCACGTCGATGGCCGATTCCAGGCCGAGGAGCCGCAGCATCACCCGGAAGGGGACGTCCCGGGCGATCGTCGTCGCCAGATCGCAGACGCCGTCGGCGGCGAGCCGCTGCCCGACGTCGTCGAGCGCCTCCGCGACGACCTTCTCGACCATCGGTACCGAGGCGGCGACGGCCTGGGCGTTGAAGAGCCTGGTCATGATGCGCCGATAGCCCGCGTGGCTGTCGGAACCGTTGTTTGCAAGTGTTTGCGGAAGGTCGAACCTGACCCGTGCCAGAACGCGCAGCGTCCGCACGGAGAATCGCCCTATCGCGTCGATCGCATTGTCCGGAAGGTAATTCTCCGGATCAAGCAGAATGGCGCGCACGTCCTCGTATCGGCTGATCAGCCAGAGTCCCGTGTTCTCGTCGAACTTCACGGGTTCGTGTTCTCGCAGCGCCGCCATCGCCGGATACGGGTCCAGCGCATACCCCTGGTCGAACAGGTCCACACGGTCAACGGGCATTGCCATCACGTCAATTCCACCTTCCCCCCGGTCGACGGTAGCAAGCCGTCATGATCACGCTGAATACCGGCCGGGGCGGAAAACCTGTGAGACGCGTCTCGTGGCCGACACCGCCCGGCGGCGGGGCCGCCGACGGCGGGCGGCCGGAAGGCATGCCTCCGGGCCGCCCGCGCGTGTTCGGTCCGGCGTCCCGGCACCGTCGGTGCCCGGACGCTGCTACTGCTGGACGGCGTCGAGCGGGTTGCCGTTGTTGACGCCGGCCTTCTTGGCGGCGTCGATGGACGCGGCCGACGGCTTCACCTTGGTGAAGGTGTCGTGGCCGACCAGCGTGGACTTCCAGGCGTTGGCCTCGGTGGTGCCCGAGGTCAGCAGCCACTGGGTGTTGATGCGCGCCTCGGAGCCGCCGACGTACTGGCCGCTCCACGTGGTGGCGGAGTGGGCGTTGCGGTAGTTATTCTTCCACGCCACCGTCCAGCCGAGGGCGGTGCCGCTGCCGTCGGTGGCCGCGGCGCTGTCGTAGCGGCCGGTCAGGACGTAGCGGCTCTCGGCGTTGCCGACGGCCGACTCGTAGGTGCCGGTGAGGCTGCCGTCCGCGTTCGCGGTCACGATGAAGGTCGAACCGAGCTGGTTGTACCAGGTGCCGGTGATGCCGGCCTCGGCGACGGCGGCCTGGTTCTTGGTGTCCTTCGACGGGTCGGCGGAGGCGCTGGCCGTAATACCGACGGTGGTCAGCGAAACGGCAATGGCTGCAACGACGATCTTGCGCATGTGCGACACGAAAAATCTCCCCTGGTTGTTGCCGACGGGCCACGGGGGCGTGCTTGGTGTGGGCCTCCCCCGCTTCCTGCCCGTCAAGGTTTGTGACCTCGGCCGGGCACCTGGCGGTGCCGGTGGGCGAAACAGCAATGCGACATGCGCCTCGGCGGCAGATCTGGATGGTCGAGGTCCCGGTCGATGGTTGCCAAGGGCACATGTTCGGTGTAAATCGTACTATCGATTGGCGGGTTCTCAACAACGTTTTCTGCAAAGGAATTTCGGCCAAACTCTGGCCGAGTCTTTTTGGTGGCCCCGTTGCATTCGGCTGAAAAATGCCCCTGTGTTCGTGGCCCGGACGCCTGCTGAGGAGGACCCGGCCGCCCGGTCGCGCAACCGGTCGACGACCACCAGGCGTGCCTCCACGTCGAGGTTCCACAGCCGCACGGTGCCGTCCGTGCTACTGCTCGCCAGCGTCCCCCCGCCGGGGGAGAAGGCGACGCCCCACACCGCGTTCGTGTGTCCGGAAAGCGCCGCCAGCGCGCGCCGGCCGGCCACGTCCCACAGCCGCACCGTCCGGTCGTTGCCGCTGCTCGCGAGCGTGCGCCCGTCGGGGGAGAAGGCGATTCCCCGCGCCGAGCCGGTGTGCCCGGCCAGCGCCGCCTCGAAACGGTGGCGCCGCGCGTCCCACAGCCGTACGGTCCCGTCGTTGCCGCTGGTCGCGAGCGTGCGCCCGTCGGGGCTGAAGGCAACGCCCCGGACCGCGCCCGTATGACCCGTGAGGGCGGCCAGCGGCCGGCGCCCGGCCACGTCCCACAGCCGGACGGTCAGGTCGTCGCCGGCGCTCGCCAGGGTCCGCCCGTCGGGGCTGAACTCCACGTCGTTGGCGAAATCGGTGTGCCCGCCGAGCGTCGCGAGGCGCCGGCGCGAGGCGACGTCCCACAGCCGGACCGCGCCGTCGGACCCGGCCGAGGCCAGCGTCCGGCCGTCCGGCGCGAAGTCCACCGCGAAGACGGTCCCGCCCTGACCGGTCAACGTGGCCGACGGTTCCCCCGCCGCCACGTCCCACAGCCGGACGGTGCCGTCGGACCCGGCCGAGGCCAGTGTCCGCCCGTCGGGCGAGAAGTCCACCGAGAACACCGTCTCGCTGTGCCCCTCGAACGTGGCGACGACCCGGTGCCCCGCCACGTCCCACAGCCGCACCGCGTGATCCGCCTCGGCGGTGGCCAGCAGCTTCCCGTCGGGGCTGTACGCGGCCTGCCAGACCTCCGTGAACGGCCGCGACGCCAGCACCGCGCCGCGCAGGTCCCACAGCACCACCGACTGGTCGAAGCCGGCGGTGGCCACGAGCGCGCCGCGGCTGTCCACGGCCACGCCGAGCACGTAGTCGGTGTGCCCGGCGAGCGTCGCCGTCAGCCGGGCGCCCGCCACGTCCCACAGCCGGGTCGCGCCGTCCCCGCCCGCGCTGAGCACCGTCGTCCCGTCCGGTGTGAAGGCCACACCGTTGACGTCGTCACTGTGCCCGGTGAGCGTGGCCGTCGCCCGGCGCCCGGCCACGTCCCACAGCCTGACGGTGCGGTCGACGCCGCCCGTCGCGACCGTGCGGCCGTCCGGGGCGAACGCCGCCCCCAGCACCTCGTCGGTGTGACCCGACAGCACGGCCAGTGGCGCGGCCCCCACCGGGTCCCACAGGCGCACGCTCCGGTCGGCGCCGGCCGACACCAGCGTCCTGCCGTCCGAGGCGAAGGCCACGGCGTTGACCCGCCCGCTGTGCCCGGACAGGGACGCGACGGCGCGGTACTGCCCGCCGGTCTCCCACAGCCGCACCGTCCCGTCCGGGCAACCGGTCGCCAGGGTCCGCCCGTCCGGAGCGAAGGCCAGCGACCGCGAGCCCGTCGTGCTCGCCGGAAGCACCGCCTTCGTACGCCCGTCGGCGGTGTCCCAGAGCCGGCCCGGTCCGTCCGTGGAGACCGCCGCGAGGGTGCCGCCGTCGGGGCTCACGGCGACCGCGCGGACCCGCCCGGCCATCGTGAACCTCGCGGTCGTCCGCCGGTCGGACACCCGCCGCAGGGTCACCGTCCCGTCCGAACTGCCCGTCGCCAGGGTGCCGTTGTCCGGACCGAAGGCCACCGCGTTCACCGGCCCGCCGTGCCCGCCCAGCCGGGCGACGAACGGCTGCGCCTGCGTGCTCAGCAGCGCCCCGCGCGCCTCGCTCGTCCGCGCGGTCCGGTACGCGTCGCCGGCGAGCAGCATCGAGGCCTCCGGCTGGCCCGCGGCCAGCGCCGCCGACTGCAGGGCGAGCGCCCGCGACCGGGCGGTCCGCTCCTGGCCGAGCGCGCCGGCGCGCTGCTGGTACGCCAGCCCGCCCGCGCCCACGGCCAGGACCAGCAGGACGACCAGCGTGGCCAGCATCCGCTGGCGCAACCGCGCCTGGCGGGCGGCCTGCCGCTCCCGGCCGTCCCGTGCCGCCCGGCTCTCCCGGAGGAAGGCGGCCTCCCGGGGCGTGAGCCGGTCCTCGCCGTCGTGCTCGTCCGCCCAGGAGCGGGCGGTCTCCAGCCGCGTCCCCCGGTAGAGGGCCGACGGATCGCGCCCCTCGCGCTCCCACTCGGCGGCGGCGTGCGCCAGTTGCTGGTGGATCAGCAGTCCCGCCCGGTCGGCGCCGATCCAGCCCCGCAGCCGCGGCCAGGCGTGCAGCAGGGCCTCGTGGGTGATCTCCACGGTGTCGCTGTCCATGGTGATCAGGCGGGCCCGTACGAAGGCGTCGAGCGCGGCGGCGGCCGGGCCCGCGTCGGACAGCTGCTCCAGGAGGGCCGTCCGGCTCATCCGGCGGCGCGTCGCCCCCGTACCGTCGGCGACGTGCACCAGGCGGACCAGGACCCGGCGGAGCGTGTTCTGCTCGGCGGGGTGCAGGCGGCCGAAGACCTCCTCGGCGGTCCGGGCGACGGCTCCCCGGATGCCGCCCGTGCGCTCGTACCCGGCGACGGTCAGCGTGGCGCCCTCGCGCTGGCGCCAGGTGGCCATCAGCGCGTGGGAGACCAGCGGCAGCACCCCGGACGGCGTCGCCCCGCCGGGCGGTGCGTCTCCCGGGCCCACGTCGCGCAGCAGCAGGGGCACGAGCCCCGGTTCGAGGGCCAGGCCCGCGAGCCGGGCCGGGCGGGTGATCGATTCGCTCAGCTCCGCGGGTGACATCGGCGGCAGGACGAACAGTCCGCCGGTGAAGACCGCAGCCAGCTCCGGGAGGCCCAGGCAGTTGCCGGAGAAGTCGGCCCGTACGCCGAGGACCACGACGGCCGGGGCGTGCGGGTCCCCCTCCCCACCCGGGACGGCGAGCGCGCGGAGCAACCGTACGAACGCGTGCCGCTCGTCCTCGTCGGTGCACAGGGTGAACAGTTCCTCGAACTGGTCGACCAGCAGCACCGGCCGCAGCGGCGGCGGACGCAGGCCCGGACCGGCCGGGAGCGGGTCCGACAGGCGGTGGACCGCTTCGAGCAGGGCCCGGGGGCGCTCCCGCAACTCCCGTGCCGTGATGCCGAGATCACCGCCCAGCACCTTCGCGGCCCGGGCGAGCAGTTCGTCCAGCGGCCGGGCGGTGGGCGTGAACCGGATCACCGGCCAGGCGTCGGCGCCCGGCATCGGGAAGCCGCCGCCCCTCAGGGCCGGTACGAGGCCGGCGTTGAGCAGGGAGGACTTCCCGGCGCCCGACGGGGCGACGAGCATCACGGGCCCGGCGCCGATCCGCTCGAAGACCCGTTCGGCCAGCTCGGCGGTGGCGCGCTCACGGCCGAAGAACCAGCGGGCGTCCTCGGCGGTGAAGGCGGGCAGGCCGCGGTAGGGGCAATCGCCCTCCGACCGCGGCCCGGCCACGGCGGCCCGGCCCGCGGGACCGCCTTCCGGGGCCTCGGTCTCCCGGGCGATCCGCAGCAGTTCACCCCCCGCCCGCAGGACCTCGTCGCAGCGCCGCGCGACGTCGACGGTGACGCGCTTCGCGCCCGTCTCGATCTTGCTGAGATAGCCCTTGCTGTAATGCGTCTCGCGCGCGAGGTCCGCGAGGGACAGCCCGCGTTGCAACCGCAGACGTCTCAGCTGGGCCGGGAAGGGCCGCGCGGTGTCGTCGGACTCCCGTGGCCGGTCGGTCTCCCGCCGGCGGTCCGGATCCCCCAAAACATCCCCCATGGCAGCGTGCCCAGGCAACGAGACGGCGTGGCCCAGGCTACCGCGCGGGGGGACCGGACACGTGGATCTTCCAGCCGGTACGACGAGCACAGGAACGCCGGGAGCCGCCGTGCGCGACGGCTCCCGACGCCTGCCCCCGCGGCGCTAACGGTTGAGGCGGATCGAGTTGACCGGGGTGAGGTCGGCGTACACACCGGTCTTGGCGGCGATGGGGCCGCCGCAGCCCGCGCCGTTGGTGCCGGTGCACAGGTTTGCGGTCGCACCGCCGTACTGGTTGTTGAGCACCCAGTGGTGCCCGAACTGATTGCTGAGGTTGTGGGCCCCGTACCGGTAGAAGACGTGCGTCGGCCGGACGGCGGGGTTCTGGTTCTGGGGGTAGATGCACACCGCCCCGTCCGGGCATCCGGCCCAGGTGTCGACCGGCTTGGCCTCCACCGAGGCGCTGAGCGCGATCACCGCGACGACGGACGTGGCGAGAGCGGCGGCGCCGCGGAACAGCTTGCGCATGGTTTCCCCTTGCGGTTCGTGCCTCGTGCTGACGGCTCCAGGCTGGAGCCGCCGGGACCCCGGGGTCGACGGGTTGCCCGTTGCCCGTTCGGGGCCGGCCCGGGAAACCCCGTACGGCCTGCGGCGCTGCCGTCCCGCGGGCAACCGGGCGACGCCGCGGGCCGGGGGCGGCGCCCGCAGTACGACGATCCACTCTCCGGGCGTCAAAATGCGGCCGTTTGCCGACGGCATGCGTCGATCCGCTCACCCAGTGTGGCGATTTGTCGCAATCGCCCATAACTTCTGCATTGTGACGAACCGACAACTCAAGTCCCTCACGTGCATCGCCGTCGTCATGGCCGCCGGCTTCGGCGTCTTCGCGCCGCCCGCATCCGCGGCCGGACACCGAGTGCGCCCGGGCGACTCGATCCAGGACGCGGTGGACTCCGCGCGGCCGGGCGACATCATCACCGTGATGCCCGGCACCTACTACGAGAACGTGCTGATCACGAAGAGGCTGACGCTGCGCGGCTGGGGCGAGCGGACGGTGATCAGGCCCCCGGCCGCGACGACCCTGCCCGCCACCCCGAAGACGTCCCGACGGGCAGCCCCGGCCTGCTCGCAGGCCGACACCGGAATCTGCGTCATGGGTACGGAGGAGCAGCCCGTCACCGGTGTCGAGATCCGCGCACTGACCGTCTCCGGCTTCAAGCGGAACGGCATCTGGGCGTCGTACACCGACCGGCTGAGCGTCGAGCGCGTGATCTCCGAGAACAACAGCACCTGGGGCATCGCCCAGGAACGCTCCACCCGCGGCTTCTTCCGCGACAACATCGCCCGCGACAACGCCGAGTCGGGCATCTTCATCGCCAACACCGTCGCGCGCGAAGGCGGCGCCACCGATACCCGCGGCGCCGTCATCCGCGGCAACAGGCTGACCGGCAACCGGATCGGGGTCACGGTCAGGCGCGTGCGGAACCTCACCGTCAGCGGCAACCACCTGACCGGCAACTGCGGCGGCGTCTTCGTCGTCGGCGACGAGGGCGAGCCCGGCGCCGGGGACCTGACCATCCGCGGCAACCGCATCCACGAGAACAACAAGTTCTGCAAGGGCAACAGCCGGCTCCCCGACATCCAGGGCGTCGGCGTCGTCCTCACCGGCGCCGAAGAGACGGTCGTGCGTTCGAACTCCATCCGGGGCAACGTCGGATCCTCCCCGCTGTCGGGCGGCATCCTGCTGTTCAAGAGCTTCGTGGGCGCGACGAACACCGACAACGTCATCGAGGACAACGTGGTGCGGGACAACCTGCCCGCCGACCTGGCCAACCAGGGCGCCGGATCGGGCAACCGGTTCCTCAACAACCGGTGCGACACCTCCGTGCCGGCCGGTCTGTGCTGACCCGTGTCCCCCCTCATCACGAGAATCGAGGCCGTATGACCACGGTGAGTTCCACCCCCGCCGCCACCCCGGCGCCCGTCCCCGCCCCGAACGCCGGCCCCCCGCACACGCCCCCGCCGGCCATGCGCCTGCGCGAGCTCGCCTTCGGCGCGGCCGTCGCCGCCGCCGTACGGGCCGCCGCGCGGCTGAAGGTGGCCGACGCCCTCGGGGAGTCGCCCGCCACCCCCGCCGAACTCGCGGCCGCGGTGCACGCGGAGCCGAAGCCCCTGCAGCGCCTGCTCCGCGCCCTGTCCTGCTACGGCATCTTCGCCGAGACCGAGGACGGCGCCTTCGTCCACACGGACATGTCACGGCTGCTGCGCGAGGACGACCCGCACAGCCTGCGCTACATCTCCCTGTGGTGCACGGAGCCCTGGACCTGGCAGGCGTGGCCGCGGCTCGACGACGCCGTCAGCACCGGCGGGAGCGTCTTCCACGACGTCTTCGGCAAGGGGTTCTTCGACTACCTGCACGAGGACGCGCACGAGTCGGCCCACGTCTTCAACCGCGCCATGACCACCTCCAGCAGGCAGTCGGCACTGGACGTCGCGGACCTCCTCGACCTCACCGGCGTCTCGGTGGTCGCGGACATCGGCGGCGGCCAGGGACACGTCCTGGCCAGCCTCCTGGAGAGGCACCCGACGGTACGCGGCCACCTGCTCGACCTGCCCGGCGTGGTCGCGAAGGCCGACCCCCGACTGCTCGACGGCGGCGCCCTCGCCGACCGTACCGGCATCGTCCCCGGCGACTGCCGCGAGGCCGTCCCCGTCGACGCCGACCTCTACATCATCAAGAACATCCTCGAGTGGGACGACGAGAGCACCCGCCGGACCCTGCGCAACGTGGTCGCCGCGGCCCGCCCCGGAGCCAGGGTCGTCGTCATCGAGAACCTCGTCGACGACACCCCGTCGATGCGGTTCACCACGGCCATGGACCTGATGCTGCTGCTCAACGTCGGCGGCGCGAAGCACACCGAGGAGAGCCTGCGCACCCGGCTGGCGGACGCCGGACTCCTGCTCGGCGACGTCCGCCCCGTCAACGCGTACCTGCACGCCTTCGAGTGCACCGTGCCCGGGTGATCCCGGCCGGCACGCGCCACGACGCCCCGGGACCGGCGGTCGGCCGGTCCCGGGGCGTCGTCATGCGTGCCGGGCGGCGGCGCCCGTCCGCCCGGACGCCTCAGGTCCCGGCCGTCAGGGCGTCGTTGACGAGGTCGAGGAACTCGCGCGGCGACTTGCACTGGTCCGCACCGGCGGGGAGGGACCGGCCGTGCCGGTTCTCCAGCTCGCCGACGATGCCGAGCAGCCCCAGGGAGTCCAGCCCCCACTCGTCGAACTTCGCATCGGGACGGTCCGCCATGACGGCGGGGTCGACGGCGATGCCCGCGCCCTTCTTCATCAGCGCGGCCAGCTCTTCCACGGTCAGTCGATCGGTCATGGCGGGCTTCTCCTCAGACTCGGTCCGGCGAACGCCGGTCGGTGATCAGGCGCATCTCGGAGCGCTCCAGAAAGCGTGAGATCTCCTGGGGGGTGGTGGGGACGCCGTCCGTGGCGCTGTCCAGCAGCCGTGCCAGCACCGCCGCCTTGTGACCGCCCTCCACGCCGAGCGTCAGGGCCGGCCGGGCGTCGTGCGGCCCGCGCAGGTCGAGGAGGCGCACGACGATGTCGTCGCGCTGGAAGACGGTGCTCGCCTCGATGGGGCTCGTCGCGTCGTCCACGGCCGCCTCGTCCTGTGCGGCGAGCAGCCGGGCGAGCTCGGTGCCGCACCCCTTCTTGGCGGGATAGAACAGCGCGTGCCGTCCGAGGTCCGCGCCGTCGGCGCCGACCGCCGCCACGTGGTGCACGGCGGGCAGCGCCGCCCGGGTGAAGAAGGTCCGGGCCGAACCGGGATCGCCGAGGTCGCGGTCCTGCTCCAGGTACGGGTTGATGGCCTCCTCCAGCGCCCGGACCTCGGGCTGCTGGGCCACGTGGCGCAGCGCCGCCAGCAGGTCGCCCTCGACCTCCATGGCCCGTACGACGCGGTTGCCGTGCATGAAGAGCGAGCTGCGGCGCAGCCGGGTGTTCTCGTCGACCTGCGCCTCCGGCGACGCGTACCCGCTCAGCAGCTCCGCCACGACGGACTCGCTGCCCGGCTTGACGGTGAAGGTCAGGGCGTGGCGGACCACGCCGTCCCCCCGCCGCGGGGTGGCCGGGCCGGGGGAGAAGGCCGCGGCGGCGCCGGGACCGTGGTCCCTGCCCGTCTCCCGCAGCACGCTGAACCGCAGCGAACGGGTGTCCCGCACGCAGCCGTGGAGGGGCTGGACGGACGCGACGTGCGCCTCGCTGTTGACCCAGGCCAAGAAGCGCGGTGCGCTCTCCCACTCACTGGTGATCAGCCACTGCGACGGATTCTCGATCGACTGGCACAGCTCGTCGCGGATGTGCCCGGGGACGGAGGAGACCTGTTTGTGGAGGTCCTCGTAGACCTCCAGGAACTGGTTCTGCGCACCGTCGTACAGATCCAGCAGCAGCACGACCCGAAGCCTCGAGTCGTCGAAGGCGGACTGGGATATCCGTTCCGACAAGGTTGTCATCGTTCACACTCCTTCGAGACCACACGGTCGCCACGGGGCGGCGCCACCCGAACCGATCGTTGTCCGATAGCCCCGTCGGCGCGAGAGGAGAGAACCAAGCGGGTGAACGGGCGAGGGAACCCCCGTCGTACAGGGCATGGAAGAGCCATGAAGGAAAACGTCGACCACCGCGTCCCGGTCCTCATCGTGGGCGGCTCGCTGGTGGGCCTGTGCACCTCGCTGTTCCTCGGTCGTCATGGCATCACGCACATGCTGGTCGAGAAGCACGCGGGAACCTCGCTGCACCCGCGTGGACGCGGCATCAACGTCCGCACCATGGAGCTGTTCCGGGTCGCCCACGTCGAGGACCGGATCCGTGCGGCCGCCGCGGTCCTGGCGGAGAACCACGGCATCCTGCAGGGCGGCTCCCTGACCGGTGACGACCAGGAGTGGTTGTTCGAGCGGATCGACCCGGGGGGCGCGCTGGCCCGGTTCAGCCCTTCGACCTGGTGCCTGTGCAGCCAGAACGACATCGAGCCGGTGCTGATGTCCGTCACCCCCGCGCTCGGGGCGGACCTGCGGTTCTCCACCGAGCTGCTCTCCTTCGAACAGGACGAGAGCGGGGTCACCGCGATCGTCAAGAACCGCGAGACCGGCGAGCACAGCACCGTGCGCGCCGACTACCTCGTCGCCGCCGACGGGCCGCGCAGCCCGGTGCGCGAACAGCTGCGCATCGGCCAGAGCGGTTCCGGCGACCTCTTCCACAACGTGAGCATCACCTTCCGCTCGCGCGCCCTCGCGGACGTGATCGGCGACCGCCGTTTCATCGTGTGCTACCTCACCAAGCCGGACGCCGACGGCGCCCTGCTGCCCGTCGACAACCGCGAGCGGTGGGTCTTCCACGCGCCGTGGCACCCCGACCGGGGCGAGACGCTGGAGGACTTCACCGACGAGCGCTGCGTGGAGCACATCCGGCGGGCCGTCGGCGCACCCGACCTGGACGTCGAGATCACCGGGAAGGCGCCGTGGCACGCCGCCGAGCGCGTCGCCCAGCGGTACGCCGCCGGCCGTGTCTTCCTGGCCGGGGACTCCGCCCACGAGATGTCGCCCACCGGGGCGTTCGGCTCCAACACCGGCATCCAGGACGCGCACAACCTCGCCTGGAAGCTCGCCGCGGTGCTGGACGGCGCGGCCGGCCCGGGACTGCTGGAGACGTACGAGTCCGAACGGCTCCCGGTGGCGCGGGCGACGAGCGAGCGGGCCTCGGCCCGTTCGGCGGAGCACAGCCATCCCGGGTACGAACCGACCCCGGAGCACACCCCCGGGGCGCCCGCGCGCGGTGGCGGCCCGCAGGGCGGGGTCCTGTCCGTGGCGATGGGGTACGGCTACGTCCAGGGCGCGGTCGTGGGGGCCGACCCGGACCTGCCGGTCGTGCCCGAACGGATGCGGCTGTGCGGCGACCCGGGCACCCGTGCCCCGCACCTGTGGCTGCGCGACCCGGCCGGGGAGCGGACCTCCACCATCGACCTCTACGAGCGGTCCTTCGTCCTGCTCAGCTCCGAGGGCACCCCGTGGAGCGGAGCGGCGGGGTCGGTCGCCAAGCGGATGAGCGTTCGGCTGGACGCCTACGCGATCGGCACCGGCCCCGAGGCCGACCTGGTCCCGGAGGACGGCGCCGACTGGGCCGAGGCCCACGGCACCACCGCCTCCGGAGCCGTCCTGGTCCGCCCCGACGGCTTCGTCGCCTGGCGCGCGCCCGACGGCGTCGCGGACCCGGAATCGGTCCTCTACAAGGTCCTGACCACCCTGCTGGACCGCTACTGACACCCGCCCCGCCGGGAGGGGAACCGCACGGCCGCGAGGTGGGCGCCGACGGCGCCTGACGGGAAGGGCCGGCTCAGGCCCGCGGTGGTGGCCCGGCGTACGCCCGGGCGTACGGCCCCGCGTGCGGCCGGTCCCCGTCCGCGGGGTCGGTGAGCCCCTCGACATGATCGGCGATCATGTCGAGGACGGCCGCGACGCCTTCGGCGTCGCCGAGCACCAGGTGGTTCAGGGTCAGCCCGTCCGTCAGGGCGGCCAGGTAGCGGGCCAGCACGGGAACCGGCACGCGCACCTCGAAGGGCATCCGCAGGCGCAGCTGCTCGATCAGCTCGGTGTAGGTGTCGGAGTACAGCTCGTACTGCCGACGTGCCAGGTGCTCGAACCCGGGCCGGCGCAGGGCGTACTGCGTGAGTTCGTAGGTGAGCATGTGCTCGCCCGGGTTGGCGGCGACGTGGTCCCAGTACGCCTGGAAGCCGGCCCGGACGGTCTCCCGGAGGGTGGCCCTGGGCCGGATGGCCTCCCTCGCCACCGCGATGCCGTGCTCGGTGATCGTCACGATCACCGCTTCCAGCAGGGCCTGCTTGGAGTCGAAGCAGTAGTGGAAGACGCTCAGGGACACGCCGGCCTCGGCGCAGATCGACCGCGTCGTTGCCCCGGCCACGCCGTCGCGGGCCATCACGCGGATCGCCGCCTCGGTCAGCTGGCGGCGTCGCTCGGCCGACGGCATGCGGGCCATGGGCACTCGTTCCCTTCGTTCTGATCGTGCCGTTCCGTGGTGCCGTGGTGCGGCGGTGCGGCCGGGGCCGGCCGGATCGGCGGATCCGGCCGGCCCCGGCCCTGGCTGCTCCGTGACGTCAGCTGCTGTAGACGCCCACCTCGTGGAGCGAGTAACCCCACTTGGTACCGCGCTGCACGCCGTGGACGCGTACGTAGCGGGCCGTGGTGCCGGTGAACAACGCCGTGTCCAGACCGCCGTCACCGGTGGTGGTCGACCACGCGGTCTGCCAGTCGGTGCCGTCGTTCGACAGCTCGATGCGGTAGGCCTGTCCGTGCGCCCGCTCCCAGTCGAGCGTGACGCGCCCGACCAGGTTGGCCGCGCCGAGGTCGATCCGGATCCACTGGTCGTCGCTCCAGTCGCTCGCCCAGCGGGTGTTCGTGTTCCCGTCGACGGCCCGGGAGGGCGCGTAGCTCGTGAACGGGTTCCATTCCGCCGAGCTGGCCTGCGTGGAGGAGCCCGCGGCCAGGTTCACGCCCGCCTTGTGCTTCTCGGAGGAACCCCAGGTGGTGAGGTAGGACTCCGCGCCGCGGAACAGGTCGTCGACCACGTCCTGGCCGCCGACGTTGCGGATGTCCTCGATCCAGTCCGGGACCAGACCGTAGTGCGAGGCGCCGTCGGTGTTGAGGTCCCAGGTGCGCTGTCCCGTGGTCTGCTTGTCGATGACGGAGCCGCCGTCGACGCTGCGGAAGGGGTAGCGCACCGGGTTGGGGGCGTCGGCCCCGCGCGGTCCGGGCCAGCCGCCGACCCCGTTCATGTCGGTGCCGTAGCCGTAGCCGACGTTGTACTTGTCGCGCAGGGCGTTCTTGGCCTTGGCCTCCGCGCTGAAGCCCTCGGCCCCGTTCATGTACTGGGCGACGAACCCGCCGAGCTTGTAGAGGCGCTCGGTCCAGTTGTCGTCCATCCAGCTGTGCGAGGAGATGATGCCCGGGTAGGACTCGGACTCCAGGATGTCGAACGCCCGGCCGGCGGCCTTGACGCTCATGTGGTCGATCTCCAGCATCATCTTGCGTTTCATCATGCCGCGCACCGCGTACTCGCCGAGCTCGGTCAGGCCGCGGGTGTTGCACTGCGCGTCCGCCGCGTACGAGGGCACGGACACCCCCGCCGGAAGCTCCTTCTGCGCCTGCGGGGCGGCCGCGAGCCCGATGGGGTTGTCGTGCTGCGGGCCCGTGCACTTCTCGGTCTTCCAGAAGGTGCCGGTCGACAGGAACTGGCCCACGTTGATGGCGGTGCCGAGCGCACCCTGGTCGAAGCGGACGCCGCACAGGGCGTTGTCGAACTTGTGGCAGAGGAACATGCTGCGCACGCCCAGCTTGTGCAGCTCGTCGAGGCCGCGGTCGACGTCCTCCTTGCTGCACTGCGCGATGTCGAGGATCTGCTTGCAGCCGAACGGCTCGGAGGTCTCCACGCCGAGGACGACGGCCAGCTTGCCCTGCTTGACCACCTCGCGGGCCTGGGCGGAGTCGGTGACGATGCGGAACCAGCCCTTTCCGGGCCCGCCGTACATCTTGTCGATGTAGGCCTGCATGTCGTACGTCTTCTGCGCCTCCAGCCGGATGGCGGTCATCTCGTCGCAGCTGCGGTCCTTGAAGAAGTACACGGAGCAGATCACGCCGTTGGTGACGAGGTCGTTGACCAGCACGCGCTGGCCGCCGCGCCAGGCCCGCTCGACCCAGGCGTAGTAGTTCTGCTGGTGGGTCAGCGAGTCGTGGGCGGGCCAGTCCTTGAAGGTCGGCCAGCCGTTGGGGTCGTGCTTGCCGTCGCCGCCCTTGGTGATGAAGTCGAAGATCGCCAGGGTGCCGTCGGGGTAGTGCTCGGGACAGTCCTTGAGCGCGTCGGCCACGCCCATCTCGGAGAAGGGCTTGCCGCAGATGAGGCGGCCGCCGAAGCCCTCGTTGGACATCAGGTGGTCGTGCGCGTCGACGAAACCGCGCACCCGGCCCTGGGAGTCGGTGCCCTTGAACGGTTCGCCGGTGATGTTGATGTCGGAGTCGGGTGCGGGCCGCGCCACCGGATTCCACCAGCCGGGGTCGGCGGCGGAGCTGGGCACGGGGCCGAGCACCATCGCCACCACGGCGAGGAGCAATGACAGGACCGCGAGGGGGCTGCGCCTGGGGTGCGTGTGTCGGGAAATGGTCATCACTCACGTCTTCGGTCGGCGGACGGCGCGGTGGAGGAGCCGGATCCGATCGGGTGGAGCCGGACCCGTTCGGGGGACGCGACGGCCACACGGGAGTGCTGACTTGTCATGAACCCGCAAACGGTGGTCCGAGAATCGCCACTGGCGTCGACGGAGTCAAGAGTCCGGGACGGATGACCTGATGATTCGTCAGTAGCTCTCGTGTCCCGAAGTGACGACGCGGTGGGCGCCGGCCGAGGAGCCGGGCCGGCACCCACCGCCGGGCGCGCGTCAGCGTGCGTTGTGCTCGGGAAGGTCAACCTCGGCCGGGGCGAAGCCGAAGTCGCGCGCGCCCTTCTTCTCGGTCTGCGTGCCGCAGAACGCGGCCTCCAGGGTGCCGCCGAGCGCCGTGTTGGCCTCGCCGCGGTTCGAGGTGTTCGCCATCGCCGAGAGGCTGCGCCGGCCGTCGCGCGTGGAGAAGGCGTAGGTGTAGAAACCCTGCACCGTACCGGTGTGCCCGTAGACCGACGTGCCGCAGGAGAGGTCGTAGCGGCGCAGGCCCAGCCCGTAGAACCGGGTGTTCGTGGTGTCGGTCGGGGTCGCGGTCACCATGGCGTCCAGCAGTCGGGGCGACAGCAGCCGGCCGCCGAGCAGCGCGGAGGTGAAGGTGTTCAGATCCGCCGGGCTGGAGATGACCGCCCCGGCGGACTGGGCCCACGACACGGTCTGCTCGGTGGAGTCGACCAGCGGCGCGCCGGCCTCGTCGGGGTGCAGGTACCCGCGGGCGTGCAGGCCCTTGATCTTGGTGTCGGGGTGTACGTAGGTGGTGTTGCGCAGGCCCAGCGGCTTGAAGATGCGCCGCTCGTACTCCTTGCCCACCCGGTTGCCGGTGGCCTTCTCGATGAGCATGCCGACGACGACGAAGTTGGTGTTGGAGTACTTGTACGCCAGGCCGGGTTCGGTGGTCCTGGGCTCGCGCAGCGAGAGGTCCACCAGCTCCTGGTAGCTGAACACCCGGTTGCGCACGGCCTCGAACCCGGGGACGGTGTGCTCGAACATGGCGTCCGTGTAGTCCGCCAGACCGCTGCGGTGCGTCAGCAGGTGGCGCACGGTGATCCGGTCGTCGGGCAGCAGACCGGGCAGGTAGCGGTTGACGGACGTGTCCAGGTCGATCTTCTTCTCGCCGACGAGCTGGAGCAGGACCACGGAGGAGAAGGTCTTGCTGACGCTGCCGATCCGGAAGCGGGCCTGCGGGTCCATGGCCGCACCCGTGGACCTGTCGCGCACGCCGACGGCCCGGGTGCGGACCCCGTCGGGGCCGCTGAAGCGGGCCATGGCGCCGGGTGCGCCCGCGGCCGTGGTGTTGCGCAGCGCCTGGGTCAGCGCATCGAGGTCGGGGGCGGTTCCGGCGGCCTGGGCGGTGGTCGCGGGGGCGACGGCGGCCGTCACGGCGAGCAGGGCGGCGGTCAGGGCGAGACGTCGGTTCACGGGCAGCGGCACGGTGTTCCTCTGGTCGGTGGTCAGTCGGCGGCAAAGGGCGGGGCGTCGCGGACGGCCGGACGGCGCGACCGCGACGCGCCCAGGAAGATCATCGGTCAGGAGCGGTGCCGGCGCGAGCCGCAACGCGCCGTTCTAGGACGGCAGTTCCAGCAGGCGGAGGGCTTCCCGGCGCATTTCCACCTTGCGGACCTTGCCGGTGACGGTCATGGGGAACTCCTCCACGACGTGCACGTACCGCGGGATCTTGAAGTGCGCCAGCCGGCCGGCGCAGTACGCGCGGACGGCGTCCGCCGTCAGCGGCTCGGCCCCCTCGCGCATGCGCACCCACGCCATCAGCTCCTCACCGTACTTGGGGTCGGGCACCCCGATGACCTGGACGTCGAGGACGTCCGGGTGCGTGTGGAGGAACTCCTCGATCTCGCGCGGGTAGAGGTTCTCCCCGCCGCGGATCACCATGTCCTTGATCCGGCCGGTGATGCTCAGGTACCCGTCCCCGTCCATGACGGCCAGGTCGCCGGTGTGCATCCAGCGCGCCGCGTCGACGGCCTCCGCGGTCCGCTCCGGTTCCTCCCAGTAGCCGAGCATCACCGCATAGCCGCGGGTGCACAGTTCGCCCGGCTCGCCCCGCGGCACCGTCCGCCCGGTCCGCGGATCGACCACCTTCACCTCCAGGTGCGGCCCGACCCGGCCGACGGTGGACACGCGGCGCTCGACCGGGTCGTCGGCGCGGGTCTGCGTCGACACCGGGGAGGTCTCCGTCATCCCGTAGCAGATGGACACCTCCGCCATGCCCATGCGTTCGACGACCTCCCGCATGACCTCGACCGGGCAGGGCGAGCCCGCCATGATCCCCGTACGCAGGCTGGACAGGTCGTACGAGTCGAACCCGGGCTCCGCCAGCTCGGCGATGAACATCGTGGGGACGCCGTACAGCGAGGTGCACCGTTCCGCCTCCACCGCGGCCAGGGTGGCCGCCGGGTCGAAGACCGGCGCGGGGATCACCATGGCCGCGCCGTGGCTGGTGCAGGCGAGGTTGCCCATGACCATGCCGAAGCAGTGATAGAGGGGCACCGGGATGCAGACCCGGTCGTGCTCGGTGTAGTGGCACAGCTCGCCGACGAAGAAGCCGTTGTTGAGGATGTTGTGGTGCGAGAGGGTCGCGCCCTTGGGGAATCCGGTGGTCCCGGAGGTGTACTGGATGTTGACGGCGTCGTCCGGGCTCAGCGCTGCCTGCGCCCGGGCGAGGTCGGCCGGGTCGCCCTGCCGGCCGCGCTCCAGCAGGGAGTTCCACAGCGGGCCGTCGAGCAGGGCCACGAACTCCAGGTCCGGGCAGCGCGGGCGGACCTCCTCGATCATGGCGGCGTAGTCGGAGGTCCTGAAGCGGTCCGCGGCGGCCAGCAGCCGGATGCCGGACTGCCGCAGGACGTACTCCAGTTCGTGGGAGCGGTAGGCGGGGTTCACGGTGACGAGGACCGCCCCGATCCTGGCCGTGGCGTACTGCACCAGCGTCCACTCCGCGCGGTTGGGGGCCCAGATGCCGACGCGGTCGCCCTTCACGATGCCCAGGTCCAGCAGTCCCAGGGCGAGCGCGTCGACGTCGGCGGCCAGCTGCGCGTACGTCCACCGGCGGCCGGCGGCCACGTCGACGAGGGCGTCGCGGTCGGGGAACCTGCGCACCGTGCGGTCCAGGTTCTCGCCGATGGTGTCACCGAGCAACGGCACTTCGCAGACCCCGGACGCGTAACTCGATGCGGCAGACACATGGACCTCCTGGAGGGGCGGGCGGGTGGGTCGGTGCGGTCCGGGGCGGGGTTCGCCCCGAAGTCACCGACGGGCACGCGGGGAACTCCCTGCCAGCCTGCCCCGCGTGCGCGGGTGCCCACGCCTCCGGGCCGAAGGGAAGGCGCCTGCCGGGGAGTCCCGGCAGGCGCCTTCGTCCACGTCGGAGGGAAGGGTCAGCGTGCGGCGAAGGCGCGCAGGGGCGCGGGCGCCGTGGCGGTGATCGTCGCCGTGGCGGTGAAGACCTCCTCGCCGTCCTGCCGGGCCACGACACGTACGGGCAGCCGTCGGCGGTCCGGAGCCGCCGTCAGGTCCGGGAGCGGGGTCGTCTCGATCCAGCAGGGCGCGTTCAGCTCCGCGTAGCGGAAGAACCGCATCTCCATGTCGGTCAGAACCCCTCGGCGGGGGAAGGCGGAGGCGTACGCGGCCTGGCGTACGGCTTCCAGGAGCAGCATGCCCGGGGCGTGGTCCACGGGGTGGTCGAAGAGGATGGGGTGGTTGACGTCGGTCCGCAGCTGCGCCCGGTGCATCGCGCTGGTGGGGGAGAGCACCACGTCGTGGAAGCGGTCGCGGCCCACCCGCCGGGGAGTCATCGGCGGCGGGAGCGGGATCATGCGGGCGGTCACCTGGTCGATGTCGGCGTTCCCGCCGCGCAGGCGCTGGTAGACGGTCTCGGGCTGGTTGGTGAAGCCGGCCTCGGCGGTGCCGAGGAACTCCCCGTCCCGGGTGGCGGTGACGTGCATGGTCAGACGGGCGAGCCTGCGGCCCCGGCGGGCGATGCCCGAGCAGCGGATGTGGAGCATGATGTCGGCGGGTCTCGGACCGACCACGAGCGCGGCGGGCTCCGTCGCACAGCTGAACGTGTCCCAGATCTGGCGGTGACCGAAGGGCACGTCGTACGCCACGTGACTGAGCAGCGGGATGGCCTGGCGGACGGACTCGGCCAGGAGCAACGGGTCGTGGTGACCCGCGTCGGGCGAGTAGAAGCTGTGGGCGCGGGGCCACTGGGCGGTGACGACGAACTCGTCGGGAGCGACGGAACGCCAACCGGTGAGCAGGACTTCGGAGTGCGCGCTCTTGTGCACGTACTCCCGCGGCAAGGCGCTGCTGAGCGCGGTCGCGGGCGAGGCGGAGCGTGTGGCTGAGACAGTCATTGGTGGAGCCCCCCTGGAACGTCGGACATGAGCTGGAGCTGGTGCTTGTTCGGCGCTGGGTCCTAAAATAAAGGATGTTCGTTTTTTTTGTCGAGAAGGATTAGGTGCTCATGTCAGAGCGGAAGCAGCAACGGGCCCCTCAACTCAGGGCAGTTCAGACGAAGGCGGCCATCCTGCGCGCCGCGGCGGAGGTCTTCGACGAGTTCGGCTTCAGCGGGGCCAGCATCAGCAAGATCATGAAGCGGGCGGCCGTCACGCAGGGCGGGATGTACTTCCACTTCGGCTCGAAGGAGGAACTCGCCTACGCGGTGATGGTCGGCCAGGGTGAGGGGCTGGAGTTCCCCGCGGGCGAGGACGGCCTCCAGCGTCTGGTGGACATCACCCTTTACCTCGCCGAGCAGCTCCAGCACAATCCGGTGCTCCGCGCCGGCGTACGACTGGCCGTGGAGCAGGGCGAGTTCGGGCTGCGCGACGACGTCGCCTACCAGGCCTGGGTGCTGGAGTTCCGCCAGCAGCTGCGCTTCGCCCGGGCCAAGGGGGAACTCCAGCCGGACGTCGACGACCACGAACTGGCCTGGGTGCTCGTCAGCTCCTTCACCGGCGCACAGCTCTTCTCCCAGGCGTCCACCGGCCGGGCCGATCTGCCCCAGCGGATCGCCTCGCTCTGGCGCTACCTGCTGCCCGCCGTGGCGGCCGACGACGTCCGGGGCGGTCTGCGCCTGACGCTGCCGCCGACGACCGCACCGGCGACGGAACCGGAACCGGAGCCGGCCGCCGAGCCGGAGCAGCGGGGTTGACCGGGCCGCAGGTCGTCGTGACCGGGCCGACGGGCTTCGTCGGGTCGGCGGTGGTGCGCCGGCTGGCCGAGCGGAGCCCGTCCGCCGTGCTGCGCGCGGTGTCCCGTACGCCCGCCGCCGGCGGCGCCGCGGACCACGGTCACCGCGCGGCCGTGGACCTGGCCGACCCGTCCTCGTTGCACGGGGTGTGCGAGGGCGCCGACGTCCTGCTGTCCCTCGCCTCCTACATCGGACCGGACGCCGAGCGGTGCGAGGCGGTCAACTCCGTCGGGACCGCGGCCCTGATGGCGGAGGCCCGGCGCGCGGGCGTGCGGCGCATCGTGCACCTGTCGACGTGCGCCGTCTACGGCCCGGGGCCCCACCGGGGGCCCGAGGTAGGGGAGTTGACCCCGGCGCCGGTGTCGCCGGCCAGTGGCAGCCGGCTGGCGGGGGAGGCGTCCGTGCTCGACGCGGGCGGCCTGGTGCTGCGGGCCGGCCTGGTCCTGGGGAGGGGCGACCGCTGGGCCGTGCCGGCCCTCTGCGACGCCTTCCGACGGGTACCGGCGCAGTGGGACGGGGGAGCCGGGACGGCTTCCTTCGTCGACGTCGACGACCTGGCGCGGCTCGTCGCGGCCTTCGCCCTCGGGGGCGGCACCGCGACCGCGGCCACGGGCGTACTGCACGCCCACCATCCGGAGCCGGTGCGCAACCGGGACCTCATGCGGGCGCTCGCCGACCACGGGGTGCTGCCGGGTCGGCCCACCGCCGACTGGCCCTGGAGCCGGTGCCTGGAGGTCCTGGCCGCGACCCCGGGCTGGGTCAGCGAGCGGCAGTTCACACTGCTCGCCCGGGACCACTGGTACCGCGCGGACGCGGCATGGCGGCTCGCGGGCATCGCCCCGGGACCGGGCCCGCTGGCACGGCTCGGCCGGGCGGCGTCCTGGTACCGGGAGCGGGGCTCGGTCCGGCCGGGGTGACGGAGATCTGCCAAAGCCGCAACGGGATGGGGGCGGAAGGGCCGTGGCGGGGAAGGCGACGGGTAGCGTCCGGGACGGCCGGTCCCGGTCGCCCGTACACCCGATGGAGGAGTGGAAATGCCCGACCTTTCGAACATCGTCAAGGCGTATGACGTGCGTGGCGTCGTGCCGGACGAGTGGGACGAGTCCCTGGCGGAGCTGTTCGGTGCTGCTTTCGTCGAGGTCGTGGGTGGGTCGGCGATCGTGGTGGGGCATGACATGCGTCCTTCGTCGCCGGGTCTGTCGGCGGCGTTCGCGCGGGGTGCCGCGGCGCGTGGTGTGGATGTGACGTTGATCGGGTTGTGTTCGACGGATCAGCTGTATTACGCGTCGGGGTCGATGGGTCTGCCGGGTGCGATGTTCACGGCGTCGCACAATCCGGCGCGGTACAACGGGATCAAGATGTGCCGGGCGGGTGCGGCGCCGGTGGGTCAGGACACGGGTCTGTCGCGGATCCGGTCGTTGGTGGAGGGCTGGCTGGACGCGGGCGTTCCGGAGGTTGCTGCGGGCACGGTGGCGGGGACGGTGACGGAGCATGACTCGCTGAAGGGGTATGCGGAGCATCTGCGTTCGCTGGTGGACCTGTCGTCGGTCCGTCCGCTGAAGGTGGTGGTGGACGCGGGCAACGGGATGGGTGGTCATACCGTTCCGACGGTGTTCGAGGGGCTGCCGCTGGATGTGACGCGGATGTACTTCGAGTTGGACGGGACGTTCCCCAACCACGAGGCGAATCCGCTGGATCCGAAGAACATCGTGGATCTGCAGGCGCGGGTGCTGGCGGAGGGTGCGGATCTGGGTATCGCTTTCGACGGGGACGCGGACCGGTGTTTCATCGTGGACGAGCGGGGTGTGGGGGTGTCGCCGTCGGCGATCACGGCTCTGGTGGCGTCGCGTGAGCTGGCCCGTCATGGTGGGTCGGGCACGGTGATCCACAATCTGATCACGTCGATGTCGGTGCCGGAGGTCGTCCGGGAGAGCGGTGGCACGCCGGTTCGTACGCGGGTGGGTCATTCCTTCATCAAGGAGGAGATGGCGCGGACGGGTGCGATTTTCGGTGGTGAGCATTCGGCGCACTACTACTTCAAGGACTTCTGGAACGCGGACACGGGCATGCTGGCCGCATTGCACGTCCTTGCAGCCCTCGGCGGTCAGGACGGTCCGTTGTCGGCGCTGGTGGCTTCCTATGACCGGTATGAGGGGTCGGGGGAGATCAATTCGACGGTGGCTGATCAGGCGGGTCGGCTGGCGGCGGTGCGGGAGTCCTTCGGTGGCCGTGAGGGTGTGACGCTGGATGAGCTGGACGGTTTGACGGTGACGGGTGAGGGGTGGTGGTTCAACGTGCGTGCGTCGAACACGGAGCCGTTGCTGCGTCTGAACGTCGAGGCGCGTGACGAGGCCACCCTGACCCGCGTCCGCGACGAAGCCCTGGCCCTCATCCGCGCCTGACCCGCCCGGCAGGTGGTGCCGGCTCGCGCTTTCCGGCGGGGGCCGGCCTTTCCCGCTTCGCGTGCTCGGGCTTTCCGGCGGGTCCGCACATGCAGCCTCGCCGGCGTTTGAGGCGCGGGTCCGGGCGGAGCCCGGCACCCGGCGCAGCCGGGGTCTGCCGCCGCCGGGCCCCGGCGCTACCGCGTGGCCGGGGTCTGCCGCCGCCGGGCCCAGCGGCCCCAGCGCCACCGCAGGCCCGGGCCCGACGCTGCACCGACGCCGCTTCGAGGGGATACTGGATCGAGTCGGGCGCCCCCGCATCGCACCCCCGCACCGCACCCCCGCACCGCACCCCCGGACCACGTGGCGCCCCGGAGGTTCCCATGCCCCGTCGACCGATCGCACGCCGGCCCGCGCTCCTCGTCGCGGCCGGAGCCGCGCTCCTGCTCGCGGCGGCCCCCTTGACCCCGGCCTCGGCGGCTGTCGGTGCCGTCCAGCTCTCCCTGGGCGAGCCGGGCAAGGACGGGCCGCTCATGGGCGCCCCGATCAAGAAGGTCGAGAGCCCCGAGTCCAACCGGTGCTACTCGGTCAAGGACGTCTTCCCCGACGCGGCGGAGGGCAGCTACTTCCGTGCGGTGTCGAACCACACCAACGCGTCCCTGTTCGTCTACGAGGCCGACGCCTGCGCGGGCGCACCGCGAGAGAGCACGGGGATGGAACCGGGCAAGGTGATCATCAACGTCCCGCTGCGCTCCTTCAAGGTCGGCCCCTCCCCGGACCTGCCCTTCACCACTCCGTCACCGTCGGCGGGCCAGTGATCGGGGCGGGCTGACGACACCCTCGACGCCTCCCCAGGACCGTGAGAACAGGGCCTGGTAGGCGTACGCGGCGGACATCAACGTCATGTGGTGGTGCCAGCCGGGGAACGAGCGCCCCTCGAAGTCCAGCAGGCCGAACTCGTCGGCCAGGACGCCGAGGGTGGCCGCCGCCCGGGCCGAGCGTCGTACCAGGTGCAGCAGGTCGTCCATCCGGTGGTGGCTCATGTTGGTGAGCCAAACCGCCCCGCCGGGCCGCGCCCCGGGCCCCGCCCCCGTCCCCGGCCACACCGCCGGTTCGCCGAACAGCCGGTACGTCTGGTGCGTGCCGGGGGCCGTCGGCTCCCCGCCGGGCACCCGGACCAGCGCCGAGCGGATGTGCGGCCGCTGCGGGTGCGCGGAGGAGGCGGCGTACGGAGCGGCGTACGGATGGCTGGTGTTCCCCCGTCGGGCGAGGTCGCCCGCGGTGGTCGGGTGCACGGGCCCCCGGGCCAGTTCCCTCCCGTGCGCCGGGCCGGCCGCGCGCACGATGAGCGTCGGCGGGACGGACACCAGGAAGTCGTGGCCGCGGCGGCCGAGCGTGCCGATCAGCGCGCCGGCGGCGCCGAGTCGGCTGATGTCGGCGACCACGGGGGCGCGGGCGGACGCCGTACGGGCGGCGGTCGAGTCGATGAGGTCGAGGACCAGTGACTCGGGGGTCCGGTGCGTGACGTCGGGCGAGATGCGCGCCCGACGGCGCAGGGCCGGGTCCACCGACCAGCTCTCGGGAAGTACCAGCCGCCAGTCGACGGGCACGCTCATGCCGTCCAGGGAGAGGAACAGACCGAACCCGAACTGGCAGTTGACGATGCGTCCGGCCGCCGGGTCGAAGCGGCGGTGTACGCCGACCGAGTGCTCACCGCGCTTGGGGAAGCACACCTGTCCGATCGTCCAGGCGTGCACCCGGTGGCGTTCCTCCACCTGCCGGAGCAGCTCGGTGCGGGCCGGATCCCAGTCCCAGGGGCTGGCGTTGATGAACTGCTGCAACGACTGGGAGGCGGTCGGTGACGTGGTCACGGACGCGGCGAGCCTGCGGACGGACTTCTTGCCCGGGGTGCTGAGCAGGCCCTGTAGGTAGACCCGGGCCCATCTGCGCTGGTCGGCCCTCGGTAAGTGACCGAAGAGGCGTTCGGTGAAGTCGTCCAGGGCGGTGCCGTCGGCAGCCGGTGCTCTGGTCCTCATGCGCGTCGTCATCTGTCGTCTCCCCTCCCGTGCGGACATGGGTGTGCGCCATGACACCTCGGAGAATACAGAACGTTCGTTTTGTTTTCCAGCTAAAGTCTGGCGTCTCCGCAACGACTTGGGCACGTTGGAGCCACGGCAGCCGCCGGCGCGGGCGGACGGCCCGGAGCGTCGGCCGCATGGTCGCTTCTTCGTCAAGTGGCCGTTGTGTGCGGCTCGCGCCGGGGTGAGGCTGGAGGTCGTCCCCGTGCCGGGCGCGGGGGCGAGTGAGGAACGAACCGGATGGCAGTGATAGTGCAGTGGTGAAGCAAGAGCGCGGCGTACGCACCCGTAATCATCTGATCTCGGTGGCCGCCGCCGAATTCGACCGCAACGGATATGACGGCACGTCGCTTTCCCGGCTGAGCAGATCGGCCGGCATTTCGATCGGGGCCGTCACCTTTCACTTTTCTGCGAAGGGGGAACTGGCGACCGCCGTCGAAGATTCCGGTCGGGCCGCCACCCGAAGGGTGGTCGAGCGGGTGACGGCCCGCGGGGGTCCGGCGCTGGACACCGTCTCCTCGCTCGTCCTTGCCCTCGGCCGGCTGATCGAGACCGACCCCGCCGTGCGCGCCGCGGCGCGGCTCACGCAGGAGCGCGTCGGCGCCGGTCCCGAATGGTGCGGCTGCTGGCTCCCCGACGTGGAGGAACTCCTGGCTCAGGCGGCGCAGGACGGGCAGCTCCATCCGGAGGTCGATCCGCGTCCCCTCACCCGGCTGACGGGCCATCTGGTCGGGGGCGTCGTCGCGCGGGCCCGCCGGGAGCGCGACGACGTCCGCCCCGGGGCGGTCGCCGGCGAACTCGGGGAGCTGTGGTGCCTCGTCCGGCGGCGCGTCGCCGCCCAGCCCCCGACGGAAATGCCCAAGTAGGCAGGAAAGCGCGGCGGTTCCACCCGCCGGCGGACGGTGCCGTCTAGCGTCGGCGGCATGAATTCCACACCCCAGCAGATAACCAAGGCAGTCATCCCCGCCGCGGGACTCGGAACACGTTTCCTCCCGCTGACGAAAGCCACCCCCAAGGAAATGCTCCCGGTGGTCGACAAGCCCGCCATCCAGTACGTGGTGGAAGAGGCGGTCGCGGCGGGGATGTCCGACATCCTCATGGTCACCGGGCGCAACAAGCGGCCGCTCGAGGACCACTTCGACCGCAACCACGAGCTGGAGGAGGCCCTCCAGCGCCGTGGTGATCAGGACAAACTCAACAGCGTCTGCGCCTCCACCGAACTCGCGGACATCCACTACGTGCGCCAGCGCGACCCCAAGGGACTCGGGCACGCCGTCCTCTGCGCCGCTCCGCACGTCGGCCGCGAGCCCTTCGCCGTCCTCCTGGCAGACGACCTGATCGACCCCAGGGACCCCCTGCTCGCCCGGATGGCCGAGGTGCGCGCCCGGCTCGGTGGCAGTGTCGTGGCCCTCATGGAGGTCGACCCGGACGCCATCCACCTGTACGGATGCGCCGCGGTCGAGCAGGCGGCGCCGGGCGGCGGCTCCGGCGACGGCGAGGGCGGCGACGGCGTGCGCATCACCGAACTGGTGGAGAAGCCGGAGCCCGGCACCGCCCCCAGCAACCTCGCCGTCATCGGCCGGTACCTCCTCGATCCCGAGATCTTCGACGTGCTGCGGAGCACCGCCCCCGGCCGCGGCGGCGAGATCCAGCTCACGGACGCACTGCGTGCCCTGGTCCGGGCCGGACGGCCGGTCCACGGCGTGGTCTTCTCCGGCCGGCGCTACGACACCGGAGACCGCGCCGAGTACCTCCGTGCGACGGTCCGGCTCGCCTGCGAGCGGGACGACCTCGGGCCCGAATTCCTCTCGTGGCTTCGGGAGTTCGTCCGCGCGGACACACTCCAGACCGCCTGATGCGCCGCCCGGTGGGCGACCGGCGAAGTTCCCCGGTCGCCCACCCGACCGGCGCCGACTCTGCCAACTTGCCCAAATCTCAACGGGGTTCGGCTGCGACGTAGGTTACCGAACGGTAGTTACGTAACTTCTTTTCCGGGCCCGGCGCCACGGTGCTGTGCCCCAGGAGTCGAGCGCACGAAAGGAGGTGAACACCATGGACGACCCGAACGCACGGCACCCGGACGTGCAGACCCCCCACTCCGCGACCGAGGTGCCGGTCGGCTCACTGCTCGCGGCGGATTCCCCCCGCGCCGTCCCGGTGGACGAGAGCCACGCACAGGCCCTCGCCCACTCCGGCCGGACGCTGCCGCCGCTGCTCGTGCACCGCCCCACCATGCGGATCATCGACGGCACGCACCGCCTGCGGGCGGCCGTGCTGAGCGGCCGCGACACCGTCGGAGTGACGTACTTCGACGGCAGCGCCGAGGACGCCTTCGTCCTCTCCGTCGAGGCCAACACCAGCCACGGACTCCCGCTGACCCAGGCCGAACGCACCGCTGCGGCGATTCGGATCCTGCGCTCCCACCCGGACTGGTCCGACCGTGGGATCGCGCAGCGGACCGGGCTCGCGGCCAAGACCGTCGGCGCGCTGCGCCGGCGGGAAGTTCCGGAGCACGAGCCGCCGGGCCGCGTCGGCCGGGACGGACGCGTCCGGCCGGCCGATCCGGCCCGCGGCCGCGAAGCGGCGGCCCGGCTCCTCGCGGGCCGGCCCACCGCATCCCTGCGGCAGATCGCGCGGGAGGCGGGCATCGCGCCCTCGACCGTACGGGACGTACGCCGCCGGATCGGCGAGGGCGAGGACCCCGTACCGGCGGGGCAGCGGCGCTCCGGCGGCGTACCGTCCCCGCCGGCCCGGCCGGCGGACCGCGGACGGGCCCGCGGTCAACCGCTGCCCGCGCTGGTCACCGGGCTCTGCAAGGACCCCCTGCTCAGGCTCAGTGAGGCGGGCAGGCTGCTCCTGCGCATGCTCGACCTCCAGGTGAGCGGGCTGCGGCAGCGGGAGCGGATCGTGGCGGCGGTGCCCCCGTACCGCGCCGAGACCGCCGCCGCCGCTGCCGCGCAGTGCGCCCGCGACTGGCAGGAGCTGTCGGAGGAACTGGGCCGGCGCGCCTCGCCGGCGGACCGCCCCTGAGCGGCCCAGAAACCCCTAATACCGGCCTTCCTCGCTGGAAGGCCCCGTTCATGTGTGTGTCGGAAAGGAAGTCTGGCGATGTCGGTTGTCGAGGGTGCGCGGGTTGATGCGGGTGCGGGGGAGGTGCCGACCCGTTTGGACGGGCGCCTGAGGTTGGTGCTTGTGGTGCTGCTGGTGGCGCAGTTCATGCTGGCGGTGGATTTTTCGATTCTGAACGTGGCGTTGCCGGTGATCGGTGACGGTCTTGGTTTCTCGTTGTCGAACCTGCAGTGGATCGCGACGTCGTTCGCGTTGTGTGCGGCGGGGTTCACGCTGTTGTTCGGTCGGGTGGCGGACCTGTTCGGTCGGCGTCGGTTGTTCCTGGTGGGTCTGGCGGTGCTGGGTCTGTCGTCGTTGGTGGGTGGTCTGGCGACGTCGCCGGAGATGCTGATCGCGGCGCGTGTGTTCCAGGGCCTGGCGACGGCGGCGGTGACGCCGGCGGGTCTGTCGCTGCTGACGACGTCGTTTCCCGAGGGTCCGCTGCGGGAGAAGGCGTTGGGTCTGAACGGGGCGTTGATGTCGGCGGGGTTCACGACGGGCGCGATCCTGGGTGGTGTTCTGACGGACCTGTTGTCGTGGCGGTGGGCGTTCTTCATCAATGTCCCTGTCGCGCTGGCGGTTCTGTTCATTGCTCCGGCGGTGATCAAGGAGTCCCGTCCTGTGGACCGTCCGAGGCTGGACCTGCCGGGTGCGGCTGCGGTCACTCTGGGTCTGCTGGCTTTGATCTACGGGTTGACGCAGGCGGGTGAGCACGGCTGGGGTTCGGGCTCGGCGCTGGGCTGGCTGGCTGCGGGTGTGGTGCTGCTGGTCGTCTTCTACGCGATCGAGTCGAAGTCGGCCGCGCCGCTGGTTCCCGTGAGCGTTCTGAAGAGGAAGACGGTGGCGTGGGGGAACATCGCGGGTCTGATCGCGTTCCTGACGGAGACCAGTCTGGTGTTCTTGATGACGCTGTATCTGCAGGAGGTGCTGGACTTCTCGCCGTTGACGGCCGGTCTGTCGTTCGGGGTGCTGGGTGTCGGCACGGTGATCGGTGGTTCGGTGGCTCCTCGGGTGATCGGTGCGGTGGGGACGCGGTCGACGTTGATCGTTGGTGGTGTGCTGCAGGCGGTGGCGACGTTGAGTCTGGTGGCGTTGGGTGAGACGTCGGCGAGCATGTGGCTGCTGCTGGTGGCGACGTTCGCGGGTGGTGTCGGGAACATGCTGGTGATCGTGGGGTTCATGGTGACGGCGACGACGGGTCTGCCGGATCATGAGCAGGGCATGGCGACGGGGCTGGCGACGATGACGCAGCAGATCGGTATCACGATGGGTACGCCGATCATGTCGGCGGTGGCCGCGGCGAACTCCGACATCCACGCGGGCATCACCACCGCGGTGATCGTCAACACGGCCGTCGTCGTCCTCGGGATCCTCACCACCGTCCTCTTCCTCCGCACCAAGGCGGCGAAGGACGCGGCGCCGGCCGCCTGAACCACCGGCTGCCCCCGGCCGTGAGGATCCCCCAGCCGTGAGGATCCCCCAGCCGTGAGGATCGCCCGGCCGTAAGGATCCCCCTCCCCCTGGAAAGTGCGACGGGAGCGGTCGTCCGACCGCTCCCGTCGACCGCGCCGGGCACCTCATCGGCGACGCTCCGCGCCGCCCCTCCTCCGCCCTGCGACGCGCGACACCGGCCCCCGCTCCCCGGTCCGGCCCGATCGACACGACACCCCCAAGGTCTCCTCTCTCAAGGAACGTGATGGACCTCCACATCGAAGACCGCGTGTACCTCGTCACCGGCGCCTCGTCCGGCATCGGCGAGGCGACCGTCCGACTGCTCGCCGCCGAAGGGGCCACCGTCGTGGGTGTCGCCCGCAAGCCGTGGAACACCGAGGGTCTCGGCGACCGGGTCAGCACCCTCACCGCCGACCTCACCGACGCCGCCGCGGCCCGGCAGGTCGCCGACGCCGTGGTCGAGCGCCACGGCCGGCTCGACGGCCTCGTCAACAACGTCGGCGCGCTGGTGTCCCGTACCGGCTTCCTCGACGTGACCGACGAGCAGTGGAAGGCCACCTTCGAAGTCAACTTCCACTCCGCCGTCCGCATGACCCGCGCGGCCCTGCCCGCGCTCCTCGACTCGGGTGCCGGTTCCGTCGTCCACGTCGCGAGCGAGGCCGCCCGCTACCCGGACCCCGGCATCGTCGACTACGCCGGCGCCAAGACGGCGCTGCTGTCCCTCTCCAAATCCCTCGCCGCGGAGTTCGGTGCGCGGGCGGTCCGCTCGAACGTGGTCTCCCCGGGGCCCACCCGGACCGCGCTCTTCGACGCGCCCGGCGGCTTCGCCGACCAGCTCGGTCAGCGGTTCGGCCTGCCCGCCGACGAGGCCGTCGACCACTTCATCCGCGAGGTGCGCCGACTGCCCAGCGGCCGCATCGGCACCCCCGAGGACGTCGCCGGCGTCATCGCGTACCTGCTCTCGCCCCTGGCGGGCCAGGTCACCGGCGCCGAATGGAGCGTCGACGGCGGCGCCCTGCGGCAGATCTGACCGGCCGATGCGTGCTTCGCTCCTCGCCCTCGCCGTCGGTGCCTTCGGGATCGGGACCACCGAGTTCGTCATCGTCGGTCTGCTCCCCGAGGTCGCCGACGACCTGTCCGTGTCCATCCCCTCCGCCGGCATGCTGGTCACCGGCTACGCCCTGGGCGTGGTCGTCGGCGCGCCGCTGATGACGGCAGCCGGTGCGCGGCTGCCCCGCAAGACCATGCTGGTCGTGCTCATGGCGATCTTCGTCGCCGGCAACCTGCTGTGCGCGCTCGCCGGGGACTACACCGCCCTCATGGGCGGGCGGCTGATCGCGGCCCTCACGCACGGCGCGTTCTTCGGGATCGGTTCCGTCGTCGCCGCCGACCTCGTCGCTCCTGACCGGCGGGCCAGCGCCATCGCGCTGATGTTCACCGGTCTCACCCTCGCCAACGTGCTCGGTGTGCCCCTGGGGACCTTCCTGGGTCAGGAGTTCGGCTGGCGTTCGACCTTCTGGGCGGTCACGGGTATCGGGATCGCCGGACTGGTCGCCCTGATCACCATGGTCCCGGCACAGCCCGCGCCGGAGCGCGGGGCCCTGCGCGGCGAGCTCGCCGTCTTCCGCAGACCGCAGGTATGGCTGGCCCTGACCACGACCGTCCTCGGCTTCGGAGGCGTCTTCGCCTCCTTCACCTACCTCGCCCCGATGATGACGGAGCTGGCCGGGTTCTCCGACGGTGCGGTCGCCTGGCTCCTCGTCCTCTTCGGCGCCGGCCTGTGCGTGGGCAACGTGCTCGGCGGCCGTGCCGCCGACCGGGCCCTCATGCCGAGCCTGTACCTCATCCTGGGCGGCCTGTGCCTGGTTCTGGTCGTCTTCACCTTCACCTCCCGGGCCGCCCTTCCCGCCGCGGTGACGCTGGCCGCCTTCGGGGCGATCGGCTTCGCCACCGTGCCGCCGCTCCAGGCCCGCGTGATGCAGCAGGCTGCCGGGGCCCCGGCGCTCGCCTCCGCCGCGAACATCGCCGCCTTCAACCTGGGCAACGCCCTCGGCGCATGGCTGGGCGGTCTCGCCGTCGCCCACGGCCTGGGATGGACCGCCCCGACCTGGATCGGCGCCGCACTCGCCGCCGCCGGCCTGGGCACCGCGGCGCTCTCCGGGCGGCTCGACCGCCGCAACCGTACGCCGCACCCACGCACGACCCCGCTCCCCACCGACCCACCCCATCGTCGAACAGAAGTCGAGGTAGCCCCATGAACGGTGTCGATCGCCGGACCATGCTCACCCGCAGCGCTGCCGTCGTCGGAGGCGCGGCGGTCGCCGGCGCCCTCGCCGGCCCCGCGGCCGCGGCCACCGGCCCCGCAACCTCCGCGGCGTCCGGCGCGGCCGCCGGCACCGGGGCCGTCGTACGGCCGGGCGACCCGCGCTACGAGATGCTCACCACCGGAAACAACCAGCGCTTCGTCGCCCGCCCCGACTACGTCAAGATGGTCCGCTCGACCGCGGACGCCGAACGGGCCCTGAGAGACGCCGTCCGAGCCGGCAAGCGGGTCTCCGTGCGCAGCGGCGGCCACTGCTTCGCCGACTTCGCCGCACACCCCGAGACCGAGGTCATCATCGACTTCTCGGAAATGACCCACGTCGGCTACGACCCCGCACGGCGCGCCTTCGTCGTCGAGGCGGGTGCCCGCCTGATCAACGTGTACGAGGCCCTCTACAAGGGCTGGGGCGTGACCATACCCGGCGGCATCTGCTACAGCGTCGGAGCCGGCGGCCACATCGTCGGCGGCGGCTACGGGCTCCTCTCCCGCGCCCACGGCCTGGTCGTCGACCACCTGTACGCCGTGGAGGTGGTCGTCACCGACGGCAGGGGAGGGGTCCGTACCGTCGTCGCCACCCGGGAGAAGAACGACCCGCACCGTGACCTGTGGTGGGCGCACACCGGCGGGGGCGGCGGCAACTTCGGCCTGGTGACCCGCTACTGGTTCCGCTCCCCGGGCGCGAAGGGCTCCGAACCCTCCGAGCAGCTGATCTCGCCGCCGTCGAAGGTCCTGGTGAGCGCCCTCGACTTCCCCTGGGAACAGCTCACCGAAGCCAGGTTCACCCGGCTGCTGAAGAACTTCGGCGCGTGGCACGCCGCCCACAGCGCCCCCGACAGCCCCTACCGCAATCTGTCCAGCCTGTTCAACGTCAGCTCCAAGGCCCATGGCAGCGTCGGCATGTTCACCCAGGTCGACGCGACCGTGCCCGGCGCCCGGAAACTGCTCGACGACTACGTGGCGGCCATCACCGCCGGTACGGGGATCACCCCCCGGGCCCTGAGCCGGGCCACCGGCGAGCTCCCGGCCATGCCGCAGTTCGCGGAGCCCAGAACGCTGCCCTGGCTCCAGGCGACCCGGCTCGTCGGCACGAACAACCCGACCATCACCAACCCCACCTCACGCGGGGCGCACAAGTCCGCCTACATGCGCAAGAACTTCACCGACCATCAGATCTCCGCGCTCTACCGGTACATGAGCCGGCCGGACTTCCGGAATCCCGACACGATGCTGGTGCTGTTCTCCTTCGGAGGTCAGGTCAACGCCGTCGCACCCGACGCGACGGCGAACGCGCAGCGGTCGTCGATCTTCAAGATGTGCTTCCAGACCTTCTGGCAGGAGGAGAGCGAGGACGACTTCTACCTGGGCTGGCTGCGCGACCTCTACGAGGACTTCTTCTCGGCGACCGGCGGCGTGCCCCTCATCGACGACAGCACCGACGGCTGCTACATCAACTATCCCGACCGCGACATCACCGACCCGCGCCGCAACCGGTCCGGCGTGCCCTGGCAGACCCTCTACTACAAGGACAACTACCCGCGTCTGCAGCAGGTCAAGAGGCGCTACGACCCGTCCGACTTCTTCCGCCACTCCATGTCGATCAAGCCGGCCCGAGGCTGATCCCTCTCGTCCCCTCCCCTCCCGTCAGAAGCCCCGCACTCCTCCCCCGGAGTGCGGGGCTTCCGCCGTTTCCGCGCACCTGTTCGAGTGGCCGCAGGGGTTCGTTGACTGTCCGGGCCGCGCCGGGAAAGCTGAGTGCAGGCCGGAAGAGGGCAGCCGAAAAGGCCCCTCGCAGAGCGATCCGATCCCCTGGCCACCCCCCTCGGACACACCCTCCGACACGCACCCGCGGCACCGCCATGCCGTGCCACTTCTCCCGCCACGCCACGGCCCGATCTCCCGACGCGCCCCGAATGCGCCAGAAAGAAGAGGAAGCCATGCGTTCCGTCGCCCTAGTCCTCGGCACCCGGCCGGAAGCCATCAAGTTCGCGCCGGTCATCCGCGCCCTCCGGGACGACCCCCGTTTCGAGCCCGTCGTGATCTCCACCGGGCAGCACCGCCAGATGCTCGACGAGACCCTCGACGCCTTCGGCCTGACCGCCGACGTCGACCTGAAGGTGATGGCGCCCAAGCAGACCCTCTCCCAGGTCACCTACCGCTCGCTGCGCGGCCTGGAGGACTACTTCGCCGCCTCGCCCGCCGACGCGGTGCTCGTGCACGGGGACACCGCGACCACCCTGACCGGCGCCCTCGCCGGATTCCACCTGCGGATCCCCGTCGTCCACGTCGAGGCCGGTCTGCGCAGCGGCCGCCTCGGCTCGCCCTTCCCCGAGGAGGGCAACAGACGGCTCGTCGCCCAGGTCGCCGCCCTCCACCTGGCCCCCACCCCCGGCAACCTGGCGAACCTGCTGCGCGAGGGCATCGCCGCCGACAGCGTGACCGTCACCGGCAACACCGTCATCGACGCCCTGCGCTGGGCCAGCGGCCGTGCCGACGGCTACGGCGATCCCGCCCTCGCCGACCTCGACACCGACCCGCGGCGGGTCGTCCTGGCCTCCGCGCACCGCCGTGAGGCCTGGCCGCACCTGCCGCAGATCGGCCGGGCCCTCGCCCGCATCGCAGACGAGCCCGGCACGCGCGTGGTCGTCCCGCTCCACCGCAACCCGGTCGTCCGCGAGGCACTCCTGCCCCACATCGGTGAGCACCCCGCCATCACCGTCACCGACCCGCTGCCCTACCTGAGCTTCTGCAAGCTCATGGGCCGCGCCGACGTCATCGTCTCGGACAGCAGCGGCAGCCAGGAGGAGGGGCCCGCCCTCGGCAAGCCCACCCTCGTCCTCGGCGACGTCACCGAACGCTCCGAGGCCATCGTCGCCGGCACCGCCTGCCTCGTCGGCACGGCCACCGAGGGCATCGTCGCCCACACCCTGGAGCTGCTGCGCGACCGGGCCGCCTACGACCGGATGGCCAACGCCGCCAACCCGTACGGCGACGGCCGGGCGACCGAGCGCACCGTCGCCGCTCTCGCCCACTTCTTCGGCATGGGCCCCGCCCCCGAGCCGTTCGTCCCCGACGACGCCGTCGACGAGCTCAGCGTCGAGCTGGCCCGTACGGCCGACTTCGCCCGCACCTGAGCCCGCACCTGAGCCCGCACCGAGCCCGCACATGAGCCCGCACCGAGCCCGTACCTGAGCCCGTACTGGGCCAGCGCCCGAGCCCGAGCCAGCGCCCGAGCCCGAGCCCGCGCCTGAGCCGCACCGAGCCCGTACCCGAGCCGGTACCCGTGCCCCGGCCGGCCGGCACCCGATCGAGAGGAGCACGCATGAGCGCCACCCCGTCCGCCGTCGAACGCCCGCTGAACTTCAGCACCCCGTACCTGAGGGCCGACCTCGTGCGCGACGCCGTGGACTACACCGTCGAAGGCCGCACGATCGTCGTCAACCCCGGCGTCACCCCCGTGACCATCGCGGAGGAACCCCGCAAGGCCATCCCCCCGCTCTCCTCCACCGTCCTCGCCGACACCCGCATCGAGAAGGCCGACGCGCTGCTCCTCCTGCGCACCGCCCCCGACGGGACCGACATCGGCGGCATCACCGCCGAGCCCGGCTGGTCCCACCTCGCCGACCTCCTCGGCCCCGGCGAGTTCCCCCGCGAGACCGCCCTCCACCGCAGCCCCCAGGACGACATCAACACCGTCCTCTTCGACCCGGCGCACGTCCTCGGCGAGCGCGAGACCGCCACGGACCTCCGCGAGTTCAACGTCCGCGCCAACCTCTGGTTCTCGCCCGCCGGCACCGACTGCGCCGTCCACAACAGCCACGACTTCATCGAGGTCCACACCCAGGTCCACGGCCTCGGCCGGATGCAGCGCTTCCGCGACCGCGACCACGCCTCGCTCTACCAGGACGTCCTGATGAGCCCCGGCTACACCACCCCCGACCCGTTCTGCGCCACCGGCCCGCAGTGCACCTACCACTACCCCTGGCACCAGTACCGCGCCGACACCGACTGCATCTGGCTCGCCATCGAGTACCACCCCGTACCCCGCGCGCTGCGCACCCTCCTCCCCGTGACCACCCCGAACCCCCTGGAGAACCAGTCGTGACCACCACCGGCAACACCCCCGAAACCACGCTGCGCGCACCGAAGTTCACCGCCGAGGTCGTCGCCGACCAGCTCCGCGACGGCTACTGGCTGGAGGCCCCCGACATCGACGGCGACGGCAGGCCCGACCTGTTCGGCTACGGCCTCCGCCTCGGCGAGATCTACTGGTACGCCAATGACGGCGACTGGACCCGCCGCCTCATAGCCGACCGCATCACGATGCCGGTGGGCGCCGACTACGCCGACGTCACCGGCAACGGCCACCCGGACGTCATCGTCTGCTACGACCTGTACGGACCGATCGGCACGATCCACGACGCCAACACCGAAGGCGGCAAGATCGACTGGCTGGAGAACCCGGGCACCCCCGACAAGGACGAGTCCCGCTGGAAGCGCCACTACGTCGGACGCGCCACCGGAATGCACCGCCTGCGCGCCGGGCACTTCACCCGCACCGACCGGCTCCAGATCATCGGCCTCCCGATCGTCGCCAAGGAGGACGTCCACGCCGTCCTGCCCGTCGTGCTGTTCACCCAGCCCGACGACGTGCACACGGCCGAGGAATGGGAGATGACCGTCATCGACGACAGCCACTTCCGGATGATCCACGGAGCCGAGAAGAAGAGCGGCCTGGTGCCCGGCTCCGACCTGGAGTCCCTGCTGCTCGCCTCCGACGAGGGCGTCACCTGGCTCCACTACGACGAGGACCGCCAGGAGTGGATCCGCGAGCTGATCGGCACCGGCGAGCTCACCCAGTTCGAGCAGACCGGCTTCCGCGGCAGCGGCGACCTCAACGCCGGCCGCCTCGGCGACGACCCGATGGCCTACGTCGCCGCCATCGAGCCCTTCCACGGCAACACCGTCGCCGTGTACACCAAGGCCGGGGACGGCGACGGCTGGAACCGCGTCCTGCTCGACGTGTACGGCGACCCCAACGAGAACGGCGAGGGGCCCGGCCACCAGATCGTCTGCGCCGACTTCGACGGCGACGGCGACGACGAGTTCCTCGTGGCGCTCCGCGGCCCGTGGCCGTGGCAGGGCGTCATGTACTACAAGGCCATCGACGCCGCCAACGGCATCTGGGCGAAGTGGCGGGTCTCCGACGAGTCCGTCGCCCGCATCGCCACCGCCGACTTCAACGGCGACGGCCGCCTGGACTTCGCCACCATCGCCTACTCCGTGCAGAACTACTACGTGGCCAAGGACGCCAAGCTCATGCTCCACCGCAACCAGATCGAACAGTAGGCCGGAGTCCGCGCCGGCTCCACGCCCGGCCGACGCCCCGCCCACGCCCCCGACGGGCAGTCCCGCCTCCCGCGACGCCCCCGCGCGCGCCGCCCGGGACCGTGCCCCGCCGCCGCACGGCGGACCACGGCCCCCGGGCGGCCGTACCTCACGAAACCTCTTCCGCACCTCTTCCGAAAGAGCGATTCCCTGTGGCCTCCACGACGTCCTCCGACGCCGCGAAGCGGGCGAAGCTGCCCTCCCTGACCGGCCTGCGGTTCTTCGCCGCCCTCTCCGTCTTCTTCTTCCACTCCTCCCTGACCGACTCCCCGATCCCGCCCAACGCCCCCATCAACCCCTTCGCCGACGCCGGCACCGCGGACTGGTTCTCCACCGCCTTCGGCAAGGCCGGCTACCTCGGCGTCTCGTTCTTCTTCGTCCTCTCGGGCTTCGTCCTCGCGTGGGCCGCCAAACCCGGAGAGCCCGTCACCGCGTTCCTGCGCCGCCGACTGCTGAAGATCTTCCCCAACCACGTCGTCGTCTTCGCCGCCGCGATGCTCCTCTTCGCCGGCTCGGCCGTCACCGGGATCGCCGACTGGCTCCCGAACCTGCTGCTCATCCACACCTGGTGGCCGCAACCCACCGTCAACCTCAGCGTCAACCCGCCCAGCTGGTCCCTCGGCAGCGAACTGCTCTTCTACATGCTCTTCCCCGCGCTCATCGTCCCGATCCGCAAGCTGCGCGGCCGGACCGCGCTCTGGGGCTGGAGCGCCGCCATGATCGCCGGGATGGTCGCCGTCCAGCTGATCGCCACCCACTTCGTCCCCGACACCCCGAAGTCCACCATCACCCCCATCTCCGGCATGCAGTTCTGGTTCGGCTACCTGCTGCCCGCCGGCCGCCTCTTCGAGTTCGTCCTCGGCATCCTGCTCGCCCGCATCGTCCTCGCCGGCCTGTGGCCGCGCCGCATCGGCTTCGGCGTCTCCCTCGCCCTGACCGTCCTCGGATACGCCGCCGCGCTCGTCGCCCCCTTCCAGTACGGGTTCGTCGTCGCCACGATCATCCCGGTCGGCGCGCTCATCGGCGCCACCGCCCACGCCGACGTCGAAGGCCGCACCACCTTCCTGCGCAGCCGCCCCATGATCTGGCTCGGCGAGGTCTCCTTCGGCTTCTACCTCGTCCAGGGCGTCACGATCTTCTACCTGCGCTCGCTGCTCGGCGAGCACACCTACAGCGTCCCCGTCGCCCTGCTGGTCATCGCCGGCTTCTTCGCCGCCTCCCTGCTCGGCGGCTGGCTCCTCTTCCGCTTCGTCGAGATGCCCGCCATGCGCCGCTTCGGCCGCGCCAAGCCCCGTACGCCGTCCGTCCCGCCGGCCCCCGCCGAGCGGCCCGACGACCGGACCCCGGTCGCCGCGGCCGCCCGCGACTGACCCGCCGCCCTACTTCTCCCCGCCCGCGTCGGCCTCCGCCGGCGCGGGCTCCGGCGTGCCCCGGCCCGCCCCCGCCGGTCCGGCGGTCAGGCTCGCCAGCATGCGCAGTGCCGCGTCGGAGGGGGAGGACCCGGGGGCGCTGTAGAGCAGCATCCGGTGATTGGTGCCGTCGGTGAGGTGCAGGTTCTCGAAGTCGAGGGTCAGCGGGCCCACCACCGGGTGGTGCAGCGTCTTCGTGCCGACGGTGCAGTCCCGCACCGGGTGCTTGGACCACAGCGAGGCGAAGTCCGGGCTCTGCAGCATGAGCGAGCCGATGAGCTCGGCCAGCGCACGGTCCTCGGGATTGCGTCCCGCGACCAGGCGCAGCGCCGCCAGGGCGACCCGGGCCTCGCTCTTCCAGTCCGTGTACAGCTCCCGGGTGTGCGGATCGAGGAACAGCATCCGCGTGAGGTTCGGGCGGACGGCGGGATCGTCGGGGCTCGCGAAGTCCAGGTGCCCGGCGAGCAGGGCGTGCCCCAGCCGGTTCCAGGCGAGCACGTTGTTGCGTCCGTCCAGGACCACGGCGGGCACCTGCGGCATCGCGCCGATCAGCCGCCGGGTGGTGTCGCGGGCGTACTCGGGGCGGGGCGACGGGGCCCGCTTGGCGCGCGGCGGACGGGCCAGGTTGTGCAGGTGGGCGTGCTCGTCCGGGGTGAGGCGCAGCGCCCGGGCCAGGGCGTCGAGGACGCTGTCGGAGGCGTTGGTGCTCTGCCCCTGCTCCAGGTGCGTGTAGTACGTGATGCTCACGCCGGCCAGCAGGGCGAGCTCCTCGCGCCGCAGCCCGGGCACGCGCCGCCGGGTGCCGTGGGACGGGAGCCCGACGTCCTCGGGCTGGAGCTGGGCGCGCCGGGTACGGAGGAACTCGCCCAGGGCGGTCGGTGTGTCCATGCGGTCCAGTGTGCCGGGGGAGGGCGGCGAACGGTGCCCGCAAAGGTGGCCCTGGGAGTGCTAGCTTGCGCGGCGCCAGCACAGCCAGGGGGCTGGGTAACCCCTTCCGACCGGTCCAGAGTCGATGACGCAACACACCGTTGCGTGATCGAAGGGATGTTTCCGCGATGTCGGTTGTCGAAGGTGCGCGGGTCGATACGGCCGCCGGGCCCGTCAGGCTGGACGGGCGCCTGAGGTTGGTGCTTGTGGTGCTGCTGGTGGCGCAGTTCATGCTGGCGGTGGATTTTTCGATTCTGAACGTGGCGTTGCCGGTGATCGGTGACGGTCTTGGTTTCTCGTTGTCGAACCTGCAGTGGATCGCGACGTCGTTCGCGTTGTGTGCGGCGGGGTTCACGCTGTTGTTCGGTCGGGTGGCGGATCTGTTCGGTCGGCGTCGGTTGTTCCTGGTGGGTCTGGCGGTGCTGGGTCTGTCGTCGTTGGTGGGTGGTCTGGCGACGTCGCCGGAGATGCTGATCGCGGCGCGTGTGTTCCAGGGCCTGGCGACGGCGGCGGTGACGCCGGCGGGTCTGTCGCTGCTGACGACGTCGTTTCCCGAGGGTCCGTTGCGGGAGAAGGCGTTGGGTCTGAACGGGGCGTTGATGTCGGCGGGGTTCACGACGGGCGCGATCCTGGGTGGTGTTCTGACGGACCTGTTGTCGTGGCGGTGGGCGTTCTTCATCAATGTCCCTGTCGCGCTGGCGGTTCTGTTCATTGCTCCGGCGGTGATCAAGGAGTCCCGTCCTGTGGACCGTCCGAGGCTGGACCTGCCGGGTGCGGCTGCGGTCACTCTGGGTCTGCTGGCTTTGATCTACGGGTTGACGCAGGCGGGTGAGCACGGCTGGGGTTCGGGCTCGGCGCTGGGCTGGCTGGCTGCGGGTGTGGTGCTGCTGGTCGTCTTCTACGCGATCGAGTCGAAGTCGGCCGCGCCGCTGGTTCCCGTGAGCGTTCTGAAGAGGAAGACGGTGGCGTGGGGGAACATCGCGGGTCTGATCGCGTTCCTGACGGAGACCAGTCTGGTGTTCTTGATGACGCTGTATCTGCAGGAGGTGCTGGACTTCTCGCCGTTGACGGCCGGTCTGTCGTTCGGGGTGCTGGGTGTCGGCACGGTGATCGGTGGTTCGGTGGCTCCTCGGGTGATCGGTGCGGTGGGGACGCGGTCGACGTTGATCGTTGGTGGTGTGCTGCAGGCGGTGGCGACGTTGAGTCTGGTGGCGTTGGGTGAGACGTCGGCGAGCATGTGGCTGCTGCTGGTGGCGACGTTCGCGGGTGGTGTCGGGAACATGCTGGTGATCGTGGGGTTCATGGTGACGGCGACGACGGGTCTGCCGGATCATGAGCAGGGCATGGCGACGGGGCTGGCGACGATGACGCAGCAGATCGGTATCACGATGGGTACGCCGATCATGTCGGCGGTGGCCGCGGCGAACTCCGACATCCACGCGGGCATCACCACCGCGGTGATCGTCAACACGGCCGTCGTCGTCCTCGGGATCCTCACCACCGTCCTCTTCCTCCGCACCAAGCAGCCCGGCAACTAAGGCAACTCCGCCTTGTGACAGACCTGCCGCGGCGGCGAACGTTGGCCCCAGGCACGGAGGGAAGGAACCCCGATGGCATCACCCACCCACTCGACCGCCGGAAGGAGCCGTGCCCAGGTCAGCTGGGAGCACGCGAGCATCCCCTCCCCGTCCGGCCGCCCCCTCCCCGCCCGGGTGTACCGGCCGGCGGCAGGCGTACCGCAGGGCTGGCTGGTCTGGGCCCACGGCGGAAGCTGGCGCGCCGGATCCGCCCAGGACTGGCACGGCGCCACCGTCGATCTCGCCCGGGCCTCGGGCTTCGCCGTAGCCAGCGTCGACTACCGGCTGGTTCCCGACGTACGCCACCCGGCCATGGTCGAGGACGTACTCGCGGGCCTCACCTGGGCCCGGGAACAGGCCGGGGCGGGATCACCCGTCGCGGTCGGCGGGGACAGCGCGGGAGCCACCCTGGCCGCCTGCGCCGCGCTCGCCTGCCGGGACCGGGGACTCCCGCTCGCCGCCCAGCTGCTCGCCTACCCGCCGCTGGACCCCGGCTGCACGGCGGACTCGTACCACCGGTTCCCCGACCTGTTCCCGACCGCCTCCTACCTGACGGCGGCCTGGCAGGAGTACCGCGACCCGGGCGGTCCGGCCACCGCCGCCGACGGCACCAGGCTCTACAGCACCCCCTTCGAGGCGGCCGACCTGAGCGGTGTCGCCCGAGCCGTCCTCGCCACCGGCGATCTCGACCCCGTCGGCGACGACGTGCACCGCTACGCGCGGCTGCTGCACGCGGCCGGAGTGGAGGTCACCCTGCGGGAGTTCGCGCAGACCGGCCACGGCGCCCTCCTCCAGCCCGACCGGTCCGCGGGCGGCGGACCCGGGACGGCGTCCCTGCGCGGCTGGCTGGGCGTGGCCCTGCGCCTGCTCACCTCACCGAACACCCCCGACGCCTGAGACGCGTCCTGCCGCCCGTCCCCCTTTCCCACCTGACATGGAGCCGACATGAGCCCCGACGCACCCAACCTCGACGCCCTGCTCCGGCACTTCGCCGACCTCCGCGACGGCCGCCACGGCGGCGCGGTCACCCGCCCCGACAAGGAGGAACACTTCCGCACCGCCGCCCGGCTGCTCGACCCGTACGCCCGCCGGGCCCTCACCGAACTCAACGACGAACTCCTCCTCGGACGGGGCGTGATCGACGCCAGCGGCGTGCAACGCGCCGACGACGGCAGCCTCTTCCACGCCTGGACCCTGTGGTGGGACGAGCAGTCGGCCGCCGACATCCCGCCGGTGACCCTGTACGCCCACTACGGTGCGGGCTTCCACCACCCCCACCTGCGCGGCGCCACGGTCTCCGAATGGCCGCTGAACGTCTTCGACGAGGCGCAGGCCGCCGCCGAACTGCCCACGATGCGCGCCATCGCCGCCGCCGACCTGCACAACCTGGTGTTCGAACGGGACTTCAGGATCGTCCCGGCCACCGTCGCGGGCGCCACCGGCCTCCCCGCCCACCAGCACTGAAAGGCGGTCCGTCATGACGAAGCCGCGACTGTCCGTACTGGACCAGACCCCCGTCGGCGAGGACCACACCCCGGACCAGGCGCTGCGCGCCTCCGTGGACCTCGCCCGGGCCGCCGAAGACCTCGGGTACACCCGCTACTGGGCCGCCGAGCACCACGGCTCCCCGGGCTTCGCGAGCAGCGCCCCGGAGATCCTCGCCGGAGCCCTCCTCGCCCACACCTCACGCATGCGGATCGGCACCGGCGGCGTGCTGCTGCCCCGCTACGAGCCGGCCAAGGTCGCCGAGGTCTTCGGTGTCCTCGCCTCCCTCCACCCGGGCCGCGTCGACCTCGGCATCGGCCGGGCCGGCGGCCCCGCGCGGGACTTCCCTCAGCGGCTCGCGGAACTGCGGACGCTGCTCGGTGCGGGCGGCGTCGTACCGCACCCGCCGGTCCCGCCGCAGATGTGGCTGCTGGGCGCGGGACGCGAGTCGGCACGGCTGGCGGGACTGCTGGGCACCGACTTCGCGTTCGGGCACTTCTTCTCCCCGGCCGGCGGCCCGGAGGCCTTCGCCGACTACCGGTCGCAGTTCCGCAGGACGACCGGCCGGCCCGCCGGCGGCGCCCTCGCCGTACGCGTGGTCACCGCCGACAGTGCCGGCCGCGCCGAGGAGCTGGCCCAGAGCCTGCTGCTCTGGCGGGCCCGCAAGGACCTCGGCCAGGACGCCCCGCTGCCCTCGTACGCGACCACGCGCCGGCACCGCTGGACGGGTGCGGAGCTCGAGCGGGCCGAGGCGCACCGCACGGCGCTCGTCTCCGGAGCGCCCGAGCAGGTGCACGCCGTCCTGACGGCGCTCGCCGCGGCCCACGGCGTGGACGAGCTGATCGTCAACACCCTGACGGCCGACCCGGCCGACCGCCGGCGCTCCTACGAGCTGCTGGCCGAGGCCTTCGAGCTTCCCGGCGTACCGGAGGGAAGCAGCGGCGGCGGTCTGACGCCGGGGCCGCGGACCGGCGTGCGCGCGGGGCGCGGCGAGACCCCGGCGTACCTGCTGCGGGAGGCGGGCGCCGTCGCCTGAGCCGTTGCGGCTCAGGTGGTGGCGGCCAGTGCCAGCGTCGCGGCCAGGGTGCCGGCCACCGCGAGGACCAGGCCCGTACCGAGGAAGCGGCGCATCTCGATGCGCGTGCCGTGCCAGCGGCACCGCTCGAACCACAGCAGGGTCGCCAGCGAGGCCCAGGGCGTGACGACCGGGCCGACGTTCACCCCGACGAGCAGCGCCAGCAGCTGGTGCCGGCCGGCGGCCGGCACGGCCGCCTCGCCCGCCAGGTACGCCGGCAGGTTGTTCAGCACGTTGGAGACGCCGGCGCCGACCGACGCCGACCGCAGCATGCCGACCAGGTCGTTGTCCGAGCCCATCGCCGCGGCCAGGACGTCGTGCAGGCCGTGCGCGTTGACGGTCTCCACGACCAGGAACATCCCCGGGACCAGCACGAGCAGCCGCCACGGGACCAGGGACAGCCGCAGCGCACCGCGGTCGCGGACCGCGTAGGCCGCCACCACGACCAGTGCCGCCGCCATAGACGCCGACCACAGCGGTACGTCGGCGAGCAGCAGCGCCACCAGGAAGCCGCCGCACGCCAACGCGGACACCCGGAACAGCACCCGGTCCTTGGGGCGCGGCGGAGCCGGGGGCACGTAGCTGACCGCGCCGCGCCGTCCCGGTCGCCAGTAGAAGCCCCACAGACAGGCCATCGTCACCGCCACCGCGGCCAGCTGCGGCGCCCACATGGTGGCGGCCATCTCCGCCGGGGCCAGCGCCACCCGGTCCGCGGCGAGCAGGTTCGTCAGGTTCGACACGGGGAGCAGCAGGCTCGCCGTGTTGGCCAGCCACACCGTGGTCATCGCCAGCGGTACGGGCGCGATGCCCACCCGGGCGGCCAGCGCCAGCATCACCGGGGTCAGCAGGACCGCCGTGGTGTCCAGGTTGAGGGTGATGGTCGTGACGGAGGCGAAGGCGACGCAGAGACAGAAGAGCAGCCCGTAGTTGCCGCGGCCCACCCGTGCCACCCAGGTGGCGACCACGTCGAAGACCTCCGCCCTGCCGGTCAGCTCGGCGAGGACGATGACGGTGGCCAGGAAGACCACCAGCGGTCCGATGCGCTCCATGACGTCCCCGGCGGGCCCGCGGGGCAGCAGACCGGTGACGACGCAGAGCACGCCGAGTGCGAGCAGGCCGGCGGCCAGCCAGTCGAGGGGGTGCGGACGTCTGATGAGGGACACGGCGAGAAGGGTCGCACGGACCCGCGCCAGGACGGCAGACGCCCCCCCCGCGGGGCTCAGCCGAGGTCCGCGGCGGTCGGCACGACCACCCCGTACAGGTCGGCGATGGTCGCGAGGGCGCCGTGGTGGACCTGTTCGGCCGGCACCTGGGCGACCGCCGACCGCAGCGGCCGGGTCGCGCAGGCGTCGGCGACCACGGTCGGCCGGTTGCCGCGCAGGAAGGCGCCCTCGGCCGTGAAGGTCACGCACATGTGGGTCATGAACCCGGCGACGACGACGTCCTCATTGCCCGCGGCGTCCAGGAGTTCGCCGAGGTCGGTGCCGACGAACGCGTTGGGGGCGGCCGTCTTGACGACGACGCTCTCGCCGTCGCGGGGAGCCACCCGGGGGTGGATCCGGCCGATGTCCTCACGGACGTCGTACGGGGTCCCCGCGCCGCCGTCGTGCTGCACGTGGACGATCCTCGTGCCGGCGGCGCGGGCACGGGCCAGCAGGTCGGCCGCGGCGTCGAGGGCGGCCTCCCAGCCCGTCAGCTCCAGCACGCCGCGGGTGTAGGTGTTCTGGTAGTCGACCAGGACCAGCGTCGACCCGGCCAGCGAGGCCGGCTTCTGGTCGAGGCCGTTGAGCTCGCGCAGGGTGGTCGTGGTGACGGGCGCGAGCGCGGTCGTGGACGTGGACGTGGTCATGGAGGTGCCCCCTCGGGCGTCGTACGGTGTGTCGGGCGGTTACGGCCGTCCCTCGTGCGGAGGCCGTGCACAGAACGCTATGAGCACCCGGTAATGTCTGCAATGTCATCCAACTTGCAGAAACAGACATGCGGGCGGGGGCACCTCCGGGCCCCGCCGGCCGCCGAACGGAGACCCGGTGGACAGCAACGGCGCACGGTACGTGGTGGTCGTCCTCTTCGACGGCGTGGACCTGCTCGACGTCACCGGCCCGCCCGAGGTCTTCGCCCTCCTGCGCCGCGAAGTGGGCGACGCCGCCGGCTACGACGTCGTCCTCGCCGCCGAGACCGCGGACCCCGTCACCACCTCCGCCGGGGTCCGGATCCTGCCCGACACGACCTTCACGGAACTGGAGCTGTCCGGCAGGAGCGTCGACACCCTGGTCGTCCCCGGATCGGTCGAGATCGACGACACCGGCCGGCCCCGCGCCGTCGCCGACCCCGCCGTCGTCGACCGGGTGAAGGCGCTCGCCGGCCGGACCAGGCGGGTCGCGTCCGTCTGCGTCGGCGCCCACATCCTCGCCGGGGCCGGGCTCCTCGACGGCCGGCGCGCCACCACCCACTGGTCCACGGCGCAGCAGCTCGCCGACGACCACCCCGAGGTCGAGGTCGACGCCGACCCGATCTTCATCCGCGACCGCGACGTCTGGACCGGCGCGGGCATCAGCGCCTGCCTCGACCTCTCGCTCGCCCTCGTCGCCGACGACTTCGGCGAGGCCGTCGCCCTGCGGGTCGCCCGGCAGCTCGTGATGTACCTGAAGCGGCCCAGCGGCCAGAGCCAGTTCAGCGTCCCCCTGGCACCCCTGTCCACCACCCGGCGCACGGAGGACCTGCGCCACTACGTCACCCGGAACATCACCGGCCGGCTCTCCGTCGCCGACCTCGCCGCACACGCCCACGTCAGCGAACGGCAGCTCACCCGCATCTTCAAGACGGAACTGGGCACCACCCCGGCCGCCTACATCGAGTCGGCCCGCGTCGAGGTGGCGCGCAACCAGCTCGAATCCACCGACGCCACCCTCGACCGCATCGCGACCACCTGCGGCTTCAACACCACCGACACCCTCATCCGGGCCTTCCGCCGCACCCTCGACACGACCCCCACCGAGTACCGCAACCGCTTCCGCAGCCCCGTCCGCTGAAGAGCACACGCCCATCCGGCGTACCCCGTGCATCCGTCGCGCCCGCGATCGAGGAAGACATCAGGGAACCACCCCCGGTCGACGGCGGAACGGAGCACCTCCATGACCGACACCCAAGGGCACCCGGCCCAGCCCCCCGGCCCCCCGCCCTCCGGCGAGCTGTGCCTGGTCACCGGCGCCACCGGATACATCGGCGGCCGGCTCGTCCCCGAGCTGCTCAAGGCGGGACACCGCGTCCGGTGCCTCGCCCGCACCCCCGAGAAGCTGCGCGACCACCCCTGGGCGGGACAGGCGGAGATCGCCCGCGGCGACGTCACCGACGCCGCGTCCCTCGCCGGGGCCCTGCGGGGCGTCGACGTCGCCTACTACCTCGTGCACGCCCTGGGCAGCGGGCGCGACTTCGAGGAGACCGACCGCCGGGCCGCGCGCACCTTCGCAGACCAGGCCCGTGCCGCCGGCGTGCGCCGCATCGTCTACCTGGGCGGACTCGTCCCGCGCGGCGTCCCCGACCGCGACCTCTCACCCCACCTGCGGTCCCGCGCCGAGGTCGGCCGCATCCTCCTCGACTCCGGGGTGCCCACCACCGTGCTCCGCGCCGCCGTCATCATCGGCTCCGGCTCGGCCTCCTTCGAGATGCTCCGCTACCTCACCGAGCGGCTGCCCGTGATGGTCACCCCCAGCTGGGTGCGCACCCGCATCCAGCCCATCGCCGTCCGCGACGTGCTGCGCTACCTCGTCGGCAGCGCCACGATGCCCGCCGAGGTCAACCGCGCCTTCGACATCGGCGGCCCCGAAGTCCTCACCTACCTCGACATGATGCGGCGCTACGCCGAGGTCGACGGACTGCCCCGGCGGCTGATCGTGCCCGTCCCGGTCCTCACCCCGCGCCTGTCCAGCCACTGGGTCGGACTGGTCACCCCCGTACCCCGGTCCATCGCCCGCCCCCTCGCGGAGTCCCTGAAGTACGAGGTCGTCTGCGACGAGCACGACATCGAGGACTGGGTGCCCGACCCGCCCGGCACCCCGATCACCTTCGACAGCGCGCTCTCCCTCGCCCTGCAGAAGGTCCGCGACGCGCAGGTCGACACCCGCTGGTCCTCCGCCTCGGTACCCGGAATCCCCAGCGACCCGCTGCCCACCGACCCCGACTGGGCCGGCGGCAGCCTCTACACCGACGTCCGCGAGCGCACCGTCGACGCCCCGCCGCAGGCGCTGTGGCGGGTCGTCGAGGGCATCGGCGGCGAGAACGGCTGGTACTCCTTCCCGCTCGCCTGGGCCGTCCGCGGCTGGCTCGACCGTCTCATCGGCGGAGTCGGACTGCGCCGAGGCCGGCGCGACGCCACCCTCCTGCGGATCGGCGACTCCCTGGACTTCTGGCGCGTCGAGGAGATCGAACGGGGGCGGCTGCTCAGACTCCGCGCCGAGATGCGCCTCCCCGGCCTCGCCTGGCTGGAGATGTACGCCGAGCGCGACGACCAGGGCCGTACGCGGTACCGGCAGCGTGCCCTCTTCCACCCCCGCGGCCTGGCCGGCCACGCCTACTGGTGGAGCGTCTCGCCCTTCCACGCCCTGGTCTTCGGTGGCATGGCCCGCAACATCGCCCGCACCGCGGAAGCGGCGGCCGGCGCCGGCACCCCGGGAGCGAAGCCATGAGCGTGTCCGTCGTCCTGTTCACCTCGGACCTGCGGGTCCACGACCATCCGCCGCTCCGGGCCGCCCTGGGCCCGCGCACCGAGACCGTCCCGCTCTTCGTCCGGGACCCGGCGGTGGACCGGGCCGGATTCGCGGCGCCGAACCGCCTCGCCTTCCTCGCGGACTGCCTCGCCGACCTCGACCAGGGGCTGCGCCGGCGGGGCGGCCGGCTCGTCGTCCGCTCGGGCGACCCCGTCGCCGAGGTGTGCGCCGTCGTCCGTGAGGCCGACGCCGACGAGGTGCACATGGCCGCCGGGTGCAGTGCGTTCGCCCTGCGGCGCGAGCAGCTGCTGCGCCGGGCCCTGGAGGCCGACGGCCGCCGCCTGTACGTCCACGACGCGGTCGTCACCGCCCTGCCGGCCGGCGCCGTCACGCCGAACGGCTCCGACCACTTCGCCGTGTTCACCCCGTATTTCAGACGCTGGTCGGCGGAGCGGCTGCGCCCGCCGCTCGCCGCCCCGCGCGTGGTCCGGGTGCCGTCCGGCATCCGCTCCGACGACCTCCCCGCCCGTCCGGGCGCGGGCACCCTTTCGGCGGGACTGGCGGTCGGCGGCGAGGAGGAGGGCCGCCAGCGGCTCGCGCACTGGCTCGACCGGCACGCCGACGCGTACGAGGAGGGTCACGACGACCTCGCCGCGGACCTCACCTCCCGCCTCTCCCCGTACTTCCACTTCGGCGCGCTGTCGGCCGCCGAGGCCGTGCACCGCGCCCGCGACCGGGGCGGAGCGGGCGCCGAGGCCTTCGTACGGCAGCTGTGCTGGCGCGACTTCCACCACCAGCTCCTCGCCGCCCGCCCCGCCGTCTCCGACGCCGACTACCGCACCCGGTCCGACCGCTGGCGGCGCGGCAAACAGGCCGAGGCCGACCTGCGGGCCTGGCAGGACGGCCGGACCGGCTATCCCGTCGTGGACGCGGCCATGCGCCAACTCGCCCACGAGGGCTGGATGCCCGGCCGCGGCCGACTGCTCACCGCCTCGTTCCTGACCAAGACGCTCTACATCGACTGGCGCGCCGGAGCACGCCACTTCCTCGACCTGCTGGTCGACGGGGACGTCGCCAACAACCAGCTGAACTGGCAGTGGATGGCCGGTACCGGCACCGACAGCCGCCCCAACCGGGTCCTCAACCCGGTGATCCAGGGCAAGCGGTACGACCCGGAGGGGGAGTACGTCCGCCGCTGGGTGCCCGAACTCGCCGGGCTGCGCGGCCCCCGGGTCCACGAGCCGTGGAAGCTGGACGGCGCCGAACGGGCCCGGTACGACGGCTATCCCGAGCCGCTGATCGCTCTCCCGGACGGGCTGGCCCGCTTCCGCAGGGCCCGCGGTCAGGGCTGATCCGGGGGAGCGGACCGCACCGCCCCCTCGCCGGCCCGGGCCCCCGCCCCCGCGGCTGCCGTGTCGCACAGCCCGCTCAGCAGGGCCAGGGCGTCCCGCAGCCCGCGGGGACGCAGCGTGCCCGGGGCGAGGGGCTGACCCGCCCAGCCCGGGCCCGTCGGCAGGACGGCCGGCCGGGCGCGGGCACCCCGCACGCCCCACACGGTGTCGGCGACGTGCCGGGCCAGCGGAGGGTTCGCCGTCGACCGGGCCTGGGACCACAGCACGACCGCGGCGGGCCCCGTCCGGCGCACCGCCTGGTCGAGTGCCTCGGGCGGCACGGCCGGCCCGAACATGAGGGTGGGCAGGCCCAGTTCGGCCAGCCCCGCGGCCAGCGCCTCCAGGGCGAGGGTGTGCTGCTCGCCGGGCACGCAGGCGAGCAGCACCGGGGGCACGCCCGCCCTCGCCCCGGAGGGCGGAGGCTGGGCGGCGCGGCGCAGCGCGCTCGACACGTGCCAGGACAGCAGGTGCTCGACCTCGACGTACCGGTCGCCCGAGGTCTCCCACTTGCGGCCCACGGCGTGCAGGGTCGGCGCCATCACCTCCTCCCAGGCGGTGACCAGGCCGTACTGGTCGATCACGGAGGCCAGCATGTCGTCCACGGCCCAGGCGTCGAGGCGTACGGCGGCCCGCCCCAGCCCGCGGCACTCCTGGCGCACCGCCCCCAGCGGCAGGCCGTTGCCCGAACCGGGCCGCCGGACCGGCCGGGGGAGCGGTACCGGGTCGACGGGCGGCGGGGGCGGCCCGGGCGGCGCGGGCCGTGCGGGCGACGGGCCGGTGAGAGCGGCCCGCGCGGCTTCGGCGGGCGGGATCCCCGACGAGGTCAGCCGGCACATCTCGTGCAGGACGGCGACGTCCTCGGGCGTCCACCGCCGGTGCCGGCCGTCCTCGCGGGCGGCCGGTCCGATGCCGTAGCGCCGGTCCCAGGAACGCAGGGTCGTCGGGGCGACCCCCAGGCGGCGGGCCACCGCCCCCGTGGTCAGGCCGTGTGCGGACTCGTTCATGACTCCATGATGCGACGCACAACCGATGCGAGTGGTGCGAAAGCGTGCACCGGCGCGAATCTGGAGGCGCCAGCCCCGGCCCCACCAGGCCAGCCAAGGGGCGCACCCGCCCGCCGACCGGCCCCCAGCCGGTCCGGTCCCGGCCCGAGGAGCAGCCGTATGACCGCCCGGAGCGCCACCGTCCAGCCGTCCCCCCCGACCGGGGACGGGCTCCTCGACCACGAGGTCGCCGAGGGCTTCGTCCGCGGGGACGAGCAGTGCCTGACCGCCGCCTACCGTCGCTGGGGCGGCCTCGTCCAGGCCCTGGCCGCCCGTACCCTCGGCGATCCCCGGGAGGCCGAGGACGTCAGCCAGCAGGTTTTCCTCGCCGCCTGGCGGGGCCGGGCGGGCTACCGCCCCGAGCGCGGCGCCTTCCCCGGCTGGCTCGTCGGCATCACCCGGCGGAAGATCGCCGACGCGCTCGCGGAGCGCACCCGGCGGCTCGCCCTGGTCACCGCGGCCGGCGCCGAGCTCCCCCCGCCGGACGAGCCCGCGGTCGGCCCCGAGGCCGTCCTGGACCGGCTGCTGATCACCGGAGAGCTGGCCAAACTGCCGGGCCCGCAGCGGGAAGTGCTCGCCATGGCCTTCTACGGCGACCTCACCCAGACCCAGATCGCCGAGCGCACCGGAATGCCGCTCGGCACGGTGAAGAGCCACACCCGGCGGGGTCTGCACCGGATGCGCCACCGCTTCGCCGCCTCCGCCCGGGAGGCGGACGCGGCCGTGGCCGGCTGCGCCTGAGGGGCGCAGAGGCGGGCGCCCGCCTCCCGATCCCCCGCAGCCCCCCTGCGGGGTGCGAAAATACCGGCGAGGCGTACGGCGGAGGGAGCAGCGGTGGCGGAGGCGGACGACCGGGTGCCCGGCCCGGCGCCGGTACGGGTGGACGGGCGGACCGAGCGCGGACGCCGTACCCGGGACAGGATCGTGGACGCGCTGCTCGACCTGCTGGACGAGGGCGTCGTGGAGTTCCCGGCCGACCGGGTCGCCGAACGCGCGGGCGTCTCGCGTCGGCTGGTCTTCCACCACTTCGCCGACATGTCGGAGCTGGTGGACCTCGCCATCACCCGGCGTCTGGAGCAACTGGCCGAGCAGATCAGGCCGTTGCCGGTGAGTGGCCCCCGCCGGGCGCGGGTGGAGGCGCTGACCGAACAGCGCGCGCGGATCCTGGAGTGGATCACCCCGGCGCGGCTGACGCTGATGCGGATCGACCACCCGTCGCCGCGCATCCAGCAGGTCACGGACGAGGCGTTCGCGGACGCCCGGCGCAAGGTCGGGGAGGTCTTCGCGGAGGAGCTCGGCCGCCTGGACGAGAACCGGGCGGCCGAACTCCTGGACGGCCTGGACGCCGTCACCACGTGGGGGGCCTGGCACCACTGGCGCTCCGGCGGGAAGAGCCCGCGGGAGGCGCGCGCGGCGATGGCGGCCACCGTGCTGAACCTGCTGGCGGCGGGCGACCAGCCGCGGGGATGACCTGCGACTCCTCAGACCTGGCGGACGCCCTCGGCCCGCGCGGTCACGGTGACGCCGTCCGCGCCCACCGAGACGCCCGCGGGTCGCAGGCCGAGGGGCAGCTCGGGCAGGGTCCGGGTCTGCCGGGCGAGCGCCTGCGCGATGAGCGGACTCGACGGGTCCATGGCCCGGCCGGCCACCGAGGCCGCCGTCGGGCGCAGCGAGACGACTCCGTCGTGGAGTTCGACGCCCGCCGTGAGCACGACGGGTGCGCCCAGCACGCTGCGGCGGATCAGGAGCCGGCCGTCCCCGGCGTCGGAGATCCGGGTGTCGCCGTCCGGGCCGTCGCCCAGCGAGGAGTACGGGGCGGTGAAGCGGGCCGAGGCCGAGTCCGCCGTGAAGCCGTCGCCCTCGCGCGTGACGTTGTCGAGGGTGATGTCGGCCTTGACCGGTCTGCCCCGGTCGGTCGTCGCGTCGGCCCGCACCCGTACCCGGGGGTAGTTCGCGCGGGCGGCCTGGAGGAGGAACGGCAGCCCCTCGATGTCCACGTCGGGGCGTCCCGCGAGGTTGGCCTGCCGCTCGCCGATCCGGTCCGCCAGCCGTTCCTCGGCCAGCGTGCGGGCGACGGAGTCGGTGACGGGCAGCGTGAGCAGCAGTACGCCGGCCACGGCTGCGGCGAGCAGCGCGCGGCGGCCCCGGGAGCGGGGCGCCCGGGCGGCGGGCCCGGCCGGGCGGCGGCCCGCGGTGTCGCCGGGCCGTGGGGTGGTGCGGGGGAGCATACGGAACCTCACCGGGTCGGAAGGGGGCTGGTGGTGGTCTCGCCGGGTTCCGGCGCGGCGGCTGCGGGCCGTTCCCCCGGCAGGGTGTGGGCGGTGCCCTCGATGTCGAGCTCGGGCAGGATCCGGTCGAGGCGGCGCGGCAGCCACCAGCCGCGGTCCCCGAGCAGGGCCATGGTGGTGGGGACCAGCAGCCCGCGGACGACGGTGACGTCGAGGGCGACGGCCGCCGCGAGGCCGGTGCCGAACATCTTCACCACCGGGTCGTCCGAGATCAGGTACGCGAGGAAGACGCTCACCATGATCAGCGCGGCGGAGGTGATGATGCGGCCGGTCGAGGCGAGGCCGGCGACCACCGCATGCCGGCTGTCGCCGCTCGTCAGCCATTTCTCGCGCACCGAGGTCAGGAGGAACACCTCGTAGTCCATGGAGAGTCCGAACAGGACGGCGAACATCACCAGCGGTACGTAGCCGGGGACGGGCACCGGCCCTTCCAGGCCGATGAAGCGTGCGCCCCAGCCCCACTGGAACACCGCGGTGAGCACGCCGTACGCGGCGGCCACCGACAGCAGGTTCAGCACGGCGGCCTTCAGTGCGAGGAGCGGCGCGCGGAAGGCGGCCAGGAGCAGCAGTCCTGCGACGAGCACCACGGTCCCGATCACGACGGGCAGCCGGTCCGCCAGGCGGTCGTTGAGGTCGGTGACGGCGGCCGCGGCCCCGCCGACGTGTGCGTTCCCCGCCCCGTCCGCGGTGGCCGCGGGCAGGGTGTCGGCGCGCAGGGTGCCGACCGGCCGGGCCGTCGCCGGGTCGCCGGGGCCGGTGGTGGGCGTGACCTGCCAGCGGACGGTGCGGCCGTCGGCGGTGAGCTGCGGCGGGCTCACCGAGGCCACACCGGGGGTGGCGGCCAGGGCGGTGGAGACCCTGGCCACGCGGGCGTCCTGAGGGCCGGCGGCCGGCGCGGGCAGGGTGTCGGTCACCTGGAGGGGGCCGTTGACGCCGGGCCCGAACGCCTCGGAGAGCTGTTCGTAGGCGGTACGGCTGGCCGAGCCGGCGGGTTTGTCGCCGGCGTCGAGCTGACCGAAGGACAGCTGGGTGGCGGGCGCGGCGAGCAGCAGGAGCAGAGTGAGGCCGGCGAGCAGGTGGCGCCAGGGGCGGGCCGTGACGCGGTCGGCGATCCGTTGCCAGCCGTGGACCGCGGGGGCGGGCGCGTCCGCCCCGCCGGGTGCGGCGGCGCCCTCCTCCCGGGCGGCGCCGAGGAAGCGGGCCAGCAGGCTCAGCAGGGCGGGCAGCAGGGTGAGGGTCGCGGCCACCGCGAGGAGCACCGCGATCGCGGGGGCCAACGCCAGGGCGCGCAGCAGCGGCAGCCCGCCGAGCGCGAGCCCGGCCAGCGCCGCGACCACGGCGCACCCGGCGAAGGCGGAGGCCTTCCCGGCGGTGGCGGTGGCCAGGGCGGCCGCCTCCACGGCGGGCACGTCCCGGCCGCGGAACTCCCGGAAGCGGGTGAGGCAGAACAGCGTGTAGTCGATGCCCACGCCGAGGCCGATCATCGCGGCGATGGTGGTGCCGGAGGAGGGCATGTCCATGAGGTGCCCGGCCAGGCCGACGGCGGCCAGCGACGCGACCAGCCCGGTGACCCCGATGACCAGGGGCAGTCCGGCGGCGGCCGCCCGCCGGAAGCCGACGAAGAGGATCACGGCCGCGGCGCCGAGGCCGATGAGTTCGCTGTGTCCGGTGTCCGGCCGGTCCACGGCCGCGGCCAGGTCGCCGCCCGGCGTGACCTCGATCCCGGCGGCCACGGCCGGCCCGGCCGCGTCGGTGATCCGCTCCGACAGTTCGGGGGTGATGTCGCGGCCGGTGACGTCGAGGCCGACGACGAGCTGGGCGGTGTGCCCGTCACGGCTCATCGAGGCGGTGCCCGCGCTGTCGTGGGGCACGACGACGCTCACCACGTGCGGCACCTCGGCGATGGCCCGAGCGCTGCGCTCGACGGCGTCCCGCGCGCTCTCATCGGTCAGGGCCGGGCCCCCGGGTCCGGTGCGCAGGACGAGGGGCTGGTTGCCGGAGGCCGGACCGGGGAAGGCCGTCGCCGCCGTGTCCAGGGCGGCCTGGCTGTCACTGCCCGGAATGGTCACCGCCTCGCTGGTCACGCGCCCGTACGTCATGACGGCGCAGCCGAGCGCGAGGAGCAGCACGAGCCAGGCGCCGATCACCCGTCTCGGCCGACGGGCGCACCAGCGCCCCAGGGTGAGGAACATCCGGGCCCTCCGTGATCCGCAGACAACATGTTGCACTTACCGTGCAGCTTTACGCTTGCACTTGCAGTGCAAGGATGTCAATCGGAGCCCGCAGGCAGTCGGGTGCGTCGAACACCGCACCGGCCGGCGCGCCCCCGGGCGTCCCGCCCGCCGCCCGCAAGGCAGTCGTTCCGCAGGGCCGGAGCCGGCCGCACCACGTCCGACTCCGGTACGCCCGGCACCCAGCACCCGCACGGAGGGTGAAATCGGGCCTCGGGCGGGTACCGACCCGTCCGGGACGTGGCTTTCTGGCGTGCGCCCGCTGGGGCAAAATGCCTGGTGTCACCGGCAACTGCGGGCCTCGCGGCGCATCGTCCCCACGGTACGCCCCGGACCCCGCGCCGCCCACGGCTCGGGAAGGTGTGGTCCTGGCGTTGCAGTCCTTACAGATACGCCGCATACGAGCACTGCGCGGAACGACCTCCATAAAGTCCGGGCTGAACAGGGCCCAGTCCTTCCTGATCGTGGCCACCCTGCTCTACCGGGGCAGCCACCTCACGGTCGCCGTCATGGCCGTCGCCCACCGCCCCTGGAACCTGCCCCTGCAGCACCTGGGCCTCGCCGCGGCCCTGGGGCTCAGCGCGCTGACCTACGGCACGGCCCTGCGCCGGGGCAGCTTCGACCGGCGGCACATCTGGGCCGACGTCCTCGTCACCGGATGCGTCCTGCCCCTGGCCCTGTGCGCCTGGGGAGGCGTGCGCGAACCGCCCACCATCGCCTGGGCGATGCTGCTCGGCGGCTCCGCCAGCGCCGCCGCGGCCATCTCCCTCGACCGCCTCCACGCCGTCGCCGCGGTCGCGCTGCTCCTGGTGACCCACTTCATCGGCTACCAGAGCGTCGGCGCGACCCCCGCCGTCGTCGTCGGCCACCTCAACTCGCTCGTGTCGTCCGCCGTCATGACCTGGGTCTTCCGCTGGTACCTGCGCCGCCAGGGCCGCCTCCTCGACGAGGCCAACGCCCGCGCCCTGGCCGCCGAGGCCCACAAGGCCCGCTACGCCGAACGCCTCGAACACCACCGGGCCCTGCACGACACCGTCCTCGCCACCCTCACCACCCTGGCGGCTGGCGCCGTCGACGCCAACGCGCCCGAAGTGCGCCGCCGTTGCGCCCGCGAGGCCGACTACCTGCGCCGCCTGATCCAGCAGACCGCGGACGAGGCCCCCCACCGCGAGATCGGCGCCGCCCTGGAAGAGGCCGTCTCCTCCGTGGAAAGCCTCGGACTGCGGGTCACCGCCCAGTACCACGCCCTGCCGCACGTACCGCCCGAGGTCGCCGCCGCACTGGGGCACGCCGCCCGGGAGGCCCTCAACAACGTGCGACGGCACGCCGGCACCGGCCACGCCTACCTCACCGCCGCCGCCGACCCGGACGGCAGCGGTGCGGCCGTCGTCACCGTCGTCGACCGCGGCCCGGGCTTCGACCCCGCCCGCTGCGAGCCCGGCCTCGGCCTGCGCGGATCGGTCCACGGCCGGATGACCGAAGCCGGCGGCCGGGCCACCGTGGACACCGCCCCCGGCGAAGGCGTACGGGTGGAGCTGAGATGGCCGGGGTGATCACCGTCGCCGTGGTCGACGACGACCGGATGCTCCGCGACGGACTGCGGGCCTGGCTCGACGGCGTACCCGACCTGCGGCTCGTCGCCACCGCCGGCACCGTCGGGGAACTCCTCGCGGACCCCGCCCGGCACGGCCCCCCGGACCGCCCGCCGGCCGACGTCGTCCTCCTCGACCTCGTCCTGCGGGACGGCTCGGACCCCGCCGACAACATCCGCCGTCTGCTGCACACCGGTACCCGCGTCCTCATGATCAGCACGGTGCCGGACCGCTCCCGCATCATCGAGGCGATCCGGGCCGGCGCCGACGGCTACCTCACCAAGGACCACGACCTGCCGACCCTGGTGGCCGCCGTCAAGGACCTCGCGGAGGGCCGGGGCGCCCACTCCATGGAACTCGCCTTCGCCTGCGCCTACGACGACAGCCCCACCCGCCCCCGGCTCTCGCCACGGGAGCGGCAGATCCTGCTCGACTACGCCTCCGGCATGACCCTCAAGTCCGCCGCCCGCCGGGCCGGCATCACCGTCCACACGGCCAAGGACTACCTGGACCGCGTCAAGGCCAAGTACCAGCAGGCGGGCCGTCCCGCCCACACCAAGCTCGACCTCGCCCTGCGCGTACGGGAGGACAGCCTCGACGGGGGATGACACCCGCCGCAAGCCCCCCAAACAGGCGGCTTCCGGGGGAGCCCCGCTCCTCGTATCGTCACCCGGGCGGTGCCTCGGACGGCCCGCCGGGAAGGGGACGAGCCGGTGACCGCACTCTGGTCGGGGGGGCCGGCGGGGCCGGCCGAGGACCGCACCGCCGCGGGTGACGCCCGCGGCCCGCACCGGGGGAGGGGCCGACTCGTCGGGCGCACGGCCGAGACGGCGCGGATCGCGGCCTCCCTGGCCGCCGCCCGGTCCGGGCGGGGCGGGGCCCTGTTCGTCACCGGCGAGCCCGGGGTCGGCAAGACCCGCCTCGCCACCGAGGCCCTCGCCGAGGCCGCCGCGGCGGACATGGTCACCGTCCGCGGGCGGGCCAGCACCGTCGGCCCGCCCGTCCCCTACCGGCCGCTCGTCGAGGCGCTGCTCCTGCTCGCCCGCGCCGGGCTGCTGCCCGACCCGGAGGAAGTGGGCGGCTACGGCCCCGTCATGGACCGCCTGCTGAACGACCCCCCGGGCACGGCGGACACGCCGGACACCGCGGACGGCCGCCCGTCCCCCCTCACCGTCGCCGAAGCCGTGCTGCGGCTGCTCGCCGCGGTCGGACGGCAACGGGGCTGCCTGCTCGTCCTCGACGACCTCCACGACGCCGACGCCGGCACCCTGGCCGTCGTCGAGTACCTCCTCGACCACGTCGGCCACCTGCCCGCCCTCCTCCTGCTCGTCGCGGGGCGCACCCCCCGCGCGGCCGCCGGACTGGCCCTGCGCGCCCGCCAGCGGGAGGCCGCCGAAACCCTCGACCTCGCCCCGCTGACCCACCCCGACGTGCGCCTCCTCGTCGCGGACGAGCTGGGCGTCGCACCGGAGGAGGTCTGCCCCGAACTCCTGGACCGCGCGGTGACCGGGAGCGCCGGCATCCCCTTCGTCGTCAAGGAACTCGTCCACGACCACGCCGGCCGCCCCACCCACCACGGCGGCCGGACCCCGTCCGTGCCCCCCGCCGTCGCCGACGACGTCAGGCGGCGGACCGCGGCGCTCGGGCCGCTCGGCACGCGCTTCCTGCGCACGGCCGCCCTGTTCGGCAGGCGCTTCCCCCTGCCGGTCCTGGAGCACGCGATGGGCGTCGACCACACGGCCCTCTCCGAGGTCCTGCGCGCCGCCCTCGCCTCTTCCCTCATCACACCCGACGGACCGGGCGCCCAGTGGTACGCCTTCCGCTACCCGCTCGCGGCCGAGGCGCTCCTGGACGACCTCGGCCCCGGCGAACGCGCCCGCCACGCACGCGGCGCGGCGCGCGCGCTGGCCCACCTCCACCCCGGCCTGCCCGGAGCCTGGCGCGCGCACGCCGCCCGCCTGCACGAACACGCCGGCGAGGCCCGGGAGGCCGTACGCCTGTACTGCGAGGCGGCGCGGTGGGCGACGGCCGGGACCGCCCCCGAACAGCCCCTGGAGCAGGCACCGGAGCCGCCCCGCCGGCAGGGTCCGGAGCAGGCCCTGGACCTGCTCAGCCGGGCCCACCGCCTCCTGGAGCCGGGCACCGTCGGACCCGAACTGCACGCCACCGTGCTGGAACTGCTGCTGGACGCCGTCGCCCGCTCGGGCCGCCTCGACCGCCTGCCGGCCCCGGCCGGCCCCGACGAGCGGGTTCCCGCCGCGCGCCGCGCCGGGATCCACGCCCGGCTCAGCACCATCGCCACCCTCGCCGGCCGCCCCGACGAGGCACTGCGCCACGTCGACACCGCCCGCTCCCTGCTCCCGGGACACCCCGCCGACGGCCACACCGCCCTCGTGGACCTCGCCGCGGCCCACGCGGAGCTGGGCCGGCCCGCCCCCGACCGGCTGCACACCGCCGCCCGGCTCGCCCGCCGGGCCGTCGACGGCGCCCGCGGCGGCGACCGGCCGGACGTCGCCTGCGGAGCCCGGCTGCTGCTCGGACAACTGGCCCGGGCCGAGGACGAAGCCTCGGCAGCCGTCCATTTCGAGCGGGCCCGCGCGATCGCCCTCGCCCACGGACTTCCCGCACCGCGTGCGGCCGCCGACGTACAGCTGGCCGTCACCGCGGCCGGACACGACGAACGGCCGACCCGCCTGGAGCGGGCCCGCCGGCAGGCGAGGCGCGCGGGCCTGCGGCCGGCCGCGCACGAGGCCGGCTTCGCACTCGCACTGGAGCACGTCCGGCGTGGCGCTTTCGACGAGGCCCGTGACGGGATCGCCGAGGGCACGGCCGAAGCCGCCGCGCTGGGACTGGACCGGCCCCTCGCCCTGTTCCGGCTCGCCGACGCCGTCCGGTACGCCCACCAGGGGCGGCGCGCCGAGATGACCGCGGCGCTGGAGCGCCTGGAGCCGCTCCTCGACGCCGCCCCCGGCCTGCGGGCCCTGTCGTACGGAGCCGCCCGGGCCTTCTGCTCGCTGCTGGAGGAGCGGCACGACGCCGCGGAGCAGCAACTCGCGCGGGCCCTGGCCCACGACACGGAGAACCCGGCCACCGTCGACTTCGGCCGGCACGGCCCCGTGGTGCTCCTCGGCGTACTGGCCGGCCGCATGGGCCGTCGGCACTGCTCCGGCCCGCCGCGGGCCGGAGCCGCCGGTACCCGTTGGAACCGCCAGTTCACCGGCTTCGCCCACGCCGTGCTGCTGGGCCGCGAAGGACGCCGGGAGGAGGCCACGGCCGTCGCCGCCGAGGCGCTGGCGGCGGCCGCCCCGTACCCCCTGGCCCGCCGCCTGTGCCTGCGGCTGGTGGCCCGCCCCGCGTTCGAGGACGGCTGGGGCGCGCCGGTCGAGTGGCTGCGCGAGGCCGAGGAGTACTTCCACGCCGCCGGCCACCACCAGGCCGCCGCGGCCGGCCGGGCCCTGCTGCGGGGGATGGGCGCGTCCGTCCGGCAGCGGCGCGCGGGCACCGAACAGGTACCGCCCCACCTGCGCAGGTCCGGCATCACCGTCCGCGAGTTCGAGGTGGCACGCCTGGTCGCGGAACGGATCAGCAACCGGGACATCGCGGGCCGGCTGCACATCTCGCCGCGCACCGTCGAGAAGCACGTGGCGAGCGTCCTGCAGAAGACCGGCCACCCGAACCGGGGCGCCTTCGCCACCGCCGCCCGCGACCTCGTCCCGCGCGTGCCGGCCTGACCGGCCGGCCCGCTACGGCGGCCCCACCTCGTCGAGCAGGAAGTCGGCCGCGCCACCGCAGGCGGCGCGGTGCAGCACCCGCAGCACGCCCGCCGACCCGGTCAGGTAGTCGGTCGAACAGCGAAGCAGTCCCTCACCCGGCACGGCCAGCAGGGGTCGCCCGCCGGGGTCGCGCACACCGAAGCGTTCGCCGGGCTCGAAGAGGAACACCCGCCGGACGAAGTCGAGCCGGCGCAGCGCCGTATCGCGGTAGGAGGCGTCGCCGGTGAACTCCGCCGCGTCCAGCAGCGCGTCGGCGACCCCGCACAGCCCGGAGGCGTACCCCGGCCCCGCCGCCCACCTCAGGTCCGGCCCGCGCAGGACGGCACGGGCCGAGGCCAGATCCCCGTAGCGCAGCAGCACCTTCGCCAGGCCAGCCGCGCCCGCCTCGACGGACGCGTCCCGCGAGCCCGCGGGCCCGGCCGCCGCGGCACGGGCCAGCTCCGTGGCGAGCGCCTCCCGCCCGAGCCGCAGGTGGTGCTCCTCGCCGGAGATCTGGTGCATCCGCAGCAGGAACATCGCGGCACCGGCCGGCCCGGACCCCAGCCCGCTCAGCGGGCCCCGCGTGCCGGACCCGGCCGGCCAGTACGCGTGGCCGCCGTCGCGCCGGGCCGTTTCGTGCAGGGCGCGCGCGCAGTGCTGCGCGGCGGCCAGGTCGTTCGGGTCGCGGCTGCTCAGGAAGAAGCGCAGGTTCGTCATGCCCACCCCGGCCAGGCCGTGGTGGAAGGTGGGGTCGCCCTGCGCGACGACGCGCCGGTTGGCCCGGTCGAGCAGGTCCCTGGCCCGGGACCCGAGGCCGAGGACGTCGGCCGCCCAGGCGATGCCGGCCAGGCCGTTCATGAGGCCGTCCGGGTACCGGGCCGGGTCGATCCCCGCCAGCGCGGAGCGCAGCCAGTCGAGCCATTCGGGGCGGACGGGCACACCGGAGGCGTGCAGTGCCCACAGGACACCGCTCGCCCCCGTCCCGAGCCCCAGCGGGTTGGTGACGTGGGCGAACGGGTCGACGGGGAAGAGCGTGTCCCGGCGGACGTCGGCGGCCGCCTCGACGAACGCCGCCACGGCGGCCTCCGTCCCGCCCGGTCCCGGCGGCGCCGACCGCGCGAGACGCGGCGGCGGGACCGGCCCGACCGCGCCGAGCAGCTCCGTCTCCTCCTCCAGGGCGTCGATCAGGCCGCTGAGGCCGAGGCGGCCGCGGGCCAGGTCCACGAGCAGCCGGTGCAGCCGCTCCGGCCAGCCCAGGCACTCCGTCAGGGGGATCCGGTACAGGTCCAGGACGTCCTCGCGCAGGTACGACATCGCCGTGATCGGGAGGACGAGGTCGGCCATGGCGTAGGCCATGGCCGACCGGTCCCCGGCCTCACCGCCCCCGGCCGCGGACCCGCCGCCCGGTCCGGTCACCCGCCCGGCGCCCAGCCCGACGATGCGCACGGCGAGGGACTCCGGGTCGACGAGGACGTCGGAGGCGGTCAGGCCGCCGAGGACCACCCCGCGGTCGTGCGCCGCCCGCACCGCGCGGGCCACCCCCCGGAAGACGGTGAGGAAGAGCCGCAGGTGCTCCCGGGACCGCTCCACGTCGAAGCCCGGCCGCGCGAGCGGGTCGGGTGCGGGCAGCAGTGCGTCCAGGCGGGTTCCTTCGACGAACTCCTCGGCGACGTAGTGGTGTTCCCCGTGCTGGAACCTCGCGACCGGAGCCGGATAGGAGCCGGTGGCGGCCAGCAGGTTGAGGAACATCCACTCGCGGCCGAGGAGTTCCACGGCATCGGGGTCGCGGGCTTCCTTGAGCAGCACCTTCCGGTCGTCGCACGCGGTGTCCTCGGCCGTGTGGACGCCGCCGCCGGAGAAGGACCTGAGCGTGCCGGTCACCCGGAACCGGCCTCCCGGCAGGCCGTCGGAGGCGTCCTCGTCGGCCGGCTTCCAGTCGTCGAACGGCCAGGGCGCCGCCGCGTCGGGCACGGGACGCCCGAGGACGTCGACGGCGCGGGCCCCGTGGAAGCGCCCGTGGCGGACGTACAGCGCCCTGCTGTCGCGGTGGCGCACGGCCGACGGGAGGCACGGGCCCTCCACCCCGTCCAGCAGGCGGGCCAGGGCGGCCAGGCAGGTCCTGAACTCCGCGTCGTCGTGCGGGCGGACGGTGACGAGCGCGCCGCCGCCCGGGGAGGGACGACCGGAGTGGAGCACCGCGAGGACGGTGGGGTCCAGGGCGATGTCGAAGTCGGCTCCGCGCTCCGTCAGGTACCGGACCACGCGAGCGGCGACCTCCCGCGCCTCGCGCGGCCCCGCCGAGACGTGGATCTGCCAGCCCTGCTCCGGCGGGGCCGGGTCGTGCCGGTGACTCCACCGGGTGCCGCTGCGGACGAACCGGGCCCGGGTGCCGGCGTCGAACCCGGCGAGGAAATGGTCGGCGTCCGGCTCGTGGAAGACGTCGAGCGGATCGAAGAAGAGCGTGTCGTGCCACGTGAACGGGGCGCGGTGGACCCGACGTTCGTTGCGCATCTGAGCTGCCAGCCTCTGTGGTCGTCGGCCGGGCGCCGCCGGGCCGACGCCGGGAGCGACCGGTGGGAGCGACGGGATCCGGGCCGGGGCACGGGGGAGCGCCCCCGCCCGGATCCGTCGGGTCAGTTCAGGTATCCCGGGCCGCGCTGCGTCCTGCGGGCCTCCGTGTCATGGGGCTTGAGTACGCTCACCCGGTTCACCTCCTAGAAAGGTCGAATGCGCGGGACGCGCGGCTGAAGTCGGACTGGCGCCGGCCGATCGGCACTCACGAGTCAACGACATCCGAGCCTCCGGCACATGCGCGTCGGCCCCGCACTTTCCGCGGCCGGACCACCCATCCGGACACGGCACCGGCAATCTCCGAATGGTGGTGGTCCACCCCCTGGCGCAAGCCGCCCGTACCGTGGTAGGACGCCCTGCCGGTGCGACCGGCGCAGGGGCTGCCGGGCCGGATCCCCGCCGGGCGGGCCGCGGGGGCGCTCGATAGAATTCCTGCTGAGGAAGGGGGCGCCGGATGGGCGCGGACCTGAGCCAGTACACGGGCCGGCCCTCCGGGCTGGTCGGCAAGCAGATCGCCGGATACAGGATCGAGCGCCTGATCGGCCGGGGTGGCATGGCCGTGGTCTACTGCGCCAAGGACCTGCGCCTGGACCGCACGGTCGCCATCAAACTGATCGCCCCCGAGCGGGCCCGCGACGACACCTTCCGGCGCCGGTTCACCCACGAGTCGAGGGTGGCCGCCTCGATCGAGCACCCGCACATCGTGCCGATCTTCGAGGCCGGAGAGACCGACGGTGTCCTCTACATCGCCATGCGCTACGTACCCGGGCTGGACCTGCGGGGTCTGCTGGACCGGGAGGGGCCGCTGCCCGTCGACACCGCCCTGCGGATCGCCGCCCAGGTGGCCTCCGCGCTGGACGCCGCCCACGACCACGACCTGGTGCACCGTGACGTCAAGCCCGGCAACGTCCTCGTCGCGGCCGGCCCCGACCGGGACCACCCCGAGCACATCTACCTCACGGACTTCGGCCTGACGAAGAAGTCCCTGTCGCTGAGCGGTTTCACCACGGCGGGCGAGTTCGTCGGCACGCTCGACTACATGGCGCCCGAGCAGATCTCCGGCCGCCCGGTGGACGGCCGCTGCGACCTCTACAGCATGGCCTGCGTCGTCTACGAGACCCTCGCCGGCGGGCCGCCCTTCGTGCGCGAGGAGGACGCCGCCCTGCTGTGGGCGCACCAGTACGACCAGCCGCCTCCCCTCACCGAGCGGCGGCCCGACATCGCCCCGGCCGCCGACGAAGTCCTCGCCAAGGCCCTGGCCAAGGTCCCCGAGGACCGCTACGGCTCCTGCCTGGAGTTCGTCGCCGCCCTCCGGGTCGCCACCGCGGACGGCCCGGGGCCCGACCGCAAGCCCCGCCGCACGACCCAGGTCGTGGCCGCACCGCCGCCGGAGCCCCCCGAGTGGGCCCTGCCCGTCTTCCGCGGCCCGGCCTGATCGACGAGACGCCCCCCTGGGGGTGTCCGGCGGATCAAGGCCGGACACCCCCTAGAACCCGAGCAGCGACTGCTCGGCCCAGATGGTCTTGCCGACGGGGGCGTGCCGGGTGCCCCAGCGCTGGGCCAGCTGCGCCACCAGCAGCAGACCCCGGCCGCCCTCGTCGAAGGTCCGGGCCCGCCGCATGTGGGGCGCCGTGCTGCTGGCGTCGGAGACCTCGCAGATGAGGGTGTCCTTCTCGTGGATCAGCCGCAGCTGGATGGGCGGCTCCCCGTACCGGATGGCATTGGTGACCAGCTCGCTGACCAGCAGTTCCGTGACGAACGAGGCCTCCTCCAGGCCCCACGCCGTCAGCTGGTCCGTGGTCTGACGGCGGGCCTGGGACACGTTGGACGGGTCCGAGGTCAGGTCCCACACGACGACCTTGTCGGCGTGCAGGGCCCGCGTCCGCGCCACGAGCAGGGCCACGTCGTCGTCGGGACGGTGGGTCAGCAGGGCCGTCAGGACCCGGTCGCAGACCGTGTCCAGGGTGGAGGCGGGCTGCGCGAGCGCCCCGAACATCGTGTCCAGGGCCTCGTCGATGTCCCGCTCGCGGGGCTGGAGCAGCCCGTCCGTGTAGAGGGTCAGCACACTGCCCTCGGGAAGGTCGACGTCCAGCGTCTCGAAGGGCAGCCCGCCCAGGCCGAGCGGCGGCCCGGCCGGCACGTCCAGGAGGTACACCGAACCCTCCGGGGAGACCACCGCCGGCGGCGGGTGACCGGCCCGGGCCAGCGTGCAGTGCCGGGTGACCGGGTCGTAGACCACGTACAGGCACGTCGTACCGATACCGCCGGCGCTCTCGTCGACGGCCTCCCGGCCGCCCTCGTCGGCGGACAGGTGGATGATCAGGTCGTCGAGGTGCGTGAGCAGTTCGTCGGGCGGCAGGTCCACGTCGGCGAGGGTGCGCACGGCGGTGCGCAGCCGGCCCATCGTCGCGGAGGCGCGGATGCCGTGGCCGACGACGTCACCCACGACCAGCGCCACCCGGGCGCCGGAGAGCGGGATCACGTCGAACCAGTCGCCGCCCACTCCCGCCTCGGTACCGGCCGGAAGGTAGCGGGAGGCCGTCTCCAGCGCGGGGTGGTCGGGCAGCGTCTGCGGGAGCAGGCTGCGCTGGAGCGTCATCGTGCTGGTGTGCTCGCGCGCCGACCGGTGCGCCGTGTGGATGCTCGTGGCGGCCTTGCCCGCGAGCTCCTCGGCCAGCGTCAGGTCCTGCGGCAGGAAGGGCTCCCGGCTGCTGCGGCGGCCGAAGACGGCCACGCCCAGCTTGACGCCGTCGGCGTGCATCGGCACCACCAGCATCGAACGGGCGCCGTGCGCCCCCAGCCAGGCGGCCGCCGGGTCGCGCGCCATCCACTCGGCGACCGCCGGGGCGGTCGTCTCGTACACGGCGCCGCGACCCGAGGCCAGGCACTCGGCGGGCGGCGAGAACGGCGCGTAGAGGGTCGTCTCACCGACCGCGACCCGCCCCTCGGAACTGCCCTCGACGGCCGACCGCACCGCCGTGCGGCACACGGTGAAGGGGCCCGTCTGGGGGGCGGAGGCGTGGCCGTTGCCGCGCGGCAGGGGCTCCAGCAGGTCGACGACCGCGAAGTCCGCGAGCCGGGGGACCGCCACGTCCGCGAGTTCCTGCGCGGTACGGGTGCTGTCCTCGGTCGTCCCGATCCGCGCGCCGGCGGCGTCCGGCAGGATCATCTGCTGCGTCTCGACCTCCGCCCCCGTCCGGTCGTGCGCGGCGAGGCAGACGGCGCGCACCACACCGTCCGGGTCCCGCAGCGGGGCGACCGAGGTCGACCAGCCGTGCTCCGCGCTGACGCCCGTGGCACGGACGAAGGCCTCCATGTGCTGCGGCTCGCCGGACTCCAGCGCCAGGCGCATCCTGCGCTCGGTCTCCTCGCTCACCGGGTCCGGGGCGATCTCCGGCAGGCGCAGCCCGAGCATCTCGGACTCCGTGAGCGACAGCGTGCGCTCCATGCCCGCGTTCGCCCGGACCAGCCGCAGATCGGCGTCGAACACCGCCAGGAAACAGGGGGACTGGGAGAACGACCACTCGTGCAGCGGATCGCCCCACGCGGAGCCGTCACCGCCCCGACCGCCCGCCACCGCTGACACCACGTACCACTGGGTGCTCCCGCCGGGGGACGCCCAGCGATGCGCGAGCAGCCCCTGCTCCAAGCGGCTGCCGTCCCGGTGGCGCAGTGCCACGACGCCGCTCCACCGCTGCTGCTCGGGCGGGATCCGGCGGGCTTCGCCGGCGACGGGATCGGCCAGCAGGAACGCGGCGGACCGCCCCACCACCTCGGCGGACGCGTAACCGAGCAGCCGGGTGGCGCCTTCGCCCCACGCGGTCACGATGCCCTGCTCGTCGACGGCGGCGGTCGCCGTGTACGCGCGCTCGTGGGGGGCATCGGTCTGCTCCGGCCGCTCACCGGGAGGGGTGGGAAGTTGCTCCATCGCCGCTCATCTCGCCCTCGCTAGATCCGTCACGCCTGTCCCACGGGACCTGCACGGCCAGGGGCCCCACTGACAAGCATCATCCGCCGGGGCAAGGAGCACCAACGCAGTGCTGCCGGGATCGGCCACGGGCGTCAAGCCACGGGCTCCCGTGGCATGACGCGGGCCGGTGGAACGCGGTGTATTCGACGTACGCCCGCACCGGAGATCCCGGAGGCCGGCCCCTGACGGACGGAGAAACGTCGTGTTCGAGTCTTCCTGGATCCGAGGTGTGGTGCTGGCCGGAGTCTCCGTGACCCTGGTGGGCAGCGGTATCGGCCTGCTGGCGACCTCGATGGCGGCCGCCCCCGCCACCGCCCCGCGACCGGCCGTCCTGCTCCTTCCCACGGACGGCGCGGGGGCCGTCCACACGGGATTCTCCACGGTGACCGTGGAGCGGCCGGCTTCCGTGGAGTGGCTGACGGAGGACCCGGGCCCGGGCCCGCGGTCCGGCCCCTGATCTGCTCCGTCCGCGGGACCCGAGCGGGGTCGGCCGGTCCGCTCAGCGCAGCACGGCGGCCAGCAGGTCGGAGCCCAGCGCCGTCACGTCGGGCAGGCTGAGGGTGTAGCGGACGTACCGGCCGCGCCGCCGGGCCGTCAGCAGGCCGGCCCGGCGCAGGACGGCGAGGTGACGCGACACCTCGGGCGGTGACAGTTCCCAGGCGTGCGCCAGCTCGCGCGTGGTGTGCGGGCCGCGGGCCAGGGTGCGCAGCAGCCGCAGTCGTACCGGGTGCGACAGCGCCTCCAGCCGCAGGGTGACCGTTTCCAGCGACACCGGCTCCGACGGATCCGGCCCGGCCACCGGGTACTGCACCACCGGCTGCCACCCGGGCGCGTGCACCACCGCCAGGTGCGGGCTGCCGAAGACGCTGGGCAGGAAGGTGACTCCGGCGCCGTGCGCGGAGGTCGCCTTGTCCAGGAGCTTGTCCACGACGATGCAGTCGCCGCCCGGTGCCAGGGAGACCGCGCCGGAGACGGACGCCAGCGCCCTCCCCGGGCCCTCGCGCCTCAGCAGGTCGTTCTTCACGCGCAGGTCGGTGGCGAGGCGTACGGCGACGTCCGCCCATGCGGCGTCGAAGAAGGCCCCGGCGCACCGCTCCAGGGTGTCGCGCACGCGCGCCCGTACGGCGGCCGGGTCCGCCAGCAGGCGTTCGGCGAAGGCCTCCTGCCGTACGCCGCGGGCCTGCGCGAGGTCCAGGGCACGCTCCCGCGCTCCCGCGTCGGCCAGCGGCGACGGCGTTGCGAAACGGACCCGGTTGCTGCCGCAGGTGGTGACGAGCGCCGCCGTCACGTACGGCTCGTCGTCGATCCGGTCCACCTCGTCCAGTTCCTCCGAGAGGGTCGGCCGGGGCCGGGCGGGCAGCAGGAAGTCGGCCTGCGAGGAACGCCACAGGAAGTCCGCCTCCCGCAGGCGCTCGGCCAGCTCCGGTGCCATCCCGGCCCAGACCTCCCCGGCCCAGTCGGCGAACTGCGGATGGTGCCCCGGCTCGGCCAGCACGTGCAGCATCGCGGTCAGTTCGGCGAGCGGGGAGGCGGCGAAGCGCAGCCGTCCGGACGGCGGCCCGCCGATGTCGATCCTCAACGTCACCCGCCCAGCATCCTCGACCGCACGGCATCCGCCGACACCGGGTTGACGATGTCCGTCAACCCGCGTGCCCGGCCGGGCCGCCGCCCGCACGGTGACGCCATGCAAACCACCACCGGGATCCGGCCCCGCGCCCTCGTCCGCGCCACCGGAGGCCCCCGCTACGCCGTCGCCCTCGCCGTGGACGCACTCGGAACCGGCCTGCTGCGGCCCTTCCTGCTGCTCTACGGAGTCATGGTGCTGCGGCTGTCCGCGCCGGCCACCGGCATCGCCATGACCGCGGGCATCGTCGTCGGCCTGGTGTGCATGCCGGCGGTGGGCCGCTGGCTGGACCGGGGCGCACGCAGCACGGTCGTGGCCGCGTCGATGCTGGTACGGGCGCTGGGGGTGGCGCTGCTGCTGGCCACTCCGGCGGGACACGTCTGGCCGTTCGCGGTCGCGGCGCTCGTCCTCGGCGTCGGCAACCAGGCGTGGCCCGCCGCCCACGCGGCTCTCGTGGCCACCGTCGCCCATGGCCGCGCACGCGACACCGCGCTCGCGGCCGGCCGCGCCCTGCGCAACGCGGGCCTGGGCATCGGCGCGCTCCTCGCCACCGCCTGCCTGGCGGGCGGCGCCACCGGACTGCGGGGGATGGCGGTCGCCACCGGGATCGCCTACCTCACGGCGGCGGCCCTGTCGGGGTCGGTCCGGCTGCGGGCGCGTCCGGTGGTCCCTGCGGCAGGGGACGGGGGCGGGGCGGGGCCCGCACCCCGGATGCGCGCGCTCCTCGCCGCCAACGTCGTCTACGTCTTCTGCCTCAACGTCCCCGAGATCGCGCTCCCCCTGGTGCTGGTGACCCAGATGCACGCCTCCCCGGTGTGGTCGGCGGTCGTCTTCGTGGCCAACACGGTGCTCGTGGTGACCCTCCAGGTCCCGGTGACCGTCCTGCTGTCGCGCTTCCCCCGGCGGACCGTGCTGGCCGTGGCCGGGGTGGTCCTCGCCGCCTCCTACCTCGGCTTCCTCGCCGCGGCCGCCCTGGGAGCCGGCCTGGCCGCTCCCGCCGTCGCCGCGGTGTCCGTGGTCTGCACCCTCGGTGAGATCGTCTACGCCGGCAGTGCCACGGCGCTGGTCACCGCCCTGGCCCCGGCCCACGCCCTCGGGCGCGTCCTCGCCCGCTTCGAGCTCTCCACGGGCTTCGGCCTCGCCGTCTCCCCGGCGGTCATCACCGCCCTCGCCCCCCACGGGCCGGGCGCGCTCTGGGGCGGCCTCGCGGGGGCGACACTGCTCTCCGCGTGCGCCGTCGCCGCGGAGAAGGACGGGACCGCCGAGGAACGGTCGCCGCGCGCCCGCCTCCTCAGCCCGGGGTGACGGCCCGCGCCCGCAGGCCGTGCGGCACGTGCCGTTCCTCCGGTGCGAGACCGGCCGGCGGTGAGTCCGTGTCGAGCAGGGACATGAGCCGCTCGCGGAGCGCCGCCGCGCCCTCGGGCGTGAGGACGAGCAGCTTCGCGCGGCGGTCCGGGGGGTGCGGGTGGCGCTCCATCAGACGCTGCTTCGCCGACGTGGTTCGGCCGCGTCGGCCGCGTCGGCCGCGTCGGCCGCGTCGCCCCGACGGACCGGGCCCGGCCCGGCGCCCGCTGGGCGCCTGACCCGGCCCGCTCGGCACGGCACCATTTCCGCCGCTACCCGGGCACGAGGCGTCCGCGGTGTTCGCGGGCCCCGGCGGCATCCGCCCCGGGCGTACGTCGCCCCGTCCCTCCTGGGGGCCCGACCCGGCGGCGGAAGGGCTCACACCCGGGGGCCGGACGCCGTGAGCCGTTCGGTGCGGCACGGCAACCCGTCGGGCGCCGCCCCGAAACGCCGCGGGACGACAGTCGTCCCATGCCTCCCGCGACCGCGACGGCCACCACCGCGCCCACATCCGCATCCGCATCCGCATCCGCACCCGCCGTTCGGGCACTGCCCTGGGCCCACGCCCGCAGCCGGGCCCACGCCGCGCCGGCTGCGTCGGCCGCCCGCACGGTGCCGCTCGCGGACGCCACCGGCCTCACCCTGGCCGGGGCCCTGCGCACCGCGCACCCGCTGCCGGCGTTCGACACGGCCGCCATGGACGGGTACGCGGTGGCGGGCCCCGGCCCCTGGCGGGTCCGCGGAGCCGTGCGCGCGGGCACGGTGTGGCCGGGAGACCTCGCCGCGGGGGAGTGCGTGGAGATCTCCACCGGCGCACAGGTCCCGGCGGGAGCGTGCGCGGTGCTGCCGGTGGAGGCGGCGCGCCCCGGCTGCGACGGCCTGGTCGCCGGACCCGTGCCGCCGCCCGGCCGGCACATCCGCAGGACCGGTGAGGACGCCCCGGCCGGCCGTCTCCTCGCCCCGGCGGGCACCCCGGTCGGCCCGGCGCTGCTCGGACTCGCCGCGTCCTGCGGGCACGACACCCTGCCGGTGCGGCCCGCGCCCCGGGTCAGCGTCCTGGTCACCGGCGACGAACTGGACCACGCCGGCCCGGCGGGCCCGGGGCGGGTGCGTGACGCCCTCGGACCGGCCCTGCCCGCCCTGGTCGCCGCGCTGGGCGGCGAGTGCCGTGCGGTGCGGCACGTCCACGACCGGCCGGCCGGATCACTGGCCGCCGCCGTGCGCGGCACGCCGGACGCCGAGGTCGTGGTGGTCACCGGCTCCACCTCCGTCGGCACCACCGACCAGTTGCGCCGACTGCTCGCCGACGCCGGGGCCCGGCTCGTCGTCGACACGGTCGCCTGCCGCCCGGGCCACCCGATGCTCCTCGCCGAACTCCCCTCCGGCGGCTGGGTGGTGGGGCTTCCGGGGAACCCGTACGCGGCCCTGGTCGCCGCCCATACCCTGCTCGGCCCGCTGCTCGCCGGCCTCTGCGGCCGGGCGCCCGCCCCGCTGCCCCGGGTACCGGTGACGGGATCGCTGCGGCCCGCCCCCGGGCTGACCCGGCTGGTCCCCGTCACCTGGACGGGCGCCGGCGCCCGGATCGCCGCGGGTCACGGCGCGGCCTTCCTCCGGGCCGCCGCCGTCGCCGACGCGTTCGCCGCGATCCCCCCGGACTGGACGGACGGCAGCCCCGCCCCCCTGCTGCTCACGGGCGGGGTCCGGTAGCGCGTGTCCGGCGGATCATGGCCGGGCCCGGCCCGGCCGGGGCGGGCTCCGGCTCGATCTCGCACGGCGGACCCGCGCACATCTCGACGCCCCTCAGCCCCGCGCGGACGTCACTGCCCTCGTCCGCGTCCTTCAGCGGACCGTTTCCTCCCCCGGAGGTACGCACGGGGCTCCGGTCAGCCGATGCGGCGGGCCCCCGCCGACGGCACGGCCTCCAGCACGGCCGGCGCCGCGAAGCCCGCCCCCGCGAAGGCGTCCGTCACCGCCCGGGACACGGACGCGGCCGCCGCGTCCGGGACCAGCGCGATCACCGAACCTCCGAAGCCCCCGCCGGTCATCCGGGCACCCAGGGCGCCGGCGGCGACCGCCGCCTCCACGGCGAGGTCCGTCTCCGGGCACGAGACCCCGTAGTCGTCCCGGAGGGAGGCGTGACCGGCCGTCAACAGCGGTCCCAGAGCGCCCGGTTCCCCCGCCGCGAGCCGCTCCACCGCCCGGCCGACCCGGGCGTTCTCGGTGACCACGTGCCGGACCAGCGGGGCGAGGCCGTCGGGCAACTGTGCCAGGGCGCCGGACAGCTCCGCCTCGGAAAGGTCCCGCAGGGCGGTCAGTCCCAGCAGTCCCGCCGCCCGCTCGCACCCCGCGCGCAGCGCCGCGTACGCCCCGTCGGCGAGGTCGTGCGCCACCCGGGTGTCGAGCACCAGCAGGCGCAGCCCGTGGCCGGTGAGGTCGAAGGGGACCTGCCGGACGTCCGGACTGCGGCTGTCGAGGTGCAGGGCGCTGCCTTCGGCGCAGCACATCGAGGCCATCTGGTCCATCACCCCGCAGGGCACGCCGGCGAAGGCGTTCTCGGCGTACTGCGCCACGCGCGCCAGCTCCGGCCGCGACAGCCGCAGCGCGTACAGCTCGTCGTAGGCGACGGCGACCGCGCACTCCAGGGCCGCGGAGGAGGACAGGCCCGCGCCGGTCGGCACGGTGCTGTCCAGGTGCACGTCGGCGCCGCCGGCCGGCAGGCCCCGCTCCCGCAGCGCCCAGACCACCCCGGCGGGGTAGCGCGCCCAGCCGGGGACCGCGCCGGGGGCGAGGTCCACCACGGCCAGCTCGGTGACCCGGCCGTCGCCCTGCGCGCTGTGCAGACGCAGCATGCCGTCGTCGCGGCGGCCGGCGGCCAGCACGGTGGTCCGGGGCAGCGCCATCGGCAGGGCGAAGCCGTCGTTGTAGTCGGTGTGCTCGCCGATCAGGTTGACCCGGCCCGGGGCGGCCCACACCCCGTCCGGGGAGCGGCCGTGGATCCGCTCGAACTCCCGCCGCACGGCGGCGGCTTCGGTCGACGCTCCGGCCGCGGGCCCGGTCACCGGACCTCCCGCAGCCGCCGCGCCGCCGCCTCGGGTGCCACGTCGTTCATGAAGGCGTCCATCCCGGCTTCGGTCCCGGCGGTGTACTTGAGCTTGTCGGCGCTGCGCCGGATCGTGAACAGCTCCAGGTGCAGGGCGAGTTCCCCGCCACCGACCAGCGGGGCCTGGTGCCAGGCCGCGATGTAGGGGGTGGGCGCGTCCCGGTCGAAGAGCCGGTCGAAACGGCGCAGCAGGTCCAGGTACAGGCCGGGGAACTCCGCGCGTTCCGCCTCGGTGAGCGCGGTCAGATCGGGTACCCGGCGGTGCGGGTGGAGGTGGACCTCGTACGGCCAGCGCGCGGCGTACGGCACGAAGGCGGTCCAGTGCTCCCCGGCGAGGACCACGCGTTCGGTGGCCGCGCGGGCCTCTTCGAGGATGTCCTCGAAGAGGTTGCGCCCGGTGCGGGCGCGGTGCGCGGCCGCGGCGGCGAGGTGCTTGGCGGTGCGCGGGGTGGTGGTGGAGAAGGCGTAGATCTGGCCGTGCGGGTGGGCCAGCGTCACGCCGATCTCCGCGCCGCGGTTCTCGAAGCAGTACACCTGCCGGACGCCGGGGCGGGCGGACAGGGCGGCGGTGCGGTCGGTCCAGGCGTCCAGGACCAGCCGGGCCCGCTGCACAGTGAGGTCGGCGAAGCCGGCGTCGTGCTCCGGGGTGAAGCAGACGACCTCGCAGCGCCCGGCCTCACCGGCGAGGGACGGGAAGCGGTTCTCGAAGACGGCCACCTCGTAGTCGTCGGCCGGGATCTCGCTCTGCCGGCCGTCCCGGGAGGGGCACAGCGGGCAGGCGCCGGCCGGCGGGTGGTAGGTGCGGGACTGCCGGTGGGCGGCGATCGTCACCCAGTCGCCGGTGGCCGGGTCCTGGCGCAGTTCGGGGGTGTTCCCGACCGGGTCCAGCGGGCGCCGGTCCTCGGCCGCGCGGTCCCGGCCGGGCTCGCTGTCGTAGTAGATCAGCTCGCGGCCGTCCGCGAGTTCGGTCACGGTCCTGTGCACGTGCACGTCCTCGCCTGTCTCGTCAGGGCCTGTCGCGTCAGGGGGTGACGGCCGGGGCCGACGCGTCCCCGATCATACGGGCGTCCCGTTCGGCCCGGCCGTTTGCCCTCCGTCCGAAGGGGCAGGCGCAGTGCGCGGGCGGGCCGGGAGGGCGGCCGGACGCAATCACCGTGGAAGGACGTGGAGACGATGAGGGTGGCGTTCCTCGTGGCGCCGGAAGGCGTCGAGCAGATCGAGCTGGAGCGGCCCTGGCAGGCCGTGGCGGATCAGGGCTGGCAACCACGTCTCGTGTCGACCGAGAACGGCGAGGTCCAGGCCTTCCACCACCTCGCCAAGGCGGACACCTTCCCGGTCGACGACGTGGTCGGCGCGGCCGCACCGGACGACTTCGACGCCCTGGTACTGCCCGGCGGTGTCGCCAATCCCGACGCCCTGCGCATGGACGGGGACGCCGTCGAGTTCGTACGCGGCTTCTTCCGGACCGGCCGCCCGGTCGCCGCGATCTGCCACGCGGCCTGGACGCTGATCGAGGCGGACGTGGTGCGGGACAGGACCCTGACGTCCTGGCCGAGCCTCGCCACCGACCTGCGCAACGCCGGCGCCACCTGGGTCGACGAAGAGGTACGGGTCTGCCGCGAGGCGCCCGGCACGCTGGTGTCCAGCCGAAGGCCCGACGACCTCGACGCCTTCTGCGCCGCGTTCGTCAAGGAGTTCGGCGCCGTGGACGGGGCGTCGGCGCAGGATTCGTCCGGTCCCTGACGGGCCGCCGGTGCGGACCCGCGACCGGCCGTGACGGGAGGTGGGCCGTGAGCGGCGGCGGTGAAGGCCCGGCGGGAGGCCCGGCGGGAGCCGACGCGGGCCCGGGTCCGGGCGCGGTCGCGCGCCCCGGGGCCGGCGGCGGGGCGGCGGACCGGGAGGCCGGCTCGTGGCTGCTGGACGAGGCGCTGACCGCGACGATCCGTCGGACCGGGGCGTCCGCGGGCGGGTTCCACCTCTGGGACGGGCCCGAGCGCGGCCTCCTGGCGCTCGTCGTCCTGTGCGGCGTGCCGGCCGATGTGGCGTGGCCCTGGCACCGCATCCCCGTGGGCTCCTCCACCCCCGTGAGCGACGCCGTGCGCGAGGACCGGCTGGTGTGGATCGGCTCGCAGGAGGACCTGGCGCACGACTACCCGCAGGCCGCGGTCAGCCTGCCGTACGAGTTCTGCCTGGCCGCGGCTCCGCTGAAGGGCCGCCGCGGCGCGCACGGCGCACTCTTCCTGCTGTGGCCCGCCGGCCACGCCCGTACCGCGAGCGCGCGCGAACAGCACCACGTGATCTCCGCCGCGCGCCGTATCGCCCGCATGCTGGACGAGGCCGACGATCCGCCGGTCGTGCCCGAGCGGCCCCGCGTCATCCCGGTCGCACCGCCCCGCACCTACGGCGCACGGCCGGCGCAGGCCGCCGCAGACTGGGCCGAACGCCTGCCGGAGGGTGCCCTGGCCCTGGACCTGGAGGGCCGGATCACCTTCGTGGACGGCACCGCCGCGGACCTCCTCGGCCGTACGTCCGGCCGGCTGCTGGGCACCTGGCCCTGGCAGTCCCTGCCCTGGCTGGACGCACCCCTGGTCGAGGACCGCTACCGGTCCGCCGTGGTCAGTCGCGAACCGGTCGAGTTCACCGCCCTGCGCCCGCCGGACATCCCGCTGCGCTTCCAGCTCTACCCGGACTCCAGCGGCATCAGCGTCCGCGTCACCCGGCCCGCCCGGCACGTGGAGACGCCCCCGGCCGGTCCTACCGCGGGCGCGGCCGTCGCGCACACCGGCCGCATCCACCAGCTCCTGCACCTCGCGGCCGCCATGACCGAGACCGTCACCGTCCGCGACGTCGTCGAGCTGGTCGCCCACCAGGTGCTGCCCGCGTTCGGCGCGGACGCGCTCGTCCTGTCCGCCGCCGACGCGGGCCGCCTCAAGATCACCGGATACCACGGCTACGACCCTGCGACCATCGAACGGCTCGACGGCCTGCCCCTCGGCACCGGGCTGACCCCCGCGGGGCAGGTACTGGCCGACGGCGTCCCCGCCTTCTTCGGGGATCCCGCCGCGATGGCCCGGGCCCATCCCGGCGCGCCGCGGATCAGCGGCAAACAGGCGTGGGCGTTCCTGCCGTTGACCGTCTCCGGCCGCCCGGTCGGCTGCTGCATCCTGTCCTACGAGCGGCCGCACGACTTCACCGCCGACGAGCGCGCCGTCCTGACGTCCCTGGCCGGGCTGATCGCGCAGGCCCTGGACCGGGCCCGGCTCCACGACGCGGCGCACGACCTCGCCCACGGCCTCCAGCAGGCGCTCCTCCCGCACACCCTGCCGGTGGTGCCGGGGCTGATGGCCGCCGCCCGCTACCTGCCCGCGGGTCACGGCATGGACATCGGAGGCGACTTCTACGACGTCATCCCGCTGGACGCCACCACCGTCGCGGCGGTCATCGGCGACGTCCAGGGACACAACGTCGCCGCAGCGGCCCTCATGGGCCAGGTCCGCACCGCCATCCGGGCCGCCGCGGGCGCCCCGCCCGGCGCGGTCCTGGCCCGCACCGGCCGCCTCCTGGCGGGGCTGGACACCGAACTCCTCGTGTCCTGCCTCTACGTCCACATCGACCTCGCGAGCCGGTGCGCGACCCTGGCCAGCGCCGGACATCCGCCGCCGCTGGTGCACGCCCCGGGGACCCGGCCGCGCCGCGTGGACCTCGACCCCTGCCCGCTCCTCGGCATCGGCGCCGACACCCCCTGCCCCGTCACCCGCCTGGAGCTGGCCCCCGGGACCCTGCTGACCCTCTACACCGACGGGCTGGTCGAGAAGCCGACGGCCTCCGGCGTGGACGCCGAGCGCGGCACCGAGGACGTGGCCGCGGTCCTCGCCGCGAACGACGGCGCGGACCTGGACGAGTTGATCGAGGCCCTTCTGCACGGCACGGGCGCCGCCGCCGTGCACGCCGACGACATCGCGCTGCTCCTCCTGCGGCTGTGACCGCGGGAGGAGCGGCGGCGTCGGCCCGGCGGTGCGAGGGCGGGCCCGGCTAGAGGTACGGGTCGAAGGGGATGCCCGCCGGCTTGGCCTTCGCCAGGTGGGAGGCGAAGGAGCCGTCCTTCAGACCGAAGTGCGCGCTGCCGAAGTCGGCCTGGCTGAGCTTGTCCCGGAGCGTCGCCGGGTATCCCGACCAGCCGACGAGCGTGGGGTACTGCCAGGTGCCGCGGTGGTTCTCCGGCGGTTCGTCGTTGGTGTTCGCCGCGCGGAAGCAGTGCGTGCCGATTCCGTCCTTGTGGTAGACGATCTTCGGATGGGTGCCGTCCCAGCGGATCCGGTCCCGTGCGTGGACCTCGAAGTCGCCGTGGGCGGAGGTGGCGACGTACTTCGCCTCGTCGTCCTGGATCCAGACCACGACGTGCTCCCAGTCGTGGCGGTGGCCGCCGAGGCTGATGCCGGGGATCGCCTGGTCCTTCTCGAAGTAGAGGGCGTAGACCACGGCGCACCAGCCGTTGTTGCAGGTCCAGCGCGAGTATCCGTTGGTGTTGGCGAGGTCGGACGCGTCCCGGCAGTTGCCGTCGAGGGCCCCGGTCGGCTTGAGTCCGCCGTTCAGCACCCCGGTCGGGCCTATGGCGGGCGTCGGGTAGCAGCCGTCGGTGTCGTAGTCGTACGCGGGCTGGAAGGTCCGCTCGATCGCCTCGGCCTGGCCGGGGAGCGCCGGGGGCGGAGCGGCGAAGGCCACCTGCGGGACGCCGACGACGAGCGCGAGGGCGGCGCCGACGACGGTGAGGGATCTCCGGATGTGACGGTTGGTCCGCACAACAGGCCTCCTGGCCGGTCGGGTTCGGGGGTGGCGGGCCGGAGGCGGCCACCGCCGACCGACGCGTCCGGAGCATCATTCGCGAACCGGGTCGCCGCGGCAAGGGTCCGCGCAGCGGCTGCCTGCTGCGCGGGAGACGCAACTCGTCGTGAGAGGAGAAGAGTTGAGGAAATGTCAGACATGAGGCGCGGGCGGAGGGGCGTAGGAGCCGGCCCCGGACGCGCGGCGGGTCCGCCCCCGGGAGCGGGGGCGGACCCGAGACGGCGGCGGGGCGCCGTCACACGGTCACAGGCCGACCGTGTTCATGAGGATGATGGCCGTGAGGTTCAGCAGGATGACGGCGATGACGACGCCGATCGAGATCCAGGCCTTGCGCGATTCGTCCATGGGCGCGGGTCACCTCCCGACGGGGACGCGCCGCCGCGCGGCGGTCCGGCGGCCGGACGGCGGCCCGGCCGGCCTCCTCCCATGATGGCCCCGCCGCGGGCGGAGCACATGTCCTGCCGCCCGCGCGTCAGGCGCCGACCCAGGTCCCGGTCATGCCGAGGACCGCCGCGCCGTCCAGGTCCGTCAGCTTGGTCCCGGTGAAGTCGCGGGCCCACGGGGAGGTCTGGATGCGGAAGGCCGGCCGGTCGGCGGTCAGCGCCTCCATGACCGCCTCGGCCGCGCCGGCCGGGGTCTGGGCGGCGTCCGCCGTGAACTGGCCGACCGTGCGGTCGATGTAGGTGCGCAGCGCGTCGGCGTACGGTCCGGCCGCGGCGATCCGGGCGTCGAGGTCGAGTCCGATGTTGTTGACGAACTCGGTCGCCACCGCACCCGGCTCGACGACGGACACGCTCACGCCGAGCGTGCCCGCGACGGGCGCCAGGCTCTCCATGTACCCCTCGACGGCGAACTTCGCCGCGCAGTAGGCCTCGTTGAAGGGCTGGCCGACGACGCCGCCGACGCTCGTGACGGTGATCAGACGGCCTCCGGTGGCCCGGAGGTGGGGGAGCGCCGCCTTGGAGACGTTGAGCACGCCGAAGAAGTTGACCTCCATGACCTCGCGGACGTCGGCGACGGTCTCCAGCTCCAGGGTGCCGAGGTGTCCTGCTCCGGCGTTGTTCACCACGGCGTCCAGGCGGCCGTAGTCCGCGATCACGCCCTCCACGGCGGCGGTGACGGACTCCTCGTCGACGACGTCCAGCCGGCGGATGTCGATCTCGACGCCCGCCTCCGCGGCCGCTGCGCGCAGGGCGTCGGCCCGGCCGGTGTCGCGGAGGGTGGCCACCGTGCGCCACCCGGCGCGGGCCGCGGCGACGGCGGCGGTCAGACCGATCCCGGAGGACGTGCCGGTGATCAGGACGGTACGGACGGGGGCGTCGGCGGCGGTCGCGGCGGATGCGGTGGGGCGCGTGGACATGGGGTACCTCGGAAGCTCGGGTTTATGTGCGTGCACACACACCTTAAAGTCGTGTGCGTGTGCACGCAACCTCTAGACTGTGCGACATGCCGAAGAAGCTCACAGAAGCCGAGATGCCGGCGGCCGACTACGCCTTCTACGGGCTGGTCTGGGCCGGTACGACCATGACGGACCGCGTGGACAAGGCCCTGATCAAGGCCCACGACCTGCCCGTGTCCTGGTTCGAGGTGATGCTGTGGCTGGCTTCCAGCCCCGAGCCGGTGCCCGCCTCCGTCCTGGGCAACAGCACCCTGCTCAGCCGCAGCCAGGTCTCCCGGGTCGTCGACGCCCTCCAGAGCCGGGGCCTGGTCACGCGTACCCCGTCGGCGCGTGACGCCCGCTCGGTGGAGGTCTCGCTCACCCCGGCCGGCCGCACCCTCTTCACCGAGGCCGACACCACCCGCCGCGAGGCCCTGGCCCCGGTCTTCACCGGCCTCCTCGACGCGGCCGACGTGGAAGCCCTCGGCACGGTGTGGCGCAAGCTCAAGGCGGCCGCCAAGGGCGCCGCCTGAGTCGTCAGCGGCCGCGCGGCCAGGGCGGGCGGCGGCGCGACGCCGTGCGCGGCCTGCGGAGCCTGCGCCCGGACGGCGCCGACGGCGCCAGCGCGAACGTCACCGTGATGTGCGCGCCCCCCAAGGGGCCGCGGGCGATCCGCATCGAGCCGCCCGTGGCCGTCGCAGCCCGCTGCGCGATGTCGAGGCCCAGCCCGGTGGACCCGGTGCTGCTCCCGCGGGACAGGGCCCGGTCCGGTTCGGGGATGCCCGGACCCCCGTCCTCCACGACCAGCTCCACGGCCTGCGCCGTGCGCACGACCTGGACGCCGAACGGCGTCCCCGGCGCGGTGTGCCGGAAGATGTTGCCGATCAGCGCGTCCACCACGGCGGCGATGTCGTCGTCGGAGAGGCTGACCGCCGTCGGTTCCTGGGTGAGGTCGAGCGTGCAGCAGCGGTTCTGCTGCTCCGCCAGCACCGACCAGAAGGCCGTACGGCGCCGTACGACGTCGGCCGCCTCGCAGCGCGGACCGGAGGACCCCGAACCGGCGGACGCCTTGCCCGCGGCCGGTTCCGTACCGAGCAGCCCCTGACCCATGGGGCCCACGGCCAGCGGGGTGCGCGCCGCGGCGATGATCGCCTGGAAGCTCCGTCTCCAGCTCGCCGACCGCCGCCTCCACCCGCGCCGACTCCGGCGTGCCGGCCATCCGCTCCGACGCCAGGTGCAGAGCGGTCAGCGGGGTCCGCAGCCGGTGGGACAGGTCGGCGACGAGTTCGCGTTCGACGGCGAGCAGCTCGGTCATCCGGTGGGCCATCGCGTTGAAGGCGATGCCCGCGTCGCGCAGCTCCCGCGGTCCCATGGGGTCCACGCGGGTGTCCAGATCACCCTGGCCCAGCGCCTGCGACGCCTGCGCCAGCCGCTTCGAGGACCGCACGACCTTCGCGCCGAGGCGGTCGGCGACCAGCACCGAACCGGCGACCAGCCCCACCGCGAGGAACAGCATCACCGCCCACGACTCCTTGACCCCGCGGGTGAGCTCCGCCTCGGGGACGAAGTTCTCGATGACGGCGACCTGGTCACCGGGGAGCACCACCGGCTGCAGGCAGATCCAGCCGTTCGGGATCTCCTGGGAGATCGACTCGCGCCCCTGCTGGGCCCGTTCGAGCAGCGCCGCCGGGGCCTTGGACGGCCCGAGGGCCCCCGAACCGGGCAGGTGCACCACCAGGTGCTCCGCCGCGTCCAGGCTCGCCGCGGACTCCCGCAGCGCGTACGGGTCCGTCGTCAGGGTGAGGACCGGTGCCAGGGCCGCGGCCCGCTGCTCGGCGGCGTTGACGCCCTGCTCCTTGACCAGCGACATCACCAGCATGGCCAGCGGTATGAGGAAGGAGAGGGCGACCATGGAGGTCACGGCGAGGGCCACTCCGGCCAGGGAGCGCCTCAACGCGGGGCCACCAGCTTGATGCCGACGCCCCGCACCGTCAGCAGGTAGCGCGGGGCCGCGGCGCGTTCACCGAGCTTGCGCCGCAACGACGACAGGTGCACGTCGACGGTCTGGTCGTCCACGTACGGCTCCCGCCAGACCTCCGTCAGCAGCCGCCTCTTGGAGACGACCTGCCCCGAGTGGTGGGCCAGGAACGCCAGCAGGTCGAACTCCCGCCGGGTCAGGCGCAGCTCCCGCCCGGCCAGGTACGCGGTGCGCGCCCCCGGGTCCACCGCCAGCTCGCCCACCACGGTGGCCCGCAGCGGTTCGGCCGCCGCCGCGACGGGAGCGCCGGCGGCGGCTCCGGCGGGCGGGACGTGGCTGGTGCGCCGCAGGACGGCGGAGAGGCGGGCGACGAGCTGTCCGCCGGAGAACGGCTTGACCAGGTAGTCGTCCGCGCCCGCGTTGAGGATCTTGATGATTTCGGCCTCGTCGTCGCGGGCGGTGGCCACCAGGACGGGCACGGAGGATATGCCCCGGATCATGCGCAGCGCGTCCCCTCCGTCCAGATCGGGCAGCCCCAGGTCGAGGACCACGGCGTCGACCGGCGTCTGCGTGACCTCGCGCAGGGCGCCGAACCCGTCGGCGGCGCTGCGCACGGCATACCCGTGTTCCGTCAGGACCTCGATCAGGGACTGGCGGATGCTGGGGTCGTCTTCCACGACCAGGACGCTCGGCATGCGGACACCTTAGGGGTCGCCGCGCCGGCGCTCACCACCAGTACTGCGGATAGCGGGCTCCGCTGCGGCGGGCGCGCGAGAGGGCGCACCCCGCGAGGACGATCAGCAGCGCCGCCCCGGCCAGGAGCGGTACGAAGGTACGCGGATCCGGCGTCCGCAGCACGATGACCACGGCGGTGGCGCAGGCGGGGGAGTGCGGGGTCCGGGCCAGGGTCATCACCGCGAGCGCGAGCCCGGCCGCCACGGCCGCCACCCAGGGCGAGCTGCCGAAGGCGGCGAGCCCCGCGTACCCGACGGCGGCGCACAGCAGATGGCCGGCGATCACACTGCGCGGCTGGGCCAGCGGCAGACCGGGCACGCTGTGCACGATCGCCGCCGACGCGGCCAGCGGGGGGATCAGGACGGGTTCGTGGAGGGCGGCGCCGATGGCCACCAGGCCCAGCATCACGGCGGTGGCACCGCTGACGCTGTGCAGGACGGTGCCCGGCGCCGGAGCGGGGGCGCGTCCCACGAGGCGTGACGGGATCCGGGTGCGCGCGGCCACGGCCGCGGGCGCTGCGGACCGCGCCGGACGGTCCTGCGCGTGCTCGCGCTCGCGTTCGGGGGCGATCTGGTCGGTGCTCAAGGGGGATGACGTCTTCGGGGCAGGGCCGGCGGGCGTGCGTCCGTCCGGCGGTGAACGGCGGGGAGGGCGGGATCACCCGGCAGGCCCGCGCGATCGGTGGGTGGGCGGCCGGCGGGCCCGGGGCGCGGCGGCCCCGGGTCGGGGCGGACGCTTACCCCTGGATCATACGAAGCCGCCCGAACCGGGCGGCCGCCGGGTCCGCCGCACGCCGTGCCGCACCGGTCCGGGCGGCCGCGGGTCCGCCGCGCGCCGGTCCGGACGGCCGTCACGGGGCCACGAACGTCGGGCCGTCACCGGTCACGCGCAGCCGCACGGGGTGGTCGGACACCGGAATGGTGCAGCCGTCCCGCGTGCTGCAGCTCGCGTAGCCGACCAGGACCGTCGCGTCCCCGTCGCCCGCGGCGCGGACGGGCAGCGTCGTGGTGACGGGGCCGTCGGGGTAGACGGGGACCGGGGCGTCGACACCGGGAATGCTGATGGACCGCACCTCCCCGGCCGCTTTGAGCGGGCCTTGCGCCGCGAGGGCCCCGTTGACCCCCACGGCGGTCGGCCGGCCGACCCCCTCGATGCCGGTGGCGGGCAGCTCGGTGCTGTAGAGGTGGAAGCCCGCGGCCTCGGGCGTGAAGACCGCCGTGAGGGTGCCCGCGGAGGCCTTCCAGTCGGTCACCGACAGGGTGACGGTGACGCCGTTCTCGGAGAACCGCGTCGTGGGGGCGGGGCCGGAGGCCGGGCCGGGGGCCGGGCCGGGGGCGGCGGCGTCCGCGGCGGGCTGCCCGCCGCATGCCGAGAGCGCGGCCAGGCAGAGGAGGGCGGCCGCGACGCGGGCCTTCCGGGAACGACGTACGGACGAGGAAATCTTCATCACTGCCTCTGTGGTGCGGGAACGGATCCCGGAGCGGATCCGGGCGAGAGGGGCGGGGGCGGGGGCGGGCTGTCGCGGGCACGCCCTACAGGGCCGTGCTGAAGCTCGCGCTCCACAACTGCAGCGTGTAGACCATGTCGTTCCACACCCCGGTGGCGAGCAGGACGCCGACCAGGACGAGCATGCCGCCGCCGGTCCGCAGGACCCACGGGTAGTGCCGCTTGACCAGGCCGAAGGCGCCCAGCGCCCGGCGGAAGGCCAGTGCGGCCAGGACGAACGGCAGCCCCAGTCCCAGGCAGTACGCGGCCATCAGCAGGGCCCCGCGGACCGCGCTGGCCTCGGTCCAGGCGAGGGCCTGCACGGCGGCCAGCGTCGGCCCGATGCACGGGGTCCAGCCGACCGCGAACACCGCCCCGAGGGCCGGGGCCCCCGCGAGTCCCAGCGCGGGCCGCCGGTGGCTGCGGAACTCCCGTTGCGTGAAACCCGGCAGGAACCCCATGAAGGACAGCCCCATGAGCACCGTGAGGACACCCAGCACCTGCGTGACCGTCTCCTGATGGGCCAGCAGGCTCCGGCCGAAGTACCCGAACAGGGCGCCGCCGGAGACGAGGACCGCGGTGAAGCCCAGCACGAACAGCAGCGCACCGGTCGCCATCCGGCTGCGCCGTCCGCCGCGCGCGTCCGCCAGGTCGGCGACCGACAGGCTGGTCACGTAGCTGAGGTAGCCCGGTACGAGCGGCAGCACGCAGGGCGAGAGGAAGGAGACGAGTCCGGCGACGAACGCCACGGGGGCCGCGATCGCGAGCGTTCCGTTGACGAGGGAGGGCGCGTCCGCGAGGGCGAGCGACCACTGCCCGCCCGCCGTCACGACTCCTCCCGCAGGACGCGCGCGAGCAGGGGCCGCAGCTGCTCGTCGGTGACGGCGCCGCCGATGGCGGCGGCGACGCGCCCGCGCCGGTCGATCACGAGCGTCGAGGGGATCGCCTGCGGGTTGACCAGCGAGGGCGGTAAGCGGAGCAGGAGTTCGCCGTCGGGGTCGTGCAGGCTGGGGAACGTCATGTCGTGAGCGCGTACGAAGGACCGTGCGGCCGCCCTGTCCCGGTCCCGGGTGTTGATCCCGAGGAAGCGGACCCCGTCGGCCCGCGTCTGCCGGCTGAGCCGCTCCAGGTCGTCCGCCTCCGTACGGCACGGACCGCACCAGGAGCCCCAGGCGTTCAGGACGACGACCTGGCCGCGGAAGTCACCGAGCGCGACCCGTTCCCCGTCCAGGTCGGCTCCGGCCAGGGCCGGCGCGTCCGGCCGGGAGGCGGGGTCCATGACCGCCGCCCCGGCCGCGGAGCGGACCGTGTCCGGCCCGCCCGCCGCGGACCCGGGGGCCGGGCCGTCGTCCGTGCAGAGCCCGGCGACGGCCAGCGCGGCCGCCACCGCCAGCCCGGTACCGGCCGGGACGAGCACGGACGCCCGTACGGGTCCTCTCATGACGCCCACTTGCGGAGGAAGGAGTTGATGCCCTCCGAGGTGAGCGACGGGTTGCCCGTGACATGGGTGTCGGTGCGCACCGTGCCGGACGGTGAGACCACGACCAGGACCGGCATCGTGTAGGTGCCGCCCGAGGGGCTGTACTTGCGCAGCAGCGCGGAGTTGGCGGAGTTGTTGCCGCCGATGTCCACCTTGACCAGGTGGTACGAGGACCCGAGGATCCCGGCGGTCTGCGACTGGGCGAACACCTTGTCGGCGGCCTTGCAGTTCCCGCACCAGTTCGCGCCGAAGTCGAGCAGCACCATCCGCCCGTCGGCCTTGGCCGAGCGCAGCGCGGCGTCGATCAGCTTCTGCGCGTCGGCCGAGCTGTCGTAGCCCGGACCGGGGACCTTGGCCGGCGCGGGCGCGGCGGAGGTACGGGCGGGCTTGGCGGAGCCGCCGCCGGACGAGGAGGAACCGGACGGGGCCCGCGTCGGGGCCGGCGAGGAGGAGGCCGGGGCGGAGGCGGACGCGGAGGCGGACGGCGAGGCCGACGCGGTCGGGGAGGCTTCGGCGGAGGCCGTCGCCGACTCCGACGGGAACGCCGGGGACGACTGGCCGGCCGTGGCCGTGGCCGCGGCGGCGGAGCCGGCGGGCTCGGAGGACGGTCCGCAGGCCGCGGTCAGGCCCGCCGCCACGACGGCCGCGGCGACCAGCGGCAGGCGCCGTCCCCGGGCCGGGGCCGAGCGGGGCGACGTCGTACGGGGGCCGGCACCGTCGGCTCGGTCGGCGCGGACGGGTCGGAGCATGCGAGAACTCATGGCGAAGACACCCCAAGGCACGGTTCGGACTGCGGGATGGGCGAAACGCCCCCCGGCTCGGTGAAACCGGCGGCCCGACGGTGCTCGGGGCGTCGTGCCCCGGGGCCGGGGGCCGCTCGGCTGAGGCGAGCATAGGACCGCTCGCGGCCTGCGGAACCGTGTCGGCGCGATCTTGAGCTTGCCCTAAGGAAGAGCTCACCTTCCGCTTCGCCGGGGCTCTGCCGGAAGCGGGCGGATCGGTCGTACCGGCCGTAACGCCGAGGTCGACCGGCGGGGTTGGCGGGCCGGCCCGGACGTCAGAAGGACGATTCGCGGACGCTGGCCTTCGCTCCCGGATCGATCGTCGCCGTGATGACCGAACGGTGGTCGGAACTCGTGAACGTGACGGTGAGGGTGCTGTCCGAGGTCTGCGACGTGGAGGTCTTGAAGCCGCGGCCCGGGATCGCGGAGATCAGGCACACGCCCCGGCTCCCGTACCGCACCGTCACCTTGCCGCCCTGCGAGGGGACGGTGTAGAGGCCCGCTCCGCCTTCCTCGCAGTCGACGTTCCGCGGCGCGGCGCTGCGAGGGGCGCTCGACGTGGCCTTGACGGGCGTGGGGGCGGCCGTCGTCGGGGTGGGCCGCTGCGAGGCCGTCGGCGAGGGGCTGGCGGACGCGCTCGGGGACGGCGCGTCGGCGGGCGGGCTCCCCGCCTGCCAGGCGGGAGGCGTGTCGATGACCGTCGGGGCGGACCGTGCGACCGGGGGCGTGTGCCGGGTCGAGCCGACCACGAACTGGACCGTGGCGAGCACGGCGGTCACGCTGGCGGCCGTGCACGACAGCCATATGAGCAGGTAGCGCGGAGTTCGGGGCACGGCCCCATAGTCTCCGACGCGCAGGCCGGTCTGTCACCGGCTCCCCCCGAACCGGTTCGCGCCGGCGGGCGAACGCCGACGTCCTCCCGCCCGCGAACGGGTGGGAGGACGTGGCTGTGGGGGGTGGTTCGGGGGGATTCAGGGGCTTTCGCCCGCTGGAGCGGCCCTGGAGCGGCTTTCGGGGCCGGTGTCCGGGCTCCGGTTACCTGGAGGCGCCGAAGTTCTGCGTCCACCACGGGCCGCCGTCGCCCTTGTGGACGCCGATGCCGATCTCCTTGAAGGCGCAGTTGAGGATGTTGGCCCGGTGGCCGGGGCTGTTCATCCACGCCTTCATCACGGCGTCCGCGTCGGCCTGCCCGCGGGCTATGTTCTCGCCCAGGTTGGACCACTTGTAGCCGGCGGCCTCGACGCGGCTGGTCATGGTGGACCCGTCCGGCCCGGTGTGCGACATGACGCCGGCGCGGGCCATGGTGTCGCTGTAGCCGCGCGCGGCGGCGCTCAGCTTGGCGTTGGTGGTCAGCGCGCCGCATCCGGCGGCCGCCCGCTCCTTGTTGACCAGGGCGAGCACGGCGGACTCGGCGTCCCCGTTGACGGTGCCGCCGCCCCCGCCCGTGCTGCCGCCCCCGCCGGATCCGCCCGAGCCGCCGGAACCTCCGCCGGAGGTGGTGGCGGGCTTCTTCGGGGGCTTGGCGGCGGGGGAGGACTCCTGCTTGGCAGGGCTGCTGCTCTGCTCCGTCGCGGGGTCCGTGGGGGTCGCCGAGGCCGAGGCACCGGCATCGGGCGACGCGGACGCGCTGGCGTTCGTCGAGACCGTGGCGTCGGTGGTGGGCGTGGGGGCGTCGGGGGTCGGGGTCGCCGTCCCGGCGCCCGTCCCGGAGGACGCGCCGACGGCGCCGTCGGCCCGCCGGTCGGTGCGCGCGTCATCGCCGGAGTCGGCCACCGCGACCCCCACCGCCACCACCGCTGCGGCCGCGGTGACGGACAGCACGATGCGGGTGCGCACCGTCTTCTTCCGCCGGGCCTCGACGCGGGTCTGCGTTTCGGGAGTTCGGCTGCGGCTCATGCCGGTAACACCTCGCAAGAGAAGGGGAGGAGGGGAGTCCGCCTGAGCCTAGGCCCGTGATCAGCCCGAATCGCCCCTTGGAGGGCTTCTTCAAGTTCCCTTAAGGAAGCCCGCAGGGTCAACACAGGGACGAGTCGGGCAATCCCCCCAACTCCCCCTGGCGTGACGCCTCCTGCCTCCGCCCCGGTCTGTACACGGCCCCAAGAAGGCTCCCCTGCACGGGCATTGCTCCGGCGGGACGCTGCAGGGCAACGGGCGGGGCCGAGCCGCGGGCCGCCGCGGACGGGCGGCCCGGCGCTACGTGCGGAGACTTCCTGGGGCCCTGTCCGCGCGTCCTGCCTGCCCGGTGGGCGGCCGGCACTCCTGTGCGGACACTCCTCAGGCGCCGAAGTCGGGCAGGATCAGGGAGCCGTCCTCGGTCAGGGTGAAGCCGGGGTTGTGGGCGATCTCCCAGGCATGGCCGTCGGGGTCGGTGAAGACGCCCGAGTAGAAGCCGATCGCGTTGACGGCGGCCGGGCGGGTGACGGTGCCTCCCGCCGCCGCGGCCGCGGCGAGGACGGCGTCCACCTCGGCGTCGGTGCGCACGTTGTGCGCCAGGGCGATCCCGCCGAAGCCGGCCGGCGGCGCACCGCTCGGAGCGTCCGGCAGACCGCAGTCCGCGGCCAGTTTCGCACGGTCCCAGAGGACCAGCGCCAGCCCGCCCGCCTGGTGGAAGACCGTCTCCTCGACCTCGGTGCCGCGCCAGCCCAGCGCCGCGTAGAAGCGCTTCGCGCGGGCGAGGTCCGTGACGCCCAGGGTCACCAGGCTGATCCGCTGCTCCATCCCGCCACGGTACCGCGTCACGGCCGGGCGGCCCCGGACCGGTGGCGGGAGGCCCACGGGCCCGCTGCGGTCAGGCGGCCGGCTTGCCCGGCTGGTCGTGCGTCGAGCAGTGGATGCCGCCACCACCCGACGCGATCGTGTCGATCGCCACCGGTACGACGTCCCGCTGGGGGAAGTGCTCCTGCAGGATGCCGCGGGCCCGGTCGTCGGCCTTGCGGTCACCGAACTCGGGCATGAACACGGCGTCGTTCGCGATGTAGAAGTTGGCGTAGGTCGACACGAAGTCGTCGCCCTCGCCCGTGATCCGGCTCAGGTCGGGCTGCGGCAGGTCGATCACCTCGAAGCGCCGGCCGCGGGCGTCCGTCGCCTTCGACAGGGCGGCCTTCGCCTGGTCGGCCGAGCGCGACCAGGAGTCCGCCGGGGTGCTGGGGTGGGCGCGGTCCAGCAGGACGACACCGGGGGCGGTGAACCGTACGAGGCTGTCCACGTGCGCGTCGGTGATGTCCTCACCGCGGACGCCGGCCAGCCACACCACCTTCTGGACGCCCAGGGTCTGCTTGAGCTCCGCCTCGATCACGTCCCGGTTCTTGCCCCGGTTGCGGTTGTCGTTGACGATCGAGCTCTCGGTGACCAGCAGGGTGCCCTCGCCGTCCGTCTCGAAGGAACCGCCCTCGGCGACCAGCGGGGCCTGGACCCGCGGGATCCCGTACTTCTGGAGCACGGCCCGGGCGACCGCCCCGTCGTTCCCGTGCTCCTGCTTGTTGCCCCACCCGTTGAAGTTGAAGTCGACCCCGACGACCTTGCCGCCCTCCTCAACGAACACGGGGACGGTGTCGCGGGCCCACAGGTCGTCCACCGCGAGCGGGACGATCTCGACGTCGTTGCCGCAGGCCCGCTGGGCCGCGGCCACCTGGTCGGGGCGGGCCATCATGACGACCGCCTCGTACTTACCGACGGCCCGGGCGATCCGGGCGATGTCCTCGCGGACGTGGCGCAGGTCCTCCTCCCACACCCCGGCCGCCAGCGCCGGCCAGGCCATGAAGGTCCGGGTGTGGCTTTCCCACTCGGCACCGAGGCGGCGCCCGTCGGCCGCGGGGGCGGACCTCTTCGTGGCGTCCGGCTGCACTCCGACCGCGGACGGGCCGCAGGCCGAGGCGCCCGCGACGATCGCGCCGATTCCGGCGAGGGTGCGCAGGACGGTCCGGCGGGTGGGGGTAAGGAAGGACACGGGGAACTCCGATCGTGGGCCGGCGGAAGGGGGTACATCCGACCAGGGCGGGCGCGCATGTCACGTAGGCGGACAAACCGGCCCTACGGACAAGGGTGCGCTCCCCGCGCCGCGAACGGCCGCTCCGCACGGAGAAGTGCTGCGGCCTCGTGTCGCCACTCTGACACTGACTGAAATTTCAGTCAAATGGCAGGGGTGCGGTCCGCGGTCCGACCGACCGTCCCTTCAGCGAGGACCCGCGGCTGCGGACCGACGTCCGCCGCACGCCGTGCCCGGCCCCCCGGTGCGACGCCGGGCCGCGTACTTCGGCACCGGAACGCCCCGGTAGGGTGCGGTCCATGGCGTCTCGCAGCACTCAGATCCTGGAAGCGGCCGCCCGGGTGATCGCCCGGCGCGGGGTCCGCGGGCTGCGCGTGGAGGAACTCGCGGCCGAGGCGGGCGTGTCGACCGCCCTGATCTACTACCACTTCAAAGACCGCACCGGGGTCCTGCGCCAGACCCTCGAGTTCATCAACGACCGCGCCGAGCGCTACACCACGGACCGCGACCCGGACGACCCGCCGCTCACTCCCCGGGAGGAGCTGGAGGAGACGCTGCTGCTCGAACTCCAGGACACCGTCGAGGTCCGGGAGAACAGCTCGGCCTGGGGTGAACTGCGGGCGAGTGCCGTCTTCGACGAGGTGCTGCGCGAAGACCTGGCCCGGGCCACCCTGGTGTGGGTCCAGGAGGTGGCGGCGCTGCTGGGCCAGGTCCAGCCGATGGCGCCCGCCTCCTCGCTCGCCGCCGCCGCGGAGCGGCTCACCGCGCTCCTGGAGGGGCTCAGCATGCGCTGGCTCAGTGGCGGCATCAAGATCGGTCATGCCCGGGAACTCATGAGCGGCGCCGTCGACGCCGAACTCGCCGGTCTCCGCCAGGGCTGATCCCGCCCGCCCCGGTTCTCTTCCCTTCCTTCCCGCACGACGGAATTCCGCGCCTCGGTAGCGGGGCTTTTCGCCGCTGCGTTCTTCAGACTGAATTTTCAGTCAGTATCGGAGGGAGCCGCAGGCCGAGCCGCCGACCGACACTCCACAGGGTCCCTTGCGGGACACTCCACGCTCCTCCTCGCCACCCGCGCGAACGCTTCGGCACCGGCCTGCTGTTCGCCACCCTCGACCTCGCCGCCGCCATCAGCGACCGGCTCTTCGTCATGTCCGCCGGGCGGATCGTGGAGAGGCTCGCCGCGATCGACGGACAGCCGCTCCGCTGAGGGTGCCTCGGTTTGACCCGGCGGGGCGCCGCTCGCTTTGATCCCCCTGGCGGCACCACGGCCGCCCGTACGGAGAGCGGGGCTGGGCGGATCATGAGGGGCGGGCGGTCGCTGGGCCGGCGGTTCGGGTGGCTCTGGACGTCGTACGCCGTCAGCACGCTCGGCACCTGGCTGGCCTTCGACGCGTTCCCGCTGATCGCGATCCTCGTCCTGCACGTCGGGACGAGCCAGGTGTCGCTGCTGGCGGCCGCGGGGCCGGCGGTCGGCGCGGTGCTGGCGCTGCCGCTCGGCCCGTGGGTGGAGGCCCGCCCCAAGCGGCGGGTGATGATCGCGATGGACCTGCTCCGGTTCGCGGCGCTGACGAGCGTGCCCGCGGCCTACCTGCTCGGGGCGCTCACCTTCGCCCAGCTCCTCGTCGTCTCCGTCGTGGCCGGCGCGGCCGGCATCGCCTTCACCGCGGCCGGCGGGGCGTGCCTGAAGGAACTCGTACCGCCGCAGGACCTGCTCGTCGCGAACGGCCGCTTCGAGTCGACGACGTGGACCGCCACCATGCTCGGGCCGCCGCTCGGCGGGGCCGCGATCGCCGCGTTCGGGCCGGTGGTGACCGTCATGGCCAACGCGGTGAGCCACCTGCTCTCGGCCGCCGGGATCCGCGCGATCGGGGGAGCGGAGCCCCGCACGGAGCCCGCCGGACCGCGGCGGCAGCGGCCGCGGCTGCGGGCCGGCGACCTGTTCGAGGGCTGGCGGCACATCCTCGCCGACGCCGTGCTGCGCCCGCTGTTCCTCAACTCGGTGCTGGTCAGCGGATTGATCATGGCGACGTCGCCGCTGCTCGCCGTTCTCATGCTCGGCCCCCTGGCGTTCGCGCCCTGGCAGTACGGGCTCGCCTTCGCCGTGCCCTGCCTGGGCGGCCTGCTCGGTTCGCGGCTGGCGCCGCGGCTCGTCGCCCGGTTCGGGGAGCGCCGGGTCATGCTCACCTCGGGAACGCTGCGTGCGTGCTGGCTGCCGTGGCTGGCGCTCGTCGGCTCCGGCCCGAGCGGGCTCGTCCTCGTCATGGCCGTCGAGCTGGGGCTCATCACCTGCATGGGCGTCTTCAACCCGCTGCTGGCGACCTGCCGGCTCGCCCGGACCCCCGCGGACCGGGCCGCCCGCACCCTGCTCGCCTGGTCGGTGTCGGGCAAGGCCGTGGTCGCCGCGCTGACCGCCCTGTGGGGCCTGCTGGCCGTCGCCACCGGCCCCCGCGCGGCCATCGCCCTCGCCGGTGTCCTCGGCATGGCCACCCCGCTGCTGCTGCCGCGGTCTGCCCCCGTGGACCGGCCGGCCCTCAGCGGCGGGCCGCGAGATGGTCGTTGAGGGCCTCGTGCGTCAGGTGCAGACCGGCCCGCAGGACGGCGTCGTGCCGGGTGGGGTGGGCCGCCCTGTGCGCGAGGTCGAGGCGGCGGGCCCGGTCGAGCTCGGCGGCGAACCCGTCCCCGCGCAGGGCGGCGTCCAGCGCCAGCGCGGTCGACCGGACCAGCGGAGCGAGGGCACGCAGGGCGGCGTCGGGCGCGGCGGCCGCGGTGGTGTCGGCGGCCGAGGTGGTGTCGGCGGCGCGCGAACCGCGGGCGCGTTCCTGGAGCTCCTGGGTGAAGCACTGGAGGGTCACGGCGCTCCGGGCGGCCAGCCCCAGGCGCCCGTCGAGCCCGTCGGGCGGCCTCCGGGTGCGCCGGCGCCGTGCGGCCCGGTCGAAGGCCGCGCGGGAGGCCTGCGGCCGGAGCCACAGCCCGGCCCCCTCGGGCAGCGGATCCGGAGCTGCGGGCGGCCCGCCGCGGGCGAGCCGGCCGGCCACTCCGTCGAGCAGACGCCCGACGCCCGCCCGGTACGCCTCCAGGCCCTCGGCGGCCGACCGGTAGGGATCCGGCGGCCACAGCAGCGGTGCGAGCAGGACGACCACGGCGATCCCGACGAGGGTCTCCGCCAGGCACGCCAGCGGATACCCCGGCAGTGCCGTGGCGTAGATCATCAGCGCGGTGATGAGGACCTGCTGGTTGGGGGAGCCGGGCCGGCCCAGCAGGTACATGCCGGCGCAGCCGCACACCAGCACGGCCGGGAAGGTCAGGGACGAGGGCGGCAGCCGGTCCAGCAGGACCGTGCTGAGCAGCACGCCCACGAAGACCCCGAGCAGTCGCTCCCACGCCAGGCGCGGTGCCGCGTACACGTCCTCACGGAGGATCAGGACGGCCGGCAGCGCGGCGGGGACGGGCGCCGTACTGGTGCCCCACCACAGGCAGAGGTACCAGGGCACCGCGGCGCAGATCACCAGGCGGGCACCGGACCGCAGCCGCGCGCGGGCGGAGGGGGCCTGCGGTTCGAGAACGACCGTACCGGGCATGCCAGACATGCCGGACATCGTAGGCTTCGCCGTCGCGCGGTCCGCCGCACCGCGCCCGAGCCGTCGGTACGGCCGGGGCCCGCGGTCAGGACCCCGTGAGGGCCGGACCCGTACGTCGGGCCAGGGCGTTGCTGCCGATCGAGTTGCGCAGGCTGAACCCCACCGCGTCCGGGCGGTAGCGGTCGTCGGACCACTCGACCGGCCGCCCCTCGCGCGTGGTGGTCATGCGGCGCACCCGCAACAGCGGGCTCGTGCGCCGTACTTCGAGGAGTGCGGCGTCGCGCGCGCCGGCCGCGACCGCGTCGATGAGGTGCTCGCCGTACGCGAAGACCAACCCCGTGTCCTCCAGCAGACGCTGCTCACCGGCCCCGGACTGGCCGACCGCGAGCGGCAGTCGGGGCGCGTCGGCGAGATCTCCGGGATCCTCGCCGCGATGGCGCGCCCTCCCTCCGCGCGGCCGACCGCACCCCGGTCGTGCTCGTCGGCGACTTCAACGCCCCCTCGTACCTGGACCGGACGGCCGCGGCCGCCCCGCTGCACGGCGGACACGGCCCGGTGGAATGGCCCGTCTCCCGCGCCGTCGAGCGGGCTGGACTGCGCGACTCCTACCGCGAGGCGCACCCCGACCCGGTGGCCGACCCGGGAGCCACCTGGTCGCCCGTCCACCCCCGGCACGAGGACGGCAGCGGCCGCCCGGAACCGCAGGACCGCATCGACTTCGTGCTCCACGCCGGCGGCCGCCTCACCGTCCTGGACTCCACCACCCTGGCCACCGGCCGCATCGCCCCCTGGCCGGACGTCGCCGCCAACGACTGGCCCTCCGACCGCGCGGCCGTGGTCACCACCTTCCGCTACGCCTGACGCGCACGCCGGGCGTCGCCCGACCGCCCGGCCACGCCGGGCCCGGGATCGGCGTCCGGGTCGTCACCGCCCCCGCCGGCGGCCGGTCGCGCGGGGATCCGTCGCACCGTTTTCCGTCGCGCCGATGAGTCCGCGGGCCTTCGCCGGTCTCATCCTTGGCGGAGGAAGAACCGACTCACCGGGAGCACGTCATGGGACTCATCCACATCGAGCTGTTCGCGACCCTCGACCTCGTCGGCCAGGCGCCGGGCGGCCCCGACGAGGACCCGGCCGGGTTCCCGTTCGGCGGCTGGCAGGCGCCGCTGCTGGACGAGACCGCCGGGGCGCAGGTCGGCGCCGCGTACGAGGGCACCGACGCCCTCCTCCTCGGCCGGCGCACCTACGACATCTTCGCCGCCTACTGGCCCCACCAGGAGGGCGGCCAGGACGACGACATCGCCACGCTCTTCAACCGCGTCCCGAAGTACGTGGCCTCGCGCGGCACGCCGGACCTCTCCTGGGCCGGGTCCACCCTGCTCGGCCCGGACCTCGCCGCGGCGGTGCGCGAGATCCGCGACCGGCACGAGCACATCAAGGTCGTCGGCAGCCTGGACCTCGTCCGGACCCTGCTGCGCGAGAAGCTCTTCGACCGGCTCGACCTCTGGGTGCACCCGATCGTGCTCGGCGTCGGGAAGAAGGTGTTCGACGGGGGAGAGGTGCCGACGAACCTCACGCTCCTCGAACCTCCGGCCGCCTCCCCCAAGGGCACCGTGTACCTGCGCTACGGCCTCGCCGACGGCGTTCCCGCGACCGGGGACATGAGCGCACCCGATCGGGGTACCGGAAGCGACGGCTGAGGCGCCCGCCGTCCGCGGGTTTTTGTCCGCGGGGCAGAAGCCTTCCCCAGAGCAGCACCGTGCGCGGTAGCCTCCGCGAAAGGGCCGCCCTCTGGAAGAACTCTTCCGAAAGCGCGCGTTCGTCGCGCGCCGTACCCGGAATCGACCTGGAAGGACACACGTGAAGGACTCGAAGGACAGGCTGGAAGCGCTGCGGGCCGAGATCGAGCGCCGCAACCCCGCGCAGCCCGAGTTCCACCAGGCGGTACGGGAGGTCCTCGACACCCTGGCCCCCGTCTTCACCGCCCGGCCCGAGTACGCCGACCCGGCCCTGGCCCTGGTGGAGCGCCTCACCGAGCCCGAGCGGCAGATCGTCTTCCGTGTCCCGTGGCAGGACGACCGCGGCCGGGTCCACGTCAACCGCGGCTACCGCGTCGAGTTCAACAGCGCGCTGGGCCCCTACAAGGGAGGCCTGCGCTTCCACCCGTCCGTGGACATCGGCGTGGTGAAGTTCCTCGGCTTCGAGCAGATCTTCAAGAACGCCCTGACGGGCCTGGGGATCGGCGGCGGCAAGGGTGGCAGCGACTTCGACCCGCACGGCCGCTCGGACGCCGAGGTCATGCGCTTCTGCCAGTCCTTCATGACCGAGCTGCACCGGCACATCGGCGAGCACACCGACGTCCCCGCCGGGGACATCGGCGTCGGCGGCCGCGAGATCGGCTACCTCTTCGGCCAGTACCGGCGCATCACCAACCGCTGGGAGGCCGGTGTCCTGACCGGCAAGGGACAGGGCTGGGGCGGATCCGCGATCCGGCCGCAGGCGACCGGCTACGGCAGCGTGCTGTTCGCCGCCGAGATGCTGAAGGTCCGGGGGGAGTCGCTGGACGGCCTGACCGCGGTGGTCTCCGGCTCCGGCAATGTCGCGCTCTACACGATCGAGAAGCTCCAGCAGCTCGGCGCGAACCCGCTGACCTGCTCCGACTCCCAGGGCTATGTCGTCGATGACAAGGGCATCGACCTCGCGCTGCTCAAGCAGGTCAAGGAGGTCGAGCGCGGGCGGGTGAGCGAGTACGCGGAGCGCCGCGGCTCCTCGGCGCGGTTCGTGCCCGGCGGCCGGGTCTGGGAGGTGCCGGCGGAGATCGCCTTCCCCTCCGCCACGCAGAACGAACTGGAGGCGGAGGACGCCCGTACGCTCGTCGCGGCCGGGGTCAAGGCGGTCTCCGAGGGCGCCAACATGCCCACCACGCCCGAAGCCGTACGGATCCTGCGGGAGGCCGGGGTCGCGTTCGGGCCCGGCAAGGCCGCCAACGCGGGCGGGGTCGCGGTCAGCGCCCTGGAGATGAGCCAGAACGCCGGCCGCGCGGCCTGGAGCGCGCAGCGGGTCGAGGACGAACTCGCCGCCATCATGCGGTCGATCCACGCCGTCGCCCACGAGACCGCCGAGCGCTACGGCGCCCCGGGCGACTACGTCACCGGCGCCAACATCGCCGGCTTCGAGCGGGTGGCGGACGCGATGCTGGCCCAGGGCGTCATCTGACCGGGTGAGCGGGGCCGCCCCGCGCGTGATGCGGCCCGAGCGGCCCGGGACTCGCCTCCCGGGCCGCCCCGCGCGTGATGCGGCCCGAGCGGCCCGGGACTCGCCTCCCGGGCCGCTCCGGCGTTCCCGGGGCGCGCGTACGGGGCCGGGCGGTCCGCCGGTGACGAGGTCTCAGGAGATTCCGTAGCGGGCCCCGATGCCCGCGACGAGCAGGCGCAGGCCCTCCTCGAAGCCCGTCTCGAAGTCCTGGAAGAGGTCGGCCCCCGCGGCTGCCGCGAGGGGGAAATCCGCCATGCGCGCGGCGCGTTCCTCCGGGTCGTATCCCTCGCGGCGGTCGCCCGGCAGGGGCTCGACGCCCTGCTCCTCGGTGACGAAGCCCAGCGTGAAGAAGTAGGACGTGGTGAGCGCGCGCACGGCCTGGCCGGGCTCGAAGCCGGCCCCGGTGAGGGCGCGGAGGTGCTCCTCCATCTGGACCGCGTGCTCGATGCCCGTGAAGCGCGAGCCGCTGTAGACCTTGGCGCCGTCGCGGTAGCCGAGCAGGGCGGCCCGCAGCCCCGTGTTGGCGATGGTCAGCCGCTCCTGCCAGGTGGCGTCCGGCGCGATGCGCTGCCCGGCGACCATCCGCCGGTACATCTCGGTGGCCATCTCGTCGAGGAGTTCCTGCTTGTTCTTGAAGTGCCAGTACAGGGCCGGCGCCTGCACGTCCAGTTCCCTGGCGATCGCGCGCAGGGTCAGACCGTCGAGGCCGGCGTCGTTCAGCAGCCGCAGTGCCGTGTCGACGGCCTGCTTCTTATCCAGCTTGGGGGGTCTCCGGGTTGCCACGCTTGACAGTTTAACACCGTTAAATGCAAGCTGACGGCGAGCTGATTTAACAACGTTAAGGAGAGTGTCGTGGACCTGCGGACCCAGCACACGGAGATAGTCGTCGTCGGCGCCGGACCCACCGGCCTCGCGCTCGCCGTCGACCTCGCCCGCAACGGCGTCGCCGCCCTCGTCGTCGAGCGGTCCGCCTCCCTCTTCCCCGGATCCCGCGGCAAGGGGCTCCAGCCCCGCACCCTGGAAGTGCTCGACGACCTCGGCGTGTACGAGCAGGTCCGGGCCGCCGGGGCGCCCTACCCGGTCGGGATGGTCTGGCAGGACGGCGTCCCCGCGGGCGAGCACCGGATGTTCGACGAGGTCGCCCCGGACGAGGGCGCCCCGTACGCGGGCCCCTGGATGGTGCCGCAGTGGCGGACGCAGGAGATCCTCGCCGCGCGGCTCGCGGAACTCGGCGGCGGGATCGCGTTCGGCCGGGAGGTGACCGGCGTGGAGCAGGACGCGCAGGGCGTCACGGTCACCTTCGCCGCCGGAGCGCCCGTGCGCGCGCGGTACGCCGTCGCCGCGGACGGCGGCCGGTCCACCGTACGGCGCGCGCTGGGCATCGGCATGACCGGCGAGAGCGTCGACCCGAGCCCGATGCTCGTCGCGGACCTGCGCATCGCGGGCCTCGACCGCGACCACTGGCACGTCTTCCCGCCGGCCGGCGGCGCGGGCTTCCTCGCGATCTGCCCGCTGGCCGGAACGGAGGACTTCCAGGCGGTCGCGCAGTTCCCGGAGGGCGCGGAGCCGGACCTCTCGCCCGACGGGATCCGCGCGATGGTCGCCGCCCGCTCGCACCTCGCCGCCACGGACGTGACGCAGGTGCGCTGGGCCTCGGACTTCCGGCCGCGCGCCGCCATGGCCGACCGGTTCCGCGAGGGCCGCGTCTTCCTCGCCGGCGACAGCGCGCACGTGCACTCGCCCGCGGGCGGACAGGGCCTCAACACCAGCATCCAGGACGCGTACAACCTCGGCTGGAAGCTGGCGGCCGTCCTGCGCGGAGGAGCCCGCGCGTCACTGCTCGACACCTACGAGGAGGAGCGGCTGCCCGTCGCCGCCGGGATGCTCGGCCTGTCCACCCGCATCCACCGCGGCCAGGCCCGGCGCGGCGCCGCCACCCGTCAGCTCGGCCTCGGCTACCGGGGCTCCGCCCTGGCCGTGGAGACCCGTACGGGCCTCGCGGAGGAGCAGCTGCGAGCGGGCGACCGCGCCCCGGACGGGATCCGCGGCGGCGTCCGGCTGTTCGAGGAGTTCCGCGGCACGCACTGGACGCTGCTGGCCGTCGGCGCCGCAGCCGGCGCCGGCCTGCCCGATCCGCTGGGCGTCCCCGGTACGGCGCCGGTCCGCACCGTCCGGATCCCCGCGTACGAGGCCTACGGCGACGGGGTGTTCCTGATCCGCCCGGACGGCTACGTCGGCTGGGCGGGTGCCTCCGCGGAGGGGGTCGCCTCCTACGTGACGGGCGTGGCGCAGGGATTTGTCCCGGTTGTCGGGTGATGATGCCGCAGTGCGACTTGATCACGTGTCCTATGCGGTGGCCCGCGACAGCTTCGTCTCCACCGTCCAGTGGATCGGATCGGCCCTCGGCGCCGGATTCGTCGACGGGGGAGTGCACCCGCGCTTCGGTACCCGCAACTTCATCCTCCCGCTGAGCGGCGGCACCTACGTCGAGGTCGTCACCACGCTCGACCACCCCGCAGCCGACCGCGCGCCCTTCGGCCGGGCGGTCGCGCGCCGCGCCGCGGAGGGCGGCGGCTGGCTCGGCTGGGTGGTCTCCGTCGACGACATCGCCCCGGTCGAGGCCCGCCTCGGCCGTACTTCGGCCGAGGGCCACCGGGTCCGCCCCGACGGTTTCGACCTGAGGTGGAGGCAGATCGGGCTGCTGGAACTGATGGAGGACCCGCAGCTGCCCTACTTCCTGCAGTGGCTGGTTCCCACGGAGGAGCGCCCGAGCGCCGACCCGCGCACCCCCACCACCATCCAGGGGGTCTCCATCGCCGGTGACGCCGCCTCCATCGCCGAATTCCTCGGCGAGCCGGCCGACCACCCCCTCGACCAGATCGACGTCACCTGGGTCGAGGACGAGGAACCGGGCCTGGTCTCGGTCGAGTTCTCCACCGCCCGCGGCCCGGTCACGATCTGACCCACCACCCCGACCGCCGGCGGGGAGCGCACCGGTCGGCCGCCGCCGATCCCGGAGTCCCGCGCCCGGCCGCATGCGCCTGCAAAGAACGTGGCTATTACACGCGGGAGTTCGTGAGAACGCGTGTGCGAGGTGGAGGAGGTGTGGAGAGCCTTTTAAGAAACCTTGTTGAACAAGTCCTTACCCCCGGTTCGCCCTTGATTTGCTCCTGTCAATCGGAACAGGGTTCTTCAGAACGTTTGACGCCCCACACGTCAACACGAGGAGAACCCTCTACATGGCAACTCACAAGCGATCCAATGCCCTTCGCAACACGGCCATAGCCGCGGGAGCCGCGTCAGCGGTCGCGGTGGCCCTGTTCGCGAGCCCCCTCGCGGGGGCGGCCGAACCGGCCGAAGGGGTGGTGCACGGGCTCGGTGTCCAGGGCGCCGTGGACGGCAGCTTCGTCGTCATCCTCGACGCATCCGCGAACAAGGAGGACCTGGCGAAGAAGTACGGCGGCAAGCTGGAGCGCTCCTACGGCTCCCAGGTCAACGGCTTCTCCGCGTCCGGCCTCACCGAGAAGGAGGCCAAGCGGCTCGCCGCCGACCCGGCCGTCGGCACGGTCGTGCAGAACAAGCGCTTCACCACCAAGGAGACCCAGGAGAAGCCCCCGTCCTGGGGCCTGGACCGGATCGACCAGGCCGCCACGGCCGGCGACCAGAAGTACACGTACCCCGACGGCGGCGGCGAAGGCGTCACGGCCTACGTCATCGACACCGGGGTCCGCATCTCGCACAAGGACTTCGGCGGACGCGCCACCCACGGTTTCGACGCGATCGACAACGACGAGACCGCCGACGACGGCAACGGCCACGGCACGCACGTGGCCGGCACCATCGCCGGCACCTCGCACGGCGTCGCCAAGAAGGCCAAGATCGTCGCGGTGCGGGTGCTGGACGACAACGGGTCCGGCACCACCGAGCAGGTCGTGGCGGGCATCGACTGGGTGACCAAGAACCACTCCGGTCCCTCGGTCGCCAACATGAGCCTCGGCGGCGGCGTGGACGAGGCGCTGGACGCCGCGGTCAAGCGGGCCGTCGACGCCGGTGTGACCTTCGCCGTCGCGGCCGGCAACGAGTCCTCGGACGCCGGGCAGGGCTCCCCCTCCCGGGTGCCCGAGGCCATCACGGTCGCGTCCAGCACCGAGGGTGACGAGCAGTCGGACTTCTCGAACTTCGGCTCGGTCGTGGACATCTACGCGCCGGGCTCGGAGATCACGTCGGCCTGGAACGACAGCGACACCGGGGTCAAGACGATCTCGGGCACCTCGATGGCCACCCCGCACGTGGCCGGCGCCGCCGCGCTGTACCTGGCGGCCAACCCGTCCGCGACGCCGGCCGCCACGGCCGCGGCGCTGACCGGGGCCGCGACGAAGGGAGCCATCAAGAACCCGTCCTCCGGCACCGCGAACACGTTGCTGAAGGTCACGCCGTAACGTTTCGGCAGAGCGTTCGGGAGCGGCCCGCCGCAGTGCGGCGGGCCGCTCCTCGGCGTTGCCGTCAGGGGCCCCCTCCGTCCGGCCACTCGGCCCCCGTGAGCCGGCGGTAGGCTGCGACGGCTGCCTCCACGGTGGGGAAGAAGTGAGCGGGGTCGATGGTGCGGGTCAGCTCGTACCGCTCGATCTTGCGCCGCACCGGATCCTTCAGCTCGGCGAACACCAGGTGCACCCCCTGCGCGTTGAGCGCCTCGTCGAGGTCCTCCAGGACGTCGGCGGCGGTGGTGTCCACGTCCGTCATCGGCTCCGCCGCGATCACGATCCAGGTCGGCGGCGGGTCAGCGGCGGCCAGCCGCCGGATCTCCCCGGCGAAGGTCTTGGCGTTGGCGAAGAAGAGCGGCGCGTCGAACCGGTAGATCACCAGGCCCGGCAGCCGCCGGGCCCGCGGGTGGGAGCGCACGTCGTGGTAGCCCTCCAGGTCCGGCACCCGCCCGAGCACCGTGCGGTAGGGCCACCACGCGCGCCGGAAGACGTTGAGGACGGACAGGCCCACCGCGATCGCGATCCCCTGCAGCACACCGAGCAGGGCCACGCCCGCGAAGGCCGTGCAGCACAGCAGGAACTCCGTGCGGCTCTGCCGCCACAGCCGTACGGTCCCCGGGAGGTCGGCGAGGGACAGCGACGCGGTGATGACCACGGCGGCGAGGGCCGGCTGGGGCAGGTCGCGGAACAGGCCCGGAGCCAGTACGAGCATGAGGACGATGAGCGCCGCCCCGACGACCCCGGTGAGCTGGGTCCTGGCCCCCGCCCGCTCCGCCACCGCCGTACGGGACCCGCTGGTGCTCACGGGGAAACCCTGGAAGAGACCGGCCGCCAGGTTGGCCACGCCGACGCCCGCCATCTCCTGGTTGCCGCGGACCTCCTGCCCCGTACGGGCCGCGAAGGCCGTCGCGTTGGAGATCGTGTCGGCCAGGGACACCAGGGCGATGCCCACGGCGCCGCCCAGCAGCAGCGGCAGGTCACCGGACCGCACGGAGGGAAGGGTCAACGGGGGCAGGCCTTCGGGCAGTTCCCCGACCAGGGCGACGCCGTGCCCGCCCAGGCCGAGGACGACGGTCGCGGTGATGGCCAGGACGACCATCACGAGCACCGCCGGGACCTTCGGCAGGAAGCGCTGCAGCGCCAGCACGACGACGATGCCACCGACGCCGACCGCCGCGGCGGCCGGTACGGCCGCCCCGTCGGCGAGGCCCCGCACGAAACCGGCGGCCTCTTCGACCAGGCCGTCCGCGTCGACGGAGAAGCCGAGCAGCTTGGGCAGCTGGCCGATCAGGATGGTCAGCGCCAGCCCGTTCATGTACCCGATCATCGTCGGCCTGGAGATGAGGTCGGCGACGAAGCCCAGCTTCGCCACCGAGGCCAGGACCATCAGGGCCGCCACCATCAGCGCGAGCACGGAGGCCAGCGCCACCGCCCGGTCGGGATCCCCGTCGGCGGCCAGGAGGGGGAGGACGGTGGCGGCGATCATCGGCCCCAGTGAGGAGTCCGGGCCCAGCACCAGGATCCGGGAGGGCCCGCACACCGCGTAGCCCAGCAGGCAGAGGACCGTCGTGTAGAGCCCGGTGATGGCCGGCAGCCCGGCCAGTTCGGCGTACGCCATGCCCTGCGGAACCAGCAGCGTGGTCAGCACGACACCCGCCACCAGGTCCCTGACCAGCCACTCCCGCCGGTAGGACGAGGCCGCCCGGACCCCGGGCACGGCCCGCACCCTGGAGGCGAGGGTCCGGTCCCCGCGTCCGTCCCGCACGGACCGCCTCATCCGCACCCGCTCCGCCCCCCGGCTGCCGACGGGCCCGCCGGGAGCCGCCCTCCCGCGGATTGCGTCCGTACCGTCATCGCCGTGCCTCCGGCCTCAGCCGTGCTTCTTCCCGCCGCCCTTCTTCCCGCCGCCCTTCTTCCCGCCGCCCTTCTTCCCGTGCTCCTTGTTCCCGTGCCGCGGGGAGGCGGAGTCGGCGGACGGATCGGCCGGGGCCCCGGCGGGAGCCTCCCGTTCCAGCTCGCGCCGGGTGACGAGGAGCGCCCTGCGCGCGTCTTCCCCCACGTCGGGGTACTGCGGATCGATGCCCATCAGGGTGTGGGCGAGGACCGACGCCGCACAGATCCGCGCGAACCACTTGCGGTCCGCCGGTACGACGTACCACGGCGCCCACGCCGTGCTGGTCGCCGACAGCATCGCGGAGAACGCCTCCTGGTAGTCGTCCCAGTGGGCCCGCTCCCGGACGTCGGCCGCGGAGAACTTCCAGTTCTTCTCCGGCCGGTCGATGCGCTGGAGGAAGCGGGCGCGCTGCTCCTCCTTCGACAGGTTGAGGAAGATCTTCACCACCTTGAACCCGTTGTCCGTGAGGTAGTGCTCCCAGCGGTTGATCTCCCGGTAGCGCCGGTCCCACACGTCCGGCCCGCAGGCCTCCTCGGGCAGCTTCTGCCGGACGAGGTTCTCCGGGTGCACCCGTACGACCAGGACCTCCTCGTAGTGCGAGCGGTTGAAGATGGCGATCTCGCCGCGCTCCGGCAGCCGCCGGGCGTACCGCCACAGGTAGTCGTGGTCCAGCTCCTCGGCGGAGGGCACCTTGAAGCTGCTCACCCGCACGCCCTGCGGGTTGACCCCGCTCATCACGTGACGGATCGTCCCGTCCTTGCCGCCGGCGTCGATGGCCTGCAGGCACATCAGCACCCCGTACGTGTCCTGGGCGGCCAGCCGGTCCTGGTACTCGGCCAGCAGCGACACCCCGGTGCGCAGCAGCTCGGCACCGTCCCGCTTCTTCAGTCCCGCCTTGAAGCGGGGGTCGAAGTCCCTGTCGAGGCGTACCCGTGACCCTGGCTCCACCCGCAGCGGCTCGATGAATTCCGCGATGCGTTCGGCTCTCTCGTCCGGCATCGGCATCAGTCCTTCGCTGGAGCCGCGGCGCTGCGGCGGGCGGCGTCGAGCGCCCGCCAGACCTTCACCGCGCCGGGCGCCTCGTGCTCATTGTCTGCTCGCCGGGCCAAGATCGCCCGGCCCGCCCCCGCGGGGCGGGCCGCCCGGTGGGACGGCGCCCGCACCTCCGGCCGGTCGGGCGCCGCGGATCCCGTGGTGTGGACCCTGTCGATCGCCTGCCGCTCGGTGATCCGCAGCCACGACCCCACGGCCACCGCCACCACGATCAGGCCCTGCCCGCCGGCCGGGCCCGGCCGGGGCCGCTGATCGGCTCCGCGTGCGGGCGTACGGCGCACCCGGTAGCGTCGACAACGAGCGTTCCGCCCCAACCGCTGCGGCCCGGCCCAGCAGGTCCGCCGCCGATGCCGGCAGAGGAACGAAGCCGATGCCCAAGCACACCCTCCCCGCGGTGACCGCCGCGGCCGCACTGGTCTGCCTGACCGCGTTCAGCCCCGCACCGGGAGGCTCGACGCCCGGCGGCCCCGCACCCGGCGGTACGGCATCACCGGACTCCCGGTCCTCCGGCACGGCCCGGGCGGCCCCGTCCCGGTTCGTGCCCGGGCCCTGCCCGAAGCCGCCCGAGCCCATCGAGGCCCTGACCGAGGCCCGCTGCGGCCACCTGGAGGTCCCCGAGAACCGCTCACGCCCCGACGGGCGGACCATCCGACTCGCCGTCGCCGTCATCCCGGCGCTGAACACGGCGAAGCCCGCGCAGGACCCCGTGGTGTTCATGGCGGGCGGCCCCGGCGCCGACACCTTCGACGACATCCCCTTCCTCGTCGACTCCGGCCTGAACAAGGACCGCGACCTGATCGTCATGGCCCAGCGCGGCAACCTCTACGACCAGCCGAACCTGGCCTGCCCGGAGGTCGACCGGTTCAACGAACAGGCCGTCGGCCTCGGCTACGACTCGGACCAGGCGGAACAGCTCATGCTGAAGGCCGTCGGGGACTGCCGCGGCCGCCTCACGTCCCAGGGCGTCGACCTCGGCGCCTACAACACCACCGAGAACGCGGCCGACTTCGACGACCTGCGCAAGGCGCTGAAGCTGCGCCAGTGGAACGTCTACGGGTACTCGTACGGCAGCAACCTGGCCCTCACCTACCTGCGCCTGCACCCCGAGGGCATCCGCGCCCTCGCCATCGACTCGATCACGCCGCCCCAGCACGTGACCCTGCCGTGGACCTGGGCCAGCACCGCCGAGGGGATCGACAACATCATCGAGGCCTGCGCCGCCCAGCCCGCCTGCAAGAACCGCTACCCGGAGTTCCGCCGGACGCTGACCGAGCAGGTGCGCAGGCTCGAAGCCCACCCCCTGACGCTGAAGGTCGAGCCGCCCGGAGGCGGCGAACCCGTCACGGTCGTCCTCGACGGCGGCGCGCTGCTGAACCTGATCGTGGCCTTCACCCCGCGCCCCGAGGACCTGCCGGCAGCGCTCGACGAGCTCGCCCACGGGAACCCGGAGCGCTTCGCCAAGGCCCGCGCGGCGGGATCGGTCCAGAAGCCGGGCGAGTTCGCCCACGGCCTGACCCAGTCCGTGGTGTGCGGCGAGTGGGCACCGGGGTACGCGCAGACCGACGTGCTGAAGGCCGGGCGCAAGGTCTACCCGCAATGGCCGGACACGGTCCTCGCCCAGGTGCCGCAACTGCCCTTCCAGTACCCGGCGTGCGGTGTCTGGGACGTCGCGGACCGCGCGGCCGCCCAGCGTCTGCCCACGGTCAGCCCGGTGCCCGCGCTCGTCGTCTCCGGCACGTTCGACGTGAAGACGGGCGCGAGCTGGGCCAAGGACGTGGCCCGCAACCTGTCCCGTTCCACCTCCGTGCTGATCCCCGGCATCGGCCACTGGGTGGTCCCGCAGTCACCCTGCGCCCAGGAGGTGCTGGCCTCGTTCTTCGCCCGCCCGACCGCGCCCGACACCAGCTGCGTGGCCGGCGTGGAACCCAAACCGTTCACGATCGTCCCTGATGACCGGGAGGGCAGATGACCCACGCTCCCGCGCCCCGCCCTGGCCGCCGCCGCTCCGCCGGAGGGCTCCTGGCCCCCTCGTCGGCCGGCCTGACGGCCGCCCTCCTCGTCGCCGGACTGCTCGCGGCGCCCGCCGGAGCACAGCCCCCCGCCGCCGCCGACCCCACCCCGGGCCGGCCGACCGGAACGGTCGCCCGGACCGTGGGGGACGCGGCCTTCGAACCGGGCCCCTGCCCCAGGACACCGGAACCGATCGAGGCCCTCGACGGGGCCCGGTGCGGCACGCTCACCGTGCCCGAGAACCGGGCGAAGCCCGGCAGCCGCTCGATCCGCCTCGGCGTCGCGATCGTCCCGGCGGCGACCGACACCCCCGAGGCCGACCCGATCGTCTGGCTCGCGGGAGGCCCCGGGGACGACGCGGTGGGGGAGGCGAAGATGGCGATCGACGGCGGCCTGAACCGCGACCGCGACGTGATCTTCATGTCCCAGCGCGGAACCTACTCGGCCGACCCGAACCTCCTGTGCCCCAACATCGACGAGTTCAACGCGCGCGCCGTCGGCCTCGCCCAGGACGACCCGGCCACCGAACGCCTGCACGTCGAGGCGACGAAGACCTGCCGGGACGAGCTCGCGGCCCGGGGGATCGACCTCGGCGCCTACAACGACACCGAGAGCGCCGCCGACTACGAGGACCTCCGCAAGACGCTGGGCGTCGAGAAGTGGAACCTCTTCGGCATCTCCTACGGCACCCACCTGGCCCTGGCCTACATGCGCCTGCACCCCGAAGGGCTCCGCTCGGTGGGCATCGACGGCGTCCTCCCGCCGTCGAGGTCCGGTTCGGCGGCGACCTGGAGCAGCGCCCGGCAGGGCTTCGACGGTCTGTTCAAGGCCTGCGCGGCACAACCCGCGTGCAACAAGCGCTATCCGAACCTCTCGGCCACCTTCGACCAGCTCGTCCGCCGGCTGGAGGCCGAGCCCGTCACCACCACCGTCACCCTGCCCGGCAGCGATAAGCCGGTCAAGGTCGTGCTCGACGGCGCCGCCCTGGTGAACTGGATGACCTCGGCCACCCACGTGGCACCCCAGGTGCCCGCCGCCCTCGACGAGCTGGCGAACGGCAAGCCGCAGCGCATCGCCCAGCAGTGGGCGGGCGGCAAGCTCAGCCCCCAGGCCATGGGGCGGGTCGCGCACGGTCTCGTCTACGGCGTCTTCTGCAGCGAGTGGACACCGTACGAAACCCAGGAGCAGGCGCTCAAGGGCGGCCAGAAGGCGTTCCCGTCCTTCCCGCCCTCGGTGCAGGCACAGGCACCGCAACTCACCTTCCTCCGCCCGGACTGCGACGCCTGGAACGTCCCCGCCGCGCCGCGCTCCATCCGTGACGCCACGCGCGGGGACGTCCCGACCCTCGCCCTGTCGGGCGGCTTCGACTCCCAGACCGGCGCGGACAACGGGGAGTACGTCGCCCGTACGCTGGACCGGGCCAAGGCCGTCACGATCCCGTACGAGCCGCACGTCGTCTTCGCGACGTCGAAGTGCGCACAGGAGATCACCGTGTCGTTCTTCGACGACCCGAACGCGCCGGACACCGCGTGCCTGAAGAGCCTGAAGGCACCGGAGTTCGAGATCGCCCCCTGATCCGGCCGCGCGCGACCGCGGCGGCAGAATCCTTTTCTCATCGTGCGGACCATACGGGTGATTCTGGACGATCTTTGAACTTTTCAGTGCCTAAGATCCACCATTGTGACAGAGAGTCAATATGCCGCGGTCGCCCAGGACTCGGCCGACGTGGTCGTCATCGGGGCCGGCCCCGCCGGCCTGGTGCTCGGAAACCTCTTACTCCGCCGCGGTGTCGACTGCGTCGTCCTGGAACGCGCGGCCCGCGACGGGGCCCGTCAACGGGCACGGGCCGGCTTCCTCGCCGCGAACACCGTGCGGATCCTGGCCCGCAACGGCCTGGACGAGGGGCTGCGCCGCCGCGGACAGGAACACGGCGTGTGCGAATTCCGCACCGAGGAGGGCCGCTTCCGCCTCGACTACCGCCACCTCGGCCGGGGCGAGCCCCACACCGTCTACCCCCAGCACGAACTCGTCGCCGACCTGCAGGACCGGTTCCTCGACGCCGGGGGGACGATCCTCTTCGACACCGAGGCGGTCGCCGTGGCCGAAGCCGACGGCCCGACGCCCTCGGTCACCGTACGGGACGGCGACGGGCGCCCCGGACGGTGGCGGGCCCGGTACGTCGCCGCCTGCGACGGCCGCCACGGGGCGGGCCGGCGCTCCCTCCCGCCCGGCGCGGTCCGCCGCCACCACCGCGACCACGGCGTGACCTGGCTGGGCCTGCTCGCCGAGGCACCGCCGAGCCTGGACGCCGTGGGCTACGCCATCCACCCCGACGGATTCGCCGGGCACATGGCCCGCTCCGCCGAGATCACCCGCTACTACCTGCAGTGCGCACGCGGCACCCGCGCCGACGCCTGGGACGAGGAGCGGATCTGGGACGAACTCGCCCTGCGCATGCGCGCCGCCCGCTACGGGCCCCTGCGGCGCGGCCCCTTCGTCCAGCGCACCGTCGTCGACCTCGAGTCCGACGTCCTCGAACCGCTGCGCCACGGCTCGCTGTTCCTGGTCGGCGACGCCGCCGGACTGATCAGCCCCTCCGCCGCCAAGGGCGCCAACCTGGCGGTACTGGAGGCCGAGATCCTGGCCCACGCCCTGACCGACGCGCTCGTCCACGGCGATCCCGCTCCGCTCGCCCACTACTCGGAGCGGTGCCTGGCCCACATCTGGCGCGCCCAGGAGTTCTCGCACTGGATGGTCCGGCTCCTGCACGACGCCACGGACCCCGACGGGGACTCGCTCTTCCAGGAGCGCCTGCGTCACTCCCGGATCGCCTCGCTGCGCACCTCGCCCACCCAGCAGGACTGGTTCGCCGAGAACTACGTCGGCATCTGACGGGCCCTTCCCCCCTCCCGCACCTCTCCCCGCCCCACCACTGCGGGGGCCCGGCCGGCGGCCGCCCACGCCCCCCGCCCGGGCCCTCCCTCACCCACGGACACGGACATGCACTCCGAACCTCCCTTCACCATGCCCACGACCACGATGACGGCGGCCCCCGCCGACGACGCGGAGCGGTTGCGCGCGACGGCCGCCTTCGTACGCGAACAGAACACCTCCGACCTGCTCGCGCGGGTGCTGCCCGGCCTCGGCGGCCCCGAACTGCGGGCCCTGGCGGACCGGTGCCGCTTCGCGCACGCCGCCGTCCTGGTGTTCCCGCCCGACGAGGACGCGCTGCGCACGGAACTGGCGGCGTGCGGCCTTCCCGCCGACGCCCCGGCGCAGCCCAGCGTCGTCGTCCGCGAACGCCTCGCCGCACGCCACGGGCGGGACCTCGCCGATCTTGACGTAAGGATTCTCCGTCCCGAGGTGCGTGGCCCCGGCGGGGAACAGCGGGCCGTCGAGGTGTTCGCGCTGACCGTGCCGCCCGGCTCCGCCCTGTCCCCGATCGCCGCCGACGAGCGCCGCCGGGAACACGAGGCGCACCTCGCCTTCGACGTCGTGCACCCCGACCCGCTGGTGCTCCGCGGGCTGCTGGCGAGCTTCGCGTGGCAGGGCGCCGTCGCCGACGGCGGCGGCTACAACCTGCACGAGGACGGCACCGTCTTCTACTTCACCGTGCCCGCCGACACCAAGACGGCCTACCGGCGCGTGGAGCTGTACGCGAGCGGCGACCACCGCGACGTCCTGGCCGAGCACCTCGGCGCACCGGGCGCGGCGACGGGCCCGGCCGCGGAGCCGAGCGACGGGCCCCAGCCGGCGGAAACGCTCCTGCGGCTGCTGACCGGCGCCTGGACCACCCAGGCCCTCGCGGCGTGCGCACAACTGCGGCTGCCCGAGGCCATGGACCGACACACCGGCACCGGCACGGCGGAACTGGCCCGGGCCGTCGGCGCCCACCCGGAGAGCCTGGCGACCCTGCTGCGCTACCTCGCCATGCTGGGCGTGGTCCGCGACGGGCCGGACGGGTTCCGCCTCACCGCCGTCGGCGCGCTCCTGTCGGCGCGGGCGCCCGCCTCGATGCGGCCCCTGGCCCTGATGTACGGCGGCCCCTTCTACCAGTCCTTCGCCCACCTGACCCACACCGTCCGCAGCGGACAGCCCGGCTTCGAGCACCTCCACGGCGAGAACCACTTCGACCACTTCGCCCGCGACCCCGAACTCGCCGCCCTCTTCGACCAGTCCATGGTGTCGAGCGCGCCCCTCTTCGCACCGCTCCCCGCGCACCCGGTGCTCACCGCCGCCGCCACGGCCCCCGGCCGCCCCCGTACCGTTGTCGACATCGCCGGAGGCACCGGGGAGCTCCTCGGGCGGATCCTGACCGTCCACCCCACCCTGCGCGGCGTCCTCCTCGAACGCCCCCAGGTGCTCGCGGCCGCCCGCACCCGGCTGGCCGGCACCGCCGCGGGCGAGCGCTGCGGCTTCCGCGCGGGTGACTTCGCGGACGTCCCGCCGGGCGGCGACGTCTACGTCCTGTCCCGGGTCCTGCACGACTGGGACGACGACCGCTGCCGGAGCATCCTGCGCCACTGCGCCGCCGCCATGCCCGGGCACGCCGACCTCCTCGTCGTCGAGCGCCTGCTGCCCGCCGACTGCACCACCGCCTCCCTGGCCACCGCCTGGGACCTGCACATGATGTGCAACACCGGCGGCCGCGAACGCACCGCCGACCACTACGCCCGCCTGCTCGCGGACTGCGGCCTCGCACTCGTCGGCCACACCCCGCTCGCCCTCGGCGCCCACACCCTCCACGCCCGCAGAGCCTGACGGAAGTCTTACGGGGCGGTGTGGGAACGCGTGCCGGAGAGCCGGGGTGCGTAGCGTGCGGGCATGCGCGTACTGGTGACGGGAGGCGCCGGATTCATCGGCGCCCAGGTGGTGGACGTCCTGCGGGACGAGGGACACGAGCCGGTGGTGCTCGACGCCTTGTCGGCGGCCGCGCATCCGGTGGAGCCCGCGCTCCCCGACGCGGAGTTCCTGCGCGGGGACGTCCGGGACGCCGACGCGGTGCGCCGCGCCCTGAGAGGGGTGGACGCGGTGTGCCACCAGGCGGCCATGGTGGGGCTCGGCAAGGACTTCGCGGACGCCCCGGACTACGTGTCGTGCAACGACCTGGGGACGGCCGTGCTGCTGGCGGCCATGGCGGAGGCCGGCGTACGCAGGCTCGTCCAGGCCGGGTCGATGGTGGTGTACGGGGAGGGCCGTTACGAGTGCCCCCGGCACGGCGTGGTGCGGCCGGGCCCCCGCGCGGCCGACGACCTGCGGGCAGGACGGTTCGAGCCGCCCTGCCCGCACTGCGGCGCCGCACTGGCGCCGGGGCTGGTGGCGGAGGACGCCCCGCTGGACCCGCGCAACGTCTACGCCACGACCAAGCTGGCGCAGGAGCACCTGGCGGCGGCCTGGGCCCGCGCCACCGGCGGCTCGGCGGTCTCCCTGCGCTACCACAACGTCTACGGCCCGGGCATGCCCCGGGACACCCCGTACGCCGGCGTGGCCTCCTTCTTCCGCTCCGCGCTCGCGCGCGGCGAGGCGCCACGGGTCTACGAGGACGGCGGCCAGCGGCGGGACTTCGTCCACGTACGGGACGTGGCGCGGGCCAACGCCGCGGCGCTGGCCGCCCTGGCGGCACCCTCCCCGGGCGGCGGAGACGGCCGGCACACCGCCTACAACACGGGCAGCGGAGAGCCGCACACCGTCGGGCAGATGGCGGCGGTCCTCGCGCGGGCCCACGGCGGGCCGGATCCGGTGGTGACGGGGGAGTACCGGCTCGGGGACGTCCGGCACATCACGGCCGACTCCGCACGGTTGCGCCGGGAGCTGGGCTGGCGCCCCCAGGTCGGCTTCGCCGAGGGGATGGCGGAGTTCGCCGTGACGCGGCAGCGGGCATCCTCCGGGGCCGGGTGACGGCGCGGCCGCCACGGGCTCCGGTGCCGCAGGCCGGCCCGCGGCACCGGAGCCGCCGGGGCCGGGTCAGGCGAGCGGCAGCGTCACCTCGAAGCGGCAGCCGCCGGGGACGTTGTGGACGTCCGCCCGCCCCGCATGGGCCTCGACGATGCCCCGGACGATCGCCAGCCCCAGCCCCGCCCCGGACGGCGGGGTGCGGGCCGGGTTGCCCCGCCAGCCGGTGTCGAACACCCGCGGCAGGTCGTCCTCGGCGATGCCGCCGCACGCATCGGTGACGGACAGCACGGCCGCGTCCTCCCGTCGGGCGACCGCGACGGCCACGGTGCCGTCCGCGGGTGTGTGCCGGATGGCGTTGACGAGCAGGTTGGCCAGGACCCGGGTCATCTCCTTGCCGTCCACCTCGACCGGCACGTGCGCGATGTCCTCGCCGTGCAGCCGCACACCGTGCTCCCGGGCGAGCGGATCGGCCCCCAGCAGGGCGTCCGCCGCCAGGTCCCGCAGCGAAACGCGGGACGGCGACAGGGACATGGCACCGGCGTGGATGCGGGAGAAGCTCGAAGAGGTCCCCGACCATGCTGTCGAGCCGTTCCACCTCGGTGCGGATCTGCCGGTGGTAGCGGGCCGGATCGGAGGCGACACCGTCCTCCAGGGCCTCCGCCATGGCGCGCAGCCCGGCGAGCGGCGTGCGCAGGTCGTGGGAGATCCAGGCGACCAGTTCACGGCGGGAGGTCTCCAGCGCGCGCTCCCGCTCGCGGGAAGCGGCCAGCCTGGCGCTGGTGGCCGCGAGCTCGGCGGCCAGAAGGGACAGTTCCGCGGTGGCCGGCGCGGACGGCGTCGTGAAGTCGCCGTCCTCCCCGAAGTCCCGGGCGGCGAGCGCCAGGTCACGGCTGCGGGCCACCACCCAGCGCCCCATCAGCAGTGCCGTGGCCAGCGACACCACGGCCGCCATCGCCACGACCAGGGTCACCACCGTCAGGTCGTGCGGCGACAGGAACATGGCCCGGGCCACGGCGAGGGTGCCCGCCAGCATGGTGGTGACGGCCACGGCCGCCACCACGGTCAGCGAGACGGCGACCGACCTCCGCCGCAGCAGCCACAGGGCCAGGGCCCCGGCCGCCCCGGCGCACACCGCACCACCGAGCGCGAACAGGGCGATGAGCAGGACGTCCCTCACGACCGTGTCCCTTCCGCCCCGACGGCACCCGCCGGGCCCGGAGCGTTCCGGGTCACCGCCTCGAAGCGGTACCCGACCCCCCAGACGGTCTGGATCAGCAGCGGTGCGGCCGGATCGTCCTCGATCTTGGCGCGGAGCCGGCGCACGTGGACGGTGACCGTGGAGAGGTCGCCGAACTCCCACCCCCACACGTCCCGCATCAGCTCCTCCCGGCCGTGCGCCCGGCCCGGCCGGGCCATGAAGTGCGCGAGGAGGTCGAACTCGCGCAGTGTGAGCGCCAGTTCGTGCCCGTCCTTGGACGCCCGCCGGGTGCCGGGGTCGACGACGATCCCCGCCGCCCGCAGCAGGCCCCGCCGCTCCCGCCCCTCTGCGCCTTCCGCCCCGTGCCGGCTGCGGCGCAGCACGGACTCGACGCGCAGGACCAGCTCGCGCGGGCTGAACGGCTTGGTGACGTAGTCGTCGGCGCCCAGTTCGAGGCCGGCGATCCGGTCGTCCTCCGTCCCGCGGGCGGTCAGCATGATCACCGGCACGGGCCGGTCGGCCCGCAGCCGCCGGCACACCTCCAGCCCGTCGAGGCCCGGCAGCATCAGGTCGAGGACGACCAGGTCGGGTTCGTCGCGGGCGGCCAGGACGAGGGCGGCGGGGCCGTCGGCGGCGTGCCCGACGGTGTGGCCGGCCCTGCGGAGGTATCCGGTGACGACCTCCGCGACGGTCGGGTCGTCGTCCACGACGAGGATCCGGGCGGGGGGTGCAGGCGTGCTCATGCGCTCCAGTGTCGTACGGCGGGCCCGGCCCGACACCCCCGGGCCGCCGGGTCCCGCTCTGCCGTCCGTGTTTCGTAAGGAGTCGGTGGCCCCGTTTCGCCGCTCGCCTTCCTACGGTGGCGTGCGTGACCGATCATCCCCCCGTGGGCAGCGAAGCGGACGTCGTCCTTCCCTGCCTGAACGAGGCCGAGGCGCTGCCCTGGGTCCTCGCCCGCATCCCCGCCGGCTGGCGCGCCCTGGTCGTGGACAACGGCTCCACCGACGGATCGGCGGACATCGCCCGCTCCCTCGGCGCCACCGTCGTGACGGAGTCCCGGCGCGGCTTCGGTGCGGCCTGCCACGCCGGACTCCTGGCCGCCACGGCCGAGTTCGTCTGCTTCTGCGACTGCGACGCCTCCCTCGATCCCGGGCTGCTCGGAGGATTCGTCCGCACGATCGCCGACGGCGGTGCGGACCTGGTCCTCGGACGCCGCCGGCCGCAGGGCCGGGGGGCCTGGCCCGCGCACGCACGGGTCGGAAACCTGGCCCTCTCCCGGATGCTGCGGCGCCGTACCGGGCTGCGCCTGCACGACCTGGGTCCGCTCCGGGCCGCCCGGCGGGAGGCACTGCTCGCCCTGGACCTCACCGACCGGCGCTCGGGGTACCCGTTGCAGATGGTCGTCCGGGCCGCCGACGCCCGCTGGCGCGTCCGCGAGGAGGACGTCCCCTACCTCCCGCGGGCCGGGAAGTCCAAGGTGACCGGCACCTGGCGCGGCACCTGGCAGGCCGTCCGCGACATGCGGGCCGTGCTCGCCGAGCCGCCCCGCACCACCCACCGGGCCTCTCCCGCCGGAGGTGCCCGGTGACCACCCTGCTCGTGATCGCCAAGGAGCCCGTACCGGGCCGGGTCAAGACGCGCCTGACGCCGCCGTTCACGCCCGACGAGGCGGCGGCCCTGGCCGGGGCGGCGCTGGCGGACACCCTCCTCGCCGCGGCCGCCACCCCGGCCGCCCGGCACGTCCTGGTCCTCGACGGTTCACCCGGACCGTGGCTCCCGCCCGGCTTCGAGGTCAGGACCCAGTGCCCCGGGCCTCTGGACGTACGCCTCGCCGCGGCCTTCGCCGACTGCGGCGGCCCGGCCCTGCTGATCGGCATGGACACCCCCCAGCTCACCCCGGACCTCCTCGGGCCCGCGCTCGACTTCGAGTGCCACGACGCCTGGTTCGGCCCGGCCGCCGACGGCGGGTTCTGGGCCCTCGGGCTGGCCCGTCCCGACCCCGCCCTGCTGCTGGGCGTACCCATGTCCCTGCCCGAGACCGGGGCGGTGCAGTACGAGCGGCTGCGCGCGGCCGGGCTGCGGATCGGGCTGCTGCCGGTGCTCAGGGACGTGGACACGGCGGCCGACGCGCGCGAGGTCGCGGCGGTCCCGCCGCACGGCCGGTTCGCCGCCCTCCACGCCCGGCTGACCACGTCGCCCGAGGGGGTGCGGTGACCGCGCTCGGCGGGACCCCCGCCCGGACCGCGGCCCCCAGGCCCTGGCGGGACGACCCCTACGCCACGGCCCTGGACGCCGGGCGGGGACCGCTCTTCCTGCGCCGCACCGACGGCTGGATGATGCCGCTGGAGGTGGAGCGCTGGCTGGCGGACGCCGACGCCGGCGACGAGAGCGTCCTCGCCCGCTGCCGGGGCGCCGTCCTCGACGTCGGCTGCGGCCCCGGCCGGCTGGTGGCGGCCCTGGCCGAGCGAGGTCACCGTGCCCTGGGCGTGGACGTCAGCCCGGCCGCGGTGACGCGCACCGTCCGGCGCGGCGGCACGGCCCTGTGCAGGTCGGTCTTCGGACCGCTGCCGGGCGAAGGACGCTGGAGCACCGTCCTGCTCGTCGACGGCAACATCGGCATCGGCGGCGACCCGGCGGCCCTCCTCGACCGGGCCGCCGAACTGCTCGCCCCGGGCGGCCGGGTCATCGCCGAAGCAGCCCCGGTCGAGGTGGACGAGCGGTGCGAGGTCCGCCTCGACGACGGCCGCGGCACCCTCGGCGTCCCCTTCCCCTGGGCCCGGATCGGACCCGAGGCCCTCGGCCGCGAAGCCGGCCGGGCCGGCTGGACGCCCTTGCACCGCTGGACTTCGTCCGGGCGGACCTTCACCGAATTCGGCGTCGGTCCCTCCCGCGCCGCCGCCGGGCGAGCAGCACCGAAGCGATCGTGACCACCGCCACCGCGGCCAGGAGCAGCAGCAGGTTGCGGGCGTACGGCAGGGGGAGCGCCGACGGGTTCGGCGGCGCTCCCGGCCGCAGCAGCAGCGGCAGCGTGATCAGCACCAGCGCCCCGGCCGTCATCAGCGCGGCACGGACCGCACTCCTGGCGGGTACGGCCGCGACCAGCAGGCCGGTGGCCAGCACCAGCGGAGCGACGAGCCCGTCGTGCAGCAGCAACGCCCCGCCCAGCCAGACCAGCACCCCGTACGGGTCGGGCTGCGCCACCAGGTGCCACCCGCCGACCCCGATCAGCAACAGCCCGAAGACCCCGAGCACCGCGCGCACGTACCTCACAGCACCTCCAGCCTCGTGACCCACTTGGTCTGCAGCACACCGGGCCGGTTCGGCGCGATGATCCGCGCCGGGTACCCGTGGTCGGCGGACAGCACCTCTCCGTTCAGACGCAGCGCGAGCAGGGTCAGCGGATCCTCGGCGTACTCCCGCCCCATGTCCATGACCCGGTACGCCCCGGCCACCTCCAGCGACACCACCCGCAGCCCGGAACCGGGACGGGCACCCGCCCGCTCCAGCAGGTCGCGGACGCGCACCCCCGCCCAGTCGGCCTGCGCGCTCCAGCCCTCCACACAGGCGATCGGCAGCCGCACCCGGTACTGCGGCAACGCGGCCAGCTGCGCCGGCGTCAGCCCGTAGGGCCGCGGGCCCAGCACCCGCAGCCGCCAGTCCCGCACGGCCTGTGCGGTCACCCCGGCCGCGGCCGCGGTCCGGTTCACCGGCAGCCCCTGCGGTCCGTGGCCGGGATGCCGGGGCGCCAGCAGGTCCAGGGACGCCAGCGGCGTGAACGTCTGGCCGACCGTGGTCACCGTGACCGCGCCCACGGCCGCACCCACACCGAGCAGCAGGGACCTGCGGTCGGGACCGTCGCGCCCCTCGTCCGGCAGGGCGAGCGTCCCGGCGGAGCGCCGGCTCCAGTGGGCGCGGATCCCGGGGGCCTTGACCGCGACGTGCAGCAGGACGGACCCGGCGACCACCCAGGCCACCGCGTAGTGCACCGGCACGAAGGAGAAGGGCCACGGGTACCACTCGGCGATGTTCAGCAGCCCGGTCAGGACCTGGAACACCGCGGTCGCCACCAGCACCGCCACCGACAGCCGCTCCAGCGCGTGCCGCACCGAGCGGACCGGTGGCCACGCGAACAACCGCGGGTAGACCGTCCACAGTTTGGCGAACAGCAGGACGATCGCCGCCAGCCCGGTGGCGATGTGCGCTCCCTGCGTCAGCCGGTAGCCCCAGACCGGCCGCGACGGCAGGCGGCCGAACAGCCAGGGCGGCGGGTGCTGGAGGAAATGACTGATCAGCCCGGTCAGGAAGCACACGGCGAGGGCCGCACCGAGCCACCGTCCGATCGCCGTCGCCGTCCGCGGGTCGTGCAACCGCCCGGAGAACGACGGCGGGCGGAGAGCGGGCGGCCGCAGGGCCGGGGGGCGCAGTCGCGGCAGGGCGGGGCGGCGTCGGCCGGGAGGATGGTCCATGCCCTCATGCAACCGCCCCCGGAGCCCCCGCAGGCGGGTCCGACACCTTACGGAACACGAACGCCCCGCCCCGCCGGTGCCGGGGTGGTCCCGTGACCCACGGCAAGGGCTCGGCGTCGTCGTGACGGCGCCACGGCCCACCGACCTCGTGCGCCCTGCCCGGCGCCGGCACGGTCAGGTACGCAGCCGCCCTCTCAGCGGTCCTCGTCGCCCCCGCGCTCGGCTCCCACCACGCCCGCCGCACGACGTGCCGGGGTCACTGGGGGTTGCTCCAGCCGGTGGCGCGGGAGTACACGTCGAGCAGGTCCACCACGAAGACCAGGGTCGAGCCCGCCGGGATCAGGGGCGAAGGAGACTGCGTGCCGTAGCCCAGCCGCGGCGGAACGACGATCTCGCGCCGGCCGCCGACCCTCATCCCCCTCACCCCCCGGTCCCAGCCCTTGATGACCTTGCCGCCGCCCAGGGCGAACTTGAAGGGCTCGCCGCGGTCCCAGGAGGCGTCGAACTCCTTACCGGTCTCGAAGGTCACCCCGACGTAGTGCACCCGGACCACCATGCCCGGCCTCACCTCGGCCCCGTCCCCGACGACCAGGTCCCGGACGGTCAGCTCGGTGGGAGCCGCCCCCTCCGGAACCCCCACCTCGGGCTTCGTCGGTCCACTCATCGCAGCGCCTCGCTCTCCGTCGCAGGTCTTCAGACCTTAGGCGGTGCCGGGCTCCTGCGATGAACGCAGGTCAGCCCCGGGGAGACCGACCGCCAGCGTCAGTTCGAGAACCCGGTGCGGAGACCCCAGGTCCGGGAACAGCTCCCGCAGCTGCGCCATCCGGTACCGGACGGTCTGCGGATGGACGAACAGCGCCGCCGCCACCTCGTCCCGCCTGCCCTGGTGCAGCAGCCACGCCCGCAGCGTCTCCTCCAGCCGCCGCGCGGTGGCGCCCGGCAGGGTCCGCAGCGGTGCGAGGGCCCGGACGCGCAGGTCGGCGAACGCCTCCGCATCGGCGCTCAGCACCAGCTCGGCCAGGTGGTCCTCGGTGTCGCGGATGTCGCAGGAGAGGGAGCGCGCGCGTACGGCTCGTGCGTACGAGGCGGACGCGCGCGTCCACGGCCGGGCCGGGCCGACCACGGAGGTCCGGTCGGGCAGCCGCCTCAGCAGATGGGCCCGGTCGGCATCGGGGACGAGCAGCACGCCGGAGGCGTCCGGCAGGTCGTCGAGGACGAGGGTGTTCGGGTCCAGCGTGCGGTAGGCCGGCCGGGCCTGGGCGGCGGGCAGCAGCACCGCGGTCAGCGAGACCGGCGGCTGCCACCCGGCCCGCGCGGCAGCGGCGAGGAGCACGTCCGGGCTCGCGCCGGAGAGGAGGTCGCGGGCCAGCTGTTCCAGGTGGCGCTCGTGGGCCCGGCCCCGCGCGGCCAGTTCGTCGGCGTGGCCCGCGGCGCTCGCGGCCGAGAGCTCGTCGATGTAGGCGAAGGTCAGCTCGGCGAACTTGGCCACCTGGGCGGCGGGCAGCCCCGCGGGCACGGCTCCGGCGGCCAGGCCTCGCCAGGCCACGCGGGCGCCGACCCGGTAGGCGCTCAGCAGGGCGTCCATCGAACGGCCGTCGCGGACCTCGCCGCGGCCCAGCTCGTAGGCCGCGTCGCCGGCGTCGCCGCCCGTGGCGTTCCCGCTCGCGAGGTCGAGGTAGAGGCCCAGGGCGTTGCGGACGGCCCGCCGGATGGTGGCGCCCATACGACCCGACAGGGCATTGGCGTAGGGCGGGACCTCGTCGATGATCGCCTGGACGACCTCGTCGGCGGTGGTCCTCAGCGCGGCCCGAAGCGCGGTGACCGTCGTCTCATCCAGGACCAGTTCGCTGGCCCTCCGGACTGCATGGCTCACTTTTTGTTCCCTGCGAACAATTCAACCGATCAGATTCACGTCTTTCGGACAGGACTCTATCCTCCGAAGCACATCAAGCTGGGGTCATGACGAGTGCAGCCCTCCGCAGTAGGGCGTGGAAACTGCTGGAGATGGTCACGACGCCGGTGCTGCCGTCGGACTACCTCGACCTGGTCAGCCCGCTGCGTGCGGGCGCCGACCTGCGGGGGCGCATCGAGGCCGTGCATCCCGAGACGAGTGACGCCGCGACCATCGTGATCAGGCCGGGACGGGGCTGGCGCGGCCACACGGCCGGTCAGTACGTGCGGATCGGGGTCGACGTCGACGGGGTGCGCCTGTGGCGTGCCTACTCGGTCACCTCGCCGACGGACCGCCGGGACGGCCGGATCACGATCACCGTGAAGGCGATCCCGGACGGAAAGGTCAGCAACCACCTGGTCCACCGGGCGCGACCGGGCACGCTGATCCAGCTCGACCAGGCGGCCGGTGACTTCGTGCTGCCGGAGACCAGGCCCGCCAAGGTGCTCTACCTGACGGCGGGCAGCGGCATCACGCCCGCGATGGGCATGCTGCGCGACACGGCGTTCGACGACGTCGTCATGGTCCACTCCGCACCGAAGCCGCACGACGTGATCTTCCGCGAGGACCTGCACGGCCTGGTCGCGGACCAGAAGCTGCGCCTCATCGAGCTGCACACCGACACGGACGGCATGCTCGACGTCTCCCGCCTGGGCGAACTCGTCCCCGACTGGGCCGAGCGCGAGACCTGGGCGTGCGGGCCCGCGGGGCTGCTCGACGCCGCCGAGGACCACTGGAGCGAGCACGGCGTCCGCGAACGCCTGCACACCGAGCGCTTCCGCCCCACCGTCGTCGTCACCGGCGACGGCGGCGAGGTCACCTTCGCCGCCAGCAACAGGACCGTCGAAGCGGACGGCGCCACACCGTTGCTGGACGTCGGCGAGGAGGCGGGCGTGCTCATGCCGGCCGGGTGCCGCATGGGCATCTGCTTCGGCTGCGTCACCCCGCTCACGGCGGGCGCCGTCCGCGACCTGCGCACCGGCGAGATCACCGAGGCCGGCCCGGGCGTCCTCATCCAGACCTGCGTGTCCGCCGCGGCGGGCCCCTGCGACATCGAACGGTAGGAGCACCTTGACCGCCATCGACCCCACCGCCCACCTGACCGCGGAACAGATCGAGGAGCTCGGCCGGGAGCTGGACGCCATCCGTGACGAGGTGATCGCCGGCCGCGGGGAGAAGGACGCCGCCTACATCCGCAGGGTCATCTCGGCCCAGCGGAAACTCGAACTGGTCAGCCGGGGCGTCCTGCTGTTCTCGTTCTTCCCGCCCGCGTGGCTGATCGGCACCGCCGGCCTGTCCGTGGCGAAGATCATGGAGAACATGGAGATCGGGCACAACGTCCTGCACGGCCAGTGGGACTGGATGCGGGACCCGAAGATCCACTCCACCACCTGGGACTGGGACCACGTCTCGCCGGCCGAGCAGTGGAAGCACTCGCACAACGAGCTGCACCACCGGTACACCAACGTGATCGGCAAGGACAACGACCTCGGCTACGGCATCATGCGCGTCGACGAGGACCAGAAGTGGCACCCGTTCCACCTCGGCCAGCCGCTGTGGAACTTCATCAACGCCTGCTTCTTCGAATACGGCATCGCCGCCTACGACCTGGAGCTCGGCAGGAACCTGAGCAAGCACCGCCGCAAGAACCCGGAGTTCCGCGCACGGGCCAGGGCCGTGGGCCGCAAGATCCGCAAGCAGGTGCTCAAGGACTACGTGATCCACCCGCTCCTCTCGGGCCCGTCGTTCCTCACCACGCTCGCCGCCACGTTCACCGCGAACCTGGTCCGCAACGTCTGGTCCCACTCGGTGATCATGTGCGGGCACTTCCCGGAGGGCGTACAGGTCTTCGAGCGCCGGTCGATCAAGGGCGAGACGCGCGGCCAGTGGTACCTGCGCCAGATGATGGGCTCGGCGAACATCAGCGGCAGCAAGGCCATGCACTTCATGACCGGCAACCTGTCGCACCAGATCGAGCACCACCTCTTCCCGGACCTGCCCAGCAACCGGTACGCCGAGGTCGCGGTGAAGGTGCGCGCCCTGTTCGAGAAGTACGAGCTGCAGTACGTCACCGGGCCGCTGCCCAAGCAGGTGTACTCGGCGTGGCGCAAGGTCTTCCGGCTCTCGCTGCCGAACCGGAAGCCCCCGGTCGCGGCCCCGGACCGCGAGAAGGAGCTGGCCGCGGCCTGATCCCCGCACGGGGAACCCTTCGCCCACGGGCTTGCGCCCGCCGCCCGCCGGGCGCAAGCCCGGCAGGCACCGGCCCGCGTGCGCCTAGAAGAAGCCGAGCTTCTTCGGGGAGTAACTCACCAGCAGGTTCTTGGTCTGCTGGTAGTGCTCCAGCATCATCTTGTGGGTCTCGCGGCCGATGCCCGACTGCTTGTAGCCGCCGAACGCGGCGTGGGCGGGGTAGGCGTGGTAGCAGTTGGTCCAGACGCGGCCCGCCTGGATCGCGCGGCCCGCGCGGTAGGCCGTGTTGATGTCGCGGGTCCACACGCCCGCGCCCAGGCCGTAGGCGGTGTCGTTGGCGATCCGTACCGCGTCCTCGAAGTCCTGGAAGGCGGTCACCGACACCACCGGGCCGAAGATCTCCTCCTGGAAGATCCGCATGCGGTTGTCGCCCTCGAAGACGGTCGGCTGGACGTAGAAGCCGCCCGCGAGGTCGCCCTCCAGTTCCTGGCGGCCGCCGCCCGTCAGGAGTTTCGCGCCCTCCCGCAGGCCGATCTCCACGTACGACAGGACCTTCTGCAGCTGCTCCTGCGAGGCCTGGGCCCCGATCATCGTGTCCGTGTCCAGCGGATGCCCCGGCACGATCAGTTCGGTGCGGGCCACGGCCGCGTCGAGGAAGTCCCCGTACCGGCCCCGCTCGACCAGGGCCCGCGAGGGATTCGTGCACACCTCGCCCTGGTTGAGCGCGAACATGGTGAAGCCCTCCAGGGCCTTGTCCCGCAGGTCGTCGTCCTGCGACCAGATGTCGTCGAAGAACAGGTTCGGGCTCTTGCCGCCCAGTTCCAGCGTGACCGGCTTCAGGTGTTCGGCCGCGTACCGCATGATCAGGCGGCCCGTCGCCGTCTCCCCGGTGAAGGCGACCTTCGCCACCCGCGGACTGGACGCGAGCGGCTTGCCGGCCTCCTCGCCGAAGCCGTTGACGACGTTCAGCACGCCCGGCGGCAGCAGGTCCGCCACCAGGCCCAGCCAGTAGTGGACGGAGGCCGGGGTCTGCTCGGCCGGCTTCAGCACCACGGTGTTGCCCGCCGCCAGTGCCGGCGCCAGCTTCCACACGGCCATCAGGATCGGGAAGTTCCACGGGATGATCTGCCCGACCACGCCCAGCGGTTCGTGGAAGTGGTAGGCGACCGTGTCGTCGTCGATCTGGCTCAGCGCGCCCTCCTGCGCGCGCAGCGCACCCGCGAAGTAGCGGAACTGGTCGACGGCCAGGGGCAGGTCGGCCGCCAGGGTCTCGCGCACCGGCTTGCCGTTCTCCCAGGTCTCCGCGACCGCGAGGGCCTCCAGGTGCTGCTCCGTCCGGTCCGCGATGCGCAGCAGGATCGACGACCGGTCGGCGACCGAGGTCCGGCCCCAGGCGGGCGCCGCCGCGTGCGCCGCGTCCAGCGCCCGCTCGACGTCCTCGGCGGTGCCCCGCGCGACCTCCGTGAAGGTCCGGCCGGTGACCGGCGAGGGGTTCTCGAAGTACCGGCCGCGGGCGGGCGGGACGTACGCGCCGCCGATGAAGTGGTCGTAGCGGGACGCGTACGACATCAGCGACCCCTCGGTACCGGGCGCAGCGTAACGGGCCATGGTGCCTCCCTCTGCCGGGCGCCGGCCGCCGTCGGACAGCGCTGGGGTGGAGGCTAGGAGCGGGCAGGTTGCGGATACGTTGCGCGCCGCCCGCGCCCGCCCGGCCCGACACCCAGCTCACGGTCCAGGGCGCGTACCCGGGCCAGTGCGGCCGGCCTGCCCTCGGGCGGCAGGGCCGCCGCCAGCGCCCGCCACGCCTCCGGGTCGTCCGCACCCCACGCGCTGCACACCCAGTCCGCCAGCAGCCCCGCGTCGGCCCGTGCGACCAGGGCCGCCCGCGCCTGGTCCTCCAGCCGCCGGCGCAGCCGGACCACCCCGGGCGCCGTCGACCCCGGCAACAGCGGACCGGGATAGTGGCGCAGGGCCGCTGAGACGGCTCCGACCGCCAACCGGCGCGCCAGAGCGGTGAAGTCCGCGTCCAGCGGGCCGGCCGTGCGGTACGGACGCGACAGCGGCGCGGCGGGCCCGAGCAGCGCGCGCAGCCGCGACATCTCCGCCCGCAGCGTCACCGGTGACACCGACTCGTCCTCGTACAGGGCGATCGCCAGCTCCTCGCCCGACATGCCCTCGGGGTGTTGCGCCAGCAGGGCCATGATCTCGCTGTGCCGGCGCCCCAGCCGGACCCGGCGGCCACCGGTGACCAGCAGCGCCTCGTCCCGTCCCAGGGCCGTCAGGGCGTCCCGGTCGGGCGGCGGCCCCGCGTCGAGCAGGGCCAGCTGGGTCTCCGCCGCCCGGGCCACGGCCCGGACGAACCCCAGCGAGTGCGGGTGCGCGAGCCCGTCGCCGCCGGTGATGTCCACCGCGCCCAGCACCCCGCCCGTCCGCGGATCCCGCACCGGCGCCGCCGCGCAGGTCCACGGGTGCACCCGACGGCTGAAGTGCTCGGCCCCGAAGACCTGCACGGGCTCGCCCACCGCGACCGCCGTCCCGGGGGCGTTCGTCCCCATCGCGGACTCCGCCCACCGCGCACCCGGGGCGAAGCCGAGCCCCTCGGCACGCCGCAGGGTGGCCGGTCCGCCCTCCACCCACAGCAGGCTGCCCCGCGCGTCGCACACCGCGAGCAGGTGCTCCCCGCGCGCGGCGAACGCGCCCACGAGGTCCCGCATCAGCGGCATCACCCGGGCCAGCGGGTGCTCCTCCCGGTAGGGGCGCAGCTCCGCCTCCGCGAGCTCCAGCCGCGGAGCGCACTCCGGGCTCAGCCGGGCCCGGGCGCACCGCCGCCAGGACCGTGCGATGACCGCCCGCACCGGGGTCTCCACCCGCCCCTCCAGGGTGAACGCCGCGTGCGCCCGCCGCAGTTCCCGCGAGCGCACCGCCGGATCGGCCCCGTCCGGCAGCGCCACCGACGGATCCCGGTCGCCCATGTCATCCTCCCGTGGTGCCGCGGTACCCGGAGCGCCCCATCGTCGTCGCGCCGACCGCGCCCCGGCAAGCGGTACGCCGGCCAGGGCGCGGACCCGCCCCGGCCGGTTCGCGCCCGACGGGAGTGACGTGCCGAGGCGGCGTTGCCCGCCTCAGTCCTCCGGGTCGGCGGCCGCCAGGGCCGATGCCGGGTCCGGGGCGGAGGGGCCCGACGGAATCCACCGCCCAGCCTCGCGGTGGTACGGCCACCAGCGCCCCTCCCGGCCCAGCCGGACCTGACGGCCCGCCCCGGCCCCGGCTCCCGCTGCTGCCCCGGGCCCGGCATCCGCCGCCGCCCCGGGCCCGGTATCCGCCGCCGCCCCGGCTCCCGTCCCGGGCCTCGCATCCGCCGCTGCGGCCCCCGCTTCCGTCCCGGCCCCCGCCCACGTCCAGCGGGCCCGGACCCTGCGCAGCACCGGAGCCTCCTCGTCCGCCCAGGCCGCGGCCACCGCCGCCCGGGCACGGGCCAGCGTGTTCCGGTCCGGCGTCCAGTCGTCCTCCAGCGCGGCCAGGCCGGGGGCCCCGCCGAAGCCCCAGGCGAGTACCGCCCGTTCCATGTCGGCCCGGCTGCGCCCGGTAGCCGCCGCCAGGCGGGAGCGGACCCGGACGTCATCGGCCTCCCGCGTGAGCCGTACGGCGTCCTGCGCCTGGGTGAGCGCACCGGGCACGGCACGGTCGGCGTGGCCCGGAGCGACCGCCTCCGCGAGCAGCCGGAAGGCTTCGGACGCCGCCGCCCGCGCGAGGAACCCCACCGCGTCCACGTCGAGCCCGTCCGGTTCCGCCTCGGTGTCCAGGGCCGGCGGCCGGCCCGGCGCCCGCGGCGGGTCCGGCACCGGCGGCAGCGGCGGCAGACCCGCCCGCGCCGCCCCGTACGCCACGTCCGCCGGGTCACCCGCGGCGGCCACCTCCTCCGGCGCGGTCCGCGCCCGGGCGTGCGCGGCACTGCGCTCCTCCAGCCCGTCCAGCACCTGCCGTTCACCGCGGCCGCGCAGGAGCAGCAGGACGAAGGGGTCCTGGTCCAGCAACCGGGCCACCTGGTGGCAGAGCGCGGCCGTGTGCGGACAGTGGTCCCACTCGCCGCAGTCGCAGCGCGGGTCGAAGTCGCCGACGCCGGGCAGCAGTTCCACCCCGGCCACCGCCGCGTCCTCGGCCAGCTCCGGCGGGACCTCCCGGTCCAGCAGCGCCGCGATGTACCCCGACTCCGCCGCCGCGAGTCCCAGCAGCCGGTCCCATTCGGCCGGCGAGAACTCCTGCACCCCCACGTCCGTCCGGTGCGCCGTCCCGTCCCGGTCGCGTACGACGGCGGTGAGCCCGCCCGGGCGCACCGAGACCGTCCCCACCGCGCCCGAGCGCGCGACGCGGCGGCCCAGCCGCACCTGCTCCCGGTCCAGCGCGCTGTCCTCCAGGGCGCGCAGCCAGGCCTGGCCCCACCAGGTCCGGGCGAAGCCGCGGCCCGGTGCGGGCGGAAGGGCCGCGAAGGTCTTCTCGTAGGGGTCCCCGGTGGTCATCGCGTGCTCCCCGCGGCCGGGCGCAGTGCCACGAGCTCGGCCAGTTCGGCGTCGGTCAGTTCGGTCAGGGCGCTCTCGCCGCCCGCGAGGACGGCGTCGGCCAGGGCCCGTTTGCGCTCCAGGAGGCGCGCGATGCGGTCCTCGACGGTGCCTTCGGCGATGATCCGGTGGACCTGTACGGGCTGGGTCTGGCCGATGCGGTGGGCGCGGTCGGTGGCCTGTTCCTCGACGGCCGGGTTCCACCAGCGGTCGAAGTGGACGACGTGGCCGGCGCGGGTGAGGTTCAGGCCGGTTCCGGCGGCCTTGAGGGACAGCAGGAAGACGGGGACCTCGCCGGCCTGGAAGCGGTCCACGAGTTCCTGGCGGCGGGCCACGGGGGTGCCGCCGTGCAGGAGTTGCGTGGCGATGCCCCGGGCCGACAGGTGCCGCTCGATGAGCCGGGCCATGGTGACGTACTGCGTGAACACCAGCACCGAACCGCCCTCGGCGACGATGGTGTCCAGCAGCTCGTCGAGGAGCTCCAGCTTGCCGGAACGCGCGCCGCCGGTCGCGCCGCCGTCCCCCAGGTAGTGGGCCGGATGGTTGCAGATCTGCTTGAGCGAGGTCAGCAGCTTCACCACGAGCCCGCGCCGTTCCATCCCGTCCGCCTTTGAGATCGCCGCGAGGGTCTCGCGCACGACGGCCTCGTAGAGCGCGGTCTGCTCCCGGGTGAGGGACACCGGGTGGTCGGTCTCGGTCTTCGGCGGCAGCTCGGGCGCGATGCCCGGGTCGGACTTCCTGCGCCGCAGCAGGAACGGCCGGACGAGCGCGGCCAGCCGGGCCGCCGCCTGCGGGTCGCGGCCGCTCTCGACCGGCTCGGCGTAGCGGGCGCGGAAGGTGCCGAGGCGGCCCAGGACGCCCGGCGTCGTCCAGTCGAGGACGGCCCACAGCTCGGTGAGGTCGTTCTCCACGGGGGTGCCGGTCAGGGCCACACGGGCCCGCGACGGCAGCGTGCGCAGCGCCTTCGCGGTGGAGGAGTGCGGGTTCTTGACGTGCTGCGCCTCGTCGGCGACGACCATGCCCCAGTCGGCGGCGGCGAGCGCGGGTGCGTCCAGACGCATCGTGCCGTAGGTGGTGAGCACGAACTCCCCGGCGCCGGGCGTGAGTCCGGCCAGGCTGCGGCCCGGTCCGTGGAAGCGGCGCACGGGGGTGCCCGGGGCGAACCTCTCGATCTCCCGTTGCCAGTTGCCCAGGAGCGAGGCCGGGCAGACCACCAGGGTGGGGCCGGCGGTGGCCGCACCGGGGCCGTTGCGGTGGAGGTGGAGCGCGATGAGGGTGACGGTCTTGCCCAGCCCCATGTCGTCGGCGAGGCAGGCGCCGAGGCCGAGCGAGGTCGTCCGGGCCAGCCAGCGCAGGCCGTGCAGCTGGTAGTCGCGCAGGGTCGCCGCCAGCCCGGGCGGGGCGTCGGCCGCCTCGGCCCCGTCGGCCCCGTCAGCCGCCGCGGCCGCGTCGGCCGCGTCGGCCGCGGCGGTCTCCCGCGGGTCGCCGGCGAGCCGGGCGCGCAGGCGTTCCAGCGCACCGGCGGCCTCCACGTCGACCCGCGCGCCGTCGATCTCCGCGGACCCGGTGAGTACGGCGGCCAGCGCGTCCGCGGCGGTGAGCGTACGGTCCTGGAGCGCGCGGGCCCGGCGGGCTTCGGCGGGGTCGATCAGCACCCACTGGTCGCGCAGTCGCACCAGCGGGCGGTTCGCTTCGGCGAGGCGGTCCAGCTCGGCGGGGGTCAGATCGCCGTGCCCGCCGCCGAGGGCGTGCCGCCAGCTGAAGGAGAGCAGGGCGCCGGGGGAGAGCAGACCGGAGGGCAGGCCGCTCCCCGTGTGCGGTCCGCCGGACGGGAGGCGCCCGGGTGAGCCGACGACGGCGCGGGCGGTCAGGCCGCGGACGAGTCCGCGCGGCCAGTGCACCCGCACCCCGTCGGCGGCGAGCGCGGTGGCGGCTCCGCCGAGCAGTTCGGTGACCTCCTCGTCGGCGAGTTCGACGGCGTCGGGAACGGCAGCACCCAGCAGCGGGGCGAGCGGGGGCCACAGCCGAGCGGCTCGGCGCAGGGCGCGCAGGGCGTCGAGCCGGGCTCCGGGCGGGAAGGCGGCCGCGCCGGCTCCGGAACCGGCCCAGAGGTCGGCGGCGTCGGCCACCGGCGCGGCGTCCGCCGGGCCGTGCACCTGGAGGACGGCGCGGAACCCGCCGGCGGGCTCCGCGCCGCCCGCCGGTCCGGCACCGGCCGGCCGGCTTCCGGGGTGAGCTCGATCCGGAGGGAGAGGCGCACTCCCGCGTCGTGTCCCGCGGCCACCTCGGCGGCCCAGTCGCGCAGCTCGGGCCGCCGTTGGGGCGGGCGGGCGGCGAAGGCGGGCCCGCCCGCGGCCGCGGGCGCGGCGGGCGAGCGCGGCAGGGTGTCGGCGACGGCGTCGAGGAAGGCGCGCAGCAGCGGCTCGGCCGCGGGCAGCCCGGGCGGTCCGTCGGGGCGCGTCGGCAGGCACCGGGCACCGGGCGGCATGGCGCCGGCCAGGGCGCGCACCTCGTCCAGGTCGGCCGCTTCCAGCGGCCCGATCCGCCAGGCGTCGTGGCCGGCGGGGCTCAGGCCCGGCAGCAGTTTGCCCCGGGCGACGAGGTGCAGGGCCAGGAGCGCGGCCGCTCCCCAGAACACGGCGCCCGAAGGAGATGCGGTACCTGATCCGGCACCGGTCCGGACGCGGGTGAGCAGGGGCAGGGCCTCGTCCACGGTCAGCACGAGCGCCCGTACGGTGGTGCGCTGGAGGTCGGCGGAGACGACCTCCAGCTCCTCGACGGTGTCCGCGCCCCCGGGAGCGACGGGCGCCGACCCGTCCGCCTGCCAGAGGGCGACGCGGCCCCTGCGGGCCGGGTCGCCGGGAAGGAAGACGGCGGAGCAGCGGATGAGGGTGGAGATCTCAGCGAGCACACATTCCTCAAATTTGACTACCGGAGTCGGGGTGGCCGAGGGTACCTCAACCCGCCCCCTTTGCGTCGGGCGCCGGGCCGCGCCCCCGGCGCCCCCTCAGGGTCCGCGCGCCTGCCGGGAACGCGCGGTCGCGGCGGCGCGTTGAGGGGGTAATGGTCGACGGCACAAGGAGGTGTCCGCACATGTCCAGCAGCGGAAAGGTCGCGGTTGCCGGAGTCGTGGCAGCCATCGTGTTGTTCTGGGCGGTGGGGTTCTGGGCCGGCCTTCTGGTCCTCATCGGGGTGCCGACGGCGGCCTACCTCCTGCTGGATTCCTCTCAGCGGCGCCGGCTGCGGGGCCTGTCGCGGAAGCAGATAGGCCGCTGACGCGGGCCGACCTGTGCGGCGTCCGGGTGGAGTCCGGCCGCGTGTCGGGAACCGGCCGGGCGCGGGGAACCGGCCTGGCGTCGGGAACCGGCCGGGCGCGGGGAATCGGCCGGGCTCCGGAGGGTGCGCGGAGCCCGGCGTGCGTGGCCGTGAGGTGCGAGTCCGCCTGGCCGCGGGTGGGGGAGGTCGGTCGGGGGTGCGGGCTCGCCCGCGTGGCCGGATCAGGCCGCGCCGCTCACGATGACCGGCGGGTATGCGGCTTCGAGCAGCATCTGGGACGCGTGGTCCACGAGGTTGCGCAGCACCAGCTGGTAGGTCTCGTCGCCGCCCAGCTCGTCCAGGATCCGGTGGGCCTCCGCGCGGAACGCGTCGATCTCCGCACCGTAGCGGTCGAGGGCGACGGGTGCCCGCAGGATGCCGGCGAGTTCCCTTCTGGCCTGATGTGACCGGCCGGCGGCGGCGGCGGACAGCGCCAGGATGTGTTCGCGGGAACGGGGCGACGCGTCTTCCAGGACGGACGCGAGCAAATAGGTGACGGTGCCGTTGAGGAGGTCCTCGTCGCGTCCGGTGCGGATGTCTTCCTGGTCGTTGAAGATCTGCCACAGGATTCCGAAGACGTAGCCGAATTCCCGCCACAACTCGATCTTCTCCGGCGTCGTGCCGGATAATATCGCGGCCATGGCCGTGATCATTCCGAAGGGGGCGCCGGATTTCCTGCGGTAGGTCTCCACGGCCGATGCCCGCGATGCGCCGCGGACCTCTCCGCGCATGTCGTCGATCTGGCCTTCCGTGGCGATGATTCCGCCGTTCAGGATCTCGTTTATCAGGGCGGCGTGCGCCGCTTCCGGAAGATCTTGCGCCAGGATGATCTGAAGCGGGAGGGTATTCCCGGTGATGACGGAAGCGAGCAGTGCTTCGTCCTCGGAGAAGCTCGCCGCAGATCGACGCGCCATGGGCGTCGGCCAGGTCGTCGAAGTAGCAGGCCGAGGTCCACCACAGCAGGTGCACCGCCGAGAGGGGGACGGCCGGAGCGGGATTCCCCGTCTCTACGGCGTGCGCCAGCAGGGGGAGTACGGAGAGGGGGTGTCTCAGTTTGCGCTGTTCCAGGAGCTTGGCCACGGAGTTCCTGGTGGCCTCCGCGGCCGGACCGAGTCGTGCCAGAGCGGTTTCGATCTCCGCGTCGATGTCCCCTGCGACCGCAAGGTGCAGGTCCAAGTAAGACATGGAATTCAAGAGTGGCCTCCGTGGTGGAATGAGCGTGGGGGGTGAGGTGCGCACCCTTCGAGCCGCGTGACTGGCCGATTCGATCATTCCGGAGGAGGGGGATCCAGAGCGATTTCTGGTCGCCGTGACCGGATCCTTTTGGTTGGCACATTAAACTACCGACGGTAATGTGCATTTTCGGCCAAGGCCATGGCCATGGAGGGCCGCAGGTCGAGGACCGGTGTGCCGTCGACGGCGTCGAGCCACTCGACATGGGCCTCCGGCCCGTTCGCCGCCGCCGCCCGGCATCGCGAGACCCCCGGCCGGTTGTGCCGGTTCGTGCCCCGCTGCGCGAAATGCCGACCAGCGGCCGGCCCGGGTCGTCGCGTGGTGCCGGGCGCCCGTCCCGATCACGCCGGGCGGACCGCCACGCGGTCGAGCGCCGCCAGCAGCTCCGGCAGATCCGGCTCCCCCTCCCGGGGAACCGTGAGGACCTCGCCCGGCTCCTCGTCCAGCAGGACGAACGCCGCCTCCCCCGTACGGGCCACCAGCGACCAGCCGGGACCGTCCACCCGCAGGGTCCGGGCCCCCTCGCCGGCGAAGGAGGACCGTACACGGCCGGCGGGCGGCGCGGTCCGCGTGTACTCCAGCGCCTCCTCCAGCGCACGCGCGAGCCCCGGATGCGCCGCGGCCGCGGCTCCCCCGTCCGTCGCCACGCGCTCGCGCCAGTCGGCCCACTCCCGCGCGATCTGGTCCGCGCCCAGCCGCCGCTGCACCGGCCCCCACGCCTCGGCGGAGGGCGGTGCCAGCGGCACCCGCCCCGTACCGTCCGCGCCCTGCTCCGGATCGTGCGGTTCCGGAATTCCCGGCGCGGCCACCGACAGGTCCACCGGCCAGCCCGCCAGCGAGACCACGATGGTCCGCTCGTCCGGCGACAGGTCGTATTCCATACCGCAGTCCCAGGAGGCGATGGCGGCGGCCACGAGCGAGACGTCGTCCACGACGACCGTCCAGCGGGCGCCCTCCTCGTCCTGGCCGAGCACCAGCCCGTACCCCTCCCTGCTCGGCGCCACGCCCAGCAGGGCACAGGCCTCGGGGAAGTCGTCGCCCAGGAAGCTGGGGAACTGCGCGGGGGTCAGGAGTACGGCGGTCAGCACGTACAGCGAGCCGCCACCCTCGTCGTCGGACACCTGGCCTCCAGCTTGCTCTCTCGGTCGGCGCACCTTAACTACTCGGTAACCCGCGCGTCGAGAGCCTGCGGGCCACGATTTCCAAGGCTGCTACCTGCACGTAGAGTTGGGGACCCGCCACAGAAAGGGACACCCGGTGCAGCGTTACGACCGGCTGAAGGAGATCCTCCGGCTCGACCCCGACCAGGACTTCCTCGCCATCTACCGGCTCACCGCCACCTACGAGTTCCCCTGGGACTTCGCCCGCGCCCTGGAGCTCGCACTGTTCCGGACGTACGCCGTTCCCAGCATCGGCGGCCTGCTGGCCGAGACCGCCGAGTTCACCCGGCGCACGCAGAAGCGCTACGACGACACGGCGCTGCTCCTCGACGCGGTCGTCGAGCACGGCTTCGACAGCGACACCGCGCGCACGGCGATCCGCCGCGTCAACCAGATGCACCGCAGCTACGACATCTCCAACGACGACATGCGCTACGTCCTGTGCACGTTCGTGGTGATTCCGTCCCGCTGGCTGGACGCCTACGGGTGGCGGCCCATGACCCACCACGAGCGTCGGGCGAGCGCCAACTACTACGCGGCTCTCGGCCGACACCTGGGCATCACGGACATCCCGGGCTCCTACGAGGAGTTCGAAACCACCCTCGACGCCTACGAGGCGGCCCACTTCGGCTGGGACCGAGGCGCCCGGGAGGTCGCCGACTCCACCCTCGACCTGATGGCCTCCTGGTACCCGGCCCCGCTCGCCCCCGCGGTGCGCCGCGGGGGCATCGCCCTCCTCGACGACTCGCTGATCGAGGCGTTCCGGTACGACACCCCGCACGCCGGCCTCCGGAAGCTGGTGCGGGGTGCCCTGCGGCTGAGGGGCCGCGCGGTCCGGCTGCTGCCCCCGCGCCGGGCCCCGCACTACGCCCGTCAGAACCCGGAGATCAAGGGCTATCCCGGCGGCTACGACGTCGGCGAGCTCGGCACGTTCCCCGTCCCCGGCTCGGGCGGCTGCCCCGTGCCGCATCCACGCCGGCCCGCCGGGGCGGACGCCCAGCCTCCGGCCTGACCGGTCAGGGCACCCCTACGGGGTGCGCTCGGCCAGCACCAGGAACCGGTGGTCCTCGTCGGCGTACGAGGTCATGGCCCAGCCCGACGCGGACAGGAGCGGGCGGAGGTTGTGCTCGGCCCGCAGGTCCTGGGCGGACGGCTCACGGCCGTGGCGCGCGGCGAGCGCCGCTCGCCCGATCGGGTGGAAGAGCGCCAGCCCGCCGCCGGGGCGGACCACCCGCGCCAGTTCGCGCAGGCTCGCCGCCGGATCGGGCAGGTGGGCGATGAGCCCCGCGGCGAACACCGCGTCCAGCGCCCCGTCGCGCAGCGGCAGCCGGGCCACGTCGGCGAGCAGCAGCGCACCCTCGGCGGCGCGCCCGGCCCGCTGCGCGGCCGCCAGCATCTGCGGGGTGAGGTCCACGCCGAGCACGGTGCCCGCCGGTCCGACGGCCGCCCGCAGCGCACCGAGGGCCCGGCCCGTGCCGCACCCGGCATCGAGCACGCGGTCCCCGGCCCGCAGCCCGAACTCCGACACGGCGGCGGCGAAAGCGGGCCCGTCCCCCGGGAACTTGCGGTCCCAGCCGTCGGCCCGAGCCCCGAAGAACTCCTGCACGTGCGCGCGGTCTTCACTCATGGACCCATGATCCCCCACCGCCGCTCGGCCGGGTGTCCGCGGGCCGTGCGCAAGGTGGCGCGCGGGGTGATCGAAGGTGAACGTAGCTCTGTCATATTCCAGCACTTACAGCTGCTTTCGAAATGCGCCCCCTGTTCGCGCCCTCACCCGGACTAGCGTCCGTTGGCCATGGGACACCTGGGACATCTGGACCACGCCGCCTACGGCTGGCTGACACCCGTGCTGTCGTACGTGATGGCATCGATCGGCGCCGCCCTCGGGCTGCGCTGCACCGTCCGCGCGCTCGCCGCGACCGGAAGCGTCCGCCGCAACTGGCTCCTCACCGCGGCCTCCGCCATCGGCACGGGCATCTGGACCATGCACTTCGTCGCGATGCTCGGTTTCGAGGTCACGGGGACGGAGATCCACTACAACGTGCCGCTCACCCTCCTGAGCCTGCTCGTCGCCGTGCTGGTCGTCGGCGCCGGAGTCTTCGCGGTCGGCTACGGCAGGGCGCGCGGCCGCGCCCTCGTACTGGGCGGCCTCACCACCGGGATCGGCGTCGCGAGCATGCACTACCTGGGCATGGCCGCACTGCGTCTGCACGGGCGGGTCTCCTACGACCCGCTCATGGTCGGCCTCTCCGTCGTCATCGCCGTGGTCGCCGCCACCGCAGCCCTCTGGGCCGCGCTCAACATCAAATCGCCCCTGGCCGTGGCCGCCGCCTCCCTCGTCATGGGCGCCGCCGTCAGCAGCATGCACTACACCGGCATGGCGGCGGTCGCCGTCAGCGTCAGCCCCTCGGACGCGGCCCTGCCCGGGGCCACCGCGATGCAGTTCATCTTCCCGCTGGCCGTCGGACTGGGCTCCTACCTGTTCATCACGGCCGCCTTCGTCGCCCTGTCCCCGACCGCCGACGAGCGGGCCGCCTCCGCCGACGCCCGGCACCTGGGGGAGCACACCGCTGCCGCGCACTGATCGGGCCCACCGCCACGATCGCCCCGCCGGGCGCCACCGCCCGCAGGACCGTCCCGCCGGCACGAACGACTCGCCCGCACGAACGTCCCTTCGCCGGTCGACCCGCACCCGACCGACCGCACCCGTACGCACCGCCCGGAACGAGGAGCCCATGCGCACACCCCGCAGAAGACCGGAAGCAGCGGCGCCGCGGCTCCCGGCACCGCCGGCCCGCGGCCGCCGGGCCCACGCCGGGGCACCGGCCGAGGAACCGGCGGGAAACCGGGCACGGCAGCGGCCGCAGCAGGCGGACGGCGCCGGCGCACCGAACTCCGGCGCACCGCGCTCGGACGCGCCGCGCTCGGACGTACCGAACTCCGGCGCACCGCGCTCGGACGCGCCGCGCGAGCACGGTCCCCGGCGGCGGCGCCTGCGCCCCGCCACCGTCCGCGCGAAGATCGTCTCCCTGCTGATGGTGCCGGTCGTCTCGCTCCTCGCGCTCTGGGCCTTCGCCACCGTCAACACCGCCCAGGACATGGCCGGGCTGGCCCGGGTCCAACAGGTCGACTCCGAGATACGCGCCCCCGTCGCCGCCGCCGTCACCGAGCTCCAGGCCGAACGGCGCGCGGCCGTCCGCCTCCTGGCCGACCCCGCCGCCGACCCCGGCGCCCTCGACCAGCAGGCCCGCCGCACCGACGGCGCCGTCCGCGGCCTGCGGCTCGGCGACCGCCACACCGTCGCCGACTCCGGCGACTACCGCTCCGACACCGTGGTCCGACTGGACGCGTTCGTCGTCGCCGCCGAGGCGCTGACCTCCGCCCGCAAGGACATCACCGACCGCCGGGCCACGCCCGAGGCCGCCTTCGCGATCTACACCCGGGTCGTCGACGCCGCGTTCGCCGTGAACGGCTCCCTGTCCGGGGCCGAACACGCCGAACTGGGCCCCGGCGCGCGGGTCCTGCTCGACTTCGCCCGCGCCGCGGAACTCCTCTCCCGCGAGGACGCCCTGCTCGCCCTGCCGGGCCAGCGCACCGCCGAAACGCTCCGACAGCTGACCGGCGCCGTCGAGTCCCGCCGCGCACTCACCGAGAACGCGGCCCGCGACCTGCCCGCCGCCCAGCAGGACGCCTGGCAGTCCGTCGCCAAGAGCGCCGCCTACGCCGACCTCACCGGCGCCGAGGACCGGGCACTGGCTGCCGGCGCCTCCCGCGACGGCCGCGGGGCGCCCGCGGGATGGGAGGCCGCCCACAGCGGCATCAGCAGCGCGATGCGGGAGATCGAGGACGCCGCGCACACCGCGGCCGCGCACCGCGCCGACCCCGTGGCCGAGGGTGCGTTCAGTCCGGCCGGAGCCGCCGTACTGCTGGGCCTGGTGGCCGTCGCCGCCTCCCTCGTCATCTCCGTCCGGATCGGCCGCGTCCTCGTCGTCGAACTGGTCTCGCTGCGCAACACCGCCCTGGAGATCGCCCACCGCAAACTCCCCGACGCGATGGAACGCCTGCGTGCGGGAGAGGAGATCGACGTCGCCGCCGAAACCCCGGCCGGGGCGCCCGCCGACGACGAGATCACCCAGGTCGGCGAGGCGCTGGGCACGGTGCACCGGGCGGCCCTCACCGCCGCCGTCGAGCGCGCCGAGCTAGCCGGTGGAGTATCCGGCGTCTTCGTCAACCTCGCCCGCCGCAGCCAGGTCCTCGTGCACAAGCAGCTCACCCTGCTGGACTCGATGGAGCGGCGCGCCGACGACCCGAACGAGCTCGGTGACCTCTTCCGCCTCGACCACCTCACCACCCGGATGCGACGGCACGCGGAGAGCCTGATCATCCTCTCGGGCGCCGCCCCCGGCCGGGCCTGGCGGATGCCCGTTCCGCTCACCAATGTCGTCCGCGCCGCCGTTTCGGAGATCGAGGACTACCCGCGCGTCGAGGTCCGCCAGCTCGCCGAGGCCGCGGTGGTCGGCGGGGCCGTCGCCGACCTCACCCACCTGCTGGCCGAACTCATCGAGAACGCGGCCCAGTTCTCCCCTCCCCACACCAAGGTCCGGGTCAGCGGGGAACCGGTGGGCACCGGCTACGTCCTGGAGGTCGAGGACCGCGGCCTGGGCATGGGCCGTGAAACCCTGAACGACGCCAACCGGCGCATCGAGCAGTCCGAGGACCTGGACCTCTTCGACAGCGACCGGCTCGGCCTCTTCGTGGTCAGCCGCCTCGCGGCCCGCCACGGCGTCAAGGTGCACCTGCGGACCTCCCCGTACGGGGGCACCACCGCCGTGGTGCTGATGCCGAACTCCATGCTGCAGGGCGCCCTCACCGTCGGGGACGGCGAGCAGGAGCAGGCGCCCGCTCGGGAGCCGGCGGCGACGGCGCAGCGGCCGCCCGCGGTGACCGCCGTACGCGAGGACGCGTCCGGCATCCCGGCCCGGCAACCGGCCCCGGCCCGGCAACCGGCCCCGGCCCGGCAACCGGCCCCGGCCCGGCAACCGGCCCCGGCCCGGCAACCGGCCCCGGCCCAGCAACCGGCCCCGGCGGCGCGAGCGGCCGAGGAGCCGCGCCCGGCACCGGTGGCCGCGCTGCGGCCGCGTACCACCGGCGGCGCGGGCACCCGTACGGAGCCTGCCGCACCCGCCCCGGCCTCCGTGACGGAACTGCCGCGGCGGGTGCGCCAGGCCAGTCTCGTCCCGCAGCTCCGCGAGGCCCCCGCGCCCCAGGGGCCCGACGGCCTGCGGCTGCCCGAGGAACCGCCGGGACGCAGCCCGGAGCAGGCCCGGGACCGGATGGCGGCCTACCGGGCCGGATGGGCCCGCGGCGCCGAGGAGAACTCCCCCCACGCAGGCAGCGAAGGAGAAGTGTGATGATCGAGCACCAGAGGATCGGCCACGACGGCAACCGCAGATCGGGCGAACTCGACTGGCTCCTGGACGACCTGGTGAACCGGGTCGTCGAGGTCCGGCACGCCGTGGTCCTCTCCAACGACGGCCTGGCGGTCGGCGCCTCCCACGGGCTCAGCCGGGAGGACGCCGAGCACCTGGCGGCGGTCGCCTCCGGCTTCCACAGCCTGGCCAAGGGCGCGGGCCGGCACTTCCACGCCGGAGGCGTGCGCCAGACGATGGTCGAAATGGACGAGGGTTTCCTCTTCGTCGCGGCGGCCGGCGACGGTTCCTGCCTGGCCGTGCTCAGCGCCGCGAGCGCCGACATCGGGCTGATCGCCTACGAGATGGCCCGGCTGGTGAAACGGGTCGGCGAGCACCTCTACACGCCGCCGCGGTTCGCGGCGCGCCCGCCGACCGCCGGCTGAGGGCGGCAGTCGGCACATGGACGGCCAGTGGTACGACGCCGAAGCGGGCCCGCTCGTCCGCCCGTACGCCATGACCGGGGGGCGGACCAGGCCGGGACCGCACGGGGTCCGCTTCGACCTGATCGCCCTGGTCACGGTGGACCCGCAGGGCGGTGCGGACGACGGCGCCGAGTCCCTGCTCGGCCCCGAGCACCGGGCACTGCTGGGGCTCTGCCGGTCCGTGACCCATTCGATGGCGGAACTCGCCGCCGACGCCGATCTGCCCGTGGGAGTCGTACGGGTGCTCCTCGGGGACCTGCTGGAGGGCGGACACGTCAAGGTCAGCCGCCCCGTACCGCCCGCCCGACTGCCCGACGAGCGGATTCTGCGTGAAGTCATCGAGGGATTGCGAGCACTTTGATGGGACACCACGACAACCGAGCCTCCGGGACGACCGGACCGGCCGGAGCCGCGCCGGAGCCGGCCCGGGACCGGGACCCGGCCCGGGAACCGGATCCCCGGGCCGACGCGGATCCGGCAGCGGTGGAGGAGGACGGCGAACTGGCCGCGCTCGCACTGAAGATCCTGGTGGCGGGCGGCTTCGGGGTGGGCAAGACCACGCTGGTCGGTGCGGTGAGCGAGATCCGGCCGCTGCGCACCGAGGAGCAGCTGAGCGAGGCGGGCGAACTGGTCGACGACACGGGCGGAGTGGACCAGAAGACGACCACGACCGTGGCCATGGACTTCGGGCGGATCACCATCCGCTCCGGGCTGTCCCTCTACCTGTTCGGCACGCCGGGGCAGGACCGGTTCTGGTTCCTGTGGGACGAACTGTCGCGAGGGGCGCTCGGCGCGGTGGTGCTCGCCGACACGCGGCGGCTGGAGGACTGCTTCCCGGCGGTCGACTACTTCGAGCACCGGCGCATCCCCTTCGTGGTCGCCGTCAACTGCTTCACCGAGGCCCGGCGTTACGGAGCGCACGACGTGTCGCGCGCCCTGGACCTGGAGCAGGGGACACCGGTGGTGCTGTGCGACGCGCGGGACAAGGACTCCGGCAAGGAAGTGCTGATCAGGCTGGTCGAGTACGCCGGGCGGGTGCACACCGCCCGGCTGCTGGACTCGGTGGGGCCGCAGGCCGGTTCCGCGTGAGCCGGCCCGGCCGCGGGGGTGGGTCAGTCGGACACGCCGGCGACCGCGATCACCTTGTCGATGGGGACGCGGACCAGGAGCTCTCCGGGGACGGCGTTGCGGCGGCCGAAGGCCCCGGCCGCATCCTCGCCCATGTAGCGGGCGGCGATGCGCGTCGCCCAGGTGAGCATCTCCTCCGCGCCGTCGGCGTACCCGGTGATCTCCGCGCGGCCCTGGAGGACGACGTAGGAGAACGGCGGACGGTCGTCGTCCACGCAGAGCGCCACGCGGCCGTCCCTGGCCAGATTGCGCCCCTTGACGGTGTCCTTGCCGGTGTTGAAGACGAAGGAGTCCCCGTCGAGTACGAACCAGATCGGAGCGACGTGCGGACTCCCGTCCTCACGGACGGTGGACAGCTTTCCGGTGCGGGTGGAACGGGACACGAAGGCCCGCCATTCCTCTTGAGTCATCTTCTTCGCCATGGGCACATCCTCCTTGCCGGAAAGGCGCTGGTGGGGAAGGCTTGCGGCACGAGTACGCGGGGTGGGGCGCGGCCGAGCGGGCCGCGTCGACGGGGAGGGGCTGGGAATGGCACTGGACAAGCAACTGGACTGGCTGTTGGACGACCTGACCCGCAGGGTCCCGCAGGTGCGGCACGCGGTGGTGCTGTCCAATGACGGTCTGGTGACGGGGGCGAGCGCGGGGCTGCCGAGGGAGGACGCCGAACACCTGGCGGCCGTGGCGGCCGGACTGCAGAGCCTGGCGAAGGGCTCCGGGCGGCACTTCCGGGCCGGAGAGGTCCGGCAGACGATGGTCGAGTACGACGACGGGGCCCTCTTCGTCATGGCCGCCGGGGCGGGCAGCTCCCTGTGCGTGCTGAGCGCGGCCGAGGCGGACATCGGTCAGGTCGCCTACGAGATGACGCTGCTGGTCAACCGGGTGGGCGAACACCTGGGCGTCGCGGAGCGGCGCATCACCGGCGGCTGAACGACACCCGGCGGCGCAGGGCCCGGGCAGGGTTTTCCACAGGCCTGGTGGGGGTCCGTCGCACCGGGTTACGGTCTTCACACAGAGTAATCACTGCTCGTGGGGGAGAACCGGGATGACGCAGATGGTGACCGCGCCGCCGTGGGAGACGGCCGGGCGCGAGGGGGAGACGGCGGCCGTCCGGGCCGGCGGCGCCGCGCAGGCACTGGTCGGCAGCGCGCCGGCCGCCAGGGAACTGGGCCTGACCCGGGGCGAGTTGGCCAGGGCCGTCCAGCTGGGGATCGTACGGGCCGGGCCGCCGACGGCCGGTGGGTCCGCGCGCTTCGCGCGGGCGGAGCTGGCGAGGGTGCGGGACGCGACCGCCGGCCGGCCGGACGCGCTGCGCCGACAGGTCGAGACGGTCGCCGGGGCCCAGACGGCGGCCGAGGTGCTGGGAGTCGGCCCGAGCCGGTTCACCCGGCTCGCGCGCTGCGGGCACCTCACTCCCATCGGCTACCGGATCAACCGCTACCGCGCCGTCGTATGGCTCTATCTGGCCGCGGAGCTGAGGGAGTTCGCCGACCGGGAGCCGGGGATGCTGCGCGGGACGGCGCCCGCCGAGGACCGCGAACTGCTGGCGGCCAAGGGGGACCTGCGGCCGCGCTCGTGGCGCGGACGGCACGTGGGGCTCCTGCTGAGACGGACCGCCGATCTCTGGGCGCGAGCGGCCGTACTGGCCTGCGTGCTCCCCGAGGAGGAACTGCGCGGGGCCGTCCCCGATCCGGCGGAACGGATCGTCCTGGCCGCGCTCGCTCCACCCCCGCCGTACGGGCACCCGCAGGTCCCCGCCGCCGCGGCGGTGGCGGAGGGGCTGCTGCGGGCCGGGCCGCCCGAGGAAGTCCACTGGTACCGCACCAGCCTGGAGTTCGCCCTGACCGGGGCCCGGGCTCAGTCGAAGTCGACGGGGGAGAGGGGACCGACGTAGACCCAGGCCCCGGCCTCGCGGGAGAAGGCGCTGTGCTCGTGCAGCGAGCCGGTGTGCCGGCCCTCGCGGTAGTGCGCGCGGAACTCCACCGAGCCCTCCGTCTCGAACATCCCGCCGCGCTCGGTCGCGAGGATCTCCAGGCGCTCCCAGCGCTGCCCGGGATCCAGGTCCAGGCGGGCCGGGCGCGTCGAGGGGTGCCAGGAGCGCAGCAGGTAGGCGGTGTCACCGACGGCGAAGGCACTGAAGCGGGAGCGCATCAGCAGCTCGGCGGTCGGCGCCCGGCCGTCACCGGAGTGGAAGCGGCCGCAGCACTCCGGGTAGGTGGCGGGCAGCCCGCAGGGGCAGGGCATGGCGGGGGTGGGCATGGGGCTGCTCAGTTCTCCGGTGCGGTGTCGGACGGCCGGACCGGCTGGTCCGGGTGGCTCGGCCGGGCGGGGTAGGGACGGAAGAGGCCCTCCTGGACCACGGAGACCAGCAGCCGGCCTTCCACGTCGTAGATCCGGCCCCGGGCCAGACCCCGGCCGCCGTGCGCGATGGGCGACTCCTGGTCGTAGAGGAACCACTCGTCCGCGCGGAACGGCCGGTGGAACCACATGGCGTGGTCGAGCGAGGCCATGTCGAAACCGCGCATGCCCCACAGGGGTTCCACGGGGATCCGCACGGCGTCGAGGAGGGTCATGTCACTGGCGTAGGTGAGGGCGCAGGTGTGGACGAGCGGGTCGTCGCCCAGCGGGCCGACGGCGCGCATCCACACCGCGCTGCGCGGATCGGCGTCCTTGAGCTCCTCCGGGGTCCAGCGGAGCCGGTTCACGTAGCGGATGTCGAAGGGCTGGCGGCGGGCCATCCGCTCCAGCGCCTCCGGCAGTGACCCGAGGTGCTCGCGGATCTCGTCCGCGACCTTGGGGAGCGTGTCGGGATGGGGGCAGTGATGAGGAGGCAGCTGGTGCTCGATGCCACCCTCCTCCGGATGATGGAAGGAGGCGGTGAGATTGAAGATCGTCTTGCCCTGCTGGACCGCGGTGACCCGGCGCGTGGTGAAGGACCGCCCGTCGCGCACCCGCTCCACCTGGTACACGATCGGCACCCCGGGGATCCCGGGGCGGAGGAAGTACGCGTGCAGCGAGTGGACCGGGCGGTCGCTCTCGACGGTGCGGCCCGCGGCCACCAGCGCCTGGCCGGCGACCTGGCCGCCGAAGACGCGCTGGAGGGACTCCTGCGGGCTCGCGCCGCGGAAGATGTTGACCTCGATCTGCTCCAGGTCGAGCAGATCGACCAGTCTCTCGGCGGGGTTCGTCATCAGGGGGTCTCCACTGTCGGGTCAGGGCGGTCCGGCGGCGTACCGGATCAGGTCACAGGGCGCCGAGTTCGCCGACCGAGGTGACCCGGACGACCGCCCGGCCCTCCTCGTCGGAGGCCGCCAGGTCGACCTCGGCGCTGATGCCCCAGCCATGGTCGCCGTTCGGGTCGGCGAAGGTCTGGCGGACGCGCCACAGACCGTGCGCCGGGTCCTCCTCGATCTGCAGCAGCTTCGGGCCGCGGGCGTCCGGGCCGGTGCCCAGGTCGTCGTACTCGTCCCAGTACCCGTCCATGGCCTCGCCCCAGGCGTCGGCGTCCCAGCCCGACTCGGCGTCCAGCTCGCCCAGCACGTTCACGTGGTCGAGGGCGGCCAGCTCCACCCGGCGGAACATGGCGTTGCGCACCAGGACGCGGAAGGCGCGCGCGTTCGCGGTGACCGGCTTGACCTGGTCGGCCTTCTCCTGGGCCTGCTCAGCCGTCTCCACCTCCGGGTTCGCCAGCTGCTCCCACTCGTCCAGCAGGCTGGAGTCGACCTGGCGGACCAGCTCGCCGAGCCAGGCGATCAGGTCCTGGAGGTCCTCCGACTTCAGGTCGTCGGGGATGGTGTGGTCCAGCGCCTTGAACGCGCCGGCCAGGTAGCGCAGCACGATGCCCTCGGTGCGGGCCAGCTCGTAGAAGGAGGTGAACTCGGTGAAGGTCATCGCGCGTTCGTACATGTCGCGAATGATCGACTTCGGCGAGACGGGGTGGTCGCGCACCCACGGGTGGCTCTTGGCGTAGACGTCGTAGGCGTGGAAGAGGAGCTCCTCCAGCGGTTTGGGATGGGTGACCTCCTGGAGCCGCTCCATCCGCTCCTCGTACTCGATCCCGTCGGCCTTCATCTGCCCGACCGCGATGCCGCGCTCCTTGTTCTGCTGGGCGGCCAGGATCTGGCGGGGGTCGTCCAGCGTGGACTCCACGACGGACACCATGTCCAGCGCGTAGGAGGGGGACTCCGGGTCCAGCAGGTCGAAGGAGGCCAGCGCGAAGGTGGACAGCGGCTGGTTGAGTGCGAAGTCCTGCTGGAGGTCCACGGTGAGCCGGATGGTGCGGCCCTCCGCGTCCGGGGTGTCGAGCTTCTCCACCACGCCGCCGTCCAGCAGCGAGCGGTAGATCGCGATGGCCCGCCGGATGTGCCGCAGCTGCGCCTTGCGCGGCTCGTGGTTGTCCTCCAGGAGGTGGCGCATCGCCTGGAAGGCGTCGCCCGGCCGGGCGATCACCGACAGCAGCATGATGTTGGTGACCTTGAAGCGCGAGGTCAGTGGCTCCGGGTCGGCGGCGATGAGCTTCTCGAAGGTCGTGTCCGACCAGGCGACGAAGCCTTCGGGTGCCTTCTTGCGGACCACCTTGCGGCGCTTCTTCGGGTCGTCGCCCGCCTTGGCCAGGGCCTTCTCGTTCTCGATGACGTGCTCGGGCGCCTGGGCGACCACGAAACCCGCCGTGTCGAAGCCGGCCCGGCCGGCCCGCCCGGCGATCTGGTGGAACTCGCGGGCGCGCAGCGTGCGCACCCGGTTGCCGTCGTACTTGGTGAGCGCCGTGAACAGCACCGTGCGGATCGGGACGTTGACGCCGACCCCGAGCGTGTCCGTACCGCAGATGACCTTCAGCAGACCGGCCTGCGCGAGCTTCTCCACCAGACGCCGGTACTTCGGCAGCATGCCGGCGTGGTGGACGCCGATGCCGTGCCGCACGTAGCGCGAGAGGTTCTGGCCGAACTTGGTGGTGAAGCGGAAGTTGCCGATCAGCTCCTGGATCTTGTCCTTCTCCTCGCGGGTGCACATGTTGATGCTCATGAGCGACTGCGCCCGCTCGACCGCCTGGGCCTGCGTGAAGTGCACGATGTAGACGGGGGCCTGCCGGGTCTCCAGCAGCTCGGTGATCGTGTCGGTGATCGGCGTCGTCACGTATTCGTACGACAGCGGCACGGGCCGGGTCGCGGAGCGCACCACCGAGGTGGGCCGGCCGGTGCGCCGGGTCAGGTCCTCCTCGAACCGCTTCACGTCGCCGAGCGTCGCCGACATCAGGACGAATTGCGCCTGCGGCAGCTCCAGCAGCGGGATCTGCCACGCCCAGCCGCGGTCCGGCTCGGCATAGAAGTGGAACTCGTCCATGACGACCTGGCCGATGTCGGCGTGCTTGCCGTCCCGCAGCGCGATGGAGGCGAGCACCTCGGCGGTGCAGCAGATCACCGGGGCGTCGGCGTTCACCGAGGCGTCGCCGGTCAGCATGCCGACGTTCTCCGTGCCGAAGAGCTTGCACAGGTCGAAGAACTTCTCCGACACCAGCGCCTTGATCGGGGCGGTGTAGAAGGTGACCTTGTCCTGGGCCAGGGCCGTGAAGTGCGCACCGGCCGCGACCAGGCTCTTGCCCGAGCCGGTCGGGGTGGACAGGATCACGTTCGCCCCGGAGACGACCTCGATCAGTGCCTCCTCCTGAGCCGGGTACAGGGTGATGCCCTGGTCCTCGGCCCACGAGGAGAAAGCCTCGAAGAGGGCGTCGGGGTCGGCGGTCGGCGGCAGCTGATCAATGAGGGTCACGCCCCCATCTTGCCTGGCTTCCCCCCGGATCCGGGAACCGGAGGACGGAACGAAGATCACCGACTGTACGCTGTGCCGTCGATGCGGCCCGAACGAACCGGTCAACCGGGCCCGACACACACCAGCGGGGCGGGGAACGACCATGATGGGTCCGGCGCACTCATTGTCCGGGGCGGCGGCCTGGCTGGGGGTGGGAGCGGCCACTGCGGCCGCCGGCCACCCCATGCCGTGGCCCGTCCTCGTCGTCGGCGCGCTGATCTGCGCCGGCGCGGCACTCGCCCCGGACCTCGACCACAAGTCGGCGACGATCTCCCGCGCCTTCGGCCCGCTGTCCAAGGGCCTGTGCGAGGTGGTCGACAAGATCTCCTACGCCGTCTACAAGGCCACCCGCTCCACCAAGGACGCCCGCCGCTCCGGCGGCCACCGCACCCTGACGCACACCTGGCTGTGGGCGGTGCTCATCGGCGGCGGCTCCTCGGCGCTCGCCGTCACCGCCGGCCGCTGGGGCGTGCTCGCCCTGCTCTTCGTGCACCTGGTGCTCGCGGTCGAGGGCCTGCTGTGGCGGGCCGCCCGGATGTCCAGCGACGTCCTGGTCTGGCTCCTCGGCGCGACCAGCGCGTGGATCATGGCCGGGGTGCTCGACCAGCCCGGCAACGGCGCGAACTGGCTGTTCACCGAGCCGGGCCAGGAGTACCTCTGGCTGGGACTGCCCATCGTGCTCGGAGCCCTGGTCCACGACATCGGCGACGCCCTGACGGTCTCCGGCTGCCCCGTCCTGTGGCCCCTGCCGATCGCCGGCAAGCGCTGGTACCCCATCGGCCCGCCGAAGCCGATGCGGTTCCGCGCCGGCAGCTGGGTGGAGCTGAAGGTCCTGATGCCGGTCTTCGTCCTCCTGGGCGCCTTCGGAGGCGCCTCGGCCCTCGGTTTCATCTAGGGACGGACCCGCGGCCCCGGCTGCTCCGCCCGGAAACCTGCTTCCGGGCGGAACAACCGGGGCCGCCGCATTCTCCGGGCCGGCCCGGCGGTGCCGTCGGCTCAGCCGTGCCAGGAGCGCCACAGGGCCGCGTACGCACCGTCCGCCGCGACCAGCTCGTCGTGCGAGCCGAGTTCGCTGATCCGGCCGCCCTCGACCACGGCGATCACATCCGCGTCATGGGCGGTGTGCAGCCGGTGGGCGATGGCGATGACCGTACGGCCGTCCAGCACCCGGGCCAGCGAGCGCTCCAGGTGCCGTGCGGCCCGCGGGTCCAGCAGCGAGGTGGCCTCGTCCAGCACCAGCGTGTGCGGATCCGCCAGCACCAGCCGGGCCAGCGCCACCTGCTGCGCCTGCGCCGGGGTGAGCGCCGTGCCGCCGGAGCCGACCTCGGTGTCCAGGCCCTCCTCCAGGGCCCGCGCCCAGCCGTCCGCGTCCACCGCGCCCAGCGCCGCCCACAGCTCGGCGTCCTCGGCACCCGCCCGCGCCAGCCGGAGGTTGTCGCGCAGCGATCCCACGAACACGTGGTGCTCCTGGTTGACCAGAGCCACGTGCTCACGCACCCGTTCCGCCGGCATCCGCGACAGCCGCGCCCCGCCGAGGGTGACCTCACCGGTGCGGGGCTCGTAGATGCCCGCCAGCAGCCGCCCCAGGGTGGACTTGCCCGCGCCCGAGGGGCCGACCAGCGCCATCCGGGTGCCGGGCGGCACCGACATCGACACCTGGTGCAGGACGTCCACGCCCTCCCGGTAGCCGAAGCGGACCTCGTCGGCCCGTACGTCCCGGCCGTCGGGCGCCACCTTCACGTCCCCCGCGTCCGGCTCGATCTCCCGCACGCCCACCAGACGGCCCAGCGACACCTGGGCGACCTGCAGCTCGTCGTACCAGCGCAGGATCAGGCCGATCGGATCGACCAGCATCTGCGCCAGCAGCGCGCCCGTGGTCAGCTGACCCACCGACATCCAGCCCTGCAGCACGCAGTAGCCGCCGATCAGCAGTACCGAGCCGAGGATCGTCACGAAGGTGACGTTGATGACCGGGAAGAGGACCGTCCGCAGGAACAGCGTGTACCGCTCCCACGCCGTCCACTCCTTGATGCGCCGCTCCGACCGGGCGATCCGCTCCGGGCCCAGGCGGTGCGCCTCGACCGTGCGGCCCGCGTCCACCGTCTCGGTGAGCACGGCCGAGACCGCGGCGTAGCCCGCCGCCTCCGACCGGTACGCCGACGGGGCCCGACGGAAGTACCAGCGGCAGCCGATCACCAGCACGGGCAGCGCGACGAGCGCGGCCAGTGCCAGGGGCGGCGCGGTCACGGCGAGGGCACCGAACAGAAGCCCCGCCCACACCACGCCGATGGCCAGCTGCGGCACGGCCTCGCGCATCGCGTTGGCCAGCCGGTCGATGTCGGTGGTGATCCGCGACAGCAGGTCACCGGTTCCGGCCCGTTCCAGCACGCCCGGCGGCAGCCCCACGGACCGCACCAGGAAGTCCTCGCGCAGATCGGCGAGCATCTCCTCGCCCAGCATCGCCCCGCGCAGCCGCACCTGCCGCACGAAGAACGTCTGCACGGCGAGGGCCAGAGCGAACAGCAGCGCCATCCGTTCCAGGTGCAGCTCGCGGGCGCCCGCCGCGAGCTCGTCCACGACCCGGCCCAGCAGGTACGGGCCGACCATGGAGGCGATCACCGCGACCGCGTTGACGCCCACCAGCACCAGGAACGGCCGGCGATGGCGCCGGAACAGGTCGCGCACATAGCCCCGTACGGTCGCCGGCGTGCCCACGGGCAGGGTCGCGGCCGTCTCGGGGGCCGCCGGATCGTAGTCCGGTGGCGCCACGCCGATCATGCTGATTCCTCGATCTCTGTGAGTGCTTCTTCCAGCTCTGTCAGTCCGAGCCCGGCGAGCCGCTGCTCCTCGTCCGTCTCGCGGGTGACGACCGCCCGGTAGAGCGGCTCGCGGTGCAGCAGTTCGCGGTGCGTCCCGACCGCCGCCACCGTGCCGCCGTCGATGAGCACGACCCGGTCCGCGCGGTCCAGCAGCAAGGGCGACGACGCCAGGACGACCGTGGTCCGCCCGCCGCGCAGGGCCGCGATGCCGTCCGCGATCCGCGCCTCGGTGTGCGAGTCCACCGCGGACGTCGGCTCGTCGAGCACGAGCACCTCCGGGTCGGTCACCAGGGACCGGGCCAGTGCGAGGCGCTGGCGCTGGCCGCCGGACAGCGACCTGCCGCGTTCGGTGATCCGGGCGTCCATCGGGTCGTCGACACCGTCCGGCGCCGACTGCAGCAGGGCGTCCAGTACGTCGGCGCACTGGGCGGCCGCCAGGGCCGGGCCCGGCTCGACCGCCCCGGAGGCCGGCACGTCGAGCAGTTCCCGCAGCGTCCCCGACAGCAGTACCGGATCCTTGTCCTGTACGAGGACCAGCCGGCGGGCGGTGTCCAGCGCGAGGTCGTCCAGGGCGATCCCGCCGAGGAGCACCGACGGACCGTCCTTCGTCTCCCGGTCTCCGGCCCCGGCCCGGTCGCCCGACCCGGCCCCGTTCCCGTTCCCGTCCCCGGCCCCGTTGCCCCGTTCCGCCATGGCGTGGCCGCCGAGGCGTTCCGCCAGCCGGCCCGCAAGGTCCGGGTCCCCGCAGACGACGGCGGTGAACCGGCCCGCGGGCGCCAGCAGTCCGGTCCGCGGGTCGTACAGGTCACCGCCCGGTGCCGGTTCCCCCACCGGTTCGGCCGGCGCGGGGCGTTCCACCGGATCCGTCCGGGTCAGCGACAGCACCCGCGCCGCCCGCTTCGCGGAGGGACGGGAGAAGGAGTACGCCATGGCGATCTCCTCGAAGTGCCGGAGCGGGTAGAGCAGGGTCGCCACCGCGCTGAACGCCGCGACGAGTTCACCCACCGCGATGCGCCCGTCCAGGGCCAGCGAGGCGCCGTACCAGACGACCGCGATCATCAGCAGGCCCGGGAGCACCACCTGGATCGCGGAGATCAGCGCCCACATCCGGGCGCTGCGCACGGCGGCCTTGCGGACCTCTTGCGAAGCCTCGCGGTACCGGCCGAGGAACAGCTCCTCACCGCCGATGCCGCGCAGCACGCGCAGGCCCGCCACGGTGTCCGAGGCCAGCTCGGTCGCCCTGCCCGCCTTCTCCCGCTGTACGTCGGCGCGCCGGGTGGCCCGGGGGAGCAGCGGCAGCGAGGCCAGGGCGATCAGCGGCACGCCGACGGCGACGACCACGCCCAGCTCGGGCGCGTAGAGCACCAGGCCGACGCAGACCAGGGCGATGGCGAAAACGGCGGCGAGGAAGCGGGAGACGGCCTCGACGAACCATCCGATCTTCTCGACGTCGCCGGTGGACACCGCGACCACCTCGCCCGCGGCGACCCGGCGCGTCAGGGCGGAGCCCAGTTCGGCGGTCTTGCGCGCGAGGAGCTGCTGCACCCGTGCGGCGGCGGTGATCCAGTTGGTGACGGCGGTGCGGTGGAGCATGGCGTCGCCCACCGAGATGGCGACGCCGATCAGCAGGAGCAGCCCGCCGACCAGCAACAGCCGGTCCGGTTCGCGGTCGACGACCGCGTCGACGCCCAGACCCACGGCGTACGGCAGCCCGGCGACGCCGCCGAAGTGCAGCATCCCCCAGGCCAGGCTCTTGAGCTGGCCGCCGATCTGCCCTCGACCCAGCCACAGGAGGAAACGTGGGCCGGAACGAGCGTCGGGCACCCCCGGATCCGGATACGGAAGATCACTGATCTGCATGACGCCCCATGACTGCTCGACTGGTCCAAACCGTGCAAGGTTCGCCTTCCGGACCGGCGCCGGGCAATCGATTTTCCGCCCCTCCGGCGGCCCGCGCCAAGAGGTTTTCGTACGGCGTCCGCGGGCCCGCGCCTGGTGGCGGGGGCCGCGCACACCGGCGCTCACGGGCGGGTGGCGCGCTCCAGTTCGAGCAGGGCCGAGTAATAGGAGCGGCCGGTGGCCCGGTCCATGCCCACCTCGCACATCCGGTTCGCCGACAGGTGGGCGTCGAAGGCGCGCGCGGTCACCTCCGCGGCCTCCCGGGCCGTCGCGGAGGCCGTCAGCTCCGGGTGCAGCATGCCCCGGTCACCGGCGAAGGCGCAGCAGCCCGCGTCGTCCGGGACCACCACCTCGTCGGCGCAGGCCTCGGCGACCGCCCGCAACTGCGGCTCGTCGCCCAGGTGCCGCATCGAGCAGGTGGGGTGGAGGACGGCCGAACCCACCGTCCGCCGGACCTCCAGGTGCGGCAGCAGCTCCCGGGCGGCCCACACGACCGAGTCGACGATCCTCAACTCCTCGTGCAGCGCCCGGTTGTCCGGCGTCAGGTACGGGACCACCTCGCGGGCGATGCCCAGGGTGCAGGAGGAGGCGTCGACGACCAGGGGCAGCCGTCCGCCGGCCGTCCAGCCCCAGGCGGCCTCGACGATCCGGTTGGCCATCAGCCGGTTGCCCCCGTCGTAGCCCTTGGAGTGCCAGATCGTCGCGCAGCACGTGCCGGCCACGTCGCGGGGGATCCAGACCGGCTTGCCCGCCCGCTCCGACACGGCCACCAGGGCCTGCGGCAGCGACGGACCGGGCCGGCCCGGGGGGCCGCCGAAGATCCGGTTGACGCAGGCCGGGTAGTACACGGCCGACGCGCCCGGGCGCGCCGTCCCGGGCAGGCGCCCGGCGGCGCCGGGGATCTGCGGCAGCCACCGCGGGACCAGGTCCGGTCGTACGGCCCTGCGCGCGGCCCCGGTGACCGCCCGCAGCAGCCGGTCCCCGATCCGGTCGGGGATCCGGCCGGCGGTGGCGACGGCCGCGCGGGCGGCGGCCTCGACGGTCCGGAAGTGCCGGGCGGCCAGAGCGGCGGCCGCCTCCTCACGCGGACCGTGCCGGCGGTGGCGGAAGTCCCTCATCAGTGCCCCGGTGTCGATCCCGACCGGGCAGGCGAGCCGGCACGTGGAATCGCCCGCGCAGGTGTCCACCGCGTCGTAGCCGTAGGCGCCGAGCAGTTCGTCCAGCAGGGGCGAGCCCGGCTGCTGGCGCACCATCTCCCGGCGCAGCACGATGCGCTGGCGCGGAGTGGTGGTCAGGTCCCCGCTGGGGCAGGCCGGTTCGCAGAACCCGCACTCGATGCAGGGGTCGGCCTCCGCCTCCACCCGCGGGATGGTCTTCAGGCCGCGCAGATGGGCCCGCGGGTCGCGGTCGAGGACGACGCGCGGGGCGAGCACCCCGTCCGGGTCGACGAGGCGTTTGGTGCGCCACATCAGGGCGGTGGCCGCGGGGCCCCATTCCAGTTCCAGGAAGGGCGCCATGTTGCGGCCGGTGGAGTGCTCGGCCTTCAGGGAGCCGTCGAAGCGCTCGACGGTGAGCGTGCAGAAGGCGTCCATGAAGGCGCCGTACCGCGCGACGTCGGCGTGGTCCGCGGCGTCGAAGGCGAGCAGGAAGTGCAGGTTGCCGTGGGCGGCGTGGCCGGCGACCGCCGCGTCGAAGCCGTGCTCCGCCTGGAGTTCGAGGAGCGCCGCGCACGCCTCGGCCAGCCGGGCCGGCGGCACCGCGAAGTCCTCGGTGATCAGGGTGGTGCCGCGGGCGCGGGCGCCTCCGACGGCGGTGACGAAGGCCTTGCGGGCCTTCCAGTAGCCGTTGATGATCTGCGCGTCAGCGGTGAAGCGGTTGGTGATCGAGGGCACCGGGGCGACCAGGTCGAGTCCTTCGAGGGCCTGCGCGGCGCGGCGTGCGCAGTCGTCCCGGCCGGCCGCGTCCGGCGCCCGGAACTCCACGAGCAGCGCCGTCGTCGTCCCGGGCAGGTCCGCCCAGTCGGCCGGCACCCCCTCGACGCTGACCGAGGCCCGCAGGGTGTTCGCGTCCATCAGCTCGACGGCGAGGGCGCCCGCCTCGTTGAAGCGGGGCACGGCGGCGGCCGCGGCGGGCAGCGAGGGGAAGAAGAGCAGGGCGGTGCACCGCTCGCGGTCCAGGGGGAGCGTGTCGAGGACGACCTCCGCGATGAAGCCGAGGGTGCCCTCCGACCCGACCATGAGGCCCCGGAGGATCTCGACGGGGGTGCTGCCGTCCAGGTAGGCGTCGAGCCGGTAGCCGGTGGTGTTCTTGATCTCGTACTTGGCGCGGATCCGGGCGGTGAGGGCGGGATCGGCCTCGATCTCCCGCTTGATCTCCATCAGCCCGCGACACAGGGCCGGTTCGGCGCGCGCGAGTTCCTCGTCGGCCAGCGGGTCGGCGGTGTCCACGACGGTGCCGCCGGGCAGCACGAAGGTCAGGGAGGACAGGGTGCGGTAGGAGTTGCGCGTGGTGCCCGCCGTCATCCCGGACGCGTTGTTGGCCACCACCCCGCCGACGGTGCAGGCGATGGCGCTGGCCGGGTCGGGGCCCAGGACGCGGCCGTGGCGGGCCAGTGCGGCGTTGGCCCGCAGGACGGTGGTTCCGGGCCGCAGGCGGGCCCGCCGGCCCCCTTCCAGCACCTCGACGCCGGCCCAGTGGCGGCGTACGTCGACGAGGATGTCCTCGCCCTGGGCCTGGCCGTTCAGCGAGGTCCCGGCGGCGCGGAAGACGACGTCGCGCTGCCTGCCGCGGGCGTAGGACAGGACCGCGGAGACGTCGTCGATGTCCTCGGCGAGCACCACGACCTGCGGCACGAAGCGGTAGGGGGAGGCGTCGGAGGCGTAGCGCACCAGGTCGGAGACCTTCCACAGCACCTTCTCGGCGCCGAGCAGTTCGGTCAGCTCGGTGCGCAGGGGCTCCGGTGTCCCGGCGGCCCGGTACGGGGGCACCCGGTCGGGGGAGGGCGCGCCGGTGCCGCGCGGGCGCAGGGCCCCCGGCTCCGGTTCCAGCAGCGGCATGTGGGACCCCTCGCCTCGTCACGGCCCTCGGGTGGCCTGTTCAGCAGCTGCGCTCCGCCGGGGCGTCCGACAGGGCGTTCAGCAGGCCGCCGAGCACCTCGCGCTGGTCGGCGGTCAACGGAGCCAGGATCTCCTCCGCCGCGTCGGTCCGCGCGTTGCGCAGACGGCGCAGCGTGGCGCGTCCGCTGTCGGTGAGCTCGATGCGGATGACGCGGCGGTTCGCCGGGTCCGGCACCCGCCGCACGCACCCGGCCGCCTCCAGGCCGTCGACGAGGGTGGTCACCGCGCGGGGGACGACCTCCAGGCGGGCGGCGAGGTCCGCCATCCGGGGCGGCTGCTCGCCCTCGTAATGCGAGACGAGGCGCAGCAGCCGACTCTGGGCGGGAGTGATCCCGAGCGGCACCATGTGGCGCTTCTGGATCCGGTGGAGCCTGCGGGTCAGGCGCAGGAGCTGCTCGGCGAGGAGGCGGTCGGTGTCGGAGGCGGAGCTCATGCGGGAACGATATCAGGACCCCGTTCATTGTGAGTATAGGTAACAATGACCTATGCTCCTATGACGTCGACCCTGCACGGAGCCGGCTCCGTGCAGTCCCCGACCCCCGTCCCCCGACCCTGAGAGGGCGCCCATGCCTCGCGACGAACCGAAGTGGACCCCATCGAACGATCCCCTCGATCCGACCCGCCCCGTCCCGGCCGAGCAGCCCCGGGAGCTGCGGCGCATCGTCGCGCTCTTCCGGCCCTACCGCGGCCGGCTCGCCGTCGTCGGCCTCCTGGTCTGCGCCTCCTCGCTGGTCGGCGTCGCCTCGCCGTTCCTGCTCAGGGAGATCCTCGACGTCGCGATCCCGCAGGGCCGCACGGGCCTGCTCAGCCTGCTCGCGCTCGGCATGATCCTCACCGCCGTCGTCACCAGCGTCTTCGGCGTTCTCCAGACGCTGATATCCACCACCGTGGGCCAGCGCGTCATGCACGACCTGCGGACCGCCGTCTACGCCCAGCTGCAGCGGATGCCGCTCGCCTTCTTCACCCGGACCCGCACCGGCGAGGTGCAGTCCCGCATCGCCAACGACATCGGCGGCATGCAGGCCACCGTCACCTCCACCGCGACCTCGCTCGTCTCGAACCTGACGGCCGTCATCGCCACCGTCGTCGCCATGCTCGCGCTCGACTGGCGGCTCACCCTGGTCTCGCTGCTCCTGCTGCCCGTCTTCGTGTGGATCAGCCGGCGGGTCGGACACGAGCGCAAGAAGATCACCACGCAGCGGCAGAAGCAGATGGCCGCGATGGCGGCGACGGTCACCGAGTCGCTCTCGGTCAGCGGCATCCTGCTCGGTCGCACCATGGGCCGCTCCGAGTCGCTCACCGCCGCCTTCTCCGCGGAGTCCGAGAAGCTCGTCGACCTCGAAGTGCGCTCCAGCATGGCCGGGCGCTGGCGGATGTCCACCATCGGCATCGTCATGGCCGCCATGCCCGCGCTGATCTACTGGGCCGCCGGCATCGCCCTCCAGAGCGGCGCCCCCTCGCTCTCCGTCGGCACCCTGGTCGCCTTCGTCACCCTCCAGCAGGGGCTCTTCCGTCCCGCCGTGAGCCTGCTGTCGACCGGCGTGCAGATACAGACCTCGCTCGCGCTGTTCGCCCGCATCTTCGAGTACCTCGACCTGCCGGTGGACATCACCGAGCGGGCGGAGCCGGTCCGGCTGGACCGGGCCAAGGGCGAGGTCGCCCTGGAGGGCGTGCACTTCGCCTACGACTCCGAGAACGGGCCGACCCTCGCCGGGATCGACATCACCGTGCCCGCCGGGGGCTCCCTCGCCGTGGTCGGCCCGACGGGCTCCGGCAAGAGCACCCTCAGCTACCTCGTACCGCGGCTCTACGACGTCAGCGGCGGCCGCGTCGCCATCGACGGCGTGGACGTGCGCGACCTCGACTTCGACTCGCTGGCACGCTCCGTCGGAGTGGTCTCCCAGGAGACCTACCTCTTCCACGCCTCCGTCGCGGACAACCTGCGCTTCGCCAAGCCGGACGCCACCGACGAGGAGATCACCGAGGCGGCCCGCGCCGCCCAGATCCACGATCACATCGCGTCCCTGCCCGACGGCTACGACACCCTGGTCGGCGAGCGCGGCTACCGCTTCTCCGGCGGCGAGAAGCAGCGCCTGGCCATCGCCCGGACCATCCTGAGGGATCCGCCGGTGCTCATCCTCGACGAGGCCACCAGCGCCCTCGACACCCGCACCGAGCACGCCGTCCAGCAGGCCATCGACCACCTGTCCGCCGGCCGCACCACCATCACCATCGCGCACCGCCTGTCCACCGTGCGCGACGCCGACCAGATCGTGGTCCTGGACGGCGGACGCATAGCCGAGCGCGGCACCCACGAGGAGCTCCTGAAGGCGGACGGCCGGTACGCGGCCCTGGTCCGCCGGGACCGGGACGCCGCGCTCGCACCCGAGCCGCCCGAGGACGCGCAGCTGGCTCCGGTGAACGTGTGACCGTACGACCGGCGCACGGGCGTAATGACGGAAATATGATGATCTGCGGGTTAGCGTTCCCGCATGAGTCATGAGTACCGGCCGCCCCAGGCCCGATCCCGGCTCACCCGCCGGGGCCGACTGGCCCTCTTCCTCGGCGCACTGCTGGCGCTCGCAGCGGCAGTCCTGGTCCCGCTCCTGCGGGGTGGGGAGGGTCCGCAGGAGCCGCGCCGACTGGTGATCCCCGAGGGCTGGCGCGCGACGCAGGTGTACTCCGCCGTCGACCGAGTCCTGGAGCTCCCGCCGGGATCCGCCAAGTCCGCCGTCGCCACCGCCGCACTGGCCCTGCCCGCCGAGGCCAAGGGCAACCCGGAGGGGTACCTCTTCCCGGCGACGTACCCGGTGACCTCGAAGACCACCGCGGCCGATCTCCTGGCGTACATGGTGCGCACGGCCAACGAGAAGCTCGCCACCAAGGCGGTCGCCGACGGCGGCAAGGCCCACGGGATGACCCCGTACCAGACGGCGACGATGGCCAGCATCATCGAGGCCGAGGCCGAGACCCGTGCCGACATGGGCAAGGTCGCCCGGGTGGTGCACAACCGGCTCGCGAAGTCGATGCCGCTCCAGATGGACTCCACCATCAACTACGCGCTGAACCGCAGCACCGTCGACACCACGCTGGACGACACCCGGATCGACAGCCCCTTCAACACCTACGAACGCCAGGGCCTCCCCCCGACCCCCATCGACAGCCCGGGCCTGGAGGCGATGGCGGCGGCGGTCGCACCGACACCCGGGAACTGGCTGTACTTCGTCACGGTCAAGCCGGGTGACACCCGCTTCTCGGCGACCTACGAGGAGCACAAGAAGCACGTGGCGGAGTTCAACAAGCACCGCGCCCACGCGGGCCCGCGCTCCGGCTGAACCGGGGCCGCGCCGTGCCCGGGCCGATCACGGCGCGGGCACGGCGGCCCGCTCGCGGCCCAGCAGGCGGCGTATCTCGCGGACCGCCGCCCCGCCGGCGCGGTTCGCGCCGATCGTCGAGGCGGACGGGCCGTAGCCCACCAGGTGGATCCGCTCGTCGCGGACGGCCCGGGTCCCCTCGACCCGGATGCCGCCGCCCGGCTCGCGCAGGCGCAGCGGGGCCAGGTGGTCGACGGCCGCGCGGAAGCCGGTGGCCCACAGGATGACGTCCGCGTCCACGCGGCCGCCGTCGGCCCAGACGGCGCCCGTGGGGGTGATCCGGTCGAACACCGGCCGGCGGTCCAGGACGCCCGAGGCCAGGCCCGCCCGGACGGCCTCGTTCAGCGGGAGGCCCGTCACGCTGACCACGCTCTGCGGGGGCAGCCCACGGCGGACCCGCTCCTCGACCAGGGCCACGGCGGCCCGCCCCTCGGCCTCGCCGAAGTCCCCGTCGCGGAAGACCGGTGGCCGCCGCGTCACCCAGGTGGTCTCCGACGCCACCTCGGCGATCTCCAGCAGGTGCTGGACCGCCGACGTGCCGCCGCCGACCACGATCACCCGCGCACCCGCGAAGGCCTGGGGTCCCGGGTAGTCCGCGGTGTGCAGCTGACGGCCGCGGAAGGTCTCCTGCCCCGGGTAGCGCGGCCAGAACGGCCGGTCCCAGGTGCCGGTGGCATTGATCAGGGCCCGCGCCGACCAGGCGCCGGCCGAGGTCTCCACGCGCAGCCGGCCGGCGTCGCCCTCGCGCACGGCCGAGACGTCCACGGGGCGCCGTACGCGCAGGCCGAAGCGGTCCTCGTAGGCGGCGAAGTACTCCCCGATCACCTGCGACGACGGTCGCAGCGGATCGGCGCCGGTCAGTTCCATGCCGGGCAGGGCGTGCATGCCGTGGACCCTGCCGTAGGTGAGGGAGGGCCAGCGGTACTGCCAGGCGCCGCCCGGGCGGGGCGCGTGGTCGAGGACCACGTGGTCGAGCCCGGCACGCGTCAGGTGGTAGGCGCTGGACAGGCCCGCCTGCCCGGCGCCGATGACCAACACGTCCACGTCCGGGTCCGCTTCCGAGTGCCGCATCAGATCGTTCACGGTTCTACCAACTCGCGGGGTCCGCGGGATCTTCCCGGCAGCGGCTACGCCGCCCCGGCGGGCCGGTGCACCACGGCCCGCACGGGCCGGTCCGGCTGGAGCGTGAGCCCGGGGAAGACCCCGGCCCGTTCGCTCCCGCCGTCCAGGTGGAACCGCTGCCCCAGTACGGCCAGTACGAGCGCGGCCTCCACCAGCGCGAACCGGGCGCCCAGGCAGGCCCGCGGGCCGCCGCCGAAGGGGAACCAGGCGTGCTCGGGCACCGGATGCGGGGCGTCCTCGTCCCACCGCTCGGGCCGGAAGGCCTCCGGTTCCGGGAACCACCGCCGGTCGCGGTGCACCGACCAGGGGCTGGTCCACACCGACGTCCCCGCCGGCACCGGCCGCCCGCCGAGGGTCGCGCCCTCGCTGGCCACCGCCGAGATCAGCCAGATCGGCGGATAGAGCCGCAGCGTCTCCTTGACCACCTGCCGGGTCCACGGCAGCAGCGCGTAGTCGTCGTACGCCGGCAGCCTGCCGCCCAGGACGCGGTCCAGCTCCTGCGTCAGCCGGGCCCGGGCCTCCGGCGCCCCCGAGAGCAGCTGCCAGGCCCAGGTCAGGGTGGTCGAGGTCGTCTCGTGCCCGCCGATGTAGAGGGTGATCGACTCGTCCCGCAGCTCCTTGCGGGACAGCGGACGGCCGTGCTCGTCGCGGGCCGCCAGGAGCCGGCTCAGCAGGTCGTCGCGTTCCGTGCCCGCCGCCGAGGCCGCCTCGTGCTCCGCGATGACGTGCTCGATCTCCCGGTCCAGGACCGCCACCGCCTCCCGCATGCGCCGCCGGCCGGGCGTGCGCACCCACGGCGGCAGGAACAGCGTGAGCCCGCGGAACTCCGCCCCCAGTTCGCGCTGCGCCGTGGCCATGGCCGCGCTGATGGGCGCCTCCCGGCCGGCGGCGTCGCTGCCGAACAGCGTGCGCACGGCGATGCGCTGGGTCAGACCGGCCATCTCCGCGTGCACGTCGATCCGGTCGCCCTCGCGCCAGCCGCCCGCCAGCGCGTCCGCGCACTCCACCATCGTGGCGGCGTACGAGCGCACCTGCCGCGGCCGGACGGCCGGCTGGACCAGCGCGCGCTTGCGCCGCCAGTCGTCCCCGGTGGCGACGACCACCCCGTTGCCCAGCAACTGGCGGAACGCCCAGCCCAGTTCGCTCGGCTCGAAAGTGGACTCGACGGCGCCCAGCAGTTCACCGGCGTGCTCGGGCAGGGAGACCAGCACGTTGCGCCTGGGGCCGAGGGACCACGGCACCCAGTCCCCGTGGTCGTCGCGCAACGACTCGAAGAAGGCCAGGGGGTCGCGGGCGAAGGCGGGCAGGTTCCCGAGCAGGGGCCAAGGGCGCGGGCCGCCGCCGCGGGTGCCCGGGTGCGGGGTCGCGGTCACGCAGGCATGGTGACAGCCGCGCCCCCGGGGCACCAGAGGCGGGACCGGCCCCCCGGCCCCGCCGGTGCGTCAGGCGGCCCCGCGCGCGGTGCGGGCGGCCAGCCACCCGTACGCGGCGTCCGCGCTGAACTCCCGCTGCCCGCCCCGGAAGAGGAGCCCGGCGGACGCGAAGGCCGGGTCGTCCGCGATGTCCGGCGAGTACGGCACCACGACGCACTCCATGCCCGCGGCGCGGGCGGCGAGCGCCCCGGGCGCCGCGTCCTCGACGACCACGCAGTCGGCCGGTTCGGCACCCAGCCTGCGGGCCGCCTCCAGGAACACGTCCGGCGCGGGCTTGCCCTGCGCGACCTCCTCGGCGGACACCACCGTCGTCAGCAGCGCGTCCAGCCCGGTGCCCGCGAGTACGGCGTCGATCGCCTCGCGCGAGGAACCGGAGGCCACGGCCATCGGAACCCCCTCGCCGTGCAGCCGCTCGACGAGCCCCCGCATCTGCGGGAAGACCTCGGTCCGGGTCCGTGCCAGGTCGAGGTAGGCGGCGTTCTGCTCGGCGAGCAGCCGCTCCACCGGCGCCTCGATCCCGTACCGGTCCTTCAGGATCTCCAAGGTCTCCAGCGTGCCGATGCCGATGAAGCGGGAGTGCTGCTCCCACGTGAAACCGGGGACGCCGTGCCGCTCCAGAGTGCGGCGCCCCGACTCGTAGTAGTTCGGCTCGCTGTCCACGAGGGTGCCGTCGAGATCGAATATGACGGAGATCATTCGATGTGCCCGTCCTGCCTGTCGCATCCTGTTCCGGCCATCCTGTCAGGTTTTGCGGGCATTCCGCCCCACCGCTTCGACCAGCGGCAGCAGCCGGTGCGGGACCCGCTCGCGCAGGGCCACCTCCGTCCGGGTGCGGACCACGCCCGGGAGCTGGATCAGGCGCTGGATCACGTCCTCCAGATGGGCGTTGTCCCGGGCGGCCACGCGCGTCAGCAGGTCCCCGCCGCCGGTGATCGAGAAGGCCTCGATGATCTCCGGTACGGCGGCCAGCGCGTCGCCCACGTCGTCCAGATGGCCCTGGGTGACCTCGATGTGCACGAAGGCCAGCACCGGGTGGCCCAGCGCCGCGGGCGAGAGCACCGGTCCGCTGCCGGTGATCACCCCCGTGCGCTCCAGCCGGTCCAGCCGGGCCTGGAGGGTGCCGCGCGCGACGCCGAGGATCCGGGCGTACTCACGGACGCTGGTGCGCGGCTGCTCGATCAGCAGGCGCAGGATTCTGGTGTCGAGCTCGTCCACCGCCATGCCCGGACTTTACCAACGGCATAGTTCACCGCGACCGTTCCCGGCCAGGGGCCCGCCCGGTGTGCAGCGTCGGCTGCCCCCGGTAGGCCAGGCCCACCACCAGCACCGCGACGGCCGCCGGCAGCAGCAGCCAGCCCAGCGCGCAGCCCGCCCGGATCACCAGCGCCCCGAGCGCCCCGCCGGCGAACATGGCGAGAACGGACAGACCGCGCAGCTTCCAGCCCGCCGTCCCGTACCCGTAGACGGCGTCACGCCCCATGGCGGAGCCGCCGAGGAAGGCCGTCATGGACCGGGTGACCAGCGTCGTCGGCACCCCCGGCACGTTCGCCCGCATGATCGTGGTGTTCCGCACGCCCATCGCCAGAGCCAGGACCGCCATCACCGCCAGGTGCCGCGCGGACGGCGCCCCGTACTGCGGCGCCAGCCCCCAGGCCGCGGCCGAGGCCGCCAGGACCAGCCCGGCCTCGACGATCAGCCCCAGGACGAACCAGCGCCGCCCGCGCGACTCCGTCACGGCCTCCAGACGGGAGCCGCAGGCCACCCCGAGCACGAAGGCGGCCAGCGAGACGGCGGCCGGCAGTGTCGGCAGGTTCCCCGCCTGCGCGGCACCGAACGCCAGGAACAGCACGTTGCCGGTCTGCATCGCGGTGAAGGCGGGCCCCAGCCCGAGCAGGCTCACCGCCTCGATCACCCCGGTCACCGCGGTCAGGGCGACCATCAGCGCCGGCATGTGCGGCGGCAGCTGCGAACCGGCCGCCGGCGCGGCCTTCCGCTCCTCGTCCATGACGCCCGACAGTGACACGCCCGCCGGATCCCGAGGTGCCGACATGCCGGAAGGCATAGGGTCCGGAGGGTGAGTGACCTGTTGCTGGTGAGACACGGTGAGACGGCCTGGAGCGCGAACGGGCGGCACACCGGCCGCACCGACGTACCGCTGACCGCGCGCGGAGTGGAGGAGGCCATCTCCCTGGCCCCCTACTTCCGGGGCCGCCGGCCCGCCCTGGTGCTGACCAGTCCGCTGCGCCGGGCCGTCGCCACCGCCGAGCTCGCCGGGCTCCCCGGCGCCGGCATCGACTCCGACCTGTACGAATGGGACTACGGCGGCTACGAGGGCGTCACCACGGTGGAGATCCACCGGACCACGCCCGACTGGTCCCTGTGGACCCACGGCGTCCCGCCCGGCGACGCCGAACACCCCGGCGAGAGCGCCGCCCAGGTGGGCGCCCGCGCGGACCGGGTCCTGGCCCGCGTCGCCCCCGTGCTGCGCGCCGACGACGGCGACGTGGTGCTCGTCGCCCACGGCCACTTCCTGCGCGTCCTGACCGCCCGCTACCTGCGCCTGGAGCCCGAGCACGGCCGGCTCTTCCTGCTGCGCACGGGCACCGTCAGCACGCTGTCGACGGAACACGGCCTCCCGGTGATCGCGGGCTGGAACACCCGCCCCTGACCCGGGCCCGCTCGCCTCGCGCGCCGGGGCCGCCTGCGTGAACATGCGTACATGAGCCATGACGGTGCGGGCGACGGCCCCGCGACGCCCACCCAGGAGGCGGGGCTCAAGGCCAACGCGATCGGGTTCCTCGACGCGCTCGTCATCGGCCTGAACTCGACCTCGCCCGCCTACTCCCTGGCCGCCGTCCTCGGACCGATCGTGGCCCTCGTCGGGATCTACGCCCCGGGCGTGATCCTGGCCTCCTTCGTGCCGATGCTGATGATCGCCGCCGCCTTCTACTACCTCAACAGGGTGGACCAGGACTGCGGGACGACGTTCTCCTGGGTGACGCGGGCCATGGGCCCCTGGGCGGGCTGGCTCGGGGGCTGGGCCATCGCCATGACGGGCGTCCTGGTCATCGGCTCGCTCGCGGACGTCGCCGTCAACTTCGGGCTGCTCGCCTTCGGTCTGGACGACTGGGCCGCCAACGCCTGGATCCGGCAGGGCCTCACCGTCGCGGTGATCCTGGCCATGACCGCGATCTGCGTCATCGGCACCGAGCTGTCCGCCCACCTCCAGGACATCCTCATCCTCGCCCAGGTGTTCTTCCTCCTCGCCTTCGCCGTGGTCGCCATCTACCGCATCTACGCCGGCACCAGCACCCTGGAGGAGATCGAGCCGTCCCTCGGCTGGCTCAACCCCTTCGGCGCCGGCGGCGCGGCCCTCACCGGCGGGCTGCTGCTCGGCGTGTTCATGTACTGGGGCTGGGAATCCGCGGTCAACCTCACCGAGGAGGTCGAGAACTCCGCGACGGCGCCCGGCAGGGCCGGCATCTGGTCGACGGTCATCCTCCTGGTCACCTACCTGTCCGTGTGCGTCGCGGTCGTCGGTTACGCGGGCACCGCCTTCCTCGCCGAGAACGCCGCGGAGGAGGAGGCGATCTTCGCCGTGCTCGCCCACGAGGTCATGGGCGGCTGGGACTGGATGGTGCTCCTCGCCGTCTGCACCTCGGCGCTCGCCTCCACGCAGACGACGATCATCCCCGCCTCCCGCACGGCCCTGTCCATGGCCCGCCGGCACGCCCTGCCGCCGCACCTCGCCCACATCCACCCGCGCTTCAGGACCCCGGACGTGAGCACGTGGTGGGTGGCCGGCATCGCCATCGGCTGGTACCTGATCGTCAACCAGATCAGCGAGAACGCCCTCCTGGACTCCCTCACCGCGCTGTCGCTGCTCATCGCCTTCTACTACGCGCTCACCGGCCTGGCCTGCGCCGTCTACTACCGCCGCCACCTGCTGGAGGGCCCGCACAACCTCCTGCTCATCGGCGTCGGCCCGGTGGTCGGCGCCGGGCTGCTGATCTGGCTGCTCGTCGAGTCGATCGGGGACATGTCGAACCCGGAGAACTCGGCCAGCGGCGTCTCCTGGTTCGGGCTCGGCCCGCCCCTGGTCATCGGCATTGCGATCGCCCTCGTCGGCGTGCTCGTCATGTGCTTCTGGCGGGTCCGCGACGGGCGGTTCTGGCAGGAGCGCCGCACCGTGGTCGACCCGGCCCTCGTGCACGCCGGGAAACGCTGAGGAGGCGGGAGAACCCATGTCCGTGGTCCTTGGATACGACGAGTCGCCCGGCGCGGAACGGGCCCTGTCCGTCGCACTGGAGGTGGCCACCGCCTTCGGCGAGCCGCTCGTGCTCGTCTACGGGGCCGCCGCCCCGGGCAGCACCGGGGAGGAGTACCGCGCCCACCGCGAAGCCGTCCGCCAGGCGGGCCGCAGCGCCCTCGCCCACGCCGTCGAGGAGGCCGACGCCGCGGGGGTCCCCTCCACGGTCGAGGTCGTCGACGACAAGCCCGCCCAGGCCCTGCTCGACGCCGCCGAACGCCACGGCGCCCGCGTCATCATCGTCGGCAGCTGGGGCGACAGCCCGATGCGCGGCGCACTGCTCGGCTCCACCCCGCACAAACTCCTGCACCTCTCACCCATCCCCGTGCTCTGCGTCCCGACCGAGAGCGCGGCGCGGTAGAAAGCACCTCCGGCGTCAGCCCGTCGGCTTACGATGCGCCGATGACGGAACTCCAGCGGCTGCGAGCCGAACACGCCCCGGCCCTGCTCGCGTTCGAACGCGCCAACCGGTCCTACTTCGCCGAGTCGGTGCCCGACCGCGGAGACGCCTACTTCGCCGACTTCGACGCCCGCCACGGTGAACTCCTGGCCGGGCAGGCCGCCGGGCGCGACCACCTGCACCTGATCATCGGCGGGGACGGCGAGGTGCTGGGCCGGGTCAACCTGATCGACGTCGAGGACGGCTCCGCCGAACTGGGTTTCCGCGTCGCGAAGGACGCGGCCGGCCGGGGCCTGGCCACCAGCGCCGTCCGGCAGGTGCTCGTGCTGGCCGCGGACACGTACGGGCTGCGGACCCTGCGCGCCGCCGCGACCGTCGACAACACCGGATCGCGCACGGTGCTGCAGCGCACCGGGTTCGTCCCGGTGGGCGAGACCGTGCTGGACGGCCGCCCGGCTGTCGTCTACGCACGCGACCTGGCGGGGGAAAGGCAGCGGCCGGCGGGCGCCTGAACAGTCGTCGGGCATCCGCCGGCCGGGTCGGGTCGTCAGGGTCTGGAGAGCGCGGTCTCCGGTGGGGACGGCGCCCGGTCCGGCGGGGTCGCCCCCGTGGCGCGCAGCCGGGTGAGCGCCGGGCTGGTGATGGCCGTCGTCACCAGCGCCATCAGCACGAGCATGGTGAACAGCTGCGGACCGATCACGCCCAGTTCCAGTCCCACGTTGAGCACCACCAGCTCGGTCAGCCCCCGGCAGTTCATCAGGGCGCCGATCGACAGGGCCTCCCGCCACGGTCTTCCACAGATGCGGGCCGCGCCCGCAGCGCCGCCCCACTTCCCGAGGAACGCGACGGCCAGGATGGCGGCAGTCCAGAGCCACAGCTCGGGCGAGGCGGTGAGCCCCCCGATGTCGGTCCGCAGGCCGGTGTGCACGAAGAACAGCGGCAGCAGCACGGGTACCGTGAAGGCCCTCAGCCGGGCCGCCGCGACCTCGACGCGTCCCCCGGTGCGCGGGGTGATCACCCCGAACAGGAACGCGCCGAACAGCGCGTGCACACCGATCCGGTCGGTGGCCAGCGCGGACAGGCTCAGCCCGCTGAAGAGCACCACCAGGACCATCGCGTCCCCGGCCCGGTCGACGCGGGCCGAGCAGCGGGCCAGCAGCGGCCGTACCGCGTACAGCATGAACAGGGTGAAGGCCACGGCGAGGGCGGCGGTGGTGGCCGCCTCCACCGGGGACCCGGCCGAGGAGAGCGCGACCACCAGCGCCAGCAGGCACCAGGCGACGACGTCGTCCACGGCCGCGCACGCCATGGCGAGCGCCCCGAGCGGGGTGCCGTACAGCCCCCGGTCGATGAGTATCCGGGCCAGTACGGGGAAGGCCGTGATGCTCATGGCGACGGCCATGAACAGGATGAAAGGTGTCCGGCCCACGCCCTCCGGCGCGAACTCTGCGTACGCCGCGACCGCGAGGAGCGCGCCCAGGGCCAGTGGCAGGAGCATGCCCGCCTGGCTCACGGCGATCGCGACGCGGGTGTGGCCGCGCAGGTTCTTCAGGTCGAGTTCCAGGCCCACCAGGAACATGAACGCGAGCAGGCCGAGTTGGCCGAGGACCGAGGTGTACGGCAGGACGGACGCGGGGAACAGCGCGTGCTGGGCCTGTGGCCAGATCCAGCCCAGCAGGGACGGGCCCAGCAGGATGCCGGTGGCTATCTCGCCCACCACCGGGGGCTGGCCGAACCGGCGGCAGACCGCGGCTCCCGCCTGGCAGGCGAGGATCACCGCCGGAACGGCGACCAGGAGGGCGGGCAGCGGATCAGCCGACGACACGGGTGCCTCCTTCGGGGGCGCCGGGGCGCAGCACGGCGGACGGGTCGAGGTGAGCCGGCGGCGGCGGGACCGAGGCCGCCTGCGACCACTGGGCGTAGCGGCGCAGGCCGTACAGCAGGGGCTGCGGGTCCTCCCGCAGCGTCACGCGGCGGACCTCGGCGAAGACGGCCGTGTGGTCGCCGAACCCGACGGTCCGCACCACGGCGCAGTCCGCCACGGCGTGGGCGTCCGCCGTCAGGTGGGGCCCGCCCGCCCCCAGCGGCAGCCGCCACTCGACGCGCTCGAAGCGGTCGGGCGCGCCCGAGGCGAAGAGGTCGGAGGCGCCGCGGGCCCGCTCGTGCAGCAGGTTGAGGGCGAAGGCCCCCTGCTGGAGCACCACCGAGAGGGTCGGGCTCGCCGACCTCACGCACACCAGGACAGTGGGCGGTTCGAGTGCGACGCTGGCGACGGAACTGCAGGTCAGGCCGTGGGGCACGGAGTCCGGACCCAGGGTGGTGACGATGGACACCCCGGTGGGGAAGGCAGCCATGAAGGGCCGGAGGTCCGCACGGTGGTCTCTGGCCGACTCGTCCGGCGCGGTGGGATGGGGCGCGGAGCGGTGGGGCATGTCTGACTCCTGAGATGGCTGGAAGCGACGGCGGCCCGGCAGCCGGCCGAGAGCCGTGCTGCCGGGCCGCCGTCGCGGGGGGCCTTACGCGCCGTGCAGGTGGCGCAGGTAGTCGTACGCGCTGGGGAGGGTCTCCAGCAGGTTCTGCTGCTGGCGCTTGACGGTGTCGAAGAGCGGTTCGGCGCCGGCCACCGACTCGGGCCGGTGCGCGAGGGTGGGCAGCGGGGCGTCCGGCTCCAGACCGAGGCCGGCGAAGATGCAGTAGTAGCTGCCGTTGGTCCAGAAGTTGCGGAACTCCGCCTCGAAGTTGCCGTAGTACGTCGACTCGTCGGTGATCGGGGAGTTGATGGGCAGGCCGGCCTTGTAGGCGGAGATCTTCTGCTTGATGTTGTCGGGGAGGACCAGCTTCTTGTTGGCCTGCCAGAACGGCGTGTCGTTGCGCGGCGCGTAGAAGAAGTGCGCCTGGATGAAGTCGCGGGTGTCGTCGAACATCACCTCGATCTCGTGGTTGAAGCTGTTGACCAGGCCCTCGTTGAAGGTCTTGTCCGGGAAGTGCTTCGCCAGCTGGTAGATCGCCGCGGTGATGAAGTAGATGCCGGTCGACTCCAGCGGCTCCAGGAAGCACGACGACAGGCCGATGCTGACCACATTCTTCACCCACGCGCGGCGGTTGCGGCCGACCCGGAAGCGAATGTGGTTGAACTTCGTCTCCTCGACGTCCAGCCCCCACATGTCCGCGAACTCGCGGGTGGCGGTGCCCTGGTCGGTGAACTTGCTGGAGTACACGTAGCCGGTGCCGAAGCGCCCCAGCATGGGGATCTTCCACGCCCAGCCGGACGACATGGCGATCGCCGAGGTGTACGGCTCCACCCCGTTCGCCTCGTCGTCGTGCGGGACGGCCGTCGCCACCGCGCTGTCGCACAGCAGGTGGTCGCTCATGTCGATGAAGGGCTCCTCCATCGCCTGGTTGATCAGCAGTCCGCGGAAGCCGGAGCAGTCCACGAACAGGTCGGCGTCCAGCGCCAGTCCGCCCTTGGTGTGCAGCGTGGTCACGTAGCCGCGGGAGTCCTGCTCGACCCGGACCATCTCGTCCTGGACGTGGTTCACGCCCTGCTTCTCGGTGGCGAAGCGGCGCAGGAAGTCGGCCACCAGCTGGGCGTCGAAGTGCCAGGCGTACCGGGTGGCCGGACGGCCGTCGAGCCAGCGTGGGGCCTTCATGGCGTCCATCACGGGAGGCTCGCGGAAGCAGGCGTAGTCGAACGGCTCGGTGGTGCGGCCCTCGTACTTGCGCTTGAACCAGTAGTGCGACAGCGGCGTCTGGTCGTAGTCGGGGAGGAGCCCGAAGGGGTGGTAGAAGTGGTCCGGACCGCCACCCGGCAGCTCCCGGGCCGTCGACTCGCCCTGTCCGCCGGTCCGCCAGTTCACGAAACGCACGGCCATCTTGAAGCTGGCGTTGCACTCCCGCATCCACTCGTCCTCGGCGATCCCCAGGTAGTCGAAGAAGGAGCGCTGGAGATTGGGGACGGTGGCCTCGCCGACCCCGATGCGCGGGATCGTCGGCGCCTCGAGCACGGTGATGTCGACGGTTCCCTGGAGCGCCTTGCCGAGATACGCGGCCGTCATCCAGCCGGCCGTGCCGCCTCCCAGGATGACGACCTTCTGAAGCCGGGTGTCGGTGCTGGTCATGAAACAGCCCTCATTTCGGAGTCGGCGGTTCGGGTGGTCGTGCTCAGCAGTGTCGAAAACCGCCCTATCACCGCTCTACACCGAAAGGATCCAGCCGTTGTAGGCCCGTTGTAGGCCCCCCGAACACACTCGTCACGCAGGCACAGCGGCAGGCGGACGACGACCGGGAGGACGCGATGACCACCGCAGCGACCGAAACAGCGGGGCCGGCGGTACGCATCCGCTTCCTGGGCGATTTCGAGCTGACCGTGAACGGCGCGCCCGTGCGGCGCTGGCGGGCCGGAAAGGCCCGCGGCCTCTTCCAGTACCTCGTCGTCCACCGCGGCCAGATGCTCACCCGGGACCGTCTCTACGCCTCCCTGTGGCCCGGCACGGACAGCAGCGCGGGCAGCTCGCTCAAGGTCGCCGCCCACGCGCTGCGCCGGGTGCTGGACGCCCACCCCGACCGCCCCGGCGACTCCGGGATCCAGCTGGTCTACCGCGACTTCGGCTACGTCCTGCACGTCACCGGCCTGTGGTCCGACCTCGACCGCTTCCAGGAGCTGACGCACGCCGGTCTGCGCGCCGCCACCGCGGGCGACACCGCACTCGCCCGGACCCGGCTGCGCGCGGCCATCGCCCTCTACGGCGGCGAGTTCCTGCGCGGCGAGAGCGCCGACTGGGTCGTCGAACAGCGCGAATACCTCAGGGCCATGGCCCTGAGGGCCCTGGGCGTGCTGCGCGCCGACGCCGAGGACCGCGAGGACTTCGTGGAGCTGATCGAGCTCTGCAAGCGCACGCTGGAGATCGACCGCCACCACGAGGAGACCTACCGCGCGCTGATGGCCGCGCACGGCCGGCGCGGCGAACTGGCCTGCGTACGCCGCTGGTACGAGCTGTGCGCCCGCCGGATGCGTGACGAACTGGCCGTGGCACCGGGCCCCGAGACCCAGCGGCTGCTGCGCACCCTGATCCCGGCCGCGGCCCGCGGCGCCGCCCCCGGCCCCGCCCCCGCCGCCGTCGGCGGCGCCCCCGCCACGGTCCGCGCGCTGCGGCCCGCCGGCCGCCAGCCCGGGACGCCGCCGTGGAGCGTGGAGGCCCGCACTCCCGCCCTGGCCCGCCCGGTCCGCAGGGCCAGGCCCGACAACCGGGCCGCGGCCGTCCTGGCCCGCACCGCCGACCCTGCGACCGCGTGACCGACACCGCTGTTCAGCGAGCCCGTGAATTCCGCGACCGAGTGAGGACCCCACCGTGACCGTGCTGACCGTGCCGACCGTGCCGCAGGACACCAGACGATCCGGCGACGCCCCGAACGCCGCCCCCCTGCCGCCCCGTTACACCGACCAGTGGATCGGCGGCGCCTGGGTCGCCTCCGAGGCCGACGGCCGACTCGTCGTCACCGACCCGGCCACCGAGCGCGCCCTGGCCACCGTCCCCGCCGGCACCGCCCGGGACGCCGACCTCGCGGCGCGCGCCGCCGCGGCCGCCTTCGAAGGCTGGGCCGCGACCCCGCTGCGGGAGCGGACCGCCCTGCTGCGCCGGGTCGTGGAAGCCATGGAGGTGCGGGCCGACCGGTTCGCCGAGACCATCACCGCCGAGGTCGGGGCGCCCGCCCGGATGGCCCGGCACACCCATGTCGGGCTGTCCCTCGGCATGGCGGCGCACTGCGTGGAGACCGCCGCCTCCTACGCCTTCGAGGAGCGGGTGGGACACTCGCTCGTCGTGCGCGAGGCCGCCGGGGTCGCGGCCTGCATCACCCCGTGGAACACCCCGCTGCTGCTCACCGTGCAGAAGATCCTCCCGGCGCTGGCCGCCGGCTGCACCGTCGTGCACAAGCCGAGCGAGATCACCCCGCTGCACGCCCGGCTGCTCGCCGAGGCCGTCGCCGAGGCGGACCTGCCGCCCGGCGTCTTCAACATGGTCGTCGGCACCGGCGACACGGTCGGAACGGCCCTCGTCACCCATCCACTGGTCGACGTGGTCTCCCTGACCGGTTCCACCCGGGCCGGCCGCCAGGTCTCCGCGCTCGGCGCCGACCGGATCAAGCGCATCCACCTCGAACTCGGCGGCAAGAACGCCAGCCTCGTCCTCGACGACGCCGACCTGGCCGCGGCCGTGGCCGCCACCGTCGACCAGATGCTCTTCAACACCGGCCAGACCTGCCTGCAGTGGAGCCGACTGCTCGTGCCCCGCGACCGTCAGGACGAGGCCGTCGAGCTGGCGGGCCGGGCCATGGACGGATACGTCACCGGCGACCCGCGCGATCCGGCGACCGACCTCGGCCCGCTGGTGTCCGCGGCCGCGCACGCCCGCGTCACCGGCTACATCCGGCGCGGCGCCGAGGAGGGCGGAGCCCGCCTGGTCCGCGGCGGCCCCGACCGGCCCGACGGCCTCGACACCGGCTACTTCGTCCAGCCGACGGTCTTCGCCGACGTCGACCCGCTCACCACGATCGCCCAGGAGGAGATCTTCGGACCGGTGCTGTCCGTCATCCCCTACGACGACGAGGAGCAGGCCGTCCGGACCGTCAACGGGACCCGCTACGGCCTGCACGGCGCGGTCTGGTCCGGCGACGACGCCCGCGCCCAGCGGGTCGCGCGCCGCTTCCGCTCCGGCCTGGTCGACGTGAACGGCGGCCAGTTCAACCCGGCGGCCCCGTTCGGCGGGTTCAAGCAGTCCGGGATCGGACGCGAGTGCGGCACGGCCGGACTGGAGGCCTTCCTGGAGACCAAGTCGATGCAGCTCCCGCAGGGTGAGGGAGGCCAGGTGGTCGGTCCGCGACTGCGGGCCACCGAGGCCGCCCGCCCCGCGGACACCGAGAGGAACGACGGATGACCGAGCCCCACGCCGGGGCGGCCGGGGCGAACGCCCCGGGCGCGCTCCCGCCGCTGTTCGCCCGCCTGGAACGGTGGACCCGCGAGCAGCCGAACGAGACCGCGGTCAAGGCGGTGGACGGCAACCTCACCTACGCCGCGCTGACCGCCCGCACCGCCCGGTACGCCGCTGCCCTGGCCCGCGCCGGAGTCGGCCCCGACACCCCGGTCGGGCTCCTGCTGGGCCGCTCCCGCGAGAGCGTGCCCGCCCTGCTCGCCGTCTGGAGCCTGGGCGGCACGGCCGTACCCCTGGACCCCGGGCACCCCGTCGAGCGCCTCGGCGGGATACTGCGCGACTCCGGCGCCGCCGTCCTCGTCGCCACCGGCGTGCCCGCCGGCCTGGAGACGGGCGGCACCGGCCTGCTGACGCCCCGCGAGGTCCGCCGGGGCGCCCCCGGGGCGCTCGCGGTGTCCCCGCCCGCCCCCGACGGCTGCGCCTACCTCATCTACACCTCCGGAACCACCGGCCGCCCCAAGGGCGTCGAGGTCACCTACCGGGGCCTGGACACCTTCGTCGACGCCCTCGCCGGACTCGGCCTGCCCGCCGGCGGACTCGGCCTCAACGCCGTGTCGCCCGCCTTCGACGGCTGGCTCTGGTGCACCCTGCTCTACCTCGTCCACGGCCAGGGAGTGGCCCTCACCGACCTCTCCCTCGACGGACTGCGCCAGGCCGCCGCCGAGGGCCGCGAGCCGCTGCCCGCCGGACTGCGCACCGTCTCCCTCACCCCGTCGCTGCTCGCCGCCCACGGCGCGGGGCTCGACACCGCCGAGGTGGTCGTCGTCGCAGGGGAGGCCTGCCCGGCCGCCCTGGCCGAGCGCTTCGCCGAGGGCCGCCGGCTGCTCAACGTGTACGGGCCGACGGAGGTGACCATCGCCGCCACCTGGGCCGACAGCCGACGAGGGGACGACGTGACCAGCATCGGACGACCGCTGCCCGGCTACCGGGCCTACGTCCTGGACGAGGAGCTGCGGCCGGTGGCCGCGGGCACCGAGGGCGAGCTCTACCTCGGCGGGCCCGCCGTCGCCCGCGGCTACCGGGGCCGCCCCGGCCTGACCGCCAGCCGGTTCCTGCCCGACCCCTTCCAGGGCGGCGGCACCCGCATGTACCGCACCGGCGACGTGGTGATCCGCCGCGACGGCGGCGAACTGGAGTACCGGGGCCGCCGGGACGACCAGGTGAAGATCCGCGGCCACCGCATCGAGCTGGGCGAGGTCGAGCGGGTCGCCGCCGAACTCCCCGAGGTCGTCGCCGCGGCCTGCTGCCCGCTGACCACCGGCCAGAGCCTCGGCCTCGCCGTCGTCGCCGCACCCGGCGTCGCGGACCCGGCCGGGCTCGCCGAGCGGGTCGTGGAGCGCTGCCGCAAGCAGCTGCCCGCGGCGGCGGTCCCGGGCACGGTACGGGTACTGGACCGGATCCCGACCCTGACCACGGGCAAGGCCGACCGCACGGCACTGGCCCGGGCCCTCGCCGAGCCCGGACCCGGCACCGGACCGGGCACGGCCGCAGGCGCCGCGGTCAGCGCGAGCGAGCGCACGGTGATGACCGTATGGGCCGAGGTGCTCGCCACCGAGGTCCCCGGTCCCGAGGCGGACTTCTTCGACCTGGGCGGCCACTCGCTGGCCGCCGCCCGCGCGGTGTCGGAGCTGCGCCGCACCACCGGGCTGCGCGTCGGCCTCGGTGCGCTGCTGGCCCGGCCGACCGTCGCCGACGTCGCCGCCGAGATCGACCGGCTCGCCGCCGAACAGGGCGGGGCCGCCGCCGAAGCGGCCGACGCCGCCGACGCCGCCGAAGGGGCGTAGGCCATGGGTACCTGGATCTCCACCTGGACGGCCCCGGCCGACCCGGCGCTGCCCGTACTGCTGTGCCTGCCCCCCGCCGGCGCCGGCTGCCAGCAGTTCCGTGCCTGGCAGCCCGCGCTGGAGGGCATCGGGCAGGTGTACGGCGTACAGCTGCCGGGCCGGGAGAACCGCTGGCGGGAACCCATGCCGGACACCTTCGACGAGGCCGTGGCGGCCATCGCCGCCGAACTGGTGTCCACCGTCGGGAACCGGCCGCTGATCGTCTTCGGGCACAGCTTCGGCGGCCTCCTCGGCTACGAGGTGTCCCGCCGGATCACCCCGCGCGCCCTCGTGGTCAGCGGGTGCCGGGCACCCGGCCACTGGACCGGAGCCGGCCGCGGCATCGTCGACGACGGAGAGGAGCTCGACAAGCTCTTCGACACCGCCGACCTCGATCCGCGGCTGCTCGACGAGGACACCCGCGCCCTGATGGTCGGCATGCTCCGCAAGGACGCCCAGCTGTCCCTGAGCTACGTCCACCAGCCGGGCACCCCGCTCTCCGTGCCCGTGCACGCCTGGGGCGCCGACGGCGACGAGACCGTCAGCGCGGCCGACCTGGACGGCTGGGCGGCGGTCACCACCTCCGCCTTCACCCGGCACACCACCACCGGCGGCCACCACGCCGTACTGCGCCGCCCCCAGCCCGTACTGGACCACCTGAGCACCCTGCTGCGGGGCGAGGGCGCACCCCTCGCCCCGACCGCCTGACAGCCCGCCCGCACCCATCGGCCCGAGCCCGGAGGACACCGTGCCCACCACCCACCAGGTCCTCGTGAACCACGAGGGGCAGTACGCGCTGTACCCCGCCACGCGCGAGACGCCCGACGGCTGGACGCCGGCCGGCTTCGACGGCACCGAGGACGAATGCGCCGCCTTCGTCGACGCCCATTGGCCCGACATCCGCCCGCTCAGCCTGCGAGGAGCCTGAGATGGAGATCGACCTGCTCGACCCGGGCCCCTTCGGCCGCAACGACTTCTGGCCGACGTTCACCTGGCTGCGCGCCAACTCGCCCGTCCACTGGCACCCCGAAGCGGGCAGCGACGACGGCGGCTTCTGGGCGCTCACCCGGCACCGCGACATCATGAAGGTCTACGCCGACAGCGACACCTTCACCTCGGGCCGGGGCATGCGGCTGGGCAGTGACCCGGCCGCCGTCGCCGCCGTCGCCCAGCGCATGCTCATCGTCTCCGACGTCCCGCACCACACCCGCCTCAAGCGGGCTCTCGGACAGGCCTTCGGCCCGCAGCAGATGCCGCGCCTGGAGGCCCTCGTCGAGAAGGTCGTCGGCGAACTGGTCACCGAGGCCGCCGAACGCGACGAACTGGACTTCATCGACCTGGCCAAGCAGCTGCCCAACCGGGTGGTCTGTGCCATCCTCGGCATCCCGCGCGCCGACTGGGCGTGGATCGGCGCCCTGACCACCGACGCCTTCGACTCCCCGGACGAGACGGTCCGCAGCAACGCCCACTCGGAGATCTTCCTCTACTTCATCGAGCTGCTCGCCGAACGCCGGGCCCGCCCCGGCGACGACCTGGTCAGCCAGATCGCCCACGACACCCTCGTCGACGAGGGCGACGGCAGCGAACGGCCGCTCAGCGACCACGAGATCGTCTTCAACCTCAACGGCGTCCTGTCCGGCGCCAACGAGACCACCCGCTACTCGGCGGCCGGCGCCGTCCACATGTTCGCCGAACATCCCGACCAGTGGCGGCTGCTGCGCGGCCTCGGCCCGGACGGCATCGCCCCCGCGGTCGAGGAGATCCTGCGCTGGACCACACCCGGCGTGCACGCCCTGCGCACCGCCGCCCACGACACCGAGATCAACGGGATCCCCGTCGCCGCGGGCGCCCGCGTCACGCTGTGGAACGTCTCGGCCAACCGGGACGAGGACGTCTTCGCCGACCCGCACTCCTTCCGGGTCGACCGCCGCCCCAACCGGCACGTCGCCTTCGGCCACGGCCGCCACCTCTGCCTCGGCGCCCGCCTCGCCCGCTTCGAACTCGGCGCCCTGCTCACCGAGATGCTCGCCGTGCTGGACGGGTTCGAACTGACCGGCCCCGCCACCTTCAACTCGTCCAACTTCACCTGGGGGATCAACAGTCTCCCCGTGCGGCTGCTGCGCAGCCGAGCCTTCGCGAAGTAAGAAAGGGCCCGTACTGTGACCACCGCACTCGTCGACTTCAACCGCTCGGACGCCGCGTTCCCCGCGACCGGGTATCCGGAACTCCTCGCCGCACAGGCCGCCCGCACCCCCACGGCCACCGCCCTCGCGCAGGGCGGGCGCACCTGGACGTACGCCGAACTGGAGGCCGCCACCAACCGTCTCGCGCACGCGCTGATCGTCCGCGGAGCCGCGCCCGGAACCCGGATCGGGCTCTGCTACCCGCGCAGCGCCGAGTACGTCCTCGGCTCCCTGGCGATCCTCAAGACGGGCGCCGCGATCGTCGCCCTGGATCCGGTCAACCCCGACGACCGGCTCGCCGCGATGATCGCCGACGCGGGCCCGCTGCTCGTGCTCACCCCGGACGAACTCGGCCGCCGGATACCGCAGGACGTCCCGCGGGCCGAGGTCGCCACCGCCGGACAGGGCATGCCGGACACCGCGCCCGCTTCCGTCACCGGCCCCGACACCGTCAGCCACCTCATCTACACCTCCGGCTCCACCGGCACCCCCAAGGCCGTCCTGGAACGGCACGGCGCGCTCACCAACCTCGTCCACTGGACCGCCCGCGCCTACGGCGTCCGCCCCGGCGACCGCGCCTCCTGGATGTCCACCCCCGGCTTCGCCGTCCAGATCATGGAATGGCTCGCCTACCTGCCGGCCGGCGCCGCGATCCACATTCCCGAGGCGGGCCGGGCACAGACCCCCGAGCAGATCCGCGACTGGCTGGCCGGCGAGGGCATCACCCACACCATGCTGGTGGCCGCGCTCGCCGAGCCCGTGTGGGGCCTGGAGTGGCCCGCGGACACGGCGCTGCGGATCCTGGTGACCACGGCCGAGCGCGTCCACAGCTGGCCGCCCGTCGACACCCCCTTCCGCGTGGTGATGACCTACGGCACCACCGAGACCACCAACGTCCTGTCCTGCCTCGACCTCGGCGCCGGCACCGACTTCACCAGCCAGGCCACCTCCGAGGAGGTCCGCGCCACCCGCCAGGTCCCGGTCGGCGTGCCCATCGCCAACCTCCGCGTCCACCTCCTCGACGAGGACGGCCGCCCGGTCCCCGAGGGCGAGGTCGGCCGGCTGCACGTCTCCGGAGCCGGGGTCGCCGCCGGCTACCACGGCCGCCCCGAGCTCACCGCCGCCACGTTCCTCCCCAACTTCCTGCCCGACGACCCGCACCCGGTGCTCTACGACACGGGCGACCTCGCCCGCCGCCGCGAGGACGGCGCCGTCGAGCTCCTCGGCCGGTCCGACTCCCAGGTCAAGATCCGCGGCTTCCGCGTCGAACTCGGCGAGGTCGAGACGCACATCGCACGCCTCGACGGCATCGCCGAGGCCGTCGTCGTCACGCAGGAACGCGGCCCCGGCGACAAGCGGCTCGTCGCCTACGTCTCCCCGGCCGGCGGGGCCGAGCCCGACCCGGCCGCGGTGCGCGCCGACGTCGCCCGTACGCTGCCGTACTACATGGTCCCGGCCTCCGTCGTGGTGCTGCCCTCCCTCCCGCGGCTGCCCAACGGCAAGGTCGACCGGCGCAGCCTGCCCGAGCCCCCGGAGGGCCGCGACGGCATCGGCGCCGGTTACGAGGCACCGCGCAACGAGGTCGAGGACGCCCTCAGCCGCCTGTGGGCCGAGGCCTTCCGCACCGACGGCGTCGGCATCCACGACAACTTCTTCGAGCTGGGCGGGCATTCGCTGCTCGCCTTCCAGCTCATCGACGAGATCCGCCGCCGCTACGGGGTCGAGCTCAGCCTCTCCGACCTCTCCACCTGCCCCACCGTCGCCGAGCTCGCCACCCTCGTCACCACCGAACGCGCCGGCGGCCGGGGCTCCTTCGGCGGACTGCCGGCAATCGTCCCCGACCCGGCCGCACGGTTCGAGCCGTTCCCGCTGACCGAGAGCCAGCAGGCGCTGTGGATCGGCCGCGGCGGACTGGTCGAGCTCGGCAACGTCGGCTGCCACGGCTACTTCGAGTGGGAGAGCGAGAAGCTCGACGTCCCCCGCTTCGAGAGGGCCTGGCGCCGGCTCGTCGAGCGTCACGACGCCCTGCGCACCCGCGTGCTGCCCGACGGCACCCAGCAGGTCCTCGAGGAGATCCCGGCGTACGAGATCCCCGTCACCGACTTCGGCGGCCTGGACGAGCAGGCCCGCACCGCCGAACTGGCCGCCCTGCGCGAAACGCTGTCCCACCAGGTCCTCGACGCCGACGCCTGGCCGCTGTTCGACGTACGGATCAGCCTGCTCGGCGGCGGCCGGGCCCGGATCCACCTCTCGCTGGACTTCCTCGTCGCCGACGCCTGGAGCTACTTCCAGGTCCTCGTCCCCGACCTCGTCACCTACTACGTCGAGCCCGACGCCGAACTCGCCCCGCTGGAGCTGACCTTCCGCGACTACGTGCTCGCCGTCGGCAACTCGCTGCGCGACAGCGAGATCTACCGCCGCTCCGAGTGGTACTGGCGCGACCGCCTCGCCACCCTCCCGCCCGCCCCCGAACTGCCCGGGCGGCCGGCCGACGCCCCCGAACTGCCGGTCCGCTTCGAGCGCCGCAGCCACGTCGTCCCCCCGGAGCTGTGGACCCGGATCCAGGAGCGGGCGCACGCCCGCGAGGTCACGCCCTCCGGGGTGCTGGCCGCCGCCTACGCCGAGATCCTCGGCAAGGCCTCCGGCCAGGCCCGGTTCACCATCAACTTCCCGCTCTTCAACCGGCTCCCGCTGCACCCGCAGGTCAACGCACTGCTCGCGGACACCACCACCACCCTGCTGCTCGCCGTCGAACAGCAGGACTCCACCTTCGCCGGACGCGCCCAGGCCGTCCAGCGCCGCCTCTGGGCCGACCTCGAACACCGCTACTTCAGCGGCGTACAGGTCCTGCGCGAGCTCACCAAGCTGCGCGGATCCCTCGCCCCGGCCATGCCCGTGGTCATGACCAGCCTGGCCGGCCACCCGCCGCAGTACGAGGAGACCGAACTGGGCGCCCCGGTCTACGGCATCTCCCAGACCCCCCAGGTCTCCCTGGACTTCCAGGTCTTCGAGAAGCCCGAAGGACTCACCTTCAACTGGGACTTCCTGCCCGCCGTCTACCCCGACGGTCTCATCGACTCCATGTTCGAGGAGTTCACGGCCCTGCTGGAGGCCCTCGGCGGGGACGAGGTCTGGGAGCGGTACTCCCCGCCGCCCGGCGAGGAGGGCGCCGGGACGGGCAAGGCCGAGGAGCGCGACACGGGCGACGCCTGGGAGCGCTACTGGGCGGGCATCAGCCGCACCGGACGCGGCGGCGACGTCATCTGGGACGCCGACAGCGGCGAGGAGTTCCAGTGGCTCCTCGACCAGGCGCAGCGCCACTTCAACGCGGACCTGCCGCTCATCGACCTCGGCTGCGGCAACGGCCGCTACAGCCGCGAACTCGCCCCGCACTACCCGTCGGTCATCGGCGTCGACGTGTCGGCCAGCGCCATCGACCACGCCAAGCGCGAGGCGGAGGGCGTGGCGAACGTCGACTACCTGGCGATCGACATGACCGACGCCGAACAGGCCGCGGTCCTGGGGGAGGGGCCCTACAACATCTTCGTCCGCGGCGTCTTCCACGTCCTGGACACCGAGGCCCGGGCCCGGCTCGCCGCGGTCGCCGACCGGCTGCTGGGCGACGAGGGAACGCTGATCGTGCACGAGCCCGACTACTCCAGCAACTCCTTCGGGTACCTGGGCTTCGTCGGCGGCAAGCGCGGCCGCGCCGAGGACCTGGTCGGCCCGCTGGAGGCGGCCGGCGTCCGGCACTCGCACCGCTTCACGCGGCCCGAGCTGGCCGAGGCGTTCGGCGCCGAGGGCTGGGAGATCGTCGAGGACGAGGCGATGGAACTGCACGCCATCGACCCCCGGTCGGACTCCGACGCCCTGCGGCTGCCCGGCTACTACGCGGTGCTGCGCCGCAGGCGCTGATGGCCGGTCTCGCACTGGCCGGGCCGACCGGAGCGGTGCTGGCGGCGGCCGGTGACGTACGGGAACTGCTGACCCGTACCGAACTGGACCGCGCCGGCGCCCTCCGGTCGGCCGCCGACCGGGACGACTTCCTGGCGGCGCACGCACTGGTCCGGCTCTGCGCCGGGCGGCTCCTGGGCCGCCCGGCGCAGGGCCTCACCGTCGTTCAGGGCTGCGGTTCGTGCGACCGGCCGCACGGCAGGCCGCGGCTCGTCGAGGCGTCCGGCACCGGCGTCAGCCTCGCGCACACCCGGGGCTGGGTCGCCGCCGCCGCGGCCGCCGGCCCGGTCGGCGTGGACGTGGAGGCCGTCGGCGACGGCCCCATGGACTGGCGGACGGCCTCGGCCGTCTGCACGGAGAAGGAACTGACCGCCCTGCGGTCGGACCCCCACCCGCGGCGCGCCTTCCTGCGCCAGTGGGTACGAAAGGAGTCCCTGGTCAAGGTCGGGGCGGGCACGCTGGACGAGCCGGCCCGCCTCGACCTTCCCGTGTACGGGCAGGAGCCGCCGCGCTGGCACGGCTGGCGGCTGCTGGACTGGGGCGGAGCGCAGGCCGTCGGATGCGTGGCGGCCCGCGAGGAAATGCGGCTGCGGCTGCTCGGCTGAAAGACTGGACCCGTGGAACGACGTACGACCGAACGGCTGCTCAGGGCGCGCGCACAGGCCATCGGGGGCGAGGTCCGGGAGGACTCCGTCGCCGCCGTCCTCGACCGGGTGCTGGCCGTCCAGGCCCAGGACCTGCCCGCGGCGGAACTCGGACTGCGGGCCCGGGCCCGCGGGCTGACGCAGGAGGCCGTGCGCCGGGCCACCGACATCGAGCGCACCGCCGTCCGCGGCTGGTTCATGCGCGGCACCCTGCAGCTGGTGCCCGCCGCCGACGCCCGCTGGCTGCTGGCCCTCTTCGGCCCGGTCTACCTGGCACTCGCCGGCCGGCGCCTGCGCGAACTGGGCCTCGACGACTCCCTGTGCACGCGCTCGGAGCAGCTCATCGCCGACGCGATCGGCGCGGAGGGACCGCTCACCCGCGCCCGGCTCACCGACCGGCTCACCACCCTCGGCGTCGAGCCGAAGGGGCAGGCCGCCTTTCACCTCATCCGCCGCGCCGCCCTGGCCGGCCGCATCTGCCACGGGCCCCAGCAGGACGGCGAGGCGACCTTCGTCCTCCTCGACGACTGGCTGCCCGCCACCGGACCCCTGCCGTACACGGGGGAGGCGGCCGTACGGGAACTCGCACGCCGCTACCGTACGGCCCACGGCCCCTCCGACGCACTGGACTTCGTGCACTGGTCGGGCCTGAGGACCACGGTGGGCCGGAACGCCTGGACCGCCGCCGTCCGGGACACCGCCCCCGAGACCCCGCCCGCCCCCGGCGACCCCGACGTGCGGCTCCTGCCGGCCTACGACAACTACCTCGTCGGCTACCGCGGCCGGGACCTCTCGGTGCCCGCGGAGCACGAACGCCGGGTGTGGCCCGGCGGCGGCCAGATCCGGGCCACCGTGGTCGTCGACGGCCTGGCCGTCGGCACCTGGTCCGGCGGCCGCCGGGGAACTCCCGTGAAGGTCGAACCGTTCCCCGCAGCGGAGCCCCCGAGCCCCGCCGTGGCCGCCGGGATCGCCCGCGAGAGCGCCGACATCGCACGCTTCTCCGGCTGAGCTCATCGCATGTCTACAAGCGTTCTACATTCCCGGAATCCATAACCGGGCCCTAACTCGCGGTCCATAGCGTCAGTGCCGTCCGACAATTCCGTACCCAATCAGAAAAGGGCGTCGACATGGCACTCGGTCGGCATTCCGATTTCAATCGCCTGTGGTTCGGGCAGACCGTCAGCAACTTCGGCGACAAGATCTCCCTCCTGGCACTGCCGACCCTCGCGGTCGTGGTCCTGGACGGCGGAGCCTTGGAGGTCGGCGTGCTCGGCGCGCTGCGCTTCCTCCCCTTCCTGCTGCTCGCCCCGATCGCCGGGCTGGTGGCCGACCGGGTCTCTCGGCGCACCGTCATGATCGTCGCGGACCTGGGCCGTTTCCTGGCCCTGGCGACGATTCCGCTGGCCTTCGCGCTCGACTCCGTCAGCATGACCCACATCTTCATCGTGGCCGGCGTCACCGGCTGCCTCACCACCTTCTTCGAGGTCTCCTACCAGTCCTGGCTGCCACAGCTCATCGGCACCGAGAACCTCATCGAGGGCAACACCAAACTCCAGATCAGCCGCAGCGTCGCCGAGGCGGTCGGCGCGGGCGCCGGTGGCGCGCTCATCCAGCTGCTCGGCGCCGCACGCGCCATCACCGCCGACGCCTTCACGTTCCTCATCTCGCTCGTCGCCCTGCTGGTCATCCGCCACCGGGACGTGCGCGAACGGACCGAGGAGCGGAAGGCCTCCGCGAAGGCGGAGATGAAGGAGGGCATGCGGACCCTCTTCGGCAACCCGGTCCTGCGCGGCCTGTTCACCGCCAACGTCGTGGTCAACCTCGGCGCGGCGATGGGCGACGCCATCCTGATCGTCTACGCGTACAAGGTGCTGGACCTCAGCCCGGGCCAGGTCGGCGCCGCCTTCGCCGTCATGTCGGTCTTCGTCATCGTCGGCGCGGTGCTCTCCGAGGTCGTCTCCAAGAGCCTCTCGGTGGGCCGCCTCCTGGTCATCACCGCGGTCGTGCTCGGTGCCGGCTACATCCTGGTCCCGACGGGCGGCGCGATCGGCGGCTTCGTCGGACTGATCGTGGTCCAGGCCATCATCGGCTTCGTCTCCCCGATGTTCGACATCCACGTCCTCAGCCTCGTCCAGGGGGTCACCCCGAACGAGCAGATGGGCCGCGTCAGCGGCACCGCGCTCTCGGCGGTCTACGGCGCCCTGTCCCTGGGCTACTTCGCCGGCGGCGCGCTCGGCGAGGCGATCGGACTGACCGGCGGCCTCGCGGTGGCCGGCGCCGTCACCATCATCGGCGGCCTGACCCTGCTCGGTGGGCCGGTCGCCAAGATCAAGGAAATGCCCGGCGGAGACGACGCCGCCGAGGAGGGATCTCCGGCCGCGGACGAGACCAGGATCACCGCCTGACGGTCCGGACCGGCCCACGGGAGCGGGTGCCCGCCCAGCGGCACCCGCTCCCGACACCCGCACCCACGCCCGCCCGGGCCCACCCGCAGCCCGCACGCACCCACCCCGCACGCACCCCGAACGCACCCCGCACCCACCCCGTACGCACCCCGCACGCACCCCGCACGCACGCACGCACGCGCCGCGCTGCCGCGGCGCGCCCTGCCGTACTCCCTCTCCCGAAGACGCACGGAGGCTCAAGGTGAGCGAGTCCCTCGCCGAACGCATAGCCGCACTGCCGAAGTCCCGCCGGGCACTGTTCCAGGCCCTGACGGGCCGCACCGGCGGGCGCGCCGCCGTACGGGAGGACCCCGAGCCGGCACCCCGCGACCCCGCGGACCCGCCGGTGCTCTCCTTCGCGCAGCGCCGGCTCTGGTTCATCGACCAGCTGCAGCCCGGCAGCCCCGCCTACAACGTGCCCGTCGCCACCCGCATCCGCGGCCCGCTCGACGTCCCCGCCCTGCATGCGGCGCTCCAGGACATCGTGGACCGCCACGAGGTGCTGCGCACCGTCTACACCTACCAGGAGGGCGCCTCCGAGGCCCTGCCCCGCGTCGTCGACGGGTTCCGGCTGCCGCTGCCGCTGACCGAACTGCCCGGCGAGGAGGCCGTCCGGCCGTTCTACGACGCCGACGCGGGCGCCCCCTTCGACCTGGCCGGCGCCGTCCCGCTGCGCGCCCGGCTCGGCCGCCTCGGCGCCGAGGACCACGTCCTCGTCCTCAACCTCCACCACATCGTCACCGACGGCTGGTCGATGCGGATCCTCTACACGGAACTGGAACGCGCCTACGCCGCCCGCACCGGCGCCCCCACCGAGCCCAACGCCCCGCTCGCCCTCCAGTACGCCGACTTCGCCACCTGGCAGCGCCGCCGCGTCAGCGGCGACCGGCTGGAGGGCCTGACCTCCTTCTGGCGCGAGGAACTGGGCGGTGCCGCCCCCGTCGACCTGCCCACCGACCGGCCCCGGCCCCCCGTCTTCGGACACGAGGGAGCCTCCCGCTACATCGACCTGCCGCCCCACCTCATCGCCCGGCTGCGGGAGTTCGGCAAGTCCGAGGGCGCCACCCTCTACATGACGATGCTGGCCGGCTTCGCCGCCACCCTGCGCCGCTGGACCGGCCAGGAGGACATCGTCGTGGGCACCTCCGTCTCCGGCCGCGACCACCCCGCCTTCAGCGAACTGATCGGCTTCTTCGTCAACACCCTGCCGCTGCGCATCAGAACCGGCGGCGACCCCGGCTTCGCCGAGCTGGTCCGCGCCACCCGCCACACCACCCTGCAGGCGTACGCGCACCAGGAACTGCCCTTCGACCTGATCGTCGACACGCTCGGGCTGCCCCGCGACCCGAGCCGGCCTCCGCTCACCTCCGTGATGTTCCTCCTCGACGAGACCCCGGACACCGCCCCCGGGCTCGCGGGCCTCGCGACCGAGCCCATCGACTTCTCCTCGCACGCCACCAAGTACGACCTCATGATCAGCGTGCACGACACCGGCACCGCGGTCCGCGCCCTCGTGGAGTACCCCACCGCCCTGTTCGACGCCGCCACCGTGGACCGGCTGCTCGGCCACTTCCTCACCACCCTGGAAGGCGCCGTCGGCCGCCCCGACGCACCGCTGTCCTCCCTGCCGCTGCTCACCGACGCCGAGCGGCACGCCGCCCTGGACGACTGGAACGCCACCCGCGCCCCCTTCCCCCAGGACGCCTGCCTGCACCACCTCTTCGAGCAGCACGCCGACCGCCGGCCCGACGCACCCGCCGTGATCCTCGGCGGACTCGGCGGCTGGAGCGTCACCTACCGGGAGCTGGAGGAGCGCGCCAACCGGCTCGCGCACCGGCTCGTGGAGGCCGGGTCGGGCCCCGGCCGGACCGTGGCCCTGTGCCTGCGCCGCGGCCCCGGCCTGGTCACCGCCATCCTCGCCGTCCTCAAGTCCGGCGGCGCCTACGTCCCCCTCGACCCGGACTACCCCGCCGAACGCCTCGCGCTGCTGCTGAAGGACGCCGCGCCGCCCATCGTCGTCTCCGACGCCGAGCTGATCGGCCGGCTGCCCGTCCCCGCCGGCACCGCGCAGGTGCTCCTGGACACCGACCGCGCGGCACTCGCCGAACTCCCCGCGACCCGGCCCGACGTGCCCGTCACCGCCCGCGACCTCGCCTACGTCATCTTCACCTCGGGCTCCACCGGCACCCCCAAGGGCATCGCCCTGGAGCACCGCGGCGTGGTCAACAACCTCCTCGACCTCAACCGCTCGTACGGCATCGGCCCCGCCGACGCGGTGCTCGCGCTGTCCTCGCCCAGCTTCGACATGAGCGTCTACGAAACCCTCGGCATCCTCGCCGCGGGCGGCACCCTCGTCCTGCCCGACCCGGCCGCCGCCAAGGACCCGGCGCACTGGGCCGACCTCGTCGAACGCCACCGCGTCACCGTCTGGAACTCCGCCCCCGCGCTCCTCGGCCTCCTCGTCGACCAGCTCGAACACGCCGGCGGCCCCCGGCTGCCCACGCTGCGCACCGCCTTCCTCGGCGGCGACTGGATCCCCGTCACCCAGCCCGACCGGATCCGCGCCTTCGCACCGGCGCTGTCCTTCGTGGCACTCGGCGGGGCCACGGAGGCGTCGATCCACTCGGTGGAGTACCGGGTCGGCCGGGTCGATCCGCAGTGGACGAAGCTCCCGTACGGCCGCCCCATGGCCAACCAGCTGGCGTACGTCCTGGACCCGCACGACCGCCTGGTCCCCGTCGGCGTACCCGGCGAACTCCACCTCGGCGGCGTGGGACTGGCCCGCGGCTACCTGAACCGGCCCGAGCTCACCGAGGAGAAGTTCGTCCACGTCGAGCTGGAGCCCGGCCGCACCGAACGCCTCTACCGCACGGGCGACCTGGCCCGCTACGGCACGGACGGCACCATCGAACTCCTCGGCCGCACCGACTTCCGCATCAAGCTCAACGGGCTCCGCATCGAGCCGGGCGAGGTGGAGAGCGCGCTGCGCGACCGCCCCGGCGTCCGCGAAGCGGTCGTCGCCGCCCGCCGCACCGCGGCCGGCTCCGACCGTCTCGTCGGCTACGTCGTCCCCGAGGACGGCGCGGGCCTCGACACCGCCGCCCTGCGCACCGCACTCGGCACGGTCCTGCCCCCGCACTGCGTCCCCGCCGAACTGGTGCTGCTGGAGCGGCTGCCGCTCAGCCCCAACGGCAAGGTCGACCGCGGCGCCCTGCCCGACCCGCGCCCCGCCGCCCCCGCCGCGGACCGGCCCGCCGCCGCACCGGCCGGCGGCGACCCCGTCGCCCTGCGCATCGCCGCCGTCTGGGCCGAGGTGCTCGGCGTCGCCGAAGTCGGCTCCGACGACGACTTCTTCGCCCTGGGCGGGGACTCCTTCGCCGCGGTGCGCGCCGTACGGGCCGTCGCGGCCGCCCTGCCCGACGGCGGGGCCGCCGGGCTGCGCGTGGTCGACCTCTTCAGCAACCCGACCCCCGCCGGCCTCGCCGCCCGCACCGCCGAACTGGGCGGGACCGGTACGCAGCAGCACCGCCTGCTGCACCGGCTCACCCCCGAACGGCCGCCCGGCACCACCGCCCTGACCCTCGTCTGCTTCCCGCACGGCGGCGGTGACGCCATCGCCTACCAGCCCCTCGCGGCCCAGCTCCCGCCGCACATCGAGCTGCTGGCCGTCTCCCCGCCCGGACACGACCCGCTGCGCCCGGGGCCGATGCTGCCGGTCCCCGAGTTCGCCGAGCTCGCCGCCGAGGAGATCGCCCGCACGGTGCGGGGCCCGTACGCGGTCTACGGCCACTGCGCCGGAGTCGTCACCGCCCTGGAGACCACCCACGTCCTCGAACGGCTCGGACAGCGCCCGGTCGCCCTGGACCTCGCCGCGGCCCTCCCCGAGGAGGACCCGGAGTACGCCCTGGAGATGGAGCGCGTCTCCGGCGACGACGACCTCGTCGCCTACCTGACCACCATGGACGGCTTCGACGGCGTCCTCGACGACCGCGACCTCACCGCCGTCCTGCGCATGGTGCGGCACGACATGACCGAGGCCGCCCGCTTCTTCGCCCGCACCCCGGCCGGCTACGACCGGCCCCTGACCACCCCGCTCACCTGCATCATCGGCGACGCCGACGACGCCACCGACGGCTACGAGGACGGCTACCGCGCCTGGGGCCGTTACGCGGCCGACGTGACGCTCGCCGTGATCCCCGGTGGCCGCCACTACTTCGCCAAGCACCTCCCCGACCGGCTCGCCGCCCTGCTCGCCGACCTGCACCGCAACGGAGGAAACCATGTCTGATCTCGCCGAACGGCTCGGCCGCCTGCCCCAGGGACAGCGTTCCCGGCTGCTGGGCAGGATGCGCAACCAGATGACGGCCGGCGTGGGCCGCCGCGTCGAACTCAAGCGCGCCGACCACGGACCGCGCTCCCGCTCCTCCTTCCAGCAGGAGCAGATGTGGTTCGTCGACAAGCTCGGCGCCGGCAAGGCCCGCAACAACATAGCCCTCTCCATAACCCTCGGCGGTCCGCTCGACCGGGCCGCCCTGCACGAGGCGCTCAACGCCGTCGTCGCCCGCCACCAGGTGCTCCACAGCAAACTCGTCGAGATCGACGGCGTCCCCTGGCAGGAACCGGTCCCCTCCTTCGTCCTCGGCGTCCAGAGCACCGACCTGTCGGGCAGCGAGGACGCCGACCGCGAACTCGCCGAGCTCACCGCCGCCTGCGCCGCCGCCCCCTTCGACCTGGCCGCGGCCCCGCCCGTGCGCGCCCACCTGGTACGCCTCGCCGCCGACCGCCACGTCCTGCTCTGGGTCGTCCACCACATCGCCTGGGACCCGGGCTCGACCCGCATCTTCACCGAGGAACTGACCACCAGCTACGCCGCCGCAGCCGCGGGACGGCGCCCCGAGGCACCGCGACTCGCCGTCGAGTACGCCGACTTCGCGGCCTGGCAGCGGGCCAAGCTGGAGAACGACGAGCACGGCCGGGCGCTCGCCGCCAAATGGCGCCAGATCCTCGCCGGCGCCGTCGCCACCGAGGTCATGCCCGACCACCCGCGCGGTCCGGAGACGAAGGGCGACGGCCGCGGCCTGAAGCTCACCCTCGACCAGAAGCTGCTGGACCGGCTCACCGAACTCGCCGACGCGAACAGCACCACCGTCTTCACCACCCTGCTCGCCGCCTTCAACGCCCTGCTGCGGCACTGGACCCGCACCGAGGACGTCGTCGTCGGCACCGCCAGCGCCTCCCGCCCGCACCCCGACCTGGAACAGGTCATCGGCTGCTTCGTCCAGATGATCACCCTGCGGACCGAGGTCACCGACGGCCTCACCTTCCGCGAGCTGGTCACCCGCACCGCGGCCTCCGTGATGGACTCCTTCACCAGCAGCGAACTGCCCTTCGAGCAGGTCGTCGAGGCCGTCCGCCCCGTCCGCGACCCGCTGCGCCACCCGCTCTTCCAGATCGAGTTCACCTCGCTCGGCCGCTGGGGCACCCACCGCGCGCAGGCCGCGGACGTCGAGTTCGCCATGGACCAGCTCCACGACGGCGCCGCCAAGTTCGACATGAGCTTCCTCGTCGGCGAGAACGACGGCCTGGAACTCTCCCTCGAATACAACACCTCCCTCTACCGGCACGGCACGGCCGCCGCCCTCCTCGCCGCCTTCCGGCAGGTCCTGGAGCAGGTCGCCGACAACCCGGACCTGCGGGTCGGCGACATCAGCCTGGTCGAGGAGCCGGCCGCCTCCCGGCACGCCCGCGAGCTGTCCCGCGGCGGCCCCGTCGACGAGGCCGCCTGGACCACCACCCTGGACCGCGCCTTCCGCGAGCGGGCCACCATCCACCCCGACGCGGTCGCCGTCCGCCACGGCACCACGCGGCTGGACTACGCCGCCCTCGACCGCTGGTCCGAGGCCATCGCCCACCGGCTGCGCGACCGCGGCGTCGGACACGGGGACCCCGTCGCCGTGTGCGTGGCCCGCGGGCCCGCCGCCGTCGCCGGCGTCCTCGGCGTCCTCAAGGCGGGCGCGCACTACATCCCGGTCGACCCGGCCGCCCCGGCCGAGCGGACCCGTACCGTCCTGGCCGACGCCAAGGTCCGGCACGCCCTCGTCGACGAGAGCGCGCAGCTGCCCGTACCCCTGGAACTCGTCAACACCGGGTCCGCGGCCCCCGTACGCGAGGTCCCCTCCCTCGCCCTCAGCTCCACCCCCGCCGACCTGGCCTACGTGCTCTACACCTCCGGCAGCAGCGGCACGCCCAAGGGCGTCATGATCGAGCACCGCTCGGTCACGCACTTCTCCCGCACCATCGCCAAGGCCTACGAGATCAAGGCCGAGGACCGCGTCCTGCAGTTCGCGCCCCTCACCTTCGACGTCTCCGTCTTCGAGATCTTCACCACCCTGCTCGCCGGCGGCTCGCTCGTCATCGCCACCGACGACGAACGCCGCGACCCCGCCCTGCTCCAGACGCGGATGCGCGAGGACGCGGTCACCGTCGCCGAACTCCCGCCCGCCCTGCTGCCCCTCCTCGACCAGGCGGCCCTGCCCGACCTGCGCCTGGTCTCGGTGGGCGGTGAGGCCTTCCCCGGTCGGCTCGTCGCCGAATGGACCGCGGGGGAGCGCCGCTTCGTCAACGGTTACGGACCCACCGAGGCGACCGTCGCGGTCACCCTCATGGACTGCACCGGCAGCTACGACCGCAACCCGCCGATCGGCCGCCCCATGCCGGGCCACCAGGCCTTCGTGCTCGACGAGCGGCTGCGCCCGGTCCCGCCCGGCGTCCCCGGCGAACTGTGCGTGGCCGGCCCCGGCGTGGCCCGCGGCTACCTGGGCCGTCCCGACCTCACCGCCGAACGCTTCGCGGACAACCCCTACGCCGACGGCCCCGAAACCGCCCGCCTGTACCGCACCGGCGACCTGGTGCGCTGGCTGCCCGGCGGGAACCTGGACTTCCTCGGCCGCACCGACCGCCAGCTCAAGGTGCGCGGACACCGCATCGAGCCCGGCGAGGTCGAGGCCGTCCTGACCGGCCACCCCTCCGTGCAGCAGGCCGTCGTGGTGGCCCAGCCCGCCGCGGGCGGCGAGCGGATGCTGGCCGCCTACGTCACCGTCGAGCAGGTGGGCTCCTACGCGTCGGAGGTCGCCGACGCCGAGGGCCTGCGCGCGTACACGGCCGTACGGCTGCCCGGCTACATGGTCCCGGTGGTCGTCGTCCTGGATGAGCTGCCGCTGACCCCGCACGGCAAGGTCGACACGGCCGCCCTGCCCCTGCCCACCGAGCAGTCGGCCCAGGGCGGCACCCCGCCGCGCGACGCCGTCGAGGAACAAATCTGCCGCGACATCCTCACCCCGCTCCTGGAATGGCAGAACCCTGACGTCGAGGGCGACTTCTTCGCCCTCGGCGGCAGCTCCCTCCAGGCGACCATCGTGGTCTCCCGGGTCCGCGCCCTCTTCGGCATCGACATCGCCCTCGCCGACTTCTTCGGCCGGCCGACCGTCGCCGGCCTCGCCGAGCTCGTCCGCGCCGCCAAGGCCGAGGCCGCCGGCGAACAGGACCGGCTGCTCGCGGTCTTCGAGCAGATCGAGAACATGAGCGACGAGGAGGCCGCCGCCCTCCTCGGTTCCCTCCAGCAGCCGGAGGGTCCCTGATGGCCGGACTGTCCGGCCTGGAAGGAGCCCTCGCCGCGCTCCCCGAGGCGAAACGCGAGCTGGCCCGCCTGATGCTGGCCGCCCGCCGGCCCGTGCCCGCCCACCCGGCCCCGCGCTCCGGCGCGGGGCCGGTCCCCCCGACCGCCCTCCAGACCCGGCTGTGGCGCCGTGAACGCACCCACCCGGCCGTCGCCACCGGCTCCCACGCGCTCCGGCTGACCGGCCCCCTCGACCCCCGACGGCTGGAGGCGGCCCTCACCGGGGTGCTGCGCCGCCACGAGGCGCTGCGCACCCGGCTGGTCCGCTCCACCGCCGACCAGCCGCGGCTGCACGTCGAAGGAGAACCGGTCCTGCGGATCACCCGGGCCGACCTCACGGGCTTCACCCCGCGGGCCGCCGCGGAGCGGGTCGCCCTGCAGACCACCGAGAGCGCCTCCACCGTCCTGGACCTGGAGAGCGGCCGCACCAGCGCCTTCCGGCTGCTGCGGACCGCACCCGAGGAGCACGTCCTGATCCTCGCCTCCCACCTCGCGGTCTTCGACGGCTGGTCCTCGGGGGTCTTCCTCGCCGACCTCGCCGCCGGCTACCGCGACGGCCCGGAGGACCCCACCCCGCCCGAACTGCAGTTCCCCGACTACGCCGACTGGCAGCACCGCTGGCTCGCCGGACCGGACGGCACCGCCGAACTCGCCCGCCGCAGGGCGGTGTTCGCCGCCGACCCGCCCGCGCCCCGGGCCGCCGGCGGTTTCGAGCGCGGCCATCTCCCCGTACGGCTGGCCCGCGGTCCCGTCGACGCCGGGCTGGAGCTGGGCGCGGCAGAGGGGGCCACCCCGTTCATGACGCTGCTCGCCGCGCTCGCCGTCGTCCTCGCCCGCAGGGAGGGCCGTACCTCCGTGGTGATCGGCACCCCGGCCGCCGGCCGGTTCGCCGCACCGCTCGAAGGCGCCGTCGGGCAGTACACCACCGTCGTGCCGATCCGGCTCGACCTCGCGGGCGGGCCCTCCTTCCGCGCACTCCTGCACCGCACCCGCACCGCGGTGGCCGACGCCCTCGCCCACCAGCGCCTGCCCGTCGACGTGCTGTTCGGCGACGGCACGCCCCCGCCGTACAACGTCCTGTTCGCCCTCCACAACTACCCGGCCGTGCCACTGGACCTCCCGGGCATCGAGGTGGGCCAGCTGCCCGGGCCGCCCGCACGCCACCTGGAGCTCTACAGCCCCGACCCGGCCGCCGCCCTCGCCTGCGTGGGCCTGGTGGAACGGGACGGCGAGATCGGCGGCACCGCCGAGTACAACCGGCACGCGGCCACGCCCGAGGACGTGCGGGGCCTGCTCACCGGGATCGAGGAGGTACTGGACCGGGCCGTCGCCGCGCCCGCCTCCCCGGTCACCACCGCCCGGCACTGAGCGGGGCCGGGGCACGGTCGCCCCGGCCCCCTGCTTCCCCCCCGACCCACCCAGACCCGCCTAGGGAGTTGCCCGTGCTCACCACCGAGTTCTACCGCGCGCCCGCGGACTGCGGGCTCGTACGGAGCGGGGCCGGAGTGCCCCGCACCCCCATGCGGGCCCTGCGCGAGGACATCCACGACATCCTGGTCTCCGCGCCCGTCGCCGAGGCCCGGCGCACCCGCGACCCGCGGCCCATCCACCGGGCCCTGGGTGAACGCGGCCTCCTCGCGCCCCAGTGGCCCGAGGAGTACGGGGGCCGCGGCGTCAGCCAGGTCGCGGCCGCCGTACTGGTCGAGGAACTCGCCATGCACGACGTCCCCGACCTGCTGCACACCCTCACCGTGCAGATCGTCGGCTCCACCCTGCTCAACGTCGCGAGCGAGCAGATGAAGGCGCGCCACCTGCCCGGCTTCGCCGACGGCACCTCCTTCGGCTGCGTGCTCTTCAGCGAACCGCAGGCCGGCTCCGACCTCAACATCCTCTCCACCCGCGCCGTCTCCGACGGCGAGGGCGGCTACAAGCTCTACGGCACCAAGGTCCATTCCCTCTTCGCCCGCTTCGCCGACTACGGACTGTGCCTGGCCCGCGGCGAGGACGACGCCTTCAGCCTCTTCCTCGTGCCCCTGGCCCAGCCCGGCGTCACCATCCGGCAGATCCCCGGCATCGGCGACGACGCCTTCCACGAGGTCGCGCTCGACGGCGTGGCCGTCACCGCCGACGACGTCGTCGGCGGCATCGGCCAGGGCTGGGCGATCGTCGTCAAGACACTGGCCTTCGAACGCACCGGACTCGACTACTACGTCAAGGCGCTGCGCTGGTACCGGGCCGCGGTCGAACGGCTGGAGGCCCACACCGACCGGCTGGAGGCCGGCCAGCACGACCAGATCGGCCTGGCCAAACTCAACGCCCGGCTGCTCGCGGCGGGCACCCTGGTCCGGCGCGTCCTCACCCGCCTCGACCGGGGCGAGCTCAACGAGGACGAGGCCGCCGCCGCGAAGTGGTACACCACCGAACTCGCCGCGGAGGTGGCCTGGTGGGCCGCCGAACTCGACGGCGACACCAGCATGACCCTCGACGACCCGGAGGTCGACGGGGTGGCACACCCACTCGATTCGGCGATGCGTGAAGCCCCGGGGATGCGGATATCCGGCGGCACCGCCGAAATGATGCTGGAGACGCTGGCCCGGCTGCGTCTCGACTCAGGGGCGGAGGTACGGCCATGACGACCCACGCGGTCAACGGCAGCGGTACGGACGGGGCGGCCGGCGCGGCGCCCGAGCGGTGGCGGGAGAGGGAGGACGAGGACTCGCTCTTCCGGCAGCTCCGGCTCACCGTGCGGCAGGGCCTGGAGGTCGACGGGGACACCCCCGCGGGCGCCTGGGAGGCGTTGACGCAGGTCGGCGCCTGGGAGTTCGCCCTCCCCATCGAGAAGGAGGGCCTCGACCTCGGCCAGGCCGTCCTCGCCATGGTGTGCGAGGAGGCGGGCAACGGGATGCAGCCCGTCCCGCTGGCCGACACCCTCCTCGCGCTCGACGTGCTCTCCGCCCTCGGTCCCCTCGCCCCCGAGGGGACCGACGACCGGCTCGACCGGGTGCGCGCCGGGGAGCTCCAGCTCGCCGTGCCCGGCCGGCTGCCCGACCCGCGCGGCGCCGTGCCCCCGGGCATCGCCTGGAAACCGGACGGCGACGGCGCGGGCGTCGTCCTCACCGGCACCGGCGGGCCGTTCGCCGCCGGCGTCGGCTCCGACGCGCTGCTGGTCCTGGCGAGCGGCCCGGACGGGCCGTGCGTGGCCCTCGTCGACCTGCCCGCGGCCGGCGTCACCGTACGCCCGCTGCGCGACCACGGCGGGGGAGCCGTCGCCGGAGCCGTCTTCGACGAGGCGCGGATCCCCGCCGGCTCGGTGCTGCTGCGCGGCGTCGCCGCCGAGCACGCCCTCGCCCGCGTCGGCCTGCGCGCCGCCGTCCACCAGGCGTCCCTGCTGGCCGGCATCACCGCGGCCGCCCTGACCGCCGTCGTCTCCCGGATCCGCGGACGGCAGCAGTTCGGGCAGGCCCTGGTCAAGCACCAGGGGCCCCGGCTCCGCGTGGCCGGGCTGCTGGCCCGGCTCGACGCCGTCCGCTGGGCCGTCGGCGACGCCGCCCGCGACCTCGACGAGGGCCGACTGACCCCGGGGGAGGCCGCCGGGCTGATCGCCCTCACGGCCGAGACCACCCTCGACGTGACGCGGGACGCCGTGCACCTGCACGGTGCCTCCGGTCTCGTCCGGGACGGCCTGGTCGCCGGATGCTACCGGCGCGCGGCCTGGGAGGCCCTGCGCTGCGGGCGACCCGCCCAGCTGTGGGACACCGCGGCCCACACCCCCTGACCGGCCCCGGCACGTGGGAAGGGGCCCCCGCGCCGCGGGAGCCCCTTCCTCCGACACCGGTACCGGTGAGGACGGTCAGACCAGGTCGCGCCGGACGATCCAGCGGTGCCGCTTGTCGCTCTTCGCCTCGGTGCGCTGGATCCGGCGGAAGCCGGCCCGTTCGAACATGTCCATCGTCCCGACGTAGGCGAGGGTCGGGTTCACCCGGCCGCCCTCGGGATCGACCGGATAGCCCTCGACGGCGGGCGCGCCGTTCGCCCGCGCGTGCTCGACGGCCCCCTCCAGCAGGCCGGAGGCGACCCCCTTGCCGCGGAACTCCTTGCGCACGACGAAACAGGTCACCGACCACACGGGCACGTCGTCCACCGGTGTGATCGTCTTCGAGGAGGTGAGCCGGTCGAGCTGACGGCGCGGCGCCACGTTGCACCAGCCGGCCACCTCGCCGTCCAGGAAACCGAGGACCCCGGGCGGCGGGTCCGCCTTCTCCGTGAGGGTGCGCAGGTGCTCGCCCCGCTCCTCCGCGGTCATCCGCCCGTAGTCGCCGGTGGTCAGCCGCCACGCCATGCACCAGCACGTGTGCGCGCTCTTCTTCGGCTGGAGCACCCGGCGGACGTCGTCCCACAGATCCGCCGTGGCGGGCCGGACTTCTAAACTCATGCTGCTACTTCGCTCTCTTCCGCTTCTTGCGAGCGTCCCGCGGGCGCGGCCTTGCGCACCCCGGCGACGACATCGGTCATCACGGCGGTCAGCACCTCCAGGGCCCGCCGACACGCCTCGCGTCCTACGTCCAGATGGGTGACCAGCCGGACGGTGTCCGGGTCCGGCGCGGTCACCAGCACTCCTTCCTGCGCGGCCCGCACGACGACCTCGTCGGCGCCCGGCACCCCGACGAGGACGATGTTGGTCTCGGGCGGGCGTACGGGGAAACCCGCGTCCCGCAGTCCCGCCGCCAGCAGCCCGGCGTGGTCGTGGTCCTCGGCGATCGCCTCCACGTGGTGGTCGAGGGCGTACAGTCCCGCAGCGGCCAGGATGCCCGACTGCCGCATGCCGCCGCCCAGACCGTGCCGCAACTTCCTCGCCCTGGGCAGGTGTTCGGCCCGGAGCAGGAGCACCGAGCCGACCGGCGCGCCCAGCCCCTTCGACAGGCACACGGACAGCGAGTCGGCCGTCTCCCCGTACGTCTCCGCCGATGTCCCGGTCGCGGCCATCGCGTTCCAGATCCGGGCGCCGTCCATGTGGACCGCCACCCCCGCGGCGGACGTCAGCTCGCGCACCGCCCGCAGCACCGGGAGCGGATGGACCGTGCCTCCGGCCCGCGTGTGGGTCTGCTCCACTTCCACCGCGCGCGTGCCCAGGGTGTACGCGTTGCCCCGCCGCAGCACGCCCGCCAGCAGGGCCGGGGTGATCACCCCCCGCTCGGCCGTCACCGTGCGGGTCTGTATCCCGCCGTAGCGCGCGGGGGAGGCCTCCTCGTGGGCCAGGACGTGCGCCTCGGCGTCGCACACCAGCTCCTCGCCGGGTGCGACGAGGAGCTGGAGCGCGATCTGGTTGGCCATCACCCCGGACGGCGTGAACAGCGCCGCCGGGAAACCGAAGAGCCCGGCGACCCGCTCCTCCAGGGCCCGGACGGTCGGGTCCTCCCCGAAGAGGTCGTCACCGACCTCCGCGCCGGCCATCGCGGCCCGCATCCCGGGACCCGGCCGGGTCACCGTGTCGCTGCGCAGATCGACGATGCCGGAAGCACCCTTGTTCATGACGGATCGTCAACTCCTCGTTCTCTGGGCTTCGGGGTGAGTTCACGGGCCGCCATCCAGTCCAGCAGCGGCCGTACCAGCAGCCAGGTCTCCCGTACGAGCTCCCCGGCACGCGCCGTGTGCAGGCCCGCGGCCGGACCGTAGCGGCGCCCCGCGTCGATCTTGCGGTGGCGCAGCAGGTCCAGCCGCGGGTGGTCCGCGGGCACCCCCCGCGGCCGGGACTTGAGCCGGTCCCCGCCGAGGACGAAACCCGCCCGCTCCAGCCGGCCCGTGATCAGGGCCAGTTCCGCACCGCCGTCCTCCTCCTCGACGGCGGCGCGGAAGCGGGCCACCTCGGCCCCGGCGTACGGGTACCAGCGGCCGGAGGCGTACAGCCCGTCCCGGTCCAGGTGCACCCACAGGCCGAGGCAGGGCAGCAGGTCCAGGTAGGCCCCCTGGTAGGTCTTGTACGGGGACTTGTCGTGGGACATCCGCGTGTCCCGGACCGGGCCGAGCACCTGCACCCCGTCCGGCCCGGCCCACTCCCCGAAGAACGTGCCCAGTTCAGCGGCCAGCTCGTCCATCGGCGCACGCACGTCGCGCTCGTACCGCTCGCGGTGGCGCAGCCGCCACGCCTCCTTGCTGTTGTCGGCCGCGAGGTCCTCGTACAGGCGCAGTGCCGAGGGCGGGAAGCCGCTGAAGGTCACGGCAGGTACCCCGGCAGGGGATGGGCGGCGCACAGCTCCGACACCCGCGAGCGGACCCGGTCGCGCAGCGCGTCCGGCAGCGCCCCGCCGGACGCGGCGAGCGCCACGAGGACGTCCGCGACCAGGTCGGCGCACTCGGCGGCCACCGTCCGGTCCATCCCGCGCGCGGCCAGCGTGTTGGTGCCCAGCCGCAGGCCGCCCGTCACCCGGACCGGCGTGGTGTCCCCCGGGACCCGGTTGCGGTTGACGACGATCCCGCAGGACTCCAGGGCCTCCTCGGCCACGTCCCCGGTGACACCGCAGCCGCGCAGGTCGAGCAGCACCATGTGGGTGTCCGTACCACCGGTGACCAGCCGGAAACCCCGGTCCAGGAGCCGCTCGGCGATCGCCTGGGCACCGTCGGCCAACCGCTTGGCGACCTCGGCGAAGTCCGGGCTGGCCACGAAGTCCAGCGCGCGGGCCTTGGCCGCCACCGACGCCAGGTCGGGGGTGCCCTGGGTGAAGGGGAACACCGCCCGGCGCAGGGTCGCCGCGAGGGTGCCGCGCTCCGGTCCCGCCCGGCGGGCCTCGCGGCCCAGCAGGATCAGCCCGCCGCGCGGGCCGTAGAGCTGTTTGTAGGTGCTGGTGGTGGTCACGTGGGCGTGGTCGACCGGGCTCTGGTGCAGGCCGGCGGCGACGAGTCCCGCGATGTGCGAGATGTCGGCCAGGAGGTAGGCGTTGGCCTCGTCGGCGATCTCCCGGAACCGGGCGAAGTCGATGCTGCGGGGGTACGCGCTCGCCCCGCACACGATCAGCTTCGGCCGGTGCTCCAGGGCCAGTTCGCGGATCTGGTCGTAGTCGAGCAGACCCTCCGGCGTCACCCGGTAGCCGTGGGCGCGGTAGTAGCGGCCCGTCACGGACGCGGGGGAGCCGTGGGTGAGGTGGCCGCCGCAGTCCAGGTCGAGCCCGAGCAGGCTGTCGCCCGGGCTCAGCAGCGCCGTGATCACGGCGAGGTTCGCGGACGACCCGGAGTGCGGCTGCACGATCGCGTCCCGCGCCCCGAAGGCCGCGCACGCCCGCTCGATCGCCAGGCGCTCGATCTCGTCGGCGACGCCGCAGCCCGCGTGGTAGCGGTTCCCGGGAAAACCCTCGGCCGTCAGGTTCCCCAGCGCACTGCCCTCGCAGGCCAGCACGGAGGGGTCCGCGACGCTGGACGCCGCGACCATCATCAGGGTGTCGCGCTGGCGCGCCGACTCCCGGGACAACAGGTCGTACAGGACCGAATCGCGTTCTCTGAGGCGGGTGTTGGCGTGCGCGGCGAAATCGACCAGGTCCGGCGCGGGTACCCGCGGCGCGCCGCCGGGCAGCCCTTCCCCGTCCAGTGGACCGGTGACGGGCGCGGGCAGGGTGAGACTCATGACTGTCCCCTCTCGGAATCGTCCGTGATGGCCGTGCTGAACCGGGCGGTGTCCTCAGCCGTTCGCACCGGCGGTGTCCGTCTCGTCGGCCTCCAGCTCGCCGAAGGCCTCGGCCGCCGCGATGGCCTCGGCGCCGTGCTGCTCGTCCGCGGCGATCTTCTCGGCCAGCTCGCGGACCACCGGGTTCTGGAACACGGTCTTGACCGGAACCGGCACCCCGAGCAGCTCCTTGAGCAGTCCCGCGAGCCGGGTCCCGCTGAGCGAGTCGCCGCCCAGGGTGAAGAAGTTGTCGCCGGGCGCCACCCCGTCCAGGCCGAGGATGTCGGCGACCGCCGCGCACAGCACGAGTTCCAGCGCGCTGCCCGGCCCGTCGCCGCCGTCCACGACCGACGCGTCGGCGGCGGACTGCCGGCTCCCGGCGGAGGAGGCCAGCAGCAGCCGGTCGACCTTGCCGTTGCGGGTCAGCGGCAGCTCGTCCAGCGCGGTCACCGCGGCCGGCACCATGTAGCCGGGCAGCTGCGCGGCGAGCCGCTCCAGCACCCGGTCGGCGGCGCCCGCGTCGCAGCCGGCCCCCGCCACCACGAAGGCGTGCAGCCTGCGGACCCCGTGGGCGCTGGCCGGCGCCACGACCACGGCCGCCTCGACCTCGGCGTCCTGGCGCAGCACGGCCTCGATCTCGCCCAGCTCGATCCGGTGCCCCTGGATCTTCACCTGGAAGTCGTCCCGGCCCAGGATCTCGATGCTGCCGTCCGGCAGGTAGCGGCCCAGGTCACCGGTCAGGTACGCGCGTTCGCCGGTCTCCGGCAGGCGCACGAAGCGGCTCTCGGTGCGCCCGGCGTCGTTCCAGTAGCCGAGGGCGAGGCCGACGTCGCTGGCCACGGCCATCTCGCCGACGACGCCGAGCGGCCGCTCGTACGCCGCCCCGTCGACGATGTAGTAGCGCTGGTTGGTGATCGGCTTGCCGTACGGGATGCTCGTCCAGGACGGGTCGACCTCGCCGATCGGCTGGAACAGCGACCAGCAGATCGTCTCGGTGGGACCGCCCGAACCCACCACCTGGATCCGCGGGCTCTGCGCCCGCAGCCGGTCCGGCAGCGTCAGCGGGATCCAGTCGCCGGAGAGCACCGAGAGCCGCAGGGACTCCAGCGGCCGGCCGCCCCCGCGCCGCTCGCGCACCTCCGCCTCGCCGACGAGGAGTTCCATCAGCACGGGTACGGAGTTCCACAGGGTGACCCGCTCCGCCCGCACCAGGTCGGCCCACACGTCGGGCTCGGCGTGCTCGAACGGCGGTGGCACCACGACGGTCCCGCCCTGCGTGAGCACCCCGAAGACGTCGTAGATCGAGGCGTCGAAGTGCAGCCCGGAAATGGCCAGCAGCCGGTCCCGCGGGCCGACCTCGAAGCGCTCCGCGACGTCACGGATCAGGTTGACCACACCGATGTGGTCGACCATCACGCCCTTGGGCTCGCCCGTCGAACCCGAGGTGAAGATCGTGTACGCGAGGTCCGCCGGGGTCTGCGCGGTGTCCGGCCGGGTGGCGGCGCCGGTCTCGAAGTCCTTGTCCACCCGGTAGCGGCGGGCCGTGGGCGGCCAGCTGATCCGCGAGTCCAGCGAGGACTGCGTGAGGATCCGGTCGACCTTGGCCTCGGCGAGCAGCCGGCGCAGCCGCTCCGGCGGCACGGAGGCGTCCAGCGGCAGGTAGGCGGCGCCGGAGGCGAGGATCCCGTACACCGCGGCGTACTGCTCCCAGCCCTTCTCCATCACCACGGCGACCAGCTCGCCCGGGGCCGCGCCGTGCTCGCGCAGCGTGTGCCCGATCCGCCAGGCGTACGCGGCCAGTTCGGCGTAGCTCAGCCGCCGCCCGGAGGCGTCCACCACGGCCTCGGCGTCGGGGGTGAGGTCGGCCTGGCGGGCGAACAGCTCGTGCAGGGTGGTGTACGGGATCTGCCCGGAGGTGTCGTTGACGCGCCGGCGCAGCTCCCGCTCGGCCGGCGGGATCAGGTCGAAGCGGGCGGTGTGCAGGCTGTCCGGGTCTTCGGTGAGCCGGGTCAGGAGGTCCACGTACACCCCGAAGGCGGCGTCCACGAAACCGGGCGCGAAGGCACCGTCGACGAAGTCCCAGATGACGCGCAGCTCGCCGGCCAGTTCGCGCAACTGCACGTCGAGAGTCACCTGCGGGGTCTGCGAGATCGAGTACACCTCCCGGCCCAGGTCCGTGACGGGCCGGCGCACCGGGTAGTCGAGCAGGCTCGTGACCACCACCGGCATCCCGGCCTGCGCGCCCACCCCGTGCAGACGCGTCAGCTCCCGCAGCACGCGGACGCCGTTGAAGGAGCCGTGCTCCACGTCCCGGGCGAGCTGGTCGCGCAGGGCGTGCGCACGGTCGAGGAAGGTCGCCCCCGAACCGTCGGCGGCGAGCATCACCGCGTTGGTGAAGTCGCCGAGCACGCCGCTGATGTCCGGGTGCACCGCCGGGCGCTGGAAAACCGGGTAGTTGATCGTGAAGTCCGATTCCTCCGCCCAGGCCCGGACCACCTCGGCGAAGGCCGCGGTCAGCAGGACCGAGGGGGTCGTCCCCGCCTCGTGCGCCCGCTCGGTGAACCGCTGCCAGTCGGCGGCGGAGAGCCGGTGCTCGCGCCGGTCGAACCGGACCTCGCCGGTGTCCCCGCCGGATCCGCCCGTGGGCAGCGACGGGGCGGGCGGCAGGGTGGGCACGCGCCGCACCCAGTAGTCGCGGGCCGCCCGGAAGGCCTCGGTGTGCGGCAGCGCGTCGGCGCGCCAGCGGGCGTACTCGGCGAAGGAGATGCCGGGCTCCGGGAGTTCCGCGTCGGGGTTCTCGTACAGGTCGACCAGCTCGGGGAAGAGCACCTGGAAGGCGCTGGAGGCGTCCAGCACCTGCAGGTCGATCCCCAGGTGGACCCGGCCGAGGTTCTCCGGACCGCCCAGCCGGATGATCCGCAGGTCGAACAGCGGCCAGCTGCCGACCGGGAAGACCACGTGGCTCATCTCCTCGCGCAGCGCGGCGAGGTGCTCCCGTGCTGCGTCGGCGGACAGGCCGGTCAGGTCCACGACCGGTATCGAGAACGGCAGCGGGTCGGACGGCACCCACTGGGTACCGTCCGTGCTGCCGATCGCGCGGAGCATGTCGTGGCGGGCGACCACCTTGCGCCAGGCGGCGGCGAACCGTTCGGGGTCGAGGTCGGCGCGCTCCCACTCGAAGTAGCCGTAGCAGCCGATGCCGCCCATCTCGACGGCTTCGCCTCGCCCGATCATCAGTGCCTGCTGCGTCTCGGTCATCGGGAAGGACGCGGCACTGTCCGCGCGAGCGGGCAGGAGCTCGGTCATGGTCCAACTCCATTCGGTGTTACGGGCCGTTGGCGTGTGCGTGCTCGGGGTGGGTACGGGCCGGGACGCCCTGCTGCGGGGCAGGGCGAGGCTAGGGGCGGTGGGTTAGCCGCCGGTTATGCTCCGTGCGGGCCGCCCGGTCGCCGGGCAGGGGGGCCCGCCCCTCCGCCAGGGAGAGCGCGAAGAGCCGTACGAGCGGGTGGAACAGGTAGCAGGGCTGCCCCCACTCGTCCGCGCCGCTGACCTCCAGCAGGGCCGCGTCGGCGAGCGCCTCCAGCAGCCGCTCGGCCTCGGCCTCCGGCAGGTCCAGGGCGGTCGCGGCCTCGGCGGCCGGGAACGGCTCCGGGCCCAGCGCCGCCAGCGCCGGGAACACCGCCCGCACCTCCGGCTCCAGCGCGCGCCAGGACGGCAGCAGGGAGGTGTGCACGTCCATGTCGCCCGAGTGCAGTTCCCGCAGCCGGGTGACGGGGTCCGCGAGCCTGCGGGCGAGCCGGTCGGGGGTGCAGTGCGGCCGGGCCGCGATCCGGGTCCCGACGATCCGCAGCGCCAGCGGCAGGCCGGCGCAGTGCTCGACGATCGCGGACGCGGCGCGGGGAGCGCCCGCCACCCGGGCCGGACCGGCGGCCGCGGCCAGCAGCTCCAGGGAGTCGCGGGCCTCCAGGGGCGCGAGGGCCACGGTGTGCGCTCCGGCCACGGTGGGCAGGGCCGTACGCCCCGTCACCAGGACGGCGGGTTCGGGGGTGTTGGGCAGCAGCGGACCGAGCTGGGCCGCCCCCGAGGCGTTGTCCAGGACGATCAGCAGCTGCCGCCCCCGCGTCCGCTCCCGGTAGAGGCGCACCAGCTGGTCCTGGTCGTCGGTGACCGGTACGTCGTCCGTCGGGCCCAGCGCCCGCAGCAGACGGCGCAGCACCCGGGCCGGGTGGCGCGGGGTGCCGTCCGCGGCGCGCAGGTCGGCGTACAACTGCCCGTCGGGGAAGTGCCGCTGGCAGCGGTGGGCCGCGTGGACGGCCAGTGCGGTCTTCCCCAGCCCGGCCATGCCCGTGACCAGGACCCGGCGGGGCCGTCCGGAGCCCTGCCCCTCGGGGGTCAGGGCACGGCACACCAGCTCCAGTTCCGGTCCCCGCCCGGTGAAGTCGACGGTGTCCGGGGGCAGCATGGCCGGCGTCCCGGCCGACGGTCCGGCGGGCCGCGGCCGGGCCCCGCCCGCGCGGACGGCCGGGGCGGAGCCCTGCCACCGGTCGAGCGTCCCGTCCAGCAGGGCCCGGTAGGTGGCCTGGAGCTCCTCACCCGGATTGACGCCGAGCTCGTCCGCGAGCACCGCCCGGCCGTGGTGGTAGAGGTGGATGGCGTCCGCCTGCCGCCCGGACCGGCACAGGGCCGTCATGAGCTGGCACCTGATGCGCTCGCGCAGCGGGAACTCGGCGACGAGTCCGGTGAGTTCACCGGTGATCTGCTCGTGGCGGCCCAGGGCGAGGTCGGCGGCGATGCGGTGCTCCAGCGTGACGGCCCGCGCCTCGGTCAGCCGCGGGGCCTCGGCGTCGGCGAGGTATTCCGTGGCGTTCGCGAAGGGCTGCCCGTTCCACCGGGCCAGGGCGTCGCGCAGCAGCTCACCGGCCCTTTCGAAGTCCTCTTTGACCAGTGCCTCGCGGCCGGCGAGCGCCAGCTTCTCGAATTCGTTCAGGTCGACGGTCGCATTACCGATGCTCATGGCATATCCCGGCGGTCTGCGATCGATCATCACGTCGGCGCCGAGAATCTTGCGCAGGCGCGAAATATAGGTGTAGAGCTGTGCGCTGACGGTGGCCGGGGGCGCCCAGCCCCACAGCAGCCGGCACAGCCGCTCGTCCGACACCACTTCTTCGCGGGCCAGGAGGAGCGCCGCGAGCACGGTGTGCAGCTTCGCCCCGGAGAACGCGACCCGGTGGCCGTCCCGCCGTACCTCTACTGGCCCGAGCACTCGGAATTCCATGTACCGCCCCATCCGTGATTCCTGAGAAGAATCTTCGAACGAAGCTAGAGGAGCCCGTTGTCCCCTCGATATCGTGGCGATTTCGAGGGGGGCCTCGGTCGCGAAATCGATGGAACACGGAAGAGAAAGGAGCCGTCCCTACTGTTCCATTCATGCCGCAGCGAGCGGCAGTGATGATCCACCGAGAGGGGAATCCGAGATGCGCAGCACCCGGACGGCGAAGACGACGGCCGCTTGCCTGGTCGTTCTTGCGGGGATGTTCGTGGGCACGGGGGCCGCCACGGCCCTGACGGCGCAGGCGAGCACCAGCGTCCAGGCGGACGACATGCCGTGGGGGGTCGTCAAGCCGCTGCACCCCTCGCACCCGGGCTCCGCCGGCACGAACGGCGACATGCCCTGGGGCTGACCACCCCCGGCGCCCCCCACTCACGCGCCGCGCCGCTCCGCCCGCACCACCGCCCCACGCACCACCGCAAGCCCGTACCACCGCAAGCCCGCACCACGCGGCCCCGCACCACCGCAGCGCCGCACCCCGCGCACACCGCCGCGGCCCGATCCGTACCGGACGGGCGTCAGTTCGCCGGATGCGCCAGCAGCTCCGTCAGTTCCTCCGGAGTGAAGGAACGATGCGGCAGCCCTCCGGGCCCCCCACCGCACGGTGCCTCCTCGCCTCCCGCGTCCCGTACGGCCACCAGCAGCCGGCCCGCCTGCGCCCGCCAGGGCTGCGCGCCGACCTCGCCGAAGCCGGCACAGGCCCGCCGGAACCTCTCCGCCGCCTCCGCACAGCGGCCCCCGAGCGCGTCCACGCACCCGAGGTCCGTCTCCACCCGGGCGTACAGGAACCGGTCCGCCAGCTCCTCAGTGATCTCCAGGGCCTGCCGCAGCGTGTCCCCCGCCGCCTGCAGCAGGCCCTGGCTCCACTGCGTCTGCCCCAGGCCCCGCAGCGCGTGGGCCTCACCGACCCGGTCGCCCTCACCGCGGGTCAGCCGCAGCACCGAACCGAACGCCTCGGCCGCCTCGCCGAGATCCCCGGCGCGCAGCCGCACCTCGGCCAGCCGGTACACGCTCTGGGCCTCCGCCCGTACCGATCCGGTACGCCGGCTGAGCGCCACCGCCTCCTGCGCCAGCGGCAGCGCGCCGCCCACGTTGCCCCGGTCCAGTTCGATCTGCGCCTGGAACCCCAGCAGATGGGCCTCGTTGCCGATGTCCCCGGACGCGTGGAATCCGCTGAGCGCCGCCTCGCAGTACTCCAGCGCCCGCTCCCAGTCGCCCTGGAACCGCGCGCACATCGCCAGGTTCCGCTGGGCCAGCGCCGCACCGCCCGGATCACCCGCGGCGCGCAGCAGACGCAGCGCGGCCATGTTCCAGCCCTCGGCCTGCTCGTAGCGCCGCTGGTAGATCGCCAACGACCCCAGGATCCGCAGCATCGTCGCCTCGCCCCGCTCGTCGCCGGCCCGCCGGGCCGAGGCCAGGGCCAGATCGGCGCTGCGCTGCCAGTCCTCCAGGTAGTTCTTCGTCTCGAAGTGCGGCACCGCGCTCTCGGTCAGCATCCAGGCGTAGCCCGCCCGGCCCGTCTCCGCCGCCTGCGCCACCACGTCGGTCACGGCGGTGCGCTCCGACTCGAACCAGTCCATCGGCGCGCCCAGCAGCTCGTCGGCGAGCTCGCCCAGGAAGCCGGGTGCGGGTGCGGCGGGCCGGCCCACCGGGAAGTCCCGTCCGTCGATCCGCCGGTGCGCCTCCTCGGCCAGCCAGAGCCAGGCGCCGAAGGCCCGCTCCAGCGCGGCGTCCGTCTCCTCCTCCGGCTCGTCCGACTCCGCCCGCTCCCGGGCGAACAGCCGCAGCAGGTCCTGGAAGCGGTAGCGGGCGGCCCGGCCCGGCGCCGCCTCCGCGACCTCCAGCAGCTGGGCGTCGACGAGCTGGTCGATCAGCTCCTCCGCGTGCCACACGCTGGTGTCCAGCACCGCCGCCCCGGCCCACGCCGCGAAGTCCGCCGTGCGCAGCAGCCCGAGGCGCCGGTACATCCGGGCCGCCTCCGGCGGCAGGTCCCGGTAGGTGAGCCGGAAGCCGGCCCGCACCCCGCCCTCGCCCGGGCTCAGCACGTCGAGCCGCGAGCGGTGGTCGCGCAGCCGCTCCACCAGGCTCCGCACGCTCAGGTTGGGTTTCGCCGCCAGCCGGGCGCCGGCGATCCGCAGCGCCAGCGGCAGGCAGTCGCAGAGCGCACCGAGCTGCTCCACGGCCACCGGGTCGCTGCCGAACCGGTCCGCCCCGGCGAGTTTGATCAGCAGGGCCGTCGCCTCGGTGGGCTCCAGCATGCGCAGCCGGATGCTGAGCGCCGTGTAGTCCCCGGTCAGGTCGCCCAGGTTCTCCCTGCTGGTGGCCAGCACCACGCTGCGTCCGCCGCCCGGGAGCAGGGGCCGGAGCTGGTGGAAGGTACGGACGTTGTCCAGGACGATCAGCGTCTTGCGGGTGCTCAGCAGGCTCCGGAACAGCGAGGCCCGCTCGTCGGGATCGGCCGGCACCTGGGGCGCGGCGATCCCGAGGGCCCGCAGGAAGCGGTCGAGCACGGCGGCGGGCGAGACCGGCGCCTGCTCCTCGTCGTAGCCCCGCAGATCGGCGAAGAGCTGGCCGTCGGGGAACTGGTCGGCGACCTGGCTCGCCCAGTGCACCGCCAGCGCCGTCTTGCCCACCCCGCCCACGCCCACGATCGTGGCCAGCGCCGGGGTGTGGGGGTTGTACGGCTCCTTCAGCAGTCGGTCCAGCGAGGCCATCTCCCGCTGGCGCCCGGTGAACGCCATGACCCCCGCGGGAAGTTGGGCCGGGACCGTGTGCACGGCGGCCGGCGCGGGGCTGACCACCGCCGGGGGCCGGGTCAGTTCCGGCGAGTCCCGCAGGATCAGCTCGTGCAACTGCCGCAGCCCCGGACCGGGTTCGATCCCGAGCTGCTCGGTCAGTAACCGGCGGCCGGCCAGGAACACGTCGAGGGCCTCGGCCCGCTGGCCCGACCGGTACAGGGCCAGCATGAGGTGCTCGCGGCACTGCTCGCGCAGCGGGTGGCGCGCCACCAGCTCGGTGAGCTCGCCTATGAGCGCACGGTGCCGGCCCAGCTGGAGCATCAGCCCCGCCCGCTCCTCGATGAGCGTGAGCCGCATCTGTTCCAGGCGCGTCGCCTCGGCCTCCAGCCGGGAGCCGGGGGTCTCGTCGAGGGCCGAGCCCCGCCAGATGCTCAGCGCCTCCTCGAAGAGCGTGCAGGCCTCCTCGGTGCGGCCGTGCCGGGCGGCGTCGCGCCCCTGGTCGGCACGCTCCAGGAACTCCTGGACGTCGACGCGGTGCTCACCCTTGGCCAGCAGGTAGCCCGGGGGAGAGGTGATCAGCAGATCGGTCACCCCGGCCTGCTTGAAGGTCTTGCGCAGGGTGGCCACGCAGATGGCGATCTGGTTCCGCGCGGTCGCGGGAGGCGAATTCGGCCAGACGGCGTCCACGAGGGTGTCCACCGAGACGACGCGGTCGGCATAGAGCACCAGCATCGCGAGGACCGTGGCCTGGCGCCGACCGTTGATGCGCAAGGGGCCGTCGTCGGCCTGGACGAGCAGTGGCCCCAGCAGTCTGAAGACAAACCGATTCAACAGGTCCCCCGCCTTTGAAACCCCGCGTCAGGCGCGAACGGTACCGCAAAGACGATTCCTCGGTGCAGTCAACTCTTGGGAAAAACGTCGGCTGTTTCAGGCCACCTTGTCCGTATAGCGGTAGCCCCGAGCGGGCTCCTCACGGAGAGTCGCCGGTGCCGGCCGAGGCCAGCGCGCCCGACAGGCCCCGAATGATCTCGGCCGTTCGCCGCATCTCCTCCTCGCCGCCCAGGCTCTCGCACAGGTGCCGGGCCCATTCGGCCAGACAGGAGTCGATCTCCCGCTCTGCGGCCGCGCCCCGCTCGGTCGCGGCGAGCAGTTTCGCCCGCCGGTGCGCCGGATTGTCCAGGTAGACGGCCAGGCCCTGGTCGACGAGCAGGTCGGCTATGCGCTGCACGCTCTGCCGCGTGGTCCCCACCCGCCGGGCCACCTCGGAGACCGACAGGGATTCCGCCGTGACGGTGCTCAGGACCTGCCAGCGCGCCGCGCTCAGACCGAACGACAGCGTCAGCCGGTCGACGGCCGCGGTGAACCGTCCGTTCAGCCGGAAGACGGCCACGGCGGCCCGGCTGAACGCCTCGGCCTCCCCGGACTCCGCTGTACGCGTCAACGCCGGCCCCCTTCCGTACGCCCTCCGGGTCGCTGCACGATAACAGCGCGTGGTCACGCGGACGAGAGCCGTGCGCGGTCGGAGCGCAGGCGTCCGTCCGGACTGGTCCGTTGGCAGACCCGTGGCCGACGCAACTCCTCAGTAGCCGTACCAATGGCACTGGTCACCGGGGTCGAGTTGAGCCAGTGGGCCCCCAGGTGCTTATCTGTGTCCTATCCATGTACTTACGGCGCCGCGCAGCGCCGGACGGCAACGAGGCCGGTTCCGGAGCGCGGCGCCTTCGCCGTGCCCGTCCGCCGCCCACCACCCCGGGGCGGCGCGGACCCGGCGCGCACCACTGCAGGGGGGCGGCACACCGCTGTGAAGAGGATGTTCGTAGCTCCGGATCCGGGGCGCCTGAGGCTCAGGAACGCGGCCCGCGCCGTGCTCGGCGTCGGCGCCGCCGTCGTTCTCGCCGAACTGTGCGGTCTCTCCCTGACCGCCTCCATCACCGGCGGACTCGCGGCCCTGCTCGCGCTCTTCACCGTCACCGACCCGACCGTGCGCCGCCAGGCCGTCACCACCGCCCTGCTGCCCGCCGCCGGATTCCCGGTCCTGGCGCTGGCCACGGCCCTGCACGGAATCACCCCGCTGCGGGACGCCGCCTTCGTCCTCGTCGTCTTCTGCGGGGTCTACGCCCGCCGCTGGGGCCCGCGCGGACACGCCCTCGGGATCTTCGCGTTCATGAACTTCTTCATCACGCAGTTCCTGCACGCCCTCCCGGCCCAGCTCCCCGAACTGTACGCCGCCGTCGGCCTGGCCCTGGCGGCCTCCGCCGCCGTACGGTTCCTGCTCTGGCCCATCGAACGGCGCACCCCGCCGCCCGCCGCCCCCGCACCGCTGCCCGGCCGCGGCCTGGCCCGGCACACGACCCGCCAGGCCTTCCAGGCGACCGCCGCCTGCGCCGTCGCCCTGGCCGTCGGCCAGGTGCTCTCCGAGGACCGCTGGTACTGGGCCGTGGGCACGGCCTGGTGGATCTTCGTCAACACGGCCTCCCGCGGCGAGACCCTGGTCCGCGGCTTCCGCCGGGTCCTCGGCACCGTCGTCGGCGTGGCCGCCGGGGTGCTGATCGCCATCCCGCTGGACGGCGCCCCCCTGCCCACCGCCCTCCTCGTCGCCGTCTGCGTCTTCGGCATCTTCTACACGGCCGCCGTCTCCTACAGCTGGATGATCCTCGCGGTCACGCTGATGGCCGGGCTGCTCTACGGCCTCCTCGGCGTGCTGGACCCCGGCCTGCTCGTGCTGCGCCTGGAGGAGACCGCCGTCGGCGCCGCGTGCGCCGCGCTGGCCGTCGTCCTGGTCCTGCCGGTCACCACCCACGCCACCAACGACGCGTGGATCCAGCGCGCCCTGCTCTGCGTGCACGCGGCTTCCGCCCAGGCCACCGCCCGGCTCGCCGGCTCGCCGTCGGCCGATCCCGCCCCGCACGCCGCGGAGCTGGAGACCCTGCTCGCCCGGGTCCGGATGGCGCTCGCGCCGCTGGTCCACCCGCTCAGCCCGTTCCGCGCGCGCAAGGCCCGGGCCGGCCAGGTCATCGCCCTGCTGGACGACTGCGCCCGCGAGGTGCGCGGACTGGTCGCCGTCGCCGCCGACCCGGACGCCGGCCACGACGCCCGGCTCGCCGCCGCCTGCTGGCGCGTGGAGTCGGCCGTCCAGGCGCTGACCGCCGGCGAGCGGGAGCCGAAGGACCCGCGGCGGCACACGCCACGTCCTCGCCCGCCGGCACCGCCGGACCCGCGCTCGCCCACCTCCAGGGCCTGGAGCGGGCCCTCACCGAGCTGGCCACCCCGCTCGGCAGCGACCCGAAGGCGCCGTTCGTCATCAGCGCGTGAGCAGTCCGCCCCAGGCCGGCGCCCGCCCCGCGGGCGTCCGGCCGGGGGAGTGCACGATCCCCAGGGCCTGGGTGGCCCGGGTCAGCGCCACGTACAGGTCGCTCGGCCCGAAGTCGGCCGGCTCCACCACGATCACCGTGTCGAACTCCAGGCCCTTGGCCTGCCGCGGATCCAGCAGGACGACCTCCCGGGTCAGATCCGGCTCCGCGCCCTCCCGTGTCCCCGGCAGAACGGCCGCCAGCGCCGCGTGCCGTTCCCGCGGTGCGATCACCGCGAGCCGCCCCTCGGCCGGCCGGTCCCGCTCCACGGCCTCCGCGACCGCCGCGGCGAGGTCCCCGGACGCCCGCGCCCACGGCCGCACCCCGGTCGACCGTACCGAACGCGGCGGCTCGAAGCCGGGGTCGCGTTCGCGCAGCACGGCCGCCGCCACCTCCATGATCTCGGCCGGCGTGCGGTAGTTGACCCCGAGCCGGACCAGCTCCCAGCGCTCGCCCACGTACGGCGTCAGGATCCGCTCCCAGGACCCGCAGCCCGCCTCGTCGCCGGTCTGCGCCGGATCCCCGACCAGGGTCATCGAACGGGTCGGGCAGCGCCGCATCAGCAGCCGCCACGCCATCTCCGACAGCTCCTGCGCCTCGTCCACGATCACGTGCCCGAAGGCCCAGGTGCGGTCGGCCGCGGCCCGCTCGGCCGTGCTGCGGTGGTCGGCCTCCTCGTGGCGTTCGGCCATCCTCTCGGCGTCGATGATGTCGTGCGCCGCGAGGTACTCGTTCTCCTCGTCCTCGAACTCGTAGGACTGCGAACCGGCGGACACGTCCAGCACGCCCTGTGCGTACGCGATGCGCCGCCGGCGCTGCCGCTCCTCGGCGGCCCGCAGCGCGCTGTCGTCCTCGCCGAGCAGCTCGGCCGCCTCGTCCAGGAGCGGTACGTCGGCCGGGGTCCAGTCCGGCCGGACCGAGGGTGCGCGCCGGATCAGCCGGGCCTCGTCCGCGGGCAGGTGCGTGGGATCCGCCAGGAAGTCGGCGACCAGCCGCTGCGGGGTGAGGGAGGGCCACAGCGAGTCGATGGCCGCGTGCACGGCGCGACTCGTCGCGATCTCCTTGCCGAGCTGGGCGACGTCGTCCGGACCGAGCAGGTTCGGACCGCCGTAGGGATCCGCGCCGAGGCGGTCGGCGAGCTGCGCGGTGAGCGCGTCGATGATCCGGAAGGCGAAGGCCGGACGCGCCTGGTTGTGCGGCAGCCCGGTGGCCCGGGCCCGGTCGCGCGCCTCGTGGGCCATCGTGCGGTCCAGCAGCAGGGTCCCGTAGTCGTCGTGGTCGATCTCCAGCGCGGCCTCGGGGACGGTGTCGTACTCCTCGCCGGTGTCCGCCGGCACGTGCTCCGGCAGGCGCTGCCGGTCGGCCACGACCCGCGCCAGGACCCGCGCCATCGAGGCGCGGCCCTTCACCGCGGCCGCCCCCGGGCGGTCGGTGCCGGTGGCGTGCACCCCGGGGAACAGCTCACCCGGGGTGGACAGCAGCACGCCCGTCTCGCCGAGCGCAGGCAGCACGCCGCCGATGTAGCCCAGGAAGGCGGGCCCCGGCCCGACGACCAGCACCCCGCGCCTGGCGAGCAGCTCGCGGTGGGCGTAGAGCAGGTACGCGGCGCGGTGCAGCGCGACCGCCGTCTTGCCGGTGCCGGGCCCGCCCTCGACCACCAGCACCCCGCGGTGCGTGGAGCGGATGACCCGGTCCTGCTCGGCCTGGATGGTCCGCACGATGTCGTGCATGCGGCCGGTCCGGGCGGCGTCGAGCGCGGCCAGCAGGACCGCGTCCGCGTCTGCGCCCTCGTGACCCGTGCGCTCCGCGTCGGTCAGGTCGAGGATCTCGTCGTGCAGGGCGGTGACCGTCCGGCCGCGGCTGCTGATGTGCCGGCGGCGGCGCAGCCCCATGGGGGTGTGTCCGGTGGCGAGGTAGAAGGGGCGCGCGACCTCGGCCCGCCAGTCGAGTACGAGGGGCGTGCGCTCCGTGTCGTCGGCGCGGATCCCGATGCGGCCGATGTGGTGGTCGCGGCCGTCGGAGAACTCCAACCGGCCGAAACAGAGGCCGTTCTCGCCGGCGTTCAGGGCGGAGAGCAGACCGGACTGCTCGGCCACGATGACATCGCGCTCCAGGCGCGCCTGGAAGCCCGTTCCGACGTCCCGCAATGCCCCTTCGACCGCCTGTTCGGCCTGGTCGCGCAGGTCGTCGAGGCGCCGATAGAGATCGGTGATGAATTGCTGCTCTTTCCGGAATTCCTCGGTTGACAATTGCGCTCCTGCCGCGATATAGTGTCTCCGTAAGCTTTCCGCGGCCCAGCTCAAAAGCGAAGTCGCGAAATCTTGAATATACGCCCTCTCCTCCCTCGGCAGCGAATTCGGCCGGGGGATTTTTTGCGTACGGTGGATCTCATGACCACCCCACACGGCCCGGCCGACGGCATCGTCTACCGCCTCGCCCGTCCCGAGGACGCGGGCGCCATCGAGGCCCTGGACAGCTCCTTCACCACCCCCACCGTCTTCGAGGTGACCACCTCCGCCGACGGCTGGGGCTTCCTGCTCCGAGAGGTCCCGGTGGACCCGCCCGTGCGCAAGGTCTTCCCGCCGGAGGAGCACGACGAGCAGGGGTTCGCCGGCGCCCGGGGCCCCGACGTGGACGCGGACTCCCGCACCTTCGTCGCCCTCGACGGCGACGAGCTGTGCGGGTTCGCCGCCGTCGGCTACGCCGCGTGGAACCGGCGGCTGACCGTCGAGGACATCGAGGTCGCGCCCGGCCACCGGGGACGCGGGATCGGCAGCGCCCTGATGGAGCGGGCCGCCGGGTTCGCCCGCGAACGGGGCGCGGAACACCTCTGGCTGGAGGTCAGCTCGGTCAACGCGCCCGCCGTGCACGCCTACCGGCGCATGGGGTTCACCCTCTGCGGCCTCGACACGGCCCTCTACGGCGGCACGCCCTCGGCGGGCGAGCGGGCGCTCTTCATGACCCGTCCCTGCCCCTAGGTACTGTCCGGCAGGGGGTGGCCGACCCGCGTGCGGGGGCGCCCGAGGTGGCGTCAGTTCCGCGGAATGCGCCGGATCCTACGCCGACGCGCCCCCTGTCCGCAGCCGGATCCCCGAGGATCACCCGGAGGAGTGTTCCAGGGGCTCATGCCGCACGCCGCTGACCTGCGGCAGGTACAACGGGTCAATGTTCAGCGCACATTCATGCGGCACGTACAGGGTGGATCTGGTCGGACAGGGGGTAACCCGCCGGAATGGAAATTCTTCAACAGCGCTCCACCACCGCTCAGGTGTGGCAGGCGGCCGAGGAGTTCATCCGACTCTTCCACAGGGAGAACGCCGGCGCGGGTGATCCGCGCGCCCGGCTCGCCGCCGTGCGGGCGGAGCTCGCGGACACCGGCACGTACGTGCACACGCCCGCGGAGCTGGTCCACGGAGCGCGCGTGGCCTGGCGCAACAGCAACCGCTGCATAGGCAGGCTCTACTGGAACTCGCTGCGGGTGCGTGACCGCCGCGGGCTCACCGACGCCGACACGATCGCCGCCGAGTGCTTCGACCACCTGCGCGAGGCGACGAACGGCGGCCGCGTCAGGCCGACCATCACGGTCTTCGCCCCCGAGACGCCCGACCGGCCGGGGCCGGTGATCTGGAGCGAGCAGCTCGTGCGGTACGCCGGGTACGGCGACCACCCCTCGATAACCGTCGGCGACGCCCGCAACGCCCCGCTGACCGAGGCCCTGCTCCAGCTCGGCTGGTCCGGCGGCGCCGGCACCCCCTTCGACCTCCTCCCGCTCGTGGTCCAGGGCGTCGACGACAAACCCCGCTGGTTCGACACCCCCGCGGACGCGGTCCTGGAGGTGCCGATCCGCCACCCGGACGGCGACGGCTGGGCCGACTGGGGCCTGCGCTGGCACGCCGTGCCCGCCATCTCCAACATGTGTCTGGAGATCGGTGGCATCCACTACCCGGCGGCTCCCTTCAACGGCTGGTACATGGGCACCGAGATCGGCGCGCGCAACCTCGCCGACACCGACCGCTACAACCTGCTGCCCGCCGTCGCCCGCCGCCTCGGTCTGGACACCTCCAGCGACCGCTCCCTGTGGAAGGACCGGGCCCTCGTCGAGCTCAACCGGGCGGTCCTGCACTCCTTCGACCGCGCCGGCGTCACCATCGCCGACCACCACAGCGAGTCCCGGCGCTTCCTCTCCCACCTGGAACGCGAGGAGCGCAAGGGCCGCGAGGTGGGCGCCGACTGGTCCTGGATCGTGCCGCCGATCTCCGGCTCGGCCACCCCGGTCTTCCACCGCACCTACGAGGACCGCCCCAGCAGCACGGCCTACGTCCACCACTCCGGCGCGCAGGAACGGGCCCAGGGACGGGATTTGGTCTAGACCTTCTGTTACCGTCGGCTCCGGACGGATCCGACAGCGGTGAGAGGGGTTTCCTGTGGGCGGCGCTGACAGCATGGACCGAAGCGGCGAACACCGGGCCTACATCGGCTCCTTCACCTCGGGGGGCGGCCGCGGTGTGACCATCGCGACCGTGGATCCGAAGACCGGGGCGCTGACCCCGCTCTCGGTCACCACCGCCGAGGATCCGTCGTACCTCGCGCTCGCCCGGGACACCGGCGTGCTCTACGCGGTGAGCGAGACCGACCGGGGCGAGGTCACGGCGTTCCGGCCCACGGCCGGGGGCCTCGCCCCGCTGGGCGCCCCCGTGCGCGTCGGCGGCTCCGGGCCGACCCACGTCAGCGTCGCCGGCCGCCGCCTGTTCACCGCCCACTACACCTCGGGCAGCGTCAGCAGCCTCGCGCTGGCCGCCGACGGCAGCCCGGGCGGGCCGGCCCGCGTCCTGGCGCACCGGGGCTCCGGCCCCGACACCGCACGGCAGGCGGGTCCGCACGCCCACCAGGTGCTGCCCGACCCCACCGGCCGCTGGGTGCTCAGCGTGGACCTCGGCACCGACTCGGTACGCGTGTGCGTGCCCGACGCCGCCACGGGCGAGCTGCGGGTGCACGCCGAGACGCCGCTGCGCGCCGGGACCGGGCCCCGTCACCTGGCCTTCCATCCCGGGGGCGACACCGTCCACGTCCTGCACGAGCTGGAGCCGCAGGTGACCGTCTGCCGCTGGAACGGCGCATCGGGGCGACTGGAACCGGTCGGCGAGGTTCCGATCGTCTCCTCGGGCGGCTCAGGCGCCGTACGGGCGTACCCCTCGGCGGTCGTGCCCTCGCCCGACGGGCGGTTCGTCTGGGCGGCCGTCCGCGGAGCCGATGTGATCGTGACCCTGTCGCTCGCCGACGGGCCCCGCAAGCCCCGGCTCACCGGCGCAGTGGACTGCGGTGGCGCATGGCCGCGCGACCTCGCGGCGAACGCCGCGGGAAACCGCCTCTACGCGGCCAACGAGCACTCGGGCGACGTCACGTGGTTCGACGTGGACCCGCTGACCGGCCAGCCGCACCGGGCGGGCTCGATGCCCGCGCCCGCCGCCTCCTGCGTGGTCCTCGCCTGATCCCGGGGAGGGACGACCCGGGCCCGGACGACGCGAAGGCCCCCGCCCACCGGGGAAACCGGGGGTCGGGGGCCTTCGCGACGACAACGGGCGGATCAGTGCGCAGGGGTGCCCTGGGGGATCCCCAGCGCCGCCGTGTACTGCGCGACGGCCAGCTTGCCGAGGGCCGGGTAGGCGCCGAGCACCTCGGCGGTGGCGCAGTCCGCCTCCTTGCAGGCGGTGTCCAGCAGCCCGTCCGCGGCCTCCGGACCGATCAGGTAAGGAGCCAGCGCGAGCTGCGTGGAGCCCTCGCGGCGCAGCTGTTCGGCGACCGCGGCCACCGAGCCCTCCTGGTCGAGCGCCGCGGCCTGGACGGGCACGGCGAGCCGGGCGGCGAGCAGCATGCCCGTGATCCCGGCGGCCTGGACGGCCTCCTCGCCACCCGTGGTGGCCAGGACGATGCCGTCGGCGGCGGTGGTCACGGTGAAGAGGCGGGCGCGGTCGGCGCGGGCCAGACCGGCCTCGGACAGCCGCACGTGCAGGCCCTCGGCCAGCAGCGGGTGCGGGCCGAGGACGTCGGCCAGTTCGGCGGCGGCGGAGGAGTCCATCAGCGCCTGGCGCATCCGGCGCAGCAGGTCGCTGTCCGGGCCGGCCAGCAGCGGGACGACCACGGCGTCCGGGCCGGTCTGCTCGGGCACCTCGTGGCCGGCGGCGCGCGCGAACTCCGCGCGCGCGGTCCGGTCGGCCGCGACGGCGCTCAGCACGCCGGACAGGGACGGGAACTCGGAGGCGTCGTCACCCTCGAGGAAACCGATGCGGGCGTCGAGGCCCGGCAGCTCGGAGCGGCCGATGCTGATGATCTCTTCCGCCAGCCCCCGCGAGGCGGCCGAGGGCGCACCGGGCACGGCGAGCACCAGCGCGGGCGCGCCCTCGGGCGCCGCCGCGGGCTCGGGCCGGCGGTGCCGTCCGGTCGGGCGGGGTCGCGGCATTCGTACGGGCAGGCCATTTGCGGGGCCAGTGGGGGAGCTCATGGCGCCGCATGCTACTGGCTTATCGGAACAAGGTGTTCGGGCAGGGCCTTCTCGTGCCGCATCTGTCCGTATTTATCCGCTGAATTGCAGATACGATCAACTGACGGACGGCAAGCGCCAGTCCACAGGCTGTGCACCCTGGCCCACCAGCAGCTCGTTCGTCCTGCTGAACGGCCGCGAGCCGAAGAAGCCGTAGTCCGCCGACTTGGGGGAGGGGTGCGAGGACTCCACCACCGGCAGCTCGCCGAGCAGCGGGCGCAGGTTGCGGGCCGCCCGTCCCCACAGGATGGACACCAGCGGCTTGCCGCGCGCCGCCAGGGCCCGGATCGCCTGGTCGGTGACCGCCTCCCAGCCCTTGCCCTGGTGCGCGTTCGAACGGCGGGGCGCCGTCGTGAGCGAACGGTTGAGCAGCAGCACGCCCTGCCGGGTCCACGGGGTGAGGTCGCCGTTGGCGGGCCGCCCGGTGCCTATGTCCCGGTGCATCTCCAGGAAGATGTTGTCCAGGCTCGGCGGCACCGGCCGTACGTCAGGTGCCACCGAGAAGGACAGGCCCACCGCGTGCCCCGGGGTGGGGTACGGATCCTGGCCGACGATGAGGACCTTGACCTCGTCGAAGGGCTGCTGGAAGGCGCGCAGCACATGCGCCCCGGCGGGGACGTACGTCCTCCCCGCCGCGATCTCGGCCCGCAGGAAGTCGCCCATCGCGGCGATCTGCGTCGCAACCGGCTCCAGAGCACGGGCCCAGCCCGGCTCGACGATCTCGTTCAACGGTCGTGCTGCCACGGTGGATCAGTCTACTGGCCGATCGTCGCCGCCCGCACACACAGGACGTCCGGCAGGTGCTCGGCGAGCAACTGCCAGCTGTCGCCGTCGTCGTGGCTGGCGTACAGCTCGCCGTTGCGGTTGCCGAAGTAGACGCCCGCCGGGTCCGCGTCGTCCGTGCAGAGCGCGTCCCGCAGCACCGTGCCGTAGTGGTCGGCGTCCGGCAGTCCGCGCGTCAGGGGCTCCCAGGTGGCGCCCGCGTCCCGGGTGCGGAAGACCCGGCACCGGTGTTCGGCCGGGACCCGGTCGGAGTCGGCGTTCAGCGGGAAGACGTACGCGGTGTCCGGCCGGTGCGGATGGGCCGCCACCGCGAAGCCGAAGTCGGAGGGCAGCCCGCCGCCGATGTCGGTCCAGCGGGTCCCCGCGTCGTCGCTGCGGTAGACGCCCCAGTGGTTCTGCAGGTACAGCCGGTCCGTGTCGCCGGCGTCCTGGGCGATCTTGTGCACGCACTGGCCGAACTCGGGGTTCGGGTCCGGCAGGAACACCGCCGAGACCCCCTGGTTGGACGGCTCCCAGCTGGCCCCGCCGTCCTTGGTCCGGAACACCCCGGCCGTGGAGACGGCCACCGTCACCGCGTCCGGGTCGCCGGGAGTGGTGATCACGGTGTGCAGGCCCTCGCCGCCGCCGCCCGGCTGCCACTTGCCGCGGCTCGGGTGCTCCCACAGCGGGCGGACCAGCTCGAAGGACTCGCCCCGGTCCGTCGAACGGAACAGCGCCGCCGGCTCCGTGCCCGCGTACACCACGTCGGGGGCCTCCGCCCCGGCCGGCTGGAGCTGCCAGACCCGCTCCAGCGAGGCGCCGGTGTCTTGGGGGAACTTCACGGCGGCCCTGGCCGGTTCCCGCCAGGTCGCCCCCAGGTCGTCGGAGCTGAAGACGGACGGTCCCCAGTGGGCGCTGTCCCCGCCGACCAGCAGCCGCGGGGCCGGCCCCCGCCGGTCGACGGCGACCGCGTAGACGGCCTGGGCGTTGAAGTGGGGCCCGCCGAACTCCCACGGCCCGTCGCCGCGGCGACGGCCGATGAACAGTCCCTTGCGGGTTCCCACGAGCAGCAGTACCTCGGCCATGGCCGGCACCTCCGGGCTTTCTCGGCGGGCAGGATCGTCCTTCTCGCAGCGTCTTTCCGGCCAGTCTGCACCCGCCCACCGACAGGGGCCCGGTGAACGCGGCGCAGCTCACTTCGGATGATCTATACCGATCATTTACCGCCGGGAAATGATTGCGCCTTGCATAGGGGTGTTCGCGATGGGTTGACTTCAAGCCACTGCAGCCGCACGTGAGAGGACGTATGTGGCCACCGAGCACCTGTCTCCGCTCGATCTCGCCTTCTGGCGGATGGAATCCGCCGACCACCCCATGCACCTGGGAGCCCTCGCCGTCTTCCGCACCGCCGGGCACCCCGGTCCGGGCGACGGGCACGCCGCCGCCGAGCGGGCCGCCGCCCTCCTGGCCGCGCGCTGCGCCGCCGTGCCGGGCCTGCGCCGCCGGATCCGGGACGTCCTGCTGCCGCTCGGCGCCGCCGCCTGGTCGCCGGACCCCGGCTTCGACCCGGCGCGGCACGTCTTCCTCGTCCGCACGGACCGCACCTGCGTGCACGAGGCCGCCGGCCCGCTGATGGCCCGGCCGCTGGACCGGGAACTGCCACCGTGGGAGGCGCACGTCCTGGCCGGGCCCGATCCGGACACCTTCGCCGTGCTCTTCAAGTTCCACCACGCCCTCGCCGACGGCCTGGGCGCCCTCGCCCTCGCGGCCGCGCTGTTCGACGGGGTCCCGGAGCCGCGGGCGCCCGCCCGCCCCGTCCCCGGCCAGCGGGCCGGCACCGTCCTGAGCCGGCTCCCCGGCGCACTGGCCGCCCGGGTCCAGGGCGTCGGCCAGGCCCTGGAGATCGGCGCCGCCGTGGCCCGCGGCGGCCTGCCGCTCGGGGTCCCGGCCGCACTGACGGCCGACCCCGTCGGCGCGGGCACCCGTACCGTCGCCGGACTCGCCCTCGACCTGGACGAGGTCAACCTCATCCGCAAGGGAGCCGGCGGCACCGTCAACGACGTGCTGATCACCCTGGTCGCGGGCGCCCTGCGGCGCTGGCTCGCACAACGCGGGGACCCCGAACCCCTGGGGGCCGGACCGCGGGCCCTGATCCCGGTGTCCCGCCGCCGAGGACCCCGCGGGTCGGAGGGTGCCGGGAACCGCCTCTCCGGCTACCTGCTCCGGCTGCCGCTCGCCGAGCCCGACGCGCTGCGCCGGCTGGACCACGTGCGCGCCGGCATGGACCGCAACAAGGACGCCGGGCCCGCCCGGGGCGCGGGGGCCGTCGCCCTCCTCGCGGACCACGTCCACCCGCTCGGCCACCGGCTCGGCGGGCCCCTCGTCGCCCATGCGGCCCGGTTGCTCTACGACATCCTCGTCACCAGCGTCCCGCTGCCCGGGCTCACCTTCTCCCTCGGTGGCAGCCGGGTCCACGAGGTCTACCCGTTCGCCCCGCTGGCCCGCGGCCAGTCCCTCGCGGTCGCGGTCTCCACGTACAAGGGGACGGTCCACTACGGACTGGTCGCCGACGCCGCCGCCGTTCCGGACCTGGCGGCGCTGGCCGGGGCGCTGCGCGCGGAGCTCGACGCACTTGTACGAGAGGTCTCGTAGTACGACGGGGTTCGTAGTATGGTGATCCTCGTACTTAGCCGCCGATCCCGGCGCGCCCGGTGACCTCTGGAGAGCCCCGATGAGTGCTGCCCCCGCCGTACCCGCCGCCTTCGCCGCCCTGTTCGAGCCGTACGCCCTGCGATCGGTCACCGTGCCCAACCGGGTGTGGATGGCCGCGATGTGCCAGTACAGCGCCGAGGCCTTCGGGCCGAACGCCGGCGTGGCCCACGACTGGCACTTCGCCCACTACGCGGCCCGCGCGGTCGGCGGCACCGGCCTGATCATCCAGGAGGCCACCGCGGTCTCCCCGGAGGGCCGGATCTCCCCCTACGACCTCGGCATCTGGAACGACACCCAGGTCGAGGCCCTCCGCCGGATCACCGGCTTCCTCAAGGCCCGGGGCACCGTCCCGGGCATCCAGATCGCCCACGCCGGGCGCAAGGCGTCCACCGACCGGACCTGGAAGGGCGGCGCACCGGTCGGCGCCGACGCCCACGGATGGCAGCCGGTCGCCCCCAGCGCCGTGCCGTTCGCCGAGGGCCACCCGGTCCCGTCCGAGCTGACGGTCGCCGAGATCGCCGAGATCACCGGCCAGTTCGCGGCCGCCGCGCGGCGCGCGCTCGCCGCCGGCTACGAGGTCGTCGAGATCCACGGCGCCCACGGCTACCTCATCGGCGAGTTCCTCTCCCCGCACAGCAACCGGCGCACCGACTCCTACGGCGGCTCCTTCGAGAACCGGACCCGCTTCGCCCTGGAGGTCGTGGACGCCGTCCGGGCCGTGTGGCCCGAGGAACTCCCGCTGTTCTTCCGGATCTCCGCCACCGACTGGCTGGAGGCGGACGGCTGGACCGCCGACGAGACCGTACGCCTGGCCGGGCTGCTCGAGGAGCACGGCGTGGACCTGCTCGACGTCTCCACCGGCGGCCTCGCCCCGGGGGTGGACATCCCGGTCGGCCCGGGCTACCAGGTGCCGTTCGCCGCCCGGGTGAAGAACGAGACGACCCTCCCCGTGGCCGCCGTCGGCCTGATCACGGAACCTGAGCAGGCCGAGAAGATCCTGGCGAACGGCGAGGCCGACGCGGTGCTGCTGGGCCGCGAGCTGCTGCGCGACCCGTACTGGGCCCGCCGCGCGGCCGAGGAGCTGGGCGCGGAGGTCCGTACGCCCGAGCAGTACCACCGGTCCTGGTGACGGCGGTGCGGCCGGGGCCCGGAGCCGCGGCCGCACCCGCCCGTTTCCGCCGATTTCCCCGACCTTCCTGCCTCCTTCGACAGCTCTCGTACCATGGGGGCCCGGACCCAAGCCGACTGAGTGGAGCAGGGACATGACGGATCGGGACACCTCCCGCACCCTGGCCCACCCGGAGGCGGCCGAGATCCGCCTGGAAGGGGTGCTGCACGCCCTCTCGGACCCGGTGCGGCTCTCCATCGTCCTGGACCTGGCCGGCTCGGCGGACGACCTGGCCTGCTCGCACTTCGACCTGCCGGTCACCAAGTCCACGACCACCCACCACTTCCGCGTCCTGCGGGAGAGCGGCGTCGTACGCCAGGCCTACCGGGGCACCACGAAGCTCAACGCCCTGCGCCGGGAGGACCTGGAGGAGCTCTTCCCCGGCCTCCTCGACAGCGTCCTGACGGCGGCCGCGGCCGAGGCCTCACGGCTCACGCCCTGACGTCCGCCGCGGGCGGCCGGCGGGCCCGGGGGACCGGCAGGGCTACCAGGCGGCAGGGCGGTAGTCCTTGAGGAACACCGCGTGCACGGGCCGGCCCGCCTCGCCCTCGCGGATCGGGTGGTAGATGCGTGCCGCGCCGTCGACGACGTCCAGCGGCGGCCTCCAGCCGGTCGCCGCGTGTCGTGCGCGGGCCGCCGCGGGCTTCTCGTCCGTGACCCATCCGGTGTCGACCGAGCAGCAGTGGATGCCGCGTGCGGCGAGAGCGGACGCGCTGGTGCGGGTGAGCATGTTCAGGGCGGCCTTGGCCATGTTGGTGTGCGGGTGGTCGGGCGACTTGTTGGGCGCTCCGAACTGGCCCTCCACGGCGGAGACGTTGATCAGGTAGCGGGTGGGGTGCGGCGAGGCCTCGATCAGTGGCATCAGCCGGTCGGCGAGGAGGAACGGCGCGACAGCGTTGACGAGTTGCACCTCGATCAGCTCGGCGGCGCCGATCTGGCCGAGCTGAAGCGTCCAGGAGTTCACCGGGGCGCCGTCCGGCAGGAGGCCGGCCGCGTCCACCGCGCCGCCGATGCCCTCGGGCACACCGGGGGCGGTCGGGGCCGCCGGGCCGCCCGTGGCGAGGGCCGGGCGCGCGCTGCCGGGCACCACGAACCCCGGGGCCGCCCAGTGCCGGACGGCGGGCAGCCCGGCCGCGGCCCCACCAGTGGCAGCGGCCTCACCGCTGGCCAGGGCCGCGTACGCCCCGGGGGCGCGGCGCAGGGTCTGGGCCGCGTTGTTGACGAGGATGTCCAGCGGGCGGGCCCCGGCCAGCTCCCGGTCGGTGAAGGCCAGCACCTGACGCGGGTCGCGCAGGTCCAACGCCGCTATGGACAGCCGGTTCCACCACCGGTCCCGGTCCGGGGCCGCGGCGAAACGGGCGGCGGCATCGCGGGGGAACCGGGTGGTGACGGTCAGATCGGCGCCGTCACGGAGCAGCATCAGGGCCAGCTCGTGCCCGATCTTCACGCGGCCCCCGGTGAGCAGCGCGCGGCGGCCGGTCAGGTCGGTGCGTGCGGTGCGCTGTTCGAGGTTGACCTCGGCGCACGGTGTGCACAGCCGGTGGTAGAACGGGTGGACGTCCCGGTACGGGGCCTTGCAGACGTAGCAGCGCTGGCCGCGGCGCAGGACACCCAGGGCGGCCGCCGGCTCGGCACCGTGCGGGGCTCCCGCCAACTGCCGCGGTCCGGTGGACCGGACGGGCAGCGGCGTGTCCATGACCCGGTCGCGGGCCCCGGTGGCGGTGGCGGCGAGGAGCGTGGCGTCGATCTCCCGGTCGCGTACGCGCGCCAGGGCACGGCGGTCGCGGCGGCCGCTCCGGATGAGCTTCTTGGCGGCCCCCTCGATGCGGCGCCGCCGCGCGTCCTGCGCCGGCAGCCGGGCCGCCTGCTCCAGCAGCGCCAGCAGGGTCTCCACGGACTCACTGTCCATCCACGTCTTCGCGTTCACCGTCCCATTTTCGGGGCGCCCCGCCCGCCCCGGCGGCCGGCCCCCGGGCCGCCCCGTTCCCCGCTACGCCCCCAGAGGCTTGCGGGCGGCCGACACCCGCTACGCCGGGCCGGCGCCGGCCGCGCCCAGCAGGCCCGGCCAGTCGGGGATCTTCACGGAGCGGCGGCCCAGGGAACGCCCCAGGTCGGCCTCGGCCGACTCGATGGCCAGCCAGCCCGGCCACTCCACCGGGCGCAGGCCGGCTGCGCGCAGGGCGTCCAGCGGGTCCCCGGGCAGCTCCCGCCGGGCCAGCGCTCCCGCGTCCTGGAGCAGCGAGGACGCGGTCTCCTTCGCGCAGGGGCGGTTCGTGCCGATCACCCCGGTCGGGCCGCGCTTGATCCAGCCCGCCACGTACTCCCCGACCGAGGCCCGGCCCGCCCGCAGCACCCGGCCGGCCGCGTGCGGGACCGTGCCCTTTTCCGGGTCGAAGGGCAGCCCGGCCGGCGGCAGGCCCCTGTAGCCCACCGAGCGCAGCACCAGCCGCGCCCCGACGTCCTCGTGGATCCCCGTCCCGGTCACCCCGCCCCGGCCGTCGGGGGCGGTCCGCTCGAAGCGCACCGCCGCGACCCGCCCGCCGGGCCCGCCGAGGATCTCCACGGGGCGCAGGTAGAACCGCAGCGCGATGCGGCGCGGCCCCCCGGCCGGGGCCTGTCCGGCCCAGCCGCGCAGCACCTCCAGGTTGCGCCGCGCCACCGCGGGCAGCGCGGCGGCCGCGGCCGGATCGGCGTACAGGGGGTCCAGCGTCAGCTCGGCCGGGTCCACCCGGGCGTCCACGCCCGGCAGCGTGCCCAGTTCGCGCAACTCCTTGGTGGTGAACCTGCCCTGCGAGGGCCCGCGCCGGGCCACCATCGACACCTCCCGCAGCCCACTGGACGCGAACGCGCCGAGCGCCGGCTGCGGCATGTCCGTCGGGGCCAGCTCGGCCGGGCCGCGGGCCAGGATCCGGGTCACGTCCACCGCGACGTTGCCCGCCCCGATCACCACCGCCGCATCGACTCCCGACAGGTCGAAGGCCTCGCCGGCGCTGTCCGGGTGCCCGCTGTACCAGGACACGAAGTCCGTCGCGGAACGCACCCCGGCCAGGTCCTCGCCGGGGATCCCCAGCATCCGGTCCCGCGCCGCACCCACGCAGTACACGACCGCGTGGTAGAGCTCCAGCAGCCGGGTCGTGGGCAGGGCGGCCCCGCCGACCTCGACGTGCCCGAGGAAGCGGATCCGCTCGTCCTCCAGCACGGTGCGCAGGCTGCCCTGCAACGACTTGATCTTCTCGTGGTCCGGTGCGACCCCGTAGCGCACGAGGCCGTACGGTGCGGGCAGCCGGTCCAGTACGTCGACCCGCACCCCCGGCACCTCGCGCTGCTGGACCAGCGTCTGGGCCGCGTAGACCCCGCTGGGGCCCGATCCGACGACGGCGACACGAAGCACGGCGGAACTCCTCCCGCAGGTGGTCCCAGCATGACACCGGGCCCCGGTCCCGTCAGCCCATCGCGCGCATCCGGTGGATCTCGGCGCTCTGCGTGGCCACCACCTCGTTGGCCATCTCCTCGACGGCCGGGTCGTTGCCACCGGCGAGCGCCTCGCCCGCCATGGTCAGGGCCCCCTCGTGGTGGGCGGTCATCAGTGTGAGGAAGAGCCGGTCGAAGTCGGCCCCCCTGGCGTCGGTCAGCTCCTTCAGCTGCTGTTCGGTCGCCATGCCCGGCATCGCACCATGGCCCTGGGCACGGCCGTGGTCGTGACCCGCCGAGGGAGCGCCGGAGGACGCGTCCGAGGGGCCGCCGGTGCCGGACGGCGGTGCCGGATGGCGGTCCAACCACTTCTGCATCGCGCCGATTTCGGGCTTCTGTCCGGCCGTGATCCGCTCGGCGAGCCGTTTGACCGGGTCCGCAGAGGCCCGTTCGGGTGCCAGCGCGCTCATCGTCAGCGCCTGCCGGTGGTGTTCGATCATCCGCTGCACGTAGGAGTGGTCGGCGGCGTTCGGGCTGTCGTCGGGTTTGGCCCTGGCGGCCTGTTCGGGGGTGAGGGTGCGTGACTTCTCGCCGGGCCGGCCGGGCGCGACGACCGACGCCCGCCCGTCGTCGGCCCGGTCCGTCCCGTCGTCCTGGCATGCGGGGAGGGTCAGAAGGAGGCCGGCGGTCGCCATCGCCGCGGCCGACCGGAGGGGCCGCACGGTCCGGGCCACACGGCCCCGGAGGTCTTTTGCCATGTCCATGAAGGGAAGATACTGCCGGGGTCCTGGTTCCGTTCCCCTGCGGAAGGAACCGATCGGGCTTCCATGGGAGGCACAGTGACCTCGCTCCACACCAGGAGAGCGCACCGGCGGAGGGTGGGGGTGGTCGCCGCGGCGGCCGGTCTCCTCACCACCCTCCTGGCGGCCGGACCGGCGGCCGCCACCCCCGACCCGGGCGACCTGACCCCTGGCCACGGCAATCATCAGAGCACCGCCCCTCCCGGCGGCGGCGAACTCGCCCCGGGCGACATCCCCGGCCAGGACGAGATCGTGCACAGCGCCAACATCAAACCCTTGGCCAACATCCCTTCCACCGACCCCACCGTGATCAACTCGGACATCGCGTTCCAGGGCAAGTACGCCTACGCGGGCAGCTACAACGGCTTCACGATCTACGACATCGCCAACCCGAAGGCGCCGAAGAAGGTCACCGAGGTGCTCTGCCCCGGCGGGCAGAACGACATCTCCGTCGACGGCGACCTGCTCTTCCTCTCCACCGACTCCTCCCGCAGCGACGACTCCTGCAACAGCGTCTCGCAGCCCGCGACGGAGAAGTCCTCGTGGGAGGGCATCAAGATCTTCGACATCAAGGACAAGAAGAACCCCCGGTACGTCAAGTCCGTCGAGACGGCCTGCGGGTCCCACACCCACACCCTGGTCCCGGGCCGCAAGGACATCTACCTCTACGTCGCCTCCTACTCACCGAGCGAGGCCTTCCCCGACTGCCAACCGCCGCACGACGGCATCTCCGTGGTCAAGGTCCCGAGGAAGACGCCGACGAAGGCAGCGGTCGTGGCCTTCCCGGTCCTCTTCCCGGACGGCGGCAACCCGGGCGCGCCCACCCACCCCGGCGTCTCCAAGACCACCGGCTGCCACGACATCACCGTGCTGCCGTCGAAGGACCTGGCCGCCGGCGCCTGCATGGGCGACGGCATCCTCTTCGACATCAGCCGGCCCGAGCAGCCGCGCGTCATCGACCGGGTCCAGGACAACGTGAACTTCGCGTTCTGGCACTCGGCCACCTTCAACGAGCGGGCGAACAAGGTGGTGTTCACCGACGAGCTCGGCGGCGGTGGCGGCGCCACCTGCAACGAGGCCACCGGCCCCGACCGGGGCGCCGACGGGATCTACGACATCACCGGCCGCGGCGACCAGCGCAAGCTGTCCTTCCGCAGCTACTTCAAGATCCCGCGCCACCAGGCGGACACCGAGAACTGCGTCGCCCACAACGGCTCGCTGGTCCCGGTCGGCGGCGGCCGCGACATCATGGTGCAGGCCTGGTACCAGGGCGGCGTCTCGGTCTGGGAGTTCACCGACTCCGACCGCCCCAAGGAGATCGCCTACTTCGAGCGCGGACCGCTGACGACGGACCGGCTCGGCCTCGGCGGGTCCTGGTCGGCCTACTACTACAACGGCCACATCTACTCGAACGACATCACCAAGGGCCTCGACGTGCTCCGGCTCGACGACCGGCGCACCGACAGCGCCGAACGGGTCCGCATGGACCGGCTCAACGTGCAGACCCAGCCCGAGTACCACTGAACCGCATGAGGTCAGAGGTGTGAGGGAAACGTTCCGCCGGGCGGTCCCCCGTCCGGCGGGACGCCCAGCTCCCACTCCAGCCCGTAGCGCTGGAACAGCTCGGCGCGCAGCCGGACCGCCGGCATCGGGGCCCCGGGCAGCAGCACCGCCACGACCGCGCCCATCAGCAGGGCGCGCAGCAGCGGATAGTCCGCGTCCACGTCCGCCGAGCCGTACCGGGTGACGGTGTCCCGCAGCAGTTCCGCAAGCCGACGCTGCTCCGGGCACTGCACGAAACCGTCGGCCGTGAGGATGCCCGCCATGTGCGTCCGCATCAGCAGGGGTTCGTCCCGGGCCAGTCCCAGGACCGCGTCGACGGCCCGCGCCAGCCGCTCGCGTCCGTCCTCGCTGCGGGGCTCCCGCTCCAGGGCGGCCTGCAGGGTGAGGTGCATCAGCCGGTGCACGGCCGACTGCAGCAACTGCCGTTTGCCCGGGAAGTAGTACGAGACCAGACCGCGCGCCGCGCCGGCCCGGTCGGCGATGTCGCCCAGCGTCGTGGCCTCGTAGCCGCGCTCGGCGACGAGTTCCACCGTGGCCTGCAGCAGCCGCTCCCGGGAACGTCTGCGCAATTCTTCATTGACCGATGCGCTGCGCGGGGACATGCTTACTCCTGCGTTGACTGGCTCGCAGCCAATATACTCAGCGCACGGGGTCGCCTGCTCTGGGTGACACGGGGGATCATCCAGGGCGGGCGCGCCGCATCCTCAAGCCCCGGGCCGCCCGCCACCGCGTCCGCGCCGCTTCGGCACCGACGTCGCCAGGACCACCAGCGCCGCGCCCAGGAGCCAGCCCCCCACGACGTCCGAGAACCAGTGCACGCCCAGGTAGAGCCGGGTGAAGCCGACGCCGACCACCGAGACGCCCGCCACGACCCGGGCGGCCGGGGCCCATCGCGGCGCCGGGCGCGGGACCAGCCACAGCAACATCCCGCACACCACCGTCGCCGTCAGGGCGTGACCGGAGGGATAGGCCGCGAAGTGCGCCGAGTCCACCGGGTCCGACCACACCGGACGTTCCCGGCCCACCGCTGCCTTCAGCCCCTGCTGCACCACCGTCGCCGCCAGCGTGGCCAGCGCCACCCGCAGGGCGCGCTCCCGGTCGCCCCGCCACCACAACAGGACGCAGGCCACCGCGGCCAGCGCCCGCATGGTCCAGGGGTCCCAGACCCAGTCGGACAGCACCCGCATGGACCGCGTGACCCCGTCATGGGCGACGGCGTGGGCGTGCAGGTCCCCGGCGACCCGCTCGTCCCAGGCCAGCAGCGGCTGCCAGGCGGCCACCACCAGGGCGGTCAGCACCGCCCCGAGCACCGCGCAGCCGATCCCCATCCACCGAAAGTGATCGTTCCGCATACCGGGATCCTTGCACCGGATGCGGCCCGCGCCGCGCCGGACACCCCTACGTCAGCGCACTCAGTCCCGGTACGAAGGCCACCAGCAGCGGGATCGCCGGCACCAGTGTGGCCAGCGCCGTCAGCCGCAGCCGGCGGCCCGGCGAGAGCCGGGGAGCGGCCGACAGCAGCCTGCGCACCCGCTGCGGTACGTGCGCCTCCGGCGCCGAGGTTCCCGCGAACACCCCGCGGTCCTCGTTGAGTCCGACGAGCGCCAGCGCGACCGTCAGCCGCCCGAACCGCCGCGAGGCCATGTCGTCGGCGGCCAGCTCCACCAGCCGGTGCATCTCCGCCTCGAACGCGGCGAACACCGGCACCTGCGGGAACCCCCGGGCCAGCGCCCGCGAGCAGTGCAGCAGCCAGTCGTGCCGGGCCGCCGCGTGGCCCTGCTCGTGCGCCATGACGGCGTCCAGCTGGCTTCCCTTCAGCCGGCCGAGCGCCGCCGTCGTGACCACCAGCTGAGGAGCGGCCCCCGGCAGCCACCAGGCATCCGGCCGCGGACCCTCCAGTACGACGAGGCGCGCGCCCGAGGGGTCCTCCCCGGGCAGCAGCGGGGCGCGTTCCAGCAGTTCGCTGCCCTGCGCCCGGCGCCGGGCCCGGGCCCGCAGCACCTCCCCGGCCAGCATCGCCGCGGTCCACAGGCCCCCGCCCGCCAGGAGGAGCGCGGTACCGGCGGCCCAGGGGCCCCCGGACGCGCCCAGGGCGTAGGCGTCCACCACCCCGTGCGGAGCCACGGCGAAGAGCCGGCCCCGGACCGCCTGCCAGGCCGCCGCGGCGCTCAGCAGCATGGACAGTGCGAAGCACAGCAGCACTGCCGCGACGACGCACTGCCACACCCACAGGGCCACGACCGGTTCGCGTTCGGGCCAGCGGGCCCGGGCCAGCAGACGGGGAGCGAGCACCGCGGTCAGGGCGCCGAGCAGCAGGAGAACGGCGGGGACCATCATGGCCACCAGCCTATGAGCGAGGGGCTACCTGCGGGTATGAGACGGCGGCATTGGTGACGCAGGACACGTCCGCCCGCAGCGCCGTCACATCGACAGCAGCATCGCCAACATCCCCATGGCCATGGCGAGTCGGCAGGCCCTGATCAGCTCCGCGGGCGCGGCTCTCGGGGTGCGTGCGGCAGTGGTGCGCACCGCGCCTGCGGTGTGCACGGGAGCCGGGCCGCCCGCGGTGATCAGCCGTGTGCCGCCGAGCACCACGTAGCCGGCGTAGTAGAGGAGGAGCGCCCCCGTCAGCAGCGGCGGCCCCGCGCCGTGGCCGTGGCCGGATCCCGCCGCGGCGGTCATGTACACCATCGTCAGCGACCCCACCAGGTGGTGCGCGTGGTGCGCCCCGCCCCGGAGCAGCCACAGGGAGTGCAGGGCCGCCGCGCAGAAGACCGCCCCGAGCACGGGCTGCCGCCACCCGCCGCCCCCCAGGGGCACCCCCATCAGCGCCATGCCGAACCCCATCACCGCCTCGCCGGCGGCGGCACCGCCCCGGCCGTCCCGCCCGCGCACCCGCCGCAGGCAGTACGCACCGCTCACCGCGCACAGGAGCACCAGCAGCCAGGCGGAGACGGAGGCGGACAGGGACGAGGCGGATCCGTGCACGGCGGAACCTCCCGGTTCGTCGGCGTCACGGGGAGAGATGCCCTTCTCGCACGGCGCTCACGCGGCGCCGGGATAGGCTCTGTCTGCCGCCCCCGGCATGTCATATGCCACCGCACCGAACGGAGCGCCCATGTCGACCGCCCAGCCCGCAGCCCTCAGCTTCCGCAGCGCCGTCGAGGCGGACGTACCGGAACTGGTGGCTCTCGTGGAGTCCGCCTACCGCGGGGACGCCAGCCGGGCCGGGTGGACCACCGAGGCCGACTACCTGGAGGGGCAGCGCACCGACCCGGACGGCGTCCGCGCCGTCATCGAGGGCCCGGACGGCGTCCTGCTCGTCGTCGAGCGCGCCGGTGAGCTGGTGGCCTGCTGCCACATCGAACACCGGGGCGACCACGCCTACTTCGGCATGTTCGCCGTCCGCCCGGGGCTCCAGGGCGGCGGCCTCGGCAAGGAGATCCTCGCCGAGGCGGAGCGCCGCGCCCGCGACACCTGGGGCGCCGCCGAGATGCGGATGGCGGTGGTGAACGTACGGGAGGAACTCATCGCCTACTACGTGCGCCGCGGCTACCGGCGCACCGGCGAGCTGAGCCCCTTCCCGTACGACGACGAGCGCTTCGGCATCCCGCTGCGCGACGACCTCGCCTTCGAACTGCTGGTCAAGCCCCTGTAATCCGGAGCCGCTCAGGCGGTGAAGCGGCCCGTGCTGCGGATCTCGGGGAAGCCCGTGGTCACACCGTCCAGTCCGAGTGCCCGCGCCAGCCGCAACTGGTCCAGGGTGTCGACCGCCTGGCCGGTCACCCGCAGGCCGGCCGTGTGGGCCGCCTCCACCAGTTCCAGGGCGATGCGGTGGATGTCCAGGGCGATCGTCGCCGCCCCCGCGGCCCGCGCCCGGTTCACCAAGGCCTCCGTGTCGCCGCCCAGCGGCTCCGCGAACAGCGTGGTCCGCACACCCGGCACCCGGCGGGCCGCCCCGGCGAGCAGCGCGCCGTCGGCGGAGGCGATCTCCACCCGGCCGACCAGGTCGCGGCGCAGGACCAGTTCCGCGAGCGCCGTGGCCGCGCCCTCGTCCCCGACGGCCGCTCGGAGCGGTGAGCGGACCGCGTCCAGCACCTCCTCGAAGACCGGCACGCGCTCGCCCTGACCGGCGTCCAGCGCGCGCAGCTCGGCCAGGGTGAGGTCGGCGACGGCCCCGGAGCCGTCGGTGGTGCGGTCCACCTCGGGGTCGTGCAGGGCGACGAGGACGCCGTCCTTGCTGAGCCGGAGGTCCAGGGCGATGGCGTCCATGCCGGAACGTTCCGCTCGGAGGTACGACCGGAGGGTGTTCTCCGGCTCGACACCCATGACCCCGCGGTGACCGATGGTGAGGAAAGTCAAGGTTCTCTCGCTTCCGTCGACGGCGGCTCCCCGCGCGGTCGCGGTGTCCCGACCGGCCGCGCGCGATGAGGTCGCATGCTAGTGCGCCGGTCGTGGATGCGGACCGTGCGTGCACGGCCCCTCGGAAGCGCCACCGACCGCTTCCCGCCAGGGTCGTGCGCCCCCGGCGGGCCTCCCGCGGCCCTGCCGCGTCACCCGGGCGTGGGCGCGTCCCCAGCCGCTTGACGCCCCTGCGCGGCCCCCGGCGGAGAGACTTCCGAGAGGTCCGCCAACAGCGCCTGGCCCAGCTCCAGTTCGGCCAGGTGCTGCCGCTCGCTCCAGCGCAGCGCGAGGGTGGGGAAGACCCAGTCCGCCACCTCGGCCGCCTGCTCCATCGCCTCCCGTACGGCGGTCAGCTCGCCCCGGGTGCGCTCCAGGTGCTCGCCGACCATCGCCCGCAGCCGCGCCGGTTCGGCCAGGTGGCCGAGCCAGATCCGCAGCAGCAGCCCGTGCTTGAGCACCGGGGGGCCGGCCTCGGCGGTGTCGGCGGCCCAGCGGGACAGCGCCTCGCGCCCGGCCGCGGTGATGGAGTAACGGCGTTTGGCCCGCGCCTCCTCGGGACCCGAGCGCGCGGAGGCGGCGTAACCGAGTTCCTCCAGACGGCGCAGCTCCGCGTAGATCTGGCTGATGGCCGGTGACCAGTAGAAGAAGCGCAGCGAGGAGTCCGCCCACTTCTTCAGCTCGTAGCCGGTGCGCTCGCCGGGGAAGGACAGCAGGCCGAGAACGGCCCACGCGGTCGGCGGGAGGTCCGGGTCCTGCTGCTTCTCTTGCCTCTTCGACGTGTGACTACTAGTCATATTCCGAATTGAAGTAAGACCGGGCACGGGACGCAACCCTGGAGGCACCGTGAAATTCTCCGTGATCTTCGAAGCACAGCTGGCCGACCCGACGGTGGAGCGCGAGCACCGGCTCATCCGCGACTGCGTCGAGCAGGCGGTGTTCGCCGAACGCATGGGATTCGACCGGATCTGGGCCGTGGAGCACCACTCCCTGAAGTGGTACGCCCACATGTCGGCGCCCGAGGTCTTCCTGACCTGGGTCGCGGCCAGGACGCACACCATACGCATCGGGCACGGCGTGGTGTGCATGCCCTTCAACTTCAACCACCCGGTCCGGGTCGCCGAGCGGGCCGCGATGCTCGACCTGCTCTCCGGCGGGCGCCTCGACCTCGGCGCCGGGCGCGGCGGCACCGAGCAGGAGACCTCGCTGTGCGGGGTGGACAAGGAGCGGACCGCGGCGGAGGTCGAGGAGGCCCTGCGGATCATCGGCAGGGCCTGGCAGGAGGAGGAGCTGGAGTACCACGGCGAACTGATCGACATCGATCCGCACCCCATCCTGCCGCGGCCGCGGCAGACCCCGCACCCGCCGCTGTTCCTGGCCTGCAGCCGCGCCGAGACCCTGGTCCAGGCGGCCGAACTGGGCATCGGAGCGCTGGTGATGGGCTTCGCCGGGCCCGCGTCGATCGCGCAGATGCGCTCCGTCTACGACGGCGCGATCGCCGGAAGGGACGGGAGCCGCCTCGTCTCCACGGTCGTCAACGACCACTTCTCCGTGCTCTGCCCGACCATCGTGCTCGACGACGGCGAACGGGCCCGGCGGATCGGCATCCGGGGCCAACGCTTCTTCGCCCAGGCCATCGGCCACTGGTACGGCGGCGCGGGCGTCCCGGACGAGGCCGTCGTCGAGGGCGCCGACGAGGCGGGGGAGATGCGCAGGGCCGCCGAGCAGGTGGTGGCACGGCTGCACGAGCTGGAGATCCCGGTCCGGCCGACCTCGACGGCCACCTTCAACGCCGACCACGCCTACGGGACCGCCGACGACGCCATCGCCTACGTGGAACGGCTCCGGGAGGCCGGGGCCGACGAGATCATGTGCCTGATCCAGATGGGCACCGTGGAGCAGGACGCGTGCATGGAGACCCTGCGCCAGTGGGGCGAGAAGGTCATCCCGCACTTCCGGAGCCGGTGATGGCCGCCGCCCGGGGCGGGGGTGGGAACAGGGACCGGGGCCGGGGCCGGAGCCGGGGCCGGGGCCGGGCCCGGGAGCGCCTCGACCCGGCCGCGGTGCCGTGGGTCGACGCCCTCGCCGCGGCGTTCCCGGACCTCGGCAACGGCGTCACCGACGCCGGCGAGGCCCGGCGGATCCTGGCGGCCGCCTCCCGACCGCCCGCCGGCAGGCCGCGCGTGGGGTCCGTGGCCGACCGATCCGTCCCCGGCCCGCCCGGCGCCCCGCCCGTCCCCGTGCGGATCTACCTGCCCGACCCCGGGCGGTGGCCGGGACCCCGCCCGACGGTCGTGTTCTGCCACGGCGGCGGGTGGGTCCTGTGCGACCTGGACACTCACGACACCACCGCCCGCCACCTGTCGCGGGCGGCCGGCGCGGCCGTGGTCTCGGTGGACTACCGGCGGGCTCCCGAGCACCGCTTCCCGGCGGCCGCGGAGGACGCGTACGCGGCGCTGTGCTGGGCCGGCCGCCACTGGGAGGAGCTGGGCGGGGACCCGGCGGCCCTCGTCGTGGCCGGGGACAGCGCGGGCGGCAACCTGGCGGCCGCCTCGCTGCTGCTCGCGCGCGACCGCGGGGGACCTGCCGTCGCCCTGCAGGCCCTGGTGTATCCCGCCCTGGACGCCGCCCAGGACCGCGCCTCGTACCGCACCGCCGCCGAGGGCTGCTTCCTGACCGCGGGGCACATGCGCTGGTTCTGGGAGCAGTACCTCGGCCCCGGGGGCGACGGCCGGCATCCGCTGGCCTCCCCGCTGCGCGCGGACCTCACCGGGCTGCCGCCCGCCCACCTGGTGGTCGCCGGGTGCGACCCGCTGCGGGACGAGGCCCGCGCGTACCACCGCCGGCTGGTGCGCAGCGGGATCCGGTCGGTCCTGGACGGCCACCCCGGCATGTTCCACGGCTTCCTGGCACTGGCCGGGGTACTGCCACCGGCATGTGAAGCCCTGGCGCGACTGGGCGGAGCTATCAGTTCCACCCTGGCGAACGGGAAGACTTTCGGTGAAGCGGGGGGTGACGCAGGATAATTTCCCGAATTGCCTCTTGAGCGGGACAGCCTCGCACGCATACGCTGTGCGGACGTGAGGTTCTCCTGTGGAGGAAGTGACATGACGGAAACTCTTGTGCCGGGCGTCGGCGGTGCCGTGATATCCGCTGGGGCGCGGGTGGTGGACCACCCGGCGTGGCCCGAGCTCAAGGCCGCCGTGGAGGAGATCCGCCCCTGGCAGGCGGCCGACGGTTCCATCGACTTCGAGGCCGAGGGCGAGCACGCCCGCGCCACCGTCCTCGCCGCGGTCGAGCGCGTGATCGGCGCTGTGGAGACGCTGTCCCCGCTGCTCCCGCACGCCGCCGCCTACCACCGTGCGCTCATCGCCGACCTGCGCAAGTGGGCCGCCGACGACTTCCGCGTGCCGGACTTCCTCGACTCCCTGCTGGCCTTCCACCCGGCCGCCGAGCGCGCCGACGGCCTGCAGCACCTCGTCGTCTTCCCCATGTACACGCAGAACGGCAACCCGGACCGCAACCTCGAGGCCGTCGTCCTGAAGATGGTGTGGCCCGAGTGGCTCTCCGAGCTGGAGCGCACCCGCTACGACAACCCCCTCTTCCTCGGCATCACCTTCGAGGACTTCACCCCCGGCTACGACACGCACTCCGCCGTGCTGTTCCCGGAGACCATCGCCGTGCGCGAGGCCCCCGAGCGCTTCACCTGGGGCGGCATCTTCTGCGACCGGGAGGCCGCCCGCTACCGCAAGGTGACCGCGGCCGCCGTGGACATCCTGGGCATCGACCTGCCCGAGGACATCGCGCGCATGGTCGACGACCAGGAGCGCTGCGAGAAGGCCTTCGTGCTGTGGGACATGGTCCACGACCGCACGCACAGCCACGGCGACCTGCCGTTCGACCCCTTCATGATCAAGCAGCGCCAGCCGTTCTGGATGTACGGCCTGGAGGAGCTGCGCTGCGACCTCACCGCCTTCAAGGAGGCCGTGAAGCTGGAGTCCGAGGGCAACGAGCACGGCCGTGACGTGCAGTACGCCGTTCTCTTCGACCGGATGTTCCGCTTCCCGGTCTCCGGCGACCGCAACCGCAACTACGACGGTCTCGGCGGCCAGCTGCTCTTCGCCTACCTCCACAAGCACGACGTCGTGCGCTGGACGGACAACAAGCTGAAGATCGACTGGATGCGCGCCCCGCAGGTCACCAACCAGCTGTGCGCCGAGATCGAGGACCTCTACCGGGCCGGCATCGACCGCCCGAAGCTGGTCCACTGGCTCAAGGCCTACGAGCTCGTCTCGACCTACCTCGCCCCGCACCCGGGCTCCAAGTGGGCCAAGGCCGCCGAGACGCTCGACCTGACGCAGCCGCCGCGCAAGCTCGTCGACGACGTGCTTCCGGACGAGTTTCCGCTCAGCATGTTCTTTGAGGCGCTCGCCAAGAAGCTCAAGGGCACCATCGCCTCGACCAAGGGCATCACCGCTCTGAACGCAGAGCACGCCGAGCGGGTCGCCGCGTGAGCACTCGCCCACAGGAGGCTGCACAGATGAACGGCTCCGGGAACGGCAACGGAAAGCTGCACGGAGCGGTGGTGGCGGTGGCCGGGGCCGGCGGGCCCGCCGGCCGCGCCGCCCTGCTCCGCCTCGCCGAGGCGGGAGCGACCGTCGTCGCGTCCGACGCCGATCCGGCGCGCCTGGCGGAGGCCGTGGACGCGGCACGCTACGCCCACGGCGGCGCCACCATCACCGGTGACACCGTGGACCTGCTCGACCTGGAGGCCACCAAGGCCTGGGCCGAGCACACCGAGAAGGAGTTCGGCCGGATCGACGGTCTGGTCCACCTCGTCGGCGGCTGGCGCGGCAGCAAGACCTTCACCGACGTCGACCTCGCGGACTGGGCCTTCCTGGAGAAGCTCCTCATCCGCACCGTCCAGCACACCTCCCTCGCCTTCCACGACGGGCTGCTGCGCAGTGACCGCGGCCGCTACGTCCTGGTGAGCCAGTCCGGCGCGCACAAGCCGGTCGCCAACAACGCCGCCTACAACGCGGGCAAGGCGGCCGCCGAGGCCTGGACCCTCGCCATGGCGGACTCCTTCCGCAAGGCGGGGGGTGACGAGGGCCCCGGCGCGGCAGCTGCGATCCTGGTCATCAAGGCACTGGTGCACGACGCGATGCGCGCCGAGCGTCCCAATGCGAAGTTCGCGGGCTTCACCGACGTGAAGGAGCTGGCCGAGGCCATCGCCGGCGTGTGGGAGCAGTCCGCCATCGATGTGAACGGACAGCGTCTGTGGCTCACTCCGCAACCGTGAAGACCGATGCCCGCCGGCACCACGACCCGGCAGTGCGCGGCTTCGCCAGCGACAACTACGCGGGGGTCCATCCGGAGATCCTGGAGGCCCTCGCCCTCGCCAACGGAGGTCACCAGATCTCCTACGGCGAGGACGAGTACACCGAGCACCTGCAGAAGATCATCCGCAGCCACTTCGGGCCGTACGCGGAGGCCTTCCCGGTCTTCAACGGCACCGGCGCGAACGTCACCGCCCTCCAGGCCATGACCGACCGCTGGGGCGCCGTGATCTGCGCCAAGAGCGCCCACATCAACGTGGACGAGGGCGGCGCGCCGGAGCGGATGGCCGGGCTCAAGCTGCTCGCCGTGCCCACCCCGGACGGCAAGCTCACGCCCGAGCTGATCGACCAGGAGGCCTGGGGCTTCGAGGACGAGCACCGCGCGATGCCGCAGGTCGTGTCGATCACCCAGAACACCGAGCTGGGCACGGTCTACACCCCGGACGAGATCAAGGCCATCTGCGACCACGCCCACGGGCTCGGCATGAAGGTCCACCTCGACGGAGCCCGCATAGCCAACGCCGCGGCCTCGCTCGACGTGCCGATGCGCACCTTCACCAACACGGTCGGCGTCGACGTGCTGTCCTACGGCGGCACCAAGAACGGCATGATGTTCGGCGAGGCCATCGTCGTGCTCAACCCGGACGCGGTCCGCCGGATGAAGCACATCCGCAAGATGTCGATGCAGCTCGCCTCGAAGATGCGCTTCGTGTCGGTGCAGCTGGAGGCGCTGCTCGCCAAGGACCTGTGGCTGCGCAACGCCCGCCACGCCAATGAGATGGCGCAGCGGCTCGCCGCCGGGGTCCGTGAGACCGACGGCGTGGAGATCCTCTACCCGGTGCAGGCGAACGCGGTGTTCGCACGGCTGCCGCACGAGGTGTCGCGGCGCCTGCAGAAGCGTTACCGCTTCTACTTCTGGGACGAGGCCGCGGGTGACGTCCGCTGGATGTGCGGCTTCGACACCCAGGTCGAGGACGTGGACGGCTTCCTGCAGGCCCTCAAGGAGGAACTCGCCCGCTAGTTCCCGGACGGCGCAACCGTCCACATCGCTGCATAGTTATGCCGCCCGCCGTAAATTCATTGATTCGCGGTGGGCGGCATGCCTATGCTCCGCGCCATGCAGCTGATCCAGCAGAACCCCGACGTCTTCGCGTACTTGGCCTCGTGCGAAGCCATTGACCACTGGCATCCCCTCGTACTGGATACGGCGGAAACCCTGTGGTCCGCCACCGGCGACGCATACTCATACGCCGAGGCCGCCTTCGAGTTCGTCCGCGACGCCATCCCGCACTCGGCCGACTCCGGGGACCCGCGGGTCGCCTGGCGGGCCTCCGACGTACTGGCGACCCGCAACGGCATCTGCCACGCCAAGTCCCACGCCCTGGCCGCCCTGCTGCGCGCCCAGGGGATCCCGGCCGCGCTGTGCTACCAGCGCCTCGCCGACGACGACGGCTCCCACCCCCTCGTGCACGGCCTGATCGCCCTGCGCCTGCCCGGCGCGGACCGCTGGAGCCGGCTCGACCCGCGCGGCAACGGGCCCGGGGTGGACGCGCGGTTCGATCTCGCCGAGGAACGCCTGGCCTTCCCCGTCCGCCCGGAGCTGGGCGAGGTCGACCACCCCGAGCTGTACGCGGCCCCGCACCCGGCCGTCCTTGCGGCCCTGCGGGAATCCGCCGACCGGCAGGAGCTCTGGCGAAGGCTGCCGGCCGCGCTCTGACAGGTGCCGCTTCCGGATGTCAAGCCACGGAATCCAGGGGCGTGACGGGCGGCCGGGCACGGGGCGTACTGGAGGGGTCCGATCCGCTCGCTCGTTCCGAGGAGAACCACCATGACCCACCCCCTCCGCACGCGCCGCCTGGCCCTCTTCGCGGCCACCACCGCCCTCGCCGCCGGAGCCGTTCTGGTCCCCACCGCCTCGTTCGCCGCCACGCCCGCGACCGCGCACACCGTCGTGGTGGACCGGGACGCGCCGGGCGGGAAGCACCACGGCCAGGGGAAGAAGGACGGCACGTGGGGCAAGGAGCGGCCGGGCAAGGGCGGCCCGGACCACGGCGAGCGCCACCCGGAGGAGCCGAAGTGGCAGTGCATCACCGCCCCGTGCGGTCCCCCCGGCAAGGGCGGACCCAAGCACGGCGAGCACCGCCCGGAGGAGCCGACGTGGCAGTGCATCACCGCGCCGTGCGGCCCTCCCGGCAGCGCCGGGGGCAGCCGGCACCCGCACCACTGAACCCCCTGGGCCCAGGACGTGTCGTCAGGGGCGGCGGTCCGCCCGGGAGGGGTCAGCCCGCTTCGCGGACCTGGGCCGCGGTGGGCGCCGTACCGCCCAGGTGGGCCGGCAGCCACCAGGAGTCCTCGGTGCCCCGCGGCTTCTCCGGGTAGGCCCGCTGCGCCGCGTCCAGCAGCTCCTGCACCCGCTCGCGCAGCCGGCGCGTGATCGCCCCGGCGTACTGGTCGGTGGGCGCCTCGATCGGCTCGCCCACCCGCATCGTCACGGGGATGTGGCTGCGCTTGAGGTTCTTGGGGCGGCCCTTGGTCCACAGCCGCTGCGTGCCCCACAGCGCCACCGGGATCAGCGGGACGCCGGCCTCCTGCGCCATGCGGGCCGCACCCGACTTGAAGCTCTTCAGGGTGAAGGACTGGGAGATCGTCGCCTCGGGGAACACCCCGATGATCTCACCGGAGCGCAGTGACTCCAGTGCGTGCTGGTACGCCGTCTCGCCCTGCTTGCGGTCCACCGGGATGTGCTTCATCGCGCGCATCAGCGGGCCGGACACCTTGTGCCGGAACACCGACTCCTTCGCCATGAAGCGCACCAGGCGTTTCTGGGGCCGGGCCGTCAGGCCGGCGAAGATGAAGTCGAGGTACCCGATGTGGTTCGACACGAGGACCGCACCGCCCTTGCGGGGGATGTTCTCGGTGCCCTTCATGTCGATGCGGATGTCGAGCGCGCGGAACAGTCCGTGCGCGGCGCCGATCACCGGAGGGTAGACGAGCTCAGCCATGGGGAGACCCGCTTTCTGCCTGGGGAGGTGCTCCCGGCCGGAAGTTACGGAAGCGTAGGTACGCGACCCTTGGGGATGGTGCCCCAAACGTGGGCCGCTGGCCAGTCCGGACGCCCGTGCCCGGGGAGATTCTCGTCACGCCGGGAATGCCCGGGGCCCGCCGGGTGTCCATCCACGTACGAGCGTACGACGATCATGCACGTACGCGAAGGCGACGGTGGAGACGGGAGTGCGGGTGCGCACGCGGGAAGACGGAAGGGACGACCGGTCCGGGGGTGGGGCCGACGCCCGGCCCGGCGGTCCGGGCGACGGCGTTCCGGCGCGCCTGGGCGCCGGGGAACTGGGCGCCGAGCCGGGCCGGAGGGCCACGCTGGTCCAGTTCTCCAGCGCCTTCTGCCAGCCCTGCCGGGCCACGCGGCGGATCCTCGCCGAGGTCGCGGCCATGGTCGAGGGCGTCGCGCACGTCGAGATCGACGCGGAGGAGCGGCTCGACCTGGTGCGGGCGCTGGGGATCGAGAAGACGCCGACCGTCCTCGTGCTGGACGCGGCGGGTCGCGTCGTGCGGCGGGCGGCCGGCATGCCCCGCAAGGCCGACGTGATCGCCGCCCTCGGCGCCGCCGTATGACGCGACCGCGAGCCGCGCGGCCCGCGGACGATGCCGGCCCGGGCCCGGACGCGCCGGTGCGCGCGCCCGCACGGCGCGTGACGCGCCTGACATCTGCCCGATCCCGCTTGACTGCGTCCACGGGAGATCGCCAGGCTGACCGTATGCGGTATGAACTCCTGCTCCACGGACGGCCCCGTGTGGACCTCGTCCGCCACGCGAGCGCGCGCTGTCAGGATCACTGAACGACCCGCCCGTGATCCCGACCGTGTCCGCACGCCCTGCGGCAGAAGGCAGAACCCTGATGAGTGCTCCGACGGCCCCTACGGTCCAGACGGCCGCTTCCCCCCTTCCCGACGCCGGCCGCCCCGGCTCGCCCGACCTCCTGCGCTCCGTCTTCCGGCAGCACGCCGCCGGAGTCGCCGTGATCACCTCCCAGGACGGCGGACGTCCCGTGGGGTTCACCGCCACCTCCCTCAACTCCGTCTCCGCCGACCCCCCGCTGCTCTCCTTCACCATCGGCACCGGGGCCTCCAGCTGGCCCGCCGTGCGCGACAGCGAGTACCTCGGCGTCCACATACTCGGCGAGCACCAGCGGGACCTGGCCGGCCTCTTCGCGCGCAGCGGTGCCGACCGTTTCGGGCCCGGCACCGGCTGGGCCACCGGCCCGCACGGGGTGCCGGTGCTGGACGGGGTGCTGGCGTGGCTGGTCTGCCGGGTGGTGGCGAGGGTGCCCGCGGGCGAGCACCGTGTGATCATCGCTCAGGCGGTCGTGGGGGACCCGGCCGGGGAAGGCCGCCCCCTGCTGTACCACCAAGGGCGCTTCAACGCGCTGCGCGACTGAATCGTCCCTGCTGGGGCGGGTCGGGCGGCGTTGGGCAGATCACAGTTCGCCGACCTTGCGACTTGGTGGGACCCACGGTGTACTGACGAGTAACATTCCGATCGGGGCGCGGGCCGCCCCGATCGGGATCCGCCCGACAAGGCGCCTATGCTGCCTGCATAAGGCGGTACACGAAAAGACGATGCGGTAGGAGAGCCGGCGTGAGCCTGAGGATCGTTGTCTGTGTGAAGTACGTGCCCGACGCCACCGGCGACCGGCAGTTCACCGAGGACTTGACCGTCAACCGTGACGACGTCGACGGCCTGCTGTCGGAGCTCGACGAGTACGCCGTCGAGCAGGCGCTGCAGATCGCCGACGAGGCCGACGATGCCGAGATCACCGTCCTGACGGTGGGCCCCGAGGACGCCAAGGACGCGCTGCGCAAGGCGCTGTCGATGGGCGCCGACAAGGCCATCCACGTCGAGGACGACGACCTGCACGGCACCGACGTCATGGGCACCTCGCTGGTGCTCGCCAAGGCCATCGAGAAGGCCGGCTACGACCTGGTCATCACGGGCATGGCGTCCACCGACGGCACCATGGGCGTCCTCCCGGCGATCCTGGCCGAGCGCCTGGGCGTCCCGCAGGTCACCCTGCTCTCCGAGGTCAAGGTCGAGGACGGCACCGTCACCGGCCGCCGTGACGGCGACACCGCCAGCGAGCAGCTGGAGGCCTCCCTCCCCGCGCTCGTCTCGGTGACGGACCAGTCGGGCGAGGCCCGCTACCCGTCCTTCAAGGGCATCATGGCCGCGAAGAAGAAGCCGGTCGAGTCCTGGGACCTCGAGGACCTGGAGATCGAGTCCGACGAGGTCGGCCTGGAAGGCTCCTGGACCGCGGTGGACTCCGCGGCGCAGCGCCCGGCGCGCACCGCCGGCACGATCGTCAAGGACGAGGGCGAGGGCGGCAAGCAGCTGGCCGAGTTCCTGGCCGGCCAGAAGTTCATCTAAGAGCTTCGGCCATCCCCCTCAAAGCCCCCAGACACTTCGCAATAGCAGGAGAGCAGTCCCATGGCTGAAGTTCTCGTCTACGTCGACCACGTGGACGGCGCCGTCCGCAAGCCCACCCTCGAGCTGCTGACGCTGGCCCGCCGGATCGGCGAGCCCGTCGCCGTCGCCCTGGGCGCCGGTGCCGACGCCACCGCCGCGGTGCTCGCCGAGCACGGCGCGGTCAAGGTCCTCACCGCCGACGCCCCCGAGTTCGCCGAGTACCTCGTCGTACCGAAGGTGGACGCGCTGCAGGCCGCCTACGACGCCGTGTCCCCGTCCGCCGTGCTGGTCCCGTCCTCCGCCGAGGGCAAGGAGATCGCCGCGCGCCTGGCCGTGCGCATCGGCTCCGGCATCATCACCGACGCCGTCGACCTGGAGGCGGGTGACGAGGGCCCGGTCGCGACGCAGTCCGCCTTCGCCGCGTCGTTCACCACCAAGTCCCGCGTCTCCAAGGGCACCCCGGTCATCACCGTCAAGCCGAACTCGGCCCCCGTCGAGGCCGCTCCGGCCGCCGGCGCCGTCGAGGCGCTCGCCGTCACCTTCGGCGCCCTGGCCACCGGTACCAAGGTCACCGGCCGCACCCCGCGCGAGTCGACCGGCCGTCCCGAGCTGACCGAGGCCGCGATCGTGGTCTCCGGCGGCCGTGGCGTCAACGGTGCCGAGAACTTCGGCATCATCGAGGCCCTCGCGGACTCCCTCGGTGCGGCCGTCGGCGCCTCGCGTGCCGCCGTCGACGCCGGCTGGTACCCGCACACCAACCAGGTCGGCCAGACCGGCAAGTCGGTCTCCCCGCAGCTCTACATCGCCTCCGGCATCTCCGGAGCGATCCAGCACCGGGCCGGCATGCAGACCTCGAAGACCATCGTGGCCATCAACAAGGACGCCGAGGCCCCGATCTTCGACCTCGTCGACTACGGCGTGGTCGGCGACCTCTTCACGGTCGTCCCGCAGCTGACCGACGAGATCAAGGCGCGCAAGGGCTGACCGCCTGACCTGCGCTTCTCTTGGTAGTACCGCTTCCTTCGGGGCCGTGTGGTGATTCTCACCGCGCGGCCCCGAGTCGTTTGCCCCGGGCGGCCGAGGGACCATTGACGCAACGGAACCCTGTGACTAAATTCTGCTATGCGGATCTAAGCTTCCGTGAAGCGGAAAAGAGGAGAGTGCACGATGGGTCAGCAGGAGAAGGTGGCGACGAGCCTCGCAGGCGCGGTCAGCGAGGGCATCAGCGCCTCCCTCGCGCCGGTGGACGCGGAGCTCGCGCGCCACTACCCGGGCGACCCCGGCACCCGGCAGCCCATCCACACCGTCTACGTGCCCGGTGACGTCTTCGCCGCGGACACCATCCGCTCGTGGGGCGACCAGGCCCTCGCCGCGCTCGACGAGCACGCCCCGGACGCCGCCACCTTCGCCAAGGTGCTGGGCATCTCCGACGCACTGGCCGTCCCGGTCTACGACCGCGTCCGCGCCAAGCTCCTGCGCGAGCCCGTCGAGGACCTCCGTGTCGACTTCGAGGACGGTTTCGGCGTCCGCTCCGACGAGGAGGAGGACCAGGCCGCCGCCCGCGCCGCCCGGCTCGTCTCGGAGGCCTTCTCCAACGGCACCAACGCGCCGTACATGGGCATCCGCATGAAGTGCATGGAGTCCAACGTCCGCGACCGCGGCATCCGCACCACGGACATCTTCCTCTCCGGCCTCCTGGAGCACGGCGGCCTGCCCGAGGGCCTCGTCCTCACGCTCCCCAAGGTCACCTACGCCGAGCAGGTCAGCGCCTTCGTCAAGCTGCTGGAGGCCTTCGAGCACACGCGCGGCCTGCGCCCGGGCCGGATCGGTTTCGAGATCCAGATCGAGACCAGCCAGTCCATCCTGGCCTCCGACGGCACCGCCACCGTCGCCCGAATGATCGAGGCCTCCAAGGGCCGCGCCACCGGCCTGCACTACGGCACCTTCGACTACAGCGCCTGCGTCGGCGTGTCCGCCGCGTACCAGGCCAGCGACCACCCCGCAGCGGACCACGCGAAGGCGATCATGCAGGTCGCGGCCGCCGGCACCGGCGTACGCGTCTCCGACGGCTCCACCAACGTGCTGCCGATCGGCACCACCGAGAAGGTCCACGAGGGCTGGAAGCTCCACTACGGCCTGACCCGCCGGGCCCTGGCCCGCGCCTACTACCAGGGCTGGGACATGCACCCGGCGCACCTGCCCACCCGCTACGCGGCCGTCTTCACCTTCTACCGCGAGGGCCTCGAAGCCGCCGCGGCCCGCCTGAAGGCGTACGTGGCCAAGATCGAGGGCGACGTGATGGACGAGCCGGCGACCGCCAAGGCCCTCGCCGGGTACCTGGTCCGCGGCCTGGACTGCGGCGCGGTGGGCGCCGACGAGGTCACCGCCCTGACCAGTCTGACCCGCGCCGAACTCGACGCCTTCGCGATCCCCCGCCGCTCGGCGACCCTGACGGCCACCGCCTGACCTGCAGGACACCCCCTGGGCCCGGCCCCGTTCCACCGGGGCCGGGCCGTCGGCGTCGCGGGGGTCAGTCCGACGGCGGGAGTTCGCCCGAGCCGCGGGGGACGAGGCGGGTGGGCAGCTCGGCGCGGGACGGGGAGAGCCCCGCCCCGGACAGGCGCTGGAACAGCCGGTCCGTGGCCACCCGGCCCAGCGCGGCCGGGTCCTGGGCCACCACCGTGACGCCCGGCCGCAGCAGGTCCGCCAGCTCGAAGTCGTCGAAGCCGACCAGGGCCACCGGGCGCTCCAGCGGGGCCAGCACCCGCACCACCGTGACCGTCACCCGGTTGTTCCCGGCGAAGACCGCCGTCACCGGCTCCGGGCCCGCGAGCATCGCCCGCGCAGCCGCCGTGACCCGCTCGGGGCCGGTCGAGCCCAGCGACACCCAGGATCCGGCCACGGGGAGGCCCGCCTCCGCCATGGCCGCCCGGTAGCCGCGCAGGCGCTCGGTCGCCGTGTGGATGCGGGGGTGGTCCCCGATGAAGCCGATCCGGCGGTGGCCGCCCGCGATCAGGTGGGCGACTCCGTCGCGGGCCCCGCCGAAGTTGTCCGACAGCACCACGTCCGCGTCGATCCCGCCGGCCGGCCGGTCCACGAACACCGTGGCCACACCCGCCCGGATCTCCGGCTCCAGGTAGCGGTGGTCGTTCCCGGCCGGGATCACGATCAGGCCGTCCACCCGGCGGGCGCACAGGGCGAGCGCCAACTCCCGCTCGCGGTCCGGGTCCTCGGCGCTGGAGCCGTTGATGAGCAGGGCCCCGTGCGCACGGGCCACCTCCTCCACGGCCCGGTTCAGCGGACCGTAGAAGGGGTCGGCGAGGTCCTCCAGGACCAGGCCGACGGTGGCGGTACGGCCCTTGCGCAGCACGCGCGCGCTGTCGTTGCGGCGGAAGCCCAGGGCCTCGATGGCCTCCAGGACCCGCTTCTCCGTCTCGGGGGTGACGCCCGGCTCGCCGTTGACCACCCGGGACACCGTCTTGAGGCCGACACCCGCCTGGGCCGCCACGTCCTTCATGGTGGGCCGGTTGCCGTAGCGGGGGTCGGACGTGCGGCGGTTGTGGGGCACGGTCGTGAATCCTCCCTGGTACTCGGGCGAGCGTGCGGGCTCGTGACCTTGAGGATAAGCACTCGGCCGATAGTGAGGTTTCCGTGGCAGGGTGGGGCGGGCAGGCCACTGGGGGCTCCGGACGAGCCATGGGGAGAGGGGTAGACGTGATTGTCTGGATCAACGGCACGTTCGGCGCCGGGAAGACCGGCACGGCCCGTGAACTGACCGCAATCCTCCCGGACAGCACCCTGTTCGACCCGGAGTTCGTCGGCGACGCGCTGCGTGTGCTGCTGCCGCCGAAACGGCTGGCGGAGGTCACCGACTACCAGGACCTGCCGAGTTGGCGGCGGCTGGTCGTGGACACGGCCGCCGCGCTGCTCGCGGAAGTGGGCGGGGTGCTCGTCGTGCCGATGACGCTGCTGCGTCAGGACTACCGGGACGAGATCTTCGGCGGCCTGGCGGCGCGGCGCATCCCGGTGCGCCACGTGCTGCTCGCCCCTGCGGAAACGATCCTTCGGGAGCGGATCGCGACCCGCGTCGAGCCCGGCGACCCCGCGGAGGTGGACCTGCGGGTCCGGCAGTGGGCCTACGACCACATCCCCGCCTACCAGGAGGCCCTCGGCTGGCTCACCGCAGACGCGCACGTCATCGACAACGGACCCCTGACCGTCCGCGAGAGCGCCGAGCGGATCGCCGAGGCAGTCCGCTCGGAGACCGCCCGGGTCTGCGACATCGTGCAGACGCCGGAGCCCACGCGGGAGACGGTGGCGGCCGGGGTCCTGCTCTTCGACGAGCAGGACCGGGTGCTGCTGGTGGACCCGACCTACAAGGCGGGCTGGGAGTTCCCGGGAGGCGTCGTCGAGGCCGGCGAGGCACCGGCGTCCGCCGGGGTACGGGAGGTCGCGGAGGAACTGGGCCTCGTACTGGACCGCGCCCCCGGGCTCCTCGTGGTCGACTGGGAACGCCCGCAGCCCCCGGGCTTCGGAGGGCTGCGGCTGCTCTTCGACGGCGGCCGCCTCACGCCGGAGGCGGCCGCCCGCCTCCGGCTGCCCGGCCCCGAACTGCGGGCCTGGCGCTTCGTGACGGAGGCCGAGGCCGCGGGACTGCTGCCGCAGCACCGCCACGAGCGCCTGCGCTGGGCGCTGCGCGCCCGGGAACGCGGCCGCCCCCTCTACCTGGAGGCGGGCGTCCCCACCGGCTGAGGTGGTCGCTGCCCATGGCTCGGTCCGCCTCCGGGGCGCCCGGTGCCGGTCACTGGCCCGCGGTCAGGCAGGGGTGTCGGCGGCGGCCTCGGCCAGGGCGGAGGCGGTGGCCACCGTGAGGGGATCGCCGTGGCCGAAGCAGGCGACCGACGGCGCCAGCCCTGCCAGCCGCCGGAACGACTCGATCGCCCGGCCCCGGTCGACGTTGAAGACACCCAGCATCAGCGGGCCGACGGCGGCGACGCAGTCCCCCGTGAACAGCACGCCGTGGCGCGGCAGGTGGATGCCGATGCTGCCGTCGGTGTGGCCCGGGGCGTGGACGGCGTACGCCCCGTCCCCGAAACCCAGCGCGTCCCCGTCCTCCAGCTCGTGGTCGACGGGGGTGGGCGGGGCCTCGGGCACGGTCAGGCCGTGCGCGTACAGCGGCACCTCCCAGTCCAGGAGCACCGGCTCGGGAACGGGCCGCTCGCCCCGGATCACGGGCGCGTCCAGCCGGTGCGCGAGCACCCGCGCCCCCCAGCGGGCGGCGAGTTCACCGGCCGCGCCCACGTGGTCGCGGTGGCAGTGCGTGAGGACGATCCGCTCCAGCCGCTCGGGGAGCAGATCGAGGGAACGTATCGCCCCCTCGATCTGCGCCGCGGACGCGGCGTTCCCCGCGTCGACGAGGGTGAGCGCCCCGGCGTCCTGCCAGAGGTACGCCTGGCCGATGGGGAAGCGGAGCATGTGGAGCCGGTTCGGGAGCACTTCGACGAGATCCATGCGCCGAACGTACGGACGGCCCGCCGCTCCCGGCACGTGACTTCACCGTGAGCGGAGTACGCCCAGGGCGCAGTGTGCCCTGGGCGTAAACGGAGCGGCGGGTGCCGGAGCGGCCGGTACCGGAGCGGCCGGTACCGGGTCCGGCCGGATCAGGCGCGCTTGGACTCCGCGTAGTTGACGAGGAAGAGCGCCTCGGCCACCGACAGGCGCTCCAGCTCCTCCGGCGACACGCTCTCGTTGACCGCGTGGATCTGTGCCTCCGGCTCGCTGAGCCCGATCAGCAGCATCTCCGCCTGCGGGTACAGCGACGTCAGCGTGTTGCACAGCGGGATCGACCCGCCCATGCCGCTGATCTGCATCTCCTGGCCCGGGTAGGCGGTCTCCAGGGCGGTCCGCATCGACGCGTACGCCGGGCTGTCGGTGTCCGCCTGGAACGGCTGGCCCTGCCCGACCACCTCCAGTTCGAGACGCGCCTTCCACGGCGTGTGCGCCTCCAGGTGGGCCTGGAGCAGCTTGACGGCCCCGGTGGTGTCCACGCCCGGCGGCACGCGCAGGCTGATCAGCGCGCCGGCGCTCGCGTGCACGGACGGCGTCGCGCCGACGACCGGCGGGCAGTCGATGCCGAGCACGGTGACGGCCGGGCGGGCCCACAGCCGGTCGGCGATGGTGCCCTCACCGATCAGCTCGACCCCGTCCAGCACCTTCGCGTCGGTGCGGAAGTCCGCCTCCGGGTACTGCAGGCCCTCCCACACCTCGTCCGAGGCGAGCCCGTCGACGGTCGTGGAACCGTCCGCGGCGCGCAGCGAGTCGAGTACGCGGATCAGCGCGGCCAGCGCGTCGGGCGCGGCACCGCCGAACATGCCGGAGTGCAGGTTGCCACCCAGCGTGTCGATCTTCACCTTGAGCAGGCACATGCCGCGCAGGGTGGCGGTCACCGTCGGCAGGCCGAGGCGGAAGTTGCCCGCGTCGCCGATGACGATGGTGTCGGCGGTCAGCAGCTCCGGGTGTGCCTCCGCGTACTGCTGGAGCCCGCCCGTGCCCTGCTCCTCCGAGCCCTCGACGATCACCTTCACGCTCACCGGCACCCCGCCGTTGGCCTTCAGCGCGCGCAGCGCGAGCAGGTGCATGATGAACCCGCCCTTGCAGTCGGCCGCGCCGCGCCCGTACCAGCGGCCGTCGCGCTCGGTCAGCTCGAAGGCCGGGGAGATCCAGGCGTCGTCGTCCAGCGGCGGCTGCACGTCGTAGTGCGCGTACAGCAGCACGGTCGGGGCGCCCTCGGGGCCGGGCAGGAAGCCGTACACGGACTGCGTGCCGTCGGGGGTGTCCAGCAGCGCCACGTCCTGGAAGCCCTCGACGCGCAGGGCGTCGGCCACCCAGTTCGCCGCGGCCTCGCTCTCGCTGCGCGGGAACTGCGCCCAGTCCGCCACCGACTGGAAGGCCACCAGCTCGGTCAGCTCCTGCTTGGCGCGGGGCATCAGCGAGGCGATGGTCTCGGCGATCGGATTCTGGGACATGGGCACGCTCCTTTTGGGTGCGACGTTGTTATCCGTGTACGCAGTCCGCGCATGCGCGGGATGTGCGTATGCCGGGTGCGGCGGAAAGACGGTCCGATCTTCGCACAGCAGGGTGGGGCGGCGTCTCGCCGTAGGATTTCCCAGGCATCGGAGCAACCGGGTGATCAGGAGCAGCAACACATCGTGAGCAGCGACGACGACGTACGCGACGCAGGTGCGGATGCAGGCGAGGGCGCGGGCAGGGACGCCGTGGCCGGACCGGACGCAGGCACGGAGCCGGGCGCGGACCCGGCCGGGCAGGGGGCGGGCGACGAGGTGGCCGGGGGAGCCGGCGAGGTGTGGGACGTGGTCGTGGTCGGAGCCGGACCGGCCGGGTCCTCCGCCGCGTACGCGGCGGCCGCGGCGGGGCGGCGCGTCCTGCTGCTGGAGAAGGCCGAACTGCCCCGCTACAAGACGTGCGGCGGGGGCATCATCGGCCCCTCGCGCGACGCCCTCCCGCCGGGCTTCGTCCTCCCCCTGAAGGACCGCATCCACGCGGTCACCTTCTCCATGAACGGCAGGCTGACCCGGACCCGCCGCTCGAAGCATATGCTGTTCGGGCTCATCAACCGGCCGGAGTTCGACGCCGGTCTGGTCGCGGAGGCGGAGAAGGCGGGCGCCACCGTCCGTACGGGCACGGCCGTGTCCCGCGTGGAGCAGCACGGGGCGGCCGTGCCCGACCGGCGCACCGTCGCCGTGGTGCTGGCGGACGGGGAGACCGTCCTGGCGCGCGCGGTGGTCGGCGCGGACGGCAGCGCGAGCCGGATCGGCGCGCACGTGGGCGTCGAGATGGACCAGGTCGACCTCGGCCTGGAGGCGGAGATCCCCGTCCCCGCCACGGTGGCGGAGGACTGGAAGGGTCGGGTGCTGATCGACTGGGGCCCGCTGCCCGGCAGTTACGGCTGGGTCTTCCCCAAGGGCGACACCCTCACGGTCGGGGTGATCTCGGCCAAGGGCGAGGGAGCCGCGACCAAGCGGTACCTGGACGACTTCATCGCCCGCCTCGGACTCGCCGGCTTCGAACCGGCCGTCTCCTCCGGGCACCTCACGCGCTGCCGCAAGCCCGACTCGCCGCTCTCGCGCGGCCGGGTCCTGGTCGCGGGCGACGCGGCCGGCCTGCTGGAGCCGTGGACCCGCGAGGGCATCTCCTTCGCGCTGCGCTCGGGGCGGCTCGCGGGGGAGTGGGCGGTCAAGATCGCCGAGGCGCAGGACGCGGTGGACGCGCGCCGCCAGGCCCTGAACTACGCCTTCGCGGTGAAGGCGGGGCTGGGGGTGGAGATGGGCGTCGGCAAGCGGATGCTGACCGTCTTCGAGTCCCGGCCGGGGCTGCTGCACGCGGCGATCACCGGTTTCCGGCCGGCCTGGCGGGCCTTCGCCCGCATCACGCGGGGCGCGACGACCCTGGCCGACATGGTGCGTACGTACCCGCTGGCGCGCAGGGCCCTGCACGCGCTGGACGCGCGCCAGGCGGCGGCGCGCGACGGCGACGGGGGATAGTCGGCGGGCGCGAGGACCCGGACCGGCGGAGCGGCTCGCACCTCGATGAGGTGGGACCGGCCGGACGTGGTCCTCGCGGCCTTCGCGCCCTTCGCGGCCTCCGCGGCCTCCGCGCGGGGTGAACCGGCGGCCGGGGCGGCGGTGATCGCGCTCGCGCTCGACCACCCCGACCCCGCGGCGGTCCCCCTCCCGCCGGGTCAGCGCGGGGCGGGGACGATCCGGAAGACGGGGTGGTCGTCGGCGATGGCCCGGATCTCCGCGTCCGATGCCTTGGCGTCGACGCCCTGGAAGAACTGGTTGACCTCCCAGCCCCACTTCTCCAGGTAGGTGCGCAGGATCGCGGACTTCTCGACCGGGTCGGTGATCTCGACGACGGTGAAGGCGCGCACCTTCCGTCCCACGCGCAGCTCGCCGCCGCCCGCCACCCGCATGTTGCGGACCCACTGGGAGTGGCCGCGGGCCGAGACGAGGTATTCAGCGCCCTGGTACCTGTGCGGATTGACCGGGATGCGCTGCATCTTGCCGGACGTCCGGCCGCGTACCGAGAGCTCGGCGCTGCCGGCCAGGCTGATGCCGACGCGGGCCAGCTTGCCGAAGAGCGCGTTGAAGCGGGTGACGAGCGGACCGGCCTGGACGTAGTACGGGGTGGGCGCGTTCACGAGGACCTCCGGGCCGTCTGCTGCGTCGGGGAGAGCGTCGGGAGAGCGGTGCTCTCGCTTGACATCAGTCTGCATCGGATCAGTGCACCAAAGCAAGAGCGGTGCTCTCGAAAAGGATCGGGGATCTGCTTTGTGGGCAGTGCTCCGCCCGCGTGGCAGACTGGCCCGCATGAACACCGTGCGAGGAGCCAGGGAACGGGCCCGTGTCGAGGTCACCGCAGCGATCAAGGACGAGGCCCGCCGCCGGCTCGCCGCCGAGGGCGCAGCCAAACTCTCCCTGCGCGCCGTCGCCCGCGAGCTGGGGATGGTCTCCTCGGCCCTCTACCGCTACTTCCCGAGCCGCGACGAGCTGCTGACCGCGCTCATCATCGACGCGTACGACAGCCTCGGCGCCGCCGCCGAGCAGGCCGACGCCCGCACCCTCGCCGCGGGCGGTCCGCCCCGCGACCGCTGGATCGCCGCCTGCGAGTCCGTCCGGGCGTGGGCACTGGCCCACCCGCACGAATACGCCCTGGTCTACGGCTCCCCGGTGCCCGGTTACAGCGCCCCCGCCGACACCATCGGTCCCGCCTCCCGGGTCGGCAACGTCCTCATCGGCATCGTCCGCGCCGCATACGAAGGGCGCGGACTCGCCCTCCCGCCGCTGCCGCCCGCCCTGGGACGCGAAGCGGAGCGGATGACCGCCGAGTTCGCCGCGGGCCTGCCCCCCGCGGTCGTCGCCGCGCTCGTCGCCGCCTGGGCGCAGCTGGCCGGGCTGGTCTCCTTCGAGCTGTTCGGCCAGTTCCAGGGAGTCGTCGAGGAACGCTCCGCGTTCTTCACGCACGCCGCGGGCCAACTGGCGCACGGGGTCGGACTGCCCGCCGTATGACACCCGCCGTATGACACCCCCCTAGGGCAGGCGGGTGCGGGAGGGGGCTTCCCCGCGGAAATTCACATGATGGGGCGATGGCTCGCTCTGCTGTTCCTCCCGTCAATGCACGCGTTCCGCCTTGCACCGGGAGCCGCCCGTCTAGTGTTCCTCGGGACCCCTCCCCGCCTCCCTCGGAGGAAACGTTCATGCCCCGCGCCGAGAAGGCCTTCTACGCCGTCCTGGCCACCGTCCTCCTGGCCGCGCCGGCGCCGTCCGCCGTCACGCCCCAGCGCGAGGCGTCCACCGGGTCCGCACCGGCCGCCGCACCGGCGCCCGCCCCGCCCCCCACCCCTCGGACGCCCGGCGTGCGGGGCCTGGAGATCGGCGTCCCCGCCTACGCGATGGCGAACGACCGCATGCTGACCGACCTCACCAGGGCGGCCCCCGCGCCCTCGGTGGTCGTGCTGAACCCGGGCAACGGCGACGCCCCCTTCGACGCACCGTGGCGGGCCCGCGCCGACGCGCTCCGCGCCCGGACCACCTCCACCGGCGAGCGGACCAAGGTGCTCGGCTACGTGCACACCGACCACGGTGACCGTGACCTCGCCGCCGTCAAGGCCTCCGTCGACAACTACCTCAGGACTCCCGACGGCCGTCTCCACGTCGACGGCATCTTCTTCGACGTCGTCAGCCGCGACTGCGGCCCCGCCAACACCACCCGCGACCACTACGCCGAACTGCGCCGCTACGTCCAGGAGTCCATGAACGCGGTCGACCCCGCCGTCCCCGACCTCGTCGTCAACAACCCCGGCACCGCCATAGCCGACTGCTACCTGGAGCCCGGCCACCGGACCGCGGACGTCTTCGTCACCTACGAGGACACCTACGCCGCGTACACCGGCGCCGGCTGGCTCGGCGGCAACGTCTTCGACCACGAGTCCGGCTACCGCCCCGGTACCGAACTCGACCCGAGCGGCACGGCCTTCTGGCACCTGGTCCACGACGTCCCCGGCGACGAGGCGATGCGCGCCACCCTCCGCACCGCCTTCGACCGCGGCGCCGGCTACGCGTACGCCACGGACACGGTCATGCCCAACCCCTGGAACACGGGCCCGACATGGAAGTACACCGCCCAGACCACCCATGCGGCCACCCTCGGCTGAGACAGGCCACCGGAACCGGGGGGTTGTACGAGCGTCCCGTACGAACGTCGCGGGTCGCATGCCGTCCCCGAGGGCGCTGCCCGGCGAACTCACCCGGTCCGGATGGACAGGAGACGGTTCGCCGCGCGGAAGTGGTCGGGGGCGTCCGCGTCGCAGACCACGGTGACCACGGTGCTGCGGTCCGGGCTCACCTTGAAGGTGCTGTGGAACTGCGCCCAGCGTGACCTCCCGGGTCCAGGCGGGCGGGTCGTCGAGGAAGTCGGACAGGGGGTCGCCCAGCGCGAGTCGGTGCCGCCCGGCCAGCAGGGGGACGGCGTAGGCGGTGAACTGCTTGGAGTTCGAGGCCATGTCGAAGACGGTCTGAGCGGTGATGGCCCGCCCGGTCGCGAGGTCGGCCTTGCCCCGGCCCGCCTCCCACACGACGTCACCGCGTCCGCCGACCGCGGCCGCGCACCCCGGGCCCCCGGGGGAGGGCACCAGCCCCTGGAGGACCGCCGCGCTGTGCCGGGCGCGGCGCCGTCGGACGCGTGCGCGCGCGGGGCCATGACACCCGCGAGGGAGACCACGAGCAGAGCGGCCCCGGCCGCGTACGACGTCACCCTCCGGTGCACGTGGGCCACCTTCCTCCCACCGTGGAGAGTCCTCCGGCGGTCGTGCCCCGGCCAGCCGATCTTGGGGGTGACAGCAGGTCGAGTGGAAGAGGCCGCCCACGGCGCTCCCGACGGCCGCGAGGGCGTCGTGGAGCGCGGCGGCCGCCCGGTCTCCCGCCCGTGCACCTCCCCCGCCCGCCGTCCGCGGCGGCTCCGGGGTCGGCGGTGCGATCCTGAGCCGCTCCTCCTCAGGACGCAGCTCGTGGACGTCTCCGGGCCGTACCCCGGGGGAGTGCCGGGTGCCGTGCGCGGCCCGGTCCCAGGGATGGCCGCCGCCCGGACACCGGACGAAGTCCTTCGCGGGAGGCGGGCCTTCGGCCTCCGGCACGCGCCGTTCCGGGCGGCTGAATCCCCCGGCGACCGGCCGACGCCGCGGTTGCGGCGGGAGCGGCGGAGTAGGCCTCCGGGTCCCTGCCGGCATCCGTCATGCCGCCGGCATCGCAGCCGCGGTGATCAACCGCCCGGGCCTCTCACGGAGGGGGACCGCCGCCCCGCCAGCGGTGGTCGTCCGGGCGGCCCGCATTCGGGTGCCGATCCTGTCGCGGGTGCCGATGCCGTTCTCTTGAAGCCTCGGCCGGCGCCAGGTTCCGCGTCGTGCTTCGCAGTCGGCGGGCGGGCGCGAGCCGGTCGGCGTCGCCCGCACCCCCGCGAAGGCGTCCCGGACCTCCCGGACGCGTCAGATCTCGCCGGTCTCCCGCCACAGCGCCGTCAGCGACAGGTCGCCCGTCACCCCCGGACCCGTCAGCGGCTCCCGGTTCCACAGCGCCGCGTACAGCCAGGCCGCCTCGCCGGTCACCTCGCAGTCCACCGCGTCGCCCAGGTCGGCCGGCACCGTGCGCGGCGGCCCCGGAGACAGGTGCACGGTCCACACCGCGCCCGTGTCGGCGGCGCGGATCCGCATCGTCCGCGGCTCCGGCGTCCGCACCCGGCTGCGAGGCCGCGCGTGAAAGCCGGTGAGCAGCTCCTCCACCCCGTCCTCCGCGAACTCCGCCGTCACCGGCGAGAAGGCGACGCCCAGCGCGGTCTCCGCGTCCATCCGGTGCACGGTGGTCTCGTGGGCCTGCCGCCGGGCCCAGAACGCGACCGGCGACGGCGGCGCCGTCGGGAGGAACGTCCAGCACTGCACGTCGTCCGGCGCCTCCGTCAGCGTCCGCACCAGCTCCGCGTGCCCCTCGCGGAACCACGCCAGGAGTTCGCCGCCGACCAGCTCCGGCGCCTCCGGAAAACCGGTCGGCTCCAGCCGCCCCTCCGCGACGTAGGCGGCGGCCCAGCGGTGCACCGACCCGGTGTGCCGCAGCAGGTCGGTGACGTGCCAGCCCGGACAGGACGGGACGAAGGCATCCGTCCCGGCGCGTTCGGCGACGTCGGCGAGCAGCTCGCCCTCCCGGGCCAGGGTCTTCACGTACTCGGTGATCTCCATACCGCGAGTCTGTCAGCCCCGGCACCCACAATGGAGGGATGGACGGCGCACTCTTCCCGCGCGAGCGGACCGTGATCGCCCCCGGCGCGGTGCACGTGCCCGACTGGCTGGGGGAGCGCCGGCAGGGCGAGCTGCTGGCCGCCTGCCGCGCGTGGGCCCGCCCCCCGGCCGGCCTGCGCACCGTACGCACCCCGGGCGGCGGAGTGATGACCGCCCGGCAGGTGTGCCTGGGCCTGCACTGGTATCCGTACGGCTACGCCCGCACCGCCGTCGACGGCGACGGGGAGCCGGTCAAACCGATGCCGCACTGGCTCGCCGAGCTGGGCCGGGAGGCGGTCGCCGCCGCCTACGGGCAGCCCCCGGAGCCCGGCGCGGCCGCCTACGACATCGCCCTGGTGAACTTCTACGACGGGGACTCCCGCATGGGCATGCACCGCGACGCGGACGAGAAGTCCCCGGCGCCGGTGGTCTCGCTCAGCCTCGGCGACAGCTGCCTCTTCCGCTTCGGCAACACCGCCTCGCGCGGGCGCCCTTACCACGACGTGGAGCTGCGCAGCGGGGACCTCTTCGTCTTCGGCGGCCCCAGCCGGCAGGCGTACCACGGCGTGCCGAAGGTCCTGCCGGGCACCGGTCCGCCGACGCTCGGGCTGACCGGGCGGCTCAACATCACGCTCAGAGTCGGCGGGCTGGGCCAAGGGGTGGTCACCCTCTGAAGGGTGTCGAGCAGGGCACCCCCCTTGGGCCGCCCTCCCGCATCGGACCGCGTCGGACTGCATCGGACCGCATCGGGCCGGATCGGGGACGGGTACCCCCCGGGGGCGGCGTACGGCGCCCTCCGATCATGCGAGGATCGATGCCATGAACGGCAACGGGGCCCCACCGCGGATGGGGGATGCGACCGCGCCAGCGGTGTCGAGCACCGGCACGCGGACCAAACTGGAACGCGGCCGCGGCGCGCTCGGGCCGGCGCTGGAGCTCGTCCACACCGGCCGCGCCCCGACCCGTGCGGTACTGACGGCCGAACTGGGGGTCACCCGTGCCACCGCCGGCGCCGTCGCGGCCGAGCTGGAGGCCCTCGGGCTGATCCGGGTCGACTCCCGCCCCGGCGCCTCGGGCGGGACCGGAGGCACCGGAGGCACCGGCGGGACCCAGGGCCGCCCCTCGCACCGGCTCTCGGTGGCCGAGGACGGGCCGGTGGCGCTCGCCGCCCAGGTGCACTCCGACGGCTTCCGGGCCGCCCTGGTGGGGCTCGGCGGCCGGATCGTGGCCACCGCCCCCGGCAAGGTCACCGTTTCCGCGGACCCGGCCCAGGTCCTCGGGGCGGTCGTGCGGGCGGGTGCGGAGCTGCTCGCGGACAGCGGCCGCCGCTGCGTCGGCGCCGGCCTCGCGGTCCCCTCGGCGGTCGCCCAGCCGGACGGCACCGCCCTGAACCCGCTGCACCTGGCCTGGCCGGCCGGGTCTCCCGTACGGGACATCTTCGCGGAGTGCGTGAAGGAGGCCGGGATCGACGGACCGGCCCTCACGGGGAACGACGTCAACCTCGCGGCGCTCGCCGAGCACCGGCACGGCGCGGGCCGCAGCGCGCAGCACCTGCTGTGCGTCGCCACCGGCCACCGGGGCGTCGGCGGGGCCCTGGTGCTGGACGGCCGCCTGCACAGCGGCAGTTCCGGCCTGGCCCTGGAGGTCGGCCACCTCACCGTGAACCCCGAGGGGCGGGCCTGCCACTGCGGCGGCCGCGGCTGCCTGGACGTGGAGGCGGACCCGCTGGCCTTCCTCACCGCGGCGGGCCGCAGCCCCGGCCCCGAGGTGTCGTTGCTCCAGCAGGCCCGTGACCTGCTGCGCGAGGAACCGGAGGAGCCGGCGGTACGGGCTGCCACGGAGGAGCTGATCGACCGGCTCGGGCTGGGCCTCGCGGGCCTGGTCAACATCCTGAACCCGGACCGGATCATCCTGGGCGGCCTGCACCGCGAGCTGCTCCACGCCGATCCGGAGCGGCTCCGCGCGGTCGTCGCGGACCGCAGCCTGTGGGGCCGCAGCGGAGGCGTACCCATCCTGCCGTGCACCCTGGACCACAACAGCCTGGTCGGCGCGGCGGAACTGGCCTGGCAGCCCGTGCTCGACGACCCGCTCGGCGCCCTCGCCTGATCAGGCCCCGGTCACCCGGGGCGGACGGCGACCGGCGCCGGCACCGGCAGCACGGCCGGGACGGTGGCAGGATCGACGGCCATGACCACGGTGCGCGCGGGTTCCCGTGCGGGCCTGGCCACGATCGAGACGGGGAGCTGCGGTGCCACCGGCGCGGGCGCGGCCGTCAGGGAGAACCAGACCGCCTTGCCCGGCCCGTCGGACCGTTCGCGCACCCCCCAGGCCTCGCTGAGCGCCTCCACGAGGGCGAGCCCGCGACCGCTGGTCTCCATCGGCCCGGCCTGGCGCCCCGCGCAGCACCGGGAGGCGCGGATCGCTGTCGATGACCGAGACCGTCAGCCGTCCGAGCCGGAGCTCGATCTCGACGACGCAGGTCTTGTCCGGCTGCGCGTGGCGGTGCACGTTGCCCAGCAGCTCCGTCACGCCGAGCGCGGCCCGGTCTATGAGCGGATCGAGCTGCCAGTGGCGCAGCTGGGCGGAGACGATTCTGCGGATTTGGCCGATCCGCGACGGCAAGGCCTGCAGTTCCACGACGCAGTGCCTGCGGGAATGACTGATCACGGCTGCGACTCCCCGACATGAGTGTTACGGGTGCTGCACCCTCGGTAATGCTCCACCAGGGTCACCCACGGTTCCGCACACTGCAACCGAACGCGATCGAAAGCGATCCGCATAGATACCCAAAGTGACCGTTTGTGCAGGTGAGAGAGGTACATTGCGAAAGGAGGGACGTAGTAGACCCATGAAGGAGCGCGGCGCATGAGCACCACCGGCACTACCGGCACCAGCGGCACCGAAACCACCACCGGTGCGACGGCCACGACCGTCGACGTCGACCGCAGCGACGCGGACTACCGCGCCTGGCTCAAAGAGGCCGTGCGCAAGGTGCAGGCCGACGCGAACCGCTCCGCGGACTCCCATCTGCTGAAGTTCCCGCTCCCCGAGGCGTGGGGCATCGACCTCTACCTCAAGGACGAGTCCACGCACCCGACGGGCTCCCTCAAGCACCGTCTCGCCCGCTCGCTGTTCCTCTACGCCCTCTGCAACGGCTGGGTGCGGCCCGGCCGCCCCGTCATCGAGGCCTCGTCCGGCTCGACCGCAGTCTCCGAGGCGTACTTCGCCAAGCTCATCGGTGTCCCGTTCATCGCCGTCATGCCCCGCACGACCAGCCCGGAGAAGTGCCGCCTGATCGAATTCCACGGCGGTGAATGCCACTTCGTGGACGACCCGATGAAGATGTACGAGGCGTCGGCGGAGCTCGCCGCCCGCACCGGCGGGCACTACATGGACCAGTTCACCTACGCGGAGCGGGCCACGGACTGGCGAGGCAACAACAACATCGCCGAGTCGATGTACCAGCAGCTGCGCCTGGAGCGGTTCCCCGAGCCCGCCTGGATCGTGGCGACCGCCGGCACCGGCGGCACCTCGGCGACCATCGCGCGGTACGTGCACTACATGCAGCACGACACCCGCATCTGCGTCCCGGACCCGGAGAACTCCTGTTTCTTCGAGGGCTGGACCCGCAACGACCCCGGCGCGAGCAGCGATTGCGGCTCGCGCATCGAGGGCATCGGCCGCCCGCGCATGGAGCCGAGCTTCGTGCCCGGCGCCATCGACCGCATGATGAAGGTCCCCGACGCGGCGAGCGTCGCCGCCTGCCGCGCTCTGGAGACGGCGATAGGGCGCAAGGCGGGCGGCTCGACCGGCACCGGTCTGTGGAGCGCCCTGAAGATCGTGTCGGAGATGGTGGCGGAGGGCCGCACCGGCAGCGTCGTCACCCTGCTCTGCGACCCCGGCGACCGCTACCTCGACAAGTACTACTCCGACGAATGGCTGGCGGCGCAGGGCCTCGACATCGCCCCGTACGCCAAGACCCTCGACACGCTGCTGACGACCGGCGTCTGGCGCGAACCGACGGCCTGACCCCCAGGGGGGCACGCGCCGGTGGGCGCACGGCCCCCTCCTGACACCGGCGGACACGACAGGCGGGGAGGCGGCCCGTACCGCGACCCGCGACCGGCTGCGCGACCTCGTCCGGGACCACGCGGACGAGGTCACCGTGTCCAGCGCGTACGACCCGTGGGAGTGCGCCCGTCCCGCCGCGGTCACCGGTCCGTCGCGCGGCGGGCGTCGAGGCGGGCGTCCAGGGCGCGGACCGCGGTGCGGAAGGAGTGGCCCAGGCCCGGCCGGGCGACGGTCAGCGCCATGCGGAACGCCGTCGGGCCGTCCGCGGCGAACGTCCAGCGCACGCGCGTGCCCGAGCCGGCCGGAGTCAGCCTCCACTCCTCCAGCAAAGCCCGAACCCCCGGCGCGTTGGTCGTGTCCACCCGGTACGCGTAACGCCGTTCGGGATCCGCGGCCATGATCGTCTCCTGCATGTGCACCCCGCCCAGCAGTTTGATCTCGCGACCCGCCCCGCCGTACGTCGGGCGGGCCAGCGTCACCGCCCTGAACCAGCGCGGCCAGCCCTCCACTTCCTCGGCGAGCGCCTGGTACACGGCCTCCGGCGGCGCCGACACCTCCGCGGCGAACACCAGCCGGACGGGCGCGTCCTCGATGAAGTCCAGCCCCACCGGGCGGAGTCGGCGAGCCATGGCGGTACCTCCTGAGTGATGGTCCGGAAATGGTCCGGGGGAGTGCGCGCGACACCATAGCCGTGCGCACCCGAGAAGTCCGCTGCCGTCCCCGCGATTTCGCCGCCGGAGCGCCCCCCGACGCCCCTGTCCGTCGCCCCGTCCGCGCGTCCGTCCGTCGCCCCGTCCGCGCGTCCGTCCGCCGCGGATTCCCCCGGACGGGGCCTGGGCAGCGCCCGCTCCGCGCGGGATCCTGGAGCAGCGCCGATCCCCCCGCGAGCGGAGGCCTACGTGCCCGACCGCCCCCACGCCGACCCGCCCCTCGCCCTCGAACTCCTGGTCCACGGTGTCGCCGGGGCCTCCCCCGCCGAACTGCTCGGCGACCCGCGCACCGTGCGCGTCACCGGCGACTCCACCGCGGCCGTGTTCCGCCGCACCGACGACGCGGACGCCGAAGCCCACCCCGAGCGGTACGCCGGCCTGCCCGTTCCCGAGGCCTACTGCTGGTCCCGGCTCACCTCCGGCAACGGCACCCGCGCCCTCTGGCTGCTGCTCCTGCCGTTCATGGTGGCCAACCTCGCCCACTGGGCCCGGCCCGCCGGCCCCACCGGGCCCGGCGCCGACCCCGCGCCGCGCGCGGTACGCACCTACGGGGTCCTCGTACGCGTCCTCGCGCTCAGCCTGACCGTCCTGCTGATCGCCGCCGCCTGCGAGGTCGCGCTCGACCTCGCCGCCTGGCAGTGCGCGGGCTCCGCGAGCTGCACGGACACCGGCTCCCCGCTCGGCTTCCTCACGCCCGGGAGCGGCGGCTGGTGGTCCCAGCCCGGGCGCCGCCTCGCCCTCGGCGCGCTGGCCCCGACCGCACTGACCGGGCTGCTCTGGTTCCTGTCGAACCGCACCTGGAGCGCCTACGAGTCCCAGCCGCCGCCCGCCGGCTCCGCCGACCCGGACACCGCCTCCGACACCGCGCCCGCGCTCGGCCGCCCCGGATTCTGGTACGGGCGCCGCATCGTGGCCCGGCTGCGGGCCGCGCACACCGCCGCGGGGCTGCTCACCGTCGCGGTGGCCGTCTCCGCCCCCACCGCCGACCACGACCGCCGGACCGCGGCCACCGCCCCCGTCGTCGAGGCCCTCGGCTGGATCACCCAGGGCCTCCTCGCCGCCGGGGCCGTCACCGTCGCCTGGGTCGTCTGCCGGCGCGGCCGCAGCGAGGACCGCCCCGACCACCGCCTCGACCGGGCCGCCGTCAGCCTGCTCCCCGGAGCCGCCCTCGCCCTGCTCACCGCCGTCCTGCTGCACGCCTGCTGGTCACGCCCGGGCTGGACCTCCACCGGACGGCTCCCCGGCGACTTCGCCTTCGGGGTGCTCATGCTCGGGCAGGGCCTGTGCGTACTCGCCCTCGCCGTCGTCGCCCGCCACCTGTACCGCAGGGCCCCCGACCCCGCGACCGCCCTGCGCGGCCTCGGCGGCCCCGCCGTCGCCATGCTCGGCTGCGCCCTCGGCGGGGTCATGTCCGGCGGGGTCGCCCAGCGCGTCGCCGACTGGCTGGACGGCGGCGCCACCCCCGGCATGGCGGGCGCACCGCTGCCCGGGCCGCCCGTCCTGCTGTCCTGGCAGGCGGCCGTCCTGCCCCCGCTGCTCCTCGTACTGGCGCTGCTCGCCGCCTGGTTCGCGGTGCGCGCGGCGGGGGCGCGGCGCGACCTCGCCGCGGCCGTCGCCGCCGAGTACCCGGGGGAGGCCCCGGACAGGGCGCGCAGCCGCCGTATCGCCGGGGCGCGGACCGCCGCCGCGCTCACCGACTCCGCGCCCTGGTTCGTGGCGGCCGTCTCCGGGATCACATTGGTGCTCGGCGCGGGCGCACTGGCCGGGGCGTGGCTCAGCGGACGGGTCCCGGGCGAGGCCGCCCGCGGCGGTCCGCCACTGCTGGAGACCGCCGCCCGTACCGCCCAGGACGCCGGTTCCTGGCTGATCGGCCTGGGCATCGCCCTGTTCGTCGCCTGGGGCCGCCGCGCCTACCGCGACCCGGCCGCCCGGCGGACCATAGGGATCCTCTGGGACGTCGGCACCTTCTGGCCGCGCGCCGCCCACCCCTTCGCCCCGCCCTGCTACGCCGAGCGCGCCGTTCCCGACCTGACCTGGCGGATGGCCGGCTGGACCGGCCGCACCGGGGGCCGGCTGGTGATCTCCGGACACTCCCAGGGCAGCGTGCTCGCCGCGGCCGCCGTCTGGCAACTGCCGCCACCCGTACGCCGCCGCGTCGCGCTGCTCACGTACGGCTCCCCGCTCGCCCGCCTCTACGGACGCTGGTTCCCCGCCTATTTCGGCCCCGGACAGCTCGACGCCCTGCACCGCGACGTGGACTGCTGGCGCAACCTCTGGCGCGCCACCGACCCCATCGGCGGTCCCGCGCTCCCCGGCGCGGAGGCACCGGAGGTGGACCGCGGCCCGCTCGCCGACCCGCTCGCCTACGGGCGCAGCGCCCGCCACCCGCTGCCCGCGCCGATCCTCGGCCACGCCGACTACCAGGCGGACCCCGCCTTCGCCGCCGAACGCGCCGCACTCCTCGCCCGGCTGGAGACCTCGGCCCGGGCCGAGGTGCCCGCTCAGCGCCCCGGCGTCAGCAAGGGGCCGACAGCGTCGGCAGATCCGCCGGGAACAGCAGGGTGAGGTCGTCCGTGCTCGGCTCCGGCAGCTGGGCCACCCGCCCCGCGTGCCGCTCCACCATCGACTCGAAGGTCTGGCGCGCGGTGCGGCCGTTGCCGAAGGCGGGCCCCTTGGGCAGCTCCGTGAAGTACGCCAGCAGGGCCTCGACGGTGCCCTCGCCGAGGCGGTACTCGTGCTCCTCGGCCTGCTGCTCCACGATCCTCAGCAGCTCACCCGGGCCGTAGTCACCGAAGGCGATGGTCCGGGAGAACCGCGACGCCACACCCGGGTTGACGGTCAGGAAGCGCTCCATCTCCGCCGTGTATCCGGCGACGATCACCACCACCGCGTCCCGGTGGTCCTCCATCAGCTTCACCAGCGTGTCGATCGCCTCGCGCCCGAAGTCCCGGCCCGAGTCCTCCGGGGCCAGCGCGTACGCCTCGTCGATGAACAGCACTCCGCCGCGCGCCCGGTCGAAGGCCTCCTGCGTGCGGATCGCCGTGGAGCCGATGTGCTCGCCCACCAGGTCCACGCGCGACACCTCGACCAGGTGCCCGCGCTCCAGGACCCCGAGCGAGGCGAGGATCTCCCCGTACAGCCGCGCGACCGTGGTCTTCCCGGTACCGGGGGAGCCGGTGAAGACCAGGTGCCGGCGCACCGAGGCGGCCTTGAGGCCCGCCAGCTGCCGCCGCCGGCCCACCTCGATCATGTCGGTGAGCGCACGCACCTCGCGCTTGACGCTGTCCAGGCCCACCAGCGCGTCGAGCTGCCCCAGCACCGCCCCGGACGCCCGCGCCTCCACGGCCGCGGCCCCGGCCGGCTCCGGCCGCGCGGGCCGCGGTACGGCCGCGGGGGCCGCCGGTGACGGCTGCGCCACGGGGCTGCGCGCCGCGGTGACCGTACGCACTCCGGCCTGCGCGCCGGTGAAGCCGCCGCCCGGGGCCGGCTGGGCGGCCGGCGCCGGCCGCAGGCCCGACCCGTCGCCGGTGCACTCCTCGGCGACGGGCCCGTCCTCGGCGAACTCGTAGCCGCCGCGGGCGCAGCGCTCGGTGTGGCAGCGCGTCAGCGTGGTGCGGCAGCCGTCGAGGACGTGGAAGCCGAAACCGGAACTGTCCGTCACCCGGCAGGCCTTGAAGGTGCCGCGGCCGCCCGCCGACACGTAGAAACCGGCTTCGGCGGGAGAGGTGACGGTGCAGCGTTCCAGGGCCGGGTCGGCGCCCTTGGTGACGATCACACCGGTCTGCACGGCGTCGATGGTGCAGCCGGCGAGGATGCCGCCGCTGCCGTGGTCGCGGAACCAGGCCCCGGTGGCCGCCTCGCGGATGCGGCAGTCGTCGAGCTGCGCGGTCGCACCGTCGCTCACCGAGACGGCGGTGTTGCGGACCTGGGAGAGATCGCTGTCGGTGACGTCGACGCTCGACCCGCGGTCCAGGACGAAGAGGGCGTCCGGCACGTCGTGGACCCGGCAGGAGTCCAGGGAGGCGGTGGCCCCGTCGCTGACCCACACCGCCGGATAGTCGCCGGTGCTGTCGTGGATCTCGCAGGACTCGGCGTCCACCCGGGTTCCCGGGTCCCAGACGGACAGGCCGTTGCGCCCGAACCGGCGCACCGAGGTGCGGCTGAGGGTGAGGACCGAACGTGACCGGAGGTCGACGGCGTTCTCCGGGATGTCGTGGATGTCGCACCCGGCCAGGGTGAGGACGGCGTCGGTGTCGAGCGTGACCCCGTCGGCCGACGTGCGGTGCACCGCGCAGTCGGTGAGGCGGGCGGCGGCGCGGGCGGCGATCTGCACCCCGGCGCCCCTGACCTCGTACACCTCGCAGCCCAGGGCCTCCAGGCCCGAGCCCTCGCCGGTGACCGCGATGCCCGCGCCCGTGGAGTGATGGATGCGGCACCGCTCCAGGCGCGGCCGGCCGCCCCCGCGCACCGAGAACCCGGTCTGCCCCGAGGCGACGACCTCGCACTCCTCGAACACCCCGCCGCCGCCGTCCAGTACGGCGATGCCGACGCCGGCCGGATTCTCCACGGTGCAGCGGCGCACCAGGGGCCGGGCCCCGGACCCGCGCACCTCGATGCCGGCCGCCGAGTGGGTGCTCACGCGCAGGTCGGTCAGTTCGGGGGAGCCGTCCTCGACCAGCAGCGCCGGCGCCGCCCGGTCCTGGCCCTCCAGGTACAGGTCCTGCACCACGGCCGAGGCGCGCAGGGTCAGCGCGACGCCGTCGAGGGGCGCGATCCGCACCGAACCCGACCCGTCCTCGGGCCCGCGCAGGGTGACGGCGTGGTGCAGCACCAGATTCTCCCGGTAGGTGCCCGGGGCGATGGACAGCACATCACCGTCGCCCGCGGCGGCGAGCGCGGCGGTCAGCGTCGGATATTCACCGGAGCGGCGCCGCCACCGCGAAGAGCCGCCGTGCGTCACCTGGACCGTGCCCTGAACCATGGTGCTGTCGTGCCCCCACCCTCGTGCTCGCGCTGCCGATGCGGCCTGAGCCGCAGATGTCCGAGGCCACTCGGGTGACTGCTGTCACGGGTGCGACCGGTCCGGCCGGTCCACCGTAGCGCGCGCGGAGCCGATGGGTCGCCAGGTCAGCCACCTGCGCCCGCCCGGCCCCAGTCCGGTCCGGCGGCCGCCCACGCGCGGTCCAGACGTGTGTACCGACGGTGCATGAGCCGGCGTACGACCAGGCGGCGGACCGTCACGGCCAGGACGGCCACGCCGGCCGCGGCGGCCAGGCCGGCCGTCCCCGCGTGGAAGGTGGCGGCGGACGGGTCCAGCGGCCGTCCCACCAGCCGGCCCCGGTCGTCGGTCCATATGCGGAACCGGTCGCCGGGCAGCGGGGGTTCCTCCGCGGCCGGCACCGTGCCCTCGTGGCTGCTGCCGTCGGGCGCGGTCCACGAGGCCACGATCTGCGTACGCCGAGGTGACGTCCGCTGTGCCGACGGGTCGGCGGACACCTCCTCGTCCGGGGCGGGGGCGGGGCGGACCACCACGGCCGGTACGAGATGACGCTCCAGCCGCTGTTCGTACGCGGCCTGCTGCAGCGTGCCGTCCACGCGCAGGCCCGCCACCCAGCCGACGGCCGGGGCCACCAGCACGACGCACACCAGCGCCGCGAAGGCCACCCACGCCTCGAAGAGATCGGTCGGCCGGCGCAGCGGATTGCGCCGCCAGCGCCACACACCCATAGCTGTCCGCACGGTTCGGCTCCCCCTGCGTCTGTCTCCTGTTCCGACTGCTCCAACGGCCCGGTCGCGCCGGTTGGTTCCAGCTCGGGGGCGGAGCCCCCCGAAGGTGTCATTCCTGTGGTCCGGCCGCCACCCGGACGTGGTCCGTCACGCCAGGACGCGGACCTCGTCGCCGACGCGCAGGGTGCCCGTGCGGAGCGGCACCAGCAGCCGCCCGAAGGCCAGCGACCTGCCGATCCGCCGGTGCCTGGCCAGCGTCTTCAGCGGTTCCCTGCCCCGCTCCGCCGTCCGCTGGTCGGTGGTGGTGACGACGCACCGGCCGCATTCGCGCACGCCGCGGAAGAGCGCGTCGCCGATGGCGAGGCGCTGCCAGCCGTCCTCCGCCCAGGCCTCGGCACCCGAGACGACGACGTTGGGCCGGAAACGGTTCATCGGCAGCGGGCCCTCTTCGGGGTGGTCCCCCGCCGCGATCAGGGAGTTCAGGGCGTCCAACGAGGCGAGCGTGGTGAGCAGCAGGGGATAGCCGTCGGCCAGGCTCACCGTCTCGCCGGGCAGTGCGTAGTCGGGGTCCACGGGACGACGTACGGCAGGGTCGTCCAGGTGCACCAGTCGGACCGGAACCCCGAGAAACGTGCTGAACCAGTCGCCCGCGGCCCGCGCCGCGACCACGGTCTCGACCTTCTTCCCGAACAGCGTCACCGGCTCCAGCGGACCGGGCTCGGGCACCTCCACGACCAGCTCCGCCATGTCGGGAGCGGTCACCGCGATCCGGTCGTCGCCCGCAGGGCGCGCCGACGCCAAGGCGAGCCGGGGATGGCGGCGTTGGGTGACGACCGTCCCCTCGGGGTCGATCAGGGCCCACCGCCGGTCCCCGGACAGCCCCCAGGGCTCCACGGCCACCTCGTCGGGAGCGCTCCCCGCTACCGACTTGACGGGGTGGACGTGGAGCGCCTGAACGTGCAACTTCGACATGGGGGCATACTGCCAGCCCGCTCCGCCGTCCCGGCGCGCGCGAGGGGCCCGGTCAGTAGCCGCGCCCCTGGTAGGGGCGGCCGTACGGGTCCTCGTACGAGGCGCCCGCGACGGGAGCCGGCACCTGCACGGGGCGCGGTGCGGCCGGACGCATCGCCTCGTAGCCGGTGGCCATGGCCGCCGGGCGGGGCTGCTGCGGCTGGGGCTGCGGCACGTAGCCGGCGCGGGCGGCCACCGGCTGTTGCTGCGGGATGTAGGGCGCGGGCGCGTTCTGCAGCGGCATCGGCTGCGGAGCGGCCTGCTGCTGGTACGGGTAGCCGTAACCGTACGCGGGCGCCTGCTGCTGAGGGGAGGGGGGCGGCAGCGCCGGCAGGGCCGACGGGAGGGCCGGCAGGTACCCACCGCTCGAATAACCCGCGCTCGGGGACTCGTAGGCGGCCGGGACGCGGATCGGGGCGATCTGCGGAGTGCCGCGTTCGGCGACGAGGGAGTCGTAGATGGGGGTGTCCGGGAAGGAGGGCGCGGAGTAGTAACCGCCGCCATAAGTGGAGCGGGGGGAGGTCATGAGACATAAGTTAAGCCCACGAATTCACCGGGTCCATAGCGAGGTGCCGTCAACACCGCGCTGACCTGCATATTCGCAGGTCAGAGCCACAGCTTTCACTTGGCGTTCACGTGCACGATTTGGTCACTTCCATCCCGCCTTGGCCCAACTCGTACCCACCGGTTGTGCGTTGCACCGACTTCTCGCTGACACAGCGTCACAACGCGGTGACCTCGGATGACGCGGTTCAGGACAGGGGTTCGCCGTTTCAGGCGTCGCTCGGACGGGCATAGGTCCGGCCCTTCCATGACGCGCCACGCCCCCGGTAGTGCTGAACGGCCGAGTCGACGGTCATCAGCAGGTACAGCAGCGCCGTGAGCGGAAGCAGCGGGGCGAGCGCGGCGGACTGCCGGTAGTAGCGGACCATCGGCAGGTAGGTGCCGGTCATCAGCAGCCAGGCGAGGCCCCCGGCCCAGGCCGTCGAGGCCCGTCCGGCGGCGAGGCCGGCCAGGAGGGCGACCGGGGGCACCAGGTAGACGAGCGCCAGCCCGGCCACCGTCCCGGCCAGCAGCAGGGGCTGGTGGCGCAGTTGTGCGTAGGCGCTGCGCGAGACCATCCGCCACAGGTCCGCGAGGGCCGGGTAGGGGCGCACGCTGTCCACGCGCTCCGCGAGCCCCAGCCAGATCCGGCCGCCGGAGTCCTGCACCGCCCGGGCCAGGGAGACGTCGTCGATGACGGCCTGCCGGATGCGGTCGGGCACGCCCGCCCGGACGGCCGCCGCGGTGCGCAGCAGGACGCAGCCGCCCGCGGCCGCGGCGGTACGGGCGCCGGGCCGGTTGATCCGGCGGAAGGGGTAGAGCTGGGCGAAGAAGTAGACGAAGGCGGGGACGACGAGGCGCTCCCACAGGCCGGCGACGCGCAGCCGAGCCATCTGCGAGACGAGGTCGAGGTCCGCGGAGGTGGCGGCGGAGACCAGTTCGCGCAGGCTGTCCGGTTCGTGCGCGATGTCGGCGTCGGTGAGCAGCAGGAAATCGGGCTCGGTGGCGTGCGCGGTGCGCGCGAGCGAGATGCCGTGGCGCAGTGCCCACAGCTTGCCCGTCCAGCCGGGGGCCGGGTCCCCGGGCGAGACCACGGTGAGCGGGAGGCCCGGCTGTTCGGCGGCGATCCGGAGGGCCAGGTCGCCGGTGCCGTCCGTGCTGCCGTCGTCGACGAGGATGACCTCGGCCTCACCGGGATAGTCCTGGGCGATGAGCGAGGGCAGGCTCAGCGGCAGCACCCCGGCCTCGTCCCGGGCGGGTACGACGATCGCGACGGACGGCCAGTGGGCGGGGGCGGTGCGCGGCGGGAGCCGGACGTCGGTGCGCCAGAACATGCCCTGGGCGAGGGTGAGCCAGAGCCATGCGGCGAGGGAGGCGTAGGACGCGGCGGTGGCGACGGAGGCGCCGGTGAGGAGGCCCATGGCGGCAGTGTGCCGGGCCGGCGGGGACCTGTCGCGCATCCGGACGCGCCGGTGCGGCGGCCTCCGGCGCCGGGCGCGCGGCCCGGAGCCGGCCGGGCGCGTGACCCGGAGCGGGCCGGGCGCGCGGCCGACCGTGAAGGCGCCCCGGTCCGGGGCGTGCGCGCGGGTGGGCGGCCGCCCCTGGGCGATGGTGTGTTCGGCGCCGCGCCGGTCGCGCCCGACCCGTGGGGGCCGCCGCGGCGCCCGGGTGGGGTCCGCACGATCCCCGGAGGGATTCCGGTCGGGTGCGGCGAGCGGGCGCCCCGGTCCGCGTCTCCGGTCCGCTCCGCCCGCGCCTCGTGCCGCCCCGCCGGGGTCCGGCAGCCTGCATGCCGCGGTGTCGTCGGCCGCAAGGACCCGCCCGGCATGCGCACGCACCGGACCGGCGGCACCGGACCGGCGGCGCCCGCCTTCCCGGCGGTCGGCGCACCGGACCGCAGCACCGGAGCCGCCGCGCCCGCCCTCCCCGGCGGGCGAACGTACCGGACGCGCCGCTCCGGACGCGCCGCTCCGGACCTGCCGCACCGGAGTCCCCGTGCCCGCCCTTCCGGCGGTCGGCGCCACGCGGTGGAGGCTCCCCGGGTGCGGGCCCGGGCCGGGCGCCGGACGGGCCGGAGGGGCGGCGGCGCGCGGGGCGGGATCCGGCCGGTGCCGGTTCGGCCCGAGCCGGGGTCGACTAAAGTGGCCGGGTGAAGATCGCGCTCATGGACTCCGGAATCGGCCTCCTCGCGGCGGCCGCGGCGGTGCGGCGGCTGCGGCCGGACGCGGATCTCGTCCTGTCCTCCGACCCCGACGGCATGCCCTGGGGTCCGCGGACCCCCGAGGACCTCACCGGCCGGGCGCTGGCCGTGGCCCGGGCCGCCGCCGCGCACCGTCCCGACGCACTGATCGTGGCCTGCAACACCGCCACCGTGCACGCCCTGGACGCCGTACGGGCCGAACTGGAGCCTGGCATCCCGGTCATCGGGACCGTACCCGCCATCAAGCCCGCCGCCGCGGCCGGCGGCCGGGTGGCCATCTGGGCCACCCCCGCCACCACCGGCAGCCCCTACCAGCGCGGGCTGATCCGCGACTTCGCGTCCGGCGCCCGCGTCACGGAGGTGCCCTGCCCCGGACTGGCCGACGCCGTGGAGGCCGCCGACGACGCCGCGGTGACCGCGGCCGTCGCCGCGGCGGCCGCGCTGACCCCGGCCGACGTCACCGACGTGGTGCTCGGTTGCACCCACTACGAGCTGACCGAGAGCCCCATCCGGGCCGCCCTCGCCGCACGGACCGGGGGAGCGGCGCTGGTCTACTACGGCTCCGCCGAGCCCGTCGCCACCCAGGCGCTGCGCCGTATCGGTGCCGTCGCCGAGCCCGCCCTGCCCCGCACGGGCGGACTGACCGTCCTGCACAGCGGCCGCGAAGCGGCCCTGCCCGCCGCCGCGTTCGCGTACGTCGAGGGCCGCCTCCTGGCGGGCCAGGGCGCGCCCGTCGGCTGACGGCGACCGCCGCGCGGCACGCGGAGCGTGCCCGTCGGATGGTGCCGGGCGCGGGGTCTCCGGTTCCCCCTGCCTCGGGCTGATGTGACCGACCCGCCCGTTTCGGCCTGGTCCGGGCGGTGCACGAGGCCGCAGCCGCACTGACGAGACGAACCGTCTTGCGAAGCCCTCCCTGTCTGGGCTATGGTCTGCGTGTTGCGAGACGATCCGTATCGTCTCGCAAGGCCGGGTGGACCCGGCTCCCGTCCCCCACCGAAAGGCACTGCCCTTGCGCGCTCCACTGGCCTCCAGCCAGATCGTCCTGTCCGAGGTCACGAAGACCTACGACACCCGCGTCGTCCTCGACCGGGTCAGCTGCACGGTCCGGCCCGGCGAGCGGGTCGGCGTCGTCGGCGACAACGGTTCCGGCAAATCCACCCTGCTCCGGCTCCTCGCCGGACGGGAACGCCCCGACCACGGCGAGGTCACCGTCACCGCCCCCGGCGGCACGGGGCACCTCGCGCAGACCCTCGACCTCCCTCCGGACGCCCGCGTCGGAGAAGCCGTCGACCTCGCCCTCGCCGACCTCACCGCCCTCGAACACCGCATCCGCACCGCCGAGTCACTCCTGCACCGGGCGGGCCCCGAAGAACTCACCGCCTACGCGGACCTCCTCGCCTCCTACGAAGCGCGCGGCGGCCGCGACGCCCGACGCCGGGTCGCGACCACCCTGCGCCGCCTCGGCGAACGCGCGGACATCGACCCCGGCCGCAGGCTCGGCACCCTCTCCGGCGGGCAGCGCTCCCGGCTCGCCCTCGCGGCCGCCCTGGCCGCCGAGCCGGAACTGCTGCTGCTCGACGAGCCGACCAACGACCTCGACGACGAGGCCGTCGCCTGGCTGGAGGAGCACCTGCGCGCACGCCGCGGCACCCTCGTGGCGGTCACCCACGACCGGCTCTTCCTCGACCGGGTGACGACCGCCGTCCTGGAGGTCGACGGCGACCGCCGGACGGTGCGCCGCTTCGGCAACGGCTACGCCGGCTTCCTGGCCGGCCGCGCCGCCGAACGGGCCCGCCACGAGAGGGAGTACGAGCAGTGGCGCGAGGAGGTGCGCAGCGCCGAACGGCTCGCCGAGACCAACATCGGGCGGTCCGCGGCGATTCCGCGCAAGCTGCCCCGCGGCTTCAGCGGCGCCGGCGCCTTCCGTGCCCGGTCGCGCACCCACGGCGCCGCGAGCCGCATCCGCACCGCCCGCGAGCGGCTGCACCGGCTGGCCGCGCATCCCGTTGCGCCGCCCCCGCGGCCGCTCACCTTCACCGGGCGGTTCACCGAGGGCGCCGCCGGATCCGTGGAAGTGGCGGGTGCGGCCGTGCCGGGACGGCTCGAACCGGTCTCGCTGGAGCTCGCGCCGGGGGAGCGGCTCCTGGTCACCGGACCCAACGGGGCCGGAAAGACGACCCTGTTGCGGCTCATGGCCGGTGAACTGCCTCCGGCGCGGGGCTTCGTCCGGACCCCCGAGCGGGTGGGACTGCTCCGGCAGGACGATCCATGGGCGCGCGAACGCCGCTCCGCCGTCGAACTGTTCGGCCCCGAGCACGCCGACCGGTACGTCGCCGGACTCGGCCTGCTGGCCCCGGCCGACCTGACCCGGCCGGTGCGCGCCCTCTCCGCCGGCCAGCGCCGCAAGCTGGAGCTGTCCCGGCTGGTGGCGCGTCCCCTCTGCCTGCTCCTGCTGGACGAGCCGACGAACCACCTGGCCCCGGCCGTGGTGGAGGAACTGGAGGCCGCCCTGGCCCACTTCGGCGGGACCCTGGTGGTGGTCACGCACGACCGGCGGCTGCGCGCGGGCTTCCGCGGCCGCCGCCTGGAGCTTCAGCCGGAGCCGGCCGTCGCGAGGCGCTGAGCCAGCACGCGCAGGTCGTCCGCGTACAGGACCCGCTCGCCGAACCCGGGCAGCGGTACGTGCAGCCGTGCCGCCCAGTGCGCGGGAACGGCCCCCTGCCCGTACCGGGCGCCGGCCGGCGCACCCGTCACCGCGGCCACCGTGTCCGTGTCCCCGCCCAGGTCCACGGCGGCCCGTACGGCCTCGGCGAACCCGGTGGTGGTCCGCAGCGCCCACACCGCCGAGCCCAGGCAGGGCCACACCGCACCGTTGAACTCGGTGGCCAGACCCGGGTGCCAGTCGGGTGCCAGCACCCGGCCGTACCGTTCGCGGTGGGCCGGGTGCACGGCGTCGAGCGTGGCCGGCAGGGCCGCGAGCGGATCGGCGCCGTCCAGGGCGACGCGGACGAGATCGTGCAGGATCGCGGTCCCTTCCCAGGCCGCCCGGTCGCCGTGCGTCAGCGCCGCGATCCGCCGCCCGGCGTCCATGGTGGCCTCCCGCCCGGCGGCGGAGAAGTACACGGCCGAGCCGGCGGCCCGCATCAGGGAGCCGTTGCCGGCCGCCCGGGCGTTGATCTGGAAGTGCAGGGCCGCCGCGAGGTCCCAGGGCTCGCCGTTGGTGAGCACGTCCTCGGTCTGCAGGCCGATGTCCTTCGGTTCACCGGCCGCCCACCGCTGGAACCTCTCGAACATCTCCGGGAGTTCGAGGCCGCCCCGCTCCAGCAGCGACTCGGCGACCAGGACGGCCATCTGGGTGTCGTCCGTCGCCTCGCCCGGGTCCCAGCCTCCGCCCCCGCGCATCTCCTCGCCGCGCGCGCCCAACTGCCCCGCCGGACCGAACTCGTACGGCGCACCGAGGGCGTCGCCCGCCGCTGATCCGAGTACGGTTCCCACGGCCCGGTCCAGTCGGCTGGGGGCGGTCACCGGGGCTCCCCGCAGCGTACGGCGGCCAGCAGGTCGCGGGCGAAGCGGTCCAGGTCGTCCAGTCCGGCGGCGGCCAGGGTGGCCGGGGCTCCGGCCAGCAGGTGGGGCACGGCACCGTGCAGGGCCAGGGTCAGGGCCCGAGCCCGTTCGGTGCCGGCGGGCAGCCCGGCCGCGCGCAGCAGGTGCGCGTGCGCGGCGAAGTCCGCCGCGGCGATCGGGTCGAGCAGCGCCGCCAGCCACGGCCGGCGCGTCCCCTCGGTCTGGAGCTCCAGGTAGGCGAGGACGCGGGGACGCCCGGGCCCCGCCACGTCCCGCAGCAGCCCGGCGAGCAGCGCCGCGAGCCCGCCCGCGTCGGCCGGGCCGGGTCCGGCACCCGCCAGCGAGGCGGCCAGCGCCCGGTACTGCTCCAGGCAGCGTTCCGCCACTGCCCGCAGCAGGGCGTCACGCGTCGGGAAGTAGTTCTTGGCGGTCCCCGTCGGTACGTCGGCGGCCGCGTCCACGGCGCGGTGGGTCAGCCCGCGCCCGCCCGATTCCGCCAGTACGGCGACGGCCGCGTCCCGCAGCCGGTCCCTCCGGTCCTGATTCACGTTGTCAGGATAACCACAGCCGTGGTACCACAGATGTAGTACCACGGCTGTGGTGGTCGCGGTCGTGCGAGCGGAGGGGTGAGCCATGAGCGACGGGACCAGCACGCCGCCGGGGGGCACGAGCGGGGCCGCCCCGGGAACGGCCGTCGTGGTCGTCGCCGGGGTCGGCGGCCTCGCCACCGCCATCGGCCTGCGCCGGGCCGGTTGGACGGTCACCGTCCTCGAACGGCGGGCCGCTCCCGAGCGCTAGCGAACCGCCTTCGGCATCCACCCCACCGCCCAGGCCGCACTCGACCGGCTCGGCGCCGGCCTCGGCGACGCGCTGCGGGCGCGCGCCGTGCCGTACCGCGACGCCCGCATCCGACGCCCCGACGGCACGGTCCTCGCAGCCCTCCCGCTGGAACGGATCGAACGCAGGGCGGGCCGGCCCGAACTGCTGATCTCCCGACCCCATCTGATCGACGCGCTGCTCGCCGAACTCGACCGCCTCGGCGGCCCGCCGATCGCCCACGGGCGGGCCCTTGCCGACCCCGGCGCACTCGACGCCGGTCTCGTCGTCGGTGCCGACGGCATCAACGGCGTGGTGCGCCCGGCGTACTTCGGCACCCGCAGCCGCCCCCGCCGCGTCGGCACGGTCGCCTGGATCGGCATCGCCGGATTCGAGACCGGACGGTACGGCGAGACGTGGGGCGAGGGCCGTTCCTTCGGCATGACCCCGGTCGAGCCCGGCCGCACCAACTGGTACGCCACGTTGCCCGCGGCCACCACCGCCCGGGAGGTACGGAACGCCTTCGCCGGCTGGCACGACCCGATTCCCCGGGTGCTGGCCGAGACCGATCCCGCGACCTGGATCCGGTACGAGATGCGCCACCTGTACCCCGCGCTCCCCTCCTTCGTCGCCGCCGGCCGGGTCGCCCTCGTCGGCGACGCCGCCCACGCCATGACGCCCAACCTCGGTCAGGGCGCCTGCACCGCGCTGCTCGACGCCGAGGCCCTCGCCCGCGCCGTCGCCGGCGCCGGGCCGGACGGGCTGCCCGGCGCCCTGCGCGCGTACGACGCCGAGCGCCGCCGCAGCGCCCAGCGCGTCGCCTTCGGCTCCCGCGCCCTGCACCGGTTCACGACGGGCCGCCGCCCTGCCCTGCGCGACGCGCTCGTGCGCCTGCTCCCCGGCTGACCCTTCCGCGCGGCGGTGCGGCGCGCCGTGGGCCGACCGGGCGCGCGACGGTGGCGCCGTAGCTCAACGTGGGTACGCTGCTACGTATGACGGGTCACCCCCCTGGTCCGCTCTGGACGGGCCGGGCCTCCAACCCCATGCAGTGGCTGCTCGCGGCGGTCGGCGCGGCCTGCGTCGCGCTCGGTGTCGAGCTGGCCGTCGACAACGCCTGGACCTCGGGCTTCGTGCCCCTGCTCATGGCCGTGACGGGCTGCCTCGCCGCCGGACTGCTCATGGTCTACGGCACGGTCGCCTTCGTGCACGTCTCCGTCACCATCGACCCCGAGGCCCTCCAGGTGCGCTGCGGACACATCGGGTTCCCGCGCCGCAGGATCGAACTCACCGACGTGGCCTCGGTCGAGTTCCTCTCCCGGATCACCCCGCAGCACTGGGGCGGCTGGGGCTACCGCTGGCGTCCCGAGAAGGGCACCGCCGTGATCGTCCGGCGCGGCGAGGGCTTCGAACTGACGCTGGACGACGGCAAGCTCTTCACGGTCACCGTCGACGACGCCGAGGATGCCGTCCGCGTCATCCGCGCCCACCTGCGCACCCTCGCCCGCTGAGCCTCCCGGGCCGCGCCGGCCCGCCCCCGCCCGCCGGTGCCCGTCCGGCGGTGGGGTCCCGCGCCGCACGGCCGAGGCGCTTACGGGATCCGAGGGCGCGGGGACGTACACTCCGCCAGATGAGCAGCAGTGTGACCCGCGAGGCCGCCTGGAGCGACGAGCCCCCGCGGCCCGCCGACGGCCCGGCCGGACCCAGGACGCCCTCCGTGACACCCCCCGACGGCCCGGCCGCGCCACCGCGGCGGCGCGGAGCCCTGCTGCTGCGGTGCCTCCTGGCCGCGCTGTCCGGCGTACTGCTCTACCTCAGCTTCCCGCCCCGCCCCCTGTGGTGGCTGGCCCCGCTCGCCCTCGCCCTGCTCGCCGGATGCCTGTACGGGCGCCGCCCGCGGGCCGGCTTCGGGCTCGCCACCCTCGCCGGCCTCGGCTACCTGCTCCCGCTCCTCGTCTGGACCGGCGAGGAGGTCGGACCGGTGCCGTGGCTGGCGCTGGCCGCCCTCGAAGCACTCTTCATCGGCCTCACCGGCCTCGGCATCGCCCTCGTCAGCCGCCTCCCGGCCTGGCCGGTGTTCGCCGCCGCCGTCTGGGTCGCGGGCGAGGCCCTGCGCTCCCGGGCCCCCTTCGGCGGATTCCCCTGGGGCAAGCTCGCCTTCGGCCAGGCCGACGGCGTCTTCACCCCGCTCGCCGCCCTCGGCGGCACACCACTGCTCTCCTTCGGCGTGGCCCTCTGCGGATTCGGCCTGTACGAGGCCCTGCGCATCGCCCGCCGCCACCCCGGCCGCGCCACCGCCGCGCTGACCGCGCTCACCGTCGCCGCCCCGGTCGGCGCCGCCCTCGCGGCCCGCCCGCTGGTCTCCGACGCGGCCGAGGACGGCACCGTCGTGGCCGCCGTCATCCAGGGCAACGTGCCGCGCCTCGGTCTCGACTTCAACTCCCAGCGCCGTGCCGTCCTCGACAACCACGTCAAGCGCACGATCCGGCTCGCCGAGGACGTCAAGGCCGGCAAGGCCCCCAAGCCCGACTTCGTCGTCTGGCCGGAGAACTCCTCCGACCTCGACCCGTACGCCGAACCCGACGCCCGCGCCGTCATCGACGAGGCGGTCAAGGCCATCGGCGTGCCCGTCGCGATCGGCGCGGTCGTCGCCCCGGAGACGGGCCCGCTGCGCAACACGATGATCCTCTGGGACCCCGTCGCGGGACCCACCGAGACGTACGACAAGCGCAAGATCCAGCCCTTCGGGGAGCGCATCCCGATGCGCTCCTTCGTCCGGCTGTTCAGCTCCGACGTGGACCGGGTGCGCCGCGACTTCGGCCCCGGCAAGGACCCGGGCGTCTTCGACATGGCCGGCAGCGGCGTGGGCATGGTCACCTGCTTCGAGGCCGCCTTCGACGACGCCGTCCGCTCGACCGTCCAGGACGGCGCCCAGGTGATCGCCGTACCGAGCAACAACGCCACCTTCGGCCGCACCCAGATGACCTACCAGCAGCTCGCCATGGACCGGGTCCGCGCGGTCGAGCACAGCCGGACCGTCCTCGTACCCGTCACCAGCGGCGTCAGCGCCGTCATCCGCCCCGACGGCCGGATCGTGTCGCAGACCAGGATGTTCACCGCCGACGCGCTCGTCGCCGAGATCCCGCTGCGTTCCGGCCGCACCCCGGCCACCGTCCTCGGCCCGCTGCCGGAGTACGCCCTGCTGCTGCTCGCCGCGGGCGGGTTCGGTGTCCTCGCCGCCCGCCGGATCCGGGCCCGCCGCGCCGCCTGAGGCGGGGCCCCGCCCCGGGCTCGTAGGGTCGGGGGATGACCACTCCTGATTTCATCCGGCGGATCCGTCAGTCCGCCGGGCACCAGCTGCTCCTGCTGCCCGGGGTCACGGCCATCGTCATCGACGACCGGGGCCGGGTGCTGCTCGGCCGGCGCACCGACACCGGGCGGTGGTCCGTGGTGGGCGGCATCGCCGAGCCGGGCGAACAGCCCGCCGAGACCGCCGTGCGCGAGGTGTACGAGGAGACGGCGGTGCACTGCGTACCCGAGCGCGTGGTCCTCGTCCAGATGCTGGAGCCGATCACCTACCCCAACGGCGACGTCTGCCAGTTCCAGGACATCACCTTCCGCTGCCGCGCCACGGGCGGCGAGGCACGGGCCAATGACCACGAATCCCTCGAAGTGGCGTGGTTCGACGTGGACGCGCTGCCGCCCCTGGAGCCCTTCGCCCTGGACCGGATCCACCGGGCCCTGCGGGACGAACCCACCTGGTTCCACGTCCCCGCCGCCCTCTCCGAGACACCCTAGAGCACACCTCGTCGATCATGGTGGCGTCGGCTGGACCTGCCGGGAGGGCGCTGTAAGGTTCCGCAGATCCGACGGGTCAGACCGAGACCGTCCAACATCGGGGTCGAAGAATGAGTGCAGGTGGAAAGGCCGGGCATACCGAGGACGGGCGGGCGCCCGACGGACGGCGCCCCGCGCGCCGGGGGGCCGGGGCCGCGCCTCGCGGCCCTCGACGGCATCCGGGTGATCGCCGCGCTCTCCGTCCTCTTCTACCACTACGCCGCCCTCGACAGCGCCTGGGGCGAGCCCGCCGCGGACGTCTTCCCGGCAGCGCACGCGCTGGCCGTCTACGGCTGGCTCGGCGTCGAGATCTTCTTCCTGGTCAGCGGGTTCGTGATCTGCATGAGCGCCTGGGGGCGTACCGTGGGGGACTTCGCGGTCTCCCGGGCCTCGCGGCTGTTCCCCGCCTATTGGGCGGCTGTGGTCTTCACCTCACTCGTCCTGTTCAACTGGCCCGAGGTGCGCACGGTCGCGTCGTTCAGCGACGTCGTGGTGAACCTCTCGATGCTCCAGGCCGGGGTCGGCGTCCCGCACGTCGACGACGCCTACTGGACGCTCTTCGTCGAGCTGAAGTTCTACGTGCTGTTCGCGCTCGTCGTCATGCGCGGCGTGACCTACCGCAACTGCGTCCTGTTCTGCGGGGCCTGGACCCTCGCCGGCGTCGTCGCCCCGACCGTCGACAGCGGCGTGCTGTCCTTCTTCGCGGTGTCGTCGGCGTCCCCGTACTTCATCGCCGGCATCGCCTTCCACCTGATGCGCCGCTTCCGGCCGAACGCCGTGCTGTGGGCCGTGGTCGGCGTGCAGTTCCTCCTCGCCCAGCACCACGTGCACGCCCGCATGATCTCCAGCCTGGGCCGCAACGCCACCCAGCACACGCCCGCCTGGCCGGCCCACGTGATCATCGTGCTCGGATTCGTCGTCATGGCGGCCATAGCCCTCGGTGCCCTCGACCGCGTCCAGTGGCGCTGGCTCCCGCACGCCGGAGCGGTCACCTACCCGCTCTACCTGATCCACATGATGGCCGGGCTGACCGCCATCCATCACTTCCGCGGCGACATCGCGCCCGTCCCGCTGGTCGTGGGGGTGACCGCCACCATGGTGGCCGTCGCATGGCTCGTCCACCGGCTCGTCGAACGCCCGCTCGGCCGCCTGCTGCGCGACAGCCTGCGACGCGGGGTGCAGGACATCCGCCTGGGCACACCGTGCCGGGTGGCGCTCGACCGGCTCCCCGCGCAGCCGTCCGCGCCCGAAGCGGAACGCATCGGGGCCACCCGCTCCTGAGGCCCCGCGGGGACCGCGCGCGCTGCCCGCCCCACCCGTCAGCCGCCGACGGCGGCTTCCCGGTACAGCTTCACCGCCCGATCGCCCATCACCGCGCTGTACGAGATCTCCGGTACGGTCCCGCCGCCCTCGTGGCCTCCGAGCACCCCGGCCAGCGCGCCGTCCACCAGCCAGGGGCTGCCGCTGGTGCCGCCGCTGAGATCGGGGCAGGCGATGCGGCGCTGGGTCGGGGAGAGCAGGTCGGTGCCGTTGGCGCAGCGCAGCGGGGCCTCCATCGTCCTGGGGTAGCCGATGACCGTCACCCGGGCCCCGGCGTCCTGCTCGGCGGCGACCGGGAAACCGCCCACGAGGTCCTCGACGCCGCCGGTCCGCCCGCCGTCCACCGGCGTCACCGTCGCGAAGGCGATGTCGGCGTCCGGGTCGTGTCCGGAGGTCCACTCCGGCGCCACGAACACGCCGGTGATCCTCCACAGTCCGTACGGGGCCCTGCCGTCCCGGTACCCCGGTGCGAACACCGTGGTGGCGCCCGTCTCGTCCAGGCAGTGCGCCGCCGTGGCGATCACGTCGTGGCCGTCGCTGCGCACCACCGCGGCGGTGCAGGAGTGCCCGCCGTCGAGGCCGGCGGCGAAGAGCGCGCCCACCCGGTCGGCCTCGGCGCCGGGCCGGGCCCACGCGGTGACGCCGAGCGGCGGGCCGGAGGCGGCATCGGGCAGGTCCACCCCGATCATCGCGGCCATCGCGGACAGCGCGAGCAGGATCCGTGACGCCCGCCGCGCACGGGAGCGCCGGGCCGTTCGGGGGAGCGTGTCGTGGATCATGTTTTCCACCCTGCCCCCCGAACCTATGACCGGAGGACGGTGTTCCGTATGAATCCCCTGTGAATTCCGTGAAGACGTCGTGAAAGCCGGGCCATGACCGGACGAGACGGTTCCGAACGGCACAGCCCCGGACGAGACACCCCCGCCGCGGGCCGGCCCCGGTCAGGAACGGCGCTCGTACACCGTCACCCGGCGCCCCCGCACCTGCCGGTCCTCCACCACCGCGAAGCGCTCCCGCAGCACGGCCGCCTTCGCCTGGTCCCGTTCCGCCGACGGGGCCTTCGCGACCTCCGCCGAGTCCGTCACCAGCAGCACCCGCCGCCGCTCCAGCAGCGCCTCCCGGATCCGGGCCGGCGGCGCCTCCTCGCCCTTGAGCGTGGCCGACGCCACCGGGCCCTCGGCGAGCGCCAGGTCCGTCAGGCCCGCGAACGCGCCCGGGGAGACCAGCGCCGTGTCCCGCCGCGCCGCCGGCACGAACAGCACCCCGTCCCCGTCCCGCTTCAGCCGGGCCACCTCACCGGCCACGGCCAGCACGTCGTCGATCCGGCTGGCCGGAGCCCGCTTGCCCAGCTCCACCGGCAGCAGCGCCAGGACCGCGACCCCGACCACCCCAGGCACCAGCAGGGCCGACGCCTTCGGGAACCGGGGGGCGCACGCGCGTACGGCAGCCCCCAGGGCCGCGCCGATCAGCAGGGCCAGCCCCACCATGCCGAACAGCACGTACCGGTCCAGGAACAGCGGCTGGACCAGCGACAGCCCGGCCAGAGCGAGCTGAGGCACCGCCAGCAGCGGCAGCCCCACCGCCGCCGCCGAGAGCCGCGAACGGTCCGGCCGGTCCGCCCACGCCCCGAGCGCGCCGATCGCCAGCAGGATCCCCGGCCCGATCATCATGTGCCAGGTCAGCGGCGGTATCCACGACACCTGATCGGACTGGCTCCGGCTGAACAGCACCAGCGGCAGCGCGCCCGCGACCGCCGCCGCGCCGGACGCCGCCCAGCCCAGCCACATCCCGCGCCGCGCCCGCACCCACCACAGGGTCACCGCGTGCGCGGGCAGCACCAGCAACGACAGCCAGTTCAGCAGCGCGCACACCAGGACGACCGCCCCGTACGCCGTCCAGCGCGGCCACGCCCGCCGCCCGGGCCGGTCGCCGAGCAGCGACACCAGCAGCACGGCCGACAGTCCGGCCCCGGCCGCGACCAGCGCGTACGGCCGGCCCTCCTGCAGATGGAACTGCACGGCCGGCAACAGCCCGAGCGCCAGCCCGCCGCCGAGCCCGGCCCAGAAGCCGGCCAGCCGCCGCCCGACGACCGCCACGCACACGGCGGCTCCCGCGACCGCCAGCACGGACGGCAGCCGCAACGTCGTCGTACTCGCGCCGAACACCTCGAAGAGGCCGTGCATCAGCAGGTAGTAGAGGCCGTGGACGGCGTCGACGTTCCCGAGCATCCGCCAGATCTCGCCCGCCGGACGGCCCGCCACCTGCCAGGTCGCCGCCTCGTCACGCCACACGCTGTCCTGCCGGGAGAGCCCCCACAGCCCCAGCGCCAGGGTCCAGAGGAAGGGGATCAGGCAGAGGAGGAGCCCGCGATGGGCCGCGGGTATGTGGCAACGCATGAAAGTGCTGGGATCCTCGCTCTGGCGTTCGGGCGGAAGCCACCAGTCTATGGACGCCACGGAGGGTTTCCGGACCTCCTGTTGTGCACGGCGGCGCGAGATCGGCGGGCCCGCCCGCCCCTAGCCTCGGCCGCAAGGAGCACGAACGAGGGGCGGTACCCGGTGAACTGGCTCATCCACGACTACCGCGAGAGCGATCTCGCAGCGGTGGTCCACCTGATCGACACCACGGCCGAACTCGGCCAGGAGTCCGTCTTCTCGCTCGCCGAGTGCATCAGCGCGCTGACCGGCCGGCAGCCCTGCGTGGTCGCCGTCCACCAGGGCGTCCCCATCGGCGCGGCCCTGGCCTGCGTCACCGGCGAGCGCGCCTGGGTCATGCGCATCGCGATCGCCGCAGGCTGGCGCGGCCGGGGCCTGGCCAGCGCCCTTCTCGTCGAACTGGAACGGCGGCTCATCGCAGCCCGCGTCGGCCGCATCGCCTACGTGCTGCCCGAGGAGGACCTGCTCGGCGAAGGACTCCTCAACGCCGGCTACACCCGGCAGCCCGCCGTCGCCTACTTCGAGAAGACCGAGCCGCTCCACGGACCGGCCGCCGGACTCCTCGACGACCTCGGCGGCCGCTTCCTGCCCAACGACCTGTGGTCCGGGGTCGCCGGCATGGAGAAGGAGAAGGACCTCATCGAACGGCGCGTGGTCCTGCCGCTCGCCGAACCCGAACGGGCCGCCACCCACGGAGTGCGGCCGCCGCGCGCCATCACCCTGTTCGGCCCGCCCGGCACCGGCAAGACCACCTTCGCCCGGGCCATCGCCTCCCGGCTCGGCTGGCCCTTCGTCGAACTGCTGCCCTCGCGCCTCGCCGACGAGGGCAACCTGGCCGCCGCCCTGCGCGACGCCTTCGCCCGGATCGCCGAACTGGAACGCGTCCTGGTCTTCATCGACGAGGTGGAGGAGATCGCCCCGGTGCGCACCGAGCCCGCACAGCCCGGCGGGATCCACGGCGTGACCAACGAACTGCTCAAGCTGATACCGGGCTTCCGGGACGGCGACGAACGGCTCCTCGTCTGCGCCACCAACTCCATCCGCTCCCTCGACCCGGCCTTCCTGCGCCCGGGACGCTTCGACTACCTCATCCCGATCGGCACCCCCGACGCCGGGGCGCGCGCCGCGATCTGGGCCCGCTACACGGCGGGCCGCGCCGACGTCGACGTCAGCGCACTGGTGGAGGCGACCGAACTGTTCACCCCGGCCGACATCGAGCACGCGGCGCGCATCGCGGCGCAGGTGTCCTTCGAACGGGACCTGGAGGCGGTGGGCGCCCGCGGCGCGACGGCCGCGCAGCTCGGCGCGACCACCGGGGACTACCTGGAGGCCGTCCGGCAGTGCCGGCCGACGGTGACCCCGGCGATGACGGGCGAGTTCGAGGCCGACATCACCGCCCACGCCCGGTTCTGAAGCCCGTACGGGCGTGGCCCCCGGCCCCACGGGTCGGCCACGGTCACGTCAGGGGCGAGGCGGACGGTGCGCCGCCGCGCTCGCGCGTCGACCGTCGACCTCGACGGCGCTCGCGCCGTCGTCAGGTCGCCCGCTACGGGGTGCAGCGGTACGTGAACTCCACCGCGGCCGTGCGCCGTCCGGGCGACAGCAGCTCCAGCTGCGCCTTGGCGGGGTAGTTGCCGGTGCCCTTGAAGGTCCACAGCAGGTGCAGCCGCGCCTCGTCCTGCCCGCGCGGCACCCGCTCGGTCAGCTGCTCGGACCTGGTGCCGTCGCTGCGGATCCAGCGGTAGGTCAGGGTCCCCGGGCGCCCGTTGGTGCCCACGACGGCGACCACGTCGGCCGTGGCGTCGCAGGCGGGTCCGGCCGGATCGGTGGTCACCGCGACGTCGCGGACCTCGATCCCGGGTCCGAACCGCTGCCAGCCCAGGTACGCGAGGACCGCCGCCAGTACGACCGCCGCGAGCGCGTACCGGCGCAGCCCGGCACCCGGCCGGCGCCGCGGCGCGGCCGCCACGGCCACGGCCGCGTCCAGCGGGAACGGCGCCGGCAGGGCGGCGGTGACACCGGGCCCGAAACGGAGCACGGACCCCTCGACCCGGTCGGGTTCCACCGTCCCCGCCGCGGGCGGTCCGCTGATCCAGTGGCTGCCGAGGACGGTCGCGCTGTAGTCGTCGCCCTCGGGAGCGCGGGAAACGGTCATCGGGGAACCTCCACGCAGCGCGGCAGGTACTGCGAGGCCGACGCGGACCGGTTGCCCGCGGCCGGCTTGGTCGTCACCCGGACACCGCCGTAGCAGCCCCGGTCACGGCTGAAGGCGTGCTGCCTGTTCACGGTGACGGTCGAACCGGCCTGGACCGTGAAGGAATCGGTGCCGTCGGGGACGGACAAGGAGCCCTGGGCCCCGCCCAGGAACCACTCCACCACCACGGTCACCGGGCCGGCGCCCTGGGAGGAGACCGTGATGGCCGCGTCCCCGCGGTACACACCGGTCTTCAGGGACACCGCGACGTTCGAGACGCGCACGGGCGGCGTGGGCGTCGCAGTGGGGGTCGGTGTCGGCGGCGGGGTGACCGTCGGCTTCGGAGTCGGGCCCGGCGACAGTGACGGCCAGGCGGAGGGCGAGGCCGAGACGGACGCGGACGCGGAGGCGGACGGCGTGGGCGTCGGTGAGGCCGAGGCGCTGGGGCTCGCCGACGGTGAGGCCGACGCCGACGTTCCGGGAGAGGGGGAGGCCGGCCCCGGAGGGGCGGCGCTCGTCGTGGCGAAGGCGCTGAGCGCCGAAGCCCCGCCCGGGGCCGCGCCGATCGCGTCCGTCGTGAGCACCAGCACCGCCCCGACGACCAGCGCGGCCCCCGCCGCGATCCAGCCGCGCTTGCCGGGAGCCCAGCCCGAGCCGCCGTCCAGCTTCGTCGTCGCCACCGCCGTGGTGCCCGCCGCGGGCGCACCGGCCGAGGGGAACAGCAGCGGCAGCAGGGCGGCCAGCGCCGCCAGCTTGCGCTGCCCGCGTTCCTCCCACTCGGGCCCGTACGCCGCCAGCGCCACGTCCTCCAGCTCGGCCACGAACGCCTCGGCGTTCTCCGGCCGCTGCTCGGGTGCCTTGGCGAGGCCGCGCCGGATCAGCGGACGCACGGGCTCGGGAGCCTCGGTCTCCGGCACCGGCGCCTCGATGTGCTGCACCGCGAGTTCGGCGAAGTTCTCCCCGTCGTACGGCTTGCGCCCCGTCAGGCACTCGAAGAAGGTCGCCGTCGCCGCGTACACGTCGGCGGCGGGCGACGCCGGCCGCCCCTGCCACTGCTCGGGCGCCATGTAGGCCGGGGTGCCCGCGACACCGGGCGTGGAGCCGCGGTTCGCCGCGATCCCGAAGTCCACCAGCTTCGACGAGCCGTCGGCGGCGACCAGCACGTTCTCGGGCTTGTAGTCCCGGTGGACGACGCCCGCCCGGTGCGCCGACGCCAGCCCCAGCAGGGACCCCTTGAGCACCACCAGCGCGGCCTCGGCGTCGGCCCGCCCGGACTGCTTCAGGAGCGCGCGCAGGGAGATCCCGTCCACCAGTTCCATCACGATGGCCGCGCCGCCGGGCGCCTCCACGTACTCGTACAGGCGCACCACGTAGGGGGACTCCAGCCCGCCGAGCAGCCGGGCCTCAGCCCGGAACTCCCCGACGAAGGCCGGGTCCTCGCGCAGCCGGTCGCTGAGGTACTTCACCGCGACCGCCGTGCCCGTGGCGTCGTGGACGGCGAGCACCACCCGGCCGCTGCCGCCCGAGCCGAGCTCGCGGACCTCCGTGTAGCCGGGGACCGACCATGCCGCCCGAGTGTCGTCCATCGTTCCTGCCCCCTGCCTGCTGCCTGCCGTGTCGCCCCGAACCGCCCATGTCAGCGACCGGTGCGGGGCCGGCCGCCGAGCGGCCCGCCCTGCACCGGACTCCCCAAGGGACGTGGTTCGGGCCACGGCCGGTTCCCGACCGTGGCCGCCGTCTCAGGCCGCGGCCGACACCGCGCCGATCATGGCGTGCAGCCGGTCGGCCGCCGCCCGCCCGAAGACCGGGTCGTTGATGTGCGTGTCGTAGTCGTAGAGCCGCGCGGCACTGCCCCGCAAGCCCTCGCGCAGCGCCGAGAAGAGTGCCCGGTCCGCGCGGGGGTCATGGTACGGGCCGCCCGGCGCGCCGAGCGTGGACAGTCCACGGAGCGGGACGCACACCGCCGTGGGACCGGTCGAGGCGCGGAGTTTGGCGGCCACCCGGCGGCCGAGCTCCGCACACTCGGCCTCGGTCGTCCGGATCACCGTGATCGACGGGTTGTGGACGTGGACGCCGCGGTCCAGGACCCGCTGGGGCAGGGACTCCAACGGGCCGAACTTCACCATGTCCAGCGCCCCCAGGCTGACCACCTGCGGCACACCGGCGCGCCCGGCCGCGCTCAGCCGGTCGGGCCCCGCCGTCAGGATCCCCCCGCACAGGTCGTCGGCCAGCTCGCTGAGCGTGAGGTCGAGGACCCCGGCGAACACCCCCTGGCCGGCCAGGGCCTCCAGGGTCCGGCCGCCGGTGCCGCTGACGTGGAAGACGAGCACCTCGTAGCCCAGCTCCGTCAGCCGCTCGCGCGCCGCGTCCACACCCGACGTGGTCACGCCCGCCATGCTGGCCGCCACCAGCGGACGGGGGCCCGCCCCCAGCCGCGGCGGGCGGTCCGCCGCGCCGCGGGCATAGGAGCCGGCCATCCCGGCGACGGCCGCGACGGCGTTCGCCAGGATCGGCGCGGAGACGCTGTTGATCCCCGCGATGTCCACCACGCTGTACATCATCGTGATGTCGGACGAGCCCACGTACGGGGCGGTGTCCCCGGACGCCATGGACGAGACCATCAGCTTCGGAACACCCAGCGGCAGCGCGCGCATCGCCCGGGTGGCGATGGAGGTGCCGCCGCTGCCGCCGATGGCGAGCACCCCGTGCAGCCGGCCCTCGGCGTGCAGGCGCACCAGGGTCGCCTCGGCGCCCCGGGCCATCGTGGTCACGGCCGCGCCCCGGTCGGCGGCCGATCGGAGGAGGGACAGTTCGCTTCCCGCGGCCCGGGCCACCGCGGCGCGCGGTACGTCCGCGGCCACCCGGGGTTCGCCCATGATTCCTGTGTCGACCAGTACCACTTCGACGCCGGCGCGCAGCAGCCTCTCGCGCAGCCAGCCGTACTCCACACCCTTGGTGTCCAGGGTTCCCACCAGCACGACGTTGGTCATGGGTGCAATGTCCAGGCAGGCGGGGACGTTGGCAAGTACGCGCTCTGGTCAGGCCTTCAGAAGCTCCAACAGCCGTTCGACGAACGGGAGTTGCGAGGGGATGAGCATGTCCCGCGCCATCCGGGGGGTGCACCAGGCCACCTGGTCCAGCTCCGGGAACTCCTGCACGTTCCCGGAGTGCGGCGGCCACTCCAGGGTGAAGGTTCCCGGCACCATGAGCGCCGGGTCGAGGTCCGCCTCCACCGCCCAGATGGTCACCAGCTTCCCGCTGGACAGCCGTACCTCGCCCAGCGGGAGGTACTCGCCCTCCGGCGGCGGCAGCCCGATCTCCTCGGTGAACTCCCGTCGGGCCGCGTCGCGCGGAGTCTCCTCCGGCCCGTACTCACCCTTGGGGATGGCCCAGTCCCCGGAGGTCCGCCCGGACCACAACGGACCGCCCATGTGCCCGAGCAGGACCTCGATCCCGGCATCGGCCCCGCCCCCGCCCCCGCCCTCGGTTGTCGCCGTCCGCCGGAAGAGGAGCAGTCCGGCGCTGCGCTTGTACGTCATGGGCCCATACATGCCCCGCAGCGGGGCGGGTCAGTGATCGTGCGGACCCTGGCGGTGGACCGGACCGTGCGCGTCCGCGCAGTGCGGGTCGTACGGGCCGTCGCCCCGCCGCCCCACCGAGAGGAGGGAGTCCGGCGCGTGGTCCACCTGCAGGGTGGTGTGCGTGATCCCGTACTCCTTCTCCAGCAGCCCCTCCAGCTCCCGGCGCACGGCGTGGCAGTCGCCCGCCGGCTCGACCAGCACGTGCGCGGAGAGGGCCGCCTGCCCCGAGGTGATCGTCCAGATGTGCAGGTCGTGGACCTCGGTGACGGGCGGGTGCCCCACGAGCCGGTCGCCGACCGCGTCCGGGTCCACGTGGGCGGGTGCCGCCTCCAGGAAGATCCGTCCGGAGTCGCGGACCAGTCCGTACCCCGCCTTCACCATCAGGACCACGACCACCAGGGTGGCGATGGCGTCGGCCTGCCGGAAACCGGTCGTCATCACGATCAGACCGGCCACGGCCGTCCCGATGAAGGCGAACAGGTCGTTCAGCACGTGCTGGTAGGCGCCCTCGACCGCCAGCGACGACCGGTTGGCCCGGGAGATGCACCAGGCCGCGGCCACGTTGACGACGATGCCCGCGAGCGCCGTCACCAGGACCAGGCCGCCCTCCACCGGTGGCGGGTCCATCAGCCGGCGCACCGCCTCGTACGCCAGCCACGCGGCCAGCAGCAGCAGCGTCAGGCCGTTGGCCTGGGCGGAGAGTATCTCCGCCCGCTTGAGACCGTAGGTGAAACCGCCGCGGGCGGGCCGGGCCGCCAGCCGCATCGCGATCAGCGCGAGGACGATCGAGACGGCGTCCGTGAGCATGTGCGCGGCATCGGAGATCAGGGCCAGGGAGTGGGCCATGACGCCGACGACCACCTCGACCGCCATGAACGCACCGATCAGGCCGAGCGCGATGGCCAGCCAGCGGCGGTCGGCGTCGGCCGCCACGCCGTGGCCGTGGCCGCCGGGCCCGTGGCCGTGGTCGTCGTGCCCGTGGTCGTGCCCGCTCATGGCATCCCCCGTCCCGTCGCGGCAGCCGCTCGTTCGGTGCCGTCGCGTGAAGTGAAGCGCACCCGGGCGAGACTGGCAAAGGCTGCAACGGGGACCGTTGTCATTCCCCATAAGAGGCCTCTGACCTGCGGTTTCGTTCGGCCGCTGCCGGGGCGGTGTGATCGTGGGAAAATCTGCTCATGGTCCAGCGTCCCGGTGTGCCGACCGCGCCCGAGCTCGTCCTGGAAACCGACACGGGCTCCACGCAGATGAGCCCGGGCCGGTCGTACCACGTGGGCAGGGACCCGCTCTGCGAGATCTGCTTCGAGGACGCCCGCGTCTCCTGGCACCACGCCGTCCTGCGCCCCGACGGCGACCACTGGACGGTCGAGGACGAGGACAGCACCAACGGCACCTGGGCCGACGGACACCGCGTCCACGAGTGGAGCGTCGGCGCCGGCAGCGAACTGCGCTTCGGCGACGCCCGGGACGGCCCCCGGGCCGTCCTCAGCGATCCCGGGCGCGGACCCTCGCCCGGGACCCCCGGCGACGGCCCTGCCCGGGTCTCCCACCCGTCGATGACCACCACGTTCCGGCGGCCCAGCGCCGTGGTCCCGCTGCCCGCCCGTACCGCCGTGCGCATCGGCCGCGCCACCGACAACGACCTCGTCATCGACGAACTCGACGTGTCGCGCCGGCACGCCGAACTGCGGGCCCTCCCCGACGGCGGCTACGAGATCGCCGACCTCGGCAGCCACAACGGCACCTACCTCAACGGCGCCGCCGTCACCGGATCCGCCCCCCTCGCCGAGGGCGACATCGTCGGCATCGGCCACCTGGCCTTCTGCCTCGTCGGCGACCGGCTCCAGGAGTACGAGGACACCGGCGAGGTCACCCTCGACGTCCAGGGCCTCACCGTCGCCGTCGACCGGGGCCGCAAGACCCTCCTGGACGAGGTGTCCTTCCCGGTGGGCGCCAAATGCCTGCTCGCCGTCATCGGCCCCAGCGGAGCCGGCAAGTCCACCCTGCTCGGCGCCCTGACGGGCCTGCGCCCGGCCGACCGCGGCACCGTCCTCTACGACGGCCGCGACCTCTACCGCGACTACGCCGAACTGCGCAGCCGCATCGGCCTCGTACCGCAGGACGACATCCTGCACTCCCAGCTCACCGTCCGGCGCGCCCTCGCCTACGCCGCCGAACTGCGCTTCCCCCAGGACACCGCCAAGGCCGAACGCGAGGCCCGGGTGGACGAGGTCATCCGGGAACTGGGCCTGCAGGAGCGCGCCGGCCAGCCCATCCACAGCCTCTCCGGCGGCCAGCGCAAACGGGTCTCCGTGGCCCTGGAGCTGCTCACGAAACCCTCCCTGCTCTTCCTGGACGAGCCCACCTCCGGCCTCGACCCGGGGATGGACCGCTCGGTGATGCACATGCTGCGGGGCCTCGCCGACGACGGCCGCACCGTCATCGTGGTCACCCACAGCGTCCTCAGCCTCGACGTCTGCGACCGGCTGCTGGTCCTCGCCCCGGGCGGCCGCATCGCCTACTACGGGCCGCCCGGCGAAACCCTCGACCACTTCGGCGCCGCCGAATGGCCGGAGGCCTTCGAAGCCTTCGAGAACCAGCCGGGCCGCGACTGGGCGGGGGAGTACGCCGCCTCGCCCGCCCACCGCACGTACGTCCTGGGCGCCGCCCACCAGCCGTGGCACGGCAACGACCGGGACCGGGCCGCGGCCCGGGCCGATGCCGTCCCCCCGCCGCACAAGGCCCAGAGCTGGGGCTCCCAGCTGTCCACCCTCGTCCGGCGCTACGCGGCCGCGCTCTCCGCCGACCGCACCTTCCTCGCCATCATGATCGCGCTGCCGTTCGTCATGGGCGCCATGGCCCGCGCCCTGGCCGGCAGCAGGCTCACCCAGGAGACCGCGATCAACGCCCTGCTCATCCTGTCCGTCGGAGCCGTCCTCACCGGGGCCGCCAACGCCGTGCGCGAGCTGGTCAAGGAACGGGTCATCTACCGGCGGGAGCGGGCCGTCGGGCTGTCCCGCTCCGCCTACCTGATGTCGAAGGTCGTGGTGCTCGGCGCCGTCACCGTCGCCCAGGCCGTGGTGCTCACCCTGGTGGCCCTCTACGGCGTCGACCTGAACGCACCGGGCGGCCACGGCGTGATCATGAACCCCCTCCTCGAAATCACCGTCGCGGTGGCCCTGCTGGCGTTCACCGCCATGATGCTCGGCCTGCTGATCTCCGCCCTGGTGCGCAAGGAGGAGGTCACCATGCCCCTGCTGGTCCTCCTCGCCATCGTGCAGGTGGTCTTCTGCGGCGCGCTGCTCCGGCTGGACGGCGTCCCGGTGATCGAACAACTGGCCTGGCTGGTGCCCTCCCGCTGGGCCCTCGGAGCCATGGCGGGCACCATCGACCTCGGCGCAATCGTGCCCGGTGCCCTCACCGACGACCCCCTGTTCGCCCACACCCCCGGCGTGTGGCTGCTGAACCTGGGCATGCTGGTGGTCCTGTCCGTCCTGTTCGGGGTGCTGGTCGCGAGGCTGCTGCGCCGGCACGAGCCCGTGATCATGCGGAAGTAGGCCTCATGAGCAGCTCGATGGATCCCGGGATCGCCGTCGCCGACTTCCAGCCCACCCACGTGGTGCCGCCCCCCGGGCTGTCCGCCTGGGAATCCCCCGACGTCTCCCGGCCGACCGCCGCCCTGGACGCCTTCCTGCCCGTCCAGCTGCTGTCCCGGCGGGGGGAATGGGGGGAGATCCTCTGCGCCAACGGATGGAGCGCCTGGGTCGACGGACGGCTGCTCATCGCCGTCCCCCAGCCGCCGCCGACCACGGGCGAGCGGCCGTCGGCACGCGCCGACGACCCCAGGCCGTTGCTCGAACGCGGCGCCGACGCCCTCGAACGCTACCGGCACGCCGTGGACGAACTCGCCGCCGGCCGGGCCGACAGCGACTCCTTCCGGCGTTCCCTGCGCGGGCTGCGGGCGGGCGTCGTCGTCGACGGGGAGTCGGTCTGGCTCTACGACGAGACGGCGGGACGGTGGATGTACGGGGACGGGACCCGCCTCGCGACCTACGCGGTGACCGAGGGACCGGGCACCACCCAGGGGCGCGGGGCCCAGGCGCCGCCCGCCCGGCCGGACGCCCGGCCGGGCGCCGGCCCGGAGGCCGGCGGGCACGACCGGCACGCCGACCCCACCCGGATCGTGGACACGCACGACCCCGCGGCGGAGTGAGGGCGGCGCGGCCTCAGCCGCGAGCCGGCGTGCCCGGCCGGCGCGTCGACCCGCCCGCGGCGGTGCAGCGGGCGGGCCAGGACGCCGCCGAGAAAGCCCGCCGCCGCACCCCAGACCAGGCCGAGGCCGACGGTCCGCCACAGCACGGGGTCCAGCAGGACCTCCCCGCCGAGGCCGTCCACCTCGCCGATGCCCAGCAGGGTCAGCCCGTACCGGGCCTGGATCCGGCACAGCAGGCAGACCGCGAGGGTGGCCAGGGCGAGGGCCGCGCCGAGATGCAGCGCGTGCTGCCAGGGCCGTGCGTGTGCGGGAGACCGTACGGCCGCCAGGACGCCCGTGGCCAGCAGCAGCACGGCGGCCACGACCACCAGCCACCACGCCCGCGGGTCGCGCGCCGCGAAGGACGCCACGTCGACCGGGGCCCCGTCGGCGTCCCGCAGCACCTCGTCCAGCAGCTGCGGCATGGGCAGCCCGAAGGCCCCGTCGACCCGGGCCTCCCAGGCCCCGCCGAAGCCGAGGGTGAGCGCGATCCAGACGAGGTTCGGCAGCCCGAGCAGGATCACGGCGAGGGTCCGGCCGGCGTCCCCCTGCGTCGCGGCCACCACCAGGCCGATGACGACGCCGATCACGACGTACGAGAGGAGCAGCAGGGTCGTGGCGAAGGCCGCCGGGCGGACCGCCGTGTGGAAGCGGACCAGCCCGGCCGGGAGCGGTGCGCGCCGCGACACGAGCAGGGCGATCAGCAACAGGCCCAGGATCCACAGCAGTCCGAACAGGACGGTGGCGGGCACGTCGGAGCGGAACCCCACCGTCGGCGCGGAGTCGAGGAGTTCACCGATCACCGCGACGGTGGGGTCGCCGGTCGAGATACCGAAGTCCTGACGGGCCAGGAGCGCCGCGCCGACCAGCAGGAGCAACCACAGTACGACCAACGGAACGGCTCGGGCGGCGAGTTCGCGGGGTCTCGCCACGGCCCGGTTGTGCAGGGGGCGCAAGAAGCAGTAGCCGGCCGCGAGAGCGCCCGCCAGGCTCACCGAAAGGGGGAGCACCGCCAGGTGCGCGTCCGCGCCCGCCAGCAGACCGGCGTCGCCGGACACCTCCACGGTGCCGCCGGCCGCCATCACGACGACCGCGGCGAGCACGTGCGGGAAGGCCCCTTCCGGGAGGTCGCCGGCGCCCGCGCACGCGAGGCCCGCGGCGGCGACCGCGGTCATCGCGGCGAAGCCCGCGACGACGGTGACGAGGGCGTCGCGCCAGGTCCTCGCGGAGCCCCCGGTCGGGGCTGGTCTCGGCGTCTGGCTCACCCTGCAACCGTGGCACTCCCGGCTTGCGGCCACCACCCGGACGGCGCACACAATGGTCCGATGGGAACTCCCTCCTCCTGGGAAGAAGAGCCCGTGAGCACACATCCCTCCGGCTGGCAGCCGTCGTCAGAGCGACCCACCGGGCCGCCTTCCGGGCCGCTGTCGGGCGGGCGGCAGGTACCTCCGCCCCCGCCGCCGACCGGGCCGCCCGGAGGTCCGGCCGGCCCTGCGGGCCCAGGTGGGCCGGGTTCGGGGCCGGAGAAGGTTCCCTGGTGGCGGTCCGTTCCACGGCTCGCCACCGCGCTCGTCGCGGTGGTCGCGGTCGTGGCCCTGGCGGTGGTGCTGACCCGGCCCAGTGGGACTCCCGGTGCCGGGGGCGAGGTGTTCCTCCAGCCCGCCGCCGCCGCGGGTCCCGACCCCTTCACCGAGTCCACGGTGGTGAAGGAGGACGCACCGCCACCGGAGAGCCCGCCCCCGCAGAGTCCGGCGCCGTCCCCCAGCGGGACCGGCGCCGCTCCCACCACCCAGGGCACCACCACCGGCACCAGGAGCGTCAGCGGCGCCGCCGCCGGCGTGTACGGGGGCACCCAGGACGTGGCGAGCTGCGACGTCGAGAAGCAGATCAAGGTCCTGGCGGCGGAGCCCGCGAAGAACGCCGCCTTCGCCGCGACGCTCGGCATCCAGCCGACGGCCGTCCCCCAGTACCTGCGCTCGCTCACCCCCGTGCAGCTGCGGCTGGACACCCGCGTCACGAACCACGGCTTCCAGAACGGCAAGGTCACCAGCTACCAGGCCGTACTGCAGGCCGGGACGGCCGTGCTCGTGGACGACCGCGGCGTGCCGCGGGTGCGCTGCGCGTGCGGGAACCCGCTCGGCCCGCCGGTACCGCTCAAGGCCGCCCCGAAGCGCTTCGGGCAGACGTGGCCCTCGTACCAGCCGGCGAAGGTCGTGGTGATCGCACCGGCGGTGCAGCCCGTGAAGAAGATCGTGATCTACGACCACCAGAACCGGCAGTGGTTCGAGCGCGAGAAGGGCCACCACCAGGACAGGCGGCCGGACCGGCCGATCCCGCCGCCCGTGGTGCCTACGCCGCCCACCACGCCGAGTCCGCGGGTCACGCCGACGCACACCGGGCCGAAGCCGCCGGGACCGCCGTCGAAGTCGCCCTCGCACACGGGCTCGAAGCCGCCCTCCACGTCGCCCTCGAAGTCACCCCCGCCCACGGGGAAGCCCTCAGGCTCCGCATCACCTTCGAAGCCGCCTTCGAAGCCTCCGTCACGGTCGCCCTCGAAGCCGCCGTCTAATTCCCCGTCGACGCCGCCCTCGACCTCCCCGTCGGTTTCGCCGACGCCGTCACCGAAGCCCTCACCCACGGTGTCGCCCTCGCCCTCGGGTGCGCCGACGCCGTCGGCGTCGCCGTCTCCCACCGCGTCCAGGCCGCCCTCGGGGTCCCCGTCGGGACCTCCGTCGCCGTCGGGCACCCCCTCGGGGTCCCCGGCGGCATCGCCCTCGCCCCGGCCGTCCCCGACGCCCTCTGAGGCCCGTTCCCCGCAGCCGACCGACCGCACGCCGTCCCTGCCGACGCGTTCGCCGCAGCCGACCGACCGCACGCCGTCCCTGCCGACCAGGTCCGCGCCCGCGCAGTCAACGCCCGCACCGCGGCCGGAGCCGACCCGAACGGCCCGTACGGACGTCGAGCCGCCGCCGGCCGACCAGCCCCGCCGGGACGGCGGCGGCAACGGCGGCAACGACGGGAACGGGAACGGGAACGGTTAGGGGGTGTCCGGCTCCGGGCGCGGCGGGTCAGCGACTCGGCCACCGGCGCTGCCGGTACGCGACGACGGCAGGCCGCAGGCCGCGCCTCACGCCACCGGCGGAGCCGCCGGGCGGCGGACCATCTCGGCGATCCACTCCGGGGCCGGCAGGTCCAGGCCCTCCGGCCGCTTCGCCACGCGCTCCGTGGTCAGCGCCCGTGCGGCGCTCGCGACCACCGGATCGGGATCGGCGAGCCAGGCCGGGCGCTGCTCCTGCGCGCTGCGGGCTCTTCTTCCCCACGTGACTCACGTGCCAGTCGTGCACCTTGGGCGTCCGTGACTCCCGCAGCATGGCGTCCAACTCCTCACGCGAGAAAGCCTTCGGGCGGCAGATCTGGAGCGATGGCAGCCTCGCCGTCGTGTCCCCGGTGGCCCAGAGTTCGCGGGCCAGTCCCTGCCACTTCGCCTCGCCCCACGTGCCGGGCACCCCCTACTGGTCCGTTGCGGTGACAGGGGGCCCGCCCCGAATGATTGGCTCATGCATGGGAATTGCAGCGGAATGCGGGTGGATTCCCCCCTTCCCCGAGATGCCGATCGGCGGCGCGGTGACTAATATCATCCGTAGGTAACTGTGGCAACTGCGGGAATCACACCCTTTACCCGCAGTGAATCGCCGGAGCGCGAGGCGTGCGACATATCGCACCGGCCCCGAAGGTCCGTGGCCCAACGAGGCCGCGTTGACCGGGGATACGCGCCTTCATGAAATCTGTGCGGCCACGGGCGCAGCCATGAAAATCCCTTGCCTGAGGAGGAAGAACAAATTTTCGTGCCGTAGCAACGAGAAGGGTTCTCAACCATGCGAGCAACGAGAGTCAAGCGCCTTTTCGCGGTGTCCGCCATCGGCGTTCTGATGGCCGGCGGCGCCCTGGGCGCCGCGGGTACCGCCTCGGCGGCGACCCCCACCCAGGCCCCCGTGTACGTCAGCGGCGGCGGCTGGGACAATGACCGGGGCGGCCACCACCACGGCTGGTACGACGATGACGACGACGACTACCGTGGCGGAGGCTACGGACACGACTGCTGACACCACAGCACACTGTGCGGCCCGCGCGTCGGGCCGCACAGCGTCGTCCGCGCCCCCACCGCACCGCGCGGGGCGCGTCCCACCACCGGCCGCTCCACGGGGACACCGGCCGGGGACAGTGAGACCCTGGCTGCATGGCCCGTAGGGGAGACGTTCCCGAGGTCGACTGGCCCGCGCGCCCGGACACGAGCCTCGCGCTCAACCGCATGGGTACTTTCGACTGGGACCTCGACAGCGGGCGGATGCACCTGGATCCCACCGCCCTCGAGGTCCTCGACCTGCGTCCGGACGAGTACGGCGGGACCCCCGCCGGGCTGCGCGCGCGCATCGCGCCCGCCGAGGAGGCCCGGCTCGACGCCCGGGTCGCCCAGGCCATCAAGGACGGCCGGAGCCACTACGGCGCCTACGTGCGCAGCCGCCGCCGCGACGGCAGCCCGGCCTGGACGCACATCCAGGGGCACATCCTGCGGGACCCCGGCGGCCGCCCGTACCGCGTCATCGGCATCCTCCGCGACGCCGCGCACGACCCCGGCGAACCGGGAGCCGTCGGCGAGCAGGACGAAGGGCGCCGCCGGATGACCGGCGTCGTCGAGCGGACGACCGCCATCCTGGCCCACGCCCGCACCGTCAACGACGTGACCGACGTCCTCAAGGACCCCCAGGCGCTCGGCCACCTGGGCGCCGTCAGCGTGATGCTGGGCGTCGTCGACGGAGGCCGCATACACCTGGTCGCGGAGGGACAACTCGGCACGTACGTCCCCGAGATCGAATACACGCGGATCGACGCCCAGTTCCCGATGAGCGTGGCCGTGCGCACCATGCAGCCCGTCTTCATCGTCTCGCGGGAGCAGTTCCAGGAGGGCTACCCGGAGCTGTGGCCGTACATCGAGCCGCTGGCCGTCCGCAGCGGCGTCTACCTGCCACTGATCGCCCAGGGCCGGCCCGTCGGCGCCCTGGGGCTGCTCTACAAGCGCGACGGCGACTTCACCGCCGAGGAGCGCAACCTGCTGATGGCGCTCGGCAGCGGTGTCGCCCAGAGCCTCCAGCGCGCCATCCTCTTCGAGCAGGAGCACGACCTGGCCGAGGGCCTCCAGCGGGCCATGCTGCCCCGCCGGATCCCCGCAGTGCCCGGCGCCCTGATCGCCGTGCGCTACCGCTCCGCCCGGATGGGGCGGGACATCGGCGGCGACTGGTACGACGTGGTGCCGCTGGGGGGCGGCCGGGTCGGGGTGATGATCGGCGACGTCGAGGGCCACGACACGGACGCGGCCGCCGTCATGGGGCAACTGCGCATCGTCATGCGCGCGTACGTGGTCGAAGGCCACACGCCCGGCGCGGCGATGGCCCGCGCCTCCGCCTTCCTGCGCGAGCTGGAGACGGAGCGCTTCGCCACCTGCACGTACGCCGAGGTCGACCTCACCAGCGGGATGCTCCAGATCGTCCGGGCCGGCCACCTCGACCCGGTCGTGCGGCGCGGCGACGGCAGCTGCCACCGGATCCAGGTGGCGGGCGGGCTGCCCCTGGGGCTGCCGGCTCCCGAACGGTCCGTGGCGACGGGCACCGGCTACCCGGTCACCAGTCTGGAACTGCACCCGGGAGACACCCTGGTGCTGTGCACGGACGGCCTGGTCGAGCGGCCCGGAGCGGACCCCGACACCGGCATGCGCGAGCTGATGGCGGCGGTCCACAGCGGCCCCACGGACGTCGAGGAACTCGCCGACGTGCTGTGCGACCTCGTCGGCGACTCGGGCGGCGGGGACGACATGGCCCTGCTCGTCCTGCGCCGCCGCGGTACGCCCACCGGGCGGGGCGGCGGCCCGCTGCGCCAGCGCCTGGACCCCGGTGACACCGAGGCCCCGGCGCTGGCCCGGCACCTCATCCGGGCGGCGGTGGCCGCCTGGGGCGCCCGGGACCGCGCCGACGAGATCGAACTGGCGGCGGACGAACTGATGACCAATGCCCTGGTCCACACGGACGGCGGCGGCCTCATCAGCATGCGCATCACACCCCTGGGACGGATCAGGATCGAGGTCGAGGACTCCAGCAGCGCACTGCCGCGGCGGCGCGAGGCGGGCGACTGGGCGGTGTCGGGCCGCGGCCTGATGCTGGTCGAGCAACTCGCGGACGCGTGGGGCGTGGAGCCGCGGGGCGGCGGCAAATGCGTGTGGTGCGAGTTCGCCCTGCCGACGCCGCACACTCCGTAGCGCGTGTCCGCGCCGGCCCCGCGGCTGCGGCCGGCCGAGGGCCCCCGAGGAGCGGTACTACAGCCGGACCAGGGTGACCTCGGTGGCCTTCACGCTCGTCCAGACCTCGCTGCCGTCGGCCAGGCCCAGTTCGGCCGCCGCGTCCGGGGTGATCTCGGCGACCAGGTCGGGTGCGTCGGCCGACGCGATCAGCACGCGCAGGCGGCTGCCCACCGCGGTGATCTCCCGGACGGTGCCCGGCCACACGTTGCGGGGGCTGCCGCCCGGGCGCTCCCGGTGCACGGCCACCGCCTCCGGGGCGATGATCGCCAGGGCCTGCGATCCCTCGGGCAGGGCCTCGGCGACCACCAGCCGCCCGCCCGCCGCGAGGGCGAGGCCGTCCGCGGAGGCGATGCCCGGCCAGGCGTTGCGACCCAGCATCCGTGCCACCCACGGGGAGCGCGGGTGCCGGGAGACCTCGGCGGGCGGCGCGTCCTGCAAGGCCCGGCCGTCGGCCAGTACGAGGACCCGGTCCGCCAGCGACACCGCCTCGACGGGGTCGTGCGTGACGATGAGGCAGACCCCGCCGAACCCGGCCAGGTGCGTGCGCAGGGTGTGCCGGACCCGGGCCCGCGTGGTCTGGTCCAGCGCGGCCAGCGGCTCGTCCAGCAGCAGCAGCCGCGGGCGGGCCGCCAGGGCGCGGGCGAGCGCGACCCGCTGGGCCTGCCCGCCGGAGAGCTGGGACGGCCTGCGCTGCGCGAGGTGGCCCACGCCCAGCCGGTCCAGCCAGTCCTGTGCCGCGCGGCGGGCGGCGGCGCGCGGCACGCCGCGGGCGCGCAGCCCGTACGCGGTGTTCGCCAGAGCGCTCAGGTGCGGGAACAGCGCGCCGTCCTGCGGGACCCAGGCCACCTGCCGCCGGTGCGGGGGCAGGGCGGTGACGTCGGCGTCGCCGAGCCGCAGGTCGGCGTGGGCCCGCGGGGTCAGGCCCAGCAGGGCGCGCAGCAGGGTGGTCTTGCCGGCCCCGTTCTCGCCGACGACGGCGATGGTGGTGCCCGGTTCGGCTTCGAGGGTGAGCCGGTTGAAGCCGGTGACGGTGGCGTGCAGCGGCCAGTGACCCGTCTCCGCGACGGTTGCCGCGTCGCTCTCCCCGTCCGGCTCCGGGGCCGGGGCGGGAGCCGGTCCCTCCTCGGGGGCGGCCGGCCGCGCGGTGCGGACCGTTCCGCGGTCGATCGGGGTGCCCGTCCAGCGGCCGCGCAGTGCGATCAGTACGGCCATGGCGATCGCCAGCAGCAGGAGGGAGACCGAGGTGGCCGCCTCGGGCTGGTCCTGGAGCAGCAGGTACACCTGGAGCGGCAGGGTCTGGGTGGTGCCGGGCAGGTTCCCGGCGAAGGTGATGGTCGCGCCGAACTCGCCCAGCGCGCGGGCCCAGGTGAGGGCGGCGCCGGCGACCAGACCGGGCGCCACCATGGGCAGGGTCACGGTGAAGAACACCCGCACCGGCGGGGCGCCGAGCGAGGCCGCCGTCTCCTCGTAGCTCTGCTTGAGACCGCCGAGGGCGCCCTCCAGGCTGATGACCAGGAACGGCATGGCGACGAAGGTCGCCGCGACGACGGCGCCCGAGGTGTGGAACGGCAGGGTGATCCCGAAGGTGCCCTCCAGCCACGGCCCCAGCAGCCCCCGACGGCCGAAGCCGAGGAGCAGGGCGACACCGCCCACGGTCGGTGGCAGCACCATGGGCAGCAGCACCAGCGAGCGGACGAGGGCCTTGCCCCTGAACTCCACGCGGGCCAGCAGCCAGGCCAGCGGCACACCGAGGACGAGGGAGAGGCCCAGCGCCCACAGGGACACCAGCAGGGACAGCTTCAGGGCCTCGACGACGCCGGGGCTGCCGAGGTGGGCCCCCAGGTCGCCCCACGGGGTGCGGGCGAGGATCCCGATCAGCGGCATCAGCAGGAAGGCCACGGCGAGCAGCGCGGGGAGCGCCAGGGCCACGGGCGGCCGGGTGCGGGTACGGAGTCTGCTCACGGGACTTCCTGGCTGGGGCCGGCGTGGCCGGACGGGGCGGAGCGGGCGGTACGCGGGCCCGCCTGGGCGGTGGCGCAGGGGCAGCGTATGCGGGAGCGGGCCCGTCCCCGGCCCGGTGGACCGGGGACGGGCCGCCCCCGCGCACCCCAGGGCTGCCCGTCCCCCCGGAACGGGCCGCCCCGCGTCACTGCGGGCGAGCGGCGCCGGCTACGGCTGCTGGAAGCCGGCGTCCTGGAGGATCTTCTGCGCCTCGGGGGTGCTCAGCCACGCCACGAACGCGGCCGCGGCCTCGGGGTTCTTGGACTGCTTCAGCGTGGCGGCCGGGTAGGAGGCCACGGCGTTCTGCTCGTCCGGGATCTCCACGGCGACGACCTTGTCGCCCGACTTGACGGAGTCCGTCTTGTAGACGAGCCCGGCGTCGGCCTCACCCAGCTCGACCTTGCTCAGGACGGCACGGACGTTGGGCTCCTGGGAGACCGGCTTCACCTCGACCTTCTGGGCGTCGAGGATCTGCTTGCCGTAGCGGCCGACCGGCACCTCGGGAGCGGCGAGCACCACCTTGAGCTTGGTGTCGGCGAGGTCCTTCAGCTCGTCGATCTTGAACGGGTTGCCCTTGCCGGCCGCGATGACCAGGCGGTTCTTCGCGATGGTCTTCGGGTCGCCGGTCTCGGCCTTCAGGCCGTCCATGGTCTTCGTGTCGGCGGTGACCAGCGCGTCGGCCGGAGCGCCCTGCTTGACCTGCGCCGCGAGCTCCTGCGAACCGGCGAAGGAGAAGGTGACCTTCGTACCGGGGTGGGCCTTCTCGTACGCCGCACCGGCGGTCTTGAAGACGTCGGTGAGGGAGGAGGCGGCCAGGACGGTGAGGTTCGCCTGCGGCGCGGTGGAGGCCGACGGCGCGGCGGAGCCGGAGTTCGAGGCCTCGGGCTTGTCGTCGCTGCCGCCGCAGGCGGTCAGCCCGGCGAGCAGGGCGGCGGACAGGGCGGCGGCGGCGACGGTACGGCGGCGGGTCAGGGTCAGGGTCGGGGACATGGGCGCAGGCTCCTCGGTCGGGTCGGCGGCCGGCCGGGTGCCGGGCCGCGGGGTGGTGACCCGCGCCGGTGACGGGCGGAGCGGGTGGGGACGGTCCAGTGGTGCTGAGCGATGGTTGCGAGGCGGTGGTGCGGGGCGGCGGTGCGGTGCGCTGGACGGGCAGCGGCCGGCGCGGGCGGCGCCCGGGGGTCAGGCGCGGTCGACGTGCACGCTCGTGGACTTCACGCGGGCGGTGGCCCGCATGCCGACCTCCAGCCCGAGTTCCTCGACCGCCTCGCGGGTGAGCAGGGACACGAGGCGGTGGGGGCCCGCCTGGATGTCGACCTGGGCGGACACGTCGCCGAGCCGCACGGCCGTGACGATGCCGGGAAAGGCGTTGCGCGCCGAGGTGTACGGCTCACCGTCCTCGGTGTGGGCGCCCTGGCCCACCTCCACGGAGAAGGCGGCCAGATCACGGCCGTTGATCAGCCGACGGCCGACCTCGTCGCGATGGGTCACGACCCGACCGGCGTCGGCCCAGCGTCGCGCGGTGTCCGGGCTGACGCCCAGCAGCCGCGCGGCCTGTCCGATGGTGTAGGACTGCATGTGCGACAAGGTAGGTGCACGTGTGGCGCATTTGCAATTCTCTTGGGGAGATCGCCATGGTAGGTGCCAGGGTCCTTGGTGCATCTGCCAAAGGCCACCGGAAAAGTCGTTCCGTCCTTCCGTGCCCGGCTCGCTAGAGTCGGGTCATGGCTGATGAGGTATCGGGAACGGAAACGGGCACGGTGCGGGTCGACGCGTGGATCTGGTCCGTGCGGCTGACCAAGACCCGCTCGATCGCGGCGACGGCCTGCCGGGCGGGCCACGTGAAGGTCAACGGGGAACGCGCCAAGCCGGCGCAGCCGATCCGGGCGGGCGACGAGGTCCGGCTCTTCCACGCGGGGCGCGAGCGGATCGTCGTCGTCAGGCGGCCCGTCTCCAAGCGCGTGGGTGCGCCCGTAGCCGCCGAGTGCCTGATCGACAAGAGTCCGCCGCCGCCGACCCCCGTGGAGGCCGCGGTCGTCGGCATCCGCGACCGGGGCACGGGCCGCCCCACCAAGCGCGACCGCCGCGAGATCCAGACCCTGCGCGGACGCTGACCGGGCGCCCCGCGACCGCAAGGCCTCGGGCGCGTCCCCCGGGCCGCCCCGCCGGCCCGACCCGGCTCCCTGTCGTCAACGCGGCGCCGCGCCGCCACGACGACGACCTGATCGGCCAGGGGCGTCCGGTGGATCATGGCCCGGCCCGACCGGCAGGACGCCCCCCAGGGGGTGCCCGCACAGTGGTGCCGGACCCCACCGGGCCGGCAGGACTGTGCGGGGACGACCTACGCCTTGCGGTAGCCGTACGCCTCGGCGGCGGCTTCCACGACCTGTGCCAGCGGGGCACCCGCCGAGGCGGCCACCACCGCCGCCACCGCGCCCTCCACGAACGGGGCGTCCACAAGCCGTGAATCCGGCGGCAGTTCGTCCTCCAGCAGCAACGCCTTCACCGTCAGGACCGAGCTGCCCAGGTCCGCCAGCAGCGCCACCCCGGCACCCCGGTCCACCTCCCGCGCTGCCGCGACGACCAGGTCCGCGCTCGTGCCGAGCCCGCCGGCCGACGTGCCGCCCGCCGCGGCCACCGGCGCCACCGGGCCGCCCGCCGCCAGCCCCCGCGCCAGATCCGCCACCGACTCGGCGACCGGCGCGCTGTGGGAGACCAGGACGATCCCGACCAGGGCCGGCTGCGCGGCCGCGCCCCCGCCGCCGGGTCCGGCCGTCACCGCGCGCCCTCCGTCCGGTCCGCCACGTCCGCCAGCGCCCCCAGCAGCAGCGCCGACGAGGTCGCGCCCGGGTCCTGGTGCCCGATGCTGCGCTCGCCCAGGTAGCTGGCCCGCCCCTTGCGCGCCTGCATCGGTACGGTCGCGAGCGCCCCGTTCTCCGCGGCTTCCGCCGCCGCCCGGTACGACGTGCCCAGCGCGGCCACGCCCGGCAGCAGCGCGTCCAGCATCGTCTTGTCGCCGGGAGCGGCCCCGCCGAGCTGCGCCACCGCACCGACCCCCGCGTCCAGGGCCTCGCGCAGCTCGGCGTCGGACACCTCCGTCGCGTCGCCGAGTTCCTTGCCGGTGCGGCGCAGCAGCATCCCGTACAGCGGGCCCGAGGCACCGCCGACCGTCGAGATCAGCGTCCGGCCGGCGAGCTGGAGCACCGCGCCCGGCGCCGCCGGAGCCTCCGTGTCCAGGGCCGTGCGGACCGCCGCGAACCCGCGCAGCAGGTTGCTCCCGTGGTCGGCGTCCCCGATGGGGGAGTCGAGCTCGGTGAGCCGGTCCGCCTCACGTTCCACGGCGGCCGCGGTGGCCGCCATCCAGCTCCGGAAGAACTCTGCGTCACGCACCGGATCTCCTCGCCTCGCGTCAGCCTGGCCAGTCCTCCCGCCACCATAGATCAGCACGGCTGCTCGGGCGCCTTCGCCCGTACGGGCGCGTTCGCCCCGGCCGGACCCGGCCGGCCCCGCCCCGGCCCGCCCCGGCCCGACGTGGTCCCGACTCGACCCGGTCGCGTCCGACCGCACCGGCACCGGCGGGGCCCGGCGCGCAGAATCGGTCAATTGCCGCCGCATGCGGTCAACCGGAAGCGCGAGATTCAGCCACGTGGTCGGATGTCTGCTTCTGCGGGATTCGACGAGTGCGAGGCGCAGCGTGGCAGCGACGACTGAAGAGCCCTTCAGGGCTCTGCTGGAAGCGGCACCGGACGCGATGGTGATCGTGGACGACGCCGGGGTGATCCGGCTGGTGAACGCGCAGACCGAGGCCCTGTTCGGCCATCCCCGTCGGGAACTCCTGGGCCGGCACATCGAGGTCCTCGTCCCCGAACGGTTCCGCGGCCATCACCCCGGCCACCGGCTCGGATACGCCGCGAGCCGCCAGGTGCGCCCGATGGGCGCGGGACTGGAGCTCTACGGCCTGCGCCGGGACGGCCGCGAGTTCCCCGTGGAGATCAGCCTGAGCCCCCTGGAGACCCCGGAGGGCCTGCTGATCTCGGCGGCCGTGCGGGACGTGAGCGAGCGCAGGGCCGCCGAGGAGCGCTTCCGGGCTCTGCTGGAGGCGGCGCCGGACGCGATGGTGATCGTCGACGAGCGGGGCGCGATCCAGCTCGTCAACGCGCAGACCGAGGCCCTCTTCGGCTACGCCCGCGAGGAACTGCTGGGAAGACCGGTCGAGGTGCTCGTCCCCGAACGCTTCCGCGGGCACCACTCCGACTTCCGGCACGGCTACTTCGTCAACCGCAAGACCCGCCCGATGGGCGCGGGCCTGGAGCTGTACGGCCTGCGCCGCGACGGCGGCGAGTTCCCGGTCGAGATCAGCCTGAGCCCGCTGGAGACCCCCGACGGCACCCTCGTCTCCGCGGCCATCCGCGACGTCACCGAGCGCAAGTCCGCCGAGGAGATGCTCGCGCAGCTCTACGAGCAGCAGCGGCACGTCGCCCTGACCCTCCAGCGCAGCCTCATGGGCTCCCCGCCCGACGTACCGGGAATGCCCACGGCGAGCCGGTACTTCCCGGCCCGGCAGGGGGCCGGGGTGGGCGGCGACTGGTTCGACCTCATCCCGCTGGGCGGCGGCCGGGTCGGCGTGATGGTCGGCGACGTGATGGGGCGCGGCCTCGACGCCGCCGCCGTCATGGGGCAACTCCGGTCCGCCTCCCACGCCCTGGCGAAGACCGGGATGCCGCCCTGGCAGCTCATGCGCGCTCTGGACGCCGTCGTCAGCGAACTGCCCGACCAGTTCGTCACCTGCTGCTACCTGGTCGTCGACGCCGACGCGGCCGAGATCACCATGTGTTCCGCCGGACACCTGCCGGTCCTCCTCGTCGCCCCGGGCGGCGAGGCCACCCGGCTGCCCGTCGAGGTGAGCGTTCCGCTGGGGGTGGGGGAGGTGCCCCACCACGAGACCCGGCACTCCGTGCCGCCCGGCTCGGTCCTCGCGCTCTACACGGACGGGCTGGTCGAGACGCCCGACAGCGACATCGAGGGCCAGGTGGACGGTCTCGCGGCGGCGTTGGAGAAGGCCGTCGCGACGACGGACGGCCTGGAGGCCGCCGCCGACCGGCTGCTGGCCGAACTGCTGCCCGACGCCGACGACAACCCCGACGACGTCACCCTCCTGCTCGTCCGCATCCCCGACGCACCCGTGACCTCGCAGAGCATGCTCCTCGCCGCGGACCCGAGCAGTGTCGGCGCCGGACGGCGCTTCCTGTGCTCCACCCTCGCCCAATGGGGCAGGGACGACGAGCAACTGCGCGACACCGCCTGCCTGCTGACCTCCGAGCTGCTCTCCAACGCCGTGAACCACAGCCGCGGCCCCGTCCGCCTCCGGCTGCGCCAGGCCGGCCGCGAACTCAGCGTCGAGGTCTGCGACGGCAGTCCCGTCCTGCCGCAGGCCCGCTTCGCCGAACCCGACGCGGAATCCGGCCGCGGCCTGCTCCTCGTCGACTCCCTCGCCTCCTCCTGGGGGACCCTCCCGACGGCCGAGGGCAAGGCCGTCTGGTTCTCCCTGCCCCTGCCCGCGCCCCGCTCCGACCCGCGCCCGCTGCCCGCCCCCGACCCGGCCCCCGCGGACCCCCGTACGAAATGCGACTGAGCCGCCGGGCGATCACGTGATCGAATGGGCGGGTGAACGGCCGTGACGGAAAGGGTTCCGCTGTGTCAGATACGCCCCCGCCCGACCCCTGGGCCGCGCCGGCCGGAAGCGCCCCGCAAGGGGCGGCCCCCGTCCGGGCGTGGCCCGACCCGACCCCCGCCCAGGGGTGGCCGTCCCCTCCCCAGGGCGGCCCGCCGTTCGGCTTCCCCGCCGTTCCGCGGCCGCGGACGGAGGCCGCGCCGGCCGGAAGCGCCTACCACGAACTGGCCCGCAACGGCCGCCAGAAGGCCCCGCAGCGCATCGGGGAGTTCCTGCTCGTCCTCGTCGGGAACCTGATCGGACCGCTGCTGGTGATCGGGGCCGGCGCCCTCGTCTGGTACGTACTGGGTCTGGACTTCGCGCCCGGGGACGGGGAGCGGATCCTGGCGGACCCGCTTCCCGACGAGGCGCTCGCCCTGCTCTCCATAGCCGCCGGCATCCCCACCGTGCTGCTCGCGGTGCGCTGGTGCGGCAGCCGCCCCGGCGGCACCGTGGCCTCCGTGCTCGGGCGGGTGCGCTGGGGCTGGCTGGGCCGCTGCGCGGCGGTCGCCTTCCCCCTGATCGTGCTCCAGATGGGCGCGCTGGCCCTGTGGGGCTACCTCAGCGAGGGCGAGGAGAGCCTCGCGGGCGACTTCCCCGGCTGGTCGGGGTTCGTCCTCGGACTCGTCGTGCTGTGGGCGCTGATCCCGTTCCAGGCCGCCGCCGAGGAGTTCGTCTTCCGGGGCTGGATCACCCAGTTCTTCGGCGGCTTCCTCAGGTCCCCCTGGCCCGGCATCGTCATCGGTTCCGCCCTCTTCGCCGTGGCGCACGGCTTCGGCGAGCTGTCGGGGTTCGGCCTGCTCTTCTACTCCGCCCTGTGGTGGGGCTGGCTGACCGTCCGCACGGGAGGCCTCGAAGCCGCCATCGCGATCCACGTGGCCAACAACGTCACCGCCTACGGCATCACCGTCGCCCTGGGGCAGTTGGCCGAATCGGGCAATGCCGCGGACGCCAACTGGCAGGCACTGGTCCTGGAACTCATCGCGGCGCCGGCGTACTGCCTGCTGATCGCCAGGCTCGCCACCGCTCACGGCGTACGCCGCACCAGCCCGACGGACGGCAGCGGGCCCACGGACCGGCCGGCGGCGGCCTGAGCCGCCCGCGGACCCGCAGAGCCCCGCCGCAGCCGGCCCCCGCGCGCGGCACGGCGCACCGGGCGGACGCGGGCGACCCGATGGACACCACCGGGCCCGGGGCGGGGTCCGCTCCGGTACGCAGGACGGGCCGTCCTCGTCCCGGCGGGGGTCCCGGTGCGCGGGCGGCCGAGTCGGCAGCAGCGCTCACCCCGCGCACCGGGAACCGGGTCATCGCGGTGAGCGCGGCGAGCGCGGCCGGGACCGGCCAGGCGTTTTCCGGTGCGGACCGTCGCGTCCGGGCCACCGGGGGTGGTGCTGGTCGATGACGTAGTGGTGGTCGTGCCGCCGGCCGTCGCCGGCCGCACGGGCGTCGGCGAGGTGCGGGTGACCGGGCGGCAGATCGGGGTGCGCGTGTTCCAGACGGTACGGGTCACGCACAGGCCAGACCGCGGCCGCGGCGGCGGTGGCGGCCAGGGCGACCGCCCCCAGGACGGCGGCCGCCAGCGGCAGCCCGGCCCACGGGGAGAGCCACCCGGCGAGCGGGTAGGTCAGCAACCAGCAGCCGTGGGAGAGGGAGAACCGCGCGGCGAACGCGGCGGGCAGGTCCGCTTCGGCCGTGGAGCGGCGGATCACGCGGCCCCCGGGGGTCAGTACGGCCGAACAGGCGGCTCCGATCGCCGCCCACGCACCCAGGAGCGCGGGCCAGGACCAGGCGCCGGGAGCGGCTGACGTGAGCGCGGCCGTGGCGGCGAGGAGCACCGGGAGGGCGGAGGCGGCCGAGAGCATCACCGCGCGGTCGGTGGAGCGCCGCAGCAGCCGCGGCAGGGCGAGCGCGGAGAGGACGGACCCGGCGCCGTACGCACCGAGGGCGACCGAGACCGCGCCGGCCGACCGGTCGAGGTGGTCGCGGACGACGGCGACGGTGTCCACGAAGACCACGGCTCCGGCGGCGGCGACCGCCAGGTCGAGGGCGAGCAGGGCCCGCAGCCGGGGGGTGGCGCGGAACAGGCGGATCCCGAGGACGGCCCTCCCCCGGACGCCGCCCGTGCGTTCCGCGGCGGTGGGCCCGGGCGGTGCCGTGGCGGTCACGAGCGCGGCGGAGGCGAGGAAGCCGGCCGCGGTGCAGGCGAACAGCCGGTCGTAGGAGACCACGGTGAGCAGCGCCGCGGCCAGGACCGGGCTGCACAGGCTCTCCAGGTCGTAGGCGAGCCGGCTCATCGACAGGGCCCGGGTGTAGTCCTGTTCGTCGGGCAGGACCTGCGGGATCGTGGCCTGGAAGGCCGGGGTGAAGGCCGCGGAGGCCGCCTGGAGCACGAAGACGAGGACGTAGATCTGCCACACGTCGGCGACGAGGGGGAGGGCCACCGCCACACCGGCGCGGGTGAGGTCCGTCGCCGCCATGAGGACCCGTCGCGGCATCCGGTCGGCGAGGGCCGTGACCAGGGGCGCGACCGTCACGTACGCGATCATCTTGATCGCCAGCACGGTGCCGAGCACCTGCGGGGCGCCGTCGCCGGCCAGGTCGTACGCGAGGAGGCTCAGCGCGACGGTGGCGAGCCCGGTGCCCGTGAGGGCGACGACCTGGGCGGTGAACAGCCGGCGGTAGGTCCTGTTGCGCAGGACGGACGCCGGCGCGGCCGAGGACGCCGGCGAGGACTGGGGGCGCTCGGGGGGCCGGGGGGATCTCGGGGACGGCGAGGACGGCACGGGCGGCCCCGTTCCGGTCGGCGGATCGATGACGCGATGGCCAGCGTAGCCAACATGTGCGCACCTGTGCACCTGTGGTCCAGGGAGTGTCCGGCGATCCGGGCCCGCGGGCTCAGTCGTGCGGCGGCAGGGAGCCGATCTGGTGGTCGGCCACGTTCATCGCCTCGTCCACCAGCCGGCGCAGGTGCCCGTGGCGCAGGGCGTAGACGACGCGGCGGCCGTCCCTGCGGGTGGTGACCAGCCCGGCGAGCCGGAGCTTGGCCAGGTGCTGGCTGACGGAGGGCCGGGCGGCCCCGCACGCCTCGGTGAGCGTGGTGACGTCCGCCTCGCCCCGGCCGAGCCGCTCCATCAGCGCCAGGCGCGTGCGGTCCGCCAGCAGTGCCAGGACGGACGCGGCGACCTCCAGCCGGTCACCCCGGTCCTGGGCGTCCTGCGCACCTGCCGGCTGCGTGCTGCGGCTCATCCGTACATCGTAGGTCGTGTCGTCGAAGTCCCGTCTGGCCGGGCGGGCCGCGCTCGTGGCGCGATGGGTGCGCCGCACGCGCACGCGTGCGAACGCGAACGGGCCCCGCCGTCCCCAGGGGGAGCGGGGCCCGTTCGCGTCCGCGGCGGTGAATCAGCCGAGGGCGGGAGCCTGCTGCCGGGCCGTCACTTCCGCGTCCTCGGTCCGCGTGGCGAGGAGTTTCTGGGCGAGGGCGCCGAAGACGATGGCGAACACCGTCCACAGGACGAGTTGGACGGCCAGGGAGGCGATCCGGAACTCCCACAGCAGGGCGGCGGGGAAACCGGGCTGGACGGCGTCGCTGTTGTCCGGGAGGAACACGAACGCCAGGGCGGTGGCGACGACGAAGGCGCCGGCCGCGGTGAGTGTCGCGTTCCAGTTGCCCAGGCGGGGTGCCAGTCGTCGCCCGAGGATGATCGCGCCGACGCCGAGCAGCACGCTCAGCAGGATCATCAGGAAGAACAGGGTGGTGCGTTGTCCGATCGTGTCCGGGTTGCCGACCGCCGGCGGGGTGGCCGGGTACTTGAGGAACGGTACGAGGTAGACGAGGGCGAACGCGCCCGCGCCGGTGAGCGCGGCCGTGGCCCGCGGGCTGAACCCGCCGACGCGGCCGAGGGCGAAGGAGAACGCCAGGGAGGCGATGCCGCCCAGTGCGACCCCGTAGACCAGGACGCCGGTGGCCAGGCCGGCCGTCGACTGGACCGGCCGGCTGACGAGTTCTTCCTCCTCCTCGGCGGCCGCGTCCGGCGCGGCCGCGCCGCCGTGACCGGCGTGACCGGCCGCGGGAGCCGCTTCCTCGGCGGCCGCGGCCTCCTCGACGGCGATGGAACCGCGGACCGGGGGCTCACCGACCACGTAGGCGACGGCGAAGGCGAAGAGTCCGGCGATCAGGCCGGCGAGCATGCCGCGGACCAGGAGACCTCTGACAGTGGAGGCGTACATGTGCGCGGCCTCTCAGTGGCAGGGGAAGCCGAGCAGGTGGCGGCCGTCGTGCACCCACTCGTGCACGCCCTCGCCGGCGAACACGGCGGTGGCGCCCTGCTCGGCACCGACGAAGTACAGGGCCACGAGCATCAGCAGGCCGACGAAGACCGCCCAGGGCAGTACGGCCTTGACGGGCAGCGGAGCCGACGGGGCGATGGCGGGGGTGGATACGGCAGCGGAAGCGACGGCCTCGGCCATGATGGAACCTCCTCGGGGAACAACGCGTCCCATACGGTGGTGCAGGACGACGGTCCTCGGGTCTGACTCGCCGCGACGCCCCCCGGGAGGAGCCGCCGCAGCACACAGTGGCGCGACCATGCCGGATTCACACCGGACTTCCGTCTCGCCGTCGTCGCTATGTCTTTATGTCGCGTTGACGCTACCGCGTGGCGGGCCCGCGGCCAAGACCGTGAGTCCCTGATCACACAGTTACGCTGCGGTAATGCCGGTTCGGAACGGTGGGGAACGGCGGAATCCGCGGCGCGCGGGTCCGGAGTGCTGCTAGAATCCCCGGTGTTGGCCTTCGGCGTGCGTGCCCCGTGCATGTGTCCGGAGGCTTTTTTCATGCCTTCCGACCCCGCCTCGCGCTCCACGGCCCACGCCGTACCGGCCCCCGCCCCCGACCCGCTCCCCGCCTCCACCGGCTACCTCGGCCTGCTCCGCAACCGGGAGTTCGCCGGCCTCTACGCCGGCTTCACCCTCACGGTCGCCGCGGGCACCCTCTCGGGCTTCGCCCTCGGCACGCTCGTCGACGAACAGACCGGCTCCCCCTTCCTGACGGCCGTGAGCATGTACGGTGCCACCTTCGCAACGGTCCTCGGCGCGCTGACCCTGATGTCGGTCGCCGACGGCGGGCGTCCGCGCCGGACCGTCGTCCAGCTCCAGCTCGCCTCGCTGGCCGGGGTCGCCGCGCAGGCGATTCCGGGGCTGCCGCTGACCGTTCGGTTCGCCCTGCTGCTGCTCCTGGGCTTCTTCCAGTCCCTGGGGACGGGCGCGCGGCTCGGGCTGCTGTCGGAGGTCGTACCGGCCTCCGCCTACGCGCCGGCCCGTTCCCTGATGAACATCACCTCGGGCGGTACGGCGATCCTCGGCTACGCCGTCGGAGCCGTGCTCCTGCGCTGCGCGGGACCACGGGGCGTGTTCGTCGTCGCGGCCTGCCTGACCGCCCTCGGCACGGCCGTGGTCGCGGCCACCGTCCGGGAGCACTCGGTCCGGCTCACCCGCCGACCGGGCCTGCGGCAGACCTGGCGGACGAACGCCGAGCTGTTCGCCCACCCCGGCCGACGGGCGGTGCTGCTGGCCCTGTGGGTCCCGAACGGCCTGATCGTCGGCTGCGAGGCGCTGTTCATCCCCTACGACCCCGGCCACGCCGGAACCCTGCTGGCCGCGGGATCGGCCGGCATGCTCCTCGGTGACCTCGCCGTCGGCAGGCTGCTCACCGCCGCGGCCCGCCGCCGCCACGCCACCGGTCTGCGGCTGCTGCTCGCCGCCCCCTTCCTGCTCTTCGCGGTCCACCCGCCCGAGCCCGTCCTGGCGGTCGCGGTGTTCCTCGCCGGCGCCGGGTTCGCCGCCACCCTGCCGCTGCAGGAACAGCTCCTGGAACTGACCCCCGAAGCGATCCGCGGGCAGGTGCAGGGGGTCGAATCGGCCGGGCGGATGACCTGGCAGGGCCTGGGCGCCGCCATCGCCGGCGGCCTGGCCCAGTGCCTCGGCCCAGGCCCGGCCATCACCCTCGCCGCCGCGGCCTCGCTCGCCGTCACGCTCCTCACCCGTCCCTCCCTCCGCCCGTGCGACGAGCAGCAGCCGTGACCACGTAATCGTGCAGGTGTTCGGTTATGGGTCTAGGCTGGAGACATGCACGCTGTCCAGGGCCTCCAGGGCTCCCTCTTCGACCAGGGCGACGAGATCGGCCTCGGCCCCCTCGACGGGCTGCGCCGGACCGAGCTGGGAGCCGGGGCGTGGGTCGACCACCTGCCCGGCTGGCTGCGCGGCGCCGACGAACTCTTCGAGCGGCTGGCCGCCGACGTGCCCTGGCGTGCCGAGCGGCGGCAGATGTACGAGCGGGAGGTGGAGGTGCCCCGGCTGCTCGCCTTCTACGGCGAGGGCGACGCCCTGCCGCACCCCTCGCTCGTGGAGGCCCGGGACGTGCTGGGCGCGCACTACGCCGCCGAACTGGGCGAGCCGTTCACCACCGCCGGGCTGTGCCTGTACCGCGACGGCCGCGACAGCGTCGCCTGGCACGGCGACCGGACCGGCCGTTCCTCCACCGAGGACACCATGGTCGCCATCGTCTCCGTCGGCGACCCGCGCGACCTGGCCGTCCGTCCCCGCGACGGCGGGGCCACCCTGCTGCGGCTGCCGCTCGGCCACGGCGACCTCGTGGTCATGGGCGGCTCCTGCCAGCGGACCATGGAACACGCCGTACCCAAGTCGGCGCGGGCCGTCGGGCCGCGCATCAGCATCCAGTTCCGCACCCGGGGCGTGCGCTGACCGGGTCCCGGCGACGGGGTTGCGGCCCCGGCACCGGGCGTACAGGCTGGTGCGCATGGATCTCGGTGCGTTCTCCGTGAGTCTGTCCGTGCGGGACATCGACGCCTCCCGGGTGTTCTACGAGAAGCTCGGCTTCACCGCCTCCGGCGGGGACCCCGCACAGAACTGGCTGATCCTGCGGAACGGCGACCACGTCATCGGGCTGTTCCAGGGCATGTTCGAGAAGAACATGCTCACCTTCAACCCGGGCTGGGACCAGAGCGCTGCCTCCGTCGGCTCCTTCACCGACGTGCGGGACCTCCAGCGGGAGCTGAAGGCGCGCGGCGTGGAGTTCCTGACGGAGGCCGACGAGTCGGGTTCGGGGCCGGGCAGTTTCCTCGTCCTCGACCCGGACGGCAACCCGGTCCTGGTGGACCAGCACGTCTGAGCGGGCGGAGCCCGGTTCAGAGGCGGGGGCTCACGTCCACGCCCGGCTCCTTGGACGGGCGGCCCGCGGCAGCCGCCGCGTGCAGCGAGCGCAGCGCCAGCATCAGGACGCCGATGTCGTCCAGGTACACCGGGTCCGGAATCAGGTCCACGGGGGAGACGGTGTAGATCAGGGCGGCCCAGAACAGCGCCTTGTCCTGCAACGGGATGCCCGCGTCGGTCAGCAGCCGCCGCGCCTTGAGCACCCGGAAGAACAGCACGGCGGCGGCGACCGCGACCCCCACCATCAGGACCGTGCCGACGACGAGCCAGACCTTTCCGTCCATGGCGCCCCTATACCCCGGATCCGGGTCCTGATGCCTGGCGGGCGGGCAGGACCGCTCAGGCGCCCTGCGCGCGCAGGCGGCGCCCGACCTCGCCCAGCCCCTCGGCGAGCGCGTCCAGCTGCGCCGGCGTCAGTACGTCGACCAGCACCTCGCGCACCGTGGCCACGTGACCCGGTGCGGCCTCCTCCAGCTTCGCGCTGCCGGCGTCGGTGAGCACGGCGAACACCCCGCGCACGTCCGAGGGGCAGCTGCGGCGGCGGACCAGTCCGGCCTTCTCCATCTGGGTGACCTGATAGGTCAGGCCGCTCTTCGAATTGATCAGACCGTTGGCGAGCTCGGTCATCCGCAGCTCCCGCCCCGGGGCCGCGGCGAGGCGTACGAGGATCTCGTACTGCGGGTGCGACAGTCCCGACTCGTCCTTGAGCTGCTGGTCGAGGCGCCGGTTCACCAGGGCCGAGGCCGCCAGGAACCCGCTCCAGGCGCGCATCTCACGCTCGTCCAGCCATCTCGGTTCAGCCATGCCCCCACCCTACACGGGTTGTTCGAATTTGAATCACCGGTTAGGGTCCATGGCCAGCGGTTCGAATTTGAACAACTCTGCACCTGCCTCCCCGGGCCGCACGACCGGAAGGACCCCCACGATGACCAGCCCCTCCGCCACCGCCACGCAGCGGCAGGCCGCCGCGCCCGCCACCGCGCCCTCCCGGCCCGCGGCCCCCTCCACCCCCGGCCACGACACCGGCCTGCTGCTCCTGCGCCTCGTCCTCGGTCTCACCATGGCCGGACACGGGGCCCAGAAGCTCTTCGGCTGGTTCGGCGGCGGCGGCATCGACGGCACCGGCCAGTTCTTCACCGCCAGCGGCTACCCCGCCGGCGAGGCCATGGCCCTCCTCGCCGGCCTGACCGAGACCCTCGGCGGACTCGGACTCGCCGCTGGCATCCTCACCCCGCTCGCAGGCGCCGCCGTCGTCGGCACCCTCATCAACGCCATCGCCGTCCACGGCACGGGCTCCTTCTTCGCGCCCGCCGGCATCGAGTACGAACTCCTGCTGACCGCTGCCGCCGCGGCCCTCGCCCTCACCGGCCCCGGCCGGTACGCCGTCGACGCCCTCCTCCCCGTCGTGCGCGCCCACCGCCTCGCCCACGGCGCCCTCGCCCTCGCCCTCGGCGTCGTCCTCGCCTCCGTCATGCTCCTCGTACGTCACTGAGACGTGCCGTCGCGGTGATCCCGGGCGCGCCGCTCGGGGGTGTCCGGGGCTCCGGCTGATTGGCCCCGGACATTCGCGGGAAGAGCGCTCAAATGACACAACCCATCGAGGACTACGCTCTCATCGGCGACCTCATGACCAGCGGGCTCGTCGGTCGCGACGGGTCCATCGACTGGCTGTGCCTGCCGCGCTTCGACTCGGCCGCCTGCTTCGCCAAGCTCCTCGGGGACGAGGAGAACGGCCACTGGCGCATCGCCCCCCTCGGCGCCGCCGACGGCGAGCGCTGCACCCGCCGCGCCTACATCGACGGCTCCCTGGTCCTGGAGTCCTACTGGGAGACCGAGACCGGCACCGTCAAGGTCATCGACTTCATGCCCCAGCGGGACGTCGCCCCCGACGTCGTCCGCATCGTCGAGGGCATCAGCGGGACCGTCAGGATGCTCAGCACCCTCCGCCTGCGCTTCGACTACGGCCACGTCGTGCCCTGGGTGCGCCGCAGCGACGGCGAGCGGGTCGCCGTCGCCGGGCCCGACTCGGCCTGGTTCCGCAGCGAACCCCCCGTCCGCACCTGGGGCGAGGACAACAGCACCCGCTCCCAGTTCCCCGTGACCGCCGGCCGCCGCGTCGCCTTCGTCCTGACCTGGCACCCCTCGCACGACCCCCGGCCCGAACCCACCGACCCCTTCGAGGCGCTGGAGTGCAGCCTCACCGACTGGCGCGAGTGGGCCTCCCAATGCCGTTACGACGGCCCCTACAAGGAAGCCGTCACCCGCTCCCTGATCACCCTCAAGGCCCTCACCTACGCCCCGACCGGCGGCATCGTCGCCGCCGCCACCACCTCCCTGCCCGAGGAACTCGGCGGCGTCCGCAACTGGGACTACCGCTACTGCTGGCTGCGCGACGCCACCCTCACCCTCGGTTCCCTCCTCACCACCGGCTTCCTCGACGAGGCCCGCGCCTGGCGCGAGTGGCTCCTGCGCGCGGTCGCCGGCGCCCCCGCCGACCTGCAGATCATGTACGGGCTCGGCGGCGAGCGGCGGATCCCCGAGAGCGAACTGCCCTGGCTGCGCGGCTACGCCGGATCCGCGCCCGTCCGCGTCGGCAACGCGGCCGTCGAACAGCTCCAGCTCGACGTCTACGGGGAGGTGATGGACTCCCTGCACCTGGCCCGGTCCGCCGGGCTGCCCGCCGAAGCGCATTCCTGGCGCATCCAGCTCGTGCTCCTGGACTTCCTGGAACAGAACTGGCGCCGGCCCGACGAGGGCCTGTGGGAGGTGCGCGGCCCCCGACGGCACTTCGTGCACTCCAAGGTGATGGCCTGGGTGGCCGCCGACCGGGCCGTGCGGACCCTGGAGGGCGACCCCTCGCTGCCCGGCGACGTGGACCGCTGGCGGGCCATGCGCGACGCTGTCCACCGCGACGTGTGCGAGAAGGGCTTCGACCCCGAGCGGGGCACCTTCACCCAGTACTACGGCTCGCGCGAACTCGACGCGGCGACCCTGCTCATCCCCCGGGTCGGATTCCTCCCGCCCGACGACCCCCGCGTCACCGGCACCGTCGACGCCGTGCGCGCCGAACTCGGCCGCAGCGGCCTGGTGCGCCGCTACAGCACCGCCGACACGGACGACGGACTGCCCGGCGACGAAGGAGCCTTCCTCGCCTGCTCGTTCTGGCTCGCCGACGCCCTGCATCTGACGGGCCGGGAGGACGAGGCCCGCGCCCTCTTCGAACGGCTGCTGACGGTGTGCAACGACGTGGGGCTCCTCGCCGAGGAGTACGACCCCGTCTCCGGGCGCCAACTCGGCAACTTCCCGCAGGCGTTCAGCCACGTCGGCCTGGTCAACACCGCGCTCACCCTGGCCGGCATGGAAAAGCGGACGACCGAGGCGGGCTGAGGACGTGGAACTGCCCCAGCAGCGCACCGAGGGCGCGGGCCCCTTCACCACCCGGCGCACCTGGCAGCTCCCCGAAGGCGGCACGGTCGTGTGGGAGTCGCGGGCCGCCCGCCGGCGCGGAACGCTCGCGGTCCGGGGGCCCGGGGGGACGGCGGCCACGACGGCGACGGCCGGTGCCGCGGCCCTGGCCCGCCTGCGCCGGCTCAACGCCATCGCCTCCGCGGCGTTCGTCATCGGGGGAGCGCTCTTCGCCCTCGGCGCGGCCGTGGCCCAGTTCGGCTGGGGCGACACGGCCGAGAGCGCCGCGATCTACTTCGCGGGAGGCCTGTTCTTCAACACCGGCGGCTACGTCTCGCTCCTGCAGGTCCTCAACGGACCCCGGCACACCCCCGAGGGCGACCGGCTGGTCATCACCCGCTGGAAGTGGTGGGGGTACGAGCCGATGCGCCTGGACTGGCTGAGCACCTTCGTGCTGTTCGTCGGAACGCTCGTGTTCGGCGTCAACCTCCTGGACTCCTTCCTCCAGGGGCTCACCGCCCAGCAGACCAACCGGCTCGTCTGGACCCCCGACATGATCGGATGCCTGCTCTTCCTGCTCTCGGGGCACCTGGCGTTCGTCGAGATCTGCCACCGCCCCTGGCCCTGCCTGCGCTCGCGCAGCCTCGGCTGGTGGGTCGTCGCGGTGAACCAGCTGGGCTCGGTGCTGTTCATGGTCTCGGCCCTGGCCGCCTTCACCCGGCCCGCCACCGGCAGTCTGGTCGACGTGGGCGTCGCCAACTGGGGGACGCTGTGCGGCGCCCTGTGCTTCTCGGTCGGCGGAATCCTGCAGGCCTTCGAACGGCCCCACGGAGCGGACGCCCCCTAGTCTTCTGAGTCAGGAATTCTGTTCAGATGTGTAGGCTTGGTTTATGGCGCGGACGGGGCGGCCGAAGGCCGAGTTGACGTTGTCGGATGAGGAGCGGGCCGCACTCGAGGAGTGGGTGCGGCGCCGTTCCACGCCGCAGGCGTGGGCACTTCGCTGCCGGATCATTCTGGCCTGTGCGGAAGGCGCTTCGAACAAGGACGTGGCAGCCCGGCTCGGCTCGACCGCGCATGCGGTGGGCCGGTGGCGTGCGACGTTCGTCGAGCACCGGATCGCCGGCCTCGGAGACATGCCGCGATCCGGCGGTCCACGGTCGGTCACGGACGAGCAGGTCGCCGCGCTGGTCACCAGGACGCTGGAGTCGACACCGAAGGACGCCACGCACTGGTCGACGCGGTCGATGGCGAAGGAGACAGGCCTGTCGCAGTCGACCGTGTCACGGATCTGGCGGGCGTTCGGCCTGCAGCCGCACCGCTCGGAAACCTTCAAGCTGTCGACGGACCCGTACTTCGTCGACAAGGTCCACGACGTCGTCGGCCTCTACCTCGACCCGCCGGAACGGGCCCTGGTCTTCTGCGTGGACGAGAAATCCCAGATCCAGGCGCTGGACCGCTCGCAGCCCGTCCTGCCGATGATGCCCGGTGTCCCGCAGCGGGTCACGCACGACTACGTCCGCGCCGGCACCACCACCCTCTTCGCCGCCCTCGAGGTCGGCACCGGCAAGGTGATCGGCTCACTCCACCGCCGCCACCGCGCCGAGGAGTTCAAGAAGTTCCTCATCAAGCTCGACAAGGAAGTCCCGGCCGACGTGGAGATCCACCTGGTGCTGGACAACTACGCCACCCACAAGACCCCGGCCATCAAGACCTGGCTGCTGGCCCATCCCCGATTCCACCTGCACTTCACACCCACCGGGTCGTCCTGGCTGAATCTGGTGGAGCGATGGTTCGCGGAGCTGACGAACAAGCAGATACGGCGAGGCGTTCACAAGACCGTCCAGGCCCTGGAACAGGACATCCGGACCTGGATCGCCGCGTGGAACAGCGATCCCAAGCCCTACGTCTGGACCAGGACCGCGGACGAAATCCTTGAACGCCTCACCAGCTATCTGAACAGAATTCCTGACTCAGAAGACTAGGCCCTGTCGTCAAGGTTGCACCTGGCCCGCGGCGCCCGGCACCGCACCTCGCCGCGTTGTCGGGGCGCCCCAGTACGTCCAGTACTCGGGCGCCCCTCCGCCTTGCGATGCACGGCACCGGACACCGCGGGCCTGACCGGCGCCACTTTGACGACAGGACCTAAGCCGTGAGGCACGCGAGCAGGAGGGCGATGTCGTCCGGCCGGTCGGCGGCGTTGCCGATCAGCCGGTCGGCGGTCTCGGCCAGGGGGACCGGCGGGCCCGACGCCAGTGCCAGCCGCAGCCGCTCCACCCCCTCGTCGATGTCGACGCCGGGCAGCTCCACCAGGCCGTCCGTGTAGAGGGCGAGCACCGCGCCCGGCGCCAGCCGCAGCTCCGTGACGGGGTAGGTGGCCTCCGGGTCGACCCCGAGCACCACCCCGCCCGCCAGCTCCAGCACCTCCGTCCGGCCGTCGGGACGGCGCAGCAGCGGCTGCGGGTGCCCGGCGCGGACGGCCTGCGCGGAGCCGGACGCCGGGTCGAGCACCACGTAGCAGCAACTGGCGAACTGGCCCGGGTCGAGATCGATGAGCAGCCGGTTGGTGCCGCGCATCACCTGCTCCGGTGTGCTGCCGGCGAGCGCGAAGGCCCGTACGGCGCTGCGGAGCTGGCCCATGGTCGCGGCGGCGGCCACGCCGTGGCCCTGGACGTCGCCGATGACCAGGGCCAGCCGGCCCGATCCGGTCTCGACGACGTCGTACCAGTCGCCGCCCACGTCCATGCCCGCGGAGCCGGGCAGGTAGCGGCCGACCGCGTCCACGTGCTGCCGCACCGGCAGCCGGTGCGGCAGCAGCGCCGCCTGCAGCCCGTGCGCGAGCGCCGCCTCGCTGTCGTAGCGCCGGGCCCGCGCCAGGGCCTGCGCGATCAGTCCGGCCAGCGCCGTCAGCACGGTGCGCTCCTCGGGGCTGAAGCCGCGGGGCGCGTCGAAGCCGAGGATGCACGAGCCGACCGGCCGGCCGGAGGCGATCAGCGGCAGGAAGGCGCGCGCTCCGACGTCGGCGTCCAGCGGAATGCCCGGATAGGCGGCGGCCAGCCGCTGCATCGACTCGAAGAACAGCGGCCGGCCCGTGGTCAGCGTTTCCACGCCCGGCAACCTGACGTCGAGCGCGACCCCGTCGAACCGGTTCAGGAAGCCCTGCGGGAAACCGGTCTCCCAGGCCAGGTGCAGATGCCGTTCGTCCAGCAGGTAGATCGCGAGCTGGCGGCCGCCGAAGGCGGGCAGCAGCTCCTCGGTGACCACCGCCGACACCTGCCGGGCCGTCACCGCCTCCGTCAGCGCGATGGCGAGGGCCACCGGCCGGTACAGCGCGGACGCCTGCTCGGCCGGGGAACCCGTGCCGGGATCTGCCGTCGCCGCAGGCGCGTAGGAGGGCGGATCGGCCGTGCCGATCGTCACGGTCACGCCGTCCGACGCCGGGTAGAGGCCCACCGACAGCCAGTCGCCCGGCGGATGCCGGCCGCGCCGGGCGGAGAAGTGCACCGGCTCCGAGGACATGAAGACGGCCCGGAAGTGGTCGTCGTGCGAGGAGTGTCCGAGCCACGGCACCGCCTCCCACAGCAGCCGCCCGTGCAGCTGCCCGGGACCGACGCCCAGCAGGTGCTCCGCCGCGGAATTGACGAAGCCGATCCGGCCCTGCCGGTCCAGGGAGAGCACCGCCTGCGCGAGCCGGTCCACGGCGCGTCGGGCGCCCGGCGCCCCGGCCTCGGCCTCGGCCTCCGCGGGCGGAGCCGGCACGGCCACCGGGTCCGCCTCCCACGCCACCGGTTCCCCGGCCGCCGACAGTGCCGACAGCTCCTGCGCCAGCCCCTCCGCGGCTTCCCGGAGCCGCCGGCGGTCCCGGGCCCCGACCGGCACACCGGGGGTCGCCGGACGCAGCACCAGCAGCACGCCGAACCGCTCCCGGCCCGCGGTCACGGGCTCGTACAGCGAGGCGAAGGGGAAGGGCAGTCCGGCGACCAGCTGAGGGAAGCGGCTCATGGCCGACGCGGCGTCGACGAGGTGCACGGCCTGTCCCGAGCGGTAGGCCTCGGCCACCGGAAAGGGCCGGTTGACCTGCATCCGCCACCACGGCCGGAACAGCGGCAGCGGCAGCCCCGTGAACAGGGCCAGCTGCAGGAGCTCGCCGGAGCGCGAGCGCAGGTAGACCCCGCCCGCGTATCCGCCCACGGCCTCCACGGCGCTCACGGCGGCCCGGGCGAGCGCCTGGACCACGGCGTCGGTGGCGGCGCCGACGCTGTCCGCTCTCGCCATCACACAGTCAGGATGCGCCATCGGCGACGGCATCGGCATCCCGGCGCCCGGGATGGTACGGGCCGCCGCCGGGGCCTCATCGGGAGCCGCGCCGGCCCGTCCCGCGCAGCCCCGCGACCACCGCCGCCGACGCGAACAGGAGCACCACGGCCACGGTGCGCAGCGCGGTCCCCATCGCCTCGGTGAAGGCGGCGGCCCCGGCCGGGTCCAGGGCGTCGCCGTGGAAACGGGAGGCCAGCGCCGTACCGACCACGGCCACGCCCAGCGCGGCGCCGACCTCCCGGGCGGCGGTGTTCAGGCCGGAGCCGAGCCCGGCCTGGTGCGCGGGCAGGGCGCCGACCACCGTCAGGGTCAGCGAGGGCGCGGACAGGCCCGCGCCGGCCGACAGGACCAGCAGGTAGAGGGCGTACAGGGCGTACGGGGTGCCCGCGTCGGCCGTGGAGACCAGCAGCAGGCCCGCCCCGATCAGACCGAGTCCGGCGCCCACCGGAAGCCGGGGCCCGGTGCGCTCCTCCAGCCGCGCGCCGAACCGCGGCAGCAGGGCCATCCCGACGGTCAGCGGGACGATCGCCAGGCCCGCCCGGGCCGCCGTGAACCCCTTCGCGTACTGCAGGTACTGCCCGTTGACGTAGAACAGCGCGAACATCCCGAAGAAGCCGGCGGCGATGCCGAGCGTCCCCGCGCGGAGCCGGCGCGAGGCGAAGATCCGCGGGTCCAGCAACGGGCGGGCCGCGCGCAGCGCGTGCCCGGTGAAGGCGGCGAGGAGCACCGCGCCCGCGCCGAAGGCGGTCAGCACGCGGGCCGAGACCCAGCCGTACGAGGGCCCCTCGATGATCCCGTGGACCACCGAGACCAGCGCCCCGGCGAGGAGCACCGTGCCCAGGGGGTCGACGGCCGCGTCGGGCCGCGCGGGCGTCCGGGGGACCGTGCGGGCGACGGCGAGGGCGAGCAGCGCGCCGAGCGGGACGACGGCCCAGAACAGGGCCCGCCAGGTCAGGTACTCGCCGGCGAGGCCGCCGCCGACGTTGCCGGCGAGGCCGCCGAGGCCCACGGCGAGCGTCCAGGTGGCCAGGGCCCGGCCGCGGGCCTCCGGCGGGCTCAGGTGGATCAGCACGGACATCGTCGCGGGCATGATCAGGGCCGCGCCGGCCCCGCACAGCCCGCGCCCGGCGATCAGTACGGCCGGGACCGGGGCGAGCGCGCTGACGGCCGCGCCCGCGGCGAAGAGGCCCAGGCCGGCGAGCAGGGCGCCCTTGCGGCCGTGGCGGTCGCCGAGCGCCCCGGCGGGGATCAGCAGGGCGGCGAAGACGACGACGTAGGCGTCCACCGACCAGAGCAGCTCGCCGGCGTCCGGGCGCAGGTCGGAGGCGGCGAGCTGGGGGACGAGCAGGTTGACGGCGGCGACCAGGGCCTGGGCGGTCAGGACGCAGGCGCACAGGACGAGCAGGGCGGGCCGGGAGAGGGACGTCGCGTACGGGCCGGCCTTCGGGTCCCGCGGGACGGCATGGCGGAGCACGGCTCCTCCTGGGAGTCGGAATCGAGTGGGAGTGGGTGGGACGGGCGGCGCCATCCCCCTGATGCACCGTAGAGTCGGCGTGACCTGCTTTCCAGTGCAAGTTCTGCAAGGGATCCATGCGTGTGACGCAATCCGGGCTCGACCTGAATCTCCTCGTCGCCCTCGACGTGCTCCTGGAGGAGTCGAGCGTGTCCCGGGCGGCGGCGCGCCTGCACCTGTCCGAGCCCGCCATGAGCCGCACCCTCGGCCGCATCCGCAAGGCCCTGGGCGACCCGGTCCTGGTCCGCGCCGGGCGGGCCATGGTGCCCACTCCGCACGCGCTGGCCGTACGCGGCGAGGTCCGGTCGGTCGTGGAACGGGCCCGGGCCCTCTTCCTCAGCGGCGGCCAGGTCGACCTGCCCACCCTCACCCGCACCTTCACCGTGCTGGCCAACGACGCCTTCACCGCCGTCACCGGGGCCGCCCTCCTCGGCCGGGTGGCCCGGGAGGCGCCCGGGGTGCGGCTGCGCTTCCTCGCCGAGAGCCACGTGGAGGTGCCGGCGCTGCGCGAAGGCGTCGCCGACCTGGAACTCGGCGTCATCGACACCCGTTCGCCGGAGGTCCACGTCGAGCACCTCTACGACGACCGGATGGTGGCCGTCGTACGCCCCGGCCACCCGCTGCTGCGCGGCCGCCCCACGGCGCGCCGCTTCGCCGCGGCCGATCACCTCATCGCCTCCCGGCGCGGCCGCCTGGAGGGCCCGGTGGACACCGCCCTCGGCGAACGGGGCCTGTCCCGGAGGGTGGTGGGCAGCGTCGGCAGCTTCCCCGCCTCCCTGTTCGTCCTGCGCGAGAGCGACCTCGTGGGACTGCTGACCGCCCGGGCCGTGCCGCTCGCCACCGCGCTGGGCCTGGAGACCTTCGAGGTCCCCCTCGACCTGCCCGTGCTGCCCTTCGGCATGGCGTGGCACCCGCGCCACGACGCGGACCCCGCGCACGCGTGGCTGCGCGGCCGCGCCCGCGAGCTCATGACGGCGGGGCCCGGACCGTCCCCGGTCGCACCGCCCGCACGCTAGGCCGACCGCTTCCCTCGTCCGGGGGACGTCCGGGGGCGGACGGGTGTGCGGGCGGCCACCCGTCCGGGCCGCGGGGCACGATACGCACGCGTCACACCCCCCGGCAGGCCCCCGGAAGGCAGAGCATGCGGTTCCAGTACGACACCATCGGCGAGCGCTACGCGGAGTCCACGAGCACGGCCGCCTTCTCCGCGGCCGACACCTACACCCTGCACGGGGCCCTCGACGCGCTCGGCGGCCTGCGCGGCCTCGACGCCCTCGACCTGGCCTGCGGCTACGGCTACAACACCCGGCTGCTGGCCCGCGGCGGCGCCCGGCGCACCGTCGGCGTGGACGTCTCCGAGGAGATGATCCGGCTGGCCCGCGAGCACGAGGCCACGAAGGACCGCAGCGACGTCGAGTACCTCGTCGCCGACGCCGCCGGCCTGCCCGACCTCGGCCCCTTCGACCTCGCCACCGCCGCGTACGTGTTCAGCTACGCGCCCGACCGCCGGACCCTGCACGCGATGTTCCGGTCCGTCCGCGCCAACCTGCGCGCCGGCGGCCGACTGCTCGCCATCGTCCCCAACGCCGGCGCGTTCCCCAGGGTGGACTGGTCGCCGTACGGCGTCCGCATTCTCGACCGGGTGCGCGACGGCGACGCACCCCTGCTGAAGGCCCATTTCCTGACCGAGCCGCCCGTGCCCTTCGAATTCCGCGAATGGGCCCACGCCGACCTCGCCGAGGCGGCCGTCGAAGCGGGCTTCGTCACCGTCGGCTGGCAGCCGAACCGGACGCCGCCCGCCGACCCCGTACGCGACGACGCCTACTGGACGGCCTACCGCGCCTGGCCGATCAGCTCCCTGATGACCTGCACGGCGTGACCCGTGTCCGTGCGGGCGGCCTCACAGCTCGTCCGCGGACCTGACCAGCTCGACGATCCGCTGCCGCGCCGCCCGCCCCTCCGGAACCGGCAGCAGCGGGTATCCGTGCGGCAGCCCCGCCGCCTCGTGGAACTCCACCTCGGTCCCCTCCGCACGGGCCCGGCGCACCAGCTCCCTGCTGTCCGTCGCGAGCAGGTCCCGGGTGCCGGAGAACACCGTCAGCGGCGCCAGCCCCCCGAGCGTTCCCCGCAGCGGGCTCACCAGGGGGTCCTCGGCGGCCAGCGTCCCCGCGTACAGCCGTCCCGCCTCGGCCAGCCCGGCCCGGGCCAGCACCGGATCGGCCGCCTCGATCGCCGCCTGGTCCGGATGGCTCATCGTCACGTCCAGCCAGGGCGAGACCAGCACGATCCGCGACGGCTGCTCGCCGTCCCGGTCGCGCAGGCGCTGTGCGGCCGCCAGGGCCAGCCCGGCCCCGGCCGAGTCGCCGATCAGCACCGTCCCGCCGTCCCCGCCGCCCGCGATCAGCCCGCTCAGCAGGTCGGTGGCGACCGGGACCGTCCGGTCCGCGGTACCGCGCGGAGCCAGGACGTACGCCGGTACGACGACGCGCGCCCGGGCCCGCGTCACCAGGATCCGCACCAGCTCCCAGTGCGGGCGCTCCAGCTCGCCCACGTAGCCGCCGCCGTGCACGTACAGCACCTGCGCCGACGGCTCGGCCCCCCGAGGGGAGACGTCGTAGACCGGCCAGGCCCCGACGAAGGTCCGGGAGATGTCCGCGACCCGGCCCAGCCGGCGCGGCGGCAGATGCGACGCGGGCCGTCGGGCCGCCGACGCGACCCGGGCCCGCACCGCCTCGGCGCTCGCGAACCGTCTTCGCCGGCCCACCGCGGCCATGGCGACCGAAAGCGCCCTGCTGCGCAGACTCGGCACGCCCCTCACCTCCCCGTTTCCCTGCCCCGTCAAGGGAGGAGCATAGGCGTGAAGACACGCTCGTGAAGCTGCGCTGTCGGCCCGTTTAAGAAAGTCTAGATGGACTGATCACCACGGAGATCGGCAGATTGGTGCCCGTCACCGACGCCGCTCGGGCCCCGCACGCCCACGGCGCCCCCTTCCGCATGCCTGGAGCCACCCATGAAGGCACTCGTCAAGCACAAAGCCGAGCCCGGCCTGTGGCTCATGGACGTCCCGGAGCCGGAGTACGGCCCCGGCGACGTGCTGATCAAGGTGCTGCGCACCGGCATCTGCGGAACCGACCTGCACATCCGCTCCTGGGACGGCTGGGCGCAGGGCGCGGTCAAGACCCCCCTCGTCCTCGGCCACGAGTTCGTCGGCGAGGTCGCGGCGGTCGGCGCGGACGTCGCGGACATCGAAATCGGCGCGCTGGTCAGCGGCGAGGGCCACCTGGTGTGCGGCAAGTGCCGCAACTGCCTCGCCGGCCGCCGGCACCTGTGCCGCAGCACGATCGGCCTCGGCGTGGGCCGCGACGGCGCCTTCGCCGAGTACGTCGTCCTGCCCGCGCAGAACGTGTGGGTGCACCGCACGGCCGTGGACCTGGACGTCGCCGCGATCTTCGACCCCTTCGGCAACGCCGTGCACACCGCCCTGTCCTTCCCGCTGGTCGGCGAGGACGTGCTGATCACCGGCGCCGGCCCGATCGGCATCATGGCGGCCGCCGTCGCCAAGCACGCCGGCGCGCGCAACGTCGTCATCACCGACGTGAGCCCCGAGCGGCTGGAGATCGCCCGCAAGGCGGGCGCCACGCTCGCCGTGAACGTCGCCGAGTCCTCGATCGCCGCGGCGCAGGCGCAGCTCGGCCTGCGCGAGGGCTTCGACATCGGCCTGGAGATGTCCGGGCGCGGCGAGGCCGTGCGCGACATGATCGACAACATGACGCACGGCGGCCGGATCGCGATGCTCGGCCTGCCCGCGACGGAGTTCCCCGTCGACTGGGCGAAGGTCGTCACCTCGATGATCACGATCAAGGGCATCTACGGCCGCGAGATGTTCGAGACCTGGTACGCGATGACGGTGCTCCTGGAGGGCGGCCTCGACCTCAGCCCCGTCATCACCGGCCGCTACTCCCACCGCGACTTCGAGGCCGCCTTCGACGAGGCGTCGACCGCCCGGAGCGGAAAGATCATCCTGGACTGGACCGCGTAGCAGCCGCCGCCTCCACCGTCCCCCACGAACCATCTCCCTCCGGCCGGGCCCCGCAACCCTCCCCCCTCCGCGGGGCCCGGCCCCCCTCCGCCGCACAAGGAGAACGCAGCATGTTCGAGACCGTCCGCGACGACCTCCGCACCACCCTCGACGAGATCCGCTCCGCCGGTCTGCACAAGCCCGAGCGCGTCATCGGCACCCCGCAGAGCGCGGCCGTCGCCGTCACCTCGGGCGGCACCGCGGGCGAGGTGCTCAACTTCTGCGCCAACAACTACCTGGGGCTGGCCGACCACCCGGAGGTCGTCGCAGCCGCGAAGGACGCCTTGGACCGCTGGGGCTACGGCATGGCCTCCGTCCGCTTCATCTGCGGCACCCAGGAGGTGCACAAGGAGCTCGAGGCACGCCTCTCGGCCTTCCTCGGCCAGGAGGACACCATCCTGTACTCCTCCTGCTTCGACGCCAACGGCGGCGTCTTCGAGACCCTCCTCGGCGCCGAGGACGCGGTGATCTCCGACGCCCTCAACCACGCCTCCATCATCGACGGCATCCGCCTGTCCAAGGCCCGTCGCTTCCGCTACGCCAACCGCGACATGGCCGAGCTGGAGGCGCGCCTGAAGGAGGCCACCGAGGGCGGCGCCCGCCGCAAGCTGATCGTCACCGACGGCGTCTTCTCCATGGACGGCTACGTCGCCCCCCTCCAGGAGATCTGCGACCTCGCCGAGCGCCACGACGCCATGGTCATGGTCGACGACTCGCACGCCGTCGGCTTCGTCGGCCCCGGCGGCCGGGGCACCCCCGAGCTGCACGGCGTCATGGACCGCGTCGACATCATCACCGGAACCCTCGGCAAGGCCCTCGGCGGCGCCTCCGGCGGCTACGTCGCCGCGCGCGCCGAGATCGTCGAGCTGCTGCGCCAGCGCTCGCGCCCGTACCTGTTCTCCAACTCCCTCGCCCCGGTCATCGCGGCGGCCTCCCTCAAGGTCCTCGACCTGCTGGAATCGGCCGGTGACCTGCGCGAGCGCCTGGCCGCCAACACCGCCCTCTTCCGTACGAAGATGACCGAGGCCGGCTTCGAGATCCTGCCCGGCGACCACGCCATCGCCCCCGTGATGATCGGCGACGCGGCGGAGGCCGGCCGGATGGCCGAGCTGCTCCTGGAGCGCGGCGTCTACGTGATCGGCTTCTCCTACCCGGTGGTGCCCATGGGTGCGGCGCGCATCCGCGTCCAGCTCTCGGCCGCCCACTCCACGGCCGACGTCGAGCGCGCGGTCGCCGCGTTCGTCGACGCCCGCGCGGCGCTTTCCGCTGCTCAGGGCTGACATCATGGAGGGGTGATCGACCCCCGCCGGCTGCGCATCCTGCGGGCCGTGGCGGACCACCGTACGGTGACCGCCGCGGCCGCAGCCCTGTACCTCACCCCCTCCGCCGTCTCCCAGCAGCTCGCGGCGCTGGAACAGGAGACGGGGCACGCGCTGCTCACCCGCAGCGGCCGCGGCGTACGGCTGACCGCCGCCGGCGAGATCCTGCTCGGCCACGCCCACGAGGTGTTCGCGCAGCTGGAGCGGGCCGAGGCCGAACTCGCGGCGTACGCGGAGGGCACCGGCGGCGAGGTCACGGTCGCCGCCTTCGCGACGGGCATCGCCGAGGTCCTCGCCCCCGCGATCGCCCGGCTCGCGCTCGACCACCCGGGGATCCGGCTGCGGGTGCGGGACGCCGAGGGCGACCAGAGCCTGCCGCTGCTCCTGGACGGCGAGGCGGACCTCGCGCTCGCGGTCGAGTACCGGGGCGCGCCGGGCGCCGACGACGGCCGGCTCTCCGTCCTCCCGCTCTACGCGGAGCCCTTCGACGCGGTGCTGCCCGCCGGGCACCCGCTGGCCGATCTGCCCGCGGTCTCGCTGGCGGACCTGTCCGACTCGGACTGGGTGGGCCAGTACCCCGGCAACCCGTGCCACGACGTGACCCTGCTCGCGTGCGAACTGGCCGGTTTCCAGCCGCGGTTCGCGCACTCCTCCGACGACTTCCGCGCCGTGACGGCACTGGTCGGAGCCGGCGCCGGGGTGGCGCTCGTACCACGCTCCGCCCTGCGCGGCATGGACCTCAAGGAGGTCGAGGTCCGCCCGGTCGCCGGGCCGGCCGCCACCCGGCGGGTCTTCGCGGCCACCCGCCGCGGCGCCGAGACCCACCCGCTGATCGCCCCCGTACTGGCAGCCCTGGTCCGGGAGTCGGAGCGGCTGCCCGCCCACTGACGGGAGTGGCCCCGGGCGTTGAAGGCCGGCGCTCACACGGTGACCACCTCCACGCCCGCGGCGGTGAAGGCCCGGCCCACCGCCGGAGCCAGGCCCGTGTCCGTCACCAGGACGTGCACGGACGAGGTCGCGCAGATACGGGCGAAGGCGCGCACCCCCAGTTTGCTGGAGTCCGCCGCCACGACCACCCGGCGGGCGCGCTCGCACAGCAGGCGGTTGACCGACGCCTCGTCCTCGTGCCGGGTCGCCGCGCCGTCCTGCGGATCGAAGCCGTCCACGCCGAGCACCGCCGTGTCCACGGCGAGCTGCCCGAGCACCTGTTCGGCGAGCGGCCCCGTCAGCTCGTACGACTGGGGCCGGGCCACGCCGCCCGTCAGCACGATCTTGAACTGCGGCCGGATCACCAGTTCGCCCGCGATGTTGAGGGCATTGGTGACCACGGTGAGCGCCGGAGCACCCTGCGCCAGGTCCGGCCGCCCGGCGAGGGCCCGCGCCACCTCGGTGGTCGTGGTGCCGCCCGTCAGACCGATCACCTCACCCGGGGTGATCAGGGCCGCCACGGCCCCGCTGATCCGGCCCTTCTCGGCCGCGCGCCGTGACGTCCGGTAGCGCAGGGGGAGTTCGTAGCTGACCCCGTGCACCACCGCGCCGCCGCGCGTGCGGACCAGGAGCTGCTGCTCGGCGAGCTGGTCGAGGTCGCGGCGGATGGTCGCGGCGGACACCCCGAGGGCCTCGGCCGCCGGCTCCACCTCCAGCTCGCCCCGCTCCACCAGCAGGTCCAGCAGTGTCTGCCAGCGCTCCTTGCGGGTCATCGGCCGCCCCCTCCCGTGCTCGTCCCATGGCCTCCGTCGGGCCACCCGGCGACACTAACTCAGCAGATCACCCCGTGGTTGCTTGAAGTTGCGCGAAAGTGCCCGCTACCTTGCAGGAAAACGCATGGCGCACCACGCACAACGCATTCAGACCCGTCTGTCGCACGAGGGAGCCTGTATGAGTCACGTCGCGTACGAGTTGGGCACGCAGCCCGCATGCTGGGAGCGGGCCGCCGAACTGGCCCCGGCCCGGCGGACGGTGCTTCCGCAGCCGGGGGAGCGCACCGCGATCGTCGGCTGCGGAACCTCGTACTACATGGCCCAGGCGGCCGCCGCGCTGCGGGAGCGGGCCGGGCAGGGGGAGACCGACGCCTTCCCCGCATCGGAGTTCCCGCGCCACCGCCGCTACGACCGGGTCGTCGCCCTCACCCGGTCCGGCACCACCACCGAGGTCCTGGAGCTGCTGGCCGCACTGCGGGACGCGGACGTGCCCACGACCGCCGTCGTCGGCGATCCGGCGACGCCGGTGACGGCGCTGGCGGACGGGCTCGTCGTCCTCGACTTCGCCGACGAACAGTCCGTCGTGCAGACCCGCTTCGCGACCACGGCCCTGACCCTGCTGCGCGCCCACGTCGGGCTGCACACGGCCGCGGCCGTCGCCGACGCCCGCACCGCCCTCGGTGAGCCGCTCCCCGCCGAGTTGGCGGGCCGGTCCCAGTTCACCTTCCTCGGCCGCGGCTGGAGCGTCGGGCTCGCCCACGAGGCGGCCCTGAAGATGCGGGAGGCGTCGCTGTCCTGGGCCGAGTCCTACCCGGCGATGGAGTACCGGCACGGGCCGGTCAGCATCTCCGGGCCCGGCACCCTCACCTGGTCGCTCGACGAGGCCCCCGACGGACTCGCCGAGCAGGTCGGCCGGACGGGCGGCCACTGGGTGGCCGGGCGCCTCGACCCGCTCGCCGAACTGGTCCGCGTGCACCGCCTCGCCCTCGCCGTCGCCGCCGACCGCGGGCTCGACCCCGACGCGCCGCGCCATCTGACCCGCTCGGTGATCCTCTCCACGGGCGAGGAGGCGGTCCGATGACCCTCGTGCGCGCGGGCGAACTCGTCCGGGAGGCCTCCGGCGCCGGCCGTGCCGTCGCCGCCTTCAACATCATCACGCTGGAGCACGCCGAGGCCGTCGTCGCCGGCGCCGAGGCCGCCGGACTGCCGGTCATCCTCCAACTCAGCGAGAACGCCGTGAAGTTCCGCGGCGGACGGCTGCTGCCGATCTCCCGGGCCGCCGCCGCCTGCGCCGAGGCGGCCACGGTCCCGGTCGGCCTGCACCTCGACCACGTCAAGAGCCCCGAGCTGCTGCGGCAGGCCTGCGACGCCGGATACAGCTCGGTGATGTACGACGCGGCGCAGCTCCCCTACGCCGAGAACCTGGAGGCCACCCGCTCGGCCGCCGACTGGGCCCACGCCAACGGGCTGTGGATCGAGGCCGAACTGGGCGAGGTGGGCGGCAAGAACGGCGCCGCCCCGCTGGACCCGCACGCACCCGGAGCCCGCACCGACCCCGACGAGGCGCGGCGGTTCGTCGCCGACTCCGGGGTCGACGCGCTGGCCGTCGCCATCGGCAGCAGCCACGCGATGACCAGCCGGACCGCCGCCCTCGACCACGCCCTGCTGGCCCGGCTGGCCAAGACGGTGGAGGTCCCGCTGGTCCTGCACGGCTCGTCCGGGCTGCCGGACTCCGAGCTCGCGGCGGCCGTCGCCGGAGGCATCCGCAAGGTCAACATCGGCACCGCGCTGAACCTGGCCATGACGGAGGCCATCCGCACCCACCTCACCGCGGCGGACCCCCGGCCGTACCTGACGGCGGCCCGCACGGCGATGACGGCGACGGCCACGGCTATGATCGGCGCCCTGAACTGAGGGGCATCGGGGGGCGGCCGTGGACGCACAGCGGGGACCGGGGCGGCAGCAGGAGCCGCGGGGGCGCACGAGCCGCAGGCGCTTCCTGCTGATCGCGGGGATCCCCCTGCTGACCGCGGGCGCGGGCACGGCCTACGCCGTGTGGCCCGGACCGGACCGGCCCGGGCCGCAGGTGCGCACCGACCTGGACCCCCTGAACGCGCGCTTCGGCCCGTACGTCGGGACGCCGGTCGAGGCGCACTGGCTGGGCTACGACATCGACGAGAAGCCCGGGTCCGCCGAGAGCCGGACCATTCCGGGCCCCGACGCGCGGATCCGCCTGGTCGGCGTCGCCCGCCTCGCGGCCGGCGGGGCGGCGGCGATCACGGAGCGGGCGGAGTACGCCTTCGCGCCCGCGGCCGCTGTGGCCGAGATGCCTCCCGAGCTGGCCCCGTACGCGCCGGCCGGTGCGGCGTGGCAGCACAGCCGGCAGTTCGACGCGTACGCCAACCACGAGGGCGCGCAGGGGCACCCGTCGGGGGAGTACCTCTTCGACACGGCGCGGGACCTCGTCCGCTTCGACCTCCTGTACCTCTACACCTGAACCATCGGCAGGCGGCGGGCTCAGATGCCCACGGCGCCGTCTATCCGCTCGCGCAGCAGGTCGGCGTGGCCGTTGTGGCGGGCGTACTCCTCGACCATGTGGATCAGCACCCAGCGCAGGGACACCCTGCCCCGCCAGCCGTCGTCGCCCTCGACGTCGAGGTCCGGTGCCTCGGCGGTGAACCGTTCGGCGAAGGCCACCTCGTCGCGCCAGGCCGCCCACGCCTCCTCGACGGCCGCCGGGTCGCCGGGCAGGGCGCCGTCGAAGGCGCCGTCGGGATCGGCGTCGGACGAGAACCGCGGCGGGGCGTCCTGACCCGCCAGGACGCCGCGGAACCAGCGGCGCTCCACGTCCGCCATGTGCCGCACCAGCCCGAGCAGCGAGAGCGTCGACGGCTCCACCGACCGCAGCGCCAACTCGGCGCCCAGCCCGGCGCACTTGAGCGCCAGGGTGGCCCGATGGTCCGCCAGGAAGGCGGCCAGCATGGGTCGTTCACCGCCGGTCGCGGGGCCGCCGAAGCGGGCCTCGCGCTCGGGGTCGACGAAGAATTCCGCTCTGCTCCGTGCGCTCGTCATGGCCGCAGTATGGCTGCCGGCGCCGAATGGCCCGCGCGCGGGTCCTTCCGAATTCTTGCAACAGGTTCTAATCTGACCGCCGCCATCGCAGCGATCCCGCTGTGGCCGCCAGATCCCCGGAGGGGCCGTGCACCTCGAATACACGCCTGAGCAGCAGCAGTTGCGCACCGAGCTGCGCGCCTACTTCGCCGAGCTGGTCCCCGAGGACGTCTACGCCCGCTACGAGGACCCGGCCGCCCAGAAGCGGTTCTACCGCGAGACCATCCGCAGGCTCGGCGCCGACGGCTGGCTCGGCGTCGGCTGGCCCGAGGAGTACGGCGGCCGCGGGATGACCCCGATGGACCAGTTCATCTTCTTCGACGAGGCGGCGCAGGCGGTCGTACCGCTTCCCCTGATGGCCCTCAACACGGTCGGGCCGACCATCATGCAGTTCGGCACCGACGAGCAGAAGGCCTACTTCCTGCCCCGGATCCTCTCCGGGGAGATCGACTTCGCCATCGGCTACAGCGAGCCCGACGCGGGCACCGACCTCGCAGCGCTGAAGTGCAAGGCGGTCCGCGAGGGCGACGAGGAGACCGGCACCTACGTCGTCAACGGACAGAAGATCTGGACCACCAACGGCGACACCGCCGACTGGGTCTGGCTGGCCGTGCGCACCGACCCGGACGCCCCCGCGCACAAGGGCATCACCATGCTCCTCGTCCCGACCTCGGACCCCGGCTACTCCTGCACCCTCATCAACACCCTGGCCTCCCACGACACCACGGCCAGCTACTACGAGGACATCCGCGTCCCCGCCGCGCGCCGCGTCGGTGGGGAGAACAAGGGCTGGCGCCTGATCACCAACCAGCTCAACCACGAGCGCGTCACCCTGGCCGCACACGGCACGATGGCCATCCGGGCCCTCCACGACGTCCAGCGCTGGGCCGCGTCGACGAAGCTCGCCGACGGCCGACGGGTCATCGACCTGTCCTGGGTCCGGGGCCGGCTCGCCCGCACGCACACCCGCCTCGACGCGATGAAGCTGCTCAACTGGCAGATGGTGAACGCGGTCGAGGCCGGCACCCTCACCCCGCAGGACGCCTCCGCCGTCAAGGTGTACGGCTCGGAGGCCCGCCGCGACGCCTACGCCTGGCTGATGGAGGTCGTCGGCGCGGCCGGCCCCCTCAAGGACGGCTCGGCCGGCGCGGTCCTGCACGGCGAGCTCGAACGCGGCTACCGCAGCGCGGTCATCTTCACCTTCGGCGGCGGCAACAACGAGATCCAGCGCGAGATCATCTCGTGGATAGGCCTGGGCATGCCCCGCGTCCGCCGCTGAGCGCGTGTGACTCCCGGCGATGGTTGTCACATGCCGGGGATGGTTGTCACCGAATGTGCGCGCGGTACGGCAGCACCTCGGGCCCCTGGATCACAGATGGCGACGCATAACCCCGATACAGGCGGCTCGGGCCGCGTTCGAGCGGTCGCGGGAGTACGCGGTGCCCAGGTTCATGCCGCCGTCGGTGTCGATGGGGGGTTGCTGCCAGGCTTCGCTCATGTGGGCACCGGCCTCGGAGCGCGCGGCGGCAACGAGGGCGGCGTAGGGTTCGGCGACCGCCGAGGCTTCGATCTGGAGCCAGGCGTGGTGGAAGGCCATGCGGGCGAGAAGGGAGCTGGCCTCGTCGGTCAGCTCCCGTCGGGCGTCTGGAGAAGCCGGCCGTCGGCGGATGCGGTACGGCATCTCCAGATACTCCTCGACCGCCGTGAGCGCTTCGGCGAACGTTCTGGAACGGCGTTCACGCCGTGCTGCGCGCTGGTTGAGGGTGAAGGTGATGTAGACGCCGACCAGTGCGATGACGGGAACGATCAGAGCGGTGGTCTGGGCCCACGTCCAACTGCCCGCCTGCGCCGTGGCCGAGAGGATGACGACGGTGCCCACGTGCTACTCCCCGGCAGGCCGTGCGGTGCGTCCTCGATGAGCCATTCGCCTCCGTCGTTTCCGCCGGTGTGCCGCCACCAGTGCTCCATGAACAGGTGTGTCCGGATGATCTCGAACAGGTCGAGGAGGCCCTTCGCGCTGGTCCACCGCCGCTCCTCAGGATCGTACGGCTGCCAGAGGCACAGGGCATCGTCGCTGCCGTGCCGGTGCTTTGATGCGGCGCCGGGTTTGGCGTGGACGCGCGGGAAGTCCCGAGGGTGCTGCCCGAACGTTGGGTAGGGCGGCTCTTCGAAGAAGGAGACGGTCACTGGCACAGGAGTCGGCTCGCCGATCACGTCGAGTCCGCTCAACCGGTAGGTGAGCCGACCTTTGCCGTACGAATGCCGGAGGCCGTCGCCGAAGCGGTGCCGGGCGTCCCGTTCCAGTGGGGCCCACCAGACAGGCTGAACCCCGTACCAGATCCCCATCTCTACGGCGCCCAGGCTCGGGTGGGGGTGACTCGAGGGCCCACCATCCCGAGTCCGGACGCTGCACTCCCGGTGACGGCCACGTCCAGGCGGAGCCGGGCGGCCTCTTCCCGCGAGGGGTCCGCATCCGGAACGATCTCGGGGAAGATCTTGCTCAGGACGTGCTGGGCGCTCAGCGGTCGATTCTCGGCCTCGTGCTCTATGGCGAGGTCGATGTATTCCCGGGCTGTGTCGAGCCGTTTGCGGACTTCGCTGATCGGCAGGTTGAGAGGGATGAGGCCGGCGACACCGGCCGGGTCGTTAGTCTGCCCGGATTCAAGCTCTCGGGCCGCGTGGGTGAAGAAGGCTTGGAGCGCCTCGGCCAGTGGCATCGGAGCCGTGATGCATTCCAGCGCGAGCGCTTTGATGTTCCAGGAGCAGAGCGGCTTGCTGTGGGTGCAGTTCCAGTGCTTCAGAAGTCGCACCGTCCTGGCGAACGTGTTCTCTGTCTTGCCGATGGCATCCAGCACCATCTTCGTGTGCGTGATCGGATCGGCCCGGTCCCACTTGTCGGCGATCTCCATGTTGGGAATGAAGAGGCCCTTGCCGGAAGGGTGCGGGATCGCGATCATCACGTCGGCTGTGAAGTCCGGTTGGTCCGCAGTCACCGGTTCGCCGAACCGTACGAGCACGGCACGCCGCCGACCCGCGACTTCTACGGTGAGTTTGGGGAACTCGTCGGACAGATCCTCCCGTATGGCGTCTCGCGCGCGCTCCATCAGGCGGAGCGCGTCGTCGCCGTCGGGTCCGAAGCCCTGCGCGTCCTGCGGGCTCAGCTTGGCACCGAGGTCGACATCCGTCAGCGGAGTGTTGGCGTCTCCGTGGGCGACACTGCCGTTGAAGTAGACGGTTGATCCGGGAAACGCGCGTCCAAGTGCGTTGGCGAGAAGCTGTCTTCGGCGTTTCGCCTCGGCGAGCTCGTCCTCGGTGACCTCGATCTGGCGGCGGGCCTCTTCGAGGAGTTGTTTCAGAGACTTCTCTTTCATCAATACTCCCTTCGTCTCGCCCTGGTTATCCCCAGTTACGCGCTGTCTGCACCTTCATTGAGCATATGACTGTAGGAGTCGCCTCAGGGGGAGACGGACCGAGATGCCAATGCTGTGGAGTGGCCTTGTGTCTAGGCGCGGTCATCTGGTGGCACTGTGGAGGCTTCGGGGGGCGAACGCGAGCCGAAGCTGCGGCAGTGCCCAGCGGGAACCCGCAGGGACGAGCTCTGGATCACACGCAACGATGCCCCCTCTCCTTGTACGTGCGAGAGGGCATCGTCGCGAGGGCCGAATGAGGAGGGAAGGATCCCGCGGGGCCACTGCCCGAGCCAGAACGCGGCCGCCGAGGACTGGCCTTGGTGGTACGTGGACGACTGGGTGAAGGCCACGAAGCCCGACTGGCAGGGTGGCGGACAGCTGATGGGACCGGACCACCAGCCGATCTACTACAGGGAGGAGTGGTACGAGCTGCCGAACGGCGACGTCGTCATCTACCAAGACCATTGGTTCGGCCACCAGCAGCCGGGGCAGCCCGGGTATCAGCCGCCGCACGTGCACGTTCGACCGGGGGACGACCCCCGCAACGGTGTCATCGACGGCACAGAGGCACACTATTACTATGACGTGGACTGATCTCGTAGTGAACCCTGACCTTCAGTCGCACTACGACGAGGTTCCGGACCTGACAGGCGTTCGACTGCGCTCGGTGCATCTGGACGGCTGGGACCCAACCGTTACGCTGCGGCTCGACCTGCCGAGATTCCCCGATCACTGGCAAGGCGGCCCGGGTGACACCATGCAGTGCCACATTCAGTTCTACATGGTCGAGGACTTCCGCATGGAAGGGTGGCGGCCACCGGTCACGGCGGACGTTGCACTGCGTGCACTGCCCGAACACCGACTGGCGGTGGACGTGACCGGCCCGGGTGTCACCGTTTCGTTCACGTCGAACGCGTCGCTCAAGGCCGGCAGAATCAGTGTCTTCACGCCGGGTGAGGATGGCAGCGACAGCGGTCGGCACCACTTCTCCCGGCCGGTCGAAACAAAGCTCTACCCGACTGTGCCTCCGACGTACGTCAACACCTTCTTTGAGCGTGTGTAAAATGACAGATTCAATCGATTGGCCGGAGCTGCAGACGTTGTACGGCACGCCCGTACCTGATCTGAGCACTTGCCACTTCTTCTACCTGCACATCGACGAGCGCGACACCTCGGTGACGTTCGGCTTCGAGACTCAGCAGCTTCCACGGCACCCGAAGCCGGAGTGGGCGGAAAAGGCGTACAACACGCTGCGCTTCTGGATCGAGTTCACCGGTGTGGCAGACCTCCAGCTGTGCGGCATCCAGGCGGAGGCGGAACGCTCAGTCCAGATCACCGGCGGCGACGCACCCGGCTCCCTTCACGTCTCGGTGCGCAGCAGCACCCGCTCAATGGCCTTCACCGCCGCTGCTTCTCGGGTCTCACACACCCGGGTCTATCTGCAGGGACCGGTGTAGCGGGCGCTGCCGCCGGTACACCGCTACAGCGGATAGTCGTCGCGCCGGCCGCCTGCATGCGCATCTCTTTACCTCTCTCCCCAGAATACTCAGCTGATTTCGCCACTGTGCTGAGATTCGGGAAAGTGTGGACTTGGAGGGGGAAAGTCCCCGTCCCGATTATTAGCACCGTGCCCCAGAACGCGGCCGTCCTCTCCGAGTTTGTCGTCCCGCTGCTACGTACCGGTCTTGTCGCCGAAGTACTGGCGCGTCCCCTTGCCATCGAAGCCTTCGGCGTTTCGGTTGCTCTCGATTTCACGTATATCGAGGTCTGCCCGTTGTCGATGTCCCGCACCGCGCGGGAGACATTGCCGCTCGACCACGGGATGTCGTACGGCTTGAGGCCCAACCGGCGAGTTCCTTCGGTGTGCTGATCAGGTCCGTGACGATCGCGAAGAAACGTTCGTCGACACCGTTGGTCTCGGTCTGCGTCAGCGGGTGCACACCGACGTGAGTCCACGTCACCGTGACCGGGGTACTGGTCTGCTCGCACAGGGTGGAGCCGTCCCAGGTGAAGACCGTTTCCTCGGCCACTGAACCGTTTGTGGCCAGCGGTGCTTGGCAATCCGGCAGGACGGCGCGTCGTAGACATACCGCCAGATCGTGCCGTCCGGGTCACCACCCCGGTCAGCCTGTCCTCAGCGTCCCACTCCTACCAGAGCAGTACGCGTACGAGGCCGTGGGCAACCAGATCGCGGCCACCTGGCCCGATCACCACCCGGGAGCGGCGGCACGGGGCTCCCGCAGTTGTACGGGAACCCGTATCGCAAACGCGGGTGGAATCCGGTACGAGCACGACGCCCTGGGCCGGACCGTCCTGCGCCAGAAGGCGAGGCTGTCGAGCAAGCCGGACACCTGGCGATCCGAGCGCCCGAGGTGATTCAGGGGGCACCTAGGATCGGGGGCATGGCGACACGACTCGTGCAGATCAACATGAAGGCGCAGGACGACTCCGCGCTCGGCCGGTTCTGGGCGGAGGCGCTCGGCTGGGGTCTCGACAGCGAGGGTCCCGGCGTGACCAACCTGGAACCCGTGGGCTTCTCCTACCCCGACCCCACGGCCGTGGTCATCGACCTCATCGCCCGTCCGGAACCCAAGACGGTGAAGAACCGGGTGCACCTCGACCTGGCGACCACCTCGACCGCCCATCAGGCGGACCTGGTCGCACGCTTGAAGGACCTCGGTGCGACCCTCGCCGACGTGGGTCAGGGCGACGTGCCCTGGACGGTCATGGCCGACCCGGAGGGCAACGAGTTCTGCGTCCTGGAACCCCGTCCGGTCTACCGGGACACCGGGCCGATCGCCGCCGTGGTGGTCGACTGCGCGGACCCGCGCGAGATGGCCCGCTTCTGGGGCCGGGCGACCGACTGGACGGTGCACGGCGCCACCGACGACCAGGCCACCCTGCGGTCCGCCCAAGGGGTCGGCCCCTACCTGGAGTTCGTCCGCACCCCCGACACCAAGAGCGTGTGGAACCGGGTCCACCTCGACGTCCGCCCCTACCCCGGGGACGACCTGGAGGCGGAGGCGGCCCGGCTGCGGGCCCTGGGCGCCACCGACCCCGGCATCGACCAGTCCGCGATCCATTGGACGGTGCTGGCCGACCCGGAGGGCAACGAGTTCTGCCTGCTCACCCCTGCCTGATCCCGGCGGCGGGGCCGCGATGGTGCCGACGGGCCGCTCAGTGCGCGGCAGCGGCGGCCGGCGCGGTCCGGTAGGGGGCGAAACCGGTGTTGTCCTTGCAGCCGAGCTGCTCCCAGGTCTTGTCGTTGGTGACGGGGTCGGTGCCCGTCAGCCGGTACTTGCACGCGCCCTTGATGAAGTGGCCCCGGACGCCGCCGGGGAAGTCGATCTCCTTGTTCCACAGGTACGGCGACTGGTAGTTGTTCACGCGGGCCGTCGCGTTGACGTCGATGCCGCCGGGTGCGTAGATCTCGTACACCCAGCCGGTCTTCTCCGTGCCGTAGGTCGCGAACCGCTTGGCCACCGACTGGTCGCAGCTCGTGCTGAGGTGGGCACTGAGCTGACCGCCGCCCTTGACGATGTACTCGGCGAGGGGGAGCAGCTGGTCGCCGCGCGGGGTGAAGCCGGTACGGAAGATCTCCTCGACGTTCTCCCTCGTGTCCCCGCGCCACAGGGTGTTGACGTCCTCGCGCCACTGCCAGCGCTCGGCCGAGGCGGTGGCGGCGACCACGGGAGCGATGTGCTCGACGGTCGTGGTGCGCCACCAGTCCGCGGCCCGGTACTCGACGACCGGCCCACAGGGCGCGGTGGTGTCGTCGACGGCCGCCGCCGGCGCGGCCGTGGCGGCCGGGGTGACGACGACGGTGAGGAGGAAGGAGGCGGCGAGGACCCGCAGAGCGGCCTTCAGCATGATACGACGACCCATCAGTCGGAGCGTGGAGGAGGGGGAGCACCCCGTTTATAGGGGTGCCGCCCGACGTCGGACCACGAGCCGCAGGCAGGACCACTCGTGCGGAGGGATCAGTCGTACTGGGAAAAGGATTCGCCGGGGCGCGGGCCCCGGACCCGGCCGGACGTCCGCGCCCTTGACCGGGCGTTCGACGTCCGCGGCGTCCGGCTGACGCGCGTCACGCCTCCCCGGGGGCGACGGCCTCGGCGGTCTCGACGATGCGGCCGTCGCGCAGTTCCACGACCCGGTCGGCGAGTTCGATCAGGTTGGGGTCGTGGGTGGCGACGAGGACGGTGACCGACTCGCTGCGCACCACCGCGCGCAGCAGCTCCATGATCGACCGGCCGGTTTCCGAGTCGAGCTGGCCCGTCGGCTCGTCCGCGATGATCAGGTCGGGGTCGTTGGCCAGGGCGCGGGCCACCGCCACGCGCTGCTGCTGACCGCCGGACAGCTCGCCGGGGCGCTGCTCGGCGTGGTCCGCCAGGCCGACCAGGGCAAGCAGGGTCCGGGCGCGCTCCTCGCGCTCCCGGGCGGGGACGCGGCGCAGCCGCATCGGTACGCCGACGTTCTCGGCGGCGGTGAGCACGGGTATCAGGCCGAAGGACTGGAACACGAAGCCGATGCGGTCCCGGCGCAGGGCGAGCAGGTCCGGCTCGCCGAGGCCGGCCAGGTCGGTGCCGTCGACGCTGATCCGGCCGCCGGTCGGGGTGTCGAGGCCGCCGACGAGGTTCAGCAGGGTCGTCTTGCCGGAGCCGGAGCGGCCCTTGAGGGCGGTCAGTTCGCCCCGGCGGACCTCGAAGGAGACGCCGCGCAGGGCGTGGACGGCCTGCGCCCCGCTGCCGAAGCTGTGGCGCACGTCATCGACGACCACGATCGGTGTGCCGTCGGCCCGCCGCTCCACCATGGTCGCGGCGGTGGCTGTTTCCTGGTGGTCCGTCATCGCCTGTGCCCCCCGTTGGGTCGTCCGAGCGGAGCGCCCGGCTCCTCTTCGACCGGCCTGCTCACGCTGTCGCTGCAGCTTTCTGATCGCATTTGCGCATCTGCCACACCCATCTCGCAAGCCCCTTCCGTACATGGCTCGAATCTGACAACATCGTCCGCTATCCGGTACCTGGGGTCCGGATGGGGGAGGAACTCACCACGTGCTCGGCTTCGTCGTGCGCCGGCTGCGCGGGCGTTGGCCGCTCGCCGTCGCCGTGCTGCTCACCGTACTGATCACCGCGACCGCTCTGACCGCGCTGACGGCATTCACCCGTGGCGTGGGCGAGGAGGGGCTGCGGCGCGCCCTGACGGGCCCGGAACAACCCCGGACCACCGTCGTCGTCACCAGCGGCCGTCCCGCCGGCGACCGCGCCAGGGACGACGCCTCCGTCCGGGCCTTCGCGGACCGGGTGTTCGGGCGGCTCCCCGTGGCCACCGAGAGCGTCGCCCGCAGCCGCTCGTACGGCCTCCCCGGCGCCGCCACGTCCGGCCAGGACGCCGACCTGACCCTGCTCGCCGCCCTTGCCAGGGAACACGTACAGCTGACCGCCGGCCAGTGGCCCGGGCCGGTCCGGGCCCCCGCCGCGGGCGCGGCCCCGGCGCCGACCCAGGTCGCCGTGCCGCGCGCCGCGCTCGCCCGCCTCGGCCTCGCCGAGTCCGCACTGCCCGCACCCGTCCGGCTCGACGACCGGTTCGGCGGGCCCCCGCTGACCGTGCTGGTCACCGGCGTGTACCGGGCCGCCGACCCGGACGCCGGCTACTGGCGGCTCGACCCGCTCGGCGGCCGCGAGGTCCAGTCCAGCACCCTGGCCACCTACGGTCCGCTGCTCGTGGACGACAGCGCCTTCACCACCGGCGCCCTCCTGCAGAACTACCGCCTCACCCTCCTCACCCCGGACCTGCGCACCCTGCGCTCGACCGAGGCCGAGGCCCTCCGCGCCGCGACCGACCCCGCCGTGGCCGACCTCGAACACACCGCTTCCCTACGGGCCGCCACCGAGCTGCCGAAGGTCCTCACCGAGCTGGACTCCGGCCTGCGCGTCGCCCGCTCGACCCTGATGATGGGCGCGCTCCAGCTCACCGTCCTGTCCACGGCCGCCCTGCTCCTCGTCTCCCACATCGTGACGGTCCGCCAGGAGCCGGAGCGCGTCCTGCTCACCGCGCGCGGCGCCTCGCGCAGGCGGCTCGGCGCCCTGAGCGCCGCCGAAGCCCTGCTCCTGGCCCTGCCCGCAGCCGTCCTGGCACCCCTGCTGACCCCGCCCCTGCTGCGCCTCTTCAGCCGGTTCGGACCGCTCGAACGGGTCCGCCTGGAGATCCCGGACACCTGGCTGGTCTGGCCCGTCGCGGCCGGCTCCGCCCTGGCCTGCGTCCTGCTGACGACCCTGCCCTCCGTCCTGCGCGGAGCGTCGGCCGCCGTGCTGCGCCGCGTGGGCAGCCGGCAGGCCGTGGTCACCGGAGCCGCCCGCTCCGGCCTGGACCTGGCCGTCGTGGCCCTCGCCGTCCTCGGCTACCAGCAGCTGTCGCAGTACGGGAGTGCGGACGCCCCGCCGTCCGCCACCGGCGGCGCACTCGGCGTCGACCCCGTCCTCGTCGCCGCACCCGCCCTCGCCCTGTGCGGAGGCACCCTGCTCGTCCTGCGCCTGCTGCCCTTCGCGGCGCGCGCCGGGGGACGGCTGGCCGCCCGCGGCCAGAGCCTCGCCCCCGCCCTGTTCGGCTGGCAGCTCGCCCGGCGCCCCGGGCGCGCCACCGGGCCCGTGCTGCTCCTCGTACTCGCCGTCTCCAGCGGGATCCTGGCCCTCGGCCAGGACGCAGCCTGGTCCGCGTCCCAGCGCGACCAGGCCGACTTCGCGACCGCCGGCGGCCTGCGGATCTCCGCGAGCAGCATGAGCGCGATGGGCCAGGGCGGCCGCTACGGGGCCCTGCCGGGCGGCGAGCACCTCAACCCGGTGGCCCGCCGCGAGCAGCAACTGCCCGGCGGGACCGTCGCCGACGTCCTCGCCCTCGACGCCGCCGAAGCGGCCGAGCGGATACCGCTCCGCGCCGACCTGCGGGGCGGCCGCGACCTGCGCGACCTGTTCACCCCGCTCACCGACACCGGCGCGCGGGCCCCCGGTGTCGCACTGCCCGGCTCGCCCCGCCGGATCGACCTCGACGTGACGGTACGGACCACCGCCACCGACTGGGCAGCCGTGAGCGTCCTGCTGCGCGACCGGTTCGGGGCGGTGCACGGCACGCAGTCCGTGACCCTGCCCAGCAGCGGCGACGCCACCCTCGCCTTCCCGCTGGACACCCTGACCGGCGCGCCCATCGGCTCGGCCGCCGCGCCGCTGACCCTGGCGGGCCTGCGCCTGTCGTACGCCGGAGACGGCGGTCCCCCGGGCGACGGCAGCGAGCTGACCCTGCGCCGGATCGGCGTCTCCGACACCGTGGACGGAGCCGCGGCAGCCGTCCCCGCGCCCGGCCCGGCCGGCCCGGACGGCTGGCGCTCCTCGCCCCCGCAGGAACAGCGCGTCCAGCGGGCTCCCGAAACGTCCCCGGTCCCGGCCGGCTCCACCGACCTGGCGCGGCTGCGCTACTGGGGCGGGTTCGGCACCCAGAAGGGCGTCACCACCGTGCTGTTCCCCGCCCCCGCCGCGCCCGCCGCCGCCGCGGTCCCCGCCGTCGCCACCACCCACTACCTGCGGACCGTGGGCGCCTCCGTCGGGGACACCGTCCCCGTCCCGATCGACGGGACGACCGTTCCCCTGCGGATCACCGCCTCCGTGGACGCCCTCCCCGTCGTCGGACGCACGGCGATCGCCACCGACCTGCGCGCGCTCGGCCGCTTCCTCGTAGAGTCCGCCGGACGGCAGCCCCCCGCGCCCACCGAGTGGTGGCTGCCCGCCGCCTCGGCCGCCGACCCGGTACCGGCGCGCGCGGCCGCCGAACTGCGCGCGGGCGTCAGGACCGAGCGGGTCCAGCTCCGCGAGGAGATCACCGACCGCCTGCTCGACGACCCGCTGAGCGCCGGCCCGCAGAGCGCGCTGGCCGCACTCGCCGTCGCCTGCGCGGTCCTCGCCGCCATCGGCTTCGCGACCTCCACGGCCGCCGAACGCCGGGTGCGCGGCCGGGAGTTCTCCGTCCTGCTCGCGCTCGGCACGCCGCGCCGTTCACTGGCCCTGGCCGCCGCCGCCGAGGGCGGGGTGCTCATCGTCATCGGTACCGCCGTCGGCACCGGCCTCGGCGTCGCCCTCGTCCACCTGATGGCGCCCCTGGTCGTGCTGACCCCCTCCGCCGGCCGCCCCTTCCCGCCCGTACAGGTGGACCTGTCCTCCTGGCAGATCCTGCTGACGGCCGCCGCCATCGCCGCCGTTCCCCTGCTGTCGGCCGTCTTCAGCGGCCCCCGGGGCCGCGACATCGCCGCCCGGCTGCGCCCCGTGGAGGAGATGTGACCACCCCGCCGCCGTCCACCCCGCCGCCGTCCACCCCGCCGCCGTCCGCGGCGCCCAGGCCCGCTCCGCGGCCCGCGCCGTGGGTACGGACCCGGCTCCGCGCGGCCCCGCTCGGCACCCTGCTCGCCGCCGCCCTGGCCTTCGTCGCCGTACTGCTCGCCGCCGCCCTGCCCAGGGCCCAGGACCGGGGCGCCGACCAGGCCCTCCGGGCCTTCCTGCACGACGCCGGCCGGGAGCGCACCAGCCTCCAGGTGACCGCGCCGGCCCCGGCGTCCGGGCAGAGTGCCCAGGCCCTCGACCACACGCTGAAGAGCCTGCTCGCCCGCACCGGCAACACCTTCCACGTCGACACCGGCAAGGTCGTGCACGGTACGCGGACCACGAAGCGGCAGCCGCTGATGAACCCGGAGCTGTCCCGCCCGCACGGCCTCCCGCCCAAGATGTCCCTGCTCTACATCCAGCAGGCGCGGGAACACGTGAAGCTGGTGGAGGGGCGCTGGCCGAGCGGCGACCCCCGCCCCGCCGGGGGAGCCGCGTACGAGCCGCCGCTGCAGGTCGCCCTGTCGCGGCAGTCCGCCGAGACCATCGGCGCCCGCGTCGGGTCCGTCCTCAGGAGCACCCCCCTCGTGGAGGGCACGCCGTCCGTGGAGGTCGTGGGCCTCTTCGCGGTCACGGACGCGACCGAGGACTTCTGGGTGAACCTGGACTGCCTCCCGCGCGCCTGCAAGCAGACCGTCGGGGAGAGCTACCTGTGGGAGGCCGACGCCCTGATCGGCGCCGGAGACCTCGACCGGATGGACCTCTGGGGCCACAACGCCGAGGATTTCTGGCGCCTCCCGGTGGACGTCACCCGGCTGCGCGCCGACCGGCTGGACGCCACGACAGAGGAGATCGCCTCCTACGTCGCCGGCCCCACCGCCTCCGCCCTCGCCTTCGACACCCGCCGCGAGCGGATACGGACCACCTCGTGGCTGCCCGAACTGTTCGAGCAGGCCCACGACCGCCGACAGGCGGCCGCACCCCTCGCCCTGATCGGCCCCGCCGGGGTCGGCGGGGTCGCCTTCGTCGTCCTCTGCCTCGCCGGGGCGCTCGCCGCGGACCGGCGCGACGCCGAACTGCGGCTGCTGCTGGCCCGCGGCGGCTCCCGCTCCGCCATCGCCGGCCGCCTCCTGCGGGAAGGCGCCGTCACGGTCCTCCCCGCCGCGGCGGCCGCCACCGCGCTCGCCGTACTGCTGCTGCCCACACCGCGGTTCGCCCCCGCGCTCGCCTCCGCCGCGACGGTCGCGGTGCTCGCGCTGCTGGCCTTCCCCGTACGGGCCGCCGTGCTGCTGACCCCGCCGCGCCCCGCCGGGCGCTGGCGGCGGCCCGTGGCCGAGCTGCTCGTCCTCGCCGCCACGGCCGCCGCCGTGCTGGAGGTCCGCCGCCGCGGGGTCGCCCCGGCCGGCAGCGACCCCGACCCGCTGCTCGTCGTGGCCCCGCTGCTGCTCGCCCTGTGCGGGGCGCTGCTGCTGGCCAGGATCCAGCCGGTGGTGACCGGGTGGTTCGCCCGGGCGGCCGGCCGCCGCTCCGGACTGGTCGGCTTCCTCGGACTGGCCCGCGCCGCGCGCGGCTCCGGAGTCCGCGACGCGGGCCGCGCGGGCCCCTCCGTCCTGCCGATGGTCGCCCTGCTGCTCGCCATCACCACCGGAGGGTTCGGAGCCGCCGTCCTGCAGTCCGTGGAGGCCAACCGGCTCGGTGTCGCCCGGCTGACCGTCGGCGGCGACGCGTCGATCTCCGCCTTCGGCAAGGCGGAACTCCCGCAGGGCCTCGCGAAGGCCGCGGGCGAACTGCCGGGCGTACGGACCTCGGTGCCGCTGTGGATCGACCACGACTCCGCCCTCGTCGGCACCGTCCAGCGCTCCAGCCAGGTCAACCTGATCGTCGTCGAGCCGCGGGCGTACGCGGAACTGTCCCGCGTCCTCGGCTGCGGACCCTTCGACCCCGCCCTGCTCGCCACGAACGGCGGGGAGCCCGCGGACGCCCCGGTGCCGGCGCTGTTCAGCTCGGGCCTGGCGAGGCTGGGCGGCTCGGGCCCCTTCACCGTCCAGCCCGGCAACGGCGGCGAGGTACGGGTCCGGGGCGCCGCGGTGATCGACTGCACCCCGGCGGTCCCGGCCGCCGATGCCGCGACCGTCGTCCTGCCGGCGGACCGCGCGGCGGCCCTCATCGGCGGCGCCGACCGCCCGAACCGCTGGTTCGGCCTCGGAGCCGTCGACGGGGACCGGCTGCGGGCGCTGGTCCGCTCCGCCCTCCCGGCGGAGTCCACCGCGCCGTCCGCCTCCCCGTCGGCACCGGCCTCCCCTTCGGCCTCCGCCTCCCCGTCGGCACCGGCCTCCGCGCCGGCGACTGCCGAGTCCGCGGCCCCGGCCGCCGGGACCCAGCCGGCCGACGAGGTGTACCCGGTGCGCACCAGCGCCGACGCGGTCGCCGCACTGGGCTCCGACCCGCTGCAGCGGTCCGCCGAGCGACTCTTCTGGGCTTCCGTGGCCGGGGCGGCCGGCTTCGCGCTGCTGGCCGTACTGCTGACGCTGATGCGCAGCGTCCCCGAACGCGCGGCACTGCTGGCCCGGCTGCGCACGATGGGGCTGCGCCGCCGGCAGGGCGTCGCGCTGATCCTCGCCGAGACCCTGCCGCAGACCCTGGCCGCGGCGCTGGGCGGGGCCCTGGTGGCGGCCGCCGCGGTGGCGCTGCTGGGCCCGGCGATGGACCTGTCCACGCTGGTCGGCGCGAGCGTGCCGACCGGCGTACGGCTCACGGCGGGGCCGGTGCTGACCCAGGCCCTGGGCCTGGCCGCCCTGGTCGCCGCGGCCGTACTCGTCGAGGCGGCGACATCCGGACGACGGCAGATCACCACCGAGTTGAGAGCGGGAGACCAGCGTTGAACAGCGACCAGCCGACGTACGAGGAACTGCGCCGCCGGGCCACGGCCGCGGCGGAGCCCCGCACCCGGGCGGAGGACGCCGCGATCGTCTGCGACCGCCTGGTCCGGATCTTCAGCACGGACGGCATCGAGGTGCAGGCCCTCCAGGGCCTGGAGCTGACCGTCGAGCGGGGTGACCTGGTGGCCCTCGTCGGCGCCTCCGGCAGCGGCAAGTCCACCCTCCTGAACATCCTCGCGGGCCTGGACGTCCCGACGGCGGGCAGTGCGGCGGTCGCCGGCTACGACCTGCTGGAACTGACGGCCCGGGACCGGCTGCGCTACCGGCGCGAAGCGGTCGGCTTCGTCTTCCAGCAGACGGCCCGCAACCTGCTGCCGTTCCTGACGGCGGCGCAGAACGTCGCCCTGCCGATGCAGTTGAGGGGGGACGGTCCGCGGCGCGGCGCCGGCGCGCGCCGCTCGGCCCGGGTGGCGGAGATCCTGGACGCCCTCGGGATCGGCGACCTGGCGCACCGCCGTCCGGCGGAACTGTCCGGCGGCCAGCAGCAGCGCGTCGCGATCGCGGTGGCGATGGCCAACGACCCCAGGGTCCTGCTGGCCGACGAACCCACCGGCGAACTCGACTCGGAGACGGCCGCGGCCGTTTTCGAGGCCTTCCGCACGGTCAACAAGGAACTCGGCGTGACGGTGGTCATCGTGACGCACGACCCCATGGTGGCGGGCGAGGTCCGCCGGACGGTCGCGATCCGCGACGGCCGCACCAGCAGCGAGGTACTGCGCCGCCTCGTCACCGACGAGCACGGCGAGGAGTCGATCAGCGAGCGCGAGTACGTCGTCCTCGACCGCTCGGGACGCGTCCAGCTCCCTCCGAAGTTCCTGGAGGCGCTGGGCATGGAACACCGCGTGGCGGTGGACCTGGCGCCCGACCACATAGAGCTCCGCCCCGACCGGGTCTGAGGGCGGGCGGTTCAGTCGACGTCGATGTGGACGCTGGTGGACTTCACCCGGGCCACGGCCCGCACGCCGACCGCGAGTCCGAGTTCCTCGACCGCCTCGCGCGTCAGCAGGGAGACCACCCGGTGGGGGCCCGCCTGGATCTCGACCTGGGCGGCGACCTCGCCGATCGTCACCGCGGTCACGATCCCGGGCAGGGCGTTGCGCACGGACGTCGCGATCTCGCCGTCGTCCTCGGCGGGCTCCCGCGCGACCTCCACGCAGAAGGCGGCCAGGTCCTCGCCCGCCACCATCCGCCGCGTGCCGTCCCGCCGGGTCGGGAAGCGCCCGGCATCGGCCCAGCGGCGGGCGGTGTCGGTGCTGACGCGGAGGAGTTGGGCGGCCTCGCCGATGGTGTAGAGCTGCACCCCGCAACTCTATGCGGCGACCCGCCCCGGCGGACCGGCTCGCAGGGCACGCGCATGTGTTTTGGAGCCATATATCCGGACATATGTGTAGCAGATGGAATGTGAAGGGAACGCCATGGGTGTGGGCGAGAAGGCAAAGGCCGAGATGGAACAGATCGCGGGAAAGGCCGTGCGCAAAGCGGCCCACGCGATGGGAAAGGAAACCCTGGCCGCCAAGGGGGCGGCTCTGGAGGCCCGGGGCAAGGCGCGGAGCGTCAAGGAGAAGGGCAAGGACACCCTGCGCTGATCGCCATGTGGAGGATTCTGAAAGCGAGAAGGAAGCATGGGCATCATTGCGTGGATCCTGCTCGGTCTGCTCGCGGGCATCATCGCGAAGATGCTGATGCCCGGTAAGGACCCGGGCGGCATCATCGTCACCATATTGATCGGCATCGCGGGCGGCCTGCTCGGGGGATGGCTGGGCAAGGTGATCTTCGGCGTCGACTCCATCGACGGATTCTTCGAGCTGTCGACCTGGATCGCCGCCATCGTCGGATCCCTCATCCTCCTGATCATCTACCGGTTGTTCCGCCGCGCCGCCCATTGACGGGCGGCACCGAGGAACGCAACGGCTCCTCCTCCTCGTGAGGGCGAGCCGTTTTCCTCGTTCAGGAGGGCGGAAGCAGGGGCCCCAGGGGGCCCAGATCGAGATTGAGGTCTTCCAGGGCGTAGCCGTGTTCCTCGCACAGCTCGGTCATGCGGTCGTGGAGGGCGAGGAGCGTGGCCCCGAGCTCCTCCTCCTGCTCGTCGGTGAGGTCGCCCGCGTCGACCCGGCGCAGGGCCTGGCGTTCGATGAGCTGGCGCAGCAGCTCGACGAGTGTCAGGACGAGTTTGAGGAGGTCCTCGCCGACGGTGTCGGGGTCGGTGTGCAGGCGGCGGGCCGGCCGGGGAGGGCCGCTTCCGGGCGTGTCGGGGGGTGCCTGAAGGAGCCGGAAGGCGTTCGCCATCGTGTCGCCGACGGCGCTGAGGTCCGCAGTGGGGGGCCGCGGCGCGCGGTCGTCGCCGGTCACGGCCGTTCGCCGCCGCTCGGGGGCGCAGGGGCGGAGCCGCCGGACACCGAGGTGATCAGGGCGCGCAGGGAGATCCGTACCAGGTCGATGTCGGCGATGGACAGGACGACGTCACCGGTGATCACGACGCCGCCGGCCAGCAGCCGGTCGAGGAGGTCGACGAGGGCGACCTGCCGGCCCGGCAGGGATTCGTCGCGCGGGGTGAGCGTCATGTCGCCCCGCCGGACGTGCCCCCGGAAGTGTCCTCCGCAGGGTCGGTGCCCGGGGGCGGCGGGGCCGGCATGGCGAAGGAGTACGGTGCCCAGGGGCCGGTGACGTCGACGCGTACGCCGGGCAGGTCCTCGCCCGCCTGCCGAACGGCCCGGCGGAACGCTTCCGCCCGGTCCTCGGGCACGAGGTAGGCGTCGTTGAGGACGTTCTCGCCGTCCTCGCCCGCCCCGCCGCGGGTGAGGGGGCCCGACTGGGGCGGGTGCCGCACCGCGTGGGTGGCGTACGGGGCCGCCGCGGCGGCGATGCGTTCCGCCGCCAGGGAGGCCTGCTGGTAGCGGTCCTCGCGGGCGTGGTGCTGCCTCCTGCGGGCCTGCAGGTACGCCTTGCCCGGGCTGCCGGGGGCGGGGGAGGGTCCGGCGGGCGCTGACTGCGGCCCGGGCGCGCCCGCGTCCAGGCGTACGTAGACCTTGACGCCGTACTCGGCGTGCTGGGCCAGGAGGGCCAGCCGGTCGGCGAGGGCGGGTCCCTGCTCGCGCAGCGCCGCCAGCGCCCGGTCCTCGTCCTGGTAGAGCGTCGCCATCCGCAGGGGCAGGACCGTGGTCCCGTCATGGAGGGCCTGAATGACGTGGTGGTGGGCCCGGGCGGTGTCCTCCAGCCAGTCGAGGTCCTCGAAGTGCGAGCGGAGGGCCTCTTCGCGCCAATCGCCGTGGGGGACCTGGCTGGTGACGAACGCGGGAGCCGCCGGACCGGCGTCGTCGGGGGGCGGCAGGAGGGACAGCGCGGCACCGCCCACGCCCCGCAAGGCGGCCAGGATCCGGCCGAGTTCCGGCGTGGGTACGGCGACGGCGTACACGTAGGTGAGGGTCGGTTCCCTGGTCGGCTCCCCGTTCATGGGGCGGGCCTCTTCCACTCGGGGGCGCCGCGCGCCGGGCGTTCCTGCGCCCGGGCCGGGCCGCCCGTCCGCCCGTCGACGTCGGCCGCGCCGGGCTCTGCGGTGCCCAGGCGCTCCCGCCGCAGTGCCTCCACCTCGGCCCGCAGACGGCGGTTCTCCTCCGCCAGGGGATCACCGCCGTGGCGGGAGGAGAGGGACGGGTCGTACTCCCACCAGTCGATGCCCATCTCCTTGGCCTTGTCCACCGAGGCGATGAGGATCCGCAGCTTGATGGTGAGCAGCTCGATGTCGAGGAGGTTGATGCGGATGTCACCGGCGATGACGATGCCCTTGTCCAGGACGCGTTCGAGGATGTCGGCCAGGCTGGCGGACGAGGATCCGGGTGGAGAGGACATCGGTGTCGCGCGGGACGGCAAGGGGCCCAGCCGGTTGGCGAGCGGGTCAGTCACGGTCCCCGACCTCCCAGGTCACGGCAGTCCCTGCTGCCGGTATCGCGTGATCTCGTCGAGCCGGTCGAGGAGTTCGTCCTCCATGGCCTCGAAGGTGTCGGGGTCGATCTCGCGCCGCTGGAGCCGGCCCTCCAGATCGGCGAGCGCCGCCCACACGGGGGCGGGGTCGTAGTACTCCTCGGTCGCCTTGTCGGCGACGCGCTGCGCCACCCACACCACGCCGCGTACGGGGGCCAGGGGTGAGGTCAGCAGTCCGGTCAGCAGTCCCATGGCTCCTCCTCGGCGCCCTAGACGAAGCTGTACGGCGGCAGCGGCCCGCCGATGCGGAAGTCGACGTCTTCGACCTGCTCGGCGAGGCCGGCCGCGGCGTCGAGGAACTCCTCCTTCTGGTCGCCGTGCACCAGGAGGGACAGGTTGAGGACGTCGCCGTCGACGGGAGCGCGGACGGCATGGTCGCGGGCGAAGCCGACCAGCGCCTGCACGAGACCGGCGGCGAGCGTCTCCTGCCGGCCGCGCACCTCCGTGGCGACGAGTTCGCCCAGCTGGAGGGGGAGCCGCGGGTCGGTGTCGCCCTCCCGGATGCGGTCGTTGAGCTTCCGCGCCTCGGGGAAGTCGTCGAGGATCTCGCGCAGGAGCGCCTCCTCGTCCTGGGAGGCCTTGACGTTGTACTCGGCGCAGCCCTCGATGCGCGCCAGGGAGTCGAGGTAGGACTCCGCGCGCCGCACGAGCGCCTCCCGTACCGTCTGCTCGTCGGGGGCGATGTACCCGAACTGCAGGGGCAGGACCGCGCCGTCCGCCATCAGGCTCGTCTGAACCTCCTGGTGTGCGGTGAGGTCGCGCCGCTTGGGACGGATCTCCTCGTCCACGTCACTGACGACCGCGGACAGCTGCTCGGTGGTGACGGTGCGGAGTGCCCCGGGCTGCGCGCCCACGCCGGTCAGCCCGTCCAGACGGCAGGGGTGCCCGGCCCCGATGATCGAGTACACGTACAGAGCCATCGCCCGCTCCTCCACTCCCTCTCGCGGTTACTCCCTCTCACGCCGTACCGGGCGGCGTGCGGGCCGGCGGCGCCGCGGGGCCTCTTCCTCCTCGGTCTCCGCCTCCGGCTCGTCCTCCTTCTCGGACGCGCCGGACTTTCCGGTCAGAGACTGCGTTACCGCGTCCACCGCCCCGCTGAGCGCTCCTTTGGACTTGCCGTGCGCGCCGCTCTCGACCATGTTGCCGACGACGTCCGTCAGCTGGGCCGGTGCCTTGCGGCCCGCTTCGAGGTCGAGCCGGTTGCAGGCTTCGGCGAACCGCAGGTAGGTGTCGACGCTGGCCACGACGATCCGCGCGTCGATCTTCAGGATCTCGATCCCGACCAGGGACACGCGGACGAACACGTCGATGACCAGCCCGCGGTCGAGGATCAGTTCCAGGACGTCGTAAAGGCTGGTCCCACCGCCCCCGCCTCTGCCGATGCTGCTTCCGCCCTGCGGCATCACGGTCATGGCCGCTTCCCTTCACCGGTGGCCGGCGGCCCCCTCACGCCGGCCGGTCGATCATTCCCCTGCTGTACCGCCGCGTCCTCTCGTAGGAGATCAGCTCCCCTTCTTCGTCGATCGTCACCTTGTAGCTGGCCAGGACACTGGTCGTGTCGGGGATGCGCTCCAGCTCCAGGACCTCGACCTGGGCCTCCCAGCCGTCCTCGGTGGGTTTCAGGGCCGACACCGACTCGGGCGGACGCCCGAGCAGCTCCGACAGCTGCTGGGCCGCCAGCCGCATGGCCGCGGCCGCTCCCGGGGTGCCGCGGCGCGCAGCCTGCTTGCGGGCCGGCGCCGTGCGGCCGGGCCGGCTCGTCGCCGTGTCGTCGCGGTCGCCGTCGTCGGACGGGGTGCGCCGACGGCGCGCGGGTTCTGCTGGGGCCATGGACCCACTCCCCTCGCGAACTGACCCTAGAGCTGCCCGCTCGCGCGAAGATCAAACGTATTGGATCACATCAAAACTATATTTTCGTCCCATATCAGGCATATCTCGCACCAGTGGGGCAGCCCCTTAGTAACCGAGCGATCAGCGCGCCCCGTCACCCCCGGCGCGCGTCCCGCGGCAGCGGCGGCGCCCGGGGTGCGAAGGCGGAGGCCACCGGGCGCATCTGGTGAAGGGAAAGGGCTCATGGACGACACGACCAAGATCGCCCTGGCGGCCGCCATCGTCGGTGGCTATGTGCTGGGGCGGGCGAAAAAGGGTCGTATGGCCCTCAGCCTGGCGACGTTCGTCGCCGGCCGCCGCCTCGGCCTGGAGCCGAAGGAACTCGCGGCGCAAGGCCTGAAGAAGCTGGGCGAGATGCCACAGGTCGCCGAGCTCAGCGAGCAGATCAGGGGCGAGGCACTGGACGCCGGCCGCAAGGCGCTGACGGCCGCAGCCAACCGTCAGCTCTCCCAGCTCGCCGACTCGCTCCACCAGCGCACGCTCGCTGTCGGCAAGGGGCGGGACGAGGACGAGGGCGAGGAGGAGTACGAGGACGGCTACGAGGACGAGGGTGAGGACGAGGGCGAGGGCGAGGAGGGGGACGAGGACGAGTCCTATGGGGAGGAGCCCTACCAGGACGCCGAGGGCGACGAGGAGGAGCAGGAACCGGAGGAGTACGAGGACGAAGACGAGGACGAGGACGACGAGCAGTACGAGGAAGAGCCCGAAGAGGAGGAGCCCGAGGAGGAGGAGCCCGAGGAGGAGCCGGCTCCCCGCCCGCGGTCGGCCCGGGGCCGCTCCGGGTCCGCCCGCAGGCGGGAGGAACCCCGGGACGAGGAGGAACCCGAGGAGGAGCCCGAGGACGAGGGGGAGGGCGAGGAAGAGGGCGAGGACGAGGAGGAGCCCGCGGCGCGGCGCCCCGCACGCCGCCGGTCCACCTCCGGCCGTAGGGCCGAGCCGGAACGTCGTCGGTCCGCATCCGCGAGCGGCGGCGCGGCCGGCAGGTCCGCTCCGGCCAAGAAGGCCGCGCCCGCCAGGAAGTCCGCTCCCGCGAAGAAGCCGGCCCCGGCCAAGAAGACCGCTCCGGCCAGGAAGGCGCCCGCCAAGAAGGCCGCTCCCGCGAAGAAGTCCTCTCCCGCGAAGAAGTCGGCCCCGGCCAAGAAGTCGGCGCCGGCGAAGAAGTCGGCGCCGGCCAAGAAGGCAGCTCCGGCCAGGAAGGCGACGGCCGGGGGGTCGGCGAGGGCGGGCGGAGGCTCCGGGGCCGGGCAACCCGCCAAGAAGGCGGCGGCGAAGAAGGCCCCCGCGAAGAAGGCTCCCGCGAAGAAGACCGCGGCGAAGAAGCCCCCCGGCCGCCAGGCCGCGTCCAAGAGTGCCGCCAAGACCACCGCGGCGAAGAAAACGGCCCGCCGCAAGCCGACGGCGCGGAGGTGAACCATGGCCACCACACAGCAGGGCTCCCAGCAGGGCTCCCAGCAGGGCTCCAAGAACGGACAGTCCGGCTTCGACAAGCTGCTCGATGAACTCGGTGCGTACGTCTCCGCCCAGGCCGAGGACCTGGCGGACAAGGCGGTGGACAAGGTGGGGGACCTGACCGACCGCCTTTCCGACGTCGCGGAGAACGGAGGCTCCCTCGCCGGCATCGGGGGTCGGCTCCTGCAGGGCGACTCACCGGTGAAAGCCGTCCTCGGCCAGACGGTCAGCGGGCTGAAGGACAAAGTCAGCGAAACGGCCGGCAACCTCTTCGGAGGCAAGAGCAAGGGCAAGGGACGCAAGGGCGGCACCAAGGCCATGCACATCATGGAGACCATGGACGTGGGACTCCCCCTGCGCACCGTCTACGACCACTGGACCCAGTACGAGAACTTCAGCAGTTTCGCCAAGGGCGTGCGCAGCGTCTCGCAGAACGACGACACGACCACGGACTGGAAGGTCAAGGTCGGCCCGTCCACCCGCAGCTGGAAGGCCTCGATCCAGGAACAGGTGCCGGACGACAGGATCGTCTGGTCCTCGGAGGGCGCCAAGGGAACCACCCGCGGATGCGTGAGTTTCCACGAGCTGGCCCCTTCTCTCACCCGGATCGTCCTCGTCGTCGAGTACTACCCGGCCGGATTCTTCGAGAAGACGGGCAACATATGGCGGGCCCAGGGCCGGCGCATGCGGCTCGACCTGAAGAACTTCAACCGCTTCGTCACCCTTTCCAACGACGAGCCGGAGGGCTGGCGCGGAGAGATCCAGGACGGGGAGGTCGTCGTCACGCACGAAGAGGCCCTGGAAGAGGAGGAGGCGGCGGCCGAGGAGCCGGAAGAGGGCGGGGAGGAAGCCGACCAGGACGCCGACCAGGACGAGGACGCCTACGCGGACGAAGAGGAGTACGAGGACGAAGAGGGCGGGGAAGAGGGCGGGGAGGAGGACGAGCCCGACGATGACGGCGATGAGTACGAGGACGACGCCGATGCCGAGGGCGACGAGGACGAGTACGCCGAGGACGACGACGAGGAAGAGGAAGAGGCGCCGCGGCCCCGGCGCTCACGACGGCGCTGATGAGCGGGCCCGCCCGCACGGGCGGGCCGCATCAGGAGGCGGAGGGTGGTGGAGGGGCCGACGGCCGAGCCGTCGGCCCCTCCACCACCCTCCGCGGGGGCGTCAGTGCTTGAGAGCGTCCTTCGCCTTCTGAGCGGCCTGCTTCGCGTCACCTGCGGTCTGCTCGGCGCGGCCCTTCATCTCCAGGCTCTCGTTGCCGACGGCCTTGCCGGTGACCTCCTTCGTCTTTCCCTTGACGGACTTGCCGATGTTCTTGGCCTTCTTGCCTGCGGCCATCCTCGACACCTCCAAAACCTGCCGGAGAAGAACGGGTGAATCGTGTCCCGCCATACATCGGGTGCCCGCTCCGGCAGCGCGTACACCCGTATCGCGCCGGCGGTCGGAGGAAGGTCCGCGCCCGCGCCGTCTCAGGACCGTGGCGTCGGGACGACGCGCAGGAGCGCGTGCAGGACGGAATCGATGGTGTCCCGGCCCGGCTCTGCGCTCACGTCGGTGAGCAGCCGGGCCAGGGTGCGCAGGAGCACGGGCGAAGCCATCACCCGGGGGTGGAGCAGCGACCGGAAGCCGTAGCGGGAGAAGACGAGATCGCTGGCGAGGTTGCCGAGCCGGTAGTAGCGCCCCCAGCGCCGGCGGATCTCCGCGGGGTACTGCTGCAACGCGTGTTCGCGCCTCGGTCCGGCCGGCCGGGCGAGGGCCAGGGCGATGGTCTCCGCCGCCACTTCCGCGGCCTCCATGGCCTGACCGATGCCCTCGCCGCTCCACGGGCTGACCATGCCCGCGCTGTCACCGACCAGGAGCAGGCCGCCGCGGTACTGCGGCCTCCGGTTCATTCCCATCGGCAGGGGCGCGCTGCGCAGGGGCGACGCCGCCGTTTCCTCCCGCACGCCCCAGCCCGTCGGGAGGCGCAGGAGCCAGTGCTCCATGGCGGCTCGGAGGTCCACGGGCCGGCTGCGCCGTTGCGGTAGGGCGCCGAGACCGACGTTGACGCGCCCGTCACCGAGGGGGAACACCCAGCCGTACCCGGGCAGGTCGAGTCCGGTGTCGGGGCAGCGCAGATCCGCCCAGAGTTCGAGGTACGGGTCGTGGGTGCGGGCCGCACTGCGGTAGTAGCGGCGGGCCGCCGCGGCGACCGGACGGCCCGCGTCGCGCGCGAGGCCCAGCGCGACGGCGAGCCGTGCGGAGGCGCCGTCGGCGGCGACGACCAGCGGGGCCCGGTAGGTGACCGGCTGCTTCTCCGGACCGCGGGTGGCGGTCACCCCGGTCATGCGCCCGGACCGGTCGGTCAGCGGCCCCGTCACCTTCACGTGCGTGTGCAGGCGGGCGCCGGCCGCCTGGGCGTGGGCGGCGAGGAGGTCGTCGAAGTCGTGCCGACTGCGGGTGAGTCCGAAATCGGGCAGGCTGCCCAGGCGCGGCCAGTCCAGCTCCGCCTGGTGGCCCTCGCACACCCACCGCATGCCCTTGTTGCGCATCCAGCCGGGAGCGTTGACGTCGATGCCGAGCCGTACGAGCTGGTGCACGGCCCGTGGTGTCAGGCCGTCGCCGCAGACTTTCTCCCGGGGGAAGCCGCTCTTCTCCAGCAGCAGTACGTCCAGGCCCGCCCGGGCCAGGTTCACCGCAGCGGCGGAACCGGCCGGTCCGGCTCCCACCACGATGACGTGCGCCTCCGCGTCCTCCCCGTCTCCGGGCTCCGGAGAACGGGTGGCCGGTGTGCCGTCGCCGCCTGCGTCGTCCTGTTCGGTGGTCACACCACCACTATGCCGCTCACCCCGCCGTCGCGGGCCCTGCGGCAGGGACCGGCGCGACGCGTGTCGCCCGGGCGCGGCCCCGCGGCGGCCCCTCCGGCCCGGGTGGACGCCCCTCCGGATACCTCCGCCGCCACGGTCGCGGCAGGTCGGTCGGGCGCTCCGGCGGATGCCTGCCCGCCACCGGATGCCGGCCCGCCACACACCGTGCCGTCACGCCGGGTCCCGTCATACGGTCCTGAGGCCGGGGACCAGGGCGCGGAGCGTGCGCCGGAGTGCCTTGCGCGCGCCCCGCACCGCGAGGCGCAGGCTCCATACCGTCAGGACCCTGCCGATCCGGACGAGGACGACTTTGGGCGTTGCGCGGACGAGCGCCCGGAGCAGGCGCCGCTTGCGTCCGTGCCGCCCGAAGATGAGCTTCACACCGGGCACCTGCCCGTTCCCGGCCGCCGGACACCCGTACGGTCAGTGCACCGGAACCGGTCCGGATCCCGCCCGGAAGCGGGGGCCCGGGAACTGCGGCGCCTGCCCGGCCGCCGCCGTGCTCGGTAGGCTGGAGCCGCCGGGCGCCTGCGACGGGGAGGTACGGGATGGGGAACACCGCGACCGGACCGTGGCCCGGACCCGGCAGCGGACCCGGGCGCCGGACAGGACCCGCGGCGGCGCACGCGTCCGGCGCCGACCCGGGGCTCTACGGCCCGCGCTCCGTCACCTGGCAGTGCCATGGCGACCCGATGATGTGGATCGCCGGGGTCCGCGCCCTCTACCTGCAGGCCCTCCACCCGCGCGCCGTCCGAGGGGTCATGGAGAATTCGGACTTCCGGCACGACGCCTGGGGCCGGCTGATGCGCACCGCCGACTTCGTCGGCACCCTCACCTACGGCACCACCGAGGCCGCCGAGCGCGCCGGCGGCCGCGTCCGCGCCATCCACCGCAGGCTTTCCGCCACCGATCCGGCCACCGGCCGCACCTTTCCCGTCGACGACCCCGAGCTGCTGCTGTGGATCCATTGCGCGCAGATCGACAGCTTCCTGCACGTCCTGCGCCGGTCCGGCGTCGTGCTCACCCCCGCCCAGGCCGACCGCTACGTCGACGAGAACCGGGTCAACGCGCGCCTCGTCGGCCTCGATCCGGCCGGCGTCCCCGCCGACACCGCCGCGCTCGCCGCGTACTTCGACGCGGTCCGCCCCGAACTCGCCGCCGGCCCCGACGCCCTCGCCGTGGACGACTTCCTGCGCGCCCCGCCCGTCCCTCTCCTCCTGGTGCCTGGCCGAAACCTGCTGTGGCGCCCGCTCGCCGGCCTCGCGTACGGTTCCCTCCCCGGCTGGGCGCACCAGCTGTACGGGCGGCCGGCTCCCGCCCCGCGCAGCGTCACCCGGCGCCTGCGCCTCACGGGACGCCTGCTGCGCAGCATTCCCGCAGGTCTGCGCTGGAAGCTGCCCCCAGGTCACATCTTGAAAGCGATGCGCCGCATGGGCCCCGCGAGCCGCCCCTCCCCGTACACACTGCGTACATCAGCGGCCATACTGGACCGGCCGGGGAGGGCGTAGCGCAACGACGGGGGCGATTTCAAGACATGGCGGAGTCCAGACTGATCCAGGGCCGGTACCGGTCGCTCGATCTGATCGGGCGCGGCGGCATGGGCGAGGTATGGCGCGCCCGGGACGAATCGCTGGGCCGGCACGTCGCCGTGAAGTGCCTCAAGCCGATCGGCGCCGAACAGGACGCCCACTTCACGCAGGTGCTGCGCGAGCGCTTCCGGCGCGAGGCCCGCGTGGCGGCGTCCCTCCAGCACCGGGGCGTCACCGTCGTCCACGACTTCGGCGACGACAGCGCCGCGGGCGGCCCGCTCTACCTGGTCATGGAGCTGCTGGAGGGACGCAATCTCAGCCAGCTCATGGAGGACAACGAGACCCGCCCGCTGCCCGTGGACGTGGTCGTCGACATCGCCGAGCAGATGGCCGCCGCCCTCGGCTACACCCACGACCAGGGCGTCGTCCACCGCGACCTGAAGCCGGCCAACATCATGCGGCTCGTCGACGGCACTGTGAAGATCTGCGACTTCGGCATCGCCCGGCTCGCCCACGACATCGGCTTCACCGCCAAGCTCACCGGCGGCGGCATGGCCATGGGCACCCCGCACTACATGTCGCCCGAGCAGATCGCGGGCGGCGAGGTCGACCACCGCAGCGACCTCTACTCCCTCGGCTGCGTCCTGTACGAGATCGCCACCGGTGCCCCGCCCTTCGACCTCGGAGACTCCTGGTCGGTGCTCGTCGGCCACCGCGACACCCCGCCCGTGCCGCTGCGCGAGCACCGCCCCGACCTGCCCGGCTACTTCGAGCGGGTCGTCCTGGACCTGCTCGCCAAGTGCCCCGACGACCGTCCGCAGGACGCCCGCCAGGTGCACCGCAGTCTCGTCGAGTCCCGCCTCGGCACCGGGGTCTTCCCCGGTGCCGCCGCTCCGCTCCCGGCCTGGGCCCACGGCATGACCGCCGGCCGCAAGGCCGGCATCGAGGCGCGTCCCGCGAGCGGCCGGTGGGCCGTGCTCACCGGCTCCTGGACGGCCGTGCGCCCCAGCGGCGAACACCCCGTCCCCCGCCCGGACGGCGGGCGGCACCCGGCCGGCCCCGGCGGGCAGCATCCCGTCCGCCCCGGCGGCACCATCGTCCGCCCGGCGCCCGCCGAGGACCCCCGCCTCACCGCGGCCTACGGGTTCCCGCGCCCCGCCGGGCCCCGCGAGACGGGCCCCGACGCCCTCGCCGCGGGCCACGCCCGCGCCTACGCCCTCAGCCGTGCCGGACGCTCCGAGGAGGCGCTGTCCGTGTACCTGGCGGTCGCCGACGGGCGCGCCCGGATCCTCGGCCCGGACCACGCCGACACCCTCGCCGCGCGCCAGGAGGCGGCGTACGAGATGGGCCGGCTCGGCCGCCACCAGGAAGCCCATGACGCCTACCGCGCGGTGCTCGTGGCCCGCGAGCGGACCACGGGCCGGCTCCACCCCGACACGCTGCGCTGCCGCCACAACCTGGCCTGCGCCCTGCGGGCGCTGGGCCGGCACGCCGACGCCCACGCCACGGCCGTCGCGGTCGCCGCGGACCGGGCGGCCGTCCTCGGCCCCGACCACCCCGACACCCTGCTGACCCGGTACGAGGCGGCGTACGTCCTCGGCCGCCTCGACCGCTGGCAGGAGGCACTGGCCGGCTTCCGCGAGGTGGCCGCCGCCCGGGAACGCGTCCTCGGCCACGACCACCCCGACACCCTGGCCGCCCGCTACGAGGTCGGCATCGCGCTCGGCCGCACCGGCGGCACCGCCCAGGCACTCGACCTCTTCCGGGCCCTGGTCCGCGACCGCACCCGCGCGTACGGGGCCACCGACCCCGAGACGCTGCGCGCCCGGCACGTCCTCGGCGTCAACCTGGGCCGCCTCGACCGGTGGGAGGAGGCGGTGGCCGAGGCCCGCCAGGTGGCCGCCGCCCGGTCGGCCGCGCTCGGCGCCGAACACGCGGACACCCTGGTCAGCCGCCGCGAACTGGCCGTCGGTCTGGGCCGGCTGGGCCGCTGGGACGAGGCCCTGCCGATCTACCGGGACCTCTCCGGCATCCGCGAGAGGTCCCTGGGCGACGAGCATCCCGAGACCGTGCTGGCCCACGCCGACGAGGCCCACTGTCTGGAGCGGCTCGGCCAGGTGTGCTACCAAGAGCCATGACGACCTTCGGGCGGGACGTGTACGACGACGTGATCGTGGGCGGCGGGCACAACGGACTGGTGGCCGCCGCATACCTGGCCCGGGCGGGCCGCTCGGTGCTGGTCCTGGAGCGGCTCGGCAACACCGGTGGGGCGGCGATCTCCAGCAGACCCTTCGTGGGTGTCGACGCCCGCCTCTCCCGTTACTCGTACCTGGTCTCCCTGCTGCCCGACAAGATCGTGCGCGACCTCGACCTGAGCTTCGCCGTACGCCGGCGCACGGTCTCCTCCTACACCCCGACCGAGCGCGACGGACGGCCCGGCGGACTGCTCGTCGGCGGGGGCGAGGAGCGCACCCGGGAGTCCTTCGCCCGGCTGACCGGTTCGGACCGGGAGTACGAGAGCTGGCGCGCCTTCTACGCGACCACCGGGCAGGTGGCCCGGAAGGTGTTCCCGACCCTGACGGAGCCGCTGCCCACCCGGGCGGAGCTGCGGGCCGGGATCGACGACGAGGCCGCCTGGCGGATGCTGTTCGAGGAGCCGCTCGGGCAGGCGGTGGAACGTCACTTCACCGACGACCTGGTCCGCGGGGTCGTCCTCACCGACGGCCTCATCGGCACTTTCGCGGACGCGCACGACCCTTCGCTCGCCCAGAACCGGTGCTTCCTCTACCACGTCATCGGCGGCGGTACCGGCGACTGGGACGTCCCGGTCGGCGGGATGGGCGCCCTCACCGACGCCCTCGCGACGGCGGCCATCAAGGCCGGCGCGGAGATCGCCACCGGCCACGAGGTGCTGCGGATCGACACGGACGGGAACGCGCCCGCCGAGGTGGTGTTCCGCACCGCGACCGGCGAGGGCCGGGTCGTCGGCCGGACCGTACTGGTCAACGCCTCCCCGCGGGCCCTCGCCGAACTCCTCGGGGAGAGCACGGTCCCGGAGGGCGCGGCGGCTCCCGAGGGCGCCCAGCTCAAGGTCAACATGCTGCTGCGCAGGCTGCCCCGGCTGCGGGACACCACCGTCGACCCGCGCGAGGCCTTCGGCGGCACCTTCCACATCGCCGAGGGGTACGCCGAGCTCGCCCGCGCCTACGCGGAGGCGGCGGCCGGGGAACTGCCGTCCGTGCCGCCCTCGGAGATCTACTGCCACTCACTGGCCGACCCGACGATCCTCGGTCCCGAACTGGTCGAGCAGGGCTACCAGACGCTCACCCTGTTCGGCCTGCACACCCCGGCGCGGCTGTTCGGGCACGACAACCAGCAGGCCCGCGAGGTGCTGCTGACCGCCACCCTCGCGCAGCTCGACGCGCACCTGGCCGAGCCGCTCACCGACTGCCTGGCCTTCGACGCGGACGGCCGCCCGTGCATCGAGGCGAAGACCCCGCTGGACCTGGAACGCGAACTGCGGCTGCCCGGCGGCCACATCTTCCACCGCGACCTGTCCTGGCCGTACGCGGACGAGGAACAGGGCGGTGGGCGGTGGGGCGTGGAGACGGCCCACCGCAACGTCCTGCTGTGCGGCGCGGGCGCGGTCCGCGGCGGCGGCGTCAGCGGGGTCCCCGGCCACAACGCGGCGATGGCGGTGCTGGGCCGGTAGCCCCGGCGGGGCTACCGGCCCGTGGCGCGCCCGTGCCGCTGAGGCGCACCTGCCGTTGCGGCACCGCCGGGGTCGGGCTACGCGGCGGGCTCGATCACCACGATCGGGATCTCGCGGTCCGTCTTGGCCTGGTACTCGTCGTAGGCCGGCCAGTGCCCGACCATCACCGGCCAGTACGCGGCGCGCTCCTCGGCGTTCGCGGTGCGCGCCGTGCCCTGGAGGATCCGCGGCCCGACCTGGATGCGCACCTCGGGGTGCGCGCTCAGGTTGCGGAACCACAGGGGGTGCTCGTCGGCGCCCCCCTTCGAGGCGACGAGCAGGTAGCGGCCGTCGGCCTCACCGTAGATGAGGGGGGTGCGCACCGGACGGCCCGAGATCCGGCCGACGGTGGTGAGCAGGAGGGTCTGGGTGCCGTTCCAGTACTGGCCCTCGGTCCCGCCGGAGCCCACGTACTGCTGGACGTGCTCCAGCTGCCAGCTCCCGGCCCGCGGGTCGGTCGGGTGGTCCCAGTCGATTCCGGTCGTCATGGCGTGGCGCCTGCCTTCGTGTCGAACGGTCAACGAACCTCGTCAACGAGTGCCAACGCCCTGGGGCCCGCGGTCGATTCCGGCCGGAAGGGTGAACCCGTCGAAGATGTCGTCCATCGCCCGCCGTGCGGCGCGGGCCGGCGTGGCGCGGACGGCGAGGTCGCGCAGGGCGACGGCCAGGGGGTGGGTGACGGCCGCGATCCGGCCCGCGCGCCGGGCCCGGACCCGGATCGCGTCGGTGCGGGCGCAACGGGCGGCGCTGTAGGCGGCCAGGGCCGCGGGGACACCGCCCGGCCCGGTCCCGTCCAGCAGGTGGGCGAGGACCACCGCGTCCTCGACGGCCTGGCACCCGCCCTGGCCCAGGTTGGGCGTCATGGCGTGGGCGGCGTCGCCGAGCCAGGCCAGGCGCCCGTGGTGGAAGCGGGGGAGCGGGGCCGCCAGGTCGTAGAGGTCGTGCTGGAGCACCGCCGCCGGGTCGATCCGCTCCAGCAGGGCCGGGACGGGGTCGTGCCAGGTGCCGTACCGGCGCAGGAGTTCGGCGCGGACGTCGGCCGGGCGGTATCCCTCGGGGGCCACGGCGGTGGCGTAGACGTAGGTCCGGCCGTCGGCGAGCGGGACCACGCCGAAGCGCTCGCCGCGGCCCCAGGTCTCGGCGGTCGCCGCCCCGGCCGGGCCCGCGCCGGCCGGCAGCACGGTGCGCCAGGCGGTCTCGCCGCTGTGGCGCAGGCCGGGGTGGTCGGGGAAGTACGCGCGACGCAGCGGGCTGTGGATGCCGTCCGCGGCGATCACGAGATCGGCGGAGCCGTCGAGGTCGCCCGCCGAGGTGCGGACGACGGGGAAGCCGTCGGCGCCGTCCACGGAGGTCACCTCCACGCCGTAGCGGATCGTTCCCCCGGGGAGCGCGGCGGCCAGGGCGTCGGCGAGGGCCGAGCGGTGCACGGCGAGCGGCGGGCCGCCGTAGCGGGCGGCCAGGGCCGCGGTGTCGGCGCGGCTCAGCCAACGGCCGTCGGGGCGGCGCAGGCCCATCGCGGCCGGGAGGGTACGGCCGGCGGCGCGCGTGAGGTCGAAGCCGATGGCGTCGAGGGCGCGCAGGGCGTTGGGGGCGAGCACGATCCCGGCGCCGACGGCGGCCGGCCCCGGCGCCCGCTCGCACACGGTCACCCGCCAGCCCGTGCGGTGCAGGGCCAGGGCCGCGGTGAGTCCGCCGATCCCCGCGCCTGCGACCACCGCGTGACGCTGAACTGCCGACATGACGGATCCCTGCCCTTCTCCGAGCCTCTACATCTGTAGAGGGCGACGGTGTCACTCTACAGCTGTAGAGTGAGTCGATGTCCACCCCTCCCCCTGCTTCCTCCGCTCCCTCCGTCGATCGCCGGACGCTGATCGCCGACACCGCGATCGGCCTCGTGGCCGCCGCCGGGCTGCGGGGTCTGACCCACCGTGCGGTCGACGCGGCCGCGGGACTGCCCGCGGGCAGCACCTCGTACTACTTCCGTACGAGGACGGCCCTGATCGGCGCCTGCTACCAGCGGCTGGCCGAGCTCGACCTCGCCGACGTGGACGACGGGAGCCCGGGGGGTCCCGCCGCCACCGTCCCGCCGACGGCGCTGCCGGGGGCACCCGCGGACCGGGAGGCGGCCGCGGCGGCGATGGCGGGGCTGCTGTACCGCTGGCTGACAGTGGGCCGCGAGCGCCAGCTGGCCCGCTTCGAACTGAGCCTGGAGGCCGCCCGCAACACCGAACTGGAGGCGGACCTGCACCGGGCGGGGCTGGGGGCCCGGGCCCGGGCGGCGGCCGTCGTCGCCGCGCTCGGGTCCGAACGGCCCGCGCAGGCAGCGGAGCTGCTCGTCGCCTGGACCGAAGGGCTCCTCTACGACCGGCTGGCCGGGGCCCTGGCCCGCTCCCGTCCGGCCCCGGACCTCGCCGAACTCACCGCCGTGGCCCGCAGGATGCTCGCCGCGGTCCTGGCCGACCCGACGTGACGGGCCGGACGTGAACGCGGAAGAGCCCCGCCGCACCGGGGGATGTGGCGGCGGGGCTCTTCCATCGGTACGCGCCGGCGGGTACAAGGCGGGAGGCCGGTGCGTTCCTCCTGGTGGAGTGCGTTCACGCTACGCCCGGCGTGGCCGAAAATACACCCCTCCGCATGGCTTGATTCATACAGTCAAGGGCGTCACGATTTCCTGTTGGCCCCGATGGGCAACGGGAGTTCGCGGACACGACCTAGTGTTCTGAGTCTTGAATTCTGTTTAGATGTAGGCTTTCGGTATGGCGATGGGGCGGCCGAAGGCCGAGTTGGTACTGACCGATGAGGAGCGGGCCGCGCTCGAGGGCTGGGTGCGGCGCCGTTCGACGCCTCAGGCGTGGGCCTTGCGTTGCCGAATCATCCTGGCCTGCGCCGAAGGCGCGACGAACAAGGATGTTGCGGCCCGGGTGGGTTCCACGCCTCAGGCGGTAGGCCGCTGGCGGGCCCGTTTCGTGGAGTACCGGATCGCGGGCCTTGGAGACATGCCGCGTTCGGGCGGGCCCAGGACGGTGACGGACGAGCAGGTCGCCGCTCTCGTCACCAAGACGCTGGAGTCGACGCCGAAGGGTGCGACGCACTGGTCCACGCGGTCGATGGCCAGGGAGACCGGTCTGTCGCAGTCGACGGTGTCGCGCATCTGGCGGGCGTTCGGCCTGCAGCCGCACCTGTCCGAGACGTTCAAGCTGTCCACGGATCCGTACTTCGTCGACAAGGTCCACGATGTCGTCGGCCTGTACCTGGATCCGCCGGAGCGGGCCCTGGTGTTCTGCGTCGACGAGAAGTCGCAGATCCAGGCCCTGGACCGGTCACAGCCGGTGCTGCCCATGATGCCGGCGGTGCCCGAGCGGCGGACGGCCGACTACGTCCGGCACGGCACCACCACCCTCTTCGCCGCACTCGAGGTCGCCACCGGCAAGGTCATCGGATCCCTGCACCGCCGCCACCGAGCCGAGGAGTTCAAGAAGTTCCTGGTCAAGCTCGACAAGGAAGTCCCGGCTGGCCTGGAGGTCCATCTCGTGCTGGACAACTACGCCACCCACAAGACCCCGGACATCAAGAAGTGGCTGCTGGCACACCCCCGCTTCCACCTGCACTTCACACCCACCGGATCGTCCTGGCTGAACCTGGTGGAGCGGTGGTTCGCCGAGCTGCACCAACAAGCAGATACGGCGAGGCGTCCACAAGTCCGTCCAGGCCCTCGAGAAGGACATCCGCGACTGGATCGCCACGTGGAACAGCGACCCGAAGCCTTACGTCTGGACCAAGACTGCGGACGAGATCCTTGAACGCCTCGCCAGCTATCTGAACAGAATTCCGGACTCAGAACACTAGGATCCCGGCATGATCGCTGAACTGCAGTGCGTGGTCCTGGACTGTCCCGAGCCGCGGGTGCTCGCCGCCTTCTACCGGTCGCTGCTCGGCGGCGACGTCGACCGGCCGGACCGGCGCTGGTCGCTCGACGAGGACTGGGCGACGCTGCACACGCCGACGGGCCTCGTCCTCGCCTTCCAGCGCGCCGCGGACCACGTGCCGCCGAGCTGGCCCGACCCCAGCCGGCCGCAGCAGTTCCACCTCGACCTCGGCGTCCCGGACCTGGACCGCGCGCAGGAGGAGGTGTTCGCGGCCGGCGGCACCTTGCTGGACGGGGCGGACGGGCGCGGCTGGCGGGTCTACGCGGATCCGGCGGGGCACCCCTTCTGTCTCGTGCGCGAGTGACGCCGCCGGGCCGTCCGGCCGTTCAGTCCGCGGACCGGGTCCAGCCGACGGCCTCGACGAGGGCCGCGTCCTCGGGCCGGTCCTCCGCGAAGAGCAGCCGGGACGGTTCCGCCACGCGTACGACGTCCACGTAGACCCCGCGGCCGACATAGCGACCGGTGGCGGTGTGGCGGAACCGCAGCCGCACCTCACGGCCCGCCCAGGCGGCCGTGAGGGGGGCCTCCAGGCGGTGCCAGACGCGCCCCGACCAGCCGCCGACCGAGCCCTGCGGCCACTCCTCGGGGGCGCCGCCGGTGGACCGCAGTGTCGTGAACGCCAGCGGCGACCAGTCCACGCCGTCCGCCGAGGCCTCCAGGTGCAGGGCGCCCTCGCCCGGCACGGTGTCCCACCACACGGAGCAGCGCAGCCGGGCGGCGGCGCCGGCCGGGGTGAGCGGCGGCAGCGTGAGGGTGCCCGAGCCGCCGGGCTCGGTCCCGGAGAACCACGCCGCGCCGCCGTGCCGCGTACGGACCGGGACGGCGCGGGCGAAGCGGTTGCCGACGGCGACCCGCGGGGCGCTGCCGGCGCGCCAGGTGCGTACGGGGTGGACGGAGTTGCCCAGCAGGATCAGGAAGGAGTCGGTGGAGGGGTCCAGGACGAGGGAGGTGCCGGTGAAGCCCGTGTGGCCGGCCGAGTGCGGGGTGGCCATGGCGCCCATGTACCAGTGCTGGTAGAGCTCGAAGCCCAGACCGTGGTCGTCGCCCGGGAAGGCCGTGTTGTAGTCGGTGAAGAGCAGCTCCACGGAGGCGGGGCGCAGGATCCGGCGGCCCGCGTAGGCGCCGCCGTCCAGGAGGGTGCGGGCCAGGACGGCCAGGTCCCAGGCGGTGCCGAAGACGCCGGCGTGGCCGGCGACCCCGCCGAGGGCGTGGGCGTTCTCGTCGTGGACCTCGCCCCACACCAGGCCGCGGTCCAGGCCGGACCACGGCGGTCGCTGCACCTCGGTGGCGGCGGTGACGCGACGCCAGGACAGCGGCGGGTTGTAGCGCGTGCGGTGCATTCCGAGCGGAGCGGTGATCTCGTCGTGGAGCAGGACGTCCAGAGTGCGGCCGGTGATCCGTTCCAGGAGGAGTTGCAGTGCGATGAGGTTGAGGTCGGAGTAGCGGTAGACGGACCCCGGCGGCTCCTGCGGCCGTACCGACCACAGCAGCCGCAGCTGCCCCTCGCGCGTGGACTCCTGGTAGAACGGCGCCCATGAGCGCAGCCCCGAAGTGTGCGTCAGCAGCTGACGGACCGTGATGGCCTCCTTGCCGCCGCCGGTGAACTCCGGGAGGTAGCGGCGCACCTGCGCCTCCAGCTCCAGCCGGCCCCGCTCCATCTGCTGCACGGCCAGGATCGACGTGAACAGTTTGGTCAGGGAGGCGAGGTCGAAGACCGTGTCCTCGGCCATCGCGATCCGCTCGGCCGCGGGGAACTCCCGGACCCGGTCGGTCCGTCCGTCGTAGTCCGCGTACCGGACGGCGTCGCCCACGGCCCGGTGCAGGGCGACGGTCCGGCCCCGCCCGGCGAGGACCACGGCCCCCGCGTAGTACGGGTGCTCGGGGGACGGGCCCAGGAACCGCCGGGCCTCGTCCGCCACCGCCTCCAGGTGCCTCTCCAGCAGCCCGGCCCGGCGCGCGGACCCGTACCGCAGGCGCAGCCCCTGGAGGGCGCGCCGTTCGGCCGGATTGCCCTGACCCGCCGCGCCCGCCGCCCCGGGCAGCGCCGCGTGCAGGACGAGCACCCCGCCGAGCGCCAGCAGCCGCGCCCCGAGTCGCCGCCGGCTCATCCCGCCCCGTTCCCCGGCGGGCGGGCCGGCCGCCTTCCGCGCGGCCCGCGGGGACTTCCCGCGCTCGCGTGGTCGCGCGCCGTCGGTACCGCCCGTGCTCCCCGTGCGGGCCTCCGCCACCACGTCGGCCCCCGTGTCCGCTGCCATGTCCGGCCCTCCTCGTCCGCAACCGCAACCGCAATCGCTACCGCAACCCGCGACGCAACCCGCACACCGCGGCCCTCCCGGGCACGCGTCGCACCGATCCCGCCCGCATCGGCGCCGGCCGCCCCCGCCCGTCGGGTGCGTCGCCGGCCGACGGGCCCCCGGGCCCCCCGGTTCCGCCGGGCGTGCCGCAGGCTAATGGGTATCTGCCCGCCCGCCGGGCAGGCTCCGCACCGGTGGACCCCCAAAGAATCTGACACCGCATCAGAAAATCTCTTCCCTCGCCCGCCCGGCTGCGGCATCCTGCCGCCCATGGAGACGGAGCTGAGCAGGAAACTGGGAGTCGAGCACGCCATCTTCGGCTTCACCCCCTTCCCGGCGGTCGCCGCCGCGATCACCCGGGCGGGTGGTCTCGGGGTACTCGGCGCGGTCCGCTACACCGCGCCCGACGACCTCAGGCGCGACCTCGACTGGATGCAGGCGCACACCGACGGCAAGCCCTACGGCCTCGACGTCGTCATGCCCGCCAAGAAGGCCGTCGACGGCGTCAGCGAAGCCGACATCGAGGCGATGATCCCCGCCGGGCACCGCGCCTTCGTCCGCGACACCCTCGCCAAACACCACGTGCCCGAACTCGCCGGGGGCGAGGCCTCCGGCTGGCGCATCACCGGCTGGATGGAGCAGGTCGCCCGCAACCAGCTCGACGTCGCCTTCGACTACCCCGTCAAACTCCTGGCCAACGCCCTCGGTTCGCCGCCCGCCGACGTCATCGCCCGCGCCCACGACCACGGCGTCCTCGTCGCCGCCCTCGCCGGCAGCGCCAAACACGCCCGCCGCCACGCCGAAGCCGGCATCGACGTGGTCGTCGCCCAGGGCTACGAGGCGGGCGGCCACACCGGCGACATCGCCACCATGGTCCTGGTCCCGGAGATCGCCGAGGCCGTCGCACCGCTCCCGGTCCTCGCCGCCGGCGGCATCGGCAGCGGCGAGCAGATCGCCGCCGGCCTCGCCCTCGGCGCCCAGGGCGTGTGGCTCGGCTCGCTCTGGCTCACCACCACCGAGGCCGACCTCCACTCGCGCGCCCTCACCGAGAAGCTCCTCGCTGCCGGCTCCGGCGACACCGTCCGCTCCCGCGCCCTCACCGGCAAGCCGGCCCGCCAGCTGCGCACCGAATGGACCGACGCCTGGGACGACCCGGCGGGTCCGGGCGCGCTGCCCATGCCGCTCCAGGGCCTCCTCGTCGCCGACGCCGTCTCCCGCATCCAGAAGTACGAGGTCCAGCCGCTGCTCGGGACGCCCGTCGGCCAGATCGTCGGCCGGATGAACAGCGAACGCAGCGTCCAGGCCGTCTTCGACGAGCTCACCAGCGGCTTCGAGAAGGCGATCGACCGCATCAACCGCATCGCCGGCCGAGTCCGAGAGGCGTGACCGCCATGACCGCGACCCCGTCCACCGCCCCCGCGTCCGGCCCGCAGCCCCCCAACGGCTTCTGGGCCCAGGCCGCCGCCGACCCCGGACGCACCGTCCTGACCGCCCCCGGCGGCGAGGAGTGGAGCGCAGGCCGGCTGCACGCCGACGTCAACCGCCTCGTCCACGGGCTGCGCGCCGCCGGGCTGGAGAAGGGCGACGTCTTCGCCGTCGTCCTCCCCAACGGCGTCGAATTCCTCACCGCCTACCTCGCCGCCTCGCAGGCGGGCTTCTACCTCGTCCCCGTCAACCACCACCTCGTGGGCCCCGAAATCGCCTGGATCGTCTCCGACTCCGGCGCCAAGGTCCTGATCGCCCACGAGCGATTCGCCGCCGCCGCCACCGCCGCGGCCGACGAGGCCGCCCTCCCCGCGAGCCACCGCTACGCGGTCGGAGCCGTACCGGGGTTCCGGGCGTACGGCGAGCTCCTCGACGGGCAGCCCGCCACGCCCCCGGGGGAGCGCACCCTCGGCTGGGTCATGAACTACACCTCCGGGACCACCGGCCGGCCGCGCGGCATCCGCCGCCCCCTGCCCGGCAAGCCCCCGGAGGAGACGTACCTGGGCGGCTTCCTCGGCATCTTCGGGATCCGGCCCTTCGACGGCAACGTCCACCTGGTCTGCTCACCGCTCTACCACACGGCCGTCCTGCAGTTCGCGGGCGCCGCCCTGCACATCGGCCACCCGCTCGTCCTCATGGACAAGTGGACCCCGCAGGAGATGCTGCGCCTGATCGACGGCCACGGCTGCACCCACACCCACATGGTGCCGACCCAGTTCCACCGGCTGCTCGCCCTCCCGCAGGAGACCAAGGACGCCTACGACGTCTCCTCGATGCGGCACGCCATCCACGGCGCCGCGCCCTGCCCCGACCACGTCAAGCGGGCGATGATCGACTGGTGGGGCGGCTGCGTGGAGGAGTACTACGCGGCGAGCGAGGGCGGCGGCGCCTTCGCGACCGCCGAGGACTGGCTGAAGAAGCCGGGAACCGTGGGCAGGGCCTGGCCCATCAGCGAGCTGGCCGTCTTCGACGACGACGGCAACCGGCTGCCCCCGGGCGAACTGGGCACCGTCTACATGAAGATGAACACCGGCGGCTTCAGCTACCACAAGGACGAGGGCAAGACGAGGAAGAACCGCATCGGGGACTTCTTCACCGTCGGTGACCTCGGGCTGCTGGACGAGGAGGGCTACCTCTTCCTCCGCGACCGCAAGATCGACATGATCATTTCCGGCGGCGTCAACATCTACCCCGCCGAGATCGAGTCGGCCCTGCTCTCCCACCCGGCCGTCGCGGACGCGGCCGCCTTCGGCATCCCGCACGCCGACTGGGGCGAGGAGGTCAAGGCCGTCATCGAACCGGCGGAGGGGTTCGCGGCCGGTGACGCGCTGGCCGCGGAGATCCTGCACCACTGCGAGCGGCAGCTCGCCGGGTACAAGCGGCCCAAGACCGTCGACTTCATCGAGACGATGCCGCGCGACCCCAACGGCAAGCTCTACAAGCGGCGGCTGCGCGACCCGTACTGGGAAGGTCACGAGCGCGCCATGTGATCGGAGGGGACCGCGCCGGCGAGCGGTGGTGCCCGCGCGCCCGCGTGCGCTGCTGCCCGCGGCTGTGCGGCTGGGCGGGCGCGCGGTTCCGTGAGGAATGCCACGTCAAGGGGGTGCGAGCGCGCCGTGCGGCCCACTGGAGGGATGCTTCTGGCAAGTTGGACGATATGGGTACGACTAAGCGCAGATCCCCCCTGACCGACTGGACCGTCCTGGTCCCCGTGGTGGCGCTGGTCGCGCTGGTCTTCAGCTGGGGCCGGGACCTACCCGGCTTCGCGGTGGTACTCGTCGCCCTGTGCCTGGCCGGCGCGGTCCTCGCGGCCGTCCACCACGCCGAGGTCGTCGCCCACCGGGTGGGCGAACCCTTCGGTTCCCTCATCCTCGCCGTCGCGGTCACCGTCATCGAAGTGGCCCTCATCGTCACCCTGATGGCCGACGGCGGGGACAAGACGGCCTCCCTGGCCCGGGACACCGTCTTCGCCGCCGTCATGATCACCTGCAACGGCATCGTCGGCGTGTCCCTGCTCGTCGGCGCCCTGCGCAACCGGGTCGCCGTCTTCAACCCCGAGGGGTCCGGTGCCGCGCTGGCGACCGTCGCCACCCTCGCCACCCTCAGCCTGGTCCTGCCGACCTTCACCACGAGCAAGCCCGGCCCGGAGTTCTCCACCGCGCAGCTGACCTTCGCCGCCGTCGCCTCGCTCGCCCTGTACGGGCTGTTCATCGCCGTCCAGACCGTCCGCCACCGCAACTACTTCCTGCCCGTGGACACCGGCCGGGACACCGGGCGGGACGCCGACCAGCAGGACGACCACGCGGCCCCGCCCACCGCCCGCGCCGCCCTGCTCAGCCTCGGCCTGCTGCTCGTCGCGCTCGTCGCGGTGGTCGGCGACGCCAAGGCCGTCTCCCCGACCATCGAGTCGGCGGTGGCCAAAGCGGGCCTGCCCCAGGCGGTCGTCGGCGTGATCATCGCCCTGCTCGTGCTGCTTCCCGAGACCCTCGCCGCCGTCCGTGCGGCCCGCCGCGACCGCGTCCAGACCAGCCTCAACCTGGCCTACGGCTCCGCGATCGCCAGCATCGGGCTGACCATCCCGGCCATCGCGCTGGCCTCGATCTGGCTCTCCGGCCCGCTCCTGCTCGGTCTCGGCGCCGTCCACATGGTGCTGCTCGCCCTGACCGTCGTGGTCAGCGCCCTGACCCTCGCTCCCGGCCGCGCCACCCTGCTCCAGGGCGGGGTGCACGTCGTGGTGCTGGCCGCGTACCTCTTCCTCGCCGTCAGCCCGTGAAGGGCCGGCGTGGCCGGTCCGGGAAGAGGCCGCGGCCGCCCCTCACCGCCGCTCGCGCACCAGCACCACCCTCAGCTGCGGCGAGGTGAGGATGTCCCGCTCGCAGAACCGCGCCCGCACCCACCGTTCCCGGGAGAACAGCCGCGTCTGGTCCGCATGGAACGGCGAACCGGGGTCCGAGGACTGTCCGTACGTCAGCAGAGTGCGCGCCACCGGGCAGGAGCTGCCGTCCCAGCCCACCGCCTGGATGTGGCTGGACCCGTTCGCAACGTCCGGGTATCCGCCGGCGGCCGCGTTCCAGCGCGCCTCGACCTTGTTCCAGACGCCGAGCGCCTCCGTACCGCCGCCGACCGGCAGTTTCCGGCCGTCACGGACCACGAACTGGTGCGCGCCCAGCGGTGCGTCCAGCGCGAAGCCGGCCGCCTCCAACTCCGCGACCGTGTCCGCCAGCGCCCGTCCGATGCCGGGCGCGGCCCGGTTGAGCGTACGCGGCGTGTTGACCGGGTCGGCGGCCGAGAACGGCACCAGCCACAGGTCCGTGGGCGGCGTCGATGCCGTCACCCGGCGCCAGAACCGGTCGAAGAGCAGCGCACCGCGGCTGGAGCCGTCGGTCGTCCGGTCCCAGCGCGCGAGCACCGGACAGGCCGCGGAGACGTCCACCTCCGAGCCGTCGCTCGCGGTGGCCGTGCCTCCGGGCAGGTCGGAGCAGGCCCGCGCCGCGTCCGACGCCGCCAGGTCCCCGGCCGGGGCCCGGTTCGCGAACTGCTGTTCCTGCAGGTCGGCCACGGTCAGGCGGCCCTTCGCGGCCATCGCCGCCACGTCCTCGACCGCTCCGCGCGTCCGGAGCGAGCGCGGGGTGGCTACATTGCCCCAGATCCGCTCGTAGCCGGTGAGGGGCCGGTCGGCATTGGCCAGCCAGGCACTGTCGTTGGAGTTCTCGGCGTACGGGGCGTCGCGCAGTGTCGGCGCCTTCCCCGGGCCGAACACGCCGGGCTGCACCGCGTCGGCGTCCGAGCCGAGTGCGCAGTCGCCGCGCGCACCGTCCAGCACCGCCAGCCCCGAGGCCGGGTACGTGGCCCGGCCCAGCGCAGTGGAGCAGCGGGCGGCGAGCTCGTCCGTGATGCGGGGGAGCACCTGCGTCTGGGTGAAGAGCGTCCGGCCCGCCGAGTCGGCGGCCACCGTGTTGACCCAGGGCAGCCCCTGGGTGCGGGCCAGGGCCTCCTGGACCCCGGCGACCGAGCGGGCCCTGCCCAGGGCGAGGGCGGTGTCGGAGCCGCGCAGGTTCGACGCGTTGGGGTCGTTCAGGGCGTACGCCGACCGACTGGTCCAGGGCAGCGGCAGACCGGGGCCGAGGCTCGTCACGACCGGGCCGTAGCGGGTCCACCACTGGGTGCGGGTGACCGGGGCGCCGCCGGCCACGGGTACGGTGACGGTTCGCGGGACCATCTTCTGCGGGACGCCGTCGACGAGGTACGCGGTCGGATCCGCCGGGTCGAGGGTGAGTTCGTGCAGGTTCACCGGGGTGCCGGTGGCCACGGTGTGGCTCCAGGCCACCTTCTCGTTGAAGCCGATGCTGATCGCGGGCATGCCCAGCAGCGACCCGCCGGAGACGTTCAGCTCGCCCGGGATGGTCTGCTGCGACTGCCAGAAGCGACGTCCGCCCTGCCACGGATAGTGCGGGTTGCCGAGCAGCAGACCGCGGCCGTTCGCCGTGGTGGACCCCGCGAAGGCCACCGCGTTGGAGCCCATGTCGTAGCGGGTCGTGTCGAAGAACTCCCGCGCGGCCTCCGCCGCGTCCGCCGGACCGGTCTCCGCCGAGGCGGCCGTACGGGATCCGCCGCCGGGCGGCGAGGGCGGCGAGGGCGGCGCCGGGGCGGCGGGCGCCGGGGGGCCGGCCGCCGTGATGCCGTCGATGCCGCGTCCCTCGCCGCCGAGGACCGCGATGGCGAAGCCTCGTGCCGCCACGTCGGCCGTGGTGACGGGGCGGAGCCAGCCCGCACCCCCGCAGGCCGGATCGGTGACCTCGTTCTGGGCGAGCCAGGCGTTGTAGCCGGCGGCCCAGCCCCGCATCAGCTCCTTGAGGTCCTTGCTCGGACCCGCCGGGGCGGGCGTCGCCAGCAGCCTCTCCACGGTGCCCGACTCACGCACGCCCTTGAAGTACAGGTCGCTGGAGAGGTTCCGGGTGGGGGAGGAGAGCGACCCGTCGGTCGAGGCGTCCGGCCCGAACCAGCGCGAGCGCTCACCCGAGACGGTCACGAACCCGTCGGCGAGGACGCAGACCTGGTCCGCGGCCTGTGCCCAGCCGGTGCCGAAACCGATCTGCGCGTAGGTGCGGCCCAGGATGTGCGGGATGCCGTTCTCGGTGTAGCGGATGACGGCGGACAGGCCGCCGCCGGCCGGTATCCGCTCGTCGGACGCCGTCTCGGCGCCGGTGGCGCGGGCCTGGGCGTGCGCCGGGGGGACCAGTGCCGTCGCGGCGAGCAGGGCCGCCCCGGCGAGGGCGATGCGGCGGAGCGCCGAACGCGTACTGCGGTGCCGTGTACTGCCGTGCCACGTACTGCGGTGCAAAGTGCCTCCCAAGTGGGCCGAGAACGGCCGTGGTTACCCGATCGGACAGGCGGTGCCTCCGTGCCCCCACACTCACTCAGGTGGACTGATGACCTGTCAACATGCCTTCTGGCATCCGGTCATTGACCGGCGTCCCCCCGGCGACGAGGATCACGCCATGACGTCAGCGCGAGCGGGGCAGACAGGGCCGGCGGCAGGCGCCGTGCGGCACAACACGGTCGACGGGCTGGTCCGCGACAGCGCGCGGCGGGTCCCCGATCGCCCGGCCGTCCGCTACGCCGGGCGCAGCTGGACGTACGCGGAACTCGACGCGGCCGTCACCACCGGGGCGGCCGTCCTGCGGGGGCGGTACGGGCTGGCCGCCGGCGACCGGGTCGCCACCTACGCCCACAACAGCGACGCCTACCTGCTGGCCTTCCTCGCCTGCGCCCGGGCCGGGCTCACCCACGTGCCGGTCAACCAGAACCTCACCGGCGAGGACCTCGCGCACATCCTGGACGACTCCGGGAGCACGCTCGTCCTCGCCGACCCGGGGCCGGCCGGACGTGTCCCCGACGGGTACCGCGTACGGCCCCTGCGCGACGCCCCCGGCTCCTTCCTCGACGGGCTGGCAGAACCGCTCCCCTTCGAGCCGGACCGCGGCCCGGACACCCTGGCGCAGCTCCTCTACACCTCCGGGACCACGGCGCTGCCCAAGGGCGCGATGATGACCCACCGGGCACTGGCCCACGAGTACGAGAGCGCGGTCGAGGCACTCGACCTGGCCGAGGAGGACCGGCCGGTGCACTCGCTGCCGCTGTACCACTCGGCGCAGATGCACGTCTTCCTGCTGCCGTACCTGGCGGTCGGGGCCCGCAACACCGTCATGGACGCACCCGTCGCCGAGCAGGTCTTCGACCTCGTCGAGGCGGGGGAGGCGGACAGCCTGTTCGCCCCGCCGACGGTCTGGATCGGACTGGCCAACCATCCGCAGTTCACCGCACGCGACCTGGGAGGCCTGCGCAAGGCGTACTACGGGGCATCGATCATGCCCGTCCCGGTCCTGGAGCGGCTGCGCGACCGGCTGCCGGACCTCGCCTTCTACAACTGCTTCGGCCAGAGCGAGATCGGCCCGCTGGCCACGGTGCTCGGTCCCCGGGAACACGAGGGCCGGATGGACTCCTGCGGACGTCCCGTACGCCACGTGGAGGCCAAGGTCGTCGACGAGGACGGCGAGGACGTACCGGACGGCACCGCGGGCGAGGTCGTCTACCGCTCGCCGCAGCTCTGCCTGGGCTACTGGAACGACCCCGGCGCGACGGAGAAGGCCTTCCGGGACGGCTGGTTCCGCTCGGGCGACCTCGCGGTACGGGACGCGGAAGGCTACTTCACGGTCGTGGACCGGGTGAAGGACGTCATCAACTCGGGCGGGGTGCTGGTCGCCTCGCGGCAGGTGGAGGACGTGCTCTACACCCATCCGGGCGTCGCCGAGGCGGCGGTGGTCGGGCTGCCCGACGAGCAGTGGATCGAGGCGGTCACGGCGGTGGTGGTACCGCGCGGCGAGGTGACGGAGGCGGAAGTCATGGCCTACGCCCGGGAGCGGCTCGCCCACTTCAAGGCCCCGAAGCGGGTACTGTTCGTCGACTCGCTCCCGCGCAACGCCAGCGGCAAGATCCTCAAGCGGGAGCTGCGGGACCGCTTCGGAACGCCCCGGTGAGCGTGAGCCCCGGGCGCGGCCGGTCCGGTGCGGTCAGTCCGTCGGCGGGGAAGGGTGGGCGTCCGCGGGGAGGAGGCCGCTGCGCCGCAGGCGCCGCAGGGTGAGGTGCTCGTGCACGAGGCGGCCGACGAGCGCGCCGCCGTAGACCACGAAGCCGACGCCGACGAGCCACGACTGAACCACGAGCAGCGTCCCGAAGGGCCCGTACGTCACGGCGTTGGACGCGATGAGCGGCGAGAACACCAGCTGCGAGAAGACCCGCAGCCCGAGCAGGCCGATGCTGGTGGCCACCGCCCCCGGTACCAGGGCCCGCCAGCGCACCCGGCCGCCGAGCAGCAGGCGCTGCGAGCCGACGAAGAACAGGCAGGTGCCGAACAGGTCGCCGAGCGTGCCCAGGACCGGGCCGAAGCCGTCGTTCGACGGAGCGGGGATCGCCACCAGCAGCCCGAGGTAGCAGACCAGGAGGGCGAGCCACACCACGTGCCGCCACATGGTGTGCCAGCGGGCGGTCGGCAGGTCCCACACCTTCTCGTAGCCCGTCTGCACGGCCGAGCCGAAGGTCAGGCCGAACACGGCGAGGGCGGCCAGCCCGAAGGCCGTGGTCCGCTCCAGCGCCAGGTCCGCCGCGCCGAAGACCATCTCGACCCTGGCCCGCGAGGCCTCCGTCACCCCGAGGGCCTGGCCGAGCCACCGGCCGAAACCGGAGCCGCTCCCGGGCGCCGCGGCTGCCACGACCACCAGCAGCGGCACCAGGGTGAGGAACCCGAGGGCCGCGAAGCCCATCGCCCGGTGCATCAGCTCCATCTCCCGGCCCCGGCTCCAGGCCAGCCCGACGTAGGAGCCCTGGAGCCGGTCATGGAGCTGCCGGAGGGTCGAGGTCACGCCTCATGCACTACCCGGACGGGCCCGACGGCTCCCGGGACCCGGACCGAAATGAGCCCGAAGGGGTGGCTCGGGCCGCCCGCCCCCGGCGCCGACGCGCATGCTCGGGCGGCCGGGCCGTACCCGTGGGGCCTCGCCCCGGACGCGGTGGACGACCATGCCGGCCAGGACCGGGCAGGGGCGCACCAGGACGCTCCCTGGGGGGTGTCCGGCGGACAAGGTCGGAAACCCGCTAGCAGCTGATGGGCGAGCCGTCGGTCTCCGCTTCGGTGGACCACGAGAACCAGGTGCGCGCTTCCACCCCGAGCAGCTCCGCGGGGTGCGGTTGCGTGCCGTAGATCTCGCGGAGGTCCTGCGGCGACTCGAAGGCGAGGGTGATGCTCGGGCGGTCGGGTGATGCGAAGCAGAAGACCGCGACGCGGCCGTCCGGTCCCGTGTCCAGGTCGCCCACCGGACGCCATCCCGCCGCCGAGGCCTGTCGGCCGTAGTACTCAAGCACTTCCTGTCTGGTCCCGCCGAAGGCGTAGAACCGCGTCGCGGAGAGCCAGGCGCCGCCCGTGTCGTCGACGCATTCGGCACCGGCCCACGGCCCGCCGACCGACGCCGCGCCCTTCGGGCGCAGGTCCAGCGGGGGCAGCTGATCGAGTTCCGCCACGGCCGTCTCCGTTCCCTCGCACGTCTCGTACGGGGGAAGGAGGGAACAGCCGCTCAGACCCGCCCCCAGGAGCACGAACGCCACCAGCGCCCGCCCGGCCGTCATGTTCATGGCGGGATTATGGCCCTCCCCGGAAGGTGAACCACCGCCGGGTCCGATTCCGTTCGTCCGGCGGGTGGTCGTCCGGCGGATTCGTCCGATCGGCCCCTGCCGGGGGTCAGCCGGTCGGGGTGCGGTTCGGGGTGCGGAGGTCCACCAGCCTCTTGATCTTGCCTACGGAGCGTTCCAGGGTTTCCGGGTCGACCACCTCGACCCGGACGGAGACGCCGATCCCCGCTTTCACCGCCTGGACCACATCGGCCGCCGCCTTCTCCCGCAGGGCGGCGTCCGATTCCCGGCGGGCCTCCACGCGGACCGTCAGGGTGTCCATCCGCCCCTCCCGGCCCAGCCGCAGCTGGAAGTGCGGTGCCAGCCCCGGCGTCCGCAGCAGGATCTCCTCGATCTGGGTCGGGTACAGGTTCACCCCGCGCAGGATGATCATGTCGTCGCTGCGGCCCGTGATCTTCTCCATCCGGCGGAAGGCCGGCCGTGCCGTGCCGGGGAGCAGCCGCGTCAGGTCCCGGGTGCGGTAGCGGACGACCGGCATGGCCTCCTTGGTGAGGGAGGTGAACACCAGTTCCCCGAGCTCGCCCTCCGGCAGCACCGCGCCCGTCAGGGGATCGACCACCTCGGGGTAGAAGTGGTCCTCCCAGATGTGCAGGCCGTCTTTCGTCTCGACGCATTCCTGCGCCACGCCCGGTCCCATGACCTCGGACAGGCCGTAGATGTCCACCGCGTCCATGTCGAGGCGCTCCTCGATCTCGCGGCGCATCTCCTCGGTCCACGGTTCCGCGCCGAAGATCCCCGTCCGCAGGGACGTGGTGCGCGGGTCGATGCCCTGGCGCTCCATCTCGTCCAGCAGGGTCAGCATGTAGGAGGGGGTCACCATGATGACCTCCGGCCGGAAGTCCTCGATGAGGCGGACCTGGCGGTCCGTCATCCCGCCCGAGGCGGGCACGACCGTACAGCCGAGGCGCTCGGCGCCGTAGTGCGCGCCGAGGCCGCCGGTGAACAGGCCGTAACCATAGGCGATGTGGACGATCTGGCCGGGTCTGCCGCCGGCCGCTCGTATCGAACGGGCCACGACGTCGGACCAGGTGGCGAGGTCCCCCTCGGTGTAGCCGACAACGGTCGGACGCCCGGTGGTGCCGCTGGAGGCGTGGATGCGGCGCACCTCGGAACGCGGCACCGCGAACATCCCGAAGGGGTACTGGTCGCGCAGATCGGCCTTGGTCGTGAGGGGGAACAGGGAGAGGTCGGCGAGGGAGTGGCAGTCGTCCGGATGGACGCCGGCCTCGTCGAAGGCCTGCCGGTAGAACGGCACCCGCTCGTAAGCGCGGTGCAGCGTCGCCCGCAGCCGGGTGAGCTGGAGGGCCGCCAGCTCGTCGCGGCTCAGCCGCTCGCCGTCGTCGTGGAATCCCGCCCGCGCCGCCATGTCGTCACCCCATCGTGAGTAGCCCCGAACACCGACCGATCATTCGGTAGATTGCCAGGTCTCCGCAGGTTAAATCAATGACTCGAACGAGTGATCGTCTGATCTGACGGCCTCCCTGCCGACCTTCTCGGCGTTCCGCGTAGGACGGGACCGCCCTCGCCCACCGCACCAAGGGCGAGGGGCCGACGCCCGCTCCCTCCCCGCGGTGCCGTGCGCGCCCCGCGCTGTCCGGGGGACCTCGGAGCACTGCCGCCGGCCGCACTCCGATCCTCCTCGACCTGCCCGGCACCGGCGACTGCGCGGCGGGGCCGGACCGCCTTGGTCGGCCCGCCCGGCGCGGATCGCGGCGGCGCTGCCCGGCTGGTTCCTCGGCGTCGGGCGCCGCGCAGCACCCGTCGCCGGAGGACCCCGTCCGCTTCACGGGGCGCGTCGAGCGCTTCCCGGCCGCCGGGGCCCGACACGGGCAACGGGTCCGGTCCGGCGCCCGCGCAGGGCGGCGCCGGACCGGACCCGCCGGTTCCCTCAGTGCGCGGTGCCGGCGCCCCTGCCGCCGGCGTCCGCCTCCGTCGCGACCGCCTTCGCCCAGCGGTAGTCCGCCTTGCCGCTCGGGGAGCGCTGTATGGCCGGTGCGATCACCAGCTGCCGCGGGATCTTGTAGCCCGCCAGTCGCGTGCGGCAGTGGCTCTGGATGGCGTCCAGCGTCGGCGCCTCGGCGCCCGCGCGCACCTGCACCACCGCCGCCACGTGACTGCCCCAGGTCGGGTCGGAGACCCCGGCCACCAGGGCGTCGTACACGTCGGGGTGCGACTTCAGCGCCTGCTCGACCTCTTCCGGATAGACCTTCTCGCCGCCCGTGTTGATGCACTGCGAGCCGCGGCCGAGCACCGTGACGATGCCCTGTTCGTCGACGGTCGCCATGTCGCCGAGGAGCACCCACCGCTCCCCGCCCTTCTGGAAGAAGGTGTCGGCGGTCTTCTCCGGGTCGTTGTAGTAGCCGAGCGGTACGTGGCCGCGCTGCGCGAGGCGTCCCGGTTCGCCGACCGCCACCGGCTCGTGCGTCACCGGGTCCACCACCTGCGTACGGTCGTTGACCTCCAGCCGGAATCCCTTCTCCGGGCCGGAGTCGTCCGTGGCCCGGCCGTTGGACCCGGACTCGGAGGACCCGAAGTTGTTCAGGAGCACGACGTTCGGCACCAGTCGCCGGAACTCGGCGCGCACCGTGTCCGACATGATCGCCCCGGACGACGAGACGCTGAACAGCGACGACAGGTCCGTACCCCTGAGCGGGCCGTTCAGGGCGTCGATCAGCGGGCGCAGCATCGCGTCGCCGACCAGGGAGACGCTGGACACCCTCTCCTTCTCGATCGTACGGAGCACTTCCTCGGGCGCGTACTTGCGGTGGATGACCACCCGCTGGCCGTAGTTGAAGGCGATGAAGGAGGTCAGCGTCGACGTGCCGTGCATCAGCGGGGGAGCCGGGAAGAAGGTGAGCCCGGCGCCGCGCGCCGCCACCCGCTCCGCCAGTTCCTCCGGCCGCTTCACCGGTTCGCCGGAGGGCTCGCCGCCGAAGAGTCCCGCGAAGAAGAGGTCCTCCGCCCGCCACATCACGCCCTTGGGCATGCCCGTGGTGCCACCGGTGTAGATGATGAAGAGGTCGTCGGGGCTGCGCGGCGGGAACCCGCGCGCGGGTGAGCCGGACGCCTCGGCGGCCGCGTACGGGACGGGTGCGACGGACGGCTCCGGGGCGCCCTCGGGGGCCTCACCGACGCGGATCAGGTGCCGGAGCTTCGTCGTCCGCGGCAGCGCGGCCGCGACCCGCTCCGTGAACTCGCCCTCGAAGACGAGCGCGGCGAGATCGGCGTCGTTGTAGAGGTAGACCAGCTCCTCCTCCACGTAGCGGTAGTTGACGTTCACCGGGACCAGCCTGGCCTTCAGGCAGGCCAGCACGGTCTGGAGGTACTCGATCCCGTTGTAGAGGTGCAGGCCCAGGTGCTCGCCGGCCTCCAGGCCGCTGTCCAGCAGGTGGTGCGCGATCCGGTTCGCCGCCGTGTCCAGCTCCGCGTACGTGAGACGGCGCTCGGCGCCCGTACCGGGGTGGTCCACGTACACGAGGGCCTCGCGGTCCGGGACCACGTCCACGACCGACTCGAACAGGTCGGCAAGGTTGTACTCCACCGTTCCTCCTGACCCCGTTGATCCCGACGACTGGCCCCGTGGCCGGCTGCTCGGCGGTCATTAGAGCGCCGCGGCCGGCAACTGGGAAGGGGCGCCGCCCAAGAAAACTGACTGGGTGTCAGAAAACTCTTGAACTGCACCCTCCCCTACTGCAACCTGTTCTAGGTCTTGAGACGGGAGGACGGCAATGGGTGGGACGGAACACCTGACCGTGGAACGCCGCGGCGCCACGCTGGTGCTCACGATGAACAGGCCCGAGGCGAAGAACGCGCTCTCGCTGCCGCTGCTGGTGGGGCTGTACGACGGCTGGCTGGAGGCGGACGCCGACCACGAGATCCGCTCCGTCGTCCTGACCGGCGCCGGCGGCGACTTCTGCGCCGGAATGGACCTCAAGGCCCTGGCCGGCAAGGGCATGGCGGGCGACCAGTACCGGGACCGCCTCAAGGCCGACCCCGACCTGCACTGGAAGGCGATGCTCCGCCACCACCGGCCGCGCAAGCCCGTGATCGCGGCTGTGGAGGGCTACTGCGTGGCCGGCGGTACCGAGATCCTCCAGGGCACCGACATCCGGGTGGCGGCCGAGGGCGCCACCTTCGGGCTCTTCGAGGTCAAGCGGGGGCTCTTCCCGATCGGCGGCTCCACGGTGCGGCTGCCCCGGCAGATCCCGCGCACGCACGCCCTCGAGATGCTGCTGACCGGACGCCCGTACTCCGCCAAGGAGGCCGCGCGGATCGGGCTCGTCGGGCGGGTCGTCCCGGACGGAACGGCGCTCGACGCGGCCCTGGAGATCGCCGGGCAGATCAACGCGTGCGGGCCGCTGGCGGTCGAGGCGGTCAAGGCGTCGGTCTACGAGACCGCCGGGCTGACGGAGACGGAGGGGCTGGCGTCGGAACTGCTGCGCGGCTGGCCGGTCTTCGACACCGCGGACGCGAAGGAGGGGGCGCGGGCCTTCGCCGAGCGGCGGCCGCCGGTGTACCGGCGCGAGTAGGCCGGGGCGGCTGGCGCCGGGCGCGGTGCCGTGCCCGTGCCCTTACCGGTACCCGTGCCCGGGTCCGGCGCCGCTGCCGGGGGCCCTGCCCCCGGACCCCCGCGCCTCGAACGCCGGCGGGGCTGGTGGTGGGGGCCCTGCCCCCGGGCCCCCGCGCCTCGAACGCCGGCGGGGCTGGTGGTGGGGGCCCTGCCCCCGGGCCCCCGCGCCTCAAATGCCGGCGGGGCTGGGAGGGCGGCCTCGAACGCCGGCCGGGCCGGAAGAACTCCTCGAACGCCGGCGGGGCCGGAAGGACGGGCTCGGGCGCCGGCCGGGTCGGAAGAGCGCTTCGAATCACCGGAATCAACCGCAACGGAGAGCCACCATGACAGCTGCCTCCCCACCGGAGGTGCTCCGCGCGCCTCTCGTCGTCGAGTTCCCCTTCACCCGGTCCCTCGGGCCCGTCCAGAGCGCCTTCCTCACCGGCCTGCGCGACGGCGTCGTCCTCGGGGTGAAGACCTCCGACGGCACCGTGGTGGTGCCGCCCGTCGAGTACGACCCGGTCACCTCCGAGGAGGTCCGCGAACTCGTCGAGGTCGCCGCCACCGGCACCGTCACCACCTGGGCCTGGAACGACCGCCCCCGCCCCCAACAGCCCCTGGACACCCCCTTCGCCTGGGTGCTGGTCCGGCTCGACGGAGCCGACACCGCCCTCCTGCACGCCCTCGACGCCCTCGGCCCCGACGCCGTGCGCACCGGCATGCGCGTGCGCGTCCGCTGGGCCGCCGAACGCACCGGCGCCATCACCGACATCGCCTGCTTCGAGCCCGACGACGGCCCCGTCCCCGAAGCCGGGCCGCCCGCCCCGCACGACGGCGTCTTCCAGGACCCCGTCACGGGCATCGTCGCCGAGGCCCGCCTGGACTACGTCTACAGCCCCGGCCGGGCCCAGACCGCCTACATCAACGCCCTCTCCGAGCGGCGGACCGTCGGCGAGCGGTGCCCCTCCTGCCACAAGGTCTACGTCCCGCCGCGCGGCGCCTGCCCCACCTGCGGGGTCGCCACCACCGACCACGTCGAGGTCGGCCCGGCCGGCACGGTCACCACCTTCTGCATCGTCAACATCAAGGCGAAGAACCTGGACATCGAGGTCCCCTACGTCTACGCCCACATCGCCCTCGACGGACGCCGGCCTCGCCCTCCACGGCCGGATCGGCGGCATCCCGTACGACCAGGTCCGCATGGGCCTGCGCGTCGAGCCCGTCTGGACCGAGGGCGGCCGCTACCCCGACCACTACCGCCCCACCGGTGAACCGGACGCGGACTACGACGCGTACAAGGAGCTCATCTGATGACCGGGCCCAGGAGGAGCAGGTACGCGCGCGACGTGGCCGTCGTCGCCTTCGCGCAGAGCGACCACCTGCGCCGCACCGACGAGCTCAGCGAAGTCGAGATGGTCATGCCGGTCCTCCACCAGGTGCTGGCCGCCACCGGACTGAAGGCCGGCGAGATCGGCTTCACCTGCTCCGGATCCAGCGACTACCTCGCGGGCCGCGCCTTCTCCTTTACCATGACCCTCGACGGGGTGGGTGCCTGGCCGCCCATCTCCGAGTCCCACGTCGAAATGGACGGTGCCTGGGCCCTTTACGAGGCCTGGGTCAAGATCCAGACAGGTGAGGCGGACACCGCCCTCGTCTACTCGTACGGGAAGTCCTCGCCCGGATCCGTGCGCGACGTGCTCACCCGCCAGCTCGACCCGTACTACCTCGCCCCGCTCTGGCCCGACGCGGTGGCCCTCGCCGCCCTCCAGGCCCGGGCCCTCCTCGACGCGGGCGAGACCGACGAGCCCGCGCTCGCCGCCATCGCCGCGCGCAGCCGCGCCGACGCCGAGGCCAACCCGCACGCCCAGCTGCGCGGCGCCGTCCCGCACGGCGACCACCAGGTCAGGCCGCTGCGCACCGGGGACTGCCCGCCCATCGGCGACGGCGTGGCCGCGGTGGTCCTGGCCGCCGGAGACCTCGCCCGGCAGCTCTGCGAACGCCCCGCCTGGATCACCGGCATCGACCACCGCATCGAGGCGCACGGCCTGGGCCTGCGCGACCTCACGGACTCCCAGTCCACCCGGATCGCGGCGCAGCACGCCGGGGTCTTCGACGCGCCCGTGGACACGGCGGAACTGCACGCGCCGTTCACCTCCCAGGAGGTGGTGCTCCGCAAGGCCCTCGGGCTCGGCGACGCCGTCGCCGTCAACCCCTCCGGCGGGGCGCTCGCCGCCAACCCGATGATGGCCGCCGGCCTGATCCGCATCGGTGAGGCGGCCGCCCGCATCCACCGCGGCGCATCCGACCGGGCCGTCGCCCACGCCACCTCCGGCCCCTGCCTCCAGCAGAACCTGGTCGCCGTCCTGGAAGGGGACGCAAGGTGAGTAAAGAGCCCGTGGCCGTCGTCGGCATCGGCCAGACCAAGCACGTGGCCGCCCGCCACGACGTGTCCATCGCCGGACTCGTCCGCGAGGCCGCGGTACGCGCCCTCGCCGACGCCGGACTGACCTGGGCCGACATCGACGCGGTCGTCATCGGCAAGGCCCCCGACTTCTTCGAGGGGGTGATGATGCCGGAGCTGTACCTGGCCGACGCGCTCGGCGCCGTCGGCAAACCGATGCTGCGCGTGCACACGGCCGGGTCGGTCGGCGGGTCCACCGCGCTCGTCGCCGCCAACCTCGTCGCCGCCCGCGTCCACCGCACCGTCCTCACCCTCGCCTTCGAGAAACAGTCCGAATCGAACGCCATGTGGGGGCTGTCCCTCCCCGTGCCCTTCCAGCAGCCCCTGCTCGCCGGCGCCGGCGGATTCTTCGCCCCGCACGTGCGCGCCTACATGCGGCGCACCGGCGCACCCGACGGGGTCGGCTCGCTGGTGGCGTACAAGGACCGGCGCAACGCGCTGAAGAACCCCTACGCGCACCTGCACGAGCACGACATCACCCTGGAGAAGGTCCAGGCCTCGCCGATGCTGTGGGACCCGATCCGGTACTCCGAGACCTGCCCGTCCTCCGACGGCGCCTGCGCGATGGTCCTCACCGACCGGGCGGGTGCGGCCCGTTCGCCGAAGCCCCCCGCCTGGGTGCACGGCGGGGCGATGCGCAGCGAACCCACCCTCTTCGCCGGCAAGGACTTCGTCTCCCCGCAGGCCGGCAAGGACTGCGCGGCCGACGTCTACCGGCAGGCCGGGATCACCGATCCGCGCCGGGAGATCGACGCGGTCGAGATGTACGTGCCGTTCTCCTGGTACGAGCCGATGTGGCTGGAGAACCTCGGCTTCGCCGAGGAGGGCGAGGGCTGGAAGCTCACCGAGGCGGGGGTCACCGAGATCGACGGGGACCTTCCGGTCAATCCGTCCGGCGGTGTGCTGTCCACCAACCCGATCGGCGCGTCCGGCATGATCCGGTTCGCCGAGGCGGCCCTCCAGGTGCGCGGCCAGGCCGGGGAACACCAGGTCCCGGGAGCCCGCCGGGCACTCGGGCACGCCTACGGCGGCGGCGCTCAGTTCTTCGCCATGTGGCTGGTGGGGGCGCAGGAGCCGACGACCTGACACCGCGGGGTGGGTCCCGCCCGGGTGCCGGACCGGTCACGCGTGACGCACCGTGGCCTGTGCGGCACCCGCCGCGATGGTTAACCTGGCCCCCGGACGACGTACCGGGAGGAGCACGCACGTGGCCGAGAGCATGACTTCAGAGCCCCTGGCCGGCTGGGGGAAGCCGGACCTCGATCTCACCGGGGCGGACTGGCGGTCGAGCAGCCGGGGAGCGGGTGACGTCCAGATCGCCTTCGTCGAGGGCTTCATCGCGATGCGCAACAGCGAGCGCCCCGAGAGCCCCTCCCTGATCTTCTCGCCGGACGAGTGGCACAAGTTCGTGCTGGACGCCCGGGGCGGGGAGTTCGACCTCACCTGACCGCCCGTCACCGCCCCGGCCCGCCTGCCGGGGCGGGGCCCGCGCGGTCGGTAGGGTCGCCGCATGAGCGGAGAGAGCGACCTGCGGAAACTGCTGAGCGGGATGCGGCCCGAGCTGAACGACGGAGTGTACGTGTTCTGCACCGTCCCCGGGGACGCCGTTCCCCCGGGGACGGCACCCGTCGCCACCGTCCTGGAGCCCGAGGGCCTCACCCTCGTCCTGCGCCAGGAGGACGCCGACGCCGCCGGGCTCGCCTACGACTGGACCGCCGGGTGGATCACCCTGCGCGTCCACTCCGCGCTCGACGCCGTCGGCCTCACCGCGGCCGTCGCCACCGCACTCGGCTCGCACGGTCTGAGCTGCAACGTCATCGCAGGACACCACCACGACCACCTCTTCGTGGCGGCCGACCGGACCACCGAGGCCATGGCCGCCCTCGAAGGCCTCGCGACCCGTTCCGGGCAGGACCGATCGGGTTCGTGACCGTCCCGGATCCTTCTCGGAACCCCGCCGGAAAAGAAGATCGGATTGTTTCCGACAGTGGGACACCCCGCGATGTGCGCGGGCGTACGCTGATCTCCCGGAACAGGCCTGGGGGGTACCAGCCATGACGGACCACCGGATGCGTATACGGCGCACCATGGTCGAACGCGATGCCGAACTCGCGATCGTCGACGAGGCCCTGGACCAGCTCACCGGTCCGGGCCCGGACGCCGGCGGCGCGCTGCTCGCCTTCTCCGGGCCCGCCGGCCTCGGCAAGACCACCCTGCTCGCCGAACTGCGCCGCCGCGCCCACGCCCGCTCCTGCACCGTCCTGGCCGCACGCGGCGGCGAACAGGAGCAGAGCCAGCCCTTCCACGTCGCACGCCAGCTCATCCAGCCCCAGCTGGCCGGCACCTCCGAACAGGAACTGCGCGCCGCCCTCGGCGGCTGGTACCCCATCGTCGGCCCCGCCCTCGGACTCTGCGCCCCCGAACAGGGCGCCCCGCCCGACCCCCAGGGCCTGCGCGACGGCCTCGACTGGGTCCTCACCCACCTCGTCGTCAAACGTGCCCCCGTCACCCTCGTCCTCGACGACGCTCACTGGGCCGACCCCGAGTCCCTGAGCTGGCTCGCCGCCTTCGCCCCGCGCGCCGAACACCTCCCGCTGCTCCTCGTCGTCGCCTACCGGCCCGACGAACTGCCCGCGCACGCCGATGCCTTCCGGACCCTGCCCGGCCGGGCGGGACAGGCCCCGCTGCCCCTCGCCCCGCTCACCCCGGCCGCCGTCGCCGCACTGGTCCGCGAGGCCCTCGGCGATCACGCCGACGACGCCTTCTGCCAGGAGGCCTGGGCGGTCACCACCGGCAACCCGTTCGAAGCCGTCGAACTCACCGCCAAGGTCCGCGGCACAGGACTGCGACCCGTCGAGGAGAACGCCCCGCAACTGGCCGACCTCGCCGCAGCCCAGCGCGGCAGTGGCCTGGTCGCCCGCCTGGAACGCCTCGGCCCCTCCACCGTCCGCTTCGCCTGGGCCTGCGCCGTCCTCGGCACCGCCATCCCGCAGGACATCGCCGCCCGCGTCGCCGCCCTCGGCACCGAGGAGGCAGCGGGCGCCACCACCCGCCTGCGGGCCGCCCGCATCCTGTCGGCCCCCGGCTCCACCTCCGACGACGAACCCGAGCCCGGACTGGAGTTCGTCCACCCCCTCATCGCCACCGCCATCTACCGGGCCATCCCCGACGCCCTGCGCGTCGCACTGCACGGAAAGGCCGCCGCGGCCGTCGTCGACGCGGGCCTCGGCTCCTCGGCCGCCGCCCGCCACCTGCTGGAGACCCACCCCGAGAACGACCCCTGGGTGGTGCGCACCCTGCGCGAGGCGGCCGCGGAGAACCTCCGCGCCGGAGCCCCCGACGCCGCCCGCCGCCAGCTAGCTCGCGCCCTGCGCGAGCCACCCGACTTCGACGAACGCGCCGCAGTCCTGTACGAACTGGGCTGCGCCTCCCTGCTGACCGAGCCCGCCAACACCGTCAACCACCTGCGGGCCGCCCTCGCCGAGCCCTTCGACGACCCGGGCCTGCGCCAGGGCATCGTCATCCGGCTCGCCCAGGTCCTCGCGCACAGCGACCGCCTCGCCGACGCCTCCGAAGCACTCGCCCGGGAGATCGCCCGGACCCCCGACGTACGCGCCCGACTGCGCCTGCAGTCGGAGCAGTTCATGTGGGACGCCTTCAACGCCGCCGAGACCGACTCGCCGGCCCGCTCCCGGCGCCTCGCCCGGCTCGCCGACCGCCTCACCGGCCGCGACCTCACCGAGCGGTACGTCATCGCCCTGCGCGCCTGGGACGCCTGCCTGCGCGGCGAGCCGGTGGACGTGGTCCTGCACCACGCCGGCCGGGTACTGGAGAGCCCCTTCAGCTGGGCCCACGAGGACCGCGGTTTCGAGGTCCCGGTGCTCGCCGCCATGGTCCACATGTACGCGGACCGCCCCGGCCGGGCGGAGGAGCTGTTCGAGGCCGGCACCGCCGAGTTCGAACGCCAGGGCTGGCGCGGCGCCCACCTGTCCTTCGCGTACAGCCTGCGCGCCTACATCCGCTACCGGCGGGGACGGCTCGTGGACGCCGAGGAACTGGCCCGGTCCGGCCTGCGCCTCGCCGAACGCGTGGGCCGACGCACCCCCGTGCACTGGTACGCCATAGCGATCCTCCTCACGACCCTGCTCGCCCGGGGCCGGGTCGACGAGGCCTGGGAGCTCGCGCGGGAGCACGAGTTCGGCGCGCCCTTCCCGGCCGCCGTGGTCTTCCCCGACTCGCAGACCGTCTACGCCGAACTGCTGCTCGCCCGCGGCGAGACGGGCGCGGCCGTCGCCGAACTGGAGGCGGTGGACCGGCGGCTGACCCCCCGCGGCATCCAGAACCCGGCCTGGTGCCCCTGGCAGCTGCACCTCGCGCGCGCCGTCGCCGCCGACGACCCGCAGCGAGCCCGGACCCTCGCCGCGGACGCCGTCCGGCGTGCCCGCGCCTTCGGCGCCCCCTCCGCCATCGGCCAGGCCCTCCGGGTGGCGGCGGAGGTCGCCGCACCCCAGGACCGCACCGAGCTGCTCCGGGAGGCGGTCACCCTGCTCTCGGCCTCACCCGCGGGCTACGAACTCGCCCGCGCCCTCGCCGCCCTCGGTTACGGGCTGCGCGACGCGGACCTGCTGACCGCGGCCGTGGTCACGGCCCGGGAGTGCGGGGCCGACGGACTGGTGGAGGAGGCGACCGAGATCCTGACCGGCATGGGCGGCGCCCTGCCCGCCGTGCCGCCCCGGGCGGACTGGGTCACCGAGGAGGAGATCCGGGCCGCCGACCTGGCCGTGCGCTCCGGGGAGGAACCGGGGCCGGCGTCCCCCGACTGGGTGCTGTCGGCCGCCTGCCGCAAGCTCGGCACCGACCGCTCAGGGCTGCGCGCCGCCCTGGAGGCGTTCGCCCGCAGCTCGACGTGACGGCAGCCGCCGTCCGGCGGAGCGCAACGCCACCTCGCGCACGCCCCGCGCCCACGGCTCACGCCCCGCGCGCACGGCCCCGGCGGCCCGGACACCCCCGTGTGGACCTGATCGGCTCAGCGGACCTCGGGCTCCCGGCCGCGCACGGGGCTGACCGAGCCGTGCGTCCCCGAGGGGACACCGAATCCGCGGCCGGCACCCCGCCCGCCGTGCCTGGCAGCAGGCGCCGCCCGGCACGGGGGGAGGGGTACCGCTTCCGGCGTACGGGCGGCCCGGAATCCTCGACCGTCCTCTGCTCGGGTGACCAGGTGCTGCCGGAGACCGGCTCCACCGCACCGGTCGCCGTCGAGGCGGCCGGCCCCGCCCCGGGCCCGGCGATCTTCCCGTGGCGCCGCGCCCGCCCGCCGGCGGGGCGCGGAATGCGGGGCCCCCGGACCGTAAAACTCCCGCGGCCACGTACCATGGCCGCATGTCCTTCCTCCGCCGCCACCGCGCCGCCACACCCGCCGGCCCGGACTTCGACGTCCTGGCCATGGACCCGGGGGACTGGCCGGGCAATCTCGGGGCCGGGCTGCTGCCCGCGCCCGACGGCAGCTGCCAGGGCGTCTTCCTCCGCTACGACCTGTTCGGCGGACGCGGCCCCGCGATGATCATCGGAAACCTGCCCGAGGGGTCTCCGGCGCGGGACCTCACCGACGGGCAGGTCCCCTTCGAGGTGGCCCAGCTCCTCGACGCGCTGGAGAACGACGAGGACGTCGAGGTCACGGGCGTCGAGGACTGCCCCGTCATGCAGGGTGACAACCTCCTCATCGTCCGGAAGATCAAGCTGTCGGAGTCCCGCATCTCCTGCGTGCAGTTCGACCGCAGCGACAACGTGCTGGTCACCATCGCCAGCTGGGACCGCCCGATCACGGACGACCTCTACGCCCTCCTGAAGCCGCTCCCCGCCGAGCTCTTCCAGCAGGGCTGACTCCACCGGGCCGCCCCTCCGCGGTCCCGGGCCGGTCCGGGTCCCGGCCCGCGCCCCATCACCTCACGCATCCGCGATGTCGTTGGCCGCCACGTAGCCGAACGTCATCGCGGGACCGATCGTCGACCCGGCCCCCGCATAGCTGTGGCCCATCACCGCGGCACTGGCGTTGCCCGCCGCGTACAGGCCGCGGATCACCGAGCCGTCCGGCCGCAGCGCCCGGGCCCGCGCGTCCGTGACCATGCCGCCCTTCGTACCGAGATCCCCCGGCACGATCTTGAACGCGTAGAACGGCGGCACCCAGACCGGCGCCAGGCACGAGTTCGGCAGCACGTTCGGGTCCGTGTAGTAGTGGTCGTACGCGGTGTCGCCCCGGTGGAAGTCGGCGTCGGTGCCGCTCCACGCCTGCGCGTTGAACCGGCCCAGCGTCGCCCGCAGCGCACCCGCGGGCACGCCGATCCGGTCCGCCAGCCCGTCCCACGTCCACGCCTTCTTCGCCGCCCCCGCCTGGTACCAGGAGTCCGGGAAGGGGAGTGTCGGCAGGATGTCCTTGAACAGGTACTTGTTGCGGTAGTTCTGATCCACGATCAGCCACGCGGGAATGTGCGAGCCGACCGCGCCCCGGTCCTTCTCGTACATCACGTGCACCACGTCGCTGTACGGCGCCGCCTCGTTGACGAAGCGCGTGCCGTTCGCGTTCACGATCAGCCCGCCCGGCAGGGTCCGTTCGGCCAGGCAGAAGTACGGCTCCCCGGGCAGCGGGATCGAGGGCCCCCACCAGGCGTCCTCCATCAGGGCCAACGCCGCCCCGGCCCGCTGACCCGCCAGGATGCCGTCGCCCGTGTTCTCCTTCGCGCCCACCGACCACTGCGTGCCGATCGGCTGCTGCTGGTACTGCGCCCGCATCGCCGCGTTGTGCTCGAAGCCGCCGGAGCCGACGATCACCCCCTTGCGGGCCCGTACGACACCCCGCACACCTTCCTTGTCGACCACCGCCCCGGTGACGGCGCCGCCCTCCTGGACCAGGTCCACCAGCGGGCTGTTCAGCCACACCGGTACCCCGGCCCGCTGGAGACCGGCCCGCAGCCCGGCCGCCAGGGCCTGCCCCATCGTCAGCGGCTTCTCGCCGCGCAGCGCCGCCTTCGTACCGCGTGCCAGGCACTCGGTGGACACGGCCAGGCCCCTGGCGCTCACCGCCGCCAGGTTCAGCCACTTGTAGTCCTGGCTGAAGACCACCATGCCCGCCGGGACCGGCATGTACGCCGGGTTCAGGCGGGCCAGTTCCCCGCCCAGGACGTTCCCGTCGATCTGGTCCGGCTCGATGGACCGGCCGTTCGGCAGCCCGCCCGGCAGGTTCGGGTAGTAGTCGCTGTACCCCTCCATGAAGCGGAACCGCAGCGGGCTGTTGGCCATGACGAAGTCCAGCATGCGGGGACCGTGGGCGAGGAAAGCGGCCTGGCGGTCGGCCGGCACCTCGGGACCCACGACGGCCGACAGGTACGTCGCCGCCTTCTGCGGGGTGTCCGGCACCCCCGCGGCCAGGATCACCGAGTTGTTCGGCAGCCAGATGCCGGCCCCGGAACGCGCGGCCGACCCGCCGAAGGTGGGGGCCTTCTCGACCACCAGCACGCTCAGCCCGCGCTTCGCGGCGGTGAGGGCGGCCGTCATTCCGGCGGCCCCGGAACCGACCACCACCACGTCGTACTCACCGAGCTGCGGCCCGGCCTGGGCACCGTCGGCCCGCGCCGCGCCGGACGGCAGCACGGTCGCGGCGATCACCCCGGCCCCGGTACCGGCGAGGACGGCGCGTCTGGACGGGCGGAGGGAGGGGGACGTGCGTGAAGCGCTTGCGGACATCGGCAGGCTCCAGCGGTATGGGGAGGAGGTGACACCAACATGTCTGATGCTGAGTCAGAAAAGGTGTTCGGGGGATCATGTGATGTCAAGCCATCCGACGCACCCGGGTCCGGCCCCGCCGCTCAGCCGTCACCCTGGATCCGCGCGTCCAGCTCCTTCACATGTCGCTTGAGGGCCACCGTCCGGTAGCTCTCCTCCACCCACTCGCACAGCACCTGCACCGAAGGCGCCCCCTTCCCCGCCAGCGGTACCGACACCCAGCCGGACCGGCCCAGGCCGTATCCGGTGGGCTCCGCCCCCGGTGCCGTCATCGCGTGTCCGTGCAGCGCCTCGTCCTTGAGCTTGACCGACAGCCCGGGCGATCCCGGCCCGTCGGTGTTGCCCAGGAAGACGAAGATCTTCTTGTTCACCTTCACCACGCAGTCCTCGGGACCCCACGGATGGTCCTCGACCGCCTCCGGCAGGCCCAGGGCGAATGCCCGTACCGCCTCCCACGCGCGCACACCGGACTTCATTCAACGCCTCCCGTCGATCGACCCGACCCACGGTAGGGGGTGTCGCCCTTCCGGACCGCGAACGAGCGAAGTCCCGTGGCGGTGGGGGCCACGGGACTTCGCGTCAGGGGGCGGGCGGACCCGGGTGGACCAGCGGAGACCGGGGCGGATCGCGGCGGATCAGCGTGTGCCGACCGCCGCGCGCACCGCCCGGCGGGCCATGCCCGCGTCGTCGTGCAGACGGCGGAGCAGCAGCCGCTGCTCCTCGCCGGACGACAGCGCGCCCACCGGCAGCGGCTGGGCCGGGGCGGTCGCCAGCATCGAACGCTGCACCGCCGTCTCGGACATCCGGATCTCCCGCGTCAGCACCAGCATCAGGTTGATCAGGAAGGCGTCCCGGGCCACCGGACCGGCGGACTGGGCGAGCCGGCTGATCTGCGCGCGGGCGGCGGGGGCGTCACCGAGCACCGCCCACAGGGTGGCCAGGTCGTAGCCGGGCAGGTACCAGCCGGCGTGCTCCCAGTCGAGCAGCACCGGACCGGCGGGGGAGAGCAGCAGGTTCGACAGCAGCGCGTCGCCGTGGTTGAACTGGAGCGCCGCTCCCGACACCTTGACCCCGTGCAGCAGCTTCTGCAGGTCGCCGAGGTCCCGGTCGGTGAGGAGCCCCAGCTCGTAGTCGCGGGCGATCCGCCGGGCGTAGTTCATCGGGGTCCCGAACAGCTCGGCCGGCGGCTGCCAGTGGTTGACCCGGCACACCGCACCCAGGGCCGCCCGGAGGTCCACCCGCGGCGGCGGCTCCACCGGGTGCCGCTGCAACGCCGCCACCCGGCCCGCCATCCGCTCCACCACCAGCGTGCAGTTCTCGGGGTCGGCGGCGACCAGCCGCGGCACCCGGACCGGCGGGCGGTGCCGGACGAACGCCCGGTATGCCGCTATTTCGTGCCGGTAGCGCTCACGCCACTCCGGCGAGTGGTCCAGTAACACCTTCGCCACGGCGGTCATGCGACCGGTGGTGCCCACCAGGAGGACCGAGCGGCCGCTGCGCCGCAGCACCTGCACCGGCGCGAACTCCGGACAGATCCGCTGCACCGAGGCGAGGGCGGTGCGCAGTTGCGCGCCCTGCGGCCCGGAGAGGTCGATTCTTCCGCTGACGGGCTGGGACCCGGCGCTCGGCATCCGCCGTGCCCGGACTGCGCCCTGAGTCGCGGCCGACGCGCGGCCCGGTTCGAGGTAGGGGCCGCCGCCCGCCGGGAGCGTGCGGTGCGACCGGACCGGTGCGGACACGGAGGACGTTGCTGCGTACATGGTGATACGGATCCCTTCGTGCGCCGACGAGTTGCGAACGCCGCCCCGCCGATCCCGTGCTTCACCCTGGGGAGTTCCGCCGGTGACCGGGGCGGGGAGGCGCATTCCTACCTGACACCCGGCGCAAGGTGGCGAACCATCGGGCGTGCCCTGGCGAAGCCTGGCGAATAGTCGCTGGGCATCTGACGGGGGGCTACTGTCAACTCAGCCGAGAACCTGGGGGCTTGACGTGAGCAAAGGTCCAAACACCCGCTTGAACGACCTGTTCGGCCTGGCCGGCTGGTCGAAGGGCGAACTGGCGAGGATGGTGAACCGGCAGGCGGCGGCCATGGGCCACCCCCAGCTGGCCACCGACACCTCGCGGGTACGGCGCTGGATCGACATGGGGGAGAGCCCCCGCGAACCGGTGCCCACGGTACTGGCAGCACTGTTCACCGAGCGGCTCGGTCGTGTCGTGACCATCGAGGACCTCGGGTTCGTACGGCAGCGGCGCACCTCGAGACGGCAGCCGGACGGGGCTCGCGAGAACCCCGACGGGATGCCCTGGGCGCCCGAACGCACAGCCGCGGTCCTCACCGAATTCACGGGAATGGACCTCATGCTCAACCGTCGCGGTCTGATGGGCGCGGGCGCCGTGCTCACCGCCGGCTCCGCCCTCAGCAACGCCATGTACGACTGGCTGCACACCGACCCCGCCCCGGCGAAGGCGAGTCCGGCGCGCTTCGGCGACTCCTTCCAGGCCGACCCGGCGGGATACGACCGCTACGAGGCCGCCCCGATCGGCTCGCAGGAGATCGAGGCGTTGGAGCGTTCCGTCGAGGTGTTCCGCGCCTGGGACGCCTCCAGAGGGGGCGGACTGCAGCGCAAGGCCGTCGTGGGGCAGCTCAACGAGGTCGGCGGGATGCTCGCCTACCACCACCCCGACCACCTCCAGCGGCGGCTCTGGGGGGTGGCGGCCAATCTGGCGGTCCTCGCGGGGTGGATGTCGCACGACGTGGGCCTCGAACCCACCGCGCAGAAGTACTTCGTCATCGCCGCGCACGCGGCCCGCGAGGGCGGCGACCGCCCGCGCGCGGGGGAGGCGCTGTCCCGAGCCGCCCGCCAGATGGTCCACCTCGGCAAGCCGAACGAGGCCCTGGATTTGATGAAGCTCGCCCAGTCCGGTTCCGGCGAGCAGACCCTCCCGCGCACCCGCGCCATGCTGCACACCATCGAGGCGTGGGCGCAGGCCGCCATGGGGAAGGGCCAGGCCATGCGCCGCACCCTGGGCGAGGCGGAGGACCTGTTCGTCTCCGACAAGGGCGACGTACCGCCGCCGAGTTGGATGCAGCACTTCGACGAGGCGGACCTCCACGGCATGCAGGCGCTCGCCTACCGGACCCTCGCCGACCACGACGCCACGGCGGCGCCGATCGCGGCGCGCCACGCCAAGGAGGCCCTGCGGCTGCGCGGCGACGGCTACCAGCGCTCGCAGATCTTCGACTACATCTCCATGGCCTCCGCCTGCTTCATCGCCGACGAGCCGGAACAGGCGGACCGCTACGCGCGCCTGGCCCTCGTATCCATGAACGAGACCTCCTCGCACCGGACGTGGGACCGTTTGCGCGAGATGTACCGGCTCACCGCGCAGTACGCCGGGTACGCGCGCATCGAGGACCTCCGCCAGGAGATCGAGCTGGCCCTCCCCGACACCCCGGCGTCGAGCGGCCGGCCGGCGACGGGGGTGTAGTTTTCCCCCTCCGGCGGGCCGCCCTGCCCCCCCCAGCAGTTCCCCATGCCCTCCACACCGCCCACGGGCCGGTACGAGGGCGGGACCGGTACGTCGTGACCGGCCTCGCCGACGAGCCGGCGACAGGTGCGCGGACACGGCGGAGACGAGAAGAGGCCGCGCCTTCCGGCGCGGCCCTGAAGTCCGTACGAACTGCCCTGCGGCAGACCGGTGTCCTACCCGCCGACCCGGGCGACGAGTACGCAGGCGTCGTCCTCCCGCTCGACCTCGCCGAACTCCTCGACCACGAGCCGTACGCAGTCCTGCGCCGAACGCGCCGCCGAGAGCCTCGGCGCGAGTGCCAGGAGCCGCTCGGTCCCGTCCGCCCGGCTGAACTCGATGCTGCGCGGGGTGAGGCCGTCCGTGTGCAGAATCAGCAGGTCACCCACTTCCAGGCGCTCCTCGGCCTGTCCGTACGAGGCTCCCGAGGTCGCGCCGAGCAGGATGCCTTCCGGCGGCGCCAGGGCGCGGCCCGAACCGCGGCGGAACAGCAGGGGGGCGGGGTGGCCGGCCTGGGACCAGGTCAGGACCCGGCGCGCGGGGTCGTAGCTGCAGCACACGGCCGAGCCCAGGGCGGGCTGGACGGAGGTCTCCAGGAGCTGGTTGAGCCAGCCCATGAGCGGTCCGGGCGCGATCCCGGCCATGGCCATGCCGCGCAGGGCACCCAGCATCATCGCCATCCCGGAGGTGGCGGTCACGCCGTGCCCGGTCAGGTCGCCGACCGTCAGCATCGACGACCCGTCGGGCAGTTCGAGCGCGTCGTACCAGTCCCCGCCGATCAGCGCGCTGGTCGCGGAGGGCAGGTAGTGCGCGGCCACGTCCAGCGAGCCGGCGTCGCGGTGCGGGAACCGCAGGGAGCCGCGCCACGGGGGGAGCACGGCCTCCTGCAGCTCGACCGCCAGGCGGTGCTCGGTCTGGGCGATCTCCCGCTGGCGCTGCAGCGAGTCACGGGACTCGCGCACCGCCCGCTGGCTGCGGCGCAGTTCGCTCACGTCCCGCAGCACGGCCCACATCGAGGCGGCGCAGCCGTCGGAGTCGAGTACCGGCTCGCCCCTCATGTGCAGCGTCCGGACCCGGCCGTCGGCCCGGACGATGCGGAACTCGCCGTCGATGGGCCTGCCGTCCACCAGGCAGGCGGTGACCCACGCGGTGAGCAGGGGCTGGTCCTCGGAGAACAGGGTGGAACCCAGCTCGTCCAGGGGGAGGGCGCCCGCCTCGGGGGACCGGCCGAAGATCTGGAACAACTCGTCGGACCAACTGACCTCGTCGGTCAGCAGGTTCCACTCGGCGCTGCCGACCCGGGTCTGGGCCTCGGGAGCCGCTTCGGGAGCCGCCTGCGGGAACACCGTGGCCTCGGGGGCCGGGGGCAGTCCCTCCTTGAGCTGGCCGAGGTGCTCGCGGAGGTCGTCGAGGTGGTGCACGGCGAGGTCGCACAACGCGCGCTGCCAGCGGCCCTGGGCGTCGTCGTCGTCCACGACGGTGTCGCGGCGGACCGCGTCCACGTCCCCCCGGAGGCGCCGGGTCTGAGAGATCAGTGCGTCCACCGACCCGGGCTCGGGCGGCTGCGCGGGACGGTCCGCGAACAGGTGGGACGGCATGAGAACTCCGATACAGGCGCGGCACGGCCAAGTCTGAAGGAAGGACCGGTAACGACTGTTGCACAGGCGGCGACACTGTGTAAGACGTTTGGCAACATCCGCTACGTTCTTGCTTCTGGTATATGCCGCAGGCCTGGCAGCCCCTCCGGCGTGTACGAACGAATCCGGTCAGCCGGGGTTCGAGGCCGTGGTGCGCATGCCTGCCGGTGGGGCGCGAGGTGCGGAGGCGACCTGTGGCGGATTCCGGCCATCCGCCTTCTGTGGCTCGATCAAACGCCCGATCCGTACGAGGCGTTCGGCCCGTTCCGACGACGCCGGATCCGGCGCGGGGCGCGCGGCGCAATACCCCCGAACGGAGGACCCCCGCGCGCGGTACGGCGGCGGAATCGGGGCTTCCCAGCCGGTGTACCGGCCGCTACCCTACGTGCCGGTAATAAGCCGGGGGAGGTCCGCGCGGGCGGGCCCGCACAGCGCAGGGGACACGAGGACATTGAGCGGGCAGCACGACGCCACCGACGCCACCGGCCCGAGCCGGCGTTCCTTCCTCACCCTCCTCGTGGCGGCGCCGACCCTCGCCCTGGTCACCCGCGCCGGCGCCGACGCGCTGGCCCCGCAGACCGCCCAGGCCGTCGTGCCCTCCCTGCCGGCCGTCGCCGACGTGATCGACCTCGGCGACCTCTTCATCCTCGCGGGCGCACCCACCTCCGCCCTGCTCGCCCTCGCTGTCGAGACGGACGGGACCATCCGCTTCCGGCTGCCGCGCGAGGAGGTCGGGCAGGGACTCACCACCGCCGTGGCCATGCTCGTCGCCGAGGAACTCGACGCGCCCCTGGCCGACGTACGCGTGGAGCTGGACGACGCCCGGCCCGAGCTGCTCTTCAACCAGCTCACCGGCTCCTCCAACTCCATCCGCTCCCTCTACGGCCCCGTCCGCCAGTGCGCCGCCACCGCGCGGGCCCGCCTCGTCGCGGCCGCCGCCCGGCGCTGGAGCCTCGCCCCGGCGTCGCTGACCACCGCGGAAGGTGCCGTCCGCGCCCCCGACGGACGCACCGCCCGCTACGGCGAACTCGCCGTGGCCGCGGCCGCCCCCGACCTCGTCGTCCCGGCCGGCGCCCCCAAGAAGGCCGCGCAGCACGCCCTCGTCGGCCGGCCGACGAACCGCATCGACGCCCGCGCCATGGTCACCGGCGCCCTGCGGTACACCCTGGACCTCGACGTGCCCGGCGCCAGGCCCTGCGTGGTGCGCCGCCCGCCCACCTTCGGCGCCGCCGTCCGCACGGTCGCCAACCTCGCCGCGGTCCGGGCCATGTCCGGTGTCCTGGACGTGGTCACCGTCCCCACCGGCGTCGCCGTCGTCGCCGAGACCTTCGGGCAGGCCCTCACCGCCAGAGCGGCGCTGCAGGTCACCTGGGGAACCGGCCCGGCCGACCAGCTCTCCGACGCGCAGATCCGCACCAGGCTGCGCGCCGCCACCCCGCCGCTGCTGGTGCCGCCGCTGCTCACCCCTTACGTGGACGCCGAGTTCGACTTCGCCTTCGTCAGCCACGCGCCGATGGAGACCAACTGCGCCGTCGCCGACGTACGCGACGACCGGGCCGAGATCTGGTCCGGCCTGAAGTCCCCCGTCGTGGCCCGGCAGACGATCGCGGCCGACCTCGGCCTGCCCCTGGACCGGGTGACGGTGCACGTCGTCCAGGCCGGGGGCTCCTTCGGCCGGCGGCTGTTCTTCGACGCAGCGCTGGAGGCCGCCCGGATCTCCCGGGCCTGCCGCCGTCCCGTCAAGCTGATGTGGACCCGTGTCGACGACACGCGCCACGGCCGGATGCGCCCCGCCACCCACCACAGGATCCGCGCCACGCACCTGCTGGGCGAGGTGCTCAGCTTCGAGCACCGCGTCGCCGCCGCCGAGACCGACTTCCGGCACGGCCTCGGTGAGATCATCACCGCGACCGCGGCCCACCTGCCGCTCGGCATCGGCAACGCCACCCTCGCCCAGACGCTGTTCCTGACCACGGTGAAGTCCCCCTACCACTTCGGCCTCACCACCCAGGCCCTCACCGAGGTGCCGACCGGGATCCCCACCGCCTCGTGGCGCTCGGTGTACTCCGCCAACACGCGCGGGGCCGAGGAGATCATGGTCGACGAACTGGCCGCGGCGACCGGCAGGGCCCCGTACCGCTTCCGGCGCACCTTCCTGAAGACCGACGCCCAGCGCGCCGTACTGGACAAGGTCGCGACCGAGGGGAACTGGGGACGGGCGATGGAGCCCGGCCGCGCGCAGGGCATCGCCTTCCACGAGGAGTACAAGTCCCGCACCGCCTGCCTCGTGGAGATCGACGTCCGCGATCCGCAGCGCGCCCGCGTCACCAAGGCCGTCATCGCCGTGGACGTCGGCCTGCCGGTCAACCCGCGCGGGCTGGAGGCCCAGATGATCGGTGGCCTCACCGACGCCGTCTCCACCACCCTGCGCGCCGGGCTCCACATCGACAAGGGGCTTCCGCTGGAAGGCAGTTACAGCCAGTTCCATTGGGCGCAGCAGCGTGACACCCCGCGCGACGTACGGGTCTTCGTGCTCCCGGCGACCGGTACGGAGCCGGGCGGCGCGGGCGAGCTCGGCGTGCCCGCCGCGGTCGGAGCCATCGCCAACGCGTGGGCCCGGGCCACCGGTTCGAAGCCGCGCAGCTTTCCCCTCGCCTTCGACGTCGACTTCACCCCCTACCCCCGCTAGCCGCCGAGCCAGGAGTACGCCGTGCCCTCGCACACCTTCACCGTCAACGGGCGCAGCGTGACCGTGGACGCGCCCGACGACCTGCCCCTGCTCTGGGTGCTCCGCGACATGCTGGGCGTCCACGGCCCCAAGTACGGCTGCGGGGTGGACGTCTGCAAGGCCTGCACCAGCCACCTCGACGGGGTGGACGTCCGCCCGTGCGTGGTGCCCGTCTCGGCGTGCGCGGGACGGGAGGTGACCACGATCGAGGGCCTCGCGAACGGCGACGAACTGCATCCCGTGCAGGAGGCCTGGCTCGAACAGGACGTCGCCCAGTGCGGTTTCTGCCAGCCGGGTCAGATCATGGCGGCCGTCGCGCTGCTCCGGCGCACCGCCGAGCCCACGGACGAGGACATCGACGCCATCGCCAACATCTGCCGGTGCGGCACCTACGTCCGCATCCGCGAGGCCATCCGCAGTGCGGCCGCCAGGATGTGAGCGGCGGATCCCGGCGCCTCCCCCGTGTTCGTACTCATGGACCCCGGGACCCGTCCGCTCGTGGAACAACCTATGCGGGCGCGTCGCCGTCCGCAGGATTCGCACTGCCCAGTGAGCGGGCGAGACCGGTATCACAGCGCACAGTGTGGGGTGGGTGGTTGAATGCGCCGGTGGCACGGTCCGACGACGTACTCAAGATCCACCGGCTCACCCACACGGGAGGGTCGGCCGCCCTGCTGGAGTGGCTCGCCGCCCGCCTCGGGGGATGGACCGGACTGGTACGTGCAGGGGGTCCCGGCACCGACGGGGCGGACCGGGAGCACGCCGGGGACGCGCCCGCCGCCGCCGTCCGCGGCGCCGCCGAGATGAGCGCCCGCGGTGTACGGTCCGCCGTCCTGCACGGCGAGGGGTCCGCCACCCTGCTGTTCGCGTTGGACGCCGGACGCGCGCTGGCCGCCGTACTGCCCCTGCCCCACCCGGCCGACGCGCCGACGCTGCTGGCGGACGCGGCCGTACCGCTGGCGCTGGTCCTGCGCGCCGAGGAGGCCGAACGGCGCGAGGAGCGGGCCGCGACCGCCGAGGCGCGGGCCCGTGAGGCCGTGCTCCGCCTGCTGATGAGCGGCCAGCTGCCCACCGCCCACCAGATCGCCGAGGCGCTGCGGCCCTCGCTGCCCGACCCGATGCGGATCTACGTCGCCGAGTGCCGCACCGGGCGTCTGGCCGAAGTGGCGCGGCTGTGCCGGGAGCTGACGGGCGGCCGGGCCTGGGTCGTGCGCTGCCCGGTCTACGTGCGCCACCTCATCATCCTCGTTCCGGCCGACGTGGCAGCGGTGTCCGCCGACCACGACCCCCTGGCGGGGGCGCTGACGGCGACCGCCCCGGACTGCACCGTCGGGGTCAGCGGCGAGCTGGACCTGGGGCAGGCCCCCACCGCCTACACCCAGGCCTTCCACGCCCTGGCCGTCGCCCGCGGCCGCGGCGAGCGGCACGCCCGGTTCGGCCCCGGCCCGGAGCTGGCGCTCGCGGCCCACGAGGCCGGGTCCGGCTGGGCCGACGCGCTGCTCGCTCCCCTGGACGCGTACGAACCCCGGCGCCCGCAGGACCCGGGCGGGCGGGAGCTGCGCGACACCGCCCACGCCTGGCTGAACTTCGGCCCGCACGCCACCCGGCTGCTGAGGGTGCACCGCAACACCCTGGCGGCCAGGATCCGGCTGGTCGAGACGCTGCTCGGACTTGACCTCGGCCGGCTCGGCGACCAGTCGGCGCTCTCCCTGGCGCTGCGGCTTACCCCGGGCGCGGGGCGGGGGAGCGCCGGCCGCACGGCTCCGGCCGCGGCGCCCGCGCTCGACACGGTCCTGCGCGATCCGCGGCTGACCGCATGGGCCCGGGCCCACCTGAGCCGGCTGACCGGCCCGGACGCCCCGGCCGGCGCCCGGACCACGGTACGCACCTGGCTGGAGCACGACGCCCGGCTCGCCCCGGCCGCCGCCGCGCTCGGGGTCTCCGTCCCGGGCGCCCGCAAGCGGCTGGCCCGGATCGAGGCCGTGCTGGAGCGCTCGCTGCTGCAGTCCCCGAGCGTCCGGTACGACCTGTGGCTGGCGCACCGGGCCGAGGAGCTCGCCGAGTGACACAAGCCCTGAAAGGGATGTGCACCGTAGAAAACGCGCAAAAATGGACGATCATGCCCGAATGAGGCGTATCAATGCGAAGCGCGTGCTGGTCGGCGAACCACTCGACACCGCGCGGCTCGGCGAGACCCTGCTTCCCAAACGGCTCGCCCTGCCGATCTTCTGCAGCGACCCCCTCTCCTCGGTGGCGTACGCCACCGAGGAGATCCTGCTGATCCTCGCCCTCGGCGGCGTCGCACTGCTCCACCTCACCTGGTACGCGGCCGCGGCCATCGTCTTCCTCCTCGTCGTCGTCATCGCCTCCTACCGCCAGACCTGCCACGCCTACCCCGGCGGCGGCGGGGCGTACGTCGTCAGCGCCGAGAACCTCGGACAGACCGCCGCGCTCACCGCCGCCAGCGCCCTGCTCGTCGACTACGTCATGACCGTCGCCGTCTCCGTCGTCTCCGGAGTCTCCGCCATCACCTCGGCCGTCCCCGCGCTCGACGACCACGAAGTGGTCATGTCCGTCGCCTTCGTGGGGCTGCTGACCCTGATGAACCTGCGCGGCGTCCGCGAGTCCGGCCGCGTCTTCGCCATCCCCACCTACGGCTTCGTCCTCGTCATCTACCTCATGTTCGCCGTCGCCGCCGTCCGGCTCGGCACCGGCCAGACCATCCGCGCCGAGTCCGCCGACCTCCCGATCATCGCGGAGGGCACCTACACCGGACTCGCCCTCGTGCTCCTCGCGATGCGCGCCTTCGCCTCCGGCTGCACCGCGCTCACCGGTGTCGAGGCCATCAGCAACGGCGTCCCCGCCTTCCGCAAGCCCAAGGCGAAGAACGCGGCGACCACGCTCGCCGCCATGGGCTTCCTGTCGGTGACGATGTTCGCCGGCATCACCGCGCTCGCCATGACCTACGAGGTGCACGTCGCGGCCGACCCCACCGAACTGGGGTTGCCCCCCGGGACCGCGACCTCCACCGCACTCGCCCAGATCGGCCGGGCCACCTTCGGCAGCTGGCACTTCCTCTTCTACCTGCTCCAGGCCGTCACCGCCGGCGTGCTGATCCTCGCCGCGAACACCGCCTTCAACGGCTTCCCGATGCTCGCCTCGATCCTGGCCAGGGACCGCTACGCGCCCCGCCAGCTCTACAACCGGGGCGACCGCCTCGTCTACTCCAACGGCGTCGTGCTCCTCGCCCTCGCCGCCGTCGCCCTCATCGTGGCCTTCGACGCCGAACTGACCCGCCTCATCCAGCTCTACATCATCGGCGTGTTCGTCTCCTTCACCCTCTCCCAGTCCGGCATGGTCCGGCACTGGCGCAAGGCGCTCGCCTCACCCGCCACCCCGCGCGAGGAGCGCGTCCACATCCACCGCAGGCTCGCCATCAACGCCGTCGGCGCCACCCTGACCGCACTGGTCCTCGTCATCGTCCTCATCACCAAGTTCACGCACGGGGCCTGGCTGGTCGTCATCGCCATGCCCCTGCTCTTCGTCGGCATGAAGGGCGTACGCCGCCACTACGACCACGTCGCCCTGCAGGTCGGCGTCGCCCCCGGCACCAGACCGCGCAAGCCGGTCCACCACCACGTGGTCGTCCTGGTCGCCGCCGTGCACGCCCCGACCCTCAAGGCCATCGGCTACGCGCAGGGGCTGCGCCCCGACACCCTCACGGCGGTGACCGTCGCCGCCGACGAGGCGGAGGCGGCCCGGCTGCGCCAGGTGTGGGAGGAGCGCGACCCCGGCCTCCCGCTCAAGATCATCCACTCGCCCTACCGCGAGGTCGTCGGCCCGATCCTGGCGTACGTGGAGGAACTGGCCGCCGAACCGGCCACCGACATGCTGTCCGTGGTGATCCCGGAGTACGTCGTGGGGCACTGGTGGGAACAGCCCCTGCACAACCAGAACGCCCTCCGGCTCAAGGCGCGCCTGCTCTTCACGCCGGGGGTCGCGGTGATCGACGTGCCGTACCTGCTGGAGTCGGCGAAGGCGGCGCGCGCGGCCGCGGCCCCGGGGAAGCTCGGCCGGGGGGTGTCGGGCTGATCGTGGACGGCCTGACCGTGCCCGCGCCGCCGGACGCCCATCCGGGGGAGGGCCTGATCGAGACGTTGGCCGGGCGTCTCCTCCCGCAGCGGGCCGCGGACTGACTATCGTGCCGGTGGGGGTGCGCCGATGTCGAGGATCGGACCGTGGCGGGTGCCGGATGGCGGACGTCACCGGGGACAGGACCCGCGGCGGGATGCCCGCTCCGCTCCCCGCATATGTCAACCGCACCCGCCGGCCGGGCCACCGGGTCCGGTGATCTTATGCTCGGGTTTACGCGAGTCCGCTGGTTTTGCGGGCGGTGAGCCACTTTGATGGGTCTGCCACGCCTCGTACCGGAGCAGGGGGACCATTCATGGGAACCGACCGCATCCAGAAGGACAGCACACCCACCCTGATCGGTTCCGTGCAGCGCGCGCTGCGGCTCGTGGAAGCGATGCACGCGGAAGGCGGGGCTACGGCGAAACGGCTCGCGCGGGTCACCGGGATCCCCCTGCCCACCGTCTACCACCTGCTCCGCACCCTCAGCCACGAGGGATACGTCGAGCGGGAAGGCGGGGCCTTCCGCCTCGCGGACGATCTTCCACTGGCTTCGTGATCAGATTCCGACGCGTTCCGGCCAAGCTCTTACACGGTGAATGGCATGTTCCAGCGGAAAATGCCAGAACGCCCTTTCGCCCTGCGGAACTTGAGTAAGTTCCCTCCTGTCGCGCCGCACTACCGTGCACACCGCACGTCCGGCCGGGAGGGGAGCCCGCGTGCCCGGGATCGACGAATGCCTGCTCGAAGCCATGGCCCTGCCTGGTGCGCGGGGGGCCGCGCTGGTCGACTGGAGCAGTGGTCTGGCTCTCGGCACCATCGGGGAATCGCCCGTGGGGGACCACGAGACCACCGCAGCCGAGACCGCCGAGCTGGCCCGTGCGGCCGCGGAGTACGAGTCCTTCGCCCGCGCCGAGGCCGGTCCGGCCCTCGGTGACGTCGTGGGACCCGCCGGCCCGCCCGTCGAGGACCTGATCGTCACGACCCGCAGTGGCTTCCACGTCCTGCGGTTCGTCGAGACGAGCTTCGACAGCAGCGTCTTCCTGCACGTCTGGCTCGACCGCGCGGACGGCAACCTCGCCCTCGCCCGCCTCAAACTCAGGTCCCTCGCCGAGGGGCTGGTGCTCAGATGACCGCCCCGGCAACGGCCCCGAACGCCTTCGCGGCCGTCTCCCCCCTCCTCACCCGGCTCGCCGCGGAGCGGGCCACCGGCGCCCTGCTCCGCGACCGCGGCACCCTCTTCCTGGAGGACGGACGAATAGTCCACGCGGAGAGCCCCGCCACCCCCGGCCTCGACGTCCTCCTCACCACCGGCGGCGGCCTCGCCCCCGAACGATGGCGCGAGGCGGTGGACCGGGCCGGGGCCCGCCGGCAGGTCGCCCGCTTCCTCGTGGACAGCGGCGGGCTCGCCGGCGGGGAGCTGGAGATCTGTCACCTCGCCGCCATCTTCGACGCCGCCTTCTTCGCACTGTCCCCGGGCAGCGGTCCCTCCCGGTTCCGCCGCGGGGCCACCCACTGGATCGGCTCCGTCCGCTCCGTTGCGGCCGCGGCCGTCGAACGCGAGACCCGGCGCCGCCGCGAACTGCTCGACGCCGTCTGGCCCTACCCCCTGCTCGACACCGCCCCGGTGGTGCCCCGAGCCGCCGCGCCGGGTCAGACCGTCACCGCCCGGCAGCGGATGCTGCTGGACCAGGCCGACGGCTTACGCACCCCGGCGGACCTGGCCTGGGTACTCGGCCGGCCCGCCTTCCACACCCTGCTCGACGTACGCCGCCTCGCGGCCGCCGGACTGGTCGAAACGCCGCACAGCCCGGCCCCCCCGCCGGTCGAGGTACCCCTGCCCGACTGGATGACCCAGGCCCAATCCCCGGACGTGGCGCTGCTCCGCCGGTTACGCGACGCACTGGAGGCAAGCCTGTGAGGCTCCCGCTGCGACCGGCCCTGCGCGCCGACCGCTCCGAGCGTAGGCAGCCCGAAAGGAGAAAGGCCGACATGAGTACGCTCCCGCCCGAGGCGGAGGCCGAGATACTCGCCGAGCTTCCGCAGGCTGCGGGCCCGCGTACCCCAGCTCACCGGCGCCCTCGCCGCGAGCACCGACGGTTTCGTCCTCGCCCAGGACAGCGCCGCCGCCGAGGCCGAGGCCGTGGCCGCCCTGACCGCCGCGGCCCTCGGCGTGGCCCAGCGGCTCAGCGACAGCACGGGCCAGGGGGCGTTCCGCGAACTGCTCGTGCGCGGCGCCGACGGATACGTCGCCACCTACGCCGCGGGCGTGGCGGCCGTCCTCACCCTGACCGCCGAACCCCGCGTCAACGTCGGACGGCTCCATCTGGAGGCCCGGCGCTCCAGCCTGCGCATCGCCGAACTGATCGAGCACACCCTCGCGCGCCGGGGCCCCGGCACCGCGCCCGCCTGATCCGCGCACGGTCCGACCGCAGGGCGGACCCGTCGCATTCAGGACAACTACCGACAGTCACACGCAAACAACAACCAGCTACAGCGAAACAGAAAACAGAAAGAGGAACTCTCATGGTCAACGTGGAGACCGCGCTCAAGGAAGCCACCACCGTCATCGAGGGCGCGATCGGCGCGGCCCTGGTCGACTACGGCAGCGGCATGGCCCTGGGCACCATCGGCGGCGGCAAGGAACTCGACCTCGCGGTCGCCGCGGCCGGCAATACGGACGTCGTGCGCGCCAAGGTGCGCACGATGGAGCTCCTCGGCCTCAAGGACGAGATCGAGGACATCCTGATCACCCTCGGTAGTCAGTACCACCTGATCCGGCTCATGAAGGGCCGCGGCTCCGTGGGCTTCTTCCTGTACCTGGCCCTCGACAAGAAGCGGGCCAACCTCGCCATGGCACGCCATCAGCTGAAGAAGATCGAAGCAGAACTGGAGATCTGAACGGTTCACCGACCGGGACGGGTCACGTCCCATCCGCAGCGTCGAAGTGGCGGACGGCTGAATTCTTTGCCGTCCGCCCCGGCGATCAGCGCCCTATGCCCCATATGGGTGGAGTTTATAGCTCTGTTACAGAGTAAGATGCTGTGAGCTGATCATCGACAAAGCAAAAAAACGCTGGAGAAACCGCCACCCATGCCCCCGCGCCTGAGCATCGTCGTCCCCGTCTACAACGTCGAGCTCTACCTCGACGAGTGCCTGGAATCCATCGCCGCTCAGACCTTCGGCGACTTCGAGGCCATCCTCGTGGACGACGGCTCCACGGACACCAGCGCCGTCATAGCCAAGGCCTTCGCGGCGCGTGACAAGCGCTTCCGGGTCGTCATGCAGGAGAACGCCGGCCTCGGCGCCGCACGCAACGCCGGCGCCCGCCACATCCACCCGGACAGCGAATACCTCGCCTTCGTCGACAGCGACGACACCATGCCGGACTACGCCTACCAGCGGCTGATCGACGCGCTCGACGAAACGGGCTCCGACTTCGCCGGCGGCAACGTCAAGCGCTTCCGCTCGGTCGGCATGAACCAGTCGTGGGGCCACCGCGCCGCCTTCGCCAAGACCCAGCTCAAAACGCACATCTCCAAGTTCCCGGCCCTGGTCACCGACCGCACCGCCTGGAACAAGGTCTACCGGCGCACCTTCTGGGACGAGCACGGCTTCCAGTACCCGGAGGGCATCCTCTACGAGGACGCCCCGGTCAGCATCCCCGCGCACTACTTCGCCTCCAGCGTCGACATCCTCAGCGACTGCGTCTACCACTGGCGCGTCCGCGAGACCGGAGAGCGCTCCATCACCCAGCGCTCCACCGACCCGGTCTCCCTCATCGACCGCGTGAAGTCCGTCCGTCTGGTCCGCGAGTCCCTCAAGGCCAAGCAGGGCCCCAAGTACGTCCGCTACCTGCGCGACTACGACTACAACGTGCTGAGCGAGGAACTCCCGCTCATCTACAAGTACGTCGCAGAGGGCGGTCCCGACTTCCGCGCCGCGTTCGTCAAGGAGGTCGGCGGCCTCGTCCGCGAGATCGGCACCGGCCCCTGGCCCGACCTGACCGTCGCCGACCGCCTCAAGGCGTACCTCGCCGGCGAAGGCCGCGTCGAGGACTTCATCGCACTCCTGAACCACCAGCGCGACTACAGCTACAGCGTGCCGGTCAAGGGCCTCGCCCGCCCCCAGGCGGACTACCCCTTCCTGCAGGGCCGCCCGCCGGTCCCCGCCAAGATTCTCACCCTCGGCACGCGCGAGCGCCGCGTCGTCAGCCGCCTGGAGCAGGCGGCCTGGTCCGACGGCAAGCTGCTGCTGCGCGGCTACGCCCTGCCCGGCCACCTGGGCGCGGAGAGCCGGCTCGGCTCCCGCAAGATGCTGATCTTCCGCGAGGGCGGCAAGCGTCGCCGCTCCGTCGTCAGCACCCGTACGGTCGCCTCCCCGATGGCCACCGTGAAGTCCCCGCACCTCGCCCTGCGGCACGCCGACTGGGCCGGCTTCACCGCCGTCGTCGACCCCTCGATCTTCCAGTCGGGCGGCAAGTGGAACGACGGGACGTGGACGACGTCCATCGCCGTCACCGGCGCCGGCGGCCTGCACCGGGCCCGCCTCCGCGGCGGTGAGCACGACACCGGCCAGAACCCGCCCCCGTTCTGGGTCGCCCCCGACGTCCGGATCGTCCCGGCCGTCTCCGGCGCCCTGACCATCCAGGTGGAGGTCACCCGGGCCCGTGCCCTGGACGCCCGGCCCGCGGGCGACGACGCCGTCGAGATCATCGGCGAGCTCTCCGCCGGGGTCGACGCCGCCCGCCTCAAGGCCGTCCACGTCCCCACCGGCGCCACCGTCGACTTCCCGCTGGAGAAGGGCGCCGCCACCGGCGGCCGGACCCCCTTCACCGCCCGCGTCGCGCTGGCCGACCTGGCCGCCGTACCGGACGCCGCCTGCGAGCCCGGCGAATGGGCCCCCGAGCCGTGGAGCCTCTCCGTGGTCGGCGCCGACGGCACCGAGCACCGCCTGGCCCACGACGAGCGCGGCGGCTTCAACGGCCTGGCCGTGTCCCTGCCCGGCGAAACCGCGGGCCGCGCCCTCTTCGTCAAGCGCGGCAACACCGGTCACCTCACCCTCTCCGTGCAGCCCTCCCCGCCCCTCGTCGACGCGGTCGAGGTCCAGGACGGCACCCTGACCCTGCGGGGCCGGTTCGTCGCGCCGACCGACGAGCCCCACGAACTCGTCCTGCACAACGCGCACGGCATGGAGTTCACCTACCCCGTCACCCGCGACGGCGACGCCTTCGAGAGCACCTTCCGGCCCGTGCTCCCCGAGCCGTTCGCCGGCAGCACCACGCTCCCCGAGGGCCGCTGGTGGCCCACCCTGCGCCCGGCCGCCCAGGGCGGCACCACGGCCGGCCTGCTCGGCGTGGACCGCGGCGCGCCCGTGCAGATGGCACCGGGCCTGCTCTTCGCCGGCCCGCACCCGCTCACCGTGCAGGGCCGCCGGATGCGGATCGAGACCCGCTTCCACGACCGCATGGTGCTCGTCGCCGACCCGCTGCTGAGCCCGCACGACCGCTCCCGCTACGCCCAGCGCGTCGCCCGCTTCGAGACCTACCCGGCGCAGCGCGCCCTGCCGGTCAAGGACATCGTCGTCTACGACACCTTCCAGGGGCACGGCGCCGGTGACGCACCCCGCGCCATCCACGAGGAACTGCTGCGCCGCGGCGAGAAGCTGGAGCACATCTGGCTGGTCCGCGACGGCCGCGCCGAGGTCCCCGCGACCGCCCGCGCCGTGCAGTACGGCAGCGTGGAGTGGTGGGAGGTCCTCGCCCGCGCCCGGTACGTCGTGACCAACGACAGCGTGCCGGCCCTGTTCCAGCGCCGCCCCGGCCAGGTCGTCGTCCAGACCTGGCACGGCACGCCGATCAAGCAGATCGGCCACGACTTCGTGCACGACTACTACACGAGCCCGGAGATCCTGGAGGGCCTGGCGCACGACAGCGCGCAGTGGACCCTGCTCGCCTCCCCGAGCTCCTACGCCACGCCCCTGCTCAAGCGGGCCCTCGGCTACGAGGGCGAGGTCATCGAGGCCGGCAGCCCGCGCACCGACGCGCTGGTGCGGCCGGACGCGGAGCGGATCGCCGAGGTCCGGCGCCGGCTCGGCCTGCCCGAGGGCAAGAAGGTCGTCCTCTACATGCCCACCTGGCGTGAGAACTGCGAGGGCTGGAGCGGCGGTTACAAGCTCGACCAGCGCATCGACCTGGACCGGGCCCGGCGCGAGCTGGGCGAGGACCACGTCCTGCTGATCCGCGGCCACCACCACGTCACCGAGCAGGTCCGCGAGGGCGTCCGCGACGGCTTCGTCGTCGACGTGTCCCGCTGGCCCGACGCCACCGACCTGCTGCTCGTCGCCGACGTGCTGATCTCGGACTACTCCTCCGCGATCTTCGACTTCGCGCTCACCGACCGGCCGATCCTGCTCTTCACGTACGACCTGGAGCACTACCGCGGCACGCTGCGCGGCTTCAACTTCGACCTGGAGGCGAAGGCGCCCGGCCCGCTGCTGGCCGACTCGGACAGCCTGATCGCGGCCGTGCGGGACGCGGACGCGGTCGGGGCCGAGTACGCCGCGGCGCGGGCGGCGTTCCGCGAGGAGTTCTGCGACCTGGACAAGGGCGACGCCGCCGAGCGCGTCGTCGAGCGGATGCTCGCGCTGGGCGCGGAGCCCGCGAAGTAGGCCGTACGGTCGAATTCCCGGCCCCATGAGGACCGGCCCCGGGCCCACCGATGACTTTCGGGCCCGGGGCCGGTCTGTATGTGCGGAGGCGGTGTCCACCGCCCGCACAACGGTCCGGAGGCAGAGATGAGCGGCAACGGTTTCACCACGTGTCTGTGGTTCGACGGCGACGCGGAAGCGGCGGCCGACTACTACCTGTCCGTCTTCAAGGACGGCAGCATCGGGCGGATCGCGCGCTACACGCAGGCGAACCCCGACCAGGAGGGCTCGGTGATGACCGTCGAGTTCGAGGTCAACGGGCAGAGGTTCGTCGGCCTCAACGGCGGACCGCAGTTCCCCTTCACCGAGGCCATCTCCTTCCAGATCGACTGCGTCGACGAGGCCGAGGCGGACTACTACTACGACGCGCTGACCAAGGACGGCGGCCAGGAGTCCGCCTGCGGCTGGGTCAAGGACAAGTTCGGGGTGTCCTGGCAGGTCATCCCGCCGGGCGCCGTCGAGCTGCGTCAGCGACCCCGACCCGGGACGCGCGTCCCGTGCCATGGCCGCCATGATGAAGATGAAGAAGCTGGACGTCGCCGAGATGCGCCGCGCCGCCGACACTCCCTAAAGGGTGTCCTGGGCGATCCTGGTCAGCAGGGCCGGGAGGGCGGTGCCGATCGGTTCGCGGACGACCTCGTCGGCGAGGCCGTCGTACGGGGTCTCCTCCGCGTTCACGATGATCAGGCGGGCCCCGGCCTCCGCGGCCAGGCCGGCCAGCGAGGCCGCCGGCTGCACCTGCAGGGTCGACCCGACGGCGATGAAGACCTGGCAGCCCTTGGCCACGGCCATCGCCTGCCCCAGCACCACGGGGTCGAGCCGCTCGCCGAACATCACGGTCGCCGCCTTGAGGATCCCGCCGCACGCCATGCAGGCGGGATCGGGTTCACCGGCGGCGACCCGGGCCAGTGCCTCGTCCATCTCCGACCGGGCATGACACGCCGTGCACACCACGGACCGGGCGGTGCCGTGCAGCTCGAACACCTTGCGCGCGGGCATCCCGGCGAGCTGGTGCAGCCCGTCGACGTTCTGGGTGATCACCCGGACCGGCGTGCCCCCGCGCTCCAGCTCGGCCACGGCCACGTGTGCGGCGTTCGGCCGTGCTCCGAGCGCGCCGATCTCGGCCCGCATCAGCCAGGAGCGCCGCCGGATCTCAGGATCGGCCATGTAGTACTCGTAGGTCACGAGCTTCTCGGCGTCCGGCTCACGACGCCACAGGCCCTGCGGCCCCCGGTAGTCCGGAATTCCGGAGTCGGTGGACATCCCGGCCCCACTGAACACTGCGACGAGCGGCTTTCCCATGCGCCGACCCTACGGAGGACCGCGGCCCGCCCGCGACCCCATTACCGTGCGCCGACCGCCCGGGGGAGGCAGGGGCGTTCCTGCGGTGAATCCCGACCCCCACAGGAGTGAGATCCGGGCCGGGCCTTCCCGGTGGACCGGCCGGGCGGGTACAAAGCGGACATGATGCTGAAGCCCCACCGCCTCGGTGCCCTGCTGCTGGCCCTGTCGGCCCTGCCGGTCATGGCGCCCGTGCCCGCCGTCGCCGCGTCCGCCGTCGCCGCATCCGCGGCGGTGGCCCCCGCGGCCGCCCCGCAGGGGCACACCGCGGATCAGATCGGCCGTTTCCTCGCGCGCTTCTACGGGGAGCACGGGCCGTCCGTGCACGACCGCCGCCACCACGTCTCGCAGGTCCTCCTGGACAGACAGGCGCACACGCAGTCCGACGTCCTGCTCTGCGCACAGAACGCCCCCCAGGACATCGGCATCGGCCCGGTCACCGTCGCCCAGGCGGCCGGGGTCGGCTGGGCCACCGTCACCACCCACTGGGGCGGGGACACGACCGACACCTTCACCGCGTACGTACGCCTCGACTCCAAGCCGATCCGGATCGACGACGTGATCTGCGCGGGCTGATTCCGCCGTCCGGGCGCGACACTGCCTGGGTAGGGTGGGCGCATGCCCGCGACGAACGACGACGTGACCGCCGCCGTGCTGTACTGCCGCGATCCTCTGGACGAGCGCCGGGTCGACGCCCATTTCGCGGCGGAGGCCCGGCAGTTGCGCGCCGCCGGGGGCAGGGTGCTGCTCGTGGATCACGATGCGCTGCTCGCCGGTGAGACCGAGCGGGCCCTCGGCCGGGTGCCCGAGGGTGCGGGTGCGCTCTGGTACCGCGGCTGGATGGTCCCCGCGGACCGGTACGGGGCGCTGGACGCCGCCCTGCGCCGCCGCGGCGGCCGGCTCGCCGTCACCGTGCAGGAGTACCGCCGGGCCCACGAACTCCCCGGCTGGTACCGGACCTTCGACGGTCTCACACCGGCCAGCGCCTGGCTGCCGACCGACCCGGGCCGGACGCCGGACCCGCACCGGCTCACGGCCCTCGCCGCGGGCCTGCCGCCCGGTGCCGCTGTCGTGAAGGACTACGTGAAGTCGCGCAAGCACGAGTGGGACGAGGCCTGTTACGTGCCCGACCTCGGCGACGCGGCCGCCCTGCACCGGGTGGTCGGCCGGTTCGTGGCGCTCCAGGAGGAGTTCCTGGCGGGCGGTGTGGTCCTGAGGACCTTCGAGGACTTCGTCGCACCGCGGACGGAGGCGGGCGCGGCCGCCGCCGCCGAGGTGCGCGTGTGGTGGCGGGACGCGGAGCCGCGGCTGGTGACCGCCCACCCCGACAGCCCCGTCGCCGAGGTCGTGATCCCCGACCTCGGGCCGGTCCGCGAGGCCGTCGAGGCCCTCGGATGTCCTTTCGTGACCACCGATCTGGCCCTGCGCGCCGACGGTGTCTGGCGCGTCGTCGAGGTGGGCGACGGGCAGGTGAGCGACCTCCGCCAGGGGGCCGCTCTCGACGCGTTCGTCCGGATCCTGGCGGCCGGTCAGGCACCCCTGCGGGCCCCCGCGGCATCTGGTACAACACCGCTATGACGGGATTCGAGATCACCGGGGCCAGTGCCGCCGACATGGAGATGATCCGCGGCTGGGCCGACGAGGAGGGCTGGAACCCGGGGGACTCGGACCGTTTCGCCTTCGCCGTGGCCGACCCCGGCGGCTTCCTCGTCGGCCGGCTCGACGGGGAACCGGTGGCCTGCATCTCCGCCGTCCGCTACGGGGCCGGCTTCGGCTTTATCGGCCTCTACATCGCCCGCCCGGCCTTCCGCGGCCGCGGCTACGGCATCCGCCTCTGGCGTGCCGGGATGGAACGCCTCGACGGGCGGCTCGTCGGCCTGGACGGTGTTGTCGAACAGCAGGGCAACTACCGTACGTCCGGTTTCCGTTCCGCTTGGAACAACGTGCGCTTCGAAGGCGTGCCCCACGGTGGCGACACCCCGGACGACGGAGGCGGCGTCGAGATCGTCGACGCCGCCACGCTCCCCTTCGGCCTGCTCGCCGCCTACGACCGGCGGTTCTTCCCCGCACCGCGGGACGCCTTCCTGTCCGCCTGGACCGGGCTGCCGGGACGGACCGCCCTGGCGGCCGTTCGCGACGGCCGGATCGAGGGCCTGGGCGTGATCCGTCCGTGCAGTGCCGCCCACCGGATCGGCCCCCTGTACGCGGCCACTCCCGCGGTGGCGGCCGCCCTGCTGCGGCGACTGGCGCGGCACGCGTCCGGCGGGCCGGTGGCCGTGGACGTCCCGGACGCCAACCCGGAGGCGACCGCGCTCTTCAAGGGCCTGGGCATGCGCCCGACCTTCGAGGCCGCCCGGATGTACACCGGGCCGGTGCCGGACCTCGCCCTGGCCGAGCTGTTCGGTGTGACCAGCCTCGAACTGGGCTGAGCAAAGCCTCCGTCGGGCCGGGGCCCCCCGGTACGCAGACCCGGGCGCTGCGGACGGGCCGGGCGGCGGTCGCACGGCGTCGCCCGGCCCGTCGCGCGTCACGCGGGTTCAGAAGTCGAAGAGCACGCCCGCGCTGTTCCGCAGGCCGCAGGGGTTGGCGAAGGTGTAGGTGTAGTGGAGCCGACGGCCCTGCCAGACCCCGTCGGCGGACACCGACATGGGGTTCCACTCCCTGGTACACACGGCGTCGGCGGCGGGCGCGGCGAGCGGGTCGAGCTGCGCACCGGCGGCGCGTAACTCGCGGCACGCGGCTGCCGGGTTCGGGTGGGTCCCGCCGGGCCCGGGCGCGCAGACGAGGGTCACCGCCCGCAGCGCCGTGCCGGTGTCGGCGTCCGGGCCCGCCGTCACGCTGAGCACCAGCGCGGACGGCGCGTACAGACTCTGCGTACCGGCCGGCGCCGCGCCGGCCGTTCCGGGCCAGGCCAGCGCGGTGAGCGCGGTGAGCGCCATGGCGGCGGAACCGAGTCCGAGACCCCTTGCGATGGACCGCATTGCGAACACTCCCTCGGGTTGTTGTTTCGGATAGCGGACAGAGTCTTGCCCACGGGAGTCGCGAACGCCCGTTCGGGCCCTCATTTTCCGTCACCGATCGTGTACGGATGAGTGCAGACCGCAGCCGTGGCGGGGGCGTGACCTGTGCGGGAGCGCACGGCCGAATCGGCCGAACAGCGACCGGGAGACCTCCCCGAAACATGCGCCGGCCCCCGCTCACCCGCCCGAAACGACGCCGGGCGCCACCGGCCCGAGCGGCTTCGACCCACCCTCGTCGGCGCCCCCCCCGCAGCAGTACGTGTCCGCCGAGCGCCCACGGAACGCAGCGCCGGCGGTCGGCCGCGGTCGGCCGGCGGCACGTACGGGTCGAGGTCGCCCGGGCCGGCGCTCTCCCGCGGCGGCGGCCGGCGCAACCGCAGCGGCGGGCCGCCCCGGCGGACTTCCCGTCGGTCCTCGTCACACCCCTGGGAGCGCCCGCGCAGCAAGCCCGGAGGGGGCGCGGACCCCAGCAGTCCGGGGGCGCCTGGGGGGGGTGTCCGGCGGATCAAGGCGGGCCGGGGCCGGCCATGATCCGCCGGACACTCCCTAGCCGGTCGCGCCCAGGCGCGGGGCGTACAGGTCCAGCAAGCGGGTGCGCGTCTGCTGGAGCCGCATCGCGAGCACGCGTCCGACCCAGTGCCCGACCGCGGACCCGAAGGCGGGATCGGCGTCCATCAGCATCCGGACGGCCGCCGCGTCGAACTCGTACGCGCGCACCGGCGTCATCGCCTCCGCGCCGAGCTGCCACACGTACGGAGGGAACAGCCAGGACCAACCGACCAGCTCACCGGGGCCGAGGTTCTCCACCTGCGCGGGCCGTCGGCCGGCCACCGGCACCTCCAGGGTCACCGTGCCCGAGCGCACGATCCAGAAGGACTCCGCCCGGTGGCCCTCGTCGAAGATCCGCGCGTTCTCCGGGAAATTCACCTCATGGGCCTGCGCCATCAGCCGCCCACGGTGCTCCGTGGACAACACTGCGGCCATGCGGATGGGGGAAGGTGTGCTCACGACGGCCTCCGATCGGACCCCCCGCGACGCTCCTGCTGCTCCCAGTGTCGCCGACGCGACGCGATCCGGACCGGCCCGCGACACCCCTTTCTTCCCGGCCCGCCCGTACACCCCCTGGGCCCTGTGGTCAAAGTTGCACCTGGCCCGCGGCGCCCGGCACCGCACCTCGCCGCGTTGTCGGGGCGCCCACGTACGTCCAGTACTCGGGCGCCCCTCCGCCTTGCGATGCACGGCACCGGACACCGCGGGCCTGACCGGCGCCACTTTGACGACAGGACCTAGGGCTGGTCCTCGGCGTTCGCCTCCATGCAGGCCAGTTCCATCGCGTCCAGCACGGCCTCGTGGCTGCGCCCGCTCAGCTCGGCTACGTTCTCTATCTGCGCCGTGGCCCAGGCCGCCAGTGTCATCACCAGGACCCGCAGGCCGTCGGTGCCGTATTCGGCCAGGACCGCGTCGGCCACGACCATGGCCTCCTCCGGGACCTGCTCCGGCGGCTCCAGGCCCGCGAGACCGCGCAGCATGACGAGGGTGCGACGGGAGATCTCCGGCGTCATCCCCGCCAGCCGCATGTCCTCTTCCTCGTTCATCCGCCCCGCCCTCCGCCGCCGAGCCCCGTCCCTCAGGGCACGGTAGAGGCGCGCGGCGCCACGCGGGGCCGTTTCCGCAGGGTGACCCTGCGTGAGCGGGCCCGGGCGGCCGGATCCGGTGGGTCCGCACGGGCCGCCGTGGCGGCAGGACCCGCCGAAAGCGTGCGGACGATCGACTTCCCTCCGAAGCGACCCGCCGGTAACTTGACCCGCGCCAGCCGCCCGACCGGGCGGCCGAACCCGGCGGGAGCACGATGAGAACCCTGTTACGCGCCGCCCTGTGCGCCTTCCTGCTCACGGCCGGCGCCCTGCCCGCCCAGGCCGCGCCGGCACACCCGACGGCCCCGCCGGCCCCGGCATCCCCGGCGGCCGAGGCACCCGCAGCCGTCACCGCCGAAGCCTGGACCCCGCCGCTTTCCACGCGCGGCCGGTACATCGTCGACGGACACGGCAACCGGTTCCGCCTGCGCTCCGGCAACTGGGACGGCGCCCAGGGCTCCTGGAACGGCTCCGGCGACCGCAACGACCCCGCCACGCACCACAGCGGCCAGAACGCCAACGGCATCCCGCTCGGCCTGGACCGGGTCCCGCTGCCCACCCTGCTCGCCGACTTCCGCGCCCTGGGGCTCAACAGCGTCCGGCTGCCCTTCTCCAACGAGATGCTGCGCACCACCACACCGGTCCCGGACGCGGCCGTCGCCGCCAATCCGGCGCTGCGCGGCCGCACACCGCTCCAGGTCTACGACGCCGTGGTCGCCGCCCTCACCGACGCCGGCTTCGCCGTCATCCTCAACAACCACACGGTCACCACCCGTTGGTGCTGCGGACTCGACGGCAACGAACGCTGGAACAGCGGCCGTTCCACCGCCCAGTGGGCCGACGACTGGGTCTTCCTCGCCCGCCGCTACCGCGACAACCCGCGCGTGGTCGGCGCCGACCTCTACAACGAGGTCCGCCGCGACGTCTGGGACGACCCCAACTGGGGCCTCGGCGACCACCACGACTGGCACGCGGCCGCCCAGGAGGCCGCCGACCGGATCCTCACCGAGGCCAACCCGGACCTGCTGATCGTGATCGAAGGCATCAACTGGTTCGGCCTGCCCGTGGACGGCTTCCCGCACGGACGGCCCACCCTCACTCCGGCACGGACCCTCTCGCACACCCTGGTCGTCTCGAACAAGCTCGTCTACGCCGCCCACTTCTACGGCTACACCGGCCCCCGGCACAGCGGGGCCAGTGGAATCGGCGAGACCAGCGACCTCCGCTACCAGGACATGACCGCGGAGCAGCTCGAACAGACCCTCTACGACCAGGCCTTCTTCGTCTCCGCGGAAACCGGGGCCCACTTCACCGCACCCGTCTGGATCAGTGAGTTCGGCATCGGGGCCGACGAGACGGGCGCCGCCCCCCGCACCTGGTTCGACCGCCTCACCGGACACCTCGCGCGCCACGACGCGGACTTCGCCTACTGGCCCCTCGTCGGCTGGAGCACCACCGCCCAGGGCGTCCCCGGCGGCGACAGCTGGGCGCTGCTCCGCTACGACGCGGCCGGGCGCCGCTCCGGCGTCCTGGACGCGGGGGACTGGCGCACCCCGCGCTGGTCCGGGCTCCTCGCCGCGCCCGGCCGCACGGGCCCCGTACCCGTCGGCACCACCTGGTACCAGCTGACCACCGACCACCGGGACCACAACGCCTCGCTGCTCACCCGGGCGGGCGGCGACTGGGACAGCGGGGCCCGCAAGGCGGTCTGCCCCGACGGGGCGCGCCTCGCCGGCCTCTCCCACACCGGCGGCCGCGGCCTGTGCACCGGCTCCGGCCTGCGCGCCCCGGGCGGCGGGCACACCGTGGTCCGCGACGAGCGGTACGTCCCGGCGGGCGGGGACTGGGCCACCGGCTACACCAAGTTCCAGTGCCCGGAAGGCCGGTTCATGACCGGATACAGCCTGCGGGGCGAGCGGGTCTCGGCCGCGCTGTGCGCCCCGGCCCGTACGGCCCTCCCGGCGGGCGGCCGGACCCTCTGGTTCGACCGCGGTGACAACCGACCGCCGGGCGGCCCCGGCGGCGACTTCGCCCTCGGGAACCACAAGGGCCAGTGCCTGCCCACCGAGTACGCGGCGGGCATCGCCTTCACGACCCGGTTCGCCGCGCGCCCGTCCCCGGCCGCCCTGCTCTGCCGTCCTCTGCCGGGCCCCGACGCCCCCTGAGCCGTGTCCGCGGCGCAGCGCCGGCCGTGCCGGGTCCCTCGTCCGACGGGACGGACCCGGCGCGGCCGCGCGCCGCCACGGCGAGCGCGAGGAGGACCAGGGCCGCCGCCGCCGCGAAGGCCGTCCGCGTGCCGGTGGCCACCGCCGCGGGCGATGCCGACGCGACGTCCCCCGCGGCCGCCGCCAGCGCGAACACCGCGCCCATGACGGAGGCGCCGGTGACGAGCCCCAGGTTGCGGGCCAGGCCCAGCGTGCCGGAGATCACTCCGCGCCGGTCCGCGGGCACCTCCGCCATGACGGCCGTGTTGTTCGCCGTCTGGAACACCGCGTATCCGGCGGTCAGTACGGCGAGCGGGACGACGTAGCCGGCGGCGCCCAGCCGCGCCGGTGCCACGGACAGGGCGAGGGCGCCGGCCGCCATCGCGGTGAGGCCCAGGAGCGTCGCGCGGGCCGCGCCGACGCGGTCGGCGAGCTGCCCGGCGGGCACCCCGGTCACGGCCGCGACCAGCGGGCCGACCGACAGGAGGAGCCCGGTGAGGGCCGCGTCGAGTCCGAGCCCGCAGGACAGCTGGAACGGTCCGACCACGAGCGTCGTCATCATCACGGTGGAGACGAGCGCGCTCGTGGTGAGGGCGGCGGGCAGACCGGGGGTACGCAGGACCGCCCGGGGCACCAGCGGTGATGCCGCACGGGCCTGCGCCCGGACGAAGAGGCCGGCGCCGAGGGCGGCGGCGGTGAGCAGCGCCGCACCGAGGACGCCTGAACCACCACGGCCCAGGGTCATGGCGAGGGCGTAGGCGGCCAGCGTCAGCGACAGCAGCAGCGTGCCGGCGCCGTCGAAGCGGTCCCGGCCGGTCCCGGCGGCCTGCCGGTCCGCGGGCAGGTGGCGGGCGACGAGCAGGAGCGCGGCGACGCCCAGCGGGACGGGGGCCGCGAAGACCGCCCGCCAGCCGGAGCCGGCGATCAGAACGCCGCCCAGCGAGGGCCCGAGTGCCGTGCCCACCGCGGACATCGTGCCGAGCAGGCCCATGGCGCGGCCCGTCCGTTCCTGCGGGACCGCCTCTCCGACGAACGCCATGGTCAGGGCCATCATGAAAGCCGCTCCGACGCCCTGGACCGCCCGTGCGGAGATCAGCAGCCACAGCGTCGGCGCGGCCGCGCACACTCCTGAGGCGACGGTGAACAGGGCGAGCCCGGCCATCAGCAGCCGGCGGCGCCCGAAGAGGTCCCCGAGCCGTCCGGCGCCGACCACCAGGGCGGTGACGGCGAGGAGATGGGCCAGCACGACCCACTGGACCGACCGGAAGGGGGCCGTGAAGCCGTCCGCCAGGGTCGGCAGGGCGGCGGGAGCGATGCTCGTGCCCAGGGCGGACAGCAGCATGGACAGGGACAGGCCGGCGAGTGCGGGCCGGAAGGCGGCCGGCCGGACGGCGGCCGGTCCGGGACCGGCAGTGGTGCCGGGGGCTCTGGGTGGTGTCATGCGGAGGACGGTCCGCCCCACCGTGCTCATGCGGCAAACCTTGTTGCCGATTCCGGGACGCCGGGATGGAATGGTCGCATGGAAGCACCCCCTCCCACCAGGCGGTCCTCGACCAGGTGGCCCCCCGCCTGCGGCGCCTGCGCGCCCGGAGCGGTCTCACCCTCGCCGCGCTCTCCGAGGCGACCGGCATCTCCAGGAGCACCCTCTCCCGCCTGGAGTCCGGGCAGCGCCGTCCCAGCCTGGAACTGCTGCTGCCGCTCGCCGGCGCCTACCGCGTCCCCCTGGACGACCTCGTCGGCGCCCCCGAGGTCGGTGACCCCCGGGTGCGGCTGAAGCCCCGCACGATGCCGGGCGGTGGCACGGTCGTACCGCTCACCCGCAGCCCCGGCCCGCTCCAGGCGTTCAAGATGCTGATCCCCGACCGCGGCGCGGAGCCGGACCCGCGCACGCACGAGGGCTACGAGTGGCTGTACGTGCTCGACGGCCGGCTGCGGCTCGTGCTCGCCGAGCACGACCTCGTCCTCGGCCCGGGAGAGGTGGCCGAGTTCGACACCCGGCTGCCGCACTGGTTCACCAGCGCGGACGGCCGTCCCGTGGAGATCCTCAGCCTGTTCGGGCGGCAGGGGGAGCGCATGCACGTCCGTGCCAAGCCCCGTGCGGTTCGGCATCCAAAACGTCAAGAAGGGTGAACCGGTCGCGGATTCGCTCTAGGGTGCGCCGTAAGCATGGTCGTGTACGTAAGTACGGCGGTTTCCGGCCATGACCCGCCGACCGTGCCCCACGGTCGCACCGCACACCGAACTGGGGGGTTCATGCGCAGATCCCGTGGACTGGCGGTCTCTCTCGCCCTGTCCCTGACCGGAACCGGAGCAGGGCTGGGACTCGCCCTCGCCCCACAGGCGGCGGCACTCACGCCGCCCGTCGCCTTCACCGCCGACGCACTGTCGACCTGGCAGCCCAACGGCGTCGTCTGGGCCCTCGCCGAGGCCGGCGGGCAGGTCTTCGCCGGCGGCACCTTCTCCGCCGTGCGCCCGCCCGCGGGCGGCGCCGGCAGCGAGCAGCAGGCCGTGAACTTCGTGGCGCTGGACGCCGCCACGGGTGCGCCGACCTCCTGCAAACTGTCCTTCACCGTCGGGTCCGGCACCGCGACCGTCCGGGCGCTCGCCCTCTCACCCGACAAGTCCACCCTCTACGCGGGCGGGTACTTCGGAGCCGTCAACGGCACCCCGGTCTCCAGCCTCGCCGCCATCGACGTGGCGACCTGCGCCGTGAAGACCGCGTTCCGCCCGGCCTTCGCGGCCACCGTGCGGGCCCTCGCCGTCACCGGCGACACCGTCTACGCGGGCGGCGACTTCCTCACCGTCGCGGGCCAGCCGCGCCAGCGCTTCGCCGCCGTCGGCGCCACCGACGGGGCGCTCAAGCCCTTCACCGCCGACGCCGACGAGCCCGGACGCGCCGTGGAGGTCACCCCCGACGGCGAGAACGTCGTCCTCGGCGGGGACTTCTTCACCGTCAACGGTACGAACAGCCACGCGCTGGCCGTCGTCGACGCCGCGAGCGGGGCCCTCACCAAGTCCTATCCCGGCTTCATCGACACCAACTCCGTCGTCAAGGACGTCGCGACCGACGCCACCGGTTTCTACACCGCCAACGAGGGCACCGGCGGCGGTGTCTTCGACGGCCGGATCGCCCTCGACCTCCCCGGCTTCGGCCAGCGCTGGCGCGACACCTGCCTGGGCGCCACCCAGGCCGTGCTGCCGCACGAGGGGGTCCTCTACAGCGCCTCGCACGCGCACGACTGCTCCAGCGTGGGGGAGTTCCCCGACGGCCAGCGCCACCACCTGCTCGCCCAGCCCACCACCGGCACCGGAAAGCTCGGCTGGGCCCCCGACACCAACGACGGCATCGGCGAGGGCATCGGCCCGCGCGTGATGACGGTCGGCGCGAAGAACGGAGTGGAATACCTCTGGGTCGGCGGGGAGTTCACCACCGTCAACGGCGCGGCGCAGCAGAGCCTGACCCGGTTCTCCTCCACCGGGGACACCGGCGCGCCCACCGTGCCCGTGGCGAGCGCCGCCGCCTTCAAGCCGGGCGAGGTACAGGTCCGCTGGCGCACCAGCCTCGACCTCGACGACAGCACGCTGACCTACCGGATCCACCGCAACGGAGCGGCCACGCCGATCGCCACGGTCACGGCGGACTCGCTGTTCTTCAAGCGCCCGCAGGCCTCCTGGACCGACACCACCGTCGCCCCCGGCCAGACCTACACCTACCGGGTGACGGCCACCGACGCGGCCGGCAACACCAGTGCCCCGTCCGCCACGGCGAGCGTGACCGTCCCGACCGGCACCGAAGGCTATCCGAACCAGGTCCGCGCCGACGGAGCCCAGCTGTACTGGCGCTACGACGACCCGGTCCTGCCCTACGTCGCGGACAGCTCGGCCGGAGGAAACCAGAACGGCGTGCACTTCAACGCCCCCGCCCTGCGGCAGACGCCCGGAGCCGTCTCCGGCGCGAGCACGGCGATCGGCTTCAACGGTACGGACTCCCGGGTCCACGCCGACAGGCGGCAGACGATCGGCAGCACCTACACCGTCGAGACGTGGTTCAGGACGAACACCACCCGCGGCGGCAAGCTCTTCGGTTTCGGCAGCAACCAGGACCGCACCAGCAGCCAGTACGACAAGCACCTCTACATGACCAATGACGGGCGGCTGGTCTTCGGCGTCTACACCGGAGCCACCCGCACCGTCACCACCGGCGGCGCCTACAACGACAACCAGTGGCACCATGCCGTCGCGACCCAGGGTCTCGGCGGGATGACCCTCTACGTCGACGGCGTCCAGCGCGGCGCCCTGGCCGTCACCGCCCACGAGAACTACTCCGGCTACTGGCACGCGGGCGGCGACAACCTGAACGGCTGGCCCGACCGCCCGACGAGCGACGTCTGGGCGGGACAGCTCGACGAGAGCGCCGTCTACCCGACCGTGCTGAGCGCGGCGCAGGTGCAGAACCACTACGCCCTGGCCGGCGCCCCCGCCGACTCGGTGGTCCAGGTCACCGCCGCCGAGGACACCTACGCCAACGCGGGGGCCCCCGGGACCACCTACGGCACGTCGTCCTCGCTCGCCGTGCGCGGCACCTCGTTCTACGCCAGCTACCTGCGCTTCGACGTGCCGGCGGCGCCCGCCGGCACCGTGCTGAAGTCGGCGACCCTCAGCGTGAGGACGAGCACCATGAGCGGCGCCGGCACCACGGACACCGTCTCGGTCGTCCCGGTGACCGGCTCGTGGAGCGAAGCGGCGACGACGTACACCAACCGCCCCGCCCTGGGAGGTCCGCCCCTCGGCGCCTACCCGGGGATCCCCGACGGTTCCGCGGTGCACACCGCGGCGCTGACGACCGGGTCCGTCACCGCGTCACTCGGCGGCAGCCTGAGCCTGGCACTGACCAGCTCCGGCACGGACGCCCTGTGGCTGTGGTCCTCCGAAGCGCAGGCCAACGAGGGCACACCGCAGCTGACGCTCACCTTCGGCGCGCCGTGACCCGAGGCCGCCGGGCGGCGCCGGGGGCGCGGACCACGCCGGTCCGCGCCCTCTGGCGTGCCCGGGGCCGGCCGTGACGCCGGCGTGCGACGCCCGCCCCCGGGCTCACGCCAGGGCGTAGGTGAAGGAGTACGCGACGGACGTGTCCCCGTGGCGGTGGGTGAAGCCGCCCGAGCCCGTCAGGCCCACGAGGTCCCCGGTGCCGGAGCCGGGCACCACCTCGAAGCGGCAGACGGTGCCGCCCGCGTCGAAGGTGCCGCGCTCCTCCAGCACGAAGCTGCCCCTACGGCCGTCGACACTGCCCGACAGCAGCTCCATACCGCTGTAACTCCCGGTGTTCTCACCGGTGTAGGCGATCGTGTAGGCACAGCGGGTGCCGGCCGCCTCGACCCCGCCGGTGAAGGTGTTGGCGACGCGGGCGTGCGCGAGCCGAGGGCTCGCCGCCGACGCTCCGACGGCGTTCTCCTCCCAGTCGGCGAAGGTGAAGCGGCCACGGGTCTCCACGGGCGTGGGCATGACGGTCCTCCCGGTCGGCCGGACGGCACCTCCGCCCGGCGTTGTGGGACCCAGGCTGGCAGCCGTACCTGACACCTCCTGTCAGGTACGGGGAGAATGGCCCCATGCGCGCCGACCGGCTCCTCTCCCTGCTCCTGCTCCTCCAGAACCGCGGCCGGGCCACCGCCCCCGAACTCGCCGCCGAGCTGGAGGTGTCCGTGCGCACCGTCTACCGCGACATCGAGGCGCTCGGCGCCTCCGGCGTCCCCGTCCTCGCCGACCGCGGCCCCGCGGGCGGCTACCGGCTCGCCGACGGCTACCGCACCCGCCTCACCGGACTCACCGGCGCCCAGGCGGGCTCGCTCTTCCTGGCCGGAGCCCCCGGACCCGCGCAGGACCTCGGGCTCGGCGCCGACCTGGCCGCCGCCCAGCTGAAGCTCCAGGCCGCGCTCCCCGCCCAACTCGTCGGCCGGGCCCGGCAGATCCAGGACCGCTTCCACCTCGACGCCACCGCCTGGTTCCGGGACGCCGACCCCGTCCCCCACCTCGCGCGGATCGCCCGGGCCGTCTGGGACCAGCGCGTCCTGCACGCCCACTACCGCCGCCGGCGCGGCGAGGTGCGACGCGCACTCCACCCGCTGGGACTCGTCCTCAAGGGCGGCATCTGGTACCTCGTCGCCGGGGTCGAGGAGGACGCCGTACGCACCTATCGCGTAGCCCGGTTCCTCACGGTGGACACCGCCGACGAGGGCTTCGAACGGCCTCACGGCTTCGAACTCGCCGCCTACTGGCAGGAGTCCACCCGGCGGCTCGACGCCGCCCTGTACCGGCAGACCGCGGACCTGCGCCTCTCCCCGCGCGGCCGGACGCTGCTCCCGATGCAGTTCGGCGCGGCGGGCACCCGCGCCCTCGCCGACGCCGGTCCACCGGACGCGGACGGCTGGATCCGGATCAGCCTCGCGGTCGAGTCCGAGGCCGTCGCCGTCGGCGACCTCCTCCGCCTGGGCACGGAGGCCGAGGTGCTCGGCCCGCCCGCACTGCGCCGCGCCCTCGCCGACACCGTGACCGCCCTCGCCGACCGTTACGCCTGAGAGCCGCCCCCGGCCGACTGCCAGCGGACCTCGCCGTCCCGGCGGTGCCCCGTCGGGCGGAGCCCGCAGGCCCGGGCGACCGCCGCCGAGGCGGCGTGGCCGGGCCGCACGTGGGCGACCAGGAGGCCGACGGGCAGCTCCTCCAGCCAGGCCGCCAGCGCCCGGGCGGCCTCCGAGGCGAAGCCCTTGCCCTGCCAGGGGACACCGACGACCCAGGCCAGTTCGGCGAGGTCGTCCCCCCGGACGATCGTGGCCTGGACGGTACCCACCAGCGTCCCCGTCGCGCGCAGGCGCAGGACCCAGTTGCCCCACACCACCGCCGGGTCGGGGGAGCCGGCGGTGAGCCGCTCGTAGCGGGCCCGCAGCGCCTCCCGCGACAGGGGCGCGCCGCCGGTGAAGGCGTGCAGGGCCGGGTCGGCGAGGACGCGCGCCATCTCGTCTGCGTGCTCCGGCAGCAGCGGCAGCAGGTCCAGGCGCGCGGTGGCCAGTGCGGTCGGCCGGACCGGGGCACGCCGCACCTTCGCCGCCGCCCCGGGCCGGGGCACGTCGTCGACGGCCACGCAGATCCCCAGCACCCGGTCGTGGCTCGTCCAGCCGTTGACACGGCCGTGGTTGTTGCTGATCCGCACGCGCCGGCGCGGGCCGTCCACCGCGGACACCAGGTGCAGGTGGACCGTGCCCGCCACCCGTGCCAGGACGATGTCCCCGACCTCGACCAGCGCCGGATCGGCCGGCGCGACCCGGACTCGCTGCCGACTGTGCACGAGCGGGGTCATCGAGCCGCCGGTCGGCCTGAATTCCACGGTCTCGCCGCGGCCCACCCGGTCCGCCTGCGCTTCGAGCATGCCCATCGCGCCAGTCTCGCCCCGCGTCCCGGTCCGGGGCCACCGGATTGCGCCCGGGCCGGCACACCGTCAGCGCGGGGGTTCCACCTCCAGGAACCTCCGCCCGCGCGGGCCCCGGTACAGCAGGCACACCCAGCCCAGCTCCTCCAGCACGGCCGCGCAGGCCGTCAGCCGTTCCTGCTCCTCCGCCGCCGCGCCACCGCCCGGCGGGCCGACCCACGTCACCTCCACCCGCCCCGGCTGCCCGCCGACCGGCCCCGGCCCGGCGGCGACCCGGTATCCCGTCCGCGTACGGCGCCCCTCCGCGTCCAGTCCCGACGGCGGGACCCCCGCCGCCTCCAGTACGAGGGCCACCGCCCGCGACGGCTGCCGCACCTCCCACGCCGCGGGAACCGCCGCCCCCGCCGGACCGTTCACCAGACGGCGGATCTGCAGCAGCCCCTCGTACGCGGTGCGCAGCTCCGCCTCCCGCCGCCCCGACGGCACCTCGCCGCCGTCGCCGGTCGCCGGCTCGAAGCCCCCTCCCGGATCCGTCACCACCCCACCACCCGCCCGTCTGAGTACCTCATGCCCAACGGCCTGAGTATCCGCCCCGATTCCCCGCGGCGCCGCCGCTGGTCGAATGGGGCCATGACCGACGACGCCCCGCGCAGCGCGACCGTCCGCCCGCGCATGCAGCACGTGACCACCGCCGGCTCGGCCCTCGCCGTGGCCCTGGTCCCGCTCGTGGTGGGCGTCCTGTTCGCCAAGGCGATGGCCGCCGACCCGATGACCCCCGTCAACGCCCTCATCGCGGGCGGTGGCCAGCGGGCCGCGCTGCCGCGCGGGGAGTGGAAGCGGCGCGGGCACGACACCCTGCACCGGCTGCGGACCGCCCGCCGCGACACGGCCCGCCGCTGCGCCCGGGCCTGCGGCACCCGTCCCCGGGGCCGGGTCCACGGCGGCTGAGGTCAGCGGCCGTACTGCCGCAGGCAGAGGTCGACGATGGACGGCGGTACGACGCCGTCCGCGGCCGCGCACAGCTCGTCACCGCTCGGCGGCGCCGCCGGGCGCCGGCGGGGGTGAGCGGTCGCCGACCCGGGCAGCCGCGTCCGCCGCGGCGGAACCGCCTGCTTCGCGTGCGCCCGCTCACGGGGTGCGGCCGGAGCCCCGTCCGGATCCGCGGCCGGCACCCGGCCGGCGTCCGGGACCGGCCCGGACGGTACGGGCGCGGGCAGTTCGCCCAGCGGCATCGCCGGCAACGCCGGCAGCGCGGCCGTCCCGGGCGCCCCGGCCGCGGGCACGGCTCCCCGTACGGGGGACGGGGCCGAGGCCGGAGCCGGCTCCTGCGGGCCGACGGAGACACAGCCTGCGCTCGCCAGGAGCGCGACGAGGGAGAGGGGCAGGGCCCGGCGTAACTGCATGCGACCACCTTGCCGTACGGCCCGCCGCGTCCCGCTCCCCGCCTCACGCATCCGGGTGACCACAGGGCGCCGACGGGCACGGCCGAGGCATGTGGGAGATTGGCCCGCACGTGCGGGCGGCGGGGGAGGCGCGACCTCCGGCGCCCCGTGCGGCCCAGGACGTGCCCGGCCGTGATCCGCCGGACCCGCCCCGGTCCCCGCCCGCCGATCGACCCGTACGGAGTACCGATCCATGACCGAAGCCGCCGCGCCCGGCAACCCCGCGCCGTCCCCCGAGCCAGGACGGTCCTCCGAACCGGGACGGTCCCCCGAGCCCCGGCGGTCCTCGGAACCGGGACGGTCCCCCGAGCTCCCGACGGTCCTCCGAAGCCGCGCCGCCCGCGGTCACCGGGCCCGTACCCGGCCGACCGGGAGCCGGGCCGGGTCCCGGCGCCGCCGCCGGGCCGGACCCCGCTCCCCGGAGGGGCTGGGCGGCCGTGTGCGCCGTCTCCCTCGGCATCTTCTGCCTCATCACCTCCGAGCTGCTGCCCGTCGGCCTGCTCACCCCCGTCGGGGCGGACCTCGGGGTCTCCGACGGGACCGCCGGGCTGATGGTCACCGTGCCCGGACTGGTGGCCGGCTTCTGCGCGCCGCTCGTCACCGTCGGAGCGGGCCGGCTCGACCGGCGGCTCGTCCTGTGCGTGCTCATCGCGCTGACGGCCGTGGCCAACCTCGTCGCCGCCGTCGCACCGGGCTTCGCGGTCCTCCTGGCGGCGCGCCTGCTCGTCGGTGTCGGCGTCGGCGGGTTCTGGGCCGTCGCCGGGGGACTCGCCGTCCGGCTCGTCCCCGAGCGCCACGTCGGCCGGGCCACCGCGCTCGTCTTCGGCGGCGTCCCCACCGCCTCCGTGCTCGGCGTCCCCGCCGGAACCCTGCTCGGCGAACTCGGTGGCTGGCGCACCGCCTTCGCCGCGGTCGGCGCCCTCGGCCTCGTCACGCTGACCGCGCTGGTCCTGCTGCTGCCCCCGCTGCCGCCGACCCGGCACATCACCTTCCCCGAACTGCCCGCCCTGCTCCGCCGCAACCGGGCCGTCCGCGCCGGGGTCCTCGTCACCTTCCTCGTGGTCACCGGCCACTTCGCCGCCTACACGTTCGTACGGCCGATCCTCCAGGACGTCTCCGGCATCGAGGCCGGCTTCGTCAGCACCCTGCTGCTCGGCTACGGAGTCGCGGGCGTCGCCGGCAACTTCCTGGCCGGGGCGCGGGACCCGTACCGGACGCTGCTCGTCATCGGATCCGCCCTCGCCGTGGTCCTCGCGCTGATCGCGGTGCTGCCGGGGCCGGTCGCCGGGACGACGCTGCTGCTCGCGTGGGGGCTCGCGTACGGAGGGGTCTCGGTGAGCGTGCAGGGCTGGATGATCAAGGCTGCCCCGGCCGCCACGGAGGCGGCCTCCTCGCTGATGGTGGCCATGTTCAACGTGGCCATCGCTGCCGGGGCGCTCCTCGGCGGCCTCGCGGTCGACGGCCTCTCCGTGCCCGCCGCCCCGCTCGGCGGAGCCGCCCTGATGCTCCTGTCCGCCCTCACCGTCCGGGCCACGGCGCTCCGGCGCCGGCCCGACCGCCCCGGCTGACGGATCGCACCCGACAGACCGGGTGGACCGGAGCAGATCGGACATGCGGCTTGACCCGGCACGGGCCGGACGGCGAGAGTGCGCCCGATCAAGAACCACAGTCCGAGCCGCACCCCGGAGTACCGCAGATGTCCCTACCGGTTCGCTCACCGATCGCCCCGCCCGCAACCGGCGGTTCTGCGGTACCCGGCAGGTCGGGCGCCCGCCGCGCCGGCGCGGAGCGGGCTCCCGCCGCCCGGCGGCGCAGAGCCTGACCGGCCGGGCGGGGGCCGGCACCGCACCGCCGCGCCGGCCCCGCCCCTGCCGGGAGACCACCATGTCCCAGGATCCTGAAGAGAGCGGGCTCGTCGCCCCCGACGACGCCCTGTTCGTCCGCCCGTACGTCGCCGCCTCGGGCCCGCCGCCCCGCGCGGACGCGCCCCCCTGGCCGCAGCACGGGCCGTACGCCGTCCCCGGCCCGCGGCACGGTTCGGCGTACGGCGCCGACGCCACGGTCCCCGTACCGGTGACCGTGCCGGCCCGCCGCGCGGCCGTGCGCACCGGCGGCGACACCACCGGCGACGAGACCACCACCGGCCGCCGCAGCCGGCTCCCGGCGGCCGTGGCCACCGTGCTCGCGCTCGCGGCCGCCGGGGCGCTCGTGCTCCTCATGACCGGGCCCGACCCGCAGCCGCCCCGGGCGGAGGCACCGGCCGACCTGTCCGTGCCGGCGCTCCCGGCCCGCGGCGCGGACGCCGACGGCGAATCCCCCCGGCCCACGCCGTCCGTCCGGTCCACCGACCCGTCGGCCCGGGCCTCGGCCACCGCCGCGCCCGACGCGACGGCGAGCCCCGACGCGAAGCGGGGCGCCACCCCGAGCCCGTCGGCCCCGCCGACGTCGAAGACGTACGTGACGCTGCGCATGGGCGACAGCGGACCCGAGGTACGGGCCCTGCAGGAGATGCTCCACGGGCAGGGGTTCACGTACGTCTCCGTCACCGGCGTCTACGACGGCCAGACCAAACGCGGCGTCGGCCAGCTCCAGCGCGACCGGTCCATCAAGGGCGACCCCCAGGGCGTCTACGGCCCCCACACCCAGGCGGCCATGGAGTAGGGGGTGTCCGCTACGGCACGTTCCGGGCCGCCCGGCCGGTCAGCGGCCGCCCGCCACGCGCAGCACGGTCCCCGTCGTGTACGAGGCGTCCGCGGACAGCAGCCAGGAGACCGCCCCCGCGATCTCCTCGGGCCGGCCCGGCCGCCCCAGCGGGGTCTCGGCCCCGATGCGCGCCGGACGGTCGGGGTCGCCCATGGCGGCGTGCATGTCGGTCTCGATGGTGCCGGGCGCCACGGCGTTCACCCGGATCCCGTACGGGCCCAGCTCCTTGGCGAGCCCCACCGTCAGCGCGTCGGTGGCCGCTTTGGTCGCCGCGTAGTGCACGTACTCCCCGGGGCTGCCCAGGGTGGCGGCCGCCGACGAGACGTTCACGATCGCCCCGCCCCCGGACTCCGTCATGTCCCGGGCCGCCCGACGGCAGCACAACAGGTACCCGAGGAGGTTCACCTCGACCACCCGGCGCAGGTCCTCGGTCCGGGCGTCGGCGAGCGTACCCAGCGGCCCCGTCACACCGGCGTTGTTGACCAGACCCGTCACCGTGCCGAACTCGGCGCCGGCGATGTCGAAGAGCCGCTCGACCCCGCACTCCTCGGAGGTGTCGGCGCGCACGGTCACGCACCGGGCACCGGCGGCCCGGGCCCGCCCGGCGACCGCATCGGCCGACGCCTCGTCGCGGACGTACCCCAGCACCAGATCGTGCCCGTCGGTGGCCAGCCGCAGACAGGTCGCCGCGCCGATGCCCCTGCTGCCGCCGGTGACGACGGTGACCGGACGACGTGACATGTGGACCTCCAGTGGGACGCGGTACGGGGAGCGGGCGCGTGCGGGCGCCCGTCGCGTCGCACGGTGCGGCAGGCTAACACCGGGATAATCGCTGGACCAGCGGAAATGCCGGGACGGACAGTGGCGTCACCGATGCGCCGCACGACTGTGCGGCCGCAAGTCCGCGCGTCGGTACCGTCCATGACGACCCGTTGGAGCCCACCATGTCGACCTTGCGCGTCACAGCCGAAGAACTGACCGTCCACGAACACCCCAACGCCGACGCGCTGGAACTGGCCCAGGTGGGCCTCTACCGCGCGGTGGTCGCCAAGGGCGCCTACCGCACCGGGGACTTCGCGCTCTACATACCCGAACAGGCCGTGCTGCCCGCCGCGCTGATCGAGGAGCTGGGCCTCACCGGACGGCTCGCGGGCGGCTCCGCCGACCGGGTCAAGGCGGTCCGGCTGCGCGGCGAACTCTCGCAGGGCCTGGTGTGCCGGCCCCGCGCGCTGTCCGGCGTCGACCTCGTCCGAGCCGCCGAGGAGGGCACGGACTTCGCGGAGCTGCTCGGCATCACCAAATGGGCCCCGCCCGTCCCCACCACCATGAGCGGCGACGTCGAGGCCGCCGCCGACCTGATGCCGTGGGTGGACATCGAGAACCTCCAGCGCTATCCGCACATCTTCGAGCCGGGTGAGCCCGTCGTCCTCACCGAGAAGCTGCACGGAACGGCCGGCCTCTACACGTACGTCGTCGAGGGGGGCCGCTCCATCGTCTCCTCCAAGGGCTTCGGCGCGAAGGGACTCGCCCTCAAGGAGGACGAGCGCAACCTCTACTGGCGCGCCGTGCACGGCCACGGCGTACCGTCCGTCGCCGAGGCGCTGGCCGACCGGCTCGGCGCGACCCGCATCGCGATCTTCGGCGAGGTGTACGGCGCGGGCGTCCAGGACCTGGCCTACGGGACGGACGCACGCACCGCCGACGGCCCGCCCGGATACGCCGTCTTCGACGTCTGCGCCGAGATCGACGGCCAGATCCGCTGGCTGGACCCCTCGGCCGTCCTGCGGGACGGCGAACTCCCGCTGGTGCCGAAGCTGTACGAGGGCCCGTACGACCTGGACACGGTGCTGGAACACGCGACCGGCCGCGAGACGGTGTCCGGGCGCGCCGCGCACCTGCGGGAGGGCGTGGTCATCCGCCCGGCCACCGAGCGCTACAGCCCGGTCGTCGGGGGCCGCGCCATCGCCAAGGCCATCAGCCCGGCCTACCTGACCCGCAAGGGCGGCACGGAATACGAGTGATCCGCCCGGCGGCCCCCGGCGGCCTTCCCGGTGTGCCCCTGACCGTGCGGTCGGGGGCCGGGCGGTCGTGTCCGGGGGGCCGTCCGGCCGTGTGCGTGGTGGGATGAGGGCAGGTGGATCCCATCAGCACACGGAGAGGTCGGGGACATGTCCGAGTCGGGCCGGGGCAACCAGGAAACCATGCGGGCGATGGCGTACGAGACGTACGGCGGGACGGAGGTGCTCTCCGAGACCCGCCTGCCGCTGCCCAAGCTGGGCCCCGGCGAGGTCCTCGTCCGGGTGAAGTGCGCCGGCGTCAATCCCGTCGACTGGAAGATCATGGCGGGCGGGCTCGACCCCCTGATGGACGTCGTCTACCCCGTCGTCCCCGGCTGGGACGTCGCCGGCACCGTCGAGAAGGTCGGCATCGACGTCCCCGAGTACGCCGAGGGCGACGAGGTCATCGCCTACGCCCGCAAGGACTACGTGCACGGCGGGACCTTCGCCGAGTTCGTCACCGTGCCCGTACGCGCCCTCGCGCACAAGCCCGCTGCGCTGAGCTGGGCCGAGGCGGCCGGACTCCCGCTCGCCGGGCTCACCGCCTACCAGCTGCTCACCCGCCTGCACACCGGCAAGGACGACACCGTCCTCATCCACGGCGCCGCCGGCGGCGTCGGCTCCCTCGGCGTGCAGATCGCCCGCGCGCTCGGCGCCCGCGTCATCGGTACGGCGTCCCCGCGCAACCACGACCGGGTGCGGGAACTCGGCGCCGAGCCTGTGGCATACGGCGACGGGCTCGCCGAACGCGTCCGCGCCCTCGTGCCCGAGGGGCCCACCGTCGTCGCGGACTTCGTCGGCGGGGTCGGCGGCGTCACCCGCGAGGTCCTCCACGACGACGGCCGGCACGCCTCCATCGCCGACCCCAGCGTCCTCGGCTCGGGCGGTGAATGGATCTGGGTCCGCCCCGTCGGCAGCGACCTGGCCGAACTGGGCCGGCTCGCCGACAGCGGACAGCTGAAGGTGCCCGTCGCCCGGACCTTCCCGCTGGCCGAACTGGCGGCCGCCTTCGAGCTCAGCCAGGGCGGCCACACCGCCGGAAAGATCATCATCGAGGTCTGACCCGGCCGTGCCGCGCTGATCCGGCCCGCCCGTGGTTCAGCGGGGCAGGTCCGGTACCTCACCGCCCGCCGCCCAGGACACCTCGACCCCGTGCAGGCCGGCCTCCCACGGGCCGGCCACCGCGGCCAGCCGGGCGGCGTCCGGCGGGACGGCCCCCAGCCCGATCGCGTACCGGGCGAGGCCCGGCGCCGCCTCGAACGGCCGGGGCCATGCGTGCACGCCGTGGACCCCGGCCTCCTCCAGCGCGCCGAGCAGGGTCCGCAGCCGCCCGCGCACCCGGCCCCGTACCTCCTCGAACCGCTCCTCGGCCGCCCGTACGGTCACCACCGCCCAGGCGGCGTGCCGCCGGTGCGGCGCCGGCGCGGCCGCAGCCGCCGTCAGGACGTCCACCGCGGCCCCCGACTCCAGCAGCTCCCAGGCCCCGTACAGCTCCTGCACCAGCAGGTCCCGCAAGCCCGGTGTCACCTGGGCGGTGCAACTGCGCACCGGCTCCGAAGGGGTGAGGACCGTGACCGGCCCGGCGCCCGCCCCCGCCATCGGTGCCGACGCCGGCGCCGTCAGCGCGACCGGCTCGCGCCAGTCCCACGCGGCCCAGCGCCCGAAGAACTCCCGTACCAGGGCCTCGGGCGGCAGCGCCCCCGCCTCCTGGACGGTGCGCGCCGCGAGGACCGACCAGGCCAGTCCCGGCAGGCCCCCGAACGGCGCCGAGTCCAGCCCACGGGCCCGGGCCCACGCCTTCACCCGCCGTGCCAGCCCGGCGAACGCGGCACGATCCTCCGCGCCCACGGCACCCCGTACGGCGTCGGCGTCGCTCACCGCGCTCAGCGCGACGGCGGCCGCCTCACCCAGCTCGGCCCGCCGTGCCACCGCCTCCTGCGGATCCAGCCCGCCGGTGGCGACCACCACCAGGTCCACGGACAGCGTCCCGACCCCGAAGCGCAGGCCCGGCACCCGGGCCCCCGGCACCTCGCGCAGCCCCCGCGCCCGCGGCAGCGCGGCCGCCACCCGGTCGCGCACCAGGGCGAGGCCGGCCGCTCCCGGGACCGCCGCCACCAGGTCCAGATCGGCGCCCGGCAGCTCGCAGCCCATCCGGCGCGAGCCGGCCACGTCCACCCGCGCGCCGGGCAGCGCGGCACGGAGGCGCGCGGTGACCGACCCGGCACCGTCGTCCCCGGGCGCCGACGCCGCACCAGACGCCGGCAGGTCACCGGCCGGGGCTCCGCCCACGGGCTCGGGCGTCCAGCGCACCTCGCCGGTGCCCAGCGCCACCGTCGCACGGACCCGCATCGGCCCGTCCCCGCGCCGCGAGAGCACGGCCAGTTCCCCGACCCGCGCGGACACCGCTCCGGCCAAGCGCGCCGCGAACTCCCGGGCCGCCCGCTGCGGGTCGCCGCTGCGTCCCAGCGTCAGGTGCGGGGTGTAGCCCCGGGGCTCGTCGGAACGCCCGCGGCATCCGGGGAACCGCTCCGCCAGCGCGCGCCGCAGCTCCTGCCACGGCGCCTCCCCGGCCGCCGCCGGGTCCAGCCAGAGCGTGGCCTCCTCACGGTGCCCGAAGCTGTGCACGCCCTCCAGCCGGGCCCCGAACGGCGCGGTACCGGCGGCCACTTCGGCCAGCAGCGGAACGGCTTCCGCGAAGGAGGACTCCGGCACGAAACCGAACAGCAGGTTCACGTGCGCGGGCCAGCGCCCGTGCGCCGGGTCGTGTGCGCGGCGCAGTTCGCCCACGGCGTCCGGCAGACGCGGCGGCAGCCACGCCACCGCCGTCCGTACCGTCGCCGGCACGTCGAGCCGCGTCGGCCCCGCGCCCGGCGGACCGAACTCCACCGTCGCCTCCACCCCGTAGTGGTCGGAGACGAACAGGCCGTCGGGCGCGGGGGAGTCGCCGCGAAGCGCCGCCCGCGTCACCCGGAACGGGGCGGAGCCCAGCAGGATGCGGTCCAGCCGGCCGGCGCGCCCGGTCAGCGAACCCACCGCGGCCAGCGGATTGGCCACGGGATCAAACGTCGGTGTGTCGTCCGCCGCTCCGTGCACCTCGCACCACGCGTCCCGCAGGCCGAGCGCGGGGGCGGGCCCCCCGGTGCCGTGCCGGCCGTCGTTGAAGTCGCCCAGCAGGGCCACGCCGGCCTCGACACCGCCCAGACCCTCGGCGAGCCGGGCCAGTTCGGCCTCCCGCCGCTCGTGCCCGTTCTCGGTGTGGTCGCTGGTCAGGTGGGTGGCGGCGACGACCAGCGGCCCGGCCGCGGTGCCCACCGTCACGGCGGTCACCGCCTTGTGCGCGCGGAAGGAGTGCAGGCCCGCCTCCCGCACCGGCAGCCGGCTCAGCACCAGCAGCCCGCACTCGGCGACGTCCCGGCCGCCGGGATCCGTGCCCAGGGTGTACCCGGACCGCACCCACGGCGCCGCCAGCAGCATGGCGAGCAGCTCCGGCTCGACCTCCTGGAGCGCGATGACGTCGGCGTCCGCGACGGCCAGGTCCTCCAGCAGGAGCGGCCTGCGCCGGGCGGTGGCGATGCGCGGGGCGTCGTAGCGGTCCCAGAGCGTGTTCCAGGTCAGCAGCCGCACGGAGGACGGTGCCGCGGCGGCGTCCGCGGGGCCGGCCTCGGCGGGACGCCACGCGCCGCCTCCCGCCGGATCCCACGCGTACGGGGTCCGGGCGGTGAAGAACGGGGCCCGCAGCAGGCGCGGCTCCCGTACCCGGCCGGCTGTCGTCACGTCGATCAGGTCCACCCCGGTGGCCCGGTCCCACACCAGCTCGCCGTCGGCCTCGACGAACAGCACCCGGTGCCAGGGGATGTCGCCGCCCGGCACGAAGGAGGGCAGCGGGACCCGCTTGGGCGCCGCCCCGCGCCGGAGCAGGCCGAGGACGAACCGCGCCGGATCGAAGCGCGGGTCCCAGCGGACCTGGTGGTAGAGCTGCTCACTGGTGCGCATCGCCGCCGCCTCCGTCTCCGTCGCCGCCCGCGGCCACCGGGGCGGGTCCCAGGGTGCCCGCGGTGTCGTCCACCCGGCCGCCGGCGCCGACGTACCACGTCCGGTGCGCCCGGCCCGCGTACGGCGGGCTGAACCGGCGCAGCTGCGAGGTCAGCACCTGCGGCGGCACCGGGTGTGGGCGCACGCCGTTGCGGCGCACCAGCTCCGCCTCCTCGACCAGCACCACGGCGTGCGTGACCAGTGCGTCGCGGCGGCGCGCGACCGAACCGGCCAGCCCGCGCTGCTGGTCGGTGAGGGAGGTGGCGTCCCACACGACCGTCCCGCCGCGGGCCAGCGCCGCGTCGAGCCGGTCCAGCCCCTCGCCCAGCACCTCGGCGTTGGCCCGCTGGTCCGCCCGCGAACCCCGGGCGGTGCGGAGGTCGTCGAGACCGATGTACGCGTCCACGCCCGGCAGCCCGCGGCCGAAGGTGCTCTTCCCGCTGCCCGAGGGGCCGCACAGCTGCACCAGCCGGGGAAACGATCCGTCGCGCCACTGCCACGTGGCCGCCACGGCCTCCTCCACCGAGGACCCGGAGATCCGGCCGTGCGCGAAAGCGCGCCGGGCCTCCGCCCAGCAGCGGTCCGCCGCGTCCGCGTCCAGCCCGGCGAGGGACTCGCGCAGCGCATCGCGCAGGGACTCCAGCGGACCGGGACCGGCGAGCAGCCCCGCCTCCTCGGCCCACAGGGCGGACCAGGCGACGTACTCCCGCGCCTCCGGTCCCTCGGCCAGCGCCCCGGCGAGCGCGTGCAGCACCCCGAGATCGGCCGCCGCGGCCATCCGCACGAGCCCGGCCCTCCGGTCCGCGTCGGGGAACGGCCGCTGCAGGTACGGGTGGAGCCCGAGCAGGTCGCCGACCCGCCGTGCCAGGCCCATCCCGGCCGGCCCCGCCGCCAGCGACGCGGCGACCCGGGCCCGTGGCGCGCGGCGCAGCAGTGCGGCGAGCACTCCGGCCAGCCGGTCGTCGCCGGTCCGCCCCGACGCGTCGATCCGGGCGGTCACCTCGGCGACCGCGTCCCGGTCCCGGCCCCGGTCCCGGCCCTCGTTCCCGTCGCCGGTCCCGTCCCCCTTCCCGTTCCCGATCCCTCGCCCGTCCTCGGACGCGTCCGCGCCCACGGCGGCCGCCAGGGCCGCGGCATCCGGTTCGGCGCCCGAGCGCACCGCCCACAACGGGGCGGCCGGACCGAGCCCGTTGGGCACGACCTCCGCGTACATCCAGTGCTGGTCGGTCTGCACGTGGCCGACCCGCACCCACTTGGCCACGCACCGGGCGAAGTCCGCACGGGAGAAGCCGGCGGCGGTGCGCACGACATAGCCCTCCTGCCGGGCCGTGTCGAGCTTCAGCCTGCGCAGCGCACGCTCGTCGAAGGTGCCGCGCCACAGCACGCGGGGCACGGGCACCCCCAGGCCCCGCAGGAACGCAACGGTCCGGTCCCAGTCGAGGCAGTGCTCGCCGTCCCACACCGAAAACCCGTAGAACCAGCTGTCCAGGTCCTCGTACGGGATCGAATGCCGGGCGTACAGGTTCTCCCCGCACACGCGCCATCCGGCGGGAATGCCGGGCCCGATGCGTCCCTGGAGGCTCTTGACCCAGGCCCGGGAGGGGTGGTGACCGGAGTCGAGCGAGCGGGCGTGGAGTCCGTCCGCGTACAGGGTGGTGTTCTCCCCGTCGAGCTTCTCGGTGACCACGACCTCGCGTCCGGCCAGGCCGGTCAGCCCGACGGCCCGGACGTCGTCCGCCGACGCCCCGGGTGACCAGGGCAGGTGGGGCGTACGGGGGTAGTGGGTGCGCATGATCCGCTCCGGCTCGACGACGGGGTCAGCCGTCACTCTAGGTATCCGGTGTCGGGCGGATCCACCCAATTCAGCGGCAGAGGGCCACGATGGCCGGCGACACCGTTCCCCTGGCCGCCTCGCACAGGGAAGTCATGTCGTACGAACGCACGGGAGCGGTACGGGACTTCGCCGGTGCGGCGGCCGCCCGCCGACCGGCACTCCCCGCCGGTTCGCCGGTCCCGGGGGCCTTGGCCCGGCGCGGGGCGGTCCCCGGCCGGGGCGGCCGTACTCCGGCGGCCGCCCGGCGCCGCGCCGCCGCCGGAACCGACGCGGGCCCGGCCCCGGACACCTCCGGAGCGACGTCCTCCGTCTCCTCCGTCTCCTCCGTCTCCTTCGTCTCCGTCGTCGGCAGCGGTACCAACGGTCCGGCGGCGGCCGCGGATTCACGGAGCGGCTGCCCGCGGCCGCCGGTCGGCACGGGCGCCGCGCGGGGGACGTCCGGTGCGGACGCGGAATGCACCGTCACGCATCCGGAGGCCATCACGAGCGCGGCGAGTGTCAGGGGCAGGGACCGGCGCAGCTGCATGCCGACCACCCTGCCGCACCGGCGCCGCGCCGGCCCCGCCGATCACACGGTCGGGTGACTCCGGCGGGCGTCCCGGAACCGACCGGCGGGAGCACGGGGTGCAGCGGGGGTGCACGCTCCGTGACGAACCGGAGCGGATCCGGTCGATCGAACATACGATGGGCGGGAACCGGCGCGGACGGCTCGCCGCGCCGCCGGACCGGGCCGCTCGTGGGAGACGCATGGCACAGGCCGCCGAACCAGCACGGACCGTCATCCTGACCGTGGACGACGATCCCGGGGTCTCCCGCGCCGTCGCCCGCGACCTGCGGCGCCACTACGGGGCCGGCTACCGGATCGTCCGCGCGGAGTCCGGTGAGTCCGCGCTGGAGGCACTGCGCGAGCTGAAGCTGCGGGGCGACCTGGTGGCGGTCATCCTGGCCGACTACCGCATGCCGCAGATGAACGGCATCGAGTTCCTCGAACAGGCCCTGAACGTGTACCCGGGCGCGCGGCGCGTACTTCTGACCGCCTACGCCGACACCGGCGCGGCCATCGACGCGATCAACGTCGTCGACCTCGACCACTACCTGCTCAAGCCCTGGGACCCGCCCGAGGAGAAGCTCTACCCGGTCGTGGACGACCTGCTCACGGCGTGGCGGGCCAGCGACTACCGCCCGGTGCCCGCCACCAAGGTCGTCGGGCACCGCTGGTCGGCGCGCTCCTCGCAGGTACGGGAGTTCCTGGCCCGCAACCAGGTGCCGTACCGCTGGTACTCCTCCGACGAGCCCGAGGGGCGCAGGCTGCTGGAGGCCGCGGGCGCCGACGGCAGGCGGCTGCCCCTGGTCGTCACCCCCGAGTGCGCCGTGCTGATCGAGCCCGAGGCGGCCGACCTCGCCGCCCACGTCGGGCTCGCGACGACACCGGCCGCCGACTTCTACGACCTCGTCGTGATCGGCGGCGGCCCGGCCGGACTCGGCGCCGCCGTGTACGGGGCCTCCGAGGGGCTGCGGACCGTACTCGTCGAGCGGTCCGCGACCGGCGGGCAGGCCGGGCAGAGCTCCCGCATCGAGAACTACCTCGGCTTCCCCGACGGAGTGTCCGGAGCCCAGCTCACCGAGCGCGCCCGCCGCCAGGCCGGCCGGTTCGGCGCCGAGATCCTCACCGCGCGCGAGGTCACGGGACTGGAGCTCAACGGCCCCGCCCGCGTCGTGCGCTTCTCCGACGGCTCGTCCGTCGCCGCGCACAGCGTCATCCTGGCGACCGGAGTCTCCTACCGGCAGCTCATGGCGCCGGGCTGCGACGACCTGACCGGCCGCGGCGTGTACTACGGCTCCTCCCTCACCGAGGCGTCCTCCTGCCAGGGCCACGACGTGTACATCGTCGGCGGTGCCAACTCCGCCGGGCAGGCCGCCATGTACCTGTCCCGGGGCGCCAAGTCGGTGACCCTGCTCGTCCGAGGGGACTCCCTGACGGCGTCCATGTCGTACTACCTGATCCAGCAGATCGAGGAGGCACCGAACATCTCGGTGCGACCGCGGACCGTCGTCGAGTCGGCCCACGGCGAGGAGCACCTCGAACAGCTGGCGCTGCGGGACGTCGACACCGGCGCCACGGAACTCGTCGACGCGCAGTGGATGTTCGTCTTCATCGGCGCGGCCCCGCTGACCGACTGGCTGGACGGCACGGTACTGCGCGACGACCGCGGGTTCATCCTGGCCGGCCCCGACCTCACGCCCGACGGGCGGCCGCCCGCGGAATGGCCGCTGGACCGGCCGCCGTACCACCTGGAGACCAACATCCCCGGCGTGTTCGTCGCGGGCGACGCGCGCGCCCAGTCGGCGAAGCGCGTCGCCTCCGCGGTCGGAGAGGGAGCCATGGCCGTGATGCTCGTCCACCGCTACCTGGAGCAGTCATGAGCGGAGCGTTCGTGCACTGCGATCCGCAGGAGATCGCCTCCCTGTTCCTGTTCGAGAAGCTCACCCCGCAGCAGCTCGGGCAGCTGTGCGCCGAGGGCCGGGTGGAGCGCTTCGAGCCGGGCCCCGTCTACACCGAGGGCGATCCGGCGACGTGCTTCTACGTGATGATCGAAGGCACCGTCGTGCTGTCCCGCCGGGTCGGCGGCGACGACGTCGAGGTGAGCCGGACCTCGCAGCGCGGCGTGTACGCGGGGGCCATGCAAGCCTACTTGGGCGACCGGGTCCCCCAGACGTACACCAACTCCATGCGCGTGACCGAGCCGACGCGGTTCTTCGTGCTGCCCGGGCAGGCGTTCTCGGACTTCATGCAGCAGTGGTTCCCGATGGCCGCCCACCTGCTGGAGGGTCTCTTCTTCGGTGCGAAGAACACCCAGCGGGCCATCGGGCAGCGCGAACGCCTGCTGGCCCTCGGGTCGCTGTCCGCCGGACTCACCCACGAGCTCAACAACCCGGCCGCGGCGGCCGTCCGGGCCACCGCGACCTTGCGCGAACGCGTCGGCAAGATGCGGCACAAGCTGGCCGTCATCGCCCAGGGCGACTACTCCCGAGAGGCCATCGCCGACCTCATCGAGGTCCAGGAGCGCACGGTGGAACGCGTCGCGAAGGCGACGGCGCTCAGCCCGCTGGAGGCCGCCGACCGGGAGGACGAACTCGCCGACTGGCTCGACGACCACGGCATCACCGAGGGCTGGCGGATCGCACCGACGTTCGTCCAGGCCGGACTGGACGTGGACTGGCTGGACCAGGTCGCCGCCGCCGTGGCCGACGACATCCTCCCCGGAGCCATCGGATGGCTCAACTACACGGTCGAGACAGAGCTGTTGATGGACGAGATCGACGACTCCACCACCCGCATCTCCCACCTCGTCGACGCCGCCAAGCAGTACTCGCAGCTCGACCGCGCCCCGAACCGGGTCGTCGACGTGCACGAACTCCTCGACAGCACCCTGCTGATGCTGTCCGGCAAACTCGGCTCCCGGGTGCGGGTGGTCAAGGACTACGACCGTTCCCTCCCGGACGTGCCCGCCTACCCGGCGGAACTCAACCAGGTGTGGACCAACCTCATCGACAACGCCGTCTTCGCCATCGCGAGCACCGGCGGCGACGGCACCCTGACCGTCCGCACGGCCCGCGAGGGCGAACGGCTGCTGGTGGAGTTCCGTGACACCGGCCCCGGCATCCCGGCCGACATCCGCAGCCGCATCTTCGATCCCTTCTTCACCACCAAGCCGGTAGGCGAGGGCACCGGCCTGGGCCTGGACATCTCCTGGCGGATCGTCGTCAACAAGCACCACGGCAGCCTCCAGGTGGAGTCCGCCCCCGGCGACACCCGCTTCCAGGTCCTGCTGCCGCTGACCGCCGCACCGGAACCCCAGCCCGGATCCGACCCCGAGCCCGACCCCACGAACGGATCCGACCCCGAGAACGGAACCGCCCCCGACAGCGCCGAGGAGCCCGCATGACCGACATCAAGGGACTCGACCCGAGCGTCCCGCCGACCGGCACCGGCTGCGCCGACTGCGACGAGGTGGGCGGCTGGTGGTTCCACCTGCGCCGCTGCGCCCAGTGCGGCCACGTCGGCTGCTGCGACTCCTCGCCCGCCCAGCACGCCACCGCCCACTGGAAGGCCACCGGGCACCCCCTGGTGCAGAGCTTCGAGCCGGGCGAGCAGTGGTTCTGGGACTACGACAGCAGCGAGATGTACGAGTCCGGACCCCGGCTGGCCCCGCCCGGCGACCACCCGGCGGACCAGCCGGCCCCGGGACCGGCCGACCGGGTGCCGGAGGACTGGACCCGCCGCCTGCACCGCTGACCCGCCCGCCGGCCCTCGTGCCGCTCAGGCCGGGCTCGCGGCCCGGCGCAGGGCCGCGGGCGTCGTCCCGTACCAGCGCCGGACCGCCCGGCGCAGCGCCCGGGCGTCCGCGTAGCCACTGCGTGCCGCGATCGCCTCGACGCTCAGGTCCGTGGTGCGCAGCAGCCGCGAGACGCGGTCCCGGCGCACCGCCTCGACCTCGGTGCTCCACGTCGTGCCGTGCTCGTCGAGGCGCCGCTGCAGGGTCCGCGGGCTGACGGCCATCCGCCGCGCCACGGTGGCCAGGTCCGGTGCGCCTTCGCCCTGGACGCAGGCCACTGCGCCGCGGAACAGGTCCAGCCAGTCGCGCAGCGGGACCGCGGTGGCGAGGATGTGTTCGGCATGCCGTCGCAGCACGGCCGACAACCCGGGCTGTGCGTGCGGTGCGGGAGCGGTCAGGTCGGCCCTGCGCAGGGTGAGGGAGCTGACCGGGGCCCCGAACTCGATGGCGCGGGTGCCGAACAGCTCGATCAGCGCGTCGTGCCGCCGGGGTGCCTCGGCCGCCAGCGCCACGCCGAGGGGCACGAGGCGCCGTTGCGCGGCCTCACTCAGCCGGCGCAGGTACAGGCCGAGCGCGCAGGCCCGGACTGCGCAGGCCGCCTCGTGGGCCAGATCGGCCCGGTTGAAGTGGCTGAGCACGACCCGGTCGCCGTCCTCGGTGATCCGCAGGTCATCCGTGCCGGTGTCCAGGACGGTGGCGAGATGGGCCCCGGCGTCCCGGATGCCGTCGAGGGGAGTGGGCGCGGAGGTGATCAGGTAGTCCCACACCCCGAGGCTCCCGACGGCCGACTGACCAGCCATCAGCAAGGACACCTCGGTCCAGGGGGCGTGGACGGTCGCCAGCTCCGCGATGCGGATGCTCGTCATGACGGGCGGCCGGCAGAGGTCGTCGTCGAGGTGCTCGGGCGCCATGCCCAGCAGGTGCGCGTAACCGGCCGCGGGTACGCCGAGCAGACGTGCGGCATGGACGTTCAGCCGGGTGAGGGCGGAGGAGGTCGTTCCCTGGTGCGCGTGCGAGACCACAGGGGCTGAGCATAGACGCAGCATGACCCGACGATCCCGACGATCCCGACGATCCCGACGCCGCCGTCCGGGTCCGGACGTCCCCGATGGCGTGAAGGGTTCCCCGTGGCGCGTTCGGTCCCCTTGCTGACGTCTGCTGCCATGGGCCGGACCCGCCGTCCGGCCCTAGCGTTGTGATCGTTCTCGCGGCTGCCCCGGCACCACGGGACGCACGGGAGGTCCCGTCCGGATCGGAGCCCCCCCACGGGGGTGGGGGGCTCGGGATCCCCGCGCGCGGAGCGCTGTTTGACCCTCGACCTGGTGGAGGGCGCAGAGTTCCGGGTGTGGAGAACGAGATGCGCAGCATCGGCGAGATGGCCCGGGACAGCGGACTGAGCGTGAGCGCCCTCCGGTTCTACGACGGAGCCGCCGTTCTGGTGCCGGCCCGGGTGGATCCGGCCAGTGGCTACCGCTGGTACGGCCCCGAACAGCTCGACGAGGCACGGGTACTGGCCCGGCTGCGCCGTGCGGGGATGCCCTTGGCCGACATCCGCCTGGTGCTGGCGGGCTGGTCCGGCACCGACACCGATCTGGTGCGCGGCCTGCTCCAGGCGCATCTGCACCGGCTCGAAACCGGACTGTCCGCCGCCCGCGGCGAGTTCTCCACGGTCCGAGCGCTTCTCGAACGCAGGGAGAACCCCATGACCTCACTCCGTACCGCCACCGTCGGACTCACCGTCCGCGCACCCGATCTCGCCGACGCCCTGGACTCCGTGCGGTTCGCCGCCGGCACCGATCCGGAACTGCCCGTGCTCGGCGGCGTCCTGTTCGACATCGACGGGGACGACCTGCGCGTCGTCGCCACCGACCGCTACCGGATGGCCGTCGCACGGGCCTCGACCGCCGGGTACGCAGGACCCCGCGTCCAGGTCCTCGTGCCGTCCCGGCTCACCGACGCCATGCGGGCCCTGCTCGGTGACGACGCGGCCGTCCGGCTCACCGTGGACGGTGACCGCGTGGCCCTGCGCACGGAGGGCCACGAAGCGGCCGGCCAGTGCCTCGACCACGACTTCCCCGACTACCGCCGCCTCGTACGGCTGCCCGCCGGGCGCCGCGCGCGCGTCGCCGCCCCGCAGTTCCGGCACCTCGTGGAAACCGGACCGGTCCGCGCCGGCGAGCGCCGGCCGTGACGAGCTGGTCGTCGAGGCGGGCGCCCCCACGACGCCGCTGGCGATCCGCCGGACCGACACCGAGGACGCCTTCTCGATCCTCATGCCCGTCCGCCTGGACGGGTAGCCGGCGCCCGCACGCCCCCGCTACGCCCGGACACCCGCCCGCGTGGCCAGCCGCAGGGCGTGCTCCACCGGGCCGCGGCGCAGCGGGCTGCCGGCCCAGAGCCGCTGCCAGACCCAGGTCAGGCCGAGCGCGGTGGCGCTGAAGGCGATCCACGCCGACCAGGACGCCGCGCCGTGCGCCGGGCCGGCCAGGACCAGCGCGTGGACGACGTACGCGCTCAGCGCCATCGCCCCCAGCACGGTGAGGGGCCGCAGCAGGCGGGCGCCGATCGCGTACCGCGCGGTCAGGGCGCACAGGCCGATCAGGGCGCACCCCACCCCCGCGTTGCCCAGGGTCTCCAGCGGGGTCTGGCTGTAGGGGTCGGCCAGCAGCAGCCAGTCCCAGGACGTGCTCGGCACCGCGCCGAACTGGCTGTCCAGCACCGCCCGAACGGGATCGGCGGCGGCCATCGCCTCCGGGTGGTGGACCGCTATCGCCTCCAGCAGCCGCTGCCGGGTGCCGAACGCGTGACCGGCCAGCCAGGCGGAGCCGTACCCGGCGATCGCCGCCACCGCGCCCCAACCGGCCATCCGCCACGCCGTCGCCCGCTCCCGCACGTCGCACAGCCGGGCGAGGGCCATCCCGGCCAGCACGTACGGGAAGTACGTGGCCAGCGGATACGCCCCGGTCAGCAGCAGCTCGCACACCACCCCCGCCAGACCCGGCCCGCTCGTCAGGTCCGCGGCCTCGGGGACCAGACCGCGGCCCGACGCCCCGTACCCGAACAACGGGCCCAGCAGGAACGACAGCAACGGCCCCACCACCACCGACGCGCCCGCCACGGCGGTGAGCACCGGTGCGGAGAGCCGCGTGAAGGGTTCGGCGGCCAGGAAGTACACGGCGAAGAAGGCGAGGATGACGAGGATCCCGGGCCACAACGAGGCCAGGTACAGGCCGAGTACGGCCAGGACGGCGCAGCGGATCAGCAGCGGGCGCCACCGCGCAGCCCATCCCTCGGGGCGCCGCGCCGGATCCGTGGCGCGCTGCGCGAGGACCAGGGAGAAGCCCGCGAGGAGCGTGAAGAGGGCCGGGGCGCGCCCGTCGGCGGCGACGAGCAGATACCCCGCGCCACGGGGCTGCGGGCCGGGCCCCACGTGCACGGCGAACATGCCGAGGACGGCGATGCCGCGCACGGCGTCCACCCCGGCCAGCCGGCCGGAGCCGCCGCCGGTCCGCCCGCCCGGCGCGGCCCCCGTCCCGGGACCTGATCCCGTCCGCGCACCCGCCCCCGTACCAGCCCCCGTACCAGCCCCTGTGCCCACCGCTGTTCCCGCCGCCGTTCCCGCTGTGAAGTTGGTCGGACCGGCGGTGTTCATGCCGCCAGCCCGCTCCCGGACCGTACCAACGCCGACATAACCAGGTAATAAGGAGGTATAGCGGTGGCAAAACGTGTCCCCCCTTCCCGGCTGCGCGGACCGCCGTAACCCGCGGGCCGTACCAGCTGTTGCACAGGCGGCGGGTCCGCACGGGTCCGCCCAGGCGAACGGAGTCCCGATGCCGCAGCTGACCGACCACAGCGCGACCGACGACCAGGAGTGCGGCGCCGGGACCTGGATGACCCCGGAGGAGTACGGCGCCTCCCGGGCAGCCGTCTGGACCGCCGCCGTCGTCCTCGTCACCGACACCGACGGCCGGGTCCTGGTCCAGAGCGTCGACTACCGCGCCGACCGGCTGCTGCCCGGCGGAGCGATCGACGCCGGCGAGGCGCCGTCGGCCGCCGCCGCCCGCGAGCTGCGCGAGGAACTCGGCGTCGACGGCCGCTACCCGCGCGGCCTGGCCGTGGACTGGATCCCCGCCGACACCCCCGGCTTCCCTCCTGAGATGGGGTTCCCCGGCGAGATCCTGCACGTCTACGACGGGGGGACCTGGACACCGGACCGGATCGGCGCCGTCCGGCTCCCGGCGCAGGAGATCACCGGCATCCACTTCGCGGAGCCGGCCGACCTGCCCGCCCTGATGGACCCCGGCGACGCGCGCCGCGCCCTGTCCGCGCTGCGCGCCCGCATCAACGGCTCCGGCGCCGCCCTCCTGGAGGACGGCCGCCCCACCGCACCGACCGCCCTCGACCGGCTCGGTGCGCTGCGCGCCCGCCGGATCCCGCAGCGCGGCGCCTGGCACGGCGGCCCGGTCCCGGCGCAGCGGCCCGTGCGCGACCTGTCCGGCTGGCTGTTCGCCCCCGACGGCCGGGTCCTGCTCCTGATCGCCCGGGCGACCGGCGCCGCCCACCTCCCGTCCCCCGCCGCCGCGAGCGCCACGGGGGCCGCACCGCTCGGCTACCGCACCGGCGACCACGGCGTGCACGCCCGCGTCACGGCCCGCCTCACCGGCCTGCCGCCGGCCACGGACCCGGCGTACGCGCGCCTGCTGGCCACGCCCGAACAGGTCCGCGAGCTGAGCGACTGGGGCCCGGCCGGCGAGGACGAGATCGCCGCGGTCCACGCGGCCCGCGCCCGCCTCCACCTGCCCGCTCCCGCCCGCACCCCGCTCGCCGAACTCCCCGAGGAGGGCCTGCGCTGGTGACGGCCCGGCGGGACCGCCGGTCACCGCCCCGGCCGCCCGTCACGGCCGTGGCCGTGAAATCCGTCGTCCCCGGTCCGCGGTCCCGCAGCATGGGCCCATGAGCGACAGTGCGATCACCTACACCCTCTACATCCAGGCCGATCCGTCCCGGGTCTGGCAGGCCCTCACCGACCCCGCGTTCACCCGCCGGTACTGGGGGCTGAGCTTCGAGACCGACTGGGCGGTGGGCTCCCCGATGGACTGGGTCGAGCGGGGGACCCGCACCAGTGACCCCGGCCAGCTCGTCCTCGGCTGCGTCCCGGACCGCCTGCTCTCGTACACCTGGCACACCTTCAGCCCGCAGTGGGCGGCCGCGGCCGGGATCGACGAGGAGCTGCGGTCCGAGCTGGCGAAGGAGCCCCGCACGAAGGTGACGTACGAGATCGAGCCGGTCGGCGACGCCCTGGCGCGGCTGACGATCCGGCACGAGGGCTTCGAGCCGGGCGGCACCCTGATCGGCATGTGCGGGCAGGCCTGGCCGATGCTCGCGTCCAGCCTGAAGACCCTCCTGGAGACCGGCGCCCCGCTCCCCGGACCGGAGGGGGAGGCCGGCGCCGCCGAAGCCTGATCGGGAGCGCCGGCACGGCGAGGGCCCACCGTCCGGCCCTCCGGCGGCACCCTGACCACCGCCCCGCCACGGCCGTCGTGTGGAATGGATCCCATGCGGAAAGGCACGAAACAACGGCGACCCGTCATAGGCATGCCGACCGGGGTCCTGGTCCTGCCGGTGGCGGGCGGCTGGGCGACGTCGATCACGGGCGTCGGCTGCGGCCGGGCCGACCCGTCCGTCGACGCGGCACAGGCCAAGGACAGGGCGGCGGCGACCGTGGCCGACATCGCGTACCGGTACCACGGGCGGACCGTACGGACCGACTGGGAGCCGATCGGGGACGGCGGCTGGGCGGGACGCGTCCGCGAGGACGTCGCCCCGTGACCCTCCCCGACGTCGACCCCGGCACGCCGCCCGAGCACTGGCGCTACGCCCGCCACCTCGAAGCCCTCGCCGCGACACCCGGCGAGAGCGCCGAGGCCGAGGTCGTCGCCGCCGTCCTGCGCGACCCCGACCGCGTGATGGCCGAGAGCGCGGTCGTCACCCACCTCGACCGCCGGGCCGCGGGCCTGCTCGCCGACGACGGGTTCACCGTCTGGGCGCGAGCCATGTCCGCAGTGCTCGCCGGCCGGGCCTTCCCCGAGCGCCGGCTGCGGGAGTGGACCCTGCTCAAGGCCGTCACCCGCGGCGAGCCCTGGTCCGCCGCCGAGCTGACCGACGCCTCCGACTGGTGCCAGCGCACCGCGGTCCGGCTGCTCGCCTCGTACGAGGCCCTGGAGCTGCTCGCCGCCGACGCCCGCACCCGCCGCGTCCGCAACGCCGCCGCCGAGCGCCTGCGCCGACGGCCCGCCGCCCCGCAATCCGAGTGACCCGGCGCGGCACGACGGCCTACGCTGCCCCGATGACCAGCCCGCACCTGATCCGCGCCAACCGCTTCATGGCCGCCTTCGCCCGCCGCCAGGCTGTCCGTACCGTCGGGCTGCCCGGCGGGTTCGCCGCGTACGACGACGCCTTCGCGCAGTCCCGCGCCAACAACCAGGTCGTCATCGACGCGGCCGTCGACCCCGAGGCGCTCCCCGGCCTCGTGGAGGAGGCCCTCGGCCACCTCCCGCACCGCCTGGTCTCCGTGTTCGACGACGCGGCCGCGCGGGCGTGCGCCGGACCGCTGGTCCGCGCCGGCTACACCCACTCCACGTATCTGGTGATGCTCCACGCCGGCCCGGCGCCCGCCCGCGCGGCCGCACGGGAGGTCGCCCTCGACGACCTGCGCGGCCCGCTGACCACCCGGTGGCGGGGGATCCTCCCGGACGTCGACGACGAGGTCGTGCGCCAGCTCGTCGAGCGGCGCGGGACGCGCCTGCGCGGCGCCGACGACGTCCGCTTCATCGGCTCGCGCACGGAGGGCGGCGAGGTCGCCTCCTGGGCCGACCTGTACCTCGACGCCGCCACCGGGACGGCCCAGATCGAGGACCTGATGACCGCGGAGGCCCACTTCGGCCGCGGCCATGCCGACGCCGTCCTGACCACCGCCCTGCACATGGCCGCGGAGGCCGGCTGCGACACCCGCTTCCTGACCGCCGACGCGGCGGACTGGCCGCGCCACTGGTACGAGCGCCGCGGCTTCCGCGTCATCGGCCACTCCCACGCCTTCGAACGCGACTGACCGCGGGCCGGCGCGGCCCGCCGCGCCCGGCGGCTTCAGATGCCGCGGCGGACCCTCGCCGCGCGCCGGGCCTCGGCCTGCTGACGGGCTTCCAGGGTCTTGCGGGACTCCTTGCCCTTCCCGGGCCGGCCCGGCCGGGTGCCGATACCGCGGAAGCCGAAGCTCCGTCCCCGACGGCCTGCCCTTGGCGTCGGTCGGCGCGGAGCCGGACAGCGGCACTCCGGAAGGGGCTTTCGCCCCGGTGATCCTGCTGAGCGCCGCCTCACCGGAGCGCACCTGCGTGATCGTCGGCCGGACCCGCGCGTCGGCCAGCAGCCGGACCATGTCGCGGCGCTGGTTCGGCGTGACGAGGGTGACGACCCGGCCGGACTCGCCGGCCCGGGCGGTACGGCCACCGCGGTGCAGGTAGTCCTTGTGGTCGGCCGGCGGGTCGACGTTGACGACGAGGTCGAGGTCGTCGATGTGGATGCCGCGCGCCGCGACGTTCGTCGCGACCAGCACGGTGACGGCCCCCGCCTTGAACTGGGCCAGGGTCCGGGTGCGCTGCGGCTGGGACTTGCCGCTGTGCAGGCCTTCGGCCCGTACGCCCATCGCCCGCAGGTGCTTCACGAACTGGTCGACCCCGTGCTTGGTGTCGAGGAACATCAGCACCCGGTTGTCGCGGGCCGCGATCTCGGTCGCCGCCGAGACCTTGTCGGCCGCGTGGATGTGCAGCACGTGGTGGTCCATGGTCGTCACGGCGCCCGCCTGCGGGTCCACGGACGACGAGACCGGGTCCTTCAGGTACCTCTGGACCAGCTGGTCGACGTTGCGGTCCAGGGTCGCCGAGAACAGCATCCGCTGACCCGCGTGGTGCACCTGGTCCAAAATCTCCGTGACCTGCGGCATGAAGCCCATGTCGCACATCTGGTCCGCCTCGTCGAGCACGGTGATCCGTACCCGCTCCAGGTGCACGTCGCGCCGTCCGACCAGGTCGCTCAGCCGCCCGGGGGTGGCCACGACCACCTCGGCACCGGTGCGCAGGGCGCTCACCTGACGGCCGATGGACAGGCCGCCGACCACCGTGGCCATCCGCAGCCGCAGCGCCGCCGCATACGGCTCCAGCGCCTCGGTGACCTGCTGCGCCAGCTCGCGCGTCGGTACGAGCACCAGCGCCAGCGGACGCTTCGGTTCCGCCTGCTGTCCCGCCGTGCGCGCGAGCAGCGCCAGGCCGAAGGCGAGGGTCTTGCCGGAGCCGGTCCGCCCGCGCCCGAGGACGTCACGCCCGGCGAGGGCGTTCGGGAGGGTGGCGGCCTGGATCGGGAACGGCTTCGTCACCGAAAGGGAAGCCATGGTCTCCGTCAGCTCCACGGGCAGGTCGAGCTCGGCGAACGAATCCACCGGAGCCAGCGCCGGCGACTTCGGCCGGGGCATCGCGAACTCACCCTGCGGCCCGAGGCTCCGGGGGGCCTTGGCGGAGTTCCTGGAACCGGAACCGGCCTTGGCACCACCCTTCACACCGAAGCGCCCATGAGCTGACGGGTTCCTCATGCAGGACCTTTCGAAGTACGGGGGGAAGAAGGAAAGGAGATGGTCAACCGCCCATGGTACCAGCGGGGGGCGGACCCGCCGGGGCGTCCAGTTCGCCCGCGCGCACCTGGGCGCAGTGGGCGCGGACCTCGACGGCGGCGCGCTCGAACCAGTCGGCGATCACCGCGATCTCGTCGGGGGTGTAGTCGGCGAACAGCGCCCCCAGCCGGTCGTAGAAGGGCTGGTAGACGGCGAAGACCCGGGCCGCCGCGGCCGGCTCCGCGACGACCCGCACCCGGCGCCGGTCGGTGGGATCGGGCCGGCGCCGCGCGTAGCCGGCCTTCTCCAGCCGGTTGAGCACGCCGGTGACGGCGCCGGTGGTCAGGTCGACCAGTTCGGCCAGGTCGCCGGCGGCGAGGGGGGTCTCCCCGGCGCCCAGGACGTGCCCGAGACAGGTCAGGTCGGTGACGTTGAGTCCCAGCCGCTGCGCCACCTCCTGCTGGCCGACGATGCCGAGCGCGACGAACTGGTCCATGCGCGAAAGCGCCTCCGCGGCGGTGGCCGCGGGGCGGGACTTGCCCTGCACGCTGATACTCCTTAGCATCTAAGTTACTTAGCTAGTGAGATACTTACCTTGCGAAATAAGCATCTCTTTGTCCGAGCCTACTGCTGACCCTTTCGACCAGGGAGAACCATGAGCGCGCACGGTCACGTCGATCTCGGCCACACGGTGGCCGGCTGGACCGGAACCACGGTGGCCCTCCTGGGGTTCGCCGGGGCGGGGGCCGCCGTGTGCGCGGCCTGGCCGCCCGGGATCCTGATCGGCCTCGGCGTCGTGGCCCTGGCCGGACTCCTCACCTGGCTGCTGCACCTCGCCGGGTGGGGCAAACCGAGCGGCCCCCGCCCCGAGGCCGAGTGGGACTGGCGCGTCCGCGACACCACCGCCCGCACCGGCCACGCCGACTGTCTGGGCTGCCGGGCCGCCGGCCCCCGCCGGGCCGCCGGCGCCGTCGCCGGACCCCGTCCGGCGGCCGCGCTGCCGACCGTCGAAGAGGGGGTCTGAGCCCGTACGGGAGCGGCGGCTCCCCGTATCGCGGACAAGGCGGCCGCAAGTTCGAATGCGCGACGCGCCCCGGTTGGCCGCGTCCGGCGTGTGCTCCGGGACGCCTTTGGGCAGGATCGAGACGGCCGCGTGTGCGGCCCGCAGTGGACCGTTGTGAAGGATCAGCAAGATGGCAACAGGTGTCGTGAAGTGGTTCAACTCGGAGAAGGGGTTCGGCTTCATCCAGCAGGACGACGGCGGTCCTGATGTGTTCGTGCACTTCTCCGCGATCCAGACCACTGGGTTCAAGTCGCTGGAGGAGAACGCACGGGTCGACTACACCGTCACCCAGGGCCCCAAGGGTCCCCAGGCCGACAACGTGGTCACCCTCGGGTAGTCCCACCACGCGCCGTGCCGTGAAGAACGAGAACCCCGCCGCTTCCCGGCGGGGTTCTCCGCGTCCGCTCCCGCCCCGATCCGCCCGATCCGCCCCGCGGGCCCGTCCCCTAGCGCCGGCCGACCGCGCGGTGCAGCGACATGAGCAGGGCCCACAGGTCGTCCGCCAGTGCGGCCGGATCCGCCGGGATCTCCCCGTGAAGCCAGTCCGCGAGCACCCCGGTGAAGGTCGCGGCGACCGCCGAGGCGACGAGTTCGGACCGGGGGGCGCCCACCGCCTCGCGTTCGGCGTGGGCGCGGGCCCGCAGCTCCCGGTGCAAGCGGTCGCCGAGGGGTCCGCCACCGCCCGGCAGCAGCAGGGTCCGGTGCAGCTGCGCCCGCCGGGCCGCCCCCGTCAGGAACTCGGCCAGGGCCGCCGGAGGGCGGGCCGGGGGGAGGGGCGAGGAGTCGGTCTGCCAGGCGTGCAGGGCGTCCACCGCCGCGTGCACCACGTCCGCGCACGCGTCGACGGCGAGCGCGGTGAGGTCCTCGTAGTGCAGGTAGAAGGTGGCGCGGCCGACGCCGGCCCGGCGGACCACCGCCGAGACGCTGACCTCCGCGAGCGGCCGGTCCGCGCACTCGGCCAGCAGGCTCTCGCGCAGCCGCGCCTTGGTCCGGGCCGTGCGGGGGTCCTCCGGACGGGCCGGCGGCTGCGGTGCCTGCGGAGTCATGCGGCCAGCAGTGCGGCGCCGAGCGCGAGGGCCCCCGGTACCGCCTGGGCGAAGAGGATCCGGCGGTTGGCGGTCGCGGCCCCGAACGCGCCGGCCACGATCACGCAGACGAGGAAGAAGACCTGCGTGGCGAGCGAGTCGATGACCAGCCCCCAGACCAGGCCGGCGGCGAGGAAGCCGTTGTAGAGGCCCTGGTTGGCGGCGAGCGGCGCCGTCAGCCGGGCGGTGGCCGCATCGAACCCCGACAGCGCCCGGCCCGGCGGCCGCTGCCACAGGAACATCTCCAGCACGAGGAAGTACGCGTGCAGTGCGGCCACCAGGCCGATCAGGATCTGAGCGACCGTCTGCATGGCCGTCTCCACTTCTCCGGAGGGGTGCGAAGCAATTTCCTGGACAACTGTACAGGAAGTCGTTCCGTCACAGATGGGCGTCCAGGAACGCCCCGAGTTCCTCGCGGTCCATCGGGCCCGCCTGGCTCGCCACCGCCTCGCCCGCCACGACGAGGACCGCGGTCGGCGCACCCGTCACGCCGTAGCGCTTCGTCGCCCCGGGACACCGGGTGATGTCCGCGCGGACGGCGGTGAACCGCGTCCCGTACTCCCGCGCCAGCTCACCGACGACCGCGTCCATCGCCCTGCAGGCCTCCACCGCCTTGGGCCAGGTGCCGCAGAAGTAGGCCAGGACGGGCCCCGTCGTCATCGACAGGACGAAATCGAACTCCTCGTCCTCCTGCGGCCGGTGCACCCCACGTGCCATGCGTCTCGCTCCTCGTCCGGGCGCCCCTCCGCCGGGAGCGCGGCACCCATCATCGCCGCCGACCGGGCGGGCGGCCGACGGGCCGTTGTCAGTGCCGCCTGTGAAGCTGATCAGCATGGACGACAGGATGCTCCGGCGCCGGGTCTACGGCGCCGACCACGAGGACCCCGACCCCGGCCCCCGATCCGGCCACGTCTACGGCGAACTGGTCGGCGGTCCGCTCGACGGGCTCCTCCTGGACATCACGGGCTGGAGCGCGCACCGGCTCGACGAGGAGGCCCGCCTCCCCACGGAGATAGGCCGCTACGGAGCCGGCGGCCGGGCCCACTACCGCCGCAGGGCCGGCGACCCGGGCCACTGGGACTGGACCGGCGACAGCCGCTGACCCGGCCCCACCAGGGCCACGGCGGCCCCCCGGTGGCCGCCGGGAAGAATTCCCCGAAACATTTCCGGAGAGCTGTCGATCCGGGCGCCTCCCGTTCGACGCAAGGGTGAGAGGCGGGGAAGGACCCCGCCCCGCGACCGAGGAGTCACCATGCCGCGCTTCCTGACGATGATCCGCATCAACGAGCAGGACCTTCCCCCCAACGAGTTCCCCCCGGAGTTCGAGCAGCGCATGGGCGCCCTGCTGGAGGAGATCACCAAGGCGGGCGTCATGCTCGACACCGCAGGACTGCTCCCCACCTCCGAGGCGACCCGTCTCAGCTGGTCCGGCGGGAAGATCAGCTACACCGACGGCCCCTTCACCGAGACCAAGGAGGTCGTCGGCGGCTACTCCCTCAGCCAGTGCAAGGACAAGGCCGAGGCCATCGAGTGGACCCGGCGCTTCCTGGAGATCCACCCCGCGGAATGGAACGTCAGCGCCGAGGTCCGGGAGATCCAGGAGATGTGACCCGGCCGGCTCGCGCCCGCGTTTGCCCTGCCTCGTCACGGCTGCTCTGATGGGTGGCCGTGACGGCAGTGGATACGGCCCGGGCGGTCGAAGCGGTGTTCAGGATCGAGTCGGCGCGGATCATCGCCGGCGTCACCCGCATCGTGCGGGACGTCGGCATCGCCGAGGAGATCGCACAGGACGCCCTCGTCACCGCACTGGAGCAATGGCCGGAGTCGGGTGTCCCGGACCGCCCGGGCGCCTGGCTCATGGCGACCGCCAAGCACCGCGCCATCGACCTCGTCCGCCGCAAGGAGACGTACGCGCGCAAACTCGCCGAGGTCGGCCGGACCCTGGAGGACGAACCCCCGCCGGCCGAACCGGCCGAGCCCGACGACATCGACGACGACCTGCTGCGCCTGGTCTTCACCGCCTGCCACCCGGTCCTCGCCACCGATGCCCGCATCGCGCTCACCCTCCGCCTGCTCGGCGGACTGACGACCCAGGAGATCGCCCGCGCCTTCCTCGCCTCCGAGAGCACCGTCGCCCAGCGCATCGTGCGCGCGAAACGGACCCTGGCCAAGGCCGCGGTGCCCTTCGAAGTCCCGTACGGCGCCGACCGCGAGGCACGCCTCTCCTCGGTCCTGGACGTCATCTACCTGATCTTCAACGAGGGTTACTCCGCCACCTCCGGCGACGACCTGGTCCGGCCCGCCCTCTGCGAGGACGCCCTGCGCCTGGCCCGCGTACTGGAGGCCCTCATGCCCGACGAGGGGGAGGTGCACGGCCTCGCCGCGCTGCTGGAGTTCCAGGCGTCCCGGACCGCCGCCCGCACCGGCCCCGACGGCGAACCGGTGCTGCTCGCCGACCAGAACCGGGCCAGGTGGAACCGCCTGCTCATCGCCAGGGGCGCCCGGGCGATGAGCCGCGCCGGCAGCGGCCCGTACGCCCTCCAGGCCGCCATCGCCGGGTGCCACGCCGCCGCCGTCCGCTACGAGGACACGGACTGGGCCGCGATCGCCACCCTCTACGGGCGGCTGGTCCAGCTGACCCCCTCTCCGGTGGTGGAGCTCAACCGGGCGGTGGCCGTGTCGATGGCCGAGGGGCCGGCGGCGGCCCTGCCGCTCGTCGACGCCCTGGCCCGGGAACCGGCCCTGAGCGCCTACCACTTGCTGCCGAGCGTCCGGGGCGACCTGCTGGAGCGCCTCGGCCGGCCGCGCGAGGCCCGGGCGGAGTTCGAGCGCGCCGCGTCGCTCACCCGCAACGAACAGGAACGCACCCTGCTCCTGCGGCGCGCGGCCCGCCTCTGAGCCCGGGACCGGGCCGCCCGTGGGCGGCTCAGCCGCGGCGTGCGAACGCGGCCACGTCCGACGGGGTCCCCCGCACGGGCCGGCGCTGCGGCGTCAGCGCGACGGGCCGGCGGAAACCACCGGTCCGGGCGACCTCCCGGACCGTCAGGCGCAGCGCCTCCTGGAAGTCGCCCATGGTCCGGCGGGCCGCGCGGGTGTCGACGTAGATGGAGTTCATGTGCAGGCCGTCGGTGTCCCGCTGGAACCAGGAGCAGGCGCCGTTGGCCCGCGCCGACCACACGTGCGTGGTGGGCCGCCACTCGTCGTGGCGCTCGGCGCCCGGGCACTTGCGCATGTCGATGTACGAGAAGAAGTTCACCGGGTACGGCCAGGAGCGGGCGGCGAACTCCTCGGGCGCCAGCAGCTCCCACGCCCGGACGAACGGCACGTCGAGGTGCGTCATCATCTCGCCGAACCCGGCCCGCACGGAGGCCAGCACCTGGGCGAAGTCCCGGCCGGGGGAGGCGTCGAACTCGATCGGCAGGGTGTTGACGAACCAGCCCACCGAGTTCGTCCAGGTACCCCGGCCGCGCTCGCTGACCGGCATCAGGCCGCGGTAGACGCCCGGTCCGCCGGCATCGCGCAGACACACGGCCACCGAGCCCAGCACGCCCATGAACGGCTTGCCGCCGGCCGCCAGGCAGGTCTTCTCGAAGACCTCGGCCTCACCGGCGTCCAGCAGCATGGAGGCCTCGTTGACGATGGGGTACATCCGCCCCGGCTCGACGCCGAGGTCGAGGGGGAAACGCGGGAAGAACTCGCCGGCGGGCCCCATGAAGGCCTTCCAGTAGTCCAGTCGGCCGTCGCGGGCGTCGATGGACAGGTAGCGGCGGCGCTGCTCGTCGGCGAAGTCCAGGTAGCTGGGTGCGGGCGGGAGTTCGGCGGTCCCGCCGGCGCGCAGGGCCTCGTAGGCGGTCAGTACCTCGCGCGCCACGATGGGCATCGACATGCCGTCGCAGACGATGTGGTCGAAGGCGAGGTAGACCGTCGCCGAGTCCTCGCGGACCACCGCCCCCATGATGAACAGCGGCCAGGACAGGGTGTCGATGCTCCGCTTGAACCGCTCGACGAGGAAGTCGGACAGCACGCCGGCGTCGTCGAAGGTGCCCACGGGCTCGGGGTCGAGGCTGAGCGTGGCGGGGGCGAAGGGCTCGCACGCCAGCTCCCCGGCCAGCCTGCGGAACGCGCAGCGCAGCACCTCGTGCCGCCGGACGAAGGTGAGCAGGGCCCGGGCCAGGGCCGGTTCGTCGAGCGGACCGGTCACCTCGAAGGTGACCGCGACCCACGAGGCGACGGGGTCGTCGGCGGCCCGGCTCTCCTCGGCGACGGTGAAGTGCTTGTCCTGGTTGAAGGACGCCTTCCGGCTCGCCGGGTCGCCCGGCCCGTCGGCGTCCGGCGCGACGTGGTCCGGCCCGTCGGCGTCCGGCGCGACGTTGTCCGGCCCGACGGCCTCCGGCCCGACGTGGTCCGGCCCGACGGCGTCCGCCGCGGTGGACCTGAGCCGCCACTCGACCACCCTCCCGGGTGCCACGTGGTGCATCTCCAGAGGAAACTGCCGCATACCGCCATCCCTTCGCCCCCCGAGTCAACCCCCAGGCCCTAACGACCCCCGGCCCGGTGAGGTGACGGAATCACCCCTGCGGGGCGGGCCGGGCGGTGACGCGGGCGGGCCGTCTGCGCAGGGCACCCTCGAAGAGGGTCCAGCCGTCGACCTCCAGGCCCGAGGGGCCGTCGGGACGCCATCCGCAGGCCCGGGCCTCCTCCATCAGGGCCCGCACGGTGCCGGGTTCGTGCAGGTACAGCGATGCGCCGACGGCCAGGGACACCTCGCCGGAGACCATCGGGTACCCGGCCGGGACCAGCCTGCCCGGCCCTTCGCGGAAGACGACGCGCAGGTGTCCCCGCGCCCCGGCCAGGTGGACGGTCAGCGACTCGCAGCAGTCGCGGGCGCCGCCGCCCGGGCTGCCGTGGGAGTGGCGCACCGACCACGTGTAGGTGTCCCCGCCCACGACGAGGCGTCGGGCCTTCTTCGGGTTGCGGGGCATCCGCGGTCCTTCCGGGGGTGTCGGGGTCCGTCGCGGGGAGCAGCCTACGAAGCCCCACGCGCCGGACGCATCCCCAATTCGCCCTGCTATTCGGTGTGCAGGGCCGTCGCGATGGTCGTCCGGGCCGCGGCCCGAGCCGGTACCAGCGCACCCGTGACGGCGATCGCGACACCCGCGAGCAGCAGTCCGGACAGCTGCGGCGCGTCCCATATGTTCTTCATCGCGTCGGGGAAGGCGACGACCCCGACGTTGTCCACGACGAGCCGGTGGGCCAGCATCCCGAGCGGAATGCCCAGCAGTCCGCCGACCGCCCCCACCCCCGCCACCGACGTGACGGTCATCAGCACCACCTGCCGCGGTGTCATCCCGATGGACTTGAGCATGCCGAGGTCCCGCCGGCGCTCCCGGGTGCTCAGGAGGACGGTGTTGAAGACGCCGAGGGACGCCACCACGCTCAACAGGACGGTGAACACGGACGAGAACGCGACGACGGTGGTGGTGCCCGCGTTGCGTGAGTCCGGCACCGTCGCCCGCAGGCCCGGGTCGGCGGCCTCGGCCGCCCGGGCGTACGCCGCGGCGTCGGCGCCCGGCGCGAGACGTACCTCGTACTCGACGGCGCGGGTGTGCGGTGACAGTCGGGCCAGGGTCGGCCAGCCGGCCTCCAGCGCGCGTGCGTTTCCGTCGACGAGCACGCCGACGACCGTCGCGGTGACCTGCCTGCCCTCCAGCGCCAGGGTGACCCGGTCACCCAGCCGCAGGCCGCGCTGGGAGAGGAAGGCGGGCCCGGCCGCGATCTCGCCGTCCGCCGTCGCCGGCCTGCCCCGGGCGATCCGCCCGGACTGCGAGGGGTCGTCCCCGCGGTAGAAGTCGGCGAACACCGACCGGGACTGCCCGGTCATGCGCACCTGGGCCAGCGCGCGGGCCCGTACGTGCTGCGCACCGGGCAGGGACCGCAGGCGTTCCTCGACCTGGTCGTCGGTGAGTCCGGGGGCGGGCCGGCCGTTGCCCGGGGCCCCCGCCTCCACCCGGACGACGGGGCCGCCGCTGCCCCGCCCGGCCTCGTCGAAGGCGAGCATGGTGCTGGTCAGCCCGGTCGCCAGGGTCACCGTGGTCACTCCGAGAACGATCGCCGCCAGGGTCAGTACCGTGCGGCCGGGGCGGGCGAAAGGCTGTCCCAGGCCCAGGCTGACGGCGCGCGGCAGCGGGCTTCCGCCGAGTGCGCGCTGGACGCGCAGTCCGCGGCCCGCGGCGGGGGCGCCGCCCGCGCTGATGGCCCGGGCAGCAGGAAGCCTGTGGGCCCGCAGGGCGGGGACCAGAGCGGCGAGCAGCACCAGCAAGGGCATGCCGAGCAGGCACGCGACCGAGACCCACGCGCCCACGCCGCCGACCGAGGCCCTTCCGGTCTCGATGCCGGAGAACGCGACCTTGAGGATCGGCTCGGCCAGGGAGGTGCCGAGCAGAGTGCCGAGGACGGAGCCGGCGCCGGCCGGCACGGCCATCATCGTCAGGTACACCGCGACCACCTGGTTCGGGGTGAAGCCCAGGGCCTTCAGCACGCCGATGTGGCGGTACCCGGAAACCACCGCGCCGCTGACGACGTTGCCGACGATGAGGGCGGACACCAGCAGGCCCAGGACACCGAACAGCGTCATGAACGGCAGGTAGGTGTCGGCCAGCGCCGAGAAGGCCCGTTTCAGCGTGAGGTGGCTCTGCTGGTGGGTCAGCGACCCCTGGGGCAGTCCGGCGGTCGCCGTGGCGACCGAGGACCGCAACCCGGCCTCCGTCGAGGCGTCCGTGAAGCGGTACAGCATCTGCGCGCCCACGGGCCCCATCGCCGCCATCTGCTCGGGCGACACCCACCCTTCCGCCGACTTCGACATGCTGGCCGCGAAGCCCACGACGCGCAGCGGCGCACCCCCCGGCGCCGCCAGTTCGGTTCCCAGCAGCTCGGGTCCCGGAGTGCCCCCGGACGGCCAGGCGACGACGATCTCCCCGGGAGCGGTCGCCCACCGCCCCTCCAGAACCTCCACCCGGTCGACCGGCCCTCCCGGATCGGCCCGGCCCACCACCGTGAGAGAACCGCCCGGCATCCAGAGCCGGCCGTCGGCAACGTCCACGACGCCCTGCCCGAACGGCCCGGCCGCCGCCTCGACGCCCGGGCGCCGGGCGGTCCGGGCCAGCTGCTCCGGGGTGACCCGCGAGGTGTCGAAGGTCGCCACGACATGGGCCCCGCGCTGGGCGGAGTACGCCTTGTCGAAAGGGCCGGAGGCGGCGTCGAGCAGCCCCAGCGCGAGCAGGACGGTCGTGGTGGAGCAGAGCACGACCAGTCCGATGACGAAGGTCTGGAGCCTGCGGCGCTTCACAGCGGCGCGGGAGGCCCGCCACACGGCGCTCATGCGGTCGCCTCCAGCGCGCTCTGCCGGGCGATCCGGCCGTCGGCGACCTCGACCAGGCGACTGGCGCATCGGCTGGCCAACTCCGGGTCGTGCGTGACGATCAGCAGTGTCTGGCCGATCTGATTCAGGTCGATGAGCAGGTCCATCACCTGCTCTCCCGACCGGCTGTCGAGGGCTCCGGTCGGCTCGTCCGCGAGCAGGATCGCCGGACGGTTCATCAGGGCCCGCGCGACGGCCACGCGTTGACGTTCGCCCCCGCTCAGCGTCGCCGGATAGCTGTTCCTGCGGTCGGCCACGCCGAGCTCGTCGAGGAGCTCCAGGGCCCGGCGCCGCGCCTGCCGGGAGGGGACGCCCGTCAACTGGGCCGCCAGCGCCACGTTGTCCAGGGCGGGCAGGTCGTCGATGAGGTTGAAGAACTGGAAGACCATGCCGATGTGCCGGCGCCGGAACAGCGCCAGCCCGGTCTCGTTGAGGCCGGCCAGGTCCTGCCCCTGTACCTCGACCGTGCCCGACGTCGGCCGGTCCAGCCCGGCCACCATGTTGAGCAGCGTGGACTTGCCGCAGCCGGAGGGACCCATGACGGCCACCGCCTCGCCCGCGCGGATCTCCAGGGTGACGCCGTCCAGGGCCTTCGCGTCGCCGTACTCCTTGTGCACGCCGCCCAGTCGTACGACGGCCTGCCGTGAACTGCCATGATCGGTTGTCATGCCCCGAACCTAGGGCGGGAGCCGGGGGCGGGACGTCAGCCCCCGGATGTAAAGGCCGGGGCAGGTCATCCTGGGGATGTACGAGACCCGTCCGGCACAATGGAGCCGATCACGGGCATGGACCGGCTACGGGTGGGGAGTTGCGGGTGGGGCTGTTCGCCGCCGTCATCGCGAGCTGCCTCTGCGCGGCCGCGGCCGCCGCACTGGGCGTGGCGCTGGTCCGCGCCCGGCGCGGCCACCGGGCGGCGCTCGAGGAGCGCGGCTGGCTGCTGGAGCGGGAGCGGGAGAACGCGGCCCGCAGCGCGGTCGACGCCGAGCGGGCCAGGATCGCCGCCGAACTCCACGACATCGTCAGTCACAACGTCAGCCTGATGGTGGTCCAGGCCGGGGCGGCCCGTGAGGTGCTCGCCACCATGCCGGAGGAGGCCGCGGCGGCGATGGGCGCCGTGGAGCAGGCCGGCCGGAACACCATGACCGAACTGCGGCACCTGCTGGGCCTGCTCGCACCCGCGCAGGACGGCGCGGACGCCCCGTACGGGACCGAGGTGGACGCCGCCACCCGGTTGTCGCCGCAGCCGAGCCTGGCCCGGCTCAGCGCGCTCGTCGACCGCTTCGCCTTCGCGGGCCTCCCGGTGGAGGTGCGCGTGTCCGGCGACCCCCGCCCGCTCCCGGCCGGGATCGACGTCACGGCGTACCGGATCATCCAGGAGGCGCTCACGAACGCCCTCAAACACGGAGAGGGAGGCAGGACACAGGTGTCGGTGCGGTACGCGGAACACGCCCTGCGCGTGGAGGTGTTGAACGGCGGAACGAGCGTCCTCGCGGGACGAGCGGCAGCAGGGACCGGAGCAGCGGGAGGAGCGGGAGCAGCGGGAGCAGCGGACGGGTCCCGGCCCGGACCCGCGCGCCGGACCGGGCCGAAGGCCGAGGGGACCGGGCGGGGCCTCCTCGGCCTGCGCGAACGGGTCGCCGTCTACGGCGGAGACCTCGACGCACGCCGCCGCCTCGGCGGAGGCTACCGGGTCCGCGCCCGCCTCCCCCTGGACCGGCCGTGACCAGCCCCGCCGCCCCCGGCGCGGCCGCCGGGCCGGCGCCCCGCGTCGTGATCGCCGATGACCAGGACCTGGTCCGCACCGGCTTCCGACTGATCCTGACGGCCCGCGGGATCGACGTGGTGGGCGTCGCCGCCGACGGCGCGGAGGCCGTGGCGCAGGTACGCAGGCTGCGTCCGGACGTCGTCCTGCTCGACATCCGCATGCCCGTCATGGACGGCCTGGAAGCCGCCCGGCGCATCCTCGCCGAGACGCCGCACTGCCGGGTGATCATGCTGACCACCTTCGACCTCGACGAGTACGTGTACGCGGCCCTCGCCGCGGGCGCCAGCGGCTTCCTCCTCAAGGACGTCACCCCCGAGCACCTCGCCGCGGCCGTCCGCCTCGTCGGCACCGGTGACGCGTTGCTCGCCCCGTCGATCACCCGGCGCCTGGTGGAGCGCTGCGCCCCGAATGCCGCCGCCCGGGACCGCGTCACGGCGGGGGACACCCACCGCGAACTGGCCGCCCTGACGCCCCGCGAGCGCGAGGTGCTGACCCTGATGGGCCAAGGGCTGTCCAACTCGGAACTGGCGCGGGAGCTGACCCTCAGCGAAGCCACCGTGAAGACCCATGTGGCGCGCATCTTCGCGAAGTTGTCCTTGCGTGACCGGGCGCAGGCCGTGGTCCTCGCCTACGAGACGGGCCTCGTGACTCCGGGCACCCCCACCGGCAGGCCCGGCCCGAGCTGACGGGCCCTCACGGCACCAGGCCGGCCACGACGTCGAGCGGCAGAGCGGGGTTCCCGACGGCCGCCTCGACCACCGCCGGGTCAGGGTCGGCGAGGAGGGCGGCGACGACCGACGCCGGGAGGGCCGGATGGGCGGCGGCACGTACCCGCGCCTTTCCGTCGGCCAGGCAGTGCAGCAGGGCCTCGGCGGTCGCGTTCGGGTGCGAGGCGATCTCCCGCAGAGCCCGCCGCGCCGACGGCACGTGCCGGGCCAGCTCCGCCAACAGGTCCCCGGGCGCGTCCGGGTTGGCCGCCACCCCCGCGAGGACCTGTCGGCCGTGCAACGCCACCATGGCCCGCAGCCGCCCCGCCGACAGGCCCGGGTGCGGGGCCACGGCCTTGGCCACGGAGGCGTCGGGGTCGGCCGCCAGTGCGTCGCGCACCTGGGCCGGCAGGTCGTGCCGGTGCGCCACGAGCTTCCGTACGCTCCCGAGCGCCGACGCGGCCGCCTCGATGAGCTCCTCCGCGGTGGCGGCGGAGATCCGCGGCAGTGGATGCGGACCCAGCCGGGTCGTGGGGGCCAGCCGGGCCAGGACGTCGAACGGCACCCGGGGGTGCTGTGCCACGGCCCGCCGTACCTCGGCGTCGGGGTCGGCGGCCAGGAGGCGGCTCACCTCGGGGCCGGTCCCCGGGTTCCGCGCGAGGGCGGCCCGTATCACGGGCTCGGGAGACTCGGCGAGGCCGGCGTAGACGCGCGCGGGCAGACCGGGGTGCTCGGCGACGGCCCGCCGCAGCAGTGGGGAGGGGTGTTCCGCGAAGGCCGCCACGGCGTCCGGGGGAGCGGCCGGGTTGGACAGGGCCCGCTGCCATGTCGCGTGGACGGTCGAGCCGTGCGCCCACCGGGCGGGCTCCGGCCCGTCGCCGACGAGCAGGGCGGCGAGCGCGGCGGCCGGAACGGCCTCGTTGGAGGCCACCGCGTGCCGGACCTCGGCGTGCGGGTGGCGGGCGAGGCGGGCCGCCACCGGGGTGGACGTCGTCCACAGCGCGATTTCGGCGGCCACCTCCGGGTCGGGGTCGGCCGCCAGCGCTTCCTCGACCTCCGGGGACAGCCCGGGGCAGGAGGCGAGCCGCCGGCGGAGGTCCGGGTCCGGGTCGGCGGCGAACCGCCGCGCCCACTCGGGGAGGCCGCGGCCCTCGTCGAGGAGGGCGAGCGCTGCCGGCGGCGATACCGCAGGGTCGACGTCGGCGGCGGCCAGGTGTCCGGCGCGGGCCAGATGTGCGGCGGTGTCCTCGTCGAGCGAGGCCAGGGCCGCCACCTGGGCGGGAGTGAGGTCCGCGCGCACGGCCAGGGTCCACACCAGCATGTCGCAGGGGTCGGGATCCGCCACGGTCAGCGCGACCAGCCGGTCGACCAGCTCCGGCGGCAGCGCAGGGCGGGTGGCAAGGCCCATGACGAGGGGGTTCAGGAGTGGGCTCCGGGTTGTGTGGTGGGGTGGCGGGGGCCGGCGGGAGTCGGGTGGGCCGAGGAGGCGGCCGTCGCCAGGGCCTCGGCCAGTACCTCCGTACGGGGGTCCGTGCGACGGCGGCGCGGCAGCACCAGGCCGATGTGCCGGAACGGGCGCGGGGGTCCGACGCGAACCGCGACCGACTCCGCGGAGCCGGCCAACGGCAGAGTCGGAGTGGTCGTCGACCAGGTCTGCTCCTCGCCGCTCCAGGCCGCGGTCGGGAACGGCTCGGACGGCGGCTCCGGTACCGGGTCGTCGGGGCGGGTGCCGCCGCCTCGCCCTGCTCATACGACCGCGCCTACGCCCTGGACAACGGCCGGGCCGGGGCCCTGGGCTTCACCTTCGGCCGCGTCGCCGACCGGCTGCCCGGGGCGGTTGCCGAGACCGCGTGACCCGGTCAGGACGACGCCGGCAGGCCGAGGATCTCCAGGATGCCCTCCGCGTACGCCGCCGTGCCGGAGGCCGGGACGGCCGCCAGCTCCAGCCGGAAGCCGTCCACCCCGGTACGGATGAAGGCGGCGCACTGCCCGTGCAGCCCGGCCTCGTGCGTACCGCCGTCGTCCACCGTGCACAGCAGCGCCAGCAGCGTCCACAGCAGTGCCTCGCGGGTGGCCCGCCGGGGCGGCCGCGCGGACCACACCGCCATCAGCACGGCACACACCGCCGGAGCCGGCGGCTTCAGGTGCTGCGCGAAGAAGGCATGCCCCTCCAGCGCGTGGAACGCCGCGGGATGTCCCTCCGCGGCGTCGCGCACGGCGTCCACGAGATGACCCGCCGAGCGGCCGCAGCCGCACTCGATGCCCTCCCAGTCGTGCCGTGCGATCTCCGCCATCACGGAGTCCGGAACCATCGGACTGCGCGGTAGCGCGCTCAGGCGCCGCAGAGCGTGCGGCTGCTTCTCACTCCCCCTCATGCGCCACAGTATGAGCCAGGCCGGATCGCGCAGCGAGAGGGGGCGGAACCGGATCACACGGACGGCCGTCTGAGACGCCGTGTGGATGAAACGAAGGATCCTTTTTCTGCTGTTCGCCCTGCTCGCGACCCAGGTGGGTGCGCTCGTCGACCCCGCCTACGCCTGCGGCTGCGGTGCGATGATCCCCGACGGCCGGACCGCCATCGGCGTCCACCGGGAGACCTCCGTCGTGCGCTGGGACGGGCGCACGGAACAGATCGTCATGCGCTTCACGGTCGGCGGGAACGCGCAGCGGGCCGCATGGATCATGCCGGTACCGGGCCGGGCCACGGTGGAGCTCGGCGACGGCGACATGTTCGACGAACTGCGCGAGCTGACCCGGCCCGAGCGCAGGACCCGCAGCTACTTCTGGCCGCGCAACGGCGACTGGCCCTTCTCCGACCTCGACGGCGACAGCGCGGGCGCCCCCGCCCCGGGCGCCGCACCGCCCGTCGGCGTCGTCGGCCGCGAGCAGCTCGGAGACTTCGACGTCGCCCGGCTGACCGCCACCGACCCCGACGCCCTCGGGAACTGGCTGGAGAGCAACGGCTTCGAGCTCCCCGACCGCCTCGCCACCGAGGTCGAGCCGTACGTCGACCAGCACTGGGAGTACGTGGCGATACGCCTCGCCCCGCGCGACGCCGGAAAGGGCAAGGTGCTCCGCGGCGACCTGGACCCGCTGAGGATCCGCTTCGACAGTGACCGGCTGGTCTACCCGATGCGGCTGTCCCGCATGGCGAAGACACCGCAGTCACTCGGCCTGTACGTACTGGCGGACCACCGGATGGAACCCGCCACCCCCATCGGCGGCTCCGCGCCGAAGGTGACCTTCGCGGGCACCATCGAGCCGAAGGGCGCCCCGCTCGCCGCGCTCGCCGACGGGAAGCCGGTGTTCCTGACGGCGATCGACCAGGAGTTCCCGGATCCGGGCCGCATCGACGCGGACCACGAACTGCGCGCGACGGCGAAGGACACCCCGTACCGCCGGGCCGTCTACCGCAACGAACTGCTCACGGTGGGCGGCATCCCCGTCTGGCTCCTGACGGTCGCGGCGGCCCTCGCGGCGCTCGGCTCCACCGCCTACGCCCTGATCCGCCGCAGTCGCCGTCGCGGTGGCGCCCGCCGCGGGCCGGCCGCCAGGTCGGCGCACATGCCGCGCGGGGACTCCGGGGCGTAGCCGAGGGCGAATGCGCCGGTGCCCGTTCCTCCGGTCACCCGGGTCGTCCGCGTCGCGGGCACCGGCACCGGCACCGGCAACGCCACCGGCGCCCGCGCCCGTGGGCGGCCACACGGCCTGGCCCGGCACGACCGGGGCGCCGAAACGCGCGAACGCGCCCCAGTAACGCTTCATCCGGTTCCCGAGCGCCACCTGGCCCGGCGTCAGCGGACGCTCGCCCAGGGGGCGCCCGCAGGATCGCCCTGCTGGCGCCGTGCATGCGGCCGCTCACGCGGACCGTCGTGGACTACCTCACCCACGAGGGAATCGAGGTACTGGACGACGAGGCCCTGGAGATCCCGGACAACCTCGATGTCGCCGCCCACGACCCGGGCGCCTGCCGGGCCTCGCCCGGGCCTGGACCACTCGGACGCGGACGCGGTCGTGCTCTCGGCGTGGGTGCAGATGCCCTCACTCGGCGCGATCGAGGAGACCGAACAGCTCCTGGGCAAGCCCGTCGTGTCCGCTGCGGTCTGCACCGCCCACCAACTGCTCCGGGCCCTGAATTCGGACGCCTTCGTCCCGGGCGCGGGCCACCTGCTCTCCGGCGCGCACGCCCGGTCCCCGCTGCCGGACACTCGCTAGCGCATGGGAGGCGGGACCGTGTAGTTCGGGATCGACGGGTCCTTCGGGTCGAAGGGCGAAGGCTTCCAGGTGGGGAGCGGCGGCCGGTCGGGCGCGGGGGGCGGGTCGGAGCCCCGGTGGGGGTTCTGCGGGACGGCCGGCGCACCGGGCGCCGTCCGCTGCGGTACCGGCCCGCCGGTGGCCGACGGCCCCGGCCCGGCGGCCGGCGCCGAGGGCGCGGCGGACGGCTGCACGGCCGCCGGCTCCGAGGGGGAGGGAGCCGGCGGAGCGGTGGCCGGAGTGGAGGCGGGCACCGGCGCTGCCGGCTTCGCACCGGCCGCCTCGCCCGAGCAACCGCCCAGTGCCAGCGCCCCCGCCAGCGCCACGACCACGGCACCGGTGACGCTGCGTACGCCGCGCCCGGCGTCACCCCCTGCTCCGGCCCGGCCCGCAAGGCGTTCGCTGAAGCCCACCATCACCACCCACCCTCCCCGCACGGCCCGTCCGTCCGGCCGATCCTACGGCCGCCCGCCGCCCTCCGGGCATGGAGCCGTCCCAGGGCCACCCCCTGCTCACGCGTCCTAAGGAGCGTCCTCGCCCGTACGGGAGAGGGCGAACACCCCCGCGCAGACCAGGGCGACGCCCAGCAGCTGCGGGAGGAGCCACCAGCCCGACCGGAGGTGCTCCTCGTACAGGACCACGCCCAGCGCGATGCTGAGGCTCGCGTCGCCGAGGGTCAGGGCGGGCTGCGAGGCGACCAGCGGGCCGCCCTGCATGGCGTGTTCGAGCAGCAGCAGCGCGCAGATGCCGCTCACGCCGAACGCGTACGTCTCCCAGCTGGTCAGGAAACCGCCGATGCCCCGGTCCTCCAGGACGTGCACGGAGGACTTCATCAGGGCGGCCGTGAGCGCGTAGCAGACGGCGGTGGCCGCGCCGAGGCAGGCGGCCCGCGCACGACCGGGCGGGCGCCGGAGACCGGCGACGGCGAGCAGGGCCACGATCACCGCGCAGGCGGGCAGCGCCACCACCCACCGCTCGGCGGGCACGTCGGTGCGGTTGCCGGCGGGCGAGGCGGCCACGAGCGCGACCCCGAGGCCCGCCACCACACCCGCCACGGCCAGCCAGACCGCTCCCGGCAGTCGTTGCCGCGTCAGCAGGGAGGCGATCAGCAGGGCCAGCGGCAGCTCCAGCACGAACAGCGGCTGTACGAGCGCCAGCGCGCCCGTGGCCAGCGCCGCGGCCTGCCCGGCCCCGGCCGCGATCACGGCCAGGATGCCCGCGACCCACACCGGCCGGCGCAACAGGTCCAGGACCAGGCCGAAGCGGAAGCCCTCGCCCTGCGGCACGGTGAGCGCGGCCCGCCGCTGGAGCACGGTGGCCAGCGCGTTGCTGAAAGCCGCGAACAGCGCGAAGAGGACCGGCAGGACGACGCCCATGTCCCGATCCTCACCGCGCCCGCCGCCCGGCCGTGCCGCGACACCGGGCCGTGGGCGTCGCGGTGCCCGCATTCCCCCGTCCGGACCTGCCGGAGGGCGGTTCAGCGGCGCGCGGCGGCGACCGCCCGGTCCAGGGTCAGGGCCGCGAGGGCTGCGGGTGCGCCGGACTGGCCGCGGATGCCGGGGAAGGCGTTGACGTCCACGATCAGGGGGGCGCCGCCGCCGGTGTCGATGACGTCCACGCCGTAGACGTCCAGGGCGAACACCGCTCCGACCCGGCGCACGAGATCTGCCCATCCTGCGGGCAGTTCGTCCGCGGCCAGGGGACGGGTGGGGCCGCGCCCCCCGGGGGAGAGCTCGGACCGGCGCAGGGCCGAGAAGACCCGGTCGCCGATGGCCCAGAGCTTGTGGTCCCAGCCGTTGTTGGGCGCGTAGTCCTGCACCACCACGGGCTCCCGGGGCCAGACCCGCGCCAACTCCCGCAGCCCCGCGGCGTCGTCGGCGCGGGCGACCAGGTCGCCGCGCCGGCTGCGCCGGCTCTTGACCACGAGGGGCGCCGACGGGTGTGCCTCCCGCGCCCACGACCCCAGGGCGCCGACGGTACGGGTCGCCGCGAACGGCAGCCCGGCCCGCAGGGCGAGCGCCGCCATCTCCGTCCGGTCCTGGCACAGGGCGGTGGCCGCCGCCGTGTTGATCACCGGTGCCCCGCGCCGCTCCAGGTCGCGCGCGAGGGCCAGCGCCCGCGGCGTCCGCGACTTCAGCAGGTACACATCGGCCAGGGGCGGGGGTACGTCCAGGGCCGTGCCCGGATCGAGCACTTCCACCTCGTGCTCCGCGGCGAGGAGGGCGGTGGTGTCCGCCAGCAGCGGGTGTCCCGGTTCCGGGGTGATCAGGCCGATCCTCATACGGCATCACTCGCGGCGGTGGTGACCTGCGCGGTGACCTGGGCCGACGACTGCGAGGGGATCGACAGGGGGAGCGTGTGGGGGAGCGCCGCGGGCGCCATCGCCGTCGCTGCACCGCCGTTCCGGGCCAGCCCCAGGACGGCGCGGGCGACCCGCGCCGCCGCGTCGGGCACCTGGCGGAAACTCGGGAAGTCGTTGACGTCGACCACCACCGGCCCGTCGGGACCGAGCAGCACGTCCACCCCGTACAGCTCCAGCCCGTACACCGCCCCCACCTGGACGGCGATCGCCGCCACCTCCGCCGACAGCGGTACCCGGCGCTCGCGCACCGACGGGTCCGGGTGCAGCGGTGAGCAGCGTTCGGTGGCGAACAGCTCACCGCCGACCGCGTACACCTTGATGTCCGTACCCGAGTTGGGCACGTACGGCTGGGCGATGAGCATGCCCTCGCCCGCCAGCGCGGGCAGCAGCCGCTCCAGGCACCCGGGCGAGGACACCAGGTGCACCGCCCGTCCGGAGCTGCCGTCGGCGGGCTTGACGACGAGGGGGTACTCGGCCGCCGGTACCTCCCCGAGCAGCTCGGGGCGGGCCACCGCGTACGTGGTCGGCAGCGGCAGCCCGCGGCTGCGCCCGATGGCGGCGGCCAGTGCCTTGTCCCGTACCCCCCGGATCGAACGGGCGTCGTTGACGGTGGTCAGCCCGGCCGCGGCGGCGGCTTCGAGGAGCGTCAGCCCCGGGCCGCCCGACACCGTCTTGAGCACCCAGGCGTCGTGGGCACCCGCGTCCACCGCCTCGGTCATGCGCAGCAGCGAGCCGCCCGGCCGCACGACGTCCACGTCGTGCCCCCACGCGGTCAGCTGCCCGATCACCTCGTTCGGCATACCGTCGTGGCGGTAGTGCTCCTCCACCAGGAAGCAGAGCCTCATCGACCTTCCCCAAAATCCCGGACGTCCGCCGAATCCGCCCGGCGAGTTGTGACGCCACAGGATGTCATGGACCGCAATGTGATGATCGGTCCGCCTGTGGGCTTCCTTGTCGCGCCACCCGGCCGGCTCGGTTCGCTGCCGGACCGGGCGGAGGCGCCGGAAATCCGGGTGAATGATCGGACAAACGGCTGCTAGGTTGATCGCGTGCCGAAGCTGAATCAGATCATCGCAGTCGAAAAGGGCGTCAAGTCCAAGTCGCTCCAGGAACTCACCCAGGCCCACCACGACGTGCAGAAGCCCGCCCTGCTGGCCGGGATCTCGCGGACGTACCAGCCCAAGGACGAGGAGGGCGAGCAGCTGCCGCCCGAGTCCACCCGGGTGCAGGTCAAGGCGGAGGACGTGCTGCGCGCGACGGCGGGAACGCTCACGCGGCTCTTCGACGTGACGGCCACCAAGGACTACGCCAACCGCAGCGCCGCCGCGGACGTGGTCGTGGACGGTACGGTCCTGCTGGCCCAAGTGCCCGTGCCCTACCTGCTCTTCCTGGAGAAGCAGCTCACCGACCTGCACACCTTCGTGCGGAAGCTGCCGGTGCTGGACGCCTCCGAGTCCTGGAACCTGGACCCCTCGACGGACTCCTGGAAGACGGACCCCGTGCGCACGATCCGCACGAAGAAGGTGCCGCGCAACCACGTCAAGGCCGAGGCCACCGAGAAGCACCCGGCGCAGGTCGAGGTCTACTACGAGGACGTGCCCGTCGGGTACTGGACGACCGTGAAGTTCTCCGGCGCGCTGCCCGCCCGCAGGGTGAACGAGCTGCTCGACCGGGTCGAGAAGCTCCAGCAGGCCGTCAAGTTCGCCCGCGAGGAGGCCAACAGCGCCGAGGTCACCGACCAGCGGGTCGGGGACGCGGTGTTCGGCTACCTGTTCAGGTAGCCCCTACGAACCCCTCCTGTATGTCTGCAGGAGGTGCGCGAGAGCGCAAGCTGAAACTGATGTTGAAGCTGAAACAGGGGTGTCAGTTGGGGGTTCGAATCCCTCCCCCGGCATTGCGTGCCGGGGTGGCCCAAGTCGGCAGAGGCGGCCCCTTGAATCTCAGATTCTCGCTCCAGTCTCAGTATTCGCCGCCGAACACCGGATCGACCGAGCGTGGACGACCATCGATGGACGGGGGTTCAAGTCCCTCCTGTGCCTCTCCGTGGCACGGTAGTTCAAAGGTAGAACACGTCGATCTCAGAATGATCCGCGACTCTTAAACGTGCCGGTGTGCGCAATTGGGTGGCAAACAGGAGCCCGGGAGCTGGATATGCTCCCGGGCTCCGTCACGTCCGCGGACCGTCACACGTCCGCGGACCGTCACACGGGCACGGACACGAACGTCCGGCCGGCCTCGTTCTCGACCATGACGGCCTTGACGTCCGACCGGTCGACCGCCGCCGAACCGTCCAGCCCCGCGCCCTTGGCCTCGCCGTTCTCCTGGCTGCCCACGACCCAGCTGCCCGCGGTGGTGCGCGTACCGTCCTTCGAGACCACGATCAGTCGGCAGCGCTCCCCCTGCGGCACTCCCGTGACCGCCGCCCGCAACCGCACCCACTTCGTGGCCGGAGTCATCTGCACCGTCATCCGCGCGCCCGTGCGCGCATCGGTCGCCGAGTGGAGCGTCGTCCCCCTGGGCGGGGGCGAGGGGTCCGCCGAAGCGGTCGGGGACGGGGGAGCGGGCAGTGCGACGCCTCCCGGCTCGCCGGAGCCCAGCTGCGTACCGGCCCAGAACACGGCGGCCAGTGACGCCGCGACGGCCAGACCCGTGAACGCCGCGCGCCGGCGTGCGGCACCGGCACGCTCGCCCCGCATCTGCCGCAGGGTGCGCTGGAGCAGCAGGTCACCGCCCTGCGGCGGTCCGTCGAGGAACGCCTCCTCGGGCACCTCGCCCAGTGCCGCCTCCATCTCGCGCAACGCGGCCACCTCCTCCCGGCACTGCACGCACCCGCTCATGTGTCCCTCGACCCGGCGGACCTCCTCGGCGTCCAGGACGCCGAGCACGTACGGGCCGAGCAGTTCCTCCTCGTGCCGCTGCCGGTTCATGCCACCACCTCACGCAGTCCGGCCGGCTGCTGGGGCGGCCTGCCCGATCGTTTTCCGTCTCTTGTGCCGCTCTCCCGGAAGCCGTCGTCCCGGAAGACGTCGCGCAGGGCCTTGAGCGCGTAGTGCGAACGCGACTTGACCGTACCCGCCGGGATGCCGAGCGTGTCGGCGGCCTCCGCCACGCTGAGCTGCCGGTAGTACAACTCCTTCAGCACGTCACGGTGTTCCGGGGACAGCCGGTCCAGGGCGCCCAGCACCGTCATGCTGTCCACCACGGAGTCGGCGTGGTCCGCCTCCACCGGGGGAGCGGCCGAGGAACCGGAGACCTCCGGCGGCCGGGCCGCCCTGGCCCGGTACCGGTCGGTGATGATGTTCCGGGCCACGGTGAGCAGCCAGCCGCGCACCGAACCCTTTCCGTTGACCAGGACCTCGGAGTGCCGCCAGGCGCGTATCAGCGTCTCCTGCACGATGTCCTCGGCGGTGGCCCGGTCCCCGGTCAGCCGGGTGGCGTACGCGAGCAGGGCGTGGCCGTGCTCCTCGTACACCGACTTGATCAGTGCCTCATCGGTCGAGCCCCGCCGAGTGCGGGGCCACAGTGGTCCGGCCATCTCACCCTCTCCGTCTTCCTCGCTTGCGTGGTGCGGTCGGAACACGCGGGCGGGGCCGATCCGGTTCATGTGACCTGCGTCACGCGCATCGGATGGTGCTCAAGTCCGGCAGGAGCGGCCCTCGTTGAGGCAGTCGACGACCGCGGCCATCTGCCGTTCGCTCATCGCGTTCACGAACATCGCGTGGTCCGTCCTGGGGCTGTGCCGCTGCTCCGGGAAGGAGTCGATGGCCACGGGCACCCCGGCGGGCACCTCGTAGGCCAGGGAGACGCGCAGCTCGGGAACGGGGAAGGTGTTCGTGGGGCAGACGCCGTTGCCGCCGGGGAACAGCAGGTGCGAGCGGTGCCCGGCGCTCTGGGTGTCGAGGCCGTTCCAGCAGCTGGGGAAGACCAGGGTGCGGGTCACGCGGTCGCCCCGGGGGCAGCGCGGGTAGTCGGTGGTGGAGCGGTCGGGGGAGCCGGAGCACCCCCAGCGGGCCCGGACGTGGGCGTCGTCGCCCGCGGTGCGGGCGACCGCGTCACCCGTCATCGCGTGCAGGAAGGGCGGCATCGCCACCACCTTGCTGACGGGGTTGCCCCGGAACTCCACCCGGACCGACGCCTCGGGAACGATCTCGCCCGTGTTCCCGTGTCCCGCGGACGTCTCGTGCGGCCGGGCCCCCGGCCGGTCCAGGCGGCGCAGGACGGGCCAGTAGTACGCCGACCGGTCGCCGCCCGCGCAGCTCGTGGCGGCGGCGGCCAGCGAGGCCTGGGTGGACAGGGCGTTCGTGGAGAGGTTGCCCACGTAGGAGTGCGTGTGGTGGGCACCGCCCCGCAGGCCGGGCGAGACGACGAGGTTGTCCTCGTTGTAGTGCCGCCCCTCGTTGCGGCCGCAATCCACCGCCATCGATCCCGGCGAGCTGTCGTCCGGTTCGGCGGGCCGGGCCGGAGCGGCGGCCGGGGCGGCTGGAACATCGCGTATGTCCACGTAGTCGGAGGGTGCGGGGCCGGCGGCGGTCGCCCCCGCGTGCGGGCCGGCGGCGCGCGTGGCGCCGAGCACCGCGGCGGTCAGCCCACCGCTCAGGACCAGGCAGACGACCAGAGTGAGCAGTCGGCGTTCTTTCCCCATGGCGGTCACCGTCGCCGGTGGCGACCCCGCCGTCAACCTGGCATCCGCATCGCGGTCGCCCGCCGCGTGCGCGGGTCCCGGCGGGACCGGCCGGCGGCGGGAGCCGCGCGCACCGGCCCGGCGGTACAACCGGCCGTGAAGTGGCCGGGGTTGTCCGTGGGGCTGCTTGTCCGGCCGTGCGACGAGCGGTCACAGTGGACGTATGACACCCGTGACACCAGCCGTGACCCCCGCCGGGCTCCTGCACGCGTTCGCCCGTACCCGCGCCCGACTCGACGGCGGCGAGGTCACCTACTGGTGGACCGGCGACGTGCATTCCTGGGCCCCGGGCGAGCCCTACCGGCGGCTCTTCGGGTTCGAGGGGCTCAACGTCTCCCGTCTCGTGGCGGACGAGGACGGCGGCTACCGGCTGCTGTCCCGCGAGGCCGCGTTCTACCTGGACCCGGACACCCGCGAGATCATGGAGACCTGGCAGGACAAGACCGTCGTCCACGTCTGGAACGACCCGGCCAACCAGAAGTGGCGCCCCTTCCCGATCCCCGTGACCGACCTCGGCGACCAGATCTGCTTCAGCCTGGAGATCCCGCTCGCCTACCCCTCGCCGCTGCCGGTCGAGGAGTATCCGGAGCACTCGGCCGACGACACCTACCGGGCGCTGGAACTCTTCCAGTTCTTCGCACCCGCGACCGCCCTGAGCACCGACGAGGACAGCGTCCCGGCGACGATGTCGTGGACCCGTATGTCCCCGTGGCTGCCGTGGATGCGGCAGGGTGCTCGTCCCGGAGGCCTCACCTTCCACTGCCGCGGCCGCAAGCTCGACGCCTACGAGCAGGCCCCCGAACGCACCCGCGCGTACATCGCCGACCACCACCCCGAGTTCGCCCACGCACCGGAGAAGTGGAGCGAACCGAACGAGACGAGCTGGACCTCCTTCCGCAGGCTCTTCCCGCCGACCCGCGGCGCGTCCTGACCGACACGGCGCCCGCGGCCCGACGAGCCCCGGAGCGCACCGCAAAAGACCAGCTCACACCCCGTACTGAGGGGCCCCCGGGGGGACCGGCGAGGGATGGACAAGGGTTTTCCCCGTATCCAGTTCATCCCCGCGTTGCCTACTGTCTGCCCACCGGCGATCTTCCCCGGACCGGGCGGTACACACTCCAACCCCACATGGCGTGTAGACCGACCGGCCGGGGGAGGCCCGCCGGGACCGCCGTTGCCCCTGCCTCGCCGTTGCGGCCGGGACAACGTGGCGTGCGGCGGCAGCCGGGGCGAGACCGACCAACTCGCTCCCGGCCCCGCAGCCGCCGGAACCACCCCCACACTGCACCGACCGGCCGCTCCGGTCTGCCCGGGAACGGCCCTCGAAAGGGAACACGTGCACGCAACGAGACGCAGGCTCATATCCGTCGTGGCCATGTCCGTCACCCTGCTCGCCGGCACCGCCACCGCCTCCGTGGCCGTGGCCTCCGAGGGCCCCGCCGCGGCCCCGGCCGCCGCGCTCGCCCCGACGGCGCCCGTCGAGAACCTCATCGTCGGCTACAAGTCGTCCGCCAGCGAGGCCAGCTCCAACTCCGCGGCCGCCGACGACGCCACCGCCAAGGGCAAGAAGGCCGGCAAGAAGGCGAAGTTCGACCGCCGCCTCGGCACCGGCGCCGCCCTCGTGAACCTCGGCGGAACCGTCGCTCCCGCCGAGGCCGCCGACGTGATGGCCCAGTTCCGTGCCGACCCGGACGTCGCCTACGTCGAGCCCGACACCCGCGCCTACGCCACGGCCGTGACCCCGAACGACACCGAGTACGCCAAGCAGTGGGACCTCTTCGAGTCCACCGCGGGCATGAACGTCCCGGCCGCCTGGGACACCACCACCGGCTCCGGCGTCACCGTCGCCGTGATCGACACCGGCTACGTCGCCCACTCCGACGTCGCGCCGAACATCGTCGCCGGCTACGACTTCATCAGCAGCTCCGCCTACGCCCGTGACGGCGGCGGCCGCGACAGCAACCCCGCCGACGAGGGCGACTGGAACGCCACCGACGGCGAGTGCGGCCTCAACTCCAAGGCGAGCACGTCGTCCTGGCACGGCACCCACGTCGCGGGCACCATCGCCGCGGCCACGAACAACTCCAAGGGCATCGCGGGCATCGCCTACGGCGCGAAGATCCAGCCCGTCCGCGTGCTCGGCAAGTGCGGCGGCTCCACCTCGGACATCGTCGACGCCATCACCTGGGCCTCCGGCGGCTCCGTCGCCGGCGTGCCGGCCAACGCCACGCCGGCCAAGGTCATCAACATGAGCCTCGGTGGCCCCGGCGCCTGCGGCACCAGCTACCAGAACGCGATCAACGCGGCCGTCGCCCGCGGCACGACCGTCGTCGTCGCCGCCGGCAACAGCAACGCCGACGCGGCCGGCTACTCGCCCGCCAGCTGCAACAACGTGATCAACGTCGCCGCCAGCAACCGCGCCGGGGACCGCTCGTACTACTCCAACTACGGTGCGATCATCGACGTCGCCGCCCCGGGCGGTGAGACCCGCCGCGCCACCGACACGCCCGGCACCGTCACCACCCCCGAGAACGCGATCCTCTCGTCCCTGAACGCGGGCACCACCACCCCGGGCGCCGAGATCTACAAGCCCTACCAGGGCACCAGCATGGCCGCCCCGCACGTCGCCGGCCTCGCCGCGCTGCTGAAGTCGGCGAACTCCGCGCTGACCCCGGCCCAGATCGAGTCGGCGATCAAGAACAACGCCCGCCCGCTCGCCGGCACCTGCACCGGAGGCTGCGGCACCGGCCTCGCCGACGCCGCCGCGACCGTCGCCGCCGTGACCTCGACGCCGCCCACCACCCCGGCCCTCGAGAACACCACGGACTTCACCATCGGCGACAACACCACCGTGGAGAGCCCGATCACCGTCACCGGGAAGACCGGCAACGCCCCGGCCGCCCTCAAGGTCGGCGTGAACATCGTCCACTCCTACATCGGTGACCTGAAGGTCGACCTGGTCGCCCCGGACGGTTCCGTCTACACGCTGCACAACCGCGCCGGCGGCAGCACCGACAACATCAACCAGGTCTACACCGTCAACGCCTCCTCCGAGGCCGCCAACGGCACCTGGAAGCTCCGGGTCAACGACAACGCCGGCGGCGACACCGGCAGGATCGACTCCTGGAATCTCACCTTCTGAGACGGCTCCCGCCGCCTCGGGGTCCGGCACCAACTCCGCCTGACGGAGCGATAGTACGGACCAATAGAATCCCCGGGCCTGCCGATACTCCGGGTATCGGCAGGTCCGCCGGGTTTTCCGCGTCCTGTGACTGAATTCTGCGTCACAAAGCGGGTCCACCGGCCGTCCGACCTCGTATTCTCGCCTCTCACAGGAAGGGCACAGGAGCTGGGGACCGGAAGGCTGGTGGCTGTGCGTGGTGGCGGCGACGGGGCACGCTGACACAAGTGTCGGACACGAGGAACTGATCAAGGCGGTCGACCGCGCGCTGACCACGCACGGCCGGGCGCTCCTGACCGGACCCGCCGGCGCGGGCAAGACCGAGGTGGTCCGCGCCGTCGCGGCCGCGGCCGAGTCCCGCCGCGAGACCGTACTGCGCCTGGCCCCCGAGGCCGCCGACCAGTGGATACCCGAGGCCTCCGCCGCGGCGCTCCTCGCCTCCGTCCCCGCGGCCGACGTGGAACAGCTCTCCGGGCCCCAGCGCACCGCCATCGCCCTCCTGCGCCGCGAGGCCGACGCCCCCCGGGCCGGCCGCGACCACGTCGCGCTGCGCCTGGCCCTCGTCGAGGTGCTCCGCACCCTCGCCGCCCGCCAACCCGTCCTCCTCGTGATCGACAACGCCCAGTGGCTCGACGCCGAGAGCACCGACCTGCTCCGCTTCGCCCTGCGCCTCACCCCGCCCCGCGTGCGGGTCCTGGCCGCCGAACGCGTCCAGGGCGGAGCACCGGTCGGCGAACCCCTCTGCGGCCCCGGCGTCCCCGCCGTACGCGTTCCTCCGCTCGGCGCCGACGAGGTCGCCGTACTCCTCCTGCGCCACGGACTGCCCGCCCGCCTCGCCGGCCGGATCCACCGGGCCAGCGGCGGCAACCCGCGCCTCGCCCTCGCACTCGGCCGCTCCCTCGCGGAAGCCGCCGAGGCCCGCGACGGCAACGCCCACCACGCCGACCCCCTGCCCGTCTCCGGGCAGGCCCGCGAGGTCGCCCGCCGCCTCCTCGCCGGGGCCCCGGCCCAGGCCCGCCGCACCCTGCTGCTCGCCGCCCTCGCCGCCCGCCCCACCGTCTCCCTGCTGCGGCGGGCCGGCCGCCCCGACGCCGAGGCCGAGCTGGCCGAGGCGGAACGGGCCGCGCTGGTCAGGGTGGGAGAGGACGGGTCCGTCGAGTTCACCGCGGGCGCCCTGCCCACCGCGCTCGCCGCCGACGCAGGCTGGCCCGAACGCGCCGCCGGACACGCGGCCCTGGCCGCCGCCGTCGACGACCCGGTCCAGGCCGTACGCCACCGGGCGCTGGCCGTCGACACCCCCGACCAGTGGCTCGCCGCGGAGATCACCGAGGCGGCCGCGGTCTGCCGCAGCCGCGGTCAGCGGGCCCTCGCCGCCGAACTGGGCCTGCTCGCCGCCGAACGCACGCCGTCCTCGCTGGCCGGCGAGGAACTGGCCCGCCTCGTCACCGCCGCCGAGGACGCCGGCTGGGCCGGCCGCGCCGACCTCGCCCGCCGCGCCACCCGGGCCGTCCTGGCCCGCGACTCCTCGCCCGCCGACCGGGTACGGGCCCGGCTCGCCGTCATCGACGCCGCCGGCCAGGCCCTCGGAGCGCTCGACGAGACCTTCGCGTACGCCATGGACGAGGCGACCGGGGACCCCGCCCTGCAGGCCGCCGTCCAGCTCCGGGTCGCCTGGAAGCACAACCTCAGCGACGGCGACCCCGTACGCTCGCGGGACGCCGCCGCCGAGGCCGGCGCCCTCGCCGCGCTCGGCGGCGACCAGACCGCCGAGGCCATGGCCCTGACCGTACGGGCCCGCATGGGCCGCATCCTCGGCGACGCCGGGGCGGAGGAGATCCTCGCCGAGGCGCTCGCCCTGCCCGCGCCCCGGGTGCCGCTCGGCATGCGCAACGCGCCGCAGTACCTCGCCGTCCGGCACGCCCTCTTCGACGACCGCCTCGACGACGCCCGGCGCCAGCTGATGGTGCTGCTGCCGGCCGTGCAGCGCACCGGCTCCGCCGAGGACGTCTTCGAGGTCCTGCGCAGCCTCACCGAGGTGGAACTGCGCAGCGGCCGCTGCGAATCCGCTTCGGCCCACGCCCGCCGCGCCTTGGAACTGACCATCGAGGCGGGCCTGTCACCCGGCCCCGCCTGGTACGTCGCGGCGACGGCCGAGACCATGGGCGGAAGTTTCGCGCGCGCCGAGGGCTACGCGCGTCGCGGCATCCAGGCCTCCCAGGAGGAACAGGACCAGGTCTTCCTCTCCCGCAGCCTGCACGCGCTCGGACTCGTCGAACTGGCCACGGGTGAGGCCGCCAAAGCGGTCGCCACCCTGCGCCGGGTCGCCGAACTGGAGGCCGCCCAGCAGGTGGTGGACCCGTCGATCCTGCGCTGGCACGGGGAACTCGCCGAGGCCCTGATCGCCGCCGACGCGCCCGGCGAGGCCGCCGAGCTGATCGGACCCGTCCGTACGGTCGCCCTCGGGCTCGGCCGTACCGGAGTCGTCGCCGCCCTCGACCGGGCCGCCGCGCTGTGCCTGTCCGCACAGGGCGACGCGGACGCCGCCGTCCGCCTCCTGGAGGACACCGCGCAGCGCTTCGACGCCCTGCGGCTGCCGCTGGAACGGGGCCGCACCCTGCTCGCCCTCGCCCGGGTGGAGCGCCGTCGCCGTCGCCGGGCACCCGCCCGCGCCGCCCTCCGGGCCGCGGCCGAGGTGTTCGAACGGGCCGGAGCCGCCCCCTGGAGCGAACTGGCGCGGGAGCCGGTACCCGGTGACGGGGCCGGCCCCCTGGCCTCCGCGGCCGCGGTCCTGACCGACGCCGAGACGCGCCTCGCGGTGCTCGTGAGCCAGGGCGCCAGCAACCAGGAGGCCGCGGCCAAGCTGTTCCTCAGCGTCAAGACCGTCGAGGCCCGGCTGACCCGCATCTACCAGAAGCTCGACGTGCGCTCCCGCGCCCAGCTGGCCACCGCGCTGCGCACGCGGTGACCGCGGCCGCGGCGCCCGTCAGCAGCTGAGGTTGTTGCCCGGGGTCACGCCGAGGAGCTGGGTGAAGCTCTGGTACTTCGAGATCCGGCTCTGGACCTGGGCGGGGTTGCCGCCGTTGCACTCCAGGGAGCCGTTGATGGAGCGGATGGTCTCGCCGAAGCCCGCGCCGTTCACCATGGCGGCGTGGGCGGTCATCGTGCCCGGGCCGTTCTGGGTGTTCCAGTACCAGAGGGCCGTCTTCATGGCGACGGCCGGGTCCTGTTCCACGAGGTAGGGGTTGGCGAGCAGGTTGATGCCCAGGGCGTCGCCGGCCGCCTTGTAGTTGAAGTTCCAGCTGAGCTGGATCGGGCCGCGACCGTAGTAGGCGGCCTGTCCGGCCGGACAGCCGTAGGGCTGCGTCGCGTCGCAGTAGTGGGGGTAGTTGGCGGTGTTCTGCTCCACGATGTGGACGAGGCCGCCGGTCTCGTGGGAGACGTTCGCGAGGAAGGCTGCGGCTTCACGCCGCTTCACGGTGTCGTCCCCGGTCCTGGCGAAGCCGGGGTACGCGGACAGCGCCGCGACCAGGCCGTTGTAGGTGTAGAAGGGATTGCGGTTCGGGAACATCTGGTTGAACTGGGCCTCGGAGACGACGAATCCGGACGGGTCGGGATCCGGGTCCGGGTCCTGGCCACCGCCGCCGCAGACGCCCTGGTCCGACCAGACGCCCCACTGGCCGGTGGTGCCGGGGGTCTCGCCCTGGGTCCACCACTTGGCCTGCCAGTTGCGGCCGCCGTACGAGGCGCTCATGCCGTTCGTGTAGACGGCGGACGAGGCCCAGGGCGAGGCGCAGGGAGCCGCCGCGGCGGCGGGGGAGGAGGGGAGGGCGATGGCGAGACCGGCCGTGACGGCCGCGGCGGCGACCAGGCCGAGGGCGCGGCGGCGAAGCGCACGTATCACGTAACTGCTCCTTCGGTGGGGGGACTTGCCGTGGGGGCAATGACGCCCACTGAAACGGAATGGTCTGAACCTGTCAAGGTCTAGACCAAAGGAAAGCGCCGGTGCCACGCGTGACGCGTGACACCGGCGCGAAAGATCCGATCAGCTGCCGGCGGAGAGGTTGCCGGAGAGGACCGGGATGTTGCTGGCGATGTGCGAGAGGGACTCGTCACCCTTGGCCTGGGTGGAGTTCTCGGCGCACTGCTGGTTCTGCGGGTTGGACAGGACGTTGACGTCCTGGACGCCGACGTTGGCGAGGACCGCGACCAGGGACTGGGCGTTGACCTTCGCCGGCAGGCCGACGCAGAGCTTGTTGAGGGAGCCCTGGATCGGAGCCAGCTGCGGGCTCATGTTGCCGCGGGTCTCCTGGTTGCCGTAGATCTGCGCCGCGTCGTTGCCGTTCACGGTGTTGACGCCGTTGTCGTTGCCGATCGCCATCGCGGGCGAGGCGGCGGCGGCACCCGCGCCGAGCACGGCGGCGGTGGCGGCGGCGGTGGCCATGAACTTCTTGAGCATCTGGGGGATCCTTCGGTCGCACTGTCGCGTGAGATAGCTGCCCACGGCGGGACGCGCTGATCAACTGCTGACGGTGCCCGGGGTTATGCCCCCTCACCCGTGTGGCCCAATGGTCCGCCGGGCCGGGCCCGGCCCACCGCCTCCGTGCGGCCGGGCCCGGCCGGCGTCCCGGGTGTCAGCCGCTCTTGCGGCGGACCTTCTTGTTCTTGCCGCTCGCGGCGCTGCTGGAGCCCTGGACCTTGGCCCGGTTCTGGTGGGACTGCTGCGAGTGCGCCTTCGCGGCGTTGCGCTCCAGGGCCTCCCGGAACCGGCGCTTGGCCGCTTCGGCCGGGGACTCGTCCTGCGGTGTGCCTGCTTCGTCAGCCATTCGTCCTCCTGGAGTGATCAAGCCGACCCAGTCTGTCAGTCGCGGTACGGGCTGACCAGCGAGTTCCCGCAGACCCCAAGTCTCGCTTGGGGGAGTCATAAGATGTGGTTATGGGGCCATAAACCGACACCGGGTGCTGGGTTAGGCTTACCTTCGTTTAGGGTTCCCTTTGATCCACCTTGATCCACCTTGCCGTCGCTCGAAGGGAACCCCTGCCATGCCTCGCCCTCTGCGGGTAGCAATCGTCGAGCAGGCCCGGCCGGCATCTACGCCGCCGACGCGCTGCTGAAGTCCGAGGCCGCCGTCGAGCCCGGTGTGTCCATAGACATCTTCGAGCGCATGCCCGCCCCCTTCGGCCTGATCCGCTACGGCGTCGCCCCCGACCACCCGCGCATCAAGGGCATCATCACCGCTCTGCACCAGGTGCTCGACAAGCCGCAGGTCCGCCTCTTCGGCAACGTCGACTACCCGGGCGACATCAGCCTCGACGAGCTGCGGTCCTTCTACGACGCTGTGATCTTCTCCACCGGCGCCACGGCCGACCGCGAGCTGCGCATCCCCGGCGTCGACCTGGACGGCTCCTACGGCGCCGCCGACTTCGTCTCCTGGTACGACGGCCACCCGGACGTACCGCGCACCTGGCCTCTGGAGGCCGAGAAGGTCGCCGTGCTCGGCGTCGGCAACGTCGCCCTGGACGTCGCGCGCATCCTCGCGAAGACCGCCGACGAGCTGCTGCCCACCGAGATCCCGGCCAACGTCTACGACGGCCTGAAGGCCAACAAGGCCGTCGAGGTGCACGTCTTCGGCCGGCGCGGCCCGGCCCAGGCCAAGTTCAGCCCCATGGAGCTGCGCGAGCTGGACCACTCGCCCAACATCGAGGTCATCGTCAACCCCGAGGACATCGACTACGACGAGGGCTCGATCGCCGAGCGGCGCGGCAACAAGCAGACCGACATGGTCGCGAAGACCCTGGAGAACTGGGCGATCCGCGACACCGGCGACCGCCCGCACAAGCTGTTCCTGCACTTCTTCGAGTCGCCCTCCGAGATCCTCGGCGAGGACGGCAAGGTCGTGGGCCTGCGGACCGAGCGCACGGAGCTGGACGGCACCGGCAACGTCAAGGGCACCGGCCGGTTCACCGACTGGGACGTGCAGTCCGTGTACCGCGCGGTCGGCTACCTCTCCGACGAGCTGCCGAAGCTGCCCTGGGACGTCGAGTCCGGCACGGTCCCGGACGAGGGCGGCCGCGTCATCGACGCCGGCGGCCCCATGCAGTCGATCTACGTCACCGGCTGGATCCGGCGCGGTCCGATCGGTCTGATCGGCCACACCAAGGGCGACGCGAACGAGACCGTCGCGAACCTGCTCGCCGACCACGCGGAGGGCCGCCTGGGTACGCCGGCGTCGCCCGAGCCGGCCGCGGTGGAGGCCTTCCTCGCCGAGCGCGGCGTGCGCTGCACGACGTGGGAGGGCTGGTACCGGCTGGACGCGGCCGAGAAGGCGCTCGGAGAGCCGCAGGGCCGTGCGCGCGTGAAGATCGTGGAGCGCGAGGACATGCTCGACGCGAGCGGAGCCTGACCCCCAGGGGCGGACACCCGAACGGGTGTCCGCCCCCTTGGCGTCCTCCGGAGCGGAATGCCCAGCCGCCGAAGGGAGTTGGAGTCGAGCACGACACCGACCCCGCAGGCACTGGAGAGCTCATGAAGATCGGCATCATCGGCGCGGGCAACATCGGCGGCAACCTCACGCGCCGGCTCACCGCCCTCGGGCACGAGGTCGCGGTGGCCAACTCGCGGGGGCCCGAGACCCTCACCGCCCTCGCGGAGGAGACCGGCGCCACCCCCGTCCCCGTGGCCGAGGCCGCGCGCGGCGCCGAGATCGTCGTCGTGACCATCCCGTACAAGAACGTGCCGGACCTGCCCGCCGGCCTCTTCGACGCGGCGGCCCCGGGCCTCGTGGTCATCGACACCGGCAACTACTACCCGCGCCGGCGCGACGGCCGGATCGCGGGCGTGGAGGACGAGGGCCTGACGGAGAGCCGCTGGACCGAGCGGCAGCTCGGTCACCCCGTGATCAAGGCCTTCAACGGCACCTACGCCCAGGACATCCTCGACCGGCACCGCCCGGCCGGGGCCCCGGACCGCATGGCGCTGCCCGTAGCGGGCGACGACGAGACGGCCAAGAAGGCGGTACGGGACCTCATCGGGGAACTCGGCTTCGACTCGGTCGACTCCGGCGGCCTCGACGACTCCTGGCGGCAGCAGCCCGGCACGCCCGTCTACGGACTCCGCGACGGCGTCGAAGGCGTCACCCGGGCGCTCGCCGAGGCCTCTCCGGTCCGCACGGAGGAATTCCGCGGCTGACCGCCCTGCGCCGCGCCTCCCCCCGGCCCCGGCTCCGGGCCGTGCGCACCCCGTCCGGGCGACCGGACGGTCCGGGCCGGGGGCGGGAACGGCCGGCGGTGCCGCGGCGTCTGTGCGGGCATACGGGGAAGGCCGGACCGGGAGCGACCGGCCGGGGGCGAAAGGACGGGGCTGTGCGGACAGGCCGAGGACTGGTGGCTCTGGCGGTGGGGCTGCCGCTGCTGGTGGCCGCGATCGTCATGGTGGTCGTGTTCACCGGGGCCGGGGCCGTGGGGCGCAGCCCGCTGCACCGGGCGGTGGACCAGTACCTCGACGCGGTGGGCGGCGGCGGGCCCGCACCGGTTGCGGGACCGGACAGCGGCTGCCCCGGCGGCGCCCCCGACCCCGCGGACACCCTGCACGGCCTCGCACCCCGCTTCGGGCACGACATCGTGTCCTCCACCGAGACCGGCGACAGCGCCGCCGTCAACGTGGACCTCACGCCGGACGGTGGCGACCCGGTCGCGGTGCTCCTGGAGCTGCGCCGCGCCGGGGACCACTGGGACGTCTGCGCTGCCACCACGGGCCGCACGGCGATCGACCCGTTCTGAGCCGCGTCCGGCGGGACCGGACCCGCGGGCTCAGGATCCCCGGCCCCGCTCCAGCACGCCGCGTACGTAGGCCGCCTGGCCGGCGTGCTGGAGGTCGTCGGCGAGCACGCTGACCAGGCGGACCCCGAGGGTGACCGGCGGGTCCCAGCGCTCGTCGACCACCCGGTCGAGGTCGGCGGCCGCCAGCCCCCGGACGAAGCCCAGGGTCTGCTCGTGCACCGCGTCGAAGTAGCCCAGGAGCAGCTCGCCCGAGTCGACCCGGACGGTGCCCGCCTGGCGTGCGGAGTGGCCGTAGCCGGTGGCCGCGGCGGGCAGGGGGAGCCCGAACCGGTCCGCCCAGCCCCCGGTCAGCCACACCTGCTCCAGGTCCGCGGCGGCCGCGACGTGGTCGTCCTGGATCCGGGTCAGGTGCCAGACCAGCCAGGTGATGGAGTTCGCCTCCGGGTCGACGCGGGCGTCCAGGAACTCCGCCGGCAGACCCTCCACCGCCTCGTGCACGACCTCCCGGATCCGACCGAACCCGTCCGCGATGACGTCCGTAGCCTTCATGCACCCACCATGCAAGGCGGGGCGGCCCGCCCGGCGCGAACGACACGCGGGGGCGGGCCGCCGGGCCGGCGGTCGCGGGGTCAGCCGGCGGCGTCGGCCTTGGCGGGCTCGGCGACCGCTGCCGGCGCGTCCGCGGCGGTCGGCGCCGGGGCCGGGGCGGCGACGGGCCGTCCGCCGCGCAGTCCGAGCCAGCCGATCACCCCGACCAGGGCGAAGGCCACGGCCCCGATCCCGAAGGTGAGGGTGAAGCCCGACTCGGCGGGCAGCGGGGGAACGCCCGCGGGGAGGTGCTCGATGGTCTTGGACGCCAGGATCGTGGTCACGACGGCACTGCCGATCGCACTGCCCGTCGAGCGGGAGATCGAGTTGATGCCGTTGGCGATGCCGCTCTGGTGCGGCGGAACGTTCGACATGATCACGGCGGGCATGGCGGCGTAGCCGAAGCTGACGGCAGCGCCGACGACCAGGCCGGATCCGATCACCGAGAAGGCGTGGCCGTGGTCCAGGACGAGCCATCCGAAGCCGACCGCGCCCAGTACGGCGGCCACGCCCAGGGCCACGCGGGGGCCGCGGTGCCGCACGATCTGGCCGCCGACGGGCGAGGCGAGCAGCGAGACGATCGCGCTGGGCAGCAGGAACTCCACCGAGGCGCGCAGGATCGACGCGTCGAAGCCGTAGCCGGTGAGGGCCTCGGGCATCTGCACGAGGTACGAGACCCCGAGGAAGCTCGCGAACATTCCGAAGCCGACCAGGAGACCCGACAGGTTGGCCATGAGGACGGGGCGGTGCACGAACATCCCCATGTCGACCAGGGGCTCGCGGACCTTGAGCTCGGTGACGACCCACACGGCGGCCATGACGGCGGCGCCGGCGAAGCTGCCCAGCGTACGGCCGGAGGTCCAGCCCCACTCGTGGCCCTGCGAGATCGCCAGCAGGAGCAGCAGCAGTGCGGCACCGAGGGTCAGCGCGCCGAGGACGTCGGTGCGCCCGCCGGTCTTGGTGCGGGTGGCGGGAACGAGGACGACCACCGCGAGCAGGGCGAGCGCCGCGAGGCCGGTCGCCATCCAGAAGGCGTTGCGGTAGTCGGCGTCGGGCCCGGAGGTGAGCAGTCCGGTCGCCACGAGCGCGAGGCCGCTGCCGAACGCGAGCGTGCCGCTGACCAGCGCCATCGCGCCGGGCAGCTTCTGCGGCCGGACTTCCTCGCGCAGCACCGAGAGCGCCAGCGGGAAGATCGCCGTGGCGGCCCCCTGGAGGACGCGACCGACGATGAGCAGCGGCAGCGAGGAGGCCAGCGCGGTGAGGACGGAGCCGGCGACCATCACGCCGAGGACGGCGACCAGGGTGGGCTTCTTGCCGTGCTGGTCACCGAAGCGGCCGAGCAGCGGGGTGAAGACGGCCGCCGAGAGCAGGGTCGCGGTGGTCACCCAGCTCACGTTGGCGGTCGAGGTACCCAGATCGTCGCGGATCAGGCCGAGGATGGGGACCGGCAGGGTCTGCATCATCGACACGACCATCGCGGCGAGGCTCAGGGCGAAGACGATGACCGTCTCGTTGCGCTGTCCGGAGGCCGGGGCGGCTGGGGAGGGGGTGCTCATGGCTGCGGGGACCTTCTTCGTGTTTCGGAGCTGCAGAGCTTCGGAACGGCGATGTTTGATGTCATCAAGTAACTCGATCGAAGGTAGAGGTCGATATTTGAGGTCGTCAAGTAAACAATTGATAATGTCAAGCATTCTGAGTAGGCTCGGGGTATGAGCGAGACCGCCACCCAGACCCCCACGAAGGTCGAGCTGCTGGAGCTGCTCGCCGCCATCGGTACCGCCCAGTGGCGCGAGTTCGCCGCTGCCGCGGCCCAGCACGGCCTCACCCCCACCCAGGCCCGGGTCCTCGCCCAGCTGGACGGCCCGGTGCCCATGCGGGGCCTCGCCGTCCTGCTGGTGTGTGACGCCTCCAACGTGACGGGCATCGTGGACCGGCTGGAGGCCCGTGAGCTGGTGCGCCGCGAGCCGGACCCCGCCGACCGGCGCGTGAAGAACGTGGTGGCCACGGACGCGGGCCGACAGGTCATCCGCCGCGTACGCGAGGCGATGCAGGCGGCGCACGGCGCGCTCGACGGCCTCGACGAAGCCGAGAGCGCCACGCTCTACGGCCTGCTGGCCCGCCTGCGCCCGTCGATGGAGAGGAGCTAGTCTCGACCCCCGTGGACACCCTTCAGGCGATCGATGACGTGCCCGTCCTGATGTGCGGGGCCGAGGGCGAGACCATCGCGGGCGAACGCGAGGCCCTCGACTGCATCGGCAATGCCTCCTACCAGGGTGCCGAGTGGGCCGTGATCCCCGTGGAGCGCCTCGACGAGTCGTTCTTCCGGCTGAGCACCGGGGTCGCGGGTGGCATCATCCAGAAGTTCGTCCAGTACCGGGTGGGCGTGGTCGTCCTCGGTGACATCTCCCGTCACATCGAAGCCAGTACGGCGCTGCGGGACTTCGTCCGCGAGTGCAACCGGGGGCGCCGGACGTGGTTCCTCGCCGACGCCTGGGAGCTGCGCGAGCGGCTGACCGCAGTGCGGACCGGGAACGGGACCGGCGCGTGAACGGCGGCGGCGAGGTCCACGTCCTGCGCGCGGCCGACCGCCCCGCCACGGTGTGGAAGAACGGCGGGGGAGTCACCCGGGAGATCGCCGCGTGGCCCGCGGGCGCCGGCATGGACTCCTTCCGCTGGCGGGCGAGCCTGGCCGAAGTGGCCGCGGACGGCCCCTTCTCGGCCTTCCCCGGGATCGACCGCACCCTCACGCTCGCCGAGGGCGCCGGGATGGACCTCGTGGTGGGCGGCGCCCACCGGATCGTGGACGAGCGCTTCGCGCCGCAGGACTTCGCCGGGGACGAGCCGACCGACTGCCGGCTCGTCTCGGGCCCGGTCGTGAACTTCAACGTGATGCACCGCCGCGGAGCGGCGACGGCCGAGACCGCCGTCGTACGGGGACGGCTCGCCGTCGCCGCCGAAGCGGGCGAGACCCTGCTGGTGGTCGCCCTGGACGGGACGGTGACGCTCGGGGCGCCGTGGGGCCCGGGTCACGCCCTCGGCCTCCACGACGCCGCCCTGGTCCGGGGCGCCTTCGCCGGTACCGTCCGCACCGCAGGTCACGCCGCTGTGGTGCGCCTGCGCTGAGGCGCTCGTCGGCACTTGCTTGCACGCATCGGAACCCCCGCTGAACTGCGGGATGTTGCAGGCATGCGGGGCTTGTCTGAAAATGCTTTCAGAAACTTGCATGGATGCCCTCGTGGGCCGAAGATGCGCGGCATGGCACACCACACGCGCATACCGCGTTCCCTCCTCATGGTCACCGTGCCCGCGGCGGCGGGTTACCTGGCCCTCGCCTCCGCCCCGGCCGCCTGGGCGACCACCGGCTCGCCGGCTCCCGAGTGCGTGGAGTACGTCCAGAGCTGGCGCTACACCGATGTCCACAACGACTGCGGCGCCACCGTCTCCGTCACGGTCGAGTACACGAATGGCCAGTGGGCGCCGTGCCGCGTGATCGAATCCGGCGGCCGGGCGACCTTCTCCGGCTACGGGACGGGAGGCAACTACGTCACGGCGCTGCGGACCTGCGATCCCACCGTCGTTCCCGTTCACGGCTCCTGAGTCCACGGGATCCGGCCGGGGGCGGGCTCAGCGGGTGCCGAGTCTGATCCACCGCGCGGTGCTGGGCACGCCCTCGGCGTCCAGCAGGAAGAGCATGTAGTACCCGGGCGGGGCGTCGGCGGCGGTCGGTGGGGTCCGCAGCGTGATCCGGTCGCCCCGGATGCCGGTGAGCCGCAGGTCCAGGTGGCGCTGGCTGGTGTTCACCGAGTGGGTGACGGTGGTCGGGGCCAGCAGGACCGCGCGCCCGACGTCCTTCGCCGTCGAGCTGGACACCTGGAAGGCGGCGTCGTAGCCGAGGTCGCCCGCCGGCACCCGGTCGAGGGCCGGCCGGGCTCCCCGGTGCAGATAGGCCGGCTCGTACAGCTCGATGCTGCCGTCCATACCGTCCCTGATGTCGGGGTCGTTGGCGATCTGCTGGAGCTCGTCGCCGGTGACCATCATCCGGCCGTCCGGCAGGACCAGGGCGTTGGAGTGGTAGCCGCGCGGCAGCCGCTGCGCGGGCCCCAGACTCCAGCGGCCCTTCGCGTCGCGCACCTCGATCTGCCGGTACTTCAGGTCCGCCTCCGGGTTGAACGGGCCGTGTCCGTAGTCCCGGGTGTCGAGGGCGCCGTTCACGGTCAGCAGGCTGCCGTCCGGCAGGATCAGGGTGCCGTCCTGGGTCCTGCCGAAGGCCCTCGGCTCCTCGGTGGTCCAGCGCCCGCCGGACAACCGGTACGTGTGCGGGTCGCGCGGGTCACCGCCGAGCACCAGGACGGAGTCCGGCCCCCGGAAGCCGGCCGGCAGCGGCACGGCCGATCCGTAGCCGCGGAAGTCGGCGGGCCGCCGCGGCAGGTCGCGGCGTACGTCCTGGACCGGGTCGAAGAGCCACTGCTGGTCGGCGTCCCGGCCGAGGCCGTAGATCATTCCGTCGCGCAGCGAGAAGAGGTGCGGATAGTCGTTGCGGAAGGGCGCGTCGCTGCGGAGCCGCTCGGCGGGCACGCCGGCCGGGATGTCGTACGGCCGCCAGGGCACGGGGTGCCCCAGCGCGGGGAAGCGCTCCACCACGGGCGTGGGGGTGCCCGTGCCGCGTTCGGACTGGCCGGACATGATGATCTGCCGGCCGTCGGCCCCGGTCACCACGGAGGGGTACCAGCGGCCGACGGCCATGTCGCTGTTGCGGAACCACTTCTCGGTCCACGGGTCGAAGACGAAGGACAGCTTGGCTCCGCTGCCGCCCTTGCCGCCGACGTTGCCGCCGAAGACCCCGACCATCCCGTTGGGCAGGTACGAGTGCCCGGCGCAGAAGAACGGCGCCGGACGGGGGGAGAAGGTGCCGTCGGGCACCAGGACCACCGGCGGCGGCACGTTCGTGAAGGCCCGCGCTCCCGTGCCCCTGGCGGGGTCCCAGAGCCAGGCGCGGCCGGCGTTGGTCCGGCCGACGGTGTTCGTCGGCCCGGTCTCCTTCGTGGGGTCGGCCTCGACGCGTTCGAAGGAGAACAGCAGCACCTTGCCGGTGGGCAGCAGGGCCACATGGACGCCGAAGTCGGGGGAGGGGAAGAACTGCGTGAAGCGGCCGAACCGGGCCGCGTCGAAACGGGCGTTGACCTCGCGCTGGGACTTCCCCAGTGCGGCCAGGCCGGCCGTCCGCTTCGCCTGCGGATACCCCTGCGTGCCCAGGGCGGCACGGCGCAGCCGGGCGTGGGCGCGTGCGTGGTCCTCGCCGAGCACGGTGGCCTCGTCGCCCGCGTGGTGGGCCAGCGCGCGCGCCGGCGCGGGCCCGGCCGCCGGTACGGCCAGGGCGGCGGCGAGGGCCAGCACCGACAGGACGGCCGACCGTGATGCGCGGGACATGGGACTCCTGACCGCAGGAGGGCCCCGCAGCCGAAGTCGGTGCCGGAGCCCGCTGATGACCTGAAAGAACCTGGCGATACTAGGACAAAGAGCAGGTGAGAACCGCTGCGACCTGGCTCGACGGGGGCTTTTCGAGGGCGTCTTGGGGCCGTTCGGCCGGTCGAAATGAGCCGACTTATCGTTTCTGCGGTGAACCGTTTCGGCCGTCAAGGTGAGACCGCGCACCCGTCGGCCGGCCCCGTCGGCGGCGGGCGGCTATCCATGGTGGTGTGATCAAGTCGCTCCGTACCGGATTCACCGCAGCCGCCGTGACCGCCACGCTCGTCACGCTCGGTCCCTCCGCGGACGCCACCGCCACCGCCTCGGCCCCCGCCGACCGCGTGACCGTGGACGTCGCCACGGTCAACGGATCGGGCTGCCGTCCCGGCAGTGCCGCCGTCGCCGTGTCACCCGACAACTCGGCCTTCACCGTCACCTACAGCGAATACCTGGCCCAGGCCGGTGGCGGAGCCCCCGCCGTCGAGGGCCGCAAGAACTGCCTGCTGTCCCTCGTCGTGCACGTCCCGCAGGGCTACACCTACGCCATCGCGCGGGTCGACTACCGGGGCTTCGGCAGCCTCCAGCCGGGCGCCGTCGGCACGCAGAAGGCCAGCTACTACTTCCAGGGCATGAGCCAGACCGCCTACCGCACCCACCGGTTCGACGGCGCCCTCGACGACAACTGGCAGGCCACCGACACCACCGGCATCGAGGCCCTGGCCTGGTCGCCCTGCGGCGAGCAGCGCAACTTCAACATCAACACCGAACTGCGGGCGGAGGTCGGCACGTCCGACCCGTCGAAGACCAGCTTCATGGCTCTCGACTCCACGGACGGGAGCATCAACAGCGTCTACCACTTCTCCTGGAAGCAGTGCCCCGCGCGCTGACCGCACGGACCCGGGGAACGCGCCTCCCGCGCGGACCCCGGGTCACGCCGACGCGCGCCGCACCAGGGCCGTGTCCGTTATCACCGGGCCCGGCACGTCCCGGCCCCCGCGGCCGTCGCCCAGCCGCTCCATCAGCAGCCGCGCCATCATCCGGCCCATGCCCTCGATGTCCTGACGCACCGTCGTCAGCGGCGGGTCGGCGCTCTCCGCCACCGGCTCGGCGTCGTCGAAGCCCACCACCGCCACGTCGCCGGGAACCGTCCGGCCGCGCTCCCGCAGCACGCGCAGCGCACCGGTCGCCATCAGATCGTTGCCGGCGAACACCCCGTCGATCGAAGGGTCCCGGTCGAGCAGTTCGGCCATCGCGTGCGCCCCGCCCGCCGCGGTGAAATCGCCCACGGCGACCAGCTCCGGCGCCGCGGCCGGCAGGACGTCGTGGTAGCCGCTCAGCCGGTCGGCCGCCGAGGTCTGGTCCAGCGGGCCGCAGATGTGCGCGATCCGCCGCCGGCCCTGACCGAGCAGGTGCCGTACGGCCTCCCGTGCCCCCTCGCGGTTGTCCGCGTCGACGTACGTCACCCTGTCCTGCTCCCCGGGCCCGGCCGTCCAGCCGGGGCGGCCTCCGTAGACCATGGGCATGCCGAGGCGGCGGGCGATCGCCGGCAGCGGATCGTCGGTGTGCAGGGAGAAGGCCAGCGCCCCGTCGACGTGGCCGCCGGCCAGGTAGCGCTCGATGCGGTCGTAGTCGCAGTGGTCCTCGACCAGCAGCAGCACCAGCTGGGTGTCGTGCGCGGTCAACTCCCGGCTGATACCGCGTATCTGACGGGAGAAGAAGGGATCCGAGAAGATCCGCGCCTCGGGCTCCGGGATGATCACCGCGACGGCGCCGGTGCGCCGGGTGACCAGCGTGCGCGCCGCGTGGTTGGGGATGTAGCCCAGCTCCTGGATGGCGGTCTGCACCCGGTCCGCCAGATGCGGGCGGACCCCGTCGCCGCCGTTGACCACGCGGGAGACCGTGGCCCTCGACACGCCCGCGAGCGCCGCGACGGCCTCCAGGGTGGGACGGCTGCCGGAACGCGGTTCGGGCACGTGAATTCCTCCATGATCAACAGGCGGGCCCGGCAAGATCCGAAAGCGTCGGGCCCGGCCGAACAGAAGGGTAACGGGTGATCACCGCAAGGCGTCAGGTGGGCAGCGGCGTGTGGTCGGGCGGCACCCTCTCCCCGGCGCTCACCGGCGCGGGCGGGGTGCCGTCGCCGAAGGGCCGGCCGCCGAGTGCCTCCCGGCCGTGGGGCGCGAGCCAGCCGGACGGGTCCGGGCCGGCCGGCACGATCCCGGTGGGGTTGATGTCGTCGTGGACCAGGTAGTAGTGCCGCTTGATGTGGTCGAAGTCCACGGTGTCGCCGAAACCCGGGGTCTGGAACAGGTCCCGCGCGTAGGCCCACAGGACCGGCGTCTCGGACAGCTTGTTCCGGTTGCACTTGAAGTGGCCGTGGTAGACGGCGTCGAAGCGCACGAGGGTGGTGAAGAGCCGTACGTCCGCCTCGGTGATGGTGTCGCCCACCAGGTACCGGGACCCCGCGAGCCGCTCGGCGAGCAGGTCGAGGCGAGCGAACAGACGACCGTGCGCGGACGCGTAGGCCTCCTGCGACCCGGCGAAACCCGCGCGGTAGACGCCGTTGTTCACCTCCTGGTACACCACCTCGTTCACGGCGTCGATCTCCGGCCGCAGCGCCCGCGGGTAGAGGTCAGGGGCCCCCTCCCGGTGGTGCGCCGTCCATTCCAGCGACAGGTCGAGGGTGATGCGGGCGAAGTCGTTGGTGACGACCTCCCCGGTCGGCACGTCCACGATCGCAGGCACCGTGATGCCCCGGTCGTAGCCGGGGTCGCGGGCGAGGTAGGCCTCCTGGAGCCGCTCGATGCCGAGCACGGGGTCACGGCCGCCCGGGTCCAGGTCGAAGGTCCAGCTGCGCTCGTCGTGCGTCGGGCCGGCCACCGCCATCGGCAGCGCCTCCTCCAGCCCGAGGAGCCGCCGTACGATGACGGCCCGGCTCGCCCAGGGGCAGGCCCGCGACACCACCAGCCGGTAGCGGCCGGGCTCCACGGGGAAGCCCTCCTGCCCGTCGGCGGTGATCCGGGTGGTGAGGTAGCGGCTGTCCCGCGCGTACTCGCTGCCGGGATTCACGTACCGCATGGGCAACCCCTACATGTGGGACTGGCCGTAGTAGTGGCCGAACTTGTCCATGAAGTTCGGCTCGCCCGCGTACTTGGCCTCGTCGTAGTCGGGCGCGTTCTTGATCTGTTCCTTCGTCAGGGCGAGGTAGACCTTCTCCTCGGCCTGGTCGATTCGTTCGATGGTGCCCGCCGGCAGCAGGACGTGCTTGCCGAAGATCCAGACTCCCGTGTCGACGACGATGTGGGAGGCCCGGAAGTCGGCCGAATGCCTGTCCACCTTTCCGATGTGTCCGTCGGTGGCCTCGACCTTGTAGCCGACGAGATCGATCCCGCTGTGATGGCCGGCGTCCTCGTGGTAGCCCCAGATGTCCTTGTCGGTCACGGCTCTCGCCTCTCTCTCCGTACCCCTGCGCATGCCCGTACCCGCGCCCGCCCCGGGAGCCGGAACGGAAGTCGCACCCGGGCGCCTCCCCACAAACGACCGGCTCACGCCCAGCATGCCGGAGCGGACGCGCTCCCGCGCGGGCCCGCCCGGCCCGGCCCGCGCATGCGGTGCGGCGGCAGGGGTAGGCGCTCCGCAGGCCCAGGAGGCGTCCGAGCCGGCCCGGCCGGCGAGGCGCCCCACCGCCCTCCGCAGAGAGGAGCCGACACGATGACGCACCAGGCACCGGCGGAGGAGAACGCCGGACGCAGAGCCGAACGGCGCGGGGAGGGCTCCCACGTCGTGGTCGTCGGGGCCACCGGCAACGTCGGGACCAGTGTCGTGCAAGCCCTCGCCGAGGACCCCTCGGTCGGATCCGTGCTCGGACTGGCCCGCAGGACGCCCCTGCGGCGGCCGCCGAAGACGCGCTGGCACGCCGTGGACGTGGAGCCCGGCGGCGCGGACCTGGCCCCCCTCTTCGCCGGCGCCGACGCCGTCATCCATCTCGCGTGGAAGTTCCAGCCCACCCACCACCCCGCCGAGACCTGGCGCACCAACGTCCTGGGCAGCATCCGCGTCTTCGACGCCGTGGCGGCCGCCGGCGTCCCCGCCCTCGTGCACGCGTCGTCGGTCGGCGCCTACTCACCGGGACCGAAGGACCGCACCGTCGACGAGTCCTGGCCCACCCACGGCTGGCCGCAGGCGGCCTACACCCGCGAGAAGGCCTACCTCGAACGGGTCCTCGACACCTACGAACGGGCCCACCCCCACATCCGGGTCGTCCGCATGCGGCCGGGCTTCCTCTTCAAGCGGCAGGCCGCCTCCGAGCAGCGCCGCATCTTCGCGGGCCGGCTGCTCCCCAGCAGGTTCCTGCGCCCCGAACTGCTCCCCGCCGTGCCCGACCTGGCCGGGCTGCGCTTCCAGGCCCTGCACACCGACGACGCGGCCGCCGCCTACCGGGCCGCCGCGGCCCTTCCCGTCCGCGGAGCCTTCAACCTGGCCGCCGACCCGCCGCTGGACGCGGAGGTCCTGTCCCGGATCCTCGACGCCCGCAGCCTGCCCGTGCCGACGGCGCCCGTACGGGCCGCCCTGGCGGCGGCCTGGCGGCTGCACCTGGTCCCGGCGTCGCCGGACCTGTTCGACGCCGTCCTGCGGCTCCCGCTGCTGGACTCCTCGCGGGCGCGCCGCGAGCTGTCCTGGCAACCCCGCCGCACCGCGGTCGAGGCCGTCGAGGAGTTCCTCGACGGCCTCCGTACGGGCGCGGGCATGGACACCGCCCCGCTCGCCCCGGACCGCGGGCCCGCCCGCCGCTTCGCGCGGTCCGGGCGGGGGGCCTGAGGCGCGGGGCCGTTGTTCTCCCGGAGGACCGGGCCCGGTCAGGCCGGGCCGGTCCTCGGCAGCCCCCGCAGGTGACCACGGCGCGACACGGCCTCCGCGGCGTGGGGCGTCGCGGCCCGGCCGCGTGCCTCCCGGGCGAACAGCTGCGACGCGCAGGCACTGCGCATGGCCTCCAGTGCGCGGATCTGCTGCTCGGCCCGCCCGATGAGCTCCTCGATCAGGGCGACGTCGATCCGCGGGTCGGTGCGGGCCAGGCTCCGCAGCGAACGCCAGCAGGCCGCCTTGCCCTCCACGCCCAGGCGCATCGCCTCCAGCTCCAGGACGTCGCTGAGCGGGGACCGGGACAGGACCCGGCCGTTGAGCTTGAGCCGGCCCACCCGTTCGGTGATCCGGCCGAGGGCGGCCCTGGCCCGCATGACGGGCACGTCGAGATCGGCCATCAGGGTGAGCAGGCTCTGCCGGTCCTGCGCCACCTGCTCGCCCAGTGACCGCAGCGAGGTGCCGAGGACACCGTCCCGATGGGCGTCGGCGGCCCGGCGCAGCAGCTCGACGCCGCCGTTCGCACCGGTCAGGTGGTCGTTGAGGTAGATGGCCAGGAAGCTGGGGGCGCGGCCCGTGGGGGGCCTGTGGCTCCGGTTCACGCCGCCTCCTCAGTGAGCGTGGCCGCGGCCGGGGGGCCGCTCGTCGTCGGGTCCCTTCCAGCGGGTGTCCGGGCCGGGCGTACCGGATTGCGCCGGCCGGTCGAGGCGGCTCGCCTCGTCCGTGTCCGCGGCCCGGGTGGTCCCGTCGTCCTCGCGCGGCTTCTTGCCGCGGGCCCCGGTGTGCGGAGCCCGGCGCCGGGCCTCGTCGTCGTCGTGGTGCAGCGGTACTCCGCCTGCGCCGCCCTGGTCGTCCATGACAGTTCCTTTCGTCTCGTCCCAGCCGGCCGTCTTCTCGTCTCAGGCGGCCGCGGTCGTCCTCGCCAGGCCGTCGACCACGTCGCTCAGCCGTCCGCGCCGGGCGTGGTCGGCCCACTGACGGGCGGCGCCGCCCCCCTCCGCGCGCAGCCGGTCGAGCAGGGTGTCCACCAGGAGCAGGTCGCCGGCCGCGGCGAGGCCCGGAGCGGCCCGCTCACGCAGCCGCTCCAGCATGTCCCACACCGGTACCCGGGCTCCGCCGACCGGGTCGAGGCCTTCGCCGCACAGCCCGTGCACGGCCGCGAGCCGGTGGGCCTCGCGCAGCCGTCCGCACTCCAGGAACGGCGGCGGCCTGCCCTCGCGCCCCTCCGGCAGCAGGACACCGGCGAGCCCGCGGACGAGCGCGGCCAGCAGGACGACGGTGTCGAGGCGGGCGTTCACGTCGGCGACGCGGATCTCGAGGGTCGGCACGTGCTCGGACGGACGGGCGTACCAGTAGATCATCCGCCGGTCCAGCAGGGCCCCGCACTGCACCAGGTCGTGGGCGATGCGTTCGTAGGAGGCCTCGTCGAGGAAGGGAGCGGGCCCCACGGTGGGCCAGCGGGCGTGTTCGACCGCCCGCCGGCTGGCGTGGCCGGTGTCCCTGCCGCGGTCGAAGGGGGAGTTGGCGCTGAGCGCCTGCAGGGTGGGCAGCCAGGGCCGGAGCCGGTTGGCCAGGTCCAGGGCCTCCGCCCGGGAGGACACGCCGATGTGAACGTGGCATCCGCAGACGGGCTGGTCGTGGCCCCCGACGGCCGACGCGAAGCGGACCGCCATGCGCCGGTAGCGCTCGTCCGGGGTGATGGTCAGCGGCTGCTCCGGCGGTATCACCGCGGTACCGGTTCCGACGAGCAGGCAGTCGTGGGCGTCGGCCGCACGGACCAGTTCGGCCCGCAGCCACGCCAGCTCGGCCCGCAGTACGGCCGTGCTCGACGTGGGGCTCGTGCAGGATTCGACCTGGGCGGTGAAGAACTCCGGCTGGACCAGTGGTCCGAGTCTGCCCGCGGCCGCCTCGATGACCCGTGCCGCCCGCCCCACGGGGGCCCTGCTGCGACGGTCGACGAGGAGGAACTCCTCCTCCACGCCCATGGTCGGTACGACGGCCGTGGCGGAGCGGCCGCTTCCCGAACCGAGCGGCGAGGGAGTACTGCTCCCGCGGTGGGGCGTGGACGTGGACACGGCCAGTGACATCGGGGGTCCTCTCGACGAGGGTGGCGCCGCCGGAGACCGGGTGCGACCGGTCGGCCGAGGCGGTGTTGCCGTGCTTCCGGGCCCTCCTCCTGTGCTGCGCCTACCCGTCGGAGCCCCCCTCACTCGGGGGCCGCGACCGCGGCTAGAACTCCGGGATGAAGGGGTGGTAGTCCGTCTCGGGACCGGAGGGGATGACCGCGTAGCTGCTCTCGGGAAGTTCGTTCCACACCCCCGGCAGGTCTCCCAGCGGTTCGGAGACCACGATGCGGGTGTCGTCCGAGACCTCCCTGAGGTAGGGGGAGCTCGGGATAGAGGTGCCGTACCGTGTCGGCCCTGCTGCTGTAGTAGAGCGACCGTGACCTGCCCTGGCTGGAGTACCGGAAGGCCCACACGGTCTCCCCGTCGCTCACGGCCACGGTCATCTGCAGCGGTTCCGCCACACCGTGCTCCTTGCCGAGCCGCTCCACGAGCCCCGCCATCCGCGCCACCGCTCCGGGGACGTCCTGGTCGAGCCCGAAGGTCACCGCGAGGTAGAACATCACCTCGGAGTCCGTGGACCCCTCGATGCACGAGAACAGGGCCGGGTCGACGGCCATGCACAGATCGCGCTGGAGCCGGGCGAAGTCCCCGATGGCCCCGTTGTGCATCCACAGCCAGCGGCCGTGCCGGAAGGGGTGGCAGTTCGTCTGCTGGATGGCCGAACCGGTGGAGGCCCGCACGTGCGCGAAGAACAGCGGCGAGCGGACGTGCGCGGCCAGCTCCTGGAGGTTCCGGTTGTTCCAGGCGGGACCGATGTCACGGAAGACCGCCGGTGTGCCGTTGCCGTCGGCGCTGTACCAGCCCAGCCCGAACCCGTCGCCGTTGGTCGATTCCACGCCCAGCCGGGACTTCAGGCTCTGGTTGATCAGCGAGTGCTCGGGGCGGTAGAGCACGGTGTCGAGGAGCACGGGCGTACCCGAGTATGCGAGCCACCGACACATGCGCACCATCCCTTTCGCGGCTTCTCCGAGGGTAACTCGGCGGGCCGCGCGCTTCCCGCGGGGCCCGCGGGCACCCCCGCCTGCAGTGGGGCGCGTACCCCCGCACCGCCGTGCCATCCTCAAGGTATGACGCACGACGCCGTGCCGGCCGACGGCGGCGCCTCGCCCGAGGTGCTCGCGCTGGCCAAGGTGGTGGCCAGGCTGCGCTCGGAGATCGCGGACCTGGAGGGCGTTGCCGCGGCCACCGCCGTCATCGAGCGTGCCAAGGGCGTGCTGATGGCCCAGACGGGCATTTCGGCCGACGCGGCCTACGAGACGCTGCTCGCGCGCGGGACCCGGTGGGGCCGGACCCTCCTGGAGGAGTGCTGGCTCACCCTGGGCCAGGTCCGGACCCGTCCGACGCCGAGGGCGGCCGCGCCGCCCGCGGCGGCCTCCGCGCCGGGCGGCGCCGGGCAGCGGCCGCGGACGCCGCAGCCGGCCACCGGGGCCGACGGTGACGGCGAGGACGACGGCGTCGCCGCGGCGGCCGACGACCGCCTGCGGGCCCTGCTGCCCCGGCTGGCCGAGGGCCTCGCCGAGGCGGACGGCCCGGCGGGCATCGCGGAACTCCTGCGGGCCGTGCTGGGCGATCCGGTGGGCGTGGACGGTGTGATGATCTACAGCGTGACGTCCGCGGGCAGCCTGGAGCTGACGGGCCACGCCGGCATCGCCGAGTCCCTGGCCGAGCAGTGGCGCCACGTACCCCCGGTCAGCGGCGTCGCCGCCCTCGAAGCCATCGCCGCGCGACAGGCTGTGTGGCTGGAGGACCCGGTGGCGGACGCCCGCCGCTACCTGCTGATCGGCGGGGCCCCCGGGCAGTGGCCCTCCCGCGCCTGGATCCCCGTACCGTCGGGTGGACGCGTGCGCAGCGCCATCGGCTTCATGCGGAGCCGTCCGGGCCCCTTCGACCAGGACACCCGTACGGTGCTGCGCCGGGCCGTCCGGCTGTGCACCGCCCAGCTGCGGTCCGGCGGCCCCGGCGGCGACGACGCGGTGGAGCCGGCCGTCCCCGACGACGTCACGTCCGTCCAGGCGGTCCTGGACGTGCTGGCCGGGCCCGCCGTCCTGCTCACCCCGCTGCGTACGGCCACCGGGGAGATCGAGGACTACCGGATCGACGGCGCCGCGCCCGAATCCGTCGACGTGCGGGGACGCCGGGGCAAGGAGCTCGTGGGCCGACGGGTCCTGGAGACCTATCCCACCGTGGCCGGCAGCGCGGTGTGGGACGGCTACGCGAACACCCTGGCCACCGGAGCCGTCTACGAGGGGGAGCCCTTCACCTATCAGGAGACGGGCGCCGGGTTTCCCCAGGAGTCCGTCTACTCCGTCCGGGCGACGCGGCTCGGAGAGCGCCTGGTCGTGTCCTGGATCCGCCACGACATCAGCGAGCGCGAGGCCCGCAGACTGACCGACATGCAGCGGCTGGGCAACCTCGGCTGGGCCGGCTGGCAGCTGGCGACGGACCGGATCGTCTGGTCCGAACAGGTCTACGCCATCTTCGACCGGGACCCCGCCAGGGGGCCGATCGAGCTGGAGGAACTGCCCCGCCACGTCCTGCCCGACGACCAGCCGCGCGTCGCCGCGGCCGTCCACCGGCTGCTGCGGCTGGGACAGCAGGCCCTGGACCAGCCGTTCCGGATCAGCACCGCCGACGGCGTGCGGCACCTGCGGGTCGTCGTCGAGGCCCAGAGGGACGCCCACGGCACCCCCGTCGAGGTGCACGGATTCTTCCAGGACGTCACCGCACTGCGGGACGCCGAACTCGCCCTGCGCGAGAGCGAGCGGGCCGTCCTGGTCCAGACCGGCATGCTGCAGGCCGAACGCGCCCTCGCCGCCCACCTCCAGGCGACGCTGCTGCCGATCCCCGAACAGTCCGTGGAACTCGCCGGACTCTGCGTCGAGGTGGCCTACATCCCCTCCGACAGCGGGGTGAACGTCGGCGGCGACTGGTACAGCGCCATCGAACTGCCCGACGGGAGCGCCCTCTTCGTCGTCGGGGACGTCGCGGGCCACGGCCTGCCCGCCGTCGGCACCATGGCGCAGCTGAGGTTCACCGCCAAGGGCATGGCCACCACCGGATCGCCCCTCATCGACGTCCTGCGCCGGCTCAACAACCTGCTGCTGCACACGGATACGGAGCCGTCCGCGACCGCGACGATGGTCATCGGCCGCTACCAGCCCGAGGTCCGCCGCCTGACCTGGGCGCGGGCCGGACACCTGCCGCCGCTGCTGCTCCGCGACGGCCGCGCCGACTTCCTGGCGCAGCCCACCGGCTGCCTCCTGGGCGCCGCCCGCGACTCCGTGTACCGGCAGGCCGTCATCGACCTGGAACCCGGCGACCACCTGCTGCTCTACACCGACGGGCTGGTGGAACGGCCGGGCGAGGACATAGACCTCGGGCTGGACAGACTCGCGAAGACCGCCCGGCAGCTGCTGCAGGAGGGCGTGGACGGCGAACTCGCCCGCACGCTGGCGGCGCAGCGTGCGGGCAACCTGGACGACATCTGCGTCCTGGACGTCCACGTCCCGGACGACGCCGAGTGAGGTGCGGCGTCGCCCGGGACATGGTCCCCGGTGCGGGGTTCAGGTGTTGAGGAGCCGGTTGAAGAAGGAGCGGTACTGCTGCAACGAGACCCGCAGGTCCTCCGTCGCCACCTGCTCACCGCGGCCCCACTGGCCCTCCAGGCCCTGCTTGCGCGTGGAGAAGCTGCCGGCGAGGGCCTGCATGACCTCCGCCACCAGGGTGTCCGCCGACCGCACGGCGTCCTGCGGGTCGTCGACGAACCGCCCCTGGATCTCGCTCCACTTCTTGCGGTACTCCTCGGTCTCCGACGTCCCGAGCAACGGCTCCTCGGTGTCGGCGGCGATCGGGCCGGGGGCGCCGTCCCGGTCGGACGACCCGTCCCGGTCGGACAACCCGTCCCGGTCGGACGACCCGTACCGCTCGGTCGATCCGTTCGGGTCGGACAACCCGTACCGCTCGGTCGACCCGTCCGCCTCCGAGGTTCCCGCCATACCCGCCGTTCCTGCCATGCCCGCCGTCCCGGCCGTGTCCGCCGGCCCGGCCGACTCGTCCGCCGACCGGGAAGTGGCCTCACCCGGGTACACCGGGGACTGCCGTTCCTCGGCCGCGCCCGAGTTCATGATGTCTTCCGTGCTCGGACCGGATCCGGTGTCCCGGGCCTCCTGGTCTCCTCGTATACGCATCTCAACGACTCCTCTGGTCCGTCAGAAGCTCCTCGAACAGAGCGCGGTAGTGCACCATCGCCCCGCGCAGTTCCTCCGTCGTCGCCCGGCCCCCGCCACTGCGTTCCTTCACGTCGTGCGCCGCCCGGTAGTGGTCGAGGGTGCGCCCGTGCTCGACGGACAGGTCGCGCAGCCGGTCCTCGTACCCGGCGGTGGGGTAGCCGCGCTCGTCCAGCAGCCTGGAGACCAGCGCGTCCGCTTCCGCCACGGAACTCTCCGGGCGGTCCACGAAGTGCTCCTGGACGCTGCTCCAGGCCTCGGCGTACTCGCGCCGCCGTTCGGCGGGCAGTTCCTTGATGTCCAGCTGGTCGTGCCGCTGCTCGCGGGCCCGCAGGTCGCGCTCGGCGGCCATCGCGCCGCCCTCCTGCTGCACGGTGCGTTCGTACTCGGGGCCGAAGCGTTCGCGCAGGTGCCGTCGCCGGGCCGACAGCCACAGCGTCGCGATGAGCGCGAGCACCACGACCGCCGCGATGACGATCACCACTACGAGTGTGGTTGTAGACATGTCCGCACTCCATTTCCGGGGCCTTCGCCTGTGTGTCTCGCGGCTGCCCGCGCTCCCGTCGAGCAAACCCGGGGCGGCCGTGGCACGCCCGGGTCGCGGCTGCCCCCGCGGCCGCCAGAGCCGGCTGCCCGACGGGGTCGTCCGATCCCCCGGCCGGCGTGCCCGTCCGGTGCCCGCGGGGCACCCTGGAGGCATGGCCCGAGCCAACGACCAGGTCGAGGCGATGCTCCAGGAGTACGCGGACCTCATCGCGATCCGGGGCGGGGAAGCCTTCAAGGCGCGCGCGTACGAGAAGGCCGCCCGCGCCGTCGGCGGCCACCCGCAGGACGTCGCGACCCTGGACGTCGAGGGGCTGCGCGAGATCCCGGGCGTCGGCCGGTCGGTCGCCGACAAGATCCTGGAGTTCCTGCGGACCGGCCGCATGTCCGTCGTCGACGAGGCCAGGGCCTCGGTACCGTCCGGGGTGCGCGCGCTGATCGCGATCCCCGGCCTCGGACCGCGCAAGGCCATGGTCCTCTACGAGGAACTGGGCATCACCTCCGTCGACCAGCTGCTCGACGCCGTCCACCAGGAGCGGCTGCGCGACCTCAAGGGCTTCGGCGAGCGGACCGAGGGCAACATCCTGCACGGCATCGCCCTGCTGCAGAAGGCGGGCGAGGGCCGGATCCTCCTCGGCGCCGCCATGGACGCGGCCGAGCAGCTCGTCGCCGAGCTGTCCGCCGTCCGCGGCTGCGTCCGGTGCACCTACGCCGGGTCGCTGCGCCGCATGAGGGAGACCATCGGCGACATCGACATCCTGGTGGCGGCGGGCCGGTCGGCCCCGTTCATGGAGGCCCTCACGTCCCTCCCGTATGTCGCCGAGGTCATCGCACGCGGCGCGAAGAAGACCTCCGTGCGGACGGCCACGGGCCTCCAGGTGGACCTGCGGGTCCTCCCGCCCGCCTCCTGGGGAGCGGGCCTGCAGTACTTCACCGGGTCGAGGGCGCACAACATCCGAACCCGCGAACTCGCCGTGCGCCAGGGCCTGAAGCTCTCCGAGTACGGGCTCTTCGACGCCGAGAGCGGCGAGGGCGTCACCTCGGAGAGCGAGGAGGCCGTCTACGAACGGCTCGGCCTGCCCTGGATACCCCCGACGCTGCGCGAGGACCGCGGCGAGATCGCGGCCGGGCTGCGCGACGAACTCCCCGACCTCCTCACGGACGAGGACATCCGCGGCGATCTGCACACCCACACCGACCTCACGGACGGACTCGCCCCGCTGGAGGACATGGTCGCCGCCGCGGCCGCCCGGGGATACGCGTACTACGCGGTCACCGACCACGCCCCGGACCTCGCCATGCAGCGCATGACGAAGGAGAAGATGCTGGCCCAGCGCGAGCGGGTGCGCGAACTCGACGGAAGACGCCGCGGGATGAGGCTCCTGCACGGCACGGAACTCAACATAGGTCCGGACGGCTCGCTGGACTGGCCCGACGAGTTCCTCGCCGGTTTCGACATCTGCGTGGCCTCGGTGCACTCGCACTTCAACCAGAGCAGACAGGACCTGACCCGCCGCCTGGTCCGCGCCTGCGAGAACCCGCACGTGTCCGTGATCGGCCACCCGACGACCCGTCGGATCGGCAAACGCCCGGGCATCGACGCCGACTTCGACGCCGTCTTCGAGGCGTGCGCACGGACGGGCACGGCCCTGGAGATCAACGCCCACCCCGAGCGGCTCGACCTGTGCGACGAGGACGTCCTGCGGGCGAAGCGGTACGGGGTGAAGTTCGCGGTCGACTCCGACGCCCACGCCACCACGCACCTGCCCTACATGCGGTACGGCGTGGGAACGGCGCAACGCGGCTGGCTGACGGCGGACGACGTGATCAATGCCTGGCCGCTGACGAGGCTGCGCCGTTTCCTGGCCGGGAAGGCGGCCTGACCGGGAAGCAGGCTTTCCCCGTCAGGGACTCGCCCTTTCCCCGTCACGGACTCGCCGCTCATGTTCGGGCATGCGTTCGAAACCTGGCAGGATGGGGGCATGGCGAGGGAACGCGGAGCGTGGTCGTGCGAGCCGGGCATCCCCGGCGACCTGCTGCGGGCGAGGGAACTGGTGTACGAGCCGTGCGGGTTCACGTGTACGCCGCCCGTGCCCGAGGCGGAGAGCGCCGACTACGGGGCCTGCGCATTCACCCTGGACGGGCTCGCGGTCCGCTTCCGGGTGGCCCGGACGACCCCGGCGAAGGCGGGTCAGTTCGTCACCGTGTGGAAGAGGTCGGCGGAGGGGCCGATCGCGCCCTTCGACGCCGCCGATCCCGTCGACCTGTTCGTCATCGGCACCCGCGAGGACGAGCGGTTCGGGCAGTTCGTCTTCCCGCGGGACGTGCTCCGCGCACGGGGCGTCCTGTCGACGAACGGCGACGGCGGGAAGCGGGCGTTCCGGGTCTATCCACCGTGGGTGGCCACCACCAGCCGCCAGGCGGGCCGTACACAGGCCTGGCAGGTGGAACACTTTTTCCGGCTGTCCGGGGAGGCGCCGGTGGACACGGCCCGCGCCCACGCGCTCTACCACCCCGGGCCGACCCCATAATCCGTTGTGGCCGGGAGCCGGGCCGGGAGAGCATCCGGTGCATGGAAACGCCCGCCGAAATCCTCCGCGCGGACCAGGTCGACCTGATCCGCTGGCGCCCCGGCCACCTCGACGCCCTCGACCGGGCGATCCACGAGTCGCTGGACCACCTGGTGCCGTGGCTGCCCTGGGCGGCCGACCCCGGCCGCCGACAGACCGCGGACTTCCTCACCCGGATGCAGCAGGAGTGGGAGACCGGAAAGGCGTACGGCTACGCCATCACCGCGGACGCCGAAGTGGTCGGCACCTGCGTCCTCATGCGCCGCATCGGAGCGGGCGGCCTGGAGATCGGCTACTGGCTCCACCCGGCCCGGACCGGACGCGGCCTGGTCACCATGGCCTGCACGGCCCTCGTGGGCCAGGGCTTCGCACTGCCGGGCATCGACCGGATCGAGATCCACCACGACGCCGCCAACCACGCCAGCGGAGCAGTCGCCCGACGCCTGGGATTCACCGAGATCGAACGCGTCCCGGCACCCGAAGGCCCGCTCACCCCCGGCGAATCGGGGACCGACGTCATCTGGCGCACGACGCCGGACCAATGGCGCACCCGCCGGCCCGGCCCCGCCGACCCCGGCGCCCGCCGGACGGGCTGAGCGGCGGGGCCCGCCCCGGGCGGCCGGCCCGTCCGCCGCGACCGGGTGCGCGGCGGACAGGACTCACCCGGCCGGCCCAATGAGCCGCGCGTTTCAGCGCGGCGGGCCGAGGACCTCATCGGCACCGGGCAGGTCGTGGACGGACACGCCCCTGCCGGTCAGCGGCAGCAGGCCCGCCAACGGGCACGACACGGGCATCTCGTGATCGACCTCCCACTGCCCGACCTTGTTCCCGCCCGTGTGGTCCGTCGTGCAGACGGCGTACAAGTGGCCGGCGCAGCCCCGGCAGAGCAGCGGCTGGTGGCCCTTCACGAGCGCCCCGCCGAGCGGACCGCCGGGGAGCACACCGGGCGCCGGAATCCCGGCGTGCCGCGACCGCCGGGCGCTTGTACCGTCGGTCGCGACAGGAGTCCTCGGGTTCCGACAGGACCCCACAGGCCGGTTCGCGCATGCGGAACACGTCCCGTCAGCGCGCCGAGCCACCCGTGTGCCGCCCGCGTCGACGCCGAGCCGGTCCGCCCCTCGCGACGCGACAGGGCGCACGCGCAGCCCCCGTGAGAGAGGCCGTGCCGATGTCGAACGACGTTCCGATAGCGAGCCTGCTGCGTGTGGAGAAGGGCGTTGCCGCCCCGGAGGAAGTGGCCGCGATCGCGGTCGTCGTCGCTTGTTACGCGCACCGGACCTCCCTCGACCGTGACCCTGACCGTGACCGCGGCGCGACGGGCGGCGCCGGCCGGGGGCCCGGCAGCGGCACCGGCCGCCGCCGTACCGTCCGGCCCCACGCCGGCTGCTGGGCAGGCTGCTGGACCTGCCGCTGAACCCCGTCCGCCGGCCGCGCGCACGGCCGGCGGACGGGGGGAGTGGGTCGTCACGCCCGGCGCAGCACCGTCGAGAGGACCTCGCACAGCACCGACGCGGGGTCGGCCACGGCGCCTTCCGAGCGCCAGGCCACGAACCCGTCCGGGCGTACGAGAACGGCCCCGTCGGCGCCCAGCCGGTGGACCTCGGTCCACGGCGCGCCGCCCTCCGGGACCAGGTCCGCACCCGGCCCGGAGCCGATCGCGTACGCGTCCACGCGCACCCCCAGCTGTCGGGACGCCTGCTCCGCGGCCGCCTGCCACGGCGTACCCGCGCCGCTGAGCAGCACGAAGGAACGCTCGTACAGGTCGAGGGTGGAGATCCGCTCCCCGGCCCTGGTCAGCCACATGTGCGGGGCCCGGGTACCGGTGTCGCCCATCGACTGCAGCGTCTCCGGGATGACCGGCCGCGCCGGGTCGCCGCCGACGAGCGCGCCCTGCGTGTAGGCGTAGGCCATCGCCGTCGTCAGGACGCCGCTGCCCGGCCCGCCGCCCATGGTGGGCGGGGGCGCGTACCCCGGGTGGCTGTGTTCGGCCGAACGGGCCGACGCCCGCTCGCTCGTGGCCCTGGCCACCGGAAGCCGCTCGGCCTGGTAGGTGTCGAGCAGTTCGATGCCCGCCGCCCCGTCCAGCACCGCGGCGATCTTCCACGCCAGGTTGTGCGCGTCCTGGATGCCGGTGTTGGAGCCGAAGGCCCCGGTGGGCGACATCTCGTGGGCGGCGTCACCGGCCAGGAACACCCGTCCGGACGAGTACCGTTCCGCCACCCGTTCGGCCGCGTGCCACGGCGCCTTGCCGCCGATCTCCACGTCCAGGTCGGGTACGCCGACCGCCTCGCGGATCTGGTCCACGCAGCGCTCGTCGGTGAAGTCCTCCAGGGTTTCGCCCTGGTCGGGGTGCCAGGGCGCGTGGAAGACCCACTGCGTGTCGTTGTCCACCGGCAGCAGCGCCCCGTCGGCGCCCGGACGCATCAGGTAGCAGACGATGAAGCGCAGGTCGCCCAGCACCTTCACGAGCCGTTCCGAACGGAAGGTGACGCTCACGTTGTGGAACAGCTCGCCGTTGCCCGTCTGGGGGATCCGCAGCTGCTCGCGGACGGGGCTGCGCGGACCGTCCGCCGCGATCAGGAAGTCCGCGCGGACCGTGATGTGCTCGCCCGTCGTGCGGTCCTTCACCACCGCGTTCACCCCGGTGGAGTCCTGGTCGAAGCTCATCAGCTCGTTGCCGAAGCGGATGTCGGCGCCCTGCGCGCGGCTCTGCTCGGCCAGCACGGGCTCGATGTTGTTCTGGCTGCACAGGCACCACTGCGTCGGACTGAACCGCGCCAGCGCCCCCGACGGGTCGATCGACTTGATCAGCCAGTTGTGGCCGGCGGCGTCGGTCAGCGAGGTCGCCTGCAGAATGCCCTGGATGCCCTCCAGTACGGACGCCGCCCGGCGGATCGCGTGTTCCGCTCCTGCTGTGCGGTACAGCTCCATCGTCCGGGCGTTGATGCCACGGCCGCGCGGGTGCGGGGAGGTACCGGAGTGCTTCTCGACCAGCAGGTGCCTCACTCCGTGGCGGCTCAGGAAAAGCGAGGTGGACAGGCCCACGAGGGAGCCGCCCACGACGAGAACCGGTACGCGAACATCGGCGTTGTCTTCCATCAGCTGCGGGCTCCTGTTTTCTGTGTGGGGGAGTGGAGTCTTTATGCCCCCGATCCGCGATGAGGCCCAGTTGATTCGCCGGTTGTCACCCGCTTGATCCCGACATGTAGCGGTACGCCCCTGTCCGGATGACGATGAGCGACAGCGGCTCCCCCTGAGACGCGCCGGCCCGTCGTTCCCCCGAGGCGGCCGCCGGCCCGGGCGGACGCCACCGGTGACGGACGAGGGGTCCGTACGCGATGGATCTCCACCCCCTCATGAAGGAGTGAGTAGATGACAACCACCCTGTCCGAACGGGTGTCGCAGTCAGCCTTCGACGGCTCCATGCTCCGGGTCGTCCTTCTGATGGACCTCCACGAGGGGACCCAGCAGCAGTTCTTCGAGGCGTACGAAAAGCTCCGCAACGACATCGCGTCGGTACCGGGCCACATCAGCGACCAGCTGTGCCAGTCCTTCGAGAACCCCTCGCAGTGGCTGATCACCAGCGAGTGGGAGAGCGCCCCGCAGTACCTCGCCTGGGTCAACAGCGACCACCACGCCGAGCAGGTGCGGCCGCTGGGCGCGTGCGCGCGCTCCATGCGCCCGCTGAAGTTCACCGTCCTGCGCGAGACCGGACGGGGGTACGACCAGGCGGCCCGCCCGTCCACGGCACGCCTGCAGTCCACGCCCCGGCTGGGCGCCGGGATCGTGCGCCACGCCCTGACCTTCACGGTCAAGCCGGGCAGCGAGAAGGACGTGGCTTCCATCCTCTCCAGCTACGCCTCACCGGCGGCCCGCGTCGACGACCACACCCGCCTGTGCCGCACCTCGCTGTTCATGCACGGCAACCGGGTGGTCCGGACGGTCGAGGTCCAGGGCGACCTGATGGCAGCCCTGCGGCACGTCTCGGAACAGCCCGAGGTACGCGCCGTGGAGGAGGCCATCAACCCCTACCTCGAACAGGACCGCGACCTCGGCGACCCCGAATCGGCCCGCATGTTCTTCATGCGCGCCGCCGTCCCGGCCGTCCACCACATCGCCGCCCCGGAGCCCGAGTCCGCCGAGGTGCAGCGGCACGCGGTCTTCTACCCGGCGAAGCCCGGCTGCGGCCAGGCGCTCGCCAGGTTCCTCGCCCGGCAGGACGAGGCGGCCGCACACCGCCCCGAGAGCCCCGTCCGGAGCAGCAGCATCTTCCAGCGCGACGACATCGTCGTCCGGCTGATCGACGTACGCGGCCCGCTGGAGGCCGACCCCGAGACCGTCTACGGCATCTCGGGCCGGCACAAGGCCGCGGTGCTCGACCGCCTCGTCCTCACGCCCGGCGGGCGGGGTCCCGCCGCGCACCGCACCATGAACCTGATCACCGACCGCCGGGCCCCCGCGCAGTCCTGATCCTCCCCGGGGCCGTTCCGGCCGGCCGACCGCACGCCGGTCACGCCCGGAACCCGGCCCCCACCGACCTGCCCCCCCACCCCGATCTCCGTCGAGGCTCTCCCCACACGCCAGGAGGCACCCACCATGACCCAACAGCGCCCACGCATCGTGGACCTGAGCGAGACGCCGCCCAACCGCCGGCGCGGAGGCGACCTGAGGGCCGTCCTCACCCCGACCTCGGTGGGTTCGACCAGCGGCTTCATGGGCCTGGCCATCATGGCCCCCGGAGAGTCGATCGCCGAGCACTACCACCCGTACTCCGAGGAGTTCGTGTACGTCGTCAGCGGCCGGCTGGAGGTGGACCTCGACGGGGAACCCCACCCGCTGCGCACCGACCAGGGACTGCTCGTGCCCCTGAACACGCGCCACCGCTTCCGCAACGTCGGCGACACGGAAGCCCGCATGGTCTTCCACCTGGGCCCCCTCGCCCCGCGCCCCGAGCTGGGACACGTGGACACCGAGCAGGCCCCGAACCCGGAGGGAACCGCATGGGAGCAGCCGCCGGACCGTACGGGAGCAATCTCGTGACCCGCCGGCGGGTGGCCGTCACCGGAGTGGGCGTCGTCGCGCCCGGCGGCATCGGCGTCCGCGACTTCTGGGACCTGCTGGCCAACGGGCGTACGGCGACACGCGGCATCAGCCTCTTCGACCCGACCGGGTTCCGCTCCCGGATAGCCGCCGAGGTCGACTTCGACCCCGCCGAGCACGGCCTCGACGAGGAGGAGGCGGCCCGCGCGGACCGGTACATCCAGTTCGCCCTGGTCGCCGCCCGCGAGGCGGTGCGCGACGCCGGACTCGACCTCACCGCGGACGAGGCCTGGCGGACCGGAGTCTCTCTCGGCACCGCCGTCGGCGGCACCACCCGCCTGGAGCACGACTACGTCGCCGTGAGCCAGTCCGGCTCCTGGTGGGACGTCGACCACAAGCTGGCCGGCCCGTACCTGCACCGGGCGTTCACGCCGGCCACCCTCGCCTCCGCCGTCGCGGAGCAGACGGGAGCGCGCGGCCCCGTCCAGACCGTCTCCACCGGCTGCACCTCGGGACTCGACGCCATCGGGTACGCCGTGCACGCCATCGCCGAGGGCCGGATGGACGTGTGCATCGCCGGAGCCTCGGACTCGCCGATATCGCCGATCACCGTGGCCTGCTTCGACGCCATCAAGGCGACCTCGCCGAACAACGACGACCCGGCCCACGCCTCCCGGCCGTTCGACGCCGACCGGGACGGGTTCGTCCTCGGCGAGGGCGGCGCCGTCCTCGTCCTCGAAGAGCTGGAACGCGCCCGCGCCCGCGGGGCGACCGTCTACTGCGAGATCGGCGGCTACGCCACCTTCGGCAACGCCCACCACATGACCGGGCTGACCACCGAAGGCCTGGAGATGGCCCGGGCCATCGAAACCGCCCTCGCCCAGGCCGGGATCACCGCCGACGAGATCGACTACGTCAACGCGCACGGCTCCGGCACCAAGCAGAACGACCGCCACGAGACCGCGGCGGTCAAGAAGGTCCTGGGCGACCACGCCTACAAGACGCCGATGACCTCCATCAAATCCATGGTGGGGCACTCCCTCGGCGCCATCGGGGCCATCGAACTCGCCGCCTGCGTCCTCGCCATGGTCCACCAGGTGGTCCCCCCGACCGCCAACTACGAGACGCCCGACCCCGAATGCGACCTCGACTACGTGCCCAAGGTCGCCCGGGACCGGAAACTGCGCAGCGTGCTCTCCGTGGGCAGCGGCTTCGGCGGCTTCCAGTCCGCCGTGGTCATGACCCGGCCGAAGGAGGAGGTCTCGTGACCAGCCGTACGGTCATCACGGGCATCGGGGTCGTCGCCCCCAACGGCGTCGGCGCCGACGCCTTCTGGAAGGCGACCCAGTCCGGCACCAGCGTCCTGGACCGCGTCACCAGGGCGGGCTGCGAACACCTGCCGCTGCGCGTCGCGGGCGAGGTCAGGGGCTTCGAACCGGGGTCCCTGGTCGAGGACAAGTTCCTCGTCCAGACCGACCGGTTCACCCACCACGCCCTCGCCGCAGCCGACCTCGCCCTGGAGGACGCACGCCTAGGCCGCGCCGACTACGAGGGGGACCCCTTCTCCTTCGGCGTCGTCACCGCGGCCGGCTCCGGCGGAGGTGAGTTCGGCCAGCGCGAACTGCAGCACCTCTGGGAGCAGGGGCCGCGCTTCGTGGGCCCGTACCAGTCGATCGCCTGGTTCTACGCCGCGAGCACCGGCCAGATCTCCATCCGCCGCGGGCTGAAGGGGCCCTGCGGGGTCGTCTGCAGCGACGAGGCGGGCGGACTCGACGCCTTCGCGCACGCCGACCGGGCGATCCGCCAGGGCAGCCGGGCCATGCTGGTCGGAGCGACCGAGGCGCCCCTCGCGCCGTACTCCATCGTCTGCCAGCTGGAGTACGAGGGACTGAGCCTGCGGGACGACCCCGAGCGCGCCTACCGGCCGTTCACCGACCAGGCCTGCGGCTACGTCCCCGCCGAGGGCGGCGCCATGTTCGTCGTCGAGGACGAGGACGAGGCCCGCCGCCGCGGCGCCACCGTACGCGCCGTACTGGCGGGCCACGCCGCGACGTTCAGCGGGACCCGGCGACGGGACGAGGCCGGCGAGGGGCTGGCCCACGCCGTCCGCGGCGCACTCCGGGAAGCCGGCTGCGCCCCCGAGGACATCGACGTCGTCTTCGCCGACGCCCTCGGGACCCCGGAGGCCGACGCGGCCGAAGCCGCCGCGATCATCCACGCCCTGGGCGACCACGGACACAAGGTGCCGGTCACGGCGCCCAAGTCCGGTACCGGCCGGGCGTACTGCGCCGCTCCCGCCCTCGACACCGCGGCCGCGGTCCTGGCGCTGGAGCACGGCGTCGTCCCGCCGACCCCGAACGTCTACGACGTCTGCCACGACCTCGACGTGGTGACGGGCAGCGCCCGGCAGGCGGACCTGCGCACGGCGCTCGTGCTGAGCCGCGGCCGGATGGGGTCGAACTCCGCGCTCGTCGTCCGCAAGGGCCCCCCGACGGACTCCTAGTCCGCCGGACCCGAGCGGTCCCCCCAAGGAAAAGAGCATCCACATGTCCGACCGACTGACCGTGGAGGAGCTGGCGGCCCTGATGAAGACCGCCGGTATCACCGTCGATCCCCTGGAGATGGCGAGCCGTCCGGACTCGTCCTTCGACGAGTACGGCCTCGATTCGCTGGGCCTGCTCGGCATCGTCGGTGAGCTGGAGAACCGGCGCGGACGGGCCCTGCCCACCGACGCCGACCGCTGCAAGACCCCCGGGGAATTCCTCGACCTCGTCAACCACAGCCTGATGACCGGAGCCTGACATGGCAGGACACACCGAGAACGAGATCACCGTCAACGCACCCGTGGAGCTCGTCTGGGAGATGACCAACGACCTCCCCAGCTGGCCCGAGCTGTTCAGCGAGTACGCCTCGCTGGAGATCCTGGAGCAGAAGGGGGACACGACCACCTTCCGCCTGACCATGCACCCCGACGAGAACGGGAAGGTGTGGAGCTGGGTCTCGGAGCGCACCGTCGACCGCAAGGGCCTCACCGTCCGCGCCCGCCGGGTGGAGACGGGCCCCTTCGCCCACATGGACATCCACTGGCAGTACTTCAAGGTGCCCGGCGGCACCCGGATGAAGTGGACCCAGGACTTCGCGATGAAGCCCGACGCGCCCGTGGACGACGCCTGGATGACCGACAACATCAACCGCAACTCCCCGATCCAGATGGCGCTCATCCGCGACAAGATCGAGCAGCGCGATCGCGACGGCCGCGTCCCCGCCGCCAGCCGGCTCTGACCTCCGGAACGAAAGGCACGCAGTCGGATGAACGACACGCACCGCGCTCTCATCGTCGCCCGCATGGCGCCGGGTTCGGGCCCCGACATCGCCGAGCTCTTCGCGGACTCGGACGCGGGTGAACTGCCGCACCTGGTAGGGGTCACACGCCGGAGCCTCTTCCAGTTCGGCGACGTCTACATGCACTTCATCGAGGCGGACCGGGCGCCCGGCCCGGCCATCGCCAGGGTCACCGAGCATCCGGAGTTCCGCAGGCTGAGCGACCGGCTCCAGGCGTACATCAGCCCGCACGACCCGGAGACCTGGCGCAGCCCGAAGGACGCCATGGCCCACGAGTTCTACCGCTGGGAGAACCCCGGCGCGAAGTGACCCGGCGGCCCCGGACGGGACCCGCACACCGGCGTGTGCGGGTCCCGCCGCGCGTCGCCCGCCTCCGGGGACGCACCGAGAGAGCGGACACGGGAACCGAGGGCGGAGAGCCGAAGCCGAGAGCCGAGAGCCGAGAGCCCGGACCGAAGCCGAGAGCCGAGAGCCGAGAGCCCGGACCGAAGCAGAGAGCAGAGAGCAGAGAGCCGCAGCGACAGCCAAGGGCAGGAGACGGCATGACCCCCCCGACCGACCCCGACCACTTCCCGACGGATCCGGGCCGCCCGCGCGACGGGGACCACCCCCGTACCCCGCTGCGCGCGCTCGTCCTGTCCGGGTCCTCCCGCACCGGCTCGGTCAACGTCCGGCTCGCGGCCCTCGTCGCCGCGATGGTGCGCGAGGCCGGGGCCGTGGCGGAGCCCGTCACCCTCCGCGACTTCCCCATGCCCCCGTACGACGGCGACGCCGAAGCGGGCGAAGGGCTGCCCGAGGGCGCCCTCGCCCTGTGCGAACGCATCGCGGCCGCCCAGGCGCTGATCATCGCCTCGCCCGAGTACAACGCCTCCGTGCCGGGCGTCCTGAAGAACGCCGTGGACTGGGTGTCCCGCTACCGGCCGCAGCCCTTCAAGGACAAGCAGACCCTCCTGGTGTCGGCCTCGCCCTCGATGGTCGGCGGCAACCGCGGACTGTGGGCCCTGCGCGTCCCCCTCGAACACCTCGGCGCCCGCGTCTACCCCGACATGTTCAGCCTGGCCGGCGCCCACCACGCCTTCGCCGAGGACGGCGCCCTGACCGACCCGGGTCTCGGCGAGCGGCTGGCCGCGACGATCGGCTCCTTCCTCGACCTGGTCGAGGCCGACACCCGCTACCTGTGCCTCCAGCGCCGCTGGTACGAGTTCCTCGGCGACCGCACCGACGCCCCGGTCACCTCCCGCGCCCAGGACTGATCATCATCGGCCACGGGGGGTGAGCTATGTTTGGCGCGAATGACGTGAGAAGGAGGCCCTCCGGTGTCATCGGGGCAGCAGGCACGCGCACAAGCGGCTGCGATCACGCCGAGCGGTCAGTCGGCCGAGGAACCCGTCCGCCCTCCGGCCGACCGGCTCCTCGCGCTCTTCGACGGCCGCCGCCTGTCGCCGGGCCAGCGGCGCATCGCCCAGTACCTGATCGACCACCTCACCGAGGCCGCCTTCCTCTCGATCACCGAGCTCGCCGAGCGGGTGGGCGTCAGCCAGCCCTCCGTCACCCGCTTCGCGTCCTCCCTCGGCTTCAGCGGCTACCCGGCGCTGCGCGACGTGCTCCAGCCCATCGCGCTGAGCGCCGTGGCCGGCGCGCCGGACACCCGTGAGCAGATCCGCCGCAACGAACTCCAGGCGGCCGTCGACGCGGAGATCGAGAACCTGGAGAACGTCCGCCGGCTGCTCGCCGACACCAACCAGGTCCTGGACATCGGCCGCGAGCTGGCCGCCTCCGTGCCGCTGACCGTCCTGGGCCTGCGCATCTCGGTCTCGCTCGCGGAGTACTTCGCGTACGCCGCCCGGCGCATCCACCCCGACGTGCGCCTGGTGACGCGCGGCGGCAGCGTCGCTTTCGACGCCCTGCTGCAGTCCAGAGCGGCCGGCGGGACCTGGGTCCTGGCGTTCGCCATGCCGCGGCACGCCAGGGAGACCCTGTCCGCCGTGCGTGCCGCCCGCAGTACGGGGCTGCGCGTCGTCCTGATCACGGACCCCACGCTCGGGCCGCTGGTGGACGAGGCCGACGTGGCCCTGACGGCGGCGACCGGTTCCCGCCTGGTGTTCGACTCCTACGCGGCCCCCGGCATGCTGTCGGCGGCCCTGCTGCAGGCCATGGCGGACGCGGATCCCGAACGGACCCAGGCCCGCCTGGAGGACTACGAGCACGTCGCGGACCAGCACGGGTTCTTCCTGTAGATCTCTCAGATCCCTCTAGAGGGTGCGCGCCGACTTCACCAGGCGATATTCAGCCTTCGAGGTGCATGAAATTTTTCATACCCTTGCTTACTCGACGGTATATATGTTTACTGACGACGGCGCTCCTGATCCACCAGATGCCAAGGAGGACGACCCCACGTCCTCTCGAACGCACCGCGGTACGGCGAACCTCCTCCTCCGTCGCGACCGCGGGTCGAGTCCAGGCTTTCGGATCCTGCAGAGCGCCCATGGCGGCCTCGGTCAACCCCTGGGCCGAGGCCGCCCCCCATACGTCTCGACAGAACGTCTCGATCAGAGCTTCGACACCCCTCGGAAGTGACGAGAATGCCCCAGACGGCCACGGTTACGCTCAGCCCGGACTGGCCCCTGCAGGTCAAGGCGCCCGGTACGCACGACTGGGAGCGCACGGCCACCCGCTGGCTGCGGGACCTGCTCCCGGCCCGCTACGGCGGCTACCTCACGCTGACCCGTCACCACGCGCTCCTCGCCCGGCACGTCCAGCTCCAGCTCCAGCACGAGATGCGGGCGGTACGGGCGGCCCTGCAGACCAGCCGCGCCGAGCTGCCCATGATGGGCATAGCCGAGTCGGTCATCGAGAACTCGATCCGGATGTACGCCCTGGAGCTGGAGCAGCTCGGCCGCCTGGCCCGCGGCGCGCGGCTCGTCTCGGACGCCCTCCTGGTGGGCACCCCCGCCCAGCGCCGGCGCTGACCGGCGGCCGGGGGCCCGGGGCCGCGGCGGGCCTTGGTCGGGCGCTCAGGCCGGCTGCCACGAGCGCAGCCGGGCGGCGACGTCGAAGACGCTGACACGCAGCATGCGGATGTCGGTGACGAGGTCGCGCCACTGTTCGTAGGAGGCCTCCACCGCCTTGCCGGAGGCCTCGATGTAGGCGACGGCGACCCCGTAGGCGAAGTACTCGTTCGAGGTGGGCAGCGGCCGGAGCAGCACGATCGCGTCGAGCAGGGCGGCCGCGCGCCAGTAGGCGTCGGGGGCGTCCACTTCCAGGCTGGGCGTGTTGACCCGGTGCCGGGCCACGGCGGCGACCAGGGCGGAGTGGTCGGCCACCTCCACGTCCTTGAACAGCGCCTCCTGCCGCTCCAGCAGCCAGCGGTGATCGATGTGCAGTTCCACGCGTCCGAGTATCCCCGGCCCGGGCCCGGCCGTGGGGCTTTTCGGAACGGACGATCGAAAGCGGACGCGTCCGTGCGGGCCCGGAGCGCGGGCTTCCTGCGCACCGGAGCACGGCCCGCCGGATACGACCGCGCAGAGAGGTTCCCCGGCGGGGTTTTGCCTCCTACGGTCTGTGCAGCACAGTTCCGGGACCAGGAGGCAGCGTGAAGCGCGACATCGACATCGACATCGACCAGCTGGTGACGGCGATGCAGGCGGTCGACGAGGCGGGACGGCTCTTCGAGGAGGCGCTCGCCGTGTACGAGACGCGCGGGCTCAAGCGCACGAGCGACGATTTCAAGGTGGCGGGCGGCACCGTACAGACGCTCCAGGGCGCCGAGGAGATGGCCCTGGGCACCCGCAAGTTCCTCGCCGAGCTCGCGCTGATCCTCGGCTACGCGACCGCGGGCGTCGAGGACCGCGTGGCCGCCCGGCCGGCGATGGCCCGGGCCGGATTCGCCGGCATCGGCGGTGGCGGGGCACGGATGGCGCGCCCGCTTTTGGACCCCACGCTGCGGGGCCTGGACCTGCTCCTGGGCGTCGACTTCTTCGAGCCCGCCTTCAAGGCCGAGATAGAAGAGGTCATACGGGCCGAGAAGGCGACCTACCCCGACCCCGCGACGTTCCGCATCCGCGCGTCGGCCGACCGCGCCGCCACCGTCGGCCGAACGCGCTGACTCCCGGGATGCCGGACCGGGCCGGCCCGGGGAGGCTGGGGGTATGCATCATGCGCCCGTCGTCGTGCACCGGATCTTCCCGTCGGGCGGTCGGCAGGTGACCCTGCGGACCGCCAACCGGGAGGAGCCCCTCGGTCTGGCCCGCTCGGACGCGGACCTCATCGAGTTCCTTCGCCGGGCGGGCATGCCGGATCCCGACGACGTCGTCCTCGGCGGTACCGAACTGGTGGAGTGGGAGTCGGACACCCCGCACGTCTACGAGGCCGACCCGCCCACCGAAGACCTGCCCTGACCTCCCCCGGGCCGGGATGCGCGCCACGCCGGCCCGCCTCGCGGCCGGTGGGGACCGCAGCCCGGCCCGACCGCAGCACCGCCGCACCGGGTCGCGGTCAGGGCGTGCCGTCCTTGAGGGGGCGCCCGAACTGCTCGTCCAGGACGGACAGCCGCCGCCAGTACTCGTCCTCGTCGATCTCACCCGAGGCGAAGCGCCGCCCCAGGACCGCGATCGGGGAGGTCTCGCCGTACGCCGCCGTGCGCGCCTGCCACGGTCCCCGGCGTCCGCGCCCCACGGTCCGGCGCAGCACGGTCACGACGCCGACGACCACCGCCGCCCAGACCAGCGGGACGAACAGGATCCACGGGCCGGGCCCGTCGTACGCGAGCGTGGTGAAGGTGTTCATCTCCTCATCGGGCAGGGCCGTTTCGTCCTGCTTCGAGAGTGGCCCCGCGAGGAGCGCCGGGGCGTCGTACGGCCGGAGGCACCGTCGGTACCTCCCCCGCAGTACGGGGTACGGGGTACGGGGTACGGGGTACGGGGTACGGGGTACGCGGGGCACGGGACACCAGGTACGAGGGCCGGGGGTACGGCAGGGGATGCGGTGCGGGCCGGGTCCGCCTCAGCCGAGCCAGCCGGGGCGCACCAGCCCCGACTCGTAGGCCAGCACGACCAGCTGGGCGCGGTCCCGGGCGCCGAGCTTGACCATGGCCCGGCTCACGTGCGTCTTCGCCGTGAGCGGGCTGACCACCAGGCGGCGCGCGATCTCCTCGTTGGACAGGCCCATGCCCACCAGGGCCATCACCTCCCGCTCCCGCTCGGTGAGCCGCTCCAACCCCGCCGCCGCGGCCGGCCGCTTGGAACGGGCGGCGAACTCCGCGATCAGGCGCCGGGTGACGCCGGGGGACAGCAGCGCGTCCCCCTTCACCACCGCCCGGACCGCCCGGAGCAGTTCCTCCGGCTCGGTGTCCTTCACCAGGAACCCCGAGGCCCCGGACCGGATCGCCTCGAAGACGTACTCGTCGAGCTCGAAGGTGGTCAGCATGACCACCCGCACCTCGGCGAGCGCCTCGTCCTCGGTGATCCTGCGGGTCGCGGCGAGCCCGTCCATCACCGGCATCCGGATGTCCATCAGCACGACGTCGGGGCGCAGCCGCCGCACCAGCCGCGCGGCCTCGTCGCCGTCGCCGGCCTCGCCCGCGACCTCGATGTCGGGCTGTGCGTCCAGCAGGGCGCGGAACCCGGCGCGCACCAGCAGTTGGTCGTCGGCGAGCACCACACGGATCACGGCGCCTCCCCGGGGGCGCCGGCCTTCAACGGCAGGGTGGCCGTCACCCGGAAGCCGCCGTCCGGCCGCGGGCCGGCCTCCACGGTGCCGCCCAGGGCCGCAGCCCGTTCGCGCATGCCGACCAGGCCGCTGCCCCCGCCGTCCGAGCCACCGCCGGTGGCCGGGCCGTCGTCGTCCACGGCCAGTTCCAGCAGGCGCGGCCGCCATCCGAGACGGACTCGGGCGGTGCGCGCTCCGGAGTGCCGCATGACGTTGGTCAGTGCCTCCTGGAGGATGCGGAAGGCGGCGAGGTCCGCCCCGGGAGGCAGCGCCCGTGCATTCCCTTCGGTCGTGACCTCCACCCGGAGCCCCGCCGCCTCCGCCTGCTCCAGGAGTTCCGGGAGCCGGTCCAGACCGGGCGCGGGCGTCCGGGGCGCCTCACCGGGGGCGCGGAGGGTGTCCAGGACCTGCCGGACCTCGCCCAGCGCCTCCTTGCTTGCCGCCTTGATGGTGGACAGCGCCGTACGGGCCTGCTCGGGATCGGAGTCCAGCAGGGCCAGGCCGACGCCCGCCTGGACGTTGATCACCGAGATGCTGTGGGCGAGCACGTCGTGCAGCTCGCGCGCGATGCGCAGCCGCTCCTCGTCCACCCGTCGCCGGGCGGCCGCGGCCCGTTCGGCGCGTTCGCGGGCCCACTGCTCCCGGCGTACGCGGACGAGCTCGGAGACGGCCAGTACCGCGAGCACCCAGGCCGTGACGCCCACTTCCTGCGCCCAGGGCGTCGGCCCGTCCCCCGGCGGCGGCAGCCACCGGTACAGCCAGTGCCCGATGAGCAGGTGCCCGGCCCAGAACAGCCCGACGGCCCCCCACGCGGCGCGCCGCCGCCCGGCCACGACCGCGGCGAAGCAGGCCAGGGCGAGGCTGAGGAACACGGGACCGTACGGATAGCCGCAGGCGAGATAGACCAGGGTGACGGCGCTGACGCCGTAGGCCACGGCCGCCGGATACCGGTGCCGCACGACGAGCAGGGCGGGCCCGGTGAGCAGCAGGAGCCGCGCGAACCAGTCCAGTGGCACCCGCCCGCTCTGCGCGTGCGCGGCCCACCCGGCGCCGATCTGCGTGAAGACCGCGACGAGCAGCGAGGAGCGCCAGGCCGGGCCCCGCCCGGTCCGCTCCACCCAGTGCCGCCACGGGGGACCCGGGCGTTCGCGCAGCTCTTCCATACGGCCACGCTATGCCGCACCCGCCGTCACCCGCGTCACCCCGGCGTAGCGTTTCCGGAGTACTCCCCACGTAGTACACCGAGGACGCCGTACGTGCAGCACATGGCATGGGCCCCGCTCAAGGAATCAGACATTCCGGCCCCGCCGCCGATCGCTTGTCGTCCTGACGTACATTGTCCAACGGCCCGCAGGGCCGGGACGGACAAATAGGGCGAGTGTGGGCAGGAGTGGCCAGGACATGGCGCGACGCGGACGGGACGGAGCGGACCGCGGAGTCACCCCCGCCGAGCCCGCCGTCCCCGGCCCCGAGATAGCCGCGGCGGCCGACGCCGGGCACCTGGCCGCGGGTTGGCTGCGCCTGGGCCGGGACGGTCGGCTGACCGCCTACGCGAGCTGCGCCGAAGGCCTGGTCCGCTGGACCGAGTCGGCGCCCTGCTCGGACGTGTGGCACGGCCCCGACCTCTTCCCCGTGGAGGGGTGGGCCGGCCGGTTCACGCTTGCCCAGGACTCCGACGGATTCGTCTGGTTCGCCGGAACCCGCCACCGCGAAGGAGCGCCGAACGGCCGCGAGCTGGTCCTGGCGGCCCAGTACCAGACCGGCCGGCCGCTCGGGGAATGGCGAGCCGTGGGCAACCCCTTCCCGGAGAAGGAGGAGGAGTCCCAGCCCCCGTACGGAGACCCGATCGTGCTGCCCGACGGCACCGGAGCGCTCCATGTGCTCGCCACCCGCTTCGGAATCGGGGTGCGGGGCCGAACGCGTCGCGCGGACGGCATTTGGGACAATTGGCAGGATTACCAGGGCAAGTGGGTGCGCGGGGCCATCGCGCCCCTCGTGACGACCCGGGGCCGTGCCGAATTCCTCGCACCCTTCCGCGGCGGTGCGTCGTACTGGGGTCAGGGCGGACCGGGGGCCGGCTTCACCTGGCTCGGTCGCATGGAGGCGGATGCCGTCGAGGGGACCTTCAGTTCCTGCGAGACGAGCCCCGGCTCCGGCACCTACTTCTGGCGGCACCCGGCGGACGGCGGCGTCATCGCCTACCGTCCGCAGGCTCCCGCCGGGACCCCGAACTCCCTCATGCCCCTGGGCGGCGCCGGCGGCGTGGGCCCCGTGGGCGTGACCCGCACCCGCATCAACGGCTACGACTGCACCGTCCTGCTCCAGCGCGGAGCCGAGGGGCACCCCGAGATCGCGGCCTACCCTACGGAGGGTGAGCAGTACGGCGCGTGGTGGGCGCCGGTGGGGGACCGGTGCGCGGGTCTGCCCGCAATTGCCCGGGATGCCCGCGGTGCCGTCACGATCGCGATGCTCGACGCCGACGGCGGACTGCGGATCGCCCGGCAGGACCTGACGGACACGGGCCTCTCCTTCGAGCCCTGGTGTCACGTGGGGTGACCTACCTCACCGGGGGCGAAGGGGCTCCGGCGGCGGAATCACCGCCCCCGCACAGGCCGCCCCGACCGGTGGGTAGTTGACGCGTCCAGCACCAACGGGAGGTCGTCACCCGTTCGCTGGTGTGAAGGTTCGGACGTCTTGCGTGCTTGTGAATAGTTGCCCGGCGTTGAACAGTTGGCCTACGCTGCGCACACCCTGTGAAGGTCGCATAAGTGTGCGGTCACAGGCTGTGGGGAGGGTCGAGCGTGCGGGGAGCGGTGGTGACCGGATTCTGGGGCGGGTCTGGTGGCACGCCGCAGCACCTCCCGGTGCGCTGTGAGAAGTGTGTCTACCGAGGAGTTTGCTGAGAGTGGCAGGTATGCCCCGCCTGAGCGTCGTCGTGCCCTTCCAGGACGTCGAGATCTATCTCCAGGAATGTCTGGAGTCGATAGCCAGGCAGACGTTCCGCGACCTTGAAGTGATCATGGTCGACGACGGCTCGACCGACTCCTCCACCGCGATCGCCGCCGACTACGCCCGCCGGGACCCGCGTTTCCGGCTGCTGCGGCAGCAGTCGATGGGGCCCGGCCACGCCCGGAACGTCGGCATCCGCGCCGCTCATCCCCAGGCCGAGTTCCTCGCCTTCGTCGACGGCGACGACGTCATACCCGAATACGCCTACGAGTTGCTCGTGCAGACCCTCGAAGCCTCCGGCTCCGACTTCGTCTCCGGCAACGTGCAGATGATGAACTCCACCAAGAGGTGGCAGTCCCCTTTGCACAAGGCGCCCATGCGGGCCAACAAGCGGGGCACGCACATCACCAGGCTGCCCGACCTCATCTACGACCGCACCGTGTGGAACAAGCTGTTCCGGCGGTCCTTCTGGGACTACCACTACATAGCCTTCCCCGAAGGCGTCATGTACGAGGACTCCTGGGTCAACATGTTCGCCCACTTCCGCGCCGCCAAGGTCGACATCCTCACGGACATCGTCTACTTCTGGCGTCGGCGCGAAGGCGGCGCCGCACCCTCGATCACCCAGCGGCACACCGAGTTCAGCAACCTCCAGGACCGCGTCTCCGCCGTGCAGTCGGTCAGCCGCTTCCTCGCCGGCCACCGGGCGCGCTCCTACTCCGACCACAAGCGCAAGTATGATCTCGCCTGCCTGAAGTCGGACTTGATGCTGCACCTGAAGGTGCTCCCGGACGCCGACGAGGAGTACCGCGAGGCCTTCATGCGGTGGGCCAACGACTTCCTGGACGAGGCCGACGCCGACATCATCCACGAGCTGCCCGCCGACGCCCGCGTCAAGTGGCTGCTCGTACGCGAGGGCCGCCTCAAGGAACTGCTCGACGTGGTCGAGTTCGAGCGCAAGGGCGGCCCGATGCCCGTCCAGCGGCGCTTCCACCGCTACCTCAACTACCCCTACCTCGGGGACCGTTCGGTGGGCATCGACAAGAGCGCCTACCGGCTGGACAAGGAACTCTCGCTGCACGGTTCCCTCAGCGGCGCCCAGTGGGACGACTCCGACCACCTGGTCCTCGAAGGATCCGCCTACGTCCGCTTCATCAACGTGCACAAGCGGCACATGTCGATGAAGGCGATCGCGCTGCGCAACAAGAAGCAGGGCCGGGTGGTCGTCGCCAAGGCGAAGACCACCTACTACCCGCAGGCCACCGAGTACTCGAACCAGAGCCGGTACTGCTACGACTGGTCCGGGTTCCAGGTCCGGTTCGACGTGAGCCGCCTCAAGCGCAAGGGCGAGTGGGTCGAGGGGACCTGGGACGTGGCGGCCGGCGTGCTCAGCCGCGGTCTCTTCCGCTACAAGGGGATCGTCCGCGGCGGAGCCGGAAGCGCCGCCAACCCGCCCTACCGGTATGTGGAGAAGAACACCCGCGTGGTGCCCCTCTTCATCCAGGGGAAGCTCAAGCTCCGTGTCGAGCGGGTCCGTTGCCGCATCACCCAGCACCGGATGGTCGGCGACCACCTCGAACTCCGCGGCGTCTACCTCGGCCCCAAGCTTCCCGAATGGGGCAAGTTCCGTGTGGCGAGCATGGGCGGCGCCGGGCGGCACGACGCGTGGGTGCAGTTCCAGCAGGGCGGCGAGGGCTGGTACGGCTTCGTGACGCGGATCCCGGCCAAGGCCCTCGTCCCGGGGCACCGCACGCACTCCTCCGACGGGGTTCCGGAGACCTGGAACACCGGCGCCAACGGTTGGAAGACCACCCTGCACGTCGAGGGCCGCAAGGCCCCCATCTACCCCGTCATGGCGGAAGAGGCCACCGACGGCCACTACCGCGTGCCCGCCCGGCTCCAGACCGAGGGCGGGGACCGCGAGGTCTTCGTCCACCGCAACGGCTCCGGCTACGTGGTGCTGTTCGAACGCGACACCCTGCCGCTGGCCAAGTCCGTGACCTGGCGCCAGGACGGCTCCCTCGAAGTCGTCGTCGGCTACGCCGCGCAGGACCGGCTCGACGCCTCCGAGTACGCCACGGCGCACGTCGTCGTACGCTCCCGCGCCCACGGAGCGGAGCGCGTGGTTCCCATCACCTGGCAGGGCAACGACTTCAGCTTCGTCGTCACCCCCGCCGCGATGCGCACCCTGGCCGGCGACATCCCGCTCGCCGCCGGCCGCTGGGACTTCTTCCTGCGCCGTCAGGACCCCTCGGCCGTCGATCCGGAGGACCGCTCCGGGGACCTCATGGTCAAGATGACCCAGGACCTGATCCCCACCCTGCCCCGCGACATGAGCAGCAACGACCGCCGCTACGAACTGCAGTCGGAGGCCTACGACCGGCTCTCGCTCCTGGTCCACTCGGCGATGCCCGACGAGGCCCGCGGCCCGTACCGGCAGAAGCTGATGCGCACCAAGACGTACCCGGACGCCCGCCGCAAGCCCGTCACCGCCGCCGTGCTCTTCGACGCCTTCAAGGGCACCCAGTACTCCGACAGCCCGCGCGCCCTCCACGAGGAGCTGGTCCGCCGCGGCACGGACCTGGAACACCTGTGGGTCGTGCGCGACGACCAGGTCGCCGTCCCGCCCACGGCCCGCCCCGTCCGCATGTGGTCCCCCGACTGGTACGAGGCCATGGGCCGGGCCAAGTACATCGTCGCCAACAACCACCTGCCCGACTGGTTCGAGAAGCGCGACGGGCAGGTCGTCGTACAGACCTGGCACGGCACCCCGCTCAAGCGCATCGGCCACGACATCGAGGCCGTCCACTTCGCCGACAAGCGGTACCTGGAACGCGTGGAGAAGGAGGTGCAGAACTGGGACATGCTGGTGTCCCCGAACAGCTTCAGCACCCCCATCCTCCAGCGGGCCTTCCAGTTCCCGGGAGAGATGGTCGAGAGCGGCTACCCGCGCAACGACATCCTGCGCCGCGCGGAGCCCGGGCGGGCGGCGCAAGTGCGCCGCCGCATCGGTCTGCCGCCGGGCAAGAAGGTCATCATGTACGCGCCGACCTGGCGCGACGACCAGTTCTACGCGCCCGGCAAGTACAAGCTCGACTTCCGCATCGACCTCGACGACGCCCGGGCGCGGCTCGGCCAGGACCACGTGCTGCTCGTGCGCCGTCACCCCAACGTGGTGGACCCGGTGCCGGGCGCCGGCGACGGCTTCGTCTTCGACGTCTCCGACTACCCCGACATGGCGGACCTGTCCCTCATCGCCGACGTGATGATCACGGACTACTCCTCCCTGATGTTCGACTTCGTCAACACCGGGCGGCCGATCCTGTTCTTCACCTACGACCTGGACCACTACCGGGACACCCTGCGCGGCTTCTACTTCGACTTCGAGCAGTCCGCGCCCGGTCCGCTGGTCTTCACGTCCCCCGAACTGATCGGGGCGATCCGCAACATCGACAGCATCCAGCACGGCTACGCCGCCCGCTACCGCTGGTTCCAGCAGGAGTTCTGCGACCTCGACGACGGCTACGCCTCGGCCAGGCTGACCGACCGCATCCTCATCGCGGGCGGGGACCTCGACCCGGCGCGGGCCCAGGCGCCGGCCGTGGGCACGGCCGGCGTCCGCGCCCCGGGCCGCCAGGGCCCCGCGGGACATCCGGGCCACCCGGGCCACCCGGCTCACGGCCACGGAGGCCACCCGGGCCACCCGGCTCACGGCCACGGAGGCCACCCGGGCCAGGCGGGCCGTCCCGCGGGCCAGGCCGGCCCCTGGAACGGGGGCACCCTGGGCCAGGTGCCGCGCCAGCCGGTGAGAAGGATGGATTCCGAGCATGTCTGAGCCAGCCCAGAAAGCACGCCGCGTCTTCAGCGGCGTGGACTCCTCCGGGTCGGTGCCCGTCGAGTACAGGTTCTCCCACGCGCGGGGCGGAAACCGCCACCTGGTCGTCGTCTTCGCGAACCGCCACGCGTCCGGCGGGTACGGCTGGGCGAACGGACAACTGGACGACCTGCGGTCGAACGTCCTGTGGGTGCGGGACCTGATCGACGGTGCGCACACGTACCACCTGTGCAGGGGAATGGACTTCTCGCTGGAGCAGTCCGTCGCCGGACTCGTCTCGCGCGTCATGCACGCGCTGGCCCTCTCACCGGACCAGGTGACGCTGTTCGGCACCTCCGAGGGCGGCAGTGCGGCCTTGTTCTTCGGCCTGAAGTACGGCTTCCGGAACATCGTGGCCGGCACGCCGCACTTCCGCATCGGCACGCGCGTCCTGCAGAGCAACCCCGACGCGGCCCGGGTGATGATGGGGGAACCCACGGAGCGGAACGTCCACCTCCTGGACTCCGTCCTGCCCGAGCTCGTGGGCAGCGGCGCCAACCCGTCGGCCAACATCTACGTCCTCACCTCCCCCCGCGACGCGCAGTACCAGCAGCAGGTCGAACCCTTCCTCGGGCACTTCCAGGGACGCGAGAACTTCAACTTCGTCTACAACGAGTCCCCCCTCATCACCGACGCGGGCAAGATCACGCGGCACAACCTCCCCGCCCTCATGGGGCTGCTGAACCTCCTCGTCGACGGGCTCGCCCCACGGATCGGGATGGTGCGCAACGGCCACGAGCAGCCGAAGCGGGACACGTCCGCCATCGACACCTACCTCACGCAGACCGCCCAGGTGAGGGGCGACTCCTTCCCCAGGCCGGTCGTCCACACGCCGGTGGCGGGGGAGCGGGTGCCGGCGAACGCCGTCCGCTTCACCGGCACCGCGGCCGGTGCCGTGCGCGTCAGCTTCTGGGAGGACGGCAAGTACCGCGGTACCGCGCCCGTAGCGCCCGACGGCACGTGGACCTGGGAGCGCACCGAACCCTGGCCCAAGGGCAAGCACGTCATCCGGCTCTTCGCGGCGGACGCGAACAACTACCAGACCAAGCGCACCGAAGTGGCCTTCACGGCCGCGGAGCACGTGTACGCGACCACGCCGGAGTACGAGCCGGCCCCGCAGCCCGCGATGACGGCGCAGCAGCTCGTGCTGACGGTGACCGCCCCCGCCGCACACCAGCAGGTGCCCGGCCCGGCCGTCGGCTTCGCCGGATACGCGCCGGGCGCCGTCCGCGTGGACTTCCACGAGGCCGGGGCGGCCCTGGGCGCGTGCGAGGTACGGCCCGACGGCAGCTGGATCTGGGAGCCGGGCTGGCCCTGGAACGACGGCGAGCACTTCGTCGAGGCCATCGCCGTGGACGCCAGGGGCAACGTGTCCCCGTGGGCGGGGATCCCCTTCACCAGGGTGGGCGGATACCCCGCACCCGTCCAGGGCGCCTACTTCAACTCGGCGTACTGACCCCGGGGGTGGCGGACGCCGTCTCCGTGGGGCGGCTCACCCGCATCACCAGGGGCCGGTGGTCCGACGCCTTGGTGCTCACCACCTCGCAGCCGGTGCGAGGCAGAGCGGTGAACAGGTAGTCGATCTTCGTGCCGTCCGTGTGCGTGGGGCGCCCCTTCCGGGAGCCGTCCTTCTGATCGCATTCGCGGTACGTGGCGTACGCCTCGGACGGCCAGATCCAGGCGGCCGTGTTCTCCTGGACCGGCGGCGGGGAGTTGAAGTCCCCGCCGACGACCGTACGCCCGTCCGTCGAGGCGGCGGCGAACAGCGAACTCAGCTGGTCGTCACGGAAGTCCCATTCGGGGTGCTCGTCGTCGCTGTCCCGCAGCGAGAGGTGCGCGTTGCACACGCGCAGTCCCTGCGCCGGGACGCGCGCGCACAGGATGCCGCGGTGCAGTCCCACCGTCGGCTGCTCGGTCGGGATCACCTCGACGTCCGTCAGCCGGGAGGCGGCCAGCAGGGCGAAGCCGGCCCGCCCGCGGCCGTTGTCGGTGCACTGGATCGCGGTACGGGCGCCCGCCGAGTCCACGCTCGCGTACGGCTCGAAGACCGACTGCCACTCCGGGCCCAGGCGCAGGGCCGAGGACGACAGGTCGTCCGAGCAGACCTCCTGCAGGAGCAGCACGCGTACGCCGGAGTCGCCGATCAGGTCGCGCAGCTGCTGGAACTTCTCCTTCGAGCTGCCCGTGCGCTCACAGCTCCACTGCCGCACCCCGCACATGTTCCAGGTCGCGACGGAGACCTCGTCCGGCTTCCCCGGACCCGAACCCGCGCCGGCGATCGAGGCCGGCGCCTGGGCGGACGTACAGGCCACGGACGTCAACAGGCCGAGGACCGCCGCCGTGCGGCCGAACCGGCGGCGGATCGACCGCCACCCGGCCTCGTTGTGCTTCTGCATTCCGACATCATTGGGTATCCGCCGGTCAGCCGCCCAATCGCCCCCCGTCGCAGCCGCTCCGGATCAGCACCCGAGCACCACCAGATCGCCTTCGGGAGTGCGGCGGGCGAGGATGCCGGTACGGAAGTACCCGTCGCGCGTGAAGGCGCGGGCGTTGTGCTCGGGCGCCCGGTAGTAGCCGCGCACGGTGTACGGACCGCGGGCCAGGAGCCGGCCGGGCTCGCCGTCGGGCACCTCCGTGCCGTCGGCGTCGACGATGCGGAGCTCGTCGTCGGGGGAGAGCGGACGGCCCTGCGCGGCGGGCAGGGCCCCGCCCGGGTCGGCGGGCCGGGTGAGGGTGAGCAGCCCCTCGGCCATACCGAAGACCTGCTGGGTGCGGCAGCCCAGTGCGGACGCGAGCCGTTGGGTGAGCGCCGGTTCCGGCGGCGCCCCGTCGAGCTGGACGAGACGCAGAGTGCCCGGGCCGCCCGGCGCGGGCGGGGGAGCGGCCCCGGCCGCGCTCAAGGGCGTGAGCGCGTCGAGCCACCCCCGGGCGGCGGCCGGCACCAGCGACGTGACGGTGACCCGTTCCCGGGCGACGGCCGCCAGGCAGGCCCGCGCTCCCCGGTCCTCGGCCAGGACCACCGTGCCGCCGACCGAGAGCGTGCCGAGGATGCCGGGGCCGCCGAGGGCGAAGTCGGACGCGGCGGGCAGCGCGGCGAGGTACACGTCGTCCTGGGTGAGCGACACCGCCTCGGCGGCCGCCGACGCCTGGTAGGCGTAGTCGTTGTGGGTGCGCGGCACCAGCAGGGGCGGCGCGGCGTCCGCATCCGCGGGAATCCCGCCGGGGTGGGCGGAGGGCAGCAGGAAGGCCACTTGGCCCGCGCTCGGACGCAGGGCCGGCGCGGGCGGCGCGTCGAGCGAGTCCAGCGGGAAGTAGTGACAGCCGGACGGGTCGGTCGTGTATCCGCCGTACGGGGAGGAGGCGCCCAGCGCCTCCAGGGTGAACACCCGGCGCAGGAACGGGCCGCGGGCCGCGATGTCCGCCGCCATCGCCGTGTGGTCGAAGCCCCCGTACGTCGCGGGGCCGACGTATCCGACGGCCTGGGTGACGTGCACGAGGGCCGACACCTCGGGTCCGCGGTGCGACAGCGGGCACAGCACCGGGACCGCACCGGCGCGCATCAGCGCGAAGAAGGTGACGACGAACTCGGGTACGTTCGGCAGCTGGACGACGACCCGCTGCCCGGGCCGCAGGGCGAGCAGCCGCAGGCCCGCCGCCATGCGGTCCACACGCCGGTTCAGGGCCGCGTACGTCATGCGCGTGCCGTCCCCCGCCACGAGCGCGGTGCGCGGTCCGTACTGCAGGGCCCAGCCGCGCAGCAGGCTGTCCAGCGTGGTGCCGCGCCAGTGGCCGGCGGCCCAGTAGCGGTCGACGAACCCCTCGGGCCAGGGAGTGCAGCCGTCCAGCATGGATGTCATGTGCTTCCTTCGGTACCGGTGACGTGCGGCGCGGCACGGCGCCGGCCCGCTCGAAGCCAAACCGGCACCACCGGCGCACACAAGGCGCCGGACGAACCAGCTGCGCCCCGGCTGCTCGGCAGAACCCCCAACAGGCGCCGCTGAACTCCACGCACGTCGCTCGGCTCGGCTCGGCACGGCACGGCACGGCACGGTTCGGCACGAGGACGTCGGCGGACTGCGGGTGTCTCCCCGCGGGAGAGTGGACCGGGAACCCGATTAGGGTGGCCCGGTGACGAACGAGGGCATGGGCATGGGCGACGACGAACGGGTGCTGTACGGGTGCATGGGCCTCGGCGGGAGCTGGGACCCCGGACCGTACGGGCCCGCTGACATCGACGACGCCGAGGCGGCCGTCGAAGCCGCCCTCGACAGCGGCATCACCGTCTTCGACCACGCCGACATCTACCGCCACGGCAAGTCCGAGGCCGTCTTCGGCGAGGTCCTCGCACGGACGCCCGGCCTGCGCGAACGCATCACGCTCCAGACCAAGTGCGGGATCCGGCTCGGCGACGGGGACCGCCCCGGCCTCTACGACCTGCGCGGGGAGAGCATCACACGCCGGGTGGAGGAGAGCCTCACCCGGCTGCGGACCGATGTGATCGACGTCCTGCTGCTGCACCGCCCCGACCCCCTCGCGGACGTCGACTCCATCGCGTCGGCGCTGACCTCCCTGCACCGGCAGGGCCTCGTACGGCGCTTCGGCGTGTCCAACATGGGCGCCGCGCAGATCGCCCACCTGCAGGCCCGCCTGGACCGGCCACTCGTCGCCAACCAGCTGGAGATGAGCCTGCACAGCCGCGACTGGGTCGAGGCCGGGGTGCTCCTGAACACGCCCGCGGCCGCGGCCAACGGGTTCCCCTTCGGCACCCTGGAACACTGCCGCGACCACGGCATCCGCCTCCAGGCCTGGGGCGCGCTGGCGCAGGGCCGGTTCACCGGCCGCCAGCAGACGCCGGCCGAACGGGCCACCGCCGAGCTGCTGGCCGAACTGGCCCGGAGCAAGGGGACGACGCCCGAGACGGTGCTGCTGTGGTGGCTGATCCGGCACCCGTCGAGGATCGCGCCGGTCATCGGCAGCGCCCGCCCCGACCGGATCCGCGCCTGCCGCGACGCCGCCGTGCGCGAACCCGACCTCACGCACGAGGAGTGGTACCGGCTCTGGGTCACGGCCCGCGGGGTCCCCCTTCCCTGAGCCTGCGCGGGCGGCCGTCAGCACGGTGGTGCCGGGCGACCCGTACGGCGTCATGGGGCTCCGCGGGGTGACGGCGGCGGCCCGGGGGCGGCTCCCCGGGGCCGTTCGGCCGTGCCCGCCGGGCGGGAAGGCCACGCAATACCCATCCGTACTTGTGGGTACTGCGGCCGAATGGCGCCGGATTTGATAGTTCTGGACAGGTCCGGTGTGAGAAACCTGCGGGAAGGACTGGGCATGTTCGATCTACTGCGCCCGGAGACCGTCATGTGCCCCTTCTGCAAGGCCACCGCCGCCGACGGTGCGGTGCGCACGCTGCGGACGGGGACGGGCTCCCTCTCGGTGACCTGGCACGCCCTGAACTGCCCCCACTACGCCGCCGACCGGATCCTCGCCGAGAAGGAGAGCTGACGGCAGGAGAGAGCTGACGGGGGGCGGGAGAGCTGAGGGGGCGGGAGAGCTGGGCGCGTCACACCGGCTCGGCCTCCCGCGCGGCCCGGCGGCGCAGCGCGTCCTCGTCGGTGTCCGCGTCGTACGAGATCAGCTTCGGCAGCAGCGCCGCCAGCACCGCCACCGAGGCCACGCAGGCCAGGCCGCCACTCCAGAAGGCCGGCCGGGTCCCCGTCCAGCCGGCCATGGTGCCCGCCCGGACCTGGCCGAGCTGCGGGCCCACGCTGTACGAGAGCACCTCGATGCCCGCGAGCCGACCGCGCAGTTCCTCGGGAATCGTCTGGTTCCAGATCGTGGCGCGGCCCAGCCCGCTGAGCATGTCGGCGGCGCCCGCCACGGCGAGGCAGAGCAGCACCAGCCAGATGCCGGGCGCCACGCCGGCCCCCGCGATGGCCAGACCCCAGACCGTGGCCCCGAAGACGACCAGCAGCCCGTGCCGGCGTACCCGGGACACCCAGCCGCTGGTCAGCCCCAGCACCATCGAGCCCACCGCCCCGGCCGCGTACATCAGACCCAGCGCCCACACCGCGTCCAGCTCGTCCGCGAGGAACGGGAAGATCGTGTTCGGGAAGGCGAAGAACATCGCCGCGAGGTCCACGGCGTAGGTGCCCAGCAGCACCGGCCGGCTCCACGCGTAACGCGCGCCCTCGGCGATCCCGCGCAGTGAGGGCCGCTCGGCACCCTCGACGGGCGGCGCCGGACTGAGCCGCGAGCACAGCACCACGGAGCCCAGGAAGCCCGCCACGGTGACGGCGTACGCCGAGGCGTGACCGGCGTAGGCGACGACCAGGCCCGCCAGCGCCGGGCCGACGATCGCACCGAACTGGTAGCGCAGCCCGTTGAGCGCGGCGGCGGCGGTCAGCTGGTCGTGCGGCACGATCCGCGCCATCAGCGAGTCCAGCGCCGGCCGCTGCAACCCCGCCAGGGCCGAGACACCCGCGGCGACCACGTACAGCGGCCACAGCAGCGGGTCGGGCAGCAGCGCGTTCACCAGCAGGACCAGGGCCAGCACCCCGAGCCCCGCCTCGGTCAGCAGGATCATCCGGCGCCGGTCCACCGCGTCCGCGAGCGCGCCCCCGTACAGCCCGAAGACGACCAGCGGGATCAGCTCCACCGCGCCCATCGCCCCGACGGCCAGCGGCGAGTCCGTCAGGTGCTTGATCTGCAGCGGAAGCGCGATCATCGCCATGAAGGAGCCGAAGTACGTCACGGTCCCCTGGTAGAAGAGGAGCCGGAAGTCGCGGCTGGAACGCCACGGGGCGAGGTCGGGCAGTACGGCGGTCCATCGGGAGGTGCTCACGGGAGGCCATCGTGCGCGGACACCCCCGACCCCGGCAAAGGGTTTTTTCCGGACCCTGCCCCGACCGCTGCCCGAGGGGTGCCCCGGTCGGGCCGGCACCTGCCCGGACGGGCGAATCCGGGGCGGGGCGCGTGGCACCGGGCGCCCGCCGTGGCACCCATGGAGCATGCCGCCGGTGTCCCCGTTCCTGCGTGCGGCCGCGTCGTACGCCTGGCGCCTGCTGGTCGTCGGCGCCGCCGTCTACGTGGTCTTCGCCCTGCTGGGCCGCTTCCACGAGATCGCCGTCGCCGTGTTCCTCGGCCTCGTCGTCACCGCGCTGCTCTGGGCGCCCACCCGCCGCCTGGCCACCGCCGTGCCCCGCACGATCGCCGTCGCGCTGACCCTCCTCGGCAGCGCACTGCTCCTGCTGGGCGTACTGACGCTGGTCGGCGAGGCGGTGGCGGGGGAGAGCACCACCCTGGCCCGGGAGTTCCGCGACGGACTCGGGAGCATCGAGACGTGGCTGGAGAAACCGCCCTTCCGGCTGAACCCGCAGGCGCTGTCCGACGTGCAGTCCCGGATCGGGGAGTACCTCTCCAGCCACCGCTCCACCGTCCTGAGCCAGGCGGTCAGCGGGGCCGGCCTCGTCCACGTCCTCACCGTCCTGGCCCTCGCGGTGTTCTGCTCCTTCTTCTTCCTCCACGGCGGCGACCGTCAGTGGGCGTGGTTCTGCGACCAGCTGCCCGAGACCGCCCGGGACCGCGTGACGATCGCCGGGCGTGCGGGCTGGCGCACCTTCACCGGATACACCCACGGGATCATCGTCGTCGCGGCGACGAACGCGGTCCTGGTCGGGCTGGCGCTGTACTTCCTCGGGGTCCCGCTGGCCGTCCCGCTCGCCCTCCTGGAGTTCTTCGCGGCCTTCATCCCGCTCATCGGGTCGCCGGTCGCGCTGGCGGTCGCCGCGGTCGTCGCCCTCGCCGCCAAGGGGCCGGTCGTCGCGGCGATCGTCGTCGCGCTGATCGTGATCATCGGCCAGATCGAGGGCCATCTGCTGCACCCGCTCGTGATGAGCCGGGCGGTCCGCCTGCACCCGCTGGTCGTGGCGATCTCGGTGGTCGCGGGCGCCATCGCCGCCGGCGTCGTCGGCGCCGTGGTCGCGGTCCCGCTCGTCTCCGTCGTCTGGTCGGTCCACTGCGCCCTGCGCGCGGCGCGCCCCACGCCACCGCCACCGGACGCGCCCCCGGAAGCACCCGCGGTCCCGCCCGTGAACCCGCCCACGGTCCCGCCTACGAACGCGCCCCCGGCCGGCGGATGACCGCCCCGCGGCCCCGCCTGGGCCACCGCATGGGGAGGGCGCCGCACACCCGCCCGTCGCTTCCTGCACAATCGCCTGATGAGCGATGAAGACCCCTACCTGTGGCTGGAAGACGTATCCGGCGAGACCGCCCTCGCCTGGGTGCGGGAGCGCAACGCCGAGACCGTGGACGCGCTGACCGGCGACCCGGGTTTCAAGGTGCTCGAACAGGAGGTCCGCGAGGTCCTCGACGACGACGGCCGGATCCCCTACGTCGTCCGCCGCGGCCGGCACCTCTACAACTTCTGGCAGGACGCCGACCACGTGCGCGGCCTGTGGCGGCGGACCACCCTGGAGGAGTACCGCACGGACCGCCCGGCCTGGGAGGTCCTCCTGGACCTCGACGCGCTGGCCGCCGCGGAGGGGGAGAAATGGGCCTGGGCCGGCAGCCGGGTCCTGGCCCCCGGGCACCGCCACGCCCTGGTCCTGCTCTCCAGGGACGGCGCGGACGCCTGCGTCGTGCGCGAGTTCGACCTGGACACCCTGGAGTTCGTCCCGGACGGGTTCGCGGTCCCCGAGGCGAAGACGCGGATCGGCTGGATCGACCACGAACGGGTCTGGATCGGTACGGACTTCGGCCCCGGTTCGATGTCCACCTCCGGCTACCCGCTCCAGGTCCGCCGCTGGCGCCGCGGAACGCCCCTCGCGGACGCCGAGCTCGTCCACGAGGGCCACCCGAACGACATGTCCGTCTCGGGCTGGCACGACGACACCCCCGGCTTCGAGCGGGACTTCGTCCACCGCCAGATCGACTTCTGGAACCAGCAGCTGTTCCTGCTCCCCGAGGACCCCGCCGAACCGCCCGTGCGGATCGACGTACCGGACGACGCCGCCGCCTCCGTCCACCGCGAGTGGCTCACCGTCACCACCAGGACGCCGTGGCTCGGCCACCCTGCGGGCAGCCTGCTCGCCTTCGACTTCGCCGCCTTCCAGGAAGGGGCGCGCGACGCCGAGGTGCTGTTCACCCCGGACGAGCGCACCGCCCTCGCCGGGTACAGCTGGACCCGCCACCACCTCATCCTCACCACCCGGGCCGACGTCTCCTCCGCCATGGAGCTGCTCACCCCCGGCCCGGACGGCTGGAGCCGCGCGCCCCTCCCGGGTCTGCCGCCCCTGTCCACCGCCTCGGTCACCTGCACCGAACCGGACGTCGGCGACGAGTACTTCCACCACGTCTCCGGATTCCTCCAGCCCTCCACCCTCTACCGGGGCACGGCGGGCGGCGAGGACGACAGCGAGCCCGTCAAGCAGGGCCCTGCGTTCTTCGACACCGCCGGTCTCACCGTCAGCCAGTTCTTCGCGACCTCCGCCGACGGCACCCGGGTGCCCTACTTCGTCGTCGGCCCCCGGGAGCGGTCCGGCCCCGGGCCCACCCTGCTCTACGGGTACGGCGGCTTCGAGATCTCCATGGTCCCCTCCTACAGCGGGGTCACCGGCCGCGCCTGGCTGGCGCGCGGCGGCACCTACGTCGTCGCCGGCATCCGGGGCGGCCACGAGTACGGGCCGGGCTGGCACCGGGCGGCGCTCGGCGCGAACCGGGTCCGGGCGTACGAGGACTTCGCGGCGGTCGCCCGGGACCTCGTCGCCCGGGACATCACCACTCCCTCCCAGCTGGGCATCGAGGGCGGCAGCAACGGCGGCCTGCTCATGGGTGCCATGCTCACCCGCGAACCGGAACTGTTCGGGGCGGTCGTCGCGCACGTGCCGCTGCTGGACATGCTCCGCTTCCACAAGCTGCTCGCCGGAGCCAGCTGGATCGCCGAGTACGGCGACCCCGACGACCCGGCGGACCGGCCCCACCTGGAGGACATCTCCCCCTACCACCGGATCCGGACGGACGGGCCCGCGTACCCGCCGCTGCTCCTGCTCACCTCCACCCGTGACGACCGGGTCCACCCCGGGCACGCCCGCAAGATGGCGGCGCGGCTGCGCGAGGCCGGGCACCCCGTGCTCTTCCACGAGCACATCGGCGGCGGCCACGCGGGCGCCACCGACCACCGGCAGACGGCTTTCAACGAGGCGCTCGTCCACACCTTCCTGTGGGACCGGCTGACCCCGTCGAAGTGACCGGCCGGCCGGCCACGCACGCGGCGTGCCCGGCCCCCTTCACCCGGTTCCGTTCGGGGGCGTGGCGGCGGTCCGCGGGCTCCGGCCCCGGGGGAGGAGGGCCGCCGCGGCCAGACCGGCCAGGCCCAGCACCGCCAGGGTGAGCATGGCGGCGCCGTAGGCGTGGGTGGTGAGACCGGCGACGAGGATGGTGCCGGCGACCGCGGTGCCCAGCGAGGAGCCGAGGTTCGACACGCTGCGCGAGAGGCCGGAGATCTCGCCCTGCCGCTCCTCGGGGAAGCTCGACTGCACGACGTTGACCGACGGGGTCAGCATCACGCCGAGGCCGAGCCCGACCAGCAACAGGCCGGGTGCGAACGCCCACGGGCTCGGGGAGCCGCTCACCATCGCCAGCAGGACGGCGATGCCGGCGATCGTGACGACGAAGCCCGTCATGATGAGGGCGCGCTGCGTGTACCGCTGCGCCAGACGTTCGGCGGCCAGCGACGTCGCGAGCAGCCCCAGGGTGGCCGCCGTGAAGATCACACCGGTCCGGATCGCGTCGTACCCGCGGACGACCTGGAGGTAGGCCGCCACGGTGAACGACGTACCCATCAGCAGCAGCCACTGGACGTTCTGGGTGACCAGGCCCAGGTTGGAGGTGCGGTCACGGAACAGGATCGTCGCCAGCAGCGGCTCCTCGCCGGCCCGCTCCTCGGCCCGCACCCGGCGGAAGAACCACCACAGCACGAGCGCGCCGAGGACGAGCAGCCCCGCCATCAGCCAGAGGTTGTCGTCGGCGGCCAGGATCCCCGTCACGAGGAGGATGAGGCCGATGGCGGAGAGGACGGCTCCGCCGGTGTCGAAGGCGCGCGTGGGATCCGGTGGCAGCGGGTCCCGGATCCGGCGGCTCAGCAGGATGATCACGGCGATCACCAGGGCCTGGAAGACGAAGGCCGCACGCCAGCCGATGGCCGAGGTGATGAGCCCCCCGATCAGCGGCCCCGCGGCGGCGCCGATGCCGCCGAGCGCCATGATCGTCCCGAACGCGCGGGCGCGCGAGGCCAAGTCGGAGAAGAGCAGCGTCGTGAGGATGTAGACGGGCGGGATCAGCAGGGCGGTGCCGACCCCTTCCAGGATCGAGTTGCCGAGGACGAGGACGCCCAAACCCGGGGCTGCGGCGCTCAGCAGGGCGCCGATGCCGTAGACGGTCAGACCCGCCAGGAAGCACCGCTTGCGGCCGTAGCGGTCCGTCAGTTTGCCTCCGGGGATCATCAGCGCGGCCATCACCAGCAGGAAGATCGTGATGGTGATCTGCACGCCCTGCACGGTGGTGTCCAGGTCCGTGCTGATGTCGTTGATCATCACGTTCATGTTGGAACCGGCGAAGCTGCAGATGAACTGTGCGAGGGCGAGCGGGGCGAGTACGCCGCGCAGCCCGCTCGGCGCCCCCCGGCGGGTGTCCGCGTCAGCCATCGGCGCGGCTCCCCTCGATCCGGTCGAGCTGCTCGTCCAGGGCGAGGGCTGCGGCGATCAGCGCGAGGTGGGTGAACGCCTGTGGGAAGTTGCCCAGTTGTTCGCCGGAGGGGCCGATCTCCTCGGCGAACAGGCCGACGTGGTTGGCGTAGGTGAGCATCTTGTCGAAGGCGTAGCGGGCTTCCTGCAGCTTGCCGGCGCGGGCCAGCGCCTCCACGTAGAGGAAGCTGCACAGGTTGAAGGTGCCCTCGGAGCCGCGCAGCCCGTCCGGGGAGGCTTCGGGGTTGTAGCGGTAGACCAGGCTGTCGCTGACCAGTTCCCGGTCCATGGCGGCGAGGGTGCTGAGCCAGAGCGGGTCGGTGGGGGAGAGGAAACCGACCCGGGGCATCAGCAGCAGCGAGGCGTCCAGCACGTCGGTGGCGTAGTGCTGGACGAACGCCTGCTTGTCGGCGTTCCAGCCGCGCTCGACGACCTGCGCGAAGACCGCGTCGCGGACCGTGCGCCACCGGACGATGTCGGCGGGGCGGGCGAACGCGGAGGCCAGGCGGATGCCCCGCTCGAAGGCCACCCACGTCATGAGGCGGCTGAAGGTGAAGTCCTGGCGGCCGCCCCGGGTCTCCCAGATGCCTTCGTCGGGACGGTCCCAGTGGTCGGCGAGCCAGTCGAGGACGTCGGCGTACGCCTGCCATCCCTTGATCCCGCCCATGTCCCGGGTCTGGGCGAGGGCGTCGGAGGCCTCGCCGTAGATGTCGAGCTGGATCTGGTCGGCGGCCGCGTTGCCGGCGCGGACCGGCCTGGAACCGGCGTAGCCCTCCAGGTGGTCCAGGACCACCTCGGTGAGGTGGGGTTCGCCGTCGACGCGGTACATGATCTGGAGCGGTTCGCCGGAGGCGGTGCCGCCGGCGGCGAGACGGTCGAGCAGCCAGCGGCGGAACGCGGCGGCCTCCTCGACGAACCCGAGGTCGATCAGGGCCTTGACGGACAGGGAGGCGTCGCGGATCCACGTGAACCGGTAGTCCCAGTTGCGCTCGCCGCCGACCTGCTCGGGCAGCCCCATGGTGAGCGCGGCGATCGGCGCGCCCGTGGGGGCGTAGGTGAGCAGCTTGAGGGTGATCGCCGAGCGGTGGACGATGTCGCGCCAGCGGCCGCGGTAGGTGCAGGAGCGCAGCCACGCGTGCCAGAACGTGCGGCAGGCCTGCAGCTCGGCGCTGATCGACGCGGCCGACAGCGGCGCCGGCGCGGGGGCGTCCGCCGCGTCGCTGGTCAGTACCACGGCGGCCACGTTCCCGGCGGTCAGGGTGAAGCGGGCGGTGGCGTCGTCGCCGTCGCGCCGCAGCGCGAGGGGACCGGACGCCCCGGCGGCCTGGAGGTACAGCCGTTGGTCCGGGCCCTGGAAGACCACCGTCGTTCCGTCGGTCTGCTCGAAGGTGTGCGAGGCGCGCCCGTAGTCGAAGCGCGGGCGGCATTCGAGTGCGAAGTCCAGACTGCCCCGCACCACGCGCACCACGCGTACCAGCCGGTGCCGTTGCGTCGTGGCGGTGGTGTCCAGCGGGACCATGAAGTCGGCGACCTCGCCGACCCCTCCGGGCCCCATGTACCGGGTGACCAGCACGGCCGTGTCCGCCTGGTAGAGCTGCCGGACCACGGCTCCGGGCTCATTGGCGAGGTCGGCGGAGAGCCGGCAGTAGCCGCCGCGCTCGCTGTCGAGGAGGGACGCGAACACGCTGGGGGAGTCGAAGCGGGGCGTGCACCACCAGTCGACCGTGCCCTGCGAGGAGATGAGGGCGGCTGTCTGGAGATCGCCGACCATTCCGTGGTCGGCGATGGGCGGGTAGGCGTTCGCGTCCACGCGCGGCTCCCTCGCTCGAACCGGGATCCGGAGCGAACCGGGATCCGGACCGAAGCCGGGACGGCGCCGTCCCGGCCCGTGTTCCTCCAGCGTGCACCGCGGCTGTGACCACCGCATTCCGGATTGGCCAGGGCCCGCCGACAGCCCGGGACCCCCCCCGGGCGGCCCGCGTCCGGGGGAACGCGCGACGAACGCCGGCGGAACTCCGGGTGACGGGAGAAAGGCGTCCGGGGGTGCCGCGCAGACATCCGTTCGGGGGATTCGGGGCGCCAGTGGCCGCCGAATCCGCTCCGGTGCCCCACGATCGGCGGGTGCACCGCACCACCGGAGGGAGGACCCCATGAGCACCCCGTTCGCGTCCGCCGCGCCCTACTACGCCCGCTACCGGCCCCCGTACCCGCGGGAGTTCCACACCCTGCTCGCGGACCGCTTCGCCCTCGACGGGTCCCAGACCCTCCTGGACCTCGGCGCCGGCCCCGGTACGCTCAGCCTCCCGCTGGCCCCCCTGGCCGATCATGTGTACGCCGTCGACCCGGAGCCGGCCATGCTCGCCGAGGGGGCCCGGCTCGCCGGGGAGCGCGGCGTCACCAACATCTCGTGGCTGCGCGGCGACGACGCCGCCGTCACCCGGCTGTGCCTGCCCCGCATCGACCTGTGCGTCATCGGCAGGGCCTTCCACCGGATGGACCGCGAGCGGGTGCCCGGCGACCTGGACGAGGTGCTCGCGCCCCGGGGCGGGGTCGCCGTCGTCACCTCGCTGCACCGGCCCGGCGACCCGCGGCCGGGCTGGCTGGCCGTCGTCGACCAGGTGCGCGACCGGTTCCTCGGCCCAGCGGCGAGCCCGGCGGCGGCGGGCGCCGACGGCCCGCCCGGCGCCGGTCGGGAAGCCAGAGCAGAGCGGGCAGACAGGGCCGAGCGGGGCGACCGCGGCGAGCATGGCGACCGGGTCGACCGGGGCGGCTGGGACGATCTGGTCGAGCGACTCGCGAAGTCGCCGCTCTCCCGCGTCGAGACCCACCAGTGGGACCAGCCCGTCCGCCACACCCTGGACGAGGTGATCGGCCTCCAGTTCTCCCTGCCCGCCACCAGCCCGGCCGTGCTGGGCGCCCGCATGACCGCCTTCGGGGCGGAACTGCGCCGGGCCCTGCTCGACCACGACCCCCGGGGCACCTACGACCGGACCCTGCGGATCGGCGCCGCCTTGGCGACGAGGCCGCGGCGCTGAGCGGGCCCGCCCGCACCCGCCCGCGGATGCAGCCTCAGTCGCCGAGCGCGGTCAGCAGTTCGCGTTCGCGGGCGCTGCTCAGACCCGCCCGGCGGGGCCGCTCCAATCCCTCGGCGCGCTCCCACTCCAGCAGGTCCGCCAGCATCTCGGCACGCGGCCGGTGCCGCAGCCCCGCAGCGCGGGCAGCGGCACCGCTGCGGCTGCAGAAGCCCTCCCAGCCCGGCTCCGGCATCCACATCGCCATCGACTCCGGGCCCATGAAGGGTGCGACGCCCTGGGCCAGGATCCACTGCGGGTCCGCCGCCGCCACCTCCCCGTCGTGGCCGGCCACCCGCCGCGACAGGTCCACCCACTCCTCGAACGGCACGACGGGCCCCACGGCGTCGAAGGTCCCGGCCGTGCCCGCGCGCGCGAGGTCCAGCAGCCAGCCCGCGAGATCCCGTACGTCCACCACCTGCGTCGGCAGCCCGGGGGAGTGCGGCACCAGCATGGGCCCGTCCACCGCGCGGGCGGCGCGGGCCACCCAGTACCCCGAGCGCCCCGAGTGGTCTCCCGGGCCGCCGATCAGGCCGGCCCGCGCCACGACGAGGCGGTCCCCGACGGCCGCGCGCACGGCCGCCTCACACGCGACCTTGGCCTCCCCGTACTCCTCCCGCCCCACGTACTGCTGCTCCGTGGGCGCCAGCAGCGCGGCCGACTCGTCAGCGCCGACCGTGCCGTGATCGGCGTAGGCGCTGACCGACGAGACGTACGTCCAGTGCCGGGTCCGTTCCGCCAGCGCCACCAGGGCGTCACGGACGAACGCGGGCTGCCACGACACCTCCATCACCGCGTCCCAGTCCCGGTCCAGCAGCTCGTCGTACGCGGACCCGTCCCTGCGGTCCGCCGCCACCAGGCGTGCACCCGGGGCGACTTCGCCACTCTCGCCGCGCGCCAGGCACGTCACCGCGTGTCCCCGCGCCACCGCCTGCCGGGTGATCTCACGGCCCAGCCACGCGGTCCCGCCCAGTACCAGAAGGTTCATCAGGCCACCCCAGCACACCGCCCGGGCGAAGACGACCCCGGTTCGCGGTCGGCGAAGGACGGCGGAGCCGCCCCGGCATCAGAGGTCCCGCCACGGCATCAGAGGTCCCACCACGGCCTCAGAGGTCCCGCCGCATGCACACGCGGGGCCACCGGTCCAGGCCGTGGGCCGCCTCGCGCGCCCTGATCTCGCGCAGACCCGGGGTGAGCGCGTCCGCGCCGAGTGCGCGGAACCCGAGCCGGGTGTAGTACGGCGCGTTCCACGGCACCTCGGTGAAGGTGGTCAGCGTCAGCGCGGGCACGCCCCGGCGCCCGGCGACCTCCGCCACGTGCTCCAGCAGGGACCGGCCGACGCCCCGGCGGGCGTGGTCCGGGTGCACGGACACCTGCTCGACGTGGAGGGCGTCCTCGACGCGTTCGGCGATCAGATAGGCAACGGGCGCGTCTGCGCCGTCCACCGCCACCCAGGCGAGCCCGGCCTGCTGGTACGGGGCGAGTTCGCCGGTCGTCAGCGGCTCGTCATCGGCGATCTCGGGCATGCCGATGTCCCGGAAGCAACGTCCGGCCGCCCTCTCGATGTCCTGGAGGGCCGTCAGTTCGTCCGGGCGTACCGCACGTAGGGGCATGGCGGCATTGTCCGCCGCGCGACCGTGCGGGGTCACGCGAGTTTTCGCGGACCGGGGCCGGGCGTGCGGTGTGTGCTCCGTCCGAGTTCACTTCGGGTGCCCGTTCGGCCCCAGCGCCGAGCGCATGATCATCAGGTTGGCGATCCATCGGTTTGATACGGCTATGCCACGAATGCGACGGACACGACCGACCACGGCGTGGGGCGCCCTGGCCGCGGTGACGGGGGCCATGCTGGTCGTCGCCGCAGCGCCGGGCCGGGCGCCCGACGAGACCTCCACCGACGCGAAACCCGCAGGCCCGTCCCGGGAAGCGGCCGTCACCCTGCTCGTGGGCCGAGTGCTGGAGGGCGCCCACGGGACCGGCGAAGGGCGGTGCGCCGCCCGGGTGTTCCAGCCCGGGCTGTGCAGCGGCTGGCAGGAGCAGCGGGTCCGGGCCACCTCGGGCGGGGTGGGATCCGTCCTGGAGGAACCGGTGCTCGCCGACGCCGCCCGCGACGCCCGGGCCCAGGTCCTGGCCACCGACTCCGGCGGGCCCCTCGAGATCACCCTCACCGAACCGGGCCGCATCACCGACGTGACCGTCCGCGACGGGCGCGGACGCCACCTGGCCGGTGCGCTCGGCCCGCACGGCGACCGCTGGCTGAACAGCGAGTCGCTGCGCGCGGGGGAGACCTACACCGTGCAGGTCGGCGCGCAGGACGCGGCGGGCAGCCCCGTCGGCGTGACCATGGCGTTCCGGACCGCGCCGCCCGCGGACGGCGGCCGGCTGACCGTCGAGTTCGGGCCGCGCCCCGGCACGTACGGGGCCGGGGAGATCGTGACGGCCGCCCTCAGCCGGCCCGTTCCGGCCGACGACCGCGTGGCGCGGGCCCGGTTGGAGCAGGCGCTGGAGGTCACCTCGGAGCCGCACGTCGAGGGCGCCTGGCACTGGGTCGACGACTCCACCCTCCACTACCGGCCGCGCACGTACTGGCCCGCGCACACGGTGGTGCGCGTGCGCAGCGGACTCGACGGGGTCGAGGTCGGGGACCACGCCTACGGAGGCCCCTCCGAGGACCTGGAGTTCACCATCGGCGACCGGATCGAGGCGGTCACCGACTCCGCCACCCACCGCATGACCGTACGCCGCAACGGCCGTGTCATCAGGACGATCCCGGTCACCACCGGCAAGGAGGGCTTCCGGACCCGCAGCGGCATCAAGGTCGTCCTGCGCAAGGAGTCCAAGGTCCGCATGCGCGGCGACACCGTCGGCATCCAGCGCGGCACCAAGGAGTTCTACGACCTGCCCGTCTCCTACGCGACGCGGGTCACCTGGAGCGGCGAGTACATCCACGCCGCCCCCTGGTCGGTCGAGTCCCAGGGCGAGGAGAACGTCAGCCACGGCTGTACGGGCATGAGCACCGAGAACGCCGCCTGGTTCTTCGAGACGGTCCGCGAGGGGGACATCGTGGAGGTGGTCAACAGCGGCGGAGCGAGGATGGCCCCCTTCGACAACGGCTTCGGCGACTGGAACGTGGACTGGCGGAGCTGGCTGGCCGGCAGCGCCCTGACCGACGTGGACGCCTCTCCCGAGGTCTCACCGCTCACCCCGTCCCGGCTGCACCCGACGACCTGATCCGGGGCACCCGGCCCCCGGCCCCCGGCCCCCGGCCCGGACTACGATCACCGCATGATCAGAGGAGTGACGTTCGACTTCTCCGGGACGCTGCTGCGCATCGAGTCCACCGAGGAGTGGCTCGGCGCGGGCCTGGCGGCGACCGGCGTGCGACTGTCCGAGGAGGAGTTCCGCGCGACGGCGGGGCGGCTGACGGAGTACGGCGCCCTGCCGGGCGGGTCCGCTCCCCGGCGGATGCCCGCACACCTCCAAGCCCCGTGGGGCGAACGGGACGTGAGCGCCGACCGGCACCGGGCGGCCTGCGGCGGCCTGGCGCTGGCGGCCGGGCTGCCGGACCCCGAGCCGGAGCTGGCCCAGGCGCTCTACGACCGCCACATGAACCCCGCCGCCTGGCGTCCCTACCCGGACACCGGGCCGACGCTGCGCGAACTGCGGCGGCGGGGCGTTCCGGTGGCCGTCGTCAGCAACATCGGATGGGACCTGCGGCCGATCTTCCGCACGCACGGTCTGGACGAGCTGGTCGACGCGTACGTGCTCTCGTTCGAACTGGGCGTCCAGAAGCCCGATCCGCTGATCTTCCGGACCGCCTGCGAACGGCTCGGCCTGCCGCCCGCCGAGGTGCTGATGGTCGGCGACGACCGCACCGCGGACGGCGGCGCAGCGGCGCTCGGCTGCCCGCTGCACCTCGTCGACCACCTCCCGGCCGACCGCCGCCCCCACGGCCTCACCCCCCTCCTGGACCTGCTGGGCCAGACCGTGTCCGAAGAGTCCCGCCACGTGAGGTCGTCCCGGCCGCGTACGTTCGTCCTATGAGCAGAACCACGCGCCGGCCAGGCCGGTCGCTGTGGAGGCCGTGTTCCCGGAGCTGGCGGCATACCGGGGGCGGACGACCCGCCTGCACCCGCGGCCCGGGCAGCCTGGGCGGCACGACAGCCATGTCGGCGGGCCGGTGCTGTGGCCGAGCGGCGAGCCGTGGCCCGTCTGCCGCGACCCCCACGATCCCGAGACCGAGGGGTACGCGCCCGAGGACATCCGAGCGGCACGCGCAGCGGGCGCGTGGCCCCGGAGCCGCCGGTGGACCGGCGCCGGCCAGCCGGACGAGGGCGGGCCGACGCCCTTCGTGGCACTCGCCCAGCTCTTCCGCCGGGACGCACCCGGCCTGGCCGCCGGTCCCGATGGTGCCGATCTCGTGCAGCTCTTCCGCTGCCCGCGCACCCACCCCCCGCACCTGGAGCGCGTCGATACCTCCTGAAGTGGCGGAGTGCCGCGGAGACCGAGCGCGCGGACCGCTTCCTGGACGCCGCGCCCGATGTGCCGTTGGTCCGGTGGGAGCACGAACTCCCCGAGCCCTGTGCTGTGCACCCGGAGGAGGTGGACACCAACGAGATGGACTTCTCCTCGCACAGCTGGATGCCAGTGGAAGACCGAGACCCGTCCGTCGAGGGGAGGGCCTCGATCCGAGGCGGCCGAGCCGTTGCCCAGCCCACCCGGCTCCGCTTCGGCCGTGACCGGGACCTGCACGTCTTCACCTGTCCTGCCGACCCGGCACACCCGCCCCAATGGGTGCTCACTTGAACCGTTCCCATGGGCGAGCGGCCGGCCCGGGGTACGGAGGTGCTCTCACTCCACGGCGGCGTCGAGGAGGATCCGCGCCAGCTCGCGCGGCTGCGAGAACATCGGCCAGTGGCCGGTGGCCATCGTGACCAGCCGCCAGCGCTCGTTGTGCAGCAACTCGCTCACGTCTTCGTCGGGCTCGGCGTCGTCAGGCTCGGACCCCGGCCTCACGCACAGGACGTATGTCGCCGAAAGGTCACCGAGCGGCGCCGTCAGCACGGCGGGTTCGGTCAGCGTGGCACCTGGGTGAGGCGTGGACCCGCGCACGAGGCGTTCGATCTGCCCATCGGTGAGACCTTCGCCGTCGTAATGAGAGGCCGGCGCGAGCGGCCAGAACCCTCCGTTCTCCGCGATCGACGCCTCCACCGCCGCCCCGCCGTCCGACCAGGCGGAGACGAACGACTTGCCGTCAGCCGGAACACTTGAGTCGACGAACACCACGCGGGCCAGTCGGTCACCGATCCGCTGCGCTGCCTGACCCACCGGAATGCCCGAGTAGCTGTGACCCACCAGGACCACGTCACGCAGACCCCGGCGCTCCACCTCGGCCACGATGTCCTGGACGTGAGTCGCCTGCCCCGCCGGTACACCCCGCCTGTCAGCGAGACCGGACAGCGTCAGCGGATGGACGCCGTGGCCGGCCGCGCGCAGATGCGGCACCACCTCGTCCCACGCCCACGCCCCGAGCCGTGCACCTGCGACCAGCACGAAATTCACCATGCCCGCACCGTAGCCGGGCAGCCCGACCACCTTCCAGCAAGTACTTTTCAGACAATGCGCTCCGGCCGACACTTCCGGCCCGGTGACTGTGGTGTGCGCGCACATGGGAACGGGGCGCGGGCGTCATCGATGATCCCTGCCATGACGAGTGCCATCCCTCCCGGCTTCCACGGGACACCAGCCGCCGCCGGCGTCGATCTGGCGGGCCGTACGGCCCTGGTCACCGGGGCCGGCAGCGGCATCGGGCGGGCCTGCGCCACCGCGTTCGCCGCGGCCGGGGCCCGCGTACACGTGGTGGACGTCGACGCCGCGGCGGCCGGTGCCGCCGCCGAGGCGATCGGCGGCACGGCCCACGTCGTGGACCTGTCGCAAGCCGCCCCCGTCGGCGAACTCCCCGCCGAGGTCGACATCCTGGTCAACAACGCCGGACTGCAACACGTCGCGCCCCTGGCCGACTTCCCCGCGGACCGCTTCGAACTCATCCAGCGGGTGATGGTGCACGCCCCCTTCCTCCTGCTCCGCCGCGTGCTGCCGCACATGTACGCCCGGCGATGGGGCCGTGTCGTCAACATCTCCAGCGTGCACGGCCTGCGCGCCAGCGCCTTCAAAGCCGGCTACGTGACCGCGAAGCACGCCCTCGAAGGGCTGAGCAAGGTCACGGCCGTCGAAGGCGCGCCGCACGGGGTGACCAGCAACTGCGTCAACCCCGGCTACGTCCGCACACCGCTGGTGGAACGGCAGATCGAGGCCCAGGCGGCCGCCCACGGCATCGACCCCGACCGGGTGGTCACGGACGTGCTGCTCGCCCGCTCCGCCGTCAAGCGGCTGATCGAACCGGAGGAGGTGGCCGCCGCGGTCCTCTGGCTCTGCGGCCCCCACACGGGCTACCTGACCGGCGCCTCTATCCCGCTGGACGGCGGCTGGACGGCGGCCTGAGCGGGGCGTCGGGAGCTGCGACGTGCACCCATGGGATGACAAATGTAACGGCTCGTCAAGGTGCTCCTCCTTCCGGAGGTTGATGCCCGGTTCGTCCGGAGGGAGGAAGTCCTGCCGCGGCCGGCCGCGAAGAATCGAGGCGTACCGCTCACCGGCCCCCACCGGGCCGCCGACGAGGAGCCGCCATGAGCCACCCCTGTCCCGTCGACCGACCCTTACGGCGCATGCGCCGCGCGGCCTCGGCGACCGCCGTCGCCGCCGCCCTGCTGGCGGGTCTCGCTCCCGCCGCGTACGCAGCGGGCCCGGGCACGCGGGCAGCCCAGGTCCAGCCCCAGGCCCACAGCGAGGCCCAGGCGGCGAACGGGCGCCACCCGCTCGACCGGGCCGCGCTCCAGGCCGGGCTCGACGCGGTCCGGGACGCGGGCGTGTACGGCATCTTCTCCGCGGCCCGCGACGGCCGCGAGCGCTTCGACGGCGCCTCCGGCCTCGCCGACGTCACCACCGGCCGTCCGGTCCGCCCCGACCTCCGCCACCGCGTCGGCAGCGTCACCAAGACGTTCACCGCCGTCGCCGTGCTCCAGCAGAACGCGAGGGGCCGCATCGATCTGGACCGGCCGGTCGGGGACTACGTGCCCGAACTCCTGCCCGGCGAGCGCGGACGCGAGGTGACCGTGCGCATGCTGCTCAACCACACCAGCGGCATCGAGGACTACATCGCGGACGCCTTTCCCTCCCTCAAGGAGGGCACCACCGCGAGCCTGGACGAGCACCGCTTCCGGACGATCGGCCCCACCCGGCTGATCGGCTACGGAGTGGCCGCGCCGCAGCGGTTCGAACCGGGCACCGCATGGGGCTACTCCAACACCAACTACCTGCTGCTGGGAGAGATCCTGCGCAAGGTGACCGGCCAGGACCCCGAGCGGCTCATCACCCAGGACGTCATCCGGCGGGCCGGCCTGCGGGACACCTATTTCCCCGGCGCCGACCCCCGCATCCGCGGCGCCCACGCCCGCATGTACGAGAGCTTCTACGGGCTCATCGACCCGCCGCGCGACTACAGCGTCTACAACATGACGTGGGGAGGCACGGCGGGAGCCCTCGTCTCCACGCCGCAGGACCTGAACACCTTCTACCGGGCCCTGCTCACCGGTGACCTCCTGCCGCCCCGCCAACTGGACCACATGCGCACCACCGTCGACGTCAAGGACGAGACGGGCGCGGTGGCCCTGCGCTACGGCCTCGGCATCTACTCCGTGGACACGCCGTGCGGCCCGGCCTGGGGCCACGACGGAGGCGTCTGGGGCGCCGGTACACAGGCACTGTCCAGCCCGGACGGCACCCGGCAGTTCGCCCTCGGGTACAACCTGATGAAGTACCAGCGGGTCAACGAGGCGGGCACCGCGTTCGACCCGCACCCGGCGGACGCCGCCATGACCGACTACCGCGACCGGGCCCTGTGCGGCAGGACCGCGCCCAAGCCGCCGCGGGCGCCCGAGGTCCCGCAGCACGATCCCGCCGAGGCTCCGGCAGCCCACTCCCGGGCCCTTCCGCTCCTCCCGGGCCTCCGGGCCCTTCCGCCCCTCCCGGCCCTCACCTCGACCGCGCCGGGCCCCCTGCGCTGAGCCGGCGTACGCCTCAGCCGGTCGTCCCCTCCGGGGGCGGCCGGAGGCGGAGACGAGCTGCGAGGACGGCGACGTCGTCCTCGGCGTGCTGCGCGTCGAGGCCGGCGCAGACCGCGTCCACCACCTCCGTGACCCCGCACCCGGCGGTCATCCGGAGCGCGGCCAGCCGGGCCAGCGACACGTCGATGTCCTCCCCGCGCCGCTCCACGAGTCCGTCCGTGTAGAGCAGCACCGTCCGGTCCGCGGCGAAGGGCAGCGCGACGGCCTCGTACCCGCCGACGCCGGTGCCCAGGGGCGGGCCCACCGGCACGTCGAGGAGTCCTCCCGAGCCGTCCGCGGTGAAGACGGCGGGCGGCAGATGTCCCGCGCTCGCGTACGCGGCCGTTCCGCGGGCGGGGTCGACCCGGGCGATGAGGCAGGTCGCGGGGCGGCGGTTGCCGTCCGCGGCCGCCAGGGCGTCCAGTTGGCGCAGTACGCGGTGCGGGGCGAGGTCGGTGGAGGCCACGTCGCGCAGGATGGAGCGGTAGACGTTCATGTCGACGGCGGCCTCCAGACCGTGGCCCATCACGTCGCCGACCACCAGCAGGGTGCGGCCGAAGTGGAGGCGCACCGTCTCGAACCAGTCGCCGCCGACGAGCGCGCGGGAGCCCAGCGGCAGGTAGCGGCTGGCCACCTCCAGGTTCGGGTGCGGCCGCGGCCGGGCTCGGCGACCAGCGCCCGCTGGAGGTCCAGCGCGACCCTCTCGGTGGCCGCGAGGCGGCGGGCGTGCGCGACGTGCGCGCACGCCAGCCGCGCAGCGAAGCGGAGCGTGGCCGTCTCGTCGGCGTCGAAGGCGGCGCGGTCGTGGGCGCGGGCCGCGAGGAGGTGTCCGTAGTCCCCGCCGCGCCCGGTCAGCGGTACGGAGACGACGTGCGCGGAACCGGCCGGGCCGCCGCCCTCGTCGAGGAGGCCGGCGGTGTCGCCCGTCGCGGCGACGCGTCCGCCGCGGCCGTCCGGCCCCGTGCCGGCCAGCTCCACGGCCGCGGCGTCGCACAGCCCGCTCAGCAGAAAACCCGTCAGCTCCTGCCAGGTCGTCCGCTCGTCGGAGGACGTCCCGATCCGTTCGACGGCCTCGTCCCTCGCCCGCAGCCGAGCCTCCGGGTCGTCCCGGTCCGACACCATGGCCCGGTGTCCCGAGGCCGCCGGGCCGGGTCAGCCCACTTCGAGCACGGACAGGACGTTCCCGGCCGGGTCCTTGAACCAGGCGATCGGGGGCCCGCCCTCGTCGCGGGAGATGCCCTTCTCGTTCTGCCCGAAGTCGTCGTAGCGCTCGAAGGTCACACCGCGTGCGCCGAGGTCGTCGACGGCCCGGTCGATGTCGGGCACCGGGAAGTTCAGCACGGTGAAGCTCGCCGGGCTGTGGTTGTTCTTGGGGTACACCAGCACGTCGGCGCCGCCGGCGAGGTGGAGGGACAGCATCCCGTTGTCCTCGGTGACCCGCAGGCCGAGGGTCGAGCCGTAGAAGTCCTTCGCGGTGTCGATGCTGTCGACGGAAAATCCGCTGAATGCCCTGCTGTCTCCCAGCATGGTCGCTCCCTCCAGCTGTCCCGGCCCGGCCGAACGCGGCCCTCCACGCCCCATCGTCCCCCGGGAACCCGCCCCCTGCACCAGGGGGCGTCGTGCCGGTCGGGCCGGGTTCGCGGCGCCTGCCACCGCGCCTCGCCGCGTCGTCCCCGGTCGGCGACGCACCGGGTCGCCTCCCTCCTCCGCCGTGCCATCGCACGCACCGGACTCCACCACGCCCGCCCGCGGACGGGCGGGCGCTACTTCGCGGACAGCCCCGGATGGCGGCGCCTCGGGCAGACCCGGGCCGTGTCGAGGAGGAGCCGGATCTGTTCGCCGACCTGGGAGGCCTCCCGCACGGGCGCCGGGAAGGGCAGGCGGAGGTCGCGCTGGTTCCGGGCGTACTCGCACCGCAGGGTGATGCCGTGGCGGTCGACGGCGAGCGGCAGGACGCGGACGGCGCCGTGCAGGAGCCACGGGTCGGCGAGCCGGGTCAGGCGGGTCAGCGCGTCCTGGTGCGCGTCGGCCAGGTGGGTCAGCAGTGATCCCTCGTCGACGGCCAGTGGGTCCGGCTCGGCGAGGACGAGCTCGTCGAGGCCGACGGTCACCGTCGTCTCCGGCGTCGCCAGGGTCGCCCGCGCCGCGTCGAGGCGCAGGTCGACCTCGTCCGCGCGGGTCTCCTGCCCGGACCGGGTGAGCCAGCCGGACAGCGTCACCCGGGCCCGGACGCGGTCGCGCACGGCGACGGGGGCGACGTCGGTGAACTCCACCAGCGCGGCCAGGGCTCCGCGGGGTGCGCACTTCAGATGTGCCGCCGGCAGGCTGTCGGCCGCCAGGCGCATCCGCACCTGCCCTCTCGTGTTGACGGAGTGCAGGCCGACCAGGTCGTAGCGGAGACCGTGCGTGGTGACGGTCAGCGAGACCGCACGGGCCAGTACCGAGCGAGTCCGCTCGGCGAGGGTCGGCTCGGCCGCGGGCGGGGCGGCAGCACTCATCGCAACCTCCAGTTAGGTAAGGCTCGCCTAACTTAGCCGATGTGGGGGTGGGGTGGCCAGCTTGGAACCGGCCCATGCCCCGCGCACCGCGTGCGCCGATGCACGTCGGCCGGCCCCCTCGCGCCGGAGGGCCGGGCCCGCCCGCCCGGGTCAGCCCATGGCGCCGGTCCGGCCTCCTGGTTGACCAGGGGGGCGGGGAACGCGCCTACAGGGCGGGACGCCGGTCGGCACGGGCGCGCCGGCCGGCTCGAAGGGCGTCGCCTCCGTCCCCGCCGGCACCGCAACACGGAACGACCGCGGCCGCATCACCCGGCGGGCAACTTCCAGTTCGGCCTCAACCCCGGCACGGAGGGCCGCCACCGGGCCAAGCCGACCTGCGCCAGGTGGGCGGCGGCTACGAAGCTCAGCTGGGCGCGCCTCATGGTCCACCTGCCCGACATCGGGCCACAGGCCGGTCAGGCCACCTGCACCGAGCGGGGGGCGGACAGCACCAGCGGGCAACGCCCCGTGCTCCAGCGGGCCGGCGGATGGGTCGGCCCGGGCGTGTTCCACTTCACCGGCACCCACAGGCCGAACCGTCGAACCCCGCCCGATCACCCTGATGGCCGTCTGCAGGCGGCTGGAGACCACCCCCCCCCGGCTCGCCGTCGTCCCCACCGCGCTGCCGGCGTCGCGGCCCCTCGCCGCGGTGGGCTCGGCCGCCGGCCGGTGGGCCGCCACCCTCGCGGGGCGGCACGGGCCGGCGCCCTCCCACTGGCCGCGTCGGACCGCCACCGGACCCCCGCCCTCGCGGCTTCGGCCGCCCTCCTCCCTCGCTTCGCGCGTCGCGCCGTACCGCTGACCCGCAGTCCCGTACCGCGGACCGTCGCCCCCCGACTCGCCCGAAGGGTCCAGGGCGCGACAGCATGGAGGGAGACCCGGCGCTCGACGGGACGGCCTCGGGAGGAGGCGACACGGCCAGTGACCAGGCATCGCTTTGCGTTCTGCGGGGCTCAGCTCGCCGCCGTCTACGTGGCCGCCGACCAGGACAGGGAACTCCATCTGGCCGAGCTGACCGGAAACCGCGGGGTCCTCTACGGGCTGCCCGCGATCCTCGCCGTCGCGGGCCACTCACCCGCCGCCAACGCCTTCCGCTCCGGCCGCCCGCTGTGGCTGACGCCGAAGGAACTCGCCGCGTTCATCGAGGAAGACCCCCACCACTTCCCCACCCGGGTCCGCAACGGCGCCCCCAGTTCCCCCGCCAGGATCTCCCTGGGCGCCCTGCCCCTGGGCCACGGCGACCAGGAACTCGGATGCCTCGTCGTCGCGGGCGACGTCGGCGAGGGCTTCAGCGCCGACGACCGCAGCCTCCTGGAGCTGTACGCCGACCAGGTGGCCGCCGGACTCGAATCGGTCGCCGCCCGCTTCGCCGGGCGCCGGGCCCCCCAGGCCCATCTGGTCCAGTCCCTCGTCCCCGACCAGGGCGGCGCCTTCATCCTGGACCTGGACACCGGCCGCATGGAGGCCCACGCGCACGTACTGGAACTGCTCGGCCTGGCCCCCGAGCAGTTCGACGGACGCGTGGAGAGCCTCCTCGCCTGCGCCGTCCCCGATGACATGCCCGCGCTGATGGCGGTCGTGGAGCCGGACCGGCTGGCTGCCACCGGCCAGCAGCTGGCCTTCCGCATCCGCCGCCCCGGCGGCGAGCTGCGCTGGCTGGGCCTGCGCTGCCGCGTCGAAGTGGACCCCGACGGGGCGCCCCGGCGGGTCCTCGGCGTCGTCGCCGACGCCTCCTACCTGCGACCCAGCGCCGACGAGGTATCCCTCGTCCAGCGCCTCTCGGCCACCCTCGCCGGAGCCGCGACGATCCGGGAGGTGAGCCGGCTCGCGGTCGCCGCCCTGCGTGAGCCGCTCGGCGCGTCCCGGGTCGCGGTCGGCGAACTGGAGCCCGAGCGTCTCATCGTCACCGCCCTCGACCCGCCGGAGCCCGACGCCTGGCCGGAGACCTGGCGCGCGGAATGGCGCTCCGAGTGGCCCGACGTGTCCCTCGGCGACCTCCCCACCCTGCAGAGCGCGCTGCGGGCCGGCCACATGAGCCTGTGGCCACCCGGCGCGGCACTCGAACCAGGGCTCCTGGGCGTCGGACCCGGCGGCCTCGCCGTGCTGCCGCTGCCCGCCGAAGGCCGGATGGTCGGGGTGTGCCTGGTCGGGTGGGACGAGGAGCACCGCTTCGCACCGGAGGAGCGCTCGCTGCTCACCGCGACCGCCGGACTGGTCGGGCAGGCCCTCGTACGCGCCCACGCGCTGGACGCGGGCCACGAACTCGCCACCATGCTCCAGCGCAGCCTGCTGCCCCGCAAACTCCCGGAGTTGCCGGGCGGGACCGCCGTCGCCCGCTACCTGCCCGCCACGGCGGGACTGGAGGTCGGCGGCGACTGGTACGACGTCATCCCGCTCCGCGACGGACACGTGGCCTTCGTCATCGGCGACGTCCAGGGGCACAGCGCCGGCGCCGCCACCATCATGGGCCAGATGCGGACGGCCGTCAGGGCGTACGCGGTCGAGGGCCACCCGCCCGACGTCGTGGTCGCGCGGGCCAACCGGCTGCTCGTCGGCATGGAGACCGACCTCTTCGCCACCTGCACGTACGTGGACCTCGACATGGAGGAGGGCATCGCCCGGGTCGTCCGGGCCGGCCACCTGCCCCCGGTGGTGCGCCATCCCGACGGAGTCACCGAGGAGATGGCGGTCGAGGGCGGTCCACCCCTGGGCGTCCTCGCGGAAGCCGAATTCCCCATGACCGAGACGGGACTGCTCCCCGGAACCCTGCTCGTCCTGCTGACGGACGGCCTGGTGGAGTCCGCCCGGCTGCCCCTGGAGGAGGGCATGCGGCGGGTGTGCGAGACGCTCGCCGAGGTCGACCCGGTCGACGCCGGAGGCGTCGCCGACGAGCTGGTCATGGGCGTGGGGCGACGCGACGACGACGTCGCGCTGCTGCTGCTGCGCTACGACGGCACGCGCGGCCGGCCCAAGCGGAGCCACTGGACGGTGTGGCGGCTGCCCAAAGCGGTCCTGCACGCGCGCCGCTTCACGGCCCGCACGCTGCGGTCCTGGGGCGTGGTGGAGGAACTCGACACGGCCCTGCTGATCGTGTCCGAACTGGTCACCAACGCCATCGCGCACACCCAGGGCGAGGTGGGCATGGACCTGACCCTCTCGACGGACCGGCTGCGCATCGCCGTGAATGACGCGTCGCCGCGCAGCCCCGTCAAGCCGGTCTCGGTGAGCTGGGAGTCGACCGGCGGCCGCGGGCTCCTCATCGTCGAGGCGACGGCCACGGCATGGGGTTCGGTCCCGCTCAGCGGTGGCAAACAGGTCTGGGCCGAGATCCCCTGGCACGCCCCGGCCGGCTGACGCGCGTCACCGCGGAAGGGGTCCCGGCGCGGTGCCCCGCCGGTGGTCATGCCCGTGCCGCGGCGGGCAGCCGGGCGCAGGTGCGGCAGGCGCGGGCCGAGGCGGCGATCTGCGCGTGGAGGACGAGGGCGACCGCACCCGCGAGCGCGCACAGCGGCCAGTTCGCTGTCAGCAGGGAGGCGACGCCCAGGGTGAGGGCGCTGGGGGCCAGGGCGACCGCGGCGGTGGTGCCCGTCCAGGCGACCACGACCGGCAGGCGCTCAGGAGTGGCCAGCCTGCGGGCGAGCGGGCCGGTGACCGCCAGGAACGCCGCTGCCGCCACCGCGGCGGCCGCAGCCGCTCCGCCCAGATGGGCGAGCAGCACCTGGGCCGGGTGCGGCAGCCGGTGCGCCGTGGGCCCGGCTGCGGCGAGTACGTACCAGCAGGCCGGCAGGAGGGGCGCGAGCAGCAGGATCCTGTGGGAGGTGTGGCGGGCCTGCACGACGGTGAGTTCGTGCTGGAAGCCCGCGGCGAGGTCGGCCACGGTGCCGAACTGACGCACCGCCTCCCGCCGCGCCGCGTCGTCCGGTTCGCGCCCGCGGGCCACCTCCGTCGCCGCGTCGAGCAGCCCCTCGCGCAGCTCGGCCAGCATCCGGCTCTTCGCGCGCTCCGTGCCGCGCAGGACGGCGGCCAGCTCGGCCACATGTGCCTCGATGGGGTCGCGGCGCGCCCCGTCCGGCGAAGGGCCGTTCACGTCGCGGTCCGCGGCTGCGCCGGTTCGAGCACCGAGCCGATCGCGGCGGTGAACTCCCGCCACACCTTCCGCTCCGTGTCCAGGCTGCGCCGGCCGGCGTCGGTCAGCTCGTAGCAGCGCCGTCGGCGTTCCCCGACGGATTCCCAGGCGCTGTCGAGGAGCCCGAGCCGCTCCAGCCGGTTCAGGGCGGGGTAGATCGTGCCCTTGCGCAGTTCCAGCACTCCGTTGCTGCGCTCCTGCACCGCGGTGATCACTGCGTAGCCGTGCAGGGGGCCCGATTCGAGCACGGACAGCAGCAGCCCGTCCAGGTGTCCGCGTACCTCACTGGCCTTCATGGTCAGGCAGCCTACCCAAACCCGACCGCCGTCGTATAGGTTGCCTGGCAACCTATTGCCAGCCGATCCATGAGACATGGGAGAACCCCGTGACCAAGCTGCTCCTGTCCGTCCACGTGCTGGCGGCGATCCTGGCGATCGGGCCGATCGCGGTCGCGGCCTCGATGTTCCCCCGCTGCACGCGCTCCCCGGCCGAGGCCGACGGCGGCGAGGGACTGCGGACGGCCCGGGTCCTGCACCGCATCTGCCGCGGCTACACGGTCGTCGGGATCGCCGTCCCCGTCTTCGGCGTCGCCACGGGCGCCCGGCTCGGCGTCCTGACCGACGCCTGGCTGCTGGCCTCGATCGTCCTCACCGCCGCGGCGGCGGCACTGCTCGTCCTGGCGATCCTGCCGGGGCAGCAGCGGCTGCTCGGCGGCCCGGACCGGTCGGGGGCGGCCCGGCTGGCGATGGTGACCGGCGTGTTCAACCTGCTCTGGGCGGTCGTCGTCGTCCTGATGATCGTCCGGCCCGGCTCCACCACGGGGGCGTGAACGCCATGCGCATGCTGCGGATCGCGGCCCGGGTGGAGGCCGCTTCCCTGGCCCTCCTCCTGGCCAACCTCCTCACCGTGCACACCGGGGCGGTCGCCTCCCTGGGCGGCCCGGTGCACGGTACGGTGTACCTCGTCGTCATCCTCGCGGTCCGGCGGGCCCCGGCGGCGCCGGCGGCGAGGTGGCGGGCGTGGATCCCCGGCGTCGGGGGCCTGCTGGCACTGCGAGAGCTGAGGCGGGGCGGTCTGTGAGGCTGAGCCGATGGAACGCATGCGGTAGACCGTCAGCTCCGGGTCCCGCTGGAACCGCAAACCGGCTTCTCGCGGGCCGTTCGGCGGGCGGGGCGGCCACGTGGCCGTCGCCGGCAGCCGCTTCCGCGGGAGGTGGGGCCGGGCCCTGACGACCCCGCCGCCGGAGTCCGGTCGGGCGGTCAGGCCGGGGCGTCGGCCTGCGCGGGTACCGCCCGCTCGCACGGCCCGGCTGCGGCGAATACCGCCGCCCGCAGGTCGTCGAAGCCCGTACGTTCGGCACCCAGGGCGAGCAGGGCCGGCAGCCCGATGGTCCGCCGGTCGGCCTTGCGCTCGTCGAGCACCCTGGTCGGCAGGACGTGGAAGTCCCACTGGGAGAGGTCCAGCGGATCCAGCGTCGGCTTGTCCAGGTGCCGCAGCAGACAGAACACGTACACGTCGGCGCGCCGCAGCCGGACGGGGCCCGCGGCCCCGGTCACCGAGTCCCAGCCCGCCGCCGGGGCGATCGAGAAGGCCCGCAACGCACCGGTGGCACCGAGGGCGAGCGCGACGATGTACTCCGCCAGGGCGCCGCGCAGGGTGTTGCCCGCCAGACCCGAGTACGCCCAGGACCAAAAGCCGAGCACGGTTCCGTGCACGGTGCCGTGCAGGTGCAGGGGTTCGTCACCGGTGCGGCGAATCGGGGGCACAACGCCCAACGGGTCGGTCATGGGCAGTCATTGTGCCGCAGCCGCAGCCGCAGCCGCAGCCGCAGCCGCAGCCGTGCCCGTGCCCCGGAGCGGTCACCCGGGTGCGGGGCCGTCGACGGCGACGAGTTCGACCTCGAAGCCGTCGGCGTTCACCAGGTACGCGGCATAGCTCCGCGGGCCGCCCGCGTACGGGTGGCGGTCGGGGAACATCAGGCTCCAGCCGTGCCGCCGGGCCCCGGCCACCAGGACCTCCACCGCCGCGTGGTCCTCCACGTGGAAAGCGAGGTGGTTCAGCCCGGGCCGGCAGCGGTCGTGACGGTCCGCCGTGAGGGCCGGGGACTGCTCGAACACCAGGTACGTCGCCCCGAGCCGCCAGCTCCGTCCAGCGTCCCAGCTCTGGTACGGCGCGTAGCCCAGGGACTCCAGCAGCCACCCGAAAGAGGCCACGGCCCGGCCGAGGTCGGGCACCCAGACCTCGACGTGGTGCAGCATCCCGCGCACGGGCCGGGCCGCGCCGGCCACCCGCTCGTCGGACATCCCCGTCCTCCTCCCTCGGCCCTCGGCCCTCGGCCCTCGACACCGGTGACGGCACCCCCACCGCCGGAGCCCCTCATGATGGCGCACCCGGACCGGGCCTCGTCGACCGGTGCCCCGGTGCCCCGGTGCCCCGACGGCCCGCCCCGCACCCGCACGTCAGGACGCCGGAGCCGCGTCCACCGGGACGTCCAGTCGGGCGGCGAGTGCGGTGAGCGCCTCGCCCAGGGGGAGGGCGAGGCGGGTGACGGCGTGCTGGTCGCCGCGCGTGGCGTCCCGGTTGACGATCAACACCGGCTTGCCCGCCCGGGCTGCCTGGCGGACGAACCGCAGACCGGACATCACCGTCAGCGAAGAGCCCAGGACCAGCAGCGAGGTCGCCCCGTCGACCAGTTCCCGGCAGCGCTCGACCCGCCGCGGGGGGACCGCTTCGCCGAAGAACACCACGTCCGGTTTGAGAACGCCCCCGCACTGCGCGCACGGCACCACGGAGAAGTCCCCGACCTGTTCGTCGGTGAGGTCGGCGTCGCCGTCCGGGTTCAGCCGGGCGCTCACCGGCTCGAAGCCCGCGTTGACCTCCGCCAGCCGCAGCGCCAGGTCACGGCGCGAGCCGGACGCACCGCAGGAGAGGCACACGACCCGGTCCAGGCTTCCGTGGAGTTCCACCACGTCCTCGCTGCCCGCGGCCTGGTGCAGGCCGTCGACGTTCTGCGTGATCACCCCGGACAGCAGCCCGTGCCGTCCGAACGCCGTGACCGCCCGGTGCCCGGCGTTGGGCCTGGCCCGGCCGAAGGTGCGCCAGCCGAGGTGGCTGCGCGCCCAGTACCGGCGGCGGGCCTGCGCGCTCGCCGTGAACTCCTGGTACGTCATCGGGGTGTGCCGGCGCAGGCTCCCGCCCTCACCGCGGTAGTCGGGGATGCCGGACTCCGTGGAGATGCCGGCACCGCTGAGCACCAGCACGCCGCCCGCGCCCAGCGCCTCGGCCACCGGCTCCGGATCCGTGCTGCCGGGCCGCAGGTCCTCGGGGGGAGTCCAGCTCAGGGTGGGGCGCATGCGCATGCCCCCAGGGTACGGAACCGGCCGGACAGCGCCCCGGCACCGGCCCCGCCCCCGCTGCCCGCCTCGGACGTCCGTCCCGCTTCCCGTTCCGCTCCCCGCTCCGCGCCCCGCTACCCGTCCCGTTACGTCCGCATGGCCGGAACTCGCCCGACCCGGACGGACAGCGAGCTACGTACTGGTAACTTGCGCGAGTTGATCAAGGTCGGAGGCGCGGCCGACCCGCGCCCGTCCCCGGCCGGAGCCACCCCCCCAGTTCAAGGAACCACATTGGCACGCACCGTCCGTACGACGGCCCTCGTCTCCACCTCGGCCCTCGCCCTCGGCTTCGCCCTCCTCGGCGCCACCGCCACCGCCCCCGCGCACGCCGCGGAAGCGCCCACCCCGCACCTGGACTCGGTCGAGCAGACCCTGCGTCAGGTCTCGCCGGGCCTGGAGGGCTCGGTCTGGGAGCGCACCTCCGGCAACCGGCTCGGCTCCACCACCCCCGGCGGCGCCGACTGGCTGCTCCAGACCCCCGGCTGCTGGGGCGACGCCGCCTGCACCGACCGGCCCGGCTCGCGCCGCCTCCTGGAGAAGATGCACCAGGACATCGCCGGCGCCCGGGAGACGGTGGACATATCCACGCTGGCGCCCTTCCCCAACGGCGGCTACCAGGACGCGATCGTCGCGGGCCTGAAGGAGTCCGCCCAGAAGGGCAACCGGCTCAAGGTCCGCGTCATGGTGGGCGCCGCGCCCCTCTACCACTCCACGGTGATCCCCTCGTCCTACCGAGACGAGCTGCTCGCGAAGCTCGGCCCCGCCGCCGCGGCCAACATCACCCTCAACGTGGCCTCGATGACCACGTCGAAGACCTCCTTCTCCTGGAACCACTCCAAGCTGGTCGTGGTGGACGGCGGCTCGGTCATCACCGGAGGCATCAACAGCTGGAAGGACGACTACCTCGACACCACCCACCCCGTCAGCGACGTCGACCTCGCGCTGTCCGGTCCCGCGGCCGGCTCCGCGGGCCGCTACCTGGACTCCCTGTGGGACTGGACCTGCCGCAACAAGGGCAACTGGAGTTCGGTGTGGTTCGCGGCCTCGCCCGGCGCGGACTGCCTGCCCTCCCTGCCCCGGCCCGCGCGTCCGGAGGGCGGCGGGGACGTCCCCGCGCTCGCCGTCGGCGGCCTCGGTGTCGGCATCCGCCAGAGCGACCCCAGCTCGGCCTTCCGCCCCGTGCTGCCCACGGCCGGCGACACCAGGTGCGGGATCGGGGTGCCCGACAAGACCAACGCCGACCGGGACTACGACACCGTCAACCCGGAGGAGAGCGCCCTGCGCGCCCTCGTCTCCAGCGCGACCTCGCACATCGAGATCTCCCAGCAGGACGTGCACGCCACCTGCCCGCCGCTGCCCCGCTACGACGTACGCCTCTACGACGCCCTCGCCGCGAAGCTGGTCTCCGGCGTCAAGGTCCGCATCGTGGTGAGCGACCCGGCGAACCGCGGCACCATCGGCAGCGGCGGCTACTCGCAGATCAAGTCCCTCTCCGAGGTGAGCGACGCCCTGCGCGGCCGGGTCACGGCCCTGACCGGTGACGGCGGCCGCGCGCGGACGGCCCTCTGCGAGAACCTCCAGCTGGCCACCTTCCGCGCCTCCGACCAGCCGACCTGGGCGGACGGCAAGCCCTACGCCCAGCACCACAAGCTGGTCTCGGTCGACGACTCGGCCTTCTACATCGGCTCCAAGAACCTGTACCCGTCCTGGCTCCAGGACTTCGGCTACGTCGTCGAGAGCCCGTCGGCGGCCGCACAGCTCAAGAGCGACCTGCTCGACCCGCAGTGGCGCTACTCCCGCGCCACCGCGACGTACGACCACACCCGCGGCCTCTGCCAGGGCTGACACCCACCACAGCCGACCTGCGCCTCGGCTGACGTCCGCCACGGCCGGGGCGCGCCGTGGCCGTGGCGCGCGCCGCCGGCCCTTCCGAGGTGTCCACCCTGCGGCGCGCGCACGCGCCGGGCTACAGCGCGGGAGGCCCCGTGTGGACCGAGGTGTCGGCATCGCGGAGCTCGGCGAGCAACTCGCTCTGCCCGACCAGCAGCTCGGTGAGGATGCGACGTGCGGCTCGCAGGAGTTCCGCCACGTCGCCGCCGGCGAGGGCGTAACTGACCGTCGAGCCGTCGCGTATGGAGATCACGATGCCGGACCTGCGCAGCACCGCGAGTTGTTGAGAGAGGTTGGACGGTTCGATCTCGATCTCGTTCAGCAGCTCGCGCACGGGTACGGGGCCGTTCTGGAGGAGCTCGAGAACACGGATCCGGACGGGGTGTCCGAGCATCCGGAAGAACTCCGCCTTGGCCTGGTACAGCGGGACCTGCATGTGGCAACGCTCCTACCCGGTTTCTGACCAATGGACGGGGACGGCGTCGGCCCTGCCGCGCCCGCCCCCGGTGACCATGACCAGCCATTCTCCTGTACCCCGGCCCCGCCCCACCCTGCGGTGACCAGATTCGGATGTGCCGAGTTGAAGATTTCTTCAACTCATGGGCAAAAAAAGTCGGGGTACAGGAAGGCGGCTAGAGTTCCAGGTCCGCTTCGATGCGCTTGAGCTGGTGCCGGGCCATGGCCAGGTTCGACTTGGCCTTGTCCAGGACGATGTAGAGGAACAGGCCGTTCCCCCCGCGCCCCTTGAGCAGCCGGATGAGGTGGTACTGGCTGCCCAGGGTGATCAGTACGTCCTCGATGTCCTCCTTGATGCCCAGCATCTCCATGGTGCGGGCCTTCGCCCGGATGACGTCGGTGTTGCCCGCGGCGGCGACCGTCAGGTCCAGCTCCTTGCTGCCTCCCAGCGTGCCGAGGGCCATGCCACTCGTGTAGTCGACCAGCGCGGCGCCCACGCTCCCCTCGATCGAGGTCATCGCCTCTTTCAGGGACGTCTCCACGTTGACCATCGTTGCAGCCTCCTCGTTTCTTCACGGTCCTGGCCGGCTTCACGTCTCCGACCCGGGTTGCAGGGGGGACGCTACGCGTCGAGGGCCGGGCCCGTGGCGAACATCAGGTATTCGGGCAGGATATGGACCTCCATCCGCTAGGGTGCGAGCCCGTGATCACCCGACTGCCCTGAAACGTACGGGAGTCGGCGCCGTACGAGGAGACTCCCGGACAGCGGGAACGAGACCCCCGGGGCGCGGGTCCGCGCAGCTCAGCGCCGACCGGTACCCCGTCCGCGCGTCCCACGGGCACCAAGAGCCCGCCGTACGCCTCCACTTCGACGGATTGGCCGACAACCCCCCCTTCCGCCGTGCCTCGTTGACGGGACGGCGCCCCGTTGTCAGTGGTGATCGGTACGGTCGGCGCACTTGATCACCGAGGAGCGCCCACCATGAGATCTCCGGCCGAAGCGGACCACGTCCCGCGGCACGACCCGACCGCCGCCCACGAGCCGGCCGCGGACGTGCCCGGCCTGATCAGGGCGCTCCACGGGGTCGCCGCCGACCCGACCGACGCGGCGCTCCACGAAGTGCTCGCCCGCGACGTGGACGCCGGCCTCGCCGTGGCCGCCCGCTGGATCCAGGCCGGTGACCTCGGCTCGCGCGGATCCCGGCTCGCCCGGCAGATCCAGGAGACCTGGCGCGACCGGGAGCCCGAGGTGCTGGACCTGACGCTCGCCGCGCTGCCGCACCAGCGGGACGGCCGCGCGTCTGCCCGGTGCCTGACCACCGTCGCCGACGGGGTCGAGCGCCTGCCCGCGCCCGGTGCCGCCTTGAGGGACACGCTGCACCGCTGCGCCCTCGCGGAGGAGGAGGGTGCCGCACCCGCCCTCCTCGCCCTCGTGCGCACACGTGATCCCCGCGCCCTGGACCTCATCCCGCGCAAGCCCACTCCCGAGGCGCTCAGGGCGGCCGCCACGTCCTTCCCCGACGCCGCGGACCGGCTGGTACCCCTCGTACGCAGCATGCTGGCCGACGGGGCCACGGGCAACGGGGCCATCGCCCTGATCGAGGCACTGGACCGGTTCGGTACCGCCGCGCGCCGGGCGCAGCCGGAAGTGCTCGACTGCCTCCGCACCCGTCGCGCGGCCGTCGTGGCCGCCCGCCGGATCGGCCGGGACGGCGCCGTGACGACGGAGACCACCACCCTGCTGCACGAGGCCGTGCACGGCGCCGACCCCTCGCTGAGCGCCGCGGCGGCCCTGGCCCTCCACCGGCTGACCGGCGAAGTGGAACCGGCCCTGCGTGTCTTCGAGGACCTGCTGACGGCGAAGAACCCGGTCCACTGGCACCTGAGCAGCCTCCAGCCCCTCGGCAGCGCTGCCGCTCCGCTGCTGCCGCTCATCGAGCCGCTGCTGACGGCCCGGTACGAGTGGACCCGGATGGCGGCCGCCGAGGCCCACCACTCGGTCACCGGCTCCCCGGAGCGTGCCGTCCCGATCCTCGCCGCGCTGATCGCCCCCACCCCGGCCGGGCTGTACGCCCTCAGGGCCCTCGCCGCGATCGGCCGCGCCCCGGAGGAACTCCGGGCCACCCTGCGCTCCTTCGCCTTCTCGCCGGTGCGCCTGCTCCCGGCGGTCGCTTTCGCCGAGGTCCACCCGGACGAAGAACTCCGCACCCTGTCCCGGCGCCTGCTCGCGCTCACCCGACGGCGTGCGATCAGCGCCGACGGGAGGTGGGATGGAGGCGTGCAGTGCCTTGGATCCCCACCCGCCGGGAGGCGAGACCCATGACCGGACGTTCCCGAGCCGTCAGGGCGCGGACGAGGGTGCCGAGCGCCCTGGGCGCCGTGTGCCTCCTGGCCGCACTCGCCCCCACGGCCACGGCCGTGGTACCGGCCTCGGCAGCGCCCGCGACGGCTGACGTACACGCCACGGCCACGCCCGCCACGGCCGCGGTACCGGCCGGATCCGGTGGTGCCGCCGCGCTCGTGCCGCCCTGCGAGCCCGGGTGGCTGTGCGGTTGGACCGGCCCCGGCTACACCGGCGTGGCGAGCCTGGCGGCGCAGGACATGCGCCGGTATCCCGAGACGACCGCCTACGTCGGTTTCAACGACGCCGCGTCGGTGTGGAACGCGGCCGGCACGCCACGTGCGAACGGTGCACGCGGAGGCCGCTGCGTCACCGTCTACAACGAGCCCGACTACTCCGGCTCGAAGCTGACCGTCCGGCCCGGCCAGGGGATCCCGCAGCTCCCGCCCTCCTTCGGGCACGTACGCTCCAGCCGCTTCCACGCGTGCCCCGCGGCCCGGTGACGGATATCCTGAGGTGGTTTCCCGGGGGCTCTCCTCTCGAAGGGCAGCACGATGGACCGGCAGACCAACCGGCATCGGCGTCTTCTGCTTCTCGCGGTACCGTTCGTCGCCTCCGCCGTCGGCCTCACCCCCGCTTTCGCCGCCCAGGCACGCCCCGCCGCGCCGGGAACCGCCCCCGCGGCAGCCGCCTGCGAGCTGGTCGTGGGCGCGAGCGGGAAGCCGGGCGGCGACGCGCGGTACAAGCTCCGCCTGACCGGATTCCCCGCGAAGCAGGCGGTCCGCGTGGACGGACCGAAGACGTCCTTCCGCGCCACGGTGAACGGCAAGGGCCAACTGGACCGCCAGGGCCTGCGACACGGCGCGTACACCGTCACGTACAAGGCCGGCGGATCCCGCCAGGACGCGCGCGTCACCTGCGCCGCGGCGGCGCCCGCCGACAAGACGGGCGGATCGAAGCAGAGCGTGAAGGTGACCAAGGTCGAGGTGGTCGTCCTGACGCCGCCCGGGACGGCCATCGACTGCGCCAAACCGACGACGGCGGAGTTCGACGGCAAGGTCACGGCCACCGGCCCGGGGAAGGTGCGCTTCCACTGGACGTTCGGAACCAGCTCCCGGCCCGTCTCACCCGGCTCGGCCGACTTCCCCGCAGGCACCACCACACAGGCCCTGTTGCACGTGGCCGAGGTGCCCGCCCGGCCGAACGCCGCGACCGTGACCGTCTACGTCACCCTGCACCTGCCCGACCAGAAGATGACCGCGCGAAGCGGGCCCGTGACGTTCACCTGTGAGAAGTGAGAGCGCGAAGCAGGCCCGCCCTCGCATCACTTACCGTGTTTAATCGGACGGATATTGGAAACGCTGAGTAGCCACAAGGTGTAAAGGTCAAGGCGAAAGGCGGGATTCATGTCCGTGAGCATTGCAGTCATCCTGGTCGTGGTGGCGGCGGTCATCGCAGTGATCGCGCTCGTCCCGGCGGTGGCAGCCGCGCAACCCGACCGGTCCGCGGGCCGATCCGGTGACGAGGACCCGTGCAGGACCGGTCCGGAGCGTCCCCCTGCCCGCCGACTGCGCACCATCCCACCGCAGCAGACCCGGGAACACCGGCGGAGCTTCGGCTGATCCGGGGCCCGTTGCCGCCCGCCCGGCCTGCCCGCCCCCCCCGGACGGGCAGGTCGGCTCACGCGGCCGGGCTAAACGCCCCGCCACCGGCGCCCGTTGAGACCGTCCGGTGCAGCGCCAGCACGCTCAGCGCGAACATCACGACACCCAGCGGTACATGGAGTCCCGGCAGGTGGGCGATGCCGAGGACCACTTGCAGCGAGGCGAGTACGAGGAATCCCGACGCGTGCAGGACCGGCCGCAGCGATCCGCCGCCCGGCCGCCACGCCAGTACCGCCGCGAGCACGTACAGCATCGACGCGCCGTACATCACCCGCGCCCCGACGCCGTGCAGCACCTCCCCGTAGGAGGTGGACAGCAACAGCCCGGCTGTGACGGCCTGGAAGAGCAGTGCCAGGGTCTGCACACCGAGCGCGATGCCCTGGAACGTGAACCTGCCGGGTGCTGTCGTCGTCGTCCGCACGGCCATGGCGCGGCCTCCTCTTCTGCTTCTGCCTCACGGCTGTGGATCCTTGGTGTTCCGACCGTCCGACGAAGCAGCCCCGCGAAAGGTGAGGCCGGGCCCCGCCTCACCTTTCGCACGCCTGCCTCGTCGTGACGGTGGGACAGCAGTCGACGCGACGAGCGAGGGAGCAGCCGCGACCGTGAACACCCCGCCAGAGCCCCGGTACCAGGTGTCCGCACCGCACCTGGACGCGATCGTCGGTGAACGCCGTCAGCTGATCAACCTCGGCTACCGCCTGCTCGGTTCACTGGCCGAGGCCGAGGACGTCGTCCAGGAGACGTACACCCGCTGGTACGCCATGTCCCGGGCCCAGCAGGAGGCCGTGGAATCGCCGGGAGCCTGGCTGACGACGGTGGCCGGCCGCATCTGCCTCGACGTGCTCGGCTCCGCGCGGGCGCGCCGCGAGCGCTACGTCGGCGCGTGGATACCCGAGCCGTTGCCCGACCGCGGGGAGTGGCCGGGGGCCGGGGGAGTGACGGGCAGCGGCCGCGCCCCGGCCGACCCGGCGGACCAGGTCACCCTCGACGAGTCGGTGAACATGGCCTTCCTCGTCGTGCTGGAGTCGATGACACCGGCCGAACGTGTGGCGTTCATCCTGCACGACGTCTTCCGGTACCCCTTCGCCGACGTCGCCCGGATCGTCGGCCGCACGCCCGCGGCCTGCCGGCAATTGGCCTCCTCGGCCCGCCGGCGCATCCGCGCCGGACACGCCCCGGCAACCCCCGTCGCGGGACAGGCCGCACTGGTCAGGGACTTCAAGGAGGCGTGGGAGTCCCGGGACATCAGGGCCCTCGTCGGCCTCCTGGACCCCGCCGCCGTCATGACCGCCGACGGCGGCGGCATGGTCGGGGCCGTCCAGCGCCCGGTCGAGGGCGCCGAGCGCATCGCCCAGTACCTCATCCACATCGCCGACAGGGCCCGGCCGGAGCTGGTGGAGCGCACGGTCAACGGCCGGCCCGGCCTCCTCGCCCGGCAGGGCGGCGTACCGGTGACGGTCGCCGCGTTCGACGTCACCGAGGGCCGTGTCCACCGCATCTGGGCGGTCCGCAACCCGGAGAAACTCCGCGCCTGGACCAGGTGTATTGCTCAGTGAGGTGGGGCAGGGGGCTCGGCGTGACCGGCGAGAACCCGGGGGACCGCGGCATGTCGCGGGCTCCCGGGTCGCGGTCGCCCATCCCGGTCGCTATCCGGTCGGGCCCAGGCGTGGGCGCGCCGGCTGGGCGTGGATCAGGGGCCTGCCGGGAGGCCGTGGACCCGCGGCCGAGGCGACCGCCCGCAGAAGGTGTTCCACGGCGCGGGAGCGGTGGGTGAGCCTGAGGCGGCGCCCCTGCCGGGGCCACCAGTCCAGGGCGGCCAGGAAGCCGGAATCGCAGAAGGTGATCCGCGAGCAGTCCAGCACCAGGCCGGTGATGCCGTTGTCGGCCGCCGAGGCCAGGAACGCCCGCAGCGGGGCCGCGCTGAAGTGGTCGATCTCGCCAGCGAGGTGGACGACCAGGGTGGTGCCGAGGGTGGTGCAGGACCGGATCAGTATGACGCCGGGCGCGGTGTCCGCGCCCGAGTCGTGCACGGTGGGCGGCGCCTCGGACACGAGCGGGCCGGTCAGTATCGGGGCGGTGCTTGAGGTATTCACATCCCCATCAACGCCTGCGGCAGGGGGTCGGGAAACGACTGGCACGCCCCATTCACCCCATCTGACCAGCGCATATCCCCGGAAGGGGGAAAGTCGCCACCCGGATGAGGCAGCGGGTTACCCCGGCAGCCCCCTCACCCGGCCGGCCGACGGGTGCTCTCCCGCTCCCCGCAGCGCCGTGCCGTCGTGCCGCGGGCGGCCCGCCCGCGCCATCCCTTCGCCCGGATCCACCGGTCAGCCTCCGCCGTCGGCGGGGCGGCTGCCGCCGGTGTTCCACCGTGTGGTGGGGACGTGCGCGGAGGACGGCACCACGACCGCGGCGGCCCTCGAGACGCTGCTGACCGCCTGGCTCACCCGTCCGGTGGGCGGGGACGGCGGGCGGGGACGGGCGGCGGAGTCTGCGGCGAATGATCGACTTCCCGGAGGGGCGTCGCGCCGCGAAAATGGGGTGAGGTGTCCGACCGGGAGGCTGGGGCGTGCGATGGCGGAATCAGAGGACGCGACGACCATCCGGGCTGTCGCCGAGCGGCTGATGAAGGCGTATCCGTGGCTCGACGCCCGCCTGGTGGAGAGTTCGGTGCAGACGGCCTATGAGGAACTCAGGTATGCGCGGGTGCGGGCCTACCTGCCCGTTCTGATGGAGCGCAGGGCGCAGGACCTGCTGCCCGCCGAGGCGACGGAGTGAGCCGCGCGGGAGGACCGCACACGGCGGCGGGGCCGTGGGGCCGGGGAGCGGACCGGTCCTGCCTCTCGCTCTGCTCCAAGGACTCGATCCTCTCGATCGGCTCCGTCGGTTCGGTGCTCTCGATCGGCTCGGTCGGTTCGCTGCTGTCCGTCGGATCGGTGGGCTCCGCCCTCTCGGCCGCCTCCATCGGTTCCTCCCTGTCGTTCCTCTCCGCCGGCTCCTGGCTCAGCACGGGCTCGCTGCTGTCCGCCCGGTCCCGCTGGTCGGTGCTCTCCTGGCGCTCGCGCGACGGATTCATGGCGGCCGGACTCCTCGCCGCGGCCACCGCCACCGCGGCCCTCCGCGTCAGGGCCGGCCGGCGCGGGACGGTCCGCTGAGGCACGGACGAAGGGGCCCCGGGAACGAGTCCCCGGGGCCCCCTTCGGGCGGGCGCGACCGGTGTTCGCCGCCTACTTCGCCTTGAGCAGCTGGTCGACCCGCGGCACGGAGAGACCGGTCAGTTCCGCGACCTGCTTGAGCGTGCGGCCCTGCTTCAACTCGCCCACGGCGGCGCTGCGTATCAGCTTGGCCTGCTTGGCGCCCGTGAGCAGCTCGTCGGTGACCAGCCGGGCGCCGCGTTCACGGGTGAGCGGGGACTCGATCTCGGCGAGGCGCGTGCGGACCGCCTGCATGTACTGGTCCGTCAGGGCGCGCAGGTCGTCGTACACCTGCTCGTCATTCGTGCTGGTATCGGTCATGTGGTCAGCGTACTTGGAAGTAGGCCGCAGCCGGTCGCATCCCGTGCGGCTCGAAGTCCGTTGTCGGCCAACCCTGTTCACCCTCATCGCGGTAGGCGTCACGCCTCGCGCCGCAGGAGCGCCGGGCCGCAGGACGTCTCCGTCAGGTGATCTTCTGGCTGGTTCCGTCGGGCAGGGTGCAGGTGTCACCGCCGTACGGGATCGACTTGACCTGCCCGCCCGCGTCCGTGCACTCCTGCCTGGTGATGGTGGGAGAGCCGGCTGCCTGGGCGCCCACGGCGCCCGCGGCGCTCACGGCGCCCGCACCGGCGAGGGTCGCTGCGGCCAGGACGAGGCCCAGCGTTCTGCGGATACGCATGGCTTCCTCCTCACGGGCGCCTTCCGCGGCCCTGCAGGAGGACAGCCCTCAGAGCCGGAGGTGCCCTACCACCCAGCATGGACGCTGCTCGGGAGGACCGCGAGCCGGGCCACCCCGAAGCTCATACACGGGCGCGTCGCTGGTCGCCGCCGGGCTCGTGCCGAGCGCGGTGGTGCTGATGACGGCGCTCAGGGCCGCGATCAGCGCCAAGAGCACCCCGGCCCGGCGCCGCGCTTGAGATCAGTGATCAAGGCGTACGACGTCATGTCGGTTGCGGGGGAGGACGGTTGCTCTCGTCCGCCGCATGCCGACATGCGGTAGATGCGGGATGAACGGACCCGGTTGCCCGCGCCCGTCCGAGTGGCGGGAAGAAGCCACCGCCGTCACTCGTCGTCGAGGTTGGCGTCCTCGTCCCGGAGCCTGCGCCAGAGGCCGGTGCGGTGCAGCGTGTAGAGCGCGATGGCGAGGAAGGCGACCTGCAGTCCCACGGCGAGCAGCCAGAAGACGCCCTCACCCTCCATCTCGTTCGTGAGGTAGGCGAAGTTCATGCCGAAGAAACCGGTCAGGAAGGTCAGTGGCAGGAAGATCGTCGACACGATGGCCAGGCGGTTGATGACACCGTTCTGGTCGGCGGACACCAGGGAGGAATAGCTGCCGAACGCGCGGCGGGACGCCTCCTGGAGCGACTCGATGTCCGCGAGCACCTGCCCGGCCGTGCGCTGGTACTCGCGGACCAGCCGCTGGCGGTCCTCCGGGACGCTGCCGCTCATCATCCGGCGGGTGACGGTCTCCTCCGCCACGCGGTGGTACGGGAGCAGCGTGTGGTGCAGGAGTGCCGCGGTACGCCGCAGGCGTGCGAGACGGTAGACCTGCTCGGGCTGCCGCCGCCGGAACATCTCGTCCTCCAGGTCCTCCACGTCGAGCAGGGCCTGGACGGCCGCCCCCCGGTACGTCTCCAGTGCCTCGTCCAGCAGCAGGAACAGCATGGCGACGGCGTCCGGGGGACGTTCGTTCGGGAAGCGGGCGGTAAGGCTCCGGATCAGTCGGGCCGCCGCGCCCCGGTGCACCGTGACGAGGTACCGCTCGGTCACCACGGCATGGACGTGGACGACCTGGCCCGCTTCGACCGCGGGCACGACGAACGCGGCGCTGTCCCCGAGGTACTCGGCCCGCGCGGACTCACCCTCCTGGCCCAGCCACGCCAGGTCCGCGGCCGTCAGACCCAGCAGGTGCGCGAGCGGCGGCCCGGCAGGCGCGCCCTCCTCGGTCAGCTGCACGTCCACGAGCAGGAAGGGGGACGTCGCGAGTCGCTCCCGCGCCCCGGACGCGTCGGTGCGCGTCATCGTGCCGTCCGGCATGGGCATCACCGATACGATCATTGCCCCTCGCCGTGTGCCGTCAGGTCCATTGCTTCCCAGCGTGTACGCGTGCGGGTCCCCCGCAATCCCGGTGACGCGTTCGCCCACGAAACCACCCCGAACAGGTGATCTCCCCGCCCCCGCACGGCCCTGACCTGCACGCTTCCCGGGCTGTCGGCCCCACCGGGCGCGCCGGGCGTCCCGTATGCGCGCACAGGTCGACCCCGGCACTCCGATGAGGTGCCGGGGCCGAACTGTGCACGTGCCGGCGGATCAGGCGGGGCGGCCGCCGAAGGGGGCGCCGGTGCCGTAGTAGGTCCCCAGCTCCGCCCGGTAGCCGCCGTCGCCGAGGTGCTTGTCCCGGTGGAACTCGGGTGCGTCCTTGATCTGTTCCTTGCTGCGGTCGACGTAGACCTTCTCCTCGGCCGCGTCGATCCGGATCACCGTGCTCGCCGGGAGCAGGACTTCCTTGCCGAAGATCCAGACGCCGGTGTCGACGACGAGATAGGCGTCTCCGACCTCGTCGGAGTGCTTGTCGACCTTGCCGATCGTGCCGTCGGTCGCCTCGACCTTGTAGCCGGTCAGGTCCGTGGCCGTCAGACGGCCGGCGGTCGGCTGGTAGTTCCACACGTTCTCGGTCATGGGAGGGCTCCTCTCGCGTCCTTGCGGTTGCCTGTCCGCCCGTGCCCCTGTTCCGCGGGTTCATTCACCCGCCGGCGGCTACCGCGCGGTCGGCTTACGTGTCGCCGTGCGGTAGAAGTTCAGGGATACCTGGTCCTTCCGGCTGGTCGCCTCCGGGTTCTTGGCCTTCATCTTCCGTTTCTCCGCGGCGGCGTAGCGGGCGTCGCCGACGTTCTTCGCCGGCGGGAGCGGCTTGTCGGACTCGAACAGCTGGGAATGTCCTGCGTCGGCCACGACGAAGGTGTCCCCGTGCATGTTGGCCGGGCTTGCGCCCGCGTCACCGAAGTCCGCCGCGACCAGGATGTGGACGCCCTCGTACGGAGCGGTCCACAGGCTCTCCGCGGCGTTGTCCGAGCAGATTTCGAGCCGGACCTGGACGCCCTTCACCGTGGTCTCGAACGTCTCCCTGCCGATGGTGAAGAAGCCTTCCTTGATCTCCTCCGGTGAACGGTCCGGAGCCCCACCCTCTTCCGGGGCCTCGAAGCGCTTCGTGTAGCTCTTCGGCTCCTGGCCGCCCTGGTAGGCACGCGCGTAGTTGTCGAACACGGTCACGCCGCCGGACCCGTCGACGGCGGGTCCCCGGTCCCAGACCTCCCGCAGCATGTCGGCCGCGTCCTCGGCGTAGTAGTTGCCCGCTTCCGCCTCCTCCTGCAAGCGCGCCCGGCCGGTGCGCTGGTCTTCGCGCGCCTGATCGGCTTCCTGCCCGTCGAGGTCGCGTCGGCGTCCGATGGTTCCCGGCACGACCAGGTAGTTGCTGGGCAGCTTCGCGAGGCGGCCGGCGAGCCACTCGTCCACGCCGGCCGCCTGCTCCGCGCCCAGGAAGTGGGTGTCCTCACCGCTGAAGTAGTACTCCGGCGCGGTGAAGACGTACACGTGCTCGGGGTCGTAGCGCTCGCTCCATTCGAGGAAGGCGGTGTCCAGGGCCTCGCCCAGCAGTTTCTTCTTCTGCTCCAGGTCCACGCCCGACCACTCCGCGCCCCCGCCCATCACCTTGTCCGTGGGGGCCTGGACACTGGCGACGTGGACGCCTGTCCTCTCCGCGCCGATCTCCGCGTCGTGCGGCTCGAACACCTCGCGCTCCCACGGCTCGGTGCGCCCTCGCGCCGCGTCCGCGAGGTCCTTGGCCGCCTGACGGTCCTCCTCCGCCGCGCGCTGCACCCGTACTCCGCCGCCACGGACGGCGTAGCTGCCGGCTTCGGCCTCCGTCATGGGGCGGCCGCCGCTGCCGACGACGTCGCGGACCGCGGAGCGCTGCACCGCGGGCCGCCCGGGGCCGCCGGAGCGCTGGACCATGCGCAGGACGGCCGAGTTCCCGACGGTGCGTTGCAGCCCGAGGACTCCGGGACGGTCGGGCGGTGCGGGCCTGCGGGGCGCTGCGGAGTGCGTGTCCTCGGCCGACGCGCGACCGTGCTTGCGTTCGGGCAACGGAGAATGCCTTCCAGGTGAGCGGATCGTTCCACGGAACCCGCGGGTGCCGCCGTACGGGAGGTCCCTGCGGGCAGTGCCGAGGGCAGTGCCCCGGGCTCCCCGGGCACCCGGTCCGGTGCGTCCCCACCTCATCCGGCTCGTCCGGCTCCTGCCTCGTCCGGCTCCTCCGGCCGGACGATCGCTTTTGCAGCAGAGCTGTCGGTCCAGGAGTCCTCCGTCGCCGCCGCACCCACTGGTCCAGCCCCGTTCGGGCTAGTCCCGTTCCCTCTCTCCATCGGAGGACGCCCTGCACGGGCCCCGTCCGCATCGGGCCCGCGGCATCTGCGGGAACGCGGCAGGGCCCGCCCGAGGTGCACCCCGGGCGGGCCCGCTTCGCGACGACGCTGACTAGAGCGCGTCGTCGCGCAGGTCGCCGCGCACGTCCTGAGCCGGCTCGCGCGAAGGGTTCGGGCGGCCGCGCTCAGGCGACGGGCGGCCCTGCATGTCCTTCGGCGCGCCCTGGCCCTGCCGCTGGCCCCGGCCTTGGCCCTGGTCCGGGTGCCGGCCCTGCTGCTGGCCGCCCTGGTCCGGGCGCTGGCGCTGGAGGTGCTCCTGCTCCTCGCGGCCCTTGCCCGGCTGCTGTCGCTTGTCCTGCATACCGCTCATCACTGCACTCCGTGGTTGGGGGAATGGTGCACCGCCACGCTGCCACCAACCGTCACATACCGCATTATTTGGTGACCGAGTGCGATCGGCCTGCACGTGATCGTTCCGGTCTCACACATCACCAACCCCCACCAGCCCGAGGAGCTCTGCCGTGCTCGAACGCGAAGGCCGCGAAGGCCGTACCGAGGTCACCTTCGTCCTGCCCGCCGACACCCCGCCCGGCCCCGTCAGCGTCGTCGGCGACTTCAACGAGTGGAAGCCCGGCATCCACGAACTGACCCCACGACCCGACGGGACCCGGGCCGTCACGGTCGCCCTTGCCGCCGCGGCCAGTCACTCCTTCCGCTACCTGGCGGCCGGCGACTACTGGTTCAACGACGACAGCGCCGAAGGGCGGCCCGACGGCAACAGCCACCTCGCGACCTGACGCCGTTCGGCCAGGTGGCCCCGGCCGGGCCGCGGTCAGCGTGCCTCGGTGATCATCGGGTGATCGTATCCGCCGCGGCGGCGGGATTCGCCGCCATTGACGTCCGGCCGGCATGGTGACGGCAGGTTGGGTACACGCCTTGCATGAACAGTGCGATGATCTGGGTGTTTCTGCTGGTCGGCGTAGCCGTCGTGGTGTTCCTGCTGGTCGCGTTCTTCCGCGGACGGCGGATCCAGGCACGCGACAGCGGGCCCCTCCACACGGACCGGCCCACCCGCCCCGCCGACCCGCGGCCCGCCCCGGAGACAGGGACCGGGCCCACCGGCCGCGAGGCCGACCCCATGCCGGACCCCGACTCCGGAGACCGCCTCAAGCCCCACGAGCTCAAGGGATACGGGAACTTCGGCACCAAGCCGACCTCCGACGACGACCGCTGACGTCTGGTCAGTGCCCCGGCGGCAGCTCTACCGTGGGGACATGACGGCACACAGCGCGGGGGCGCCCGGCAGCGTCGAGCGGGGCGGGTCGGGGACGACGGATCTGGTGCTGCGCACGGGCGGTGCCTCCTGGCTCACCGTGCCGCGCTCGCTGGTCGGCGCCGCACAGACCGCGCTCGGCGCCTGCCTCGTCGGAATCGCCCTCGTCCTGCCCGTGGCGGTGATCCTGCTCTTCGCCGGCGCCGGCTGGGCCACGGTGTGGGTCGTGGCCTGCTGGACGGTGTCGGCAGCTGCCGCAGCGGGCTTCGTCGGAGCCCTGGCCGCGGCCTGCTTCGGGGTGTACCGGATCAGGTTCTCGGCCGCCGGCGATCCGCCCGGGGTACGGCTGGTGCGCGGCCTGGGGAGCGGTCCGTGGCGCCCGATGGCGGCGTCGGACCGCCTGCGGCTGGAGCAGGAGATCGAGGAGCCGTACGCCGGTGACCCGCGCCCCGCCACCAGCACCCTCACGCTGCGCCTGATCCGGGACGGCTCCGACGACTGCCGGGCGGTCCTCCCGCCGGGCACCGACGCCCGCGACCTCCTCGCGGCGCTGGAACGTGCCCTGGGGCCCGCGGTCCTGCTCGAACTGCACGTCCGGCGCACCACCCGCCCCGCCCCCCGCCGCCGCCCCAGCCGGGGCGGCACCTCGGGCATCGGCATCAGCGGCGCCGGCGGCTACAGCTGCGGCAGCGGCTGCGGCGGGGGCGGAGGCGGCGGCTAGGTCGTGTCGTCGAAGCCCCGGCCGGTCGGCGCCGCCTGGCACCCGCGCTCCCCAGGGCGGGGGCTGCTGGCCGCTGCTCCGTGTTCCACGCGAGTGCGCAGGACAGCTGTGCCCGGCTCCACGACCCTTGGCCGGTGACCGTGCAACCGGACCGGGCGGCGTGGGGCGCCCGGTACCTGGGAGTGGGCCCTCGGTATCTGCTGGGCCGGGGCGGACCCTTTCGTTCGACCGCGACGCCGCACGAGGCCCGTCCCGCCCGGTTGCGAGGTGCAGGACGTATGGTCCTCCCGCACGCAGCCCACACCTGGATACGAGGCCGTGACTCGTCCCGCGCATGAACCGGGACCGGCTCAGGGACGTCCCTGAATCCGAGGGCGCAGGTCGACGGGGCCGACGCATGCCGGTGGACGAGTGGGGGAGGCGCATTTCATGGACGACGGATCCCGCATGCTTCCGGAGCTGACAGGTGACGTCACGTGCGCGCAGGCGCGGGAGACGGCTCGGCGCTTTCTCGACCGCCTGGGGCCCGCGCTGCTCCAGGAGCGGCGGGAGGACGTGCTGACCGTGGTGAGCGAACTGATCGCCAACGCCCGACGCCACGGGGGCGGCGTCACGCACTTCGACATCCGCCTCCATCGCGGTGCGCTCGTGGTAGAGGTGTCCGACCGGTCACCGCACGGGCCGCAGACCCGGCCCTGGGCACCGGGTCAGCCTGGAGGCTTCGGCTGGCGGCTGGTCAAGCAGCTCGCCGACCGCGCGCACGTCCACTTCCACGGTGACGCGAAGACCGTCTACGCCACCTTCTTCACCCGGCCCGGCGGGCCTCCGGCACCTTCCACGGGCACGCCCTGACGCTCAGGCCCTTCCGGCGTCGTCGTCCCGTACGTCGAAGAGGGACAGCGCGCCGGTCATCTCCAACAGGCGGCGCAGTTGCCGCGGCAGCGGCCCCGCCAGCACCAGCGGACCGCTGTTGTGCACCCGGATCAGGACGTTGAGGAAGGAGGAATCGGCGAACGCGACCTGGGAGACGTCGATCACCAGACCCCTCGTATCACCGGCCTCCGGCAGGCAGGCCTCCGCCAGCTGCCCGACCGAGTCCACATCGAACTCTCCGGAGCAGACGACCTCCCTCACCGCGCCCGTCCCCGAGCGGACCGTCACCTTCGGCACCTTCATACGCGCCCTCCAGCCCACGCCCTGCGGGGCGGCCACACCGAACTCTTCACCGGTGACCGTACGGGCTTCACCCCCGAAGTGACACCCCCACCCCCACCTGCACCTCCGAACGGACGCGTCGGCCGGGGTTTGCGGGCGGGGATCGGGAGCAGGAGAGCGGTCACGACCAAGCCGGTACGACCACGAGGAGGTCCCCGATGTCGGGCACGGAGAAGAGCAAGGCGCACGCCGAGCAGGCGAAGGGCAAGGCCAAGGAGGCCCTGGGCCGGGCCGTCGGCAACGAGCGGATGACCGCCGAGGGCGAGGCCGAGCAGGCCAGGGGCAAGGCCCGCCACGCCAAGGAAGACGTCAAGGACGTGTTCCGCCCCTGACCGCGGACCGCACATCCCCGTGACGCACGCCGGGCCCCGACCTCTTCCCCCAGGGTCGGGGCCCAGCCGCGCTGTACGGTAAGCCCCCGGCGATCCGGCGAAGCCCCGGGCTGCGAGGAGCCCCGGCTGAGCTTCCACCCCGACCTGCCCGCCCGGCTGGGGGCGGGCAGACGTGGGTCAGCAGCCGCCGCAGGTGTAGAAGGTGACGTCCCAGTGGTTGCCCTCGTCGGCGTGGACGTTGCCCGCCCCCGACTTCCACTGCGGGGCGCCGTCACTACGTACGCCGATGTAGGTGAAGGTGCTCTTGATGTAGCTCTCGACGCACGCGTACGCGCTGAAGTCGAGCTTGTAGCCGTTCCAGTGCGAGTACGTGCCGCCGGCGTGCCCGGTTTCCGTGCCGCCGGTGATGTTCAGAGCGCAGCCGCTGGCGCTCCTGAGGGTCTGGGCGCCCTTCGCCGTGGTGAGGTTGAGCTGCTCGAAGGAGGTGCAGGTCGGGTTGTTGCGGTCCGAGCAGCCCCGGAGGAGGACCAGGTGATGCCGGAGCCGCGGAACAGGGACGTCGCCGTGGCATGGCTGACCTTGGTGGCCGCGTGGGCCTCGCCCGCCCCGCCGACGACGCCGACGCCGGGGGCGAGCAGCACGCCCACGACGAGGGCGAAAGCGGTGAGGGCGGAGCGGAGCGATGTGCGCCGAGTGCGGCGGCCTGTCGCAGACTGGGGGAGCGTCATGGGCCTTCCTTCGGGTGTTCGGATGTCCGGGCACGGATGGCGGGGCGGGGCGGGGCGGGGAACGGTGGGTGGACCACGGCGGTCTACCCGCGTGGACCACCCGGCGTGCGGCAGGCCCTGCGGATGTCGTCCGGGGTGGGTCAGACGGCGGAGCGGAAGGCGGGCAGGTATCCGCCCGAGTGGCCGGCGGCCGTGGGGTGGTAGCTGTTGGAGACGGGCACCGAGACGCTGTGCAGCCGGGCGGCGCCCGAGCAGATCTCGTGGCCGGTGAATGCGTCCACGACGTGTGCCAGGGGCGCCCTGCCGCGGATGGTGCCGTAGAGGGAGGACAGACTGCCGGGCAGGGTGTTGGTGATCTGCGCGACGGCCTTGTTCACGGCGTTCACGCACGTCGCCGCGCTCTGCAGGACGCAGGTCTGCATGACGTCGGCGAATCCCACGTCGTTCCCGCCGGCGGTGACGCTGACGAGCGTGGTGGAGCTGTTGAGCGGGCTCGGCTGACCGCTCTTGACCGTACCGGTCGTGGCTCCCGAACAGGCGGTGAAGGAGAACGAGGCCGGGGCGTTGGCCACCGCCCACAGGGAGGGGTAGGCCTTGCTGCTGCGCTGACAGCTGCCGCTGTCGGACAGGTAGCTTCCGGCGCCCATCCCCGAGGAGTACGAGTCGCCGAGCGCGACGAAGCGCTCTCCCGCGGCCGGGGTCGCGGAGGCCTCCTGGGCCGGGCCGAGGGTGGTCGCGGTCACCGGGGCGAACCGAGCGGGCAGGCCCCGTCTCCATAATGTCGCGGACATGACAAAAACTCCCTGGAATGTTGTGGGGAAAAGGAGTTGTTGAAGCGTCACACTTCTAGCGGTGCCCGAGCCTCCGGCGATAGGCGTGGGCCATGGTTCGTCACCGGGCGGTCCGGGGTGATGGCGTCCGGACGGCCCGCCGGGCGCCCGGACGCGACAGCCCCGGCAGGACGGGCCCGGATCGCACCGGGCGGACGATGGGCGGGCTCCACATGCGGCGGCCGCGAAGTATGGCGACGCGCCACATGTGCCGTCGACCTGGGCGTTCCTATGGTGTGGCGACACGACGACGTCCCCCGAACCTCTCGGAATGGGTAGCCATGGCCGCCGCAACACCCGCATCCACGAACCCCGGACGACTGACGCGCATCGTCGCAGCGAGCCTGATCGGGACCACCATCGAGTGGTACGACTTCTTCCTCTACGGCTCGGCCGCCGCGCTCGTCTTCAACGAGCTGTTCTTCCCCGACAGCGAACCGCTCGTCGGGACCCTCCTGGCCTTCCTCACCTACGCGATCGGCTTCGCGGCCCGCCCCCTCGGCGGTCTCGTCTTCGGCCACTACGGCGACAAGATCGGCCGCAAGCGGCTCCTCGTCCTCAGCCTGCTCCTCATGGGCGGCGCCACCTTCGCCATGGGCCTGCTGCCCACCCACGCCGACATCGGCGTTGCCGCACCCGTCCTGCTCACCCTCCTGCGCCTGATCCAGGGCTTCGCGCTCGGCGGTGAGTGGGGCGGCGCCGTGCTGCTCGTCTCCGAGCACGGCGACGACCGCAACCGCGGTTTCTGGGCCTCCTGGCCGCAGGCGGGGGCGCCCGGCGGCAACCTGCTGGCCACCGGCGTACTCGCCCTCCTCGCCGCCGTACAGTCCGACGAGGCCTTCCTCGCCTGGGGCTGGCGCATCCCCTTCCTGCTCTCCGGCGTGCTGGTCATGATCGGCCTGTGGATCCGGATCTCCGTCTCGGAGTCCCCCGTCTTCCTGGAGGCCCGGGCCCGGGCGGACCGGCAGGCCGCCGCCGGGGTCAGGGCGAAGGCGCCCGTGACGGAGGTGTTCCGTACGAACTGGCGCGGTGTGCTGACGGCCGTCGGCACGCGCCTCGGCGAGAACATCTCCTACTACGTCATCACCGCGTTCCTCCTCGTCTACGTCACCAGCCACCTCGGGCTGCCCAAGAGCGACGGCCTGAACGCCGTCCTGATCGGCTCCGCCGTCCACTTTGCCGCCATCCCGGCCTGGGGTGCGCTCTCCGACCGCATCGGCCGCCGCCCCGTCACCCTCATCGGCTCGGTCGGCATGATCGGCTGGGCGTTCGCCTTCTTCGCGATGCTGGACTCCGGGTCCTTCCCGGTGATCGTCGCCGCCGTGACCGTCGGACTGCTCCTGCACGGCGCGATGTACGGACCGCAGGCCGCGTTCATCTCCGAGATGTTCGCCACCGAGGTCCGCTACTCCGGTGCCTCGATGGGCTCCCAGCTCGCGTCGATCGTCGGTGGCGCGCTCGCCCCGATCGTCGCCGTGGCCCTCCTCAAGGACTACGACTCCTCCGTGCCCGTCTCGATCTACCTTGGCGCGGCCGCGGCGGTGACCACACTGACCGTCCTGGTCGCGAAGGAGACCCGCGGGCGTAGCCTGACCCGCGAACACGCCCCTGCGGACGGCCCGGTACCGGCTCCGCGCACGACCGGGCCCGCACCGGTGGGGGCCGACGGCTGAACGGGCCGCGGGCCGACGGCTGACCCGGCCGCGGGACGACCGCCGAACCGGACCGGCGGGCGCCGGCCGAAGCGGATCGCGCGCGCCGGCCGACTCCGGCCGCGCGCACCGGTCCCGCCGGTCCGTGCGCGTCCACCACCACGACGGAGAGCGCCCGATGCCCACCACCGGAACCACCGGAACCACCGCGAGCCCCGCATCCGGCCAGGCCGGGAGCGCGCTCCTGTACCTGCGGCACCTGCTGGACCTGCTCGACCGGGGCGCGCCGGCCGAGCAGTTCGCACCGCCCGCCGCGCCGGCCCCCGGCCCGCACCTCGACGAAGGCGACGCGGCGGTGGTGGCGGAAGCCACCCGGGTCGCACTCCGCATCCGCCGCACACTCAGCCAGCACCGCCGCCGCGAGGCCGAACTCGCCGCGCTCTTCGACACCGCCGGAGACCTGGCCCGCCTCAGGGACCTGGACGCCGTGCTCAGAGCCATCGTCCACCGCGCCAAACTGCTCCTCGGTACCGATGTCACCTACCTGTCCCTCAATGACGACGAGGCGGGCGACACCTACATGCGGGTGACCGACGGCTCGGTCTCCGCCGCGTTCCAGCAGGTCAGGCTGGGCATGGGGGAGGGCCTCGGCGGTCTGGTCGCCGAGACGGCCCGCCCCTACTCCACCGGTGACTACCGCGACGACCGGCGCTTCCGCCACACCACGACCATCGACGACGCCGTCACGGAGGAGGGACTGAGGGCCATCCTGGGCGTACCGCTGCGCCTGGGCACCCGGGTGATCGGCGTCCTGTACGCGGCGGACCGCACCACCCGCGCCTTCACGCCCGACGAGGTCGCGCTCCTGTCCTCCCTCGCCGACCACGCCGCCATCGCCATCGACAGCGCCCGCCTGCTCGACGAGACCCGCAGCGCCCTCGTCGACCTCAACGAGGCCTCGCGGACCATCGAGGCGCACAGCGACGCCATGCGGCGTGCCGAGGACGCCCACGACCGGCTGACGGACCTGGTCCTGCGCGGCGCCGACATCACCGACGTCGCCACCGCCATCGGCGCCGTCCTCCAGGGCGGCACCCTGATCCACGACGCCGACGGCGCCGAACTCGCCCGCGCCGCCACCGATGCCGGGCCGCCGCCGCAGTCGGCCGTCGCCGCGTCCCGGGCCGGCGGGCGCGCCGTGCCCGCCGACGGCACCTGGGTGTGCGCGGTCCTGGCCGGCCCCGAACTGCTCGGCAGCATCGCCCTCACCGGCCGCCCCGACCTCGGCGAGGCCGACCGCCGCCTCTTCGAGCGCGCCGGGGTCGTCACGGCTCTGCTGCTGCTCCAGCGGCGCTCGGTCGCCGAGACCGAGGACCGGGTCCGCGGCGAACTCCTCGGCGACCTCCTCACCGGAGCCGCCGACCCCGCCGGCCTGCCCGCACGCGCCCGCCGGGTCGGCGTGAACCTGCACCAGCCGCACGCGGTGTTCGTCCTGCACTCCACCACCGCCCCCCGGCAGCGGCTCCTCACCGCCGCCGCCCGGGTCGCGCACGCCCGCAAGGGCCTGGCCGGCCCGCACCACGACGACGTGGTCCTCGTCCTGCCCGCCGAACAGCCCGGGCCGGCCGCCGCGGGCCTCGCCCGCGACCTGGGCCAGGCCCTCGCCGCCCCCGTCACCGTCGGCGCCGCCGGACCGGTCACCGGCCCCGGGCGGTTCCCCGACGTCCACGCCGAAGCCCTGCGCTGCCGGACCGCCCTGCGCGCGCTGGGCCGGGAGGGATCCGGCGCCGCCCTGGGCGACCTCGGCTTCCTCGGCGTGCTGCTCGGCGACCAGACGGACCTCGGCGGCTACGTGCGCCGGACCCTGGGCCCCGTGCTCGACTACGACGCGCGGCGCGGCACCGAACTCGTCCACACCCTCCGCACCCACTTCGACGCGGGTACGAGCCCGTCCAGGACCGCCGAGGCCCTCCACGTGCACGTCAACACCGTCGTGCAGCGGCTGGAGCGGATCGGCCGGCTGCTCGGCCGCGACTGGCCGCGCCCCGACCGGGCCCTGGAGCTGCAGCTCGCCCTCCAGATCCTGCGCGTACAGGGAGCGGACGCTTCCGGCCCGCCCTCCGCCCCGCCCGCGTGACCCGTTCGCGGCGCAGCCCCCGGGAGGCGGCGACACGTGGCAGGGTGGAAGGCATGTGCGGCCGTTACGTCTCCACCCGTGGTCCCGAGGACCTCTCCGGACTGTTCCGGGCGGCGCCCCCGGATCCGGCGGACGCGCCGGAGCCCAGCTGGAACGTCGCCCCCACCGACGCGGTCTGGGCGGTGCTGGAGCGCGCCGACCGGGAGAGCGGGCTGCTGGAACGCACGCTGCGGCCGCTGCGATGGGGCCTGGTGCCCTCGTGGTCGAAGAGCGCGACGGGCGGCGCGAAGATGATCAACGCGCGGGTGGAGACGGTGCACGAGAAGCCGGCCTACCGCCGCGCCTTCGCCAAGCGCCGCTGCCTGCTGCCGGCGGACGGGTTCTACGAGTGGCAGGCCGTCCCCGCCTCCGCCGGGGCGAAGGCGTACAAGCAGCCGTACTTCATCCGCCCCGAGGACGGCTCGGTCATGGCGATGGCCGGGCTCTACGAGTTCTGGCGCGACCCGGGCGTGGCCGACGACGACGATCCGGCGGCGTGGTGGGCGACCTGCACGATCATCACCACCGAGGCGACCGACGCCGCCGGCCGTGTCCACCCGCGCATGCCGCTCGCACTCGCCCCGGCCGACTACGAGGCCTGGCTCGACCCCTCGCACCAGGACGCGGACGAGCTGCGCGCCCTCCTCGCGGCCCCCGGCGGCGGCCGGCTGGACGTCCGCGCCGTGTCGACGGCGGTCAACAACGTGCGCAACAACGGGCCGCAGCTCCTCGACGACCCCGCGGACCCCGCAGCGGAGTGACACCGGCTCGGCCGCCGCCGCCTCGATCGCGCTGCACGTCACCGTCCCACGGACCGGTTCCGGATCGAACAACGCCGTCCGACCGGCCTTCGTCCTGCCGGATCCGCGCCGCCGCGGTCGGCCAGGGCGGCCGGCACCCCGTGACGGGCCTGCCCGACGCACTGCGCCCCGTGTTCGGCCTCCGGGCGTCACGCGTGCGGACGCCCGGCACGGACCTTCGCCCGACGGGTGGCGGCCGTCGGGCCCGTCCGCGCCAAGTCGACGGTCCCGTCGGCGCCGCAGGACGGACCAAGTCCGTCCTGGCGGCGCTGCACACCCCGGTGACGTGCGGCCCCGAAGGCCTTGGCCGGCTGTACGGCGTACGTGTGGACGCCGCCCGAGGCGCCCAGTACGAGGACGCGCTGCCCGGCCCGGACCCGGCCGACATCGCGCAGGGCGTTGGGGGCGTTGAGGGCGGTGACAGCGGGCGGCCGGTGGCGCGGCGGCAGCGGACGCCGGCCGGGCGCCCTCCTGTTGCCCTCTTCGCGGGAGGCCGGCGCCTGCGCCCGCTCGCCGTCATGCGGCAGCACCACAGCGACCTGCGGGTCTCACGGACCTCATCGGGGCCGGCTCCGGCACCCCGGTCCTCGACCGCACCTTTCCGCACCTGTCGGTCGGCCGAAGTGCCCGACGCCGTCCCGGTACCTGAGGAGCGGTCGGGTTCGCGGGAAGACCGCGATCGCCGTCCGCCCATGAGGCAGGCGGCCGGTCCAGGGTGATGCGGGCCATCACCGGCAGGTGGTCGCTCCGCGTGGCGGGCAGCGTGCGGATGTCGTCGACGACCGCCGAGCGGGCCAGGACCTGGTCGATCCGGGAGACCGGGAAGGACGCGGGCCAGCTGAGGGCGAACCCCCGCCGCGGCCCTCGCGCCCGCGAGGTCACCGGAGCCAGCCCGCGGTCGTCCACGGTGCCGTTGAGGTCACCGAGCACCACCACCCGGTCGACGGGCTCGGCGGCGACCGCCGCGCCCAGCAGCCCCGCGCTCTCGTCCCGCGGCCGCGAGGCGAAGCCGGACGGCCGGATGCGGACCGAGGGCAGGTGCGCGACGTACACGGCGATCTCGCCCTGCGGCGTTCGTACGCCCGCCCGCAGGCCGCGGCTCCAGCCCTCCCCGATCCCCGCCGGCTTGATGTCCAGGTGCCGTGCGCCCGTCAGCGGGTACCTCGACCAGAGGCCGACCGTGCCCTCGACCGCGTGGTGCGGATAGCGGGACGCCAGGGCCTGCGCGTACACCGGCAGGGCGGGGCCGGTCAGCTCCTCCAGGGCGATGAGGTCGGGCGCGGCCCCGGCCAGCGCTGCCGCGGTGCCCGCCGGGTCCGGGTTCTCGTCACTGACGTTGTGCTGGACCACGGTCAGGTCGCCCGGACCGCGGTCCGCCGGAAGGAGCAGCCCGCCGAACTGTCCCGCCCACGCCAGTGCGGGCAGCAGCAGGGCCACCAGGGCGACGGCGGAGCGGCGTACGAGCGCTGCCACGAGCAGCAGCGGAACGGCGAGGCCCAGCCAGGGCAGGAACGCCTCCAGCAGGCTGCCGAGGCGGCCCACCGCATTGGGCACGGCGGAGTGGAACGTCAGCAGGGCGGCGGTCAGTACCGCGAGCGCCGCCAGGACGCGCCCCCGCCCCGCCGCCGGGGCCGCCCGCCACCGCCACCGGCTTCCGCCGCGCGTGCCGTCGCCCCTCTCGCGACCCGCCCGTGTCACCGAAGCCCCGCCCATCCGTCCCGGCCCCCTGCCTTCGCGGAGCATCCAGCCGCTACGACGCGGGATCCGCCGCCCGGGTTCCCGTCCGGACCGGCGCACGCGGCCCGGCAGGTCCGCGGGAGGGCCCGTGCGACAGTGACGGGACCCCCGGCCGCAGGCGGCCGGGCGGGAGGACGGGAGAGCCGCATGGGTGCAGCGAGGGTCGCCGTCGTGACGAGCGCGACCGGACAGGACCAGGACGCCGATCTGCCGCTGCTGCTGGCCGCCCTGCACGCGGCGGGCCTGTCCGCGCAGCCGGTGGCGTGGGACGCGGACCCCCCGCGCGGATGGGCCGGGTACGACCTGGCCGTCATCCGCTCGACGTGGGACTACGTGGGACGCGTCGAGGAGTTCCTGTCCTGGGCCGACGCCGCGGCCCGCGTCACCCGGCTGTGGAACCCCGCACCGCTGGTGCGCTGGAACAGCGACAAGCGCTACCTGCTCGACCTCGCCGCGCGCGGGGTCCCCGTGGTGCCCACGCGCCGCATCGCACCCGGCGACACCTACGCCAGGGAGGACTTCGACGGGGCGCACGGAGTGGTCGTCAAACCGTCCGTCTCCGCGGGAGCACGGGACACCGCCCGCTATGCGCCCGGCCGCGGGGCCGACGCCGAACGACACGCCCGCATGCTGCTCGAACAGGGCCGCACCGCGCTGGTCCAGCCGTACATGCCGCTGGTGGAGGAGGGGGAGCGGGCCCTGGTCTTCATCGCCGGGTCCTTCAGCCACGCGATCCGCAAACAGGCCCTGCTGACGGTGCCGGGGGAGATGGACAACTCCCGCGTGGCGCACCCCGGGGCGGCGCCGCACACGCCGACCGAAGCGGAGCTGCGGACGGCGAGGGCGGCGCTCGCGGCGGCTCCCACCCCGGGCGAACCGCTGTTCGCCCGGGTGGACCTCGTCCTGGACGCGGCCGGGGGTCCGGTGCTCATGGAACTGGAACTCATCGAGCCGAACCTGTTCCTGGGCCTCGACCCGGGCGGGCCGGACCGGCTCGCCCGGGCGGTGGCGGAGGCGGCCCGCGGAGCGACGGCCCGGGGAGTGCCGTCGGAGTCCCGTCGGCCAGGGGGCACCTCCCAGCGGTAGCTGGGGGAGGACCTGGGCGACACCCCCGTCGGCCGCCGCCCGTCGGCCGACAGGTCATCCGCCCGCTACGACGTCCTGCACGCACCCCGCATCCGCCGCCGGCGCAGCAGCAGGCCCACGCCCGCTCCCAGCAGGGCGGTCGCCGCCACACCCGCCGTGGTCCACCAGACGGCGGCACCCTCGGTACCGGAGGCCGCCTGCGACCCGGACGGAGCCGGAGCGGGGGACGGCGAAGCCGCCGGGCCCGCCGCGGCGTCGGAACCGGAGGCGGAGGCGGGGTTCGGGGCCGAGACGGCCGGGGTGCCGCCGGTCGCGGAGTCCGCCGTCCCGGTGGCCGTGGTCCCCGCGCCGGTGGTCGGAGCCGGGTCCACCACGGGCACGCCGACTTCGAGTTCACCCTTGCCGAGCGCGGGGAAACCCACCTCGACGCTGACCTTCCACGAACCCGGCGGCAGGGCCTCGGCCGTGGTCCAGCCGGCGGGCGCCGCCGCCGGGTCGCGGACCAGGCGCCAGGGGCCCATCGTGCGGGAGCCGTCGGGGCTGACCGCGTTCACGGTCGCGGCGACCGTCTCGTCGACGGCGTCCCCGTCGTTCTCCCAGGTGATGTCGGCGGTGACGTGGCCGGCGCGTTGTCCGGTCACCACCACCTTCAAGGTGTCCCCGTGGGCGTGGGCCGCAGCGGGGACCAGGAACATGAGACCGAGTGCGGCCAGGGTGGCGGAGAGAGCGATTCGTATGCGCATCGTCGGGGTGCTCCGGTCGAGATGAGGGGAAACCGGCGGACGGCCGCACGGGGGGCGGCCGTCCGCCGGGGCGGGATCACGGCGTCACGGGGTGGTCCCGGTGCCGGGGCGCGGGGGGCGCTCCGGCACCGGGCGTGGCGGCAGTGCTCAGCCGGACTTCTGGAGGGTCCAGGCCTGCGCCGCGCGGCCGTCCGCGCGCTGCAGGTCGAGCAGCCAGTTCCCGTAGTAGGGGCGGTTGCTGACGGTGAGGGCGAAGCCGCCGCTCGGGTCCGTCACGGTGACCGCGCCGGCGCGGGACGTCAGCTTCCAGGCCTGCGCGGCGTTGTTCTTGTCGCAGGGCTGCTGGGAGACCCACATGCCCGCGGCGGGTGCGCCGCCCGGCTGGAGGCACTTCCCGGAGGCCGCGGACCGGATACGGACCTGACCGCTGCCCGCGTCGTCGAAGTACCACTGCTGCTGGGCATAGCCGTTGGCGCGGCCTCCGACGAGGACGGTGCCGTCGGCGGTGCGGCCGCCCCACACCTCGGCCGCCATGCCGGTGCTGCCGTTGCCGAGCGTGTAGCGGCTGCCCGGGGTGGTGGCCCCGCCGCCGGCGCCGGTCGTACGGAACGTCGCGGCCTTGCCGGGGCCGGTGTCGCGGCCGGAGCCGTCACGGGCGGACACGGTCACCGTGTACGAGGTGTTGGGCTGGAGGTTGTAGATGCGCAGCACCTGCGACTGGACCCAGGCCAGGTGCTTGCCGTTCAGCATCACCTGGTACCAGGCGGTGCCCTCGACCTTCGGCCAGCTCACCACGACGGAGGTGGACTGGATCTGGGCCGCCGTCGCCGTCGGGCCGCCGGTGGGCTTCTTCGTCGGCGTGGGCGAGGGCTTCTTGGTGGGCGTCGGGGACGGGTTGGGACCCGGGTCCGTGCCGCCGCCACCGCCCTTGGTCTTCATCAGGAACTGGTTGTCCGCGATGTTCCAGTGCGTGGCCAGGTAGCTGCCGGCCTTGGGACTGGTGTGGAAGTAGTCGTCGTGGTTGCAGTCCAGGATGTTCTCGGACGCCTGGTTGGTGCAGACGTTGCGCATCTGCGGGTAGTACGGGGTGTCCGAGTAGCACATGACGTCGTACTCGTCGGTGCAGTGCGCGCCGCGGCTGGTGTTCGGGGCGCTGTTGTTGACGGCGCCCAGGTTGTGGCCCAGCTCGTGCGCGGCGGTGTGACCGCCCCAGCAGCCCGAGTCGGTGCGTCCGTAGGACGGGCCGAAATTGCTCTGGTTGGCCTGGCCGGGACGCTCGTCGCCCGCGAAGGTGCCGATGCCGCAGTAGACCTGGCTGTCGGCGAAGATCATGTACTTGCGGTCGCGGCGGTCGAGGCCCTTGGCGGCGAGCGCGTTGTTGGTCGCGCTGAACTCGGCCAGGGCATTGGCCGGGAAGCTCGATGTTGAGCACCGTGGGGGTGCAGTCCGCGGCGGTCACGTAGCGGATGTGCCGGACGCCGCCGGTCTCCTTGGCGCTCGCCGAGTAGATGAGGTCGGCGTCGGCCGCCCACTTGCGGAACGAGGCGACGTACTCGGAGTAGCGGTCCTTGCCCGGGGCGTGGACGTACACGACCTGCACGCGGTTGCCGGTGCTGCCGTCGCCGTCGCACTGGACGGTCTGGCCGGCGGGGCCCGCTGCGACGGCCTGGCCGCCCTCGGCGGCGGCGGGCGCGGGCGCGGTGGCCTTGGTGGCGGCGGCGTCGGCCGCGGGCGCGTCCTGAGGACGCCCGCCGCCTTCCTTGGAGGCCGGGTCGTCGGTGGAGGGCTTGGCCGGATCGGCCGCGGGGGCCGTCTCCTTGACTGCCGGCGCGATCTCCTTCGTGATGTCGACGCCCTTCGGCGGGGCGTCGGGGCCGTGGGTGCACAGCCCGTCCCCGGTGCGGTAGACGCCGACGCAGCGGTCACCCTTGGGCGCGGGCTGCAGGCCGTCGTACACCATGCCGCGCGCGTTCTCGTTCGCGGGCGCGGCGGAAAGGGGTTCCGGCTCCTGGTCCCGGGCGGGGGCGGCGGCCGGAGCGGAGGCGGCGGCCTCGACGGATCCGGCGGCCTGGGCACCGTCGCCGAGCCCGGAGTAGGCGATGCCCGCGGCGATCACCGCCCCCGCTGCCACGGCGGCGGTGGCGAGTATCAAACGCCGGGGTTTGCGGCGGTGATCGGTTGCAGTGCGTCTGCGACGTCCTGTCATGGGCACCTCAAATCGTTGTCGTACTTGTGGGGTGCGCGGAAGCCTGCCAGACGATTGCTGCGGAGAATTCGGACAAACGGGGGCGTGGTCCGGGAAATCATTCCGTTACCTGTCGGCATGATTTGACGAACACTCAACTTGCCATAAATAAAACGGAGTTACGCGCGTCGCGCGGGAAAGGTCCAGTCCTTTCGGGGTGGGTTGTTATCAAATCGAGATACGATGCGGAAGCTTGTTGACGGGAATTCAGTCAGGAATTCACCTAATTACTACCTGCCGAATTCTCTCCGTCACGAGCGGTGAGGGTCGGCGGCGCCGCTTCGGGTCCGACGGTCCGTCGCCTCCCGTACGCGCACGGGAGGTTGCCGTACGGGGGCTTGCCGGAACCCGCCCGGTCGCGCGGAAAGCGGCGACCACCGCCCGCAGTCGGGCCGGGTCCGGTGCCTGACCGGGGTACGGGTCCCGGCGCCCGGCGGCGCCCGCGGCTCGCGCGTTGCCTCGTCGGGGCCGCTGCCGGTTCGGGGCCGTCCCCGCTGCTGAACCAGGAGTCCAGCGTCCGAACCCGCCCGTACGCGCCGTAGTCGGCCATGCCGATCACCTGTCCGTCGCCCCGGTTCTCCACCGTGAACACGGCCGACTCCCGTGGGTCGAGCCTGAGCATGCTGTCGAACCCGAACCCGAACCCGAACCCGACCGCTTCCGCCGTGACGGGCCCGAAGCACGGGTCGCCGACGGCGGCCCAGCGCACCACGTGGGGGTCCGCCCCCACCACGCACCGGGTTTTCGGCGGGGTCAGCGGTGGCGGCGGAGCAGCTCCAGGGTGGTGAAGACCGCGGCACCGAGGGTGATGTGCATGAGGGTCAGGGCCACGACGGTCCCGCCGTCCGCGTCGGCCGACAACGGGCCGGCGACCGACAGGAGCGCCAGACCCGTGCCCACGTACTGCGCGATCCGCAGGAAGACCGGCTTCCACAGGGCCAGCAGCAGGGCGGCGCCCGCCCCTGCGACCAGCGGGACGACGGACGAACCGATCACGCCTCCGACCGTGATCGGGTGTTCCGCGCCGGCGTCCATGACGACGAGCGAGGCACCGGCGAGCCCGGCGACGGCGAAGACGACCAGATTGACCACCGCCGCCCCGACCGCGCCGGCGAGGAGCACCTTCCACCGGCCGAACCCGGAACGGCGGGCGGAGGGCGCGGCGGCCGCGGCCGCGGAAGAGCCGGAGTCCCGAAGAGCACTGTGCGACATGAGAGTTCCCCCAACGTAGGGCGTACCCGGCTCCGATGCGGCCGCGGCACACCCAGAAGCCTCCGACCTCAACCCCACTCGAGGTCAAGCCCCCCCGCCGCCCCGTGCAGGAGGCGATGTGCCCCGGAGCCGACGGGCCCGGCTACGGCACCAGGAACGCGCGGAGGTCGGTGATCGTGTAGCCGTCGGCCTCGGCGGCGTCGATGATCAGGGGGAGGGCCTCGGCATCGAGGACGATGCCGTCGCCGCTGCTGCCGACGTGCATCTGGATGATTGCGCCGGGGGTCAGGGCGTCGATGGCGCGCCGGGCGGCGGCCTCCACGGTCATGCCGCCCCGCGGGCCGAGGTAGCCGTTGGTGTCGGCGGTGAATTCGATCGCCGCGTACCCCAGGTCGTTGACGTCGGCGACGGAGTCCGCGGTCGTCGCGCTGTAGGGGAAGCGGAAGAACGGCAACGGCTCCGTGCCCGACGCCGCCCGGATCGCCGCGTCGGCGCGGCGTACCTCCTCCACCCGCTGCGCCGTGCCGAGGTCCTCGAAGGAGGGGTGGCTGTACGAGTGGTTGCCCAGGCCGTGCGCCGCGCCGATCGCGCGGACCGCGCCCGGGTGCGCGTCGGCGAAGGCGCCGGTCGGGAAGAAAGTGGCCGGCAGCGCACGCTGCCGCAACTCCGCGAGGACGGTGTCGATCCCCGCCTCGTCCCAGGCGGCGTTGAAGGTGAGCGCCACGACCTTGCGGGACGTGGGCAACCGCCGGATCTCGTCGCCGAGCAGCGAGGCCGGCGGGCGCGGACCGGAGGGTGGGGCCGTACCCTCCGTGACAGCCGCGCCGGAGGCCCCGGCCGTACCGTTCGCGGCGCGGGCGCCCGAGCACGGGCCGAGCCCTGCCGCGAGCAGCGCCGCCAGGGCGGCGCGTCGTCCGATGTCTACCACGGTCGCTCCCTCCGGCGCGGCGCGTCGCCACGGGCCTGGCACGACTATGCGACGGCACCCACCGGCGCGGGCGCAGCCCCGGCCGTGCAGCCGGGTGAACCCTCGCCTCAGGGCCTGCGGCGCAGGTGCGTCGTCAGGTGGTGCTGGAGGGGCCGGCCCACGGCGGCCATGTCGTGAACGACCGTCATCCCACCCTCCTGGACGGTGTAGCGGCGCCGCGTGCCGGTGACCTCCTTGGCCAGCGGTGTCAGGGAGACGTCCTTGGTCTCGATCTCGAACTTCGTACCGGACGCCCGCCCCACGTAGGTCTCGACGATGCCGGTGGGGTGGGCGAGCACGACCTCCAGGGAGGCGTCGGGCGTCACCCGCCACCACCCCGCCTCGCGCCCGGCCGGCCGGACCGGCGCCCCGGCCGCGTCGATCAGCCATGCCCGGGCCTCGTAGCGCAGGAACGGGCGTCCGTCGTGGCTGAAGGTGACCTCCTGCGCGTAGCGGAAGTCCTCCTCCAGCGTCGGGTACTCGCCGTGGCCGCGGCCGTGCCAGCGCCCCAGCAGCGGCAGCACCGGCTCCAGCAGCGGATGCGGGTCCGGACCCTCGCCGAGGACGTGGCTGTCGGGGTACGGATTCTCCTGCACCGACTCGAACATGTTCACCCTGCCTGCCCACCTGTCTGCGGAAGGCCCCGCCGGAAGGAAGCGGAACCCGCAGCAGCATAGGCGGTGCACCCCGCCCCGCTCCCGAAGCCGAAGCCGAAGCCAGGAGCGGGACGGGACGGAGCAGGGCGGGGCGGGTCACCGGCCGGGCAGGGCCCCCGCGACCGAGGCCGGTACCGGCGCCAGACCGGCCGGCCGGGTGGTGAAGACGCCCCGGCCCTGGGTCCGGCCCCGCAGCCGGGACGCGTACCCGAACAGCTCGGCCAGCGGTACGGCAGCCGTGATCACCGCGGTGCCGGCTTCGGCGGCCTGGCCCGAGACCCGTCCGCGGCGGGCCGCGAGGTCACCCAGCACACCCCCGACGCCGTCCTCCGGGACGCTCACCGTGACCTCCACCACCGGCTCCAGCAGCTCCATCTCGCTGAGCCGCAGCGCCTCGCGCAGCCCGAACCGGCCCGCCGCCCGGAACGCCATCTCCGAGGAGTCCTTGGAGTGCGTCGCCCCGTCGGTGAGCGTGACGCGCAGCCCCGTCACCGGGTACCCGCCGAGCGGGCCCCCGGTGAGCGCGTCCCGGCAGCCGGCCTCCACGGCCCGCGCGTACTCCTGCGGGACGCGGCCGCCGACGACCGTCGAGCGGAACTCGAAGACCGGCTCCTCCAGCGCTTCGACGTCCAGCACGACGTGCGCGAACTGGCCCGCGCCACCGTCCTGTTTGACGTGCCGGTGGACCAGGCCGGTCACCCCGCGCACGACCGTCTCCCGGTACGAGACCTGCGGGCGGCCCACGACGACCTCCACCCCGTGGCCGCTGCGGATCTTCTCCACCGCGACCTCCAGGTGCAGTTCGCCCAGCCCCGACAGCACGGTCTGCCCCGTCTCCGGGTCGGTCCGCACCACCAGCGACGGGTCCTCCTCCGCCAGCCGCGCCAGCGCCGTTGCCAGCCGGCCGGTGTCGGCGTTCCGGCGGGCCTCGACCGCCACCGACACCACCGGCTCGGCCACCGTGGGCGGTTCGAGCAGCAGGGGCGCACCCGGCGCGCACAGGGTCGTACCCGCCCGGGCGGACTTGAGCCCGATCACGGCGACGATGTCACCGGCCACCGCTTCCTCCCTGTCCTCGTGCCGGTCGGCCTGGACCCGCAGGATCCGGCCCACCCGCTCCGTACGGCCCGTGGCCGCGTCCAGTACCGTCCCGCCCTTGTGCAACGTGCCGGAGTAGACCCGCAGGTGGGTGAGCCGTCCGGTCGGCGTCGCCGTCACCTTGAAGGCGAGGGCCGCGAACGGCTCCGTCGGATCGGGGGCGCGCTCCTGCTCCGCCCCGTCCGCGGCGCCGCGGACGGGCGGCATGTCGGCGGGCGCCGGCAGGTACGCGACGACCGCGTCCAGCAGCGGTTCGATCCCGCGGTTGCGGTACGCCGAACCGCACAGCACCACCACGCCGTCCCCGCGCAGCGTCAGCTCCCGCAGGGCCCTCGCCAGCGTCCCGTCGCTCAGCGCGGAGTCCGCGCAGAACTCCTCCAGGGCCCCGGCGTGCAGCTCGGCCACCGTCTCCTCCAGCAGCCTGCGCCGCAGGCCGGCCTCCTCCCGCAGCGGGCCGGGGACCGGCCCCGCCTCGAAGGCGGCGGACCCGGCCGTCCAGCGCAGCGCGCGCAGGGTGACGAGGTCGACGACGCCGGTGAAGGCGTCCTCCTGACCGATGGGCAGCTGCACCACCAGGGGCACGACGCCCAGGCGGCGGCGGATCGACGCGACCGCGGCGTCGAGGTCGGCGCCCGCCCGGTCCAGCTTGTTGACGAAGGCGATCCGCGGCACGCCGTGCCGGTCGGCCTGCCGCCACACCGTTTCGCTCTGCGGCTCCACCCCGGCGACGGCGTCGAACACGGCGACGGCGCCGTCGAGCACCCGCAGGGAGCGTTCGACCTCGTCGGAGAAGTCGACGTGTCCGGGTGTGTCGATCAGGTTGACGTGGTGCCCGTCCCAGGTGCAGCTCACGGCCGCGGCGAAGATGGTGATGCCGCGGTCGCGTTCCTGCGGGTCGTAGTCGGTGACGGTCGTGCCGTGGTGCACCTCGCCCCGCTTGTGGATGGCGCCGGCCGCGAACAGGATCCGTTCGGTGATGGTGGTCTTGCCGGCATCCACATGGGCAAGGATGCCCAGATTGCGGACCGCGGTGAGGGAAGTGGTGCTGAGGGGGCGTCCGTTGGCGCGCATGGCCCGGGGCCTTTCGAGCGAGGAGATGAAGGGGGCGGCGCGAATCCCCTGACGACGGCCCGTCACCCACCCGACCGGCGGCCGCGGACGCCTGACCACCCCGGTGATGGATCCGGGCGGGCGGTGGCGTGCGTACGGCGGGCGGCGGGGGAGGGGGACGGGAGCCTAGAAATGCGTCAGAGGCATGCGGTGACGGCCGCGCAGCCGGCACCGGGCGTCACGAGACACCGGGATCACGTCGTACCGGGACGGGGGAGCGAAAGCGGCGGTGCGGTACGTGCACATGGCGCTGCTCCCCTTCTCTTCTGACTCGGCTCTTCTGACTCGGCATGAGGCGCGCGAGGCCCCGTGGGGCGGCGCGTACGGCGAGTCTAGGGAGTGCCCGGGGCCGGGGCACCGCATTTTTTTCCGGGGACCGCGTCGACCGTGCGTGACGTTCAGCAGCAAAAACAGACGCTCTGCGTCGTCGGGGACGACGCGCCGGTGGCGGCGGGGCAAGATGGTGGCCGCCGGACAGCAGCCGCCGCCCGCCCGACCTCGGCTCCCCGCCGGGCTCCGCCGGCCCGACGGGGGCCCTGACGAGAGGACCTAGGAGGCGTTGACCGCGACGGCGGCCGGGAGGACGGCGGGGCGGTCCAGGAAGGCGAGCACGGCCCGCTTCTCGGGGAGGTACACCTCGGGCAGGTCGATCTCCGGCAGGGTGATCTCTCCCTGCTGGACGAAGCCCAGCCGGTTCATCAGGGCGACGGCCTTGTCGTTGCCGGCATCGGGCTCGGCCACCGCGCGCAGCACGGCCGGGTCGCGGAACGTGAACCGGATCAGCGACCCGATCAGGGTCCTGCTGAAGCCGGGCCGGGGCCGGCCGGTCACCGGCGCCAGCATCAGGTGGACGCCGATGTCGCCCTCCCGCACCTCGTAGCACTCGCTGATGCGGTCCTCGGCCGGCTCGTACGTCTGGAACAGCGCCACCGGCTCGTCGTCCAGCCGGACCATGTACGCGTGGTGGGTGTCGCGGCGGTCCACGTCCTCGTAGATCTCCTGGACCAGTTCCCGGCTGGCGCCGTTCATGCCCCAGAACTGGGCGCGCTCCTCGACGACCCAGGAGTGCAGCACGGCGGAGTCCGCGGCGGGGTCGACCGGGGTGAAGCGGACCGTGCCGAAGCCTTCGACGGTCTCGGTCAGCAGGTCGGCGCGCGGGGAGGTGAGGGCGGTGGACTCGGGTCTCATACGGGTTCCGGTTTCTGCTCGGCGGGGCTCGGCCGCATGCGGCAGCACACGGGAGAACTCCGGTTAGGGTGACCTAACTATAGACCCCCTGAAGGGCGGTCCGAGCGGGCCCCGGAGCGGCGCACGGGTGGTCGGCCGTGTCGGCGGCGGCAGCGTGGGCACAAGCGCCTCATGACACTTCTCCTGCTGTTCCTGCTGCCGCTCGGACTGGCCCTCGTCCTCCTGACGACCGACCACCACCCGCACAAGCACGGCCGGCACCGCCATACACGCTGAGCCCGGGGGCTCAGTCGGTGGGTTCCTGGGGGTCGGGATCCTCCTCCTCGTCACCCGGCCCGCCGCCGGCGTCCGCCGGGTGATCGGCGTCGGAGGGCGCGACGCCCTCGGGGTTCTCGGCGTCCTGCGTGTCCTCGGTGTCCTCGGTGTCCTCGGTCGCCCCGGCGTCTTCGTCCGCCCACAGGTCGGGTGCCGGAGGGTCCAGCGGTGGAAGGTCCGGGGTGACGGCGTTGCCGTTCTCGGGGACCTTGGCGGGCAGCTCCGGTTCGGCCGCCCCGGGCGCGTGGGTTTCTCGTTCGGTGTTCATGTGCCCCACCTGCCCGTCATCGCGCCGTGAATGCCTGTTCCCAGGTCACGGCCTGCCGTGCGCGCCGTGCCGGGCCCGTGACGTCAGCGGCAGCCTGAGCACCAGCCGGGCGCCGCCCGCGCAGTCCTCGGCCGTCAGCGTTCCCCCGTGGTGCGCGCTCAGGTCACGCGCGATGGCGAGGCCCAGACCGGCTCCCCCGTGGTCGCGGCTGCGCGAGTCGTCCAGCCGCGTGAACCGTTCGAAGACCCGCTCCCGGTCGGCCCCGGGGATCCCCGGCCCGTCGTCGACGACCTCCAGCACGGCCGTACGCCGTCCCGCGCCACCGGCGGCGATGCGCAGCGTCACCTCGACGCCGCGCTCGGCGTACCGCTGCGCGTTGTCGACCAGGTTGGTGACGATCCGGCCGAGCCAGAGGGCCCCCGCGGTGACCTCGACGTCCGGTGCGAGGTCCAGGCGGACGGGTACCCGGTCGCCGAGTCGGGCCTCCACCACCTCGCGCACCAGCACGGCCAGGTCCAGCGGAACGGCCGCCACCGGCTGGGCCGCGTCGATCCGGGCGAGCAGCAGCAGATCCGCCGCGAGGCGCTGGAGCCGTTCGATGTCCTCCAGGGCGCCGCCGATCAGCTCCGGCCACAGCTCCGGGTCCCGTACGGCCAGCGCCACCTCCAGTTGGGTACGCAGCACGGTGATGGGGCTGCGCAGTTCGTGGGAGGCGTCGGCGATGAACTGCCGCTGGCGGGTGCCGGAAGCCTCCAGCCGGTCCAGGGTGGCGTTCATGGTCTCGGCGAGGCGGGCGACCTCGTCGTGGGTGGCCGGGACCGGGACCCGGCGGTGCAGGTCCCGGTCGGATATCCCGGCCACCTCCGCCCGGATCGCCTCCACCGGCCGCAGCGCGTGCCCGGTGACCCGCCAGGTCACGAGGACGACGGTGGCCAGGAGCAGCGGCATGCCGATGACGAGCGCGGCGGTGGTGACGTCGTCGGCCGCGTCCGCGTCCCGCAGCGAGGCACCGGCGTAGACGGTGGCGGGGCCGTCCGGTGTCTGCGTGACGACCTGCACGACCCGCTGACGGTGGTCTCCGTCGACCGGACGGATCCGCCAGGTGTGCAGCCGGGTCCCGGGCGCCTCGGGCGGGGCCGGCGGGAACGGGGGCACCCCGGCGAGGTTCGGGCTGGAGAACAGCACCCGCCCGTCCGCACCCACCACTTGGACGAACTCCACCGCGCGGCCCGCCGGACGGGCCCGGCCGAGCTTTCCGGTGGCGGCGAGCTGCGCCACCGTCTCGGCCTGCCTCCGTGCGTCGTTCTCCGCGTTGCGCAGCAGATTGGCCTCCAGCAGCCCGAGGAGGGAGAAGGACGCGAGCGCCAGGGCCGCCCCCACCACCAGGCCGGCGCCCGCGGTGGCGCGGGCCCGGACCGTGGTGGGCCACAGCCTGCGCAGGACCGGCCACCGGTCGAGGGCGGCGCGGGGGAGCGGGCGCAGGAGGTCGCCCACGCGCCCGCGCAGGCGGAAGGGTTCAGCCACCGTCGGCCGCCAGCCGGTACCCGGCTCCCCGTACGGTTTCCAGCGCGGCCCGGCCGAACGGCGCGTCGACCTTCCGGCGTACCGCGCTGACGTGCACCTCGACGACGTTGGGGTCGCCGTCGAAGGCGGCGTCCCACACCTGTTCCAGGATGTCCCGCTTGGACACCACCTCCCCGGACCGGCGGCCCAGGTACTCCAGGATCGCGAACTCCCGTGCGGTCAGCCGGATCTCCGCCGCTCCCCGCGAACAGGTCCGCCGCGCCGGATCGATGAGCAGGTCGCCGAAGCGCAGCACCTGCGGGCGCCGGCCACCGGCACGCCGGCCGAGCGCGCGCAGCCGGGCGACCAGCACGAGGTAGGAGAACGGCTTCGACAGGAAGTCGTCGGCGCCGGTGTCCAGCGCCTCCGCCTCGTCGTACTCGCCGTCCTTGGCGGTGAGCATCAGGATCCCCGCCTCGTTGCCGGCCGCGCGCAGCTTCGCGCAGACCCGGTAGCCGTTCAGTCCGGGCAGCATGATGTCGAGGACGATCAGGTCGTAGTCGTGCTCGGTGGCCATCCACAGGCCCTGCGGCCCGTCGTGGGCCACGTCCACCGAGAACCCCTCCGACTGCAGGCCCCGCTGCAGGGCCAGGGCGAGCCGCCGTTCGTCCTCTACCACCAGTACGCGCATGCCGAACAGGATCGCAGGCCGTCACCGCGCCCGGCTGAAGAGGTCTTCAGGTGGCTTCAGCTGGGCTTCAGCATCCGCTCAGCATGCTCTGGGACGAGCCGGGCACCGCGTCCGGCCGTCAGAAGGAGCGCCCGTATGTCTGAATCCGTTCCGCCGCCGCCCGAGCAGTCGCCCGGGAACGCGCCGGAGGCCGGCGCGCGGAAGCGTGTCGTGCTGTCCCGGCTGGTGCCCCGCGGCCGGCGCGCCCGCTGGGTGGCGGCGGGCGCCGTCGTGGTGGTCGTGGGAGGCGGGGCCGCGGCGGTCGCCGTGGCCGAGCACCACCATCATCACGGGCGGGCCGGACACCTGCTCCGCTTCGAGGCCGGCCACGGCGGAGTGTTCAAGCGGGGTCCGCACGGCGGGGCGCCCGGCGACGAGCGCGCCCGCGAGATGCCCGGCGGCGAGGACGGTCCCGCGGTGCGCGAGCGGTTCGGCCGCCCCGACGTCCCCGACGTCCCCGACGTCCCGGAGGTTCCGGGCGTACCGGGCCGGTCCGAGGGCCGCGGGGGCGCAGGCAAGGGCGGCCGGGCACCCGCGCCGCTGCCGTCCCTGCCCATCGGCGACGCGGCGGCCAAGGCCGCGGCCGCGGTGTCCGGTGGCAAGGTGGAAAGCCTGCGCGCGGTGGCGCAGGACGGCGGTGGCGGCGCCTGGCTGGCCGTGGTCCTCGGCCCCGACGGCGTCCGCCACGCGGTCACGGTGTCCGGCTCGGACGGCACGGTCACCGGCAACAACACCCTCTAGATCATGGCGCGGCCCCCGATGCCGGGGGCCCCGTCCAGTTGGCCCTGCCACCAGGCGGCCATGCGGTCGCCGTCCATGCCCGCCCAGGCCGGGGTCCGTTCCACCTGTGCCCGGCCCAGGCGGCGGGCCAGCGCGACCAGTTCCCGGCCGGCGGCCCCGCGTGCCCGGTGGTAGCCGTCCAGCAGTTCCTCGAAGGACTCCGCGCGGCGCCAGCCGTCCGCGAGGGCGGTGGCGTCCTGCAGGGCCTTGGCGGCGCCGCTCGTGTTGTGCGGGCGTACGACGCTGGCGGCGTCCCCGGCCAGCAGCAGCCGGCCGCCGGCGGTGCGGGCCGCTTCCAGGTCGTAGATCGGCTGGACGAAGGTGTCCGCCGGGTCCGTCAGCGCGAGCGCCCGCCGCCAGTACGGCGGGAACTCCCGCTCCAGCAGGGCGTCGAGGTGCTCCGCCAGTCCGGGGGTCAGGGCGCCCGGGGGAAAGCTCGTCGGGTCGTCGAGGCGGAGCCGCCCGTCCGGCGGGGGAGCCGCGTAGAGCACCCAGTTCACGCGCGGGCCGCCGGGGCCGGGGATCCGGTAGACGACGCAGGTCCCGCCCGGGAAGCAGACCGTGGTCACCGCCTCGGGCACCGCGTCCGCCGGAGCGCCGAGTCCGTCGAGGCGGGCGGCGTCGACGTTCCCGCGCCAGCACACGTATCCCGCGTAGTGCGGCCGGGAGTCCGCGCAGAGCGCCGCGCGCACCACCGACCGGTAGCCGTCCGCGCCGACGACCAGGTCGTACCGTTCCACCGACCCGTCCGCGAGGCGTACCCACGGGCCGCCACCCCCGCCGGTCCCGCTTCCGGCGGCCCCGACGGCCGTCACCGTCTCCCCCTGCCGGTACTCCACCGCGGCGGGTACGGACTCGCGCAGGGCGCGCCAGAGCAGCCCCCAGTGGTAGGAGTGGAAGGGGAAGGGCTGCTGCCAGAGCAGCCGCCCGCCGGGACCTTCGGCGTCGTCCCGGACCACCCAGCGCCGCCGCCGCAGCCGGTGCGTGGCGATCCCCGCGGGCAGCGCGCCGCTCGCGCGGAGTTCGACGGCCCGGTCGTCGTGCACGCACAACCCCACGCCCCGGTCGGCCAGCCGGCCGCGCGTCCGTTCCAGGACCACCACCCGTCCGGCGCCCGCCCGCGCCGCCGCCGTGGCGACCGCACAGCCCGCGATGCTCCCGCCGATCACCGCAATCGTTCCGCCCCGCACAACCGCCTCCTGACAGCCCGCTGTTGGACGATCCTCCGTGGAGCCGCCCCGGTACTCCGCAGGCCGACCACGTTACTGAAACCCGGCAGTTCCGTGTCCCGGGCGACGGGCGGCCCGCCGGTCGGGGGGCGTGCGCTGGGGGTCAGGGGCGCACGCAGAGGCGAGTGCGCTTCGTTCCCGGGATTTCCGGGAACCGGCTTGCACGATCGGGCTCGTTTTCCGATGGGGTGGTGATGGGGGCGCCCGGCGCTCCGCGGCCGCTGGTGCGGGGGCAGGCGGCCGGTAACGCACACTCCACCTGGAAGGTTCGCTCCGACGTGAATGTCGCCGAGACGGTCGCCCGCGCGCTCTCAGTCACCACCGTGGTCAACGCCGACGCAGCCGATGTGTTCCGGACGCCGCTGCGCCTGCCGGGCCGCGGGGCGGGCAGAGGAGCCGACGGGCCGTCCGACGGCGGCGTCCCAGCCGGTCCCGCGGACCGCCCCCGTCGGCCCCACGGCCACCTCCGTCCCCATGGCCCCCTCCGCCGCCCCCACGGCCACCTCCGTCCCCATGGCCCCCTCCGTCCTCACCGCCTCCTCCGCGTCACCGCGACCGGCGGCCGTGCACAGCTGTGGGGGAGCGTGTGAACGAAGGAGAATGCGACCCGTCGGGAGACCGCGCCGTCTCCAGTGAACTGGCCGGAGTGCTGCCGGTGGAGTTCACCGCCTTCCATTCCCAGCAGCACCGCGCCTACCTGCGCTACGCCCACCTGCAGCTGGGCAACCCCAAGGACGCCGAGGAAGTCGTCGACGACGTGTTCACCTTCCTGCTGAAGGTGTGGCGACAGGCACTGAAGGAGGCGAGCCTGCACGGCTTCGCCTGGGCGGTGCTGCGCGAACACGTCGAGCGGCGGCTGGCCGTCCTGGGCCGGCAGGTGGCCATGGTCGAGACCGCCTGGTTCGCCGCCCTGCGCCGGTCCTCCCGGGAGCGGCTGGAGCTGCTGGAGTCGAAACTCGGGCTGTACGCGGCGATCGCGGGTCTGTCCGAGCGGCAGTACGACGTGGTGCTGCTGGCGTTCCTGCTGGGCAACGACTGCGACACGGTCGCCCGGATGATGGGGATCTCCCCCGCCACCGTCCGGTCGCACATCCGCGGCGCACGCCGAACCCTGTCCCGCAAACTCGGGGTGGACTGGATCCCCGGAGAGGAGAAGGACCAGTGAGCGACATGCCACGCCACCGCGACATGCCGCTGTGCGAACTGGACGCGGCCCTGGCGGACGCGACCGTGCTCGCGGAGGAGTACGCCGGTTACGACGAGGGTGCCGCCCGGCGGCGCATCGCCCGCCGGATCGCCGCCGACCGCGCCCGCTCGGCGAGCGGAACCGCCCCGGGGGCGGCCGCGGCCGGCAGCGGGCGGACCGCTCCGGCCGAGGCCGACGACCTCGTCCTCGACGCCGCCTGCCACGTGCGGGCCGCCCGCGGCCTGGACGACCTCGCCTGGTCGCTCGCGGAGAGCCGGGACTTCGCCGAGATCGCCCTGGCCGCCGACTCCTGGCCCCACGGCGTGGACTCGGCGCTGCTGTTCGCGTGCCTGCTCCACCTCGCCGACCGCACCGAGGGCGCGCAGTTCTGGTTCCAGTACGCGGCCGGGGCGGGCTCGCAGACCGCCGCCCACTGCCTCCACCTGCACCACCTGTCGCGCGCCGAGGTCGCGACCGCCCGGTACTGGAAACGCCAGGCCCACGCCCTCCCGCCCGACGAGCACCTGCCGCCCCTGCCGCAGATCCCGCCCGACCTCGAAGAAGCCCTCGGCGCCTCCGTCATCTGGACGTCCCCGCCCATCACCACCCAGGACCTCACCTCCCTGACCGGCGGGCCGGGCCGGGCCTGCAGGCCGCCGCTGCGGCTCCCCGCGCGACTGCGGCAGGCCCTCGTGGGGCGCCCGCGCAAGGACCACCCCGATCTCGGGGAGGTCTACACCCCCGGCCCGCAGGTCGCCGTGGCCGTCGCCCGGAACGCCCGGCTGAACCCGCTGCACCTCACGGAGCAGGCCAACGGGTGGTCCCTCGAAGCGCTCAAACAGCCGCAGTTGACGCATGCGGCCCGTACGTCCCCCGAAGGACGCCCGGCCCCGGCGGCGCTGGAATCGGTCCACCGGGCCCTGCGGGTCCTGGAGGTCGTCAACCGCTATTCGGGCGGGGTCAACCTGACCCAGATCGCCCGCGAGACGAAGCTGCCGCAGCTCGTCCTCGCGCGGGCCGTCGAACAGCTGGTCCGTGCCGACCTGGCCACACCGGTCGGACCGGACGCGTACGTGGCCGGGCACGCCCTGCCGCGGGGCGAGATGGACGGCGGGGAGGGCCGCGGGCACCTGCGCGAGACCCTGGCGTGGGTACGGGACGCGGTCGGCGCCGCCGTCTACGTCGCCCGCTACACCGACGGCGAGGTCGCCATCACGCAGTACGCGGACGGTCCGGCCGCACCCGTGGTCGAGGAGTGGGTCGACTTCCGCGCCGCCGCCCACGCCTCCGCGGTGGGCAAGGCCCTGCTGGCCCAACTGGACCACGACGACCGGCGCGAGCACCTGTCCCGCCACCCGCTGACGCCCTTCACCACCCACACCCTCACCAGTCAGCGGGTGCTCTTCGCCCAACTCGACGGCCGCCCGCCCAACACGCCCCTCCTCGACCTCCAGGAGTACGCGCTCGGCACGGTGTGCGCGGGCGTGCCGATCACCGCCGGCCGCAACCCGGAATGCGTGGCGCTGTCCATCCCCGTCCCCGATCCGGGCCGGCTGAAACAGGCCGCGCGGATCCTGCAGAGCGAGGCGGCCGCGGTCTTGCTCGCCCTGATCGTCGCGGGCAGCACCCGTCCCGCGGCACGCAGGGCGGAGGACACCATCCTGTCCACCCCCGCCTGACCCTCCCGACGCCGTCACCCCGGGCGCCGGCACGGACCGGCCCCCGGGCGGAGGTCAGGGGGCGATGGGGAGCCGGCGCTTGTGCTCCGTGGCGCGGTAGCGGTAGACGATGATGTCGAGGGCGGCCGGGTCGACCGGCTTGCCCTCCAGGACGTCGTCGATGTCGTCGTAGGTGACGCCGAGGGCCTCCTCGTCCGCGAGGCCCGGCTTCAGCGTCTCCAGGTCCGCGGTCGGGACCTTCCAGATCAGCGCGGACGGCGCGCCCAGGGCCTCCGCCGTGGCCCGCACCCGGCGCTTGGTCAGGCCGGTGAGCGGGACCACGTCCGCCGCGCCGTCGCCGAACTTCGTGAAGAAGCCGGACACCGCCTCGGCGGCGTGGTCCGTGCCCACCACGAGGCCCGCGTGCGCACCCGCCACCGCGTACTGGGCGATCATCCGCTGGCGGGCCTTGATGTTGCCGTGCACGAAGTCCTGCTGGTGCTCGTCACGGAAGACCGTGCCGCCGGCCAGCACCGCCTCCAGGGCGGCGTCGCTCGACGCCTTCACGTCGACGGTCAGGACCTGGTCGGGCCGGATGAACTCCAGCGCCAGCTGCGCGTCGGACTCGTCCGCCTGGACGCCGTAGGGCAGCCGCATCGCGAAGAACGTCGCCTCGTGCCCGGCGGCGCGCACCCGCTCGACCGCCAGCTGGCACAGCCGCCCAGCGGTCGTGGAGTCCACACCGCCGCTGATGCCGAGGACCAGGGAGCGCAGGCCCGTGGAGAGCAGCCGGTCGGCGAGGAAGGCCACCCGGCGCTCGATCTCCTCCGAGGCGTCGAAGGACGCGCTCACCTGGAGGTCCCGGGCGATCTCCTGCTGCAGCGATATGGCCTGGTCGGTCACGATTGCTCCTCGGTCGGGCCCGTGGACAGTTCGGTTCGCGCCGCGGGCGGGCCGCGGGCGCGAAGAAGGGCCACCAGCACTCTAGAGGAAACGCGGGAACGCCTGCTCAGAAGCCGCGGCGGGGGCCGCGGGCACCCTGCCGGGGCGCCGGGACGCCCCCGCCCCCGTCACCCCGCCGCGATGAGACCGGGCAGGTCGCGCATGTGGTGGAACACCCGCGTCCCGGGCCCGGCGAGCCGCTCCGCCGGAGTCATCCCGCCCCCGAAACCGAAGGCCCGCATCCCGGCGGCGCGCGCCGCCTCGACACCCGGACGGCTGTCCTCCACCACCGCGCAGGCCGCCGGTTCGACACCCATCCGCTGGGCCGCGTACAGGAACAGGTCCGGTGCCGGCTTGCCGTGCGCGACCTCCGTGGCGCTGAAGATGCGTCCCGCGAACCGGTCGTGTAGACCGGTGCGGCCCAGGGTGTGACGCATCTTCTCGTGGGAGCCGCTGGACGCGACACAGGTCGGCAGCGTGATCGCGTCGAGCGCCTCGGGCAGTCCCTCGACGGCGGCCAGACCTGCGTCCACCGCCTCACGGTGCAGCTGCTCGAACCGCTTCGCCCAGACGTCGGCCGTCGCCCCGCCGAGCCGGGCCGCCACCTGTTCCCGTACCGAGGCGTTGGACCGCCCGATGAACAGGTCGATCACATCGGCCTCGGTCAGCGGCCAGCCCAGCTCCGCGCCCAGGGCGACCTGGACGCGCGTCGCGATGCGCTCGGTGTCGACGAGCACGCCGTCGCAGTCGAATATGACGAGTTCAATCGGCTTGATCACCCCCGCAGCATAGGGTCCGGGCCGGACCGGTGGCGCAGGGGCCCGCGGACCGGGAGATTCCGTGCCGGTGCATGGGGCGCCGGAGGCGGGGCAGGCGGAGTTCACGGGGCGCACGCACACCCCGGGCACGACGTACGAAGAAGGACGGACTGCGGGGAGTCCCCGCCGTCCCCCGTCCACCGGAGGAGTTGTTTCCGCGTGACTGAGCATGTGTGGAGTTACAAGTCGACCTCGGGCCACCTGGCCGGCACCGATCTGACCGGCTACAAGGTCGAGGCGACCGACGGCGGCATCGGCAAGGTGGACAAGCACTCCGACGAGGTCGGTGACGCCTACCTGGTCGTGGACACCGGGGTGTGGATCTTCGGCAAGGAGGTCCTGCTCCCGGCGAGCACCGTCGTCAGCATCGACCCCGAGGAGCGGATCGTCTACGTGGACCGCACCAAGGGCCAGATCAAGGACGCCCCCGAGTTCCACCGGGAGAAGCACCTCGGCGACCGGGACTACCACCAGGAACTGGGCACCTACTACGCCACCACCCGCCTCGGCCTCCCGCCGCTCTGACCGGCCCGAGTCCGACGCTGCGACGGCCGTGGGCCCGAACTCACCGAGTTCGGGCCCACGGCCGTGCCGGGCCCGGCACGACGGCATCACCGCAGGCCGGCCGCATGGCTCCCCGGCTCCGGGACACAAGCGCGATGTGCTGAAACTATTCGTGATCGCCGTTCTCGTCCCGCTCGCGGTGGTCGCCTGCGCCGCCACCGCCCTCGTCTCGCCCTGGTGGGCGGCCGCCGCCGGCCCACTGCTCCTGCTCGCGGCGACGGCCGTCCACGACGTCCTGCAACGGCGGCACTCGATCCTGCGGAACTACCCGGTGCTCGGACACCTCCGCTTCGCGCTGGAGAAGATACGACCGGAGCTCCAGCAGTACTTCATCGAGCGGAACTTCGACGGCCGCCCCTTCGACCGCGACACCCGCGACCTCGTCTACGAGCGCGCCAAGGGCACCGACGCCGAGGAGCCGTTCGGCACCGAACTCGACCTCTACCGGGCCGGCAGCGAGTACCTCACCCCGTCCATGGCCCCCCGGCCGGTGAGCACCACCCCGCCCCGGGTCCGCATCGGCGGCCCCGACTGCACCCGGCCGTACGACATGGCCCTGCTGAACGTCTCGGCGATGAGCTTCGGCTCGCTCTCGGCCAACGCCGTCCTCGCCCTCAACACCGGTGCGCAGATGGGCGGGTTCGCCCACGACACCGGCGAGGGCGGCCTGTCCGAGTACCACCTGCGCCCCGGCGGGGACCTCGTGTGGGAGATCGGCACCGGCTACTTCGGCTGCAGGACGGCCGACGGCGGCTTCGACGAGCGGGAGTTCGCCCGCAAGGCCGCCCACGAGCACGTCAAGTGCGTCTCGCTGAAGATCAGCCAGGGCGCCAAGCCCGGCATCGGCGGCGTCCTGCCGGCCGCCAAGGTCAACGCGGAGATCGCCGAGGTCCGGGGCGTCCCGCAGGGCAGGACCGTCATCTCGCCGCCCTACCACCGCGTGTACTCCACCCCGCGGGAGCTGGTCCGCTTCGTGGCGCGCATGCGCGAACTCGCCGACGGCAAGCCGGTCGGCTTCAAGCTGTGCCTCGGCTCGCGCCGCGAGTTCCTCGCCGTCTGCAAGGCCATGCTGGAGGAAGGCACCACTCCGGACTTCATCGTCGTCGACGGCGCAGAGGGCGGCACGGGCGCTGCACCGCTGGAATTCGTGGACAACGTCGGCCTGCCGCTCAGCGAGGGCCTGATGGCCGTGCACAACGCCCTCGTCGGCGTCGGACTGCGCGACCGGATCCGGATCGGCGCCAGCGGCAAGGTCGCCACCGGCAGCGACCTCGTGAAACGACTGCTGCAGGGCGCCGACTACACCAACGCCGGCCGCGCCATGATGTTCGCGGTCGGCTGCATCCAGGCCCAGCGCTGCCACACCAACACCTGCCCCGTCGGGGTCGCCACCCAGGACGAGCGGCGCGCCCGCGCCGTCGACGTCGCCGACAAGTCGCAGCGCGTACGGCGCTACCAGGAGGCCACCGTCAAGAGCGCCCTGCAGATCATGGCCTCGCTGGGCGTGGACGACCCGCGCGGCCTGCGCCCCCACATGCTGCTCCAGCGCGTGGACCCGCACACCGTCCGCTCCTACGCCGAGCTGCACACCTGGCTCACCCCCGGCCAGCTGCTCGCATCCGCGCCCGAGGACTGGGCATCCGACTGGCAGGCGGCCGATCCCGACCGCTTCGCCCACTGACCGACCCGGCCCCCCGCACCGGCGGGGAGCCGTACCGAACGACCGGAGGGTACCCCCATGGCATCGCGCACCGTCGCCCACGTCATCGTCGAGGGACTGAAGAGCCTGGGCGTCCAGCACGTGTTCGGCGTCGTCGGAGACGCGCTGAACCCCCTGACCGAAGCCATCCGCACCACCGACGGCCTGGACTGGGTCGGGTGCCGGCACGAAGAGGCCGCCGCCTTCGCCGCCGGCGCCCAGTCCCAGCTCTCGGGCGTCCTCGGGGTGTGCGCGGGCACCGTCGGACCGGGCTCCGTCCACCTCCTCAACGGCCTGTACGACGCGGCGAAGAGCCGCGCGCCCGTGCTCGCGATCTGCGGCCAGGTGCCCCGCTCCGAGATGGGCGGCGACTACTTCCAGGAGGTCGACAACGACCTCCTCTTCCGTGACGTGGCCGTCTACCGCGCCACCGTCACCTCCCCGGAGCAGATGCCCCGCATGCTGGAGTCCGCCGTCCGCGCGGCGGTCGGCCAGGGCGGAGTGGCGGTCCTGACCGTGCCCGCCGACCTCGGCGAGATGGAGCTGAGCGAGGACCGGCCCGTCCGGTTCGCCCTCGGCCACGCCGTCACGCGCCCGGACGACACGGCCCTCGCCGAGGCCGCCGAGCTCCTCAACGCCGCTTCCCGCGTCACGCTCCTGGTCGGCCGCGGAGCCCGCGAGGCCCGTACCGAAGTGCTCCGCACGGCGGAGCTGCTCGCCGCGCCGATGGTGCTCACCCTCAAGGCGAAGGAGGGATTCGAGCACGACAACCCCTACGAGGTCGGGCAGACCGGCCTGATCGGCAACCCCGCCGCCGCCCACGCCCTCGACCACGGCGACGTGCTGCTCATGCTGGGCACCGACTTCCCCTACCGCGACTGGTACCCCACGAGCTGCAAGGTCGTCCAGATCGACGTCCGCGAGGAGCACCTGGGACGCCGGGTGCCCGTCGACGTCGGCCTGGCCGGAGACGTGGGGGCGACCCTGCGGGCCCTGCTGCCGCTGCTGGCGAAGGTGCCCGACCGGGCCCACCTCGACGACGCCCGGGACCGGTTCGCGAAGTGGCAGGAGGGCCAGCGGCGGCTGGCCGACCCCGCCCACGACCGGCGCCCCACCGGCAGGCTGCGGGCGGCCCTGGACAACCGGGACGGAGCCGTCCGCCCCGAGGCCCTGGCCGCCGCGGTGGACTCCTACGCCACCGACGACGCCGTCTTCACCTCCGACACCGGCATGGCCACCGTCTGGCTCTCCCGCTTCATCACCCTGCGCGGCGAGCGCCGCCTGATCGGCTCGTACAACCTCGGATCGATGGCCAACGCCATGCCGCAGGCCCTCGGGGCGCAACTCTGGGCACCCGAGCGGCAGGTCGTCGCCCTCTGCGGTGACGGCGGCCTGGGCATGCTGCTGGGCGACCTCATGACCATCGCCGCGTACCGGCTGCCCGTGAAGATCGTCGTCTTCGACAACCGCCGCCTGGGCATGGTCGAACTCGAACAGGAACAGGTCGGACTGCCGGAGTTCGGCACCGTCCTCGACAATCCCGACTTCGCGGCCGTCGCCACCGCACTCGGACTGACCGGCATCCGCGTCACCGACCCCGACGACCTCCACGACGGCGTGCGCAAGGCGTTCGAGACCCCCGGTCCCGTCCTGCTCGACGTACTGACCAACCCCGACGAGGTCGCCGTTCCCGCCAGGCCGACCGTCGGCCAGGCCTGGGGGTTCGCCGTCGCCAAGGCCAAGGAGATCCTCCCCGGCGGAACGGGCTGACGGGCCGTACCGCGGCCCGGCGCGCGTGATCCCGGCGTTGCCGGGTACCCGCGCAGCACACACCCGTACGCAGGCAACTCGCGTCCGACGACGCGTACTTCAAGGAGAGGGCAGCGCCATGACGCTGATACCGCACGCCAACGACAAGTCCGTCCCCGGCCCGGCCGAGCCGCGGGCACGTCGTGCGCGCCACCGGCCGGCTCCGGGACACCGCCGTGCACGTCGGGCGCCTCGTGGAGGACAAGACACCCGATCCCGTCCTCGCCGGGGCGCTCCGGACGGCGACGCGCGTCCGGGACACCGCCGCCCGCGCCGGACGGTTCGCCGGCCACCGCAGGCTCGACTCCGCACGGGCCGCGGCCGGCCGCGCCGCGAGCCTGGCGCGGGCCAACCGCACCGCGCTGGCCACCGTCGCCGGCGTCCTGACGGCAGCCGTACTCGCCCGCCGCGCCCGGCGCACGAAGTAGTGCCCCCGGGCGGCCGGGCCGCAGGGCCTCAGGCCCGCGGCCCGGCCGCCGGCCGCCGCGCCCGTTCCGCGTTGAACTGGGCGCCGGTGACCAGCGCGAGGTTGGCGAACCAGAGCCAGATCACGAAGACCACGATTCCGGCCAGCGACCCGTACAGCCGTCCGTACGTGTCCAGTTCGGTGTACAGCGTGAAGAGGGCCGAGGCGGCCAGCCACAGCAGCGCCGCCAGCACCCCGCCCGGCAGGCCCCGCCGGGTGCCCCGGCTCTGGGCCGGTCCGGTCCGGAACAGGACCAGTACCAGCAGGGTCACGACCACCAGGAGCACCGGCCAGCGCAGGAACGCGACGGCCTCCGCACCGCCCGCCCCCACGGCCCGCGCGGCCCACCGCGCCGGCGGCCCGGACACGACCAGCCCCACGGCGCCGACGACGAGCAGCACCAGCAGCAGCGCCGCATGGACGACGAGGGTGTGCGCGGCCCGCAGCGGCCGCCGCGTGTCCGGCACCCGGTGCATCGCGTGCAGGGCGCGGCGGAACACCGCCAGGTAGCTGCACGCCGACCACAGCGCGCTCACCACCCCGCCGAGCAGCAGGGCCCACATCGAGGAATGCCCCTCGGGGATGGCGCCGAGCGCCTCGCGGAGCACCTGCGCCGACTGCGGGGGCGCGTAGGCGGTCAGGTCGGCGACGAGCCGGTCCCGCCGCGCCCCACCCAGCAGCCCCACGACGGAGACGGCGATGACGAGCGCCGGCAGCAGCGCCAGCAGCGCGTAGTAGGTCAGGGCGGCCGCGTGGTCGGCCAGATTGTCCGTCCACACGCGGACGGCCGTGCGCCGCAACTCGGCGCGGGTGCGCGCCGCGAGGCCGCGGGCGGGGGAAGCGACGGCGGGCGGAGCGCCTCGCCGCGCAGTGGTGCGGGGGATGTCGGTCACCCCGTGCGCGTGCCCTCCCGGGCCCGCGCCCATGCGCCCGCGCGGGCCCGCGTACCGGTCCGCCCGCCGGGTAGACGCGCCCGCATGACGTGGAGCTACGCGCGACGGCGCGACGAGAAGCCTCAGGAAGCGGTCCGACAGGACACCGGTACGACGAGCAGCGCGGCCCGCACCGCCCTCCCGGCCCACCCGGCCGTACGGGCCCTCGCGATGCTGGCCGCCTTCGCCGGAACCGTCCTGTTCAGCGTGGTCCTGGCCCGGCTGACCCTGGAACCCTCCGCCGCATCGGCGGACCTCGTGCACCCCAACCTGCGGCCCGGCCACTCGATCGGGGCCTACCTGCGGGGGGCGTCGACGTTCGAAGCGGCCCGCCAGGTGGGCGGCAACCTGCTGCTGGGCGTGCCGTTCGGCGTGCTCCTGCCCGTCCTGCTGCCGCCCGCCCGCGGCCTGCTGCGGGTCGCCGCGGTGACCGTGTGCCTGATGACGCTGGTGGAACTCATCCAGGGCGCCCTCGTCACCGGACGCGTCTTCGACATCGACGACGTCATCCTCAACACCGCCGGAGCACTGCTCGGTTACCTCCTGATCGGCCTGCGGCTGGGCCGCGCCGTGCACCCGCGCCGCAGGCACTGGTGGCACCGCCGCCCTTCGTGACTCGTGAGTACTGCACACCCCGCCGGTGACAGCGGTGACTGTCGCCCCCTGCGCCCGGCGTGACACCTTCGGGTCTGCCACCGACCGAGGGAGCAGGTGTGAACAAGGGGTACGCCGCCTTCTGCGACGCAGACCGCTGGTTCTACGACGCGCCGTACCGGCGGGCCGGAGAGAGCTACCCGGCCGCCCTCGCCCCCGTCCCGTCGGGCTGGCGCTCGCACCGCAGCGGCGACTGGCTCGCCCTGCGGCCCGCCGGTGCGGAACTGCCCGCGCAGGGCTGGAAGATCCACGTCTCGGCCACGCTCGACAACGCCGAGTCGGTCCTCGCAACGGTGTACGACTACTGCACCGAACGCACCATCGCCTTCAAGTTCATCCCGAGCCGTTACCTGCTGCACCTGCGCAACGCCAAGTACGCCGACCGCGCGGCGAGCGGCAAGTTCATCACCGTGTACCCCGCCGACGAAGAGCAGTGCCGCCGCATCGCCGAAGACCTCGACGCCGCGCTGGACGGAGCGGCCGGCCCGTACGTCCTCAGTGATCTGCGCTGGGGCGCCGGGCCGGTCCACCTGCGCTACGGCAGCTTCACCCTGAGGCACTGCTACGACGAGCACGGCGAACTGGTCCCGGCGATCGAGACCCCCGACGGCCGGCTCGTACCGGACCGGCGCGGACCGGCCTTCCAGCCGCCCGAATGGCTCGACCTGCCCGACTTCCTGACGCCCCACCTGCGGGCGCGCTCCGCCGTCACCCTGACCGACGTCCCCTTCACCGTGGAACGCGCGCTGCACTTCTCCAACGGCGGCGGCGTCTACGTCGGCAAGGACACCCGCACCGGCGAGACCGTGGTCCTCAAGGAGGCCCGGCCCCACGCCGGACTCGCCGCCGACGGCGCCGACGCCGTGACCCGGCTGCACCGCGAACAGGCGGCGCTGGAAAGGCTGGCGGGCCTGGACTGCGTACCGGCCGTCCGCGGCGCCTTCACCGTCGGCGACCACCACTTCCTGGCCATGCAGCACCTGGACGGCAAACCCCTCAACACCTACTTCGCCCGCCGCCACCCGCTCATCGAGGCTGACCCGACCCCGGACGAGCTGGCCTCGTACACCGCGTGGGCGCTGAGGATCCACCAGCGGGTCACCGAGGCCGTCGACGCCGTCCACGCCCGCGGGGTGGTCTTCAACGACCTCCACCTCTTCAACATCATGGTGGCCGAGGACGAGACCGGCGAACCCTCCGTCGCCCTGCTGGACTTCGAGGCCGCCGCGCACATCGACGAGGGGCTGCGCCAGACCGTCGCCAACCCGGCCTTCGTCGCCCCCGCCGAGCGCCGCGGCTTTGCCGTCGACCGCTACGCCCTCGCCTGCCTGCGGCTCGCCCTGTTCCTCCCGCTGACCAGCCTGCTCGTCATGGACCGCACCAAGGCCGTGCACCTGGCCGCCGTCGCCGCCGAGCAGTTCCCCGTGCCGCGCCGCTTCCTCGACGAGGCCGTCGAGGAGATCCTCTCCGGCGCACCGGAGGACCGGCCCGGAGACCGGCTGCCCGCACCGGCCGGACCGTACCTCCCCGTCGAACCGGGTCACTGGCCCGCAGCCCGCGCCTCGATGACCGAGGCACTGCGGGCGAGCGCCACTCCGCACCGCGAGGACCGCTTCGTCCCCGGCGACATCGCCCAGTTCGCGACCGCCCACGGAGGCATCGGCTTCGGCAACGGCATCGCCGGGGTGCTCCACGCCCTCGCCGAGACCGGCGCCGGGCCCTGGCCCGAGGCCGAGGAGTGGCTGCTCGACCGAACCGCGGATCCGGCCTCCGGCACCCCGCTCGGCTTCTACGACGGCCTCGCCGGCACGGCGTGGACGCTGCACCGGCTCGGACACCCCCAGCGCGCCCTCGCCCTCGCCGAACGGCTCCTGGAGCAGCCCTGGGAGAGCGCGGGCCCCGACCTGTACAGCGGCCTCGCCGGCATCGGCCTCGCCCTGGACGCGCTCGGGACCGCGAGCCGCGAGCCCGCCCTGCACGCCGCGGCCCTGCGCTGCGCCGAACGGCTCGCCCGGCCCGGTCAACGGCCCACCCGCGCCGGCCTGCTGTACGGGAACTCCGGCCCGGCCCTGCTCTTCGTACGCCTCTACGAGCGCACCGGCGACAAGGAACTGCTGATCCAGGCCGCCCACGCACTCCACCGCGACCTCGACCGCTGCGTCACCAGCGCGTTCGGCACCCTCCAGGTCAACGAGGGCTGGCGGACCATGCCGTACCTCGGCGAAGGCAGCGTCGGCATCGGCATGGTCCTCGACGACTGGCTGGAGCACGGTCCGGACGAGCGCTTCGAACGGGCCCGGCCGGAGATCGTGAGGGCGGCGCAGGCCACCTTCTACGCCCAGCCCGGCCTGATGCGCGGTGCCGCCGGAATGATCCTGCACCTCGCCCGGACCACCACCCCCGGGCCCGGCACCGGGCCCGCCGCCATCGCCCGCCAGATCGACGCACTGGCCCGGCACGCCGTGCCGTACCAGGGACATCTGGCCTTCCCCGGCGAGCAGATGATGCGCCTGTCCATGGACCTCACCACGGGCACGGCCGGCGCTCTCCTCGCCCTCGGCAGCGCCGCGCCCGGCGGTCGCGCGCACCTGCCGTTCCTCCCGCCGCTGCGCGACGCCGCCGCGGCCCACGAGCCGGTCCCGTCCGGGACCGTGACCCATCGCACCACCCGAGAGAAGAGGAATCTGACATGACGCTTCTTGACCTGCAGTCGATGGAGACCCCGAAGGAAGAGACCACCGAGGTCGCGATGACCGGCGGCGGCAGCCGCGCCAGCCTGCTCCTCTGCGGGGACAGCAGCCTGAGCATCACGACCTGTAACTGACATAGGTCGGCTCGGGCCCGGGCGGTTCACCGCCCGGGCCCGCACCACATCACTGGAGGCATCCGCCGATGAGCCCTCCCGACGCGGCCGCCGGACCCGCGCAGGAGCCGGAGCCCGCACTGGCCCGCGGCGCGGACCGGGCGCTCGTCGCCGCCGCCCGGCACAGCGCCGGACGCACCGCCGCCGTCCTCGGATGCACCCTGGCCGCCGCGGCGGCGGCCCTCGCCGAACCCGCCGTCCTCGGCCACACCCTCGACCTGCTGCTGCGCGCCGACCCGTCCGGCCCCGCATGGACGCTGCTGTGCGCCGCGGTCATCGCCGCCGAAGTGGCCCTGGACGCCACCGCCGCACGGCTGACCGGGGACGTCGACGGCCGCTCCACCGCCCGGCTGCGCCGGCTCGGGCTCGCCCGGCTGCTGGGGACCGCACCGCACCACGCGGCCCGGTACCCGCCCGGCGAGACGGCCGCGCGACTGACCGCGCACGCCACCGAGGCGGGGAAGGTCCCGGCGGCCGTCGCGCACGGCGTCGCGGCGCTGCTGCCACCGCTCGGCGCGATGGCCGCGCTCTTCCTCATCGACCCGTGGACGGCGCTCACCTTCCTCCTCGGCCTGCCGCTGCTGGTGCTCCTGCTGCGGGCCTTCACCCGGGACACCCTCAGCAGCGTCGCCCGCTACCAGCAGGTGCAGCTCGACACCGCCGGACGCCTCGTCGAGGCACTGGCCGGAGCGCGCACGATCGCCGCCGCCGGGACCGCCGACCGCGAACGCGCCCGCATCCTGGCGCGGCTCCCCGAACTCGGCGCCGAGGGCCGGCGCATGTGGCAGGTCTACGGCGGTACGACGGCCCGCTCCTCGGCCCTCATGCCCATCCTGCTGTACGCCGTCCTCGCCGTCGGCGGCATCCGGCTGTCGGCCGGGGCCATCGGGGTCGGTGAACTCCTCGCGGTGCTGCGGTACGCGGGCCTCGCCGCCGGAGTCGGCGCGGTCACCGGCGCCCTGGCCGCCGTGGTGCGCGGCAGGGCCGCCGCCCGCCGGACCGCCGCCCTCCTCGCCCTGCCCCCGCTCGGTCACGGCCGCGCCGAGCTGCCGCCCGCCGGGCCGGGCACCCTGGAGCTGCGCGGCGTACGGGTCGTGCGCGGCGGCTCGGCCGTCCTGCGCGACATCAGCCTGGTGGTCCCCGGAGGCACCACCGTGGCGGTGGTGGGCCGGTCCGGGGCCGGCAAGACGCTGTTCGCCGCCGTCGCCGGCCGGCTCACCGACCCCGACGCCGGCCAGGTGCTGCTGGACGGCGTGCCGCTGCGGGAACTGAGCGCCGAAGCGCTGCGCCGCGAGGTGGGGTACGCCTTCGACCGGCCCGTGCTGCTCGGGGGAACGGTCGGCGGGGCGATCGGGTTCGGCGCGGGCCCGGCTCCCGGACCGCAGGCGGTGCGGGCCGCGGCCCGGGCCGCGGGCGCCGACCCGTTCGTACGCCGTCTGCCCGACGGGTACGCGACGCGCCTCGCCGACGCCCCGCTGTCCGGCGGGGAGGTCCAACGCCTGGGGCTCGCCCGGGCGTTCTGCCGCGCCGGCCGGCTCCTCGTACTCGATGACGCCACCTCCAGCCTCGACACCGTCACCGCCCGGGAGGTCGAGCGGGCGCTCGCCCGCGAGATCCGGCCCGGTACCCGGATCGTCGTCGCCCACCGCCTCTCGTCCGCCGTCCGCGCCGACCTCGTCGTCTGGCTGGAGGACGGACGGATGCGCGCGGCCGGTACCCACGCCGAACTGTGGCGGCGCGAACCCGCCTACCGGGAGGTGTTCGCCGCCGACACCACGACGACGCCGCCGCCCGGAACGGACACGGACGACCGGCCGTCGCCCCCGCGCAAGCAGGAGGCGGGCCGATGACCGGAGCCGGAGCGGGGGCCCGGACCCGGACGGGGACCGCGACCGAAACCGAGACGGAGGCCTGGCGGCGGGTGGCTCCCGAAGCCCGGCGGTTCCTGCGCGGCCGCGGAAGCGTCCTGGCGCGCCTGGCGGGGTGGTCGCTCCTGGAGTCCGCGCACACCTTCCTCGGCGGCTACGGAGTGGCCCGCGCCCTCGACGACGGCTTCCTCGCCGGTCGCACCGGCACCGGGCTGGCCTGGCTGGCCGCGGCCGCGGCCGGAGCGGTCCTCGGCGGCTTCGCGCTGCGGGGCGTCTTCGCCGGACTCGCCGACCTGGTCGAACCCCTGCGGGACGGCCTGGTCCGGCGGGCGGTCCGGCAGGCACTGGACCGCGCGGTCGACGACCCGGCACGCGCTCCCGACGCGGGCGCGGTGTCCCGCCTGACCCAGCAGACCGAAATGGCCCGGGACTCCTTCGCGGGCCTCGTCCTGACGGTGCGCTCGTTCGTCTTCACCGCGGTCGGCGCCCTCGCGGGCATGGCGGCCCTGGCCCCGGTCCTGCTGCTGGTCGTGCTGCCGCCCCTGCTCCTCGGCGTGGTCGTGTTCCTGGCCACGCTCCGGCCCATGGCGGCCGTGCAACGACGCTCCCTGGACACCGACGAGGCGCTCGCGGACCGGCTGGGGGAGCTGGGCACGGGCCTGCGCGACGTCGTGGCCTGTGGTGGACAGCAGGCGGAGCGGGAGCGGATCGAGCCCCTGATCGCCGCGCAGGAACAGCTGGCCCGCCGGCTCGCGCACTGGGCGGCCCTGCGAACCCTGGCCCTGGGCACGGCGGGCCGGCTGCCGGTGATCGCCCTGCTCGTCGCGGCGCCCTGGCTGCTCGCGCACGGGGTCACCGCCGGAACGCTCGCCGGCGGTCTCACCTACGTGCTGCAGGCCCTGCTGCCCGCGCTCAACTCGTTGATGACGGCGCTCGGTTCCGCGGGGACCCGGCTGTTGGTGGTCCTGGAGCGCTTCTGCACCCCGGCGTCCCCGCGCACGGCCCTCGCGAAGCCTCCGGCGGCGGCGCCGCCGCCGACCGGCCCGGCCCGTCCCGCCCCGGCCGCGGCCGAACTGCGGGGCGTCACCTTCGCCTACGGCCGCGGCGCGGCGCCCGTGCTCGACGCCCTCGACCTCGTCGTGCGGCCGGGGGAACACCTCGCCGTCGTCGGTCCGAGCGGCATCGGCAAATCCACGCTCACCGTCCTGCTCGCCGGGATGCTCGCACCGGACGCGGGCACGGTGCTCATCGCGGGCGCCGCCGCCCGCAGGGCACCGGGCGCGGGCGGACCGGATCCGCGGCGGACCCTCCTGCCGCAGCAGGCCTACGTGTTCACCGGCACCGTACGGGAGAACCTCACCCACCTCTGCGGCGCCGAGGGCCCGGACGGCCCCCGCTCCGGCGACGCCCGGCTGCGGCACGCCGTCAACACCCTCGGACTGGACGGCCTGGTGGAACGGCTGGGCGGACTGGACGCCGAGGTGCGGCCCGGGCTGCTGTCCCGCGGCGAGGGCCAGCAGCTCGCGCTCGCCGCCGCCTACCTCTCGCCGGCGCCCCTCCTGCTCCTCGACGAAGCCACCTGCCACCTGGACCCGCTTACGGAGGAGCGTGCCGAACGGGCCCTCGCGGCCCGGCCCGGCACCCTCGTCGTCGTGGCCCACCGCGTCTCGTCCGCGGCCCGCGCCGACCGGGTCCTCGTCCTGGACGGGACCCGCGCCGTGTGCGGCACCCATGCGGAACTCCCGGCCAGATCGCCGCTCTACCGCGATCTGGTGGGGAAGTGGAACGAGACCGCGGACGGATGACTCAGACCCAGCCCTCCCGCCGGGATATGCGGATCGCGTCGATCAGGTTGCGCGCGCCGGTCTTACGGGTCGCCGCGGCCATGTAGTTGCGCACCGTCCCGCTCGCCAGGTGCAGCGCGCGGGCTATCTCGGCGATGGAGTCGCCCTCCGCGGCCCGGGCCAGCACGCTCAGCTCGCGCGGGCTCAGCGGAACCGGGTCCGCCGCCATGAAGGCGGAGGCCAGCGAGGCGTCGATGAACTTCTCCCCCGCCGCGACTCTGCGCACCGCCCGGACCAGCCGCCCCGGGGAGCCGTCCTTGTCGACGTAGCCGCGGGCCTCGGCACGGAAGGCCCGGTGCAGCGAACCGGGCGCGCCGGTCGACGCGAGCACGAGGACGGGGGAGGGGGAGGCGAGGACCTGGCGGTCGGCGGCGGGCCCGTGCTCGGCCAGCACGGCCGTCGTTCCCGGACAGTCGAGGTCGACGACCGTCACGTCTGGTCGTAAGGACTCCGCCCGCCGCGCCGCGCTGCGCCATCCCGCGGAGGTGACCTCGAAAGGTCCTTCCGATCTCAGCAGTGCGGCCAGGGCGGACCGGACCAGGCTGACATTGTGCAGGACCAGGACCTTCGTCATCGTGAGCTCTCCTCGGTGATCGAACGACAGCACCACGCGGCTGCCCCCGTACAGGGGAGATGGAACGTCACTGCGGGGGGCTCTCGGGGGCGCACGCACAACTTGGCCGAGATGGTCACGGATCCGCGCCCCCTTCGGCGGGTTACTGCCTTGAAGACCGGCGGGGTCCCGCTCCGCCGGCCCCCGCGCGAGGGCTCACACCTCGCGCCACCGGGCCATCGCCCAGTCGAACGCCCCGTAGAGCGTCAGTCCGACGGCGACCGCGACCAGCAGCCACGGCCCCGCGGGGGTCAGGGCGAACGACCGCAACGTGTCGTCGAGTCCCTTGGCCTGCCCCGGGTCGTAGCGCACCGCCGCGTACAGGATGAAGCCGCCGGCCGCCGCGAACACCGCTCCGCGGGCCAGCCCGCCGCCCACCCCGAGGAAGTCGACCGCCTTGCGGGAGCCCCGCGAGGACCCGCCCATGTCGAGGTGCTTGCGGAAGTCGCGCCGGACCGCCTTCACCGCGATGACCACACCCGCGACGGCGATCCCCAGCCCGACGGCGCCCACCAGCCACTGGCCGGCCGGCAGCCCGAGGGCCTTCGCGGTCATGTCACGCGACTGCGCGTCCCCGGAGCTCCCGCCGCTGCCGGCGGCGAACGCGAAGACGGAGAAGGCCACCACCACGTAGAACACGCAGCGGGCCGCCGCCGCCAGCCGTTTCGTGGCCTTGTCGCCCTTCGGCCCCGCCGCGCCGAACACGGCCTCCGACAGGCGCCACACCGCCATGCACACCACACCGATGCCGACGGCCCAGATCAGTACGGAGCCGAGGGGCTTGTCGGCCAGTTCCTGCAGGGCACCCTGCCGGTCGGCCTCCTTCTCGCCGCCCCCGAAGGCGACGCGTACCGCCAGCACCCCGATCAGCGCGTAGAGCACTCCGTGGGCCACCAGCCCGGATCTGCCCGCGACCTCCCGGACCGTGCCGCCGCGCGACACGGTCCGGGCACCCCTGCTCGCAGCCTCGCCGCTCATGGTGCTCAGACCTCGCCCCGCCAGGCGCCGGTTTCGATCCCGCGCGACTCGATGAACGTCTTGAACCGCTTCAGGTCCCCCGTGACCTGGCGCTTGACGAAGCCGAGCTTGTCGGCGGCGCCCTCGGCCAGTCCCTCGGGCACCCAGTTCATGCGCAGGACGACCTTCGTGGTGCTCGCGTCGATGGGCTGGAAGGTGACGAGTCCGGCCTGGCGGGTCTCACCGTCGACCGTCATCCAGGCGACCCGCTGGTCCGGGAGCTGCTCGGTGATCTGCGCGTCGAACTCGCGGCGCACGCCGTTGACGTTCGTCACCCAGTGGGTGAGCGTGTCGGTGCGCTGGTCGATGCGCTCGACGCCCTCCATGAAGGCGGGGAAGTCCTCGAACTGGGTCCACTGGTTGTAGGCCGTGCGAACCGGCACGTTGACCTCGACATACTCCTCGACGTGCGACATGCGCACCCCTTCCCTGTCGTCGGCTGTCCCGCACCCCGGAGGTGCGGGGCGTCCGTCTGGACGTCTCGCAGCGCGGGTACCCGGCCGCGTCGGCGCCATGCGCGGCCCCGCCCGCAGGCGCGGGTACGCCGCGTGTACGGGTGACGACGCAGGGCACACGGGGGGCATGACCGTACTCAAGACAAGCGTGATCGTCCTGGACTGCGCCGAACCGGAGCCGCTGGCCCGGTTCTACGCGCACCTGCTCGGCGCGTCGGCCGGCCCGGCCACTGACGACGGCGAGCTCTTCCTGGTCACCGGCAGCGCCGGCCCGCTGCTCGGCGTCCGCCGGGATCCGCACCGGGCGACCCCGAGCTGGCCGCTGCTGGAGGGTTCCCACGACGTCCACCTGCGGATCCTGGTGACGGAGGACGCCCTCGACGAGGCCGAGCGGGAGGCCGTTGCCCTGGGAGCCCGCCCGGTGGCCGCGGAGGAGGACGGCACCCGGCCGGACAACCGCACCACCCTGCGCCGCTACGCCGACCCGGCCGGCCACGCGTTCGTCCTCGCGGCCGTCCGGGAGGACCCCGCCCGGCCCGAGGGCGGCGTTCAGCCGTAGGTGACCGTCACCTCGCGGAATCCCAGCGAGCGCAGCAGCCCCTCCAGCATCGACGTGGTGTTCTTCTCGGCGCGGTCCACCAGACCGCTGTCGCGGGCCGCCGCGTCGATGTGCTGTGCGGCGAGCTTCTGCACGGCCTGTTCGCCCCCCGGGTTGTCGGAGAACAGATCGCCGAGCCGGTCCAGCAGGCCCCGCTGCTTCGACACCGCGTACGAACGGTTCGGGTCGAGGGCCGCCGTGCCGAGCACCGCGTGCGGCAGCCGGATCGTGGCGCCCGTGCGGTCCTCGTTCACGGTGACGCTGCGCTCGTCCAGCCCGCCCATGTCGACGTAGCCGCTGACCGTGCCGGCCCCCACGTACAGGGTGCGGGTCCCGCGGATCGCGTCCGGCAGGAACGCCGCGTCCTTCTCCAGGTCGACGACCACCTGGAAGTTTCCGACGGCCGCCTCATAACGATCCATGTCCTGCACCGACTTCAGCAGCGCCGGCCCCGACCGGTCCCTGGTGTCCGATCCGAAGAGTCCGCCGAAGCCGGGCAGCAGGCTGAAGCGCTCCACGAACACGAACAGCACCACGACCACCGCCAGTGCGGCGGCGATCCGACCCCACATCGGGCGCCGCGTGCCGCCCGGCCGATCCGAAGAGGTTTCCATGCCCCGCGGATACCCCGTGTAGGCGACTCCACTACGGACGGAGACGGGCCGGAAGGAATCCGTGCGGGACGATCAGCGGCCCGTGGCGTCGCCGGACACCAGCCGGGAGGCCTCGATCTCGGCCCAGACGGCCTTGCCGCCCGCGTGCACGTCGGCTCCCCAGCGATCGGACAGCCGCTCCACTATGTGCAGGCCGTGGCCGCCGGGAACGCCGCGCCGGGGCGCCGGATCACGGCGGGGGAGCGTCGTGCTGCCGTCGAACACCTCGATGCGCAGCGCCTTGCCTCCGCCCGTCAGGACGAGCTCGTGGCAGCCACCCGCGTGCAGTGACGCGTTGGTCAGCAGCTCGGAGACGAGGAGCAGAGTGTCCTCCGCGGTCTCCGTCCCGTCCCAGCCCCAGTCCCCCAGGGCCTGGCGCGTGAAGTCGCGCCCCTTGGCCACGGAGCCGCGCACGCCCGCCAGGGCGAGCCTGCGGCGCTGCCCCGCGGCGGGAAGGCCGACACCCACAGGATCACCCGTTTCCGCTCCGACGGTCTCCACTGAGCTCTCTCACCCCCGCGTTGGCACTGGTCTCTGTCACAGGCGTATGCCCGGCGCGGCCACGATCGATGTACGACACAGTCCACATACCGCAGGCGTCCCGTGGTCCCCCTGGCAGGCGCGTGACATTGTAGGCGACAGCCGCTCTCAGGGTGTGGCCACATGCAGCCGAAGCGTCAGGCCGCTCTCCACGGCCCGCACCTCCACCAGGTCACAGAGCTGGTGGATCATCCACGGACCGCGGCCGCCGTGGTCCGAGGCGAGGGAGGGACGCCGCCGTCCCGCCATCGGATCGGCCGGCCGCCCGCCACCGTGCGAGAGGGAGTCGGCCGCGGCCTCGCTGATCGCCATGACCAGGTCGTCGCGTCGCGCCGCGGTCCGGGCGGTACGGCGTCCCCAGTCCTCGGAGTGGTCGCGCACTTCCGCCGCCCCGCCGTACGCGTACGCCGGCCGGGCCACCGGCCCGGCCGGCTCGGACAGCGGGCGGTCCAGGTCCGCCGAGAGGCCCGACAGGCCCGCGCGGCCCGGGCTCGGCAGGTCCGTGCCCCGCTCCATGAGAGCGGGGCGCCTGCGCCGGGCGTCCCGTACCGCGTCGGCCCGGCCACGACGCCGAGGGGACCGGACAGGACCCGTCGCGTGTCGAGGTCGCAGCTCCCGCTCGGACGCGCGCCGGGAGGGCCCCGCAGCGGCAGGGCTGCCGGCGGCGTCGTCGCGCCCGGCCTCGGCGTCATGGTGCACGTCTGCCTACGCCGCGAGCATGCCGGCGCGCAGGCGTGCCAGGGTGCGGGACAGCAGGCGGGACACCTGCATCTGCGAGATGCCCAGCTCGGCGCCGATCTCGGCCTGGGTCTTGTCCTGGCCGAAGCGCATCTGCAGGATGCGCCGGTCGCGCTCGTCGAGCTCCTCCAGCAGGGGTGCCAGGGTGTGGAACTCCTCGAAGAGCTCCATGGCCGGGTCGACCTCGCCGAGGCGTTCCGCCAGCGGCCGCGTCGTCCCGTTCGGCGTGGACGGCGCGTCGCCGTCGGCGCCCGAGGCGTCGAGGGAACCGCTCGTGTAGCCGTTCGCGGCCACCAGCCCGTCGATGACCTCCTCCTCCGACAGCTCCAGGTGCTGGGCGACCTCCTTGACCGTCGGTGCCCGGCCCAGGACGTCGGTCAGGGCCTCCTGGGCCTTGGCCAGCTCCGTGCGGAGTTCCTGCAGGCGGCGCGGGACGTGCACCGCCCAGGTGGTGTCGCGGAAGTACCGCTTGATCTCGCCCGTGATGTACGGCAGGGCGAGCGTGGAGAACTCCACCTCGCGGTCGAGGTCGTAGCGGTCGATGGCCTTGATCAGGCCGATGGTCCCCACCTGGATGATGTCGTCCATGTCGAGGCCGCCGCCGAGCACGCGGGCCCGGAAGCGCCGTGCGGCGAACTGCACGAGCGAGAGGTTCATCTCGATCAGGGTGTTGCGCGTGTACTGGTACTCGTGCGTGCCCTCCTCCAGCGCCTGCAACCGCCGGAAGAAGTGCCGCGACAGCTCGCGCGCGTCGGCGGGCGACATCTCACGGGCGTTCTCCACCCGCGACACTTCCTGGTCCCGCGCCGGTGCTCCGGGGTCCTCCAGGTCGTGCATGGGGACGTGCACGTCGGTTGCGTGAACGGGCACTACGACGGTGGCCGAGCGAGACATGGTTGGCCGCTCCCTCCCGATTGACTGCGGCTGCCGTGGCGCTTGTGCCCCGACTTTTTGATTTCACACACACGGGTTGCACGACTTTTTTCCCGGCGTCGCACCGTGCGCCCGACGGGGGCGCCGGGCGACCCGGGGGCGCTGTGCCGCCGCTGTGAGCAGGCATACTCCCTTGACGTAGAGGAACAGGCGGCGATCCGTGGAGGCGGACATGAGCGGATTCGGGGACGCGTACCAGCCGGGAGCGGTGGGGGAGGGCTACCCGGCGGGCGACGGCTGGGTGGTGGCGGCCCACGGGGAACTGGACCAGGACACGCTGAACCCGCTGGAGGAGGTTCTCACCGCGGCCGCTCGGCGGCACCCGCTGGTGGTTCTGGACGCCGCGTCCATCACCTTCGGGGACTCCTCGTTCCTCAACCTGCTCCTGCGCCTGCACCACACCACCGCGCTGCGCATCGCCTCCCCGGGCGAGCAACTGCGCCGGCTGTTCGCCGTGACCGGCGCCGACACCGTCCTCTCCCTGCACGCGACGGTCGAGGACGCCGTCGCCGCGTGAACCGGCCGCACGCGTCGGTCCCGGGAACGGGTCACACGCCGCACGGCGCGGCTCCGTGCGGGTCCGGCCCGCCGGCGGGGCGGAAGCAGGCGGTGATCGCCTTGCCGCCGTGGCAGGCGTGCACGTCCAGGGAGTCGGCCAGTGCGGTGACGATGCCCAGCCCGCGGCCGGAAGTGGCACTCGCGTCGCCCTCGGGGGTCCGGGTCCGCGGCAGCCTCGGATCGGAGTCGGCGACGCTGACGTGGAGGCAGCGGCCGTCCCACGTCAGCACCAGGTGCGCGGTGCCGGAGGCGTGCAGGTGGGCGTTGGTGACGAGCTCGGAGACGCACAGCAGCACGGAGTGCACGGTGTCGGCCGCCGAGGCGTTCCACGGCAGGGACGCCAGGTGCGCGGCGGTCCACTGCCGCGCTGCCCGGACTCCCATCGAAATCGGGAACGAACGTGCCCAGCCCACTGCCTTGACCGCCAAGGTCCTCACCCCTCTTCCGCCGTCGTGCCGTTCGTCACCGCTCGTCTACCCGGAGGGACCGGTCGCATCCGGAGATTTCCGAAGCACCGTGGTGGGAACGTGAGTTCGGGCCCGAGGGGCCGGAAACCCGGGCGGGTGCCCCTCCCCGGATTCCGGATGTGTCGGCCGCCGGAGTGATCGACCGTGCTCCATCGCACCTCCGACGGCGTTAGCCTTCACCGGACCGGTGCCGCGGCCTGGACGGATCCCGCTGGACCGGGCGCTCCGGCATGCCCTGGTTCCAGGGCGCTGTCTGTCCGCGTGTCGGCGCGGTTGGGATCGAGAGTGAGGGTGACGGATGGCCGAGCGGGCGGGCGGGGATCCACTGGGCGGGGCTCCGGCAGTGCCGGGTGACGGCGGGATCGGCGAGTCGGAACTGCGCCAGTTGCTGGCCGGGCTGACCGCCGTGCGGGACGGGGACTTCCGTACCCGGCTGCCCGACGGGGCGGACGGGCTCCTCGGGGAGATCGCCACCGTCTTCAACGGCATGGTGAACCAGCTGTCGCTGTTCACCTCCGAGGTGACGCGCGTGGCGCGCGAGGTGGGCACCGAAGGCACCCTGGGCGGTCAGGCCGACGTACCCGGTGTCGGGGGCGCCTGGCTGGACCTCACGGATTCGGTCAATTTCATGGCCGGAAACCTTACGGCCCAGGTGCGTTCCATCGCCCAGGTCGCGACGGCCGTGGCCAAGGGAGACCTCTCCCAGAAGATCACCGTCACCGCCCGCGGGGAGATCCTGGAGCTGAAGGAGACCATCAACACGATGGTCGACCAGCTCTCCGGATTCGCCGGAGAGGTCACCAGGGTGGCCCGCGAGGTCGGCACCGAGGGCCGGCTCGGCGGCCAGGCCGACGTCAAGGGCGTGTCCGGTACGTGGAAGGACCTCACGGAATCGGTCAACGTCATGGCCGACAACCTGACGGCGCAGGTCCGTTCGATCGCCGAGGTCACCACCGCCGTGGCCCAGGGCGACCTGACGCAGAAGATCCGGGTGGACGCCCGCGGGGAGATCCTGGAGCTGAAGGAGACCATCAACACGATGGTCGACCAACTGTCCGCCTTCGCCGACGAGGTGACGCGCGTCGCCCGCGAGGTGGGCACCGAGGGCAACCTGGGCGGCCAGGCCACCGTCCGGGGGGTCTCCGGCACCTGGAAGGACCTCACCGACAACGTCAACGTCATGGCGTCCAACCTGACCGGACAGGTCAGATCGATCGCCCAGGTGGCCACCGCCGTCGCCCGCGGCGACCTGTCGCAGAAGATCACGGTGGAGGCGAAGGGCGAGGTCGCCGCGCTGGCCGGCGTCATCAACACGATGGTCGACACCCTGTCCGCCTTCGCCGACGAGGTCACCCGCGTGGCCCGCGAGGTCGGCACCGAGGGCCGCCTCGGCGGCCAGGCCCGGGTCCCCAACGTGGCGGGCACCTGGAAGGACCTCACGGACAACGTCAACTCCATGGCCAACAACCTCACCGGCCAGGTCCGCAACATCGCCCTCGTCACGACCGCCGTCGCCAACGGCGACCTGTCCAAGAAGATCGACGTGGACGCCCGCGGCGAGATCCTGGAGCTGAAGACCACCATCAACACGATGGTCGACCAGCTGTCCTCCTTCGCCGCCGAGGTCACCCGCGTCGCCCGCGAGGTCGGCAGCGAGGGCCGCCTCGGCGGCCAGGCCGAGGTCGAGGGCGTCTCCGGAACCTGGAAGCGGCTCACCGAGAACGTCAACGAGCTGGCCGGGAACCTGACCCGGCAGGTCCGGGCCATCGCCGAGGTCGCCAGCGCGGTCGCCGAGGGCGACCTGACCCGCTCGATCACCGTCGACGCCTCCGGCGAGGTCGCCGAACTCAAGGACAACATCAACTCCATGGTCGGCTCGCTGCGCGAGAGCACTCGGGCCAACCAGGAGCAGGACTGGCTCAAGTCGAACCTCGCCCGCATCTCCGGCCTGATGCAGGGCCACCGCGACCTCGCAGCCGTCGCCGAACTCGTCATGGACGAGCTGACACCGCTGGTCGCCGCCCAGTACGGCGCCTTCTACCTGGCCGAGGAGGCGCCCAGCGGCACCGTCCTCACCCTCGTCGGCTCCTACGGCCGCCCCGCGCACTCCGAGGAGGGCACGAGGTTCGCCCTCGGGGAGTCCCTGGTCGGGCAGGCGGCCCGCAGCCACCGCATCATCGCCACCGACCGGGTCCCCGGCGACTACATCATCTCCTCCGGGCTCGGCCACACCACCCCGGGCAGCCTGATCATCCTGCCGATCGTCGTCGACGACCAGGTCCTCGGCGTGATCGAGATCGCCTCCTTCAGCGCCTTCACCGCCGTCCACCGGGACTTCCTCGCCCAGCTGATGGAGACCATCGGCACCAACGTCAACACGATCGTCGCCAACGCCCGGACCGACGAACTCCTCGGCGAGTCCCAGCGGCTGACCGGCGAACTCCAGGCCCGTTCGGAGGAACTCCAGGTCCAGCAGGAGGAACTCCAGCGCTCCAACGCCGAACTGGAGGAGAAGGCCGCCCTCCTCGCCAGCCAGAACAGCGACATCGAGGCCAAGAACCTGGAGATCGAACAGGCCCGGCAGGAACTGGAGGCCCGCGCCCAGCAGCTGTCGCTGGCGTCCACCTACAAGTCGGAGTTCCTGGCCAACATGAGCCACGAACTGCGCACCCCGCTCAACAGCCTCCTCATCCTGGCCCAGTTGCTCGCGCAGAACCCCACCCGCAACCTCACCCCCAAGCAGGTCGAGTACGCCGGCATCATCCACTCCGCCGGCTCCGACCTGCTCCAGCTGATCAACGACATCCTCGACCTGTCGAAGGTCGAGGCGGGCAAGATGGACATCAACCCCGAGCGGGTGCACCTGCCCCAGCTGCTCGAGTACGTCGACGCCACCTTCCGGCCGATGACCACCCAGAAGAGCCTCGACTTCACCGTCACCACCGCCCCCGACGCCCCCGACGACCTGCTCACCGACGACTCCCGGCTGCGCCAGATCCTGCGCAACCTGCTCTCCAACGCCGTCAAGTTCACCGAGCGCGGCGGCGTCGAGCTGCGCATCGAACCCGCGACGGCCCCGGAGATCCCCGCCGACGTCTCCCGGCGCGGCCCCATGCTGGCCTTCCGGGTGCGCGACACCGGCATCGGCATCCCCGAGCAGCAGCTGGAGTCCGTCTTCGGCGCCTTCCAGCAGGCCGACGGCACCACCAGCCGCAAGTACGGCGGCACCGGCCTCGGCCTGTCCATCAGCCGCGAGATCGCCCAGCTCCTCGGCGGGGCCGTCACCGCGGAGAGCACCCCGGGCCAGGGCAGCACCTTCACCCTCTACCTGCCGGTCAGCCGCGCGGACTACGAGGACGCCCCGCCCGCCGACGAGACCCTGACCACGGTGCCCGAGGACACCTCCCGGACCGGCGAGACCACCGGCCGCCGCGAGACGCCCGCACTTCCCGCGCAGCGCCGCACCCGCCGGCTGCTCGTGATCGAGGAACGGCCGAACGGGCTCCTCTCCCTCGTCGCCGAGAGCGCCGACCGGGACTTCACCCCCCACCCGCACGCGCCGGGGGAGCGCGGCGGCATCCAGGTCGTGGGCGCCACCAGCTCGCGGGAGGCGGCCGCCGCCCTGGCGTCCGACGCCTTCCACTGCGTCGTACTGGAACTGGACATGCCCGACGGCGAGGCGCTCCGCTTCCTCGACGCGCTCGACGGCGACCCGGCCCTCTCCTCGCTCCCCGTGCTCGCCCACAACAACCCCCGGGTCCGCACCGGCCGGGAGGAGGCGCTGCGCGAGCGCGCCGCGTCCGGCCGGGTGGAACTGCTCTCCAGCCTCGACGAACTGCGCGAACGCATCGCCCTGCACCTGTCGGCGGAACAGCCCGGGGACGTGCTGCCGCTGGTGCGCCCGGACGCCCGGCAGCAGGACGCCCACGTGCCCGACGGCGACCTGGCCGGACGTACCGTCCTCGTCGTCGACGACGACGCGCGCAACCTCTTCGCCCTCAGCGGGGTCCTGGAACTGCACGGCATGCGCGTGCTCCACGCCGAGGACGGCCGCAAGGGCATCGACGCCCTCACCGGCAACGCCGACGTCGACCTGATCCTGATGGACGTGATGATGCCGGAGCTGGACGGCTACGCGGCCACCGCCGAGATCCGGCGCATGCCGGTGTACGAGTCCCTGCCGATCATCGCGGTCACCGCCAAGGCCATGCCCGGGGACCGGGAGAAGAGCCTCGCCGCCGGTGCCAGCGACTACGTGACCAAACCGGTGGACGCCGACGACCTCATCGCCCGTGTGCGGCACTGGCTCACGCGATGACCGGGGACACGACACGCGGCAGCGCCGTCCACCCGCCCGCGGCCTCGGCCGCGGGACAGACCCCCTGCACCATCCCGCAGCAGTCCCCGACCCCGCTCGGGCGGCTCGTCGCCACCGTCGAACGGCTGCGCCGGGAGGTGCTGGAGGCGCAGGCCGCCGCCGACGGCCGAGCCCTGGTCGAACTGGCCAAGGGCATCCTCATCGGACAGCTGAACTGCACGCCGGCCGCGGCGGCGCGCCAGCTCGACGTGCTCTGCCGGGAGAGCGGCACTTCCCGCCTCGAACTGGCCGCCGACATCGTCAACCAGGCGGCCCGCGACCACGTCAGCGAGATCGCGGCCGCGTTCGTGGAAGGCGCCGGCACCACGGGCGGCGCGGCCGGGGCCGGCGACGCCGGCGACGCCGGTGGGCACTCCACGCTGTCGGTCCGGCTGCGCACCGCGGAGAGCGGCATGCTGGCCGCCGCCTCCGACACCCAGGCCGTCGCCGAGTCCCTCCTGACCAACGCACTGGGGCCGTTGGGCGCCGTCGCCGTCGCCGTGTGGACCGCCATGCCCGACGGCTCGCTGGCACTCGCCGGCCACGCCGGGTTCCCGCCCCAGGAGGCCGTCCGCTGGCGGCACGTACCGCCCGGCGTCTCCACCGTCTCCGGCCTCGCCCTGCGCGAGCGCCGACTGGTGACCCTGGCCCGGCTCCAGCGCGCGGGCCTGCCCTCGATCGGCCACCTCCAGTGGCCCGACGGAGGTCGGATGGCCGTACCGACCGGGACCGGCGGCCGGATCCACGGCGTCCTCGAGATCTGCTGGCCCGGCCCCCTGGCACCACAGCCGCCGCAGATAGAGCGCCAGGTCGAGGCGCTCGCCGAGCTGTGCGCCCGCACCATGGACGCCTCCCCGCCGTACGACCCCGCGGCCAACGACGCGGTGCTCCCGGACGTCGCGGAACTCATCGACCTCGCCGAGGGACTGCAGGACCCGGCCGTGGTGCTCACCCCGGTCCTCGACCCCGGCGGCCGCCTCACCGACTTCCGCATCCGGCACGTCGGCAGCCGCTTCGTCGACCCCGTGGGACGGCCGCGCGGCGACGTCAACGGCGCCCTGCTGCTGGAGGCCTACCCGATGGCCGCCGCCGAGAACGGGCTGTTCGACATCATCGAGCGCGTCCACGCCACGGGCGAGCCGTTCCGCGCCGAACGCATGAGCCTGACCGCGCTGGTCGACCAGATCCCGCTCACCTCGCTCGCGGACATCAGCGTCAGCCGCCACGGCGCCGCCGTCCTGCTGATCTGGCGGATCGAGGACGAGACGGCCCGGCTGGCCAACCTCCTCCAGCACGCCCAGCGCCTGGGCCGCATCGGAGGATTCGAGGAGAACCTCGCCACCGGCGAGACCACCTGGAACGCCCAGCTCTACGCCCTGTACGGCCTCCCGGCCACCGCACAGCCGGTGGGACTGCGCGACCTGGCCGACCACGCCCATCCGGACGACTCCGCCGCGCTCGGCCGGTTCCTGCGGGCGCTGCTGCACCACCGCCGACCCTCATCCGTCAACTTCCGCCTCCAGCGCCCCGACGGCATCACCCGCCACATCAGGGTCGTCGCGGAGCCCGTCCTCGACGCGGACCGGCGGCTGCACGCCGTACGCGGCGCCTACCAGGACATCTCGGCCCAGCACTGGACCGAGGTGGCACTGGCCGCGACCAGGGACCAGCTCGCCCACACCGAGGCCGAGTCGGCCGAACGCAACCGGCTCGCCCTCCAGCTCCAGCACGCCATCATGCCGCCGACACCGCCGGCCGTCGAAGCACCCGGCATGCGCGTCGCCGTCCGCTACCGGCCGGCCGAGACCGAGTCGCTCGTCGGCGGCGACTGGTACGACACCGTGGTCCTGCCCTCCGGCCTCATCATGCTGTCCGTGGGTGACGTCGCCGGCCACGGCATCGAGGCCGCGACCGGCATGGTCGTGCTGCGCAACGCCCTGCGCGGCCTGGCCGTCACCGGCGCGGGCCCCGGCCAGCTGCTGTCCTGGCTCAACACGGTCACCCACAACCTGGCCAAGCACGTGACCGCCACCGCCGTGTGCGGCGTCTTCGACCCCCGCACGCGGGTGCTGCGGTGGGCCCGCGCCGGCCATCTGCCGCCCGTCATCGTCCGCGGCGGCCGGGCCGACGCCTTCCCGCTGATCGAGGGCCTGCTGCTCGGCGCCCTGCCCGATGTGACGTACGGCGAGCGGGAGGTCCAGCTCGAACCGGACGACACCCTGCTGATGTACACGGACGGGCTGGTGGAACGACGGGACTCCTCCGTCCAGGACTCCCTCGGCCATCTCGTGAACGCGGCGGCGGCCGGAGCCGGGGACCTGGACGCCCGGCTGGACCGCCTCCTCGCCGGGAGCCGGTCGGACACCGACGACGACACCTGCGTGATCGGCATCCAGGTGGGCTGACAGGGGGTTGACCACCAGCCCATACCTGCCGGTAACTTGAGCGCGGTCCAGCAGCGCCGACGGAAGGGACCGGGCCCGTGCCGAAGCACGACCTGACCGGCTTCACCGAGGGTGCGTTCACCCACGACGGCGCGACCCGCCGGGTGCTGCGCGCGGGCACCGGCCCCGCCGTGATCGTCCTGGCGGAGGTCCCCGGCATCACCCCCAAGGTCGCCGAGTTCGCCGGGCGGGTGGCCGCCGCCGGCTGTACGGCCGTGCTCCCGGTGCTCTTCGGCGAGCCGGGCCGGGACCCCGACCCCCGCGCCGTCGGCTGGGCGAGCAGCGCCCGCTACATGGCGTCGACCATGTGGCGGGTGTGCGTCAGCCGGGAGTTCACCCTGCTGGCGACGGGCCGCAGCTCCCGCGTCGTGGGGTGGCTGCGCGCGCTGGCCGCCGCCGAGCACGAGCGGTGCGGCGGCCCCGGTGTCGGCGCCGTCGGCATGTGCCTGACCGGCGGGTTCGCCCTGGCCATGGCCACGGACGAACGCCTGGTCGCCCCGGTCCTGTCCCAACCGTCGCTGCCGCTGGCCTGCACCGGCGGCCGGGCCGCCGCCATCGACATCAGCCCGCAGGACCTCGCCGTCGTCCGCGGACGCTGCGAGCGCGAGGGGCTGCAGGTCCTGGGTCTGCGCTTCCGGGGGGACCGGCTGGTCCCGGCCGACCGTTTCGCGTACCTGCGGCGCGAGCTGGGCGACGCCTTCGTCGCCGTCGAACTGGAGGACGCCGACGCGAACCCGCGGAGCGCCCTGCCGCCGCACTCCGTGCTGACGGAACACCTCGTGGACGAGCCGGGCCATCCCACCCGCGAGGCCCTCGACACGGTCCTCGACCTCTTCCGCACCCGCCTGCTGCTCGAAGGGCCCCCCACCGCCGCGAACTGACGCCGCCCGGGGCCACGCCGCGCCGCCCAGCTGTCCGGCCAACGCGTCGGCCGACGTCCTGGGGGCCACAGGACGGTGGAGGCGCGTCAGGCTCGCGGTGATCATACGAACGCCCTCTGACGCCCCCTGACGCCCTCTGACGGCCGCTGCCGGCCCCTCCCGGGACGGCGCTGGGGCGCGTTGCCCGATGCGCGGGGGAGGGAAGTGGCAATCTTGGGCATATCGCCCTAGATCAGCCACCCGTCCGGCCGTCGGTGGATGCGTCCGCCCGTCACATTCCAGTGATTTGCATATGTCGGTCACCGACGTATGGTGGATGCTGAAGATCCTCCCGGGTGGCAGCGGATCCCGTCCGCCGCGCCGGGAGTTCGCCTTGCGACGAAGACGGAGTGCTCATGGCCACCAGGAAGAACCTCACCGCCAACCGGGAGTCCCTCGTCCACAAGGTCCGCTACGCGGCCAGCCGCCCGCACCGCATCGCCCCGTACCTCAAGCGCGCCGCGCGCGACCGGTGGCTCGCCTTCAAGCACCCGGACCACGTCAGCTACTACCGGGCGGTCATGGCCTCGGACACGCGCCGCAACCCCGAGGCCGCCGTCGGCAGCCAGACCCACGAACGCTGGCTCGCCCTCGGGAAGATGCAGTTCGACTACCTGCTCCGGCACGGCCTGAAGCCCGACGCGCGGATGCTGGACATCGGCTGCGGCAACCTCCGCGCCGGCTGGCGCTTCATCGACTACCTCGACGCCGGCCACTACTACGGCATCGACATCTCGCCCGACATCCTCATCGCCGCCAAGCGCACGCTGACCGAACGCGGACTCCAGGCCAAGGTCCCGCACCTGACGATCACCAGGAACCTGACGCTGGACTTCCTGCCCGACGCCTACTTCGACGTGGTCCACGCCCACAGCGTGTTCTCGCACTCGCCGATCGAGGTGATCGACGAATGCCTCGCCCACGTGGGCCGCGTCCTGGCACCGGGTGGCCACTTCGACTTCACCTTCGACCGCACCACCGGCACCGAACACCAGGTCCTGCGCGAGGACTTCTACTACCGGACGCAGACCCTCGTCGACCTCGCCGCCCGGCACGGCCTGGCCGCGCGCTTCATGGACGACTGGGAGGAGCTGGGCCACGGCCAGTCCAAGATCCGCGTCAGCGCGGTGGGGGCCGACGTCTGACCCCCGCCGGCGACCCGGGCGGCCGGTCAGGCCCGGCCGGCCGTACCGGAGCTCCCGCGGCGCCACAGCCGCACGGCCAGAGCCGTCGCCGCGAGCAGCGCCAGGCACGGGACGGCGTTCGCCTCACCCACCACCCCGGAGAAGTGCCCGAGGACGAGGAACGGAGCCACGGCCAGGGCGAACCGGCCCGCCGTACGGATCCCGGACAGGGCCGGGCGGCCCGCCAGCACCAGCACGGCCACGACGGGCACGGCGAACCGCCACAGCGGGAACATCCCGATCCCGCCCGCGTCCAACAGCGCCAGGAGCACCACGGACAGCGGCGTCCAGGCCAGCAGCGCCACGAGCCCCGCGGTCGTGCCGATCCGGCCCGCGGGGCGCAGGTCCGGGGGACACAGCAGCGGCAGCGCCGCGATCAGCAGGGGCGGCGCCAGGTACGCCGCGTGCTCCAGCGGCATCTCCTGGGCCCCGGGCAGGGAGACCGCGAGCAGACAGGCCGAGGTGCCCGCCACCCCGGCGAAGGCCGCCCGCGCCCCGAAGGCGTAGCGGCCGCTGAGCGCGACCACGACGCCGAGGAGGGTCAGCAGGTCGCAGGCGGCGAGGGCATGCCCGATCGGACCCTCGATGTCCGGCCGGCCGGTGACGTGGGCGCGGTTGAGCGCCGAGGCGAGCAGGAACGCGGCGCGTGCACCCGTCGCGGCCAGCAGGAACGGCGCCGCGGCCGCGAGCAGGTGCCCGCCGCGGTGCGCGGAGCCGACGCCCAGCCGCAGGCGGAGCGCGTGCGCGACGATGTCGCAGACCTCCCGCAGGCGGGCGAGCCGCCCGGCCCCCTCGGTCGCCTCCCGGTAGGCCTCCGACACCTCCTCACCGAACGCTGCGCGGAACTCCGCCGGGTACAGGCGCATCAGGCGACGGTTCACGCCGTGGCCGCCTCGCCGGACACGCCCAGCCGCCGGGCGGCCTCGCGGGCCGTGGCCGCGATCCGCGCCGCCTCGGCCGCCAGGCTCTCCCGGCCCGCGGCCGTGAGCCCGTAGGTCCGGCGCAGCCGGCTGTCGACGACCTGCTCCTGGCGGACCTCGATCAGCCCCTGCCCCAGCAGCCGCTCCAGCGCCCCGTACAGGGTGCCGGTGCGCATCGTGACCCGGCCGCCCGAGATCAGCTCCACCTCGCGGGCGATCGCATACCCGTGGCGGGGTGCGTCCGCGAGCGCGGTCAGGAGGAGAAGGGTCGGTTCCTGCATCGCGCGATCACTCATGCCCGCATGGTAGGTCACCCACCGGCATATGTCGTCCGGGCGACTGGCCGGGTGCGCGGGGTCAGGAGACGGCGTACCACTGGCTGGCCCAGCCCGTGTTGATGGTGGCCGTGGACTGCTCGCCGAGGTTCACGGTGGCGGGCAGCGAGGACTGCCCGGTCAGGATGCTGCTGTAGCGAAGGTTCGGCGGGGTCAGCCCGGCGTTGACGGAGATGCCGGCGCCCGTGGATTTCAGGGTGAGGGCGTTGGTGGCCCAGTTGCCGTTGAGCAGCAGGGCGATGAAGTACGTCCCGGGGGCGGCCGTGAAGGGCTTGGCGAGCGGCAGCGGCTTGGCGATGGCGTCCGTCATCAGCTGGGGCGAGATGTCGGCGGTCGACCCGACGAGCGTGCCCTTGGCGTCGTAGACGCCGAGGTAGCAGTTCGCCAGCTGGGCGTTCGGGTCCAGCCCGGCCAGCCCCAGCCAGATGTTCGACCAGGTGATCTGCTCGCGCAGGACGATCCGCACCAGCGTGATCCGGCCGGCGACCCCGGCCGTGGACTGGGCGGTGACGTGGCCCGCGTCGTTGGGGTCGCCGGTCCAGGCCAGCAGGTTCTGGTCCTGCGGACGCGGACCCTCGAAGGCGGAGGCGCCGCCCGGCGCGGCCGGGGCGGGCGCCGACGCCGTGGGGCCCGCCGTCGGCGGCCGGCCCTGTCCGGGGTCTCGCTGCAGCCCGTCAGGGCGAGCGCCAGCGCGAGCGCGGTGACGAAGCCGGTCGTGGCGGTGGTGGTGCGGGTGCGCATGGTCCCCCCATGAGGTGCTGGTGTGCCGAGGCACATGATCACACGGTGACCGGTACGGGCCGGAGGGCGAGGGCCCAGGTGCGCAGGACGTACCGGCCGGGCCGGTCCCGGTCCTGCTCCGAGGGCCGGGGCGGCCGAGCCCCTGGGAGGTGGGCGCGCGCCGCCGGCGGCCGCCGGGCCCGTCCGTCCCCGCTGGACCGGATGCCGGGGCAGCGACCGGCCGCGCCGGACGGGGGAGGGGCACGAACGGCCCAAGAGGGGAGCGCGTGCCGGGGCCGTACTCCGCTGTCGCGCCTATCGTGGGAGGAACCCTCACGACCGGGACGTCGGCACACGGACAGGTGGATCGTGAACGGATCCGGGATCGACTACCGGGCGGTGTTCCTGGCGCTGCCGGGTGCCGCCGCGCTGCTGACCCCTGGTCTGGTCTACCTGGACGTGAACGCCGCGTACCTGTCCGTGGCCGGTCGTACCCGCGACGAGCTCATCGGGCGCCACATCTTCGAGGCCTTCCCCGACAACCCCAACGACCCGGACGCTTCGGGCACGCGCAACACGCGTGCCTCACTGGAGCGGGTCGTGGCCACCGGGGAGCGCGACGCGATGGCCCTGCAGCGCTACGACGTGGAGGACCCCGAACGCCCGGGCGTGTGGCAGGAACGCTACTGGAGCCCGGTCAACGTGCCGGTCCTCGCGGCCGACGGCAGCGTGGCGCTGGTGCTGCACCGGGTGGAGGAGGTCACCGAGCTGATCCGGGCCCGCGGCGCCCGCCCGGGCGAGGGGGCCACCCAAGTCCTGGAGTCGGAGCTCTACACCCGCGCCAAAGAGCTCCAGGAACTCAACGAGCGACTGCGCCAGGCCCACGCGCGCGAACGGGAGGTGGCGCTCCACCTCCAGGAGTCGATGCTCCCGGAGCCGAGCCCGCTCGCACACCACCAGGCGGCCGTGCGCTACCGCCCCGCGGCCGCGGCCCTGAACGTGTGCGGGGACTGGTACGACCTCGTCGACGCCCCGGGCTGCACCGCCGTCGCCGTGGGGGACGTCGTCGGTCACGGGCTCGGCGCGGCCGGCGTCATGGGACAGCTGCGCAGCGCCCTCTCGGCCGCCTCGCTCGTCGCCGAGGGGCCCGCGCAGGCCCTGGAGGTCCTCGGCCTCTACGCCCGCTCCGTCGCCGGGGCCGAGTCCACCACCGCCGTCTCGGTCTTCATCGACTGGAGCAGCCGTACCCTCACCTACAGCAGCGCGGGCCACCTCCCGCCCGCACTGTGCGACCCCGACGGCACCGTCGTCTTCCTGGACCGGGCCACCGACCCGCCGCTCGGGGCCCGCCCCGAACACGCGCCGCGCCCCCAGGCCCGTACCCCCTTCACCGACGGCTCCGTCCTCGTCCTCTACACCGACGGGCTCGTCGAGCGCCGTCGCGAGGACATCGACACGGGCCTGGGCCGCCTCGCCGACGCCCTCGCCCGGCACCGCGCCGACGGACCCGCCGCGCTCGCCGACGCCCTCCTGGGGGAGCTGGTGCCAGCGGTCGGGGTCACCGACGACACCGTTCTGGTCGTCCTGCGCCTGGAAGGGCAGGACGACACGCCCACTGGATTGCATGAACATGCGTGAGGCTGCATACTCTTCCTATGTCTAAGGTCCTCACCTCCCTTCCCGCCGGCGAGCGCGTCGGCATCGCCTTCTCCGGCGGACTCGACACCTCCGTCGCGGTCGCGTGGATGCGCGACAAGGGTGCCGTCCCGTGCACCTACACCGCCGACATCGGCCAGTACGACGAGCCCGACATCGCGTCGGTGCCCGCCCGCGCCTCGGCGTACGGCGCGGAGATCGCCCGCCTGGTCGACTGCCGCGCCGCGCTGGTCGAGGAGGGGCTGGCCGCGCTCACCTGCGGTGCCTTCCACATCCGCTCCGGGGGCCGGGCCTACTTCAACACGACGCCGCTCGGCCGCGCCGTCACCGGCACCCTGCTGGTCCGCGCGATGCTGGAGGACGACGTCCAGATCTGGGGCGACGGCTCGACCTTCAAGGGCAACGACATCGAGCGGTTCTACCGCTACGGCCTGCTGGCCAACCCGCACCTGCGCATCTACAAGCCCTGGCTCGACGCCGACTTCGTCACCGAGCTCGGCGGCCGCAAGGAGATGTCGGAGTGGCTGCTCGCCCACGGCCTCCCCTACCGCGACAGCACCGAGAAGGCCTACTCCACCGACGCCAACATCTGGGGCGCCACCCACGAGGCGAAGACCCTGGAGCACCTCGACACCGGGGTCGAGACCGTCGAGCCGATCATGGGAGTGCGGTTCTGGGACCCCTCCGTGGAGATCGCCGCCGAGGACGTGACCATCGGCTTCGACCAGGGCCGCCCGGTGACGATCAACGGCAAGGAGTTCGCCTCCGCCGTCGACCTGGTGATGGAGGCGAACGCCATCGGCGGCCGCCACGGCCTGGGCATGTCCGACCAGATCGAGAACCGGATCATCGAGGCCAAGAGCCGCGGCATCTACGAGGCCCCCGGCATGGCGCTGCTGCACGCGGCCTACGAGCGGCTCGTCAACGCGATCCACAACGAGGACACGCTCGCGCAGTACCACAACGAGGGCCGGCGGCTCGGCCGCCTCATGTACGAGGGCCGGTGGCTGGACCCGCAGGCGCTGATGATCCGCGAGTCCCTCCAGCGGTGGGTCGGCGCGGCGGTGACCGGCGAGGTCACGCTGCGGCTGCGGCGCGGCGAGGACTACTCGGTCATGGACACCACGGGCCCGGCATTCAGCTACCACCCGGACAAGCTGTCCATGGAGCGCACCGAGGACTCGGCCTTCGGTCCGGTGGACCGCATCGGCCAGCTCACCATGCGCAACCTCGACATCGCCGACTCGCGCGCCAAGCTGGAGCAGTACGCCGCCCTCGGCATCGTCGGCAACACGCACGAGACGCTCATCGGTGCGGCCCAGGCCGCCTCGACGGGCCTGATCGGCGCGATGCCGGAAGGCGGCGCCGAGGTCATCGCCTCCCGCGGCCGCGCCGAGGGGGACGACGAGATGCTCGACCGCGCCGCGATGGAGTTCGGCACCGACTGACGTACACGGCCCCGGCCCCGGACGGCGCGTCCCGCACCCGGGCCGCGCCGCCCTTCCGGGTGGCCGTACGGACGCCCCGCGGGTCACCTGCTGCGACATCGCCCGGCTGCGGGGGCCGGCCTGCCGGGAGACGTCAGCGGTCGCCGAGTTCCGAGGGCGCCTCCTGGACCACCCAGCCGTTGCCGTCGGGGTCGGTGAAGGTGAGGAAGGAGTTCCACGTACCGCCCTTGCCCTCCTCCCAGCCCAACGCGCCGACGTGGCGGACGGGGGAGACGTCCACCCCGCGCCCGGCGAGGGCCGCGTGGGCCGCATCGATGTCGGTCACGCAGATCTGCAGCCCGTGCAGGGTGCCCGGGGCCATCACCTTCGCGCCGGGCGGCGTGGGCATGCCCTGGAGCAGGGCGACGGAGCAGCGGGAACCGGGCGGCGTCAGCTGGATGACGCGTACGCCGGGGGCGACCTCGTCGTCGAGGTCGACGTCGAAACCGATCTTCCCGGAGTAGAACTCCTTCGCGCGGTCCAGATCGGTCACGGGGACGGGGACGACTTCGATGGTCCAGTTCACGGGGTGTCTCCTCGGCGACCTCGGTGGGCCGCGGGTCGGCGCCGGTGGCGGGTCCAAGGTCGCCGATGCCGCCGGGCCGTGCACGCCGAAACGCCCACGCGGGCCTGACAGGGTTGTCCCGGGAACCGTTGTTCGAGGGCCCGGTGCCCCGATCGGCCCGCGCCGCGAGCACGGCGAACACGTCCCCCGGCGCCGGCGGACGCCATCGAATCCGGGCTCCCCGACCCGGAAGACGGCCGGCTCCGACGGAGTGTTGCCTCGGCCTGCAACAGGCCCGACCGGCGCCGCCGCTCCACAACGCCGGCCGGCCATGCAACCCTGAGCACGGACCGGAACCACGGCTGTTGCCGGCCTCGCGGGGCAACGATCACGCGCCCGTGGCCACCAAGCCAGCCGCCCCGCTCCGAGACCGGTCACCCCCGTGCGGGGGACCCTGTGTCCGCCGACCGGGCCCGGCTCACGCGCGGCGCGTGCCCGTGACGCCTGCCCGGCTGCTAGGCAGAGATCTCCAGCAGACCGCCACCGCCGGCCCACCGCACATCGGGAGACATCTGTGCCGCCCACCAGCACCCCCACTCACGGTCTGCGCGCCGGATTGTCCGTCGCGGCGCTCACCGCCGCCGCACTCGGCGCGCTCCTCCCACCCGCGCAGGCGGCGGCGGGCGACCCCGGCCGCGAAGGGCGGCTCCAGCGGCAGCTCGAACAGCTCGTCGACCAGGTCGACGGCCCGCCCGGGGCGATCGCGGTGCTCACCCGGGGCGACCGCACACAGGTGTACACCGCCGGCGTGGGGGACCTTGCCACCGGACGGCCGCCGCAGCCCGACGATCACATGCGCATCGCCAGCATCGCGAAGGCGTTCAGCGGAGCCGTCGCGCTCCGGCTCGTCGACCAGGGGGTCCTTTCCCTCGACGACACCATCGGTGGCGTGCTCCCCGCCCAGCCCGCCGCCTGGCACCCGGCGACCCTGCGGCAACTCCTCCAGCACACCAGCGGCCTGCCGGACTACACCAGCGCCCCCGAGTTCCTGCGCATCCTGCAGGCCGACCCCCGCCACGTCTTCGACCCGCGCACGCTCCTCACCTACGTCGCGGGCGAGTCGCTGCTCTTCACCCCGGGCACCCTCTACGAGTACTCCAACTCCGACAACATCGCCGTCGCCCTGATGGCAGAGGCCGCGACCGGCCGCCGCTACGAGGACCTCCTCAAGGAACTCGTGTACCGCCCGCTGGGGCTGCGCCGCACCAGCCTGCCGCTGGGCCACCGCCTCCCGCAGCCGTTCCTGCACGGCTACGACGTCACCCCGCCCGGCGAACCGGAGGACATCAGCGAGGTCCTGAGCGCCTCCGGGGTATGGGCTTCGGGAGGCATCGTCTCCACCCCCAACGACCTGGGCGCCTTCATCCGGGCGTACGCCGGCCCCACCCTGCTGTCGGAGAAGACCCGCAAGGAGCAACTCACCTTCCGCCCCGGGGACTCGTCCGAACCCGCCGGCCCCGGCACCAACGCCGCCGGCCTCGCGATCTACCAGTACACCACCCGCTGCGGCGTGCTGTACGGTCACACCGGCAACTTCCCCGGCTACACGCAGCTCGCCGCCGCGACCCCGGACGGCACGCGTTCCCTCACGTTCTCCATCAACACCCAGACCAACAAGGGCATCAAACCCGCCCTCCTCGCCCGGCTCCGCACGGTCCAGGAGGATTTCGCCTGCGCCCTGCTGAAGAACCGCTGACGCCCGCGCGCAGTCGGCGCTCCCTCCTCCGCAGACCCGCGGCGCCGCCCCAGTCGGGAACTCGCGGACATGCGTGGCCCGACAGCCAGGCCGCAGGCCGGACCCTACGGCCGGCCCGTCCCGTCCGGCACCGGCGTGGCCTGATGGTAGTAGAGCCGGAACTCCCCCGCGGCGTTGCGGCGCCAGATCGACGAACGGCGGGCGTAGCGGCCCCCAATGCGGGTCTCGTAGGTGAGGTGGACGATCCCGGGGGAGAGGACCGCCCCCTCGAAGCGCTCTGCGGTGATCGGGGTGCTGCCCTCGGAGCCGCCGTGGAGCGTGGGCAGGGCAGCGACCATCTCCGCATGCGTCCACCGCCGTCCGGAGGCGCCGACCTCGACGAACTCGGGGTCGAGGAGGGCGTCGGCGAGGGAACCGGAGAGGCGGACGGAGGGGTCGTGGAGGCGGCGCTCGCGGACGATTGCCTCGGTGACGTCCGGATGCTGCGGGAGCGCCTCGGGCGCGTGCCGATCGTTCGGGATCATGGCGACATGATGCCCGGTCGCGGCCGGCGGCCCCTCGGCGGCCGGGCGGCCGTGTTGTACGAACCGGGCGATCGGCCCGTGCCGGATCGGCGGCCCGGAAGAATCCCGGTGCGTCGGTGTGACTATGCGGCCATGTCCTGCTGGGCGCTCGCGCCGGGCAGGACATGTCCGGACCTGTTCTTGACGAGTTCGACGTTCTCGACGAACAACTGGAAGAGCAGCTGACTCGCACCGAGCTCGCGGCCGTTCTTGCCGTTGGCCCCCTGGGCGATGCCCAAGCTGTACGGTTCGTTGTCCTCGGCCTTCACCCCGATGTACCCGCCCAGGGTGCCCTCGTTCGCGTTCGCGTTCTGGTAGCCGCCGCCGTTCGCCTGGCGGATCAGGTCGTTCTTGTAGCCCGGCCCGAGTGCCATGTGCGCCTGGTTGAAGAGAAGTTCGTGGGCGCCGGGCTTCAGGACGAACTTCAGCTGGACCGCGTAGGCATCGCCCTGGAAGTCGTAGTACGCATCGGCCTGACCCTGGTCGCCGAGGTGGGACCCGATCGTCATGCCGGAGTACCCCTTCTGCCTGAAGTCCTTGGCCGTGCCCTCGCCGCCCGCTATGTAGGCCACCATTTCCTGCCGTGCGGCTTCGTCGCCCCAGTAGGTCAGGGCGCTGAAGGCCTCGTCGAAACTCATGGAGCGGTACAGCTCCATCCGCCCGGCGTCCTCCGGCATCTTCGCCAGGCCGGCCAGCAGCTGAGGGCCGACGGTCGCGATGATCTCATCGATCCTGCGCGGAGGCTTGCTGGCCTTGAAGCCCTTCGCGCTCTTCTTGGAAGCGGCGATCTGCGCGGACTTGGCCTTGGCCGCGGAGCTGCTGGATCCGCCCAGTCCTGCCTGTTCCTCCCAGTACTCGACCGTCAGCCGGTCCTGCGGGCTCGCGACGCGCTGCACCGCGTGGTGGGAACCGGACGCGGCCGAGGGGGCCGCGTGGCGCTGGACGTCCGTTGCGGCCCGGTGGCCGGGTGCCATGACCCGGCTGGCGTTCTCCTCCGCCTCCCGTTCGAAGCGGTCGGACGGGTCGGAGACCTTCAGCCCTGCACCGTTGTCGGTGCCCGCGACCGGTCCCTGGCGCTGTTGGATGACGTGGGTGAGTTCGTGGGCGAGGGTGTGCTTGTCGCTGCCGCCGGCGCCTATGACGACATGACTGCCGGAGGTGTAGGCCCGGGCGCCGACCTCGGCGGCGGAGGCCTTCGCGGCACTGTTGTCGTGGATGCGGACGTCGGAGAAGTCCGCACCGAGGCGGGTTTCCATGTCGGCGCGGGTGGCGGCGTCCAGGGGACGCCCGGGGGCGCGCAGGACGTCGTGCACGGCGGACCGCTGCACCGCATGCGGCCCGGGCCCGGGCCGCTGGTGCCCGCAGCCGTCCGAGTGCCGGTGCTGCTCCTGGTCCTGCCCGTGACCGACCTGCCGGAGCATCTGTACGACGGCGGCGTTGCCCACGCTCGCCTGGAGTCCCATCAGCCCCGCGGGCGCCGCTGCTTCCTGCTGCGGGGCCGCGGTACGGCCGGTGGTCCGCAGCACTTGCTCGTCGGTCTTCTGCGTCGGGCGGGGGTGCCTGGGACTCACGCGATTGCCTTCTCGGTACGTCGGGGAAACCGCTTCGCGCGGCTTCCGGTCCACACCCCCAGGGCGGTCACCCGTCATGACCAGGGGTTCTGAAGCATTATCAGCAAGCTTGCCGACGTACAGGCCGTGATCGGTGCCCGGCGCCGACTCTCTGCCCGGACGTACATCGGGCCGTGCAACCGCAGTGCCCGTTCAGGCACGCCCACCAGGTCGCACCGCCCGGAGGGGAGTACGCGGCCTCCACATCGGTCACGTGTCCTCCCGCCCCGGCGCGGCCGCGCCGGCGGCCTGCCGAGTCGTGGTTCGACGGCGGAACCGGGTCGTGGTCAGGACGAGGGCGGCGGCGGCGCCGTAGGCGAGGTCGGTCAGCGTCGACTGGTAGCCGAAGGCCGGGGCGAGGACGTAGACGGCGGCTCCGGCCAGGGGGACCCCGAGCCATTCCCAGCGTCCGTCCAGGGCCACGAGGGCGATGAGGAGCAGGGCGTACCAGGAGTAGCCGGGGGTGAGGAGGAGGAAGGACCATCCGGTGACCAGCAGGGCGCCGCTCCAGGGACGCCGCGGGTCACCGCGGCGCACGACGTGCAGGGACAGGGCCGCGACGATGACGAGCAGGACGGGGAAGGCCCAGCCGTCGGGCAGGACCAGGCGCAGGAGGGAGTAGCGGGACCCGGCCGACGGGTCGTCGTAGCCCTCCTCCTCGACGTAGCCGCCGAGGTAGCCGAAGACCGAGCCGTGCGAGAGGAAGACGTACGGGAGGTAGACGAGGACGACGAAGGCCGCGGCTGGCAGCAGTACGGCGGCCGCGTCGCGGACGCGCCGGACCCCGGACAGAGCGCCGGGAAGGACCACGGCGGGCATCAGCTTGGTGGCGATCGCGGCGCCGATCAGCACCCCGCCCACTGTCTTCGGACCCAGGGCGCGGAAGGCGACGAGGCCGAGTCCGGCGACGGCGAGGAGTACGCCGAGCACGTCGATGTGCGCGTTGTTGACCGCTTCCACGGGAACGGCGGGGCACCAACCCCAGTACGCGGCCTTGCGCAGGTCGTCGCCGCGCCGGCGCAGCACGAGGAGGGCCAGGCCCGTGACGCCGAGCGAGGTCAGGGCGGCGCCGATCTGCAGCGGCTTGTGCCGGGCGCCGGCAGGGGAGAGGCCGTCGACGGCCAGGAAGTACGCCTCGGCGACGGGCGGGTAGATGGTGTGGACGGCGGGCCTGTTGATGCGGGTGCAGCGGGGCATGCCGTCGGCGCGGGGGACCGGCGCGAGGTCGCGGCCCTGGCAGGCCGCGCCGGTGGGGAACAGCCAGGGGTCGCGCAGCCGGGCGAGCGCCGGGTCCTGCGGGGTGTGGTCGTACGGGGAGATGCCGGCGGACTGGACGCGGCCGTCCCAGGCGTAGCGGAAGGAGTCGGTGCTGGTCCGGGGCGGCCCGCACAGCCCCGTCACGGTGACGGCGAGGGCCCCTGCCGCGATCAGCCACGCGGCACGGCGGTGCGGGACACGGCGCAGCGCCAGGAGGGCGACGGTGAAGAGCGCCCAGCAGGCCGCGTACCACCAGAACAGGCCGACAGGGTCACTGAAGTAGCCCCCGAAGCGAACGGTCAGGACGAGGGCCGTGGTGAGGGTGACGAGGGCGAGGGCGGTGAGGGCGGTCGCGGTACGAGCGGGGAGGGCTTTCACCCGGGGAAGCGTGTCAGGCATCCGGCTCCGGTGGACGGCGCCGCTGCCGGTGTCCGTGTTCCGTAAGGTGTTCCGGCGTCCTGCGAGTGCAGCGCCTGGTCGGGGGCGTGACGGAGGGCTGCGTTCCCCCCTGCCTGCCGGGCCGCCCGTGACGTTCAAGGCGCGCCTGCACGAGGCCCGGACCGCGACCGCGATCGGTCGCCGCCGCGTCGCCACGTCAAGGTCCCCCTGGCACCAGCCCTGCCCTCCTTATAGGGTGTAAAGAACGCGTCAAGAAACCCTCCCGCCAGAAGGGCATCGACGCGGGGTGTGCCGGGAAGTCTGGTCGGCGTCACAGGGGCCGCGTGCCCGCAACGTGCCGACGCCCCCGGAGGTTCCCCCGCCATGACCGCCGCCCCGCCGCCCGAGCGCTCGCCGTTCCTCGGACTCCTGCCCTGGCCCGAGCGCCGCGCCATCGCCGAAGCCCTGCGCACCGAGACCATCGGCGGCCTGGTCCTCCTCGCGGCCGCCGTCATCGCCCTGATCTGGGCGAACAGTCCCCTCGGCGACGTCTACCAGCAGATACGCGACTTCCGTTTCGGCATACCCGCCCTCGGCCTGGACCTCTCGGTCGGCCACTGGACCGCCGACGGCCTCCTCGCCGTCTTCTTCCTCGTCGCCGGCATCGAACTCAAACGGGAACTCGTCGTCGGCGAACTGCGCACCCCGGCCACCGCCGCCCTCCCGGTCATCGCCGCCGCCTGCGGCATGGCCGTCCCCGCCGCCCTCTACGCCCTGACCGCAGGACTCGGCGGCGGCAGCCTCGACGGCTGGGCGGTACCCATGGCCACCGACATCGCCTTCGCGCTCGCCGTCCTCGCCGTCATCAGCACCCACCTGCCCGCCGCCCTGCGCGCCTTCCTCCTCACCCTCGCCGTCGTCGACGACCTCGGCGCCATCCTCATCATCGCGGTCTTCTTCACCAGCGACCTCGACTTCTTCGCGCTGGGAGGCGCCTTCGCCGGCCTGGCCCTCTTCCACCTCCTCCAGCGCCTCCGGGTCCGCGGCTGGTGGTGGTACGTCCCGCTCGGGATCACCATCTGGGCCCTGATGTACAACAGCGGCCTCCACGCCACGGTCGCCGGCGTCGCCATGGGCCTGATCCTGCGCACCACCCTCGACCAGGGCGAGAAGGCCTCTCCGGGGGCCCGGGTCTCCCACCTCGTCCACCCCTTCTCCGCCGGTGTGGCCGTCCCCCTCTTCGCCCTGTTCGCCGCCGGTGTCACCCTTTCCGGTGCCGCCGTGGCGGAGGTGTTCACGCGCCCCGAGCCGCTCGGCGTCGTCATGGGCCTCGTCGTCGGCAAGGTCTTCGGCGTGTTCGGCGGCACCTACCTCGCCGCCCGCTTCACCCGCGCCCGCCTCAATCCCGACCTCGCCTGGGCCGACGTGTTCGGACTCTCCGTCCTGGCCGGCATCGGCTTCACCGTCGCCCTCCTCATCGGCGAACTCGCCTTCCCGGGCCAGGACATCACCGAACAGATCAAGGCCGCCGTCCTCATCGGCTCCCTCACCGCCGCCGCCCTCGCCGCCCTCCTCCTGCGCCGCCGCAACACGCTCTACAAGCACCTCTACGAGGAAGAAACCCTGGACGCCGACGCCGACGGCATCCCCGACATCCACCAGCGCACCCCCACCGCGAAGCCCTGACAGTCGGAGGGCGGTCGGCAGCACCCGGCATAGCCGTCGTGGTCGGTTGGCCGGCGTCGATCCCCGGCCTGCTGATCGCCTCCCAGGCCCGGGTCAGTGCTCTCTTGGAGGGACAGCCGCGGGTGGCTCCGAATCCTCTGCGGGTGATGGCGCGACACTCGAGGGGTGCTGAAGAGCCTCCGTGACCGCGTGCTTCCCGATCACCAACGAAGGACGCTGGAGGAGCTGGAGGGGGACCTGGACCTGTCGGCCGGTGACAGCCGCGCGAAGCAGTCGGCGTTCTGGTCGATGCTGCTCCTGTCGTCCGTCATCGCGGCCGGCGGGGTACTGACGGACTCGACGGCCACGGTGATCGGCGCGATGATCATCGCGCCGCTGTCGACGCCGATCATGGGGATCGCCCTCGGCGCCGTGCAGCGCCGACGGACGACGGCGGTCCTCTTCGTGGCCGCCGGCGGGCTGCTGGTCGTCGTACTCGGAGCGCTCTTCTCGCTGGTGCTGCCCGCCTCCTACGACCTGCTGTCGAACAGCCAGATCGCCAGCCGCACCTCGCCCGGCCTGATGGATCTGGTGGCCGCGCTCGCCACCGGATTCGCAGGCGCCCTGGCCCTCTCCCGTCGCGACGTCGCCGCGGTCCTGCCCGGAGTGGCGATCGCCATCTCGCTGGTACCGCCTCTGGTGGTGACCGGCGTCTGCCTCGGGCAGACGGCATGGTGGCTGGCCCTGGGATCCTTCGTCCTGTTCGTGTCCAATCTGCTGGCCATGGTGTTCGCCGGCATGGTGGTTTTCGGCGGCCTGGGCTACGCGACTGCCGGCCGCCGGCGGGAAACGGGCGCCGCGCGCAGGACCTACCTGGCGCTCGTCCTGCTGTTCGGTGCGGTGGGCGTGCTGCTTGCGGCGAACACGGCGGCCACCGTTCTCGTACAGCTGTGGACCACGCGCGCCACGAACAGCGCCGACGAGTGGCTCGCCGCCTCGCCCGGCGCGTCCGTCGTCAGCGTCAGTGCGCGGTCACGGACCCTCTACGTCCAGGTCCGCACGCCGGGTGACCTGCCCCCCGTCGAGGCGCTCCTTGCCGACCTCCAGGGACAGATCCCCGACGGTGTCCCCGTCGTGGTCGTCACCAACGAGGGCCGCCAGGTACAGGCCGGACGCGTCGGAGGCTGACACCGCTCCGCGGCAGACAACGAGGCGATCCCGTGTTCTCGCGGTCCGTGCTGCCGGGGAGCGGCCTCTCTCCGGTGAGGCGAGCGCCGTCGGCCGTCACTGCGGCCGCGGGGGCTCTCCTTCGGCCGGCTGTGACCGCCGGGCGTCCGCGGGGAACAGCAACTTCTCCAGAGGATCCGATCCGAAGAGCATGAGCACGATCAACGCCGGCAGGAGCAGAGCGATCAGGACCACGACGCCTCCCGAAGAAACAGGCGATCACGGGAATCCCGGTGGACAGTCCTGTTCAGACTGCCCCGAACGGGTGACTGGTGCGCGCGGGGCCCGCAGTGGTCTACGCCGTTCGGGTGATCCCCGGCTCGGGTCGCCCGTGGTCGCCGAGAGGCGCGCCACGGTGCACAACCCCGGGTCGGAGATCTCCGCAGTGGGCCGTGCACCGGCGCGGGAGGGCACTACGGGGGTCGGTTGCCCTTCCGGGGGCATACGGGGAAGGAAACGTCAGGGCATCGGGCACCGCTCACAGCGCGATGCCGCGGATGAAGACTCGATTCCAGGAGGCGGGGACATGACGGATCCGCAGGCCGCCGTAGCCGGGACCGGTCAGTCGCCGGCTCCTGACCCCCATCTCACCGACGCTCTGGACGCCATCGGTGCCGGCGCTTACCTCGTCGACGAGCAGGGCCGGATCGTCGCCGTCAACTCCCTCACCGAGCACCTGCTGGACCGGCCCGCAGCGGACTTCATCGGCCAGGACGCTCACGACCTGCTGCACCGAGGACCGCAGGGACAGCTGCTGCCCATCACCCGGTGCAGCATGCGGCAGGCCTTTCACGCCGGCTCCCCGGCACAGGCCGACGAGGAGTACTTCACCCGCGGCGACGGCTCCCTCCTGCGCATCTCCTGGCTGATCGTGCCCTACGCCACCAGTGCGCCCGGAACCGGCACGCTCGTGGTCTTCTACCCTTCTCAGCCCGCTCACGGCACCGGCCCCCGTCCGGATCAGGCCGCCGAGCCACTGAGCGATCTGGAGCGGCTGACGCTGTTGGCCGAGACCACCACGCAGCTGACCTCCACCTTCGACATCGACGAGGCGCTGCGCCGACTGGTGCGCCTGGTCGTGCCCCGGCTGGCGGACTGGGCCGTCATCGACCTGATCACCGAGCGTGACGAGGTGTGGCGCACGGCCGTGGTCCAGGCCGACGGCGACACGCTCGTGCACCACGACAACCTGGAAGGACCGATACCGCCGATCCCCGCGGAATCTCCGATGCCCCTGTCGCGCGCCTTGCGCGGCGTCGCCTCCGCCGTGGCAGGCCCAGAGACGTACCAAGGCCCCCCGGACTCCGGCATCGCAGTGGAGCAGCGCCGCCTGTTCGAAGCCACCGGCATCCACTCCGCGGCCATCGCACCCCTGCGCGGCACCCGCCAGGTCCTGGGAGCCATCACCCTGGGCCGCGCCAAGATGCCGGGCGACTTCACCGTCGCCGATCTACCGCTGATCGACGACATCGCCCGCCGCGCCGGCATCGCCCTGGACAACGCCCGCCTCTACCAGCGTCAGCGCGCGGTCGCCGAGACCATGCAAAAGCACTTGCTGCCGCAGATGCCGGTCGTACCCGGCCTGCAGATGACCGCCCGCTACCTGCCCGCCCCTGACGCCTCGCAGGTCGGCGGCGACTGGTACGACGCCTTCACCCTGCCCGACGGCGCCACCGCGCTGGCTGTCGGCGACGTCGCCGGCCACGACCTGGAGGCTGCGGCCGGCATGGCCCAGCTGCGCAACATGCTCCGCGCCTACGCCTGGTCCCAGCACGAACCTCCCAGCCGGATCGTCGAACGCCTTGACCAGGCGATCATGCCGATCACCGACGTCAGCATGGCCACACTCATCCTCGCCCGGATGACCAGGACGGAAGGCGAACGGTGGCAGCTGTCCTGGACCAACGCCGGTCACCCGCCGCCCCTGCTCATCGACCACACCGGCCTCGCCCACTACCTCACCGAGGGCCACGGCCTCCTGCTCGGCACCGGGATCCGTACACAACGGCCCGACGCCACCACCTCGCTGCCGCCCGGATCCACTCTGGTGCTCTACACCGACGGCCTCATCGAAGCACCCGGCCAAACCCTCGACGAGGGCCTCCACCGACTCAAGCAGCACGCCGCAGCTCTCGCCCACCGCCCCCTGCCGTCCTTCACCGACCAACTCCTGCGCCGCGTCCAGCCGCCCGGTCTCGACGACGTCGCCCTCCTCGCCATTCGCACGCCGCCGCAACCGCGCCCCGGCCGGTGAAGCGGTTCATGCCGGTGCTCCCGTCAGGGTGTGGACGAGGTGGTCGCTGAGGTGCGGCAGCCAGTCGGGCCGGGCGTTGCCGAGCAGGTGGTCCCCGTGCGGGACGGACAAGTAGCTGCCACGCGGAGCCAGACGGGCCAGGTGCTCCCCGTTCGTCACACCGGGGATCACGTCCTGTTCTCCGTCCACGACCAGCAGCGGCGCGGTGATGCCGGGTGCCAGGGCGGCGAGGTCCACCTGGCTCGCGAAGTCGTGGGCGGCGGCTCCGCTCCCGGCGCGCGCGGCCATGATGTCCCGGACAGGCGGAGGCAACTGCTCCCAGTCGAGGCGGAAGGGACCGCTGACGGTGGCGAGGGCAGCCACGCGCGGCTCCAGCGCGGCGGTCCGGGCCGCGAAGTAGCCGCCCAGACTCAGGCCGACGAGCCCGATGCTTGCGACGCCGAGGGCATCGATGATCCGGCCCACGACCCTTTCGTAGTCCGGGACGAGGGCCGTGGTGGCCGCGAGTACACCCTGTCCGGGGCCGTCCACGGCCAACACCGCGAGACCTCTGGCCAGCAGGGCGGACGTCAGGTCGAGGAACTCCTCCTTGGCCGAGTCGAGGCCGGGGACGACGACCACGGTCCCCGGTGCGTCGGCGGGACCGCGTAGCCAGCCGGTGAATCCCTCGCCGCTCACCCGCCGCGCATCGGGTTCGAGCACGGTGAGGGCCCGGCCCAAGGCGTCATCTGCCGCCGCTGCGGCGCGATGTGCCTCCGGGGACGGCGCCAAGGTGGCCAGGTGGAACCACCGTGCAGCCATCAGGAGGTGTTCACCCTCCGAGAGGGCTGATGTCGCATCCTGCGCGCGCCGGAGGTGGTCGTGGCCGGCGCGCACGAGGGACGGCTCCCAGTCGGCGAGGGAACCGAGGCCGTCGGTGACGCGCCGGTACTCGTGGGGGTCCACGCCCGTGCCGGTGGCGCGTGTCCACTGGGCGGCGGCGAACTCCGTTGCGCTCACCGGGCTCCTCCGGCAAGCAGGAGGACGGCCCTGCCGCGTATCCGGCGCTCCCGCAAGTCGACCAGGGTGTCGGCGGTCTCCGCCCAGTCGGTGACGCGGCCGATCTCCGGGGGCCGCCGGCGCTGTTCGACGAGCCGCACGGTCTCGCCCCGGTTCGGCGCGATCGCCTCGACCTTGATCAGGGCCTCATCGGGCTCCGGTACCGGCTGGGGGGCCTCGGTGAAGGCGACCGGCCGTGCCGCCTGCCCCGTGGGAATCAGTCTTCGCATGGGGAGGATGCAACCTCCGCGGCCGCCTGACAGTCCAACAACGAACGAGCAGAGCCGACAACTTTTCGTTGTCACCTATGGTGGGAGCCATGGATCTCGACGTGGCGCAGGTACGTGCCTTCGTGCGCACCGCCGAGGAACTGCACTTCGGGCGGGCGGCCGGGACCCTCGCCATCTCCCAGCAGGCACTGTCCAAGCGGATCGCGCGCCTGGAATCCCTGCTCGGGGCCGAGCTGTTCCGGCGGGGCCGCAGCAGCGTGGGCCTCACCGAGGCCGGGCAGCGTTTCCTCCTGCCGGCCCGAAAGGTCGTGGCCGCCGCGGACGCCGCTGTCGCGGCAGTGGCCGGCGCGAAGGATCCGCTGCGCGTGGACGTCTGGGGGCACCTCTATGCGCCGATGCGGACGCTGGCCCAGGTCGCCGGACGGGTCGGCGAGCTGACTTTGGGGCACGGGCGTGACCTGCCGTCGGTGATGACGGCACTGCTGCGTGGCGACATCGACGCGGCCTTCGGGCGCGTCCACCCCCCGCTGCCCGCCGGCCTTGCCCACCGCCTCGTCCGCCTCGAACCGGTGGATGCCCTGCTGAGCGAGGACCATCCGCTCGCAGCCGAACGAGCGCTGCGACCGGACCAGTTGCGCGACAGCGTGCTGTGGGCACCCGGACCACGGAACCGGCTCGACTTCCTCGATCGGTTCGCCGACCGGTTCGCCATCCCTTACACGGCGTCGAGCGTCAACCTGGGGCTTGCCCACTTCCTTGCCGAGGTGACAGAAGCGCCGTCGCGGTTCTCCCTGATACCCGCTGATGTGCCAAGGCCGGAGGTACCCGGACTGAGGTCCGTTCCCCTGGTCGGCCCCACGCCGCTGTACGCCTGGTCACTGCTGTGGCGCACCGGCGACGGGCACCCTGGACTCACCAGCCTCACCGCCGCCTGCGCGGAGGAGGCCGGGCGCAGCCGATGGCTGGAGTACGATCCGGCTCGCGACTGGCTGCCCGAACCGCCCGGCACTGCCCCGGCCCTACACACGCCGGTTCGAGAGGGTTAGCCTTGCCGCTGCGCCTTGAGTGCCGGTGTTGCGGCGCCCGTCGGCAAGGGGCGGGGGCGTAGGGGGCGGGCAGGGAAGGTCCGTCCTCCGGTTACCGGACGGGAGCGGGGGAAGTGGCGAGTCATGGGAGAACGGACTCTGTCTTCCCGGATACTGCCGGACCCGCTCGGAACGGGCCTCAGCTGCGCTGAAGCACGGGCGTCTGCCCGTGACGTGCTGGCGGGTCTCGATGTGTCCCCGGTCGGCGTGGAGGACGTGCTGACCGTCGTCTCTGAAATGATCTCCAACGCCAGCCGCCACGCCGGCGGCGCCACGGCCTTCCAGATCACCGCCCGGTCCGGCACCGTCACCATCGAAGTCTCCGACCGGTCACCCGCCACGCCCCGCGTACAGCCCTGGGCCCCGGACGTCCCCGGAGGCTTAGGGTGGCGTCTGGTCAACCAGCTCGCCACCACCCACGTGCACTTCCACCGAGGCGGCAAAACCGTCACGGCGACGCTCGCCACCGCCCCGACCCACCCCGCCTGACCACATCGGGTCAGCCGGCCTGCTGCTCGCCCCCGCCTGCACTTCGAACAGCGCCGTGCAGGTGGAGTATCCGGGCTGCGCGGAGAGGGTGGGCGTGCTGGGATCGGTGGGTGAAGGATCCATTCGGCTGTAGTGAGCCCGCCCAGCTGCTCCGCGTCTGCTTGGCCGACGAGGGCGCGGCGTGCCGGGCTGTCGCCGCGCGAGCCACTGATCCCGCGGACCTGGAGATGCTGCTGGACATGCTCGGGCTGCCGTCCAGCCCCTCCCCGGGCCCCGCCCGGCCCTGCCGGGCACCCGGTCCTCCCGAGGGGTCCCGGGTAGTGCCCTGAACGGACGCCTACGAGCTCGCCGCCCCGACGGCGGGCGTCGGGGCCTCCGGCCCGGGCCGGCGGGCGGGGTGGTCCGCCACGGGCGCCGTACGCGCGGCCTCGGCGCGCACGGCGTGTGCGCGCGGTACCCGCATGCGCACGGCCTGCCCGCCGCAGTGCGTCAGAGGTCATTCGCAGGCGGTGCCGTCGCCATCGCGGTCGAGGTGCGGGCCGAAGCCGGGGTCTCCACGGTGGATCGGAGCCGCACCCGCGTCCCTCACGGCCGTGCAGTTCCGGTAGCAGACACCGGGCGCAGCTCTGACGGGGGACGAGGACCCCGAAGATGAGCGCTGGTCTGCGTTCGGGCTGAGGGAGGACCGCGCAGTGCCGTCGCTGGACGCAGGCCGGGGGCGGGCCGGAGCGTCCTGCCCTGCTCGTGGCTTTGGATCGACGGGGGCGGCGGGGCCGGCGGGCACGGCGGGGCTGGTCCGGGTACGCGGCGCGGCCGTGACCGGGGCCGGTGCGTGAGGTGTCGGCGCGGGTGGCGTGGCCGTCCCGAGCGCACCGGGTCGCGCCGGAGGCGGCAGGGTAACGGTGGCTGTCACCACCGGCCGAGGGCCGGGCTTCGCAGCTGTCTGCGCGGACTTCGTCCCGGAACCGGCGAGGACCAGGACCAGGAACCAGACGCACGCCAGCGTGACCGACACGGCCTTGCCGGCCTTGTCCCAGCGGGCCGTGAACGCCAATGCGACGCCGAGCGGCGGCAGGAGGAGCGTGGCGAAAACCACGACGGGCACAGCCAGCGCGGGATGCCAGCGGCGCGGCACGCCGGGCTGCGCCACTGCGTGGGGAGCAGGGGCCACGACGTCCCGTACACCGAGGCCTGGGGCTCAGGGCGGTCACGGGCACCCGTGGCGAGCACCCCCGTGGTTCGCCACGGCGTATGCGCGGCCGTCCTGGTGCTGCGCGGTGCGTGCGGTGGGGTCAGTCGGTGGGGGAGTCGTCCGGTCGCCGCGTGCCGGAGGGGCGGAACCGGGTGATGCGGTCCGCCGGGACGATGGTGGGGAGGAGGAAGCTCCACAAGTCCGTGACACGGGTGTGCAGGTCCTGGCGGCGGGTGCGGACGTGCGAGGTGATCTGGATGCCCGTGAACGCGCCGACGAGCAGGGCCGAGAGCGCGTCGACGTCCAGCGCGGGGTGGATGTCACCGACCCGCTGCGCCGGGGCCAGACAGCTGCGGCAGGTGTCGATCCAGGCGTCGTAGGGGGTGGGGTCGGGGCTGGTGAAGGAGCCGAACTCGATGACCAGGCGGATCCCGGCACGGATACGGACGTCGGTGCGCAGCCCATGGGCCATCCGGTGGGTCAGGTCGATGACGGTCTGGAGCCCCGGGTCCTCGGTCGCCGGAAGCTGCTGCGAGATCTGGAACTGTTCGTCCATCAGCGTACGGGCGAGCGCCTGCTTGGACGGGAAGTGGAAGTAGAGGGCCCCCTTGGTGACTCCGGCGTGCTTGACGACGTCGCTCAGGCTGGTGCCCTCGAACCCGGAACCGTCGAACGCGACGGCCGCGCCGTCGAGGATGGCCTGGCGGGTGATCTCGGCCCGTTCCTGTCTGGCCCTCGCCACGTGGTCGTCCTCCCGGTTCGCTGTCGGCGGATGTCTGCTGGGGATCACTGCGCCGTCAATGTAATCGGGTGACCTGAAAGAAAACCAGTCGGCAGGTACTTTTTTATGAGAATGGGAGCAGGGGCGGTCGCGCCGCCCCCGACGGCCCAAGTGCCCGTCCCCGCGGCGTCAGTTGCGGAGGACAGCCAGGTAGCCCGGTACGGCCGTTCTGGGGCGGTCAGGGTTCGATGAGGCCCACGCGGATGGCGTAGCGGGTCAGTTCCAGGCGGTCGCGCAGGCCGAGTTTCTGCAGGAGGTTGGCCCGGTGGCGCTCGACCGTCTTGGCGCTGATCACGAGGAGGTCGCCGATCTCCTTCGACGTGTGCCCCTCGGCGACGAGCTTGAGGATCTCCTCCTCGCGTTCCGTGATGGGCCGCGCCGGGAGGTCCGCGCCGGTGCGGGCGCGGTCGAGGTACGTGCGGACCAGGGTGGTCTCGGCGCCCGGGTAGATGAACGGCTCGTCGCGCAGGGCCGCGCGGCAGGCCTCGACCAGGTCGCGGTCGGCGACGGACTTCAGGACGTAGCCGCTGGCACCGGCCCTGAGGGCCTCGAAGAAGTACTGCTCGTTGTCGTACATGGTCAGCATCAGGATCCGCAGGCCCGGCCGCAGCCGGGAGAGTTCCCGCGCGGCCTGCAGACCCGTCTGGCGCGGCATCGCGATGTCGAGGATCGCGAGGTCCAGGCCCGGGTCCTCGCGGGCCCGCAGGACGGCGTCCGCACCGTCGTCCGCCTCGGCGACGACGGTCAGGTCCGGTTCGGCGTCGAGGATGAGCCGTACGCCGCTGCGGACGAGGGCGTGGTCGTCGGCGAGCAGGATGCGGGCCGGTGCGGTCATGAGCTGGATCCCCCGTGATGGTCTGCAGTGACGTTCAGGCGTACATCGGTACCGCCGCCCGGCCCCGGCCCCACGAGCAGCTCGGCGCCGATCAGCAGGACGCGTTCGCGCATGCCCCGGATCCCGGCACCCTCCGGGGCGCCGCCGAGGCCGCGCCCGTTGTCGCGGACGAGCAGCGCCGTGCCGCCGCCCGGCACCGGACGCAGGTGCACCTCCACCCGGGTGGCCCCCGAGTGGCGGGCCGCATTGGTCAGGCCCTCCTGCGCGACGCGGTACAGCACCAGCTCCGTCGCCGCGTCCAGGGGCGGAAGCCCCGGCGTGATGTGGGTGCTGACGCCCAGCCGGGACGTGGTGAACTCCGCGGCGAGCGACCGCAGGGCGCTGTGCAGGCCCAGCTCCTCCAGGACCCCCGGGCGCAGCCGGCGGGCGATGCGACGGATCTCGTCGAGGCTGGCCCGGGTGGTCTCCTGCGCCTGGTGCAGGTCGGCGCGCACCGGCTCCGGGATCCGGTCCGCGGCGTGCTTGATCTGGAGCAGGACCGCGGTCAGGGTCTGTCCGACCTCGTCGTGGAGCTCCTGCGCGATGCGGTGACGTTCCTCCTCCAGCGCGGACAGGACCCGCCCGCTGCTGGTGGCCCGTTCCGCTTCGAGCCGGTCCAGCATCGTGTTGAACGTCCCGGTCAGCTCGGCGATCTCGCCCTGACCGGTGACCTGCGGCCGGACGCCCGGCTTGAGCAGGTCGACCGTCGCCATCGCCCGGCTCAGCCGCCCCAGCGGGGCCAGCCCGATCCGCAGCAGTACCGCGTTCAGCACGAGCATCGCGGCCAGCCCGGCGACCAGCACGATCGCCTCCCCGAACAGCACCGGCGTCGACACGGTCACCGGCCCGAACAGCAGCAGTACCGCGCCGACGAGCACGGCGGCGTTCAGCAGGAAGATCCGCCAGTACAACGACATGGCAACGCTCCTCTCCGGCCCGGTGCGCCCGTCCCCGTACCCTCCCGGTCCCATCCCGTCCATGGTCCCCCGACATCGCCCGCACATCCCGTGCGGCGCGCTGTGAGCACAGGCCTGACCTGCGGCGGAACCCACTTCCCCGCCCCATCCTCACCAGCCGGGCGGCCCGCTGTCCATCCGTGCCGACACCCATATTCCGGACATGGCAAACATGGCAGCATGAGCCCCGCCGCGCCGGTTCCGCCTGCCTGGATCCGCCGCGCGCCGCACCACCGTCACAAGGCTCACAACACGAGGGGGATGGGCTGTGCCTGCTCCACGGATGCGTACGACGCCGCTGCCCGGCATCGGCGTCCAGTACGACCTCACCACCCGCGAACACCGCAACCTGTCGGTCATCGCACACCGGGACGGCACCCGCACGGTCAGCCTGTACCGGGCGGACGATCCCGACGCCTGTGCCGAATCGCTCCACCTCACGGGAGGGGAGACGGCGTCGCTGATCGACGCCCTGATGCCGGCGCACCACAGCCCGAACCTCCTGCACACCACCGACCTCGGCCTGGTCGCCGAGCGCGTCGAACTGTCCGCCCACTCGCACTGGAACGGCCGCCTCCTGGGCGAGACGAGGATGCGCACCGAGACGGGCGTCTCGATCGTGGCGGTCCTGCGACGGGCCGAGGCCCGCCCCTCCCCGGCCCCCGACTTCCGCCTGGCCGGCGGGGACACCCTCATCCTGATCGGCACCCGCGAGGGCGTGGACGCCGCCGCCGAGATACTCGGTCGGGAGTGATCGCGTGCATTCTGCCGTCTTCCTCATCGAGTTCGGAGCGATCATCCTCGGGCTGGGCCTGCTGGGCCGGGTCGCGGGCCGCCTGAAGTTCTCACCCATCCCCCTGTACCTGCTCGCCGGGCTCGCCTTCGGGACCGGTGGCCTCCTCCCGCTGGGCGCGAGCGAGGAGTTCGTCGCCATCGGCGCCGAGATCGGCGTCATCCTCCTGCTGCTGATGCTGGGTCTGGAGTACACGGCCAGCGACCTCGTCTCCAACCTCAAGACCCAGTACCCCGCCGGGATCGTCGACTTCACCCTCAACGCCCTGCCCGGCGCCGCCGCGGCCCTGCTGCTCGGGTGGGGGCCGGTCGCCGCCGTCGTCCTCGCGGGCGTCACCTGGATCTCGTCCTCCGGCGTCATCGCCAAGGTCATGGGAGACCTCGGCCGGCTCGGAAACCGCGAAACGCCGGTCATCCTCAGCATCCTGGTCCTCGAAGACCTCGCCATGGCGGTCTACCTCCCGATCATCACCGCCCTCCTCGCCGGGGTCAGCCTGGCGGCGGGCAGCCTCACCCTGGCCATCGCCCTCGGTGTCGCGGGCGCGGTGCTCTTCGTCGCCGTCCGTTACGGCCGCCTCATCTCCCGTTTCGTCTCCAGCGACGACCCGGAGAAGCTGCTGCTCGTGGTCCTCGGGCTGACGCTGCTGGTGGCGGGCATCGCCCAGCAGCTCCAGGTCTCGGCCGCCGTCGGGGCGTTCCTGGTGGGAATCGCCCTGTCCGGCGAGGTCGCCGAGGGCACCCACACGCTGCTGAGCCCGCTGCGCGACCTGTTCGCCGCCGTGTTCTTCGTCTTCTTCGGCCTGCACACCGACCCGGCGAGCATCCCGCCCGTCCTGCTGCCCGCCCTCGCGCTCGCAGTCGTCACCGCCGGTACGAAGATCGCCACCGGGTACTGGGCGGCCAAGCGGGCCGGTATCGGCGTCAAGGGCCGTTGGCGGGCGGGCGGCACGCTCGTGGCCCGCGGTGAGTTCTCCATCGTCATCGCCGGTCTCGCCGTCACCGCCGGCATCGAACCGGCGCTGGGCCCGCTCGCCACCGCCTACGTCCTCATCCTGGTCGTCATCGGGCCGCTCACCGCCCGCTACACCCAGCCCGTCGCGGCCTGGTTCGCCGAGCGCCGGGGCCCCGACGGCGGTCCCGCAGCACCCGTGCCCGACACCGCCGCGGCCCCACCGGAACCGGCCTCCCGGGAACGCTAGGTCGGGTCCGCACAGTCCCTCCCCGCCATCGCCGGGAGGGCCCCGCCCCGGTGGGACGCCCCGTGTGGGTGTCCTGCCGGTCGGGCCGGATCAGGGCAGGCGCCCGCGGTCCCGGCGGGGCGCGCCGGAGCGGATCAACGCCAGACCGGCCGCGATCAAGCCGGCCGCGAGGAGCATGCCGTGGGGCAGGACGGCGCCGGCGACGGCCGCGGCGAGGGCCGCGGTCAGGGCCAGCGCCGGAACGGCCGCCGGCCGGCCGGGCCGGTCCCGGCCCGGCGGGCGCCCGGACCGCGGCCGGCCGTGCGCGTGCGCGGCCCGTACGACGCGGGTCTCATCGTCCCGGTGGGGCATCGCCGCTCCTCTCGGGTCCGCCCGCGCCGCTCCCACCGGAGGGTCTGCGGACGGACAGCACCGTGACCTGCACGGCGCGTTGGGGGCCGGAGGCCGGGGCGGGAGCGCTGACGCGCCGGCACCGCACCCCGCCCGCAACGGAAGTGGTCCTCCACCCCACCATCACCCGGCGTGCCGGCCCCGCACATCGGGGCCGGCACCCATCTTCGGGACCCGCGTCACGGCCGCTCCGCCGACACCGACACCGTCGCCTGCACCGTTGCCGGAGCCACCGCCGGTGGCTCCGCGCAGCGCAGGGTGTCACCGGTCACCGGCGCGCCGTCGGCGATGTTGCGGTCGTAGGTGACGGTCCTGACCGGGACGGGTTCCGTGCCGACGGCGACGTCGAAGAGCGCGTCGTGACCGGGCACGGCCTCCAGCCGGGAACCGGGCAGTGCGGCCGCGAGGGTCGCCGCGTGCTCCTCCTGGCCCGGGGCGTACCGGATCACCGGCGGGCCCGTGGGCCGTACCAGCGGAGCGGACGCGGAGGTGTCGCTCACGACGAAGCCGTTGCGGCCCAGCGCGGCCGCCACGGCGGCGTCGTCCACGCGGACCGCGATGGCCGCGGGATTGGTCGGCGCCGGTGTCTGCGCGACGGGCTGGATCCGGGTGTCGCCGGTGATCGGACGGTCCGCGCCCAGGGCCTCCCACAGCGCGGCCGACCGGGCCTCGTGCCACACCAGGGTGGAGCCCACGCCCGGCACGCGGTGGTCGAAGAGCCGGATCGGTACGGTGGCGAACTCGGTCCGCTCCGCACGCAGCCGGCCGAGGGCCCACCCGATGCGGATCAGGTCGCTCGCGCCGGTCCGTTCGTCGGTGCGCACGGTCTTCAGCAGGGTGTGGACGGTCCGCGCCGTGCGCAGCGGGCTGGACAGGGCGCCCTCCACGGTGAGCCGGGCCAGCAGATCGTTGACCACGCGCTGCTGGCGTCGGACGCGACCCAGGTCGCCGGGCCTGAGGTTGACGTGCCGGGCCCGGACGTAGCGCAGGGTCCGGTTGCCGTCGGTGTGGTGGCGGCCGGCCCCGATGTCCAGGCCGGAGTTCTCGTCCTTCAGCGGCCGGTCCGTGCACACGGTCGCGCCGCCGAGGTTGTCGACGGTCTGCTCGAAGCCGGTGAAGTCCGTCTCCAGGTAGTGGTCGACGTGGAGCCCGGTGGCCTTCTCCACGGTGGCCACCGTGAGGGGGCCGCCGCCGAGGGCGAACGCACCGTTGATCTTGCCGCTGCGCGCGGGGACGGCGGTCCCGGCGTATTCGACGTAGGAGTCGCGCGGGATGGAGACGACGCTCGCCCGGCGCTGGTCCGCGGACAGGTGCACGAGCATCATGACGTCGGTGCAGTTGCAGCCCTTCCCGCCCACGTGGAGCCGGTTCTTCTCGGCGGTCGAGAGCCCCGCGCGGCTGTCGATGCCCACGATCAGGATGTTCGTGCCGCGCCCGCCGACCGCGGCGGCCGCGGTCTGGGCGGATACGGCCTGCGGGCCGACCAGGGCGCCGCAGGAGAGGGCGGTGACGCAGGAGAGAGCGACGGCGATTCGACGCAACGCGGATCCCCCAAACAGGACGGATTATCGTAAATCGTGACTGTAGGGGTCGTCGGGGGAGTGGCCGCCGCGTCACACGCCGGTGTCACCCGCGCGGCGGGCGCCGGTGCTCACTCGCCGTTGGCGGAGAAGTGCTGGTAGTCCGGGTTGGCCCAGCGGCCGCCCCACTGCCAGCCCACCTCGCGGAAGGCGGCGTGGACCGCGTCGTCCCGGTGGATCTGCCCCGCGCGGGCCGGGGAGCGGCGCAGGTGGGCGCGCGCGTCCGGCGGGTGGACGACCCCGTGGATGTCGACGTACGGGTTCTCGGCGGGGTTGATGTCGACCGCGTCGCCCCAGGCGTGCTGTGACAGGCGCCGGGGATCGCCGGTGACCGGCCGGCAGTTGAAGGCCGAGGTGTTGTCGTCGGCCATGGCCTGCGCGTCGTCGCGGTACTCGGCCATCACGCGCATCCGCCGGATCGGGAACCGGGTTTCGTAGGCCCGCTCGAACACGTGGAGGACGGGGCGGACGGCGTTCTCGTGGACGACCATCTCGCCGGCGTGCGTGCGGCCGTCGAACCCCCAGTGGTTCATCCGGACGAGCCGGAGCCGGTCCGGCGGGACCGGGCAGCCCACCCGGTAGGAGGCGCCCAGCTTGTCCTGCGGCACGGTGGTCACCCGCGCGGTGAACCGGGCCGGCGGGTCGGGCGGCCCGGCCGGCAGCCGCTGCGGGGCCGCCTGCGTGGAGCAGGCCAGTGCGGCCGCGCAGAGGGCGGTCGTCACGGCCGCGGCCGCGGTGGTGTGGCGCACGGGACAAACGCTACGGCGATCGCCGCGGCCGGGCATGCCGGGCGGGGCCGCTCGGGAGTCGCGGCGGGGCCGTTCGGGAGTCGCGGCGGGGCCGTTCGGGAGTCGTGGCTGTGCCGCTCGGGCGCGTGCGCGAGGCCGGCGGCCTCCGTGGTGGGGCCCCGGGGCGGGCGCCGGGCGGGCACCGCAAGGACGCCGGGGCGGGGCCCGGCGCTCGGCTCAGCAGCCGATCGGACCCTCGTCGGTCGTCCCGCACTCCGCGTCGCCGCTCCGGACGACCGTCGCGCACAGGGAGCCCTCCACCTTGCCCAGCAGGCGGGCCAGCTCGGCGCGTTCGGCGTCGTCCAGGCCCTCCAGGGTCCGGCGCTCCAGCTCGCCCCAGGCCCCGCGGACCTCTACGAGCAGCCCGCAGCTCGCCTCGGTCGCCTCGACCAGTGAGGCCCGGCGGTCCGCCGGGTCGGGGCGGCGCCGTACGTGCCCGGCCTGTTCGAGGCGCTGGAGCATCTTGGTCACCGTCGAGGGGTCGAGTCCGACCGCCTTGATCAGCTCCGACTGGCGGACGGCCCCGCTGTCCCACAGGTGCATCATCAGGAACTCCTGACCCGGGTGCAGTCCCAGGTCCCGCAGGAGACGGCCCGCGGCGATCCGGTGGAGCCGGGCCACCCGGCTGATCGCATGGCTCACCGGCCCGTCGAGCACGGCGCTGGGCGCCGCCGCGCACTGCGGGGGCGTGCGCGTGTCGGGGGCGGTTTCCGCGGTCATGGCTCGCTCCTCCTGTGCCGGCGCCTCGGGGGTCCGGTGGGGCGGGGATCCTGCTGGACGGGCGCTCGTACCCGTCGATCCTACCCACTCCCAGATTTTACCTTGGTCGACCAAGTAATGGGGTACGCTGCTTCTCAGACATTCATTGGCCGACCAATTAATCTGTGAGGCAGGCATGACCACCGCATTCGACCCGGTCCGCATGGCGGGCAGCACCCTCTCCAACCGGATCGCCCTGGCCCCGATGACCCGCAGCCGCGCGGGCGCGGGCGGCGTCGCCACCCCGCTCGTCGCCGAGTACTACACCCAGCGCGCCTCGGCCGGCCTGATCATCAGCGAGGGCGTGCAGCCCTCGGTCGTCGGACAGGGCTACCCCTTCACCCCCGGCCTGCACAGCGCGGAACAGGTCGCGGCCTGGCGCGAGGTCACCGACTCCGTCCACGCGGCAGGCGGGCGGATCTTCGCCCAGCTGATGCACTCCGGCCGCATCGGCCACCCGTCGCTCCTGCCCGACGGACTCGTCCCGGTCGCCCCGTCCGCGGTCACCCCCCGGGGGCAGCTGTTCACCGGTGAGGGCATGAAGGACTTCGTGACCCCGCACGAACTCACCGGTGACGAAGTGCGCGCCACGATCGACGACTTCGCCGGCGCCGCCCGAAACGCCATCGAGGCCGGCTTCGACGGCGTGGAGCTGCACGGCGCCAACGGCTACCTGATCCACCAGTTCCTGGCCCCCGGGTCGAACCTGCGCACCGACGAGTGGGGCGGCCCCGTCGAGAACCGGATCCGCTTCGCGGTCGAGGTGGTCAGGGCGGTCGCCGCCGCCATCGGCGCCGAGCGCACCGCCCTGCGCGTCTCGCCCGGCAACCCGTACAACGACATTTCCGAGCCCGAGCCGCTGCCCGTCTACGAGGCGCTGGTCAAGGAGATCGACGGCCTCGGACTGGCCTACCTGCACGTCCTGGAATCCGCTCCCGAGGCGCGCGAGGCGACCCTCGCCCTGCGCAAGCGGTTCTCCGGGCTCTTCGTGCTGAACCCGGCCACCGAAGGCCCCACAGACCACCGGGCGCTCGCGCTCGTCGAGGACGGCACCGCCGATCTCCTCGCCTTCGGCGCCCTGTTCCTCGCCAACCCCGACCTGCCGGGCCGGCTGCGCACCGAAGGCCCGTACAACACCCCGGACCCGTCCACCTTCTTCGGGGGCGACGCCCGCGGTTACACGGATTACCCCACCCGTTGAGGACCGTCGGGTCGTGTCCCCCGGTGGCTGCCTGCCCGTGACGGCGGGATCCCGCCCGCCGTCACGTACGGCGTGCCCTCGTGTGCGTCAGCCGCGGTGCTGGTGTCCGCGGCGGCCCCAGGACTCGGTGTCGACGACGTTGCCGCGGTGGTCGCGGAGCGTGGCGGTGTCGCGGTCGTTCCAGATCTGCCGGTTGCGGTCCTGGTAGAGGTCGTGGCGGGTGTCGCGGCCCTGCCCGGTGTGGACCTTGACGGCGGAGCGGCCGTCGAGGCGGAAGTCGGGGAAGCGGTAGCGGTTGCCCTGCTGGTCGGTGAGGGTGTAGCCGCGGAGGTTGACGCTGTGGCGGCCGGTGTTCCTGATCTCGACCCATTCACGGTTCAGGGCGCGGTTGGAGCGGTCGTGGCGGGCGGGGCTGTCGTACTGGACGTCGCCGATGACCAGGGAGGAGTGGGGTCCGCGGTGGTCGCGGCGGTGGTCGTCGGCCGCGGCGGGCAGGGCGGCGGCCCCGATCAGGGTGCCGGCGGCCAGCAGGGTGGCGAGCACGCGGCGGGTGGCGAGAGAAGCAGACATGGAGGACGTACCCCTTCGACGTCAGTGGTTCCCGGCGTCCTGCCGAGGAGCCACACTCTGGCCGCCACCTCCCGCGCATCACGGCACATAAAGCTCGTGTTGCCCAAACCCGACATATCCATAACTCTCCCGTGTGACAACCGTTTCCGAGAGTGATTGCGTACCTACGCAACGTGAGCAGGAGGTGGTGTCCCGCCCGTGATTCAGGGGGCGGCGTCGCCGCGGTCGTGCTCCAGCCGGAGCAGCTCCGGCAGGTCCGCCAGCCGGTCGAGCCCCCGAACCGGTTGCGCGGTACGGGCGTTGTGCAGCAGCCGTTCCCGATGGCGGTGGAGGAAGGACCAGTACCCGGTCGTGTAGGGGCAGGCGTCCGGGCCGCTGCGGGAGCCGGGCCGGTAGCGGCACGGCCCGCACAGGTCGCTCATCCGGTCGATGTAGGCGCCGCCGGAGGTGTAGGGCTTGGTCGTCATCCGGCCGCCGTCCGCGTACTGCGACATGCCGACCACGTTCGGGAGCATGACCCAGTCGTAGCCGTCGACGAACGAGCGGTGGAACCAGTCGGTGAGCGCGGCCGGGTCCCAGCCCCGCTGGAGCGCGTAACTGCCCAGCACCATCAGCCGCGGGATGTGATGGGTCCAGCCGGTGTCCCGGACCTGGCGCAGCACGGTCGACAGGCACCGGGCCGTGACGGCGTCCGCATCGAGGTCGTCCCACCAGCCCGGCAGCGGCCGCGTGTGCCCCAGGACGTTGGACGTCCGGTACTCCTCGCCGAAGTGCCAGTACAGGTGCCAGACGTACTCCCGCCATCCGGCGATCTGCCGGATGAAACCCTCGGCGGAGTTGAGCGGGGCGTTACCGGCCCGCCAGGCGGCTTCGGCGCGTTCCACGCACTCGGCCGGATCCAGCAGTCCGAGGTTGAGGGACGAGGACAGCAGGCTGTGGCTGAGCACCGGGTCGGCGGCGAGCATGACGTCCTCATGGGCTCCGAACCCCGCGAGCCGGTGCTCGACGAAACGCCGGAGCGCGGCCAGCGCCTCCCGTCGTGCGGCCGGGAAGATCCGAGGGCCGTCCCGGCCGACGAACACGATCTCGCCGGACCGCTCCCAGCGGTCGAGGTCCTCCCGGACACCGGCGTCGATGTCGTCCTCGCGGGGCCGGTACGGGGCCGGAGCGCCGAGGGTCCGCGCTCCCCGCGGCGGGGGCTGCCGGTTGTCGTGATCGAGGTTCCACCGCCCTCCTGCCGGTTCACCGCCCTCCATCAGCAGGTCGAGGTCGCGCCGCACGTGGCGGTAGAAGCTCTCCAGGCGCAGCCCGCCCTTCGGGTGCTGGGCCGCCCACCGCGCGAACTCCTCGTGGGCCAGCAGGAAGCCGCGGGCCGGCAGGACGGTCACGTTGTCGAGCGTGCCCACCAGGGCCGCGGCCGCCCGGGACGTGGGGTGGTGCACCGTGACGGGCGAGCCGCCGACGGCGCGGCGCAGGCCCTCACGGTAGGTGTCGGCCTTCACGTAGACGACGCGCTCGCCCAGCTCCGCGGCGCGGTGACGCATCGCGGAGAGCACCAGGTGCGCCTTGGCCCGGTGGAACCGGCGGCGACGGAAGACCGCCCGCGACTCGATCATCACCAGCGGGGCGTCGCGGGGGACGCCGCCCTCACCGGGCTCGATGAAGGCGGGGCCCAGCTGATCGCCGAAGAGCCAGTGCGCGTGGGTCATGCGGCCGTCCTTTCCACACGAGTGCATACGTCCCTACCGGTACTTCCCCGATGTCCGGCATTTCGGACGCACCCTCAGGGGTGGCCCGCGGCGCCGCATCCGTTCGGGCCGCCCGGTCCGAAGAGGACGCGGAGGAGGCGTCCGCGAGCGGCGGGCGCGATCCGGCAGCGGAGGCGGGGCCCGATGGGCGGACAGCACGTGTGGCGGGTGGCGGCCGACGCGGGGCGCCCGGACGGAGGCGCGTGCCCGCACCGCGACCTCCTGGAGGACTTCCGCCCCGCCCCGGCCGCGTCGCCCGCCGCCTGCGCGGGCTGTCTGGCGCGCGGGCTGGCCTGGGTGCGGCTGCGTCAGTGCGCGACCTGCGGGTACGTCGGATGCTGCGACAGCTCCAAGGGACTGCACGCCCACGGGCACCATGTGGCGAGCGGACACCCGGTCGCCGTGTCGCTGGCGGCGGACGAGGACTGGGCCTGGTGCTTCCTCGACGAGGTCTTCCTGGTCCGCGCCGCAGGCGACGCGGACGCCCCGCCCGATCCGCCCGCCGAACAGCGACCACCCCGACGGGAGGCCCCATGAACACGGACGACACGAACACGGACGACACCAACACGGACGACACGAGTACGGGCGAGACGAGTACGGGCGGCGCGCGCAAGCACAGCGCGGTCCCGCGCGGGACGGAATCGGTGTGGGACTACCCCCGCCCGCCGCGGATCGAGCCCGACGCACGCCGCGTGGTGGTGCGCCACGCGGGCGTGGTCCTCGCCGACTCCCGCCGCTGCCTCCGCGTGCTGGAGACGAGCCATCCGCCGGTCTTCTACGTGCCGCGGGCCGACGTCCGCACGGAAGCCCTCCGTCCCTCGGCGAACCGGAGCTTCTGCGAGTGGAAGGGGACGGCCACCTACTGGACCCTCGGCCCGCAGTCCGGCCGCCCGCCCGTGCCCGACGTCGCGTGGAGCTACGAGGCGCCGAGCCCGGGCTACGCGCCGATCGCCGGCCATCTCGCCTTCCGCGCCGACCGGCTGGAGTCGTGCACGGTGGACGGGGAACCGGTGCGGGCCCAGCAGGGCGGCTTCTACGGCGGATGGATCACGGACGAGATCACGGGCCCGTTCAAGGGACAGCCCGGCAGCCTGGGCTGGTGACCCGGCCCCGGACCGACCAGGGCGTGTCGTTCGTACCGTGCCGGGCGGCCGGTCCGAACGGCACGCCCCAGGGCTCAGCGGCGGGCGTCCACCACCGCCAGGAGCTTGCCGCTGGTCGGGCTGCGGTCCAGCGCCGCGCCGTCGACGGCCTCCACCGCCAGGTCCAGCAGCCCTTCCGCCACCGCCGACCGCAGCTCCGGGTAGCCCGCCAGGAAGACCTCCCGCAGCCGTGCCGGGTCCGTCGCCGCGCCGCGTTCCACCCGTACGGTGAGCCGCTCGCGCGCGTCCCCGGCGTCGAGGCGGACCTGCAGTTCACCGCGGTGCCCGCCGGGTTCCGCGGCCAGGTCCACCAGCCGCCGGTGGTTCAGGAAGTACGTCGCCACCCGCATCACGTCACCCGTGCGGCCGCGCAGTTCGAAGCGGGGAGCATGGCGGCCGCACGGACAGCGGCCCGGGACCTCCCGGCCGAGGTCACCGATCACGTACCGGCCGAGGTCCTGGCCGCGCCGCGCGTGCGTGGAGAACACCAGCCGGCCCGTCTCGCCCGGCGCCACCGGCCGGTCCTCCGCCAGGTCGAGGACCTCCATGGTGTGCAGGTCGGCGTGCAGGTGGTGGATGCCGCCGGAGCTCTCGGTGCACTGGTAGCCGAGCGGGCCGAGGTCGGTGCTGCCGTACGTGATCGAACGGATCACCTCGATCCCGAAGGTCTCCTTCAGCGCCCGCTGCTGCTCCGCGGTGAAGTGCTCACCGCCGTAGAAGACCTTGCGCAGACCGCCGTACGCCCGCAGCGCGTCCGCCTCCGCGTGCAGCAGCTGCCACAGGTAGGAGGGCATCCCGAACAGGGTGTCCGCCCCGTGCTCGATCAGCGCCCGCGCCGTGGCGCGGTGATCAGGGCCGGCCGACAGCGGCAGCTGCACGCCCCCGAGCCGTTCCAGCACCGAGAAGAAGCTGATGAAACTGCCGTACATGGCACCGCAGTAGAACAGGTTGGCCGTACGGTCCCCGACCGGGTCGTAGCCGGCCGCGAGCAGGCCGCGGGCGGCGGCGTGCATCTGCGTGTCGTAGTCGTCGTAGCTGAAGACCGACAGCGCGGGCGCGCCGGTGCTGCCGCCGCTGCGGAAGTACAGCTCGGCATCGGCGCGCGCCAGCCGGCGCCCCGGCTCCTGCACGTCCTCCTTCCCCAGCAGCGGGCCCGCGGGCGCCGGCAGGAGCACGGGCCGGGCCAGGTCGTCCAGGCAGGCGGTGGTGGCGAAGAGCGCCGGATCGGCCTGCACCGCGACGCGGCGGCTGTAGCGCTGGAGGGCGTACACCCCGTCGTGCGGCTCGCCCGCGTAGCTCTCCAGCATCGACCCGACCGGCGTCACCCGGGTGACGCCGGCGGCCAGCACGGTGCGGGACAGCTCGGCGATGTCGGTCCGGCTGCCCGCGAGCCCCGCCGTCTGCAGGTAGCGGCGCATCGGGCGCAGGGTGGTGATCATCCGCTTCCGCGGCAGCGGCTTCACCCAGACGCTGCGGTACAGCGGCGACGCCGTCAGCGGGGACCGGGTGTCGGCCATGACCCGCCACGAGCCGTCGGGGGCGGCGAACACACGGGTGAGACCGAGGTGTTCCTCCAGCCGGGCCACGAGCTCGGTGGTGGTCAGCTCGGCCGCCTCCGCCGGGTCCGGGTCCGCCGCGGACACCGTGCCCACCGCGGGCGGCCGGGCCGCGAGCACGGCGGCGAAACGCTCGGCGAAGGCGAACACCTCGGCCTCGTCCTCGGTGTCGAGGTACACCACCTGGGGGCTGGAGCAGGCCTGCTGCTCGTGCAGGCACACGTCGTCCGCGAGCGCCCCGAGCGTCACGGCGTCCGACCAGGCGTCGCTCGTCAGGTAGGCGAAGGAGATCCGGTGGCCCCACTCCACCAGTCGGCACCCGGCCGGCACATGGGCGGCCACGCCTTCCACGGCGCCCTCCCCGCCCCACACGGCGACGGCGTCCGCGGGCGCGCACATCAGGCGCAGCCACTCCTGCCGCGACGACGGGAACCGCAGCACGACGATCCGCGCGGCCAGCGCACCACTGGGGTCCAGGGCCGCCAGCTCGGCCATCAGGTGCTGGGTGAGCAGGCTGTCGGTGCTGCTGGTCCTGAGGATGTTGACGTTGCCCGCGAGCAGGCCCTCGACGATGCTCAGCGGTGCCACCGTCGCCGCGTTGCCCGGGGCGATGTGGGCGACCAGGCCGACCGGCGCCCACGCCTCGTAGACGGTCTCGCGCGGATCGGCCCGGTTCAGCCGGCCCGGAGCCGTGCCGCCCAGCTCCCGCCGCAGCTTGCGGGTCAGCTCGCGCCGGCCGAGGAGAGCGCCGAGTTCGGCCAGCACGGACGGGTCCTCGCCCTCGGGCAGGTGTGCCGCGAGCCGGCCGTGCACGGGGTGCGCCGGGTCGCACAGCGCGCCGGCGAGGGCGTCGCAGGCGGCCAGCACGGTCTCGGTCTCCAGGTCCGTGGCCAGCGCCGCCTCGACGGCGGCGGGCAGCCCCGCGAGGCGCCGCCCCGCCTCCTCGTCGCCGATGAAGGAACCCTGCCAGTAGTGGTGGTGCACGCTCATGGTCACGCCATTCCCTTCATCAGTTCGGCCGCGGCAACGGCGCAGCTCCGGTTGCGGCTCACCCCGGCCCGGCCGTGGACGGTGAACCAAGGGGTCTCCAGTTCGCACCCGCACGCCCCGCCGGGCTGCAGGGAGGCCAGGTCGCCCATCACCACGCTCTGCGCCGGCACCGAGGTGATGTACGGCGACACGAGGTGCAGGTAGCCGCGCTCCCCGTACGGCAGGGGCTCCAGGGTCCGGGTGGAGCGGATCGTCACCCGCGACCAGACGGGAGCGTGCAGCCGGTGGTGGTCGCACTCGATGTACGGGATGCAGTGCTCCACCGACCCGAAGGTGTCCCGGATCCGGTCACCGGGGATGCCGAGCTGCTCGGTGACGCGTGCGTACAGCTCCTCCTTCTCGATGCGCCGGTCGGCGTGGCCCTTCCAGCCGCCGCCGAGGACGACGAGCGAGCCCTCCGGCAGGCGCAGCGGCGCCGTCCCCATGGCCCGCATCCGCTCCAGGGTGAAGAAGAGGAAGGCGGGGAAACCGAGGATGCGCACCGGGGCGTCCTCCCGCTCGAAGCGGCGCAGCGCGGCGATGCAGCCGAAGGGGTCGAACTCGTGGTCGCCGCCGGTGTTGCGCAGGGCGTACTCCACGCTGCGCGCCGGGGCGAAGTCGCACAGGTAGTTGTCGGTGAAGGCGGTGCCCAGGTTCAGGGACGGGGCCGGCTCGTAGCTGTAGAGGAGGTAGTTGACCTCCTGGTCCGGGGTGATCCAGCCGTTGCGCTCGAAGATCCGGGCGACCATGCGCTGGGCGGAGCGGATGGTCCAGTGGTCGAAGAACATCTGCGACTTCTGGCCGGTGGTGCCGGACGAGGTCAGGTGCAGTTCGACGTCCTCACGCGGGACGGAGAGCACCTCGTGCCGCTTGAAGAAGTTCGCGTGGACGAGCGGCGTGCGGTACGGCTCCGCCGGGGGAGTGGCCTCGTGGAGGGAGCGGAAGAACGGGGAACGCTCGGTGTGCCAGGCGTTGGTCTCCGCCATGGCGGCGGCGAACAGCTCGTCCACCGCGGGTCCGTGGGCGTAGGGGTCGGTCAGGTCGCACAGCTGCTGCACGTGGGGCAGGAGGGCCGGGTCGGGCACGGTGACCGGAGCGAGATGGGGGTTCGTGCGGCTCGCGGGCTTCATGGGGTCGATGTGCTTCACGGGGTCGATGTGCCTCACGGGGTGGGTGGGCTTTACAGGGTGGGTGGGCTTCTCAGGGTGGGTGGGGTCTTCGGAATCGATGGGGCGTGTCGGGCTCATGGGGCAACCTCGGATGATGTGGGCAGGTGGGCCGACGCCCAGGCCGTGGCGTAGCAGTCCAGGTACGGCTGGAGGGGCGGTTCGACGGCGACGCCGCGGAAGTCGATCCGCTCGCTGGAGCGGGACAGGACGGCGTAGTCGTGGAAGCCGTCGCCGTCCGCGCGCATCGCCGGGTAGAGGGCTCCCGCGACGAACCCCTGGGTCAGGAAGGCGGAGAGGGCCTCCTGGTGCGCGAGCGGCACCAGCGCCTCCACGTAGCCCGCGCCGGCGCGGGCCAGGGTCCGGGTGACGGCTTCGAGGTGGGAGGCGGCGGCGGCCGGGTCGGGGTGGGCGGTCAGCAGGGAGCAGTACCCGCCGGCGCGGTTGAGGTAGGCGTAGACCTCGAACCGGCCGTCCTCGGGCGTGAGCAGTACGTTCGGGGTGTGCAGCGGGTAGAACCAGCCCTCCGCGCCCGGGAAGCGCTCGCGGAAGCGGCGGCGTACGAACGCCGGGGCCTCGATCAACTCCAGCCGCTCGGGGGCCCCGTGCAGTGCGGCCGCCGCCGGTGGCCGGCCGGAGGCGGCGCGGACCCCCGGGTAGCCGATGCCGAGGGCGGCTCCGGTCGTGCGCAGCAACGGCAGCAGGGCGGCGGGTACTTCGGTGACGGGCACCCGACGGTCGAGCACCCCGGGGGAGTGACGCGCGTAGAGCGCGAGGCTCTCGCGGCTGCGCAGATCCACCGCGTTGGGCAGGATGCCCAGCGGCCGGAAGCCGTTGCGCGCGACGACCCGCTGCGGGCCGGAGCCGACGGTGCGGACCGTCGCGTACACCGAGTCCAGCCGGCCGGTGTCCAGCATTTCGGCGCAGAGCGCCCCGGTCAGGGTGGCCGCCAGACCCGCCGAGCGGTGCTCGGGGTGCACGGCGATGCCCTCCAGCCGGGCGATGCGGCTGCCGGCCTCGCCGTGGATGGCGGCGGACGCGGCCAGGGCCCCGGTGCCGGGACAGCGGGCGACCAGCCAGAGGGAGTGCGGGTCGGCCATGAGGCGGGCCATCTCGGCCGGGTCCGTACCGAGGGCGACGGGGTAGTGCGGGCCGTAGACGGCGTAGTAGAGCTGGCGCAGTTCGGCGATGTCCGCGCCGCCGGCCCGGGTGATGACGGGACTCACCGGGAGCCTCCCACGGTCTCCGGGCGTGCCGCGGACGCCGGTGCCGCGGCTCCTGCGGGTGCGGGTGCGGGTGCGGCGGAGGGTGCTGCGGCGGGTGCCAGGGCGGGCGCTGCGGCGGCTGCCGGTTCGGGCGTACGGGACCCCAGCAGGGCCAGCGCACAGGCGGCGGGCAGCAGGCCGATGCCCTGGACCAGGCAGAGCGTCTGTGGCGGGAGGAGGTCGCCGGCGGAGCCGAAGACCAGGGACGCCACCGGCAGGGAGGCGCCCAGCACGGCCTGCATCACGGCGAAGAAGCCGGGCTTGTCGGCGGTCGGCACCAGCCGCTGGAAGAGCGCCACGAAGCGGACGCTGACGGCCCCGGCGCACCAGCCGGCCACCGCGAGGCAGCCGGCGACGACCGGGCGCTGGGCGAACAGTCCGGGCAGCGCCAGCGCCAGGGCCATCAGGCCCAGGCAGTAGGCACCGGCGACCGTCGGCCGCCCCGGCACCCGGGTGCCGGTGAAGGCGCCGACGAGGGCGCCGCCGCCCAGTGAGGCCTCCAGCAGGGCGACCGTGCCGCCGCCGCCACCGAGGACGGAGCGGGTGTAGAGGGGGATGACGACGAACACGGCGGCGGTGAAGAGGTTCGCCGCGGTGAAGCAGACCAGGATGCGCCTTACGTAGGGCAGTTCACGGAGGATGTGGCGCAACGGGCGCCGCGCGGCCTGGTCGGTGGCGGCCGGGTCGGCCGGATCGACCGGGTCGGCCGCGTCGGCCGGGGCGCTGTGCGGGGTGCCGGCGGTGGTGCGGAAGCGCGCGCTCGCGACGAGGACGGCGGCCCCGGCGTAGGCGGCCGCGCAGCCGACCGCCAGCCCGGCCACGCCCGCCCGGTCGACCGTCAGGGCACCGAGCAGCGCTCCGCCGAGGCCCGCCAGGGACTGGGTGGACAGCTCGAAACCGGTCGCGGTCTCGATGTCGGCGTCGTCGACGAGCTCGGGCACCGAGGTGGTCAGGCACGGGTCGAAGAACGCCTGGCAGGTGGCCAGCGCCAGCGCGGCGGCGTAGACCCCGGCGAGGGGCGGTCCGCCGCCCTGCGCCCACACGGCGAGGACGCCCGCGGTGGCGGCGGCCAGACCGGCCGCGTTCCGCAGGACGGAGCGGTGGGCGAAGCGTCCCACCGCACCGGCCACCACCGGGGCCAGCACCACGGCGGGCAGCGTGCAGGCCGCCATGAACAGGCCGGAAGCCAGCCCGCGGGCGTCGTGCACGGCGTACGCCACGATCCACCAGGACACGCCCACCTGGAACATGCGGACGGCGGCCTGCGTGAGCACCTGGCCCAGCCACACGGCGGCGAAGGCGCGGTTGCGCAGGATCAGCGGGGCCGAGGAGCGGGGGGCGGTCATGCCGTCGGCCTCTCGTCGAGGACCCGGACGAGCTTGCCCGAGCGCGGGTTGACGGCGAGGTCGCGGTGGCGCGCCCATTCCACGGACAGCGGGTGCACGAAGCCGGCGCGGACGCTGTCCGGGTAGAGCGGGCGTACGGTCTCCAGCTCTGCGACGACGGCCCGGGCGAGCGCCTCGCGCCGCTCCGTGGCCCGTTCGTCCCCGGGGGCGGTCGCCAGCCGCAGGACGAGCCCGTCACGGCCCTCCCAGCGGCGGACGACGAGCTGCATGCCGACCACCTGCCCGGCGGTGTCGGCCGCGGCCACGGCGTCCTGGGCGTCCTGGGTGTAGAGGGAGACGGGGCCGACCCGTACGCCTTCTTCGGCGCGTCCGAGGATCCGGAAGTGCCCGGGCCCGGTGCCGGTCCACTCGGCCCGGTCGCCGGCCGGGTAGCGGATGATCGGCATCAGGCGGCGGAACAGGCTGGTGACGACGACCCGGCCGGGGCGACCCGGTTCGGTGATGGGCTCGTCCGTGGAGTCGTCGAGGATCTCGACGAGCGAGTGCGGGATGAAGGTCCGGTGCACGCGGCTGTCGTCGCCGGGCACGGGACGGCCGAGCAGGCCGGCGTCGACGCTGGCGTAGCCGACGGAGCGGGCCTCGGCGCCGGGGAACGCCGTGGCCAGCAGTCGGCGCTGGTCGTCGAAGAGCGCTTCGCCGCCGAAGAGGAGCAGCTCGACGGAACCGAGCCGGACACCGGACGCGAGGACCTGCTCGGCGAGCCGGCACAGGGTGGTGGGCGTGCCGGCCACGACCTCGGCGCCGAGGTCGCGCAGCGTGGCGATCGTCGATTCCGGCGGCGCGCCGCCGCCGATGGGGAGGCGGACGTTGTCCACGGGCGCGTGGGCGAGCGAGTCGAGGACGAAGAGGAAGCTGGCGTACAGCTCCCCGGCGTAGAAGAGGTCGGCGACGCGGTGTCCCGGGCGCAGCCCCGCGTCGACGAGGCCCTGCCCGAAGGTGGTGACGAAGGTCCGCCACTCGTCCCGGGTGTAGACGGAGAACTTGGGGGACCCGGTGGTGCCGCCGGTCTTGTAGACCGTGGCTTCGCTGAGCGGGCCGGTCAGGACGCGGCTGTCCTGCAGGGTGTTGGCCGCCCAGAAGGACTCCTGGTCGACCACCGGAAGGTCGGTGAGGCGGTCCGCGTGCGGCGGCAGGGACGCGTAGAGGTCCCGGTAGAAGGGCGAGTTGTGACGGGCGAAACGTATGAGGTCCGAGAGTTGCTGGGCGGACATGGGCCTTTGCCTAGGTGATGGAAGTGGGACGGGAGCCACGGCGGGGCACGGCGCGTGTGAACCCGCCTGCCGCATCTGCCGGTACGAACGGGGGACCCCCCGGCGCCCCCGCCTCCTCGACGCACGCCGAAAGCTGACGTGCAGTCATGATGATGAAACATCAGTACGCAATCCACCAAATTGACCGAAGATTCCCGGCCATTGCGGCAACATTCAACAATTCTTCCGCCCCTGCGGCCTGGCGGCCTGGCGGCCTGGCGGCCTGGCGGCCTGGCGGCCTGCGGCCTGCGGCCTGCGGCCTGCGGCCTGCGGCCTGCGGCCTGGCGGCCTGGCGCCCCTTCGCCCTCCGCCCCGGTGGCCTGCCGGCCTGCGGTCCCAGCCTGCCGGCCTGCCGGCCTGCGGTCCCAGCCTGCCGGCCTGCCGGCCTGGGGGTGTCGGGCCCGGCCTCGGCCTGCGGCCCGGCCTCGGCCTGCGGCCCGGTCTCGGCCTGCGGCCCGGTCTCGGCCTGCGGTCCGGCGACTGCTGGAGGGGGTGTGGCCTGGGGGTGGAGTGACAACATGTTGTCTGTGTGGCATCATGGTGTCATGTTGCGGTGTCGCCTTCGAGGCGACGCGCACCGGACCCCCGTCCACCCCCCTGACTCACCGGAGCGGCAAGGAGCCCCTGATGACCACCCACACCGCCACCGACGCCATCAGCCGACTGCAGGCCGCCATGGAGCGAGGTGCGGCCGCGCGGCCGCGGGTCGGCGGGTTTCCGTACCTCGCCGAGAGCCTGCGCCAGGCCGGTGTGAGGCACTGCCGCATGGCCGTTCCCTCCAACGCGTTCCTCTACCTGACCGAGCACGGCCACGTCGTCGTCCAGGGCGAGCCCCTCGTCACCGGCTTCGCCGTCGCGCCGCCCTTCGACCGGGAAGGCCTGATCGCGGCGCTGCGCGCGGACCAGGCCGGCGAGACGACCTTCCCCGAGTTCGTCAGCGGCTGCTGGGACGCCGGCGTCGTCTGGTACGACGTCGACACCGCCGCCCGCACCTGCACCTACCACGGCGCGGGCGGCGACTCCTACACCGAGGACTACCCGTCCGTCGTGCTCCCCTGAGCGCACCGCAGGACCGGCGACGCACCCGCAAGAGATCCCGCGGCCTCCGGGCTGTCGCCGCCGCCCGCGGCCCCGCCCGTGGCAGACTCGGTGACTCCGGCTCGCCTGCCGCGGCAGCCGTCCCACCCCGAAGAGCAGCCCCCGGATCGGCCGTGCGTGATCCCGGGCCCGGTCCCGCGGGAGGCCCCGTGCTCCGCCGCCTCGCCCACCACCATGCGAAGACCGTCTCCCTCGCCGTGGCCGGCCTGGTCCTCGTCCTCACCGCGGGCACGTCCGGCGCGGCACCCGCCGTACGGGGCGCGGGGGCGCCACCCCGATCGGTGACGGCCCCCGCCACGGCTGCGGCCACGACCGTCGTGCCCGCCGCACCCGGCAGCGCGACCCCGCTCTCCGGCTACGCCGTCCAGTCCACGGCGAAGGTCGCCGACAAGGCGGAAGCCGTCTCCACCCCCGGGTACCCGGCCACCGGCTGGTACCCCGCAGCCCCCCGCTCCACCGTCCTCGCCGCACTGCTCGCGGCCGGCGTCCACCCCGACCCCTTCCACTCCACCCAGCAGCGACGGATCCCGGCCGCGGACTTCGCCGTGCCCTGGTGGTTCCGCTCCGACTTCACCATCGCCGACACGACCGCCCGTACCCACCTGGACTTCAGCGGCGTGATCTCCGCCGCCGACGTCTTCGTCAACGGCCGCCGGATCGCCACCACGAGCTCCGTCGCCGGCGCGTACACCCGGCACGAGTTCGACGTGACCGCCCTCATCAGGCCCGGCACCAACACGGTCGCCTTCCGGATCCAGCCCAACAACCCCCGCAGGCACCTCACGATGGGCTGGCTCGACTGGCTGCAACCGCCCCCGGACGAGAACATGGGCATCGTCCGCGACGTCACCGTGCGCCGCGCCGGACCGGTCGCCCTGCGCGACGCGCACGTCGTCCCGGCCCTGGCCATGCCGTCCATGGCGACCGCCGACCTGACCGTCAAGGCCCGGTTGCGCAACGACTCCGACGCCCCCCTCACCACGACCCTGTCCGGCACGGTGCGGCAGGGCCGGGAACCAGGCGCCGCCTTCACCCGCAGCGTCACGCTCGCTGCCCACGAGACCCGCACGGTCGCCTTCTCACCCGCCGACCACCCCGCCTTGCGACTCGCGTCGCCCCGTGTGTGGTGGCCGGCGCAGATGGGCGGTCAGCCGATGTACGAGCTCGACCTGACGGCCACCATTATCGCCACCGCCACCGACGACAGCAACAGCAGCGGCACCCCCTCCGACACCGCCCACCAGACCTTCGGCATCCGCGACGTACGTGCGCCCCTCAACGCGGACGGCGCCCGCCAGTACGAGATCAACGGCCGGCCACTGCTCATCAAGGGCGCCGGTTGGTCCCCGGACGAGTTCCTGCGCTGGGACCCGATCTACGTCGAGGACCGCCTCAAGTACGCGCTCGACCTCGGCCTGAACACCCTGCGCCTCGAAGGCCACATCGAGCCCGACGAGTTCTTCGACCTCGCGGACCGGTACGGGATCCTCACCCTTCCCGGCTGGGAGTGCTGCACCAAATGGGAGGCCGAGTTCAACGAAGACGGCGCCGGAGAGCGGTGGACCACCGGCGACCACGCGACCGCCCGCGCCTCCATGGCCGCCGAAGCCGCCCGCCTGCGCCACCACCCCGGCGTGATCTCCTTCCTCATCGGCAGTGACGCCGCCCCCGACGAGGAGATCGAACGCGGCTACCTCGACGCCCTGAAGGCCGCCGACTGGCAGGCCCCGGTGATCCCCGCGGCAGCCGACACCTCGTCCGCGATCACGGGCCGCTCCGGGATGAAGATGACCGGACCGTACGACTGGGTCCCGCCCGCCTACTGGTACGACAAACGCGAGGGCGGAGCCGGCGGCTTCAACTCCGAGACCAGCGCCGGCCCCTCCGTCCCCACCCTCGACACCCTGCGTCGCATGATGACGCCGGCCGAGTTGGAAACCCTGTGGAAGGACCCGACCGCCGTCCAGTACCACCGCTCCCCGTCCGCCACCTTCGACACGCTGGAGCTGTACGACACCGCCCTCACCGCCCGCTACGGCGCCCCGGCGAGCCTGGAGGACTACGTCCGCAAGGCGCAGCTCGCCCAGTACGAGAACGTGCGCGCGCAGTTCGAGGCGTACGCCCGTAACGCCAAGGACCCCGCGGACCCGTCCACCGGCCTCGTGCACTGGATGTTCAACAGCGGCTGGACCTCGCTCCACTGGCAGCTCGTCGACCGCTACCTCGACCAGAGCGGCTCCTACTTCGGCGCGAAGAAGGCGAACGAACCCCTGCACGTGCAGTACGGCTACGACGACCGCTCCGTCGCGGTCGTCAACAACCGCCCCGAACCCGCCTCCGGGCTGACGGCCCGGGTGACGCTCTTCGCCCCCGACGGCACGCAGAAGTACGACCGCACGGTGACCGGCCTGCGCGTCGCGGGAGGCGGCGGCGTGAACCGCGCCGCCCTGACGGTCCCCGAGTCGGTACCCGGCCTGCCCACGACCTACCTGGCCCGGCTGCTGCTGACCGACGCCGCCGGACGGGAGGTGAGCCGCAACGTCTACTGGCTGTCCACCGCCCCGGACGTGCTCGACTACCGGCGCAGCGACTGGTTCCACACGCCCACCAGTGCCTACGCCGACCTCCGCGGCCTGGACTCGATGGCGCGGACGCCGGTCACGGCGACGGCATCGACGTCGACGTCGACGTCGACGGACGCCGCGTCGGGGACCTCCACGACGACCGTGACCCTGCGTCATGCGGGTACCGGCGGCACCCCCGCGCTGCTCACGGACGTCCACGTCGTGCGCGTGTCGGGGGAACCGGTGCTGCCGGTGCGGTGGAGCGACAACCAGGTGAGCCTGTGGCCGGGGGAGTCGGCCACGCTGACGGCGACGTACCGGACGGCGGACCTGCGCGGATCGGACCCGCGACTGCGGATCTCGGGCTGGAACACCCCCACGACCACCGTCCCGACGACCTGAGGCCGGTCAGGCGGTGAGCGCGGCCGCCGCGCCGCGGGCCCGGCGGAGCCAGTCCAGGCGGGTCTCATCGGTCGAGCCGGTGACCGTGCGGAAGACGATTCGGCGTACGTCGACGATTCCCACGTACGGCAGGACGCACGCCGCCCAGATCCGCTGCAGCGGGTCGCCGAACTCGCTCTCCTCCCGCTCGTCCGGCGTGTCGGAGGTGTTCAGCACGAGGGCCCGGCCCGCCCTCAGCAGCCCCGCGGGCTCACCGTCCGCGCTGCCCAGCTTGTAGGCGACGCCGGGTACCAGGACGCGTTGCACCCAGCCGGTCAGGACGGCGGGCGGCATGCCCCACCAGTTCGGGTGGACGAACACCAGGGCGTCGAGCCCGGCCACCTCCCGCCGGTGCAGTGCCACGTGCGGATCATCGGCCCCCGGCGCCTCGGACACGGTCTCCGTCTCCTCGGCGGACAGCAGCGGCGGGAACCCTTCGGCGTACAGGTCGTGGGCGACCACCTGACACCCGAGCCCCCGCAACTCGTCCACGACCGTGTCGAACACCGCGTGGTTGAAACTGCCCGCTCGCGGATGTGCGAGGTACACCCCGACACGCATGATCCGTCCCCCCAGGTCGACTTGAGCCCTCGGCCGTCCATTCTGCACGGCCACCGGCCACCGGCCACCGGCCACCGGCCACCGGCCACCGGCCACCGGCCACCGGCCACCGGCCACCGGCCACCGGCCACCGGCCACCGGCCGTCACCGCCACGGGCGGGAGACGAGGGGTGGCCGGTGCCGCGGCGCCGGCGGGGTTCAGCCGGTCGGCGGGGTCCAGCCGGCGGGCAGACCGGACTGGCTGAGGACCGTCGCCAGGCTGTAGTGGTCCTGGTCGGACTCGATCCGGCACCGGTGCGCGTCCAGGTCGAGGACGGTGGTCATCGGCACGGCGAACGGCCTGGGCGCCCCCTTGAGGTGGCCGGAGTAGACCGCCCGCACGGTGACGCGGTCGCCCTCGACGCGGGTGCTCCGGACGGTGACGTGGACGTTGTCGATGAGGGAATCCGCGCGGGCCTTCCACCCGGAGATCTCCTTGCGGCCGCGGAAGGTGACGGCCACGGCTTCGTCGGTGTAGGTGCCGTCGGCGGTGAACAGGGCGCCGAGGGCCCGGGGGTCGCTGCCGTTCCAGGCACCGGCCCAGGCCGCGACGATCCGCGGCGTACGCCGGTCGGTGTCGTGAGCGGCGTACGCGGAGGCGGTGGAGGCGGTGACGGAGAGAGCCGCGGCGGCGGCCAGGACGGTCGCGGTGCGGAGCGGACGGGACGTCATGGATGGGACTCCTTCGGGGAGATGGGGAAGTGGGCTCGCCCTCGTCGGCGGGACGCTGCCTCCCCCGGCACACACCCTCGCCTCGCCCGCTGTCCACTCTCCAGCCCCCACCACCCCTCACGACTGCCCACCACTGTCCACACCTGTCCACGCCGCCCCGTAGACGCTCACGTATGCGGGTGAGTGTTTCGGCTATGTCGCGTCTCGTCTGGCTCGACTTGACTGAGGGCATGACGAAGACGACGAAGAACGAGACGCAGGCCACCGACCGGGCCATCACCCTCGTCATCGGGGGGAACGGCAAGACCGGCCGCAAGGTCGCCGGGAAGCTGGCGGAGCAGGGCCGGTCCGTCCGGATCGGGTCCCGGAGCGGGGAGCCGGCCTTCGACTGGAACGAGCCCGGCACCTGGATCCCGGCCCTGGAGGGGGTCGACCGCGTGTACGTGACCTACTACCCCGACCTCGCCTTCCCCGGCGCCGCCGAGCAGGTCGGGGCCTTCGCCGAGGTGGCGGTCGCCGCCGGCGCGCGCCGTCTCGTGCTGCTCTCCGGACGCGGTGAGGCGGCCGCACAACGCAGCGAGGAGGAGCTCAAGGCGTCCGGGGCCGACTGGACGGTCGTCCGGGCGAGCTGGTTCAACCAGAACTTCGACGAGAGCTTCTTCCTGGAGCCGGTCCTCGCCGGCGTGATCGCCCTGCCGACCGCCGACGCCGTCGAGGCGTTCGTCGACACCGACGACATCGCCGACGTGGTCGTGGCCGCACTCACCGACGACCGGCACATCGGCAGGACGTACGAGCTGTCCGGCCCGCGCCTGCTGAGCTTCGCCGACGTCGCGGCCGAGCTGTCGAAGGTCACCGGACGGGAGATCGCCTACGTACCGGTCTCGGACGAGGCCTACCGCGCCGAGCTGCGCGAGCACGGCCTGCCGGAGGACTTCGCCGAGTTGTTCACCCTCATCCTCGACGGACGCAACGCGCACGTGGTGCACGGCGTCGAAGAGGTTCTCGGCCGGGCACCCAGGGACTTCACGGACTTCGCCCGGGAGGCCGCGGCCACCGGCGTGTGGGACGTCCCCGCCTCCTGAGCATCCGTCCCCCCCCCGCCCGCGGAGAAGATGTACGCATGGACATGTTGACCGGGCTGCTCGAAGGCCCACAGGCCCGCGGTGCCTTCCTCCTCAAGTCCGTGCTGAACCCGCCGTGGGCCCTGCGGATCGAGGACCGCGCTCCGCTGTCGGTGGCGACGATGGTGCGCGGCTCGGCGTGGCTGCTGCCCGACGGAGGCGAGCCGGTGCTCATCGCCCCGGGAGACGTGGCGGTGGTGCGCGGGCCCGACCCGTACACCGTGGCCGACGCACCGGGCACCCCGGTACAGGTGACGGTGGGGCCGGACCAGCGGTGCAGCACGCCGGACGGCGAGGACGTCACCGACTCCATGGCGCTCGGCGTGCGGACCTGGGGGGCCGCGGACCAGCACGCCGGTTCGGCGGTGATGCTCAGCGGCACCTATCAGGCCCCGGGCGAGATCGGCCGCCGGCTGCTCGACGCACTGCCGAACATCCTTGTCGGGCCGGCGAGGGCGGCGGACGCGACACTGATCGACCTGCTCGCGTCCGAGATCTCGCGCGAGGAGCCGGGCCAGGAGGTCGTGCTGGACCGGTTGTTGGACCTGCTGCTCATCGGCGTGCTGCGGGCGTGGCCCTCGGCGGCCGATGCGGGCGCGCCCGCCTGGTTCCGGGCCCAGAGCGATCCGGTCGTCGGCCCGGCGCTGCGGCTGCTGCACGAGAGCCCGGCGCACGGGTGGACCGTGGAGGAACTGGCCGTACGGGTCGGGGTGTCGCGGGCTTCCCTGGCACGCCGGTTCAGGGAGGTGATGGGTGAGCCGCCGGTCGGCTATCTGACGGGCTGGCGGCTCGCGTTGGCGGCGGACATGCTCCGCGAACCGGACGCCACGGTCGAGAAGGTGGCCCGCCGGGTCGGGTACGGCAGTGCGTTCGCCCTGTCCGCGGCGTTCAAACGCGTCCGCGGGATGAGCCCGCAGGCCTTCCGTACGGGCGCGTCCGGGCCCGACACCGAACTGGCGCCGGGACCCGGCTGCACGGTCGTGCTCAGTCCGCCCGAGGTGCGGTCGCGTCGAGGGTGAGCACGCCGACGCGCTCGTCGCCGGAGACCTCGCCGGTGGGGGTGAACCCCAGGCCGAGGTAGAAGGGTTCGGGGCTGCCGGGGCCGCTGTGCCAGCTGACGTGGGCCCGGGGATGGGTACCGCGGCGCCGGATCTCCGCCAGGACGGCGTGAACCGCGAAGCGGCCGTAGCCCCTGCCCTGGCGGCCGGCGTCGATGTTCAGACGCCAGATGCCGCTGCGCCGGTCGCCGGGATCGACCGCCGGATCCCAGACGATGTCGTGGAAGGCCATCACGAAGCCGACGACGTCGTCGCCGTCGACGACGGCCCGCGGCCAGGCGCTGGTGGGATGGATGTACGCCTCGGCCAGGGACTTGACCACCGGGGACACCAGATGCCCCTGGTCGGGGCGTACTTGTACGGCACACACCGCGTCGAAGTTGTCGGCGGTGACGGGCTCCAGGCGCAGGGTCCGCTGTGACGGGACGATCAGGTCGGACATGACTGCACCCTAAGGGGTGCCCGCACCCGTTGATCATCCCGGCTCCTGCTCCGGCTCCGGCTCCGGCTCCGGCTCAGGAGCGGGGCCCGGCTCCGGGCCTGCGTCCGGGTGCTGTTCCAGGCGGGGGCGTTGTTGCCCGTGCTGTCAAGACACGAATTCCCGAGACATGACCCGCGGTGCTCCGGTGGCGTCTGGTGGAAGTCGGTGCCGGCGCCCTCGCAGCGGCACGGGAGAGGTGAGTGGCGATGACTCCTCAGGACGACCGGTGCGCTTCGACGCTCCGGGCGCAGAGACGCTGGGTGGCCGCCGACCAGGTGCCGGCGGGATCCGACGGGCTCGTTCTCGCCCGGTCCGTCAACGCCCACGTGCGGCGGACGGGGAAGCACTTCCTGCCCCAGCGCATGCTCATGCGCCTCGCCGCACTGCGTGACCGGAGCGCCGCGGAAGCGACGGGCCCGCCCTTGCTCCGCGCCTTCCTCGACTGCCTGCTCGACGAGCACGAAAACCGTTCCCGGGGCCGCACGTACCTGTCGCTGCCCGTGCTGGAGCTGCTCCTGGACGCGCGCCATCCCGCGTCGAGCGCGGAGCGCATGGCCACCCTGCTCGTGGCCGACGTCGTCCGGTTCGAGACCGGGGCGGCCGGTGGCTCGCGGGAGGGGCCCGGCCGGGGCAGGCCCGACGCGGAGACGGTCGCCGCACGGCTGCGGCACGCCCGGCGGTTCGTCGCGCCGGGCGGCGGCCCGCCGGCCCGCGCCGGGCTGCTCCGGCCGCCCGCGACGGGCGCCTGGGCATGGTTCGGCGTCACCGTGCAGCCGGCGTACGTCCTGCACGACGAATACCTCTTCGTCCGCGTCCTCCAGGCCCGCGACATGCTCCTCGTCGCGGTGGCGGAGCACGCGAAGGCGGCCGTCGCCGCACTGCGGGCAGGCCGACCGGGACAGGCCGCCGCGCGCACGGACGACGCTGCCGCCGCGTCCGAACGGATATCCGCACTGTTCCGCACGGTCGCCGCCACGATGCGCACGGAGCACCTCTCCGCCTTCCGGCACTACGTCCCGGGCTCCGTGGCCCCGGGCACCGGCCGGGACACCGCCGCCCGCGCCTACCTCGACCTGCGCCGCGGGCGGGAATCGGGCGGGGCGGAGTGGGACCGCTTCGACGCCTCGCTCGACCGGCTGCGGCGCGGGCTCCTCGCCGAGGTGTCCGCTCCCGGCTGGAGCCGGACGCCAGGGTGACGTGGCCGGTGCGTCGGGCGTTGGTGTGGGCATGGACGACGTACTGGACCTGCTGGACGCACTGCTCGACGGGGTCACGGAACCGCGCCTGAAGCTCATCAGCGCCGATGAGGCACGGGCACTGATGGTGCTGCTGGGGGTGCTCGAGGCCGACGGGCAGCCCGAGGAGATCCGCCGGGCGGCCGGAGACATGCGCTACCGCATCAGCACCCGCCTGGCCTGAGTACCCACCTTTTTGTGGGTACTTGGCGGGACGCGGCCTCCGGGGGACCCTGGTGAGGGGGCGGTCGACGGGGCGCCCCGGACCGGGTGGGACCGACTGAGGCCGTGGGGCCGACCGGAGCGGGGGTGATGTGATGCGGTGCGTCAGGACGCGGCCGGCCGGCTCGCGGCGAGCCTCTCCAGGCGCCGGTGGCCCCAGTCGGACAGGGGGGCCAACACCTCCGAAAGCTCCCGGCCGAAGGCCGTGAGGGAGTACTCCGTCTTGAGCGGAAGAGTGTCGTACACCTCCCGGTGCGCGAGTCCGTCCGCCTCCATCTCGCGGAGCGCCTGAGTCAGCACCTTCTCGCTGATGCCCGGCAGCTGCCTGCGCAGCTCGCCGGGGCGGCACGGCCCGGATTCCAGGAGCCAGAGCAGGCTGGTCTTCCACTTCCCGTCGATCACGGCGATCGCGGCGGTCACACCGCAGACGTCCGGGTCCTGGGCACGACCGCGCGTCATCTTCCGCTTCTCCGTTCCGGCTTGTTCCAGCCGTAATTCTACTTTTTCCATGAGGAGTTGAGCCATGTCCTCGTTCAACGAAGGACCTTCCGTCACCGTACTCGGCCTGGGGCCGATGGGCCGCTCGCTCGCGGCCGCGTTTCTCGAGGCCGGTCTGCGCACCACGGTGTGGAACCGCACGCCGGGCCGCGACCGCGCACTCGTCGAGCGGGGCGCCGTCGGCGCCGCGACCGCCGAGGAAGCAGTCGCCGCGAGCGGGCTGACCGTCGTCTGCGTGGTGAACTACGACGCCGCCGACGCCGTGCTGCGGCGCGACGAGGTCACCGCCGCCCTGAAGGGGCGCACGGTCGTCAATCTGACGGCCGACACCCCCGACCGGGCCCGGGACACCGCGGCCTGGGCCGCGGCGCACGGAGTCCGCTACCTGGACGGCGCGATCATGACGCCGACCACGACCATCGGGACCCCGGCGGCGGTGTTCATCCACAGCGGCCCGCGCGAGCTGTACGACGAGCACCGGACCGTATTGCAGGCACTGGGCGGCGCCCACACCCACCTCGGCGAGGACATCGGCCGCGCCGCCGCCTACGACGTGGCACTGCTGGACGTCTTCTGGACGGCGATGGCCGGCTACGCCCACGCCCTGGCGGTGGCCCGGGCGGAGGGGATCACCGCGCGGGAGCTGGCCCCGTTCGCCCGGGGCATCGCCGCCATCCTCCCGCCGCTCTTCGACGAGACCGCCGCGGAGGTGGACGGCGGCACGTACTCCGGTGAGGGCAACCCGCTCACCTCGGCCGCCTCGTCGATGACCCACATCGTGGAGGCCTCCGAGGCCCACGGCATCGACGCCGCCGTCATGCGCGCCGCCGAAGGATGGGCGCGCGGGGCCATCGGGAGCGGACACGGCGGCGACGGGTTCATCAGGATTGCGGAGTTCCTGGCCCGCCGCTGACGAACGCGGACCGGGACCACCCGGCCCCGGCGGAGGACGGCACCGCGGTCAGGCCGGTCGCGGCGTGCAACGACGCGAGCCCGAACCGGGCGACGGACGTCCGCCGCGGCCGGGCGGCCCGCTCGGGGCGCTCCTGCACGGCCCGCTCACCCTGGACGACCTGTTCGCGTCCGGCGGGCTGCGGGTCATGGACACGGAGCAGCCGGGCAGGACGCTCGTACCCGGCTGCTGCAACGAAAGGGACGAGCGGTCCGACCGGGGCGAGGGCAACGGGGCGAGGCGCGGTGGCGGGTGCGGGCGCCGCGGGCCCGGTCCCCTCGGCAAGACACCCCCTGAGCGACCGGGTCCGGCTGGTCGTGGAGGCGGAGCGCTCGCCGCTCGCGGAGCGCGACCTGACGGACTTCACGCACCGGGTGGGTCGTGGGCGGCCCGGCACGCCCGCGGCACGCCCGCGGCACGTCCCCGGCACGCCACAGCCGTCGCCGCGGCGGTCGCCCGCGCCCTGGCCGCACCGCCGGCCGAGGACCCCGCCGTCGCCACGCCGCCCGTACCATGTCGCACATCACGACAACAGGTTCCCGAACTGTCATCGTGCTGTCGGATACCGGAGGGGTGTGACGTGGCGGAAGAGCTGGCACTGCTGGTCGCGGACGTGTTCGAGGCCGCCGGCCTGCTCCGGAGGATGGGGGAGGGCGTCGCGGCGGCCGAGGGCCAGACCCAGGCGCGCTGGCAACTCCTCAGCGTGGTCTCCGAGGAGCCGCTGACCGTCGCACGGGCCGCCCGCCGTCTCGGGATCGCGCGCCAGGGCGTCCAGCGGGTCGCGAACGACCTGGTCCGCGAGGACCTCGCCGGCTTCCGCCCGAACCCGGACCACCGCGGATCACCGCTCCTGACCCTCACCCCGCTCGGACACGCCACATTGGAGCGGATCACCCGGCGGGCGAGCGCGATCCACGAGGTGCTGACCGCCGACATCGCCACGGCCGACATCGCGGCCGCGCGCAGCCTCCTGCACCGCGTGATCGACGAGGTGCGCCGCTACGAGGAACAGGCCCCGGCCGACTGAGCGTTGCCCGGGCCTCCGGCGAGGGCCCGTGCGACGAGGTCGTGGATCAGGAACTCCCCGGGCCCGCGGTTCTCCTTGAGGCGGTCGAGGTCGTCGCGGCCGAACCAGCCGTAGGCGGAGTGCTTGGACCGTTCCAGCACGGGATCGTCCAGGTCGCCGTCGACCTCGACGAGGTAGTCGGCCTCGTGGCGCAGGCCACCGCCGTCGTCCCCGGTCCAGGCGGTCGTGCCGAGCAACCGCCGCACGCGGCTCAGGCGCCAGCCGGTCTCCTCCTCCACCTCGCGAGCGAGGGCTCCCAGGACCGTTTCGCCGGCCTCGACGTGCCCGCCGACGATGTCCCAGGTGTCGGGGAAGAGCCGCCGGTCCGGACTCCGCTTCTGGGCGAAGGCCGCGCCGTCCCGGTTGAGGATGACGGCGCCGACGGTCCACACCTCACCCGCCGCGGGAACGGGCACTTCGACGCCGTCGTCGACGACGAACGACGCATCACGCATCACCATGTCCCCCAGCGTAGTCCTGGCCGGGGACCGGCCGGGGACCGGCCGGGCAACGCCTCCCGGAGGACTTCGCCGAGCCGTGCCGCCGCACCCTGCCCGGTGCCCGGGTCGGAGATGACGCCGCGGGGCAGCAGCCCGTGGCGGTCCCGGGACAGCGGGCGGTACGGGGTGGCCCGGGGCGCCCCCGCGCACAACCCGTTCCCGATCGCACACACATACGTGACCTGCGTTAGTCTCTCGGGGCGCAGGAGCCGAACGCATACGTAGACGGGGGAGCCGTGTCCTATTCGGAGCGCTGGCAGGAGCTGTTCGGGCCCATCGACGGCGGGCCCGCCATGAAACTCGCCTCGGCCGCACCCGACTCCGGAGGCGGCGGTGGCGGGGACGTGGACCTCAAGCACAGCAAGGGCCCCTGGGCCAGCGCCTCGGGCACCGCCGGTGACCTGCGCACCAACACCGAGACGAGCCGCGCGGCGCTCGGCCCCGGCCACGAGGGCGTCGAGTCGGGAGCCGCCGGCCTCGCCTCCGTCGCCGCGCTCAAGAGCGTGCTCACCTCCTGGGAAGAACGCCTCCGGGCGGTGCGCGACGAGTGCGACCAGCTCGAAGGGGCCTTGCTGAAGGTCGCCAAGGAGATGGGTGAGACGGACGCCGCGATCGACAGCTCCTTCAAGGGCGTCGACGGCGGATCCAAGGCGGACGAGAAGCGATGACCGCAACCCTGACCTGGAAGCAGCTGCGCGACCTCAAGACCTCCGAGTTCACCGACGCCGGCGACAAGTGGCACGAGGTGTCGGACCGTTCGGACTCCGACCGCGTCCGCGTCGACCGCGCGATGTCCGCCAAACTCCGCGAGACCCAGAAGAGCGAGTCGGCGAAGGCCGCCCTCGGCAGGCTCCAGCGCCTCAGCCGCAACTTCCACTACCTGCACTCCGAGTGCGGGCTCGTCCGTACGACGCTCAACGGGCTCGCCAGTGACCTCGCGGAGCCCCAGAGCCAGTTGAAGCAGGCCCTCGCGGACGCCGCCGCCCTGAACCTCACCGTCCACGACGACGGTTCCGTCAGCTATCCGGCCACCGAGGTGGAGGACGTGGCGGGGGCGAAGAAGGAGGCCCCCGGCGGCAAGGTCCAGGGCAGCTCCCGCCTCGCGCTCGAACCGCCGGGCCTCGGCCAGCAGGGCCAGTCGCCGCTGTACCCCGGCTACATGGGCCTCAAGCCGCTGAACCCGAACGCGGCGAAGGCGCAGGACGTGGCCGACCGCGTCGCCCGGGCCCTGCGCTCCGCGCGGGAGATAGACGCCCGGTACGCGAAGACCCTGGGCGGCCTGAAGGCGGAGAAGGGCCTCGATGTCACCGACGCCACACTGAAGGACGTCTCCCGCGACACCTCCGACGTCCGCTCCACCGCCGGGACGTACCTCGGTGAAAGCGTCCCCGAGGACAAGAGCCCCGCGGAGCGCAAGAAGTGGTGGGACGGCCTGACGGAGGAACAACGCCAGGAGTACCTGGAGATCGCCCCCGACCTGGTCGGAAACCTCGACGGCATCCCGGCCACCGCCCGCGACGAGGCGAACCGCAACTACCTGCCCGTCCTCATCGACGACCTGGCGCGACACGGCGGCGACGACGCCGAGACCAAGCTCAGCGCCCTGCGCGGGATCCAGGACAAGCTCAACGAGCCCAGCCGCCCGCCCATGTTCCTCCTGGGCATCGGAGACGAGGGCAACGGACGCGCGATCGTCGCGTACGGAAACCCCGACACCTCCAAGAACGTCTCGGCGTACGTCCCCGGTCTCAGCACCAGGCTCAACGACGAATTCGTCTCCGACACGATGAAGCGCGCCCAGGACACGGCCAAGGGAGCCCAGCGTCTGGACCCCTCCAGTTCCTCGATCGTCTGGCTGGGGTACGACGCCCCGCAGAACATCGACGTGATGTCGAAGGGGGACGCGCAACGCGGCGCTCCGGCCTACAACCAGTTCATGGCGGGCCTCTCCGCGACGAACCAGAACGCGGACCCGCACGTGACGGCCATCGGGCATTCCTACGGCTCGCTCACCGTGGGCACGGCCGCCAAGCAGTCCGGCGGCATACCCGGCGTCGACGACGTGATCCTGCTCGGCAGCCCCGGAGTGGACGCGCAGAAGGCGACGGAGCTCGGCGTGGGCAAGGACCACGTCTTCGTCGGCGCCGCCGACAACGACCCCGTCACCCACCTGCCCTCGAAGGACGAGGCGGCACTGGGCTGGCTGACGGGCGGCCCGCTGGGGGTCGCCGTCGGCCGGGACCTCTTCGACCTCGGCGACGACGACGTGTACTTCGGCAAGGACCCGGCGAGCAAGGCCTTCGGGGCGCAGCGCTTCCTCGTCGACGACGGGCCGAGGATGGTCTTCGACGGCGGAGGGTTCGACGCACACTCGCAGTACTTCACTCCGGAGAAGGACCAGACGTCGGCGAACAACATCGCCAGGATCGTCGCCGGACAGCCTGAGAAGATCGTGAGGGAAGAGTACCGATGAAGCGCATCAATCGGACCGTTCGCCTGACCGGTGCGCTGGCGGTGGCCGGCGCGCTGCTCATGGGATGCGGACCGGCGGACGGCACCAAGGACGGACGAGGGGCAGTGGCAGGCATGGACATGCAGGGAGCCGCGGAGCGCGCCGACGCGATGTTCTACGCGACGGTCGGGGCGATCAAGCCGGACATCGAATGGGTCCACGACACCACGACGACCGGCAGCTGCGACCTGACGCGTTACTGGACGGTGATGACGGTCGTCTCCGAGCAGCGGCGCGGCAACTTCCTCGGTGTGGTCGAGAACTTCTGGAAGGCGAGCGGCTACCAGATCAAAACGGTGAACCCGGACAAGGAGACGCCCGAGATCGTTGCCACGTCCCCCGACGGCTTCGGCATCATGGTCCTCTTCGGCCACCAGGGACAGGCGTTCTTCGAGGTCACCAGCCCCTGCGTGAAGAACTCGAAGGTGGCGGCCCCGTCCAAGGCGGCGACCGGCCCCACGTACGAGGGCGAGAGCGCCATCCCCGCCCCCAACGTGCGCTCCGACTTCTGGTCCGCCGAAACCCCGGTGCCGGGCACCACCCCCGCTCCCTGAGGCCGTCGTCGCCGTCGTCGAGGGGCGGGGCGCGGCGGCATCCCGTAGAGGTGGAGGACGGGGCGGTCATCGGACCGCCCGGAAAATCCCGTTGATCGGCGGCGCCGGGCGGAAGATCGTGGGGGCACGCACCCCCGCACGAGGACCCCGCGCGCGGACCGGGGCGTCGACCTGACCGCGATGCACGCGGTGCGGGCCGCCCCGCCGGCCGCCCGGCCTTCCTCGCCCGCACCGACCACGGAGCCGCCGCTTTGTCCCCCTCCGCACCCCTCACTCCGCTGCCAGAAGCCACGACCGCCGACGCCGCCGCCCCGGCCGCCGCCGAGGACGCCACGACCGACATGCCCGTCGGCGACATGGACCACGGCCGCGTGAGCCGCGAGCGGATCTCCGGCCTCGCGCACGCCGGGCACCCGATCAAGGCCCCGCTCGACGACGACTCGGTCCGAGCACTTCTCGAACGCTGCCTCCCGCAGGGCGACGAGCGCGTGCTCGACCTCGGCTGCGGCACGGCGGAATGGCTCCTGCGCGCCCTCGCGACGCGCCCGGACCTGCACGCCGAGGGCGTGGACGTGTCCGAGACCGCCCTGACGCAGGCCCGCCGGGCGGCGAGCGGCCTCGGGGTGGACGACAGGCTGGTCCTGCACCATCAGGAGGCCGCGGACTTCGCCTCCCCGCGGACCTTCGACCTGGTGATCAGCGTCGGGGCCGCGCACGCCTTCGGTGGCCTCCTCCCCACCCTCGACGCGGCCCGCGGACACCTGGCCCCCGGCGGCCGCGTCCTGATCGGCGAATCGTTCTGGGACCGCGCCCCCTCCCCGGAGGCCGTCGAGATGTTCGGCGACCTCGACGACCTGGCGACCACCGTCGACCGTGTGGTGGCCGACGGCTGGACCCCCGTCCACGGTCACGTCAGCACCCGGCGCGAGCTGGACGACTACGAGTGGGCCTGCTGGGGCTCGCTCGCCGCGTGGGCACTGGACCACCCCGACGACCCGGCCGCCGCGCAGGTGCTGGAGACGGCGAACGCCCAGCGGTCCCGATGGCTGCACGGGTACCGGGACAGTTTCGGCTTCCTCTGCCTCGTCCTGCGCCGAACGCCGGGCTGAGCGGCCCGCGGCCGTCCCCACCCTTCGCCGAACGGGTGGGAATGGGTCATGGTGGAGAAAGGGCACGAGGAGGGGATCCGCGTGCCGCTCCGCTCCGGGAAGGAGCCGACCAGCGTGCTCAGCAGCGATCGCGGGCGCAGGAACAGGACCGCGAGGGCCGTCCTCACGGGCACGCTGCTCGCTGCCGTCCTCGCCGCCGCCGCGGGTACCGGTACGGGCGCCGCGGCCGCCGCCGACGGGGAGCCCGACCCCGCGGGCAGGGTCACGATCGTCTACGAGGACGACGCCATCAAGCCCGAGGACCGCCCGGCCGTCGACGCGCTCCGGCAGTCCCGCGTGCTGGAGCAGTTCGCCGACTGGGCGAACCGGTCGATCGCCCTCCCGCACGACCTGGTCGTCAAGGTCACCGACAAGGTCCCGCCGGGGGTGACGGACGCCGTCACCCAACCCGACGGGCGGACGGTCTTCATCCCGCCGTCGTTCCTGAAGGAGATCGAGCAGTACTCCGACGACGTGGTCAAGACCGTCAAGCGTCCCGCCCTCTTCCCCGAGGACAAGTACAACGCCCGGGACCTGGCCGTGCTCTCCACCCAGTTCATCCTCGGCCACGAGATGGGCCACGCCCTCCAGCGGCAGTTCATGCTGGCGAACCTCGGCCTCGAGGAGGACGCCGCCGACGGGTTCGCGTCGTTCTACACCGTCAACGAGATCGGCCCCGATCCGTCCGTGGCCGCCGCGCTCCTCTTCGACGAGATCGCCCGCAAACAGGGACAGCTCACCCTGGAGGGGTTCGCCAGCGACCACCCCGTCACCCAGCAGCGGGTCTTCAACTTCCTGTGCTACCTGGAGGGCAGCGACCCCAAGAGGTTCGAGGGACCGCTGGTCGGCACCGGCTACCTGCCGAAATCCCGTGCTCCCCTGTGCCCGCAGGCCTGGGCGATGCTCGACCACGGCTGGTGGACCCAACTCCAGCCGCACTTCACCCCGGCGTTCAAGGCCGAGGGCGACAGGGCCCGGGCGGACGCCCGCGACAAGCTGGTCGCCGAGACGAAGGCCTTCGCGGAGAAGCTCGACGAGTTCCGCACGTCCCAGTGACCAGAGGTCTGTCAGAGCCGCGCCGGGGCGGTCCGGAACCCTCCCCGGCTTCCGGACCGCCGAACCGGCCCATCGGCTGCGCGGCGTCAGAACGCGTAGACGGGACTGTCGTTCAGCGTCGTGGACATCACGCACGGGTTGGAGAAGGTGTGCTTCCAGGCGACGCGCCTGCCCTGCAAGACGCCGTCGGCCGTGACCGTGACGGGGTCGAAGTACATCGGGCAGACCCGCGACGGGTTCGGCGCCGCCAGCAGGCGGTCGAGTTCGCCGTCGGTGGCGTTGAGGGCGTCGCACGCGGCCCTCGGGTCGGGGTGGGTGCCCTCCGCGGTGTAGGCGCAGGTGAGGGTGGAGGCGCGCAGGACGGTGTCCGTGGGCGCGCCGGACCCCTGGGCGATGGTGAAGACCATCGCGGACGGGCCGTGCGCACGGGCGGGTTGAGCCTCCGCGAGACCGGTGCTGCCCGCGAGGCAGAGAAGGCTCAGGGCGGATACGGCGACGATGTGGTGACGCATGACAGGATTCGCCTTCGATTCAAGGTTGATTGCGGTTCGATGCCTGTGATCTGACGCTCAACTGAAGACGAGCCTGGCAGGTCCCAAGGGCGGTCGCCAATGGGTGGTCGATTTACGGACAGGTCATTCGGATAGCGGACGTCGGAGGGTGTTCGCGCAGCTGGCGGGGCACGTCCCGGGCCCGAGCGGGCCGGGCGCCCGGTGCTTTCTGCCTGGTGACGGCGGTGCCCGGTCCTCCGCGTCCTCGTGCAGCGTGACGGAAATGGAGGCGGTCCCGCGGTCCGGCGGTCCCCGCCGTCACCGGCGGCCGCGGGGGGCCCGGGCTCAGACGTGGAGTTCCTGCGGGAAGCCGGTCCAGCGGAGCTCGGCCGGGAGGTGGCCGGTGTCGTTGAAGAGGAGGACCGCCGGAGGCCGGTCGGGGGCGTAACGGATCACAGTCAGGGCCGCGTTGGCATGGTTGATGCCCATCCAGCGCCACTCGGGCGCGGCGAACGCGGCCCGGACGAGCCACCCCACGAGGAAGTTGTGGGTGACGACCAGCTCGTGGCGCGGTGCGTCGCCGGCGACCGGCCCGGTGAACGCCGCGAGCGCCGCCGCCGCGAGCCCGGGGCCCTGCTCGCGCTCCTCGGCCGTGAACCCACTCAGGAACCCCGTCCAGGCGTCGGCCGCCTCCGGCGGCAGTTCCTCACGCGACGGCAGGTGGGGGAGGTAGTCGCCGGCCGTCTCGCAGCGGTGGCGGGGAACACCCTCCAGCTGTTCGCCGATCAGCCGGGCGGTCTCCTCGGCCCGGGCGAGCGGCCCGTGGTGGATCGCCGTCAGCGGGACGCCGCGCAGCCGCCGGCCGAGCAGGACCGCCTGCCGACGACCCGCGTCCGTCAGTTCGCTCTCGTCCGAGGACGCCTCGCCGTGGCGGGTGAGATAGAGGTAGCGGGCTGCCGTACCGGTCATGGGGGCGTCCTCCGAAGAAGTCGATCTTGTGGACTCACGAAGACGCCGCCCGGCGCGGGCCGGTTCCACCCACCCGCCCGGCCACCGCGCCGCCACGTCGCCGGTCGCGCCGCATCGTCCCGGCGCCCACGGGGCATGAGGCCTGAACCGCAAGCGGCGGCCACGGCCTGCTCAGCGGGCGGGGAGCCCCGGCGGGAGCGTGTCCGCCGCGCCCCGGTCGTCGACGCGGACCGTCAGGTGCGGCCAGTGCTCGCGCCACCGCTCCACCTCGTCGGCGGTCAAGGACCAGCGCGAACGCAGGCCTTCGTCCGGCAGGAAGCGGATGCGGGTCCCCGTGGTCCCGTCCGCCGCGACGTCCTGCAGTCCGGTCACCGGAACGCCGTGCTCATAGCGGCGGCTCCAGGACCCGTTGAGCCGGCGGTTGGTGTGGACCAGCCACTCGCTGAGGGCTGCGACGACGGACATGCCGCGCCGGGGATGTCCGTCCGGCAGCCGCTCCGACTCCGGCGAGTCGAAGAACCGCAGGTCCTTCGTGGCCATGACCGGCTTCTTGACCACGTGGCCCCGTTCGTCGACCCGGGTGTCGGTGCCCCGCCCATCGTCCTGCACCGACACGGAGCCGTCGGGGTGCAGCGTGATCACACACTGTCCACCGCCCCGGGCCGCCGCCTCGTCGGCCGCGTAGGCAACGGTTTCGAGAACGAGGTGTGCGGGCCCGCCCGGCGCGAACTCCGCAGGGGCCCGGCGTATCCGGGCGAGATGGTCCGCGTCCACGGTGCCGGTCCAGTCGTGCGTGGTGTTGACCCATGAGGCCCTCGATCCGTCCATCGGGCAAGTATCCGTGCCCGGTCACGCGGTTCACCGGGCCCGGCCGTGTTCGCTTTCCGGTCGCTTTGCGTAGGGTGACGCCATGTCTGCCACTCTGAGCTCCGCCAAGGCCGCTGCCGCACTCCGCAGTTCGGCACGGATTTCCGCAGAACTGCTGGTGGTCGGGGTGATGTCGGCGGCGGCCCTGTGGGTGCTCAGCAGGATGTGGTCGGTCGTCTGGCCGCTCATAATCGCCCTGTTCCTCACCACGCTGACCTGGCCCCTGGCCGACTTCCTGCGTCGACGGGGGTGGCGGCCCGCCCTGGCGGCATCCACGGTGACCGTCCTGTCCCTTCTGGTGGCCGCCGGCATCGTGGCGCTGATCGCCGTCCCCGTGGCCTCCCAGTCGGGTGAACTGGTCGACGGCGTCACCGAGGGCATCCAACGACTGCGCGAGTGGGCGGCCGGGCCGCCGTTGAACATCGGCGACGACCAGATCGCCGGTGCCTCCGACGCGGCGATGGACCGCCTCCAGAACAGCGTGGGAAGCGCGGTCTCCACCGTCGCCACCGGGGTGAGCACCGTCTTCAACGGGCTGGTCACCGCCGTCCTGGCGCTCTTCCTGATGTTCTTCTTCCTCAAGGACGGCCCCCGTTTCCTGCCCTGGCTCACCCGTCAGCTCCCGGGCCGCCTCGCCACTGACGTTCCGGTCGTGGCGGCTCGTAGCTGGGCGACGCTCGGTTCGTTCGTCCGGTCCCAGGCCTTCGTCGGGCTGCTCGACGCGGTGTTCATCGGCCTGGGCCTGTGGATCGTAGGGGTGCCCCTGGTGCTGCCCCTGGCCGTTCTGACCTTCGTATCGGCGTTCGTGCCGATCGTGGGCGCCCTGTTCGCCGGCCTGGTGGCGGTGCTCATCGCCCTGGTGTCGAACGGTCCGGCCGACGCCCTGATCGTCCTGGCCATCATCGTCGCGGTGCAGCAGCTCGAAGGCAACGTGTTCCAACCCATGATCCAGAGCCGCAGCCTCGGCCTCCACGCAGCGGTGGTCCTCCTGGCCGTCACCCTGGGAGGCAGCCTGGCAGGCGTCGTGGGCAGCCTGCTGGCCGTACCGGTGGCCGCACTCATCGCAGTCGTCTGGAACTACCTGCGCGAGCAGCTCAGCGAACCGGTACCCGGGCCGGAAGCCGAAGAGGGGCCTCCCGCCGCTCCCGGCCCGTCCTGAGCGCCGACGGACCGGCCCCCGGCAGGGTGTGAACGGCGCCCGCCCGGGCAGGCGAACCGTCCGGGGACAGGCCGGTGGCAGCCCGACGCCGCCGCGGGTCTCCGCGCAGTACGGACCTTCGACAGCAGGAGGGCGATCGTCATGGCGCCCCACCGACACCAGCACTACCGCAACGCGCGCGCCGCCGACCGGCAGGCGCGCGCGGCCGCCGCCCGCTGGCGGCACGACGGCAGCGAACCCCAGTGGGCCCGGAGCGATCTCAAGCTCCGCCGCCTGCTCTCCCTGATCTTCGCACCGGTCTTCGCGCTGCTCGGCGCCCTCATGCTGGTGCTCGGGTCCGGGACGACCGCCGACGCGGACCCGCCGCGGACCGTCTTCACGGTTCTGGCCGTCTGCTGCTTCCTGCTCGCCCTCGTGGCCGTGGCGGACCTGTACGTCATCGCGCGCCGCCGACGCGAAGAGCGACGCTGGCACCGCACTCCGTGACACGGTCGCCCCGCGGTCCTCGGGACGCGCCCGTGTGCCACGGGAGGCGGCGGGTAGCCGCATGCCATGAACGGTAAGCAGCGGGTGGACCGCATCGCCGAGCCGTGGGGCTCCCGCACCCCGTACGCCCGGCACCGACCGTGGCCGGGCCGCCGTGACCTGTACCTGAAGGAGGGTGTGGCGCCCCAGGACGTGGAGCGGTGGGTGCAGAGCGCGTCCATCCTCCACTCCGACGGCGACGCCATGGACATCGCGGTCGTGGACGACGCGATCGTCGGCGTCCGCGGCCGGCTGGCGGACCGGGTCAACCGGGGCCGACTGGGCCCCAAGGACGCGTTCGGCTGGCAGGCCAACGCCTCTCCCGACCGGCTCACCCGGCCCCTCGTCCGGCGCGGCGGCCGGCTGGTCGAGACGGACTGGGACACGGCGATGGAGCAGGTCACCGCCCGTTCCCGGGAGCTGCTCGACGAGCGGGGCCCCGGTTCCATCGGGTTCTACACCTCGGGCCAGCTGTTCCTCGAGGAGTACTACACCCTCGCCGTCCTGGCCCGGGCCGGCATCGGTACGAACCACGTGGACGGCAACACGCGCCTGTGCACCGCGACGGCGGCGGAGGCGCTCAAGGAGTCGTTCGGCTGCGACGGCCAGCCGGGCAGCTACGACGACATCGACCACGCCGACGTCATCGCGCTGTTCGGCCACAACGTGGCCGAGACCCAGCCCGTGCAGTGGATGCGCATCCTGGACCGGCTGGAAGGCACCGATCCGCCACGGCTGGTCTGCGTGGACCCCCGCCCCACGCAGGTGGCCCGTCGGGCCGCCGTGCACCTGGCCCCCCGCGCCGGCACGAACGTGCCGCTGCTCAATGCGCTCCTGCACGAGGTCATCCGTACCGGCCGCATCGACCGCGACTACATCGAGGCCCACACCGTCGGCTTCGACGAACTCGCCACCGCTGTGAAGGACTGCGGCCCGCACTGGGCGGCCGGCATCTGCGACGTTCCCGCAGCGAGGATCTCGGAGGCGGCCGAGCTGCTCGGTACGGCGGACCGGCTGCTGTCCACCGTGCTCCAGGGCGTCTACCAGTCCCACCAGGCGACGGCGGCGGCCGTGCAGGTCAACAACCTGCACCTGATCCGGGGCATGCTGGGACGCCCCGGGGCCGGGGTACTGCAGATGAACGGGCAGCCCACCGCGCAGAACACCCGTGAGTGCGGTGCCAACGGCGACCTGCCTGGCTTCCGCAACTGGGAGAACGACGAGCACGTGGCCGACCTGGCGAGGGTGTGGAACGTCGAGCCCTCGAAGATCCCCCACTACGCGCCGCCGACGCACGCCATGCAGATGTTCCGGTACGCCGAGCAGGGCTCCCTCCGGATGCTCTGGATCAGCGGCACGAACCCGGCCGTCTCACTGCCCGAACTGTCCCGGATACGCTCGCTGCTCTCCCGGGAACGGCTCTTCGTCGTCGTCCAGGACCTCTTCCTGACGGAGACGGCACAGCTGGCCGACGTCGTGCTGCCGACGGCGACCTGGGGCGAGAAGACCGGCACGTTCACCAACGCCGACCGCACGGTCCACCTGTCCGACAAGGCCGTGGAGCCGCCTGGACTGGCCAGGACCGACCTCGACATCTTCCTCGACTACGCCCGCCGGATGGACTTCCGCGACAAGGACGGCGGCGCGCTGATCCACTGGCACGACGCGGAGTCGGCGTTCGAGGCGTGGAAGCGGTGCAGTGCCGGCCGGCCGTGCGACTACACCGGTCTGTCGTACGACAGACTGCGCGGCGGCAGCGGCATCCAATGGCCGTGCAACGAGGAGGCCCCCGAGGGCACGGACCGGCTCTACGGTGACGGGATCGCGTGGGCCCACCCCGACGCCTGCGAGTCGTACGGCAAGGACCTGGTCACCGGTGCCGCCGTGTCGGTGGTGGAGTACCGGTCGCTCAACCCCGACGGCAAAGCGGTGATCAAAGCCGCGGAATACCTGCCACCGCACGAGCCGGCGGACGCGGACCACCCGTTCCAGCTGACCACCGGCCGCACCCTCTACCACTTCCACACCCGGACCAAGACGGGCCGCGTGCCGCAGCTGAACGCCGCGGCTCCGGACGTGTGGGTGGAGATGTCCCCGTACGACGCGGCCGCACTGGACCTCGACGAGGGCGATCTGGTCGAGGTCAGCAGTCCGCGCGGTGCGCTGCGCGGCCGGTTGCGGATCTCCGGCATCCGCCCCGGGCTGGTCTTCGTACCGTTCCACTACGGCTACTGGGACACCGAGCACGGCACCGGACCGGACGGGTCGAATCCCGGCCGGGCGGCGAACGAGGCCACGATCACCGACTGGGACCCCGCCTCGAAGCAGCCGCTGTTCAAGACCGCCGCCGCCGCGGTCAGGCTCGTCGAGAAGGGCGACGGCCGCCCTTCCCCCGCCCCCACCACCACCGCATCGGCGCCCGCGCGGCCCGACGGGGTGCCCGCCACCCGCGGGGGTCCCGCGGCCGCGGTGATCGAGGACCGGCAACCCGGCGGCCACGACCCCGACCGCCACGACCCCGACCGCCCCGACCCCGGCCGCCACGCCCCCGACCGTGACCAGCCCACGGGAGGCGCTCAGTGAACGCGAAGCCCGCAAGCGACGGCATCATCACGACACTGCGCGCGCTGCACCACGGCGAGCGCGATCTGGCCGCGGAACTGGCCGCGGTGGCCGAGCGGCACCGTGCGGAACACGAGGTGCACCACATCGCGAAGGACCTTGCGACGTGGTCCGACGAGCACAGCCGTCGACTGTCCGAGACGGGCTCCCACTACGGCCTGGATCTCGGGACGCCGTCGGCCGGCCCCTGCCGCGACGCACGGCGACGGGACGGGGGCAGCCGTCCGAGCCGCCCGCCAGCATCATGGACCCGGGCCTGCTCCTCCTGGACGACCTGCGCGGCCTGCATCTGGGCGCGGCCGGCAACTCGCTGTACTGGGAGATGCTCGCCCAGGCCGCCCGAGCGGCGCGGGACGAGCGCCTGCTGCAACTGTCGTCCTCCTGCCACCCCCGGACGCTGCGCCAGATGCGCTGGACCAACAGCCTGATCAAAAACCTCTCCCCCCAGATCCTGAACAGCCGGTGATGACCGGCGCGGGCAGCACCCGCACCGCTCCACGCGCGCCCCGCCGCGAAGGCAGGCCGAAAGGGCCTGCGTGCTTGCCGCGGGGACGGACGTGTGCTTGACGCGGGGGCGGTGGGGCGACAGCCTGGCCCGGTGTTACCGGCAGGTACGGGCGAAGGGGTGGACATGGACAGGGACGACGCGGAGCTGATGTTCCAGGGAGTCGAGCGGCAGGCCGAGCTGGTGCGCACCGGCAAGATCACCTCCCGCGCCCTCGTCGAGGCCGCGTTGCGCCGCATCGCGCGGCTCGACCCCGCACTCGGGGCCTTCCGGGTCGTCCTCGCCGAGCAGTCGCTGGCGGAGGCCGACGCCCGCGACGCGCAGGCGGAGCGGACGTACGGCCCGCTCCACGGCGTGCCCGTCGCCGTGAAGGACGAACTCGACGTCGCCGGACAGGTCACCACCTTCGGCGGCGCCGCCAACCGCACCCCCGTCGCCGCCGACTCCGAGGCCGTACGCCGACTGCGCGCCGCCGGGGCCGTCGTCATAGGCAAGACGACGATGCCGGAGTTCGGGCAGTGGCCCTTCACCGAGTCCGTCACCCACGGCGCCGCCCACAACCCCTGGGACACCACCCGGACCCCCGGCGGCTCCAGTGGCGGCAGCGCCGCCGCCGTCGCGGCCGGCCTGGTCGGCGCGGCGCTCGGCGGGGACGGCGGCGGCTCCATCCGGATCCCGGCCGCCTGCTGCGGTCTGTTCGGCCTCAAGCCCCAGCGCGGCCGTGTCTCCACCGCCCCGAACCCCCACCTCTGGTACGCCCTCGGCACCGTGGGACCGCTGACCCGCAGCGTCCGCGATGCCGCCCTGCTCTACGACGTCCTCGCCGGCACCACCCCCGCCGACCGCTGGAGCGCCCGACCCGTCGCCACCGGCTGGGTCCGGGCCCTGGAAACCCCGCCCGGCCGACTGCGCATCGGGTACTCCGCCAAACCCGCCGTGCCCGGGGTCCGCCCGCACCCCGAACACGTCGGGGCCCTGCTGGAGACCGTACGGGCGCTGCGCGAACTCGGCCACGACGTGCGGGAGGTCACACCCCGCTACCCCGACGCGACGGCCCCGTTCGCCGCGCAGTTCTGCGGCGGGGTGCGCGCGGAGGCCGCCGCCGTCGAACGGCCCGACCTGCTGGAGCCGCGCACCCGGAGCACCCTCGCGCTCGCCCGCCTGGTCCCCGAATCCGCCGTGGAACGCGGGGTCCGGGCGGGGGAGCGGCTCGCGGACCGCGCCGACCGGATGTTCACCTCCATGGACCTGCTGCTGACCCCGGTCATCGCCGCCCGCCCGCGCCCGGTGGGCGCGCTGGACGGCGCCGGCCTGCTGACCGCGCTGGCGCGCTCCCGCCCGATGGTCGCCTACACCGCGCTGTGGAACGTCACCGGCCACCCGGCGGCGTCCGTGCCCGCCGGCTTCGCCGCGGACGGGTTGCCGCTCGCCGTGCAACTGGTGGGCCGCCGCGACGAAGAGGTGTCGGTGCTGAGGGTCGCGGCGCAGCTGGAGGAGATCCGGCCGTGGGCGGAGCACCGCCCGAGGCTGCCGAACGCCTGACCACGGGCGGGCGTACGAACGCCTCCGTACGCGTTTCAGGGCTCGGTTCGCCTCCGGCGGCGCTTCCTGCCGGCTCCAGGCGGGCGTACGTCCTCGGAACCGCTCGTGCCTCGCGGTTCCTCCGGGCGCTCGCCCGCCTTCGCCGGCGCGCCGCCTTCGGCTCACTCGCCGGGCGGAGGCGCTCGCACGGCGCGTACGAAGGCGGCTACTTCACCGAGCCCGCCATCACGCCCTGCACGAAGTGCCGTTGGAAGGCGAAGAACACCACCAGCGGGACCACCAGGGACAGGAACGCCCCCGGTGCGAGGACACCGATGTTGCTGCCGAACTGCCGCATCTGGGACTGCAGCGCCACCGTGAGCGGCTGCGAGCCGTTGTCCGCGAAGAGCAGCGCCACGAGCATGTCGTTCCAGACCCAGAGGAACTGGAAGATGGCCAGGCTCGCGATGGCCGGGCGGCCGAGCGGCAGCACGAGCCGGGAGAAGATCCGCCACTCGCTGCCGCCGTCCATCCGGGCGGCCTCCAGCATCTCGCGCGGGATCTCGGCGAAGTAGTTGCGCAACAGGAAGATCGCGAACGGCAGCCCGTAGGCGACGTGGAAGAGCACGACGCCCGCGACCGTACCGAACAGGCCGACCGCGCCGAAGAGTTTGGCCACGGGGAGCAGCCCGATCTGCACGGGCACCACGAGCAGTCCGACGACGACCAGGAACACGCCGTCCCGGCCGGGGAACTCCAGCCAGGCGAAGGCGTATCCGGCGAGTGCCGCGATGACGACCACCAGGACGGTGGTCGGTACGGAGATCAGGACGGTGTTCCAGAACGCCGCTCCGATTCCCGAATCCCGCAGCAGGGCGGTGTAGTTGTCCAGGGAGAGCTGCGAGGGGTCGGTGAGCGCGGTCCACCAGCCGTCGGTGGCGTTGTCCTGCTCGGAGCGCAGGGAGGACAGCAGCAGACCCGCCAGTGGTGTGATCCAGACGAGGGCGACCAGGATCAGGACGACCTGGACGGCCGAACTGCCCAGGAGGCGCGAGAGCCGTCCCCCGCGGCGCCGTCCGGGCGCGGAGGAGGGCGCCGACGCGGAGGGCGCCGGGTGGGGCGCCGCGGAGGGCGCCGGCGAGGACGTGGGGGACGGCGAGGGCCCGTGCCGCTCGACGGTGCTGTGGCCGCTCATGCTCCACTCCTTCGGAAACGCCGGACGTTGAAGATCATCGCCGGGACGACGAGCAGCAGGAGCACCATGCTGAGGGCGCTGCCGAGCCCCTGGTCGTTGCCGCCGCCGAAGGACACCAGCCACATGCGGGTGGCCAGGACGTTCGCCTCCTCCTGGACCGGTCCGGGCGCGATGATCCACACCAGGTCGAAGACCTTCATCACGTTGATCACCAGGGTCACGAAGACGACGGTGAGCACCGGTGCGAGCAGCGGCACGGTGATCTTGCGGAAGATCTGTCCCTCGGTGGCGCCGTCCATCCGCGCCGCCTCCAGCGCGTCCCGCGGGACGGCCGCGAGGCCGGCGCCGATCAGGACCATCGAGAAGCCGGTCCAGACCCACAGGTAGGCGCCGATGATGGCCGGTGTCACCAGCGCGGGACCGAGCCAGTCCACACCCTGGTACGGGGCCGCGAAGTTGGCCGCGGGCAGCCGGACGGTGTAGTCGCCGTCGTCGAGGCCGGTCAGGCGGAAGGTGCCGTCGTCGGCCGTGGTGGCGGTCGCGGCGACCCGGCCGTCCCGGACGGCCTCGACCTCCATGCCGGGCAGCCCCTTCTCGCCGGGGTCGACCCGGCCCGGCGTGCCCGCGCCGCCGGGGGCGAAGTCGAGGTAGACCACGCCCCCGATCGCGTCCGTGCCGGGAGCGTCGGCGGCCGCGTCCGCCGCGGCGGCCTTCGCGCCGGGCGGCAGGGCGTCGGGGGCCACCCCGATGAACCCGAGGCCGAGCGAGCCCCCGGGCCGCACGGTCGCCGCGGTGCTGTACGGGCCGCCGGCCCCGCCTGTCAGGCCGTGGCCCTCCCGGGCGCGGGCCGTCGGATACGCGGCGGCGTCGTCGAAGCCGTCGTGGACCCCCACCACGGCGGCGTTGAGGACGCCCCGGTCCGGGTCCTGTTCGTAGGCGAGCCGGAAGATGATGCCGGCGGCGAGGAAGGACACGGCCATCGGCAGGAAGAGGACCAGCTTGAACGCGGTCGCCCAGCGGACCTTCTCGGTGAGCACGGCGAGCAGCAGGCCGAGTCCGGTGAGCAGGGTGGGGGCGACGACGACCCAGATGGCGCTGTTGCGGATCGCCTTGAGGGTGGCCGGGTCCTGCACGATCGCCGCGTAGTTCGCGGCTCCGACGAACCGGTCGCCGTCCGCGTCGAAGAGGCTGCGGCCGAAGGAGAAGAGGACGGGATAGACGACCAGCGCGCCGAGCAGCAGCAGGGCCGGCAGGACGAAGACGACCGCGAGGCGGCGCTTCCTGCGCTGGGCCCGGCGCCGCCCGTCGGCCGCGGGGCGGACGGTCACGGTGTCAGCCATGTCGGTCGCCTCAGTTCCCGTAGGCCTTGGCGGCCTCGGCCTCGAGCTTCGCGGCGGTGCCCTGCGGGTCCGAGGGGTCGCGCAGGAAGTCCTGGAGGAGCTTCCACTCGCCCGCGCCCTTGGTGCCGCCGAACGCTGCCGGGGCCTGGTCCGACATGTCGAAGCGAATCGAATTGCCCGCCGCGATGAGAGAGTTGGCGGTGCTGCGCGTGGTGTCGTCGCCGTACTTGGCGAAGTCGACCTCGTTGTTGGGGGACAGGAAGCCGCCGGCGCCCGCCCAGACCTCGGCCGCCTCGGCGCTCGCGAGGAACTCGACCAGTTTCATGCCGGCCGTGCCGTTCTTGCCGTCCTTCAGGACGACCGCGGCGTCACCGCCGCTGACGACCGGCGCCCTGCCCCCGTCGACCGACGGGAAGGGGAAGAATTTGGCGTCCTGGCCGAGCTTCTTGCCGAACTGGCCCTTGGCGACGCCGCCGACGAAGTCGCCCTCGTAGACCATGCCCGCCTTGGGCTCCGGGCCGAAGACCTGCGCGACCGAGGAGGGGAAGTCGGTCCCCAGCGCGGCCTGGGCCCCGCCGGCGACGAGCTGCTCGTCCTTGAACAGGTCGCCGAGGGTGGTCAGCGCCCGCACCACGCTCTCGTCGGTCCACTTCAGCCGGTGCTGGGCGAGCTGGTCGTACTTCTCCGGTCCGGCCTGGGAGAGGTAGACGTTCTCGAACCAGTCGGTGAGGGTCCAGCCGTCCTCGCCGGCTATGGCGAAGGCCGGGCGGCCGGAGTCCGCGAGGGTGCGGCCGGCCTTCAGCATGTCGCTGTAGCTCTTGGGCTCGGTGACACCGGCCTGGGCGAAGGCCTCGGGGGCGTACCAGACGGTCGACTTGTGAGCGGCCTTGAAGTACAGGCCGTAGTACTGGCCGTCGACGGTGCCGTAGTCCTTCCACACCGGGGCGAGGGTGGACCCGGCCGTCTGGGCGGTCCGGTCGGACAGGGGCCGGAGCCAGCCCTTCTTCGCGAACTGCTGCAGCACGCCCACCTGGGGCACCATCACCACGTCGGGTGCGTTGCCGCCTTCGATCTTGCTCCCGACGAAGGTGGAGACGTTGTCGCCGGAAGGGACGAACACCGTCCGGGCACCGGTCTTCTGGGTGAAGGCGTCGAGGACCTTCTTGAAGCTCTGCTGTTCGGCTCCGGTCCAGACGCCGGCGACGGTGACGGTCTGGCTGCCGAGTTCGCCGCCGCTCGCGGGTCCGGTGGTGCCGCCGCAGGCGGTGGCGCCGAGGGCGAGGGCGAGAGCGGCCGTCGCGGTGGCGGTGCTCCGGCGGGTCGTGGTGCGCGGTCGTCGCATGGGGAGTCCTCTCGGGGAAGTGCGGGGCTGGGAAAGGAGGGCTGCTGCGGGGGTGCGTTCTCTGGAGGGGCGCGTGCTACGGAGTCACGTGCTGCGGGGCCGCCGCCGGGCCCGCAGCCGGGCACTCGCCCGTCCACCAGGCAGCGGTGGCCGGGGGCAGCACCCCGGGGGGACAGGGCCCGCTGGCGAGGAGCGGAGCGCCGGGTACCGGGGCGGGCACCGGCTCCGTGCCGAAGTTCACCGCGCAGATCAGGCCCTCGCCGCGGGCGACGGCCAGGACCTGCGCGGGCGCCTCCAGCCAGCGCAGGGAGCCCTCGCCGAGCTGCGGCAGGGTGCGCCGGAGCTGGAGGCCGTCGCGGTAGAGGTGCCAGAAGGAACGGGTGTCGGCCAGTGCGCGGTCGGTGGCGTGCTCGGCGAACCACGCGGGCTGGGGCAGCCACGGCTGGACGCCGGCGGTCTCCTGGCTGAAGCCGAACGGCGAGGCGTGTCCGGACCAGGGCAGGGGTACGCGGCAGCCGTCCCGCACGTGCTTGCGGCTCCCGGTGCGGCGGAAGATCGGATCGGTGAGGACCTCGTCGGGCAGGTCGAGGACCTCCGGGAGGCCGAGCTCCTCGCCCTGGTAGACGTAGGCCGCGCCGGGCAGGGCGAGCATGAGCAGGGCCGCGGCGCGGGCGCGGGCCGCTCCCAGCCCGCTGCCCTCGACGCCCGGTTCGCCCGCGTACCGGGTGACCGTGCGGACCTGGTCGTGGTTGTTGAGGACCCAGGTGACGGTGGAGCCGGTGCCGGCGATGTCGCGGATCGCCTCGGTGATCGTCGCACGGAAGGCGTCCGCGTCCCACGGCGCGCTGAGCAGGTCGAAGAAGAAGGCCTGGTGCAGCTCGTCGGGGCGGACGTACTCGGCGTGCTCGCGCGCGGTGGGCACGGACACCTCGCCGACCAGCAGCCGCTCCTGGCCGTCCCGGGCGGTGTACTCCTCGCAGACCGCGCGCCAGCGCCGCCACACGCCGTGGACCTCGGGCCGGTTCCAGGCGAGCTGGTTGACGGCGTCCCGCGCCCGCTCGTCCGCGGAGGGGTCGTCCGAGTCCGGCAGATCGGGGTGCTTGAACAGCCCGGCGGCCACGTCGATGCGGAAACCGTCGACGCCCCGGTCCAGCCAGAAGCGCAGCACCCGCTCGAATTCGTCGCCCACGACGGGATCGCGCCAGTTCAGGTCCGGTTGCTCGGGGGTGAAGAGGTGCAGGTACCAGTCGCCGGGGGTGCCGTCGGGCCCCGTGGTCCGGCTCCAGGCCGGTCCGCCGAACATGGCGTGCCAGTTGTTGGGCGGCTGCGCGCCGTCCGGGCCGCGGCCCGGGGCGAAGTGGAAGCGGGCGCGCGCTGCGCTGCCGGGCGCCGCGGCGAGCGCTTCCCGGAACCACGGGTGCTCGCTGGAGCAGTGGTTGGGGACGATGTCGAGCAGCAGCTTGAGCCCGAGCCGGTGGGCGTCGGACACCAGCCGGTCGAATTCGGCGAGGTCGCCGTAGACCGGGTCGACGCCGCAGTAGTCGGCGACGTCGTAGCCGTGGTCGTGCTGCGGCGAGGGGTAGAAGGGGCTGAGCCAGATGCCGTCGACTCCGAGCTTGCGCAGGTAGGGGAGGCCTGCGCGGACGCCGGCGAGGTCACCGACGCCGTCCCCGGTGCTGTCGAGGAAGCTGCGGACGTAGACCTGGTAGATCACCGCGTCCCGCCACCAGGGGGCGGAGGGGGCGGCGCTGCGGGAGGGGTGACCGGTACCGGCCGGAAGGGTGCTGAGCATCTCGCGTCGACCTGTCTGCTGAATGCGAGAGCGCCCTGGATCAGGTGCGCTGTTATGCATGCATGTTAAGTAGCAGCGACTGGAAGGTGTCAACGATGTGTCCAGAAACCGACAAAAGCTGGGGTGGTTTGTCCTTGAATGCACAGGTGCATGAGGAAGGGCTCCTACTTAACATGTAAGTAGGAGCCCTGGAGAGGGGCAGCCACGAGAACGCAGGGAGCCGGCTGGTCAGCCGGTACGGGAGATGGCCCCGAGCTCGCGCGCCAGCCGCGCGACCGCGTCGTCCGGCGTCTGCCGCAACGCCATCACGTCCTGCCCCACGGCCTGTACGGCGAGGCTCACCTGGTCGTAGCGCGGACTCTTGGGCCGCGGTACGGCCGAGAGCACGCTCTCGCGCAGCGTCGGCAGGTACGGGTACGCGCGCACCAGCTCCGGATCCTCGTACAGCGCGGCCCGCACCGGAGGCAGCGAACCCTCGGTGAGGACCCGCCGCTGCACCCGCTCACTGGTGAGGTAGGAGATCAGATCGGCCGCGGACGCCGGATGCCGCGCACGGCTGCTCACGGCGAGGTTGGAGCCGCCCAGCACGCTGGTGCCGGGCCCGTCGGCGCCGGGCAGCGGCACCGCACCGAACCGGCCGGCGACCTTCGACCCGGGCGCGCTCGCGTCCGCGTACACGTAGGGCCAGTTCCGCAGGAAGAGCAGCCGGCCGTCCTGGAACGCCTTGCGGGACTCCTCCTCCTTGTACCCGAGGGCGTCGCGCGGGATCCAGCCCTCGCGCACGCCGTCCGCGAGGAACCGCAGCCCGGCACGCGCCCCGTCGGAGTCCACCGTGACGCGGGCGCCGTCGTCGCGCAGGATCGAACCGCCCGCCGAGTGCACGGCCTCGGTGACGTTGACGGTGAGCCCCTCGTAGGGGAGGAACTGGCCCGCGTAGCCGTCCAGCCCGTACCGCGGGGCGATCGTGCGTGCCTGGCGGGCCAGTTCGGACCAGGTCCGCGGCGGTTGCTCGCCCGCGAGGTCCAGGAGGTCCTTGCGGTAGTAGAGCAGCCCCGCGTTCGTGACGTACGGGACCGCGTACAGCCGGCCGTCGAAGGTCGCGGTGTCCACGACCGGACGCAGGAAGGCGTCCAGGGGGAACCGGTCCCGCCGCAGCGGCGAGATCCATCCGGCGGCCGCGAACTCCGAGGTCCAGGCGACGTCGATGTTCAGCACGTCGAACCGGTCGCGGCCCGACCGCAGCTCGCTGATCATCTGGGCCCGGGTCTCGTCGGCCGAGTCGGGCAGCTCGACGAGGGTCACCCGCTCGTCGGGACGGCTCGCGTTCCAGTCGTCCAGCAAGGGGCCGAGGTAATCGGTCAGATCGCCCGCCGTCACGAGCGTCAGGGGCCCGCGGGCACCGGAGGCCGCGCCCTCGTCCGGGCGGACGCCGAGACCTGCGTACCCCGCCAGGACGACCGCCACCACCAGGAGAGCTCTACCCGCGGCACGCATCCACCGCATAGATTCCTCCCAGTGCACGATCCGGCTGCGCCGCCGACCCATCGTGGCCTATATATACCCGTTAGGCATGGGCGATACTAGACGTCCAGGCAGACGGACCGGACGCAGGTGACATCCGCCCGTACGCCAGTGAACGGTTGACTACGCAGCGGGAAGGAGGGGGCGAGTGCGGCTGGCGCTCCTTGCGCTCCTCACCCGTAGCCCTGCGCACGGTTACGAGCTCAAGCAGGACCTTGAGAAGCTGCTGGGCGCCGCGTACCCTCAGCCGAACGTCGGCCAGATCTACGTCACCCTCGGCCGGCTGGAGAAGAGCGGCCTGATCGAGGGCGAGGACGTCGAACAGTCGGGCCGGCCCAACAAGCGCACGTACAAGCTGACGGACGCGGGGCGCGAGGCCGTACTGGCCTGGTTCGAGGACACCGCCGAGGAACCCCGGGTACGGGACGAGTTCTTCATGAAACTGGCGCTCGCACCGCAGTCGGGTCTGGCCGATCCGATCGCCCTGATCAACAAGCAGCGGCGCCAGTACCTCAACACCATGCGGGACCTGTCGAAGCTGGCCGCCGCCGAGGACCGCGACAACAAGATCTCCCAACTGCTGATCGAGGGCGCCATGCTGCACCTGCAGGCCGACCTCGACTGGCTGGAACGCTGCCAGGAGGAGCTGGAATGAGCGACGAGGCCACCGCCGCTCCTGCCGTGCCCATCGTCCGGGCCGAGGGCCTGACCAAGACGCACCACGGCGAGGGCGCCCCGGTGCCCGCGGTCCGCGGCGTGGACCTCTCCGTCCGGCCGGGCGAGTTCGTCGCGATCACCGGACCTTCGGGCGCCGGCAAATCCACCCTGCTGCACCTCATCGGCGGCCTCCAGCGGCCCGACGGCGGCAAGCTGTGGCTCGACGGCGAGCGCGTCGACGCCTACCGCGAGGCCCGCTGGGCCGTCCTCAGACGCCGCAGCATCGGCGTCGTCTTCCAGTTCTTCAACCTCGTCTCCAACCTCACCGTCGCCGACAACGTCGAACTGCCCGCCCTGCTCGCCGGCGCCTCCCCGAAGGCCGCCCGCGACTCCCGCGCCGAACTGCTCGCCGAACTCGGCCTCGAAGGCCGCGAGCGCTCCATGCCCGGAGAGCTGTCCGGCGGCGAACAGCAGCGGGTCGCCCTCGCCCGCGCCCTGGTCAACCACCCCGCCCTGCTGCTCGCCGACGAACCGGCCGGAAGCCTCGACAGCAAGGGCACCCGTGAGGTGCTGAGGTTGCTCACACGCTTCCACCAACGCGGCCAGACGATCATCATGGTCACCCACGACGCCCGGATGGCCAGCGCCGCCGACCGCGTCATCAGCTTCTTCGACGGCCGCATAGCCGACGACGCCCAGCTCGGCGGCGGCCGCCCGGGTCCGGCCGGCGGCGTCTCCGGCGTACTCGAACTGAAGGACTGACCGTGCGGGCCACGCTGCGCTGGGCGCAGGCCGACTTCCGCGCACACCGCGGCGAAGCCCTCTTCGTCGTCCTCGCCAGCGCCGGCGTCATCGCTTCGCTCCTGTTGGCCGGCGCGCTCTTCGGCTATGCCGCCAACCCCTGGCAGCGCGTCTTCAACCAGTCCCAGGGCGCGCACATCTGGCTGCACACCCGGGCCGGAGCCGACACGGACGCGCACGCGCTGGCCGGCGTCGACGGCGTGGCGGCGCTGTCCGGGCCCTACCGCACGGCCGCGACCACGGTCGAGTCCCGTGGCGCCCGCGCCGCGGTGACGCTCCGCGCCGCCGACGTGGAGCCCCCGCAGACCGGACGCCCGCTCGTCGCCGACGGCAGCTGGCTCGCCCGCCCCGACGCCGCCGACACCGGCGGCGGCCGGGCCGTCGGCGCCGTCGTCCTGGAGACCTCCGTCGCCCGGGCCCTCTGGGCCGAGCCCGGCGACACCGTGCGCGTCACCGGGCCGGACGGCGCCCCGCACCTGCTGCGGGTGAGCGGGACGGCCGACGCGGCCGAGCCCCGCTACCAGCCGGGCGGCGCGGCCGGCATCGGCTGGGTGCTCCCCGCCACGCTCGACGGGATCGCCCGGGGCGACACCGGGCAGAGCGTCGGACTGCGCCTGGACGACCCCGACGACACCGACTTCATCGTCCAGCGTGCGGTCACCGTGCTCGGCGCCGACCGGGTCGCCGAGGTCACCAAGTGGCAGCAGGCCCGCGCCGACGCGGGCGGTGACGACCGGCTCCTCGGCACGGTCTTCGCCGTGTTCGGTCTCGGCGCCCTCCTCGCGGCCGCCCTCGCCGCCTCCGGCGCGGTCGGCGCCCGCGTCCGCGGCCAGCTGCGGGACATCGCCGTCCTCAAGGCGATCGGCTTCACCCCCGGCCAGGTCGCCCGCGGCTTCCTCGTCCAGCACCTGGCCTTCGCGCTCCTCGGCGTGGCCCTCGGCACCACGGCGATCGCGCTGCTCGGTGCCCGGATCCCCGGGCGGATCGGGGAGGCAGCCGCCGTCTGGCAGCACCTGCCCGGACACACCGCCCTGATGATCGGCATTCCCGGCGGCGCGGTGCTGCTGATCGCCGCCTCCACCGGACTGTCGGCCTGGCGGGCCGGACGGGTGCCGCCGGTACCCGTGGCCCGGGCGGCGCTGCCGTCCGCCGCACCGATGACCGCCCTCGGCAAGCGGGCGCTGGGCATCCGGGTGCCCCCCGCGCTCGTCCTGGGATGGCGGGCGGCGTTCCCCCGACGCGGGCGGACGCTCGTCCCCGTGGTCCGGCTCGCGCTGCCGCTCGTCCTCATCACCGTCGCCCTCGTGGCCTGGTCGACGCTGGACCAGTTCCGCAGCCGCCCGGCGCAGGTGGGCCTGGCCGCGGCCCTGACCGTACGGCCCGAGCAGCCCGCCGGACCGTCCGACGCGGAGCTGGCGCGGACGCTCTCGGCCGTCCCGGGCGTCGTCGCCGTCCATCCGGGCGCGGAGATGGCGGCGCTCGTCCCCGGGCAGACCGGCACGATCACCCTGCGCGGCCTCGGCACGGCCGGGCAGCCGTACCCCTCCGCCGTGGTGGAGGGACGTGCCCCGGCCGGCCCGGACGAGGCCGTGGCCGGCCAGGGTCTGCTGGACCTCCTCGGCGTGGACGTCGGCGACTGGGTACGGATGACCGTCGGCGGGCGGCCCCAGATCCTGCACCTCGTAGGCCGCACCATCGAGCCCGAGTCCGGCGGCCGGGTGATCACCACGACCCTCGACGCCCTGCGCGAGCGGGACCCGGAGCTGCGGCCCGCCTTCCACGCCCTGGAACTGCGCGCGGGGGCCGACCCCCGGTCCGTGAGGGGCGCGCTCGCCACGGCCGCCGGCACAACGCTGGACATCCGCGAGACACCGAACCCGGCCGACCGGCTGGAACCGGCGCGCGGGGTGATCGGCGCCCTGATCGCCGTGCTGGCGCTCATCGGGCTGATCGAACTGCTCACGCTCATCGGCACGGGCGTACGCGACCGGGGGCGGGACCTGCTCGCCCTGAAGGCCATCGGTCTGACGCCCCGGCAGATCGGGGGCATGATCGTGACCGCCGCCGGCCTGACCGCGCTCGCGTCCGCGCTGCTGGGGACGGCGGTGGGCGCCCTCGCCGGTGGCTGGCTGGTGGACGTCCAGGGCGCGTCGAGCGGGATCGGGGCCGGAATCGCCCGCCTGCCACCGGTCCCGGTGCTGCTGACGGTGGTCGTCGGCGCCGTCCTGGGTGCGGTCGCGGCGGCGGCGCTGCCGGCGACCCGGACGGCACGGCGGCGGCTGGCGGACTCCCTCAGCGAGACCCTCTGAACACCGGCATCCGGCGGGCCGGCACCGCGCCCGCCGGCTCGACCGCCGTTCATGCGGCGCGCGCCGGCCGGTCCCGGCCTCCCGGTGCCCGTCGACCGGCCGAGGGGGCGGCGGGTGTCCGGCCGGCGGCCCGCCCCATTCGGGCGACACCAACGTGGGGCGCGGCCCCGAAGCCGGGTAGGCGCCCTCCATGGACACCAAAACCCTCGACCCCGCGAAGGTCGCCCCCGCCCTGAACGCTGCCTCCGGATGGTGGCTGACGACCCTGGACCGCCTCGAACGGACCACCCTGGCCGACCCGGCGATCCGCGTGCTCCAGCGGGGCATCCGCTCGCTCCCCCTGGGAGACGTGAGGGACCTGCTCAGGGGCAGGCCACTCGGCCACCCCCTGCACCCCGTCCTGGTCCAGGTACCCATCGGGTGCTGGCTGTCCGCCGCCGTCCTCGACGTCGTACCCGGGGAGCGGCGCGGGGCCACGACCCTGACGGCCGTGGGCCTCGCCGGGGTGGCCCCGGCCGCGGTCGCCGGCTGGGCCGACTGGGCCGACCTGCCGCCCGAGCAGGCCCGCGTCGGTCTCGCCCACGCCGTCGCCAACGCCGCCGCCGTCAGCTGTTACGCGGTCTCGCTGGCGGCGCGGCTGGGCGGCCGGCCGGCCAAGGGCAGGCTGTGGTCGTGGGCGGGGCTGGCGGCCGTGGCCGTCACCGGCGCCCTGGGCGGCCACATCGCCTACCGGCAGGCCGTCGGCCCCCACCCCGCCACCTGAGGGCACCCGCGGGCGGTCCCTCCGTACCGGTCAGCGGCCCCAGCGCAGCGCCGGGGTCTGCACCGGCGCGTCCCACAGCCGCAGGATCTCGTCGTCGGCCCGGCACAGCGTCACCGAGCACCCGGCCATGTCCAGCGACGTGACGTAGTTCCCCACGAGGGTCCGCGCCACCGGTACGCCGCGCTCCGCGAGCACCCGCGCCACCTCCGCGTGGAACCCGTACAGCTCCAGCAGTGGCGTCGCGCCCATGCCGTTGACCAGGGCCAGCACCGGCCCGTCGGCCGGGGCCACGTTCGCCAGGTCGTCCAGTACCGCGCCGACCGAGAACTCCGCGATCTCCCGGGCCGACATCATGGGGCGGCGCTCACGGCCGGGCTCGCCGTGGATGCCGATGCCCAGTTCGAGCTCACCGTCGGGCAGGTCGAAGGTGGGGCTGCCCTTGGCGGGGGTGGTGCACGCGCTCAGCGCCACCCCGAAGCTGCGGGAGGCCCCGTTGACCCGCTCGGCCACCGCGGCGACCTGGTCCAGCGGGGCGCCCTCCTCGGCCGCCGCCCCCGCGATCTTCTCGACGAACAGGGTGGCTCCCGTGCCGCGCCGCCCGGCCGTGTACAGGCTGTCGGTGACGGCCACGTCGTCGTCGACCAGCACGCGCCGGACGCGGATGCCGTCCTCCTCGGCGAGTTCGGCGGCCATGTCGAAGTTCAGCACGTCCCCCGTGTAGTTCTTCACGATGAAGAGCACGCCCTGACCGGAGTCCACGGCCTTGGCGGCCCGCACGACCTGGTCGGGCACGGGAGAGGTGAAGACCTCACCGGGACACGCGGCCGACAGCATTCCGGGGCCGACGAAGCCGCCGTGCAGCGGCTCGTGGCCGGAACCGCCGCCGGAGACCAGCCCGACCCGCCCGCCCTCGCTCGCGCCCTTCCGCACGACGACCCGGGCCTCCGGGTCCACGTCGAGGTCGGGGTGGGCGGCCGCCAGCCCGCGCAGGGCGTCGGCGACCACGGTCTCGGGACTGTTGATCAGCATCTTCATGGCGCATCTCCCAGTGGGCTCACACATGACTGTCCGAGGGCAGGCCGACAGCGCACCGCTCACTTCGACGGTAAGGGAGCCCGCCCCCCGACGACAGGCGGACGGGGCGGGCCGGGCGAGCCGGTCATCCGAGGCGGCCGACGTGCAGGATGACGACGGCCCCCGGATCGCGGGCGAGGGTGTAGAGGACGCGGTAGCGACCGACGTGGATGCGGCACAGGCCCGAGCCGAAGCGGGCAGCGCCCTGCGGGCAGGGCTCGCCCGAGAGCAGTTCCACGGCGAACAGCAGCTGTCGCAGGCCGGCCGGATCGTCAGCGAGGTGCCGGGCCGCCGCGTACACGGCGGTCTCCTCCCACACGATGCCGTACGCCACCTGCGGCCCTCCCTCGACCGGGACGGAGTCCGGCCCGGCGGGTACGCGAGCCGGGCGGACCTCTCAGGACACCTGCCCCCGGCCCCGCCCGGTACGCCTGCGGCCCCGACCGGCGCCGCCGGCAGGACCGCGAGAGCGCCGCGCGCCCGGCCGCCCGTCCGGCCACGGCCGCCGGTTCGTCGTCACCGCGGCCACGCGACCGCAGTGGACGAGCCATCCCTTCCGTGATCCCGCCCGCGTGCCCCCGGTGGCCGTGGCGCGTGGCATGCTCGACCTGTGAAGGGCGATTCCGTGCCACCTACGGCCGACGGGGGCGCGAGCCCCGAGATGCTGGCCTTGGCGAAAGTCGTGGCCCGACTCCGGGCAGAGGTCGTGGACCTCGAGGCACAGGCCTCGATGACGGCCGTCCTGGAGCGCGCCAAGGGCATCCTGATGGCCCGGACGGGCTTGTCCTCGGACGCGGCCCACCAGGAACTGCTCGACGGCGCGGCGCGACACCGGCGCAGCGTGCTGGAGGAGTGCTGGATCGTCCAGGGCCAGGCCGCAGCCGGCCTGCCGGCGCCGCACGCCACCGGGCGGAGGGCCGGGGACACGACGCCCGTGGCGGAACACACCCCCTTCGACACGCGTCGCTACGTGCCGGCCCGTGTGGGTCCTCCGGCCGCCCACCGGGCGCTCCTCGCCGGGCTGGCCGAAGCCCTGACGGCCGCCGGCCCGTGCACCCCGCCCGAAGTCGCCGAGCTGCTGCTCGACGCGTTGGGCGGCTCCGAGGACGTGGCGGCGGTGATGGTCTACACCGTGGCCACGGCCGGCAGCCTGGAGCTGGCCGCGCACGCCGGGGTCGACGAAGCGACGGCCCGGCAGTGGAGCCACATCCCGCCCCTGAGCGGTGTGGCGGCGCTGGAGGCCCTGGAGGCCGGCGGGGCGGTGTGGATCGAGGACCTGGCGCGGGACGCGGACCACTACCAGCTGATCGGCGAGCCGCCCGAGCGCTGGCCCTCGCGCGCCTGGCTCCCCGTACCCGGGAGCCGGCCGGCGAGCGCGGTCGTCGGAGTCTTCCGTACCCGGTACGGACCCTTCGACGCCCGCACCCGTACCCTCCTCCGGCGGGCGGTCGGACTCTGTGCCGGCCCTCTCGGGGAAGACCCGGCGGGGCCCGACCGGTTCGACCGGCTCCAGCACGACGTCGACGGCATCCAGTCAGTCTTCGACGCCCTGCCCGGGCCGGCGGTCCTGCTGACCCCGCTGCGCTCGCCGACGGGTCAGGTGGACGACTTCCGGATCGACGCGGCGGCGCCCGAGGCGCTGGACGTGGCCGGTCGGCGCGGCGGTGAGCTCATCGGCCGGACGGTCCTGGAGACGTATCCGACGGTGGCGGGCAGCGACGTGTGGGAGGGGTACCTGGACACGCTGGCGACGGGGGCGGTCTACGAGAGCGAGCCCTTCACCTACGAGGAGGTGGCGGCCGGGGCCCCTCGGCAGTCCGTCTACTCGGTCCGGGCGTCGAGGCTGGGGGAACGTCTGGTCGTGACGTGGATCCGGCACGACACGAGCGAACGGGAGACCCGCCGGCTGGACGACATGCAGCGCCTGGGCAACCTCGGCTGGGCCGACTGGAACCTCATCACGGACACGATCACCTGGTCCGACCAGGTCTACGCGATCTTCGACCGCGCGCCCGCCCTGGGGCCCATGCGGCTGGAGGAACTGCCGGAACACCTGGTGGCGGAGGACCTGCCGGAACTGGGCGCGGCTGTCCAGCGGCTGCTCGGTGACGGCGGGGCCGTCGACCAGCCCTTCCGCATCACCACGGCACACGGCGTCCGGCACCTGCGGATCGTCGCCGAGGCGCAGCGGGACGCGGACGGCAACCCGGTGGAGGTGCACGGCTTCTTCCAGGACCTGACCGCGCAGCGGGGCGCCGAGATGGCCCTGAAGGAGAGCGAACGCGCGAACCTCGTCCAGCGCGGCATGCTGAAGGCGGAACGCACGCTGGCCGCGAGACTCCAGGACACCCTCCTGCCGATCGCCGAACAGTCCCTGGAGCTGGCAGGTCTGCGCGTCGACGTGGCCTACGTCCCGGCCGAGAGCGGGCTGAACGTCGGGGGCGACTGGTACTCCGCCATCGAACTCCCCGACGGGAGCGCACTGTTCGTCGTCGGGGACGTCGCCGGCCACGGTCTGTCGGCCGTGGGCACGATGGCCCAGCTGCGGTTCACCGCCAAGGGCATGAGCATCACCGGCTCACCCCTGCCGGAGGTCCTCGGCAGGCTCAACACCCTCCTGCTCCACACCGCCGGGGACGCCCACCGCGCCACCGCCACCATGGTGATGGGGCGCTACCAGCCCTGGGACCACCGGCTGACCTGGGTGCGGGCGGGGCACCTCCCCCCGCTGCTGCTCCGGGACGGCGCAGCGGTCTACCTCCCCCAGCCCGGGGGAAGCCTCCTGGGAGCGACGCACCGCCCCTTCTACGGGGAGCAGGTCACCGAGCTGCTGCCCGGGGACCATCTGCTCTTCTACACGGACGGCCTGGTGGAGGAGCCCCGCGAGGACCTGGGCGCCGGGCTCGACCGGCTCGCACACACGGCGCTGCGGCTCGTGCGGGAGGACCGCAACGGCTCCCTCGCCAAAACCCTGGCCGGCCGGCGTCCCGGCAACCGCGACGACATCTGCGTCCTGCAGGTCCACGTCCCCGAGGCGCCCTGATCCGGACCGGGCGAGGGCGAAGCCCCGGCGCCGCGTCAGGGGGTGGGGTGCCATTCGGCCAGAAGGATGGTGGCGTCGTCGCGCAAGCGGTGTTCCTGGTGGGCGAGGAGGGTCCCGACCAGCCGGCGCAGGGCCTCCGGGGCGTTGTGCCCCGACGCGAGGGAGCGGATCACGGTGTCGGTCAGCCGCTCCTCGCCGTAGAGGTCGCCGGCGGGGGAGCGGGCCTCGGTCACGCCGTCGCTGTGGAGCAGCACGCGGTCGCCGGGCTGGAGGCGTGCGTGGTGCCGGGTGGGGGGTTCCTGGCCGTGGAACCCGAGGCCCAGGGGGAGCTCGGCGTCGCGTTCCAGGGCTCGGGGCAGGACGTGGCCGTCGCGGATGAGGAGCGGCGGCGGATGGCCGCAGTTGATCCAGACGAAGTCGCCGTTGTGGGTGTCCAGTTCGGCGATGACCCCGGTCATGAGCCGGTCGGGGATCCACCGGGCCAAGGTGCGGTCGATGGTGGAGGCGATCTCGGGGAGGGGGGCTCCGGACCGGCGTGTGGAGCGGCAGGCGGCGACGGCTGCGGCGCTGGCCCCTCCCGAGGCCAGATCGTGGCCCATCGCGTCCAGCATGGTCAGGTGCAGTGTGCCGTCGATGAAGGTGTGGTCGAAGGCGTCGCCGCCGATGTCGTAGGCCGGTTCCAGCATCGCGGTCGACGTGGCGCGGGTCGTGCCGATGGTCCGCGGCGGCAGGAACGCCCAGAGCAGTTCCGCCTGCATGGTCATCGGGCTCGTCCGCTGGTGCCGGACGATGAGGTCGTTGTGCGAGGACTGGGACACCACCAGCAACGTCGCCAGGTTCGCCAGCGCACGGCCGGCCTCCATCCGGTCCGCCGCCGCGCCGGACGAGGAGGCCTGCATGACGCCGATCCGTTCGATGCCGTCGACCATGGGGAACCAGGCGGTGTCCCGGTCCCTGCTCTGCTGCACCCGCTGGGTGCGGTAGGCGAGGCCGGCCAGGGAGTTCTCGATGTCGATACCGGCCGGCGTTTCGCGGCCCCCCGGCTGGGGGAGGGGATTGAGCCGGCTCTGCTGGATGTCGGCGAGGAACAGCCGCGTCGATCCGATGCCGAGACGGCCGGCCGCCTCGTCGATCAGCCCGGCGACCTCCAGGGCCGAGGCGTCGTGGGACCGGTGCAGCACCCATGCCAGCACCTGCCCCAGCCCATCGCTCCCGCCGCCCCTCACCACGGGCGCCCGCCCCGGTCGCAGTCCATCGGATTCTTCTCCCTCAGAGCCGGAAACCCATGGAGCCATCTTGGACAAGAAGCGCCCTGTCGGCCGGACCGACACGGGCGGGTGCCGCCCCGGCAGGCGCCCGGCACGGCAGCCGCAGCCGCTCGGTGCGGCCCGTCCGGGTCAGAGCCGCTTCGGGTCCCGACGCTCCAGCGGGCTCAGGGCCGGGCCCTGGAGGACCTCGCCGTCGATGCCGAACCGGGATCCGTGGCAGGGGCATTCCCAGGTTCGCTCGGCGTTGTTGAACGCCACCAGGCACCCCAGATGCGTGCAGACGGCGGACACGGCGTGCAGTGCGCCGTCGTCGTCGCGGTGCACCGCGCAGGGCTTGCCGCCGGCGCGGACCACCGTGCCCCCGCCGGGCCGCAGGTCCTCGACCGGACCGTTCGTCCCCTCGCCGAGGGTGTCTAGGCGGTCCTTCACGAAGTGCTTGCCGACGTCCCACTGGGCCTTGAGGTAGGTGGGGGCCGATCGTGCGGGCGAGCCGACGCGGCCGGGGTCGTAGAGCCCGCCCCACGGGTCCTCCTCGCCCCGGACGAGTGAGGCGATGACCGTCCCGGCGAGCACCCCGCCCGTCATGCCCCACCCGGCGAATCCGGTGGCCACGTACACGTTGTCGCCCTTCGTCGGCAGACGGCCGACGAGGGGAAGCGTGTCCGTCGAGCTGTTGTCCTGCGCGGCCCAGCGGTACGCCGCGGAGAACCCGGGGAAGTGCTCCTCGGCCCAGGCCCGGAGGCGGGTGTACCCGGCCTCGGTGTCCTCGCCGGAACCCGGCGCGAACGCCTCGCCAGTGACGATGAGGAGCCGCCCGCCGTCCGCCGTGGGCGCCGTACGGACGGACCGCTTGCCGTTCTCCTGCGTGATGTACATGCCCCCCGGATCCTGGTCGGGGGGCACGGCACCCGCGATCACGAGGTCCCGGTGCTGCGTGAGCCGGGTGGAGAGCAGGGCGTCGTCGAACACGGGGTGGTGGGTGGCGACGACCACGTGCCTCGCGGTCACGATGTCGCCGGACTCGGTGGTGAGACGGCAGGGATCGCCGTCGTCGAGCCGTGTGACGCGGGTGCCCTCGTGCAGCCGGCCGCCGAGCGCCGCGATGTCCTCGACGAGTCCGCCGAGGTAGGCCAGGGGGTGGAACTGCGCCTGGTCCTCGACCCTGACCGCGCCGGCCACGGGGAAGGGCAGACCGGTCTCCGTGACGAACGACGCGTCCAGGCCGGCCGCACGCGCCGCGTCGGCCTCCGCGCGCAGGGCATCGACGCCCCCGGACTCGGAGCAGTAGGTGACGGCCGGGCGCCGTTCCAGCTGGCAGTCGATGCCGAGTTCGCCCGACACCTCCACGACGTGCCGCAGGGCCGCGCTCTGGGACGCGGCGTACCGCCGCGCGGTCTCGTCCCCGTGCTTGCTCCGCAGCGTGTCGTACACGGCGGTGTGCAGGGCGGTGAGCTTACCGGTCGTGTGGCCCGTGACCCCGCCCGCCAGAGCGCCCGCTTCCAGCACGAGCACGCCCAGTCCCGCCCGGGCGAGTTCCCAGGCCGTGCTGAGGCCGACGATGCCGCTGCCGATGACCGCCACGTCCGCTTCGGCGGGCCCTGACAGCGGCGCGAAGGACGGCAGGCCCGCCGTCCGCATCCAGTACGACTCTCCGGTGCACGCAAGTGGGTTCATATCCGGCGGCTGCCCAGGAAACCCACCCTGATACCACCTCGCTACCGGGGGCGCGGCGGATCCGATGCCGCTGCTGACCGTGTTCGACAAGCAGCTCACCCTGCGGATTTCACTCCTTGATCTCCCGGCGCCGGGGGAGGCGCATGATCTCCGGGAGGCCGTCGGCTCGCGAGGCGGGGCGCAGGCGGTTGCGGCGGCGCAACATGAACGCCGGAACGCCCCAGCAGAGGGCGCACCAGAGGGACAGGACGGAGCCCAGGACGAGGCCGGTGGTGGGGTCGGTGACCTGGCGCAGTACCACCAACAGGCCCAGCGACGTCATCGACAACAGCAGGACCAGCCCCGCCGCGACCAGCCGGGACGCCCACGCCACCGTCTCGGACTTCAACCGCAGCCCGGTGACCATCCGGTGGAGGGCGACGGGGCCCGTCAGCGCGGCCATCGCGGTCGCCCCGCACAGCAGACACAGGAGGTACAGGAGGCGTCCGGCGCCGTCCAGCCGGTCATAGGCGGGGGTGAAAGCGACGGCCAGCAGGAAGGTGAAGAGCAACTGCACGGCGGTGAGGACCACGCGTACCTCGTGCAGGAGCTCCAGCCAGAGACGGTCGGCCCGTTCGTCGCACGTCTCCACCCGCTGGCCGACGTTCGCGGCGCGGGCGATCACCGCGGGCCGCCCGGGAGCGGGTAACCGTGGGGAGACGGAACGTCGTTCCGGTACGACACGACCATGAGGGGTCACTTCCTGACATCCGGTCCCCCCGGTTCGTCCGACCTGACCGTCCTGCCCGTCACCTGCCTTCGTGATCCGCGCCACGGCCGTTCGGTCGGTGGCCGGCGTGCTCGGACAGCGCCGCGTAGCCGTACTGCAGCGCATCGGCCACGGTCAGCGCGGTCAGCGCCCCGGTCACGGTGCTCGTCGCCCCGGGCCACACGGCGCGGGCACCGGTGAGGGTGGTCACGAGCCACACGCTCAGACAGAACGGACAGCTGATCAGCTCGCCGGCGGTCCTGCGGCCTGGTTCCTCGCGCGGGGACTCGTTGAGTTCCGCCGGAGCTCCGGCGCAGTCCACCCGTGTGAACGGGGCACGCAGCGGGCGGGTCACGGTCGCCTTTCCGATCAGGCGGCTGAGGCGGAAGGCGGCCGTTGCCGTGAGCAGCAGCTCCCACGGACCGGGCGGACCCGGGCGAGGCCGCCCGGACCGCTGCCGCACCGCGGCCCAGCCGGCCGAGTACGCGGCGAACGCGGCCATCGCGGCCAGGTGGCCGCCATGGGGGCGCAGGCCTTCGAGTGAGCGCATCGTGTCACCTCGCTCCGCCCGGTCGGGCCCTCGTGCTCTCGGGGAGATCGGGCAGTACAGCGGCTGTTCCGTGGCGCTTACCCGCGTCCCGGCCGGACACACGTCACCCGCGGGGCGGGGCCGGCGTGTAGGGGTGCACCGGCCGGGCAGACGCCGTGTCACGAGCGGCGGCTGGATCTGCCGCCGCCACCGCGGTTCCGGGAGGGAACGATGGCCGTTCGACATCGACTGATCCATGCCGCGCCCGAAGAGGTCTGGGCCGTGCTCGCCGACGCCTCGCGCTACGCGGACTGGGTCGTGGGCACCAGTGACTCGCGCCCCGCCGGCGGGACGTGGCCCGCGCTCGGATCCTCCCTCGAGTACACCGTCCGGTTCGGACCGTGGACGGCCTCCGGTACGACCGTCGTACGGCGGGTGAGGGAGGCCGAGGAGCTGGAGTTGGAGGTGCACAGCGGCCCGCTCGGGACGGCGCGGGTCGCGATCGAAATCCGTTCATGGGGCAAGGAGTCCCTGGTCATCATCGATGAGCACCCCCTGCGCGGCCTCGGCGGAGCGCTGCACAACACCGTGCTCGACGCGCTCCTCCAGCTCCGGCACCGGGAAATGCTCAGGATGCTCGCGCGGGTGGTGGAGGAGTACACCGCCACGGGTGCCCGCGTCCGGGCCTGATCGGCCACCGGCGCGCACCGGTCCGCCCGATGTGCGGCACCGTCACCGGGACTCGGCGGCTGCGCCGCCCGGTCCCAGCAGACCGGTGGGGGCGGGGTCCCGGCCGTCCGCGAGGACCTGGCGGGACCGGTACGCGACGACCGTCGGCAGGAGGGCGCGTACCGCCTGTACCCCGCGCAGCCAGGGCGGGGCGTACACGTGGGCCGACCGGCGTTCCATGCCGTGGACCATGGCCCGTACGCAGGTGTCCGGGTCGTGGACGGCCGAGGCGGGCCAGGGCAGATGGGCGCGCAGTGTCCGGAAGGCCTCCGTCTCGTCGGCCCCCCGGATCAAGCTCGTGTCGGCCCAGCTCAGGTAGGCGACGCCGACGTCCACCCCGCGATGGGCGACCTCGGCGCGCAGTGCGTGAGCGAACGCTTCCGCCCCGCTCTTCGAGGCGCAGTACGCACTGAGCAGCGGGGCGGGCGCGAGGGCCGCCAGGGAGGCCACCTGCAAGTAGTAGCCGTGCGTGCGCAGCAGGTCGGGGAGGAAGCAGCGCGCTGTCAGGGCGCTGCCCACGACGTTGACCTCGACCACCCGCCGCCAGGCGGCGAGGTCGCAGTCCAGCAGGGTCCCGCCCATTGCGACCCCGGCGTTGGCGACGACCACCGACGGCGGGCCCAGGGTCGCCCGCACCGCGTCGGCGGCTTCACCGAGGGCGCCCGCGTCGGTCACGTCGACCGGCCAGCAGCCCGCCGGGCCGGGCAACTCGGCTGCCACACGGCCCAGTCGGTCCGCTTCCAGGCCGATCAGGGCGACGCGGACGCCACGCTGCGACAGGCTCCGGGCGAGCCCCGCGCCCAGTCCCCTCGCGGCCCCGGTGACCACGGCCACCCGGCCCTCCAACGGGCTCGAGTGCCCGCTGCCACGCGTGCCGCGGATCCTCATGGCTCGCCCTTGCCCGCGCGTGGACCCGGTACACCACGGGAGTGTCGTCAAAGGAGCGTCGACCCGCCCGAAGGCCGGGGGCACCCCCCGGCGGTAGCCGCGGAGGGACTTCGACGACAGGACCTGGGGGCAGCCGTTTGCGGACCACCGCCCCGGGCAGCCGCCTGGCGACACCACGGCCAGGAGAGGGACATGCCCACGCACATCCGAGGGACCTCCCGGCGGCCGATCGCCCTCGGCGTCCCGCTGAGCCGGCGGCCCCGGAGACGACCGAGGGCGAACGCCGGAGGCAGCGCATGACGTGGGCGTTCAAGACCGTCGGATTCCGGGGGACACCCCTGGGGGATCTGCCGCTCCTGGTGTTCGTGAACGATGGGCAACCCGACGACGGGGCGGTCCGTGAGCGGCTCTCGGACGCGGGCCTCAGCCCCTTCCCCGCCGACGCCGCAGACCTGCTGCGGCCGGCGCCGTCATGGAGGGCGGTCACGAAGGACGGCGCCGTGGCCGTCACCTGGGACGGAACCGAGCTCTACCGGCCTCGTCCGGGCATCGTCCCGGAAGAGTGGACGCGGATGGTCGTCGCGACGAGACGCGTCGTCCTGGTGTGGCTCCCCGGAGCGCCCCCGCCCGATGACGAACAGGTTCTTGCGCTGCTGCGCCAAGGAGCCGGTCTGTGGGGCAACGCGATCCTGACCGTCCCCTGACCGTGGGACTTCGCGTCCCGACGGCCCTGACGTTCGAAGAAGCCGTTCCCTGGCGGCAGGACACCGGTAACGCACGGATAACGGACCGCGGATCGCGGACCGCTCGTCGGTCGACGGACAGCGGCATGAAGCGGCTCGGTGGGGGCAGACGCCGGTCAGTAGGGTCGGTGCGCCTCATGGCGTGGTGGTCCGAGGCCTGAGGATGGTGGTAGGGATGAGCGAGCGAGCGTCCGCGCCGTCCGTCTTGCGGCCCGAGGACCTCTTGGACGTCGCCTACGATGCCGGCCGTGACTACCCGAGCTGGCGGGGACGGTTGGCCGACACCGACGGGGAGAGCCGCTGGATCCGGCTGTTCCTGGCTGACGATGTCGGTGTCTGGGCCCTCAGCTGGAGCCATATGCCGCCGGGTACCGCATATCTCGACCACGAAGGGGTGCGGGGGGCCGTGTTCGTGGCTCGGGGAGCCCTCTCGCACGAGCGGGCGCGCCTCGGCTGTGCCCCGCACCCCGAAGAGGTGGGCGCAGGCCGGGGGTTCTGCTTCGACGAGACCTTCTACCACCGTATGCACGCGGTACGCGATGCCGGCCCCACGGTCACCGTGCACGTTTTCGCGTCGGCCGACCCGGGCGGCGGTAGCCCGGTGCAGACCGACCCCGTCCTCGGCTTCGGCCTTCCGTGAACCGCGCAAGGATCCCCGTCGTGCGTGCTTCAGGCGGTCCGCCCCGCGTCGTGTTCGCCAACTTCCTGTCCGACCTGGCGGTCGACCTGTCCGAGGGCCGCGTCCTGCAGACGTGGGCACAGCAGGCACCCCGCAAGGCCTGGTTGCTGCGGACCGGCGACGTCCTGGTCGCTCCCGGACGCCTCAGCCCGGAGTTCCGCCGCTACGTGGGGGAGCTGACCGGGACGGCGCCGGAGGCCGCGGCCGTCATCGAGGTACCACCGGCCGGGGCTGTTCCGCTCGCCGACGCCGTCCGTGCGGCGGGCCTGGTGGACCGGGTCCGGCTGCACGCCCGGGAACCGGGCACGGAGTTGCTCCCCACGGCGCCCGACGCATCCGCCATCGCGTTCGCCCGGGAACTCGGCATCACCGTGCACCCGTATGCCACGGCGGAGGACGCCACGGCCGCTCTGGCGACGACGATGCTCCTCAACACGAAGGCAGGTTTTCGCCGGGTGGCCGAGCAACTGGACATGCGCCTGCCGGAAGGGGCGGTCTGTGGCCGCGGCGAGGTGGAGTCGGCAGTCCACAGCCTGCTCGGACGGCACGAACAGGTGGTGGTCAAGCCCGACCGATCGGCCGGAGGTTACGGAATGCGTTTCCTCTCGGCCAGGGACGTGCGCGGAACCGCCGTGCGCCTCGACCCGGTCGGCGGGCCCCACGGCCTGTGGGTGGTCGAGGAGTTCGTGCCCGTCGCCGCGTCGGTCAGCATCCAGATGGAGAACACCGCGGGCGGACCACGGGTCCTGTTCAGCGGGGCCATGCGCACGGTGCGGGGTTCCTTCTCCGGCTATGTCTCCCCCCTCCCGCCCGCGTACGCGCACGCGGCGCACGAGCTGGAACGCTGGGGAACCGCGCTGGGCCACCATCTGGCGGGCCGGGGCCACCTCGGACCGTTCGGTCTCGACGCGCTCGTCGGCACGGACGGTGTGGTGCACGCGAGTGAGAGCAACGTGCGCCGGACGGCAACGACCACACCCCGTGCGATGGTGATGCGGCTGGCGGCGCACTCCTCCGTCCCCCGTCCCGCCTGGATGATCGACAAACGCACGACCCGCCACGCCTTCACGTTCGCGCAGGCCGTGGGCCGCCTGCAGGTGCACGGCCTCGCCTTCGACCCGCAGACCGGAGAAGGCGTCGTACTGCATGCGGACGAGCCCGACGATGGCCGTACGTGGCGCTACACCGTCATCGCCAGGGACTTGGAGGCGGTACGGGACCGGGAGAACGCCCTGGCAGAGGCACTTGAGTTCGTGCGGGCCTGACCCTCCCCACGTTCCCGAAGGCAGTCGCCCCGGCTCAGGAGCCGGGTTCTTCGGGCCCGCCCTCGATCTGCTCCTGGGTGATGATCTGAAGCTCGTTGGTGCGCTCGTTGCGGATTCGGTAGACCGCGTGCGGGCCGGGGTCTCGCACTTCCTCGATCCGGCCGCGGTGCACGTCCTCACGGCCGTCGCGGTAGGTGACCCTGTCCTTCTCGGCGGGAGCCATGGAATCCTCCTCCGGACGGCGGGGGCCGGGCCTCGTCGCCCGACACCGGCGCGCCCTGCGAAGCTGGTCAGCCCCGCCGGGAGCGGGGCTGCGAGTTTCGTCTGCCCGCGCCCGGACCTCCCACACCTGCCGCGGGCCACCGGCTTGCCGCGCCGCCGCGGACGGACGCCCGGTGCCGACCGGACGTCGGCGACGCCCGGCCCGGTCAGCCCGACGGGCGCGCATGAACGCCAGGCGGCGGGGCAGGTGCCCCGGGCACGCATCCGGCGCGCGAGACGAACCGGTACCGAACCGGGCGCTGACTCCCAGAGGTGGAACATGACCTCGAACCGAGCGGGCACAGGTCCCGCGGACCCCACTGCCGACGGCCAGGACCGGGCGGCCCCCTGGACCGATTTCCAGCGGGTCATGGAGCAGATGTTCGACCTCCTGGAGGGTGGCTCCCGTCAGGGCGACGCAGCCCCCGCGCAGCCCAGGGCGCCGCGCCGCACCCGCGGCCCGGGCGGCGGCAAGCGGTGAGGCTGCGGCCGCGGCGACGATGAACGCGGGGCACTCCGCCGATCACACCATCGGGGGCGCCTACGACGGGACGCCGCCCGGACCGGACGCGCTTGCGGAGCTGGCGCGGTGGGTGGGCATCGCGTCCGTCTCCTCCGATCCGGAGCGCGCCGCCGACGTCCGCAGGTCCGCCCGCTGGCTGGTCGACACCCTCCGCCGCGCGGGCTTTCCCCGAGCGGAGGTGTGGGAGACGGCAGGCCTTCCGGCCGTGTACGGCTGCCGACCGGCTGCCGACCCCGACGCGCCGGCCCTGCTCGTCTACAGCCACCACGACGTGCACGCCGTGGACCCCTCCGAGTGGCGGATCGCACCGCCCTTCGCGCCCCTGTACGACCGCGAGAAGGGCCGCCTCCACGGGCGGGGCGCCTCGGATGCCAAGGGGCAGATCATGTGCCACCTGTGGGCTCTGGGCGCGCACCTCGCCGAGCGGGAGGCGGCCGCCCCGGCCGTCACGGTGAAGTACCTGGTCGAGGGCGAGGAGGAGATCGGCTCGGTGCACCTCGCCGACCTGCTGGAGCAGCACGCGGACGACCTGGGCGCGGACGTGGTCATGGTGTCCGACTCCATGTTGTGGTCGTTGGACGAACCGGCCGTCTGCGGTGTGGTCCGCGGGTCGGTCACCGCGACCCTCACCGTCCGAGGGGCCCGGCGCGACTGCCACAGCGGGGCCCTGTCGGGCGCCGCCTCCAACGCGGCTTCCGAGCTGTGCAGGATGCTCGACCTGCTCACCGACGGGTCGGGACGGGTCACCCTGCCCGGCTTCTACGACGCCGTGGCCGAGCCCGCTCCGGCGCTGCGCGCCTCGCTGGACACGCTGCCCTTCGATCTCGCGGCCTGGCTGGCCGCCACCGGTACGTTCGCCGCGGACGGCGAAACCGGCTTCTCCGTGCCGGAACGCCTGTGGACCCGCCCCTCCGTCGAGATCGCCCGGCTCACGGCCGGCCGAACGGGCGCTCCGGCGCTCGGACTCATCCCGGCGGAGGCGTCCGCGGACCTGCTGTTCCGGCTCGTCCCCGACCAGCGGGCCGACCCGGTCGCCGGCCAGCTCCGAGCCTGGGTGCGAGGGCACCGCCGGCCGGGCTACGCCTACCACCTGGAGGTCTCCCCGACCATCTCGGACCCCTACCGGACACCCCCGGAGCACCCCGCCCTCGCCGCACTGCACCAGGCGGTCGGACACGCCTACGGGGCTCCGGCCCGCCCCATCGGCAACGGCGGGGCCGCCCCCGCCGCGCAGCTCGCGCGGGCCTGCGGGGCCCCGGTGCTCTTCTTCGGCACGGGCCTCCCGGGTGACCGGTGGCACGGCCCCGACGAGCACGTCGACATCCGCGCCCTCGGCCTCGGAACCCGTGCGCTGACCCGGTTCCTCGGGGAGCTGGGCACCCTGCCCGGTCGGGTGTGAGGACCCCGCCCTTCCGCCCGGAGGAGCGCGTTCCGCTTGAAAGCCCCAGGTGCGGGCAGGCGCGATACATGTCGATCGCCCGTTCGGGCCGGCTCGCACGGGCCGGCCGAACCGGCACAGGAGTGCAGAAGCATGGCTTACGCGACCTGGTCCGCCGACAAGAGCGGAGTCTGCCGGGCGCCCCGGGGCGTCGAGGCGCACGGAGGTGCCTCATGTGCGGCCTGAGCGGAGAGGTGAGGTTCGACGGCAGGCGCCCCGACCTCGCCGCAGTCGAACGAATGACCGATGAGATGGAGCCGCGCGGACCCGACGGCAGAGGAATCTGGTCGCAGGCGGCGGTCGCCCTGGGCCACCGGCGCCTGCAGATCATCGACCTGTCGGAGCGTGGCGCCCAGCCCATGGTCGACGCCCAGCTGGGTCTCACCGTCGTGTTCAACGGCTGCATCTACAACCACCGCGAGCTGCGCGCCCGCCTGGAGAAGCACGGCTACCGCTTCTTCTCGGACTCCGACACCGAGGTCGTCGTCAAGGCGTACGCGGAGTGGGGCCGGGACTGCGTCGACTTCTTCGTCGGCATGTTCGCCTTCGCCGTCGCCGAGCACCGCACCGGACGCGTCGTCCTGGGCCGTGACCGGCTGGGCATCAAGCCCCTCTATGTCACCGAGGACTGCGACCGCCTGCGCTTCGCCTCCTCACTGCCGGCCCTGCTGGCCGGCGGGGGAGTGGACACGTCCATCGACCCCGCGGCCCTCCACCAGTACCTGAGCTGGCACGGCACGGTGGTCGCACCCCGCACGGTGCTGGCCGGCGTACGCAAGATCCCGCCGGCGACCGTCCGGGTCGTCGAGCCCGACGGCACCTCCCACGACCACTGCTACTGGCAGCCCTCCTACATGCGGCGTTCCGAGCTCGGGGACGACCCCGTCCTCTGGCGCGAGGCCGTGCACGACGCCCTGCGCACCGCGGTACGTCGGCGCACGGTCGCCGACGTACCCGTCGGCGTGCTGCTGTCCGGCGGTCTGGACTCCAGCCTGATGGTGGCCATGCTCGCCGAGGAGGGGCACGCCGACGTGCCGACCTTCGCCATGGGCTTCGAGGAGGAGAACGGCGAGGACGGCGACGAGTTCCTGTACTCGGACCTCGTGGCCCGCCGGTTCTCGACCGACCACCACCAGTTCCTGATCCCCTCCGACCGGCTCCCCACCGCCCTCGAAGCCGCGATCGGATCCATGAGCGAGCCCATGGTCAGCCACGACGCCGTCGCGTTCCACATGCTGTCCGAACAGGTCTCCAAAGAGGTGAAGGTCGTCCTGTGCGGCCAGGGCGCGGACGAGGTGTTCGCCGGCTACCACTGGTATCCGCAGATCGCCTCCGCCACCCGGGCCGGAGCGGACGACGCCTACGCCCGCGCGTACTTCGACCGGACGCACGCCGACCTCACCGCGATGATCAGTCCGGACCTCGTCACCGACCACGACGCCTCCACGGACTTCGTCCGCCGCCACATGGCCACGCCGGGAGCCGACACCGCACTCGACGCCGCCCTGCGCATGGACGTCCACGCCCTCATGCCGGACGACCCGGTCAAGCGGGTCGACAACATGACGATGGCCTGGGGACTGGAGGCCAGGGTGCCGTTCCTCGACCAGGACCTCGTGGAGCTGGCCGCGGCCTGCCCGCCGGGGCTGAAGCTCGCGCAGGGCGGCAAGGCGGTTCTCAAGGACGTCGGACGTGCGGTCCTGCCCCGAGAGGTCGTCGACCGCCCCAAGGGCTACTTCCCCGTACCCGCCGTGCGCCACATGGCGCGACCCGTACTGGCCCGGGTACGGGACGCCCTGACGGCCCCCGAGGCGCGACGGCGCGGGATCTTCGACGAGCGCCTCGTCGACGAGCTGCTCGCGGCGCCCAACCGCCACCGGGCGAGGCGCGGGGCCAACACCCTGTGGCAGGTCGCGACGCTGGAGATCTGGCTGCAGGCGCACGGCATCCGGTGACGTACCGCGGTGGGATGTCGGCGCCGAGTGGTGGGAACACTCGGGAAGAGGAAGCCTGGGAGAGGTGGCCATGCCCCTGGAGCGGACGGACCTGCTGGATCACGCACTCGGTGCGGCGGGCGCAGCCGCGTCGGCCCCCGGCACGACGGGGGCCGACGCGGTGTCCCCCGACGCCGCCTCCCCCGCGCCGGTACCCGCGCGGCTGCCCGACCACCTCAGCGCCGACCCGCCCACGCTGCTCACGGCCCACGGATGCTGGTACCCCTCGGCGGACCCCACCGGCCAGCACGTCGCCTTCATCTGCGACCGGGCCGGCGTACCCCAGTTGTGGAGCGGTCCCGCCCGGGGGAGCGAGGCCCACGTCCTGGACGGCGACCCCGACCCGGTGACCGAGGTCTCCTGGTCGCCCGACGGGCGCTGGATCGCCTACACGTCCGCGCCCGGCGGCGGCGAGCACACCCGTGTCCTCGTGGTGCGCCCGGACGGAACCGGACGGCAGGTGCTGGCCGGAGCCGAGCCCGGAAGCTCGGCGCACCTCGGGTGCTGGACCCGCGACGGCACCGCCCTGGCCGTCACCGTCGCCCAGCCCTCCGTCTCCGGTGCCGAGCACACCGGAGCGGGACACCTCCCGTCGGACGTCGACGGTGCCCCGGCGCCCGGCGGCGTGTGGAGCCCCGGCGGGGCCTGGTCCGACCGCGGAGGCCCCGCCACCCTCCTCGCGGGCGCGGCGGCGCACCGGGCCTTCGCGGCCACGGGCCCCGCACCCGCCTCCGGCCAGGTCCGGGGCGGGGGTCTGGCCGCCTACCTCGTCGACCCGGACGGGGCGCACGCGCCCGTCCTGCTGTACGGCGAGGAGGGGGCGGCGTCGCTGCGCGTGTGCGACACGAGCCCGGACGGCCGCTTCGCGCTCGTCCGCCGTGGTCCGCGAGGCCGCCGCGAGGCCCTCGTGCTCGACACCGCCTCCGGCCGTTCGACCTTCTCCCTGCACGTCGCCGACGGGGACCCGTGGATCGGGAGGTTCTCCGCCGACGCGCGGACCGTCTGGGTGCGCAGCGACACGGACCGCGAGTTCGCGGCGCTCCTGGAGGTCCGGCTGGACGAGGAGGGCGCCGGCCGGGCCGTTTCCGTGGCGGTCGAACGCGAAGGGGTCGGCCTCGACCTGCTGAGCGTGCCCGACCACGGCCGGTGGGCGCTCCTCGCCTGGAACGTCCACGGGGCGACCGAGCTGGAGAGCGTGGGACTGCCGCTCACCGACGAGGACGGCGCTCCCGGCCCCCGGCACCGGCCGGACCTGCCGCACGAGGTCGTCACCCGCATCGCGCCCCTGGAGCGCGGCGGCCTGTTCGCCGCACTGGCCGGTTCCCGGCGCCGGCCCGGCATCTGGGAACTGGACCAGGGGCTCGTGCCCGCGCGCGCCGGCTGGTCGGCCCGCGACGAGGACGCGGTGCCGCCCGGTCGGCCTCCCGTCCGCCCGGTGCCCCTGCGCTGCCGCGCCCGGGACGGCCTGACGCTGGGCGGCTGGTACTACCGCGCGCCCGGCCGGGATCCGGGCCGCGGCCCCGTGCGTCATCCACCTGCACGGCGGTCCCGAGGAACAGGAGCGGCCGGTGTTCAGCCCGCTCTACCACGAACTCCTCGGCCGGGGCCTGGACGTCTTCGCCCCCGACGTCCGGGGCTCCTCCGGCTGGGGACGCTCCTTCGTGGACGCCGACCTCGGCGCCGGCCGGTTCGCCGCGATCGCCGACGTCGCCGACTGCGCCGCGCACGTGGTCGCCCTCGGCTACGCCGATCCCGTACGGCTGGGGGTGATGGGGCGCAGTTACGGCGGCTACCTCACCATGGCCTCCCTCGTGTGGCATCCGGAGCTCTTCCGTGCCGGGGTGGCGGTCTGCGGGATGTCGGACTTCGCGACGTTCTTTGCCGGCACGGAACCGTGGATCGCCCAGTCCGCCACCGCCAAGTACGGCCATCCGGAACACGACCGGGAGCTGTTGCGCACCCTGTCCCCGATGAGCCGCATCGACCAACTGCGGGCACCGGTGCTGGCCGTCCACGGCGAACACGACACCAACGTGCCACCGACGGAGTCCGAGCAGTTCGTCCGCGCCGCACGCGGCCGCGGGATTCCCGCACGGCAGCTGACCCTGCGGGACGAGGGGCACGAGTTCCTGCGGGCGGACAACAGGAGGCTCTACCGGCGGGCCGCCGCGGACTGGCTGGAACGGTACCTGGGAGGCGGCCCGGCCCGCTGACAGGGCCGCCCGCGTATCGACGTCGAGGACTTGGCGCACCGTGGCGGGTCCAGGACGAGAGAGGGGGTCGCGGCATTGGTGCCCGCGTTGTCGAGCTGTTCAGGGCTCCGTCCGGGGCGGTCAGCCTTCGACCCCGGTGGAGGTGTGGGCGGCGCCGACCGGTTTGGACTCCGGGGAGCCGCGCTGGCGCAGGTACACGGACAGGATGACCATGGCCGCCACGGCCAGGAGCTCCGACTGCCAGTTCTGCAGCGTCCTGTTCCAGAAGTCCGCCGAGACCACGTAACCGCCCCATCCGACCGGGTCCTGGAGCTGGCCCAGCTGTTGATCGTTGTTCGCGGCCGTGCCCGTGATCGACTGCGCCGCCCAGGAGAGGGCGAACACCCCGCCCATGACCAGGCCCAGCGAGCGCGCGTACACGCCCTGGCGCCAGTCCTTCGTGCCGGCCCAGCGGGGCGATTCCTCCGTGGCGTGGTCGCCGACGCGCTGCTCCCGGTCGGATTCCGTACCGATCTTGTGGAGTTCCTTGGACTCCGGCGACCCGCGCTGGACGAGCCAGACGGTCCCGAAGATGTAGAGGGAGAACTGCAGGAACTCGGACTGCCAGTTCTCGGTGACGTCCACGGCGAAGTCCGACGACGTCACGTACTGGCCCAGGCTGATCCGCTGGAGACCGTCGACGGTGAGCTGTTCGTTGAACTCGGCGTGTCCGGCGAGCGCCTGTCCGAGGAGGACGATGAGGAACGCGGTGCCGAAGGCCAGCGTGAGGCTGTTGTCCCTCCAGAAGTTCCCGGGCCGGTTGCGGTCCTGCCCGTGTCGGTTCACCGGTGCATCGCCCCGATCGCGATGAAGTACCCCAGCCCGCCCACGATCACGACCAGGCAGGCTGCGAACAGTCCCCGCATGTCAACCGCCTTTCACCAGACACCGGTAGGGTTCGTCGCCCTGAGGGGTGCAGCCGGCGGCGACCACCCGCCAGCCACCGGTGAACTGCGAGAGGAACAGCGTCTGCGTTCCGGCACGGACCAGGGCCTGCCGGCCGTAGACCTGCGGTGTGTCGATCGCCGCCGACACCGGCAGCTCCTGGCCGCCGAGGGACTGCGGGCACGTCTGCTTCTCGTCCTGCTCCAGCTGGGTGCGCGTCCCCGGGGCCAGCAGTGCGCACGCCGCCGCGTAGTCGTGGGAGGCCAGGGCCGCCTCGAAGACGCGCACCGTGTCGCGGGCGCCGTCCACCCGCACCGCGGACGCTCCGCAGCCGGCGAGGAGCGCGACGGCCAGCACGGTCGAGGCCCCGCCGCCGAACACCCGTCGAGCGGTGCGTCGCCGCGGCGACCGCCGGCCTCCGCTCCGAGTTGCCGGCCGGGTCCGGTGACCCGGTTGCGTCCCACGGCCTTGCGGACGTCGGGGAACCAGTCCTTCTCCTCTTCCTCCAAGTGGTGCGTCCATGTACGTCCTCCTCCGAGCCGGTGGGCTCGAACTGGGCGGTGTTCTGTCCGGTCAGCCGGCGGGCCGGTCCATCCTCACCGCGACACGACCGTGCTGCGGGGCACGTGGCCGTGGCCCCGGCCCCGGTCACTCGAGTGGCGGCGCCGGGAGCGGCGGCCGGGCCCCGGGGCGTCACGGCTGCTCCGGGGTGTCGTCGCCGGGCCGCAGATCGGCGGGACGGGCCACGTGGTCGGGGTGGCCGGCCGTCCGGCGGGCCTCCTTCATCTCCGCTTCGAAGAGGTGCTGCCTGCCCGAGACGAGTGCCTCGACCGCCTGCCGTTCGAGACTCTTGAACGCCTCGTAGTACGTACGGTCGTACGCTTCCACGATCTGGAAGGTCCAGTGCCCCGGGATGACGTTGCGTCCCAGGATGTCCTCCTCCACCCGATCGGCCCAATCCTCGTGTCCCGCCTCCCGCAGCAGCCGGACAGCGCGGTCCAGTTCCAGGTCCGCCGTGCCCGTCAGCTGGTGGAATCCGTAGAGGTGGCCCCGGGCGCGCTCCACCGTCTCCAGTGCCTTCGACAAGGAGCCCAGCGCCTCCACCGTGAGGTCGCCGACTCCATCGGGGCGTCGGTGTTCGTGGTCGGGGCCGCCCCCGTCGCGTCGCGTCATACTTCGCCAGTGCCCCGCCCGGCCGGTGCCATACGCCTTCCGGCCCTCGTGTCGCCCGAAGGCACCAGACGCGCCCGGTCGCGGGGGACCGGCGCGCCGCGCGGGGCCGTCCGAGGACGGTGTCGACCGGGAAGACGGCCGGGCGCACGGGTCGGCAGGACCGTAGGGGCCGACCTCGGACCGTCGCCCGGCACGTGACCGCGTCAGCGCCTGCGGCTCCGGCCGCGGGCCGCCCAGCCATGGCCGATACCGGCGACGTGGAGCGCGAGCGCGGCGAGACCGATCAGCATGATGTTGGTGGAACTCAGCACGTCGTTGGTGGCGATGCCGGCCGCGTTGATCAGGAACGCGATGAAGAACAGCACTGCGGCGGTGATTCCGAGCATGTCCATGCCCCTTTCGTCAGGTGAGGGGCGTGTGCCCGGTGCCCGTGCGTTCATGAGCCGCGTCCGGCCGGGGTACACCGGGCCGGGCCGGACGGGGGTGGCCGCATGGCCCGGGCGCGGCCGGGGCAGGTGCGGGGCATCTGACAGCTCGATGCACAGGCGGCGACATGCGAAGCGTAGGCGTGGAAGAAGAACTGCTGCTGGTGGACGCCGACAGCGGGGTTCCTCTCGCCGTGTCGGGAGCGGTCCTGGCGGCCGCGGAACGCCGGACCTGGCAGCGATCCGGTGCCGGCGGCGCGGCGGAACACGAGTTCGAGAAGGAACTGCACAAGGAGCAGCTGGAGTTCGCCACCAAACCGATCACGCAGATGGGCGAGCTCCATGAGGAGATCGTTCGTATCCGGGGCGAGGCGGCCCGCCACGCGGCGACTGCCGGCGCCGTGGTCGCGGCGGTCGCCACCTCGCCCCTGCCCGTGCAGCCGTCACTCAGCGTGGGCCGGCGCTACCGCTGGCTGGGGGAGCAGTTCGGTCTCACGGCGCAGGAGCAGCTCACCTGCGGGTGTCACGTGCACGTGTCGGTCGCCTCGGAGGAGGAGGGCGTCGCCGTCCTCGACCGCATCAGGCCGTGGCTGGCCGTGCTGACGGCAATGAGCGCGAACTCCCCCTTCTGGCAGGGCGAGGACAGCGGGTACGCCGGCTACCGCAGCCGGGTGTGGAACCGCTGGCCCTCCGCCGGCCCCGTCGGCATCTTCGGCTCGGCCGACCGCTACCACGAGCAGGTCCGCGAGATGATCGACACCGGCGTGCTGCGCGACGAGGGCATGATCTACTTCGACGCCCGGCTGTCGGCCACCTACCCCACCGTCGAGATCCGGGTCGCGGACGTCTGCCTGGACGCCTCCACACCGGTCCTGCTCGCCGCCCTCATCCGCGGTCTGGTGGAGACGGCGGCCCGCGCCTGGCAGGACGGGCAACCGCCGGCCCGGGTCGACACGAGCCTGCTGCGCCTGGCCAACTGGCGTGCCGCCCGCTCCGGCCTGGACGGACCGCTGCTGCACCCCGAAACGATGCGGGAGACGTCCGCCGAGCACGCCGTCGACGCGCTGTACCAGCACGTGCGCGAGGCGCTGAAGGACCACGATGACGACGAACGCGTCCGTGAGGCCATCGCGCGACTGCACGCGGAGGGGAACGGCGCCCGCGTCCAGCGGCGGCTCCACGCCGAGCGCCAGGACCTCGGGTCCGTCGTCACCCGGTGCGCGGAGTTGACGATCACGTCGTGAGCGTGCGGTGGTGCTGACGGGGCAGACGCGACCCATGGTGATGTCGACGCAGAGGACAGGAGCGCGATGAGCAAGCAGAGGCAGCAGCACGAGCGGACCACGACCCCTCCCTCGCAGGCGCCCGGCGAGAGCGGCGACGAGGAGGCGCGCAAGGAAGCGGACGAGGCCGCGCTCACCGAGACGAACGAGGGCGAGGCGGGAGACGCGCTGACCCCGAACAGCGGTGCGCAGCGCAGGGCCGCCGAGAAGACCGGCGACGCCGGGATGCCCGAATAGCAGCGAGCAGGACCGGACGGAGCGGGTCCCACCACCCGGCAGGGCGGTGGGACCCGTCGTCGGTGGGGCCGTGCCGTGCTCCGAGGGCGTCAGACGCGCTGGGCCCGGTGGAGAAGAGCCGGCCATCCGTGCAGCCGCAGGGCGGCACGGGCGGCGTTCGCGCCCGGAGCGCCGTGGACGCCGCCGCCGGGGTGTGCGGCCGCCGAGGCCAGGTAGAGCCGCTTCACGGGGGTTTCGGGCCGACCGGTCCCGGGAGTGGGCCGGAAGACGAGCTGCTGGTGCAGGGCCGTGGTGCCGTTGTTGATGGCGCCGTTGTGCAGGTTCTCGTCCATGGCCTGCAAGGTGGTGGGCGCAAGGATCCGGCGGGCGCCGATCAGGTCACGGAAGCCGGGCGCGAACCGTTCCACCTGGGCTTCCACGCGGTCGGCCATGGCCCGCTGTTCGCGGGCGTCCCAGCGGCCGGTGATGCCGTCGGGGCCGGCGTCGGCGGTGATGTCCTGCGGGAGGTGGGTGTAGGCCCACGCCGACTCCGTGCCGGCCGGTGACCGGCTGGGGTCCGCGGTGGTCATCTGGCCGAACAGGGTGAACGGCTCGTCGGGGACCTGGCCGGCGGCGATCTGCGCGGCGAAGCGGGTGAGCCCGTCGACACCGCTGGCGAGGTGGACGGTGCCCGCGCCGGCCGCTCCCGGGGCCGTCCACGGCACCGGTCCCGTCAGCGCCCAGTCGATCTTGAAGGTGGCGAAGTCCCAGTGGAAGCGTTCCAGATCGCGCGCCAGGCGGGACGGGAGGTGTTCCTCGCCGACCAGTTCCCTGTACAGCGCGGGCGCCGAGGTGTCGGCCAGGACCGCCCGGTGGGCGGCGACGCCCTCACCGCCCGCCGTCCGGACCCCGACCGCGGTGCCGTTCCGTACGACCACGGCCGCCACCCGCTCACCGCAGCGCAGGACGCCGCCGCGGCGGCGCAGCCGGTTCACGAGCGCCGCGGTGAGCGCGCCGGCCCCGCCGACGGGGACCGGGAACCCGTGGCTCTGCCCGAGCATCGACATGAGCCAGCCGAAACCGCCGCTGCCCGCCGCCTCGGGAGCCAGATCCGCGTGCAGGGCGTTCCCGGCGAGCAGGATCCGGCCGCCCTCCCCGGAGAACTCCTCCTCGCCCAGGCGGCGTACCGGCAGGGCCAGCTTCCGGGCCAGCCGCAGACCGCCGGAGGCGCGCAGCCTCGCAGCCAGTCGCAACCCGGACCGGACCGGGGGGAAGGGCGTGAACAGGGCCTGTACGAGGTCCGGCCCGAGCCGGCTCCACGTGCGGTACAGCTCCCTCCAGGCGTCGCCGTCCTCCGCGGCGAACCCGGCCAGACCGGCGCAGGTGTCCTCGACCCGGCGTTCCAGCACCGCGCACCGCCCGTCGGGCAGCGGATGGGCCAGAACGGCGGGGGCGTGGCTCCAGCGCAGGCCCTCGGCCGCCAGGTCGAGGCGGGCGAGGACCGGCGAGGCCGCGGCGAGCGGGTAGAAGGCGCTGAACACGTCCGAGACGTAGTCGGGGTGCACCCGGCGGTCACTGCGCACGGCCCCGCCCGGCTCTTCCTGCGCCTCCAGGACCTCCACGCTCCAGCCCGCGTCGACGAGCACGTTCGCGGCCACCAGCCCGTTCGGGCCGGCGCCGATCACCACCGCGTCAGGCACGGAAGTACGCTCCCACTCGCGGTCAGTGGCCGAGGGCGTTCTTGAGCTGCTGCTTGGTCATCGTGGAACGGCCTTCGATGCCGCGCTTCTTCGCCTCCTGGTAGAGGTCGTCCTTGGTGCGTCCGGAGGAGCTGCCGCCGCCACCGCCGCCGGACTTCTCGCCGCCGCGCTGCGAGGCGGACTTGCCCTGGGTCGAGCTGCTGCTCGCGGTCTTGCTCTCTCCCGAACGCGCGCGTTCCTTGTTCACCGTCCGGGAGGCCATCTCCTTGGCGCGGTCCTCGGACATCCCGCGCTCCTTCCCGGACTCCTTGATGTGCTCGTACTGGCGCTCGCGCTTGGGGCTGGATCCTCGCGGCATGACCGATCCCTTCATCGACGTGGTCTCACACGGTCATGCTGCGCGTACCCAGAAAACCTGGCATTCCACGTGAAACGGACCGGATTTCGGTTGGGGGTGGCACAGCGGGTCGCCGGCCAGCCGGTCGCGTCCTGCCCTCAGAGTCCGGCCGCCGCCTTTTCGCGCTGCCGCTCCCAGGCCCGGGCGGCGAGTCCCGCATCGGTGAGGACATCGGCCGCCGTACAGGCCAGTGCCTCGGCCGCGGCGAGCATCACCTCGCGTCCACGGTCCGACGCCGCGGCGCGGGTGAAGGCCGGGGTGTGGTCCGACGCCCCGTCGCCCACTATGGCGACGAACGGGTGGATGGCGGGCACCCGGTTGCTGACGTCACCGATGTCGGACGACCCGAGGAACACTCCGCCGACGGGTTCGGTCAACCGGATGCCCGAACGTCCGATGTGCAGGCCGAACCGGTCCGAGAGGACGTCGTTGTCGCGGAAATGGGCGTAACCCCTGCCCAGCCGCGTCGCATCGACCCCGGTGCCGGTCGCGGCCGCGACCCCTTCGGCCCACCGGCCCAGGTCCGCGACCAGGGCGTCCAGCGCGGTGCCCGTGGCCGCGCGCAGCCCGAACAGGCCTTCGGCGTAGGCCGGTACGACGTTGGTCGCGACACCTCCCTCCGTCACGATCCCCTGGACGTGCGAGCCCGGAGGGAACCTCCTGCTCATCACCGCTGCCGTGTTGAACAGCTGGACGAGGGCCGCCAAGGCGTCGATCCCACCGGTGGGATCGCCCGTCGGATGGGCCGCCCGGCCGTGGAACCCCACCCGGACCTGCGTCTGCGCGGTCAGCGGCGCCCAGGACCAGTCGTGGACGCCCGGATGGAACATCAGCGCCGCGTCGACCCCGTCGAACACGCCGGCCTCCGCCAGGGCGACCTTGCCGCCGCCGCGCTCCTCCGCCGGAGTTCCCACGGCGAGCACCGCCCCCTCCAGCCCCCCGGTCTCCTGGACACCGCGCAGAGCCAGCGCCGCCCCCAGCCCCGCCGCGGCGATCAGGTTGTGCCCGCACGCGTGACCCAGGTCGGGAAGCGCGTCGTACTCCAGCAACAGGGCCACGCAGCGACCCCGTCCCCGGGCCGTGCGGGCCAGGAAGGCCGTGTCGAGGCCGGCCGCTCCGCGTTCGACGGCGAAACCCGCCCGCCGGAGTTCACCGGTGAGCCGCGCGGCCGCGCGGTGTTCCTCATAGGCGAGTTCGGGGTCCGCGTGCAGTGCGCGGGCGACCGCCCACATGTCGTCCGCCCGGCGGCGGCATTCCCGTCGCAGTCGCGCGTACAGGTCCTCCGGAGGGTCTTGCGCCTCGGCCAGGTCGTCCACGTCCGCCTCCTCGCGGTCTCCTGACCGCTTCTGTCCGCAGGACGGCCGTTCACGCTCGGCGCGGAGCCGGCGCTGCCGGCCCTGCGGATGGCCGCCGCCTCGCGCGGTCGGCGGGTGGGGGAAGGCGGAGTGATCGTGGCCTGGGAGACTGCTCGGTATGGATATCGATCGCAGGAACAACATCACGGTCACCGGCAATCCCCAGGGGCCGACGGTCGTGCTGGCCCACGGGTTCGGCTGTGATCAGAACATGTGGCGGCTCACCGTGCCCGCCCTGGCCGCCGACTACCGGGTGGTGCTCTTCGACTACGTCGGCTCCGGCCGCTCCGACCTGGCCGCCTTCTCCGAGGACCGCTACGCCTCCCTGACCGGCTATGCCGCCGACGTCGTGGAGGTGTGCGAGGCGCTGGACCTGCGCGACGCGGTGTTCGTGGGGCATTCGGTCAGCGCGATGATCGGGGTGCTGGCCGCGGCCGCGGCCCCGGAGCGGATCGGCGCGCTGGTGATGGTCGCCCCCTCTCCGCGGTACATCGACGACATCGGCTACCGCGGCGGGTTCAGCGTGCAGGACATCGACGAGCTGCTGGAATCCCTGGAATCCAACTACCTGGGGTGGTCGGCGGCGATGGCTCCCGTGATCATGGGCAACGAGGACCGGCCCGAGCTGGGGGAGGAGCTGACGAACAGCTTCTGCGCCACCGACCCGGACGCGGCGCGGGTCTTCGCCCGCACCACCTTCCTGTCCGACTCGCGCAACGACCTGAAGGACGTGCGGGTGCCGACCCTCGTGCTGGAATGCGCCCGGGACGTCATCGCCCCCCGCGAGGTCGGGGCCTTCGTCCACCACGCGGTGCCCGGTTCGACGCTGGTCACCCTCGACGCCACCGGGCACTGCCCCCACCTGTCCGCGCCCGAGGCCACCAACCAGGCGATCACGGACTTCCTGGCCGGCCTGCGGTGATGTGCGCCGCCGGGCAGCTGCCCGATCCGCCCCCACCCGGAGCCGACCACGAAGAGGGCTCGTACGCGGCGTTCGCCGCGCTGCTGGAGGACAGCGCCGAGGAACTGTACGAGAACGCACCCTGCGGGTACCTGTCCACGCTGATGGACGGCACCATCGCCAAGATCAACAACACCCTCCTGGGGTGGATCGGCCTGGACCGCGAAGCCGTGGTGAGCCGGATGCGCTTCACCGACCTCCTCACCGTCGGCGGCAGGCTGTACCACGAGACGCACTACGCGCCGCTGCTGCGGATGCAGGGCGAGATCGGCGGCATCGCCCTGGAGATCCGGCAGTCGGACGGCACCCGGCGGCCCGTACTGGTCTCCTCCGCGGTCAAGTACGGAGACTCCGGCGACCCGCTGCTGATCCGTACCACCGTCTTCGACGCCCGTGACCGCCGCGCCTACGAGGAGGAACTCCTGCGCGCCCGTCAGGCGGCCGAAGAAGCCCGCCGCCAGGCGGAAGCCGACCGCGCCAGGCTGCAGGACGCCCTCGCCGTACTCCAGGCGTCACTGCTGCCCGGCGCCCTGCCGGCCGTCCCCGGACTGGAAGCGGCCGCCCACTACCGCACCGCGTCCCCCGACCGGCTCGGCGGCGACTTCTACGACCTCTTCCCCATCGACGGCCGGCGCTTCGGCTTCTTCCTCGGGGACGTCTGCGGCAAGGGTCCCCAAGCGGCGGCCGTCACCTCCCTGACCCGCTACACCCTGCGCACCGCCGCACTGCACGACCCCGATCCCGTTGCCGCGCTCACCACCCTCAACCGGGTTTTCCACGAGCACTACGCCGGTGGCGACCTCCGCTACTGCACCGCCGTCTTCGGCCTGCTCGAACCCGACCCCGCCACCGGCACGGTCGCCGTCCGGCTCGCCGCGGGCGGACACCCTCCGGCCCTGGTCCTGCGGGCCGACGGCACGGCCGACTTCCTGCCCACTCCCGGCGGCCTCCTGATCGGCGTCCTGCCCGCCGCCCGGTTCACCGCCGCCACCACCCTCCTCGGCCCGGGCGACACCCTTCTGCTCTACACCGACGGGCTCACCGAAGCCCGCACGGGCCCGGACCGCGCCGCTCTGTACGGGGACGAGGCCCTGCGCCACTTCACCGCCGGCCACGCCGGCAAACCCCCGCGCGCCGTCATCGAGGCCCTGAACGGCCTGTTGGACGATTTCGGTGACGGCCTCGACGACGACGCCGCACTCCTCGCCCTCGGCGTACCCGCTGCCCCCTCCGCGACCGAGAAGACCGGATGAGCCACCTGAAGATCACACTCCGAGACGCCCCGGCCGGCCCGGTCCTCACCGTCGCCGGAGACCTCGACTACGCCACGGCCGACGAGCTGCGCGACCGCGTCACCGGCCTCGCCCTCCAGCCGCGCCAACGGCTCGTCGTGGACCTCGCCGGGCTGGACTTCTGCGACTCCAGCGGCCTCACCGCCCTGTTGGTGGCGCGCAACCACGCCCATGCCGCCGGCGCCGGCATCGTCCTGACCGCCGTTCCCGCCAACACCCTGCGCATCCTGCGCATCGTCGGCCTCGACCAGGTCTTCACCCTCCGGCCGGACGTCGACAGTGCCGCCGGGCCGCCCTGACCTGCGGCGGACGATCGTCTCCCGCGGGGTTCAGCCATGATCGGTTGGGTAGGCGACGGCCACGACACCGCTCGGACCTGCGAAAGGCGAACACCCATGCTGATGGCTCACCCGGCCGTGCTGCCCGGCCTCGTCGACCGGTACTGGGCGCTGGCCGTACTCGATGCCGCCGAAGACGGCTCGCCCGTACGCGGGGAGCTCGAAGCGGTCGAGCGTGCCCTGTGCGTGGCCACCGGCACGACGGACGTGCACGCGGCCCTGATCGCCGCCCGCCACCACCTGCCCGGCGCCGGCGCCCTCGACGACTCCGTGCTCGCCCCCGGCTGACGGGACCGCCGTCGCGGACACGGCCCGGGAATCGGGCGGCGCGGGGGACGGGGTGGCGCGGGGGATGGGGCGGCGCGGCGTGGGTAGGCGCCGGATACCCAGCCGCCCCGCCGGCAGGGCGGGCGCGGCCTCCGAGGTGAGGGAGACCGACATGTCCGCACCCGTTCCGAACCCGGACCCGCGCGGCACCACCCGTCCCTCCGGCGGGGTCCCGCCCGGCGAGACACCGCCCGGCGAGTCGAGCACCGGCTCCGGCGCCGGGCCGTACCGCCCGCTGACCCGGGGCTGGGGCAAGGGACCCCTCGTGCTGATCTGCCTGGTGGCCCTGGCGTGCGCCCTCTTCTTCCTCGCCTACGCGATCATGCTGAACGTCTGAACGGGGATCCCCGGCCACCCGCCCGCAGCGCTGCGGTGTCACGCCGCAGCGCAGCGGTGTCAGGCCGCGTCGGACCGTAGCAGCCGCAGGACGGCGCGCTCGACGCGGCCCTGGGTGGCCGGACGCCCGAAGACGCCCTCCTCGCCCAGGTCACCGAGGGCGGCGGCGATGGTCTCCCCGTCCTCGTACAGTTCGATGACCCGTGGATGGATGTACGACGCCCGGCACACGGTCGGCGTGTTCCCGAGGTACTCGCTGACCTCACGCACGGCGCGTGCCACGACCTTGCCGCGTCGGGCCCGGGAGGCGTCGGCGGTGCTCTGCGACACGGCCAGCGCGACCGCGGCGAGCACGGTGGCGTACCAGGTCCGGAAGTCCTTCGCCGTGACGTCCTGCCCCGACCGCTCCCGCAGGTAGGCGTTGAGGTCCTCGGCGTGCACCTCGTGCCAGGCCCCGTGCTCCCAGTACGCGAAGAGCCTCGGCCCGTCGCCGCTGCGCCGCAGCAGCGCCCGGATCACCGCGTGCGCCTGCTCGTCGACGAGGGTGCGCGTGACCTCTTTGCCGGACTTGGCGGGGAAGTGCAGCCGGATCTCGCCGCGGCGGCACGCGGCGTGCTCGCGCAGCAGCGTGGTCAGCCCGAAGCTTCCGTTGTCGCGGGTGTAACTCTCACCGCCGATGCGGAGGAAGCCCAGGTCCAGAAGACGGGTCAGGCAGGCCAGCACGCGGACGCGGGTGAGCCCCCGCTCGGCGAGGTCCTGCGCCACACCCTCACGGAGGCGGGGGAGCGAGCGGGCCACGCGTCGGACGTGCTCGTGCTTGGCGGCGTCCTGCTGGTCGCGGAACCGCGGGTGGTAGAGGTACTGGCGGCGTCCGGCCGCGTCCGTCCCAACCGCCTGAATGTGGCCGTTGGGCCAGGGGCAGACCCAGACGTCCTGCCAGGCGGGCGGGATCACGAGGGCGCGGACCCGGTCGCGGTCCGGCGCGGGCAGTGCCCGGCCGTCCGCATCCAGATAGCGGAAGCCGCGGCCGTGGCGCACGCGCCGCCACCCCGGCCCCTGCGGGTCGCTGGTCCGCAGGCGTACGGCCACGGCTGCCCTCACGCCTCGTCGGGGTGCGCCTGCGTGCGCAGCGTCCAGGCCTGGCCGGAGCAGTCGTAGGGCAGCGGCGGGAACCGGTGGCCGCGGACGTCGGTGCTCTTGCTCCAGACGTGCTCCCTGCCGCAGTCGCAGGCATAGATGCCGCTCTGAGGAACGATTTCCCCTGGTTTCCACTGCTCTGTCTGTTTCATATCGGGCGCCTACCCTCGTACGCGCCGTCCACCCCGGACCGGGTGCGGGTCAGCCCGCCACGCCGAGGCGGGCGGCCAGCCAGTCGAACACCCGCTGCTCGAACAGGGCCCGGCCCAGCGGCTCGCAGTGCAGGTCCGCGCCTTCCGCCGCCGTGAACTCCACGAACGCCTTCTCGCCCGGCAGCGCCTCGTACAGCCGCCGCGCCTGCCCCGGCCAGAAGTGCTCGCCCTCCGGCGAGGTCACCAGCAGCGGTACCGTGATCCGGTCCAGCACCCCCGTCAGGTCGTACCGGGCCACCTCGGTGAGCAGGTCGTACGGGGATTCGATTCCGTACGGCTTGGCCCGCCAACGCCAGTAGGCGGCGAGTTCCCCGTCCTCCGCGAACGTCGCGCGCATGACGCCGTCGAACGCCTCCCGGTCGCCCGCGTCGAACAGTTCGCGCAGTTCCGGCGGGAAGTGGTGCCACCAGCTGTCCACGACGGACACCACACCCGGATCCGCGACCCCCGCCGCGATCCGGTGCTCGAAGGCGAGCGCCCGGGGCACCCAGTACCCGGCCTGGCTGATCCCGGCCAGCACCAGGCGGCCGGGGTCGACCCGGGCGGTGCCGTCGCGGCCCAGCAGGAAGTCCACCACCGGGGTGATCACGTTCTCCCAGTCCGGGCGGAACGGCATCCGGTGCTCGAAGAGCATCGACTGCTGCCCCGGCCCGTCGAAGAGGAGGGCGTTCCAGCCGCGCGCGACGGCCGGCGCGCCGAGCATCGTCCACGCCGTGCTGACCGGCCCGTCACTGCCGTTGTTCACGATCACCGTCGGCGCGTCCGCGCCGCCGGACGGGGGCCGGAAGAGGTAGCCGGGCAGTTCGGTCCCCTCGTACGGCACCGCCACCGGCTCCGCGGCCGGCTCCCACGCCGCCGCGAACCGGTCGAAGCACTCCCGGTGCTCCCGGAACACCGCCAGGAGCCGGCCCTCGTCGGTCAGTGCGTCGGCGGCCACCAGGCCCGTCCCGAAGTAACCCGCCGCACGGAGCCAGGCATCCCGTGCGCTCGTCCGCCGCCCCGCCGCGGCCGCCCGTTCGCCGTCGGAGCGGACCCGCCGCGCCAGCTCCGTCCAGCCCTCGAACCACCGGCGGCCGTCCGCGTCGCCCAGGGCCGCGGCCGTGGCCAGCACCTCGCCGGGATCGGATCCCTTCTGCCAGGCCGCCCCGAGGAGGGCCCGCACCTCGAAGTCGAGCTGCTCGTTCTCGCAGAACCGGTACGCCACGATGCCTCCCGGGGTCCATCCCCACGGTACGAGCGCCCCCGGACGATCGCACGCGACGGCGCACCCCGGTCAGCCGCGGCGCGCCCGCTCCCCGGCGTCGTGGCGCCCGCCGTGGACGACTCGGTGCGTCGCGCTGACGGTCGCCGATGGCGGGCGAAGGCCGGGGCGGCGGTGTGCACCGTCCCGGCCTTCCGAGCAACCGCATCCCTTCTCCTTCGGCGCCCCAACGCCTCCGGTTCGTGGGTGGGTGGGGGGACACGGGGTGGCCGTTGCGCGCTGACTACAGCCGGCCTCCGGTCACCCAGAGGCGGGACATCGCATCGGCCAGGGCGGGATATCGAGCGGCCTCGCAGAGCATTTCCGAGAGCACGAGCATTCCGTAGGCAGTGCTCCTCGGATCGCAGTTCTGGTGCAACCGGATCACCGCGAGGCTCAAGGGGCGGCGCCCGATCAGGATCCCCGCACGCCGTACCGCGGCGGCCGTCTCCAGATCGGCTCGGCTGCCGCCGAACGGCAGGGTTTCCGTCCGGGGGAGTTCCTGCGGCGCGGTCGAGTCCCGCACGTGCAGGACGGACGCCTCGGACGACGCCTGTCCGTTCTCGAAGAGTTTCCGGAACCCGGATATGCGCAGGCTCGTATTGCGCGGGCGGAGCTCGATGAACAGCTCGACGAACAGTCCCCGCAGCTGTATGTGGAGGGGGAGGTGGGGCATCTCGCCCTCTTTGCGACCGTCTCCGCCGAAGAATCCCTGCGCGTCCTCCGCCTTCGACCGGATGGTCGACGTCAGGGACAGATAGTCATCGGCCGAGGCCTGCGCCGGGGAAAACATTATCGGCATCAGCATGGCCGGCCCCTCAGGGAAGGGGTCCCGGAGTCGGGCTTCGATTGAGTAATCCGACCGCAATCGCATCGATCGTGCTGTCGCACTCACGCATGCACACCACCACTTTCGCCATCATTCCGACTGTCCGCGGGTTTGTTCGTCCCGCCGCTGTCGGCTCCCGGTTCGATGGGCACCTTTGTAGCCGCCCGGGTGGCGGCCGGGAGAATTGTTGACCTCTGATGCTAAGAAATCAGCCGGCTTCCGAATCCCTTACGCCAGGCATTTCACCCCCCATCCGTCCGCTCGCGCCGCTTCGCGGGCGACCACGTCCCGTGGGCACGTGATGCCGTGTCAGGCCGGTGGCCCGGTGAGGCGGCTCGTCCGGTGTGTGCCGGGCGCGAGGCGGGGCCGGCGCGGCGTGCGCGCGCTCCCGGCCCGGCCCCCAATCCCGCCCCGGAAGCGCCACGTTGAGGTGAATCCGCACGTCACGTCCACCGCACGGTCACCCTGGTACCGCGCAGCCCCCGAGCGCGCCCCTGGTGCTCGACGCCGCCGCGAGGCTGCTCGCCGCGACCGTCCGGGCGGCGTTCCCCATCCGACGACGAGGTGCTCCCCGTGCTCGGAGGCGTCGTGTCCCGCCGCGCGCAGGCGGGAGTCAGGGGTTGGGATGCAGACCGGGCCCGAGCGGCGGGCCGGCCAGGGGGGTGGGGGAGAGGTCGGTGGGTTCTTCGCCGGACTCCAGGAGCGTGTCCGCGGCACCGACGATGAGGCTGTCGGGACGACCGACCGCCTTTTCGTCCTTGCGGTCGTAGTCGATGCGCCACAGCAGGCTGCGCATGGCTTCCAGGCGGGCGCGCCGTTTGTCGTTGCTCTTGACCACCGTCCACGGCGCGTGCGCGGTGTCGGTGGCACGGAACATCGCGACCTTGGCCGTCGTGTACGCGTCCCAGAGGTCCAGGGAGGCCAGGTCCGTGGGCGACAGCTTCCACTGCCGCACCGGATCGACCTGCCGGATCGCGAAGCGGGTGCGCTGCTCGGCGCGGGAGACCGAGAACCAGAACTTGACCAGGAGTACGCCGTCCTCCACGAGCATGGCCTCGAAGGCCGGGCACTGCCGCAGGAACAGCTCGTACTGCTCCTGCGTGCAGAACCCCATCACCTTCTCGACACCGGCGCGGTTGTACCAGGACCGGTCGAAGAAGACGATCTCACCCGCGGCCGGCAGGTGGTCGACGTACCGCTGGAAGTACCACTGGCCCGCTTCCCGCTCGGTCGGCTTCGCCAGGGCGACGATCCGGGCCCCACGGGGATTCATCCGCTCCGTGAAGCGCTGGATCGTGCCGCCCTTGCCGGCCGCGTCCCTGCCCTCGCAGATCACCACCAGCCGGGCCCCGGTCTCCCCGACCCAGCGCTGCAGCTTCAGCAGTTCGATCTGCAGGATCCGTTTCGTCCGCTCGTACTCGCGCCGTCTGACCTTGCGGTCGTACGGATAGTTCTCCTGCCAGGTGCGGATGGGCGCGCCGGACGCGTCCAGCAGTACGGGCTGTTCCGGTCGGCGGTCGTCCACGCTCAGACCGGAGAGCAGGTCGTCGGAGGACTGCGGGTGGGGCTTGGGATCAGTCACGCCACGCGCCTACCCGGGCTGCGGGAACGTATCGCACGGTTCGCGCAGGCAGTAGGTGGTTGGCCCGGCACGGGCCGGGCAGTCGCACGGCAGAGGACCGCGGGGCAGATCGCACGACAGGAGGACAGAACGTGAGGGACGACGAGCAGGCGAGCGAGGCCGGGAAGCTGCGGCAGCAGGCCGAGGAACTGGAACTGCGCGCGCAGCGGGCCGACGACCGGGCGGAACGGGAGCAGCTGATGGACCGGGCCGTGCGGCTGCGCGCGAAGTGCCAGGAGCTGGCCGGTCCGGAAAGCGCCACGATGGATCCCATGTAGGCGACCGGCGGCGGACGAGCGCGCCGGCTAAGCGGTGCCGTCGGGGTTGGCGTCGGCGTCGGCGTCGGCGTTGGTCTCTGCCTCGGCGTCGCCGCGCAGGACGCAGAATTCGTTGCCTTCCGGATCGGCGAGGATCGCCCAGCCCGAACCGTCGGGATCGCGGTGGTCGGCGAGGAAGGTGGCGCCGAGGCCCAGCAGCCGCTCCACCTCCTGGTCGCGGGTGGTCTCGGGGCGCAGGCAGAGATGGATCCGGTTCTTGACCGTCTTGGGCTCCGGCACCTGGTTGAAGTACAGGGCCGGGCCCTGCGCCAGCAGGACGAGGGTCTCGCGGTCACCCGGTTTGGTGTCCGGGTGCAGCGGCCGGCCCGTCACCTCGCTCCAGAACCGGGCTAGCGCATAGGGATCCGCACAATCAACCGCCATGTTCTGCACTGTCGAGACCATGGGGGCGAGCTTTTCCGATCTTCGTGCCGAGCGCCAGCCCTTTCCGGAACGAGATCGCGGGAACGTGCGGGAACACGCGGAGGTCGTTGACCGTTCATCTTGTGTGGGGCCCGCGGCTGCGCCCGCCCCGCCCCCGACGCCCCGGCCCGCCCCCCCCGGCAGGCTGGGGCCCGCCCCGATCGGCCACCCCCCCCCCGGCCGGTCGGGGCCCTTGCGTTCACGGCGGAACCGCCACCCCCGCCCGGCGCCCGGCGCCTACGCGAGGCGGAAGCGGAAGCCGCTGCGGGGAAGCGTGGGCATCCGCGACAGCGGGATGGTCAGGTCCTGATCGGGAACCCGGACGTCGAGCCCGGCCAGCTCCGTGACGAGGGCCGCGAGCAGCGTGACCGTGATGTCCTCGCCGGGGCACCGGTGCCCCTCGGCCGCGTCGCCGCCGCCCTGCGGGATGAGGTGGCCCAAGCGCTCCCCGGCTTCGTAGCGGCGGGGATCGAACCGGTACGGGTGGGCCCACAGCTGCGGATCGTGATCCTGCCCGTACAGGTCCAGCAGGAGCAGGGTCCCGGCCGGTACGGTTTCGCCGCGCCACTCCAGATCGCGCGCGGCCAGCCCGCCGACGAACGGCGCGAAGGGGTAGAAGCGGCGGACCTCGTGGGCGAATCCGGTGGCGAGGTGCCCCGAGGCGTCCCCGCGGAGCGGTCCCCGGTGCTCGGGCCACCGGTGGAGGGCGTGCGCGGCGAAGGTGACGAACCACGCGATGGCGACGGTCGGCCGGATGACGTTCAGCAGCTCCACGGCCGCGACGCGGGGGTCCAGTACGGCGCCGTCGGCGTCACGGTGCCGGGCGACCACGTCCAGCGCGCTGCCGTCGGGAGCCGTCTCCCGCTCCTCCCGTACGCGGACGATCAGCTCCGCCAGCCCTTCCTCCTGCCGCTTGCGGGCGTGGCGGGCGCGCAGATGGCGCGGCCCGGCCGTCGCGAAACCGTCGACCATCGCCACGCAGTCCCGGGCCAGCCGCGCGCCGCCCGCCGCCGTGACGGGTACGCCGGTCCAGTCGCAGACGGCCAGGGCGAGGACCCCGGCGGCCTCGTCGAAGAGGACCACCTGCTCCGCCGGCTCCTCCCGCCATCGGGCCACCGCCTCGCGCCAGCGCAGAAGGACGTGTTCCCGCAGCGCGGCGATGCCCTTCTCGTCCGTCAACAGGGACATGAACATCGCCTTGCGGACCCGGTGGGCGGAGCCGTCGAGGGTGTGCACGGCGCCCTGCCCGAACAGGGTGTCGAGCACGGGATCCGGGAGGGCTGCGCGCCGCTGCACGTGCTGCTCGTCGTAGAAGAAGACGACGGCCTCCGGGCCGCGCAGCGCGACCGTCCGGCGGCCGAGGAGACGGGTGCGGACCGTGCCGTCCTGCGAGGCGCGCATCTGGTCGGGGAGCCAGGCGTAGCCCTGCGCCAGCAGGGAGAGGGTGCTGTCGGTCCATACGGACGGGGGGTTCTTGAGTGTCGGCATGGGATGCGGCTACCCGGGGCCGATGCCCGCACACAACGCGCACCGTCGCTTTCGCCCGGATACTGGGACGACCTCGCCGGGGCCTACCTCGCGGTAGGAGGGGGTAGACGCAGCGCGGCAGGTGCCGTGCCGGGGGCCGTGACGCACGGCCGCTCCGACCATCGGGAGGACCGATGACCCGACGAGTGCACGAGGTGATGACGCGCGACCCGGTGACCGTGGAGCGCCTGACGACACTGGCGGAAGCGGCGCGGGTGATGCGCGACGCCGGGATCGGAGACGTTCTCGTCGTCGACGGGGGGCGGCTGTGCGGCATCCTCACGGACCGGGACCTCGTCGTCCGCGCGCTCGCGGAGGACCGCGACCCCGCTGCGACGACGGTGCAGGCGATATGCAGTACCGAACCGCGTACGGTCGGTCCCGACGACCACGTCGACGAGGCCGTCGACCTCATGCGCCGGTACGCGCTGCGGCGGCTGCCCGTGCAGACCGGGAGCGGTGAGCTGGTCGGCATCGTCACGCTGGGCGACCTGGAGGTCGAGCGGGACCCGGGGTCGCCGCTCGCCTCCATCGCGGCGGCCGCCGAGGGGGAGGCGCGCCGACGGTGACCGTCCGCGGTGGCGCCGTCAGGCCGGCGGGAGGCCGAACGGCATGCCGGAGAGGTAGTGCGTGCCCAGGGCCTCGCGATGTCCGGCGTTGCCGAGGTGCTCGTCCCGGCGGAACTCCGGGGCGGCCTTGATCTCGTCCTTCGTCCGGTCCACGTAGACCTTCTGCGCCGTGTGGTCGATGCGGATCACCAGGCCCGCCGGCAGCAGCACCTCCCTGCCGAGGATCCACACGCCCGTGTCGACGACGAGATAGGCGTCGGTGACCTCGTCGGAGTGCTGGTCGACCTTGCCGACGGCGCCGTCGAGCGCCTCGACCCCGTAGCCGGTGAGGTCGGCCGCCAGGTAGTCGATGCCGGTGCGGTAGGCCCATACGTTCTGCGCGCTCTCGGCCATGCGGGACAACTCCTTCGTTCGGAACGGCGCGGCGGGATCCCGGGCAGTGCGGGGGATCCCCGTCGAGGGCGCGCCTGCCCGCGGGAGCCCGCGCCACGCGGGGAAAAGAAGTTCGCACTTCGAGTGTTTGGGCCGACGAATGCGGGCCATAAGCGTCTGCACGGGGGTCCGCGGCGGTGAGCGGCGCGGACCCCCCGAGCGGACCCGAGCCGCGTGGTGGCCTCCCCCCCCCGCCACCGCGTGGCCGGGGCACCGCCATGTCTCCTCACGGTCGCGTCATCGTCGCCTCCACCGCCGGCCACGTGCCCGGCTTCACCCACACCGAGGGACCGGTGGGCCGGGCGACGGGACGACCCCGACCGCGACCGTGCGCGACCAGGGTCGTACCGCGTGCCTCACAAGGCGGTGGGGAAGCGCTCCCAGGCCCGGTGTTCGTTCAGTGCCGCCCTGAGCGCGTCCAGGGCCACCGTACCGCTGTCGGCGACCGCGACACCCGGCTCGTCCGCCGTGATGCCGGCCGACGTCAGGAGCCGCTCCGCACCGTTCCAGCCGCCGATGGCCTTGCCGTGCCGGTACGCCTCGGTCACGAGCAGCAGCACGCGCGGGTCGGGCGCCTCGGGGGGCCGCGCCGTGCCGGCCTTCGCGTCGCGGGCGCCGTACGCGTCGGCCCCGGCCTCCGGTACCCCGGCCAGCAGGATCGCGTCGAACTCGACGGACCGGGCCCCGGCGAAGGTCCGCTGCACGGTGACCGGGTCCCCGTCGGGATCCAGCGCCCCGCCCGTCGGCCCGACGACCAGCGGCACCATGCCCGCGTCCAGGGCGGCCCGCTGCGCGGACCGTACGCCGTCCAGGTCGGCCCCGGCGTCGGCGACGATGCCGATCACCCGGCCGTCCGTCGGCCACGTACTGCCCAGTTGGGAGAGTGCGGGGCTGGGGGCGACCTCGACGAGCGGTACGTCGGCGGCCGGAGCCGGCAGCCCGAGCCCCGCGGCGACCTGCTCGCACAGCTGCGGGTCGATGTTCGCCAGGACCTGCAGTTGGCGTTCCCTGATCGTCTGCTCGTAGCACTTGCTCAGCTCGAAGGTGTAGGCGGCGACGATGTGTTCGCGCTCCGGCGGCGACATGCTGAGCCAGAACAGGCGCGGTTGGGTGAAGTGGTCCGAGAACGAGGCAGGAGCCTCACGGACCTTGGACGCCTCCGGGACCCGTACGGGCGTCTCGACGAACGCCGCGGTGTCGGAGCCGGCGAGGAAGGGGCAGCCCCCGTCGAGGCTGTTGGGCCGGTAGGGGGCGGTGCCCGTGTGCACGGCGCTCTGGTGCATCCCGTCGCGCAGCATGTCGTTGACGGGGGCGTGCGGCCTGTTGATGGGGATCTGTGCGAAGTTGGGGCCGCCGAGCCGGCTGATCTGCGTGTCGAGGTAGGAGAAGAGCCGGCCGGCGAGCAACGGGTCGTCCGTGACGTCGATGCCCGGCACCAGGTGGCCGGGGTGGAAGGCGACCTGTTCGGTCTCCGCGAAGTAGTTCTTGGTGTTGGCGTTCAGGGTCATCAGCCCGATCGGCTGAACGGGGGAGAAGCTCCTCGGGCACGATCTTGGTGGGGTCGAGGAGGTCGATGCCCTCGAAGGTCTGCTCGGGGGTGTCGGGGAACACCTGGACGCCCAGCTCCCACTGGGGGAACGCCCCCGCCTCGATGGCGTCGAAGAGGTCCCGTCGGTGGAAGTCCGGGTCCGTGCCGGAGATCATCTGCGCTTCCTCCCAGACCAGGGAGTGCACGCCGAGCTTCGGCTTCCAGTGGAACTTGACCAGCACGCTCTCGTCCGCCGCGTTGACCATGCGGAAGGTGTGGACGCCGAAGCCCTCCATCATCCGGTACGACCTGGGGATCCCGCGGTCGGACATGTTCCAGAGGGTGTGGTGCGTGGCCTCGGTGTGCAGGGAGACGAAGTCCCAGAACGTGTCGTGCGCGCTCTGCGCCTGCGGGATCTCCCGGTCCGGGTGCGGCTTGCCGGCGTGGATGATGTCGGGGAACTTGATGGCGTCCTGGATGAAGAACACCGGGATGTTGTTGCCGACCAGGTCGAAGGTGCCCTCCTCGGTGTAGAACTTCGTGGCGAAGCCGCGGGTGTCGCGCACCGTGTCGGCGGAGCCCCGGGAGCCGAGGACGGTGGAGAACCGCACGAAGACCGGGGTCTTCACGTCCTTGGCGAGGAACGCGGCCTTCGACACCTCGCCGGCCGTCCCGTACCCGAGGAACACCCCGTGCGCGGCGGCGCCCCTCGCGTGCACGACCCGCTCCGGTATGCGTTCGTGGTCGAAATGCGTGATCTTCTCGCGCAGGTGGTGGTCCTGCAGGAGGACCGGACCGCGCGCCCCCGCCTTCAGCGAGTGATCGGTGTCGGGCAGCCGTGCCCCCTGCGCCGTGGTCAGGTACGCGCCGCCCTGCGCCACGCTCTCCTGCTCCGCCCCCGTGGCCTGCCCGGTCGGGCTCACGGTGGCCGGGCCGTCCTGGTCGGCCTTCGGCGGGAGCGGCTCGGCGGGCTCCGTCGGCTCGGACAGGGGCGGCGGTACGGGGCCCGGCTTGCCGGGCAGGTCGTCCTTGGGTGCGTGCTTCTGCGTCATGATCGTTCTCCTTGCGGCCGCCGGGGGCCGTGCACGGGGGCGAGGGTCACGGGTCAGCTCGCCGGGTAGGAGGCGCCCTTGAGCTGACGGGCCAGGTGGGCCGTGTTCGCGGCGAGCGTGGCCGTCGTGGTCGCGGTCTTCTCGGGCGTCTTGTCGAGGTCCTGGTAGTCGGTGCCCTGCATGGCCTCGCCGACCCAGTAGGTGACGGCGTTCGGTGCGAGGGAGAAACCGACGTCGTTGAGACCCTGGAAGAGGTCGGCGCTGACCTTGTGCGCGCCGTCCTCGTTGCCGACGACGCAGACCGCGGCGACCTTGCCGTAGGTCAGCATGCGGCCCTCGTCGTCGCTCTCGGAGATCTCCGCGTCGAGGCGTTCCAGGACCCGTTGGGCGGTGCTGGAGGGATGCCCGAGCCAGATCGGCGTCGACAGGATCAGGATGTCGGAGCCCAGGACGGTGTCGCGGATCTCCGGCCAGGCGTCGCCGTCGCCCATGTCGGTCTGCACGCCGGGTTTCACGTCATGGTCGGCGATGCGGATCACCTTCCCCGTCACCCCGTGGTCGGCGAGCGCCGCAATGGTCTGCTCCGCCAGCAGCTGGGAGCTGGACGGGGCGGGGGAGGGGGTAAGGGTGCAGACGAGCGCGACAGCGCGGAGCGGAGTGTGCTTGTTGGGGTCCATGGTGTCCGGCTACCCCCGACCCCGGCTTTGATGTCGCAAGTATTGCGATAAATCCCTTCTGGCTTGATCGGTGGCCGGGCGTGACCGCACACCGCGAGGAATTCCGGGCAGGCGCCATCCATGGAATGTGTGGTGTACGAGGAACTGTCCGGACGGTCGGAGACCGTCGAGTGCGGCCTGGACGACGAGGCCTGCAGGGTGGTGCTGAAGCGGTTGCGGGAACTCGACGGCGGCGAATTCGGCTGGGTGCGTCTCGTGGACCCGGCCGAAGGGGAACTCGGCCAGCTGGCCGAACTGCTGGGCCTGCACCGCCTGGCCGTCGAGGACGCCCTCCAGGCGGGTCAGCGGCCGAAGCGGGAGCGCTTCGGCGACGTACAGGCCGTCGCCCTCAAGACCCTCTGGTACGTCGAGGAGGAAGCGGCCGTGGAGACGGGCGAGTTGATGCTCTTCGTCGGGCCCCGCTACGTCCTCACCGTCCGGCACGGCGCGGTGGACCCGACGGCCGAGGCGGCCGACCGGCTGGCGGCCGACCCGTCCATGCTGCGGTCCGGCCCCCTCGCGGTCCTGCACGCCGTACTCGACGTCGTCGTCGACGCCTACAGCGAGGCCGCCGAGACGGTGCGCGCCGAACTGCAGCGGCTGGAGGACCGCGTCTTCTCCGCCTCCCGCGTCGACCACACCGAGGACATCTACTCCCTCAAACGGGAGGTGCGCGAGTTCCGGGACGCCGTCCAGCCGCTGGTCCCGGTCCTGACCGGCCTGTTGAGCAGTCTGAACGGCGAGGAGCGCCACCCCTCGAAGGTCCTCCCCTACTTCCGCGACGTGGCCGACCACCTGCACCGCACCGAGACCACGGTGCGGACCCTCGACGAGTTGCTCAACGCCGTTCTCGGCGCCCAGCAGGCTCGGGTCGGCACCTGGCAGAACGACGACATGCGGCGCATCTCCGCCTGGGCGGCGATCTTCGCGATCCCCACCATGGTCGCCGGCGTGTACGGGATGAACTTCGAGCACATGCCGGAACTGGGCTGGAGCTACGGCTACCCGCTCGCTGTCGGCCTCATGGCGACCGCGTCCGGCTTGCTCTACCGCGCCTTCCGCCGCAATGGATGGCTCTGAGGAGGACCGGAGACCGGTACCGGCCCGGTTTTGCCCCGGGCCGCACTGACATGACCGGCGCCGCGCTGGACAGCCGCACGGTATGAGAACTCCACCGAACCAGGGCCGCGGCAGCGGGAACAACAGCGGGCCCAGCAGCGAGGACCGCGGCGAGCGCGAGCGTGACCAGGACCGGGCACAGGACCCCCAACGGGCCGGCTCCGGGAGGGAGTCGGGGGCCGGCCCGGGCCCGCTGGTCGAGGAACGCGCCCCGGACGAGCCCACCGAGCTGCCCGCCCGCTCGTGGAAAGCGGTCTTCCGCGGAACGGCCAGGGAATTCGGCAACGACGAGCTGGCCGACCGGGCCGCGGCGTTGACCTACTACGGCGTGCTGGCGATCTTCCCCGCGCTCCTGGTCCTCGTGTCACTGCTGGGCCTCGCCGGTGAGTCGACGGCCCGGCGGGTGCTCGACAACGTGCAGCAGCTGGTTCCCGGCTCCGCCCGGGACGTGCTCACGGACGCGGTCGAGCAACTGCAGGGCCGCAGCGGCGTCGGATCGCTCATGGCCGTCGTCGGCCTCGTCGTGGCGCTGTGGTCCGCCTCCGGCTACGTCGCCGCGTTCATCCGGTCCGCGAACGCCGTCTACGACGTACCCGAGGGCCGCCCGGTGTGGAAGGTGCTGCCGCTGCGCCTCGCGCTCACCGTCACGCTCATGGTGCTCGCCTGCGCCGGGGCGCTGATCGTGGTCTTCACCGGTCGTCTGGCCCGTCAGGCGGGCGACGCCCTCGGCGTCGGCGACATCGGGCTGACCGTGTGGTCGATCGCGAAATGGCCGGCCCTGGTGCTCCTCGTCACGGTCATGATCGCGCTCCTGTACTGGGCGGCGCCGAACGCCAAGGGCCGTGGCTTCTCGTGGGTGACGCCGGGCAGCCTGCTGGCCCTGCTGATCTGGCTGGCGGCTTCCGCCGGTTTCGCGTTCTACGTCGCGAACTTCGGTTCCTACAACAAGACCTACGGAACCGTCGCGGGTGTCGTCGTCTTCCTGGTCTGGCTGTGGATCACCAACCTGGCCGTCCTCCTCGGCCTGGAGTTCGACGCGGAACTGGCCCGCCAGCGCGCGACGGCCGGCGGACTGCCCAAGGGGGAGGAGCCCTATGTGCGGCCCCGCGACACCCGCGCGTGGAATTCCGAGGACCGTCGCCGTATGAACTGCTGATCCGAACGGGTGGCACGGGTGCCCCTGCGTTTACCGGGTAGGCGCCCCTCGACAGTGACACGTGCATCGTGAAGGGGAGGCTCCGTATGAGCACGATAGAACGGCAGACCCACAGCAGCGCCGCCGCCGACGAATCCGTGAGCGTTCTCGTCTCGCGGGCTTCCCGGCAGATGTCGGAACTCGTCCGCGAGGAAATGCAACTGGCGCGGGCGGAAATGGCGCAGAAGGGGAAGCGCTTCGGAAAGGGCGGCGGCCTCTTCGGCGCGGCGGGCATGCTGGGATTCCTGGCGGCCCAGGCCCTGACGGCGACCTGTATCGCGGCTCTCGCAGTGGTCCTGCCACTGTGGGCGGCGGCCCTGATCATCACGGCGGCGCTGGCCGCGGCGGCCGCGGTGACGGCCCTGGCGGGCAAGAAGCAGGTGGCCCGGGCCGGCTCCCCGGTACCGGAGCAGACCATCGACAGCGTGAAGGCCGACCTGGCCGAGATGAGGGAGAAGGCACACCGATGACGGACGTACCGGGCACACCCGATACTCCCGACACTCCCGGCACGTCCGGCGGGCACCGAACCGACATCGGCACCCCCACCCCCGACGAGCTGCGCGAACGGGTCGAGCGCACGCGGGACGAACTCGGTCAGACCATCGAGGCGCTGGTGGGCAAGGCCGACGTCACGGCACAGGCCAAGGAGAAGACGGCCCAGGTCACCGACCGGCTCCACGAGAAGGCCGCGCACACGGCGCAGCTGGTCCACGACGCCACGCCCGACCCGGTCCGGGACGCCGCGGACCGGATCGCGACGACGGCACGCGCCCACCACAAGCCGCTGCTCGTGGCCGGCGCGGCGCTGCTCGTCGTCCTGCTGGTGCGGCGCGGTCGCGCATGCCGGTGAAAGCCGGTGGCGAGCCCGTGCAACGGGCTCGTAGATGCGGTGATCGCGGGTAGGCGGGGGCCATGACGCACACCGAGTTTCTCGCAGCCGAGGGCCAAGGAGCCCTGTTCCTCATCATGGCCGGAGTGGCGGTGGCCGTTCTGCTGATCGCCGCCTTCTGGTACGGCAGCCGACGTGCGGCGCGGCGCCGGGCTCCCGCGGGGCCGGCCGACCAGAATCCCGTGGCGCGCGGCCGCGAGGACTCCTGGCAGACCCCGCAGGGCGATGACGCCGGCGGCCCCGGGCCCCGCGCTTGACCCGAGCGGACGAGGGGCCGGACGGCCGTTCCGGGGTTGGCTCCCTCACCGATGCGCCGTCCGGTGACCGAACCAGTGGCCCCGTCGGCGGGGAGCGTCGTCGGCAGGCGGCCCGGCGCCCTCCGTACCGGCGCCCGCCGCGCCCCCGTCGTCGCGTACGGGCTCGGCTCCGGGCTCGGCGGCGGCCGGCTCGCGGCGGGCGGCGACCCGATCCCGCCGGGCCCGCGCGGAGCGGCGGGCCGAGCGTCGTGCGCCGACCATGACCAGGACCAGGCCGAGCAGGGCCACGGCCCCCACGATCATTCCGGTCAGGAACAGGGAGCCGGTGGAGCCCGTGGCGTGATAGCCGAAAACGGAGAAGTCCCCGCCGGCGCCCAGCTCGTGACCGGCGCCGGTATTGCCGAACACCCCGGCCATCCCGACGACGACGGCCGCGAGCAGAATGACGAGTCCGAGAATGAGGATCATGGTCGCTCCTTGCTCCGGGCCCGGACGGTCCGCCGGACTCGGCAGGCACCTACCCGTGCTGCTGGCCTTGACCCCGGCGCATGGCGCCCACCCCGCCCCTTCGCGTGGAGTAGTCGAAAGGATGCGGAATGTAGTCGCCTGTGTCAGCGTGGGAACAGGACTCCTCGGAATCCCGCGCACGCAGGGCCCGGCCGGCGCCTGTAGTCACCCCGGCCGGGCCCTGTCACGCCCCGTACGGCTCCCGTTGAGGAGCGCGGAGGCGGGGGGAAGAGGAATATGGATGTACCCGCACACGGGCATGTGCGCTGCGTCAGGCCGGACGGGCTTCACGCGCGGGGCATTGCGCGCTGCGGTCAGACAGAGGACTCGGGGCAGTCGAAGCCGGCCTTCGGCCCGGCGGAAAAGGGCACCCATGACGGAGCGCCTCCATAGATCGGGTCTGGTCGGCGAACTCTTCGCCGAATTCGCCGGCACCATGATCCTTATCCTCTTCGGTTGTGGTGTGGTGGCCCAGGTGGTCGCCGGCGGAGCCCTCACGGACCCCGCGGGCGGTCTCGGCAACCACGACAGCATCGCCTGGGCCTGGGGTCTCGGCGTCACCCTGGGCGTATACGTCGCGGCGAGGCTGAGCGGTGCACACCTCAACCCCGCGGTGACCGTCGCGCTGGCCGCGTTCAAGGGCTTCCCGTGGAAGAAGGTGGCCCCCTACGCGCTGGCCCAGCTGGCCGGAGCCTTCGTGGCGGCCCTGCTCGTCCGATGGAACTACACCGAGGCGCTGGCCAAGGCCGACCCCGGTCACACCATCAAGACGCAGGGCGTCTTCTCCACGCTCCCGGCCAACGGGAACACGAACCTGCCGGTGACCGAGTGGGGCGCGCTGCGCGACCAGATCATCGGCACCGCCCTCCTGCTGTTCCTGATCTTCGCCGTCACCGACCTGCTGGGCACACCCCCCGGCGCCAACCTGGCCCCCTTCATCGTCGGCCTGATCGTCGTGGCCATCGGCATGGCGTGGGGCACCAACGCCGGTTACGCGATCAACCCGGCCCGTGACCTCGGCCCCCGCCTGGCGAGCTTCCTCACCGGCTACGGCGGGGCCTGGCGAGATCAGTACGGGAACCTCTACTTCTGGGTCCCGATCATCGGCCCCTTCATCGGTGGCGTGCTCGGAGCAGCTGCCTACAAGTTCCTCATCGGCCGGTTCCTGCCGGACGCCGAACCGGAGCCTCCCGGACGGGTACCGGCACCGGAAGAGGGCTGACCGCACCCGGGACGGACGCGCCACGGCCCGTCCGTCCCGGCCGGTCCCGGGTCCGTGGTTCCGTACCGGCTCCACGGACCCGTCCGGGCCTCGGCCCGCACACACGGCATCCTCAAGAGAAGGCGGCACCCCATGGCTGACTTCGTCGGCGCAGTGGACCAGGGGACCACGAGCACCCGTTTCATGATCTTCGATCATGCCGGCAACGAGGTGGCGCGGCACCAACTGGAGCACTCGCAGATCCTCCCCCGCTCGGGATGGGTCGAACACGACCCGGTGGAGATCTGGGAACGCACCAACTCGGTGATCCAGAACGCCCTCCGGCACGGCAACCTCGACGCCTCCGACCTGGCGGCCGTCGGCATCACCAACCAGCGCGAGACGACCGTCGTCTGGGACCCCCGCACCGGGCGCCCGTACTACAACGCGATCGTCTGGCAGGACACCCGGACGGACTCCATCGCCGCCGCCCTGGAGCGCGGCGGCCAGGGCGACGTCATCCGCCGCAAGGCGGGACTCCCCCCGGCCACCTACTTCTCCGGCGGCAAGATCCAGTGGATCCTGGAGAACGTCGACGGGGTGCGCGAAGCGGCCGAGCAGGGGCACGCCCTCTTCGGCAACACCGACTGCTGGGTGCTGTGGAACCTCACCGGAGGCCCCGACGGAGGCGTCCACGCCACCGACGTCACCAACGCCAGCCGCACCATGCTCATGGACCTGGAGACCCTCGACTGGGACGACGAGCTCCTCGGCTTCTTCGACATCCCCCGGTCCATGCTGCCCACGATCAACCCGTCCTCCCATCCCGAGGCGTACGGACGCACGCGCACCTCCCGGCCGCTGCGGGAGGCCATCCCCATCACCGGCGTGCTCGGCGACCAGCAGGCGGCCACCGTCGGCCAGGTCTGCTTCGCACCCGGCGAGGCGAAGAACACCTACGGCACCGGCAACTTCCTCGTCCTCAACACCGGGACGGAACTGGTCCGCTCGCAGCACGGCCTGCTGACCACCGTGGCCTACCAGTTCGGCGACAGCCCCGCGATCTACGCCCTCGAAGGCTCCATCGCGGTCACCGGCTCCGCCGTGCAGTGGCTGCGCGACCAGTTGAAGATCATCACCGACGCCGGTGAGAGCGAACGACTGGCCCGGACGGTCGAGGACAGCGGAGGCATCTACTTCGTCCCCGCCTTCTCCGGCCTGTTCGCCCCGTACTGGCGCTCCGACGCCCGCGGCGCGATCGTCGGCCTCGCCCGCTACCACGACAACGGCCACCTGGCGCGGGCCACGCTGGAAGCGATCTGCTACCAGAGCCGCGACGTCGTCGAAGCCATGGAGCAGGACTCGGGCGTGCACCTCGACGTGCTCAAGGTCGACGGCGGTGTCACCGCCAACGACCTGTGCATGCAGACGCAGTCCGACGTCCTGGGCGTACCGGTCAGCCGACCCGTCGTCGCCGAGACCACGGCGCTCGGCGCCGCCTACGCGGCCGGCCTGGCCACCGGCTTCTGGCGGGACACGGACGAACTGCGCACGCACTGGCAGGAGTCCAAGCGCTGGGACCCGCAGTGGTCCGAGGAGCGGCGCGCCGAAGGGTACGAGGGCTGGAAGCGGGCGGTGGAGCGCACGCTCGACTGGGCCAAGGTCGAATAGCCCGTCCGCCCGCTCGGACAACCTGCTGTCCCGTGTCCCGTGTCCCGTGTCCCGTGTCCCGTGTCCCGTGTCCCCGTCCCGTGTCCCCGTCCCGTGTCCCCGTGTCCCGTGTCCCGTGTGCCGTCCCGCGCCGCGCCCCCTCGCTGTTCCGGGGCGCGGCGCGGCCGTGCGCCGGGCACGCTGGGGGACGGTGGCGCACGGTGGGGCACGTAAATCGATTGAGACGATACGCATCGTCTTGCTATGGTCGGCGTATGCACTTCCACCGCTTCCCCTGATGCCGGCACGGCGGCGCCCGCCGCCCTCCGCCGCCAGGAAACCCTCCACCTCACCAGGGGAAGCCCCATGCGCGAACGCGCCCACACCGCCGTGCCCGCTGCCGTGGCGCAGCTGTCCGTCAAGGACGTCACCAAGTCCTACGGCACCCGTACCGTCCTCGACCAGGTCTCCTTCACCGTCCGCCCCGGCGAGAGGGCCGCCGTCATCGGCGAGAACGGCTCCGGCAAGTCCACCCTGCTGCGACTCCTCGCCGCGGCCGAGCCGCCCGACACGGGCGAGATCACCGTCAGCTTCCCGGGCGGTACCGGCCACCTCGCCCAGACCCTCGACCTCGACCCGGACCACACCGTGCAGGACGCGGTCGACCTCGCCCTCGCGGACCTGCGTGACATGGAGCGCCGGCTGCGCGCGGCGGAGCGGGACCTGGCCGGTGCCCGCGCCGACGAACTCGACGCCTACGGCGAGCTGCTGACCGCGTACGAGGAACGCGGCGGCTACGAGGCGGACGCCCGCGTCGACGCCGCCCTCCACGGTCTCGGGCTCGCCGGGACCACCCGGGACCGTCCCCTCGGCTCGCTCTCCGGCGGTGAACGGTCACGGCTGGCCCTCGCCTGCGTGCTGGCCGCCGCGCCCGAGCTGCTGCTCCTCGACGAGCCGACGAACCATCTCGACGCCGCAGCCGTCCACTGGCTCGAGGAGCACCTGCGCGCGCACCGGGGGACGGTCGTTGCCGTCACCCACGACCGCGGTTTCCTGGAGCGCATCGCCACCACCGTCCTCGAAGTCGACCGCGGTGCGCGCACCGTGCGCCGGTACGGCGACGGCTGGGCCGGATACCGCGCCGCGAAGGCCGCCGCCCGCCGCCGTGCCCGGCAGGAGTACGCGGACTGGCTGGACGACGTCGCGGGAACCGAGGAACTCCTCGCGGCGGCCGCGAAACGCCTGGCCACCACGGGCGGGGACCCGCGACAGGGCTTCGGCAAACACCGCCGCTCGCACGAGGCCAAGCTCGGAGGCCGGGTCCGGGCCGTCCGGGAGCGGCTGGACCACCTGCGGCGCAACCCGGTGCCGGCGCCACCGGAACCCCTGCGGTTCACCGCGGCCCTGCCGGCGGCGGACGGGGACCGGCACGCCGGTGGCCCGCTCGCCGAGCTCGCCGACGTGACGGTGGGGCGGAGGCTGCGTCTGGACGGCCCGCTCACCGTCGGGCCGGGGGAGCGGCTGCTGGTCACGGGCGGGAACGGGGCCGGCAAGACCACCCTGCTGCGCGTGCTGGCGGGGGACCTGGAGCCGGACGCGGGGTCGGTGCGTCGCCCCGCCCGGATCGGCTACCTCGCGCAGGAGCTGCCCGCCCGCGCCACCCGGCTCCCGCTGCTCGCCGCCTTCGCGGCCGGGCGGCCGGGCCCGCCGGAGGAGTACGCGGACCGGCTGCTCGCGCTGGGTCTGTTCCGTGAGGAGGACCTGTACGTCCCCGTCGCGGTGCTGTCCGCCGGGCAGCAGCGGCGGCTCCAGATCGCGAACCTGGTGACCCGGCCGGCGGACCTCCTCGTCCTGGACGAGCCGACGAACCACATCGCGCTGGATCTGGTGGAGGACCTGGAGACGGCCCTCGCGGCATATCCCGGAGCGGTGGTAGCGGTCTCCCACGACCGGGACTTCCGCCACCGCTTCCCGGGCGCCCGCCTGGAACTGCGGGCAGGCCGCCGAGGGTGACGGGCGCGGGGGAGGGAGGTCGGGGGAGGGAGGTCACAGACCGGGACCCTTATGGACTTCTTGCTCCGTATGTCACCCTGGCCGACAACCGGGTCACCCACCTGCCGCTCGACCCGGGCGACCGACCCCCACGGATGCGCCCATGTCCCTGACGTTCCCCTCCCGCGCCGTTCCCGTCGTGCTGGCCGGAGCCGTCACCGCCCTGCTGGCGGCCTGCCAGCCCTCGGCCGCCGCCGGCCCCGCCGCCCCGCCGCGGCCGGTGGCGGTGGCCACCACGGCGTCCGTCGCCTCCGCTCCCGCCGCGCTCCCGCCCGCCCCGGTGGACGTCCGCACCCAGGAGTCGACGCTGTCGATTCCCTCGGCGGGTGTATCCGGGCTGCGCGTCGTCCCGTACGAAGGCACCACCGACGACGTGCCCGGCACCCGCATCCAGGACCGCGGGCTCGCGGCCAGCCCGTACGGCGAGGGCGGCGGGGTCGGCCCGGGCCAGGTCGGGAACTATCTGGTCACCGCACACCGCCTGTCGGCCGGCGGCCCGCTGCGGAAGCTGCCCGCCGTCGGCACGGGCGACACGGTCCGCGTGACCGCGGGCGGGGTCGAGTACACCTACGAGATCGTCGCGACCCGCAAGACGTCCTTCCGCTCGGCGCGCTCACTGGAGGAACAGCGCGCGGCGGTCCCCGGTTCCCCCGGCACGACCCCCACCCGGGCCATGATCACGATCTCGACCTGCGCCACCCCGGAGGACCACGCCGAAGGCAACTTCTGGAGCGACCCCCAGGGCAACCCGGAACACCGCATAGACAAGATCGGCATCCTCCGCACCACCAAAACCCCCTGACCCCGGCACCCTGGGCCCTGTCGTCAAAGTTGCACCTGGCCCGCGGCGCCCGGCACCGCACCTCGCCGCGTTGTCGGGGCGCCCACGTACGTCCAGTACTCGGGCGCCCCTCCGCCTTGCGATGCACGGCACCGGACACCGCGGGCCTGACCGGCGCCACTTTGACGACAGGACCTAGCCGGGGGCGCGGTGGATGCGGGCCAGGACGAGGACCGTGTCGTCCGTGGCCTCGGCGGGCAGCAGGCCGGCGATGATGCGGTCAGCGGCCTCCTCCAGGGGGCCCGTCACCGTGCGGAGCTGCTCCCGCAGTGCGTCCAGACCGGCCTCGATGTCCTGGCCGCGCGCCTCGATGAGGCCGTCCGTGTACAGGGCGAGCACCGCGCCCTCCGGCAGGTCGAGCGCGGCCGACCGGAAGGGGACGCCGCCCACCCCGAGCGGGATCCCCAGCCCCTCGCCGACGGTCTCGACGGTGCCGTCGGGGAGGCGTACCAGGGCCGGCGGATGGCCTGCGTTCGCGATGCGGGCGCGGCCGGTGTGCGGGTCGTGGACGAGGTAGAGGCAGGTGGCCAGCTGGATGCCGGAGTCCTGCGCGCACGTGTCGAGTTCGGCGAGCAGCGCCTCCGGGGTGCGGGTGTGGGCGGCGAGGGCCTTGGCCGTGATGCGCAGCCTGCCCATCGACGCGGCGGCCGGTACGCCGTGCCCCATGACGTCCCCGACGACCAGCGCGACCCGGTCGCCGGGCAGGTTGATCACGTCGTACCAGTCCCCGCCGACCTCCGTGATCCGGCTGCCCGGGAGGTAGCGGTGGGCGACGCTCACGTGGACGCCCGACGCCACGGCGCTGGGCAGCAGGGCGCGCTGGAGGGTCAGCGCGATGTCCTGGACCCGGCCGTACAGGCGCGCGTTGTCCAGGCACAGCGCGGCGCGCGAGGCCAGCTCGCCGGCGAGGGTGACGTCCTGGTCCGCGAAGGGCGTACGGTCGGCGGACCGGCCGAACATCGCGATGCCCAGCACCGTGCCCCGCGCGATGAGCGGGGCGATGACGATGCCGCCCAGCCCGCTGTCGAGCAGCAGGCGCGCCCGGTCCTGGTGGGCGGCCGTGCGGGTGGCGAAGTCCTCGTCGACGACGACGTGCAGCGGACGGCCGCTGCTCAGCATCTGGTGGATGCCGGACCCCGGCGGATACGTGACCCGCTCCAGGCCGCCGACCAGCTCGGGCGCCGGCGGCGGCAGGACGGTGCCGGTGGCGATCCGGCGGGTGGTCAGGGGCAGCTCCGGGTCGAACGGCATGTCCTCGTACATCCACTGGACCATCTCCACGACGGCGGCGTCGCAGAAGTCGGGCATGACGGCGTCGATCAGCTCCCGGGCGGTGACCTCCAGGTCCAGGGTGGTACCGACCTGGGCCGACGCGCGGTCCAGCAGGTCCAGCCGCTGCCGCGCCGCCGTCGCTTCGAGCAGGGCCTGCTCGCGGTCGGTGACGTCGACGAGGAGCCCGCCCACGCCCTGCCGGGTGTCTCCCGCCCCGCTCAGCGGGAAGAAGCTCACGGAACGGACCTGGTCGCGGTCGGGACGGCCCGGGGTGCGCAGCCCGACCAGCGCCCCGACGAGGGGACGTCCCTTCTCGGCCACCGCCCGGAGCATCCGCTCGTACTCGCCCCCGTCCGACGTGATCATGATGTCGGTCATCCGCCGGCCCAGGTGTTCCCGCACGGGGAGCCCGTCCATGTCGGCCAGCACCTGGTTGAGGTGGACGTAGCGCAGCTCCTCGTCGAGCATGACGAGGCCGATCGGGCAGGTCTCGAACAGCGCGTCGAGGAAGGCGAGGTTCGTCTTCACCCGGTCGAGTTCGTCGCCCCTGCTGGCCAGACCCATGACGACGCGGTCGCCGGCCGGACCGGTCACCGGGAACACCCGGAACCCGCAGTCGAAGACGCCGCTGTCGCGGTGCCGGGCGGGCATCCGGACCCTCCAGTACCCCAGGCTCAGACCGCGTTCCACCAGCTGAGCGGCGCCGCCGGGGGTGCCGGGGGCCGGGTCGGGGAAGAGTAGCGAGGCGGGCCGGGAAAGGATCTCGTCGGGCCCGTGGCCGAAGAGGTTGCGCGCGCCCGGCCCCCAGAAGCGGACCCGCTGCTGGTCGTCCAGGCCGAACACGGCGACGGGCACGTGCTCCAGGAGGGACCCCGGCTCGGACCGGATCGGACCGGGGGCGTCGGCGTCCGCACCCCCGGGCCGGTCCGATGCCATCTGGGGTCCCCCTTCGTCGAGGTCTCCCCTCATTGTGCCCGTCATCCGGGAGGCCGACCTCATGGGCGAACCCGCCCGTGGATCTCCCGCGGCAGTCCCTACCGACCGGTAATTCCAGCCAAATATCGCCATGCACCTGACAGGCTCCTGACACTTCGAGGTGGCTGTGGGACGCTCCCGGCACGCACTCCGCACCCCCTGAGAGGCATGGGTCGTGTCCGCGAAGTCCCGCCTGACCGGTGGGCTCCGGCACGCCCCGGCGCCTCGCCCACCCCCACCAGTCCGTGGCATGGAGGAGCGACCCATGAGGCACACCCCGCCCGTCTCCCGCACCACACGACTCGCACGCGCCGCCGGAATCGCGACACTCGTCGTCGCGGCGGGCCTGGCCGGTACCGGCACCGCCCTCGCGCAGGGCTCCGCCCGGGCCGCCGACCAGAAGGTCGACGGCGTGATGGTGGTCGCCGGCAACAGCTGCAGCTGGACGAACGGCAGCACCAGCGCCGCCGCCCCGAGCGCCCTCACCGTCGACCGCACCACGATCAACACACCCGGAGGCAATCTCGCCTGTGGCGGCGGTATCGCCGCCACCCTCAACAACAACCCGGCCTTCACCTTCGACGACGCGGCCGGCACGGCCCGGACCGATCTGATCGACATCACCGGCAGGCAGAGCTTCATCTCCTGCCGCTACAAGGCGACGAACATCGTGTGGGACCGCGACGGCACGAGCCGCAAGTACGTCAACCGGGCCTTCACCGCCACCAAGGCCTCGGGCAGCTTCCTGTGCCCGGGCTCCGTGACCACCCCGGCCGGGGACGCGTCCATGCTCTTCCGCTGACCCGTACCACCGCGCCGACCCCCCGCCCGACGCCCGGCCTCCTCCCGGTCCCGTACCGGGAGGAGGCCCGGCGGATGGTCAGAGGGGGTCGAGGAGCATCAGTACCTCGTCGCGGGTGTCGTCGGGGGCGAGGCGCAGGGCGCCGGGCCAGCGGCCCACCTCGCGCCAGCCGAGGCCGGTGTAGAAGTCCTCCAGCCCCTCTCCTCCCCGTGCCGCGAGGTGCAGCTGTTCGAGCCCCAGGTCCTCGCGGGCGACCCTCCGCAGCTCCCGCATGAGGGCGGACGCGACTCCGCGGCGACGGAACCGCGGACGGGTCTGGAGGTGGTGGACCGTGCCCCAGTGCCCGACGAGCCGGCCGGGATCACGCCGCAGGACGACCCATCCGGCGAGCACGCCGTCGAAGTCGGCGGTGACGAGCCGGCTGCTCCGCGGATGCAGACGGCGGAGGAGCTCGTCCGCGACCGGTGCCACCCGGCCGCGGTCGACGGGTGGGAAGGGGAACCCGGCGGCGCCACCCGAGTCGGTGACCTCGATCCAGCAGTCGACCAGCTGCTGCCGCAAGAGCGGAGCGACCTCCTGGACGTCGGTGATCTGGGCGAGTCGGGGCAGGCCGTCAACCGTCATGGGGAGGAGCATGCCAGCCGGCACGGACAGTGCGACGGCGTCCGAGGACCGCGACGGCCCGCATCCTGCCGCGCAGCTGGGCGGGTGCCGCAGCGGCGCGCGGCCGTCCACGCCGTGCCCGCCGGCGCGCCGGCGGAGTGGAACTCCGACGCCGTGACCCGTGGCGCGCGGCTCCGCCGAGGTGCACCGGCGGGAGCGGGCGGCGGTAACCGTCCTGGCCGTCCTGGCCGTTCGCGGGGCCGGGCCGGAACGCCCGACGGGCCTGCCGACCCCACCCCGCCCGGACGGACGCCGTCACCCGTCAACGACTGTGGGGAGCGGATGCGTTGCCGGGCCGGCGACGGCGGCCTCGGTCCGGTCCGAGGCGGTCAGCGTCTCGACGAGGGCGGCGAACTCGGCACGCTGGCGCCCGGTCAGGGCGGCGTAGAGCGGTAGCTGCAGTTCGTCGGTCATCCGCTCGGCGCGTTGCCACCGCGGGAGCGCATCCGCGTCGACGGGCTGCGGATCGGGCCAGCCGTAACGGGCCGCCTGTTCGACGCCGAGGTTGACGACCATCGCAGCCCGGGCGCTCAACCCGCACCTGCGCACCGCCACCAGATGGCAGGCGCCCCGGTGCTCCCGCAGCACGTGGACCCGCTGCATGGCCCCGCCGACCGGGTCGTCCCCGGGGCACGGCTGCGCACGCCAGCCGGCGAACAGCGGCAGCGCGTCGGGGTCGGCGGCATCGATCAGCCGCTGCGCCAGGTGGTTGAAGCGTTCGACGTCGACGTCTGCGGCGATGTGCGCGCGTCCCCAGGCGCGGACGGCCTGCGCGTAGCAGGCGGCGGCGTCCTCCGCGGGCATCACGGGCCGCCCCGCCAGCCACCCCGTCGTCACCAGACCGGGCCCGAGGAAGCCCTGTACCGCCTGCACCACCGCGACCGGTGCCTCTCCGAGTACTCCGAAACGTCCGCGGCAGTAGAAACCGCGGCCCGGGGCGAACCCGTGCCGCACCCCGATCGCGGCGGTCGCCCCGTCGGACATGAACTCGTCACCGAAATCGTGCAGGGGGCGCGCCACAGCGGCCGGACAGCGAGAGATTTCCATGGCCCGAAGATCGGCCACCACGACTCGGCAGGTCAAGGGGATCTTTCCTGACAGGACCCTTTAGCTGCACTATCGAGTCATGCTCGATGTCCGCCGCCTGCACATGCTCAGGACCGTCGCCGCCCGTGGCTCCATCACCGCTGCCGCGCACTCCCTGGCGCTGACCGCCGGTGCCGTCTCCCAGCAACTGGCCGCCCTGAGGAGCGAGGTGGGCGTCGACCTGCTGCGCCCCGACGGGCGGACCGTCGCGCTCACGGAGGCCGGCCGGATCCTCCTGGAACACGCCGACCGGATCCTCTCGGCCGTGGAGGAGGCCGAAAGCGCCATGGCCGCGGTCAAGGGCACGGTCGGAGCCACGGCCACGCTCGCCGCGCTCCCGTCCACCGTCACCAGGATCGTGGCCCCCGCCCTCACCGCTCTCGGTGCGCGCCACCCCCGGCTGGCGGTGACCTGCGCCATCACCGACCAGGCGCAACTGCGTGAACTCGCGCTCGGTACCGTCGACGTGGTGCTGGGACAGCGCTACCACCACGTGCCCGACACCACCCCCCGCGGGATCGCCGTCTCACCCCTGCTCGACGATCCCCTGCTCGTCGTCACGGCCGCCGGCCACGGCGACGACCGGCCCGTCGCCCTGCGGGAGCTTGCCACGCGGCCGCTCGCCGTACCCCCGCCGAGCACGGAATGCGGCCAGGCCGTCCAACAAGGCTTCCAGCGAGCCGGCTTCACCCCCGCGCCCCGCTACGTCACCGCCGACATCGCCGCCCAGCTCACCCTCGCCCGCTCCGGCCTCGCCACCGCGCTGGTCCCCCGCACGGCCATCGATCCGGCCACACCCGGGATCCGCGCGGTCCCCATCGCGGACCATCCGATCCACCGCCTCCTCTTCGCCGCGACGCGGCACACCGAGAACCCCAACCCGACCACCACCGCCGTCATCACGGCACTGCGCACGGCCGCCCGGGACGCCCGGACCGCCTGACCCCGGAGTGGCCGCATGGATCTTCACCATGGCCCCCCGACCGCACCCGCATCCGCACGGGACGCCGGGGGCCGCCCGGCCCACGCCGGGGCCGGTCCCCGGCGCCGCCCGGCCGGCCCGGGTGTTGTCAGTGGCTCCCGGTACGTTGGAAGGGCCTGACGGGTGGAGCGCGGGCACCGATGCACGACGGGGGTACACGATGGGTCCGACCACTGCATGGAGGGCTGCCGGGGGCCACGAGGTCATGCTCGATCTCGGGAGCGGGCCGAAGCCCGTGCTCCGCTGCCGCACGGCGGCCGGACGTGAGCTGAAGAAGGTGCCGCCCGCGCTCAGGGACGACCCGGTCGTGCGCGAACTGACCGCCCTCGCCGACTGGATCGCCGACCACGCCGACCGGACGCTGTCGACCGCCGAGCGGTGGATGACCGAGTCCCTTCCCGTGCCCGCGGAGTTGATACGACAGGTGTGGCCCGACCCGTACTGGCGGCGCGCCCTGCACCACGCCGTCATCGCCCCGGAAGGACCGGACGTGCGGCGCGCCGGGGTGCTCACGGGTATCGCGCCGCGCCCGGGCGGCCCGCTGCTCGTGACGGGCCTCGACGGGGAACGCGAGCTGGACGACGCCCTCGTCGTCCTTCCGCACCCGGTGCTCCTCGACCCGCGTGGCACCGGGCTCCTGGACCGCTGGCGCGGACTGCTGGAACGACTCGGCGGCGGACAGGGAATCGAGCAACTGCACCGCGCGGTGTACGTGCGCCCGGACTGCTCACCGGCCCCGGAGCCCGCACCGTCCACGGGAGGGACCGCCAACACCCGCGAGGGCATCACCGTCTTCCACGGTGCCGGCTACGGGACCGGCGCCCGGTTCGACCACCTGGTGGCGCGGTTCGGCGGACGCGTCGGCGGGGAGCGGGCCCGTTTCACCTTTCGGGACCGGGGGAGCAGCCACGCCCTGGTGGCCGACCTGCGCCACCAGGGCCCCGCGGCGCCGGTGAGCCTGCACGACTTCTGGTTCACCGACGGCCGGGGACGGCAGGGGACGGGGACCTACGACGCCGTGCCCCGACCCGTCTGGTCGGAGGGCATCGGGGCCCTCGCCTCCCTCTACGACGAGCGGGATCCGGCGGAAGGCCGCGCGGGCGCGCCCCTGCCCGCCGACGCCTCCTCGGGTTACCAGTCCTTCCTCGTCTCCTGCGCCGCGTACGCGGCGGCGGGCGCACCACAGGCCGGGCCCCCGCAGCCGCGGCGGCCCGCCGGGGCGTCGCAGCTCCTCGACGCGGGCGCCGTGCTGACCGGCGCCCCCGCCGGTCCGGACGAGGAACCCCTCACCGCCCGCCGCTACGCGTCCGCCTCGCTGGGCGACGGCGCGTGGTTCGTCCGGCTCGTCGTGGCACGTGCGGTCGGCGCCCATGACGCGGTGGCGCGGGCGCTGGGCCTGGAGCCGGCCGCGGAAGGGGCCACGCCCGTCGGCAGGACGGCGGTACGGCCGCTGGACTTCCTGTCCAGGGTCTGCGACGCGCACCCCGGCCTGGCACGGCAGGCGATGGCGCTGCTCGCTCCCCTGCGCACCTGCGCGAGGACGGCCGCTTCCAAACCGGGCCGGGCCGCCACCCAACTCCGGGCGGGCCTGGCCAAACTGACGGCCGCCCACCCCGAACTCCTGCCCCACGCCCTCGATGAGGGAGCACGCCTCCTGGTCGCCGCGGGCAGCATCGCCATGGCCCGGCCCCTCTACGTGGCGGCTCGGGCCGCCGAGAAGCAGCGCGGCGGGATCGACGAGGCCGCGCTGCGCGAGCTGGTCTCGGAGTTCGCCGCCCTCGGCGTCGTCGACGGGAAACTGCTGCGGCAGCACCGGGACGACATCGCCGCACGCTCGTCGGCGAGCGAGGCCTACGAGGAACACCGCCGGCTCGTCCTGGAGTGGTGCCGAAGGGAGGGAGCCGTCCCCGCCTCCTTCGCCGTGGAGCTGGCGGACGGGCCGGGCGGTGCCCCGCCGCCCGCCGACGACGCCACCACGGAGACCTTCCACCTGCTGCTGAGGCGCGGCGGACTGCGGCAGGCGACGGCGGCCGTGTGGGAGGCATGGGCCGCACCGCTGGAGCGGGACTTGGCCGAGCACCCCGACACGGCCGAGCACCTGCGGACCCACCTGCCCGAACCCAGCGGCTCCTCGGCGGCCGCGAAGACCGCGGCGGCCGAGGCCTGGCTGGCCCTGCTGGCCCGCACGGAGCTGCTGGAGCGGTTCACGGGCGGGACGGAGCAGCACGCCGGCGCATCGGCGGAGGCCGCGAACGACTGGCTGACGCTGCTCCTCCGGCAGTACGCCGGACTGCGGCTGCCCGTCGCCGGCCTGGAGCCGGTGGTGGCGGCGGTGGCGGCCCGCCTGCGCGAGGCCGGGCGGACCCGGGAGCCCCTGCTCGGACTGCAGACCAGAACACTGGGGGGCGACTTCTGGGGCGTGGGCGTCGACCTCGGACTGCTCGCCCTGATGCAACGGGTCGGCATGCCCTTCGGCGCGCCGCCGGACGACCAGCGCGTACACGCCCTCCAGTGGATCCAGCGGCGCGGGACCGACGGCGTCGAGCCCGTACTGGCCGACCCCGCCTTCCGGGACGGGATCCGCGACGAACTGACCGGCGCAGTGCGGGGCAGCCTCGGATACACCGTCACCCGCCACCGGCTGACCCCGTTCCCGAAGGTCACCCGGCGGGTGGCCGCCGTGGAACCGCTGCGGGAGTTGATGTCGGGGATCCTCGACGAGCGCGCGCTGCGCCTGCGGGCGGGCGGGGAGGGCCAGTTGGCCGCCCTCCAGGACCTGCTGCTCCATGTGGAACCGTTCGTCGTCGTCGCCGGCGCCGCGCGGCCCTTCGACGCCCCCGTCCGTGAGGCACTCGCCGTCGAACCGGCCGCCCTGCTGGCGGACACCCTGCGCACCGGTTGCCCCGCCGACGGCCACGACCCTGACCGGAGGACCGGATGCGGCCTGCGGGAGGTCACCACCGACCACGCGCGGGACCTGCTCGACTCGGCGGACGCCACCGTGCGGCACCGCCACGCGCAGGTGTACGCCGTGGAGCCGGCCACCCGCCGGAGCCGGTACGTCGACTTCCGCGAAGGGTCCGCCTTCGCGGACGACTTCCTGCCCCTGATGGACAAGACCCTGCCGCCCCTCGCGGACGACTCCTGCCGTTCGCGGGCCCTGGGCATCGTGCAGGGAGCGCTCTGGTGCCAGACCTGGCAGGAAACGCTCCGCAGACTCTCACCCCTCCGCCGAGAACGGGCGGCGTGATCGCGAACGTGCGGGGGAGCCTCACCGTGTCGGACGGGGTGCCGGCGATGTATGAGACGGTGCGGTAGGACAGCGGAGGGGTGTTCATGCGCAGACGTCACGCGGTGGTGGCCGGGGCCGGGATCGGGGGGCTCACCGCCGCCCTCGCACTGCACCGCCGCGGATGGGACGTGACCGTCTGCGAACGCGCCCCCGAACCGCCCACCACCGGCGCCGGGATCGGGCTCGCCCCCAATGCCCTGCGCGCACTCGACGCCATCGGCGTCGACGCGGCCCGGGCCGCCGGCAGCGCCGTACCCGCGACCATGGGCGTACGCCGCTCCGACGGCCGCTGGCTGACCCGCGTCGACACCTCGTACATGGCGGCCCGCTACGGCACGCCCCCGATCGCCGTACCGCGCCCCGCCTTCACCGCGGCCCTGGCCGCCGCCCTGCCGCAGGATGCCCTGCGCTACGGCACCACGGTGACCGGCGTGGACGACCCCGGCGGCCACCCCACCGTCCGTACCGCCGGGGGCCCGGACCTGCCTGCCGACCTGGTCGTCGCCGCGGACGGCATCCACAGCCCGCTGCGCCGCGCCCACTTTCCCGGACACCCGGGCCTGCACTACATCGGAGAGACGGCCTGGCGGGCCCTCGTCGACGCCCCGGACCTGCGGATCCCGTCCATGAGCGAGACCTGGGGGAGGGGCGAGCGCTTCGGTGTGACCCCGCTCGTCGACGGCCGGTTCTACCTCTACGCCACCGCGCTCGCCCCGGCCGGTACCCGGTCGGCCGACCCCCGCGCCGAACTGGCCCGCCGGTTCGGCGCCTGGCACGACCCGATCCCGGCCCTGCTGGAGCGCGTCGGGCGCTTCGACCCGGCCGACGTGCTCCAGAACGACCTGTACGACCTGGCCGCTCCGCTTCCCCGCCTCCACCACGGTCGGATCGCCTGGATCGGCGACGCCGCCCATGCCATGGCCCCCAACCTCGGTCAGGGCGGCTGCCAGGCCGTCGAGGACGCGGTGGTGCTCGCACACCTGCTCCCGGCCGGCGACACCGAAGCCACCACCGCCGACGACGGAGCCGTCCCGGCCGCCCTCGCCGCTTACACCGCGGCCCGCCGCGACCGCACCGACACCGTCCGCCGCCGTGCCCGCCGCGTCGGCCGCCTGGGCGCCCTCCGCAACCCCCTCGCGGTGGCCGTCCGGGATCTGGCGGTCCGCGCCACGCCGGACCGCCTGGCCCTGCGGGGGATGGACGACCTCTTCAACGGCTTCCGTCCGCCGGCCCCGCCCCCGACCCCGTAGCGGCCGGCGCACGGCCACCGGTCACCGGTCAGCCAGGGTGACCCGTATGCCGGACCGGGCCAGGACGCCCAGTACCTCGGCGAACAGGTCGTAGGGCAGGCCCTCCGGGGTGAGGGCGTGGGACAGGTGCTTGCGTGCGACGGCGGAGTCGTGCCAGAGCAGCGTTTCCGGGCCGCGATGGCCGAAGCCGCCTCCGAGGCAGTCGGGGAGCGCGTCCAGGTTGCTGCCGAGTAGCCGCCCGGCCCGTTCACCGCCTCGCCGAGGGCGAGGCAGAGGCCCGGGACGTCGGTGACGTACCGGCCGTCGAGTGCGTAGGTCCGACCCGCCGGCCGGTCGACGAGGCCCGGCCTCGGCCTCGCCAGAACGAGGTCCAGCCAGGCCCAGCGCTGCCGGGTGCCGAGACCGGCCCAGGCGCCGCGCGTCCGCGGCAGCCCGGCGAGCCAGTACTGCCGCAGCGGCCGGGCGGACTGCGGTACGGGAGGGGAAAGCGTGCCTTCGAGTATCAGGTCGATCAGGTCCCTTCCGGGCGCGGAGGGGCGCCAGGAGCCGACTTTCATCCGCAGCAGCAGCAGCTCCGCGAACGGCTCACCGCGGTCGTCCCCAGGGCCCGCCGGAGCTCCTCGCCCGCCGTGAGCCGGCGCAGCACGATCGGGGGGTCCGACCACGCGGGCGGCAGGATGCGGGTGAACCCCCGGCAGGAGCCCAGCAGGCGCCGCCCGTCGTACGGGAGTACGGGGCCCAGGTGGTCTTCGGGAGGGCCGGAGGGCCCCGGTGGCCGCCCACCGCATCACAGCCGGGCGCCGCGGCCGGGACCGGAGCCGCTGCGCCCGTTCGAGCACGTGTGCGCATCGGGTGCGCATCGGGTGCGCCGTAGTGGTGAGGGCCGCCCCCCGACGCGTGGCGTGCACGCGTGTCCCGTGGAGGGGGACGATGAGATGGCTGGGAGCTGAGACCCGCAGCCCGCGGCGGCCGGAAGGAGAGCCCGGAGATGGGAGCGATCGAGCCCACGCACGGCGACCCCGAAGGGAGGCAGCCTGCCGCGTCCGGGCCGGGCGGTCTGCTCGACGTGCTGCGCGTGGCCGCCATCCTCCTCGACGCCGACGGCCGGATCGACCTGTGGAGCCCCCAGGCGGAGGAACTGTTCGGTTACACCGCCGAGGAGGCCCTCGGAGAGTACGCGGGACGCCTGCTGCTGCACGAGGAGCACCTCCCGGTCGTCCTGGACATGTTCGCCGAGGTCATGGAGGCCGGAGTCAGCTGGGTCGGCGTCTTCCCCGTCCGCCACAAGGACGGCAGCACGCGCATGGTCGAGTTCCGCAACATGCGGCTGCTGGACTCCCAGCAGGAGTACTACGCCCTGGGCCTCGCCGCGGACCAGGCCACCGTGCGGCAGGTCGAACGGGACCTGGCGCTGTCCGCCCGACTCGTGGCCCAGTCACCCGTCGGCCTCGGCGTGCTCGACACGGACCTGCGCTACGTCTCCGTCAACCCGGCCGAGGAACGCCTCAACGGGGTCCCCGCCGCCGAGCACATCGGCCGGCACGTCCACGAGGTGCTGCCCGCCGTGGACGCGTCCTTCGAGGCCGCCATGCGCGAGGTGCTGGCCACCGGGGTGCCCATCGTGGACCAGTACACGGTCGGCCGTACCCCGGCCGACCCCGACCACGACCACGCCTGGTCGATCTCCTTCTACCGGCTCGAAGCCCCCAACGGGACGGTGGTGGGCGTGGCCACCGCCAGCGTCGACGTCACCGAGCGGCACCGGGCCGTCGAGGAACAGCGCCACACCGCCCTCACCCTCCAGCGCAGCCTGCTGCCGCACACCCCGCCGCGCCGGCCGGGCCTGGAGGTCGCCACCCGCTACCGGCCCGCCCAGGCCACCATGGAGATCGGCGGCGACTGGTTCGACGTGATCCCGCTGAGCGGGGACAAGACCGCCCTCGTCGTCGGCGACGTCATGGGCAGCGGGGTCGGAGCCGCGGCCAGCATGGGCCAGCTGCGCACGGCCACCCGGACCCTCGCCGACCTCGACCTCGACCCCGCACAGGTCCTGCACCACCTCGACCACGTCACCGAGGGCCTCGACACCATCGCGACCTGCGTATACGTCGTCCACGACCCGCGCGCCGGACAGTGGCACCTCTCCCTCGCCGGGCATCTGCCCCCCGTCCTCCTCCGGCACGACGGCACCCGTGAACTCCTCGACCTGCCCACCGGCGCGCCCCTGGGTGGTGTCGGCGTCGCCTTCCACACCGTGAGCCTCCCGGTCGAGGCGGGCGACCAGCTCGTCCTCTACACCGACGGCCTGGTCGAGACCCGCGACGATCCGATCGACGAACGCCTCGACGTCCTCCTGGACGCCCTCGACGACCCGGGCCGTCCCCTCGACGACACCTGCGACCTCCTGCTCGACACCATGCGCCACCCGGGCGTCCACGACGACGTGGCCCTCCTGATCGCCCGGGCCACGCCCGCCACCACCCCCACCAGCCCCGACTGACCTCAGGTCAGTGATCGGGTGCCGGTGCCCGTGGCGGTCGCCAGGCGCAGGGCCGCCACCAGTTCGCGGTACAGCGTGTCCGTGGCCAGCAGCTCCTCGTGGGTGCCGCGCGCGCGGATCCGGCCCGCCTCCATGACCACGATCAGGTCGGCGTCGACCACCGTCGACAACCGGTGTGCGACCGTCACCACCGCGCCCGTCGCCGCGCGGCTGCGGATGCAGTCCTGCACCGCCGCCTCCGTCAGCCCGTCCAGCTGGGCGGTCGCCTCGTCCAGCAGCAGCCTGGGAGCGCTGCTGCGCCTGGCCGATGCCCGGCATGAGGAGCGCGAAGAGCGCGGCGGTCACGGCCACGGCGGCCATGGTCGTGCCGAGCAGCACCAGGTCGAGCACGCCCATCAGGACCAGGCTGCCCACCAGCATGACGGCGCCGTTGACCAGACCGACGAACGACTGGGCGGCGGCCTCGCGGAGGAGGACGGTGTCCGAGGTGACACGGGCGACGAGTTCGCCGGTCGGGCGGCGGGTGAGCGCGGGCACGGTGGCCCGTACGCCGCCTGGATGCAGGCCCGCGACCACGGCACCCCGCGCCACACCGCGCTCACGTCCTGCCTCCACACCCTCCGCAAGGCGACGGCGGCCACCTGACCCGGCCCGGCTACGGGGTGGTGCGTGCCGGGAAGGTGAAGCGGTAGCCCTGAGAGTTCAGCCAGGGCAGGTACTCCTTGAGGGCCGCGACCGTCTCGCTGCGGTCGCCGCCCCCGTCGTGGAACAGCACGGTCGGCTGCTGGGGGAGCTTCTCCTCAATGGCGGCGATGATCGCCGGCAGGCCCGGGCGACTCCAGTCCTTGGGGTCCACGCTCCAGCCCAGCGGCCGCATCCCGCTCGCCGCGGCTATCGCCCGGCTGTCGGGGGTGAAGGCGCCGCCCGGTGCGCGGTAGTAGCCGACCGGCACTCCGGGCGCGGCCTTCTCGATCATGGCCTTGCCCTCGAGGATCTGCTGCTTCTGGAAGGCGACGGGTTTGTGGTCCATGGTCACGTCGTGGTCGACGGAGTGGTTGCACAGGCGGTGGCCGTCGGCGGCGACCTCCCGCACCAGCTCCGGGTACTTCTGCGCCTTCGTGCCGATCATGCAGAAGGTGGCCTTCACGTGGTTCTCGCGCAGCACCTCCAGGACCTGGGGCGTCCAGCGGGGGTCCGGACCGTCGTCGATGGTGATCGCGACGTCACGGCCCGGGCCCTGCGCCAGGCGGGAGATGCCGAGCGGGATCCCGGCGGCGCTCCGGGCGGCTCCCGGGTTGTCGGCCGACGCGGCGGGACCGGAGGGCTTCGTACCGCCCGCCTTGTCCGCGGAGCCGTCCGTGGCGGCGAGGGCCGGGGTGCCCGACACGGCCAGGATGCCGAGGACGACGGCCGTGGCGGCGGCTCCCGTCCGCCGCAGGCGGCGGGCGGAGATGCTGGTGATGCCCATGGAGGCGCTCTTCCTTTGCGCTCGGCCCCCCCGATCTCGCATTGCCGGTCCAGGCTAGGTCATATGTCCGGGATGCCCCTCGGTCGATCCGCCGGTACGACGGCCCGCGTCCCGCAGTTACGGGGTCTGCGGCGCGCTGTTCCCCGTCCCGTGTGAGGAGTCTCACCGGCCACGGGCCGCCGGAACCGCGGGAGCCGGCACACCGCCGCAGGCGAGCGTCACCGGAAAATCCGCCGCCGGACCTCCCGCGCCGTCCCTACGATGGCCCGATGTCGTCGATCAAGAAGTTCCAAGTCACCTTCGACTGCGCACGGCCCGAGCGCGTCGCCCGCTTCTGGTGCGAGGTACTGGGGTACGTCGTCCCACCGCCCCCCGAGGGGTTCGCCGACTGGGAGGCGTTCGACCGCGCCCTGCCGCCCGAGCGCCAGGGTTCGGCCTTCGCGTGCGTCGACCCCACGGGCGTGGGCCCGCGGCTGTTCTTCCAGCGCGTTCCGGAGGGCAAGACCGTCAAGAACCGCCTGCACATCGACGTGCGCGTCGGCCCCGGACTTGTGGGCGAGGAGCGGGTGGCCGCCCTGGAGGCCGAGTGCGCCCGGCTGGTCGCGCTGGGCGCCGTACGCGTGCGGCTGCTCACCGCCGACGACATGAACGAGTCGTGCCTGGTGATGCAGGACGTCGAGGGCAACGAGTTCTGCCTCGACTGAACGGCGGCCACCGGGGCAGTCAGACGTTGGCGATCACCAGCAGGGTGCGGGCGGGTGACGGGCCCGACAGGCGGCAGCGGTGCGGGACTTCGCCCCTGTGGTGCGCGCTCTGCCCGGCGCGCAGGATCAGCGGCTCCTCGCCCGCCACCTCCAGGGCCACCTCGCCCTCCAGTACGTAGAGGAAGTCCTCGCCGGGGTGCTCGAACCAGCCGCGCTCGCCCCGGCCGGGCTCGAAGTGGTGCTCGTACGCCTCCATCAGCGCGCTGCGCCCGCCCGGGATGAGCACCCGCGCGACCTGCCCCGCGGACTCGTCCACGCGGATCACCTGCGGGTCCCCCTCGTGACTGACCGCGCCCGGGCGCGCGGGCGGCCGCAGGAAGGTGCCCGGACTGACGTCCAGTGCCTCCGCGATCCGGTAGATCGAGCTGAGGCTGGGCGTGGTGAGGCCGCGTTCGAGCTGGCTGAGGAACGGCTGGGAGAGGCCCGAGCGGTCGGCGAGGACGGCCATGGAGACGCCGCTGCGCTTGCGGCAGCTCCGGATCACCCGTCCGACCTCGATCGCCTCGGGCGTGGGTTCAGGTCGAGACACGCTGGTGAACGTACCTCATCGGCGATCAAGGGCTCTGAGGTCCGGACAGGTTTCGCACCGCTGCAACACGCTCTTCATAAGCGTCGTCAATTATTGACCTCACTTATCGACGACCGAGGAGCCGCTCCGTGCACGCCACCCCCTCACCGCCCGGCCCGGCCGCCGGCCGACTGGGCCCGGCCCTCGGCCGCTTCGGCCCGGCCCTGACCGCGGCGGCCGCCGTGCTCGGCCTCTGGTACCTGCTCGCCCGGTCCGGCGCGGTGGCTCCGGCCCTCCTGCCCACACCGGCCGAGACCCTGGCCGCGCTCGCCGACTCCGCCCGCAGCGGGACCCTGGCCGCCGATCTCGGCGCCAGCCTCGCCCGCGCCGGCCAGGGCTTCGCACTGGGCGCCCTGATCGGCGGCGCGCTCGGCTTCGCCACCGGCTACCTGCCGAGGCTCTCCGCCGCCGTCACCCCCGTCGTCTCCTTCCTCCGCCCCATACCCGCCATCGCCCTGGTGCCGCTCGCGACCGCCTGGTTCGGCATCGGCGAGACCGCCAAGCGGCTCCTGATCGCCTACGCCGTGCTGCTCGCCGTATGGCTCTACGTCCACGACGGCGTGTCCCGGGTCCCGGTCTCCCACCTCCGCGCCGCCCGCACGCTGGGCGCCCCGCTGCACCGGCGTTTCGTCGAGGTGCTGCTGCCCGCCGCCGCGCCCGCCGTCCTCGCGGCGCTGCGCTACGGGGCCTCGGTGGCGCTGCTCGCCCTGGTGGCCGCCGAACTGGGCGGCGCGGACAGCGGTCTGGCCTACCGCCTCCAGGTCGACGGCCAGTTCCTGCGGGTGGACCGGATGTTCGCCGGGCTGCTCGTCCTCGGGTCGCTCGGCGTGGCCGTGGACCTCGTACTCGCCGGGATCGGCCGCCGGCTCGTGCACTGGAGCACGTCATGAGCCTCGCCGTACGACTGGAAGGGGTGTCCGTCCGCTACGGAGCCGCCCCCGTCCTGGAACGGACCGACCTGGAACTGCCCGCGGGCTCGTTCACCGCCCTGCTCGGGCCCAGCGGTTGCGGCAAGTCGACGGTCCTCGGTGCCGTCGCAGGCTTCGTACCGCCCGCCACGGGGCGGGTGACCGCGGGCTCCCGGCCCGTCCGCGGGCCGGGACCGGACCGGGGCGTCGTCTTCCAGCACTACGCGCTCTACCCCTGGCGCACCGCACGGGGCAACGTCGAGTTCGCGCTCAAGCGGCTCGGACTGCCGCGCGCTGAACGCCGCCGCCGCGCCCTGAAAGCGCTCGCCGAGGTCGGCCTGGCGGACGGCACCGACAAGTACCCGGCCCAGTTGTCGGGCGGCATGCAGCAACGCGTCGCACTGGCCCGCGCCCTGGCCGCCCAGCCCGAAGTGCTCCTCATGGACGAGCCGTTCGGAGCCCTGGACACCCTGACCCGGACCCGCATGCAGCGCCTGCTGCGCGAGCTGTGGCAGCGCCGCGGCACCACCGTCCTGTTCGTCACCCACGACATCGACGAGGCCCTGGCCCTCGCCCAGCGCGTCGTCGTCCTCGGCGGGGCCCCCGGTCGGGTGCTCGCCGACCACACCGTCCCCGACGGGCCACCCGACCCGGACCTGCGCGCGCTCGTCGCACGTCACCTCGGCTCCGACTGAACCCCCGCCCGCACCGACCACGAAAGGCCGCCCGATGCCCGGCCCCACACCCCAACCCCGCCCCACACCCCAACCCCGCCCCACACCCCGCCCCGGCGCCACACCCCACCCCCGCCCCGCACCCCTGCCCCGATCCGCAGGCACCTTCGGATCCGCGCTCATGCACCGACCCGGACGCACCCCCGGAGCCCGGGCGGCCGCCGCCCTGCTGATGACGGCCCTGCTCTGCACGCTCGTCCCGGCCTGCTCCGGCGCCTCCGGCCGCGACTCCGGCTCCGGCGGCGGCCGCCCGGCCGTCTCCGTCGTCGGCAGCGACCAACTCGGCGGAGCACCCGTCCACATCGCCCAGGAGCACGGGCTCTGGTCCGCGGAGGGCATCGACGCCACCGTCACCACCCGGCCCACCGGGCGCGACGCCCTCAACGCCGTGCTCGGCGGCCAGGCACAGCTCGGCGTCGTCGGAGACCTGCCCGCCGTCACCGCCGCCCTGGGCGGACGCGACCTGCGGATCGTCGCCGACCTGTCCCGGTTCTCGGACTGGCGGCTCCTCACCCGCTCCGACCGCGCGATCACCGGCTTCGCCGCCCTGAAAGGCCGCAAGGTCGGCGTCCCGCAGGGCACGAACGTCGAGTACGCCCTGTCGCGGATGCTGGCCTCCGTACAGCTGACGGCCGCTGACGTGACCGTCGTCAACCTCGCCCCGAATCAGGTCACTTCCGCGCTGGCCCGCGGCGACATCGACGCCGGCGTCACCTTCCCCAGCTTCTACGAGGCGGCGCGCACCGCGCTCGGCGAGCGCTACGCCGAGCTCGCCTTCACCGGATACACGGCACGCACGCTGCTCGTCGCGGGCCCGAAGACGAGCGACGAGACCACCGCCGCCGTCCTGCGCACCGTCCTGCGCGCCCAGCGCGAGATGGGCCAGGACCCGGCCCGCGCACGACAGGCCGTCGTGGCCCAGTCCAAGGGCGCGCTCCAGGCCGGATACGTCGACACCTACCAGCCCCGCTACACCTACGACGCGACCCTCTCGCCCGACCTGCTGGCCCAGTTGGAGCAGGAGGCGGGCTGGGCCAAGTCCGCCCAGGGACTGCCCGGCCCCGCCGACCGCACGGCCCTGCAGCGATACCTGAACCCCGCGCCCCTGACGGCCGTCGACCCGGCCGCCGTCACCCTCCGCTGACCCCGACGCACCGCACCACCAGGAGAACGATCACCATGACCCGTACCACGCCCACGACCGTCGACCAGAACACGCTGCGCCGCCGCGGCGTCGGCCTCATCGCCCACGACCCCGGACGCAGCCACGGCGGCTACACCCTCTACACCCCGATCACCAGCGCCGGCGAGATCCACCTCGTCGACATCGAGGGCCGGAGCGTGCACACCTGGAACTCCCCGCACCCGCCCGGCCGCCAGGCGCAGCTCCTGCCCAACGGCAACCTCTTCTACGCAGCCAAAGACACCACCAGCCCCACCCTCTTCCCCATCTGGGACGTCTACCACGGCGGCATCTTCCAGGAACTGGCCCCCGACTCCACCGTGGTCCGCGAGGTCCGGCACCCCTTCCACCACCACGACGCCTCGCCGCTGCGCAACGGCAACCTCGTCATCACCGTGGTCGAGCCACTCGCCCCGGCCGACGCCGCCCGCATCCGCGGTGGCATCCCCGGCTCCGAGGCCCCGGGCGGCGTGATCTACGGCGACGTCGTCTACGAACTGACCTGGGACGGGCGGGAGGTGTGGCGCTGGGCCGCCATCGAGCACCTCGACCCCGAGGACTTCCCGCTCGACCCGCACTTCGCCCGGGAGCACTGGCCCATGGCCAACACCGTCAACGAAACCGCCGACGGCTCCCTGATCCTGGGCTTCCGCAGCGCGTCCTCCGCCGTGGCCGTCGACCGCGCGGACGGCTCCGTGCTGTGGCACATCGGCCCCGACGTCCTGGCGCAGCAGCACCATCCGCACGAGCTGGCGAACGGCAACATCCTCGTCTTCGACAACGGCAGCTACCGCGACACCACCTCCGTGCCCTACTCGCGGGTGCTGGAGCTGGACCCTCGCACCGGCCAGGAGGTGTGGTCCTACCAGGACAACCCGCCGCAGAACTTCTACAGCCCGTACATGTCCAGCGCCCAACGCCTGCCGAACGGCAACACCTTCGTGGCCGAGGGCTCCTTCGGCCGCCTCTTCGAGGTCACCCCCGACGGCCAGGTGGTGTGGGAGTTCGTGGTACCGCAGTTCCGGTCGTTCGGCGACGGCGTCGGCCTGGAGTCCTCGGCCGGGGCACAGAACTCGGTCTTCCGCGCCCACCGCTACTCCGCCGACCAGCTCCCCTGGCTGCACACGACGGGCTGACACCCGCCGGGGCGCCGGCAGCGGTCGCCGTCAGGGCCGGGGCGGTGCGTACGGTGCCCAGTCGACGATCCGTACCGCCGCCCCGGCGGCCTCCCTGCCCCGGCAGTGCGCGTGGTGCCTGCGGGCGATGCCGTCCAGGTCGAGGTGCATCCCGAAGGCGGGACGGGCCGCCAGCCACCGCGCGTACGACCACAGACGGGGGTGATCGGTGATGCGGTACACCGCTTGCGCGTCCAGGTGCCAGCGGTGCACCGTGTCCAGCTGCACCAGCGTCACCCACACCTCCACGTCCGCTGCGGTGAGCCGACCGTCCACCAGGTAGTCCTCGCCCGCCAGCCGCGCCTCCAGCGCACCCAGCCCGCGCAGCAGGGTGGCGAGCGCGGCGCCGCGTTCCACCGGGTCGGCGCCGGACCGGCCGGCGCGCTGCGCCGCCGCGTTGATGCCCTGCTCGCAGAGCCGCACCACCTCCTCGATGCGTGCGTCGGCACCGGCCGGGTACAGGCACGGTCCGGCGGCCCCGAAGCGCCGGGTGAGGTCCTGGACGATGTCCGGGGCGTGCGTGCTGACGATCCGGCCGGTCCAGCCGTCGCTGAGGACGGGCGCCAGCGCCGGCCCCGGGTGCAGGTGCGAACTGGCCTCGTACAGCGGGCGCAACGCCAGGTATCCGCCGTCGGACGCGTCGGGTACGGAGGGCAGCGAGGTCATCGGGAGCACGTCCCGCAGGCCCAGCAGGCTGTGCGTGACGGCGATCCGCAGACAGCTCGGACACGACGGCGCCAGGTGCAGCCGGTAGCGGTGCGGAACTGCCGGGAAACCACTGCGCGCGTCACGGCCGATCCTGCTTTGAAAGGACGGCGACGGCGACGGCACGGCTTTCGGGTACGTGGCGGACATGCGTCTCCCTGGGATTGCTCGGTGCCGCCGCGGTGCGGGCGGCAGAATTCCCTACTACTTCACTAGGATTCGCCGACTGGAGTGTCGATCCGCGTCAGGACGCTGTCAAGAGGGCATGGCTCGCCCCGGCCACATCGCGCCGACGCGGGGGGAGAGGGTGGCGGTAGGGGCGGTCGTCGGCGGGGACGAGGGCTCCGTCGGTCAGCTGTTGAGCAGCAGGCCGCGGCTGCGCAGCACGTAGCGTTCGACGGGGCTGAAGATGAGCAGGTCGATGGCGATGCCGACGACGAGGATCAGGATGATGGCGAGGAACACGCCGGGGAGGTCGATGTTGTTGCGGCCGTTCTCCAGCAGCTGACCCAGGCCCAGGCCGAGGTCGGGGGAGGAGGCGATGATCTCGGCGGCCATGAGGGAGCGCCAGGAGAACGCCCAGCCCTGCTTGAGGCCGGCGACGTAGCCCGGCAGCGCGGCCGGCATGACCACGTGCCAGGCGCCGCGCAGGCCGGTGGCGCCGAGGGTGCGTCCGGCCCGCAGGAACAGCGGGGGGACCTGGTCGATGCCGGAGACGAGGCCGTTGGCGATGGAGGGCACGGCGCCGAGCAGGATGACGGTGAACATCATGGCGTCGTTGAGGCCGAACCAGAGGACGGCCGGCGGCACCCACGCCACCGACGGGAGGGACTGCAGGCCCTGGAGGATCGGGCCGATCGCGGCGCGGACGAACTTCACCCGGGCGACGAGCAGGCCGAGCGGGGTGCCGATGGCCAGGGCGAGCAGGAAGCCGAGCAGGCCGCGGGAGACGGAGGTCCAGATGACCTCCAGCAGCGTCCCCTTCAGCCACATGTCGGACAGGCTGTCCCACACCGCGGAAAGGGCGGGGAGCTTGGTCTCGTCGGTGACCTTCAGGGAGACGAGGACCTGCCAGACCACCAGGACCAGCCCGACCGCCAGGAACGGCGGCAGGACCTTCTTGGCGAGGACCTCGCGGACCGGCGTGCGGTGCGTCTGCACCGCGTCCAGGGCGTCGAGTCCGGCCTCCAGTCCCGCGAGGTCGTCCGTCTTCGCCTTCGTTTCAGTGCTGGCCATGACGGCGGATCTCCCCACGCAGGTGTTCAGTGATCTCCAGGGACAGCTCGGCGACGTCCGCGTCCTCGATGCGGCGCGGCTGCGGGATGTCCACGGTCCATTCCTTCGCGACCCGGCCGGGCCGGGAGGAGAGCAGGACCACGCGCTGGGCGAGGCGGACGGCTTCGCGCACGTTGTGGGTGACGAAGAGGACGGAGAGTCCTGTCTCCTGCCAGATGCGGGTGAGTTCGCCGTGCAGGACGTCGCGGGTGATGGCGTCGAGAGCCGCGAAGGGTTCGTCCATGAGCAGCAGGCGGCTGTCCTGGGCGAGGGCGCGGGCCAGGGCGACGCGCTGGCGCATGCCGCCGGACAGTTCGTGGACGCGCTTGCCGTGGGCGCCGCCGAGGCGGACCAGTTCCAGGAGGCGTTCGGCTTCGGGCTTGCGGTCGGTCTTGGTGACGCCCCGCAGGCGCAGGGCGAGTTCGATGTTCTTGCCGGCGGTCAGCCAGGGGAAGAGGGCGTGTTCCTGGAACATCAGGGCGGGGCGGCCGCCGGGGGTCTCGATGGTGCCGGCGGTCGGCCTGTCGAGGCCGGCGACGAGGTTGAGCAGGGTGGACTTCCCGCAGCCGGAGGCTCCCAGGATGGTGACGAACTCTCCGGGGGCGACATCGAGGCTGATGTCGTCCAGGACGAGCTGCGATCCGGCCGGGCCGGAGAAGGACTTCGAGACGTGCGCGATACGGGCGGCGTGCGTCTGCTCCGCCACCGTGCCCTCGGCAGCCTTGGCGAGTGTCGTGGCCATGGTCGTCACCTCCTGGGAACTACAGGGCTCGTGCGCTTACTTGGCGCCGAGTCCGGCATCGGAGACCTCGGGCTTGCCGGCGGCCTTCAGGACCTTGTTCAGGAGCGTCAGGTCGTAGATGCCGGCCAGGTCGGGCTGCTCGATGAGCCCCGCCTTGACCGCCCACTCGGACTGGGTCTTCAGCGTCGAGGCCAGCGGGTCGTCGGTGATCTGGATGCTCGGCCACGCCGGGTCGAGGACGGCGCCCTCGAGTTCCTTGCCGTTCAGGGCCTTGAGAGCGGCGTTGGCGGAGGCCTTCGCCCTGTCCGGGTTGGCGTTGATCCAGTCGTTGGTCTTCACCGTGCCGCGCAGTACGGCCTCGACCACGTCCGGGTGCTCCTTGAGGAACTTCTGCGACACGATGACGTTCGTGATCACGAACTTCTTCTCGGGCCACAGGGCGGTCTCGTCGAGGAGGACGGAGCCGCCGTCGGAGACGAGCTTGGAGGCCGTGGGCTCCGGGACCCAGGCGCCGTCGATGGAGCCCTGCTTGAAGGCGTCCGGGGTGACCTTGTTGTCGGTGCGGACGACGGAGACGTCACCCTTGCCGGACTCGGGGTCGACCGTCCAGCCCTTCTCGGAGATCCAGTTGAGGAAGGCGACGTCCTGCGTGTTCCCCTTCTGCGGGGTGGCGATCTTCTTGCCCTTGATGTCGTCGAGGGTCTTGATCTTCGCCGGGTTCACGACGAGCTTCACGCCGCCCGACGCGGAGCCGGAGACGATCCGCAGGTTGGATCCCTTGGACTTCACATAGGCGTTGATCGAGGGCGAGGGGCCGATGAAACCGATGTCGAGGGAGCCGCCGTTGAGGGCCTCGATCTCGGACGGGCCGGCGTTGAAGGTCTGCGGCTTGATCTTCGTGCCGCCCAGCTCCTTCTCGATCAGGCCTTCCTGGATCCCGACGAGCGCGGTGGCGTGCGTCAGGTTCGGGAAGTACCCGATGCGGACCTCGGAGGCCGACAGCTTCTTCCCGTCGGTGGCGGCGACGTTGGCCTTGTCGTCCTCCTTCTTCGCCTCGGAACCGTAGCCGCAGGCCGTCAGGAGGAGGGGGAGCGTGGCGATGACGGCGATGGCGCGCAGGGTGGTGAGCGGTCTTGCGGCAGACACGGAGGTGTCCTTTCACGGGTACGGGTGTTCGGGGCGGTGGTACGGAAGCGGTGGAGGTACGCGCACGCTGCCCACGGCCGGTCGGTCAGGAGCACGGCGTCGTCGGCGGGGGAGCGGAGCGGTGTCGCGGATGCCGAAGGGGCGGATGTGGAGCCGCCGTACGTCGCACGCCGCGCACGAGGTGATGCGGTGCGGCGAGGTCGGCAGAGGGGGAGGGAAGGTCCGGTCGACGGGGAGCGGTACGGCTGAGTGCCGGCGGTGCTCCGTGCGCGGAGCGGTGCTCTGCACGCGGAGCGGGGCTCCGGGCAGCGCGTCAGGCGGGCTGACAGATGGCGCTGGACGTGCGGACCAGGTCGATGTGTCGACGGGTGGTGAGGCGGGGCAGCAGGAGGCCCGCGTGGTGCGGCGTGCGCATCGTCACCTCACCCCCGAATCCCTAGTTTTCCTACCTGGCTGGTAGGCATATTGGCAGACGGCGCGATCCCGCCCAAGGGGGCGACCACATGTTGGACGAACGCGTCTCGGTATGCGAGAACACGCAGGTGGGGGGGTGTCAGGGATTGGTCCAGGCGTCCGGTACATCGGTCAGCGCGGACACGTCGGCCGGCAGGTCGGACCCCGCGACATCCGCGAGCGTCACCCCGTCGAGGATGGCACGCACGTTGGACCGCAGGGCGATCCACAGGGGCAGCAGTGACTCGGCGGGGCCGGTGTAGGAGAGGTCCGGAGGGCGGACCCCGCGCACCGAGACCAGCGGACCGTCCACCACGCGGATGACGTCCGCGATGCTGATGGAGTCGGCGGGCTTGGCCAGGCGGTATCCGCCGTTGCCGCCCCGCTGGCTGAGGACGAGACCGCCCCGGCGCATGTCGTTGAGGATGCCCTCCAGGAACTTGTGCGGGATGTCCTGGGCGTCGGCGATGGCTTCGGCCTTCAGGGGCCCTTCGTCCTGTGACACCGCGAGCTGCAGTGCGGCCCGCACCGCGTAGTCCGCCCTGGCTGAGATCCGCATGCGGACATTATCCCGTACGGCATCGACCCACGTCCCGCGGGTGGGCGGCGGCCCCCGGGGTCAGTGGAAGGCCGCCGCCGTCGCGCGGTGCGGGCCGTAGAGGTAGTGCTCGCCTATGGAGCGCAGCCGGTGGGCCGCCGGGCGGTGGGCCGTCAGGACGCGCGCGTTGCGCCAGAAACGGTCCAGTCCGGGTGCGTCGGCGAGTTCCAGTACGCGCGTGGTGATGTGCAGGGCGGCCCGCGAGGTCACCGTCTCGGCCGTGGCCACCAGCGCGGCGACGGCGGACGGCTCCTCGGCGTCGAGATGCGCACCCGCGTCGAGCGCCCGTGCCATCGCCTCCGTCGCCCGGTCGACCACGGCCGTGGCCGTGTGACCGGCGGAGGCCAGCTCCCCGTAGGTGAGCAGGAGGTCCGGGTCCTCACCCGGTCGCCGGTGCGCCCGTCCCACCCTGCTGAGGTCGCGCGCCTCGGTGAGCGCGCCCTCGGCGATGCCGAGGGCGACGTGGCACAGGGCGAGTCGCAGGGCCGGTTCCGCCAGCGCGGTGAAGGGCGCCGTCGACTCCTCGTCGTGCGGGCGCCGTCCCAGCACCTGGCCGGGCGCCACGGTGACCCGGTCGAGGACGACCTCGCCCGCGCCGGCGGCACGCTGACCGAGGCGGTCGTGGGCGGGCTCCACGCTCACACCGCGCGCGCGGGGCGGGATCCGGACGACCAGCACGTCGCCGGTCGCGGTGCAGACGGCGTCCACCACGATCTGGTCGGCGACCGCCGCGGCCGTGTCGACGGACCGGTGCCCCTCCAGCAGGTAGCCGGTGTTGCGGGGCCTCAGGGTCAGGTCCGGCCCGGCGCCGTCCTCGTCGGGCGCGGGCGCGCGGACCGCCCCGGTCCACAGCCACTGCTCGCGCACCGACGCCTCTTCGAGCGTGGCGGCGTGGTGGTGACTCGCGTAGAAGCGGCCGCTCCAGGTGTGTACGTAGTGGCGCGCCAGCACGTCGCCGACGGAGCTGTCCGCCGCGGCGACCTCCCGTATGACGGCGCATCCGGTACGCCAGTCCGCGCCGCGGCCGGCTGAGGGCGGGGTGAGGGCTGCGAGCAGCCCCGCCTCGCGCAGCCGGGTCCGCTCGTCGGTCGGCGGCCGGCCCGCCTGCTCGCGGGCGATGGCGTCCGCGGCGAGGTCGTCCGCCACGTCGCGAGCGGTGCGCAGGAGCGCGCGGCGCTCCTCACCGGACCGGATGGCGGTCGTGCTCGATGCCGTCGTCACGGACGTCAACTCAATCCCACCTTCCCTATCGAATTGATAGGGATACTTGCCGAAGGCGGCCGTCGCAGCAAGGGTGCGCCCGCATCCTGGACACAACCGTCTTGGGAAAAGAGACGCCCTGGCCGGGGCGGCTGCCGCGGCGTCAGTCCAGCGGCTGCTCGACCACGCTGGTGCCGCTCCCCTCCTGGGATTCCCAACTCCACGTCTCCTCAAGACGCAGGCGGCCGTCGGCGAGCACGGTCACGCGTGACGTGCAGTGTCCCGATGCCGTCGTGCCGTCGAGCCGGAGCTGGACGTAGCGGAAGTCGACGGTGTCGTCCTCCCGGGTGCCGATCAGATGCCCCTTCACCACGTCCCCGCCCCGGTAGTCGGCCCAGACGAGCCCGTCGCGCTCGTGGTACTCGAACCGGGTCCGCCGGCCGACCTGGCCGGGCGCCTGGTCGGCCACGGGGACGAAGACGAGACCGTCGAGCGAGCGTGTCACAGGTGACTCCTGGAGGAAAAAGGTCCGCGGCGGCCGGAGATGAAACGGTCCGCCGCGGGTATCGGGGGATGGACGAGGGCCGGACGGCCACCGACGGAAGGCGTGCCACCCATGACCCAGGACACCGCGGCGAACGAACCCCACGAGCCGACCCCCGAGGAACGCGCAGCCCGCGACAGGGTACGCCGACGGGCCACGGGCATGACGCACCACCGGGCGGCGGACGCGCTGGAGGCCGCCGAGGAAGCAGCCGGCGACCTCGACACGGCGGACACGGGCACCCGCGCCGAGGTCGCGGAATGGCAGCGCATCACGGACCTGCTCTTCGACCACGGCGGCCCCTACGCCCCGGAGACCGACGCCTACGTACAGGGGCAGCTCACGGCCCGTGAGAACCACCGGGTCTGAGGGGAGTTCGACGGGTGCACACGCACCCAGGGCGGGACGCGGGCACCCCCGGCCCGTGGCCGCCGGGTGCGGTCAGCCGGTCGCGCGGAGGCGGGTGGCGGCTGCCTCCGCGTCGCGCACGACGCGGTCCGTGTCGACGTCGACCAGCCGGCCGTCGAGCTTGAGCGGCCGTCCGTCGACGAACACCGCGTCGATGTTCTCGGGGCGCCCGTTGAAGACGACCTGCCCGATCCAGTCGAAGCGCGGTGCGAAGTTCAGGGCGGCCGGGTCGATGACGACGACGTCGGCCCGTTTGCCCGGGGTCAGGGAGCCCACCCGGTCGGCGATGCCCAGTGCCTCGGCTCCGCCCAGGGTGGCCATCCGCAGGACGTCCTGCACCTGGGGGAAGATCCCGGCGTCCGTCGCGCGGGCGCGTTGCAGGCCGATGGCCGTCTTCATCAGCGCGTGGAAGTCCGAACTGTCGTTGGTCCCACCGTCCAGGCCCAGTCCCAGTTTGACGCCGTGCCGTGCGAACTCGGACAGCCGCATGATGCCCGACGCCAGCCGCATGTTGCTCAGCGGGCAGTGGGCCGCCCGTACGTCGTGTGCGGCGACCGCGGCGATCTCCGCGTCGGTCAGGTGGACGGCGTGGTTGATCAGGAGCCGCGGCCCCAGCGCACCGATGTCGGTGAGGACCCCGATCGGGTCGTCCGCCCGCTGCTCGGGGCGCTCCAGGACGTGGGAGTTGAGCATGACGCCCAGGTCCTGGGCCACCTCCCAGTGTGCGCGGTTGAGGTCCTGGACGGCTCGTGCCGCATGCGTGGCCACCTGAAAGGAGCCCAGCGGCGCCGGATCGACCAGCTCCCTCTTCACCTTCGTGACCAGCACCCCGTCCGGCTTCGGCGGGAACATCGCGTAGGTGAAGCGCACCCCGGTGCCGGCCAGCGCCCGTACGTAACTCTCGATCAGCTCGAACGCGAAGATGTCCACCCAGTCCACCAGCGTGGTGACGCCCGACTGGACCGCGTCGAGGGCGGCGAGCCGTACGAAGCTGTGCAGGGCCGCCGGGGTCAGCCGCGCGCGCTGCGGATCGGTGCACCCCGCGAACCAGCCGAACAGGTCGCGGTCGGTACAGCCGCCGCGGATCACCGCCTGCCAGAGGTGGGTGTGGGTGTCGACGAACCCCGGCATGACCAGCTTGCCCGAGGCCTCCACCACCCAGGCTCCCGGCGGTCGTCGCAGCGCCGGGCCGACGGCGGCGACGGCACCGTTCCGGATCAGCACGTCGGCGCCCTCGACGGCCCCGAGGAGGCCGCCGCTGCCAAGGCCGGGGTCCATGGTGAGGACCAGGGACGCCCCGCGGAGCAGGACCGTCCCGCCGGCCGGGGCGGGCCGGCCGGGCGGGCGGTCCGGGGACGCGGGACGGGCGGTGCCGCCCAGCAGGAACGGCGCGGCGGCGGCCAGACCGAGGCCGGTGAGGAGGTCGCGTCGGCCGGGGGTGGTCAGGGGGGTGGGGGTGGACTGCATGCGTGGTACCTCCCGAGGGCGCAGAACGGAAGGCCCGCCCGGGCGGCGCCGTGACGGAGCGTCGGGCCGGGGCGGGATCGAGCGTCGGGTGGGGGCCGGATCACACGCAGCATTCCCGGCGAACGCCCCTTCGATAGGCGCCCGCGGAAAACATTTTCCGTTCCGGTCGTGCGCCAGACACGTACCGGCCATGTTGCCGGGCCGTGGAATCCCCGTGACGCGCTCCACCGTCGGGGTGACGTGCGGAGGGGCCGGACCCGTCGGCGTGACGGGTCCGGCCCCCTCCTCGCGTCAGGCGCGGGGAGCTGCGCCGGTCACGACCTGCGCATGCCCTTCTTCGTCCTGTCCGCCGTCTCCGAGGCCATCTCCTCGGCCTTGCCCGCCATCCGCTCGGCGCTGCCCTCCGCCTGCATGCGCTTGTCGTCCATGGCGTCGCCGGCGGTCTCCTTGAGCTTGCCCTTGACCTGCTTGGCCTTGCCCTTTGCCTTGCTCATGACGAGGTACTCCTTGAGTGACTCGAGTGGGGGGAATGCTCTGCCCACCATGCGTCCGCAGGGGAAGGCCCGCAACGCGCAGTGGACCGTCCGGCGCTCCGGACACGTCACAGCCCATCGCGTCGGATCGTGCGGAGGCAGAGATAAGGACCGCATTCGGGGGCAGACGGCGACTGAAGCGTCACGGCGGATCCAACCGTTTCCGCCGGCCATTCCACCGCGAGAATGAGGTACTCATGATTGCCGTCGGGTTGATCCTCCTGCTGATCGGACTGCTGACCGGGGTCTCCATCCTGTGGACCCTCGGGGTCATCCTGCTCGTGGTGGGTGCGGCGCTGTGGATCCTGGGATCGGTCGGACACGCCGTCGGCGGCCGACGCCACTACTGGTAGACCCGGACGTGGCCGAATCGGGCCTGTCCGGTCGATCATGACCGGACAGGCCCCGGTGCGTCGGCCCACGACACCGGCCCCCGTGAGCGGCCGTGTGCGTCAACGGCCGTCCCCGGCCAGGTTGTAGAACAGGATGAGGATCGCCGCCGCCATCACCGCCAGGTGGACCCACCCGGGGGCGTCCACGACACTCGCGCTCGCACTTGCGCTCGCACTCGCGTGCGTACTTGCGAACATCATCGCCGGGCCCCCCGTCCGCCGAGGGCGCCGATCCGCGGTAACCGTTCCTGCTGCTTCTGCGTGGTCTTCATGTACCGCACCTGCCCGCGCTCTGCCGGACAACGCGCCGCGCGGCCCGAATTCGGGCCGCCGGTCCCGCTCCCACCCCTGACGCACCGCCCGGCAGGCCCGTAGGCTGCGCCGATGCACGCTGGATTCGGGTCACGCGAAGCGCTCGCCGAAGCTCACCGGCCCTGGCCCTGGCCCCCGCCCCGGTTCCGCTACCGGTCGCTGGCCGTCGACACGCTGCTGGCCCTGGGCTACGCCGGCGCGGCGCTGCTGCTGGGCCGGGAACAACCACCCCTCGGCTGGCGGCCCGTGGACGAGCCGGGCGCGGTGCTGACCGTACTGGTGGGCCTGGTGCTGCTGGCCCGGCGGATCGCGCCCGTCGCGGTGTTCGCCACCAGCAGTGCGCTGTGGGTCGCCTTCATCGGCTGCGGGTACTGGCCCGTCGTCAATTCGATGCCGCCGCTCCTGGGGCTGTACACCGTCGCGGCGACCCGCGGCCCGCGGACGTCCGTCGGCTGCGCCGGGGTCGTGACCGCTACCTGGGTGTACGCCGGCCTGAGCAACGCGGAGAACAGCTCCATGCCCACCGTCGTCGCGCAGGCGGTGCTCTTCCCGGCCGTGGTGTTCGTCGTCGGCCGCGGCTCCGGCCGACTCGCCGAACGCAACCGCCAGTTCGCCGAACTGACCGTCCAACTGCGCGCGCAGCAGGAGGAGAACGCCCGTCGGGCCCTCACCGAAGAGCGAGTGCGCATCGCGCGCGAACTGCACGACGTGGTCGCGCACCACATGTCGGTGATCTCGCTCCAGGCCGGCATGGCCTCGTACGTGTTCCCCACCGATCCGGCGGCCAGCCGACAGGCCCTCGACACCATCGCCGACACCAGCCGCGAGGCGCTGGAGGAGATGCGCCGCATGCTCGGCCTGCTGCGCGTCGGCCGGGACGGTCCACCGGACGGACCCGCGGATCCCGACGGCGTCGCCTACGCGCCCGCTCCCGGGCTGGAACTGCTGGACCGGCTCCTCGACCGCGTCCGGGGCGCCGGGATCCAGGTCACCAAGGAGGTCGTCGGCACTCCCACCCGGCTCCCGCAGGGCATGGCCCTGTGTGTCTACCGGGTGATCCAGGAGGCACTGACCAACGTGCTCAAGCACGCGGGCCCGACCAGCGCGGCCGTCGTCCTCCGTTACGAGGGCGGCGCCGTCGTGGCGACCGTCACCGACGACGGCGGCCCCGGACGCCGGACCACCACGACCGCACCCGGTCACGGCCTGATCGGGATGAAGGAGCGCGCGAAGGTCTACGGCGGCTCGGTCACCGCCGGGCCCCGCCCCCTCGGCGGATTCGAGGTGCGGCTCGTCCTTCCCGCGGGCGCCCGCCACCGGTGAGCCGGTGGCGCACCGCGACGACGGCCACCGCCGCCACCGCGATGACCGCCCCGCCCAGACGCAGGATCGCGTCGTAGGCGTCCTCGGGCGGCCGCTGCGGGGTCATGGCCGAGATCGCCGCCGCGGTCCCCGCCAGGGCGATCGCGCCCAGCGTGACCAGGAACGTCAGCAGGACGCCCGACGCCTCGCCCGCCCGCTCCGGCGCGACGACCTGCTGTGTCGCCACACTGGAGAAGGTCCAGCCGAGCCCCAGTCCCAGGCCGCACCACGCGAACACCGGGACGTACAGCCACCAGGCGCTGACCCCGGCCAGGACGAACATCCCCGTCCCCGCGGCCGCCCCGGCCAGTGCCATCACCGCGGTCGCCGGCATGTGCCGGCCCAGCCGCGCACCCAGCGGCCCGCTGAGCGCCACCAGCAGGGCCGGGGCCAGGAACACCGTCCCCGCCAGCAGCGGCGAGAGGCCGCGCACGTCCTGGAGGTAGAGCGTGGCGAGGAAGACGGTGACGCCGTAGCCCATGTTCGTGAGCGAGCCCATCCCCGTCACCAGGACGTACGGGACGTTGCGGAACAGCCCCAGGTCGACCAGCGGGTGCCGCGCCCGCCCCTCCCGTACGACGAACAGCGCGCCCGCCACCACGGCCACGGCGAAGCAGCCCAGGGTGCGGGCGCTCTCCCAGCCCCAGGCGTCCCCGCGCTCCACGGCCAGCGTCAGCGTCGCGAGCGCGCAGACCACCAGGGCGCAGCCGAGCAGGTCGAGCTCGCGCGGGGCCGACGGGTCGCGCGAGTCCGGTACGTACAGCAGGGCGATCAGCAGCGAGAGCACGGTCAGCGGCGCCATAAGCCAGAAGATCCATCGCCAGCCGGGCCCCTCCGTGAACCCGCCGCCCACGAAGGGCCCGAGCGCGGTCCCGATGTTGGCGACGCCGAACACCGCGCCCAGGGCCTTGGCCCGGCTCTGCTCGGGGAAGGTGTTGGTGATCACGGACACGGACACCGGGAAGACGAACGCCGCGCCCACCCCCTGCGCGACCCGGGCCGCCACCAGCGGTCCGAGGCCGGGAGCCAACGCGCAGCCCACGGAGCCGGCGGCGAAGAGGGCCGTTCCCGCGAGCAGCGTCCCCCGCCGTCCGAAAACGTCTCCGACGCGGCCGCCGACGATGAAGAAGCAGCCGATGGCGAGCATGTACGCGGACAGGGTCCACTGTGCGGCCGAGACCGTGACGCCGAGCTCAGCCGAGATGCCAGGGATGGCGAGGTTGAGCGCGAAGAAGTCGAGCTGGATGCAGAACAGGGCGAGGGCGACCGCGACGAAGGCCCCCTTCCGCCGCGCGGCCGCCGAAGACTCAGCGCGCATGAGGGCGTTCCTCTCGGCCGACGCCGGCCCCCTCCCCCCATTGTGGAACGCCAAGCGCCGCTCCGCAGTCCGGGCGGTGGCCGCACCCCGGGCCGGGGCGACGGGGCACGGCTGGAGATTCACTCAAACGTCTCCACAACTGGCCTGCAGTCGCCTGCAGTTGATGTCATCCGCGGCGGACGACGGGCGGTCGCCCTGCCGCTCCACGGCCGCACCACCCGCTGACCGCCGGCCGCCCGGCCCGTCAGCGCAGGGCCAGCGCCCAGGCGAGGAGGCCGAGGGACACCGTGCACAGCACGGCCCGCCACGCGTTGGCGCGTACCCAGGGGGCTTCGAAGGCCCGGCGGACCGCCGCCGGGTCGGCGATGCGTTCGACGGGGCCGGCCTGTTCCAGGGCGTCGTTCAGCGGGATGTTGATCCGGGCCGTCACGCCCATCGCCGCCAGGTACGCGACGAGCGCGCCGATCAGCGGTCCGAGCGCGTCCCGGCCGCCGCTGCCGGTGGCGTGGAGGACCACGGCGGCCGCGCAGAAGACGAGCGCGCCGATGTAGCCGAGCAGGAACCAGCCGTTGAGGATGGCCACGTTGATCCGCTGCATGGTCTCGATGGCGGTGCGGTCGGCGGCCGCCCGGAGCCCGGGCATCACGGACACGGAGAATCCGTAGAAGAGGCCGCTCATCCAGCCGATGGTGATCGTCGCGGCGATCGTCGTCGCCAACCGTGCCGTTTCCACGTCATCCCCCGGATCGAGCATCAGGTCAGGAACAGGTCTTCGTACGGTCGATTCCCGCCGATCATAGGGTGCGGCGGCCCGGTTCTGCCCCGCGTAGGCTGGCCGAGCCCTGCACACACCACCCCGCGCCCCACACCACCGCCGAACGGAGCCGCCCGCCATGCTGACCGCCCTCACCGGTGTCCACGGGGACCGAGCGGACGCCGTCACCGTCGCCGGCCGTACCGCCTCCTACGAGGAACTCCTGGGAGCCGCCCGGCAGGTGGCCGCCGATCTCACCGCGTCGGGGATCCCGGCGTTCGCCGTGACCGCGACCGCCTCCCTGGAGACGGTGGCCGCCGTGGTCGGAGCCCTGCTCGCCGGCGTGCCGTGCGTACCGCTGCCGCCGGACGCGGGTTCGGCGGAGCGCGCGCACATCCTGCGCGACTCCGGCGCCCGCCCCCTCGACGTCGACTTCGCCCGCCGCTCGGACAGGACGCCCGTCCCCGCCGTCGTGCCCACGCCCGAGGATCCCGCGCTGATCCTCTACACCTCCGGCACCACCGGCGCCCCCAAGGGCGTCGTCCTCAGCGGCGCCGCGATCACCGCGGACCTGGACGCCCTCGCCGAGGCCTGGCAGTGGAGCGCCGAGGACACACTGGTCCACGGCCTGCCGCTGTTCCACGTCCACGGACTCGTCCTCGGGGTCCTCGGAGCCCTGCGCACCGGCAGCCGCCTCGTGCACACCGGACGGCCGACGCCCGAGGCGTACGCGGCCGCGGGCGGCAGCCTCTACTTCGGCGTGCCGACCGTGTGGTCGCGCATCGCCCGCGAGCCGCACGCCGCGGCCGCCCTGTCGGGGGCCCGGCTCCTGGTGTCGGGCAGTGCGGCGCTGCCGACGCCGGTCTTCCGGGACATCGAGCGCGCGAGCGGTCACCGCATCGTGGAGCGGTACGGGATGACGGAGACGCTGATCACGGTGAGCGGCAGGGCGGGCGGCGACCTCCCCCCGGGCACGGTCGGCACCCCACTGCCGGGCATCGCCACCCGCGTCGCCGCCGAGGACGGCGCGGAGATCGGCGAGCTTCCAGCTGACCGGACCCACCCTGTTCTCCGGCTACCTGGGCCGGCCCGACGCGACGGCCGCCGCGTACACGGAGGACGGGTGGTTCCGTACGGGTGACATCGCGGCCGTCGACGAGAAGGACGGCGTGCACCGGATCGTGGGCCGTGCGTCCACCGACATGATCAAGTCGGGCGGGTACCGGATCGGGGCGGGCGAGGTCGAGAACGCCCTGCTGGACCACCCCCGGGTCCGCGAGGCCGCCGTCGTCGGAGTGCCCGACACGGACCTCGGCCAGCGGATCGTCGCCTTCGTCGTCGCCGAGGGCGTCACCGGAGCCGAACTCACCGACTTCGTCGCCGCCCACCTCTCGGTCCACAAACGCCCCCGCGAGGTCCGCTTCGTCGAGTCGATCCCGCGCAACGCCATGGGCAAACCCCAAAAACGCCTCCTCCTGCACAACCCCACCCCCTGAGCCACCCGGCGTCCCAAGAGCACCGCACCCCGTGCCGTCGTCGTGGCCCCCACGGTGAACGGGGGGCCTCACCGCACTGGGGGCGAACCTCCCGTACGCGGTAGGGGCAGGCAGACGCGCGGCATCCTCCAGCGGGCGGTCCGCCGTGCCGGTGCTCTTCAAGTCGTCATGCAAGGCATTCTCGCTCACGGGTCATCAGCCAGGGGAGCCGCTTCAGGCCGGGACGTGGGTGGCCCCGGCGCGGTGGCCGCCGTCAGCGCTGGACTCACCTCCCGGCCCTTCCACCACACGAGGGCCCACGGCGCCGCAGGGGTGGAGGGGCCGGAAGGTGAGTCCAGGCGTCACCGGTCCGGACCGCTCCCGCCGAGCGGCGGACGCCCCACCGCTGCGCGTCGCGCACGCGGGCTCCAGCCGGGGCCGCTTCGCACGGTCACTTGACCCACCCCTCGTCGATGTCTCCGGGCTTCCAGGAAGGTCCGCGGCAGCGGATGGGATGGACCTCCGGGCGGTCCTCGCACCGAGCCCGGACCGGCCCGCCGCTCGCAACCCGAGGCTCGCGAGGGCCGTAGGCTGTTGCCCGTGCACAGTCTGGAGCTGTTGCCCGACGCGGACACCGACCACGCCGTCCGGGACATGTGGCGGCAGCTGGCGGAATGGGGCCTGCCCAGTCAGGCACACCACCGACACCCCACGAATCGGCCCCATCTCACGCTCGCCACGGCCGATCGCCTGTCGCCGGAGACACGGGCCCAGGTGCTGCGCGTACTGGCCGAAGCCCTGCCCGTTCCGCTGTGCCTCGAAGGCATGGTGTCGTGGTCCGGTCGCGTCCGGGTGCTCGCCTGGACCGTCCGTCCGGAGGACGCTCTGCTGCGCCTGCACGAGGCGGTCTGGCGGATCCTGCGCGACGCGCCGGAGACCGGCCGTCTCCCTCCCCACCTCGCGCCGGCTCGCTGGGTTCCCCACGTCACGCTCGGCCGCGGGACCGGGGCACGTTGGGCCGCGGCTCCCGAAGAGCCGTCCGCCCTCGCCGCTGCCGCGGCGTTCGGTGCGGTGACGGGGGAGTGGACCTCCGCCCGGCGCTACGACTCGGTCACTCGCACCGTGACGGGCCTGATCCCGTGACCTGGGTGCCCGCCCCGGGCCGGTGCTCGCGCTGTCCCGGTCACGGCCTCCGGCTCGCGGTGACCGGCAGGCGCACGAGGGTCTGCCCGTCGCCCGCCGGAGGGAGCAGGACGATGCTCAACTCGGCGATGACCTCGCCCCCTTCACGGCCGGCCGGCAGGTCGAACAGCAGGTGGTACTCGTGGGACGCGCCGTCCGGAACGTCGACCGGGTACTCGGTGGTCCCGGGGCCGACCTCGTGGCCGCGGGCGGTGAGGTCGTTCACCATGGGCGTGAGCTGCTTCACGAACCGCACCCGGCAGCCTTCCCGTACCGCGATCCGCAGGGCGAGCGTGCGGGCGGACGCCCGGCGGGCCCGGGCGGCGAGGCCGGTCAGGTCTTCGGTGAGGCACGGAGCCGGGGCCGCGGGATCCACGACGAGGTCCAGCGTGCCGGAGAGCGCCGTGGTGATCTCCCTGAGCTGCGCCACGTTCCAGTCGGTGCCGATTCCGCGGGCGTGGCAGGTGAAGCGGCCCGCGCAGGAGGCGAGCACGGCCGACCGCTCTTCCGGGCTTTCGGCCGTGGCGGTCAGGTCCGTGAGGAGCACCGCCTCGCGCACGGCGTCGCCGTGCGCGGTCAGGAGCCGGTCGGTGAGCCGCAGCCACCTGCCGAAGGCGGCCGCCCCGGCAGGTGGCTGCGGCCCGGTGAGTGCGGCGCGGGCCTCGGCCTTGGTCTCGGCGGTCGCTCGGACCAGGCGCATGGTGTCGGGGTAGAGCATCCGGGCGTGGTCCGCACCCGCCACGACGGCGAAGGACGCCCCCTCGTCCAGACCGTCGACGGCAGCAGCGACCGCGGCCCGGACGGCGTGGATGCCGGATGCGCCGAGCCGCGCGGAGAGCCCGAGCAGGAAGACCAGGGCGCGGGGCGCCGGGGCCGCCAGTTCGTCGGGGGCGGCGCCCGCGGCGGTCACGGTCAGGAGCACGTTCGCCCCGGCCGTGTCCGGGGCGAGGGTCGCGTTGTAGTCGGCCTCCATGGTGACGCCGGGGGCGGGAGGAGCCGGCGCCGTGCGGCCGGCGTATGCGTACCGGGGGTCCGGCGTCGGGCTGCGCCGTGGCACGTACGGCCGTACCCCGGTCCGCGGGGAGGCCAGGTCCCTGAGCCGGTCGGCGACGGCCCCGGCGTAGGCGGGGCGGTCGGCGGGATCCTTCGAGAGGAGGACGGAGACGAGCCGGTCCAGCCCGACGGGCACTTCGGGCCGCAGGGAGGCCAGGCGCGGGGGCGGGGTGTGGATGTGATCCAGCATCACGACGCGGAAGTCGCCGTGCGTCGTGAACGGCGGTCTCCCGGTGAGGAGGGCGAACAGGACGCAGCCCAGGGCGTACAGGTCCGCCCGGCCGTCGGTCCGCAGGCCCCGACACTGTTCGGGCGCCATGTAGTCGGGGGTCCCCATCAGACTGCCCTCACGGGTCAGCCCGGAGTCAGCGTGGACGAACCCCGCGATGCCGAAGTCACACACCTTCACCCGGCCGTCGGCGACCAGCATGAGGTTGGCGGGCTTGATGTCCCGGTGCACGATGTCCGCCCGGTGCGCGTACGACAGCGCGTCGGCGACCTGCACGGCCAGGTCCATCGCCTGTCGCACGGGCAGCGGGGACTTCCGCGCCCGGATCAGGGCGCCCAGGTTCTGCCCGTCGAGCAGCTCCATGACCAGGTGGAGCCGGCCGTCCTGTGAACCGCTGTCGAAGACCTGCGCGATGCCGGGATGGCGGAGCCGCGCGGTGACCCGGGCCTCGCGGTGGAAGCGGTGCACGACCTGGCCGTCGGCCAGCTCCGCGACGAGGAACTTGACGGCGACCTCGCGATCGAGCCGGGGGTCGCGGGCCCGCCACACCTCGCCCGTCGCGCCGCGTCCGAGCAGGGCTTCCAGCCGGTAGCGGCCGCCGATGAGCATGCCCGCGACGTTCAAGGCCCCCTCGCCTTCCGCCGGTGGTCCGGGATCCGGCCCGCGCCGCCCATGCGGGTCCGGCTGCCGCATCGTACCGAGCCGTCGGCCCCCGCGCCGCCCCTGAGGGCGGGCCCGGGACCCGCAACGAGTACCCGCCCAGCGCCCACCGGGCGCCTGGGGACCACTTGGTGGTGGTGCCGGCGCGTCCCCGTGCTCGGGCTCGGCCCCGTTGTCGGTGGCAGCGGGGCCCGGTCGCGGGCGGCTGTCGGGGGAGCGGCGTGCCGGCAGCCTGTCGTGCTGGTGCGTGAGCAGTCAGCAAGGAACCGCCGAGTTCAGGCTTTCGGCTCCCTGGAAAGTGCGGTCGAGGCCGGTGACGTCGAGCAGCCTGCGTACGGCGGGTTGCAGCGGGCCGGCGATGACGAAGGCACGACCTGCCGCGGTATGGGCTTTCTGCCCGTGGAGCAGGGTGTGCAGCATGGCCGAATCGGCGAAACTCGTCTGGGAGAGGTCGACCACCGTACGCGCGGTCCCGGCCGTCGCCGCCTCAGCGAGGGCTGCGGCGAGGAACGGGGCGCTGTCCTCGTCGACTTCGCCCCGTACCCGGACCACGGTGACCCCATGGGTGGTGGCACTGACCACCGACGCAGCTGCCATCTCTGCCAGTCTTCCTGTGCGCGGCGTGAGGTTCCCGGTCTTCGGGGAGCGGCCACTGGCCCATTCCCGAGCAGTGCATGGCGCCCCGCCGCGACGCGCGGACCACGCGGAGCTGCCGGTGTCGCGAGGGGCCGTTGCGGTGGGCGGGGCGGTCGGGCGGTAATGCGGTCAGGCGGTCAGGCGGTCAGGCGGTCAGGAGACCTTCGCGGAGCTTGGCCAGGGTGCGGGTGAGGATCCGGGAGATCTGCATCTGCGAGAGGCCCAGGCGGGCGCCGATCTGGGCCTGGGTCATCTCCTGGCCGAAGCGCATCTCCAGGATGAGCTTCTCTCGTCCGTCGAGCTGTGCCAGCAGCGGTGCGAGGGTGTGCAGTTCCTCGAAGAGCTCCATGGCCGGGTCCTCGGCGCCGAGGACCTCTGCCAGCGGCCGGGGGGCGGTCTCGGTGGTGTCGTCCTGGCCCTGGTCGAGGGACTGGCTGGAGTATCCGTTCGCCGCGACCAGACCTTCGATCACCTGCTCCTCCGTGAGCTGGAGGTGCTCCGCGAGTTCGCGGACCGTCGGTTCGCGGTCCAGAACCGTGGCGAGTGCCTCCTTGCCCCGGGCCAGCTCGACGCGGAGTTCCTGCAGGCGCCGCGGGACGTGCACGGCCCAGGACGTGTCGCGGAAGTGGCGCTTGATCTCCCCGGTGATGTAGGGGAGGGCGAGAGTGGTGAACTCGTTGCCCTGGTCGGGGTCGAAGCGGTCGATGGCCTTGATCAGACCGATGGTGCCGACCTGGACCAGGTCGTCGAGGTCCGTGCCGTCGTTGCGGTTGCGGAAGCGGCGGACGGCGAACTGGACCAGGGACAGGTTCATCTCGATGAGCGTGTTGCGGACGAACTGGTAGTCCCGCGTGCCCTCCTCGAGGTGCTGGAGGCGTGCGAAGAAGACCTTCGACAGGGAACGCGCGTCGGCGGGGGCCACCTCGCGGGCGTCGGTGATCTGAGGGAGCGGCACCTCGGTCCCGGCCACGTCCGCGTGGTCGCTCCGGGAGGGTGCGGTCGCCGACGGTGTGACCAGGACGTTCATTCTCAGCTCCTCGTAGGTGTGGCATGCGCCTGTGGCGCCCCGTTGCAGTCAGATCATCGGGCCTGAGCGGCACACCAGTCAAGAAATACGTGAAACGCGCTTCTCGTATGCGTCGTCGCGGCACGCTACTCGGTCCAATGTCGGGTCCGATGCCCGGGCCAGTGCGCTGTTCTCCACGCGAGCGCTGGTACGGACCGTGTAGAGGCGGCAGCAGCCGAGGCACGCGGGCGCGGCTGCTCTGGTGACGGGTCGCCACCCGGGCCGGCTCGTCGGCGCGCCATCCGGCCGGGGGCATGTCTGGCCGTGCCGGCCAGGGGGCCGGGGGCACGGCGTGGCGAGGTCGGGGCGCTCGGAGCCTGGGTCATGATCGGCCGTGTGAAGACTTCCGGACGTGTGGCCGCCTTCGCGGTCGCGGGCCTGCTCGCCACCCTCCCCGCGTGTTCGCCGTCCGACGGCCGCGGCGGGGCGGGTGCGCGTACCGGCGCGGCCACCGCTGCGACGACGGCACCCGGCGGCGCGGTGTTCCGCGGCGGGCACCCCGGCGCCGCAGGCGCCCGTGACCCGTACTTCCCTGAACTCGGCAACGGCGGCTACGACGTCGTCCACTATGCCCTGACCCTGGACTACGACCCCGGCAGCGGTCGTCTCCAGGGCAGTGCCGAGATCACCGCGAAGGCCACGGCGGACCTCAGCGCCTTCAATCTCGACCTCCTCGGCATGGAAGTGCAGAGCGCCACCGTCGACGGCCGCAAGGCGCAGGTGCGCCGGGACGGGCAGGAGCTGACCCTGCAGCCGCGGGACCACCTCAGGAAGGGCACCGCCTTCCGCAGCGTCGTCCACTACGCGGGCACTCCGGAGCCGATCACCCATGACCACGGGTGGCGCGAAGGGTGGCTGAGGACGGAGAACGGAGCGGTCGCGTTCGGCGAGCCGACAGGCTCGATGTCCTGGTTCCCGGGCAACCACCACCCTTCGGACAAGGCCTCGTACGACATCACCGTCACGGTTCCCAAGGGGGTGCAGGCGATGTCCAACGGGCAGCTGGTCAGCCGGCGCACCGAGGGCGACCGCGCCACCTTCCACTGGCGCCAGGCCGAGCCGATGGCGAGCCACGTGGCGACCGTGGCCATCGGCAGCTACGACATCAAGACCTCCCGGACCCGTTCGGGCGTCCCGCTCGTGTCGGCACTGGACACGACCGCGGGCGTGGACGAGGACGGAGCGGTCCTCGCCCGGTTCCCCGAGGTCATGGAGTGGGCGGAGGGAAGGTTCGGCCCGTACCCCTTCTCCTCCGCCGGGGTGATCGTCGATCAGGCGGCCGACGTGCCCTACGCCCTGGAGACCCAGACCAGGCCGACCATCCCGGCCGGCGTCTTCCACACCACCAACGTGGTGCACGAAATGGCCCACCAGTGGTTCGGCAACTCCGTCACCCCCCGAACCTGGCGGGACATGTGGCTGAACGAGGGCTTCGCGACCTACGCGGAGTGGCTGTGGACCGAAGACCACGGCGGGGCCAGTGCCCAGGACCACTTCGACCGCAACCACGCCAAGGCCGCGGACGACGACGAGTGGGACTTCCCGCCGGCCGAGCCGCCCAGCGCCTCGGACATCTCCCGGCAGCCGGTGTACGTGCGCGGCGCCATGGTGATCCACAAGGTCCGCCAGGCCGTGGGGGACGAGGACTTCCGGGGCCTGGTGCGGGGCTGGACCCTGCGCCACCGCCACGGCCACGCCTCCACCGCCGACTTCACCTCGTACGTGGAGGCCAAGGCCGGCCGGGACCTCGACGCGATCTGGGACGCGTGGCTCTACGGCGACGGCAAGCCCGCGTGACGGGGGCTGCGCGGCATCAGGTCCTGATGCGCCGACGGGCGGTACCGACGAGCTTCATGTACTTGTCCCAGTCCCACACGGTCCCGGGATCGTCGTGAGTGGACAGCGGAACCTCCACGTGGCCGATGATGTGGTCCCGGTCGACCGGCACGTCGTACTTCGCGCAGATCGTGGCCGTGAGCAGGGCGGACGTCTCGTACATCGTGTCGAGGTAGACAGGCTGATCGGTCCATCCCTCGTGCTCGATGCCGATGCTCCGGTAGTTGTGCCAGACACTGCCGGAGTGCCAGGCCACGTCGCGCTCGCGCACGCACTGGGCGATCCGCGTGCCGCTCGCGCTGATCATGTAGTGCGCGGACACCCTCTCGGCCGCGTCGTTGAACTTGGCGAACATGACCGGCAGGACGTCCGTCGTCAGGTGAATGACGACGTACTCGATGGGGTACGCCTCGGGGCGGTCGGAGACCGTGTAGTTGGACGCGGAGGCTTCGACCCACACGGCGGGGGCGTAGTCCACCGAGGAGTCCTTGCGCACTGCCGCCGGCGGCCCCGCGGCGACCGGGGCCCTGCTGCCGGGGCCCGGCCGCGCGGGTTTTCCCTTCCCGTTCTCGTCGGGTCCCATCAGCAGGGGCAGCCCGGCAGCGGTCAGAGCCGCGCCCGCCGCGCCGGCAGCACCCCACAGCAGCCGTCGACGGGTCAGCGGGCTGTCTTCCATGGCCACTCCTATGAGGTCGAGCAGGCAGGCGGAAGGACGGCGCGCCGCGAATCCCGGCATCACGATGCGCAGGCGGTACGTCCCGTAATCTGATGCTTCACTGGCGCCACCACCCCGGCAAGCCGGTCCTCCACCACTCGGCGCACGCGCCGCTGCGTCCTGCGGTGGGCCAGGGGCGGACCGGAAGTGGCCGAGCAGGGCGCAGGTGCGGAGCCGTAACCGGAGAGACGGATCGCGGTGGCGGTCACCCTGCCGTGTCGGACGTGTGCTGCGAGGTGCAAGGCACCGCCCCATGGCCCGCTCACTCGGAGGGCGTGCTCGCTCGGGACAGCGCGACGCCGCCGACGATGAGGGCGAGGGCGAGGAGGCGGGTCGGGGTGACCGGGTCCTTGTGGAGCACGATGCCTATGGTGACGGCGCCGGCCGCACCGATGCCGGTGAAGACGGCGTAGGCCGTGCCGACCGGAAGGCCCCTCATCGCCAGGGACAGCAGGTAGACGGCGGCGGCAGCGAGCGCGAAGCAGACCAGCGTGGGCAGCGGGCGGGTGAAGCCGGCCGTCGGTTTGATGCTCTGGGACCAGCCGACTTCCACCAGGCCGGCGGCGAGAAGCAGGAGCCAGTTCACAGCGAAGCTCCCGTCGCGCGGGCGGAGTCCAGCGCGGCCAGGCGGGACGCGTCGTGTGCGCCGCGCCGGTCGGCGAGGGCCGGATCGGTGAGGGCGTTGACCAGCTCGGTACCGAGGAAGGTCATGGCCTCCTCCGGTACGGCGAAGTGGCCGGAGAAGAAGTCGCGCAGGTAGCGCTCCTGGTGGTCGTAGGGATGGCGGGGGGTGCCCGGGCCGTAGGCGCCGCCACGGGCGTACGCCACGACGAACCGGCGTCCCGCCAGGGACATGCGCGGGAAGGTGACCTGGTCGATCCACGCCTTCAGGGAGGCCGGGACGGAGTAGTTGTACATGGGCGTGGTGATCAGTACGACGTCGGCGGTGAGGAGCTCCTCCAGCAGCGGCTCGACGATCGCCCAGGCCCTCGCCTGTGCGGGGGTGCGCACGGCTTCCCGGTAGCGGGTCGGATCGGTGATCCCGTGCTCAAGGACGTAGTCGCACAGCTCGGTCCACGCCTCGCCGATCTGGGGGACCGGTGTGGCGGCCAGGTCGCGGTGCAGGTGGACGCCCTCGGGGTGGGACGCGCGCCAGGCGGCGACTACGGCTTGGCCGACTTCTCGGCTGAAGGACTGGCGACGGGCGCTGGCATCCAGGTGCAGCAACGTGGTCATGACGGGCCCCCTCGTATCGGCCGGAACGATTAACCGGACACGGTGTCCACTTATACCTGACGATCGGGTCAACCGGACAGGGTGTCCGGTTATTCCGGTAGGGTGAGTCGCCATGGAGACGAGGGAACGCGCGGACGCCGCCCGCAACCGGGCCAAAGTGCTCTCCGCCGCCGCCGAGCTGTTCGCGGTACGTGATCCGCGGACCGTGACGATGGACGACATCGCCCGCGCGGCCGACATCGGCCGCGGCACGCTCTACCGCCGCTATCCCGACGTCACGTCCATCGCGGCCGCCCTCCTCGACGAGCACGAACGCCGTCTGCAGGAGGAGTTGATGCGTGGTGCTCCGCCGCTCGGGCCCGGCGCGCCGCCCGTCGAGCGGCTCACCGCCTTCTACGCCGCCATGGTCGACCTGCTGGAGGGTCACGGGCACTTGGTGCTGGCCGCCGAGACCGGCGCGAAACGCTTCACGGTCGGGGCGTACGGCTTCTGGCGTGCCCACGTACTGGTCCTGCTCCGCGAGGCCGACGCCCCGAACGCGGAGGCCATGGCCGACGTCATGCTCGCGCCGCTGGCACCGGAGGTCTACCTCCACCAGCGGGCGCAGGGAGTGCCGCCGGACCGCATCAAGATCGCGCTGGAACGCCTGGCAAGCGTGCTGACGACCGGTTGAACCCCGATGTCCGGCAGGGACGACGCCGAGCGGCCGGGGCCGCGGCCCTTCGCACCCACCGGCCAGCTGTTCGGTGTCGCTCGGGGCGTAGATGGGGCGAGGGGGCGTGCGCCTGCTCCCATGAGCGCATGACGAAGAGCGATCCCCAGCTGATGCGACGGTGGCTGACCGGCTGGACCACGGCGCGCTCCCTTCCCGGGGCGGAGCCCGTCGACGCCACCGGCAGCGGGCTGCGCTCGCGCTGCGACCAACCCGGCCGTGCGGTCGAGGTGTTCGCGCTCCGTCGTCGCCCGGGGGCCCGTACGGGTCTCCTCATCGCCGGCGAGGAGGGCCGGCGCCTCTACTCCTCCCTCGGCCGGCACAGGGAGGCCGACGTCCTGATCGCCCGCACGCGACCGGCCGGGTGACCCCGGCCCCGTCGACGGCCGCGTACGGCGCCGTCGGGCGCGGCGGCGCGGGAGGATGCACGGGCTCGTTCCCCCTCGGCAGCGAGCCGACGGCGAACGGGGGAGAGGAACACGGTCCACGATGACGACCCAGGGATCCGCGAAGCACCCCACCACGGAACTCGACGCCCGCTACAGCTCCGCGCTCAACCCCCGCCCGGGAGCCGCCGAGGTCACCGCCACCGACTGGGCGGAGGCCCAACGGCAGCTGGGCGCCGCCGAGATCTTCTGGCTGTCCACGGTCCGGCCCGACGGGCGGCTGCACGTCACCCCGGTGATCGCGGCCCTGCACGACGGGGTGGTGTACTTCTCCACCGGCCCGGGGGAGCAGAAGGCGAAGAACCTGGCCCACGACGGCCACTGCGCGCTGACCACCGGCGGGAACTCCCTCACCGAGGGGCTCGACATCATCGTCGAGGGCACGGCGGTGCAGGTGTCCGATCCGGCCGTGCTGGAAGAGGTGATCACGGCGTACGCGACGAAGTACGGGCCCCACATCACCTCGCCCGAGGGCACCTTCCACGGCATCGACGACGCGTTCCGGCAGGGCACCGCGGTGGTGTTCGCGGTGGCCCCCACCACGGCGTACGGCTTCGGACGCGACGGCGGCGTCTACAGCCACACCCGGTGGACCTTCTGAGTCACGGAGGGGCCGAGCCACGTACCCCTCAGCCCGGAGGGGGCGCGTTCAGCCGGGCGTTGATCCCGGCGGCACGGCGGGTCAGGTGGTCGCGTTCGGCGAGGTTCGGAGCCTGCCGGGCCGCCTCCGCGTACAGTCGCGCCGCCGTCCTCAGGTCACCGTCGCGCTCATGGAGGTACGCCGACACGGCGGTGTGGCGGGGCAGCGAACCGTCCAGGGCCGCGAGCGCCGCCAGGCCCGCCCGCGGCCCGTCGGCCTCGCCGACGGCCACCGCGCGGTTCAGCCGGACGACGGGGTTGTCGGTGAGGCGGGCGAGCTCGTCGTACCACTCGACGATCTGCGTCCAGTCGGTCTCCCCGGCGGTGGGCGCGTCCGCGTGGAGCGCCGCGACGGCGGCCTGAGCCTGGAACTCGCCCAGCCGGTCCCGGACGAGAGCCGCCTGCAGGACGGCGACACCCTCGGCGATCATCCCCGTGTCCCAGCGGCCCCGGTCCTGCTCGGCGAGCGGCACCAGGCTGCCGTCGGACGCCGTCCGTGCGGCCCGCCGGGCGTGGTGGAGCAGCATGAGCGCGAGCAACCCCGCCACCTCCGGATGATCGAACCGGGCCGACAGCTGCCGGGTGAGCCGGATGGCCTCGGCGGCGAGGTCGACGTCGCCGGAGTAGCCCTCGTTGAAGACCAGGTAGAGGACCCGCAGCACGGTCGCGACATCGCCGGGCTGTTCGAACCGGACACCGGACACGGTGCGCTTGGCCCGGCTGATCCGCTGCGCCATGGTCGCCTCGGGCACCAGGTACGCCTGGGCGATCTGGCGGGTGGTGAGCCCGCCGACGGCCCGCAGGGTCAGCGCGACCGCGGACGACGGCGTCAGCGACGGGTGCGCGCACAGGAAGTAGAGCCGGAGCGTGTCGTCGACGGCGGGGGCGGGCCCGGGGGCCGGCTCCCGGTCGACGAGGTCCTCCCGGCGGCGGCGGGACGCGTCCGCCCGGGTCGCGTCGAGGAACCGGCGCCAGGCCACGGTGACCAGCCAGCCCTTCGCGTCCCGCGGGGGGTCCGCGGGCCATACGCGGACCGCCTCGACCAGGGCGTCCTGTACGGCGTCCTCGGCCGACGCGAAGTCCGCTCCGCGGCGGACGAGCACGGCGAGCACGCCGGGTGTGAGGCTCCGCAGGAGGACCTCGTCCATGGCGGGGCCTACTCCGAGATGGTGGGCGGGGCGGAGAGGAACGGGCGCAGCTCGAGCCATTCGTGAAGAGGCTTCCCGCCCGCGCCGGGGGCGGCCGACAGCTCCCCGGCCAGTTCCAGGGCGCGCTCGTAGCTGTCGACGTCGATCACCATCCAGCCGGCGACGAGGTCCTTGGTCTCGGCGAACGGCCCGTCGGTGACGGGCGGCCGACCCTCACCGTCGTAGCGCACGAAGGTCCCCTCGGGGGCGAGCGCCTGGCCGTCGACGAACTCGCCGGTCGTCTCCAGCCGGGCCGCGAAGTCGTGCATGTACCGCATGTGGTCCGAGATCTCCTCCGGCGTCCACTGGTCCATGGGGACGTCGTTGACCGGAGCCGGGGCGCCGCGGTAGTGCTTGAGCAGCAGGTACTTGGCCATGGTGCTTCTCCTCGGTGCTGGTGCGACCCATTCTGGTCGCCTTCGCACCGGGGACGGAGCCGAAGGCCGCTTCTCGACGTCCCGGCCACACCTTTTTTCGGCGCATCGGCTGACCGGTGCATCGGCGGCTCGCACCGCCGGTGCAGATCGCCGGTTCGGGCGCGTCAGGTCCCGTGGGCCGCCCGGAGGCCCCGGAGGAGCAGGGTGATCAGGCGGCGGGGGTCGTAGCGGGGGTCGCCGTCGCGTCCGATGCAGAGGTTGCCGATGCCGCGCATCAGCTCGTACGGCTGGGTACCGGGGCTGATCTCACCCGCGTCGACCGCGGCGTCCAGCAGTTGCGCGCAGACGGGGAGCAGGCGGTCGAGGAAATAGGCGTGCAGGGCGGCGAAGCGGTCGTCGTCGGACTGCAGGGCGTCGGCGAGGCCGTGCTTGGTGACCAGGAAGTCGACGAAGAGGTCGATCCACCGGCCCAGCGCGTCGAAGGGGGAGTCCGCGCCGGCGAGCAGGGCCGGGCCGGCCTCGGCGCAGGCCTCGATCTGGTGTCGGTAGACGGCCGTGACGAGGTCCGCCCGGGTCGGGAAGTGGCGGTAGATCGTGGCCATGCCGACCCCCGCGCGGGCGGCAATCCGGCGGATCGGCGCGTCGACGCCGTCGGTGACGAACACCTCGGCGGCGGCGGCGAGCACCGCCTCCCGGTTGCGCCGGGCGTCGGCCCGCTTGCCCGGGGACGACGGCTCCTCGGCAGAACTCTGGGCGGCCATCACGTTCCCTCCCTGGCGATTGACAAAACGGAGCAGCGCTCCGGATAGTAAATGGAGCGACGCTCCGTTTCAGGTTAACCGAAACGGGACGCTCCTGCTGCCCTGCCCTGCCCTGCCCTGCCCTGCCCTGCCCGTCGCCCGTCCGTCGCCGGTCCTGTGCGACCTGCGGGCACCGGGCCCCGTTGAAGGGAACACGGAACATGAGCACCTCCACCGCCGCAGACACCGCCACCACCTCGACCAACACCGACGCCGACGCCGACGCCGACGCCGCCACCGCTGCCGCTGCCGGCGACGCCCTGGGTGAGCCGCAGCCCGTCATCTCCTACAGTCCCGTGGTCCTTTCCGTCCCCGGCCGTCCCGTGCACCTCCAGGTGCGGGTCTCGGCTCCCGCGGCCGGCACCGGCCTCCCCGTCCTGCTCCTCTCCCACGGCCACGGCCCCTCGAACCACCTCTCCTCGCTCCACGGGTACGCGCCGCTCGCCGACTTCTGGGCCGCCCGCGGCTTCGTCGTCGTCCAGCCCACCCACCTCACCTCCCGGACGCTGAGCCACCTGGTCGCCGACGCACCCGGCGCGCCGGACTTCTGGCGCTCCCGCGCCGAGGACATGACCCACGTCCTCGACCGGCTCGACGTCATCGAGCGCACGGTCCCGCGGCTCGCGGGGCGGGTCGACCCCGACAAGGTGGCCCTCGTCGGACACTCGCTCGGCGGCTTCACCGCCGCTCTCCTGCTGGGCGCCGGTCTCACCGACCCCGGTACGGGTGCCGTGGTGCACCTCGGCGAGCCGCGGATCAAGGCGGGCGTGCTGCTCGCCGCGCCCGGCCGGGGCGGTGCGGTGTTCAACGGACCCATGGCCGAGCAGTGGCCGGTCGTCGGGGCCGTCGACTTCTCCACCATGACCGCACCGGCCCTGGTCGTCGCCGGTGACAAGGACGACTCCCGGCACTTCACGGACATGGGGCCGGACTGGCACGCCGACCCCTACGTCCTCGCCCCGGGCCCCAAGGCCCTGCTCACCCTGTTCGACGCGGAGCACGGACTCGGCGGGATCGCCGGGTACGACGCCGCGGAGACCACCGACGAGAACCCGGCACGCGTCGCCGCCCTCGCGCGGCTCGCGGCGGCCTACCTCCGTACCCGGCTCGACCCCGCAGACCCCGCGTGGCAGGTCGAGAGCCGGGCGCTGGCGACCGGCCCCGACGCGGTGGGGCGGGTCATATCCAAGTAGGCCTCCTCGCCGTCCCGGCCTCCTCGCCGTCCCGGCCGCCTCGCCGTCCCCGCCTCCTCGCCGTCCCGGCCCCGTCGCCGTCCCGGCCCTGCCCGGCCATCGGCTCGCCGCGCCGCGTGGAGGCCTCCGGCGGGGCGCCTGCGGCGGTGCAGGGGCGGGCCGCGAGCGGGGCCGGGCATCCGGCGGACCAGGACGCGCGGCGTTCATAGCGGACGGAATGACGGCTTCCGCAGGGGCATGATCACGGATGAGCCTTTTCGGCCAGGATGGAATCGGTTACTCACGGTAAGATCCGCCGCTCAGTGCCCTCGCGGACCCCTGTTCCCCCTTGCCCTCCCCGCCCCGCGCCGCCTGCGGAACGCGCCGGAATTTACGCGGTGGTACCCGGGGTAGCACGAAAGATTTCCCGACTTGTGTCCGCGGAGCCGCAAAACAAGTCCGAAACTGACAGGTTTGCTTTGACTGTTGCGCGATTAATCGGTGAATGTCGTTCACATGTCCGACACAAACCGCGCCGCCCCCGTTGGCACCGGTGGCCCCATGCGCTCGCGTGACTTCCGACTGCTGCTCGCGGGAGCCGCCACCGGACAGTTCGGTGCCCAAGTCACCCTGGTGGCGCTGCCCCTTGTGGCCGTCCTCGTGCTCGACGCCCCCGCGTTCCAGGTGGGTCTCCTGACCGCGGCGGAGACGGCGGCGTTCCTGCTCGTCGGGCTGCCCGCCGGGGCACTCACCGACCGCATGCGCAAGCGGCCCCTGATGGTCCGGGCCGACCTGGTGCGCGCCGCGGCCATGGCGAGCATCCCCGCCGCCGCGCTCGCCGGCGTGCTGACCATGGCCCAGCTCTATGCCGTCGCCCTCGTGACCGGCGTGGCCACCGTGTTCTTCGACGTCGCCCACCAGAGCTACCTGCCGCAGATCCTGCCCCGCGACCGGCTCGTCGCGGGCAACGGCGCCCTGGAGACGGTCCGTTCCACCGCCCACGTCACCGGCCCCGGCATCGGTGGCGGGCTCGTCCAGCTCGTCGGCGCGCAGTTCGCGATCGTCGTCGACGCCTTCGGCTACCTGCTCTCCGCCCTGTTCCTCCACCGGATCGAGCGGACCGAGGGGGCACCCGAACCCGCCGCGCCCGGCGCCTCGTTGCGCAAGGAGATCAGCGAAGGCGTCCGCTTCGTCTTCGGCCACCCGCTGCTGCGCGTCATCGCCCTCACCACCGGCCTCGCCAACCTCTGGACGGCCGTCCTCATGGCCACGCAGACCGTCCACCTCGTCCGGACCGTCGGACTGCAGGCCGGCGGGCTCGGACTGGTGCTGTCCGCGTCGGCCGTCGGCGGGCTCCTCGGCGCACTGTGCGCGGGGCGGCTCGCCGCACGGCTGGGACAGGCCCGGGTCATCCTCCTCTCCCTCCTGGTGACCGGCCCGTTCGCCCTGCTGTGGCCCCTGTCCGCGCACGGTCTCTCCGGGGCGGTCCTCTTCGCCACCGGATCGGCGGTCGTCTCCTTCGGCGCCGTCGTCTACAACGTCGCCCAGGTCAGCTTCCGCCAAGGGATGTGCCCGCCCCGCCTGCTGGGCAGGATGAACGCCACCCTGCGCTTCCTCATGTGGGGCACCCTGCCCCTTGGCGCGCTCATCGGCGGAGCCCTCGCCCAGACCTACGGTTCGCGCACGGCCCTGGTCTGGTGTGCCGTCGGCATCCTCGCCGTGCCCCTGCCGCTGCTGTTCTCCCCGCTGCGCCGGATGCGTGACCTACCCGGTCCGCAGGACGGCGGCGCCGACGGGACACCGCAGGAGGGAGTCGCGGCCCGCGCCGACGGGGACGAACGTCCCGCCCCCGCGCCCGCCGGCTGACCACACCCCCTCACCACGCCGACCCGACCACGCCGCCCCGCCCAGACATGCCCCGCCCAGACCCGCCCTGCGCGGCCGCGACCCCGGCCACGACGAAGAGGACCCCGTGCTCAGCATCACGAGTCAGTACCTGACCCGATACCGGCGTCTGGCCGCCGACCGGTCCGACGCCCTGCTGCCCGTCACCGGAGCGCAGCGCCGCTTCCTGCTGGTGCGTTCACTGGACCCGACGGGACGCCCGGACGTGGTGCCCATGTTCTTCGCGTTCCCGTCCGGAACCATCGACCCCGAGCGCCTGCGGGCGGCGGCCCACAGGCTCGCCGCCCGGCACACCGTCCTGCGTTCGCGGCCCGCCGTCGTCCGGGGCACTCCCGTACTGCGCGTCGCCGCTCCCGAGGACGCGGACGTCACCGTGACCCGGCCGGACGTCGCACCGGGCGAGTCGGCAGCCGACGCGCTCCGCCGCGCCCTCGCCTCCTGGGACCCGCAGGGCCCCACCCTGCGGCTGTTCCTCGTGCACGACGAGGAGTGCGCGGAGGACGTCCTCGCGGTGGCCCTGGACCACGCCGTCTGCGACGGCCGTTCGCTGGCGCGGATCGTCGACGAACTCGGCGCCGCCTACGCCGAAGAGGCCTCCGGGAAGGCGCCCGGCCCCGGCACCGCGGCGGGGGAGACGGCAGCCGAACTCGCCGCCTACGAGGACGCGGTGCTGCGGCAACTCGCCGCCGAGGAACGGGGGGAGACGCCCGCCGCGGCGGCGTACTGGGCGGAACGGCTGCGCACCCTGGACACCCATGCCCCCGCGCCGGCCCCGGCCCTGCGTCCCGCACACGGAGCCGGGGGCGCACCGCCCAGCGGCGCCGCACGGGCCCTGCTGCCCGCACCCGACGGCGCAGTCTCCTTCCCCGGACTCCTCGAGGCCTGCCGCGCCGCTGCCCGCGAGCTGTACGGGCCGGACCGCACGGTCCCGCTCGGCTACCCGTGGGGCGGCCGTCCAGCCGGAGCGGAACCGGTCGTCGGCTGCTTCCTCAACACCCTCGTCCACCCGGCCGACACCGGCCACGGCCCCGGCTCCGAGGCCACCGCCGACGCCTGGTGGGACGACCTGGACCGGGCCGACGTCCCCTTCGACGCGGTCGTCAACGCGGTACGGGCCACCGGGTCCCGCTGGACCGGAGGCCTCGACGGGCTGCTGACCGTGGACGACGACAGCCGCCGCCCGCCCCTCACCCTGGCCGGCGTCGAAGGACGAGAGGTCCACGTCGACGGCCAACCCGTCCGCGGCCCCTTCGCCGTGTCCGTCACCCAAGGAGCGGAGATCCACCTGCGGATGGTGTGGGACCGGGCGGTGCTCGACGACGAGGCCGCGCACCGCGCTTTCGCCGCGCTCACCCACGCGCTGCGCCCCTGATCCTGTGCCGGGGGACCGTGCCCGCCCCCGGCACCGCCGCCCGACACGGCCGCCGACGCCCCGCGTCGCCTTCCCCCTCCGCCCCGCCCTCGGGACGTCCGCGACATCCCGAGCGCCCGGTGCCGTCCGGTGCGGTTGCCCGCCCGCACCCCCCCCCGCGGCCCCCGCACCCCCCCCCGCAGCCCCCGGGACCGACCCGGCAGCACAGCACGCGCCCACACCGCCGGGCCGTGCCCCACGAGCTCCCCCCACAGCATCCCCGCACGCCCCGAAGGGCAACGGCGCCGCGCGACCCGCGACGCCGCCCGTACGACCGCCGGACACGACCGTGACCGGCACTGGAAACCGACCCGACAACCTCAGGGATCGCCCATGCTTCCCCTCTCCTCCTCGCAGGAGATCGTCTGGCTGCACGAGCAGATGCAGCCCGGCAGCCGCGCCTACAACTTCACCGCCTCGCTGGACCTGTGGGGCACCCTCGACGCCGAGGCCCTGCGCCACGGACTCGCGGCCACCCTGGCCCGCCATGCCGGTCTGCGGCTCGAACTGGTCGCCTCCACCGGTTCCGTACCGCAGCAGCGGGTCGCGGAGCACTGCGCGCCGAGGCTCCACACCGTCGACCTCAGCGCGCAGGACGACACCGAGGCGGCGTTCGCCCGCCTCCTGCGCACCGAGGCCGAGACACCGCTCGACACCTTCGAGGCGCCGCTGATCCGCTGGACGCTCGTCCGGCTGGCCGAGCGCCACCACCGGCTGGTCCACGTCGAGCACCACCTGATCCACGACGGCCACTCCTTCGCGATCCTGCTCGACGACGTCTTCCGCGTGTACCGCGCCCACGTCCTCGGCGAAACCCTCGAACTCCCGGCCGCCTCCTCGTACGCGGACCACGTCGAAGAACGCGCCGAGGGCGCCTACGCCCCGGAGTCCCTCGACTTCTGGCGCGCCGAACTGAGTGACCTGCAGTACGACCTGCCGCTGCCCGGCGTGACCCGCCCCGGTGCCCGCCGCAGGCACCACGGCGGACAGCTGCGCCAGACCATCGGCGCCGACCTCGCCGAACGACTGCGCGCCCACGCCCGCACCCGCGGCCTCACCCCCTTCTCCACGCTCCTCGGCCTGTTCGCGGAGCTCCTGCGCCGGCACAGCGGCCGCTCCCGCATGGTCATCGGCACCGCTGTCGGCAACAGGCCCCTCGGCTACGAGGACGCCGTCGGCATGTTCGTCAACACCATCCCGCTGCCGCTCGCCCTGGACGCCGCCGTCCCCGCCCAGGACACCATGGACGAGATCACCGACACCCTCATCCGGGCCCTGCCGCACCAGGACGTACCGGTCCAGGAACTGACCCGGGCCCTCGGCATGCACACCTCCGGCGCCGACAACCCGCTCTTCTCGGTCATGTTCAGCGCCCACGACGCGCCCCTGCCCGAGATGGACGTACCCGGGCTCGACATCACCCTGTTCGAGGGCTTCAACACCGGCACCACCCGCTTCGACCTCGACGTGGTCCTGCTTCCGGACGACCGGCGCGGCGTCACCACCCGCCACGGCGCCCCCGGCATGACCCTCGTCTGGGACTACGACGCGGACCTCTTCGGCGAGGACGTCGCCCGGCTGCTCTCCGGCCGCTTCCTGGACCTGCTGCGCGCCTACCTCGACAGCCCCGCCACCCCGCTCGCCGATCTCGCCCCCGCCCCCGCGGCACCGGCCACCGAGCCCGTCCCCGTCCCGGCCGACCGCGACCCGCTGGACCCCGTCGCCGCGCACCACCCGTCGCTGCCGGCCCTGCTGTGCGGCGCCCGCAGGCTGACCTACGGCGAACTCGACGCCCGCGTCGGCTCGCTCGCCGAGCGCCTGAAGGCCGCAGGGGTCACCCCCGGCCGGCCGGTGGCCGTGGTCCTGCCCCGCGGGACCGACTCCGTCGTCGCCCTGCTCGCCTGCCTGCGCACCGGCGCCGTCTACTGCCCGCTGTCCCCGTCCGACCCGCCGGCCCGGCTCGCCCTGCTGCTGGAGCGACTCGCGCCCGCGCTCGTCCTCACCGGCGACGGCACCCCGGCCCTGCCGGACGCACTGCCGACCGCCCGCGTCGACGCCGCCGTGCTGCCCCCGGCCCGTGACGGCGGCGTCCTGCCGGGCACCGCGTACGTCATCCACACCTCCGGCTCCACCGGCACCCCCAAGCCCGTCGCCGTCGGTCCCGGCGCCCTGGTGCACCACATCACGGCGACCGCCGACCGGTTCGGCCTCATCACCTCCGACCGGGTGCTGATGTTCGCCCAGCCGTCCTTCGACGTGGCGCTGGAGGAGGTGCTGCCCACCCTGTACGCCGGTGCGTGCCTGGTCCTTCCCGAGCACGAGGTGCCCACGGGCGCCGAGCTCACCGAACTGCTGGCCGCCTCCCGGGTCACCGTCGCGAACCTGCCCACCAGCTACTTCCTCGCCACCCGCGAGGACCTGCGTCCCGCCCTGCGCGACGACAGCTGGACGCCCCGGCTCCTGGTCCTCGGCGGCGAGCGCCTCCCCGTCGAGGCACTGCGCGGCGTCCTCGCCGACACCGACGCCACCGTCCTCAACGCCTACGGCGTCACGGAGGCGGCCATCAGCTCCACCGTCCACGAGATCTCCCGCGAGACGCTCGTCGACGGCGCCGAGATCCCGCTGGGCACCGAACTCCCCGGCGAGCGGATCCACGTGCTCGACGCCCACCACCGTCCGCTGCCGGACGGCGCGGTCGGCGAACTCGCCGTCGCCGGACCCGGTCTCGCCGAGGGCTACGCGGGCAACGAGGAAGTGACCGCCGCCCGGTTCGTCACCGTCGACGCACTCGACGGGCAGCGCGTCTACCTCACCGGCGACCTCGGCTACCGAGGCCTGGACGGCCTGCTGTACTTCCTCGGACGGCGCGACAACCAGATCAAGCTGCGCGGTCACCGCATCGAACTGGAGGAGATCGAGGCCGCGGCCTCGGCGGTGCTCGGCGGCCGGTCCTGCGCCGTCGTCCTCGACCGCGAGGGCCCCGGCGGCCCGCGGCTCGTGGGCTTCCTCGAAGACGGGCCCGACGGCGCCGGCTTCGACGAGAAGGCGCTCCATGCCGAGCTGGGCGGCCGCCTGCCCGGCCCCCTCGTGCCCGCCCGATGGACCTCGCTCGACACCATGCCGACCCTCGCGGGCGGCAAGCCCGACCGTACGGCCCTGGGCCGCCGGGCAGCGGAACTCGACGCCGGCGACCACGGTCCCGCGCACGACACCACGGCCCGGGCCGGGACCGGGGCGCAGGCCGGTGACAGCGCGGCGACCCCGCCCGCCGCCACCTCCGACGACCCGATGACGGCGCTGCTCACCGAGGGCTGGAGCACGGTCCTCGGCCACAGCCGGATCGACGCGCGCTCGCACTTCTTCCACAGCGGGGGCCACTCCCTGCTGGCCGCCGAGCTGGCCGCCTGGCTGGAGCCCCGGCTGGGCACCCGCCCGCCGCTGCGGGTGCTCTTCCGCAACCCCGTCCTCGCCGACCAGGCCGAAGCCCTCGCCGCCACCGCCCTTTCCACGGAGTCGTGATGACCCAGCCCCTGACCGCACCCGCCACCCTCCCCGACGCCCCCGCCCCGGTCAGCGTCGCCCACGGGCCCGCCGCCGAACCGACCGGCGTGCTCGCGCACTTCGAGGACTGGACCCGGCGCGCCCCGCAGGCCGCCGCCGTGATCGACGACGGCCGCACCTGGACGTACCAGGACCTCGACGCGGCGGCCGAGCGGACCGCCGCCGCCCTGCGCGACCGGGTACGCCCCGGCGACCTGGTCGGCGTCTGCCTCGACCGTTCCACCGCCCTGGTGGTGACCGCCGTGGCGCTCGCCCGGATCGGCGCCGTCTACCTGCCGCTCGGGCCCCGCCCCGGCGAACGCCGCACCCAGGCCGTCACCGAGGACCTCGACGTCGTCTGCCTCATCGGCGACCCCGGTGTCCTGCCCGAGGGACACCGCGGCGGAGAGCACCTCCCGCTGCCGCTGCCCACCGACGGGGTCAACGCCCCCGCCGCCGTCGTGGCGGCCTTCACCGACGCCGCCCGCGGCACCCGGCGCGCGCCCGGCAACGCCCTGTACGCCGTCCTCACCTCCGGTTCCACCGGCCGCCCCAAGGCGGTCGCCGTCGCCGAGACCTCCCTGTCCGTCGCCCTCGACTGGTACCGGGCCGAGACCGGCCTCGCACCGGGCGACCGCCAGTCCCTGCTCATCGGCGTCGCCTTCGACCCGCACCTGCTGGAACTGTGGGCCGGCCTGACCTCGGGGGCCGCCCTCGTCCCGGCCCCGGACGACACCCGCTGGGACGCGCACGTCCTCACCGACTGGTGGCGCGACTGCGGCCTCACGCACGCCGTCGCGGCCACCCCGACCGTCGAACCGCTCCTGGACCGGCCCTGGCCGCAGGACCTGAAGCTGCGCCACCTCGTCGTCGGCGGCGACCGCATGCGACGCCGTCCCGGCACCGACGTCACCGCCACCGTCCACAACGCCTACGGCCCCGCGGAAGCCACCGTCGTCACCACCACCCACACCATGCGCCGCACCGACCCGCAGGCCGGCGAGCAGGCCCCGCCGCCCATCGGCACCGCACTGCCGGGCGTGACCCTCGTCGTCACCGACGACGACGGCCGCCCCGTGCCCCGCGGGCACGACGGTGAACTGCGGGTCGGCGGCCACTGCCTGGCGCTGGGCTACCTCGACCCCGAACTCACCGCACGCCGCTTCACGGCACCCCCGCAGGAGCCGGAACTGGGACGGGTCGACCGCCTGTACCGCACCGGTGACCGGGTACGGATGAACGCCGACGGCAGCCTGGACTTCCTCGGCCGCCTGGACGACCAGGTGAAGATCAGCGGGGTGCGGATCGAACTCGCCGAGGTGGAAGCCGCTTTCGAGCAGGACCCCCGGGTCCGCAGTGCCGTCGTCACCGTGCTGCGCGACAGCTCCGGCCACGGCCGTCTCGTCGCACACCTGCGGCCGGCCGACGGCGCCGAACCGGCCACCGGGGAGCTGCTCGACGCGGTCCGCGCCTGGCTGCCCGAGCAGGCCGTCCCCGCCACCGTACGCATCGTCGACGGCTTCCCGCTCGACGCCAACGGCAAGGTGGACCGGCCCGCCCTGGCCGCCCGGGTCCCGGCTGCTGCCGCGCCCGGCAGCGGCACCGCCGAAGTGCCCTCCGACGCGGACGCGGACGCCAGTGACACCGAGCGGCTCGTGCTGGAGACCGTACGCGACCTCCTCGGCCGCCACTGCGTCGGCCTCGGCGACAACTTCACCGACGCGGGCGGCACTTCCATCATCGCCGCACGGCTGCTGGCCACCGTCGAACGCGAGACCGGAGTGCGCCTGCGCGCCCCCGAGCTGCTGCGCAGCACGGACCTGCGCGCCTTCGCGGCCCTCCTCGACCAGCGCCGGACCCCGCAGCCGACAGGAGCCTGACATGACCCTCACCCTCCCGAAGGCCCTCGATCCGCAGCGCGACGACGCCGGTGACGGCACGGCACTGCCCGCACTCGTCGCGCGGCACGCCGCTCTCACCCCCGACGCCCTCGCCGTCGTCGACGGCGACACCACCCTCACCTACGGCCGCCTCCTCCGGGCCGGCCACGCCCTCGCGGCCCGTCTGCGCGAGCACGACGTGACCCGCGGCGACCGGGTGGCGCTGCTGACGGCACGGTCGGCCCGCACGGTCGTGGCCCAGCTCGGCCTGTGGCTGGCCGGAGCCGTGTGCGTACCGCTCGACCCCGCCCAGCCCCGCCCGCGCACCGCCGCGATGATCGCCGACGCGGAGGTGACGCTCACCGTCGGCGACGCGAAACTGCTGGACGCCGCCGCGCTCCCCGGCCCCGTCCTCACCCTGCCCGAGGAACCGCTCACGAGCGGCGCGCCGGTCGACGACTGCGACCCGGACAGCCCGGCCTTCATCATGTTCACCTCCGGCTCGACCGGCCGCCCCAAGGGCGTCCTCGTGCCGCACCGGGCCGTCGCCGAGCTGGTCACGGCCCCCGACTACGTCACCCTCACCGGCCGCGACCGCGTCCTGTTCCACTCGCCGATGACCTTCGACGCCTCGACGTTCGAAATCTGGGCCGCGCTCGCCAACGGCGCCGCGGTCGTCGTCTGCACCGAACAGCGCCCCACCCTGGAGGACCTCGCCCGGCACGTCGAACGGCACGGCGTGACGGTGGCGTTCTTCACCACGGCCCTCTTCCACCAGCTCGCCGCACGCCGCTCCCGCGTCTTCGCGCAGCTGCGCTCGGTCGTCGTGGGCGGCGAGGCGATGGCCGCCGCGCAGGCCCGTGAGGTGCTCACCGCCTTCCCCTGGCTGGAACTCGTCAACGGCTACGGGCCGACCGAGACGACCACCTTCGCCACCGCCCACCGGGTCACCGCGCAGGACTGCGCCGGGCCGATACCCATCGGCAGGCCCATCTGCGGCGCCACCGCGCACGTCCTGGACGCCGACGGCCACCCGGTGGCCGACGGGGACCGGGGCGAGCTGTGGGTCGGCGGCAGCAGGCTCGCCCACGGATACACCGGCCTGCCCGAACTCACCGCGGAACGGTTCGTCGAACACCCCGCCGCCGGAGCGCGGCTCTACCGCACGGGCGACATCGTCTCCCTCCGCCCCGACGGCATCCTCCAGTTCCACGGCCGCAACGACGACCAGGTGAAGGTCCGCGGGTTCCGCATCGAACCCGCCGAGGTCGAGCACGCCCTGCGCGAGCAGCCCGACGTCGACGACGCCGCCGTCACCGTCGACGACGCCGCCGTCACCGTCGACGGCGCCGGCACCCCGGAAGCGCGTCTCGTCGCCTTCGTGGTCGCCGCACCCGGCCCCGTACCCGCCGGAGCGACGCTGCGCGAACGGCTCACCACCGTCCTGCCCGGCCACCTCGTACCCGACGCCGTGACCGTGCTGGACCGGCTGCCCCTCACCCCGGCCGGGAAGGTCGACCGGCGCGCGCTCACCGCGCACGCCCACCCCGCGGAAGGAGGGTCGGCGGACGGGTCGCCGCCGCCGATGACACCCCTGGAGCAGGCCGTCGCCGAGGTGTGGAGCCAGGCCCTCGGTACCGAAGTGACGCGGGCCGACGCCGAGTTCCTCCTCATGGGCGGACACTCCCTCCTCGCCCTCGTCGTCACCGAGGACCTCCGCGAGGAACTGGGCGTGGAGATCTCCCTCGCAGAGTTCTTCGCCGCGCCGACCGTCGCCGCCCAGGCCGCGCTGGTCGAAAGCGCCCTCCTGGCCGCTCACGCGGACCTCCACCCCGACACCCCGGAGCACAGCGATGTCCACTGACGCCGACTCCGCGACCCGCGACGGCCGACAGCAACTCCAGCGGGAACTGCTGCGCCGCGCCCGCGCCGGCAGCGGCCGGGGCGCGACGCCCGCCGAAACCGCCCCGGGCACGAGCACCGGACAGCAGGGCCGCACACCGCAGACCGACGGCGCGCCGCAGACCGTGGGCGTACAGGAGTCCGACGGCGCACCGGAGTGCGCGTGCGCCCCCCTCTCCCGCGCCCAGCGCCGCATGTGGCTGATGGAACGGCTCGGCGGCACGGGCGACTCCTACCACGTGCCGTTCGCCACCCGTGTGCGCGGCCCCTTCGACGTCGCCGCGTTCGCCACCGCCCTCACCTCCCTCGTGGCCCGGCACGCCATCCTGCGCACCCGCTACACCGAGCACGACGGCGAACCCTGCCAGGAAGTCCTCGCGACCCCGCGGACGGTCCCCGTACACGTCGTCGACACCGACGGGGCGCAGGCCACCGGCCTGCTGCGGCGCGAGACGGCCCGGCCGTTCGACCTCGCGTCCGGCGAGGCCGTCCGGGCGCTCGTCCTGCGCCACGGCGCCGACGACCACACCGTGCTCCTGACGTTCCACCACATCGCCGTGGACGGAGCCTCCTTGGAGACCGTCGCCGAAGAACTGGCCGAGCTCTACGCCGCGGCCACCGGCGGAACACCACGGCGCACCCTCGCCACCGCGCCCCGGTACGCCGACCACGCGCGCCGCGAGCACGACGCCCTGCCCGGCGCCGAGGAGGAGACGCAGCGCTGGAGCGAGCTGCTGGCCGACGCGGCCCCGCCGCGGCTGCCCCGGCCGGCGGCGCCCGCGCCGCACACCTCCGCGCGCGCGGCGGCCGTACGCACCGTGCCGCTCACGCCCACCGTTCCCGACGCGCTGCGGACCCTGGGCGCCCAGCGGCAGGCCACCCTGTTCGCCGTGTCGCTCACCGCGGCCTTCGCCGCCCTGCGCCGCCTCACCGGCGACGACGACCTCGTCATCGGCGTGGCCGGCACGCACCGCAGCGGAAGCGCCATGCGCGGCCTGGTGGGGCTGTGCGTCAACACCCTCCCCGTCCGCGTGGACCTCTCCGGCGGCACGTCCTTCACCTGGTTGCTGCGCCGCGTCGGCGACGCGCTCCTCGAAGCCCAGCAGTACCGGCACATCCCCTTCGACCTGGTCCTCGAACGCCTCGGCACCGCGGCGCGCGGCGCCGACGGCACCGCACTGGTCCGCGTCACCTCCGACGTCCTGGGCGAACCGACCGTCCTGCGCCTGCCGGGTACGACGGCCGAATACGTGGACCTCCCCTCCGACGGCGCGAAGTTCAGCCTCTCCTACGGCCTGGACCTGGGCGACCCGGCCCGACCCCGGGCCCTCGTCCAGTACGACGCCCTCGCCGTGGACGACACCGCGGCGGAAGCGGCCGTACGGGACTACGCCGCCCTCCTCGAAGCCGTGGCGGCCGACCCGGAACTCGACCTGGACGCGCTGCCGTTGCCCGACGGCAGCGCACCGGTGGCGGCCCCCGCGGGCCGGGACCGCCACCCGGCCGCCGAGGCCCTGTGCGCCCACCCGATGGTCGCCGACGCCACCGTGGTCGAGTCCGAGCAGGGGCCCGCCGTGGCCTACGCCGTCCTGAAGGACAGCGCGGGCCCGTCCGGCCACGAACTGCTCGGGCTGCTGCGCCGCACGCTCCCCCCGGAGGCCCTGCCCGCCGCGGTCACCCTGCTCGACGAGCTGCCGCGTACGGCCGCCGGTCCGGCGGACCACGCCCGGCTGCCCGGACGGCCGGCCACGCCGGACGCTCCGTCCGGTGCCCGCACCCGGACGGTCACGGAAGCCTTCGCCGCCGTGCTCGGCCTGCACCCGTCGCCGGACGACGACTTCTTCGCCCTCGGCGGCCACTCCCTGAAGGCCGTACAGCTCGCCGAACGGCTGCGCACCGACCTCGAACTGCCGCTCACCGGCCTCGACGTGCTCCAGGCCCGCACGCCACGGGCACTGACCGCCCTCCTCGACGAACGCGCGGCGCAGCAGAGCGCCGCGAGGACCGCGAGCCGGCCGGCGCCCCGCTCCCGTGAGGCCCGCCCCGGCACGGTGCTGGTCACCGGCGCGACGGGCGGCGTCGGCGCGTTCGTCGTACGCGAACTCGCCGCCCAGGGACGCCCCGTGCTGGCACTGGCGCGGCCCGAGTCCGCCCATCTGATCGCCGGTGACGGCGTCGACGTGATCGAGGGCGACCTCACCGACCTGGCCGGCCTGCGGGACGCCGTGGCGCAGGCGGACGCGGTCGTCCACGCCGCGTGCACCTTCACCCGGCACGACGTGGACCTGGCGGCGATGGAGACGATGGTCGACGCCTGGCGGCGCGGACCGTTCGTCTTCGTCAGCAGCGTCGACGCCCACGGCCACCCCGCGACGGCCCGGGTCGCCGAGGAATCGGCACCCCACGATCCCGTCAGCCCGTACGGACGGGCCAAGCTCGACTGCGAGGCCATGCTGCTGCGCGCCGCGGGGACCGAAGGACGCGGCGGCGCCAGCGCCGTACGGTCGCCGATCGTCTGGGGTGCCCACGACCGGCTCCGCGAACAGCTGCGCTGGGGCGCCCTCGGCACGCTCTACCAGGCCGCCGAGCAGGGCCGGCCCGTCGAGGTGCCCCGCCCCGGCACGGGCGGACACGCCTGGTACGGCGCCGCCTGGGTGCACGCGGCCGCACTGGCCCGCGCGGTGGCGGAATGCCTGGACCGGCCCGTGCACGGCGTCGCCAACGCCATCAGCGGCCACGTCTCCTGGCAGGACCTCGCCCACGACCTCACGGACCTGCTCGGCACCCGGGCGGACGTGCGGGAGACCGACGCCGTCCCGCAGGACCTCGACCACCGCTGGCACTACGACAGCGCCCGCCTGGCCCGTACCCTTCGGCCCCGGCCGGGCGAGGACCGCCGCACCGTCCTGACCGAGATGATCACGGGTATGACGTCCTCCGGCGCCTGACCCGCCGCCTGCGCCCGGAGTGGGCCCGACCCGCAGCAGGCCTCCCGTGAAGGGGGCCACCCGCGAGGGCGGCCCGACACGCGAACGGGGCCGACGGCAGCAGCCGTCGGCCCCGTCACCCACCCGTGGGGATCAGCAGGTGCCGGCCGGGCGTTCCCGGACCACCAGGTCGGTGGAGCCGGTCGTCGCGTCCAGCCAGGCCACCTGACGGCCCGCGCCGGCCGCCGGGTAGTTCTGCTCACCGCGGTTGCAGGACACCCGCTCGCGACGGGAGCCGTCGATGGTCAGCTGCCACAGCTTCGGCAGCGACTCGTTGCGGTAGCGCGTGTCGGGCGTCCGGGCCACCAGCGTCAGCGCGTCCTGGGAGACCGTCAGGTCGGACGCCATGAACGCGCCAGGCTTCTGCTCGCTGCTGACAAGGAACGCGCCGCGGCCGTCCAGACCGGCACTGACGACCGACATCAGACCGCCGTCGCTCTCGTCGGCGTCCGCCAGCCAGAACACGTTCTTGCCGTTGATGCCGGTCTGGCCCAGGCTCACCGGCTCGTCCAGCTGCTCGGTCAGGACCGCCTTGCCGGTGGCCAGGTCGACCACCTCCACACCCAGCCGGTACGAGCCGCCCTGCGCGTACAGCTTCGCGTAGGCGATCTTGTTGTCGCTGATGGAGGGCAGAGCGGTCAGGGTGTTCCACTTCTTCCCGTCGGTGAAGACGGGCGCCTTGTCCGTGGGCCGCATGTAGCCGACGTGCCGGCCGCCGAGGATGTCGTACTCCTCGAACACGACCGTGTTCTTCTCCACCCGCAGCCCCGCGACACCCGTCGTGGAGCTGTACAGCGTCTTGACCGGGCCTCCCGCCACGGGACGGGAGAGCACGTCGACCGAGGTCGGGCCGTACGCCGTCCACACCACGGTCCTGCCGTCCGTGGCCGGGGCGGTGTGGTAGCGGCCGTCGTTGGGGCTGATCACCTTGGGGGCGCCCTTGCCGTCCAGGCGACCGGCGTAGACCGAGTAGGGCTCGGAGCCGTCGTCGTTGGACTTGGAGGCGGTCCACCAGCCGCCGCCCGCACCCACGCCCGAGTCCGTGGTGTTCAGCGCCCCGAAGAGCCTGTCGCTGTCGACGCCGAGGGCCTGCTCCCACCCCGGGACGATGCCGTGGGCGTTGAAGGACCGCTTGACGGTGTTCTGCTGGGCGCCGGTCGCGCCCAGCGCCTTGGCCGCGGCGAGGACCGCGCCCCGGGCCTCGGTGAACCCGTCGATCGGCGTCATGTACTCGGTCACGGCCTTGTACACGATCTTGTCGGCGAGCTCGCCGCCCAGGTCCTCGCGCATGTCCCACAGCGCGCCGGAGAAGATCGTGGAGTTCAGGTGCACGCCCCCGTTGTCGGTGGCGAACGACACGCCCAGGAAGCTCTTCGACGTGGTGGCCCCGTCGTTGAGGTCGCGCAGCGCGCAGTCGGCGGCGGCCTTCGTGCGGCACAGGTCCTCGCCGATGAGGCCGGCGGCCGGATCGCCCATGGGCGTGCCGCTCGCGGTGACGTCGATCGCGTTGCCGAAGTAGTCGGCCAGGGCCTCGTTCAGGGCGCCCGACTGGCCCGCGTAGACCAGGTTCGCCGTGTGCTCGATGACCCCGTGGGTCATCTCGTGGCCGACGACGTCGGTGTCGGCGGACATCGGCTTGAACTCGTCGTCGCCGTTGCCGTACACCATCTTCGTGCCGTCCCAGAACGCGTTGGCGTAGGGAAGGCCGTAATAGGTCACCCCGACCAGGGAGTTGACGGGCCCCGCCGGCCCCGTCCAGGCTGTCGCGCCCGAAGTTCTTCTTGTAGAAGTCGTAGACCTGACCCGCGTTCCAGTGGGCGTCCACGGCTCCCGAGTCCGTCGCCGCCGCGCCGAAGGTGGTGTTCGGGGAGGAGAACATCGTGATGCCGGAGGGCCACTTGCCCGACGTCTCCGACACCGACTTGCCCCGCGCGTCCCACGTGGACAGCAGGCTCTTGGACGTGGCGCGCATCCGGCCGGCGTCCGCGAGGAGGTAGTTCCCCGCCGCCGGGTCGTAGGCGATGTCCAGTGACGCCGAGGAGCCGCCGAGCCGGGCACCGGTCCCGGTCTCCGGGACCAGGTTCGGGGGAGCGGCGGGCGGGCCGTCCGCCGTCGCACCCTCGGCGGTCTGCGCGGCGCCCCCCGCGGCGGCTTTCGGTGCCGTCAGCGTCTTCAGCGCGCTGTACTGCAGCGCCGGGTAGCCCGAGCGGGCGTCGACGTACACCTCGTCGACGACCGGCGCGCCGGTGCCGGGCGCGGTGCCGCGCACGGTGACGCGGTAGGCGAGGACGCCGCCGCCCTTGGGCAGCACGACGAGCCCCTTGGCCTCACCGGTCATGCCGGTGGCCGCCGGGTCCCCCGCCTCCGACCGCGGCCCCTGGCTCTTGTCGAGGGTGGCTCCCAGCCGGCGGGCCGTGGCGGCGACCGCGCGGCGGACCGCGACGTCCTCGGCGACCTGGGGCGTGACGTCGGTGTTCAGGGCCGTGAAGTAGTGCCCCGAGGTGCCGGTGACCACGCGCTTGCCGTCCTGCTTCTGCATGCGCACGACGTACTGGCCGCCCAGGACGTCGACTCCGCGGTGCTTCTGCTGCAGCCGGACCGTCTCGTCCTTGGAACCGGTGGCCGTCGCCGACAGGGTGGCGAGGTCGCTGACCGCCCGCGGGATCTTGTAGCGGCTCTTGTTCGCCGCGAGGTGCTTGCGGGCCGCGTCGGCCGGGGCGGCCTTGGCGTCCACGGACTCCCGCAGTCCCTCGACGAGTACCGGGGTAGCGGTGTCCTGGCCGGGCAGGACGTTCGAGGGGCCGGGGTCCGCGGCCCACGCCGGGGACGCCTGCAAGGTCATTGCGACGGCCAGCAGAACCGCGAGTCCTCCGGCGGATCGGGAGCTCTTTCCGCCATATCCGTCGTGCGGTCGGGGTCGGAGCCGACGAACCTGCGCTGAACTTGGGCAAGGGGTCTCCTCAACCATGAGTGCCTGATGCGTTGCTGTGAGTCGCCGCCATGCAAGCGCCGCGGGCGGCCCGCGAACAGGTCCCGGACCCCCTCAGAAGTGGCCATGCACAGTTGTGGGGGCCCTGTGAAGGCGGTCAAAATCCCCGGCATGATCGAAACCGACCCGCACGACCGGACCCCGGCCCGCATCCAGGACGACCGCAGGGCGATGCGCCGCACGGGCGCCGCCGCGGCCACCGCTCCGTTCGACGGCCCAGCGGTCGATCCGGCCGTCGACCCCGCCGATCCGGCCGTCGACCCGGCTGCCGCACTGCGCGTACTCATCCAGCGCCGACAGGCCCTCCTGCAGCGCGAGTCCGCGGAGTTGAGGTCTCTGCGCACCTACGCCGACCGGCTGGCCCACGAGCTGCCGCCACCGTCCGCGTCACCTTCCGGACCCCCGGCCGACCTGGAGATCCTCACCGGCACCGATGCCGTCACGACCCGCCTCGACGACATGCTCGACTCCGCCGAGACGGAAGTGCTCGTCCTCGACCGCGGCGCGCTCTCGACGTCCCGGTCCACGGGAACGGGGGAGCCCCGGGACGCCGCGGAGGCGGAGGCGGCGGCCGGAGCGGGCGCCGAGCGGATGCGCCGCCTGCTGGCCCGCGGCATCACCGTACGGACCGTCACCGACCGCCGTGGCACCGATTTCCCCGAACGGGCCCGGGAACTGATCGCCCTCACCCGGCTCGGCCTCCAGGCCCGGATCGGGCAGCGCCTGCCCACCGGACTGGTCCTGGTCGACCGGCGCACCTGTTTGCTGCCACCGGCGCCCTCCGACGGCGAAAGAGCCGACGGGGCGGCCCTGGTCTTCGGCGACTCCCTGCTGCACCGCGCCGCTCTACCGCTGTTCGAATCCCTGTGGGCCCGTGCCACGCCCGTCGGCAGCCCCGGCAGTCCCCTCGCGGCGGACCAGCGGGAACTCCTCGGACTGCTCGCCTCCGGCCTCAAGGACGAGACCATCGCCCGCCGGCTCGGCGTCCACGTCCACACAGCCCGCCGCCGGATCACCCGCATGCTGGAGGAACTCGACGCCGACACCCGCTTCCAGGCCGGGGTCCAGGCCGCCATCCGCGGCTGGCTGCAACCCCACCCCACCGAACCCGCTGACGCGGGGCTACTCGGCGGCGGCCGCCGGGGGTGAGCCGAGAGCCGCGACCAGCGCGTCGCGCGCCAGCCCGCGCAGCCAGGCGTGGGCGGTGTCGGTGTCGTAGCGCTGGTGCCACGACAGGAACACGGGAGCCGGGGGAAGTTCGAGCGGCAGGGGGAGCACGACCAGGTCGGGACCGGCGGCGACCGTGGCGCGCGTGGTGGCCTCGGGGACGGTGACGACCGGATCGCCCTCGCGTGCGAAGGCGAACGCGGCCGCCTCCGTCGGCGCCGTCGCCACCACCCGGCGGCCGAGGCCGAGCCGCGCGAGGGTGTCGTCGACGGCGTTGCCGAGGTTTCCCCGCCGCGAGACGGTGACGTGCTCCGCCGCGGCGTACCGCTGTGCGGTGAGCTGCCCGTCGCGGGTGAAGGGGTGCCCCCGTCTCACGACCACGACGAGACGGGTCTCGCCCACGCTCTCGACGCGGACGTCCGGAGCGCCCGGCCGGTTCGCGTTCGCCTCCAGGTCGACCTCGCCGCGCCGCAACTCCGGTGTGTCGAGGCTCGATTCCGCGACGAAACGCAGCCGTACGCCCGGCGCCCGACCGCGTACGGACGCGAGCAGCGCGGGCCCGCTCAGGGCCACCAGGGAATCGTGCCAGCGCAGCGTGAAGGTGCGCTCCAACGTCGCCAGGTCGAGTTCACGGCTCGGTGCCAGCACCCCCTGGACCTGGTGCAGCAGTTCGTGCACCTGCGCCCGGACGGCGATCGCGTACGGCGTCGGAGTCATCGTGCGTCCGGTGCGCACCAGGATCTGGTCCCCGGTCGTGCGCCGGATGCGGCCCAGACTCCTGCTCATCGCAGGGGCGGTGACGTGGAGGCGCGCGGCCGCCCCGGCCACGCTCCCCTCCTCCAGCAGCGCGTCGAGCGCGGTGAGCAGATTCAGATCCAATTGCATCTGAGTAATCCTAGGCGTTCTTCACATGCATTTGAAGTTAACGGTGCGGCTCCTTACCGTTTGAGGTGTCGGCGCACGACGGAACGCGCGGCCCATCCCCCACCCCCCTTTCTCAGACAGGAGCACCACCATGTCCGGAACGCTGCAGACCCGGCCCGGGACCACCCCCGTCACCACCCCGCTCATCTCCTCCGACACCGACCTGCTCGCCGACACCGTCCTGGCGGTGCGTACGGCCGGTGCGGCGCTGCGCGAGCGCTTCGGTGACGTGGTGCCCCACGGCACCCGCGAAGAGCTGATGGACGCGCTCGCGGCCAACGACGACACGGCGCTCGCCATCCTGCGTCCCCGTCTCACGCAACTCCGGCCGGATGCCGGGTGGGTGGAGGACGAGCTCGACGGCGGAGCGCTGCCCGCCGGCGAGTGGTGGGTCGTGGATCCGGCCGAAGGCAACGTCAACCACCTGCACGCCCTGCCGGAATGGGCGGTCACCGCCACCCTCGTACGCGACAACCTGCCGGTACTCACCGTCGTCCACCTGCCGTTGAGCGGAGAGACCTACACCGCGCTCGCCGGTGCGGGCGCCCACCTGGACGGCCGGCCCCTGCGCGTCTCCCGGACCGCGGACCTGGGCCTGGGCATCGTCGCCACCAGCCAGGCCCGGCCGGACGAGGACGCGGAGGTCGTGCGGAGCGTCGGCCGTTCGATCACCGCGATGCTCTTCGACGCCCTGGTCGTACGCACCTCCGTGCCCGCGACCCTGCACCTGGTCCATGTGGCCGCCGGCAGGACGGACGCCTTCTGGCAGTTCGCCGGGGCCCGGGCGGACCTCCTGCCCGGCGCGCTCCTCGTCCAGGAGGCCGGCGGACGGATCTCCGACGCGGAGGGCCGCCCCTGGACCCCGCAGAGCAGCAGTTTCCTGGCCGCCGCACCGGGCGTCCACACCGGCGCCGTCGCCACGTTGTCCCGCCGGTCCTGACGAGACCTGCCGACACCCGCACGGACCCGCGGACACCCGCACGGACCCGCGGACACCCCGCACAATCCCAGAGGAACGGAACGACATGACCGAGATCGCAGTACTGGGCAACGGCCGCGTGGGCGGCAACCTGGCCGCCGCCCTGACCGGCGCCGGACACCGGGTCACCGTGGCCGACCGCACCCCCGGCGCGGCCGCGCACGCCGCCCGCACGGCCCGGATCGTCATCAACGCCACACCGGGCGCCGGATCACTGGAACGTCTCACCGCCCTGCGCGAGGAATTGCGGGGCAAGATCCTCGTCGACGTCTCCAACGCCACCGCCGACGGCCCGGACGGACTGCCCGCCGACCTGCTCCACCCGGGCTCCAGCCTCGCCGAACAGCTCCAGGAGGCACTCCCCGGAACCAGCGTCGTCAAGACGCTCAACACCATGCTCTTCCCGGTGATGACCGCTCCGGCGATGCTGGCGCAGCCTCCGACCGCGTTCCTCTCGGGCGACGACCCGGAGGCCAAGGCGGCCGTCCGTGCCCTGCTCACCGACCTCGGCTGGCAGCAGGACTGGATCACCGACCTCGGCGGTGTCCGGACCGCCCGCGCCACCGAGGCCGCGGTCCTGTTCGTACCGCACGTGATCCGCGCCGACGGGTTCGCCCCCTTCGCGCTCTCCCTCGCCCGCTGAACCACGCGTCGCAGGGCCGTGCGCGTCGCAGGGCCGTACGTGCCGCAGGGCCGTCCGCATCGCAGGTCCGCTCGGAGAGTCGACGGCACCGGGCAGGTATGGCACGGCATGGTCGGGGAAGGCGCCAGGGCACACCTGACGCAACCGGACACGGAGGGCAGTCGTGGCTGCACATGTACGCAATCCCCTGCACCCGCAGCAGGCCGCCCCACCCACCGCCGCCGGCCCCCACCGGTCCCGCGTCGTACTGCACGTCAACGGCCGGCCGCACCTCCTCGACCTGGACCACCGCGTCACCCTCCTCGACGCCCTGCGCGAGCTGCTCGACCTGACCGGTTCCAAGAAGGGCTGCGACCACGGCCAGTGCGGGGCCTGCACCGTGCTCGTCGACGGCCGCCGCGCCAACAGCTGCCTGCTGCTGGCCGTGGCCCTGGAGGAAGCCGAGATCACCACCGTCGAGGGGCTCACCGCCCCCGACGGCGGCCTGTCCCCGCTCCAGCAGGCCTTCCTCGAGCACGATGCCTTCCAGTGCGGCTACTGCACCCCCGGGCAGCTCTGCTCCGCCGTCGGAGTGCTGAGGGAAGCCGCAGCCGGACACCCCTCGCACGTCACCGACCCGGCCGCCGCGGCCGACACCGCCCGCCCGGTCGTGCTGAGCCCCGAGGAGATCGGGGAGCGGCTCAGCGGGAACCTCTGCCGCTGCGGCGCGTACAACGGGATCTCCGACGCCGTCGCCGCCTGCGCCGCCGCCGGGGCGGCCGGGTCCGTCGGCCGGCCCGAGGCCGCCGACCGGTCAGAGCCCGTCGGCCAGGACGACCCCCCGCCCCCGCCACGCGCGGCCCCGACCCCGGACGTGATCGCGTGAAGCCCTTCGCCTACGTACGCGCCACCACCCTCCAGGAGGCGGCAGCCGCCTACGCCGACCACCCCGGCTCCCGCTACCTCGGCGGCGGCACCAACCTGGTCGACCTCATGAAGCACGGCGTGGAGACCCCCGACACCCTCATCGACCTCACCCGCCTGCCCCTCCACGACATCGAGGAGCTGCCCGCAGGAGCACTCAGGGTCGAGGCCGGTGTCTCCAACACCGACCTGGCCGTGCACCCCCTGGTCCGGACCCGCTACCCCGCCCTGTCCCAGGCCCTCCTCGCCGGCGCGTCCGGCCAGCTCCGCAACGTCGCCACCACCGGCGGGAACCTCCTCCAGCGCACCCGCTGCCCGTACTTCCAGGACATCTCCAAGCCCTGCAACAAGCGGGAGCCCGGTACCGGCTGCGCGGCCCGCGACGGAGTGCACCGCGACCACGCCGTCCTCGGCCACTCCGCGCACTGCATCGCCACCCACCCCTCGGACATGGCGGTGGCCCTCGCCGCCCTGGACGCCGAGATCGAGCTCTACGGCGGCGAGCACGGCACCCGCCGGTTGGCCGCGGCCGACTTCCACCGGCTCCCCGGCGACCACCCCGAACGGGACACCGTCATCCGCCCGGGCGAGATCGTCACCGCCGTGCTCCTGCCCCCGCCCGCGCCGGACTCGGTCTCCCTGTACCGCAAGGCGCGCGACCGGGCCTCGTACGCCTTCGCCCTCGCCTCGGTCGCCGCCGTGCTCGAACTGGCCGACGGCCGGGTGCGCCACGTCTCCCTCGCCTTCGGCGGCCTCGCCCACCGGCCCTGGCGCGCCACCACCGCCGAGGGGCGGCTCACCGTCGCCGTGCCCACCGAGGAGGCCGTACGGGACGCGGTCGACGCGGAGCTGGCCGCGGCCCGGCCCCTGCCCGGCAACGCCTTCAAGGTCGGTCTCGCCCGCAATCTCGCCCGCGACGCCCTCACCACCCTGCTGCGCGCCGCGTCCGCCCCGCCCTCCGGCGCCGCACCCGCCCACCACCAGCCATGACCGCCCCGACCAGCCCCCGAAAGGATTGGGGATCCGCGATGCCGACCCTGCCCGACCGCCCGTCCGCCCTCGGCAGCCCGGCCCGGCGCAGCGAGGGACGCGAGAAGGTCACCGGAGCCGCCCGTTACGCCGCCGAGCGCACACCGCCCGACTGCGCCCACGCCTGGCCCGTGCCCGCCACGATCGCCCGCGGCCGCGTCACCGCCGTCGACACCGCGTCCGCCACCGCCGTGCCGGGGGTGATCGGCGTACTGACCCCGTACGACGCACCCCGCCTCGGCACGGCCGACGACCCCACCCTGCAGCTCCTCCAGGACCCGCACGTGCCCCACCGCGGCTGGTACGTGGCCCTGGCCGTCGCCGACACCCTGGAGGGCGCCCGCGCCGCCGCCGCAGCGGTCCGCGTCACCTACGAGGCCGACCCCCACGACGTCACCCTCACCGTGGACCACCCGCGCGCCTACACCCCGGAAGTGGCCAACGGAGGCCATCCGGCACACCGCGAGCAGGGCGACCCGGACGCCGCGCTCGCCGCCGCCCCCGTAAGCGTCGACTGCGCGTACGCGGTGCCGCCCCTGCACAACCACCCCATGGAGCCGCACTCCGCCACCGCCGACTGGGACGCGGAACGCCACCACCTCACCGTGTACGACTCCAGCCAGGGCGCCGGCCCCGTCCGCGCAGCGCTGGCCGCACTCCTCAAGCTGACGGAGGACGAGGTCACCGTCGTCTCCGAGCACGTCGGGGGCGGCTTCGGCTCCAAGGGCACCCCGCGGCCGCACGTGGTCCTGGCGGCGATGGCATCGCGCCACTACGGCCGGCCCGTCAAACTCGCCCTCCCGCGCGCCCACCTGCCCGCGACCGTCGGCCACCGCGCCCCCACCCTGCACCGCGTCCGGCTCGGCGCCCGGAGCGACGGCACGCTGACCGCCCTCACCCATGAGGTCACCACCCACACCTCCCGGGTACGGGAGTTCGTCGAACAGGCGGCCGTACCGGCGCGCGTCATGTACGCCGTGCCCGATGTCCGCACCACCCACCGGGTGGTGGCCCTCGACGTGCCCACGCCGTCCTGGATGCGCGCCCCCGGCGAGGCCCCGGGCATGTACGCCCTGGAATCGGCCATGGACGAACTCGCCGACACCCTCGGCCTCGACCCGATCGAACTGCGCGTGCGCAACGAGCCCCGCACCGAACCCGACAGCGGCCACCCCTTCAGCAGCCGGCACCTCGTGGAGTGCCTGCGCGAGGGCGCCGAGCGGTTCGGCTGGGCCGACGGCCGCGAGCCCCGTCGGCAGGGCCCGTACCTGGTCGGCAGCGGAGTGGCCGCCGCCACCTACCCCGTCCTCATCGCGCCGTCCACCGCCCGGGCGCACGTACGCCCCGACGGCCGCTACCTCGTCGAGATCAACGCCACCGACATCGGCACGGGCGCCCGTACCGTCCTGAAGCAGGTGGCGGCGGACGCCCTGCGGGTTCCGCTCGACTCCGTGTCCGTGGCCGTCGGGCACACCGGCCTGCCCGCGGCCTCGCTCGCGGGCGGCTCCTCGGGCACCGGCTCCTGGGGATGGGCCGTCCACGACGCCTGTACGGCGCTCACCGCGCGTCTGGAGCGCCATCCCGGGCCGCTGCCGGCCGAGGGGCTGTCGGCGTCCGCCGACACGACCCAGTCCGCCAAGCAGAAGTCCCCGTACTCCCGGCACGCCTTCGGCGCGCACTTCGCCGAGGTGCGGGTCGACACCGTCAGCGGGGAGGTCCGCGTACGGCGCCTGCTGGGCGTCTTCGCCGCCGGCCGGATCCTCAACCCGCTCACCGCACGGTCGCAGTTCAAGGGCGGCATGGTCATGGGACTCGGCATGGCACTGACCGAACACAGCACGATGGACGCGGAGTTCGGCGACTTCACCGAGAGCGACCTCGCCGCCTACCACGTCCCGGCGCACGCGGACGTGCCCGTCATCGAGGCGCACTGGATCGACGAACACGACAAGCACCTCAATCCCATGGGCAGCAAGGGCATCGGCGAGATCGGCATCGTCGGGACGGCGGCCGCGATCGGCAACGCGTTCTGCCGCGCCACGGGCCGCCGCGTGCGCGAACTGCCCCTGACGCCGGACCGTGTGCTGACCGCACTGGCCCGCGACGCCGACCGCCCGCGGTGACCTGACGGCTCTCCGGCCACCCCGGCATCGCCGGTGTGGCCGAGGGCGGCGAGCAGGCGTGCCGCTGGTTCACGTCGCAGGGGTCGGAGTCGCCCCCTCAGCCCGACACCGCAACAGCGGCCACCGGCCCCGGGTACGGCGAAGGCCCCGGTCTCCGAGTGGAGGCCGGGGCCTTGATCGAGCGCTGGGCAGGCCTTGCACCTGCATCCCCCCACGGGAAGTGGGGTGTCTTTCCTTGGACCACCAACGCGAGCCCCGCCGACCGGATGTCCCGGCCGCGAGTACAAGATCCAGCATACCCCACGCCTCGATCCCAGGAGCGCAGCGCGCGCCGCGTTTCCCGTGCCGTTCGGCGCCCCGCCCGGGGTTGCCTTCCGCGACGTGATCGTGTCCCCATCTCCGCCAGAGCTTGACGTTCCGCCTGCCGTTGTCGTTCCGAGACGCGTTCGCAACACCCCCGACGGCTCCAACTCCCCTTCGCGCACGTCACATTCGCAGACACCCACCGTCCGAAGGGGGCCACCATGACGTTGCGCACGCCGAGCCGCGACCCCGGCAGGGGCCGTACCCGCAACCGCAACCGCAACCGCAACCGCACCAGCCGGCCGGCAGGGCCGGCCCTGCTCGCCGCACTCACCGCCGCCGCGGTGCTGATCTCCGGGTGCAGCGCCTCGCAGAGCAACGACCACGGCCGCAGCAGCGGCACCTCCCAGGGGGCGGGCCCGCGGACCGGCGGCGGCAAGCCCGCTCCGGCCCCCGGCCGGAGCGGGCCCGGGGCCGGCGGCAGGGCGGACGGAGCCGCCGGAGCGGAGGAGGGCGAGGACGACGGTCTCCGCACCGGGGCACCGCCCGTCGACCACCTCTCCACCTTCGCGCTCGACGTGGACACCGCGAGCTGGGGCTACGCCCGCCGGACCCTCGCCGACGGCAAGCTCCCCGACCCCGCGACCGTGCGCCCCGAGGAGTTCGTCAACAGCTTCCGCCAGGACTACCGGCAGCCGGACGGCAACGGCTTCTCCGTGACCGTCGACGGCGCCCGCACCGACGCCGCGGACTGGTCGCTGATGCGCGTCGGGCTCGCCACCCGGGCCGGCCCGGGCCAGGACCGGCGGCCGCCCGCCGCCCTGACCTTCGTCGTCGACATCTCCGGTTCGATGGCCGAGCCCGGCCGTCTCGACCTGGTACGGAGGTCCTTGGACCTGATGACCGACCGGCTGCGCGGCGACGACTCGGTCGCCGTCGTGGCCTTCAGCGGCGAGGCCGAGACCCGGCTCCCGATGACCCGCCTGGACGGAAACCGCCGCCGCGTGCACCAGGTCGTCGACCGGCTCCGTCCCACCGACTCCACCAACGTGGAGGCCGGTGTCACCCGCGGCTACGACATCGCCGTCGAGGGCCGCCGGGCCGGCGCCATGAACCGCGTCGTCCTGCTGTCCGACGCACTCGCCAACACGGGCACCACCTCCGCCGACGCCCTGCTGGCGCGGATCGACGGCGCCCGCCGCGACCACGGGATCACCCTCTTCGGGGTCGGCGTGGGCAGCGACTACAACGACGCGTTCATGGAACGGCTGGTCGACAAGGGCGACGGGCACACCGTCTACGTCTCCGACGAGGAGGAGGCCCGACGGGTCTTCTGCGACGAGCTGCCCGCGCAGGTCGAGCTGCGCGCCCGCGACGCCAAGGCCCAGGTCTCCTTCGACCCGCGCAACGTGGAACGGTTCCGGCTGATCGGATACGACAACCGGCGCGTGGCGGACGACGCCTTCCGCGACGACTCCGTGGACGGCGGCGAAGTCGGCCCCGGCCACACGGTGACCGCCCTGTACGCGGTGCGGCTGCGGCCGGGCGCGTCCGGACACGTGGCCACCGCCACCGTGCGCTGGCTCGACCCCGACGGCCGGGCCCCGCACGAGGAGTCCGCCCGGGTGGAGGCCTCCGCACTGACCGGCGGCGGCTGGGACCAGGCGCCGCCCCGCTTCCAGGTCACGGCCGCGGCGGCGTACCTCGCTTCGTCGCTGCGCGAGCGGGGAGGCGGCTGGGAGGAGGTTCCGGGCGCGGTCGGTCCGGGCAGGCTCTCGGAGATCACCGCCCGCCTTGCCGAGCGCACCGAGGACCCGGAGGTCCGGCAGCTTTCCGAGGCGGTGAGCCAGGCCCGCCGACTGCTGGGCTGACGCCCCCGCGGGACGCCAAACCCCCGAAGCGGGCCCGGAAACGAGAAGGGCAAGGAGAGCACTCTCCTTGCCACTCTCAACTTATAGCGTGACGGGGGGCTTGCCGCAAGGGCCCGGACAGGGCGCAGAATCAACGCCCGACCCGTGAACACCCCGGAGGCAACGCAGTGAACGAGCAGTACGTGTGGGACCTTCACCAGGTGGACGAGACCCAGGTCGCGACCGTCGGCGGCAAGGGCGCCCACCTGGGTGCGCTGTCGCGCATCGAAGGGATCCGCGTGCCGGGCGGCTTCTGCGTGACGACCGGGGCCTTCCGGCGGATCATCGAACAGGCCCCCGCGGTGCACGATCTCCTCGACCGCCTGGCGCGCGTGGACCCCGACGACCGGGAGGCGATCCGCACGCTGAGCGCGCGGATCCGCCGGACCGTCGAGGGGACCGCCGTCCCGGACGACCTCGCGGAGGCGGTCACCCGCGCCCTGGCACGGTCCGGCGACCGGGAGGCCGCCTACGCCGTACGGTCCAGCGCGACGGCCGAGGACCTCCCGACGGCCTCCTTCGCCGGCCAGCAGGACACCTACCTCAACGTCGTGGGGACGACGGCGGTCCTCCACCACATCCGCCGCTGCTGGGCGTCGCTGTTCACCGAGCGCGCCGTGACGTACCGCCACCGCAACGGCATCGACCACCGCACGGTCCACATGGCCGTGGTCGTGCAGCGGATGGCCTTCCCCCAGGCGTCCGGCGTCCTGTTCACGGCCGACCCGGTCACCGGAAACCGCCAGGTCGCCACCGTGGACGCCGGATTCGGACTCGGCGAGGCACTGGTCTCCGGCCTGGTCAACCCCGACGTCTTCACGGTGCGCGACGGCGCGGTCCTCGCCCGGACGATCAACGTCAAGCAGCGCGCCCTGACCGCCTTGCCGGCGGGCGGTACGCAGGAGGTCGCCGTCGACGCGGCGCGACAGGAGCAGCCGGCGTTGACGGATGCGCAGGCCGTACGGCTGGCCGGGCTCGGACGGCGGATCGAAGCGCACTTCGGCAGCCCCCAGGACATCGAATGGTGCCTGGTGGACGACGACTTCCAGATCGTGCAGAGCCGTCCGATCACCACCCTTTTTCCCGTCCCCGTCCACGCCGACGGGGACGGGGACGGGGACGGGGACAACCGCGTCTACGTGTCCGTCGGCCACGCGCAGATGATGACCGACCCCATGAAGGCGCTGGGGTACTCCATGTGGCAGCTGACGGCCATGGTGGCGATGCACGAGGCCGGCGGGCGGCTGTTCGTGGACGTCACCCCGCGCCTGGCCACGCCCACGGCACGCGCCGCCCTCCTGGACGCCCTCGGCAAGGGCGACCCGCTGGTTCGGGACGCACTGGAGACGGTCCTCGACCGAGGGGACTTCGTCGCCCCGCGCCCCGACCCGGGCCCCGGCGGGCCGTCGCCCGCGGGCGCGCCCGACCCGATCGAGACCGATCCGGCCGTCGTCGCCGAACTGATCGAGCGCAGCCGGGTGTCCCTCGCCGCTTTGGAACGCGGCATCCGGAGCAAGAGCGGACCGGCGCTGTTCGACTTCCTGCTGGAGGCTTTCGAGGAGCACAAGCGCGTCCTCAGCGACCCGCTCAGCATCCAGGCGATCATGGCGGGCATGGAGGCCACATGGTGGCTCAACGACAAGCTGGAGCAGTGGCTGGGGGAGAAGAACGCCGCCGACACGCTGACGCTGTCCGCCCCCGGCAACATCACGTCGGAGATGGGGCTCGCCCTGCTCGACGTCGCGGACGTCATCCGTCCGCTGCCGGAGGTGGTGGAGTTCCTGCGGGGCGTCCAGGACGACGGCTACCTGGACGGGCTGGCGAAGGTCGAGGGCGGACCGCGGGCGCGGGACGCCATCGAGGCCTACCTCGACCGGTACGGCATGCGCTGCGTCGGCGAGATCGACATCACCAGGCCGCGCTGGCGCGAACACCCCGGCGCGCTGGTGCCCGTGATCCTCGACCACGTCCGCAACTTCGAGCCGGGCGCGGCCGCGCGTCGCTTCGAGCTGGGGCGGCAGAAGGCGCAGCGCAAGGAACAGGACGTGCTGTCGCGCCTGCGCGCCCTGCCCGGCGGGGACGCGAAGGCCGAGGAGACCCGGCGGATGATCGAACGGGTCCGTACCTTCATCGGGTACCGGGAGTACCCGAAGTACAACATCATCAGCCGCTACTTCGTCTACAAGCAGGCACTGACGCAAGAAGCGGAGCGGCTCGTGCAGGCGGGCCTGCTCGCCGAACGGGACGACGTCTTCCACCTCACCTTCCAGGAGTTCCACGAGGTCGTGCGCTCGGGCCGGCCGGTCGACCCGCAGCTCGTCCGCCGGCGAGAGGAGGCGTTCCGGGCGTACCACGCGCTGACCCCGCCCCGGGTGCTCACCTCCGACGGCGAGGCCCTCACCGGGGCCTACCGCCGGGACGACGCCCCCGCCGGCGCGCTGGTGGGCGTACCGGTCTCGGTCGGGACGGTCGAGGGCCGGGCGCGGGTCGTCCTCGACATGGCGCGGGCCGATCTGGAGGCGGGCGACATCCTGGTCACGGCCTTCACCGACCCGAGTTGGTCGCCGCTGTTCGTCGGGATCGCCGGACTGGTGACCGAGGTGGGGGGTCTGATGACCCACGGCGCGGTGATCGCCCGCGAGTACGGCCTGCCGGCCGTCGTCGGCGTCGAGGGAGCCACCCGGCGGATCCGGGACGGCCAGCGCATCCGGGTGCACGGGGCCGACGGGTACGTCGAGATCCTGCCCTGACGGGCGACGGCGCCGCCGCCCGCCCGGCCCGTCGCGTACATGCTCGGGCCCCAGGCGGGCAACCGCGTCCCCGGGGGCCGGCAGCAGAGGAGGCGCAGATGGCCGGGAACGGACTCACACCGCAGGAGACGGCGGCCTGGGACCAGTTGCTCGCAGAACTCAGCGGCACTCGGGCCCGCGCCGGCCGGCGCGGGGGGCGAGCGGCCGCCCGCCGCCGGCTCGGCACGGTCGCGCTCCTGCTGGGGGCGGTCTCCCTGCTCGTGGTGGGAAGCTTCTCCGGCTCCGAGGCCGTGGTCTGGACCGGCGTCGTCGTCTGGGTGGGTGCCGTACTGACCATCTCCCACCGCCAGGGGCACGGCCCCCGGCTCCCCGAGCGTGCCCGGCCCGGCGCGGCCGGCCCGGCCCGTCGCGAACTCACCGAGTAGCGCCGGCGTCCACTACGGTGCCGGTGTGGACCTCTTCACCCGTTCCTGGACGGCGTTGCGCACGGCGGTCGCCGAGATCCCGGACCCGGACTTCGCCCGGCCGTCGGGCTGCGCCGGCTGGCTCGTACGGGACCTCGTGTGCCACTTGGTCATCGATGCCCAGGACGTCCTGATCACCCTGGCCACGCCGGCCGCGACGGCGCCGACCGTCGACGCGGTGACCTACTGGCACGTCGAGGACCGGCCGCCGACCGGCGACGACCCGCTCGACGCGCTGACCGTACGGCTGGCCGCCGCGTACGGGGACCCGCGCCTGCTCCGCTTCCACCTCGACGACGTCGGCTCCGCCGCCGGCCGCGCCGCGGAACTCGCCGATCCGAAGGCCCTGGTGGGTACCCGCGACGAGGTCCTCACGGTGGCCGACTACCTCGGCGCGTACGTCCTGGAGTGGACGCTGCACCACCTCGACCTGATCGCGCACCTCCCCGACGCGCCGACCCGGCCGCCCGCGGAGTGCCTGGCCCGCTCCCGAGCCATGCTGGAACGGATCGCCGGGGCGGCGTTCCCCACCTCGTTCAGCGACCGCACGGCCCTGCTGATCGGCACCGGCCGCAGCACGCCCACCGACACGCAGCGCGCCGAACTGCGGGCCGCGGCGGTGACGTTCCCGCTCATCCTGGGTTAGCCCGTTCGGGGGAAGCCGCGGTCGACGGCCCATCCCGCGCGCGGACCGCGGCGAAGGCCGGGTGTGAGGGGAGCCGGAAGGACCCCCGAGGACCCCGGTCCCACGCCGCGACGACGGGGCGGCACCGGACCGGTGACCCGCAGGCCCACCGCGGCGGGCGCGCGTCGAGCGCGCCCGCGCGACGGGCCGCCCGGGTCCGCTGTGGGTGGCAGTCGGCGCCACCCACAGCACCCCCCCCGGCCTCCGGTGCGTAAAATTGGTGTACGACTGTGCGGTTTTGGTGCAACCATGGTGCACCTCGGTTCCCGAGGTTCCCCAGGAAGGACAGCACCATGGACGAGCAGCAGCTTCCCCCGCATCCCGACAGCGAGCGGTACTCCGTGACCCTGTGCCCGCCGGCGGTCACCATCGTGTCGGAGCTGACCGCCGCGAGCGGCGTCAGCAAGTCCGACGTGATCAACCGGGCGGTGCTCCTGCTCGGCTTCATCGAGAGCGAGCGGGCCAAGGGCAACGACCTGATGATCCGCGACACCGCCGGCGCCCTCGAACGCATCCACATCATCTGAAGCGGCGCGCCCCGGCCGCGGAGCGGCGGCGGTACGAAGCCTGCTGCTCTCCCTGGGCGGCTGACCAGCAGAAACCGTGTGGACTTCGGTGCGGGACCGGCATATCTTCTCGGGGGTCCCGGCCCGACCGGCCGGGGCCGTCCGCTTGTCGTCCGCACCCGTGGGGGGTCCACCGTCATGTCCTTCAGCGCGCCCGGTTCGCCGCCGCCGTACCCGCAGCCCGGCCCGGTCCCGCCCGGTCACCCGTACCCCGGTCATCCGTACCCCGGCGGCCCCGTCCACGCGGTGCCGCCCGCGCCGCAGGGCGAGTTGCGCTCCCCGAACGGCCTGGCGACGGCCCTGACCTGGCTGCTCGGCGCCGCCGGCGCGGTGCACCTCTTCTCCGCCGGAGCAGGCGCGTACGAGCAGTCGTGGATGAAGGGGTTCGCGGGGGACACCCACTTCGACGACCTCGAACTCGGCCTGTCGCCCGCGCTCACCATCGTCGCCGGACTGCTCCAGATGCTCACGCTGCTGCCCACGATCGTCGTCTTCATCATCTGGTTCCATCGGGTGCGCGGCAACGGCGGCATCTTCCGCCCCGATGCCTTCACCCTGGGCCGCGGCTGGGCGATCGGCGCCTGGTTCGTCCCCGTGGCACACCTGTTCCTGCCCTACCGGATCGCCCTGCAGACCTGGCGGGCCAGCACCCAGCGCGGCCCCGACGGCTCCGACCGCCCGGCGCCCGCCACGCTGCTGACGTCCTGGTGGGTGGTCTGGGTCCTCGCGGCGATCGTGGGCCGCGTCTTCAGCCGGCTCTACATGGACGCCGAGACCGTGGACGAGCTGCTCGCGGTGGGCAAGCTCGGCATCGTCGCGGACCTCGCCACCATGAGCGCCGGCGTGCTCGCCGTCCTCTTCGTCCGGCGGCTGACGTCGATGCAGAACACGATGGCCGCCGAAGGCCCCTACGCGAGCGTCTGACGGGCCGACCGCACCGATCCGGCTCCGCCAGCCGCCGGCGCGGGGCCATCGGGAGAACCTCCGCGCCGGGGTGCCGTTTTGGCGCTCCTGCGGGGTGGGTTAGGTTCCGGGCGTGACCCTCGATCGCGGACGACTGCTGGCCGGCCGGTACCGGCTGGCCGAACTGCTCGGACAGGGCGGCATGGGGACCGTCTGGCGGGCCCATGACGAGCAACTCGACCGAGAGGTGGCCCTCAAGGAACTGCGACTCCCGGACGACCTCGACGCGTCCGGCCGCCGGGCCTGGATCGGCCGGCTGGACCGTGAGGCACGCGCGGCCGCCCGGCTGAAGCACCCGGGTGTCATCACCGTGCACGACCGGATAACCGGCGACGACGGCCGACCGTGGATCGTGATGGAACTCGTCCGCGGCCGGTCCCTGGAGGAGATGATCGCAGCGGACGGACCGCTCGCCCCGGCCCGGGTGGCCGGGATCGGCCTGCAGGTCCTGGACGCGTTACGGGCGGTGCACGCCACGGGCGTCACCCACCGGGACATCAAGCCCGCCAACGTGCTCCTCGAGGGCGACCGGGTGGTCCTGACCGACTTCGGGATCGCCGCGGTGGACGGCGACCCCGGTCTGACCCGGTCGGGGGCCGTCATGGGGACCCCTGTCTACATGTCACCCGAGCAGGTGCGGGGGCGGTCCGCGACCGCCGAGTCCGACCTGTGGTCCCTGGGCGCGACGCTGTTCACCGCCGTGGAGGGACACCCGCCGTTCGGCGGCTCCGGCTCCTGGGGCGTCTTCGTCGCCGTCGCCACCGAAGAACCCGCCCCCGCCGTCCGGGCCGGGGATCTCGCCCCCGTGCTGACGGGTCTGCTCCGCAAGGACCCGGCACAGCGCCTCACCGCCGCGGAGGCGCACGACCTGCTCGTCGCAGCGACGGGCGACGCAGGCGACGCAGGCGACGCAGACCACGCAGGCGACGCAGGCCACGCGGAGGCCGCCCGGCCGGCCCCCACCTCGACCGCAGCCGCCACGCTGCGGCTCGCAGCGTCGCCCGACGCCGGTGCGGGAGGCCTGGTGTCACCGGCGGCGGAGGCCGCCCACCGTGCCCGGCGGCGGTACTGGCTGGGCGGCCTGGCCGCGGTCGTCGGGGCCGCCCTGGTCGCGATGCCGTGGTGGTGGCCCGGTTCCGAGTCCCCCGACGACCGCGGCGGGGGCATCCGGGCCACCGACTCCACGGCGCCCGGCCTCCGGTCCCCGTCCACATCGCCCACGCCATCGGCCTCCCCGCCCGCGTCCCCGTCCGCTTCCTCCGCCTCGCCCACCCCGGCGCCGCCGCCCGCCCCCACCGCCCGTCCCACGCGCCCCCCGCTCGACCGCGAGGCAGTCGAGCGCGTCTTCGCCCTCTACATGAACGGCCTGGCCGACCACGACATGACCTCGCTGCGCCGCGGCACCTGCCCCCGGCTGCGCGCGGGTCTGCTCGGATTCGCCCTCAACGGCTACTTCGTGGACCGCTGGGAACTCCAGCCCTACGAGATCCCGTCGAACCGGAACGAACTCAGCGTCGAAGCGAAGATCACCCGGCGCGACCCGGAGACCGGGCAGCCGGCGGGCGAGGTCCTCAACCAGTGGATCATCGAGCGGGACGCCGACCAGCAGTACTACGTCTGCGGCTGGCTCAACGAGGAGTGACCCCGGGTCGTCCGGGTTCGTCCCGGGGCGTCCCGGGCAGGGGGCCCGCGCGCGCCCCGGGGTGCCCCGGGCAGGGCGCCCGCGCCGCTCACGCCACCAGGCGCAGTGACGTCTCCGCGATGCCCAGCCGCACGCTCTGACCCCAGGTCAGCTCCAGGGCGTCGGACTCCATCCCGTCGCCGAAGACCACGATCCGGTCCGACTCCACGGTCAGCCGCAGCCCCTGGCCCCGCCCGAGCTCACCCGTGACCCTCGACGTCCCGGTCGCGGGCGAGGGCCAGGCCTCGCGCACGAACCACAGCAGCCGCTCCTCGCAGGGTGCGGGCAGCCCCACCGTACTGCCGCGCTCCCTCCACAGGGAGCGCAGCCACCCGGTGGCGCCCGTGCCGGTGCCGACCAGCACCCCGGAGGAGGCCTGTGCCTCGCCCGGGCCCTCCTCGCCGTCGGGGCCCAGACGGTAGCGGGCGGTCTGGTGGCCGGGCGGCCCCAGGTAGATCTCGTTCAGCGCGAGAAGGCGCTGGGCGTCGTCGGCGACGGCCTCGACCATCGTCAGCTCGTCCGTCCGGCCCCCACCTGCGGTGGCGGCACGCAGCAACGAGCCCGTGTCGGCCGGGCGGTGACGGACCAGGACCCCGGGGTTCCGCCCCGGATCGGTGTCGATGCCCACCACCGGCTGCCCGGCGAGGTACTTCGCCGTGTTGGCGACCAGACCGTCCTGGCCGACCACGACCACCACGTCCTCCGGGGCGAACAGGAAGCGGTCCAGGTCGGCCCGTTCCACCCGGGAGCTGCGCCAGGTCAGCGGCACCGCCGCCGTCACCTCCCGCAGCGCCCGGCCGGTACGGTCGTGGCGGACGACCACCTCGTCGATCGAGCGGCCCCGGCTGGAGAGGAAGAACGCCGCCTGCCCGTGCGTTCCGTGCCGGGCGAGCAGCTCCTCGTACTCGGTCCTGCGGTGCACGAGTACGGCCCGGGGTGCCAGGCTCACGCGCCCGCCCCGCCTTCCGGGCGTCCGAGCCGGGTGAGGAGCCCGGTCAGGACGTCGGGGGAGAGCGTGATGCTTTCGATCCGCGGCAGGTTCTCCGCCATCCGGGTCGCGGCCAGGGCGTGCAGCGTGCCCGGGTCGGTCTCGCCGTGCACCCGCAGCCAGGCGGCCTGGGCCTCGGCGCGCGCCGCGCCGACCTCACGGGCCGCCTCGGCCTCCGCGCGGGCCAGGCGCACCGTGCGGGCTGCCTCGGCCTCGGTCCGTACCCGGTCGGCCGCCGCCTGCTCCTCGGCCTCACGGCGGGTGTTGATGCCGCGCTGATCGACCAACTGCTCCTCGCGTCGGGCCAGTTCGATCTGGCTGGCCAGCTCGTTCTCGGCGATGGCGCGCTCGCGCTCCACGGCGACGGCCCGGCGTTCGTACGTGGCCCGGTCCGCCTCCTGCTGGATCTGCTCGCGGGCCGGGGTGCGCAGGGCGCGCTCCACCTCGGCCTCGGGGCGGATCGCGACGACCCGTACGGCCACCACGTCGATGCCGGTGGCCGGGAGCCTGGGCTCGGCGGCGAGACCGTCGGCGACCCGCTGCCGTACGGAGGCGACGCCGTCCACCAGTGCGTCGGCCAGGGGGATGCGAGCCAGTACGTCGAGCGTGTGCTGCTGCGCGGTCTCGGTCAGGAGGGTGGCGATCTGCTCCAGGGGCGAACCGCGCCAGCTCCCGGTGTCGGGGTCGACGGAGAAGTCGAGGCGCTCGGCGGCCTGGGCCGGATCGCTGACCCGGTACGTGACCGTGGCCTGCACGGTGACGTCCTGGAAGTCCGCCGTCCGGGCGTGGAAGGCCATGGCCAGTTCCCGGTCGTCGACCGGGACTTCGGACAGCGCCGCCGACAGTGACCGGTACCAGAAACTGAGCCCCCGGCCGTCGTGCACGAGCCGGCCGCGCCTGTGGTGGCGGATGTGGGCGGTGGGCGCGGAGCGCAGGTGCCGCCAGCCGAAGCGGCGGGTGATGTCGGCCATGGAGGACCCCCTCATTTCGTCAGTGCGACGATAATCGGAGGGGTTCATATCGTCAAGGAGACGACAACAGGTGGATCCCATGGTGCGCAGGCTCCCGGGCGGGCGGGATCCCGGACGATACGTTGGATCGCGGAGTGCTCAGGGGGCGTACCGAGGAGGAACCGTGCTGCTGACCGGCAAGACAGCGATCGTTCATGGCGGCTCCGGAGCGGTGGGGGCCGCCGTCGCCCGCGCCTTCGCGCGCGAAGGCGCCGCGGTCCACCTCACCGGACGTACCCTGGCGAACCTCCAGGACGTCGCCCGGCGCATCGAGGGCGAGGGCGGGATCGCGCACGTCGCGGCGCTCGACGCGACGGACCGCGACGCCGTCCACCGCCACGCCGACGCGGTGGCCGCCGTCGGCGACGGCATCGACATCTGCTTCAACGCCACGTCCAACGACGACCTGCAGGGGACCCCGCTCCTGGAGATGGCCGTCGCCGACGTGACCCGCCCGGTCGTCAAGGCGGTGACGACGACCCTCACCACCGCCACCGCGGCGGCGCGGCACATGGTCCCGCGGGGGAGCGGCGTCATCCTCGTCATGGCCGGCGGTCGCGAGACCATTCCCGACCTGGGCGGCTCGCACATCGCCTGGTCCGCCCTCGCCGGGGTCTGCCGCCAACTCGCCGCGGAACTCGGCCCGCAGGGCGTCCGCGTCGCATGGTTGCTCTCGCCCGGCTCGCCCGCACCCGGCGACGCCGACCGGGCCGACGAAGGGGCCCTGCTGCCCGAACGCCCCCGCTACGACGACGTGGCGAACGCCGCCGTCTTCGCCGCCTCCGACTGGGCCCGCACCATGACCGCCACCGAACTCAACCTCAGCGGCGGCCTCGTGACGGACTGACAGCGCGCCCCGAACCGCCCGGTGTGCGCACCCCGCGGCGAGGCGATGGGCGTGCCTGCGCTGGTCACCCACCCGCGCCCGGTCCGGCCGACCCTGGCCTGTCGTGCCCGACCGACCCGCGGCGGGTGGTGAGGCGGGGCCGCGCCGTCGCGCGAGCCCGTCCGCCACCCGCCCGGCTGATGCGCGGGCTTGAGGCGCTCCGCGTACACCTGTGAACACCTCGCGGGATGACGGGCCCTGGCCGGTCAGCCCGGGAACCGTGCCGTCGAGCGCAGCTGCCAGCGGCGTTCGGCATAGGCCAGGTCGTCCCGCCACAGCCGGGCCGCCGCCGCACGCATCACCGGGCGCAGCAGCGGCGCGGCCCGCCGTACGAAAGCGAAGCCCGGCCGGTCCGAGGCCGCCACGACGGCTTCGATCACCGCGGTGCGCGGCCGGCCCCGCTCGTCCGGTCCGAGCGGGGTGGCATGGGTCTCCACCGTCGAACCCGCGCCCTCTCCCTCGGTGATCCGCATGACGACGGTACGGGGCCCGGGCGCGTCGAACGTCGCCCGCACCGGCACCACGAGCCGGCCGGACACCTTGAAGGAGACCTCGACTTCGAGCCGGTCCGGGCCACCCGCCTCCGGCTCGGGCGAGCCGACCACCGTCAGGTCCACGAAGGAGTAAGGGTGCAGCCAGGCGCCGTGCCAGGGGTCCAGGCGGTTGGCGACGACGTCTTCGGGCTCGCAGACGCCGGTGCCCTCGTACACGGCCGTCAGCCCGTCGGCAGGTGCCGGGCGGCCCGGCACGACGGGGGCGTCCAGCGGTTCCTCCCCACCGATGTCGTCGAGGCGAACCCACAGCAGGACGCCGTCGTCGAACGCGGGCAGTGGCTCCCAGCCCGCGAACGCGGACCCGTCGAGGGCGAGCCCGTGCCAGTGGCACACCAGAGTCCCGCACCGTACGGGGCTGTCCGCGAGGGGCGCCCCGAGGTGCGGGCAGATACCCGGTCCCGCGTGGACCCGCCCGTCGGCGCCGCGCCAGAGGACCACCTCGCGGTCGGCCACCGTGCGGGCCAGGGGCCGGTCCCGGCCGAGGCCGTCCGTCGCCCCCACCACGTACCAGTTACCCGACGGCCGGGCCTGGGCCCGCTTCAGCGCCCCGGCGATCAGGCCCGGCTTCGCGTCGCGCCAGGTCGGGCGCTGCCGGTCCCACGGAACGGGTTCGCGGCGCAGCGAGAGGGGGAGCCGGGGCCTGCGGGCGGACGGCTGTCGCTTCACGCGACCTCCTTCGGGACCGGTCGGGTCGGGTCTGCCGGGGGAGCCGGGGGAGCGGGTGGACCGGAGACCGAGGGCCTGCGCGCTCCGGCGGCCCCCCGGCGGTGGCGCAGCCGGGCAGCCGCCAGCCGCACCAGTCCCTCCGTCGCGACCGCGGCACGCTTGCGGCGCGGGACGACGGAGCGGCGGTGGAGTACGGCGTAGCCGTCCCCGGCGACGGCGTCGAGAATGCCCCCGTACAGGATGTACGCGGTGCGGATGCAGGGCCGGGAGACGGGGGAGAGCATGGCGAGCCCGGGTCGGGCCTCCTCGTAGACGCGGCGGGTCAGGGCCTCGAACTCCCTCAACGCCCCCAGCACCCGGCCGTCCTGACGACCCGTGTCCCTGCAGTGGCGCAGCAGCGCCCGGTCGGCCCCGTGCGCGGTGAGCAGGTCGGCCGGCAGGTAGACGCGACCGCGGTCGAGGTCCTCGCCGACGTCGCGGAGGAAGTTGGTGAGCTGGAAGGCCACCCCGAGCGCCGCGGCGTGCGGCTCGGCCTCCTCGGGCGGCACCACCGTGCCCAGCACCGGCAGCATCTGCAGGCCGATCACCGCGGCCGAGCCGTGCATGTAGGCGCGCAGGTCGGCGTAGGTGGGGTAGTCCGTCACGGTCAGGTCGGCGCGCATCGCCGTCATGAAGTCGTGGAAGTGGCGGTGGTCGATGGCGTAGCGACGGGCGGTGTCGGCGAGGGCCAGTACCACCGGTTCGCTGCTGTCCAGCTCTCGCAGGCCGCGGCGCATGCGCTCCTGCAGCACGGCCAGGTGCACCTCGCGGAGGCCGTCGTCGATGCCGGGGTCGGTCGCGTCGACGATGTCGTCGGCCCATCGCGCGAAGCCGTACAGGGCGTGCACGGCGGGACGGTGCTCGGCGGGGAGCAGACGGGTCGCCAGGAAGTAGGTCTTGCCGTGCGCCGCGTTCAGTTCCCGGCACCGGAGGTACGCGGCGCGGAGCAGCGGGTCGGTGATGCCGGCGGCGTCGAGTTCGCGTGCGGTCACCGGGTCACCCCCTTCGGGTGGAGGGCGGGGCGTCGGGCCGGGCCGGTGATCCGGGCCGCCGCGAGCTTCCCCGACACCAGAACGGTGGGCACGCCCACTCCGGGGGTCGTGCCGCAGCCGGCGAGGACGGCGTTCTCGGTGCCGCGGACCAGGTTGCGGGGCCGGAACGGACCCGTCTGCAGGAAGGTGTGGGACACCGAGAAGGGGGTGCCCGCGGCATGACCGTCATCCAGCCACTGCGCGGGGGTGACCAGGGACTCGTCCTCGATGGCCCCCTCGATGCCGTCGAGACCGCGTCGCTCCAGCTCGCCCAGGAGCTCGGCCCGGTAGCGCGGCCCGAGTTCACCCCAGGCGGAACCGCGCGGCCCGATGCGGGTGTTGGGGCAGGGCGCGAGGATGTAGTGCAGGTGACGGCCCGGTGGGGCCAGTGACGGGTCGCTCGCCGTGGGCCGGGTGATGAGCAGGGACGGATCGCTCATCAGGCGCCCGTGCCGGGTGAGTTCGTCGAAGGTGGTGCGCCACGCGGCGCCGAACGAGATCGTGTGGTGGGCGAGGAGCGGCCAGGTGCGGTCCGTGCCCGCGTGCAGCACGACGGCGGACGGGGAGTGCCGCAGCCGCACCGGCCGGGTCGGGCGGCGGCCGAGGAGCCGGTAGGCGACGGGCAGGTCGGGCGTGAGGACGACCGCGTCGCACGGGATGCGGTCCTTCGCGGTGACGACGGCGGTGATCCGTTCGCCGGAGCGTTCCAGCCGGGTCACCGGCTCGCCGAACCTCAGCTCGGCGCCCGCGTCGGCGGCGGCATCCGCCATGGCCCGGGGCAGGGCGTGCATGCCGCCGCGCGGGAAGTACACCCCGGCCACCGTGTCCATGTACGCGATGACGGCGTACGCGGCGAGCGCACGGGCCGGCGGCACCCCCGCGTAGAGGGCCTGGAAGGTGAAGACCCGGCGAAGCCGCTCGTCGTCCAGGAATCCACCGATGCGCCGGTCCAGGCGGCCGAAGCCGCCGAGCGCGGCCAGCCGGGCGAGGTCACCGGTGAGCAGGCTCAGGGGGGAGTCGAAGTTCGCGTCGATGAAGCGGCGCATCTGGGCCCGGTAGATCCGCTCCAGCCAGGCGCGCAGCCGCAGATAGCCGGCCGCCTCACCCGCACCGGCGAACCGCTGGACCTCCGCGGCCATCGCCTCGCCGTCGGTGTGCACGTCCAGGGTGCTGCCGTCCGCGAAGGACGCCCGGTACGCCGGGTGCAGCGCAACCAGGTCCACCCGCCGGTACAGACTGTCGCCGACCGCCGCGAAGGCCTCGTCCGCCAGGTCGGGCATGGTCAGCACGGTGGGGCCGGTGTCGATCCGGTAGCCGTTCAGATCGAGGCGCCCCGCCCGCCCGCCGGGCAGGTCGGCCCGTTCCACGACGGTCACCCGGCGGCCCGCGCCCAGCAGGTGGAGGGCCGCCGACAGGCCGGCCAGACCGGCTCCGACGACGACCACGTGGTCGGTGCGTCCGCGCACGGTGCGGGTCATCGGCGGGCCTCCGGCCCGGTCGAGCCCTCCGGGGGCGAGGTGGGCCCGGGGCGTACGCGGCCGGGCGGGCCGTCCACGGCTCGCGACGCCGTCGCCGCGGTCAGCAGCCCGCGCAGGCGGGCCTTGGCCGCGGTGTCGGGCAGGGCGCCGTCGAAGTGGCGCAGCCCCCGGGCCGACAGGCGGGCGATCTTCGTCTCGACCGCCTGCCGGGCGCCGGTCCGTTCCAGCACGTCGCGCACCTCGTCGAGGTCGGCGGGCTTCAGCTCCTCGTCGCCGAGCGCCCGTTCGAGTACGGCCAGGGCCGGCCGGTCGGCCGTGGCCTCGGCGCGCGCCAGGGCCAGCGCCGCCAGATAGGTGGGCTTCCCGGTGCGGATGTCGTCCCCGCAGCTCTTGCCGGTCCGGAGGGGATCGCCGAAGACGTCGTCGAGGTCGTCGCGCAACTGGAAGGCCATCCCGACGCAGCGTCCCGCGGAGCCCAGCGCCCGTGTGGTGCGGCCGTCCGCGCCCGCCATGGCCGCGCCGAGCGCGAGGGGCCGCTGCACCGAGTACAGGCCGCTCTTGAGGTGGGCGGCGCGCAGGGCCTGCGGCTGCGAGCGTGATCTCGTCAGCTGTCCCTGGAGGTCGAGGAACTGGCCCGCCACCATCTCGGTGCGCATGTCGCTCCACACCGTGCGCACCAGGGCCGCGGCCGTCGCCGTCATCGACGCGGGGTCGAGCGCCGTCTCCACCACGACGTCGTCCGCCCAGGCCAGTGCCAGGTCCCCGGCGAGCACGGCGGAGGACTCCCCGAAGCGGGCGGTGCGGGGCGCGGGCGCGGCACCGGCGTACTGGTCCTGCAGATCCGCGTGCAGGGTCGGCCGGCCGCGCCGCAGGGCCGAACCGTCCATCATGTCGTCGTGGACCAGGGCGCAGGTCTGGAGCAGTTCGAGCGCCGCCCCGATGCGCAGGGTCGCGGCGACGGTCGGCTCGTCGCCGCCGCCGCAGGCGCGCATCGACCACCACAGGAGCTGCGAGCGGGTGCGCTTGCCGCCCTCCCGGGTGAAGCGCGCGACGCGCCCGGCCAGTTCCGCGGCGAACAGGGCGTCCAGCGCCCCGGCCCGTGCGAGCCGGTCGGCGAGGACCACCTCCAGTGCGTTCCCGACCGCGGCGGGCACGTCCGCGTCGACGGCCTCGGCCGCGGGGGCCACCGGGTCCGCCGGGTCCGCCGGGGGCGGCTGGTCCGGCCGGCCCGGACGTGGTGCGGATTGCGGGGGAGCCGTCAGGCGGGGGACGGGCGACGGCGGGGCCGCGGAGGGGTCCTTCGCCTGAATCGGGCGCATCCCGGTTCCTTTCGTCGTGGCTGTGATCGCTGTCTCGGGTCTTCGGTCCCTTCCCGTGATACGGATGCGGTGCGGCGCAGATGCCCGATTCATGCATGAATGCCTCATGCGGATGCGGCTGACCAGGTGACCCGCGGGAAAAGACCGCATCCGATCCGGCGCCGGGGCAGGAATCCCGGGGGAGTGCCCGCGGAACCGGATGGAGGGAGCGGCCGTGCTGAAGGCGGACGTGGCGGTGATCGGGGCGGGAGCCGCCGGGCTGTCGCTGGCCCACCGGCTGAGCGGACAGCCGCCCGGGGCGGCCGGGGCCCGTACCCCGTCCGTGCTTCTCGTCGACGCCCCACCCGGCCCGCTGCGCCCGGGCCCGCGCACCTGGTGCTTCTGGGAGGCCGGCCGCGGCCGCTTCGATGCCGCGGTGCGCTCGCAATGGCGGCACCTGAGGGTACGGCCGCCCACCGGCCCCGCCGTCGAGGCCGACATCGCACCGCTGCGGTACAAGATGATCCGCTCCGACGACTTCGAATCCCTGGTGTCGCGGGACCTCGCCCACAGCCCCAACGTCCGCCGCCTGCAAGCGACCGTGGACGCCGTCGAGGAGACCCCCGGCGGCGGGGCCCACGTCCGGCTGATCCCGCCGGCCGGCCCGGCCCGCAGCCTGGAGGCGCGCTGGGTGTTCGACTCACGGCCCCTGGGCAGCCTCCCGGCCGCCCGTACCACCCTGCTGCAGCACTTCCACGGCTGGTTCGTGCGCGCGGCCGACCCGGTGTTCGACCCGGGCTCCGCCGAACTGATGGACTTCCGGACACCCCAGCCGGCCTCCGGACTCTCCTTCGGCTACGTCCTGCCCACCAGCCGCCACGAAGCCCTCCTGGAGTACACGGAGTTCTCCCCGCGCGTCCTCACGGCGAGCGGCTACGAGGAGGCGCTGCGCCACTACGCCACGGACGTCCTCTCCCTCCCCCTCGCCGGCATGGAGATCGTCGCGACCGAAACCGGCGTGATCCCCATGACGGACGCCCCCCTGCCACGACGGGTCGGTACGTCGGTGTTCCGGATCGGCGCCGCCGGCGGAGCAACCCGCCCGTCCACCGGCTACACCTTCGCCGGACTCCAGCGCCAGACACGGGCCGTCGCCGCCGCGCTCCGCCAGGGCCGCAGGCCCGAACCCCCGGCCGCGCACTCCGCGCGCGCCCGCGCCATGGACGCCGTACTCCTGCGCGCCCTGGACAGCGGCCGCGTCGACGGCCCCGATCTGTTCTGCCGGCTGTTCAGCCGCGTACCGGCCGCCCGCCTGCTGCGCTTCCTCGACGGGCGCACGAACCTGTTCGAGGACCTGGCCGTCGGCCGCCACGCACCCGTCGGCCCCATGCTGCGCACCGTCGTCGAGCTGCCCGGACTGCCCCGCCGCGCCGCCACCTGACCCCCGCCGGATCCGTCCGCCCGCCCGCCACCCCTGCTTTGGAGACCGTATGACCCTGCTGCGCGACGAGGACCTCGCCGCCGCCTTCGACCACGCGTCCCGCAGTTACGACGCCCTGGTGGCCGCGAACCCCGGCTACCACGCCCACCTGCGGCGCTCCGTGCGCCGCCTCGGCCTCCCCGGCCGCGGCGAGGGCCTGCGCGTCCTGGACCTCGGCTGCGGCACCGGCGCCTCGACGGCCGCGATCCGCGCCGTCCTGCCGGGCGCCGCCGTCACGGCCGTCGACGCCTCGGCGGGCATGCTGGCCCGGGCGGCCGCCAAACCCTGGTCCGACGGCGTGCACTTCGTCCACGCGCCGGCCGAACACCTGGCCGAGGCGGGCGTGGACGGGCCGTACGACGCGGTGTTCGCCGCCTACCTCTTCCGCAACGTCTCCGATCCCGACGCCGTCCTGCGCTCCGTCCGCGGCGTGCTGCGGCCGCACGGACGCCTCGGGGTCCACGAGTACAGCCTCAGCGGCCGCCGCGCCGACCGGGCGGTCTGGACGATGGTGTGCCGCGGCATCGTCCAGCCCGCCGCGACCCTGCTGGGCGACGGGCCGCTGTACCGCCACCTGTGGCACAGCGTGGTCCGCTTCGACCAGGCGGGCCGCTTCGCCGACCGCATCGGCGCGGCGGGCTTCGACCGGGTGCGCGCCCTGCCCCTGCCCGGCTGGCAGACGGGCATCACCCACACCTTCGTCGCCTCCCGAGGGCAGGACCCCCGATGAGCCGCCCCGCACGTGACCGGTCCGGGGCGGCGCGCCGCGGCCGGGACCGCAGGGCCCGCATCCTGCCGGCGCACCCGGGAGCCCGGCACGACACCGGACGGCACACGGTCGCCGTGATCGGCGGCGGGATCGCCGGCCTCGCCGCCGCGACCGCCCTCGCCGAACGCGGAGTGGCGGTCACCCTGTACGAGCGCGAGTCCTACCTCGGCGGCCGCGCGGGCGGCTGGCCGACCCGCCTGCGCGACGGCACCACCGTGACGATGAGCCGCGGCTTCCACGCGTTCTTCCGGCAGTACTACAACCTGCGCGGCCTGCTGCGGCGGACCGACCCCGCCCTGGCCCGCCTCGCCGGACTTCCCGACTACCCCCTGCTGCACGCCGACGGGCTGCGCGACAGCTTCCGGCGCGTACCGCGCACCCCGCCGTGGAGCGCGCTCGGCTTCGCGGCCCTCAGCCCCTCCTTCCGGATGCGCGACCTGCCCGCCATGGACCCGGTGCGCGCCCTGCCGCTGCTCGACGTGCGCGTCCCCGACGTGTACCACCGCCTCGACGACACCAGCGCCCACGACTTCCTGGAAGCCATCCGCTTCCCGGCGCAGGCCCGCCACCTGGCCTTCGAGGTGTTCTCCCGGAGCTTCTTCGCGGACCCGCGCCACTTGTCGGCGGCGGAGATGGCCCTGATGTTCCACATTTACTTCCTCGGCTCCGCCGAAGGCCTGCTGTTCGACGTACCGCGCTCGGCGTATCCGCAGGCGCTGTGGGATCCACTGGCCGGCTATCTGGAGCGACACGGCGCCGAGGTGCGTACGGACAGTCCCGTCGAGCAGGTCGTACCCGCCCGCGGCGGCGGGTTCGAGGTCGCCGCGGGCCGCGACGAGCACCGCTACGACGCCGTGGTCCTCGCTCTGGACGCCACCGGGCTGCGCTCCCTGGCCGCCCGTTCGGACCGGATGGGCGATCCCGCCTGGCGCCGGCGCGTGGCGCGCCTGCGCCCGGCCCCGCCCTTTCTGGTCACCCGGCTGTGGCTGGACCGGCCCGTCGCCCGCGACCGTCCCGGCTTCCTGGGGACCAGCGGATTCGGGGGCCTCGACAACATCAGCGTGCTGGACCGCTGGGAGGACGAGGCGGCCCGCTGGGCGGCACGCACCGGCGGTTCCGTCGTGGAACTGCACGCCTACGCGGTGGACCCGCGCGCCGCGCGCACCGTGGAGCAGCGGGGGCTCGTGGAGCAGCTGCACCGCGTGTACCCGGAGACCCGCGAGGCCACGGTCGTCGACGCCCGGCACGAATGGCGGGAGGACTGCCCGATGTTCCCGGTGGGCGGCTACGCCGACCGCCCCACCGTCCGGACCTCCGTCCCCGGGCTGATGGTGGCCGGCGACTGCGTCCGTACCGACCTCCCGGTCGCACTGATGGAACGGGCGGCCACGACCGGCTTCCTCGCCGCGAACGCCCTCCTGGAAGGCTGGGGCGTCCGGGGCCAGACCCTGTGGACCGTCCCGCACCGCGGCCGAGCCGCCCTCCTGCGCAAGGCCGCCGCGTGGGCCGCCCGCTGACGGCCGCCGATCGGCCCCCGGTCGTCGGCTGACCTGCCGCCGACCGGCTGCCCGGGCGGGGTGGGCGGGACGGGCCGGGCCTCTGACGGTGTGTCGACCGGAAAGGGCCCCGGCGGGCTCCGGTAGCTTCCGATCATGGGTAAGCCTCATCGTCCGTGCCCCGGCCGCCGACCCGGCGGAGGATCGCGCAGCGGCGGGTCCGGGGGCCGGGTACGCCGGAGGGCGATCTCCCTGGTGCTGTGCACGATGGGATTCCTCGCCGTCCTGGGTGTCCCGGCCCCGGCGGGTGCGGCGGCGACCCCCAGTTGCCGGATCGGGGCCTATGTCACGGACCTCTACGGGCTGGACGTGTCGCCGCGGACCATCAAGGCGGACTTCTGGCTGTGGAGCGTGTGCCCGGACGAGGCCCTCGACGCGACCCGGCGCCTGGAGTTCGTCAACGCGACGGGCGTCACCGAGAGCGACAGGTCCGTGGTGAAGGTCGGTGACGCGTTCTGGTCCCAGGTGAAGGTGTCCGGCACCTTCCGGCAGCACTTCGACCTGAGCGAGTACCCGTTCGACAAGCAGGGCGTGAAGATCCAGATCGAGGACTCCGAATACGACGCGTCCCAGTTCACCTACGTGGCCGACCCCACCGACTCCGGCTACGACCACGCCATCAGCCTCGGCGGGTTCAAGATCAGGGACTTCGGCGTCGCCGTGGTGGACCACACCTACCGGACGTCCTTCGGGGATCCGCGCATCGCACACGGCCGGAGCAGCCGGTACAGCCAGTTCGTCATCGACCTCGAACTGGAGCGGGACGACCTGGCCGGCTTCATCAGGCAGGCATGGCCCGCCTACGTGGCGTTCCTCATCTCCTTCATCTCGTACTGGATCTGGGCGGCCGACTTCATCACCGTCGTGGGGGCGCGCTTCGGCATCCTCGGAGCGTCCCTCTTCAGCGTCGTCGTCAGCATGCGCGCCGCCAGTCTGACGGGCACCTCCTTCGGGGTGACCCTCGTCGACCAGATCCACCTGGCCACCTTGCTCTACACCCTGGTCGGCGTCGGTTGCACCTGCTACATCCTCTACAGGTGGTCCGACCCCGGGGAACGGGCCGCGGTCCGGCGGACCAACACCGTCGTCGCCCTGTCGACGACGGCCGCCTTCCTGATCGCCAACGCCGTCAGCATCGGCCTCGCGGTCACGTAGCCTCCGCCCTTCCCGCACGAGCCTGTCCGCCGTGCCGGTCACGCCCTGGAGGTGTCGCGGAAAAGCGTTCGTCCGCGGGGCACGCCGTCCTTACTCTGGGCGGCAGCGGGAGCGCGCGCGTTCCCGTAGGTCGTGGTGCTGTGGCAGAGCGGTCCAATGCGATCGCCGCGGGCGAGGTCCCTCCCGCGGCGAGTGATGGGGAAGGGGCGGACCTGCCCCCAGCCGTCTCGCGGGTTCGAATCCCGTCGGCACCGCGCCCGGAACCGAAGGGGGTGCGGACAGCGGTCCGCGCCCCCTTCTCCGTCCTGTGGGATCACGCGGAGCCGGCGCGCTCGCGGGCGACCATGACCTCGATGCCCGCGACGAGGATGTCGAGGGCGTACGCGAAGTCCCGTTCCCAGATGGCGGTGACGCTGCCGTGCGAGGCGCGTTCGTCGAGGAGTTCCGCGATCGGTTCGAGGACCTGGGTGAACTGCGGATCGTCCCGGTAGGCCTTGATCGATTCGCCGTAGAAGTCGTCCTGGGACATACCCGCCTCGGCCGCCCGGCGCTCGAACTGCGACTCGATCGTGCCGTAGCCGTAGACGAACTGGAAGACGGCCGACATCGCGCTCGGCTGCCTGTGCATGGGCAGACCGGTGTCCCCGACCGCCTCCTGGATCTTGGCGCCGACGGCGATCGCGTGCGGTCCGATGTTCAGGTACCGCCCTGCGCTGGGTGACATCCACGGGTGACGCACCAGCATCCGCCGGTAGTCCAGCGCCAGGACGCGCACCCGGTCCTGCCAGCCCCCGGCGGCGTCCACCGCGTCGAGGTCGATCTCCCCGTAGACCGAGTCGACGGCGTACTCGATGATGTCGTCCTTGGTGTCCACGTACCAGTAGAGCGACATCGCCGTGACGCCCAGCTCGGTGGCGAGCTTGCGCATGGAGAGACCGCCCAGCCCGTCCTCGTCCAGCATCCGGATCGCGGTCGCCACGATCCGTACGCGGTCGAGGCCGGCCGGGCCTCCTCCACTGCGCGGGGCCCGCTGTTCGAGCCACACGCTGGAACCCGCCGGGTTCTTGGCCCGGTCGGCGGCCTTCACCATTGCGTTCCTCCGTGCGCTCACCTGTCAGGGGTCGCCTCCATGCTAAGCAGCCGCACTCCCCTTCCCGGACCGCTCCGCCCTGCGCAGCAGCGCCGCGGCGACGAGACCACCTGCGAAGACGGCGACCGCTCCGACCAGCTGGCTGGTCTGGAGCCCGGAGGCGAAGGCGCCGGAGATCTCCGCCCGTTCGCCCTCGCTCCCGGCCGCCGCGAGGGCCGCGGGCAGCGAGGTCGCGGTGACGGCGACCAGGGCGGCGAACCGTGCGTTGAGGACGGCGCCGAGGACGGCGACGCCCAGTCCGTTCCCGAACTCGGCGAGGGTGCCGTTGATTCCGGCGCCCACACCCGCCTTCTCGGGCGGGATCGAGCTCATGATGGCGTTGGCCATGGCGGGCGACGAGACGGCGATTCCCGCGCCCATCAGGACCAGGCCCAGGAGCATGCCCCCGTAGCTGCCGTCCGTGCCGCCGCCGAGTACGGCGATCGAGGTGAGGCCGCCGGAGACGAGCGTCATGCCGATGAGGACCGCGGGCGGAGTACCGATCCGCATCACGAGCTTCGGGCCCAGGCCGGTCAGGTTGAGGCCCACGATCGTCAGCGCGAGCGGCGCCATCCGCAGGCCGGCCTCCAGCGGCTCGTACCCGAGGACGAACTGCAGGTGCTGGGTGAGCAGGAAGAGCGAGCCGCCCATGCCGAAGACGACGAGGAGCGAACCGCCGACGGCTCCGACGAACTTCTGGTTGCGGAAGAAGTGCATGTCGAGCATCGGGTACGGGGTGCGCAGCTCCCACAGGGCGAAAGCGCCGAGGACGGTGGCGCCGACGGCGGCCGGAAGCAGTACCTCGGCGGAGGTCCAGCCGTGCTCAGGACCGGTGATGATCGCGTATACGAGGGCGGTCATACCGATCGTGGACAGCAGTGCGCCGAGCAGGTCGGGGCGCTCGCCCTGCGGGTTCTTCGACTCCGGTACGAGCTTGAGGACGGCGGCCAGGCCTATCAGTGCCACCGGGATGTTGATGAGGAAGATCATTCCCCACCAGAAGTGGTTCAGGATGGCGCCGCCGATCAGCGGGCCGCCGGCGAAGCCGAGCGAGCTGACGGTGGACCAGAGCGCGATGGCCTTGACCCGCTCGGAGTCGTCGAAGATCTGCATGACGACGGCGAGCGTGGTGGTCATGAGCAGTGCGCCGCCGACGCCCATGCCGGCCCGTGCGGCGATGAGCTGCTCGGTGGAGCCGGCGAGTCCGGCGGCGAGCGAGCCGAGGCCGAACAGCGCGAGGCCGACGGCCAGCAGCTTCTTGCGGCCGTAGCGGTCGGCGGCATTGCCCGCGGTGAGCAGGAGGCCGGACTGGACGAGCGAGTACGCGTTGATCATCCACTGGATGTCGGTGGTGGACGCGTGGAGTTCGGAGGTCAGCGACGGGATCGCGACGCTCAGGACGGTGTTGTCGAGCAGCACGGTGAGCTGGGCGAGGCAGATGACGCCGAGGATCAGCCAGCGCTGCGGGTGCCCACCGGTGGTGGAGGGTGAGGAGGCGGCGGTCGTCGCCGTCATGGTTCCCCCTTGTACGGTGTACGGACGAGGTCTCGTACACCGTACAAGGCTCTCTCTTACGCTGTACAGCGAGTAGATCCGGTGGGGCCGCCCAGGCGGAGGCGCGTTGCCCGGCACGTCGAAGGCTTCCCGATCGCACCCCCGCGGCGGCAGGCGGCTCGGGTCGCGCGGTGCTCGGCCGCGGTGTGCGTCGCGGACGTGCGGCGTCGGCGGGCGGGACGTTGATGTCCTCGTACAACCATCTGCGCAGGTCGCGCGTCTTCTGCGGCGAAGAAACGTTTCCAGGGGGTTTTGTCTGTGAAGTTGTCCCGGATCGCCGCAGCGGTCACCACTGCCGCTCTTGCTCCGGCCGTCCTCATCGCGTCACCGGCGTTCGCCGCCGGTTCGGACGCCCCGGCCGCCGGCAACCAGCCGGCTCCGACCACGCCGGACCAGGCCACGCCGGACCCGTCCGGGCCCGACCGGGCCGAAGAGGACCGCAAGACCATCCTCGCGATCATCGCTCACCCGATGGCCAGCGAGTACATGAAGAAGGCCGGCCTCAAGGCCATCGCCGACGGCCCGCAGGCCATGCGCACGTTCATCGAGGTCGACCAGCACAGGATCCGCCTCGACGACTACCGGGTGGCGATCGTCCGCCTGAGCCACGAGGCCGGTCCCAGCCTCACGGAAGGCATCAACGCCATCCTCGACAAGGGCAAGACCATCGAGCAGCTGCGTCACTTCTACGACGTGACCCAGCACGAGCTGCGCGACGTCGACAACCGCGTCGAGATCCTCAAGCTGATCGGCACCGGCGGCAAGGCGGTCAAGGAGGACGGCCGGAAGGCCCTCGACGGCACTCCCGCCGACCGCATCGCCTTCCTCAAGACGGGCCGGTTCCTCGCCCAGGCGGAGGACGACCGCGTCGAGCTGGCCCGTATCGACCAGGGCTGGGACGGCCCGATCCTGAGCGAGGCGATCAGCAAGCTCCTCAACGGGTCGACGACTCCGGCGGAGCTGCGTCACTTCCTGGAGGTGACCCAGCACGAGCTGCGCGACCAGGACAACAGCGTCACCATCGCCCAGATCATCGCCCACGGCGGCCCGGAACTCGTCAAGGCCGGGCGCGCCGCGCTGAAGGGCACGCCCGCCGACCGGGTCGAGTTCCTCAAGACGGGGCAGCACGAGGCCCGGGCCAAGGACGAGGCGGCCAAGAACAACGACAAGCCCGCCCCGGACAAGGACGGCAAGGACGGCGAGGGGAAGGGCTCCGGTTCCGGCTCCGGCTCGGGCGGTACGTCGTCGACCGGCGGCGGCTCCGGCAACACCGCCGTCACCGCCCAGGGCGGCAACGGGGCTCCCCTCGCCGCCACCGGCGTCGGCGACGGCACCACCATGATCGCCGGCGGCGCGGGCACGGTGCTCGTCGCGGGCGCCGGCCTGCTGCTCGCCGCCCGTATGCGGCGCGCCGGGGCGAAGGCCTGACCCGGTCGGATCCTGCGTGCCGGACCGCTGTGCACCGGAACACGCCGCGGGGCCGTCACCCTCTCGGGTGGCGGCCCCGCGGCCTTCCGTCGGGCGATCCGCACCCGGGGGCCCGGCCACCAGGGAGCGGTCCCGGATCCGGGCCTAGGGGCCGCCAGCCGCGCTGTCACGCTGCGGCGTGTCGAAGGCGACCCCGTACGTCAACTCCCCCTCGCGCGCCGGCGGAAGCGCACCCTGACGCGGCTCCCCGGTGCCAGGACGCCCGCCGGCGAAGTCCGGCTCAGGGGGTGGCCGAGGAGGTGTTCCACCACCCGGCGGTCGCCGCGCCCGCAGGACCGGTGTGGTCGTACGTCTCTGCCGTGCCGCCCACCCTGCCCGCCCGACTCCGGCGCCACGGGACGACACCGAGCCCATGGCACGTGCCGCGCGTGCGGGCGGCAGGGGTCTCCCGTCCGGCGAACCTGCCCCCGCCGGCCACGGACGGCCTCGGCCGACCTCCGGCGTGGCCACGATCGGCCGGCGCGGGACGAGTCGGCCCCCGGCCTTCGCGGCGCTGACTGCACGCGGACGGGCCCGAGGCGTTCCGCACCGCGGTCGATCGCAAACCGCACAGCCGGTAAAGCGTTGCCCCCCAGGGGGTGAATCGGGCCGTAATCCCGTGACCCTTGGCCGGAACCTTTCATACGGTGGCCCCTCTTCGCTCATCACCACAACTGGGGGGCCGGTGCGCAACCACCGACTCGTAATGACCGCTGCCTTCGTGGCGGCCGGTCTCGGCATCATCCCGGGCATCGCGCAGGCGGCCGATCCCGTACCCGTCGCGGCCGGCGTGGCCGAGGCGATCGCCGAGGCGTCCACGTCCGAGGGCTTCCACAGCCCCGCGGATCGCACGATCCGTACGACCCTGCCCACCGCCACCGAGGGGAAGGCCAAGCCGAACGCCAAAACCGCCGCACCACAGGCCCTACAGGCCGCACCGGCCGCACCGGCCGACCAGGCCGCACTCGACGCCGGGGCCAACCCGACCCTCGCCGTCGACGTCAGCGGCACCAGCTACACCGCGCACGGCATCGAGCTCACCGCCCTGATCACCAGTGCCGACTTCGCCCTCGACATCGCCGTCGACTGGGGCGACGGCAAGACCGACACGTTCACCGCCCAGGGTGCCCACGAACTGCACGCGTCGCACACCTACGACAAGTCCGGCGAGTACCAGGTGCAGGTCAAGGTGACCGACACCGCCAACGCCGTCCAGGCCACCAACGGCGGTGCCTTCCTCACCCCGGGCGCCGACTTCACCCCGCACGCCCCGACCCGGCTCCTCGACACCCGCGACGGCACCGGAGCAGCGGCGGCCGGCAAGGTCGCCGGCCAGGGCTCCGTCCGTGTCAAGGTGGCCGGCAACGCCTCCGTACCGGCCGGCGTCACCGCCGTCGCCCTGAACGTCACCGTCACGGAGACCGTCGACAGCGGCCACGTGACCGTGTGGCCCGGAGCCGGCTACGACCGCCCGAACACGTCGAACCTGAACTACACGGCCGGCCGGTCCGTCCCGAACATGGTGATCGTGCCCGTCGGCGAGGACGGGTACGTGGAACTCTTCAACGGCGGCTGGCAGCCGGTCGACCTGATCGCCGACGTCACCGGCTACTTCACCCGGGCCTCGGCGAACGGCTACACCTCGATGACGCCGGCCCGGTTCGTCGACACCCGTGAGGGCGTCGGCGCGGCCCGCGGGAAGCTCGCTTCCCGCAGCGCGTTCACCACCCGCATCGGCGGCCTCCAGGGGGTGCCCCAGAACGTCACCGCCGTGGCGCTCAACGTCACGGTGACCGAGCCCGAGGGGCCCGGCCACCTGACCGCCTACTCCGGCACCGGGCCCGTCCCGACGGCGTCGAACCTGAACTTCGTCCCCGGCCAGACCGTGGCCAACGCGGTGATCGTGCCGGTCGCGGCCGACGGCACGATCAAGATCTTCAACGGGGCGTGGTCGCCGACCCACGTCGTCGTCGACGTCGTCGGCTACTACAGCCCGGACAGCAAGGCCGCCTTCCTGCCCTTCACCCCGTTCCGTACGCTCGACACGCGCCAGGAGGCGTACGGCTGGCCCGGAGGCCGGTTCAGGGCGCGGGAGTTCATCTCCCAGGGGTTCACGCCCGAGGCGGCCGCGGGTGTCGAGGCCTACGTGCTGAACGCCACCGTCACCGAGACCCGCGGGACCGGATTCCTCTCGGTCGCCCCGAGCCCCTACGCACTGCCCGCGGACGGCGAGCCGGCACCGCCCGCGGGACCGCGCCCGGTCTCCTCCACCCTCAACTGGACGACCGGAGAGACCGTCCCCAACCTGGTCCAGGCCGGCGACGGCGACCACGGCGTCATCACCTTCTGGAACCAGGGCCACGAGGACGCCGACCTGGTGCTCGACGTCTTCGGCGTCTACCAGACGAAGTGACCCCAGGGGGTGGTGCCGCCCCGGGGCGGCACCACCCCTCAGGGGTTGTCGGTGGGCTCCTCTAGCGTTGTCGCATGATCTGGACCGCCACGCAGGACGTCCTCCCGCCCGTGCCCCCCGTCCGGCGCCTCGACCCGGCACCCGAGGGGCTCGCCGAGGCCGTCGGGCTCACGGCGGCCCATGTGGTGTCCCGCGCGCACACCGTGGCGGACTTCGAACGCTCCCTCGACGGGCTGGTACGGCACGCACACCGCGACCGCCACCGGCTCGCGCGGGCGCTCGCCGACGCGCTGGGGGACCGCCACCCCGAGGAGGTCGAGGCACGACGACTGGGCGGGGTGAACGTCGTGGTCGCCGCCCTGCTGTGGCGGGTGCCCGGCTACAGCCTCAAGCCGGAGTACGTGCGCCGCGACCGGGGGCACGAGGAGTGCGCGCAGGGCGGCCTGGAGCTGGTGCTCACCGCGCGGCTGCGCGAGGTCTCCCACCGGCTCATGTCCAAGGAGCCGCTGCCGTTCCTGTTGTCCACGCCGACCTGGGACACGGGCGCGCTGGAGGCCGCCGACCTGGTGGAACGGCTCACCGAGTACGGCCGACTCGGCATCCGGCCCGGCCCGGCCGACTTCGGGCAGGCCCTGCTGCGCGTACGACGCGACGACGCGGGGGCCGGGGGGAGCGGGCCCGCCGCCGTCGAGGCCGCGTCCCGCCTCGGCACCGCCGAGGGCGTCCGGCTCGCCGCCTGGCTCGGCCCCGCCGGGGCACCGGCCGAGGCGCTCCGACGCGTCGTCGAGCCGGACCCGTCGGCCCACAAGGCCTGGCAGCGGAACGGAGCCACGCTCGCGCAGGTCGTCTTCCCCAGCGGGCAGCGGGACTTCCTGTGCAGGGAGTTCCCGGAGCCGTTCCACTGGCTGGGCCGTCCGCACGCGGGGTTCACCCAGTGCTACCACTGGTACGAAGGCCACCCGGTCCGCGCGTCGGTGCTGCCCGAGGACCGCGAGACCCAGGCCGCGTGGCTCCTGCCGCAGCTGACGCTGGCGGCGACGGCCGGCGATCACGGCAGCTCGTGGATGCTGCCCCACCTCGTCCGCCTCGGCGGACCCGCGGGCCCGGCCCTGCACGCCGCCGTGGCGGCGGGCCTGGGGGGCAGCGCCGTGGAGACCCGCCGTCCGGCGGTGGAGGCGCTGCTGATCCTGGCGGCCCGCGGTGACCTCGACGCCCGGCTGCTGGGCCGCGAGCTCGCCGCCATGACGGCCTTGGGCACGGTCAAACCCAACCGACTCGCGGACGCGGCCCGTTGCGCCGCGGCGGCGGGCGCGCACGCGACCGTCTGGACCGTGCTCGCCGAGGTGCTGCCGGCCGTGCTGCCCTCGGTACGCGGCGCGGGTGAACTCCTGGCCGTAGCGGCCTCCTGCGCCGAGCACTGCGGAGCCACCGGCCCGGTCCCCCACGAGGTGGCGTCAGCCGCGGCCCGCCGCGGCTCCTCCGCCGTGGCCACCGAGGCCCGCCGCCTCAGCGCCGCTCTCAGTGCCGCCCCCACCGCTGTCTGACCCCCGGGCGGGCGCCTGCCGGCTGCCGCGCCGGCCGTAACGCCACAGGACGTGGACCACGCGGACCACCGCCAGCACTCCGGCGACCCAGAGCCCGCCGATCCGGAGGAGGCTCTCCAGCCCTGCGGGGAGGTCCCACACGGCCGTCGGTCCTGCGATCGCCCCGAAGACCAGGGCGCCGAGGAGGCATGCGCTCAGCAGGGCATAGCCGATCTCGACCGGGATGGCGTCTCGTTCGGCCTGGCTTCGGCGTGTCGTCGTCATGAGTGAAGGGTCGCACCCCGGTCGGCACCCGGTCCACGAGGTGAACGAGGTGAACGAGGTGAACGGGGTGGCCGCAGGCGTTGTCAGCGGCTTTTGGCAGGATGCGGTGAGTCCCGGGTGCCGTCGGCCGCGGGAGAAGGGCAAGGAGGGCTTCAGGTGGGGGAGTCGGGCACCGTGGTCAGGTTCGCCGACCGGTCGCGGAGCGTGTCGGTGGTGCTGGACCACCCGGCGGGCGGTGGCCGCCACGGCGGTCGCCACGACGCCGAGATCGTGATCGAGACCGGATGCGTCAACGCGCGCCTGCCGCTGCACTGCACGGACGCCGACCTGGCCGACCTCACCGCGTTCCTCGCCGCTCTGGCCGTCGCCGAGGAGGAGGGTGCCGTCCCGGACGGGTCGGTCAGCGATTGGCCGGCGGCCGGACGCAGTGCCTGTCTGCGCCTGCGCGTCGCCGACCCGTTCGTGGTGGAGGTACGCGATCCCGTACAGAGCGGGGTGACGGTGAGCGTGCCGCTGAACCTCCCGAACGGCTGGGCCGCCCGCGCCGCCGCCCGACTCGCCCGCCTGCGCGCCGCGCTCGGCGACGGCGGCTGAGGGGAGTCGGGCCCACGGGCGGGCCGATCCGGCCCCGGCGCCGTCAACGCCTCCCGCGCAGACGGCCGAACAGCACGCGCACCTGCTCGCGCTTGCGCGGGTCGGAAGCCGCCCGACGCGCCGAAGCGATCGTCCGCTGCCCCTGCGGGCTGCGGCTGAACTGTTTGATCTTGCGCAGTAGCCCGGACACGAGTCCTCCTGTGCGGTCGGTGGGTGACGCTACGTCGTGTGCCCGGGCACGGCCCGCCGAAACCGCCGTCGTGGACGGCCGGTTCGGCCGCGCCCGCACGAGCGCCGCGAGGGGAGGGGTGTACCTGAGTACACCCCCCTTCGGTATCCACGTACAACGACCGGCGGGCCCCGCACCGGCAGAGTCGGAGTCGGGCGTGACCGACACGCCTGAGCGGACCACGGGGAGACCGACGCCATGCCGGAACGCGTACGTGAACACGAACACGAACACGAATGCGCACACGCATACGCATACGAGAACGAGCAGGGAAAGCGGCCACGGACCCCGCGGACGGGATGGGCGGCGGAAGCGGGGGTGTTCCTCGCGGTCGCCTTCGTCGCGGCGGGTGCCTGCGGAGCGGCCCAGCCCGCCACCGGCATCCCGCCCGAGGTGCTGCAACTGACCCAGTTCGGGCCCGCCCTGGCCGTGGCCGCCGTGGCCCTGCTGTGGCCGGGACGGACCAGGGACCGGCTCGCGGGCACCCTCCCCATCCGGACACGCACCCGGACGGGCACCCGCAGGGGCGCCGCCCGCGCCCGTACGGCGGCCCGCGCCCGTGTCCGCCGGGCAGGGTTCCTCCTGCTCACCCCCGTCCTGATCATCGCTCTGTGCGCCGGCGGCATCCTGCTCGCCACCGGCTCGTTCCCCGTCACCGCTCCCCGGGCCCTGACCCACCCCCTCGCCCTGGTCGTGGCCGCCCAACTCCTCGGTGCCTGCGTCGAGGAGATCGGCTGGCGCTGCCACCTCCAGCCGCTCCTGCGCACCCGCTTCGGCCCGATCACCGCCTCCGTCGTGGTCGGTCTGCTGTGGGGCCTGTGGCACGTCCCGGTCTTCGCGCGGGAACCGGCCTACGCGGCCGGGTTCCTGCTCGCCACCACCGCGATGTCCGTGATCCTCGGCCTGGCCCTGGAAGGCGTACGGAGCAACCGGCTGCTGCTCGCGGGCGGTTTCCACACCCTCGTCAACCTCGGCATGCTGTACGTGACGGACGAGGAGGCGGCGACGACGGCGCCGATGCTGTTCCTCGGGACCGCCGCCCTGGTCGCGGCGGTCCCGTGGATCGCCACCGCCCGCCGGGCGCCGCACGCGGCGCCGGATAGGATCACCGTCGCAACAGCGCCCGGAACGCGCTGACATGACAGGACGACGGGTGGGCATGGCGGCGTACGGGGGCGAGCGGCCCGGCACAGGGGGCGCGCCGGCCGACATCGGCCGCTGCCAACTGCTGTCCCTGGCCGCGTTCGCCGTGGCCGGCGCCGGCGGGCTCGTCATCGGGGCCCTGCTCCTCCTGCCGGTCGGCGTCGGCTTCCTCCTGCTGCCGTCCGCCGCGACCGCCCTGCGCCGCATGTCGGACCGCTACCGCACCTGGGCCGCCCGCTGGACGGGGACCGTCATCAGCCCGCCGCGGGCGCTGCCCCCGGGGCGCACGCCGCCCGGCGGCGGCCCGGCCGGCCGCTACCGCCGCTCCCTCGCCATCCTCGGTGACGCGGGTTTCTGGCACGACCTGCGCTGGGCCTGGGCGGAGCCGTGGACGGGCGCCCTGCTCGCCGCCGTTCCGCAGTCCCTCGTCGTGTACGGGATCTTCGGCGCCGCGGTCCAGCCCTTCGTCTGGCGGCTCCTGGGCGACGGCAACTGGTACGGCTTCGTCCTGGTCCGGTCCACGCCGTCGATGCTCGCCGCGCTCGTGCTCGGGCTCGCGTTCCTGGCCGCGGGACTGCGGCTGGCCCCCGCCGTCCTGCGGCTCCACGCACGCTGGAGCCGGCGCCTGCTGGCCGCCCCCTACACCACCGAACTCGTTCGCCGCATCGAGCACCTCGCCGGATCCCGCGCCGACGTCCTCGACGTCCAGGCCGCCGAACTGCGCCGCATCGAACGGGACCTGCACGACGGGGCGCAGGCCCGGCTCGTCTCCCTGGGCATGACCCTGGACGAGGCCACCCGCCTCCTCGACCACGACCCGCCGGCCGCCCGCGCCCTGCTGCACGAGGTACGGGCCACCTCCGAGCGGGCGCTCCAGGACCTGCGCGAGCTGGTCCACGGCGTACTGCCGCCCGTGCTCGCCGACCGCGGCCTCGGCGACGCCGTGCGCTCGCTGGCCCTCGACAGCCATCTCGACGTGCACGTGGAGGCGGTCCTGCCGGGCCGGCTCCCCGCCCCGGTCGAGTCCGCAGGCTACTTCGCCGTCGCCGAGCTGCTCGCCAACGCCGCCAAGCACTCCGGCGCCCCCGAGGTCCGTATCCGCCTGTGCCACGCGGACGGCCTGCTGCGCGTCACCGTCGCCGACGGGGGCCGCGGCGGCGCGGACCCGGACGGGAGCGGACTGCGGGGTCTGCGGCGCCGCCTGGAACCCCTCGACGGAACCCTCGTCCTGCACAGCCCGCTGGGCGGACCGACCACCGCGACCCTGGAGATACCGTGCGCGTCGTCCTCGCCGAAGACCTCTTCCTCCTCCGGGACGGGCTGACGCGCACCCTCCAGGACCACGGCTTCGAGGTCGTCGCCGCCGTCGACAACGGCCCGGCCCTCCTCAGAAGCCTCCTCGACGACGCCCCCGACGTCGCCGTGGTCGACATCCGGCTGCCGCCCACCTTCACCGACGAGGGCCTCCAGGCGGCTCTGGCGGCGCGACGGATCCGCCCCGCCCTGCCGGTCCTCGTACTGTCCCAGTACGTCGACCAGCTCTACGCCCATGAGCTGCTCGCCGGGGGCCAGGGGGCCATCGGCTACCTCCTCAAGGACCGGATCACCCACACCACCCAGTTCGTCGACGCGGTACGCACCGTCGCCACGGGCGGTACGGTCATGGACCCGCAGGTCGTCGCACGGCTGCTGGCCCGCAGCGACGCCCGCGGCACCACGGCGGAGCTGACGCCGCGCGAGCTGGACGTCCTGCGCCTCATGGCCGAGGGCCGGTCCAACGCGGCGGTCGCGCAAGCCCTGTTCATCAGTGAGAGCGCCGTCGCCAAGCACACCGCGGCCATCTTCACCAAGCTGCGGATCGAACCGTCCGCTGACGACAACCGCCGCGTGCTCGCGGTCCTCGCCTACCTCAAGCGGTAGGTCGTGTCGTCGGAGTTCCGTCGGCCGTCGGCCGCCCGTTCCGTCCGGAGCGTGCCCAGCAGGTCGAGGGCGATGACGGCGACGCGCCTCGGCGGTGGTCCGGGCCGACGGGCCTGACCGCCGTCCGGCGTAACACCGGCCGCGCCTTCCCCTCCCTCCCGGGAAAGGAGCGGTCCACCGCCTACCGTGTGGGCGGACCAGCGGCCGTCGACCATCGGAGCGCGCACCAGTGAACGACACCGGCAGGACGGACGACATGCGTCGGCGTCACTTCGTGGCACTCTCCGGCGCCCTGGGCGCCGGGGCACTGATCGGCGGTACGGCCGGCAGCGCGTCCGCGGCGGCGGGCCGGGGCACCGCCGCGGGCGGCCCGGCGTGCTGCCCCTGCCCCACGGACCCGAATCCGCCCGGGGCCGGACAGGCTCCGTGCCCTCCCGCGCAACTCCAGGGCCTGTGCGGCAGTCCCACCGACACCGACCCGCTGTGGCAGGACGTGCAGTACTGCACGCAGGGCATCGTCCCGCCGTCCGGTCACCGTCCCGCCTGCCTGAAGACGATGCCCAACTACGTGGTGCTGCACGGCCAGCCGGAGACCCTGCAGAACTACCTCCTCCTGCCCAGCTGCCGGATCACGGGCATCGAGTGCCCCTTCATCGTGACGCCGAACGTCGCGAACTACTGGCACGAGGCCTGGGAGACCGGCCGCCCGGGGGGAGACGTCCCCGTCCGGGCCCGTTTCATGGGCCTGGGGATCAACTCGCAGGCCGCCCGGCAGCTCAACCAGCTGCACATCCACATGGCCGGCGTCCAGGGCAGCACGCAACGGCGGCTGCAGGACCTGGAGGCGACGGGACGCGTCGCCCCGCAGCCGTCGCAGTGGGGAGACCCGCAGTACCAGGCGCTGGTGACGGGGAAGCAGGGATCGGGCGACCGCACGTACCGGATCCTGCGGCTCGACGCCCTCACGCAGAACCTCTTCGAGCTGCTGAACGTGAACGTGGTGCGGCGGTTCGGTCTGGACATGGCGGGCCAGACGCTGATCGTCGTACCCAGGATGACGGGCACGGGCTTCGCGGGCAGCTTCTACGTCCTCAACAGCGACTCCTCCCTCCCCTCCGGGACGAACACCTGCGACCACCTGCTCATCTACGGCTGACCTCCCGGCCCCCGGTGGCCGCGCCGCCCATCGACATCAGCCCGCGCAGGCCGTCGCGGAGCATCCCCGGGTCGATCCCGCCGAAGAGCGCCTGCTGCGTGATGTACCCCTGGGCCGCCGCGATGAGCGTGCGCGAGATGTGTTCGGCGGGCACGCCGGCGGGGAGCATGCCCGCCTCGCGGTAGCTCTCCACGAGCCCGATCCACGCCCCGCTGATCTCCTCGTACCCGCGGCGCAGCAGTGCGGCGAGGTCCTCGTTGCGCAGCGTCTCGGTCCAGACCTGGAGCATCAGGCGGGGGAAGTCCCGGGGGTCGGCCCCGGGCTCACCGGCGCGCACCTCCAGGATCGTCTCCAGCACCTCGGCGATCAGCAGGTCCGGTCCGGGTGGCGGGTTCTGCTCCGCCGCCGCCTCGAACGCGCCGCGGATCAGCACGAAGGTCTCCTCGGCGATCGCGACGATCAGTTCCTCCTTGCTGCGGAAGTAGCGGTAGACGGCGCCGGCGGACAGGTCCGCCTCCTTCAGCACGTCCTGCATGGACGTGGCGTGGAAGCCGTTGCGCGTGAAGCAGCGGGTGGCGCCGTCGAGGATCTGCCGGCGGCGGGCGTCGAGGTGCGCCTGGGATACACGTGCCATGGCCCCACGCTAAAACGAACATTCATTCTTGACAAGGTGGCAAGGCCGTCCCACAGTGGGTGCTGGCCGTAAAACGAACGATCCTTCTCTTTGAATCGAGTGCCGTCATGCCCCCTGTGACACCCCCTGCGCCCCATGCGGTGCCGGCCTCGCGCCGCGTCCTGGCCGTACTGGTCATGGTCCCGCTCCTCGCGTCGCTGGCCCTCTGGGCCTTCGCCTGGCCGGCCACCCGGACGGCCCCGCGCGACCTGCCCCTCGGCGTCGCCGGACCCGCCGCCGCGGCCGCTCCGCTGGAGCAGCGGCTCGTCTCCCACGAAGGGGCCTTCGAGATACACCGGTACGCCGACGAGGCCGCCGCCCGCACCGCCGTGCGGAACCGCGAGGTGTACGGCGCGGTCGTCGTGACCCCGCAGGGCCCGCACCTGCTCACCGCGTCCGCCGCGAGCCCCGTCGTCGCGCAGCTCCTGACGCAGGCCGTCGCCGCCCAGGCGCCGTCCTCGGGCCAGCCGGTGCCCGTCACCGACGTGGTGCCCGCGCCCGTCGCCGATGTCCGCGGTGCCGGCTTCGGCGCGAGCGTCCTGCCCCTCGCCCTCGCCGGTGTGGCGGCCGGCGCCCTCGTCTCCCTCGCCGGACTCCGCGGCGGGCGCGCCGTCACCGCCGTGGCCGGCGCCGCGGCTCTCGTCGGCCTGGCCGGGGCCGCCCTCGCCCACAGCTGGCTGGGCGTCCTCACCGGCAACTGGTGGGCCGCGGCGGGAGTGCTGGCCCTGACCGTGGCCGCCGTCGCCGCGGGTGTCGCAGGACTGCACGCACTCCTAGGCAAGCCCGGTATCGGCCTCGGCGCCTTCCTGATCGTCCTCCTCGGCAACCCGTTCTCCGGCGCCGCGGGCGCGCCGCAGCTGCTGCCCGAACCCGCGGGGCTGATCGGTCAGTGGCTGCCGCCGGGCGCGGGCGGCTCACTGCTCCGCTCGGTCGCCTTCTTCGACGGAGCCGGTGCGGCCGGCCCCGCGTTGGTCCTGTCGCTCTGGGCCGTGCTGGGGCTGACCGCCGTCGCCCTCGCCGGCCGCCGTGAGGCGCCGGACGCCCAGGTGCCCTCCGGCCCCGCGCCGGTTCCGGCCCCGGCTTCCGCCAGGACGTATTCATAAAGGTATGCACGGGTGCATACTCGGGTCATGGCTGACACGACAGTGAAGATCGACTCGGCGACGCGGGACCGGTTCGCCGCGGTGGCCGCCGCCCGCGGCATGAGCGTCCGCGCCTACCTCGCGGAGCTCGCCGTCGAGGAGGAGAACCAGCTCGCACTGGGCCGGGCGACCGCCGTGTTCCGCGAGGTCGTCGGCCGACCGGGCATCGCGGAGGCGTTCGACCGCGAGTTCGGCGGGCCGCCCGCGTCCACCCGCCCGCACCGGGCGGCCTGACCTTGGACCTGCACGTCGACATCCGGTGGCTCCTGGCCCGGCAGGAGGAACTGCTCGGCAACGACCTGGGAGTACGGGACTACTCGGGCCTGGTCGCCGCCGTCGCCCGGCACCGCGTGAACACCCCGGCACTGGCGGCCGCCCCGCCCGACGCCCACTGGCGGGCAGCGGCCCTGCTGGAGCAGATCGTGCTGCTGCGCCCGCTGCCCGCCAGGAACGAGTACTTCGCGTACGGCGTCGCCGTGGCCTACATCAGGGCATCCGGCCAGGACGTGGGCACCGCCTTCGAACCGTGGCGCGACCTGATCACCGACATCCGCGCCCTGCGCCTCACCGTGTACGACGTGGCCGGCCGGCTGCGCGCCATGGACCCCGCCGCCTGACCGGACGCCGCACCGCGGGCACCGCCGCCCGCGCTCCGCCGCAGACCGATCAGGAATGGAGAAGCCTCCGCGGCCCTCCGGCCCCTAGCGTGAGGGACATGGCAACCACCACGCACACCCCGGCCCCCACGTCCCTCGCGTCCGTCACCATCGAGGTGACCGACCTCGAAGCCGCCCGACGCTTCTACACCGCCTTCGGCGTGGACGCCTACGTCCGCCTGCGGGCGGCCGGCGCAGCGCACTCCACCGGATTCCGCGGCTTCACCCTGGCCCTCACCGTGGCCGGACCGGCCACCGTCGACGGCTTCGTCACCGCCGCCGTGGACGCCGGCGCCACGGTCCTGAAGCCCGCCGCGAAGTCACTGTGGGGCTACGGCGGCGTCGTCCAGGCCCCCGACGGCACGATCTGGAAGATCGCGACCTCGGCGCGGAAGGACACCGGCCCCGCCACCCGCGACATCGACGAGATGGTCCTGCTGATCGGCGTCGAGGACGTCAAGGCGACCAAGCAGTTCTACGTCGCCCGCGGCCTGACCGTGGGCAAGAGCTTCGGCGGCAAGTACGCCGAGTTCGCCGCCGGTGAGGCCGCTCACCTCAAGCTCGCGCTCTACAAGCGCCGCGCCCTGGCCAAGGACCTCGGCGTCCCCGTAGACGGGGCCGGCTCGCACCGCATCGTCCTCGGCGGCACCGCCGACGCCTTCACCGACCTGGACGGCTTCGCCTGGGAAGCCCCCGACGGGTCCTGACCCGCACCGTCGAGGGGTCGGGCGCGGGCCGACGTGCCCGACACCGCGCGCGCATCGTCGACGTACAGGCACAGGGCGCCGTACTCCTCGTTCCATGATCACGGGAATGAGAAAACCAGCGGTGCGGGAGTGACCGGAACTGCTTGGATGCAGCCATGACCTCACTCCTTCCCGCCGAGTACGAGATATCCGCCGACACCGCACGGATCGACAACGCCCTGGTCCACCGGTGGCTGTCGCAGGACGCCTACTGGGCCCGGGACCGGTCCCGGGAGAAGCAGGACCGTGCCATCGCCGGTTCCCTCAACTTCGGTGTCTACGAGCGGGCTTCCGGTGCGCAGGTCGGCTATGCCCGCGTGGTGACCGACCTCGCCGACTTCGCCTGGCTCTGCGACGTGTACGTCTCCCCGCAGGTGCGGGGCAAGGGCATTGGCACCGCGCTCGTCACCGCGGTACGCGACCACCTCGCCCCGTACGACCTGCGGCGCGTCCTGCTGGCGACCGCGGACGCGCACGCGGTCTACGCCAAGATCGGCTTCGCCCCGCTGGAGGCGCCCGAGCGGTGGATGACCCTCGGCAGCCAGTGACCCGTCGCTGCCCGACCACGGCTGCGCCGACCGGCGCGATCCGCCCGCGAACGCGCCCCGCGGCGGGCGGGGTCCGCCGGTCGGCGGTGGGAGGTCGACAGCCTGAGCCGCCGAATGTTGTCGGTCCGCCCGTTCGTCACGGGTGGGGGATCATGATGGTGTGGTGCAGTGAGGTTCGGCTCGGGTGCGAAGGACAGGCAAGCTGTGCGGGAGGCGGAGTTCGTAACGGTCGCGGGGCTGGTCGCGGCGGTTGCAGAGGGGGAGAGCGGCGCGCTGTGGCGGCTCGCGGGGGTCGACCGGCAGCTGGACGCGAACCTGGTGCGCCACCTGCCGGGGACCGGTGGGGCCGCGTACACCGAGGACGAGGTCGACGTCCTGGTCGTCGTCGTCGCGGGCGGCGGCACCCTCACCCTGGACGGCACCACGTCCCGCCTGACCCCGGGCTTCATCGGCCTGCTCCCGCGCGGCACCACCCGGGCCCTGCTGGCCGGCCCCGAGGGCCTGCTCGTCCTGACGGCGCACCACCGGCGGCGGGGAATGAGCATCGGCCGGAGCACCCCCGCCACCGCCCCCGAGCCGTGCCCCCTCCACACGGTCTGCCCCCGCTGCCACCGCCACGCGATCGAAGCGGACGCCCGCTTCTGCGCGGGCTGCGGCACCCCCCTGCCGGAACGCCCCGCGTCCGCGTAACCCCGCTGCAACGGCCCGTGCGGCCGGGACCTCTATGGCGCCACCCCTGGCAGCCGGGTTCCGTAGGCACACCGTTGTCGTCTCCAACTGGTCGAGGGGGCTGATCCTCCGGCCGCCCGCGGCGACTTCCAGCGGAACACGTCGAGGAAATCCAGGTGACCGGGCAGGACGGCCCTCCTAGGATCGGCAGCTGCGCACACTGCCCTCCTGCCGCTGAACGGTCACACCATGAAGTCTTTGATCCCCGGCGTGCTGCGTGACGAACCGCAGTTCGCCCGCCTGTTCACAGGGCAGTCCCTGTCAGTGCTGGGCGACCGCGTGTCGTTCGTGGCCGTGCCCTTCGCCGTTCTCTCGGTGGGCGGGTCCGCAACCGACGTCGGCCTGGTGGCGGCGGCAGGGCTGGTGCCCATGCTGCTCTTCACCCTGGTGGGCGGGGTGTGGGCGGACCGCTTCAAGCGGCACCGCATCATGCTGGTCTCCGACCTGGTGCGGTTCGCCGTGCAGGGGCTCATTGCCGTACTGCTGCTGACCGGTGTCGCCGAAGTGCGGCATCTGGCCCTGCTGATGGTCCTGTTCGGCACGGCGGACGCGTTCTTCATGCCCGCCTCCACGGGGCTGGTGCCGCTGGTGGTCGCGGCGGACCGGCTGCGCGAGGCCAACGCCCTGCGCGGGTTCGTCCAGTCGTCCGGGCTGGTGCTCGGTCCGGCCCTGGCCGGCGGACTGGTCGCCCTGGCCGGCCCCGGCGGAGCCCTGGCCCTCGACGCCCTCACCTTCCTCGTCAGCGCCGCGTTCCTGGCCCGGCTCAGGCCCCGCGAGACGGTGTCCGAGCCGGTGCGGGACGCCGCCGGCGGGACGTTCCTCGCGGAACTGCGCGCCGGCTGGGTCCAGGTGCGCAGCCGGACCTGGGTGGTGTCCGGCCTGGCCGCCATGGCGGTCTACCACGTCGTCGTGCTGCCGTCGGTCTTCGTACTGGGGCCCGTCCTCGCCGAACACGAGTGGGGCGGTGCGGCAGGCTGGTCGGTGGTGGTGGCGGCGTTCGGCATCGGGGCGATCGTCGGCGACGTGTGCGCCTACCGGCTCACGATCGCGCGGCCCATGACGCTGGCCGCTGCGGCGCTGGCCGTGGCCTCGTGTCAGGCGGTCATCATCGGATCCGGTGGATCGCTCGCCCTGGTCGCGGCGCTGGAGGCCGTCACCGGCGTTGCCGTCTCGCTCTTCTTCGTCCTGTGGGAGACGGCGCTGCAGACGCACGTGCCCGAACACGCCCTGTCCCGCGTGAGCTCCTACGATCACCTGCTGTCGACCGGACTGATGCCGGTCGGCCTGACGCTCGCCGGTCCGGTGTCCGAATCCCTGGGCGTACGGCCCACTTTGTACGCGATGACGGTCATCGCGGTCCCCGCCGCCCTGGCACTTCTCTGCGTCCCCGACGTACGACGCCTCCCGGCGCAGGCCCCGGCCACGCCGAGCGGCAGTGACGGCGTCCACCCCGCCTCGGAGCCCAGCCTGCCGTGAAGCGGCCCGGCCGCACCGACCCGGTGTCGCCTCGGCCGCCCGGCGGGAGCGGGGGCGGCCGCCACGGCCGCGGCCTCCGGCGGTCGTCGAGCGGCGGACGTGAGCTCGGCGTGCCGGCCGGCGACTCGTTCCCGGCCATGTTCGAGACGCATCGAGCCGTGGCCTGCTCCGCGGGGCCCGCCGGCCGATTGGCGCTGCGGCCGTGGTTGTAGGGACCACGCGTCCGGTCTCACGCCGTGGTTGCACGGGCGGAAGGTCTGGGCCGAGGGGTGGAGACAGGGGATCAACCCGGCGGGCGACGAGCGGGCACCGGCCACCCGCATAGCGTTCCTGTCTGTCGCACCCGGTGCCCGGGACGGGGCGACACCCTGCGCCACGGGGACCGTTGCCGGCCCGCGCCCTTGAAGGGCGTGCCCGGCCGGGCGGTTCCGACGACCTGTCATGTCACGAAGGGGAGACAGATGATCACCACCAAGAGGTCCGCAGTACTGCTGTCCGGCGGCGCTCTGGCCGCCGCCCTCCTGATGGGCACCGCCGGTGTCGCCTCGGCCGCCCCGGCGGGAGCGGGGGCGGCCGCCACCGCCGCCACGACGGCGGCCTCCGGCTGGTACTGCGGCTACGAGGACGGCACGCCCTACACCGACCGGGGCGACCGCGGCGACAAGGTGCGCGAGGTGCAGTGCCTCCTGCGGGACGTCTGGGGCTTCAACATCGGCAGGACCGGTGTCGACGGGGACTTCGGCAAGGCCACGGAAGACGCGGTGAAGGCCTTCCAGCGCAGCCGGGGTATCGCGGTCGACGGCAAGGTCGGCCCCAACACCTGGCGCAAGCTGCGGGGCCAGTGACAGCGACCGGCCGGCCGGGACGGGTGAGCGCGAGCGACCCCGGACAGCCGTGACGTGCCGGCCCGCCCCGGCGGGCCGGCACTCCGCCGAGCGGCGTCAGGCCCCGCCGGTGGGCCGGTGCGCACCCGCCGGGCCCGGCAACAGCAGGCCGCTCTCGTAGGCGACGACCACGGCCTGCGCCCGGCTCTGCAGACCGAGCTTGGACATGATGCGGTTCAGGTGGGTCTTGACGGTCGCGATGCTGACCACGAGTCCTCGGGCGATCTGCTCGTTCGTGAGGCCCTGCCCGACCAGGTGCAGGACGTCCGTCTCGCGGTCGGTCAGGTCGGCGAGACTGGCGGGCTGGGCCCGGCGAGCCTCCGGCTGGTGGGCGAAGGTCTCGACGAGCCGTCGCGTGACCGTGGGAGCGAACAGCATCTCGCCCTCGGCGATCAGGGACACGGCGGCCAGCAGTCGCTCGGGCGGAGTGTCCTTGAGCAGGAAGCCGCTGGCGCCGGCCCGCAGCGCGGCGTACACGTACTCGTCCAGATCGAAGACCGTGAGCATGACGACTTTCGGCTGGGGCCGGGGCGCCTGTTCGAGGATGTGCTGGAGAGCCGTGATGCCGCTCATCCCCGGCAGGCGGATGTCCATGAGGACGACGTCCGGCCGCAGCTCCGCCGCGAGTTCGACCGCCTCCTCGCCGGTCGCCGCCTGCCCCACGACCTCCAGGCCGGGCGCCGCGGCGGCCAGTGCCGCCAGCCCGGCCCGTATCAGGACCTGGTCGTCCACGATCAGCAGCCGTGTCATCGCCGCCGTCTCCCCCCGTGTGTGCGGGGGAGTGTCACGCGCCCCCGGCCGTGTCGAGCGGGGCCAGCGGGAGGGTGAAGAGGACCTCGAACCCTCCCTCGGCTCTCGGTCCGGCCCGCAGTGACCCGCCGTAGAGTCTCGCCCGTTCCCGCATGCCGAGCAACCCGAGTCCGCCCGAAGGCAGGGCGGCCGTCGGCGGGGTACCGCCCCGGCTGGTCACCTCACAGGTCAGCATCTCGGCGTCGAAGTGGACGTCGACGCGGACCCGTGCGCCGCGGCCGGCGTGCTTCACGGAGTTGGTCAGGGCCTCCTGGACGATCCGGTACGCGCACAGGTCCGCGCCCGACGGCAACGGGCGCCGGAGTCCCGCCACCGACAAGGTGACCTCCAGGCCCGAAGCCCGGGTCCGTTCCGCCAGATCGTCCAGCGCCGCCAGACCGGGCGCGGACCGGTACAGGCCACCCTCGTCGGGGTCGGGGCCGGGGCCCTCCGTACCGGTACGCAGTACGCCGAGCAGGCTGCGCATCTCCTCCAGTGCCTGGCGACTGCTCGAACCCATGGACACCACCGCCTGACGGGCCGCCACCGGGTCCGAGGCGAACACGTACTCGGCCAGCCCCGCCTGCACCGCGAGCGCCGACAGATGGTGGGCGACGACGTCGTGGAGTTCGCGGGCGATGCGCAGCCTCTCCCGCGCGAGGGCGTGCTGGGCCCTCAGCTCCTGCTCGCGGCGCAACTGCTCGGTCAGTTCGGCGAGTCGGGCGTTGCGCCGCGCCAGGCGGCGGCTGCCGGTGGCCCACGCCCAGACGACCCCGACCCCGATCGCGGCCTGTGCCACGGACAGCTCTGCCGGCAGGCGGGCCTCCAGGCCGGCGGCCACCCACGCCGTCGCGGTCGTGGCCGCGGCCCACACCGCGCGGCGCGGGGGATGGCGCACGATCACCGTGTAGCAGGCCAGCAGCGGCGCCCACAGGTTCGTCGACGGCTGGAAACCGGCGGCCGTGTAGACGACCAGAGCGGCGCAGGAGATTCCGAAGGCCACCCGGGGTGCTCGTCCCCGCACCGCCAGAGGAAGGTTCGCGGCGAGGCAGAGCACGACGGCGAACAGGCCGAAGAAGGGTCGGCCTTCGGCCTGGTACTGGGCGGTGTAGGCCTGCCGTCCGTACGCGACGGTCACGACGGCCAGGACACCCCCGAGCAAGCTGTCGATCACCAGCGGGTCGACATGCATCCGCCCTCTGCCTGCCTGCATCCCCGCAGCGTAGGGGCGCCCGCCCGAGGCGTCGTCCACCCGGGGGTTGAGGGCACGGGCCCGCGGAGTCGCCTGCGGGGTCGCGGGACTGCCCCCGCGCGGGCCGAGGCGCCGCACCCCGCGGCGTACACCGTAGGTATGACGCCCCACACCCCGCGCCCCACACCCCGCGCCCCGGCGGTGACCTGTCACGGCAGTGGAAGACCTTCGAAGCCGGCCCGGAACGCGACGGGCGTCCGGTCGAGCGTCCGGCGGAGATTCGTCACGGTGGGTGGCGGCGTCGGGGCTATGGTGACACCCGGTGAGAAAGTGTCGGGTTCCGTGCCGTGCGCACGGGACGTTCCCCCGGAAAGGCCTGCGCCCGTGTCTGCTGCACTCTCCGATGATCTGAAGCGTCTCATCGACGATTCCCCCGTGTTCGCGACGGTGGCGACCATCCAGCCCGACGGCAGCCCGCAGCTGACCGTGACCTGGCTCCGGCGCGACGGCGACCAGCTGCTCATCTCCACCACCGTGGGCCGCAGGAAGGAACAGAACCTCCGCCGGGACCCCCGGATCACCGTGATGATCAACCCGCACGACGCGCCGTACACCTACGCCGAGGTGCGCGGCACGGCCGAGCTGAGCGAGGAGGGCGGGCAGGAGCTGATCAACGAACTCTCGCGCAAGTACACCGGCAAGGACTACCGGGACTTCAACCCCGCCTCCGTCGACGACGCGCCGCGCGTCGTCGTCCGGGTCGTACCGCGCAAGGTCGTCGGCTCGATCTAGCGAGGACGGGCGCCCCGCACCGGGCCGGGGACGTGGTCACGGCGCGGTCGGGAGGCGGACCGAGACCACGAGGCCGCCGCCGGGGCGGGGGGACAGGTCGAGCGCTCCGTCATGGGCGCGGACGACGCTGTGCACGATGGCCAGACCGAGGCCGACGCCGGCGTGTTCGTCCGTGCGCACGCGCTCCGACCCCCGCTGGAACGGCTCGGTGAGGGTCGGCACCAGGTCCGGTGGGAGCGGGCGGCCCGTGTTCTCGACGCGCAGCACGCTCGTGTCGCCGTACGTCCCGGTGTGGACCGTCACCGTGCCGCCGTCGGGGAGGTTGTGGACGACGGCGTTCTGGACGAGGTTCGTCACCATCCGCAGCAGGAGTTCCGCGGAGCCCCTCACCAAGGCGGCGTCACCGGTGACGTCGAGGGTGGTCCGGCGCCGTTCGGCGAGGGGCAGCAGCGTCTCGGCGGCCTCCTCGGCGAGGAGGGAGAGGTCGACGCACTCGCGGCTGAAAGCGCCGCCGTCGCCGCGGCCGAGCAGCAGGAGGGCCTCCGTGAGGTCGATCGCGCGGGTGTTCACGGTGTGCAGCCGTTCGATGATCTCGGTCCGGTCCCGCGCGGGGTCCTTGCGTGCGATGTCGAGCAGCGTCCGGGAGATCGCCAGCGGGGTGCGCAGTTCGTGGGAGGCGTTCGCCGCGAACCGCTGCTGCTCGGCGACGTGGGACTCCAGCTGTTCGAGCATCGAGTCGAAGGCGTCCGACAGTTCGCGGAACTCGTCCTGACGGCCCTCCATCCGGATCCGGTGGGACAGCGACCCCTGGCCGGCCGTGCGCGCCGCCGCCGTGATCCGCGTGAGGGGAGCCAGCATGCGGCCCGCCAGGAGCCAGCCGCCCACCAGGCCGAACACGAGCAGGAAGGCCATCGCCACGGCCGCGGCGGGCGCGAAGGTGTGGACGAGCAGGTAGCGGTTGGGCGAGATCCCCAGCAGGCCCTGGGAATTGTCGGGCACGTACCGCAGCAGGTACCCCCACACCACCGCCAGCAGGAGGGAGCCGGCGACGAAGAGGAAGCCGGCGTAGCTCAGGGCCAGTTTCATACGGGCACTGAGCCCCCGGCGCCTACGCATCGATCCGGTAGCCCACGCCCGGTACCGTGGCGATGAGCCAGGGCTCGCCGAGCCGTTTGCGCAGGGCGGAGACGGTGATGCGTACGGCGTTGGTGAGGGGGTCGACGTTCTCGTCCCAGGCCCGTTCCAGCAATTCCTCCGCACTCACGACTCCGCCCTCGGCGGCGACGAGCACCTCCAGTACGGCGAACTGTTTGCGCGTGAGCGCGACGTACCGTCCGTCGCGGAACACCTCCCGCCGGAAGGGGTCGACCCGCAGGCCCGCGAGCTCGCGGACCGGGGGCCGGGCGTGCGCGCGCCTGCGGTCGAGCGCCCTCAGGCGCAGTACCAGCTCGCGCAGCTCGAAGGGCTTCGTGAGGTAGTCGTCGGCGCCCAGCCCGAAGCCGGAGGCCTTGTCGTCGATCCGGTCGGCGGCGGTCAGCATGAGGATCGGCATGCCGCTGCCGGAGGCGACGATGCGACGGGCGACCTCGTCGCCGGAGGGGCCGGGGATGTCGCGGTCCAGGACCGCGAGGTCGTAGGAGTTGACGCTGAGCAGTTCCAGGGCGGAGTCGCCGTCGCCCGCGATGTCGGCGGCGATCGCCTCCAGCCTCAGTCCGTCACGGACGGCCTCGGCCAGGTAGGGCTCGTCCTCCACGATCAGTACGCGCATACCGGAAGCCTAGGCGCCGCGTCCTGCCGGCAGCGCGTGCGCGGGGCCGCGCGCACCGGCGCCTTCTCCGGACGGGACGCCGCGCCACCAGCGGCGCGACGCCAGCCCGGCCAGCGCGGCGCCGACCGCGTTGACGAGTACGTCGTCCACGGACGAGACCCGGTCCAGCCGGAACACGTACTGTGCCGTCTCCACCAGGACCGAGCAGCCCGCCCCCAGCGCCAGGACCCGTGGCACGGATGCCAGGGCCGCGAACCTGACCGGGGCGAAGAAGCCCAGCGACGCGAAGACGAGGAGGTTGCCGCCGATTCCGAGCGGCCCCATCGTGATCAGGTCCCGCAGTGGTAAGAGGCTCACCCGGCCGGGAACGACGCCGGCCCCGGAGCCCGGCATCAGGATCATCCACACGAACGGCACCGTCCCGTGCACCATGCCCACCTCGGCCAGCGACAGCCGCCACGCCGACGGGACACCGGCGGCACGCCGCAGGCGCGCCACGGCCCAGGCCAGCAGCACCGCCACCGGCAGCGTCACCAAGGTCATGAGCACGACGCCGTTGAACGTGTCGAAGCATCCGTGCCACCGCCCGGCCATGCACGTCGGAGCGGACATCATGAGCGGTCTGCGCAGCACGAAGAGGGCGCCCGCCAGTCCCAGGAGCGCCAGGCCGAGGAGCACGGTCCCGCCCGTACGACGGCGGGGTCGGGGCGGCGCTGAGAGGGATGCGTCGTGGATCATGCCCCCATTCGACACGTGGTGCGGTTGCCGCGGCGTATGCGGTTTTCGATACGCCCGCGATATACGGGGCCGGGCAATACGAGCAGGACGAGCAAGACGAGCAAGACGGGCAACACGGGCAGGACGAGCGCGCCGAGCAGCCGGTGCCGGGGAACGGCCCGCGCGGGCGGCTGGGACGATGTACGGATGATCATCTCCTCCGACGTCCCCTCGCCCTCCCTCACCGACCTGTGGCTGCGCGGGGTCGCGGCCAACACCGCAGCCCCGGCCGACGTCCTGCTGCGCCTGCTCGACCCGGCGGCGGGGGAGGCCCGGGAACTCCTGTGCGCGGGGCGCACCCTGCCGGACGAGGTGGTGGAGGCGGTCGTCGCGCACCCGGAGGCCAAGGTGCGCCGGGCCTTCGCCGGCAACCCCCATGTCCCGCCGGCCCAGCGCGGCCGTCTCGTCGCGGACCCCCACGACCTGGTGCGGGCGACGGTCGCCGGTGGACCCCGCCCGCGCCCGCGCCGGCCCCTGCCGCTGCCGGACGACGTCGTCATCACCCTGCTGACCGCGGAGGAGGAGCGTGAACCCCAACGGGTCACGGTCCACGAGATCGTGAGTGAGCTGTTGTCCTCCTGGCAGGTCTCCGCTTCCTTCCGGTACCGCATGTGCGGGCACGAGCACCCCGCGGTGCGGGCCCTCGCCGTGGACGTGTGGCACGCGCTCACCACCGAGCAGCGGGAGGCTCTGCTGGCCGATCCCCACCCGGACGTGCGGGGACGTGCCGAAGGCCGCGCCCGCGCGGGACAGCCGGATGCGCAGATGACGGAGCTTCCCGGACCCCGGCCGCGTGCGGTGGCAGATCCTCTGCAACGAGGCGGTACCGGATGCCGTCGTCGAAGCGGCCATGGCCGATCCGGACAGCCGGTGGTGCCTGGCCGGCAACCCGTACACGCCGGCCGACGCCGTCGCCCGGCTCGCCCGTGACGCCGACGCCGAGGTGCGCCTGCGCGTCGCAGCGCGGGCCGACCTGGATCCGGCCGTATGGGCCGAACTCCTGGAGGATCCCCATCAGCAGGTGCGTACGCGCGTCCGGGTGCAGCCACTGCCCCGCACCCAGGCGCAGTGCTGGTTGGTCGGCCACGAGATGGACGAAGGCGCCCACGACTGTGAGTGCCTGCTATTGGAGCCGTTCCCGCAGCCGGACCCGGCCTGGTACCGCGCCTGCGCCGAGTCCGGGGAAGTGGTGCTGCGCCTGGTGGCCGCGGCCTGGCCGGAGCTTCCCGCCGACCTCGTGGCACGGCTGGCGCGGGACCCGCACGAGGAGGTGCGCCACCGGCTGGCCGTACGGCACCCGCTGGCCCCGGCCGAGACCGTCCTCGCGGCCTTCGTCGCCAGGCCCGCGCAACGCTCCTACCTGCTCCTGCAGAACAAGGTGCCGCGGACCGGACTGGGCCACCTCCTCGATCACGAGGACCCGGAGGTACGGGCGCTCGCCGCCGCCGATCCCAGCCTCGGGCGGGCCCCCGTGGAACTCCTGGCGGACCCGGACGACCGGGTCCGCCGTGCCGTCGCGGCCAACCCGCTCTTCGCCGGGGAGACGCTGGAGGCGCTGCTCCACGATCCGGCGACGGCCGAGGGCGCGGCCGCCAACCCGGGCCTGCCGGCCGCACGCCTGCACGCCCTGCTGGACCGGGCGTCACTGCCCCGCCGACCCGCCTCGGCCCGCCCCGAACGACCGCACCCGTAGGGTGGGTTCGAGAGCAGAACGCCGATGTGGATCAGGGGGACCCGTGACGGCCGTGGATGCACCGCCCATCGTCTTCGTACACGGTACGAGGTTCAGCGCGGGCCAGTGGAGCCCTCAAGTCACGGCGCTCCGGCCGGACTTCCCGGTGACCGCCGTCGACCTGCCGGGTCACGGCGCCCGGGCGGCCGAGCCCTGGAGCCTGGAGGCGGCGACTGAGGTCATCGCCTCCGCGGTGGACTCGCTCGGCCGCGGGCCCGCTCTCGTCGTCGGGCACTCGCTCGGCGGCTACGCGGCCCTGGAGTTCGCGCGCCGCCGCCCCGGACTGCTGCGCGGGCTGGTCCTCGCCGGGGCCAGCCTGTCGACGCGCGGAGCGTGGGCGGCCCCGTACCGCTTGGTCGCCGGGCTCGTCCCGCGCATACCGGCCGACCGGCTGACCCGGTGGAACGACCGGCTCCTGCGCCGCCTCCATCCCCCGGAGGTGGTCGAGGCGACGATCCGCGCCGGCTACGCCTTCCACACGCTCCCGGCGGCCTGGGGCGAGGTACTGGGCCGCTTCGACGCGCGCGCGATGCGCCATGTGGATGCCCCGGTGCTCATCCTGAACGGCGAGAAGGACACCGCCTTCCGCTCCGGCGAGCGGGAGTTCGCCCGTGCCCACCCGGACGCCCGCATCGAACTGGTCCCACGGGCCCGGCACCTCGCGAACTTCGACGACCCCGTGGCCTTCACCGATGCCGTTCGCCGATTCGCCCTGCACCTGCCCCCGCGCCCGTGACGCCTCAAGCCCCGCCGTGGTCACCGATCCGTACCGTCTCCACCCAGGCCGGGGGAGCGGGCGGGGTCTCGCCGATCAGGGCGGCGATCAGCCGGCAGGACGGGGTCTCGTCCGGCCACGGCGTGTATCCATCGGTCAGCACGATCACGACGTTCGGGCGGTCGGGCACGGCCAGTGCCGCGCTGATGCCGACCCGCATGTCCGTGCCCCCGCCGCCGGCCAGGGTCACCTCGCCCGCGCTGCGCACCCGCGTCACCGCCTGCACGTCGGCATCGCACGCGAGGACGGTCACCCGGTTTCCGCCGACGCCCACCTCCCGCAGGACGCCGGTGATCTCCGCGAGCGCTACAGCGAGGTCGTCGGGGCCCATCGACCCCGAGGTGTCGACGATGACGGCCACTCGCGGCAGCGGCCTGCGCAGGCTCGGCAGCACCACCCGCCCGGCGAGGGCCGGCGTGCGGCGCGAGGGACGGCGGTAGGTGTAGTCCACCGCCCCCGCCGCCCAGGCGGCGGCCTCGCGGACCGCTCCCGCCAGGGCCTGGCGCCAGTCGACGGAAGGCTCCAGCAGCTCCTCCGCCCACCGGGCCCAGCCCTGCGGCACCCGGCCCCGGGTGCGCTGGTGCGCGCGGACGGCCTGCGCGGTCTGCCGGCGCAGTGCCTCCGCCTCCACCGGGCCGACCCGCGCGGGAACGCCGTCCTCGCCCAGCTCCCAGGGCATGGGCGTGCCGTGCGCGCCGGAACCGCAGTCCGGCCCGTGGGGCGTCGGAGGAATGTCCGGCAGATAGGTCTCGAACAGCCCGCCCGTGGGCAGGCCGTAGAGCCTCGGCTCCACCCGGCCCTCGGGCAGCGCGAGCCCGTCCGCGAGCAGGTCGTCGTTGATCTCGCAGTCCTGGGCGATGTTGATCCGGACGTGGTCGCGCTGGTCGGCGGCCGGCAGGCGCTCGGCCCGGCCGTGGTGGTCGCGCAGCAGGTGCGCCACCTCGTGGACCCACACCCCGGCCAGCTCGGCGACCGGCGTCGCCTCCACGAAGGCGGGGGAGACGTAGCACCGCCAGTGGCGGTCGACGCCCATGGTGCGCACCCCGGCCGAGGAGACCACGGTCAGCGCGTACAGCGCGGAGGCGAGGTACGGGCGGGCCTCGGCCGCCCGGTAGCGGGCGGCCAGCAGCTTCGCGCGGTCCAGGCGCCGCTCCACGTCCGGCACCGGGCCTCAGCCGCTGCCGGGCAGCGAACCGGACAGCTGGAGCAGCTCCACGAACGCGTCGATGCCCGCGGGCACCGGCCAGTCCAGGTCCCGCATCGCGGCGAGGTCGGCGGCGGCACGGGCCGCGACGTCCGGTACGCCCGCGTCCACGGCCTTGGCCAGTACCGCCCAGCCCGCCTCCCACCGGGGCCGGGTGAGCTCGCTCTGCACGGCCGCGACCACGGCGATCAGGAACGCCAGCTGCCGGTCGCCGCGTTCGGGCAGCGCGAAGGCGTCCGGGTCGGCCAGCACCCGGTCCGGGTCGGGCAGGTCGAGGTGTTCGAGGTACGAGAGCAGCTCGATCCCGGCGGCCTCCCCGACGGCCCCGGTGAGCGCGGCGGCCAGTGCCTCCCGGCCCGTGGAGGCCGCGTATCCGGTGGCCAGCAGCCGCAGGGCCATCTCCCAGGTGCGGGGGGAGGGCCAGCCGCGACCGCGTCCCGCGGCCTCGGACGGCATGTGGTGGACCAGCCCGGGCCGGGCGGTCAGGAAACCGGAGACGGCGCCGCGGGCGCGGGCGACCGCCCCGGACGCCCTGGCGGGATCGACCGTGGGGATCGCCACCTCGGGCCAGGTGCCCGCCATGCCGCGAGCCACGGTGCGCGGGTTGTGCGTCCAGTCGAGGTGGACGAAGCGGTTGGCGAGCGGCGGGCTGAGGTGCCAGCCGTCCGCGGCGCTGGCGGGCGGATTCGCCGCGGCCACGATCCTTACGGCAGGGGGGAGTTGCAGGCTGCCGACCCGGCGTTCCAGGACCACGCGCAGCAGCGCCGCCTGGACGGCGGGCGGGGCGGAGGACAACTCGTCGAAGAACAGCAGCCCGTGGCCGGTGCGAGCCAGGCGGACCGCCCAGTCCGGCGGGGCCATGGGGACACCGGTGGTGGCGGGGTCGTCGCCGACGATCGGCAGACCGGCGAAGTCGGACGGCTCGTGGACGCTGGCGATCACGGTCTCCAGCGGGACCCCGAGCGCGGTGGCGAGCTGCTCCATGCCGGCGGACTTGCCGATCCCCGGCTCACCCCACAGCAGCACCGGCTGATTGGCCGTCACGGCCAGTGCCAGCGCCTCCAGTTGCGGGTTGGCGGCGGACTCGGTACGGGTGGCGCCGAGCCGGGCGCCGAGTGCGTCGGCGGCGGCCAGCGCCCGGGCGGGCTGCGGTCGGGTGGCATTCATGCGTCGTCGTCCTCTCCGCTCTCGTCGCCGTCGCCGTCGCCGTCGCTTTCGCCGTCGCCTTCGCCGTCGCCTTCGCCTTCGCCTTCGTCCTCGTCGTCCTCTTCTTCCTCGTCGTCCCAGTACTCCATGTGCTCGTCGAACCAGTCCGCGCCGACGTCCGGGAATTCCGCCTCGACGCGTTCCCGCAGGAAGGTGAGGTCGGTGCGCTTGTAGCGCAGGATCTCCTGGGCCACGGACAGGTCCATCTCGTCCATGACGTCGATCCGGGCACCCGCCGCCAGCAGGGCCTTGACGAGGTCCACCGAGCCACCCCAGTGAACGGCCGACAGCAGCGGGGTGCGGTACTCCTTGTCCCGCGCCTCCAGGTCCAGACCGGCCGCCAGCAGCCGCGGCAGCAGCACCTCGTGGTCGAGCAGGTGGAGCGCGTGCAGCAGCCCGCGGTGACGGCCGTCGCGGATCCGGGGGTCCACGCCCGCGTCGAGCATGGCCACGACACCGGGGGTGTCGCCGTGCTGGACGCGCAGGAAGAACGCCCGCCGCTGCGCGCGCAGGCCGCGCGGCAGCCGTCCCTCGCCCGTGGTCCAGGACTGCTGCACGGCGAAGCACCCGGAGACCGCGCCGCCGAACGCCCGCATCGCGCGCTCCCGTTGCTGCTCCTCGGGGGTGTGCGGCACGTCGAGCACGCCTCCGCGTGAGCGCACCTCGTGCCATCCACCGCGGCATCGCACCCGGACCGGCCCGCTGTCCTCGTCGGGGCCGGGCGGGCCCACCGCCGGGCCGGCGTCGGGGAACAGCGCGGCGGCGACGAGCGGGTGCAGCTCGCGCGGCGGGGTCCGCCCGGTGCGGACCAGTTCGAGGTCGGGCAGCAGTTGCCAGGCGTATTGGGGGAGACCCGGCAGGGAGGTCGCCTGGGCCTGCGGGACGATGCGGGCCAGGACGGCGTCGGGACCGGTGTGCTCCAGGACGAGGGAGTAGGGCCAGGTGGCCGGGAGCCGGTACCGGTCGCCCGAACCGGCCGCCACGAGCCGCGTCACCTCCGGGGCGATCCGCGCGAGATCGGACGGCACCTGTGCGAGCAGCGTCTCCGGGTCCACCGGGCGCTGGTACGCGTGGTCCGGCGGGGCCACCGTCAGGTCGCAGGTGATGCCCGCGGCCCGGTAGGCGCCGAGCGTGTCCCCGGCGGCCCGCAGCTCCGCGATCCGCTCGGCGAGGCCGTCCGGGTCGGCGAAGCGCGCACCCAGGTCACCGGCGTGGCGGGCGTCCCAGAAGGGCCGCATGGCCGTCCAGTGCTCAGGGACGAAACCGCGTCCCGTGTACGCGTTCCGCTCGATGACGACGGGCGCGCAGTGCAGGAGCAGCCGCTGCGAACCCTCGGTCAGGACGGGCGTGGTGACCGACAGGGCGGGCCCGCCGGGCCCGCCGTACGAGGCCAGCACGATCCGCCGGTCGGGCAGGAGGGTGGTACGCCCGCCCAGGAGCCGGGGCAGGTGCCAGCGCAGCAGGTCGGGCGCGAGGTGGAGCAGGTCCCCCGCCACGGCCTCGGCCACGTCCGCGCCGTACCGGGCTTCGAGATCGGGCAGCTCGAAGGCGACGTCGACGGCGGCTGCCGCGCAGGCCGCCCGCCAGTCACCGGCCAACCGGTGCGCGGTGGCCCGCTCGATCATCCAGCCGGGCACGGCGTACCGGCGGATCCGCTGCCATGCGCTGCCGTCCTCCTGCCGGAAACCGCCGTGCGGTCCGGCGCCGGCCGCGCTCACCGGTACACGCTGCCGATGGCGCGCACGTCGGGGTGGGCACCGCGGGCCGGGCGGAGCCGTTCGGTGAAGGAGCGCTTCACGCGGCGGGGGAGTCCGGGGCCCAGCCCGACGTACTCCAGGGGCGTGTCGTCGGGCACCGCGGCGAGCAGGCACTTCGCGCCGCGCCCGGTCAGGCCGGTGTGGCGCAGCTCCAGCCGGCGCAGGGGACTGCCGGGGAGGGCGGCGGCCAGGGCGTACGCCCCTTCGTCACCGGGCAGGTTGCCGGGCGCCCCGAGACTGCGCTCGGACAGGGTCCGCCCGAGGTCGAGCGCCTCGATGCCGCCGAGGGAGGCGGCCAGCGCACGCGCTCCGGCGGCGCCGATGCCGTTGCCGCCGAGCCCCAGGCGGACGGGGTGTGCGGAGTCGTCCGCGGCGGAGGCGAGGACCGCGGCGCCCACGTCGCCGAGATGGTTGGCGGGGACGTACAGCTCGCGCACCCCCGCGTCCCGGACGAGGGCGGCCAGGAGCGGGGCGGCGTCGGCGCCGAGGCCGTTGCCGCCGAGGAAGAGCCGCTCCAGGGGGTGTTCGCGCTCCAGGAGGGCGTCGAGCAGGAGACGGACCCCGTCGGCGCCGATTCCGGTGTTGACCAGGTCGAGGGTCCGCAGGGCGGTGTTGCGGCGCAGCAGCGCGGCGAGCGTGCGGGCGCCGTCCTCGAAGAGCGGGTTGCGCTTGAGCCAGAGCGCGCGGACGGTGGTGTCCTCGGCGAGCGCACCGGCGAGGGAGTCCACCCCGTCGGGGCCGATCCGGTTGCAGCCGAGGTAGAGGGTGTGCAGCCCGTGGCCGTCGGCGGTGAGGGCGTCGGCCAGGGCGGCGGCGCCCGTGTCGCCGATGACGTTGGTGCCGAGGAGCAGGTGGGTGGCGTGCGCGGAGGCGGCCGCGGCCGGCAGCAGCCGGGCGGCCCCGGCCGGGCCGAGACCCTGCTTGCAGAGGTCGACGCGGCCGTCCGCGCGCAGGGTGCCGAGCGGGAAGGTCTCGTCGGCGTCGACGGGACGGTCCGCGGCGAGCCGGGCGAGCAGCGGGTCGAGGCCGGCCGGGTCGGCCGGCGGCAGGTCGGGGTGCTCGATCGCGGGGCACCGTACGTGTGTCGGCTGTGTCATCACCACTCCACCGGTTTCCTTCGCCGGTGCCCGGCGTCCGTCACGACGTGAGACGTGTACTGCTACCGCAGGACTGCGGAAGAATACGCAAGACCGGTCGGATTCGAACCGACGTCCTCCAGCTCGATGCGTGGGCGCGACGACCTCTGCGCTACGGCCTTGCTGCCGGTGATCATACCCACCGGGCGGCCGAAAATCGATCACCAGTTCTGGGTGGGTGCGGTCGAGGCTGTCTGAGCCGGGCCGGACGGTGAACCGGCCGCGTTCGCGGCGGAGTTGAGCCAGTCCTCGGTGGTGCGGCCGGTGTGCCTGGTGGGGGTGCCGGGTGCTATGTAATGTCACATCGCATGATGCTCTTACGTCGTGCGGCATCGGCCGCCGCCCTCCTCGCCACCGTCCTCCCCCTGGCGATCGCCTCCCCCGCCCACGCCGCCGCCGACGGGGCGCCCGGCTGTCGTCACCCGGCGTCGGTCCCGCTCGACGCCGAGCAGTCCCGGCTCGCGGACGCCCGGACCACCGCCCTCGTCGAGCGCGGCGGACTCGGCGACTTCGTACGCCGCTTCCCCGCGGCCCTGTGCACGACGCGCGATCCCGCCGAGGCCGGACGGCTCCTCGACGCCTGGGGCGAGGCCGTCTGGCAGGCCTCCGTACGGCGCGCCCAGGGACAGCGCCCCGGCGGCGACCTCGCCGCCGGGGACGACCGGCCGCTGTACTGGGCGCGGCTCGGCATGACCGCCGCACTCGCCCGCTGGCAGCCGGAGTTCACCGTCGACCGGGCCGCGCTGCGCGCCCGCTTCGAAGACGCCTCCCGCGGCCTCACCGACAACGCCTTCCGCACGGCCCCCGGCGTACGGAGGATCTTCATCAGCGGGTTCGACCCGTTCGGGCTCGACGCCGAGATACGCCGCGCCAACCCGTCCGGATCCGCCGCCCTCCAACTCAACGGGCGGCGCGTGACCCTCGCCGACGGCAGCCCGGCCGAGATCCGCGCCGTCGTCCTGCCCGTCCGCTACGCCGACTTCGACGCCGGAATGGTCGAACGGGCCTTCGCCCCGCACCTCACCGCGGGCCCCGCGGCGGCCGACATCATCACCACCGTCAGCCAGGGCTACCCCGGCATCTTCACCCTGGAGGACTGGGCCGGGCGGGCCCGGTCCGCCGACCCGTACCCCGACAACGCGCGCGCCCTCTCCGGCGGCACCCGCGAACACCCGGTGACGGCCCCCGGCCTCGGCCCCGGCCCGGAGTTCATCCGCACCACGCTGCCCGCCGACGCGGTGACCTCTGCCGTGCAGACCCCCTACCCCGTCCTCCTCAACGGCGACGTCACCGAGATCCCGGCCGGCGGCACGGCACCCGTCGACCGTTCCGACGGCCCCACCCCCGGCTCGCGGGCCGTGGCGGGCGGCGGTGGCGGCTACCTGTCCAACGAGGTCGCCTACCGCTCCAACCGGCTGCGCGCCGAACTGGCCCCGCACCTGCCCGGCGGCCACCTCCACACCCCGGTGCTCACCGGCCTGCCGGCCGACCCCCGGCTGCTGACCGGCCCCGAGTTCGAGCGCAACGAGAGCGCGATCACCGCGGAGGTCCGCGCCGTCCTCGAACACGCCGCCATACGGCGGTAGTCACCGCACCCGCCTGCGGTGCGTCACCCCGCCATGCGGCAGGATGGCAGCCCGTTCCGGATGCGTGCACACGCCCGAACGCGGCCCACAGCACGACGAACTGACAGGTGACAAGGTGACGACACACCTCATACGACGGCCGGCGGCGCCCACCGCCACAGCCACGGGCCGACGCCGCGCAGCCGAGGGGGTCCGTTGAACCGGGACCTCGTCCTGCACGACTGGCTCGTCGCGGGTATCGCCCTGGCGGCGGGCGCCGCGGCCGGACTGCTGCTGCGCACCCTCCTGCGCTGGCTGGGCCGGCACGCCGAACGCACCCGCTGGCGCGGCGACGACATCATCGTCGACGCGCTGCGCACCATCGCCCCCGGCGCCGCGCTGATCGCCGGCGCGGCGGTGGCTGCCACGACCCTGCCGCTCACCGCCCGCGTCTCGGGCTTCGTGAACCAGTCACTGACCGCGCTGCTCATCCTCATCGCCACGCTCAGCACGGCGCGGGTCGTCGCGGGCCTCGTCCAGTCCGTGGCGGGCACGCGCACCGGAGTGGCCGCGTCGGCGTCCATCTTCGTCAACATCACGCGCATCGTGGTCCTCGTGATGGGCGTGCTCGTCGCCCTGGAGACCCTCGGCGTGTCGATCGCACCCCTGGTCACCGCCCTCGGCGTGGGCGGTCTGGCGGTCGCGCTGGCCCTCCAGGACACCCTCGCCAACCTCTTCGCCGGCGTGCACATCCTCGCGTCGAAGACGGTGCAGCCGGGGGACTACATCCGGCTCACCAGCGGCGAGGAGGGCTACGTCGTCGACATCAACTGGCGCAACACGGTGGTGCGCAACCTGTCGAACAACCTGGTCATCATCCCCAACGCCCGTCTGGCACGCACCAACATGACCAACTACACCCAGCCGGAACAGCAGTTCTCGATCCTGGTGCAGGTGGGAGTGGGCTACGAGAGCGACCTGGAGCACGTCGAGAAGGTGACGCTGGAAGTCGTCGACGGCGTGATGGCGGACATCAACGGAGCCGTCCCCGACCACGAAGGGGCCGTCCGCTTCCACACGTTCGCGGACTCCCGCATCAACTTCACCGTGATCCTGGGCGTCGGTGAGTTCAGCGACCAGTACCGGATCAAGCACGAGTTCGTGAAGCGCCTGCACCGGCGCTTCCGGGCGGAGGGCATCTCGATCCCGGCCCCGACCCACACGATCGCCCTCCAGCGCGACGACCTCCCGGCGGCGTCCCCGACCGCCGCGGTACCCCACCAGCGCGGGTCGTCCCCCCTGTAGCGCGCGCCGGGCCCGGTGCCGCGGAGCGCCCTGCCGCGCGCCGCCGGTCCGGCGGCACCGGTCCGGCGGCACCGGTGCGGCGGCACCGGGCCGGCGGCACCGGTCCGGCGGCGCGCGCGTGCACAGGCGTCCTCAGGGTTTCGCGCCTCGCGGGGCCGGCTCGTCGCACGGTTCAGGGAGTGCGGGCGGACGGCGTCACGTACAGGAGGGAGACGGCGCTGATCGCTTCGCGCAGGCCGTGTGGCCGTGCCGTGTTCCTTCCGATCGAAGACGCCGGCCAGCCGGGACCCAGCAGCAGCATCAGCGGGGCCGTCCGTGCCCCGCGGAGCCCGAAACCGGTGTGGGCCAGCTGCCGTGCCAGTGCCGTGTCAGCGGTGGAGCGGGACTGCGACCACAGCGCCACGGCCGCGGGGCCGAGCCGGCGCACTGCCGCCTCCAACGCGACCGCGGGTACCGCAGCGCCGAACATCCTCAGCGGCCAGCCCTGCTCGGCGATGCCCGCGGCGAAGGCTTCCAGGGGGAGCGTGTGCTGTTCGGCCGGCGTGCAGGCCAGGACCACAGGCGGGCCTTCGAAGCGTGCGGGGGTTCGCGCCACCGTCGCCTTGCGCAGCGCGGTCGACACGTGCCACGACAGCAGGTGTTCGACCTCCACGTAACGCTCGTCCGTCGTCTCCCACTTGCGGCCCACCGCGTGGAGGGTGGGAGCCATCACCTCCTCCCACGCCGTCACCAGGCCGTGCTCGTCCACGGCGTTCCTGAGCAGGGCTTCCATGGCCGTGCCGTCCAGCCGGAGGGCAGCGCGCGCGAGTCCGCGGCACTCGGGTCGGGCGGTCCCCAGGGGCAGGCCGCCACCCGGCACGGGTTGCCGCGGGGACGCCGCCGGAGTCGTGCGCGTCGGTCCCTGTACGGGGTGGGTGCCGGCCTGCGGGTCGCGCTGCGACATGGCCGCGCGGGCGGCCTCGGCGGGCGGAATCCCCGATGCGGTCAGACGGCACATCTCGTCGAGCATCGCGACGTCCTGGGGCGCCCAGCGCCTGTGCTTGCCGCCTTGCCTGCGGGCGGGAGCGATTCCGTAGCGGTGCTCCCAGGAACGCACCGTCGTGGGAGAGACTCCCAGACGCCGAGCCACCGCGCCGGTCGAGATGCCGAAGGAGGCATCGCCGCTGTCGTCGGCCGGGGAGGCCGTCGTGGCATCCCGGAGGGCGGGCGGATTGCGGGGCCTGGAGGTGGTCAAGGGAGCCTCCGATACGTGATGCGGCGGTTCATCCGGTGCCGGTCCGGCGGTTGCGAGGCTGCCGGTGATCGGACGAGAGGGGTGCCAGGAGGAGGTCGAGCAGCGCCGCCACCTCCGCGCCGGGATCAGCGGCGGGCGGGAGGCGCGGTGGGCTGCCGACGACGGCGCGGGACGTGAAGCCCGTGGCCATGTGGGGCAGTCTCGCATCGACGACGCGTACGTCCCGGCGACGCACTTCACGGGAGACCACCGCGAGCCAGCAGGACAGCGCCGACTTGGCGGCCGCGTAGTCGGCCGTTCCCGTGAGCGGCGTCTCGACGACGGCGCCGGTGATCGCTGCGAGGAACCCGCCGTCGCCGACCACCGGGACCGCGCCCCGCAGCACGGCCATCGGGCACAGCGCGTTGACGGTCATGAGGTGCTCGGCGACGGCGTCCGAAACGAGTTCCACGGTCCCGAACGCGGGAACACCGACGGCGACCAGCACTCCGTCGAGCCCCCCGAGGGCCGCAGCCGCCCACGGAGCCGACCGGGCGCAGCCGTCCACGTCGTAGGCGTCGATCGCGAGGGCCGGGCAACCGGTGCGGGCGGCGAGGGCCTCCAGCCGCCCGACGTCGCGCCCGGCCACTGCGGGCCGCGCCCCGCGGTTCAGCAGGCCGTCGACGGCACGGGTGCCCAGCTCACCCGTCGCTCCGACCACCAGGACCCGGGCCGGTGTCCCGTCCACGACTCACCGTCCGGGCAGCTGCGGGCGGACGGAACCGTCGACCCGGTTCCGGGGGGCGCGGGCCGCGGCGGCCACGGCGCCCGCATGGCGTTGCTGCCAGTAGGGGTTGTCGTGGGGAAGACCCCCGCTGACGCGACCGTACATGCCGAAGGTCATGACGAGCAGTCCCATCAGGAAGCTGAAGATCACATTCGTCATGCCGAAGTCGAGGATGTTGCCCGGGCGTCCGATGAGGAACAGATGGACGAAGCCGCTCAGCACGAACAGCACCCCCACCGCGATGTTGACGCTCGAAGCGAGGTTGCCGCCGACCAGAGCCGCGGCGAAGAGGAGCAGGCCGAAGAGCACGGAGATGCCGCTCAGCAGCCCGTTCGTGGACATCCCCATGATGCTCTGCCCGGCCGTGTCGAATGCGGAGAGGCTGTCGGCGAAGCCCAGGCACCCGAAGGTGAGCAGGAGGAGCCCGCACAGCGCGGCGCCGACGCGGTAGACGCGGCTGAGGGGGTGGTCGACCGGAAGTTCGTCGCGCAGGTTCATGGTCACTCCTGTCCGTCACTGCGACCCGCGGTGTCCGATAACGAAAGAGTGGCCGAAAGGTGCAGATGAGGAAAGTTGCAGTGTTTCTGCAACGAATCCAACGAATCCGTCGGACGCTCGCGGACGGAGGAGCGACAGAACACGGTGGGTGACGGCCCGGTCCGGCGCCGCCGGACCGCGCGAACCCGCAGGGGGCGTGCGGTGGCCGGTCAGTCCTGGTAGACGAGGACGAAGTCCCCGTACGGGTGTGAGCCGCGGCGGTCGGCCGTCTCGTCGAGGGCCCGGCGCAGCGTGCGCAGGTGGCCCGCGCTCAGCTGCAGCGGCGGCTCGTCCGGCTGGTGCGTCGTGCCGCGGGGGTAGTCCTCGTCCGCGGTGGTGGTCATCTCGATGTGACAGCCGAGCACGTGGCGGACCGGCCGGGTGGCGCAGAACTGCAGCAGCCGGTCGACCGTGGCGGAGTAGGCCGCCCGGTCCTCGACGTAGAGCCGGCCCGGGTAGACGGAGTCCCCGGTCAGCAGCAGGCCCGTGTGGCGGTCGTAGTAGATCACCGCGTCCCGGTGGTGGCCGGGGCCCGGGATCAGGTCGAGGATCCGGCCACCGCCCAGGTCCAGCGTGCCGGTGCGGTGCGGCCAGTCGGTGAGGCCGAAGGCGGCGGTGACCTCGTCCCGCCCCAGCCCCACGACGGTGGTGCCGGGCCGGTCCGTGAACTGCTCGTCCGCCGCGACGTGGTCGCCGTGTCCGTGGGTGTGGGCGACCAGCAGCGAGTAGCCGGGCCTCGGGTGCCGCTCCAGCCACTGCGCGACGAGCCGGTCGACCGTGTCCCGCAGGGGGAAGTGGGCCGGGTCGGCCGTGGCGCCGGTGTCGAGGAGCAGGGCTCGGTCGGCACCGAAGAGGAGGAAGAGGAACGGGGCCTCGTAGTGCACGGACTTGTTCTGGCGCAGGATCACCGTGTGCTCCGAGTAGGCGTGCACCTGGATCTCGGGCGCCGGATCGTGCTTCGGCGAGGGCCACCCCGCGTGCCAGACGACGTCAAGACTGCCGGCGACCGGGGCGTCCCGGAGAAAGTCGATCACGCCCCCAACCTACTGGGCCTCCCCACGACCGGGAAACGCTTCCGCACGCCGTCACGGGGCGTCGGGGAGGGCGTAGAGGGGGGACACCCGGGCGCCGCGGCGGCGTTTGGCCTCGATCGTCGTCATGCCCGCGTGCAGGGCCGTCGTGCCGTGGGCGTAGGCGTCCTGGACGGGCAGGTAGTACATGAGGTTGAAGTAGAGGTGCGGTGCCGGATGGGTGCGGTCCACGGCGACCGCGCGGATCCACGTCGTGCCGGCGTAGTGGTAGTAGAGGCAGAAGCCCGCCATGCGCCGCCCGTCGTAGGCCGCCACCACCCGGGCCGCGTCGCCCATCGACACCGCCTGGCGCCGGAGCAGGCCGGTCATCGCGTCGATGCCGTCCCGGTCGTGGCCGTGGTCCTGCTGGTGGCCCGCCAGCAGCACCCCCGCGTCCTCGGCGCAGTCCGCCAGTGCCGGTTGCCGTACGTCCAGGCCGGCGGCGGCGAACTCCCGCCGTTCGCGGCGCACGCCCACGCGACGCCGCGACGGGAGCGAGGCGACGTACGCCTCGACGTCCTGGCCGGGCAGCGGGATGAGGGCGTCGTCCTCCAGATGGACGGGGTCCCCGGGGTAGAGCGGGGCGAGCCGGGCGGCGGCCTCGGCCGTGAGGTAGGGCCACCAGTGCGTGGTGCCGTGGCGGTCGGCGAGTGCGCGGGCCGCGTCCCGCAGCAGGCCGAGGCAGGCGTCGCGCCGTACGGGGTCCAGGCCGGGCGCGGTCAGCGGGGCGTTGCGGTAGCCGCGCCGGGCACCGGCGATCACGCGCGGTCGTGGGCCCGGCCGCGGTCCCGCGGGCATGATCCCGGCCGGCCGGTAGGCGTCGTTCGGCTCGTCGTGCACCAGGTAGAGGGGCGCGGCGGCGATCAGCGTGCCGTCCGCGTCCCGGACCAGCGCGTACGAGGCGGTGGCGGTGGGGTCCGCCTCCTCCCCGGCGAGCCAACGGTGGGAGAGGTACAGGCCGGCCGGTCCGGCCAGCCGCTCCCACTCGGCGGCCGGGACGGCGTGCACGGACTCGACGAGCGTCGTGATCAACGGGGGTTCCTCCGGCGGTGACGGCTACGGCCCTTGAGGGCGGGGGCGGCGGCCACGGCGAGCAGGCAGGCCACGGCCTCGACGCCCCAGGGCAGCAGGGGCCCGGCCTCCAGCAGCAGCGTGAACAGGGCGGGCGCGACGACCATGCCGACGGCCCACGAGAACTGGTACAGGCCCTGGGTGAAGCCGCCGGCGGCGTCGGGCGTGAGGGTCACCGACAGTTCGCTCAGCGCCGGGCCCAGGAGGATCTCCGCCACGCTGAACAGCGTGATCGCGGCGATGAGGGCGACCCATGCGGTGAAGGCGAGGGAGGGCAGGGCGGGCAGCACGAACGCCCCCATCCCGGCGGCCATGACGAGGTAGCCGGCCGCCACCGCACGGGCAGGTGCCTCCGGTGCGAGACGGGCGGTGATCACGGTCGAACACCCCGACACGAGGACGGTGTTGATGACGAACAGCACGCTCGCCGCCGAGGCGGGCAGCCCCAGGGCACGGGTGGCGTAGAGGGCGACGAGGACGGACAGCGCGGCCTGGGCGAGGACGTAGGGCAGGTTCACCGCGACGAGCAGCAGGTAGCGGCGCGTGTGGCCGGTCGTCCGTGTCCCCGGCCCGTCCGGCGGCGTCTCCTCCCGCCCCGGCGGAGCGGTCCGCAGCGTGGCGAAGCAGAGGGCGGCCAGCAGGTAGGTCGCGGCGTCGACCGCGATCATCCACCACAGTGAGCCCTTCCCGAAGAGCGCCAGGGATCCGGCGGCGGCGGCCGCGCCGGCGGCCAGGCCGATGTTGCGCAGCGAGCCGGTGAACGCGAACCACGCGCGCCGCTCCCCGGCCCCGGTGACGTGTGTGATCAGGGTGCGCTGGGCGGTGAAGTACATGTTGATGCCGGCCTGCACCACGACGTGGACGGCGGCGACGTGCCACAGCCGGTCCGCGAACAGGAACAGGGTGAACCCGACGGCGGACAGGACGTTCGCCGCGACGACGACCGGCCGCGGCCCGACACGGTCCATCAGACGGCCCGCGAGGAACGTGACGGGCAGGGCCGCGGCCTGGCCGACCGTCATCGCCACGCCGACCTGCGCGGCCGGCAGGCCCCGTACGTCGGTGAAGTACAGCAGTCCGAGCGGCAGGAGCATGCCGTTGCCGACGGAGTCGATCAGATTGCCGGTGATGAACCGGCCGTGGCCCCGCAGCGCGGGCAGCCCCAGGCGCGCCGCGGCCCCGGTACGGCGGCGGGTGTCCGAAGCCGTGCTCATCGCGCTCCCCGGCCCGGGCCCGGTCCCGGCATCGCCGCCGCCCCGCATCGGCCCGGTCCGGCCCACCGGGCACCCGTCAGCAGCGCAGTGATCTTGTCCAGGACCCCGGACGCGGGGAAGCCGGTGGTCGCGTGCAGTCGCGCCAGGCCCTGCACGGTGGCGGCCTCCCCGCCCTCGGGGAGGGTGAGGACGACGATGTCGCCGTGGGAGACGCCGTCCACGACCAGCTCGTGCGCGGTGACCACGGTGACGATCTCCCGCAGCCCGGCCAGCGCCACCGCGGGGACGCCTGCGCCGGCGAGGAACTCCACGGCCCACCCGGTGCGTCGTACCGGCCCGCCGGCCGGCGGGAGGCCGCGCGCCATGCGGGCCAGCGTGGCGAAGGTGTTCGTGTCCGACGCGGCGCACGACAGGGTGGTCGCGCCACCGACGCGCGGGTTCACCTCCAGGACCACGAAGCGGCCGCCCGCGTGGACCATGTCGACGTTCACCGATCCGTGCACGCCCAGGTCCCCGCACAGCGCGACCAGGGCGCGGGCCACGTCGGCGAACGCCGCGTCGGCCTCGGGGCGGGGCCCGCACCAGCGCAGGTCGCCGAAGGTGAACACCGGCTCCGCGCCGGCCCGTCCCGTCCAGCACAGGGGGAGGACCCGGTAGGCGCCGGGCCGGCCCACGATGTCCACGCTGCACAGGTCGCCCTCGACGACCTCCTCCAGCACCGCCGACCCCTCCGGGGGGCCGACGAGCCAGGCGTCCAGGTCCGCCGGGGAGCGCAGGGTCCGGATGCCCGCGCTGGTGGAGTCCCACACCGGCTTCGCCATCAGCGGGTAGCCGATCCGCGCGGCCTCCGCCCGCAGCGCGTCCCGGTACCCGGGCACCGGCAGCCCGCGGCCGGCCAGCAGACCGGAGTCGGCGCGGATGCCGTCCGGTACCTCCAGCCCGGCACGCCGGCAGAGCTGCTTGGTCTCCCACTTGTCCACCAGGAGCATGGTCGAGGCGAGCGGGGTGATGACCGTGGGGATGCCGGACGCCTCCAGGTGGGCGGCGGCCGCGGCGTCGCGCAGCGCGTTCTCGCAGGGCAGCGAGATCGACACCGCCGCGTCCGCACCCCAGGCGGCGACCACCCGGGCCAGCTCCCGGGGTGTGATCTCCCGGTCGATCCGCTGCCGGTGGCCGGGGAAGTCGGCGTCGCCGGGGTCGCCGCTGGTGTGGAACAGGCCCGCCTCGATCCCCTCGGCGGCGAGCCCGCGGACGGCCCGCTGGATGTAGGGGTCGGCGCGCCGGATGTGCACCGACCGCAGGAACGCGATCTTCCGCACGGCAGTCAGCCCACTTCCACGACGGAGCGGTCCACGACCGCGGCCGCCAGCTCGCGCGCCCGGTGCGCGGTCGCCGCGCGGGCGACGACGTGTCCGATCCGGCAGGCGGAGTCGGCCGGATCCGGCACCGTGTCACCCGGCCGCAGGTGCAGCTCGCCGTGCGTGCCGGGGGCGTCGGGGATGTCCACCCGGCGCAGCACCCCGCCGCGCTCCGGGAGCAGGAAGCGGATCGACGCGGCGTCCGAGGCCGTGGGGGTCGTGTCGGGCACCCGGCCGAGCACCGCCTGCAGGTGGGCGACGGCTTCGCTGACGCCCGTGGCCGCCTCGACGACCTCGCACAGGTTGTCCCCGGGCGGCCGGGCCCCGGTCTCGATCACGTACGGCGTGCGCGTCCCCGGGGGGATCTTCAGTTCCGTGTGCGCCATGCCGTTGCGGACGCCCACGGCGAGCGCCGCGCGGGCCGCCGTGTCCTGCACGATCGCGGTCAGTTCCGCGTCCAGGCCGGCCGGGCAGGTGTGCCCGGTCTCGATGCGGTACCGCCCGCCCGTGGTGTCCTTGCGCACGACCGGCAGCGGATGGGCCACCCCGCCCACGACCACCGTCTCGCAGGAGTACTCCGCCCCCGGTACGTACTCCTGCAGCAGGACCGTGGTGTCCAGCGCCAAGCCGTGCGGCAGGGCGTGCGTGAACCGCCGGGCCGCGGCGACGGCGGCGTCGAGCGCGTCGCCACCGGGGCCGTCCACCACGGACACGCCCCACGAGCCGCCCTGCTCCGCGGGCTTGACCACCAGCGGCCATCCCAGCCCGCCCCGCTGCGCCACCCGCCGGGCCTGCGCCGCGTCCCGGGCCACCGCCCAGCGGGGTGCCGGAACCCCGGCCGCCGCGAAGGCCTCGCCCATCAGGACCTTGTTCCGGGCGGCCCGCGCGAGCAGTGGGTCGTTGCCGGGCAGGCCGACCCGCTCGGCGAGGAGTGCGGCGAGCGGCGTGAAGAGCTCGAAGCAGGCCGCCACACCCGCCACTTCGTGGCGCCGGCAGAAGGCCTCCATGTCGGCCAGGGCCCGCGCGGTGTCGGTGAGGTCCGTCGCGCACACCCCCGCGAGGGCGGAGCGCAGCCGCTCCGGATAGCCTTCGTGGACCTCCTTGTGGGTCGCGGCGTACAGGCGCAGTCCCAGCCGGTCAGCGGCCTCCACCAGGAAACGCCCCGCGTTCCCCATCGGCTCGATCACCAGCACTCCCGGGCCGCACGGGCCCGCCCCGATAGTCATTCGTCCAGCAAAGCCGCAGGTGGGAAGCGGCGGCTATCGGCCTGACAAACGAAAATAACTCACCGCAGAGCATGTCGACTTGGAGCAAAGCCCAAGCAACTGGCCAGTAACAGCCAGGCATTTGGTGCGCATCACCCATGGAATCGCACAAGCGTCCCGTGGTCGGATCGCCAGGCCACCAAACCGGCTTCCGCGACCCGAACGGGGAACGAGCACCGTGACCAGCCCGCGCCAGCAGCTCACCGACCAGATCGCCGATCAGATCGCCCAGGGCGTCATCCCGCCCTACCAGTACTCCTACCCGCCGCGCTCCACCTACCGGCCCCTCCCGGAGGGCAAGTGGAACATCCGCGACGTGTGGGCCGCCGACCTCGCCAACTACCAGGTCCCCGAACTCAACCTCTACCTCCACGTCCCCTTCTGCGACCGCAAGTGCGGCTTCTGCAACCTCTACACGATCATCAGCACCGACGAGGACGTCTTCGACGCCTACACCGACGCCCTGTGTACGCAGATCGAGGACCACGCCGAGATCATCCGGGCCCGCCGGCTGCGCACGGTCTACATCGGAGGCGGCACCCCGGCCCTGCTCAAGCCCCGCCACTTCGAGCAGATCTTCACCACCCTGGCCCGGATCTACCCCAACTGGCGCTCCACCGTGGAGGAGGTCGCCGTGGAAGCCACACCGTCCTCCATCGCGGACGCGCCCCACGAGTTCAAGGCCCTCATCGACATGGGCCTCACCCGCGCCAACGTCGGCATCCAGTCCCTCGTCCCGCGCGAGATCCGTGAGGCCGGCCGCGGCGGCGAGGACGAGAACGTCATCCGCCGCGCGATCCGGACCGCACACGAACTCGGCCTCCCGGACCTGTCCACCGACCTGATCATGGGGTTCGCCGGGCAGACCCCCGAGACCTGGCGGCACAGCGTCGACGAACTGGCCGCCCTGAAGCCCACCACCATCAGCACCTACTTCCTCACCGTGCGCCCCGACGCCTGGTTCTCCAAGACCGGCGCCTACCAGTACATGTGGCAGCCCGAGCTCTACGACCGCTACGACTACGCCCGCCAGGTCTTCCTCGACCACGGCTACGTCCAGGAGGGATCGGTCCGCTACAAGATCCCCGGCCGCGGCGGCTACGCCCAGAAGGTGCTCACCTTCCACGGCGTGCCCCTGCTGGGCCTCGGCGTCGGTGCGCGCTCCTACACCAGCGTCCTGGACTACATGACCGGCAGCGTGAAACCCTCGACGGCCGAGGTGGCCGACTACATCAAGAAGGCCGGCAGCCACGAGATCATCCCGGTCACCGGCATCGAACTGACCGCCGAGGAGATCGTCCGCAAGCGACTCGTCCTGGACTCCTTCGACCTCGACCTCTCCGAACTCGACCGCTTCGGCTACCAGAAGCACGCCGCCGAGTTCGAGCCCGTCCTGGACGCTGCCGAGGCCAACGGCCTCCTCCACCGGCTCGGCCGGCGCATCCAGCTCACCCCCAAGGGCTTCAAGTACCGCGACGTGCTGTCCTGGATGTTCTACTCCGACCCGGTCAAGGCCCTGGACCGGGAGTACTACGAGAACCTGCACGCGGCCAACGCCCGCGCCCGCAAGAACATGGGGGCCACCCCCGTGCGCATCACCGGTGTCGACCTGCGCGAGGGCGCGGCGTGAGCGACCTGTACGTCGCGGCGGGCGGTGGCGGGGACCCCCTCGGCACGCTGATCGCCGCACGCACCCTCTCCGCGTCCCCCGACCCGCCGCTCATCGCCACCTACGCATGGGAGCGCCCCGAGATCAGCGAGGCCACGGGCCCGCTCGGCGAACGCCACTTCACCGGGCTCGCCCGCGGCGCCGCCGGCGCCCCGGCCTTCACCCCCGGCACCAGGGCGCGGCCCCCCGCCGGATCCACCCTGCCGGCCCTGGCCGCCGACCTGCCGGCCCGGCTGCTCCTGCTCGACCCCGCGGCCGGGCTCACCGCGCTGGCCGGGCGGATCGGCGCCATGGCCGCAGCCGCGGGAGGGCGCATACGCATCGTCGACATCGGCGGCGACATCCTGACCCACGGGGACGAGCCGGGCCTGTGCAGCCCGTTCGGTGACGCCCTCACCCTGGCCGCCTGCCACCTGACCGGCCTCCCCACCACCGTCCACGTCGCCGGGCCGGGCCTCGACGGGGAGATCGACGAGCGGACCCTGCTCGCGCGCCTGCCCGCACGCCACCCCCTCACCCCGGGGCCGGCAGCGGCATCGGCGGCCACCCGGGCCCTGGCCTGGCACCCCTCGGAGGCCTCCGCCCTGTGGGCGGCCGCCGTCCACGGCGCCCGCGGCACCGTCCGGGCGGTCAACCACACCGCCCGGCTGACCGACGCCTCGCCGAAGCTGTACGACCTGCGGCTGGACGAGGCCGTCGCCCACAACCCGGTCGCGCGCGCCCTGATCGACGAGCGCCCCGGGACCCTGGAGGAGGCCGCCGGCCTCTCCCACCGGCTCACCGGCATCCACGGCCTGGCGCCCGAGCGCGCCCGCACGCCCCGGCAGGATCCGCCGGCCGGCGGGAGCGCCTTCCTGGACCGCGACGTCGCCGTGAAGGCGCTCCGCGAGGCGGCCGACGGCGCGGAGCACCTCACCTTCCGGTACGCCGCCCGCTGCCTGGGGCTCGCCTGGACCGACATCCCGGCCCTCCGGGAGCTCCTCGGCAGCGACACCCCGCTGCTCCGGCTCGCCTGATTCCCCTCCATCCCGTACCGGGGGTCCCGGCCGCATCACCCTGCGGCCGGGGCCCCTGCCGGTGAACGGGGCCCTTTCACCCCTGCCGTACCGGCGACCTCACGGGTCGTGAATTCCGCGACCGGCACGGAGCGGGTCCGATCGTTGTTTTCGGTCAATGCCGGACGAACACCCCAGTAGTCGTTGCCCGTTCACGTTCCCTGACGGTGCAGCTCATGGGGACGGCCCCAGCTGCTCGCGGGCGCCGGACCGCCCTGACGCGCTGGTCGACGCCGCGGCGCGATAAGGCCCTTTACGAAGGGCCGAACACGAGGAAAGCTGTTCGTCGTGAGCGCCCCGCCGATAGCGTTCGCCGTGACCGCAGTTCATGTACCACGCAGAAATCATCATGAAATGAGAGCGCTCTTCCGGCGCCGTTCCTGCTGCATTCCGGTGCCATTCCGGCGGTATTCCGGTGTCATTCCCGCTTCATTGTCCTTCTCTCATCCCGCTCCGAATCGTGCGCCATTCGAACGCCTTGGAACGGATCCCCCGGGGACGCTCACCCCCGCGCACTCCCGCGTGCTTCCTTTCTGCGCCGGTTGACACCCACCGGCGGCGCAACGACACCGTGCGCTCGTCGCAGCCAGTGACGTGCGTCCGGAACGGCCGATACGTTCTTCATTACCGAAGGCATATTCCACCCGCGGTCCTCGCCGTCGAGAGGGACGGGCATGACGAGCCACGCAACCGAAGTCGACCTCGAAGAGCTGCTCCGCCGGGCGCTGGACTCCTCCGGTGCGGGCCCGCGTTGGACCACCGACGCGGACGAGATGTGGTGCCGCCTCACCCCCCTGACCGCCGCGCAGCGCGACCAGGGATGGAAGCTGCACGTGTCGGCGACGTCCGCCTCCGCACCCGCGGTCCTCGCGAGATCCCTGGACGTGCTGCTGCGGGAGGAGTCGGTGTTCAAGTTCGCCCGCTCCCTGGAGAAGGTCGGTGCGCTCAACTCCCGGGCCACCCCCCGGGGCAGCTCCGGCAAGTTCATCACCGTCTACCCGCGCTCCGACACCGACGCGGCCCGCATCGCGCTCGCCCTGCACACGGCCACGGCCGGGCTGGCCGGCCCCCGCATCCTGTCGGACCAGCCGTACGCCGCGAACAGCCTGGTGCACTACCGCTACGGAGCCTTCGTCGGCCGCCGCCGGCTCTCCGACGACGGCCTGCTCGTCTGGTACATCGAGGACCCCGACGGCAACCCGGTCGAGGACAAGCGCACCGGCCAGTACTCCCCGCCGTCCTGGGCCGTCAGCCCCTTCCCCGCCTCGGTCCCCGCGCCGCCGCGCGACCGCGGGGCGGCCGGCACCCCGGTACTGCTCGGCGGCCGCTTCTCGGTCCGCGAAGCGATCCGCCACACCAACAAGGGCGGCGTCTACCGGGGTACGGACGTCACCTCCGGCGCACCCGTGGTCATCAAGGAGACCCGGCCGCACGTCGAGGCCGACGCGTCCGGCCACGACGTACGCGACTGGCTGCGAGCCGAGGCCCGGACCCTGCGGAGCCTCGACGGCACCGGCCTCGCACCCCGGCCCCTCGCCCTGTTCGAGCACGCCGGACACCTGTTCCTCGCCCAGGAGGAGATACCGGGCGTCCCCCTGCGCAACTGGGTCGCCGAGCACTTCCGCGACACCGGCAGCGAGCGCTACCGTACCGACGCCCTCGCCCAGGCGGCCCGACTCGTCGACCTCGTCGCCGCCGCCCACGCCAACGGCTGCGTCCTGCGGGACTTCACACCCGGCAACATCATGGTCCGGCCGGACGGCGCACTGCGCCTCATCGACCTCGAACTCGCCGTCATGAAGGGCGACACCGCCCTTCCCACGACCGTCGGAACCCCCGGATTCAGCGCGCCCGAGCGCCTGCGCGACGCCCCCGTCTCACCGACGGCCGACTACTACAGCCTCGGCGCCACCGTCTGCTTCGTCCTCGCCGGCAAGGTCCCCAACCTGCTGCCCGAGGAGCCCGCCGACCGGCCCGCGGAGCAGCGGCTCGCGGAGTGGCTGGCCGCCTGCGACGCGACGCTCGGCCTGCCCGACGGACTCCAGGAGATGATCCTCGGACTGATGAGGGACGAGCCCGCCGAGCGCTGGGACCCCGCCAGGGCGGCCGCGGCACTCCGCGGGACCGGGGGCGCGCGCCCGCGCCACCGCACCCGCGCCGCCGAGCCCCCCCGAGCCGGCCACGACCTGACGCAGACCGCCGTGGCGGGCATCGTGAACCACCTCCTCGACACGATGACCCCGCACGACGACAAGCGCCTGTGGCCCGTCTCCACCATGGCCGGGGAGACCGACCCGTGCACCGTGCAACAGGGCGCGGCCGGCGTACTGGCCGTCCTGACCCAGTACTTCGAGCGCACCGGCGACCCGCGCCTGCCCGAGCCGATGGCCACCGCGGGCCACTGGATCGCGGCCCGCACCGACCTGGACTCCGTACGGCCCGGGCTGCACTTCGGCGGCCGCGGCACCGCCTGGGCGCTGTACGACGCCGGCCACGCCCTCGGCGACCGCACCCTGACGGACCACGCGCTGGCCCTCACCCTCGCACCGCAGACACCGAGCCCCAGCCACGACATCACCCACGGCGCCGCGGGCAGCGGCCTCGCCGCGGCCCACCTGTGGCACCGCACCGGGGACCCCCGCCTGGCGGACCTGGTCGTCGACGCCGCCGACCGGCTGGTTGCCGCCGCCCGGCGCGAACCGCCCGGAGTGAGCTGGCCGGTACCCGCCGAAGCCGTCGCCGAAGAGGCCGGCAAACGGTACCTGGGCTTCGCCCACGGCACCGCGGGCATCGGCTGCTTCCTCCTCGCCGCCGCGACCGTCACGGACCGCCGGGACTACACCGAGCTGGCGGTGGAGGCGGGCGAGCAGCTGGCCGCCCACGCCGTCCTCGTCGGCGAGGCCGCCCAGTGGCCGGCCCAGGCCACCGACCCGCCCACGGCCCCCTACTGGTGCCACGGCTCGGCCGGCATCGGCACCTTCCTGGTACGGCTCTGGCGCGCCACCGGCGACGACCGGTTCGGCGACCTCGCCCGCCGCGCGACGCACGCCGTCGTCGAACGCGCCTCCCGCGCGGCCCTCACCCAATGCCACGGCCTGGCCGGCAACGGCGACTTCCTCCTCGACATGGCCGAAGCCACCGGGGAACCGTCGTACCGCGCCATGGCCGAACACCTGGCCCGTCTCGTCGTCGCCGAACGGGCCCACCGCTCCCGCCACGTCGTCTTCCCCAACGAGTACGGGGACGTCTCGACGAGCTGGAGCGACGGATCCGCAGGAATCCTGGCCTTCCTCCTGCGGATCCGTCACACAGAGCCCCGGCGCTGGATGACCTGAGCCAGCAGCCGGTTTGAGCGGCAGGGACCCTGCCGCCACGTCACAGAGAAGGAGAAAGTCATGGAGAACCGCGACCTCGAACTGCTGGCTCACCTGCACGCCCTTCCGGAGACCGACCCGGTCGGCGTCGACGGAGCCCCGTTCGCCGCGACCTGTGAGTGCGTCGGCCTGCTGACGCTCCTCAACACCGTCTGTGTGGGCATCAGCTGCGCCTGACCCCGACCACGGGCCCGCGCCGCCGGCGACGGCACGCGTAGGACCCCCTGACCTCCGGCCGGTGGCTGCCCCGCAGCAGCCACCGGCCGGAGTACCACCCCGAACCACCACCAGCCGTACGGCCCGGGCCCGCAGACGACACCCCGCAGACGAGGACCGATCATGCAGCCACCCGCCGGTGACGACGCCCCAGCTCAGGCCCTCCTCCTGACGCCCCCGCCCGAACCGGCTCACGCCATCACCACGCGCGGCCTCGTCAAGAGCTACCCGGGACCGGACGGCACCGTCGTCCACGCCGTCCGCGGCCTGGACCTCGACGTGCGGCAGGGCGAGACCTTCGCCTTCCTCGGCCCCAACGGAGCCGGCAAGTCCACCACCATCGCCATGCTGTGCGCCCTGGCCCGCCCCACCGCCGGACGGGCCGTCGTCGCCGGAACGGACGTCGCCGGCAGACCGGACCGCGTACGACGCCACGTGGGAATGCTCTTCCAGCACAGCGCTCTGGACCCCGACCTGACGGCCGAACAGAACCTCTACATCCACACCCGCCTCTACGGGATGAGCCGCCGCCACGCCCGCCGCCGCGTCACCGAGACCCTCGAAGCGGTCGCCCTGACCGACCGGCGGCGATCACTGGTCCGCACCCTGTCGGGAGGCATGCGGCGGCGCCTGGAACTGGCCCGGGGCCTCCTGCACGAACCCCGCATCCTCTTCCTCGACGAACCGACCACCGGACTGGACCCGCACGCCCGCGCCCAGGTCTGGGAGCACCTGCGCGCCCTGCGCGACCGGCACGGCACCACGCTCTTCGTCACCACGCACTACCTGGAGGAGGCGGAGCACTGCGACCGCCTCGCCATCATCGACGCGGGTCGCCTGGTGGCCCGGGGCACACCCGCCGCCCTGAAGGCCGCCATCGGCGACGACCGGGTGGACCTGCACACCGGCGACGACGCGGGCGCGCTCGCGGTCGTACGCAGGACCGCACCGCCGGGCGCCGCCCTCACCCGGGACGGCGACGGTCTCCGCCTGCGCGTCCCCGACGGCAGCGCCTGGATCCCGCGCCTGTGCGCGGCCCTGGCCGACCACGGCATCCCCGTACGGGCCGCCTCCGCGACCCCGCCCACCCTCGACGACGTCTTCTTCCACCACACGGGCCGCAGCATCACCACGGCCCGGCCCCCGCAGCCGCCGTCGGAAACCGGGAGGGACACATGACCGCACCCGCGCTCGACGACCACGACACAGCCGCGGCGGCCGCCGACGGCGGCCGCGCACCGACCCGACTGCGGCGTGAACTGCGCGCCGTCCACGGCCTGGTCCACCGCGACCTGCTGCGCCTGTCCTCGCAGCCCACCCACACCGCCCTCATGCTGCTCCAGCCGGTGCTGTACCTCTTCATCCTCGGAGGCGGGCTGGCCGCGCTGATCCCCACCTCCACCCTGGGCGTCGGCTACCGGACGTACCTCTTCCCCGGCATGCTGATGATGACGGTCCAGACCCCGGCCATCATGGTGGGCATCCGTCTGATCACCGACCGGCAGAGCGGCTACCTCCGCGAACTCCTCATGGCCCCGGTCAGCCGCACCACCCTGCTCCTGGGCAGCTGCGCGGGCGGCACCACGGTCGCCGCCGTCCAGGGCGCGGTACTCCTCGCGCTGGCTGGCGCGGTGGGCCTGCCCTACGACCCCCTGCTGCTGGCGCTGCTCATGGGCGGCATGGTCCTGGCCTCCTTCACCCTCACCGCCCTGTCCCTGGCGCTGGCGGTGAGCCTCCGACGGGCCGAGGTCTTCCACATGCTGCTCGGCGTGGTGATGATGCCCCTGCTGTTCCTGTCCGGCGGGTTCTTCCCGCTCGAAAGCCTGCCGGGCTGGGCCCGTTGCCTCGCCGCGGTCAATCCGATCGCCTACGGAGTGGACCTGCTCCGCCGCTCCATCACCCTCCGCCTTCCGGACGGGGCGACCACGGCGGGCATCGAGTGGTTCGGCAGCCGCCCCCCCATGGCTCTCGAAGCCGCCGCCCTCCTGGCGGCAGGCGCCGCCGCCCTCCTCTGGGCCGCCCACCGCTTCAAGCGCCCCGAGTAGCACCGCCCGGAACGAAGCCCGCCTCCTGGTGACAGAGCGTCATCGAGGGGGCGGACCCGGACTTCCCGGCGTCGCGCCCACGGACGGAATGGCTCCCGTCCGCATTCGAGCAACTGTCCCCTTCGGTGTTCGCCCTGTGCCCGCAACGTCGCGAACCTGTTTGCTTTCCCGGGATTCAGGAGCAGCCTTGTCGGCGGGCCGCTCGCCCGGCGCCGACCCGCTCCGCGGACTGCTCCGGCATGTCGCGCGGATGAATTCCAGCCGCGTGCGGACGGGGCGCTCCAGGCACCATGCGCCGCGTCCGACGTGGCGTCGAAATGAGCGCCCCCCGATTTCCCGGGACGTCCGCTTTCCCGATATCCGCCGAGCCGCGCCCCGCCGCCTCACAGGAAACGGCGCAGCGGCATAACCGACAGCTCCCGGGCGCGCTGGAGCAGCGAGCGGCGGCGCCAGCGTCCCGGGGCGATCAGCGTGCTGGCCCGGAGGTCCTCGTCGTAGTGCTCGTCCAGGGTGCGGGTGACAGCCGGGTCCATGACGGCGAGCATGACCTCCTCGTCGTGGTCGAGGGAGCGGCGGTTGAAGTTCGACGAGCCGATGAGCGAGACCACCCCGTCCATCGTCATGATCTTGGCGTGCATCATCGTCGGCTGGTACTGGTGGATGCGCACCCCGGCGGCGGTGAGCGCCTCGTAGTGGTGCTGCCCCGCCAGCTGGCACACCCGCTTGTCGGTGTACGGGCCGGGCAGCAGGATCTCCACCGCCACGCCCCGCCGGGCGGTGGCGGACAGCAGCTCGACGAAGTAGTCGTCGGGAGCGAAGTACGCGGTCGCCAGGCGCACGCGCTCCTCCGCCGACTCCAGCACCACCCGCATCAGCGTCTGCATGTCCTGCCACCCGAAGGCGGCCGAGCCGCGCACCACCTGGACGACAGCCGAGCCGGCCGGCTCGTGACTCACGAAACGGTCGCGGTCGTCGAAGAGTTCGGGATGGCACTCCGCCCAGTTCTGGGCGAACGCCGCGGCGATCCCGTCGACGGCCGGCCCGCGGACCTCGGCGTGCGTGTCACGCCACTCCTGCGGGTTGCGCGCGTCGCCGCACCACTCCTCGGCTATGCCCACGCCACCCGTGAAGGCGGTCCGTTCGTCGACGACGAGGACCTTGCGGTGGCAGCGGTGGTTCTGCTTGAGCGGGGAGATCAGCACGGGTTTGCGGAACCAGGCGACGTCCACCCCGGCGGCGCTCATCCGGTCCAGCAGGTCCTCCTCGATGAGGCGGCTGCCGAAGCCGTCCAGCAGCAGCCGTACGCGCACGCCGTTGCGGGCCCGTTCGGCAAGGGCCTCGGCGAACCGGCGGGCGATGTCGCCCTTCCAGTAGACGAAGGTCATCATGTCGACCGTGTGCCGGGCCGAGGAGATGGCGTCGAGCATCGAGGCGAAGATCTCGTCGCCGTTGCGCAGCGGACGTACGGAGTTCCCCTCGGTCGCCGCGATGCCGATGAGGCGTTCGAGGCGGCGGCGGATGCGGTGGATGCGCTCCTCGGCCCGGTCGGTGACATCGGCCCCGGTGGTGACGGTGTCGTCGGTGGTGGTCACGGCGTGGCTCCTCGGGCAGGGGTGGACGGGGCGGTGGCGGGCGCGCCGGCGCCGGGCTCCCACGGGGGAGGCGCCTGCTGATCGGTCCAGGCGGCCAGGGCCTCGCCGTCCACCCGGACTATCCCGCAGGTGTCGGCGTACTCGGCGGCGGGCGCGGTGAACGAGCTGGTCGTCACGATGACGGCGACGTCCGCCTCGTGGACCACGAAACAGGTTCCGCCGAAGCGCTGGAGGTCCTGCGAGCCGACCCGGTTGTCCTCGGCGTAGTGCTTGCACTGGAGCACCACCCGCCGCCCGTCCGCCGTCGTCGCGAGGACGTCGGCGCCCAGATCGCCCGCGCCGCCCACCACCTCCACCGAGGTGCAGCCGTCCCGTGCGCACAGGGCGGCCACCGCGTGCTCGAAGCCGTCGGCATCGACGGCGGAGTGGTCCAGGGCGTCACCGCCGACCTCGGGCAGCTCCACGGTCGGCTCCATGCCCCCGACGGGCCGCGGGGCACGGGGCCCGCGCCGCACCGGCGCGAAGCTCCACTTCGCCAGGAGCGCGCCCAGCAGCAGTACGGCCAGGGCCGCGATGGGCGTCACCGGGAGCCTGACCCCGCCCGCCGGGGCGGCCTTCAGGAAGGCTGCCACGCCCGCGACCGCGGTGCCGAGCAGCCCGAGCGCGAGTACCGCGTCGCGCCCCAGGCCCGGACGTCCCGTGCCGGGGCTTCCCGCGGGCCCGATGCCGCGTACGGACGCGGGCGCGTCCTCCTCGGGTGTGGTCATACGAGTTCCCCCTCTCGCCCCGGCACACCGCGGTCCCCGCCCCGACCGGTGCCGGGTGGGGACCGCGGCGGACGCCGAAGCCTGTTCGACGCCCGTATGGCCGAAATTACGGATCTCAAACCGGCGGGGACGTCACACCGGTCGGGAATCCCCCTGGGGGACGTCCGCGCCGTCGAGCGGGACGACGACCTCGATGCGTTTGCCGCCGTGGGCGGCAGGGACGATCCGCACGCTCCGGGTGAGGCTGTGCACCAGCGGCCACCCGTAGCCGCCCCGACCCGTCGCCGCCCCGGCGGGACGGACCGGCGGGGACGGGGGAGCGGCGCTGACGGCGTCCGTGACGGCGATCCGCAGCCCGTCCCCGCCGGCGCACAGGGAGGCGTCGAAGCCGAGCAGCCCGCCACCGTGCCGGATGGCGTTCGTGACCAGCTCCGAGGTCACCAGCAGTGCGTCGGTGAGGAGCGCCTCCACTTCGGCGGCGGTGCTGCCGCGCACGATCGCGGAGGACTCCAGGACGGCCCGGACGCAGTCACGCGCCTGCATGGCGGTGGTCGGCGTGTCCGGGCGCGTCATGATGTCGCTCGTGTCGGCGTAGTACAGCACCGTTCACCTCCTCGTGGGGACGCCGTTCAGCCCTGTCGCGGCGGAACGATCATGACCGTGCCCTCGGCCACGCTGGACGCGGTGGCGAAGGCCAGGTCTGCGCCGGTGAGCTCCAGCAGCCGGGCCAGACGGCTCGGCACGGTCCCCGCGAGGACCACCGGCCGGTCCAGCGCGGGCTGCAGCATGACGCTGAGCGCGGTCGAGTCCACGAACGTCACCCCGGCGACGTCCAGGACGAACCGGGCCACACCGGGCGCCGCGGGATCCATCGCGATCCGCAGATCGGCGACGTTGTCCATGTCGAACTCACCCGCCATCACGATGATGCGTACGTCCCCGTCGGAACGGGTCTCGACGCGACTGCGTGCCTCGGCGTTGTGCGTGTCCATGCTGCTCACGTCCGTCTTCCCCACTTTTCCGTGTCCATTCGCGAACCCTTCCGTCCCGTCACCGGCCCGGCCGGCGGCCTCACCGCGCGCGGGGGAGCTTGACCACGGTGACGAAGAAGTCGTCGATCTGCTGGATCGCCCGGATGAACTGGTCGAGGTCGACCGGCTTCGTCACGTAGGCGTTCGCGTGCAGCTTGTAACTGCGCAGGATGTCCTCCTCGGCGGCCGAGGTGGTGAGCACGACCACGGGGATGTGGCTCAGCTCCGGATCCGTCTTGATCTGCTCCAGCACCTGCCGTCCGTCGTACTTCGGCAGGTTCAGGTCGAGCAGGATCAGGTCCGGGCGCGGCGCGTTGGCGTGCTCGCCGCGGCGGTAGAGGAAGTCCAGGGCCTCCAGGCCGTCGCGCACGACGTGCAGGACGTTCCCGATCTTGTTGTCCTCGAAGGCCTCGCGGGTCATCAGCTCGTCGCCCGCGTCGTCCTCGACCAGGAGGACTTCGGCGGGGGTGGCCTGGGGCCGGTCTGCGGGAGTGCTCATCGGAGGGTTCCTTCGGTGGGTACGGGGGCGAGCGGCTCGGCGCCGGCGGCGGTGTCGGAGGCGGGAGCGTCGGAGGCGGTGGGGCCAGCTGCGACGACGGGGAGGGTGAAGACGATCCGCGTGCCCTCCTGGTGCTCGGTGTCGATCCGGATGCGCCCGCCGGCGTGCTCGACGATCTTCTTGCAGAGCGAGAGGCCGATACCGGTGCCGCCGTAGGTCTCGCGGCCGTGCAGCCGCTGGAAGATGACGAAGACCTTCTCGGCGAACTCCGCCGGTACGCCGATCCCGTTGTCGGTGACGGTGAAGGTGTGGAAGCCCGGTTCCGCGTCGGGACCGTCGGCCACGGCCACCTCGACGCGCGGCGCGCGGTCGGGCGAGCGGAACTTGACGGCGTTGCCCACCAGGTTCTGCCACAGCATCGTCAGGAGCGTCGGGTCGCCCACCACCTCGGGCAGCCGCTCGGGCCGAATGATCTCCGCGCCGCTCTCCTCCACGGAGGCGGCCAGGTTGCGCAGCGCGCGGTCCAGAGGGCCGTCCATCGCGACCGTCTCGCGCGCGTCCTGGACCCGGCCCACCCGGGAGAAGGTCAGCAGGTCGTTGATGAGCACCTGCATCCGCTTGGCACCGTCGACCGCGAACCCGATGTACTGGGCGCCGCGCTCGTCGAGCTGGTCCCCGTACCGCTTCTCCAGCAGCTGGCAGAAGGAGGCCACCTTGCGCAGGGGCTCCTGAAGGTCGTGCGAGGCCACGTACGCGAACTGCTCCAGCTCCGCGTTGGAACGGCGCAGCTCCACCGCCTGCGCGTCCAGTTCGACGGCGATGCGGTCGAGCCGCTCGGCGTTCCGGCGGGAAGCCTTCAGCTCGGCCACGGTCCGGTGCCGCATGGCCTCCACCGCGCCGGCCAGGGCCCGCAGGTCGGACGGGCCCCGCAGCGGGATCTCCTCCTCGAAGGCCCCTTCGGCGACGCGCCTGGAGGCGCTCCGCACCAGGGCGAGCGGTCGCAGCACCCCCACGTGGAGCAGCACGGCGAGGGCGGCGCCGGCCAGCAGGAAGGCAACGACGATCGCCAGCAGGATGTGGTCGCGCTGCGTGCGTGCCTCGCCGAAAGTGGTGCGGGCGTCGGACTGGATACGGTCCAGGTGCTCCTGCTGGGTCGCGATCCGGCGGCGGACCTCGTCGAAGCGGTCCTTGCCGGCCTGGAGCGACGGCGGTGTCGTGCCGTTCTCCACCGAGGCGATGGCGGGCACCGCGAACTGCTCGCGCCAGGTGCGGGCGGCCTCCTGGACGGACGCCAGGTCGGCGCGCACGTCGACGTCGGCGACCGAGGCCAGGCGCTGCGCGGCCGCGGTCTCGTTGGCCAGACCGCGCTCGTACGGCTCCAGCAGCGCGGGCTCGTCGGCCAGCAGGTAGCCGCGGACCCCGGTCTCCTGGTCCAGCAGGGCCGTTTCCAGGCGCAGGGCGTCGCGCTGGGCGGGCAGGATCCCGTCGACGAGCCGGTTCCCGGCCGTGGTGGTGTGCGACAGGAGGGTCGCGCCGAGCGCGCCCGTGCCGACGACCATGAGGGCGAGCAGCACCAGCACGCTGGTCAGCCAGGTCTGGAGGCTCGGCCCGGGGCGGTCCGGGGCCCTTCCGCGGGGGCTTTCGGGGGGCTGTGCGGGGGAGCTCACGTGGAGGTGTTCCATTCGAGGTGAAGGACGGCGACATCGTCGGCCAGACCGCCCCAGTCCGCGGCAAGGCCTTGCGCGGTCTGGATGAGGGTGTCGACGAACGGTTCTGCGGGCAGGTCGGCGTGCTTACGGGCGATCTCCAGCAGGCCCGCCTCGTCGAGGCGGTCGGAGCCGGGGCCGATGCGCCCCTCGATCAGGCCGTCCGTGAACAACATCACGGCGCCGCCCTCCTCCAGGGCCACCTCGGTGACGGGCCAGCCGGCGTTCCAGCCGGGCAGTATGCCCAGCGCGGGCCCTCCGGGCACGGTGCGCAGCTCCACGCCCGCCGCGGAACGGACCAGGAAGCCGGGGTGTCCGGCGCGCTGCACGGAGACGGCCCGGCTGCCCGCGGGACGGGTCAGGGAGACGAGTGTGGCGAAGATCTCGGGGCCGGACCGTTCGGCCAGCAGGATCCGCTCCAGGAGCCCGAGCAGTTCGGCGTCGCGGGCTCCGGCCATGACGAACGACCGCCAGGCCACGCGCAGGCACACGCCGAGCGCCGCTTCGCTGGGGCCGTGCCCGGACACGTCACCGACGACGGCGTGCGTGGCCCCGTCGGGGGTCTGGACGACGTCGTAGAAGTCGCCGCCGAGCAGGGTCTGGGCGCGTCCGGGCTGGTAGCGGGCGCAGACGGTGACGGCGTCGGCCGCGTCGTCGAGCAGCAGCGGCGTGGGCAGCAGGCCGCGTTCGAGGCGGGCGTTCTCCTCGGCGCGCAGTTTGCCCGCCTGGAGGGCGACGGCCGCCAGCTCGGTGCGCTTGCGCTGGATCGCGTAGCGGATGGCCCGCATGAACACGTCGGCTTCGAGACGCCCCTTGACCAGGTAGTCCTGCGCGCCGGCGGCGACGGCGGTCAGTCCGGCCCCCTCCTCCGACAGACCCGTCAGGACGACGACCGCGGACTCCGCGGACACGGCGAGGATCTTCTTCAGCCCGTCCAGGCCCTGGGCATCGGGAAGGTGCAGGTCCAGCAGGACGCACTCAGGGGCTTCGGCCCCCAGCTGGTTCAGGGCGTCCGCGAGGTTGCGGGCCCGGCCGAGGCGGACCTCGATCCCGCTGTCCTCCACGAGTTCCTCGACGAGCACGGCGTCGCCCTCGTCGTCCTCGATGAGCAGGACGTACGGTGGTACGCCGTTCCACAGCGCCAGCGAGTCCTCCGGTCTGCCGGAGGACGCCTGCCGGGGCCGGAACACCGGCTGCTGTGGTGTGCGGGCGGCCGGGCGCTGGGCCCCGAGCCCGGGAATGCTCCCCATGGCGTCGCGTCTGTCCCTTCTCATCTCGGACGGCGGACGCCCGACGGACGCGTGGTTGCGTCGGATAAGCCTAGAGTGATCATTTGCCGGTAGGCAATATTTTACGAACTCAATGATTCTGTCATCCCGCGGGCCCTCCGGAAACCACCCCCGGACCCAGGGAACCACCTCCGGATGGGGAGCGGCAGCCGGGGCCCCGACCTCAGGCACTGTCGGAGACGGCGGCCGGTGCCGCTGCCGGGGAAGGTACCGCGTCCGCGGGCGGGCCATCGGCCGGGTATCCGCCGGCGGCCGCCTCCCGGAACGCCGCCAGGCCAGCCACCAGCGCCTCCACCGCCTCGGGCGCCATCCGCCCGAGCACCCGGGACAGCTCCCGCTCCCGGATCGCCCGGCGCTCGTCCAGCAGTGCCCGCCCCGGCGGTGTGAGCCGTACCTCCACCTCGCGGCGCCGCGACGGATGGGGCGACCGGGTCAGCAGTCCCATCGCCTCCAACCGGTCGCAGAGCCGGGTCACCGACGGCGGGCGGGAGCCGAGCACGTCCCCCAGGGACCGCAGATTGATGCCCTCGGCGCCCTCCACGGCGAGCAGCGCCCGCAGCTGCGACGGCGACACGGCCGGTTCGAGACCATCCTGCCCCCTGGCGTGCAGCACCGCGAGGAGGTCCGCCGCGGCGCCGAGCACCGCGGCCGGGTCCTCGTGGGCGCCGGGGCGGCCGGGACGGGGCATGTCACCACTGTGCCACCGTCCGGCGCGGCAGGGGGCGTCCACCCCCGTCCGGTCACCGCTCGTCGCCTGCGGCCCCCGCACCGGGCCGGCCGTGCCAGTCCAGGCAGACGACCATCGCGTCGTCGGTCGCGTCCACGCCGCCCCGGTATCCCGGCAGCTCCTCCAGGAGGGCCCGCGGCACCTGCGAGGGCGGCAGCAGCCGCGTGTTCATGATGGCCCGGGTCAGGGCGTGCAGGCTGTACCGCTCACCCGCGGGGGAGAGGACGTCGTAGACGCCGTCGCTCAGGAAGAACAGCCGGTCCCCGGGCAGCACCTGGAAGCGCTGCGACGTGTAGACCGTGTCCTCGAACATGCCGAGCGGCAGCTGCGCCTCCAGCCGGAACGCCTCCACGGTGCCGCCGCGCAGCCGCCAGACCCGGGGCGACCCGGCGTCGATGACCTCGACCTCGCCAGTGTCCAGGGCGAAGCGGAGCAGCAGCATCGCCAGGTGCAGCCGCCCCTGGTACTGGCCGTAGAGGGCCTGGTCCGCCAGGGCCGCCTGATCGGCGAGACCGAGACCGGCCCGCCGGGCGTTGCGCAGCGCGCTGACGGCCAGGCTGGTCAGCAGCGCCGCGTCGATCCCCTCGCCCATGCCGTTGTTGACGGTCAGCGTCAGGTGGTCGGCGGAGGCCGACCAGTCGAAGCTGTCGCCGAAGATGGCGTACGCCGGCTCCAGTTGGGCCCCGAGGTCGTACTCGGGCCGGGCGCACGAGCGCCCCGGCAGCAGCTGCCACTGCATTTCGGCGGCCAGGGTGAGCCTCTTGGCCCGGCGCGCCTGGAGGAAGAAGTCGGTGTCGCGGTCGGCGACGACGATCTCGTGGGCCAGCGCGTCGGCGATGTCCTGCAGGGCGCCGATGTGTCTGCCCACCGGGACGCCGGCCGCGTAGCGGACGCTCAGGACCCCGAGCCGGTCCCCCCGCACGGTCACCGGCAGGTGCACGGTCACCCCGGACTCGCCGGGGACCACGTGCGCCTCCTGGGCGCCGAAGGCCCGGCCCTCGGAACTGTTGTACGCCGACACCGACTCGGCGGTGAACGGCTGCGCCGTGACGGGCTGGAGCCGTGCCGCGGCGTAGTCCGCCATCAGCAGCTCGGCACCGGCCGCCCCGTGGTCGCGGGCCAGGAGCCCCCGTACCTCCTCGAACAGCGCGTGCGGGGCGGCGCCGCGCAGTACGCGCTCGACGCCCCCGCCGCCCCCGACACCCTCGCCACGTACGCCTTCAGTCACCGGCCCCGTACCTGTCTCTCTCGCAACTGCCAAGATGGGGGACGACGAAGCCGCCGGTCCGCCGGGGAAGGGCTGCGCGTACGTCCGGTAGGGAGTGTCACATGAGTCAGCGGTCGATCGGCTCCCCGCGGCCCGCCGTGTCGGCGGTGGCGGAGATGAGCGAGCTGATCGAGCTGCTGGAGGTGGTCTGGGAGCGGGGCCGGGACACGGCCAGCGCCGCGCCCGTCTCCTCCGCGCAGGCCCGGGTGCTGTTCCTCGTCGAGACGAACGACCAGCTGAACCTGCGCGAGCTCGGCCGGCTGCTGGAGGCGGCTCCGCCGTCCGTGACCCGGCTGTGCGACCGCCTGCAGGCCGTGGGCTTCCTGGAACGGCATCCCGGCGCCGACGACCGCCGCGAGGTGCTCCTCGGGCTGACCGCGGCGGGCCGGAGCTACCTCGAACGGCTGCGCGCCCGCAGGCAGGAGGTGCTGGCCGAGGCGATGGCCTCGATGCCGGAGGCGTCCCGGGCCGCCCTGGCCAGGGGCCTCGCCGACTTCTGCGCCGCGGTCGCGGAGCCGCTGCGGCTGGCGTCCCCGGACTCCTTGTCCACCAGGACGGCCTGACGCGCGGGCGGCGGACAGCTGCTGCCCGCCGAGAACGCCGTCCGCCTGCCGCGCGGGCCGGCCGCGGGGGACGACGTGACCGCGGAGACGACCGTCCGGCCCCGACCCCGCTCGTGGCGGTCCGTCAACGGCGCCCGTCGGCGGACGGGACCGTGGGGCCGGACGGGGCCTCCGGGTCGGCGGCTGAGGTGATCTCCGGCTCCAGGCCCTCGCCCACCGTCGTCCGCGGGCGGCCGGTGTCGGCCCGCCAGGCCTCGAAGACCAGGGTCGTCGCCGTGACCACGGCGATGCCGAGCAGCCAGCCCCCGATGACGTCGCTCACCCAGTGCACGCCCAGCGCGACCCGCGTGTAGCCGACCCCCAGGACGGCCGCCGCCGCCAGCACCCACGGCACCGGCCGCCAGGCGCGCGGCACCAGCGGGAGCAGGACCAGCAGGAGGACGGCGCAGGAGGTCACGGCCGTCATGGCGTGACCGGAGGGGAAGGAGAATCCCGGTGCGTGGGCGACGGGCTCCGGCAGGTGCGGACGGGCCCGCTCGACCGCGTTCTTGACGAGGAACCCGATCAGCGCCCCGGACGTCGCCGTGACACCGGCCCACGTCGCCAGGCGCCACGCCCGCCGGGTCAGCAGCCACACCACCAGGGCGGCCACCAGCAGCCGCATCGTCACCGGGTCCCAGACCACGCCGGTGAAGAAGTCCAGGACCCGCACCCAGGCCGGGTGCTCCAGGGCCGTCCGGTGCAGCCGCTCGGCGGTGGTCCGGTCCAGCCGGTGCAGCGGTGCCCACTGGGACTCCACGAGGACGAGGGCCAGGGCGAACGGCACCGCCACCGCGGCCGTGGCCGTCACCGCCAGCACCATGCGGCGGCCGAACGCCGCGTCGGGCCCCGAATGCCGGGCGACCAGCGCCCGCAGGGTGCTCAGGCGGCGGGAACGGGACGTGCGCTGTGCCATGGCGGTGGAACCTGCCTTCGGGGGAGGGGTGTCGGGTGGGGTGCGGTCTCAGACGCCCGGGTCCCGGGCGATCGGCTCCTTCGTCCCCGCGCGCACCGCTTCCAGCTGGGCCGCGAAGGACAGCCCGAGGAAGAGGGCCATCGAGGTGAGGTACGACCACAGCAGCAGCGACATGATCGCGCTGAGGGGGCCGTACACGCTGGTGAAGGAGCTGCTGGCGCCCACGTACAGGCTCAGCGCCCACGTCGCGCCGAGCCACAGCGCCAGGTGGACGACGGCGCCGAAGGCGAGCCAGGTGTAGCCGGGTTGGGCGCGGCGCGGCGAGAGGCGGAAGATCGCACTGGTGGCGAGTACGGCCAGCAGCACGCCGACGGGCCAGCGCAGGACGTCCCAGGCACGGATGGTGGCGGGACCGAGGTGGTACACCTCGGCGAACGCATGGGTCAGGTGCGAGCCGAGGACCATGAGGACGAAGCTGAGTCCGAGCGGGAGTCCCGCGAGCACGGCCATGGCCAGCCCGCGCGAGTACTTGCGCAGGAACGGCCGGTCGCGTTCGTTGCCGTAGATCCGGTTCGCGCCCCGTTCGACCTGGCACAGGCTCGTGGTCACGTTGACCAGGGAGAACAACAGGCCCAGCCACAGCGCCGCCTGCCCGCCGTCACCGGCGTGCCGACGGCTCTCGCGCAGGGCCTCGTCGACCATGTCCTGACTGGGGCCGCTCGTCATCCGGCTGATCGTGAGCTCCGCCACGCGCCCGACGTCCTCGGTGTGCAGCACGCTGGAGAGGCCTATCGCGGCGATGGCCAGCGGCACGATCGACAGGACGGTCTGCAGGGCCAGGGCGCGTGAATGGCTGAAACCGTCCGCGTAGCGGAAGCGTACGAAGGAGTCCCGGGCGAGGCGCCAGCTGCCGTAGCGGCGCAGCGCCGCCCATGCCTCGTCGCCGGACAGCTCCTCGCCCCGCACGTCGCGGCGCTGCGGTACCCGGGTGGCGGTGCCCATCGTTCGTCTCCTCTCTCCTGACGTGCGCGGGTCAGAGCTGCGCGGTGGGTGCGGTGGATGCGGTACGGACAGGCGATGCGGTACGGGCCGTGGCCGCGGCGGTGGCGCCCGGTGCGCGGGGCAGCCGCATCCTCAGGGCCCCCGGTTCCGTGTCCACGGTCAGCCGGGCGCCCTCGCACATCGTGTCGCCGTCCACCTCGCGGGCCTGGGCCCGCGCGAAGCGGACCTCGATCCGCGCGGCGCTGAAGTACTCCAGCGATCCGGCGGCGACGGACACGGGCCCACCGGCTGCCGGGGCCGAGGGCTGAGCCGGACGGCGGACGATCCGGGCGGCCAGGTGGGCCAGCGCGGCGAGCCAGCCGGCCGCCCCGCGCGGGTCGAAGAGCACGACCTCCATCCGGCCGCTGTCCGGCCGGGCCCGCGGCAGCAGTTCCACGCCGCCCTGGAGCGCGCCGACGTTGCCGATGACCACCATCCGCGCCCGCCGCCGGATCCGGCGGCCCCCGTCGAGGCGGAGGGTCAGGCGCATGCGGGGATCGCGCAGGTGCCGGGCCGCCGACAGGGCGTACGCGGCCCAGCCCAGGCGTGCCTTGAGGACCGGGGACGCGTCGCGGACCATGGCCGCGTCGAAACCCGCGCCCGCCATGACCGCGAACCGGGTCGGCGGGAGGCCGTCGCCCCCGACCCGGCCGACGTCGAGGCCGAAGTCGCCGCCCGCCAGGGCCTCGTCGAGGGCGGCCGCCGGGTCGGACGGCAGGTCCAGGTTGCGGGCGAGCAGGTTGCCGGTGCCGCACGGGACGAGCGCCAGCGGGATCCCCGTACCGGCGACGACGTCGGCGCAGACCCGTACGGTGCCGTCACCGCCGCAGGCCACCACCAGGTCCGCGCCGCCCGCGGCGCACTCCTCGGCGAGGCTCCCGCCGGGCCGGTCCACGGTGGTCGACGTCCACCGCTGGTCGGTGTAACCGTGGCGGTCGAGCAGGGCGCGCACCTCGGCGGCCAACTCGTCCGGGCAGCCGTGGGGATGGCGGACGACGACGGCCCTGCCGCCGGCGCCGCGGGACCGGCCGGCCTGCGCGGGTACGGGCGCAACGGTCCCGTCTCCCGGATCCCCGTGCGGGGCCCGGCGGCCGGCGGCGCCTCGGCCGGAGAGGAACACGGAGCCCAGGACGAGCAGCGTCACGGCGCCGTTGAGCAGACCGCCCAGCACGTCGGACGGATGGTGCATGCCCCGGTAGACCCGGGACAGCCCGACCGCCGGCGGCACGAGCAGCAGTACGCCGGCCGCGAGGTACCGCCAGGGGCCGCGCACCCGGTGCAGCACGAGGGCCGCGAGCCCTCCGTACAGGGCGACGGACGCGCCGACGTGCCCCGACGGGAAACTCGACGTGGGCGGAGCCCCGTCCAATTGGGGCACGTCCGGGCGGGGCCGCTCCACGAAGAAGGTGACGACGAGGAAGACCGCCGACTGCACGGCGACCGACGCCCCCAGGAACAGGGCGTCCGCCCAGCGCGGAGCGGGCGGCAGGGCCAGCAGCGCCGCGACGCAGAGCAGCGTCACCCCGATGATGCCCTCCGTACTGGCCAGCAGCGAAAGCCCCTCGGTGACAGCGTTGCCGACCGGGCTCCGGTGCGCCGCGAAGTCCCGGGACAGACCGTCCTCCCAGGTCAGCGGCCAGTGGCCGACCGCCACCCGGGTCACCCACAGGCCCAGGAGCACCATCAAGGTCGTCTGGGCCGTCACCAGCCACACCAGCCGCGAGCGTCTCGCGGCCCCACCGTTTCCCGTCGTCATGAAGGCCCTTGTTGCCCGTCGCGCCCCGATGATGCGCCCACGGGCGCTGTCCGGAGCCCCCTGCACAGGGTGCTCCCTCATGAAGATCGAAAACTTCCGGGACGACGCGGAGCACCTGGTGGACGGCGGTGCCCGGAGCCACGTACGGAAGGCAGTGCCCGGCCCGGGTGAGCGCGGGCCATGGGCGCACCTGTCCGCAGAGGCCCGCCCCACGGCCGCGGGGCGGGCCTCTGCGGGCGATCAGCTCAGGCGCAGCGCCGTCGTGATGGTCTTGCCGTCGGGGCGGGTGCTGCAGTCGACGCGCTCCGCCAGGCGCTGGATGAGCGGCCAGCCGTAACCGCCGGGGTGGTCGACCGTGCCCGTACGGGCCGCGGGGAGGCGGGGGTTGGCATCCGCGATGGACAGCCGCAGGACGTCGCCCGCGATGTCGGCATGGAAGGCGATGACGCCGTCACCGTGCCGTATCGCGTTGGTGACCAGCTCCGAGGTGACGAGCAGCACGTCCGCCGCGGTGACGCTGTCGAGGCTGACACCCGCCAGGACCAGCAGCTCGCGCACGCGCTCGCGCGCCGCGGCCGCCGAACCGGGCGGCGCGGCGTACCGGTCGCCCTCGGCGTCCTCGTGGTGCCGCTGCGAGCCCAGGGGGGCTTCGGACGGCGGGGGTGCGTTCATACTCATCGCCTGCCCATGGCCGCACGGGTCGTACCGTGACGACCCGTTCGGGGACGGGTGGTGGTGGTCAGCATGTCATCGCGGTCCCCAGGCTGTCCGCCATACGGAACGCACCCGCGGCCCCGGTGACATCGAACAGTCGCCGGACGGCGGTGTGCAGCGGGCCGGCGAGGACGAGCACCGACCCTGCGTCCGCGTGGGCCCGCTGCGCGTCGAGCAGCGCGTGCAGCACGGACGAGTCCACGAAAGGGGTGCCCGACAGGTCCACCACGGTGCGTGGCAGGCCGCTCACCGCGGCCCGCGCCAGAGCGCCGGCCAGGAACGGTGCGTGGTCCTCGTCGACGTCGCCGCGCAGGCTGATGACGGTCGCGTCGCGTGCTGTGGTCGTGGTGACGACCGGTTCCTCTCCCATCACCGGGACATCCTCCTACATCGCGTGCGGGCCCGATGACCGGGTACCCGTAGAGGCAAGCGGTTCCGTACTCCGTCACCCTCAGGAATGAGCCCTCGATACCGCGTCCCCCCGTGGCGCGGTTGCACGGTGTACGGCCCATGGAGGATGGTTGCCGGAAGACAACTGTTTGGTTCGAGGTTTTTCCGACGTGACGAACGCGATGAGGTGAGGGGTCCGCCCAGCGGGCCTTCAACGTTTGGTACCTTCCACCGAAACGACGCCGAGCACGCCCACCCCGGGCCTGTCATGGGGTCAGGCCCCCTATCCGGTGCTGGTGGCCGACGCCGGCGCGGTCGTGGTCCACGCCAACGAGGCGGCAGGGCTGGTGTTCCCGGACGCCCGCCCCGGCTCGGCGATGGCGGACGCGGTCCCCGCATGGCTGGCGGAGGCTCACGCCCGCCACACCTCCCCCCTGCCCGCGCAGCGCCCGTCCGCCGGGTCCGGCACCGTCCAGGGCTCCGTCGGCGACCGCTCGTACGAGGCTCATCCGACCCCCCGCGACGACGGCACGGTCGTGTGGTGGCTCGTCGACGACACCGACCACCGGCTGGCCCGGGAGGCCCTGTGGACGGAACGGGAACGCACCGAGTTCCTGGTCCGCTCCTCCAACCTCCTGCTCTCGTCCCTGAACCTCGACCGGTGCATGGACGTCACGGCCCAGATGGCGGCCGACCACCTCGCCGACGCGGCGCTGGTGATCGCCCCCGCGCACGGTCCCGAACTCCCCATCGTCTCCTGCGTCCGCGGCGGCAGCCCGTCCGTCTCCCGCGCCGTCGTCGACCCGGAGGACGTACCCGGGCTGGCGGAGGCGCTCCAGGGCTTCCCGCCCGTCCCCTCCCGGTGGCTCGACCCGTCCGCCGCCCCGGCCTGGCTCGTGCCGGACGGCCTCGACGCGCTGGGGTCGATCGTCATCACGCCCCTGCCCGGGCACGGCGTGCCCGCGGGCGCCCTGGTGCTGCTGCGCGCCGACGGCGCGAGCGCGTTCACGGAGGGCGAAGAAGTGTTCGCGCGGCTGTTCGCCGCCCGTGCCGGCGCCGCGATGTCGGCCGCCCGGCTCTACGCGGAGCAGGCGTCGATCACCGACACCCTGATGCGTGAACTCCTCCCGCCGCTGCTGCACCAGGTCTCCGGGGTGGAGTACGCCGGCGGCTACCGGCCGTCCAAGGACCACGAGCGGGTCGGCGGCGACTTCTACGACGTACACCCCGCCGCCGACGAAGGCGCACCCTCCCTCGTCGTCCTGGGAGACGTGTGCGGCAAGGGACTGCAGGCGGCCGTGATGACCGGCAAGATCCGCAACACCCTGCACGCGCTCCTGCCGATGGCCGACGACCACCACCGCATGCTCAGCCTCCTCAACACCTCACTGCTGAACTCCGAGAACGCCCGCTTCGCCACCATGGTGCTGGCCTCCGCCGCCCGGGACGGCAACACGGTGCGGCTGCGCCTGACGAGCGCCGGCCATCCCGCCCCGCTCATCCTGCGCTCCGACGGCCGGGTCGAGGAGGCCCGCACGAAGGGAACCCTGGTGGGTGCGCTGCCCGAGATCACCACGGAGACGGCGTGCGTCACGCTGGCACCCGGAGACACCTGCGTGCTCTACACCGACGGGATCAGCGAGGCACGAGGAGGACCCATGGGCGGTGCGATGTTCGGGGAGGAGCGGCTGCGTCGAGCCCTGTCGGAGTGCGCGGCGATGCCCGCCGAGGCGGTGGTCGAGCACGTGCAGATGCTCACCTCCCAGTGGGTGGGGGCGGGTCGCCACGACGACATGGCCGTCGTGGTGATCTCGGCCCCGCGCACCAACCACCTCAGCGCCGTGGACGGCCACACCCGCGGGCGGTTCACCGCGTGAGCGCCCCCGAGACCATGGCCCCGGCCCCGGCGCCCGCAACCACAGCGGCAGCCGCCCCGGTCCGGGCAGCGGCCCACGACACGACGTGCGCCTCCGGACCGGAGGAACTCCGCGCGCAGGTGTGGGAATCGGTGATGGCCTTCGACGAGGCCGCCACCGTCGGCACGGTGCTGCGCGCACTGGACGACGGCATGGCCGCCGAGGACCTCCTGCTCGACGTGATCGCCTCCGTACAGGGACGGGTCGGCCAGGAGTGGGCGGCGAACAGCATCACCGTCGCCCAGGAGCACGCCGCGACCGCCATCAACGACCGCGCCATCGCCGCCGTCGCCCTGCACCCCTCCGTGCCCACCGCACCCACCCGCGGCCGGGTCACGGTGGCCTGCGTGGACGGCGAGTGGCACGCCCTGCCCGCCCGCCTCCTGGCCGAGGTACTGCGGTTCAGGGGCTGGCGCGTCGACTACCTCGGCGCGCAGGTCACCGCCCCGCACCTCGTCGCGCACCTGCACCGCACCGGCCCCGACGCGGTCGCCCTCTCCGGCTCCCTCGCGACCCGGCTCCCCGCCGCCCACGCGACCATCACCGCCTGCCAGGCCGTCGGAACCCCCGTGATCGTGGGCGGCGCCGCCTTCGGACCCGGCGGCCGCTACGCCCGCCTCCTCGGCGCCGACTCCTGGGCCCCCGACGCGCGGGCCGCCGCCGACCAGCTGGCCCGCGGCCCGCTCCCGCGGCCCCGGCCCGGCCACCAGGCCATCGACGACCTGCCCCACCTGAACGACCAGGAGTACACCCTGGTCGCCCGCAGCCGCCCCCGGCTCGTCCGGGCCGTGTTCACCGAACTGGAGCACTCCTATCCGGCGATGCGCGCCTACACCGACCCGCAGCGCGAGCGCACCGCCGAAGACCTCTCCCACATCGTCGAGTTCCTCGCCGCCGCCCTCTACACCGCTGACGACGACCTCTTCTGCGGCTTCCTGGTGTGGACCGCCGGAGTCCTGGAGGCCCGCGGCGTTCCGGCCGCCTCGCTGCTGCCCACCCTGGAACTCCTGCAGCGGGAACTGCAGGACTTTCCCCGCGCCACCGCCATCCTGCGGGCCGGAGCCGCCCGCCTGACCGCCACCCCTCTCACCGGGACCGCTGTATGACGAGTCTGCCCTCCACCCCGCTCGGGGTGTCCTACTCCTCCTCGCACGAGGCCGTGCGCGTCGAGCTGAGCGGCGACCTCGACCACCGCCACGCCGACCTCCTCGTCGAGGCCGTGGACCGCCTGCTCGCCGCGCACCCCGGCCTGCGCGACCTACGCCTGGACTGCAGCGGGCTGTCCGCCGTCGACTCCAGCGGCCTGTCGGCGCTCCTGATGGTCCGGCGCCGCACGGACAAGGCGGGCGCGGGGCTGCACCTCGACGGCCGGACCGTGCAGCTGGACCGACTGCTGGAACTCACCTGCACCCTGGAGTACCTCACGGCACCGAGCGCGGGCGCCCAGCCCCTGCGCCGCGGCGGCCAGAAGACCGAGGAGAACCTGCCGGCCGCCCCCTCCGCCGGCCCGGAACCGCGCGCCTGAGCCAGCCCCGTGACCGGCCGACCGGGCGCACCGGCCGGCAGCCCGTCGCCGTTCGGCGTCCGCGGAGGTCGCGGGCCCGGTGTGTGACCATCCCAGGATTCACTCGTTTGACGCGGGCGTGAGCACCTCTCAGAGAATCGGCTCGGCCTCCGTCGAGCACGCCGAGGCGGTCCTTGTCGAGCAGTACCCCCGACTGGTCCGGCTCGCCTACCTGACGCTCCCGGACTCGCTGGGCCGGCACGCCCGCGTCCTGCTGGCCCACAAGGCCGTGCAACGGGCCCTGCCCCGCCCCGGCACCCCGGCGCAACCGGCCCCCGCCGGGGGCGGCACGGACGAACCGGACCCGCACCTCACGCTGGTCCGCACCCGCGTCCTGCGCGCCGCCCTCGCCCCCACCGGACCCGCGGGCGGCATCCGGGCCCGCATCGGCCGGCTGCCCGTCCCGCCCTTCGTGTGGGGGCTGCGCCTGTGGCCGCCCGCGGGCGGGATCGACGAGGCCGCCCAGACGCTGAGCGGTGCCCCCGCCCCTGTGCGGGCGGCGTTCGTCCTCCACCACCTCGACGACCTGGCCGAGGACGAGACCGTACGCCTCCTCGGCCGCGCCGGCGCCGCCGATCCCGCCGCAGCCGTGCGCGAGGCCCTCGCGCTGCCCGTCGGTGAAGGGCTCCTCCAGGCCCTGCGCCGACCGGAGTTCGACGCCAGCGTGGTCAGCGCCCGCCCCACCGACCTGCTGCGCCGCCGCCGGCGGGCCCGGGCCGGCTGGGCCGGTCTCGCCACCCTGGCGCTGGCCCTCACCGCGCTCTCCCTCCACGGCTCGGCCCCGGGCCCCGACGTCCGCCCGGCAGCCGGACCCGCGGGCTCCGCGGTGCTGGACCCCGCCCGGCTCCAGCGCGTCCCCGCCGAGGCGTGGGCGGACACCGCCCGCGTCGACTTCACCGCCTGGCCCGCCCGCGGCGCCCGGACCGGCGACCGCGACCTGCTGGCCCGCGCCCTGCGCACGTGGGCCGCGCCGGGCACGATCCCGGTCACCACGACGCCCGGCAGCACGGCCGAACCGCCCGCCCGACCGCCCCAACTGCTCTACGCGGGCGAACTGGACGGCCGGGCGGTGGTGCTCCTGCGCGACGAGGACCGCGTCGTGCGCTACGCCGAGCCCACCACCGGGCCGGGCGCCCGCACGCTCGACGTCACCCGCACCGACGACGCGGGCGTCACCACCGCGGCCGCCCTCACCCTGTCCCGGGCACCCGGCGGGGCGTCGGCCCGCTACCTCCTCGCCCCGTGGATCGCCACGGCGGCCACCCGCGACCTGCTCCGCCCGGGCGACGCGCCGCACGCCCTCACCGTCGCCGGCGACGGGGCCACCGCCCCGGCGGCGGTGCCTCCCGCCGGCGGAGACTGCGCCTCCTGGCCCGTCCTCGAACTCACCTCCTCGACCCGCATCGTCGAGAAGCACTCCTTCGTCCTCACCGACCTCGGCGCTCTGTCCCCGGTGCACCTGACCTACACGCCGCTGCCGGACGGCCCCGCAGCGGCCCCCGCCCGACAGCCGAGGGAAGCCACCGGCCCCGAGGCCCGCGCGGCATGGGCACCCCTGGCCTGCCGGCTCGGCGAACTCCGCGCCGGCGTCTACCGGGCCGTCAACGTCTGGGACTTCGCCGCCGCCCAGCTTCCCGACGGCGCCGGCCGCGCGGTCTGGTCGTGCACGCGCGCCTCCGGCTGGGCCGGACCCGGCGACGTCGTGGTCCGGATGCGCCTGGCAGGGGGAACGCCGCAGGACGTGGCTCGGGCCCGCTCCACCGCCGCCTGCGGCCGGTTCGGCCAGCACCTCCTCGCGGGCTTCCGCTGGCGCTCCCCGGCCGGCCGCTGGTACCTGCTGGCCGCCGGGAGCAGGCAGGTCAACGGAATCACGGCGACCGGTGCGGTGCGGGCCGGCACCACCGAACGCACCCTCGCCGCCCCCTGGACCGGTCCCGACGGCCCGGTCTCCGTGCGGGGAACCCTGGCCGGCGGCGGCACCGTCACCGCCCTCGACGGAGCGGGAGGCGGCCGCGACTGACCGGGGGCGCGGGGGCCCGGCTGACCCGGCCCGGCACCCGCACCGGCGGCACCGCACGCGGAGCGGCGCTACCAGCGCATGCGGACCGGTGGCCTTCCAGCAGGCTGCAACGGGGTCGATCGGGCCGCGGCCTGTCTGGTGGCCACCGGGCCCGGCATTCCCCGTCGGCCCGCATGGCCGACATCACCCGGGGCCCCGAGGCGGACAGTCCGCGGGACCGCATGGAGCCGGGGGCCGTACCACCGGCTGCCTCACGGCGCGGCGCGGCGCAGAACGAGAGACTTTCGGTAGATCGTGTCCGTCGGGGGTAGACGGGCCGGCATGGCACCGAAGAGCGAAACCCTCATGTCCCTGCGGGCCGTACGTCAGTTGCGTCGGATTCGCGCCTTCTACGCGGCAGGTGTCCTGCTGTGGGTAGCCGCGGCGGCCTGGTCGGGCCGGTCATATCCCGGAAGTCGGCAGATGTGGGTCTGCCTGCTGCTCCTGGCCGTCTTTGCCGGCCTGCTGACCACCACCTCCGTCTGGCTGTCCCGTCTGCGGACGACCCGTAGCCACGAGCCCCGCCGCCATGCCGCGCCCGGTGGGGCGGCCGCCCCACGCCATGCGTGATCGAGGAGCCGGCCGCCATGGGCTCCGATTTCGAGATGGGGCAGTCAGAGCATGCACCCCCTGATCTTGTCGTTGTCTCGCGGCCCACCGAACGATCCTGACGGTCAGCGGCGAGCGCGACACGGATACCGTGCCTGACCTCACCAAGGCCGCCGACGCCGTCGGCGGGCGCGGCCAGAAACTCGCCCTGGATCTGTCGGCCGTCAGGTTCAGCGACTCCAGGGGTCTCAGCGCACTCCTCGGGCACCGCATGAATCCGACCAGGGCGACCGTTGTCCGACCCGTAGCCCGCGCCAGTCGCGGACCGCGGCGGCTACCGGGCAGATCCGGGTCGCCTACGGCAGGAGCGGCGAGTCGAACCTCGAACCAGGGCGACGCGGCCCCGACCCACCCATCGTCGGGAGAATCGACGCGACGTCCGACCCGCCCGGCCCTGTCCCGCGCCAAGGAGCAGCCCATGAACCACCCCGCCCCCACGACCGCTCCCGACAGCGAGGCCCTGCGCGCGGTCATCGAAGCCGCGATCGTGAACTACCTCGACGGTGCCGCGGAAACGGATACCGCCGACCTCGCCGCCCATGTCACGGCCGCCGTCGAACGACTGCTCGCTTCCGGTCCGCAGGCCGAACCGGCCCCCGAGGGCGACGAGATCTGACGCCCCCTCCTGCAGCAACGCCCCACGCCCCGACCATGCGCCCGCCGCCGACGGGCCGCACCGCTCGCCTGCACCGCGGCCAGGCGCTCACGTGCCCCGAAGCGCGTCAGTGGCTGAGGTGCCGGTCGCGACCGGTGGTCTGCTCGTGCGCCGCTGTCACCAGATGGGGCGTCGGTGGGGGCGTCGGGCGCTCCGACGACCGCGACGGATGGTCAGCGTCGTCTTCTGAAGTAGCCGTTCTGGTGGAGTCTGTACAGCACCCAGGGCAGAAGGGCTGCCCACACGGCGAGAAACGCCCACTTGAACCACGGAGGGCCGTCCGGCCGACTGCCCTGGGCGAGCAGGGTGGTGGCGGTGATGAACGGTGACATGGTCTCGCCATTACCCCGCGCAGAGGATGGCACGCGGCCGCAGCCCTCGGTGTGCTGCCGGTCGTCCGCCGAGCGGCTGCTCTCCGGCGGAGCCGGACGCTCCGGGGCGGGAGTCGAGGAACGTGAGTGCCGCGGGCACCGGCTCCACCGCCCTCAGCAGTCCGGCGCCGGGCAGGTCCGAGGGACCCGCCACCGGGTCACCCCGTGCCGGCCTCCGCGAAGTGCCGCTCACGCTCCGCCCGGATCCGGGCACGGGCCCCGCCCGGTCACAGTGCCGGCCACCCGACGGTCGCCAGATCGCTCCACACCCAGGGCAAGGGGCCGGGATCTGAACGAAAGGGGCTGCGGCAGTCGGTTATCGTCCGGCTTCGGCGGCCTCGACCGCGGACTTGATGCCTCGTAGCGCTTCGGCCAGGCCGTCGTCGACCTCAGCGCCCTCGACCCGTTCGGTGTGCAGTTCCACGGACAGCAGTGAGTGATTTTCGTCGTTGCCGGCGGAGACGTGCAGTTTGCCGTGGTAGTCGTGCGGGCCCGGTGCGCCCCATTCCAGCGACTTGCCTTCCTCCAGCACGCGGATCCAGGCCTCGCTCCGGACGTCCTGTTCCGGTTCGCCGGGCGGGTCGATGTGCGCGGTGACGGTGACGCGGTCGCCGTCGTGCGGCTTCGCGGACGTCAGGCGCGGCATGTAGGCAGGCAGGTTCTTCACGTCGGCGAGGTATCCGAAGAGCGTGGCCGCGGGAACCGCCACGGTGATCGAAGTGTCGTAGTCACCCATGGGTAACGAAGTTCCCCGGGCTGGTCGCCGCCAGGCAGCGAAGCGGTGAAGCCCACCCGACTGGCAGAGTGGTGAGCCCGGGGGAGGCCCTCAGGCACAGGGCGGCACAGAGCCGGAGTGGTTGGCGGACGGGGCCGGGACGCAGCCGTCGAAGGCCGCCGGCAACTGCTCGGCTCGCCGATTGCTCGCCGGCCACTCCGGGTGCCGCGTGCGGCGGCCGCACCAGGGCGCTGGTACAGGCCCAGTCGGCGGGCCGTGTCCTCTCCGTGTCGCATGCGCTGGTGCGCGTCTTCGCCGAGCGTGGTGAGCACCGGCGCCGACATCCGCAACGCCGGGTTCGTGTACTTCGCCGGAGGTGACCAGTGCACATGCACAGCCCGGAAGTCCACCGCACTCCGCGCTTCCGTCCGAGCCGCCAGGGAAGCATCACCTCCACCGAAGCCCTCGCCGACCCCTGCGATGCGTACGCGACGTTCACCACCGGCATGTTCGACTGGCCGCACTACGGCGGCACCATGAACGACTCCCGCTTCGTCACCCGCGACCGCACGGGCCGCACCACGGCCTTCGTCGCACGTGCGCTCAAGGGCGGACTCACCCCGACGGAAAGGCCTGCGGCGGCGGGACACCCCTCGAACTCGTCGGCTCCGCGCTTACAGTGAACTCGCAGACCACAGAAGCGGGATCAGCTGTTGGAAGGGGTAGTTGCGGCGTGGGGCACGGGGAGACGGCGGATGCGGATGCGGAGCGGCTGGAGCCGTACCGGGGGGAGCTGACGGGCTACTGCTACCGGATGCTGGGCGCGTACGCGGAGGCCGAGGACGCCGCTCAGGAGACCCTGGTGCGGGCCTGGCGGAACATCGGGCGGTTCGAGGGCAGGTCGTCGCTGCGGTCGTGGGTGTACCGCATCGCCACGCACGTGTGCCTGGACACCCTTGCCGTGGCCAAGCGGCGGGCGCTGCCGATGGACCTCGGCGCTCCGAGCGAAGGCGGTGCGGCACCCGGAGCTCCCCTGGACGCAGGCCTGTGGGTGGAACCCTTCCCCAGTGGCGATCCGGAGGCGAGCGCCACGGCCGGTGAGTCCGTCCACCTGGCCTTCGTCGCCGTCCTCCAGCACTTGCCGCCCCGGCAGCGAGCCACGTTGATCCTCCGCGACGTCCTCGGCTTCACGGCCAGGGAAGTCGCCGACCTCCACGACACCACCGTCGCTTCGGCCAACAGCGCGTTGCAGCGGGCCCGGGCCACGCTGGCCGATCGAGGCCAGGACACCGCAGGCGCTCCTCCCGGCCGAACCAGGCCACCCTCCGGGTGCTGGCCGAGCGGTACGCCATCGCCTTCTCCCGCTACGACATGGAGGAGCTGAACATGCTGCTCCATGTCGATGCCACCCTGTGCCTGCCTCCGTACGCGAAGTGGATGCGCGGCATCAGCGACATCCAGGCGTGGCTGACCGGCCCGGCCGTCGGCTGCCGCGGATCCCTGCTGATCCCGACGGTGGCGAACGGCACCGCGGGCTTCGGCCAGTACCGCCCCCACCCGGACGGCACCGGCTACGTGCCCTGGGCCCTTCAGGTCGTCGACTTCTCCGGGGGCCGCATCACCGGCATCACGGCCTTCCGTGACACCGCACGCCTCTTCCCGCTCTTCGGCCTGCCGGACCAGGTGGACGAGGACACCCGAGTCCGCGCACAGGCCTGACCGCCCGCCTTCGCCCCCCCCCGCGAGGACGCCGGCGACAACGAAGTCGGCACGGCCCCTCGCTCCCCGGTCCGGAGGCCGCGAGCCGCTGCACCGGCCGCCACCAGGTGTGCCGGAGCGAACCTCTGCCCGTAGGCGCCTTGGAGCGCTTGCGTGAGCACCCCGAGTGGCGCGTAGGTGGCGTAGGTGGTCACCGGCCCCGGGGGTGCCACAGCTCCGGGTCGTCCGGCGGCGGGCACACCGTGAACGCCGCCCCCCTCGTGCCCGGCGCCGCTCCACGCGGACACGGCAGCGGGGGCGACCGTCCCGCGGTCGCCCCCGCCCGTTCATCGCGGCTCAGGAGTCATGAGCTGCTCCGTGCGCTCAGAACTGCAGCGCCCAGGAGTCGATCTTTCCGGTGTCGAGGTTCGCGTTGTCGTTCACCCGGAGCTTCCACACGCCGTTGGCCACCTCGGAGGAGGCGTTGACGGTCACGGTCCTGATGATGTTGTCCGCGCTGCCGCCCGAGCGGTTGTGCAGGTTGTACAGGGTGCCGTCGGGCGCGACCAGGTCCACCTTGAGGTCGCCGATGTAGGTGTGCTTGATGTCGACCGCGACGCTCAGTGACGCCGGGGCGTTGCCGGCGACCCCGCTGACGGTGACGGGGGAGTCGACGGTCGCGTTGTCGCCGATCGCGTAGTCCGCGGTGTTCTCGAAGCGCTTGCCCGGCGGGACGGTGCCGCCCTCACCCACGTTCAGAAGCAGGTTCGGAGAGCCCGTACCGGGGCCGGTGACCACGTTCGGCGTCGCGGCGGCCACCAGGCCGTCGCGGACCTGCGCCGGGGTGCTCGACGGGTTCTGCGCCAGGTAGAGCGCCGCCGCACCGACCACGTGCGGCGTGGCCATCGAGGTGCCGGAGATGGTGTTGGTGGCGGTGTCGCCGGTGCCCCACGAGGAGGTGATGGAGGAACCGGGGGCGAAGAGGTCCAGGACGTTGCCGTAGTTGGAGTAGCTGGCCTTGGCGTCGGTGTTGGTGGTGGCGCCGACGGTGATGGCCTCGGCGACGCGCGCCGGGGACTTGGTGGAGGCGTTGGTCGACTCGTTGCCCGCCGCGACCCCGTAGGTGATGCCGGAGGCTATGGAGTTGCGGACGGCCGTGTCGAGCGCCGAGTCGGCGCCGCCGCCGAGCGACATGTTGGCGACGGCCGGCTTGACGGCGTTGCGGGTCACCCAGTCGATGCCCGCGACGACCTGCGCGGTCGTGCCGGAGCCGTTGTTGTCGAGGACGCGGACGCCGACGATCTTGGCCTTCTTGGCCACGCCGTACGAGGTGCCCGCGACGGTGCCGGCGACGTGCGTGCCGTGGCCGTGGCCGTCCTGGGCGGTGTTGTCGTTGTCGATCGCGTCGTAGCCGTACGAGGCACGGCCGCCGAAGTCCTGGTGCGTGATGCGGACACCGGTGTCGATGACGTAGGCGGTGACGCCCTCGCCGGCCTTGTCCGGGTAGGTGTAGCTCTGGTTCAGCGGCAGCGCCCGCTGGTCGATCCGGTCCAGGCCCCAGGACGGCGGGTTCGGCTGGGTCGCGTCCACGGTGAAGACGCGGTCCTGCACGACCGACCGGACCGCCGGGTCGGCGGCGAGCTTCTTGGCCTGGGCCTCGGAGACCTTGACGGAGTAGCCGTTGAGGGCCGCGGTGTACGTCCGGTCGATCCGGGCGCCGTACCGCTTCGCCACGGCCTTGCCGCTGTCCGCGGTGGAGCGGGCCGCGGAGTCCTTCAGGGTCACGATGTAGCTGCCGGAGATGGTTCCGGCGGCTCCGGCGTTCTCGATGACGCCCTGCGCGCCGCTGTCGGCCGCCGAAGCGGGTAGGGCGGCGGCCGCTCCGAGCGCGAGGGCCGCGACCGCGGTCGCGCTGATGCCGGCGAACCTCCGGCGGGTGTGACGCATCACGGACATGTGGGGGGTCCTCCTGGTAGGCGGTGCACTGCGGGGACGGGGCGGAGGCGCGCGTCGACGGGCCGGAGGCATGGACGTGCGACATGCACATGACAACCCGTCAATTCGGCTTCGCCTTCGAAAGGTTGACCCACCCCCGGCCCGCCCACAAGGGTCCGGCGAACGCGTAACATCCCTGCCATGCTCCGGCCATGATTGAGCAAAGACGCGCCGCACATGACCCGGGCACGGCCGGTGTCGCCGGTGCGGTGGGAGCGGGCGGCAGGACGCGTCACCCCACCGCCCGCGCGTCTTCGGGTGCTGCGGTCCACGGGAGGCTCGCATTCGCGCCGCGGGCGGGTGCGGCACCGGAAGGGCCCCGCGGGGAAGCCTCCGTGCGGCCGGACGGTCCGTCGCCTTCGCTGCCTGCGCCCCTTGCTCGCGACCCGGGCGGAGCGACACGCTCCGCCAACTCCGCGGACCCGACGGGTTCACGCCACTCCAGGCTTCCCCGGGGAGTGCTCCGGCCGCGCGGGGCGCGGGTCCGGCGCGGTCCGTGGAGGCCGTTCGAAGGGCGACGTCGAAGCCCGGCCCGGAGCCCGGGGGAGCGCGCCGCGCCCACTGGCGACCACCCACCGGCGCGCGCAGGGCCCGAGTTGTGAAACTTTCGTGCACACGCCCGCACCGGCCCCGGGCCGGAACGCTGACACGGTGCGGCCGGGCGTGCAGAATCGAGCCAGCGGTGCCGGGCGGGGGCCCGGACCGGGCACGGGGGGAGCGGCCGATGGCACGGGCATGGGGTTGGGGACTGACGGCAGTGGCGACGGCGTTCGTGCTGTGGTACGCCTCCTACTACACGACGATCATGGTGTGGGAACTGCGCAAGCTCTTCTCGTGGTTCTCGCTGCCCCTCGTGGCCGTGGCGTGCTGCATCGCGGTCGGTCTGGCCGTGCGGTGGCTCCGCCGGCGCACCGGCCGTACCGGGGGCGGGGGCGGGGGCGCAGCGGCCATCGTCCTCGGCTGGTTCGGCGGGGCCTTCCTCCTCGTCCTCGCCGTCGGCTGGCTGGTGTACGGCGCCTACCTGCAGGACCGGGCGTACATGGCCTCCGCGGAGATCGTCAGCGATCCGGTGCCCACCCTGTCCGCCCGCTCCCCGTACGTGGTGGGCAAGGCGCAGGCCGCCCCGCATCTGGGCGACGTCACCGGCGAGATATCCGACATCACCTACCTCCCGGACTCCGACCGCTTCGGGGCCCTGGTCGAGCGGCGCGGCTGGCTCGCCGGGTACGAGGTGGGCCTCGTGCAGGAGGTGCCACTGGGCGGCACCGGCCGCAGCCAGGAGCGCTGCCCGTTCGACGTGGCGAAGGCGGACGCCCGGATCAGCGGCTGGTTCACCCACAACCTCGGCCGGAAGATCTCAGCCGAGAAGCGTTGGGTCCGGTTCGATGCCGACGACGCCTACGTGACCTGCTCCAACGGCACCCCGGTCGTCGTCGTCCCCCTCAAGCGCCAGACCGGCCTCTTCGTCGTGACCGAACGCCCCGCCGGCGCGGCCCTCTACGACGGCAGGACCGGAAAGCTGACGGTGACCGCCGACACCTCCGCCGTGCCCGGCCCCTCCTACCCGCTGAGTCTCGCCGCGCGCCAGCGCGAGGGCACGGCGGCGGTGGGCGGCTTCGGCGACTGGTGGTTCGAGCGCAGCGGCTGGGACGCCTCCGAGGACGGCGCCAACGAGGGCAACGAGTCCGAGTTCACCCTCCGCTACGGCGGCGCCGCGGCGGGGGGCAGCGCCTACGTCACCCCGCTCACCCCGCAGGGCGACGCCAGCTCGGTGGTGGCCGTCTCGACCGTGCCCACGCGCCACCAGGGCGGCGGTCTCGCTCCCATGACGGTCTACCGCCTCGATCCCGCCTGGTCCTCGCCCAAGGCGCTCGTGGCGCTGATCAAGGCCGAGTACCGGGACGTCTGCTGCTACAACGACGACGAGGTGTTCGAGATCGTGCCCACCGGCGGCAGTACCTGGACGGCCACCGTGGGCAGCGAACAGAACATCCGCTACCGCGTCGAGGGGAGGGGGCCGGTCGACGGCCGCGAAGCCACCTGCCTCAAAGCCGCCGACGGCGCCCTCATCCGGTGCGCGTACGCGGCGCCCGGCTCTCCCGAGGAGCAGGAGCTCAAACGCCGCGAACAGCAGAAGCAACAGGACGGCGCGGCGAAGGGCGGAGGGGACCCGGGCGACCTCAAGGGCCTGACCGACGAGCAACTGGCCGACCTCCAGCGCCGCTTGGGCGACGAGTTCGTCCGCCGCCTGAAGAGCGGCTGAACGCGGTTGGGGGGCGGCCAAGGAGCGACTGAGGACGCCCGCGGGGCGGCCGGCGAGCGCCCGTGACGGGGCGGGGGGCGGGCCGCCCCCGCACCCGTACGGCCTATCAGCGCACAGCGGAGACGCCCTCGAAGCCTGTTGATACCGGGACATACGCCCACAACGTGGTACGGCATACAAGAAGACTCGGCCGTGATCGCGAAAGGTGTGCCGTCTGTGTCCCATGAGCAACGCAAACGGGGGGCGCGGCTGCGGCTGCCCGTGAAGGCGGCCCTGCCCGGCCGCCACCCCCACGAGGACGAGTCACCCGTCACCGACCGGGTGGTCTTCGGTGTGACGGCGGTACTCACCCTGGGCTTCGTCGTCTGGGGTGTCACGGCCACCAGCTCGCTGGAGAGCGTCTCCGACACCCTGCTGAACGGCCTCATGCACAACGCCGGATGGGCGTTCGTCCTGGCCGCCTCCGGGTTCGTCGTCTTCGCCCTGTGGCTCGCCGTCAGCCGGTACGGACGGATCGAGCTGGGCCAGGAGCACGAGAAGCCGGAGTTCAGCACCGTCTCCTGGGTCGCCATGATGTTCAGCGCCGGCATGGGTATCGGCCTGATGTTCTACGGCGTCAGTGAACCACTCGCGCACTACACCGATCCGCCGCCCGGCACCGACCCCGCCGACTCGGCGGACCGCATGCAGACGGCGCTCGCCACCACCCTCTTCCACTGGACGCTGCACCCCTGGGCCATCTACGCCGTGGTCGGCCTGGCCATCGCCTACAGCACCTTCCGGCGCCGCAGGCGGCAGACGATCAGTGCCGTCTTCGTCCCGCTGCTGGGGGAGCGCAGGGCCCAGGGCGCCCCCGGCCGGGTGATCGACATCCTGGCCATCTTCGCCACGCTGTTCGGCTCCGCGACGTCGCTGGGACTCGGCGCGCTCCAGATCGGCAGCGGCATGCACGAGGTGGGCTGGCTCGACCGGGCCGGGACGGGCCTGCTCGTCGCGGTCATCTGCGTGCTCACCGTCTGCTTCGTCTTCTCGGCCGTCTCGGGCGTGGAGAAGGGCATCCAGTGGCTGTCCAACATCAACATGGTGCTGGCCGTCGTCCTCGCGGCCTTCGTGTTCGTCGTCGGCCCCACCATCCTGGTCCTCGACCTGATCCCCACCTCCCTCGCCGCCTACTTCGAGGAGCTGCCGCAGCTGGTCGGCCGCACCGAGGCGTCCACGGGCGGCGGTGACGTCGCCGAGTGGCTGAGCAGCTGGACGGTCTTCTACTGGGCCTGGTGGATCTCCTGGACGCCGTTCGTCGGCATGTTCATCGCCCGCATCAGCCGCGGCCGTACGATCCGTCAGTTCGTGGGCGGCGTCATCCTCGTTCCCAGCACGGTGAGCCTGGTCTGGTTCGCCATCTTCGGCGGCACCGCGATGCGCCTGAAGGAACAGGGCGAGCTCGGCGGCGCGACCACCCCCGAGGCGCAGCTCTTCGGCGTCCTCCAGGAGTTCCCGATCGCGGGCGTGATGAGCCTGCTCGTGATGATCCTGGTCGGCATCTTCTTCGTGTCCGGCGCCGACGCGGCGTCGATCGTGATGGGCACCCTCTCGCAGCGCGGCACCTTCGAACCCGCCCGGTTCGTCGTCGTCTTCTGGGGCGTGGTGACCGGTGGCGTGGCGGCCGTGATGCTGCTCGTCGGCGAGGGCAAGGGCGACGCCCTGGCGGGCCTGCAGCACCTGACGATCCTCGTCGCGGCGCCGTTCGTGCTGGTGATGATCGGCATGTGCTGGGCCCTCCTGCGGGACCTCCGCCAGGACCCGCTGATCGTCCGCACCGAGCTGGCGGAGGAGGCCGTCGAGGAAGCCGTGATCGCGGGCCACGAGAAGTACGCGGGCGGGTTCGAGATCCGCATCGGTCCGGCGCAGGACGCGGTACCGGGGGAGAGGAGGGACGACGGCGACGGTGACGGGGGGGACCCCGGCGCCGCGCCGCCGCCCTCCTGACGGCCCTCAGGAGTGCCGGTGGGCACGGCTCGTCGGTGTTCGGCGTTCGGTGTCAGGGGGTGGTGACGACGGCGAGGGCGGCCTGGTAGCCGGGCGGGGCGGCAAGGTCGCAGAGGTCGTGGCCGGGCGGGGCGGCCGGGCGGGGGAGGGTGCCGACGTACGGGTCGGCGAGGCCGTTGGCCAGACCTGTACCGGCGGCCTTGAGGCAGGCCTCCTTGCGGGCCCAGCAGCGCGCGAGAGCGGTGAGGCGTTCGGCGTCGGGCAGAGCGGTCAGCTCCTGCGTCTCGGTGGGATGCAGGAGGTGCAGGACGTCGGTGAGGGTCCGTGCGGTGGGGTGCTCCTCGATGTCGACGCCGACGGGGGCGGTCGCGAGGGCGATGTAGGCCTGGTCGCCGCTGTGGGAGAGGGAGAAGTGGACGGGGTTTCCCGGGACGTTGGGGCGGCCGTGGGGGGCGCCGCAGCAGGGGCAGTCCTCACGGGTGAGACGGACGGTGTGGGCCGGCCGGTCGAGGTAGACGCCGAGGAGGGTGCGCAGGGCGAGGTGCGAGGCGACGTACCGGTGGGTCAGGCCCGGGGTGCGGAAGCGGGCGGCGCGGTCGCGTTCCTCCGCGTCGAGGACGGAACTCGCGGCGGTGACGGGATGGCCGCCGACGACGTCGAGGGTCGTGTTGAGGGCCCACACCACCGGGGCGGCGGGGGTGGGCGCGGGGCCGGCCACGGGCGCGGTGGGTCCGAGTTGGTTCACGTGCTCGATCACGTGTTTGAGGGTAGTCGAGACGAGTCGGGGCGCGGGCCCCGGCAGCCCGATGGGGTCGGCGGACACCGACCGGGTCGGCGCCGGCAACCCCGGGCCGTACGCGGCGACGGCGGGCAGCGCAGCCGACCGGGGGATCTCGATCCGGACGCGCCGGTCGCCGCCTACCGGCCGGAGTTCGCCGCGTCCGGCAAGGAGGGCGTGCGCGTACGCCACGTGCTGTCGCACCCCGCCGGGTCAGGGCGAGGTCGGGCGGGACCGGGCGGCCCGGTCCCGGGCCTTGCGCCGCCGGGTCGTCCGGCGGCGTTCCTCCTCGCTCAGACCGCCGCACACACCGAACTCCTGGCCCGCGTCGAGGGCCCACTGGAGGCAGGTCTCCCTGACCGGGCAACGGTGGCACACGGCCTTGGCCTCCTCGACCTGAAGGAGTGCCGGGCCGCCGGAGCCCACGGGGAAGAAGAGGTCGGGGTCTTCCCACCGGCAGGCCGCCTCGTGGCGCCAGTTCATCGTCGTTCCTCCATCCGGTTCGATTCCGTACGTATCGCTACGTACTCTCCTGGCCGGTCCCGGCGGCTCCATGCAGTGCCGCGGCCGCCGTTCACCGCCGTCCGGCGCCACACCCGGCAGGCTGACCCGGCGCGCCACGGGGATTCGAAATCCGATACCGGGGCATCCACACAACTCAACCCGGCCGACCGACAGGAGGCAGCAGTGACCACCTACGTCATCACCGTGCCCGGCACGTTCCTGCGTGACATCGACGACGCGACACGCTCGGAGCTGACGAAGAGGCTGGCTTCGCACCACACCGACCTGAGCGAGACGGAGGACGTCGAACTGCTCACGGTCCACGAGGGCGGCACCTTCTCCGTCCGGCTCGAAGTCGACGCCCCCGACCGGGCGGCGGCCGAGGGCGACGCCGTCCGCCTGCTGGCGGCCACCCTGGAGGAACTGGGCCTCCCGGAGGAGGACGCCCCGCTGGGGCCGCCCGCGGTCACCGGCATCGACGGCGAGGCCTGACGCCCCCTCGGCTCACTGGCCCGTCGGCTCCCCGTCCCGTCCGGTGCGCGTCGCCCGTCGCCCGTCGCCCGTCGTCCGTCGTCCGTCGCCCGTCGCCAAAGACGGTTCCCGGCCCGGATGGACCGACGGGCTCCGGGCATCAGCGCGACATGGCCGTCCTACGAAAACTCGCCCGCCCCCTGCTCGCCGCCCCGTTCGTGACCGGAGGCCTGCGTACCCTGCGCCGCCCCGAGACCGGCTCGACACATGCCGCCCGGCCCGTCGTACGGGCCCTGGGCGACCGCATCCCGGCGCTCGCCGTGGACCCGCAGCAACTGGTGCGCGCCACCGGCGCGATCCGGGCCACAGCGGGCCTGCTGCTCGCGACGGGGCGCGCACCGCGCCTCGCCGCGCTCACACTCGCCGCCACGCTGGTGCCGACCTCCCTCACGCTGCACGCCTACTGGACGGAGGAGGACCCCGAGGAACGCGCCCGGCAGCGCGCCCACTTCCTCACCGACCTCTCCGCCCTGGGAGGCCTCCTGATCGCGGCCGCGGACACCCACGGCAAGCCCTCGCTCGCCTACCGGTCCCGGCACGCGCTCCGCCGGCCCCCGGTCGACGCCCTCCGGGTCCGGACCACAGCCGCGCTGCGGCGGTGAACCCCCGCGTCCCGGTGGGGCACCCGCCCCACCGGGGCCCGAATCCCGCTCTCAGCGCCAGGCCGGGTGGCCCTCGGCGGAGCCGCCGGCGGTGAGTTCCTGCTCGCCCGTCTGGTCCGTGCGCACGGCCCAGACCCTGGGCTTCTCGTACGGGCCCCGGACGTACGCCACCCAGGTGCCGTCCACGGACCAGGTGGGGTCCATCTCGTGCTCGCTGGTGGCGACCAGTTCGCGGTCGTCACTGCCGTCGGCGTCGACGAGGCGGATGTCGCCCTGGGTCCCCGTGCCGTAGACGCCGGCCGTGTACGCGAAGGTGGCGCCGTCGGGTGACCACACCGGGTCGAGCGCCGGGTGCGGCAGCCGCGTCACCTGCCGGGGGGCCTGGTCGGGGGCGTCGGGGTCGACCAGGTGGATCTGCCAGTTCTCCGGCTCCGTCTGCAGACAGACCGCGATGCTCCGGCCGTCCGGCGCCCACGCCGGGTCCTCGACCTGGCCCTTGCCCGACGTGAGCTGCCGGACCGAGCCGTCGGCGACCGTGACCGCGAACAGCTGCTGCACGCCGTCCTTCATGCGGAGCACGGCGAGCCGGCGGCCGTCGGGCGACCAGGAGACCCTGCCGCCGGCGATGGAGGTGATCCGGCGCGCGTTGGATCCGTCGGCGTTGGCGGTCCACACGGCCGCGCCCTCGGGCGTGCTGCGCGTGAACGCGAACGACCGGCGGTCGGGGGACCACTGGGGCAGGGTGTCGCAGGCGCCCGCGCCCCCCGCGACGAGCTGCACGGCCTTCTCCGCCGAGGCGTCCCGGCGGGCGATGACGCCGTGGCACGTACCGGGCCATCCCGGGGCGGTGTCCTGCCGGACCAGCAGCGGTTCGGTCGGGAACGCGGCCGGGGAGGGGTCGGCCGCGGACTCGGTCGGCGTGACGGCGCCGCCCTTGGCGTTGTCCTGGCCGGAGTCGTGCCAGGGCTGCCACACGAACAGGCCGGCGGCTGCCAGGGTCGTCACGAGCGCCGCAGCCACCCCCGCGCGGCGACGTCGGGCCCGCCGCGCGGCGGAGTTCTCCGTCCCGGGAGCCGCCGCCACCGTCCGCGGCCCACCGTGCGCCGGTACGGGGGAGGGCTTCGCCGCGGCTCCCGTCACCGTGCGCGCGTGTTCCGTACGCGGCTCCGCGGCGCCCGGCGCAGCCGCATCGGCCGCCGGAGAGGCCCCCGGGGTGCCCGACGGGGCCGCCGCCGGAAGGTCCGGCGCGCGCTCGGAGGGCCCGGCGGGTACGCCCTCGGGCGGGCTGTCGGGCGTGGTCCCGGGGGAGCTGCGCGGCGCGCCGTCCGGTGTGGTGGCACGCACGGTCGGTTCCGGCGGTGGCAGGAGCTGCGTCGCCGCGTCGGGCAGCCAGGAGTCGCCGTCCGGGTGCCGGACGGTGAGGGTGGCGAGGAAAGCGGCCGGCGTGGGCCGCGCCGCCGGGTCCTTGGCCAGGCACGCGCCGATGGCGTCGCGGAGTTCACCGGGCACCGCCGTCAGGTCCGGCTCCTCGTAGACCACCTTGTAGTGCCGGGCCGCGGACGGGCCGTCGCCGAAGGGGGTGCCGCCCGCCGCCTGGGTGAGCACCACGCCCAGCGCGAACATGTCGACCGCGGGGGTGACCGCACCGCCGCCGGTGAGCTGTTCGGGTGCCAGGAAACCCGGCGTACCGACCTGCAGGCCGGTCTGCGTCAGGGACGTCCCGTCCAGGGCGCGTGCGATGCCGAAGTCGATGACGCGCGGGCCGTCCTCGGCGACGATGATGTTCGCGGGCTTCAGATCGCGGTGGATGACCCCCGCCCGGTGGATCGCTTCGAGGGCCTCGGCCAGGCCGGCCGCCAGGACGGTCAGCGTGTCCAGGGGCAGCGATCCGACGCGCGCGAGGACCGACTGCAGGGTGGGCCCGGGCACGAACGCCGTCACCAGCCAGGCGGGATCCCCGTCCGGGTCGGCGTCGACCACCGGCGCGGTGTGGAAGCCGCCGACCCTGCGCGCCGCCGCGACCTCGTCGGCGAACCTGCGCTTGAATCCGGGCTCGGTGCTCAGTTCGGGGCGTACGACCTTGACGGCGACCGCGCGGCCGGACTGGGAGCGGCCCAGGTAGACCACTCCCATGCCACCCTGACCGAGCCGTCCCACCAGTCGGTAGCGGCCGTCGCCGAGCGAAGTGGGATCGCCCGATTCGAGCGGCTTCATATGTCCCCCGTTTCACACCTTGCGCAATGAACAGCCTCTCCCTACCTGTCGGGCCGTCCACCAGTCAAGCGCGTCCCCCGCGGGGCCGGATCAGGCGGTGGCCGCGGCGGCCGGTTCCGCGGACCCGGAGTCCTCGTCCGCGTGTTCGGCGGTGCCCGCGGCCCCGGTCTCGGGGTGGGGGATGCGGTGCAGTCCCCGGCGGTCGTAGAGGCGGGTGACGGCGAAGCCGAAGACCAGCGCGGCGACGAGGGCGACGCCCATGGAGGCCCACGCCCGGGTGAGTCCCGCGTCGGCCTGCGCGCCGTAGTACAGCAGGGAGCGCAGTCCCTCGGTGATCTGGCGCAGCGGCTCGAACTCGGCGAGGGCGCGGAAGAAGCCGGGCAGCGCCTGGACGGGCACGGTGGCGCCGGAGGAGGGGACGGCCATCGCGACGAAGACGATGGTGGCCAGCAGCATGCCCGGGGTGCCGAAGGCGGCGAACAGGGCCAGGCTGCCGATGCCGACGACCGCGATGGTGGCGACCGAGTAGACCCACAGCAGGCCCAGGTGGGAGGCGTCCATGTCGAGGATGCCCACCGTCGCGACCTCCACCAGGGTGCCCATGACCAGGGACAGGCCGAGCATGAGGGCCATGCCGATCGCCAGGGTGCGGACGCGGCTGGTGTGCTGGACGGGTTCGCGCTTGCGGAAGGGACCGAAGTCGGTGTGGAGGTATCCGAGCGCGGTGTCGACCTGGGAGTTGACGACGTTCGCGCCGAGCATGCCGCAGACGACCAGGACCAGCGCGTAGTAGAAGGCGCTCAGGCCCATGGCGCTCCGGGGCCCGACGGGATGGCCGTCGGCCACGGTCACGGTCACCGGGTCGGCCAGCATGAGCTGGGCGGCCGTCGGGAGCGGGGTCTTCTGGGACCCCGCCTGCTTCAGGAGCTCCTGGCCGAGCTGCGCGGAGGCGGCGTGGGCGGCCTTCTGCGCGGCCTGCGAGGCCATGGAGGAACCGATACTGCCGGCGGCCTGGTTGGTCAGCACGGTCAGCGTCGGCGGGGCGGCCTTGCCCTGGGGGGCGGGCTGCGGGGCCGTGAGCCCGGTCACCGTGGCGGAGAAGTCCTCGGGGATGACGAGGGCTCCGAAGAGCTTGCCCCTGCCCAGCCGCTTGTCGGCCTCCGCGCGGCTCACGACCTGCCAGTCGATGCTCTTGTCGCCCTTGGACCCCTGCTGGATCCCGGAGACGACCTGCTCGCCCAGGTTGACATGGCGGCCGCCCCCGGCGTCGGCGCCGCGGTCGGAGTTGACCAGGGCCACGGGCAGATCGCGGAGATTGCCCTTCGGGTTGACGTTGCCGCCGACGTAGAGCAGGGCGAACAGCATCGAGACCACTGCGGCGATGAGTCCCGTGCCGATCCACAACTGGGGTCGGCGGAGCACGGACGGGGGCGGCGGCGTGGGCTGAGGCATCGAATCTCCGGTGCGGCGGCGTGTGCTGCGCTGGATACTTCGAGTATCCAACCACTGGATACTGGCAGTATCTTGTGGTGGTGTCCAATCGCCGACACCAGGTGCCGGACCGGACCGCACGACCACCAGGGAAGCCGCCATGAAGATCTCGGAAGCTCAGCCGGCGGACCGGCGTGCCGGTCGCCAGCATCAAGTACTTCCTGCGCCAGGGTCTGCTGCCCGCCGGGCGCGCCACGGCCGCGACCCTGGCCGAGTACGGGGAGGAGCACGCGCAGCGGCTGCGCCTGATCAAAGCGCTGACCACGCTTGGCGGCCTGTCGATCGCCGCCACCCGCGACGTACTCGGCGCCGTCGACGAATCCCACAGCGTTGAGGCGGCCCTGGGGGCGGTCAGCTACGCCCTGCCGGTACCGGGAGTGCGCCCCGACGAGCCGTCCGAGGGCGACGAGGGCGCGGGCGCGGAGGTGGCGGAGCTGGTCGCAGACCTGGAGTGGCAGGTTCCGGCGACATCGCCGCACGTCACAGGGCTCACGGCGGCGATGAAGGAACTGCGGAGGCTGGACGCGCAGTACGCCCCGGGCGAGCTCGCGGCCTATGCGCGGCTGGCGGAGTCGGTGGCGCGCCTGGACCTGGAACGCGCGGTCGGCATCGACGACCCGGTATCGCTGGCGGAGCGGGCGGTGGTCGTCCTCGCGATCAGCGCCCCCGTGTTCGAACTCCTGCGCCGCATGGCCCAGGAAGACCAGGTCAGACGTCGGGCAGTGGACGGCGACGCCGCCGAGGGCGGGTCACTGGACGGCACTCCTTAGGGGGTGTCCGGCTAGCGTCGGCGGGTGTGGCGGAAGTCGCTCTCGTGGGTCCACACCTGGGTGCAGGCGGGGCACTGGAGGTGCAGACGCGTGCCGGTGTTGCTGAGGAGGTACTGCCAGTGGGTGGGGCAGGTGCGCTGCTGGACGCAGTGCCGGCACGGCACCTCGCCGGGGCTCCCGGGGCTGGCAGGGCTACTGGGAGGGGTGGGGCAGTGGGGGCAGGGGAGCCATGCCCGGCGGCCGGGGTCGGCGTGGGGATCAAGGGGCAGCATGGCGGTCCGGGCGCGGGGGCAGGATGCCGGCGGCGACGAGGTCGTCGTAGAGGCGCTGCTGCTCGGCGTCGAGACCGGAGTACAGCAGGTCGTGGGCGGCTTCCTCGCCCTCCAGGACCTCTACGGGGTCCCAGTCGGGCCCGAGGGCTTCCATGACGTGCGCACGCCGGAGCACTTCCTGGGCCGTGAGGTCGACGTCGAATCCGACGAGTGCGTCGGGGGCGGGGTGGTGGGGGGCCATACCTCGAAGTTAGGTAACCCTTTCTTCCCTGGTCAAGAGGGGGTGTCGGGTGTCACAGCCGCCCTCGGGCGCATCGGTGTCACAGCCCGAGGGCGATGGCGACGCGGGTCATCTCGGCGGTGGTGTTCACGTTGAGCTTGGCGCGGATGCGGCGCAGGTAGGCGTCGACGGTGTGCTTGGAGAGGCCCATGTGGCGGGCGGTCTGCAGGTAGGTGCGTCCGGCGGCGATGTGACGGAGGGCTTCCTGCTCACGGGGGGCGAGCTCGGCTGCGGGGACCGTGGCGGGGGCGGTGAGTGTGGCGGTCATGGGATTTCCTTTGCCGGAGTGGCTCGGTCATCGCTGCTCGCGTCCTCGGAAGCAGTCGGGACATTCGCTCGAATGTCCCTTTTGTCCTTTCGTTAGAGCGTGGCTGGCGCATTTCACGCCCCTGTCCGCCGTCTGTCACAGCCGTGTGACAGCGGCGTGGGCTGACGCGTCCCGGCCGGTGGCGTCGCGAGCGGGCACTGCACCGCCGGCCGGCGCCCTTGCGGACCGTCGCCGCCGCGCCCGGGCGGCCGGGTGCGCCGGGCGACAACGACAAGTGCGTCGGCCTGCGGCGAGCACGCTCGGTCCGGCCGCGGCTCCGCCGCCGCTCGCACGGTGCGGGGCCCATGCCCCCAGCGGCGTCGACGCCTCCAGCGCCCGGCCGTCCCGGCCGCAGAGGGCAGGGATCCCGATCTGGGGACGGATGTAGGCCGACTGTGCCGCAGGGGCCCACGGCCCGGGGCCCAGGCGCAGCGTCCGGGGCTCGGCGCCCACCCGGCGGGGATCGTCCCGTAGCTCACGGCGAGGACTGTCGGCGCATGTCGGTTCATGGCGTGTGGCGGATTTTCGCCGGTGCCGTCTGGGTCTTCACCCGGTCCGCCGCGCCGGCCGCACCGCGGGCCACGGGCCACCGCTCGTGCGCGACCGCGTCCCGTACCTGCTCGCCATGGCGGCCCCGGCCCGCCGCGTCCACAACCAGCCGCAGGCCGTCGCGGTCCTGTGGTCCGCGCCGATCCGATGCCGGGGCAGGTGGGTCGACCCCCTGGACGGAGAGGTTCCGACGCCGCGACCGGAAACGTCTCGCCGCCGGCTGCAAGCGCATCCCGCCGCAACGGCAGCAACCGCCTCCACCCCCCCGCCCCGCCGGACCGGCGGGGTGGGCCGGGGCGGCGGGTGGCCCAGGACGGGACCCGGCCCGTCCCCTCATCTCAGGGCGGCGATGCCCGCGGGTGCGGACGGAGGCGCCCGGCCGTCGGCCGCGCGCCTCCCTCCAGTCGGTCGTGCGGGCGCGCGCCCGCCGGCTCAGTTGCCGATGCCGGCGGTTCCGACCCCCGAGTTGCCGATGCCGTGGCTGCCGACGCCCGTGTTCGCGATGCCGGCGGTGCCCAGGCCCCAGTTGGCGACACCGGCGTTACCCACGCCGTTGTTGAAGGCGCCGGCGTTCCCCGCACCGTCGTTGAAGACACCGGCGTTCCCGACGCCCTGGTTGCCGATGCCCGAGCTGCCCACCCCGTCGGCGCAGGCCGCACCGGCGCCGACGGCGGCCAGTACTGCCGCGCTGCCCAGCACGGTCACCGCACGAAGAAGAGTCGCACGCATCCTGACGTACCTCCTGATTAGTGGATCTTTTCTACATATCCCTAACATGCGGTCAGGCTGTACAGGGGGATCCCCGCATCCGGCGTGCCGCGCCGGGCGGGCGAGACGGACACCGACCGGTCGGAGGTGCGCACGCGCCCGGAGTGATCGCGTGGGACAACGCGACCCCGCGGATGATCAGGACGAGTGCCAGCTGGCGGCCCGGAACCTGCGAGGGACCGCTCCGGGATGGTGCGCGCGATGCCCCAGCGCCGCAGGCCAGCTGAATCTTGCTGGTCAGCCCGCCCCGGGACCGGCCGAGGGCCGGGCTGCGGCACCCCCGTTTCGAGCGAAGGCAGCGCTGTGGCGCGCGTGGGAGGCCCCGGATCGCACCCGGCCCCGACATCGGCTTCCGTCGGTCCCCCGCCCGGTGAGCGAAGTCGAGCAGCCGTGTGCACGCGACAGCGCCACGCACCCCGCACCACGCACGCACACCCGGCACCGATGCCAGGGACCCCGAGCCTCGGTCGGCGCTCGTCCCGTCGGCTTCCGCGTGAAAAGCCGTTGCCGTGGCCGGTAGTTGGGTACTGTCCCTTCGGTCCGCTGGATCACGTCAGCCGAAGATCGCACGCTGGCCGTGCACAGGACGCTGGGAGACACGTGCTGGGCGACGACGAAGTCCTCAAGGCCGTGCAGAGCCACATCGAAAGTCGAGGCAAACCCCTGGTAAGTCCCTTGCCGGGCGCCTCCGCCATCACCTGGCATTCGCTCCTGAAAGGGCAGATCGTACGAAGCATCGAGTCCCGCTCGGAGAAGAAGCGCCTCCACCGCGGACCTCTCGACCTCTCCGAACGCCCGGTCTACGACACGCTCGGCGACCACCGCGTGCCACCTCCCCGGGATCCAGCCAAGCAGTACAGCCGGACACTGGTACGTCGGGGGTCGATCGACGACCGCTTGTGCGAGTGCGGCAACGGCGTCGTCCGCTGCCGGCGCTGTGAAGGCGAAGGCGCGATCCGCTGCGAGCCGCGCCAACGCTGCCGCAGCTGCCGGGACACCACGTGCTGCCTGCTGTGCGGCGGAGCCGGCCGCTCGGCCCTGGAACCTGCCGGGAAACAGGCCGCACCCCCTGCGCACACCGCAGCGGATACCACCGTCCGCGGCCGATGCATGGAGTGTGGCGAGCCCGGTGTCGCATGCGTGACCTGCCGCGGCCGCGGCCGCGTCACGTGCACCACCTGTCAGGGCGAAGGGTCCAGGCCGTGCCCCGACTGCGCCCAGGACGGCACGGTCACCCACACACACTGCGCAGGCACGGGCAGGACCGTCGAATGGACGGAAGGCGTCATCACCCGAACGCCCAGCACCGAAGAGGTCAGGCTTCCGGAGTCCGGACCACTCTCCTGGGCGCGGAAACTCGCCGATCAGCATGCGGCGTGGACACCGACGACACTGGCAGACGACGATCCTGAGCGCGCCCGCGTCGAAAAGGACTTCGGAGCAACCCTGCAACCGCTTCTGCGGACACACGGCCAGGAGATAGCGCGCCGGACAGAACTCGCGTACGTGCGGTTCGCGAAGGTGGCAGTGCATGAGCACCCGCACAGGATCTACTACGTCTTCCCCACAGACGGGCGGCCAATGGTCGTCGGGCGTCCCTCGCCGAAGCGCCTCTGGCAGATCGCGGGAATCGCCGCCCTCGTGATCGTGCTCCTCACCCTCGTCAACGGACTCCTGGCCTGACTGTCGGAAGGGACTCGGGCGGACAGAGGGGAGGCTGTACGAGGAGCAGGGGGATCAACGCCCGGACGCGGGCGGGAGCTCCGCGTCCGGGCGCCTGCCGGCGCGAAGGGCGGCGAGGCCGAAGGCCAGACCTCCGGCTATGAACCAGGGGTTCCAGAGAGCCAGCGTCCAGAAGCGCTGCCCCTCGCTCACGGAAGCGTCCAGCGGCGCAGCACCGGTCAGCAGTATCACTTCGACGCCGACCCCGCGCATCAGCAGGACGACGCCGGCGCCCCACCCCAGCCACCTCACCAGCGCAGCGGGGCCTCCTTTGAGGTCAGAGCGGATCAGCAACCGGGCGAGGACGGCGCCGAGGACGCAGAGCCCGCCCACGCCCCACAGTCCGGCGACGACGAACCACAGCGGACGCTCGCTGGCCAGCGGCCCGGCGGAGACGCTCAGCCCCACATCACCGCCCAGGCCCCAGTAGAAGTGCAGCACTGCGAAGGCCACCGCCCATCCGCATGCGATACGCCCCCACAGCGTGGACCGGGCGGGACCGTCCGTGCCCTTCCGCTCGCGCTTCACCGCTGGCCCTCCCGAGCCTCGCGTCCGCCGCCGCGCGGGTCGTCCGGGTCCTGCGGCACCACGATGAACGCCGTGCCCTTCGCCAGGTCGATGCTGGAACGCGGAGGCGCCCCGTCACTCTCGTCGTCCCGCCTCAGCAGCTCCACCCGCCGCTGCTCCAGCTCCGCCGTCTTGTTGCCGTTCACCGTCGCCGTGAACTCGTCGAAGGCCACGCTCGACAACGACCGGCCCGTACGCCGGCGGACCCACGGCAGCAGACCCAGCCCCGTGAGCCACCGCCACGTACCCTCCACCAGCGCGCACGGCACCAGCAGACACACGAACGCCGGTAACGACGCAGCCCACATCGCCACAGCTGCCCCCCATTCGCCTCAACACAGCCGACGCCCGAAGAAACGGCGCGGGGGGCGATGTCGTTCCCACCGCTCGCGCACAGCGGCACACCCGCTGCGGCCCGAAACGGACTGTGAGCTGCGGCGCCTGCCGGCGGTCTACGATCACGGTTCGGCGGTCATACGGGACGCCGCAGGAGGACTGGACGAACCGGGCGGAGTGGGGGACGCAATGGCGATCGAGAGGCCCGGACGGCCGGAGGACCTGCCGGCGGCCGAGGTGCTGTGGGCACGCTGGGCTCTGGTTGCCGTGTTGGAGGCCACGGCGAAGGCAGAGGCGCAAGACGTCCGCCGCAGTGGAACGTGGATCGACGGGGAGGGTCTGCACCTCGACGACCGCGGCTGCACCTGGTGGACGTTCGAGCAGCTCGGCGAGGGCCGCTACCTGCTGTACGGCCAGGACGAGTCCAGTGCCGTGAAATGGCACGAACCCACGATCGACATGCTGGCACAGGCACCGGACTGGCTGCCTTTCGAGCGTCTGCGGAAGATGCTGGCGGGCTGGGAACTGGGCTGCGTGTACTGGTTCGAGAACGGTGCCTGGGCTCGCGCGCCCTACCCCGCCGATCTGGACGACGACGGCCTCGACTGCGGGATGAGCCGTTTCGCGGTGCGTGAGGAAGCGCTGGGCGACCTGATCGCCTCGGAACGCGGCCTGCCCCGCGGACGTGCCGACGACCTCCTGGCCGCAGCCGAGGCCCGCAGCCTCACGGGGTCGGAGGCCCAGGAGCTGCTGGACGCGGCCGCCGCGGCCGAAGAGTACGTACCGGCAGACCGGGAAGCGATGCTGAGGTCCCTGGAGCGCGCGGGCCTTCGCCGGCCTCCGCAGGACTGACTGCAGGGCATCTTGGTCACTGCCGAATGATCCGGCACCGCAAGGCTCACGCCTGCGGCGTGGAACGACGCCGCACCCACACCTCGAGTGCGGCCCGCTCCGCATGCGACAGTGTCAACTCGGCCGTCGGCCGCCCCGTCCGCACCATAGGACAACAAGCCTGTACATCTGACCAGAATTCCCGGTTTACGAGACGAGGCCGTGTCGTCAAGGTCCCTCCCCCGGCTACCGCTGGGAGGTGCCCCCGGGCCGGCGGTCGCGACCGCGCGGCTCCCCGACCCGTCGGGGAGCCGCGCGGAAGCTCAGTTCTCCATTCCGAAGTAGTGGCCGAGGTATTCGGTGATCTCGGCCGCGTGGGGCAGAAGTTCGGGAAGCTGGGCGGCGAGGGCGTTGCGGGTGGCGGCGGCGAGATCGGCCGAGCTGGTGGCGGCGGGTCGCACGTAGGGTTCGAGGCGTTTGATCAGCTCGTAGTTGCTGGCGATGTTCTCGGTGCGCATGGCCTTCTCCAGCGGCGGCGCTCCGGGCGGCGGGACGGGGGCGAGGACCCGGCTGATGTAGGTGACGCGGTGCAGGACCCGCCAGCACGGGGGCTTGGCGGAGCTCTGGCGGGTCTGGCGCAGCGCGGCCGCGTCGGGGGCGTTGCTGCCCGACAGCCAGGTCGGGTCGACCACCTTGTGGTAGAAGTCGTCGAAGTTGGCGCTGGTCTCGCCGAGGTAGAAGGTGAGGAAGCGGTAGGCGTCGACCTTGCCCGGCACGAGGACCGGCTTGCCCGCGGCGTCGTACACGGGCTTGCCGTTGCTGTCCCGGCGTTGCAGGTCGTTCGAGGGTGCGCACTGGACGTCGAGGCCGAAACTGCGCGAGGACTCCTTGCTCTTGGCCCGGGTGGTGCTGAAGCCGCCACCGCGGGAGGCATCGAGGTGGAAGGCCCAGCCGAGGCCGAGGGCGCCGAAGCTCAGGTCGAAGTTGCCGCCGTAGGAGTGGGTGAAGCTGTACGAGCCGGAGGTGGTCTCGCTGACGGCGTCGGTGGCCTCGGTGGTTTCGGCGAAGAAGCCACCCTGGGCGGTCCAGACGTAGGTGTTGACCAGGTCCCGGTGGGAGAAGCCGGTGGCGGCGGCGCTGCCGGTGGTGGAGCGGGCGCTGTCCTGCTGCTCGGCGGACATGCCCATCGAGCGCAGGACCGCCTTGGCCTGGATCTCGGCCGGTTCGGTGCCCGCGTTGTGGCCGACGTCGGTCGAGATCGACTCGTAGAGGGCTTGCAGTCGCTGCTGGTCGCGGGTGATGCGGCGCTTGAGCGCGTACGCGTCGCGCGGCTTGAAGTAGCTGTACTCGCCGTAGGCGGTGGCGGTGGGGTAGTCGGGGTCGGTGACCTTGCCGGAGGCGTCGAAACCGACCCCGCCGTCGAGGGTGCCCTGCTTGGTGTAGCGGGGGTTGATCGGGAAGTGGACGATGTTCCAGTCCAGCGGGATGTCCGGGTTGGGCAGCATCCGGTAGGCGACGAGGGCGCCGGTGTGCGCCAGGCGCAGCGCGAAGACGTCGGCGGTCTGCGACTGCACGAGCGCCATGCCGGTGTTGGCGGGTACGTACCGGGCTCCGATCTCGGAGTTCAGTACGCCGGCGGCGTCCTCGGTGTACCCGGTCAGCTCCAGCTTGGTCTTGCGGGCGGTGTTCTTGCCCTGGCTGACGGTGGTGTCCTCGCTCCAGGTGTTGGAGAACTCCAGGCCGGCCGTCACGGCCATCTTGAGCTGGCCTTCGGCCAGCGGGCTCGCGGTGCCGAAGCCGAGGGGCGCGGCGACCGTCATGACGTCGGCGACGGTCTCGAGGCCGAAGGAGACGTTGAAGGCGGTGTTGGTGCTGCGGGTCTTGCTGGCGGACAGGCTGTGCACCACCTGGTCCGCCTCGGTGAACTCCACCGAGGAGGCGCCGGGGAAGCCGTCGGGCTTGTCCGTGAGGTTCTCCGACGGCACCGGCGGGGCGCCCTCGATGTAGCCCATCAGCTGCGGGTCGAACTGGGCCTGGCCGACCCACTCGGTCGTCAGGTCGCCCACCTTGTAGCCGGTGACCAGGTGCCAGCGGCCGTCGCGGACGAAGCCGTAACAGCGCTTGAGCACGCCCAGCGTCTCGCCCTTGGCGTCGAACTGGAGGTCGGCGTACTCGGAGGCGGCGGGAGCGCCGGAGACGGTGTCGTGGAACGGGGTGCGGACGTCGGCGAGCGCCGAGCGGACCTGGGCGGTGTCGGTGGACACCGGCGCGGTGGAGAGCAGGATGCGCGGCCGCTTCGTCGAGAAGGCCAGGCTGTTCCCGCGCAAGCCCTCGTCGCGCACCGAAGTGGTGGTGGCGGTGGAGTCCCGGTCGAACGTCCAGTAGCCGAGCAGGTCCTGCTTGTCGCCGCGCAGCCGGGTGAACAGGTTGTCCAGGATCTGCTCCCGGGTGCGCACGGTGCGCCAGATCCGCACCTCCTCCAGCGTGCCGGTCAGCAGCTCGGTGGGCTTGCCCCCCTCCAGCCGTGCGCCGAGGGTGAGTTGCGGGTCACCGTAGGGGAGGAGGTCCGCCGGGGTCGGGGTCGTGGTGGCGAGCAGCGGCTCGCCGTTGCGGTACAGCCGCAGCGGACTGGCGGCGGGATCGACGTCGCGGGTCCAGCGGGCGCCCCGCAACTTGGCGGGGAAGGAGCCGGAGGCGTCCAGGGTGGCGTTGCCGGCGTTCTCGTTGAAGGGCCAGCGCGCCAGCAGCCCCTTCTCGCGCACGGCGACCGGCCGGCCGATCTGGTGGAACGTCCGTGCGGAGCTCCACAGCCGCACTTCGCACAGGATGCCGCGCAGGCCGCGGCCGATCCCCAGGTCGCTGTTGTTGGACTGCGCGCCCGGGCCGCCGTAGACGTAGGTGCCGGCGAGCGCACCGTCGAGGTAGAAGCGGATGTCCTGCTCGGGCTGGCCGGCCGTGGCCGTCTGGGTGCTGGTGGCGGCTGACACTTCGGCCTTGCGACGCTGCCGCACCACGCTGATCCGCTGGAAGGCGCCGGGCTTGACGGTCCGGTCGGAGACGTACCGGACGGGGTTCCCGTCGGCTTCGGCGAAGGCGAACTCCACCCGGCCGTCGGCCAGGACGCCCAGCTGGTAGGGGACGCCCTCCCGGCCGCCGCCCACGGCCGAGCCCTTGGTGACCAGCGCCATCGGCGCGCCCACCTTGTCGACCTGGACGAACACCTCGATGGTGAGGTCCTCCAGGACGTTCAGCGAGTCCTGCGAGGCCACCGACAGGCCCTCGCCGCCGTCCATGCGCAACGCCCAGGCCTGGGTGAAGCTCGCCGCGAGGTGCGCCCACTCGTTGCACGGGAACCGGTCGGCCGACCGCAGCACCTGGTCGCCCACCCGCGCGACCACCTGGTAGCCCTTGATCGGCGAGGCCGGGCTGTTCGGTTCGTTGAAGGTCCAGTGGCCGAGGAGCCCGGGCTCCCGGCCGGACAGCCGCTGGTTGCGCTCGGCGGAGATCTCCTGGGCGGTGCGGGCCCGCCCGAAGACCCGGACCTCGTCGATCTGCCCGTCCAGGTGGTCGCCGCTGAAGGGCTGGTGGCCGAGGATCAGCGGACCGCTGCCGGTGTAGTTGCCGGTGGCGGTGCGGCGGTGGACCTCGCTGCCGTCCCGGTAGAGGATCTGCTCGCGGGTGGCGTGCTTGTAGACGGCGGCCCAGTGGTGCCATCCCAGGTCCGGGTAGGGCTGGGGGGTGGTCAGATCGTCACCGTAGAGGGCGAAGCCGAAGGTGTCGTTCGGCTCGAAGTACAGGCACAGGGTCTGGCCCTTGGCGCCGGTCAGCACTCCGTGGGTGAGCAGCGGCTCGCGGCGGCCACGGGCCTGGTTGCGCTTGGCCCACAGCTCGATGGTGAAGTCCCGGCCCGCGAGGTCGAGCGCGTTGGTCAGCTCGACCTTGGTGGTGCCGGTGAACTGGCGCGCCGGGAGGTCGACGGCGGCCAGTGCCAGCGAGTACCCCGATCCGCCGGTCTGGGCGTGGATCACCCGGCCCTGTCCGGCCTCGGGGTTGACCCAGGCCTCCAGGGTCAGGTCGCCGGCGGGGACGGCGTTCTTCTGCTGGGCGGCCGGCAGCGTCAGGTACTGGTCCTTGCCGTCGAACAGGAAGGCGCGGCCGGGCATCTCGGCCCGCCAGCGGCAACCGCGGCCGCCGGTGACCGGTACGGCCGTGCCGTTGGGCACGGAGGTGGCACCGCCGGTGTTCAGGGTGATCAGCCGGGAGCCCGCGGAGAGCAGGACCCCCACCCGGGTGGACTCGGCGCGGGCCCAGTCGTAGCCGACCACGGTGACCGTGTCGCCCGGCTTGATCGCAGTGCCCGCGGTGGTGAGGCTCAGCGTCTTGGCGCCGACCGGGGCTTCGGCGGACGCGGCGTACCCGGTGGTGCCGATCTGCAGGTGGGCCCTGGCCGCGACCGCGGCGGTCGTGGCCGCGGTGAACTCCACGGTGCTGCCGGTCACCTGGGCGACGGTGCCGACCGTGACCGCCTGGCCGGACTGCCCGGCCAGTGCGGCGGCCATGTGCTCGGCCCTGCGCGGCAGCGAGCGCCAGGTCTCGGTGTCGCCGCCGACGGTGATCGTCAGGTCGCACCGGCCGGGGGCGTCTCCGTCGGACACCTTGATGGTGCAGGAGTCCAGGAGAACCCCCGGGTCGCGGGCGAGGAAGCCGAGCGTGCCGCCGTTGCCGGTCAGCCGCTGGGTGCCGCGGGTGACGGCGGTGTCGTAGTAGACGGCGCAGAACTGCTCGTTGGCGCCGCGGAAGTACAGCACGATGCTGCCCGTGCCGCTGTCGAGCAGCGCGGGCCGGTCGGTGCCGCGGGCGAATTCGAGCAGGCCGCCGGAGAGGCTGAGCCCGGTGGTGTCCACGGAGATCAGCGGCATGGCCACGGTCAGGTCGTCGTCACCCTGGAGAGCGGTCGACAGGCGGGCCAGCTTCTCCTGGGCGTCCTTGAGCGCCGTCTGCTTCCCGGTCAGGATGAGCTGCAGTTCGTTGACGCGCTGCACGGCCGTCTTCGCCTCCTGGAGGCGCTCACGGACGGTGTCCATCTCCTGCTTGGCCTGCAGGTACGCAGTGTCCACCCCCGAGCGCAGCGAGACGCGCACCATTCGGATCAGGCCCGAGTCGCCGGTGAGGCACTCGCTCGACTGGACCGGGACGGGGGCCTGGAACGAGGCGGGCAGGCCCAGCGCGAGCTTGCTGCCACGGTTGACGACGCGGGTGTACTCGCCCTCGGCCGTCAGCTGGAACTGGGTGAACGGGTTGCCCGGCTCGCGGACGACCGTGTCCAGCATGGTGTTCTGCGCCGACGCGTTCCTGTAGACGTGCAGGTCGAGGTTGTTCAGGTTGTTGCCGATCAGCCAGTAGAACGGCTTGCCGTTCTGGCTCTCACCGGTGGCCTCCAGCCGCCAGGTCGAACGGGAGGGGGTGAGGGAGACGATGGTCGACGTGTGGATGGGGGCGTTGAAGTACCGCAGCACCTGGCCGTCGACCTCGCGCGGGGTCTTGGGCTCCAGGGTGTAGTTCCAGGCGGTCGGCACGTCCTTCTCGGCGAGGTACTGCCGCTCCAGCCTTTCGAACCCCGGCAGCAGCCGGTCGTGCTCCCCCTGCCAGTAGGCGACCTGGCCGGCCGTGGCGCCCAGCCGGGTGATCTCCGCCGGCAGGGCGGCCACCTCCGGCTCCAACTGCCGGATCAACTGCTGCAGGGTGCTGACCTGTTCGGAGTCCTGCCCCTTCACCGGCCGTCGGAGCACCGCGGGGTCCAGGACGTCGGGCACCTGGGCGAGCCGGCCGTCGCGGCCGACGGCGAAGTCCAGGCTCACCAGGGCCGGCTCCTGGCCGTACTTGGCGGCGAACGCCAGCATCACCCGGGCCTGCCGCTTGGCGGGCTTGGGGTCGGACCGGTAGCCGGCCGAGACGTTCTCCTGCTGGTGGTAGATCACGGCGGACATGCCGGACTCGACCGTGCGCCCCTTGAGGACGAAGCTGTCGCGGCGCACCCCGGGGTGGTCGCCCACCGGCGCGTCCGAGCCGGTCCACTTCGCGTCGCCCTTGAGCGTGCCGTGCAGGGCCCGGTCGCTCTGGTCGTAGGCGGTGGCACCGGAGCCCTCGTCGAACCGGTAGTAGGCGACCAGGCCCGCCTCGTTGCCGACCAGCCTGTGGTTCAGGTCGTCCGCGAGCTCGGCGGCGGACCGGACCCGGCTCCACACCCGAACCTCGTCGAGGTCGCCCTCGAAGAGCTCGGCGGTGGTGCCGGAGACCTGTTTGCCGATCAGGGTGTTCACGCCCGTGGCCGGCGTGAACGGTAACGCCCCGCTGCCGGACAGCTTGCCGTTGACGTACAGCCTCGCGGTCGTCCCGTCGAAGGTGGCCGCGACGTGCGTGTAGACGTCCCTGGGGACGGTCTCGGTGGAGACGACCGCCGTCGCGGCCCCCTCGTGGGCCAGGCGCAGCGACCCGCCGGCGTCCAGGCCGAGCCGGTACTCCCCGCCCCGGGAGAGCACCGGGCGGTCGTACGCGGTCGGCTTGACCCACGCCTCGATCGAGTACGCCCTGCCGCCGAAGCGCAGCGCCGCCGGGTCGCCCAGGTCGACGTGCGCGTCGTTGGCACCGCCGAGGCCCAGCGCCGTCTCGGCGTGTCCCTCGGTACTGGTCACCGGCACCAGGTCCTGGTTGGTGAACGGGCAGGTCCCCGGGCTGCGTTCGAACACCGCGTCCCGGTAGAGCGGGTCCGGGCTGGTGTAGAAGCGCGTGCCCTGGGTGTTGAACAGCCCCTGGACGCCCTGCTCGACGCTGAAGCTGTCGATCCTTCCGGTGGCGTCGTTGTGGGCGAACAGCTGCCAGCGCCGCGCACTGGTGACCGCGGTGGGCACCAGCACCGCGGCGAAACGGCCCCGGGTCAGGTTGCGGACGAACGACAGCTCCTGGGTCGGCTCGTAGAACGGCCGGCCCTCCATGTCCTCGGTGCCCAGGGTGTCCTTGGCCGAGGCGGGACGGGTGGCGTGCCGGCTGCGCTTGTAGCGCACCTCCAGTACCGGCTTGAGCTTTCCGTCGACCAGGAGGAAGCGGTCGCACAGCAGGGTGTCGCGGACCAGCGGCACCTTCTTGGGGCCGCTCAGTACGTAGTCGGTGCGGGAGGCGTTCGCGGAGCAGCCGCCGTCGGCCAGCTTGTACACCGCGTCGGGGTGCGTCTCGCCGATCGACTGCCGCAGCACCACCACGTACGTGCCGTCCGACACCACGTGGAACGGCGCGTCCGCGGTCAACCGCGCGGTCGTGGACAGGTACGGGTCGATCTCGCTGTCCAGCGGCCGCTCGTCGACCGCCGCCTCGGCCCCGCCCCGCTTGACCGTCGGCATGGCCGTCGCCCCGGCCACGGCGAACCCCACCTCGGCCAGCTCCCGGGGCAGGACCAGCTCGGCGGGATCGTCGCTCCAGTACGCGGCGTCCGCGTCTCCCTTGGACTGCCGGCCGGCCAGGTCAAGCACGGAGTAGACGATCCGTCGGGCCGAGTCCATCGCGAACGCGATGGTCGTGCCCTGGTGCCGGGCCATCGTCACATGCCGGTACGACCGGTCTCCGTAGACCTTCAGCAGGGATTCCTGAGGTGCCACTGTTCCCCTCCCACACGCGGAACGCCGCTCCCGCTCTCTCCCGCCCGGAGCGGCGATGGACGGACCCCTGGCGGGACGTCGGCCAGTCTGGCAGCTGCGGACATCCCGTGAAGAGAATGCGAAAAAGGGCTTTTCCGCTATGACGTCATCAGTCGACAGTTGGCCGAACTTCGATGGCGGGGCTGTTCCGCGAGAAGTACAGCGCCCCGCCGGCTGGACCTGACGGTGCGGATCGTCCCGGACGGCTCGGGCGAGGATCTGCCTGACCGGAAGCGGGTGCTGCCCAGCAGCAGGCTCGGCGGCCGGCCGCCGCACCGGAGCACACCGCCGCCCGCGGAGCGGCCGTCCGCAGCCTTCCACGGGCGTGATCCAGGCGGGATCATTCCGGTGGAGGACGGGTGGCGGACGGGGTGGCGGACGGCCGTGGCGGACGGCCGTGGCGGACGGCCGTGGCGGACGGGGGTGGCGGACTTGGAGCCTGGACGGCGTGCGTGGGCCGGGTCGGCGGTAGGGGGAGCAGCCGCCGTGGTGGCTGCCGTGCTGGGACCTGTGACCAACTACGCCAGTGACGCGGTACCTGACTGGGCGGCGCGGGCGTGGGTGATCTGGACGGTGTTCGCCGTGCTGGTGGCGAGCAGCGTCGGGCTGCTGCTGTGGGGCCGGCACCTGGATGCAGCAGCACGGCCCCCCGCGCGACCCGCACCGATGAGCCGACTGGCCCGGGACCAGCGGGCTTCGTTGTGCCCCCCGCATGTTCACCGCGTACGGGGGCGTGAGGGCGAACTGGCCGTGCTGACAGACATGCTTCGGCGGCCACAGGGCCGATTCGCGGTGCTGTGCGCGGCCGGCGGGATGGGCAAGACAACGGTGGCCGCGCAACTGGCCACCCGGGCCGAGGCGGCGGGCTGGCGAGTGTTCTGGGTGCGCTGGCGCGACGGTTCCGAGCTGGCGCAGCAGATGGTCCAGGCAGCGCTGGCCTGCGGTCTGCCAGAGGCGGAGCTGGAGGCCGCGCGAGCGGGGCACGCGAGCCTGCCGGACGTGGTCTGGCGACAGTTGGGCCGGGTGCGGCGGTGGCTGCTGGTCGTCGACAACGCCGACGAGCCGCACGAGATCGGTCCGGCAGGGGAGCCGGTGGCCGAGTACCGCGGCTGGATCCGACCTCACGGCCGGGGCCTGCTGGTGGTGACCAGCCGGGACGGCAGCGAGCAGACCTGGGGTCCGTGCGCACGGCTGCTGCCACTCGAGCCGCTGTCGGTGCGGTCCGCGGCGCAGGTCCTGCTGGACGCCGCTCCCGCAGCCGGAACCGCCGCGCAGGCCCGGGAGCTGGCGGCGCGACTGGGCGGGCTGCCACTGGCGTTGCACGCGGCCGGTACCTATCTGGCCGGCCCCACGAGCCGCTACCGCACCTTCGCCGCCTACCACCAGGCCCTGGAACAGGAAATGCGGTTCTTGTTGGGAGCGGCGCACCCGAATGCCTCCGATCCGCAGGTGGCCCGCGCCGTCGTGCGGCACACCTGGGAGGTGTCGTTGGACCAGCTCGCCGGGGAGGGCCACGCTGTGACCCGACCCCTTCTGCGACTACTGGCCCTGCTGGCCCAAGCCCCCGTCCCACTGTTCCTGATCACCCCGGGCCTGCTCTCCGTCGTCACCGGACACGAGGTCACCGCGGCGACCCTGGAGGCCGCGTTCGCCGGCCTGCACCGCTACGGTCTCCTCGGCTCACCCCCCTCAACCGGCAGCACCGGCCCGGCGCCGGGCAGCAGCGAGGGTGCCCAGGTGGTGCTGCATCCCCTGGTCCGGGAGATCAACGCCGTCGCCCTCACGGCAGAGACCCCCGAGCTTCGCCCCGTGGCACCGGGCCCTCGCCGACCGGCTGACCGAGGCCGTACACGAAGCCGGCCGGCGTGGGCGCGCCGGCTGGCCTGCAGCCGTGCTCCTCGCCCCCCACCTGCCGCTGCTGCTCGACTACGCGGACCCGCGCACCGCCACACACCACCGCACCACCCTCGACCACCTGGCGCAGGTGCTGGAGAAGGCGGGCGCTTTCGGTACGGCACGCCTGCTGCACGAACGACTCCTCGACGCCGAGACCCGCAGGCTGGGCGCCGAACACCCCGCTACCCTGACCAGCCGCAACGACCTGGGCAACGCCTTGTTTGGAATGGGAGAGCCGGCCGAGGCGATACGCCTGCTCCGGCAGACCCTGGAGGACCGCACCCGCATCCTGGGCCCCCTGCACCCCGACACCCTGACCAGCCGCAATGACCTCGCATGCGCGTTGGACGGGACGGGCGACCATGCCGAGGCGGTGGGCCTGCTGCGGCAGACCGTCAACGACCGTACCCGCGTCCTGGGACCCGACCATCCGCATACCCTGGCCAGCCGGGACAGCCTCGGTCTCGCGCTGGACGGGATGGGCGAGCACGCACAAGCAGTGCGCCTGCTCGGGCGGGCCCTTGAAGACCGCACACGTGTCCTGGGCCCTGAGCACCACCTCACCCTCCTCAGTCGCCACAACCTCGCCGGCGCCCTGGCCAGGGCAGGCGAGCACATGGAAGCGATACAGCTGCTGCGGCAGGCCCTCGACGACCACGCCCGCATTCTGGGACCCGAGCATCCGCACACGCTGGCCGGCCGGGACAGCCTCGGTCTCGCGCTGGACGGGATGGGCGAGCACGCACAAGCAGTGCGCCTGCACCGGCAGACCCTTGAAGACCGCACCCGCATCCTGGGCCCCGAGCACCCGGACACCCTCGCCAGTCGCCACAACCTCGCTTCCGCCCTGACCAGTACGGGCGAGCAGACCGAGGCGATAGGCCTGCTGCGCCGAACCCTCGACGACCGCGTCCGCATCCTGGGCGAGGAGCACACGCACACCTCGAGCACCCGCAATGCGCTGGCGACAGCACTGGCCATGCCCACCCAACGGTCGCAGAGCCCGTGGTGGAACTGGCTGCGGCGCAGGAACGCCGCAGCCGGCGACGGCTGAGGGACCTCCATGAGGGAGGGCCGGGTCGGGCCTTATGAACAATTGCCGTCCGAACCCGGCAGCCCGTTGCCCTCCCTCCCGGTGGCGCGGGCCGCCCTGTTGAGAGGGGGCTCACCACCGTGGCGTGGCCTACTGAGTCGGTGCGCCGGCGCCCCAGTCCCACAGTGCCTGCAGCACGGGGCCCAACTGCCGGCCGTGCGGTGTGAGCCGGTAACTGACGGTGGACGGCCACCCTGCTGTGCGGTGCTTCTGCACCACGCCTGCCGCAACGAGTTGGGCGAGCCGGTCGCTGAGTACCTTGTCCGAGAGAGTGGGGAGGCAGGTGGCCAGGTCGCTGTAGCTGAGGGGTTCTTGGCGCAGGAGTTCGCGCACGACGAGGGTGGTCCAGCGGCCATGGAGAGCTGCGAGGGTGATCTCTACGGGGCAGGTCGATGTGGGAATGGTGACCTGCGTGTGTCGGTCGTCGGGCAGGCCGGGGGGCGGGGCAGCCGGCGGGGCGTGGCCTACCGTTCGGTGAGTCACGAGTGCGTCTCCTACCGTTGCCGTGTTCCGGGCGCCCACCCGACACGTATCGAAACAGGAGACGCCACCATGACACATCCCGGTGCTCAGTCCGTGCGCCCGCTTCCGACCCGGGCACAGGACGTGCCCGCCGCCTTCGCCGAGCGTTTCAACGACGGTGACGCTCAGGCAGTTCAGGAGCTGTACGAGGCGGAGGCTGCCTTCGTGTCCCAGTCCGGGGTCGCCGTGCACGGTACGGGCGACATCGCCCGCCAGAACGCCCCCTTCCTCGGCCTCGGCCTGCCCATCTCCGTACGCCCCCGACGCGTACACGTTGCGGATGACATCGCCCTGTTGATCGTGGACTGGGAGATCGAAGGCGCCATGTCGGGCACGGCCACGGACGTGGTCCGACGTGGAGCCGACGGCTGTTGGCGTTATGTGATCGACAGTCCCTTCGGCGGTGCCTGATACGGCGCGGGGGGATCATGAGCGGAGCCAGAGTCCGATTCCCTCGCCGGGCGGTGCTGAGGGGGCGTGCGTCTGTTCCCGGCACCCGCGTGGTCTTCGCGCCTCGCGCTGATCAGCCTGACCGGCGTCCACACGCACCATCAACCAGCCGATCAGGCCCCCCGCAGCAGCATCGGCACACGGCCGCGAAGATCCGGTCCCAGTACCATCCGCCGATCGGCCCTCCCTGAGGACCGGAGCGGCCACGGCGCTTCCGGTCGGCCCACGTCAGCGCTCCTCGTCCGGGTAACTCCACTCGACCGCGCACGTCGCCGAAGGCGCGGCCTCCTTCGCGTACCAGCCCAGGGACTTCTCGAACTCCGGGCACCACAGGTGGGCGCGGCTCACGGAGACCGGGAAGTCGGTCCCGCCGGTGACGACGTGCCCGCCGCGCTCCGGCACGATGCCGATACTCACCTGACCGCCGATGCTCTCGTCCCGCATCAGCTCCTGGAGTTCCTCGACGACCGCCCGCGCCCGGGCCTCGTCCTCGATGCACGTGACGCGGAAGGTGAAGGAGATGTTCACAGACATGCCCTGCAGCCTAATGCTGTGGCCGAGACGGTTCACCGGACTGCCGTGTCCGGGCCGGCCAGGTGCACCGCGTGGACCTCGCCGGCGGTGTCCGGTCTTGCTTCGACCGCACCCGAGGGCCGGGAGCACGCGCCGTACGCCGCCGCGGGAAAGGACACTCTGCGCCAGCAACTGGTCCGTGGATATGCGTGCGCGGGTGAAGCCCGGGGCCCGGGGCGCCCGGTCCCGCCGGGGGCCGGCCCCACCCCACCGGCCGCACAACCACCTCGCACGATCGTGTCCTCGCGCAGCGCCATGCCGAAGGCTGGATGTTCATCATCGAGGCCGCCCGCGACATCCGAACCACCGGCGCCATCGCCCCCAGCAGCCGGGCGCTGGCCCGTGCTCTGACTGACCCGGTGATCGTCCGGGCGGGGCGGCCACTGAGTATCCTGGAGGCCGGTGCGGGCACTGGAGCGGTCACTCGCGCCCTGATCGGCCAGCTGTCGGCCGGCAGCCGCCTGGACATCGCCGAGGCCAACCCCCGCTGTGCCGACCGGCTGCGCCACCTTGTGCGCACCCACCCGCGCCTGGCCGGTCAGGGCCAGCGGGTTCGCGTCCACACCCGGCGCGTGGAGGACCTGGACACCGACCGCCGCTACGACGTGATCATCTCCGGCCTGCCCTTCGCCAACTTCACCCCGGGCCAGGTTGCCAGGGTCATGGACCGTTACTGGAACCTGCTGCACCCCGGCGGAACTCTGACCTACTTCGCCTACCCCGGCACCCGACAGACCCGCGCCCTGCTCGCCTCCCGGGCCCAGGCCCGCCGCCATCAAGCCGTCGAAGAGGTACTGGCCGGCTACCAGCGCCGGTACGCCGTCGGCTGCTGGACGGTTTGGGCCAACTTTCCCCCCGCCAGGGTCTGGCAGCTCACGCGACCCGCTCCCACCGGTTCCGCCTCGGCCCCCGTCGAGGCCGGGTCGCACCGGTGAGCGGGCTGATCACCGTGCTCGGACATGTGCCGCCTGCCAGCACGTATGCGATCGTGGCCGCGGCCGTGCTGGCCGAGTCGGTCATGCTCGTGGCGGCCTTCATTCCCACCCTCACCCTGCTGCTTACCGCCGGCGCGCTGGCTCGCGCCGGACAGCTGAGCTTTCCGCTCTTGATCGCGGCCGCCGCCTTCGCGGTGGTTGCGGGAGACTTTCTCGCCCATCGCACCGGGCGCGCGCTCGGCACCCGCTTGCGCACCGGCCGCCTCCGCCGTCGCCTGCCCGCTGCCGCGTGGCAGCGGGCCGAGACACTGATGGCCCGCCGCGGCGGCCACGCCGTCTTCTGGGCCCGCTTCCTGCCGGTGATCCGCACTCTGACCCCCACCTCGCCGGTGCCACCCACCTGCCCTACCTCCGCATCGCCCCTACAGCCTCGCCGCGGCTCCGCTGTGGGCCACCCTCGCAGTAGGGACCGGGTACGCGGCCGCGGCATCACTCCGGCATGCGCTCACCCTCGACCGGCGCGCCCACGCTGCCGGCCGGAGCCGCACTCCGCGACGTACTCAGCCGCCTCCGGGCTCGTCGGCACGGAAGCATGCGTCGTACGGTGGAAGCAGGCGGCGGAAGAGCGGCCCCGCCGCCTACAGCCCGCAGCGGCGCCCCCCACCCCTCCCCATGAGCGCCCTGCGGGCCTGCATGCGTTGTCGCAGACGGAAGCCCGGTAGCCATTCAGGAGCCATTTCCCTCTAGATCAGGCGGCAAGCTCAGAGCGACGACGGCTCGGACAATGGCGGTGATCCGGCAGGCCAGACGAAATGGCCGACTGGATCCGAAAACCTGCACATTCATCCCGTGGTGCAGCGCAGGCCATCGACATACCCGGGCAGCGTCGGATCCTCAAGTGTTGACGCGATCCTCCCGATCCAGGCTTCGAGTTCCGACGGCAGCCGATCAACCAGCGGGACACCGTCGAGGCCGCCCCGCGGGGCCCCGGCAAGCGTCGACAGCTAGTGCAGCCAGGGTCTGCGTCTCCTGGTCGTAGTAGGTATCGATACCAACCCCCGACGGGCTTTTCCCTCGGCGAACCCTGAGTGAAAATTCGCGGATAATTCAACTTTCGATGTTCTGAGTGCTTCCACCCGGGATACGGCCCACATGCGGCCCTCCCTGCCCAATGGAATAGTGGAGGTCGGTTGGCCCACGGGGTGTCGACGGTCACAGGCTTCTGCGTGTCGTCGGCAACTCCGCTTCCTCCCACCGAGGTCCGGGACGTCGACATTTCAACTGAAAGCTCAAGCAGTCGAGCCTGGGCACACCCGTCGGATTTCGCGGACTGCCGCTCGCCGAGAAGACGCTTTGAAAAACTGTTTTCAGTCGAGGGAAAGGGATATCTCATGCGCAAAAAGATTCTGTCCACCGCTGTCGTGGCTGCTCTGGCGTTCAGCGGGTGGACCGCCGTCACGGTGAACACGGCCGTAGCCGCGGAACGGGCCGCACCCGGCGCCACCTGCTTCCTCTCGGAAGGCCCCAACAAGACGTTCGGCGTCTCGGGCAAAGGGTTCAGGCCCGGTGAGCGCGTCACCGTGAAGAACTCGCAGGGCACCACGGTACGCACGACCACCGTCATCACAGGAGGCTTCTTCGAGGTCACGGGGCTCCCGAACGACACCTACAGTGCCGCAGGACGTCGGGTCAGGGCGGTATGCCCGAAGTGGGTGAGCGACGACGAGGCGGCGATCAAGTGCAGCGTGACGAAGGGCGCGGGAGCCACCTACGGAGTGTCCGGCAGGGGATTCCCGGAGGCGGAGACGGTGACGTTGAAGAACTCCTCCGGCGCCGTCGTGGACACCACCCAGACCATCTCGGAAGGGTTCTTCGAATTCACCGGCGTCCCCAACGACACGTACACCGTCACCTCAAAGTTCGCAAAGGTGACCTGTCCCAAGATCGCCCAGTAGCGGGCCCCGGCCGCGTGCGGGGCTCACGCGGACGACGCCCACGCGAACGACGTCGTTCGGCCGTGCCGCGCAAGGGCGTGACGTATCCGGGTTCTCACGGCCACCGGCCGGCTCTAGGCTTCGGACATGGCAGCCGATTCGCCGTCGTCCGATGTCGCCGGTGCCGAAACCGAGTTCGTCGGGCGCCGCTGGCTCGTCGACACCGTACGGAAGTGGACCTCGACCGGGTCCTCGCACCTCTTCCTCACCGGCGGGCCGGGTACCGGCAAGTCCGCGGCCGTGGACCACCTGTGGGGCCGCGACCCCGTCCCCGGTACGGCGGTCCACCGCTGCCGTACCACGAGCCGCAGCAGCTGCGACCCGGTCCGCTTCGCCGAATCACTCGCCGAGCAGTTCAGTGCGACCGTGCCCGGCTTCGCCGAGGCCGTGGTCCGTGTGGCACGCGAGCGGTCGGGGCGGTCGGGGGAGCTGCGCATCGAGGGCACGGCCACCGCAGCCACGGTCCACCCGCACGCGAGCGTCATCGGCGCCCGGGTCTCCCTCTCCCTCTCCCACGTCACAGCGGACGAAGCCTTCGAGCAACTGGTCTGCCGTCCGCTGGAAATCCTCGCCCCGGCCCAGCGACCGGTCGCCGTCGTCGACGCCCTGGACGAAGCGCTCACCCACCGGGGCCGCCGTACCATCGCCGAACTCGTCCTCGCCGGCGTCGACCGGCTCCCTCTGCGGTTCGTGCTCACCTCACGACACGACGCCCGGGTCACCGCGGCCCTGCGGGACCTGCCGGACGCCGTCGTGGTCGACCTCGTGGACGACGCACCGGACCCCGGCGCCGACCTCCTCGCCTACGCCCGCCACCGGCTGCGCGGGACCCGCGGCGCCGGGCCGCGCCAGGAAGAGCTGGCCCGCAGACTGGCCGCCGCCGGCGAGGGCAACTACCTGTACGTCCTCCACCTCACCCAGGAGGTGGCCGACGGAGTCCGGACCGTGGACGAACTGGCCGCTTCCGCGCTCCCGTACGGCCTCGAAGGCGTCTACCGGGAATTCATGCGACGCGAGATCCGCCCGGTCGGCAGCGCGGACGCGGAGGAGCGCTGGCGCACCGCCTTCAGACCGGTCCTCGACCTGCTGGTCGCCGCCCGGGAGGACGGATTCACCGCCGGCCGCCTGGCCGACCTCCTCCACCGTACGGAACAGGATGTTCTCGACACCGTCCGGATCCTCGGGCAGTACCTGCGGGGCCGTGACCCGCGCGGCCCGTGGACGCTCTTCCACCGTTCCTTCGAGGAATTCCTGGTGTCCGGCCAGGATCCCCACCTCGACGCCGGCGAGGGACACCGGCGCATCGCCGACCACGCGTTCACCTCGTGGGCGGACGCCTGGGACCGCTGCGACGACCCGTACGTGCTGCAGCACCTCACCGACCACCTGCTGACCGCCGCGGAATCCACACCGGGCAGCCCCACCCGCGGGCGGACGCTCCAGGACCGGCTGTACACCCTCGCCACGTCCCCCGGTTACCTCGCCGCGCAGCGCGCAGCCGCCCCGGGCCGGGAACTGCACCTGGTCACGCTCAGCCGCGCGCTGGAGGCAGCACTGGCCGCGCACGACTACCCCAAGGCAGCCAGGGTGGCGCTGGGCCTGGTGCGGGCCGGCGCGGAGGCCGACGAGGAGACCCCGGTCCAGGCCGCCCTGCGCTGGGGAGCCGAGGCCGGTGCCGCCAAGGCTCGCGCCCATCCGCCGGACACCGCCCTGCTGTGGCTGCTGCTCATCGTGGCCGCCCTCGGCGCCCGGGCGCCCGGTGAGGCCGCCGCCCCCCTGCGGGAGCTCGCGGCCGGAGACCTCCGCGTCGCCGGACAGCGCTGGGCACCGGCGGTCGCGGCGCTGCTGGCCCCGCTCCTGCCCCACCTCACGCCGGAGCAGTCGGACGCCGTGATGACCGTCGCCGACGACGACCTGTTGGGGCACCTGGCGGCGTTCGTCCTGGAGGAGGCGGGACCCGAGGCGGCCGTCCCACCGGCCCTGCGCATCCGCGAGCACGTCGCACGGGCCCGCGCCGTCGAAGGAATCCTCACCCGCGCAGCGCTGTCGGCGTTCACCCGTTCCGCGGGAACGGACCCCGGCGGACTCGACCGGCTGGGCGCACTGATCGCGGCGGCGGGCCACATGCCGCCGCCGGACGACTCGCCCACCTGGCGGTCGCCGCTGGCCGAGCCGGACGTCGCCGACTCCGTCCTGCTGGTGCACGCGGCGCGGGGCGAACTCGACGAGCACCTCCCGGAACTCGCCGCGCGCACGGCCCGAGCCCGCGGAGAGCTGTCCGACGCCGCGGTCCTGCTGGCCCGGATCATCCAGGCCGCGCGACTCGGCCCGGCCGGCGCCGCCCGGGCGCGCGCGGCGGGCGAAGCGGCCCTGGCCGACCCCCGGCGGGACATCCGGGGCCTGCTGCACCACACCGCCACCATGGTCCGCATCGGTGACCGCACAGCCCCCGCGCTGCTCGACGCACTGGTCAAGGAGTTGCCCGCCTACGAAAGCGGCCTGCACGCCGGACACGTCGACGGTTTCCACGGCTGGTGCGGCGTCGGGCTGCGGCTGGCCGTCGTACGCCTCCTGGCTGCCGCCGGGCAGAGCGACCGGGCACGCCAGGAGGCCGACCGGCTGCACGCCGACCACCCCGCCGAACACGTACGGGCTCTGGCGTGGTTGGCCCGTGAGGAGACGAGGCCCGACTCGCGGGCGGCTCTCGTCGCCGCAGCCCGGGAAGCCGCCGACCGGATACCGCACAGCCTGTGCTCCCAGGCGTACCTGGTCCTCGCCGACGCGGACCACCAACGCCTGGCGGACACACTGGCCCGGACCGCGGGCCGCCGCCGGCGCGCGCCCGAGGTCGCCGGCCCCGCCCGGGCGGCACTGGCCTGGGCCGCGTACGTGCGCGGAGACCGTCGGCGCGCCGAGGCCCTCGGCGCCGAGGCCGCCGCGTGGTTCACCGCGCTCCCCCCGGACCGGCGCCGACAGCACGACGCGGACCGACTGGTGAAGAACCTGTTGCGAGCCCGGCTGCCCTCCGAGGCCGCCAGGGTGACCCGTACGCCGACGGTCCACGGCGAAGCCGTCGGCCTGATGAACCTGGGCGACGTACGGAACAGGCTCGCGGCGCACGCCGAGTACACCGAACTGGCCTTGCTCCAAGCGACCGAGGGCACCGTCCCGATCGACCCGACGCGGAGGCTGTCCCCGTACGAGCAGGCTCTCACGCTGCGGGTCCGTCGGGCCGGCGACGACCGAGAGGCCCTCGCGGAGAGCCGTGGGGAACTCCGCCTCACCGTGCAGGAATTGCTCGCGGGTCTGGCCCGGTTGCCCGAGGACACATGGATCCCCGGGGGACGCGACGAGGAGGGCGCGGTCTGGTGCCTGCTCCAGGCCATCAGACTGGAGTGGCCCGAGGGCGCCACCGCCGCCACGCGGGAGTGGAACAGGTCGCAGGAGAGGGCGATGTTCGGCGCAGCTCTGGAGCATCCCCCGGGCCATCGCCCGCGCGACGTCGAAATCCGCGACGATCTCGACGTCCGACTCCGCCGCAGCGTCCAGGCCTCAGCCGAACTCGCCGAGGCGTTGCACGAGATGGGCGAGGACCGGGAGTCCGCCGCCCGGTTCTCCCAAGCCGTCGACAGCGCGGAGGAGCTCGCAAGCCCGGCTCACAGGATCCGTGCTTTCACCGAACTGGCCGGAACAGCGGCCCGCCTGGGCCGTTACGACGACTTGCGGCTGCTCTGGCCCGAGGCCGCCAGGGCGCACGGCGGCTCGCTCGCCGAGGTCGCCGAGACCTTGGCCGTGACGGTGCTGCGCGGCAGCCCGGACACCGCCCCCGCCCGCCGCGCGCTGGAGGAGATCGTCGGCTCGCCGGGCCTGCCGCACCTCGACCACGTGGACCTGCTCGCCGCACTGGCCGTCATCACGCCCGGTACGGAGATCGAGGAGCTGCTTCTCGCAGCCCCGACCGGGCCGGGGCACTGAGCGCTCCGGCCCGGCCGCCCCAACTGAACTGCGCCCGGAGTCAGCCCGAACCGCCCCCGAGATCGACTCCGACCGCCCGGCCGCCCTCCTCGACGCTGTCGGCGCGCACCGAACCCGTCAGGTCCCCTGACGCGGCCGCGCCGGCGCAGATGCCCGCCACGTACCCGCGCACTTCCTTCACCTCGACCCCACCGCGGATCCGGGGCCCGTTCTCGTGCTCCGGACGCGGCTCCTCCCCACGGAAGACGATGGGCGCACCGTACACCGCCTCAAGAGTGCGACGCAGGCCGTCCACGAGCGCCAGGATTTCGGTGTCCCGCGGATCGACGGGGTCCACGCCCTGCGCGTACTCACCCAAATGGCGCCGGAGAAGACGCAGTTCGGGCTCGAGCGCGGCGACCCGCTCCGGGTCGGCGACGAGTTCCCCCGGAGCCCCTTCGAACAGCTCCGCGGGCAACGAGGTCCTGGCCGCGCGTCGCTCACGACGGCTCCGCAGGACCTCACCCGCCTGCTCGTACAGGAACCTGACCCCCTCGTTCAGGGCAACGGCGGTGATACCTGCAAGTGTGACCGGATCCACGGTGTCATCCCTCCCCTCGCGTCACCCCATTCTGCGGCGCCCCCGCCCCCTGCACCAGGCATGCCGGACATGGACGTCCGGATCACTCACTGCGGCTGCCGCTGCGGGCGGCTACGGCCGACTCCCCGATCCGAGTCCCACCTCGGCCGCAGCCCGCAGCCCGCAGCCCACCGCTCGCAGCCCGCAGTGCGCAGCCCGGCGCGCGGATCGGGTGGTGTCCCACCCCCGCGCACCGACGCCAGATCTGGTGCGCGGGGCCCGCCGCGCGCTGCGCGGTTTCGCGTCAGGCCTTCCCGTGATCTTGATGTCGGTCCTACGCTGAGGGTGTGGCGGCCAGGGGTGTTCGTTCGGGTCCCGACTCTCGAAGCGTGATGCGGTGGCCGCTGGCCCTGCATGTTGCTGTGGTGCTGATACTGGCCGCCGTCACGGTCGGCATCGTTGGGGTGGCGCTCTGGCTGCTGCTGGGCATGCCATCGCCGCACGCAGCCGTGGCGCTCGGGCCCGGTGACCTCTATGACGGCATCAAGATCGCACTGGCGACCGTCGCCGGGGCCGGCGGCGTGGTCGCTCTGGTGGTCGGTTACCGGCGCCAGCACCTCAACGAGGTGAGTGAGGAGCGCGAACACGCAAGGTACTTCACCGACCGCTTCGGGGCGGCAGCGGAGCAGCTCGGGGCGGATCAACCCGCGGTCCGGATGGCCGGGGCGTATGCCATGGCCGCACTCGCCGATGAGTGGCGCCAGGAGCGTCAGACCGGCATCGACGTACTGTGCGGCTACCTCAGGATGCCCCACGCGCCCGATCCTCCGGCCGACGAGCCGGACTTGACCGCCTGGCGACGCGAACGTGAGATACGCAAGACCGTCCTGCGACTCGTCGGCACCCACCTGCGCGACGACGCATCCGAATCCTGGCAGGGGTACGACCTCGACTTCACCGGCGCCGTGCTCGACGAGGCGGACTTCCGCGGCGCCCGCTTCACCGGGGGCGACATCATCTTCATCGGGACGCTCTTCGTCGGCCACGGCCGCAACCAAGTGATCTTCGACGAGGTCGAGTTCGCCGCCGGGAGCTACGTCTACTTCCGCCTCGCCGAGTTCCGCAGCGGATCCGTGCGCTTCGACCGGGCTGCATTCAGCGGCGGGTGGGTCACCTTCGACTCCACCCGTTTCACCGGAGCCCGCGTGAACTTCCGTGATGCCACCTTCAGCGCCGGAGAGGTCCGATTCGAGGACGCGGAGTTCTCCGACGGCGTCGTCGACTTCACCGGCTCCGCCTTCACCGGAACCCACGTGAGTTTCGGCGAGCACCGCTTGGAGAGCCTCCACGTCACTGCTCCACCGGCTCGCTTCACCGGCGGCACCGTCGATCTGTCCCGTACCGCGACGTTCACCCACCCCCCGCGGTTCGGTCTGCAGACCGCGCCCGCAGGGCTCCTGCTGCCCCCCGGTACCCAGGTGTCGCACCTGCCCTGAGAGCGCAAGGGGGCGCGCTGCCGCAGAGCGGAACGCCGTGACCGGCCTGCCGGTCCTCGGGCTGCGCACTCGTTCTCCTCCCGCCACGCCCGGATCCGGTGCGGGGTGATACGGAACCAGCGGTGGGCCGTGGTGAGCGTGCGCGGGTCCTGCCGGTCGGGCTGTCCGCCGAGCAGTGGCCACCACAGCGCACGCCCGTCTCAGTCCAGTCGAAGGACAACGGCACGAGGTACGGCGCCCCCTCGGCGGAGCCGGACGCGGGAGCGCGCCCCGGTGCACGTCCGGTCCTGCCGGTCCGGAGGACACCGAGCACGTTGCTGTCGGGGTCGGCGACCGTCGCCCACCTCATGCGCGGGAAGCCCAAGCGATCCGCTCGCGAAATCCGCCGCCCTCGGCACCCCCGCCGGGACGCCGAGCCGGGCCGGGGACGCCTTCGCGGCGTCGGCGGCGGCGCGGCGCCGGGTCGAGCTGCTCGCCACCGCTCCGGTCGGCCCGGCCGGCACCCACGAGCTGATCGAAGCGCTCACCGACGCCGCCCTCGGCGTGGGGGACCTGCCCGGGGTACGCCAGTGAGCCCGGCGACTCGCGCAGCACCCGCAACGGGCCGAGGTCGGCCGCCGGGCCACGGGCCGGCTCACCGTCGCCGGCACGCTCACGGGCGACGCGGGGGAGGTACACAGCGCGGGCCTGCGCGCTGAGGCCTCCGGTTCGCAGCGGCTCCCGGCGTGCCCGCTCCCGCTTGCTGGCGGTCCGGAGCGCCGTGGCCGGCCACCCCGTCGCCACCACTCTCGTGGCGCGCGTGGAGGCCCGGCTCGACGGTGACGGAGAAGCGTCGGTCACCCGAAGGCGGGCCCCGTCGGCCGGACGGAACTTCGACGACACGACCTGGCCCCCGGGGCCCTCCGGTAGCGCCCCGGCCTGTACGGCGGCCCGGCCTCACGCCGCTCGTTGCACGAGCGCGGCGGTCCGCGCCTCGACCCCGGACGTCACCTCGCGCAACGCGTAACCGGCCGCCCACATGAGGCCATCGTCCACTGTGGCCAGGTCGCTGAAACCGAGTGTCGCGCAGCGCGCCTCGCACTTCTCCACACTCCTGAAGAAACAGACGAGTGACTCCTCGAAGCGCCGGTCGTGACCGCCCGGCCCGCTGCCGGTCGATCACCGTGCCCGCGGACTGCCGCCCCCGGGGCGCGTACCGCATCCGAGCTGACCCTGGAGACCACCACGGATCCGCGCCTCCGTGGCAGGTGTGTCGCCGCGGCGGACGAGTTCCCGGTCCCGGACGCCGACGGGTGCCGCGTTTCAGGGTTGGCTCTGCGGGGCGCCGGCCCCGGCGGCGATGACCTCGGCGAGCCGATTGGCGAAAGCCGCGTTGCACCCTCCGAGCCGCACGAAGCCGTGGCCGGCCACCGGGCCGTCGTTGCACAGCGAAGGAAGGGTCAAGCCGGCGAGCGCGAGCGCCGATTTGAGGTTGGTGACAGCTTCTTCACCTGCCTGGAAGGCGGCATCCTGGAGCCGCTTGTAGTGCATCCGTTCGACACGGGTCAGTTCCTGAAGCACGCTGCGTGGCCTTTCTGATGATGGGTGGGGTGGAGGGGCAGCGCTGGGGCAGCTCCTGGGCCGGTGGGGGCCGGCGATGGGGATGAAGCCCTGGCTGCGGGACTGGCGTTCGCCCGGTCCGGTGGCGGGGACCGGCCGCAGCCCGACGTGCCGATCTGCGCTGGGCCCGTGACTATCGGTTTCGATCTTCGTTTCAAAGGTGCAGGTGGGAAACTCTTTACGTGCGGGAAGGAGCGGCTTTGCCCGGGAAGTCAGCGGCTGCGACCGGCTCCTTCCGCGCCGGCCGTCCGCGGGACGCTGCCGGCCGGCGCCGGCCAGCCGTGGCCAGCGGCACGGTACGGCGTCCGGCATCCCGTCCGACCGCGAGTGCGGTCCCGGGCGCCCGGTACACGGGCGGGAGCTCACGGCTGCTCGCCGGGCGGACGGCTGCGGTGTGCCGCGGTCACCTCCGACTCGCGCGGGTGAGGCCTGTGGCGTCGGCCCCCGCGCGCGAGCCCCGGGCACCTGCACGACCGTTATCCGCGGTACCCCAGTCCGTGCCCGTGGGACGGCGGCAGGCCGCTTTCGTCGGCCGCGGGGTAACCGGGGCGTCCGCCGGCCGGACCGGTCCAGGCCGCGGGAGTTCGCCCGGACCTGGGCGTGGGTGTTGGCGTGTTCCGATGTCTCGGAGCGGCCTGGCGGGGAGGCCGCGTCAGCGTGATCTGACGGACCAGCTGCTGGAAGCAGGCCAGCGTTGCCACGGCGGGAAGTGCGGACGACATTCCGGCACTGACGGTTCTGGGTGCCTGGGCCACGCACAGAAGAGTGGCCAGAGTGGAGAACAGCACCACCATCGACCAGGAATGAAGTGCGCGGCGCTGGTGCAGCGCGGATCTGAGGATGGATAGGGAAGCGACCATCCAAGGGCCGTAGACCAGCAGTGGCCACCAGCCCACCACGCCGCGGGCAGTGTGCAGTCCGGCGCTGTGGCGGAGCGTGTCGCAGATGGCCAGGCCGCTGAGGACGCTCACGAGGGTCGCGATGACGGCGACCAGCACAGCGGTGCACGTGCTGCCCGTTCGCAGCAGGGTCGCCGCCGGCGACCTCGGCACGCCGCGGCGATGCCCGCCGGAGGCATGTCCGTGCCGACGTTCGGGCGGGGTGTGCTGCAGCCCGGTGACATGCCCCGTACTGCCCTGCGAGCCTTCCGCCTCGTCGCGGTAGAGGGTGCGGCCGAACGGCCCGGGTGGGGAACCCTCCTGCAGTAGGCCGGCGAGCTCTTCCGACGGATCCCAGGCCCCGTTCATTTCACGGGACCATCCCGGCTGCTCGGCCGGAGTGTGCTGCTGCCGTGCGCGCTCCGAGCGGCGCCACAACACAGTGGTGTCCCGCTGGGGCTGCGGACCGCGCGGGTCCGGTGGCTCGTGAGGCTCATACACGGGAACAGCCGTCCGCGTGCTCGCTGCCGGAAGCCGTGGCAGTCCTGCCGCTCCTCGGCCCCAGCCCCTGCTCGAACGCGACTTGGATCCTGCTCATCGTGCGGAGGAAGTCCTCGAAGACCGCGGAGGAGAACGTCAGCTCCACTTCGAGGTCCTCGTCTTCCAGTGTGGCGTGCTCACATCCGGATCCGCCGGACTCTGCTCGGCGGGGGGTGAAAGTCCATTTTCCGATCCGAGTGGGCCCGGATTGAAAGCCGACTCCTCGCCCTCCTTCTTCCGACGTCCCGGGGAAGAAGCATAGGGGCTCTGGCTTTGCTGTTGTCATATTCCGTAAACGCTGCCGATCTTGCCGTGGGTATGCGCCAACCGGGTGATGGTCTGAATGTGCACGTGGCTGCCGACTATCCGAACCCTCCCGACCCTCGCCCTGCCATGGATGAATCCTTTTCTCGGCGGTGTCTGCTCGCGCCGCCTTCGCGGTAGCGGATCCGCCGCTCCTCTCCGTGCCGAGTTCCTCCGGTGCGGGCGGACCCGCGACGATCGCCGGGCTGAAGTGCGGCCCGGTAGGGCCATCGGAAAAGAGGTCATGGCGACAAGAGGATGGAACGCGCACATGACTGCAACCGGAGGACAGTCCGCAACCGTGCATATGCCGATGCGTTATGCCCACCGACTGCCGAGGGCGCCGACCGTGCGCGTCCAGTGATCTCGAACCTTCGAAAGGTCGGCTGTGGGAGACCTACTCCTGTGGATCGTGCTCATTTCCACCGCTTTGGGTACAGGTTGTGCGGCTTGGATGTCGTCCGGGGTCGGGCGCCTGTGGCACGTGGATGCCGTTGAGCTGAGACGCCAGCAGCGGTTCGAGCAAGTGCTGTCGTGCCATGCGAGTGCGCTCGGACGCCCTCGTCGCACAGCTGCGGCGCCGACCGGGGCGCCGACGAAGGCGCCGACGTATCGGTCCACCTGAGCGCAACCGTCGCAACGTCGGTCGGCCGTTTGTGCGGCCGGACGGGGGGCGAAGTCGAATGCGCTGCAAACCCCGGCAATCCGTGTAAACAGCGGTGGTAAAAACCCCGGCAATCTGTACATTGCCGGATCGCAGGGTGGGCGGCGCCGGTTACCGCTCTTTCTTTCGGACGTACTGCGCCGCGACCGATTGCGAATTCCGGTGCCATCTTCCGCGAATTCGAATGTTGAATTACGGATCACGTCGAGTGCGGATCCGTCAGGAGCGCCAATGGCTCCGCCGCTGCATGCCGTCGCGCTGAAGATCCACGGTGGCGTCCCGGGCGCGCCACCGTGCGTCCCGGCGTCTCCCGCCCCCCCCGTGCGACCCACCACACCACCACGACCTGCAGCACGGCGCTGTGGCCGCCGTGCGAGAAGGGATGAGATGTCCGACAGCGCACGACTGCGTGCACCCCGCGCCCGGACCGTGTCCGCGCCATCGCCCCGCGGCAGTTCGCCACGCCGCGATGGCGGCCTGGACCGTCGTACCAGCACGGCCCCCTGTCCCTGCACCCGCGACTGGGACGTCCTCACGGGGCCGGCGACGCTGGCAGCCCCCTTCCTGCGCCGACTCCAAGCCGGCGGCGTCGACGAGGTGGGAGGCCCCGCCGCCGGGTCCGTCACGACGGATGTGCTGATGTTCATCGCCCGGTCGCTGGAGGGCGACAGCCCCACCCGCCTCGACTTCGTCGACTGTGCCCACCGACTGCGGTGCTCCGTCAACGAGGTGCGGGGCGAGGCCGCCTGGCTTGCCGAACACGAGTTCCTGGCCTGGGACGACACCGCTGCCGGCGCGAGCCGTGCAGCGGCACGGTTGTGGGTCAACCCCTCGGTCACGTTCCTGCCGTGGACGGACCCGAGAGTGGCTGCCGCACGGCATCGCTTCCCCTTCATCACCACGGCTGACACGGGCATGGCGGCGGAAGCACCGGTCATCATCCGCCCGTACGACGCGGACGGTTGGCATGCGGTGTACCTGCAGTACCTGGAGACGGTTCGTTCTCCCGCCCCGGCACTCTCGCCCCCGTGTTGCCCGCAGGTACCGCGCGAAGGCCGATGGAACCCCGATCACGAAAGGGCGCGCCTGTCAGGATCCGGGACGCGTGCCTGAACACGGTGTGATCCCGGAGAAGCCACCGCCTTGCGCCGCCGTCCCGCTCCACCTCCATGGGGCAGGCCGCGCCGCTGCCCGCGAGAGTCCGTGAGTAGTGCGACGCCCCACGGGTAGGCGCGCGTCACCGTCCGCGAGCAGAGGAGAACCCATGTCGGCCGCGTTCGTCCCGGAGTACGGAGTACCGCCTCTACGCGATACCGTCCTGGGCGGCCGCTATCGGCTCCAGAGCCCCATAGGGTCGGGCGGCACGGCGGACGTGTTCCACGGTGTCGACGAGGTGCTGGGCCGTGATGTCGCCGTCAAGGTGTTCCGCGCCGGCACGGACACCGTGACCGCCGACCGCTTCTGCGACGAGGCCCGCACATTGGCCCGTCTTTCCCATCCTGCCCTGGTCACCGTTTACGACGCCGGCCGGTACGGCCAAGGCGCTTTCATGGTCACGGAGTTGATCCGCGGCGTCACGTTGCGCACCCGAATGGACGTCGGCCCCCTGAGCCCCGTCCAGGTGATACGGATCGGGGCCGACATCGCGTCGGCCCTCGACCACGTGCACGCCCACGGCGTCATCCACCACGACGTGAAACCCTCCAACATCCTGCTCGGCGAGGGGGGTTCGCCCCACCTGGCCGACTTCGGGCTGGCACGAACCGTCCACGAGCGATCCCACAGCACGCCCGACACCCTCGTCGGCACCCTCGCCTACATGGCCCCGGAACAGTTCCTGGGCGAAGGCGCGAGTACGGCCAGCGACATCTACGCCCTGGGCGTGGCTCTCCTGGAAGCTCTTACCGGTCGCCGCGAGTACCGGGGAACCCCCATGGAGATCGGCACCGCCCACCTCCTGCGCCGGCCCCACATACCCGAAGGACTACCGGAAGACCTCGCCCGCCTGCTCGGAAGGATGACCGACCAGGCTCCTGCCGCGCGCCCCGACGCCGCCGCAGTCCACCAATGCCTGCAGGACGTGGCGACGACACCGCGACCCCGCACCCCGGCCGGCGCCACGCTCAAGGGCACCGCCACCCACCGCTCTCCCTTCTCGCCCTCTGCCGACGCCGCCGCGCGAACGCCCGAGCCGTTGAGGGCTGCCCGAGGGCGCCGTCCGCTCTGGTGGAGCCTTGCAGCGGCGAGCGTCGCGGGGACCTGCGTGCTGGTGACGGGCGCCGTCCCCGCGGGCCCCAACCCACCGGTCACCGCTCCCACGCATGAGCAGCCCGCGGCACCGGACAACGCCGACAGGGCAGCCCCGGCAGGATCCTCACCGGCAGGGACGACCGCACCGCCGCTCCCCGCCGCCGTCGCGTCCACCCCGCAGTCGCCGGCCGCAGCGCCCCCGCCTCCACAGGAAGTGCGGGCGGTGCGGCCGGTCGCAGAACGCCCGCCGAAGACTCCTGGGACGCCGAAGGGGGACGCGAACCCGGGAAAGGCCAAGGGCAGGAAGGACAAGGGCCGGTGATCGACCGCTCCACCGGGTGCGCACCGGCATGAGGCCTCGCCGTCGAAGAGAACGCGGTGAGTACCGACGGGCCGACGGTCACGAGCGAGTCCGGCCGGGCCGGCCGCGAGGGGCGGCCTGCCCGGGGCGGCGGCCACCGTACAAGGGCCGGCTCCCTGCTCCGGGTCGACGGGGCCCTCTGCCTGCCGGCGCGCGGCCGGCACGTTACGGGTTCGCGGCGTGTCCTGTGTTCTGGGCCTCGGCGTAGAGCTGGAAGAGGCGGGGTTCGTTCGGCCCGGCCGGCAGTTCGGCCAGGCGCTGCCACAGCCGCGCCGACAGCGCCCGCGCCCGCGTCCCCGTCCAGCCGGCGGGAAGGAGCTCCGGCGGAAGCAGAGGGTCGGGGGTCATGGCCCGGCTGAACTCCGCCGCTGCCTCCACGGCGTACGTCAGCCGCTGCACCGCGCTCAGCCCGACGGCGGGTTCTGCCGCCGTGCCGAGTGCCGCCTCGACCCGTGCCAGCCGGTCCGTGGCGAGTGCGGCGAGGTCCTGGTACCGGGCGGCGATTTCCTCCAGCGGCCACAGGGAGGCGGCCAGTTCCTTCGGGTCGGAAGTGCCACCGACGCAGAGATCGGTGCTGGTGAGCGTGGTGACGGCCCAGGCGACGCCGAGGTCGGCTGCTGTTGGCGTGAGGTAGGCGCCGATGTCGTTCGCGGTCACGTACAGCCCGCCTTGCAGCGGCGCTGCCCCGAGCGCCAGCAGCCGGTCGCGCAACGCGTCGCGGGCGGGGCGTCTGGACTCCGGAACGGCGAAGGCGGTGAGGTGCCAGCGGCCGTCCCAAGGGGCCTGGCCGCGGTCCTGCAGGTAGGCGAAACGTACGAAGTCAGCGTCCGGCGCGAGCGCGCCCGAAGCGTCGGCAACGGCGCGCAGTACGGCCTTGCGCCCCCGCCCCTCGTGGCTGAACCGCCCATCGGCGACCAGCCGTTTGATGCACAGCCGCACCTGTTGATCCGTCATGCCCAGGGCCGCCGCAACGGCGTAGAGTTCGCCTGCGTCGACGCTGCCGTCCTCACGTACGAGAGCCTCGACCAGGAGTCGAGTCGGGATGTCGGGGGACTTGACGACGGTCGCGGCAAGGGGGGAGGCCTGAACCCCCGCCTCGCTCCCGGCCCCGCCTGCGAAACCGGGTACAGCCCTGCTCATGAGGTCGCTCCCGTGGTGCGGTCGGCCGCGGTGATGGTGCGGTGCATGGTGGTAACCGCCCCGAATCCCATCAGACTCCGCATGAGCGGCGTGCGCCGGGTCACCCCGGCTCGAAAGCCCTCGCGTTCGTACAGCGCACGGGCCCGCGGGTTGACGTCGATGACGTCCAGGCGCAGCCGTTCGCAGCCGTGTTCGGCAGCGATCGCGTACACCTCCCGCAGCAGACGGGCCCCGATACCGAGGCCCCGCAGCTCCGGCGCGACGGCGAGCCCGTCCATCACCATCTCCCCCGGGGGCGCGTCGCGCTCCAGCATGGTGAGCAGTGCGAGCCGGGGGAGTCCGCACACAGGGCCGTACGCACGCAGGACGTCCCTCGCACCACCGCCCGTCAGGCCCCGCCCGTCGGCGGTCCTGTACCCCGCGACCGCGATGATGCGCCCCTCACGCAGGGCCACCACGGCCCGGTCGCCGTGCAGGTGTGCGGCAAGGAAGCCCCGCCCCGCCCCGGCCGGTCCGAGGGCCGGCCCCAGCTTGCGCCCGAACGCCTCCCAATACAGCTCCGCCACCCGTCCCTCGGTGCCTGCGGGGGCGTTCCGTCGGATCTCTGCCACATCCATCATGTGATCAGTGTATTACGATCGAACTGGAAACGATAGTTTTGTTGGCGATAGGTCATCACGTGAGAGGCGCCAACAGGCGCGTAGGGGGCAGAGGCCGATGAAGCACACCGGCGAGACCGATCAGGACACCGAGATGCAGGCCGGCCCGGCGAGCGGACCCCGATCGCAGAGGCGCCGGTTCCGGCGGGCGCTGGCCTCAACGGCGGCCGCAGTGCTCCTGGCCGCGGTCGCCCTCACCGGCCTCGCCGCCTGGCAGAACACCTACGACCTGCGCGAAGAGCACGTGGTCATCCACACCGGCGGCCGAGCCCTGCACGCAGTCCTGGCCCTGCCGGATCGCGGCCGAGGCCCGTACGGCGTGGTCGTCTTCGCCCATGGCGACGGACCCCTGGACGCCACCCACGACACCTTCTACCGACCCATGTGGGAGGCCTTCGCCAAGGCCGGCTACGCCTCGCTGTCCTGGAACAAACCGGGCGTCGGCGAGTCCCCGGGCAACTGGCTTCACCAGAGCATGGCCGACCGCGCCGCCGAGACCGCAGACGCCATCGCCTGGGCCCGCACTCGGCCCGACCTGGACAGTCGACGCATCGGGCTGTGGGGCGCCAGTCAGGCCGGGTGGGTCCTGCCCAAGGTCGCGGCCACCACCCCCGGCATCCGCTTCGTCATCACCGTCTCCCCGGCCGTCAACTGGCAGCGCCAAGGCCGCTACAACACCCTCGCAGAGCTTGCCGACCGCAACGCCACCCGGGCCGAGCGGGACGCCTCGCTCGTCCGTCGCGAAGCCGGACTCGCGGTGCTGCGCCGGGGCGGCACGTACGACGACTACCGTGCAGCCGTACCCACCGATCGGACGATGACGGCAGACCGCTGGCACTTCATCAGCCGTAACTGGACCTCCGACTCCACCGCCGACCTACGGGCGGCCGCGGACCGCGGCATTCCCACGCTCCTGATCCTGGCCGGACACGACCGCAACGTCGACGTGGCCGAAACGGAGGCGGTCTATCGCCGCGAACTTCCATCCCGCTCCTTGCGGGTGGAGCACTACGCGCAGGCCGACCACGGCATGGCCGACCTGGAGGTCGTCGGCTCCGACACCCGGGCCCTCCTGACCGCGGTCTTCGCCCCCCGCAGCCTCTTCGCCCCCGGCTACCTCGCCTCTCTGCGCGCCTTCACGGAACGCTTCAACCCCTGACACCCGCCCGCGAGGGCGCGGAACTCCGTGGACGGACCCGTGGAAGACCACGTACTGTGTGGCTCCACGCCCTGAGACGAACGGAAGGAGGCGAGTGCCGTGCAGTTCACACCTTTCCAGCGCTCCCTCTTCCGCTGTCCCGGCGTAGTTCTCCAGTTCTGACCGGGAGCGCTTCAAGCAGCCTGTATCCCGGAGGAATCCATGACCGATACGGTCATCCGCGCGCTCTCCGCGAGCGACGCACATCTCTTCGACGCCCACCCCGACCCCCTCGGCGCCGGCGAAGCCCATCGGCGTACCCGGTTCCGTCCCGAATGGAAGCGCGTCGCCCTGCGCGACGGCGAGGTCGTCGCACGCGGTGCCTGGTGGGGCGGCCCCGACGACTCGGAGCCTGTCAACATCAACTGGTTCGACGTGGCCGAGGGGGAGGAGGAAGCCGGAGCCGAACTCCTTCGCTCCGCTCCCTGGCGGGTCGAACTCGAGATCAACCTGCCCGGCGGCTGGCGGGAAATGACCGACTCGCGCGCCGCGGCCGAGGCGCGCTTCGCCGCCGCACGAGCCGCAGGATACGAACTCCTGGTGGAACGCTTCCTGTACCGCTGGACCCCGCAGCGAGGTCTGCCCGAGCGGCCCGGACGCCTGCGCTTCAGCGCCGAACCCGACGACACCGTGTTCTTCGACGCGTTGCGCCGCATCCACTCCGTCACCCTGGACGCCCACGCGCTCAAGGCCATCGAGGAGGGCGGCCTCGACCGGGCCGCCCAGGAGGAACTCGACTTCTTCCACTGGTGCCCCTCCCCACGGGAGTGGTGGCAGATCGCGCACACGCCGGAGGGCGATCTGGCCGGCATCCACATCCCGGCCCACAACCCGTCCGGCCCGACCGTCGGCTTCATCGGAGTCGTCCCGGAACAGCGCGGTCGCGGCTACGCGTACGACCTCCTCGCGGAGTGCACCCACTTCCTCGTGGAGCAGGGCGCGGAGTTCGTCAGCGGAGCGACGGACCAGGGGAACTTCCCCATGGCCGCGAACTTCGCCAGGGCCGGCTTCCCCGTCATCCGTGAACGCATCAACTTCCAGCCGGCGGCCAAGCTGCCCGGCGAGGAGTAGCACGCGCTGAGGGGTCCGGTCCCAGGCACGGCCGGACCCCTTGTGGGTGGCACACGCGGGCTGTGCGCTCTGTCCGGCGGCCACGGTGTCGTCGCCGGCCCACACCGACGACGATCAACGGCAGCCGCACGCATTCCGGATCCTGTGAGGACCGAACAGCTCCCGCGGGCATGACCACCGCGCCGCCGGGTGCCGTACGGCCGGGTGCGCTACGGCCGGGCGTCCTACGGCCGGGTGCGCCGGATCTCCACCCCGTTCTCCACCCCCGGGTCCAGGCGCCGCGACCGGCGACGCAGCAGGCTGGACGGCATGACAGCAACCGAGTGGATCACCGACATCGCCCTCGTCCTGATCGTCTTCCGGCAACTGCGGGAAGGCCGCCTCGACCGCAAGACCTTCCTGCTCCCGCTCGCGATCGTGGCCTTCGTGGCGTACTCGTACCTGGACTCCGTCCCCACCGGCGGCAACGACCTCGTCCTGATCGCCACCCTGACCGCGGCGGGCGCCGCCCTCGGCATCGCCGGGGGGATCTACACCCGGATCCGCTCCCTCGACGGACAGCTCCTCATCAAGGCCGGCGCCGTGTCCGCCGTCCTCTGGACCGTCGGCATGGGGGCACGGATGGGGTTCCAGACATGGGTGGAGTACGGCGGCGGCGCCGACGACATCGCCCGCTTCAGCCTCGCGCACCACATCACCGGCCAGCAGGCGTGGGTCACGGCCTTCGTCCTGATGGCGCTCACCGAAGTCGTCACCCGGGTGGCCACGATCTACGTACGCAGCCGATCGGCGCGGACGGCGGCCGCGCCCACCCCGCCCGTACTCGGCGCCACGCTCTGACGTGCCGTATCTTCGGCCTGTGCCCGCAGAACCCAGCGCCCCGCACCCCGGCGACACCGGCCGGGCCGCGGGCGCGCGCCCCGTCCCCGGGCACGACCCGCGCGTGCAGTGGGTGGCGTCCCTCGCCGTCGTCGCCGTGGGCCTCTGGACGATCCGGCCCATGGGCCTGAGCGGCCGCGGCCTGGCGGTGGCCGCCCTGTTCGTGGTCAACTCCGCCGCCCTGCTGGCCCGTCGGCTGCCCGAGCACAAGGTCCCGCCCCGCCTCGCCCTCGTCTGGCTCACGCTCGGCATCGTCGCCGCGGCCGCCCTCATCGGCCTCAGCAGCAGCGGAACGGCCTACCTCTTCGCCTTCTTCCTCTCCGGCCACATCGGATACCGGCTGCGGACCAGGCCCGCCCTCGTCCTGGCCGGGTTCTCCAGCCTGCTCTGCGGCGCCGTGCTGTTCCTGCGCCTCGGGCCGGGGCACGAGCTGCTGCCGTGGGTACTGGGCCTCGCCACCGGCGCCCCGGTCCTGATCGGCATCGTCAACCGCACCCAGCGGCAGGCCGTCGTGGCGGCGATCGACGCGGCCGAGTCGGCCGAACGCGCCGCGCGGGCCGAGGCGCGCAGCGCCGTACTGACGGAACGGAGCCGGATCGCCCGGGACGTGCACGACGTGCTGGCCCATTCCCTCGCCGGGATCAACATGCAACTGGAGCTGGCGGACGCGCTGATCGACACCGGGGACCTGGAGAAGGTCCGGGAGGCAAACGCCAGGGCCCACGCCCTGGTCAAGGAGAGCCTGAAGCAGGCGCAGTGGACCGTGCACGCCCTGCGCGAGGACGCCCTGCCGCTGCGGGAGACCCTGGCCTCGATGCTCGCCTCCTCGGGCCACGACGACGCCCTCACCGTCACCGGGACGGAGCGCGACGTGCCCCTCCAAACCGTCCAGAACCTGCTGAGGATCGCCCAGGAGGCGCTCACCAACGCGGCCCGGCACGCTCCCGGGGGAGCCGTCGGGGTGGAGCTGGAATACGCCCCGGCATCGATCGTGCTGAGGGTCCGCAACCGGCCCGCCACCCGCCGGGCGACCACCGGCGCGGGCAGCGGGATGGGACTGATCGGCATGCGCGAACGCGTCGCCCTGCTCGGGGGAACGCTCACCGCGGGCCCGGTCACCGCAGGCCCGCACCAGGGCGACTGGCAAGTGGAGGCAGAGATCCCGCAATGACCGGACCCATCGCAGAACAGCAGCCGTTGCGGGTGGTCGTCGCCGACGACCAGGCCGCCGTCCGCGAGCCCCTCGCGGCGGTACTCGCGCTCGCCGAGGGCATCGAAGTCGTCGCGGCCGCGGCGAACGGCACCGAGGTGCTGGCGGCCGTCGCCGCCGGACCGGTGGACGTGGTCCTGATGGACCTGCGGATGCCGGTCATGGACGGCATCGAGACGACACGCCGGCTGACGGGCGAGCACCCGGAGGTCGCCGTGGTCGTCCTGACCACCTTCGCCGACGACGAATCGATCCTGGGCGCGCTCGGCGCGGGAGCCCGCGGCTACCTGACCAAGAACGCCGGACGCCAGGACATCACCCGAGCGATCCGGGCCGCGGGCGCCGGCCAGTCCGTACTCGACCGCGAGGTCCAGGACCGGCTCCTCGCCACCGTCCGGACCAGGGCGCCGTCACCCTCGCCCGACCGGCCCCTCCCCGAGGACCTCACCCGCCGCGAACGCGAAGTACTCGCGCTGATCGGCCAGGGCCTGTCCAACAGGGGCATCGCCGAGCAGCTGTTCATCAGCGAGGCCACGGTCAAGACGCACATCAACAACCTGTTCGCCAAAGCCGGGATCCGCGACCGCGCGGACGCCGTCCGCCGAGCCATCGCCTCGGGCCTGGCCTGACCTCACCCAGGAGTCGCCGATGTCCGTCCGCCGCGTCGTACCCAACGTCCGTTCGCAGGCCGCGGGGGAGAGCCGGGAGTTCTACGGCCTGCTCGGATTCGAGGAGGTCATGAACCACGGCTGGATCATGACGCTCGCCTCCCCGTCCAGTCCGACCGCCCAGATCAGCTTCATGGCCGATGACCGGACGGCACCCGTCATCCCGGACATGAGCGTCGAAGTGGACGACGTCGACGCGGTGTACGCGGCCGTGCGGGACAGTGGCGCGGAGATCGTCCACCCCCTTCAGGACGAGGAATGGGGCGTGCGCCGCTTCTTCGTCCGCGACCCCAACGGCCGCGTGGTCAACGTACTGGCCCACCGCTGACGGACCGCCGGCCGACCAGGGGCTGCCCGTCGGGGGAGGGCGCGGAGGGCACGGAGGGTACGGAGGGCGTGGAGGGCGCGGAGGGTTCCGCGATGTCCCGGCCGTCGTCGAGGGCGGCCCCGCACGTCGTCCGGGCGCGCGGATCGTGTGTCAGCGTGCGGTGACCGAGTACGCGGCGAGGGGACGATTGCCGTCCGGCTTGGCGACGGCCCGGAGGACGTCGGCCTGGCTCAGGACGAGCTGTCGCACCGGCTCGGGCAGCGCGGCCAGACGCTCGTCGCTCCCGACCAGGTCGAGGCAGGCCGCGATCTCCCAGTCGCCGTCCTGCAGTTCCCGGGTGTCGACCGGCTCGCTGCCCTCGGCCCTCCATCCGGTCTCGGGCAGGAGCCGCAGCAGGCACTCACGGGAGAACGGGGTGCGGACGTTGCCCTCGCCGTGCGAGCCCGCCGCCTCGACGTGTCCCTGGATCAGCACGGCCAGCAGGTGCGCCAACCCCTCGTCGGAGCCGGGGGTCAAGTCCCACTCGGTGAACCACAGTCGTCGCGCCCACGGCCGGACCCGGGCCAGTGTGTCCCGCAGTTGTCCGACCGATGAGAAGTACCACGAGCAATGTGCGAGCACCACATGGTCGAAAGTGCCCTCGGCGAAGTCGACCGAAGGGTCGAGGACGTCGGTACCGAAGCGGAAGTCGATGCGCGGCCCGAGGGGGCCCGCGGCGAGCCGGGCTGCCGATTCGCCCAGCGTGACCGGCTCCCCGTAGGAGGGTGCGGCCACGTCAACGGCGACCACGCGCCCTTCGGGTCCGACGGCCTCCGCCAGGACGGCCGTCATGTCGCCCTGACCGCAGCCCAGTTCGAGCACGGTCGATCCGGGTGCGATGCGCCAGCCCGCCACGAGCGCGGCGCGGTGGCGGGTCTGGGACAGCTGGACGTCCGGGCTGTGGTCGGCGGCGGCCATGCCGGCTGCGAGCGAGGGGGCCTTGGCGCGGAGATCGGAGTGAGTCACAAAATCCTTGGTGATCCTGGGCGGGTACGGTGCGCGTCGATGCTACGAGACGTGCGGGCATCGGCGCTCCGAATTCCTGGCCGACCGTGGTGGATCAGCGGAGCCCCCCAGGATCCTGCCGCCGTCCCTCGTCGAGACGACCGTGCGAGCGGGCGGCCGGGCGGGGCGGGTGGCTGGGCGACCCGGCGGCATGGCGCGACCCGGCGGCGTGACGACGGACGGTGGCCGGTGAGGCTCCGGCGGGCGGGGCGCCTGCCGGGCTGCGGAACCGCCACCGCGACCTGGCCGCGGCCCACACGCGTTGCCGGGCCGTCCAACGGCCGTCTGCGGCCCGCCGATCGACCGTGGACGTGTGAGCCCCTGGACGACGCCGCCCGCTGACCGGGCACCGGCTGGAGTGCCTGCCGGAATTGGCTGGCAGGTGCATGACGGGTGGGTGAGTCGCGGGGCTACCTTCTTAGGGCTCCGGAGAGGCCGCTGCCCGAACCCGCGGGCCACAGGCGGGCGGTGGTGGCGTCTCCAGTGCCCCGGCTCCGCCGAGGGGCCGGGCCCCCCACGCATGAAGGAAGACGACGATGTCTCTGGGCACCTGGCTCAAAGCAGGCACCTCCGCCGCCGCGCTCGTCCTCGCGTCGGCAACCGCCACGACCGCGGCCCCCGCACCCGTACATGTACCCGTACCCGCACCGGATGCCACCGCGGCGGTAGTGACACTCCGCTACGACGACAGCCGGGCCGCCGGCTGGGAAGCGGCCATCGCCGCCGGGGTCGCCTCCTGGAACGCGAACGTCAGCAACGTCCGCCTGGTCGAGGCCGCGCCCGGAGTCCGGGCCGAGATCGTCATCGTGGCCACCACCGGCTGGCCGCAAGCCACCCTCGGTCCGGTCCGCCCCGGACGCCAGGTCCGAGTCGAACTCGGCGCGCAGGCAGTGAGCCAGGGGTACGACAAGACGCGCATCGCAGCGCACGAGCTGGGCCACAGCCTGGGCCTCCCGGACACCAAGCCGGGACCCTGCACGCAGCTGATGTCCGGGTCCAGCGCCGGGACGGCGTGCACCAACGCCGTGCCCAACGCGACGGAGCGGTCCCGCGTGCAGAACGCGTACGCGAGCGGGCTCGCGGCAACCGTGCCGACCGACGGCCGGGTACTCGTCGACGCCCCCTGACCGGCGTCTCGTCGAGTGGACCGGGCACACGCAACCGGCAGCGTTACGCAGCGGGGTGGGTGGTGCCCAGGGCAGGGCTCCGGGCTGGATACACCTCCGGCCGTCCCGCGTGCTGCGGAACGGCCGGAGGTCTCAAGTAGGCGGCGAGGAAAGCGAAGACGCTACTTTAGGAGTGTTGAGAAGGAAGCCCCTTCATGGCCTCGCCACGGCCACGTTAACAGTCAGGCCGGGATCAGGTCACGCAGATTTTCCGGGGTGACGATCCGCGACCGCGGATCCAGCTTCTCCGGCCGCTCCAGGCCGATGTAGGTGACGGGGCCCGCCGGGAGCGTCTTCCCGTCCCACACCGTGACGGTGGTCCCGCGGCCGGCCATCAGCTCGACGAGGTACCGGACGGTGAGCTGCTCGCGATCGACGACGGCGCGCATCAGCGTCGCGACGGTCACCTGATTGTCCTCCACCCTGTTGTGCGACACGGCGCCCGTCAGGTACAGGTGCAGCCACTTGGCGCGCCACCCGCCGTCGTCCCCGCGCAGGAACGCCAGCGGGAGGGCGACCCGGCCCGGGCCGCGCAGGTCCGACTTCATGCGTACCGTACGTGCCTCGAAGGGACGCCCCTTCTGCTCGGCCCCGCGCAGCATGAACCCGAAGAACGACTCCGCGACCTCCTCGAAGCCTTCCCCCGAGAAGATGTTGACCTGCGGGAGGATGCAGGAGCCGCGCACCTGGTCCAGTCGTAGGTCGATGAACTCCGAGGCGCCGTCGGGCGCGTCCGTGATGTCGCCGGAATGTTCGCCCTCCAGATCCCGCAGGTTGGTGTAGGACAGCCAGGAGGTCGTCGCGTAGTCCTCGTCCAGCAGGGCCGCCGACAGGTCGTAGTCGGTGCTGCGCGCGGTCTGCTTCCAGTACACGAAGAAGCGCAGCAGTTCTCCGTCGACCGGCGACAACGAGCCGCGCGGCAGCACTCCGAGACCGGCCGCGGTCGCCCGGCCGCTGAGCGGCAGGGCCACGTCCAGGACGTCCGGGTCGATGAGCAGGTGGTCGGTGCCGGGCAGCCGGCGGCGCAGCTCGCTGTCGATCGCGGCGGTCATCCGCCGGCGCTCCGGCGCGAACACCGGCGGGCGGGTGTCGTCGGCGACCCACGCCCGGCCCGAGCGGTTCACGAACACCCGCCGCTCACCGGTCGCCTCCGCACGGTTGTGCAGGTGCTCGCGCACCGACAGCAGCACCCGCCCCGAAACACCGGGGACGGCCTGCTCGGCGGCGGCCACGACCGCGTCGCGTTCGTCCTGCGTGACGGCGGAGCGCAACAGCCGGTCCAGGGACCGGAACAGCTGGCCGGGCGCGGTCTTCAGCAGCAGCTCGGCCGCGCCGACCGGGTCGAGCAGGGTGTGCCGTTCCTCCACGAGGCTGTCGAGGGAACGCACCGTCTTCTCCCCCCGGGCAACGGCGAAGACGTCGGCCGCGTGCGGCCACTGCGGGTACTCGTGCGGGTGCAGCCGCTCGCCGAGCCGCTTCCACATCTCCCGGTGCGCGTGCACGTCGGCGAGCTTGGCGGGCGCCGTGCGGACGACCGCGTCGAGGCCCGCGAGGAGTGCCCTGCGCGCCGGTCGCGAGATGCCGCGCAGCCGCGTCGGCTCCTGCAGGGCGACGTCACCGCCCGCGAGCGCGCAGGCGAGCCGGAGTACGTCCGTGACGGTGTCCAGCAGCAGGCCGGCTCCCGTCTCCAGCCGGGCCCGGTTGACCACGGCGCGGTTCTCCCGTACGGGGATCTCCGCGGGCTGCGGGCCGTCCGCGCAGTGGGCGGCGAGGTCCGCGAGGTCCCGCAGACCGTCGTCGCCCAGGGGTGTGGTGCTGCCCGCCAAGGCCAGGTAGAGGGAGGCGAGTTCGTCGTCCGGAGAGCCGCCGAGGTGCAGGACGGTCATACGGTCGCCCGCCGCGGCGATCAGCTCGTCGTGGTGGGTCAGCATCTCGGCGTAGGTGTGCCGGTAGTTCCCGTAGGACGGGAGGGTGAGCAGGTCCACCACGCCGGTGCTCAGCTGCTCCAGCACGCTCGCGCGCGAGCTGTCGTCGGCGAGCGCCTCGGCGATGCACTGCATCCAGAAGTCGACGGTGTCCGGCACGTTGGCCGGGAAGTCGATGAAGTAGGTGTTGTGCTGCACGTGGTCACCGACCATCGCGCGGACGGTGTCCAGCGTCCGTGCGGCGGTGCCGACGACGGTGTCGTCGGACAGCCCCGACAGGTGGTCGAGCAGTGGTGCCGACAGCTTGAAGCCCACCGACATCAGCGCGGCGTCGAACTGGCGCGCCGCGACGGCGCCGTCGCCGGCCGCGCCGGAGGGGCGGGGGACGCGGTGGGTGTGCCGGAGGACGAGGGGGTCGAGTCGGTGGACCATGCGGTCATGATCCCAACCCGGTTCGTGCGGCCGCACCCGGTTTTCGACCGCCGGAGCCTGGCCGGCCGTGAGCCCCGGGTACGTCCGGTGTGGGGCGGGCGCCCCACGACGACCCCCGCTCCCCGGCCCTCGGCACCCGGTCGGTTCCGGAACCTGGCACCCGGCTGATCGGACCATCGGAGGCGCCCCGACCGGCAGCGCGCCTCCGGCGGGCGTCCTTGCCCGTGTGTCGAAGGTCGATCTGCCCGGTTTGTGTTCAGGTGTTGTAGGTCGCCCTGCTGGTTGTGTTCAGGTGTTGTGGTGTGGGCGCGGGGTGTCCCTGCGTGGTGGGGTGTGGGGGCGGTGGTGACAGCGTTGTCGTGTTGTTAGGTGTTCGCTTCTTGACGGTGGGGGTGGGGGGACGTTGACTGCCTCCACTTCGGTCGTTTTTGGTTTGGCCCTGTCAGGGAGGCTTTCCTCGTGGTCGTGTTTTTGGGGCGTGGCCGTGTTGCTGTGCCGGTTGTTGCGGTACTTGCCGTTGCGCTGACTGCTTGTGGTGGTTCCGGCGGTTCAGACGGTGGTGGTGAGGCTGGTGGCGCGGGGGTGAGGATTGGTCTGTTGCTTCCGGAGAATGAGACGGCGCGTTATGAGAAGTTCGACAAGCCGTTGATGGAGAAGAAGGTCGCTTTGCTGACGTTGGGCCGGGGCAAGGTGGTTTATGCGAATGCCGGGGGAGATGCGGTCCGGCAGAGTGCTCAGGCGGATGCGATGGTCAAGGACGGGGTGGATGTCCTGGTCGTTGATCCGGTGGATGCCAAGGCGATCGCGGGTGCGGTGGGGAGGGCGAAGGAGGCGGGCGTGGCGGTGGTGGCGTACGACCGTCTGGCCGAGGGCCCGATCGATGCGTACACCTCTTTCGACAATGAGGACGTCGGCCGGGTTCAGGGCAAGGGGCTGCTGGATGCGTTGGGTGACAGGGCCAGGGCCGGCAGGATCGTGATGATGAACGGTGCGGTCACCGACCCGAATGCGGCCAGTTTCAAGGCTGGTGCCCGTTCTGTTCTGGAGGGGAAGGTGAGTGTCGGCAAGGAGTACGACACTGTCGAGTGGAAGCCGGAGAATGCTTCCGCCAACATGACGGCCGCCATCTCCGCGCTGGGCAAGGACAAGATCGTCGGTGTGTACTCCGCGAACGACGGTATGGCCGGGGGCATCATCAGTGCTCTGAAGGCGGCGGGTGTTTCGCCGTTGCCGCCGGTCACGGGGCAGGATGCCGAACTCGCCGGGGTGCGGCGGATCGTGGCGGGTGAGCAGTTCATGACCGTGTACAAGCCCTATGCCCGCGAGGCCGAGGCCGCGGCGGAACTTGCCGTTCTTCTCGCCCAGGGCGAGAAGATCGACGGGATCATCAATCAGGTGGTCAGCAGTCCCACGACCAAGCGGGTCCCTGCCGTTCTCATCCCGGGCGTGCCGGTGACCCGGGAGGACATCCGCGCCACCGTCGTTCTCGACGGCGTCTACACCCCTGAGGAAATCTGCACCGACGCCATCAGGGCCGCCTGCGAGGAAATCGGCCTGAAGTAGCCCTGGCCCCGGCCCCCGGCCCCCGGCCCCGCCCCGGCCCCCCCCGCTTTCCGGTACGCCGCCGCGGGCGCCGGGGGCGGGGACGGGGAGGACCGGCGGCGGGAACACGAGGACCACCCCGCCCCCCGGATGCCGCGCGCCGGTAGGAGCCCGGCCCGTGGCACCCGTACGCCGCACCCCGTGCGCCGCACCGGCTGCGTCGCCCCCCCCGTATGCGGGTGGATCGCCGCCGGGGAGGGGTGGGTTTACGGGGTGTCCGCCTGGTGGGGGAGGGGCGCCCGGTCAAGGTGCGTCCTTGCGTCGGCGGCTCCCGCCGGAAGCGGTCAGGGTTGCCCGGACGTCATCCGCGTCGACGCGCCGGGGCTGTGTGCCGTGGCCGTGTCCGCGGGTGTCTTGTGCGCCGGGAGAGTTCTGGGAACCACCGTCGCCTGGTCTGTCGGTTGCTGTGCAGCGTGTCGTTGCGTGAGCCGTCCCGCCGGACTCGGCGTGCCGCCGGGCCCGGGGTGGCTGCTGTGCTGCGCTCGGGGTGGTGCTTGTGGGGGAGGCCTGAGGGGCCGGCTTTCCGGGTGGTGTGTCTCGGCCTGTACCGAGGTCCCGGTGTCCCCGGTGGTTTCGGCGGTCTCGCCGGGGTTCGTGTCTGCCGGCTGCCGTAGCGCGTGCCGCGGCTCCGGCTGCCCCGCCCGGGGGTCTGTCCAGGGGGAGCGCCGTGAGGGGGGGGCCGGGGTGCTGCACCCGTATCCGGGGGTGCTCGCCGGGAGGGGCCCGGGGGTGTCGCCGGGCCGGGCGTCACCGCCGCCCACCACCCGGCTGCCGGCTGTTGTAGCGCGTGCCGTGGCCTCCGGCAGCCCCCTAGGGGGCCTGGTCCGGGGGAACGCCGTGAGGGGGTCTGGGGTTCTGCGTCCGGGCCCGGCCTGGGGGGTCGTGCGGCTGGGAGGGGGGCCTGGGGTATTCCCGTCCCGGGTGTCACCGCCGCCCACGACCGCCCGGCTCACGGGCTCCCGCCACGACCAGCCCGCCGGTTCCACGACCGCCCGGCTCACGGGCTTCCGCTACCGCCTGGTTCCTGGCGCCGCCCGTTCCCCGGCCGCCCGGCCCGTCGCTTCCCCCGTCCGCCTGCCCGCCACCACCCGACCACCACGTAGCTCCCGCCGCCGCCCGGCCCGCGGCCGGCCGCTCGCCCGCCGCCGCCCGGCCCGTCGGTTGCTGCCGCGACCGCCCGGCTCATGGGCTTCCACCACCGCCCGGTTCCCCGGCGCCGCCCGTTCCCCGCCGCCGCCCGGCCGGTCGGTTTCCGTATCCGCCTGGCCCGCGACCACCCGACCACCACCCAGCTCCCGCCGCCACCCGGTTCCGCTGCCGCCCGGGCCGTCGGTTGCTGCCACGACCGCCCGGCTCATGGGCTCCCGTCACCGCCCGGTTCCTCGCCGCCGCTGGGCCGGTCGGTTCCCC
>NZ_JBXYDZ010000004.1:0-172630 GCF_057371075.1 Streptomyces sp. WAC03905
AACTGCTGCTGAATGCGCTGCTATTGTGAGGATCTGTTGCAATCCCCTTGCCGCTTCGCGGCCTTCGGAAAGTGCTCCGCTTCTCGGGACCCCCTTCCCGGGGATTCCTGGATGGCTCTTCGCCGATTCCGAGAGGGTCACCGCCGCGCGGGAATCGGGTGCCGCCCCTGCCACCACCACCACCACCACCACCACCACCACCACCACCACCACCACCACCACCACCACCACCACCACCACCACCACCACCACCACCACCACCACCACCACCACCACCACCACCACCACCACCACCACCACCACCACCACCACCACCACCACCACCACCACCACCACCACCACCACCACCACCACCACCACCACCACCACCACCACCACCACCACCACCACCACCACCACCACCACCACCACCACCACCACCACCACCACCACCACCACCACCACCACCACCACCACCACCACCACCACCACCACCACCACCACCACCACCACCACCACCACCACCACCACCACCACCACCACCACCACCACCACCACCACCACCACCACCACAAAAAAAAAAAAAAAAAAAAAAAAAAAAAAAAAAAAAAAAAAAAAAAAAAAAAAAAAAAAAAAAAAAAAAAAAAAAAAAAAAAAAAAAAAAAAAAAAAAAAAAAAAAAAGGATTTCAGGCGCGCGCGCGCGCGCGCGCGCGCCCAGCCGAGAGAGAGAGAGAGCGCGCGCGCGCGCGCGCGCGCGCGCGCGCGCGCGCGCGCGCGCGCGCGCGCGCGCGCCCGGGAGGGCGCGCGCTGCCCGCCACCGGCTGCGCCGGGCGGCAGCGGTGGGGGGTGGCCGGGGTTTCCCTTTACCACCCCAGGAAGGGGGTGCGGGAGCAGGGGAAGCGAGGAGCCCGACGGCGGCCATCCGGCCCGCACCCCGGCGGGGACCAGGACGAAGGCCGACCCCGCCCGAGAAGGAACCGAACACTACCCGGGAAACGGGCCGGAGAATGCATCGCGAGCGTGCCTGTGTAGCGCCTGGGAAACCCTTCCAGTACCGGGGCGGGCCATCCGGTCAGGCGGTACGGGAATGCTTCAAAAAGCGGGGGTGGCTGAACTCTGGAACCAGCCTGCATCACCCCTGCATCAAACTGATGCAGCATGTAGCAGTGGCGGAAATGGGTGAGTCCCGCTCCTGCACACTGGACGGACCACGCGGCACCGGTCCGGAACGGGTGTTGCCCTGGTGCCGGACCGACCGCCACCAGGTCAGAACCACCACACGACACGGAGCCGGACAACCCGTCAGGAACCCCCGGGGAACGCCCCGGAGACGCCCGGAAACGGGCTCAGGAGCGGCCGTGCAAATGCTGCGCCCCGTACTCCGAGGCGGAAGCGGGGAGAGGGTTGCGCGTGCGGTCCGGGTGCCCGCGTGCGGGCGGCCCGGCGGGCGCTGGAGCCGAGGGGTCAGGTCTCGGCGGGGACGTGCAGGCCGAGCTGGACGGCCGCCAGGGCGACCGCGTCACAGGCGCTCAACGCCGCCCTGTCGCGGCCGGCCTCCGCACACAGGAGTTCGGCGCGCACCGCCAGGACCGGACCGCGCTACATGGGCGCCATCCGGCTTACCCGGGAAACGACACCGCCCTTCACCACTTGCGCGACACCGGCTCCGAAGAACACCCAGACCAGACGACACCACACCAGTGAAAACAGGTGACGCCCAGCAGTGAAGAACGCACGGCGCCCACCACCAGGACGGCGGAGGCGGGGCGGGGTTGCGCATACATGCGTGGCTCGGGCCGCCCGCGTGAGAGCGGCCCGGTGGGCGGGCGTGCGGGCGCTGGAGCCGGGGTCAGGCCTCGGCCGGGGCGTGCAGGCCGAGCTGGACCGCGGCCAGGGCGATCGCATCGCGGATGCCCAGGTACTCGCCGTCCCGGCCGGCCTCGGCACGCAGGAGTTCGGCACGCACCGTCAGCCGGTCGGCCAGCTCACGCTGAACGTCGGTCAGGTTCCGGCAACCCCGCCGCCGGCCCGCATAGTGATCCACACCCGCACCGTAAAGCCCTGTACGGCCCCGGCAGAGGCGAATACGCCCAGATGGGCGCCACCGACCCGCGAGATCATGTAATGTCCATCGTTCTCTTGGAAGGAATCCACTGGTGATGCGTAAATCTCCGGCCCCCAGACTGGCGCCGGGCCCTGAGCGTGACCGGGTCGCGGCAGAGCTGAAGGCGAGATACGAGGCGGGCGCCACGATCCGGGCACTGGCGAAGGAAACCGACCGGTCCTACGCCGGAGTACACCGCCTCCTAGGGCCTGTTGTGAAAGTGCTGGTCACAGCCATTCGTTGATGGCTGCGATCAGCACTGTCGCTTCGTAACGGACGGCGAGTTTGTCGTACCGGGTGGCGACGGCCCGGTGGCGCTTGAGCCGGTTGATCCCGCACTCGACCGCGTGCCGCTGCTTGTAGTCGTCCTTGTCGAACTTTGGCGGGCGCCCGCCGCGCGATCCGCGCTTGAGGCGATTGCGGACCCGGTCCGCCGGAACCGGGATGGTGGCTTTGATTCCGCGTCTGCGCAGGTAGGAGCGGTTGCTGCGGGAGTCGTAGGCCTTGTCTGCCCGGACCCGGTCTGGCCGCTTGCGCGGCCTGCCGAGCCCGAGCCGGGGCACCCGGATCGCCTCCAGGACCGGCTCGAACTGCGGGGAATCACCCCGCTGCCCAGCCGTGATCACCACCGACAGAGGCTTCTGCCCCTGCTCGACCGCGAGGTGGATCTTGCTGGTCAGTCCGCCACGGGAGCGTCCGAGACCGTGGTCGGCCGGCTCGACGAACACTCCGCCGGGCGGCTCCTTCTGGAGGTCCCCCTTTCTGCCGCCCCGGCGGCGTGCTGATGGGCCCGGCAGACGGTGGAGTCGACATTCACGTCCCAGGTGATCAGGCCCTTCGCATCAGCCTCGGCCTGGAGCCGCGTGAGGATCCGGGCCCACGTGCCGTCCCGCTGCCAGCGCCGGAACAGGTCATAGACCCGGTCCCACGGCCCATAGCGTTCGGGCACGTCCCGCCAGGGAGCGCCGGTTCGGGTCCGCCACCGTATGCCGTCTATCAGCTGCCGCCGTGTCCATACCTGCGGACGGCCCGGCTTGATGCCCGTCGGCAGCAACGGCTCAAGCCGGGCCCACTGGCCGTTCGTCAGATCTCCACGTCCCACGACAGGTGATCATCAACGAACAAGATCCACTTTCGCAACAGGCCCTAGCCGACGCCGGAACGCACTTCCGCCCACGCGGCGGCGTAATGCGCAGAGGACCGTTAACGGCTTCGCCGGACTCCGGGAAGGGAACCCCGGCAGCGCGGGAGCACTGACCTGGTGAAGTGACGGCTGATGGGCCGGTGCCGGGCACCGCGCTCGCACTACCCTCTGCCAGTGCTGGCCCTTGCGAACACGGGTTCGCAAGGCAGCCAGCGCGACGGACAGGCCCGCACCTCCGCCCCGGTCACGCAGGCAGCCCGACTCCACTACTGACTCCCCGTGCTTCACAGCACCGGCCCCTGTGACCGGCCCTGCCGGGCTTACCACCGGGCACGGGACAAAGGGGGTGCGCGGCGCGGTCCGGTTCGGTCTGCAGGGCGGGCCGGGGGCCTGGGATATACCCGGCCGGGATTGCAGGTGGAGTAGTGATCACTCGCCCGGAAGCCGGGATTCCATGATCACCTTGGGTCAACACAACAGGTTCCCCCTGCGGTGTCACGCGGGCCTGTCCCGGCTTCCTCGCTGGGGCCGCGACAGGCCCGCGCTCAACGGCAGCGCAAACCGGCCCCGGAACGGTTCACCGGCCACGAGTCTCATGAGCCGTCCCAGTGAGCACAGTGCTGTGGGTCTGTATACGCAGCCGGGCGCGCACCCTGCCCCTCAAGCCTGTTGTCCGTTTTCTTCATTTTTGGGTATTGCTTGCTCGGGGTTTTTGTGCTGCGGGGGCGTGTGATGGAAGCAGCAGACAAAGACGCAAGACTTCCGGCCCCACTGGACAGGCAGTGATCCCGATGACGACCACCACTATCTCCTCCACCAGCCCCCAGCCTCCCGTGCCGCGGGCCGCCGGGACCGGTGAGCGTGTCTTCGGCCTGCCGCTCGAGCACAGCCCGCTGGCCCCGGCCACCGCCCGCCACGCCGCCCAGGCCATCCTGGAATCCTGGGGCTTGGATGAGGAGCAGGTCTACGATCTGCTGCTGGTCATCTCCGAACTGGTCACCAACGCCGTCATCCACGCCCTGCCCCCCGTCGTCCTGCACCTGTACGCCGCCGCCGACACCACCGGCCACGTACAGGTCCACGTCAGCGACGGCGGACCCCAACCCACCACCACCGCAGCCGACTGCTGGGCCGCCGACCGGCCCGACGACGAACACGGCCGCGGTGGGAGCATCGTCACCACGCTCGCCGACTGCACCGGTGTAGAGACCGGCTGTGACACCGACGGCCTGATCGACCACTGGGCCACCCTCGACGCCGCATAACACCCACCTGCCATCCTGGACACACACCCCACCCCTGAACCACCCGGACTACCGGAAACACAGGGAAAACAGGGGCAAAAAGATCCGGGCCCGGTCATACGGGGAAAGCGGAGGCGGCCATGCGAGCAGAAGACCTGCTCCAAACCCACACCCTCTGGCACCGCGACACCGTCCACCTACGCCTGGCCGGCGAACTCGACCTCGCCACCGTCCCCCTCCTTGAAGCGGCCGCCGCCACCGCGATGAGCACCCACCCCCGGCGTCTCCACCTCGACCTCACCGACCTCACCTTCTGCGACACCACCGGTCTACGCGCGTTACACCAGCTCACCCACCAAGCCCACACCGCCCACATCCACCTCCACCTCACCGGCACCCACCCACGCCTGCACCGCACCCTCACCCAGCAGCACACACCCCCCACCCCACACACCCCCACCACCCAGCGCTACTGACACACCACACCAACACCAGCCGCCGCCCGTTATGTTTTTCGCGGTCCTGCAATGGGGCCGCTGGCCTCCGGGCCCGGTATGACTGTGTCCCTAAGAATGTTGGGCGGTCCGGGAGGACCGGGTGTGGCTGATGACTGTGTGCCGTTGATGGCTCGAGGGGAATGGCCGCCCGGTCCTCCGGGATGCTCCGACCACTGATTGAGAACTGCGGTCATCGCTGGTTAGGGACCTGTCGGCGGAGTGTTCTTCGGACCACGAATGTGCTGGTCACGGCGGAACGGAGCTTCGAGGGTGAGCGCGCGGCAGGCACGGATATGGGTCGGCATCGACGCCGGCAAGGGGCACCACTGGGCGGTCGCCATCGACGCCGACGGCGAGACGGTGTTCTCGACGAAGGTGATCAACGACGAGGCCCAGATCCTCACGCTGATCGAGACCGCCAGAGAACAGGCTGATGAGGTGCGGTGGGCGGTGGACATCTCGGGCCGAGCCTCGACCCTGCTGCTGGCGCTGCTCATTGCGCATGATCAGCGGGTGGTCTACGTACCGGGCACGCACGGTCAACCGGATGTCCGGCGTCTACCGGGGCGAGGGCAAGACCGATGCACGCGACGCCCGGGTCATCGCCGATCAGGCCCGCATGCGCCCCAAAGACTTCGCCCAGCTGGACATTCCGCAGGAGACCGTCTCCACGCTCCGGCTCCTGACGCACTACCGGGCCGATCTCATCGCCGACCGCGTGCGGCTGATCAACCGTCTCCGTGACCTGCTCGTCGGCATCTGCCCGTCCCTGGAACGGGCCTTCGACTACTCTGCGGCCAAGGGCCCTGTAATCATGCTGACCGAGTACCAGACCCCGGCTGCCCTGCGCCGGATCGGTGTGAAGCGGCTGACGATGTGGCTCGAACGCCGAAAGGTCCGTGGAGCCAACACCACTGTGGCCAAGGCCGTCGAGGCCGCGCAGTCCCAGCAGATCGCGCTGCCCGCTGAGAAGCAGGCCGCTAGGTTTGTCTGCGACCTCGCCCACCAGCTGGTGGCCCTGGACGAGAGGATCAAAGACAACGACGGGAGATCCGTGAGACCTTCCGTTCGGACGAGCGGGCCGAGATCATCGAGTCCATGCCCGGCATGGCCCGATCCTCGGGGCCGAGTTCGTCGCCATCGTCGGTGACCTGTCCGGCTACAAAGACGCCGGACGCCTGGCATCCCATGCCGGCCTGGCGCCGGTCGCCCGGGACTCCGGGCGCCGCACCGGCAACTACCACCGCCCCAGGCACTACAACCGGCGTCTGCGCTGGCTGTTCTACATGTCCGCCCAGGCCTCGATGATGCGGCCCGGCCTCTCCAGGGACTACTACCTCAGAAAACGGGCCGAAGGATTGCTGCACACCCAGGCTCTGCTGTCCCTCGCCCGGCGCCGGGTCGATGTCCTGTGGGCGATGCTCCGTGACGGAAGGCTGTTCACCTCCGCCCCACCCGTCACGCAGGCGGCTTGACTTCATCATTGAGATTCCCCTCTGTCGAACGGATGACCTGGGGGGTGGTGTCGCCGGGTCCGTGGGGTGCCGTCGGAGAAGCTGATGAGAGACCCGGCCACCGCCCGGCCCGGCGCAATGCCAGGCAGCTTGCGGGCGGCAGGTCTGCATAACGTGGATGCGCGAGCACGGTGCCACTGCCGAGGCCGGCACGGTCAACACCTGCGGAAGGGTGCGATGTTAGACACCGAAGGCATAGGCGTCTTCCTCGGGATAGACGTCGGCAAGACCGCTCACCACGGCCACGGGCTGACCCCGGCCGGGAAGAAGGTCTTCGACAAGCCGATGCCCAACAGCGAACCGAAACTGCGGGCCGTCTTCGACAAGCTCAAGGCCAAGTTCGGCACCCTCCTGGTCATCGTGGACCAGCCCGCATCCATCGGGGCCCTGCCGCTGACAGTCGCCCGCGATGCCGGCTGCGAGGTCGCCTACCTGCCCGGACTCGCAATGCGGCGGATCGCCGACCTCTACCCCGGCGAGGCAAAAACCGACGCGAAGGACGCGGCAGTGATCGCGGACGCCGCCCGGACGATGCCCCACACGCTGCGCTCGCTAGAACTGACCGACGAGATCACCGCCGAGCTCACGGTGATGACCGGCTTCGACCAGGACCTCGCGGCCGAGGCCACCCGCACCAGCAACCGGATACGCGGCCTCCTCACCCAGTTCCACCCGTCGCTGGAACGCGTACTCGGTCCGCGACTGGACCACCCGGCCGTCCCCTGGCTTCTGGAACGCTACGGATCCCCGGCCGCACTGCGCAAGGCCGGCCGCCGCAGGCTCGTCGAGCTGGTCCGCCCCAAGGCCCCGCGCATGGCCGCCCGGCTGATCGACGAGGTCTTCGACGCCCTCGACGAACAGACCGTCGTGGTCCCGGGCACCGGCACCCTCGACGTGGTCATCCCGTCGCTGGCCCGTTCCCTCGCCGCGGTCCACGACCAGCGCCGGGCCCTGGAAGCCCAGATCAGCACCCTTTTGGAGGCCCACCCTCTTCACCCGGTCCTGACCTCGATGCCGGGAGTCGGGGTCAGGACCGCAGCCGTCCTGTTGGTCACCGTCGGCGACGGGAGCGGCTTTCCCAGTGCCGCCCACCTCGCCTCTTACGCCGGCCTCGCCCCGACGACGAAGTCGTCGGGGACCTCGATCCACGGCGAACACGCACCACAAGGCGGAAACCGCCAGCTCAAACGCGCGATGTTCCTCTCCGCCTTCGCCTGCATGAACGCCGACCCGGCCTCCCGCACCTACTACGACCGGCAACGAGCCCGCGGCAAGACGCACACCCAGGCCCTCCTACGACTCGCTCGCCAGCGCATCAGCGTCCTGTTCGCCATGCTCCGAGACGGCACCTTCTACGAGTCCAGAACCCCCACCGTCACCCTCGCCGCATGACCACCCCAAAAACCCGCACACCAGGCACCACGCCCTTGACGAAGGACATAGAGACACCCCCCCCCAGACAGGCCCCGGAGCGCAGCAGACAACCGGCCCTGCACGGACACGCAGCGCGAACAATCCCGCGCGGGCGGCCGGGCTGGTAAGCGGGCGTGCGGACGCCGAGCCGGGTCACGCACCGGCCGGGACCTGCAGGCCGGGCCGAACAGCAACCAGGGCGACCGCATCACGGACGCTCAAGGCCTCACCGCCCCGGCCAGCCCCGGCGTCCAGGAGCCCGGCGCGCACGGCCAGACAGTCAGCCAGCTCGCGCCGAAGGCCGGTCAGGTCCGGCAGCCACGCCAGCCGACCCGCGCAATGCTCCACACCGGCACCGTAAAGCCGCGTGCGACACCGCACGGCCCTGACGGAGGCGGATACGCCCGGGATCTGGGCGCCAGCGAGGCGGGAGGGCGCCACAAAGGCGCGCAGGCGGCCTCTCGGGGAGGTGTCCGAAGGCTCACGTATACGCCCGGCGTCCCAAGCGCGCCGGGGCGCTGGTCAGTCTTCCGGTTGGGCGTGGTGCGTGGTGCGGAGGGGTCGACGGTGCAGCCGGGGCCGGGGAAGACTTCGGTTTCGTGTCCGTCGTCGTAGCGCACCCGGTACGGCGGCTCACCGGCCGGCCCGAGAACCTCCACCACCCTTACCCGGTGCCCGGCCGAGCCAACTTTCCGGCCCGGAAACCGCAGCACATCACCCTCGCTCACCCGCATCCCGGCACCCCTTCTTCCCTGCTGTCCCGGGCAGCGGGACAGGACGTGTCCGATGCCCTCAAGTGTGCGCCCGGTGCCCCAGGCCCGCACCAGGGAAAGACCGCCGCCGGAATCCGGTCTGCCGGCCTGGCCGGCTTCCTCGCTTCCGGCTCCCCGTTCGAACGAAACACCGGAGCCACAGTTCCCCGGGCCGGGCTGCCCGCTGTCACCACCTGCCCGGCATACGGTCCTGCCTTACCTCTCTTGACCGTGAATCCCAGGAGTCTCAATGAACCACCCCCTGCTCGACCTGACAGCTCTCTCTCCGGCCTGGGATCTGGAGGTTCTCCAGGCGGTCCGGTCCTGCGCGGCACCCTTGTACGCGGTGGCCTACCCCACCGGGCGAGACGGCTGGCAGGTGTCCCTGCTGGAACGACCCGACGCCGCCGTACGGGACCGCTTCCAGGCAGGCGGCACCTGGCCCCGCGCGATCGACCAGCAGCTCACCGACCGCGGCTACGTCGCCCTCGCCTCCCTGCTCTGCATGACCTGGACCCCCCTGCCCCGGGGCGGGCGGGGCTCCGAAGTCTTCCGCGATCACTACGACGGCCACACGGAAAGCTGGTAAACCCCGCCTCCTTCCCCACACAGAACCTTCGCGGCCGGATACCAGCGGCCTTTCGCCTTTCACACTCCTGCGCAGCTTCCCGGCCAGATCTTCCTCTTTCCTGGCTCTGCGCTGTCTGGAATCACGAGCCCGCGACGGGGCAGCATGACGTTACCGTCAGTGAGCGAATGTAAACATACGCATGCCAGGAGGAAGAGAAGATGGCACGAAGGCTGGAACGGGACGAGGCGCGCGGTGAGCGGGAGCGGGTGGTCGGCGCGTGGGCACGGCGGCTGGATGTGTGGGTGCTGCACTGCCGGGAGCTGCAGCACGCCTGGCAGCCCGCGCACGCGCAGCTGTGTGTGGACGGGGGCTGGGAGCGGGTGCTGGCCTGCTCCCGGTGCGGGAGCCGGAAGCGGCAGATGCTGGATGCGGCAGGCCGGCTGGTGGGCTCGCCCCGCTACGAGTACGCCGAAGGCTACCTGCCCGACCGCGAAGAAGCCCTCGGCCGCCTCGACTCCGAGGACCGCGCCGCCCTGCGCCTGGCCGTCATCCAGCGCCAAAACGCCCGCGTGTCAGCCGCCCCGGCACTCTGACCCCGGGCACTATCGTCAGGTGTGCCGCCTCAACGGCAGCCGGGCCGCGAACCGGACTCTTCCTCCCCTGTTCGCGGCCCGCCTGCCGCCATTTCCCGCTCCGCGAAGCGCACAGGCCCTGCGGCCAAGCAGCAGCCGGTGAGCGCCGGCACGGCCCACTGGGCCCAGGTCAGCCGCCTGCCGGCCTTGCCGAGATTAATGGGGTGCTTGCCGGTGTCCTCGGCGTCCTGCAGGTCGGTGGAAGAGGACAGCTTGGCCTTCCTGCCCAGGAGACGGGCGTAGACGGTGACGGCCGGGGCCACGGCGGTGACGATCGTCTTGGCCATGGCGGGAAGCAGCCATGCCCTGAAGTACTGGCTACTCATCCCCTCAGCCCCCTGAGCAGGGTCTCCTTGCCAGGAGAGCTGCCCAGCAGGGGCAGGGCCTGGGGAGATCCAACTCCTGCGAAGCAGCCGATGAGGACAGTCGCATTCCCCCTTGCGGCCCCACGTGTTACCTGACCACGTGCCTCATCCTCGGTGCGCCGGCACGGACAGCAGCCTCCTGGCCGCTGGCGCACCGAGCCTCCTTTTGGCCAGTTCGGCGGACACTCCAGCCCGCAGCACAACAGCTGCCAAACGGTGCTCCCGGCAGGACTCGAACCTGCGGCCAGACGCTTAGAAGGCGTCCGCTCTATCCACCTGAGCTACGAGAGCCAACCAGCAATGACCCGTGCTCCTGCGCTGCCCTCAACCCGCCGGCCAGCAGCACACGACATGCCCACTCCTCCAGGGTCCGGCAAATCTGCGCTACAAGACAACCGGACCACACACAGAGCTCACCCCGAAGAGCACGTGCCGACAGACCACGCACCCCTCAGCAGGTCTTGCCCAAAGACGCGGGCTGCCCCTCCGAGGGGCAGGGGCAGCCCACAGCGGCACCTCAGGGGTGTTCAGTGCCGCCTTCTCACCTTCATATTCATACGATCATGGAACCCCGACCGGTTCACGAGTGATCACTACTCACCCGCAGGGCCCAGCCATTCAGACGTCATGTGCAGACCGTCACGCCACTGGCTCACTGCTCTTGCAGCCAAACCGTTCTACGCGCGTTGTAGCAGGACACCAGCAAGGCCAGCGGCAGCGGCTTTCTCCACGCTGAACAGCACGGTCCGAGGCGCACGCGCAGGAATACGAGCAGACCCCACAGAGGCAGCCCGAGACGGAAGCGTGAAGGTATCGAAAAACGATGCAGACACCGAGATCAATGGAGCCGCCAGGACGAGAGGAATATGTGCAGCTCATGCGATGCAGCATGATCACGCATATGGTCTGATCGGGAGCAAAAAAAAGGGGGGGCGGTAGCTCAGTTGGTCAGAGCTGCGGACTTTTAATCCGTAGGTCGTGGGTTCGAGCCCCACCCGCCCCACAAAGCCTCTTCATCCCGGCTCCCAAGGGTGAAGCCTGAGCAGATCAGCGCAGGCCGCAGCCGCATGAAGGATCAGGCAGAGCCGGGGACAGAAGAGGCTTACTGGCCTGGAACCGGCAGAGCGCACCAAGGGCCCGGGACGGACAGCGGTCCCGGGTTTGGGGTCAGGCGTCACGTCACATTGCGGCTGCCGTCATCGCGCGACACATCTGCGCGCAGTGGCGACATGCCTCGGCGCAGCGCATCATCACCGGATCGTCCGGCATGGCCATACAGGCCTGTGCGCACATGTCGCAGATCTTGGCGCAGAGTTCGGCGATGCCGGCGGTCATGGGTGAGCGGCGGGTCATCATGTCCGCGCACATTCGGGTCATCTCCGAGCAGTCCATCACCGCCCGCATCACCTGCATCGACGGCGCGCTGGCCATCTGCATGCAGGCACTCATCGTCTCCTCACACACGCCGTGGCAGGCCATGCACGCCTCGATGCACTCCTGCATCTCCCGGCTCATCTCAGGCACCGCCCCAGCAGCAGACCGCTCCATGACTCCTCCTCGCACCACAGCACCCGAAATGGGCCCTTTGCCCTCTTATTCCACTTCTTCGCTCGCTTCCCCGCCACAGCAGACACAGGCACCCGGTACTCAAAGGGCGCATGAAGGCATCCAGTCGCCTGGCCGGTGAGCAGGGGGCCGTCTAGGGTCGCGGCATGCTGCGGTGGCGATGGCGGCGGAAGGGGGAACGGGAGGCTGCCCGCAGGGGAGCCGAACACGACCGCCGGTGCGTGCTGGTCGCGGCCGACCAGGTAATCACCCGTGCAGCCCGCGCAGCGGGGCAGGGCCCCGTCCTGCCGGCCGCGGAGGAGGTGCGGGCATGGGCGGCGGAGAACTTCCTCCTGGACGTCCCCCTCGGCATCGCGGCGCAGGCACTGAAAAAACGCCTGCGTCAACGCGGATACCAGTGAGTCGATGGCGCCTGTAGCCCGGAGATGACCAGGGTTGCGAGGACTGTGGGGGCGGCGGGAAGAAGCGGGAAGCCATGGGGGTGCGGCCCCGGTGCCGAGCGCGGGACCGGGGCCGCACAGTGGTGCGAGTCCGGTCGTGGGGCGGCCGGGCCGGTGCACGCGTCACACGGAACAACGCCCGGTGGTACGGAAAGGGCACGTACTGCATCCGCATGAAAGCCGCTCTCCGCGCGGCCGGAGAAGGGGGCCGGAGGCGGTTACTGCCGACTTGCAGCGCGCCGGGCCGGTGGCGGGCAGAGAAGACGGCGAAGAGTTGCTAGGGTTTTCTTGATCGCCTCATCAGTCAGGGGGCCATGTGCCGGGCTCTTCCGTCTCTGTCGTCTTGCACATGGCCCCCTGGGCGTCCACACCACGCACACCGGCCCGGGCCGCTCCGCGCAGGCAGGCAGGCAGGCAGGCAGGCAGGCAGGCAGGCAGGCAGGCAGGACAGACGAGACCGGGCCCGCGCAGTACGCCACCCTGCGGTTCCTGCTTTACCTGCCCCGCTACGACACCGAATCCTTCCCGGGCTTCCCGGCCGACAGTTTCCCTCCGTGCCCTGGACGGCAAGGCTCAAGGACTGCGTCCGACCCCGAGCCCAGGCCGCACCGGCCGGGAATAAAAACCATGGCCGATTTGTTTGCTTTGGCGTGATTCGCATACCCGCGCAGCGCTCTGGTCGGCCACCGGTCTACCAGGTGTTCCGCTGTACGCGCTGCCGCGACTGGGGCACCCTCGTCGCTCCCGACGGCCACGGCCTCATCCCCTGCCCCCGCTGCCGACCCGCCTCTCCTCCCGCGCCCGGAAACGGCCCCCGCCCGACCAGTCCCCGGGACTAAAGCGCACGCCGTACCGCTACTGGGATAGACAGCGCGCCGGGCAAAAGGGGTGGGACGGCCCGGCGGTACTGCGTCCCAGAGCACCTCGAGCCGCCGGGCCTAGCCTGCGCACGCCCTGCCGGCACAGGCTGAACGGACTCTAACCCGGTCCTTCACTTCCGGCCGCAGACGGGGTGCCGGACCGGGAGTGCCCAAACTGGTGTGCCAGAGCGTCCGCGGCATCATCCGCCCGGCTCTTCACCGTCGCGGCCTCCGCTCGCAGGACCAGACGCGCCGGTGCGGGACTCCCCAGCACTCCCCTGGCCCGAAGGTCCGCGAGACCGGGAAGACGCAGATTCGGCAGGACGTCGATCAGGTCGGCCTGGGCGGCACGGACGGCATACATAGCGCGCGGACCAGTACCAAGAGAGCGGCGGGCTGTCACCCCGGCATCGTAGAAGGTGTCCTCGCGGCCACGAGAAAAGCCTGCTGTGCGGCGGCGTGATCCGTGGCTGCCGGCCCGGGGTTCATCGCCAAGATTGTCATCACTCTGGCCTTCTGGAAGAAAAGGCTGATGAAGCCTCGTGGACAGGCTTCCTGCGGCCGCAGCGACAGAGTTGTTCATGCAGCACGGCCGGCGAGGACGGCCCGGTGCTCATCGCGGTGAGCGTTCTGTGCGGCCTCAGCGAGCGAACGCCGGCTCTGGGCATCATTCACGGCACCGTGCTCGCTGCACCTGACCTGGTAGCGGACACGGCCGGTACAGCCCGTCGCGGGATCACGAGGCTTACCGGAAGCAGTGATGGCATGCGAGCAGATACTGCCATCGCGGTGCTGCGGCTCAACCCAGATACGGATACAGGCCACGGAAGACCCCCTGCTCAGCCGAAAGAAAGCCATACCTCAAGAAAACTGACCATAAAGGAGACCATCGAACAGATCAAGACAGAGACTGCTGGCCAGAAACTCCTGGGCAGCACCGGCTGGACAGCACCTCCGTTCATAGTTCCGGAGAGCTCATACTGGCTCTGTCGATGACGAAGAGCAGCGCTTCTCGGGCGGTGCGGGAGGCGCTGCCCGCGCCGGATATCGATGGCTTCGGACAGCAGCCCGGTGCCGACTGGCAAGACGCCATGTACCGCTCGTCCGGGGCCCGGCACAAAAGCGCTGGCTACAGGCGTAGGTGACGACCCTCGTCCCGCCCTTGCCGAGTGTCGGCGGGTGCCTCCCGCTGTCGTCAGCATCGAGATCCAGGCGCGGGTGAGTGCCTCCCGAGGGTGTCGACAACCGCTGTCGTGTGGCGTCGACAAAGCCAGGCCCCGGACAAAAACCTGCTGGACGGCTGTACGAACATGGCTGCCGAACAGGACCTTCCGTACGGTCCGTGTCCGCGCATCGCGGCCCGGACACGGACCGCGTCTACCGCGACCGGCCGGTATCCCGCCGTGGCGTAGCGGGGGGAGGGACGGCCAGGGTATTGAGGATCATGGTCGGATGCAGGCCGGTCCGCTGGGCAATGTCCCGGACCGGCTCCCCGCACCGGCGAGCCTCGCGGATCGCCGCCGACAGCTCCCGGCGGGCCGCCTCCAGCGCCCGCCGCGCCGCGGCGACAGCAGCCGCAGCCGTCTCCAGATCGGATACGGCCTCTGCGAAGGAGCGGGAGGAAGGCGGTATGCCGGGCATCAGAACGGCGGTCCCTGCGCCGGGGCCTCTGGCCCGCCGTCCGGCGCGGCAGGCGGGGTGGGTCGGGTGGGGATGGCGGTGGCCCAGGGATCATCCGGCGCCGTCTCCCGCGACGGGGCGGGGCGGGTGGTACGGGTGATGGTGACCGTAGCGAACGTCAAAGCGGCACCGACCTCATCGGCCTCCAAAACGATCCGGGAGCGCTTCTCCCCCTCGGGGGTCTCCCACCGGTCGGTGCGCAGCCGGCCCGCCACCACCACCCGCGACCCTTTCGCCAACGACTCGGCCGTGTTCTCCGCCAGCTGCCGCCAGCAGCTGCAGTCCAGAAACGTCGGCTCACCATCCCGCCACGCGTTCGTCTCCCGGTCGAAGACCCGGGGGGGGGTGGAGGCCACCGTGAACCGGGCCACCGGCACCCCAGTAGAGGTGAACCGCAACTCCGGGTCATCCACCAGATTCCCCACCACCGTCAAAGGAAGCCCATTCCGCATACCGGTAAGCCTCCCACGGCCCACTGACACCCCGGCAGCCCGCCCGCAGCACCTGTCTTGTACTGCCGAGAAAACCAGCCGCCCCCTTCCCGCCAGGCCACACAGCCAGCAGGACCGGCACCAGCCAGCCACACCCGAGAACCACCCCTTTCACACTGCTGATGCGCAGGAAGCGGAGTGCGGGGGTCTTCAGGAGGCGGCGGGCTGAAGCGGGTCAGCTGCTGCGCGGTGCGCGCCGTTCAAGGAGGCGCTGCCGCTGGTGGGGGCCTAACCCCCGCACGCGGCGGCTGGGGGCTATCTGCAGCTCCTCCAGGAGTTGTCGGGCCCGGATCTTGCCGATGCCGGGGAGTGCTTCCAGCAGGAGGCGGACCGGCATCTTGCCGACCGCTTCGGAGTTACTGTCCAGCACCTCACGCAGCGAGATCCGGCCCTGCTTGAGAGCCTGCCTGACCTCAGCGCGTTCCTTGCGTCCGGCAACAGCCTTGGCCCAAGCGGCCCGGCGCTGCTCATTGTCCACCTGCGGCACAGCACCCATAAAGGACACCCCATTCTTTATCCAGCGGAAAGGGAAACGGGCCCATCATGACTCCTCCGCCACCGCTTTGACCAGCACGTTCACCAGCCCCCACAATGCCAGCGGCCAGAAGAAGCCCGTGCGGCCATGACGCCGCCCCGTTCCTGCCGCCCGGCTTACGCCAACGATCCGCCCACTCCCCCCGGACCACGGCGGACCAGGCTGCCCGCTGCCCGGTATGCGGCGCTACCACGCGCAGGCCGACAGGGCACGCAAGAGTGGCCCGCCGACCATCCGACGCCGGCCGGTATCACGAGCGAGAGCGCAGCAGGCGCGGTGAGCCGGTAGACAGATGCCCATCTGAGGCGACCGTGAACGCGGCCAGGGCGCCGGCCACATCGTCGGACAACTCCATTTACAGGTCACCGCCCTGGCAACGACACTGAGCCTTCGCGTCGGCCCACAGGGTTAGAACGCCTGGGAAAACCACCCTTGCGCAGATACGCGGGGTGCTTGTGATGGCCTGTCTGCGGGTATGAAGAACGCCCGGCTTCCGAGGGGCGATTGGGGTGGGGCGAAAGGCTCGCAGGCCAGGCAGAGGGCACACGCGATGCAGAGCGGGAGAGTGAGAGTTGGGGCGGCCCGGCGGTACTGCGTCCCAGAACAGCGTCCGGGCGCCGGGCCTGGCCCGTGCACGCCATATCGGCACGGGCTGGTACAGACCTTATCCGCCCCCGGCCTGGACCATGGCGCCGGGGCTCGCGGTAAGTCCCTCACAGCCATACAGATGCGCGTTCACCTGGGAAAACGACTTGTGAGCCTCATAGGTGGTACTCACCAAGGGTCCTGGTGGTATTGAGGCGGAACTCTAGGGTTGCCTGTCTCGTTGGTGGGGTGTGGCTGAGTCTGGGGATCTACGGCGGGTGGCGCCGGCGGGGCGGGAAGTGGTGCGGTTGCGGGTTGTGGCCGCGCTGGAGTCGGGGCAGGTGAAGGGGTACCGGCAGGCGGCAGAGGTGTTCCGGGTCGCCGAGCGGTCGGTGGGCACCTGGTGGCGTGCGTACCGGGCAGGTGGCCGGGAGGCCCTGGCCGTGCGGCGGACGGGGCGCCCTGGGCCGGACGAGCGGATCAGCATGGAGGAACGGGCCGTGCTGTTCCAGGCGATGGCCGACTACACCCCTGAGGAACTTCTGATCGGCGGCCCGCTGTGGACCCGTCCGCTGGTTGCCGAGCTGGTCCGGATGGTCACCGGGAAGGCGATGACCGAGCGCGGGGTCGGCAAGTGGCTGCGCCGGCACGGTTTCTCCCCTCAACGCCCGGACCGGCGCTCGTACCGGCAGGACCAGACGAAGGTGACCGCCTGGCTGACGGAGGAGTACCCGGCGATCGCCGCCCAGGTGAAGGAGGAGGACGCGGTCGTGGCCTGGGTCGACCAGTGCGGGCTGCGTTCGGACACCGCTCCGCCCGGGACCTCCTGGGCTCCGAAGGGACAGACCCCGGTCGTGAAGGTCTCCGGTCGGCGGTTCAGGGTCAACATCATGTCCGCGATCACCGCGCGCGGCACCGTGTACTTCACCGTGTTCACCGAGAGGTTCACCGCGAAGGTGTTCACCGGCTTCCTGGACCGCCTCGCCCGCCAGGCCGGGCGCAAGGTCCACGTGATCGCCGACCGCCACCCCGTCCACCGCTCCAAGGCCGTGACCGCGTGGCTGGAGACCAACCGCGACCGCGCCGAACTGCACCTGATGCCCGGATACAGCCCCGAACTCAACCCCGACGAACTGCTGAACGCGGACATCAAACGCCACGTCCACGCCGCCCGCGCCCGCTCAGCTGACGACCTCGCCCACGAGACCCGCCGCTTCCTCCACCGCCGACAGCAACAGCCCCACCACATCCGCGGCTACTTCCACGCCCGCCACGTCCGCTACACCACCGAATAGGCAACTGAACAGTTCCGCCTCAATAAGTCAGGTCGACTCCGGTTCACCACAGGGGCAGAGCCGGTTCAGGTGCGGCGGCGTCCGAACAGGCCGCCGCGGACCGGCTGCTGTTCGGGGACGGTTTCGGCGGCGGCGCGGCGGCGGTCGTTGAGGCAGGGTCGGCACTCGCCGCCGGGCGTCAGGCCGTCGTCCAGGTACACCGAGCGCTCGCAAGTCGGGCAGGTCCACTTCGCGGCCTCCAGGGCGCGGCGCCTGGCCTCGTACTCACGGTTCTTGCGGTCCTGTTCGGCCTGGCGGGCCTGGCGGCGCGCCTGGTCGCGGACCGAGTAGGCGCGGTAGTCGTCGGGGTTGTCCAGGGCGTCGGTGAGGGACTGCAAGACGGGGTGGCCGTAGCGCCACCACACCGGTCCGTGCGGGCCGTGGATGACGAGCTGGCGCAGGGTGGTGGCCAGGAGCGGGATGGTGCCGGTGTAGTCGCGGTAGCCGTCCGGCTTCTCGCCCTCGGGGGTGTAGCCGTCGGCTATCCACTCGCCGCGCCAGTGTTCGCGGGCGAGGGAGCCGATCTCGCGCATCCTCGCCCGCATGGCTTCCTTGCCCATGTCCTTGGTGAAGACCAGGGCGACGGGCGGATAACCGTCGCGGGGGCTGTCGGGCCACACGGTCCGCCACAGCGGCACCTCGAGGCCGGTGCCGGTGCTGGCGGGGACGCGGCGGGCGAAGAACCGGCGGTAGCGGGCGACCTTGTCCGCGACGATTCCCGGCCCTTCGGTGCCGTTGTCGACCTCCACGAACAGCAGCGGCACGTCGTGGCCGGGGGGCGAAGACCATGTCGGCGCACAGGCTGCCCCGGGCCGGGGAGAGGAACGTGCCGCCGACCGGCAGCGCTATCTCCGCGGACCAGGCGACCAGCGGTCCCAGTCCTTCCGGCCGGGCGGTCGGCTGATCGGCCGGCTATTCGGCGGGCGGTGCGGGGGCGAACTGGTTCTTGCGGACGGGCGGCTGTGTCGGCTCGGGCGGCGTCTGGAGGAAGGCGGCCAGGACGTCGGTGACGGCGCGGACGTGTTTGGCGCCGGAGGCCGCCGCGGCTTTCGCCGTGCCGCCCATCTCGCGGGCCGGGCGGTCCAGGATCACGGCTGCCGCGTCCAGTCCGGCCTGGGTGAGCGTCCAGAGCTTCTCCGTGGCCCGGACGCCCGCCTCGTTGACGCGTACGGCGCTGCCCGGGGAGATGACGAGCTTCTCGGCCTCGAGGTCTTTCAGGCCGCCGCGCACGGTCGCTGCGTCCTTCGTTCCCGGACACATCAGCCGCCGGATCTGATCGGGTGTGGCGACCTTCACCGCGCCGAGTGCTTCCAGGCACATCGTGCGCGTGCGGCCCGTCGACCCGTACCGGCGCACTTTCGAACCGCCCACCCCGATCGCCTCCCCGTTCCCGGCCCCCGCGTCCATACGGGCGGCCCCTCTGTCCTGACTGATCATGCAATACAGAGGGGTGTCGAGGCGCACCCGGGTGGGGAGAACGGGCGCTGAACTGGGCAAACGTGTGCCGGGCAAGCCACAGGCACCGCAGGGGGAACGCAGGGAAGACCACAGGGGAGCAGGAGGCTTGCCCAAGACCCCTTGACCGCCCCGGCCCGGCAACGCCGGAGGAGTGGACCGACGCCCGAACAAAGCCGGGCCGGGGCGATCGGCATGCACAACGCCGCCAGCGCCGAATGGTCACCGCCCCCGGGCCGGACCGGTGTCGCGCCGGCTGTCCGGGCCGGGCCGCAGCAGGCAGCATCCGGGCAGCACCGGAGGTGACATCGAGGCAGCACCCGTCAGCACCGGACCGTCATCGAATGCTGAGCGGTGCTACCCCTGTGCTACCCGTGATGCGGGTCCTGATCAGGGAAAACACCGAGAACCGGGAGGCGGAGAAATCCCTCGGTAGCCAGGCCGGACAAGGGGGCCCTCGCCTTCGATCCCAAGGGCCGGGCAGTCACACCAGCGCGGTAACACAAGGCGCAGGCGGGGGTTGTGGGGATCGGCGCACGTCAGCCGTGTGACTAGCAGGTGGTGTGAACCGCTGTGTGACAACCGGCGGGGCGTTTCAGCCGGTGCCCGGGTCGGCCGGGCCGGGACCGAGACGGCGCCGGACGGGCCGGAGTTCCAGGAGCCCGCCGACCTCGAGGACGGGGCCCGGGGCCGGGGTCGGGTGCGGCGGTCCACTTCCCGGCGGCGGCCCGCTCCGTCGCGCTCCTCGCCCTCGGATCACGGGCGGGCAGGACGGGCGGGTCGGCGCGGCCGGTGCCGAGAGGCCGGCGGGGTGCGGTACTCACCGCACCAGTCTCCCGCCACCATGACCGCAGCGGTGACGAGCGGCTGTGACGGTGGGAGCCGGGGCGCCCCGTACGGGCATGCGCAGGCACGCTCGTACGCGTACGTACGCGTGTAGGACGGCTCTTCGTTCACCCGGCCCGGGGCGGGTGAACGAGTGAACGGATGACGCCCACCGGGGCGCGGACCGGGGCCGGGGTGCCGGCCGACGAGGTCGCGTCCTGGATCGCGCCCTCGGTCGCATCCTGGGTGCCGCCCCGGGTCGCGCCTTGGATGCCGCCTCGGGTCCCGTCGCCTTCAGGGCGGCGTGGCGCCGGAAGGCGCGGTGACCTGCTGTGCAACCGGCGATCCGGGCGGCACGCCGCGCCGACTACTTGTCCCTGGGGCTCTTGACGACGCCCCGGCCCGCAATCCAGGCGACGGGCGGCGGGCCGCTGGGACCCGTCGTGGTGTCCGTCGTGCAGTCCGTCAGCGGCCCATCGTGGCGTGGATCCACGATGAGCCCACGACGGATCTTTGACAGACGCCTATGACGGACCTGACCGGGCACTACACCGAAAACCCGGGCGAGAGGGAAAACGGCCCGCTCCCGAGCGGGGGCGGGCCGGTGGTCAGAGCTTCAGCGCGGCGGCCACCGCGGCGACGAACAGGGCGCCGAAGGCCACGGAGAGGCCCGGCGGGGCGGCGAGGCGGGGGTGGAGCCAGACCAGGTAGACCGGCGCCGACAGCACCGCGAAGCCGGTGATGAATAGGAGCAGCAGGACCAAGGCGGTGGTCGTGGACATGAAAGGTCCCCCTCGAAGTGGGTGTGGGATGCCGGCCGGTTCAACGCGGCGGTCCGCACCCTGACCCGGCGGGAAGCTAGCCACGCAACCCCGGCAGACTCACCGACCCCGGGCGCCCATTCAATAGATGACGGAAGACCCGAGAACATGGCGAACGGCTCGCACCACCACCCAGTTGGTGCAAGCCGTTCGCGAACCCGAGAGCCGGCCGGAGCGGGGGGAACCGGCCGGCTCTTCCTTCACAGGGGGTCCTGTGGACTCCACACCCGCACACCCCCGAACCCCGCACCCATCCCCCCCAACTTTCCGGGGAAGGGCCGACCGGGGCGCCCCGGGGCGCAGAGCATCGGCGTGCTCCCGGCCGGGCGCGGCGGAGGAAAGGGCAAGAGGGTGGGGCGGCCCGGCGGTACTGCCCCCTGAGAGCAAGCCCCCTGGGCGCCGGGCCTCACCCTCGCACGCCATATTGGCACGGGCTGCACCGGACCCTAGCGGCCGGGCCCGCTGCGGTCACATCCTGGGTCCCGCCCTGAGTCGCATCCTGGGTGCTGCCCCGGGTCACACCCTGGGTTGCGTCCTGGGTCGTGCCGCTTTTTCCGCGGTGGAGCCCGGATTGGCGGTCTGACCTGGTGTGCAGTCGTGGTTTCCGGTCAGGCGGCACGCTGACTACTTGTTCCTGCCGCCCTCCGGCACGGACAGCTCGTCGGCAGCAGGGCAGGTCGGGCTGGGACCGAGACGTCGCCGCGCGGGCCGCTCCCCGAACGTCGGCTCGCCACCGGGCGCGGGATCGGGCTCAGCGGTCCACTCCCCGGCAGCGCGTTCGGCGGCGCTCCTCGCCCTCGGATCGCGGGCGTTCAGGGCGGGCGGGTCGGCGCGGCCGGGGCCGAGAGGCCGTCGTGGTGCGGTACTCACCACCCCGGTCTCCCGCCCCGCTGCCGGGCGCCTGGCAGCGGGGCGAACGGACGCTCAGGCGGTGCCCGGGGTGAGGGCGGGAGTCACTGGACACAGTCGCGGCCGCAGCCGGGCGGGCACGTCTCGCCGGTGCCGTACCGGTCCAGTGCGCGTTCGGCGTTCACCCGCACACGGCCCTCCTCGGTGAGGACGCTGACGAACCTCTCGTACAGCTTCGCGCGCCGCAGGGGTCTGTGCCGAAAGGCGGGGTTACGAGGGAAGGACGTGCGGCATGAGTACGAGTCGTCCGCTACTGACCCAGCGCGAGGCCGCGTCGGCGTGCGGGTCGGATCCACTACATACCGGGTCCCGCAGGCCGCTGATGCCGGTCGCCCAGGGTCTCCGCGCAGGTCTTGTGGGAGGGCAATCCTTGTTCGTCGCGCAGGTTCGTGGTCACCGAGCAGTACCGGCACGGCCGTGACTTGGGCGACCAGTGGATGCTTGAGCGCCAGTCCAGGAGGCGTTCTTCGGGCCGGTCGTCCGGTCCCGGCTGCCGGGGGACAGCAGGAGAGACGGCCACTGGTACGGGCGCCGGCGGTGCTGGCCGGGGCGGCAGAGACGGCCAGGCGCCGATGGGGCGGGCCGGTACCGAGGGCTGGGCGGGGATCGACGGCATGACGACGTCGGCCCCGGCGAGAGGGGTGGTCGGGGCGGGGGGCCGGCATGTCGGTGCACGGTGGCTGGCGCCCGTGGGCAGGTCCCGTTCCTCTTCAGGGTCGGCCGAAGGCGGGACCGGCAGACCGCTGTGATGGTCGGCAAGCCGCTGGTGGTCCTCGTCCGTCACCCAGAACCGGTGTGTCCTCGAGCCGGTGCGGTGCTCGATGGGGACGATCAGCCCGGCTGCTGTCTTGCGTACCAGGTCGTCGAAGAACACGTCCCGGGGCTTGGGGGTGACGTGCGTGTGTCCGCAGCGGCGCTGGGTGTGCGGGCACCGGTACAGGGCGCGGTCGTCGCAGCGCCAGAACTCCAGCGCCCGGTATCCCGAGACCACGCGCAGGTCGCCCGACTTCGCGATCACTTCCGCGGGCAGGCGGTCGCTGCGGGTCCAGTGGGTGTCGGTGCGGGTGGCGTAGTCCGAGCGGTCGGTGTGCCAGGCCGGGGTGATCCCGTGCTTGGCGGCCTTCGCCGCGCGTGCTTTCACGCTCCGCGGTCCCTCGGCGCCGGCGGAGGAGAGCTGGACCTCCCAGCCGATGCGGATCCCGCCCTCGCCCTGGACCAGGGTGTCGGTCTGGATCCACGAACGCGGGCCGATGCTGGTGCGGACCTCGCTGTCGGCGCGGAATCCCTCGCTCTGGGCGGTGCGCACGATCCGGTCCTGGTAGGCCTTGTGCTCGTCCGACAGCGGTGCGCGGTGGCGTTCTTCGTCCTCGGACCGTTCGTGCACCGCCTCCCGGCGACCGCCCCGCTCGCGCAGATACATCCACGCCTGCACACCTGCCTTGCGGCACACCCCGCCGCACAACAGGCCCCGCCTGGCTACCGGCACGCCTCTGAGCGCGTCGATCCGGTCGCTCTGATACAGCAGGTCCCACAGTCCCGGCAGACTCTCGTGCCCTAGATCGTCCCGGGTCAGGTCCAGCTCGATTCCCCACTTCTCGTGCCAGACGATGTTCGCCAACTCGACCCGCCTTCCGTCCTTGGAGAGACCGTTTCCGTGAAGGTAGAACCAGGCACTGACAATCCCGCAGATATGGGATCGTTCATACGAATCTGGATAAAACGTTCGCATCGACTGGAACGCCAGCGAAGAACAGCGGCGAACGCCGCAGGGCCTCCCCTCAGCACCGGCAGAAGCCAGGCCTGCAAAGCCGGCGCCGGCCTTCAGGCGGCGCGAGCGGTCGGCGCGTTGAAGACATCGTCGAAGGCGTGGGCCTGATGGGTGGAGACCATGAGCCAGGCTCCGCTCGCGTGCTGGCGCGCGCGGGCGGTGTAGTGCTGGACTTCGGAAGGGGTGAGGACTTTGAGGTCGCCGAAGACGTAGTACAGCGGAGTGGGGGCGTGGACCGCGGTGAAGAGCAGGCCGGCTTTCAAGGTGGCGTTGCTGATGGCGTAGCGGTCGGTGTGGGTGCTGGGCATGCGGTCTTTGGCGTCGATGGTGACGAGCCGGCCGTCGCGGGCGGCGATCAGGTCGGGAAAGTAACGCAGAGCGGAGTCGGTACGGGCCAGGGCCTCACGGATGGCGGGCGCGTAGGTACCCTGCCCGCAGCGCTGGACCGTCCAGCCCAGGTTCTGCAGGGCGAGCATGACGCGCCGTTCGTGCATGTCGCCCACGTGCTTGCGGTCCTGCCACCTCGTCACCATGCCCACCCTTCCTACAGTGATACGAACCAGCTCCTTTTCGTGCTACTGCCGTATGGCTATGATGCCCCGCATGGCTGCATACGTAGACCCACGGTTTCGTCCCACGCTCTGGCCCGGAACCCCGGTGCCCGCACCGGAGTTGAGGTCGCTGCGCGGTGCGCGGGCCGAGGGCGAGTGGATCGTGTGGGCGCCCCAGTTGGGTAGTGAGGGCGAGCCCGTCGCGCTGCCGGAGGACTTCTACCTGCGCGAGCTCATGGACCTCGATCCCGCCGACCTCGACGCGATCGCGGACATGATGCGCACCTACGGACACTTCGGCGGCAGCATCGCTTCCGGAAGCTGGGAGAACGACGAATACGACCGGCTCACGGAGCTCGCAGACAGCCTCCATCCCGTACACGGACCGTTCGCCGTGCACGGTGAGCTCATCGGTGTCTTCATCACCCAGGCCCAGGAAGCCATCACCACCTGGACGGCACTGCACCGGGAAGGGGGACTAGACGCACTCGTCGAGCCGGAAGTCACACGCGATGCACTGGCCCAGATCCACAAGGACAACGACCACCAGGACGAACCCTGGCCCAAGGATCTGGAAGAGCTGCGCCAGGTACTGCTGGGCCTGCGCATCACCAACCTCACCGGGATGCTGAACTCCTCACTCAAGCCCTTCAGCATCGGCGTCGGCAGTCTGTCCGACCGCCACCCCACCATCCTGTCGGTCGCCTTCCTCCAGCTCTACAACCACCTCGCCGAGAACGCCACCATCCGCACCTGCGCCAACGAAACCTGCGGGCGGGACTTCGTCCGCCAGCGCGGCCGCGCCGAATACGGCCAGAACCGCACCAGCGGCATCAAGTACTGCACCCGCGAATGCGCCCGCGCCCAGGCCCAACGCGAACACCGACGCCGCAAGGCCGCCACGGTCCGGCAGGCCTCCGCCACCGCGAAAGCCTCACCGGCCCAGCACGGAGAGGAGCGGCTCGGATGATCCACCTTCGCGAGCACCAGGTCACCGCAGTCGCCGCGATCCGCGCCTGGGCCGGCCGCCCCGAGCGCACCCCCATTTCTCCCCGGGGCGCCCGCGGCACCCTCGTCTCGGCAACCGGGTCGGGCAAGACCATCACCGTCGCCTGGGCAGCGCGCGACTGCTTCCCCGGCAGCCGGATCCTCGTCACGGCCCCGACCCTGGACCTGCTGGTGCAGACCGCCCAGGCGTGGCGCGCGGTGGGTCACCAGGTCCCGATGGTCGCGGTGTGCTCGCTGGAGAACGACCCCGTGCTGAACTCGCTGGGAGTGCGCACCACCACGAACCCGATCCAGCTCGCCCTGTGGGCCGGGCACGGGCCGGTCGTCGTGTTCGCCACGTACGCCTCTCTCGTGGACCGTGAGGACGTGGACGCTCCCGAGGGGCAGCGGAAGGTTCGCGGGCCGCTGGAGGCCGCGCTGGCGGGCGGGGAGCGGCTCTACGGCCAGCGCATGGACGGCTTCGACCTCGCGATCGTGGACGAGGCCCACGGAACCGCTGGTGATCTTGGCCGTCCGTGGGCGGCGATCCACGACAACGCCCGAATCCCGGCGGACTTCCGGCTCTACCTCACCGCAACCCCGCGCATCCTCGCCGCCCCCCGGCCGCAGAAGGGCGCGGACGGCCAGGAGGGGGAGCTGGCGACCATGGCCGACGACCCCGGGGGCACGTACGGTGCGTGGATCGCGGAGCTCGGGCTCTCGGAGGCGATCGAGCGCGAAATCCTTGCGGGCTTTGAGATCGACGTGCTGGAGATCCGCGACCCCTCCCCCGTTCTCGGGGAGTCGGAGGAGGCGCGGCGGGGCCGGCGCCTGGCGCTCTTGCAGACGGCGCTCCTGGAGCACGCGGCGGCGTACAACCTGCGTACGGTCATGACGTTCCACCAGAAGGTGGAGGAGGCCGCCGCGTTCGCGGAGAAGCTGCCCGAGACGGCGGCCGAGCTCTACATGACCGACGCCTCCGACGAGGATCTGGCCGCCGCAGGCCGGCTGCCCGCGTCGTCGATCGACGCGGAGTTCTACGAGCTGGAGGCCGGCCGCCACGTCCCGCCGGACCGCGTGTGGTCGGCGTGGCTGTGCGGCGACCACCTCGTCTCCGAGCGGCGCGAAGTGCTGCGGCAGTTCGCCAACGGCATCGACGCGGCCGGGCGCCGGGTGCACCGCGCCTTCCTCGCCAGCGTGCGCGTGCTCGGCGAGGGCGTGGACATTACCGGCGAGCGGGGAGTCGACTCGATCTGCTTCGCGGACACCCGCGGCTCCCAGGTCGAGATCGTCCAGAACATCGGCCGGGCGCTCCGCCTCAACCGCGATGGCTCCACCAAGGTGGCCAGGATCATCGTGCCGGTGTTCCTGGAGCCGAACGAGGACCCGACCGACATGGTCGCCAGCGCCAGCTTCAAGCCGCTCGTAGCCGTGCTCCAGGGCCTGCGCTCGCATGACGAGCGCCTGGTCGAGCAGCTCGCTTCCCGGGCGCTCACGAGCGGCAAGCGCAAGGTCCACGTGCAGCGGGACGAGGAGGGGCGGATCATCGGCGCCGGCGGCACCGGCGACGGCGAGGACCAGGAGCACGACGAGGACACCGACGCCGCTGCCGAGTCGGCCCTGCTGCACTTCTCCAGTCCGCGCGACGCCGCGACGATCGCGGCGTTCCTGCGGACGCGGGTGTATCGGCCGGAGTCCCTGGTGTGGCTGGAGGGCTACCAGGCCCTGCTGCGGTGGCGGGCGGAGAACGAGATCACCGGCGTCTACGCCGTCCCGTACGACGTCGAGATCGAGGTCGGGGCGACGAAGTCGTTTCCGCTTGGGCGGTGGGTGCATCAGCAGAGGAAGGCGCTGCGGGCCGGGGAGCTGGAGGACCGGCGCAAGACCCTCCTCGACGCCCCGGAGGCCGGGATGGTGTGGGAACCGGGCGAGGAGGCGTGGGAGAACAAGCTCGCCGCGCTCCGCTCCTACCGGCGGGCCATGGGGCACCTCGCGCCCCGGCAGGACGCGGTGTGGGGCGAAGGCGAGGCGATGGTGCCCATCGGGCAGTACATGGCGAACCTGCGCCGCAAGGGTGGTCTGGGTAAGGACGCGGAGCGGGCCGCCGTACGCGCGCAGCAGCTGTCCGCAGTCGATGAGGACTGGGACTGCCTGTGGCCGCTGGACTGGCAGCGCCACTACCGCGTCCTGGCGGACCTGGTCGACGCCGACGGCATCCTGCCGGCCATCGAACCGGGAGTGCTGTTCGAGGGCGATGACATCGGACGGTGGCTGCAACGGCAGAAGAACCCGGGCACCTGGGCACAGCTCCTCCCCGAGCAGCAGGAACGGCTGTCGAAGCTGGGCGTGCAGCCCGACCAGGCCCCGGCACCCGCCCCGGCAGCCACGCGCGCGACGAAGGGCCCGAACAAGGCACAGGCCGCGTTCCAGCGGGGCCTGGCGGCACTCACACAGTGGGTGGAGCGGGAAGGCGCGGACCGGCCGGTACCACGCGGCCACAGCGAAAAGATCACGGTCGACGGCGAGACAGAGCCGGTGACCGTCAAGCTCGGCGTATGGGTCTCCAACACCAAGGCCCGGCGGAACAAGCTCGCCCAGGAACAGCTGGACGCACTGGGGAAGCTGGGCATTGAGTGGGCATAACAGTCCGGCGCTGAGCCGGAGTGTGCGAGACCCCGGGGCCGCGATGGCCCCGGGCTGCCGTCGCGCCCGGGGCCGGTGCTGTCGGCAGGGTCAGGCCGTGAGCTTCTTGAAGACCGACTCGAAGCGGTCGAGAGTGTCGTCGTCGACCTGTGCGAAGAAGGCCTCCTTGTCCCGGGTGAGCTGGTGCGCGGGGCCGACGTGGTCGAAGTCCCGGGGCTTGCGCTGCTTCTCCCGGGCAATCCCGATGCGCTGGAGGATCGGGAGGGGCTTGTCGGGGTTGATCAGGTCTTCCTCGTTGACGGTGACCTCGGTGGCCCGGTTGTGGAGCCAGAGGTAGTCCTTAGTGGAGAACAGGTCCTCGATGTCGGCCGTCTCCGGGAGGCCATCGAGCTGACCGATGACGGTGATGTGGGACGTGTCGACGTCAGCGGCCTCGGCGGCGCTGAGGACCTTAGCAGTCACCTTGGTGGTCTCGGCTCCGTCGATGAGCGCACGGACGGACAGCCGGCGTCCCATGACGGCGATGAAGGCCGGCATGTTGCCGATGCCACCGACCGGAATGATGGCCAGCCGGGGGTCGAGGCCGGTGCGACCCTGGCTGACCAGGTAGTCGGACATGCGCATGAGGAAGACGAAGTCGCTGCTGCCCTCCACGGCCAGGAGCGGGCCGGCTCCGAGGAACAGGTGCTGCGCCACGGAGTATCCGAGCGCCGCTTCCACCGGCAGGATCGTCTTGGGGTCTGCGGACAGGCTGACCGAGGTAATGACCACGCCCAGGTTCGGGTCGGTGCGGATCGCCTGGTCCTGGATGGCGCGCATCGTCTCGTACCGCGTGGGGTCGATCATGTGCTGGGAATGGGTGGTGTAGAGGACCTGCTGTCTGGGTCCGAGCTCGCCGTAGACGTAGCGGAGGAAGTCGCCCTGGGCCTCGCCGTGCAGGCTGGTGCCCGGTTCGTTGAGCAGGACGACGACGCGCTCGTCGGTGTCGCGGTAGGCACTGAATGCGGCGAGGAAGGAGAAGAACCACTGGAATCCGGTGGAGCGGGTGGAGAAGTTGGTCTCCACGCCGCCGTGCCGGTCGTCGCGCAGCTCGATCTTGAGCAGTCGGTGGTGGGGCTGCGGCTGGCCGTTGGCGTCCGGGGGCGTGGGGATCAGGTCGGTGTCGAAGACGACGGTGAGGTCCTCGTTCTGCTTCCAGTACTCGAAGACCTGGGCGCTCAGGTCCAGGCTGGCGGCCTGGAGCTCGGCCTTGCGGCTGGCGTAGTCCTCGTCCAGGAAGTCCTCTGGCCCTTCGCCGGCGAGACGGAGCAGGGACATCATGGTCTCGTCGCCGCGCTCCCACTGCTTGGTCTTCGCGCGGTCGGCGAGCGCGTGGAGGTCGCAGTCGCCCGGGAGCATCTCGTAGGTGGAGAAGTAGAAGAACTTCGGGAGCAGCTCGATCAGCTGCTCCTGCTCCTCCTCGTCAAGGCCCTCTTCGACGTACTTCTTGTACCGGTCCAGTTCGGCCGGGATCTTCTCGATCACCTTGACCCGGGCCGTCTTCCTGCCGTCACCGACTTCCCGGGCTCGGGCCTTCGCCGCGGCGCTCACAGCCTCGATGGTCGTGTGGTCTCCGGTGATCGCCTTCCGGTCCCCCTCGTCGTCGACGCCCGCCTCTTCGAAAACGTCCGCCAGGACGTCCTCGAGGGCGCAGTACACATCGGCTTGGAGGCTGCCGTCGTAGAGACGGGACGCCGTGACGTACGCCTTCGCCGGCGGCCGCACGCCGATCAGTTCCTCGATCGCGTCGAAATCGGCGTCCTCCAGCTCGAAGACGGCCGTCACGGGGGCGGCCGTGTCGAGGTCCTTCGTGCGCCGGTCCCTGGCCAGGTTCCGCCGCGGGTAGTCGGTGGTGACGTGGAAGTCGTCGGCGTTGTTGGCCGGGTTCAGCCGGTGCAGGGCCTTCAGGACCGTCGTCTTGCCCGACTCGTTCTTGCCGATCAGGCACGTGACCTCAGGGTCGACCACCATGGTCTGCTTGTTCGTGATGTTGCGGAACGTCTCGATCTCCACGGACGTCACCAGCATGGCACTCCCCTCCAAGGGCCACGTTGCCCTTGTGTGATCCGCGCAGCGTGGGGCCTGTGCCAGACGGGACAGGTGTGACCGCGCGGTGTGGCTAATCAGCCAGTATGAATCCCGCCTCCGACAATCACGGCCGGTTTCTGCCCGCCGGGCCTGTGCTGCCCACGGGATAGCGATGGATGTGCTGGGCTCAGGCCCCGTCCCGGGACCGGGACGGGGCCTGACGCAGTGCGCCGGGCCGGATCTTCAAGAAGGACCGTGCCGAAGGCACCGGAACGAAGCCGCTCCACCCGGGCAGGAGTAGGTCTCGCCCGGCTCGACGTCGCTGAGCAGGTGGGCGGTTGTGCTACGCGACTGCCGCGGCGAACTTCACCGACGGGATGCCGGAGCCCTCGGGGATCTCGGCGAGGGGACGGCGGGGGAGGCCGGAGACGATCCACAGCCGCATGATGTCGTGGGTGACCAGCTGGCCGGAGCCCGTCCCGTCCTCGTTGAGGATGTCCACCTTCAGCAGCACCCGTTCCCCGGACTCCCCCAGCATCCAGAGGTCCAGGAAGTACGGGCGTCGGCACGTACGGAGGTTGCGGCGCTGGTTCTTCCACCGGAAGCTCACGATGCCGTCGGCGAAGGCGGTCAGCGAGAGGGCTCCGGAGGCATAGGCGGCACGGCCGTCCCAGATCCACACCATGTGGCCGTGGTCCAGTTCGCGTCCCATGATCTTCGTCGGGGACATGCTCGCGTGCTGGATCTCCACCACACATCCGTCGGCCGCGATCAGGTCGGCGATGTGGTTTCCGCGCCGCTGTTCGCGTTGGGACGCCGGCACCATGAGCTTCCAGTAGTCGTGCCACTGGGTCGAGGAGTAGATGAGGGGGAGGCTCATACCGCTCCCGCCAGGGTCTGAACCGTTCTGACTTCTCTGCCGCTCCGTTGTGAGCCATCAGAGAGGATGGGACACGTGCCCAAGAAGATTGACCCCGCGCTTCGGAGCCAGGCTGTGCGTCTGGTGACGCAGCACCGCTCGGAGTACTCCACCGAGCGTGCTGTCCATGTCCAGGTCGCCGAATCGCTCGGCGTCTCCCGGGAGTCCGTACGGCGCTGGGTGGCCCAGCACGAGATCGACACCGGTGTCGCCGCAGGTGTGACCAGTGACGAACGTGAGGAATTGCGGAGGCTGCGGGCGGAGAACAAGCGGCTGCGTGAGGTCAACGAGGTGCTGAAATCGGCGACGATTTTCTTCGCGGGGGAACTCGACCCCCGAAACCGCTGATCGTGGCCTTCGTCGACCAGATGAAGGCGGTCGGTCACGCCGTCGAGTCGATCCTCATCGCCCTGAACACCGCGGGACTGAAGATCGCGGCACGAACCTTGCGAGCCTGGTGCGCCCCAGCAGGGCCGGCGAACGGGCACGCGGCCCGGACCATCAGTGACGCGCTGGTCGAGGACACCATCCGCCAGCTGGCCTTCACCACCAACGCCGCTGGGAAGCGTGTGCTGGCTCCCGAAGGTCTCTATGGCCGGCGCAAGATGCTGGCTCTCATCCGCCGCACCCGTTTTCCCGAGGCCGGGTTCGGGGCTGTGGACCGGGCCATGCGCTCACTCGGCCTGGCCGGCGTCGTGCGGGGGAAAAGACCCAGAACGACCGTCCCCAACCCGGCCGACAGCCGGGCGGCGGACCTGCTGAACAGGGACTTCACCGCTCCGGCTCCCGATGAGAAGTGGATCACCGACTTCACGTATGTCCGCACGTACCAGTCGTTCACCTACGTGGCGTTCATCGTGGACTGCTTCTCCCAGAAGATCGTGGGCTGGCACGCGTCGGTGAAGCGGGATGTGGAGCTGGTCGATGTGCCCCTGCGGATGGCCCTGTGGCGCCGCGGCCAGGAAGGAACCCCGGTCGGGCGGGACCAGCTCATATGCCACTCGGACGCCGGGTCGCAATATACGAGTGTGCGCTTCACCGAACATCTCCGGCTCGAGGGCATCCGTCCCTCGGTCGGGAGCGTCGGTGACGCCTACGACAACGCCCTGATGGAGACCATCAACGGTCTCTACAAGTCCGAGTGCATCCGCACCAGCGTCTTCCACGACGGTCCCTGGAAGACGATCGCTGAGGTCGAGTACGCCACCGCCTGCTGGGTGGAGTGGTACAACAACCGGCGCCTGCACTCAAGTCTGGGCATGATCAGCCCCACCGAGTTCGAGGCAGCCCACTACGCTGACACCCAAGCTGTGGCCGACTGATCACTGGCCAGCAAAACACCGGCAGGAAAGTCGGAACGGTTCAAAGAGCCACGTCAGCATGTACAAATCGGCAGCCGAGACTGCCTCCCAGGCGGAGCTTGGGCCCGCGGCAGCCGTACTGCGGGGTGGCGCTGCTGCCACCGTTTTGTCGCAGCAGCGCCACCAAACAGCCCCGTAGGTCAGCATGTTCTGACGTCGGCGCTGTATGCAGCAGCCGTGCATAGATCTCGTCCGAACATCGCAGATCTGCGATGTTATGCAGCCGCGTGACGGGCCGTGGTGCCGCTGCTCGTCCCTGGAGCAGCAGGTGCCGGCGGGTAGCAGCACGGCCCGATCCGCGGGTAGCAGCTGGCCGTGCTGCTACCCGCCGGGCCAGCCTGCTACCCGAGCAGCACCCTTGTCCCGCCTGGCCCAGGCAAATGCTGCGCTGCACCCCCGACACCACCGTGCTGCACCTCGACCACCACCGCCAGGACCGCGAGCAGCCCCCCCACCGAGGGCGGGCTACGAGCCGCCGCTGCTCATCGAGCAGCAGCCTGCTGCACCACGGCGGGCAGCACGGCCAGGAGCAGCAGCTACCCCGTTGCCGCGGGACCTCGTCTCACATCTCACACGCTCACAGCAGGCTCGTTCACCTGGGGATACGGACTGTGTGCCACACAGGGGCAGCCGGGAGCGGCGGGTTACAGCACGATCCCGTGGAGGGCGCGGCGGTCGCCGGTCAGGGCGTAGCGGCGGGCGGCGAGACCGTGTTCGAGGGGTTCGCCGATCTGGTCGCACAGCAGCGCCAGGACGTCGGCGGCCTCGGTGTCGGAGAGGTAGGCCGGCGCGACTTCGAGCATCAGTTCCCCGATCGCGTGGGTGCTGGCGGCGAGCTCGTCGACGACGCGGCGCAGCGCGGCGACGGCCGGATCCGCCGGCGGTTCGGCGGTCTGCGGGGGCGGTGCGGTGCGGATGTCGCGGACTGCCTGGCGGACCACGGCGCGCACCGTGGGCTCATCGAGGGCCTGGAGGCCGCTGTGGGCGAGCGTGGCGAGGCGGCGGATGATCAGCTCCGCGACGTCGCCGCTGCGGCTGGAGACGTTGATCAGGGCGCGCTGGGAGAGGCCGTAGTCGAGCGCGGCGGCCGGGCCGGTGTCTCGCGTGCGAGACGTCTCGGTGCCGGCCGCGACGGCGCCGTGGATCGCGGTCAGGGCGCGGGCGACATCGAGGAGCCGGTACGCCTGGGCGCGGCTGATGCCGAACTCCGCGGCGCAGTACGACTCCCAGCTGCCGTGCCCGAGCGGCACCCAGACACGGGCGGCGTGGGCGTCGCGGACCCGGGAGGCGAGGACGGCGACGGAGCGCCGGACGTCGTCCATCGCTTCGCGCAGCCCGGCCGTCATCTCCCGGGCGCGGGCCGCGGTGAGCGGCGGCCGGGCCGGTTCGACGCCGTGCTCCTGGTCCTCGTCGTGCTCGCCCATGGCTCCATCGTCCTCCGGGCCGGCGGGCGGCACCAGGGCGTGCGGAAGCGCGCTGCGGGAGCTCCCGCCTCACAGCCTCACACCGCCCGGTGTGCCTTGTCTACCTGGGGAAACGGGCTGTGAGGCTCATAGCCGACGCGTCTCAGGGGAGGTCTGGGCGCGGTGGGCGGGGCCCTGGGATCAGGGGGCGTGGGCCGCCAGGCATTAGTCCGCGGTTGCGTAGGACTTGGGCTCGTTCGCGGCATCGGGTGGTGCAGAACTTCCGGGGGTGGCGGGTGGCCTCGGGCAGGGGCTGGAGGCAGGTCGGGCAGCAGCCGGGAGCGGCGACTGGGGCCAGACGTTTGAGCAGCCGGCGGACGTGGTCGACCTCTTCTTGGGTGGTGAAGTAGGGGGCATCGGCGTGGCCGTGGCAGCCGGTGAGGAGCTCGCGGAAGACGGCGCGCAGTTCGGTGAGGTCGCGGCGGCAGGCGCCGAGCAGGTCGAGGAAGTCTTCGACGGGCCAGGAGGTGAGGACGCCGGTGCGGGTGAGGTAGAGGCCGACGGTGTCGATCCGGTAGGCGTCGGCGGCGTCGAGGAGGAGGTAGCCGGTGAGCTGCCAGGCGGTGCGCTGGGACATCTCCTTGAGCGGGTGGCGGGTGCTTTTGAAGTCGAGGAGCAGGCCGTCGGCGGTGAGGTCGGCATCGGCCGTGATGCGGGCGCCGGCGAACGTGGGGCCGCCGTGGCAGTCCTCGGGCCGGGTGCGGGCACGGAGGTCCTGCAGGGGGCTGTGGGCGGCCTTGTGGAGCTGGTCGACGACGTCGTCGACCATGTCGGGGTGCGGGAGGTCCAGCAGGCGCGTGAGGCGACGTTGCTGGCCTCGGTGCCGACGCCGGGCGGCGGGAGAAGGACGTGGTCGGTGCGGTGCTGGGCGCGGTAGTTCTGCCGCAGCGGTCCGGGGCCGGCGGACAGTTCGCGGTCCAGGAACCGGCGCAGGGGGGGAGTGGGGGCTACGCAGCCCGTCGGTCAGGGACAAGGGAGGGATCACCGCCGTTCGTCGGGCGCCATCAGGGGCACGCGGGGGAACGGTTCGGACGGTAGGGACCGGGGAGTGACACGGTGTCACCCGCATGACGTAGAAACGGGGTGCCACGGGTGCGAGATTCACCCGGGAGAGGGACGGTGTGGCGTCTTCGGGTAGGGGCGGCCGGACCATGTCGCGCAGTCCCTCACAGCCTCACAGGCTCACAGCTCGCCGCGTCTACCTGGGGAAACAGGCTGTGAGCCTTATAGACCTCACGGTGTGACGCCGTGGGCGAGCCCGGTCTGCCACGCTGATCCGCGACGGCGGGCGCGGGCTCGCCGCACGACGTGAGGGGGATGGGTGGCGGGGATCGAGCGGGAGCCGGCGGAGGTACGGATACCCAAGGCGGCACTGGACGCCTTCGCCGCGGCGCTGAGCGTGCGCACGGTGGCGATGCGGACCTGGCCGAACGACGGCCTGGAGTGGATGTACCCGTTGGGCACGTGGGACGAGGCGCACCTGGAGGTGGCGCTCATGCCCGGCGGCGAGGAGGTGTGGCTGCGGATGTCCACCGACCGCTCCAGCGTCGCCGTGTGGACCATCGAGCAGTGGTGGGAGTTCGCCGGGGAGCTGCCCGGCGCGACGCCGCCGCCGGCCTGAGGCGCGAGGCTCACGGCGGGTCGGTCGGCACCCGGACAGCGGGGGTCGGCGTGGCTCCGGCGGGCCCGGGTCGTTGTGTGGGGCGCTGGTTGCCGTAGCGACGTGAACGAGGACCTATGCCGAAGAAGCCCGCCCACGACCCGACGTACGGCTACGACCCGGAGACGAAGACGGTCCGGGTGGATCAGCACGACCTGGCGCGGCTGCTGTTGATGTTCCGCAAGGTGATGCGCGAGCAGAAGCAGGGCACGTGGGATCACATGAGGGACTACGACCGGTCCTTCGAGCGCCTCGCCGACGCGGTCGATGCCAGCTCGCAGCTCCGGTACGGCCAGCGCTGGACGGGTCCCGATCTGCGGATGCGCTGCACCACGACCGAGCCGGCCTACGCTTGGCCGAATGGCGCCCCGTACGACGGCGAGGCGACCTTCACCTGGATGGTGCCGGGCTACGGCTCACACGCCACCAAGGACGAGTCCTTCCGGGGCGTCACGCACACGGCGCTGTGCGGGTTCAGCTGGGCGAAGGGCGACTGGCCGCGCCGCGTGGAGGGGCTGCCGGACTGCCCGGAGTGCCGGCGCGAGGTCCAGCTCGGTGCCGACCGGCCCCGCGACCGGTGGTGAGCCTGAGGGCCAGTCTGACTGAGTGACGATCGATGTCATCGGTGGGTCGCACAATAGGGCGATGAACAGACGTGAGCGCACGCTGCTTGCCCAGATCGAGCAGGACGTGCTCGACGACTCCAAGCCGCTTGCCGGAACCTTGCGCAAGTGCGTGATCCTCGGTGGCCACGCCAACTCCGCGGCTCTTCGCGATTGGGCGCAGCGTGAACTGCGCGGCTATAACGGCGTGGATCTGGCGGACCTCCCGCCCTATCGCATTGTGGTAGCGCCCTTGCGGATCGACGCGATGCTGGTGAACGGGATCATCACCGGTCAGCAGATCAGTCCCGGCGCGTTGCCTGACTTCGCCCGGGACTCCATCACCAATGAGCTCCCCTTGCGCATGGGAGTCGGAGAGTTGGAGGCGGCAGCGCGTCGCATCGTGGAGTCGGACACGGCTCTGAAGCTCAGCTTGCCGGGAGCCGCAGACCTGGTGCGGTACATGAACCATGACATCGGTAACCCTGGCCAGCAGATTACCGAGCTGTACTGGGCTGTGGCCGCACCAGCACTAATAGGCGTCATCGACCAGGTCCGAACGGCACTGGCCGACCTCATGGGCGAGCTGCGCGCCACGATGGCCCCCGACGACGGCAACCTGCCCACCCCCGAGCAGATCGGCCAGGCGTTGAACGTAGCCATCCACGGGAACCGGTCTCGTGTGACGGTAACCAGCGCGCACGCCTCCGGGGAAGGCAATGCCACGGTCGCGCCAAGCGCCGACGACGAGCCCGGCCTGTTCGGCACGACGGGCCGCCGGGTCGGCGCCGTCCTCGTGGGCCTGGCAACTGTGGCGGGCACTGCTGCTGCTCTGTGGCCGCTCTTCAAGTGACCCGCCAGTAGGACGCGCCTAGTATCGGCGTGTTCACTGCGGTACACACGCACTCTTCTGCTGCTTTAGCCACACGGATCGCGGCCAAACGAAATGATCAGCTCATGACCTTCAGCGATCCCTCAGCAGGCCACTCCGCGGCCACCTTTTCCCAGCTCCGTGACTGGGGTTTGATCTGGGACACGTACGACCTGGCTGTCCACGGAACCCACCGGATGCCGTCTTTCTACACCGTGGCACGGCACGAGAACTGGTGGGGAAGCGCAGTGCCGATGGACGTGCTGCTGGACTTGGCCAAGAAGCACGGCATACCGGTCGCGTGGGTCACCCCTGCCAAGACATTGAGCAGGCTGGCCGCAGCGGGCGCCAATCACGACGACAAGCTCGCCGTCTTGGTTGATGACGAGGACGAGATCCAGACCCTGTGCCGCCTCAAGCTCGACGAGTGCACCGATGAATGGATCACGGGTGAAGTCGCGGCAGGAGAGAAGGCCATGGCGGCATGGTCCGGCGGCCACCGCGAAGCCGCCGCGTGCCTCGCCGTCGCCGGGGTCGAACAGATGCTCCACAACCTGACTAACGTCCCCCGCGGGCCAGGTGCTCACAAGAGGCTGCAGAAGGCCGGCAAGAAGGAGCCGAACGACTTCCTGCCCAAGCGCCAGTACGCCTTGGCGCCGCTGAATTCCTTCCACACCCCCTACGACCCGGGCAAGAGTGCTGTAATTCCGACGACCCTCTCCCGGCACGCTGTCGTACACCATCTGCCACTGTCCCACCTGAGCTCAGGGCACTGCAGCATCGCCGTCATGCTCCTCGTCTCGATCATCCGCGAGACTCAGGAAAGCTATGACGACATCCGGGATGATTTGCTCACGCAGGCCAGCGACTAGGGGTGGCGTACGCAGGGGGTGGCGGCGTGGCCAGCGAAAGGGGAGCAGTCTGCTGATCAGCTAGCGCCGCCTGGCCCAGCCAGCGACCAGGGCTGGCTAAAATGCGCAACGGCTCGGCCCCGGCAGCTGCAATGCCGGGGCCGAGCCGTTGTCTGGGGCTATCCGAGCCAGGTGATGGTGAGGACGGAGAGGCCGCGCAAGGGCCTGTTCACCCAGTAGGTGAGGGACAGCTGGCCGACGGACGCGTGGCGCACGTCCTTGCCCTCGGGGTCGTCGGCGTTGAACTGTCGGAAGCCCCACGGGTTCGCCGAGGCGGCGTCCAGGAGCTCCCACACGGTGTCTTCTGCGTGCTCGGGCAGGGCGTCGAGGGTCTTGGCGGCCGGGGCGGAGAAGCGGACCGCGTACGGCTGTGCGGTCACCGGCGCCTGCCGCGGAGCTCCGCCATGTCGATGAACTCGCTGTCGTCGTAGCCGGAGGCGACGAAAGCGTCGACGACCGGGGCGGAGAGAATGATGCCCTGCCACTCCTGGACGACCTCGTAGAGCCCGGCCAGGGAGAACGTGCGGCGGGATTCCTCGAGCGCGGCCGCCCACTGCCGCTCGAAGGCCGGCACCCAGGTGTCGGCGCGTCGGTCGGCGCGCAGCTGGGCGAGGAGTTCGGCCGGCGCCCCGGGTGCGGGGGCGTACGGCGCGACGGGGGCGTGGTCGGGCTGCGCGCTCATCTGGTCCTCCAGGCGGGTCGTCACCTCACGGTACGCGCGCCGGGTGGCCGTGGATGCGGACATGGACGGATCCCCTCCTACCGGGTGCGCAGGGTGCGGGCGACGGCCTGGGCGTGCTGGCGCAGCGGCAGGTCCTGCTTGTCCCAGGTGGCTGCGATGTAGTTGAGGAGTTCGGCCGTCGCGCGTTCCGTGTCGCTCGGGTCGCTGACGATGAGCCGGTCAGCGGCGTTGGCGACGTCGGCGGCCGGGGTGGAGGGCTGCCGGTCGTGGTCGGGGCCGTTGCGGTCGACACCGAGGACTAGGAGGTGGCGCACCCCGCTGCGGGTCTGGACGGTGATGGTGTCCTCGTGCGGCGAGTCCGGGGTGGCGCTGACGAAGTGCGGGGCGTTGAGGATCGCCACTGCGAGGGCCTCGGTGAGCACCGGCTCGGGCAGAAGGTCGTCGTCGGTGGGCTCCGCGTCCTGGAGGGTGAGGGTGTAGTTGATGCCGGCCGCGCTGGTGAACCGTACGGTGTCGTCGCCCGGTTCGGCGTCGGCGGCCAGGATGTGCGGGCTGCCCAGCAGGGCATCGGCGATACGGACGACGTCGTGGTCGGCGGCGAGCAACGGGCTCTTGTCGCGGTCGATGGCCGGGAATTCAGTGGTCATGAGTTCGCTCCCATTTCAGAATTCGAGATCGAGATAGTCGATGTCGTTGATAGCGACGTCCGACAGTCCCATGGCGCGACCGCCATTGTCCTGGAAATACACTTCCTTAAACCCTTCGGCGATGATTGCGCGCATGTCCTGGTCGCTCTGCCCCGCGTCGCGGGCGTCGAACAGGCGCTGCGCGTACGTCGCGGGGAGCTTGACGGTGAGGCGGCGGAAGCGGCCGTCGTCGGTCGATCCGGCGGACGACTCGTAGCCGAAGCGGGCCCGGGTCTCCACGGTGACTCCGGTCGCGGCGGCCTGCTTGCGCCGGCGCTTGCGTACCTGGGGCTGCCAGCGGGACCGTACGGCGTTGTCGATCTTCGAAGCGACGTCCTTGGGCGGGTGCTTGCGGGCGCCGCGCCGGTAGCGATTGACGGAGTCGGCGGTGACGCCGAGCTCCGCCGCGACGGCCTTGGCGCTGCCGAGCTGCTTGAGCAGGTAGTTGATGCGGCCCTTGAGTGTCTTGGGCGGCTCCCGGGTGAAGCCCTCGCGGTCGGCCCGCTCGATCGCGTCCTCGATCTCTCCCACGGCCCTACTCCCCTTCGTCCAGGACGGCGTCGCCGCCCTTGATGTGGCGGGCCGGGTTCAGGCCCTTCTCCATCAGGTCGACCGCCCACGCCATTTCCTGGACGCCCTCCAGCTTGGCCAGGCCCGGGGTTGACCCGAGGCGGAAGGCGCCGGGCTGCGGCTTGCCGGAGGCGGCGTAGGGGAGGAATTCCAGCGGGCTGGCACCGGGGCTGGGGTAGACGACGCAGTCGGAGAGCACGGCGAGCGGGTACAGGCCGGTCATCTTCGCCATGTTGTTGAGCTTGCGGTGCATGTTGACCCGGGCCTTGGAGATGACGGCGGCGCGGATGTCGGGGCGCCAGGTCGGGCGCTCCAGGGCCGGCCACCGGTCGCCGTCGGTGTACTTGCGGCCCTGCGGGCGCTCGCGGAGCTTGCCGACGCCGCCCTTGACGGTGGCCTTGATGGCGGCCAGGACGGCGGCCAGGGCCGGGTCGGTCTGCTTGTGCCGTTCCATCGCGGCGAGGAACTGGCTGTCGTCCAGGTCCTTGGTGACACCGAGGTCGGCGAGGGTGTCGACGTAGGCGTTCTTGAGCCGGTCGTGCCACGGGTCCAGGTACGCGCCGGTCTCACGCCGCAGGTACGCCTCGAGGGGGTGGACGTCGTAGCCGAGCTCCTGGGCGTAGGCGACGGTGTGGGTCTGGTACCAGGCCGGGCCCGTCGGCCGGCTCCCGTCGGGGGTGAAGGGCGACGGCAGGCGCGGGTCCAGCTCGATGCCGCTCAGGTCGACCAGCCAGGAGCCGGGGATCTTCGGGTTGAACTTCACGTCGCGGAAGTGGTCGGGGGCGGACAGGCCGACGACCAGGCGGGCCGCGGCCGCGAGGAACGCGGTGTTCAGGTCGAGGCCGACCGCGTACGGCAGCAGGCACTCCTGGTCGGTGAGCAGGTCCACCGGCCGCACCCACTGGTACGCCTCCTCGTTCAGGAACCCGCCGGTCCAGCCGCCGTGGACGACGACCGGGTGCTCCTCGGTGGCCTCCGGCGGCGCCGGGTCCATCGGTTCCGTCCCCAGCGAGCCCGGGTTGTAGGCGGAGACCCAGTTCCCGGTCGTCTCGTCCCGTACGGCACGGGTGGGCGGGCGCAGCGCCGTCATGAGTTCAAGGCCGGAGACGGCGGTGGAGCCGCGCGGGGTGATGACGCGCTGGGCGTAGGTGCCGAGGACGCGGGCGATGTCGGCCGGCTCCAGCTCGGCAACGCCGGGCCAGGACCGGGAGTCGAGGGCGTCCCAGGACAGAACGGCGAGCTGCACGCACTGACGCTGGTTGCCCTGGGCCTTGCGGTAGATCCGGGCCCAGGGGCCGAAGCCGCGCTGGGTGAGCTGCCACTTCGCCTTCGCCACCTGCTTGACGACCGGGTGGTCCTCCGCGAGGCGCAGGGAGCGGCGCTCCTCGTGGCCCTCCAGGCGCTCGGGCAGACCGAGCTTCACGGCGGCCGCGGCGGTAAGCGCGATCAGCGGGTCGGAGTCCTTGCCGTGGCGGTTGAGCTTCGCGGCACCGAGACCGGACTCGCGCAGCGTCCACTCCACCAGCTCCACCACCGTGGTCGCCGGGCAGTCGAGCACGATGCCGTCCACGCCGTACGCGGAGCCGTCACCGTCCAGCACGGCGAGCGGGCCGTGCGGGAAGCGCGTGTCCAGGGCGGGCGCTGCCGCCTTCTTCGCCGCCGGGCGACGCGACGTCGCCGGCCGGGCGGGACGCTCGGGAGCCGCGGCCGGGACAGCCGGGGCCGGAACGAAGGTCTGCGCCTTGGGGACGTCGTCCGCGGCCGGTCCGGTGAAGGTCTCCGGTACCGCCGGCTGCGGCGCAGTCACCGGGGCCGGGGAGGCGGGAGCTCCGTGCGCGGGGTACTTCGCAGCCCAGCCCTTCAGTAGCCGCTGGTATGCCTCCAGGCGTGGAGGCTTCGGCTCCGACCTGCCGTTTTCCCAGTTCTTCACTGTCTGAGTCGTCGACTTCAGGGCCGTCGCGAGGCGGGCCTGGGTGATGCCGGCGGCCTCACGAAGGCGGGCGCGCTCCGCGGGCGGCGGGAGCTGAGGCTCCTCCGCTAGCAGTGCGTCGACGCTCGCGAACAGCTCTTCCTCAGATGCCATGTCTGTCTACCTCCACCCCAGACACTAGCACGCTTTAACCCAATCGCGAGATCTGATTTAGCCTGCGCATTTAACCCTTTCGGGTTCTGTACGCTGCGTGGTGCGCCAGGCACGGCGGTGGGGAACCGAGCTGCAGGGGAGTTGTGTTGAGAGGCGAGGATGTCGTTCCGGTCACCCTGGACGAGGGCCAGCACCAGGAGATCCTGACGACGGAAATTCTTCCGGCCTGGACGAAGGACGCCGTTCCCCAGGCCCATCCGGTCGTGGTGGTCGTCGGCGGTCAGCCGGGAGCTGGAAAGACCAAGGTTGCCGACCTCATCCAGGCAGCTCTCGACCAGCGGGGCGGGGCCGTGCGAATCGGCCGTGACCTCTACAAGCAGGCCCACCGTCACTACGCGGCAGCGTTGGCGGCCGACGTCCGTACAGCCGGGGGAAAGGTCAGGGCGGACACCAGCCACTGGCAGGGCGCCGTCGAGAAGTACGTCCGCGACCACGGCCTGGATGCGGTCGTGGAATCCGCGGTCGCCGACCCCGGCGACTTCCGGCTCTCGTCGGCGGCCTACCGCCGTTCCGGGCACCGGATCGAGGTGGTCGCGCTCGCGACAGCGGAGGCGTGGAGCCAGCTCGGGATCCTCGACCGGTTCCTCACCGAGGCCGTCGGCGGCGCGGGCGGCCGTTTCGTGTCCTGGGCCAACCACGACGTCTGCGCGAAGAACATGCTCACGACGCTCGCGGCCATCGAGGCCGAGCAGCTGGCCGACCGCATCACCGTGGTGACCCGCGACGGCACCGTGCTCTACGACAACGAGCTCGCCGACGGTGCGTGGCGTCGCCGGCCCGCCGCCGACAAGGCTGTCGCCCGCGGGCGCTCGCGCGCGTGGACGGCCAGGGAGACGGCAGCCTTCCACCAGGAGCTCGCGCGCGCCGAGGTGCGCGTGCACCGCGATGTTCCGGGTGAGGACGAGCGTCTGGCCGTCGTGCGGGACGCGCGGCGGGCCGCGGCGCTGGCCGAGCCGGTCCGCCGCATCGCCCAGCCGCGGCGGCGCGCGCCGGGCGTCGACTACCACCGGCTCTCGGCCGGCGAGCACCAGTGGATTTTCGACGAGCTGATCGTTCGTCCTACCTGGGCGGCATCGTCACCCGGGACGACCCGCGTGCCGTCTACGTCCTGGGGCAGCCCGGGGCGGGCAAGCTGCTGGCCGCCCGGATGGTACGCCGTGCCATGCGGCCCGGCACGACCCGGCTGGTCGGCGACGACCTCAAAGCCCAGCACCCCGACTACTTCCAGCTGCTGCGCGACGACCCCCGCGGCGCGGGCGCGGCGATCCGCGCCGACTACCGGGCCTGGTTCACCTGGGCCGAGCAGTACGTCCGCGACCGGCGCGGCGATGTACTGATCGAGGCCGCGCCCGGCAGCGTGGAGGAGTTTCTCGCCAGCGCGCTGCCGTTCGCGGCCGGCGGCTACCCGGTCGAGCTGGTCGTCCTGGCCGTACGGGAGGCCGACAGCCGGCTCGCGACCGCGCTGCGCTACGCCCGAGCCCTGCAGCTCGGCATCAACGGGCGCTTCACCTCCCGCGCCGGGCACGACCAGTGTTTCCACGCACTCACCGACATCGCCGACCTCACTGCCCGGCATCCGGCGATCACGGCCGTGACCCTGGTCCGCCGTGACGGCCAGGCCCTGCTGCGCTCCGAGCGCGGCAGCACCCAGCTGGCCCAAGCGCTCGCCGCGGAGCGCGCCCGCCCCTACACCGAGGCAGAGGCGGCCGCGTTCCTGGCCCTGCACCGGGCTCTGCGCCAGGCACTGCCGCGGCACCGGCGGGAGCTGGACGAGATCGCGGGGCTGGCACGGCCGTTGATGCCGGCCCAGATGCAGCCGCCGCGGCTCGGTCGCCCCCGGCCGGAGGCACGGCCACTGGCCCTGCCCGCGAGCCGCTACGACTGGTCGGTGAGCCCCTGGAGGCGGGCCGCGTAGTCGGCCGCGATACGGGCGGCATCACCGGGGCCCGCGGTGTCCAGGCGTGTCTGGTCCTCGATCGCGGCCTGCCGTGCGGCCTTCAGTTGCTCGATGCGCTCGTCGTCGGGGACAGGCGCCCGGCGCTCGGCGGCGATGCGGGCGTTGTAGAAGGCGATGACCTCGCGCACGGCGTCACGCGCGAGCTGGTCCTCGTCGCCGTCCAGGGGCTCAAAGGAGGTGGTGTTCGGGTCCGGCATGGGACCACCCTTTCCAAAAATGATCTTGGCGGGAAAGGGATCATTCTCCTCCACTTCACCCCCGTGCCGTGCTCAGCCGCCGGCTGCTGGAGCCCCCTTGCGGTAGCCGGCAGGAAGCCGCATGGCCTGCAGATCCAGCCCCTGGGCCCGCAGGTGCATGCCGAAGTCGTCGCTGAGCACCCGGGTGCCCGCCTCCGGCTTGAGCTGGTTCAGGTCCGCGGCACACAGCAGGATCTCCATGTCCGGGTCACCGCGCCGGTGGCCCAGGGCGTCCAGTCTGACCTCCAGGGTGACGCCCTCTCGAACCGTCACCGGCTGGCCAGGACCATCGACCAGCGTCTTCTCCAGATACCTGATGGCTTTCGCCGCCCGGTCTCCCAGCTGTCCGGCACCGTACTTGTGCCGGTCCAGCTCATCAATGACCACCAGCGGCACGACCAGACGGACCTCTTGGGTGCGCACCCCCTCATCGCGCAGCACCTCGGTCCACTTCACCTCGTCCGGCGGCCGCCAGTGCACCAGCATGTTCGTGTCGTAGACGATCGGAGTACCTGGCCGCTCAGCGTAGGAACGAAGCCGGCCCAGCTCCTCCTCAGCGTTTTCCAGCGCCGCGATCTGCTGCTGGAGCTCGCGAACGAGCGTGCCATAGAAGACCGGCGACGACTTGGCACTCGTGGCCAGCTGCCAGTAGTGCCCCTGATACAGACCGGCTCCGAGATCCGGCTCGGCAAAGCACTGGGACAGCTGTCCCTGAGTGCCGGACACAGCACGGTTGTACCGGTCCCAGGTCTGGTTGCTGTACGCGTTCTGCCACTCCAGCAACACCTGGGTGAGGACGTTCTGGGCCACCTGTATGGACACGCCCGGCTTCAGTCTCATCCCCGAATCCTCCCAGCGCTGGGCCTTCTTCGGCGAGAGGTTTCGGGCGGCCTGCCAGCGCTCTGTGGCCTGGCCGGATTCCAGGCGCGCTTCCCCCACGGCCCAAAGCGACGGCGTAACTTGGGCGCGGTTGATCAATGACTTCGGGGGTTGACGTGGCAGGCAGGGATCTCAGGGCACTGTTCGGCACGAATGACCGCACAGTGGCTGCGGCGGAGGCGTTCACGAACCGTCAGACGCAGTGGAACCTGGTCGCGGCCGCGCTGGCCGACCACCTGCGGCATGTCGCAGACCCTGCCTTCGACGTCGAGGACCTGGAGCGGCCCCGGAACAACGTCATCGTGTTCCACGGTGTCGGCGGCATCGGCAAGACGACCTTGTCGAGGAAGCTCGAGGCCGCGCTCGCCGGCGCCGACCAGCGCCCGACGCAGTGGGGAGAGCCGGCCTGGTCCGGGGAACGCATCCTGCCCGTCCGCATCGACCTCTCCCGCTCCGCCGGCACCACCTTCGAGGACCTGGTCCTCACCCTCCGCGCCGCGCTCACCGAACTGGGCCAGCCGCTGCCCGCCTTCGACATCGCACTGCGCCGCTACTGGGAGCAGCAGCACCCCGGCGAGAACCTGGAGGAATATCTGAGCCGCAGGGGCCTGGCGGCGCGGTTCGGCAAGGCGATGCCGCAGCAGATGCAGTCGGCGCTCTCCGACGTCGCCCAGGCGCTGCTCCTGCCCGGCACCGTCGGTACCGCCGTCGGCGCCCTCACCGGCTCCCTGGTCAGGGCGCTGCGCGAACGCCGCCAGACCGTCCGGGCGCTGGCCGGCTGTGCCCGACTGGAGGCCCTGCTGGAGGCCGAGCCGGACCTGGACGCCCTGTCCTTCTACCCCCATCTGCTGGCCTGGGAGCTCGCCCAGCTGCCCGCGAACAAGAAGACGGTGCCCGTCGTCCTCCTCGACACCTTCGAGGACGTCGGGGACCGGACACACCGGGACCTGGAACGCCTGATCCAGCGCACGGTGTGGCTCATGCCGAACGTGTTCTTCGTCGTCACCGGCCGCTCACGCCTGCAGTGGGCCGACCCGGGTCTCCAGGGGCAGCTCGACTACACCGGCCCGACAGCATGGCCGTCTCTTGCCTCCCCCGCCGGCGGCGTTCCCGCCGCCCGATCCGTCCGGCCGCCTGCAGGAAGCGGACGGCAGGTTCTCGTCGGCGACTTCTCCCCCGAGGACTGCGACGACCACCTCGCCCGCCGCCTCACCCGCGATGGGCAGCCGCTCATCAGCGCAGACATCCGCCAGATCATCACCGACCGCTCCCACGGCCTGCCCCTGTACCTGGACCTGTCGGTCATGCGGTTCCTGGAGATCCGACGTGGCGGCCGCACCCCGCAGCCGGCCGACTTCGACCACGACTTCCCCGCCCTGATCGCCCGCACCCTCTCCGACCTCACCCCGGACGAACGCCACGTCCTGCGCTCCGTGTCCCTGCTGGACTCCTTCGACCTACCCCTGGCCGCCGCGGCCGCCGGACTGCGCCACGAAGCGCCGGCCCTGCGGCTCATCGAGCGGCCCTTCGTCCGCGAGAACGTCTTCGGACTGTGGCCCTACCACCTGCACGGCCTCATCCGCTCCACCGTCCGCAGCGCCGACGACCCAAGCGACGACCGATGGTCCGCCCGCGACTGGGAGCAGGCAGCCCGGCGGGCGCTGGCCGCCCTCGGAGAGCAGTTCAGCGCCCGCACCGGCCGGGACCGGATGCTGCTGGTCGGCAGCCTGCGCCAGGGCCTAGGGCCTGTTGCGAAAGTGGATCTTGTTCGTTGATGATCACCTGTCGTGGGACGTGGAGATCTGACGAACGGCCAGTGGGCCCGGCTTGAGCCGTTGCTGCCGACGGGCATCAAGCCGGGCCGTCCGCAGGTATGGACACGGCGGCAGCTGATAGACGGCATACGGTGGCGGACCCGAACCGGCGCTCCCTGGCGGGACGTGCCCGAACGCTATGGGCCGTGGGACCGGGTCTATGACCTGTTCCGGCGCTGGCAGCGGGACGGCACGTGGGCCCGGATCCTCACGCGGCTCCAGGCCGAGGCTGATGCGAAGGGCCTGATCACCTGGGACGTGAATGTCGACTCCACCGTCTGCCGGGCCCATCAGCACGCCGCCGGGGCGGCAGAAAGGGGGACCTCCAGAAGGAGCCGCCCGGCGGAGTGTTCGTCGAGCCGGCCGACCACGGTCTCGGACGCTCCCGTGGCGGACTGACCAGCAAGATCCACCTCGCGGTCGAGCAGGGGCAGAAGCCTCTGTCGGTGGTGATCACGGCTGGGCAGCGGGGTGATTCCCCGCAGTTCGAGCCGGTCCTGGAGGCGATCCGGGTGCCCCGGCTCGGGCTCGGCAGGCCGCGCAAGCGGCCAGACCGGGTCCGGGCAGACAAGGCCTACGACTCCCGCAGCAACCGCTCCTACCTGCGCAGACGCGGAATCAAAGCCACCATCCCGGTTCCGGCGGACCGGGTCCGCAATCGCCTCAAGCGCGGATCGCGCGGCGGGCGCCCGCCAAAGTTCGACAAGGACGACTACAAGCAGCGGCACGCGGTCGAGTGCGGGATCAACCGGCTCAAGCGCCACCGGGCCGTCGCCACCCGGTACGACAAACTCGCCGTCCGTTACGAAGCGACAGTGCTGATCGCAGCCATCAACGAATGGCTGTGACCAGCACTTTCACAACAGGCCCTAACGGGTCAAGGTGTCCGTCAGAGACACCGGCCTACGGGCGCCGGACGCTTCATGATCAGGTTGAGGTGTCATGCATGAAGGCGTACGTCCTGAGCGGGTCGAGGTGCAGCTCGTGCGGGCCCATACAGTCCGCAGTAAGGGTGGCCACGCGTGCCCCGCACCTACACGCCATGTTGCGGCCTCCGGTTCCAAGCGGCCCGCAGCATCCGCGGTGCACGCCCAGCCGGCTGGTCAGCTGCAGACTCGGCACGTCTTGTGGATGCACAATCACGGAGTTTCTGGGGCCGGCAGACACCATGCCGGTCATGTCAGGTGGCATGAGAAGCGCTCGGCTTCTCTGCACGTCCGTGATCTGGGCATCCGGGATTTCGAAAGGGGCGCCCCAGGGTTCGGGATCGATGGCATAGCTGCCTCGGGGGACTGTCGATGGCGCGAGCCGTGTCGTGCGGTGGCGGTCCGTGTCGTGCATGGAGACGTCCGGGATGCCCGGAAGCTTTCGCAGGTCCGGGGTGAGTTCGGCGCCGCACTTCGCGCAGTAGAAGACCGTCATACTAACCGTTGTATCCCACCGACAGCGTCGGTTACGACTGCGTTTTTCCTGGTCCCACCGCCTGTATGGCGCAGGCGGTGGGAGAGGCGATGGATTCGTCGAAGGCGAACCGGTTCTGGAGACAGTGGTGGAGCTGGCCGAGCATGCGGTTGAACAGGTGTGGTAGGGCTTGGGCGTGCCAGTCTCCTGCTTAGCGTCGGCGCATGTAGTCGAGGAAGTCCCGGAAGTCCACTGCCCGGTGCTGCGCGGACAGTTTCGTGATCACTTTGCCCGTCGCGGTGTTCAGGGCGGCGAACAGGTCGACGGCGCCGTGCCGGACGTAGTCGAAACTGCGCCGCTCGGGCACCCCCGGGATCATGGGCAGCACCGGCGCGGTCCGCTGAAGGGCCTGGATCTGCGGTTTCTCGTCCACCGCGAAGACCACCGCGTTCGCCGGCGGAGCGAGATACAGGCCGACGACGTCGCGGATCTTCTCGATCAGGAACGGGTCCGGGGAGATCTTGAAGGTCTCGGTCCGCCACGGCTGGAGGCCGAAGGCATGCCAGATCCGCAGCACACTGGCTGGCGAGATGCCCACGGCCTTGGCCAGTTCCCGCTTGGACCAGTGCGTCCCGCCAGGAGAGGTTTCCTCCAGGGTGCGGACCACCACCTCTTCCACCTGGGCGTCGGTGATGGTCCGCGGGACCCCGGGCCGCGGTTCGTCCGCGAGTCCATCGAGCCGGTCTCGCAGGAACCGGGCCCGCCACTTCGCGACGGTGCCCCGGTCCACTCCCAGCCGGGCGGCCACCGCCAGGTTCGGCCCACCCACCGCGCACGCCAGCACGATCCTCGCCCGCAGAGCCAGACCCTGCGCGGTCGCCCGACGCCTGACCCAGTTGCTCAACACCTGCCACCCGGCCCCACTGAGGACCAGCGCCTCCAGCCTGCTGCCACCCACAACCCACAGCACACCGAAGCCAGCCAGCGCCCGTCAGCCAAACCCGCGAATTGGTACGCAAAGCAACTCACGTGCTGCCGAATCAACTCACAACCAAATCACTAAACCCTTAAGACGGGCGATCTGGCGGTGCTCAGTCCTTACCGGCGTGATAGCTGCCGAGCGACTACCGGTCGGAGGGGGAAGTGCGCTTCTCCGGAACCTTGGCCTCGGCGAGCTGTTTGACGGTCTACCAGGTCATGGCGAGCTGCCGCTGGACCGCGCGACGGCTGTGCCCGGCTTCCAGCAGTGAGCGTTTTCAGCGCTGCCGCTCCAGGGTGAGGATGTCGGCTGCGATTGACGAGAGGCTGCTCGGGCTGCACCGGGCCCGGCGGAAGATCCGCCGGGATTTCAGTCGCGCGATGCTTTGGTCGACCGGTGCCCGTGCTGCCGACAGGCTCGGTTGATCGTCCGCTGGGTGGGGGTGAGCTCCGACTACTCGGCCAGGTACCGCCGGCACGGCGTGACCGTGCAGGCCGTGGCAGATCCAGCGGGCAAGCTGCTTTGGATCTCGCCCGCACTGCAGGATCTCAACGTGGTGTAGGCGTGGAACCAAGCGAACGCGCTGATCTACTACGGCACGAGCAGAGAGGTCTCCACTAACCAGCGTGAAGGGTCGAGATGGCCGCGCTCTGCCTGCGGATCGTCCAGGCATCCCTGGTCCACGTCAACACCCTCATGCCAGGCCGTCCGCGCCGAACCCGAGTGGTCCGGCCTGCTGGGCCCGGCCGACCGCCGTAGTCTCGCGCCGCTGTTCTGGGGCCACGTCCGCCCCTACGGCGAGGTGAGACTCAATCTCGGCTCCCGCCAGGACCTCAGCGGCACAGACTCCCCGATGGGCTGACGTCTCGCAAACGGGCCGCAGAGGAGATCCGAATAGGTCATCGCTGTACTGGCTTGGGGTGATGGATCGCGAGGTGGACAAACATAAGCGCGTCCCCGCCTTCTCGGCGTAGAAGCCGAGGAGTTCGCCCCAGCCGTGGCTGTAGCCGGCAGGCAGGCCTGGCCCTGCGGACGGGACGCGGTCCCAGCCGCCGTGCTCGACGGTCACCCGGGGGGCCCACGCGGTGTCCGGACTCTCCGACTAGCACCCGGCCGATCTCGAATCCCTCGCCGCTGTCCGGATCGTGGACCTCGATGAGGCGGCCGCCGGCCTTCGGTTCGAACCTCAGCTCATAGCCGCGTTCGGCATCGTTCCAGTAGGGGGTGCCGCGCTTCCACCAGGCACCGATGTCGGCGGTGAAGACGGTGAAGGCAGTGTCAGGGTCCACGGCCACCTCGATGGAGGGGGTGGCGGTTACGGTGGTGCTCACTCAAGTCTTTCTTTGCTCAGGCGCTCGGCGTGCTCCTTGAAGGCGCCGAGCTGGTCGTTCCAGAACGCCTGGACCTGGTCCAACCAGGCCTGCAGGGCGAGGAAGCGCTCGTGCCGGAGTTGGTGGACGCGGATGCGGGCATCCTCGTCCACGCCGTGTTCCTGCACGAGCCCGTTGCAGCGGAGGATCCGCAGGTGTCGGCTAACGGCGGGTGCGGGTCATATCGAAGGAGTCGACGATTTCGCCGACCCGGCGTGGCCGTTCCTGCAGCAGCTCGACGATGCTGCGCCTGGTGGGGTCGGCCAGAGCCGTCAGCGTCGCATCGATATCGGGTGCCCCCCAAGCAGGCCAAACTCGCCCAACGGCCTGCTCTTCGCGCACTGGTGGAGGCCAAGCTGGCTCTGTGCTGGTCACCCGAAGAGATCGCTGGGTGGCTACGACGGCAGTCAGTACCTGCCCAAGCGTGCGGATCTCGGCACGTTCAGCCAGGACGACCTGGACGCTAACGCCCACGAGCTCAACCACCGGCCTTGCAAGACCCACGGGTACCGGACGCCAGCAGAGGTCTACGCTGACCTTCTGAACAGCAGTGATGCGCTGACCGCTTGAGTTCGCCATCGTTTTTCGACACTGACTACCTGGCCAGCACTTGATCGGGTCAGCGGTCCAGCGTCCCGAAACCCCTCCTTGGGCCCACCAGGGCAAGATCATCTCCATCTGGGGTTGATAACACGATCGTTAACGGCACCCCGTCTTCGGCAGCGACTGAGAGAGGTTCGTCGTCATGCTTTCATCACTTGGAAGAAGCTGCAGCTCAGAGCCTTGTTGGATAACACTCAGCGACCGAAGCGACCGAACTGCAGACATTGGTCCCGGATTCGCAGGGGTCAGATATCGGCTCCCTGTATGGGGCGTTCCGACCGTTCTGTCTTCCTGCCTTTGCTCCCGGCTGTCAGCGTGGTGGGATCCACAGCCTCTGCCGGAGCTCCAGAGGCGTAGAGACCGTCCGGGACTGTGTCGCGGTCGTGGGGCAGGAGCCAGAAGACACGGCGGCGGAAGGTTCCGCTGGAGCGGGAAGGCTTCGCCTGTGGTCCCAATTGTGCGTAGCCCACCAGGCGTCCGTCGCGGTGGTAGGCCGGTTTGCCCCGGCGAGTAGGGAGCCGGTCGAGGGACTGGCGTACGTAGTCGAGTCCTGAGACGTCTTCGAGCCAGATGAGGTCGACTTCGTGGTGGATCTCGTCGTCGGAGATGAGCGAGCTCATGCGTTCTCCTCCTCTGCGAGCAGCCCGATGCCGGGGTAGTACTTTTTGGAGTTGGACAAAATCATTTCTTTGGGCGAGGCGAGGCCTACAAGCTCGCGTGCCCGGGCCGCGAAGGCTCGGGAGGAGATGGTGGGCGCTCCTTCATTCTGGCACCAGGTGCGGTAGACGTTGTAGAGGCGGGCTTGCTCGGCACGGTGGTCGGTATGAAAGGTGCAGCATTCCTCGAAGAAGCGGCCTGTGTGGTCTTCAGTCTCCGCGTAGGCGGTGGTGGCGATGCGGACGGGAGCTGGTCCGGTGAGGTCCTTCTCACCGGCCAGGTAGCGGCGTGCGCCATCGATGAGCCAGGCAAGGATGCCGGGACCTTCTTCGGTGACGAGGATGTCAGCGAGATTGTCGATCTTTCGATCGTCGGAGACGGTCTTCTCGAAGGGAACGAGCCGCATTCGGCGCCAGAAGGCGAAGCCGCCGGTTCCGACCTCTGGGCGGTGGTTGCCGATAAGCCAGAGCTTGTGGGTGGGTGCGAAGGAGAAGAAGTCCTGGCGCATCCGGCGGGCCTTGATCCGGTCGCCGCCGGTAAGGAGCTTGACGCGGGCTTCGTCAAATTTGTCGCCCGGTTTGACTTCCGAGCAGACGATAACCCGTCGACCGTGCAGTTCTGCGAGTTCGGTGGGGTGGCCGTCGAATGTGCGGGCCATCAGAAATCCTGGCGGAGCAGCGTCGGCGTAGTCGCCAAGGAGCTTCATGAGGACGTCGAGGAGGACGGACTTACCGTTCTTGCCTAGGCCGAACAGGAAAGGCATGACTTGGGCACCGACATCTCCGGTGATGGAGTAGCCGAGAAGGAGATGGAGGAAGTCGATCATCTCTCGGCCTTCGGCGTCAGCTCCGAAAGTGTCGGTGAGGAAGCGTTCCCAGCGGGGGGTGGGTTGCTGCTTGGGTCCGGTGGACGTGGAGCGGGAGTGGAAGTCCTTGTCGGGTTCGGGCGACCTGATGAGTCCGGTGTGAAGGTCGACGATGCCGGCGGGTGTGGACAGGGCGTAGGGGTCGGCATCGAGGAGTTCGGCACGCAGCACCATGCCCGGGGCTGATTTGGCCTGCGACAGCATTGCGCTCATGCCTGAGGTGCTCAGTGCCCTACGGCGGTGTTTCTGCAGTGCTTGGTTGCTGTGGATACCTCGGGGGTCGGTTGTGGCGAGAGCTTCTGCAAGGTCACCGGCAGCCCAGATGACGGTGTCATCCTCGTCAGCCTGCCATCGGGTGGTGTCCCACCTGTACCAACCCAGTCCGGGGACGTGCCGGTAGTCACCCGCGTAAAGGCGCACGAATAACTTGGCGTTACCACGGTCGCTGAGGGTGTCAGGGAGAAGCCCGGCGGGAGTCGCATGGTCCAGGTGCGCCTGCTCGCCGGCCTGGCTGGGGAGCGGCGGCGGCGCTTGAGCGAGGATCTGCGCAGCAACCGCTTCAGGGTCGAAGTCGAAAAGGAAACCGTCGGTTCCGGGGGCGGGGCTCACCGGCGGCCTCCAAGATGCAGGGGGCGCTGTGCGCCGGCGGCCATGCCGCTACGGATGATCTGAGCCGAGCGGTACTCCTGACCGGGGCGGGCTGCCGCGGCGGCCTCCTGGAGAGCCTCGAGAACTTCTGAGTCCGTGAGGTGACCAGCGGTAACGAGCCCTCCCAGCGTGTAGGCAGCTTTGTTGAGCTTTTCTGTGAAACCGGCGCCTTCGGCGAGCTGAGCGCAGGCTGCAACGTCGGTAAGGAGAGCGGTCAGAAGTTGGGCAGCCTTGTCCCGGCCGCCGCCGGCTGCGAGGACTGCCTGGCGCGCACGTGGTGGCACGGGTCGTGGGGCGGGAATGTGTGGGGCTGGCAGATGACCGGTCCGCTGCAGTTCTTGAGCAAGCCATGCGGGCAGCGGCGCGGGCTGGCGTGTCTTGCCCAGAGGTTTGTAGGTGCCTGCAGGAGTCGTGATTCCAGGGGCGACGATATACCCGCCGTGCGCACGGACGTCAACCTGCCAGGCCAACGCCCTGTTCCTTCCAGTTCCCACAGAGCACTGCCACTGTCGTCCGTCGGTCGCCCGGTACCAGACGTGCAGGCCTCCCGAGGGGGTACGCACACGAAGTGTCGTGTCATCGTCGGCCGGGGACGTCTCACCGCGGAGAGCGGCCAGTACAGCAAGTGAGTGGAAGCCGGTACGGAGACCTCTTAGGTCGACGGTTTCCCCGACGTCGATCCCTGGAAGCAAACGGCCTCTTGCGGGGAGTTCGTGTTCATGTGCGTCAATATCGATGACAACCAAGTCTGCGGGACCGCAGGCCACCCCCACACCGAGGTGGGGGGTGTGGGTCCACCACTGATCGATGCGCGCGTAGTCCAGAGTGGCGGCATGGAAGCTGTGACACCAGCGGCTAGCGGCAAGGCACGGGCAGTTGGTGTGGGTGTGGCCGGGGCGGGTGCAGTCCTGGCAGTTGGCGGCGGGGGTCTTCCTGCCAGGCGCGAGCGGGTGAACGGGCCAGCCATTGCTCGCACACCATCGCGCGATCCGCAGACCAGCGGCTAAGCGGTCAGGGGCGGACTGCCCTGAGTCGCTGCGAGAAAACCGCAGCTCAGAAGGCATGTACTTCCCCTTACAGCGACCGAAGCGACTCAACAACGAACACAGCCTAGCGAAGTCGACCGGGAACCGTGCGCAGTGTATCGGGGCAGTTTGCCCTGCGTGTCGGCTTGGCATATGAGGAACGGCCATCAGCGACCAGAGCAGAGGGAGCAGGGACCAAAGCGCTTCAGCCGCTGTTGAGTCGCTGCTACAAAACCGCAGCTCACAGCCCTAAAGAAACACAATCAGCGACTGAAGCGACTGAAGCGTCCTATATATGACGCAGACGCGCACATGCGGGATGTCCTCATATATAGAAAGTTCAGTCGCTTCAGTCGCTCCCTAAGGGCCTGACACGCCATTTGACCTGCATGTTTCCCAAGCGACTCAAGCCAGCGACTCAAACTCTACTCGGTCGCTCCGCTCCGAAGGGCGGATGGACCTGCGGCAGGCCAGCACCCGAGAACCGCTATGCGGCCGAGCCCCGCCGGAGGCCCGACCAGAAACCCAGCTGGTACACGTCGTAAAGGTCCTTACAAACGTGAATCGCTAGAGTCACTGTCCCCAAGGCTGACCTGCGCCTCTTCGCGAGCGACCGAAGCGAAACGCGGGACGACTGTTTAGACAGAGTGAGGCGATGATTGAAGCGTTCGCGTCCGTATGCTGCCGTGACCGGCGTCGGGTCCTGCTGCCCCCGGCCATTGCTTGGCTCATGTCGAACCTGATGACCTGGATTATCGCCAAGGCGTCCGTCGCTGCTGATGGCTCCAGGGTGGACTACTGGTCCACGGCCGGGCGCCGGCGCTGGGACTCCGAGCACTATCTGTCGATCGCCAGAACTGGCTACGAGATGTTCTGGTGCCGGGAGCGTTACACGGACTTCCCCAACGTAATGTGCGGGAACGTCGCCTGGTTCCCCGGCTACCCGATGATCGTCCGCACTGCCTCCACAACCGGACTGTTGTACGAGACGGCCGCCGTCGTCGTCACCGAGGTGGCCCTGTTCAGCATGTTTGCCGCGCTGTGGTGGCTGCTCGGCGGCAGGCTCACCTGGGCCACCGGCCTCACACTCGCCATTGGGATTGTTTTCCCCGGCGGGATCTACTTCCACGCCATCTTCCCCATCGCCACCGGCACCCTGGCCCTGCTTGTCTGCGTGGTCGGCGTCAGACGCGGGTCCTGGTCCGTCGCCTCTGCCAGCGGGTTCGTGGCCACCGCCTGCCATCTCGTCGGCGCGGTCACCGTCGGCATGCTGCTAGCCAGCGTGCTCTTCGCCTGGCGGAAAGACCCCTGGCCGGTACGATGCGCCAAAGGTGTGGGAGCCGCGGTCATCGCCAGCTGCGGCGCGTTGTGGGCCAAATGGCTGATGTGGCAGGCCACCGGCAGGTGGGACGCGTACGAGATCATCCAAGAGTCCAGCTACAAGCAGGGCGGCCTGCACGAGCCCTTCTCCGCGATCGCCAAGGCCTACGACGTCCCGTTCAGCGCGTGGTACCGGCCCAAGGGTGTCCTGCCCTGGCTGGTGGAGCAGGCCCAGGCCGCGCACCATACCCAGCTCTGGCTGAACATTCTCTACGTCCTGCTCGTCGTGGCAGCGGCTGTCGCCCAGCTCGTCCAGAACCGCCGTCTGGAGGCCGAGCAATGGGCCGCTCTGGTCCTGCCGGTCGGCGTCTTCCTCATCCCGTTCGTCGCCGGCGCGCAGATGTCCTGGTATCGCAACCACGCCCAAATGTTCGTCGGGCTTGTCCTGATCGCGCGCACGCCCCGCTGGGTCCAGGCGGTGCTGTTGGCCCTGTGCGTCGCCCAGTACGCCCTGCTGGGGGCGATGTTCTTCTCCGGCATGCTGGTCTGAACTCGCACGACCTGCCTACAACGTGCCGCGGTCCGGTGGCTCCCGCATGCTGGCTGCTGTGCACGACTACCCACACCGCGAACCGCTCACGTTGTCGATCATCGTCCCTATGTTCAATGAGGAGGAGGCCCTGCCCGCGTTGACCGCGCGGCTCCGGAGGACCCTGGACGGGTGTGGTGAACCGTACGAGGTCGTGGCCGTCGACGACGGCTCGACCGACGCGACCGCCCGAATGCTGGTGGACCTGCGGGCCCGCTGGCCCCAGCTGCGCGTCGTGACCCTGAGGCGCAACAGCGGCCACCAGGCGGCGCTCACCGCCGGGCTGCACCGGGCTTGCGGCGGCTATGTGGTCAGCATAGACGCCGACCTCCAGGACCCGCCGGAGGTCATCCCCAAGATGCTGGCCCTCGCCCGGTCGGACGCCCTGGACATCGTCTATGGAGTCCGGGTCGACCGCTCCACTGACAGCGTGTTCAAGCGCCGGACCGCCGCCGCATACTACTGGCTCGTACGCCACCTGGTCGGGGCCCACGTCCCCGCCCAGGCCGGCGACTTCCGTCTGCTGACCCGGCCGGTCGTCGAAAGCCTCAAGGCCCTGCCCAACCAGCGGCAGGTCTACCGGTTGCTCATCCCCTGGTTGGGCTTTCCAAGTGGACAGGTCAGCTACCGGCGCGAGGAACGAGTCGCCGGCACCACCAAGTACCCCGTACGCAGGATGGTCTTGCTAGCTCTGGACGGCATCACCAGCTTCTCCGCCGCCCCGCTGCGCCTGGCCACCGCCGTCGGCGCCATCAGCCTCGCCGCCTGCTTCGCGTTCCTCGTGTGGACCATCACCGTCTACGCCCTGGGCCGGACCCTGCCCGGCTGGACTTCCCTGATCATCGCGGTGCTGTTCTTCGGCGCCGTACAGCTCTTTTGCCTGGGTCTGCTCGGCGAGTACATTGCCCGTATCTACACGGCCGTCCAGGACCGGCCCACCTACGCCGTCGCCCGCGACACAGATGAGGAACCGCGCCCATAAGGGTTTTGGGCTATGGAGGACATCGGGGCGGCAGATCGCTCACCCCTGGTCCGGGTCTGATCCGATTAGCCGTAGCCGTCGGTGGTGTGCGCACGATGCGCACAACCGATATTGGGTGGTGCGCGCTACACGATGGTTAAGCACACCGGGTGCGCACCGGCCGGCGCCGGGGTGGGCTTCCATCGCCTGGCCCGAGGGCGACGGCATTGAGTTGGCTCAGGATGTCGGCCACGCCCTCGGTGGCTCTCGGTGAGGACTTGCATGGCGAAACGGCTGGCGAGCGATGCCCGCGGCCTCGTCGGTGCCGGCCTGCTCGTACCGGGACCGCAGGGTGGCCAGAAAGCAGAGCCCCGGCTTGAAGAGCGTGAACGAGTCATCGCACGGCACGTCCTCCCGTTCGTGGTTCGCCAGGGTTGTGACCGGAATGACGATGCGTTCCGCGACCTGCATGAGCTCTGCGGCTCGGCATCGGCGAACTCCCCGGCGGCCTGAGTGCCGTCGGCTTCGATCGCCCGGAGGTAGTTGAAGGCGCTCACCACCGCGTGCGGGGTCATCGGAGCGAGCGCAGTGGTGTCGGTGTTCTCAGGCATGACAGCTCCTCCACAACAACGGGCCGCCCCGCTGATCGCGACGGCCTCAAGAGGAGCCTTCAATAGGGGACCTGTGGACAGAGTCCAGCCGCTGAGGGGGAAAACTCCTGCGGTTGATCACGATGCGGTCACAGCGGAGAAGTTCTTGAAGACCGTCGTCACATCTGTAGAAGGTGAATGGCGGGATAGGCCCGCCCCACCCCTTCAAAAGCGCCCTGTGGCGAGCACCGCAGACGAGCCCGCGCAGCCCTTGACCAGGCCATAAAGGCCCCCTCCGTGGACCGCTCCATCACCCCCTCCGCGCCCCGACGCCAAGATCCGGGCTTTTCCACAGGTCAGATCCCACGCAAGGGGGTCGTCGCAGGTCTGACAACCCTCTTGCACAACGGAGTCCTGAGCACCGGAGGACTTCGACTGGGCCTCGACGCCGGGAACTGCTGCAAGCGCTGGCGCTGGGCATCTCCAGAGAGCTACGCCCGATCAGCTGTGGAAGCTGACCCGCCCCGGCAACCGGTACGACAAGCTCGTACGGGACAACCTGCTGGATTTGGAGGACCACCAGCTGGTGAGGATCGAAACGGTCCGGGGCGACCAGCGGTAGGTGTGGGTGTAGACCAAGCGAGGCCACGGCGAGGCGAAGCAGCTGCTGGAGCCGAAGGGCATACGGGTCTCGTCACTGCGCGAGAAGAAGTACGACCCAGTCACCGGGAAGCTCCTCGGTGCCAGCTACGACGACCACGCCGCGGCAGTCACCTCGACGGCCGCCGAACTCTACCAGGCCGGGATCGGCCGCCAGCTCGGCTTCCAGACTAGGATCGGCCATCACCTCGGCGACGGTTACGTGCAGCAGGCTGGCCTGGTGGTGCGGGCGCCGGTGGCCGGGGTGCGTGCCGGTGATGCTCCTGGAGATCGACCGCCGAAGCAAGGACGCCCACGACCTGGTCGAGAAGCTGCGCCGGTACTGGGAGTGGGGGTCGGCTGACAGCGAAGGACGCGGAAAAGCACACTGTGGACCTGGTCCGCTCCCGCCCGGACGCGATCGAGACGGTCCACCATGAGAGGCGGCTGTGGCGTCGGGTCTATCCGCCGACGGCCGGGAGGGCCTGGTTCCGGTGGCGTTCGGGTTCGCGGACACCACCGAGGCGAAGGTCGACAACACGGTCGCCCTGCGCAAGGAGGCCGGCCGCCGCTGGCGACGGCTGGGGCGCAAGGACGAGCAGACAGCGGCCCGATGTGCATGCGGTGTAGAGGGAAGTTTACCGACGAACGCTGGGAGGAGTGCACCGGGACCGCCGTGCGGGCCCGGGGACAAGTCCGAGTGCGGCACCTGCCACGCCGGTGACGTCGCCCGCACGGAGGCCGCCGCCGAAGCCTCCCCTCTCCATGCCGCCGCACTGCCGGACCCGGAGGACGACCCCGAGCCAGACCGGGGCCATAGCTGGTTCCGCCGCCGGACCTGAACTTGGGCAAGCCGCCTCCGCCGGGGCCGGGGCATGACCGCCCCGCCCCGGCGGGACAGGCCGTGAAGTCATGGCGCTGCCGTACGGGAAGACGCAGCCGACCCCGGCTGTTCGCCGGTGTCCTGGCCTAGACAAAGACCATGAGATGCAGCAGCGAAGAGACCCCGCCCCAGAATCTGCCGGGCGGCCTGTGGCACGCACTGGCCCCAGCCCCAGCACACTCACCCCGAACTGGTGGCCGGCTATGGGAGCCGTTCGTTGGGCAAGCCTGAGCGGCTGAGCAAGCCCAAGGGGAGGGGAGCCTGGGCAAGCTGTCCCGAACGGCGGCTTGCCCAGGTCCCGAGGGGCTTGCCCAGCACCCGGTGTCGCGGTCTGCGGCGGTCAGGGGCCATACCCGTTCTGGTGCCGGGCGGGTCCCGCGCGGGTGGGCGTCGCGCTGGCTGGGCGCATGACCGCCAAGCTGATCGTCTACCCGCCGGACGCGCAGGGGTGGCGTCGGGTGCGCTACGACGGTGTCGCCATCGGGGTCGGGCATCGCCCGGCTGACATTCGGGCCTTCCTCGCCAAACAAGCCTGAGTCTCATCGTCGGTCGCACGCCGGGTTCAACGCCTCCCCGACCGCAGTTACCCGTGGTGGCTGACGTCGCGCAGGGCGGCGCGTGCTTGGTCTGCGTCGAGGAGCAGGGCGAACTCCTCGAACGCGACCGTCATCACTTCGTCGGGGGTGGCCTGCCGGCTTTCGGGTACGCGGCGGGCGGCGAGCTGGGCGGCGCCGCGCGCGACAATCTGCTCACGTGTGGCGTCATCGAGGGCAGGGTCGTTGAGCGCGGTCAGGACCTGCCGCCACAGCGTCACCGCTCGCTCCCGTCTCTGGGGGCGGGCACCGCGGCGAGGGGCTCCTCGGTGTCCGCGTCGGTGTCGTCGTCCTCGCCGGGTGCAGGCCGACGTCCGAAGTGGCCGTCCTGCCCGGGGAGGGCGCCCAGGACGGGGGTGCCCTTGGTTTGATGAAAGGTGTAGATCATGCGCTTATTTTCCCCACAGCCTGCCCGGGGATGCACCCGCCGCACCGCAACTCTGCCAGCTCGGCGCGTTCGTCACGCTCGAGGGTCTTGTGCTGATGGCTTTCGTCGGCCTGGGCAAGCCACAACCGCACGGCGGTCTCGGTCAGGTCGAAGTCCTTGACCACCTCGGGCACCAACCGGTCACCCCGCAGACACAACTCCACGATCTCGGCCTTGAAATCGGCCGTGAACTGCCGCCTGGGCCGCGGCTCCTTCTTCGGCATGTTCTCCATCATGGACACCCCTCCCCGGGCGCGAGCCCAGATCTCGGATGTCCGTCAAACCGAACCAACCCCAATCCGGTACTTCTGCCGGGCCGAGGGCGGTGTCAGCGGTGTCATAGGTCCGGCAGGACAGCGACGGGCCGGCGCTGACGGACGTGGCGAACCAGTCGTAGCCATCGATCCGAATCATCGGAGATCCGGTGAACCCGATGTCCTCGGCCTGCGCTTCGTCGACGATCACGCGGGGGATGACGCCGGTGGAATCGAGCCCGGCCTCCTCCAGCACCCGACACAACCGTGTCTCGGCCAGCTGTCGGTGCGGGCAACCGGAAATGACCAGGATTTTAACCTTCGTGCCATCGCTCGCCAGGGGGCTTCGCGTCTCGCGGCTGCCTACAGCGGGGGCAGGCGGGCGGCGCGGTCCAGGACTCCCCAGGCTCCATCCGGCGCGCGGGGTGGCGTAACCCATGCCTTTCAACCAGGTCAGCAACCTCTTCCTGTAGGGACCGTCGGCGTTGTGCATGTTGGCGCGTAGATGAACTCCGTTCCCTGCGGATACGCATGTGCATCGGTGCAGCAGCGCGGGGCAGGGCCTCACGGCGTTCCGACCGCCGCCTCTGCTCTTGATCGGCAACAGGAGGGTGCGGGGTGTGCGTCAGGTGCGAAACGGCCGGACGCCGCCCGGACGCCGGGGCCGGCGCGCGGTCAGCCTGTGGGGATCGACAAGTTGATCGAGTTGGCCAGCACGCTCGTCTCGGGGGCCTTCATCGCCGTCCGCGCGGCGTGGCTGACCAATCGCTCCCGCAAGAGCCAGGATCAGCAGGCTGAGATTGGCGCCCTGGGGGTGCAGGCGGATGCGACTACGGTGGCGGTGATGGAACTACAGAGCGCGGCGACCACCGATCGGCTGCTGGGGGAGGGGTCGGCCGAGCGCGGCCGGTCGTTCCTGCTGGCCATGCTCGCCTTCGCTGGTGGTGTCGCCCGCGCCCGGGTCGCCGGGGCATCGACCTCTTGAGCGGGCTTGTGGGCTTTGGGCGCGCGGCCGACTGCTGCTCTTCACCCCGTCTCACTTTTGCGCATCAAGCGGCCGCCATTCGAAGCCATCCCTTGAAAGCTTTTTTCGCCTGAGGTCGAAATAATAAACCTCCCCCGCCCCGATCGCAGTAAGGACATCCCCTTCAGAGTCGAGAGTGACATCAACCCAATCCCCAGGGCACTCAAAGGAGAATTCCAATCCCCAGTCGCTATCGTTTTGCGGGTTCGGCCATATCCACTTATCCTTGGGGCGGGGCCCGGCTAGCACCTGCACCCGCAGCAAATCCTCCACCACCCATGCCGTGACCCCTCGCTCATGCCAGGCCACTGACATGGGGATAAATTCTTCTTTATGCTCTCGATATTCACACTCGAGAGATACTAGTTCCCAAGTGCGCGGCTCTTCTGTTGAAAGCTGCAGAACTTGAATTCCTCCGAGCCGGCTCCCGTAGGATCCGTACTCGCCCCAGGGCTGACCTGTCTCGAACCCGAGAGCTATGACGCCATCACTCAAGAATCTCGCAAACGTCCACCGCTCAAAGAAATCAAGATCGACAGGCCAGTCCAATTCAGTTCGCGATCGCATAACCCCTTCCTCGAATTTCCACTCACCATTTGGCGACGTGGCGACGCCGCAAGTATATGTCATGTATGGATCACCGCGCACAAATCAAAAACTGCTCCGAAAACCAACTCCTGGCAGAGCCGGTGTGGACCTGTCGTTTACCCGATCCGTATCTCAAGTTACCAAACCCGCCTTCGGAAACGACCTCTGAGATGGTGTTTAGCTCACTATCGCAGCTTTTTGTGCTGATATGAGCTTGTGGGCGGTTGGGGCTGCCGGGGTTGGTGTGATTCCTGATGCGGGAGTGGCTGTCAGGCGGGCGTCTTGGTCTGCCTGCTCCTGTTTCATCCCAAGGCGCCGGGCTTTGCGCCCTGTGCTTCGGGCGCCGGCCCGAGCGGCGGGGGCCGGCTGGGTAGCTCGGAATCATGCCTGAACGCCGCCGATACCCGAGCGATCTGTCCGATGCCCGATGGGAGCCGGTCGAGCCGGTGCTCACCGCCTGGCGGTCCGAGCGCCGCGGCGGGGGCCTGGACATCGGCCGGCCACCGGACCACGACCTGCGGAGCCTGCTGGACGCGGGCCTTTAGTGACCCGGACCGGCATCCCATGGCGCTACCTGCCCCACGACCACTAGAACACCGTCTACGCCTACTTCGCCCGCCGGCAGGAAGAAGGCGTCTTCGACCAGCTCAACAGCCTCCTGCGACGTCAAGTCCGCAGGCAGGAAAAGGCTGGGAGGAAAACCGACCGCCTGCGTCATCGACTCCCAGAGCATCAAGACGTCCACCAAACGTCCCCGCCTGCGAGCAAGGCATCGATGGAGGGAAGAAGATCGTGGGCCGCAAACGGAGCATCGTCACCGAGGCCGTCGGCCTCCTCCTCGGAGTCCTGGTGACCGCCGCGAGCGTGCAGGGCTCGATCGCCGGCCAGACCCTCATCGAACGAGTCGCCGCCGAGCATCCCACCGTCCGCAAGACCTGGGTCGACGGCGGCTACCGCCAACACCTCGTCGACCACGCCGCAACCCTCGGAATCGACATGCGCATCGTTCGCCGTGACCCCGCCACCAGGGGATTTTCAGTCCTCCCACGACGCTGGACCGTCGAGAGAACACCCGGCTGGCTCATGAACCACCGACGCCTCGCCCGCGACTACGAAGCCCACTCACACCGCTCCGAAGCCATGATCAACCTCGCAATGATCAACCTCGTGACCCGCAGACTCACCGCCGAATCCACCCAGACCTGGCGCGGCCCATGAACCACAATCAACCCAGCAATCCGGGATCAAACAACAGGATGAAACGCCCTCTAACGGCTGTGCCTCCGACTCCTGCCCCAGATGTAGAGCATCCCGTTTCGCTGAACTGCCAGCGTGCGCGGCGCACCCCGCCTGCGCTCGCAGCCCGACATATGCCCACCCCGTAAACCCGGTGCCCGATTTCTTCGCCTTTGGGTATTGCTTACTCGGGGTTTTTGTGCTGCAGAGGCGTGTGATGGAAACAGCAGACGAGGACGCAAGGCTCCCGGCCCCACCCCACTGGATAGGCAGTGATCCTGATGACGACCACCACCATCTCCTCCACTAACCCGCAGACCCTGCCGCGGGCCGCCGAGACGGGTGAGTATGTTTTCGGCCTGCCGCTCGAGCACAGCCCGCTGGCCCCGGCCACCGCCCGCCACGCCGCCCAGCCCGTGCTGGAATCCTGGGGATTGGACGAGGAGCAGGTCTACGACGCGCTGCTGATCATCTCCGAACTGGTCACCAACGCAATCGTCTACGCCCTGCCCCCCGTCATCCTCCAGCTGCACGCCGCCGCGGACGAGTTCATGCAGGTGCGGGTGCACGTCAGTGACGGCGGCCCCCAGCCCGCCACCGCCGCGGTCGGCTGGCCCGCCAAGCGTCCCGAGGGCGAGCACGGACGGGGCGGGAACATCATCACTACTCTCGCCGACCAAGTCGGCACCGGCTGCGACGCCGATGGCCTCATCGACTACTGGGCCACCCTCGACGCCGCATAACACCCACCACCTGCCACCCTGGACACATCCGATCACCTCGCGGTCCAGATGTAAATGGCCGCGAGGGTGACGGCTGCTTCATATGACTCGGCGGTTTTGATGCCCCTATGGATGTCAAGCCGCTAGGTGTCGGCGTACACGTGAACGTGCCCAGTCACGTACGGATGAACGTGCCCACTTGCTGACGTACCGAGGGTTGATCGTGGGCAGTCTGCTGCCGGCCTGTGAAGGGTGGCGGAGGGCGGCTGACCGTGGTCTTGGACCCGCAACGATGGGTGGAGCTTCGACGCTTCCGCGGGCTGTTCGAGTCCGGGGCGATGAGCCTGTCGGAGATCGCGAAGGAGACCGGACTCAACCGCCGCACGGTCCGCAAGTACCTGTCCTCCCAAGGCCCGGTTGCCCCGCCTCGTCGGGCTGCGCCCGGACATGGCCGTCGACGGAAGGTGGACGAGGTCGCGCCCCTGATCGACGCGATGCTGCGGTCCGAGATTCTGATCAAAGGTGCCGTGGTTCACGAGCGGCTGGTCGCCGAGTACGGCTTCACCGGCACCTACCAGCGGGTCAAGCTCTACATGCAGGAGGCCCGGCCGCGGATCGCAGAGGAACTGGGCATCAGCCCGGGCGAGCTGGCCCGCCTGCACCGCAGGTTCGAGGTCGTGCCTGGAGCGCAGGCCCAAGTCGACTGGGGCGACGAAGGGCAGATCCTCGCCCACGTCGGGATCCCGAAGGTCTACTCGTTCCACATGACCTTGTCCTACTCGCGAGATCCGTTCTGCTGCTTCACCACCAGCCAAGACCTGGCCACCTTCTTCGACTACCACCGACAAGCGTTCGCCCACTTCGGCGGGGTGCCGATGTCGATCGTCTACGACCGCACCAAGACCGTCGTCCGACGCCACGTCGCACCAGGTGAGGCCGTTCCCCTGCACCCGGAAGCGGTCGGGTTCGCCGGGCACTACGACTTCGACATCGACGTGCTGGCCGCCTACCGCCCCACCGGGAAAGGCCGCGTCGAGCGGCAGGTCCTGATCGTCCGCGACCACGTGCTGGCCGGACGGTCCTTCTCTTCCATCGAGGAGCTGGACTCCGCCTTCAACGCCTGGGTGCCGTTGCGTCGGGCGAAGTCCCACGGCACCCACGGCGAAGTCATCGGGCACCGCGCGATCCGCGACCACATGGGCCTCAGGCCCCCTGCCGGCGACACCCTACGTGGTCACCCAGAGACACCTTCGCTACGTCGGCAAGGACTGCCTGGTCGCCTTCGACGCGAACCTCTACTCGGTGCCGGCCCGCAAGGTCCGCCCGCGTCAGCTGGTGGAAGTCAGGGCAACAAAGTCCCAGATCACTCTGCATTCCACCGTTCCCGACGCCAACGGCGAGACGCTGCTGGCCATTCACCGCAGGGCTGTCGGCCGCGGAGCCTGCGTCGTCGACGAGAAGCACTGGGACGGTCTTCCCGACGGCCGGAATCGGCGGACCACTACTGGTGAAGTTCCTCCGCGGCCCCGTCATCAGGACGCACTCGGCGCGGAGACGGCCGGCTCGCTGATGGCTCTCCTGAACCGGGCCGCGGCGGTCCGCGTCGAGGTCGGCCGCAGACCTCTGTCGGTCTATGACGAACTGACCGGGACCCGTCCCTTCACCACCCACCCCAAGCCGGAGGAGCCCAGTTGAGCGAGCTGGTCAGCACCCGAATCCGCACCACGGCCGCCAAGCTCGGCCTGCCCCACCTGGCCGAGAGCCTGAACCAGTACGCCGGCCGGGCGGACGAGGCCAAGATGGGCTACCTCGACTTCCTCGACCTGGTCCTGGCCGAGGAACTCGCCATTCGTGACGACCGGCGCTTCCGCCAGGGCCTGCGGTTGTCCAAGCTGCCGCACCACAAAACGCTCGACGAGTACGAGCCCGAGCTCGATCCCCGCAAGATCAAGGACCTGGCGACCCTCGCCTTCGTCGAGGCCAAGGGCAACGCGGCCCTGCTGGGACCGCCCGGGGTGGGCAAGACACACATCGCGGTCGCTCTCTCGGTCGCCGCCTGCCGGGCCGGGTTCTCCGTCTACTTCACGACCCTCGACGACATGGTCCGCCAGCTCAAGGTCGCAGAGGCCGCCGGACGCCTCAACAGCAAGCTCCGCACCTACCTCCGTCCAGGCGTCCTGGTCGTCGATGAAGTGGGCTACCAGCCGCTGGAACGGGCTGAGGCGAACCTGGTGTTCCAGGTGATCTCCAAGCGCTACGAAAAGGGCTCGATCATCCTGACCTCGAACAAGAGCTTCAGCGAATGGGGGGGTGTTCGGTGATGAAGTCCTCGCCACCGCCATCCTCGACCGGCTCCTGCACCACTGCGACGTCGTGTCTATCAACGGTCCGAGCTACCGGCTGAAGAACCGGCTCGCTGCCATCGAACGTGACACCAACGTCGCTTGATCAATTGCCCAGCCCGGGCGCTCAGGCCGCTGCCCACGGCTCAGCACGCCAGCCCGGCAGTTCCTTGTGCAGCCATTCCTCGACGGTCCGCCGCCAAGGGTCGGTGGGGTCACTGCCGACGACATCGGCCCAGGTGTCTTCAGCGATGTCCGGATCGACGACGAGGCTGTCGAGGTAGGTGTCGAAGTCGTGAGCGACTTTGGTGAAGACCCCCTTCGACAGGTATCCCGGGTGAGGGATGCCATGAACGAAGGCATGGAGCTGGTCATGCGTCGCCGGGTTCAGGTCCAGGAACAGGGTGTCGCTCCCGCCGTTGCGGGCGATCGGAAGAAGGCCGGACAGTGGGAACTCATGGGCGAGCCACCCCTCACGGCTGCGGCGGTACTCGCCCAGAAGGGTGCCCCAGCCGTATTCGCCAGCGTCGTCACGGCCGAGCTGATAGAGGTCGTCGAAACTCTGGAACGGCTCCGGGGCACAAGCCGGCAATCGGACCGAGTACGTGAGGCTCTCCCCGCCCGCCGCCTCCAGGAACGAGCGATAGGAAAGCGGCAGTGGCAGCCCGATCTCCCGTTCGAGACATTCCACTTCACCGACCTCGAACGGCCTGAACGGCCCCACGACCAGGCGGCCTCGATACCAGCGCGACAACTCCTCAGACACGGCCAGATTCTCGCACTCCGTGGCATCCCGACATCCTCCAGGCCCCCGCGTTGCCGAACGTCGAGCTGAGCACGTTCATCCGTACCTGCCTGAGCACTCCGACGAGTACGCGGACAGCTCTGGAGAAGGCCGCCCTCGAGGCGGAGGCGGCCCGGCAAAAAAAGGGGCGACACGGCGGAACAAGACGGACACGGCAACGCCGGGGATCCCGGCCGGGCCGAGCGACGGCGCGTCCGGCGACGGCGCAAGCTCCGTCTGAAAGCAGCTCTGCTCGGGCGATCGCGAGGCGGGCAGACCAGCAAAATCCACCTGGCTGCCGACCGCCGCTGCCGGCCTCTGGCCCTGACCTGACCGCGGGGCAGGCCGCGGACAGCCCCCAGTTCATCCCCGTGCTCAAGAAGGTGCGGGTCCGCGGGCCCGCCGGACGTCCGCGCACCCGGCCCGGCGCGGTCGCCGGGGACAAGGCCTACTCGTCCCGCGACAACCGCTCCTACCTGCGCAAACGCGGGATCAAGGCAGTCATCCCGGAGAAGAAGGACCAGGCCGCCAACCGGAAGAACAAAGGCCGCAGGGGCGGCCGGCCAGTCACCCACGACACCGACCTCTACAAGGAACGCAACACCGTCGAGCGCCTGATCAACAAGCTGAAGGCCTGGCGAGGCATCGCCACACGCTACGACAAGAACCCCGCCAGCTACCTCGCAGGCCTCCGCCTCCGTGCCGCCATGATCTGGATCAAAGACCTCACCCGGACCGACCTTTGATCACGACCCAATACGCGCCCTAGGGCCTGTTGCGAAAGTGGATCTTGTTCGTTGATGATCACCTGTCGTGGGACGTGGAGATCTGACGAACGGCCAGTGGGCCCGGCTTGAGCCGTTGCTGCCGACGGGCATCAAGCCGGGCCGTCCGCAGGTATGGACACGGCGGCAGCTGATAGACGGCATACGGTGGCGGACCCGAACCGGCGCTCCCTGGCGGGACGTGCCCGAACGCTATGGGCCGTGGGACCGGGTCTATGACCTGTTCCGGCGCTGGCAGCGGGACGGCACGTGGGCCCGGATCCTCACGCGGCTCCAGGCCGAGGCTGATGCGAAGGGCCTGATCACCTGGGACGTGAATGTCGACTCCACCGTCTGCCGGGCCCATCAGCACGCCGCCGGGGCGGCAAAAAGGGGGACCTCCAGAAGGAGCCGCCCGGCGGAGTGTTCGTCGAGCCGGCCGACCACGGTCTCGGACGCTCCCGTGGCGGACTGACCAGCAAGATCCACCTCGCGGTCGAGCAGGGGCAGAAGCCTCTGTCGGTGGTGATCACGGCTGGGCAGCGGGGTGATTCCCCGCAGTTCGAGCCGGTCCTGGAGGCGATCCGGGTGCCCCGGCTCGGGCTCGGCAGGCCGCGCAAGCGGCCAGACCGGGTCCGGGCAGACAAGGCCTACGACTCCCGCAGCAACCGCTCCTACCTGCGCAGACGCGGAATCAAAGCCACCATCCCGGTTCCGGCGGACCGGGTCCGCAATCGCCTCAAGCGCGGATCGCGCGGCGGGCGCCCGCCAAAGTTCGACAAGGACGACTACAAGCAGCGGCACGCGGTCGAGTGCGGGATCAACCGGCTCAAGCGCCACCGGGCCGTCGCCACCCGGTACGACAAACTCGCCGTCCGTTACGAAGCGACAGTGCTGATCGCAGCCATCAACGAATGGCTGTGACCAGCACTTTCACAACAGGCCCTAGTGACCTGCGTCGGAGATTCGGTTGTAGTAGGCGGCGACCTTGTCGAGGATCTCGTCGGCGGTCTTCGTCCAGACGAAGGGTCGTGGGTGGTCGTTCCAGTCGGTGAGCCAGGCCCGGATGTCCCGTTCGAGGGCCTGGACCGAGCGGTGGGCGCCGTGCTTGAGTTTCTTCTGCGTGAGCTCGGCGAACCACCGTTCGACCAGGTTCAGCCACGGCGAACTGGTGGGTGTGAAGTGCAGGTGGAACCGCGGATGCGCCAGCAGCCACCTCTTGATCTCCGGTGTCTTGTGTGTGGCGTAGTTGTCGAGGATCAGGTGGACCTGCAGGTCGGCGGGCACCTCCTTGTCGACCTTGGCCAGGAACTTCTTGAACTCCGCTGCCCGGTGGCGGCGGTGGAGGGATTCGATGACCTTGCCGGTCGCGACTTCGAGGGCCGCGAAGAGGGTGGTGGTGCCGGCTCGGATGTAGTCGTGACTGCGGCGTTCGGGAACGCCGGGCATCATCGGCAGGACCGGCTGGGACCGGTCGGGGGCCTGGATCTGCGACTTCTCGTCCACGCAGAGGACCAAGGCCTTCTCCGGCGGGTCGAGATAGAGGCCGACGACATCGCGGACCTTGTCGATGAACAGCGGATCCGTGGACAGCTTGCAGGTCTGGGACCGGTGGGGGGCCAGGGCGAAGGCCCGCCAGATCCTCGAAATCGCCGACTGCGACATCCCTGTCGCCGCGGCCATCGACCTGGTCGACCAGTGTGTGGCGTTCTTTGGTGTCTCTTCGAGAGTTTTGACGATCACACGCTCGATGTCCGCGTCGGTGATCTTCCGAGGGACGCCGGGTCGCGGCTGGTCATGCAGGCCTTCCACGCCTCTGTCGAGGAACCGGCGCCGCCAGGTGCGGACCGTCTCGGGAGCGATCCCAAGACGGCGCGACACCTCCGCAATCGAATGTCCCCCGGCAGACTCGAGCACGATCCGGGACCGTAACGCCAACACCTGGGCTGTTGAACGGCGACGCACCCACCCCTCGAGCACTGCCCGCTGGACATCGGTCACAGACAACGGCGCGACCTTGGGTCCAGGACGACTCACGCCCAACCAACGACGAATCTCCGACTCAGGTCACTAGAGGGTGTCCGGCGGATCATCTGATCGTTGGTTGATGTGTGTCGTTGACTGACGCGTAGTGGGCGCGGATCGAGTTGTTGCTGCCGGACCGGACGCCGAAGCGGGGTGGGCGGTGGCGTGATCACCGGCAGGTGATCGATGCGATCGCGTTCAAGTACCGCACCGGCACGCCGTGGATGGATTTGCCCGAGCGGTTCGGCTCGTGGAAGGGCGCCTACAGCAGGCTGCGGAGGTGGGCGATCGACGGTACGTGGGACCGCGTCTTCGCCGGGCTGCTCGCCCAGGCCGACGCCGACGGCGACCTGGAGTGGGTCGTTGCGGTCGATTCCACGATCGTCCGTGCCCATCAGCACGCCGCCGGGGCCCGTCAAAAGGGGGCCCCGGCCGGCGAGCCGCACGACCATGTCCTCGGACGGTCCCGCGGCGGACTGACCACGAAAATCCACCTCGCCGCCGACGGCCTCTGCCGCCCGCTGGCCTTCGTCGTCACACCCGGCCAGGCCGGCGACGCACCAGCGTTACGCTCGGCAGCCCGCCATAGCGGCCAGCCGTCGTCCACGACACAACGCGCCAGACGCAGTCGTCCGGTCTCGGTCAGCGGGGCATTACGGTGGACCACGAGGGCCTCCTGAACTCGGTGCAGATGTCGCAATCCACACCGAACCCGGAAGCCCTCACCCATTTCAAGAACCCAGCACGCGTGTCACCAACGTCCCGGGACAACACATCTAGGCGGTCGGCAGGGTCATTGACCTGCGCTCTCAATTGCGGCGCATTGGAATGACGTCCGGGTTCGCCACCGGGATGGTAGGTCGTGCGACCTCGGGGGTGGCCAGCAGCGCGACGATGGTGAGGGGCTTGTCGCAGTGCGGGCAGTCCCAGAACGCCGTGGGCGCGAGTGATGCCGGATCTGGCGACGCTGCCGTCATCGTTTTGCTTTCAGCATTACAACGTAGGCCTGCCTCTGCTTTGCAGCGGGGTGCAGTAGGTGTGCCGAACCCCCGCACTGGGGTTGACCTGAAATGACGTCCAGCAGATGGCGCAATCCCGGAATTCAACCAGCACGTCCGGTCACTCCTTTGCGGAGGTTTTCGAAGTGCGACTGGTGCGAGCGAAGCCGGTAGGACGGTCCATCGATACCGACCACGGCCGCGCGGTGCAGTAGCCGATCGAGCATCGCGGCGGCAACGGTCGTGTCGCCGAAAGTATATGCCCAATCTGCAATACCGACATCTGTCGTGAGGATCGTGCTCGACTTCAAATAGCTCTGGACGATCACCTGGAAGAGGGCCGAAGCCCCGTCGCCCGGCAGCGGGAGATAGCCGAGTTCGTCGCTCACGAGCAGGCGGGGGCTGGCGAAGAACCGCATGATGCTTGACCAGCGGCCTTGGAGCGCGGCCTTGTGGCACTTGGCGGTGAGTAAACGCGGTGGCCGGCATCGACGGCGGAGCGGGCGAGTGCGACGGCCAGCATCGTCTTGCCGACACCAGGCGGGCCGACCAACAGGATGTTGGAGGCGTCGTCGAGGAACCTCAAGGTGGCCAGGCCGCGGATGAGTTTCTCGTCGACGCCGGGCTGGGCGGCGAAGCCGATGTCGTTCAAGGTAGTCGCAGCTCCGTCGAGCTTGCGTTTACGCAGGTCCATTTTGCGCGGCCAGTTTGTCGGTGCCGTTCTGGCCTGCCTTGATGCTGATGCCGTCCGGGACGGTCCGCCACCAGAGCTAAGCCGCGGAGTGGTTGGTCTTCTTGACGACGGCCCTTGCGGTTGCCTCGTCGGGAAGGCTCTGCCTCCGCGAACACGGCCCGAATGCGCCAGGGCACCGACCCAGGAGATGCGCGTTGGCACCGACCCGCGAAACTGCAGTTCAAGCCTGCTTTGAAATACTTTCTCTCACCGAGAGCCCTATTAACCCATCATCCCCAATGTCCCTTAAATCTCCTCATTCGGCTCAGGTTTTTCTGTGCTGCGTGGCGTGTACTGGGAGTATCAGAAAAAGCATCCCGGCCCCACTGGACAGGCAGTGATTGCGATGACGACCACCATGATCTCCCCGGCCCGGCAGCCGCGCCCCGCGCCATATGCCGTGCCGACCGGTGAGCACATCTTCCGCCTGCCACTCGAATACGGCCCGCTCGCGCCGGCCACCGCCCGCCCGGTGCTGGAGACCTGGGGGCTTACCGAGAAACAGATTTACGACGCCCGGCTGGTCATCTCCGAACTGGTCACCAATGCCGTCACTCACGCCCTGCCGCCCGTCGCCCTCCACCTGCACGCCACCGCCGACCAACGCGGCCGCGTCCGGGTCCACGTCAGCGACGGCGGCCCCCAGATCGCCCCGGAGAACTGGGCGGCCCACCGCCCGGCCGATGAGCACGGCCGCAGCGACACGATCACCACCGCCCTGGCCGACCAGGCCGGAGCCGGCCTCGAGACCGACGGGCTCGTCGACCACTGGGCCGACCTCGACGCCGACTGCTGCATCCTGACCTGATGCCCAAAAGCCCCACCACCGGCACACTGGTCAAAAGGGGAGCAAACCGTTCGCCCCCCTCGGACCCGGAGGCGGCCGTGCGAGCCGACGAACTACTGCAAGCTCACAGCCTGCGGTACGACAATATGGTGCTGCTCTGCCTGACCGGAGAGCTCGACATGGCCACCGCGCCACTCATAGACCAGGCGGTCAGCACAGCACTGTCCGGCCACCCCCGCCATCTGTATCTGGACCTCACCGGCCTCGCCTTCTGCGACATGAACGGCCTGCACGTACTCGGGCGCCTCATTGGCACGGTCCACGCCGCCGGCACGGACCTCCACCTCACCGGTCTCCACCCCCATTTCCAGCGCACCCTCCACCTACTCAAAACTGTGTCTTCGTGGGGCGTAATGCCGTGAGATGATCTGTGTGTTCTCACCAGGAGCAAGGGGCGGTAGCTCAGTTGGTCAGAGCTGCGGACTTTTAATCCGTAGGTCGTGGGTTCGAGCCCCACCCGCCCCACAGAGTCTCTTTCACCCCGACCTCCCGGAGGCGAAGACAGAATAGATCACTACAGCCGATAGCGGCCTCAAGGATCAAGCAGCGCCGGGACGGAAGAGGCTTACCTGTGTGAGACCGGCAGACCCTACCATGAGTCCGGGGCGTATGGCGGTCCCGGGCTTGCTTTAGGTCAGGCGTCCCATTACCTAGCGGCTCGGCTGCCGTCATCCGGCACATCTGCCCTCAGCGACGACACTCCTCAGCGCACAGGATCATCATCGGATCTCCTGCATGGCCATACACGCCTGTGCGAACATATCACACGCCTTGGCGTAGATATCGGCGATGTCGGCGGCCATCGGGGAGCGGCGGGTCATCATGTCTGCGCGCATCTGGGTCATCTCCGAACAGTTCATGACCGCCCGCCCGCCCGCATCGACGGCGCACTGCGCATCTGCATGGAGGCGCTCATCGTCTTCCCGCACACACTGTGGCACGCCGTGCACGCCTCAGTGCACTCCTGCATCTCACGGCTCATCGCAGACACCGACCCCGCAGACTGGCTCACAGCAACAGCACTCCCATATGGGAATTCCACTTCTCTTCCGCTTACTATCCGCCACAGCAGAAATAGGTACCCCATATTTTCTGAGGACGTTGGCTTGGGCATAGACGGCACAAGCAGCGAGAGGGCTTGCCCGCCAGCCACAACGGCCTATATGCAGCATATGTACATACATACGCCTATCGGCGGCATTGCGCCTGGCGTGGATAGCTGCTGTCATCACTGCCAGCGGTAGCAGAGAAGGAAGAAGCCTGCCCGGAGTACCGGAGAAGGGAGCCGTAACTCTCGGGGGGATTAGTCACGGCTCCCCGACCCGGGGCAGCTGGCACGGCATATCAACCTGCCGACCCGTGCCCTTATATGTACCGCTACCGCGCGATCCGGGCGACCGGCACAGGGCCGAACAGGGGTTCAGCCTTCATCCGGCGCCGCTCATATGTCCTGACCTGCTGGACAGGTGGATGGCGTCGCAGGTGCTCAGGGGCTGGGGGGCCTTGGGATCAAAGAGGTGGGGGGTGTCGAGGCCGCGAACCACGCGGATCCGGCCGTGGGGCGCATGGGACCTATTCACTCATCTCCAATCTCGACGACCTTCCGGCCTCCGGGGACACTCAGCACGTCAACAGGGAAGTTCCGCCTTCACCCGAAAGGGATAAAGCCTGACTGGGCCCTCAGCCCACCCCCGGAGGCTGCTGCGCATCCGGGGCAGCTTCCCACCATCGGCGGTACGGGCACGGATGGCGTCTCGCTGCGTGGTGTAGGGGATCTTCGCCGTTGAGTGCGCGCGTACTGCTCCCCCGAGTGCGCCGTCTGTCGGTAAGTGCTACCTGCTCAACTGGCGGGGCACCGTGCAACTGTCCGGGACGAACGGGCAGTTCGATCCCAGGGGGTACACGGTGACCTTACTCAGCATGATCTACTTCGCGTGCTTGAGCCACTACATTCGGCCCATGGCCTTGAATTCGTCCGCAAGATCGCCGAAAGGCTGCTGCAGGAACTGATCGAGGCCAAGGCCACCTTGCAGATCGGCGCACAGTGCGGCGACATACCACCTCTCACACCACCTAGCGCAACGGCCGACGTGTGAAGACGCTGACCGCACAGACCAGTGACATCGAGCTCGCGATCCCGAAACTGCGGGTCAGGAGCTTGGTCCCCAGCCTGCTCGTGTGCCGCCGGCGCGACCAGGCTCTCTACGTGGTCATCATGGAGGCCGACGTCCATGGCGTCTCCACCCGCTCGGTCGACGGCCTCGTGAAAGTGCTCGGCTCGGGAACCGAGATATCCACGACGCACCGTCGTCTTGCATGACCTACCTGCTCGAAGTCGAACTCACCTACGACGTTCTCGAAGCGGGGTCATCCTGGCGGGACGGAGCCCGGTCGACGCCTCGGAGAGGTGCCGGGCGGTCATCACTATGCCGAGCACGATGCATACCTGGACGTACAACACTGAGCACCGCCACTGGTGTTTCATAAGCTTCGGTGCGGCCCGAACGCCCGTTTAGTGCCGGAAAAACGACCAGAAGTGCATACTGCGCTCGCGAGGATGGCTCCCGGAGGTGGGGTCGTGCCAACCTGACTGGCTTGTGGGACTATCTAAGGCCGCTTTAAAGAAGGGCCGACAATTCACGACGGTCAGTGACGCCCAGTTTCGTATACGCGTGCTGAAGGTGGTTATCCACTGTTCTAACCGAGAGGTTTAGAAGTTCCGCTATGCTCTTGCTCGAATTTCCCGCAGCGGCGAGATGTGCGATTTCACTTTCGCGACCTGTGAGGCGTGATGCCACCATCGGAGCCGTAAGGAGGGGCGTGCGAACTCCTGGGCACCGGGATATATATTTTGCCGAGAGGTTTGCTGCTGCGTTGGCTTTCCGGGTTAGCCCTAGGCGGTAGTAGATTGTCGCTGCGCGGCTAAAGGATTCGGCGGCCAACAAGTCCGCACCCAGGTCCGCAAACTCGTCGGCGCATAGCTGGAGTTCGACGGGGTCTGCGGCAATCAAGGCATGCGCAAAGTTACCCCGGGCTGAGGCAAGGGAACCCTGGAACTGTTGAGCAAGTTCGATTAGCCGATCGGCAGAATTTGAATCGGTTTCGATGCGAAGAGCTTCAGTCAAAAGCAGCATCTCAGAGTTCAGCCAGCCTGAACTGCGAGCTTGCGCCGCAGCGGCCCGTAAGACGGAGCAGGCTTCGGCAAGGTTCCCTTGTGCCGCCAGGATCCAAGCCTCGCCAAGTCGCTCCTCGCCGACCAGATAACCCGTTGGTGACAGCGCAGATGCTGATTTTACAGCCTGCTCTGCTGTGTCCAGATCTCCCAGCTGAGCTGCAGTGGCAGCCAAACCGCTTAGCGTCAGTTGATGGAGAATTACATGATTATAATCGGGGCCAATCTTCGCACCTTCGGCGTACCAAAGGCGCGCCTCTTTAAGGTGCCCGGTGAAGTATTCGCACCGAGCAAACGAGAACGGCATATACGCCATGGTAAAAGGATCGCGAGCATCAATGACCTGCGTGTAGACCCTCTCGGCAATCGCATTGGCCTCAGTCAGATGCCCGGCCTCAGCAAGTGCGAGCAGCATGGGATTGTAGTGCATGGAAGGATGCGGTATGAGTGGCTCGCTGGCTCGGTTAAGGTGCACAGAATACGCGTGTTTCGACCAATCGACAGCTTCATTCGAACGTCCGACTGCTATGAGCGCTAGAGGTCTGACGCCTGCCGCCCAAAGCCATGATGTGAAATCTTGTGCATCTGTTGGTGTATCCTCTAGGGCTGCAAGAATTTCCAAACCGGCGTAGGGTTCCCAAGAGATCGCGCGAATCCAGCCCTCTGAAATATTTAGTGAATGCCGGCTAGCGGGACTGGAAAAGTCGTATTTGGACTCTGCGAGAAGGCTAAGCGCCTCACCTCTCCTTTCCGAGTAGAATCTCTGTACGCAGCGAGTAACTAGCACTGAGAGCCTATCTGGCTCTGTTCTGGCCTCTCTATCTGCAGTCACGAGAATCCGGTCGGCTTCTTGACGCATCCCTTGAATCCAAAGCGCCTCCGCAAGCATGAGGCGAGTCATAGTAGTGTGATCCTCCTCCGACAGCGCCTGCAATAGCTTTACCACCAGGCCCATGTCATGGGCATGTCGAGCAAGGGTGGCTGCTTTGATTGCCAGTTTAGGTTCAGTAGTACCTAGCGCGGCTAGCTGCCAGGTTGCAAGATGTAGGGGATCTTCTCGTCGGCGAGCACCTGATTTACGTATTCGATTTATTTGATGGAGCAGAAAATCGCGCTTGCGCAAAGCCAAAATTTTCTCACTCACCGTTTCACCGTAGATGGGGTGCGCGAAAGCGACAAGGGTTCGCCGCTCGTTTACGCTGAAATTTATAATTCCGCTTTGTTTTAGGTGGTGAATAGTAGCTGGGCTGGCCACGGCTTCGGCATCGCGCATCGAAATTGGTTCGCATAGCGATATAAGCTGAAGAAGTTTTTGCGCCTCGGTCCCGGCGGAATCAAGGCGAGCTTGAATTAGTTCTGACAGCTTAGGGGTGGTGGGCACAGGTCCTGGGGCTAGGTCCCATATCTCTCCAGTGTATGTCAATAGTCCTTCTTCCAACGCGCCACGTACAAGTTCTTGTAGGTAGAGAGCGTTGCCTCCCGAAACGTTGAACATTTCATGCAAGGTTCGTCTGCCGATAGGTCCACCGAGGACTTCTTCAAGGGCAGTTGCGCATTCTTGGCGGCTGAAAGGCTGCAACTCGAATCTTCGCGAATCCTCGCCCGAAGTGAGGGCGGCTGCAGCGTCGATGAGATGATCAGATGAACGAATCGTCCCTATAATTTGGGTCGCGCCAGCCCCCAATAGGTGCTCGAGAAGTAGAGCTGAGGAGGTATCTAGATATTGGATGTCGTCCACCAGTAGGACCAGTCCGCGATCTGCATGCGCCGAACGAATTATCTGGGCGGCTGCCGCAAATCCCTTTATTGGATCTGCCATATCGACACCGGGTGGAATAAGATGTGCTACCGCTCCTAGCGGTACTCCAGAGGCTGATCGGGTCGCCGTAGCACGTGCGATTCTCAAACCAAGCTCGGCCGCTTGGCTCAGCGCAGCTTCAGCTAGTCGAGTTTTTCCGACTCCGGCAGGGCCGTATATGAACACAGAGCCCTTGCGGCTTTGCTCCCAGATGCGTTTTATCTCGGACAATTCCTTGGCGCGTCCGATCATGGGCCACCGGCTGGAAAGTGCGGTGTAGTTGCTCATCTCGGTTCCCTCGCATACACCCGAATTGTCGGTGATGTAGGAGATATAATCGTACTATGCTGGGAAGGGATGCGCATCGGATGGCCCTAGACACGATACTGGTGACTTTGGTGTGTTCTCGGGTCGTTGGGTGAGGTGTGGCAAGACCCGGCAGATGAAGGCGCAGGCAGGCGAGCGGTTGTCGGATCGGATTGCGCTCGGGGTGCTGACCCAGGCGTTTCCGCCGGAGTTGCTGGACGAGGTGATCGCGGAGTGTGGCCGGGCCGAACTGCGTTACCGGCTGCTGCCGGCCCGGGTGGTCGTCTATTTCGTGCTGGCGATGTGCCTGTTCTCCGGCCAGGGATATGTGAAGGTCGCACGGCTCCTCACCCATGGTCTGGGGCAGATGGGCCGGTGGAAGGGGATGTGGCGGGTGCCGACCACCGCAGCGATCGGTCGGGCCCGGTTGCGGCTGGGCCCGGAGCCGCTCAAGGCCATATTCACCAGGGTGTGCCGTCCGGTGGCGACCGAGGAGACGAGTGGATCGTGGTACCGGGGCTGGCGGCTGGTCGCGGTGGACGGCACCACCTTCGACCTGCCCGATACCGAGGCCAACGCCGCCTTCTTCGGGCGTCCTAGCATCAGCCGCGGGCAGGACAAGAGCGCGCATCCGCAGGCGAGGGCGGCCGTGCTGGCCGCGTGCGGCACCCACGCCATCTTCGACGCCGCCGGGCAGCTCCTTTTGGAGGTCCCCCCTTTTCACCGCGCCGGCGTCGTGCTGATGGGCCCGGCAGACCGCCGAGTCCACGTTGACCTCCCAGGTGATCAGGCCCTTCGCGTCCGCCTCGGCCCGGAGCCGAGTCAGGATCCGGACCAGGTGCCGACCCGCTGCCAGCAACGGAACAAGTCATAGACCCGATCCCGCGGGCCCATACCGCTCGGACACACCCCACCACCGACCACCAGTCCGGGACCACCACCCTACGCCGGTCTATCAATTGCCGCCGCGTTCACACCTGCGGCCGCCCCGGCTTGATGCCCCGCGGCAGCAACAGCTCAAGCCGGACCCACTGGCCACTCGTCAGGTCCACACGACCCACGACCCACGACCATGGCGAACAAAATCCACTTTCGCAACAGACCCTAACCTTGTTCTTTAGCCCCGATCCGGTCAGGTGAGCGTGTCCAGCCCGGCGAGGAGGTGGGTAACGCCGAGGCCGGTGTTGAGGTACTCCTCGAAGAGTCGGTTGTTCAGGGCCGAGGGGGATCGTTTCTGTCGGACGAGGTCGATGGTGCCGTCGAGTCGCGGCCGAGCTCGATGAGTGTCTGCGCGATGACAAGGCCGGAGCGGATGTAGCCGGCGTTGCAGCGGACCAGGACGGTCGCCCGTCCTAGACGGCTCGGGCGCGGTGTGGGCGAGCTGCTGGACGGTGCGGATCTGCGCGGCAACGAGGGGTCCGTCAGGAATCTCCGCGACCAGGTGGTCGATGTTCGCATCGGGTCCGTGACCGGGGCCGGTGTACAGGCCGATGACCAGGCCGAACTCCTTCCCAACAACCACTGGACGGCTTTCCCCCAGGGCGTCGGTCCACTGGTGACCGCCCATCCACAGACTTGGCACGACCTCGTTCCAGGGGGCATGTGGCTCTGGCACGCCGCGGCCCTTCTGACGTGTCTTCATTTGCCTTCCCCTCCGCCGAGACGGCGTAGTCTGTCCCCTCGGCCTGCCACACGGCTCGAACAGCCCGGCGAACTCGGTCCCCCACCTGGGGATCCTCCGGAGACGCGAGCGGCCTTCGTCCGATTCTGTGCTCCGACCAAGGATTACACCGAGCCGTGACGAAGGCCGTAAGGATGAGCGTGCCGCAACTTGATGCCCAACTGGAAGCGTTCGTGGAAGCGTCACGCTTCCGGAGCGACCTCTGTGGGTGTCTGACCGCGCACCGTGACGAACTGTTCGAGCTGACTAACGCGATGCTGTGCGCGGACGGGCCTGTGCGGACGCCGGTGAACTTGACGCTGCTGGCCGAGCACCGCCGCGGCCACGGCGCCCTGTTTGCGGCCCTTGAACCACGGCCACATCGATGTTGCCCGGCTGCGGCGGACTCTCGCCGCGGTGCCGCAGCCGAAGGTGGCCGACAACCGGCTCGTCCTGGCTGTGGATGTGAGCAACTGGCTGCGCTTGGACGCTGAGTGCAGCGCGGACAGACTGTTCTGTCATACCTTCGGCCGGGGCCGGGACCAGCACCTGATGATCCCGGGCTGGCCATACCCGTTCGTCGCTGCGCTGGAGAGCGGCCGCACGTCCTGGTGCCAGCTGCTGGACGTGGTGAGGCTCGGTCCGGCAGACGACGTCGCCAAGGTCACTGCGGTCCAGGTCCGCCGTGTCGTCGGGGAACTGATCGCCGGTGGACGGTGGCGCGAGGGTGATCTGGACATCCTGGTTGTATTCGACGCCGGCTACGACGCCCCGCGCATGGCATACCTGCTCGACGGGCTGCCCGTCGAGGTCCTGGGGCGGATGCGCTCGGACCGCGTCGTGCGCCGGGCAACGCCCACGCAGCTGGAGTACTCCCAGGCCTACCCCCGGGGCGGGGGGCCTCCCAAGCACGGCAAAGAGCTCCGCTTCGCCAAGCCCGAGACCTGGGGCGAGCCGGACACGGCGACCGTCCAGGTCACCGACCGCTACGGCACGGCCCGGGCGACGGCATGGGACCGCATCCACCCCCGACTCACCACCCGCTCCGCATGGATTGACCACGGAGACGAACTCCCCATCATCGAAAGGACCCTGATTCGTCTGCAGGTAGATCACCTACCCGGAGGCGGAGTCCCGCTGCCGTTGTGGCTGTGGTCCTCGGCCACCGGCATGGCCGGCGCCGACGTCGATCTGCGCCGGCAGGCGTTCCTGCGACGCTTCGACCTGGAGCACACGTTCCGCAAGCAGACCCTCGGCTGGACCCGGCCGAAGTTCCGCACCCCGGCAGCAGCAGACCGGTGGACGTGGCTGATCATCGTCGCGCACGCCCAGCTCCGGCTCGCCCGGCCGCTCGCCGAGGACGTCCGCCGCCCCTGGGAGCGGCCAATGGAGCCAAACAGGCTCACCCCGGCTCGGGTCCGTCGGGGGTTCAGAAACCGCCGCCCGGACTTGCCCTGTCCAGCCCGTGCGCCGAAACCGTCGCGCCCCGGCCCCGGCAGGCCGCTCGGCTCGAAGAACCAGCCGCCGGCCACTCGCTACGACGTGGGCAAAGCTGTCCGGCGCCCCGAGAGCATCATCGAACGCGACCGGGTCAGACCATAAAGCACAAGCTTAGACCGTGTCCTATTACTACGGCGGGCCCAGCCCCTCACGGTGGCGCCGGGCGTCGCCTACCACCGGCTGTCCGCCAGCGAGCACGCCTGGGTGTTCGACGAGCTGATCGTCCCCGGGTTCCTGAGCAACATCACGCCGCAGGACGACCCGGCCACCCTTTACGTGATGGGGGCGCAGGGATCCGGGAAGTCGCACACGGCGCGGGCCCTGCGCCGTGCGCTACGCGCCCGCCGGCCCTGCCCATTACCGCCGCCGACGGGCACATGGCGACTTCCGTGCGGCGGCTTTCCGGAACCTGTTCAACCGCATGCTCGGCCAGCACTTCCACTGCCTCCAGACCCGCACCATGTTCGAAGAACAGGTGGCGTTCCCGCACCTTCTCGCCACCGCCGCTTGACGAGCAGATGCCGTGAGAGGTCTGCAACCCCGGCAGCCCCTGGCAGCGCGGCTCGAACGAGACACCAACGGCCTGCTGCACCAGTATTTCCCCGTCCACCGATCTTTCCCGGCGTACCAGGCAGCGCCTGGACGAGGTGGCCGCGGAGCTGAACAACCGTCCGCGCAAGACGCTCGGCTGGGAAACCCCGGCCGAGCGTCTCTCCAAGTTGCTGGTACAAGCGTGAACCACGCGGGCTTGCTCCGAGCCATGGATTCCGGATCGGCGAACGGTCAGGATCCGTGGAGTGCTGAGTGGTTCGCTCTCAGGAACTCCGCTACCGAAGTGGGGTTGCGTCGTGCGACGAACCTAGTGATCTGGTTCGGAGATGCGTGAGCAGTGGCGGCAGATCTGGTTGAGGGTCTGGTCGGCGGTCTTGGTCCACTTGAAGGGCCGGCGTCGTCGTTCCAGACCTTGATCCAGCCTTCGAGTGCGGTTTTGAGGTCGTTGGGTGAGCAGAACACTCCGCGCTCCAGGCAGCGCTGTTCCAGCTTGGCGAACCACCGCTCGACCTGGTTGATCCACGACGAGTAGGTGGGGGTGAAGTGGAGCTGGAACCGGGGGTGCGCCAGAAGCCACCTGTGCACCACCGGCGCCTTGTGGGCGGAGAGACTGTCGCAGATCACGTGGACCGCCAGGCTCTTGTCGGTCTGGCGGTCGATCTCGTCGAGGAAGTCCCGGAAGTCCACTGCCCGGTGCTGCGCGGACAGTTTCGTGATCACTTTGCCCGTCGCGGTGTTCAGGGCGGCGAACAGGTCGACGGCGCCGTGCCGGACGTAGTCGAAACTGCGCCCCCGGGATCATGGGCAGCACCGGCGCGGTCCGCTGAAGGGCCTGGATCTGCGGTTTCTCGTCCACCGCGAAGACCACCGCGTTCGCCGGCGGAGCGAGATACAGGCCGACGACGTCGCGGATCTTCTCGATCAGGAACGGGTCCGGGGAGATCTTGAAGGTCTCGGTCCGCCACGGCTGGAGGCCGAAGGCATGCCAGATCCGCAGCACACTGGCTGGCGAGATGCCCACGGCCTTGGCCAGTTCCCGCTTGGACCAGTGCGTCCCGCCAGGAGAGGTTTCCTCCAGGGTGCGGACCACCACCTCTTCCACCTGGGCGTCGGTGATGGTCCGCGGGACCCCGGGCCGCGGTTCGTCCGCGAGTCCATCGAGCCGGTCTCGCAGGAACCGGGCCCGCCACTTCGCGACGGTGCCCCGGTCCACTCCCAGCCGGGCGGCCACCGCCAGGTTCGGCCCACCCACCGCGCACGCCAGCACGATCCTCGCCCGCAGAGCCAGACCCTGCGCGGTCGCCCGACGCCTGACCCAGTTGCTCAACACCTGCCACCCGGCCCCACTGAGGACCAGCGCCTCCAGCCTGCTGCCACCCACAACCCACAGCACACCGAAGCCAGCCAGCGCCCGTCAGCCAAACCCGCGAATTGGTACGCAAAGCAACTCACGTGCTGCCGAATCAACTCACAACCAAATCACCAGGGAAGTAACCGGCCCGCCGCGGAAGACGGCCAGGGATGCTGCGGGCCTACAGCAATGGGGCCGGCACGCAGCGCGATTATTTGGATGAGTGTACAATCGACCATGGGCCAAGTCTCCTCTTCCCAAAGAAGCTGCCTGGTGCGAACGTCTTCCTTTATATCTGTTTTTCGCTCTCTGATTCGGCCTGGGCCAGCGACGACGGCAATGATGTCCCAGGGGATGCGGTCGTTAACTGCCGGCATTTCAGGGCTGAGAGCCTGGGTAAACTTCAGTTCGTACCATGCATGCTCGAGCGCTCTCAAGACGTGAAGGTCGTAGTTACCTCCGACAGGAAGTCCGTTCCACGAGAAAGCAAAATCACATCCACCGAATTCCCATCCAGATCGGTTAAAAATTCCTTCAAGTAGTACCGCATTGCCCTCCGAATTCGCTACCGTGAGGTCTGTTGCGACGCGCGGCTCGACTGATGAGAGAATCTTTTGCCATGTAGATTTCGCTTCCTGTTCAAGCACATTCCAGGACTCCTGCTGTTCTTCTAGAATGGCGGAATATTCTGCCTTGAAGCGGTCATCGAGTGCGCGAGCCCTCCTCCTCACCGCGTCAAGATGAAGCGTGTCGCGCAAATCTCTCTCAACAGCAGCCGTGAATTTTTCGGGGCGAAGCCGGTCTTCAAGTCTTATTGGAGTGGGAAGCTTTTCAAGGTTTTCCAAAATTTGATGATATATGTTTGCTATTTTATTTGTGGCATCTTTATGGGCACTGTTAAGATCGCAAAGAATTCTTGCAACCTCTGGGTCGTCCGCGGTCTCATGGACAATCTCCTGCATTTCAGGATCCTGAACCAAAATCCGTGGATCTGTTGCCGCTCGATAGGTGCGTATAAGCTCAAGGTGCGGTGTTAGGTAGGGATAGTCCGATGTGTAAGAGAAGGTCTCATCCTGCCAGCCAGCGATACGGTTTCTTGCTTCAATTAGCAGAGATAAAATCTTAGCTCTGCGGACGGATGCCCCCCATGCCGCGGATTCTTGAGATATTCTTTGATCTATTGCTGAGAGCCGAGCTTCAATCGAAGCCAGATCTGGATCGCATTGAACCGCATCTACGTCTTCTGTATACGTTCGGAGCAGGCCGATTACCCGAAGTCGGAGATTCTGCAAATCTCTCATGACACGGTAGGCTCCATACTCGTCTAGACTCTCTAAAAAAGGATTGGCTTCCGCACGCGCTTCCAGGTCTTTAAGAACCGGTAGGGCCCCCTCAAGCGCGCAAGTCTTGATTGCCGCTGCGCGGTTCGTCCTCGCGGTAACAAGACGTGCCATGAAGTTATCCAGCGTTTCCGGAGGCAGACTAGCCTGCACGTCGCCATCAGTAAGCCGTTGGGAAACTCTGGTCAGAGCCTCTCTCGTATAACGCGGAGAAAACCCGTCTCCGATCTCTTCCCCTGTACGAAGATGCCGGTTGAGTTCACTCTCCACAGTTCTCCTGCGTTCAGTCGCGACCGTTCGTTTGAGGTCTGTGCGGACTGTGCGGATATGCTCTACAAGCTGCCTTCGATGTGCCGGGGAAATGGCAATGAGGAGATCGGTCGCTTCCTTTAGTGTCTGCTCTACACTCATACGCTCATATTCACCGAAATTGGGGCGCTCCAACGTACTTACGGCATAAGCAATCAGATTTTTCGCCGCGTTGAGCCCGGCCTGATCGTTCCGAGAGATCTCACCTGATGCGATGCTGGAATGTTCAGTCAGGGGAGAATTCGAGGGAGCCGCATAATCGACACTCAAGCATGTCCGAATCTCGGAAATTCTAGCGGTAAGCTGTACTTTATGTATGGGAGAAACGCCGGTTAGTAAAGTCTCCGTACTGCGGAGAGTCTCTTCGATTGCGTCAAGCGGATAGTCTTGCTCAAGCTGTAGTTCAACTCTCCGCAGATGCAGACCAGCTGCCCGGACGATCCTCTGCACCTCTTCATCAGACAGGACGGAAGTCTCCATGGCGGGCTCCGGTTCCTCAATGCCACCGGAATCAGAATTGCAGGGATTGCAATCCAACCGCATACGAAGCGCAGAAATTTTCTTTTCGGATTCTTCACTGTGAGTTACAGGCACCTGAGAGAAGAGCATCTCGGCTTCTTGTAGGGTGTTCTCAATGTGTTCATGAGCATAAGCTGATTCGAATTCTGAATGCGCCCTCGCAACTATTCCCTTCGCCCGTCTCACGATTCGCTCCACTTCCTCGGCGGCGCGATTTTTCTCAATTTCGTATCGTAGGGAAGCGATTTCCCTAAGTAACTCCTCGGGGCACTTTTGAGGATCATCAGAGAATGAGATCTCGACCTCATCTAAGGCCGAGGATGCGTCGTCAAAGCGGCGCGTTTCTATGCTGGACCGAGCATTGCCTATATGCATTCTAATGATATTAATTTGCATCTCAGTATCCTCTATTGATTTCGAGAAACGAGCTGAGCGCATCTGCCTCCGAGAATTTTTGAAGAGTGGACGGCAGAGGCACTGTTGCACCCTTAAAGCCTAGTGGGCAATTTTATCATCCCTCACGGACGCCGAAGATGAGCACCAATATGATCCAGCAGGAACCGGCAGCGGTCAGGATTTGTAGCAGGGTACCCCAATTTTCATGTTGTTCCCGCTGTGGCTCGGCAGACCAGCGGATAAGTACGTAATCCGCAGACGCGCTTAGCCCCTGTCGCTTGGCATCCGCGATGGCTGCACGAGCGGCGCGTTCGTGTTGTGAATCCGGCTTGCGTAGCCGAACACCTCCACGCAGAGGCTGGTTCCAGCCAGATGGCGGAGTACTGCCTTTTCCTACTGCCCAAATCCGCACTGGATCAGCCGATGTCCAGCCCTGCGGCACAACGGGAGCGACAATGGCTGCTGTGAAATGTTCTCCCCGCTGCCGTGAATAACTGACAGACAGATGCTGTTGCGAAAAGTCGGGAAGTAATTCCCCATCGGTGAAGCGGTAACCGCACAGCCACCACGCCGTAGACGCGTGAGCTACGGGACCCGTGGTGATCGCGCCGAACAGCGGAGAGTCGATGGCCCCCAGGCCAACGAACGGCGGCAGCACCATCACCACTAGACCAACTATCGACGTCCATTTTTTTCTTCCCAGCCTTACACCTATCATTATAAGAAAAAGTGCCGCTGCTGTGATCAATAGTCCCACTATGATCACGCCTGCGCCGAAGAAGAGTGAGACCTGTACAAGCGCCGTTAGGACCGTAGTGGCTCCCAACCCGCCGACCGCCCAGGTCAGTCGTGATCGGAAACTCTGTAAAACGCGTCCACGGTGATGCATCTGCCTCACCCACCCTTCCATTAGAACGTGGCGTTCGATGTTTTCCATCATAAATGCGATGCCGGATTTGAGGATTCGGACCTGATCACGCTGCGAAGTGGTGCTGGAAGCCAAATTCTATGCGGGCAGCAGGAACCTTAGATGTCGTGCATGTGCACGCGAGAGAATGTTGCGCGTTTTCCGTAGGCGAAGGCCGACGTGAGAATAGAGGCGGGCGGCGGTCGGGCGATTCCGCAATCGACATCGCATTAGCAGAACCTCGGCGGCATGACTCCGAATCTGAATGTCACAAATACCAATGGAAAAGGTGTGTCGATCAGAGATTCCAAGGGTTGGCGATGCCCCTCGCGCACTCCGATGATCGAACGATCAAAAATCGTGCCGACTTGGCCGGCTTCGCTTTCCGATGGCGTAGAACCGAACCCCTTCCCTTTTGAACTGCGGCCCGGTTTGGCCGGCCTGTGTACACGCGCTAAGGTCGCACTTTCTTAAATAGGTCCCGACACGGCGATGCTGAAGGTCTGAGATCCGCCGTCGCTGATGCGAACCTTTACATATGCGCCTCAACTGCTGCGTCGTGCAGGTGGAGGACAAGGACGGCGAGCGGTAGGGCTGTGGTGGTGATGTGGCAGACCTACAGGCCGTATGCCTGCCCCTCGCACGGATCCCAGGCCATAAGACCGCCTCAGGGGCCCGTCGGGCTGTGGCCGAGAATAGTGGCCGGGGCGCCAGGGGCAAGTACGGACGGCGCGGACCCACGGAAAGGGATACCCACTGCGGGGTGGCGCGTGAGGGCGCTAGGGTTGTCATCAGGATCACTACCTGTCCGGTCGGGCCGGTGCCGTACGTCTGCTGCTCTCATCACACGCACGTTAGGCACCCAAATCTTGAGCAGGAAATACCTAACAACGGGAAGGAGATCGTTGCGAGCACGTCAGGTGGCGCCCATCTGTCCGATACCGCGAGCACCATACTGAAAGCACGGTTGCACCCCCCAAGGTCGGGCAAATACAGCATGTCGGGCGAGTTGAGCAACGACGAGAATCCGCTTCAATCGCTATCGATCTGATCGTTCCACTGGTGCGCGCAGAACACGGTGACTCGACAGTCTTATCCTCGAGTAGCTAGTTTTCTGCGTTGGAAATTTTGTTCTTATAGTTGGTGAGATGGTCGAGGATGTCGTCTGCTGTCTCGGCCCAGGCGTAGGGTTTGGGGTCGGTGTTCCAGGCGGTGATCCAGTTGCGGATGTGCTGCTCGAGGGTTTGGACGGTTTTCTGGTTGCCTCGCTGTGTCTGCTTGTTGGTCAGCTCGGTGAGGCATCGCTCGCAGGAGTCCCCGCACCCCGAGGAGTCACCAGCCATGGCGGCATCCAGGACCACAGACAGCACCCCGGCCACGACAACAGCGAGCAAAAGCACACGTTCCGCCCCGGCCAGGACCCGGTCCTTCGCGAACCGGCCCCCACAGCACCGAACCGGAACACGAACACCGCGAAGAAGACCTCCGCGACGGGGATCAACACGACGAAGCCTTCTGAACCACAGCGCCACCCACGCACTCAGAGCTCGGCCGAGTCCATCGTCCCCGGCCGGGGCTCTGTCACCTGCACCGGCCACAGAACTCCTCACCGGACGACGTGCTTCGAGACACCTCATGCTCACCCGAGCAGTTGCACCGCTTTCCCGCATGAAACACGGGCACGGGACGGCGGCGGCGTATCCGTCACTGTAGCGCGCGGGAGTAATTGTCGATAATCGTGAGTGTGTCCCTTTTTCTGGACCAATACCGAAGTAAGTATGAAATCCGATCCCGGCGGGCTCTGCTGATGCGTGGCGATGGAGGAGTTTTTGTGCACGGGAGGTGCGTGGGCCCGCACCGAAACGGTGCAGGCCCACGCGAGGCAGAAGGAGGAGGGAGTCGAACCCTCACGCCTGCCCTCCGGAAGGCGCCTCGTCGGCGCGTCTGCCAGTTCCGCCACACCTCCGGCCTCGTTCCGAGACTATAGAACATGCTGGCTTCGAGAGAGTCTTCGGGGCCTGGTGTCTCTCAGGCTGCGGTGAACTCGGAGGGTTCAATGAGGTGGCCGTTTTCGAAGCGGGCGCCCTGGCGGACGAGGGCGATTCGGTGACCGCGATCCAGCGGACCTGAGCGGATTCGACGAGTTTGAAGACCATGGCGAGGGCGGCGATGGGGCTGGAGGCGCCGCTGGTGACCTGGGTCCGAAGCTTGACCGTGGAGAACGTCGACTCGATGGGGTTCGTGGTCCGCAGGTAGATCCAGTGCTCGGCAGGGAAATTGTAGAACGCCAGCAGCTCGTCGACCTTGCCGGTGATCTTCGCGGTGGCTTTGGGCATGTTAGCCCCGTATGCCCTCTCGAATGTGGCGATCGCCTTCTTGGTATGGGCGCGGTCCTCGGTATTTTGGATCTCTTGGAGTGCCTTCTTCGCCTCGGGCTGCGCGGACTTCGGCAGCGCGTTCATGACATCGCGGGTCTTAGGAACCCAGCACCGCTAATGCCTTGCCTGCAGAAACACCTCTGCCAGGGCCCGCCACAAACCCATCGCACCGTCGCCGAAGACGAGCGCCAGGTCGCGCATCCCGCACCGGCTGCAATCCCGCAGCACATCCGCCCAGGACTCGGTCGACTCCCGTAAGCCCTCGGCGATCGCGATCAGCTCCTTGCTGCCGTCCACGCGCACGCCCATAAGGATTAGCAGGCAGGAGGGTGTCTGGGACAGGCGGATTTTGGGGCGGATGCCGTCGTCCCACACTCAGACGTAGTTGGATCCGGCCAGGTCAAGGCGCTGGAACGCCTCGTGATCAGCGGCCTACTGCCTCGTCGGCCGGGTCGCCGTCGCCGACGACAGACCGGCCGCGCTGCCCAGCAAATGCTCGAGCGCGGGCACGAAGTCGTCGGAGGACAGGCCCTGGAGGTAGAGCGGCGGCAGGACCCCACTGACTTTCGGGTACTTGCGGCACCGCGGCGCCAGGATCTTCGAAGAGAATCGCTGACGCTCACTGGTCATCTCGTCGACCTTGCTTGTCGTTCACGCGCGGGGCTGTCACTTCAACAGGCCCGGCGGCTGGTCGTCACCGTCCTTGGACGGTGACGACCATTGCGGACCACCAGGCGGCGGCCCGCCTCGTCACGCTGGCCGGCGAGTTCGGCTATGTACTGCTCCACCTCCGCCTCCAGGGCCGCGGCGAACATCTGACTCGCCCCTTCCTGAACGGTCTCGTCGGTCAAAGAGGCACCGGTCCCGGTGGTGCCGTCTTCGGTGACTACACTGAGCATCGGTGTGTCTTCCCAGCCCGTGCGCCAACGCGGGCCTACTCGGTGACCATGAGTCGATCACCCGGGAAGGTACGCCCTCCGCATCCCACGAGGCGCCCGCCTCCGGGCCGATCCACAGGTTCCGAGCATTGCTCTGCGCGCGGCGGTAGGCCCGCGTTTGGTTAGGGTGCTGTCCGGTTGAGAGGGGGACGGGTGTCTGGGAGCGTAGCTCGGGTGATCGTTGTCCTGCCTGATGGGCAGGAGCTGAGGGCCCCTCTGTATGAACGGCGGCGTGCTGCCTGGGGCTGGCAGTACCGGGTGGGCATCGCGGGCTGGGCGTCTGGCAGCAGTAGCCGTGCGGAGTCCGTTGAGCAGGTGGTCTGGCTGGATGCGCGTCTTGTCCGGCCTCTTGTCGGCGGCGACTACAGCCAGGTCCCCACCCGTACCACTCCGGCCGACGGCCGGCAGGTGTGGACGGTGCAGGATCTTCCCCACCGTCCAGGTCATCCCGGAGCGCGCCTGATCCACGTCATCGGCTGCCAGCCCCACGCCACCCCCATCACTCTCGATCAGGCACTCGACATCCTCCGCCAACCCCGCACGGTCACCTGCCTCGAATGCCAGGCAGCCACCTCCCTGCCCACCGCAAACAATCCCCAGCCCCCCGAACCGCCGGACCGCCCTGCGCTGTAGAGCGTGTCCCGGGGTGTTTGGGCAGGCAAGATGGGCGTATGAGCGAGGACGCGTTGGAAGCAGCACACCAGGCCTACCAGGCGGCGCAGGAAGCGCTGCACACCGCCCGGCGAAAACTGGCCGAGGCCGTGCTGGACGCCTATGCAAACGGTGAACCGGTCGCCCGGATCGCCGAACGCACCGGCCAGAGCACCATCACCGTCTGGAACTCCCTCGCCGCCCACGGCATCACCCACCACACCCGCGTCAACGGCTCCACCTGAATCCCACAGCCAACATTGCGAAGCATCAAAGCCGGGTCTGTCCCGGGAAGGTTTCCTCTGTCCCGGCCGAAAAGACACCGTCGGGCTTTCGGCCGAAGCAGAGGACCTGCAAGCCGGCACCATGACGGCCTCCCTTGCCGACTGCACTGTGCCGGACATCCGCCGCCCCGCCCCCTGTAGTTGAACGCCTGGTGCAGCCATTTGTCACCGTTGTGATGAGGCTGAGTGCCCCTGGTGTGCAGGCGATGCGGAGCGTTTGGTGTTCGGTCAGAACAGGGACATGTCTGCGCCGCTGGTGTCGGCGATGACGGGCCTGGATTGGGCGGGGAGGCCGTCCAGTCGGTCCGGGCCGGCTGCCGCGGCCAGTTCGGGGGCGGTGGCGGCCAGCCAGACACCGAACCGCCCGACCGCCTCCCGGTAGGGCACCTGTGCCAGGACTCGGTGCTCTCCGGTGGGGCAGAAGTCGACGGAGACGGTGAGCAGGCAGGAGCGGGGTGTGTTCTGGTTGCCGGTCCAGGAGACGCGCAGTACGCCGCAGGGTTTGCGGGTGCGGCCTTGTGAGTGGGTGGGGCGCAGGGTGCGGCAGGAGGTGTGGGCGGTCCATGCGGCGAGGTGGGGCAAGGGCAGGGTGGTGCGGGCGCGGCAGCCGGGGCAGCGGTGCCAGTGCTGCAGCCAGACAGCATGGTCGGTGTCGAAGAGACGCTGGTAGCGGCCGGCGACGCGGATGTCGTTGTCATACAGGTGATCAGGGCGTTCCGCTGTGTTGCAGGAGGAGCAGACCGGTGCGCGGACGTAGCCGTGTTCATGGCAGTGATCCAGAACCACAGCCGGCGCAGTGCCGCAGACCGTGCACGCCCACCCGGCGACCTGGTGGGACATACCGGGCTTCCTGGCCAGGACCGTATACAACTGGCCTGTCAGTTCCCCCGCGTACGGGCGCAGCGGACGGGTGGGGCTGTCCGTACCTGTCGTAGGCAGGCTGTGGGTGGCTTGCTGCCCAGGGCGGGAGGGCTGTGCGGTGGCAGGTGTACTCGGGTGGGTTTGTGTGGTGTGGAGCCATTGGGTTTCGGTGTGCTCGGCAGCGTCCAGCAGCCTGACCACGGCGCGGGGCAGCCACCACGACCGCTCTCCCCCGTCACGGGACCGTTCCACCAGCAGCGGCCACCAGTTAACCCCGGCGAGGTGAGGCTGCACTGGAGGATCACCTGCAGCTTGCAGTTCGTGGCTGATGCGCTGGCGCCATCGCCGCAGCGTTCCACCGGTTCGGCTCTGCTCCGGAACATGAGGGAAGGGGCCGATGCGGACCAGATCCATGGCGTCCATCTCCACCGTGTTCCATGATCCAGCAGCCCGACGCACCTCCGTCTCCGGCACCCCCCACCGGCCGTCTCCCGCTTGCACCAATCCCACCACGCAGGTGCCGAGCACCACATACCCACCCGCCGGGACGTCTGGAGGGAGCGGGGTGAACACCGCTGAAGCGGACGGAACTGCGCTGCCGACTGTCAACCGGGCCCACAGACCGTCCGCAGCAGCCAGACTGAGCAGGCCATTGGCACCGCCCGGGGCGACATGCTCCGACATACCCCAAAGACTAACGACCGGCACCAGCACAGCGACAACCAGTGCTCCGCGCCGGGATCGAGAGCATGCAGCCCGCGATGGCGGGCGAGAGAAAAACGCGGGAACGAAAGAAGCCCGTCCTTAAGACCGTGTCCTATGTGGTGAGGTGGACGTGGCGCTTGTAGCAGCAGAGGGCTGCGGCGAGGCCGAGGAATGGCAGGTAGTTGCGGGGGTGGCGTTTGTAGCGGTGGTTGAGTCGGCGGTAGCCGGTGAGCCAGGACATGGTCGGCTCGATCACCCACCGGGCGTCTTCGAGCCGTTCCGATGGCTCGATGCCCTTGCGTGCGATACGGACTCCGATCGCTTCCCGCGTAACCGTTTCCGCAGCTCGGGTACGTCGTAGGCCTTGCCGGCGTGCAGACGCCGGGGTTTGAAGTGGCGGCCGCGGTGGGGGTCGTGTCTCGTTTGGTTGCCCGTGATCATGGGTTTCAGCGCGAGGCTGTCGTGGGTGTTGGCCGCGGTGACGCCGACGAGGAGGGGCAGTCCGGCCGCGTCCGACAGGACGTGCATCTTGGAGCCCGGCTTGCCTCGGTCCACGGGACTCGGACCTGTGAGTTCGCCCCTTTTAGCGCGAGCATGAGCAGAGTCCAGGACCACGCGGGACAAGACGAGGAGGCCGGCGTCGTCGAGGCGGTGCAGGATCCCCTCGTGCAGCCGACCCCACACGCCGGCCCTCGACCAGATCAAGAACCGGCGGTGAGCCGTCGACTTCGATATCCCGAAGCACGGCGGCAGTGACCGCCAGGCACACCCGCTGACCAGCACGTAGATGATCACCGCGAACAACGTCTCATCAGGCGTATCCGGTGTCCCACCACCCTGAGACCGCACCTTCGACGGTGGGATCAGCGGCTCCGCGATCTCCCACAGCCCATCCGGAACAATTCAACTCCACCTACCCCGCCCCATACCGACAACAACAACGCCTCACCACATAGGACACAGTCTAAGGGGCCGGGCGCGCCGTCGCGGGCATAGGGCCCCTCGCACCCGGCACCCTGTATACCCCACTCTGCCATCCCGGCCACGCTTCGCCGGGCTCAGCTGGTGGGGGTGCGAGGAGGCGGCACGGGGGGCTGGGTGCGCTGGTGGGCTGCTGTGGTGGCCCTGCAGCTGCGGTGGGCCGCTATCCCGTACTCGGCAGGGGTGCTCTGAACCAGATGTCGGTGCAAGTGCTGGATCGCCTGATCGAGGGTGAGGCTGAGGCGGGGGCGTTTGCCGTTGCGGACGGCGGCGATGGTCTGGGTGGACGTGCCCAGACGGGCCGCCAGGAAACTCGTCGGCCAGCCCCGCTCCGCAAGCTCCTGCAGACACCCCGCACTGGCGGCAGAGGGCGTCAGCCCTGCACGGTGACGCCTGCCCGGCATGCCGGCCAGAGAAACGCCCAGGACCGCCTCAGCCGTGGTGCGGTGAACGAGCGGCTGCCCGTCCGGGGGAAGGCGCAGCAGACGGCGCACGAGAGTGACCGACACCCCCGCGACCGCCGCGATATCACCTGCCGACCAACCGGCCTCACGCAACCTCACAGCATACGCCGCCGCATCGACAGCAGGAACCCTGGCAGGACGCCCCGCCCGAAGATCCCGATTGCGCCGGACACGGTCCCGGTATGCCGCAGCCCTGCACTCCGGCCGCCTGCACCCGTAACTCGCACACGACGGACTCCCATGCCGTACACGCGACCGCACCGGCCGCACACCCCCGCTTCCCCGTCCGGAGGCCTCTCCCGTGCCAGACACCGGCACAACCCGCCCAGAATCTCCCACCACCACAGTCCTTCCTCCCACACCCAAGTTTCGCGCCAGGACGACACATCCCAACACCCGGCCGCCCTCGCGCAACACACCCGCCCCATTGCGGGCTTCTCGGACAAGGCAACGCAGCCCGTCCTGGGAGCCCGCACCCGGCACGATGAACCCGGAGAAAACCGACAAGAGCGGGAGAAGACCGGTGCGCACGAAGGACGGCCCGGGAGAGACGAAGACTAGGGCGCGTATTGGGTCGTGATCAAAGGTCGGTCCGGGTGAGGTCTTTGATCCAGATCATGGCGGCACGGAGGTGGAGGCCTGCGAGGTAGCTGCGGGGTTCTTGTCGTAGCGTGTGGCGATGCCTCGCCAGGCCTTCAGCTTGTTGATCAGGCGCTCGACGGTGTTGCGTTCCTTGTAGAGGTCGGTGTCGTGGGTGACTGGCCGGCCGCCCCTGCGGCCTTTGTTCTTCCGGTTGGCGGCCTGGTCCTTCTTCTCCGGGATGACTGCCTTGATCCCGCGTTTGCGCAGGTAGGAGCGGTTGTCGCGGGACGAGTAGGCCTTGTCCCCGGCGACCGCGCCGGGCCGGGTGCGCGGACGTCCGGCGGGCCCGCGGACCCGCACCTTCTTGAGCACGGGGATGAACTGGGGGCTGTCCGCGGCCTGCCCCGCGGTCAGGTCAGGGCCAGAGGCCGGCAGCGGCGGTCGGCAGCCAGGTGGATTTTGCTGGTCTGCCCGCCTCGCGATCGCCCGAGCAGAGCTGCTTTCAGACGGAGCTTGCGCCGTCGCCGGACGCGCCGTCGCTCGGCCCGGCCGGGATCCCCGGCGTTGCCGTGTCCGTCTTGTTCCGCCGTGTCGCCCCTTTTTTTGCCGGGCCGCCTCCGCCTCGAGGGCGGCCTTCTCCAGAGCGTCCAGAACCTCCTTCTCTAAGCGCATCCCGGCCGCGTCGTGATGGGCGCGGACCGTCGTGGAGTCCACGCTGACCAGCGACATGTCAGCCCTGCCCCGCCCAGCCGCCTCGGCGATCACGCCTTCCAGCAGTCCCTCAAAGACCCCGCCGTCCCGCCACTGCCTGAACCTGTTGTGCACCGTGGACCAGGCACCGAACCGCTCCGCCATCTCCCGCCACTGCGCTCCCGAACGAAACTTCCAGATCACGCCCTCGAACTGCTCCCGCAGCCGCTCGGGATACGGGCCGTACTCACCAATCGGCAGATACGGCTCGATGAATCCCCACTCATCGTCCGTCAGTTGCGCACGCGTCACACGCACCGGACTACCGGATCCACCCCCGCAGCGAGGGCAGATCCGACAAACCGATCACGACCCAATACAGGCCCTAGGACTTTGTCCGGCCGATCAAAAGGTGACAGCGCCCGTGGCCGCGCTCTTGTACCTGAACCGGACCGAGTTTCAGAGGCGCGACCGCACGAATTCTGACCTGGAACTACGGGCAAGCAGCGTCTCACCTTCGAGCATCAACTGCTCACACAATGGAGTACCAAATACTCGCCACTTGAGAAGATATTGTATGTCTAATGATCTAGGTCGTTTTCTCAATTAGGAGAAATTATGTCGAAGATCATGTCTCGAAAGTTGATGACAGTGGTGGCCGCGGGGGCTGCGCTGCTCGCTGGTGTGCTTACTGCATCTCCTGCGCAGGCCTCATACGGACAGTGGTATGGCGGAGGCTATTCCTCGCTGGGTTACGCGAACCAAAGTGGATGGAATCAAGGAGGTTCCCAGCCTGGCTACTGCCATGAGATTCACTGGAGGGCAGATATTAAGCAGCAGGGCGCCGGATCGTTGAGCATCGAGATGTTCCAAATGATTGGCGCAGGTGTTTCCCGCACTGTCGATAACGGCTATCAGTATTCTACTCACAGCCGATACCTGACGCCCGGCTGGACCACGGACCGGATCGACAGAAACCCGAATTGCTGACGCCTTCTAGTTAGCGAATCCTAATGATGGCGCAGCAGTGCGCGCTCAGCGCGTACTGCTGCGCCACTCGCAAAGCAGTGCACACGGACCGCGCAATAGAACTAAATTTGACATCAAGCGTGTGAGGTGCAGGTGAATTTTGAAGTGAACTTGCTGTCTGAAGCGGTGCGCCCCCGAGCAAGGGCACTTCGGGCGTTAGCTGCAGTCGTGGCGTTTATGTGCGCATCGACGGGATGCTCGGACCGCGGTTCTTCACCAACTACTCAAAGCGTTCCACCCACGTCCGGTAAAAGCTATCCGCGAGTGAGGCATGCCGAGAATTTACACGAGCTCGTGGAAATCTGCACACGCGCCGTACCCTTCGCAGGAAACGCCCCGTATGACGGGTTGCCTGGCAAAAAACATCCGGCAGTGCTGCTGATCAAAAAGACATCCGACCTATATAGCATGAACGCCGATCCGGAGCTTTATCGGGACAACCTGCTACTTGATTCTCTTCCCGAGAATGCCCGGAAGGCTGAACTCATTTTCTGTGCAGAGCGATTCGAAGGAGCAGCTACCGAGACGCGCTGCGACGCCATAAATGAGAAGAATAAAAAAACCAAACTCACCGTTCACGACGCTCAATATCGCGTCCGTTTACTGGAAGTTGCCACGGCGAAGGTAATTGCAACGCGAGAGATAGTAGGCCAGTTCAAAGATTGCCCCTCGCGCGTTTATAGCAGGGATGGAAATGCACATTACAGTGAAATGTCAAAAGCTGGCTTGCGTGAATTTTTGACTGCTTTCGTCGCTCCCTGAGTAGGCCATAATAGGGCCTGTCCAGTAAACGGTGTAACCGGTTTGGTTGTTGAGGTCAGATTCGGTTGTGGGTGAGGCGTCCGTCGAAGGCGATGTCGAAGGCTTGGAGGGCTCGCTTCCAGCGGGTGGTCCAGCGTTTGCGGCCGGCGCCGGTCGGGTCCAGGGACATCACCGCGAGGTAGACGCACTTCATGGCGGCGTTCTCGGAGGGGAAGTGGCCGCGGGCTCGCACGGCCCGGCGGATGCGGGCGTTGACGGACTCGATCGTGTTGGTGGTGCAGTGGATCCGGCGGATCTCGGCGTCGAACTGCAGGAAGGGGATGAACTCGGCCCAGGCGTTCTCCCAGAGCCGGACGATCGCTGGATACTTGGTGGCCCATTCCTCGCAGAACTCCAGGAACCGGCTGGTGGCGGCATCCTCGGTCGGCGCGGTATAGATCGGCTTCAGTGCTTTCGCGATCTTGTCCCAGTCCTGGCGGGCGGCGTAGCGGAACGAGGCCCGCAGCGGGTGGACGACACAGATCTGCACGACGGTCTGGGGCCAGACCTCGCCGACCGCGTCGGGCAGGCCCTTCAAGCCATCACAGATGAGCATCAGGACGTCTTCGACGCCGCGGTTTTTCAGCTCGGTCTGCGCTCTTCCTGCCGGCGTGCCCAGGGCCGGCTGGCTGCGTAGGTGGCAGCGGAGAACGTTTGTCGTCGGGTACGGAGAACAGTTGCTTGGCCGAGAGCGGCGGGATGTTGTCGAGTTTCGGGAGCGCTGGGGCGACACGGCGATGGTGGCAGGCGTCGATCGTGTGCCAGCCGTCATGCATCTGCGGGCCGGTTGTCGTACCTGGGTTCTAGAGTCCGGCACATGTCCCGCCACACTCCCAACCGTCCGGTGGATGTGGAGAGCCTCTTTCCTGAGCTGCTCCCCTCCCGCCGCGAGTCCGTCCGCCTGCACCCACGTCCCGGTTCTCCGACCTGCAAGGACAGTTCCGTCGGAGGTCCATTGCTCTGGCCTGCCGCGGAACCATGGCCGGTGTGCCGGGAAGAGCACCACGCCACGGTCGCCGGGGGCGATCCGGAACCCGCTGTACCCCTCGTTCCCATCGTGCAGGTCCATCGTGTCGATGCGCCGGGCGTGCCCTTTCCCAAGGGGACGGACCTGCTCCAGGCCTTGTGGTGCCCCTACGCGCACGGCGACTTCTGCTACCCCTTGCCCCAGGTCCACTGGCGGGACTCTGGCGCCATCGGCGGCGTACTGCCCACCCCGGAACCGGCGGCCGGGCTTCCCGAGAACTGGTACCCGGCTGCCTGCGTGGTTCACCCCGAGAAGGTGACCGAGTACCCGAGCTGGGATCTTCCTGATGCCGTCTACGACGCGCTGAGAGACCGCTTCGACACGCTGCTGGCAGAAACCGGCATGCGGTACTCCTACCACCTCGCGGAGGCCCCAGGGATCAAACTAGGCCCCGCACTACGCCGCACCGGACGCCGGCCGACATCGAGGCGAGGGTCTGTGAACTGCGTCGGGCACGCAAACTGGGCCCCGCAAGGATCGGCCCGGTCCTGGGATTGCCGGCCTCGACCGTCCACCGGATCCTGACCCGGCACGGTCTCAGCCGGCTGGCCTGGTTCGACCGTCCCACCGGCACAGTGATCCGCCGCTACGAACGCGAGCGGCCCGGCGAACTCGTCCACGTGGACGTGAAGAAACTCGGCCGGATCCCCGAGGGCGGCGGCCACCGTGCCCTGGGCCGCGAGGCCGGCCGCAGAACCAAGTCCGGCGTGGGCTTCGACTACGTCCACTCCGCCATCGACGACCACACCCGGCTCGCCTACAGCGAGATCCACGGCGACGAGAACGTCGCGACCTGCGCGGGCTTCCTCGCCCGCGCGGCCGCGTTCTTCCACAGTCAGGGCATCACCCGCATCGAACGGGTCCTGACGGACAATGCCTGGGCCTACCGCAAGGGCCTGGCCTGGAAGGCCGTGCTTGCCGACCTCGGCGCGGCCGGCAAGCTCACCCGCGCCTACCGGCCACAGACCAACAGCAAGATCGAACGCTTCAACCGCACCCTGCCCGACGAACGGGCCTACCAAAAGCCCTACCAGTCGAATAACGCGCGGACCCAGGCACTGACAGACTTCCTCCACACCTACAACCACCACCACAGCCACACCACACTCGGCGGACACCCACCCACCAACCGAATCAACAACGCTGCGGATCAATACACCTAGATCTTGCGGAGCAGCGTCGACTTCCCGGCGCCGCCCATTCCGTGAAACATGATCACGTTGGTGCAGGGGCTTCGAGGTCTTCGACGTTGATGCCGGGGCCGGCCACCTTCTGGAGGTGCTCGCCGAGGGCGGCCGCGACCACCGTCCACTGCTGCTGGCGGTTGGTGAAGGCTCCCCCCCTCGAACCCGGCTGGATCGTTGGAGCTAAACAGCGCACGCAGGTCGGCCCCGGTCGGTCCCACCACCAGACTGAAAAAGGCTCACTGCATAATTTTGTTACGCGCACTCATTCAATAGCCCCATCTATCCGCACTTGCATAATCATATACGACATTTCGGAAAATTCCCTATCGGGTATTTTTTAAGCTATCCGCAGAGGTGAGGCGATACAATGGTGCTTGCGTGTCCAGCGACTCTAGTTTCGCGATCGCGGCCCCTTCGTTTACGATGAGGGTTCGCTCTGCCTATTTTTATCTGGAAATTAGACTGCGAGGATGATTTCAAGTGGGTACTTCAAATGTGCTGCGCGCTAGGGCTGTTCGCGCAGCCAGCACGGCCTCCCTCGGGGCGGCTATGATCCTAGGACTTTCCGCCCCATCGGCTTCCGCTATTGATGGTATGCATACTAGCCTTCGGGTCGAAGAGGCGTGTAATTATTGGACTCAGGCCTGCAGTAATACCCTTTATTATCACGTGGAACTGGCCACAGATGCCGGTTTAGGCTACTTAATCAACGGCGGTAAGATCCAGGTTAGCTTCTACGGGAGCGATCCACTGTCGGACGATCACCTTTTCACTAAGACCTACTATCCTTCTCCGAATAACACTCCTGCCCCTAATTCACTTTGGGCGGATAGTGCCGGTATTTACCTAAATGGAATTTTTAGCGCCCCTGATGGCGGGGCGCTAAACGAAGACACTCCCGATGGCGATGAAGTCTTTCTCGTAATCAAGTGGATTGATGGGGACGGTCGCGTGACTTCTCAGAAGACTGATAAAGTCTCAGGCAACTTCTAGTTACTCTGAAACGCCCCCTATTTTAGGTAGGGGTTCCTGAGTCTCAATTTTGGGTTCGTTCGCGTATGTGGCGGACGAACCTGAAGTTGAGCACGACTGCGGGTCGCGTCCGTCGGGGCGCCGTGTCGTGATGCGTCGAAGTTTCAGCGTATCGCCGTTATGGACGCCGGATCTCCTGTCGACCATCAGCGCAGGTAACCGACGCCCGTCTGCATAGGTGGGTGATCCCTTGTGGGCGCTCTTCGCCGTGATGCTTCGGGCGTGCATTTCACTATTTGGTACTTGTTGCCATGGCGGTGCAGTCGGCGTGGATTATAAGGTGTGCGGTTGTGCCGTCACTGTATGCGCGGGATTTTCAGTGCGGGTTCGGTGATCAGGTGGCGAGGAGTGCCGAAGCTTCGTTCAAAAGATCTGGGGCGTCGCGGAACAGGTCGCTGGGATCGGTCACGGTTCACTCCTGGCAATTGGTTACGTAGTCAGCCTGAGTAGTCGCGCGTTAAGGCATCCGGCCGGCTACTGATCATCGGCCAGGCCGGCACATTGTGGGCATCGATATCGATGCCAATGTGTGGCGCCGTGCATGGAATTATACAGGATGATCATAAAGTACTCCGACTTTCCGTCAATGCATCAGTGTCCAGTTCGTATTCTTTGCGACGGCCACTTTTTCAAATTTTGCACCTCAACGATTGCCCTGTCCGTGGCAGCCAGGCAACCGTTGACTGCGGTCTGGTGTTGGAAACGTCTCGAGCCCCTCCGGAGACCATGGACAAGATCCTCAAGGTTTCGCCCTGCTGACACTCACCTCGACCATCGCGGCGTCGGCGCTATCCCGGGCAACTTGCCGATCCACAGGTTTTGACGATTACTCTCGGTCGGACGCGCTCGACGGTGATGCCGTGGGCGGTGAAGAAGCCGTTTGCCCGCTGTCAGAAGCCGATTGGAATGTGCTGGCGCTCGTCGGACAGTACTTCGCTCTAGTAGTGCTTTGTTAGGTTCTGGTTCTGCTGGTCGGCAGGGTTCGGCCGCAGGTGGTGCAGGTGCCGGCCCAGCACCGAAGCAGGTCCTGAAGGGCATCGAGGACCTGGTAGAGGCTCAGGCTGGCATCCGGACTTTTGGGTCGAGCCGTCGCAGGGTGAGGAAGGCCTGGGCGGCGGTGACGAGGGTGACGTGGTGATGCCAGCCGCGCCAGGTGCGGCCTTCGAAGTGGTCCAGGCCCAGGCCGTGCTTGAGCTCGCGGTAGTCGTGCTCGATCCTCCAGCGCGTCTTCGCCCACCGCACCAGATCAGCGACCGGAGTAGTCGGGGGCAGGTTCGTCATCCAGTAGCCGGTCGGTTCGGCTGCTTCTGCGGGCTGCTCGACGAGCATGGTCCGCAAGGGCAGCAGCCCGTCCCAACGACTGCGTCCGCCGGCCTGCTCCTGAGCCGTGCGGGTGGCTTCCTTCCCCGAGGGCCGTACTTCGATCACGGCGAAGTACGAGGTCATCGCGCCTTTGCTGCCCTGCCGCCAGGTGACCTCCTCGAACCGGGTGCCGGTCTCGACAAGGCAGGGCAGGGGCCGGGCCGCCTCGCGGTAGCGGGGCAGCGTGGGCGGCCCCAGCCCGCCATAGACGGGCTGATGAGGCTCAGCCGCCGCGGGCCGGGCGACCTCCTTGGGGTCAACGGCCACGACATAGGACCAGCCGCGCTCCTCCAGAGCGAGCCGGAAGGAGACGCTGCGGCCGTAGCCGGCATCCGCCACGATCATCGGCACTTCCAGCCCCTGCTCGGCCAGCCGCTCCAGCAACCCCAAAGCCAGACGGGTCTTGGAGGCGTGCCCGACGTCGTCAGGGACCCCGGCCCGCCGGCGCCGCCGGTCATCGCGCGCCCACTCCTCGGGCAGGAACAACTCCCACTCCAAAGGGCATGAAGCGGTGTCGGTGGCAGCGTGCACGCTGACCGCGACCTGGCAGTTCGCCCGCTTGCCCAGTGCTCCGCAGTACTGTCGGGCCACCCCCGCCGACTCGGTGCCGCACTTGGGGAACGACACGTCGTCGACGACCCACACCTCGGGCTGGATCACCTCGCACAGACGCTCGGCGATCCGCTGCCGCACCGGCAGCGGATCCCACGGCGACTGGTTCACAAACTGCTGCAGAGCCTGCATGTTGCCGTCCGGCAGGCGATCGGCCATCGGCTGGATCGACTTGCGCCGGCCGTCGAGCATCAGTCCCCGCAGATAACACTCGCCCCACCGGCGTTGATCCCGCCGCGGCAAGGACCCAAAGACATCGGCAACGAACTCCGCCAACTCACTCCGGAGTCGTTCCACCTCCCCCAACCTCATGCGCACAAACTACCCACGAGCAGGCAAGATCACCCGACGTAACGAAGCACTACTAGCTCATGCTCCACCGCCGCCTCGCCCGCGACTACGAAACCCTCCCCACCCGCTCCGGAGCGCTGGTCAACCTCGCCATGACCGACCTCATGGCCCGCCGCCTCACAGAAGAAGGCCGCCAAACATCCCATCCCGGGATGAACGGCGGCCGACCACCGGCGGTGGTGTTCGTACACGTTCTGCCAGGGTCCGTAGTGTTCCGGCAGGTCACGCCAGGGGCCCTGTTCGTATCCCATTGAGCACACCGTTGATGGTTCGGTGGGTCGGTCCCACCGACCGCCCGGGTTTCCGGTCTCCGGCAGGAGTGGAGCCATCCGCTTCCGCTGAGCCTTCGTCAGTTCATGCCGCCGCACTATGACGACTTCCTGCCCCACATAGCGTTCGATCCACCGCCCCCGGGCAAAAGCCAACAAAACTGGCTAGGGGAACTATTGTATCCTTGGCCAGATGAAGATCTCCTCGCTTGGATTCCACACGGATTTGATGTTGCTGAAGATGGGCGGCTCGGTGCTTACCAGCCACAGAACGCATCTGGTGGTCCGCACTCCAGCGAACCCCGGTTTCCACTTCGGGAACTTCGTTTTGTTCGATGCTCCGCCTCGGCGAGGCGACGCGTCCCGATGGTCGGCAGTGTTCGAAGCGGAGTTCCCGGAGGCCAACTACCGGGCCTTGGGCATAGATGGTGTCGCCGGGATGGCGGGGGACACGGCGGAGCACCGAGTGCTCGGAGTGACGGTCGAGGTGAGCACGGTCTTGACGGCGGAGCGGCTCGTTTCGCCGGTCGCGGTTCCTAAGACCGAGGTCCGTATGCTGTCCGGCGACGACGATTGGCGTCAAGCTCTGGACCTACACCTCGCCTGCTACGGCCTGCCATCGAGCAGCAGCGATCAGCATTTCGTCGAGCAGCAAATTACTGTCCACCGCCGTATGTGCGAGGCTGGTCACGGAAGCTGGAGTGGTGCTTTCGTCGACGGCCGTTTATGTGCCGGGGCCGGGTTGTTCGCCGACGGCTCGGGATTGGCGCGGTTCCAGAATGTCGAGACTCGTCCCGAGTTTCGTCGCCGAGGTCTAGCCTATTCCGTCATTCAACATGCGGCCCAGTGTGCGTTGCTCAAGCCGGGCATCCGCAGGTTCGTAATCGTTGCGGACCCGGACGACAATGCTATCCGCCTTTATCGGGCGCTCGGCTTCGTGGATACGGAGCGACAGGTCCAACTCTACAAGGCAGGGTGACCCGTCCCGTGGTCACCGCCCTGGGCGCGTAGGTAGGTGGTCGCATGTCGGGTCTGGGAGGAGGTTTTTCTGCGTGGGCTGGAAGCGTTGGGACTCAGTCTCGGTCTGGATCGATGGATACTCGTGACGACTCGCCTGCTCACGATCCCGAAGCCCTTAGCTTGGCGGGCGTTGCCCTGGGCCTGTTAGGCGTGTCCGTCGGCGGTCATCCGCTCATTGCCGGGCATGCGGCCTATGGACTCCTTGGCCGTGCCGTTGGCCCATCTCGATGTGGGCGACCAGCCCGCGCTCTGACGTGCTTTTAGAACCCGTAACAGAATGGGGCTGGTCCAACCTGGTGGTGCGCCCGAAGATCTGGTTGGCCACCATGAGCCCTGACAGATTTCGGGGGGCGGAGCAGAGGGTACGCAGTGGATTTGATCAGTCTCTCGGGGAAGGAGTTCCTCACCAAGCTGGACAAGGAAGTACCAGCTGATCTGCAGGTTCATCTGGATCCTGGACAACTACGCGACCCACAAGACGCCCGACATCAAGAAGTGACTGCTGGCCCACCCCCGTTTCCACCTGCACTTCACGCCGACTAGGTGTGTTGTCCCGGGACGTTGGTGACACGCGTGCTGGGTTCTTGAAATGGGTGAGGGCCTCCGGGTTCGGTGTGGATTGCGACATCTGCACCGGAGACAGGAGGCCCTCGTGGTCCACCGTAATGCCCCGCTGACCGAGACCGGACGACTGCGTCTGGCGCGTTGTGTCGTGGACGACGGCTGGCCCCTGCGGCGGGCCGCGGAACGCTTCCAGGTCAGCCACACCACCGCGGCCCGCTGGGCCGGCCGCTACCGGCAGCTCGGCATCGCCGGAATGAGTGACCGCTCCAGCCGCCCCCACCACCAGCCACGAAGGACCTCTGCCGAGATCGAGACGGAAGTGCTCCGCCTCCGCCGGGAACACCGCATCGGCCCGCTGCGGCTGGCCATCCGCTGCCGCATCGCGGCCTCCACCGCCCACCGCATCCTCACCCGGCACGGCCAGCCGCCCCTGGCCACCCTGGACCGGGCCACCGGCGAGCCCGTCCGCCGCTACGAACGCGCCCGCCCCGGCGAACTGATCCACATCGACGTCAAGAAACTCGGCCGGATCCCCGACGGCGGCGGTCACAAAGCTCTCGGTCGGGCCGCCGGCAGCCCGAACAAGGACCGCCGCAACGGCGCCGGATACGCCTACCTCCACACCGCGCTCGACGACCACAGCCGGATCGCCTACACCGAGGACCTGCCCGACGAGACCGCCCCGACCTGCGCCGGCTTCCTGGCCCGGGCCACCGCGCACTTCGCGTCCCTGGGCATCCGCGTCGAGCGGGTCCTGACCGACAACGCCTGGGCCTACAGCCGGAACACCTGGCGCCAGACCTGCCGTGACCTGGGCATCCAGCCCCGCTGGACCAGGCCCTGGCGGCCACAGACCAACTGCGAGGATCTGACGGCGTTCTTCCGGCCGGTCTGACCCACAGACCAACCGGCCATTCGTGCCTTGTTGCCGATGTGTCGCCCGGCCGGGAGAACGTGTGCGGCTGCACCGGCGGACCGCCGGATGTGACCTGATAAGAGCCTGGCTCACGCGCCTCATCGCAGTTGTGTCCCCAGTGCTCCATCGGTGCGGCTCCATCCACATGGACCGCCAGGAGGACAGGTGCCCAGCAGCTCCACCACGAGCGTGACCCTCGGAGTCGACACCCACGCAGACATCCATGTCGCGGCCGCCCTCGACCAGCTCGGCCGGCGACTGGGCACGCTCACCGTTCCCTCGACACCACAGGGCTACGCCTCCCTCGAGTCCTGGGCGGCAAGCATGGGCACCATCGAACAGATCGGTCTGGAGGGCACCGGTTGTTACGGCGCCGGCCTGTCCAGGTGGATGCGGCAGCGGGGTCATCGAGTCTTCGAGGTCAACCGACCTGACCGCCAGACACGACGGCGCCGCGGGAAGTCTGACGCAGTCGACGCCGAGGCCGCGGCACGAGCGGTGCAGGCCGGCGTCGCTACGGCCATACCGAAGACCGGCGATGGTGCCGTCGAGATGATCCGCACCCTCAGGGTCGCCCGCCGCAGCGCGATGAAGGCCCGCACCCAAGCCGTCAACCAGCTCAGATCCCTGATCGTGACGGCTCCCGACACTCTTCGCGAGCGCATCCGCGGCCTCCACCGGTCGGAGCTGATCCGCACCGTCACTCGCTGGCGGACGGGAGCTGAACCGGACACGCTGACCGCAGTCACCAAGCTGGCGATGAGGTCCATCGCCCTCCGGTATCAACAGCTCAGTGACGAGATCGCAGGACTAGACCGTCACCTGCACAGGCTCGTTAGCCAGGCAGCAGCCGAGCTCATGGCCGTCAAGGGGCTTGGCGCCGAGACGGTCGCAGCCCTGCTCATCGCCGTCGGCGACAACCCCGAACGGCTCCGGTCCGAGTCGGCCTTCGCCCACCTCTGCGGCGTCGCCCCCATCCCCGCTTCTTCAGGCAAGACCAGCCGCCACCGCCTCAACCGCGGCGGCGACCGCCAGGCCAACCACGCCCTCTACATGATCACGGTCACCCGCATGGCCTGGGAACCACGCACACGCGCCTACGTCGCCCGCAGGACAGCCGAAGGCAAGACGAAGACCGAGATCATCCGCTGTCTGAAACGGCACATCGCACGCGAGATCTACCGGCTGCCCGTCCCCCGCATCCCAGCCCAGCCGCCGTCCCAACAGGACCTGGCAACCGCAGCCTGACCGTCCTTGACAGCTATAAGAGCATCGGCAAGGTCGAACGCTTCCACCGCACCCTGCTCGAGGAATGGGCCTACCAGCGGCCCTACACCTCAGACCGTGAGCGGATGGAAGCCTTCACCGACTGGCTGCACTGGTACAACTACCACCGACCCCACACCGGGATCGCAGGCCAAACACCAGCCAGCCGCGTCACCAACCTCCCCGGACAACACAACTAGGCCGTTTCTTGGCGATCACCTCGCGGTCCAGATGTGGATGGCCGCGAGGTGCAGGGCCGCCCGGTAGACCGTTGCGGTCTTGTCGTAGCGGGTGGCCAGGCCGCGCCACTGCTTGAGCTTGTTGATGCACCGCTCGACGGTGTTCCGCTGCTTGTAGGCGGTCTTGTCGAACGCCGGAGGCCTGCCGCCCTTGCTACCAAGGCGTTTGCGGTTGGCGATCTGGTCGGCAGGCTGCGAGATCACCGCCCGGATCTTGCGCTTGCGCAGGTGCTCACGGATCGCGCGGGACGAATAGGCCTTGTCAGCCAGCACGACCGTGGGCCGGGTTCTGGGTCTGCCTGTGGGTCTGGCCACTCGGATGGCGGTCATGACCTGTGTGAACGCTGGTGCGTCGCCGGCCTGGCCGGGTGTGACGACGAAGGCCAGCGGGCGGCAGAGGCCGTCGGCGGCGAGGTGGATTTTTGTGGTCAGTCCGCCGCGGGACCGTCCGAGGGCATGGTCGTGCGGCTCGCCGGCCGGGGCCCCCTTTTGACGGGCCCCGGCGGCGTGCTGATGGGCACGGACGATCGTGGAATCGACCGCGACGACCCAGTCCAGGTCGCCGTCGGCGTCGGCCTGGGCGAGCAGCGCGGCGAAGACGCGGTCCCACGTACCGTCGATCGCCCACCTCCGCAGCCTGCTGTAGGCGCCTTTCCACGAGCCGAACAGGTCGGGCAAATCCATCCACGGCGTGCCGGTGCGGTACTTGAACGCGATCGCATCGATCACCTGCCGGTGATCACGCCACCGCCCAGCAACAACTCGATCCGCGCCCACTGCGCGTCAGTCAACGACACACATCAACCAACGATCAGATGATCCGAGAGAAACGGCCTAGGTGTATTGACCGGCAGCGTTGTTGATTCGGTTGATGGGTGGGTGTCCGCCGAGTGCGGTGTGGCTGTGGTGGTGGTTGTAGGTGTGGAGGAAGTCTGTCAGTGCCTGGGTCCGCGCGTTATTCGACTGGTAGGGCTTTTGGTAGGCCCGTTCGTCGGGCAGGGTGCGGTGGAAGCGTTCGACTTTGCTGATGCTCTTATAGCTGTCAAGGACGGTCAGGCTGCGGTTGCCAGGTCCTGTTGGGACGGCGGCTGGGCTGGGATGCGGGGGACGGGCAGCCGGTAGATCTCGCGTGCGATGTGCCGTTTCAGACAGCGGATGATCTCGGTCTTCGTCTTGCCTTCGGCTGTCCTGCGGGCGACGTAGGCGCGTGTGCGTGGTTCCCAGGCCATGCGGGTGACCGTGATCATGTAGAGGGCGTGGTTGGCCTGGCGGTCGCCGCCGCGGTTGAGGCGGTGGCGGCTGGTCTTGCCTGAAGAAGCGGGGATGGGGGCGACGCCGCAGAGGTGGGCGAAGGCCGACTCGGACCGGAGCCGTTCGGGGTTGTCGCCGACGGCGATGAGCAGGGCTGCGACCGTCTCGGCGCCGAGCCCCTTGACGGCCATGAGCTCGGCTGCTGCCTGGCTAACGAGCCTGTGCAGGTGACGGTCTAGTCCTGCGATCTCGTCACTGAGCTGTTGATACCGGAGGGCGATGGACCTCATCGCCAGCTTGGTGACTGCGGTCAGCGTGTCCGGTTCAGCTCCCGTCCGCCAGCGAGTGACGGTGCGGATCAGCTCCGACCGGTGGAGGCCGCGGATGCGCTCGCGAAGAGTGTCGGGAGCCGTCACGATCAGGGATCTGAGCTGGTTGACGGCTTGGGTGCGGGCCTTCATCGCGCTGCGGCGGGCGACCCTGAGGGTGCGGATCATCTCGACGGCACCATCGCCGGTCTTCGGTATGGCCGTAGCGACGCCGGCCTGCACCGCTCGTGCCGCGGCCTCGGCGTCGACTGCGTCAGACTTCCCGCGGCGCCGTCGTGTCTGGCGGTCAGGTCGGTTGACCTCGAAGACTCGATGACCCCGCTGCCGCATCCACCTGGACAGGCCGGCGCCGTAACAACCGGTGCCCTCCAGACCGATCTGTTCGATGGTGCCCATGCTTGCCGCCCAGGACTCGAGGGAGGCGTAGCCCTGTGGTGTCGAGGGAACGGTGAGCGTGCCCAGTCGCCGGCCGAGCTGGTCGAGGGCGGCCGCGACATGGATGTCTGCGTGGGTGTCGACTCCGAGGGTCACGCTCGTGGTGGAGCTGCTGGGCACCTGTCCTCCTGGCGGTCCATGTGGATGGAGCCGCACCGATGGAGCACAGGGGACACAACTGCGATGAGGCGCGTGAGCCAGGCTCTTATCAGGTCACATCTGAGCTTCCCCCGTTGTGCGGGAGGTGCTGATTACTTGGTCAGTGCGGGTGCGGTTGGGTTGGATTCCACCGGTTCGGCCGTCAGCTGTTTGGCGTGATACTTCGCCTCGTACTCGTCAGGGCTGAGCCAGCCGAGACGCTTTTGAATGCGGCGAGTGTTGTACCAGCCGTCGATGTAGGCGAACAGGGCGAGGTCGGCGTCGGTGCGGGTCGCGAACGTCGTGCGGCGCACGCACTCGGTCTTCAGCACGCTCCAGAAGTTCTCCGCCAGAGCGTTGTCGAATGAGTCGCCGACGCTGCCCATGCTCGGCTCGATACCAGCCTTGAGCAGGCGGGTTGTGAGCTTGATCGAGGTGTACTGACAGCCGTGGTCGCTGTGGTGGACCAGCAGTCCGGGCTCGACGGGCCGGCCGTGCAGGGCGTATTCCAGGGCGGTCAGGACCAGGTCGGCGTCCGCCCGTTCCGAGGTGTGCCAGCCCACGATCCGGCGGGAGAACGCGTCACGGATCGTGGCGAGCCACCAGGCGCCCTCGCCGGTGGGGACCAGGGTGATGTCGGCGACCCACAGCCGGTTCGGGGCTGCCGCGGTGAAGTCGCGTCGGACCAGGTCCGCAGCCGTTTTGGCAGCGGGGTCGCGGCGGGTGAAGCCGCGGGGCCGGCGGGGGCTGACGCCCTGGAGACCGGCCTGCCGCATCAGGCGCTCGATGCGCTTGCGGCCGACGTTGACGCCCTCGCGCCGCAGCATCGCGTGGACGCGCGGAGATCCGTAGGTGCCGTCCGATTCGGTGTGGACGTGGCGGATCTGTTCGGTCAGTGCGGCGTCCTGCCGGACCCGGTCGCACGGCTGGTGGGCGGTCCGCCGCCAGCGGTAATAGGTGGAGGCGGGGATGTGTAGTTCCCGGAGGACGGGCTCGGCCCCGAAGCGGTCTTGGTGCTCGTCGATGAGCTTCAGTACCGTCGCCGGGTCGGGTCGAGCTCCTGGGCGAAAAAAGCCGAGGCGGCCTTGAGGATCTCGCACGAGCGCCGCAGTTCGGCGTTCTCTTTCCGCAGCGCGGCCAGCTCCTGCTTCTCCGTCGTGGTCAGCCGGTCATCGCGTTCACCGTGATCGGCCTCGTCCTGGCGGATCCAGTTCCGCAAGGCCTCCGGGTGGACCCCGCTTCCCCGGCCATCCGCCGGATCACCGGCTTCGGGTCCGCTTCGCGGTACATCTGGACCGCCCGCCGACGCAACTCGGGCGGGTACTTCATCGGTGCAGCCATCACACAAGGCTCCCTTCTCACGGCCCATCAGGCCATGAACGGCAACCTTCCGCATGTCGGGGGAACCTCACATCCGGCGGTCCGCCGGTGCAGCCGCACACGTTCTCCCGGCCGGGCGACACATCGGCAACAAGGCACGAATGGCCGGTTGGTCTGTGGGTCAGACCAACCGGAAGAACGCCGTCAGATCCTCGCAGTTGGTCTGCGGCCGGTAGGCGCGGGTGAGCTTGCCGGCCGCGCCGAGGTCGGCAAGCACGGCCTTCCAGGCCAGGCCCTTGCGGTAGGCCCAGGCATTGTCCGTCAGGACCCGTTCGATGCGGGTGATGCCCTGACTGTGGAAGAACGCGGCCGCGCGGGCGAGGAAGCCCGCGCAGGTCGCGACCTTCTCGTCGCCGTGGATCTCGCTGTAGGCGAGCCGGGAGTGGTCGTCGACGGCGGAGTGAACGTAATCGAAGCCCACGCCGCGGACGGGCCGGCCTGCTTCGCGGCCCAGGACGCGGTGGCCGCCGCCCTCGGGGATCCGGCCGAGTTTCTTCACGTCCACATGGACGAGCTCGCCCGGACGCTCGCGTTCATAGCGTCGGATCACCGCTCCGGTCGGGCGATCCAGCCAGGACAGGCGGTTCAGGCGGTGCCGGGTCAGGATGCGGTGGACGGTCGATGTGGGCAGGCCCAGGACCGGGCCGATCCGGGCCGGGCCGAGTTTGCGGGCCTGGCGCAGATCGCAGACCCGTTCTTCCACCGCGGTCGGGGTCCGGTGCGGTGTCCTGTGAGGCCGGCTGGAACGGTCGTGGAGTCCGGCCTCGCCCTCGGTCCGCCAGCGGCGGACCCACTTATGGGCAGTGGGGCGGGATATCCCCATCTCCGCCGCGACGTGCGCGACCGGTCGGCCGGAACGGACACGTTCGATGAGGATCCGCCTGCCGTGAACGGTCAGCCGGGCATTACGGTGGGACACGAAGACCTCCGTGTGGTGCAGTCCTAGACAGCTCCACCACACCGGAGGTCTTCGCCATGTTCAAGACCTGCCAAGTGTCAACAACGCTCGTGATCAATACACCTAGTGCGTCCTGGCTGAACCTGGTCGAGCGGTGGTTCGCCGAGCTCACCCAGAAGAAGCTCAAGCGCGGCGTCCACCACTCCGTCCAGGCCCTCGAACGCGACATCCGAGCCCGGCTCACCGACTGGAACGAATACCCCAGACCGTTCGTCTGGACGAAAACCGCAGACGAGATCCTCGACAAAGTCGCCGCCTACTGCCGACGAATCTCTGACTCAGATCATTAGCGCGTCACCGCCAACCATGCACGAGCTCGTTGAAGATTGTTGCATAAGGCTGGGCTTCGGCAGGTCGAGGTGGGTTGTGACCTGTTGTTTCACCGGGCCATGGCGAGGTTGTGCATGGTGGCGAACCGGTAGTTCCTCGAGGAGGCGCCCACTTTCCTGTCGCGGACCGGGACGAGGGTGCCGTCCATGATTCACAGCCGGTCCACGTCGGCGACGGGCCGCAGTGCGGGCTCGAGCGCCAGGAGCGGCCGCAGGCGGTGGATGACCCGGCAGACGGTGGCCGGGGAGATCCCGAAGACTGAGGCGAGCTACCTCATCGTCAGGGTGGTGCGGAGTACACGGCGACTAAAGAGGACCCGGTCCGCCAGCGGCTGGCACCACGGACGGCCCCCACCGGGACCGTTCCCGCCCCGCTCCTTCACCACTTTCACCAGCTTCGCGAACCGCTCGATCCGCAAGCCCGTGAACGTCTCCACTCACACCGGCTCAGCCCGCAACACCCCACCCATACGGGAGAAATGCCCACAACTCAGCCTTCTGCAACACCCTTTAACGAGCTCGTGCAGGATAAGGGCAGTCTGTGTTTCTGTGCATGGTCGGGAGCTGACTGCGGCGATGCTTATCGTGCACGAGGTCGTTGGAGGCTGGGAACTTGTCAGAGCAGAGCCGATACGGAACTAGCCTCGGGGTGAGACGGTTGGCTCGGTCGAAAACCCATCTACTACGGGCTTCACCCACCTGTCACGCAGACTAGTCTGCCCAGGAATTAAAGTTGTACGGTTGAGTTCCTGTCATGCCGCTTACCAGCCCGTCGACTAATGGCATAATTCCTCGAATCGGGGACCCAAGACCATATTGCCGAGAGAAGTGCCGCGAGAGCAGAAGTAGAAGCCAGTAGCTTGGTAGTCGACGGAACTTCGTCGCTTACCTCTACCGCAGTCATGCCGAGAACTGCAAAAAAGATCAGCCCGGCCGAAACAGCTATAAAGCGGCTTCCGTTCCTGCCGCCCATCAATATGAGAAGCATTCCAATTCCGAGGGAAATCCAGACATAGGAGCGCATCTCCAGGGTTTTATATCCCTCCTCTATTGCTGCATTGAGTAGGGAATCCGGAATACCGGCACCCAAAGTTTCAATGACCTTCGACCTCAGCCATGCCTTACCGGTCGAAAGAACCGTGAAAGCCAGGGTCAGCGACGCAATAAGTGAAACGAGCGCAGCCAGACCGGCTAACCGAAGGGTGCGTGGGCGCGGGGTGCCTGAGGTCATATCGGATCCAACCGACTCCGACACGACGGGCCGCCCAAAATAACTCACGATAACTCCAGTCAAATACACGCGGGAATATACCGACCGGAAAATAGCCGACTCGGCGTTGATTTTTCTGACATCTAGGAGGTGTCAATAACTTTTTTTACAATACGCGGTGAACGTCGTGGTACCAGAGCAATCCCTACTTGCGCCAAAGTCCGACGTTCTTAGACCGTGTCCTATGTGGTGAGGTGGACGTGGCGCTTGTAGCAGCAGAGGGCTGCGGCGAGGCCGAGGAATGGCAGGTAGTTGCGGGGGTGGCGTTTGTAGCGGTGGTTGAGTCGGCGGTAGCCGGTGAGCCAGGACATGGTCGGCTCGATCACCCACCGGGCGTCTTCGAGCCGTTCCGATGGCTCGATGCCCTTGCGTGCGATACGGACTCCGATCGCTTCCCGCGTAACCGTTTCCGCAGCTCGGGTACGTCGTAGGCCTTGCCGGCGTGCAGACGCCGGGGTTTGAAGTGGCGGCCGCGGTGGGGGTCGTGTCTCGTTTGGTTGCCCGTGATCATGGGTTTCAGCGCGAGGCTGTCGTGGGTGTTGGCCGCGGTGACGCGACGAGGAGGGGCAGTCCGGCCGCGTCCGACAGGACGTGCATCTTGGAGCCCGGCTTGCCTCGGTCCACGGGACTCGGACTTGTGAGTTCGCCCCTTTTAGCGCGAGCATGAGCAGAGTCCAGGACCACGCGGGACAAGACGAGGAGGCCGGCGTCGTCGAGGCGGTGCAGGATCCCCTCGTGCAGCCGACCCCACACGCCGGCCCTCGACCAGATCAAGAACCGGCGGTGAGCCGTCGACTTCGATATCCCGAAGCACGGCGGCAGTGACCGCCAGGCACACCCCCTGACCAGCACGTAGATGATCACCGCGAACAACGTCTCATCAGGCGTATCCGGTGTCCCACCACCCTGAAACCGCACCTTCGACGGTGGGATCAGCGGCTCCGCGATCTCCCACAGCCCATCCGGAACAATCCAACTCCACCTACCCCGCCCCATACCGACAACAACAACGCCTCACCACATAGGACACGATCTTAGGGCTGTGACCGAGAACGTCCACCGGGTTGGCGCCGGTGGGATCGCCGGGCTGGGCGCCGCTGAGCCAGGTGAGGACGTGACGTCGCCGGCGCCGAAGACAAGGTGTGCCGAGCGCGCCCGTCTCGCCGATATTCCGTTGGCGGGGCTCCGTCGGATCGGTACGGTCGCCGGCATGGCAATCCCGATCGTGTTCGATATGGAGACCGGCGACCCCGACGACGTCTTCACCCTGTGTGCCATCGCGACCCATCCGTGGGCGCGTCTGGTGGGCTTGACGGTTATGCCCGGGTCGGATGAGCAGGTCGGCATCGTCAAGCACCTCCTCGGGCGCCTCGGGGTGACCGCGCCGGTCGGCGCGTGCCGGCCCGGTGCTGACGTGAAGCCGGTGTCGGGATTCCATCGCCGTTGGCTCGGGAACCTTCCGCCTCGCGAGCCCGACGCCGAGGCCTGGCAGCTACTCCGGGACGCCTTCGTCAGTGGGGACACGACGCTGCTCACGGGGGCACCGCTGAAGAATCCCGGCATGCTCCTGGAGCGGAAGCCGGACGTGCGTATCGCTCGCTGGGTCGCGCAGGGCGGCTTCGCCGGCGACTCCGTCATCCCTCCCGAACACCGCCTCCCCAAATTCGAGGGACGCGAGACCTGCCCGACGTTCAACTTCAACGGCGCTCCGGACGCCGCGTTGAAGCTGCTGGAGTCGCCCCACGTCGGTGAGCGGGTGCTCGTCTCGAAGAACGTTTGCCACGGCGTCGTCTACGACGGCGCGATGCATGCCATCCTGTCGGCGCGGCGGCTCACACCGGGCATGGCGCTCGTCCGGGAGGGCATGGGTATCTACCTGGCCAAGCGCCGCGCCGGCAAGGCCTTCCACGACCCGCTTGCGGCGGCCGTGGCGCTCGACGAATCCGTCTGCGCGTTCCGCGAGGTCGAGGTGTATCGTGAGCGCGGCGCCTGGGGTGCGCGTCCGGCTGCCGGTACCCGGACGCGGATCTCGGTTTCGGTCGACCACGAACGATTCCTAGACGTCCTCACGGCCACCGGGTGACGACCCTTCGCTCTGAGTGAGCTTGAAGGAGTCTCTGCTCTCTACTCCCTGCTCAGTGCTCTCAGGGTCGGCCGCGAGGCGCTGACGTTCCGTGGCGGCCCGGAGTCCGGCTTCAATGTTTGCGACGGCCGACGAGGGGAGAAGCTGTGGTTACCCGCCGCTCAGGCGACTTCGGCCAATGTCCGTCCTCCCCATCGGAGGCCCTTCTCGCTGCGGATGCGGGCGCGCTCCTTGCGCTGGCGGCCAGGACTCCGGGGTAGCGGGCACTGGCCTTGCGCCAGCGCAGGTAGGCGTGAAGTGCGCGGGTCTGGGCCATGTGGTTCGGGTGGTTGGAGCTGGCGAGGGTGAACTGCCGCAGCGGTCCGAAGTGCGCCTCGATCGGGTTGGCCCAGGAAGCGTTGGTCGGGGTGAAGCACAGGTAGACGTTGTTGTTCTCCGCCCAGCGAAGGACCCTCTTGCCGTTGTGGGCGGAGAGGTTGTCCAAGATCACGTAGACCGGGGCGCCGTCCGGGGAGCGGCCCGGATCGACTTCAAGACGGCCAGAGTGTTCACGGTGGCCTTGCGGCGCCTGTTTTCGCCCCCCCCACCACCGTGTGGTCGCCGACCGAGTAGCAGCCGTGGAAGTAGGTCACGCCGTGGGTGCGGTGGTAGGTCGCTGGCAGCCGCTCCACCTTGCCCTGTTCGTGCCCAGCAGGTGTCGGCTGTGGGGCGGATGCCGAGCGGGGCGAACTCGTCGAACGCGAACGTGCGGTCGGGGAAGTGCTTCAGGACGTGCTCGATTTGGTCGAGCTTGGCGTCGAACTCGGGGTCGATGGACTCCTTCCAGGTGCTGGTGCGGTGGAAGGTGACGCCGCGTCGGGCCAGCAGGCGGCGCAGGGCCTCGCGGCGATGCGGATCACCCGGCCGTGGACCCGGCGGATGTAGGCGAGCAGTTTGCGGATCGACCAGAGGGTGAATGGCTGGCCGATTTTGGTCGGGCGGGTGGTGGCCGTCGCGACGACGAAGTCCTCGTCGTCAGGACCGAGCAGGCGGGGACGGCCTCCCGCCCACCGAGAGTCCAGGCAGGCCAGCCCGATCTCATTGAACCGGTGGATCGTATCCCGCACCGTGTCCTCGTCCGCCTGCACCAGCCGGGCAATCACCGGAACCCAGTTGCCGCCGGCCGAGGCCAGCAGCAGCATCGCCCGCCAGTAGCGCACCGAGTTGGTACTGCCCCGCCGCACGATCCGCTGTAACGGCCGTGTTCTCGTATAGCTACGGCCACCCGTCAAGTAACACTGGGTAATCGTCTGGCTTCAGTTTGGATTCCTTCGCTTCACTCCCTCCGTTGGCCGCCGCGGTGTGGGGATTCAACCGAACGGAACGGCGAAGGAGTAGAGGTGCGGCAAGACTGGGAGCCGGAGGACAGCGAGGACGGTGACGAGGCGGCTGGGGGTCAGGCGGTGGCCGGGGGCGGGCGGTCGTTCTTCGCCGAGCTGAAGGCGGATCCGGGGGCGCCGGGGCTGGAGAGCTTGTTCGCGGAGGTGGACAAGCTCCAGCGGGTGCGGAAATTGGAGTTGCCGGCGGACCTGTTCGCGGACGTGTCGGAGAAGGCCCTGTTCTCGTATAGCTACCGCCAGGTGGCGTGTAGCCCGGACCGTTCAGAGATTCATTGTTGGTCTGGCATGGGTCGTCCGGGTCCGAAGATTCCGCCGTTGTCGGTCACTGATGTCCAGCGGGCGGTGCTGGAAGGCTGGTTACGTCGCCGCACGACGGCCCAGGCTTGGTCCAGCGGTCGCGGATCGTGCTGGAGTGCGCTGAGGGCCACTCGATCATGGAGGTGTCACGCCGGTGCGGATCGTGCCGGACACGGTCCGCGCCTGGCGGCGCCGTTTCATCGAGCGGGGCCTGGACGGCTTGTGCGACGACCCGCGGCCTGGTGTCCCTCGGAAGATCACCGATGCCGACGTCGAGCGGGTCATCGTCAAGACGTTCGAGGAGACACCGAGGAACGCGACCCACTGGTCGACCAGGTCGATGGCGGCGGCCGCGGGCATGTCGCAGTCGACGGTCTCGCGGATCTGGCCCTGGCGCCGCACCGGTCGCAGACGTTCAACCTGTCTACGGACCCTCTGTTCATCGACAAGGTCCGTGACGTCGTCGGCCTCTACCTCGACCCGCCAGAGAAGGCACTCGTCCTCTGTGCGGACGAGGAGTCACAGATCCAGGCCCTGGACAGGTCCCAGCCGGTCCTGCCGATGATGCCCGGCGCCCCCGAACGCCGCAGCCACGACTACATCCGAGCCGGCACCACCACCCTCTTCGCCTCGCTCGAGGTCGCCACCGGCAAAGTGATCGGCTCCCTCCACCACCGCCACCGGGCAGCAGAGTTCAAGGAGTTCCTCACCAAGCTGGACAAGGAAGTCCCAGCTGATCTGCAGGTTCACGCGACATCCGAGCCTGGCTCACCGACTGGAACGAACACCCCAGACCGTTCGTCTGGACGAAAACCGCAGACGAGATCCTCGACAAAGTCGCCGCCTACTGCCGATGAATCTCTGACTCAGATCACTAGGCGGGGTCGAGGGGCTCGTCGGCGGTCGGCGGGCGGGCGTGCCGCCGGCCGTGCTCGTCGCAGGCGCCGAAGTCCCGCGCTGGGCCTCCACCAGGGAGACCTTCTTCGCCCCGCCTGCCATGGTTGGCCAGCGGAACTACACCCCGTCATCCTCCCAAGAGCAGACGGGACAGATCCCGTACGAGCCAGGCATCGCATCCAGCACGCGGTGCCCGCAGCAGGGACAGGGGTAGGAGTCGCTCACCTGCGCAGTCTCCTTGCAGGCCCCGCCGGTATGCCACGGATTCACCGCCTCGGAGCCCCCGGCCAGTCCGCCGGACACCCGTAAACGGTCGTCGGGAGCCAACGCATGCCAACCAGGAAATCCCAGGTCGAAGCCCTGGAAGGGGCTCCGCCGCAGGTCAGAATCAGCCCTCAGTTATTCCGCCTCAATATCATCCGACCGTGCGGTACGGGGACTCGAGAATGCACCAGGGCAGGCTGACAGCGCAACCATCACCCCTGTCCCGAGGCGCAGGCATAGGATGAACCCGGCTATCGTGGGGGCATGGCGCCAGATCAATCACCAGATGCATGGTTTTGGGCTCATGACATCAGGCCCGACCAGCTTGATACTGTGATGATGCCCGGCATGCGGCTGACGCGACTTTCCCGGTACGGCGCGAGCAGCGCCATGCGCTTCGCCGCACTGCTGTTCAAAGAACCTGGACCACCTCAGGTACACCGGGTCGGCATCGACGCAGCTGCGCTTGAGACCCACATATATGAGACAGGCGATAGCCCGGTCGCGGTCACCGTGGATGCCGTGACACCAGCCACGTCGCAGCCCCGGCTCTCGGTGGTTATGGACAACCGCCCAGGACCGCCGCCAAAGGTATATGTGGGGCTTGAAGAGGCCGAGGTGCGGGCGCTATTGGACGGATGCCACCGCATTGTCGACCTTGCGCCATACTCCATCGCTGGAATCACCAAGTACGTGGTTATCCTCGAAAAACGCAGGGAGCAGGCGTGGTTGCTGACCGCTGCCACCCTACGCGAACTTGATGTCAGAATGAGCCGGCTGGATGCCTCGCCGATACTCCTGCGTGAGCACCCCGGACATACAGGTAAAATGTACACAGCTGTCGCTGAGCGCTCGCGAGCATGCATCCGCTGGGCATGGCAAGCAGGCCTTAACGCCGACAGCGTCGCGAAACTCCTTGGCCGCAAGAACTTCTACCCCCTCGACCTCGCAGCCACCCGAGATCAGCACCGGGTCCATTTTACTGTGGTCATGCGACGCCCCACAAAACTCCGCTGAACCTATTTAATCACTTACGCGAGGTGGACCAACTCAAAAAGATCAATCGCAGCGGCACTTTCCTGCAGAAAAGGAAGGGCGGGACACAGATCGTAGGCAGGAAGCGGAACATCGTCACCGACACGATCTGGCTCCTGATGGCGGTGCTGGCCACCGCGGCGAGCATACAGGACTCGGCACCCGGCTCCTGGACCAGGTCGCCGCCCACACCCCGGCAAAAAACCCGGCCGCGCTCAGGTCGATTCGCGCGGTCCGCCCGGACGGCGCCCCGATCTACGTCATCCTGGACAACCTGTCCGCTCACAAGGGCGAGACCATCCGGTGCTGGGCCAGGAAGAACCCGGGTCGAGCTGTGCTTCACCCTGACCTACGCGTCCTGGGCCAACCCGATCGAGGCCCACTTCGGGCCGTTGCGGCAGTTCACCGTCGCTAACTCCAACCACCGCAACCACACCATCCAGACCCGGACTCTGCACGCCTACCTGCGCTGGCGCAACAAGAATGCATGTAACCCGTGCTTCCTCGCCGCCCGACGGAAGGAGCCCGCTCGTATACGCAGCGAGAAGGGCATCCACTGGGGCGGCAGGCCCGCGTTCGCAGCGTGAGGAGCTCCGATCAGAGCTCTTCCGCGACGTCCTCGGACGCCCGGATCCGGAACAGCGAGAGTCCCTCGGTCAGATTGCTGGGCCCACAGGCGACGTGAAACGTCTGCTCAGACGCCCACGCAATGACCCAGTCATGCTCGTCTCGAGTAACCCGCTGATAGGGATGCTCCCGGTCAGCCAACTCCGTCTCTTACATATTGATCTTGACGAACCACCCCGGGTTATCGGTCGTCTCGACCCTCATGCCTTCCAGAACGGCGGTGAACTGCGGGCTTCACCGCGCTGTCCGGCGGTCACCAGGAGGGACATCGGCCGCTGTCCTTCCGGGGGACTCTCGGTCCCAGGCCGTTCCCACTCAAAGGCTTGAGTTCGGTCCGCCTGCTGCGCGGAGGACCCTGCAACGCCAAAGCCACCGGTGCGACCCTGCGGTTTGCGGTGGGGTGGGTGGGACTCCAACCCATTTGTTGCATAGGTCGCCGCGGTTGGTGTGCGGACGACATGGATGGTGAGGGGGCCGGCGGTCGCAATGGGTGCGAGTGATCGGGTTCCGTTGGGACACCAACTGGGTGATGGCATGGCGATTTCGCTGTCCTCGAGGTAGGCGATCAGCTGCTGCTTGCTGACAGAGCGCACTCGACGCACCGTCGGCCCTACGGTGACAAGGACGCCGAGGATCACCTGACGGGCTATCAACACTATGGCGACGCCTGCAGCAGCGTCTGAGTGCTGATTACTCTTGCAGAGGAAAGGCGCCAATTGATTCTATCCACTATACGCCAGCTCCCTTCCTGCTGGAAAGGGATCCATATCCTTAGGAGATAAACGTGACGATGTCGCGTCGCCACTTAATGGCAGCCGCCAGTATGGGTGCAGCCGCCGTCGCAATGCGGAGCTCTATCGGCATCGCGAATGCATCTACCGCTAACGTCGGCGTCGTTGCGCCAGCTCGGAAGACAGCCGTACCAGGAGCGGTCACGACCCTTGATCGCACGGTCCGGCTCAGCACGACGGCCAACTCCAAGGGATATCGAAAGCTCGTTGCGGGGCCGGGTGAAGTCGAGACTCTTCGGATGATTGAGCCTGGTCTGCCGATCAGATCCGCCTCCCTGGGTACTCCCCTGACAGCATTCGTTCATTTCAGCGATATGCATGTAGTTGATGACCAGTCCCCGGCTCGAACCGAATTTCTCGACCGCGGCGCGGACTTTGGCCCCCCATACAATCATTCCTGGAGTTTCAAGTCCGCCTACCGTGCACATGAAGGTCTTAGCACCCAACTGAACGATGCCATGGTACGCGCCATCGCTAACGTCGGCTACGGGCCGCACACGGGCATGGCGTTCACCAAAGCTATTGTCACGGGCGACAGCATTGATAATTGCCAGTACAATGAAACGCGCTGGTATATTGACCTGCTGGACGGGGGCGTTCAGATTACCCCGGATTCAGGGGGGGCAAAAGATGAGAGCTGCACCGGGGCCGCTTTCAGGGATGCATCGGTTGGCAATTCCGACGCTTACTGGAACCCCGAAGAGGTAGCCGATAGCAAATACAAGAGGGCAGGTTTCCCCGGCGTCGAGGCAGGTTCAGGGAACTCTCTTCAGGGCTACCTTAAAGCTAGCCGTCGCCCCTTTACCACGCACGGCCTTAAGAAGCTTCCATGGTATGCTGCATTCGGAAATCATGACCGGCTTGTTCAGGGCAACATTCCCTTCTCTTACGATTTCCTCTTCGGCGACGCGGCGAACAAGGTTGCAGTGGGGAATGGTAAAGTCATTGGTAGTACCGATACACTGCCTCACGACGGAAGCAAGCTTGGTCTAAACTGGGAAACCGTGCGTGATGTTCCTGGAATGATGAGTTACGTAAGTCACATGCGCAAAGTCCCTGTGACTGCGGACGGAAATAGGCGCCTCCTAAACCGAGCGCAGTTTATTGCCGAGCATTTCAATACCGGCGGACTTCCGGCAGGGCATGGATTCAGTCGATCCAACCCGGACCGCGCTTATTATTCCATTCCGGCCGGGGTAGATGACTTTTTCCAGTTCATATGCCTGGATACGACCAAGTCTGTTGGCGCTGACGGCGAGATCGATAGCGCACAAATGGCCTGGCTCGAGCAAGAGCTCAAGAAATGCCATTCCCAGTATGAGCTTACCAACGGAAGCACCTTCGGCCCGCCGACTCTCGTAAGGCAGCCGGACGTTCGTGATCGCATGGTTATCGTCTATGGGCATCACACGATTGATGACCTATCGAACGCTGAGGCAGTTAAGACGCTTCTGTGGCGATTCCCGAATGTGATCATGGTTGTAAATGGTCACACGCATCAGAACAAGATCACTCCGCGTCCCAGAAAGTACCCAACTTACGCAAGTAATTTCAAGGGCGGGTTCTGGGAGATCAACACTGCATCGCACATCGACTGGCCGATTCAAAGCCGCATCATCGAGGTCGCGGAACATGAAGGCGTTCTGTCGATCTTCACAACGATGGTGGACATTGACGCCCCACTTGACTTCGCGCATAGTCTCGAGTCTCCTGCTCTGCTAGCCTCTTTCGGGCGTGAACTTGCTGCTAACGACCCTCACGAAGTTCGTGGAATCGCAGGTTCTAAGGGCCTTGACCTGAATAAGCCGGCAGATCAGGATAAAGCGGACATTCGACGAGGTAAGGCAGAAGACCGAAACACCCGTCTACTACTTCCGATTCCCTTCTCCACAGTCCGCCCCTCACGGATTGCAGCTGCCAGCCGGGCCGATGGGCGGCACTTGATTGCTGGCTTCGGCAGCCTGGGCATCGCCGCGCGAACGCAAGCAGTCGTGGACGGACCATTCGCTGACTGGAAGGCGGCCGGCGGACCCGCAAACATCAAGAGCATCGCAGCTACCACTCTGCCCAACAATGCTCGGTACGTGGTAGCCGCAGACAGCGCCGGCAAGGTACACACCTCGTGGGGCCCTCTAATCAACGACGCGTGGGCGCAGTGGTTGCCTTTCAACAACGGCTTCGCCGCTGATGTTGCTTTGACCACTACGAAGGACGGGTATCTTCAGTTCTTCTATGTTGACGACAAGGATGCCATTTGGTCGCGTCGACAGAAGTCTCTCGATGACCCTCGAACCTTCATATCCGCAAAACCCGTTGATGGAGCACTTCGTACCATTGATGCGGAGCTGAACCTTGGTGGCGCAAACAGTGGTTGCGTCACAATTGTGGGTATCAATAAGAATGGAAATGTATTCGCGCGGAGGGAGACGGCGCCAGGTAGTGCCGCATTTGGTTCCTTCACGAACTGGACGCAACTAGCGGACTACCAGCGCCTTTCTAGCGTCGCAGTGGCGCGAAACGGAACAGGAGTTCTTGAGATCTTCGGAACGGACCCGTGGGGGCGCATCGTATATACGGCTCAGGCGTCTGCCGGATCTGATTCATGGAAGACATTCTCATCTTTCCCGATCAAGCCCGATAATGATTCTAGGTTCCCCGTATCCCTTGCCGCGGAGAGCGGTGGTGGAAAGATTAGACTATGGGCTCAGGATCACAATGGCACCATTACGAGTTGCGCTCAGGCGAGCCCGGGAGGGAATTGGAACAGCAGTTGGTCGTACGTTGGAGTACCCGTTCAGAATGATGGCGGCTGGTAAGTTTTTTTCCCGGTCCTGTAAACTTTCTAGGCCTGGGAGAATATTTCCCGTCAAAGGTGCAGCTGATTATGCACCAATCAAAGGGTGTCTAAGGTAGATTTAACAGCAGGGCCTCCTGGCGCAACTCTTGGAGTTGCTTAGGAGGCCCTGCAGCTTGCCTTGACCTGCCGGTGTCCAACTGGAAAAGGCTCCGCCACTCGGAGCCAGGCACGGATTAACCGCGAATAGGAGGAAATTTTCTCGGCTTTAGACAAGCAGATGTCGCCGTCCCATGTACCGAAGCGGCCGGACTGATCCCCTAAGCCTTTCCGGATCCCCGGCCGACGCTCTCGTCCAGCGGAACTGCCGGCCGGACGGGCCGAATAGCCATGGGAGGAGCACCCTTTAAACCCGCCCTAGCACTCCGGTACCTACTACGATAGGCCTAGGGCCTGTTGTGAAAGTGCTGGTCACAGCCATTCGTTGATGGCTGCGATCAGCACTGTCGCTTCGTAACGGACGGCGAGTTTGTCGTACCGGGTGGCGACGGCCCGGTGGCGCTTGAGCCGGTTGATCCCGCACTCGACCGCGTGCCGCTGCTTGTAGTCGTCCTTGTCGAACTTTGGCGGGCGCCCGCCGCGCGATCCGCGCTTGAGGCGATTGCGGACCCGGTCCGCCGGAACCGGGATGGTGGCTTTGATTCCGCGTCTGCGCAGGTAGGAGCGGTTGCTGCGGGAGTCGTAGGCCTTGTCTGCCCGGACCCGGTCTGGCCGCTTGCGCGGCCTGCCGAGCCCGAGCCGGGGCACCCGGATCGCCTCCAGGACCGGCTCGAACTGCGGGGAATCACCCCGCTGCCCAGCCGTGATCACCACCGACAGAGGCTTCTGCCCCTGCTCGACCGCGAGGTGGATCTTGCTGGTCAGTCCGCCACGGGAGCGTCCGAGACCGTGGTCGGCCGGCTCGACGAACACTCCGCCGGGCGGCTCCTTCTGGAGGTCCCCCTTTTTGCCGCCCCGGCGGCGTGCTGATGGGCCCGGCAGACGGTGGAGTCGACATTCACGTCCCAGGTGATCAGGCCCTTCGCATCAGCCTCGGCCTGGAGCCGCGTGAGGATCCGGGCCCACGTGCCGTCCCGCTGCCAGCGCCGGAACAGGTCATAGACCCGGTCCCACGGCCCATAGCGTTCGGGCACGTCCCGCCAGGGAGCGCCGGTTCGGGTCCGCCACCGTATGCCGTCTATCAGCTGCCGCCGTGTCCATACCTGCGGACGGCCCGGCTTGATGCCCGTCGGCAGCAACGGCTCAAGCCGGGCCCACTGGCCGTTCGTCAGATCTCCACGTCCCACGACAGGTGATCATCAACGAACAAGATCCACTTTCGCAACAGGCCCTAGTCCTGTCTCGCCGACGACAGCTCGCGAACCCCAGCCGACCGCCGCAGCGGCTTGAGTTTGCCTCGAGTCAGGCCCCGGTCGAAATTGAAGATAGCCACGGCGGGGTCGGTTGGGTTGTCGGAAATGTCGCGTCAAAATCCCGTCTAGTGTTCTGAACCTGGAATTCTATTCAGATGTAGGCTTTCGGTATGGCGACGGGGCGGCCGAAGGTCGAGTTGGTGCTCACAGATGAGGAGCGGGCCGCGCTCGAAGACTGGGTGCGGCGTCGCTCGACACCGCAGGCCTGGGCCTTGCGTTGTCGGATCATCCTGGCCAGCGCCGAGGGCGCGACGAACAAAGACGTCGCGGCCCTGGTCGGTTCGACGCCAGGCGGTGGGTCGGTGGCGGGCCCGATTCGTGCAGTACCGCATCGCGGGCTTGGGAGACATGCCGCGTTCGGGTGGCCCGCGGACGGTGACGGACGAGCAGGTCGCCACTCTCGTCGCCCAGACGCTGGAGTCGACGCCGAAGGGTGCGACGCACTAATCCACGCGGTCGATAGCCAAAGAGACCGGTCTGTCGCAGTCGACGGTGTCGCGTATCTGGCGGGCGTTCGCCCTGCTGCCGCACCGGTCCGAGACGAAGCTGTCCATGGACCCATAATTCGTCGACAAGGTCCACGATGTCGTGGGCCTATACCTGGACCCGCCGGAGCGGGCCCTGATGTTCTGGGTGGACGAGAAGTCGCAGATCCAGGCTCTGGACCGGTCGCAGCCCGGGCTGTCCATGATGCCGACGGTGCCGGGCTGCGGACGGCCGACTACGTCCGGCACGGCACCACCACCCTCTTCGCCGCACTTGAGGTCGCCACCGACCAGGTCATCGGATACCGGCACCGCCGTCACCGAGCCGAAGAGTTCAAGAGGTTCCTGGTCAAGCTCGACAAGGAAGTGCAGGCCGGCCTCGAAGTACACCTCGTGCTGGACAACTAAATCCACCCATACGGGAGAAATGCCCAAACTCAGCCTTCTGCAACGCCCTCTAAAGGGTGTTGCAGAAGGCCGGGCTTGGGCAGGTCGGAGTGGCTTTTGACCTGTTGTTTCACCGGGCCATGGCGAGGTTGTGCATTGGTGGCGACGGCCTGGACGGCGTGGTGGAGGCCGTCGCTCTTCTGGCGGCAGTCGCGAAGGATCTTCCAGTTCTTCATGCGGGCGAAGGTGTGCTCGACGCGGGCGCGGACCCGGCGGTGTTCGGCGTTGTCCTCCTCCTGGCCGCGCAGGAGGGGGCGTCCGGCTCGTCTGCGGTGCGGGACGATCAGTCCGGTGCCGAGGTAGGCGCCGTCCGCGATGACCGTCGTCCCGGCCGCGGCGGCCGGCAGGTCCGACTCCCGCCAGACGTGGGCGTCGGCCTTGTTGCCCGGTGCCGGCCGGGCGGAGGCGATGACCAGGCGTGTGTCGGCGTCGATGATGACCTGCACATTTGCCGAGAACCGGTAGTTCCTCGAGGAGGCGCCCACTTTCCGGTCGCGGACCGGGACGAGGGTGCCGTCCATGATTCACAGCCGGTCCACGTCGGCGACGGGCCGCAGTGCGGGCTCGAGCGCCAGGAGCGGCCGCAGGCGGTGGATGACCCGGCAGACGGTGGCCGGGGAGATCCCGAAGACTGAGGCGAGCTACCTCATCGTCAGGGTGGTGCGGAGTACACGGCGACTAAAGAGGACCCGGTCCGCCAGCGGCTGGCACCACGGACGGCCCCCACCGGGACCGTTCCCGCCCCGCTCCTTCACCACTTTCACCAGCTTCGCGAACCGCTCGATCCGCAAGCCCGTGAACGTCTCCACTCACACCGGCTCAGCCCGCAACACCCCACCCATACGGGAGAAATGCCCAAGACCACGCCTTCTGCAACACCCTTTAGTCTTCTGAGTCAGGAATTCTGTTCAGATAGCTGGTGAGGCGTTCAAGGATTTCGTCCGCGGTCCTGGTCCAGACGTAGGGCTTGGGATCGCTGTTCCACGCGGCGATCCAGGTCCGGATGTCCTGTTCCAGGGCCTGGACGGTCTTGTGAACGCCTCGCCGTATCTGCTTGTTTGTCAGCTCCGCGAACCATCGCTCCACCAGATTCAGCCAGGACGACCCGGTGGGTGTGAAGTGCAGGTGGAATCGGGGATGGGCCAGCAGCCAGGTCTTGATGGCCGGGGTCTTGTGGGTGGCGTAGTTGTCCAGCACCAGGTGGATCTCCACGCCGGCCGGGACTTCCTTGTCGAGCTTGATGAGGAACTTCTTGAACTCCTCGGCGCGGTGGCGGCGGTGGAGTGAGCCGATCACCTTGCCGGTGCCGACCTCGAGGGCAGCGAAGAGGGTGGTGGTGCCGGCGCGGACGTAGTCGTGCGTGACCCGTTGCGGGACACCGGGCATCATCGGCAGGACGGGCTGCGAGCGGTCCAGCGCCTGGATCTGGGATTTCTCGTCCACGCAGAAGACCAGGGCCCGCTCCGGCGGGTCGAGGTAGAGGCCGACGACGTCGTGGACCGCCGGGTCATCCACCGCCTGCGGCCGCTCCTGGCGCTCGAGCCCGCACTGCGGCCCGTCGCCGACGTGGACCGGATGTGGATCGTGGACGGCACCCTCGCCCCGGTCCGCGACCGGAAATTTGATGACGAAAAAATGCTTGTGCCAGGGAATGCACGGGTGGCGCCGAACCAGTGCAGGCCCACAGTAAGCGGGAAGAGGAGGGAGTCGAACCCTCCCGCCTGCCCTCCGGAAGACGCCTCTCCTCGTGTCTCCCAGTTCCGCAACATATCCGGCCTCGTCCCGAGAGCGTAGTATGGTCCGGCCTCGCGGGAGTCTCCGGGCACTGAAGTGGGAGCCCTTGCGAGCGAAGGAAACGAGGTGGGGCGTGGTTAACGCGCGCTAGTTAACCGGGGCGAGTTGGATGAGCTTGAAGATCGTGGCAAGGGGCAGCGGGCCTGCCTGCGCCGCGGGTGAACTCCGGTCCAGCTTCATCATGTAGAACGTCAAATCGATGGGGCTGGTGGGGATGATGAAGTGTTTTTGGCTGACCGTGCTGCGATACGGTCAGCTGATGTGAAAGCACGATTTGCATTTATGACTCAAATCGCATATTTAAGGCGCCCGCGTCGGGCCGTGCCGGCATGCGGCTTCACCGGGAATATAGGAGGTGCCCTTCTGGCTTAGAAACTCCCGTACAGTCCAATGCTGACTGATCGAATACTTGGTTTATGTGCGGCAAAGGCGACCCGGACGGAGATCGTCTGGGAATCTGCGGTTCACTGACTTAGTCGACCCGCCCGCTACTTTAAAAAATAAGGAACTTAAATGGCTGCGGAAAATTTCACACCACGAGATTGGGATCCCGATCAGGCCTTTCCTGATCGTGACGGCGAGGCACGCTTTGACGCACTCGTGTTGCGCTGGCAGCGGAGCGATTTCGACCGGGTAAGAAATCAATGGCCTGATCTCGTGGAGCACTACGGCGACAACTATGAAACCTATAGTGCTGGAGTATTGAAAGCCGCTCGTCATTGCCACGCTATCGGTGCGACACAGGTTTACATCATCACCGTCTCTCTGGCCAACTTTGAAATATATTTACAGCTCACTGGCGAAGGATTCACGCAACGCAACGTCAGAAGCAGGTATCTCGAGTGGTGCTTTGCCAACCACCCAGAGTTGGCCGAGCGATGGCTATAGCCTGATGCGGATATCGGATTTTTCTGGGACCTGCTCCTCGCCTCAGTTGGTTCACTCCGTGAACCAACTGAGGAAACAGTGAGAGAGGCCGAGCATGACCGGGGGCTCATCGACTGGTGTCAGACCCGTGGTCGATGATCTGGCTCGAGCAAGAGATGGTGGGACGCGTTCGACGCGGATGCCCAGGGATGCGAAATGGGCGGTGGCCCGGGCCAGAAAGCCGGCGCAGGTCGGGGCGGTCTCGTCAGGCAGGTCTTCGGTGTAGGCGATTCGCCTGTGGTCGTCGAGGGCGGTGTGGAGGCAGACGTATCCGGCGCCGTTGCGCGGTCTCTGTCCGGGCTGCCGACGGCGCGGCCGAGGACGTTGTGGCCGCCGCCGCCGTCCGGGATCGGTATCGGCCTGCGGCCTGCCGCACTGGTCGCGGATGCCGGTTACGGCGCGAACGCCGACTTCCGCCGTGGCCTGGAAGACTGCGGGCTGGCCTACGTACTGCAGGTCAAAGGCGAGATGACCGCTCACACAGAAGACGCCGAGCCGCATCAGCCCGCTCGCTCCGGCCTGGGGCCCCGTCCCAAACCCCGGTATCGCACCCTGCCGGTCTGCTTACGCAACCACGTGCTGGCCGCCGGACGTCACCGGGGCCGTGACCTGGCGCAAGGGTTCCAGGGCTGCGATGAGTTCGCACTTCGTCCTCCTGCGGATCCGCCTCGCGGGCCGCCGACCTAAACCCGCCACCAACGGCACGATCCCGCTCGTCTGGCTGGTCGCGCAGTGGCCCGACGGCGAGGCGGAGCCGGTGAAGTACTGGATCTCGAACCTGCCCGCCGACATCCCCGCCAAAGATTTGATCCGCCTGGCGAAGGCCCGCTGGCAGATCGAGCACAACTACCGCGAACTGAAGACAGCCCTGAGCCTGGACCACTTCGAAGGCCGCTCGTTCACCGGCTGGCACCGCCACGTCACCCTCGTCACCGCCGCCCACCTGTTCCTGACCGAACAACGGAGAAGCCCAAAAGTCCCTGCCATGACCTGACCCTCTACCAGCCCCCAGACCTCCTCCAACACCTCATCGCCACCTGGACCGGCACCTGCCCCACCTGCCAACAGACCGTCTCATGGCAGCCCTACGACGCCACCGAAGAAAGCTAGTGATCTGGTTCGGAGATGCGTGAGCAGTGGCGGCAGATCTGGTTGAGGGTCTGGTCGGCGGTCTTGGTCCACTTGAAGGGCCGGCGTCGTCGTTCCAGACCTTGATCCAGCCTTCGAGTGCGGTTTTGAGGTCGTTGGGTGAGCAGAACACTCCGCGCTCCAGGCAGCGCTGTTCCAGCTTGGCGAACCACCGCTCGACCTGGTTGATCCACGACGAGTAGGTGGGGGTGAAGTGGAGCTGGAACCGGGGGTGCGCCAGAAGCCACCTGTGCACCACCGGCGCCTTGTGGGCGGAGAGACTGTCGCAGATCACGTGGACCGCCAGGCTCTTGTCGGTCTGGCGGTCGATCTCGTCGAGGAAGTCCCGGAAGTCCACTGCCCGGTGCTGCGCGGACAGTTTCGTGATCACTTTGCCCGTCGCGGTGTTCAGGGCGGCGAACAGGTCGACGGCGCCGTGCCGGACGTAGTCGAAACTGCGCCGCTCGGGCACCCCCGGGATCATGGGCAGCACCGGCGCGGTCCGCTGAAGGGCCTGGATCTGCGGTTTCTCGTCCACCGCGAAGACCACCGCGTTCGCCGGCGGAGCGAGATACAGGCCGACGACGTCGCGGATCTTCTCGATCAGGAACGGGTCCGGGGAGAGCCCGGACATAGTCGTGGCTGCGCCGTTCAGAGTGCCGGGCCCCACCGGCAGGACCGGCCGGGACCGGTCCAGGGCCTGGATCTGCGACTTCTCGTCCACGCGGAGGACCAAGGCCTTCTCCGGCGGGTCGAGATAGAGACCGACGACATCGCGGACCTTGTCGATGGACAGCGGGTCGGTGGACAGCTTGAACGTCTGCGACCGGTGCGGCGCCAGCGCGAACGCCCGCCAGACCCTCGACACCGTCGACTGGGACATCCCCGTGACTCCCGCCATCGACAGCCCCAAGGACCGGTCATCTTCCACTCCAACCGCGGCAGCTACTACACCAGCCACGCCCTCGCCGCCACCCACAACATCCGACTCTCCATCGGACGCACCGGCGTCTGCTGGAACAACGTCCTCGCCGAGTCCCTAGCCACACACAAGAACGACCTGGTCAGCCAACGCAGATGGCACATTGGTCCGCCGCCCGCTCCGCGATCTTCGACTACACCGAAGGCTGATACCACATCCGCAGATTCCACTCCAACCCCGGCTACCAAATCCCAGCCGAATACGAAAACCCGCAGCCTGAACCAACACAAACAACCTGTCCGCCAAACAAGAACAATCCCATGGTCACTCCCGCTGGGCGGAGTACACCCCCCTCCCCCGTCTCCCTCAGCGCCCTGGCTACCTCGTCCAGCAAACCCGACACAGCTTCTGCGCATCCAGTAGCGCCGAGACCTCATTCACGATGCAACACCAAGATCGTCCTCACCATCGAACGTACCTGAACGCCGACCCAAGACCCCAGGCAAGAGGACCGAACTTTGGGACGTGGAGGGTGAAAGGTGAGAGAAAATTACTCACGACGGTGAAGTTCATGCGCGAGAGGGTAGGGACAGCCAGGGATTTCGGTAAGTATTCTACTACTTAACCGCCTTGATGGCTGAGAACTAGCGTTAGCTAAGAGCAAGGGAAGGTGTAGTAGCAATGGGTCGACTCGGTCCCACAGAAATAATTCTCATCATTATGGTCATTATGCTACTGTTCGGAGCTAAGAAGCTACCGGAGATGGCGCGCTCACTAGGTAAGTCTGCTCGCATCCTGAAGAGTGAAGCCAGGGCAATGAAATCCGACGAGAGGCAGGATTCCGTAGCATCTCGGCATGCTTCTGCAGAAAGCCAGCATGATTCCGGCGAACTTCTGGCGATCCACGTTTCGCCAGCGGAAGTCAGACGGACTCATGGCGTGACCGATCTATCGGAAAATTCGGCTCATTAACAAGCTCCTACCAGTCCGACTTCACAACTAAGGAACGCTATTTGTTCAGCGACTTAGGCGCGCTCGAGATCGCAGCACTTATTGCACTGGCGCTGATTGTGTTTGGACCAGATAAGCTGCCGAAACTCGTACAAGACGTCACAAAATTGACCCGAAAACTGCGTGATTTCTCGGAGAACGCCAAGGAAAGTGTTCGAGCCGAGCTAGGGGAAAATTACGAGAACTTCGAATTTGAAGATCTGAATCCCAAAAACTTCCTTCGGAAGCAGCTCGAGAAAAATGAAAATGTGAGGGAACTTAAAGAATTGCCGAGCGCCTTCGACCTACAAAACGAGCTAAAACAGGTCGCAGATGCATTAGAAGTTCGAGGAACAGATGAAGCCCGCACCTGCCGCTGAGCGGTAGGGCGGTAACCGCACGAGATGAGGACGTGGGTTGCTAAACTCTGTGCGTAACGGCGTCAGGAATCCCGAAGGCAGAATGCCCTTGCTGGAGCACCTGCGAGAGTTCCGAAATCGGATGGCGAAAAGCCTTATAGCCATTCTCGCCTTTACCAGCGCTGCTCTCGTTTACAGCGAAGAATTGATGCAATTTCTGACGGAATCAGTTCCCAAATGTAAACCGGGCGTCACAAGCGATGGGGGCAACTGCGCGATCGTCTCGTTCCATACATTGACAGCTCCTTTCAGCACCACGATCCAGGTGAGCCTTGTATCTGGAATGGTCTTCGCAAGCCCTATCTGGTTGTATCAGCTCTGGGCATTTATCGCTCCAGGCCTTCATAGGAGGGAGAAAAAATACACGTATGCTTTTGTTGGAGCAGCGGTTCCGTTATTTTTCACCGGCGCATATCTCGCCTACAAGATTCTCCCGATAAGCGTCGAGGTTCTCATTAGCCTCACGCCTGGCGGTTCAGCAAATATTCTTCCTCTTAGCGATGTTCTCGATTTCACTCTGCGCATGGTAGTCGTTTTTGGCCTCGCTTTTGAGCTGCCGCTTATCCTCGTGACTCTGAACCTGACAGGCATGATCACGGGACGAGAGATGGCCGGATGGTGGCGAGGCGTAATATTGGGAATATTCTTATTTGGCGCCATAATCACGCCAACGACAGATCCTGTTGGAATGTTTGCACTCGCCGGACCTATAACCATTCTCTATTTTGGAGCCGTAGCATTTTCGCTTCTAAATGACCGCCGCAGAACTCGCAATAACCCCGATGCGGGACTCGCTGACAGCGAGGCGGCAAATTTGGATATTTTATATAACCCTGCGGGAATAGTCAAACGCAACTCCCTGCTGACCGGAAAAGACATCGAATCCAATCAGCCCGAAGGCGGTAATGCCTATCCCGAAAATGTCGAAGCGGCAGGAGTCGATGACAGAAATAAATCGTGGACCGCCTCCGCCTCAAAGTTTCATGATATAACTTGATTTGCGGCATTTGCGTAACATGTGAGTGGGTCTACGTCGATGATCGCAGTCTGAAATTGGGACACGTGCTACACGGCGCTGCATGGGACAGTCGCCCTGAAACCGGGGGCATCGACATGTGGTGCTCCATCGGCGTCTGGGAGAGACCGACGTAGCGAAGCACTGGATGCGCATGCCTCGCCTAGCTTGATCTTTTACGTGAGTCATCGAACGGTGCGTCGTACTTGATCACTCGGTTCGGTATCCGCCGTGCACGGAAGCGGACTTCGTCTGAACATGTGCTCCGCCCAAGGAACACACACGTCCAAAACGAAGCCGTGAGGATGAGTCTGCTGCATCACGATGCTCGGCAGGAGCCGCCGGGCAAACTGTCACGCTTCCGGGGCGAGTTCTGCTCCTGTCTGACCGCCCGTTCGGACCCCTTGTTCGAGCTCGCCGATGCGGTTCTGTGCGGTGACGGGCCGTTGGGATCGCTGGTCGAGCTGTCACTGGCGGGCGAACAGCGCGGCGGTCACGGAGGGCTCTACGCCACACTCGCCCAGGGCCGGATCGACGCGGGCCGGATGCGACGGACCCTGGCGTCGGTGCCGCTGCCACGAGACGCTGACGGCCGGATGGTCCTGGCCGTCGATGTCACCTGCTGGCTGCGGCCGTGCGCCCACACTTCACCGCAGCGGATCCTGTGCCACACCTACGGTCGGGGCAAGGACCAGCACATCCTCGTTGCTGGCTGGCCCTACACGATCGTCTGCGCGCTCGAACGCGGCCGCAGCCCTTGGACCGCACCTTTGGACGGCCGGCGTCTTGAGCCCGAGGACGACACCGCCATCGTCACCGCCCGGCAGCTGCGTGACCTGGTCGAGCGGCTGATCGATGCGGGTCAGCGGCAGACGAGCGACCCGGACGTGCTGGTCATCGCGGACACGGGATACGACGTACCCCGGCTGGCTCATCTTTCACGGGACCTACCGGTGCAGTTCCTGGCCCGGATACGGTCGGATCGCGTCCTGCGTCGGCCAGCGCCGCCGCGGCGGCCTCACACCAGAGGTCGGCCGCCCCGGCACGGAGGCGAGTTCGTGTGAGTGCTTGGGACGCTGCCGAAGCGGTTTACCACCAAGATCCACCTCGCCGCGGACGGGCGGTGCAGACCACTCGCCCTCGTCCTGACGCCCGGGCACTACGGTGACGGGCCCCAGTTCGAGCCTGTACTGGAGCGTGTTTCGGTGCCCCGTCTCAAAGTAGGGCGGCCCCGCACCCGGCCGGAGGTGACAGCGACGGTCACACAGGTGGACAAAGCCCGGGCGGTGGAGGGGTTCACCCGCGACGAGCAGGTGGCCACCACCACAGCGAAGAGCCTGCTGCGGCGGCCAGAGGTCGCGTTTAAGGCGATGAGCGACGACACCGCCCGTTTCCAGGTCAACCATGCCCAGAACGAGCGGTCCCGGCAAGCACGCGAGCACTTCGAGACCGCCAGCCCTGTCGCGCCTGCGGTGAAGAAGATCGACCGGACGGTGGAGTTCCTCGACCTGGTTACCGCCTGCCACTCCTTCGTCGTCTTGGCCGGCCGAGCCGTCCCGGGCCTGCGCGACCGCACTCTGAGCGAGGACGAAGCCGGGATCGTGCGCTCGAGCGTGGCCAAGGTGCGGGCAACGCTCGACTGGATCGAGACTGCGGTCAGCACCGGCAAGGTCGACATGGACGACGCGCTCGCAGCCCTGCTGCGGGGCGAGTAGCCGTGCTCCGCGCCTCCCGGCGCAAGGACGATGCCGCCCGGCGGCATGCCGACACCCTCCGCTTCGTCCTGTTCGAAGCCCGCCCCGCCGGCCTGGTCCTGCACTAGGGCCTGTTGCGAAAGTGGATCTTGTTCGTTGATGATCACCTGTCGTGGGACGTGGAGATCTGACGAACGGCCAGTGGGCCCGGCTTGAGCCGTTGCTGCCGACGGGCATCAAGCCGGGCCGTCCGCAGGTATGGACACGGCGGCAGCTGATAGACGGCATACGGTGGCGGACCCGAACCGGCGCTCCCTGGCGGGACGTGCCCGAACGCTATGGGCCGTGGGACCGGGTCTATGACCTGTTCCGGCGCTGGCAGCGGGACGGCACGTGGGCCCGGATCCTCACGCGGCTCCAGGCCGAGGCTGATGCGAAGGGCCTGATCACCTGGGACGTGAATGTCGACTCCACCGTCTGCCGGGCCCATCAGCACGCCGCCGGGGCGGCAAAAAGGGGGACCTCCAGAAGGAGCCGCCCGGCGGAGTGTTCGTCGAGCCGGCCGACCACGGTCTCGGACGCTCCCGTGGCGGACTGACCAGCAAGATCCACCTCGCGGTCGAGCAGGGGCAGAAGCCTCTGTCGGTGGTGATCACGGCTGGGCAGCGGGGTGATTCCCCGCAGTTCGAGCCGGTCCTGGAGGCGATCCGGGTGCCCCGGCTCGGGCTCGGCAGGCCGCGCAAGCGGCCAGACCGGGTCCGGGCAGACAAGGCCTACGACTCCCGCAGCAACCGCTCCTACCTGCGCAGACGCGGAATCAAAGCCACCATCCCGGTTCCGGCGGACCGGGTCCGCAATCGCCTCAAGCGCGGATCGCGCGGCGGGCGCCCGCCAAAGTTCGACAAGGACGACTACAAGCAGCGGCACGCGGTCGAGTGCGGGATCAACCGGCTCAAGCGCCACCGGGCCGTCGCCACCCGGTACGACAAACTCGCCGTCCGTTACGAAGCGACAGTGCTGATCGCAGCCATCAACGAATGGCTGTGACCAGCACTTTCACAACAGGCCCTAGGCCGTGTTTTAGGTCGGGGTTCCGGTTCACGCCTCATGCCGTGATGATCATCGTGTGGGGCGTGGGGATCTTTCTGATGAGCAGTGGTCTGTGCTGGAGTCGTTGCTGCCTGCGGCTGGTGTGAGCCGCAGGTCGCCTTCCCGGCGGCGGTTGGTGGACGGTGTGCGGTGGCGGGTGCGGACCGGTGTCCCGTGGCGTGACCTGCCGTGTGAGTACGGGCCCTGGCAGACCGTTTACGGGCTGTTCCGCAGGTGGCAGCGCCAGGGTGTGTGGGGGCGGCTGCTGACGTTGTTGCAGGCGAGGGCGGATGCGGCTGGGCTGATCGCTTGGGAGGTCAACGTCGACTCCACCATTTGCCGGGCCCACCAGCATGCGGCTGGTGCCCGCCGTAACGGCGCTGGGCAGAAGGAGCCGCCCGGCGGAGTCGGCAATCAGCCGGACGATCACGGGCTGGGCAGGTCCCGGGGCGGGTTCACCACGAAGATCCATCTGGCGTGCGAGCAGGGCCAGAAGCCGCTGTCGCTGCTGGTCACGGCTGGCCAGCGGGGCGACAGCCCGCAGTTCGAGCCGGTCCTCGAAGCCATCCGCGTGCCCAAGCCCGGCGGTGGGCGCCCCCGGCGCAAACCCTTGCGGGTGCGGGGAGACAAGGCGTATTCCTCGCGCGCCAACCGTGCCTACCTGCGCAGACGCGGGATCCGGTGCACGATCCCGGAGCCGGCCGACCAGGTCCGAAATCGCAAGCGCCGCGGCCGTGATGGTGGCCGCCCGCCGGCCTTCGACCGGCAGGACTACAAAGCGCGTCACGCGGTGGAGTGCGGGATCAGCCGCCTCAAGCAGCACCGGGCTGTCGCGACCAGATACGACAAGCTCGCTGTGCGTTTCGAGGCTGCCGTTCACATCGCGGCGATCAGCCAGTGGCTGTGAACCACCGGCCGGCCGCCGGGCCGTGCCATCCTGACCACCGGGAACGAGTAGCACACGCAAGGGGAGGGCCCGTGGCCGCCGACTACTACTGCGCCGACAGCGAGAACGGCGACCACATCGACGACCCGTCCGAGGACGCACTGTTCATGCTCATCGGCGATCTGAACGGCACGGACAACACCTTCGTCGTGATCCAGCCCGACGAGGACGACCCGGTTTGGTTCGCTTCCGTCTCCGTGCTGGACGAGGGCGGCTACGAGATCGTCCGCCGCGACACGAGCACCCGCGAGCACGACGTCACCGTTGAGACCGGCAGCGACCGGATCGCGGGCGACCTCACCAAGTGGCTGGCCGCCCGCGCTTCCTAAAACACGGCCTAGTTGTGTTGTCCGGGGAGGTTGGTGACGCGGCTGGCTGGTGTTTGGCCTGCGATCCCGGTGTGGGGTCGGTGGTAGTTGTACCAGTGCAGCCAGTCGGTGAAGGCTTCCATCCGCTCACGGTCTGAGGTGTAGGGCCGCTGGTAGGCCCATTCCTCGAGCAGGGTGCGGTGGAAGCGTTCGACCTTGCCGATGCTCTTATAGCTGTCAAGGACGGTCAGGCTGCGGTTGCCAGGTCCTGTTGGGACGGCGGCTGGGCTGGGATGCGGGGGACGGGCAGCCGGTAGATCTCGCGTGCGATGTGCCGTTTCAGACAGCGGATGATCTCGGTCTTCGTCTTGCCTTCGGCTGTCCTGCGGGCGACGTAGGCGCGTGTGCGTGGTTCCCAGGCCATGCGGGTGACCGTGATCATGTAGAGGGCGTGGTTGGCCTGGCGGTCGCCGCCGCGGTTGAGGCGGTGGCGGCTGGTCTTGCCTGAAGAAGCGGGGATGGGGGCGACGCCGCAGAGGTGGGCGAAGGCCGACTCGGACCGGAGCCGTTCGGGGTTGTCGCCGACGGCGATGAGCAGGGCTGCGACCGTCTCGGCGCCAAGCCCCTTGACGGCCATGAGCTCGGCTGCTGCCTGGCTAACGAGCCTGTGCAGGTGACGGTCTAGTCCTGCGATCTCGTCACTGAGCTGTTGATACCGGAGGGCGATGGACCTCATCGCCAGCTTGGTGACTGCGGTCAGCGTGTCCGGTTCAGCTCCCGTCCGCCAGCGAGTGACGGTGCGGATCAGCTCCGACCGGTGGAGGCCGCGGATGCGCTCGCGAAGAGTGTCGGGAGCCGTCACGATCAGGGATCTGAGCTGGTTGACGGCTTGGGTGCGGGCCTTCATCGCGCTGCGGCGGGCGACCCTGAGGGTGCGGATCATCTCGACGGCACCATCGCCGGTCTTCGGTATGGCCGTAGCGACGCCGGCCTGCACCGCTCGTGCCGCGGCCTCGGCGTCGACTGCGTCAGACTTCCCGCGGCGCCGTCGTGTCTGGCGGTCAGGTCGGTTGACCTCGACGACTCGATGACCCCGCTGCCGCATCCACCTGGACAGGCCGGCGCCGTAACAACCGGTGCCCTCCAGACCGATCTGTTCGATGGTGCCCATGCTTGCCGCCCAGGACTCGAGGGAGGCGTAGCCCTGTGGTGTCGAGGGAACGGTGAGCGTGCCCAGTCGCCGGCCGAGCTGGTCGAGGGCGGCCGCGACATGGATGTCTGCGTGGGTGTCGACTCCGAGGGTCACGCTCGTGGTGGAGCTGCTGGGCACCTGTCCTCCTGGCGGTCCATGTGGATGGAGCCGCACCGATGGAGCACAGGGGACACAACTGCGATGAGGCGCGTGAGCCAGGCTCTTATCAGGTCACATCCGGCGGTCCGCCGGTGCAGCCGCACACGTTCTCCCGGCCGGGCGACACATCGGCAACAAGGCACGAATGGCCGGTTGGTCTGTGGGTCAGACCAACCGGAAGAACGCCGTCAGATCCTCGCAGTTGGTCTGTGGCCGCCAGGGCCTGGTCCAGCGGGGCTGGATGCCCAGGTCACGGCAGGTGTCGCGCCAGGTGTTCCGGCTGTAGGCCCAGGCGTTGTCGGTCAGGACCCGCTCGACGCGGATGCCCAGGGACGCGAAATGGGCGGTGGCCCGGGCCAGGAAGCCGGCGCAGGTCGGGGCGGTCTCGTCAGGCAGGTCCTCGGTGTAGGCGATCCGGCTGTGGTCGTCGAGCGCGGTGTGGAGGTAGGCGTATCCGGCGCCGTTGCGGCGGTCCTTGTTCGGGCTGCCGGCGGCCCGACCGAGAGCTTTGTGACCGCCGCCGTCGGGGATCCGGCCGAGTTTCTTGACGTCGATGTGGATCAGTTCGCCGGGGCGGGCGCGTTCGTAGCGGCGGACGGGCTCGCCGGTGGCCCGGTCCAGGGTGGCCAGGGGCGGCTGGCCGTGCCGGGTGAGGATGCGGTGGGCGGTGGAGGCCGCGATGCGGCAGCGGATGGCCAGCCGCAGCGGGCCGATGCGGTGTTCCCGGCGGAGGCGGAGCACTTCCGTCTCGATCTCGGCAGAGGTCCTTCGTGGCTGGTGGTGGGGGCGGCTGGAGCGGTCACTCATTCCGGCGATGCCGAGCTGCCGGTAGCGGCCGGCCCAGCGGGCCGCGGTGGTGTGGCTGACCTGGAAGCGTTCCGCGGCCCGCCGCAGGGGCCAGCCGTCGTCCACGACACAACGCGCCAGACGCAGTCGTCCGGTCTCGGTCAGCGGGGCATTACGGTGGACCACGAGGGCCTCCTGTCTCCGGTGCAGATGTCGCAATCCACACCGAACCCGGAGGCCCTCACCCATTTCAAGAACCCAGCACGCGTGTCACCAACGTCCCGGGACAACACACCTAGGCCGTTTCTTGGCGATCACCTCGCGGTCCAGATGTGGATGGCCGCGAGGTGCAGGGCCGCCCGGTAGACCGTTGCGGTCTTGTCGTAGCGGGTGGCCAGGCCGCGCCACTGCTTGAGCTTGTTGATGCACCGCTCGACGGTGTTCCGCTGCTTGTAGGCGGTCTTGTCGAACGCCGGAGGCCTGCCGCCCTTGCTACCAAGGCGTTTGCGGTTGGCGATCTGGTCGGCAGGCTGCGAGATCACCGCCCGGATCTTGCGCTTGCGCAGGTGCTCACGGATCGCGCGGGACGAATAGGCCTTGTCAGCCAGCACGACCGTGGGCCGGGTTCTGGGTCTGCCTGTGGGTCTGGCCACTCGGATGGCGGTCATGACCTGTGTGAACGCTGGTGCGTCGCCGGCCTGGCCGGGTGTGACGACGAAGGCCAGCGGGCGGCAGAGGCCGTCGGCGGCGAGGTGGATTTTTGTGGTCAGTCCGCCGCGGGACCGTCCGAGGGCATGGTCGTGCGGCTCGCCGGCCGGGGCCCCCTTTTGACGGGCCCCGGCGGCGTGCTGATGGGCACGGACGATCGTGGAATCGACCGCGACGACCCAGTCCAGGTCGCCGTCGGCGTCGGCCTGGGCGAGCAGCGCGGCGAAGACGCGGTCCCACGTACCGTCGATCGCCCACCTCCGCAGCCTGCTGTAGGCGCCTTTCCACGAGCCGAACAGGTCGGGCAAATCCATCCACGGCGTGCCGGTGCGGTACTTGAACGCGATCGCATCGATCACCTGCCGGTGATCACGCCACCGCCCACCCCGCTTCGGCGTCCGGTCCGGCAGCAACAACTCGATCCGCGCCCACTACGCGTCAGTCAACGACACACATCAACCAACGATCAGATGATCCGAGAGAAACGGCCTGGTGATTTGGTTGTGAGTTGATTCGGCAGCACGTGAGTTGCTTTGCGTACCAATTCGCGGGTTTGGCTGACGGGCGCTGGCTGGCTTCGGTGTGCTGTGGGTTGTGGGTGGCAGCAGGCTGGAGGCGCTGGTCCTCAGTGGGGCCGGGTGGCAGGTGTTGAGCAACTGGGTCAGGCGTCGGGCGACCGCGCAGGGTCTGGCTCTGCGGGCGAGGATCGTGCTGGCGTGCGCGGTGGGTGGGCCGAACCTGGCGGTGGCCGCCCGGCTGGGAGTGGACCGGGGCACCGTCGCGAAGTGGCGGGCCCGGTTCCTGCGAGACCGGCTCGATGGACTCGCGGACGAACCGCGGCCCGGGGTCCCGCGGACCATCACCGACGCCCAGGTGGAAGAGGTGGTGGTCCGCACCCTGGAGGAAACCTCTCCTGGCGGGACGCACTGGTCCAAGCGGGAACTGGCCAAGGCCGTGGGCATCTCGCCAGCCAGTGTGCTGCGGATCTGGCATGCCTTCGGCCTCCAGCCGTGGCGGACCGAGACCTTCAAGATCTCCCCGGACCCGTTCCTGATCGAGAAGATCCGCGACGTCGTCGGCCTGTATCTCGCTCCGCCGGCGAACGCGGTGGTCTTCGCGGTGGACGAGAAACCGCAGATCCAGGCCCTTCAGCGGACCGCGCCGGTGCTGCCCATGATCCCGGGGGCGCAGTTTCGACTACGTCCGGCACGGCGCCGTCGACCTGTTCGCCGCCCTGAACACCGCGACGGGCAAAGTGATCACGAAACTGTCCGCGCAGCACCGGGCAGTGGACTTCCGGGACTTCCTCGACGAGATCGACCGCCAGACCGACAAGAGCCTGGCGGTCCACGTGATCTGCGACAGTCTCTCCGCCCACAAGGCGCCGGTGGTGCACAGGTGGCTTCTGGCGCACCCCCGGTTCCAGCTCCACTTCACCCCCACCTACTCGTCGTGGATCAACCAGGTCGAGCGGTGGTTCGCCAAGCTGGAACAGCGCTGCCTGGAGCGCGGAGTGTTCTGCTCACCCAACGACCTCAAAACCGCACTCGAAGGCTGGATCAAGGTCTGGAACGACGACGCCGGCCCTTCAAGTGGACCAAGACCGCCGACCAGACCCTCAACCAGATCTGCCGCCACTGCTCACGCATCTCCGAACCAGATCACTAGCTCGTCCGCGCCAGCGCATTCTCCGAGCACCAGGTTCTCGACGGGCTCGCCGCGCTGAAGGACGAAGCCGCCACCAAGGGCTGGCCGCCGCTGATCTGGACCCGCAGCGACGGCTATCAGCTCGGCGCGGAGCGGGCCGTGCTGGAGGCATACCAACGGCAGGTCGTGAAGGAGAAGCTCACCCAGTTCCGCCGGTCATCACCGGCACCGTCGCCCCGCACGCCGCCGCCCACCCAGGGGACAAGTGGGTCCGCCACATCGTCGCCCAGCTCAACTCGATCGAATACACCCTCGACCTGATCGCCTCAGCCTGATTCTTCCCACCCCTGGCGAAGCCGTCCGGCCCCGCACCCATGTCTGGAGGGCACCGGTTGCCATGCGTCCCCGCCACTATCCCACCGACACCACCGACGCCGAGTGGGCCCTGATCGAACCCCTCCTGCCCGTCTCGGCCTGCGAGACCACCATCGGCGGCCGGCCCGAGAAACATCCCCGGCGCGAGATCGTCGACGCGATCAGATACGTGGTGGACACCGGCTGCAAGTGGCGTTCCCTGCCCGCGAACTTCCCGCCCTGGCGAACCGTCTGGGGGTTCATGGCCCGCTGGGCCGCCACCGGAATCGTCGGCCACATCCGCGACGACCTCGCCTCACGCATCCGCCGCACCATGGGCAAAGGCCCCCGAGCCGTCGCCACCGTGATCGACTCCCAGTCCGTCAAGGCCGCCGAAACCGTCTCAAAGGCCACCCGCGGCTACGACGCCGGCAAGAAAATCAACGGCCTCAAGCGCCACCTGGTAGTCGACACCCGCGGCCTGCCCCTGATGGTAATGGTCACCCCCGCCTCCCTCAGCGACCGCGACGCAGCCAGGAAATCCTCTTCCGCCTCCGCCTCACCCACCCCGAGATCACCATCGTCTGGGCCGACTCCGCCTACGCAGGCAAGCTCGTGACCTGGGCAAAGACCCGCCTCAACCTGACGATCAAACCCGTCAGCCGGCCCAAGGACACTGCCGGATTCGTGATCCTGCCCCGCCGCTGGGTCGTCGAACGCAGCATCGCCCGGATGATGCACGCCCGCCGCCACGCCCGAGACTACGAACGTCTCATCCAGCACTCCGAAGCCTTGATCACCTGGGCAGCGATCACCCTCATGACCCGCCGACTCACCAAGGCATCAACCCCGGCCACATCCCCCTTCTGAGCGACCACCGCACCTCGGAACCCCCCACTCCAGCAATCGTGCGCGACAATCACAGAACCGCAGACATTCCCAAACCGAAGGAACACTATGAACGACCCGGCCTTCAAAATCTTCTGGGACACCTCATACATGCACCCCGACGATCCGAACACCGCATCCCTCGTCAAATACCCGGGGTGCGAGAACGCGGTGGGGTGGATGATGAAAAAGGTGATCCCCGTCCCTGACGTAATCTACTTCGACGCCAACATCGAAACACTGGCGAAGGTCGACACCCGGATAACAATGTGGCCTGGCCCATCATCTCGAAAAGAATGCAGGATGTGCTACTCGGGATGGGTCCCATCGATTGGCGGCTCATCCCTGTCACGATGCTAGACGACACCACCCCCTTGTCGGCCAGGTTCGACGAACAGGGCAGAGTCCGAGAAGGCGTGGCCAGACTTGAGTCGGAGATTCTTTGGTTCTGTAGAGTTTTTGGTGTAATTGGGTTGGCTGGTCGGGCCAGATTCGGTTGTTGGTGAGGGGGCCGTCGAAGGCGATGTCGAAGGCTTGGAGGGCCCGCTTCCAGCGGGTGGTCCAGCGTTTGCGGCCGGTGCCCGTCGGGGTGAGGGACATCGCCGCGAGGTAGACGCACTTCAGGGCGGCGTTCTCGGAGGGGAAGTGGCCGCGGGTCCTCACGGCCCGGCGGATGCGGGCGTTGACGGAATCGATGGCGTTGGTGGTGCAGTGGATCCGGCGGATCTCGGCGTCGAACTGCAGGAAGGGGACGAACTCGGCCCAGGCGTTCTCCCAGAGCCGGACGATCGCTGGATACTTGGTGGCCCATTCCTCGCAGAACTCCAGGAACCGGCTGGTCGCGGCATCTTCGGTCGGAGCGGTGTAGACGGGCTTGAGTGGTTTGGCGATCTTGTCCCAGTCCTGGCGGGCGGCGTAGCGGAACGAAGCCCGCAGTGGGTGAACGACACATGTCTGCACGACGGTCTTGGGCCAGACCTCCCCAGACCGTGTCGGGCAGGCCCTTCAAGCCGTCGCAAACCAGCATCAGGATGTCCTCGGGGCCGCGGTTCTTCAGCTGGGTCAGGACACGGAGCCTGTGCTTGGCGCCTTCGCCTCCTTCGCTGCCGGCCCAGAGCCCGAGGATGTCGCGGTTGCCCTCGGCCGTGACCGCGAGGGGTGAGCATTTGAAGACAGTGGCTAGTAGTGCTTCGTTACGTCGTGTGACTTGCCTGCTCGTGTGCAGTTTGAGCGCATGAGGTTGGGGGAAGCGGAACGCCTCCGGGGTGAGTTGGCGGAGTTTACTAGGAGTCGATCAGGCCGAATCGTCGGAGGGTGCGCGCATCGCCCGTAAGTAAGCCATCCACGCTTACCGTGAGCCCATCATCAACTACTAGGAGTTCACCGCGTCCACAAAAACTCCGATGGCAGTCACTCACCCTGAAGACACTCACGAATCCGAAGCTTTAGAGCGGCGACCTGCAATGACTTGCTTACTGCCCTATCAGGCTCTTCCCCGGCCAATCTAAGATCTGCGGCCGTACTGGGCGTCGGAACCTCACGCGTGTGTGAGCAGGCACTACTCAAGACAGGGCCACCCTCCTGAACCCAACCTGGGGGAAAGTCCCCTGAGTGACCTTGTCCTCAGCAGACCGCGCAGATGTCGTGTCTTGGAGGGGTTACAATTGGCGAATTGCCCAAAACGGAGACCAAATCCGCCGTGTTCCTGCAGCTCCAGCGAGGAGGCTACATCCAGCATCTTTCTGGACATCTTGGACAACTCGTATACGGTGGCAGAGGAGCGGCTCTTGGAATGTCTTAAATATGACGACAACCGGCATGATGAAAATTCGTGATTTCATGGCAATTGGGCACGGGAGTGGAGCATGGAAGATGAACTGATCGCCAGAATAAACGAGCTAGGTATAACTCTTGACGATTCTCCGGCCGATTCGTCTGAGTATCAGCTCATGCAAACGGTTATCTCTGTTGAACGACCTTCGTTCGGGTTGTATAAATGCGTCACTCAGATAATTTTTCATGATGGGAGCTGTGCACAGTCCGTCAAAATCGAAGATTTGGATGGACAGACGCTGCGAGATCGGCTGAGGCAACTACTGAATGACGGGTTTCACCCAGCAGCCTGAATCCAGTTAGCCAGTCGTCGCACTACTCTGCTCTTGGGTACTCCTTTGAGGGCGTTGTCGTAAGAGTGCCACCACCCTCACGCGTGTTCAACCGACCGTGCGAAGCTGCCGATAGGGGCCACGGCGGATTTGCTCAGGCCCTGATGACGCCATGTCGACCCCGGCGGCGAGCATCAGCGACGCCTCCCCGTGCCGCAGGTCGTGCAGCCGCACCCGTCGCAGCCGTCGGCGTTCTCCGTTGGGCAGGCTACGTCGTCCTCGAACCGGACCACTTCGATCGGCCCACCGAAGAGCTTGGAGACCTGATCCGGGCGTAGGGCATCGCCGTCGTCATGGTCGAACACGAGCCCGTAGTCCCGGTACGCCGACTTCCACTTGCGGCGCTCCTCCTCCTGGCGCAGCTTGTGACTCAGGAGTGCACCGACGGTCAGCTCGTCGAGGTCGATGATCCGGTCCTCATCACTCGCCGTCTTCGGCCGGCTGAATATCAGACCGATGTGCCCCCCTTCGCAGTACGGACAGGCCACGGGCGGCATGTCCCGCTTCTTGAGCCCGAACACCTGCATGATCTGCTGCCGCATGACGATCCCCCGCCGGGCGAAGTCGACGTCGTCACATCGGAGCGAACATGCCGCGCTGCCCTGACCCTCTACCCCACCGGCCCGACCACCTTCGCTGTCATCGACGGCGTCACCGAAGCGATGGGCCTTTTCGGTCTCAAGCCGAAGGGCGACACCGGCGTCGCCGGCTTCTGGCGCATCCTGCCTCGATGGCTCGCCGAGCAGGGGCCCGGCCGTACTGCTGCCCGACGCCGTCAACAAGGACCGCGAGAACCGGGGCTCTGGGCGACCCGCTCGCAGCACAAGCTCTCCGGGCTCAATGGGTGCGCCTTCGTCCTGGAGAACATCCCCCCTCGCCCCCGGACAGACGGGCAAATCCCGCGTACGCGTTGCCAAGGACTGCCCGGACAGGGCCGCAAGAACGCGCTGCCGGGCAGCAACGGGGCGCTTCACTGGTCCGCCGACTTCATCGTCGAGTCCCAGCTCGACGGCTCGGCGCTCGTGAGTCTGCCCGCACCCGCGCAGCACGAGGGACCGTTCGGGCCGACGATGCTCATGAAGCTGGCGTCGGCGGTAGCAAATGAGGGCTGCGGCGATGCCTGCGAAAGCGAGGGAGTGTTGGGGCTTGCGTTCGTAGCGACGGTGTAATCGGCGGCAGCCCGCGAGCGAGGACACGGTCCGCTCTACGACCCATCGGTGCCGGCCGAGCCGGTCCCAGGACTCGATGCCCTTCCGTGCGATGCCCTTCCGTGCGATGCGGTGCCGGACTCCGCGGCCGCGCAGCCATCTACGCAGGTCGCGGGATTCATATGCCTTAGACCGTGTCCTGTGTGGTGAGGCGGAGTAGGCGTTTGTAGCAGCAGAGGGCGGCTGCGAGGCCGAGGAAGGCCAGGTGGTTGCGGGGGTGGCGATCGTATCGGGGGCTGATTCTGCGGTAGCCGGTGAGCCAAGACATAGTTCGCTCGATGCCCCGTCGGTGGCGTCCCAGTCGTTCGCTGGACTCGATGCCCTTGCGTGCGATGCGGACGCCGATGCGCTTTCCGTGGAGCCATTTCCGCAGCTCGGCGCCACCGCAAAAGAAGCACCGCCAGAGACGGCAACACCACGATGACCGGAGGAATCGGCATGTCATCTATGTCATGCCGACAAGTGTGAGTTCTCCGTCGTCCTGGACTGCGAGCCAGTCAGTTCCGGCGACCAGCCCGCAAGAGGTGGTGGGGGTTTGGACCGGGCCCCGGCTTTCGGTGACTGCGAGCTGTCGGTCCAGCAGACCAGTACTGGGGTTGATGACCTTGACAGTGTGGTCGGCGGTGAGTAAGTACAGCCAGGCTCCTGACAGCAGCGGGGAGACCGCTGGCGGGGCGGAAAGGACGATTTGCGAGTGCAGCTTGCCGGTTAACAATTCTACGGAGAGAAGCGCGCTGTCCTGTGCTGCTGACTCTGTCTCGGCGTGCGGTTCAGCGGCCTGGGGTAGCGGACTGCTGGAAGGCGTGATCGCCGAGGCGGCTGGGCGGGGCAGGGCTGACATGTCGCTGGTCAGCGTGGACTCCACGACGGTCCGCGCCCATCACGACGCGGCCGGGATGCGCTTAGAGAAGGAGGTTCTGGACGCTCTGGAGAAGGCCGCCCTCGAGGCGGAGGCGGCCCGGCAAAAAAAGGGGCGACACGGCGGAACAAGACGGACACGGCAACGCCGGGGATCCCGGCCGGGCCGAGCGACGGCGCGTCCGGCGACGGCGCAAGCTCCGTCTGAAAGCAGCTCTGCTCGGGCGATCGCGAGGCGGGCAGACCAGCAAAATCCACCTGGCTGCCGACCGCCGCTGCCGGCCTCTGGCCCTGACCTGACCGCGGGGCAGGCCGCGGACAGCCCCCAGTTCATCCCCGTGCTCAAGAAGGTGCGGGTCCGCGGGCCCGCCGGACGTCCGCGCACCCGGCCCGGCGCGGTCGCCGGGGACAAGGCCTACTCGTCCCGCGACAACCGCTCCTACCTGTGCAAACGCGGGATCAAGGCAGTCATCCCGGAGAAGAAGGACCAGGCCGCCAACCGGAAGAACAAAGGCCGCAGGGGCGGCCGGCCAGTCACCCACGACACCGACCTCTACAAGGAACGCAACACCGTCGAGCGCCTGATCAACAAGCTGAAGGCCTGGCGAGGCATCGCCACACGCTACGACAAGAACCCCGCCAGCTACCTCGCAGGCCTCCACCTCCGTGCCGCCATGATCTGGATCAAAGACCTCACCCGGACCGACCTTTGATCACGACCCAATACGCGCCCTAGTCGGCGTGAAGTGCAGGTGGAAACGAGGGTGGGCCAGCAGTCACTTCTTGATGTCGGGCCTCTTGTAGGTCGCGTAGTTGTCCAGGATCCAGATGAACCTGCAGATCAGCTGGGACTTCCTTGTCCAGCTTGGTGAGGAACTCCTTGAACTCTGCTGCCCGGTGGCGGTGGTGGAGGGAGCCGATCACTTTGCCGGTGGCGACCTCGAGCGAGGCGAAGAGGGTGGTGGTGCCGGCTCGGATGTAGTCGTGGCTGCGGCGTTCGGGGGCGCCGGGCATCATCGGCAGGACCGGCTGGGACCTGTCCAGGGCCTGGATCTGTGACTCCTCGTCCGCACAGAGGACGAGTGCCTTCTCTGGCGGGTCGAGGTAGAGGCCGACGACGTCACGGACCTTGTCGATGAACAGAGGGTCCGTAGACAGGTTGAACGTCTGCGACCGGTGCGGCGCCAGGGCCAGATCCGCGAGACCGTCGACTGCGACATGCCCGCGGCCGCCGCCATCGACCTGGTCGACCAGTGGGTCGCGTTCCTCGGTGTCTCCTCGAACGTATTGACGATGACCCGCTCGACGTCGGCATCGGTGATCTTCCGAGGGACACCAGGCCGCGGGTCGTCGCACAAGCCGTCCAGGCCCCGCTCGATGAAACGGCGCCGCCAGGCGCGGACCGTGTCCGGCACGATCCGCACCGGCGTGACACCTCCATGATCGAGTGGCCCTCAGCGCACTCCAGCACGATCCGCGACCGCTGGACCAAGCCTGGGCCGTCGTGCGGCGACGTAACCAGCCTTCCAGCACCGCCCGCTGGACATCAGTGACCGACAACGGCGGAATCTTCGGACCCGGACGACCCATGCCAGACCAACAATGAATCTCTGACTCAGGTCACTAGCCCACGCACGCCATATTGGCACGGGCTGAGCGGCTCCTCGGGCCGGGCCTCGATGCCAGGGGCGGGGCCGACCGCCGCGGGCACCGCGCCAGGTTGCCCTACACATTGCCCCCATCCCGCCAGAGGACGGCAGCGCGGCGCTGTGACCTGCCGGTCAAGGGGGTGCGGACCGGCCGTTCGGAGCGCCGACTTCTGGCGGCAAGGCGGCAGCCTGGGGGGCACCCAATCAGGGGCACTCCGCTGCGGCCTCGCGCGTTCGGCCGGATTGGGAGCCGTGGGCCCCTTAGCGTGCGTAGGGAATGATCTGGGCGGCCCCATCGTCGGGATCGTGACCTTACGGAGGTAACTACCCATGACCGTCTCGATTCCCGAGCTCACGGGGGACTACGTCCTCGACCCGGCCCACACCCGCATCGGGTTCATCGCACGCCACGCCATGGTCACCAAGGTCCGCGGCGCCTTCCATCAGTTCGAGGGCACCGCGCATCTGGACGGCGCCGACCCGGCCGCGTCCACCGGCCAAGTGGTTATCAAGACCGAGAGCATCGACACCGGCGTTGAGCAGCGCGACCAGCACCTGCGCACCAACGACTTCCTGGACGCTCCGAGCTTCCCCGACATCGTCTTCCGCACCATTTCTATCGAGGCGAAGTCCGACACCGAATACCGCGTCACCGGCGACCTGACCATCAAGGACATGACCAAGCCGGTCACCATCGACTTCGAGTACACCGGCAACGCCGTCGACCCCTTCGGCAACCTGCGGGTCGGTCTGGAAGGCTCGGTGGCCATTTCCCGCAAGGAGTTCGGCGTCACCTGGAACGCGGCTCTCGAAGGCGGGGGCGTCCTGGTCGGCGACAAAATCGTCCTGGAATTCGACATCTCCGCGGTCAAGCAGAGCTGAGTCGGCTGGCACAGCCGGCCCAGGAGGCGATCACACGGCGCGGTCCTCGCCAGCGAGACCGCGCCATCACTATGCCGAACGGCATAGACCAATGGCCTGGGACGGCAGGGGCCGTTCGAATCCAGAGCCAGCCCAAGTGAACCGTTCCAGCTTCTCTGCTAGGGACTGTGCGGAATTCGGTGTAACTCCGATCATGGATGAGTGCCGCTTGTGACCAGTGAGAACATAGTAAGGGGTCTGGGCCTACGACTGCGGATGACCGCTTCATCGAGGAACTTGTGGTCCGGGCCCAGACGGAGGGCTTGCAGTTGACGGGTGAGGGCGGGCTGCTCCGGCAGCTGACGAAGCGGCTGCTGGAGTCCGCTCTAGTGACCTGAGTCGGAGATTCGGTTGTAGTAGGCGGCGACCTTGTCGAGGATCTCGTCGGCGGTCTTCGTCCAGACGAAGGGTCGTGGGTGGTCGTTCCAGTCGGTGAGCCAGGCCCGGATGTCCCGTTCGAGGGCCTGGACCGAGCGGTGGGCGCCGTGCTTGAGTTTCTTCTGCGTGAGCTCGGCGAACCACCGTTCGACCAGGTTCAGCCACGGCGAACTGGTGGGTGTGAAGTGCAGGTGGAACCGCGGATGCGCCAGCAGCCACCTCTTGATCTCCGGTGTCTTGTGTGTGGCGTAGTTGTCGAGGATCAGGTGGACCTGCAGGTCGGCGGGCACCTCCTTGTCGACCTTGGCCAGGAACTTCTTGAACTCCGCTGCCCGGTGGCGGCGGTGGAGGGATTCGATGACCTTGCCGGTCGCGACTTCGAGGGCCGCGAAGAGGGTGGTGGTGCCGGCTCGGATGTAGTCGTGACTGCGGCGTTCGGGAACGCCGGGCATCATCGGCAGGACCGGCTGGGACCGGTCGGGGGCCTGGATCTGCGACTTCTCGTCCACGCAGAGGACCAAGGCCTTCTCCGGCGGGTCGAGATAGAGGCCGACGACATCGCGGACCTTGTCGATGAACAGCGGATCCGTGGACAGCTTGCAGGTCTGGGACCGGTGGGGGGCCAGGGCGAAGGCCCGCCAGATCCTCGAAATCGCCGACTGCGACATCCCTGTCGCCGCGGCCATCGACCTGGTCGACCAGTGTGTGGCGTTCTTTGGTGTCTCTTCGAGAGTTTTGACGATCACACGCTCGATGTCCGCGTCGGTGATCTTCCGAGGGACGCCGGGTCGCGGCTGGTCATGCAGGCCTTCCACGCCTCTGTCGAGGAACCGGCGCCGCCAGGTGCGGACCGTCTCGGGAGCGATCCCAAGACGGCGCGACACCTCCGCAATCGAATGTCCCCCGGCAGACTCGAGCACGATCCGGGACCGTAACGCCAACACCTGGGCTGTTGAACGGCGACGCACCCACCCCTCGAGCACTGCCCGCTGGACATCGGTCACAGACAACGGCGCGACCTTGGGTCCAGGACGACTCACACCCAACCAACGACGAATCTCCGACTCAGGTCACCTAGCGCCCGTGGAGCGAGGTGTCCACCGTTCTGGAGCCACTCCTCGATCATCCGGATGCCGGCGGCGACGACCTTTCGCCTGCCGAATGCGCTTCGATTCTGGTCCGGCTGGAAGCGATCACCGACCAGTGGACACAGGAGGCCGGCGACCAGCTCTTCCAGCACATCGAGGACGCCCGCCAGCTGGCGGGCGTTCTGCGGCTCTGCATCGCGAAAGACGTCCCGCTGGGTCCTCTGAAGCCCCGACCGCGGACCCGCTTACGGGACAGCCCTTAGACAACCTTTCCGCCCATAAGGGGACCAAGTATCTGGCATTGGGCGCGGACCGTGCGGCTCTGCGACGGATCGTCTACGTCCGCGCACCTATACCTCAGGTCACTGGGCCCCAGCGCTACCTGCAGTTTCGCTCACCGGTCGATGCCTAAGCCCGTGACCGTCTCTGCACCCCCACAACGCCACATCCATACAAGAGAAATGCTCACTACGGAGCCTTTGCAAAAAACTTTAGGCAGGCTGGGGGGCCTGGCGAAAGCCGTATTCTAACCGCAGCCGCTGACACGGCTCGCAGGCACACGTCCCGGATCTGATGAGCTGTGCGATGCAGGCCCGATCCTCATCGGTTTGTGCGCCCAGAGTGGATGCCACCTCATGCGACAGCCACAGGCGATGACCGTCGCCAGGTTCGTCAGCCGAGCGAGTAAACCACAAGTCATTGTCGATGACAAACATCACAACTCTCGACCTGCATGTCAACAGCCCACCCAGCGACGGCGTTATACTGCCGTTGAGGGAAACAGCAGCTATTTTCTCATCCACCAATGCACGCGCCGTCACAGGTACGACTGGTGGGTCCAGAACCACCCCGCGCGTCGTTGCCAGAGAAATGATGCGGTCCCAGCAGTCCAGCGCCGCAAGCAACGACCAGTGGTACGAAGCCTCCATTTCCCAATCGCAGAGCCCAGCCGAGTCTGTGAACGTGTACCAGAGAGAAGTTGGCGTCGTGTAAAATGTGCCGTCTACAAACCCGTCGGTCGCCATGGATAAATACTCGTTGAATACGCGGCGTGCGGGTAGCCCGGTCAGGTCGTCGATGCGGGAGGAGACGGTATTCCATATGGCTCGATGCAATTCGGCGCGTGCGTGCTCATCTTCTAGACCCGGCCCTAAACCAATTTTCCATCCGATTCCGCTCATGCCGCTAACTCTACCTTCCAATATCGCAGGAGTTGCAACCGTAACTGCAAGATGCCGCGCGGGCACTCATCTGTGTAGCGCGGCTAAGCCGGGGTGCCCTCTCAAAGCCGTGGAGACAGCAACTTCAGAGGTCTCTGGGGGTCGGGCCGTTGGCGTCAGTGTGCCCTCCAGCACGATCTGGGTCGGGTCATCATGCTCGTAAGGCCACACCGTGACACCTCCCTTCAAGTCGACGGTGGAGAACCAGACGGCGACGCCCTAGGCTCAGCCGCGACCATGAAGGCGTACCCGGGCTTCAGGTACAGGTCCTTCCCGTACAGTTTGATGAAGAGCCAGAGGTCGCCGTTGCCCGGAGCATGCCTGCCTCCTCCAAGACCGCTACAGCGATTACATCCCCCACACTATCCGCCCACGCCGGCCCGTTTCTCAGCCGCCCTTGCCCGGTTCTGTAGAGTTTTTGGTGTAATTGGGTTGACTGGTCGGGTCAGATTCGGTTGTTGGTGAGGGGGCCGTCGAAGGCGATGTCGAAGGCTTGGAAGGCCCGCTTCCAGCGGGTGGTCCAGCGTTTGCGGCCGGTGCCCGTCGGGGTGAGGGACATCGCCGCGAGGTAGACGCACTTCAGGGCGGCGTTCTCGGAGGGGAAGTGGCCGCGGGTCCTCACGGCCCGGCGGATGCGGGCGTTGACGGAATCGATGGCGTTGGTGGTGCAGTGGATCCGGCGGATCTCGACGATGCTGGTTCGCAGCGAGGGCACCGACGCAGTGTTGAGAAACTGGCCCGCCACTGGTTTCCGGGTGATCCTTCGAGCGTATGAGGCCAGCTCTATCGACTAGGTGGTCGTTGAGTCTTTGGCCCTCGCGGAGAAAAGAGTCGGAGGCGATTTCCCGCGCGAACCGTTCGATGGCCTTGCGACCGGTAACGGCTGGGTGGAAGAGCAGTGCGTCCACTGCGGCTGTCAGGTGCGCCCGCGCGAGTTCGGGCGACGGGTCGAAATGGTCTGCAGCTTCGGCGACGAAGGCCGGGTGGTCACAGAGGTTGCGATCCTTGTAGAGGCGGGTGAGCTCATCAGCCTCACGCCGGCCGATCAGCTTCATGCCCTCGTGCGTCGTCTTGATCAGGCTCGTCTCGAACTTCTGCAGGGCGGGGACATCGTTGGATGCTATTGCGTTGTTTAGCGAATTACGAAGGCCGACGGCGACGCCTTCTCCTTTGTATGGACTCCCTGCAGCGCTGCCACCGCACCGAGGAATTCACAAAGTTCCTGGACAAGCTCGACAAAGAGGTGCCTGCCGACCTGGACGTCCACCTCGTCTGCGAAAACTACGCCACCCACAGGAACCCCGCCATCCAAAAAATAATTGCTGGCCCAACCCCGGTTTCCACCTGCACTTCACACCGACCAGATCGCCTGGCTGCACCCCGCCGAGCGATGCCTCACCGAGTCAACCAACAAGCAGATACAGCGACTGCCAGTTGTCTGAAAAAATTCCCGACTCGAGAAACTAAGGTTGCCGCCCTTCTTCGGGGTATACGTAATAAACACAGCTTGGAGGCTCGCAGAAGTTTCTATTTGAACTACCACTCGAAGCCTCAGCGTCAATGTAGGCAAGCAGTAAGGTGAACCCAATAAGCGAACATATCATTAATATCTTCATTAATCACCTGTCCGCCATATCGGGCGGGCCAGTAGTAGCGATTTCGGATAAATGCAACTTCTTCGACCCCTCGGCGGATGAGGCTAGCTATTTTAACATGCAGATATCGAACATAGCAGGATGCGGGCGCCCCTTCGATAGTCAACGCGATGGCCACCAAGGCCCATGCTCTACCGTCAGACGCCGACCGGCCGGTCTACCCTTGCAGGGTGAGAGATCTCAACCATGCCGCCCTCTGCATCAGGACAGCGACGACCGTAGCGCACGGGAAAACCCTGCTGGAGTCATAGTGAATAGGTAAAATTTACTCAGCGCGACGGCTCGAGCCATTAGCTCACGAGCCAAGAGGAGGGCAACGTGACTGCTGTGACTTGTTTGATTTGATAACTTATGTCGATCTGATGAGGCCGCCACGGACGCTCAGCACATGTTGGTGACTGCCCGGCTTGAGGCTGCACTTGCAGATGACAGCATCCTGGTGTTGCTTGACTACCGTCGGTGGATCTCATCGGCCCCAACGGGGCACCCAGCTACGAATATCTGTCGAAGAAATCGAAATGGACGGCCGGACGGTGGCCGGTCCGGACGAGCCGAACAGTGGCGAAACCCATGAGCAGAAGAATGGCAGCCATCTGAACTCCCTGGCCGACATCCTAAAGTGGCAGGGCGTGGATGTTGAAGCGCGGGAGCTGAAGCGGCTACCGCATGATGTTGTGCTCAGCGAACGCCTACGAGCCCGAATTCGGCCGTCGACGGGAGGAAGCGGCTCCTGACCGCGCGCTCAGATCGGTGCCCTTAGGAAAGTCAGCTCGCGCGAAATAGTGCTGGCTGGGCGCCCCAGGGCCCGTTCGATGGCCCGCAACGACTGGCCGGCGGCGTGGAGGTCGCGTATCCACTCCCATTCGTATACGGTCAAAAACCGAGGTTCTGCGTGCCGCCAGAAACTGTACCTCGGTCTTACGAGCCAACGAGAACGCCCGTTCTTATCCAACGCTGCCGCATAGGGTGCGCATAGGACAACGAATCAGCTATCTGCTCTGCCTGCACAGCCCAATGCGATCGACTTTTCCCTTCAGAGAGGCAGACTAAATTAATTAGTGTAGAGAGGAGATCGGGATGGAGTGAACTCAACGATTTGCGTTTAATGACCAAAGCCCGCTCAAATTGATCCAGCGCTACAGTGGTATTGCCGGAAGCCGCACTTATATGACCGAGTACATGCAAGCAGTAACCCACCTCAATGTGGCTCGCTCCATACAGCTGCCGATAGGCATGTAATGCCAGCTCGGCATAGTGCCTTGCATCGGGCCTTCCAGCTTGTGTAAGTATGGACGCCAAGCAAAGTTGATCGGCCGCGATAGCGGCCACGCAATTTTCTCGCGGAATCCGAGTGCGAATTTTTAGGGCCTCTCTTATAGCGCTCTCCGCATCCTCTAACCTGTTCTCGGAAAAATATAGACCAGCAAGGTTATGCATAACGGTGGCAGATCGTTCTTCTTCGTTGGCTGAATTGAAAGCCTGGAGTGCCTGATGATAGCAGGCGGCTGCCTCGTTATTCCGGCCTGTATAGCGAAGCAAAATGCCTAAGCCGTTGAGGCATGAAGCGAATTCTGTATCCAATGAACCGAATAAGGTCTCAGAATCTCGCGCCGCCCGACGGAATATTCTTTCGGCGACCGAGTACCTGCCTTGAGCAAGCAACAATTCCGCACCTGAACGCCAAGTTCGAATTTTCAAGTGTTGATTTATAGAATCTTCACCTAGGCAGCCCGCTAGCCGTACTGCCGATTTTACTGATTGCAACGCTGCGTCAAATTGCCCGCTACGCTCCAAAAGCGCAGCCTCCCGCAAGAATTCCCTTATCTTCAGTCTAGACATATTCAGATCCGGCCGCCCCGAGGTGCTGGAGAGATTTATTTTTATTCTTTTGCTGATTTTTTCTCTGATTGGCCAAGAACTTCTCCCAAATTGGCTCGAGAGCCCGGGGGCGAGAACGTTTACCGTTCTCGCCCCCGAGTTTAAATCTAAAGACTGCTAGATTCAACCATCGGCTCAGCGTGGTTCGACGCAATAAGGTCGTCACGCTCAACCATCGGCTCAGCGTGGTTCGACGCAATAAGGTCGTCACGCTCAACCATCGGCTCAGCGTGGTTCGACGCAATAAGGTCGTCACGCTCAACCATCGGCTCAGCATGGTTCGACGCAATAAGGTCGTCACGCTCAACCATCGGCTCAGCGTGGTTCGACGCAATAAGGTCGTCACGCTCAACCATCGGCTCAGCGTGGTTCGACGCAATAAGGTCGTCACGCTCAACCATCGGCTCAGCGTGGTTCGACGCAATAAGGTCGTCACGCTCAACCATCGGCTCAGCATGGTTCGACGCAATAAGGTCGTCACGCTCAACCATCGGCTCAGCGTGGTTCGACGCAATAAGGTCGTCACGCTCAACCATCGGCTCAGCGTGGTTCGTGCTGCTCATCGCTAAACTCCCTCAATTTTTCGTTCGACTAGCTCGTGCTATCAGCATCGCTACTTCTACGGTCCGAATTAAACATCAAGCTCGCTGGGCGAGCATGGTTAATCAGTACTTATGTACGCTCAGCCATGAAGAATGTCCGGAATCTAGAGCGGTCGCAGACATGAGGCATATGGAGATTTATCCGGACAGGACGCCAGGCGCAGCGGATCGCTAAATGGTAAGACGGACGGCATCCACCGCTGCTCTGAACTGGGAACTCTTAGTAGTTCGGTGGCGACGCGCACGCACTGGTGGGTGGCGAGTCCGCTGCTTCTGTAGGATGCGATAAGCGCAGGCTAAGGGGAGTGACGAGAAGGGCGACGACCGCGAAAGCCAGCGCGAGATTAGCACCCATTTCCGCGGCGAGCATAGCGCTGGCGAGGGCGGGACCAGCGAGATTACCGAGGGTGCAGGACATCAGGAAGGCCGCATTGTAGCGACCGCGTTCTTCGTCGGGGGCGAGCTCGTTGACAAAGGGCGATAAACTGGCTGCCATAAAACACTCGCCGAGGGCAATTATGCTGGCGGAAATAATCAGACATCCGCTCCAACTAGTTGTCAGCTCGACCAGCAGCCAAGCCACGGCCCACAAGGGACCGATGATCGCTAGGGTCTTGTGTCGCGGCCAGGACCGAGTCAGATGCATTATTGGAATCTGTGCAGCAACGATTGTCAGCGTATTCGCCAAATAGGCCAGCGCAAGCAACGAGGCTTCGGCGCCGGTGATGCCGTAAGTCGCTATTTTGAACTGGCTGAAGCCAACCATTGTGAGCAGTGCGCCGAGTGAACAGACAGCCAACAGGCGTCGGCTTCGGGGTATGGCTTCTCCCAGCGGGATGCGTCCTTTATGAGCGGGTGCCACTCCGCGCAAGGCCGGGGTAGCGATAAGAAGCGCTGCCAGGAGGAATGTAGCGCTGTCGAAACCATAGGCGAGGGTGAAGGACGATGGGTGGCGGATGTCAACAGCTAATACGGTAAGAAACCCGCCGAGGCCAAATCCGAGGTTCAGTGACAGGAAGCGGAGAGCAAAGGCGGCGGGTCGCTGCTCTGCTGGAATGAGGTGGCCGAGGAGGCTGGCCAGCGAAGGCAGAGCTACGGACAGGCCCCCACCTAAGAGAGTGATAGCTGCCATAACTGCGGGCAAGGATTGCGCCACTCCCAGGGCGGATGTACCGACCGCTGCCACGCTCAAACCCGTGATGGAGACACACCGGGCGCCGTACCGATCTGCGATTAGGCCACCAAAAGGGTTGCCAAACAAGCTAATCAACGGACCTAGCACAGCTGCCAGTGTCGCAATCCCGAGTGGAATATCACGAACCGCGTGCAGGTACACGACCAGGAGCGGGGCAGCCATACCTGAGCCGAGCGCTGACACTAGCTCCGCACTGATCACCCACCATGCACCTCGAGCTATGCGTGGCATCATTATGGTCATCCCGCCTGCACTCCAGCCTTAAATGAGAGACCCAGACGGCCGTTTCGAATTACAGTTCCTTTCTTGGGGTGAGTGGAATACGCTCCTTTAACTGACATCGACCAAGGGAAATCGGAAAGTCCCCTAGAAATCGCCAACCGATCTCCCTTTCATTTTCGAAACACGCGATTGAGTGGGTGTTCATCCGCAAGCGATACTTTTCATGTAATTGAGCGCATCTTGGGTGGCTTTCGGGCGTTAGCCGAGTCAAATTCCTTGTACCTGACAAATCAATTGCGGTTTCGCTAGGTTCGTATGCGTTTTCACCTTCTGTCGACGTGAAATGCAATTACACTTGCCGACTGCCAATAGATTCTCCCGCCACATGCTCCACCATATGAAAAGTCGGCAATCGGTTTGCGCAAAGCGCCAAGGCCATTGAAATGGCTGGAGAACTCATGGGCGTCAATATATCGCTTTATAATTTTCCGGCAACGAATTTTGCGTGGAATGAGCAATTACTGCTCTAAAGTGTGGCATATGAACCCCATATGCCACAGCAAGGGCGTATTTTGGGTGCGACAAGGGTTAGGGGGAATACTCGGGTCTGCTTATATCGGTATAAGATGCGACAAACGCCGAGGCTTCTCGATCATAGATAATGATCATTTAACTGCATGTATCAGCACACCTAAGGAGAATGCATGACCAGCGATCCCATCGACGCTCTTGAAGAAGAGCAGATTTCCCTTGAGGAGATACTCAGCGGGCTCAGTAATCAGCAATGGCGAGAGCCCTCGGCTGCTGAAGGTTGGACAGTGCGTGACGTTGTACTGCACTTAGCTCAGACAGAAGCATGTGTGGTATCGAGCGTGCGCGACGACATCTGGCCCATGCCCGAGAACAGCTCGGTTGACGAGGCCATGAATCAATGGGTTCGCGGCGATGACGCTACCCCCAAGGAAGTATTTGTTCGTTGGAAAACTCAACGCCGCCGGTCAATTTCCGCATTGCGGAGCGCGGACAAACGGTGCCGCGTTCCCTGGGCGCGAACAAGGCTAAGGCCCCAAACGCTAGCGACCACTCGCCTTGCAGAGCACTGGGCTCACAGCTTAGACATCACCAGACCACTAGGCATAAAAATGCTCGATACTGAGCGTTTATTCCATATTGCCTGGCTTGGTCACCGGTCGCTGCCATACGCCTTTCAGGTTGCCCATCTACCCACTGTTGAAGTAAATTGCAAACTAAATGGACCGGGTGGCATTTTGTGGGAATTTGGTCCATCGGATGCAGAAAATACAATCATCGGAGACGCGGGTAGTTTCTGCCGAGTCGGTGCTCGACGTTTGGAGGCGGAGGCGTCAGGTTTGGTAACTCAAGGCCCTCATGCGGCAGTTTCGTTAAGTCTTTTGCGTAACTACGCTACATAGGCAACAGGTTGTGCACGCTGGGTTGCAAGGCCTATGGAATTCGCATATGTGAGCGATGGCAGCATCTTACGCGCGGCGTACGCCATCATCGTGAGGCAGAAAGCGCGAGAGCTTCCAGTTCCCCATGCGGGCAGAGACGTGCTCCCATGCTGCTCAGACCTTTTTTAGAGTATCCTTCTTCTAGATAAGCGGAGTTAGGTTTGTCCTTTGGCCTGACACGGATATCAGTCTGGCGCCCTGATAGCCGCTGTTGGCGGGTATGTGCTGGCGTGGGTGATCTTGGCGCTAGCGCGTGTCTCTTTGATGGGCTGATCAGTTGATCGGATGTGTCTGTCCGATTGGTGATCACTGATGCGATGTGGGGCCGGATCGAGCCGCTGATGCCGGCCGATCCGGTCCACGGCAGGCGATGGGCCGATCACCGCCGAACGCTCGAGGCCATTGCGTGGAAGTACCGCACCAGCTCGCCCTAGCGGGACCTTCCCGACGAACTCGGCCCTTTCCAGACCGCCCACAAGCGACTGATCAGATGGGCAGTCGACGGCACCTGGGAGGCGATCCTGGCCGCCGTCCTGGCAGCGGCGGGCGCCGCTGACGACATCGACTGGACTGTGTCCGTGGACTCCACGATCGTCGGGCCATCAGCACGCCGCTGGAGCACGCAGAAAGGGGCGGCAGAATCAGACGAGCCCGCCGATCACGCACTCGGACGCTCGCGCGGCGGGCTGAGCACCAAGGTCCACCTCGCCGCAGACGGCGGAGCAAGGCCTCTGGCATTCACTATCACGGCAGGCCAGGCCGGTGACGCACCCGCTTTCGAGACGGTGATGGCCCGCATCAGAGTGCCCCGCAACGGCCCCGGCAGGCGCCGAACCCGGCCCTTCGCCACTCTGAAAGGCCTCAGTGTGTGGACGTCGGCGTGCCGAGCCTTGGTGCGGTTAGCGAAGGAGATCACCCTACGATCTGGCCGTCCGTGGACGGCCATCACATCCGTGCGCGGGTCCTCCACGCTGTCGGGGCGAATTGCAGCCAGCGCGTCGCCCAGCACCCCGGTTGTGACCGAGGGCTGGCCGGGTAGCCGGTCCGCAGCGATTAGCTCCAGCGCCTGCTCGGCGTCCTGCGGACTGCAGACCCCCTCGTCGCCCCGTTTCCGGACCCGCCTTCATGACCGTCACCGCTGCCCCACCCTTCCCCGTAACCGTGGATTGTGTAGCTCTACCCAAGCGCCCGGCCCAGTCCGACCCATCACGCCCATATTCCTCCCCCTCGCGAGGCGCCAGGCTCGTGATGCGGGACATCCCTGCAGGCAGCAGGATAGATACATGCCTCCTACTGACGACACCAGTGGCGGTAGCGGAGCCGTACAGGCCCGGGCCCGACAGGCACGCCTGGAAGCCGTACACGGCATCGATGCGCTGATCGCGGAACTGCAGGCGGCTCGCTGGCGGCTTTCACGGTGCCCCGAGCAGACGGTCGAGGTACATGCGGAGCTGCACGCCGCCGCCACCCGGGCCAGCCTCTGGCTAGATGAGGCGTGCTGCACTCTGGCAGACACGGGCGAGGACGCCGAAACCGTCTTCGCCCGAGCCTGGGAGCTGATGGACTCCCTGCATCTGACACCAGCCGGCTTTGAAACCGCCGCCGACCCTGTCCTGTTCACGACCCTGCGCGCCACCACGGCCAGCGTCCTGGGCCGGCTGTGGGTCTCTGGCTACCTGCTCGGTCCCGTCCCTCTGGACGCCTGGCCCAACCACGAACTTGCACCCCTTCTGCTGACCGCCCTCGAACACCACACCGACACACAAACCCTCACCGCCGAGCTAGACCAGCCCGGACCCCGTATCGCGGGCACCTCACCAGGCGAGGCCGCAACCATTGCCCGGCACCCCTCACACCAAGAACATCCCACACACCGGCCCGCCCCCCCAGCTAGAAGCCCCGCCGCGAAACTGCGCCTGAGATGCGTCACATGGCTGGCCAGGGTTACCCGGCGGTGTCCGTACGTCGCGAACTTATTTCCCGAACGCCGCAGACGGATCCACTCGTGAACCGAGGCCGCTGAACGGCCGGTGCCGTCGGCCGACACCCGTCCATAGGAAGACGACGGTCAGATACTTCGCACTATTTGGGTGGTATACAGCTTTTAGGCGGCGGGCTGCAGTCAGGTAGTCTGCCCGTTTCTGAGAGGTGGAAAGATGCCAGAAATGTCGCATGGCATGCAGGATGCTGCGGAGAAGGTAAAGAAGATCGAGACCAACCTCAAGTCCGCCCCTGAGGACTGGAGCAAGAAGCAGGAAACGACGGAGCTCCTGCGCGATCTCAAGACGACCGTCGAGCAGCAGAACCGCTGATACCGGGCAGCACTGTGGCCCTGCGCCCACCCGCTGGTGTCCGGCAGGAAAGCGCAGGGCCGTCGCGGGCGGACGCAAGTCGGCCGCACAGCCACGGCCAGGATCTGTAGACCGTGTCCTATGTGGTGAGGTGGACGTGGCGCTTGTAGCAGCAGAGGGCTGCGGCGAGGCCGAGGAATGGCAGGTAGTTGCGGGGGTGGCGTTTGTAGCGGTGGTTGAGTCGGCGGTAGCCGGTGAGCCAGGACATGGTCGGCTCGATCACCCACCGGCGTCTTCCGAGCCGTTCCGATGGCTCGATGCCCTTGCGTGCGATACGGACTCCGATCGCTTCCCGCGTAACCGTTTCCGCAGCTCGGGTACGTCGTAGGCCTTGCCGGCGTGCAGACGCCGGGGTTTGAAGTGGCGGCCGCGGTGGGGGTCGTGTCTCGTTTGGTTGCCCGTGATCATGGGTTTCAGCGCGAGGCTGTCGTGGGTGTTGGCCGCGGTGACGCGACGAGGAGGGGCAGTCCGGCCGCGTCCGACAGGACGTGCATCTTGGAGCCCGGCTTGCCGCACCTTCGACGGTGGGATCAGCGGCTCCGCGATCTCCCACAGCCCATCCGGAACAATCCAACTCCACCTACCCCGCCCCATACCGACAACAACGCCTCACCACATAGGACACAGTCTTATTCTTGGCGCCGGGTGGCCGTCCAGGGCCGGCGCCTCAGGGTTTGGGAACACAGGTCGGTCAGGCGAGGTGTGGGCGGATGTTTCTGAATCCTCGGCGGACCCGGGCCGGGGTGAGTCGGCCGTGCGGCGGGTTTCTCCCAGGGCCTGCGGAGGTCCGCGGCGAGGGGCCGGGCGAGCCGGAGCTGAGTGTGGGCGACGATCAGAATCCAGGTCCAGCGATCTGCGGCCTCGGGGAGCACGGAGTTTCGGGGTGGTCCAGCCGAGGGTCTGCTTCGCGAAGCGGAAGGTGTACTGCAGGTCGAAGCGGCGGAGAAATACCTGCCAGGAGCGGTCCACATCGGTGGAGGTGGCACCCGTCTTCGAGGACCATAACCACACCGTTGGGGCGTCCCGGTCCTTCGACAGGTGCTCTACCTTGAGCCGGATTAAAGTGCCTTCGACCAAGGGCAGTTCGCCGTCGTGGCCAAGCCAGGAGGAGCGATGGGTGAGCCGGGGGTGGACCCGGTCCCATGCCTGCGTTTCAGCTTTGCCGTAGTTGCTGGTGTTGGTGACGGTGGTGATCGCGGGTTCGGGCCAGGTCTCCGGTTTTGTTAAGCGGAATTCCGGACCGTGGCTTGGGTGGCCGGCTTCGTCCCGGGCAGCCGGACCGGCTTCGGCAGGCGCATGACGCGGTCGGAACGGACCTGGCCGACAAGCTCGACCGGCAGCTCACGCAGGACCCAGGCCAGGCGGAGGACGTCGTAGCCCGCGTCCATGACGATCACGATATCCGGGTTACCGGCCTGCCACTACCCCGCGACGATGAGCCGCTCAACGACTCCTCGGAGCTAGGTGGCGGTGACGGCGGTGGCGTCGTCCGCCGGGCCGAGCCGGACCGCGTCGAGGATCGCGGTCCAGGACGTGGCACCCGGCTCCAGCACGGCCACGAAGGAATGCGGCAAGCCCGGGATGAACTGCGAGGCCGTCTTCGCCCGACCGTAGACATGGCAGAACAGTGGGCCGAGCACGGCGCGTCCGAGCGGAGCCACGGTGCCCCATCGACCGCCAGGACCAGCCGCCCGCCGTCGAAGCGCGGCAGTGGCAGGCCGGCGAGCACCGTCCGCAGACGGTCGGCATCGATCCGGCCGTGGTTCAGTCCGCCGTATATCGCTTCGTGCCCACGAGGATGCTCGGGCACCAGTGTCAGATCCACCGAGGACTGCACCGCACCGTCCGCACACAGCAATGCGTCCACCAGCTCGAACAGCTCGTCACGCCGAGCGGTCAGACACTCATAGAACTCCCCCCTGGAAGCGTGACGCTTCCACGAATGCTCCCCTCCGGACAGCATCAAGCAGCAGACTCACCCTCACGGCCTTCGTCGTGGTCATGCGCCTCCTTGGCCGGAGCACATGATCAGACGAAGGCCGCCCCCACGTTCGGCGAACCCCCAGGTGAACGACCCAGTACGGGACTGTAAGGAATTCGGTGTAACTCCGATCATGGATGAGTGCCGCTTCTGACCAGCGAGAACATAGTCAAGGCGTCTGAGGCGGGGTCTGGGCCCACGACAGCGGATGACCGCTTCATCGAGGAACAGGCCCGCAAACTCGGCCCGGCCCGGATCGGCCCGATCCTGGGCCTGCCCACGGCCACCGGATCCTGACCCGGCACCGCCTGAACCGCCTGTCCTGGCTGGATCGCCCGACCGGAGCGGTGATCCGACGCTATGAACGCGAGCGTCCGGGCGAGCTCGTCCACGTGGACGTGAAGAAACTCGGCCGGATCCCCGAGGGCGGCGGCCACCGTGCCCTGGGCCGCGAGGCCGGCCGCAGAACCAAGTCCGGCGTGGGCTTCGACTACGTCCACTCCGCCGTCGACGACCACTCCCGGCTCGCCTACAGCGAGATCCACGGCGACGAGAAGGCCGCGACCTGCGCGGGCTTCCTCACCCGCGCGGCCGCGTTCTTCCACAGTCAAGGCATCACCCGCATCGAACGGGTCCTGACAGACAATGCCTGGGCCTACCACAAGGACCTGGCCTGGAAAGCCGCCCTCGCGGAACTCGGCGCGACCGGCAAGCTCACCCGCGCCTACCGGCCACAGACCAACAGCAAGGCCGAACGCTTCAACCGCACCCTGCCCGACGAACGGGCCTACCAAAAGCCCTACCAGTCGAATAACGCGCGGACCCAGGCACTGACAGACTTCCTCCACACCTACAACCACCACCACAGCCACACCGCACTCGGCGGACACCCACCCATCAACCGAATCAACAACGCTGCGGATCAATACACCTAAGGCCCGGCGCCCAGACGCGCTCGGGGGGCACTACCGCCGGGCCGCTCCTTTCCCCCGCCCCCGACAGGAGCAGACGCCCGTGCTCGATGCCGCCGAAATCCCGCCGATTGACAGAGGGCGCTGGGTAACGTTTACGTCGTCGCCAGCGGCAAGGGCGGCGTCGGCAAGACCACTCTTCGTCCAAGCTCTCGGGTCTGGTCGCCGCCGACGGTGGCCGTGTCCTGCCTGTCGACGTCAACGGACAGGGCAACTCAGTCGGGACCTGGGGTACTGGGGCTCGGCACCGGACTGATCGTCCCGCACCGCAGACGAGCCGGACGCCCCCTGCCCAGCCAGGAGGAGGACAACGCCGAACCACCCGCCGGGTCCGCGCCCGCGTCGAGCACACCTTCGCCCGCATGAAGAACTGGAAGATCCTTTGCGACTGCCATCAGAAGAGCGACGGCCTCCACCACGCCGTCCAGGCCGTCGCCACCATGCACAACCCCGCCATGGCCCGTTGAAACAACAGGTCAGAACCCACCTCGACCTGCCCAAGCCCGGCCTTCTGCAACACCCTTTAGTACGGGGCAATTCTCTTGCGGTGAATGTTCTCGATGACCACCGCTTCGTCGACCTTGTCGTCTTCTCCGTTGGCCAAACGGTCCCGCAGCCGGATCTCGAACTTGGTTCAGCTGAGCTGCTTGGCTGCGTAGAATCGGCGGTTGCCGAGGATGACAATCCACTCAGCGCCCCCAACGCGGCTGCGATGCTCGGGCTTGGTTCGGAGGAACGCTTCCCGGGACGTGGCCACGGCAGACTGAAGCTGACCGACGGACCTCATCGACTCCTTGAGTTCCCGGAACTTAAGGTCGTCGTCTGCGTAGTCGGCTTCGGTGCGCGGGTTGTCCGGGTTGCCCATGAGGGTGTGCATGTACACCGTGGTCGGAGGAGCCTCGGGCTTGGCGGCTTCACCCTTGGCGGTGTGCTTACTGCCGGGTTTGCCTGAATCCTCGACAAGGTCCGCCCAGGGCTTCTTCGGGGCGCCCATCAGCGGCGCCCTTCTTACCAGCCCCAAGCTCCAGGGCGAGTTGGTAGAAGCGCGGAGCACTGGTTGTCGCTGTGCTGGTGCCGGTCGTTAGTCTTTGGGGTATGTCGGAGCATGTCGCCCCGGGCGGTGCCAATGGCCTGCTCAGTCTGGCCGTTGCGGACGGTCTGTGGGCCCGGTTGACAGTCGGCAGCGCAGTTCCGTCCGCTTCAGCGGTGTTCACCCCGCTCCCTCCAGACGTCCCGGCGGGTGGGTATGTGGTGCTCGGCACCTGCGTGGTGGGATTGGTGCAAGCGGGAGACGGCCGGTGGGGGGTGCCGGAGACGGAGGTGCGTCGGGCTGCTGGATCATGGAACACGGTGGAGATGGACGCCATGGATCTGGTCCGCATCGGCCCCTTCCCTCATGTTCCGGAGCAGAGCCGAACCGGTGGAACGCTGCGGCGATGGCGCCAGCGCATCAGCCACGAACTGCAAGCTGCAGGTGATCCTCCAGTGCAGCCTCACCTCGCCGGGGTTAAGAGCCTGTTTCCGATTCTTGCGGCCAATTTGGTTGACTGAGGTGATCTCGTTCGGTCAACGAGAAGGTGATCAGTAGTCGATTCTTGGGGGACAGGTGCTTCCGACTTGGGTGACGATGGCCGTTCCTCTTGGCGCTTCCGCCCTGATGGCTGCTGGCTGGGGCCGGCTGCGGTATTGGCGCCGCTTCTCCATGCGTCGGCAGTCCGTCGTTGCCGTGGTCTTCGGTGTCTCCAGGCAGGAGTTGCGACTTCGATTGGCAGTGGCTGGCAGCGGCGAAATTGAAACCGTTGTTTCGGTGGGGGAGACGATAGCCGCGGACTGGGAGAGGCGGCTTGAGCTGGGTGGATCAAACTCAGAGGAACCTGACTTCGAAGATGCGTCGTGGGACCAGTTGCTTGTCTCCTACTCTCCCAGTGATTCACCGCAGGTCATGACCTGCCAGCAGATCGAAGACGCCAGAATGCAGCCGGTGGTGCTTGTGACCGCGGGTTCACTGATCTTGGCCATTGCCCTTCTCAGCATGATTCCCGCAGTCTTCCTCTGCCTTCTGGGAGGGACGGCAGGTGTTGTGGCCGCTGTGTTCGTTGCAGGAATCGGCCGACGTCGGGGTCCGGTTCGTGGTGGCAGCTCAGGTGACTTCGTTCTTGGTTGCGGAGCAATGGCCATGGGGGTCACCGCTGTGACAGCGATCTGGTCCGGACTCATGTGGTAGATGAGGGCGCCAGAGAGAACTCGGACCTGATCTGATGGGACGAGCTGGCCTGATGGGCTGGGCGGCTTCTGGGTGGCGGTGGTGACCGTGACCGCCTTTTCGATGAGTCCCGTTGCGCTTCGCGAGAGTCCGGTTGCTTGGTTCTGCGGGAGCTTCTGCGGGTGATTCGCCTGGTCATGAGGGTGATCGCGGCCCAGGTGATGAGCGATTCTGAGTGCTGGATGAGTCGTTCGTAGTCCCGCGCGTGTCTGCGGGCGTGCATGATCCAGGCGTGTGAGCGTTCGACGACCCAGCGCCGAGGCAGGACGACGAACCCGGGAACATACTTCGGGCGGCTGATGGTCTTGATCGTCAGGTTCAGGTATGGCTTTGCCCAGGTCACGAGCTTTCCGGCATAGGCGGCATCAGCCCAGACGATGGCGATTTCCGGGTGCATCAGCCGCAGCCGGAACAGTACTTCCTTGGCTGCGTCGCGATCGGTCATATCGGCTGGGGTGACCATGACGAACAGCGGCAGGCCCTTGGTGTCCACGACCAGGTGCCGCTTGCGGCCGTTGATTTTCTTGCCGGCGTCGTAGCCGCGGGAGTTCTTGCCGACGGTCTCGGCGGCCTTGATCGACTGAGAGTCGATGACGGTGGCGACGGCTCCGGGAGCCCGGCCCATTTCGCGGCGGATCCGCTTGCGGAGCTGGTCACGGATCTGGCCGACGACGCCGCAGGCGGCCCGGCGGGCCATGAACTCGTAACACGTGCGCCAGGGCGGGAAGTCCTTGGATAGGGACCGCCGCTTGCAGCCGGTGTCGACGACATAGCGGATCGCGTCCACGATCTCCCGGCGGGGATGTTTCTCGGGACGGCCGCCGGTCTTGGTTTCGCAGGCCGGTGTCGGCAGCATGGGCTCGATCAGTGCCCATTCGTCGTCCCAGGTGTCGGAGGGACAGCAGCGCCTGCGCGGCAACATTTACCCCCTCATGGACGGGGCGGGGCCGGCCGCGAAGCGGCTGGCCCCGCCGGTCAGGCATCGGTGAAGTCGGCGATGACGTCAAGTGTGGACTCGACCGAGCTGAGCTGGGTGTTGAGGTGTTTGATCCACCGGCCCTTGGGCTGGAGGGCGGCGGGCGGGGCGACGGTCCCGGTGATGAACCTGCGGATTTCGGTGAGCTTGCCGCGGATGACCGCGACCTGGTATGCCTCGAGCTCGGCCGGGTCGGCGCAGAACTTGTAGCCGTCCTTCAGGGTCCAGATCAGCGGAGGCCAGTCACGTTCGGCGATGGTGTCCCGCAGACAGGTCAGGCCTGAGCGGGTCTGGTGGGGCGAGAGTTCGCTGGATCTGACCAGCTGAACGAAGGTCAGACCGGCCGGGCGGGCCTCGAAGAGTACGAAGCGGATGGTGTCGGCGTGTCGCTGGGCGGCGGGTGATCTGCGCTCGGAAGCGCGAGGCATCGCCTATTCGCCTTGCAGCAGTTTGGCCAGCTCTCCGTCGACGTCGACCTTGCCGGTGTCGACCGCGGTCTCGATGCAGTCCAGCGTCGCCCTCACGCGTGCGACGTTCTCATGGATGAGGGTGCGTTCGTCGTCGCCGAGCGGCGCCTCGCGCAGGCCGGGGACGACGCGGCCGGACGCGGCGACGAATGCGTGGCAGGCGGTGACCAGGTCCAGGAACTCCACCGATCGGTCGATGTTGCGGATGGCCGGGGCGACGGGGCTGGTCTGCTCGAAGTGCTCACGGGCCTGCCGGCCCCGCTCGACCTGGGCGTGATTGACCTGGTGGCGGGCGGCGTCCTCCGACATCGCCCGGAAGGCGACTATCGGCCTCGGTGAGCATGGCGGCCCACTTCTCATCAGCGAGTACCTGCTGCATCAGCAGCGTGTTGACGTGCACGAGGGCGGACTGGAGCAGATGCAGAGCGAGCATGGATACCTCCTGAGACTCCTTGTCCACACCGGCCAGGTCGCCGTCCTTGCCGTAGAAGAGATCCTTGTTCGCACTGTTCCAGTTCTCCACCACTTGCACCTTTCGTGGATCTCCTGCCGCAGCTCGACATCGGCCAGGTAATCGCAGACGAACGCCGTACGCACCGCCCACCCAAGCTCCTCGATCGCCTGGTAGGTGGGGTGCTTTGGCCCGCTGCGGGTGAAGCGCCGCAGGACCTGCTCGGCCTCTGCGGTACCCAACCGTAGCGCGGTGGTGTAGTTCACGATCTGGTCGTACTGCTGGGCGATCAGATCCCAATTGATCGTCTTGCTGGACAGCACCGGCGCGAGGTGCGGCCAGCTCTCATCCTCTCCGGCCGCCGACCGGTACAGCTCCGCCGAGCCGGTGTTCTTCAGCCTGGGCATCAGCTTGAAGTCGAGCATGTGGGCGAAGGCGAACCCGACGATGGACGCGCCGTGGGTGTCGGTGTACTGCCGGTCGACCTCCATGTCGGTGCAGTGCCGCAGCACGCCCTCGATCATCGAGGCGACCTCGGAGGCCGAGCAGGATTTGAGCTGGGAGGATGCACACTGACTTCCGATCGACGTGCCAGTAGATCATCACGCCGGGGCCCTGGTAGCGCTGATGCAACTCGGTCAGCAGGTTCGAGGACCAGGTGCCGAACCTGCGGCTGTCGGAGGCGCAGGCGGTGCCGGTGCCGGTGCCCCACCACGTCTCATCCCGGGCGGCGAGGGAGGCGTTCACGAGTTTCACCAGCGCGGCGCGCAGGTTGGCCCGGTTGACGAACTGGTGCCGCACCCTGCGTAGCGTCGCCTCGGACTCGCCGCGCTTTCCGGTGACCGCGACACGTTTGATGCCCATGTTGGTGCCCAGCCCGAACAGGACCAGCAGCAGCCGGCGCCGCAGTACGTCCCTGGACAGGTTCTCGCGGGTGGCGACCGAGGTGAACTCGGAGATGAAATCGGCGTCGAACTCGGCGTACTTCAGGATGTCCGGCAGGTCGATGGTGCCCCAGCGCCGTTCGATCTCGGCCTTGACGGCCACCAGGGCTTCGGCTCCTCCTGCTTGCGGCGTGGGGACACCTTGATCCACGGCTCGCCATGCTTCTTCACGATCGACACCCCGCCCGTGGTCTCCTCGGCCAAGGCGCGGTCGGAGCGGTCCAGGGACGCCCGGAAGCACGGTGATGAACTCGCTGGCGTCCTGCGGCTGCTCCAGAGCGGCGTAGTGGACGTCCCGGTTGTCCTCGAAGTCGGCGGGCAGGTCGCCCTCCGGGTTACGCCACCGGTTCGCGCCCACCACCCAGATCTCCCGCCGGCGCAGCGCGTCCCGCAGCGGCACCAGGACGGACAGCTCGTACGGGATGCGCTCGACACGGCCTTTGTTGTCCACCACGGCCGCCCGCCACTGCTCGGGCACCACGCCCTCCAGCGGCACCGCCTCGGCCGGGTCGAAGAAGGCGCCCTCTTTCAGCGGCTGCTCCAGGTACCGCCCCAGCAGGTCAAGCGCGTCCATCACCGGCCGGTAGGCGGTGTTGTTGCACTTCAGCTCCAGCGTCCGCAGCAGCGGCGACAGCATCCGCCGCAAGTGCGCCGAGTACGACGACCGCAGCACCGTGCGCACTCGCGCCTTATAGCGGGCCTCGTCCGCCGCCGCCAGCGCCTTGAGCGCCTTCTCGCCGCCGACCACCGGGAAGATCACGCCGCACCGTGCCAGACGGCTCCGACAGCGTCACCTCCGCGACCCGCAGCAACATCGCCTCCTTGCCGCGAACCTTCTTCCGCTCCGCCCGCGTGTTGATCTTCAGCACGAGCTGGATGAACAGGTCCACCAGCGAGTCAGTGATCTCCGTCTGCCGCACATGGCACAGCGTCGCCAGCAGCGCCAGGCGCCGCGGCGGCTTCATCCGCTCCAGGTTCGTCGGGTACTCCTTTGACGCCCGCGCCCGCTAGTGATCTGAGTCAGGGATTCGTCGGCAGTAGGCGGCGACTTTGTCGAGGATCTCGTCTGCGGTTTTCGTCCAGACGAACGGTCTGGGGTGTTCGTTCCAGTCGGTGAGCCAGGCTGGGGTGTCGCGTTCGAGGGCCTGGACGGAGTGGTGGACGCCGCGCTTGAGCTTCTTCTGGGTGAGCTCGGCGAACAACCACCGCTCGACCAGGTTCAGCCAGGACGCACTTAAGGGCTGTCCGGCGGATCATGACGTCGTAGGCTGCAGCGCATGCATAGCACACTGACCGAGCACGCCCGGTGTCTCTACGGAGATGAGTACGGTCCGACACCGGCGTGCGATCAGGAGCACCGCGAGCACTACTTCGTGGAAGAGCTGACGTTCGCTGACGCGGACGCGATCCTCTCGATGCTGCGTGAACTCAGCCCGCACCTGGTCGACGGTCACCTTCCGGTGTGGATTCGGAACCTCGCCTATCGGCTCGTGCTGCTGCAGCGGCCGGACGAGCCGGCTCTTCTGCGGGAGGCCGCGCAGAACCTGTGGTTGCATGGTCCGGACTGGGACGACATCGCGGCGAAGCTCACCCAGCAGGCCGAAGAGCTGGAAGCCCGCTGACGGACCAGGCCGTCAGCTCTTGAGCCACAAGCGGATCGAGGCCACGGTCACGGTCCCCGTGAAGACGTAGGCGCGCTTGTCGTATCGAGTGGCCACGGCTCTGGAGTGCTTGAGCCGGTTGATCGTGCGCTCGACCTCATTGCGTCGCTTGTACATCTACCTGTCGAACCCGGCGGGCCGGCCGCCCTTACTGCCTCGGCGTTGGCGGTTGGCTCGCTGGTCCCTCGGTTCGGGGATGGTGTGCTTGATCTGGCGTCTGCGCAGGTAGCGTCGGTTCCGACGGGAGCTGTAGGCCTTGTCGCCACCGAGGTGGTCGGGGCGGGAGCGCGGATGCCCGCCACCTGGCCGCTTGACCCGGATCCGTTCGAGCACCGGGATCAGCTGCGGGCTGTCGCCCCACTGGCCTGGTGTGATCAACAGTGCCAGCGGTCTCCGTCCCCCTTCGCCGGCGAGGTGAATCTTGCAGGTCAGGCCACCCCGGGAGCGTCCGAGTCCTTCGTCGGGCCGGTGCTGCCGAGGCGTTGATCTTTTTTCGGAACTCGCGGTGTTCTCCGTGGTGCCCCGGCCGCATGCTGGTGGGCCCGGCACGAGGTCGAGTCCACGCTGACCATGCTCCAGTCCACCCGTCCGTCCGCGAGCATCGGCGTCGGCCAGGACCACCTGGAACATCCGGTCCCAGGTCCCATCCGCTGACCAGCGCCGATGCCGCTCATAGACGGTCTTCCAGCTGCCGAAACGCTCCGGAAGATCCCGCCACGGTATGCCCGTTCGCACACGGAACAAGATTCCGTTGATCACCTTGCGATGATCGCTCCACCGGCCGCCACGCTGCCCCGACGCCGGCAAGTGCGGCTCCAGCCGGCCCCACTCGGCATTCGTCAGATCACCCCGCCCACGCCGGGAACAACGAGTCGGCAATCCGGCAGTCACAAGATCCGCCGGACACGCCCTAGTGTCATGAGTCTGAAATTCCCATAGTGTTGTGTCATGACGCGTCCGGGGCCGAAGCTTGCGCCGTTGAATCTGACTAATGCCGAGCGGTCGGTGTTGGAGGGCTGGGTTCGGCGGCGTAAGTCTGCGCAGGACATGGCGATGCGGGCGCGCGTGATCCTGGCCTGCGACGACGTCGGGGAGGACGGCTTCCCGGTGTCGACGCGTGCAGTTGTGGAGCGGGTCGGGGTGTCCCGCGACACGGTGTCGAAGTGGCGGCGACGATTCCTTGCGGAGCGTCTCGACGGGCTGTCGGACGAGCCTCGTCCTGGCCGTCCTCGCACGGTGCTGGACGAGCAGGTCGCGGATCTGATCGCTCGGACGCTGGAGTCGAAGCCGGAGAACGCCACGCACTGGTCGACCCGGTCGATGGCGAAGAAGACGGGCCTGTCGCAGTCGACTGTTTCGCGGGTGTGGCGGGCGTTCGGGCTGCAGCCGCACCGCTCGGAGACGTTCAAGCTTTCCACCGATCCGTTCTTCGTCGACAAGGTCCATGACGTGGTGGGGCTGTATCTCGATCCGCCGGAGCGGGCACTGGTCCTGTGTGTGGATGAGAAGTCGCAGATCCAGGCCCTGGACCGGTCGCAGCCGGTGCTGCCGATGATGCCCGGGGTGCCGGAGCGCGCTTCGCACGACTATGTCCGCGCCGGCACCACCACCTTGTTCGCGGCCTTCGACGCCGCGAGCGGCAAGGTGATCGGATCGCTCCACCGCCGCCACCGGGCCGAGGAGTTCAAGAAGTTCCTGGGCAAACTCGACAGGGAGATCCCTGCAGGGCTCCAGGTCCACTTGATCTGTGACAACTACGCGACCCACAAGACCGCAGCGGTCAAGAAGTGGCTGCTGGCCCATCCCCGGTTCCACATGCACTTCACGCCCACCAGCTCGTCCTGGCTGAACCTGGTCGAGAGGTGGTTCGCGGAGCTGACGAACAAGCGGATACGGCGAGGCGTCCACAAGTCGGTCCAGGCGCTGGAGAAGGACATCCGCACCTGGATCGACTCGTGGAACGAGGACCCCAAACCGTTCGTCTGGACGAAGACGGCCGACCAAATCCTCGAATCGCTCGCTTCGTACTGTCGACGAATTACCGACTCAGGACA
>NZ_JBXYDZ010000005.1:0-45834 GCF_057371075.1 Streptomyces sp. WAC03905
ATGGCCCGACGGGTAGCCATGCTCAACAACAAGGGAGGGGTCGGGAAATCCGGCACCACCATCCGCCTCGCCGAGGGCCTGGCGAAGGCGGGCAAGAGGGTGTTCGTGGTGGACATGGACCCGCAGGGCAACAGCTCGCAGATGCTCGGGTGGCACTACGACCCGCAGCTGAAGCAGCCGACGATCAGCCAGGCCATCAAGGCCAACACGGGGGAGGACGAAGCCCTCGGCTGCGCCCGCGACGTCTTCCAGCCGATCGCCTGGAACTGCGGCTACGCCGAGCGCATCTCGATCGCCCCGGCCCGGCTCCCCCTGGAGAACCGGATGTCGGAAGCCGGGATCGGCGGCGCCTGGCGGCGACTCGACCAGGCCCTGGAGGGCGCCGACGACCACGTCGACTACACGCTGATCGACTGCCCGCCGTCGCTGTTCCACCTCACCCAGCTCGGCCTCGCCGCGGCGCACGACGCGGTGATCGTGACCACCGCGGACTTCTACGCCGTCGAGGGCGCGCAGCGCGCACGGGACTTCATCAGGAACAAGGTGGCCAAGGACCTCGGCAACCCGGGCCTGGAGCTGCGCGGCGTGATCCTCAACCAGTACAAGGACACCGTTCGCCAAAGCGAGCAGCGCGACTCGATCCGGCAGATCTTCGGCCCGCTGATGTGGGACCCGACAGTGAAGTTCATCGAGTCCCTGGCGACCGCCAACAACAACGGCGTCTCCCTCGAGGAGTCCAAGGGAGACCGACTCTCCGAGATCCGCGCCACGTACGAACTGCTCACCCAGACCTTCCTGAAGGAGATCCCGCAGCCGTGACCCGCACCCGTACCGCGAGCGACACTCCTCTGCCGGACGACGACGAGGACGTCAAGGTCGGTGACGACGTCAAGCCGCCGAAGAAGCCGCGCGCGGCCGTCACGCCGAACAGCCGCAAGCAGCTCGGCCGCCCGGAGCGCCGGCGCGGCCGCAAGCCCGGCCCGACCCGCGTGATGATGAACGTGCGCGTCCTGCTGGAGACCGATGACCTCGTCACCGAGATCGGCGAGGAGACCGGCATGGGCCCGCAGGACGTCACTGACGCCGCGATTGCCCACTACGCCGCCTACCTGCGGCGGACCGGGAAGCTCCCCAAGGTCCCCAAGAAGCAGGCGGACCAGGAGGAGCAGACCGAAGCGTCCTGACCTTCCCCTCCTTCGTGAGCGGCCCCGTGGAACTGTCCACGGGGCCGCTCGCTGTTTCCTGGCGCCCTGTCAGTGGCGGGCGCTACCGTTTCCGTACGGCTAGACGCGTACTGCCGTCCACCGCTGTCCTGGCGCCCACGCCGCCCGGGACGTCGTCGGTCAAGGTCTCTCGGGGCCCGCGAAGTTCAGCACTGCTCTGTCCTGGATCGGCCCCGACGTACACACGGCCGGCGGGAGCGTGGGAGACCGCTGGGTCTGGAGTACGCATGTCGCCGAAGAAGCAGAGCACCGCGGCCCGCAAGGCCCGCGCCGCCGCCCGGGAGGGCGCGAAGTACACCGAGGCGCTGCGCAGCGCCTCCCCCGATCCCACCGCCCCGGACTGGGACGACCTGGTGGTGTCTGCACTGTCCGCCGTCGTCGCCGAGCACGGCGTCGTGCCCATCACGGAGATCTGGGACGAAGACGCCCGCCACACGATGGTCCAGCGCGACAACGGCGTGCGGTGGGGCGTCGCCAAGCCCGCCGCCGACGGCATCGTCATCCGCGAGGTGCGAGGCGACGTCGGGGTGGTGCCCAAGGGCACGCGGGTGCCCGTACCGCACCGCCTGGACGACGGCCGGGTGGAGGTCGCCGCCCTGTGGCCGGTGGTCTGGTGCTCGAACGACCAGCCGTTCTGGCGCTACGTCCACAACGGCTGGTCGGTGGAGCAGCCCGGCACCTTCCCGGCCGCCCTCGATCCGGTGTGCCCCAGCCCGGACCTGCCGTACGAGGTGCGGATCTACTACGTGCCGGACGGGATCGTGGGCGAGGACCACACGGGCGGCGCACCGAGCTGGTGGACGCGGGCCTGGTGCGACCGCCTCGACAAGGCCGTCCTCCTGGCCGACGCCCTGGTCGCCCACCGGCTGAGCAGCCCGTCCCGTCCGGCCGGCGGGGACTGCGGGAACTTGCGCGCCGAGGTCTGGGAGCACTCCACCACCGACCTGGGCACCCTGCCCGCCCGCGTCCACCAGGTCGACGCCGACCCGGACCGCCCCGAGGTGCCCCACCTGCCGTTCAACACGTGGCCCAAGGGCCGCCCGGCCTCCACCGAGCCGACTCCGGAGCCGACCTGGTTCCAGGGGGAGAAGCACCCTCCGACGTACGACCTGCGGGTCTGGTCCGAGCCGGACGGCTGGACGACGCTCGCCTGGTTCGTCGGCGGCCGCAGCCCGGCGGGCATCGCCGCGACCCTGCTGCGGGTCGGCACCGGCGGCCCGTACGCGTGGGCCGAGACCTGGGGGCCGCACTTCCCGGGCGCCGCTGCCCACGACTGGACGACGCAGGAAGGCCGGGCCCTGATGGACCGCCACCCTGATGAGTCGTACGCCGAGGGGACCGCCCGCTACGAGGAGCAGCGCCGCCAGGAGACGGCCGACCTGGCGGCCGCGCTCGCCGGTCGCAGCGGCGGCGCGCTCACCACTGAGCAGGCCGCCGCCCGCATCGAGGCCGGCGGGCAGGAGTACCGCGACTTCCTGCGCGTCGGGCAGATCTGCATCATGGACGCCCTCCACGAGCAGCGGCGGGCCGCCGAAGGAGACGAACGGCTGCGGATCCGCAAGGCGCTGGACGCTCTGGAGAAGCACCACCAGGTCGACGACTGGGTCATCGAACTGACCCGGGCGCACATGGCCACCAACCGGCGCGATGCGCACTACACGGAGGGCGCGAAGCGGTGGCGGGAGCGGGCGCTGCAGGAGTACCTGGAGCCCGGCGAGGACGTCGACGGAGTTGACGGCCTGACCGCCTGACCGCGGGGCGCCGGGGCCGGCACCGCGGTGCCGGCCCCGGCGCCCCGCAGAATCCGCCGTACGCCCCGCACACGCGACCCCGGTGTTTCGCAGCGCGCGCGGCGCCCGCCCCGGCGATACCGGTTCGCGCTGCGGAATGCCGGGGCAGCGGGGGTCTGGGGGCCGGCGAAGGCCCCCAGCGGCCGCCGGGCTACGCCACGTCGTTCAGTTCTCCCGCGACCAGGTCGCGGGGCACCAGCTCGTCGCTGGTGAGCGACGGCACGAGTTTCCCGATGTTGCCGTGACGGCCGGGTTCGAGTTCGCGGATGCGGTAGGCCACGGGCGCCCCAGCCTCGCTCCACTCCGCCGCGTACACGATGGCGGGACGCCCGTCGGTGAGGCGAACCCGGGCGCCGTCGCCGTGACCGCCGTGCTGCTCGACCAGGAGGTCGTCCAGCCAGCCCTTCGGGGCGAGCCACAGCACGCCGGGCGCATCCATGTAGCCGTTGTAGTTCCGGACCGGCGTCCACGCCCGACGCCACTGGTCGACCAGGCGGCCGACGTGGTGCCGGTCGTCGATGTCCTGCCACGTGCGGAGTTCCCGGTCGTCGGTCTCGATGAAGTCGGCGTACGCGTCCAGGCGCGGCTTCACCTCGCCCCACCACTGCTCCGGCACCTTCGTCAGCAGCCGGGCCGCGGCGCGGTCCAGCGGCTCCATCACCGCGTCGACGGCGGCCTGGTCATCCGTCTCGACGGCCGCCCACAGCTCTGCCCGGCCGGGACGGAGCTCGGGGTACTGGTCGGTGAGCATCGCGTAGACCAGGGCGAGCAGCCACGTGGCCTCCCGCCCGAAGAAGGACCCGTTCGCGTAGCCGGACGCCGGCGGCTCGAACCGGTGGCAGAGCTCCCCGGCCCGGCCGTTCGGCAGCTGCGCCGCTCGCCGCACCTCGTGCCGGACGTGCTTGGAGTCCTGCGGGCGCCACAGCCAGCACACCGCGTTCGGGTGCGCGGTGCCGTCGCAGTCGACCGGGCACGGGGCGCCGGCGGTCGGGTAGATGCGCGGGGGAGTCGACTCCTGGTCGTCCTCGGCAGCCGCCGAAGCGGCCGTCAGCGGAGCGCTGACACCGGCCTCCGGGTCGGTGGCAAGGCAGCGACGGGCTGCGGTGTACGAGATTCCCTCGCGCTCGGCGAGCTCCCGTGCGGCGCGCTTGAACTGCTTGTCGGTGGTCACAGTCGTCTCCAGATCGGCGGGAGATCCCACGCGTCTCCGCCGGTGGAAGACCACGGACAGCGGGACGATGCGGCACGTGAAGCGGAGCCCCTTGTCCTCGTTGCCGCTCCCGGCGTGGGCGGGATGCGGCTCGGAGTCGGGCCGACGTGTGGCGGCCGACTCTCAAGGTAGCGGCTGGGCGCCCGGCAGGACGGGAGATCTCCCCACCGCTTCCCCCGGGATCTCCCGGAGATCAAAACAGGGAGCGGATCACGTACCCGCACAGCTTGCATTTTAGCTAGCGGAATTGATCGCAATTTGGCGACTAAATCAACTGGGCTGAACAGCTCGCCTTGCAAAAGACACAGAAGCATGCATTCGGCTCTGCGATTTGGCTACTTTCCGGAGTAGCGCACAGCATGTCAGCGTTTCGCTGACGCGTCCGTGAGACCCTGCCACCCGGGCCCGAGACCGCGCCGACGCGGCTTCGGGAGCCGAGAGGACCGGGCGGCGGTTGCGGGCCCGGCGGCATCGGTCTCCTGCTCCTGCCCGAAGTGGCGCAGCAGGGCCTTGGTCGCGGCGGGGATCGCCGCCAGGAGCCGGGCGGCCTCGGGGTCGACGTCGGAGAGCGCCGCGGCGATCGTGTCGATGGCCTCCGCCGCGTCCTCGGCGGCCGCGAGGTTCCATCCGGCGGGGCCGGCCGCGTCGGCCAGCGCACAGGCCGCGTCGGCGGCCGCCGAGGCGAGGGTCTCGACTCCGGGCGCGGCCCGGTCGGGGAGTTCCATGTCCGGCTCAACGGGGCCGATCGGAAAAAGTACGGCGCGAGATGTCACACGAGCATGATCATCCATACCTGTATCAGGTGACAGCGGATCTCTGTCCGGAGGTCCGCGCCACGCTGATGAGGAGCGCCGACATGTCGTACGACGACACCGGCCGCCGTGCGCCTGCGACCGCACAGAAGGCGATCTGGACCTGGACCAGGGACGATCCGAGGGCACGGCGCCGCCCGATTTCCAGTGCCGTGTCCAGTGCCGTGAAGGATTCGGCGGCCGCGCCCATCGCCGCAGGCCACGCCCCTTGTCCAGGGGTCGGCGGCGACGCTGACACCTCTCTCCCTGCCCCTCCTGCGTCTGGAGGGCAGAGGTCTTCAACCCCCACGGCTCCCCGGGTCAGGGGAGACGCGCTGCGGATGCTGGCCTGCGTGCGCGTCGCGACCGTCCGCCAGATGGCGCGGGTGATCACGGCTGAGAACGCGGACGGCCGCTCGTACGTGCGCCGGGCGATGCGGAAGCTGACGGAGCAGGGCCTGGCGGAGACGAACGGCAAGCAGGGCAAGGAGCTGATCTGGAACCTGACCCGGGCGGGGCTGAAGGCGGTGGCCGACGGCAACGAGCTGCCCGCACGGCCGCGCGCCGGCACCGGAGCGAAGGCGGTCCGCGCCGGACTCGGCCCGCACGCCCTGGCGGTGACGGAGACGATCCTCGCCTTCGGCGGCCGCCAGCATCTGACCGACTGGCAGGTGGAGGTCAACCACGCGATCAAGGAGACCGGGCTGACGTTCAACACCGACGCCGTGCTCGCCGCGCCGGGCAAGTCGTTCGAGGTCCGCCTCTTCGAGATAGACAACGGCACGATGTCGCGGGCCAAGCTCGCCCGCGAGGTCTGGGACTACGAGCGGTACGCCGGACACCGCGTCTGGGAAGGAGCGCGCGGCACCATCGGCGGCACGTTCCCGTTCTGGTCGCGCTACCGGTACACCCGCAGTGAGCGGTTCCCGCCTCTGCACGTCGTCCTGGCGGGCATGGAGGAGCACCTGCTGCAGCGGCGCCTGGAGGCGCTCGCCGAGGCGGTCGACGGCATCGCGGTCTCGGTGTTCGCCACCACGCTGCCCGCCCTGCAGCGCCGCGAGAAGTGGGTGCGGCTCGGCACCGACGACCCCGGACGCCGGCGGGAGCGGTACCCGGAGCCGGTCGGCCGGTGACCCGTACCGGAGCCCTCGGGCATTCTTGATCAACCAGCATCTGCAACGGAGGGGGAGAACATGCCCAAGGACGAACACCTCGCCAAGGCGAAGAACTTCGCGTCGGCAGCAGAGCAGCTGCTGCCCCAGCTCGTCGACCCGGCGGAGAAGGCACAGACGTACGCCCTGCTCGCGATCGCCCACGCGGTCATCGAGACCGGCTACGACCTCGACAACGTCCGAGCCGCCATCGAGGAACACGAGTGACGGCGTTGGACACCCCTCGTTGATCCAGGTGTCCGCGTGCACAGCGAAGCCCCGGGGCGTCATGGCGTTGCCCCGGGGCTCCGCTGTGCAGATGGGTCAGGTCAGGAAGGCTTCGGCTCGGGCTCGGAGGTCCGGAACATCTTCCAGACCCAGTTCCCCTCCTCGAGCTGCGCCATCAGGATGCGGTCCTCTTCGTCCCCGTCGTCGGTCGCATCCCGCGCGTCGCGCCGCGCCACGGCGACCGCGAACAGCAAGTCGGTGTGGAAGTCCTCCGGCAGCCCGGGGGCGCCATGACCGCCGTCCTCGGTGTCGGCCAGCACCACGATCTCGTCGGAGCCGGGTGCGGAGGACGCCCGGACCTGGTTCTCGCGCATGCTCAGGTAGCTGATGGCGTCGGCCCGCACCAGGGACGACTTGGGGGCGCCGACGGCCGGCCGGTACCTCTTCCTCATGATCCAGACGTGCTTCACGCTGTTCCCCTCCCGGAGATCGTTGGTGATGGTCATCTTTGCCGGGCGTACCGACAACCACCGGGGCGAGCCGGACCCGGCCCGGCAGAACCGGCGGTCGGCGGCTGGTCGGTGGGGGTATGAATCGCCGCATGAATCAGCTCACCCTGAACCGCTGGATCCTGGCCCCCGTCATCTCGTGGCGGGCCTGGCGGCTTTCCCGCAAGACGGGCATCCCCTTCGACGCCGCGTGGGTGAAGATCCGCACCGCCACCTATCCCGAGGAAGCCTTCTACATCCGCCAATTACGGGGCGGCCAGGACGTCTCGGACCGATAGGCGCAGCGAAGCCCCGGCAGGCCGCCGTCATGGACGGCCCACCGGGGCTTCGTGCTGTCAGCGTCGGGTGTCGCGGGGTGCGAGCAGGCTAGTGAGTTCGGCGATGGCTTCGGGGGTCGGTTTGAAGTACCGGCGGACGTTCTCCGGCTTCTTGTGCCGGGACTTGGCCATGAGCAGCAGCAGGCTCGCCCCGGCCTCGCCGAGGTGCGACAGGCTGGAGTGGCGCCACTCGTGCAGGTCCCAGCCCGTGCCGGGGCCGTGCTCGGCGGTGTGTGCGTCCAGGAGCGCGCGTGCCTGGCCGTACGAGAGGCGGGCCAGTCCGGTGTCCGGGCAGACGTCGCGGGCGCTGACGACCTTGCCGGGGCCGGGCTTGCGGTGGGTGGTGAACACCGGGCCGCTGGTCCGCCCCTTGAGCAGGCGGGGCAGAAGGCGGGCGGTGCCGGCGTCCCAGTAGACGGTCTCCAGCACGAAGTCCTCGCGCGCGTTGCCCCGGCGCCGGGACTTCGGCTTGGCGCCCTTGGCCTTGACCTGGCAGCGGCGGCCGGCGAGGTCCAGGTCCTCGATGTTCACGCCGAGGATCTCGTCGGAGCGCGCGGCGGTCTCGTAGAGCATCCGGTACAGCGTCTTCTCCCGCAGGTGGACGTCGCGGCGGGCGATGAGCCGCTCGATCGCGGCCTTCGAGCGGGCCGGGGTCTCGGAGTCGGGCGGGGTGAGCCGCTTGGCCCAGGCCGGGACCGACGGGCCCTCGTAGCCGCGCTGGGCGCACCAGCCGAGCCAGGAGAGTACGGCGGCGCGTCGGGTGTTCCAGGTGTTGACGGAGGCCTGCCCCCAGAGCAGTTCGAGGGTCTGGCCGATCTCGTCGTCGGCGACCGCCGCCAGGGGCCGGCTCTCGCCGAGCTGTTCGGCCACCTTGCCGACGGCGGTGGCGTAGCCGCGGGCGGTGTTGGGGTTGTCGATCGAGTCGAGGAAGCGGTCGGCCGCCGCGTGGACGGTGAGCGCCTTGCCGGTCGGCAGCTGGACGACAGTGGGCACCACAGCTCCTTGCTACAGATAACGGGGTCGCTTCGTGCAGCGGCTCCGGGGCTCCGCCGCAGGTGGCGCAGCCCAGTAGCACAGATATTAGGGCGTTATCTGGATCAACGCGGCGACCTTGGCGAGGGCCGGGAAGGGCGAGAGGATCAAGGGGCGCGGCGGGTGCCCCGCACTCGAAGGGGGATCAGATGGCCGTGCCACCGCCGGGCTTCACCGAACAGCTCTGGAGGCTCACGACGGCCCTGCGGCCGCGCACCACGGCCTTCTGGCTGTACTACGCGCCGAGGAACGACGGCGGCCCTCACCAGCTCCGGGTCTGCGACCGCACCGGCTACGACTTCGCCCGGCTCACCTGGCGGTCCTGCGCCAAGTGCCGTCGCGGCCATGTCATGAAGATCCGGGTGACGGACGAGTGGCAGCGCCAGGGCTACGGCACTCTCCTGAGAACCTGTTTCTGAAGGTGCCTGGAAGATCGCGTTGGACGATAACTCGCTGTGATGAGTCCAGGGGTATGGAGGTATTCGCGGGCTGGTTGGCCGGGTCAGGTCATCCAGTTCATGGGGTGGTAGGTGATTCCTTTGACGCCGGATTGTTCGAGTGCTGCCCGGGCCGCAGCTGATACTTGAAGATGTTTCGGTGCAGCAGAGAGACGGAACAGAGGAGGAAGTGCTACGTCCTTCAACACAAGTTTCCGAATCTTACGAGCCTCTTGGGGTAGATCTTCGTCCCTGGTGTATTCCGACTTTTCCCAGTCGAAAGCGTCGCTGTGTTCCAGCAGGTGTGCGGCGGCGTAGCCGGTGGTGGCCACTCCTTCTCGGACTCTGCCCTGTTCGTCGAATCTGGCCGATGACGGGATGGTGTCGTCGATCATCGTGACAGGGATGAGCCGCCAATCGATGGGACCCACCCCCAGTAGCACATCCTGCATTCTTTTCGAGATGATGGGCCAGGCCACATTGTTATCCGGGTAGTCGACCTTCGCCAGTGTTTCGATGTTGGTGTCGAAGTAGATCACGTCAGGGACGGGGATCACTTTTTTCATCATCCACCCCACTGCGTTCTCACATCCCTGATATTTGACAAGGTGTGCGGTATTCGGATCGTCGGGGTGCATGTATGAGGTGTCCCAGAAGATTTTGAAGGCCGGCTCGTTCATCGCTGTTCCTTCGGTTCGGGGATGTCTCCGGTTCTCCAATTGTGTCGCACGAGTGGTGGAGTGGGTGGGTTCCGTGGTGCGGTGGTCGCTCAGGAGGGGGATGTGGCCGGGGTTGATGCCTTGGTGATTCGGCGGGTCATGAGGGTGATGGCTGCCCAGGTGATGAGGGTTTCGGAGTGCTGGATGAGGCGTTCGTAGTCGCGTGCGTGTCGGCGGGCGTGCATCATCCAGGCGATGCTGCGTTCGACGACCCAGCGGCGGGGCAGGATCACGAAGCCGGAGGTGTCCTTGGGGCGGCTGACGGGTTTGACCGTCAGGTTGAGGCGACGTTTTGCCCAGGTCACGAGCTTGCCCGCGTAGGCGGAGTCGGCCCAGACGATGGTGATCTCGGGGTGGGTGAGGCGGAGGCGGAAGAGGATTTCCTTGGCCGCGTCGCGGTCGCTGAGGGAGGCGGGGGTGACCATCACCATCAGCGGCAAACCGCGGGTGTCCACGACCAGGTGGCGTTTGCGGCCGTTGATCTTCTTGCCCGCGTCGTAGCCGCGGGTAGCCCTGGAGACGGTTTCGGCTGCCTTGACGGACTGGGAGTCGATCACAGTGGCCACTGCCCGGGGGCCTTTGCCTATGGTGCGGCGGATGCGTGAGGCGAGGTCGTCGCGGATGTGGCCGACGATGCCGGCGGCGGCCCAGCGGGCCATGAATCCCCAGACGGTTCGCCAGGGCGGGAAGTCCGCTGGCAGGGACCGCCACTTGCAGCCGCTGTCGACGACGTAGCGGATCGCGTCGACGATCTCGCGCCGCGGGTGCTTCTCCGGTCGCCCGCCGAGGCTGGTCTCACAGGCCGGGATGGGCAGCAGCGGCTCGATCAAGGCCCACTCGGCGTCGGTGGTGTCGGTGGGATAGCGGCGGGGACGCATGGCACTCGGGTTCCTCCAAACAGGGGTGCGGGGTCCGGAGGGCGAAGCCGTCCGGACCCCGCGGGGTGGATGGGGCGGGTCAGGCTGAGGCGATCAGGTCGAGGGTGGATTCGATGGAGTTGAGCTGGGCGACGATGTGGCGGACCCACTTGTCGCCCGGGTGGGCGGCCGCGTGCGGGGCGACGGTACCGGTGATGAACCGCCGGAACTGGGTCAGCTTCTCCCTGACCACCGCCCGCTCGTATGCCTCCAGCGCGGCCCGTTCGGCTCCGAGCTGATAGCCGTCGCTGCGGGTCCAGATGAGCGGGGGCCAGCCCTTGTTGGCGGCTTCGTCCTTCAGCGCGGCGAGCCCGTCGCGGACCTGGTGCTCGGAGAGTGCGCTGGCGCGGACGAGCTGGTGCAGGACCAGGCCGGCGGGGCGGGCTTCGAACAGGACGAAGCGGACGATGTCGGCATGCCGCCGGGCGGCGTCGCCCTTGCGCCGGGAGGTGCGGGGCACGACTACTCGCCCCGCAGCAGGGCTGCGAGCGCGTCGTCCATGTCGACCTTGCCGGTGTCGACGGCGGTCTCGATCCAGTCGAGCGTCGCCCGCACCTTGGCCACGTTCGAGTGCACGACCCCGGCTTCGTCCTCGCTCAGGGTGCGGCCGCGCAGGCCAGGAACGGCCCGGCCGGCCGCGGCGACGAGGGAGTGGCAGGCGGTGACCAGGTCGAGGAACTCCACCGTCCGGTCGATCTTCTTCACCGCCGAAGCGACAGGGCTGGCGGTCTCGAAGTGCTCGCGTGCTTGCCGGGACCTCTCGTTCTGGGCATGGTTGACCTGGAAACGGGCGGTGTCGTCGCTCATCGCCTTGAACGCGACCTCCGGCCGCCGCAGCAGGCTTCTCGCTGTGGTGGTGGCCACCTGCTCGTCGCGGGTGAACTCCTCCACCACCCGGGCCTTGTCCACCTGTGTGACCTTCGCCGTCACCTCCGGCCGCTTGAGGAAATCGCTGGTCACCGCCGCTGCGACCCGATGGTCCTGCGCGAGGGAATGGATCGCGGTGACCTTTTCCTGAGGTGTCACCGGCGTCTCGACCTGGTTGCCGACCCGGCGTTTGGCGTCGTCGGTGTTCCAGCGGGACTTGCCCTCCGGCAGCTCCAGGATCGCCGCGAACCGTTCCTCCGGGTTCTCGATGTGGGCCAGGATCCGGTGAACCGAGTGGGAGACGTCCTTCTGTCTGCGGGCAGCCGGCCAGCGCGAGGCGGTCCACCGGGCCGACTTCACCGTGCTCACCTTCAGGCCGATGTCCTCGGCCAGCCGCGTCAGCGACGCGTTCACCGACCACTGCGGATCCACCGGGCCCTGGCCGCCCGGCTCCCTCATCGGCTCGATCTCCAGGGCGCGGTCCCCGATCGTGAACTGCCCGCGACTCTGCTGTTCGACCACGTCCCGCAGCTCGGCCACGATCTGCTCATAGCGGGAGAGGGTCACTTCTCCGACGTTGTCGATCTCCTCCGGCATGGCGATACCACCACCAAACACGAGACCAGGCACGGCACTTGCGGCCATGACGGGACAGGCCCCGCTTCCACTACGGAGAGTCGAACCACCACACCGAAGATCACAACGAATGTACGCAAATGACCAGCCTTTGACCGGACCCGGTCCGCGGAAGCGTTCGCCTCACCGTCACTGTGACCGTGTCCCGAACCTTTCCTTCCGCGACCGCCAGGCAGCCACCTTGCACCGGCCCGAGCAGTAGACCGCCCGCACGCTCCGGTCGATCCCGGGCGTCCAGGCCGTCCCGCAGACCGGGCACTGTCTGCCGCCGGCCTCGCTCTGCACAGCCGCCAGACGCTGCCGCAGCCGGCGCCGAACCCGCCACTGCCTGGAACGACACGCTGCCGAGCAGAACACCGCGTGAGGCCGGGCATCCGGCCTCAGCCGATCACCACAGCCCTCACAGACCCTCTCCCCGACCCGGCCGACGTCCTCGGACACCGGACCAGCGTAGAGCCCAGGCTACTCGGCGACGGGGGATCAGAAACGGGTTCTGATGCTGCGTGCGATGCGTGGGGGCGAGTCCTACTCGTGGACCACTACGCCGCAGTTCGAGGACGGGCAGCGGTTCTTCCCGGCCCTGAGCGCCGTGGTGGGCACCGGTTTCCCGGTGGCCTCGGCGTGTGCGCACGCCGCTCCCGGCGGCGGGTTCGCGCGGCCGCGGCTCGAGGGCCGGCCCGACGCTCCCTGAGCTCCGGGGACCGATCCGGACAGCGCCCCGCCTGACGGCCGGACAGCCGTCCCCCACGGGAGAACGATGATCGCACCGGGTACCCGGGGTACCCGCCTCGCCGTTCTTCTCCCCGCACCCCTCATCCACCCCAGACGCCCCTGATCGACTTCTGTGAGAGCGGTCCTGCGGGTGGATACGGCGGTGGATATGGATTGCCACCCCTGGATACGGCGTAGTCGGCCGTATCCGGTCCGGCCGCGCACGCTGCGGCCGGACCGGCGGGCTCCTGGCGGTGCCGGGGTTACCGGCGGGCGTTGCGGAGGTTCGCCGTGCCGCCGATGGCTGTCACCGCGCCGCCGATGGCGCCGACGGCGGTCGCGGCTTCCGCGTGGTGCGTCAGCGCCAATACGACCACCGCGACGATGGAGACGAGCGGCGTGAGGGTGGTCACCCACACGAGCAGCGAGGGGTGGCGCGGTAAGTCGTTTGGGGTACGGTCAATGGTCGTCAAGGTTTCCGGTCTCCTCACAGTGAGCGGGCACCCGACAGCACGCGAGTGGGAGATCCCAGCGGAGCCAGGCCGCCAAGCATCGGCTCCGCGAGGTGGGTCTCCCTTCGTCGTTCTGAAGGGCGTTTGGTGCCCAACCACGTTACTGGCGGCTGTGTGGTGCTCCGGTCCAGCGTTGTGACGGCCCTCGTCTCTGCGCCGTCCGCCGGGAACGCGATTCCCCGTCCGCCTAACACGCGCGCGGCAGATGCGAGCTGACTTGCCCTCAGAGGAAAGACCAGCTCAGGGCCGGTTCTGTGGATAACCCGCCCGCAGACCACCCCATTGGCGCGACGTGATGCAGGTCACACAAATTCCCGCCGCCGGAGTGCGCTCAACACCCTTCCTTGGCCCCGTAGATGCCTGGCAGGGCAGCCCCTCCGGCGAACAGATCGACCATCAGCGGCGCTGCGCGTGCCGCGCGGCCTGGCGGTCGACGGCGGGGTCGATCGCGGCGAACGGCCGGACGCGCAGGAGTCCTCCGGTGCCCGGGTCGGGCCCTCCGGGCGGGAGCAGCCCGACGTCCTGGGCGACGCCGTCGGTCCACTGCCCGTCGGGGCCGGGGCGGCCCTGCAGCTGGCGGACGACCGGCTCGGTGGCCAGGTACAGCACCCGGCGTCGCGCTTGCCCGTACGCCCGCAGGATCTGCCGGAGGGAGCTTGGAGTCTTCGCGGTGAGCTCGACCTCGACGGCGGCGACGCCGTCGCCGGGCAGCACCAGGAGCAGGTCCGGCCAGTGCACCGCGCGGGCGCCGGCGCGGACGGCGAGCAGAGGTTCGCGCCGGGCGCCCTCGTGCACGACGGGCACACCGAGGTCCGCCAGGAGTTCCGCCGCCCGGCCCGGCGTGGCTTCGGCGGTGCGTACCTCCCGCTCGGTGAGCACGGTGTGCCCCTGCGCCTCCAGGCGGAGCCCGACGTCGGCGAGGGCCAGGCGGTGCAGCAGCCGCTCGCCCGGCGGGTGCGGAGCGCCCAGGCCCACCCCGGCGACCCGCGCTCCGCGCTCGGTGGTCCACACAATGGGGCCCGCCCACCGCACCTCCGCGGAGCGGTTCAGCAGCCCGGCCTCGGTCATCAGCCGGACGCGGGCGCGAGCGGTCTCCTCCCGGCCGTTCCAGAACGCCGCGGCCGCCTGGCGCAGGGTCAGCGTCCCGTACCGCGTCGCGGCCGCCAGGAGCCTCTCGTCCGCCTCCGTGCGCACCCAGCCGTCCCCGCGGGCCTCGCCCGCTCCCCGGCCCCGCCGCCGGCGCTCCGCCCGCACCCTGTACGCACTCGCCGACTCCCTCGTCTCCACCCTGATCTCTCCCTGTAGTTGGCGCGCGGGACCTGCGTTTCCGGTGCCGCGAAACGCACCCTGACCTGCGAAGCGGACACCTCCTCCGACAGGGGACGTCCACCGCCTGGCGGTGGAGGCGGCGGGCTACGTCGCGGTGGACCTGGTGGCGTCCGTGCGCAGCGAGGTGCCCCCGGACCGGGCGGGTCCGAGGGCACCGAAGGGGTGTCAGCGGGGCGCTGACGCGGGGTGGTTCAGCGTCCGAGGGAGGGGCCGGAGCGCCCCTGGGTCGGCGGCTGGTACCGGTACTCGCTCTGTGCACGCCGGGCGTTCTCGCGGGTCCGCTCGGCGGCCTGCTGCCGGGCCTGCTTGATGTACGCGGCGCGCTGCCGGGTCTCGGTGGCGTGCTGAGTGGGGGCCTGGGTCGCCATGCGCGAGCGCAGCGACTTCTCCTCCTGCAGCTTGCCCGCCTTGGCGGCGTGCTTCTGCGCGCTCCCGCGCTGCTCCTCGGCCTGGCGCTCGGCGACGTCGGCCTTGCGGGCGACCGAGCGGTCGGTGAGCCGTGCGATCTCCGGGAGGCGTTCGCGCATCACGGCGAGCCGGCTGCGGAGCTCGTCGACGTCGCGCGGTCCTTCGCGGCGCGAGCCCTGCTCCTCGAACAGGCCGATCGTCTCCGGGCTGCGGATCGCGGCCCACGCCTGGCGTACGGCGTCGTCGGCGGCCCGGGCGGCCCGGAGGGTCTCGTGGTACGCCGCGCTTTCCTTCTGCGCGTACTCCCGGGCGATCTCCAGCGTCTCCTTGCGGCTGGTGCCGGCCAGCCGCAGCGCGAGGCGTGACTTGGTCTTGGCCTCCTCGACCTTCCGGTTGACTTCCTGCGCGTGTCGCAGCGCCTCGTGCGCCTGCTGCTGGTTGGCGCGCTCGGTCGCGGCGAGGGCGGCGAGCTCGTCGGCGCGGTCCAGTACCGCGCCGGCCTCGCGGGCCCGCTCCTGGCCGGGGGTGACGGGCGCGGCCAGGGCCTCGCGCTTGGTCTCGGCCTGGCGGGTGTAGTCGGCGGCCAGGCGCTCGGCGCGGTTGCCTTCGGCGGTGTGCTGGGCGATCAGCGAGGTGAGCCGCTGCGCGGACAGGTGTCCGTACGTGCGGTCGCCCCACGGCTCGAACTCCGGCTCCGGCTGCTTCTCCGGCTGGGGTTCGGGACGGGAGGCGAACCCGGCGGCGAGCAGCTGCTCCAGGCGTGCCTTCTGGCCGCCGGTCATTTGCGGGACGTCGCCGTCCTGCAGGCGCTCGCGGGCGGCGTCCAGATGGGCCTGGCGGGCCGCTGCGCGCTCGGCGGCCGCGTCGGGCTCCGCCGGGGCGGGGACGGCCTGCGCGACGTCCTCAGCGGGCTCCTGGCGCTGCTGGACCGTCTCGGCGGGCTGCTGCTCGGCGTGACGGCGGGCGGGGTCCTCGACGGCCTGCTGCTGCTCGGGCTGCGCCTGGTGCGGGATCGGTGCGGCGGGCCGGGCCTCGGGCGCGGGCGCGAGCTCGTCGGAGACCATCCGGTCGTCGCTGTCCTGCTCCAGGGAGTCGGCGTACGCGGCGACCGTCCGCTCCAGGCGCTCCTGCTCGCTGCGGGCCTCGCCGAGACGGAGACGGGTCTCCTCGCTCTCGACGACGTCGGCGGGCAGCCACAGGTGGGTGGCGATCCGGTCGCGGGAGATCGCCGGGTACAGGTCGTTCGCGGACGCGCCCACGCCGTAGGCCAGGGTGTAGTCGCAGGTGAGTCCCTGGGCGGCGGCAATGGTCATCGCGTATCCGTGCTGCAGGGTGCCGTCGGCGATCTGGTCGGCGGTGATCCAGGCCCGCTCGATGGCGTGTCCGCCGTCGTCGGCGGGGCGGCGCCATTCGACGGCGACCCCGCCCTTGGCGGCGTAGGTGACCTGGCCGCGGTAGCCGTTGAGGACGTCGACGTCGCCGCCGCGGCGGGTGCGGTAGTCGTTGCGCTTGATCCGGATGACGTCGCCGGCGGCGAGCTCCAGGCGCTCGCCGCTGGCGAGTGCGTAGGTGTGGCCGCCGGTGAGTTCGCCGTCCTTCTTGCGCAGCTCGCGGGCGCCGAGGTTGAGGACCTCGACGTCGGCGTTGCGGGCGGCGAGGACGACCAGGTCCTCGATCTGGTCGTGGACGTCGCCCTCCAGTCGGCCGACGAGGTCCTTCCACGCGCCGAGCATCTCGGCGTACGCGTCGTCGGGCGTCGCCACGGCGTGGACGCGGCCGTGCTCGGCGAGCATCGACAGTGCGGTGCGCCGCCCGCCGTCCAGCCACGCCTCCAGCGCGGCCCGCTCCACCGCGTCCGTCTGGCGGCGGTTCTCGCTGAGCTCCAGGCCATCGACGATCTCGTGGGCGCGCTTGAATCCGCCGCCCACTCCGATTGCCTTCAGCTGTGCCCAGTCGCCGATCTCGACGACCTTCACGCCGTGCTCGGCGGCCGCCGTGAGGAGCTCGGCGACGTCGCGGTCGTCGACCATCGCGGCCTCTTCGAGGACCAGGACGTCGGTGGTCGCCATGCGGCGGCCGCCGTCGCGGATGTCCATCAGCCACGTCGCGACCGTGGCGCTCTTGATGCCGGACTCGGCCTGCAGCTTGGACGCGGCGACCGCCGCGGTGGCCGCTCCCGAGACGCGAAGGCCGGCGGCCTCCCAGCCCATCCGGGCCGCGCTCATGATGGTCGTCTTGCCGGTGCCCGCCTTGCCGCGCAGCACGTCGACGCCGTGCCCGGCGGTGAGGAAGCGCAAGGTCGCGGCACGCTGTTCGGCGGACATGACGAACGGGCGGAACGGGTCGGAGGTGCGCTGCGCCTCGAACGCGGCGATGGCGAGCTCGGCGGCCCGAACGGTGAGCTGGGCCGCGCCCTCGTTCAGCCGGTCGGCGCTCGTCTCGCTGATGGTCTGCTCGGCGGCCAGGATCGAGGCGTGGGTGTAGCGCTGGGGGTTGGTCAAGTGCGCCATGCCCTTCGTCGGCAGGGCGACCGCCTCGCCGTCGACGGCGAGCACCGCGTCGGTCAGGGCCTCGGCGGCCGCGATGTCGGGCACGCCGAACGGGCAGGCGTCGATCACGTGGGCCAGGACGTCGGCGCGGGTGACGGTCTTCCGTGACTCGCTCAGGCCGCCCTCGCGCCGCCAGATGTACGCGGCGATCTCCTCGGGGGAGGGCATGACCGGTCCGCCGCCCGGGCCCGCGACGGACGGGCCGTCGGGCCCTTCGGGGCCGGGGATCGCGCGGCGGATCATCGCATCGACGTCGGCGCCGACACCCTCGGCGCGGGCCCGCCAGGCGGCGCGGACGTCGGACTGGGTGATGGTGGTGTCCTTGCCCTCGGCGAGCTGGCGGGCGATCAGCTTCTGCTCGCCGGTCGTCGCCTCCTCGGCGGCCGCCTCGGTGATCTGGGCGTTGCGACGGGAGAACGCCTTGCGCACCTTCTCCTCGATGCCGACGACCTCCCACGCGCCGGTCTCGGCGTGACGCTCCCAGCGCATCCCGAACCGCTCGCCGGTCACCTGCCGCAGGCGGGCCTTGACCATCGCGTCGGCGGCGTGGGCGTGGCGCATGATGTCGCGGCCGCCGGCCCCGACCGTGCGCCACTTGCCGTCCTCGGCGTGCGCCATGTTCGCCAGGTTGCCGTGGACGTGCAGGTGCGGGTCGCCGACCTCGCCGCCGACCGGGCGGGCGGAGTAGTGCACGGTCATCCAGCCGAGGAACCCGGAGGTGTCGACGCGGTCGGCGGTCTTGCCGTTGCCGTGCTCGCCCGCCATCGCGTACGCGGCCCAGCCCTCCAGCGCGCCGAACGTTTCGCGGGCCACCTCGAGGAACGCAGCCCGCAGTTCCTCGGACTTCTCCTCGCCGGCGAGCGCCACGGCGGCGCTGTAGGTCTTCGACAGATCCAGCGTCACGTCGTAGCCGCGGTTCCCGACGCGGATCCGGGCGTCGGCGTACTCGCGGGCCTCCGCCACACCGCCGCGTCCGTACAGCTCAGCGAGGTCGACGCCGGTCGCCTCGGCGAGGTCCTCCGCCGCACGGAAGGGGACGCGGTGGCGGTCGCCCTCGCGGTGCACGCCGCGCTGCAGCCGGGCGAGGCGCTTCACCAGTTTCTCGTCGTCGTCGAGCAGCTGCTCGACGCTCACGCCGCGCTCGGCGGCCGCCGCCTCGATCGCCTCGGCGAGCGGCCGCGCCTGCACCTTGCCGCGCGGGTCGACGGCCACCTTCGGCGTCACGAGCAGCTCGCCGGTCAGCGGGTGCCGGCCGTCCATCAGCAGGCGCGCCTGGTCCTTATCGACGGGCGTCCCGGCGACAAGGCCGACGTCGGCGAGGCCGCCGCCGATCCACTCCAGATCACGCGCTTCACCGAGGCGGTAGTCAACCTGCGCGTCGCTCTCCTCGACCTCCTGCTCCTGGTGCTCCAGGTCGCATCCGCACTGCCCGGTCAGCCGGTACTCCACCTGCTGCATGTCCGGGCCCAATGTGGTCACCCACGCCATCGCTACTCACCCCCTCCCGCGTCGATGATCTTGAAGTCCTTTGACGTATGGCGACGCCATACCTTGGTACTTCCGCTGTTGATCTTTGGGTCCATGACAGTACCTCCGGATTGGCGGTTGACCAAAGAGGTCATTCGGGAGTCGGGTATTGCACTGCTGACCTGCGCTGAAAGCGCGGTACAGCAGTGCGGGAAATCGGTCTGGTCAAGGCGAAATCGGACACCATGAATGCGGTCGTCAGACCGCGGACAAGGGGGGCTGTGATAGAGGGCTGCGGCCGCCGTGCACCGCGCTGAGGGCGTGGTGCACGGCGCGGGCCGGCGGGCGTTCACCGGGGCCGCCAGACCGACAGGGCGCGGCCCTCGCCGCACAGCTGGCACAGGCCGCGGGCGACCGTCGACTGGTCCTCGGTGTGCCAGAGATCCATCACCAGGCGGGTGAGGATCCTGATGATCCCGGCGGGCAGCTGCACCGCGTACGGGCTGCCCTCGCGGATGACGCCGACGGCGCCGTCATCGAGCCGGTACGCCTCCTCGCCGACGGACCGGGTCACCTCGATACGGGTGGATTCCGCGTCGACGGAGACGGTCACGGTGGGCGTCGCGACAGGGAGCGGGGCGTCGTCCTGGTCGTCGTCGGCGGGCCGGAGGACGAGCCACCAGGAGGCGTGCTCGCCGCCGTCGGCGTCGTGCTCGGGCGCCGCCGAGACGAACGTGGCGAGCAGCTCACGCAGCGCCCGTCCGAGGGTGGCGACGGCGAAGTCGGGGTCGGGATTGCTGTAGGGGTCCGACATCGGGGTGGGTTCCTTCCGCAGGGGTGGGCGGCTGCGTGATCACGCAGCCTTCCCCGGCCTACGGCATCCTGGGCGGCCCCGGCGCGAGGAACTTCGTCCCCTCCCGCCTGGCGGGCAACGATCTTGTTTTCGGATCCGCCCGGCGGGCACGGTGCCCGGCGGCGGCCCGGGCCCGGAACGCAAAAAGGCCCTCGGGCTCCCCGTGAAGACGGGGAGCCCGAGGGCCTTAGAGTGCGGGTGCGGGCGGTTACCTGCGGGACAGGGACGCCGGGTCGAAGGACACCGGGAACGGCTCCTCGATGTCGGCGACGGCGCCCGCCAGGAGCGGCGGCAGGTCGGCGTAGGAGCCGTTCTGCAGGCGGCCGATCAGGAGCCGGGGCGCGGGCTCCAGCTCGATGCGCCAGTAGTGCTCGATGCCCGCCGCCGCGTACAGCGCGGGCTTGAGCTTGCGGTCGGTGACCCTCGTCGACGGCGAGGCGATCTCCACCACGGCGAGCACGTCGTGCGCGTGGACGGCCACGGGCGAGGCGTCGGCGGCCGCCGCGTCGATGACGGCCAGGTCCGGGATGAGCAGTCCGTCGGGGACGATGACGTTGATCCCCTCGAACACCTCGACGTCGGCGCCGGCCGCCTCGGCGGCCTGCTCCAGCAGGTTGTGCAGCCGGTGCGACGCGCGCTGGTGCGGCAGGCCCGGCGCGGGGCTCATCATCAGCTGCCCTCCGACCAGCTCGACGCGCTGGCTCGTGTCCTCGGGCAGCGCCAGGACGGCGTCCAGCGTCCAGGGTCCGGCGTGGCTGTAGGCGACACTCACGGTCCTCTCACCTCCTCCCGGACGGTCTCCAGTGTGACCCGGCGCGGTGGCCGCTGTCTTCCCTGGGACCGTCCGGCGCGGTCACATGTCATCGGGCGGCGTACGGGCCGGGCGCCTTCACCGGTTGCGGCGGAACGGGTCGGCGATGTCGCCGCGCAGCACGCCGTGGACGAGCTGGGCGACCTCGGCGGCCCCGGCCTCGGTGACCGGGGCGTGGATCGAGTGGGACGTGGTGCGGGTGGCGTTGAGCATCAGCTCCCATCCGCTGTCCGAGTACAGGGCGACCGCCAGGCCGCCGGCCATGCCCCAGGTGGGCCCGCCGGGGAGCGGGGCGACGCCGACGCCCATGCGGACGGGCGTGGGGACGACCTCCAGGCCCTCGGCGGTCAGCGCGGCGTGCAGGGCGGTGGACAGCCGGCTCAGGTCGGCGGAGGTCCGCTCGGTCTCCGGGCGGCGGTACTTCCGGGCGATCGCCTCGGCAGCGGAGACGGCGAGCCAGCCCTCGTCGTCGGCGGCCTTGCGGTCCAGGCCGTGCTGCTCGGCGGTGGCGAGGTAGGCGTCCAGCAGGGCAGCGGCCTCGGTGACGAGGCTGTCGGCGTACAGCCCGGCGTGACGGTCGTAGATCCGGCGGATCCGGGCGGGCGAGTCGGTGGTCGGGGTGCTCATCTGGTTCCCTTCATGGGTGAAGCCCGGGGCCGGTTCCGACGGCCCCGGGCTTCACTGTGTCGTGCGGCTGTGACAGTGCGGGAGCGAACCGGTCAGATGCCCTCGCCCGGGGCGAGCGGGACGTGCCAGGCGTCGTACTCCTGGCGGACGTAGGCGCGCGCTCCGCCGGCCGCGTCGGTCTCGGCACAGTCCGGGCCGACCGGCCCGCGGCCGGTGCGGTGGGCGACGTCGAAGACCATCAGCGCGTGCGCCTCGCGTAAGGCGGTGCGCTGGCTGGTGGTGTCGGCGGGCGCCGCGAGCGCGAGCCGGTCGGCGAGCGCCGCCCGCTTGAGCAGCAGCACCCGCTCGTCCGCGAGCGGCACCCGGGTGCCGGTGCGGGCGGTCTGCAGCAGGGCGGTGGACAGCCGCAGGACGTCGGCGAGCTCCTCGGTGACGGGCAGCGCCGCCGCGTACGCCGCGTCCGGCAGCGGGGCACCGAACGGTTCGGCGACCGGGGCCGGGAAGGTGAAGCGCAGCGTGCTGCCGCGTTCGGTGAGCAGCGCGTTCAGCGCGACGACGTGCTTGTCGGCCTCCCGCTTCCAGGACCGCTCCCGCAGCGTGAAGCCGTCCGGGCCGACCGGCTCGGTGCGCGGGGTGAGCATCGCTCGGGCCATGGTCGGCGCGCTCACTTCGACGCCGCGATGGCGGCCGCGGCCGTCTCGAACAGGTGGTGGAATGCCTGGTCAAGCGCATAGTTTCCGCCGAGCGGCCCGCCGAGCCCGTAGAAGTTCTCCTTGCCGGTGGCGGCGGCCAGGGCCTTGAGGTGGATGCGCCTGTCGGCCCACCAGTGGGTGCCGGCCGACAGCGCCAGGGCGGCGGCGACGCGGCCGGGGCTGAGCTTGAAGCCCATCGCCCGGGAGCCCGCCACCAGCACCAGGGCCTGCGTCGCGGTGTACGTCGCCACATGTGCCGAGCAGGCGATCCGCCCGGCGCGGCTGGACTGGCCCTCGTTCTCGTCGTGCTGGCCCTTGGTGACGGCCTGGTGGTCGGACTGGACCCAGTGGTGAGCAGCGCGTTCAGCGCGACGACGTGCTTGTCGGCCTCCCGCTTCCAGGACCGCTCCCGCAGCGTGAAGCCGTCCGGGCCGACCGGCTCGGTGCGCGGGGTGAGCATCGCTCGGGCCATGGTCGGCGCGCTCACTTCGACGCCGCGATGGCGGCCGCGGCCGTCTCGAACAGGTGGTGGAATGCCTGGTCAAGCGCATAGTTTCCGCCGAGCGGCCCGCCGAGCCCGTAGAAGTTCTCCTTGCCGGTGGCGGCGGCCAGGGCCTTGAGGTGGATGCGCCTGTCGGCCCACCAGTGGGTGCCGGCCGACAGCGCCAGGGCGGCGGCGACGCGGCCGGGGCTGAGCTTGAAGCCCATCGCCCGGGAGCCCGCCACCAGCACCAGGGCCTGCGTCGCGGTGTACGTCGCCACATGTGCCGAGCAGGCGATCCGCCCGGCGCGGCTGGACTGGCCCTCGTTCTCGTCGTGCTGGCCCTTGGTGACGGCCTGGTGGTCGGACTGGACCCAGTGGTCGCCCAGGTCCGCCGCCATGCGCATCAGCGCGTACACGGCGGCGAACTTCGCGGTGCGATCGGTCATTCTGGAACTCTCCTGTTCCTGCGTGGGACGGGGTGGCCCGGGGCGGCCGGTCTGCTTGGCCGTAGGACGGCCGCCCCGGGGCGAACTCAGAACTCGCGGTTCTCGTACGTCTCGTGCCAGATGGCCCTTATGGCCTCGGGCCTGGCGACGGCACCTCGGCGGTGCCGGATCGCGTCCGCGCTGTCGACGTCCTGGCGGGCCTGGCTCCGGGCCTGGCTCTCCATGGGCCACCGCTCCGCGGGGTACGTGAACACCTGGACGCCGGGCCGCTGGTCTGCGGTGACGGTCGGGATCTTGATCTCCCAGTGCGCCATGGCGTCCACCTCCTCTGTCTGATCTCGTCGGGGTACCGGGCTGTCCGGTCCCCCGCACCGCCCGGCCCGTGAGGGCGCCGGTCGGCACGGGGGAGGGGCAGATCAGGACGCCTGGGTGACCAGCTCGATCTCGTCGTCGGTGCAGCCGCTGAGCTTCGCCGCGGCGATCGCGTCGTCCAGCGCGGCGCCGTGCAGCTGCGCGACGGCGGTGCGGGCCAGGTCCGGGAAGGCGTAGCGGCGGCGGAGGTACTCGGGGGAGAGCGCTGCGCGTGCCGTGCGGGCCTTCTGCTCGACGGCGTCGAGCCGGTAGCGGCGGACGACGCTGGCCAGCACCTCCCACAGCCGGCCGCTGGGGCCCCACTCAGGGTCGACGAGGGTGAGCTGCCACGCCTGGGTGACGCGGGTGAAGGCGGTGCGGCCGATGATGCGCTCGGGCCAGGTCACACGCAGGGCCTCGGGGGTCATCGGCCTGCCGTAGGTCGTGTAGTCCTTGCCGTCGACCTGGGTGACGACGATCCCGTCGAGGTTGCCGTCGAAGGCCAGTCCGCGGTTGAGGACGAGCAGTCCGGCCTCCTCGGCGGCGGCGGCGAGGCGGCCCGCAAGAACGGTGTCGTCGACCAGGCCGGTGACGGCGGCGCGCTGCAGCCACTTCTCGCCGCCGATGCCGGTCGCGTCGCAGCCGGGCTGGGAGTCGTCGGTGAGGAAGCCCAGCCGGTTGACGGCGACGAGGATCGGCACGAGGGGGCCGGTCTCCTCGTCAGGGCCGCAGTTTGGGGTGTAGCCGGCCTGGCTGGCAATGTCGCCGAGCAGCCAGGACGCGGTGAGGGAGCCGAGGTCGGTGAGGGTGTTGGCGGCGCGCCAGCGGCGCATGTCCGCGGAACTCATCCAGGGCAGCTTCACCATTGTCAGCCGACCTTCCTGATCTCGTGGGAGTGGACCAGGACCGGGGCGATCCAGATGCTGATGCGGTCGACCGTCCAGCGGCCGCCCGTGAGCGGGCCCGGGGGGACCTCGTCGAGGACGCGGCCCGTCTTGCCGACCGCGCGCGGGTCGTCCTCGCACGAGACGATCAGGACCTTGTCGCCTGCCTGGAACATCGGGTTCTCCTGTTCGGTGGTGGGTGACGTGCGGGCGGTGCCGGTCAGAGGGGGAGGCCGGCGGCGAGGCGCTCGGCGGCGTGCGCCTGGTCCTCGCGCCGGTCCATCAGAGACTCGTAGGCGCGGACCTTCCGGCGCGGAAGGCGCTCGGTGCCGAGGCCGTAGCGCACGTAGCCGATGTGCTGCTCGCGGGCGGGGCGGTCGCGGAGCTGGCACGCGTGCACCAGCTCGTGCGTCAGCGTTTCGTTGACGTCCTGGGTGGTGCGGGCGACGCGGAGGTTGATCAGGACCAGGACTCCGTCGGTGGACAGGACGGTGACCCCGTACTTGTCGCGCAGGTGCCGGCGGTGGTGGCGCAGGGCCTTGGCGACGGCGCGCGGGTCGGCGCCGGGGGCCAGCTCGTGCTCGGCGTCGGTGGCGAGCTCGGCCATCAGGCCGGGGTCGCTGGTGACGATGACCTGGGTGGCGGGCAGGGTGCCGAACTCGCGGGCCACCAGGCGCTCGGCGCCGGGCGCGATCTTCTTCGCGTGCCGGGCGAGGCCTCGCTTGAGGAAGGTGACGTTCTGGTCGGTGACGCTGATCATCGGCTCGTCCTTCCCGTTCAGGCGGTGCGGCGGTCGGCGGTGTGGTCGGGCACGGCGGTGAGCTGGGGGAGCTGGCCGGTGGCGCGGAGCATCGCGATCGGGTCGACGGTGCCGCCGCTGCTGAGCGCGGCGCGGTGGGCCATGGCGGCCTCGATGGCGGCGACGGCGGCGGACTGCTCGCGGGCGACGTCGATGCGGGCCTGCGCCTCGACCTGGGCGATGGAGAGGTCGACGCCGCGCTCCAGGCGGCGGGCCTCCATGTCGTGCCGGTGGGCGGTCTCGACGCGGTGGTCCTCGCGGTGCGAGCGGCCGATGAGGATGCAGGAGGCGATCAGGGCGACGGCCCAGATGATCAGGGACGGGGCGATGGGGTCGGAGTAGACGGCGACGGCCAGGGCGCCGAAGGTGAGGGCGCCGCCGGCGGCGACGGCCTGGGCGGTGTCGTCGTCCAGGCGGAACGCGAGGGCGCCGGCGGCGGCTCCGAAGGCCAGCATCAGGGCGGCGGCCCCGGCGTCGTGCTGGGCGCCCTGGGCGTTCCAGATCCGGGCCAGGATCAGCAGGGTTCCGGCGGAGACGCCGGTGGTGATGTACGCGGAGTGGGTGCGCAGGAACTCGGCGGGGGTCTGGGGCTTGGGCATCTCGCCGGGCTGGTGCATCGGGCTCTCCCTCGGGGCTTGGCCCGGGGTCCGCCCGCCCCGGCAAGGTGCCGGGGCGGAGCGGAGCCGGGTCAGTCGGTGGCGGTCTGGGCCGCGGACCGGAACTCGAGAAGCTGGCGGCGGACGTACTCGCGCTTGTAGCCGATCGCCTCGCACGCGTCGGTCTGCAGCAGTTCGCCGCTGTCGATGGCGGCGGCTACGGCGGACCAGAACTCGCGGTCGGCGGCGGCCTTCGTCTCGTCGCGCTTCGTCTTCGCGGCCGCCAGGTGCTTCTTGGCGGCGGCGACGGTCTGCGGGTCGGGCTTGGCGGGCATCGGGTGCTCCTTCGGATCGGGGAGGATGGGATCTCCTCCTGCTCCGGTTGTGGAGCGGTTCGGAGGCCCGGGGCGGCCGGAGTTCCTTGGCCGGGATGGCGGCCGCCCCGGGGCGAAGTCAGCGGCGGCGGCGCGGCTGGGAGCCGCCCATGCGGCGCTGGGGGGCGCGGACGGAGCCGGAGACCGTGCTGGTGATGACGTCCAGGTCGTCGGCGAGGGCGGCCTCGGTGGCGGTGATGTCGATGTCGCCGGACATCGTGCTGGCGCTGAGGTCGCCGCCGGTGGTGGCGTGGGCGCGGATGTCGCCGGACATGGTCTTGAGCCGGGCGGAGCCGCCGAAGTCGGCGATGGCGATGTCGCCGCTCATGGTGGTGCCCTCGACGACGTCGGTGCTGCCCAGCCGGATGTCGCCGCTCATCGTCTTGGCGTCGATGAACGCGGCCTTGTCGACCCGGACGTCGCCGGACTGGGTGCTGGCGGCGACCTTGCTGACGTGGCCGGCGCGGACGTCGCCGGACTGGGTGTTGCCGCTGACGTTGAGCAGCGCGCCCTCGGCGACGATGTCGGCGGACTGCGTACCGCCGATGACCGAGCTGCCCTCGGGCACGATGGCGGTGATCTCGATGGGCGAGCTGCCCTGGATGATCGTGGCGCCGCCGCCTCCGGTGAAGCGGACGCCGTTGATGACGACGTCGCCGACGACGTTGCCGCCGCTGACGCCGACGAAGTTGCCGCCGATGACGCTGCCGCCGACCTGGACGACGGAGCCGTGGTTGTTGCTGACGACGGACTGGACGACGCGGCGGCCGCCGCCGGTGATGATCGTGGTGCCGCCGCCGGCGCCGCCCTTGCCCTGGACGCTGGCGTACAGGGTGGTGCTGGCCTGGCGGAGCGTCGCCGCGCGGACCGCGTCGGCGGCCTCGCCCTCCTCGTCGGCGGTGTGGATGGTCAGGGTGGCTCGCTCGCAGCCGGCTTCGGCGCGGACGGTGACGATGCCGCCGTGGCCCGTGAGGGTGGCGTCGATGGTGACGGGTCCGGTGGTCTCGGCGGTGAGCTTGCGGGTGGTCACTGAGGTTCTCCTCGAATCGTCGGTTGGGTGGTGCGGTGCGAAGGCCCGGGGCGGCCGGAGTTCCTGGCCGGGATGGCGGCCGCCCCGGGGCGGGGTCAGAACTGCTTGTCGCCGAGGGCTTCGGCGGCGTACTGGACCTGGCGGGCGGCGGTGCTGAGGTCGTCGGCCTCGTCCTGCTCGTCGTCCGCCGCGTAGGCGGCCTGGAGGTCCTTGAGGGTGCTGCTCAGGGCGGGAAGGACCCGGGTGGCCTGGAGGGCGGCGAGGACGTCGTCCTTGTCGGCGCCGTTCTGGACGTCGAAGCCGAGCTGCTTGAACAGCTCCGCGGCCATCCAGAGGGTGTCGCCGTCCGTGGCGTCGGGGTCGATCCAGTCGGCGACGTCGGCGGCCATCTCGCCGACCAGCTTGGCCGCGCCCCACAGGGCGACGATGGCGATCATCAGGGCGGTGTCGCCGAGCTGCATGGCCGCCGGGCCGAAGTCGAACAGCGAGGTGGCGGCGACGGCGAACGCGGCGGTGATGGCGACGCCGTCGATCCGGTCGCTGATCTCGCGCAGGGCGCGGGTGGTGATGCGCCGGGCCTTGAGGCCGGGGCCGGGGGTGCTGCGGAGCGAGTAGGTCTCGGTCATGAGCGGGTGTCCTCCCCTGGACTTCCGCGGCTCCCGTTCGGGGCCGCATCACTAGAATGCCCACACTTTGTAGGCATGTCTAGAGTGTGCCTACATTTTGTAGGCGTGACTTTTGTTTCCGCAGGTCAGGCGGCGCGGGTGAGCGGGATCTCGGGCGCCGGAATGGTGGCGTGGACGGCGCGGGCGAGCTTGCCGGTGGCCTCGTGCATCAGCTCGGCGAGCTCCGCCAGGTCCTCGGCGAGGTCATCCAGGCCCTGGCTGCGGGCGTTGGTGACCAGCGCCTCGAGGTACAGCGCGCTGTCGTACGTCTCGCCGCGCAGGGCGAGCAGGCCGGGCTGGTAGCCGAGGCGCTCGGTGATGGCGGTGACGCCGCGCAGGTGGGCCGGGAGCCGCTCGTCATGGACGCGGGCGGCCTGCTCGTCCAGGAGCTCGACGACCTCCTCGGTGGTGTCGTACGCGCGCTTCTTGCCCTGCAGGCGGGCGATCAGGTCGTGGACGGACACGGTGCTCTCCTTCGTCGACGGGAGGCGCGGTCGGGCTGACCGGGCGTCCCCGCCTGGTCCCGGGGCGGTGAGAGTCGCCCCGGGGCCGGCGGGATCGGCCGGGCTAGCGGGTGGCGCTGACGCTGGGCGTCGGGGTAGGACGCGGCGGGCCGTCGTCGGCCGCGCCGTTGCCGTCGCGCAGGTAGAGCACGGCGACGACAGCGCAGGCGATGACGACCTTGGTCTTGTTGCGGACCCACCAGCTCGGCGGATCCGGCTCGACGAGCACGTACTTGACGCCCACGGGAAGCGGACTCCTTCGGGAAGGGGACGGGTGGAGTGGGGGAAGGGGCCGGACGGCCGGCCCTGCACGGAGCGCCGTCCGGCCCGCGCCGGTCAGGCGCCGAAGCGGTGCGCCGTGACGCCGCCGGGGGCCGGAACCGCGCCGGCCCTGACCGCCCAGTCGGTCATCTCCTCGACGACCTGGGCGACGGCGGCGGCGGTGTCGAGGTCGGCGGGCTTCTGGACGTAGCCGCCGTAGCCGGTGATGTCGCGGTCACCGGGCAGGGGCTTGGTGACCTTGACGTCCCAGCGGTAGGTGACGGTCTTCGGGCGCTTCATGGCTGGTCTCCCTGGAATGGATGAAAGGGCGGGCGGCGCGCTGTTCCCTCGGGGCCGGGGCCGCCGGGCGGTGGGCCAGCGGCCCCGGCCGGGCTGTCAGAAGCGGATGCGGCTGACCATCTCGGCGGCCGACTCCAGGCCGCCGTAGACGCTGGGGCCGGCGGCCGTCGCGGCGAAGTACAGGGCGGCGATGTTGCAGATGGCGGCGTGCCACCACTTCAGGCCGCCCTTCCAGATCAGTCCGGCCTCGGCGGCGAGGAAGACGACGACGGCGGAGACGGTGAGCATGAGTCCTCCTTGGGATCGGGTCGGGTCAGGGCTCGTACTCGCCGGAGCCGGAGCACAGCGAGCACACGACGCGCGGCGAGCCGTGGATGTGGCTTTCGAGGTCGAACCAGCCGGCGTCGCATCCGGCGGGGCAGGGGTTCTCGATCCCGCCGTCGCCCGTCGGCTCCCAGCCGCCCGCCTGGGCGCCCCAGGCGGCCTTGAGGACGGCGGCGGTCGGCGCGGCGACCGTCTTCTTCGCGGTGCCGACGACTGCCCTCTTGGCGGCGTTCTTCGCCTTGTTCTTCTTCTGCCGGATCACCCGCTTGAGCAGCGGCTTGTACGCCTTCTTCCAGACGACGCGCAGGTCGTCGACGGTGATCTCGGGGACGAGCTCGCCCTCCAGGTACTGGCCGGGGGCGGCGACGGCGAAGGTGTCGCTGTCGGTCGCCTTGACGCGGCCGGTGGACTCGGCGGCGATCTGCCGCACGAGGGCGTTGGTGATCAGCACGTCCTCCCAGTTGTGCGAGCAGACGGTGCACCAGCCCCGCGCGGGCCATCCGTCGAACGGCTGGGTGGTCATGAACTGGACGGCGCCGGTGGAGCACTCCGGACAGCCGGTCGGAGCGCCGTTGCGGGTCATCCAGAGGACTTTGATCGTGACGCGCACGATTCCTCCCGTGATCGCTTTGACCTGGTTTGCGACTCGGACCGAACCCGGACGCGAGTCGCGTTTACGCAGGTCAGGACGGTGATGGACTCAGACGGGACCCGGACGACCCGGCCGGGGGGCCAGTCCGAGTCGGAGGGGGCGGCGTCCGGGTCGGACACCGCCCCGTCCGGGTCATATCAGGACAGACCGGAACGGTGTCCGAGTCGTGTCCGAGTCATCAGCCCTGGTCAGAGACCAGTTCGTCGATCGCGGCGGTCACCGCGTCGTGGGTGTAGCCGGCGATCCGGCGGCCCTCCCACTCGCGCTTGCCGCGGTTCTCCTCGAAGCGTCCGAGGATCGCCGCGAGCTTCTCGCGGGTGATCTTCTGGCCCTGCTCCTCGAGCCCGGGCAGCAGCACCTCGGTGGTCGGCAGCCAGGCCGCGGGCTTGCCGTCCTCGCTCCCGTTGGCCTCGAACAGGGCGACCAGGGCGGCGAGGATCGGGCCGTTGGGCTTGATGCTCGCGAGGTCGGCGGCGCTGACCTGCTCGGCCGCCTCCGGCTGCTCGCCGTCCTTGTTCTTGGCGGGCTGGTAGGCGGGCAGCCGCCCGTTGCCCTTGACGCCGCCTCCGGCCGAGGAGTGGCCGGTGACCTTCTTCAGGTAGGCCTCGACCGGGTCGTCCCACTGGCCCGGCAGGCGGCCCGCCTCGCGGCGGAACTCGATGCCGCGCGCCACGATCGCCGCGCGGTCGTCGTCGTCCGGGTAGAAGGAGCGGGCCCGCTCGATGCCCACGCCCGGCATGATCAGCCAGCCCAGACCGCGCAACGAGGCGTCGATCTTCGAGGCGTCGTAGCCGTCGCCGGCCTTTCCGTCGCCGAGGATGACGTTGGAGTCGGCCGGGCCCTCGGTCCTCATGCCCCAGCGGCCCACCAGGTTGGCGCGCAGCCGCTTGGGCACGACCGCGACCTCGGGCACCTGCGTGGCCAGGACCAGCAGCACGCCCGCGCCCGCGCCCTGCGAGGCGATGTGGATGAGGAGTTCCACGATGACCGGGCCGTAGATCGGGTGCGTGGTGTACGGGTACAGCTCGTCGACGACGATGAGCTCGATTCCGCCGAGCCGGTCGATGAGCTTCTCGGTCAGCTTGGACTCGCCGAGGTCGTCGAGGATTTCGTAGCGCCGCTCCATTTCGGCGACTTCGGCCTGCAGCAGAGCCACCAGGCGGCCGGGGTTGAGCTTGAAGAACGACGCGGCGAACGGGGCGTACACGTTGTGCTCGCCGCTGCCCTTTCCGTCGACGTCGCGCAGGTTGACCTTGACGTCCAGTGACACCGCGCAGTTGATGTTCGAGATCGCGACGCCCTTTCCGGAGCGGGTGGCGCCGGCGATCAGCAGCATGACGTCGCGCAGCTGGAAGTCGACCGTCTGGCCCTTGGCGACGAAGGCGAGCGGGATGCCCTCCTTCCAGGTGTCCAGCGGCTTCTTGCGCTTGGCCAGCGGCGAGGGCCGGGAGGCCTTGAACGGGTCGCGGCGAGCCATCCACATCACGATGCGTCCGGCGTGGCCCTCGTCGCTGGAGTCGTCCTCGATGACCAGCTGGCTGGGCTTGATGCCGAGCGCGGAGGCGATCTTCTCCAGCCTGGCGACGGCCATGCCGGCGGTGATGCCGCCGGGGAAGCTCGACCGTGCACTGCACGCCCCGGTCCGCCTTGTGCGGGAGGTCGACGATCTGGATCTCCTCGGCGCGCTCCTTGCCGACGACCCCGGCCTCCACCAGGACCCGGCGCACCGACTCCTCACCGAGCTGGACCTTGCGCGACGAAGCCGCCACGGGCTCCCCCTCCGAGTTGAGCGGGCGGCCGGCGGCCGACCCGAGGATGACGGCACCGAGCCCGATCGCGGCGTCGGTCAGGGTCGGGCCGAGCAGGACGCCCGCGGTCAGCGCCCCGGCTCCGACGCCTCCCCCGATGGCGGACTTGATCCGGTAGCCCTTCTTGTGGGCCTTGTACTCGGCCTTGCGGGCGTCGCGGAGCGCCTTGGCCTTGGCCTCGGCGGTCGGGTTACCCTTCGCCTTCTTGATCTCGGCCTTCGCCGTCTTGATCATCTGCGGGAAGTCGGCGCGGTAGCCCTCGCCCCACTTCCTGATCAGGCGGCCGTAGCCGCGCGGGGTCTGGCCGATGTAGCGCGGGGTGTTCCACGCCTGGTACTGCAGCCAGTCCAGGCCGTTGAGGGCGAGGAAGGAGGTGCGGGCCTTGAAGCCCTCGACGCTCGCCCAGCCCGGCCGGGGCCGCTTGACGAACCCCTCGGCGTCGACCTTCTCCGGGGCCTGGTCGGCCTCCTCCTGGTCCTCGTCGTGCTCCTGGTCCTCGTCGGCGGCCGGGGCCGGCGGGAAGACGGGCGGGGCGGTCGGCTGGGGCGGGAGCTTGGCGAAGTCGACCGGCTCACCCACGGCGGGCAGGATCACGGTCGGCTCGACGGCCACGCGGTAGTCGGCCAGCGGGATCACGTCGCCGAGCGGTTCCGCCTCGTCCTCCAGGCGGCGCAGCAGCTCGTCGATCTGGTCGGGCTTGACCAGGACGTCACGGGCCTTGGAGCCCTCCGGCTCGCCGACCACGCCGAGCTCCTGGAGGCGGTCCATCAGGGCGCCCGCCTCGGAGAAGCCGACGCGCATCTTGCGCTGGAGCATCGAGGTGGAGCCGAACTGGGTGGAGACCACCAGCTCGGCGGCTTCGGCGATCTTGTTGCGCTGGCCCGTCGTGTTCGGGCGCTCGTCGATCTCGGTCATGCTGGAACTCGCCTCCTATGCGAGGTGGGCGAGACGGGGTCGGCCATCGCTTGGCCGTGGAGGTCCGACCCCGTCTCGTATCTGTGTGGTTGAGGTAGCTGTGAAGCGATCTATTCGGCTAGCGGAAAAGATCGCGTAGAGGTCCGCTTTCGCGTCGTCGTTCATGTCTTCTGGCGCGCTCGCCAGGTTGCTCGCTGAGCCGCTCGGCTACTCGCCGACGACCCGCAGCTTGCGCTCGGCGATGACCCGGTCGCGCAGCCACATCCCGTCCTCGCGCCGGATCTGCATCCGCTTCGCGAGGCTCGCGGCGCTGATCTGCTTGCCCTCCGCGACGAGGTCCGCGGCGTGCTCGTGCGCCTGGGGGAGAAGCTGTTCCAGCTCCTCGTCCGAGCGGCGCTTGGGGGAGGCGCCGGCACTGTCTCCGGAGCCGTCCGCGGAACCGTTCTTCGCCCCCTCCGGGGAGGGGCCGCCAGACGCGAACGACCCAATTCCCGCTTGGGCTGTAGCCCCCTGGCGACCCGCCGGGAGAGCGGGGAGCGGAACACTCGGACCCATCACCGGGAGGCCGTCAGACAGGCGCCTGGGGACGGGAGAGAGCAGCCCCGTCATGAGCCCCGCCCGGATCATCTCCGGACGCTTCTCCTCGGCGACCTCGAACGCCTCCCCGACCCTCAGCCGGGACGCCGTGGCGATCTTGTAGAGCTCCGGCGTCATGCCCGGCTCGGTGCCGTGGATGATCCGCCACGCGGCCGCGAACGCCTCCTCCGCCGTGATCGAGTCGAACGTCGCGGCGGACAGCAGCCGGTCGGCTTCCTTGGCGACCTTCGGATGGTGGCGGCGGCGCTGCTTGAGGTGCCGCGCCTTCTCCTTGGCCTCCTCCCGGCGCCGCTTCTCCTCGGCGATCTCCGCCTTGGTCCGCTTGGCCTTCTGCGAGTGCCGCCCGGCCATCACCATGTGCCACAGCGCGACCGGCGCGATCGAGGAGGCGGCGAGCACGAGCGCGCCGCCGACCCCGCCGAAGTCCTTGTAGCCGTGGATCGCGTTGACCGTGGCGGCCAGCGCGGTGAACGTCCACACCGTGATCCGGTACGGGGTGACGCTGCGCTTCTCGCGCAGGGCCTTCGCCTCGCCGGCCGTCGCCGCCCACGCGCCCAGCTCCAGCAGGAACGGCAGCAGACCGGCGAGCAGCAGGCCCATGCCCATGGACCGAAGCGCCCCGAACTGGGCGACCAGCGCGGGCAGCATTCCGCAGAACATGACCGCGAGGACGGCGGCGACGTCGCCGTTGTCCCGCACCCACCGGATCCGCTTCTCCCACGCGGCCTTGCGCTGCGCCTTGGCCTGCCGCTTGAGCCGCTGCTTCTCGGCGTCAGCCTTCCGCTGACGCTCGGCGGCGGCATCGGCGGCCTTCTGCTTGCGCTCGGCGGCCGCGTCGGCGGCCTTGCGCTTCTCCTCGGCGGCGATCCGCTGGGCCTCGAGCTGCTTGTCCATCCGCAGCGCGGTGTCCTGGCGGTCCTGCTCGCGCCGCTGGGCGTCGTCCGCCCGCTTCTCCTCGCGGTACCCCATCAGTGCGCACCTCCCGCAGCCGCGGCGCTCGCCGGGCCGACTCGTTCCATCAGCGCCACCGCCACGACCGCGGCCGCCAAGGCGACCCGGCCGGATGCCGGAAGCGTCAGTACGTCGATCAGCCACGCGGCGCCCATGACGGCCAGCGGGATCCGCAGCCAGCTCAGGCGCTCCAGCGCGGCGGTCATCAGCTCGTGGGCCCCGCCGCCGAGGCGGCCGCTGGTGTCGAGCAGCGCCAGGGTCAGGCCGGCGGCCGCCATCAGGGCGCGCTGCCACCAGGCGGTCTCGAACCCGAGCGTCCAGGCGATGCCCGCGAGGGTCAGCCCGGTCCGCAGCCACAGGGCCAGCAGCGCTATCCCGGCCGGGGCCGGCGCCTTCGTCTTCGTGGTGGTCTCGGCACTCATGCGGCTCGGCCTCCCTTCCGGGCCCGGGCCGTGGTGCGGGCGACGCCGCGCGGCAGGGAGACGACGTTGGAGGTGAGGGAGCCGTAGTAGACGGTGTTCTCGACGTCGACCTCGTTCCGGGAGGAGACGGAGTCGTAGGTGTCCGAGACGAACTCGGCGAACGCCTTCAGGTCCTGGGCGGTGGGGACGAAGTCGCCCAGGGCGGCCTCGACGTACTCGGTCTCGCTGATCACGATTCGGCCTGCGACGATGCTCTTCACGGGGTCGGTCCTCTCTTGGGTAACGGCCCTGCGCGGCTCCCCGGTGGTCCTGGACAGACAAGGCCGGGGAGCCGCTTTCTCGGGACTGGGCAGGGATGGTGCGGTTGGCGGCCAGACCGCCACGGCCACGGCACATCCCGTACAGGCGATGCGCCGGGCCGAATCCGTCTGGACACCTTTCGCTGACGGGGCCTTTGAGGCCCTCTGAGCAGCGGAAAGGGTTGCGCTGTTCTCTCAGTCGCTCTGTTGAGTTCTTCTCGGTACACCGGGCTCGGTACAGCTCCGAGGCGGTCCGGTGTCGCCGTTTTTGGGCGCAAGAATCCCCAAAGAAATCCCTGCTAGCCCTCTTGCCCCGCTTGTTGGGACAAGCTGTAAGGTGATCCTGCACCCACCCCGAGTGACGAGTCAAGAGGGAAGCGTCTACATGTACCGACAAGCCCGTTCAGTGGGGCAAGATGGCCCCATGACGACGCCTTTGTATCGCCGAGTGGCCGACATCCTGCGGTCGGAAATCGCCGCAGGGATCTACGCGCCCGGCACCGATCTGCCTTCGGAGCGTGAGCTGCGGGAGCGTTTCGACGCCTCGCGCAACACGATCCGGCAGGGACTGCAGACCCTCGTCGCTGAGGGCTTGGTGATCTCCTCCCAGGGGCGTCCGTACCAGGTCCGCAAGCACGACGTCTTCACTCTCAATGCCTCGCGGTTCGAGAACCTGCAGTGGACGACCGCTGAGGACGGCGACTCCTACGACAACGAGGTCCTGCAGGCCGGACGGCGCCCGCACCAGACCTTCCGCGTGCAGATGGTGCCGGCCCCGGCGGAGATCGCCGCCCGTCTCTGGATCGAGCCGGGTGACACCACGGTCCTGCGCTACTGCCACCGGTTCGTGGATGACACCCCCTGGTCGACGCAGGCCACGTACTACCCGAAGTGGCTGGTCGACGAGCGGCCGCGCCTGGCGGAGCCGAACGACATCGAGGAAGGGACGACCCGGTACCTCGCGGATCGCGACGTCGTCCAGGTCGGCATGGTCGATGAGTGGGAGTCCCGGCCCCCGACGCCGGAGGAATCCCGAGAGCTGCAGATCGGCGCCGGCGTCTCCGTCCTGGTCTGGACGCGGACCGGATACACCCCTGAGCGGCCGGTCCGCTGCACCATCTCGACGTTTCGAGGAGACCTCAACCGGATCAAGTACGAGATCGGCGACCTGAGCGCCCTCAAGCAGAAGGACGTTCATTGATCATCACCCGTGCCACGCCGGACGACCTGCCGCGCCTCCTGCAGTACCGCAACGAGGCGTCGAACTGGCTCGCGGACCGTGGCATCGACCAGTGGCGTAACGCCTTCCCGCCGGACCACATCCTGGCGAGCATCAAGGCCGGCGCCGTCTTCATGGTGCGCGACGGGGTGCGTACGGCGGCCACGGTCACCCTCGACACCGAGCCGGAGCCGGATCTGTGGTCCGCCGCCGAGCTGTCGGAGCCGTGCCTGCACCTGCACAAGCTGATCGTGCTGCGAGAGTTCAGCGGCTCCGGTCTCGGCCGCCGGATCCTCGACTGGGCGAGCGACCGCACCGCCAGGAGCGGCGGGCGCTGGATCCGCATCAACGTCAACACGCAGAACCGCGGCCTGCAGCGCTACTACCTGGAGAACGGCTTCGAGTACGTGCGCACAGCCGAAGGCGGGGGAGTGGGCGGCGCGGGCGTCGCCGGATGGCTGGCCCAGCGCCCCGCCCGCCGGAGCGACGACCACGGCCTGGTCGACGATACGGACGGAGGTGAAGCCGATGTTCTCGCCTAAGACCGTCGCTCGCACAACTCGCCTCCCTCGTTTCCCTGTTGAGGGGGATCACGGTGCTCTGGCGTGCGCACGGCCGAAAGTGACGAACGCCGGTGATATTGAAATGTCCCCGTCGTTTGTCACCACCGCTGGCCGGTGCGCGCGTGCCAAACTCGCGATCAGGACCCGCCGCTGGACGCAGGGCACCTCCAGGCCGGACCGCATTCGCTGCGGGTACCGCACGGGAGGAGAGGGGACCTCAATGTCTGACGATCGTCCGGACTGGGCCCGCCGCATGGTGGCGGAGCGTGTGGCCCGCGGCTGGAGCCAGGTGGAAGCCGTTCGCGCGCTGATGCTGCGCCTCGATGCCGACGCGCCTGCCGAGCACGACATGCTGCGGCAGTGGAAGCGGTGGGAGGCCGGAGAGGCCTTCCCCCGGAAGTACGCCCCGGTGATCGCAGCGACCTTCGGTACCGCGACGTACGCCCTGTTCCCGGCAGCGGGCAAGCGGGACGGGCGGGCGGAGATCCGGGCCGTCAGCGGCATGGACACGGTCGACATCGTGTCCCGTCTGCGGGCGAGCGACGTCGACACCGCCACGCTCGACGCGCTGCGGATCACCACGGACCGGCTCTGCACTGAGTACGCGTACATGCCCGCCGAGCAGCTGCTCATCGAGGGCAAGGCGTGGCTCGGGCGGGTCGCGAACCTGCAGCACCAGCGGCTGACGCTGTCCCAGCACCGCGAGGTGATCGCCCTCGCCGGGCAGCTCGCGCTCCTGGTCGGCTGTGTCGAGTACGACTCCGGTCTCAGCCGGGCTGCCGAGGCGACCCGGCGGGCCGCGCTGGACCTCGGAGGCGAGGCCGGCACCCCGCACGTCATCGGCTGGGCGCACGAAATGCGGGCGTGGTTCGCCCTGACGGCCGGGGACTATCGCGGTGTCATCGCGGCCGCCGACGCGGGGATCGCGGCGGCGCCGAACGAGTCGGTGGCGGTCCAGCTGTACGCGCAGAAGGCGAAGGCGTGGGCGCGGATCGGGGACCGGCAGCAGACGGAGGTCGCCCTCGACGCGGGCCGCCGGCTCCTCGAGGGGATGCCCTACCCGGAGAACGTGGAGCACCACTTCGTCGTGGACCCGGCGAAGTTCGACTTCTACCGGATGGACGCCTACCGCCGGGTCGCCGAGGACCGGCTCGCCGAGCAGATCGCGAGCGAGGTGATCCGGGTGAACACCGACTTCGACGGCACGGAGCGGGCGCCGATGCGGATCTCCGAGGCGCGGGTGACGCTCGGCGTGGTCGCCGCGCGTGCCGGCGACCTCGACACGGCGCTGTCGTACGGCGAGCAGGCCCTGGGCAGCAACCGCCGCTCGGTGCCCTCGCTCGCGATGGTCGCCAGCGATCTCGGCGGCGTGCTGCACCAGCGGTACGGCGGCGTCCCCGAGGCACAGGAGTTCCTCGCGCACCTGCGCGAGCTCCGGGGCCGTCCCGCCTGACGGGAAGCAAACCGAAGTTCCTGCCCGCCGGGCGGGAGATCGGGGGCCAGAGCAACGAAAACGTGTGTTCCGGCGTTGGGCCCCGATGTAGGAAGAGGAAGATGAACTGATCGCGTGTCGCAGCTAGCCCTCCGGGGCGTCTCTCACTGGCGGCGACATGTAAGAAGCCCCGCCTTGCGGCGGGGCCCCTGTAAGGACTGCCCGGGCTCTCACACCCGCAGTCGTGGAAGCTCTCCAACGTGCATTGGAGGACGCTCTCTATGAGCGTACGCAAGACCGTCGTGGCTAACCAGCCCGACGCTTCATCCGTCAAGGTCACTACGGCGCGTTTTGACCGGTTCGGCCGACGTTTCTTCGTGGGGAGCCTCACCCCGGCCGGGGCCGAAGTCCGCGCTCGCGGGGGTGTCCGCTTTGGCGAGTACACCCAGCTCATGACGAACGTGACCCCGCTCGCGCGCACCGCCCGCACCGCCACCGCCCTGGTCTCGGGGGTGGCCCGATGAACGACTTCGACGAGCCGTACGACGACGGGTACGACGGCGACCAGGGCGACGAGCTGGTCGCCGAGGACTGGCCGACCGTCCACACGCCGGTGCCGGTGTGGGTGATGCTGTCCGGCGTGTCGGCGAAGGCGTACCTGATGTACGCCTTCCTCGCCGAGCACATCAACGCGAACATCCAGAACCCGAACCGGCGGATCGCCTGCCCGAAGCAGAAGGCCATCGCGGTGGTCCTGGAGCTCGCGGACGACCGGCAGGTGGCCACCTACCGCAAGGAGCTGGAGGCGCTCGGCGCGATCCGCACCGAGAAGTACCGGTACGCGGGCGGGATGCGCCAGGGCTACAAGTACTTCGTCCGCTTCAATCCTCCGGCCGGCTACCAGGGCCAGATGCGGCTGCGGGACTTCTACAACGCGCACCCGGAGTTCAGGTCGGCCGCGAAGTGGGAGGGCCGTACGGAGGCCGCGAAGAAGTCGCCGGCCACGACGGTCCCGGCGCAGGCCAAGCCCGCGGCGAAGCCGAAGCCCGCTCCGGCGCGGGAGGCGCGGAAGAAGGCGCGTGAGGTGCCGCTGGCGCCGGAGGTGCTGCAGGTCCTCGAGGCGTTCCGGCCGGAGCTGCGGGAGGCGATGCGCGAGACCGCGCACACCGACGCGCCGAAGACGCTGGTGACGGCGGTGACGAAGGCCCTGAAGGAGCGGACCGCCGAACAGCTGGTCTCCCGGGTGCTGCGGCGCTGGACGACGCACGGGTACGCCGAGAAGTTCGAGACGGGCCGTCTGGAGCGTCCGGTGGGCGCGGCGGTGGCCATGCTGCGGCACGGCGAGTGCCCGGATGCGGGCTGCGAGGACGGCGAGCTCCTGGCGGACGGCGCCCCGTGCGTGCTGTGCATCGAGCGCGGCAAGAACTACAAGGCCGACCACAAGGCCGCGCGCGAGGCGGAGAAGGCGGCACGGGCCGCGGTCGCGGCCGGGCTGCTGTGCCCCGGGTGCGAGCAGGACCGGGGGACCGAGGGCGCGCTGTGCCCGCGGTGCGTGACCGGGTTCGAGAACGACATCGCGGGGGCGGCGGAGAAGGCGGCCGCCGACATCACCGCCCTGTCGTCGGCCCCGGCGGAGGGGGAGAAGGCGCGGGAGTGGGCGCTGTCGCAGGCGGCGGAGGCCCGGGAGGCTGCGCGGCAGAGCGGGGCCGATCTCCTCGGTCAGCTCCTGGCGGCGCAGCTCGCGGCCCGGGCCGCTGCCCGGGAAGCCCACCAGATGCGCCTGAACGCCCTGGGCGGCGACCAGCACGAGCGTCCCCAGGAGCCGGCCGCCGGGCCGGACGCGGCTGCGGCCGTGCCGTCGATGCCGGTCATGCACGGCGCGGACCCGGCGCCCTGCTCGGGGGTCCGCTGGGACGGCTCGCCGTGCGGCCGTACGACGGAGGCCGAGGACGGACTGTGCGGCGTCTGCCGTGGTGCGCAGATGGCGCAGCACGAGGACCTGGCCGCAGCGCGCTGACGGGACGGGGAGGGCCCGTCGGGCTCTCCCCTCCGCCGCTTCACCTGATCACCCGGTTCGCCCGGACCTCCCGGGGCCGGACCGGGGTTTTGGCGTGCCCGGCACCGGGCCACACCCCCGTCAGCGGATCGCTGACGCGACTGCAGGCGCCTCGAAGTGAGAGCCAGGTCACGCCCGCCGTGCACAGTGCAGTGCGCACGGCGGGCGCGGCCGCGGCCGCGGCCATGCTCGGTCCGGTCATCTGCCGAGAGAAGGGGAGGGGCTGCCATGCCGGTGCTCCGTCAGATCGCTACGTGCACCGCGCCGTCGACGATGGTCGTCGTGCGCCGGTCGCGCCGGAAGGAGCGGGACGTCGACTACCGGGTGGAGGTGTGCGCGCGGCACCGGTGGCTGGCGGAGGAAGGCTGGGGCAAGTCGTTCACGGGAGAGGGTGCCGGCGGGAGGTGCGGCACGGTCGTCGACTACCGCGACTACGACCAGGTCGTGCAGTCCCACTCCGATCTGTGGCTGCGGCCGCTGGCGATGAACGGCCCGGAGGACCACGGCGGGGACGTCGCGCTCGCCCTGGCGGCCGCCGTCGAGTTCCTGGCGGAGGCGAGGGCGGGCCGGGAGGCGGGCGGGGTGCCGGCTGCGCTCGGGCACGCGGCGCGGGTGGCCGAGGCGCTCGCCGCCGGTGTGCTGGGCGTCGAGGAGGGCCAGGCGCAGGTGCTGGCGGCGCTGAGCGCGGCCGAGACCGTGGCCGTCGCCGATCGGGGCGCGTAAAGACCTCTGTCAGCGGATCGCTGACGTGGGCCGCCATGATGCCGCGGCCTCGGTTCAGGCGCCGCACGCATCACCCAGCCCGAGGGCCGTCGCTCGCCCAGGAGCTCCTCGACGAGCGGGGAAGCCGGACCGCCGGCACCACCCGGAGGTGGCTGGTGGGCCCTGGATCGGAGCTGCGGGCGGCCGCGCGACCGGGGTGAAAACCGGGCCCGGAAACCGGTGGTCGGCGAACCGCGAATCCGGGGCGAAAACCGGGGGTCCTGGGCCCCGATTTCAGCCCCGATTTTCACCCCGATTTCGGGCTCTGAGGCCGTAAAACCGCAGGTCACTCCGGAGGTGGTACTGGTACCACCTCCGGAGGTTGCATGGATGCCACCTCGCGGGGTGGTGTGAACGCCACCTCGCGAGGTGGTGGAAACGCCACCGCAGAACGAAACCAAGCTCATCGACACCAACTTCATCGAAACCAAGATCGGGGTTGCGCCTTGCGGCGCGTTGCGCCGCTGAACGCCGTAGGCCATCTACAGGTAGTGGCGCGCGAGGGCGCGTTGGCGGCTCCGCCGCGCTCGCCGGCGCCGAGGCGCCGGAGGATTCCGCCCCCCATTTCCCCTAACAGGCCCTTGCGCGGCTCTCTCAGGTGGGTCCAGTCCTCCCGGTACTGGACCCACCGCCACTTCGCAGGCCGACCTCCTCACGCTGAAAGCCCAGGCTGGAACCGCAACCGCAGTGCGGCCGCAGGGGATCGAGCAGCGGAGCGACCGACCGGCCCGCCCAAGGGCGCGAGGGCCTGTTAGGGGTCAGAGGAGAGGGGCGCGGGGCCCGTCACCCGTTCGGGTGAGGGCCGGTGCGGGGCTGACCGCATCGTCGTGGTCGGCGTAGTGACGGGCCCCGCGCCGTGGGGGCTGGCCTGAGTGCGTACGTACAGGTCAACCCGTAGAAAGGACGGGCTTCGCCCGGCAACTGGAAGAAGCAGGGGCGGCGCGTCCGTAGATCGCCGCCTGACGGCCGTTCGTGGGCCGGGGGTGGAACGGGGCCTCCGGCTTGTGATCGGCGCTCTCCGGGCCGCACAGGGGTCTTCTCGGGGCTCCCTCGGCCTGTGGGTCCGTCCGGGAGTGGGGGCGGTGGGGCGGATGGTGCACCGGGCGGTCGACGGCGGGGGCCCGGGAGGCGGCCTGTGCTGCTGCGTGCTGGGCGATCGTCCGCCGGAGGTCCACCGGGAGGGGGTGGGGCCCGTTCGCCGCTCCAGCGGCCGCAGGCGGCTTCGGGTGCTGGCGGCCGACGAGCTGAGCGGCCGGCGCGATCAGACCGCGGTCGACGTCGGAAACCGGCGATGGCTGGCGGCCCGGCCCGGCAGAATCAGCGGTTCGTTCACGCCCTTGGGGGAGCCATGCAGGAACTCCGCTTCGACGACATCCGGTTCACCACGGCGGTCGACAGTGCCCAGACATGGCTGCGCCCCGCGCTGGGCGGCCACGAGCTGAGTGTCCAGCTCGCCGTCGGGGTGTCGCCGTTCGCGGAGGCAGGGAAGATTCTCGCCCTGGAGGCGGAGCTGTTCGGCTTCGGCACCGCGCCGGCGCAGCGGTCCCGGCTCGGCCGGATCACGGCGAACCTCGCGTACACCCCCGTCGTGACGGTCCACCGGGTGAACCTGGTGTTCCCGCTGACGTCGCTGCAGGTCCACGCGATCGAGGAGGCCCGCAACGGTGACGTGCGGTTCGAGGTCGACCTCAACGCCACCCTGCCGCAGGCGCCCGGGTACCCGGGGTGTGCCCAGGCCACGGAGAACATCACCCTCGCCAAGAGCACCTGGGAGCAGCAGATCGCGCAGCTCGGGCCGTCCGCGGCCTTCGAGATGGCCGTGCCCTACCCGCTCGGCGACCCCGAGCGCGCCGAGGTCGGCCGACTGCTGCGGGAAGCCCAGCGGCTGCTGACCACGGGGGAGATCCGGGCGTCGATCCTGGAGGTCCGGCGGGCGCTGGAGTGGATCCAGCACCACGTGGACTGGGACAGGCCCGGGTCGAAGAAGCTCGCCAGCCAGTGCAACCAGACCGAGCGCTGGTGGCGCATCCAGGACGCCCTGTACAGCCAGACGTCCGGCGCCATGCACAACGACCCGGTCACCAAGGACTTCCTCTACGACCGGGCCGAGGCGGAGACCCTCCTGGCGATGACCGCCGCGCTGCTGCGCAACGTGCCCGCCCTCCCGGAGCCCCGCCCGTGATCCGGGACCACCACCGCACCAAGGGCGGCGCCGCCCAGCTCGGCGCCGCCGGCCCCGGCCGGACCGGGCCGTTCGGCGTCTGGCCCGCCGACGGCCACCAGGACGACGAGGACCAGGACCACGAGCCCGCCGACGAGGCGGGGGAGACGAGGACCGCATGACCATCGAGGACCGTGGCGCCGCCGGCCCGTACATCGAGTACGACGGGCTGCCCGTCCTGCACGGGACGGAGGTGAAGCTGCCGCTGATCCACCCGTACGCCCCGGTGCCCGCCTCCGGCCGCTACGTCACGCCGGGCGGCGGGCGGCTGACCATCCGGAAGGCGGAGAAGAACGCCGCCCATCTGCGGATCACGCTGGACCACCTCGGCTGTCCCGCGCAGTGCACCGAGGAGAAGGACGCCGCCTACCGGCGCCTCGCCCTGGCCGTCGAGGGCTACTGCGTCGCCGCAGGTTGCCGCCACCACCCCGCGTTCTCGGACGGGGTGCTGCGCTGCTTCGAGGTGCGTACCGGCGCTGTCCCGCTCGCCGTCTTCGTGCGCGCCGTGCTCGCGGTCGAACTGGGCGACCTCAGCCTCGCCGACCGGCTCGTCGAGGAGGCCGAGGCTCGGTTCGGGCCCGTCCGCCGGGCACAGGAGCCGGACACGGCGACGTGAGCGATCTCGCGAGCGGATACGCGGTTCTCTTCGCTATGCGTCATTGGTAGCCAGGCACTTCTGTCGGGACTACTGGAAAAACTCGCTGATCAGCGATCTATTTCGCTTCTATTTCAGCTAGCGGAATTGATCGCTTTGCCGTGGGTGCGAGGTCAGTGGGCGGCGGCTGCTTTCGAGGGGCGTCCCCAGCCCCGACCTCGGTCGATCGCGGTGAGCAGGACCGGTTCCCAGCCGCTGGCCGCGAGGGCGGCCTCGTCTGTCAGGCCCGCCTCGGCGAGGACGGACAGCTGCACCGTGTGCTCGATGCCCTCGGCCCACGCGTCGCGCACGGCCTGGCGGGCGGCGATGCGGGCCTGCAGCTCGGCGGTGGAGTTCTCCTCGCCCGCGCGGCGCAGTTCGGCGAGCGCGCGGCCGCGGGCGGCGACGTCGTCCAGGAGCACGGCGGCCTTCTCCGCGTCGGGCTGCCTGGGGGCCGCCACGGCCTTGGGCTTCACGCCCCGGCGCAGCTGTTCCATGCGGGTGGGCAGCGGCTCCCAGGACGGCTGTCCGGCCATCTCGATGTTCGTCTCGGTGACCGCCCTGGTCCACGCCCGGGCGAGGCCCCGGGGCATGAGCGGCGTCCCGGCCGGGACGGCCTGGCCGTCGTGGTGGTTGCCGTGGAGGGAGACCCACAGGGCGGTCGCGGTGCCGCCGATCCGGGTCAGCAGCAGCTGGCGTTCGGGCAGCCACCGCTTGAGCGCGGCCCGGGACAGGCCGGACAGGGGAAGCAGTTCGGTGTACGCCTCGGACTCGCTCCAGCCCTGGGGCCGGCGCACGGCGCGGAGCTCCTCCAGGGTCGGCGAGAGGTCTTCGGTGGTGAGGGCGCACATCTCGCCGGCCCGGATGCCGGTGTCGGAGACGACCGCGCCGACGGCGAGCATCCGCAGCTGGCCGGTGCGGGCGTCCGGGGCGTCGGCGAGCTCGGTGAGCTGGGCCCGCAGCAGGGCCCGGGGGCGCTTGGCGACGGGCTGCTTGCTCGGCGGGTCGGGCTGGGGCGGCAGGTCGGCGAAGTCCTCGGCGCCGCAGGCGGTGACGAGCAGCCGGAGGACCTCGAGGCGGATCTGCTCGGAGTTGTCGGAGGCCTTCGACGGGTCGGCAGCCTGGCGCACGCGAAGCCGGCCGGTGCGGGCCAGGCGCAGGTACGCCTCGACCGGGCCGCGGGTGAACACCTCCTCGACGGCGGCCTTCTCGCCCAGCGGGTGCTCGGCGAGGGCCAGGGCCCGGCTGTACTCGCCGGCCACCCACTTCACCTGGCGGGCGCGGGAGGGGGAGATGAACGGCCAGGACGCCACCTCGGCGGCCGCCGCGGCGAGCAGCTCGGGGCCGGTCAGGCTGCTGTCGACGACGTCGACGACCGTCTCCTCGGCGCTCACGACGTCGTCTCGCGGCGTGCGGAGGTGACGCGGTTGCGGGCGGCCGACTGCTCGGCGAGCAGCGCTCCGAGGTCGGTCAGGGCCTGCGCGGCGTCGGCGGCCCGCTTGCCGGTCGGCTTCGGCGCCTCGGCGTCGTACGGGGCGAGGTGGAACCGCACGCTTCCCAGGAGGCCGGCCAGCCTCGCCGGGCTCCCGTCGGTGGCCAGCAGCTCCCCGATCCCGTGGACGGTGGCCCGGATGTCGATGTCGTTCAGGTTCTGCAGGTCCCAGGCGCCGGACGTGTCGTAGAAGCGCTCGGCGACCTCCCGGAGTCGCTCGGCGTTCTCCTCGCACCACGCCTGTTCGGCGCGGTCGCGGGCCTTGTCCAGGCGCTGAGAGGCGACGTCGCGGCCGCGGTAGGCGTGCGTGCCGCGTTCCAGGCGCAGGGCGCGGGTCTCGGCGGACTGCCGGGTGGCAAGCCCCAGCGCGTCGGCGATCTTCTGCCAGGACGCATCACGGGTGCGTGCGGCGCGGATGAGCTTGAGCTCCATGGCGTCCAGGTGCTTGCGGGCCTCGTCGACCTGCGAGAGGGCGGCGAGGACGTCCTCCGTCGGCACCTCGGGCTTCTCCTGGCCGCGCGGGGCGTAGCCGCCGAGGGCGACCAGGACGGCGAGGATCGCCTTCTCCGGGGACAGCGAGCCGCCGTACCGGGCGTCGTCCTCGTCGCCGTAGCGCTCCGTCAGGAGCTTCTCGGCGGCCCGCTTCGTCTCGTGATGTTTCACGTAGTCCTTCGGCATGGGCGTCAGCATTCCACTGACACTCGCCAAGCGTCAGCATTCCGCTGACAGTGCTAACGGGTGTGCGATCCAAACCGGTCACTGAAAATGCGACTCAAATCGCGATCCATGTCGCTAGCGAAAATGCCAGGCACTGCCGCTGATCGGCTCCGATCGCCATCTGTCGAGCTTGTCGGCGAGAGGAGTCGAGAGCCGTCATGATGACCGGTAACGCTCGCTGACTCGCGGGCGCTCCGGTGCGAGCCGGACGCCGGAACCGGCCTTGCCGCCGTGCCGGCACCGAGCCCTACGAGCTGGCCTGCGACGCCGGGCGAGCGGATTGGAGGACTG